>NZ_JBQYLY010000001.1:0-5007500 GCF_052682255.1 Pseudomonas sp. 32A | reverse complement strand
CCGACAACCACAAAATCCTCCTATATATAGAGGAATACTGAGCAAGCTGAGCAATATATTGCTCATTCCTAAACAGTTAAGCATCATAGCCACTTCTGCTTCTTTAAATACGACCTCGGACGAACACCCTCAATGACCACTTCCCCCCGTAGCCTGGCCTCGACATTGTTTCCGGTCGGCCTGCTACTCATTGCCATGGCCTCCATTCAATCAGGCGCATCACTCGCCAAAAGTATGTTCCCCATTGTGGGCGCCCAAGGCACCACCACCCTGCGCCTGATTTTTGCCAGCGTCATCATGCTGCTTCTATTACGTCCCTGGCGCGCCAAGCTCACTGCCAGGTCGCTACAGACCGTGGTCGTATACGGCATGGCCTTGGGCGGAATGAACTTCCTCTTCTATATGTCACTGCGGACCGTTCCGCTAGGCATCGCAGTAGCCCTGGAATTCACCGGCCCACTGGCCGTCGCCATTTATGCATCGCGGCGCGCTGTGGACTTTCTCTGGATAGCCTTGGCCATCATTGGCCTTCTGTTACTGATCCCCATGGGAGAGGCCAGCAACGGCATTGACCTGACGGGCGCCGCTTATGCACTGGGTGCAGGTGTGTGCTGGGCGCTCTATATTTTGTTTGGCCAAAAGGCCGGCGCTGACAACGGCGTACAAACCGCCGCCCTGGGTGTAATGATTGCCGCACTGTTTGTCGCGCCGATCGGAATCGTCCACGCGGGCGCGGCATTACTCACACCCTCCCTGATCCCGATTGCCATTGGTGTCGCTGTTTTATCCACCGCCCTGCCCTACACCCTGGAGATGGTCGCCCTGACTCGCCTGCCCGCCCGCACATTCGGAACCTTGATGAGTATCGAGCCCGCGTTCGGCGCCCTGTCAGGCCTGTTTTTCCTTCAAGAACACTTGTCCCTGGCACAGTGGCTGGCGATCACCTGCATCATCCTGGCCTCCGTTGGCGCAACCCTGACCATGCGTAACGAATCAAAGCCACTCGTTCCTGCCGATTGATTCAGGATTTGACGTAGCCCTGGCATTTGCCGCTCAATTAGGCCATGTTTAGACCGTAACCCAGTGTCAGTCATGGAGAATTTAGATAAGGACATCATGAACGCTACAGTCGAGAGCGAGCAAAGCCAGCTTCGTGCTGTTAAGCGAGGCGGCTATTAAGGATAGGAATGAAGCGAATTTTGATGCTGTTGATGATTGTGGCGATTGCAGGTTGTGCCGCGACCACCAAGACCGAAGTGAAACGGGGAAAAAAGGGCCTGCATATCAACTGCTCGGGACTGTCCTCCTCCTGGGACAAGTGCTACGCCAGCGCAGCTAACTCATGTGGAGCCAAAGGCTATAAGGTCATCGCCAAGTCAGGCGACAACGCCGAAGACCCGGGCGACTACCCATTCGGCCTCAACCCCGCCGGCTACACCAGCCGAAGCATGATCGTCATCTGCAAATAGCTGTCGACGCTCTCACGACCTCGACAGCTGTTGACTGAGCACATCGTAGTTCGATGACAGAACCTGCGCCTGTACCTGTGGGCTGACCATCATCCGTGCCACTACCAGGGCGCCGATGCACTGCGACAGAATCGACCACGCCAGGTCCTCGCTGCCCAACGTTGCAGCCCAGCCCGCCTGCAATCGACAAATCCAGTCCTGCGCCTGTTGGCGTACCGCCACATCAGACCGCGCAATCTCCGCACCCAGGCTCGGCAACGCACAGCCCGCCTCCGACTGCTCCACATGGGCCATGCTCAAATAGAACTTCAGACAGCGATCCAGCCGTTCCCGACTCTGCACACCATTGCCATTCAAGCGCTCAAGACTATGGCTCAATTCACGTTCGACAATCGAGCTGAACAATTCGTCCTTTGAGGCGAAGTGGCTATAAAAGGCGCCGCCACTCAAGCCAATGGCTTTCATCAAGCCATCCACCCCGACGCTGGCAAACCCTTCTTTCTTCGCCAAGGCCGCACTGCTATCCAGCAGCTTCTCTTTGGTTTCCTGCTTATGACTGGCCGAATATCGCATCACTTCCCTCTCTGCTGTCTGCTTGACGCCTGTCGGATCGTAGCATAACGTTCGTTTGGCAAACGATCGTTTACTAAAGGATCTCCCATGACGAACAACAAGAAAATCGTACTGGTAGTGGGTGCCGGCGATGCCACAGGTGGCGCCATCGCCAAGCGCTTTGCCCGTGAGGGTTATCTCGCCTGCGTGACCCGGCGCAGCGCCGATAAACTGCAACCCTTGGTGGACAGCATCCAGGCGGCAGGTGGGGAAGCGCATGGCTTTGCCTGCGATGCCCGCAAGGAAGAGGACGTTATCGCCCTGATCGAACAGATTGAAACCGAGTTGGGGCCCATCGAAGCCTTTGTCTTCAACATTGGCGCCAACGTGCCGTGCAGCATCCTCGAAGAAACCGCCCGCAAGTACTTCAAAATTTGGGAGATGGCCTGTTTCTCAGGCTTCCTCAACGCCAGGGAAGTGGCCAAGCGCATGGTCACCCGTAATCGCGGGACCATCCTGTTTACCGGTGCCACCGCCGGCTTGCGTGGCGCCGCCGGCTTTGCTGCATTTGCTGGGGCCAAACACGGGATTCGCGCGCTGGCGCAAAGCATGGCCCGCGAACTGGGCCCGCGAAATATCCACGTCGCCCACGTAGTAGTCGATGGCGCCATCGACACCGATTTCATCCGCGACAACTTCCCGCAAAAATATGCCCTCAAGGATCAGGACGGTATTCTCAACCCCGAGCACATCGCCGATAACTACTGGTACCTGCATAGCCAGCCACGGGACGCCTGGACCTTCGAGCTGGACCTGCGCCCCTGGAATGAACCCTGGTAAGCACGCCCCATAACAATAAACAGCGAGTACCCAGCATGCGTAAAACCGTGGAGTTTTTCTTCGATCTCGGCAGCCCTGCCACCTATTTGGCCTATACCCAGCTTCCAGACCTGTGCGCGGCAACCGGCGCCCAGCTGATTTATAAACCAATGCTGCTGGGCGGCGTGTTCAAGGCCACCGGCAATGCGTCACCGGCCACTGTTCCCGCCAAAGGCCGCTACATGTTCCAGGACCTGGCGCGCTATGCCCAGCGCTACAACGTTCCGCTCAAGTTCAATCCGCACTTTCCCATCAACACCTTGCAGCTGATGCGCGCGGTCACCGGCATTCAAATGCGCCAGCCCGAGCGTTTTCTCGACTTCATCGACTGTCTGTTCCGCGCTCTTTGGGTAGAGGGCCGTCACTTGGGAGACATGTCAGTGGTGGCCGCAGTGCTGGCCGAACATGGCTTTGATCCCGAGGAAATCCTGGCGCTGACCAATGACGACGAGGTCAAGGCCGCCCTCAAGGACAACACCGAACACGCCATCCAACGTGGCGTATTCGGTGCCCCCAGCCTGTTTGTCGGCAACCAGCTGTTCTTTGGCCAGGATCGCCTGGACTTTGTGCGTGAAGCGCTGAGCTAGATCGCGGCTGTCCGCACCTGCAACCACTCCAGCGCAGCGCCACTGACCAGCGGACTCAGGCGCTCGCGCACTTGCGCATGGTAGTCGTTGAACCACTGGCGCTCTTCCACCGTCAGCAGCGACGGCTCAAGGCAACGGGTATCGATCGGGCACAAGGTGAGTGTCTCGAACTTGAGGAACTCGCCAAACTCGGTCTTGCCCGCCTCACGGTTCAACACCAGGTTCTCGATGCGCACGCCCCAACGGCCCGGACGATAAGTGCCCGGTTCGATGGACGTAATCATGCCCGCCTGCATCGCCGTTTGCGGCGCAGCGACGGCTTGGTAGGCGATTACCTGTGGACCTTCATGCACATTCAGGAAATAACCTACGCCATGGCCAGTGCCGTGGCCGTAGTCCACGCCTTCCGCCCAGATCGGAGCCCGGGCGATGGTGTCCAGCAGCGGCGAAAGAATCCCCTTGGGGAAATGCGTGCGGGACAACGCGATCACACCCTTGAGTACACGCGTGCAGTCGCGCTTCTGCTCTTCGCTTGGCGTGCCGATAGGCACCATCCGCGTGATATCGGTCGTGCCGCCCAGGTACTGGCCACCGGAGTCGATCAGCAGCAAACCATCGCCTTCGATCAGCGCGTGCTCTTCTTCAGTCGCGTGATAGTGCGGCATCGCGCCATTGGCATTGAACGCGGCAATCGTGTTGAAGCTCAACGACACATAACCCGGACGACGGGTACGGGCCGCGGTCAGGTGCTCATCAATAGTCAGCTCGGTGATGCGTTCGCGACCCAACGCGCTGTCGAGCCAGGCGAAGAATTCACACAGGGCTGCGCCATCCTGCTCCATCGCCTGGCGAATATGCTCGGCGTCCGCCAGGCTTTTGCGCGACTTGGCCAAGGTGGTCGGGTTAAGCCCTTCGATCAGCGTCACGCCACTGCCGAGGTTTTCCAGCAAGCCGGCGGTCACCCGTGCCGGGTCGACCTGCACACTGACGCCCGAAGGAATGTCCTGCAACGCCGCCGCAACTTCGCTGTAATCCCGCAGGGTCACGCCATCCTGTTCCAGCACGGCGCGAAGCTCGGCGTCGACCTTGCTCAAGGCCACGAACAGCGTCGCCTGGTGCTGGCCAATCAAGGCGAAGGATACAAACACCGGGTTGAACGAAACGTCGCCGCCGCGCAGGTTAAACAGCCAGGCAATGTCGTCCAGGGTCGCGATGAAATGCCAATCGGCGCCCTTCTCCTTCAAGCTGGCTCGCAGGGCTGCGAGCTTCTCGCCGCGGCTGACGGTGGCCTGAGGCGGCAGATGCTGGTAGATCGGCTGGTTCGGCAAGGTCGGACGGTCTTGCCAGACTTCATTCAACAGGTCGATGTCCGTACGCAAGCGTGCACCACGAGCCTCCAGCTTGCTGCCCAAGGTACGTGCCGATGCAACGGCCATGACCGCGCCATCCACGGCCACCACACCGCCTTCCGGCGTCTGTTCCGCCAGCCAGTCCAGCGGCCCGGGCTGACCGGGTTGCAGCTTGACCAACTCGATACCACTGCCTTTGAGCTCTTTGGTCGCCTGTTCCCAGTAACGGCTGTCTGCCCACACTCCGGCGAAATCAGCGGTGACAATCAGCGTGCCCACCGACCCATGAAAACCCGACAACCACTGACGGCCCTGCCAGTAACCCGGCAGGTATTCGGACAAATGCGGGTCGGCCGACGGCACCAACAGGGCATGAATGCCCTCGCGGCTCATCAGTTCGCGGGTCTGCGCCAGGCGCTGGGGAACCGTTCCATGGGTCAAAGGCTGTGTGCTCATCGTGTCTCCTGCTAACCACTAATAATTGTTATGGGGTCAAACGGCCCAGAAAGCCGGTGCGCTGGCCAGTGCGGCCTTGATCAGCTGTACCGCCTGATCGATGTCCTGCTCGGTGGTAAACCGCCCGAGGCTCAAGCGAATGGTGCGACCTGCGCTGCGGGCATCATGGCCCAGGGCCAGAAGCACATGTGATGGTGCATTGCTCGCCGAATTGCAGGCCGACGTGGCCGAGAAGGCAATGCCCGCGCTCAACGCGGCGGAATTGAACTCGCCCTCGCTGAACGTCAGGCTCAAGGTGTGGGGAATACGCTGGGTGAGGCTGCCATTGAGGCGCACCCCGGCAATCGTATTCAGCTGTTCCAGCAGGCGTTCGCGCAGGGCAACAATGGTTGCCTTTTCTTCAGCAAAGGACGCCGCCGCCAGTGCGAACGCCGTGCCCATACCGGCGATCTGGTGAGTCGCCAGGGTGCCGGAACGCAAGCCGCCTTCATGACCACCGCCGTGAATCTGCGCCAGCACTTTCTGCTGCGCACGTGGGCCGACGTACAGCGCGCCGATGCCCTTGGGGCCATAGAGTTTGTGGGCTGAAAATGACATCAGGTCCACCGGCCACTTAGCCAGGTCAATCGCGACCTTACCCGCGCCCTGTGCCGCATCCACGTGAAACAACGCACCGTGCTCACGCACTCGCGCGCCAATCGCCTGGATATCGTTGAGGGTGCCCAGCTCGTTGTTCACCAGCATCAGCGACACCAGGAAGGTGTCCTCCCGCAATGCTTCGCTCACCGCCTCGACGCTGATCAAACCTTCGGCGTCCGGCACCAGGTACGTCACGGCAACCCCGGCTTCCTGCAGCTGGCGGGCGGTGTCGAGCGTGGCCTTGTGTTCAATCTGGCTGGTGATGATATGCCCACCGGCCACGCCCCGCGCCTGGGCGACGCCCTTGATGGCGAGGTTGTTGGACTCGGTGGCTCCGGAGGTCCAGACGATCTGTGCCGGCTCGGCGCCGACCAGTTCAGCCACCTGGCCCCGCGCCTGCTCAACCGTTTGCCGGGCCTGTTGGCCGAACGCGTGGGAACTGGACGCAGGGTTACCGAAGTTGGCGTTGAAGCCCAGACACTCGACCATCACCTGGATGACCCGCTCATCCACCGGCGTGGTGGCGGCGTAGTCGAAATACAGCGGACGTTTATTCATGACGTTAAAGACTCGCAGAGCATGTTCCCGAGAACAACGTCTCAGGGGCAGCGATCAGGAAGGAAGATGGTTTACCTGATTCCGTGCCGTGAAAGAAAGACCACTTTATTTAAAAGTGCGTAGGAACGCTCCTGAAATTCAGCTTAACAGGCTCCGGGAAACGGATGGCAAACAAAAAGCCCGAGATTCCTGTGGGAAACCTCGGGCTTTTCAGACCTGGCCACTGACTCAACTGGGGCGACCGTGCAGCGTCATACCGCGCTCGGCATTCATTTCACCCTGACGGTCGAAACCGAAGGTTTTCTGTGGCTGGCCGGTCAGTTCGGCTTTCTTCTGTTGGTATTCATCAAACGACAGGCCTCGACGGCTCAGGGCTTCCAGCGCCAGTTCCTTGCTCTCTTCCGCCGAGTAGGCCCGCAGTTCAGGCGACGAATGTGTCGCGCAACCGGCAAGGACTGAGGTGACGAGCAATACGGAAATGGCGAGAAAACGGTTCATGGCGTAGGTCCTGCGAAACGGGTTGAAGTCAATGAGCACAGGCTACTCCCGACCCCGCACGGTGAAAAATCATCAGCCGTGATAGTCGCTATCAACCCTTGCGACACCTGTGATAGCCACGTCTTATATTCCATGCAGATCTATAAATATGGAAATACGTTCATTTACGGAATAAACACAACCCTCTATAAATGGCTTCAACGCTCACGCCACTGTTCGCCTGGCAACTGTTGTCCAGGCAACAGTCATTCAACAAAACACCAGGCAGACAACACCGTCATTTTCCAACACCTGGCCCACGAGCCGCGCCAGTCAAGGCCTGCGCAGCTTGGTACAGCTCTTGCTCAAGTCCTGCTACTGCTCTTGCCCTGAGCGACTGTTGAAAAAGGAACTGTTGATGACCCGTCCACTGAATGTCGTTGCCCTCTCCGGCGGAACCTGGCGCCCGTCCCGCACCCTGGTGTTGACCCAGGCGGTGCTGGCCGAACTGGCCACTCAATTGCCGATCCAGACCACCCTGATTGAACTGGGCGACATTGCCCGGCCACTGGGCGGAGCACTGTCCCGCCAGGAGTTGCCCGCCGACGTCGAGGCGCAACTGCACGCCATCGAACAGGCCGACCTGCTGATCGTCGCCGCCCCGGTGTATCGCGGTTCTTACCCTGGCCTGCTCAAGCACCTGTTCGACCTGGTCGACCTCAACGCCCTGATCAACACCCCGGTGTTGCTGGCGGCTACCGGCGGCAGCGAACGCCACGCCCTGGTACTCGATCACCAGTTGCGCCCGCTGTTCAGTTTCTTCCAGGCCCTGACTTTGCCGATTGGCGTGTACGCCACCGAGGCCGACTTCACCGATTACCAAATAACCAGTGAGCCCTTGAAGGCCCGCATTCGCCTTGCTGCAGAACGCGCCGCGCCGTTGTTTGCCGCGCATCCCACCTCTCTGCTGAAAATCGCTTAAGGATTTGTCATGGATGTTTTCTGGTTTCTGCCTACACACGGTGACGGTCATTACCTGGGCACCACCCAGGGCGCTCGCCCGGTCACCCTCAACTATTTGAAACAAGTCGCCCAAGCTGCGGACAACCTCGGCTACCACGGCGTGCTGATCCCCACCGGCCGCTCCTGCGAAGACTCCTGGGTCATCGCCTCGGCACTGGTGCCACTGACCGAACGCCTGCGCTACCTGGTAGCGATTCGCCCGGGGATCATCTCGCCGACCGTATCCGCACGTATGGCCGCCACCCTCGACCGCCTGTCCAATGGCCGCCTGTTGATCAACGTGGTGACCGGCGGTGACCCCGACGAAAACCGCGGCGACGGCAGTTTCCTCGATCACAGCGAACGCTACGAAGTGACCGACGAATTCCTCAAGATCTGGCGCCGCGTGTTGCAGGGCGAATCGGTGGACTTCGAAGGCAAACACCTGCGGGTGCAGAACGCCAAGGCCCTTTACCCACCGGTGCAGAAGCCATATCCGCCCTTGTACTTCGGCGGCTCCTCCGACGCTGCCCACGACCTCGCCGCCGAACAAGTCGACGTATACCTGACCTGGGGTGAACCACCGGCCGCCGTCGCGGAAAAACTCGCCGACGTGCGTGAGCGCGCCGCCCGCCACGGGCGCACCGTCAAGTTCGGGATTCGCTTGCATGTGATCGTGCGCGAAACCGAAGAAGACGCCTGGAAAGCCGCCGCCAAACTGATCGAACACATCAGCGACGAAACCATCGCCGCCGCGCAAAAGTCTTTCTCACGCTTTGACTCCGAAGGCCAGCGGCGCATGGCTGCCCTGCACGACGGGCGCCGCGACAACCTGGAAATCGCCCCCAACCTGTGGGCCGGCGTCGGCCTGGTGCGTGGCGGCGCGGGCACGGCCTTGGTGGGCAACCCTCAGCAAGTTGCCGAGCGGATCAAGGAATACGCGGACCTGGGCATCGAAAGCTTCATCTTCTCCGGCTACCCGCACCTGGAAGAGGCGTATCGCTTTGCCGAACTGGTGTTCCCGCTGCTGCCGGAACCTTATGCGAGCCTGGCCGGGCGCGGCGTCACCAACCTCACCGGACCGTTCGGCGAAATGATTGCCAACGACGTCCTGCCGGCAAAAGCCAAGGCCTGACTTGCCGTCTGCCGGGGCACGCCCCGGCACACCATGAGGAATCCCGTGTGACAGCCAAACCCAACAGCGTCCTGCCCTCACCGTTGCAGACCGCCAAACTGCTGGCCGCCGAATTCGCCCTCACCGCCGTCGAACGGGACGAGCGCGGCGGCACACCCAAGACCGAACGTGACGCCCTGCGCCAAAGCGGCTTGCTGGCCCTGAGTATTCCCACCCAATACGGCGGCCTCGGCGCTCGCTGGAGCGAGACCCTGGAGATCGTTCGCGAGTTCGCCAAGGTCGATAGCTCCATCGCCCACGTCTTCGGCTTTCATCACCTGATGCTCGCCACCGTGCGGCTGTTCTCCCGCCCGGAGCAATGGCAACCCTGGTTCGAACAAACCGCTCGCAAAAACTGGTTCTGGGGCAACGCCCTCAACCCCTTGGACACACGCACAGTGGTCAAGGCCTACAAAGGCTGGCGCGAATTCTCCGGCAAGAAGAGCTTTTGCTCCGGCGCCAGCGACTCGGAAATGCTGATCGCCTCAGCGGTGGATGAAAGCGCCGGCGGCAAGCTGCTGATCGCCGCCATCCCCAGCGGGCGCAGCGGCATCACGTTGCACAATGACTGGAACAACATTGGCCAGCGCCAGACCGACAGCGGCAGCGCAAGCTTCGAACGGGTACGCGTGGAGGAGTCGGAATTGCTCCTCGATCCCGGCCCGCTGAGCACACCCTTCGCCTGCCTGCGCCCGCTGATCGCCCAGTTGACCTTCACTCACATGTTCCTCGGCATCGCCGAAGGGGCTTTCGAAGAAGCAAGAAATTACACCCTGACCGAAACCCGGCCCTGGCATAAATCCACGGTGCAGGACATTCGCCAGGACCCGTACGTGCTCAACCACTACGGCGAATTCTGGGTCGCCCTTGAAGGCGTGCGCCTGCTGGTGGAACGTGCCGCCGAGCTGCTGGACCAGGCCTGGGCCAGGGGCCCGAGCCTCAGCGAAAGCGAGCGCGGCGAACTGGCCATCGCCATCGCCACCGCCAAGGTCGCCGCCACCCGCAACGGCCTGGAACTGTGCAGCCGCCTGTTCGAAGTCACCGGCGCGCGTTCCACCCACGCCTCCCTGCGCCTGGACCGACACTGGCGCAACCTGCGCACGCAAACCCTGCACGACCCGGTGGACTACAAACTCCACGAACTGGGGGACTGGGCGTTGAACCAGTCCCTGCCGATTCCCACGTTCTACTCCTAGAAGAGGTGCCCATGCAGCTTTTAACCCTACCGCCCTCGCCCGCTCTTGCGACCTCGATCCGCGCCACGGCCCAGGTCTTCGAAGACCCGAAATCCCAGGCGCTGCTGGCGCACATCCAGCAAGTCGCGCCCAGCGAAGCCAGCGTGCTGATCATCGGCGAAACCGGTACCGGTAAAGAGCTGGTGGCGCGCCATATCCACAATCTCAGCGCGCGGCGCAACCGACCGTTCGTGGCGGTAAACTGCGGCGCGTTTTCCGAATCTCTGGTGGAAGCCGAGTTGTTCGGCCATGAAAAAGGCGCCTTCACCGGCGCCCTCAGCGCCAAGGCCGGCTGGTTCGAGGAAGCCGACGGCGGCACCCTGTTCCTCGATGAAATCGGTGATCTGCCGATGGCAATTCAGGTCAAGCTGCTGCGGGTACTCCAGGAGCGCGAAGTGGTGCGCCTGGGCTCACGCAAAAGCATTCCCATCGACGTGCGGGTATTGGCGGCCACCAACGTTCAATTGGAAAAAGCCATCAACGCCGGGCATTTCCGCGAAGACCTGTACTACCGCCTTGACGTGGTCAGCCTCGAACTCAGCCCATTGCGGGACCGGCCCGGCGACATCCTGCCCTTGACCCGGCACTTTATCGAAGCCTACAGCCAGCGCCTGGGTTACGGCCCGATCACCATCAGCCGCGAGGCCGAGCAGAAACTCAAAAGCTACAGCTGGCCGGGCAACATCCGCGAGCTGGAAAACGTGATTCATCACACCCTGCTGATCTGCCGCAACGGCGTGATCGAACGCGACGACCTGCGTCTGTCGAACATGCGCATCGAGCGTCAGGACGACAGCCAGCACGGCATCGACAACAGCGCTGAAGCCCTGCTGGAACGCGCCTTTCAAAAACTCTTCGAGGAACAGGCCGGGGCCTTGCACGAAAAGGTCGAGGATGCGCTGCTGCGCGCTGCCTACCGCTTCAGCCATTACAACCAGGTGCACACCGCCAACCTGCTGGGCCTGAGCCGCAACGTGACGCGTACCCGCTTGATCAAGATCGGCGAGCTGGCCGTGAACAAGCGCCGCCCCGGCGAGAACGTGCAGGGCGAGCGCATGTTGCACCTGTCAATTTAGGCGGCAGTGCAAAGCGTTGTCATGGCTGCGCTCGATACTGCGCAGCACCTGAAACGAACCGAAGGTCACTGCCGTGGCCTGGTGGGCACGTATCAGCGTCCAGAAATCTTCTTCACCGTGCTCAAAACACTTGAAGGCCGCCTCACCGTCCTCGCGGGAGCGCCATTGCAAGTAGCTGAGCACCCGGCGTCCATCGTCGCTGACCTGCACGCTGGCATTGATAAAGCCGCCATGGCCCTGGGCCAAACGCTCGCTTTGGGATGACAGGGCCGCTACCAACGCGGATTGCTGCTGAGGTTCGATCTGGAACTCGACCATCTGGGTAAAACTCAGACTCTTCTCTAATACCTGCATGAACATTCCCCTCTCACTGTAGGCACAATCTTGCGATTCGATGCCACGCAGGGTAAAACCTCTAGTTAAGTCAAGGTCAAGGGCTTTTTTATGGTCACCAAAGAACTCACCGTCGGCCAATTGGCGGCTCGCAGCGGCGTGGCCGTTACAGCCCTGCACTTCTACGAAACCAAGGGTTTGATCAAGAGCAGCCGCAACGCCGGCAATCAGCGGCGCTACTCGCGGGACGTGTTGCGCCGGGTGGTGGTGATCAAGATTGCCCAGCGTTTGGGCATCCCCCTGGCGACGATCCATGAGGCACTGCAAACCCTGCCCGATGGCCGCACGCCTAACGCTGCCGATTGGGAGCGCCTGTCTGCGCTATGGCGTGAGGACCTGGACCAGCGCATCGACAAGCTGATGCTGCTGCGGGACAAACTCAATGGCTGCATTGGCTGCGGTTGTCTGTCGCTGGAGGCGTGCCCGCTGCGCAATCAGGACGACGTACTCGGTGAGCGCGGGCCTGGCGCTCAGCTGTTGGAGCCCAGCTGAACGCCCCTCGTCGGCATCGCTAAAACCCTTGATTGGCGTGGCCTATAGTGAAAAGGCCGTCCCTCCACAACCACAATCAAGGAGAACGATATGAGCGTTAAACCCATTCCCGAGGGCTATCACAGCATCACGCCGTACCTGGGTATCGAAAAAGCCGCTGAGGCCATCGAGTTCTACAAGAAAGCCTTCGGCGCCACCGAAGTCATGCGCCTGGACATGCCCGACGGCAAGATCGGCCATGCCGAACTGCGCATTGGCGATTCGGCGATCATGATGGCCTCACCCTGTGGCGAGATGTCTTTTGGCAGCCCGGGAAAAGAACATCCCAGCGTGTGCCTGCATCTGTATGTGCAGGACGTCGACCAACAGTTCGCCCAGGCCATCAAGGCCGGCGGCACCGCGATTTCAGAACCCAAGGATCAGTTCTACGGTGACCGCTCCGGAACGCTGAAAGACCCGTTCGGGCATGTGTGGTTTTTGGCTACGCGCAAGGAGGATTTGACCGAGGCGCAGGTTCGACAGCGTGCCGAGGCGTTGTTCAAGCAAGGATGAAGTCGCCTGGGCGACACAACCCAACTGTGGTAGCTGGCTTGCCTGCGATGGCATCACCTCGGTGCGACTGATACACCGAGTTGCCTGCATCGCAGGCAAGCCAGCTACCACAGTTGGCCTGCACTGCCTGAAAGATCGGCCTTCAACACACTTCATGAACAACCCCTCCACGCTTTCCCCCTTGCCCAGAGCGCCGTGTGATTTCAGGATGCAGGCAATCATCACAAGGAGTCATTCCATGTTCGCCGGATTCCAAAAAGACCAGCGCCACGTCAACGGCGTGGACATCTGCTACCGCAAAGGCGGCACAGGTCCCGGCCTGCTCCTGCTGCACGGGCACCCGCAGACCCACGTCATCTGGCACAAGGTCGCCGAGCAACTGGCCGAACACTTCACCGTGGTCGCCGCCGACCTGCGCGGTTACGGCGACAGCAGCAAGCCCGCCGCCAATGACCACCACACCCACTATTCCAAACGCGAAATGGCCCGCGACGGCGTCGAATTGATGAAGGCCCTGGGCTTCGATGAGTTCTCGGTACTGGCCCACGACCGTGGCGCCCGCGTCGCCCATCGCCTGGCCCTGGACCACCCCAAGGCTGTACAGCGCATGGTCCTGCTGGACATCGCACCGACCCTGGCCATGTACGCCCAGACCGACGAAGCCTTCGCACGCGCCTACTGGCACTGGTTCTTCCTGATCCGCCCGGCGCCGCTGCCCGAGAGCCTGATCGAAGGCAATCCGGAACTGTACCTGCGCAGCGTCATGGGCAGCCGCAGTGCCGGGCTCAAGCCGTTCACCGAGGAAGCCTTCGCCGAATACCTGCGCTGCCTGAAACTGCCCGGCACCGCCACCGGCATCTGCGAAGACTACCGCGCCGCTGCCGGCATCGACCTTGAGCACGACCGCGCCGATATCGACAAAGGCAATCACCTGGAACTGCCATTGCTGGTGATGTGGGGCGCCGAAGGCACCGTCGGCCGCTGCTTCGAACCTCTCAAGGAATGGCAGAAAGTCGCTACCGACGTACGTGGTAAGGCCCTGCCGGCCGGCCACTACATCGCTGAAGAAGTCCCTGAGCTGTTGCTCGGCGAAGTCCTGACCTTCCTTCGCTGAGCCTTGATGCACCGCTGATCTGACCGTTCCCGCCCCGCAGGCTTGAAACAGCCTGCGACGGGAGCGGCTTGCCCAAAAAACGTCTCGAGATAATAAAAATGACAATCAGAAAACTGCTGGGAACCCTGTATGTGCAAGTGATCATCGCCATTGTGCTGGGCGTGTTGATCGGCAACCACTGGCCCCAGGTGGGCATCGACCTCAAGCCCTTGGGCGACGGTTTTATCAAGCTGATCAAGATGATCATCGGCCCGATCATCTTCTGCACGGTGGTCTCCGGCATCACCAGCATGCACGACGTGAAGCAGGTGGGCCGCGTCGGCGGCAAGGCGTTGCTGTACTTCGAGATCGTCTCCAGCATTGCCCTCGTAATCGGCATCCTCGCTGCGCACCTGCTGCACCCGGGCGTGGGTTTCAACATCGACGTGAAGACCCTCGACACCTCGGCCATCGCCGGTTTTGTCGGCCAGGCCGAACACGGCGAAGGCGTCACCGGGTTCCTGATGCATGTGATCCCGACGACCTTCTTCGATGCCTTCTCCAAAGGCGAAATCCTGCCGGTACTGTTTGTGTCAGTGCTATTTGGTCTCGGGCTGGTGATGATCGGCGAGAAGGGCCGGCCCCTGGTGGGCGTGATCAACCAGGCCAGCGAAGTGTTCTTCCGCATCGTCGGCATGATCAGCCGCGTTGCGCCGATCGGGGCCTTCGGGGCCATCGCCTTCACCATCGGCAAGTACGGCCTGGGCTCGTTGCTGCCGCTGTTGAAACTGGTGGGCACGTTTTACGTCACCGCGTTTTTCTTCGTCGCCGTGGTGCTGGGCAGCATTGCCCGGTATGTGGGGTTCAGCATCTTCAAGCTGCTGACCTACATCAAGGCCGAACTGTTGATCGTGCTGGGCACCAGTTCATCCGAATCAGCCCTGCCGCAACTGATCCAGAAACTCGAAAGCCTCGGCGCGTCCAAAGGCGTGGTGGGGATCGTGGTGCCCACTGGCTACACCTTCAACCTGGATGGCACCAACATCTATATGACCCTGGCGGTGCTGTTCCTGGCCCAGGCGACCAATATCGACCTGACACTGGAGCAACAGCTGACCCTGCTGGCAGTGGCGATGCTTACCTCCAAAGGTGCCGGTGCGGTGGTGGGTGCAGGTTTTGTCGCATTGGCCGCCAGCCTCGCGGTGGTGCCCACGGTGCCGGTGGCGGCGATGGTGCTGATCCTGGGTGTCGACCGCTTTATGGCCGAGTGCCGTTCGCTGACCAATATCATCGGCAACGCCGTGGCGGCGCTGGTGGTAGCAGCGTGGGAAGGTGAACTGGATCGCGAGAAAATGGCGCCCATCGCCCTCAAGCATGGCCGTCATGCACGGGCCGCCGCCCAGGCGAAGATCGCCGCCGAGTAACCCTTAAACACCAATCCCCTGTGGCGAGGGAGCTTGCTCCCTCGCCACAGAAGCTCCCTCGCCACACCGGTGCTATTCTGGCGGTTCATGCCGCCACGCCTGTTTCTGATGAACAACAAGAAAGATACCGTGCCCCTACCTGAAGACCTGCGGGTATTCCTGACCGTGATCCGCAAGGCCGGCTTTGCTGCGGCTGCCGACGAGCTGGGGTTGTCCCCGGCCTACGTCAGCAAGCGTATCCAGATTCTCGAAACCACCCTGGCCACTCGCCTGCTGCACCGCACCAGCCGCCGCATTGCCCTAACGGAAGACGGTGAACGGGTGCAGCGTTGGGCCGTGCGGATTCTCGAAGACTTCCAGCAACTGTCCGACGAGCTTTCCGACGCCCACGACAGCCCGCGCGGCCACCTGCATTTGTGCAGCAGCTTCGGTTTCGGCCGTAACCATGTGGCGCCAGCCTTGTCGCTATTGGCCGAACAATACCCGGACCTGGAGATTCGCCTGGACCTGTTCGACCGGGTGGTGGATATCGTCAGCGAAGGTTTCGACCTGGAGATTCGCGTGGGCGACGACATCCCTGGGCAACACATCGGTCGCCGGCTGGTGAGTAACCGGCGGGTGCTCTGTGCCGCGCCCGCCTATCTCGAACGCCGTGGCACACCGCAGCACTTGAGTGACCTGGAACAGCACGATTGCCTGGTGCTCAAGGAGCGGGACAACGCCTTTGGCATCTGGCACCTGGAGCGTGATGGCGTGCAGGACAGCGTGCGTGTGCGGGGACCGCTGTCGTCCAACAATGGCGAAATTGTTTTGCAATGGGCACTTGATGGGCGTGGGGTGTTGCTGCGTTCGATGTGGGATGTGAAGCCGCTGCTGGAACAAGGGAAACTGGTGCAGGTGCTGCACGACTACACCCAGAGCGCCAACGTGTGGGCGGTGTACCCGACGCGGTTGGCCTACTCCGGAAAGTTGCGGGCGTGTGTGGAGTTTTTGCAGGAGCACTTCAAGGGGTTGTCGATTTAGCGTGTCGGGGTTGGGTGCATATCCGTTGCTGCGGTAACGGCCGCCTAGGGTTCCGCTCTTACAGCGGCTCACTTTTGAAGAGCGCAAAAGTAAGCAAAACGCTCTTGCCCCACCACTCGGCACCTCGCCTAGGCTCGGTGTGCCCTCACTCCGGCTTTGGACCGTGGGCCGCCGTCATGGGCCATCCCTGGCCCAGGACGGCTAACCTGGCGTCCTGCCAGGTTACCCACGCTCCAAAGCCTGCGTTCGGCCAGCGTGGTTTAACGGGGCGCCTAAGATCAAGATCAAAAGCAAAAGCACAGCGGCCTACCGGCCGGCTTGAGTGTTGAAGAGCAAAAGCCAAATCAAAAGCTAAAGCGGGCACGGTCAAAAATGTGGGAGCGGGCTTGCTCGCGAAGGTCGTTAACGATGACGCTGGCATTCTGGATGAACGCGGCGCTCTCAGGTTTTTCGCGAGCAAGCCCGCTCCCACAGAAAAGCAGATCTGCTTTCGCTTTGGTCTTTGCTTTTGCTTTCAACACTCAAGCCGGCCGGGAGGCCGCTGTGCTTTTGCTTTTGATTTTGATCTGACTGCCCCAATAAGCCCGAGGCCGAACGCAGGTATTGCGGAGCGGGTAAACCGGCAGGACGCCGGTTTAGCCGCGCCGGGCCATGGATGGCCCGTCGCGGCGGCCCGCTTCGCGGTGCCGGAGTGAGGGAACGCCGAGCCCAAGCGAAGCGCCGACAGGCGGGGCAGAGCCCTTTGCTTACTTTGGGGCTTTTTTTCCAAAGTGAGCCGCTGTAAGAGCGAAACCATAAGTGGCCGTTACCTAACTAACGGATATGTACGCAATTTCACTATCACCCCAGCCAAGGATTGGCCGCCAAATGCCCCCGCTCAAACACCTTGATCTGCTCACTGCGCTGCAACGTCGTGCCGATAGCATCCAACCCCAACAACAATGCAGTCTTGCGCAACGTATCAATCTGAAACCCAATCACCTGCCCGTCCGCCAAAAGAATTTCCTGCGCCTCAAGATCCACACTGATCAGCGCCTGTTCAGGCTGACTCACCATCTGCCCCAACCGCTGCAACACCGCCTCCTCCAGCGTGATCAACAACACCCCGTTACGCTGGCAGTTGTCATAGAAAATCCCCGCAAAGCTACTGCCGATCAGCGCGCGAACCCCCATCTGCTTCAACCCCCACACCGCATGCTCCCGGCTGGAACCACAGCCAAAATTCGGCCCCACCACCATAAAGCTCGCGCCCTGCCAGGCCGACTGGTTCAGCACAAACTCCGGATTTGGTTCACCCGACGCCAAAAAGCGCAAATCAAAGAACAACCCACGATCCAGCCCGTTACGGTCGATGCCCTTGAGAAACTGCTTGGGCATGATCACATCGGTGTCGATATTGGCCGCCAGCATCGGCGCGGCCTTGCCGGTGACCCGAGTGAAAGGTTGCAAGCTCATGTGCGCTCTCCAAAATGGCGAATATCCGTCAGGCGCCCAGTGATCGCGGCGGCGGCAACCATGGCCGGGCTCATCAGATGTGTGCGGGCTCCCGCACCCTGGCGGCCTTCGAAGTTGCGGTTGGTGCTGGAGGCGCAGCGGTCGCCCACCTCCAGCACGTCGTCGTTCATTGCCAGGCACATCGAGCACCCGGACTGACGCCATTCAAACCCGGCCTCGATAAAGATCGCAGCAAGGCCTTCGGCTTCGGCCTGGTCACGCACTTCGGTGGAGCCCGGCACGATCATCGCCCGCACATGGTCGGCCACGTGCTTGCCGCGCACCACGCTGGCCGCATCCCGCAGGTCTTCGATGCGGGCGTTGGTGCAGGAGCCGATAAACGCATGGCTGATGACGATCTCGCTCAGGGGCATGCCGGCTTCCAGGCCCATGTAGTTCAGGGCGCGGCGCATGTCCTGGCGCAGAATCAAGTCGCTGACGTCTTGCGGGTCCGGCACACGGGCGCCGATGGGCGCGGCCTGGTCAGGGCTGGTGCCCCAGGTGACCATCGGCTCCAGTGTCGTGGCGTCCAGTTGCACTTCGAGGTCGAACACCGCGTCGGCATCCGAGTGCAATTGGCGCCAGCCCACCAGGGCGCGCTCCCACAACTCGCCCTTCGGCGCGCGGGGCTTGCCCTTGAGGTAGGTGAACACTTTTTCGTCCGGCGCCATGAACGCACCGCGGGCGCCCGCTTCCACCGCCATGTTGCAGATGGTCATGCGCGCCTCGACGCTCAGGGCATCGATGGTCGAACCGCAAAACTCAATGGCGTAGCCGGTGGCTCCCGAAGCGCCGATCTTGCCGATCAGCGCCATGATCACGTCTTTGGAAGTCAGGCCGTGGGCCAGTTCGCCGTCCACGGTCACGCGCAGGCTTTTCAGGCGCTTGTAGACCAGGGTTTGCGAAGCCAGCAAATGCTCGATTTCCGAGGTGCCAATGCCGAAGCCGAACGCACCCAAGGCTCCGTAAGTGGTGGTGTGGCTGTCGCCGGCGGCAATCACCATGCCCGGCAGGATAAAACCCTGCTCCGGGGCGATCACGTGTTCGATGCCTTGGCGCTTGTCGAGGATATCCAGCAGCTCAATCCCGAAATCCCGGCAGTTTTCCGCCAAATACGACACTTGGCGCGCGCCGCCCGCATCCGGCATGGTCGCGATGCGCTTGGGCGTGGTGGGGTTCACATGGTCGACCACCGCCAGCGCCGTGCCGGGGCGCCATACGCCACGGCCTGCCTCACGCAAGCCGCTGAAGGCTTGCGGGCTGGTGTATTCATTTATTACCTGACGGTCGATATACAGCAGCACATGGCCCTGGTCATCCAGGCGGCACACCGTGTGGGAGTCGATGTGTTTGTCGTAGAGGGTTCTGGCAGAAGTCATTATGGGGCTCGCTCAACGGTATGGCTCCATCATAGGCAGCGCCCCCGCCCCATCAATCCCGCCTTGGTGATGACTCGGAACATGTTTCGTGTTGCATGAATGGCTATTCGAAACATTTGCTTTCATATCCGCCTTAGGGTTTTGCATTTCTCATCCGTCTTAACTTAGATACAGCCGCTCGCGTCAGCAAAAGCTACGGGTGGCGTTTTCCGGGCCTTTACTGCCCCCCTCCGATCAAGACCCTCATTCACATGTCGAAGAAGTCACGCTCAAAACTCTGGTTTCTCGTGCACAGCTGGCTGGCATTGCCCATCTGGTTCTTTGTGCTGATCGTCTGTGTCACCGGCACCCTGGCGGTGGTCAGCCAGGAAATCGTCTGGCTGGCCAACCCGGACATCCGCGCCAGCAAGCCATCGGACGACGCCGAACTGCTCAGCTACGAACAAGTCATCAAGGCCATGAACCGCGCCGAGCCGCTGACCATCGTCAAGTCCTTGAGCCGCCCCGACGAGTCGCATTTCGCCCTGACGTCGAACGTGGCCTATCCCGACGGGCGAACCGTAGAAGTGTTCGTCAACCCCTACACCGGGGTGATCCAGGGGATCGCCCCGGCGTTCGACTTCCAACAATTTACCCGCGCACTGCACGGCTGGTGGCTGGTGCCGTTCACCAACGGTTTCAGCTGGGGCTGGTACCTGGTCTCGTTGCTGGGTTTGCCGCTGCTGGCCTCGCTGGTGACGGGCCTGGTGGTCTACAAGCGTTTCTGGAAAGGCTTCTTCAAGCCAACCTTGCGCTTTAACCACGGTGCGCGAATCTTCTGGGGCGACTTTCACCGATTGAGCGGCATCTGGTCGATCTGGTTTATTGCCGTCATTTCCATAACCGGCACCTGGTTTCTGATTCAGGCGATTCTTTTCGATAATCAGATCTCGATTTCCAGTGAGCCAATTGTCCCGGTGATCACCCGGGACAAGGTGCCACTGTCCAGCCCAGGCGTGCGCGCGCCGATGATTCCCCTGGATGAGGCAATCGACATCGCCACCCAGCGCATTCCAGGCCTGGAAGCCAGTTTCGTCAGCCTGCCGGCAACGGCCTATAGCCATTTGATGATTGGTGGCCGGGGCTGGTACCCACTGATGTACCAAACCGCGCAAATCAACCCTTACAACGGCGAAATCGCCGCCTCGCACCTGCTGTCCGACCGCTCCGGCCTGGAGTTCGTCACCGAATCCATGCGCCCGCTGCACACCGGGGATTTCGGCGGACTGTGGATCAAGATGATCTGGTTCTTCTTCGGTCTGGTACTGAGCATGATGGTCTTGAGCGGTCTGCTGATCTGGAGCAAACGCACGGCGCTGGCCACGCTCAACGCACTCAAGCGTAGCGCCAAGGTGCGCCAGCAACCGCAGGAAAATCCGCTTGGACTGGCTGAAACCACGGAGGGCAACCGATGAACAAGGCCACGACAATTAACCCGCCCTCTCCCCTGCGTGCCTTCTGGCTCAAGTGGCGCTTCCACATCAATATCCTGCTGATTCTGGTGCCCCTGGGCTTTATGCCCAAGTACTTTGCCGACGCCGCGCTGTTTCGCGGTGACAGCGGTCTTGGCGAGCGGGAGATCGGCGAAGTGCAGGTCGGCCCGTGGAGCGTGAAGCTCGCCGAACTGCGTAACGAGGCCCCGCGCCCCGACCCGGCGGGCCCGATGAAATCCTTCAATGCCGCCCTGTGCGCCACTTGCATCGACCAGGTCAAGGCCACCTACCTGCGCATCGGCAAGCCCCGCAGCCTGCGGGCCGCCGGGGTGATCTTCTTCGGCACACCGTATCGCATGGGCGCCATGCTGCCGATCCCCGAACGCACCCCACTGGACGCCGAAGTGTGGATCACCATGGAGGGCTGGGACGGCGCCATGCACCAGGCGTCCGTTCCCTTGAGCCAGGCATCGCCGGCCACCATCGACTGGCTGAAAAAACGAGGAGTTAAACCATGACTTTGCCCAACTGGCCCGCACCGTTGGCGCGCTGATCCTCAGTGCCGGCTTCAGTACCGTTGCCCTGGCCCACAACCCGATGTGCGAATGCAAGGAAATCCCCGGCGAGCAGATCCAGTGCACCGGCGGTTTCTCCGATGGCAGCGGCGCCCCAGGGGTGACCCTGGATGTGATCGGCTATGACGAAACCATCCTGGTGCCCGGCAAGCTGGGTGAGGACTCGACGCTGACCTTCAAGAAACCGTCCGCCGAGTTCTACGTGTTGTTTGACGCGGGCCCCGGCCACGTGGTGGAAATCGACCAAGCGGATATCCAGCCCCAATGAGCCGCACAACCCAAGTCGTGCGCCCTGCCGGTGCCGGCCATGAAACCCTGTATGTCCTGCTGTTGTGCCTGATCATCCTCGCCGTTGCCGGCACCGTGGTGGCCTTGCGCGGTGAAAGCCAGGAGATCGCCGCCGTGCCCAGTCACCAACTGGACGCCCGCCGCGACCTCAGCGCCGCCGAGCAAGGCATCTACGCCGACCTGCGGGTGACCCTGGATGAAATCCATTTGCTGCAGGAAGAATACAGCGCCCTGCCGACGCCTGAGCAACTGGCCGAGGAAGGTTTTGCGCCCTTCGCCCAGGACGCCAGCTCGGTGAGCCGCGGCGACCACCGCTGGCAGTTGCTGGACGCGGCCTACCTGGGCTTGAGCCAGACACCGGACCTCAGCGGTTCGTTGTTGATGCGCATCCGTGGTGCCGAGCCGGATATCTGGCTCAACCGCAGCGCCAACCTCACCGCCCCCACCGACCTCACTGACCAGGCGCTGATCAACGCGGGCTGGCAGCAAGTGGTCGCGCAATTCGATGCCGGTGTCACCCGCCAGCATCGTCATTGAATTCACGCTGTAGCGAGAGAAGACCATGTCTATTTCATCTCCATTATTACGCCTGCTGCTGGTCGGCCTGATTACCGTGCTGCTGGCCCCGTTCGCCAGTGCCGACCCTGCCAAACGCCTGCGCATCGGCATCACCCTGCATCCTTACTACAGCTACGTGGCCAATATCGTCGGCGACAAAGCTGAAGTCGTGCCGTTGATTCCGGCCGGCTTCAACCCCCACGCCTACGAGCCCCGTGCCGAAGACATCAAGCGCATCGGCACCCTGGATGTGATCGTGCTCAATGGTGTCGGCCATGACGATTTCGCCGACCGCATGATCGCCACCAGTGAGCGCCCGGACATCCCGGTGATCGAAGCCAACGCCAACGTGCCGCTGCTGGCCGCCACCGGCAACGCCGCGCGCGGTGCCGGCAAGGTGGTCAACCCGCACACCTTCCTGTCCATCAGCGCCTCGATTGCCCAGGTGAATAACATCGCCCGGGAACTGGGCAAGCTCGACCCGGACAACGCCAAGACCTACACCCAGAACGCCCGGGCCTACGGCAAGCGCCTGCGCCAGATGCGCGCCGACGCCCTGGCCAAACTCACCAGCGCACCCAACCCCGACCTGCGGGTGGCCACGGTGCACGCGGCGTATGACTACCTGCTGCGAGAGTTCGGCCTGGAAGTCACCGCCGTGGTGGAACCGGCCCACGGCATCGAGCCGAGTCCCAGCCAGTTGAAGAAAACCATCGACCAACTGCGGGAGCTGGACGTGAAAGTGATCTTCTCGGAAATGGATTTCCCGTCCAGCTACGTCGACACCATCCAGCGTGAATCCGGCGTGAAACTGTACCCGCTGTCGCACATCTCCTATGGCGACTACAGCGCAGAAAAGTACGAAGTGGAAATGACCGGCAACCTCAATACCGTGGTGCGGGCGATTCAGGAGTCCGGGGCATGACGGCGGCTGAACACTTGAGCGTGGCCAGCGTTGGCCCGACCCTCGACTTCAAAAATGTGGCACTGACCCTGGGCCGTACCGTGATCCTCGACGCGGTGAGCTTCCAGGTCCAGCCCGGCAGTATTCATGCGCTGGTGGGGCCCAACGGCGGCGGCAAAAGCTCGCTGATCAAGACCCTGCTGGGGCAAACGCCGCACCAGGGCCAATTGAGCCTGCACTGGCCGGACGCCCCCGGCACCATCGGCTACGTGCCCCAGGCGCTGGAGTTCGACCGGGGCTTGCCGATGACCGTCGACGATTTCATGGCTGCGATGTGCCAGCGGCGTCCGGCGTTTCTCGGTTTGTCCAAGCACTACGCTGCCGCGATTGGCGACGCACTGGAGCGGGTCGGCATGCAGGACAAGCGCAAACGGCGCATGGGCGCGTTGTCTGGCGGTGAACGCCAGCGGGTGCTGCTGGCCCAGGGCTTGATCCCGGCGCCGCAATTGCTGGTGCTGGACGAACCGATGTCGGCGCTGGATGAAGCCGGCATCCAGGTGTTCGAGCGCCTGCTGAACGACTGGCGCCAGGCCGGGATCACCGTGCTGTGGATCGAACACGACCTGGAGGCTGTCGGCCGCCTGGCCGATCGCGTCACCGGCCTGAACCGCCGCGTGCTGTTCGACGCCACGCCCAAGGAGGCGCTGACCCCGGACCGCCTGCTGACCCTGTTCTCCACCCACCCACGGAGCCCGGCCTTATGAGCTACGAAGCCTTTCGCTTGATGGTCCAGGGCTGGGCGTCTTCCGGGTATTTGCCGGAAGCACTGGCCTATGGGTTTGTGGTCAACGCGCTGCTGGCCGGGCTGCTGATCGGCCCGGTGCTGGGCGGTTTGGGCACCCTGGTGGTGGTCAAGCGCTTTGCGTTCTTTTCCGAAGCGGTGGGCCATGCCGCCTTGACCGGCGTGGCCGTGGGCATTCTGCTGGGTGAACCCTACACCGGGCCTTACGGCAGCCTGTTTGGCTACTGCCTGTTGTTCGGGATCCTGCTCAACTACTTGCGCAACCGTACCGGCCTGGCGCCCGACACCTTGATCGGCGTGTTCCTGTCGGTGTCCCTGGCCCTGGGCGCGAGCCTGCTGCTGATTCTGGCGGGCAAGATCAATGTGCACATCCTGGAAAACGTATTGTTCGGCTCGGTGCTGACAGTGAACGGTAATGACCTGCTGGTGCTGGCGATTGTCGGCTCACTGGTGATGGCCCTGGCCCTGCCGCTGTACAACCGCATCATGCTGGCCAGCTTCAACCCGCAACTGGCGGCGGTGCGCGGGGTAGCGGTGAAGACTCTGGATTATCTGTTCGTGATCCTGGTGACGCTGATCACCGTCGCGGCAGTCAAGGTCATCGGCGCGATCCTGGTGGGTGCGTTGCTGGTGATTCCGGCGGCCGCCGCACGCCTGTTGAGCCAGTCGCTCAAGGGTTTCTTCTGGATCTCGGTGGTGATCGCCACCGTCAGCACCCTGTGCGGGATCCTGCTGCCAATCATCTTCGACCTGCCGATTCCGTCCGGTGCCGCAATCATTCTGGTAGCCGGTATCGCCTTCGCCCTCGCCGCCATCGCTCGCGGCACGGTCCCCAGCCTGAAAGGGAATCTTGGATAATGCGCCCGATTTTTCGACCACTGCTGCTGGCCCTGGCAATCGCCACACCGGCGTTCGCTGCCGACGGCGTCAAGCCGTTGCAGACCACCGCCAACCTAGGCGTTGGCCATGCGACCCTGAACAAGGCCCACGGGTTAAAGCCGGTGAAAGTACTGGCCGCACTGCCGATTACTTACGGCCTGGCGCAGGTGCTGCTCAAAGGCACCGACGTGCAACTTGAACGCGCGGCACCGGCCAACCTGCCCGGCTCGCGCCAAGTCGCCTATTTCACCGGGCGCGGTGCACAGGCATTGAATACCCTGGCCCTGGACGCCGACGCGGCCATCGGCCTGCGCTCGTTGTGGCCGGATGACCCGCTGTACCCGGTGGCCCGACGCAGTAACATCCGCATCGTCGAAGTCGACGCGGCGCGCCCAGTAGACGGTGGTTTGCCGGGGATTGCCGTACAGCCGGGCGCCATCGACGGTTTGAACAGCCAGCCGTGGCAAGCGAGCAACAACATGGGCCGCATGGCCGATGTGATGGCCGCCGACCTGAGTCGTCTGGCCCCCGAGGCCAAGCCGCACATCGAAGCCAACCTGGCCAGCCTCAAGCAACGCCTGCTCAAGCTCACCGCCGACAGCGAGGCGCGACTGGCCAAGGCCGACAACCTGACGGTGGTCAGCCTGAGCGATCATTTTGGTTATCTCGTCAGTGGCTTGAATCTGGAACTGGTCAGCACCGATGCGCGGGCTGACACCGAATGGACACCCGAGGCGTTGCAACAACTGACTGCAAGCTTGAAGGAAAATGAAGTAGCAGTGGTGTTGCATCATCGCCAGCCAAGCGCTGCCGTGCAGGCAGCTGTTGCGGCGGGCGGGACGAAGTTGCTGGTGCTGGACACCGATGGCGCCGACCCGGTGGCAGAACTGGAAGGCAATGTGGATCAGGTGATCAAGGCGCTATAACGCGCCTCTCACAGACGAAACACATTAAATGTGGGAGCGGGCTTGCTCGCGAAAGCGGTGTGACAGTCAACACATACAGTGACTGACACGACGCCTTCGCGAGCAAGCCCGCTCCTACATTAGGATCTGTGTTGTGCCCGAGGTCTGGGTCAGCCCGCCAACCCGCAAGCCAAGCGATGCAGTGCAGGCGGCAGAGCTGGAAGGCAATGTGGATCAGGTAATCAAGGCGCTATAACGCGCCTCTCACAAGCGAAACACAGTATAGGTGGGAGCGGGCTTGCTCGCGAAAGCGCTGTGACAGTCAACACATACAGTGACTGACACGACGCCTTCGCGAGCAAGCCCGCTCCCACATTAGGATCTGTGTTGTGCCCGAGGTCTGGATCAGCCCGCCAACGCCTGGCTGTCCATCTTCTGGCGCAGGCTCAACGGGCGCATGTCGGTCCACACTTCTTCGATGTAGGCCAGGCACTCTTTCTTCATCCCGCTCTTGCCCACGGTGCGCCAGCCTTCCGGCACGGCCTTGTAGTCGGGCCAGATGGAATATTGTTCTTCATGGTTGACCACTACCTGAAACAGGATGTCTTCGCGGTCGAATACTGAGGTCATTGCTGTTCTCCGTCGGTGTAAGGCTGGCTGCGCACCACGCACAGCTGATGTAAGAAAGAACGTGCCAGCCCGGTAAAAAATTAGAGGCTGGCGACCGCTGCCGCCAGGGCGCGACCAAAGATCTCGGCCACACGGTCGATTTCTGCGGCGGTAATCACCAGCGGCGGCAGGAAACGCACAACGCTGCCATGGCGACCGCCCAGTTCAAGGATCAGCCCGCGCTTGAGGCATTCACGCTGTACCAGTGGCGCCAATTGACGATGCACCGGCGGGTGGCCCTGAGTGTCCGGGGCGCCTGCGGGATCCACCAGCTCCACGCCGAGCATCAGCCCACGACCACGAATGTCCCCCAACTGCGGGAAGTCGCGCTGCAGGATGCGCAGATGCTCACCAAGGCGCTCGCCCATGGCGGCCGCGTGGGCGGGAATGTCGTGGTCTTTAAGGTAGCGCATCACTGCCGACCCGGCGGCCATGGCCATCTGATTGCCACGGAAGGTCCCGGCATGGGCGCCCGGCAACCAAGTGTCGAGCCAGTCGCGATACACCACCACCGCCAGCGGCAGGCTGCCGCCGATAGCCTTGGACAGCACCACCACGTCCGGGACGATGCCGGCGTGTTCGAAAGCAAACATCTTGCCGGTACGACCAAAGCCGCTCTGGATTTCGTCAACGATCAACGCCACTCCGGCTTGTTCGGTAATACGGCGCAGGCCACGCAGCCAGTCGAGATCGGCCGGGATCACGCCGCCCTCGCCCTGCACCACTTCAACAATCACTGCTGCCGGCAGCAAAACACCGGCCTCGGGGTCGTTGAGCAGGTTTTCCAGGTAATGCAGGTTGACCTTGACCCCTTCCGCCCCACCCAGCCCGAACGGGCAACGGTAGTCGTAGGGAAACGGCAGGAATTGCACGCCATTACTGAGCAAGGCACCCAGCGGTTTTTTCGGCCCCAGGCTGCCCATCAGGCTCAGGGCGCCCTGGCTCATGCCGTGATAACCGCCCTGGAACGACAACACCGTGCTGCGTCCGGTGGCGGTGCGCACCAGTTTCAGCGCAGCTTCTACTGCATCGGTACCGGTTGGGCCGCAGAACTGGATCTTGGCTTCCCGCGCCAGCGCCGACGGCAACAGGCCGAACAGGTCCTGCACGAACTGATCCTTGACCGGCGTGGTCAGGTCCAGGGTGTGCAACGGCAATTCATCGCTCAACACCTGGCGAATGGCCTCGATCACCACCGGGTGGTTATGCCCCAGCGCCAGGGTGCCGGCACCGGCCAGGCAGTCGATAAAGCTGCGGCCTTCGACGTCCTCGACGTAGATCCCGCGGGCACGCTTGAGCGCCAGGGGTATGCGCCGAGGATAGCTGCGGGCATTGGATTCCTGCTGGCGCTGGCGGGCCAGCAGCGGGGTTTCGTCGAACTGGTAGAGCGTTTCCGCAGGGACCGCTTGGGTCTCTTCAATACGGCTGGTAGCGACTGACATTTCCAGATCCCTCAATACGCTGATGATGGTGACCAAACTGCCAACCCGTTGGCGTCTGGCCCAAGGGCAACGCACGGATTTCCTGTTCTGGAAACGCATCAGGGAGCAGAGGATTTACACCTGTGGTCGTTAAAAACCGCTTTAGCGGATTTACCCGGCAACCCCGGTGTATTTTTCATTCAACGCATACAGGATTGCGCAGGTCTCTGCATCCAGCCGCCCGCTGTGGTCACTGGGACGAAAATGCATCTGAAACGCACGGACGCGCTGCTGAAAACCCAGGCGATTTTTCGCGGGGGCATAACCGTAGCGCTGAAACGCCCGTTCGGCTTCAACCTCCAGCGGCAGGCCGATATCGAACCGGCGTTGATAGGCCATCTTGGCCGACTCATCGAACCAGGCCCCCACCCCCGCCTCGAACAGGCAACGCCAAGGCAGCCGAGGGCCGGGATCGCTCTTGCGCCAATAGGCAATATCCGAATGCCCGAGGATATCGGTAGGACCGATCGCCGGGTAACGTTCCTGAATGTCGCGAATCAGCGCAATCAACACGTCGATCTGTTCAGGGCCATACGCGGGAAAGGTAAACACACCGGCGTCATCCCGGGCCTGATTGACGATTTCAATCCCGATGGAGCGGCTATTGAGGTTATCGCGCCCGGCCCAGTGGCTCGCGCCGGCATGCCAGGCGCGCTGCGCTTCGTCCACCAGGCGGAACACCCGCAGTTCATCGTAGCCGGCGGAGCGGTAGCTGGCGTCATGGGGGTCAACCAACAGGTAATGAGCACTGACACCCTCACGGGTCAGCGTACGCAATGACGAAGCAAAAGACGCGGCGGTGTAATGCACAATCACCTGGCGCACAGCTTCGCCATTGCGTTGGTTAAAGTCTTTGGCGGAAAAAGTGGAATCGATGACCAACATAGGCGCTGTCCTTTTCAACACAGGCTGAGTCATTCAGCCCGTTCAAACACAAAAAAATGACCGCCATCCTGAAGCGTTGCGCTTGAGGGTGGCGGTAGCTATTTGTGCCGTGAAAAGAAAGTTCAGCGACGCAACGGCATGCCCAGGTCGACGCGCATGCCGTCCGCCTGGCTGTCGAATTTCAAGGAGCACGAGCAGCGCTGCACGATTGCCTGGACAATCGCCAACCCCAGGCCGCATCCCGGGCTGTTGCCATTGCGCCAGAAGCGCTGGGTCAGGTGTTGCAAGTCTTCGCTGGAGATCGGCGCGCCGTAGTCACGCACCCGGAACACCACATTATCGCCAGTGCTGGACACACTCAGCTCCACCCGGGTATCAGGCGGCGTGTGGCGCAAGGCGTTGTCCAGCAGATTGCGCAAGGCGGCGACGGCCAGGCCCACCGGCATTTCCACCGGCTTTTCGGACAGACCGTCTGCCAGGATCAGGTCTATGCGCTGATTGTCGCCGCCATTGGCGTCCTGGATCGCCAGTTGTGCGACTTGTTCGGCACTCGATTGCAGGCCGTCATCAAACGACAGGCTGCCTTCAACCCGCGCCAGCAGCAGTAACTGTTCAAGGGTACGGTGCAGGCGATCGGCGCCTTCCTCGGCGTGGGCCAGGGACTGGTCACGGGCAGCGCCTTCGGTCATGCGCGCCACTTGCAGGTGGGTCTTGATCGCCGTCAGCGGGCTGCGCAGTTCGTGGGCCGCGTCGCCGGTCAAGCGGCGTTCGCGCTCGATGGTTTTGGCGATGCGTTGCAGCAACTGGTTCTGGGTGTCGAGCAGCGGCTTGAGTTCGCTGGGCAGCGGGCTGATCTGCAAAGGTTCGAGGGAGTCGGCACTGCGGCGCATCAAGGCGTCACGCATGCGGTTGAGCGGCAACAGGCTTTGGCCGATCCCCAGCCACAGCAGGCACAGGCAGCCCAGCAACGCCACACCCACCGGCACCGAGGCGGCCAGCAGGATCGACAGGTTCAAGGCTTCACGCTCCACCTGCCGGTCAGCGGTGGTGATAAACAAATCGCCACGGGACAGGGTAAAGCTGCGCCAGCCCACGCCATCAATCATCTGGTCGCGAAAGCCGCTTTTGCGCGACTCCAAGCCCTGGTCCGGCGTGGTGTGGCTGCGGGCGAGCACCACTCCGCGCAACGAGCTGACCTGGCACGCCATGCCGCCCGGTACATTCAATTGTTCGGCGCTGAAGTGCGCGCCCTCACCCGTGCTGGACAGCCCAGGCATCTGTTCCATCAGCCCGGCGACCATGCGCGCCGAAGCCACCAGGCGCTGGTCGAGGGAGAACATCATCTGGTTGCGCAGGTCGTTGAGCATCCACGCGGCGGCCAGGGCCCAGATCAGCACAAAGGCCGCGCCGAGCTTGAAGGTCAGCCGCAGGCGCAGGCTCATCACGAAGCGTCCTCTCCACCGTCAGCCGGGCCCAGGCGATAGCCCAGGCCACGCACGGTCTCGACGATGCCATTGCCGAGTTTGCGCCGCAGGTGGTGGATGTGGACGTTGAGGGCGTTGCTTTCCAGTTCGTCATTAAGCCCGTAGACGCTGTCCTTGAGCTGTTCGCTGGACAGCACCCGCCCGCGGTTTTGCAGCAGGGCCTGCAACAACGCCTGCTCGCGGCGGGACAGGTCAACCGACTCACCGCCCAGCAACGTTTCGCGGCTGCTGGGGTTGTAGGTCAGGCGCCCGTGTTCGATCAGGTTGACGCTGCGGCCGGCTACCCGGCGCAACAGGGTGTGCAGGCGTGCGGCGAGTTCCCGCAGGTCGAAGGGTTTGAGCAGGTAGTCGTCGGCACCGGCCTGCAGGCCGTCGACGCGGTTGGTCACCGAATCCCGTGCAGTAAGGATCAGCACCGGGATCTCCAGGCCCTGGCTGCGCAATTGCTGCAGCAGCTTCAAGCCGTCTTCATCCGGCAGGCCGAGGTCGAGTACCATCACGTCGAACTCCGCCACCTTGAGCATCGCCCGGGCAGCGGCGGCGGTGCCGACACGCTCGACGGTCAGCCCCTGGGCGCCGAGCCCGGCAACAATGCCGCTGGCGATCAGTTCGTCGTCTTCACAGACCAGTACGTGCATGGTGAACCCTTTGCAAAATGTGAGGGTGATTAAAAAGGTAGTGGATTAAGCGCGCATTATGCCGCCAGCGCGCGTAAACCCGGATAATCCCTACTGTCTAGGATAGCCCGGTTAATCATCGGTTAATCAACGCCACACATTGTGTGTCCCACTTGCTTCGAACTAAGGCTTGATCATGCGGCATCTGTTTATCTTTCTGCTGGTAGTGTTTGCTGGATTCGCCCAGGCCGCGCCGGGCAACAATCCTTTCGAGACCAAACCCGACTTCCTCCCGGTGGGCAAAGCCTTCACCTTTACCTCTGAGCGTCTGGCCTCCGGTGAAACTCAGCTGTATTGGCAGATTGCCGATGGTTATTACCTGTACCAGCAGCGCATGAAATTCGATGGCCTGGCCGAAAAACCGACGCTGCCTCAAGGCGAAGCCCACAGCGACGAGTTCTTCGGTGAGCAGCAAGTCTATCGCCAGGGCCTGGAAGTGAAGATTCCCGCTGGCGCTACCGGACAGATCAAGCTCGGCTGGCAAGGCTGCGCCGATGCCGGCCTGTGTTACCCACCGCAATCGATCACCGTAGATCTGGGCGGCAACCCTGCCGTAGCCGCCACCGGCCAGGCTCAGGACCAAAGCCTGGCGAGCGGCCTGCAACAACGCAGCCTGGGCTGGAGCCTGCTGGTGTTCTTCGGCCTGGGCCTGCTGCTGGCCTTTGCCCCGTGTTCCTTGCCGATGCTGCCGATCCTCGCTGGCCTTGTGGTCGGCAGCGGCGCCAGCCCACGGCGCGGCTTTGCCCTGGCCACCAGCTACGTGGTGTGCATGGCGCTGGTGTATGCCGCCCTCGGTGTATTGGCCGCACTGCTCGGCGGCAACCTCGCCGCCCTGCTGCAAACTCCCTGGATCCTCGGCAGCTTCGCCGCGTTGTTCGTGATCCTGGCCCTGCCGATGTTCGGCTTCTTTGAACTGCAACTGCCCGCCTTCCTGCGGGACCGCCTCGACAACGTCAGCCGCAACCAAAGCGGCGGCAGCCTGGTGGGTGCCGGCGTGCTCGGTGCCTTGTCCGGCTTGCTGGTGGGCCCGTGCATGACCGCGCCCCTGGCCGGCGCCCTGCTCTACATCGCCCAAAGCGGTAACGCCCTGCATGGCGGCTTGATTCTGTTTGCCATGGGCATCGGCATCGGCGTGCCGCTGTTGCTGCTGGTGACCGTGGGCAACCGCTTCCTGCCCAAGCCTGGCACCTGGATGAACATCCTCAAGGGCATCTTCGGCTTTCTGTTCCTCGCCACCGCCGTGCTGATGATTCGCCCTGTGGTCGGTGAAACCCTGTGGCTCGGCCTGTGGGGTGTGCTTGCGCTGGTCATGGCTTACTGCGGCTGGCGCCTGGCCCAGGATTTCGGGCGCACCGCCATGCTGTTCGGCGCCGGTTCGCTGGTGCTGGGCCTCTGGGGCAGCGTATTGGTGATCGGCGCGGCCGGCGGCAGCGACGACCTGTGGCAACCGCTGAAGGTCTACAGCGGCTCGCGGGTAGCCGGTGCCCCCAGCGCCCACGAAGCCTTCATGACCATCAACGACCCGACCGTACTGCAAAGCCAGCTCGACAGCGCCAAGGCCCAAGGCCAATGGGTGCTGGTGGACTACTACGCTGACTGGTGCGTGTCGTGCAAGATCATGGAAAAACAGGTGTTCGGCAAACCCGAAGTCATGGACGCCCTCAAGGATGTGCGCCTGCTGCGCCTCGACGTCACCGCCGATAACGCCGCCAGCCGCGAGCTGCTGGGCCGCTACAAGGTCCCGGGCCCGCCGAGCTTCGTCTGGATCGGCCCCGACGGTGAAGAGCGCCGCGCCCAGCGCATCACCGGCGAAGTCGACGCCGCCGCCTTCCTGCAACGCTGGACCCAAGCCCGGGAAGCCCTCTGATGCTGACACTGACCATCGGCACCTTCGCCATCGCCCTGAATCACTTGCTGCTGATCACGGCGTTGATCCTCGCCACCCTGGTGGGCTGGCGGGTGGCCAAGCGCGGCGGCGAGAACCCGGAGTCGGTGCTGTTCACCCTGTTTCTGGTGGGCATGCTTGCCGCACGCGTCAGTTTCGTGCTGATGTACTGGTCGTATTACCAAAATGACCCGCTGCAGATCGTCGACCTGCGGGACGGCGGTTTTCTCGCCTGGCCCGGCGTTATCGCGCTGATCCTCGGCGCCTTGATCTACGGCTGGCGCCGCCCGCTGCTGCGCAAGCCCCTGAGCGCCGGCGTGATCACCGGCCTGGCGTTCTGGGCACTGACCAGCCTGTCGTTGACCCTCTACGAAAAAGGCACACACCTGCCGGACATCACCCTGCGCAACGCCAATGGCGAAACTGTGCAACTGGCCGACTACAAGGGCGGCCCGCTGGTGATCAACCTCTGGGCCACCTGGTGCCCGCCGTGCCGTCGCGAAATGCCGGTACTGGAAAGTGCCCAGCGCCAACGCCCGGACGTGACCTTCCTGTTCGTCAACCAGGCCGAAAGCATGCAAAGCGTCGCCACCTACCTGGCGACCCAGGGCCTGAACCTGGACAACGTGCTGTTCGACGCCAGCGGCCGCCTGGGCCAGGCCGTCGGCTCCATGGCCTTGCCCACCACCCTGTTCTATCAACCGGACGGTCGCCTGATCAACAGCCACCTGGGCGAGTTGTCCCAGGCCAGCCTGGCCCGCGCCATGGAGCGCTTCGAGCCGACCACCGCTAAACCGGCCCAGCCGGCTATCACAAGGAATTCGCCATGCTCCGCCTCCGCCACCTGCTGACCCTGTTGCCCCTGACACTGGCTGCCACCCTCGTCCAGGCTGAAGACTGGCCGGCGCCGATCAAGAACATCGAGGCCAAGGGGGCCAAGATTATCGGCAAGTTCGATGCCCCCAGCGGCCTCACGGGCTATGCGGCGCAATACCAGAACCGTGGCATGGCGTTGTACCTGACTGCCGACGGTAAAAGTGTGATCGCCGGCAATCTGTACGACGCCGACGGCAATGACCTGAGCACTGCGCCCCTGGAAAAGCTGGTGTATGCGCCGATGGCCAAGGAGGTGTGGGCCAAGATGGAACACAGCAACTGGATCCAGGATGGCAACAAGGATGCGCCGCGCATCGTTTACCTGTTCAGCGACCCGAACTGCCCGTACTGCAATATGTTCTGGGAGCAGGCGCGGCCATGGGTGAAGTCGGGCAAGGTGCAGCTGCGGCATATCATGGTGGGGATTATTCGTGAGGACAGCCCCGGCAAGTCGGCGGCGCTGTTTGCAGCCAAGGATCCGCAGCAGGCCCTTGAAACCCATGAGGCTGCGGGTAAGGGCAGCAAGTTGCAGGCGCTGGAGAAGATTCCGGCGGCTATCCAGGCCAAGCTTGATTCGAATATGAAGCTGATGGATGAGCTGGAGTTGTCGGCCACGCCGGCGATTTTCTATCTGGATGACAAGGGTGGGTTGCAGCAACAGCAAGGGGCGCCTTCGCCGGATAAGTTGGTGAAGATTCTGGGGCCGAAATAAGCGACGCCGACCTTCGTTTCGGAGATAAAAAAGCCCGAGCTACTGGGCTTTTTTATCCCCGAAACGAAGCCGTTATTCATCTAGGCTTCCTGTAAGCGCAACTTGTCCAACGCATAATCGTTACCCCAGCCAGTGGCTATATGGCTGACGATCGCCACCTCAACTTCCGCACTGCGGGCAATAAATGTTCCACCCATCCACGCCCATTGCCGGGTCGTTATGTTGGTGGGTTCTATACAAACATGGCCATTGGCGAGCACCGATAACCTGGGCGCCGTATAGGAGCTATTGGTTCGCAAAACATCCATGCCGAACTGGTAGGTCATACCAGGCGCAAGCCCGGAAAAAGTCTTCTTCAGGATTACCCCGGCAGATCGGTCCGTGTGGGTGTAGTTGTACAAATACCAATGATCATCTTCGTTGACGATAACCAAGTCTCTTGGGTCAGCAGCGCCCTCGCCTTTTTCCCAACCGCCCCAGTCATAATCTTTAAAATCTGTCACGTCATCATAGCCAGGCACTTCCGACTCCCCCAGCCGCAGGTTCTCAGTGGTACGGCGCAGTTCATGCGCGTTTGCCGGCAACAGCGATACTTGTGGATCATCAGGCGCGGTTCCTGACGCGCCGTCGTAAGTAATGGCAACGTTCAAGGTGACAGAAGACCAGTCCTCACAACCCAATAGCCATTCACGACGTATCAGTGGCCGGAAAACAAAGCCGGGAGCACTCTCTTCGGCCCTTACAATATGCCCGTCAAACACCCACTGAAATCGAAAATGCCCCACATGGTGCTCATTGCCAACGGCCAGAATCCACAACCGCTGCCCTTCGTTAAGGAAGGGTGGAGCCTTAAGCTCGATCCGTGCATCGCCGCGAAACTTGCGTAAGTCCAGCCAACGCGCGCCGTCATGCTCCACTGCATCGACAAATACCGGAGCCGGCAGATCCTCGGGCCTGAGGTATTCAATCGTGAGCTCAAGGACATGTGATTCACCCACTGGGCTCTCGTACCAGACCATCACAGTCTTGCCAATACAGCGGCCAATCAATGCTGGATCAATATCTACCTCGGAACTGCCATTGTCGCTGCCGAAAGTATCAAACTGTGCCAGCGGCTCATTCTGTTCATCCTTCAGTGCCCAATATAGCGTTATAGGCATACTCTCCTGCATATCATCGAAGGTAATGGTCACCTGTGTACCGTTCTCGGCATTCAGCGGATACAACGTGTTATTGGAGGTGGCGAATTTGACTACCGGCACCGGCAGCAAATCTTCAACTGGAGTGATCCTGGACATGATCGAGTCTCTTCTCAAAGGAGTGAGCCGCTATCGCCGAAGAAATAGCGAACCACACTGATTCAATACCCCATCACTGCAACTGCCTACTGTCAGATCTGACAGTAGGCAGTTGCTTCTGACCAACGGTTACAACCCCTCCAACTCCGCCATCAAATCACTCAACCGATCCACCTTCTGCGCACTGATCTCATTCGCCGCAAGCCCGTCGATATACACCGCCAACTCCTCCACCGTGCTGCACTCGAACATCGCCCGCAACGGCACATCCCGCTGCAGCGTCTTCTGCACCCGCGAAGCAATCTGCGTGGCCAGCAACGAATGCCCGCCCAGCTCAAAGAAATTATCCTGCACCCCCACGCGCTCAACTTTCAGCACCTCGGCCCAAATCCCGGCCAATGTCTGCTCCAGCTCATTACGCGGCGCCAGATAATCCTGGCTGTGCAACTGGCCAATCTCCAAAGCAGGCAAAGCCTTGCGATCCAGCTTGCCGTTGGCATTCAGCGGCAACCGCTCAAGCCATAGCCAATGCAGCGGCACCATGTATTCCGGCAGCTCCGCACGCAGGCGTTGCTTGATCCGATCAAGACGCTCACCGGGATTCAACAGCGCATCCGCCGCCACCAGGTACCCCACCAGATGCTTACCGTTGACACCCTCCTGCACGCCCACCGCCGCATCCCGCACTTCCGGTTGCTCATGCAGGCGCGCTTCGATTTCCCCGAGCTCAATCCGGTAACCGCGAATCTTCACCTGATGGTCGATGCGACCGACATATTCCAATACCCCATCACTGCGACGGCGCGCCAAATCCCCTGTTCGATACAACCGGTCCGCACCAAATGGATTCGGCACAAACGCTTGCGCCGTGCGCACCGGATCGCTGACATAACCACGGCCCACGCCGGTCCCCGCGACGCACAACTCACCGACCGCACCTTGGGGCACCAACTCCAGCGCACCATCCAGCAGGTACAACCGGTTGTTGTCGGTCGGCGTACCAATCGGCAGATAAGTGCCACGGGTCGACGCCAGGTCGACGCGGAAGAACGCCACGTCGTCCGAACATTCCGCCGGGCCATACGCGTTGACCAGGCCAATCTCCGGATAGCGCAACAACCACTGATGCGCCAGCTCCGGGGGCATGGCTTCGCCGGTCGGCAGCATCCAGCGCAAGCCGTCCAGGGTCATGCGTTCCTGGGCAAGCATGCCCTGGATCAGCGACGGCACGCTTTCCAGTACGGTGATGCCTTGGGCCTGGACATGCGCCAGCAAGCCTTGGGGGTCATGGGCAATCGTATTCGGCACAATATCCACCCGCGCGCCGAACAGCGGCGCCGCGAGGAACTGCCATACCGAGATATCGAAACTTTGCGAGGCGGTTTGAGCGATCACATCGTGCTCGGTCAGCTGCAGATACGGCACCTTGCTCAGCTGGTTATTGAGCATGCCGCGCTGCTCCACCATCACGCCCTTGGGCAAGCCCGTAGAGCCCGAGGTGTAGATCACGTAGGCAAGGTTGTCCGGCGCGCTGTAGATCCCGGGGTTTTCGTCAGCGCCGGCCAAGGCGTCCCAAACCAGTAGCTTCGGCCGACCGGAGCAGGCGAACTCTTCCAGCAACACCTGCGCCTGCTCAAGGCACGCCTCGGTGCACACCAGCAATGGCGTGCGGCTCAGGTCAATGATCCGGCTCAGGCGCTGCGTCGGCAGCCCCGGGTCCAGCGGCAGGTAACCGGCACCGGCCTTGAAGCTGCCGATGATCATGCCCAGCAAATCCAGATTACGTTCGGCCAGCAACGCCACCGGTTGATCCGGCCCGACACCGGCCGCGATCAATGCATGGCCCAGGCGGTTACTGCGCCGGTTCAGTTCGGCATAGCTCCATTGCTGATCCAGGCAACTGGCGGCAATCCGCTGTGGATGCTGCTGCACCTGGGCTTCGAACAGCTCAACGTAGCTGCGCTCCAACGGATACGCCTGCTCGCTCTGGTTGCAGCCTTCCACCAGGAACTCACGTTCCTGCTCGCCAATCAGCGGCAAGTCGGCCATGTCGCCATGGAAGCCCTGTACCAGCGCCAGCAGCAGGCGCTTGAATTCACCGAGCATGCCTTGCACGGTGGTTTCATCGAAATAGCGCTGGTCGTAGGACAGGTGCAGGCCCAGGTCATCGCCCGGATAGCACACGGCAGTCAGCGGGAAGTTGGTGTGGGTCCGCCCGGAATCCGAGGTGGCATTCAGGCTTTGCGCACGGTCCAGCACCGAGACTTCCACCGGGGCGTTTTCGAACACAAAGAGGCTGTCGAACAGCGGCTGGCCCTTGGGCAGTTCGCTGTTTTCCTGGATGGTCACCAGCGGCAGGTACTCGTACTCGCGCAACTGCATATTGCTGTCGAGCAGGCCGCTTAACCATTGGCGCACGCTGCACTGCTGATCGTCCTCCGGCAGCTTGACCCGCAAGGCGATGCTGTTGATAAACAACCCGACGGTGCGTTGCATTTCCGGCATCTCCACCGGGCGCCCGGCCACGGTGACGCCGAACAGCACGTCGCGATCGCCACTCAAGCGCCGTAGCACCAAGGCCCACGCGGCCTGGGCAAACGTGTTCACCGTCAGTTGATGGGCCTGGGCCAGCTCGCGCAATTGCGCACCGTCGCGCACATCCAAGCGGGTATAGCAGTCGCCCACCACCATGCCGCCGCTATGGCCGGCATGTTCCCGCAGGAACGGCCGGTCACTCGGAATCGGCGTGGTGCGCTCAAACCCTTGCAGGTTCTGCTGCCACCACTGGCGCGCCTCGGCGAGGTTCTGGCGTTGCAGCCAGGCGATGTAGTCGCGATAACGCGGTGGCGTCGCCAACTGCGCGTCGCGCCCTTCGCCGAGGGCCGTGTAGATGTCGAAGAAATCGTTCATCAGCAGCGAGCGGCACCAGGCATCGATCAGGATGTGGTGGTTGCTCATCATGAACCAGTAGCGGTCTTCGCCCACGCGGATCAACCGCAGGTGGAACGGTGCCTGATTGAGCAGATCGAAGCCGGCCTCACGCTCGCTTTTCAGCAATGCTTGCAGACGCGGTTCCTGTTCGCTCTCCGGCTCCTGGCTCCAGTCGAGGTACTCGATCGGCGTGCTGCCGGGCTTGTGGATAACCTGCAGCATGTCTTCGCCGACGTTCCAGCAGAACGAGGCGCGCAAGGCTTCGTGACGGGCAATCACCGCCTGCCAGGCCTGGGCGAAACGCTCGGGGTCCAGGGCGCTGTTGATGCGGTAGCGGTCCTGCATGTAGTACAGGCCGGTGCCCGGTTCCAGCAAGGTGTGCAGCAGCAAGCCTTCCTGCATCGGGGTCAGCGGGTACACGTCTTCGATGACATTGGCCGGCACCGGCAGCGCGTCGAGTTGCCCTTGGGTGAGGTGCGCCAGCGGGAAGTCCGACGGTGTGAGACCGCCCGCGTCTGCCTTGAGGCAATGTTCGATCAGGCTTTGCAGTTCCGCCAGGTAAGCGTCCGCCAGTTCAGCGATGGTCTGGCTGTCGTGACGTTCGCGGCTGAAGGTCCAGCGCAGCACCAATTCACCGCCGTACACCTGGCTGTCGACGCTCAGCTCGTTGGGCAGCGGCGCGTCCGGGTCATGGGCGATCCCGGCGGATTCGTCCAGCGGGTGAAAGAGTGCGTCAGCGCCAAAGCTCTGGTCGAACTGGCCGAGGTAGTTGAAGGTGATACTGGCGCACGGCAACGCGGCCATGGTCTGGCGGCACAGGTCGTCAGCCAGGTAGCGCAGCACACCGTAACCCAACCCTTTGTGGGGCACGCCGCGCAGTTGCTCCTTGATCGCCTTGATCGAGGCGCCCTGCCCGGCGGCTTCTTCGATATGCAGCGGGGTCAGGCGCAATGGGTAGGCGCTGGTGAACCAGCCGACGCTGCGGGTCAGGTCGATCTCGTCGAACAGGGTTTCGCGGCCGTGGCCTTCCAGCTGGATCAGTGCCGATTCATGGCCACTCCAGCGGCACAAGACTCGGGCCAAGGCGGTCAGCAGCAAGTCGTTGACCTGGGTGCGGTAAGCACTCGGCGCCTGTTGCAACAGCTGGCGGGTAAGCTCGGCATCCAGGCGCACGCTGACGGTATCGGCGTCGCGATTGCGCAGCGAACCTTGCGGGCGATCCACCGGTAGTTCAACGGCGGGACCGGCCAACTGCTGCTGCCACACGTCCAGTTCTTCACGCAGGGATTCGCTGCCGGCATAGGCCTGCAAGCGTGCCGCCCAGTCGCGTAATGCACTGGTCTTGGCCGGCAGGCTGACGGGTTGGCCGTCGCTCAACTGGCGATACACGGTCTGCAAATCTTCCAGCAATACGCGCCAGGAAACGCCGTCCACCACCAGGTGATGGATCGCGATCAGCAGCCGGCGCTGGCCTTGCGGGCCGTCCACCAGCAGCGCGCGCAACAGCGGGCCGTGGGCGAGGTTGAGGCTGCGTTGAGTGTCGGTGAACAGCGCGATGCACTGCTCCATATCCGCCACCTGGGCTTGCAACAGCAGACCACCTTGCGGCACTGCCAGGTGTTCGGCGTGCCATTGGGCGTCGCGCTGGGTGAAGCTCAGGCGCAGGGCGTCGTGGTGTTCCAGAACTGCCAGCAACGCTTGTTCCAGGCGATGGGGTTCGAGGGCCTGAACCGGCTCCAGCAGCAGCGCCTGGTTCCAGTGTTGGCGCTCGGGGATGTCGGTGTCGAAGAACCAGTGCTGGATCGGGGTCAGCCCGGATGCGCCGGTCAGCACGCCTTGTTCGGCGATAACCTGCTCGGTGCGGGTCGCCACGGCGGCCAGGGTTTGCACGGTCTGGTGTTGGAACAAATCACGCGGGCTGAAATGAATCCCCGCCTGCCGCGCGCGGCTGACCACCTGGATCGACAGAATCGAGTCGCCGCCCAGCTCAAAGAAGTTGTCGTCGAGGCCCACCTGCTGCACGTTCAGTACCGCGCACCAGATCGCCGCCAGGGTTTGCTCCAGTTCGTTGCGCGGCGCCACGTACTGTTGGCGATTCGCCTCGGGATCCGGCTGCGGCAAGCCGCGGCGGTCGAGTTTGCCGTTGGCGGTCAGCGGCATGCTGTCGAGGACGATCAGGTGCGCGGGCACCATGTAGTCCGGCAGCTGCGCTTTCAAATGCGCCTTGAGGGATTCACGCAGTGCACCGTGTTCTTCGTCGCTGACCAGGTAGGCCACCAACTGTTTGCCGCTCGGGGAATCCAGCGCCAACACCACTGCCTCACGCACCGCCTCGTGTTCCAGCAGGCGGGTTTCAATTTCCCCCAGCTCGATGCGGAACCCGCGAATCTTCACTTGATGGTCAATACGGCCAAGGTACTCCACCAGGCCATCGGCACGCTGGCGCACCAGGTCGCCGGTGCGATACAGACGACCGCCGTTCGTGGCAAACGGATCCGCGACAAACCGCTCCGCCGTCATCCCCGGACGCTGGTGATACCCCTGGGCCAGGCCGGCACCGCCGACGTACAGCTCACCCGTCGCGCCTTGCGGCACCAGCGCCAGATCCGCATCCAGAATGTAGGCCACACGTGCGCCGATGATGCTGCCGATCGGCACGCTGCCAGCGCCCTCCTCCAGTGTTTCCGGGGCAAGACTGGCGAGTGGCATCACCACGGTTTCAGTCGGGCCATAGGCGTTGAAAAACAGCGCCGGCTTGAATGCCGCGCGAATACGCTGCAAGTGCTCGCCGGTCAGGGCTTCACCGCCAGTGATGCACATGCGCACCGGCAAGGTCTGGTGTTGCGTGGCCAGCCATTGCGCCAACTGGCTGCCGTAGCTCGGGGTGAAACCGAGGATGTTGATGCGGTGCTGACGAATCAGCCCACAGATTTCTTCCGCATCCCATTGGCCCTGGGCCCGCAACACAACCTGGGCACCACTGAGCAACGGCACCAGCAAGCGTTCGGTGGCGGCGTCGAAGTTGATGGAATAGAAGTGCAGCTCGCAGTCATCCGGGCGCATGCCGAAGCGTTCGATCACCGCCTGGCAATGCATGGCGATTTCACCGTGGGACACCACCACGCCTTTGGGCTTGCCGGTGGAACCTGAGGTGTAGATCAGATAGGCCTGGTGTTGCGGCAGGCTGATAAAAGGCAATTCGCTGGCCGGGTAGCTGGCCAGGGTTGGCAGGTCATCCTCCAGGCACCAGCGACCGACGCTGGCGGGCAGCTCGCCCAGCGCGTCGAACATCGCAGCGTCGCTGAGCAGCAGGCCGATGCCACTGTCTTCGATCATGTAGTGCAGGCGGTCCAGCGGGTATTCCGGGTCCAGCGGCACATAGGCGCCGCCAGCCTTGAGGATCGCCAGCAGGCCGATCACCATTTCCAGCGAACGCGGCAGCGCCAGGCCAACCCGCACCTGCGGGCCTACGCCGCGCTCGCGGAGCATCCAGGCCAGGCGATTGGCGCGGCTGTCGAGTTCGCTGTAGCTTAGGGTCTGCCCGGCGAAGGTCAAGGCCGGGGCGTCGGGGCGGGCCAGGGCTTGCTCGCTGAACAGGTGGTGAATGCACTGGTCGAGACGATGCTCGCCGGCCTCCATGCCAAGGCTGTCTTGCAACGAGCGCTGCTCGGCCGCTTCCAGCAGCGGCAACTCACTCAGGCGCTGTTGCGAATCGGCAAGCAAGGCTTCCAGCAGGTTTTGCCAATGGGCGGCCATGCGCGCAATGCGCGGCTCATCGAACAGATCAGTGCTGTAGGTCAGGCAGCAACCCAGGCGATGGTCGAGGTCGGTGACTTCCAAATTGAGATCGAACTTGGTGGCGCGGGCATCGTTGGCCAGGTACTCGACGGTCATCCCGGCCAATGTACGGCTTTGCTGGAACTCCCAGCGCTGCACGTTGCACATCACCTGGAACAGCGGGTTGTACGCGGCGCTGCGGGGCGGTTGCAGGGCTTCAACCAAGTGGTCGAACGGCAGGTCCTGATGGGACTGGCCTTCGATCACGGTGTGGCGCACCTGGTCGAACAATTCGCCGACGCTCATCTGCCCGTTCAGCTGGCAACGCAGCACCTGGGTGTTGAGGAACGCACCGATCAGCCCTTCGCTTTCCGGACGAATCCGGTTGGCCACTGGCGCACCGATACGCAGGTCGGTCTGGCCGCTGTAGCGGTAGAGCAATACCGCGAGGGTGGCGGTCATGGTCATGAACAGGGTCAGACCACGCTCGGCGTTGAAGGCCCGCACGCGGGCGGCAAGGTCATCGCTCAAGTCGAAACGGTACAGCTCGCCCTGGTGACTTTGCACTGGTGGTCGCGGACGGTCGCCCGGCAGTTCCAGCAGCGGGTGTTCAGTACCCAGTTGCGCGGTCCAGTAATCCAGTTGGCGCTGGCGCTCGCCGGATTCCAGCCACTGGCGCTGCCACACGCTGTAGTCGAGGTACTGCACCGGCAGCGGCGCCAGCGGCGATTCGCGGTCATCGATAAAGGCTTCGTACAACGCGCTGAGCTCACGGGCAAAAATGTCCATGGCCCAGCCTTCGGTGACGATATGGTGCAGGGTCAGCACCAGGTAATGTTCCTGCTCGCCGGCCTTGACCAGGCAGGCGCGCAGCAGTGGACCGGTCTCCAGATTGAACGGCGTGTGGGCTTCATGATCGGCCAGTTGCTGCACACGCTGTTGCCGCTCGGCTTCATTGAAGGCCGAGAAATCCTGCCAATCCATGCGCACGCCGGTTTGCGCCGCAACCTTCTGCTGCGCCACGCCATCAATGCTCGGGAACGTGGTGCGCAGGGTTTCGTGACGCATGATCAAGGCCTGCAATGCCGCCTCGAAACGCCCCACGTCCAGCACCCCACGAAAGCGCGCCATGCCGCCGACGTTATACGCCGGGCTGTCGGGCTCCATCTGCCAGAGGAACCACATGCGCTGTTGGGAATAGGACAGCGGCACCGGCTGGCTGCGGTCGACCTTGCCGATCGCCAGCTGTTGGTTGCGCTGGCCGGAGGCCTGGATCAAGCGGACCTGCTCGGCGAAAGCCCCCAACTCGCTGGCTTCGAACAATGTGCGCAACGGCAGCTCGACATCGCAGGCCTGACGGGTGCGGGAGATGATTTGCGTGGCCAGCAGCGAATGACCGCCGAGGGCGAAGAAGTCGTCCCGCAGGCCGATACGTGGCAGGGCCAGGACTTCGCGCCAGATCGCGGCGATTTGCTGCTCCAGCGCTGTTTCAGGTTCGACGTGTTCACGCACTTGCCACACCGGTTCCGGCAAGGCACGGCGATCCAGTTTACCGCTGGGGCTCAGGGGCATCGCGTCCAGGCGCATCAATTGCGCCGGGACCATGTACTCCGGCAGCTCAGCGGCCAGGGCGGTTTTCACATCCTGCTCATCCAGCGGTTCGTTGGCGGTGTAGTAACCGATCAACTGCGCACCCCCGGCCGTTTCCCGCACCAGCACCACCGCTTGGGCGATGCCATCAAGGGCCAACAGACGCGCTTCGATTTCTTCAGGCTCGACCCGGAAGCCTCGCAATTTGACCTGCTGATCCAGGCGCCCGAGGTATTCCAGCACACCGTCGCCGCTCCAGCGCACGCGGTCACCGGTGCGATACAGGCGTGCGCCCGCCTCGCCCAACGGGTCGGCAACAAACCGTTCAGCGGTCAGCCCCGCACGCCCGAGGTAACCGCGTGCCAGGCCGATACCGCCGATGCACAGTTCACCCGGCACACCCGCCGGCAGCGGATTGAACTGATCATCCAGCACCCGGCAGATCACATTGCCCAGCGGTCGGCCAATCGGCGAACGCTCGCCGTCTTCCACCTGGCAGTGCCAGTGCGTCACGTTGATCGCGGTTTCAGTCGGGCCGTAGCGGTTGTGCAACTGCACTGCGGGCAACTGCGCCAACACCCGATTACGCAGCTCGGCAGGCAGCGCTTCACCGCCGGAGAACAGGCGGCGCAGGCTGGTGCATTCGGCGGCCAACGGTTCGTCGACAAACAGCTGCAACAACGGCGGCACAAAGTGCAGTGTGGTCACGCCGTGTTCCTGCACCAGTTGGGCAATGCGATGGGGGTCGCGATGCTCGCCGGGGCCCGCCAGTACCAGGCGGCAACCGGTGATCAGCGGCCAGAAACACTCCCACACCGACACGTCGAAACTGATGGGCGCCTTTTGCATCAGCACATCGGTTTCATCCAGTTGGTAGGTGGCTTGCATCCACTGCAAGCGCTCGGCCAGCGCGGCATGGGTGTTGCCCACACCTTTGGGCTGGCCGGTGGAGCCGGAGGTGTAGATCACGTAGGCGAGGTTGTCGCCGTTAAGGTGCAAACCCGGCGCGTGGGTCGGCCAGCTTTCCAGCTTGAGGCTGTCCATGGCGATGACGCAGACGCCTTCAGCTGTGGGCAGTTGCTCCAGCAGCGAAGTCTGGGTCAGCAGCAGTTGCACGCCGCTGTCCTTGAGCATGTAGGCCAGGCGTTCTGCCGGGTAATCCGGATCCAGCGGTACATAGGCACCGCCGGCCTTGATGATTGCCAGCAGGCCGATCAGCAGTTGCGGCGAACGCTCGGCGGCGATGGCCACGCACACGTCCGGGCCGACGCCCTTGTCTCGCAGGTAGTGGGCCAGGCGGTTGGCCTGGGTGTGCAGTTGGGCGAAGGTCAGGCTGCCGTCCTGCCACACCAGTGCGGTGCGCTCCGAGACCTGTTGGTTAAGTTGTTCCGGCAGCCAGCTCTGCGCCGGTGTGCACGGCGCGGCGCTCCACTGGCGTTGTTGGGTGTGTTCGTCGGCGTGCAGCAGCTTCAGGTCGCCGATGGCCTGTTGCGGTTGCTCGCAAATGGCTTGCAGCAGGTTGATGAAGTGTTCGGCCAGCCGCTCGATGGTGGCGGCGTCGAACAGTTCATCGGCGTAGTCGAAGGACAGGCTCAGGCGGCCGTTGCGGTCTTCTTCCGAGTGCAGTTGCAGGTCGAACTTGGCTTCGCGGCTGTGCCACGCCAGCTCGTCGGCAAGCAGGCCCGGCAGGCGGCGCAAGGCACTGAGGTCGCGTTGCTGATGGTTGAACATCACCTGGAACAGGCCCTGCTCACGGGCTTGCGGAAAGGCTTCCAGCAGTTGCTCGAACGGCAAGTCCTGATGGGCCTGGGCGCCCAGGGCAGCGGTTCGCGTCGCGGTCAGCAAGTCGGCGAATGGCAGGCGCGCATCCAGTTCGGCACGCAGCACCAGGGTGTTGATAAAGAACCCGATCAGGCCTTGGGTTTCCTGGCGCGGACGGTTGGCGTTGGGCACGCCGATGCGGATATCCCGTTGGCCGCTGTAGCGATAGAGCAGGCTCTGGAACGCTGCGAGCAACAGCATGAACGGCGTGGATTCATGAGCCTGGGCCGTCTTGCGAATGGCTTCGCTGAGGCTCGCGTTCACCCGCACACTGTGGCGTGAAGCACTGCGCACATGCTGCGCCGAGCGCGGGTGATCGGTGGCCAGGCTCAGGGTTGGGTGGTCGTCACCCAGTTGTTGTTTCCAGTAAGCCAGTTGTCGCTGGCCCTCGCCCTCGGCCAGCCACTGGCGCTGCCAGCTGCCGTAGTCGGCGTATTGCAGGGCCAGCGCTGGCAACTCCAGGGTTTGGCCTTGGGACGCTGCGGCGTACAGGCGGGAGAATTCATCGATCAACACGTTGAGCGACCAGCCGTCCGCGATGATGTGGTGCATCGTCACTAGCAGTTGGTGGTCTTCGTCATCCAGGCGCACCAGCGTTACCCACAGCAGCGGGCCTTTCTCCAGGTCGAACTGGGTGCGGGCTTCGTCTTCGCGGATCTGGTTGGCCCGGGCTTCGCGCTCGGCGGCGGGCAGGTCGCTGAGGTCGATGACTTGCAGGTCGAAATCAGCCTGGGCGTCGACCCGCTGGAAGCCTTGGCCATCGCGTTCAAAGAAGCGCGTGCGCAGGGACTCGTGGCGCTGGATCAGTTGCTGGAAGCTTGCGCGCACCGCGTCTTCATCCAGCTCGCCGCGCAAACGCAGGGCGCCGGGGATGGTGTAGGCGCTGCTCTGCGGGTCGAGTTGCCAGGTGATCCACAGGCGGTTTTGCGCGAGGGATTGCGGCAGGTCTTCCTGGCGTGACAGCGCATGGATCGCGCCTTGCGCCACGCCGCCGTCCTGCTGCAATTGCGCGACGCTGGTGGCGAAGGCAGCCAGGGTGGGCGCTTCGAACAACAGGCGCAGGTTCAATTCCAGGCCGAGGGTTTCCCGCAGGCAAGCGACGACCTGGGTGGCGCTGATGGAGTTGCCGCCCAGCAGGAAGAAGTGATCGTCGGCGGCGACCTGCGTCACCTGCAATTGCTCGCACCAGATCGCGGCAATCTGGGTTTGCAGTTCGGATTGCAGGGCAGCATCGCCGGCCGGCGCCTGCACGCCGGGGAACTGCGCATAACTGTCGAGGCTGCCATCCGCCAACCGTGTGCGGCAGGCCGAACGCTGCACCTTGCCGCTGGACGTTTTCGGCAAGCCGCCGGGGTTGAGCAATACCACCACGCTCGGCGCTTCCTGGCAGGCCTCGGCCACTGCTTGGCGAATCGCCTTGATCAGCGCTTCAGGCGGCAGGATTTTCTGCACGCTGCGGCTGATTTCGGCGGCGATGCCGATGCCTTCCAGACCCTGGTCATTCACCGCAAACGCGGCGACCCGGCCCTTGCGCACCACTTCCACTTCACGCTCGATGGCTTGCTCGATGTCCTGGGGATACAGGTTGTGGCCCCGCACGATCAGCAGGTCTTTCAGCCGGCCGGTGATGAACACTTCACCTTCGCGGATAAATCCGAGGTCGCCGGTCCGCAGCCAGGTACGGCCTTCGTGCTGGACGAAAGTCTTGGCGGTGGCTTCAGGGTTGCGCCAGTAGCCGTGGGCGATGCTCGGGCCAGTGGCCCAGATTTCACCGACGGCATTGTCGGGGAGCGTCGCCAGGGTGGCGGGGTCGGCAATCAGCACCGCGTGTTCGGGCTGGCTGGTGCCGCAACTCATGATCGCCGCGCCCTGCCCTGGCTCGGCGCGATTGGCGGCCAGAGCCTGATCGTCCAGGCGCAGGGCCGGGATGCCGTGGCCACGGGTGCCGCCGGCAACGAACAAGGTGGCCTCCGCCAGGCCATAGGATGCGAAGAAATTATTCGAGGTAAAACCGCAGGTGGCGAACTTCTCGGCAAAGCGTTCCAGGGTGTCGAGGCGGATCGGCTCGGAGCCGGAGTACGCCACGCGCCACTTGCTCAAATCCAGGCGATCCAATGCCGATTCACTGACCCGCTCGCTGCACAGCCGATAGGCAAAATCCGGCCCGCCGCTGATGGTACCGCCGTATTCGCTGATCGCTTCCAGCCAGCGCAATGGCCGGCCGAGGAAGTATGCCGGCGACATCAACACACACGGCACACCACTGAAGATCGGTTGCAGCAGGCCGCCGATCAGGCCCATGTCGTGGTACAGCGGCAGCCAACTGACGATCACGTCGTCGGGGTTCAGGTCGATGCCGAAGCCCCGGCGGATCAGCAACTCGTTGGCCACCAGGTTACCGTGGGTGACTTGCACGCCCTTGGGCAACGCGGTGGAGCCAGAGGTGTATTGCAGGAAGGCGATGTCATCGTCTTGCAAGTTGGGCGCAACCCAATGGCTCGCGATTTCGGCATTGAGGCTGTCGACGCACAGCAACTGCGGTGCACCTTCGAGTTGCAGCAACGAATCCCCGAGGCTGGAGGTAGTCAGCAGCAACCGCGGCTCGGCGTCCGCGATGATCGACAGCAGGCGCTCCTGATGATGACGGCGGGTGGACTCCGGCGGGTAAGCCGGTACTGCAATGACACCGGCATACAGGCAACCGAAGAACGCCGCGACATAATCCGGCCCGCTGGGGAACAGCAGCACCGCGCGATCGCCCAGGTTTGCGTTGGCCTGCAAGGCGGCGGCTATGGTGCGGGCGCGCAGGTCGAGGTCGCGGTAACTGAGGACGACGCTTTGCTCGGCCGTCTCGGCCAGGAAGCGCAACGCCAGTTGATCCGGGGTTTGTGCGGCGCGGCGTTGAAGGGACTGGACCAGGGTGCGGGGAAGTTCGAAGGCGTCCATCATGGGGTTCCTGCCTGAAATCGGCTTACTGGGAAATCGGGGAATGTGTGGCCGGGGGGGCTTGTTCAGCCGGCGGCCCGGGCCATCTGCCGCGCGGCGTCATTGCGCCAGCGGGCCAAGTGTTCGTCGGCGTAACGCCGCACACAGCGCAGTACAGAACTCTCGTGCTGCACCAGGAAGAAATGGTGACCGTCGAACATGTCGAGGGAGAAACCGCTGGCGGTGTCTTGCTGCCAGTCCAGCAGTTGGTCGGCACGCACACTGTCCTGCTTGCCGCCAAAGACATGGATCGGCAGGGGCAGCGGCTCGCGCTCGCCATACTCGAAACTGCCGCAAAGAAGGAAGTCGGCCCGCAGGATCGGCAACATCAACTGCATCAGTTCGGCATTGGCCAACACCTCTTCGCCGGTGCCCTTGAGTTCACGCAGGCGGGCGATCAGTTGCTCGTCGTTTTTCTCGATGGCGTATTCGCTGACATCGCGACGGGCCGGACCAGCAGTACCCGACGCAAACAGCGCCAGTGGCTGCGGCACACCGCGCTCACGCAGGGCATGGGCCAGCTCGAACGCCAGCAGACCGCCGAGGCTGTGGCCAAACAAGGCGTAAGGCTCGTCCAGTTCCGCGCTGATCTCATCAGCCAGTTGCGCGGCCAATGCCTTGATATCGCGCTGCAACGGCTCGTCCATGCGCATGCCGCGCCCCGGCAGTTCCAGCGGCCGCACCTGCAACCACTCGGGCAGTGCCCGCCGCCAACGGCTGTAGACCATGGCGCTGGCGCCGGAATACGGCAGGCAAAACAGGCGTAATCGAGCCGGCGTGTTCATTTCAGACCACTCCCGCTCACACGATAAAAACCCATTTTGTCCTCCTCCAGGCGCTGATCCTTGGCCGGTTTGTTAACTGGCCTGTCACCCATGAGAACGGATGGCCCCTGGAAATAATTAGTCAGCGAGACGCGGTTCACACCTATCGATAAAGCATAAGATTAGTTCGTCTTCTCATTTGACAATCATTATCATTAAGCATAATTTGTTGCCCGATGTGTAGGAGGCCTCAGCAAGGACGCCCTCCCCCAACCTCTTTTGCAGCAAGGTGATTTCCATGACGGAACAAGTATCCACAGGCAGGTGCGACTCACCCCTACTCCAGGCCTTCGTCGATAATCGACTGATCCTGGTCAAGATCGCAGCACGCATTACCGGCTGCCGCTCCCGCGCCGAAGACGTGGTGCAAGACGCGTACTTCCGGTTGCAATCGGCACCCACCATTACCTCCTCGTTCAAGGCGCAGCTGAGTTACCTGTTTCAGATCGTGCGTAACCTGGCCATTGATCACTACCGTAAGCAGGCGCTGGAGTTGAAATACTCCGGCACTGAAGAGGAAGGCTTGAATGTGGTTATTCACGGGGCTTCGCCTGAGACATCGCACATCAACTTTTCGACGCTGGAAAATATCGCGGATGCGTTGACGGAATTGCCTCAACGCACGCGTTATGCGTTTGAGATGTACCGGTTGCATGGGGTGCCGCAGAAGGATATTGCCAAGGAGCTGGGGGTTTCGCCGACGCTGGTGAACTTCATGATTCGGGATGCGCTGGTGCATTGCCGGAAGGTTTCCGGGACTCATAGCGACACGTTTGCGCGGCGGGTTTGATTGGGGCTGCTGCTGGGGACATATCCGTTATTTGGGTGATGGCGGGTATTGGTTCCGCTCTTACAGCGGCTCACTTTTGAAGAGCGCAAAAGTAAGCAAAACGCTCTTGCCCCACCACTCGGCTCCTCGCCTAGGCTCGGAGTGCCCTCACTCCGGCTTTGGACCGTGGGCCGCCGTCATGGGCCATCCCTGGCCCAGGACGGCTAACCTGGCGTCCTGCCAGGTTATCCACGCTCCAAAGCCTGCGTTCGGCCAGCGTGGTTTAACGGGGCGCCTAAGATCAAGATCAAGATCAAAAGCAAAAGCACAGCGGCCTCCCGGCCGGCTTGAGTGTTGAAGAGCAAAAGCCAAATCAAAATCTAAAGCGGGCACGGTCCAAAAAATGTGGGAGCGGGCTTGCTCGCGAAGGTCGTTAACGATGACGCGGGCATTCTGGATGAACGCGGCGCTCTCAGGTTTTTCGCGAGCAAGCCCGCTCCCACAGAAAAGCAGCTCTGTTTTCGCTCTGGTCTTTGCTTTTGCTTTTGCTTTTAACACTCAAGCCGGCCGGGAGGCCGCTGTGCTTTTGCTTTTGATCTTGATCTGACTGCCCCAATAAGCCCGAGGCCGAACGCAGGTATTGCGGAGCGGGTAAACCGGCAGGACGCCGGTTTAGCCGCGCCGGGCCATGGATGGCCCGTCGCGGCGGCCCGCGGAGTAATGCCGGAGTGAGGGAACGCCGAGCCACAGCGAGGCGCCGACAGGCGGGGCAGAGCGCTTTGGTTACTTTGCCGCTTTTGCAAAGTGACTCGCTGTAAGAGCGAAACCATAGGTAGCCGTAACCTAAATAACGGATATGCCCCCGATCAAACCAACCCACACCGCTCAAAAAACCGCTCCCGCCCCAGGATCATCAACGCGGCCCGCTTATGCGGAAAATCAAACTCCTTCTCACAGTGGAAACACTGATTCTGCATATGCCCAATCATCTTCCCGTTATCCGCCCGAGGCTCCGCCACCACACGCTGCGTACGCGGATCATCAAGAAACAAGTAATGCACCAACGCCGACAACCAACTCGCCACCTTATGCGGCCCCCGGTGATGCTCCTCACCCACCAACATATGAATCCCGCGATCGTAATCCGCCACGTCATAGAACGGCGCAATCCGATCCTCCTTGGCCCAATACGCCTCGAAATACGCAAACGGCTCATCATCAAAACAGCCAATCAACGTCAACGCATGGGGATCCGCGTCCAGCTTGTCCAGATACTCCCGATGCTGCTCCAGGCTGCCGGCCTCCTGCCAGAAATTCGCCACCCGCGCACTGTTCTGCCAACGATTGAATCGCGCCAGATCAACATCAATCTCAACCGTTCGCAGCGAAATCCAAGCCCCCAACCGCGCATCAAACCGCCGATAAACCTCGCCCCGCGGCTTCGGCGCACGAGCGGGATGACGCTTGCCCCCACTGATGATCATCTGCTGCGGATAAGTCCCCGTCACCGACTGACCCAGCCAAGGTTGCGGCAACTGCCAAAACAACGTGCGCTCACAATAAAACTGCCCGGCAACCTCGGTCGCCACCAGCAACCCACTGCGCAACGCATCCTCCGGCGCATGCTCAAGTCGCCAGACCAGCCGCTGACGCCCAGGCTCTTTGACAAACAACCAGTAACAGGCCGCCCACAACGCCCGGGCAGCGGGCACAAGGCCGGGCTCCTGCAAATGCACCAACAGCTCATCACCCCGTTCAAGACGCAAACGAATCAGCGGCTGCCCCTCAAGGGTCAGGCTCAGACGGCTGTCAGTTTCATCAGCATTCAGGGCAGGCCCCGCCGGCAACGGCAGGACAGACAGGTCATTCAGATTGGACATGGGATGGGCTCACGAATCGTCGACAGTTCAACAAGTGACGTGAGCCAAGGGCAAAAATTTAGACGATCACGGCACCGGCATCACATCGATGCGGTAAGGCTCGAAGATCTTCAGCAACTGGCCATTGTCCCGCAACTGCTTGAGCAGCCCGGCGAACACCGGCCCCGTGATCGGCGCCTTGGGCCGCAGCAGCGCGTAATGGTGGTACACCTGGTCAATCCGCTCGGACACCAGGAACTGCCCCGCCGTCTCGGTGTTGCGCACCAGGAAATCGCTGAGGTAGGAGCGTGTTACCAAGGCGATGTCGGCGCGGCCGCGGGCGACCATCAGCAGGTTGCTGTCGTGGGAATAGGTCAAGGTGGCGTTGAAGTGCTCCACCAGGTACTTGGGGTCGGGGTTGAAGTTGGCGAATGCGTAGTGATAGCCGCTGAACACCGCCAGCCGTTTGCCGGTCAGGTCGGTGAAATACCCTTGGTCGCGGCCAGGCTCACGCTGGGCGACGAAGATTTCGGCGTCTTCCAGGCCCACGTCCACTGCCGTATGGGGAATATCCTGCCAACCCCAGTTCGGATTTTCGAAGATCGCCATATCCACCCGGCCTTGCTGGAAGTCACGAAAACGCCGGGGAATCGAGGTGGGTACCAGCACAAACTGGTAATCGGTTTGCAGGGCATTCAGGGCTTCAACCAGTTGCGGCAGCAACCCGGTGTCGGCGCCCTGCTCCGGGCGCACGGTGTACGGCGGAAAATGCGCAGCACCGACCCTAACCAATTGGGCGGCCGAAGCCGGCATCAGCCACAGTGCGCCAAGTGCCAATATTGAGAGTCCTGCAGCCAATCGCCAGGGCGAAAACATCAAGGCACACACCGTCGAAAACTTTGATCCCGCTAAGCTAGGCGTTTTTGTCTAGCGAGACAACTTTCTGCCACACAATTAATAGCTTGCGCGAACGAACTAGTCAGCTTTCAAAACCATCAGCAAAGCTTCATCGGCCAGTTGCTCCAGGGTCATGCTGCCCTGGGCACGAAACCAGGTGGTCGTCCAGGATAATGCGCCGGTCAGGAAGCGCCGGGTGATAAACACATCGCCCCTGATGTAACCGGCCTCCTTGGCCTCCCCCAGCACCTGCAGCCAGATGTCTTCGTAAATATCCCGCAAGGCCAGTACCTGGGCCTGGCCCTCGGCCGACAATGAACGCCATTCATACACCAGCACCGCCATGGCCTCGCCGCTGCCGCCCATGATCGACTGCAATTCGCAGCGAATCAGCGCCAACACCCGCTCGCGCACGTTGGTCGCCTCCGCCAGGGAAGCGCGCATCAGGGCGGTGTTGTAGTGGATGGTTTCCTCCATCACCGCCCGCAGGATTTCGTCCTTGCTCTTGAAGTGATGAAAGATGCTGCCGGACTGGATCCCGACCGCGCCGGCCAGGTCACGCACGGTGGTGCGCTCAAAGCCCTTGTTGCGAAACAGGTGGGCCGCGGTTTGCAGCAACTTGCCACGGGCACTGTCGGGGTCGGTCAATTGGCCGGCGTCGACCATGGTGCGCATCACCCGCAGGGCTTTCTGCTCATCCATGCTGCTCTCCTTAACTTCTGGTTACGTCTTGGGCGGCAATTTAGGCCGTGGCAGCCAACCAAGCAAGCGCTTGGGGCAAAGTTGTGACCAGAGTTTACAAACCAAGCGCTTGCTTGGTAGTGTTGGTTCCAGTAAACCAGAGGAAGGACGCCCCATGAACAAGACGGTACGCATCGGTTGCGCCAGCGCCTTCTGGGGCGACACCTGCACCGCCGCTGCGCAGTTGGTAGAAGGCGGCGCGCTGGATTACCTGGTGTTCGACTACTTGGCGGAAGTCACCCTGTCGATCCTCGCCGGGGCACGGATGAAGGATCCCCAGGCCGGCTATGCCACGGATTTCGTCGAGGTGCTGACGCCACTGCTGGCGGATATCCAGCGCCAGGGCATCCGCGTGATCAGCAATGCCGGCGGGATCAACCCCCAGGCCTGCGCCGCCGCGTTGCAGGCGGCCTGCGACGAGGCGCAAATCCCGTTGAAGATCGCCGTGCTGCTGGGGGATGACCTGCAACCGCAGTTCAAGCAACTGCACGGCATCACCGACATGTTCAGCGGCGCGCCTTTGCCGCCGATGTGCGTGTCCACCAACGCTTACCTCGGCGCGCCGGGCATCGTGCAGGCGTTGAAGCTGGGCGCCGATATCGTCATCACCGGCCGTGTGGTCGACAGCGCCGTGGTCAGCGCAGCGCTGGTGCATGAATTCGACTGGTCCTGGCAGGACTACGACCGCCTGGCCCAGGCGGCACTGGCTGGGCATATCATCGAATGTGGGGCCCAGTGCACCGGCGGCAACTTCACCGATTGGCGCGAGGTGCCGGACTACGAACACATCGGCTTCCCGATTGTGGAGGTCAGCGCCGACGGCCAGTTCACCGTCAGCAAGGTCGACGGCACCGGCGGGCTGATCAGCGAACTGAGCGTCGCCGAGCAACTGCTGTATGAAATCGGCGACCCGCGCGCCTACCTGTTGCCCGACGTGATCTGCGACTTCAGCCACGTAAAGCTGCAGCAACAAGGCAAAAACCGCGTGCACCTGCACGGCGCCAAAGGCCTGCCGCCCACCGACCAGTACAAGGTCAGCGCCACCTACCCGGACGGTTTTCGCTGCACCGCCAGCTGCCTGATTGCCGGGATCGACGCGGTGGCCAAGGCCGAGCGGGTCAGCCAGGCGATCATCAACAAGACCTCAGAGCTGTTCAGCCAGCGCGGTTGGGCGCCCTACACCGACGTCAACATCGAACTGCTGGGCAGCGAAGCCACCTACGGCCCCCACGCCCAACGCCAGGACTGCCGCGAAGTGGTGGTGAAACTGGCGGTGCGTCACCCGAGCAAACAGGCGCTGGTGCTGTTCGCCCGGGAGATCGCCCAGGCGGCCACCGGCATGGCGCCGGGGCTCACCGGGATCGTCGGCGGGCGGCCCACGGTGTACCCGCTGATTCGGCTGTTTTCATTCCTGATCGATAAAAGCGCCTGCCAATTGCAGGTCGACTTTATTGGCGAGCGACATGCCTGCGAACTGCCTGGCACCGAACCGCTGAACACGTCCATCGCCTTGATCGACCCGCCCAAACCCCAAGGCCGCGCCGACGCCAACGTGCCGCTGGTCAAGCTGGCGGTGGCCCGCTCCGGCGACAAGGGCAACCACAGCAACATCGGGGTGATCGCCCGCGAGCCCGAATACCTGCCGTGGATCGCCGAAGCGTTGACCCCCGAAGTGATCGTCGACTGGATGAGCCACGTGCTCGACCCGATCCACGGCCGCGTCGAACGCTGGTACTTGCCCGGCAGCCACAGCCTGAACTTCCTGCTGGAAAACGCCTTGGGCGGCGGCGGGATTGCCAGCCTGCGCATCGACCCCCAAGGCAAGGCCTTCGCCCAGCAACTGCTGGAAATCCCGATTGCCGTGCCGCAGCACATTGCCGATCAATTCACTTAAAGGACCCACGCCGTGGCCTTCGACTCGATCTTCAAAGCCGACTTGTTCCAGGGGCAAACCATCATCGTTACCGGCGGCGGCAGTGGCATTGGCCGCTGTACCGCACACGAGCTGGCGGCCCTCGGCGCCCATGTGATTCTGGTGGGGCGCAAGCCGGAAAAACTGCAAACGGTCGCGGCGGAGATCAGTGAAGACGGCGGCCGCGCCAGTTGGCAGGCCTGCGATATTCGTGATGAAGAAGCGGTGAAGGCGCTGGTCGGCCAGATCCTCCAGGAGCACGGCCCGATTCATGGTCTGGTAAACAATGCCGGCGGCCAGTACCCCTCGCCGCTCGCGTCGATCAACCAGAAGGGTTTCGAAACCGTGCTGCGCACCAACCTGGTGGGCGGTTTCCTGATGGCTCGGGAAGTGTTCAACCAGTGCATGAGCAAGCACGGCGGGTCCATCGTCAACATGCTCGCCGACATGTGGGGCGGCATGCCCGGCATGGGCCACTCCGGCGCGGCGCGTTCGGGCATGGACAACTTCACCAAGACTGCCGCCTTCGAATGGGGTTACGCCGGGGTGCGGGTCAACGCCGTGGCGCCGGGCTGGATTGCCTCCAGCGGCATGGACACCTACGAAGGCGCATTCAAGGCGGTGATCCCAACCTTGCGCGAACACGTGCCGCTCAAGCGCATCGGCACCGAATCGGAAGTCAGCGCGGCGATTGTATTTTTGCTCAGCCCCGCCGCCGCGTTCGTCAGCGGCAGCACCTTGCGCATCGACGGCGCCGCCAGCCTCGGCAGCCGCGCCTGGCCGCTGCACAAGGCGCAACCGCCGAGCGTGTCCTTTAATGGTTTCCACCGGGCTTATTTGCCGGACGTGCTCAAGGAGGAGAAATAAGCCATGCCGGTGATCGACTCGCAACTCGACGCCCACAGCCCGCAATTCGCGCAGAACCGCGAGGCGATGCTCACAGGCGTCAATCAACTGCGCCAGCTGGAGCAAAACCTGCTGAGCAAGGCCGCCGAAGCCAAGGCCAAGTTCGACAAGCGCGGGCAACTGCTGCCACGGGAACGCCTGAATTTGCTGCTGGACCCAGGCGCGCCGTTCCTCGAACTGGCGAGCCTGGCCGGCTACAAACTGCACGACGACAAGGACGGCAGCGCTGCCGGTGGCGGGTTGATTGCCGGCATCGGCTACGTCAGCGGCGTACGCATGCTGGTGGTGGCCAACAACAGCGCCATCAAAGGTGGGACCATTTCCCCCTCGGGCCTGAAAAAATCCCTGCGCCTGCAACAGATCGCCATGGAAAACAAACTGCCAGTGGTGACCCTGGCGGAAAGCGGCGGCGCCAACCTCAACTACGCGGCGGAGATTTTCGTCGAAGGCGCACGCAGCTTTGCCAACCAGGCGCGGATGTCGGCCATGGGGTTGCCGCAGATCACCGTGGTGCATGGCTCGGCCACGGCGGGCGGCGCCTATCAGCCGGGGCTGTCGGATTACGTGGTGGTGGTGCGTGGCAAGGCCAAGCTGTTTTTGGCCGGCCCGCCGCTGCTCAAGGCGGCTACCGGCGAAGTCGCCACCGATGAAGAACTGGGCGGCGCCGAGATGCACGCGCAAACCGCCGGCACCGCCGAATACCTGGCGGAAAACGACGCTGACGGTGTGCGCATCGTGCGCGAAATTGTCAGCCTGTTGCCGTGGGATGACCGCTTGCCGCCTGTGCCAAAGCGCGCTTATAGCGAGCCGCTGTACCCGATTGAAGAGCTGTTGGGGCTGATCCCCGACGATCCGAAAAAGCCCTACGACGTGCGCGAAATCATCGCGCGACTGGCGGACGGTTCCAACTTCCTGGAGTTCAAGGGCGAGTTCGACCCGCACACCGTCTGTGGCCATTTGCATATCCAGGGTCGCGCCTGTGGTTTTATCGGCAACAACGGGCCGATCACCCCGAAGGGCGCGAGCAAGGCCGCGCAATTTATCCAGCTGTGCGACCAGAGCCAGACGCCGCTGCTGTTCTTCCACAACACCACCGGTTTCATGGTCGGCACCGAGTCGGAGCAGCAAGGCGTGATCAAGCATGGCGCGAAGATGATCCAGGCGGTGGCCAATGCCCGGGTGCCGAAATTGACCATCGTCGTCGGCGGCTCCTACGGCGCCGGCAACTACGCAATGTGCGGCCGCGGCCTCGACCCACGTTTCATCTTCGCCTGGCCCAACAGCCGCACCGCCGTGATGGGCGGCGCCCAGGCGGGCAAGGTGCTGCGAATCGTCACCGAAGCCAAGCAACTGAAAGACGGCCTGGTGCCCGACCCCAAGGTACTCGACATGCTCGAACAGGTCACTGCCCAGAAACTCGACAGCCAGTCCACCGCCCTCTACGGCAGCGCAAACCTGTGGGACGACGGGCTGATTGATCCACGGGATACACGAACCCTGCTCGGGTTTCTGCTGGACATCTGCCACGAGGCCGAAGTGCGGCAACTACAGCCCAACAGCTTTGGTGCAGCGCGGTTTTGATGATCGTTCCCACGCCCCGCGTGGGAATGCAGCCCGGGACGCTCCGCGTCCCCATAGGGAGAACAATAAAATGATCTTCACCCAGGAACACGAAGCACTGCGCCGCACCGTCCGTGGCTTTGTCGAGCGCGAGATCAACCCCCACGTCGATGAATGGGAAAAGGCCGGACGCTTCCCGATCCACGAGATCTTCCGCAAGGCCGGCGACCTCGGTTTGCTGGGCATCTCCAAACCGGAAAAGTTCGGCGGCATGGGTCTCGACTACAGCTACTCCATCGTCGCCGCCGAAGAATTCGGCAGCATCCGTTGCGGCGGCATCCCAATGTCCATCGGCGTGCAAACCGACATGTGCACCCCGGCCCTGGCCCGCTTCGGCTCCGATGAGTTACGCGAAGAATTCCTGCGCCCGGCCATCAGCGGCGAACAAGTGGGCTGCATCGGCGTCTCGGAAACCGGCGCCGGCTCCGACGTGGCCGGGCTGAAAACCCATGCCCGCAAGGACGGCACCGACTATGTGATCAACGGCAGCAAGATGTGGATCACCAACTCCCCCAGCGCCGACTTTATCTGCCTTTTGGCCAACACCTCGGACGACAAGCCGCACATCAACAAGTCGCTGATCATGGTGCCGATGAACACCCCGGGCATCAGCGTCAGCCCGCCCCTGGAAAAGCTCGGCATGCACAGTTCGGAAACCGCCCAGGTGTTTTTCGACGACGTGCGCATCCCCCAGCGCAACCGCATCGGCCATGAAGGCGCGGGGTTCATGATGCAGATGCTGCAGTTCCAGGAAGAACGTCTGTTCGGCGCGGCCAATATGGTCAAGGGCTTGGAGTACTGCATCGACAGCACCATCGACTACTGCAAGGAGCGCAAGACCTTCGGCAAGGCATTGATCGACAACCAGGTGATCCACTTTCGCCTGGCCGAGCTGTCCACCGAAATCGAATGCCTGCGGGCGCTGGTGTACCAGGCCACCGAGCAGTACATCAAGGGCCAGGACGTGACGCGCCTGGCCTCCATGGCCAAGCTCAAGGCCGGGCGCCTGGGGCGCGAAGTCAGCGACAGTTGCCTGCAATATTGGGGCGGCATGGGGTTCATGTGGGACAACCCGGTGGCCCGGGCTTACCGGGATGTGCGGCTGGTGTCGATTGGCGGTGGGGCGGACGAGATCATGCTGGGGATCATCTGCAAATTGATGGGCACCTTGCCGGGGAAAAAGTCGTGAATACGTTGTTGCTGGAGCCGCATAACGGGGTGTTGCATGTGACGCTCAATCGGCCTGACAGCCGCAATGCCATGAGCCTTGAGATGGTGACCGAGTTGCGTTCGGTACTGGCCGGTGTGGCCGGGGATAAAGCCTTGCGGGCGGTGGTTATCAGCGGCGCCGGTGGGCATTTTTCGGCGGGCGGGGATGTGAAGGACATGGCGCGCGCGGGGGCCACGGGTGGGTTGCAGGCGTTGAACCGGGCGTTTGGCACGCTGTTGCAGGAGGTTGAAGCGCTGCCGCAGGTGGTGATTGTGGTGCTCCAGGGTGCGGTGCTGGGGGGCGGGTTGGGGTTGGTGTGTGTCAGTGATGTGGCGATTGCGGATCATCAGGCGCAGTTTGGGTTGCCGGAGACCAGCCTTGGGCTGTTGCCGGCGCAGATTGCGCCGTTTGTGGTGAAGCGTATCGGGTTGACTCAGGCGCGGCGGTTGGCTTTGACGGCGGCGCGGTTTGATGGGGTTGAGGCGCTGCGATTGGGGTTGGTGCATTTTGTGGAGCACGATCCCCAGGCGTTGGCGGAGCGGGTGGATGAGGTGTTGGGGCAGGTTTTGCGTTGTGCTCCGGGGGCTAATGCGCGGACCAAGGCGTTGGTCTTGGCCAGTGGTGAGCAGGCCTTGGGGCCGCTGCTGGACCAGGCGGCTGAGTGGTTTGCCGAGGCGGTTTGTGGGGAGGAAGGGATTGAGGGGACTCAGGCTTTTGTGCAGAAGCGGACGCCTCGGTGGGCGCGATGAATTGGGGGCATATCCGTTTCTGCGGTGATGGCCGCTTATGGTTCCGCTCTTACAGCGGGTCACTTTTGAAAAGCGCAAAAGTAACCAAAACGCTCTTGCCCCACCACTCGGCACCTCGCTTAGGCTCGGTGTGCCCTCACTCCGGCTTTGGACCGTGGGCCGCCGTCATGGGCCATCCCTGGCCCAGGACGGCTAACCCGGCGTCCTGCCGGGTTACCCACGCTCCAAAGCCTGCGTTCGGCCAGCGTGGTTTAACGGGGCGCCTAAGATCAAGATCAAAAGCAGATCAAGAGCACAGCGGCCTACCGGCCGGCTTGAGTGTTGAAGAGCAAAAGCCAAATCAAAATCTAAAGCGGGCACGGTCCAAAAAATGTGGGAGCGGGCTTGCTCGCGAAGGTCGTTAACGATGACGCGGGCATTCTGGATGAACGCGGCGACCTCAGGTTTTTCGCGAGCAAGCCCGCTCCCACAGAAAAGCAGATCTGTTTTCGCTCTGGATCTTGCCTTTGCTTTTAACACTCAAGCCGGCCGGGAGGCCGCTGTGCTTTTGCTTTTGATCTTGATTTTGATCTGACTGCCCCATTCAGCCCGAGGCCGAACGCAGGCAGTGCGGAGCGGGTAAACCGGCAGGACGCCGGTTTAGCCGCGCCGGGCCATGGATGGCCCGTCGCGGCGGCCCGCGGAGCAGTGCCGGAGTGAGGGAACGCCGAGCCTAGGCGAGGCGCCGACAGGCGGGGCAGAGCCCTTTGCTTACTTTGGGGCTTTTCCAAAGTGAGCCGCTGTAAGAGCGGAACCATAAGCAGCCGTTACCGAAGAAACGGATATGTACCCGACGAGCCAAGGACCACCACCATGCCGATGTTCAACAAAATCCTCATAGCCAACCGTGGCGAAATCGCCTGCCGCATCCAGCGCACCGCCCAATCCCTGGGCTACCGCACGGTAGCGATCTACAGCGAAGCCGACACCGATGCCCTGCACGTCCAGATGGCCGACGAAGCCATCAACATCGGCCCCGCCCCGGTCACCCAGTCCTACCTGAACATCGAAGCCATCCTCAACGCCGCCCACCGCACCGGCGCCGACGCCATCCACCCCGGCTACGGCTTCCTCTCCGAAAACCCCGACTTCGCACGCGCCTGCGCAAACGCCGGCCTGACCTTCATCGGCCCCAGCCCCGAAGCCATCGAACTGATGGGCAGCAAACGCCTTTCAAAAGTCGCCATGCTCAACGCCGGCGTCCCCTGCATCAAAGGCTACCAAGGCCCCGACCAGGATGACCCAACCCTGCAACAGCAAGCCGACCAAATCGGCTACCCGCTGATGATCAAGGCAAGCGCCGGCGGCGGCGGTCGCGGCATGCGCCTGGTGCACAGCCCCGACACCCTGCTGGAACACCTGCGCACCGCCCGCTCCGAAGCACAAAACGCCTTCGGCAGCGCCGAACTGATCCTCGAACAAGCCCTGATCGACCCCCGCCACGTCGAAATCCAACTGTTCGGCGACACCCACGGCAACCTGATCTACCTCGGCGAACGCGACTGCTCGATCCAGCGCCGCCATCAAAAAATCATCGAAGAAGCCCCCTGCCCCGTCATGACCGGCGAGCTACGCCAAACCATGGGTGAAGCCGCCCTCAAGGTCGCCCGCGCCGTCAATTACGTCGGCGCCGGCACCGTCGAATTCCTCCTCGACCGCAACGGCAACTTCTACTTCCTGGAAATGAACACCCGCCTCCAGGTCGAACACCCGGTCACCGAACTGATCACCGGCCTCGACCTCGTCGCCTGGCAACTGCAGATCGCCGCCGGCCAGCCACTTCCCCTGAGTCAGGACCAAGTAATCCTGAGCGGCCACGCCATGGAAGTACGCCTGTACGCCGAAGACCCGGCCCAGGGCTTCCTGCCGCAAACCGGCGACGTGCTGCGCTGGGAACCGGCGGCTGGTGTGCGCATCGATCATGGTGTGCTGGAAGGCCAACGCATCACACCGTTCTACGACCCGATGCTGGGCAAGATCATCGCCCACGGCGCCACCCGTGAAGAGGCTCGGCGCAAATTGGTCAGGGCCGTGGAAGACAGCGTACTCCTGGGTGTATCCACCAATCAGCGCCTGCTGGCCAGCCTGCTCAAGCATCCCCGGTTTGTCGCCGCGGACTTCAGCACCGGCTTTATCGCCGAGCATTTCAACGACATCGCCCGAACCCACGCGACCCACGAAGAACTGGCATTGGCCGCCGCGCTGTTTTACCAGCACAGCGCCAGCGCTCATTCCAAGCCGTTATCCGGCTGGCGCAACAACGCCAGCGTGCCGTGGAGTTACCAACTCGCCGAACAGGATGAGCACCGGACAATCAGCCTCAGTGTGCTGGCGGACAATTGCCTGCAGGTCGACATTGATCAGCACGCCGTCGAAATACGCGACCTCACCACCGACGGACGCTGGGCTATCGCCGTGCTCAACGGTATCCGCCGTCGCATCGCCTACCACCTGCAAGGCACTCGGCTCTGGCTGCCTGGCGTGTGCATCGATGATCGAACCCAAACCGTTGCCACCCGCCAGACCGAGGCCAGCGACGGCACGGTCAAGGCGCCGATGGATGGGGCAATTGTCGAGGTCAGGGTCAGCGAAGGCGATTCAGTTACCCAGGGCCAGCTATTGCTGGTGCTGGAAGCGATGAAAATGGAGCACCCCCTCAAGGCCGGCATGAGTGGTGTGGTCAAGCGAATCCAGGCGGTTGCGGGAGATCAGGTCAGGATCCGTCAGATTTTGCTGGAGATCGAGTAAGCCCTGGGCGGAACTAGCAGGCTTAGCTACGCTCTATCCCCATCAGGACGGGAAGAGTACGGGAACCTGCGATGCCTCATTGGCTGATTATTGATCTTGAAGCCACAACGGATGAAGGCGGCTGGCCCGTGACCGAGATGGAAATCATCGAAATCGGCGTGAGCCTGGTCAACCGCCAGGGCCGTGAGCTGGACCATTTCCAGCGTTTCGTGCGGCCGCTGCGCAGGCCGTTGCTGACGCCGTTCTGCCGCCAGTTGACCCACATCACCCAAGCGAACATCGATGCTGCCGCGCCGTTGAATGAGGTGTGGCCGCTGTTCGAACGCTGGCTCGGTCAACACCAGGCACGCCTGGAAGGCTGGGCGAGCTGGGGCGATTACGACCGCCAGCAACTGGAGCTGGAGTGGCAGCGCCATGGCTTGAGCAGTGTGCTGGGCCAGACGCCCCACGTGAACCTCAAGCAGCGCTTCGCCAAGGCCCGGCGCCTGGACAAGCCCCTGGGGCTCAACGGCGCGCTGCAACTGGCGGGCATGCAGTTCCATGGCCAGCAGCATCGGGCGCTGGAAGATGCGCGCAACACCGCACGGCTGCTGCCGTTGATTTTGCCCGTGTAGAAGGCATACTGGCCGACCTTTCTTGACCCTTTTCCGAGGATTCGCCCATGTTTAAAGTCAACGAGTACTTCGACGGCACCGTCAAGTCGATCGCTTTCGGCACTGCAGAAGGTCCGGCGACCATCGGCGTCATGGCCCCGGGTGAATACGAGTTCGGCACCGCCCAGCGTGAAATCATGCACGTGGTGTCGGGCGCGCTGACCGTCAAGCTGCCAGACAGCACAGACTGGGAAACCTTCGAGGCCGGTAGCCAGTTCAACGTGCCAGCCAACAGCAAGTTCCAGCTGAAGGTCGCGGTCGACACGGCTTACCTGTGCGAATACCGCGGCTGATCTTTGCGCCAGCCATAAAAAATGCCCGTCTCTTGCGAGACGGGCATTTTTCATTTCAGGGTTGCTTACTCCAGGACAGTCACCGGCATACCGACTTCCAGGCGGCCCACCCCATCGTTGACCAGGTTCTGCCCAAACATCACATCGCCCTCGTGCTCACGATAAGTCTTGAGGGTGGCCAGCGGTTCGCGGTCGGCACTGCGTTCACCGCTCGCCGGGTCGATGGTGGTCAGGATGCAGCGTGAGCAGGACTTGACCACGCGAAACTCAACGTCGCCAATCCGTACCCGCTTCCAGCCGTCCTCGGCAAACGCTTCGCTGCCTTCGATCACCAGGTTGGGACGGAAACGCAGCATTTCCATGGGCCGACCGACGCGCTGCGACAAGTCATCCAGGGACGCCTGGCCAATCAACAGCAACGGAAAACCATCGGCAAATGCGACCTTGTCATCGTCCTTGCCGTAGCCGGCCTCGGTAGTGCGCGCACGCGCCAGTGGCACTTGCACCAGGCGCGTGGGTTTGCCAATGAACTCGCTGACCCAGGCGCCCGCTTCATCACCGGCGTCGGGCACGCGCAAGGTGTCGCGCCAGATGGTCACGCCGCGCAACTCGGCATCGCTGCCGGGCAGTGGCACGTCAAGGGCAGGTTGGCCTTCGGCGCTCAAGGTCAGGCCACCGGCGCTATTCCACAGCGCCGACAGCTGGCTCATCTTGGCCACGGCCCGCTGGGTCAGGAAACGCCCGCTGGCCTCGTCCACCAACATCCAGCGTCGATCCCCGTCGAGCCCGAGTGTGTCCAGGCCAATCTGATGCAAGGTTTCACCCTTGCCGGACTTCAAGGGGTATCGGTACAACGCGCTGAGACGAAGCATGGGCCTGCATTCCTGAGGGGTAAAGCCGTCACCCTAAGCTCAAGCCGGTACTTCGTCCAGCATCAGGCGCTGACGCACCACGTCCACCAACTTGTCGGGCTGGAACTTGGAGAGGAAGTTGTCGCAACCGACCTTCTTCACCATCGAATCGTTGAAGCTGCCGGACAACGACGTGTGCAACACCACGTACAGGCCCCGCAGGCGCGGGTCGTTGCGAATCTCGGTGGTCAGGCGGTAGCCGTCCATCTCGGGCATTTCGGCGTCGGTGAAGATCATCAACAGTTTGTCGGTCATCACCTGGCCGCTGTCGGCCCAACCCTTGAGCATGTTCAGGGCCTTGAGGCCATCGCTGGCGATGTGCATCTTCACCCCCAACTGGCCGAGGGTGTCACGCAGTTGCGAGAGGGCGACGTTGGAGTCATCCACCAGCAGCACTTCACGGCCGCGGGCGCGTTCCAGCACCGGGTCTTCGAGTTTCTCGCGGGAGACCTTGGCGTTGTAGGGCACGATTTCGGCGAGGACTTTTTCCACGTCGATGATTTCCACCAACTGGTCGTCGACCTTGCTGATGGCCGTCAGGTAATGCTGGCGCCCGGCACTCGCCGGAGGTGGCAGGATCGCCTCCCAGTTCATGTTGACGATGCGGTCGACGCCGCCCACCAGGAATGCCTGCACAGAGCGGTTGTACTCGGTGACGATAATGGTGCTGTTGGGCCCCGGAATCAGCGGGCGCATCCCAATCGCCTGGGACAGGTCGATCACCGGCAACGTCTGGCCACGCAAGTTGACCACGCCGCAGACAAACGGATGGCGCTGGGGCATCAGGGTCAACTTGGGCAGTTGCAGCACTTCCTGCACCTTGAACACGTTGATCGCGAACAGCTGCCGCCCGGCCAGGCGAAACATGAGGATCTCCAGGCGATTCTCACCCACCAATTGTGTGCGTTGATCTACCGTGTCGAGAATGCCGGCCATTAAAGACTCCTGGGTTTAGCGGATGGATAGTGCTGGTCACTGAAGAGGGTTATCGGCGGCAATCGCCGGACCTTGACCCCCCACTAAAATGCCATGCAAATCCATTGATGTCACACTGACATCATGCTTTACTGAGCCAGCTTCACCACAACGCCCATCACCGCCGCCGCGCGACCGTAAAGTCAGCGCGAGGTTCCCCTATGTAAGGGATTCCCCTATCCACAATCAGGACCAACCTGATATTCGCGATATCTAATAGCCATTAATGTGACGCCATTCTCATTGCATGAATGGAGTCAGGCTTTTGTTTGCTATCGCAAGCCCGCGGCCGAGGGGTCGTCCAGAGACTTACGTCTTGGCAACCGAAGTAGTTGTGCGAACAACCCTGAAGATTATGGGGAGCCCGGACGAGCCCGACCGTTATTCAAATAAATTTCCTACGGAAAAGTCGGATCTGACCTACAGATCTTCGTCATATTTCAGCGGTAGTTTTACGCCATTCACCCGGTACGACATCTCATCATCCGACGGTATGTTATGGAGACTTGCATGATGAACGACGGCAAAGAGTGGCAACTTGCACTTCCCGAGTTCCTGCTCGAAGCGGAGATGTTGCTGGCCAAGTCTGAAGAATGCTTGAGCCACCTGCATTTGATCCGCAACGACAGCGACGCCATCGACTGCATGAAAGCCAGCCTGATCAAGCTCTCGGAAAAGTCAGAAGCCTTGGCCCTGCGGGCGATCAGCGAGTTTTCACGGCACATCCAGTACCTGATCAGCAATGCCGCCAGCCCCTTGCAGTTACATGATGAAGCACTTGATGCATTGCACAACTGCCTCACATTGCTGGCCTGGCAACTGGAATTGATCGACACCAAAACCGGCAAACTCAGCCTGGATGAAACCGAACAAACCGTGTTGATTGCCACCGTCGTGCAACACATCCCGCAAAGCGACTTTGGCTACACACAACAGCAACGCATGCCCTCCGCCTTTTGAGTCCTCTTCGCATTTATCCGGCAAAAATGTCGCAATCAATCACTCATTTATCCAAAAACGACAGCCACAACTAATCACAAATGACGTAGTCGTTAGCCGAAAAATATCAATAAGCCACTAACGACAATACCGATACAAAACAACTTCAATGATACAACTCCCCCACTCTTTGAACTCCGGGACTACCTCCCGAGGCGCAGCCGTGATTAATACGCCTCATCACGCTCGGCGAAAGGCGACCAACGGTAATAGTGGTGGTACCATGCCCCGCTCGAAGTGACTCAACTTCATGATGCATATAAACGTGAAATGCGCCTCCTATGTACGCCAGCCTGAAGTCACTCATCGCAAGGTCCGTGTCCCGAAGCAATGCACGCAGGATGACCCTCGCGCTGTGCCTGTGTTCGTGCCTGCTTAGCCTGTGGGCTTATGCACGCTCGGCCGAGCTTCCTTTGGCCCTGCTGTTATTGAACCTGGCCACCCTGTTGGTGGTGGGCCTGCAACAGTGGCGCTCACGCAAGTCCATCAAGTTCCAGCCCCAGGAACTGGCCGAACGTCTGTTGCAGGTCCAGGAAAACGAACGGCATCGCCTGAGCCGTGAATTGCACGACGATATAGGCCAACTGTTGACCGCCGCCAAGCTGCAAAGTGAATGGCTCAAACGCCGCCTGCCGGAAGACCTGCAAGGCCATTGCGCAGTGCTGTGCAACACCCTGAACGAAACCCTGGCCAAGGTGCAGGACGTGTCGGCCATCCTCAATCCCCGGCAGTTGGCCAGCCTGGGGCTGGAGGCGAGCCTGCGGGCGCACCTGCTCAAGACCCTGGAAAACACCCAGGTAAACTGGAGCCTGGAATGCCATCAACGGCTCACCGGCATCCCGGAAGAAATGGCCGTTGCCGCCTTTCGCATTACCCAGGAGGCCGTTACCAACATGCTGCGACATGCCCAGGCACGCAACCTGCTGGTGCGCCTGCAACGCCTGCCCGAAGGCCTGTCACTGTCTATCAGCGATGATGGCCAGGGCTTTTCGCCCGCCATCAACCCCGCCCAGGAAGGTCAACGGGGCATGGCCGGGATGTCCGAGCGGATTGATCAACTGGGCGGCACATTGTCTGTCAATAGCCGGCCAGGCTTTGGCACACGGATCGAAGCGCTTTTCCCCTGGGCGCCCCGCGCCCTCGAACGGGCCAACCCCCATAAGGTTCTAGAGTGACGTGCAACTTACTCCTGGTGGATGACCACTCCCTGATCAGGGCCGGCGTGCGTGCGCTGGTCATGGATATTCCCGGCTACGCGGTGATCGGCGAAGCGAGCGACGGCGCCCAGTTGCTGGAGCGCTTCGATGCGCTGCAACCCGACATCGTGCTGCTCGACCTGTCGATGAAACACACCGGCGGGCTCGATGCCTTGAAGAACCTCAAGCAGGCCTATCCGAAGAGCAAAGTGCTGATCCTGTCGATGCACACCGACCCGGAACTGATCATGTGCGCCCTGGAATCCGGCGCCCATGGCTACCTGCTCAAGGACACCACGGCCAACGAGCTGGAGCACGCGCTGCTGGCCTTGCGCAACAACGAACGCTACCTGAGCCCGGCCATCGCCCACACGGTGATCAACCAGGCGCTGATCCGCAATCAGGCCCAGGCCAACCCGCCGCCCCACAGCCATAACCTGACCGCGCGCCAACTGGAAATCCTGCGGTTGATCGTGCGCGGCAAGTCCACCCGGGAAATCGCCCATGGCCTGGGCTTGAGCATCAAGACCGTGGAAGCCCACCGCTCGCAAATCATGAAGCGCTTGCAGATTTTCGATGTGGCGGGCCTGGTGTTGTTTGCGGTGCGCGAACAGATCATCAGCCTGGACGATTAGTCAGCAACGGCGAATCCGTCGGCAAATGCACGCGCAGCGCCTGGGGCAAGGCCGAAAAGTGCAAGTCATCACCCTGGAGCGGCTCGCCGTCGAGGTTGATCGCCAGCCCTTCGGCCACCTTGATTTCGACCCACGGCAAACGCGCCCGCACAAACATGTTGTCCAGGCCCCAACCGTCCGTCATCAGGCTACGCAGGGTGCCGACCACTTCCTGAGGCGCCGGCAGAATGCTGATATCCAGCAAACCATCATCGGCCAGGGCATCGGGGCACAGCACATGCCCGCCACCGGCCTGGCGCCCGTTGCCAATGCCCAAGGCCAGCAGCTCGCCGCGCCAGTGGAAGTCGGGGCCCTGCAATTCACCGTAGGCCGCACGCAACTCACTGAAACGTGACAGGCCGGTAAACAGATAGGCTGCGCCGCCGAGGACCTTCTTCAGGTCTTCGGAGGTGTTGGCGGTGACTTGGCTGCCAAATCCGCCGGTGGCCATATTAAGGAAGATCTGCCCACCCACTTCGCCCAGGTCGATGGCACGGGCCGGAACATCCAGCAGGTCCAACGCCTGCTCAGGTTCCAGCGGCACACCGGCGGCGCGGGCAAAATCGTTGGCGGTGCCGAGGGGCATCAGCACCAGGCTCGCCTCGGTCTTGGCCCGGGCCATGGCCTCGGCCACATCCCGCAGCGTGCCGTCACCGCCGCCGGCAATCAGCCGCGTGTAGCCGTCGGCGAGGGCCTGATCGACAAACCGCTGGGCATCGCCGCCCTCCCATGTCACCCGCACGGCCAACTCCCAACCCTGCTCGCGCTTGCCCTGCACTGCCGCCCGCACCTCTTCGTTGAGGGCTTGCTTGCCGTGCAGAATCAACAGTGCCTTGGGTGTGCTCATGGATGAATGCTCCTGGGTTTAAGGTTCCTGAGAGATGTTGACCGTGGCCAATCGAAAAAAAGCCATTGGCTTTGGAAATTAACCCGGGTTTGTGGCGTTTCTGACACGGATCAACTCGCATTTCGCGAAATCCGCCTAGACTTGCACCCATTCTCATCCGACAAGGCCGTCGCACCATGATCACCATGTCCGCCTTCCACTCCATGCTCATCCCGATCCTGACCGGCATGATCCTCCTGGCCATCGGCTTCAACTTTCGCGACAAAGCCATCGGCGTATTCGGCATGTGGATCGGCATGCTGCTGATCCTCGGCACCGTGGTTTACAAGATCCTCGCCAAACTCGCGGAATGACAATCTCACTCGCATTGCACAGGACGGCCTCGTACACTCGGTTAATTCGTCGTTTTTAAGGTTGACCGCCTCGTGCTTGCCCGTCTGTTTGCCCTGCCCTGTTGCCTGTTTATCTGCCTGCTGTCCCTGCTGCCCATGGCGCCTGCCCACGCCGTGAGCCTGCCGGGGCTGCTGGGCAGCAACACCAAAGCCCAACCGCAAGCCGACGTCCCGTTGGGCCAGTCTTTGGACGAGGTGATCAAGACCCTGGAAAACGACCAGCAGCGCACCAAGCTGCTGAGCGACCTGAAAAAGCTCCGGGAAACCACACAAAAAGCCCAGCCCGCCGCCGAACTCGGTGTACTCGGTTTGATCGGCGGCACCCTGTCCAGCCTGGAGCAACAGTTCTCCGGCGCCGACAGCCCGATCAATCGCTGGTCCAACGAGTTTGACCTGGCCAAGGACGAACTCACTGCATTGATGCTGCCGGCCAGCGAATGGCTGCCGATCATCTTTGCCTTTGCCATGATCCTGATGCTCTGGAGCCTGCTGGCCGCCGTGCTGATCTGGCTCAGCCACCGGGTGCGCGAGCGTTTCGGCCTGACCGAAGAACTGCCCCAACACCCCAAGACCTGGGACCTGTTGCGCTTCGCCCTGCGCAAGCTCGGGCCATGGCTGATCGCGTTGGTGATCACCGTCTACATGAGCTACGCACTGCCCTCGTCCCTGGGCAAATCCCTGGCGATGGTGCTGGCCTATGCGTTGGTGGTGGGCACCTGCTTCTCGGCGATCTGCGTGGTCGCGTTTTCCGTGTTGGACGGCCCGCACCGCCACCGCGCGCTGTACATCCTGCGCCACCAGGCCTTTCGCCCGCTGTGGCTGATCGGCAGCTTTGCCGCCTTTGGCGAAGCCGTCAGCGACCCGCGCCTGGCCGAGAGCCTGGGCCAGCACTTGTCCCATGTCGCCGCGACCATCGCCAATGTCATGGCCGCGCTGTCCACCGGCGTGTTCATCCTGCGTTTCCGCCGGCCCATTGCGCACCTGATCCGCAACCAGCCGCTGTCCCGCCGCCTGACCCGCCGCGCCCTGAGCGACACCATCGAGATCGTCGGCACCTTCTGGTACTTGCCGGCGTTGCTGCTGGTGGGCATCTCGCTGTTCGCCACCTTCGTCTCCGCCGGTGACACCAGCACCGCCCTGCGCCAGTCGTTGTTGTGCACGGTATTGCTGGTGCTGTGCATGGTGATCAACGGCCTGGTGCGCCGCCATTCACTCAAGCCTCAGCGTGGGCACAAGCGCCATGCGCTGTACTCCGATCGCCTGAAAAGCTTCGTCTACACCCTCGCCCACCTGGTGGTGTGGCTGGTGTTTATCGAACTGGGCCTGCGGGTCTGGGGGCTATCGCTGATTCGCTTTACCGAAGGCGACGGCCATGAAATCAGCGTCAAGCTGTTCGGCCTTGCTGGTACGTTGCTGTTCGCCTGGCTGATCTGGATCCTCAGCGACACCGCGATCCACCACGCCCTCACCCGCTCGCGCAAAGGCTTGGCCAATGCGCGTGCGCAGACGATGATGCCGCTGATTCGCAACGTGCTGTTCGTGACCATCTTCATCATTGCCGCCATCGTCGCCCTGGCGAACATGGGCATGAACGTCACGCCGCTGCTGGCGGGTGCCGGTGTGATCGGCCTGGCCATCGGCTTTGGTGCGCAGTCGCTGGTGGCGGATTTGATCACCGGCCTGTTCATCATTATCGAAGACTCCCTGGCGATTGATGACTATGTGGATGTCGGCGGTCACCTGGGCACAGTCGAAGGCTTGACCATCCGTACCGTGCGCCTGCGGGACATCGACGGGATTGTGCACACAATTCCGTTCAGTGAGATCAAAAGCATCAAGAACTACTCCCGGGAATTCGGCTACGCGATCTTCCGGGTGGCGATTCCGTACAACATGGAAATCGACGACGCCATCAAGCTGATGCGCGACGTCGGGCAGAAGATGCGCAACGACCCGTTGCAGCGGCGCAATATCTGGTCGCCGCTGGAGATTCAGGGTGTAGAAAGTTTCGAGTCCGGCAGTGCGATTCTTCGCGCCCGCTTCAAGACCGCGCCGATCAAGCAGTGGGAGGTTTCGCGGGCGTTCAACTTGTCGCTCAAACGTCACCTCGATGAGGCCGGGCTGGACCTGGCCACCCCGCGCTTGAGCGTGCAAGTAGTGACAGCGGCGGGAGGCGTGCAGGAGAAAGGATAAGCGCTGCCCGGATGACGTCAGGATCAACAACAATAATCATGGAGAGTCCTTATGCGTTTGACCGGTCTTACACACCAATGGGTATTCGGCCTGCTGTGCGGTGTCGCCAGCAGCGCGGTCATCGCCGCCAGCAGGCCAGGACAGTGCCCGCGAAGAAATCGCCGCCCAGGCGAAAGTGCTGGAACCGGCCCTGCTGGAAACCCGGCGCGACATCCACGCCCATCCTGAACTGGGCAACACCGAAAAGCGCACCGCGGAACTGGTGGCCAAGCAATTGCGGGAGATGGGGCTTGAGGTCAAGACCGGCGTCGCCCGCACGGGTGTCGTCGCGATCCTCAAAGGCGCCCTGCCCGGCCCGACCGTTGCCTTGCGCGCCGACATGGATGCGCTGCCGGTCAAGGAGGTGTCCGACCTGCCCTTTGCCTCGAAGGCCAAGGGGGTGTACCTCGATAAAGAAGTTGACGTGATGCACGCCTGCGGCCACGACGCCCACACCGCCATCCTGCTGAGCACGGCAAAAATTCTGACGGGCATGCGCGATCGTCTGCCGGGTACCGTGGTGTTTTATTTCCAGCCGGCTGAAGAAGGCCCGAGCGACTTTATCCCCGATGGCAAGAACACCTGGGGCGCGAAGATGATGGTGCAGGAAGGGGTGATGAAATCGCCCAAGCCGGATGCGGTGTTCGGGCTGCATGTGTGGGCGGGTGTGCCTGCGGGGCAGATCGCATATCGGCCGGGGCCTACCCTGGCGAGTTCGGATGACCTGCGGATCAAGATCCTGGGCAAGCAGACCCATGCGGGGCGGCCGTGGGATGGGATTGATCCGATTACCGTGGGGGCGCAGGCCATCGTTGGGTTGCAGACGGTGGTGAGCCGGCGCACCGACATTTCTTCGTTTCCGGCGGTGGTGAGTATTGGCACTATCAACGGGGGGACGCGGTACAACATCATTCCTGAGTCGGTGGATATGAGTGGGACCATTCGCTCCTACGACTATGGCATTCGCCAGAAGCTGCATGCGGATGTGCGGCAGACCGTCGAGAAGATTGCCGAGAGTGGTGGGGCTAAGGCTGAGGTGACGATTATTGAGAAGTATGATCCGACCATTAACAACCCGGCGCTGACCGAGAAGATGCTGCCGAGTTTGCGTTGGGCGGCAAAGGGAGATGTGGTCAACGCCCCGCTGGTGGGTGGGGCTGAGGACTTCTCGTTTTATGCCAAGGAAGCGCCGGGGTTGTTTGTGTTTCTGGGGGTGACGCCTAGGGATCAGGATATGAGCAAGGCGGCGCCGAATCATAATCCGGGGTTCTTTGTGGATGAGTCGGCGTTGGTGGTTGGGGTACGGACGTTGGCTTCGTTGGCGACGGATTATTTGTATGCCAATGCGGGGGATTGAGGGTATATCCGTTATTTAGGTAACGGCCGCCTATGGTTCCGCTCTTACAGCGGCTCACTTTTGAAGAGCGCAAAAGTAAGCAAAACGCTCTTGCCCCACCACTCGGCTCCTCGCCTAGGCTCGGAGTGCCCTCACTCCGGCTTTGGACCGTGGGCCGCCGCGATGGGCCATCCTTGGCCCAGCGCGGCTAACCCGGCGTCCTGCCGGGTTACCCACGCTCCAAAGCCTGCGTTCGGCCAGCGTGGTTTAACGGGGCGCCTAAGATCAAGATCAAAAGCAGATCAAGAGCACAGCGGCCTCCCGGCCGGCTTGAGTGTTGAAGAGCAAAATCAAAAGCTAAAGCGGGCACGGTCCAAAAAATGTGGGAGCGGGCTTGCTCGCGAAGGTCGTTAACGATGACGCGGGCATTCTGAATGAACGCGGCGCTCTCAGGTTTTTCGCGAGCAAGCCCGCTCCCACAGAAAAGTAGATCTGTTTTCGCTCTGGTCTCTGCTTTTGCTTTTAACACTCAAGCCGGCCGGGAGGCCGCTGTGCTCTGCTTTTGATCTGCTTTTGATTTTGATCTGCGGGCCCCGTCAACCACGATGGCCTGTTGAAGAGCAAAAGCCAAATCAAAAGCTAAAGCGGGCACGGTCCAAAAAATGTGGGAGCGGGCTTGCTCGCGAAGGTCGTTAACGATGACGCTGGCATCCTGAATGAACGCGGCGCTCTCAGGTTTTTCGCGAGCAAGCCCGCTCCCACAGAAAAGCAGATCTGCTTTCGCTCTGGTCTTTGCTTTGGCTTTTAACACTCAAGCCGGCCTGTAGGCCGCTGTGCTCTTGCTTTTGATCTGCTTTTGATTTTGATCTGCGGGCCCCGTTAACCACGATGGCCGCAAGTAGGCACGGTGGAGCGGGTAAATCGGCAGGGAAGCCGATTTAGCCGCGCCGGGCCATGGATGGCCCGTCGCGGCGGCCCGCGGAATCGGGCCGGAGTGCGGGCATGCCGAGCCTAAGCGAGGCACCGAGTGGTGGGGCAAAGACCTTTTGGTTACTTTTGGGGCGTTTGCCAAAAGTGACCCGCTGTAAGAGCGGAACCCTAAGTGGCCGTTACCGCAACAACGGATATGTACACCGTCAAACCATCAACGCGCCCCACGTCACCCCGTCAAACCACATCCACCCCCACATGAATCGCATCATGCCGCCAAAACTCCAGATCACAATCAATCAACCGCTCATGCTGATCATAATTAACCCGAGCAATCCGCAACCCCGGGCTCCCCACCGACACCCTCAACGCCGCAGCCGCCTCAACCTGCAATGACGTCGGCACAATCTCAAACCGCACCCGCCCGTAGTGCAAGTCATACACCCGCGCATACAACTCCGTAATCGACTGATTCAAATCACACTCCAGAATCCCCGGAAAATACTGCGGGTTCAGATAGTGCTCCACATACAACACCAACCGCCCATCAATCCTGCGCCCCCGGCAAATCTGAATCACACTGGACAACGCCGGCAACTGCAACCACGCACACACCGCCGCCGAAGCCGGCTGCAACCGCGCCGAAATCACCTCGGTCGACGGCACCCGCCCCTGCGCACTCACCATCGCGTGAAAATGGCTGCGCTGCATCAAGTTGTAGGCAAGCCTGGGCGGCGACACAAACCACCCCCGCCGCTCCTCGCGATAAATCTGCCCTTGTGCCTCAAGTTGTAACAAGGCTTCCCGCACCGTAATGCGGGTGGTACCAAACAACTCGCTCAGCTTGCGCTCGGCCGGCAGCTTACTGCCAGGCGCCAACAAGCCATGGTCGATCTGCTCTTGCAGCGCCAGGCCAATGGTTGTCACCGCCTTGGTTGCCTCATCACGCATCAACGTTACCTATCTGGACTAGACCAGCACTATTCAGGTGCACAAAACGCCCGCTAAACGCGCCTCTGCTATTGCGTGCAAGCCTAGGCATTACACATGACCGACAGATGACAGCGCCTCGCGACGTTCTGCCACAAGACCTGCAATACATCGGCCAAGTCCAAGGGTTCCGGGCGGTTTGGCATGGTCTACGCTTATCCGGCAACCCCTCGTCCAGGCCAACAAAAAACGACATCGACATGAAACTGTCATCCGGCACGCCTAAATTGGCTCGTGTATTGCTGACCTAGACCAACACCTTCGCAATCGTTCATAAAAACGCAGCGTTGAAAACGCCCAAAGGAGCTTCGGATGAAACAGCTTTTCCTGGCATCACTGTTAGGCTCGACCATTGCCATGTGCACCGCCGCCATGGCTGCTGATACCGATTTGAAAACGCTCGAAGCCGCCGCGAAAGCGGAAGGCGCCGTCAACAGCGTCGGCATGCCCGATGACTGGGCCAACTGGAAAGGCACCTGGGACGACCTGGCCAAGATCTATGGCCTCAAGCACATCGACACCGACATGAGCTCGGCCCAGGAAGTCGCCAAGTTTGCGGCAGAAAAAGACAACGCCAGCGCCGACATCGGCGACGTCGGTGCAGCCTTCGGCCCAATCGCGGTGAAACAGGGCGTTACTCAACCGTACAAGCCGACTACCTGGGCACAAGTCCCGGATTGGGCGAAAGACAAAGACGGTAACTGGGCACTGGCCTACACCGGCACCATCGCGTTTATCGTCAACAAAAAGCTGCTGCACGGCTCCGAAGCCCCAAAAAGCTGGGCTGACCTGAAGACCGGCAAATACAAGGTGTCCATCGGTGACGTAAGTACCGCCGCCCAGGCTGCCAACGGTGTACTCGCCGCTGCACTGGCCAACGGTGGTGACGAGAAGAACATTCAGCCTGCATTGCTGATGTTCGCCGACATCGCCAAGCAAGGCCGCCTGTCGCTGGCCAACCCGACCATCGCCACCATGGAAAAAGGCGAAGTGGAAGTGGGCGTGGTCTGGGACTTCAACGGCCTGAGCTACAAAGCCAAGATGGCCAACCCGGATGACTACGTGGTGCTGATCCCGTCGGACGGCTCGGTGATTTCCGGCTACACCACCATCATCAACAAATACGCCAAGCACCCGAACGCCGCCAAGCTGACCCGCGAATACATCTTCAGCGATGCCGGCCAAACCAACCTGGCCCGTGGCAATGCGCGGCCGATTCGTGCCGAACACCTGACCTTGCCAGCCGACGTACAGGCCAAGCTGCTGCCTAACGAGCAGTACAAGAAAGTCACGCCGATCAAAGACGCCGACGCTTGGGAGAAGACCTCCAAGGCACTGCCGCAGAAGTGGCAGGAAGAAGTCATCATCAATATGCAGTAAGGCTTAACACGCCTATTTAAGTGGAGCGCGGTCAATGTGGGAGCTGGCTTGCCTGCGATAGCGGTATGACATTCAGCAGTATTGTCGACTGACACACCGCTATCGCAGGCAAGCCAGCTCCCACATTTGATCGGTGTTCCAACCGAAAAACCGAGTCAAGCCTATTTGTTGCGGAGCCCCAGCCCCTATGAAGCACAACGTCATCCTTGTCGTGCTCGACGGCCTGAATTACGAGGTTGCCCGACACGCCATGGGGCACTTGCAGGCCTATATCGGCGCAGGACGCGCAGCACTGTACAAACTGGAATGTGAACTGCCGGCCCTGTCCCGGCCTCTGTACGAATGCATCCTCACCGGCGTCCCGCCGATCGAGAGCGGTATCGTCCACAACAACGTCTCGCGCCTGTCCAACCAGCGCAGCATTTTCCATTACGCCACCGACGCCGGATTATCCACGGCGGCGGCGGCCTATCACTGGGTCAGCGAGTTGTATAACCGCAGTCCCTTCATCGCCGCCCGCGATCGTCATACCAACGACCCGGCGCTGCCGATCCAGCACGGGCATTTCTACTGGAATGACCATTACCCGGACTCGCACCTGTTTGCCGACGCCGAAAGCCTGCGCCTCAAACACGTGCCGAATTTCCTGATGGTGCACCCGATGAACATCGACGATGCCGGCCACAAGCACGGCCTCGACACCCCGCAATACCGCAACAGCGCGCGCTCGGCCGACATCATCCTCGCCGACTACCTGCAAGGCTGGCTCGACGCCGGTTACCAGGTGCTGGTGACGGCCGACCACGGCATGAACAACGACCGCTCCCACAACGGCCTGCTGCCGGAAGAACGGGAAGTGCCGCTGTTTGTGCTGGGTGATGCATTCAGCCTCGACACCCATGCCACACCCAAGCAAACCGAGCTGTGCGGCACCGTCTGCGAGCTGCTCGGTGTGCCCCACGACAAGCCTGTATGCCGGGAGCTGTTGAAGTGAATTCAGTGATCCGCGGCAAATGGCTGGCTGCCTTGTGCCTGGTGCCCTTCGCCCTCTTCTTTATCGTGTTCGAGATCGCCCCGCTGGTGTGGGTGATGATCAGCAGCGTCCAGTCGGAAGAATTCGGCTGGGGCCTGGCCAACTTCAGCAAGATCTTCAGTTCGAAGTTCTATATGCAGGCGATCCAGTACAGCCTGGAGATCAGTTTCTATTCCAGCGTATTCGGGATCATCATCGCCGTGCTGGGCAGCTACTCGCTGCGCCGGGTGGACGGACGGCTGCGTAATTTCGTGACCGCATTCGCCAACATGACCAGCAACTTTGCCGGCGTGCCATTGGCTTTCGCGTTCATCATCCTGCTGGGGTTCAACGGCAGCATCACCATCATGCTCAAGCAGGCCGGGATCATTCAGGACTTCAACCTGTACTCCAAGACCGGCCTGATCATCCTTTATACCTACTTCCAGATTCCCCTCGGCGTGCTGCTGCTCTACCCGGCCTTCGACGCGTTGCGCGAAGACTGGCGCGAGTCTGCTTCATTGCTGGGCGCGGACGGTTGGCAGTACTGGCGGCACATCGGTCTGCCGGTGCTGACGCCGGCGCTGCTGGGCACCTTCGTGATCCTGCTGGCCAACGCCCTCGGCGCCTACGCCACGGTGTACGCGCTGACCACCGGCAACTTCAACGTGCTGCCGATCCGTATCGCGGCGATGGTCTCCGGCGACATCTCCCTGGACCCGAACATGGCCAGCGCCCTGGCCGTGGTGCTGGTGGCGCTGATGACCGTGGTGACCGTGGTCCATCAACTGCTGCTCAAGAGGAGCTACCATGTCTCGCGCTGAACCTGGCTCGGCCGCCCTCTACCACCGCGTAGTGGTGTACCTGTTGTTTGCGATCCTGGTGCTGCCGTTGCTCGGTACCCTGGTCTACTCCATCGCCAGCAGTTGGTCGGCAACCATCCTGCCGTCCGGTTTTACCTTCAAGTGGTACATCCAGCTGTGGAGTGACCCGCGCTTCCTGAATGCCTTCGGCCAATCGCTGCTGGTGTGTGTCGGTGCGCTTATCTTGTCGGTGGTACTGATCCTGCCGCTGCTGTTTGTGGTGCATTACCACTTTCCAAAACTCGACGCGCTGATGAACATCCTGATCCTGCTGCCCTTCGCGGTGCCGCCGGTGGTGTCGTCGGTGGGACTGTTGCAGCTCTACGGCTCGGGGCCGTTTGCAATGGTGGGTACGCCGTGGATCCTGATCGGTTGCTACTTCACCGTAGCGCTGCCGTTCATGTACCGCGCGATCACCAACAACCTGCAAGCGATCAACCTGCGGGACCTGATGGACGCCGCCCAACTGCTCGGCGCCAGCACCTTCCAGGCTGCGTTCCTGGTGGTACTGCCCAACCTGCGCAAGGGCTTGATGGTGGCGTTGCTGCTGTCGTTCTCGTTCCTGTTCGGCGAGTTCGTGTTCGCCAACATCCTGGTGGGCACCCGCTACGAAACCCTGCAGGTGTACCTCAACAATATGCGTAACAGCAGCGGCCACTTCACCAGTGCCCTGGTGATCTCCTATTTCTTCTTTGTGCTGGTGCTGACCTGGGCCGCCAACATCTTGAACAAGGACAAAAGCCAATGAGCTTCGTCAGCGTCCAACACCTGCAAAAAGGCTACGCCGGCACGCCGGTCTTCAGTGACATCAACTGCGAAATCGCCAAAGGCGAATTCGTCACCCTGCTCGGCCCGTCAGGCTGCGGCAAGTCGACCCTGCTGCGCTGCATCGCCGGCCTGACCTCGGTAGACAGCGGGAAAATCCTGCTGGACGGCCAGGACATCGTTCCGCTGAGCCCGCAGAAGCGGCATATCGGCATGGTGTTCCAGAGCTACGCGCTGTTCCCCAACATGACCGTGGAACAGAACGTCGCTTTCGGCCTGCGCATGCAGAAGGTCAATGCCGACGACAGCCGCAAACGCGTGCAGGAAGTGCTGCAACTGGTGGAGCTGAAAGAACTCGCCGGCCGCTACCCGCACCAGATGTCCGGCGGTCAGTGCCAGCGCGTGGCCCTCGCCCGCTCCCTGGTGACGCGCCCGCGCCTGTTGCTGCTGGATGAACCGCTGTCGGCCCTCGACGCACGGATTCGCAAGCACCTGCGCGAACAGATTCGCCAGATCCAGCGTGAGCTGGGCCTGACCACCATCTTCGTGACCCATGACCAGGAAGAAGCCCTGACCATGTCCGACCGGATCTTCCTGATGAACCAGGGCAAGATCGTGCAGAGCGGCGATGCCGAGACCCTCTACACCGCGCCGGTGGATGTGTTCGCTGCCGGCTTTATTGGCAACTACAACCTGCTGGACGCCGACAAGGCCAGCAAACTGTTGCAGCGACCGATCACCGGGCGCATCGCCATTCGCCCGGAAGCCATCGAACTCAGCCGCAGCGGCGAACTGGACGCGCTGGTGCGCAGCCACAGCCTGTTGGGCAACGTGATTCGCTATCGCATCGAAGCCCGTGGGGTGGAATTGGTGGTGGACGTGCTCAACCGCTCGGCTGACGATCTGCACCCGGACGGTCAGCGATTGGCACTTTCCATCGACCCAAGTGCGTTGTGTGAAGTAGCCTGACGCACGATTTATTTGAGAGAGCGTGACTGATGGCTTTGGTAATTTTTGATCTGGACGACACCCTGATCCACGGCGACTGCGCCACCCTGTGGAGCGAGCAGATGGGCCGCCTGGGCTGGGTGGATGGCGAGTCGTTCATGCGCAAGAACGACGAACTGATGGCGGCCTACAGCCGTGGTGAACTGGCCATGGAGGACTACATGGACTTCAGCCTGGAGCCGATGATCGGGCGCACGCCGGAAGAGATCGAGCACCTTGTTGAGCCGTGGGTGGAAGACGTTATCGAGCCGCTGATCTACAGCGAAGCTACCCGGACTATCGCCCGGCACCGCCAGAATGGTGACCGGATTCTGGTGATCTCCGCGTCGGGGACGCACCTGGTGAAGCCGATTGCGGCGCGTATCGGCATTGATGAAGTGTTGGGGATCGAGTTGGACGTTGCTCATGGGGTGTACAGCGGCAAGACCACGGGTGTACTGACGTACCGCGAAGGCAAGATCACCCGCTTGATGGAATGGCTGGAGCAGGAAGGTGAGCACCTTGATGGGGCGTACTTCTACTCGGATTCGCGCAATGACTTGCCGCTGTTGCTGAAGGTGGAAAACCCGCAGGTGGTGAATCCGGACCCGGTGTTGCGGGCGCATGCTGAGAAGGCTGGGTGGCCGATTCATCATTGGGTGTGACGTTTTGCGCTGGTTTTAGGTGAGTACATATCCGTTATTTAGGTAACGGCCGCCTATGGTTTCGCTCTTACAGCGGCTCACTTTGGAAAAGCCCCAAAGTAAGCAAAGGGCTCTGCCCCGCCTGTCGGCGCCTCGCTTGGGCTCGGCGTTCCCTCACTCCGGCATTGCTCCGCGGGCCGCCGCGACGGGCCATCCATGGCCCGGCGCGGCTAAACCGGCGTCCTGCCGGTTTACCCGCTCCGCAATACCTGCGTTCGGCCTCGGGCTTATTGGGGCAGTCAGATCAAAATCAAAAGCAAAAGCACAGCGGCCTACCGGCCGGCTTGAGTGTTAAAAGCAAAAGCAAAAACCAGAGCGAAAACAGAGCTGCTTTTCTGTGGGAGCGGGCTTGCTCGCGAAGAACCTGAGAGCGCCGCGTTCATCCAGAATGCCCGCGTCATCGTTAACGACCTTCGCGAGCAAGCCCGCTCCCACATTTTTTGGACCGTGCCCGCTTTAGCTTTTGATTTTGCTCTTCAACACTCAAGCCGGCCGGGAGGCCGCTGTGCTTTTGCTTTTGATCTTGATCTTAGGCGCCCCGTTAAACCACGCTGGCCGAACGCAGGCTTTGGAGCGTGGGTAACCCGGCAGGACGCCGGGTTAGCCGTCCTGGGCCAGGGATGGCCCATGACGGCGGCCCACGGTCCAAAGCCGGAGTGAGGGCACACCGAGCCTAGGCGAGGTGCCGAGTGGTGGGGCAAGAGCGTTTTGCTTACTTTTGCGCTGTTCAAAAGTGAGCCGCTGTAAGAGCGGAACCATAGGCGGCCGTTACCTAAATAACGGATATACACCCAGCCCAACTCCCCCCCAACACAAATGTCGCATCTGAAATCAGGTCAGACTCTCGTCAATCACCAACACCAGCTTCCCGGAAATCCGATTAGTCGCCAGCTCAGCAAACGCAGCCTCAGCATCCTTGATCGGAAACGTCTTGGCCAATTGCGGACTCAAACGGCCCTCGGCAAACAACGGCCACACATGCTGGCTCAAGTCACTGAACAGGTCAGCCTTGAACTGATCATCCCGGCTACGCAACGTCGACCCCAACACCTGCACACGCTTGGCCAACACCTGCGCCAGATCGATCTGCGCCTCACGCCCTCCCATCAACCCGATCAACACCCAGCGCCCATCACGCGCCGCCAGCTTGAGATTCAGCGCCGCGTAATTCCCCCCCACCGGGTCAAGAATCACATCGAACGGTCCAAAATCCTTCAAGCCCTCGATGCCGTCAGTACGTACCACACCCCCCTGAGCCCCCAGCGCCTCACAGTACGCCAGGCGATCCGCCGACCCCACACTGACCCAACACGGGCTACCAAACGCCTTGCACAACTGAATCGCCGCCGAGCCCACCCCACTGGCGCCAGCATGCAACAACACCTTCTCCCCAGGCTTGAGGCCCGCCAGCTGGAACAGATTCAGCCACGCAGTGCTGTACACCTCGGGCAACCCGGCCGCTTCCACCAGCGACACGCCCTCCGGCACCGGCAGTACATGCCGCGCATCCACCACCACTTCTTCAGCCATCCCGCCACCAGCGAGCAAGGCGCAAACGCGATCACCCACCTGCCACGACGAACCGGCGCCGACTTCACTGATCACCCCGGAACACTCCAGGCCCAACACCTGACTGGCGCCAGGAGGCGGTGGATAGAGCCCTGAACGCTGTAATAAATCCGCCCGATTCAGGCCCGCAGCCGCCACATGAATGCGAACTTGGCCTACATCACATGTAGGACTCGGCTCGTCTTGCCACTCCACATGACCTTCAACGCCTTGCAATGCTTTCACAGTGCCTCCATAGTGAGTCTGGACTGAGCCCGTTGCTGTAGCGCCGGGCTTTTTGCATTATGCGACCGGCCCATATGGAACCGGCGACTTCAAAGACGGCCTAATATGCGTTATCAATTGCCCCCGCGTCGAATCAGCATGAAGCATTTGTTCCCCAGCACCGCCCTCGCTCTTTTTATTGGTATCGGCCTTCTGCCGCTATCGAGCAATACGTTCGCAGCCAACAGCTGGGACAATCTTCAGCCTGATCGCGATGAGGTGATTGCCAGCCTCAACGTCGTTGAGTTGCTCAAGCGCCACCATTACAGCAAGCCGCCGCTGGACGACGCTCGCTCGGTGATCATCTACGACAGCTACCTCAAGCTGTTGGATCCCTCGCGCAGCTATTTTCTGGCCAGTGACATCACCGAGTTCGACAAGTGGAAGACGCAGTTCGACGACTTCCTCAAGAGCGGTGATTTGCAGCCCGGCTTCACCATCTACAAGCGTTACCTGGACCGCGTCAAAGCGCGTCTGGACTTCGCCATTGGTGAGCTGAACAAGGGCGTCGACCAGTTCGACTTCACCAAGAAAGAGACCTTGCTGGTTGACCGCAAGGACGCTCCTTGGCTGACCACCGAAGCCGAACTGGACGACCTGTGGCGCAAACGCGTCAAGGACGAAGTCCTGCGCTACAAGATCTCAGGCAAAGAGCCGAAGGCCATTCAGGAACTGTTGACCAAGCGCTACAAGAATCAGTTGGCACGTCTGGACCAGACCCGTGCCGAAGATATCTTCCAGGCCTACATCAACACCTTCGCAATGTCCTACGACCCGCATACCAATTATCTGTCACCAGATAACGCGGAAAATTTCGATATCAACATGAGTCTGTCGCTGGAAGGCATCGGTGCCGTCCTGCAAAGCGATAACGACCAGGTGAAAATCGTGCGTCTGGTGCCGGCAGGTCCGGCCGACAAGACCAAGCAGGTTGCTCCGGCCGACAAGATCATCGGTGTGGCCCAGGCCGACAAAGAGATGGTCGATGTGGTCGGCTGGCGTCTGGATGAAGTGGTCAAGCTGATCCGCGGTCCGAAAGGCAGCGTGGTGCGCCTGGAAGTGATTCCGCACACCAACGCCCCGAACGACCAGACCAGCAAGATCGTGTCCATCACCCGTGAAGCGGTGAAGCTCGAAGATCAGGCCGTCCAGAAGCAAGTCCTCAACCTCAAGCAGGATGGCAAGGACTACAAACTGGGCGTGGTGGTGATCCCGGCGTTCTACCTGGACTTCAAAGCGTTCCGCGCCGGTGATCCGGACTACAAGAGCACCACCCGCGACGTTAAGAAAATCCTGACAGAATTGCAGAAGGAAAAAGTCGACGGCGTGGTCATCGACCTGCGCAACAACGGCGGCGGTTCCCTGCAGGAAGCCACCGAGCTGACCAGTCTGTTTATCGACAAGGGTCCGACGGTGCTGGTGCGTAACGCCGACGGCCGTGTGGACGTGCTGGAAGACGAGAACCCGGGTGCCTTCTACAAAGGGCCAATGGCGTTGCTGGTCAACCGCCTCTCGGCATCCGCTTCGGAGATTTTTGCCGGCGCGATGCAGGACTACCACCGTGCGCTGATCATCGGCGGCCAGACCTTCGGCAAAGGCACCGTGCAGACCATCCAGCCGCTGAACCATGGCGAGCTGAAACTGACCCTGGCCAAGTTCTACCGGGTTTCCGGGCAGAGCACCCAGCATCAGGGCGTACTGCCGGATGTCGATTTCCCGTCGATCATCGACACCAAGGAAATCGGCGAGAGCGCACTGCCTGAGGCCATGCCGTGGGACACCATCCGTCCTGCGATCAAGCCGGCGGTAGACCCGTTCAAACCGTACATCGCACAGCTGAAAGCTGATCACGAAGCCCGCTCCGCCAAGGATGCCGAGTTCATCTTCATCCGCGACAAGCTGGCCCTGGCCAAGAAGTTGATGGAAGAGAAAACCGTCAGCCTCAACGAAGCCGACCGTCGTGCGCAGCACACCGACATCGAGAATCAGCAACTGGTGCTGGAGAACGCCCGCCGCAAGGCTAAAGGCGAAGCCCCACTCAAGGAACTGAAGAAGGAAGACGAAGACGCGATCGCCGCCGAGCCTGACAAAACCAAGCCGGAAGATGATGCCTACCTGAGCGAGACCGGGCGCATCCTGCTGGACTACTTGAAAATCAGTAAGACGGTGGCCAAGCAGTAAATGATGGCAATTTAATGTGAACGCTCTCCGGAGTGTCATCAAATAGACATCATTCTGTCGTGAAATGAAGGACCTGCCCAAGCAGGTCCTTTTTTTTCGACCGAGAAAATCATGACCATGACCGAACAGCTGAATGCATTGGGCTCAATCCTGGCTCAAGGCAGTTTGCACAGCCTGTTCCAACCGATCATTTCTCTGTCCGAGCGACGCGTGGTCGGTTACGAGGCCCTCAGCCGTGGCCCGTCCAACAGCCCACTGCACTCCCCTATTGCGCTGTTCTCCGTGGCCCGCCACGCCGGGCGCCTCAGCGAGCTGGAGATGGTCTGCCGGGAAAGCGCCTGCCGGCGGTTCAGCGAACAGAAACTGCCAGGCAAGCTGTTCCTCAACGTCTCACCCGAATCCCTGCTGGAAACCGCCCATCAACCTGGCCGCACCCTGCAACTGCTCAGCGACTTCGGCATCCCGCCCAGCCAGGTGGTGATCGAACTGACCGAGCAAACCCCGACCGACGACTTTCAACTGCTGCAAACCGCGCTGCATCATTACCGCGACATGGGCTTTTCGATTGCCCTGGATGACCTGGGTGCCGGCTATTCCAGCCTGCGGCTGTGGTCGGAATTGCGCCCGGACTACGTGAAGATCGACCGGCATTTTATCGACGGCATCCACCAGGACGCCCTCAAGCGCGAGTTTGTCGGCTCCATCCTGCAAATTGCCAAGGCCTCCCGAGCCCAAGTCATCGCCGAAGGCATCGAATTGCCGGAAGAGTTGGCGGTGCTCACCGAGATGGGCGTCGACCTGGTGCAGGGTTACCTGCTCTGCCGCCCCCAGGAACAACCGCCGCAGGAGGCGCGGTTGATGTTGCCCAAACCTGACAGCGCCAACGTCGCGCTGAACGACGAAGGCAGCGACCTCAGCGCCCTGCTCAACGAACAACCGGCCGTGGGCCAGCACACCGCCACGGCGCAGGTGCTGGAAGCCTTCCGGCGCCAGGCCAACCTCAACTCCCTGGCGGTGCTGGATGAGCGTGGCCATCCAATCGGCATCGTGCACCGGCACTCGCTGTCGGACGCCCTGCTCAAGCCGTTCGCCACCGACCTGTTCGCCCGCAAGCCCATCAGCCGCTTGATGAGTGATGACTTCCTCGCGGTGGAACTGAGCCAGTCCTTGCAGCAAGTCAGCCGCCTGCTCACCAGCCGCGCACGCCAGCGGATCGAGGAAGATTTCATCATCACCCTCAACGGCGATTACCTGGGGCTGGGTCGGGTGATCGACGTGCTCAAGCTGATTACCGAGCTGAAAATCCAGCAGGCACGCTACGCCAACCCGCTGACCCTGCTGCCGGGCAACGTGCCGATCCAGCAGTGCCTGACGCGGTTGTTGCAGCAACAGCGTGAGTCCGTGATCTGCTACGTCGATATCGACAGTTTCAAACCGTTCAACGATATCTACGGCTATGGCCGGGGCGATGAAGTGCTGCTGTGCCTGGCGCAATGCCTGAACGACCGGGTAGACCCCAGCCGCGACTTTGTCGGGCATATCGGCGGTGATGACTTTTTGCTGGTGCTGGGACCGCAGGATTGGCGCAAGCGGCTTAACCAGTTGCTGGACGACTTCCACACTCAATGCCGGCGCTTCTATCGCAGCGAGCATCTGGACGCGGGCTGTTTCGTTGCACTGAACCGCCAGGGTGTGCGCCAGGAGTTTGCCTTGCTGTCGCTGTCCATCGGCGTGGTGCATTTGTATCCACAGGCCTGTGGACAACTCGATGCCAGCCAGTTGGCAGAACTGGCCTCGCAAGCCAAGCACCACGCGAAGAACGTGGCCGGCTACAGCATTCATGTGATCGACAGTCTGGAGTTGGGCCAGGCAGAAGCGGAGCCGCTCTAGATCAGAGTTGTTCCAGACGCATCTGCGCCAACGGGTGCCCGGCCCGGGCGGCGATTTTCCACCAGCGTGCCGCTTCCAGCGGATCCGGCGCCTTGCCAAGGCTGCCCGCGAGGCTCAACACCCCAATCTGGTAGGCCGCCTTGCCATCTCCGGCCTGGGCCGCCAGCCGCAACAGCCGCACGCCCTCTTCACGGGCGCCAAGGCCCTTGCCGCGAAACGCCAGGATATGTCCGTAGAAACTCTGGGCCCCTACGTCGCCCAGATTGGCCATGCGTGCGAACTGACCTTCAAGCCATTGCCAGCAACGTGGCTGGCGCATGAACCAGGACCAATGAAACAATTTGCGCGCCAGCCAATAACTGACATACGCCTTAAGCTTCCAAAACACTATGCCTCCGCTGACTCGGGATAATCGTACTCAAACACCCGCACCACTTCCGATGCGTGCCACGACGCTGCAGCCACGCCATCAGACGGCCCGCAGAAGCGTCCAAGACGCTCCACACATTCAAAGAAGCCGGTGCGTGGCAGGCGGCTCGCGCCCTGGCTGATCACCAGTGAACTGCGCAGCGGCTGGTCGGCCTTAGCATCCAGCGCCGCCAGGTGTTCCAGCGCAGCCGTCAGGGTTTGCATGGCCGGCGTGGGAAATTGCAGGCGCTCCAGCAATGCGCGGTAGGTCAAGAGGTGGCGCTGTCGGCGCGCCTGGTCCAGTTCGTTGATTAACCCATCCCAATGCTGACGGCTGATGCGTACGCTCACGTTTCTTCCCTCCAACCTGCGACGCCCAGTTCCCAGGCCAGGCTGCGGCGGATGGCTGCGTCCGGCTGGCGTTCACCACTTTCGATCAAGCCCAGGTAAGACGGGCTGATGCCCACTGTGCGCGCAAGAGCCTCGATGGCCAGGCCTTTGGCCTCGCGCAGGCTTCGCAGCTGCTCCAGGGGGCGCAGATCCGGTTCGGCAGTGGCTTGGCGAATGTTCGAAGCAGGAGGTGTCGGCTGCTGCTGACCGGCGGCTTTTAACAGCGCCTGATACTGAGCCCAAGGCAGAACCGCATATTCGGGTTCGCCATCCTTTGTAATTATCTGAATATCCATGACCGCCCCGTAGGATCACAACACTTACTTCGTAAGTACTTTCCTTAGGAGTGTAATCCTAACAGCCACAAAGAGCGCAGGGGGATATTCGCAAGGTTCAGTTTTTTTTCAGTTGTTCCTGCTCAAGCAGCAGAGGCGTCGCTGGCAGGCGCTCAACCACCGCAAGCTTCTCCGGGACCTGACGCTCGCGCCAGGCACGAAAAGCGCTCAGTTCGCCGTCCAGGGTCTTCATGACCCATGCCAGCACGGCAATGTCGTCGAGCATGCCGAACACCGGAATAAAATCCGGGATCGCATCAATCGGACTAAGGAAGTACATCAGCCCCGCCACCACTGAAATCAGCGCCTTGGGGCTGATGGCCCGGTATTCGCCGCGCCAATAGGCCAGGCACAAGGCCTGGAGCAGCTTGAGGTCGTCCTTGAGCTTGCCCAGCCGGTTGCCCTGGCTCGAGCCTTTGGCGGCCACCGCGAACAGCAACGTAGGCAAGCGCCCTCGGCCCAGCAGGCGGGCGGCCATGGGCAGGAAGCGGGTGAAATTAAACGGTGCTTTCATCGTCACTCCAGTTCCAGGCGACAGAAAAGGTTATCCACACAAATTGTGGATAACCTTGTGAACAGAGCCTGTTTTCCAGGCTGAAAGCCACGTAATACAAGGCCTACAGTCAGATCGGGCGTTTTTTGCGCACATAAAAAAAACCCAAGAATTCATTGACTTGGAGATTATCTGCGTCTACCCGTGCTCGGGTCTTTTATCAGACTGCTCTAGCCCGCATGGGTTCGGTTGAATTTGCCCTGGATTCAACTGATCGTTCCCACGCTCTACGTTGGAACGCCGCCTGTGGCGCTCCGCACTTGCTGTTAGCGCTAGGCTTGAGCAATGCGCAATGGTGACGCAGAGCGTCACGGGATGCATTCCCACGCAGAGCGTGGGAACGATCGCAGCGCGTGGGAACGATCGCATAGGCCAGAAACAACAACGCCCCGTCGAGACGGGGCGTTGTGTGTTCAGGTGCTGATTACTTCTTGGCAGCAGGAGCCGCCGGTGCGTCAGGAGCGTCCGCCTTGGACGGATCCTTGATAGCCAGCAGTTCCAGATCGAATACCAGCACGGAGTTGGCTGGAATCGCCGGGCTCGGGCTCTGCGCGCCGTAGGCCAGGTCGGACGGGATGTACAACTCGACCTTCTCGCCAACGTGCATCAGTTGCAGGCCTTCGACCCAACCTGGAATCACGCCGCTGACCGGCAGGTCAATCGGGCTGCCGCGATCCACGGAGCTGTCAAAGGTGGTGCCGTTGGTGAGCTTGCCGGTGTAGTGAACAGTCACTACGTCGGTAGGCTTGGGTTGAGCACCGTCCGCTTTCTTCACGATCTTGTATTGCAGACCGGAAGCAGTGGTGACAACGCCGTCTTTCTTGGCGTTTTCTTCGAGGAATTTCTTGCCGGCGGTTGCCGACTCTTCGCTCATCTTGGCCATACGCTCTTCAGCACGTTTTTGCAGTGCGGCGAAGGCTTCGACCAGCTCGTCGTCTTTCAGCTTCTGTTCTTTCTTGCCGACGGCATCTTCGATGCCTTGGGCTACCGCTTTGGAGTCCAGGTCATCCATACCTTCTTGAGCAAGGCTTTTGCCCATGTTCAGGCCGATACCGTAGGAAGCTTTTTGCGCCGGGGTTTTCAGCTCTACGCTGGTTTGCGAATCACAACCCGCAAGTACCAGGCTAACCAGGGCCACCGCCGCCGCCAACCGATGCTGTTTCATGCTATTTCCTTGTTCGTGTGCCAAAAGGGCATTCGAGTAAAGTCGCGAGCTTATCAGGCGGCCACGACCAATGGCTACCGGCATGTGAGCAGGAAACTTCTGATAAGTTCACGTGTTTAAAAGCATTTTCATTCAATCCAGGGCCCTGCAACGGACAGCAGCAGCACTGGAACGAAGCTCATGGCCACTTGCCGCACTGCTGGCCTGATGGCATAAGAACGCTAGAACTCGACAAGGATAGTTATCTTGCGCATTTTTTCCCGTGTTTTGCTGATGATTTTCATACTGCTGGGCCTGATCCTGGCGGTGGTGCTCTATTACGTGGTCAACCCGAAGCTGCCGGTTTACGTGCCGGTGGAACAGGTGCATTACCAGGACCAATGGAGCGCCGCAGATCGCCAGACCTATTACTTCACGCCCCAGGGCACCCAGGTCAAGGGCCTGCGGTATGCCTGGTTTACCGCCCTGGAACTGCCGTTCTCCGAACAGCGTTTCGCCACACCCGAATACCTGGCGCGCTTTGGTTTTCTGGTAGACCCCAAGCAGGTGCCCACCGCGCAGAACCCCGGCAACCTGCCGGTGGGTTTCGCCCGGCATAAAAATACTGGCAGCAATGATGAGTTTCTCGACATCACTTGCGCCGCCTGCCACACCGGCCAGTTGAACTTCAAAGGCCAGGGCCTGCGGGTCGACGGTGGCCCGGCGCAACATGTGCTGCCGTCCAGCGTGCCGACCCTGCGCGGCGGCAGCTTCGGCCAGGCACTGGTCGCCAGCCTGGCCTCGACCTACTACAACCCGTGGAAATTCGAACGTTTTGCCCACACCGTGCTGGGCCACGACTACAACGACCAGAACGTCGCGCAACTGCGTCAGGACTTTAAGAAGTCCCTGAACAACTTTCTGAAAGTCGCCTGGAACGACACCCACCGCGGCCTCTACCCCACCGAAGAAGGCCCGGGCCGCACCGACGCCTTTGGCCGTATCGCCAACGCCAGCTTCGGCGACGCCATTTCCCCCGACAACTACCGCATCGCCAACGCCCCGGTGGACTACCCGCAACTGTGGGACATCTGGACCTTCGACTGGGTGCAATGGAACGGCTCGGCCCAGCAACCCATGGCCCGCAATATCGGCGAAGCCCTGGGCGTCGGCGCCACCCTGGACTTCTTCGACAACGCCGGCCAGCCGCTCCAGGGCGATGCGCGCTACGCCTCCAGCGTGCGGGTACGTGACCTGAACACCATCGAAGAAACCCTGCAACGGCTCAAGCCACCCACCTGGCCTGAAGACCTGTTCGGCGCCATCGACAAACCGTTGGCCGCCCAAGGCCGCGCGTTGTTCACCGAAAACTGCGCCGGCTGCCACGTACCGGCAGTTTCCCAAGTCGATGGCCGCCCGGTGCGCCAGTTGAAAATGCTTCCGGTGGAAGTCATCGGCACCGACCCGACTACCGCCAACAATATCGCTGACCACCGCTTCGACCTCAGCGCCCTGCAATGGGACCCGGCGGAGTTGGCGAAAATGAACGTCGAACTGCACCCCACCCCCACCGAGCCGCTGGACCTGCGCAGCATTTCTTCAGCCAAAGGCCTGGCGTACATCACCGCCTTTGTCGAAGACCACGCCTACCGTGCCGCCGGCGTGACACCTGCCGAACGTCCGCGCCTGGACGGCTTCGGCCTGCCCATCGGCGTGCGCGAATTGCGTGCCTACAAGGCACGGCCACTGGCCGGGGTATGGGCGACACCGCCATTCCTGCACAACGGTTCGGTGCCGACGATCTATCAATTGCTCTCGCCTCAGGACGAGCGCAGCCCGACCTTCTATAAAGGCACCTTCGAATACGACCCGCGCCACCTGGGCTATCAAACCGCTGCGTTCCCCAACGCGTTCCTGTTCGATACGCGCATCACCGGCAACTACAACAGCGGCCACGAATTCCGTGCCGGGCAGCGTGGCAACGGGGTGATCGGCCGAGGCTTGCTGCCTCAGGAACGCTGGGCGCTGCTGGAATATTTGAAAGTGCTGGGTGGCCCGCTGGAACAGCAACTGCCCTGACCCAACCGACTTCGCAGAAAAGGATTTTTAAATGCTCGCTCGACTTTGGCTACGCCTCGGTGCGTTTCTTGGCAAGACCCTGTTATGGCTGGTGGGCCTGGGCCTGCTGGGCTGGTTGCTGTCCACCCTGTGGTTCGCCTGGCAACACAGCGGCCCGGTGTCGCCGGATGAACAGATCCCGCCGGGTGAGGCCGCCATGACCCAAGGCATCATCCAGACTGCGGTACGCATCGTCGATCAACACCGCGAGGGCACGCGTTACCTGCGGGACGCGCATGCCAAGGCCCATGGCTGCGTGAAAGCCGAGGTCAGCGTATTGCCGGACCTCGACCCAGCCTTGCGCCAGGGCGTGTTCGCCGAGCCGGGCAAGACCTGGCAGGCGATGATGCGCTTGTCCAACGGCAATGCGTACCCGCAGTTCGACAGCATCCGGGATGCCCGGGGGATGGCGATCAAGTTGCTGGACGTGCCGGGCAAGCAGTTGCTGGCGGATCAGCAGGCGCGGGGTGAGCAGGACTTTGTGATGTTCAGCCATCCGAACTTTTTCGTCAGTGATGTGGCGGAGTATGCGCAGAACGTTTCGGCCCAGGCGGATGGCAAGAAGGTCCTCGCGTTCTTCCCCGGGTTGGATCCGCGCAGTTGGCAGGTGCGGCATTTGTTTATCGCCCTGGCGACGTTGGCGCCGCCGCCGGTGAGTCCTACGCAGACGACGTATTTCTCGGTGTCGCCGTATAAGTTTGGGGCGGCGAATGCGAAGTTTCGGGTGGCGCCGGATCCCCAGGGGTGTCCGGCGTATGTGCTGCCCAAGCAGAATCAGGACCTGCCGAATTTTTTGCGCAGTGCGTTGAATCAGCAACTGTCGACGGACCGGGTGGCGGCGTGTTTTGTGTTGCAGATTCAGCGGCAGAATCCGCAGAAGTTTATGCCGATCGAGGACACCAGCGTTGAGTGGAAAGAGAGTGATGCGCCGTTTGAGACGGTGGCCAAGGTGGTGATTCCGGCGCAGGATTTTGATACGCCGGCGTTGAATCTGGCTTGTGATAATCAGTCGTTTAATCCGTGGTTTGGGGTGGAGGCGCATCGGCCGATTGGGGGGATTAATCGGTTGCGTAAGGCGGTGTATGAGGCGGTCAGTGATTATCGGCATAGCCGGAATTTGTAGCTCCGCGGTGTGGGGTGCATATCCGTTGCTGCGGTAACGGCCGCTATTGGTTCCGCTCTTACAGCGGCTCACTTTTGAAGAGCGCAAAAGTAAGCAAAACGCTCTTGCCCCACCACTCGGCTCCTCGCCTAGGCTCGGAGTGCCCTCACTCCGGCTTTGGACCGTGGGCCGCCGCGATGGGCCATCCTTGGCCCAGCGCGGCTAACCCGGCGTCCTGCCGGGTTACCCACGCTCCAAAGCCTGCGTTCGGCCAGCGTGGTTTAACGGGGCGCCTAAGATCAAGATCAAAAGCAAGAGCACAGCGGCCTCCCGGCCGGCTTGAGTGTTAAAAGCAAAATCAAAAGCTAAAGCGGGCACGGTCAAAAATGTGGGAGCTGGCTTGCCTGCGATGGCATCAACTGGGTCTGCCTGATACACCGAGTTGTCTGCATCGCAGGCAAGCCAGCTCCCACAGAAAAGCAGATTTGTTTTCGCTCTGGTTTTTGCTTTTGCTGTTAACACTCAAGCCGGCCGGTAGGCCGCTGTGCTCTTGCTTTTGATTTTGATCTGACTGCCCCAATAAGCCCGAGGCCGAACGCAGGTATTGCGGAGCGGGTAAACCGGCAGGACGCCGGTTTAGCCGCGCCGGGCCATGGATGGCCCGTCGCGGCGGCCCGCGGAGCAATGCCGGAGTGAGGGAACACCGAGCACTAGCGAGGTGCCGACAGGCGGGGCAGAGCGTTTTGGTTACTTTGCCGCTTTTTGTACGGACCGGACACATGGTGGACACATGTGCGGGGACATGGTTGACACATTATGGACCATAGTCTGGCTTGCTCACGTCGATTGTTCGTAGGAAGTGATGGCAAAAGTAGACATCAAAAAGCCCATCACTTTCAGGATTAGGACGTATGGCGAGGTGATGCCCAGCCAGACCCTTAGCGATGCTGAAATAGCGTTTCTGAAAGCGGAATCGGCTGTGATAAGCCTTGGCCAATACGTCGTCCGGTCCGTATTCAAACTCCGATAACTGCTGCGGATAAGCCCATGGGCTGGCTCGATACCGGTCCATCGGCACCTTGTAGTCCAACGCTTGATGAGGCCGTTGCAAGTTATAAACCTCACGCCATTGATCAAACGCTGTTTGAGCTTCCTTGATCGTGGAAAACTGACGCCCATCAAGCACTTCGGCCTTGAGTGACCGATGGAAACGCTCAATCTTTCCATTGGTTTGGGGGTGGTAAGGACGGCTAAAGCTGATCCGAATTCCTAAGCGAATCAACCAGATACTCAGCTCTGTGATTTCGCCAGGATTGCGTGGCGAGCCCCAGGGCGGGCCGTTATCGACGTTGATGCGAGCCGGTAATCCGAAGCGCTGGAACACTTCGATCATTTTCTCTTTCACCGTGGTCCCACGCTCGTTATCACAGGCCTGAATCGCCAGGTTGAATCGCGAGTGGTCGTCCAGCAGGGTCAGGGGATGGCATCGGCCTTGTTGCGTCGGGAAATGCCCTTTGAAGTCCATCTGCCAAAGATCGTTAGGCGCATCGTGTTCAAATCTCAACTTTGCCGCTTGTTCCTTCTGAGCAGGCTGAATTAGCCCGTGTCGGTGCAGAACATTAGTAACGGTGCTGGGAGCGATTTGTTTTTTCAAAATGCTGCTGATCGTGCGCCCACCCCACGCTGGATGCTCTTGCCTGAGCGCTATGACCGCCGTCTCTAGAGTGGTGTTGGTCAGCTTGGGGCTGGTGACAGGTTTGCGGGACTTCTCTTGCAGCCCCGACCGGCCTTGCGTCTCGTAGCGATCGAGCCACTTGTACGCCGTTTGGGGGCTGATACCGAATCGTCGACACAGTTCTCGTTTATTACTGCCGGGTTGCCGCGCCAAGGCGACAAACTCTTCTTTCAGGCTCATGGCATCTCTCGTGTTCCAGGGCATGATGGTTTTCCGGCAAAGTTAGCTCGCCGAAAAGTGTCCACCATGTCCCCGCACACCCGTCAACCATGTGTCCGGTCCGTACACGCTTTTGCAAAGTGACTCGCTGTAAGAGCGAAACCATAAGTAGCCGTTACCTAAAAAACGGATATACACACAACAGCCACGTAAAGATTCCGTATAGATTCAACCCCAGCCATAACGTTTACGTCGTCTCTATTGAGCAACTAATCCCCCCTCCACTACTGTGACCTCCACCCCAATCACCCCGTAGGAAGTCATCGTGGAAAGTTCAACTTTAGGCATGATCGTCCTCTCAATGATCGCCCTGTTCGGCGCCGCCGCCTTTTGCTTCGAACAACTCGCCACCCGCGATTCAAAGAAAAAGAAAGCCAAATAAGCTGATCATCAAAAGCAGCAGAACCCCAGTGTTTCAAGGGATACCCCACCCCCGGGCTATCCCTTTTTTCCGTTCGCCCACCCTAACCCTCTCTATACACCGTCTTAATACCCGCCCCCGTAATCAGTGCCCGAACTTGATACCCAACCTCTTAACCTCCCCGCGTCCGCAATCGCGGCTTATTAATCAGGGGAGTTCCACCGTGCTCACACTCAAGTTCATCTATATCGCCAGCGGCCTATGCGCCGTCGGGCTGTTCGCTTATCTGGGCTATGCCCTCATTCGCGCCGAAAAGTTCTAGGGAGCCCCACCATGTACGACATGATTTTTGTAGGCCTCTCCCTGGTGTTTTTCGCCACGACAGCCATGGCCATTGTCGCCATGGGCAAGATTTGAACGGAGCCTCGACATGCTAAGCACTTTGCTGGAATTTGCGCTGGTCCTGGGGTTGATGACCGGGCTCGCCGTGCTGATGGGCAAGTGGCTGACCCGGGTGTTTACCGGAACCCGCCACGCCCTGCCGGAACGTTATACCTATCGCCTGCTGGGCATCGACCCGCTGGAAACCATGAGCTGGGCCCGCTACGGTTCGGCCCTGCTGCTGTCGAACGCGGCGATGATGCTGCTCGGCTACCTCATCCTGCGGCTACAGGCCGTCATGCCGATCAACCCGCTCGGGCTGGCCGCGCAAACCCCGGACCTGGCGTTCAACACCGCCGCGTCCTTTATCACCAACACCAACTGGCAGGCGTACTCGGGCGAAACCAGCCTGTCGAACTTCAGCCAGATGGCGGTGATTACGTTCCTGATGTTTGTCGGCGCCACCTCGGGCGTGGTCGCCGCAGCGGGTTTTATCCGTGGCTTGAGCCGCTCAAGCTCGGCGGATATCGGCAACTTCTGGGTCGACTTCACCCGCACCCTGTACCGCGTGATGCTGCCGCTGTGCGTGGGCATGGCCCTGGTGTATGTGTGGCAAGGCATGCCGCAGACCTTTTCCTCCCAAGCCCTGGCCACCACCCTGGAAGGCGCGCAGCAACAACTGATTGTCGGCGCCGTGGCGAGCTTTGAATCGATCAAGCATATCGGCACCAACGGCGGTGGCTTCTTCAGCATGAACGCCGCGCACCCGTTCGAAAACCCGACGCCGCTGACCAACGCCCTGCACATCCTCAGCATGTTGCTGATCCCGTCGGCGCTGACCTACACCTTCGGCAGCATGCTGCTGCAACGCCGTCAGGGCTGGGTGTTTTTCGGCACCTTCCTGGTGATGTTCATCGGCTTTCTCGCTCTGGTGTATGGCGCCGAGCAAAACGGCAACCCGCTGCTGACCCAGGCCGGTGCCAACCAGACGCTGTCCATCGAGCAAAGCGGCGGCAATATGGAAGGCAAGGAGCTGCGTTTCGGCATCGCCGACAGCAGCCTGTTTATCGCCACCACCACCGCGGCCACTACCGGCTCGGTCAACGCGATGCATGACTCATTGACCCCCATGGGCGGCTTCGTGCCCCTGGCGCAGATGATGCTCAACTGCGTGTTCGGCGGCGACGGCGTGGGCTTTATCAACCTGATCCAGTACGCGCTGCTGACGGTGTTCCTGGTGGGCATGATGATCGGCCGCAGCCCGGAATTCCTCGGCAAGAAGATCGAGGCCCGGGAGATGAAACTGGTGATGCTCTCGGTGCTCGCGCACCCCATCAGCATCCTCGGGTTCACCGCCCTCGCCGCCCTGTGGCCCGACACCATGGCCAGCCTGAATAACCTCGGCCCCCACGGTTTCAGCGAGGTGCTCTACGCCTACACCTCGGGCACCGCCAACAACGGTTCGGCGTTTGCCGGGTTGAATGCCAACACGCCGTTTTTCAACACCACCATTGGCCTCGCGATGCTGGTCGGGCGCTTCTTCACCATGCTGCCGATGCTCGCCGTGGCCGGTTCCCTGGCGATGAAAAAGACCGTGCCTGCCGGCGCCGGCACCATCCCCACCGCAACCCCGCTGTTCATGGTGCTGGTGGTGTTTGTGGTGCTGGTAGTCGGTGGCCTGACTTTCCTGCCGGCCCTCGCGCTCGGCCCGCTGGTGGAGCAACTGCAGTTGCTGTCCGGCCAGACGTACAACTAAGGACACGTTGATGACGACTCAATCGATATTCAAAGGGCTGTTGCGCCCGGTGCTGGTTTCGGCAGTGTTTTTCATGGCGCTGACCGGCCTCGTCTACCCGATTTTCACCACCTTTGCCGCGCAGTTGCTGTTCCCGTTCCAGGCCCAGGGTTCGCTGATTGAACGCGACGGTTTGGTGATCGGCTCGGCGTTGATCGGCCAGGACTTCACCAAGCCCGGCTACTTCCACGGCCGCCCGAGCATGACCCTCGGCGCAGACCCGCAAGACCCGAGCAAAAGCGTGTCGCAGCCTTACAACGCTGGCTCCAGCGGCGCCAGCAACCTGGGCCCTACCAGCCAGAAACTGGTGGATCAGGTCGCAGCCCGAGCTAAAGCCTACCGCCAGGACAACGGCCTCGCCGCCGACGCCCAGGTGCCGGTGGATGCGGTCACCGCTTCCGCCTCCGGCCTGGACCCGCATATCTCCGTGGCTAACGCGCGCATCCAGCTGGCCCGGGTCGCCCGCCTGCGGCAGATCCCCGAAACCGAACTGCTGCAACTGGTGAACGAAAACACCGCCGCCCGCACCCTCGGTTTGCTCGGCGAACCACGAGTCAATGTGCTGCAACTCAACCTCGCGCTGGACGCCAGCCTGCCTTCGCGCCAGCCCCCCATTGCGGCCAGTGAGTAAGAGATTCCCCCATGATCAAGAATGCTCGTTTACCTCTGTTTGACCGCGCCATCGTGCTCACCGCCTGCGGGGACGCGTTCAAGAAACTGCTGCCCCAGGCGCAGTGGAAAAACCCGGTGATGTTCGTGGTGTACCTGGGCAGCCTCCTCACCACGCTGCTGTGGTTCCAGTCCCTCGGCGGCCAGGGTGAAGCCCCCAGCGGGTTTATCCTGAGCATCAGCTTGTGGCTGTGGTTCACCGTGCTGTTCGCCAACTTCGCCGAGGCCCTGGCCGAGGGTCGAAGCCGCGCCCAGGCCGCCAGCCTGCGGGGGATGAAACGCCAGACCCTGGCCAAGCTGCTGCAGCAACCCAAGCACGGCGCGGCGTGGCTGCCGACCGAAGCGACGCTGTTGCGCAAGGACCAGGTGGTGCTGATCGAAGCCGGCGACCTGGTGCCGCTCGATGGCGTAGTGATCGAAGGCGTGGCCTCGGTGGATGAAAGCGCAATCACCGGCGAATCGGCACCGGTAATACGTGAAGCCGGCGGCGACTTTTCCTCGGTCACCGGCGGCACGCGGGTGCTGTCGGACTGGCTGGTGGTGCGCATCAGCGTCAACCCGGGTGAGTCGTTCCTCGACCGCATGATCTCGATGGTCGAATCCGCCAAGCGTCAGAAAACGCCCAACGAAGTCGCCCTGACAATTTTGCTGGTGGGCCTGACCCTGTTGTTCCTGCTGGTGATCGCGACGCTGAGCCCGTACTCGATCTTCGCCGTGGCCATGAGTGGCAGCGGTAGCGTGGTTAGCGCCACGGTGCTGGTGGCGTTGCTGGTGTGCCTGATCCCCACCACCATCGGTGGCCTGCTCTCGGCCATCGGCGTGGCGGGCATGAGCCGCATGATGTCGGCCAATGTGATCGCCACTTCTGGCCGTGCGGTAGAGGCGGCGGGCGACATCGATGTATTGCTGCTGGACAAGACCGGCACCATCACCCTGGGCAATCGCCAGGCCAGCAGTTTTCTGCCGGCACCGGGGGTCAAGGAAGCTGAACTGGCCGACGCCGCGCAACTCGCGTCCCTGGCCGATGAAACCCCGGAAGGCCGCAGCATTGTGGTGCTGGCCAAGCAGAAGTTCGACATCCGTGCGCGGGACATCAACGCCCTCGGCGCAAGCTTCGTGCACTTCACTGCACAGACCCGCATGAGCGGCGTCGACCTGCCCGAAGGCCGCGGTATTCGCAAGGGCGCGGCGGATGCCATCCGCAGTCATATCGAAGCATTGGGTGGGAGCTTTCCGGCAGCGTTGCAGGCCAAGGTCGACGAAGTATCGCGACGCGGCAGCACCCCGCTGGTGGTGTCCGACGGGGCAAAAGCACTCGGCGTGGTGGAGCTCAAGGACGTGGTCAAGGGCGGCATCAAGGAGCGCTTCGCCGAACTGCGGCGCATGGGTATCAAGACCGTGATGATCACCGGCGACAACCGCCTGACCGCCGCCGCGATTGCCGTGGAAGCCGGCGTGGATGACTTCCTCGCCGAGGCCCGCCCGGAAGACAAGCTGCAACTGATCCGCGACTACCAGGCCCAGGGCAAGCTCGTGGCCATGACCGGCGACGGCACCAACGACGCCCCGGCACTGGCCCAGGCCGACGTGGCGGTGGCGATGAACAGCGGCACCCAGGCGGCGAAAGAGGCCGGCAACATGGTCGACCTCGACAGCAACCCGACCAAGCTGATCGAAGTGGTCGAGGTGGGCAAACAAATGCTGATGACTCGCGGCGCGCTCACCACCTTCAGCGTGGCGAACGACGTGGCGAAGTATTTCGCGATCATCCCTGCGGCGTTTGTCGCGACCTATCCGCAGCTCGGCGCGCTGAACGTGATGCACTTGACCAGCCCCAACTCGGCGATTCTCAGCGCGGTGATTTTCAACGCGTTGATCATCGTGGCGCTGATTCCGCTGGCCCTGCGCGGCGTGACGTACCGGGCGATTGGCGCGGCGGCATTGCTCAATCGCAACCTGCTGATCTATGGCCTGGGCGGGGTGCTGGTGCCGTTTGCCGGGATCAAGCTGATTGACATGGTGCTGACCGGGCTGGGTCTCGTGTAGCACCCCACCCACTGTAGGAGCGAGCTTGCTCGCGAAGGGCGTCAACGATAACGCGGGAAACCTGACACCCAACGGCGCTCTCCGGTTTTTCGCGAGCAAGCTCGCTCCTACAGTCCATTTGAGGAATGACATGCCCGCATCAAACGAAGAACGCCCCGACCCCGACGCCCTCCTCGCCCGGGTCCAGCAGGAAGAACAGGCCGCCTTGCGCGGCAAATTGCGTATCTACTTCGGCTCCAACGCCGGGGTGGGCAAGACCTGCGCCATGCTTGACGCGGCGCAACGGGAAGTCAGCCTGGGCCGCGACGTTCTTGCCGGCGTAGTGGAAACCCACGGCCGCCAGGAAACCGCCGACCTGCTCAACGGCCTCGAACAACTGCCCCGCGCCCACCGTGTGCACCGCGACTTTGCCCTCACCGAATTCGACCTCGACGCCGCCCTGCAACGCCACCCCGCCGTGGTGCTGGTGGATGAACTGGCCCACAGCAACGTGCCCGGCTCACGCCATCCGAAACGCTGGCAAGACGTGGAAGAACTGCTCAGCGCCGGTATCGATGTGTGGACCACCCTCAACGTCCAGCACCTGGAAAGCCTTAACGATCTGGTGAGTGGGATCATCGGCATTCGCGTGCGGGAAACCGTACCGGACCATGTGTTCGACAACGCCCACGAAGTGGTCGTGGTGGACCTGCCGCCGGATGATCTGCTGCAACGCTTGAAGGACGGCAAGGTGTACCTGGGTCCCCAAGCCGAGCGCGCTTCGCGGCACTTTTTTCGCAAGGGCAACCTGTTGGCCCTGCGGGAACTGGCCCTGCGCCGCACCGCCGACCGGGTCGACACGCAGATGCGCGTGTACCGCCGCGAACAGTCGATCAAGACCCTGTGGCCCGCCCGCGAGCGATTACTGGTAGGCGTGGCCGGTGACGCCGGCGATGAGCGCCTGGTGCGCGAAGCCGCGCGCCTGGCGCAAAAGCTCGAGGCGGACTGGATCGTGGTGCACGTCGCCTCCGCCCAGGGTCGCGGTGCCAAGCGTTATCTTACGGCGATGAAAACCCTGGCCCTGGCCAGCGAATTTGGCGCCGACACCGCTACGCTGCCGGGCATGGACGTCGCCGAAGCACTGGCCGCCTGCGCCCGGGAACACAACGCCAATCGCCTGGTACTCGGCCATCACCCGCGCCGGGCATGGCGGTTCTGGCACCAGTCGGTGGGCGACCGGATCAGCCGGCACCATCCGCAGATCGACCAGATCGTGATCGCCCATGGCGTGCTGCCGGGCACCGCGCCCGTCATTGAAAAAATCGCGCCCGCCCCCGGCCGGACCCTCGCCTACCTCTGGGCCACCCTCGCCTGTTTCACCGCCAGCGCCATCGCCGCGTTGCTGCTGCAAGTGTTCGACCTGGCCAACGTGGTGATGCTGTTCCTGCTCACCGTGGTGCTGGTGGCCCTGCGTTTTGGACGCGGCCCCGGCGTGTGGGCAGCGATGCTCGCGGTGCTGTGTTTCGACTTCTTTTTCGTCCAGCCGCGCTACTCGTTTACCGTCAACGACACCCAGTATTTCTTCACCTTCGCGTTGATGCTCGGCATCGCCCTGATCACCGGGCAACTCACCGCACGCCTGCGCCACGAAGCGCGCACCGCCGCCGCTCGAGAACGCCGCGCCACGTCCCTGGCACGCCTGGCCCGGGACCTGTCGGCCGCGTTGACCGTGGAGCAGATCAGTGAAGTGGCGCTGCGCACCTTCAGCGGCGTATTCGAGGCACGGGTCGGCCTGGCCTTGCCGGACGACGCCGATGGCGTGCACAGCGTGGGCGCAGGCGGGCTGCCGATCGACGACAGCATCGCCCAATGGACCTACGACCACGGCCAGTCCGCCGGCCAGGGCACCGACACCTTGTCCGCCGCCAAGGGGTGCTATCTGCCGCTCAAGGCACCGATGCGCGTGCGCGGCGTGCTGGTGCTGGAACTGGCGCATAGCGAACGCCTCAACGAGCCCGAAGAACGCCGCCTGCTGGAAGCCTGCATGAGCCAGCTGGCAATTGCCCTGGAGCGCGTGCACTTCGTTGAAGTGGCGCAAAGCACGCTGGTGCAGATGGAAGGCGAGAAGATGCGCAACACCTTGCTCGCGGCGATTTCCCACGACTTGCGCACGCCCTTGACCACCCTGATCGGCGCTGCCGACACCGCCCTGCCCCATGCGCCGCCGGGCCCGCTGACCGAGTTGCTGCACGGTATTCATGAGCAGGCGACCTCGATGCAACGCCTGATCGAAAACCTGCTGGACATGGCCCGCATGCAGGAGCGCGGCGTGCGGCTCAACCGGCAATGGCATTTGCTGGAAGAGATCGTCGGCAGCGCCCTGCGCCAGTTGCGTGAACCACTGGCCCGGCATGAGGTGAATACGACGCTGGACCCGCAATTACCGCTGGTGGAAGTCGACGCGCTGTTGATCGAACGGGTACTGGTCAACCTGCTGGACAACGCCGCCAAGTACACCCCGCCGGGCACGGTCATTACCGTGGCCGCCCGCGCCGTTTCGGACAACATCCTGCTGGAAGTCAGCGACACCGGCACGGGCAGCGCGCCGGCCAATCTGTTCGAACCGTTTGCCCGTGGCCAGCAGGAGTCCTCGGTCGCCGGGATCGGCCTGGGGCTAGCACTGGCCAAACGCATCGTCGAAGCCCACGGCGGGCGCATCGAAGCCAAACCCGGCCGCGAGTGCGGCATGCATTTCGTCATCACTTTACCGGCGGGCACCCCGCCCTCAATGGACGCCCTATGAGCACTGCACGCATTCTGATTGTTGAAGACGAGGCCAATATCCGCCGTTTTGTCGGCATCGCCCTGCAGGACGAGGGCTTCCAGGTGTTCGAGGCCGACAGCGTCAAGCGCGCGCTGATCCACGCTTCCAGTCGCCAGCCAGACCTGGTGATCGTCGACCTCGGCCTGCCGGACGGCGACGGTAAACAGTTGATCAGCGAGCTGCGGGGATGGCTGGCGGTGCCGATCCTGGTGTTGTCGGCGCGGGATCGCGAAGAGGAAAAAGTCGCCGCCCTGGACGCCGGTGCCGATGACTACCTGACCAAACCTTTCGGCGTGCCCGAGTTGCTGGCGCGCATCCGTGCGCAACTGCGTCGGCACGGGCAAACCGGCACCGTGGCGGCCACCAGCAAGGTGGCGTTTGGTGATATCGAAGTGGACCTGGCGACCCATGAAGTGTGGCGCCAAGGCCTGCCGGTGCACCTGACGCCCATTGAATACCGCCTGCTGTGCGCGATGATTCGCGGGCAGAGCCGGGTGCTCACCCATCGGCAGTTATTGCTTGAAGTGTGGGGCCTGGACTACGTGGACCGCGCCCACTATCTGCGGGTGCATATGGCGCATCTGCGGCAGAAGCTGGAGGCCGACCCAGCCCAGCCGCAGTACTTCATTACCGAGTTGCAGGTGGGCTACCGACTGGTGGGTTTGTGAACAGATGCGCGGCGGCGAAATCGACAAACACCCGGATCTTCGGCGAGAGGTGCCGGCTGGACGGCCACAGGGCCCAGAACTGACCCTGGTCGTCGGAGTGGCCGTCGAGTACGGTTTCCAGCTGGCCTTGGGCGAGTGCTTCGCGGGCGAGGAAGTCCGGCACGTGGGCAATGCCATGGCCGTCCATCGCGGCGCGGAGCATGGCTTCCATGTTGTTCAGGGTCAGGGCGGTGGGCAGGCGCAACTGGGTAATGGCCGGGTTGGCGGATAAGGTCCAGTCCATGATTTTCCCGGTGGTGGCGAAGCGGTAACGCAAACACGGGTGATGCTCCAAATCGCTCAGGGACTCTGGCCGACCGTTGGCCCGCAGGTACTCGGGTGATGCGCACAGCACAAACCTGAACGGTCCCAGTTTGCGGGCCATCAGGGTCGAATCCGCCAGGCCGCCGCTGCGGATGACCACGTCGAAGCCCTCTTCGATCACGTCCACCAGGTGGTCGTTGAAATCCAGCTCCAGCTCGATCTCCGGGTAGGCTTTGCGGAACGCCATCATGTGGGGAAAGAGAAAGCGATAACCGATGGTGGGCAGGCTGACCCGCAGCTTGCCCCGAGGCGCCTGCATCGCATGGGAAAGCATGGCGCGGGCGTCTTGCAGGTCGTCGAGAATTTTCCGACTGCGCTCGTAGAACAGTTGGCCTTCGGCGGTGAGGCTGACCTTGCGCGTGCTGCGGTGCAACAGCCGCACATTCAGTGACGCCTCGAGCTTGGCGACATTCTTGCCCACCGCCGAGGCGGAAATCCCCATCGCCCGGGCCGCGCCGGTGAAGCTCAGGGCCTCTGCCGTTTTCACGAAGGCGATCACACCGCTCAGGTTATCGGTCACGTCATTGCATCCATCCAGTCCACTATGAACGGAATGTAAGCCCGTTTATCCGTGATTGCATCCTGATTAGAGTCTTTTAGTCTTCAGACTCACGGGAATGCCCCTATGAACACTACAACCGAATCTGTGGCCGCCCATGGCCGATATTCCATCCTGGCCGCGATTTGCCTGGCCGCCCTGGTATTGCCCATGAGCTTCACTGGCGGCGCCGTCGCCACGCCTTTTATCGGCCAGGCATTTGCCGCCCAGCCCAGCCAACTGGCGTGGATCACCAACGCGTTCATGCTGAGTTTCGGCAGCCTGTTGATGGCCGCCGGCACCCTCGCCGACCTGTATGGGAGAAAGCGTCTTTTCTTGTGGGGCATGGCGCTGTTTACCGTGGTCTCCTTGCTGCTGGCAGTGGCACCGGGGATTTTCTGGCTGGATGTATTGCGTGGCGTGCAGGGCGTCGCGGCAGCTACGGCACTGGCCAGTGGCTGTGCGGCGCTGGCCCAGGAGTTTGACGGCCATGCCCGCACCCGCGCCTTCAGCTTGCTGGGCACTACGTTTGGTGCAGGCCTGGCGTTTGGGCCATTGCTGTCGGGGGTGCTGATCGAGCACTGGGGCTGGCGCTCGATTTTTCTCGGCACCGCGCTGTTGGCCGGTATTTCGCTGCTGTTTGCCGCGCCCAAAATGCGCGAAAGCCGCGACCCGCAAGCGCTGCGGCTGGACACCCCGGGCGTGCTGACGTTCTCGGCCATGCTGGTGGCCCTGACCACGGCGGTGATCCTCGCCCCGGAGCACGGCTGGTCATCGCCGCTGGTTGATGCCCTGCTGATCGCAGCGGCAGTGTTTTTGCTGGTATTTATCCTCGTCGAAAACCGCTCAAGCCAACCGATGCTGGAGCTGCGGCTGTTTCGCTTCCCGCGTTTTATTGGCGTGCAGCTCCTGCCGATCGGTACCTGTTACTGCTACATCGTGCTGATCGTGTTGCTGCCCCTGCGGTTTATCGGTGTGGAAGGCGCCAGCGCGCTGGACGCGGGTTTGATGATGCTCGCGCTATCGGCACCGATGCTGGTGGTGCCGATGATCGCCGCGTCGCTGACCCGCTGGCTGCCGGCGGGTGTGTTGTGTGCCATTGGCTTGCTGATCGCGGCGTTGGGCCTGTGGGGATTAAGCCTGGCCGACCAGCCTGGGCAGACTGTCGCTGCGATGCTGGTCATCGGAATCGGCACCGGGCTGCCGTGGGGCTTGATGGATGGTTTGGCGATCAGCGTGGTGCCCAAGGAGCGTGCGGGAATGGCGGCGGGGATTTTCAATACCACCCGCGTGGCCAGTGAAGGTGTGGCACTGGCGATTACGATGGCGGTATTGGGCGCATTGGTGGCGCATCACCTGAAGGGTCGCGCAGGGGCCGACGTTTCAATGATTGCCCAAGGCCTGGTCATGGGCAACGTGCAACTGGCCTCGGCCGCCCTCCCGCTGGAAGCACTGCGCAGCGCCTACATCGCGGCGTTCAATACGTTGCTGCAACTGCTCGCGGGATTCACCGTGCTGACGGCCATGGTAGTCCTGGCCTTCATGGGGCGAAACAGCATTGCGCCCGTACAAACCGAACCCGGCATTCACTCGCTGAGCTGAATCCCAGGCACAAAAAAAGCCCGCTCAATGAGCGGGCTTTCCGTGGTACCTGGCGTTCAGCGTTCCAGGTGACCGAATATGGCGCAGCGGACGGGACTCGAACCCGCGACCCCCGGCGTGACAGGCCGGTATTCTAACCGACTGAACTACCGCTGCGCGTAACACTAAAAAGCGAATGGTGGGTGATGACGGGATCGAACCGCCGACATTCTGCTTGTAAGGCAGACGCTCTCCCAGCTGAGCTAATCACCCTTCACTTTCGGTGTGGGGCGCATTCTATAGCAATTTTTCGTAATGTCATGATTTAAATGCAATTTATTCAAAATATTTTGTCTTCGACCCTGAGAACCCCACAAAACCGGCGTTTTGGGCGCAAACGAGAGTCTATTGCGTTTGCACAAGCCTTGGCCCCACAATTAACAATTATTCTCAATAACACCTGAGTCGCGCCTTATGTCTGTGGGTGAACCGCCGTTCCAACGGGAGATTACCGAGCTGTACAGCGAGCATCACGGCTGGCTGTTCACTTGGTTGCGCCGAAAACTGGGCTGTACCCACAACGCCGCCGACGTGGCGCAGGACACCTTTGCACGGATTCTGCACGCACGGGAGTCGGTGACCGGCATCCGCGAGCCCCGCGCCTATTTGAGCACCACCGCCAGGCGGCTGATCATCGACCAGGCCCGGCGCAGGCAAATTGAGCATGCCTACCTTCAGGAACTGATGCTGACGGTGGAAACCCTGGAAGGTTTTCAGTCGCCGGAACAGATCCACACTACCCTGGAAGCCCTTGAGCACATCGCCTTCATTCTTGAAGGCATGCACGACAATGTGCGTCAGGCGTTTGTGCTGTATTACCTCGAAGACCTGACCCAGCAGCAAATCGCCCGTCAGCTGAAATTGTCGGAGCGTACGGTACGCAAGTATTTGATCCAGGCCCTGCTGCATTGCAGCCACAGCGTGGATATCTGAACCGCACATGCCCGCCTCCCGCCAACAGATCGACGAACAAGCCGCCGAATGGATGATTCGTCTGCACGAAGGCGAATTGACCGAGGCCCAGCGGCAGGCGTTCGAGCGCTGGAAGCAGCAAAGCCCGCAACACGCGGCTTCAGCGGCGCGCATGGAAGACGTGATTGCGCGAGTGCAGGCCCTGCGTGGGCAAAAAGCGCCGGCGCGCGCGGCCTTGAGTGCGGCCTTTCCTCGGCAGGGGAAAGCCCGCAAGAATTACGTCCGCGCGCTGGTATTGGCCTGCAGCCTGGCCCTTCCCGCCGCGGCGCTGCTCTACAGCCCTTACCCGCAACAGTGGATGGCCGATGTGCACAACGGCCCCGGCGAATGGAAAACCCTGCGCCTGGCGGACGGCTCCACGCTGACCTTGAACGGCATCAGTGCGGCGAACCTGTATTTCGACAGCCGGCAGCGGCGCATCGAATTACTGCAAGGCGAGATCCTGGTGGAAGTGGCCCACGACGGCGACCGTCCGTTTGTGGTGCAGACGGCCCAGGGCACCCTGCGTGCGTTGGGTACGCGGTTTGTGGTCAGGCGCGAAGGTGATGTCACCGTGCTGAACATGCTCGAATCCCGTGTTGCCGCCCAAAGCGCGAACGGGCAGCAGACGCTGGAAGTGGACGCAGGCTCGCAGGCGCGGCTCAGCAAGGATGCCGTGCACCTCTCCGGCAGTATCGATACGGCGAGCATCAATGGGGCCTGGCGCCGCCATCAACTGGTGGTGGATAACCGACCGTTGCCGGAAGTGCTGGATGAGATCGCCCGGCACCGTTCGGGCCGCTTGCAGTTTGATCGAGCTGCGCTGGCGAATCTCAAGGTCTCGGCGGTACTTCCCCTGGATGACACCGACCGCACTTTGCAGATGCTGGCTCAAACCCTGCCGATCACCCTGAAAACCTTTACGCCGTGGCTGATGATCGTCAGCCCGGATACCGAGAGCAAAAAATAATTATCCAAATTGTTTCCGCTTTGTTTAAAGCTACCCGTCAAGGAAGGTATATCGATAACTAAAGGACTGCCATCGTCATGCCGCTCCCTTCCAAACCCCGCAGACGCCTGCTGAGCAGCGCGCCGCTGACCCTCACACTGCTCGCGACGACGTTGTTGAATATCCACGTGGCACAGGCCGACACGGTAAACGTTGCCGCCCAAGCCTACGACATACCCGCAGGGCCGCTGGGCGCCACACTTAACCAGTTTGCCCAGCAAGCGGGCGTGGCTATCGTGTTCCAGTCCCAGAACCTGCAGGGGCTGAATGGGCCGGGACTCAAAGGCACTTATAGCGTAGAGGCCGGGTTTGAAAAGCTGCTGCGTGGCAGTGGTTATCGGGCAGTCAAAGGTGATCAGGTCTACGCACTGGAAGCCAACCCTACACCCACTGGCGCCGTGGAGCTGGGGGCGACGCAGATCAGCGCCAACCAACTCGGCACCATTACCGAAGGCTCCGGCTCTTATACCCCCGGCACCATCGCCACCGCTACCCGCCTGGTGCTGACGCCACGGGAAACTCCGCAATCGATCTCGGTGGTTACCCGCCAGGCCATGGATGACTTTGGCCTCAACTCCATCGACGACGTGATGCGCCATACCCCGGGCATCACCGTGGCAACGTATGACAGCGACCGTACCAGCTATTACTCCCGTGGCTTCGCGATTCGCAACTTCCAGTACGACGGTATTCCTATCCTGCAAGACCCGCAGTATTCGTCCGGCCATACCCTCACCGACATGGTGATCTATGACCGGGTAGAAATCCTCAAGGGCGCCACCGGCCTGCTCACTGGCGCCGGTGGCCCTGGTGGGACCATCAACATGATCCGCAAGAAACCTACCCAGGAATTCAAGGGCCATATCGACCTTGGCGCCGGCTCCTGGGACAACTACCGATCGGAAGTTGACGTCAGCGGCCCCTTGACCGAAACCGGGAACATTCGCGGCCGGGCCGTGGCGGCCTATCAAGACAAACATTCCTTCATGGACCATTACCAACGCAAAACCAGCGTCTACTACGGCATCCTGGAGGCGGACCTGTCGCCGGATACCCTGCTGACCGTGGGCGCGGACTATCAGGATAATGACCCCAAAGGCTCAAGCTGGACCGGCAGCGCCTCGCTGTATGACGAATCCGGCAATCGCATTGGCTCCAAGCGCTCATTCAACAACGGGCCACGGTGGAGCAGTTGGCAGCAGTACACGCGCACCGCCTTTGCCACCCTTGAACACAGCTTCGAAAATGGCTGGGTCGCCAAAGGTCAGTACAACCATCAAATCAACGGTTACAACGCCCCCCTGGGCTTCGTGAGCCCAGGTTTGCCCTCAGTGCTGGCGCGCAAATACACAGGTGAAACCGTCAGCGACAGCGCCGACCTTTACACCTCCGGCCCCTTCGATCTGTTTGGCCGAGAACACCAGTTGGTGGTCGGCACCTCGGTTTCCCGCTCCCACTGGAAAGGCAAGGACTACACCAACGCCAGCCTGCCCAACAATAACTTCGACTATTACAACTGGAACGGCGACATCCCGAAGCCGGACTGGGGCGAAGTCACCAACAAAAACGATGAAATCACCCGCCAGACCGGCAGCTACATGACCGCTCGCTTCAGCCTCACGGACGATCTTTCGCTGCTGCTGGGCACGCGCGTTGCAGACTTCCAGGTCACCGGCACCAGCGATACGAAAAAAAGCGGCAAGGTCTTGCCCTATGCGGGCCTGGTATACGACCTCAACGACAACGTGTCGGCCTACGCCAGTTACACGGAAATTTTCCTGCCGCAGTCGTTCAACCGTGATCGCAACAACAAATTGCTGGAGCCGGATGAAGGCAAAAACTATGAAGTGGGGCTCAAGGGTGAATTCTTCGAAGGACGCCTGAATTCCAGCATCGCCTACTTCGAGGTTCACGAAGAAAACCGCCCCGAGGAAGATACGGAGTACAACGCCAACCCAACCAACCCCGCTCGCGACTACGCCTATAAGCCGATCACTTCGAAAACCAAGGGTTATGAGGCGGAAATCTCTGGCGAACTGGCACCCAGCTGGCAGTTGCAGGCAGGCTACACCCACAAGATCGCCCGTGATGAGAGCGGCAAGAAGGTGTCGACCTGGGAGCCGGAAGATCAGGTAAATCTCTATACCAGCTACAAGCTGACCGGCAGCCTCGACAAACTCACCCTCGGCGGCGGCGCGCGTTGGCAGGGTCAAGGCTGGCAGGTACTGAGCAACTGGGCCAAGGGCGGCGCTCAAGAAAAATTTGCCCAGGATCCCTACTGGCTGGTGGACCTGATGGCCCGTTATCAGATCACCGACAGCGTGTCGGCGACCATCAACGTCAACAACGTGTTCGACAAGTCGTATTACACCAACATCGGCTTCTACAACTCGTCGTACTACGGCGACCCTCGCAACGTAATGGTCAGTACCCGCTGGGATTTCTAAACCCCATAAAAAACGCCCCCGATCACTGCACATGATCGGGGGCGTTTTTTAGACCGGCGGTTTCTTGCAAACCCCAGACAGCAAAAAGCCCGCTCGATGAGCGGGCTTCCTGTAGTACCTGGCGTTCAGCGTTCCAGGTGACCTAAATATGGCGCAGCGGACGGGACTCGAACCCGCGACCCCCGGCGTGACAGGCCGGTATTCTAACCGACTGAACTACCGCTGCGCGTAACACATAAAGCGAATGGTGGGTGATGACGGGATCGAACCGCCGACATTCTGCTTGTAAGGCAGACGCTCTCCCAGCTGAGCTAATCACCCTTCACTTTCGGTGTGGCGCGCATTCTACGGAGCGACCCATGGTCTGGCAAGCACTTTCTTAAATAATTTTTTTCAGGCCTTCCAATGGCTTAGCGAGGGTTGGCCTATGACGCCATGAGGAGAATAATGCCCCCCTTTGTATATAAGGAGAGACTCACCCCATGTGGTTCAAAAACCTGCTTATCTATCGCCTGACCCAAGATCTGCCTGTTGATGCCGAGGCGTTGGAAACTGCACTGGCCACCAAACTGGCGCGCCCTTGTGCAAGCCAGGAGTTGACCACTTACGGTTTCGTCGCCCCTTTCGGTAAAGGCGAAGACGCGCCACTGGTACACGTCAGCGGTGATTTCCTGCTGATCGCCGCGCGCAAGGAAGAACGTATCCTGCCGGGTAGCGTGGTGCGTGATGCGGTGAAGGAAAAGGTCGAAGAGATCGAAGCCGAGCAAATGCGCAAGGTCTACAAAAAGGAACGCGACCAGATCAAGGATGAAATCATCCAGGCCTTCCTGCCGCGCGCGTTCATCCGTCGCTCGTCGACCTTCGCCGCCATCGCGCCGAAACAGGGCCTGATCCTGGTGAACTCCGCCAGCCCGAAACGTGCCGAAGATCTGCTGTCCACCCTGCGTGAAGTGATCGGCACCCTGCCGGTACGTCCGCTGACCGTGAAAACCGCGCCAACCGCCATCATGACCGACTGGGTCACCACCCAGAAACCGGCCGATGACTTCTTCGTCCTCGACGAATGCGAACTGCGCGACACCCACGAAGACGGCGGCATCGTGCGCTGCAAACGCCAGGACCTGACCGGCGAAGAGATCCAGTTGCACCTGACCACCGGCAAAGTCGTGACCCAATTGTCCCTGGCCTGGCAGGACAAGCTGTCCTTCATGCTGGACGACAAAATGACCGTCAAGCGCCTGAAGTTCGAAGACCTGCTGCAGGATCAGGCGGAACAGGACGGTGGCGACGAAGCACTGGGTCAGCAGGACGCCAGCTTTACCCTGATGATGCTGACGTTTGGCGACTTCCTGCCGGCGTTGGTGGAAGCACTGGGTGGCGAAGAAACCCCACAAGGCATCTAAGTCTTAAGTGGGCACAGTCAATGTGGGAGCTGGCTTGCCTGCGATGCGGGCACCTCGGTTTGTCAGTTAAACCCGGGTGATGCTATCGCAGGCAAGCCAGCTCCCACAGTTGATCGGGTTAGCACTTCCAGCATTCTAATAACAAGGACTTCCCCATGCGCGCACTCGCCGCCTTGAGCCGTTTTGTCGGCAATACCTTCGCCTACTGGGTGCTGATTTTTGCCGTGGTTGCGTTCCTGCAACCCGCCTGGTTTATCGGCCTGAAAGGCGCCATCGTGCCGCTGTTGGGCCTGGTGATGTTCGGCATGGGGCTGACCCTCAAACTTGAAGATTTCGCTGAAGTCGCGCGCCACCCGTGGCGCGTGGCATTGGGTGTGGTCGCGCACTTCGTGATCATGCCCGGCGTGGCCTGGCTGCTGTGCCAGGTCTTTCACCTGCCGCCGGAAATTGCCGTCGGCGTGATCCTCGTCGGCTGCTGCCCGAGCGGTACATCCTCCAACGTCATGACCTGGCTGGCCCGGGGCGACCTGGCGCTGTCGGTGGCCATCGCTGCCGTCACCACCCTCCTCGCCCCGCTGCTGACGCCGGCTCTGATCTGGCTGCTGGCCTCGGCCTGGTTGCCGGTGTCGTTCATGGAGTTGTTCTGGTCGATCCTGCAAGTGGTGCTGTTGCCGATCGTGCTCGGTGTGTTGGCGCAGCGCTTGCTGGGTACCCGGGTACGGCACGCGGTGGAGGTATTGCCGCTGGTGTCGGTGGTCAGCATCGTGGCAATCGTCGCCGCCGTGGTGGCGGCCAGCCAGGCGAAGATTGCCGAGTCGGGCCTGCTGATCATGGCGGTGGTGATCCTGCATAACACCTTTGGTTTCCTGCTGGGTTACTTCACCGGCCGCGTGTTCGGCCTGCCGCTGGCGCAACGCAAATCCCTGTCGCTGGAAGTGGGCATGCAGAACTCCGGCCTGGGCGCCGCGTTGGCGAGTGCGCATTTTTCGCCGCTGGCGGCGGTGCCCAGCGCGCTGTTCAGCGTCTGGCACAATATTTCCGGGGCACTCCTGGCTACGTACTTCCGGCGGATGAGCGAAAAGGAAGACCGCGAACTGTTGGCGAGCAAGTCTGAAACTTGATCACCTGATCAATATTCGGCACTCTACCGGGCTTCGCGGGGACGACCCTGCGACGCAATCAAGCGGTTAATCCGGGGACGACCCCACTTCTATAAAGGAAGGTCATCATGTCCTGGATCATTCTGTTTTTTGCCGGACTGTTTGAAGTCGGCTGGGCCGTCGGACTGAAATACACCGACGGTTTCAGCAAGCCACTGCCCACGGCCCTGACGATTGCCGCCATGGCCGTCAGCCTCGGACTGTTGGGGCTGGCGATGAAGGAACTGCCGCTGGGCACCGCCTATGCCATCTGGACCGGAGTCGGTGCGGTGGGCACGGTGATTGCCGGGATTATCCTGTTCGGGGAGTCCATGGCGTTGTTTCGACTGGCCAGTGTGGCGATGATTATCTGCGGGCTTATTGGGCTCAAGATCAGCGCTTAGGCACCAGATCGTTCCCACGCTCTGCGTGGGAACGCATCCTGTGACGCTCCGCGTCACGACTCTAAAAGCGGACGCAGAGCGTCCACGCCGGCATTCCCACGCAGAGCGTGGGAACGATCAACTACCTGACACCCCCGCGCAATTCTCCCACCACCCCATGCAACGCCTCGGGCGTCGCCGCCTCTACCGTCACCGGCGCGCCGGCCACCAAGGTCACCCGCGACCAGATCCGGTGAAAGAAGCCCTTGTTCGGATCGCGACTGAAGAAACTCCCCCACAACCCCTGCAACGCCATCGGAATCACCGGCACCGGCGTCTCTGCAAGAATTCGCGTCACCCCTGCGCGGAACTCGTTCATCTCGCCATCGGAGGTCAGTTTGCCTTCCGGAAAGATGCACACCAGTTCACCGTCTTTCAAGTAGTGGGCAATCCGCTGGAACGCCTTTTCGTAGATCTGGATGTCCTCATGCCGCCCGGCAATCGGAATCGCCCCGGCAGTACGGAAGATAAAGTTCAGCACCGGCAAGTTGTAGATCTTGTAGTACATGACAAAGCGAATCGGCCGACGCACCGAACCGGCAATCAACAGCGCATCGACAAATGACACGTGATTGCACACCAGCAATGCCGCGCCCTCGTCCGGGATCAGCTCCAGGTTCTTATGCTCGACTCGGTACATGGAGTGGCCGAGCAGCCAGATCATGAAACGCATGGTGAACTCGGGCACGATCTTGAAGATGTAGGCGTTGACCGCGATGTTCAGCAGCGACACCACCAGGAACAGCTCGGGGATCGACAGCTTGGCCATGCTCAGCAAGACGATCGACACAATTGCCGAGACCACCATGAACAGCGCGTTGAGGATGTTGTTGGCCGCGATCACCCGCGCCCGTTCGTTCTCGGCGGTACGCGACTGGATCAGTGCATACAGCGGCACGATATAGAAGCCGCCGAATACGCCGAGGCCGAGGATATCGAACAACACCCACCACGCCTGGCCGTAGCTCAGCACCGCGATCCAGTCGTTGGCCTGGATGTTCTGTGGAAACCCGCCGGAATGCCACCACAGCAGCAGGCCGAACACGGTCAAACCGAACGAGCCGAACGGCACCAGGCCGATCTCGACTTTGCGCCCGGAGAGCTTTTCGCACAGCATCGAACCCAGGGCGATGCCCACCGAGAACACCGTGAGGATCAGCGTAACCACGGTCTCGTCGCCGTACATCCATTCCTTGGCGTAAGCCGGGATTTGCGTCAGGTAGATCGCGCCGACAAACCAGAACCACGAGTTGCCGACAATCGAGCGCGACACCGCCGGCGTCTGCCCGAGGCCCAGCTTGAGGGTGGCCCAGGACTGGCTGAAGATGTTCCAGTTCAGGCGCATCTCGGGGCTGGACGCCGCCGCGCGCGGAATGCTGCGGCTGGCCAGGTAACCCAGCACCGCGATGCCGACGATGGCGGTGGAAACCACCGGCGCGTAATGGGTGGAAGACATCATGATCCCGGCGCCGATGGTGCCGGCCAGGATGGCGAGGAACGTGCCCATCTCCACCAAGCCGTTGCCGCCTACCAGCTCATCTTCGTGCAACGCCTGGGGCATGATCGAGTACTTCACCGGCCCGAACAGCGCCGAGTGCGTACCCATGGCAAACAGCGCCAGCAACATCAGTTCCAGGTGGTTGAACATGAAGCCCACCGCGCCGACGGACATGATCACGATCTCGCCGATCTTGATCACCCGGATCAGCGCGTCCTTGTTGAACTTCTCGCCAAACTGCCCGGCCAGGGCCGAGAACAGGAAGAACGGCAGGATAAACAGCAAGGCGCAGAGGTTGACCCAGATCGAACGATCACCGTCGATGGTCAGCTTGTAGAGAATCGCCAGGATCAACGACTGCTTGAAGATATTGTCGTTAAACGCCCCAAGGGACTGGGTAATGAAGAACGGCAGGAAACGCCGTTTGCGCAGCAATGTGAATTGCGAGGGGTGGCTCATCGTCCGTGTTCCTGCGTGGCCTGAAGACTGTTATTGGTTTTTCCAGGCCACGACTTTACCTAATCCCGCTTACTTATTCGCTAGTCCTGCAATGCACGGCGATACAAAAAGCTCACCTTTATAGGCACCTTGCACCGTGCGCTTGGCAACGATCAGCCACATCAACGCCAGCGCCGCCACCAGCACACTGCCGACAATACTGAAGAAACCCAGGTGCAAGGTGCTCGCCAGTTTCAACGTGGCCAACGAGTACACACCCAACGGGAAGGTGAAACCCCACCAACCAAGGTTGAACGGGATGCCGGCCCGCAGGTAACGCACGGTGATCAGCACCGCGATCAGCATCCACCACAAGCCGAAGCCCCACAGGGTGATCCCCGCCACCAGGCCGATGCCGTTGGCCATCTCACCGACGCCGGGCAAGCCATTTTCCGCAAAGATGGCCGGTGCATCACCGCCCAACACCAGCATGCCCAGGGCGCCGGTACCGATGGGGCCGAGGGCCAGCCAGCTCGACGCGGCCATATTGGCGTGGGGCAGTTTGTGCAGGGCCATGCGCAGCATCAGGATGGTCAGGATGCTGAACGCTACTGGCAGGGAAAACGCCCACAGCACGTAGCTGGTCACCAGCATCACCAGTTGCGAATGGGCGTCGGCCAGGTGCGGCGCGAGCAGGCCGCCACTGGCAGCGGCGACTTCAGCGGCCACCACCGGCAACAGCCATACGGCGGTCATCTGGTCGATGCTGTGTTCCTGGCGAGTGAACATCATGAACGGGATCAACACTCCGCAGGCCAGGGCCATCGCCACGTCCAGCCACCACAGCACTTCGGCCAATTGCACCACGCCATCACCCCAGCGCGGCAGGCCGAACACCAGGAAGCCATTGATGATGGTCGCCAGGCCCATGGGAATGGTGCCGAAGAACATCGACACCGTGGAGTGCCCGAAAATACGCCGCGCCTCGTGGAAAAACATTACCCAGCGCGCCGCGTACAGCACGCTGAACAGCACAAAAAGGCCGATAGTAAACAGCCACAGCCCTTCAGCGACGGCATGCAACCCCGATACGCTGACCGGCAATTGCGCCAGCGCCAACGCCAGCACCCCGGTGCCCATGGTGGCGGCAAACCAGTTGGGGGTGAACTGGCGAATCACTTCCCGGGGACGGGTCAGGTGGCTGAAAGGTTTCAAGCTGCTTTGGAGCGCATTGGGGCAAGTCATGGTGTATTCCTCTTCCTCGCATGAGGTTGAGACCATGGTAGAACCCAATCGAATATCTATATAACGGGTAATATCTCTAACTGTTATCTGTTTTGCAGATATACCGTCAAACACTGCCCTCGGATTCAATCACCAGAATCCGTGCCGGCCCTTGTGGATGAGCCACATGCTCGGTGCCGACGCTGGCGTAGAAGATGTCACCGACGTGCAGCAAGACGATCTGCTCGGTACCGTTATCGCGATAGTGCATCTGCACCTGGCCGTCGAGCACCACGAACACTTCTTCCCCGTCATTGACGTGCCAGCGGTACGGCTGGTCGGTCCAGTGCAACCGGGTGGTGATGCCGTTCATGTTGGCGATGTCCAGCGCCTCCCAGGCGCGGCTGCCGGTGAAGTCCTTGCTGCGGATGATCTTCATGTGTGAATCCCATGGCGTACGGTTGGCGGATTATTACCGAATCAATTACCCGCCGTCGCCCTGCTCCGCGCCAAATCCTGCAATAGCAACGCCACCAACGCACCGAGCGCCAATACGATCAGCACCACGCCGTAACCATCGGTAGTGGCGATCAAACCGAAGGTGCGCGTCAAGTTGCCTGCCAACAGCGACGGCACGCAGAACGCCAGGTAACTCAGCACATAGAACGCCGACATCAAGCCGGCCCGCTCATGGGGCAAAGCCAACGGCAAGACGCTGCGCAGTGCGCCGAGGAATCCCGAACCAAAGCCTGCGCCGGCGATCAGCGTGGCCATGAAGAACAGCGGCAGGCTGGCGCTGTGGACGGCCGTGAGGATCAGCGCAACTCCCACCGCCAACAGCACGGCGCCCAATCGCAGGACCTTGTCTGCAGGGCGGTTGCGCAGGCTGAAAATCATCACCGCCCCGCTCAGCGTCAACACCGCGACCAGCCCGCCGCCGATCAGGTTCGAGGTGGACCCGGTGGCCGCCCGCACCAGCGAGGGCGCCAGGGACAGGTAAAAGCCGCCCATGGCCCACACTGCCACATCCACCGGCAGCGAGATCCACAACGCACGACGCGCCTGAGGCGGCACATGCAAGGTGGGCCACAGCGAGGCCAGCGCGCCCGGAATCCGGCTGACTGTTTCCTGCAGGCGCCAAACGTACAGCGCCTGCAGGATCATCAACACGAGCAGGGTCCAGTAAATCAACGTGGTCGGCATCGGCGCGAACTCCACCAGCAGGCTGCAGCCCATGGCGCCACAAGCCATGCCCAACAAAGGCGCTACGCTGTTGATCAGCGGGCCTTGCTGGCGGTCGGTGTCGAGCAGCGCGGCGCCCAACACGGCGGTGGCCATGCCGGTGGCGAAGCCTTGTACCGTGCGGGCGGCAATCAGCCAGCCGACGCTGTCGGCATTGATAAACAGCAGCATCGCCAGCATATCGAGGAGCAGCGCGGCAAAAATTACCGGTTTGCGTCCCAGGTGGTCCGACAACGAACCTACGGTCAGCAAGGCCGCCAGCAGGCTCAAGGCGTAGACGCCGAACACCAGAGTCAGCATTGCTGCCGAAAAGTGCAGGCCTTCCTGATAGAGGTGGTACAACGGGGTCGGCGCGCTGGAGGCGGCGAGGAACGTGAGCAAGGTGATCGCGAGGAACACCAGGCTGGAACGGTGGGAAGTAACGCTGAACATGGGCACGCTCCGCTAAAGCTAATATTTTGCTTTTGCGGAGTGTGCTACTGGATGGCGCTTAAAGCAAATTCTTTGTGTTAAGGTTTTACGCATGGCGATAAAAGAAGGCCTCCGCCCGGGGGGCCGTAGTGCCCGGGTTCAGGAATCAGTGCATTCGGCGGTGCGTGAATTGCTCGACGAGCAGGACCGTTCCAGCGTGACCGTGCCGCAGATAGCCACGCGCGCCGGGGTTACGCCCTCGACTATCTACCGCCGTTGGGGTGACCTTGCTGCGCTGTTGGCGGATGTCGCCATGGCTCGGCTGCGGCCGGACAGTGAGCCGGCCAACACTGGCAGCCTGCGCGGCGACCTGCGGGCTTGGGGTGAGCAGTATCGCGATGAAATGAGCTCGGATCTTGGCCGGGAGATGATGCGCGATGTGCAATGCAGTCAGGCACCGGGGTATTGCGTGGGGATTCTCACCGGGCAGTTGGAGACGATCTTGGATCGCTATCCGGGCGACGCTGAAACTGCCCCCAGCGTGGATCGGCTGATCAACCTGATCGTTGCGCCCACCGTGTTTCGCAGTTTGTTTTCTACTGTACCGTTGGAGGTTGAGGAGCTGCATGAGCTGATTGAGTTGGCTTTGCGGGGGTGAGGTGGTTTTTGGGTTTGGGTGTATATCCGTTGCTGCGGTAACGGCCACTTATGGTTCCGCTCTTACAGCGGCTCACTTTTGAAGAGCGCAAAAGTAAGCAAAACGCTCTTGCCCCACCACTCGGCACCTCGCTTAGGCTCGGTGTGCCCTCACTCCGGCTTTGGACCGTGGGCCGCCGTCATGGGCCATCCCTGGCCCAGGACGGCTAACCTGGCGTCCTACCAGGTTACCCACGCTCCAAAGCCTGCGTTCGGCCAGCGTGGTTTAACGGGGCGCCTAAGATCAAGATCAAAAGCAAAAGCACAGCGGCCTACAGGCCGGCTTGAGTGTTGAAGAGCAAAATCAAAAGCTAAAGCGGGCACGGTCCAAATGTGGGAGCGGGCTTGCTCGCGAAGGTCGTTAACGATGACGCTGGCATTCTGAATGAACGCGGCGTTCTCAGGTTTTTCGCGAGCAAGCCCGCTCCCACAGAAAAGCAGCTCTGTTTTCGCTCTGGTCTTTGCTTTTGCTTTTCACACTCAAGCCGGCCGGGAGGCCGCTGTGCTTTGCTTTTGATCTGCTTTTGATTTTGATCTGCGGGCCCCGTCAACCACGATGGCCGCAAGTAGGCACGGTGGAGCGGGTAAATCGGCAGGGAAGCCGATTTAGCCGCGCCGGGCCATGGATGGCCCGTCGCGGCGGCCCGCGGAACCGGGCCGGAGTGCGGGCATGCCGAGCCTAGGCGAGGCACCGAGTGGTGGGGCAAAGACCTTTTGGTTACTTTTGGGGCGTTTGCCAAAAGTGACCCGCTGTAAGAGCGGAACCATAAGTAGCCGTTACCTAAATAACGGATATGTACCCCTCCCCAAAAAAACCGCAAAAAAAACGGCCTCACATGAAGGCCGTTTCTCATTACATCTCAACGCTTAGGTGCGCATCCCACGCCCACTCACCAGCAACCGCGCACACCCCACGTACAGCACCACAGTCGCCACCAGCATAAACGTGATCGCCACACTGATCTTGATATCCGAAACGCCCAGGATCCCATAGCGAAACGCGTTAACCATGTGCAAAACCGGGTTAGCCAACGACACCGTCTGCCAGAACGGCGGCAGCAAGGTGATCGAATAAAACACCCCACCCAGGTACGTCAACGGCGTCAGCACAAACGTCGGAATAATCGAAATATCATCAAAGTTGCGCGCAAACACCGCGTTGATGAACCCCAGCAACGAAAAGATCGTCGCCGTCAGCACCACCACCAGCAGGGTGATCCCGAGGTGATGCACCTGCAAATGGGTAAAGAACAACGACAGCAGCGTCACAATCACCCCAACCATCAACCCACGCAGCACGCCGCCCAGGGTGTAGCCGATCAGAATCGTATGGGGCGACACCGGCGACACCATCAATTCCTCGATGGACCGCTGGAACTTGCTGCCAAAAAAACTCGACACCACGTTGCCATAGGAGTTGGTGATCACCGACATCATGATCAACCCCGGCACGATGTATTCCATATAGGTGAAACCACCCATATCACCAATCTGCCGACCAATCAGGTTACCGAAGATCACAAAATACAAAACCATGGTGATCGCCGGCGGCAGCAGGGTCTGCGGCCAGATTCGGGTAAAGCGCTTCACTTCGCGGTAGACGATGGTCTGCAGCGCGACAAGGTTGGGTTGCAGTTCCGAACTCATACCGCCACCTTCGCCAGATTTTTCTCCACCAGGGACACGAACAACTCCTCAAGGCGATTGGTTTTGTTACGCAGGCTCAGCACTTCGATGTTCTGGGTGGCCAACTGGCCGAACAACGCGGTGATGCCCACGGCTTTATCCACCTGGACTTCCAGGGTGTGGCTGTCCACCAGGCGATTCGGGTAGCCGATCAACTGGGGCGCAACCGTCATGTCGTTTTTCAGGTCGAGCAGGAAGGTCTCAACGTGCAACTGGCTCAGCAAGTTACGCATGCTGGTGTTTTCGACGATGGTGCCGTGGTCGATGATGCCGATGTTGCGGCACAGCTGCTCAGCCTCTTCCAGGTAGTGGGTGGTGAGGATGATGGTGATGCCTTTCTGGTTCAGCTCGGTGAGGAAGGTCCACATCGAGCGACGCAGTTCGATGTCCACACCCGCCGTCGGTTCGTCGAGGATCAGCAGGCGCGGTTCGTGAACCAGGGCGCGGGCGATCATCAGGCGGCGCTTCATGCCGCCGGACAGGGAGCGTGAAGGCACATCGCGCTTATCCCACAGGCCAAGTTGCGTGAGGTATTGCTCGGCACGTTCCTTGGCGATCTTCGGCGGGATGCCGTAGTAACCGGCTTGGGTCACGACGATATCGAAGGTCTTTTCAAACTGGTTGAAGTTGAACTCCTGGGGCACCACGCCAATGCTGCGCTTGAGCGCCGCCGGGGATTTATCCAGGTCGTGGCCAAAGATGTTCACCGTACCGGTGGTCTTGTTGACCAGGGTCGAGAGAATGCCGATGGTGGTGGATTTGCCGGCGCCGTTAGGGCCGAGCAAGGCGAAGAAATCACCTTCGGCGACGTCCAGATCGATACCACTCAGGGCCTGGAAACCGTTGCCGTAGGTTTTGGTTAGCTGCCGGATGGACAGAGCGGAACTCATATCGGATTACGCACCAAAGAAGAGGAATAGAATTGTTACATGAGGGCAGACCGCACGGAATACAACGGCTGCGCGTGACAAGCATGGTGCTTGTCCGCGCCGCACAAGTACAGTCACCCGTATTAATAGTGGGTATCAGGTCAACGCGGTCATGACCGCTTTTTGATAGGCCGGGCGCTGGCGCAGGCGCTGGTACCAGGCCTCCAGGTTCGGCATCGACGGGCGTTCGATGGGCATCTCGAACCAGGCATAGATGAAACAGCCCAAGGGAATATCACCCATGCCGATCTCTTTACCGGAGAGGTAAGGTTGCGTCGCCAAGGCTTGATCCACCGTCTGCAATACGTCGATGCAAGCCTGGCGACCGGCGTTGATGGTGTCCCAGTTCTGCTTTTCAGCAGGGGTACGCAATACGCCCCAGAACACGGTCTTGAAGGGTTCGGCCAGGGTCGAGGTGGTCCAGTCCATCCACTTTTCGGCGTTGGCGCGGGCTTGCAGGTCGCTCGGGTACCAGTTCGAATCCGGCGCATGCCTGGCAGCCAGATAGCGCACGATGGTGTTGGATTCCCACAGCACAAAGTCGCCATCTTCAATCATCGGCACGCGGCCATTGGGGTTCAGCGCGCGGTATTGCGGTGTGTCGACCACACCAAAAGCCCCGCCCGCATCAATTGCCTCATAGTCCAGGCCGAGTTCCTCGGCGCACCACAGTGCTTTCCTGACATTTGACGAATTTTTACGACCCCAGATCTTCAGCATGACCGCCCCGATTTTGAAAAAGATGGTTGGATGAATGCCGGGGCAGCATACGCCGGATCACGTCCGGCTTAAATCACTCTGCATGTCCCCCAGCAGGATCGGCATCTGCTCGCCAAACAGGTGGGGGTAACATTTCTGAATGTGGGCGAAGAAGAATTCCTCGGGCACCTCGGCAAATTGCCCATGGTCCACCACGTACTCCATGGAACGCTGGCCCTTGCGGTTGAAGGCGTGGAAAACACTGTCGTGGATGCCGTCGAACTCCAGGGGTGGCACGTCGAACAGTTCACACAGTTGCTGGTTGAATGCGGGCGTGGCCTTGACCCAACGGCCGTCCAGATACAGCTCGGTGTAGCCGTGCATGGCAAATACGTCACTTCTTAGCAGCTCGATCAAACGAGGCGTCGAGAGGTGGTTGCGCACGTCGGCCAGGCCGATGCGTGCCGGAATCCCGCAGTGCCTTGCGCACGCCGCCAATAGCGTCGCCTTGGGCACGCAATAACTCTCACCGGCCGCCAGTGCGAAGCTGCCGCTGAGGGTTTGCGGGTCGCGGCTGAACGTGTAGGGGTTGTAGCGCACGGCCTCGCGAACGGCGTAGTAAAGACTGACTGCCTGGTCACGGGGCGCGGCACTCGAACCGCGATGTTTTTCGGCGAACTCCACCACCGCAGGGTGGTCACTATCGATGAAGCGGCCGGGATTCAAGTACGCATTCATGAGGTTAATCTCCGAGGCAAGCCCTGAGTCTAACCACAGGCCTGCACCTGGGATAACGACGATTCGGCCAAATGTCGGCGCCTGGTGCTGATCTTTGCCGGCACACCACGTAACACCCTCGTCACCCCGCTTGTTCGGATGCCGACTAAGCTCTGAGGTGATTTCGCACCTGGTTTCACGGAGGATTGAATATGCTGTTGTTGTGGATACTGGTTCTGGTGGTGGGCATTGCCTACCTGGCGCACCGGCGCATCGCGCCCCTGCCCGCCATCGGCGTGGTCGCCGTCTACCTCTTGGCGATGGGCGCCTTCAGCCATGCTCCAGGCTGGTTGCTGTTGATCTTCTGGGTGCTGATTGCCGTGGTAGCCGCCCCGCTGCTGCTGCCGGACCTGCGTCGCAAGTACTTCACCGCGCCGCTGTTCAACTGGTTCCAGAAAGTCCTGCCGCCGATGTCCGAGACCGAGCGCGACGCCATTGACGCCGGCACCGTGTGGTGGGACGGCGAGCTGTTCAGCGGCCGCCCCGACTGGGACAAGTTGCTGGCCTATCCCAAAGTGCAACTGACCGAAGAAGAACAAGCCTTCATCGACGGGCCCACCGAAGAACTGTGCGCCATGGTCACCGACTGGGAAATCGGCCAGGCCATGGACCTGCCGCCCGCCGCTTGGGAACACATCAAGCAGCATGGCTTTTTTGCCCTGATCATCCCCAAGGAATTCGGCGGCAAGGGCTTCTCCGCCTATGCCCACTCCCAGGTCGCGATGAAGCTGGCAACCCGCAGCGGCGACCTCGCCTCCACGGTCATGGTGCCCAACTCCCTCGGCCCGGCCGAATTGCTGCTGCACTACGGCACCGATGAACAACGCAACCATTACTTGCCACGCCTGGCCCGTGGCGACGATATCCCGTGTTTTGCCCTGACCGGCCCGCTGGCGGGCTCCGATGCCGGCTCCATGCCCGACACCGGGGTGATCTGCAAAGGCGAATGGGAAGGCAAGGAAACCCTCGGCCTGCGCCTGAACTGGGAAAAACGCTACATCACCCTCGGCCCGGTGGCGACCCTGCTTGGCCTGGCCTTCAAGGCCCACGACCCGGACCATCTGCTGGGCGATAAAGAAGACCTCGGCATCAGCCTCGCGCTGATCCCCACCGACACCCCGGGCGTTGAAATTGGCCGCCGTCACCTGCCGCTGGGTGCCGCATTCATGAACGGTCCCAACTCCGGCAAGGACGTGTTCATTCCCCTGGACTTCCTGATCGGCGGCCAGGAAATGCTCGGCAAGGGCTGGATGATGCTGATGAACTGCCTGTCGGTGGGCCGTTCGATTTCCCTGCCTGCGGTCGGCACCGGCGCGGCCAAGTTCACCAGCCTGGTGACCGGCCAATATGCCCAGGTGCGCGAGCAGTTCAACGTACCGTTGTCAGCCTTTGAAGGTATCCAGGAAGCCTTGGCCCGTATCGGCGGCAACGCGTGGCTGATGGACAGCGCGCGAATGCTCACCGCCAATGCCGTCGACCTGGGAGAAAAACCCTCGGTGCTGTCGGCGATCCTCAAGTATCACCTGACCGAACGCGGCCGCGAGTGCATCAGCCATGCGATGGACGTGCACGGCGGCAAGGGCATCATCATGGGGCCCAACAACTACCTGGGCCGCAGCTGGCAAGGTGCGCCGATCTTCATCACCGTGGAAGGCGCGAATATCCTCTCGCGCAACCTGATGATCTTCGGCCAGGGTGCGATTCGTTGCCATCCGTTCGTGCTCAAGGAAATGGCCCTGGCCGGTCGCGAAGACCATGACCAGGCCCTTAAGGAATTCGACGGACTGCTGCTGCAGCACATCGGGTTTGCCGTGAGCAACGCCGCCAGCACCCTGGTGCTGAACCTCGGGTTCGGCCACTTCGAGAAAGCCCCGGGCAATCGCTTGAGCCAGGGCTACTTCCGCGCACTCAACCGTCAGGCTGCTGCATTTGCGATGTTGGCGGACCTGAGCATGATGCTGCTGGGCGGCGAGTTGAAACGCCGCGAACGCCTGTCGGCACGTCTCGGTGATGTGCTGAGCCATATGTACCTGGCGTCGGCAGCGCTCAAGCGTTATCACGACCTGGATTCGCCAGACCACCTGGAACCGCTGTTCGCCTGGGCCATGGAAGAAAGCCTTGGCCACTCAGAGCGTGCACTGGATGAACTGCTGACCAACTTCCCGAGCAAGGTGCTGGGTTGTCTGTTGCGGGTGATCGTGTTCCCGTTCGGTCGTCGCCATAAGGGCCCGTCCGATGCGCTGGATGCAGAAGTGGCTGCGGTGATTGGTCGCGCCAAGGGTGACCCGGCCCTGGAAGCAGTGCTGGCGGGCTGCTATCGCCCACAGTCCGCAGAAGATCCGGTGGGCGCCCTGCAACACGCCTACGACCTGTTGGCCGACAGCCACCCGTTGCAGAAAAAACTCCACGAAGGCCTCAAGAGCGGCCAGGTCAAACCGACCGCAGGCGAACACGCCATCGACGCCGCGCTGCATGCCGGCGTGCTGCAACCGGCCGAGGCGCAAACCCTGCGTGACGCCGAAGCGGCGCGACGCAAGGTGATCGACGTGGATGATTTCAGCAAGGAAGAGCTGAGCCAGGCTGAGGGAAAAGTCCGCTGATCCCAGCGGTCATATAAAAACGGGCGCTTGAGCTATATACTCTCGCGCCCGTTTTGCTCTTGAGGACTTATCTCGTGTCCAATGTCGTTGCCGATCATCTCGTCTTGCTCGACCACCTGCGCAGCATCCTGGTTGCCGTCGGCGAGGCCGAACAGGTTCCCGAGGAAAGCCACCTTCTGTTCCTGGAGCGCTTCGATGAACTGCGTGCCCTGCTGCCCATCGACCCAATCGAAAGCCAGTACCTGGGCCAGGACATGATGAGCCAGGTCATCCTGCGCTACCCGCAAATTGCTCATCTGGTGCCGCGTGACTTGCTGTGGTTCTTCGGTGGCGACTGCCTGCACTTCATGCCCGACGACGAACTGGACCTGTACCAGGCCCTGGAAGAGCGTCGCTTCGAAGCTGAACAGAACGATGAACCGTTCGACTGGAACCAGGAAAAGCAGTTGTTGGCCATGTCCAATGACCAGCCCAAGCACTAACACGGACCAACTGTAGGAGCGAGCTTGCTCGCGAAGGACTCAAAGGCGCCGCGTGCATTCAGGATGCACGCGTTATCGTTAACGTCCATCGCGAGCAAGCTCGCTCCTACAGTTTCTTCAGCGTCGGCTCTTTAGCCATGCACTCCACCAGATAATCAATAAACACCCGCAACTTCGGCGGCAGATACCGCGTCGGCGAATGCAGCAACCAGGCATCCCCGTGGTACGACGCAATAAAATCCCACCCCGGCAACACCTGCACCACCTCCCCCGCTTCCAGCGCATGCCGCGCCGTGAAATACGGCAGGCTGCCAATCCCCACATGCTGCAACACCGCATCCAACCGCACCCCGGTGTGATTCGCCGCATACCGCCCGTGCACCCCGACCGTCACCGCCTTGCTGCCCTGGCGAAACTTCCAGCGCGCATCCCCCGGCGTCTCGCCCAGGTAGATGCAACTGTGCTCGAGCAAATCATGGGGATGCTGCGGCGAACCGTGCTCGGCCAGGTACTGCGGCGTGGCGCAGATCAAGTGTTCGATAGGTAGTAATTGGCGCCCCACCAGGCCCGGCGGCGGGCTGTCGGTGATGCGGATGCTCAGGTCGACATTGTCATCAATCAGGTCAACATGCCGGTCCTCAAGGATCAATTGCACATCGACCTTGGGATAACGCCGCAGAAACTCCGGCATATGCGGATGCACAACAAAACGCCCCACCGCCTTGGGCACGCTGACCCGCACCAGGCCTTCGGCTTCATGGGTGTACTGCCCGCTGATTTCCATCACCGAACGCGCGGCGCTGACCATTTCCTGGCAGCGCTTGAATACCTCTTCGCCCCCTTCGCTGAGGCGCAACTTGCGCGTGGTGCGTTGCAACAGGCGAGTCGCCAGGGCTTTTTCCAGGCGCGAGATGCTGCGGCTCACGGAGGACGGCGATACTCCCAGTTGGCGCGCGGCCTCGGAGAAGCTGCCGGTTTCCACCACCTTGACGAAAATCGCCATTTCACCGAGCAGTGGCAAGGGAAGATTGATGCTCATGACGCACAAGTCCATTGAGATTTGAACGGATTATCACCCATTGGCGCACTTCTTATACTGCCGGATAGAAACCCTGATGCGGATGTAGATGATGACCCAGCGCCTGTTTTTTACCCATGACCACCTGAATGCCGAACTTGAAGTGCTGGGATGCACACCTTTTGATAACCAATTTGCGGTAATCCTGCAGTCGACGATCTTCCACCCCCAAGGTGGCGGCCAGCCTTGCGACACCGGCTGGCTGGGGGACAGCCAAGTGTTGAAGGTGGTGCAGGAAGGCGATCATGTCGTGCATTACGTAGGCCGCCCCGTGGCTCCCGGCGTGATCCAGGCACGCGTCGATGAAGACCGCCGCACCCTGCACACGCGCCTGCACTCGGCCGGGCACCTGATCGGCAATGCCGGCGAAACCCTGGGCTGGATGCCAATCAAGGCCCATCACTGGCCTGGCGAAGGCAAGATCACCTTCATTCGCGGGACTTCGGCTCAACCCATGGACGCCGAGGCGATTCAGCGACAAGTCGACCAATGGATCGCCGCTAACCTGCCACGCCATATGGCACTGGATGAAGGCACGCGGGAAGTGGGTTTTGGCGAGCTGCCGGCCTATGCCTGCGGCGGTACGCATGTGCAGGCATTGCGGGACGTGGGCCAAGTGACGATCCTGGCCCTCTCCGAGAAAAAGGGTGCGTTGTCGGTGCGCTACAGCTTGGATTGACCACTTGTCGGGCCGATATTTTCAGTGGGTGAAGCGCACAGTGTGGCTACTGTAAAAAAAGCGCCACCCCATCAACATGGTCGCAATACCCAAGGCGCAGATCAGGCCAACCCACATACCTTGAGGTCCCCACCCGAGGCCCAATCCGAGCCAGCCTCCCAAAGGCATACCGACTCCCCAATACGAGAAAATTGCCAACATCATTGGTACACGGGTGTCTTGCAAGCCCCGTAGCGCACCGCTGGATAACATTTGCAGGCCGTCGGGAAGCTGCAGAGCGGCGGCGTACAGTATCAATGTCGAGGCCAGGGTCATTACGGCGATGTCCTGGGTGTACAGCCCCGCGATCCACCCATGACCGGACCACAGCACACACGCCGAGAGCAGTTGGGTCATGCAAACAATGCCATAGCCCGCCCAACTCGCCCGGCGCACACCTGCCGGATCACCGCGCCCCAGCGCATGACCCACACGGACGGTAGTGGCTTCGGCAACCGCGACGGGAACCATGAAACACACCTGTGCCACGTTGACGGCAATCTGGTGCGCGGCAAGCGGGATTGCACCCAACTGACCGATCAACAAGGACGTGGCAATAAACATTCCACCCTGCATCAGGATTGCAATACCGATGGGCAATCCGACTTTGAGAAGGCCCCTTATCTGTCGAAAATCGGGCCATTCAAAACACTGGAAGAGGCCCAGGTGCGCAAAACGCGGCGTCCACCATAGATAGGCCATAAACAAAACAGCTTGCAACCACATCATCGTTGCCGACGCGATACCAAGCCCTTGGGCACCCAACTCGGGGAGCCCCCAGCGGCCGTGGGTCAACCCATAGCCCAGCGGCGCCAGCACACACAGACCGCCAAACCCGAAAACCATTGTCGGGCGCATCCATTGCAAGCCTTCGCTCAAGTAGCGCATGCAAAAAAACAGCACCAACGCAGGGATCCCCCAGCGAACCGCCGACAAGAATGCTTGCGCGTGGGGAATGATGTCATCTGCGATGCCCGCCGGGCCGAGCAAATGTGGCACCTGGCTAAGAAAGGCAAACATCATCATACCCAGCCCCAGTGCCAACCAAAGTGCCTGGCGAAACACCGGGCCTATTTCATCGTCGCGGCCGGCACCGGAAAGTTTCGCCACGCCAGCGGTCAGCGCGATCAGCGTACCAATGGCTATCAGCATCGGTAGCCACATCAAGGCGGTGCCGAGGGTCACCGCTGCCAGCGTCACAGTGCCATGATGGCCTGCGATGATAGTGTCGACCAAGGCTATCAGCCCGAATGAAACGTGCCCCACTAACAACGGCAACACCAACCTGCCCGTGATGTGCACTTCCTGAAAGTACCTTTGCTTATGTGAAGCAAAATTCGACAACATAAAAAAGCGCCCTGACGGTGACCATAACGGGCGTGCATTTACCGATGTACGACTAGAACCTGACAAGTCAGACGCTTCCTCTTTCCGCCGACGAATAAACTTACAGAACTATGCGGAACACCGTGTTAAACGGCCATCGCCCCAACCCTGCCCGGCTCCACCACGAACGACTTGAGGGTCGAGACGCTGGCATTCGGATCCTTGGGATCGGAAATCACCCGGAAGTGCGTCAGCATGCTCTTCTCCTCAAGCGCCACCGACACATAGCCGCGCTGGCGGCTGTCGAAAAACTTCACATGGGGATTGAGCGGCAGGATCGCACTGAACGCATCAAATGGCGGCCCGTCAGACGTCACCGACGTGCCGACAAATTCGGTAGCGACCACCGGCGAATCCAGGTTCCCTGCGTCAGCGTGCAGGTCCGTCGCCCAGAACGAGTGAATATCGCCACCCCAGAACACCGGGTTATTCACCTTTCTGCGCACCATCGAAGCAAGCATCCGTTCACGGTTGGCCATGTAACCATCCCAACCATCGGTCCAGCGGCCAGGTTTGTGGTTGGTCAGGTCTCGTTGTGTGAGCGGCGCGACCAACAGGTCCTGGGCGATCACGTTCCATTGCGCCCGGGACTCGGCAAAGCCCTGATCCAGCCACGCTTCCTGTTCCCACCCGAGCATGGTGCGACGGGGATCGCGCAGGTCGGCACAGGTATTCGCGGCCACATGGCCCTTGTGGCTGCCATTGGCCAGAATGCACGGCTGTTCGGAGCGGTACTGACGACCGTCCAGTACATGGAAACGCGCCAGTCGGCCGTAGTCCAAACGTCGATAAATGCGCATGTCCGGCCCTCGCGGCAGGCTGCTCGTCCGCAGCGGCATGTGCTCGTAGAACGCCTGGTAGGCCGCCGCCCGCTGCTTGAGAAAACTCGCCACCGGGATCTTCGGGTCTTGGGACCACTGATTGGCATAGTCGTTTTGCACTTCGTGATCGTCCCAAGTGACCACACTCGGCGCCGCGGCATGCAGTGCCTGCAAATCCGGATCGGTCTTGTACAGGGCGTAACGGTTGCGGTAATCCACCAGGTTCACCGCATTGCCGCTGCCGTGGGGGCGGATGATCTTGCCGGAGTCGGCCGCGTAGGAACTGTCATAGATGTAATCACCGAGGAAAAACACCAGGTCGGGCTGCTCGGCCGCCAAGTGACGATAGGCGCTGAAGTAGCCTCGCTCCCAATGGGAGCAGGAGACAAACCCCAACTGCGCCGACGCCATGGCATGCACCGCCGGGGCCGTACGCGCCTGCCCCACCGGGCTTTGCGCGCCGAGGCCTTCAAACTGGTACCAGTACGGTCGACCCGCTTCCAGCCCGGCGACTTCCACATGCACCGAATGGGCGAAACGCTCGCTGGCCATCGCCTCGCCCTGGCGCACAACCCGCGTCATCGCCGCATCACTGGCCACCTTCCAGCGCACCGGCACTGCTCGGTTCAATCCGCCGCGACCGTCTGCGGCATTGAACAACGGCGCGAGGCGCGTCCAGATCACGAAACCATCGGGCAACGGATCGCCTGAAGCCACGCCGAGGGTGAAGGGATAGTCGATGCCTGCACTGCGGGCAAAAGGACTGAGAATCGAAAACGCGGTGGCAATCGCCAGCCCGCCCAGTACGCGACGGCGGTCGTGATCCACACTCATCAACCGCGCTCCGTCCAGTCGGCACGCACCAGGCCGTACAACAACATGTCCTCGTACACCCCGTTCTTGAGGAAGGCGCCCTTCATGCACCCTTCGTAACCCAAGCCGATTTTTTCCATGACCCGAGCGGACCCTTTATTACGGGCAAAGCACTGGCTGCCCACACGCTGCAGCGCCAATTCCCTAAACCCAAACGCCATGATGTGCGCCGCTGCTTCGGCGGCATAACCCTGGCGTCGACAATGGGCGGCCACCCAATACCCGAGGTGCCCACTTCGATGAGCCGCATACAACCTGAGGCTGATCACGCCGATCAATTCGCCGGTTTCCCGCAGATGAATGCCCAGCCCCAGTGAATGCCCCGATCGGTAATTCTCTGCCTGGCCATCAATAAAGACGTGTGCGGTTTCCAAGGTGTAAGGCGATGGAATCGCAGCCGTGTTGTTCGCAATATCGGGATCGTTGGCCAGCACCGACAACGTCTCGGCCTGCTCCTTTTGCAGAGGCTTCAACATCAGGCGCGGGGTGGATAAATGGGGCAGTGCAATGCTCATGCAGAGGGTCTCGCGAAATAAATTCTCCAAGAATGTACCCGCGTCGTGTCAGTTTCATTACGTAGATAAATAGACCCACGAGTCGTCTGTAAGACGTGTCCTAGAGCCTTAAAAGCTTAAATTAAAGTTAACCATTCGGTCATTTTTGGTTGCTAGCGTGTCGCCCCTAATCAACGGTGGGGTAGCGGAATGAGAACTTGGGATGAACCCAAAAAGCGCAAGGCACACATCGAACTGATCCCGATGATCGACGTGATGATGTTCCTGTTGGTGTTTTTTGTACTGGTGAGTTTGAACGTGATTCCGGCCCTGGGCATGAAGACTCAGTTGCCGAGCGCCAGCAGTTCACAACAGCTCAAGCCGCAGAATAAATTCATCCTGACCCTGGGCCTGGAAGGCCAGCTGCAGCTCGATGGCAAGGACATGAGCGTCGAGGCGTTGGTGCCGGCACTCAAGGCGGCCGAGAAGCCTGACACCAAGTCGACGATCATCGTCAACAGCGACAAAGGCGTAGAAGTGTCGCGCCTGGTCGAGGTGATGGACACCCTGCGCGTGGGTGGCTTTACCTCTGTCTCCATCGCCACGAAAAAGTCCTGATCATGTATGCCTTGTTTCGTGCGCGTCGGCTGCTGGGCAGTGTCCCGGCCCTGATCGCCCTGGTGCTGATTGCACTGGGTATCCAGTCCCAACCCCTGAAGATCCAGCCGCAGTACGACGAGTCGGCGGTTGAACTTGCCCTGGTGGAGCAAGAGCCGGAAGTGGTCCCCGAGCCCGTGGTGGAGCAAGAGCCACCGCCGCCGGTGATCGAAGACGAGGAGGCCGAACCTGCCCCACCGCCTCCGCCGCCCAAGCCGATACCCAAACCACTGCCAAAGCCTGAGCCCAAGCCAAAACCGGTGCCCAAGCCCGTGGCCGCCAAGCCAACGCCTGTGCCTGCGCCAGCTCCGGTTGCCGCCAAGCCGGTGCAAGCCGCTCCCACCCCCACGCCAGCACCCGCCGCGCCACCGGCGCCGCCGAAAGTCGACGGTCAGGCGCTGGAAGGCGGCTACCTCAAGGGTTTGCGCAACGAGCTGGACACCTACAAGCAATACCCCACCGGACGCCAGGCGTCCCTCGAACGCCCCAGTGGCGAGGTGGTGGTCTGGTTAATGGTGGACCGCCAAGGCCGCGTTCTCGACTCCGGGATCCAGACCCCGGCGCCGAGCATGCTGCTCAACCGGGCCGCCACCAACAGCCTGCGCCGTATCAAGCAGGTGAAACCGTTCCCCGAACAAGCCTTCGGTGGACGTAACGAGCAGCGCTTCACCGCCACCTTCAACTACAGCGTGCAATAAGCACACACCACCAGGACGACAGTGATGAAGTTCACCCGGATTCATCTGGCACTCGTTGCCGCGACGAGCATGACCCATGGAGTGGTCATGGCAGACACCAGCGACAGTGACGTCGGGACCATTGGGGTACAGGGCAAGGCAACCGCGGGGGGCGGTTACATGGTCCAGGAAGAGAGCGCCAAGGGCCGCTCGACCATCACCAAGGAAGCGCTGGACAAACAGACGGCCACCGGCAACGCCATCGACAAGCTCAAGTACACCCCGGGCCTGAACATCTCCAGTGAAGACAACACCGGCCTCTCGGGTTTCCGCTTCACCATGCGCGGCATGAACTCCGACCAGGTGGGCATGTCGGTGGACGGCATGCCGATCAACGACTCCGGCAACTATGCGTTGTACTCCAACCTGCTGGGCGACCCGGAAAACATCGACCAGATTTTCGTCACCCAGGGCTCGTCGGAAGCCGACGGCCCGCACATCGGTTCCAGCGGCGGCAACATCGGTATCGTGACCACTCGCCCCACCAAGGAAACCGGTGCCTTCGTCAAGCAAGTGGTCGGCAGCAACGCCACCCGCAAGACCTTCGCCCGCCTCAATACCGGTGAAGTCAACGGCCTGAGCAACTGGCTGTCGGCCTCCCACACCGAAGGCCAGATGTGGCGCGGCTCGGGTGCCGTGCGCGCAGACAAGGTCGAGTGGAACAGCTTCTTCGACGCCGGCAACGGCAACACCGCCAACCTGATCCTCAAGTACCACGAGCAGGACAACAACAGTTACAGCCAGCTGACCAAGTCGCAGTTCCAGCAGTTCGGCCGCAAGTACGACCCGTACCCGGCGACACCGGCGGTGGGCGCCAACGGCAAGGTCAGCAGCTACTACGACCTGGCGCAGAACCCGTTCCAGACCTTCACCGCCGTGCTCAACACCCAGTACAAACTGAGCGACAACCTGTCCCTCTCGGTGATCCCGTATTACTACTACGGCAACGGCAGCGGCGTGGGCTCCTCGGCCTATGCGCTGAACAGTGGCTCGAACAAGGGCGGCGTTTTCGACCTCGGCAACCTGCCGACACAGGCTCAATACAACGCCGACGGTTCCGCGACCACCGGCGTCTACTACCGCCCTTCGCGCACCCAGACCTGGCGCCCGGGCATCACCACCAAGCTGAACTGGGACCTGGGCGACCACAGCCTGCAATTCGGCTATTGGTACGAACGCGCTCGCCAAAGCCAGACCCAACCGTTCATTGCCCTCAAGAACAACGGCAAGCCGAGCGACACGTGGCCCGACGGCAACTCCGTGGTCGACGCCAACGGCAACACCGTGCAGGGTCGCGACCGCTACACCGTGACCCCGGCGCAGAAGGTCTGGACCCAGGACACCTGGTACATCAACTCGGACTGGACACTGATCGCCGGCATCGCCTACATGAACGTCGAGCGTGACGGCACCAACCACGGCAGCCTCACCGAGCAACCGGGCAAGGCCAGCCAGACCTACAACAAACTGCTGCCCAACGCCGGCCTGAAGTACCAGATCGACGAGCGTGACCAACTGTTCTACAGCCTGTCGCGCAACATGCGGATTCCACAGAACTACGTGCTGTACGACAAAGGCGTCGGCTCCCTCGACTCCAAGCCGGAGCTCAGCTGGAACCAGGAACTGGGCTGGCGCTACACCGGCGAAGACAGCACCCTCGCCGCCACCCTGTTCTACATGCAGTTCAAGAATCGCCAGCTTACGTCCCAGGACAGCAACGGCGATTCCGCCGACATCAACGCCGGCACCGTCATCAACAAAGGCCTGGAACTGGAGTGGAGCGGCAAGCTGCCGCACAACTTCAACTACTACACCTCCTACACCTACACCAGCTCCAAGCAGCAGGATGACCTGACCGTCTACAGCGCCGGCAAGCCGATCGTGCTGCCCACCAGCGGCAAGCAATTCGCCAACGTGCCGACCAACATGCTGGCAGCCAACGTCGGCTATGACGACGGGCGCTTCTACGGCACCTTCGGCGGCAAGTTCACCAGCAAGCTCTACGGCGACCTGACCAACGACGAAGCCATCTCCGCCCGCACCGTTTTCAACCTCGGTGCCGGTATCTACCTGCCGGTGGACAAGAAAGTCGTCAAGGACGCAACCCTGCGCCTGAACGTCGACAACCTGTTCGACAAGAAGTACCTGGACGGCGTGTACACCACCAAGACCAACTCGGCGAGCTACAGCGGTTTCCGCGATGGCGACCCGGCTTACATCGTTGGGCTTGACCGCACCGTCACCGTTTCCCTGGAAGCCAATTTCTAACTGCGAGGCTCAGCATCATGGACATGAACCTGCTTCACCAAATCACCTTTTATGTGATGTACGCCGCCCTGGCGATTGCGATCTTCATCACCATTGAACGTGGCATCTACTTCGCCTACGTGCGCCGTCAGGCCCGTGCGTTGACTGAAGTGCTGGGCGCCCATGTGCACAGCGAACGCGACCTGCCGGAAAACCTGACCCGCCGTGACAGCCTGCCGCTGAGCATGGTGCTGCCGATCCTGGCGCAGAAGGCTACCCATGGTTCGCGCAAGGACCTGGACGACGAGATCGAAACCCAGTACCTCAAGACCCGCGCGCCGCTGTCCCGCAGCCTGTGGATCATCGAAACCATCACCACCGCCGCGCCGCTGCTCGGCCTGCTGGGCACCATTCTCGGCATCATCGACACCTTCAAGGCGCTGGCCACTGCCGGCGTGTCCGACCCGGGCCAGATTTCCGGTGGTATCGGTACGGCCTTGTTCGCCACGGGTTTGGGTATCGCCATCGCGCTGTTCTGCGTGGTGTTCCACAACTTCTTCCAGGACAGCCTGGAGCGCATCAACGACCAGCTGAAAATCCTGCTGATCCGCGCGGCAACCGGCGCCCGCGTACAGGGTGAAGTGCCGCACCTGGTGCCGACCCCGCTGCACACCCGCACCGCATGACCTTCAAGGCGGGCGCGTGATGCGCCCGCCTTTCTTTTTGCCCGATGAGACGCCTATGTCCCTCTCGATGAAGTTGCGTATCGCAGGCCTGACCGGCTTGCTCCTCAGTCCGCTTGCCCAGGCGGACTTTTCAATTCCGGGGTTTGAACTGGTGCACACCGTACCGGTGGATACCACGTTGGGCACGGCCGATTTGCGTCAGCCGGGCCCGGTGTGGATCGAGTTGTTTGACGGTGCAAAAAACAGCATTGATATCGGCCAGTTCTACGCGGCCGACCATCCCGGCTCGGTGATGGACACGGTCATCGAACACCTGGAAGCCGCCGGCAAGCGCGGCGTGAAAATTCGCTTTCTGTTAGAAGAAAAAGGTATTCGGTTGTCGGAAGCGTCGACCCTGGAGCGCTTGCGCGCGATTCCCAACCTGACCTTCCGCGTGCTTTCGTACGGGCAACTGAGTGGCGGGATCATCCACGCGAAATACCTGGTGGTGGACGGCAAGCAGGCGTTTATCGGCAGCCAGAACTTCGACTGGCGTTCGCTGGAACATATCCACGAAACCGGGCTGTTGATCAGTGATGCAACCGTCGTCGCCCAGACCCAGGCCATTTTTGAACAGGACTGGCAGGCCCAGGCTGCGTTGGCCGACAACAAGCCTGTTGCCCTGCCCGCCACAGGCGCCACACCGGCACGCACCGGCAACTACCTGGTGGCCAGCCCCCAACGCTACAACCCGCCGGGCGTGGGTGATTCACAGCTGGAGCTGCCACGCCTGCTGGGCGAGGCGAAAAAGGAAGTGCGCGTACAACTGCTGGACTACGCGCCGCTGTCCTATGGACCTGACAGAACCCGGCCTTACTACGCGATGATCGACAACGCGGTGCGTGCAGCGGCAGCGCGCGGGGTCTCGATCAAGTTGATGGTGTCCAACTGGAACACCGAAGCCCTGGAATTGCCGTACCTGAAAAGCCTTGCCGTGCTGCCGAATGTCGAGGTCAAGATCGTGACGCTGCCCGAGGCCAAGCAGGGATTTATTCCTTACGCGCGGGTGATCCACAGCAAGACCATGGAAATCGACGGGCAAGTGGCCTGGGTGGGGACCAGTAACTGGCTGGGTGGTTACTTCGATAACTCGCGCAACCTGGAAGTGGTGATGCGCAGTGAAGCGATGGCCAAGCGTGTGGGAGATTTACACGAGCAGCTGTGGGACGGGCCCTATGCAAAGGCACTGGAAGTGACGAGCGAGTACCCGGAGCCGCATCCGGGCAAGCCGTGAATCGTTGCCCGCAAGGAGCATGACTTTGCGGGCAATTTCACATTGCCAGATATGAATGTTGCACTTTTTCGCCCCTGCGCTGACCAACCCTGCATAACTCATGGATGGAGAGCAGGGATGAACAACATACGCATTGGACTGTACGGAGCCCCGCTGCTTTTGTCGGCCATCGGGCTGACAGGTTGTGCCAACTCCATGACCTCCACCGGTGTGCCGGGCGTGAAGATGGGCGACAGCTATGAGCAGGTACTCGCCGTGGTCAGCCGCGATAATACGGTGACCAAGAAGATCGACGGGGAGGGTTTCCGGGCTGAGGGTTACTCGCAGGCGTTCAGGGATTGTCGCAGCACATATTTCATTTTCCAGGGCGCCGACGGCTTGCAGATGGTTAGCCATGAGCCCGCGCCGCATCTGTCGGTCAGCCAGAACTGCCGCCAGCCATGAGCACTTTACGTGTAATTCCCGCCCTGTTCCTCGTGCTCCTCAGCGGCTGCGGCCAGGTGTATAACATCCGCTCCCTCAACACCGCCTACACAGCGCCGCCATCCACCGAGACGGCGCGCGTGCGCGTGATCAGCGACGGCATGGTGCGTGCGGTGCCAGGACGTGATTGCCTGGACTGGAACGTCCCCGGCGCCGGCGTAATGGTGTCAGCCAAATCCGGCTTCTCCGACCGCAATGGCGCAAGCCTCGGTATGCCGGGGCCGACTTACACCTGGGACGGTGCGGTGTCGTCCGAACTGGTGATTCCGGCGAACACGCCCATCGCCTTTCACTACTTGGGGTTGCCGCAAGCTGGCCGGCAATGTTTCAACACCATGACCTTTATCCCCAAGCCCGGCATGGATTACATGGTGCGCGCGTCCCTGTCCCGCAGTTGCGCGTTCGAGTTGGCCGAGTTGCCGAAGGGCGCGGAACGGTGGAACACGATTGAACCGACGCCGTCGGGAAAGCTGTCCATGTGCCACGCGATGGATAACTTCTAGCGGCCCAGGCGCAACATAGGTTAAGGCGTTGCGCCCCAGCCCATAAAAAAGCCACAAACAAAAACGCCGATCATTGCTGATCGGCGTTTTCGTTAAATATGGAGCGGGAAACGAGACTCGAACTCGCGACCCCGACCTTGGCAAGGTCGTGCTCTACCAACTGAGCTATTCCCGCAAATGGCGTCCCCTAGGGGACTCGAACCCCTGTTACCGCCGTGAAAGGGCGGTGTCCTAGGCCACTAGACGAAGGGGACACGCTACTGAAACACATGGTGTGTATTTCAGTGCCCAGAGATTAAATCCGAAGATTATGCCCTGGTTTCACTCAGTGTCGCCCGAAAGCAACACTGCTTAAATTTGGAGCGGGAAACGAGACTCGAACTCGCGACCCCGACCTTGGCAAGGTCGTGCTCTACCAACTGAGCTATTCCCGCATATGGCGTCCCCTAGGGGACTCGAACCCCTGTTACCGCCGTGAAAGGGCGGTGTCCTAGGCCACTAGACGAAGGGGACACACGTACAACATTCACTCCCTACCGCGTTTCGCTGTGTGCTTTACGCTGTAAGTGGCGCGCATTCTATGGATGGATTGGGAGGTCGTCAACCCCCAAGGATAAATTTATTTAAATCAATGACTTCGCCGTGGTTTACAGGGGTTGCAAGGGTTTCTCGCCGTCTAGGCTTTGGCGCCTATATTCTGGCGTTCCACAAGACGCTATAGTTGGTCACAGCAAATGATGGCAATGTGCATCTACACAGGTACTGCCCAGCTATATAGAAGAAACTACTGACGCAACTGGTCGCTCAGTCCTATCCGGCCACTGCACCAGTCACTACACTTCAACGCAAACCCCATAAAGAGGTCACACCGGTGACACCACTCATGATCACCCTGCTGGTAATAGCCGGGATCGTAATACTGATCGCCATTGGCTACATGAACCACGTGGTGGAAAACAATAAGCTGGAAAAGAACCGGACCCGGATCGAACTCAATGACCGGCTGCGTCGCTGCGGTGAAATCACCGAGACCTTTCCAGGCCAATTGATGACGCCGCGACTCAAGTTGCTGCTGACCCGCCTGGAGCTCAACGTCAACCAGCGCCTGTTGAACCTGGACAAGTCGAATGCGGCGCTCAAGGCACGCATCGCCGAACTCAACGCGCTGGTGGCCCAGGGCGAATCGATTCCGGTGAACAACCCGCCCGGCCCGATCCAGACCGAAGCCAAGGCCAAGGACGTACGGTTCCTGCTGGAAGCCCTGCATGGTCAGGTGACCCGTGCAGCCCAGGACGGTTTCCTGCCGACCAATGAAGCCAAGCACTGGATCAAGGAAATCCGCCACATTCTGGTGTTGCTGCACATCGAGTTCTTCAACAACCTGGGCCAGCACGCGCTGCAACAGAGCCAGCCGGGCCAGGCACGCCTGGCGTTCGAACGCGGCGTGCAGTACCTGCGCAAACAGCCGGAGCCGGTGGTGTACAGCCAGCAACTGCAATTGCTGGAGAAACAACTGGCGCGCGCCAACTCCATGGTGCTGACCAACCTCGAGCCGGCTGAAGACGAGGTCAACGAATTGACCGAAGGCTTGAAAGAGGTGGATGCGGACGCGGACTGGAAGAAGAAAGCCATCTACGACTGATCCCCTGCCATTGTGGTGGGCGGCAAACCCGCTCGCCACATGCCATCACTCTGCACCTATCCCCTTCCCCCCGAATAGCGTAAAAAAGGCCCCTCTCTCCGTTAACGAAAAGGGCCCCGCCATGCCTGTCGTGATCATCGATGGACAACCGCTGCACTACCTCGACCAGGGCACCGGCCCGGCCGTTCTCCTCGGTTCCAGCTACCTGTGGGACAGCCAGATGTGGGCACCGCAGATCGAAGCCCTTTCCCAACAATACCGAGTGATCGTCCCTGAGTTATGGGGCCACGGCGAGTCCGGCCCACTGCCTGCAAGCACCGCGTCCCTGGACGACCTCGCACGCCAGCACCTGGCCCTGCTGGATCATCTGGACATCGCCCAGGTCAACCTCGTGGGTTTGTCGGTCGGCGGCATGTGGGGCGCACGCCTGGCGCTGCTGGCACCCGAGCGGGTCAACAGCCTGGTACTGATGGACACGCACCTGGGTGCCGAGCCGGAAGCCACTCGCCAGTACTATTTTTCGCTGTTCAAGATGATCGAAGATGCCGGCGCCATTCCGGAGCCGCTGCTGGATGTGGTGGCGCCGATCTTCTTCCGCCCCGGCATCGACCGGGAATCGGCCTTATACCAGGACTTTCGCAACGCACTGAAGGCCTTTCCGAAAGAACGCCTGCTGCAAAGCATCGTGCCCCTGGGCCGGATTATCTTCAGCCGCACCGATGTGTTGGAGCAACTTTCGCGCCTCGACGCCGACACCACCCTGGTGATGTGCGGGGAGCAAGACAAGCCGCGCCCACCGGCCGAATCAGAAGAAATGGCGACCTTGATCGGCTGCACTCTGACGTTGATTCCGGACGCCGGGCATATCTCCAGCCGGGAAAACCCCGACTACGTCAACGAAGCGCTGCTGACCTTCCTGGTCAACAACGCCTGACGACCCTGCCCTTTGATCGCCGCAGGCGTGCGGTGATCAAAGACGGAAGTGCCCGACCATCCCCTTAAGTTCCGTACCCAACTGCGCCAGCTCGATGCTCGACGCAGCATTGCCCTGCATGCTCAACGCCGACTGATCGGCACTGGCACGGATGCTGGTGACGCTGCGGTTGATTTCCTCGGCCACCGAACTCTGCTCTTCGGCCGCCGCGGCAATCTGCTGATTCATTTGCTGGATCAGCGACACCGCCGCCGCAATGCTGCCCAGGGCACTTTCAGTTTCAAGGGCGTCACTGACCGCCAGCTTCACCAGCTCCCCACTCTGCTTGATCTGCTGCACCGAAGACTGTGCCGCGCTGCGCAAGGTGCTCACCAGTCGCTCGATCTCCTCGGTCGATTGCTGGGTACGCTTGGCCAGTGCCCGAACCTCATCGGCCACCACCGCAAAACCACGGCCCTGCTCGCCCGCCCGGGCCGCTTCGATGGCCGCATTCAGGGCGAGCAAGTTGGTTTGCTCGGCCACGCTTTTGATGACCTCAAGTACGGTGCCGATATGCTGGATTTCCGCACTCAGGCTTTCGATGCTGGTACTGGCAGAGGTCGCAGAACTGGCCAGCAATTCGATGCGCTGCAAGCTCTGGCGCACCACCTGCTGGCCGCTGTCGACCTTGTCATCCGCGGTCTGCGCAGCCTGGGCCGCCTGTTCGGCGTTACGCGCCACGTCGTGCACGGTGGCCGTCATCTGGTTCATCGCCGTGGCGACCTGCTCGGTCTCCTCCTTCTGGCTGCTGACCTCGACATTGGTCTGCTCAGTCACGCTGGACAGCGAATGGGCCGAGCTGGCGAGTTGCTCGATACCTGCCTGCAAGCCGCTGACCATATTGCTCAGGCCACTGCTCATCTGCTGCATCGCCAGCATCAACTGGCCCATTTCGTCCCGACGGCTGACGTCCATGCGGCCACTGAGATCACCGGCGGCAATCTGCTGGGCCACTGCAATCACGCTGCGCAGCGGGGCTACGATCAACCGGGTGATGATCCACGCGGCAATCAGCCCCACCAGCAAGGCCAGGGCTGAAGAGCCGATGATCAGCAACGCGCTCTTCTTCAACTGTGCCTGCATCGACAGGTCTTCTGCGTCATAGGCCTGATTGACCCGGGTAACCACCTCGGCAGCGCGCTCGTGCAGTTGCTTATAGACGACCTTTTCCTGGGCCAGCAGGCCGGTGTACTCACCGAGTTTTTCGCTGAAAGCCGCGATATGCCCCGACACTTCGTTAAGCACGGTTTGATAACCGGGATCCTTGACCGTGGTTTTCAGCTGTTCGACCTGGGCCAGGGCCTGATCGGCCTGCTCGATCTTGCCTTGCTCGGCGCTCTCGTCATCGCCCTTGCGGCTCTGATCCAGACGCACGTGCGCTTCGTTCATGGCTTGCAGCATCAGGCGCGAGACCTGGCTGACCTGCCCCGCCTGTTCGATAAATTCGGCGCCTTCCTTACCCTGGCTTTCCTTGAGGCCATAGGCGCCGTCGTCCGCCAGCCCGGCCTGCAACACATCGAGGTTGTTGGCGACACTGGAGACCGACCAACTGGCCATTTCCAGGGCCAGGTCCTTGGTCTGGGTCAGCTCGACAAACTCATCGAACGCCTTGCGATAGGCCGCCAGCGCCTGCTCCACGTCGGTCATCACCGGGACGTTGGCGGGCGACTGGCCCTTGAGAACCGTGGCCTGGGCGGCCAATGCGTCGACGCTTTCGTGCAAGGCGTCCACGGACTTGGGGTCGGCATGCAGCGCGTAGTCCTGCTCGATCAAGCGCACCTTGAGCAGGCCGCTGTTGAGCGCCGACATGGTTTTAAGGCCCTCGAAGCGCTGACCGACGGTTTGCAGCGACCACACGCCAATCGCCGCCACCAGCGCCGTCAACAGCAACACCAAGGCGAAGCCCAAGCCCAGTTTCTTTGCCATACCGAGGTTGGCAAAACGTCGTTGCACGGCAGAAATCATTGCACTTGAGTCCTCTTGCAATGGCGAATGCCATCAGGCCCGGTTTCGATGCAGCGAGATTCGCAACCCCGGGGCACTGAACACAAGCGTTTGGCGCCACAATAATGGCAAAAAGCTACATCCTCGTCGTTTTCAGAATGGTAGAGGTCGATCCTGCCGGTCCCATGGCTTTGAACAGCGCGAGGGCGCGTTGATCAGAAGCATAGGCCACGTTGATGCGCAGCCAGTCACTGTGTTCGCCCGTCGGGCTGAAAAGTGCCCCCGGCGAGAGCAACACCCCAAGCCGGCGAGCCTGCGCGTGCAACGTCGAACAGTCACCCACGCCAGGGCGCGCCCACACAAACATGCCTCCCGCAGGCACCGCAAACACCTCCCACTCCTCGTCTTCCAGCACCTGCAGCGTGACGGCCATTTCTGTGCTCAAGCGCCGGCGCAGACGCTGCACCCACTTGCGGTAGGTACCATTGGCCAGCAACGTGGCCACCACCGCTTCGGCGAACCGCGAGGTGCCGATACCGGTCATGGTCTTGACCTTGGACAACTGCGCGATGATCGCCCCGCTGGCCGTGAGATAGCCCACGCGCAAAGCGCTGCTGAGGGTCTTGGAAAAACTCGAGATATAGATCACCCGGTCCTCGTGGGGCAACGCCGACAGCCGGGTGCAGGTGGCATGTTGCAGGTCGCCATAAACGTCTTCCTCCACTATGAAGAAGTCCCGGGAATGAGCCAGTTGCAACAAGCGCTCAGCCACCGCCTGGGACAGGCTGGTACCGGTGGGGTTGTGATACAGGCTGTTGATGAACAGGCACTTGGGCCGATGCCCGTGCAACAGCGCCTCCAGTGCAGGCAGGTCCGGGCCACCGCGTGTGCGCGGCACTTCCAGCAGCTTGATACCGTGAAAGGCCAACTGGCGGTAGAGATTGCCGTAGCCCGGGCTTTCCACCACCACGGTATCGCCGGCCTTGAGCAGTGTGCGGATCAGCAGGTCCTGGGCATGGCTGGCGCCCTGGGTGGTAAGGATATGGTCGACCCGGGCCGCCACGTTAATGTGGGCCAGGCGCTTGAGCAACTGTTCCCGCAGCGCCGGCAGGCCCAGCGGCGTGCTGTAGTTGAAGACGGCGGCGGTATCGGTGCGGGTGACTTCACGAATCGCGTAGCTGATGTCGTCGCTTTCGCGCCAGGTGTCCGGCAGCCAACCGCACCCCAGTTTCAGTTCACCCAGTTGATTATCGACGAAGGCGCCCCACCCGGACTCGGCGCCCTCATACCATTGGTTTTCACAGCGAAGGCCACGCTCGGCGGGTGGCTGGGCCACACAGAAACCCGCGCCTTGCCTTGAGGCCAGCACGCCTTGGGCAACCATCCGCTCAAACGCCTCGATCACGCTGGACTGGCTGAGCAGGTTCTCGTGGGCCAGTTGCCGAACCGAAGGCAACCGCGTCCCGGGGCTGGCTCCGCTTTCGCGAATCCAGGCGGCCAACGCGCTGACGATTTGCTGCACTACCGGTACAAGGGCTTGTCGATCGATCCCTAAATCCATGAGCCACTCACTTAAACTGTTGTCATTTAACCCAAACCAGTTAAGCACAGAAGCCCAATGACAGCCGTGGTGAAGATTTATTAAATCATTGATTTAATTGGATTATTTACCTGCTGATACACATTCGACCAAGGCATCTGGCCACCTGCAGAAAAGCCTCACAGCGCCGCCAACGCTTTTCTGAATGGCATCAGCATCCGTTCCTAAATCGCGGTCGCACCACCGTCCACCGCCAATGCCTGGCCCGTGGTAAAGGCAGCGCCGTCGCTGCACAGATAAAGCACCGCGCTGGCGATTTCCTCGACTTTGCCGATACGCCCGACCGGGTGCATGGCGGCAGCAAATTCAGCTTTGCGCGGGTCGGCCTCATAGGCACGGCGGAACATATCGGTGTCGATCACCGCCGGGCACACCGCGTTGACGCGGATTTTCTTTTTCGCGTACTCGATCGCCGCCGACTTGGTCAGGCCGATCACCGCGTGTTTGGACGCGGCATAGATGCTCATCTTCGGCGCCGCCCCAAGCCCGGCCACCGAGGCCGTGTTGACGATGGCACCACCGCCCTGGGCCAGCAGCAACGGCAGTTGATACTTCATGCACAGCCACACGCCCTTGACGTTGACCCCCATGATGGCGTCGAACTCATCCAGGCTGCCATCGGCCAACTTGCCCTTTTCGATCTCGATCCCGGCGTTGTTGAACGCATAGTCCAGCCGGCCATAGGTGGCCACGGTCTGCTGCATCAACTGCTGTACATCCGCTTCGAGGGTGACATTGCAGCGTACAAACACCGCTTCGCCACCGGCCTGATGAATCAGCGCCACGGTGCCCTCGCCGCCCGCCGCGTCCAGGTCAGCGACTACAACCTTCAAGCCTTCAGCAGCAAACGCCAGCGCAGTGGCGCGGCCAATGCCCGCGGCCGCGCCGGTCACCAGGGCAACCTGGCCGGAAAATGTCATGCTCATTGTGATGTCCTTCGATGGGGATGCTCGATGACCCCCAGTCTAGCCAGAGCGGCCATGGACACGTCAGCACTATCAAACGCCCGGTTGGCTGACCATGAGCGGCAGTGATAAGGGCACCCGCGTCATTATCATTGCAGTGGATCGACGGGCATTCGCAGGTGCCGCGCACCTTGCCGGTGCGGGCCGAAGGGTCTATCACTCAAGGTCCACTTCTCAAGAGTCCGTGCCATGACTGCCCAGACCAACCGCCAATTCCTGCTCGCCAAACGCCCGGTCGGCGCTGCCACGCGGGACACCTTCACCTACCAGGAAGTGCCGGTGGGCACGCCCCAGGACGGGCAGGTGCTGGTGCACAACGAATACCTGTCCCTGGACCCGGCCATGCGTGGCTGGATGAACGAGGGCAAATCCTACATTCCGCCGGTAGGTATCGGCGAAGTCATGCGCGCCTTGGGCGTAGGCAAGGTCATCGCCTCGAACAATCCGAAATTTGCCGTGGGGGACTACGTCAACGGTGCCTTGGGCGTGCAGGATTACTTCCTCGGCGAGCCACGGGGTTTCTACAAGGTCGATCCGAAACTCGCACCGTTACCGCGTTATCTGTCGGCGCTGGGGATGACCGGCATGACCGCTTACTTCGCCCTGCTGGACACTGGCGCGCCCAAGGCCGGCGAGACCGTGGTGATTTCCGGCGCGGCCGGCGCAGTGGGCAGCATTGCCGGGCAGATCGCCAAGATCAAAGGCTGCCGCGTGGTGGGTATCGCCGGCGGGGCCGACAAATGCAAATTCCTGGTGGATGAGTTGGGTTTTGATGCAGCCATCGACTACAAGAACGAAGACGTACACGCCGGCCTCAAGCGCGAGTGCCCGAAGGGTGTGGACGTGTATTTCGATAACGTCGGCGGGGACATTCTCGATGCTGTGCTCAGCCGCCTGGCATTGAAAGCCCGCGTGGTGATCTGCGGCGCCATCAGCCAGTACAACAATAAGGAAGCCGTCAAAGGGCCGGCCAACTACCTGTCATTGCTGGTCAATCGTGCGCGTATGGAAGGGTTTGTGGTGATGGACCACGCGGCGAACTTTGCCGCTGCCGGGCAGGAAATGGCCGGCTGGATGGCTCAGGGCAAGCTCAAGAGCAAGGAAGATATCGTCGAAGGGCTGGAGACGTTCCCGGAAACGCTGATGAAACTATTCAACGGCGAGAACTTTGGGAAGTTGGTACTGAAAGTCAGCTGACACACCGCATAACCCAATGTGGGAGCGGCGGTGCGACGGTTCGACTTGCTCGCGAAGGCGGTGTGGCAGTCAATGCATAAGGTGACTGATCTACCGCATTCGCGAGCAAGCCCGCTCCCACATTTTTTACCGTGCCCGCTTCAGATCGGGTAGATCAGGCGATCTCGGCAACCACCGCTGCCAGCGCCTTGGCCGGGTCGGCCGCCTGGCTGATCGGGCGACCGATCACCAGGTAATCGGAACCGGCGTCCAGGGCCTGGCGCGGGGTCAGGATGCGACGCTGATCGTCCTGGGCGCTGCCCGCCGGGCGAATCCCCGGGGTTACCAGTTGCAGCGACGGGTGGGCGGTCTTCAACGCCTGGGCTTCCAGCGCCGAGCACACCAGGCCGTCCAGGCCGGCCTTTTGCGCCAGGGCGGCGAGGCGCAGCACTTGTTCCTGCGGCTCGATGTCCAGGCCGATGCCGGCCAGGTCTTCACGCTCCATGCTGGTCAGCACGGTTACGCCAATCAACAATGGCTTGGGGCCGGTGCGCTGATCGAGCACTTCACGGCACGCGGCCATCATGCGCAAACCGCCGGAGCAGTGCACGTTGACCATCCACACGCCCATCTCGGCGGCGGCCTTGACCGCCATCGCGGTGGTATTGGGGATATCGTGGAATTTCAGGTCGAGGAACACCTCGAAGCCTTTGTCACGCAAGGTGCCGACAATTTCTGCCGCACAACTGGTGAACAATTCCTTGCCGACCTTGACCCTGCAAAGCTTGGGGTCCAACTGGTCAGCCACCTTCAGTGCGGCGTCACGGGTGGGGTAATCCAGGGCGACGATGATAGGAGTCTGGCAGACGGACATTGGAATGGGCTCTCAGGCAAGTCGAAATCGGCGCGGATTGTAGCGCAAGCAGCGCGTTTGCGGGATCCGATGATCGGTAATTCGCGATTTAGCCGCCAGATTGCGGGCTCCCGGGCAATTGTGTCGAAACCGATACATTCCCGACATGCCTGCAATACCCCCGAAGATTAGCCTCGCACACGTGAACCACCGTACAGAACTTCCAGCCCCGGGGCTGGGCGCCTATGCTGAACGCAACAACCTCGCCGCCGATCTTCGGCCCGGCGGCCCACCAGGTAGATGATCGCACCATGCAAACCCTGACTCCTGCGCTGAATGACGATCAAAAAGGCTCGCTTGTGGGTGAAGACAAGCGCTGGAACACCCGCGCGCTGATCGTCGACGACGACGTGCCGATCCGTGAACTGCTGATCGATTACCTGGCGCGCTTCAATATCCTCGCCAGCGGCGTGACCGATGGCGCGGCCATGCGCCAGGCCATGCAAGCCGAAACCTTCGACGTGGTGGTGCTCGACCTGATGCTGCCGGGCGAAGATGGCCTGTCGCTGTGCCGCTGGCTGCGGGCTGAATCGGACATCCCGATCCTGATGCTCACTGCCCGTTGCGAACCTACCGACCGCATCATCGGCCTGGAACTGGGGGCCGACGATTACATGTCCAAGCCCTTCGAGCCCCGCGAACTGGTGGCCCGTATCCAGACCATCCTGCGTCGCGTGCGGGATGACCGCACTGAGCAACGGGCGAATATCCGCTTCGACAACTGGCGCCTCAACAGCGTACTGCGCCAATTGGTGGCCGACGATGGCCTGGTGGTGCCGCTGTCCAACGCCGAATTCCGCTTGCTGTGGGTATTTATCGAGCGGCCGCGCCGAGTGTTGAGCCGCGAGCAATTGCTGGACGCGGCCCGTGGCCGTTCCATCGAAGCCTTTGATCGCAGCATTGACCTGCTGGTCTCACGCCTGCGCCAAAAACTCGGGGATGACCCCAAGGCCCCGCAGTTGATCAAGACCGTACGCGGTGAAGGCTACCTGTTCGACGCGCGGGATATCGGCTGATGCGCAACGCCTTCAACACCCTGTTCGGGCGGCTGTTCGGTGTGTTGCTGGTGGCGATTGTGCTGGCCCACGTGCTGGCATTTTTTTGGTTTCACCACTATGGCCCACCGCCGCCACCGCCACACGAAACCTTTATCGAAGAACCGGATGGCACCCTGACGCCAATGCCCAAGGAGCATCGCCGTCCCTGGTTCGGCGGGCCTGTGGTGCCGCTGACCTTCCAGTTTATCTCGCTGATCATCGCCGCCTGGTACGGCGCCAAGCTGCTCAGCCGACCGATCCAGCGCCTGAGCGCCGCAGCCGAACGCCTGAGCCTGGACCTCGACAGCCCGCCGCTGAACGAGTCCGGCCCACGGGAAGCACGGCAGGCGGCGTCGACCTTTAACCTGATGCAAAAGCGCATCCGCGAACAGGTCACCCAGCGCGCGCGGATGCTCGGCGCCGTGTCCCACGACCTGCGCACGCCGCTGTCACGGCTCAAGCTGCGCCTGGAACAGATCGAAGACACCAAGCTGCAGGGCCAGATGCGCCAGGACCTGGACGACATGATCGGCATGCTCGACGCCACCCTGAGCTACCTGCACGAGCAGCGCACCAGCGAAACCCGGCATTGGCTGGACGTGCAGGCGCTGGTGGAATCCCTGAGTGAAAACGCCCAGGACCGCGGCTCCGACGTGCAATGCAGAGGTGAATGCGCGCCGCTGCAGGTGCAACCGATGGCCCTGCGCTCGTGCCTGAACAACCTGATCGACAACGCCCTGCGCTATGCCGGCACCGCGCGCATCGAATTGGCGGACAGCCCCCAGGCGCTGGTGATCAAGGTGATCGACCATGGGCCGGGGATTGCGGCGGATAAACGCGAGGCGGTATTTGAGCCGTTTTATCGGCTGGAAGGCTCGCGCAACCGGAACTCCGGCGGCGTGGGCTTGGGGATGACCATTGCCAAGGAAGCGGTTGAACGCCTCGGAGGGCGGCTGAGCCTGGAGGAAACGCCGGGCGGTGGACTGACGGCCGTGATGTGGCTGCCGAGGGCGTAGGAATGGTTCCTACGCCCTGCATGAACCTTTACTGCCCGGCTTTATCGTCCCGCCGTACCTGAGCCTGGCTGGCGCTCCAGTCCGTCAGCAAGCTATAGGCCACAGCCAGCAACGTCGGGCCGATGAACAGGCCGATGAAACCGAACGCAATCAACCCGCCAAATACCCCCAGCAGCACGATCACCAGCGGCAAGTTGCCGCCACGGCTGATCAGGTACGGCTTGAGCACGTTGTCCACGCCGCTGATGATGAACGTACCCCACACGCCCAGGAATACCGCGTAGGTGTAGTCGCCTTTCCAGGCGAGCCAGGCGGTGGCCGGGATCCAGATCAGCGGCGGGCCCATGGGAATCAGGCTCAGCAGGAACGTGACGATGCCCAGCACCAATGCCCCCGGCACCCCGGCAATCCAGAAGCCGATCAGCGCCAGCAGGGCTTGGGCGGCAGCGGTGCCGATCACACCGTTGACCACCCGCTGCACCGTGCCCGCGACCAGTTCGATGTAGTAACCCGCACGGTCGCCGATCAACCGCTCCAGCAGACGATGGACAAACATCGCCAGGCGCGGCCCGTCCCGGTAGAAAAAGAACACGAACACCAGGCTCAGGGTCAGCTCCAGAATCCCGCCGCCAATCTGCGCGCTTCGGGCCAGTAACCAGTTGCCCACCTGCCCCAGGTAAGGCTTGAGGGTGACCATCAACGCCGCGCCTTGCTGGTCGATGCTGTCCCACATCGCCACCAACCGCTCGCCGACAAAAGGAATGGAGCCGAGCCAGGTCGGTGCCTCGGGCAAACCATCCACCTGAATATCCTTGATCAGGCCAACGGCGTCGCGCACATGGTCAGCCAGGTTGAACCCCAGCCAAACCAGCGGCAACGCCACTAGGAGCATCCAGACCAGGGTGAGGATTCCGGCCGCCAGGGATTCGCGCCCACCCAGCCAGCGGGTGAGCAGGCGCATCACCGGCCAACTGGCAAACGCCAGCACCGCGCCCCAGAACAGCGCCGACCAGAACGGCGCCATCACCCAGAAGCTGGCACCAAACAACACCAGCAGCAGGATCTGCACCAGCAGGCGATCGTTATTGAGCATGTGGTTTCTCGAAAAGAAGTCTGTAAGAGGAAGAGCTTAGGCGAACGGCGCGGGTCCGTTCGCCCTGGAACGGTCAGCGTATCAGATGCAGGTGCAAACCCTTCGCCTCGGCGGTGCCGGTTTCCAGCCGGGCCGCACGTACGCCCTGATCAATCAAGCCCTGGCGCCATGCTTCGGCGGTGGGGCCGGTCAAACTGACCCGCAGGGTGGCATCCAGGTTCAATCCACGGGAAATAAGCGTGAGCCAGGTGGCGTCAGGTTCGGCGCCCAGCTTGGGGAGGTCCAGTTCACCAGTGTTTTTCAGCTCCCGCAGCAGGGTGGCGGAAGTCGGCAGCAAGTCGCCCAGCGGTGCGCTGGCGTCCAGTTGCTCTACATGCAGATACGCCCGGCGATTACCCCGGGTGATGCCGTACAGCGCGACCAGGGAGTTGTCCTGAGGTGCTGCCAGGCGCAGCAACAGGTATTCCTGTTGGCCGTCTGCGCCCACCAGCTTGGCGTTGCCAAAGACTTCATTGGCCCACAGGCTGCTTTCGCCGCAGTCGCGGGCCTGGCACCAGAACAGCAACTGCGCGCCCTGGGCCTGCAAGGCTTCGCGGGTGGCGGTAAAGGCGGCACTGGAGGTGTGTTCAGCAGGCAGTTCGTAGGTGATGGCCGTGTTTAGCCCACGGGCGGTGGCCTGGCCTTCATAGCGCAACTGGCCGCTGATCTTGCGGATAGAACCCAGCGGGTAGATGCGTTCTTTATCTTCGGCAGGGCGGTAGTCGACGATCTGCGCGTCGACCTGACGGGCCACCGCGGGCAAGTCCTGGCTACCCGGCACGTCGGCGGCAAACACCAGCGGGCTGAAACAGCACAGCCCCAGAATACGGATAAATCCCTTCGGCATACTCATCGGATGAGCGCGCCCTGGCCATTGGGGTGCGCTGCGGTGTTGAGATCGTTCATGGTTGACTCCCTTTCGATCCGCCCAGCCTCGGCAGTTGACCCCGCCAAGTCAAGGCATGGAGAAGAACCGATTGAAACAGTCTGCAACAAGGGTAGCCCCTGCCTCGTCGTTCAGGTGCAAATGATGGCCACCGGGCAGGGTGGTCACCTGGAATGGAAGCCCGGAAAGCAATTCGGAATGTTTCGCCAGCATGCCGTCTTCAGCGACCACCAGCTGTGTCGGACAGCCGACTCGACGGACGAAAGCCATCGCCTGTTCTTCTGTCAGACGCATGGGGGAAGCCAGGGTCAGCCGGCTGTCGCTTCGCCAGGTATACCCGCCCGGAACGGGCATAAGGCCGCGCTGGGCCAGCAGTTCGGCGGCTTCGCGACTGACCGCCACCACGCCTTTCATCCGCGCTTCCACCGCCCGATCGAGGGTGCTGTACACCGGCTTGCGCTTGTCCTGCAGGTTCAATTGCGCTTGCAACGCCATGCCAAGGCGCTCGGCGGCGTTGTCTGCGGTGTCGGTCGGCGGGATCACGCCATCAATCAATCCCAGGTGCGTGACGCGCTCCGGCAAGGCGCCGGCCAACACCAGGGAAACGATGGCGCCGAGGGAGTGGCCAAGTAATGCAAAACGTTTCCATCCCAGTTGTTCGGCGACTTGCAGCACATCGTGGATGTAATCCCACAGGGAGTAACCGGCACCGACGGGGCGATGGGCCGAATGACCATGGCCGGCCATGTCCAGCGCGACGATGCGCAGGCCATGGAGTTTCGGCGCCAGGCGCGCGAAGCTGTTGGCATTGTCCAGCCAACCATGCAGGGCGATCACCGGCAGGCCGTCCTCGGGGCCGAACAGATGCGCCGCCAACTCGATGTGCGGCAGCGCCAGGCGGACTTCTTCGACAGGCGCAGTCATGCGCAACTGCGCTCGCGCTGGCGAGCTTCCCAGCGGGCAAACAGGTTCTTGATCAAGGTGGCGGTGTCCTGTGGGCGCTCAAGGGGAAACATGTGGCCGCCGGGCATGGTCAGCATTTCGCCCATGGGCATGCGCCCCACGCCGCTGGCATGGTGACGCATCACTACCCGGCTCTGGCGGCCACGCACCACCGCCAGCGGCACTTTCAGTTGCCGGGCCTGGCCGGGGCTGGTGTGGGGCACGCCACGGTAGATACTGATCTCGGTGGCCGGATCAAAGCGCAGACGCAGGCGGTCGCCCACCGGCTCCAGGCCGTGTTGCAGGTAGGCGTCAAAACAGTCGGGATCAAAGCCACGAAACAGGGTCTTGCCGGCGAAGTACTGGCGCGCTGCCGCCAGGTCGGCGAACTCTTCACGACGGCCCAGGGTACGACCCGCCGGGGTCAGCCGGTCGATAAAGCCGAAGCGCTTGGCCGCACGGATCACCCAGCGATCCGCCAGGGTCAGCACCGGGGAATCGAGCATCACCACCCCGCGATACAACTGCGGGCAACGCATGGCCGCGTGCAAGTGCAGCACGCCACCCAACGAATGGCCCACGCCCCACACCGGCTCGGGTTGTTGCTCAAGGTGGTGGATCAGTTCGTCCACCAGGTTCTGCCAGTTGTCATCCACCGGAAACCTCGGGTCGTGACCGTGCTGCGGCAAATGCGCGACGGCGTACTCCGGGGCCAGGGCGGCAAACAATTTGCCGTAGGTCGCTGAAGGAAAGCCATTGGCGTGAGCGAAAAACACGTGCTGCGACATACCTGATCCATCACCGTAAACAGAGCGTTGATTCTCCCCAGACCGGGCAGTCACGGCAATGACTGTAACTGCCAGGAATGATGACACTCACGCCACGCCTATCGGGCCGGCGCGTTCTCGCCCAACGGCACCACGGCCATGGTCAGGCGCGATACGCAGCTGGCCTTACCCTCATCGCTGGTCAGGCGGATGTCCCACACGTGGGTGGTGCGCCCGATATGAATCGGCTTGGCCACCGCCGTCACCCGCCCGCTGCGCAAGCCACGCAGGTGGTTGGCGTTGATTTCCAGGCCCACGCAATAGAACTTGCTGGCGTCGATGCACAGGTAACTGGCCATGGAGCCCACGGTTTCGGCGAGTACCACCGACGCGCCGCCGTGCAGCAGGCCGTAGGGTTGATGGGTGCGGTGGTCGATCACCATGCTGGCGGTCAGAGACTCGTCGTCAAAGCTTTCGAAGCGGATATCCAGCACTTCACCGATAGTGTTTTTCTGGATTGCATTGAGTTGTTCGATATTCGGTTGGGTGCGCCACAGGCTCATTGATCGATCCTTATTGGTTTTATGTCAGTGCTCAATCCTGCCACAGCACGGCTTCGGAGCGCGCGCTCCAGTCCAGGAACTGTGGCCCGTAGACGGCTTCAATCACGTTACGCTTGATCTTCAAGGTGGGCGTGAGGAAACCGTTTTCCACCGCCCAACTGTCTTTTACCACCACCAGCTGGCGCAAGCGCTCATGTTTATCCAGCGTCTGGTTGACCTCCTCCAGCAGGCGCTCGAGGCTGCCCTGCAATGCCTGCCGCCCCTGTCCATCGGCATCTTGCAGGCCCACCACCGATAACACGCACAGGCCCATGGGCGCGCTCAAGCCATCGCCCACCACGCACACCTGTTCGATACGCGCATGTTCGGCCAGGCGGTTTTCAATCGGCGCCGGGGCCACGTATTTGCCTTTACTGGTCTTGAAGATTTCCTTTAGGCGTCCAGTCAGTCGCAGTCGGCCATCGGCGCCCTGCTCGCCCTTGTCGCCCGTGCGCAGGAAGCCGTCGGCGGTGATGGTTTCGGCGGTTTTCACCGGGTCCTTGAAATAACCGAGCATGGTCGCGCCGCTGCGCACCTGGACTTCGCCGTCGTCACCGATGCGCACTTCAACGTCCGGGCATGGCGGGCCTATCCAGCCGATTTTCTGCTCGCCGGGGCGGCACACGTGGGAATAGCCGCAGCTTTCGGTCATGCCGTAGACCTCCAGCACATCCAGGCCGAGCCTGCGGTACCAGACCAACAGGGCTTCGGGCACGGGGGCTGCGCCAGAGAGCGCCACGCGCACAGCGTCCAGACCCAACCCGGCGAGCACTTGGTGGCCGACCCGTTTGCCGATGAAGGGCAGGCGCAGCAAGGTATCGAGGCGGCTTGCGGGGATTTTGCTGTAGACGCCCATCTGGAATTTGGTCCAGATGCGCGGTACGCCGAACAGTGCTGTGGGCCTGGCCCGCTTGAGGTCTGTCAGAAACGTGTCGAGGCTCTCGGCGAAAAATACGGTTTGCCCGGTGTAGATCGAGGCCATTTCCACAAACATGCGCTCGGCCACGTGGCACAGCGGCAGGTAGGACAGCAGGCGGTCGCCCTCCCCCAGGCCGAACAATTCAGTGCCGCGAGTGGCCGCGAAAGCCAGGGCGCCGAAGCTGTGCATCACGCCCTTGGGCAGGCCGGTGGTGCCGGAGGTGTAGATGATGGTGGCTAGATCGGATGCTGCGGGCGCGGGATTGTCCTGAATGGGTGAGCAGGCTTGCAGGTCGGCCCAGGTGAAGTCGAATTCGCCTTCGGGGCACAGCGGCAGACTGATGGTGGGCAGGTCGGCCTTTACTCCGGCGGACATGGCGGGCCAGTCGTCCAGTTTGCCAATGAACGCCAGCGCGGCTTCGGAGTGCTCGAGTACGTGGGCGACGGAGTCGGCGGTTAGGTTGGGGTAGAGCGGCACGGAGACATGGCCGGCCATCCAGATGGCGAGGTCGGCGATGATCCAGTGGGCGCAGTTTTTCGAAATAAGGGCGATGTGGGAGCCCTGGGGCAGGTCGCGGGCGCGCAGCCAGTGGGCGGCGCAGCGGGCTTGGTGGCCGGCTTCGGCCCAGGTGAGGGTTTGGACCTCGCCGCCTTTGATCGGCTGAACCAGGAATCGTTGCCGTGGGTGGCGGGCTTCGCGGTCGAAGAAGACTTGCAGCGGCAAACGAATAGCGACAGACATGGACGCGCTCCTTTGTGTTCCGATGGTAGCCAACCAAGCACTTGCTTGGCTGACTATTTCATGGGAGCGCGGGGGGTGCAAGTTCTGCTGCTTTTGGGGGCATATCCGTTATTCAGGTAACGGCCGCTTATGGTTCCGCTCTTACAGCGGCTCACTTTTGAACAGCGCAAAAGTAAGCAAAACGCTCTTGCCCCACCACTCGGCACCTCGCTAATGCTCGGTGTGCCCTCACTCCGGCTTTGGACCGTGGGCCGCCGTCATGGGCCATCCCTGGCCCAGGACGGCTAACCTGGCGTCCTGCCAGGTTACCCACGCTCCAAAGCCTGCGTTCGGCCAGCGTGGTTTAACGGGGCGCCTAAGATCAAGATCAAAAGCAGATCAAGAGCACAGCGGCCTCCCGGCCGGCTTGAGTGTTAAAAGCCAAAGCAAAGACCAGAGCGAAAACAGATCTGCTTTTCTGTGGGAGCGGGCTTGCTCGCGAAAAACCTGAGGTCGCCGCGCTGAATCAGAATGCCCGCGTCATCGTTAACGACCTTCGCGAGCAAGCCCGCTCCCACATTTGGACCGTGCCCGCTTTAGATTTTGCTTTTAACACTCAAGCCGGCCGGGAGGCCGCTGTGCTCTTGCTTTTGATTTTGATCTGCGGGCCCCGTCAACCACGATGGCCGCAAGTAGGCACGGTGGAGCGGGTAAATCGGCAGGGAAGCCGATTTAGCCGCGCCGGGCCATGGATGGCCCGTCGCGGCGGCCCGCGGAGGCGTGCCGGAGTGCGGGCATGCCGAGCCTAGGCGAGGCACCGAGTGGTGGGGCAAAGACCTTTTGGTTACTTTTGGGGCGTTTGCCAAAAGTGACCCGCTGTAAGAGCGGAACCATAAGCGGCCGTTACCTAAATAACGGATATGTACCCAAAACCAAACCCAAACCCAAACCCAAACCCAACCTTAAGGATTCCGAACACTCAAAAGACTCATCAACCCCGCCAACGGAAAATCCCCCTCCAACTCCGCCAAACTCGCCGTACTCATAGCCTGCGGCTGCCGAAAATGCCCATGCTGCAAATAACTGATCAGCCCCCCCACAAACGGCTGATGACTGACCAACAACACATCATCGTCATTATCCAGATGCTCGAGCACCTCCAGCGGATTACTCTCGGGCGTCAACCAAGGCACAGTGCGGATCTCAGGCTCAAACCCCAACGCCTCCCGCACCAACTGCGCCGTCTGCTGCGCCCGCACATACGGACTGGCAATAATCGCCCGCACAGGCTGCCCAATCAGATGCCCCGCACTGCGCAACACCTCATCACGCCCATGGGCCGTCAAATTACGCTCAGCATCCGTACGCGCATGCCCCTCGGCCTCACCGTGACGCAACACCCACACCTTCATAGCTTGGGTTCCTCATCACGCACAGGATGCGGCGCCGGCGGCACGCTGTGAGCAGCCTCACCTTCCGGTGCACGGGGCGTCGGCCAATCAGCAAACGGCCAAGGCTTCTGATCACTGTGAAAACTGCCAAACCGCCCAATCTGCGCCAGGAACTGACTCAGGCTGTCACCAAAATTCATCAGCCCCAGGTTCGGCGCGCCGTACACCAACCGGTAAACCAGTTGCACTACCACCAGCGCGCCCAGCAGGAACTGCGCCACTTGCCACACCAGGGCAAACACCAGCATCCACAGCACACGCAGGCCAATGGATTCGTACTTGGGAGCTGCTTTCGGATCGTTCATGACGCGTTCCTCAGTTGAAACCACTGGTGGAAATAAAGTCGACATCGGTCTTCGGCTCGGCCCGCATCAGCAACTCGATGACCTGGTTCAAGGTGCGCCCTTCAAACAGGATCGCGTGCAAACCGGCGACCAGCGGCATGTACACGCCGACTTCCTGAGCCTTGGCCTTCAGCACCTTCAGGGTGTTGACGCCTTCGGCCACTTCGCCCAAACGCGTGACCGCGTCTTCCAGGCTCAGGCCCTGGCCGAGGGCGAAACCCACCTGATAATTGCGGCTTTTCGGTGACGAGCAGGTGACGATCAGGTCGCCCACGCCAGCAAGTCCGAGGAAGGTCATCGGGTTGGCACCCTGGTTGACCGCAAACCGGGTCATCTCGGCCAAGGCACGGGTGATCAACATGCTCTTGGTGTTTTCACCCATGCCCAGCGCAACCGCCATGCCGGCGATGATCGCGTAGACGTTTTTCAACGCCCCGCCCAACTCGACGCCGAAGCGGTCGGCACTGGCGTAAACGCGGAAGGTGCGACCGTGCAGCACTGCCTGCACTCGTTCGCAGAGCTTTTCGTCTTCACTGGCGATCACGGTGGCGGTCAGGGCATGCTCAGCCACTTCCCGCGCCAGGTTCGGGCCGGATAACACGCCAATGCGTGCCTCGGGGGCGATCTCTTCAAGGATTTCGCTCATCAACTTGAAGGTGTGCGCCTCGATGCCCTTAGTCAGGCTGACCAGCAGCTTGCCCGCCAACCGCTCGGCGTGGGGTGCGAGCACCGAACGCAAGGCACTGGATGGCAACGCGACGAAGCACAGGTCGCACTCGGTCAACGTCGCCAGCAAATCTGTCACTGGCTCAACAGCCGGCAGAATCTTGATGCCTTTAAGGTAACGGGGGTTTTCCCGGTTGACCCGGATGGCCTCGGCTTGCTCGGGGTCACGCATCCATTGACGCACCCGGTGACCATTTTCAGCCAGCAGATTAGCCACGGCGGTACCAAAACTTCCGCCTCCCAGGACCGCAATAGGGCGCTGTTCAGTCATATGCAATCCGTTAATCCATAGCAGTGGCGATGGCCGCATTATACGGAGCGACCCGCTTGCGGCCAGCCCCCGCGTCAATTCAAACGCTGGTCGGAAAATGCGACATTTGTGCGAAGTAATTACGGGGCCGACGACTGGCAAAAGGCCCCACCTCAGTTAACATGGGCGGCTATCCGTAATTATCAAGGCCGTGCCGTGTATTTGGGCCCTCCTCCTCGCTCATCCCTGCTGTTGACGCTGTTGTGCATGCCATGGTGCAGTGCGCCGTTGCTGGCCGACGATCTGTTTCTCGACAGCCAACCGCTGCCGCAGGTGCTGACCGCTACCCGGCTCAAGCAATCGGCCGCCGCCGTGCCCGGCAGCATGACGGTGATCGACAGCGAGTTGATCAAGGCCAGCGGTGCGCGGGATATCCCGGAACTGCTGCGGTTGGTGCCCGGGATGATGGTCGGCTACACCACCGGCAACCAGGCTGCTGTGAATTACCACGGCACCCAGGCCGGCGACGCCCGGCGCATGCAGGTGCTGATCGATGGTCGTTCGGTGTACCGCGCAGGCCTGGCGACTGTGGACTGGAGCGATATTCCGGTGGCCCTGGAAGACATCGACCGCATCGAAGTCTTCCGCGGCCCCAACACCGTCAGCTACGGTGCCAACGCGCTGATGGCGGTGGTCAACATCCTTACCCGCTCGCCAGCCAACAGCCACGGCACCCGGATGAAGCTCACCCAGGGCGGCCGCGGAATCAACGACTGGTACGCCAGCCAGGGCATGGGCTGGGAAACCGGCGATTTGCGCCTGTCGCTTTCCGGTCAACAGGACGATGGTTTTGACAGCGACCGCGTGGGCGCCGACCGCCGCGACAGTCGCCGCCTGAGCCGCTTCAGCCTGGCCGTGAGCCAGACCCTGAACGCGCAACAAAGCATCGACTGGCAACTGGACGCCAAGGAAGGCACCAACCAACGCCCGTACACCTACCAACCGGTGTTCGACGGTATTACCGAAGGCGGTACAAATTCTGACGTCAGCGCCAAGGATTACGCCGGCTCCCTGCGCTGGAACTTCGACTTCAACCCCGATCACAGTCTGTATATCCAGGGTTCGGCCCAGCAGTGGGATCGTCGGCAGATCTGGCGCGCCTGCGATGCCAAGGTCTCCTTCAGCCCGGAGCTGACCCAACTGTGGCAGCTCAATCCCAACTATGCCGAGCGGCTGGCCCGGCACATGAACAACTTCAACCCCGACAACCTTCCACCCGGCAGCCCCGCCGAACAGGCGCTGGCCCGGCAGGTGCTCCAGCAGTGGGGTAACGGCGGCAAGGACCCGGTTTGCGGCAACATCGACCAAAGCACCAAGGAAAGCCGCTACGACCTGGAGATTCAGGACACCCTCAGCCTGTCCGACAGCCTGCGCCTGGTCAGCGGCATGAACTACCGCTACGACCGCGCCGACTCCGACACCTACTTCAACGGCACCCTGGACGACACCACCTGGCGCATGTTCGGCCATCTGGAATGGCGCGCCAGCGAACACTGGCTGCTGCAAGGCGGCGCAATGTATGAAGACACCCACCTGAGCGGCAACTCGCTGACGCCCCGGGTGGCCGTCAACTACCTGATCAACCCGCGCCACGGCCTGCGCGCGGTGTACTCCGAAGCCATCCGCTCGCCGGACATGTTCGAGAACAACGTCAACTGGAGCTACCGGGTCACCAACCTCAGCTCACCGGTCTACGGCCAGAATTCCGGTCAATATTTCGTGGTGACTCGCGGCCCGGGCAACCTCAATAAAGAGCTGATGCGCTCCCGGGAACTGGGCTACAACGGTTTTTTTGCGGATATCGGGCTGAACGTGGACGTGAAGCTGTTCTACGACGAAATCAGCGACATGGTCAGCGAGCCGCTACGCAACAACCAGTACATCGCCAGCAACACCAACAGCTCGCGCTTTACCGGCACTGAAACCCAGCTCGACTGGCACATGAGCACCGCCGACCGGCTACGGCTGACCTATGCTTACGTAGACGCCAGCGCCACCAACCCTCTGGACAGACAGCAAACCGCCCGCAACAGCGGCTCGGCCGGCTGGATGCGGGAATGGGGCCATGGCTGGTCCAGCGCGGTGTTCTACTATGGCGACGATGCGCTCAACCAGTATCGCTTCGAACGGGTCGACCTGCGGGTGGCCAAGCGCATTGCCCTGGGCAAAGCCAACGTGGAGCTGGCCGGCATGTTGCAACAACGGCTCGACAATCAGCCCACCACCTGGCCCGACAACAACTATGACCAACGCCACGTGCTCTACTTCAGTGCGGAGTTAGAGTTCTAGTGGACAGCGACTTGTCACGGATGACCCTCTCCTTTACCGCCCGACTCTGGCGGCGCTGTGTGTTGTTTGGGGTTTTACTGTTTGCCGCACCCACATGGGCGGCGGAAATCCTGCTGACCGCCGACGAAGACGGCCCGGGGGTACAAACATTCGTCCAGGCCCTGAGCGAACAGCGCCCCGAAGACCATGTGCAGTTCACCCCGCTCAAAGACCTTCCCGCCCCCGCGCACTTGCCGGCCAGTACCCGCCTGATCCTGCTGGACCTGCCCAGCCTCGACTGGCGCCTGCAGGACACCCAGGGCCCGCCGACCCTGGTGCTGCGCATCAGCCGCCTGCAAGCCCGGCAGCGCCTGGGGGACAGCGTGCCCTCGAAGATCAGCCTGTTGTGGAGCGACCCGCCACTGGACCGCCAACTGCGCCTGATCACCGGCATCCTGCCCCAGGCCCGGCGCATCGGTGTGCTCTATGGGATCGACAGCGAATTCCTGCTCCGCGAGCTGCGCCAGCATGCGGCGCCGATGGGGCTGGAGATCGTGCCCCAGCTCTGGGACAACACTAACGACAGTCGTCCGCTGCAAAACCTGTTCAAGAGCAGCGATGTCTTGCTGGGGCTGGATGATCCCCAGCTGTACAACCCGAAAACCGCGAAAAACCTGCTGCTCAGCAGCTACGCCAGGCAATTGCCACTGGTCGGGCCCAACGCCGGGTTCGTCAAGGCCGGCAGCCTGGCCAGCACCTACAGCGATCAGGCCGACTGGCTGGATGTACTCGACCGGCTACTGGACCATGCGCCCGCCAACTGGCCGCGCTCGTTGTACCCGGAACGTTTCAAAGTCGTGGGCAACCCGCAGGTTGCGCGCTCACTGGGGATCGAACAGGTGGACGAAACCAACGTCGCCGCCCGCCTGGCCGAAGGAGAAAAACGCCCATGACATTTCGTCGCCGTTGGGACATCAACACCCGAACCCAGCTCATCACCCTGGGCCCGGCACTCCTGTTGACGCTGCTGTTGATCAGCTTCTTTACCTTCGTGCGGATCCAGGACTTGCGCCAGGAACTGGACCACACCGGCCAATTGATCGCCAACCAACTGGCACCGGCCACCGAATACGGGGTTATTTCCGGCAACAACGACGTGCTCGAAAGCCTGTTGCGGGCCACCCTGGCCACGCCCCATGTGCGCTTTCTGGAGATACAGGACAGCACGGAAAACATTCTGGTGTATGTCGAACAACCGTCGGAAAAGCACGACCGTTCGCTGTCGGTGAAAGTGTTTCAGGCGCCGATTCGCCTGCAACATATCCAGCTGGGCAATGACTTCTTCCAGGACAACATCGCCGAGCCCAAGGCGCCCCGTGCGGATTACCTGGGCCGGGTGATTGTGGGTATGTCCAACGATGCGTTCAGCCAGCGCCAGCAGGAAATCCTGTTCAAGGCCGGGATTCTCGCGCTGTTCGCCCTGTTGTTTACCTTCTTATTGGCACGGCGCCTGGCCGCCAGCCTGTCGCAGCCGATCAGTGCCATGGGCAATGCGGTCAAGGCAATCCAACAGGGCGATTATCAGACGCCACTGCCCATTGTCGATGACTCGGAACTGGGCGACCTGTCGCGCCACATCAATAACCTCGCCGACGGCTTGAACCAGGCCAGTCGCGAACAGCACCAGGCCATGGCCCAGTTGATCCAGACCCGTGAAGAAGCCGAGCGGGCGAACAATGCCAAGTCGGATTTCCTGGCAATGATGAGCCATGAACTGCGCACGCCGATGAACGGGGTGCTGGGCATGCTGCAACTGCTGGAAACCACCGACATGACCGAGGAGCAGACCGAATACGCGGCGCTGGCTTCGGAGTCCACCGAACACCTGCTCAAAGTGATCAACGATATCCTCGACTTCTCACGCATCGAGCGCGCGGCCCTGGAGCTGGAGCACATTCCGTTCGACCTGATGGAGCTGATCAGCAGCTGCGCCCAGGCCTTCCAGCATGCCGCCCAGCAACGGGGGCTGGCGCTTGAAGTGCCGATCCCGCAGGGCCTGGACTCACTGCAGGTGCAGGGTGACCCGACGCGTATCCGGCAGATTCTGGTGAACCTGATCGGCAATGCCCTCAAGTTCACCGAGCACGGCACCGTCACCGTCGAACCGCACTGGCAGACCCTGGACCATGAACTGTTGTGGTTCACCTGCACCGTGCGCGACAGCGGGATTGGTATCTCGGCCGAGCGCCTGGAATTGATGTTCGATGCGTTCCAGCAAGCTGACAGTTCCATTTCAAGACGTTACGGCGGCACCGGGCTGGGCCTGCCTATTGCACGCACCCTGGCCGAACGCATGGGCGGCACCCTTCGCGCCCAGAGTGAAGAAGGCCAAGGCTCGGTATTCACCCTGGAAATTCCGCTGGCGATCTACCAGCAGAGCTTGCCGGTGATCGTGCCGAACACCGAAGGCAGTGCCAGTGCGGGCGAAGGCCGTAACGTGTTGCTGGTGGAGGACAACCCGGTCAATCGCACCGTGGTTGAAGCCATGCTGCGCAGCCTCGGATTTGAAGTCAGCATTGCCACCGACGGCGCCGAAGCGATTCGCAGTGCCGAGAGCCTGATTTTTACCGCGATCCTGATGGATTGCCGACTGCCGGGCATCGACGGTTACGAGGCCACCCGGCAGATTCGCCAGTTGCCCGGGTGCGCCGACCTTCCGATCATTGCCTTGACCGCCAATGCCTTACAGGGCGACCGCGAAGCCTGTCTGGCAGCCGGAATGAACGATTACCTGGCAAAGCCGTTCAAACGCACGGATTTACAGCAAATCCTGCAGCGATGGGTGCAGTAACAGGGTGCCATCGGCCAACTGCGACTGGCGTGAAAGACGAAAGTGCGGCAGTCTTAGGCACCCGAACGGGCCCGTAAACCGGCCCGGTTTATAATTTCAGTGCACAAGTGTACATTCATGACCTTGACGCTGTGACTTTCACTACAACGCAATAGTCTATGTGTAGGCTGCCGATATGAGGCATGAACGCTTCAGTCGGCCGGGAAGATTTGCCCTGCCCTGCCGCATGGGATTATTGAGGAGCTCGCATGACCAAACAAAACGCCTTTACTCGGGAAGACCTGCTGCGCTGCAGTCGCGGTGAGCTGTTCGGCCCAGGTAACGCGCAACTGCCCGCCCCGAACATGCTGATGGTGGATCGCATCACCCATATCAGTGAAGAGGGTGGCAAGTACGGCAAAGGTGAATTGGTCGCCGAGCTGGATATCACCCCTGACCTGTGGTTTTTCGCCTGCCATTTCGAAGGCGATCCGGTGATGCCGGGCTGCCTGGGCCTCGACGCCATGTGGCAGCTGGTCGGTTTCTACCTGGGCTGGCAAGGCCTGCCGGGCCGCGGTCGCGCCCTGGGTTCGGGCGAAGTGAAGTTCTTTGGCCAGGTCTTGCCGACCGCCAAGAAAGTCACCTACAACATTCAAATCAAGCGCGTCCTCAAGGGCAAGCTGAACCTGGCCATTGCCGATGGTTCGGTGACTGTCGACGGTCGCGAGATTTATACTGCCGAAGGCCTTCGGGTCGGCGTATTCACTTCCACTGACAACTTTTAAGGGTTATCCGCATGCGCCGCGTCGTTATCACTGGTCTGGGCATCGTTTCGTGCCTGGGCAATGACAAAGAGACCGTCTCCGCTAACCTGCGTGCAAGTCGCCCTGGCATCCGCTTCAACCCGGAATATGCCGAAATGGGTCTGCGTAGCCAGGTTTCCGGCTCCATCGACCTGCCCCTCGAAGAGCTGATTGATCGCAAGATCTATCGCTTCGTCGGCCACGCAGCCGCTTACGCCTACCTGGCCATGAAGGACGCGATCACCGATTCCGGCCTGAGCGAAGACCAGGTGTCCAACGTACGCACCGGCCTGATCGCCGGTTCCGGTGGCGCGTCAACCTTGAACCAGATGGAAGCGCTGGACATCCTGCGCGAGAAAGGCGTCAAGCGTGTTGGCCCGTACCGCGTCACGCGGACCATGGGCAGCACCGTTTCCGCCTGCCTGGCCACGCCGTTCAAGATCAAGGGCGTGAACTACTCGATCTCCTCCGCGTGCGCCACCAGTGCTCACTGCATCGGTACCGCTGTAGAGCAGATCCAGCTGGGCAAGCAAGACATCGTGTTTGCCGGTGGCGGTGAAGAAGAACATTGGAGCCAGTCGTTCCTGTTCGACGCCATGGGTGCCCTGTCGACCCAGTACAACGAAACCCCGGAAAAAGCCTCCCGCGCCTATGACAAAAACCGTGATGGTTTCGTCATTGCCGGCGGTGGCGGCATGGTGGTGGTCGAGGAGCTGGAACACGCCCTGGCCCGTGGCGCGAAGATCTACGCGGAAATCGTCGGCTACGGCGCGACGTCCGACGGCTACGACATGGTTGCGCCAAGCGGCGAAGGCGCCATCCGCTGCATGCAGATGGCCATGGCTACCGTTGATACCCCGATCGACTACCTGAACACCCACGGTACTTCGACTCCGGTCGGCGACTCCAAGGAAATGGAAGGCGTGCGTGCGGTATTCGGCGACAAAGCTCCGGCGATCAGCTCTACCAAGAGCCTGTCGGGTCACTCCCTGGGCGCCGCTGGCGTTCACGAAGCGATCTACTGCCTGCTGATGATGGAAGGCAACTTCATGGCAGGTTCTGCCAACATTGAGGAACTGGACCCGGACGTGGCTGACATGCCGATCCTGACCAAGACTCGTGAAGATGCGACCATCAACACTGTGATGAGCAACAGCTTTGGCTTTGGTGGCACTAACGCTACTTTGGTGCTGAAACGCTGGCAGGGTAAGTAAAAGCCCTCGCGGCTTGATCGTCTGAAACGCCCCGACTGGTTCGGGGCGTTTTTTTTGCGGTGGTTGTTGGGTGTATATCCATTATTTGGGTGATGGCCGCTTATGGTTCCGCTCTTACAGCGGCTCACTTTTGAACAGCGCAAAAGTAAGCAAAACGCTCTTGCCCCACCACTCGGCACCTCGCCTAGGCTCGGTGTGCCCTCACTCCGGCTTTGGACCGTGGGCCGCCGTCATGGGCCATCCCTGGCCCAGGACGGCTAACCTGGCGTCCTGCCAGGTTACCCACGCTCCAAAGCCTGCGTTCGGCCAGCGTGGTTTAACGGGGCGCCTAAGATCAAGATCAAAAGCAGATCAAGAGCACAGCGGCCTCCCGGCCGGCTTGAGTGTTGAAGAGCAAAATCAAAAGCTAAAGCGGGCACGGTCCAAAAAATGTGGGAGCGGGCTTGCTCGCGAAGGTCGTTAACGATGACGCGGGCATTCTGGATGAACGCGGCGCTCTCAGGTTTTTCGCGAGCAAGCCCGCTCCCACATAAAAGCAGCTCTGTTTTCGCTCTGGCTTTTGATCTGGCTTTTAACACTCAAGCCGGCCGGTAGGCCGCTGTGCTTTTGCTTTTGATTTTGATCTGACTGCCCCAATAAGCCCGAGGCCGAACGCAGGCAGTGCGGAGCGGGTAAACCGGCAGGACGCCGGTTTAGCCGCGCCGGGCCATGGATGGCCCGTCGCGGCGGCCCGCGGAGCAATGCCGGAGTGAGGGAACGCCGAGCCTAAGCGAGGTGCCGACAGGCGGGGCAGAGCCCTTTGCTTACTTTGGGGCTTTTCCAAAGTGAGCCGCTGTAAGAGCGGAACCATAAGCAGCCGTTACCGAAGAAACGGATATGTACACCGCCCAGCAACCTAAACCGAAAACCTAGCCACCATCGTGTTGAGATCCACCGCCAACCGCGACAACTCCTGGCTCGCCGCACTGGTCTGATTCGCCCCCGCCGACGTCTGCTGCGCCAAATCGCGAATATTCATCAAATTGCGATCCACCTCCCGCGCCACCGCCGCCTGCTCTTCCGAGGCACTGGCAATCACCAGGTTACGCTCGTTGATCAGCGTAAACGCCGAAGCAATCTCCTCCAACGCCGTCCCAGCCGACTTGGCGATATCCAGCGTCGACCGCGCCCGTGTATTGCTCTGCTGCATAGAGCTCACCGCCTGATCAGTCCCTTGCTGAATCCCACTGATCATCTGCTCGATTTCCTGGGTCGACTGCTGCGTGCGATGGGCCAGCGCCCGCACCTCATCCGCCACCACCGCAAACCCACGCCCGGCATCCCCAGCCCGCGCGGCTTCAATGGCAGCATTCAACGCAAGTAAATTGGTCTGCTCGGCAATCGAGCGAATCACATCCAGCACCTTGCTGATGCCATACACCTTCTGCGCCAGGTCCTCCACCTGCGTCGCATTGGCCGTCACATCATCCGCCAGGGACTCAATCGACAACACCGTCTGATGCACCTGCTCGCGACCATGCTGGGCAATACGGTCCGACTCGCGGGACGCCTGTGACGTGGCCACCGCATTGCTCGCCACCTCCTCCACCGCCGCCGTCATCTGGTTCACTGCAGTAGCCGCCTGCTCAATTTCCTGACTTTGCTGATGCAGCCCACGGGTGGCATCTTCCGTCACACAACTGAGTTCTTCCGACGCCGACGCCAACTGGCTCGACGAATCAGAAATACGCCGAATGGTTTCCCTCAGACTCTCCTGCATGCTTTTCAGCGCCTGCTGCAAACGCGCCGGTTCATCCTTGCCGTTGACGGTAATCACGCCGGTAAGATCGCCACTGGCCACGCCCTGGGCGACTTTCAGCGACTGGGATAACGGCAGCACGATGCTGCGGGTCAGCAGCAGCGCCAGGCCAATGGTGATCAGCGCCGTCACGGCTATCATGCCCACCACCCAACTGCGCGATTGGGTGAATACGCTTTGCGCCAGGCTCGCCGCCTGATTGGCGCTGAGCTTGTTCAGCGTCACCAGCTCACGCAGGGTGCCGGCCAACACATCGGCCAACTGGTTCATCTCGCCGTTGACTACCTTGATCGCGTCTTCCAGCTGATTGGCCCGGGAAAAGGCCAGCACTTGCTCTTGACGTTGCAGGTAGCGCGCTTCCTCGGTCTTGAAGCGATCAAACAGCACCCGCTCTTCCGGCAGCACAATCAAGCTTTCATAGAGCGACTGAGCCTTATGCAGGCCGTTTTTCAGTTCGGTGATTTTCTGTTCATTCTGCGTGATCGCCTGGGGGTCGCGGTTAAGCAGCAGGCGCAGCGTCAGGGCCCGCACCCGCAGCAGGTCCTGATTCATCTCGCCGACCGCCATCACGCTGGGCAGCCAGTTGTTTTCCACCTGGTCCGACTGCTGGCGCATATTGCCCATCTGCGACAAGGCAAACCCGCCCAGGGCAAACACCATCAGCGCCAGCAAACCAAACCCCAGGCCGGCGCGAGGGGCGATATTCAGACTTCTGATATTCATGTTCGGAATCCTTCCAAAAGCGCTGCATCCACCTGCAGCGGGCTCTTGAAAGGTATCGGCGAAGAATGAAGTTTGCCTAAGACGAAAACGCGATATCAAAACGCCTTATGATCGCCTCGCCCCTGCTATAGCGATTCAGCGAACGGTAAAGCTCTTTTGCGTGAGCAGACGATCACCCTGGAACACCATGAAACGCCATTCGCCCGGCACCACTTCGTGGTTTTCGGTGAACTCATAGGCCATCACGTCCTGTGGGGCACCGGGCACCAGCTTCTGGGTTACCTCGAATTTGTCATGACGCACGCCATCCGGCGTACGAACGCCTGGGGTGAAGTAGAGCAAGGTCAGCGGCGTACCTTCGGCGGCTTTGCCAAGCAGTTGATAACGCAGGCCGAATTTGGTGCCCAGCTTCGCCGGCACCAGGGTGGTGGACTGAATCTGTTCGTTGCTGCGGCGCAGCACGCGCTCTCCGGCCTGCAACTCGGCTTTCGGGCCATCAAACACGCCGTACTCCACCGGGCCTTCAATACGCACTTCGGCACTGGCCAGGCTGCTGATCATCATCAGCGCCGCCAAGGCGCCTGAACGGGTGAATTGCATGCTGCACTCCTTGTTTAAGAAGGCCGCAGCTTATGACGCAGGGATGACGACAGGATGACAAAAGCCATCACCTGGGCTTGGGCAGAATCGCCAGGAAATTGTCCCGTGCGACCTTTCTGGCCACGTCTTCAGGCAGCGCATCAAGGAACGGGTCAAAGCTGCGCATTTCCTTACCCAGCTTGTTGAAGCGTCCTACCACGTCTGAGCCAAGCATGAAGCGGTCCGGGAAGCGCTCTACCAGCTTTACCCATTCAGGGCGTGGCGTTCCCGCCTCATCCAGCAAGTAAGGTGTGAGCACGCTCCAGGACAGGTCTACGTACAGGTTCGGATAAGCCTCCAGCATGCGCGCCAGGGTCGGCAGCAAAAAATCCATCTGCGTCTGGTGCCGATGGATTTCCATGCTGCTGCCCGCGTGGGCCCAGATAAACCGAGTGTGCGGATGGTTGCGCAGTGGCTCTTCCATTTCCGCCAGGTACAGCGGATTTTTCTCACGCTTGGAGGTGATGTTGGAATGCACCATCACCGGCAGATCGTTCTCCGCCGCCAAGTGATAGATGCGCGTCATCGCCTCGTTGTTGGCTCTTGGGGTGTCGCCGGAGGTCAGTGCCGTCAGGTCGTCGTGACGGGTGAAGACTTCACCGATGCCTTGCCACAGCCCTGGATTGAGGTCGAGCATGCGCTGGATGTGGGACGCGGCGTTTTTATCGTTGGGGTTGAAACCGCTGAGGAACGGGTGAAAGCGCTGGCGTTGTTCCGGGGTGAGCTTATTCACCGCATCGGCGACAAACACGTCAGTGGCGCTGTACCAATACGCGTCGGCATCGTCGCCGGCGTAATAACGTGGGCGCTTGGGTTCGTCTTCATGCCATTTCTTTGCCACGGGGATGCCGGAAATCATCACGTGTTCAATCCGATTATCGGCCATGGCCTTGAGCAACTTGTCCATGCCCGCCGACTCCTGGAAGAAATCGACGTAATGCAGGTGCGCATCGCTGTAGGCATAGTCGCGGGCCTGCGCGGCAAGGCTCGCGGCGGCCAGTAACAGGGCAATACTCAGGCGGGTCCGGCGCACGGTGGCATCTCAAACAAGGGCTAATGAAGGTAGACCTCAGGCCGCGCCTGCGGGTTCAGCGGTAAACAATGGGGAACACCCAGGTGCCAGCATGCTCTATAACTGCATGAGCTTCTTCCTGCCACCCTGTGAGGTTTGCCATGCCTGTTACCGTGAATACGCTGAACGCCGAAAACTTTCGCCACAGCGTCAACATCAATAACCATGAGCTGTTTACCGACCTGCCCAAGAGCCTGGGCGGCGACGATTCGGCGCCCTCTCCCCACGATTACTTCGATGCCGCGCTGGCATCGTGCAAGGCGCTGACGGTCAAACTCTATGCGCAGAAAAAAGACATTCCGCTGACCGGCGTCACCGTCGAAGTCACCCACGACAGCACCGAAGAGCAAAAGGGCAAATACAAGCTCAGCGTCAAACTCACCCTCAAGGGCGTACTCACCGACGAGCAGCGCGAGGAACTGCACCGCGTGGCGGATCGCTGCCCGGTGCACAAGCTGATGACCACCGCCGAAGTCACCATCGAGACCAAACTCTCGGAAGGCGCCTTCAGCCAGTAGCGGCAACCTCCCGTCGAGCGGGTTATGCTCATTGCCATCTAACCCGCTCAGACTGGGATGCACCATGACCACAACCACCGTGATTCGCCCGCGTGCCGAAGATGTGGAAGGCCAACCGATCCTGCGCCCGCTGCCGTCCAGGCAATGTCGCAGTGTCGGGCCATTCGTGTTTTTCGACCATATGCTGCAAACCCGCTATGCCCCGGGCACCGGCATGAATATTCGCCAGCACCCGCATATCGGCCTATCCACCCTGACCTACCTGTTTGAAGGCGAACTCCTGCACAAGGACAGCCTCGGCTCCGATCAGGTGGTCAAGGCGGGGGACGTCAGTTGGATGACCGCCGGCAGCGCCATTGCCCACGTTGAACGCAGCCCTGAGGCGTTGAAGGCCAGTGGCTTCAGCCTGCACGGGTTGCAAGTGTGGCTGGCCTCGCCCAGGGATCATGAGCAAGGACCTGGGCATTACAGCCATCACCCCGCTGCCAGCTTGCCGGTGAGTGACAACCTGGGCGTGCAGATTCGCCTGATTGCCGGCAGCGGCTTTTGCCTGAAGTCGCCAGTGCCGGTGTTGTCGCCCACGCTGTATGCCGAGGTGCGGATGCAGACGGCTACGACGCTGCTGATCCCGGATGAGCATGCGGAACGGGCGGTGTATGTGCTGGAGGGTGAGGCGCAGTTGGATGGCGAGGTGCTGGAGGTGCATAGCCTGGTGGTGTTGCCGGCAGGCGAAAGCATGGCGCTGTTTGCCGAGACCGATTGCCATCTGGTGGTATTCGGCGGCGCGGCGCTGGATGGGCCGCGGCGGATTAACTGGAATTTTGTGGCGAGTGACCCGGCGTTGATCGAGCAGGCTCGGCAGCGTTGGGCGGCTGGGGATTGGCCGACAGTGCCGGGGGAAAGTGAGCGGATTGAGTTGCCTGGAGGCAAGGCTTAAGCGCTTTATTGCCGATGAAATAGCCTTCGCGAGCAAGCCCGCTCCCACATTTTGACCGCGTTCCTTCAAGGCGTACACGGTCAAAATGTGGGAGCGGGCTTGCTCGCGAAGGGGCCAGCTCAGGCAACCGAACTATCAGCCCTTGAACGCTTCATCCAGCAAGTTATGCATCGACTGGAAGGCCCGTGCAGCGGTCTTCGCGTCATACATCATCTTGCCCGGCACGTTCGCGTGCGGATCGGTAAACGAGTGCACCGCACCGCCGTAGCTCAGCAATTGCCAATCCACACCAGCGGCGTTCATTTCATCTTCAAACGCCGGCAGTTGCTCTTTCGGCACCAACGGGTCGGAAGCGCCGTGCAACACCAGCACGGAACCCTTGATGTTTTTCGCATCGGCCGGGTTCGGTGTGTCGAGGCTGCCGTGGAACGAAACCGCCGCTTTCAACGGCGCACCGGTACGCGCCAGCTCCAGGGAGCAGCAACCACCGAAGCAGAAACCGAAGGTTGCCAGCTTCGAGGTATCCACCGCGGCTTCGGTTTGAGTTTTCAAGTGATCAAGCGCGACCTGCATGCGCTTGTTCAGCAGCACCCGGTCATTCTTCAACGGCATCATCGCCGCACCCGCTTCATCGCCATTCGACGGGCGAACCGTTTGCCCGTACAGGTCGGCGAGCAGCACCACGTAGCCCTTGCTGGCCACGCTCTTGGCGATCTCTTCAGCGCCAGCACTGACACCCATCCAGTTCGGCGCCATCAACAACCCTGGCAGCGGGCCCTTATGACTGGCATCAAATGCCAGGCGACTTTCATAAGACTGGCCATCAATCTGATAGACCACGGAACGCACGGTGATTTGGCTCATCATTTACTCCAGGTGAAAGGCTCTAAAACGAAAAAACCCGCCGAAGCGGGTTTTTCTACAACGGTGTTAAACCGACAGTTCAACCAACAGCTTGTTCAGTCGGCGCACATAGGCGGCCGGGTCTTTCAGGCTGTCGCCGGCAGCCAGGGCTGCCTGGTCGAAGAGGATGTGCGACAGGTCGCCGAATCGCTCTTCGCTCTGCTCGCCGTCGAGTTTCTCGATCAGCGGGTGAGCCGGGTTGAATTCGAAGATCGGCTTGGAGTCCGGAACCTTCTGGCCGCTGGCTTCCAGGATCTGACGCATCTGCATGCCCAGGTCCTGCTCGCCGATGGCCAGGATCGCCGGGGAATCGGTCAGACGGTGGGAAACCCGCACTTCGCTGACAGCATCGCCCAAGGCGGTCTTGATTCGCTCAACCAGGCCCTCTTTGGACTTGGCCACTTCTTCAGCGGCTTTCTTGTCTTCTTCGGAATCCAGGTTGCCCAGGTCCAGGTCGCCACGGGCGACATCAACAAAGCTCTTGCCGTCGAAGTCGCTGAGGTAGCTCATCAGCCACTCGTCGATCCGGTCGGTCAGCAGCAGCACTTCGATGCCTTTCTTGCGGAAGACTTCCAGGTGCGGGCTGTTCTTGACCTGAGCGTAGGTTTCGCCGGTCAGGTAGTAGATCTTGTCCTGACCTTCCTTGGCGCGCGCCAGGTAGTCGGCCAGGGAAACGGTCTGCTCACCGTCGTCACCGTGGGTCGATGCGAAACGCAGCAGGCCGGCGATCTTTTCCTTGTTGGCGAAATCTTCTGCCGGGCCTTCTTTCATGACCTGGCCGAAGTTTTTCCAGAAGCCCTTGTATTGCTCAGGCTCGTTTTTCGCCAGCTTTTCCAGCATGTCGAGGACACGCTTGGTCAGCGCCGACTTCATCGAGTCGATGATCGGGTCTTTCTGCAGGATTTCCCGCGACACGTTCAGCGACAGGTCGTTGGAGTCGACCACGCCTTTGATAAAGCGCAGGTACAACGGCAGGAACGATTCCGCCTGGTCCATCACGAACACGCGCTGCACGTACAGCTTCAGGCCTTTCGGCGCTTCACGCTGGTACAGGTCGAACGGAGCACGGGCCGGTACGTAGAGCAGCGAGCTGTATTCCAGCTTGCCTTCGACCTTGTTGTGGCTCCAGCTCAGCGGGTTCTCGTAGTCATGGGCGATGTGCTTGTAGAACTCCTGGTATTCCTCGTCTTTGACTTCAGTACGAGGACGGGTCCACAGAGCGCTGGCACGGTTGACCACTTCCCATTCCTGGGCAGGCGCCTCTTCGCCTTCGGCCGCCACTTGTTCTTTCGGCAGTTCGATCGGCAACGCGATGTGGTCGGAGTACTTCTTGATGATATTGCGCAGGCGCCAGCCATCGGCGAACTCGTCTTCACCGGACTTCAGGTGCAGCACGATGCGGGTACCACGGTCAGCCTTGTCGACGGTGGCGATTTCAAATTCGCCCTCGCCCTTGGACGACCAGTGCACGCCTTCGCTGGCCGAAAGGCCGGCGCGGCGGCTGAATACTTCAACCTTGTCGGCAACGATGAAGGCCGAGTAGAAGCCCACGCCGAACTGGCCGATCAGGTGCGAATCTTTCTTCTGGTCGCCCGACAGGTTTTTCATGAAATCGGCGGTGCCGGATTTGGCGATGGTCCCCAGGTGGGTGATCGCATCGTCGCGGCTCATGCCGATACCGTTGTCTTCGAGGGTGACGGTTTTCGCGTCTTTGTCGAAGCTCACACGGATTTTCAGTTCCGCGCCGCCTTCCAGCAACTCAGGCTTGGACAGGGCTTCGAAACGTAATTTGTCGACAGCGTCAGAGGCGTTCGAGATCAATTCGCGAAGGAAAATTTCCTTGTTGGAATACAGCGAATGGATCATGAGGTGCAGCAGTTGCTTCACCTCGGTCTGGAAGCCCAGGGTTTCCTTTTGAGTTTCCACACTCATGGTCATCAAACTCCAATTGGATGGCAGTGGCCGCGCCCTTGAGGGTTGGCGGCGGGTTGTCATCAAAGTTGGGGGCTAAGACCAGGATTTCAAGGGCGGGCCGGTTCCTCAATCTTGAAATGCGCGCGGGCGGTGGCAATCGGTTCGGCCGGGGTGCTTTGCCAGGCGGTAATCGCCACATTGGCCACCCGTCGGCCCTGGCGCCACACCTGGCATTTGGCGTAGGTGTCGCGTAACTGGCCGGCGCGCAGGTAATCCAGGGAGAAGTCGATGATTTTGGGGACGCCAGGCGCACCGGTAAAAACCAGCAAATGCAAGGCTGCGGACAGCTCCATAAAGCCTGCGATCACCCCACCATGGATCGCCGGTAATATCGGGTTACCAATGTTGTCCTTGTTGGCCGGCATGCGAAACAGCAATTCATCCCCCAGCCGCGTGCACTCGATGCCAATCAGCTTGGCGTAGGGAATCAGGTTGAGCAGCGCCTCATAGTTGCCCCGTTCGTGGGCTTGCTGCAGACGGGTCTTGAACTGATGTTTCATGCCTGTTCTCCCTTGATTGCATTGCCCAGGCCCTGGCTGCCCTTGAGGCGCTTGCCCATGCGCATGAACGTGCCCACCACATGGGCAATCGGTTGCTGTGGATCGTCCTGGTAGGCGAAGCCGCGGGTGAAGATCACGTCGGTGGTCACCCGGTAGCACTGGGCAAAACCGAATACCGGCTTGTGGGGCTCGGCCGGGTGCATGTAGTCGACACGCAGGTCCAGGGTCGGGCAGACCTCGAACTCCGGCAACACACACAAGGTGGCCATGCCGCAGGCGGTGTCCATCAAGGACGTGAGCGCGCCGCCATGGATCACCCCGGTCAGCGGATCCCCCACGATATGCGGACCATAAGGCAGCATCAGGGTCATGCCGTCTTCACTGGCAGCATGGACCTGGATACCCAGCACCTGGCAGTGGCGCAAGGCTGAAACGAAGCGCGTGGCACGGGATAAAAGAGGATTTTCGGTCATTCAGTCTGGACTCTTATTAGTGTTGACCCGCGGTGTAGACAGTGCGGGTGAAAGTTCCTTGGCGGCTGTGGTTTATATATCTGTGTAATAAAAGGAACTAATGCTGAACCCCTATGCTCGAAAGGCCAGTAGATATCTTCAATAAGGAGAAACACCCCATGCGCAAGACTTTAGCTATTTCCATGATGCTGGCCGCTGCCCTCGGTCTGGCTGCCTGCGACAAGAAATCCGAAGACAAAGCCCAAGATGCCGCGGCACATTCTGAGCAAGCTCAGAAAGACATGGCGAAGGCTCAGGATAAAGTGAATGACGCTGCGAAAGAAAACGCCGATGCTGCCAAAGCTCAGGCCGAATCGAACGAAGCCGCTGCAAAAGAAGCAGCACCTGCAACCGGTTCTTGAGTCTGACGACTTGAACACCGTGGCTTGAAAAGCCAATGTTGCAAAGTAAAGCCCGCCAAGTGCGGGCTTTACTTTGCCTGCTGTTTTTATCCGCGTAGCAAAGTGCAAAAGGTTGGACTAAGCCTCAATTGGCCCGAGGAACCAGCCCCACACTTTGAATCACTCAATGGACGCCCCGAAGGTACGGAGCTCCGCCATCGTTGGAATAGAAGGGAACACCATGCTACTTCTGAGATAGAACCCTCATGCTCTCGCCCTCCAAACTCTCCAGCCCGGCCTCCACCCCACTCCTTGCCCCGCCGCCCACCCACAAACCAACGGCGCCCGCTCGGCCGCCAGCGCGACACATTACGCAGCCTCATACAGCGGGCTTGAATCACAATGATTTCGTCACCCCCACAGTGCGCGGCATAACGCCGGTCGTCGCGAATACCAACCGCCCCGCCTCCGTCACCGCCCAATCCCAATTGATTGATCAGCACCGGAAACTGAACAAACAAATCACTGACCTGCTAAGCCACCAGACAACATTTCATCGATTTATCCAGGTCCAGTTGAGAAAAGCCTTTCCCGAGCTCGACTCAATTGACCCGAATTCCATTCACGTCAAAACCTACGGTCAAAAGCCCGGCGCAGAGCGCATCCTGACGTCTACACAAACGCTGTCCCAGGCACTGTTTGACAAGATCATGGAAGTGAACCTGAACGCGCTCACCGGTTCGCCTGACAAAGAAGTTGAGGCCGCCTTTTACGTTGATGCGCCAGACGGTGGTGCTCAGCGCAAGCTCGAACCCCATTGTTCATTGCTCACGATCGCCCAAAATATTGCGACCCGGCTTCCAATCGCGCTCAGCAGCTACTGGAAAAAACCACCCTCAGGCACCGGGTCCCAAGCCCCACGACAAGAACAGTTGCTGGCCTTGCACCGGCAGATGCTCTCCACCGAGGCGGCGCTACGTGTTGAAGACGGGACACTCAGCCACCCCGGCAAACAGCTGATTGACGCGGCGTTTCAGTACCCCACCCTCGCAGCACGCGAAGCTGCATTTGCATCAGGCAGTCGCCCTGGGGTGTACCCCATCAGGATTGATGACAACACCCCCAATGGGGCCCTGCTAGCCGGCTGCTTCCTTATCACCAACAAAGACGGATCGTCGGCTGAAGCGCCCTACTCAGCAACGGACATCCGAAATATAGGGCTCGATGCGCCTAACGGGCCCGTTGTGCTTTACACCCCCTGCGACGGTTTCGAGGAGTTCGCGAGCCCGGCTGACGCCCGTGAAGCCTTGTTACGCAGGATCAACGGTGATGAGGAGAAAGCAAACGTACTGCTCAAAAGCTTGCCGCTGTCGGTGCAGCACAGTCGCAACCCACAATGGGGCGACGACTTGATGCTGGGGTTCGCGCCGGTATCGGGAGACGTGGTGGCCCAGGCATTGCCCTTGTTGCTGAAGCGCCAGGCAGATGAGGTCAAGGAAACACTACAGTTCGCCTTCACCGCCGAGCCCGGCAAGTATGGCACCGGGAATTTGCTGGCTCCCGCAATCGCCACGGGCATCAATGACGCCGCCGACCTGTCGCTGCAATTTGATGGCAGCAATGCGATGCTCGCACGCAACGAAAAGCTAATGGAACAACGCCAGCCGCAATGGCTAAAAGAACTGACCCCGGAGCAGGAAGCCCGCTACCGGGAGCTTGAGCAGGCGGAGCAGACCAGTTTCTCCCGCCTGCAACCGCTGCTGGAGAAACTGCCCTCCCTGGGAGATTTTGCAAAAAAACTGCTGCTCCAGGCACTGAAAGACAAACTGCAAAAGCGCTACCCGAAGGATGACGTCGACCCCGACAAACTGATGGTCCGGGTCACGACAGAAAAATCCATAAACCTTCGTCAAATTGTGCTGCCCCGTATCCCTTTGCCGCCTACCAGCGAAATGATATCGCTGACCGACCTGGCCCTGCGGAACACCTTGGCCTGGGATTCTGGCGTCTCACTGCTGTCCACCAAAACAACTTGGGAAGCACACTTGGTCGGCGCCGACGGAAAACGCGTAACGCTGGATACGCAATGGCTTGAAGAACTGATCAAGCCAGCCGATGTGGGTGGCAAATACCTGAGGCTGCTGGGTGAGAAGCTGGACCCGAGCGCCACATCGGGAGAGGCTGCGGCGTTGCGCAACGCTTGGAAGCATAACCAACAGGCGAGGCTGGCCAAGGACGCTTTTTTGACATCCCTCGATCCGGATGCCTATCTGAACAAACAAAAAATCGCCGAGCAGTGGATCAACGCAACGATAGCGCATGCCGACCCCACCACATGGCCGATTGTGAATGGGTCCTCCATCATCTCCCACCGTGTCGCAAGGGATGGAAAACCGGTTCAAGGCATGCTGGTCATCAAGCCGGTCGACCATCCATCGTTGGTGCTATACAGCCCCGACGCCCCCGACGGACGTCCCTTCAGGGAAATAGTCGGCCAGGGGCAACTGGACACTCTGCTGGCCAAACCTGAGTGGCAAACCTATATGGACCAGCGGGTTTCACCTGCAGATAAGTACTCGATTCACGACAAACTCTTCATACACCCGGTCAACATGATTCTGAAGCAGCTGGCAGTCGACCATGAACGCGGCATTGCGCTCAAACCGATCAAAGGCTCCATCGGCGAGCATCTCTATGCGCAAAATGTGGCCTTGATGGCCGCCAAAGCCGGTGCCCAATTCATCACGAGTACTGAAGTAGCGGCCCAAAGCGCCACCAACCAGCTGATATTTGCCGGTGAGGTGGCCATGTTGGTACTGGACTTGATCCCTGTCACCAAAGGACTGGCCGCCGTCAGCAGGCTCTCAAAGGCCGCCTTGAAGGCCTTGCGCGCTCCCGGGCGAAGCTTGCCTAAACTACTCACCCAGCCAGGCCAATGGGGCGCCGTCTATTCGGACTTTTCCATGGTCGCAGCAGGCCTTCCATTGCTTAGAAGAACACCGTTACGCCCGGTGTTCAGGGCGCCCGCGCGCACACCTCAACAGCGCCTGCCAATCGCGGCTGGCAAAGCTATTGGGCCAAACCGTCCCGTCTCGCCGGCTCCGAGTACGTCAGTCTCGGCGGGGCGCCCCTCCAGCCTCCCGTTGTCAAACCCGGCTCGCTCCCCACAGCCGTTGAACCGTGGGAATCTCGTCGCTCATGCGCTGGATAATCAACTACGGGCAGGAAAACCGCTGAACGCCATCGGGCCACAGCAAGTCGGTAAAAACGGGTTGATCCGTTACACCGATAACTCAGGCGCGAGCAGCACGTTCAACTCCGGTAGTGGGCAATCAACGCCGTCGGGGCAAAAACCACATCCCGTGCTGGTCAATACCAAAGCTCGTGACCTGAATGCCGAGAAACACCTGGCCGGCGCGGCATTGAACCCCAGGGCTCCTCGAGCGGAACTGGTGCCGATCACAAAGCCGGAGGACCTGAACGTGGTATCGAAACCCAATACCGTCAGCAAGTTCGTGTTCACCCAAGACAAGCAATTGATCGTCGGTAACATCGACAAAGATGCGCCGCCAAAATGGTTATCCCATCCTGCCATCGCGGAAATCGGTGCCGGCAGTGGTCAATCAGGACAGGTGGTCAGCGCAGGCTACATCAGGAAAGACATCATGGGGAAAATCCACCTTTCCAATGTATCTGGACACTATCTACCTAAACAAAACGATTTGAAGCCTGCCCAGGAATTTTTGAAGAACCTGGGCGTGGACTCGACGAAGAGCATGTTGCCGATGCCCTGAAACAGGGAGCTTTTCCTGAGACCGCGCATAAAAAAGCCCCGGAGCATTTGATCCGGGGCTTTTCGATTACCGCGTAGACCGAAAGCTTTAAGCGATCGCTTCGCTGCGCTTGCCCAGCACGCGGTCAACCACCACAGCCACCACCAGGGTCATCACCGAAGGCACCAGCCACGCCAGGCCCTGCTCGCTCAGCGGCAGGTGAGCCAGTTGCGATGGCATCCAGTCCGCCAGACCAGCGCCCTTCAGCGCGTCAATGCAGCCGAAGATGAACGACACCAGCATCACCGGGCCGACGATCCGGCCCTGTTCCTGCCAGAAGTCCTTACAGAAGCTCAGGCCCACCAGCACGATGCACGGCGGGTAGATCGCGGTCAGTACCGGGATCGAGAACGCGATCAACTTGGTCAGGCCCAGGTTGGACACAAACAGCGAGAACACCGCCAGGATCACTACCAGAGTCTTGTAGGACAGCGGCAACACACGGCTGAAGTACTCGGCGCAGGCGCAGGTCAGGCCTACGGCGGTCACCAGGCACGCCAGGGAAATCAGCACGGCGAGGAAGCCGCTGCCCAGGGAGCCGAAAGTGTGCTGGACGTAAGCGTGCAATACGGCCGCGCCGTTGGCAGCACCGGCGGCCACTTCATGGCTGCCCGAACCCAGGCGGAACAGGCTGATGTACACCAGCGCCAGGCCCACGCCGGCAATCAGCCCGGCAATGATCGCGTAGCGGGTAATCAGCTTCGGCGACTCGACGCCACGGGAACGAATCGCGTTGACGATCACGATGCCGAACACCAGAGCGCCGAGGGTATCCATGGTCAGGTAACCATTGATAAAGCCTTGGGAGAACGGTGCAGCCACGTATTCAGGAGTGGCGACACCCACATCACCTGCCGGCAAGGCAAAGGCGGCAATGCCCAATACGGCCAGGGCGATGATCTTCAACGGTGCCAGGAAGCGACCAACCGTATCCAGCAGGCGGCCTGGGTACAGGGAGATGAAGAACACCAACAGGAAGTACACCGAGCTGTAGAGGAACAGCGCCAGCGGGCTTTCACCGGTCAGGGGCGCCAGGCCCACTTCAAACGACACGGTCGCGGTTCGCGGGGTAGCGAACAACGGGCCAACTGCCAGGTAGGCCGCCGCTGCCAGCAAGCCACCGGCGATCTTGCCAATCGGGCTGCTCAACGCGTCCATGCCGCCACCGACTTTGGCCAGGGCGACAACGGTGATCACCGGCAAACCGACGGCGGTGATCAGGAAGCCCAGCGCCGCCATCCAGACATGAGGCCCGGACTGCAAACCGACGATAGGCGGGAAGATGATGTTGCCGGCGCCCACGAACAGGGCAAAGGTCATAAAGCCCAACGCCAGGATGTCCTGGCTTTTCAACACTTTCATTTGAGGAAATACCACACTACTGAATCGGAATTTAGAGAGGGCTTCCCTATGGATGAGGGAAATACTGCCGGTCCTGATGGGGACCGACCGGTCTGGCGCGAGGCTTCCTTTTGGGATGCGTACGCATAAAGAGGCGGCTAGCCTAACGAATTTGCGGGTCAAACGCACTGTTGCGGGGCGAACTGTCCGATAAGCGACATTTTTATGTCGCGTTTTTATATTTAAATTTTGAAATGCGATGGAATGTGGGAGCGGGCTTGCTCTCGAACGCGGTGTATCAGCCACTCATGAGCTGACTGACACACCGCTTTCGCGAGCAAGCCCGCTCCCACAAGTTGATCTCCACCCACCTGCAGAAAGCACAAAGGCCACCCGAAGGTGGCCTTTGTGGGGTGAAGCGTCAGTTAAGCGCGAGGCTTACTTGACAGCCCAACCAGTCAGCTCGGACAAAGCCTTGCCGATGTCTGCCAGCGAACGCACGGTTTTAACGCCTGCGTCTTCCAGGGCAGCAAACTTCTCGTCTGCAGTGCCCTTGCCGCCAGAGATGATTGCGCCAGCATGGCCCATGCGCTTGCCAGCAGGGGCAGTCACACCAGCGATGTAGGAAACAACCGGCTTGGTCACGTGTGCCTTGATGTAGGCAGCCGCTTCTTCTTCAGCCGAACCGCCGATCTCACCGATCATTACGATCGCTTCGGTCTTCGGGTCTTCCTGGAACAGCTTCAGGATGTCGATGAAGTTCGAACCCGGGATCGGGTCACCGCCGATGCCGACGCAAGTCGACTGACCGAAACCGGCGTCAGTAGTCTGCTTGACAGCTTCGTAGGTCAGGGTGCCGGAACGGGAAACGATACCGACTTTACCTGGCAAGTGAATGTGACCTGGCATGATGCCGATCTTGCATTCGCCTGGAGTGATCACGCCTGGGCAGTTAGGGCCGATCAGGACTACGCCCAGCTCGTCGCACTTAACTTTAGCGTCCAGCATGTCCAGGGTAGGAATGCCTTCGGTGATGCAAACGATCAGCTTGATGCCGCCGAATGCTGCTTCCAGGATGGAGTCCTTGCAGAAAGGAGCTGGAACGTAGATCACGCTGGCGGTGGCGCCAGTGGCAGCTACAGCATCTTTCACGGTGTTGAACACTGGCAGACCCAGGTGCTCGGTGCCGCCTTTACCAGGCGTAACGCCACCGACCATCTTGGTGCCGTATTCGATGGCTTGCTGGGTGTGGAAACTACCTTGCGAACCGGTAATACCCTGGCAGATAACCTTGGTGTCTTTATTGATCAGGACGCTCATTATTTGCCCTCCGCAGCTTTGACGACTTGTTGAGCAGCGTCGGTCAGGCTGGTAGCAGCGATGATGTTCAAACCGCTTTCTGCCAGTACTTTAGCGCCCAGTTCAGCGTTGTTACCTTCAAGGCGCACAACAACCGGGATTTTAACGCCGACTTCTTTCACTGCACCGATGATGCCTTCGGCAATCATGTCGCAACGAACGATGCCGCCGAAGATGTTGACCAGTACTGCAGCGACGTTGGAGTCGGACAGGATGATCTTGAACGCTTCGGTAACGCGTTCTTTGGTGGCACCGCCGCCTACGTCGAGGAAGTTGGCTGGTTTGCCGCCATGCAGGTTGACGATGTCCATGGTACCCATGGCCAGGCCAGCACCGTTGACCATGCAACCGATGTTGCCTTCCAGGGCTACGTAGTTCAGTTCGAACTTGGCAGCGTGCGCTTCGCGCGGATCGTCTTGCGACGGATCGTGGAAAGTCTTCAGCTTAGGCTGACGGTACATGGCGTTGGCGTCGATGTTGATCTTGGCGTCGAGGCAATGCAGATCGCCGTCAGCCTTGATCACCAGCGGGTTCACTTCCAGCAGGGCCAGATCGTGATCCTGGAACAGTTTGGCCAGACCTACGAAGATCTTGGCGAACTGGGCAACTTGCTTGCCTTCCAGACCCAACTGGAATGCCAGCTCGCGACCCTGGAATGGCTGAGCGCCAACCAGTGGATCGATAGTGGCTTTCAGAATTTTTTCTGGGGTTTCTTCGGCGATCTTCTCAATGTCCACGCCACCTTCGGTGGAGGCCATGAACACGATGCGACGGCTCGAACGGTCAACGACAGCGCCCAGGTACAGCTCTTTAGCGATATCAGTGCACGATTCAACCAGGATCTTGGTGACTGGCTGGCCATTGGCATCAGTCTGGTAAGTCACCAGACGCTTGCCCAGCCACTGCTGAGCGAAGGCCTTGGCGTCTTCTTTGCTGCGAACCAGCTTAACGCCGCCCGCTTTACCGCGACCACCAGCGTGAACCTGGGCTTTGACAACCCACTCGGTGCCGCCGATTTTGTCGCAAGCTTCTGCTGCTGCTTCCGGGGTGTCTACTGCGTAACCCTTGGATACTGGCAGGCCGTATTCAGCGAACAGCTGCTTACCCTGATACTCGTGAAGATTCATGCTTATTACCGTCTTCGTTAGGTACTGCGCATTCGGCGCTGCGCTCTTTATTGAGTGCCGCGCCACCTGTGACTGCTGCTTGCACAGTCAAACCACCAAAGGCCTGAACCCTGGGTGGTGAAACTGCGCAAGACTGCGTCCAGCGGATATTCCGCGGTGAGTCTTGCGCACAAGGCTCACGACGGGCAACCGCCGTGGTTTCTTATTATCTCGCTTAGCGCTTCTTCTTGTTGGCGATGTGGATGGCATGGCCATTCACTGCCAACGCGGCTTCGTGCAGCGCTTCAGACAGGGTTGGATGGGAGAAAACCATCATGCCGATGTCTTCGGCGCTGGTGCCGAATTCCATACCGATTGCGCCTTGCTGAACCAGTTCTGCTGCGCCTGGGCCAATCACGTGGACGCCCAATACGCGGTCAGTCTTGGCATCAGCGATGACTTTGACAAAACCACCGGTGTCGTTGGCTGCCATGGCACGGCCAGAAGCGGCAAACGGGAAGGTGCCGACGTTAACTTCAACGCCTTCAGCTTTCAACTGCTGTTCGTTCTTGCCGACCCATGCAATTTCCGGGTGGGTGTAGATAACCGACGGGATCAGGTCGTAGTTCATCTGGGTCTTGTGACCCTTGATGCGCTCGACAACCATGATGCCTTCTTCGGAAGCCTTGTGCGCCAGCATCATGCCGCGAACCACGTCGCCAATGGCGTAGACGCCCGGCACGGTGGTAGCGCAGTGATCGTCAACGTGGATGAAACCACGCTCGTCGATGTTCACGCCGCTGTCGGAAGCCAGCAGATCAGTGGTCACTGGACGGCGACCAACGGCTACGATCAGCTTGTCGAAAGTGATGGTCTTTTCGCCATCCTTGTCGGTGTAGGTCACGACGACTTCTTCGCCGTTAACCTTGGAACCGGTAACGCGAGCGCCCAGCTTGATGTCCAGACCTTGTTTGGTCAGGGTTTTCAACGCTTCTTTGGACACTGCGGTGTCGGCAGCCAGCAGGAACGTATCCAGGGCTTCCAGCACGGTCACTTCGGAACCCAGACGGGACCAGACCGAACCCAGTTCCAGGCCGATCACGCCAGCGCCGATCACGCCCAGACGTTTTGGAACCGATTGGAATTCCAGGGCACCGGTCGAATCGACGATCACCTTCTGGTCAACAGGAGCCGGTGGAATGTCGATTGGACGCGAACCTGGAGCCAGGATCACGTTCTCGGCTTCGATGACTTCTACCGAACCGTCAGGCTTGGTGATTTCAACTTTCTTGCCGGCCAGCAGTTTGCCGTGGCCCTGCAGGGAAGTAACGCCGTTGGCCTTGAACAGGGTTGCAACGCCGGAAGTCAGGCCTTTAACGATGTTGGCCTTGCGGCCGACCATTGCTGGCACGTCCATGGTCACGCCAGCGTGGTTGATGCCGTGGATGGCAAAACCGTCTTGCGCTTCGTGGAACTTCCAAGAGCTGTCCAGCAGCGCCTTGGAAGGAATGCAACCAACGTTCAGGCAAGTACCGCCCAGCGCCAGTTTGCCTTCCTTGTCGGTGTATTTTTCGATGCAAGCAGTCGAGAGGCCCAGTTGTGCGGCCTTGATGGCGGCAACGTAGCCGCCAGGGCCTGCGCCAATCACTACAACGTCAAATTTCTGCGACATGAAAAAAAATCCTCTTTAGCTAAAAGCTTCAAGCCGTGAGCCGCACTCCGGCCTGCCTCGCGGCAGACCGGGTGGTACGGCGCACCGCCGCTTTATCAGATATCCAGCAGCAGACGAGCCGGGTCTTCCAGCAGGTTCTTGATGGTCACCAGGAAAGTCACGGCTTCTTTACCATCGATCAGGCGGTGATCGTACGACAGCGCCAGGTACATCATCGGGCGGATAACCACTTGGCCGTTGATCGCCATAGGACGCTGCAGAATGTTGTGCATGCCCAGGATCGCAGCTTGTGGCGGGTTGACGATCGGAGTCGACATCATCGAACCGAAAGTACCACCGTTAGTGATCGTGAAGGTACCACCGGTCATCTCGTCGATGGTCAGCTTGCCGTCACGGGCTTTCTTGCCGAAGTTGGCGATGCCGCCTTCGATTTCAGCCAGGCTCATCAGCTCGGCGTTACGCAGAACCGGTACCACCAGGCCACGGTCGCTGGATACGGCAACGCCGACGTCAGCATAACCGTGGTAAACGATGTCGCCGCCGTCGATGGAAGCGTTGACTGCCGGGAAGCGCTTCAGCGCTTCGGTGGCCGCTTTCACGAAGAACGACATGAAGCCCAGGCGCACGCCGTTGTGGGACTTCTCGAACAGATCCTTGTACTTCGAACGCAGGGCCATGACTTCGGTCATGTCGACTTCGTTGAACGTGGTCAGCATCGCCATGTTCGACTGTGCTTCAACCAGGCGCTTGGCCACGGTGGCACGCACGCGGGTCATCGGTACGCGCTTCTCGGTGCGGTCGCCAGCGGCGAACACAGGAGCAGCGGCAGCCGGGGCAGCAGCCTTGGCAGGTGCGGCAGCTGGAGCGTTTTTCTTGGCTTCAACAGCGGCAACCACGTCTTCCTTGGTCACACGGCCGTCTTTGCCGGTGCCCTTGATGGAAGCCAGGTTGATGCCGTTTTCGTCAGCCAGCTGGCGTGCAGCCGGTGCAGCGATTGGATCTTCGCCGCCCGCAGCCGGTGCAGCAGCTGGAGCTGCGGCAGCAGCGGCCGGTGCAGGAGCGGCGGCAGCAGGAGCAGCGGCAGCAGCGCCGCCCTCTTCGATCGAGCCCAGAACCTGGTTCGACAGAACGGTAGCGCCTTCTTCGGCAACGATTGCGCCCAGCACGCCGTCAGCTTCAGCCAACACTTCGAGCACGACCTTGTCGGTTTCGATGTCGACGATCAGGTCGTCACGCTTGACGGCCTCGCCTGGTTTCTTGTGCCAGGTGGCAACGGTGCCATCGGCAACCGATTCCGGGAATGACGGGGCTTTGATTTCGATAGCCATTATCTGTGGGTCCTTAAAATTCGGTTTCAGTCAGCGCGAAGGCGTTAAACAGTGAAAGCATCTTGCAGCAGTTTTTCCTGCTGTTCGGCGTGCATCGACGCATAACCACACGCAGGTGCAGCAGAAGCATCACGACCGGCGTACTCCAGGCCCAGGGCCTGTTTGTGGTTGCCGATGCTGCGACGCAGATGATGCTGACTGCTGTACCAAGCGCCCTGGTTCATCGGTTCTTCCTGACACCACACCACGTTGGTGAGGTTGGTGTAAGGCGCGATGGCCTCCATCAGGTCGTCTTCCGGGAACGGGTAAAGCTGCTCGATCCGCACGATGGCGATGTCTTCGCGGCCTTCGGCACGGCGTTTTTCCAGCAAGTCGTAGTAAACCTTGCCGCTGCACAGGATTAGGCGAGTGACCTTGGCCGCGTCCAGGGTGTCGATTTCTGAAATAACGGTCTGGAACGAACCATCCGCCAGATCTTCCAGGGTCGAGATGGCCAATTTATGACGCAACAGCGATTTCGGGGTCAGCACTACCAGCGGCTTGCGCAGCGGGCGGATCACCTGGCGACGCAGCAAGTGGTAGATCTGGGCCGGGGTAGTCGGCACGCACACCTGGATGTTGTGCTCGGCGCACAATTGCAGGTAACGCTCCAGACGGGCCGAGGAGTGTTCCGGACCCTGACCTTCATAACCGTGTGGCAGCAGCATGGTCAGACCGCACAGACGGCCCCACTTGTGCTCGCCGCTGGTGATGAACTGGTCGATAACCACCTGGGCACCGTTGGCGAAGTCGCCGAACTGGGCTTCCCAGATCACCAGCGCCTGAGGCGTGGTGGTCGAGTAACCGTATTCGAACGCCAGTACGGCTTCTTCGGACAGGAACGAATCGTACAGGTCGAAACGTGGCTGGCCTTCGTACAGGTTCTGCAACGGGATGTAGGTGCCCGCGTCTTTCTGGTTGTGCAACACAGCGTGACGGTGCGAGAACGTACCGCGGCCGATGTCCTGGCCGGTCATGCGAATCGGGTGACCTTCGAACGCCAGGGTCGCGTACGCCATGGTTTCAGCGTAACCCCAGTTGATCGGCAGGCCGCCGGCTTGCATCTTCTGACGGTCTTCGTAGATCTTCGCAACCTGGCGCTGTACGACGAAACCGTCTGGGATTTCCAGCAGCTTGGCCGACAGTTCCTGCAGGGTTTTCAGATCGAACGAGGTGTCGTGACGCGCAGTCCAGGCGTGGCCCAGGTACGGACGCCAGTCAACGAACAGCTCTTTATTCGGCTCTTTAACCAGGCTTTTTACGACATGCAGGCCGTTGTCCAGCGCGTTGCGGTATTCATCGATCTTCGCCTGAACACGTGCATCGTCCACCACGCCGGCCTTGATCAGGCTATCGGCATACAGCTCACGGGTGGTGCGCTGCTTGGTGATTTGCTGGTACATCAACGGTTGGGTGCCGCTAGGCTCATCCGCTTCGTTGTGACCGCGACGACGGTAGCAGACCAGGTCGATGACCACGTCACGTTTGAACTGCATGCGGTAATCGATGGCCAACTGGGTCACGAACAACACGGCTTCCGGATCATCACCATTCACATGGAGGATCGGCGCCTGGATCATCTTGGCAACGTCGGTCGCGTACTCGGTAGAGCGCGCGTCCAGCGGGTTGCTGATGGTGAAGCCCACCTGGTTGTTGATGACGATGTGAACCGTACCGCCGGTCTTGAAGCCGCGAGTCTGCGACATCTGGAAGGTTTCCAGGACCACACCCTGACCGGCGAATGCCGCGTCACCGTGGATGGAAATCGGCAGGACCTTCTCACCGGTGGAATCGTTACGACGATCCTGGCGCGCACGTACCGACCCCTCGACCACTGGAGAAACGATTTCCAGGTGGGATGGGTTGAACGCCATGGCCAGGTGAACTTCACCGCCGGTGGTCATTACGTTGGACGAGAAGCCCTGGTGATATTTAACGTCACCGGAACCCAGCTCGACCTTCTTCTTGCCTTCGAACTCGTCGAACAGCTCGCGCGGGTTCTTGCCGAAGGTGTTGACCAGCACGTTCAAGCGGCCACGGTGGGCCATGCCGATCACGATTTCCTTGGTGCCGTAGGAACCGGAACGCTGGATCAGCTCGTCGAGCATCGGGATCAGGCTTTCGCCGCCTTCCAGGCCGAAACGCTTGGTGCCCGGGTATTTGGTGCCCAGGTATTTTTCCAGGCCTTCCGCTGCAGTGACGCGCTCGAGCAAGTGGCTCTTGACGTCCGCAGACAGCACCGGGCGACCACGCACGCCTTCAAGGCGGTGCTGGAACCAGTGGCGCTGCTCGGAATCAGTGATGTGCGTAAATTCGGCACCGATGGTGCGGCAATATGTCTGCTGCAACGCTTCGTGAATTTCGCGTAGGCTCGCTTCCTCTTTGCCGATGAACAGGTCGCCGGCACGGAAGGTCGTATCAAGATCGGCATTGGTCAAGCCGTAATGATTGATCGACAGGTCTGCAGGTGCAGGACGCTGCCACAGCCCCAGCGGGTCAAGCTGGGCTGCCTGGTGGCCACGCATACGGTAGGCCTGGATCAGTCGCAGTACTTCAACTTGCTTCTTCTCGTGCTCACTGCTCACGCTTGCGGCAGAAACCGGCTGGGCGCGGCGCTGGTTCTTTGCCAGCAGCACGAACTGATCGCGAATTGTTGCGTGCGATACATCGGTGGCAGCGTTGCCGTCTGAAGACAACGTCTGAAATTTGGTGCGCCATTCTTCTGGCACAGCGTTAGGGTCGTGCAGGTAGAGCTCATAAAGCTCTTCCACATAGGCAGCGTTACCACCTGAAAGATAGCCGCTGTTCCACATGCGCTGCATCACGCTTTCTTGCATGCTTGGTCACCCTCGATTTGGGGACACCACCGGCGAAAACACCGAGTTTGCTTGCAAAAGGCCAAGTGCAGCGACCAAAACAAGCCACTTAGGATCACGCTGATAGTTCGGGTACCAACCCGAATGCCCCTGCTTGTCTCATTTCTTCAAAATAAGAGCCGCGTCTTTGTAAGTCGCTGCTCAAGTTAAAACTACGGCGCCGGTTGAAGCCTGCGCCGTAGCATCTACGGGCACAACGGTCCTGCTTTTACTACAACGTCGGTTACACGCCGCTTTGCAGCAGCATGCTACGTACGTGACCAATGGCCTTAGTCGGGTTCAGGCCTTTGGGACATACGTTGACGCAGTTCATGATCCCGCGGCAGCGGAATACGCTGAACGGGTCATCCAGCGAAGCCAGACGCTCGGCAGTCTTGGTATCACGGCTGTCTGCCAGGAAGCGGTACGCTTGCAGCAGGGCAGCTGGGCCCAGGAACTTGTCGGGGTTCCACCAGAAAGACGGGCAGGAAGTCGAGCAGCAAGCGCACAGGATGCACTCGTACAGACCGTCCAGCTTCTCGCGCTCTTCCGGAGTCTGCAGACGCTCGATGGCCGGAGCCGGCGTGTCGTTCTGCAGGAATGGCTTAACCTTCTCGTATTGCTTGTAGAAGATGCTCATATCGACGACCAGGTCACGGATAACCGGCAAACCTGGCAGCGGACGAACAACCAACTTGTTGCCTTTCACCACGGAAGACAGCGGCGTGATGCACGCCAGGCCGTTCTTGCCGTTGATGTTCATGCCGTCGGAGCCGCAGACACCTTCACGGCAAGAGCGACGATAGGAGAAACCCTCGTCCTGCTCTTTAACCAGGGCCAGCACGTCCAGCACCATCAGGTCTTTACCACCGGTATCGACCTGGAATTCCTGCATGAACGGCGCAGCGTCCTGATCAGGGTTGTAGCGATAAACACTGACTTTCAACATGGCAGCCACCCTTAGTAAGTCCGAATCTTCGGTTCAAACGTCGGAACCGTCTTCGGCGAGAAGTTCACGGCACGCTTGGTTACGCGCTTGTCACCCGGGAAGTACAGGGTGTGGCACAACCAGTTTTCGTCGTCGCGGTCTTCATAGTCTTCACGAGCGTGAGCACCACGGGATTCTTTACGAACCTCGGCGGCGATCGCAGTCGCTTCAGCCACTTCCAGCAGGTTTTGCAGCTCAAGGGCTTCGATTCGAGCGGTGTTGAACGCCTGGCTCTTGTCGTTGATCTTGACGTTGGCGATGCGCGTACGCAGGTCAGCCAGCTGGGCGATACCTTTCTGCATGTATTCGCCGGTACGGAACACACCGAAGTAGTTCTGCATGCAGCTTTGCAGCTCTTTGCGCAGGGAGGCGACGTCTTCGCCATCGGTACGCGAGTTCAGGCCATCCAGACGTGCCAGGGCAGCGTCGATGTCGGACTGGCGTGGACGCGCGTAATCAACGCCTTCCTTCAGGGTCTGTTCCAGGAACAGGCCGGCGGCGCGACCGAATACCACCAGGTCGAGCAGCGAGTTGCCGCCCAGACGGTTGGCACCGTGAACCGATACGCAAGCCACTTCACCTACCGCGAACAGACCAGGGATGATCTGGTCAACGCCGTCGGCGTCCTGGGTGATCGCCTGACCATGAATGTTGGTGGCAACGCCGCCCATCATATAGTGGCAAGTTGGAACAACCGGGATCGGCGCAACAGCCGGGTCAACGTGGGCAAAGGTCTTGGACAGCTCCATGATGCCTGGCAGACGGCTGTGCAGCACTTCTTCACCGAGGTGATCGAGCTTCAGCATTACGTGGTCGCCATCGGGACCACAGCCGTTACCGGCGATGATCTCTTTAACCATGGAACGGGCTACAACGTCACGACCGGCAAGGTCTTTGGCGTTCGGAGCATAACGCTCCATGAAGCGCTCGCCGTTCTTGTTGATCAGGTAACCACCTTCACCACGGCAACCTTCTGTAACCAGTACACCGGCGCCGGCGATGCCGGTCGGGTGGAACTGCCACATTTCGATGTCTTGTACCGGGACGCCTGCACGCAGGGCCATGCCGATACCGTCACCGGTGTTGATCAGGGCATTGGTAGTCGAAGAGTAGATACGGCCTGCACCGCCGGTCGCCAATACGGTGGCGTTAGCCCGCACGTAAGAGGTTTCGCCGGTTTCGATGCAGATAACGATCATGCCTACAAAGGCACCGTCTTCGTTCTTCACCAGGTCGACACCGTAGTATTCGTTGAGGAATACGGTGCCGGCCTTCAGGTTGGCCTGGTACAGGGTGTGCAACAGCGCGTGACCGGTACGGTCGGCTGCGGCACAGGTACGAGCGGCCTGGCCACCCTTACCGAAGTCTTTCGACTGACCGCCGAACGGACGCTGGTAGATGCGGCCCTGTTCGGTACGGGAGAACGGCAGACCCATGTGTTCCAGCTCGAAGACCGCTTCCGGGCCTACGGAGCACATGTATTCGATAGCGTCCTGGTCACCGATATAGTCGGAACCCTTGACGGTATCGTACATGTGCCAGCGCCAGTCATCGTTTGGATCGGCGGAGGCGATGGCGCAGGTGATGCCACCCTGGGCCGAAACGGTGTGGGAACGGGTCGGGAACACCTTGGTGATCACGGCAGTCTTGTGACCGCCCTGGGCCAGTTGCAGCGCAGCGCGCATGCCGGCACCGCCGCCGCCAATGATGATGGCGTCGAATGAAAGCGTATTAACTGTGTTAGCCATGAATCAGATACCCCAAAGAATCTGCACACCCCAGACGAAGTAAGCGAACATCGCGACGCCGCATACTGCCTGGAAGAGAAACCGTACTGCTGTCGCGGACTTGCCCAACGCCATCGGCGTCAGGTAGTCGGTCGCGATGGTCCACATGCCAACCCAGGCGTGAGCGCCCAGGGCTACAAGGGCCAGCAGACTGAAGATGCGCATCCCGTTATGAGCGAACAGGCCGTGCCATTGGGCGTAGCCAATGCCAGGGTTCGCCGCGAGGTACCCGATCAGGAAGATGAAATAAGCCGCGAGAACAACCGCAGACACACGTTGCGCCATCCAGTCATAGAGGCCCGAACGCGACAGGTTCGTAACGCTGGTTACCATATCCAAACTCCCGCCAGAACGATCAGCACCACGGAAATGGCGATGACGATTTTCGAGCCCAGCTTGCCGCCTTCCAGCGTCTCACCGATACCCATGTCCATGATCAAGTGGCGAATACCGGCCACAAGGTGATAAAGCAGAGCGGACAGGAGGCCCCAGGCGACGAATTTGGCCAGCGGACTGGTCAAGCATGCCTTCACCTCGGCGTACCCTTCTTCCGAACCCAGGGATTTGCTCAATGCATAAAGCATGATGCCCAGGCCAAGAAACAGGATGATGCCGGATACACGGTGCAGGAATGACGTTACGCCGGTGATGGGGAGTTTGATGGTCCTTAGGTCTAGGTTTACAGGTCGTTGGCTATTCACGGCTTTTTTTCACACTGAAGAGCCCCTAACAATCAGGGCAAAGTTGTTGGGGAGTGCACTGGTCAGGTAACCACCACCCAGGGAGTGCGACCCCCATCAAAACGGGCCCAAAAGCCCCTGGCGGTCGGAGGCCGAGTATAGACAGTTAGGCAACTAATGACAACGCGCACTCCTCACCCTAATAGCGCATTGCGCTGGCGGCATAAAAGGCGTAAACGGCAGGTAATTTCGAGGAAAAAGTACGGTTAAAGCCTTCTGGAGCAAGACTTTAGGCAAATTGACATCTGAATTTATCTCACTATAGTGGTGCGGGCCCTGCGTGGGGGGTCTGTCTGATGATTTGAAGCATAAATAGGAGGCCACATGGCTGACAAAAAAGCGCAGTTGATCATCGAGGGCGCAGCCCCCGTCGAGCTGCCCATTTTAACCGGCACCGTTGGTCCCGATGTTATCGACGTACGGGGCCTGACGGCCACGGGCCGTTTTACATTTGACCCAGGCTTCATGTCGACCGCCTCTTGCGAGTCGAAGATCACCTATATCGACGGTGATAACGGTATCTTGCTGCACCGCGGCTACCCGATCGAACAGCTTGCTGAACAGTCGGACTACCTGGAAACCTGCTACCTGCTGCTTAATGGCGAATTGCCAACAGCTGAGCAAAAGGCCCAGTTTGTCAGCACCGTGAAGAACCACACCATGGTTCACGAGCAGTTGAAGACCTTCTTCAACGGCTTCCGTCGCGACGCCCACCCAATGGCCGTCATGTGCGGCGTAGTCGGCGCCCTGTCGGCCTTCTATCACGACTCCCTGGACATCAATAACCCGCAGCATCGCGAAATCTCCGCGATCCGCCTGGTTGCCAAGATGCCTACCCTGGCCGCAATGGTTTACAAGTACTCCATGGGTCAACCCATGATGTACCCGCGCAACGACCTGACGTACGCGGAAAACTTCCTGCACATGATGTTCAACACCCCGTGCGAGATCAAACCGATCAGCCCGGTGCTGGCCGCCGCGATGGACAAGATCTTCATCCTCCACGCCGACCACGAACAGAACGCCTCGACGTCTACCGTGCGCCTGGCGGGCTCTTCGGGTGCCAACCCGTTCGCCTGTATCGCCGCCGGCATCGCCGCACTGTGGGGCCCTGCCCACGGCGGTGCGAACGAAGCCGTATTGACCATGCTCGATGAAATCGGCGATGTGTCCAACATCGACAAGTTCATCGCCAAGGCCAAGGACAAGAACGATCCGTTCAAGTTGATGGGCTTCGGTCACCGGGTCTACAAGAACCGCGACCCGCGCGCCACCGTGATGAAGAAGACCTGCGACGAAGTGCTGAAGGAACTGGGGATCAAGAACGATCCGCAACTCGAACTGGCCATGCGCCTGGAAGAGATCGCCCTGACCGACCCGTACTTCATCGAGCGCTCGCTGTACCCGAACGTCGACTTCTACTCGGGGATCATCCTCAAGGCGATCGGCATTCCAACCAGCATGTTCACCGTGATCTTCGCCCTGGCGCGGACCGTGGGCTGGATCTCCCACTGGAAAGAAATGCTCTCCAGCCCGTACAAGATTGGCCGCCCGCGCCAGCTGTACACCGGCTACGAGTCGCGTGACATCACCAAGCTGGAAGACCGCAAGTAAGCTAACCGCTACTTGGCTACACCGAAAACGGCCTCCTTTGATAGGGAGGCCGTTTTTATTTGTGCCGGTTTTGAGAAACAGTTTTGTCGTATTCGTTACCAATATAAAGGCAAAAAAAGCCCCGATCTCACGACCGGGGCTGTTTTTGTAACGGTTACAAGCTTAGTGGCTTACCGCCCCACTCGCCCCCAGGCCAGTTTGCGAACGCACAAACTGCGGGAAGTACAGCGCACGTTCCTTCTCTGCCGCCGCCGATTTGTCGGTGATGGAGAAGAACCAGATACCGACAAACGCAATGATCATCGAGAACAGCGCCGGGTACTCGTAAGGGAAGATCGCCTTCTCATGGTGCAGGATCGAGACCCAGATGGTTGGGCCGAGGATCATCAAGCCAACGGCACTCACCAAGCCCAACCAGCCACCAATCATTGCGCCGCGGGTGGTGAGGTTTTTCCAGTACATGGAAAGCAGCAGCACCGGGAAGTTACAGCTCGCCGCAATGGAGAACGCCAGGCCCACCATGAACGCGATGTTCTGGCTTTCAAACAGGATGCCCAAGCCAATCGCCAGCACTGCCAGGGCGATGGTGGTGATCTTCGATACGCGAATCTCATCCTTCTCGTTGGCCTTGCCTTTCTTGATCACGCTGGCGTACAGGTCATGGGACACCGCCGAAGCACCCGCCAGGGTCAAACCGGCAACCACTGCCAGGATGGTGGCAAACGCCACGGCCGAGATGAAGCCCAGGAAGATACTGCCGCCCACCGCGTTGGCCAGATGCACCGCCGCCATGTTGTTACCGCCGAGCAAGGCACCTGCAGCATCCTTGAACGCCGGGTTGGTGCTGACCAGCAGGATCGCGCCGAAGCCGATGATGAAGGTCAGGATATAGAAGTAGCCGATGAAGCCAGTGGCATACAGCACGCTCTTGCGAGCTTCCTTCGCGTCACTCACGGTGAAGAAGCGCATCAGGATGTGCGGCAGGCCAGCGGTACCGAACATCAGTGCCAGACCGAGGGAGAACGCCGAAATCGGGTCTTTCACCAGGCCGCCCGGGCTCATGATCGCTTCACCTTTAGGGTGAACCTTGATCGCCTCGGCAAACAGCATGTTGAAGTCGAAGTTGACGTGTTTCATCACCATCAGCGCCATGAACGAGGCACCGGACAGCAGCAGCACTGCCTTGATGATCTGTACCCAGGTGGTCGCCAGCATGCCGCCGAACAACACATAGAGGCACATCAGGATGCCCACCAGGATCACCGCAACATGGTAATCAAGGCCGAACAGCAACTGGATCAGCTTGCCCGCGCCGACCATCTGCGCGATCAGGTAGAACGCCACCACCACCAAAGAGCCACAGGCCGACAGGCTGCGGATCTGGGTTTGCCCGAGGCGGTAGGACGCCACGTCGGCAAAGGTGTATTTGCCCAGGTTACGCAGGCGCTCGGCGATCAGGAACAGAATGATCGGCCAGCCCACCAGGAAGCCGATCGAGTAGATCAGGCCATCGTAGCCGGAGGTGAACACCAGCGCGGAAATCCCCAGGAAGGACGCCGCCGACATGTAGTCACCGGCAATCGCCAAACCGTTCTGGAACCCGGTGATCTTGCCGCCGGCCGCATAGTAGTCGGCCGCCGACTTGTTGCGCTTGGACGCCCAGTAGGTGATGCACAAGGTCGCGCCAACAAAGGCCACGAACATCAGGATCGCTGCGATATTCAGCGGTTGTTTATGCACTTCGCCGGTCAATGCATCGGCCGCCCAAACGGCAGGTGCAAAGGCCGAAGCGCCGAGTACAGCCAATAGACGACGGATCATTGCGCAGCCTCCTTGAGAATCGCATTGTTCAGGTCGTCGAATTCGCCGTTGGCGCGTCGTACATAGATGCCGGTGAGGACGAAGGCCGACACAATCAGCCCGACCCCGATAGGGATCCCCCACGTGATGGACGAACCGGGGCTGATCTTGGCCCCCAGTACTTGCGGCCCATAGGCAATCAGAAGAATGAAAGCGGAGTACAGCCCAAGCATGATTGCCGAGAGAATCCAGGCGAATCTTTCCCTTTTACTAACCAGCTCCTTGAAACGCGGGCTGTTTTGAATCGAGAGGTAAATGCTGTCGTTCATTGTTTTTATCCTCGCAGCACAGCTTTTTATTATTGGAACATATCCACTGTATGCGGCTGAGGAACAGGTTCCAGACGACCTTAGTAGTAGAAGGAGTGTAGCGAGGGATTGCGAAGGTGCAGAAACAATTGTAGGAGCGAGCTTGCTCGCGAAAAACGTCAACGGTAACGCGTTCATTCTGGATGATCGCGGTGCCCTTGCGTTCTTCGCGAGCAAGCTCGCTCCTACAGTTTTAACGCCTTATTTAGCGGTCCACTCGGCGACACGTTCAGGGTGCTTGGCCACCCAGTCCTTGGCCGCCGCTTCAGGCTTGGCGCCCTCTTGGATCGCCAGCATGACTTCGCCGATTTCATCCTTGGAGGCCCACTGGAATTTCTTCAGGAACGCCGCGACTTCCGGGGCTTTCTTTTCCAGGCCTTTGCTGCCGATGCTGTTGACGGTTTCAGCAGCACCATAAATTCCTTTTGGGTCGTCCAGGAAACGCAGTTTCCACTTGGCGAACATCCAGTGTGGCACCCAACCGGTCACCGCAATGGATTCCTGTTTGTCTTCGGCACGGGTCAGCTCGGCGATCATCGCCGCGCCCGAACTGGCTTGCAGCTTGTAGTCCAGGCCATAGGCCTTGATCGCTTCATCGGTCTTGAGCATCACGCCTGAACCGGCGTCGATGCCGACGATCTTGTTCTTGAAGGTGGTGTCGGTCTTGAGGTCTTCGATGGATTTGGCTTTCACGTACTCAGGCACGATCAGGCCGATCTTGGCGTCCTTGAAGTTGGGGCCGTAGTCGACCACCTTGTCCTTGTTCTTGGTCCAGTATTCACCGTGAGTCACCGGCAGCCAGGCGGAGAGCATGGCGTCGAGTTTGCCGGTGGCCACGCCTTGCCACATGATCCCGGTGGCGACCGCTTGCAGTTTCACGTCATAACCGAGCTTTTGCTTGATCACTTCTGCCGCCACGTGGGTGGTGGCGACACTGTCCGACCAGCCATCCACATAGCCGATGCTCAGGGTTTTGCTGTCGGCGCTGGCCAGTGTGGAGCTCATCGCAACTACCAGAGTGGCAGCTGCGCCCAAGAGTCGTCGCATCTTCATAGTGCTTCCCCGAAAGTGCTGCGCCCGACGGATGCCGAGCGACGTCAACCTGTTGTTATGTGGTGCACCGCGCCCCCTTCACGCGCATCGATCACGTGGGTGCCTCATCAGTGGAGGGCTGACACTTCGATCATCAACCTGCTGCCGCAAGCGACCTGCTCTGACTGCGACCTCAGGTAAGCAAGAAACGACATCACATCGCCAGCAGGACGATTTGTAGGATATTCACCGACGATCCCGCCCGAACTTTGCATGTCAAAACTATGCGGCTCCACTGGGACGGCACAAATCCGGGTAAGATGCGCGCCTTTGCCCCCAGACGGCCTGATCATGCCCGCGACTGCCCGCTTCCCGCTCCTGCCCTATTTATTTGCCCTGATCCTCGGTGTGTTGGCCCTCGGCGGCTATTGGTATGGCCTTGGCCAACCGATGGTGCTGCCGGACGTGGCGAGCGCCAGCCACAAGCTGCAATGTGCGTCCTACACGCCCTTCGACAAAGACCAATCGCCATTCGACCAGCCGTTCAAACTGCGCCCCGAGCGCATGGACGCTGACCTGGCGTTGCTGGCCACCCGTTTTGAGTGCATCCGCACCTACTCCCAGACCGGCCTTGAAGCTTTGCCGGAACTGGCGCGCAAACACGGCCTGAAGCTGATGAGCGGCGCGTGGGTCAGCAGTGATCCGGTGGCGACGGCCAAGGAGGTCGATGCGCTGATCGCTTCGGCCAACGCCAACCCCGACGTCATCACGTCGGTGATCGTGGGTAACGAAACCCTGCTGCGCAAGGAAGTTACCGCGGCGCAATTGGTCAGGCTGATCCAGCAGGTTAAAAGCCAGATCAAGCAGCCGGTCACTTATGCCGATGTCTGGGAGTTCTGGTTGCAACACCCGGAAATCGCCCCGGCGGTGGACTTCCTGACCATTCACTTGCTGCCGTACTGGGAAGATGACCCGTCGGGCATCGACCAGGCGCTCAAGCATGTGGGCGATGTTCGCCAGACCTTCGGCAACAAGTTTGCGCCCAAGGACGTGATGATCGGCGAGACCGGCTGGCCGAGCGAAGGCCGCCAGCGGGAAACCGCGGTGCCGAGCCGGGTCAACGAAGCCAAGTTCATGCGCGGGTTCGTGGCCATGGCTGAAGCCAATGGCTGGCACTACAACCTGATCGAAGCGTTTGACCAGCCGTGGAAACGCGCCAGCGAGGGTGCTGTGGGGGGTTACTGGGGTCTGTTCGATGCAGATCGCCAGGACAAAGGCGTGCTGGCAGGGCCGGTGAGCAATGTGCCGTACTGGCCGGTTTGGCTCGGGGTTGGCGGGATTATCCTGCTGGGTACGCTGCTGCTGGGCGGCCGCGTGCGCACCACCCGTGCGGCGTTGGTGTTGCCGTTGCTCGGCGCCGTGGCCGCCTGCTCGATCGGCACCTGGGCCGAATTGAACCGGGTTACAGCGCGCTTCGCCGATGAGTGGGTTTGGGCTGGATTGCTGGTGGCCTTGAACCTTGCGGTACTGGCTCACGCCGCCCTGGCATTGAGTGCACGTGAAGGCTGGCGTGAACGCGCCTTCAACTGGATCGAGCAACGCGCTGGCTGGCTGGTGGCACTCGCCGGGTTCGCCGGTGCGGTCATGATGCTGGCGCTGGTGTTTGACCCGCGTTATCGCAGCTTCCCGAGTGCCGCGCTGGTGTTGCCGGCGCTGGTGTACCTGGTGCGTCCGGTGAGCGGGCTGCGTCGGGAGATTGCGTTGCTGGCGTTCATCATTGGTGCCGGCATTGCGCCGCAGTTGTTCCGAGAAGGGTTGATGAACCAGCAGGCGTGGGGTTGGGCAGTGGTTAGCCTGCTCATGGTCGTAGCATTGTGGCGTTGCTTGCGGGTGCGCAAGGCTTAAGACCGCTTTCGCAGGCAAGCCAGCTCCCACATTTGGATCTGTGAACACGGTCAAATGTGGGAGCTGGCTTGCCTGCGATGGGGCCCTGTCAGGCTGCCCGAGGCGCCCTGACCAACCGCAACCCCGCAATCACCACCGCAAACACCGCAAAGGTCGTGTTGTACAACGCCAACGCCGGAAACCCGAACACCAGTGCCAACACCGCCAATCCCCACCCGGCCCGGCCCGGCACAAAAAACGCCAGCACCGACGTGATCAACGCCGCCCAGCCCAGCACCTTGAAGTGAATCATCAACCCCAGGTTGGAACGCACCTGGCATTCCCAGCGGCTGGCCTCATCAGCACAAATGCCCACCCAGCGGCCATCCTCCATGAATCCATAACGCGCGCCATAACTGGCGGCCAGCCAAAGCGGCAGGGCAATAAGCAACAGAATCAGCGGAAAACGGCGGGACATGGGGCACTCCGATAGGCGAAAACGGCGCCCAGCTTAATCCCCCGGTGGCCGTTAGCAAGTTTTGCACACAGATAAGTATTCATTAAGGCGTGGCAAAGTGTATCGTCTCGCTACTATTACCCCGATTCCGACGTTTTTTCCGACTTTTAGTGCCGAAGGCTGGCACTTCGGCAGCAACGCGGTGGTCATAGCCTGCGAACTCCACTTCAGCACGTTTTCCTCTTAGGGATTTAGTCATGCTCCGTTCCTTGCGCTGTGCGGCCCTGTTGGGCAGCCTTTTTCTGAGTGCGTCAGCACTGGCGGTCGATATCGACCAGGCCAGCTATGGCTACCCTTTGACCAACCCGTTTGAAGCGACCATCGCGACCACCCCGCCGAACCTGCGGCCGGAACTGCCGTCCGACGATGAAATCAATCAATCCGACTACACCCTGACGATGCGCCCCGAGCGCGAGTTCAGCCTGCCCGACAACTTCTGGGCGGTGAAGAAACTCACCTACCGCATCGCCAAGCAAGACCGTGCCGCACCGCTGATCTTCCTGATCGCCGGCACCGGCGCACGCTTTGACAGCACCATCAACGAATACCTGAAAAAGCTGTACTACAAGGCCGGTTACCACGTCGTCCAGCTGTCGTCCCCCACCAGCTTCGACTTCATCGCCGCCGCCTCGCGCTTCGCCACTCCCGGCATCAGCCAGGAAGACGCCGAAGACATGTACCGCGTGATGCAGGCCGTACGCGCGCAAAACCCGACGCTGCCCGTAACCGACTTCTACCTCACCGGCTACAGCCTCGGCGCCCTCGACGCAGCCTTCGTCAGCAAGCTGGACGAAACCCGTCGCAGCTTCAACTTCAAGAAAGTCCTGCTGCTGAACCCGCCGGTCAACCTCTATACCTCGATCACCAACCTCGACAAGCTGGTGCAGACCGAGGTCAAGGGCATCAACAACAGCACCACCTTCTATGAGCTGGTGTTGAACAAACTGACCCGCTACTTCCAGCAAAAGGGCTACATCGACCTGAACGATGCCCTGCTCTACGACTTCCAGAATTCCAAGGAACACCTGACCAACGAACAGATGGCGATGCTGATCGGCACCTCGTTCCGCTTCTCGGCGGCCGACATTGCCTTCACCTCGGACCTGATCAACCGCCGCGGCCTGATCATCCCGCCCAAGTACCCGATCAGCGAAGGCACCAGCCTCACCCCATTCCTCAAGCGTGCGCTGCAGTGCGACTTCGACTGCTACCTCACCGAACAGGTGATCCCGATGTGGCGCGCCCGTTCCGACGGTGGCAGCCTGTTGCAACTGGTTGACCAGGTCAGCCTGTATGCCCTCAAGGACTACCTGCACGACAGCCCGAAAATCGCCGTCATGCACAACGCCGACGACGTGATCCTGGGCCCGGGCGACCTTGGCTTCCTGCGTAAAACCTTCGGCGATCGCTTGACCGTCTACCCCCTGGGCGGCCATTGCGGCAACCTCAATTACCGCGTCAACGCCGACGCCATGCTGGAGTTCTTCCGTGGCTAAATATCTTCTGCTGCTCGCTGCCCTGATGTGCGCGGGCGTGGCCAATGCCGACAACAGCAAGGCTCACACGCCGACCGTAGTGGACTCCGACGGCTTCAAGGAGCCACTGAGCCATCTCAAGTTCAACCCCGGCCTGGACCAGCGTGAGTTTGAGCGTTCGTCGGTCAACGCCCTGAATGTCTACGACCCGCTGGAGTCGTGGAACCGCCGGGTCTACCACTTCAACTACCGCTTCGACCAGTGGGTGTTCCTGCCGGTGGTGGACGGTTACCGTTATGTCACCCCAAGCTTCCTGCGTACCGGCGTCAGCAACTTCTTCAACAACCTGGGGGACGTGCCCAACCTGTTGAACAGCCTGCTGCAACTCAAGGGCCATCGTTCCCTGGAAACCACCGGCCGCCTGCTGCTCAACACCACCATCGGCATCGCCGGTCTGTGGGACCCAGCCACCGCCATGGGCCTGCCGCGCCAAAGCGAAGACTTCGGCCAGACCCTGGGCTTCTACGGTGTACCGGGCGGCGCCTACCTGGTGCTGCCGCTGTTTGGTCCGTCGAACCTGCGGGACACCACCGGCCTGCTGGTGGACTACGGCGCCGAGACCGAGATCAACTTCCTGAACGTGTCCAAGGTCAGCGAAAACCACCCGGAAATCTGGGCCCTGCGCGCAGTCGACAAGCGCTACCAGACCAGCTTCCGCTACGGTCAGATGAACTCGCCGTTCGAGTATGAAAAGGTGCGCTACGTGTACACCGAGGCGCGCAAGTTGCAGATCGCCGAGTAATGCCTCCTGTAGGCGCTGGCTTGCCAGCGCCTACATCCCCCGCCGACACCACTTACGCCACGTAAACCGCAATTGCAGCACGGCCGCCCTGGCCATTTCCCGATCCTGTTCCGTCAATGCCGAGGGCTGCTCAAGCGCCTCAAGCATCGCAACGCTGGCCGCGTCCATCAGCGACTCATTCGCCACGCTCGGTCCACCCTCCTCCAGCGCCGCCTCCAACGCCCGCAAATAGCGATCCCGTTCAATCGCCAACGCGCCCCGGCTGCCCGCCAGGCAGGCACGCAATTCCAGCAACTCATCCCCCAGGTCCAGCCCGAGCAATCCATTGTCCCAATGCGCGCGGCGATCAGCAGGCAAGGTTTCGCTGTAGCGCGACAAGCGAATCAGCCGGTCCGCCATGCGCCCGCCAAACCAGCTTTCAGCCTGTTCCAGCGGGCGCGAGGTCAATTGCGCCAGGTCGAACAACGACGCCTTGAACATCCGCCGATAGTGATGCTCACCCGGATTGAGCTGGATCAGCCGAAACACCACCACGGCAATCCCGACACCCACCAGCGTCGCGATGGCCTTGTTGAGGAAGGCGGCGAAGTCGTAGGTCATCACATTGCTGGGCCCGACATTGTTGACGAAAAAGATGCAGAACGCCGAGGCCGTGGCCGCCAGTTTGAGGCGGCTCATGCACAGCGAGGCGAAAAACAGCGGTACCCCCAACGCCAGGCACAACAAGGGAAAGCCATCGAAGCCGGGCAACAGCACGAAGCACACAACCCCCGCCACCGGGATCGAAAGCGCAATGCCCTTGAGGAAATTCAGGCTTGAAGCCGACGGGTTTTCCCGTGCCGCAAACAGGCTCAGCACCACGCCACAAATGGACACCGCGCCCAAACCTGAAGGCCATGCTGTAAAGATCCAGAACGCCGCGACCGCCAGGAACGCCAAGGCACTGCGCAACCCACCGAGCACACCCTGCTCAATATCCCGATGCCAGGACATCGCCCCCGGCGCGCCGGGCGGTACCCTGCCCTGTTCGACCGCGTCCAGGGTCAATCCCCCCAGCTCAATCAGACGCAGTACTCGAGCCAGTTGCATCAGGCAAAAGTGCACCTCCTGGCCAAGATGCGGAGCCTGCAACGCCAGGCCAAGCCGCCGCGACAAGTCAGGCAGGTCATGGAGACGCTCCTGCTGCAACACAGCCGCCACCTCTTCAATCAATGGCACCACTGCAGCCGTCTCATCGAGCATCATCCGCTGGCGCGCCACACCCCGCGCCGTCCGCAGCAGGCTGAGCAGGTCACGGCTGAGCACGCGCAAGGCCTGGGAACGGCGTCGGCCCTTGGGCCCTTCAAACCAGGCGTGGTCGCGCTGGCTATCCACCGCCACCAGGCGGCTCAACGCTTCGAGCAACCCCTTACGCTGATCATTACCCAACAGCTCCGAAGCCGCGGCGCGCACCCCGGCCTGCCACGCGGCCCGCGCTTGAACCGCCAGCACCTGCTCGACCCGGCGTGGCCATAAAATCGTGCTAGCGATGGAAGCGCAGAGGATCCCCAGGCTGATCTCCTGACAGCGTGCCACCGCCTCATCGAACACTCCCAGCGGTGCCGCCGTAGCGGGCAGCGCAATAATCGCCGTGGTGTAACCCGCCAGCACAAAGCCATAGGACGCGTGATTGCGCAGCAACGAAGCCCCGGTGGTACAGAACGCCAGCCACAGCGCCATGCACAGCAGGAACAACAACGGCGCCTGGCCAAACACGCCGATCATCGCAATGGAAACCATGGCCCCGACAAACGTGCCCACCAGCCGATAGGCGCCTTTAGCCAGGACCATGCCGCTGGTGGACTGGCCCACGATAAATACGGTGGTCAGAGCCCATTGCGGCTGCTGCAAGTCGAAACAGAAGGCCAGGTACAACGCGACCCCGCCGGCGATCATGTTGCGCAAGGCAAACAGCAGATCGTTGCGGGAAGGGGTCAGCGTCGCTTGCCAGAAATCAGGGAGCTGAAAGGTGGAGGATTTCATGGAACCCGCATATAGATAGCAAGCTAATGATTAGCATCGTATCTATATTTCTCGCGAATGCCAATGTCGCGGTTATTTGACCAACCGCTTTTCCTTGGACGGCCTGTAGCCAAAGTAGGCGCTGTAGCACTTGCTGAAATGGCTCGGCGAGACAAACCCGCAAGCCACCAGCACATCGACCTGGGACAGCTCGGTGTGCTGCAGCAGCCGACGGGCCTCGGTGATGCGCAGTTCCAGGTAATAACGCTGGGGCGTGGTGCCAAGCTGCTCCTTGAACAAACGCTCCAGCTGGCGCCGGGAACGGCCCGCATAAACGGCCAGTTGCTCAAGTTCCAGAGGTTCTTCGAGGTTGGCGTCCATCAGGTTGACCACCTCACGCAACGGCGCGCTCAAGCAGATGTTCTCGGTCGGTTTCACCCGCCGGTAGCGCGACTCCTCAAACGCCAGGATGTCCTCGATCCCCTCCACCAACGCTTTGCCGTACAGCCCCTTGATCCAGTCCAGCGCCATATGAAACGCACCGGAAGGGCTCGATGCCGTCAGCCGGTCGCGATCAATCACATAGGGTTCGCTGCTGACCTGCGTCGCCTTGCAGAAGTCCGCCAGGGCCGGGCGATGTTCCGGGTGCACGGCGCAGCGGTAGCCCCCCAGCAAACCCGCACGCCCGAGGAACCAAGCACCATTCCACAAACCGGCGAAGTGCACACCCTGCTCCGCAGCGCTTTTCAGCAGATGGATGAATTCGTCCGAGGCCTTCAGTTCGGTGCGGTAACCACCGCAAATCACCAGCAGGTCCAACTCTTTAAGCACCGAAGACTCAAGCCGCGCATCGGGCCGAATCACCAGCCCCAGGTCGCTGGTCACCTCGCCTTCCTGCAAGCCGAAGGTCGAGGTAGAAAACGACGCAGGTCGCAGCAGGTTCGCGGTGATCAGCGTGTCCAGCGCCTGGGTAAACGCCGGCAGCGAGAAATGTTCGAGCAACACAAATCCCGCACGCACCGTCTGACGGGCCTCGCCGGGATTTTCATTCAGGTAACGGAGGTTCTTGCCTTTCATGCCCCCGCTGAACTGCCGTCGCTCGATCAATTGCCTACGCCCTCGCCCGCTTCCAGAGGTTACCCACCACGCTGACCACCGCCAACACCACGGCCCCGGCAATGATCCCCGCTACCGCATTGAGCAACGTCGGCATCAACCACGCCAGCCCGCCGGTGCTCTGGCTCACCGTCTCGATCCAGTGATGCACCACCGGCACACCGTGGGTCAGGATCCCCCCGCCGACCATGAACATCGCCGCCGTGCCGATCACCGACAGGCTTTTCATCATGTACGGTGCCGCCCGCAAGATCGCCCCACCAATGCTGCGCGCCGCCTGGCCGGGCTTCTGGGTGAGCCACAGGCCCAAGTCATCGAGTTTGACGATACCGGCCACCAGGCCGTAGACGCCGATGGTCATGACGATGGCGATACCCGACAACACGATCACTTGCTGCATCAGCGGCGCATCGGCCACGGTGCCGAGGGTGATGGCGATGATTTCGGCGGAGAGGATGAAATCGGTACGGATCGCGCCCTTGATCTTGTCCTTCTCGAAGGCCACCAGGTCCGTGGCCGGATCCGCCACGGCTTCCACCAGGTGCGCCTGCTCTTCGGTGCGCTTGTGGAAGAAGCTATGGGCGAGTTTTTCGAAGCCCTCAAAACACAAATAAGCGCCGCCCAGCATCAACAGCGGTGTCACCGCCCACGGCGCAAATGCGCTGATCAGCAAGGCAGCCGGCACCAAAATCAGCTTGTTGACGAACGAGCCCTTGGCCACCGCCCACACCACCGGGATTTCCCGCTCGGCGCGCACCCCGGAGACTTGCTGGGCATTCAACGCCAGGTCATCCCCCAACACGCCGGCGGTTTTCTTCGCGGCCATCTTGGTCATCAACGCTACATCGTCGAGCACCGCAGCGATGTCGTCGATCAATACCAGCAAACTGCTTCCTGCCATGGCTCAGGCTTCCCGTGATTCAAAGTGTGCCGAGAATAACGCGGCGCACACCGGGTTAGCGAGCCGTTCAGTGCTGAGGGGTTTGCCAACCACCACCCAGGCTCTGAATCAACGCCACACTCCCCTGGCTGAGCTGGCCCTGGGTGTCGCGAAGATTCTGCTCGGCTTGCAGCAACACCAGTTGCTGGGTCAGCACGGCCTCCTGGCTGACGGTGCCGGCGCGCAGCTGCGCTTCCTGGCTGCCGAACAGTTGCTGGTTGCGCTGATAGACCTGCTGGAACGCATCGGCCTGGGTTTGCAGATGGTTGATCGCCGAGAGGTTGTCTTCGACGTTCTGCAAGGCGCTGAGCACGGTGCCCCGGTAGTTGGCGGCGATCTGGTCGTAGCTGGCCTCGGCCTGCCTGACCGCCGCTTCACGGGCGCCGCCGTCGAACAGGGTTTCCGCCAGGGCCGGGCCCAGGGTCCAGATGCGATTGGGCAGCGAGAATAGCCCGCCAAGGGCACTGCCCCGATAGCCGGCCTCAGCGGTGAGGTCCAGGGTCGGGAAGAATGCGGCTTCAGCCACGCCGATTTTCGCGTTGGCCGCCGCTGCCGAACGCTCCGCCGCAACCACATCGGGACGCCGTTGCAGCAAGGTTGAAGGCAAGGTCAAAGGGGGGCGCGGCAGCACGAAGCGGTAGTCATCCCGCACAGCCACGGCAAACTCACTCGGCGCCACGCCCACCAGCACGGCCAGAGCATGTTCGTATTGCTCGCGGTCGCGCAGCGAGGTCTGCAAGTCGGCAATCGAAGTGGTCAGTTGATCCTGAGCCACCAGTAACTGGTCGTTGGTGGCGACGCCCTGGGTGAATTGCACCTGGATCATGTCCAGCAGTTGCTGGTTGATCTTCTGCTGTTGCTGCAACAGGCGCACGTCGATATCCATCTGCCGCAGGGCGAGGTAGTTACTCGCCACGCTGGCGCTGATGGACAGCCGCACCCCGGCCAGCAATGCGTCGGATTGCTGGGCCGTGGCCTGGCTGGACTCTATCCCGCGCCGCACCAGGCCCCACAGGTCCGGTTCCCAACTGGCGGTCAAGGTTGCGCTGACGCTGTTCGCGACGCCGCCCGTCGTGGTGCCGGTAGTCGACGTACCGCTGCCGCTGCCCGCCGTTCCCCGCGAACCCGACAACCCTACGCCCACCGTCGGCCACAAACCGGCCCGACTGGACGCCACCTGCGCCTGGGCCAGACGATAAGCCGCCTCCGCCGCGATGATCGACTGGTTGGCCTTGGCCGAGCGCGTCACCAAATCGTTCAGTACCGGATCCTGATAAGCCAGCCACCACTGACTGTCCATCGCCCCTTGGGGGTTGGCCGCCGCGCGCTGCCACTGCGCGCCTTCCTTGAACGACTGCGGCAGCTCCATGGTGGGCTTCTGGTAATCGGGCCCGACCATGCAGCCACCGAGCAGCAGGCTGATGCAAAGCACGCTGTGTTTCACGTTCATAACCTTGCTTCCTTACGCCGACCCAGGCGCTGTGACGCCCGGTCGAGCCACAGGTAGATCACCGGGGTGGTGTACAGCGTCAGCACCTGGCTGAACAGCAGGCCACCAATAATCGAAATCCCCAACGGCCGGCGCAACTCAGAGCCATAACCGGTGCCGAGCACCAGCGGCAGCGCGCCAAGGATCGCCGCCAGGGTGGTCATCATGATCGGCCGGAAACGGATCAGGCACGCCCGGCGAATCGCTTCCTTGGCCGTGAGGCCGAACTCCCGCCGCTCGGTGATCGCGAAGTCGATCATCATGATCGCGTTCTTCTTCACGATGCCAATCAACAGAATCACCCCCACCAGCGCGATGATCGACAGCTCGGTGCCCGTCAGCAACAAGGCGATCAACGCACCGACACCGGCCGAGGGCAAGGTCGAGAGAATGGTCAGCGGGTGCATCAGGTTTTCGTAGAGGATGCCCAGCACGATATACACCGAGAGCAGCGCGGCGACGATCAGCAACGGTTCGCTGGCCACCGACGACTGGAACACCTGGGCCGTACCGGCAAACTGGCCCACCACACTGGCGGGCATGCGCAGCTGCTTCACCGCGTCGTCCACCATCGCCGTGGCCTGGCCGATGGACGTGCCGGGAGCCAGATTGAACGAGATGGTCACCGCCGGGAACGTGCCCTGGTGGCTGATGGAAATCGCCGTGCGCGCCACCGTGTTATCCGCCAGGGCCGACAGCGGCACCAGGGTCTGTTCGGTGGTCAGGTTGGGCGCTGCCGTGGTGCCTTTGGTGGTCGTGGCCTGGGTGCCCGTCGGCACGTAAATGCCCTTGAGCGCTGAAGGGTCGGTCCAGTATTCCGGGGCGATTTCCATCACCACGTGGTACTGGTTGGCCGCGCGATACAGGGTGGCGACCTGACGCTGGCCAAAGGCGTCGTACAGCGCCTGGTCGACCGCCGAGATACTCACCCCGAGGCGTGCCGCCGTGTCGCGGTTGATCTGCACATTGGCCAGCAGGCTGTTGTCCTGCTGGTCGGTATTGAGGTCGGTGAGTTGCGGCAACTTGTGCAGCACCGCCACCACCTTGGGCACCCATTCATCCAGGGATGCCTGGTCATCGGCGGTCAGGGTGTATTGGTATTGCGCGCCACTTTGCCGGCCACCCACGGTGATGTCCTGGGCCGACTGCAAATACAGCTTGGTGCCGGGCAGGTCGCCGAGGCTGCGACGGATTTGCCCGATGACTTCGGTAGCGCTGTCCTTTCGCTCCCCCAGCGGCTTGAGCAAGACAAACATCTGCGCGCTGTTGACCGCCCCGCCGCCACCTCCTCCGCCACCAACAAAGCCGGCCACGGTTTCGATATTCGGGTTCTTCATCACCTTGCGGTTGATCTCGGTGAAGTCCTTCTGCATCGCCCCGTAGGAAATGCTCTGGTTCGCCAGGATGCTGCCCTGCAAGCGTCCGGTGTCTTCCTGGGGAAAAAAGCCCTTGGGCACCAGTACATACAGGACGCCAGCGAGGACGATCACCAACACCGTGACGAACCCCATCAGCACCGTATGCTCGATCACCCAGCCGAGGGTGCGATCGTAGAAGCGGTGAAATCGCGAATCCGGGTGTTCGTTGCCTTGGTGAATCTCCTTCGGCGCCCGCAGCAGCACGCTGGCGAGCATCGGCGTGACGGTCAGGGAGATCAGCATCGAGATCACGATGGCCACCGACAACGACACCGAAAACTCACGGAACAGCCGCCCGACAATCCCGCCCATCAGCAGCAGCGGAATAAACACCGCCACCAGGGACACACTGATGGTCAGTACCGTGAAGCCGACTTCCTGGGCCCCGGCCAGCGCGGCCTCCACCCGGGTCTTGCCGCGCTCCAGGTGGCGCATGATGTTTTCCACCACCACGATGGCATCGTCCACCACAAAGCCGGTGGAAATGGTCAGCGCCATGAGGGACAGGTTGTTCAGGCTGTATCCGAGGAAGTACATCGCGCCGAAGGTGCCAAGCAACGACAGCGGCACCACAATCGCCGGCACCAGGGTGCTGCGCCAGTCGCGGAAGAAGCCGAATGTCACCAGGGTCACCAGCAGGATCGACACCAGCAACGTGATCTCGACGTCATGCAACGAGGCGCGAATGGTGGTGGTGCGGTCCATCAGCAAGTCGAGCTTGATCGTCGCCGGAATCGAGCTTTGCAAAAACGGCAGCGAGGCTTTCACCGCGTCCACCGTTTCGATCACGTTGGCCCCCGGCTGCTTGAACACCACCAGCAGCACCGCCGGCTTGCCGTTGGACAGGCCGAAGTTGCGCAGGTCCTGCACGTCTTCACGCACGTAGCCCAGGTCGGAGATATGGATCAGGTCGCCGTTGTGCGCCTTGACTACCAGCGGCCCGTAGTCCTCTTCGTTGAGCAACTGGTCGTTCGCCGCAATGCCGTAGTTACGGTCGCCGATGGCCACGTTGCCCTTGGGCAGGTTGACGTTGGAGGCGTTGATCACCTGGCGCACCTGCTCCAGGCTGACGCCGTACTGGTTGAGCCGGTCGGGGTTCAACTCCACCCGCACCGCCGGCAGCGCGCCGCCGCCCACCGTCACGTCACCAACGCCGGTGGTCTGCAACAACTTCTGCTCCAGCAGGGTCGAAGCCACGTCATACATCTGCCCCGGCGTGGCGCTGTCGGAGGTCAGGCTGATGATCAAAATCGGCGAGTCGGCCGGGTTGACCTTGCGGTACGTCGGGTTGCCGGACAGGTCGCTGGGCAGGTTGCTGCGGGCGGCGTTGATCGCGGCCTGCACGTCCCGGGCGGCGCCGTCGATGTCGCGGTTCAGGTCGAACTGCAGGATGATCCGCGCCGAGCCGAGGCTGCTGGACGAAGTCATCTGCGTGACCCCGGCGATCTGCCCGAACTGGCGCTCCAGGGGCGTGGCCACTGAGCTGGCAACCGTGGTGGGATCGGCACCGGGCAACGAGGCGCTGACGCTGATGGTGGGGAAATCCACCTCCGGCAGCGGCGCCACCGGCAGCAGCATAAAGGCCAGCGCGCCAAACAGCGCGAGGCCGGCCGCCATCAAGGTGGTTGCAATGGGGCGGCGAACAAACGGCGCGCTGAGGTTCATCGCCATCAGACCGCTTCAGCCGGATGGCGGCTGAAGCGCTGCCCCAGGCTGTGCATGGCAAGGAAGATCACGGGTGTGGAAAACAGCGTCAGCAACTGACTGAGCAACAACCCGCCGATAATCGCGATGCCCAGCGGATGCCGCAGCTCCGAGCCAATCCCCGTCCCCAGCGCCAGCGGCACCGCACCGAACAGCGAGGCCATGCTGGTCATCAGGATCGGCCGGAACCGCAGCTCCGCCGCCTGACGGATCGCAGCCGCCGGGCTCAGGCCGCCCTCGCGTAATAACTCCAGGGCAAAGTCGACCATCATGATGCCGTTTTTCATCACGATGCCGATCAGCAGCACAATGCCGATCAATCCGATAATGTCGAACTGCGTGCCGGTCACCAGCAGCGCCAGCAAGGCCCCGAGCGCCGCCGAGAGCAGCGTCGAAAGGATCGTCACCGGGTGCACGAAGCTCTCGTACAGAATCCCCAGCATCAGGTACACCACCACAATCGCCGCCACCACCAGGAACACCTGGTTGGACAGCGACTGCTCGAACGTCGCCGCCGCACCTTCGAGGTTGGCCTGCACCGACAGCGGCAAACCGACCTTGGCCTCGATGTCCTTGAGCCGCGTGACCGCCGCGCCAAGGGTTTGGCCGGGTGCCAGATTGAACGACACGTCGGCATAGGGAAACTGGCCCAGCCGGTTAATGGTGACGGGCGCCCGCACCACCTGCAGGGTCGCCATGCTCGACAGCGGCGCGACGCCGCCACCCGGGATGTCCACGTACAAGCCCGTGAGCAAGTCCGACAGGTTGCGCGGCGGATGGTCGGTGGCGATTACCACGTGGTACTGGTTGAGCTGGGTGTAGATCGTCGAGACCTGGCGCTGGCCGAAGGCGTCGTACAGCACGTCATCGATTGCCTGGGGCGTGATGCCCAGCCGCGAGGCCGTGGCGCGGTCGAATGTCAGCTGGATCTGGTTGCCGAACTGCATCGCCTGGCTTTGCACATCGGTGAACATCGGGTCTTGCTTGATCGCGGCCAGCAGCTTGTTGGTCCACGTTTCCAGTTCGTCCGGGTCGGTGGCTTGCAGGCCCAGGCGGTAACTGGTGGTGGATACCGTGGCGTCGAGGGTCAGGTCCTGCACCGAGTGCAGGTACAGGCGGATGCCGGCGTCGTCGGCGTTGGCATCGGAGAGCCGGCGGATCACTTCGGTGGCGCTGTCACGTTCACCCCGCGGCTTGAGGTTGATCAGCAGGTTGCCCTGGTTGATGGTCGGGTTGGTCTGGTCGATCCCGACAAAGGACGACAGGCTTTGTACGGCCGGGTCCTTGAGGATTCGGGCGGCGAGACGTTGTTGTTCGGTCTGCATCTGCTGGAACGAAACCGTCGGCGCCGCCTGGGAAATGCCCTGGATCAGGCCGGTGTCCTGGTCGGGGAAAAAGCCCTTGGGCATGATCACCAGGGTCAGCAGGGTCAGTGCGGCGGTGAGCACCACCGAGATCAAAGTCAGGGTGCGGTGCGCCAGTACCCAGTCGAGGCCACGCACGTAGTGGGTGTTGATGCGGTCGAAGAAATCCGCGCGGCGCTCCTGGTGCTTATTCTTCAGCATCCGCGCGCACATCATCGGCGTCAGGGTCAGCGATATGAAGGCCGAGATAACGATGGTCACGGCCACGGTCATGGCGAATTCGCGGAACAATCGGCCGACCACATCCCCCATGAACAGCAGCGGGATCATCACCGCAATCAGGGCAATCGACAGCGAAATAATCGTGAAACCAATTTGCTCCGAACCCTTGAGCGCCGCCTCCAGCGGTGAGTCGCCGGCCTCGATATAGCGCGTGATGTTTTCGATCATCACGATGGCGTCATCCACCACAAAGCCGATAGCGATGGTCAACGCCATCAGCGTCAGGTTGTTCAGGGAGAAGCCCAACGCATAGGCCACCGCCAGGGTGCCCACCAGCGTCAGTGGAATGGTGACGGCGGGGATGATCGTGGCCGGCACATTGCGCAGGAACGCAAAAATCACGATCACCACCAGCACGATGGCCATGGCCAACTCGTACTGCACATCAGTGACCGAGGCGCGGATGGTTTGCGTGCGGTCAGTCAGCACATCGACCTTCAAGGTGCCCGGCAAACTGGCCCGCAGCTTGGGCAGCAATTGCTGCACGCGGTCGACCACCTGAATCACGTTGGCGCCGGGTTGGCGCTGGATATTCAGCACAATCGACGGCGTGCTGTTGGTCCACGCGGCCTGGCGCGGGTTCTCCGGGCCCTGGGTGGAAGTGGCGATCTGCGACAGGCGAATCGGTGCGCCGTTCTTATAGGCAATCACCAAGTCGCGGTATTCCTCGGCCGACTGCAGCTGGTCGTTGGCACCAATGGAATACGCCTGGAACTTGCCGTCGATATTGCCCTTGGCCTGATTGACGTTGGCGGTGCCGAGGGAAGTGCGCAGGTCGTCGATGGACAGGCCAAGACTGTTGAGCGCCGAGGTATTCGCCTCGACCCGCACCGCCGGGCGCTGGCCGCCGCTGATGGTCACCAGGCCGACGCCGGTGATCTGCGAGATCTTCTGCGCCAGCCGTGTATCCGCCAGGTCTTCGACCTTGGTCAGCGGCAATACGTCGGAGGTCAGGGACAGGGTCAACACCGGTGCATCCGCCGGGTTGACCTTGCTGTACACCGGCGGGTACGGCAGGTTGGCCGGCAGGAAGGTACCGGCGGCGTTGATCGCGGCCTGCACTTCCTGTTCGGCGACGTCCAGGGACAGCGACAGGTCGAATTGCAGGGTCACCACCGAAGCGCCGTCGGAGCTGGTGGAGTTCATGGATTTGAGGCCCGGCATCTCACCGAGTTGGCGTTCCAGCGGCGCGGTAATCGACGAGCTGACCACGTCCGGGCTCGCGCCGGGGTATTGGGTGAAGACCTGGATGGTCGGGTAATCGACTTCGGGCAAGGCCGACACCGACAGCAAGTGATACCCCAACAGGCCGAGCAACAGCACCGCCACCATCATCAAGGTGGTGGCGACGGGTCGTTCGATAAAGGGCCGCGAAATGTTCATGCTCGGCAGCTCCTCACTGGGCGACGACCTTCACAGCCGAACCGTCATCCAGTTTGTCGGCGCCCTCGGTGATCACCTGCTCCCCCGGCTTGACCCCGTTCTCGAGCACCGCCGACACATCGCCCATGGACGGGCCGGTCTTGATAGTACGCAGGCTGGCCTTGTCGCCATTTACCACGAACACGAAATCCCCCTTGCTGCCATGCTGGATCGCCCGGGAGGGCACCACGGCGACCTGGGTCAAGGTATCGGCCTTCAGGCGCGCATTGACGAACTGGTTGGGGAACAGCGCATTGCCCGAATCATCGAACTGCGCCTTGACCTTGATGGTGCCGGTGGTGGTGTCCACCTGGTTATCCAGGGCCAACAGGCTGCCGGTGGCCAGCAAGACTTTCTTGTTGCGGTCGTAGGCCAGCACCGTCACGGCGCCATGGCCCAGGGCCTGGTTGATAGCGCCCAGGTCGTCCTCGGGCACCGCGAACACCACGGTGGCCGGGTTCATCTGGGTTATTACCACTATGCCGGTGGTGCTGGTGGTGGTGACGTAGTTGCCCGGGTCTACCAGGCGCAGGCCCACCACGCCGTCGACCGGCGAGGTGATGGTGCAGTAGCCGACCTGCACTTCAAGGTTCTGCACATTGCCCTGGTCGGCGGCCACGGTGCCCAGCTGTTGCTGGACCAACGAGGCCTGGGTATCGACGGTTTGCTGGCTGGTGGAGCCGGCCTTGACCAGTTCGCGGTAGCGCACCAGATCGCGCTGGGCATTGCTCAATACGGCCTGGTCGTGGGCCAGGTTGCCCTTGGCCACGGCCAGTTGGGCCCTGAGGGCGCGATCATCGATCCGCGCAATCACCTGGCCCTTGCTGACGTGCTGACCTTCCTTGAATTCCACGCTGCTGAGGATGCCATCGACCTGGGTGACCACCGTCACACTGCGGGTGGGGGTGACGGTGCCGAGGGCATCGATGTAGACCGGCACGTCCTGCAAGGCGACCGGCACCACGGCGACCGGTTCGCCGGGTGCGGGTGGCTTGCCTTTGTGCCCACCTGCAAAGAAGTGCAAACCCAGGGCAATCAACAACGCTAGCAGTAACAACGTGCCAACTGCCCAGGCGAACGTACGTCGTCTGCTGTTCTCCACGGTTTCTCTCTCGAACGCCGAAATCAGGATGGGACGAGCCACCTGATCGGCCGCTCGCTGCCCTGAACTCTAGCAGCGCGCCCGGCCTGTGCCTGTACGACCGTGAATGCGTTCAGCATCAAGACAGACAAAGTCAGCTGAGCGCCCGCAGAGCAAGGGCTACAGCGGGATTCTTGAGCCCTGCGCAAAGCCGGTGCTACCATGCCCGACCGCCTGTCTTGGCAAGGAACCTCCTGGTCTATGAGCACCATTCGCGAGCGCAACAAAGAACTGATCCTGCGGGCTGCCAGTGAGGAGTTTGCCGACAAGGGCTTCGCCGCGACCAAAACCAGCGACATCGCCGCCAAGGCCGGGCTGCCCAAGCCCAACGTCTATTACTACTTCAAGTCCAAGGACAACCTCTACCGCGAGGTGCTCGAAAGCATCATCGAGCCGATCCTGGCGGCCTCCACCCCGTTCAATCCCGACGGCGACCCCAAGGAAGTGCTGAGCGGGTACATCCGCTCGAAAATCTGCATTTCCCGGGATCTGCCGTTTGCCTCCAAAGTGTTCGCCAGCGAAATCATGCACGGCGCCCCGCACCTGAGCGCCGAACAGGTGGAACAGCTGAATGCCCAGGCCAAGCACAACATCGACTGCATCCAGAGCTGGGTGGACCGGGGGCTGATTGCAGAGATTGACCCGCATCATTTGATGTTCAGTATCTGGGCGGCGACGCAGACGTATGCGGATTTTGACTGGCAGATTTCAGCGGTGACCGGGAAGGCGAAGCTGGATGAAGCGGATTATGAGGCGGCGGCGCAGACGATTATTCGGTTGGTGCTTAAAGGGTGTGAGCCGGGCTGATAGACCGCGGCGTAGCCATCGCAGGCAAGCCAGCTCCCACACTGGATGTGTGCCAGACACAGAATGTATGAACGACGGAAGTCCCCTGTGGGAGCGGGCTTGCCCGCGATAGCGATCTCCCGGACACATCCCGCCAAAACCTGGAACACCCCTTAAAACATTCCCATCTAGCCTTTCAGAACTCACTTCTGCAAAGGGGCAACGGAATGCCTGATCTACCCGCATCATGTCGTCTACGCACTGGCCGCTATAACGAACCCAACCGAATTTATCTTCTGACCAGCAACACACTGCATCGCGAACCAATATTCAGCGACTTCAAGCTAGGCAGACTGGTTGTTCAGGAATTCAGAATTGCGCAAAACCAGCGACTGGCAACCTCACTCGCCTGGGTAGTGATGCCCGACCATTTCCACTGGTTGATTTCGCTGGAAAGCGGTTCGTTGGCTGACCTGATGCGCCAAGTCAAATCCAAAAGTACTCGAGTCGTGAATGCTGTTTCCGGGCGAAAAGGGCGTCTTTGGCAACCAGGTTTCCATGATCATGCCGTGCGGCGCGAAGAAAACCTTGAGGGCATCGCTCGGTACATCGTGGCCAATCCCTTGAGGGCGGGGCTCGTGAAAAAATATGGCGACTACCCCCTGTGGGATGCAATCTGGCTTTGACTGGAGACCGAGTCGCCGCCATCGCGGGCAAGCCCGCTCCCACATTTTGATTTGTGAATACATTCAACTGTGGGAGCTGGCTTGCCTGCGATGACTATCCATCAGTCACCTCAAATCAAGCACTAACCCCCGCATCCGCCCACAACCCCTGCCCCTCGATCGCACTGATCGCACACTGCTCATCAATATCCGACGTATCCCCGCTGATCCCGATGGCCCCCAGCACCACGCCCGCCTGATCCCGAATCAACACCCCGCCCGGTGCTGGCACCACGCTGCCCTGCCCCAAACTATTCAACGCCGCAATAAACGCCGGCCGCTGCTGCGCATCCAGCGCCAGCAGCCGCGAGCCCTTGCCCAGGGCAATCGCGCCCCAGGCCTTGCCAATCGCAATCTGCGGGCGCAGCAGGCTCGCGCCATCCTCGCGCTGCAACGTAATCAAATGCCCGCCGCTGTCGAGCACCGCAATGGTCAGCGGCGCTGACGAAATAGTTCGGCCTGCCGCGATGGCATGACTGGCCAGGTTGACTGCGACTTTCAAGGTTAAAGCGCTCATGGGTGCCGTCCTTATCTTGTTATGGGAAAGCCGTGGGGCTCTGTTTGATCAGAAGCCGGATCAAACAAATAGAACACAATAGATTTATTTTTTGTATACAATATTTCGAAACATACGCACCACGCGTCGAAATATTCCTGTCCAGAAGCCTTCCGACGAACGCAAAGGCCACCCAAGAAAATGGATTGACCTGCCACGCTCGCCGTGAATACACTTCGGACCAACACCACTTGTATACAATTACAAAACGCAAGAGGCACCAAAACCATGAGCAAAATGAGAGCAATCGAAGCCGCTGTCCTGGTGATGCGCCGTGAAGGGGTCGACACCGCCTTCGGTATCCCGGGCGCCGCGATCAACCCGCTGTATTCGGCCTTGCAGAAGGTCGGTGGCATCGATCACGTCCTTGCTCGCCACGTTGAAGGCGCCTCGCACATGGCCGAGGGCTACACCCGCACCAAGGCCGGCAATATCGGCGTGTGCATCGGCACATCGGGCCCGGCGGGCACCGACATGGTCACCGGCCTGTACAGCGCTTCGGCCGACTCGATCCCGATCCTGTGCATCACCGGCCAGGCGCCCCGTGCACGGATGCACAAGGAAGACTTCCAGGCCGTCGACATCACCAGCATCGTCAAGCCGGTGACCAAGTGGGCCACCACCGTCCTGGAGCCGGGCCAGGTGCCGTATGCCTTCCAGAAAGCCTTCTATGAAATGCGCTCCGGCCGCCCTGGCCCAGTGCTGATCGACCTGCCATTCGACGTACAAATGGCCGAGATCGAATTCGACATCGACGCCTACCAGCCGCTGCCCCTGGCCAAACCGTTGGCAACCCGCATCCAGGTGGAAAAAGCCCTGGCCCTGCTGGACCAGGCCGAACGCCCATTGCTGGTGAGCGGTGGTGGCGTGATCAACGCCGACGCCAGCGAGTTGCTGGTGGAGTTCGCCGAATTGACCGGCATCCCGGTGATCCCGACCCTGATGGGCTGGGGCACAATCCCGGACGATCACCCGCAGATGGTGGGCATGGTCGGCCTGCAAACCTCCCACCGTTATGGCAACGCGACGATGCTGAAATCGGACGTGGTGCTGGGCATCGGTAACCGCTGGGCCAACCGCCACACCGGTTCGGTAGAGGTGTACACCGAGGGCCGAAAATTCATTCACGTGGATATCGAGCCGACGCAAATCGGCCGCGTATTCACCCCGGACCTGGGCATCGTTTCCGACGCTGGTTCTGCCCTGACGATGTTCATAGAAGTGGCCCGTGAGTGGAAAGCCGCCGGCAAGCTCAAGGACCGCAGCGCCTGGCTGCACGACTGCCAGCAACGCAAGGCCACCCTGCACCGCAAGACCCACTTCGACAACGTGCCGGTGAAACCACAACGGGTATACGAAGAGATGAACCAGGTGTTCGGCAAAGACACCTGCTACGTCAGCACCATCGGCCTGTCGCAGATTGCCGGCGCGCAGTTCCTGCACGTCTACAAACCCCGCCATTGGATCAACTGCGGCCAGGCCGGCCCGCTCGGCTGGACCATTCCGGCGGCGCTGGGTGTGGTCAAGGCTGATCCGACCCGCAAAGTCGTGGCGCTGTCGGGCGACTATGACTTCCAGTTCATGATCGAAGAACTGGCGGTGGGTGCGCAGTTCAAGCTGCCGTACATCCACGTGGTGGTGAACAACTCCTACCTGGGGCTGATCCGTCAGGCCCAGCGCGGGTTTGAAATGGACTACTGCGTGCAGCTGTCCTTCGACAACCTCAATGCCCCGGAACTCAACGGTTATGGCGTGGACCACGTGGCCGTGGCCGAAGGCCTGGGTTGCAAGGCCCTGCGCGTGTTCGAACCGGGTCAGATCCAGCCTGCACTGCGCAAGGCTCAGGAGATGATCGAGGAGTTCAAGGTGCCGGTGATCGTTGAAATCATTCTGGAGCGGGTGACCAATATTTCCATGGGCACCGAGATCAACGCCGTCAACGAATTCGAAGATCTGGCACTGGTGGGCAACGACGCACCGACTGCCATTTCACTGCTCGATTAAGGAGAACCCCATGCCGCGTTTTGCCGCCAACCTGTCCATGCTGTTTACCGAACAGGATTTTCTTGCCCGTTTCAAAGCCGCCGCCGACGCGGGGTTCAGTGGTGTGGAATACCTGTTTCCCTATGAATTCAGCTCGGCTGAAATCAAGGCGCAACTCGATGCCCACGGCCTGACCCAAGTGCTGTTCAACCTGCCGGCCGGTGACTGGGCCAAGGGCGAACGCGGACTGGCGTGCCACCCGGACCGGGTCGAGGAATTCCGTGCTGGGGTCAACCTGGCCATCGCCTACGCCCAGGTGCTGGGCAATACCCAGATCAACTGCCTGGCGGGAATTCGTCCTGCCGGTGTGGATGACGCCACGCTGGAAAAAACCTTCGTCGCCAACCTCAAGTACGCCGCCGACAAGCTGCAAGCGGTGGGCATCCGGCTGGTGATGGAGATGATCAACACCCGCGACATTCCGGGCTTCTACCTGAACAACACGGCCCAGGCCCTGTCGATTCGGGAGCAGGTGGGCAGTGCCAACCTGTTCCTGCAATACGACATCTATCACATGCAAATCATGGAAGGCGACCTGGCCCGCACCATGGCCGCGCACCTGGGTGAGATCAACCACATCCAGCTGGCGGACAACCCGGGCCGCAACGAGCCGGGCACCGGTGAGATCAACTACCGCTTCCTGTTCGAACATTTGGACCGCATTGGTTACCAGGGTTGGGTCGGCTGTGAGTACAAGCCGTTGACCACCACTGAAGCCGGGCTGGGATGGCTCAAAAGCCACAACGCGATCTAACCCACAACACAGAACCCAATGTGAAAGCAGGGCTTGTGTGGGAGCTGGCTTGCCTGCGATGCAGGCAACTCGGTCTCTCAGTTAAACCGAGGTGATGCCATCGCAGGCAAGCCAGCTCCCACAAAAAGCAGCTCTCACATCGAATAAAGAGAGGATTTTCGTCATGGCTAAAATCGGATTTATCGGCACCGGCATCATGGGCCAACCCATGGCCGCCAACCTGCAAAAGGCCGGTCACCAACTGTTCCTGTCCGAGCACCACGGCAAGGCGCCGGCTGAATTGATCGACGCTGGCGCGGTGGCCCTGGCCAACCCGCAGCAAGTGGCTCAGGAAGCCGAGTTCATCATCGTCATGGTGCCCGACACCCCGCAGGTCGATGACGTGCTGTTCCGCGCCGACGGCGTTGCCGCAGGCCTGGGCCCGAACAAAGTAGTGATCGACATGAGCTCGATCTCGCCCACTGCCACCAAAGCCTTCGCCGCGAAGATCAACGAGACCGGCGCGCGCTACCTCGATGCTCCAGTGTCCGGTGGTGAAGTCGGGGCCAAGGCCGGCACCCTGAGCATCATGATCGGCGGCGACCCGCACACCTTCGAACGCGCCCTGCCGCTGTTCCAGGCCATGGGCAAGAACATCACCCTGGTGGGCGGCAATGGCGATGGCCAGACCGCCAAAGTGGCGAACCAGATCATCGTTGCCCTGAACATCCAGGCGGTGGCCGAAGCGCTGCTGTTCGCCTCGAAGAACGGCGCCGACCCGGCCAAGGTGCGTGAAGCGCTGATGGGTGGCTTTGCCTCCTCGAAAATCCTCGAAGTGCATGGCGAGCGGATGATCAAGGGCACCTTCGACCCAGGCTTCCGCATCAGCCTGCACCAGAAGGATTTGAACCTGGCGCTGGCCGGTGCCAAGGAGCTGGGGATCAACCTGCCAAACACCGCCGGCACCCAGCAGGTGTTCAGCACCTGCACCGCCATCGGTGGCGGCAACTGGGACCACTCGGCGCTGATCAAGGGCCTGGAACATATGGCGAATTTTTCGATTCGCGATAAATAACGCCCTGATCGTTCCCACGCTCTGCGTGGGAATGCAGCCCGTGACGCTCCGCGTCACACAGCGGACGCAGAGCGTCCAGTGATTCATTCCCACGCGGAGCGTGGGAACGATCTGATGCATACCTAATAACAAGAATCCCCGGGAGCCCGCTTATGTCGGTCGATCCGCAACACCTGCTTCGCGAGCTGTTTGCCACAGCCATCGACGCCGCCCACCCCCGGCAAGTCCTCGAACCTTATCTGCCCGCCGACCGCAGCGGCCGCGTCATCGTAATCGGCGCCGGCAAAGCCGCCGCGGCCATGGCGCTGGTGGTGGAAAACTGCTGGCAAGGCGAAGTCACTGGCCTGGTGGTGACCCGTTACGGCCACGGCGCGCCCTGCAAGAAAATCGAAGTGGTCGAAGCCGCGCACCCGGTGCCGGATGCCGCAGGCCAGGCCGTCGCCAAGCGTGTGCTGGAGCTGATCAGCAACCTCAGCGAAGACGACCGCGTGATCTTCCTGCTCTCCGGCGGCGGCTCTGCGCTGCTCGCCCTTCCGGCCGCCGGCATCACCCTGGCGGACAAGCAAGCGATCAACAAAGCCCTGCTCAAATCCGGCGCCGCCATTGACGAGATGAACTGCGTACGCAAGCACCTCTCGGCGATCAAGGGCGGTCGCCTGGCCAAGGCCAGCTGGCCGGCCACCGTCTACACCTATGCAATTTCCGATGTGCCGGGTGACCAGGCCACCGTCATCGCTTCCGGCCCCACTGTTGGCGATCCGAGCACCTCGCAACAGGCGTTGGCGATCCTCAAGCGCTACCAGATTGAAATCCCGGCGTCCGTACGCACCTGGCTGCAAAGCCCGGAGTCGGAAACCGTCAAGCCCGGCGACCCGGTGCTCGCCCGCAGCCATTTCCAGCTGATCGCGCGCCCGCAGCAATCTCTGGAAGCGGTGGCGGTGAAAGTCCGCCAGGCCGGTTTCAGCCCGCTGATCCTCGGCGACCTGGAAGGCGAAGCCCGAGACGTGGCCAAGGTGCACGCCGGCATAGCCCGGCAGATCATCCAGCACGGCCAACCGCTCGCGGCGCCTTGCGTGATCCTTTCCGGCGGTGAAACCACCGTGACCGTGCGCGGCAATGGCCGTGGCGGGCGCAATGCCGAATTCCTGCTGAGCCTCACCGACAGCCTCAAGGGCCTGCCCGGCGTCTACGCCCTGGCGGGTGACACCGACGGCATCGACGGTTCCGAAGACAACGCCGGCGCAATCATGACACCCACCAGCTACGCCCGCGCCGAAGCGCTGGGCTTGAGCGCCCGTGATGAGCTGGACAACAACAATGGCTACGGCTATTTCGCGGCCCTCGACGGCTTGATCATCACTGAGCCGACCCGCACCAACGTCAACGATTTTCGCGCCATTCTGATTCTTGAGAGCCCTGAAAGAGAGTCCCCTGAACATGACGCCTGACAAGAAGGTCAAGATCCTCGCCACGCTGGGCCCGGCCACCGACAGCATCGACGACATCCGCGAGCTGGTGGAAGCCGGGGTGAACATCTTCCGGCTGAACTTCAGCCATGGCGATCATGCCGACCACGCCCAGCGCTACCAATGGATTCGCCAGGTGGAGCGCCAGCTCAACTATCCCCTCGGCATCCTCATGGACCTGCAAGGCCCGAAGCTGCGGGTCGGGCGTTTCGCCGAAGGCAAGGTGCAACTGATTCGCGGCCAGGCCCTGCGCCTGGACCTCGACCCCACGCCCGGTGACCAGCGGCGGGTCAACCTGCCGCACCCGGAAATCATCGCCGCCCTCAAGCCCGGCATGGACCTGCTGCTGGACGACGGCAAACTGCGCCTGCGGGTGATCACCAAGCACGCCGATGCCATCGACACCACCGTGCTCAATGGCGGCGAACTGTCGGACCGCAAAGGCGTGAACGTGCCCCAGGCGTTGCTGGAACTCAGCCCGCTGACCAACAAGGATCGCCGCGACCTCAGCTTCGGCCTGGAACTGGGCGTGGACTGGGTGGCGCTGTCGTTTGTGCAACGCCCGGAAGATATTCGCGAAGCCCGCGAATTGATCGGCGACAAGGCGTTCCTGATGGCCAAGATCGAGAAACCGTCGGCGGTGCAGCGCCTGCAGGAAATCGCCGAGTTGAGCGACGCGATCATGGTCGCCAGAGGGGACCTGGGGGTGGAAGTGCCGGCGGAGAGCGTGCCGCAAATCCAGAAGGGCATCATTGGCGTCTGCCGTCAGTTGGGTAAACCGGTGGTGGTGGCCACGCAGATGCTCGAGTCCATGCGCTTCTCCCCGGCGCCGACCCGTGCCGAGGTCACTGACGTGGCCAATGCGGTGGCTGAAGGCGCGGATGCGGTGATGCTCTCGGCGGAAACCGCTTCCGGTGAATACCCGCTGGAAGCGGTGTTGATGATGAGCAAGATCATCCGCCAGGTGGAAAACGGCCCGGATTACCAGACGCAACTGGACGTCAGCCGGCCCAAGGCAGATGCCACGGTGTCGGACGCCATCAGCTGCGCGATTCGCCGTATCAGCAGCATATTGCCGGTGGCGGTGCTGGTGAACTACAGCGAGTCGGGCAGCTCCAGCCTGCGGGCGGCGCGGGAACGGCCGGCGGTGCCGATTCTCAACCTGACGCCGAACCTGTCGACGGCACGGCGCTTGAGCGTGGCGTGGGGCGTGCATTCGGTGGTGAATGATCGGCTGCGGCAGGTGGACGAGGTGTGTTCCACGGCGCTGGAAATTGCCCAGGCACAGGGTATGGCACAGCGTGGGGATACATTGGTGATTACTGCGGGGGTGCCGTTTGGGCAGCCGGGGTCGACCAATTCGTTGCGGATCGAGACATTGATCTAGCGCCTGTAAGGGCCCCTTCGCGAGCAAGCCCGCTCCCACATTTTGGTCACTGTTCGACATGACAACTCGGTCGAATGTGGGAGCGGGCTTGCTCGCGAAGGGGGCAACTCGGTCCCTCAGACTCACTCACCATGCCCAACCAATCCTGCCCCGACTGGGCCGAAGCCCTGCTCAACGGTTTCAGCCAGATTTTCCTCCAGCGCCACCCGCTGTGTGGCCTGCTCTGCCTGCTGGCGATCCTGATCGGCGCCCCGACCCTGCTCGGCGGCGCACTGCTGGGCGGTGTCGCCGGTTTGCTGACCGCCCAACGCCGCGGCTATCCCAAGGCCGAACGCCAGGCTGGCCTTTATAGCTATAACGGTGTGCTACTCGGCTTGCTGATCAGCCAGCATTTCACTTGGTCCGCACTGTTGCCGCCGCTGATCCTCGCCTGCGGTGGCCTCAGCGCAATCCTCACCCGCCAGTGGCTCAAACGTGCCGCCAACCCCGACGACCTGCCCGCCTACACCGCACCGTTTGTGGTACTCGGCTGGCTGCTGCTGGGCACCACCGCGCCCGCCGCATTTGCCGTCAGCGAACCCGGCACCTGGGCGCTACTCTGCGCGCCGTTCAGAGGCCTGGCCCAAGTCATCCTGATGGACCAACCCCTTGCCGGCCTGTTGATCGCCCTCGGCCTTTTAACAGCCAGCCGCCGCGCGGCCTCGTGGGCGCTGACCGGTGCGAGCCTCGGCGTGCTGGTCGCCCTGCTGCTGGACGAGCCCGCCAGCGCCCTGCTCGGCCTGCACAGCTACAACCCGGCACTGGCGGCATTAGCCCTCAGCCAGCATAGCCGCCAACCCTGGCTGCCGCTGATCGGCATCCTGCTGGCGATCATCCTCACGCCTGGCTTCACCGGCCTGAACCTGCCCGCGCTGACTGCGCCGTTTATCCTCGCCACCTGGCTGGTGCGCGCCAGCCATCGGGTGATGCACAAAGCCCGCATGGACAGCCCCTTCGAATCCCCCTAGGCTTGCTCGACATTCGATTCAGGCGGGTTTTATGGACAGCAACAACGACTGGCGTCAGCGGCTCTACGTCATGGTATTCCAAAGCGACACCGTCGCCGGGCGGCGCTTCGATGGCATCCTGCTGCTGATCATTCTCGCCAGCCTGGTGATCGTGATGCTCGACAGCATCGATCAGATACACCAGAACTACGCTGATGTGCTGGCCTATATCGAGTGGGGCTTCACGCTGATCTTTCTGATCGAGTACGGGTTGCGTCTGTACTGCTCACCCAAACCCTTGCGCTATGCCTTCAGCTTCTATGGGCTGGTGGACTTGCTGGCCATTGTCCCCGGCATCCTGGCGCTGTATTACAGCGACGCGCAGTACCTGCTGATCATCCGGATCATTCGGATGCTGCGAATTTTCCGCGTGCTCAAGCTCAGCCCGTACCTCAAGCAAGCCAACTACCTGATGGCGGCGCTGCGGGGCAGCAAGCAGAAGATCGTGGTGTTCCTGGTCAGCGTCTGCACCCTGGTCACGGTGTTCGGCACCTTGATGTACGTGATCGAAGGCCCGGAACACGGCTTTACCAGTATTCCCAAGGGCATCTATTGGGCGATCGTCACCCTGACCACCGTGGGGTTTGGCGATATCGTGCCGAAGACCCCGCTGGGCCAGGTGATTTCGTCATTGGTGATGATCACCGGTTACTCGATCATCGCCGTGCCCACCGGGATCTTCACCGCCGAACTGGCCACTGCCATGCGGGGTGAAGTGCTGCAAACCGATTGCCCGGTGTGCAAGAAAAACAGCCACGAGCCAAACGCCGCGTTTTGCTCACGCTGTGGTAACGGGCTTTTCAAAAAACTGGAATAAGCAAAGTTCTTTTTAATCTTTAAGCGACTATGCGCCCCCCGTTATAGTCGCTGGCATATTGCCCCTACATCGTCGACAACCTTCTCGAACAACAAGGAATGAGCAGTGAAAAAACTCGTTAGCGCCTCTCTCCTGGCCGCCGGCCTTGCACTGGCTGGCGTCGTCCAGGCCGCCCCGGTCACCCTGCTCAACGTCTCCTACGACGTGATGCGCGACTTCTACAAAGACTACAACGCCGCCTTCCAGAAGCACTGGGCCGCCGAGCACCCGGACGACAAGCTGACGCTGCAGATGTCTTTCGGTGGTTCGAGCAAACAGGCGCGCTCGGTGATCGACGGCCTGCCGGCTGACGTGATCACCATGAACATGGCCACCGACATCAACGCCCTGGCCGACAACGGCAAGCTGGTGCCGGACAACTGGGTTACCCGCCTGCCGAACAACAGCGCGCCCTTCACCTCGGCCACGGTGTTCATCGTGCGCAAAGGCAACCCGAAAGCCCTGAAAGACTGGCCGGACCTGGTCAAGGACGGCGTACAAGTCATCGTGCCGAACCCGAAGACTTCCGGTAACGGCCGCTACACCTACCTGTCGGCCTGGGGTTATGTGCTGAAGAACGGCGGCGACGAAGAGAAGGCCAAGAAGTTCGTGGGCGACCTGTTCAAACACGCCCCCGTGCTGGACACCGGTGGCCGTGCCGCTACCACCACGTTCATGACCAACCAGATCGGCGACGTGCTGGTGACCTTTGAGAACGAAGCAGAAATGATCGCCCGTGAATTTGGCCGTGATCAGTTCGAAGTGATCTACCCGAGCGTTTCCGCAGAAGCTGAGCCGCCGGTGTCGATCGTCGACAAAGTGGTCGAGAAAAAAGGCACCAAAGAGGCTGCCGAGGAATACCTGAAGTACCTGTGGTCGCCAGAAGGCCAGGAAATTGCCGCCAACAACTACCTGCGTCCACGTGACCCGAAAGTGCTGGCCAAGTACACCGACCGCTTCCCGAAAGTCGACTTCCTGTCGGTCGAGAAGACCTTTGGTGACTGGCGCACCGTGCAGAAGACCCACTTCAATGATGGTGGGGTTTTTGACCAGATCTACTCCGGCCAATAATCCGCACCCTGATCGTTCCCACGCTCCGCGTGGGAATGCCTCATAGGACGCTCCGCGTCCAGGCCGCGCCGCAAGACCTGGACCGTGCGCATTGGTGACGCAGAGCGTCACTGGATGTATTCCCACGCGGAGCGTGGGAACGATCTATCTACAGCGGTTACATCGGCGGTGTCACGCCATCCTTGCCCGCAGAAATCGCCTGGGCCGTCACGCTCCCATCCTCGCCCTCCGCCGCAAACATCACCACTTTCACCCCAGGCTTCAGCAAGCTGCGATCACCCGGCTCCAGGTTGACGATCGGCACATCATCCGGCACCACGATCTTCTGCTCGCCACCCTTGTACTTGACGGTCAACGTCCGGCCCTTGCTCACCACCAGGTCACCCACGGTGCCGTTGGTCATGCTGCTGCCTTCCTTCAGGTCGAACGCCCGATGCCCGTCGCCGGTACCCGCCATGGCCGGTGGAAACACATGCACTTCCAGTGCCGTCAGGGTGCCATCCGCGTTCGGCATGGCCGCCGAGCCGATGTAACTGCCCGGCTTGATGTCTTCGATCTTGGCCAAAGTGACTGCACGCACCAGCGTGTCCTTGGTCAGGTGCACGATGACGTCTTCACCGCTGTTGACCTTGACCTGCATCGCGTCGCCGTCCATCGCGGTAATTGAACCCCGTACGCCGACACGCGGGGCATCGGCGGCCTGGGCGATGCCCACGGTCATCAGCGCGGCCAGGCTTGAGGCCAGGAGCATCTGGTTGAATGTCATCTTCATGGCAGTGGATTTCCTGTTTATGCAGTTGTGACTGAATGTATCATCGACCTCCAGCCCGAAAGTTAACGTTTCAGTCATTAATTCCCGGCATGAGTGTTATCACCGCAGACGGGCTACTCCCGCTCCGGCTCAATCATTATTCTCGCTCGCCTCTTTCCTTCGCTTTTATGAGAACACCATGAACGCCACGCCCCACGCTACAAACACCATGACCCGAGGCATGGTGATGCTGTTTGCGTTCTGTTGCGGCGCCATCGTCGCCAACATCTACTACGCCCAACCGATCATCGAACTGATCGCCCCGGACATCGGCCTCACGCCGGCCATGGCCAGCCTGATCGTATCCCTGACCCAGATCGGCTATGCCCTGGGCCTGTTCTTCCTGGTGCCGTTGGGCGACCTGCTGGAAAACCGCCGGCTGATGATCACCACCACCGTGGTGGCCATCGCCAGCCTGCTGGGTGCGGCGTTCACCGAACAGCCGAATCTGTTCCTGCTGGTGTCGCTGCTGATCGGCTTCAGTTCGGTGTCGGTACAAATCCTGATTCCGCTGGCGGCACACCTGGCACCGGCTGAATCCCGTGGCCGGGTGGTCGGCAGCATCATGGGCGGTTTGCTGCTGGGTATCCTGCTGGCCCGGCCGGTGTCCAGCGTGGTGGCCGACCACTTCGGCTGGCGCGCCATGTTCATGGCCGCCGCGGCCCTGATGGCGTTTATCAGCGTGGTGCTGATGCTCACCATCCCCAAGCGCCAACCCGATCACGCCGCCAGCTATGGCCAGTTGCTGGGCTCGCTGGGCACCCTGCTGCGCCGCCAACCGGTGCTGCGCCAGCGGGCGTTTTACCAGGGCTGCATGTTCGCTACCTTCAGCCTGTTCTGGACCGCCGCCCCGCTGGAACTGTCCCGCAACCATGGCCTGAGCCAGAGCCAGATTGCCCTGTTTGCCCTGGTCGGTGCCCTCGGCGCCATCGCCGCCCCCATCGCCGGGCGCCTGGCGGATGCCGGCCACACCCACCGCGCTTCACTGCTGGCGATGCTGTTTGCCGCGCTGAGTTTCCTGCCGGCCTTCGTGCACCCGTTGTACAGCGTGATTGGCCTGGCGGTGACCGGCGTGGTCCTGGACTTCTGCGTGCAGATGAACATGGTCCTCGGCCAACGTGCCATCTACGCCCTCGACGCCAACAGCCGCAGCCGCCTGAACGCGCTGTACATGACCAGCATCTTCATCGGCGGCGCCTTCGGCTCGGCGATTGCCAGCAGCGTGTACGAACACGGCGGCTGGCTGGGGGTGATGCTGGTGGGCAGCGCCTTCCCGCTGGTGGCGTTGCTGCGGTTCCTGAGTGCATCGCGGCAAGGCGCGGTAGCGACTGCCTAGTTACAACCGCACCAACTTCTCCAAAGCCGCATCGGCCAGAAATGACGAGCGGCTTTTCACTTTGTGCTCCCGCACATAACGGTCGATACGCTGGATCACGTAGCCGGGCAAGGTCACATTGACCTTCTCGGTCTTGCCCAGATACGGCGAGATGTCGAGTTCCAACATTCCCCAGCCCATGCCGGCGTAATCCTCATTATCGTGATGGGCCGCCACCGACGTTGGCATCGGAATCGCCCGGCCTTCTGCGGCGATCTCTTGCAGCATGATGTGCGCCACTTCGACCGCCGCGTTGTAAGCCTCTTCAAAACTGTCCCCGGCGGTTACCGCACCTGGAATGTCGGGGATCTGGATACCGGTGGCGACAAAGTCATCGCCCCATTCGATACAGATTGGGTATTGCATGGAAAATCTCCTTAAACCGTCCTAAAACGAAAACAGCCCGGCACGTTTCCTGATACTTCGCACGGTGCCCATCGGCAGATCCTTCTTGGGATGGGGCACCGGTATCGTGTACGGGTTATAGCGATGGGTGAAAAGATGATGGCTGCCCGTCACCCGATCCAGCACCCAACCTGCCTCTTGCAGCTCTTTGATCAATAGCCTGCTTTGCACCACAGCCTCCTTGCTCAGGCTCGAATAAAGGTAACTCCAGAGTTATCTTTACTCAAGCACAGAATTGATCAGGCTGACTGGCGGCTGTTTTACCGGATGTTGGAAAAACACCGAATCTATTCCCTTAAGGAATAAGTTCTATGCCCCCGAATTGACTTCCACGCATTTCCTAAAGGCCCCATGATTCCCGAAATGCCACGCCACAAGGACACCCGATGGACCGCCTCACTGCCATGGAAACCTTCGTCCACGTCGTCGAGACAGGCTCGTTTTCCGCTGCCGCAAAACGCATGGGAATCGGCCAGCCCGCCGTTTCCAAAGGCATTGCGCAACTGGAAGCCCGGTTGGCGGTCAGCTTGCTGATGCGCTCCACCCGGGGCCTGACGCCCACCGAGGCCGGGCTGGTATTTTTTGAAAAGGCCAAACGCGCGGTCGACGAAGTCAACGGTGCCGACGACGCCGCGCGGGGCGCCGGCAACGGCCTGTCGGGCAACTTGCGTATCAGCGCCGGCGTGACCTTGTCCCGCTTGCACATCATTCCCAACCTGGGCCCGTTCCTTGATCAGCACCCCGGTTTGAATGTGGACGTTGTACTCGACGACCGCCTCCTCAACCTGGTGGAAGAAGGTATCGACGTCGCCCTGCGCATCGGCAACCTGAATGACTCCGGCCTGACTGCCCGCAAGATCGGCCAAAGCCCCAGCCGGGTGTTCGGTACCCCGGCCTACTTCGAACGTTGCGGCGAGCCCCACACTCCGGCAGATCTGCTGCACCACCAGGCGGTGATCTATAGCTTGAGCGAAAGCACCTGCTGGCCGTTCAGCCAAGGTGCTCATCAATACCCCATCGTCGCCGACGGACGCCTGCGCGTTACGTCATCCGAGGGCATTCGCGCAGGCGTCCTCGCCCACCATGGAGTGGCCATGACCGCCGAATGGATGTTCGCCCCGGAGATCGCCAGTGGCGAGGTCAAGGCGGTGCTGACCGACTGGGAACTACCGCCCCGGGACTTGTGGGCAGTAACGCCGACAGGCCGGCTGTCCAGTGCCAAGGCCCGGGCGTTTATCGAGTATGTGGAGGGCGTGTTCAGCCGCTAAACCACCCGCCCATCCCAGCCTACCGTCACATGGCGCGGCAACTCCCGCCGATGCTGCAACAACCACGCATCCAGCGTATGCCCCACATGGGTCAGCACACCCAACTGCGCCTTCACCTCGTCAATGCACTGCAACGCCAACGTCAGGTCATTGTGATTACGCGGTGCCTGGGGTTGCGGCGGCATGGAGCAGTCGAGCACCAGCACATCCAGCGGTTCACGCTGCAGCCAGTCGCGGGTAGCCGGTGGCAGGCCAACGGTGTCGGTGAGGTAAGCGATGCGCCTGCCCTCGCCTTCCAGCAGATAACCCAAGGTGGGTTTGGAATGCACCAACGGCAACGCAGTGACACTCAGCTCACCAAAGCGGCGGGTTTCAAACTCGGCAAACGGCTGGCTGAAATCGAGGATGCCGGGGTGCTTGTACAGGTCGGACAACCCTTCCGGATCCACCGGACCATGCACCGGAATCACCAGCCCTTGCCCCCACCGCAAATGCAGCAGGCCTTGGGCGTGATCGGCATGGTAGTGGGTCTGGAGAATCCCGTTGAAACTGCGGGGCGGGAAGCGTTCAGTGAGGTCGGGCAAACCGCTGTCGATCAACCAACGCTGGTCGCCGCACTCGATCAACGCACTGCATGGGCGACGCCGCAGGCTCTCATCACGGCGGGCCAAATCACAGGCCGCGCACTCACAGCCATACACCGGGACTTGCCGCGCATCGCCGGTGCCCAGCAGGGTCAGGCGCATGCCGGTTGCCCGTCGAGGCAGCCCAGCAGGCGCTCGACCGTGTGCGCCAGTTGGCCGGAGTTGTCGAGCAGGAATACATCCGGTGCCGTGCTCAAACCTTCGGCGAATCGTGCATTGCGTGCCAGCCGCTGATCAATCTCCGCCACGGATTCGCGGCCCCGTGCCAGCAAACGCTGGCGCAAAACGCCTTGATCCACCGTCAGCAATACCACCAGCAGGTTCGGGTAACGCAAGCGGGTTTGCGCCAGGTGGCCGCGAGAGCCGTTGACCAGCACGTCATCTCCCGCCGCCAACCACCCATCGATTTCCCGGGGGATACCGTAGGACAAGCCGTTGGCGTGCCAACTAAGGGCAAAGGCGCCCTCGGCCTCCATCGCGGCGAACTGCGCGGGTCTCACGCCTTGCGCGGCTTCGCCCACCGCTTCCGCCGAGCGGGTGATGACCCGCCGCACAATGCGGCAGCCACGCTCGGCCAAACGCGGTCGTGCGGCATCCAGCAGGCTGTCCTTGCCCGAACCCGATGGTCCGATGAGATAGATCAACCTGCCTGCCATCAAAACACCCTCTTCGCTTGTCGCCAGACTTGTTGGACCACGGGCAGTCCGTCTTGGCTTTTTTTGGCTTGCACCAGGTCGGCCCGCAGACCGATAGCGATTTCACCGCGATCACTCAGGCCCGCCGCGTGTGCGGGCGCCAGGCTGATCATCTTGACCGCCCGGGAAAGGTCGCCGCCGTCCTGTTGATCGGCCAGCACGAACGCCGCCTGCAGCAGGCTGGCCGGGTAGTAGTCACTGGAAAGTATATCCAGCAATCCTTGGGCAGCCAGGCCGGCGGCGGCCACATTACCCGAGTGGGACCCGCCACGCACCACGTTCGGCGCGCCCATCAGAACTTTCATGTTCAGTTGCTGGCAGCCACGCGCCGCTTCCAGGGTGGTGGGGAATTCGGCGATGGTCATGCCATAGCGCGCCGACTCCTCCACATGCGCCAACGTCGCATCGTCATGGCTGGCCACCGACAGCCCGCGCGCCAGGCAATGCTCGACGATCGCGGCGCGGTAGCGGTCGCTGTATTCCTTCGAGTTGGCCATCTGCAGCTTGATGAACGCGTCCATGGTCTCGTCGTTCAGGTGGTACTTGCCCATGTAGTACTCACGGTACTTGGATTCGAGCACGAACTGGCGCTGGCCCGGCGAGTGGTCCATCACCGACACCAACTGCACCAGCGGGTTTTCCACCAGGTCACGGAACACGCTCAAGGTGTCGGGGTGGCACAGCTCGCAGCGCAGGTGCAGGCGGTGTTCGGCGCGGGTCAGGCCGGCGCTTTCTGCCGAGGCGATGGCGTTAAGCATCGCCGGCAGTTTCTGCATGCGGTTGCCCTTGGGGTTCACATCGCCGATGGACACCGCATCGAACACCGTGGTGATGCCGGCCGCGATGATTTGCGCGTCATGGCTGAGCACCGCCGAAGTCGACGGCCAGTCCACGCCGGGGCGCGGGGTCATGTGTTTTTCCAAATTGTCGGTGTGCAGTTCCACCAGCCCCGGCAGCAGGAAATCACCGTCCAGATCCTGGGCCTGGGGCAACCGGCTGCGGCCTTCGGCGATGTCGACGATCAGTCCGTCCCGCAGCACTACGCTGCCAAGGAACATGCGATCAGCCGTCACCAGCCGGGCATTACTGAGGATCTGTTCAGCGGGCATGGGCGTATTCCTCTTGGGCAACAGGCGCGGGGGTCATGTCGAAATGGCGGTCGGCAACCGCTTCACGGGCGGCGCGGTCGTGGAAGATGCCGATCAGTGCGGCACCGCCGGCCTTGGCTTCGTTCATCAGCTCCAGCACCACCTGGCGGTTGCTGTCGTCGAGGGACGCGGTGGGTTCGTCCAGCAGCATCACCGGCCAGTCCACCATGAAACCACGGGCGATGTTGACCCGCTGCTGCTCGCCACCGGAGAACGTGCCGGGTGCCAACTGCCACAGGCGCTGGGGAATATTCAGGCGGGTCAGCAGATGCTCGGCGCGGGACTGTGCATTGGCCTTCGACCAGCCACGGGCCAGGGCCGGTTCCATCACCACATCCAGGCAGGCCACACGCGGAATTACCCGCAGAAACTGGCTGACGTAGCCCAGGGTCTGCTGGCGCACTTGCAGCACCTCCCGAGGCTCGGCACCGACCAGCTCCAGCCATTCGCCGAGATGCTGTACCCGAATGCTGCCGCCTGCCGGTAAATAGTTGCCGTACAAGGTGCGCAGCAACGTACTTTTACCGGCGCCGGACTGGCCATGCAGCACCAGGCACTCACCGCCTTTCACGCTGAACTCCACCCCGCGCAGCACGTTCAGTACCACGCCGTTCTGCTGGTGCAAGGTGAAGGTTTTCGAGAGGTCACGGACCTCGATCAAGGCATTCATCATGGCTGCAATACCGAAGACACCAGCAGTTGAGAGTAAGGGTGCTGTGGATCGTCGAGGATCTGGTCCGTCAGCCCGGTTTCCACCACGCGGGAACGGCGCATCACCATCAGGCGGTCGGCCAGCAGGCGCGCCACGGCGAGGTCGTGGGTCACGATCACCACCGCCAGATCCAGCTCGCGAACGAGGCCGCGCAGCAGGTCGAGCAAGCGCGCCTGTACCGATACATCCAGGCCGCCGGTGGGTTCGTCCATAAACACAAGGCGCGGGCTGGAGACCAGGTTGCGGGCGATTTGCAGGCGCTGTTGCATGCCGCCGGAGAAGGTTCGGGGCAAGTCATCAATGCGCTGCGGGTCGATTTCCACCTGGCCGAGCCAGTCGAGGCCGGCGCCGCGCAGTTGCTGATAATTGCGCACGCCCTGGGCCATCAGGCGCTCGCCGATGTTGGCGCCGGCAGAGACGCCCATGCGCAAACCGTCCCGAGGGTTCTGCTCGACGAAACCCCACTCGGTGCGCAGCAAGGTGCGGCGTTCGGCTTCGCTGGCGCTGTACAAATCCAGCCACTCGCCGTCCTTGCCGCGATAGCCGATGTTCCCGGCCTGTGGCGGCAAACGTCCACTGAGCAACGAGAGCAAGGTGGACTTGCCCGAGCCGGATTCGCCGACAATCCCCAGCACTTCGCCGGGGTACAAATCAAAGCTGACGTCCTGGCAGCCCTTCTCTTCGCCGTATAACAACGACAGATCACGCACTTGCAAAAGAGGCTGGCTCACTGGTTGTTCTCCTTCACCCGTTGGGCGCAGTACCAGGTGTCGGAACACACAAAACTCTGGGTACCGGCATCGTCGAGAATCAGCTCATCGAGGAACGATTCATGGCTGCCGCAGATCGCGCAGTTGTGTGCCCACTTCTGCACTTCGAACGGGTGGTCTTCAAAGTCCAGGCTGGTGACCTGGGTGTACGGCGGCACCGCGTACAAGCGCTTTTCGCGACCGGCACCGAACAGCATCAGCGCCGGGCTCAGGTCGAGTTTCGGGTTGTCGAATTTGGGGATCGGCGACGGGTCCATCACGTAGCGTTCATCCACCATCACCGGGTAGGCATAGCTGGTGGCGATATGGCCGAAGGTCGCGATGTCCTCGTAGAGTTTGACGTGCATCACCCCATAATCATTGAGGGCGTGCATGGTGCGGGTCTCGGTTTCCGACGGTTCGATAAAGCGCAGCGGCTCGGGAATTGGCACCTGGTAGACCATGATCTGATCGGCGTGCAACGGGGTTTCCGGGATGCGGTGGCGGGTCTGGATCACCGTGGCGCCCGGGGTGCTTTCGGTGGTGGCGACGCCGGCGGTGCGCGCGAAAAAGCGCCGGATCGAGACGGCGTTGGTAGTGTCGTCGGCGCCCTGGTCAATGACCTTGAGCACGTCATCGGCCCCCAGAATCGCGGCGGTCAGTTGCATGCCGCCGGTGCCCCAACCGTAAGGCAGCGGCATCTCGCGGCCACCGAATGGCACCTGGTAACCGGGGATCGCCACGGCCTTGAGCAAGGCCCGGCGGATCATGCGTTTGGTCTGCTCGTCGAGGTAGGCGAAGTTGTACGCCGGGTCACGCGCAGGGGTTTGGGTCAGGTCATTCATGGCGCGTGCCCTCGGCCGGTTGGCGCAGTTTGCGGATCAGTTCCAGCTCGGACTGGAAGTCCACGTAGTGAGGCAACTTGAGGTGGGAAACGAAGCCCGCCGCCTCGACGTTGTCGCAGTGGGACAGCACGAATTCTTCCTGCTGGGCCGGCGAGACGATTTCTTCGTTGAACTCATTGGCGCGCAACGAGCGGTCCACCAGCGCCATGCCCATCGCCTTGCGCTCGGCATGCCCGAATGCCAGGCCGTAGCCCCGGGTGAACTGCGCCAGCTCGGTGGCCGAGCCGACGAACTGGTTGACCATCTCGCACTCGGTGACTTCGATGCTGCCCAGGCAGATCGGGAAACCCAGCTCTTGCGGGTCGATCCACACCTCGACGTCGCCGATGCGAATCTCACCAGCAAACGGGTGGTTGCGGCCGTAGCCGCGCTGGGTCGAGTAACCCAGTGCCAGCAGGAAACCTTCATCGCCACGGGCCAGGGCTTGCAGGCGCTGGGCGCGGTTAGCCGGGTATTCCAGCGGGTCGCGGGTGATGTCGGCGACGCTGCCGGTGTCGTCGGATTCGTTCTTGATCAAGCCTTCTTTAGCCAGCAAACCCAAGACTCTCGGGCATGCTTCCAGGGTCGCCTCCGCTGTGGTTTGCGGGCCTGGGTATTCACCTTCGGCCAGCAGCGCGAAGTCCAACAGACGGTGGGTGTAATCGAAGGTCGGGCCCAGCAGTTGCCCGCCCGGCACGTCCTTGAAGGTGGCCGACAACCGCCGGCTCAGTGACATCTGCGCGGTATCGATCGGCAGGCTCGGGCTGAAGCGCGGCAACGTGGTGCGGTAAGCCCGCAGCAGGAAGATCGCTTCCACCAGATCCCCCGCCGCTTGCTTGATCGCCAGCGCGGCCAGCTCCGTGTCGTACAGCGAGCCTTCGCTCATCACTCGCGCGACCGCCAACGGCAGTTGCTCGCGAATCTGCTCCACGCTCAGTTCCGGAATGGAGGTATCGCCCCGGCGTTTTTTCGCCAGCAGACGGTGGGCATTGTCGATGGCCTGTTCGCCACCCTTGACGGCTACGTACATCAGGCATGCTCCTGTGCAATTCGGGTGCTGCGTGGCAAGCCGATCAGGTGATGGCCGGCGGCGAACAACACGTCCAGGCCACGGGGAAACGTCTCGCGGCGTTGACGTTCGAGCCAGAATGCTTGAGGCACCGGCAGGTTGACCTGACGCTGGGTCTTGATCCCCGGACCGCGCCAGTTCAAGGCACGACCGGCTTCCAGGTCGGTCAACTGGACCAGCAAGGTGCAGGACTGATCGGGGTAGCGGTCATTGCCGTGGTCGAAGCCGCTGAGGTCGAGCAAGTCCTGCTCACCGAGCAAGGCGAATGCGGCCTCTTCACGGTTGGCGGTCAGCGGGCAGCCGCAGTGGAACGCCAGGTTGGCGCGAATCAGCGGTGTGTCGAAGCACGGTGCGAGCCACAGCGGCGTGTCCATATCCAGCAGCGCGAGGCACAGCGCGTAGGTGGCCGGCGCCAGGCCTTCAAGGCTGGGGGCGGCGGGCAAGGACTGGATCAGGCCGGGCTCGGCGAGAGCCTTGAGGGCGCCGCGAAAACCGCGCTGGGCATCCAGCACCGGGTCTACAAAGGCCGGTTGCAAGCGTTGGGCATTCATCAGTTTTCTCCTCGAACCAGGGTGAAGAACTCGACCTTGGTGGCGGCGGTGTCGGCCTCTTTGTGCGCCCGGCGTTCGGCCTGGGCGTTGGCCAGTGAGCCGATCAGGTCGCTGAGCCAGGGGCTCGGGTGCGCGCCCTGCAAATGCGCATCCGCCAGGGCCGCCAGTTCGGCATGGACCTTGTCGCGCCCGGCCAGGTAGCTATAGCCGGTGCGCCCGTCCGCCAGGCGCACCACGCAGCGGGTCACGCTCATTTCACCAACGTTGAACGGCGCGCCGTTGCCGCCCATACGGCCGCGTACCAGGGTCATGCCGATTTCCGGGGCGCGGATCAATTGGTAATCCACGTCGCGCAGGGCGTCTTCATGGGGCAGCAATTCACTGCGAAAGGCGCGGGCGAGCACGCCGATCCAGTGTTGACGCGGGGACAGGTTCATCGAGGTATCCATCAGGTCACCACTTGGTACTGGAAGCGATCCGAACGGCTGGTGGACTGCGCCAGCTCCACCGGGCGGCCGTCGCGATCGCGGGAAAGAGTGAATACGGTCAGCGCCGGCAAGTGCCGGGGCATCATCAGCAGTGCGGCTTCCTCGCGGTTGGGCAAACGCGCGCCGATCAGGCTTTGGGTGCGGGTCAACGGCAGGTCGCGTTCACGCAGGTACTGGCGCAGGGAGCCGCCGTTGTAATCCGCCAGCAACGGTGCATGGCTGGCGCAGTAACGATGGCGGATCAGGCTGACCGGCTGGTGGTCGAGCTTGCGCAAGGTCTGCAGCTCGATCATTGGCGCCATCTCGGCGATGCCCAATTGCTGCGCCTCTTCGTGGCTCGCGAAGCAGTAGCGGCGCTTGAGCAGCAACGCTTCCACGCCCACGCCTTGGGCCGACAACGACTGGCTATAGGAGGTCTCGGCGCCCATCGGGTAAATCAGCGGGCGGTCCAGCACTTGGGTGCCCTTGCCCTGGCGGCGCAACAGGCTGCCTTCGAACACCAGCTCATCGATGGCGCGGCGCAGGGTGTGGCGGTTGACACCAAAGCGTTCAGCCAACTGCACCTCGCCCGGCAGGAACTCACCGGCCTGGTAGCTGCTCAGTTCGCGGCGCAGGATATCGGCGAGTTCGCGGTACACCGGCTCATCTTGTCTAGACAACTGCATGCTTAAAAAAAGCGCCCTGGGGCACCCCTCCGACGTCAGATGAACTGCTTGCGCAGGCGTTGGGACAGCACGTCGATACAGCTCACCACCACGATGATCACCAGCAGCACCGCGCAGGTCTGCACGAACTGGAAGGCGCGGATGTTCTCCCAGAGGATCACGCCGATCCCGCCGGCACCGACCATCCCCACCACCGTCGCCGAGCGCACGTTGGCTTCGAAGCGGTAGAGCGCGTAGGACACCCACAGCGGCATCACTTGCGGGATCACGCCGTAGATCACTTCCTGCAAGGCACTCGCGCCGGTGGCTCGCACACCTTCAACGGGGCCCGGGTCGATGGCTTCGACGGCTTCGGCAAACAGCTTGGCGAGGACGCCGGTGGTGCTGATCCACAAGGCCAGGACACCGGCAAAAGGACCGAGGCCGACGGCGACCACGAACAACATGGCGAACACCATTTCGTTGATCGAGCGGAAGGCATCCATCACCCGGCGCAGTGGCTGGTGAATCCACCACGGCGTGATGTTGTCGGCGCACAGAATGCCCAGCGGCACCGAGCAGACAATCGCCAGCACCGTGCCCCAGAGGGCGATTTGCACGGTGACGATCATCTCCTTGAGGTAGGAGCGCCATTCGTGGAAGTCCGGCGGGAAGAAGTCGGCGGCGAAGGTCGCCATGTTTCCGGAATCGCGGTACAGCGCCAGCGGGTTCATCTCGGCGCCGTGCCAGGCCCAGGCCAGCAGGATCAGGAACAGGCCCCAGCCCAGGTATTGCGGCCAAGTCCTTTTGCCTACGGCTTCAGCATGAAAGGTAGTCATGGGTCACTCTCGGTGTAGGGTTGGAACTGGGCTTAATGTGGGAGCGGGCTTGCTCGCGAATGCGGTGACTCAGTCGCCGGATGCGTTGAATGACACACCGTATTCGCGAGCAAGCCCGCTCCCACATGAACCCGATTCCTACAGGGGGTCAGCCGTTGGCTGCGGTCTTCTTGTCCAGTTCGGTGATGCGCTCTTGCAGCTTGGCCAGGTCGGCGTCGATATCCGCGAGCTTCCTGGCCTTGTCAGCCGCTTCCAGCTTGTCGTCGGCGCTGATGGTGGTGCGCTGCTTGAACAGCTCCAGTTGGCGGATCGGCAACAGCTGGTCGTCGCTGGACTTGAGGAACTTGCCCAGTTGCATGTTCTTCAGCACGGCCTTCTCTTCGTCGGTGTCACCGTAGTTGGCGAAGAAGTCGCGGATCTTGGTCTTCTCGCTGTCGCTCAGGGCCTTGCTCCACACCATCGGGTCGGCCGGGATCAGCGGCGACTTCCAGATCACCTTGAGCATCGCGGCTTTGTCCGGCTGGGTAACTTCCAGGCGGTCCCAGCTTTCGGTGTTGAAGGTGGCAACGTCCAACTGCCCTTTGGCCACGCTCAGTGCGTTGACTTCATGGCTGGAGTTGAGGGTGCGCTTGAAGGCGGTGGCGGCGTCGACGTGGTTCTTGGCGAACACGTAGTAGCCGGGTACCAGGTAGCCCGAGGTGGAGTTCGGGTCACCGTTGCCGAAGGTCAGGTTCTTGGCGTTCTTGAGCATGTCTTCAACGTTGTTGATCGGGCTGTCTTTGCGCACGATCAGCACGCTCCAGTAACCGGCAGCCCCGTTGGCAGCGGCGGTCTGGGCGAAGATTTCGCCGTTGGAACGGTCCACCGCTTCCATCGCCGCCTTGTTGCCCAACCAGGCCACGTCGACCTTGTTGAAGCGCATGCCCTGGATCAGGCCGGCGTAGTCGGAGGCGAAGGTGGCGTTGATGGTCAGGCCGGTCTTCTTGTGCATGTCATCCAGAAAGGGCTGCCAGATGCTCTTGAGGTTCTGCGAAGACTCGGTGGACATGATGCCGAAATTGATCGCCTTGTCGGCGGCCTGGGCATTGCCCATGGCCACGCTGGCTAACAGCACGGCGGACAGAAACACATGACCGATACGGTTCAACATGGAGAGGATTCCTGTGGGTCGTTGGAGGGTTTCAAGCGCGGGCCAGGGCCAACCGTGCGGGGACGACGGGTGTGCGGGTCTGGTCGGAAAACATCAGGCTGGTGTCGACATCGGCACCGTACAAATCGTTGAGGAACTGGCTGCTCAGCTCGCTGGCGTGGCCATCGAAGTGAATCCGCCCGCCCTTGAGCGCCACGGCTCGGGGGCAATAACGCATGGCGTAATCCACCTGGTGCAGGGTGACCACCACGGTCTTGCCGTCGCGGCCGTTGATGTCGGCGAGGATCTCCATGACCTTGCGTGCCGACTCCGGGTCCAGGGAGGCGATGGGTTCATCGGCCAGGATCACTTCGGCGCGTTGCGTCAAAGCGCGGGCAATGGCTACGCGTTGCTGCTGGCCGCCGGACAAGGTAGAGGCGCGTTGCGCGGCCAAGTCAGCCAGGCCGACGCGGGCCAGGGATTCCATGGCGAATTGTTTTTCCTCGGCATTGAACAAACCGAGGTTGCCACGCCAGCGCGGCATGCGGCCCAGGCAACCGAGCAGTACGTTGTCGAGCACGCTCAAGCGGTTGACCAGGTTGAACTGCTGGAAGATGTAGCCGATATCGGCGCGCAGGCGCCGCACCTTGCCATTCAACCGCCCGCTGGCCTGCACTTCCCGGCCCAGCACCTTGACGCTGCCGCCGTTGCTCTTGTCGCAACAGGCCAGGCCCGCGAGGTGGCGCAGCAAGGTGGACTTGCCGGAGCCGGAAGCGCCAATCAGCGCGACCATCTCACCGGTGGCGACGGTGAGTTCGAGGTCGACCAATGCGGATTTTTTCGCAAAGGTCTTGTTCAGATGATCGACATGGATAGCTGGAGTCATGGGCTTCTCTGTCTGGTTGAACAGCCGTCCGTGGCTGCGTTTGAGTTCAAACGACAGTAGGCGCGGGCTGTGTCAGCCCTATGACTTGCACATGACTGGAGTAAAACCGTTTGATGAAGGTTTGATGAAAGGTTGGAAGTAGCTGTAGGACGTTGATCGTTCCCACGCTCTGCGTGGGAACGCCGCCTCGGACGCTCTGCGTCCAGCTGGGGATGCAAGGTTGAAGTCTTGCCCAGTGGTGACGCGGAGCGTCACGGGATGCATTCCCACGCAGAGCGTGGGAACGATCCAATGAAAGGTTGGAGCCGGATGCAGGACTTGATCGAGGCAGAAAACCAGCAGGCGACGTAGATCCAGTGTGGGAGCGGGCTTGCTCGCGAAGGCGGTGTATCAGTGCCGGATTTGTTGGCTGACACGCCGCTTTCGCGAGCAAGCCCGCTCCCACATTTTGATCTCGGTTGGTCAGGAGGGTCTGTTTGTGAGCAGGCTTGCGATCTAAAAGGTGGAACTGACCTAAGGACCGTTCCCACAAAGATTTAGGGTTGCTTGTGTCGTATGTCGTCGCTAACCTTCGCGGGTCGCTGCAAATTCAGCGAACGGGTGTGGTAGCCCGGCGATTTCATAGATCCCAAAACGCTCAAGGGCGTTTTTTTGTGCGGGCTGCTTTGTGGCGGCTGTGCATGGGAGGCTTCGGCCTGCCGGGTTTCTATGACCGGTCTACCACCCCGTGTACAGTCGCCTCCCTGATCGTGTGGTAGCGAAAGTGGAGGTGCTTACTCATAGAGGAGCTTCACCATGAAAAAGGTCACGCCCAACCCGCCGTATTACTTGAACGACCAGAAATTCCACGACGCTGCCCAGCGCGCATTCAAGCACTACGACCTGAATTCAGAACCTGCCGCTTCGCCCCCGCCCTCCGACAAACTCTTCTCCGTACGTGCGGGTCTCAGCACTGAAGTCGCGTTGTGCAACGCCAGCGAGATTCTTGAGTCGGCGGCTGTCAGCGCCTATGACTGTGCCGAGCATCTTGATGGGGCCAGCCGCAAGCAGGTGTTGGCAGTGGTGCAACTGGTGGAGATGGCGCAGTTATTGGTGGATGAGGCGCTTAACCGAGAGTGTCCGGTGGCCTGATCAACACCGAAATCCAACTGGCAACATAAATCCAATGTGGGAGCGGGCTTGCTCGCGAATGCAGAGGGTCAGTCAATACATCGGGTGACTGATCCACCGCTTTCGCGAGCAAGCCCGCTCCCACATTTTTGATCCTGTCACCTTGGCATTCCTGCTGCTGGGGTGATCGCCGGGGTAATCCATTGGCTCAGTGCCCCGCACCGCGCAAGGGAACGGGCCTGACGCTATCGCGGGAATAATCCGATAACGACGCATGAAAAACCGCGAACAACAGTAAACACCCGACTTATCCGGTGCCCGTCCTAGGAAACTTCGGAAATTTTCTGTTTATTTTGCCTGGCTAGAACAACCGGGCTATATCTCATCACGAAGTACTATTCCGACCCATGAGAGAGATAGACAGAATGAGCTGTATTTTTTGCGACATCGTTCAAGGAGTATCCCCTTCGCACGTCATATGGGAAGACGACAGGCACATGTCGTTCCTATCAATCTTCCCAAACACGCCGGGCTTTACGGTAGTTATCCCCAAAATTCATCATGACAGTTACGCATTCAAGCAGTCGGACTCGACGCTGTGCGAACTCATTGTCGCAGCCAAGAAAACCGCGCTACTGATAGATAAATCCCTACCAGATGTCGCCCGTACCGGGTTGATGCTGGAGGGATACGGGGTTGACCACCTACACGCGAAGTTATTTCCAATGCATGGCACCGGCCAAAACAGCACATTCAAAAAGATCAGCTCACGGGTGGACAAGTTCTATGAGGTGTATGAGGGTTATATTTCCTCACACGACTCAAACAGGGCAGATGACGGTGAACTCGCTGAACTCGCCGCACATATAAGGTCGTTTAAATAAACGACCTTATAGGATCAGTCCCGATAAACAGCCAAAGTCATTGCGCGTACTGCTTGCTCAACCCCGGCGGTACGCCATGGACATCGGTCTCTTCCCAAGGCCCGTTCGGGCTGATGGAGCGGCTCCAGCCGTTGCTCCAGCGGTAGTAGGTGCGCTGGCGGTAGAACGTATCGGCCTGCTCATCCAGCACGTACACCTGCATCTTGCCGTCCCAGTGGCTGGCCGCACCCGGTGGCGGTGCGAAGGTCGGCGAGGAGCTCGGCACCGGCTTCGACGGTTTGATCACCGGGCCCGAGGGTTGGGTGCCCGGCTGTGTGCTCGGCTGGGTCGACGGCCCTGTCGGTGGAATGGTCGGCCCGGTGGGCGACGGAGGCCGATGGACCGCACAAGCACTCAACCCCAATACCAGGCTGAGCAGGGTGATACGTGCGATAGCGGTCATGGGCATTTCCTCGAATTATTTATCCGGACTGTCGATGGTCAGCTGCTGCAGCGCAGTGGTGCTGCTGGCCAAGGGTTGGCTGCGGCCGATCCACTCGCCAGCTGTCGGAACACCTGCCCGGGATATGCGCGCAACCAGTTGGACTTCGGGAAAGTTGGACAGTTTCAACTGCGGCATCATCGCGTCGGCATCGCCCAGTTCGACGGTGATCGGCAGGTCGGCCACGGTCACGCGCTTGGCCGCCAATGGCGCCGGCGGGCCTTTGACGGCACGGGCGAAGATAAACACGCTGTCGGTCGGCAAGGCCTTGGCCTTCACATCCGCCGCCAGGTCCACACGCACTTGCATCTGCTTTTGTGCTTTCACGGGCGCCACGCTACCGCCGCCCTCTCTGAGCTTCTCGGCCGCCCGGTCAATCCCGCCTTGCAGTGCGACACGGGAGTTGTCTTCCGGCGGCAGTTGCGCCAGCAGGCGGTTCCAGTAGTCGATCGCTTCCTGGTAACGCTGGCCTTCAAAGGCGGCGATGCCCAGCAGGCCGAGGCTGGTGACTTCTTTCGGGTCGAGTTTCAGTGCTTCGTCGGTCAGGGCCTGAACCTTGGGCGACCACTGTTTGTTGTCGGCAAAGTACTGGGCCTGGGCCCACTGGCCGAGCAATTCCGGCTGGCGGCCGGCCAAAGCCACGGTGCGCTCGAAGACTTTGGCCGCATCGGCGGAACGGTCCTGGGCCATGTAGGCGCGACCGAGGAAGTACAGGCCTTCCGGCGAATCCGGTTGGGCGGCAGCGGCGCGCTCCAGGCGGCGGGTCATGTCTTCCATGGACACCGGCGGCTGGGAGAATTCGCGGGTCAGTTCGACCTTGTCGCTGGCCCCGTAATGCAGGTACAGCGCAACGCCCAGCACCGGCACCAGAAAGGCCGCGAGCAACGGCAAGGGTTTGCCGAGGCGCGACTCCCGAGGCTTTTCCACACCTTCGGTATCCGCCAGCAACTCACGGGCCGCTTCAGCGCGCCCGCTGTCCAGTTGGGCCGCATCCAGCACGCCTTCGGACTGCTGGGTTTGCAGTTCCGCCACACGTTCTTGATACAGCGCCACGTTCAGCGCGGTGCGATCCTCTTCACGCTGGGCACGGCGGCCGCGTAACACCGGGATCAGCAGAAAACTCAGGGCAATCAGAAGCAGCAGACCGGCTGCGAGCCAGAAATCAATCATCAGTTTTTTTGTCCAGCAGTTGGTCGAGGCGTTGACGCTCATCGACGGAAAGCGAGTCCGAGCCATCGGCCGGGGCGACACGACGGCGGCGCACAATCACAGCCATCACCACGACACCGGCGAGCAACAAACCGGCCGGGCCGAACCACAGCAACGCGGTCTTGCCGGTGAGCGCCGGCTTGTAGCGCACGAAGTCACCGTAGCGGTCGACCATGAAGTCGATGATCTGCTGATTGTCCTTGCCCTCGCCGAGCATGCGGAAAATCTCTTTGCGCAGGTCGGCAGCGATCGGTGCGTTGGAGTCGGCGATGTCCTGGTTCTGGCACTTGGGGCAGCGCAGTTCCTTGGTCAGTTCGCGAAAACGCTCGCGGTCACCGTCCTTGGCAAATTCGTAAGTGTCGATGGCCGCGTGAGCCACGCCGACCATGCTCAAGCCCAATACAGCGGCGGCTAACCAACGCTTCATGGCTTGGCCTCGTCCACCAGCGCCTGGTACTTGGCGGCCAGTTGCTCGCGCCACACCACTTCGTCGATCACGCCTACGTACTTGTCGCGGATCACGCCCTTGGCGTCGATGAAGAAGGTTTCCGGGGCGCCGTATACGCCGAGGTTCAGGCCGAGGTTGCCGTCTTCGTCGCGGATATCCAGCTGGTATGGGTTGTGGAATTCCGCCAGCCACTTCAGGGCGGCAGCGTTGTCGTCCTTGTAGTTGATGCCGTAGATCACCACGCCCTTCTCCGCCAGCTTGTTCAGCACCGGATGCTCCACGCGGCAGGAAATGCACCAGGTGCCCCACACATTGACCAATGCCGGTTTGCCCAGCAAGTCAGCCTGGGTCAGGGTTTTGTCGCCCTGCACCGTCGGCAGCGAGAACGCCGGGAATGGCTTGCCGATCATGGCCGACGGCAACTCGGCCGGGTCCAGGTACAGCCCGCGATACAGGAACACCGCCACCACCAAAAACGCCGCCAGCGGTAACACCATCAACCAACGCTTCATACCACCGCTCCTTGCAGACCGAGGGCTTCACGCACCCGGCTCTTGACCTTGACCCGGTAGCGCCGGTCCATCGCTGCCAGCAAACCACCGAACCCGGTGAGCAGGCCGCCGAACCAGATCCAGCGAACAAACGGTTTGACGTGGACCCGCACGGCCCAGGCGCCATCGCCCAGTGGTTCACCCAGAGCGACGTAAAGGTCGCGGGTGAAACCGGCGTCGATCCCGGCTTCGGTCATCATCGAGCTTTGCACGGTGTACAAGCGTTTTTCCGGGTGCAACACCGCGATTTCCTTACCGTTGCGCACGACGCGTACAGTGCCTTTGTCGGAGGTGAAGTTCGGCCCTTCGAAGTGCTTGGCGCCTTCGAAAATGAAGTGGTAACCGGCCAGGTCCATGGACTCGCCGGGTGCCAGGCGCAGGTCGCGCTCGGCACTGTTCTGGCTGGACAACACCACGCCCAACGCACACACGGCGATGCCGATGTGGGCGACCTGCATGCCCCAGTAGCTGCGGGTCATGGTCGGCAGGCCTTTGATCAAACCTTTGTGGCGGGTCTTGTCGATCAGGTCACGCACGCCGGCCAGCAATACCCAGGCAGCCAGCATGAAGGTGGCGAGCACGGCCCAGTTGAAGTCGCCGTAGGCAATACCGGCGATCACGGCCAGCGCGGCGCTGCCGAGCAGTACCGGGGTGAGCATGCCCACCAGCCATTTCACCGGGGTGTCTTTCCAGCGCACCAGGACGCCGACCGCCATCACCACCATCAACAGCGCCATCAACGGGATGAACAGTGCGTTGAAGTACGGCGGGCCGACGGACAGTTTGGCGCCGCTCAGGGCATCCAGCACCAGCGGGTACAGGGTGCCGAGCAGGATCATCGAAGCCGCCACCACCAACACCAGGTTATTGCCCAGCAACAGGGTTTCCCGAGACCAGAGGTTGAAGCCCACGTGGCTCTTGACCACTGGCGCGCGCAACGCAAACAACGTCAACGAGCCGCCGACCACGAACAGCAGGAAGATCAGGATGAACACGCCGCGCTCCGGGTCGGAGGCAAACGCGTGAACCGATGTCAGCACGCCGGAACGCACGAGGAACGTACCCAGCAGGCTCAGGGAAAACGCGGCGATGGCCAGCAACACGGTCCAGCTTTTGAACACGCCGCGTTTTTCCGTGACTGCCAGCGAGTGAATCAGCGCCGTGCCCACCAGCCAGGGCATGAAGGAGGCGTTTTCCACCGGGTCCCAGAACCACCAGCCGCCCCAGCCGAGTTCGTAGTAGGCCCACCAAGAGCCCAGGGTGATGCCGATGCCGAGGAACGCCCAGGCGACGATGGTCCACGGCCGCGACCAGCGCGCCCAGGCGGCATCGAGACGCCCGCCGAGCAAGGCGGCGATGGCGAAGGCGAAGGCGACCGAGAAACCGACATACCCCATGTAGAGCATCGGCGGGTGCACGATCAGGCCGATGTCTTGCAGCAGCGGGTTGAGGTCATGGCCGTCTACCGGGATCTGCGGCAGGATGCGGGTGAACGGGTTGGAGGTCATGATCAGGAACAGCAGGAAGCCGATGCTGATCATGCCCATCACCGCCAGCACCCGGGCCAGCATGACTTGCGGCAGTTGGCGGGAGAAGATCGAGACAGCAAAGGTCCAGCCACCGAGGATCAACGCCCACAGCAGCAATGAACCTTCGTGGGCACCCCACACGGCGCTGAACTTGTAGTACCAGGGCAAGGCGCTGTTGGAGTTGTTGGCGACGTAGGCGACGGAAAAGTCGTCGGTCATGAAGGCGTAGGTCAGGCAACCGAAGGCGAACACCAGAAAGGCGAACTGGCCCCAGGCGGCCGGCTGAGCCAGGCTCATCCACAAACGGTCACCACGCCAGGCACCCAATAACGGGACCACAGCCTGGACGATGGCAAAGCACAGGGCGAGGATCATCGCCAACTGGCCCAGCTCTGGAATAAACAATGCGGACGTCATGACTTAGCCCTCCTTGGCGGGGGTCGGGGCGGATTGGCCGCTGTCTTTGAGGGCCTTGGTGACTTCCGGCGGCATGTATTTTTCATCGTGCTTGGCCAGCACTTCGTCGGCCACTACCACGCCGTCGGCGTTGAGCTTGCCGAGGGCGACGATGCCCTGCCCTTCGCGGAACAGGTCCGGGAGGATGCCGCGGTAGGTGATGGTCACGGATTTGTTGAAGTCGGTGACGATGAATTTCACGTCCAGGGAGTCGCCGGAACGTTGCAGCGAGCCCTTCTCGACCATGCCACCGGCGCGGATTCGCGTGTCCAGCGGCGCTTCGCCGTTGGCGATCTGGGTCGGGGTGTAGAACAGGTTGATGTTCTCCCGCAGGGCGCTCAGGGCCAGGGTCACGGCAATGCCGACACCGGCCATGATGGCCAGGATGATCAACAGACGCTTTCTACGCAGCGGATTCACTTTTCGGTCTCCCGGCGCAAACGACGCGCCTCTTGTTGCAGGTAACGCTTGCGGGCCAGGATCGGCGCGGCGACGTTGAGGGCCAGCACCGCCAGGCAGATGCCATAGGCCGTCCAGACATACAGGGCGTGATGGCCCATGGCGAGAAAATCACTGAAAGAGTTGAAGCTCATCCACGGGCTCCCAGGCTGTTTTGCACTTCGGCCTTGACCCAACTGGTGCGGGCTTCACGCTTGAGCACTTCGAGGCGCATGCGCAGCAGCAGCACGGCGCCAAAGAAGCAGTAGAACCCCAGCACCATCAGCAGCAGCGGCGCCCACATTTCCACGGGCATTGCCGGCTTTTCGGTGAGGGTGAAGGTGGCGCCCTGGTGCAGGGTGTTCCACCACTCCACCGAGTATTTGATGATCGGGATGTTGATCACACCGACAATCGCCAGCACCGCGCAGGCCTTGGCGGCGCTGTCGCGGTTGCTGATGGCGTTGCCCAGGGCGATCAGGCCGAAATACAGGAACAGCAGGATCAGCATCGAGGTGAGGCGCGCGTCCCAGACCCACCACGAACCCCAGGTCGGCTTGCCCCAGATCGCGCCGGTGACCAGCGCCACGGCGGTCATCCAGGCACCGATGGGCGCGGCGCATTGCAGGGCGACGTCCGCCAGCTTCATCTTCCACACCAGGCCGACGATGCCGCACACCGCCAGCATCACGTAGCAGGACTGGGCCAGCATCGCGGCAGGCACGTGGATGTAGATGATGCGAAAGCTGTTGCCTTGCTGATAGTCCGGCGGCGCGAAGGCCAGGCCCCAGACCAGGCCGATGCCGATCAGCAATACCGCGGCGATGCTCAACCACGGCAGCAGTTTGCCACTGATGCCGTAAAACCATTTGGGCGAGCCGAGCTTGTGAAACCAGGTCCAGTTCATGCTGTTTCCATCACGGTTGCTTCCCGTCGTTGCGAGAAGCTTAGGGTCTTTACTGGTTAAGGTTCTATCGCTTAACCAGACCTCATTATTCGCCGACGCTGATCTTCAGGCCAGCCGCTATAGCAAAGGGTGTCAGGGTTACCGCCAGGGCGGCCAGGCTGCCAAGCCACAGGAGGTAACCGGTCGCCGGCATGCCCTGGAGCGCGGCTTGCAAAGCACCGCTGCCCAGGATCAACACCGGGATATACAAAGGCAAAATCAGCAGGGCCAACAACAGGCCGCCGCGTTTCAAACCGACCGTCAGCGCCGCACCCACGGCGCCCAGTAGACTGAGTACCGGCGTGCCAAGCAACAAGGAAAGGAGCAACACCGGCAGGCACTCGGTGGGCAATCCCAGCATCATCGCCAGCAACGGCGCGAGCAATACCAGCGCCAGGCCGGAAAACACCCAGTGTGCCAGTACCTTGGCCAATACCAGAAGTGGCAGGGGGTGCGACGAAAGGACCCACTGCTCAAGGGAACCATCTTCAAAATCACTGCGAAACAGCCCGTCCAGCGAGAGCAGGACCGACAAAAGCGCCGCCACCCAGACCAGTCCCGGAGACAAGGTTTGCAACAGTTTAGTCTCGGGGCCCACCGCCAACGGGAACAGCGCGATCACAATTGCGAAGAACACCAGCGGGTTGGCCAGTTCGGCCGGACGGCGACAGAGTAACCGCGCTTCGCGGGCGACCAACAGGGCAAAAACACTCATACCGCCCACCGGCCCAGGTCCAGGTCGCGGTAACCGGCGGGCATGCGCGTCAACGTGTGGTGGGTGGTCAGAACCACCATGCCGCCCTGCTCGCAGTGCGCGGCCAGGTGTTCTTCCAGCTGGGCGACGCCTTGTTTGTCGAGGGCGGTGAAAGGTTCGTCGAGAATCCACAACGGCGGGCCGTCCAGATACAAACGGGCCAGCGCCACGCGGCGCTGCTGGCCGGCGGACAGGGTGTGGCAGGGAACGTCTTCGAAACCTTTCAGGCCAACGGCGGCGAGGGCCTGCCAGATCGCCTCGCGGCTTGCGGGATGATGCAGGGCGCTGAGCCAGCTGAGGTTTTCTTCGGCGGTGAGCACATCCTTGATCCCGGCCGCGTGGCCGATCCAGATCAGGTTGCGCGCCAGCTCGGTGCGTTGCTCGTGCAATGGTTTGCCATTGAGCCGCACTTCCCCCGCCGTCGGCTGCATCAGGCCGGCCAGCAGGCGCAACAGGCTGGTCTTGCCGCTGCCGTTGGGGCCGCTGACCTGCACCATGTCGCCGCCCGCCAGACGCAGTTCGAGGTGTTCGAACAGCATCCGCAGGTCACGTTCACAGGCGAGCGCTACGGCTTCTAGAAGAGGGCTGGTCAAGAGATCGCGGGCCTTTACGGTTCAAGTCGGCGGTGGAACGGCCGTTAAAGAGATGCACATTAACTGCTTTGGCGACCGTTTTTAGAGAGCTGGATCAATCAGTTGTGTTGTTTTTAACGCTCTCTTTGAAGACGGGCGGCATTATACATGTGATGCCCTACTCTAAAGAGGGCAATTTCCCTTGAGACGGCGCGCACGATGACCGGTGAGATCAATCTTCCCACGCTTCCCCCGACGCTGCCGGCCGGGCCTGCGCCCGCGCCTGCGACGGGGGAGTTGCTGAAACTGCTGGAGCCGCAGACCGGCCTGATTGACCCCGGAAAAACCGTGAATGCCGAGGTGCTGGCGCTGAAACAAGGCGGCGATGCCTTTCAGTTGCTGCTCAAGCTGACCCTGGAAGGCGGCCGGCAAACCCTGGTGCAGGCCAGCAGCAGCCAGCCGCTGCCGTTGGGCGCCCAGGTGGAAGTCAGCCAGACGTCGTCGGGCAACTTGTCCATCAGCCTTCAGCAGGCGTTGAGTTCCAGCGTGGCCGCGCTGACACGCATCGACACCGCCCAATTGCCGGTGGGCACGCTGCTGCAAGGCAAGGTGTTGACCACCCAGGCGCTGCCCCAGGGCGCCAACCAGCCGGTGGTGTATCGCTCGCTGGTGTCGGTGCTCAATAACGTCCTCAGCGGCGCGACCCTGACCGTCGAAAGCCCGCAGCCGCTGCGCATCGGCAGCCTGCTCAGCGCCGTGGTGCAAAGTGCCCAGACCTTGAGCTTTGTACCTCTGAGCGGGCGCCAGGACCAACTGGTCGTGGCCCAGCAACTCTCCACCCAACAAAGCCGCCAGGGTTCGCTGGACGTGGTGTTCACCGCGCTGCAAAGCCTGCCGGCGACCAGCAGCGACAGCACCTCGGTCGATTTGCGTGCCGCCGCCGAGCGATTGCTGGCGAGCCTGCCCGACCTGGCCCAAGCCAGTAATCCGAAGGTACTGGCGCAGCTGATCCAGAACAGCGGCACATTCCTCGAAGCCAAGCTGCTCGCCGGGCAAAACCCGCAGATACCGCCGCTGGACATGAAAGGCGCCCTGCTGCGCTTCGTCGCCGACCTGCTGCCGGCCCTGCCCGCCAACACCAATCTCAATGCGATCCTGGCGTCCAACACCCTGGCGCAACTGTTGCCCAGCTTCGTGCGCAGCCCGTTGGGCACCCTCGGCCAGGTCGGCGCCCGCCAAGCGCCCGCAGGCTTTCCGCTGCCGGATCGGCTGATGCAACGCCTGGAAGGTGAGAGCGACCTGGAAAACCTGCTGCGCCTGGCCGCCGGCGCGATTTCCCGCTTGCAAAGCCATCAGCTGTCGAGCCTGGAACAAACCGGCACCACCGCCGATGGCAAGCTCTTGACCACCTGGCAGTTGGAAATCCCGATGCGTACCTTGCAGGACATCGTGCCGTTGCAGGTCAAGTTCCAGCGTGAAGAACCCGCCCCCGACAAGGATCAGCCGGAACGCAAGGACACCAAGGACCCCAAGCAAATGCTCTGGCGCGTGGAGATGGCCCTCGACATGGAGCCCCTGGGCCCGTTGCAGGTCCAGGCGCAACTGAGCCAGGGCAAACTGTCGAGCCAGCTGTGGGCGACCCGTCCGTTCACCGCCAGCCTGATCGAAAGCCACTTGGGCAGCCTGCGCGAGCGCCTGGTGTCGTCGGGGCTCAACGTCGGCGACCTGGACTGCCACCTCGGCACCCCGCCGCGCGGCCCGAAAACCGGACTGGAACAACGCTGGGTGGATGAAACCGCATGAAAAACCCCAACCCACCGCGCCAGGCCATTGCCCTCAAATACGACGGGCAACAAGCACCGACCCTGACAGCCAAGGGCGACGACGCCCTGGCCGAAGCCATCCTCAAGCTGGCCCGGGAAAACGAAGTGCCGATCTACGAAAATGCCGAACTGGTCAAATTACTGGCGCGCATGGAGTTGGGCGATAGCATCCCGGAAGAGCTGTACCGCACCGTCGCCGAAATCATCGCGTTTGCCTGGACGTTGAAGGGCAAGTTCCCGGTGGGATATGACCCGGATGCAGGGCCGGTGGAGCGGGATGTGACGGAAAGAGGCGACGATTATTAAAGTGGGCGCGGGCTGATCGTTCCCACGCTCTGCGTGGGAACGCCGCCTAGGACGCTCCGCGTCCAACTGGCGCTGCAACGTTCAAGTCTTGCGCGGTGGTGACGCGGAGCGTCACGGGATGCATTCCCACCCAGAGCGTGGGAATGATCAGTTGCAGCGGGTGGTGTATAGCAATTATATCTTTCAAGGTATAGATTATCCCGAACTCGATAGTTCAGGATAAAACCCATGAGCCCTACCCGCCCGATCCTCAGTCGAAAGCTACTCGCCGAAGCGCTCGCCCGTGATTTGGCGGGCGAGTCATTTGCCGATTACAGCTCCGGGATGTTCCTCGCGGCCCCTCGTCGTACGGGCAAGAGTACGTTCCTGCGCAACGACCTCATTCCCGAATGCAAGGCCCGAGGCTGGCTGCCGGTGTACGTGGACCTCTGGATGAACCGCGAAATCGACCCCGCCGAGCTGATCTCCGGTGCCATCGGCAAAGCCCTGGGCGAGTTCGAAAGCGCGGTGAGCAAGGCGGCCAAGAAAGCTGGTATCGAGAAGATCAGCCTGCTGCGCACCTTGAGTTGGGATTTCACCAAGCCTCAATTGCCCGCCGGCACCACGCTTACCCATGCGCTGGACGTGCTGCATCAGGTCTCGGGGCAAATGATCGTGCTGATCGTCGACGAAGCCCAGCACGCCCTCAACAGCGAGGGTGGCGTGAACGCAATGTTCGCCCTCAAGGCTGCACGAGACCATCTCAACGGCAGCAGCACCACAGATGGCCTGCGCCTGGTATTCACCGGGTCCAGCCGGGACAAACTGGCCAACCTGGTCCTCAAGAGCAAACAACCGTTTTTCGGCGCCCACATCACGCCATTCCCGTTGCTGAGCCGCGACTTTGTGGAGTTCGTGACGGACCTGTGGAATCAGCGCCTGGCCGCGACCAACCAGTTCAACCTTGAGGATATGGACTACGCGTTCCAGCTCGTCGGCCGTCGCCCGGAAATGCTCAACAAACTGTTGACCGAAGTGAGCGTGGGTCTTGGCGAGGCCAGCAACCTTGGCGAGTTGCTGAGGACCGGAGCACTCAATCACCAGGCCGGAATCTGGAGTGACTACGAGAGCGCCTACAACGACCTGTCACCCTTGCAACAAGCGGTGCTGGAAGTGATGGGCGAACGAACCCTGAGCAAGCAAGCGTTCTCGCCGTTTGCGGAAAAAACCTTCCAGGATGTGAACCGCAAGCTGGAGCAGGCCCAGGTCGAGCCGAATGCGAGCACGCCAAACGTTCAGAAAGCGCTGGAAGTACTGCGGGAGAAGGAGTTGGTCTGGAAAGCCAACCGTGGTGAATATGCGCTCGAAGACTCGACCATGGCCGAATGGCTGAGCAACCGGCACCAGCTATAAGCGGCAAGCCAACCCGCTTGCCGCTCGTAGCCGTCAACTGTCCTTGTGCAACCGGCTCATCAACTGCGCTTCAGCCTGGGTCAACCCACAGGACTGGGTCAACTCATCCACCGTTGCGCCCATGCCCACCAGCTTCGCCGCCTGGGCGAATGACAGGCTCGACGGGTCACGCTGCTCCAGTGCCGACAGCTTGTCCGGCAACGGCGCCAGCACCGAACGCAACTCGTGCACTTCATCCCCTACACGCACCGCGCTCTGCTGGAAGTGGTCGACGCGCTTGACCAGTTCCAGGATGCGCCGGTCGCGCACGGCGTCGCGCTCGGCCTGTTGCATGGCCAATTCCCGTTGCTGGCGCACGTAGCGCAGCAGGAAGCCCAAGGTCCCGGCCCACAAGATGGCCAGGACGATCACCGCTACCTCAAGGAACAATCAGATATTCTCCAGATCCTGCCATTCTTCTTCGCTCATCATCTTGTCCAGCTCAACCAGAATCAGCAGCTCGCCGTTCTTGTTGCAGACACCCTGGATGAACTTGGCCGACTCTTCGTTGCCGACGTTCGGCGCGGTCTCGACTTCAGATTGGCGCAGGTAAACCACTTCCGCCACGCTGTCGACCATGATCCCGACCACTTGCTTGTCGGCTTCGATGATCACGATGCGGGTGTTGTCGTTGACTTCGGTCGGCACCAGGCCAAAACGCTGGCGAGTGTCGATCACGGTCACCACGTTGCCGCGCAGGTTGATGATGCCCAGCACGTAGCTTGGGGCACCCGGCACCGGAGCGATTTCGGTGTAGCGCAGCACTTCCTGCACGCGCATCACGTTGATGCCGTAGGACTCGTTGTCCAGCTTGAAGGTGACCCATTGCAGGATTGGATCATCCACCAGACCTTGTGCGGACACTGACTTGTTCATACTCCAGACCCCTTCAAATACCGTTGGTTACGGTGTGTGTTCTTGGGCAGCGCCGTAGCGCTGCTGCTTGTTATCAAGTGCGTTTGTTGAGCGGCATCGCTTTTACCGCGCCGCTGGCAATCAACTCCGCCAGTTCGGCGACGTCCAGCAATGCGCACATGTGTTCGATCACAGTGCCCGCCAGCCATGGCCGCTGGCCCCGGTGGCTGCGCCATTTGATTTCGTTCGGGTCCAGGCGCAATGAGCGACTGACCTGATGCACTGCCAGCCCCCACTCGTAGCCCTGGACCGAAATAACGTATTGCAGGCCCTGGCGGAAATCATCCCGATAGCGGTCGGGCATCACCCAACGCGCGGTGTCCAATACCTTCAAGTTGCCCTGCTGGCTCGGCAGGATCCCGAGGAACCATTCCGGCTGGCCGAACAGCGGCGTCAACTCCTGGCCTTCCAGGGAGTAGATCGAGCCCAGGCACACCAGCGGCACCGCCAGGGTCAGCCCGGCGACGTCGAACAGCAAACATTCGAACGGCTCGGCGGCCCACGCCGGCCGACCATCGCCCTGTACCGGCGGCGGGGTAATGCTCGGCGGGAGGTGAACCTCAACCACCGGCGCGATCACCACAGGCGCAACTGGCTCCGGCACAGCCACCGGTTCCGGCACCGCTACGGGAACCACCAACGCATCACGGGCCTGCTCTTCCAGGACCGCCAGTTGAAACTCGTCCAGGGCCGCGGGTGTTGGCTCGATGACTTCATCGAGGATCAGAATCGGCTCCGGCATTTCCTCGGTCGCTTCCTGGAGCAAGGCGTCCAGGTAGGACTCCAGCGCCAGTTGCGGCCGGGTCTTGAAATCAACGGGACGGTTCATCTGTATGCCCACGCGCAAGCCCCACCAACCCTGTACTCAAAGGTTATCGGCCTGTAAGTGTCCGGACTTGAATCGAGAGCCGGTTTTGTCGCGAAAACTGCGGCGTCTGCATCGCTGGCAAGCCAGGCTCCTACAATGATCATCACGCCACCTGCGCCACAAGTTGCTGGGACAACAGGTGCTTGAGCAACGCCCGATACGCCAGCACGCCACGGCTCTTGCCGTCGAATTGCGAAGGCGTCAGCCCTGCCCGGCTCGCATCCCGCAGGCGCGTGTCCACCGGGATGTAGCCTTGCCAGATAGTGTCTGGATAAGCGTCGCGCAATACCCGCAAGGTGCCGAGAGACGCCTGGGTACGGCGGTCAAACAGGGTCGGCACGATGCTGAACGGCAACGCCTGTTTGCGCGAGCGGTTGATCATCGCCAGGGTGCTGACCATGCGTTCCAGGCCTTTGACGGCCAGGTGCTCGGTCTGCACCGGAATCACCAGCTGTTGGCTGGCGGCCAGGGCGTTGACCATCAGCACACCCAGCAACGGCGGGCTGTCGATGATCGCGTAGTCGAAGTCCTGCCAGAGCTGCGCCAGGGTCTTGGCAATCACCAGGCCCAGGCCGCTCTGCCCCGGCGACTGGCGCTCAAGGGTGGCCAGGGCGGTGCTCGACGGCAGCAACGAGATCTTTTCATTGCTGGTAGGCAGCATCAGCTGGCCCGGCAAATCCGCCGGCACACTGCCCTTGTGCAGGAACAGGTCGTAGCAACTGTGCTCCAGGGCATCCGGGTCGTAGCCGAAATAGCTGGTCATGGAGCCGTGGGGGTCCAGGTCGACCACGACCACACGCTTGCCGGCCTCGGCCAGCAAGCCGGCCAAGGCGATGGACGTGGTGGTTTTACCGACACCACCCTTTTGATTGGCAACTGCCCAGACTCTCATTCGGATTGTTCCTCCCGGCAGGCACAGGCTCGACCGAGAAATGGCATAGGGTTATAGAGCCGGTGACGGAGAATTGACGGCACTCCCGCGAACCGGCGCCTTTACGGGCGCTGGTGCAGTTTGTGTGCCAGCCCGCTTCAACGCGGCATCCGGTGTTGCATTGGCGGTGCCGGTACCGGTCAGGCTGCGGCGCACATCCAGGTTGCGCGACACCACCAGCACCACCCGACGGTTACGGGCACGGCCTTCCGCCGTGGCGTTATTGGCCACCGGCTGGAACTCGCCATACCCCACCGACGCCAGGCGCCCGGGGTTCACACCCTGCATCGCCAGCATCCGCACAATACTCGCCGCGCGGGCCGAAGACAGCTCCCAGTTGGTCGGATACTGCGCCGTGCTGATCGGCAGGTTATCGGTGAACCCTTCAACGTGGACCGGGTTTTCAAACGGCTTCAGGATCGCCGCCACCTTGTCGATGATGGTGAACGCCTGGTCGCTGGGCATCGCATCGGCGCTGGCGAACAGCAGGCTGGAATTCAGCTCGATTTCCACCCACAACTCATTGCCGCGCACGGTCATCTGGTTGGAGCTGATCAGGTCGCCAAAGGCTGCACTGATGTTATCGGCGATGCTTTTCAGCGGGTCACTGGTGCCACCGATACCGGCGGCGGTTTCATCGCTGTCGTTGACCAGCGGCTTGGCCGGGGTCACGGTCTTGGGGCGTTCTTCGCCGATGGGAATCGGCTTGAGGGCGCGGTCAGCGTCGTTGAACACGCCGATCAGCGCCTGGGAAATGACTTTGTACTTGCCTTCGTTGATCGAGGAAATGGAGTACATCACCACAAAAAACGCGAACAACAGCGTAATGAAGTCGGCGTAGGACACCAGCCAGCGTTCATGGTTGACGTGTTCTTCAGGCTCGCGGCGGCGACGGCTCACAGGCGATTACCTCCGCAAAACAAATCAACTGTAGGAGCGAGCTTGCTCGCGAAAAACCCAAGAGCAACGCGTTCCTCCAGGAAGCCCGCGGTATCGTTGACGATTTTCGCGAGCAAGCTCGCTCCTACACGGTTCATGTACATCAATCCATGAAGCCCTGGAGCTTCAATTCGATGGAGCGCGGGTTTTCACCCTCGGCAATCGAGAGGATGCCTTCCAGCAACATCTCGCGATAACGCGACTGGCGCATGGCGATCGACTTGAGCTTGCTGGCCACCGGCAACAACACCAGGTTGGCACTGGCCACGCCGTAGATGGTGGCGACGAACGCCACGGCGATCCCGCTGCCCAGTTGCGACGGATCGGCCAGGTTGCCCATCACGTGGATCAAGCCCATCACCGCACCGATGATGCCGATGGTCGGCGCGTAGCCGCCCATGCTTTCAAAGACTTTGGCGGCGTTGATGTCGCGGCTTTCCTGGGTGTAGAAATCCACTTCCAGGATGCTGCGAATCGCTTCCGGCTCGGCGCCGTCCACCAGCAATTGCAAGCCTTTGCGCGCGTAGCTGTCGGGCTCGGCATCGGCCACGCCTTCCAGGCCCAGCAGGCCTTCCTTGCGCGCCGTGAGGCTCCAGTTGACCACCCGGTCGATGCCGCCCGGCAAGTCGACACGTGGCGGGAAGATGATCCAGATCAGGATCTGCATCGCGCGTTTGAACGAACTCATGGGCGACTGCAGCAGGGCTGCGCCCACGGTGCCGCCGATCACAATCAACGCTGCCGGGCCGTTGGCCAGGGCACCCAGGTGGCCGCCTTCGAGGTAGTTGCCGCCGATAATCGCGACAAACGCCATGATGATGCCAATCAGGCTCAATACATCCATTACAGGCAGGCCTCCACCAGGTGCTTGCCGATGTCGTCGAGGCTGTAGACGGCGTCGGCCAGGTCGGCTTTGACGATGGCCATGGGCATGCCATAGATCACGCAGCTGGCTTCATCCTGGGCCCAGATCGCGCTGCCGCCCTGCTTGAGCAGGCGTGCGCCTTCGCGGCCGTCGGCGCCCATGCCGGTCAACACCACCGCCAGAACTTTGTCGCCGTAGGACTTGGCCGCTGAACCGAAGGTGATATCCACACACGGTTTGTAGTTCAGGCGCTCGTCACCCGGCAGGATTTTGATCGCACCACGGCCATCGACCATCATCTGCTTGCCGCCAGGGGCCAGCAGCGCGAGGCCCGGGCGCAGGATGTCGCCATCCTCGGCTTCCTTGACGCTGATGCGGCACAGCTTGTCCAGGCGCTCGGCGAAGGCCTTGGTGAACGCGGCCGGCATGTGCTGGATCAACACGATCGGCGCCGGGAAGTTGGCCGGCAACTGGGTCAACACCCGCTGCAAGGCAACCGGGCCGCCGGTGGAGGTACCGATGGCCACCAGCTTGTAGGCTTTGCGCTTGGGTGCTGGCGAATGCGCGGTGGGCGCAGCCGTACGCACAGGCGCAGCGGCCGGGCGCGCAACCGGCGCAGGCGCCGGGCGACCAAAGGTGCTCGGGGCGGCCGGTGGCGGTGTAACAGGTGCCGGTGCCGGCGCACTGAACAGGCTGCGACGGTTACTGCGGGAGATGCTGTGCACCTTCTCGCAGAGCATCTGCTTGACCTTCTCGGGATTGCGCGAGATGTCTTCGAAATTTTTCGGCAGGAAGTCCACCGCGCCGGCGTCCAGCGCATCCAGGGTGACCCGGGCGCCTTCGTGGGTCAGCGAGGAGAACATCAACACCGGAGTCGGGCAGCGCTGCATGATGTGCCGCACCGCCGTGATGCCGTCCATCATCGGCATCTCGTAGTCCATGGTGATCACGTCTGGCTTGAGGGCCATGGCCTGATCGATCGCCTCTTTGCCGTTGGTGGCCGTGCCGACCACCTGGATATTGGAATCCGATGAAAGAATTTCCGAGACGCGGCGGCGGAAGAAACCTGAATCGTCCACCACCAGGACCTTGACTACCATAAACACTCCGTTAGGCCGGGCGAGGGACAACCGCCCTGCCCGGGCCGAATCAAATACGCCGTGCGGCGTAACGCTTGAGCATGCTCGGAACATCCAGAATCAGCGCGATCCGACCGTCACCGGTAATGGTCGCACCCGACATGCCCGGGGTTCCCTGCAGCATTTTGCCCAAAGGCTTGATGACCACTTCCTCCTGGCCCACCAGTTGATCGACCACAAAGCCGATACGCTGGGTGCCCACGGAAAGAATCACCACATGGCCTTCGCGCTGCTCTTCATGCTTGGCCGAAGCCACCAGCCAGCGCTTGAGGTAGAACAGTGGCAGCGCCTTGTCGCGCACGATCACCACTTCCTGGCCGTCCACCACGTTGGTGCGCGACAGGTCGAGGTGGAAGATTTCGTTGACGTTGACCAGCGGGAAGGCAAACGCCTGGTTGCCCAGCATCACCATCAGGGTCGGCATGATCGCCAGGGTCAACGGCACCTTGATGACGATCTTCGAGCCCTGGCCCTTGGTCGAGTAGATGTTGATCGAGCCGTTGAGCTGGCTGATCTTGGTCTTCACCACGTCCATGCCCACGCCACGGCCCGACACGTCGGAAATCTCGGTCTTGGTGGAGAAGCCCGGGGCGAAGATCAGGTTGTAGCACTCGGTGTCGGTGAGACGGTCGGCGGCGTCCTTGTCCATCACACCGCGCTTGACCGCGATGCCCCGCAGGATATTCGGGTCCATGCCTTTGCCGTCATCGGTGATCGACAGCAGGATATGGTCGCCTTCCTGTTCGGCCGCCAGGATCACTTTGCCCAGGCGGTTCTTGCCCGAGGCTTCACGTTCTTCCGGGGACTCGATGCCGTGGTCGACTGCGTTGCGCACCAAGTGGACCAGCGGGTCGGCCAGGGCCTCGACAAGGTTTTTGTCGAGGTCGGTTTCTTCACCCACCAGTTCCAGGTTGATCTCTTTCTTGAGCTGGCGTGCCAGGTCGCGAACCAGACGCGGGAAGCGGCCGAAGACTTTCTTGATCGGCTGCATCCGGGTCTTCATGACAGCGGTTTGCAGGTCGGCGGTGACCACGTCGAGGTTCGACACGGCCTTTTGCATGGCCTCATCGCCGCTGTTCAGGCCCAGGCGCACCAGGCGGTTACGCACCAGCACCAGTTCGCCGACCATGTTCATGATGTCGTCCAGGCGCGCGGTATCAACCCGCACGGTGGTTTCGGCTTCACTGGCCGGTTGCTTGTCTGCGGCCGGAGCAGCAGCGGCACGCGCAGGTGCTGGGGCCGGTGCAGGTTTGGCAGCCACTGGCGCAGCGGCCTTGGCGGCCACCGGGGCTGGCGTTGCCACCGCAGCGGCAGCTGTAGCAGCCGGTGCAGCAGCGCCGACCACTTCGGTGAACTTGCCCTTGCCGTGCAGTTCATCCAGCAGGGCTTCGAATTCGTGATCGGAGATCAGTCCATCGGCAGCCGGTGCAGCGGCAGCAGCAGCAGCGGGTGCTGCAGGGGTGGCAGCGGTTGCGGCGGTCGCGGCGACTTCCGGCAGTGCATCGGCAGCAAACGAGCCTTTGCCATGCAACTGGTCCAGCAGCGCTTCAAATTCGTCGTCGGTGATTTCGTTGCTGGCAGGCGCCGCGGCTTCCGTAGGCGCTGGCGCTGCGGCCACCGCGTCCGGGGCAAACTGGCCCTTGCCGTGCAACTGGTCGAGCAATGACTCGAACTCGGCGTCGGTGATGTCTTCAGTGGTCGGCACCATGGCCGGCGTACTGGCCGCCGGAGCCTCGGCTTCGGCCTTGACGGCGTTCAGCGAGTCCAGCAGTTGTTCAAATTCGCTGTCGGTCACGTCGCCCGCGGGCTCGGCGACAGGCTCAGCCACCGCTTCGACCACCGGCGCATTGGCCGCAGGTTCCGCCAGGCGCGCCAGGGCGGCCAGCAGTTCCGGAGTGGCGGCCGTGATCGGTGCACGTTCGCGCACTTCACTGAACATGCCGTTGACCGCGTCCAGCGCTTCCAGGATCACGTCCATCAGTTCCGAGTCGACGTGTCGCTCACCCTTGCGCAGGATGTCGAACACGTTCTCGGCGATGTGACAGCACTCCACCAGCTCGTGGAGCTGGAGGAAGCCGGCGCCCCCTTTTACAGTGTGAAAACCGCGAAAAATTGCATTGAGCAGGTTCGCATCATCCGGTCGGCTTTCCAGCTCGACCAGTTGTTCCGACAGTTGCTCTAAAATTTCGCCGGCCTCTACAAGGAAATCCTGAAGGATTTCTTCATCGGCGCCGAAGCTCATGGGTGTGCTCCTTAGAAGCCTAAACTGGACAGCAAATCGTCTACGTCGTCTTGCCCGGATACAACGTCTTCACGTTTATCGGCATGAATCTGCGGACCTTCACCCTTGGCGAGGTGTTTTTGTGGATCTTTTTCAGAAAGGATCGCTTCGCGGTCATGTTCGATGCCGGCAAACCGGTCAACTTGACCCGCCATCAACACCAGTTTGAGCAGGTTGCTCTCCACTTCGGTGACCAGTTGGGTCACGCGTTTGATCACCTGACCGGTGAGATCCTGGTAGTCCTGGGCCAGCAGAATGTCATTCAGGTTGCTGGAAACCGTACGGTTTTCCTGCTCGCTGCGGGACAAAAAGCCTTCAACCCGACGCGCCAGTTCACGAAACTCTTCAGCGCCCACTTCCCGACGCATGAACCGGCCCCAGTCAGTGCTCAGGGCCTTGGCTTCACTGGCCATACCGTTGACCAGAGGCGTGGCGTTTTCCACCAGGTCCATGGTGCGGTTGGCCGCCGCCTCAGTCAGCCTGACCACATAGGACAGGCGTTCGGTGGCATCCGTGATCTGCGAGATTTCTTCGGCCTGGGGCATGTGCGGGTCAATCTGAAAATTGACAATCGCACTGTGCAACTCACGCGTGAGCTTGCCCACTTCCTGGTACAGGCCGCGGTCACGGGTCTGGTTGAGCTCATGGATCAACTGCACCGCGTCACCGAAATGGCCTTTTTCAAGGCTTTCGACAAGTTGGTGAGCATGTTTTTTCAGGGTCGACTCAAAGTCGGCCTGCGATGATTCTTTATGCTCCATAGCTCCCCCGTGGCAGCATCAATGACCGATGCGTTCGAAGATCTTTTCGATCTTCTCTTTCAAGGCCAGTGCAGTGAATGGCTTGACCACGTAGCCGTTAACCCCGGCTTGGGCGGCTTCGATGATCTGTTCACGCTTGGCTTCAGCGGTCACCATCAGCACAGGCAGGCTGCGCAGTTTTTCATCAGCGCGCACGTGGCGCAGCAGATCGATACCGGTCATGCCCGGCATGTTCCAGTCTGTTACCAGAAAGTCGATGCTCCCGCTGTTGAGGATCGGAATCGCCGTAATGCCGTCATCCGCCTCGACCGTGTTAGTGAACCCAAGGTCACGCAACAGGTTTTTTATGATCCGCCGCATCGTTGAGAAGTCATCAACGATGAGGATTTTCATGTTCTTGTCCAATTCGACCTCCAAGCAGTCTTAAACGCGCCCAGCACCTGGGCGCGCCATATCAATCAACAGGCGTTACACAAAAAGGACTACCGGGGGCGCACCACGGGCCAAGCCCGTCCGGGCGCAGAGCCCGGACGGTATCGTTCGCAGTGTCCCCACACTGCCTGTCAGCGCGCTCGCCACTCTCCCAAACGCCCCCGCAAGCGGGCCGCGCACTGGCTGTGTAACTGGCTGACTCGCGATTCGCTGACCCCCAGGACCTCACCGATTTCCTTGAGGTTCAGCTCTTCGTCGTAGTACAGCGCCAACACCAGTCGCTCACGCTCCGGCAAATTGGCAATCGCGTCCGCCAGCGCACGCTGGAAGCGTTCATCTTCCAGATCGCGTGACGGTTCGAGATGAGCACTCGCGCCGTCCTCGTGCAGCCCTTCATGTTCGCCGTCCTGCAAAAGGTCGTCGAAACTGAACAGGCGGCTGCCCAAGGTGTCGTTCAAAATCCCGTAATAATCGTCGAGACTCAATTGGAGTTCGGCCGCAACTTCGTGATCTTTAGCGTCGCGACCGGTTTTTGCTTCAATTGAGCGAATCGCGTCACTCACCATCCGCGTATTGCGGTGTACCGAACGCGGCGCCCAATCACCTTTACGCACTTCATCGAGCATGGCTCCACGGATACGAATCCCCGCGTAGGTCTCGAAACTCGCGCCCTTGCTCGCGTCGTATTTGGTCGACACTTCGAGCAAGCCGATCATCCCGGCCTGGATCAAGTCTTCGACCTGGACACTGGCGGGCAAGCGCGCCAGCAAGTGATAGGCAATGCGCTTGACCAGGGGCGCATAGCGCTCGATCAATTCGACCTGACTGTCACGTGCCGACTTCTTGTAAAGGTTGTAGCCGCTGGCTGTCATAGCACCGGTCCTGCGCTCGTCTGATGCACCAATCGCTCGACGAAAAACTCCAGATGCCCCCGAGGGTTGGCGGGCAACGGCCAGGTATCGACCTTCTGGGCAATAGCCTTGAACGCCAATGCGCACTTCGAACGAGGGAACGCTTCATAGACCGCACGCTGCTTTTGCACGGCCTTGCGTACGCACTCGTCGTAGGGAACTGCACCAACGTATTGTAAGGCGACATCGAGGAAGCGATCTGTGACCTTGGTCAACTTGGCGAACAGATTGCGCCCTTCCTGTGGGCTTTGGGCCATGTTGGCCAGCACGCGGAAGCGGTTCATGCCGTAGTCGCGGTTGAGCAGCTTGATCAGGGCGTAGGCGTCGGTGATCGAGGTCGGTTCATCGCACACCACCAGCAATACTTCCTGAGCTGCGCGCACGAAGCTGACCACGGATTCGCCGATCCCGGCGGCGGTGTCGATCACCAGCACGTCGAGGTTGTCGCCGATGTCGCTGAACGCCTGAATCAGGCCGGCATGCTGCGCCGGGCTCAGGTGCACCATGCTCTGGGTGCCGGAAGCGGCCGGCACGATGCGAATCCCGCCAGGGCCTTGCAACAGTACGTCGCGCAGCTCACAGCGGCCTTCGATCACATCGGCCAGGGTATGTTTGGGCGTCAGTCCCAGCAGAACGTCAACGTTCGCCAGACCCAGGTCAGCATCCAGCAGCATGACGCGACGGCCAAGCTCTGCCAGAGCCAGGGACAAATTCACTGACACGTTAGTTTTCCCGACGCCACCTTTGCCGCCGGTCACCGCGATCACCTGTACGGGATGCATGCTGCCCATTTTATTTCTTTACCTTGTCTTGCTTAGACGCAGGCTACATAAGTTGGCCGCGTGAACTGCTGGCAGGCCATCGATGTAGATACTTTGCAATGTGTTCATACTGCCTCAGCCGACACGCTTGTTCGGGCTGTGGTAGAGGTCAGCAAACATGTCAGCCATCGCTTCCTCACTCGGTTCTTCCTGCATTTGCACGCTGACAGCCCGGCTGACCAACTGATGACGGCGCGGCAGATGTAAATCATCCGGGATCCGCGGCCCATCGGTCAGGTAAGCAACCGGTAATTCATGACTGATGGCCAGGCTCAATACTTCGCCCAGGCTCGCCGTCTCATCCAGTTTAGTCAGGATGCAGCCCGCCAGCCCACAGCGCTTGTAGCTGTGATAGGCGGCGGTCAATACCTGCTTCTGGCTGGTAGTGGCCAGTACCAAATAGTTTCGGGATTTGATCCCGCGCCCCGCCAGGCTTTCCAGCTGCATGCGCAGGGCCGGGTCGCTGGCTTGCAGGCCGGCGGTGTCAATCAGCACTACGCGCTTGCGCAGCAGCGGGTCGAGGGCGTTGGCCAGGGACTGGCCCGGGTCGACGTGGGTCACCGGCACATTGAGGATGCGGCCCAGGGTCTTGAGTTGCTCCTGGGCGCCAATGCGGTAGCTGTCCATGCTCACCAGCGCGATGTTCTGTGCGCCGTACTTGAGCACGTAACGTGCGGCCAGCTTGGCCAGGGTGGTGGTCTTGCCCATGCCGGCAGGGCCGACCATGGCAATCACGCCGCCTTCTTCCAGGGGTTCGATTTCCGGGGTGACGATCATCCGCGCCAGGTGAGCCAGGAGCATGCGCCAGGCCTGGCGAGGTTCTTCAATTTGCGTGGTCAGCTGCAGCAGGTCGCGGGACAACGGGCCAGACAGGCCGATGCGTTGCAGGCGACGCCACAGGTTGGCCTGTTGCGGCTGGCTGCCCTGCAACTGGTTCCAGGCCAGCGAGCCCAACTGCACTTCCAGCAGTTCACGCAGGCCGTTGAGTTCGAAACGCATCGAGTCGAATACCCGCTGGTCTACCGCTGCCGCCGGGGCGGGCGCAGCAGGACGCGGCGGTTCAACAAAAGTCGGCTCTACCAGAGGCTCGGACGCCGTCAGCGGCAACCCGGCAAACAGCTGGCGATTGGTGGAGGCGTCGCTGTCGCCACGCATGCTCAGTTCAGCCTGGGCCGAGACAATGCGCGAAGCGGTCTTGCGCAGCTCGTCTTCCAGTTCCATGTTCGGCACACGCGGCGCCAGGGCCGAGGGCTTGTAATCCAGGGCAGCCGTCAGCTCGACACCGCCGGCAATACGACGGTTACCGATAATCGCAGCGTCGGCGCCCAACTCATCACGTACCAGTTTCATGGCCTGACGCATATCGGCGGCGAAAAAACGCTTCACTTGCATATCCCACTACCTCAGCCGTTGGGCCCTACTGTCGCGACGATAGTCACTTGCTTATTGTCAGGAATTTCCTGGTAAGCCAATACATGCAAATTCGGTATAGCCAGGCGTCCAAACCGCGACAACATCGCCCGGACGGGGCCAGCCACCAGCAGGATCACCGGATGGCCTTCCATTTCCTGGCGCTGCGCGGCTTCAATCAACGAACGCTGCAGCTTCTCAGCCATGCTTGGCTCCAGCAACACGCCTTCATCAGCGCCCTGCCCAGCCTTCTGAATACTATTGAGCAATATTTGTTCCAACCTTGGTTCCAAGGTGATCACAGGCAGCTCGGAGTCAAGCCCTACAATGCTTTGGACGATTGCACGCGACAATCCGACGCGCACCGCAGCCACCAGAGCGGCAGTATCTTGACTCTTGGCGGCATTGTTGGCGATAGCTTCGGCAATGCTGCGAATGTCCCGTACCGGCACCTGCTCGGCCAACAGCGCCTGCAGCACCTTGAGCAGTTGCGAAGTAGACAGCACGCCCGGCACCAGCTCTTCGGCCAGCTTTGGCGAGGCTTTGGCCAGCAATTGCAAGAGTTGCTGGACTTCTTCGTGGCCAATCAGCTCGTGGGAGTGCTTGTACAGAATCTGGTTGAGGTGCGTCGCGACCACGGTGCTGGCGTCTACCACGGTGTAGCCGAGCGACTGCGCCTGGCTGCGCTGACTGATTTCGATCCAGACCGCTTCCAGGCCAAAAGCCGGATCTTTGGCGGTAATCCCGTTGAGGGTACCGAACACCTGGCCCGGGTTGATCGCCAGTTCGCGGTCCGGGTAGATCTCGGCTTCGGCCAGGATCACCCCCATCAGGGTCAAGCGGTAGGCGCTGGGCGCCAGGTCGAGGTTGTCGCGGATGTGCACGGTAGGCATCAGGAAGCCCAGGTCCTGGGACAGCTTCTTGCGCACACCCTTGATCCGCGCCAGCAATTGGCCGCCCTGGTTGCGATCCACCAGGGGAATCAGGCGGTAGCCGACTTCCAGGCCGATCATGTCGATCGGGGTCACGTCGTCCCAGCCCAACTCCTTGGTTTCCTGGGCCCGGGCCGGGGATGGCAGCAGTTCCTGCTGGCGTGCCACTTCCTGTTGGGCAATCACTTTGATGTTGTTTTGCTTTTTCCAGAACAGGTAGGCACCACCGGCGGCCATGGCGGCCATGCTCAGGAACGAGACGTGAGGCATGCCCGGCACAATGCCCATGATGGCCATGATGCCCGCCGCCACGGCCAGCGCCTTGGGCGAGGCAAACATCTGCCGGCTGATCTGCTTGCCCATGTCTTCGGAGCCCGAAGCACGGGTCACCATGATCGCCGCTGCTGTAGATAACAACAGTGATGGCAATTGCGCCACTAAACCGTCACCGATGGTCAGCAGGGCGTAAACCTTGCCGGCGTCGCCGAAGGTCATGCCGTGCTGGAAGATGCCGACTGCCATGCCGCCGATCAGGTTGATAAACAGAATCAACAGGCCGGCGATGGCGTCACCGCGCACGAATTTGCTGGCACCGTCCATGGAACCGTAGAACTCGGCTTCCTGGGCGACTTCAAGACGACGGGATTTGGCCTGGTTCTGATCGATGAGTCCGGCGTTGAGGTCGGCGTCGATGGCCATCTGTTTGCCGGGCATCGCGTCGAGGGTGAAACGTGCGCTCACCTCGGAAATCCGCCCGGCGCCCTTGGTCACTACCACGAAGTTGATGATCATCAAGATCGCAAAAACCACGATACCGACCACGTAGTTACCGCCGATCACCACCTCACCGAAGGCCTGGATCACCTTGCCCGCGGCGGCGTGGCCGTCCTGGCCGTGGAGCATCACCACCCGGGTGGAGGCCACGTTAAGCGCCAGCCGCAGCAGCGTGGCGATCAGCAGAATCGTCGGGAATACCGCAAAATCCAGCGGCCGCAGGGCGTACACACACACCAGCAGCACGACCACGGACAGCGCGATGTTGAAAGTGAAGAACACGTCCAGCAGGAACGGCGGCATTGGCAACATCATCATTGCCAGCATCACCAGCAACAACAACGGCACACCCAGATTGCCTCGCGAGAGGTCAGTCAGGGTGCCACGGGCCGTGCTGAGCATTTGAGAACGATCCACCGGTATTCCTCGTTTCCTTGAAGCAAACTTTTGACGCCGGGAGGCGTCCTGGAGGCGGTATTGCAAGAAGCCTTCCAACTTTTGCTTGAGGGAGCAGATCGGTCTCACGGACAGCGAAGGGCTAGCGCCGCACACACATCACCTGTGGCGAGGGAGCTTGCTCCCGTTGGGCTGCGCAGCAGCCCCGGAACGGCTGACGCGTTTTTGCCTGAATAACCGCGATAGCTTCATTGGGGTGCTTCGCACCCCAGCGGGAGCAAGCTCCCTCGCCACACAAGCTCGTTCGCGGGAGATGACTAAACGTCCGACAGGTATTTAGGGTTGCTGGTGGGAAAGTCGATCTCTAGTCTTCGGGCACCGCTGCAAACGCAGCGGGCGGGCGTCGCGGCCCGAGTGAATTCAGGCGCAAAGCGCCATTGTCCGCTTTCAGTTGACGCCTTTTTATCGTCTACTGTGCGGCGCCATGGTGGCTGTGCGCGGGATACCTTCGGGTATGCCGGTTTCCTGATCCCGGTCCGCGAACCTGCGTACAGCTACCACCCCATCGCGTCGCGGCGATAAGTGGCAGCTCCACTTAATTCAGGAGCTTCACCATGATTAAACCCACACCAAACCCTCCACTCGCTTCGGAAACCAACAACGCCCCCGCCGTGCTACTCAGCGTCATCGACGGCATCAGTACCGAAGACCTGCTGGTCAACCTCACCGAAACACTGGCTTCAGCCCATGCGCTGACCTGCGACTTTGCCTTTGAGCTGGAAGGATCGCGACGGGAAGGCGCGCTGGGGATTGCACAGTTAATCGAGGTGGGGCGGTTGCTGGCTGATCGGGTGCTGGATGACATAGCGCCCTTGCCGGCGACTTAAACGTTGCCATAGGCAATTGCGGGAACGCTCAGGAGATTTTTGTTGCCTGGGCGGACGCCATCGCGGGCAAGCCCGGCTCCCACAGTTGACCGAGTTGGCCGGGAGAATGCGATCAAATGTGGGAGCCGGGCTTGCCCGCGACGAGGCCAGGAGAGGCGCTACAACACTCAGGAATCCCGACGCAAATCCGGCGGAATCGGCAGGTCTTTGAGCGGATCCGGACGCTTGCCCTTGCCCGCGCGGTACTGGCGGATCTGATACACGTACGCCAACACCTGCGCCACCGCCAGGTACAGCCCGGCCGGAATCTCCTGGTCCAGGTCGGTGGAGTAAAAGATCGACCGCGCCAACTCCGGCGATTCCAGCAGCAGGATGTCGTTGGCCACGGCAATCTCACGGATTTTCAACGCGGTGAAATCACTGCCCTTGGCCAGCAACATAGGCGCTCCACCCTTCTCCGGGTCGTACTTGAGCGCCACGGCATAGTGAGTCGGGTTGGTGATAACCACGTCGGCGTCGGGAACGGCAGCCATCATCTTGCGCTGGGACATCTCGCGCTGCAGCTGGCGAATCCGCTGTTTGACCTCGGGCCGGCCTTCCTGGTCCTTGTGTTCGTCGCGCACTTCCTGCTTGGTCATCAGCAGTTTCTTGTGGCTTTCCCACAGCTGGATCGGCGCATCCACCGCAGCAATGATGATCAACCCACACGCCATCCACAGCGAACTCCAGCCCACCACTTGCACGCTGTGGATGATCGCCAGTTCGATCGGCTCGTGGGCGATACGCAGCAGGTCGTCGATGTCGGACGACAACACCGTCAACGCCACAAACAGGATCAGGATGAACTTGGCCAAGGCCTTGAGCAGTTCCACCAGGGCCTTGGTGGAAAACATCCGCTTGAGCCCAGGGCCCGGGTTCATCCGGCTGAACTTGGGCGCCATGCTGCCGGCGGCAAACAGCCAGCCACCGAGGGAAATCGGGCCGATCAGTGCGGCCAGCAGCAAGGTAATCAGGATCGGCTGCACCGCCAGGATCGCGATCTTGCCGGAGTGCAGCAGGTACAAGCCCATGGCGCCCGGACTGAGCAGCACCTCACGGGGCAGGGAGAAATTCAGGCGCATCAACTCCATCAGGTCCAGGGCCAGGCCACCGCCGTAGATCAGCAGGGCACCGGAGCCGGCGAGCATGATGGCCAGGGTGTTGAGCTCTTTGGAGCGGGCAATCTCGCCCTTTTCCCGGGAGTCCTTTTTACGTTTCTCCGTGGGGTCTTCTGTTTTGTCCTGGCCACTCTCGCTCTCGGCCATGGCTTACCGCGCCCGCGCCAAGTCACGTAAGAACTGCAAGGCGTCAGTCGCCAGCGGTTGATACTGATTGAGAATGTCAGCCATGCCGACCCAGAAAATCCCCATGCCCAGCACCAGGGTCAACGGGAAACCGATAGAGAAGATGTTCAACTGCGGCGCCGCCCGGGTCATCACGCCAAAGGCGATGTTGACCACCAGCAGCGCGGTGATCGCCGGCAATACCAGCAGCAACGAGGCACCGAGCACCCAGCTCAGGCGCCCCACCAGCTCCCAGAAATGATTGACCACCAACCCGCTGCCCACCGGCAAGGTGGTAAAGCTTTCGGTCATGACCTCGAACACCACCAGGTGGCCGTTCATGGCCAGGAACACCAAGGTCACCAGCATCGTCAGGAACTGCCCGATCACCGCCACCGAGACGCCATTGGTGGGGTCGACCATGGACGCGAAGCCCATGCCCATCTGGATCGAGATGATTTGCCCGGCAATCACGAAGGCCTGGAAGAACAGCGTCAGGGAGAAGCCCATCAAGGCGCCGATGATGATTTGCTCGGCGATCAGCAGCAGCGCACTGAGGTCCAGGGCATTCACCGGCGGCATCGGCGGCAACGCCGGCACAATCACCACGGTAATTGCCACCGCGAAATACAGGCGAATGCGCCGCGGCACCAGGGTGGTACCGAACACCGGCATGGTCATCAGCACCGCCGTGACCCGGAACAACGGCAGGATGAACGAGGCCACCCAGGTGCTGATCTGGGTGTCGGTCAACGCCAGCATCGAATTCACGGGGTCAGCCGATCAACTGCGGAATACTGCCGTACAGCTGCAGGATGTATTCCATGAAGGTTTGCACCAGCCACGGGCCGGCAACGATCAAGGTGATCAGCATCACCAGCAGGCGCGGCAGGAAGCTCAGGGTCTGTTCGTTGATCTGGGTCGCAGCCTGGAACATCGCCACCAGCAGGCCCACCAACAGGCTCGGCACCACCAGCACGGCGACCATCATGGTGGTCAGCCACAGGGCTTCACGAAACAGGTCGACCGCTACTTCTGGCGTCATCGTCTACACCCCACCGAAACTGCCGGCCAGGGTGCCGATAATCAGCGCCCACCCGTCCACCAACACAAACAGCATGATCTTGAACGGCAACGAAATAATCAGCGGCGACAGCATCATCATACCCATGGCCATCAGCACACTCGCCACAACGAGGTCGATGATCAGGAACGGAATGAAGATCATGAAACCGATCTGGAACGCGGTCTTCAGCTCCGAGGTCACGAACGCCGGCACCAGGATGGTCAGCGGCGCCATGTCGGGGCTGGCGATGTCGGTACGCTTGGACAGCCGCACGAACAACTCAAGGTCGCTGGAACGGGTCTGCGACAGCATGAAATCCTTGATCGGGCCCTGGGCTTTGTCGATCGCATCCTGGGCGGTCATTTTCTCCGCCAGGTACGGTTGCAGGGCTTGCTGGTTCACCTTGTCGAACACCGGCGCCATGATGAACAGCGTCAGGAACAGCGCCATGCCGGTCAGGATCTGGTTCGACGGCGTCTGTTGCAGGCCGAGGGCCTGACGCAGGATCGAGAACACGATGATGATCCGGGTGAAACTGGTCATCAGCATCACGAACGCGGGGATGAAGCTCAGCGCGGTCATGATCAGCAGGATCTGCAGACTGACCGAATACTCCTGCGCGCCCGCTGCGTTGGTGCCCAGGGTGATCGCCGGGATCGACAACGGGTCTGCCGCGTACGCCAGCGGCGCTGCCAGCAACAGCATGAGCGTCAATAAAACGCGCATTACTTCTTATCCTTCTGATCCTTGCCCAGCAACTCCATGAGGCGCTGGGCGAATTCCGGCGTGGCCGCTTGGGTCTGGGCCACTTCCACAGGCTGCTTGAGCACGTGCAATGGGGTGATGCGGCCGGGGGTGATGCCCAGCAGAATCTGCTCGTCGCCCACCTGCACCAGCACCAGCCGGTCCCGCGGGCCAAGGGCGCGCGAACCCACCAGCTCAATCACCTGGGCATTGCCCGGGCCAATGCGCTGTACACGGCGCAACACCCAGGCGAGCACGAAGATCAGCCCCACCACCAGCAACAAACCCAACACCAGCTGGGTCAACTGCCCACCCACACCACTGCCGAGCGCCGGTGCGGCCGCCTGGGCGACCGGTTCTGCTGCCATTACGCTCAAGGGCAGCGTCGATAACAGTCCTACCAATGAGCGCTTCATATCAACGCAACTTCTTGATGCGTTCGCTTGGGCTGATCACGTCGGTCAGGCGGATGCCGAACTTCTCGTTGACCACCACCACTTCGCCGTGGGCGATCAGCGTGCCGTTGACCAGCACGTCCAGCGGCTCACCGGCCAGACGGTCCAGCTCGATCACCGAACCCTGGTTGAGTTGCAGCAGGTTGCGGATGTTGATTTCGGTGCTGCCGACTTCCATGGAGATCGACACCGGGATGTCGAGGATCACGTCCAGGTTCGGACCGTCCAGGGTCACCGGCTCGTTGTTCTTCGGCACGCTGCCGAACTCTTCCATGGGAAGGCGGTTGCCCACCGGGGCGGTGGCCGCATCAGCCGCCAGCAGCGCGTCGATATCGTCCTGGCCGACATCGCCGGTTTCTTCCAGGGCAGCCGCCCACTCGTCAGCCAGGGCCTGGTCTTCGGCGGAAGTGTTTTCGTGTTCGGTAGCCATTACATGTCCTCGGCGGAGCAGAAATTAAGGTGGATCAGCGGCGGTTGATCGGTTCAATCACTTGCAACGCGAGGTTGCCTTTGTGAGAACCCAGCTTGACCTTGAACGACGGCACGCCGTTGGCGCGCATGATCAGTTCTTCCGGCAGCTCGACGGGAATCACATCCCCCGGCTGCATGTGCAAAATATCCCGCAAACGCAACTGGCGACGGGCCACGGTGGCGGTCAGGGGTACGTCGACGTCCAGCAGGTCTTCGCGCAGGGCCTTGACCCAGCGTTCGTCCTGGTCGTCGAGGTCGGACTGGAAGCCGGCATCGAGCATTTCGCGCACCGGCTCGATCATCGAGTACGGCATGGTTACGTGCAGGTCGCCGCCACCGCCATCGAGTTCGATGTGGAAGGTGGAGACCACAATGGCTTCGCTGGGGCCGACGATGTTGGCCATGGCCGGGTTCACTTCCGAGTTGATGTACTCGAAATTGACTTCCATGATCGCCTGCCAGGCTTCCTTCAAGTCGATGAAGGCCTGTTCCAGCACCATGCGCACCACGCGCAATTCGGTCGGGGTGAATTCACGGCCTTCGATCTTGGCGTGACGGCCGTCCCCGCCGAAGAAGTTGTCCACCAGCTTGAACACCAGCTTGGCGTCGAGGATGAACAACGCGGTGCCGCGCAGCGGCTTGATCTTCACCAGGTTGAGGCTGGTGGGCACGTACAGCGAGTGCACGTATTCACCGAACTTCATCACCTGCACACCGCCCACCGCCACGTCCGCCGAGCGACGCAGCATGTTGAACATGCTGATACGGGTGTAACGGGCGAAACGCTCGTTGATCATCTCCAGGGTCGGCATACGTCCACGGACGATGCGATCCTGGCTGGTCAGGTCGTAGCTTTTGACGCTGCCGGGCTCGGCAGCCATTTCGGTCTGTACCAGACCATCGTCGACGCCGTGGAGCAGCGCATCGATTTCATCCTGGGACAGCAGGTCCTGCACGGCCATGTCGTGATCCTACTGCAATACGAAATTAGTGAAGAGCACCTGCTCGATCACCGGTTTGCCGACTTCCTTCTGGGCCACTTCCTGCACGCTGGCAGTGACCTTCTGGCGCAGCATTTCCTGGCCCACCGGGGTGGCGAGGGTGTCGAAGGGCTGGGCGGAAAACAGCATCACCAGGTTGTTGCGGATCACTGGCATGTGCACCTTGAGGGCATCCAGGTCTGCCTGGTTACGCGCCAGCAGGGTAATGCTCACCTGCAGGTAGCGTTGACGGCCGTTCTGATTGAAGTTGGCGACAAACGCCGGCAGCATCGGCTCGAAGATTGCCGGTTGCTTGACGTTCGGGTTGACCTCGGCCGTCGCGGCCGGTTTGCTCTGGGCACTGTGCATGAAGTACCAGGTAGCCCCCACGGACAAGCCGATCGCCAGGAACAAGGCCAGGACAATCACCAGGATAAGCTTGAGCTTGCCCTTGCCTGCGGGTGGTGTTGCTACGTCGTCGCTCTTCGCCATGCCAATAATCCGTCACTATTCAGGGATTCATAGTTCTGGGGAAAGGCAAGAGCAAGTGTTATGCCAGAGTTGTCAGTTCAGTCACGGTTTCGCCGACACCGCAAAACCAATGTGGGAGCGGGCTTGCTCGCGAAAGCGGTGGATCAGCACCTGTAACGGTGACTGACACTCCGTATTCGCGAGCAAGCCCGCTCCCACATTTTGATCATCGCCAGGCCTTGGATCAGGCGTAGTAGTCCACGGCACTGGAACCAATGATGGACTGCACCACCGGCGCGGCAACTTCAGCCACCTCACCGATACCGCCGCCATCAACCCCATCACCCCGCCCGCCACTGCCACTGACGCCGCGTGCCTGGTTCTGCTGTTGTGGGTCCTGGCCCTGCTGACCCTGCCAGCCACGGGACTGGTCCGACACGTTGACGTCGACCTGGCCCATGCCCTGCTGGGCAAACATCTCCCGCAGACGGCCCGACTGGCTTTCCAACGCTTCACGAACCACCGCGTGGCCGCTCATGAAGGTGACCTGCGCCTGTTGGTCAGCGGACATTTTCACGCTGATATCCAGGCGGCCCAGTTCAGCGGGTTGCAGCTGGATCTCTGCCGATTTGAGGTTGGCGCTGGACAAGTACATGACCCGGTTCACCACTTCGTCGGTCCAGCCGCTCTGGTGCATGGCCAGTGGTGCGTTGGCCACCGGTGGCAGGGCGTTCGCGGTTTTCGGTGTGGCGGCCTGGGTCAGCGCGGCGAGGCGGTTGGCGAAATCGTCGACACGGGTGTCGCTGCGGGCGTCTTTCAGGTCCTTGAGGCCGCCATCGATCAGGCCGCTGAAAGCTTTGTCGCCGCCCTGGTCGGTGCTGTCTTTGGACGCTTGCTGATCGACCATGCTGGCCAGGCCAGTGGCAAAGTTTTGCGCAGCCGTTGGCTGATCCTGGGTCGGGGCCGGCGTGCCTTTGGCTGGAGTCTGGCTGCTGGCGGACACGTGACCGCCCTGCTCCATGGCCAGGCGTACGGCGGGCATTGCGTCCAGCGGGTCGGCTTCGGGGTCGAAGGCGGGCTTGGCATCGTCGGTGGCAGCCACGGGTGGCGCTACCACGGGCTGGGCCTTGTCGTCTTTCGCCGCGACCGGTGCCGGTGTTTCGACGGGAGCTGGCGTTGCAGGGACGGGAACGGGGACTACCGCGGCCACCAGCGCCGGGTCGACGGCGGGGTCGACCGGGGGTTGCTGGGCCAGGGTGGGGTCGTCTACCGGGGCCGGGTCGTCGGTCTTGGCGGTGGTGTCCGGGGTGTCGGGCTTGGCCGGCGGGGTGGCAGGCAAAGTCTTGCCGTTATCGGCAACCGATGGAGTGCCGGCGGCAGGCTTGTCGTTGTTGGCGGCGGGCTTGGTGCTGGCGTCCGCAGGCTTGTCGCGGGTCGACCGGGTGGTGGTTTCGGAGGGTTTTGCCGCGGGCGCGGGGGCTTGCTTGGCGAACACCTGAGCGAAGCCCGGGGCCTTGTCCCGCGGGTCCGCAGCCACTGCCGGTGGATTGGCAGCGGGCGCTTGAGGCTTGGCCGCGGGGGCCGCCTGAAGAAGCGAATTCGGGGTGATTGCCATAGATAAGAGTCTCCGCCGCACAGGGGTCGAGGGTGCGGTTACAGGAGGTAGAGCAAGAGTTGGGCCAGGTTTTGGTTTTGGGTGTATATCCGTTATTTGGGTGATGGCTTCTATTGGTTCCGCTCTTACAGCGGGTCACTTTTGAAAGGAGCCTGTACGGACCGGACACATGGTTGACGGGTGTGCGGGGACATGGTGGACACTTTTCGGCGAGCTAACTTCGCCGGAAAACCATCATGCCCTGGGACACGAGAGATGCCATGAGCCTGAAAGAAGAGTTTGTCGCCTTGGCGCGGCAACCCGGCAGTAATAAACGAGAACTGTGTCGACGATTCGGTATCAGCCCCCAAACGGCGTACAAGTGGCTCGATCGCTACGAGACGCAAGGCCGGTCGGGGCTGCAAGAGAAGTCCCGCAAACCTGTCACCAGCCCCAAGCTGACCAACACCACTCTAGAGACGGCGGTCATAGCGCTCAGGCAAGAGCATCCAGCGTGGGGTGGGCGCACGATCAGCAGCATTTTGAAAAAACAAATCGCTCCCAGCACCGTTACTAATGTTCTGCACCGACACGGGCTAATTCAGCCTGCTCAGAAGGAACAAGCGGCAAAGTTGAGATTTGAACACGATGCGCCTAACGATCTTTGGCAGATGGACTTCAAAGGGCATTTCCCGACGCAACAAGGCCGATGCCATCCCCTGACCCTGCTGGACGACCACTGGCGATTCAGGCCTGTGATAACGAGCGTGGGACCACGGTGAAAGAGAAAATGATCGAAGTGTTCCAGCGCTTCGGATTACCGGCTCGCATCAACGTCGATAACGGCCCGCCCTGGGGCTCGCCACGCAACCCTGGCGAAATCACAGAGCTGAGTATCTGGTTGATTCGCTTAGGAATTCGGATCAGCTTTAGCCGTCCTTACCACCCCCAAACCAATGGAAAGATTGAGCGTTTCCATCGGTCACTCAAGGCCGAAGTGCTTGATGGGCGTCAGTTTTCCACGATCAAGGAAGCTCAAACAGCATTTGATCAATGGCGTGAGGTTTATAACTTGCAACGGCCTCATCAAGCGTTGGACTACAAGGTGCCGATGGACCGGTATCGAGCCAGCCCATGGGCTTATCCGCAGCAGTTATCGGAGTTTGAATACGGACCGGACGACGTATTGGCCAAGGCTTATCACAGCCGATTCCGCTTTCAGAAACGCTATTTCAGCATCGCTAAGGGTCTGGCTGGGCATCACCTCGCCATACGTCCTAATCCTGAAAGTGATGGGCTTTTTGACGTCTACTTTTGCCATCACTTCCTACGAACAATCGACGTGAGCAAGCCAGACTATGGTCCATAATGTGTCAACCATGTCCCCGCACATGTGTCCACCATGTGTCCGGTCCGTACAAAAGGAGCCCAAAAGTAACCAAAAGGCTCTTGCCCCACCACTCGGCTCCTCGCCTAGGCTCGGAGTGCCCTCACTCCGGCTTTGGACCGTGGGCCGCCGTCATGGGCCATCCCTGGCCCAGGACGGCTAACCTGGCGTCCTGCCAGGTTACCCACGCTCCAAAGCCTGCGTTCGGCCAGCGTGGTTTAACGGGGCGCCTAAGATCAAGATCAAAAGCAGATCAAGAGCACAGCGGCCTCCCGGCCGGCTTGAGTGTTAAAAGCAAAAGCAAAAACCAGAGCGAAAACAAATCTGCTTTTCTGTGGGAGCGGGCTTGCTCGCGAAAAACCTGAGGGCGCCGCGTTCATCCAGAATGCCCGCGTCATCGTTAACGACCTTCGCGAGCAAGCCCGCTCCCACATTTGGACCGTGCCCGCTTTAGCTTTTGATTTTGCTCTTCAACACTCAAGCCGGCCGGGAGGCCGCTGTGCTTTTGCTTTTGATTTTGATCTGACTGCCCCAATAAGCCCGAGGCCGAACGCAGGCAGTGCGGAGCGGGTAAACCGGCAGGACGCCGGTTTAGCCGCGCCGGGCCATGGATGGCCCGTCGCGGCGGCCCGCTTCGCGGTGCCGGAGTGAGGGAACACCGAGCCTAGGCGAGGTGCCGACAGGCGGGGCAGAGCCCTTTGCTTACTTTGGGGCTTTTCCAAAGTGAGCCGCTGTAAGAGCGGAACCATAAGCCGCCGTTACCTAAATAACGGATATACACACCACCTCAGAGCCAAAACGTCAGAGCTGAAACCGCTCCCGCTCATGCTCATACAACGGCCGCACCAGCGCGAATTCATGGTCAATCTCATCCACCAGTCGCCCCAAATCCGTAAAAGCGTGCTTCGCGGACTTATCCTCGAGCAACTGACAAAGCTCAGCCAACCGCACCGCCCCAAGGTTACCGCTACTCCCCTTAAAACTATGCGCAATCCGCCCCAACGCCTTGGCATCATCCCGAGCCCGGCGCAGCGCCTCCACCCGCTTCTGCGAGTCATCAAGAAAAGTGTCGAGCAACTTCGGATACTCGCCCTCCATGACCTCCTGCAAGCCAGTCAGCACATCGGGGTCCAGATGAATCTCTGCCACTTGTTCGCTCCTTGATCAAGAATCGGCGGATTATGCCAGAGCCTTCCATGAAAACTCCACGCGCGCACACCGCCCGCCGTCAGACCAGCCTACATCGCTGCTCAACTGCCGCACCAGGCTCAACCCCCGACCAGACAGACGGTCAACATCCAGCGGCCTGGCCAGCACCTTCTCCACATCAAATCCCGACCCACTGTCCTCGATCCGCAAAGTCAGACACCCACCCTCCCCGGTCGGCACCACATCCAGATGCACCCGCACAAACCCACTGTCCAACCGCGCCAGCCGCTCATTACGCTCGCGGTAATACGCCGCAAACCCCTGGGCATCACGCTTGAGCCGCGAATCCAACCCCAGCACCCCATGCTCCAGGGCGTTGGAATACAACTCCGCCATCACGCTATACAACGCCCCGCTATGCTCCCGCAGCCCATGAACCTCCAACAGCAATTGCAACAAATACGGCAACGGGTTGTAGGACTTGAGCGTCTCGGCACGAAACTCAAAGCTCACCGACCAATCCAGCGGCGACGACTGGCCGCTGTCGGAATACACCATCGACGGCGAACGCAACGCCTCCCCCGCCTGCAAGCTGATCTCCACCATGCTGACGTCATCACGCACTTCGCCGCGAAAAGCCGCCAGGGCCTGCTCGATCTCCTCGAACAACCGGTCCGGCTCGCGGTTGGCCGCAAACACCTGCTGCAAACGCTCGGCGCCAAACAGCTGCTCCTGAGCATCCGCAGTATCCAGCACACCATCCGACAGCAAAAACACCCGGTCGCCCAGCGCCATCGGCCAGACTTCAGTGCGGTCATCAAACGCCTCGGCCGTCAGCACGCCCAATGGCAAATGCCGCGACACCAGCGGCGTGCGCTTGCCGGTGGCGAGGTCATGCACATAACCCTCGGGCATGCCGCCGTTCCACACTTCCACCACCCGGCGTTGGGCGCTGAGGCACAGCAAGGTGGCGCAGCAGAACATGTCCACCGGCAGGATGCGCTTGAGCTTGGCGTTCATCACCCGCAGGGTCTGCGCCAGGCCGTAGCCCTTGGCCGTCATGCCGTAGAACACTTCCGCCAGCGGCATCGCGCCGACCGCCGCCGGCAAACCGTGGCCGGTAAAGTCCCCCAGCAGCACATGCATATCGCCCGATGGCGTGTAGGCCGCCAGCAGCAGGTCACCGTTGAACAGCGCGTAGGGCGATTGCACGTAGCGAATATTCGGCGCGGCGTTGATGCAGCCGGAATGCGCGACCTTGTCGAATACCGCCTTGGCCACCCGCTGCTCCTGCAGCAGGTAGTCGTGGTGCCGGGCGATCAGGTCGCGCTGCTGCAACACCGTGGCCTGCAAGCGGCGCAGGCGGTCCATGGCGTTAATCTTCGCCGCGAGGATCACCTGGTTATAGGGTTTGGCCAGGAAGTCGTCGCCGCCGGCATCCAGGCACTGGGCCAGGGCTTCGCTCTCGCGCAGGGAGGTGAGGAAGATGATCGGCACCAGCGCCTCCCCCGCCAGTTGCTTGATCTGCCGGGCCGCCTCGAAGCCGTCCATGACCGGCATCAGGGCGTCCATCAACACCAATTGCGGCCGCTCGCGGATGAACACGTCCACAGCTTCCTCACCGTTGCTGGCGGTCAGTACCTGGTGGCCCTGACGGCGCACGATGCTCGACAGCAACAAAAGGTCGGCAGCGCTGTCTTCGGCGATCAATACCGTCAGCGCTTCGAGGACCGGGGCCAGGACGCTCAACTGAGGTCGAACAGTTTGTCGAAGTTGGAGATGGCGAGGATCTTGCGCACGTCGGAGTTGCTGTTGACCACCTGCACTTCGGCATCGTCGCCGCCGGCATGGTCCCGCAGCAGCAGGAGCATGCCCAATGCCGAGCTGTCCATGTAGGTGGTTTCCTTCAAGTCCACCACGTAGATCTCGGGCACCTTGTAGAACTTTTCGTAGGCATCACGAAAAGCCTGGTGACTACCGAAATCGAATCGACCCTTGACGGTGATCGTCGCTTTCTTCCCATCCAGGGACACTTCTGATTCGACTGACATTCGACTGCTTCCTTGTCATTGGCAATGTGCAACAAGGTTTAGCAGGTGATGGGCAAGTGGGCAAATCCACGTAGGAGCGAGCTTGCTCGCGAAAAACGCAAGACCAGCGCGTAAATCCTGATTGCCCCGCGTTATCGTTGACGACCTTCGCGAGCAAGCTCGCTCCTACAGGGGGCTGCGGCGTGCTTAATAGGGGTTTTGGCGGGGCAGACGCTGAGACAATTCATCGAGCAACTTCTGCTCGCGCTTGTCTTCCAGTGCCCGGGCTTCGTCGATGTAGCGTTGCACCAGCTTGCGCAGGCCTTCGACCCGGGCGTAGGCCTGTTGCCAGCTGTCGCGGGCCTTGTCGACATTCGCCTGGTGCCAGGCCAGGCTCTGGCGCTGCTGGCCGACGGCGGTTTCCAACTGGTTGAGAAAGCCCTGGTAGCCCATCAGCCATTGGCCGGAGACGCCCTTGCTGCCGCGCTCGATCCACTGTTGCTGGTACTCGCCGCGAAAGCGTTCCAGGTCGCCCAGTTTGCTTTCCGCCAGGCGAACCTGGCCCTGGAAGTAACCCAGGCGCTGGACGGCGGTCTTTTCAGCTTTTTCGGCCATGTCCACCACCGGGGCAAGGCGTGCGGCTCGGGTATTGGCCATGGTTTATCCGCCGGGTGCCGGAGCGAAGATACTACCCAAGTGCGCCTCGCTCTCACCCATGCTGATCTTGTCGTTGAGGCCTTGGCGCAGGTAGGTCACCAGTTGCGGTTGCAGGGCGATCGCCAGGTCGGTCTCGCGATCACCGCCGGCCACGTAGGCGCCCACGCTGATCAGGTCGCGGCTCTGTTGATAACGCGACCACAACTGCTTGAAGTGCTGCGCCCGCATCATGTGCTCGGGCGTGACCACCGAAGGCATCACCCGGCTGATGGAGGCTTCAATGTCGATGGCCGGGTAATGCCCTTCCTCGGCCAAGCGCCGGGACAGCACGATGTGCCCGTCGAGCACGCCCCGCGCCGAGTCGGCAATCGGGTCTTGCTGATCATCGCCCTCGGAAAGCACGGTATAGAACGCGGTGATCGACCCCCCACCGGCTTCAGCGTTACCGGCACGCTCCACCAGCTTGGGCAGCTTGGCGAATACCGACGGCGGATAGCCCTTGGTGGCCGGCGGCTCGCCGATGGCCAGGGCGATTTCCCGCTGGGCCTGGGCGAAACGGGTCAGGGAGTCCATCAGCAACAGGACGTTCTTGCCCTTGTCGCGAAAATATTCGGCGATACGTGTGCAGTACATCGCGGCACGCAGGCGCATCAGCGGCGCGTCATCCGCCGGAGAGGCGACCACCACTGAACGCTTGAGGCCTTCTTCGCCGAGGCTGTGCTCGATGAATTCCTTCACCTCGCGACCCCGCTCGCCGATCAGCCCCACCACAATAATGTCGGCCTCGGTAAAGCGGGTCATCATGCCCAGCAGCACCGACTTACCCACGCCGGTACCGGCGAACAGGCCCAGGCGCTGGCCGCGGCCCACCGTCAATAAACCGTTGATGCTGCGAATGCCCACGTCCAGCGGCACGCTGATGGGGTTGCGCTTGAGCGGGTTGATGGTCGGGCCGTCCATCGGCACCCAGTCTTCGGCCTTCATCCCGCCCTTGCCGTCGAGGGCGCGACCGGCACCATCCAGCACCCGGCCGAGCATGCTCATGCCCATGGGAAGGCGACCGGTATCCGCCAGCGGCACCACTCGGGCGCCGGGGGCGATGCCGGCAACGCTGCCGACGGGCATCAGAAATACTTTGCTGCCGGAAAAGCCCATCACTTCGGCTTCGACCTGCACAGGGTGGTAGCTGTCGTCGTTGATCACCATGCAGCGGCTGCCCATGGCAGCGCGCAGGCCTTCGGCTTCCAGGGTCAGGCCGACCATGCGCAGCAGGCGGCCCTCCAGGATCGGCTGGCCCGGCAACTCGGTGGCTTCGGCATAGGCACCCAGGCGCTTGGCGAAGCTGGTGCGATCAAGGCGCATCGGGGGTGTCCAGCTTGACGCTCAAGTCCGGCTCGGCCGGGTGCAGCGCCTGCTCGTGCAACTGGTCAAACAGCTTGGCCATGATCTGGGTGATGCGCGTCTCCACCGTGGCGTCGATGCGGCTGTGTTCGGTCTCGACCCGGCAACCACCGGGCAGCAGCGCAGCGTCTTCGACGATGCGCCAGGTTTCTTCATGGCGCTCGCGCAGGGCTTTGACCTGTTCGAAATCCTGGGGGTTGATGTACAGCCGCACGTTGCCGACGCCCAGGGGCAGCAGCTTGAGGGCTTCGCGCATCACGCTTTCGATTTGCGTGGAATCCAGGGCCAGTTCGCGCTGAATCACCTGGCGGGTGATGTGCTCCACCAGCCCGACCATGGCTTTTTCGATCTGCGAATCCTGCTCGGCGATGGGCTCGAACAGGCTGCCCATCAGGGTTTCCAGGCTGGCCAGCTTGACGCTCAGCGCCGCCTCGGCTTCCTGACGGACCTTGAGGGTGGTGCTGCGAAAACCGTCTTTCTCACCGGTGGAAAAACCTTCGTTGTAGGCTTCCTGACGAATGCTTTCGAGCTCTTCCAGGGTCAGTGGCTGGACTTCTTCCAGCGGCACTTCTTCCATCTCGGCCGGAGCTTCTTCTACCGGCTCGGGTTCTGGCTCCGGGCGATGCGGGTCGAAACTGGGCAGCGACCAGACGTCGAACCCTCCGACGTCCCGTGCGCGAATCAGATCGCTGGGCGTCTCATCTTTGTTCGACATGCGTGGCGCCTTAAATCATTTCTTCGCCGCCCTTCCCACCGAGAACGATTTCTCCGGCTTCGGCCATACGGCGGGCAATGGTGAGGATTTCTTTCTGCGCTGTTTCCACGTCGCTGACGCGCACTGGGCCCTTGGCCTCGAGGTCGTCGCGCAACAGTTCGGAAGCCCGCTTGGACATGTTCTTGAAGATCTTTTCCTTGACGCCTTCGTCCGAACCCTTGAGGGCCAGCACCAGCACGTCGGAGGAGACTTCACGCAGCAACGCCTGGATGCCACGGTCGTCGACATCGGAGAGGTTGTTGAACACGAACATGAGGTCTTCGATCTGCACCGACAGGGTATCGTCGATCTCGCGGATCGAGTCCATCAACTGGCCTTCCACCGAGCTGTCGAGGAAGTTCATGATGTCGGCCGCACGCTTGATGCCACCCAGGGTGGTACGCGAAGCGTTGGAGTTACCCGAGAACTGCTTCTCGAGAATCGTGTTCAATTCTTTCAGGGCCGCCGGCTGTACGGTGTTCAACGACGAGACGCGCAGGATGATGTCCAGGCGCACCTTGTGGTCGAAATGGCCGAGCACTTCGCCGGCCTGGTCGGGGTCGAGATACGCCACCACGATCGCCTGGATCTGCGGGTGTTCGTAGCGGATCACGTCGGCCACGGCCCGCGGTTCCATCCACTTCAGGCTGTCGAGGCCGCTGGTGTTGCCCCCCAGCAGGATGCGGTCGATCAGGCCGTTGGCCTTGTCTTCGCCCAGGGCCGAGGTGAGCATCTTGCGAATGTAGCTGTCGGAGCCGACGCCCAGGCTGGTCTGGTCGCCGACGATCTCGACGAACTCGCTCATCACCTGCTCGACTTGCTCGCGGTGCACATTGCGCATTTGCGCCATGGCCACGCCGACGCGCTGAACCTCTTTGGGCCCCATGTGGCGCAGCACTTGGGCGGCGTCGGTTTCTCCGAGGGACAGCAACAGCACGGCGGCTTTGTCGACCCGGGAGAGTTTGGCTACTGCAGCTCGGCTATCACTCATCTGCGTTAATCCACTCTTTCACGACCTGGGCCACACGACCCGGGTCTTCGGCCACCAGGCTCTTGATTGCGTTCAACTGAGCGTCATAACCCTCGCTCGGGCTCGGCAACAGAATGCTTTGCGGGCCACCAAGGCTCACGCGGTCGTTGGCCAGTTCGCCATCCAGGCCGCCCATGCCACCCAACTCGACGTCGCCACCGGCCAGGGCCAGTTGTTTTTTGCCGTGGCCGGTGATGTTGTTGAGCACCGGACGCAGCACGCCAAACACCAGCACCAGGATGAACAACACACCCAGCACTTGCTTGACGATGTCCCAGAACCACGGCTGAGTATAGAACGCGGCCTCGGCAATCACCTCGCCCCGCTCGGCGGAAAACGGCATGTTGATCACGCTGACGCTGTCGCCACGGCTGGCATCGAAGCCCACTGCGTCCTGTACCAGGCGGGTGAAGCGCGCCAATTCGTCGGCGCTCCACGGGGCACGGGTGACGGCGCCGTCGGCGGCGTTGATCTTGACCTGGTCATCCACGACCACCGACACCGACAGGCGATTGATCCGGCCCTGCTGCTGCTTGGTGTGGCTGATGGAGCGGTCGAGCTCAAAGTTCTTGGTGGACTGGTTGCGCTTGTCGGCCGGGTACGGCGCGAGCATTGGCTGGCCGGTGGCCGGGTCCATGATCTGCTGACCGTTGGCGTCCAGCAGCGGCTGGCCAGGTTGCACCGCGCCTGCGGTAGCAGCGGCGCCACCGGTGGTTTGCGGAGCGGTGGCCGGGGTTGGCGGCTGGTTGCTCAGGGCACCCGGCACGCCTTGCGGGCCATTGCTGGCGGTGCGTTGTTCAGTGGTCGATTGCTCGCTGCGCAGGGCCGGCTGGTCCGGGTTGAACTGCTCGGAAGTCGATTCGACGGCGCTGAAGTCCACGTCGGCAGACACTTCAGCCTTGTAGCGATCATTGCCCAACACCGGTTGCAGGATGTTGTGCACGCGTTGGGTCAGCATGCTTTCCATGCGACGGCTGTAGTCGAACTGCTTGCCGGCCATGGTCAGCGAAGAGTTTTCCGCGAGGTCCGACAGCAGGTTGCCCTTCTGGTCGACCACGGTGATTTGCGACTTGCTCAATTCGGGAACGCTGGTGGCCACCAGGTTGATGATCGCCAACACCTGGCCAGGCTCCAGGGAGCGGCCAGCAAACAACTCGACCAGCACCGAGGCGCTGGGCTTGCGTTCATCGCGCACAAACACCGAGCTTTTCGGAATCGCCAGGTGCACCCGGGCGCCCTTGACGTTGTTCAACGCGGAAATGGTGCGCGCCAGTTCGCCTTCCAGGCCACGACGGTAGCGGGTGGCTTCCATGAACTGGCTGGTACCCAGGCCTTGGTCCTTGTCGAGGATTTCAAAGCCGATATTGGCGTCGGACGGGGTGACGCCGGCTGCCGCCAGCTTCATCCGTGCACGGGCTACATCATCGGCCTTGACCAACAGGGCGCCGGAATTCGGTTCGACGGTGTAGGCAATGTCTGCCGCCGCCAGGGTTTCCATGATCTGCTTGGAATCCATGCCCGCGAGGCTGCCGTACAGCGGGCGGTAATCCGGTTGCTGGGACCACAGCACCACGGCAAAACCAATCGCCACGCTGGCAGCCAGGCCGACCATCAGGCCCACCTGACGCAGCATGGTCATCTCGGAGAGGTTTTCCAGGAACGACAGGCCGAACAGCGGCGGCTTGCCGTCTGCCTTGGCGGGTGCGTTATCCACGACTGCTTCTGCCATGACTCAAATCGTCCTTAAACCGGCATCTGCATGATGTCTTGATAGGCTTGAACCAGCTTGTTGCGTACCTGAGTCAAGGCCTGGAATGAAACGCTGGCTTTTTGCGAGGCGACCATCACGTCGGTGAGGTCCACGCCGCTTTTGCCGATCTCGAAAGCAGTCGCCAACTGACTGGATGCCTGCTGGGTATCGCTGACTTTGTTGATGGCCTGGCCGAGCATGTCGGCAAAGCTGCTCTGGCCCAATTCCGGCACGGCTTGCGCGGCGGATTTCGGTTGAGCCATGGCATCCATTTGCATGGACCGCATATCCAACATCAACCGATTGAACTCAACACCTTGGCTCATGACCTTCTCTCTCCGACGACCCGCAATTTTTTGACACTACACAGCGATTACAGGGGTGGTAGCAACAAGGGTGCCAGCTCCGTGGCATTCTGTAAGAAAAGGCGACTGGCCCTGTCGGCTTTGAGAATTTTCAGGTGGCGTAGAGGTAGGCTTCCACGTCCATCCCGGCATCGCGCATCTGCGCCAGCTTGTAGCGCAGGGTGCGCGGGCTGATGCCCAAGCGCTCGGCGGCCTCTTTGCGGCGGCCGCGCTCGGAACGCAAGGTGTCGATGATCATCTGGAATTCGCGGCGGCGCAGGTCGTCGCCCAAGGCACCGGCCGACTCGGCAGGCGCCGCTTCGATCTGTGGGGCGGCCGCCAGGCTCGGCAACGGCGCTGCGCCGGTGCCCATGGCCAGGCAGAAGTCCTGGGGCTGGATCAAGCCACCCTGCTGCAAAATCAACGCACGCTGGATCGCATTGTCCAGTTCCCGCACGTTGCCGGGCCATGGGTAGCTGATCAGGCAGGCCTGGGCGTCGGCCGACAGGCGCGCCTGGGCATGCTTCATTTTATTGACGTGCTTGCTCAGCAGGCGCTCGGCCAGCGGGATGATGTCTGCCGGTCGCTCGCGCAACGGGCGCCAGGCCAACGGGAACACCGAGAGGCGGTAGAACAGATCCTCACGGAAGCGCCCCGCCGCCACTTCGCCCGCCAGGTCGCGGTTGGTGGTGGCCACCACGCGGATGTCCAGCTGGATCGGCTTGCGTGCGCCCACCCGCTCCACTTCGCGCTCCTGCAATACCCGCAGCAATTTGGCTTGCAGGCCCAGGGGCATTTCGGAGATTTCGTCCAGCAGGATGGTGCCGCCGTCTGCCTGTTCGAACTTGCCGGCCTGAGCGGCGATGGCGCCGGTGAACGAGCCTTTCTCATGGCCGAACAAGGTGGCTTCGAGCATGTTGTCGGGGATGGCCGCGCAGTTGATCGCAATGAACGGCTGGCTGGCACGATGGGATTGCTGGTGGATGTAGCGCGCCAGTACTTCCTTGCCGGTGCCGGACTCGCCGGAGATCAATACGGTGGAGTCGCTGCGGGCGACCCGGGCCGCCAGTTCCAGCAATTGCGCACTGGCCGGCTCGAAGGCAATCGGGCCTTCGCCGTCGGCGGCGCCCAGAGTGCCGAGGGCATGGCGCGCGACCAATTCGATCAAGGCTTTGGGTTCGAAGGGTTTGACCAGGTAATCCGCAGCGCCCTGGCGCATGGCGTCAACCGCGCGCTCCACCGCACCGTGGGCGGTCATCAACAGCACCGGCAATTGCGGCTGGCGCGCACGCAACAGGCCGAGTAACTGATGGCCGTCCATGCCCGGCATGTTCACGTCGCTGACCACCAGGCTGAAGGACTCCTGCTCCACGGCCTCCAAGGCTTCTTCGGCAGAACCGACCGCACGGTAGTCATGGCCCGCCAGCAACAGCGTGTCAGCCAATGCTTCACGCAGGGCACGATCGTCTTCAACCAATAAAACCTTGATAGCCATGACCTTTTACTCCGCGCTGACGGCGCATGAAAACAGCGGCAGCGTCATCAACGCGCACGTGCCGCGACCCAACCGGGAACGCAGCTGCAATTCTCCCTGATGGGCACGGGCAACTGCCTTGACCACGGTCAGGCCCAGGCCGGTACCGTTGGTTTTGGTGGTGAAAAAAGGTTCGCCGAGGCGTTGCAGCACCACCGGGTCAATCCCGCTGCCGCTGTCGCTGATGCTCAGGCGCAGGGTGTCGCCACGGTTGTACAGGTGAACCTTGAGCCGCGCCCCGGGGCCGCTGGCCTGGGTCGCGTTTTCGATCAGGTTGAGCAGCGCGCCCACCAGCGTGTCGCGGTTGCACAGCAACTCGCCGTGATGGCTGTCGCACTGCCAACGGACTGACGCTTCCTGGATGTGGGTGGCGGCGGCGGCTTGCAGGGACTGCATCAATACCGCCGGGGTGACGCGATCGGTCAGCGGCAATTCGCCGCGGGCGAACACCAGCATGTCGCGCACTTGATGCTCCAGCTCGTGCAAACGCTCCTTGAGCCGCCCGGCAAAACGCTGGTGAGTGGCTGCCGGCAACTGTTCATCAGTCAAATGACTGGCGTAAATCAGCGCAGCGGACAACGGCGTACGAATCTGATGCGCCAGGGAAGCGACCATCCGCCCCAGGGACGACAGGCGCTCGTGGCGTGCCAATTGGTCTTGCAGGTGACGGGTTTCAGTCAGGTCGTTGAGCAACACCAACTGGCCGGGTTCGGCATCCAGGGAACGGGTGGCGATGGACAAGCGGCGCCCGTCCTTGAGAGAGATTTCGTGGCCATCGTCTTCCCGCGGCGCGAAGCAGCGGGTGATGACCTCGCGCCACAGCTCGCCTTCCAGCGGCAGGCCGAGCATGTCGCAGGCCGCCGGGTTGGCTTCGCGCACGCGGCCCTGGTCGTCGATGACGATCACGCCACCGGGCAACAGGTCGAGGAGGTTTTGCAGACGGTTGGCCAGGCGCTCTTTCTCGGCCAGCTCTTCCATGCGCTGGGCGCTGACCACCGCCAACTCGCCTTTAAGCTCGGAAACCCGTGCTTCCAACAGGCTGTAGGAGTCAGTCAATTGGCTCGACATCTGGCTGAACAGGGAAAAGGCCTGTTCAAGCCCGAGACGGCTGATCTGCTCTACGGAGGGGGCAGGCCCCTGAGTGTCAGGGACCGAAGATAATTGGGCGGCGTGGGGCATCATGCTCTCTCGCTTGGCTGACCGTCAGTTAAACGGAACGTTGCGAGTGCTGTAGCAATACCCGTGCCGAAAAAAAACCGCTGATAAATCAGCGGTTTGAAAAACAGGCGTCAATCATCCGCCTGTTCATCACCTTCTTTGCGGCTCATGCCGTACTTGCGCATCTTCTCCACCAGGGTGGTGCGGCGAATGCGCAGGCGTTCGGCGGCACGGGCGACGATGCCGTTGGCGTCGTCGAGGGCCTGCTGGATCAGGCCTTGCTCCAGGCTACCGAGGTAGTCTTTCAAGTCCAGGCCTTCCGGTGGCAGCATGGCCGTGGAACCGAGGTCCGGCGCATGGCCGTTGATGGCCACACGCTCTTCCAGGTCGCTGCGCAGACTGTCTACCAGTTGCTCGTCTTCATCGTCGACGTAGCGGAATTTCTTCGGCAACTCGACCACGCCGATCACCCCGTACGGGTGCATGATCGCCATGCGCTCCACCAGGTTGGCCAGCTCGCGGACGTTGCCCGGCCAGCCGTGGCGGCACAGGGACATGATCGCCGCCGAGTTGAAACGGATCGAACCACGCTTTTCGTGCTCCATGCGCGAGATCAGTTCGTTCATCAGCAACGGGATGTCTTCGACGCGCTCACGCAGGGGCGCCATTTCGATCGGGAATACATTGAGGCGGTAGTACAGGTCTTCGCGGAAGCTGCCGACCTCGATCATGCTTTCGAGGTTCTTGTGGGTGGCGGCAATGATGCGCACGTCGACGCTTTGGGTCTTGTTGCTGCCCACGCGCTCGAAGGTGCGCTCCTGCAGAACCCGCAGCAGCTTGACCTGCATCGGCAGCGGCATGTCGCCGATTTCGTCGAGGAACAGGGTGCCGCCGTTGGCCAGTTCAAAACGCCCGGCACGGCTTGTGATCGCCCCGGTAAAGGCGCCCTTTTCGTGGCCGAACAGTTCGCTTTCCAGCAGCTCTGCCGGGATCGCCCCGCAGTTGACCGGCACAAATGGCCCGTCGCGGCGCTTGGAGTGGTAATGCAGGTTGCGCGCGACCACTTCCTTGCCGGTGCCGGATTCGCCAAGGATCAGTACGCTGGCGTCGGTGTCGGCGACTTGCTGCATCATCTGGCGCACGTGCTGAATCGCACGGCTGGTGCCGACGAGGCTGCGAAACAGGTTGGGTTCGCGGTGACGGCCGCGCTCGCGGGCCTGGTCGTACATCTCGCGGTAAACCTGGGCACGGTGCAGGGAGTCGAGCAATTTGCTGTAGCTGGGTGGCATTTCGAGGGTGGAAAGGACGCGACGGCGCTGGTCTTCCGGAAGGTCCACAGAAGAAATATCGCCCATCAGCAACACAGGAAGGAACTCATCCCAGGTTGACAGTGTCTTTAACAAGCCCAAAACGGCACCAGGAGCATTTACCGTACCGATCAGCACACAAATGACTTCACGGCTCGACGACAAAGAGCTGACCGCCTGCTGCCAGTCGTGGCTGCCGCAGGGTAGATTTTCTTCCCCAAGAAAATTCAGGATCACCGCCAGATCGCGGCGCCGAACGCTATCGTCATCGATCAGCAGGATTTTGGTTTCACGCCACATGCAATAGCAACTTCCCTAGTAAAACTCTAATGCCCTCGAGTTGGGGCAATCTAGATAGCTGTAGGCATTTTCTGCGCTACAGCTTTCTGACGTCTGAAAATAGCACTAGTTAAGTCAAAAATATGTGCACGGTCAAATTAATGACGCGCCTTGTTCGGATTAACTGAGCCTTCAGCCGAACAGATGGTAAACCTTTGACGCACTTTCCGCTCGGTTGATCTGCGACATCTCCTCGAAAATCGCCTGACGCTCCCCGGTCGTCACCTCAAGCAACTGCTGATACACCTCCAGCAAACTCTCCAGTTTTTCCCGCAGGGCATCCTCGTCCACCGGCGCATTGCTCAACGCGTCGTCAATTACCGCACGACATCCCAGGTCCAGTTCGCCAATGGCATCCCAGTTGCGGGCAACCAATGCGTCCATCAAGGCTTCGCGGGTTTCGTCAATCCGTTGCAGGGCGTGACTCATGACATCTTCCTCAGGCCAGCGGGCCTACAGTGTTGCAATACCGTCCCAGCCTTCCTTGAGCGTAATCATCAAGCCTGCCACTTCGTCGATCATCTCGACATCGTTCTTGGTATTGGCTTCAAGCAAACGCGTGGTCATGTAGGCGTACAGGTTATCCAATTGTTGCAAGGCGGCCGGATCATCGGTTTTTTCCGGGTTCAGGCCGTCGCGCAGACCAATCAGGATATCGATCGCCTTGCCCAGCAACAGGCCCTTTTGCGCGATGTCACCACGAGCCATGGCGCCCTTGGCCTGGGCCATGCGGTCCAGCGCGCCTTCCATCAACATCTGGACCAGGCGATGGGGGCTGGCCTCGGAGACCTGGGCATGGGAATTGACCTTCTGGTATTGGCGAAGGGCTCTCATGGGATTCATGTTTCTACCTCGTGACAGGCAACAGCTAAAAAGAATGGGCTCTGACTATTATGTCGACGGTGTCGCAAAAAACTTTAAGCCGGCGGTCTGCTGAAGGGGCGCCCGGGGAAAGTTTTCACGTCACCGGGCGGCTTCATTGAGGATCAATCGGTCTTCGGATTGTTCAGCGCATTGAGCGTAGTCATTACGCTCGACCGTTGAGCGGTGAGCTGTGCCACCAAGCTGTTCATCGTAGTGTACTTGGCAGTCAGGCTCGTCTTGAGTGCAGCCATGCGCGCGGTCAGGCTGTCCTGCTGCACTTGCAGGTCCTTGATGTTCGCCGTCAGCGTCGACGAACGCGAGGCCAGAACCCCGGTACCGCTCAACGCATAGCTGTCGGTCGCCGTTTTCATACGCGCAAGCAGGCCATTATCGCCGTTGAAAATGCCGCCGATGTCAGTGGGGTTGGTGGCAATGGCCGCACCGAACACCTTGTCATCGATGCTCAACTTACCGGTTGTCTGGTCAGTGTTTACACCAAACTGAGCCAGGGACTTCAACGTACCCGAGCCCGCCAATGAGTTCAGCTCGTTACGCAGGGCCGACTGCAAGGAACGCATCGTGGCATCGCCCGTCAGCGCCGCAGACGTGATAGAACCATCGGCGTTAGTGGTGACTTTGGTCTCAGTGCCGATCGCTGTCATCAAGGCGTTATAGGTGTCGACAAACCCCTTTACCGAACTCTTCAGGGTGTCGTTACTGCGGGTGACCGTAATGGTCGAGGCGACTCGCGCAGCACTAGTGTCGGTGACACCCGAGGGCAGTGGCGATACGGCGGTCAACTTGATAGTCACGCCGCTGATCGCATCGCTCAGGGTATTGCTCTTGGACTCCTGAGCGGTACCGTCAATGGTGTATTTCGCATTCACCGGCGGGCCGCCGACAACGGTAGTACCGGTTTCCAGCCCGGTGTTACCACCCAGGGTAATGTCTGTACCGGCGCCGGTATTGGTCGACGTCACCACCAGCCGGGAACCGGTTGCGTCAGTCAGGATGTTGGCACTCAGGCCTGCGCTGCTGTATTGCGCGTTGATCGAGTCGCGCACTTGCTGCAACGTCGCGCCCGGCGCGACGCTGACACCATAGCTCTTACCTGACTGGGAAATCTCCAGGGTCGTAGCCGTAGAGCCACTATTGACGACGCTCTTCGCCCCACCCGGGAAGTTCTGGGTAGCAATCTTCGAGGCGGTCGCCAATTGGTTGACCACCAACAGGTAGCTCCCCGCAGAAGCACCGGAACCGAGGGTGACGGTGGACACGTTGGCATCGGTGGTCGCCGCCGTCAGGCCGCCGATACTGGCGTCCTTGGTCATCGTGTCCATCGCGCCGCGGAACGCATCGAGTGCCGCTTGAATCTTGCCGATCGAGGACAACTGGGCGGTCTGCGTCTGCGACTGCTTGTTGATCTGCGACTGCTTGGGCGCCTGCTCAGCGTTCACCAAGGCCGTAACGATAGACTGGGTATCAATGCCCGTTACCGGGCCGCTGACGGATATATCACCCATGATGTTTCTCCTGATACGGGGCTGGCGCTTTCTTGACGGACGGCGCCTCAAGCAGCTACAGCAACAAAATTCATGCCAGCTCAGACTTTAGCGTCAAACAACACGTTGCTGGCGTCGTGAAGACTTTGTGCGAGTTTCAATGCGGTTTCCGACGGGATCTGACGAATCACCTCGCCACTGTCGGTCGCAATGACCTTGACCACCACCTGATGGGTTGAGTCATCAATGGAAAAATCCAGGTTGCGCTGGGCAGCCTGGACGAATTTGCGAATATCGTTGACGGCCTTTTCCAGGTCGTCGGGTTTCGTTTCTTGCTTGGGTTTTGCTGCTGCGACGGTCGCATCAACCTTGGGGGTCTGCGCGTCGGCAGTCACAGGGGCGGGTGCACTCTGTGGCGCTGGGGCAGCAGGATAAGACAGGTTCAACTTGACGCTCATGTCCATGTCCACTCTCCTCATCACGCAAAAGACAAAAGGGCACGTAAACGCGCCCTTCCGTCAGTCAGCTACCGATGGCTATTACTGAAGCAGCTTCAGTACAGCGGATGGCAGTTGGTTGGCCTGAGACAGGATCGCAGTGGAAGCCTGTTGCAGGGTTTGTTGCTTGGTCAACTGAGCAGTTTCAGCAGCGTAGTCAACGTCCTGGATCTGACCGCGAGCGGCGCTGGAGTTGTCCGAGATGCTCTGCAGGTTGGCAACGGTGTTGTCGAAACGGTTTTGTACAGCACCGAGACCGGCACGCTGGGAGTCGATGTCCGAGATCGCCTGGGTGATCACGTCGATCGAGTTCTGTGCGTTGGCAGCAGTGGTGATGTCAGTGTTGTTGACGGTGGTTTTGGTGGAGTTGGCAGCAGTACCGGTAGCTGCGAACAGACCCGTCACACCAGCGCCGCTCAGCGAGTAGCTGCTGGAGGAGTTCAGGGACACTGCACCCGTGGCGATGATCGCGGTGGCAGCCAGGGCAACGGCAGTGCCGGCAGTACCGGTACCATCCAGGGTGGCAACCTTGACGCCTGCGATAGCACCGGCGTCGCCAGAGTTGAAGGTCAGGTTCTCACCGGTATCGGACTTGACCGACAGCGCTTGAGTGGTCGAATCGTAGTTAACGGTGATGCCCAGCTTGGCAGCGTTGGACTTCAGTTGGTCAGCCAGGTCAGAAGCGCTGGTCACGCCAGTGAACTGGACCGCAGCACCGGAGCCGACTTTCAAGGTGAAGTTGGCGCTGGCAGGGGTTGCAGCAGCGATGGCAGCGGAGTCAATGGTGAACTGGGCAACAGTGCTGGCAGTAGCAGCCAGGCCACCTACAGCGCCGTTCATTTGCGCAGCGATCTGCTGGGCCGAAGCACCGGCAGCGATGGTCAGGCTCTTGGACTGGCCGCCACCGGTAACGGTGAGTGCGCCGCCGGCAACGCCTGTTGCGCTTGGAGCAACGCCTTGGGATTTCAGCTGCTGCGAACCAATGTTGTTGGCTGCAACGTTACCGATGCTCATGTCGATGGTCTGGTTGGCGTTGGCGCCGACCTGGAACGAAGTAGTACCGAAAGAACCGTCCAGCAGGTTCTTGCCACCGAAAGTAGTGGTGGTAGCGATACGGGTCAATTCAGCAGTCAGTGCTGCGTATTGAGCCTGGTTCGACTTACGGTCGTCAGCGCTTGGCGAGCCGTTGGCGGATTGCAGAGCCAGGGTACGCATGCTTTGCAGGATGTTGGTGGACTGCTGCATCGCGCCTTCAGCGGTCTGAGCAATCGAGCTGCCGTCGTTGGCGTTCTTGATTGCAACGCCCAGGCCGTTGATCTGACTGGTCAGACGGTTGGAGATTTGCAGGCCGGCCGCATCGTCTTTGGCGCTGTTGATACGCAGGCCGGAGGACAGACGCTGCATGGAAGTTTGCAGGGCGCCGGAAGCCTTGTTCAGGTTGTTCTGAACGTTCAACGAAGCAAGGTTAGTGTTTACTGTTAATGCCATGACGAAATCCTCGTGGGTTGTTTACTGCGGCTTCCGGCCCTGGCAACCGCCGGGTGTGGCCTAGAGAACCTTCGTAATAGTTATCGTCGTGAAAGCAGGTTGCTTGAGGACTTTTTTGATTTTTTTTACTAGCACGATGCCACCCCTTGTAATTCAAGCATTTACGATAGCCCGAACCCCAGCATTTGCTGGCTTTTTGGCGCCAAATAAAAAACGCCCATGATCTTTCGATCATGGGCGTTTTTTTGTGCAGCGCCTTTAAGGCATCAAGGGCGATGCAAAATCGCCGAGCCCCAGGACAAGCCCACGCCAAAACCACTGATGGCGACGCGCTTCCAGGTGGAGTCGAGCATGTGCTTTTCCAGCAGCAGCGGGATGCTCGAGGACACGGTGTTGCCGGTCTCGACCATGTCCTTGATGAACTTGTCCACCGGCGCATCTTCGAAACGCCGGGCCACGGCGTCGACAATCGCCGCACTGCCCTGGTGAATGCAGAACGCGTCAATCTCGTCAGCCTTGAGGTCCGACTCGTTGAGCAGCTCGTGCAAATGGGCCGGCACCTTGAGCAAGGCGAAGTTGAACACCTGGCGGCCGTTCATGAAGAACACGCCATCGCTGACCTTCAGGTGCGGCGCACCGGAACCGTCAGTGCCGAACTTGGCCTTGCCCAACTGCCAGGGCGCGTCTTCGCCCATCCAGGTGGCCGTCGCGGCATCACCGAACAGCATGGTGGTGTTGCGGTCTTCCGGGTCGACAATCTTCGAGTACGGATCGGCGGTCACCAGCAGGCCGTTTTTCAGGCCGGTGGCTTCCATGAAGCCCTTCATCGCATAGATGCCGTAGACATAGCCCGAGCAGCCCAGGGAAATATCAAAGGCCGCCACGTGAGTCGGCAGGCCCAGTTTGTCCTGGACGATGGCAGCGGTGTGAGGCAAGCCCTCTTCGTCGCCGTTCTGGGTGACGACGATCAGCGCATCAATGGATTCGCGCTTCAAATCCGGGTTGTTGGCAAACAAGGCGTTGACCGCCTCGACGCACAGATCGGAGGTTTCCTGTGCAGCATCCTTGCGCGGCAGGAACGCCGAACCGATCTTGCCAATGATGAATTCTTCATCCTTGGCGAATTTGGCACCCTGGGCGTAGTTATCGATCCCGTCTGCCGGCACGTAACTGGCGATGCTTTTTATGCCAATCATTGTGGCTTCCCAATACTAAATAGCTGGAGAACACCCCGCGGAACACATCGCCGGGTGCTGACAATAATGGGGATAACCCCGCAAAAAACTCGCCGAAAACCGCCTTTAACCCTGGCGGCAGGACCTCGCAGAGACCTGGCGACGACCTATCCTTTTCACACGATACAGTGAAGATGCGCTTTATGACTCACAGGTCACTCAATTTTCTGCGCTTTGTGCGAAACACGGGGACATACAAGCGCCAAAAACAACAACGGCCCACCCCGTTTCCAGGGTGAGCCGCAGGTTTACAGCCGCCGAATCACATCTTGCTGAACAGGCTCAGCTGGGAGATTTTCACGAACGCCAGTTGCGAGGCCTGCAGCATGGTCTGCTGCAAAGTCAGGTCAATCGCCGCCTGCCCCATATCAACGTTGGCCAGGGACGACATGGTGGAGGTATTGGCCAGGCCCAGGCTGGTGTTTTCCGCACTCTGGATATCCATGGCGTTCTGTCGCGCACCAATGGCGCCGCGTACCTGGTCGATCTGCGCCGAAGCGTTGCCCAGGTTGCCAATGCTCGTGGCGACCACGTCCTTGAGGTTATTCAAGGCAACCGTATTGCCTTCCGCCGGGGTTTCCAGGGCCTTGCGCAACTGACCCAAGGTATCCAGGGCATTCATGTTCTTGTTGCTGGTGGCACCAACCGAGAACTGGTCACCGGCTCCGGGTGTACCACTCACACCAAAGGTCAGGCCCGCCGTGGTGATCGACGTCGCGCCGGCGGCCATGGTGCCGCTGGCAATGGCCTTGCTGTCGGCGGAATACGGCTGGGCGAACACCTGGTAATCGGTGCCACTGGTGAACTTGATCACCGCACCCGAATTGGGAAAGGTGCTGGTGTAGGCCGCCGGGTCCGTGACGCTGCCGCCGGTCAACTGCGCGGTGGACGGATTGCTGGCCGTACGGGAAATACTGAAGCTGTCGGGCTTGGTTGCCAGGGAGAATTCCTTGCCCGCCACCAGCGCATCGGATGCCGGGCCCGACGCGACGTCTTTGCCCAGGTTCAGCCGGATGTCGAACGTGACGCCCCGCAGGCTGACGCTGGAGGAGCCTTCCTTGGTGGAGTCAAACGTACCGTTACCGGTGATCTCCGACGTGACGTCATTGCCGTCCTTGTCGGTCACGCTGTATTGGGTGCTGCTGGCGAAGGTCAGCTTGTACGGCTGACCATCGGAAAAGCTGTTGGCAAACTTCGTGCTCGACGTGACCAGGCCCGCCGAGATCCCCACCTTGCCGTCATTCACGGATGGCGGCAGCAACGTGGCCTGAGTGCGACCGGTATTGGACGAGCTTTCCAGCAGCGCCTTGCCGGTGTCACCCATGGAGATGGAAAGGTTGTTCGAAATCTGCAGGCTCAGGGGCGTCTCGTCACCCTGGTAGCTGTAGGTGCCGTCATTGTTGCGGATGTACGGCGGCGTATCGGTCTTGGCACCGGAGAACATGTAGTTGCCGCTGGAGTCCTTGGAGTTGAGCAAGCCCAACACCTGGTCCTCAAGCGCACCCACCTGGGCGGCAATCGCCTTGCGATCGTCATCGCTCTTGGCGATGTTACCGGCCTGCTGCGCCAAGCCCTGGGCCGTCTGCAACGCGGTGTTGATGCTCTGCAGCACGCTCTCTTCGTTGGTCAGGGAGTTTTGCAGGGTGGTGATGTTGGTGTTGTATTGCCCCAACATGTCTTTCTGCTGCTGCAGCATCAGCAACTGGGCAGCGGCCACCGGGTCATCGGAAGCGGTCTGCACCCGGACGCCGGAACTCGCCTGGTCCTGGGCCTTCACCACACCGGAATAGTTGTCCTGGTATTTGGCGGAGCTGGTGTCGAAATACTGCTGTGTAGAAATGCGCATCGTCCCAGACTCCCTTAAAGTGCGTTGATCAGTGTGCTGAAGGTTTCCTGCGCCGCCTTGATGATCTGCGACGACGCGGTGTAGTACTGCTGGAACTTGATCATGTCGCCCGCCTCTTCATCCAGGTTGACCTGGGACACCGAGTTGGCAGCCGCCTTGTTCGCCGTCAGCAGCGCGCCCGTCGCGGTGCTGTCGGTATTGGCCTGGGCGGCCTTGGAACCGACTTGGGACACCAGGCGGCTGTTGGCACTGACCAGGCTCACGCCCCCGTTGCCGTCCGTCACGCCGACGGTTGCCTTGGTTTGCAGCGCCAGCAGCGACTGGGCATTGCGGCCGTCGGAGGTGGCGCCACTGTTGAAGGAGAAGGTGGTGCTGTCGTTGTTGGCCGGCGAGCCGCCAACGGTGGTATCAAAACTGAAGCTCTTGCCGGTGATCACGGCACCGCTGGCATCGCGCATCGGTACATTGATGGTGATCTTGTTGCCCTGGCCCGGAATGATGCTGCCGGTGCCGATCTTGAAGCCTTGGGCGTCGGTGACGGTGTACGGCTGGGTGCCGTCCGCGGCCTTGTCGCCGAATACCATTTTCACTGGCATCGAGTTTTCGATCCCGGTGCGCAATTGGGCGGTATCGGCACCGCCGTGAATATCCAGCGGCACCGTCAATTGCGGCGGCGTGAACGTGCCGGTGCCGGTGTTCTTGCCGGCAACGCCCGCCAATGGGCCGGCGAATGCGAGTTTATTCGGGTCCGTCAGGTCGACGCCGATCCCGCTGGCGCCATTGCTGGTGGGGCTGACCTTGAAGCTGTCGCCGGCCGCCATCGGCCCCTTGCCATCCAGCGCCAGGGTGAAACCGTCAATCACCGGCGGCGGCGTGGTGGTGGTATCGAACGAGCCCATGGCCTTGCCGTCGGAACGCACCACGTTGTACTGGTTGCCGCTGGTGAACGTGACCTTGTAGTCGTAGGTGGTCAGCTTGCTGCTGTCGGCAATCGACACATTCAGGTTGCCGGAGCCGGCGCTGTTACCCGCGGTCCCCTGGCTACGCTGGGAGATCGCCGCCGCACTGTTGATATCACCGAACAGCGAAGAGCCGAAATCACCGTTCAGGTCCAGGCCCTGGCCCAACTGATTGTTGATGGTATCGGCGGTGACAATGGCCAGTCGGCCAAGGTCATTGATTGCGGGCATCAGCACATCACTGCGATAGCGCATCAGGCCGCCGATGCTGCCACCGCTGACCACCGAACCGATGTCCATGGACGTGCTGCCCATGTTGATCTGGATGGTGTACTGGCTGCTGTCGTTCTTGCTCGGCACGGCCGAAATGGTATTGGCGACATCGCCGTCTACCAGCGACTGCCCGGTGCCGGTGGTGATGTTGACCTGGCCGTCCTTTTCAGTGGCCGTGACACCGATCAGCTCATTGAGGGAGCGCACCGCTTCGTTACGCGCATCCAGCAGGTTGGCGGGCGCGTTGCTCGTCGAGCCCTGGACCTGGGAAATCTGCTTGTTCAACGACGCAATCGAGGAGGTCAGCTTGTTGACCTGATCACTCATGGTGCTCAACTGGCCGTTGATGCTTTCTTTCTGTTGGGTCAACTGCGAGGAAATCGCGTTGAACCGGTTGCTCAAAGTCTGGGCACTGGTCACCAGCAATTGCCGGGCGGACACGTCACTGGGGGTGGCCGCCGCCGTCTGCGCTGCCGCGAAAAAAGCGCTGAGCACGGCCGACATGCCGGTGCTCTTGTCCGACAGGGTCTTGTCGATTGCACTGGCCTGGCCCAGGTAAGCGTTGGCGTCGCTATTGAGGGCGGTGCTGTTCTGGTAAGCGGTGTTCAAGAAGTCGTTGTACACCCGGCGCACATCCGCCAGGGTCGTACCGGTGCCGATGAACACGCCGCCGAACGCATTCGACGCACTGGCGTTCTGGGTGGTCTGCTGACGCGAGTATCCCGGGGTGTTGACGTTGGCGATGTTGTTACTTAAGACCGACAACGATCCTTGGGCGGCGTTGAGCCCCGACATCCCGATATTGAGCAAACTCATGATTCAGACCTTATAAATGAGTGGAAGCGCCCGCGGCAGCGTAGTTCTGGTAGCTGTTCATCGTTTTTGCGATCTGCGAAATCTTGCTGGCGTAATCCGGGTCGGTTGCATAACCGGCTTTTTGCAACTCGCGCACAAACTGTTCCGGGTTGTCGGCTGATTTCACAACTTCTTTATAGCGATCATTGCTTTGCAGCAACGTCACCAGGTCATGGAAGCTGTCCTGGTAGGAGTTGTAGGAACGGAACTGCGCCGTCTCCTTGACCATCGCACCATCGCGAAACTCGCTGGTGATCGCCCGGGCCTTTTCGCCCTGCCAACTCTGGCCGGCCTTGATGCCGAACAGGTTGTGGCTGCTGGTGCCGTCTTCGGCACGCATCACCGATTTACCCCAACCGGTTTCCAAAGCGGCCTGGGCCACCAGGTAACGTGGGTCGATGCCAATCCGTGCGGCGGCCTGCTTGGCCATCGGCAACATGGTGGCGACAAATTCGTCCTGCGAGCTGAAGGCTTTTTTCGCTGGCGCCAGCGGCGGTTGGGCCACGGCGCGACCGTAAACCTGCATCTGCCCGCGAGGGGGTAGTGCGGCAAGGCTGCGGGCGGAACTGTTGATCACACCGTCATCGGCGGCGCTGTTACGCAGCGGCGCGGCCTTGGCGACAGTGGTGGAGGCATCGGCACCCGGCACGATGCCGGCCAGCAGACGATCCGTCAGCTTGCTCGGCAACGAGATGCGGCGCTGGTTCATCAGCGCCATGTCGTTGGCGTGGGAATTGGTGCCCTCAGGCACGGCCACGCGGTACGCCCACAATGGCCGCTGACCATTGCTGCGGCCCAGCGGGCCATCGGCCTGGGTGCCGGCGGCAATTTCGGTCGGCACATCCACTTTCTTCGCGGGAGCTGCCGGGCCTTGCAAGGTGGCCGCCTGGGCGTCCACCGGCTTGTTCTTCTGCATCTGGCGCAGCAGCACGTCCGCCAGGCCAATACCACCGCCCTCACGAGACAAGGAGACCGCCAACTGCTGGTCGTACATTTCCTGGTACTGCTTGGCCGCCGGCGTATTCAGCGGGTTGTCCTTGCCCAGGGCTTCGGTGGCCGAGCGCATGGACTTGAGCATCTCGCCGAGAAACAGCGACTCGAATTCCTGCGCGACCTTGCGCATGTTGCCGTCGCTGTTCTTGTCGCCGAACTTCAACTGGTTCAGCCGGTTGAGGTCGGAATAGGAACCCGAGTCCGCCGTGCTGGTCAGGCCGCTTTTGCGCATGTCCATGGCCATGGCGTCAGATCACGATCAGGTCGGCTTGCAAGGCGCCGGCCTGTTTCAATGCTTCGAGGATCGCCATCAAGTCGCCGGGCGCTGCGCCCACCTGGTTCACCGCGCGGACAATCTCGTCCAGGGTGGTACCGGGGCCGAACTTGAACATCGGCTTGGCTTCTTGCTGGGCATTCACCCGCGAACGGGGCACCACGGCAGTCTGGCCGTTGGACAGCGGGCCAGGCTGGCTGACGATCGGGTCTTCGGTGATGGTCACGGTCAGGCTGCCGTGGGTCACGGCCGCTGGCGAAACCTTGACGTTCTGGCCAATCACGATGGTGCCGGTCCGCGAGTTGATGATGACTTTCGCCACCGCCTGGCCCGGGTCAACCTCAAGGTTTTCCAGCAACGACAGGTAGTCCACACGCTGGCTTGGGTCCAGCGGTGCGGTGACACGCACCGAACCGCCGTCGATGGCCTGGGCCACGCCCGGGCCGAGCAGCTCATTGATCTTGTCGACCACGCGCTTGGCAGTGGTGAAGTCGGAACGGTTGAGGTTCAGGGTCAGGCTGTTGCCCTGGTTGAAGCCGCTGGGCACCGTACGCTCCACGGAGGCACCGCCGGGAATCCGGCCGGCCGACGGCACGTTGACGGTGATCTTCGAACCGTCACGGCCTTCGGCGTCAAAGCCGCCCACCACCAGGTTGCCCTGGGCAATCGCGTAGACGTTGCCGTCGATACCTTTGAGCGGGGTCATCAGCAAGGTGCCGCCCCGCAGGCTTTTCGAGTTACCCATGGACGAGACGGTGATGTCGACCACCTGCCCCGGCTTGGCGAACGGCGGCAAGTCAGCACTGATGGACACCGCCGCAACGTTCTTCAACTGCACGTTGCCCGAACCCGGCGGTACCTTGATGCCGAACTGCGAGAGCATGTTGTTGAAGGTCTGCAGGGTGAACGGGGTCTGGGTGGTCTGGTCACCGGTGCCGTTAAGCCCCACCACCAGGCCGTAGCCGATCAACTGGTTGGACCGTACGCCGGAAATGCTCGCGATGTCTTTCAAGCGCTCAGCCTGGGCGCCTGCGCTCAGGGTCAGCAGCAACATCGCAGCCATCAGCTGTTTGAAGTTCAAAGTGATCACCTAGAAAGGGAACAGCGGGCTAAGGAAGAAACGGTCAAACCAGCCCGGCTGACTGGCGTCAGCAAACGAACCCGTACCCGAGTAGGTAATGCGTGCATCGGCAATCCGTGTCGACGGCACGGTGTTGTCGGTGGAGATATCGTCGGCGCGAACCATGCCCGCAATGCGCACCAGTTCGTCACCGGTGTTGAGGGTCATCCACTTCTCGCCACGCACGGCAATGATGCCGTTGGGCAGCACGTCGGCCACGGTCACGGTGATCGAGCCGGTCAGGCTGTTGCCCTGCCCCGCCGCACTTTTGCCGTTGGTGGCGCGGTCGCCGCTGTAGCCGGCGTCGAGGCTCAAGTCACCGCTGCCTACCGGGTTGTTGGTGTTGAGGCCACCGCCAAACAACGAGGTCAGGCCGATGCTGGTCTTGCTGGTCTTGCCGATCTGCGAGTTGGCGTTCTTGCTCGCCTGGGTCCTCTCGTTCAGCGTGATGGTGATGATGTCACCCACCCGGAAGGCCTTGCGGTCGCTGTACAGGTTCTGTTCGAAACCGGCCTGGTAGATCGAGCCATTGTTGGCGGCCGCCGGCAGCGGCGTGCGCGGCAACACCGGCGCATAGTACGGGTCATTGGGTTTTGCCGTCGGGGCGACACAGCCCGCGAGCACAGCAATCCCACTCAATGCCAGAACAGAAACATAGCGATTCATGACCCATACCTCACGGTGTTGCAGGCGCCTTCAAGGAGGCCCCATAGACTTGATTACAGATTCTGCGTTACGAACGAAAGCATCTGGTCGGCGGTGGAAATCACCTTGGAGTTCATCTCGTAGGCGCGTTGAGTGGTGATCATGTTGACCATCTCTTCAACGGTGCTGACGTTGGATGTTTCCAGGGTGCTTTGTAGGGTGGTACCAAAGCCGTTGAGGCCCGGGGTGCCAATTTGCGGCGCGCCGCTGGACGCGGTTTCCAGGAACAGGTTGTTACCAATCGCCTGCAGGCCGGCCGGGTTGATGAAGTCGGCGGTTTGCAGGTTGCCGATCACCTGGGAGGCCGGGTTGCCGGCCACGGTGATCGACACGGTGCCGTCGTTGCCGACGGTGAAGGTCTGGGCGTTGTTCGGCACCACAATCGCCGGCTCCAGCGCGAAGCCGTTGGCCGTCACGACCTGGCCGTTGGCGTCCAGGTGGAACGTACCGTCGCGGGTGTAGGTGGTGGTGCCGTCCGGCTGCAGGATCTGGAAGAAGCCCTTGCCGTTGACCGCCAGGTCCAGTGGCTGACCGGTTTGCTGCAAGTTACCGGCGCTGAAGTTTTTCTGGGTGCCAACAATCGCCACACCGGTACCCAGTTGCAGGCCCGACGGCAATTCGCTGTCCTGGGTGGACTGGGCGCCAGGCTGCTTCTTGATCTGATAGAGCAAGTCCTGGAACTCGGCGCGGTCACGTTTGAAACCCGTGGTCGACACGTTGGCCAGGTTGTTGGAAATGGTGGTCAGGTTGGTGTCCTGGGCGGACAAACCGGTTTTGGCAACGTATAGAGCCGGAAGCATGTTCTTCTCCTTCGTGCGCCTGTTTTATGGCGCCGCGCTACAAAATTAGTGTGTGGCTGCTATCAGCTCATTGCCAGGACGCGGGTCATGGCCTGGTCGTCTTCTTTGGCGCTGTTCATCATCTTGATGTGCAATTCGAACTGCTTGGACAGAGCCAGTACCGCCGTCATTTCTTCAACCGCGTTCACGTTGCTCGCCTGCAGGAAGCCCGACGTCAGCTTGACGTTGGCATTGGCTTGCGCCGGCTGGCCATCCTTGGTGTGGATGGTGCCGTCGAGGCCCTTGGTCATGTTCTTGAGGTCGGGCTGCACCAGCTTGATCCGGTCCACTTCAGCCATCACCCGTGGGCCTTCGCCCATGGCGCGAATGCTGATGGTGCCGTCCTGGCCGACTTCGATCTGTTGCTGGGGCGGCACGGCAATCGGACCGCCGTTGCCCATGATCGGCATCCCGTTGCCGGCCCGCAGCACGCCCAGTGCATCAACGTTCATGCTGGCGCTGCGCACGTAGGACTCACCGCCATCCGGGGTTTGCACGGCCATCCAGCCATCGCCGTTGACGGCCACGTCGAGGTCACGGCCGGTTTCAATCATCGCGCCAGGGGAAAAATCCGTGCCTGGGCGCTCGGTCAAGGCAAAGGCCCGCGCCGGAAAGCTGTCACCGAACACCGGCATCGAACGCGCCTGTTCCAGGTCACGCTGAAAACCATTGGTGGAAACGTTCGCCAAGTTGTTGGCGTGGGCCTTCTGCGCCAGTGCATTCTGGCTGGCGCCGGTCATTGCCACGTAAAGGTACTTATCCACGCTCTTTCCTCTTTCTGACGGACGCTTGCCGTCCACCGCTGTACTGATGAGGCTTAAGCAATTTGCGAACCAACTTTTGCAAATGCGCAAAAGTCCAGGCGGGGCGGGGGTTTGCGGTTTGAGTTGCGCAAATGACGGCTGGAGGAGAGTCGAAAAAACGGCGGACTTATGCCGCTAACGGCAAGTACAGGTATCAAGACCGACAAAGAACCCATGTGGGAGCGGGCTTGCTCGCGAATGCGGTGTGACAGTCACCCTATGTATCGACTGACCTACCGCATTCGCGAGCAAGCCCCCTCCCACAGGTTTAACCGCGTCCGGCTTTGACGACTTCGTAGTCCCGCAACTTGTTGGCGATGGTGGTGTGGGATACACCCAACCGCTTGCCCAACAGTCGGCTGCTGGGATGCTCGGCATACAGCTGCTCCAGCACCGCCTTCTCGAAGCGTCCGACGATCTCCTCCAACCCGCCTTCCAGGGAGAAATCCCCCAGCGGCTGGCGCACGCCATAGTCCGGCAGGCGAATGTGCTCAGCCTTGACGGTGCCGCCCTCACACAGCGAAACCGCCTGGAACAGCACGTTCTCCAACTGCCGCACATTCCCCGGCCAGTGGTAATGGCTGAGGCGATCCATCGCCGCCGGCGCCAGCTTGGGCAGCGGGCAGCCGATCTGCCGGCTGGCCTGATCCAGAAAGTGCTCCACCAGCGGCGGCAAACCATCGAGGCATTCGCGCAGGGGCGGGATATGCAGCGAGAGCACGTTGAGACGATGGTAAAGGTCCTGGCGAAATTCGCCCCGGGCACACAGTTCGGAAAGGTCCACCTGCGTCGCGCAGATCACCCGCACATCCAGGTACACCTCTTCATCACTGCCTACCCGGCGGAAGCAGCCGTCCTGCAGAAAGCGCAGCAACTTCACCTGCAACCGCGCGCTCATTTCGCCGACGCCGTCGAGAAACAACGTGCCGCCCGCCGTCAGCTCCAGCAGCCCCAACTTGCCCTCCGCCCTCGCCCCTTCAAACGCGCCAGGCCCGTAACCAAACAACTCGGTCTCGGCCATGGACTCCGGCAAACCAGCGCAGTTGAGCGCCATCAATGGCGACTGCCCGCGCGGGCTGGCCAGGTGGCAGGCGCGGGCCAGCAACTCTTTACCGGTGCCGGTTTCGCCTTCTATTAATAGAGGGGCATCCAACGGCGCCATACGCCGGGCTTCACGCACCACGGCAGCCATGACTTTGGAGCTTTGGAAAATGCTGTCGAAGCCGCGCAGTTCCTGCTTGCGCACATTGTAGATACGCTCACCCACGCGGTCGGCACGGTGCAAGGTCAGCACGGCGCCGGCCATGGCTTCGCTGTCGTCATGTTCAGAGGATTGCAGCGGGGCGATATCGGCCAGGAACACGTCGCCCTTGACCTTGACCCGCAAGCCATTGATTCGCGACTTGCTGGCCCGTACCAGCTCCGGCAAATCGAAGTCTTCGGCGTAGCGCGACAACGGAATGCCCGGCACCTCATCCACCCGCACCCCGAGCAACTGCGCCGCCGCTCGGTTGGCGGCAACGATGGAGCCGCCCATGTCGATGGACAGCACCGGAAACTCCAGCGCCCCCAGCAGCGCGTTGAGTTCCATATGCCGACGCTCGCTGGGCATCAGCCCTACCCGCTTGACGCCAAACACCCCGGCAATCGCTTCGAACTGCGGGCGCAATGCCTGGAATTGCAGGTTCACCAGATTCGGGCAGAACAGGTAAATGGCGTTGCCGTGTTCGCCACCGACCTCGCCCTTGGCGACGTTCACGCCGTACTCCACCAACAGGTTGAGGATGTCCCGCAAGATGCCGATGCGGTTCTGGCAATGCACTTTGATACGCATGAGAGGGCCCGAAGAGGTGGAGGCGCTGCGTCTATTTGCCGCTGGGCGCAGATAATCGTCAAGATTATGTGACAGTCGCGAGGCGATTCACACCCAAAACACGCCACATACACAACAAGACGCCCCAACCGTAACGAAAACTTTACGAATTCCAGTAACTTTTCCTACAGACCCGTGCCGCAATAGGATGGATTCCTGGCCCAGGCGGCGTATCAATAGGCTCATCCCAGGACATAACAAGAACGAATGCCTAGCAGGAGAGCAGTATGAAGCAGACGCAGTACGTGGCCCGCGAGCCCGACGCGAACGGTTTTATCGACTACCCGCCCGAAGAACATGCGGTGTGGAACACCCTGATCACGCGTCAACTGAAAGTGATCGAGGGCCGCGCCTGCCAGGAATACCTGGACGGCATCGACAAGCTCGGCCTGCCCCATGACCGCATTCCGCAACTGGCGGAAGTCAACAAAGTGTTGGCCGAGACTACCGGCTGGCAAGTCGCCCGGGTGCCGGCGCTGATCCCCTTCCAGACCTTCTTCGAATTGCTCGCCAATAAGCAGTTTCCGGTGGCGACGTTTATTCGTACCCGTGAAGAGCTGGATTACCTGCAGGAACCGGATATTTTTCACGAGATCTTCGGCCACTGCCCACTGCTGACCAACCCCTGGTTCGCGGAATTCACCCACACCTACGGCAAGCTCGGCCTGGCCGCTACCAAGGAACAGCGCGTGTACCTGGCGCGCCTGTACTGGATGACCATCGAGTTCGGCCTGGTGGACACGCCCGAAGGCCGGCGCATCTACGGCGGCGGCATTCTGTCTTCGCCCAAGGAGACCGTGTACTGCCTCTCGGACGAACCCGAGCACCAAGCCTTCGACCCGCTGGAAGCGATGCGCACGCCGTACCGCATCGACATCCTGCAACCGCTGTACTTCGCCCTGCCCAACCTCAAGCGCCTGTTCGAAGTGGCGCAGGAAGACATCATGGGCATGGTTGAACGCGGGATGCAGTTGGGTCTGCACGCACCGAAGTTTCCGCCCAAGCCAAAAGCGGCTTGAGCTGCGGCTTTTCGGGCCAGGTGAGTCTGTTCCCTGGCCCCGCGTTGCTTTAGGGTGACGCCACTGACGACCGTTTTCCAAACACTCGATTTCAGGAATCCCCACATGACCACCTTGAACCAAGCCCACTGCGAAGCCTGCCGCGCCGACGCCCCGCAAGTCAGCGACGAAGAGTTGCCGGTGCTGATCAAACAGATCCCCGACTGGAACATCGAAGTACGCGATGGCGTGATGCAGCTGGAAAAGGTCTTCCTGTTCAAGAATTTCAAATTTGCCCTGGCCTTCACCAACGCCGTGGGCGTGATCTCCGAAGCTGAAGGCCATCACCCGGGCCTGCTCACCGAATGGGGCAAGGTCACCGTGACCTGGTGGAGCCACTCCATCAAGGGCCTGCACCGCAACGACTTCATCATGGCCGCGCGCACCGACGAAGTGGCCAAGGATGCCGAGGGCCGCAAGTAATGCATTTTGACGCGATTGGCCGGGTGCCCGGAGACCCGATCCTCGGGCTGATGGAGTTGTACGCCCAGGATCCAAACCCGAACAAGTTCGACCTCGGCGTGGGCGTGTACAAGGACGACCAGGGCCTGACGCCGATCCCGTACTCGGTGAAACTGGCCGAACAGCGCCTGGTGGAGCAACAAACCACCAAGACTTACATCGGCGGCCATGGCAATGCCGCGTTCGGCACGCTGATCAGTGAGCTGGTGCTGGGCGCCAGTTCGCCGCTGCTGAGTGAACGCCGCGCCGGCGCCACCCAGACACCTGGCGGCACCGGCGCGCTGCGCCTGAGCGCCGACTTTATCGCCCACAGCCTGCCTGGCCGCGGCGTGTGGCTGAGCAACCCGACCTGGCCGATTCACGAAACCATCTTCGCCAAGGCCGGGCTCAAGGTCAGCCATTACCCGTATGTGGGCAGCGACAATCGCCTGGATGTGGCGGCGATGCTGGCCACGCTGTCCACGGTGCCCAAGGGCGATGTGGTGCTGCTGCACGCCTGCTGCCACAACCCCACCGGCTTCGACCTGTCCCAGGATGACTGGCGCCAGGTGCTGAAAATCGTCAAAGAGCGCGAGCTGCTGCCGCTGATCGACTTTGCCTATCAGGGTTTTGGCGATGGCCTGGAACAGGATGCATGGGCGGTGCGGCTGTTTGCCGCTGAGCTGCCTGAAGTGCTGATCACCAGTTCCTGCTCGAAGAACTTCGGCCTGTACAGCGACCGTGTGGGCGCGCTGATTGTGTGCGCCGCGAACGCCGAGAAGCTGACGGATGTGCGCAGCCAACTGGCGTTTATTGCGCGTAACTTGTGGTCGACGCCGCCGGATCATGGTGCGGCAGTCGTGGCGACGATTCTCGGTGATGCTGAGCTGAAAAAGCGCTGGGCTGACGAAGTTGAAGGGATGCGGGCGCGGATTGCGCAGTTGCGTTCCGGGCTGGTGGAGGCGCTGGCGCCCCACGGGTTGTCGGAGCGGTTTGCGCATATTGCGGCGCAACGCGGGATGTTTTCCTATACCGGGTTGAGTGCGGAACAGGTGAAGCAACTGCGGGAAAAGCACAGCGTGTATATGGTCAATTCCGGGCGCGCGAACGTGGCGGGGATTGATGCGACGCGGTTGACGCTGTTGGCCGAAGCCATCGCGGATGTTTCCCACACCTGACTGAAGAAACCGGCTCCAAATGTGGGAGCGGGCTTGCTCGCGAAGGCGGTGGGTCAGTCGAATTATCTGGTGACTGACACTCCGCATTCGCGAGCAAGCCCGCTCCCACATTTAGACTGAGTGAGTCTGTGAGTCTGTGGGTTTGAGGCTCAGCCCGCCACCATTTCGGCCTTTAGTTGCGCCTCTTTCGCTTGGGCATCCGCCAACCGATACAACTCGATATGCCCGTCCCAGTGCTCGATCAGCGCTGTGCACGACTCCACCCAATCCCCGCAATTGAGGTAATCCACCTCGCCCACCTTGCGAATCTCCGCATGGTGAATATGCCCGCACACCACGCCGTGCAATTCGCGCTTGGTCACTTCATGGGCAATTGCTTCTTCAAAATCACTGATAAAGCTGACCGCCGTCTTGACCTTGTGCTTGAGGTACGCCGACAACGACCAATAGCCGTAGCCATATCGCGCCCGCCAGTGGTTCAACCAGCGGTTGAGCGTAAGGGTGAACTCGTAGGCCGAATCGCCGAGGAACGCCAGCCAGCGGTGATAGCGGGTGATCACGTCGAACTGGTCGCCATGGATCACCAGCAGATGCCGGCCATCGGCAGTCACATGCACCGCTTCGTCCACCAGTTGGATATTGCCGAGGATCAGCTTCGAATAGCGCCGCAGAAACTCATCGTGGTTGCCGGTGACGTAGATCACCTCAGTGCCGCGTTTGCTCATGGTCAGCAGTCGGCGGATCACGTTGGTATGGGCCTGGGGCCAATACATGCCGCTACGCAGTTTCCAGCCGTCGATGATATCGCCCACCAGGTAGACCTTGTCGGCGTGGTAGCCCTTGAGGAAGTGCGAGAGGTGTTCCGCCTGACAATCCCGTGTGCCCAAATGCACATCGGAAATCCACAGGGTACGCACGCGTTGCTTGCGGCTGGGTCTGGCGAGTTCGGCGCTGGTCATGGGCATGCCTCACGGGGTTTTCGCGAGCTTGCGCCCACGGGATTAATAGCCCATGACAGTGTTGCGTCAGTCTGATGACAGCGCCCAAGGCGGGCGAAGCGATGTAAACTGCGGGCCTGCCCAGGAGACTGCGATGAGACCCACCCTCACGCTACGCCACTACGTCGAAGAGCCCATCGCCCACAGCCATGACCACGCGCAGCTGGTGTTTGGCCTGTCCGGGCATCTGGACTTCGAGGTGGATGGCCTTGGCAGCCAGGTGCAACACAGCAGCGTGATGGTGCTGCCCTACGCCGCTCATCACGCGTGTATCAGCCGCGATGGCAGCCGCTGCCTGGTGCTGGACGTGCCCGATGAGCACTGGTTGGCGCAGTCCCTGGGGGAGCATGCCGACGCCAGCCGGCGCTTGCTCGACCGATCCGCTCACCTGACCCTCGACAATCGCCAGAGCCAACTGGTGCAGTGGCTGGCGAGCAGCCCGGTGGACGACCCGCTGATCGCCCAGCAAGGCGCCGTATTACTACTGGCCAGCCTGAATTTCGTACAGCCGCTGGCGATCAAGCGCCTGCCGTATGCCGCGTTCGACGCGCACATCCAGCGGCACGCCGCACACCCACTGCAAGTGGCCGACCTGGCGAAGATCGCCGACCTGTCCGTCGCCCGTCTGCATGCGCGGTTTATCGCGGAGTGCGGGCAAACGCCGATGGACTACATCCGTACCCGGCGTTTGCAGATGGCGCGCGGCCTGTTGCGCGACAGCCAATTGCCCATCGGCGAGATTGCCGCGCGGGTTGGCTATGGTTCGCAAAGTGCGTTTGCTGCGGCGATGTTGCGGGAGTTTGGCCTTTCGCCCCGAGCCTTCAGACAAGCACCGTCCAGTGTGGGAGCTGGCTTGCCTGCGATAGCATCATCGCGCGCTATCTGAACGACCGAGTTGTCTGCATCGCAGACAAGCCAGCTCCCACAGGGATCTTCACCAAGCAAGAGCCCTGCGACAAAACCCGCGAGCCCAACGACAGACGCAAATGCCTGCAACCCTCTAGACTGCGATCCTGTAAACCCGTTGTCTAAGGATCGCAATGACTCCCCGCACAGCCCTCGGCGCCCTGCATATCGGCGCATTGATGTTTGGCCTCACTGGCGTGTTCGGCAAGCTGGCGGCCGCCTCGCCGGCAATTATCGTGTTCGGTCGCGCCGCGTTCGCGGTGCTTGCCCTGGCGATCTTTGCGCGTTTCGCCAGCAATACCCCCTGGCAGAAGCTGCAAGCCCGCGACTGGCGCCGCCTGCTGGTCAGCGGCCTGTTGCTGGCCGGGCATTGGGTGAGTTTCTTTATTGCGGTGAAGGTCGCCGGTGTGGCCATCGCCACCTTGGGCTTCGCCACCTTCCCGGCCTTTACGGTGATTCTCGAAGGCCTGATTTTCCGCGAGCGGATTCGCGCCAATGAAATCCTGCTGGTGGTGCTGGTGAGCATCGGTCTGGTGCTGGTCACGCCGGACTTCAATCTCGCCAGCCAGGCCACCAGCGGTCTGTTGTGGGCGGTAGGCTCCGGCTTGCTGTTCTCGCTGCTTTCACTGAACAACCGCGCCAGCGGGCGTATTCCACCGGTGCAGGCGGCCTTGTACCAGAACGTGGTGGTAGCGCTGTGCCTGTTGCCGGTGGCTGCGCCCGGGCTGGCGGAGGTGCGCGCATTGGACTGGCTATGGATCGGCCTGCTGGGTGTGTTTTGCACGGGCCTCGCCCACAGCCTGTTTGTCGCCAGCCTCGCGGTGCTCAAGGCACGCACCGCCGCAGTGGTGTTCGCCATGGAGCCGGTGTACGGCATCACGATGGCCTGGCTGCTGTTTGCCGAAACCCCGACCCTGCGCATGCTGATGGGCGGCGCGCTGATCATCGTCGCCATCGTGGTGTCCGGCCTGATGGGCAGCGCCAAACCGGCCAAGCAGCCGGCCGCCACAGCCGAGGTTCATTGAGTACGGTCGTTGTGCCCCAGGTCCCGCTGCGGGTCGATCTGGTCCCGCACCCGTTGCTTGAGCACCTTGGCTTCCGGGAAGCCGCCGTCCGCTTTGCGCTCCCAGATCTGCACGCCATCGCAAGTGATGCGAAACGCACCGCCAGTGGCTGGCTCCAGGGCCACTTTGCCGAGGTCATCGGCGAAGGTGCTCAACAGCTCCTGGGCCAACCAGGCGGCGCGCAGCAACCACTGACATTGGGTGCAATAAGTGATGACAATCTCGGGTTTGGCCGCTGACATGAATTGACTGGCTCCTGCTTGGCGGATTGAAAGGATCGAGTGGCTATAATACCGGCCTTTATCGTCCAGCCTTGAGATTGATGATGCGCCGCCTGTTGTCCTGCCTGTTGCTGTGCCTGTTCCCTGTCCTCGTCCAAGCCGTCGAAAACCCACGTCCGAAGATCGGCTTGGTGCTCTCCGGCGGCGCCGCCCGTGGCCTGGCGCACATTGGCGTGCTCAAGGCCCTTGAGGAGCAAGGCATCCACATCGATGCGATTGCCGGCACCAGCATGGGCGCGGTGATCGGCGGGCTGTATGCCTCGGGCTACAAGATCGATGAGCTGGAAAAACTCGCACTGAATATCGACTGGAAGCTCGCCCTGTCCGACGCGCCGCCACGGGAAGATGTGCCGTTCCGGCGCAAGCAGGATGACCGGGATTTCCTGGTCAAACAGAAACTCAGCTTCCGCGACGACGGCAGCCTCGGCCTGCCACTGGGGGTGATCCAGGGCCAGAACCTGGCCTTGCTGCTGGAAAGCATGTTTGCCCACACCAGTAACGTACGGGATTTCGACAAGCTGCCCATCCCCTTCCGCGCCGTGGCCACCGACATCACCAGCGGTGAAAAGGTGGTGTTCCGCAAAGGCCACCTGCCCCAGGTGATCCGCGCCAGCATGTCGATCCCGGCGGTATTTGCCCCGGTAGAGCTGGATGGCCGGCTGCTGGTGAACGGCGGCATGACCGATAACATCCCGCTGGATGTGGCGCGGGAAATGGGGGTCGATATTGCCATCGTCGTCGACATCGGCACCCCGCTGCGTTCGCGCAAGCAACTCAACACCGTGGTGGACGTGCTCAACCAGTCCATCACCCTGATGACCCGGCGCAACTCCGAAGAACAACTCAAGGCCCTGGCCCCCCGCGACGTACTGATCCAGCCGTCATTGGCCGCCTACGGGGTGACAGATTTCGGCCGCGCCAAGGACATGATCGACGCCGGCTACCGCGCCACCCGCGCCCTCGACGTCCGCCTGGCACACTTGCGCCCGGCCGAGCCGGTGGATCCGTCACTGGTGGCCGCCCGCACACCCGACGAGCGCAACCCGGTGATCACCGCGATCAAGGTGGAGAACGACTCCAAGGTGGGCGACGAGGTGATCCGCTACTACATCCGCCAGAACCTCGGCGAGCCTCTGGACATGGCCCGCCTGCAGACCGACATGGGCACCCTGTACGGCCTGGATTACTTCGAACAGGTGCAATACCGCGTGGTGAAAAAGGGCAAGGACAACACCCTGGTCATCAGCGCCCGGGGTAAGCGCAGCGGCACCGATTACCTGCGCCTGGGCCTTAACCTGTCGGATGACATGCGCGGCGACAGCGCCTTCAACCTCGGCGCCAGCTACCGCATGAACGGCATCAACCGCCTCGGCGCCGAATGGCTGACGCGGGTGCAGATCGGTGACAAGCAGGAGCTTTACAGCGAGTTCTATCAGCCGATGGACACCGGCTCGCGGTACTTCGTCGCGCCCTATATCAGTGCCCAGGCGCAAAACGTTGAGCTGATCGAAGACAACAACCCGATCTCCGAGTACCGCCTGGAACGCTACGGCTTCGGCTTGAACGTGGGCAGGCAGATAGGCAACAGCGGCGAGATTCGTTTCGGCGTCGGCGAGGCCTGGGGAAAGGCGGATGTGCGCATTGGTGACCGGGATTCGCCGAGCATCAACTTCAGCGAAGGCTTCTATGAGCTGAAGTACTCCTTCGATTCGTTCGACAACGTGTACTTCCCCCACACCGGGGAAGACATCGGCCTGGCCTTCCGGGAGTTCGAACCGGGGCTGGGTTCGGACCAGCGCTATCGCCAGTGGGAATTCAAGCTGGACAAGGCCATGAGCAGCGGGCCGGACACGCTGATCCTCGGCGGGCGTTATGGGCGCACCCTGGATAAGTCGGACGTGGTGATTTCCAGCTTCCTGCTGGGGGGAGCGCGGCAGTTGTCGGGCTTTCGCGAGGATGCGATTGCCGGGCAGAACATCAGCCTGATGAGGGCGGTTTACTACCGCCGGCTGACACCGCGATCTTACTTGCCGCTGGATTTCCCGCTGTACCTGGGCGCGTCACTGGAGCGCGGGCGGGCGTGGAACAACGACAATGAATACGACAGTGGGTACATCAACGCCGCCAGTATTTTCCTGGGGTTTGATACGCCGCTGGGGCCGTTGAATTTCAGTTATGGGTTTAACGATGACAATCAACAGGCGGTGTACCTGAACCTGGGGCAGACGTTCTAACTACGCCGCAAAACCCATGTGGGAGCGGGCTTGCTCGCGAAGGCGGTGTGTCAGTCAGCACATGTATTCACTGACACTCCGCCTTCGCGAGCAAGCCCGCTCCCACATTTTTGATCTTCTGTGTACTGGGGATCAGGACTTCTCGAGATTTCCGAGGATGTGTTCATGCACCCGCATGCACACCCGCAGATCCTCTTCATCGACGCCCACAAACAGCTCATGGCGCAAGGCCGTGGCGATGGTTTCAATCTGTTCGATCAACGGCTTCGCGGTGTCGCACAGCACGATGCGCTTGGCGCGGCGATCTTCCACCACGGCCTGGCGTTGCACCAAGCCTTGGCTTTCCAGGCTATCGAGCAAACGCGCCAATGTGGGCCCTTCTACCCCGACACTTTGCGCCAGCTCACGCTGGGTCGGCGGTTCGGTAAAACGGGCCAGGTGCAGTAGCACCAGCCAGCGTGCCTGGGACAAGCCCAGACCTGCCAGACGACGATCCAGCTCGGCACGCCAACCTCGGGACATCTGCGCCAACTGCATGCCAAAACGGTGTTGATCGGTTAACGGCATAAAAAACTCATGGATTAGACTGAAAATAAAGTGTGGCTAATTATTAGTCAGCTAAGCATGACCCATGCCAGTAGGCAAGACCCGGTATGTACTGATTCGTTACATTGTCGTAATTGGCACATCAAATCTCGAATTCCGACTGCAAAGCGGCCCTGACGCAGTACAAAACGCCTTCAGGCACACGCCCGGTAAACAGCGGCGCAATCTCGGAAACCGGTGGCAATTCGCCTTCTCCATCCAGGAATGCATCCTGGATTTCGCCAAGCAGATCTTCCGGCAAATCAAGGGCCTGCTCCAACGACAACTGCTGCTTGCCGATGGACTCGGCCAGCAAGGTGTAGACGTTTTTTTCCGAGCACTGCAACTGCCCGGCGATCTGGACTGGGGTCATGCCGGCACGGGCCAGGCTGATCAGCTCGTGGCGGATATCGGCGACCTCTTTCGGCGCCTCGACCTGGCCGCCGAGCACTTCGAGGAAGGCCTGGCCGTAACGCTCCAGCTTGCGCGCACCAACGCCGCTGACCCTGGCCATCTCGCCCAAGGTGGTGGGATGCTCGCGGAGCATTTCCAGCAAGGTGGAGTCGGGGAAGATGACGTACGGCGGCACGCTGTGTTCCTGCGCCAGCTTCTTACGCAGCGCACGCAAGGCTTCCCACTGTTCGCGCTCTTCGAAGCGCACCAGTTGGCTGGCCGGGCTGGTGCTGGTTTTGGGGGTGGTTTGCGGCTTGAGGTCGCGGCGCAGCTCCAGGCTGACTTCGCCCTTGAGCAGCGGCCGGCAACTGTCGTTCAAGCGCAGGCCGCCGTAGCCTTCCAGGTCAATGTCCACCAGGCCACGGGCAACCATCTGCCGGAACAGCGAGCGCCATTCGCCTTCGGCGCGGTCCTTGCCCACGCCGTAGACCGAGAGTTTTTCGTGGCCGAAGCTGCGAATCTTTTCGTTGTCCTTGCCCAGCAGCACGTCCACCAGATGGCCGACACCATAACGCTGGCCGGTACGGTAGATCGCCGACAACGCCTGACGCGCCGGTTCGGTGGCGTCCCAGGTCTGCACGCCATCCACGCAGTTGTCGCAGTGGCCGCAAGGTTGGGGCATGTCTTCGTCGAAGTAGGCGAGCAAGGTCTGGCGACGGCAGCGGGTTTCTTCGCACAGCGAGAGCATGGCGTCGAGCTTGTGCTGTTCCAGGCGCTTGTGGCGCTCGTCGCCTTCGGAGTTCTGCAGCATCTGCTTGAGCATCACCACGTCTTGCAGGCCGTAGACCATCCAGGCGTCCGCCGGCAGGCCATCACGGCCGGCACGTCCGGTTTCCTGGTAGTACGCCTCGAGGGATTTGGGCAGGTCCATGTGGGCCACGAAGCGCACGTTGGATTTGTCGATGCCCATGCCGAACGCAATGGTGGCGACCATGATCAAGCCTTCCTCGTTGAGGAAGCGCTTCTGGTGGTACGCCCGCAGTTCGTTGGGCAGGCCCGCGTGATACGGCAGCGCCGGGTAGCCTTGCTCACTGAGGAATGCGGCGACCTCGTCAACCTTCTTGCGCGACAGGCAGTAGACGATGCCGGCGTCACTGCGCCGATCGGAAAGGAACGCCAGCAACTGCTTGCGCGGCTGTTCCTTGGGCACGATGCGGTAAAAAATATTCGGCCGGTCGAAGCTCGAAAGGAACCGTTCGGCGTTTTGCAGGTGCAGGCGTTCGACGATTTCTTCGCGGGTACGTTTGTCGGCGGTGGCGGTCAGGGCGATGCGCGGGACGTTGGGGAACAGCTCCGCCAATTGGCCCAGTTGCAGGTATTCGCGACGGAAATCGTGGCCCCACTGGGACACACAGTGGGCTTCGTCGATGGCGAACAGGGAAATTTCCAGGCTCTGCAGGAACGCCAGCATGCGCGGCTGCACCAGGCGCTCGGGGGCGAGGTAAAGCATCTTCACTTCGCCGCGCTTGATGCGGGCGGCGAGGTCGCGTTGTTGTTCGGCGCTGAGGGTGGAGTTCAACGCGGCGGCCGCCACGCCGAGCTCTTCCAGGGTGGCCACCTGATCGTCCATCAAGGCGATCAACGGCGACACCACCACTGCAAGCCCCTCACGCAGGAGTGCCGGCACCTGGAAACACAGCGACTTGCCGCCGCCGGTAGGCATCAGTACCAGGGCGTCACCGCCGTTGGCCACGCGCTCAATGATTGCACCCTGGCGGCCACGAAAACTGTCGTAGCCGAAGATGTCCTTGAGGACGCGTTGAGCCTGCTCGAGCATGAAAAACTCCAAATATCGCCGAAATCCCTCTGTACAGGCTGGTCGAAAAAGCACGCTTGAGCGGGAAATAATCCGTAAGCGAACTTTTCCCGCGACGGGCGCTTGGCCTGTAGGGGCATCACAAAACGCGGCAGTATACCCGAGGGTCACCCGGCAAAGGGTGCCGTTGGTGAATTGCACAGGCCCATTAAATGGCCCGAAATGCTGGGAATTCATTCCGTCAGGCAGCCCCAATTGTCCCCTTCGCGAGCAAGCCCGCTCCCACAAGCTGGCCTGGGCGCTCAAGAAAGCCTAGAATTGCCCATCGTTTATTCCCAAGGTAGTCCGTCAATGTCCTTCGCTGAGCAACTAACCCGCCTGCAAGCCTTCCTCGATGCCGATGAGCTGCACGACGAGGCGCTGGACTACGTGGCCGCCCACGGCTATCTGACCGCGCTGTCGATCTGCTCCGATGTCGTGCCTGATCGTGAATGGATCGACGCCCTGTTCTCTGAAGAGCCTCACTACAGTGATGCCGCCCAGCGCGAAGAAATCGAATCCACCCTGCTCGCCCTCAAGGCTCACATTGGCCGCCAACTGGCTTCCGATGAAGAGTTCGAACTGCCTTGCGACCTGGACCTCGGTGAAGACCCGGACGACTCCGAACTGCGCGGCTGGTGCATCGGCTTCATGGAAGGCGTGTTCCTGCGTGAAGAGGCCTGGTTCGAAACGGCTGAAGAAGAAGTCAGCGAAATGCTGCTGCCGATCATGGTCGGTTCCGGCCTGTTCGACGAGCAACCTGAGTTCTCCGACATCGCCTCCGACGCCAACCTGATGGACGACATGATCGTTCAGATCCCGGAAGCGCTGACCGCCCTTTACCTGCTGTGCAACGCACCCGACGAAAAGCCGGCGATCCTCAAGCCTCGCCACCACTAAGACCGTTGCCCGTGGCGCCCATGGGCAATCGCTCTGTGATCACGCGCTACGTTCTGCTGGCCATCGGCTGGCTGAGCGTAGTGCTTGGGGTGATCGGCATCTTTTTGCCGGTGCTGCCCACGACCCCCTTCCTTCTGCTGGCTGCCGCCTGCTTCGCCCGTAGCTCCCCGCGCTTCTACCACTGGCTGGTGGAACACCCGCGCCTGGGGCCGTGGATCCGTGACTATCTGGATGGCAACGGGATTCCGCTCAAGGGCAAGGTGTATGCCATTGGGTTGATGTGGGTGAGTATCGGGTTTTCCTGCTACCTGGTGCCACTGATCTGGGCGCGAGGGTTCATGCTGACCAGTGCGGTGTTGGTGACGGTTTATATTTTGCGGCAGAAGACATTGCGCAAGGCACCGCAGGACTAAATGTCGGAGCGGGCTTGCTCGCGAATACGGTGTGTCAGCCGATACATGTGCTGACTGATCCATCGTATTCGCGAGCAAGCCCGCTCCCACATTTTTGATCCAGTGGCTTCAGAGGGATCAACGCATCGGCGGCAACCCATACGCCGCCAGATCAAACTCCGCCAACTTGCGAATAATCTGGTCCGCATGGTGATACTTGCTGTCCGCCATCGCTTCATCCGGCACCGCAATCGCGGTCATGTGCGCAGCCTTGGCCGCCGTCACGCCAAACGGCGAATCCTCAAACACCAGGCAATCCTCCGGTGCCACACCCAAGCGGCGCGCCGCCGTGAGGAAAATATCCGGCGCGGGCTTGGCCGCTCCCACTTCCGGGTCATCCGCGGTCACGATAGTGTCGAACAGCCCAAACCACTCACGGTGCAACGTGGTTTTGTGACCAAACGAATTACGCGACGAACTGGTGCCCACGGCAATCGGAATGTTATGCGCCTTCAAGTGCCGCACCAGCGCTTCAGCACCCGGCATGCCCAAGGCCTTGGGGAAACGCTCGCTCATCAACGGCTCGCGGATCACCAGAAATTCTGCAGGCGTAATCGGCAGGTCCAGGGCCTTGACCACGTAATCCGCCAGGTCCTGGGCGCCGCGACCAATGATGTGCTGCTTGATCCCCCAGTCATAGGTACGGCCGTAGCGTTCGGCGATGATCTGCGTGACTTCGGTGTAGATGCCTTCTGTGTCCAGCAACAACCCGTCCATATCGAAAATGACAGCCTTGATCGGGACAGCGGTACGCGGTGCATTCATCACTACAGATCCGTGGGCAAAAGGACTAAAAGGATTCAGCACAATAACGGCCCGCCTGCGCTGCTAGCAACCGTTACGAGCCTGTCCCGAACCCTGTCAGCGTTTCACTCAGGAAAATCAGCGCCCTCAGTCACCTCAGCCCACGCATCAAAATCAGCGCTCAATGCCTTCACCTTGGTCCGCGCAAAGGTCAACGCCGCCTTGCCCAACAGCAAGCGCAATGGCGGCTGCTCGGCCTCCACCGCCTTGACGATGGCAATCGCTGCACGCACCGGATCACCCGGCTGCTTGCCGCTGTAGTTGCGGACCATGTTGGCACGGGCCACCGCCGTTTCTTTGTAGTCGGCAATCCCGTGAGCCGCCTCGTTGGCCGAACGTCCGGCCCAGTCGGTACGGAACGGGCCCGGCTCGACCAGCAACACCTTGATGCCCAACGGCGCGACTTCCTGGGACAGCGCCTCGGAAAGGCCCTCCACCGCAAACTTGGTCGCATTGTAGAAACTCAGCGACGGGAACGCCGCCACACCGCCCACCGAGGAAATGTTCACGATGCTGCCCGAACGCCGGGCGCGCATGCCGGGCAAGGCCGCGCGAGTCATGGCGCTCAGGCCCCATACGTTGATTTCGAACATGTTGCGCACGTCATCCAGGTCGCTTTCTTCGAAGGAGCCGAAGTAGCCGACACCGGCGTTGTTGACCAGTACGTCAATATGGCCGAAACGTTCTTCAGCCGCTTTGACAGCCGCCTCGACCTGGGCCTGGTCGGTCACGTCCAGCGTCAGAACCAGCGCGTTGTCTTCGTGACCGGCGACGATGTCCTGCACCTGTTGCGTATTACGAGCGGTGACCACGGTCGGGTAGCCGAGGCTCAGGGTGTGCAACGCCAGCTGGCGGCCGAAACCGGTGGAGCAGCCAGTGATGAACCAGACGGGTTTTGCGGTGGAAGTCGTCATAAAGGGCCAATCCTCGTGTATGTAGGAAAAGTATGCGCGCCGCTCTTCTTGCTAAAAAGATGCATAATCTGCAAGGCCCTTTCGGAAATACCACACAATGGAAACGCCCGATTTTCAGCAGTTGCGACTGTTCCTGCAGGTCGCCCGCTCGAAAAGCTTCACCCAGGCGGCCGACGCCAGCAGCCTCTCGGTGTCGACCGTCAGCCATCGCGTGCGCGCCCTGGAGAAACAGTTGGGCGTGCAACTGCTCAACCGCACCACCCGCAGCGTCAGCGTGACCGAGGCCGGCGAGCAATTGATCCAGAAGATCACGCCGCTGCTGGAAGAGCTGCAAACCAGCCTGCACAGCGTAGCAGCGGCTACGGTCGACGCCGCCGGTACCTTGCGCCTGAACATACCCTCCACCGCCAGCCGAATGGTCCTGCAACCGTTGCTCCAGCGCTTCCTGCGCAAATACCCGGGCATCAACCTGGAAGTGGCGGTGGACAACAGCCTCGTGGATATCGTCGCCCAGGGTTTTGACGCGGGCATCCGCTACGACCATGTGCTGGCCGAAGACATGGTGGTGGTGCCGGTGGCGACGCAGTTGCGATTCGTCATCGTCGCCACGCCGGAGTATTTGCAGGGGCGCAAACTGCCCACTCATCCCCACGATTTACTAGAGCATGAGTGCGTCAACTACCGCAGTGCGCAGACCGGCTCGCTGCACCGCTGGGACTTTGAAAAAGCCGGCAAGCAGATGCGGGTTACGGTAAAAGGCCGGCTGGCGACCAACGATGTTGAATTGATGGTGCGCGGTGCGCTGGACGGGTTTGGCTTTGCCTACGTGGCGCGCTCCAGCGTCGAGCAGTACCTGCAACGCGGTGAGTTGGTGGAGGTGCTGGACGACTGGATTGCCCACAGCGCGCTGTATTTGTATTACTTCAACCGTACGAACACGCCGAAGAAATTGCGGGTGTTCATCGAGTTCCTGAAGGAAGAATTCGGGACCTGATCCTTTCAAAAAGCGAACCCAATCATGCTCTACCGCTTCGCCGCCGACGGCCTGGTGCTGTTTCATTTGTCGTTCATTCTGTTCGTGCTGTTTGGCGGTTTGCTCGCCCTCAAATGGCGGCCCGTGATGTGGCTGCATTTGCCCGCTGCTGCCTGGGGCGTTGCGGTGGAAGTATTCCACCTGCCCTGCCCACTGACCCGCTGGGAAAACCTGTTTCGCCACCTTGCCGGGCAGGACGGTTATGGCGGCGGGTTTATCGAGCATTACATCCTGCCCCTGATCTACCCGGCCGGGCTGACGCCGCAGATTCAATTAGGGCTGGGCGCACTGGTGCTGTTGATCAACATCGCGGTGTATGTGCGCCTGATCAGGCGCTCCTAGACAGGCAACCAATACCAACTAACGTCGCCTCAACCGCCTCATCCAACGGTGTGTGGGGTTCGCTGCCCAGCACCTGCACCAGGCGGCGGTTATCCATGCGTACCTCGGTTTGCCACAGGTAGCGCATCTCCTGCATCTCGCGGAAGGTGGTGACAAAGGGCGCGGCCAGTTTCAGCAGCCACCATGGGAAAGCACTGACAGAAGGCTGGCGGCCGGTCCTGCGTGACACCACCCGCTGAATCGCCTGGCTCATCTGCCGACCGTCCGCATCAACATGCCCCGCCATATGAAAGCGTGCGAAGGCATCAAGGCTGTCGCGGCGTGCAATCAACTCGACCATGGTTCTCGCCACGTCAGGCAGGTAAGCCCACTGATGCCCCACGCCTGTCGCCCCTGGATAGCTCACGTTGGCCACCGGCTTTGCGGGTTTGACCAGGCCTTGGGAAAACCAGCTGCTGCCGGCCTTGGCGCCGAAAAAATCGCCTGCCCGCACGATCAACACCCGGGCGCCCTGCTGGGTCGCCTCAAGCAAACGCTGCTCCATCTCCACCCGGATCGCGCCCTTGCGGGTAAGTGGATGCTGCGGCGAATCTTCCTCCAACCGCGCAAATGCATCAGGCCCGAAGTTGTACACCGTGCCTGGCAAGACAATCGTCGCCCCTTCCGCAATTGCCGCCGCGATGCTGTTGTCGATCATCGGCAACACCTGCTCTGCCCAGCGCTGGTAACCAGGCGGGTTGACCGCATGCACGATCACCGAACAGCCCTTGGCCGCCGCGATGACTTCCTCACGGTTCAGCGCATCACCTTTTATCCAGGTGAAATCGGCGCTCTGCTTGTGAGCCTTATCCACGTCCCTCGTCAGGGCGCACACCTGCCAGCCCGCAGCGAACAACTGCCTTGCCACCTCACCACCAATCCCGCCCGTCGCGCCCAATACCAGAACCTTGCTCATGCTTTTTCCCCTGAGGGTTGTTTGATGCAGCGATTCTGTTGGTCGGCGAGCTATAGAGGAATTGCCGAAGATGATCCAGACGCTATACATTTATGCATGGCATCGACTATTGGTTGGGAGCTTTACCGGTCATTCCTCGGGGTACTCAAAGAAGGATCGTTGTCGGGGGCCGCACGGCAGCTCGGCATCACTCAACCCACGGTTGGACGGCACATCGCTGCGCTGGAGAAATCCCTGAACGTGGTGCTGTTCACCCGTTCCGCCAGCGGCCTGCTGCCCACGGCGGTCGCCCTCACCCTGCGCACCCACGCCGAAACCATGGAAACCACCGCCGCCGCCCTCGAGCGCGCCGCCTCTCCACAAGGTCCGGAAGTACGCGGCGTGGTGCGGGTGTCTGCCAGCGAAGTGATCGGCGTGGAAGTCCTGCCGCCGATCATCACCCGCCTGCGCCAGCAGCACCCGCACCTCAAGGTCGAACTGGTGCTGAGCAATCGCCTGCTCGACCTGCTGCAACTGGAGGCCGACATCGCCGTGCGAATGGTCCGACCCAGCCAGGAACAACTGCTGGCAAAGCGCATCGGCGTTATCGAAGTCGGCCTGCACGCACGCAACGACTACCTGCAACAACACGGCACGCCTCAGAGCCTGAATGACCTGACGGTCCACTCAGTCATCGGCTACGACCAGGAAAACGCCTTCATCCGCAGCCTGGCGGTCAAAGGCTTCGAGCGCAGCGCCTTTTCCCTCAGCAGCGACAGCGACCTCGCACAACTGGCCCTGATCCGCGCCGGCGCCGGAATCGGTGGCTGCCAGGTCAAACTGGCCCGGCAAGACACCCGCCTGAGCCGAGTCCTGCCGGACGCCTTTGCCCTGCAACTGGACACCTGGGTCACCATGCACGAAGACCTGCGCAACAGCCCGCGTTGCCGCGTCACCTTTGACGCCCTGGTGGCCGGTTTGCAGCATTACGTACAGGATTGAGACAGCTTCGCTGGTGAAGAATCAGAGTCCCTCAAACCCTTCATAGACGCCCCCATGTCCGAAGCCTTCGAAGTCCCCAGCCCCCACGAAAAACACGTTGAACATGCGACCGAACATGCCCACCGCAGCGGGGACAATTTCGCCAGCCGCATCGCCGTGATGACCGCCATCATGGCCACCGTCGGCGCCATGCTCAGCTACCAGGCCGGCTCCACCGAAAGCGAAGCGGCGATGGACAAAAACAACGCCGCCATCTTCAAGACCGAAGCCGCCAACCAATGGAACTACTACCAGGCCAAATCCAGCCGGCAGAACCTCGCGGAACTGGCGACCCATATTCCGGGCGTTGACGCCAAGCACTACACCGATGAGATCGAGCGTTATAAAACCCAGAAGGAAGACGTGCGCAAACAGGCCGAAAAGCTCGAGGCCACGTCGAAGGAATGGGATGAAAAGTCAGAGCAGGCATTGCATCAACATCACCGCTGGGCACAGGCGATGACCGCGATTCAGATCGCGATTTCGTTGGCGGCGATCACGTTGCTGACAAGGAAGGAATGGTTGAAGCGCATGGCGTATACCGCAGGCAGTGTGAGCGTGGTGCTGGGCGGGATGGCATGGTTGCATATTTGAGAGCTGGATTTTCATCGCCCTTCGGAAGCAGAAATACGGCGTCACGTATCGTCGTATTTCGCTGATAGCTATCACCAAACCAAACCGACTATAAAACTCGCCATCGCTCGCAACCTGGAAAGTTGACTATTGATGGGAGAAAACGAATTCACTCAGTGCGTCCCGGATGCCAGAAGCCCTGTAACGTTGAACACCTCACTGGATGATTACTTCGCGGCAGAATGCCTTCAGATCTTCGCTCAAGTGGAGGACCTGTTTCTCTACCAGACCAGTAGCACCAAATACCTGACTGAGTTAATGCCGGAAGTGAGCCTCGGCACCAAATTTATCGGCTTTGAGGTTGAGAAAATCTATTCCGATACGGAGGTTTATACCTTTCGTACGGAAGGGATGAATGGAAACTACTTCTCCGTGATGGTGAAGCCAAAAAAGGTTTGGATTGATGTAAGTTGGGTTGAGCCAGGCAGAGGTGGTAACGGTATATACGCCGCTGTGGGGGCCTTCGCTGCCAATACAAAGCGCGAGTTTATCGGTGACCCGGACGGACTATCGGACATAGCAACGCGCCGCAGAACCGATGCAATGCTTTCATCCGCCCTCAAACACAAAACAACTGACCATGTCCGACCCCATCTGCGGCAAATTGACGGTGATGAACAGCTGGGCATTCCGTCGCTGAGCTGGGTTGAGGGTGACACGCTTGGCAATATCCAGCGTATGATTAAAACGACCTATGAATCCCTGACCTTCTACGTGCCGGAGGTACGAAATGCTTATTACGACTTCGCAAACAAAACCTTCCGAGACACTGCGGGCCGACAGCTTCTGGATGGAAATCTGGCAAAGTGGAGCTTTGAGCATCCAGGAAGCCGAAAGGCGGGCGCAGGGCTCGCGACGCTTAAAAGAGGCCTACTCGTCGGTACCCTTCTACGCGAAGAAGGCAGCTCGAGACTCTCAATTCTGGAGCAAATTTTACGCGAGCCGCGTGAATTCGTAGAAAAGGGCAATCTTGCGGGAATCTTCTACTGACCATCTGATACCCCCTCCTCCTAGACTCACTTATATTCACCAGCCCCCTCGCGTCAGAAAACATCGGCATATTCCGGCATATCCGCTTGGGGTCCTACACCTACTCGCTATATAGTAAAACGCATAACGCCTGACACTATAAAGCCGAGGAAAAGCCGGTGACCGCACAATCATCCAAGGAAGCTGTGGGCGTCGCCTACAGCATCGAGTCAATGCGTTACGCCCAGGCCATGACCTGGCGCGCCATCGAAGCGCTGTCCAGGCTCATCCGCCCCGGCATGCTCGAATCCGAAGCCCGCGAACTCGGCAAAAAAGTCCTCGCCGACCTCGACATGCAGCGCATCTGGCACCCGCTGCTGGTGCGCTTTGGCGCTAACACCATCAAGACCTTCAAGGAACGCTCCGACGGCGACCCGGTGCTGGGGGAAAACGACATCTACTTCATCGACATGGGCGCCGTGTGGCAAGGCCATGAAGGTGATGCGGGGGCGACATTCAGCACCGGCAACAACCCAGAGATGGCCGCGTGTGCGAGCGCGGCAAAAGCGTTGTTTGATCGGGTTGAGCAGCGCTGGAGGAACGACAAAGTCGTCGGCCTGGAGCTCTATCGTTTTGCCGAAGAACAAGCGAAGGAAATGGGTTGGGTGCTGAACCTGGACATCAAAGGGCACCGCGTCAGCGATTTCCCCCATGCGATTTATCGTGGCGGTGACCTTGGGGATTTTGACCAGTATCCGAATGAAGGGCTGTGGATTCTGGAGATACAGATCGCGCACCCGAGCGGGGCTTATGGTGCGTTTTACGAAGATTTGCTGGCTTAACTTTTCAAGGAATAAAGATGGAACGCTCGACCGAATTTCCCGTGCTGTTGTTTTCCTACGGCACGTTGCAGGACAAGGCTGTGCAGTTGGCCAACTTTGGTCGGGAGTTGGTGGGACAGCAGGATGCGATGCTGGGGTACTCGAAAAGCTGGGTGGAGATTACCGATCCTGAGGTGTTGGCGGCCAGTGGCAAGACCCATCATCCGATTGTTTCGCCGAGCGGGCGGAATGAGGACAGTGTTGAGGGGATGGTGTTTCAGATTACCGAGCAGGAGCTGGCGGCGGCGGATGCGTATGAGGTGTCGGACTATAAGCGGGTTTCGGTGGGGCTGGCTTCGGGGTTGACGGCTTGGGTGTATGTGCAGGCTTGAGGGGGTGCAGTTGGTCAATCGGAGTGTTTTCCTACAGATCAATCGGAAGGCATGCCCTGCCCGCATCGTAATGCCAGGTCTTATAGTCCCTCGGTCGCCGTCATGGCGACCGAGTTTGGCGACTCGAAGACAAATCTGAAAACTAAAACTCTGCGAACCAGTTTTTCAGGCGACGGCATTTTTATGAAGGTCTAACTTGAAAAAGGTTAGCTATTTTCTATTTGTCTCAGATGGACTCCCGTATGAATCAATATATGGCACTCACCAGCAACGACTGCACCACACCCGCCCTTTTCGTAGACACCACAGCACCGCTGGATGTCCTGCTTGATGCTGCAAACTATCGGATTCGCGCCGTAACCCAAGCTCTAGAAAACCTGGCGCGGCGTGCAGAAATCAGTAGTGATACGGTCGTGCTGGGCGACTTTTCCTTGCTCTGCGCAATTCCGTTACGCGATGGATGCGATCTGCTGGATGTCATAGGTCGGAGGATGGCAGCGCAGTATTCCTGAACCCACTGGCTTGACCCCGCAAAAACGAAAAAGGGACGACCTCTCAGTCATCCCTTTTTGCGAACATTACCCAACCTAAACGCAACGTGTGCCACGAGCCTTATGCTCGTACTCCCACCCCTTACACGCCAACCCTACATGCTTGGGAATCAGAGCGGCCCCGCTGCTGTAGGAAGTAATGGTCCTACGAGTGAAGCCCAGTTCCACAGCCGCAGCGGAGAGCGACAGATTGTTGCTGAGCATCCACTTTCTGAAGTCCTGCGTCAGCATGACCTCGCCGGACTGTTCCAGCGCCAAACGATGCAAGGTGACGCAGGACAACTCAAGGTCATTGCCCCAAGTCACGTCAAAGCCCCACTCACCGACTTCAACCCGACCAAATAGAGCCAAGTCCTGAAGGGGTTTTAGAATCGGGAAGGCATTTATGTGATCAGTGAGATCAACGGTATGCCGCTTGCCGTTATTCCACTCAATTTCGATGGCATGCTTGCCGGCAACTGGTTGCACAGCAGAGATGCGAAGCTTGCTGGTCATAAGTCAGTTCCTCCGGTTTTGTTCATTCCATACGCGCCAAAGATCAGTGGTATGGACTCTTGCCCAAAGCAGGGCGGCTTTCAAGGCCTTGGTTTCGGCACCTTTGCCGAGAACCACCAGCCCTTCTATCTGAACCAACGACTCTCCGTCCGGCGTTTGCACGTGAAAGTGCGGCGGCGCGTGGTCGTCGGGGTAGTTTTTTATTTTCCAGTTTCGTTCACTGTGAAGGGTAGCCATGGGGACAGATGCTAGAGAAAATTTTTCTCTAGCACAACCCTGTATTCAAACCCCAGAAACCACAAAACCCCTGACTTCTCTCGAAACCAGGGGTTTTGTTTACATCGAATTTGGCGGTGAAGGAGAGATTCGAACTCTCGATACAATTTCTTGTATACACACTTTCCAGGCGTGCTCCTTAAGCCACTCGGACACTTCACCGTATCTCGTCAAACTGATTCAGTCTGTCGAGGCGCGCTAATGTAGTCGAAAGCTTTTCCGATGGCAAAGGTTTTTTTCAGAATTTTCATGCGCTTAGGCGGTTATGCCGTTCCAGACCTCTCCGGCGCCATGCACACCAAGGCGATTCTGCCATTCTCGGGCACTGGCGGCGCTTGTCTATAGTAGCTGCTGCGCCCTGCCGAAGGCCGCCTGCGGGCGGGCATGGGGGAAAAGTCTGACTGGGTAGTCAGTCACGGCGCTTTACCAGGGCGGGCGCGGTGGGTAACGTCTGCCGTCTGTCCTTCTATTACAAGCATTACAAGGAATCGCGTCATGAGTGAGTTGATTGCCTACCACCTCGAAGACGGTATCGCGACCCTGACCCTGAGCAACGGCAAGGTGAATGCCATTTCGCCGGCAGTGGTCAGTGCGTTTAATGAAGCGCTGGATCAGGCCGAGAAAGATCGGGCGGCGGTGATCATCACGGGCACGCCGGGGATTTTGTCCGGTGGCTATGATTTGAAGGTGATGACCGCCGGCCCCAAAGAAGCGGTGAGCCTGGTGACGTCGGGTTCCACCCTCGCCCGCCGCCTGTTGTCACACCCGTTCCCGGTGATCGTGGCGTGCCCTGGGCACGCGGTGGCCAAGGGCGCATTCCTGTTGCTGTCGGCGGATTACCGGATCGGTGTGGACGGACCTTTCAGCATTGGCCTGAACGAAGTAATGATCGGCATGACCATGCACCACGCCGGGATCGAGCTGGCGCGGGATCGTCTGCGTAAGTCGGCCTTCCACCGTTCGGTGATCAATGCCGAGATGTTTAACCCGCAGGACGCGTTGAGCGCCGGGTTCCTGGATAAGGTGGTCGCGCCGGAAGAATTGCAGGCAGCCGCGCTGGAAGCGGCTCGCCAATTGAAGAAGATCAATATGAACGCCCACAAGCATACCAAGCTGAAGGTGCGTAAGGCGCTGCTGGAAGCCCTGGATGATGCGATCATTCAGGACCAAGGCCACTTGGGTTAATAAAACCTACGCCTGCTGAATCGAAGCCCGACCTTGAGTCGGGCTTTTTCTTACAAAGAATTCCGGTTTGCCTACAACCGCTCTAGACAGTGTCTGTCACGGCACGTTGAAACATGCGCTTAAACATCGCCTATCTTCCGACTCTATAGGGGCAATTGCCGAATACAGTGCACATCCGTACACTGCGCCACCTTTTGTCCCGATGGGCTGTGTCGATGCTTTTTTTGTTACGCATGTTGTTGATGGGCCTGCATTTTATGATCGCCGGCGTGCTGGGCGTGCTACTGGGGATCTGTCGGCCGTTCAATCCGGACAACAGCCGTTACTGCGCGCGCCTGTATGCCGTGCCGGCGATGTGGCTGTTGCGCCTGCGGGTGAAGGCTGAGGTCGACTCGCTGCGCAACAAGCCCAACAGTTGCGTGATCATCGCCAACCATCAGTCCAACTATGACCTGTTTGTGTTCGGCACGGTGGTGCCCTATCGCACGGTGTGTATCGGCAAGAAGAGCCTGAAGTGGGTGCCGTTGTTTGGGCAACTGTTCTGGCTGGCGGGCAATGTGTTGATTGACCGGGGCAATGCGCACAAGGCGCGGCGCTCGATGCTGACCACCACGCATACCTTGCAGCATGCAGACACCTCGATCTGGGTGTTCCCGGAAGGCACGCGCAACTTCGGCGAAACCCTGCTGCCGTTCAAGAAAGGCGCGTTCCAGATGGCTATCGCCGCGGGCGTGCCGATTGTGCAGGTGTGTGTCAGCACTTACGTGAAGCAGATGAAGCTCAACCGCTGGAACAGCGGCAATATTCTGATTCGCTCGCTGCCGCCGATTCCTACGAAGGGGCTGACGATGGATGACATGCCGCTGTTAATGCAGACCTGCCGCGAGCAAATGAAAGATTGTATTGAAGCAATGGACCGAGAGTTGGAGATCGCCTCCTGTAGGAGCGAGCTTGCTCGCGAAGGACGTTAACGATTACGCGCTCATTCTGGATTAACCCGCCGCTCTCAGGTTTTTCGCGAGCAAGCTCGCTCCTACAGAGGGCGCGTTCAGGCTAAGCTGCGCAACAACTGTCATCCAATAAAGAAGCGATCAGCACTATGGGTAGAGTTGTTGCGGCCGCCGTCTATAGCGCCGGAAAGAAAGTCACTGATATCACCCTCGACGAAGGCGCCGCCTGGGCCGCCAAGCCCGACCACTTTGTGTGGATCGGCCTGGAAGAGCCCAGCGCCCTGGAACTGGCCAACCTGCAACGCCAGTTCAACCTGCACGAACTGGCCATCGAAGACGCCCTGGAAAAACACAGCCGCCCCAAGCTTGAAACCTTCGGCGACGCGCTGTTTATCGTGACCTATTCGCCGGTGCGCGATAACGGCAAGCTGGAGTTTATCGAGACCCATATCTTTGCCGGCAGCGGCTATATCATCACCGCCCGCAACGGCCACTCGGCATCCTACGGCTACGTGCGCCAACGTTGTGAGGCGCGGCCACTGTTGCTGGAGCATGGGGAAGATTTCGTACTCTATGCGCTGCTGGACTTTGTTACCGAGAACTACCAGCCGGTGAGCGAGGCGATTCATGCCGAGGTCGATGAGCTGGAACGCAACGTGTTGTGCAACTCCCTGAGTGAAGCGGATATCCAGAAGCTCCACGGCCTGCGCCGCGATGTGCTGCGACTGAAGCGCTACGTGGCGCCGATGGTGGAGATCAGCCAGGAGTTGCAGAAACTGAGCTTCCCGTTTATCGACAAGAACATGCGCCCGTACTTTCGCGATGTGCAGATTCACGTCACGCGGCAGATGGAAGACCTGACCACCCTGCGGGATATCGCCAGCCAGACTATCGAGATAGGGGTGTTGCTGGAAGCGTCGCGCCAGAGCGTGGTGCAACGCAAGTTTGCCGCGTGGGCAGCGATTCTGGCATTCCCGACGGCGGTGGCCGGGATCTACGGGATGAACTTCCAGAACATGCCGGAGCTGCAATGGCACTACGGCTATTTTGCGGTGCTGGGGTTTATTGCGGTGGGGTGTACGAGTTTGTGGGCCAGTTTCAAGCGTTCAGGCTGGCTGTAACAAACCCAGCTCAATTTGCTGGAGATCAACAGTGTGGGAGCTGGCTTGCCTGCGATAGCATCACCTCGGTTTGTCAGTGACACCAAGGTGATGCTATCGCAGGCAAGCCAGCTCCCACATTAATCTGCTTTGCCTTGAAGACCGTGCTTCTTGCCCTGGACGGTTTCAGGCAGCGCCTGCTTCGGGTTTGTGCGCCACAAACCGCATCATCCATTCCGCTACGGTCACACCGTGGTGATCTCGTTCCAGACTGGCCACACCATTGGTGTAGACCTTCTCCCCCAGGGTTGTCTGAAGAATCTCCAGCAGCTCGCGGGAATAGTCGTGGATAAATTCCGGGTGGCCCTGGAAGCACAGCACCTGGTCTTCGATGTGGTACGCCGCAAACGGGCAGAACTCGCTGGAGGCGATCACTGTGGCGTTTTCCGGCAAGGTGGTGACCTGGTCCTGGTGGCTGATTAACAGCGTCAACTCTTCCACCACCGGGCTCATCCAAGGTGCCTTGGCGTTCAGTTTGTAGTCATGGATGCCCATGCCCCAGCCCCTGGTCGCCCGCTCGGTCTTGCCGCCCAACAGCAGCGCCAGCAACTGGTGGCCGAAGCAGATGCCGATCAGTTTGTCGCCGCGGGCATGGCGGTCCAGCAGGTAGGTCTTGAGGGTCTGAATCCACGGATCGGTGCCGAAGGAGTCGGCCTTGCTGCCCGTCACCAGATACGCGTCGAACACCTCTTCATCCGCCGGGTATTCACCCTGCACCACGTTATAGATGACGAATTCGGCGGCAATCGGCTGTTTGGAAAACAGGCGCTTGAACATCTGCCCGTACCCTTGGTACTGATCGATCAGCCCAGGACGCAGGATATCGGTTTCCAGGATGCACACGCGTAACGACATAAAAAATACCTGACACGGCGATGGGAATAATGAACACCCCCAGAGCCTGCCTTGAAATACCCTTCCAAGGCAAGCCCCATCGCCATGTTCAATGTGGGAGCGGGTTTGCTCGCGAATGCGGTGTGTCAGTCACCACACTCATTAGCTGATCCACCGCTTTCGCGAGCAAGTCGAATCGTCGCACCGCCGCTCCCACATTTTGATCACCGAAACGCTTCACCCTGTGCGGCTTTCTCCAACAGCAGCGCCGGTGGTGTGAAGCGCTCACCGTATTGCTCGGCCAGGTAACGGGCGCGGGCGATGAAGTCGTTCAGGCCGTACTGGTTGATGAATTGCAGCGCCCCGCCGCTCCAGGCGGCAAAGCCGATACCGAAGATTGAGCCGACGTTGGCATCCGCCGTCGACATCAGCACGCCCTCCTCCACACAGCGCACGGTTTCAATGGCCTGGATGAACAGCAAGCGGTCACGCACGTCCTGGGCCGAGATCCGTTGCTCAGGCTTTTCAAAGCGGTTTTTCAGCTCCGGCCACAGGTGTTTCGGCCCGCCCGCCGGGTAATCGTAGAAGCCGCCCCCAGCGGCCTTGCCCGGGCGTTTGTATTCGTTGAGCAACAGGTCGATCACGGCAAATGCCGGATGCTGGGGTAACGGCTTGCCCTCGGCCTGTAGGTCTTTGGCCGTCTGCTGGCGGATATGGCTCATCAGGCTAAGGGAAACTTCGTCAGAGACCGCCAGCGGTCCCACAGGCATGCCGGCCTTGCGCGCCTCGGTCTCGATCATCGGCGCCGCCACGCCTTCGCCGAGCATGGCGATGCCTTCGTTGGTGAAGGTGCCGAACACACGCGAGGTGAAGAAGCCGCGGCTGTCGTTGACCACAATCGGGGTTTTCTTGATTTGCAGGACGAAATCGAAGCCCCGGGCCAGGGTTTCGTCGCTGGTACGAGCGCCCTTGATGATTTCCACCAGGGGCATTTTGTCCACCGGGCTGAAGAAATGCAGGCCGATAAACTTGCCCTGGTCGGGCACCGCCGTGGCCAGGCCGCTGATGGGCAAGGTGGAAGTGTTGGAGGCAATGACTGCGTCGGCCCCCACCACGCACTGCGCAGCGGCCGAGACCTTGGCCTTGAGTTCCCGGTCTTCGAAGACGGCTTCGATGATCAGGTCGCAGCCGGCGAGGTCGGCATCGGATTCGCTAGGAATAATCCGCGCGAGGATGGTTTCCCGCTGCTCTGTGGTCAATTGCCCACGGCCGACCTTCTTGTCGAGCAACGCTGCCGAGTGGGCCTTGCCCTTCTCCGCCGCCGCCCGGTTGACGTCCTTCAGCACTACTTCAACGCCCGCCGAGGCGCTGACGTAAGCAATGCCCGCGCCCATCATCCCGGCGCCAAGCACGCCGACCTTGCGTGTCACATACGGCGCAAAGCCCTTGGGTCGCGAGCTACCCGCGTTGATTTCATTGAGCTGGAACCAGAAGGTGCCAATCATGTTTTTCGCCACTTGCCCGGTGACCAGTTCGGTGAAGTAGCGGGTTTCGATCAGGTGCGCAGTGTCGAAATCCACTTGGGCGCCTTCCACGGCGGCGCAGAGGATTTTCTCTGGGGCCGGGAAGCAGCCGTTGGTTTTGGCGCGCAGGATCGATGGCGCAATGGCGAGCATTTGCGCGACCTTAGGATTGGACGGCGTGCCGCCAGGGATCTGATACCCCTTGATGTCCCAACGCTGTTTCGCCTCGGGGTTGGCCAGAATCCACGCCCGGGACTTGGCCAGCAGCTCGTCACGATCTACCGCCAGCTCGTCAATCAATCCAGCTTGCAGCGCCTGTTGCGGCGTAGTCTTTTTGCCTTCCAGCAAGTAAGGCAAGGCCTTTTCCAGCCCGAGCATACGCACCATGCGTACGACACCGCCGCCACCCGGCAGCAGGCCAAGGGTGACTTCCGGCAGGCCGATCTGTACCGACTTGTGGTCCAGCGCCACGCGGTGCTGGCACGCCAGGCAAATCTCCCAGCCACCACCCAATGCCGCGCCGTTGATGGCGGCCACTACCGGTTTGCCGAGGGTTTCCAGGGTGCGCAGTTGCGCCTTCAGCACCAGCACGCTGGCGTAGAAATCCTTGGCGTGGGGCTTGTCGACCTTGATCAATTCATTGAGGTCACCGCCGGCAAAGAAGGTCTTTTTCGCCGAGGTGATGATCACGCCCGCAATCGAATCCTTCTCGGCCTCCAGGCGGGCAACGGTGGCCGCCATGGCCTCGCGGTACACCCCGTTCATGGTGTTGGCGCTCTGGCCGGGCATGTCGATGGTCAGCACCACGATCTGGTCCTGGCCTTTTTCGTAACGAATGGCATCGGTCATGACTGATTCCTTAGGCTCAGAGGCGTTCGATGATGGTGGCGATACCCATGCCGCCGCCGACACACAGGGTGGCCAGGCCATACCGCTGCTGGCGCACCTCCAGTTCGTCGAGCAAGGTGCCGAGAATCGCGCAGCCGGTGGCGCCCAGCGGATGCCCCATGGCGATGGAGCCGCCGTTGACGTTGACCCGGGCGGCGTCGATGCCCATGTCCTTGATGAACTTGAGCACCACCGACGCAAACGCCTCGTTAACCTCGAACAGGTCGATGTCTTCAACCCGCAGGCCAGCCTTGGCCAGGGCCTTGCGGGTGGCCGGTGCGGGGCCGGTGAGCATGATGGTGGGGTCAGTGCTGGTGACCGCCGTGGCGACGATACGCGCCCGGGGTTGCAGGCCGAGTTCGCGGCCTTTTGCTTCAGAACCGATCAGCATCAGCGCCGCGCCATCGACGATCCCGGAACTGTTGCCCGGTGTGTGCACGTGATTGATGCGTTCGACGTGGCTGTAGACCCGCAACGCCGTGGCGTCGAAGCCCATCTGGCCCATCATTTCGAAGCTGGGTTTGAGTTTGCCCAGGCCTTCGAGGGTGGAATCTCCACGGATGAATTCGTCCTGGTCCAGCAGCACGATGCCATTCTGGTCCTGCACTGCGATCAGCGATTTGTTGAAGGAACCGTCTGATCTGGCCCGCGCCGCTTTCTGCTGTGAGTGCAGGGCAAAGGCGTCGACGTCCTGGCGGGTGAAGCCTTCCAGCGTGGCAATCAGGTCGGCGCCGATGCCCTGCGGGGTGAAGTGGCTGTGCATATTGGTTTGCGGGTCCAACACCCAGGCGCCGCCGTCGCTGCCCATGGGCACGCGGGACATGGACTCGACGCCGCCCACCACCACCAGGTCTTCAAAGCCGGAGCGCACTTTCATCGCGCCGAGGTTCACGGCTTCCAGGCCCGACGCGCAAAACCGGTTGATCTGCACACCGGCGACACTGACGTCCCAGTCCGCCACCAATGCGGCGGTCTTGGCGATGTCGGCGCCTTGATCCCCCACCGGCGTGACGCATCCCAGGACGATGTCATCCACTTGCCGGGTATCGAGGTCGGAGCGCTGTTGCAGCGCGGTCAGCAACCCGGCCACCAGGTTCACCGGCTTGACGCTGTGCAAGGCGCCATCCGCCTTGCCTTTGCCACGGGGCGTGCGTATCGCATCAAAGATCAAAGCTTGGGTCATGACGTCCTCGAATCACTGGGCAACGAATCGTGCTCTTACCTTAGGCGCCGGGGCGCCGGATTCAATGACCGAACCGCTCATTGACCTTGACGCACACGCTCAGACGAACGGTAGGAGGCTATGGGATTTGGCTGATTAATCGTTTTAGCTGTCTAGCCCTAGGGCTGGCGTCTGGCTGGCACTTGGCCTCATGCCTTTTTAATAAGTTTTCTTCAGGTAATGAGATGAAATGGATCTAAGCCAAGCAGAACGAGGGCTCTAAGGTTGAATCTGTAGGAGAAGTAAAAGGTTGCTGCCGGGTTTTGCTGGGGCACCTGTAAGAACTGTAAGAAAAGAGTCATGTAGCACCGTCATAGTTGAATCGACCGGCACGCATTTGACGCTCAGGAATAACAACAAAAGGCAGTCAGCCATGTTCAAGCATTCGAAAGTACGTCAGGCGGGACTTATTCTTTTCGCCACCACACTGATTCTGATCTTGCCCAACCTCACCAAGGTTATTGGGTGACCTCTCACACCCCACATTCTGCGCAGACACAGCGCCAGGATCGCAGCCTTTGGCAGCGCCTTTCGGGATATTGCGTACAGCGATCCCGTCAGGGGCTGCCGTTTTGCGCGCCGGTTTCAGGGGATTTTGCGGTATCGTGAACCCGCATTGCCACTCAAACACGGGCCACTCCTTGAAACAGATCATCGTCCTCCTGAGCCTGCTGCTCGCCTTGCCGGCGTCTGCCGCACAGCTGACCATCGAGCTGGACCACACCAGCAAAACCTGGGAAACCGCCGAGCTGCTCAAGCGCCCGGATGCGCAGACGGTGCAGATCGTTGATGACGTTTCCTACAAGCGCAACATGACATATCGCGCGGTACCGTTGGCAGCGCTGTTGCCGGGCATCACGCCGGAAAATCATCTGCAGGCGGTGGCGCTTGACGGCTTTGCCGCAGAACTGACGGCGGCACCGCTGCTATCAAAAAGCGGCGCGCGGGCCTGGCTGGCGGTGGAAGATCCGGCGCATCCGTGGCCGCCACTGGCGGACTGCAAGCCCAGTGCCGGGCCGTTTTATCTGGTGTGGACGGACCCGCAGGCCGGGCCTATCAGCCCTGAGCAGTGGCCGTTTCAGATCTCCGGGATCAAACAAATGAAGACGGTTGCGGAGCGCTTTCCGGCGTTGTTACCAGACCCGAAACTGGCGGCGAATGATCCGGTGAATCAAGGCTTCGCGCTGTTCCAGAAGAACTGCCTGGCGTGTCATCGCCTCAACGGGGCCGGCGATGCGCAGGTGGGGCCGGACCTGAATATTCCTTACAACCCCACTGAATATTTTGCCGGGGATTTCCTCAAGCGCTACATCCGCGACCCGCAAAGCATGCGGCATTGGCCGCAGGCGAAGATGCCAGCGTTTGCCACCAGCGTGCTGCCGGATGCGGACCTGGATCTGCTGGTGGGGTATTTGAAGCATATGGCAGGCAGAAAGCAGCCTTAAGGCTCGGGTAAATCTGTGGAGAGGGAGCTTGCTCCCTCTCCACAAAAAGCTTTCCTGGCACAGAGAGCTTTCCTGCTACACAAAGCTCCCTCTCTCTCCCGGAATCCTACTGCTGCTGCACCGAAATCACCGGTGTCGGCGCCACAAATACCTTGGCATGCATCTGCTCATGCCCTCCCCCACGGCGCATGCCCCGCACCGGGCAGGCGTCGAGATAATCCAGGCCCACCGCCAGCTTCAAATGCCGTTCCGGCCGGGCCAGTTGATTGGTCACGTCAAAGCTGTACCAGGCGTCATCCAGCCAGGCTTCGGCCCAGGCATGACTGGCCAGGTGCTCGCAGTCTTCGCTGTACAAATACCCCGACACATACCGCGCCGGGATACCCAGGCTGCGAGCACAGGCGAGGAAGGCGTGGGTGTGGTCCTGGCACACCCCGGCACGTCCGGCAAATGCCTTGGCCGCACAGGTGTCGACTTCGGTAGAGCCCGGCGAGTAGGTCATGTACTGGTTCAGCGCATGCATTAAATCAATCAACGCACTGCGGTCGCGGCGCTGGTGGCAATGCTTTTCGGCAAAGCTGCGCAGGGCATCGTCCGGCTCGGTCAAACGGGTGCAGCGCAGGAACGGAAACGCCGACTGGCTTTCATGTTCGGCCTCGCGCAACTCATCGATATCCACCTGGCCACGGGCGCCGATGATGATGGCTTCGTGGGGCTCGTCCAGGGTCAGTACGTGCAGGATGTTGCCGAACGGGTCCAGTTGCGCCCGCACCGGCCGGGGCAGGTCCAGTTGCCAGCTAAGGACGTGCTGGCGCTCGCTGTCGTGGGGCGTGAGACGCAGGTACTGGATGCTGGCACGCACCTGGTCTTCGTAGTGGTAGGTGGTTTCGTGGCTGATGGAAAGTCTCATGCCGCCTCCAGGTAGGAACTGTAAATAGCATCGCCCAGCTCGCGTACGAGCGGGATGAAGTCGGTCAGCCAAGCGTGCAGGCCTTCCTCGAGAATTTCGTCGATCGCGGTAAAGCGCAAGCGTGCATCCATTTCAGCCGCCAGGCGCTGGGCCGGGCGACCGTTGATGCCGGGCAGGCTGCCAAGGATCTGGTCGATCTCTTCACTGCACGCCCGCAGCGAACGCGGCACATCGGCGCGGAGCAGCAGCAGCTCGGCGACTTGCCGGGCGCCAGGGGCGTCGCGGTAGATCTCGGTGTAGGCCTCGAAAGAGGACAAGGCCCTTAATAGCGCACTCCACTGATAGTAGGCGTGGGCGGTGCCATCGGTGACCGCTTCGGCCTGGTCACCGGCCATTTCATAGCGGGCATCCAGCAAGCGCAGGGTGTTATCGGCCCGTTCGATAAAGGTACCGAGGCGGATAAAACGGAAAGCGTCGTTACGCATGATGGTGCCGTAGGTGGCGCCACGGAACAGGTGGGAGCGTTCCTTGACCCACTCGCAGAACCGACTCATGCCGTAACGACTCAGGCCTTGCTGGGCGATGTCGCGAATTTCCAGCCAGGTGGCGTTGATGTTTTCCCACATGTCGGCGGTGATTCGCCCACGTACCGCATGAGCACTAGCCCGAGCAGAACCCAGGCAGCTGTAAATGCTCGCCGGGTTGGCCGCATCCAGAGCGAAGAAGTGCAGCAGGCGCTCGGCGTGCAGCTCACCGTGACGCTCGCGGTAATCGTCGAGGGTACCGGTGATCAACAGTGGCATTGCCAGTTCATGCAGGCCGTCGCCGCGTCCGTCCTGGGGCATCAGCGACAGCGAATAACTGACGTCGAGCATCCGTGCAAGGTTTTCCGCACGCTCCAGATAGCGCGACATCCAATACAAATCCGAGGCAGTTCTACTCAACATATTTCAATCCTCGACCACCCAGGTGTCTTTGGTACCGCCGCCCTGGGACGAGTTGACCACCAGCGAACCTTCCCGCAGTGCTACGCGGGTCAGGCCGCCGGGCACCACACGGGTTTCCTTGCCTTGCAGCACAAACGGGCGCAGGTCGATGTGGCGTGGAGCGATGCCGTTTTCGACGAAGGTCGGGCAGGTGGACAGGCACAGGGTTGGCTGCGCGATATAGGCGTGGGGCTTGGCCTTGATGCGTGCGCGGAAGGCTTCGATTTCCGCCGCCGAGGCGGCCGGGCCGACCAACATGCCGTAGCCACCGGAGCCCTGGGTTTCCTTCACCACCAGTTCCGGAAGGTTGGCCAGCACGTGGGACAGTTCACTGGGATTACGGCACTGGAACGTCGGAACATTCTTCAGGATCGGTTCTTCATCCAGGTAAAAACGGATCATCTCGGTGACGAAGGGGTACACCGACTTGTCATCCGCCACCCCGGTGCCGATGGCGTTCGCCAGCACCACATTGCCCGAGCGGTACGCCGCCAGCAGGCCCGGCACGCCGAGCATGGAATCCGGGTTGAAGGCCAGCGGGTCGAGGAACGCGTCGTCGAGGCGGCGGTAAATCACATCCACCGCCTTGGGGCCGTCGGTGGTGCGCATGAACACGCGGTCGTCGCGTACAAACAGGTCGGCACCTTCCACCAGTTCCACGCCCATTTCACGGGCCAGGAACGCATGTTCGAAGAACGCACTGTTAAAACGCCCCGGGGTGAGTACCACCACGCTGGGGTTATCCAGCGGGCTGGAGCTTTTCAGGGTGTCGAGCAACAGGTTGGGGTAATGATCGATGGGCGCGATGCGCTGGGCGGCGAACAGTTCGGGGAACAGGCGCATCATCATCTTGCGGTCTTCGAGCATGTAGCTGACACCGCTGGGGGTGCGCAGGTTGTCTTCGAGGACGTAGTAAGTACCGTCGCCATCGCGTACGAGGTCGACGCCGGAGATGTGGGAATAGATATCGCGGTGCAGGTCCAGGCCCTGCATCGCCAACTGGTATTGCTCGTTGGCCAGCACTTGCTCGGCAGGGATGATCCCGGCCTTGATGATCCGTTGTTCGTGGTACAGGTCGGCGAGAAACATGTTCAGCGCCTTGACCCGCTGGATGCAGCCGCGCTCGACGATCCGCCATTCGCTGGCCGGGATGCTGCGGGGAATCGTGTCGAAGGGAATCAGGCGCTCGGTGCCTTGCTCATCGCCGTACAGCGTGAAGGTGATACCGGCCCGGTGAAACAGCAAATCGGCCTCACGGCGGCGCTGGGCCAGCAGCTCGGCAGGCGTCTCGGCCAACCAGCGGGCGAACTCGCGGTAATGGGGGCGCACCTGCCCTGCCCCGTCGTACATCTCATCATAATAAGTGCGGATCATGCCGTACTCCTTGTCACCCGGACGCCAGAACCTTCGCAAGGCCCGTGCCAGCGGCATAAACACTTAAGTATCAATCAGTTGGAGATAGGCGCAGGTCTCACCGCACCGTCCCGGTGCAGCAAATACCCGCTGTCATGGGCGGCGCCTCATTGCAATGCAGGCCATGACTATCACCAGCATAGTCAGAGTTGATTTCACCGCGCGGCAAACCCTGCGGATAATCACCTCCATCGGCTGAACAGGACATGTCCTACAGCCTGCACCTTTGCTTGATGGGTAACGTGATACGGCATGTACCGATCGGTTCCCCTTCGCTCCGATCTTCCCTTTGGCCACCCTGCTCGGGTGGTTTTTTTTGCGTCGGATTTTTCCTGCACCAGAAACAAAAACGGCCGACCCAAAGGTCAGCCGATACGCTGTGTTATTGCTCATGCCGCTACATGGGTAACCCACGCACCTCCTGTTTCACGCCCCATCCCTCGATGATCCCGCCCAAAGGCTCGACCACCGCCTCAAAGTCCTGCTCGAAGTCTCCTATGCCGTCGTAGGTGGCGAACATGATTTTGCTCAGTTCCAGGTACCAGGCGCCGTCATCCCGCGCGCTGACCTGGGCATTCAGGGATTCCCCACGAAACCGACCCGCAGCCCGGCGCGCACGTTCCTCATCCGGGAAAATGGCGTAGAACTCGATGGGGTGGAAACGTGAGAAGTCAAAGCCGCCCTCTTTCATGCGGCGCAACACGTTGGTGCTGATGTCTTCTTGATAGGCTGTGCTCATGAAACGTCCTCCTCAAACCGATGGATAGACTTTCCGTGCTTCCCAAAGCCCGCACTGTAACGGCGCGGGTGTTACGGCAATGAAGTCGCCGCTGGGAGACAAGCATGTAGCTGACAAGACCAGACCTTAGCGATTCATTCGCTGATCTCGATTGCAGAGTAGCGCGAAGCTTTCAGCTCCACCAGAGTCCATTTAAGGGCATACAGGAAATGTTCAGGCGGCGGGGTCGACCTTGAGGTCTTTAATGCTGTTTTGATCTTTCAGGATCTTCACCGTGGGCTCGGCAACACGCCCTTCAAGATCGTTGAGATCCAATTCCTTCAGCACCGGAGACACGCGAGCGCGAACCAGGCGCGCAGCCTCTTCAAGGGTCGGTTTTTGCTCGCATTCGAATTGCTCGACTACCGACTCACCATGATCATCAGTGAAGGAAACGTTCCACTTTGGCATCAGAGCCTCCTCGATAAAACCCATGAGTGGGCTTACTTCTATCTGGACCTTGAGGGCTTGGAAATCGTTCCACTCAAGGCAGGAGGCACCTGATCAGCTGCAGCTACTTCTCAGCGTGTTCTTTCAGGGCTTTCAAGGTGTTGAACGGCGCGTCCACCACAAACTTGTTGGCCAACCACGACGGCACGCTGCCACCTGGCTCGGTGTGCACCTGGTAGGTCACTTCGGTCAGGTTGTCGCCTTTAGGCACCAGCTTCCAGTAACCGTCAACCTGGGCTACGCGCACATAGCCTTTGACTTCTGGCTGGTAGGTCGGCACTTCCAACAGCTTGCGGGTCACGCTGCCGTCGGCGGCCTTGGTGGTGGTGATTTCCAGGATCGAGTCACGGTCGGAGACCGGGAACGGGGCCTTGAACTGGGTGTAGGTCCAGCTCTTGTCACCTTCTTGCTTAAGCAGCTTTTGCGATTTGCATTCGTGGATCCAGGAACAGGCCCCGGCCACGTCTTCCTGCAATGCCTGGATCTTGGCCAGCGGCGCCTTGATAGTGGTCACACCGCGATAAGCCTTGTATTTGGAGCCGGCAACTTCACTCAACGACACTTTGATGCCGTCTTCATCCTTGGCAGTCTGCCAGTCTTCAGCGTGCGCTGCGGCAGCAAACATCACGGTAAAACCGCACAACGCAGCAATTCGTTTCAGTGAACCCATGGTCTTATTCCTTATTGTTGAAGTTCAGTACTTTGAACAGCCCTCTAAGCTGCGGTCATCTGTTCCCACCAGCCGATCAACTTGATCGCTTCTGCCTGGCTCTCGCCACACACCTCAATATCCGGCTGGAACGAACTGCACACCGCCGGCCGCTCCGGCTGACCAAACAACTGGCACAGTTGTTCGACCGAAAGATGCAGGCAGCGTTCGCCCGCAGGTTTGCCGGCAGGCATTCCCGGCAGCGCAGAACTGATGGAGGGGGCAATGCAGCAAGCGCCACAGCCTTCACGGCATTTCATGACGAACAGATCCTCGACAACTCAGGGTTGATGGCCACGTAAGACTACGCCCTTAAACAGACGTTTTAAATTGGCTTAACAGGGGTTTTTCACCGAAAACAAAGGTGACTGACCAGTCTGCGACAGAAGGTCAGGCGTGCGCGTCACTTTTACTCGTCGGGTTTATTGCTTGAATTCGAAATCCAGCGCTGCGCCTTCCACATCGCGCCGTTCTTCGTTGCGCAGTTGCAGCTGCATTTCATTGCTGAGCAGGCGCCCGTTGATCTGGAACGCACTATTGTCGGTAGGCTTTTCAGCGAACATCGGCGGTAGCAATGGCACGTTCTTCGGCTGCGGCATGGTGCCCAGAGGTTGCAGGTGGCGGACCATGTTAGACGGCAAGCTCAAATCCAGCTGGGCTGGCGGCAGCGGCGTCTTGGCCACTTCATGGGCGGATTTTGATTTGCTCGCGATTGGGGCACGCTTTTTAGCCGGCGCTGCTTTTTTCGCGGGCGCCTTCTTTGCTGGAACCACTTTTTTTGCCGGGGCCTTTTGCTGAGTGCTGGCAGCAGGCGCTGCTCCACCGGCGGGAGCCGCCAGTACAACACCCGCGTTCCCCAGGCTTAACAGGCAAATCAGCAGCGCAGCAGGAAAGGTATAAGTCATATCGCCAGCAGCATTAACGGCAGAAGGCCATATGCTCGCTTGTTGAGGCCTGCATGACAAGCATAGTAATTAGTCAGCTACCCTTCGTGTCCCCTTTCCATGCCTCATAAACCCGCTGCAGTCTCCTGGCATAACTGGCTCGCAAGCATGCCAAGGGTCATCAACGCGCGCTCGGCCTCGCGGTTCCACGGCGTGCCGCAGTTCAGGCGAATACAGTGGTTGAACTGTTCCGTATTACTGAAGATCAGCCCCGGTGCAATGCTGATGCCTTGCTGCAAGGCACGCACGTGCAGTTCCTGGGTATTGACCCTTCCCGGCAAACTGACCCACAGGATAAAGCCGCCGGTCGGCCGGGTCATCTGGGTGCCTTCGGGAAAATACTGCTGCACTGCCAGCTGGAACGCGCTGAGGTTCTTGCGGTATTCCTGGCGGATATAGCGCAAGTGCCGGTCGTAACCGCCGTTTTCCAGGTACGCCGCCGTGCCCATCTGGGTGACGCTGCAGGCCGAATGGGTGCTGAACATTTGCAGGCGCTGGATTTCCTGCTGGTACTTGCCGGCGATCATCCAGCCGATGCGGATGCCCGGTGACAAGGTCTTGGAAAAACTGGAGCAATAGATGACACGGTCCAGGCGATCGTAGGCTTTGAGCGCCTTGGTGCGGCCCAGTTCGAACATCAGTTCGCCGTAGATATCGTCCTCGACCACCTGGATATCGAAATCCGAGGCCAGGCGCAGCAACTGTTTCTGCCGCTCTTCGGGCATGGTGCCGCCCAGCGGATTGCTCAGGCGCGTGGTCAGCACCAGGGCCTTGATCGACCATTGGTTGGCCGCCAGTTGCAGGGCTTCCAGGCTCATGCCGGTGGCCGGGTCGCTGGGGATTTCGATGACCTTCAGGCCGAGCAAATCCGCCAGTTGCAGCAAGCCGTAATAGGTCGGCGATTCGGCGGCGATCAAGTCGCCGGGACGGGTCAGGACCCGCAACGACATCTGCAATGCGTCGACACACCCGTGGGTGATCACCACTTCAGACGGGTCCACCACCACCCCGGCATCCCGCATACGGATTGCCACCTGGCGCCGCAGCGGTTCAAAACCCGGGCTGAACATGTAGCTGAACGCCCGCGGGCTCTGGAAGCGCGTAACCTTGGCCAGTTGCTGATGCAACGCTCGCACCGGCAAGTAGTCGACACTCGGCACGGCGGCCCCCAGCGGGAACACACCTTCGCGGCGGGATTCGACCAACACCTGTTGAATGATGCTGCTGCGGGTGACCAACCCTGGACGCTCGACCCGGGCGATGTCCGGCGTCGGCGCGGTAAGCGCCGGCGTCTGGTGCACGTAATACCCGGACTGCGGCCGCGCGCGAATCAAGCCCTGGTCTTCCAGGTTCGCGTAGGCCTGCAACACGGTGGCGTGGCTGACGTTGAGCTGGGAGCTCATTTTGCGCACCGAAGGCACGCGCTCGCCCGGTTGATAGACACCGCGGCGGATATCCTCAGCCAGTTGCTGGGCGATACGTTGGTAGAGCAACAGATTGGTCATGACGCAGCACTCGATTTCACGGGTATTTTATTTTTGTGTGAAACATACCGGCACAGTTTAGAAGTGTACGGGGACAGTTGCCACAATAGTCGAGCGCGGGCGGCAGTGATAGAAAAAACTGTAAGGGTGGTGAACTGGATGGTGGGTGTAAAAAAGCCCGATCACTGATCGGGCTTTTGTGGGAGCTGTTGAGCTTTAGCGAGGCGGCGATGCAGGCGCTGCGGTCTCGCAGGTCCACCGAGGCGATCCTATCGCAGCCTCGCTGGGGCTCGACAGCTCCTACAGGCATCACCCCTCCATCTACAACAACAGGTTTAGCGAGCAGCGCCCAGTTGGCCTTTCTCGTCGGAGAACACAATCTCTACCCGGCGGTTCTGCGCCCGGCCACGCTCCGAAGCGTTGACGTCAACCGGGTACTGGTCGCCGTAGCCTTCGACCTGGATGCGTTTTTCATCGATACCCAGGTCGCTCAGCACATCCGCCACCGCTTGGGCGCGGTCCCGAGACAGTTTGAGGTTTTCCTGCTCGCCACCGGTATTGTCGGTGTAACCCTCGATACGCACCACGCGCTTGGGGTTCAACTGCAGGAACTGTACGACTTTGAGCACTGTGCGGTTGGCCGAGTTTTGCAGCTCGGCCTCGCCAGTGTCGAACAGCACGTCACCCAGCGTCATCACCAACCCGCGATCAGGCTGGACGGTGGTCAGGCTGGAAATCTGCGCCTCAATCCATTTGCCCTGTTGCTGCACGCTGGCCAGCTTGGCTTCACGCAGGGCCAGTTGCAGGCGCTGGCGCTCCAGCTCCAGCTTGACCCCGCGCTCCTGATTGAGTGCCTGCTCGGTGTGTTCCCGGGCAATCGCGCTGTAGCGCTGGCTCAGGTAGGCGTAATGCGCCACATCGGCGCCGCTGCCCCAGAAGCTGGAGAACCGGTCGGCACGGGCCAGGGACTCACCGGCGCGAATCACGTCCTTGGGCGCGATACGCAGCACGTTCGAGTCTTCCTTGACCTTCTGGAAGTCAGTGCTGGCCTGTTGCAAAGCGAGGTTACTGTCGGGATGGGTCGCACAACCACCGAGCGCACTGCCCAGCAACACCACACAGCTCAACCCACGAATCAACGGGCTCATTGGGCGTCTCCCAACTGCAACTGCTTGCGCAGGCGGGTGATACGGGTGTTGAGCACGTTCAGTTGCTCCTGGCTTTTGCGGGTCAGCACCCGCGCTTCCGCCAGGCGGGCGTCCAGCTCGGCTTCTTCAGCCTGCATCCGGGCGTCCTTGTAGGATTCATCGGCCATGTCGGCCTTGGCCTGGGTGAACTTGTCTTCAGCCAGCTTCAGCTCGGGCGAGTCATCGGCCACGGCGCCCACGGCGTTGGCTTGCTCCAGGGCTTGCTGGGTCAGGCGCATTTGTTCATTCGGCGCAGGATCGGCTGCACATCCCGCCAGAGCTACAACGGCGAGGGCCGCGAAAAGAGGTCGAATAGTCACTGAAAATCCCTACTTTGTTGGGGTGCCGACGGGTTGCTGCAACTGCGCTTTCCAGCGCTCGAGATTGCGCTGCAGCGCGGTTTCCGCCAGACCGGACGCGGGCAATTCTGTCATCTTTTTGGCGAGCTGTCCGCGCAACCACGGATCGTTGCAGGCGGAGTTGTGGGAAATGGCCAGGTACAGGCCCGGTTGGTCGATGGGTATTTCCCGCGCCACCAGGTCGTTGCTCATGCCCAGGGTCTGGGCCATGGCCATGCCGGAATAACGTCCGGCGAGTACGTAGTCCACTTCCCCCAGCAGCAGCTTCTGGAACGCCGGGGTCAGGTTGGGCAAGCGTTGCAAGGTCAGTTGCTCGGCGGCGAAGGTTTCAAAGTCGCGGCTCAGGCGCGCCCTTTCCGACACCGCGCCCTTGTGGCCATGCAGGTCGCTGGGCTGGTGGTAGGCCAGGGTCGAATCCTTGCGGGTCCAGACCAGGTAATCGGTTTGCACCAATGCCGGGTGGATGTAATCGAGGGCGTCCAACGCGTCGAGGGTCAATGGCGCGTCGGCGAGGATGTCCATGCGCCCACTGCGCACTTCGTCCAGGGCCACGGAGCGCTTGCCGCCGTACAGCAGGTCGATTTTCACCCCGATGTCTTTGGCGACTTGCTGCAACATGTCGGCGGTGGCGCCGATCAAGTGCGTGGGGTCCTGGGGATCACGCCACAGATAAGGCGGTGCGTCCGGGCTGCCGGTGATCACCAGGCGATCACATTTGCCAGCCGCCAGCGACACCGTCGGCAGCAGTGACAGGGCCAGCAGTACAGTCCAGGAACGCAATTCCATGGCAGGGTTCTCCCATTCAAAAATTACCGGGCAAAAAAAAGCCCGGTCAAAAGACCGGGCTCTTTATAAGTGAAGCGGCTGGATTAGACCAGCTTCTCCAACTCGGGTACGGCTTCGAACAAGTCCGCCACCAGGCCGTAATCAGCCACCTGGAAGATCGGCGCTTCTTCGTCCTTGTTGATCGCAACGATCACCTTGGAGTCTTTCATACCGGCCAAATGCTGGATTGCGCCGGAGATACCGACGGCGATGTACAGCTGTGGCGCAACGATTTTGCCGGTCTGGCCGACCTGCATGTCGTTCGGTACAAAACCTGCGTCGACGGCAGCGCGGGAAGCGCCGACCGCAGCGCCCAGCTTGTCAGCCAGGGCGTACAGGTGCTTGAAGTTGTCACCGTTCTGCATGCCACGACCGCCGGAAACGACGATCTTGGCAGCGGTCAGTTCCGGACGATCGGACTTGGCCAGCTCTTCGCCAACAAAGCTGGAAGTGCCAGCGTCGTGAGCAGCAGCCACAGCTTCAACCGCAGCCGAACCACCTTCAGCAGCAACCGGGTCGAAACCGGTGGCACGCACGGTGATGACTTTTACCGAGGCAGTGGACTGCACGGTAGCGATGGCGTTACCGGCGTAGATCGGACGCTTGAAGGTGTCGGCGCTTTCAACCGAAACGATCTCGGAGATCTGGTCAACGTCCAGCTGCGCAGCAACGCGCGGCAGGATGTTTTTGCCGTTGGAAGTGGCGGCAGCCAGGATGTGGCTGTAGCCAGCGCCCAGCTCTGCAACCAGCGGGGCAACGTTTTCCGGCAATTGGTGAGCGTAGGCTGCGTTGTCGGCAACCAGTACTTTGCTCACGCCAGCGATTTTTGCAGCGGCTTCAGCCACGGCGCCAACGTTTTGGCCGGCGACCAGCACGTGGATATCACCACCGATTTTGGCGGCGGCGGCAACAGTGTTCAGGGTGGCCGGGGCCACAACCTTGTTGTCGTGTTCTGCGATTACCAAGATAGTCATGGTTAGATTACCTTCGCTTCGTTTTTCAGTTTCTCGACCAGTTCAGCCACCGACTTGACCTTGATGCCCGCGCTGCGTGCAGCCGGCGCTTCGACTTTGACGGTCTTGTTGGTGGAGGCGGTGGAAACGCCCAAAGCGTCCGGAGTCAGCACTTCGAGAGGCTTCTTCTTGGCTTTCATGATGTTTGGCAGGGACGCGTAGCGCGGCTCGTTCAAACGCAGGTCGGTGGTGACGATGGCGGGCAGTTTCAGGGAAACTGTTTGCGCGCCGCCGTCGATTTCGCGGGTCACGGCAACCTTGTCGCCGCTCACTTCGACTTTCGAGGCGAAGGTGCCCTGGCCGTAACCGGTCAGTGCAGCCAGCATCTGGCCAGTCTGGTTGTTGTCGCTGTCGATGGCTTGTTTGCCGAGGATCACCAGCGATGGCTGTTCCTTGTCGACAACAGCTTTCAACAACTTGGCAACGGCCAGGGAAGTCAGCTCTTCAGCGGATTCGACGAGGATGGCGCGATCGGCACCCAGCGCCAGGGCGGTACGCAGCTGCTCTTGAGCAGTGGTCGGACCGATGGAAACGACGACGATTTCAGTCGCAACGCCTTTCTCTTTCAGGCGTACGGCTTCTTCCACGGCGATTTCGCAGAAAGGGTTCATCGACATCTTGACGTTAGCGAGGTCGACGCCGGAATTGTCCGCCTTGACGCGAACTTTCACGTTGTAATCGACAACGCGTTTGACAGCTACAAGAACCTTCATGGATTCCTCGTTACTCTCCGGTGAAAAGAAAGTCGCCTAGGCGAACCTGGCGGTTTGATGCTCATCGGCACACAAGGGCACCTCCAAAAACACCGGCAATCGTCGGCGGGGGACCTTGCTCACGGGAGTGATGACCGTTCGTCAGCGGTGACTGAGAGGTCATTCATTATCGTGGCGTGTAAACTGCGCGCCATCGTGGCTCGCGCGTCACCCTTATTTGCCTTCAGCCTGTCTTTCGAGGTGGCCTTGAAACCCACAGTCTGCCTACGGGATGCGCAAAACCGACCGTATATTGACCGGAACGCCTATTCCGGTCAATACGGCAAAATGGTCAGTTATAAGCCGCGTTGCTTTGATTTACCTAGCTTGCGGGCAATTCAAACAAACGTTTGTATTGGACGCTGAGAGTGGTGTAGATATAATGCGCCACCTAGAGAGAAAGGTGGGTCGTCCCCTGCCCCTTGCATGAGATTGATGCAGGCATTGTGGGACAGATTACCGAACCTCCACCCATTAGAAAAAAAAGCCGTTGAGCCTTGAGTAGGAGATAGCCTGTGGAACGCGAATACATGGAATTCGACGTGGTCATCGTCGGCGCTGGCCCGGCAGGCCTGTCTGCCGCCTGCCGATTGAAGCAGAAGGCCGCCGAAGCCGGTAAGGAAATCAGCGTCTGCGTGGTCGAAAAAGGCTCCGAAGTCGGCGCTCACATCCTGTCCGGTGCCGTGTTTGAACCCCGTGCGCTGAACGAATTGTTCCCGGACTGGAAAGAACTCGGTGCACCGCTCAACACCCCTGTTGTGCGGGATGACATCTATGTACTGCGCTCCAGCGAAGCGGCCACCAAGGTGCCTGACTTCTTTGTGCCCAAGACCATGCACAACGAAGGCAACTACATTATCTCCCTGGGCAACCTGTGCCGCTGGCTCGCCCAGCAGGCCGAGAACCTGGGGGTGGAAGTCTACCCGGGCTTCGCCGCCCAGGAAGCACTGTTCGACGAAAACGGCGTGGTGCGCGGGATCATCACCGGTGACCTCGGCGTCGACCGTGAAGGCCAGCCAAAAGAAGGCGTCTACACCCCTGGCATGGAACTGCGTGGCAAGTACACGCTGTTCGCCGAAGGTTGCCGTGGCCACATCGGCAAGCAACTGATCCAGCGCTTCAACCTGGACAGCGACGCCGACGCCCAGCACTACGGCATCGGCCTGAAAGAAATCTGGGAAATCGACCCGGCCAAACATCAGCCAGGCCTGGTGGTGCACACCGCCGGTTGGCCGCTGGACATCATGAGCAACGAGAACACCGGCGGCTCGTTCCTCTATCACCTGGAAAACAACCAGGTTGTAGTGGGTTTGATCGTCGACCTGTCCTACAGCAACACTTTCCTGTCGCCGTTCGACGAGTTCCAGCGCCTCAAGCATCACCCGGTGCTGGCCCAGTACCTGGAAGGCGGCAAACGCATCAGCTACGGTGCCCGCGCGCTGGCCAAAGGTGGCATCAACTCGCTGCCTAAAATGGTATTCAAGGGTGGCGCCTTGATCGGCTGCGACCTGGGCACCATGAACGTGGCCAAGATCAAGGGCAGCCACACCGCCATGAAGTCGGGCATGCTCGCCGCTGACGCGGTGGCCGAGCGCCTGTTCGCCGAATCCGAAGGCGGCGACGAGCTGACCAACTACGTCGACAGCTTCAAGAACAGCTGGCTCTACGAAGAACTGTTCGCCAGCCGCAACTTCGGCCCGGCGATGCACAAGTTCGGCCCGATCCTGGGTGCCGGCTTCAACTGGTTCGACCAGAACATCCTCGGCGGCAAAATGCCGTTCACCCTGCACGACGCCAAGCCGGACTACGCCTGCCTCAAGCTGGCCAAGGACAGCAAGAAAATCGACTACCCGAAACCCGACGGCAAGCTGAGCTTCGACAAGCTGAGCTCGGTGTTCATCTCCGGTACCAACCACGAAGAAGAACAGCCGTGCCATTTGAAGCTGAAAGACCCGAGCATCCCGATCGGCACCAACCTGCCGCTCTACGATGAGCCGGCGCAGCGCTACTGCCCGGCCGGCGTGTATGAAGTGATCACCAAGGAAGACGGCGAGAAGCGCTTCCAGATCAACGCCCAGAACTGCGTGCACTGCAAGACCTGTGACATCAAGGACCCTTCGCAGAACATTACGTGGGTGACGCCGGAAGGTGCGGGTGGGCCGACTTACCCGAATATGTAAGGCATTGGCTTGAAAAACGAGGCTCCCGAATGGGGGCCTTTTTTGTGGCCCATTGTTCGTAGCAGCTGTCGAGCCCCAGCGAGGCTGCGTCGGGCGCGCCACTGATCTGGAACCGAGTCGCGGCTGACGCAGCCTCGCTAAGGCTCGACAGCTGCTACGGGAATCAACACGAGCTATGCTGCCCGTTCATCACCGGGGCTGCGTTCGAAGTAGCGCTTGTACTCCCGGCTGAACTGCGACGTACTCTGATAGCCCACGCTGTGGGCCGCCTGCGCCACGCTCATGCCCTCCACCAACAGCAACTGCTGCGCCTTGAGCAGCCGCAGACGCTTGAGATACTGCACCGGCGACAACAGCGTGCAGCGCTTGAAGTGTTCGTGGAACGTCGACGCGCTCATGTGCGCATAACCCGCCAGCGTCTCGATATTCAGCGGCTCGGCGTAATGGGCATGCAGGTGATTCAACGAGGTCGCCACTCGGGAAAACTGCCCCTGCTGCTCCACCAGCGCGCGCAACACATCCGCCTGTGGCCCGCGCAACGCGGTGAACAACAATTCCCGAACCCGCGCCGGGCCCATAATCCGACTCTCCAGCGGATCGTGCAGGCACTTCAACAACCGTTCGACGCAGCCACGCATGGCGCCATCCAGCACCACTGAACTCATGGACTCCAACGTCTGCGCCGCCGGCGGTGGCCCGGACTGGATCCCCATCGCCATCACCAACTCACCCAGCACCACCCGATCAATGCCCACCGTCACCCCCAACAGCGGCGCATTGGGCATGGCAAAGGTCTCGCATTCGAACGGCACCGGCATCGCCTGGATCAGGTAATGCCCGGCACCGTACTCCAGGGTTCGCGGGCCCAGATACGCGACCTTGCTGCCCTGGGCGACGATCATCAGGCTCGGCTCATAAATCTGCGGGCCGCGCGCCACATCGCAACTGGCGCGTAATACCTGCACGCCGGGCAGGTTCGTGGGGGAAAAACCATCACGGGGTGTCAGGGGTTCGATCAGGGCAACCAACGTGGCATTGGCGTCGACATGGCGGGTCAACAACATGGCAAAAACTTCGCGAAAAAGGGGATGACACCATCATCGCAGGTCTGGCGCCACAGTGATCCAATCCAGGGGCACTCCCGGACGAATAGGCATGAGACTCGGAGCAATCGCCATGGCCGCCCCAAGCCTCGGCGCGGAGAATGCGCCACCTCACCTGTCACTGCACCTGCGAGGTTTCTCCATGTACACCGCCATCGGTTATGCCGCTCAATCGGCCACCACTCCCCTCGCCCCCATGTCCTTCGAACGCCGCAGCCCGCGCGCCGATGACGTGGCGATTGAAATCCTCTACTGCGGCGTCTGCCACTCCGACATCCACCAGGCACGCAACGAATGGGGCATTGCCGTGTACCCGCTGATGCCGGGCCACGAGATCGTCGGCAAAGTCACCGCCGTCGGCGCCAGCGTCACTGCGCATAAAGTCGGCGACCTGGTGGGTGTTGGCTGCATGGTCGACTCCTGCCGTCACTGCGACGCCTGCCACGCCGACCTCGAGCAATACTGCCTCGAAGGCCCGACCATGACCTACGCCACGCCAGACCGGGTCGATGGCAGCAACACCATGGGCGGCTACTCCGACAGTATCGTGGTCAGCGAGCACTTCGTGGTGAAGATCCCGGCCAAGCTCGACCTGGCCAGCGCCGCGCCGATCCTCTGCGCCGGCATCACCACCTACTCGCCACTCAAGCACTATGGCGTGAAGGCTGGCGACAAGGTTGGCGTTCTGGGCATGGGCGGTCTGGGCCATATGGGCATCAAGTTCGCCAAGGCCATGGGCGCCGAAGTGACGCTGTTCACCCGCTCCGCGAGCAAGGCTGAAGAAGGCCGCCGCCAGGGCGCCGATCACGTGATCGTGTCCACCGACGAAGCACAGATGAAAGCCGCTGCCGGGCATTTCGACTTCCTGCTGGACACCATTCCGGTGCAACACGATCTGAATCCCTACCTCGAAGTGCTGCGCTTTGACGGCGTGCACATCCTGGTAGGTTTGATCGAGCCGGTCGACCCGCCCGTCAATGCCGCCAAGCTGGTGATGGGCCGCAAAGTGCTGGCCGGTTCGTTGATCGGTGGGATTGCCGAAACCCAGGAAGTCCTGGACTTCTGCGCCGAGCACGGCATCACCTGCGACATCGAAATGCTCGACATCCGCCAGATCAACGAAGCCTACACCCGCATGATTGCCGGTGACGTGAAGTACCGCTTCGTGATCGACATGGCGACCCTGAAGGCCTGACAAACCGCCCCCCCCGTGATGATCGTTCCCACGCTCTGCGTGGGAACGCATGCCGTGACGCTCCGCGTCACCGTTGCGCAGGGCTCAAGTCCTGCTGGACGCGGAGCGTCCGAAGCGGCATTCCCACGCGGAGCGCGGGAACGATCACGGCTATCAGGCCTTCGCGCCCAACTCCGCTGACAGCCGCGCTGCGACCTGTTTGATCACAGGGATCAGCTCGGCCATTTTCTCCAGCGGCATGTAGGGCACGGTACTGGCGATGCTGATGCCGGCGACGATTCGCCGGCTGGCATCGCGCACCGGTGCCGCGACACAACGGATCGACGGTTCATTGTCTTCCAGATCAAACGCATAACCGCCCGCCACGTATTCCTGCATGCGCTGTTCAAACTGCGCCCAGGATTGCTCGGGGTGCTGCGGCCACTGCAAGTTTTTCCCGCCCGTGGGCAGGCTGACCTGATACAGGCGCTGCCACTCTTCCACCGTGTCATCCAGCAACAACGCCTTGCCGATCCCGGTGCGCGCCAGCGGCATGCGATGGCCGACGCGCGAGCGCATTTCCGGGCCGTTGCGACCAGGGTTCTTGTGCAGGTACAGCACGTCGTCGTATTCGCGGATTGCCAGATGGATGGTGTCGCCGGTGAGCGCCGACAACTCATCCAGGTACGGCACCGCCAGGCTCACCAGCGGCAATTCCTCGCGCGCCTGAAAACCCAGCTCGATCAACTTGGGACCCAGCAGGTAGCCGACTTGCGGCACCACACGCAGGTAGCGCTCTTCCACCAGGCAACTGGCCAGACGGTGAGTGGTGCTGCGGGTGGTGCCGATGCGCTTGGCGATTTCCTTCAGATCCCGCGCACCGGCCGCCACCGCCTGCACCACGCCCAGGCCACGAAGCAGGGTTTGAGTGCCGGTGGGGGCGGCGTCTTTGACGGGAGTGTGGGCGTTTTCCTGCATATCGGGCCTATTGGGAAGTACGAAAACGGCGAGCATTATGGGCGGTCACGGCTGTTGTGGCGAGGGAGCTCTGTGGCGAGGGGACTTGTCCCCCGTTGGGCTGCGCAGCGGCCCCAAGAGAGTTACCCGATTTCTCCAGACAGATCAGCGTTGCCTGGCTTTGGGGCCGCTTCGCAGCCCAACGGGGGACAAGCCCCCTCGCCACAACAAGCCCGCTCCCACATTAGTCTTGTGGCGCCCTTTTTATCGTTGCTTCATCCTGTCGATGATCACCGCCAACAGCAGGATCGAGCCGCGAATCACGTATTGGTAGAAGGTGTCGATGTTCTTCAGGTTCATCGCGTTCTCGATGATCGCCAGAATCAGCACCCCGGCAATCACATGCCGGATCATCCCGATCCCGCCGCTCAGCGACACCCCGCCCAGCACGCACGCCGAGATCACCGTCAACTCGAACCCCTGGCCAATCATCGGTTGCCCCGAGGTCATCCGCGACGCCAGGATCACCCCGGCCAACGCCCCGATCACCCCGTGCACGGCAAAGATGATGATCTTGGTGCGGTCGACATTCACCCCGGCCAACAGCGCCGCTTCCTGGTTGCCGCCGATGGCCATGGTGTTGCGCCCGTAGGTGGTGTAGTTCAAAAGCCAGCCAAAAAACACAAAGCACAGCACGGTGATGATGATCGGCACCGGCACGCCAAACAGCTGGCCGTTACCAAAGACGAAGAAGTTTTCGTCCATTACGCCCACCGCCTTGCCGTTGGAAAAGATATACGCCAGCCCACGCACGATCTGCATGGTCGCCAGCGTCGTGATCAATGCGTTGATCCGCAGCTTGGCGATCACGATGCCGTTGATCAGCCCCACCACCAGGCCCATAGCCAACGCCGCCGACACGCCGAAGAACACGCTGTCGGTGTCGCGAATCACGATCCCCGCCACCACGCCCGAACAGGCGATTACCGAGCCCACCGACAAGTCGAAGTGCCCCGACGCCAGGCAGAACAGCATGGTGCAGGCTGCAATCCCCACGGTGGAAATCGCCAGCCCCAGGCCGCGCATGTTCAGCGGCGAGAGGAAGTTGTCGATGAAAATGGCACTGAGCACAAAGATGCTCAAGGCCGCCAGCAGCATGACCCAATCATCAAGAAACTTGCGCTGGTTGAACCCCGGCCAGAAGCTTCTTGCAGTTTTTACCTGTGACATACCCACCCCTCGTATTCTTCAGTCCCGCGTACGCGGAAGAGCCAGTTGCAGCAGCCGTGCTTCGTCCGCTTGATCGCGGGTCAATTCGCCGGTCAGGGCGCCTTCGCTCATCACCAGGATGCGGTCGGAGATGCCCATCACTTCCATCAGGTCGCTGGACACCACAATCACCGCAATGCCACTGGCCGCCAGGTTGTGGATGATCTGGTAGATCTCCGACTTGGCACCGATATCGATGCCGCGCGTCGGCTCGTCCAGCAGCAACACTTTCATCGGCATCGACAGCCAGCGACCGAGAATCGCCTTCTGTTGATTGCCGCCCGACAGGAACAAAATCGGTTGGTCGGCAGACGGCGTGCGCACATTCAGCGCGCTGATCTGCCGCTGGGCGTTGGCGCGTTCCCAGCCGCCCTGGATCAGCCAACCGAAGCGTGCATGGTCGCGGCGCGCACTGATGTTGATGTTCTCCGCGACACTGGCGCGGGGCACGATGCCTTCCTTCTTGCGGTCCTCGGGGCAGAGCAACACACCCGCCGCAATCGCATCCCGTGGCGTCTTGAACGTCTGCGCCTGGCCATGCAACACCAATACCCCCTGGGTACTGCGCGACAGCCCGGCGAGCAGGCGCAACAACTCTGTGCGCCCTGCCCCGACCAAACCGAACAGCCCGAGAATCTCGCCCTTGTTCACCTGCAGACTCACCGGTTCCTGCAACCCAGGCCCGAGCAACCCTTCGACTCGCAGCGCTTCACCGGAGTGCTCACGCGGCCGGTAGTCGTAGATGTCCTGGATATCGCGCCCGACCATGCAGTTGACCAACTGGTCGACGTTCAACTGCGCCATGTCCTCGAAGGTGCGCACGAAGCGCCCGTCCTTGAACACCGTGACCGCATCGCAAATCCGGAACACTTCTTCCATGCGGTGCGACACGTAGAGGATCACCCGGCCTTCATCCCGCAGCCGGGCGATGATCACCATCAGCCGCTCGATCTCGCGGGCCGAGAGGCTGCTGGTGGGCTCATCGAACGCAATCACATGGGCATTGCGCGACATGGCCTTGGCGATTTCCACCAGTTGCCGCTGGCCGAGGGACAGGCTGCCCAGGCGCATGTTCGGATCGATTTCATCCGCCAGGCCCTTGAGCAGCTCCCGCGCCTTGCGCACCATCGCGCCGCGATTGACCACGCCAAAGCGCGACGGCATATGCCCCAGCAGCAGGTTCTCGGCGACGGTCATTTCCGGCACCAGTTGCAGCTCCTGGTGAATCACCGCGATGCCGCTGGCGATGCTGTCGGCCGCCGATTTGAAACTCACGCTGCGTTCGCCCAACTGCAAACTGCCGCTGTTGGGCGGATAGAAACCGCCAAGGATTTTCAGCAAGGTCGACTTGCCCGCGCCGTTCTCGCCCATCAGCGCATGCACCGAATGGGGCCGCGCTTCAAAGCTGATCTGCGCCAGGGCCTTCACCCCGGGAAACTCCTTGCCGATGCCGTTGAAGCGCAGGCTCTCTGCGGCAGCGCTGTTCATTTCCACAGACCGATCTTGCTCAACTCTTCCTTGAAGTTGGCGCGGGTGATCAGGGTCACGTTATCCAGGGCGGTGAACTTGGCCGGCTCGGTGCCTTTGGTCACCCACTCGAACATCGCGGTAGCGGTTTTATAGCCGGACGCATCGGGGCTGAGCAGCATCGAGCCGTAGAAACCGGTGTCGGATTTTTTCAGCTCTTCGATGGCGTCGGTGCCGTTGATGCCCACGCCGATGACATTCGGCGCCTTGAAGCCGGCGCTTTCGGTGGCGCGTACGCCGCCCAGTACGGTGCTGTCGTTCATCCCGCCAATCAGCAGGTTTTTCGCGCCGCTGGGCAGTTTCACCAGGGCCGAGTTGGTGGAGTCCATGGCGCCCGGCACGTCGAGGGTTTTCTGCGCGGTGAACAGGATGTGGTCAACCGGCAGGCCGGCGGCCTTGAGGCCTTCTACCGAACCGTCGGTGCGTTTCTTGCCGGTCTCCAGCTCGTCAAACGTATTGATGACGGCGTAGGTGTCCTTCCAGTCCCAGTTGCGATGCTTGGCTTCGGTGGCCATGGCTTCGCCTTGTTTCTGGCCGATTTTGTAGGCGTCCAGGCCGACGTAAGGCACGTCTTCCATGGGCTTGCCCTTGGCGTCGACGAAGCGGTCGTCCACCGCCAGCACTTTCAGGTTATTCAGCTTGGCCTTGGCCATGATCGCCGGGCCCAGGGACACGTCCGGCGGGCAGATGACGAAGCCCTTGGCGCCGTTGGCAGCGAGGGTGTCGATGGCGGAAAGGGTTTTCTCGCCGTCGGGCACGGCGATCTTGATCACGGTGAAACCATGGTCCTTGCCGGCTTTTTCAGCGAACGCCCATTCGGTCTGGAACCAAGGCTCTTCCGCCTGCTTGACCAGAAAGCCGATCTTTACGTCTTCGGCAGAGGCCAGGCCGCTGAGCGCCATCGTCAGTGCAAGGGTGCCTAGTGTCTTCTTGAGCATAAACCACCTCTTCTTGTTATTTGGAAACGTGTTAATCGTGGTACATCACCGACCGCCCGCCATCGATCATCAGGCAGGTGGCATTGATAAAGGGCGCCTCATCGGTCGCAAGAAACAGTGCCGTCATTGCCACTTCAATCGGTTGGCCGATGCGCTTGGGCGGGTGCAGGTCAAAGGCGCGCTGACGCTCGGCGTGGGGGTCGGCAAAGCCGTTCCAGTAATCGACGTTGAGTTGGGTTTCGATATAGCCCGGCGCGATGGCATTTACGCGGATGCCCTTGGGCGCATATTCGATGCCCAGCGCTCGGGTCAGCCCCAGCAGGCCGTGCTTGGCCACCGGGTACGGGAAGCAACCGGGAATGATGTGGCTGGAATGGGTGGAGGCGATGTTGATGATGTTGCCGATGCCCTGCTCGATCATGTGCGGTAACACAGTGCGGCAGCCGTACCAGGCGCCGTCGAGGTCGATGGCGAAACAGCGGCGCCAGTCTTCGTCGGTCATTTCCAGCGGGTCGCGGAACACGTTGACGCCGGCGCAGTTGACCAGCACATCCACGCGGCCAAAGCGTTCGATGGCCACGTCCACCAAGGCGCGCCACTGATCCTTGGACGTGATGTCGACGGCTTGTGCGTAAATCTCGGCGCCGCGTTCACGCCAGTGGGCCGCAACTTTCTCGACCTTCTCACCCTGGATATCACCGATTACCAGGCGCGCCTGCTGGGCCTGGAAGCAAGCGACGATGGCCTCGCCAATGCCTTGGGCGGCGCCGGTAATGACCACGACTTTGTTCTTCAGTCGCTCGCCGTAAGTCGGCTCGGGCACCGGAGGTAAGGACAACGGTTGTGCCTGCATCGCTTCACCTGTTTTGTTTTTGGTAGTGAGTGCTGATGCGCAAGACTATAAACCCAGAAACCAGAACATCTCAATATATAAATTATCATCCCATATAGTGAGAAAACGTATAAAAAAACCGGCCGCGATGGCCGGTTGCTTATGCGCCGTTAACCCTGCGCGAAATCCCTTAACGCATCACCTTCCATACGGTAGCGCACCCACTCTTCCTGGGGCTGGGCGCCGATGGATTTGTAGAACGCAATGGCCGGCTCATTCCAGTCCAGCACGCTCCACTCGAAACGCCCACAGCCATTGTCGCAGGCGATTTTCGCCAGGTGGCGCAGCAACTTCTTGCCCGCCCCGCCGCCGCGTTGCTCGGGGTTGATGTACAGGTCTTCGAGGTACAGGCAGTTGCTGCCGAGCCAGGTGGAGTAGCTGAAAAAGAACACTGCAAAGCCGATCGGCAAACCGTCCCGCAGGCAGATCAAGCCGTGGGCGGTGGCGCCTTCGCTGAACAGGCTGCGCTCGATGTCCACCACGCTGGCGATCACTTCGTGCCGGGCTTTTTCATAGTCGGCCAGCTCGGTGATAAAGGTCAGGATCTGCGCAGCATCGCTGGGCACGGCGGGGCGAATCTCGATGGTCATGGGCAGGCCTTGTCAGGGAAAGAGAGCACACATACTAAGGCGCTTTAATGACCGATTGCAGTGCAATTTCATTCGCGGCTAACCTGCAGGCTATCGACCTTTGAGAATCCCCATGCCCTTCACGCCCTTGACCGACCTCGCCGCGACGTTATTGCCTCACGCCCTTGAGCCCTCGGAAGACGGCGCCCACGACCTGTCCCATTTGCAACGGGTGTGGCACAACGTGCGCTCGATCCAGGCCGAGGAAGGCGGCGAGCTTGAGGTGCTGCTGGCAGCCGTGTTGCTGCATGACTGCGTGGCGGTGGAGAAGAATTCACCGCTGCGGTCCAAGGCGTCGAAACTGGCGGCGGACAAGGCCGGGGAAATTTTGCAGGAGCTGGGCTGGCCGCCCGGAACGATTGCTGCGGTGACCCATGCCATCGAGACCCACAGCTTTTCGGCGGGCCTTACTCCGGTGACGCTTGAAGCAAAGATTATGCAGGATGCCGACCGCCTGGACTCCCTGGGCATGATCGGCGTGGCCCGCACGTTTTATATCGCCGGGCGCATGGGCAGCGGGCTGTATGACCCGGCGGACCCAACGGCTAAGCATCGCGAGTACGACGACAAGCGTTTCTGCCTCGACCATTTCCAGACCAAGCTGCTGCATCTGGCGGGCGGATTTCAGACGCCGACGGGCCAACGCATGGCCCTGGCGCGCCATGAGCGGTTGAAGGGTTTCATGGACCTGCTCATCGAAGAAATAGGCACGCCATACTCCGCTGCGGGCTAACGCAAGCACCGCGAACCACAGAACAATCCCACGTGCCGTGCATGGTAAAAAGTTGGGCATAAATCCAACAGACGCAAGGCTCTTCCATGCACGCCTCACCTGCGGTTGGCGGAAAACTGTTCGCCCTCTTCTGCCTCGCCAGCTATTTGCTTTCCCTGTCCTATGGCTCGACATTCTTGCTGTCGCTGCTGATCCATTCCCGCGGCGGCAACGAACACGACGCCGGCAGCGTGATCTCCATGGCGATGCTCAGCACCTTTGTGGCGGTGCTGGTTTCCGGGCATCTGGCAGACCTGCTGGGAGCCGCCAGATCGATCGCCCTGCTCGGCCTGTTGCTGGTGGTGGCGTGCCTGGGCTTTGCGCTGACACCGGGGTTTGGCGAGGGCTTGATGCTTTTTGGCTTGTCGTTGGGGTTGGGCTGGGGCGTGTTCTATACGCTGGGGCCGATCATCGTCGCGATGCTGGTGGAGCCGGCACAGCGGGCCAAATATTTCGCCCTGCTGTCGGGCAGCATGATGACCGGGATCGGCTCCGGGCCGTTGCTGGGACGGGCGGCAAGTGCGCTGGATTTTTCGCTGACGGCGGCATTTTTTATCGCGGCGCTGGCAAGCCTGGCGGGCGTGTTGATTTTCTGGCGGCTGGGTCGCGCCCTCAGTCAACACACTGCGCCGGCGTCGAAGATTTCCTGGTCGGCCACGCGACAGGTGCTGTCATCGAAAGCGGTGTTCGCGATCATCATGGTGGGCCTCGGCGGTTGCGTGTTTGGCGGGCTGTCGAGTTTCCAGACCAGCTACGCGGCACTGCACGGGCTGGACTATTCGCTGTTCTTCCTGGGCTTCATGAGTGCGGCGATTACCAGCCGCCTGCTGATCGCCGGCATCGTGGTCAAGCGTGATCCGTATTGGGCGGCGTGTGTATTGTCCGGGTTGATGCTGGTGTCGATTTTCCTGTTCGGGTTCAGGGTGAGCGGCAACTACAGCTACCTGCTGGCAGCCGTCACCCTGGGCATCGGTTATGGCCTGACGTATTCGGTGATCAATGGTTTGGCCGCCAACGAGGCACCGGCCGGCACCACCTCCCAGGCGTTGCTGTTGTTCAGCCTGGCGTACTTTATCGGGGTGTTCGGTTTCCCGTTGCTGGCGGGCAAGGTCATCGTCGAATACGGCATGCCGACCCTGTTGATGAGCGTGCTGGCGGTGGCGCTGCTCAATTGGCTGATCACAGTGGCGCGGTTGATCTGGCGCCGAATCGCGTCACACAAAATCTTACAAGCGACCTAAGACCGTTCGTCGGTATCGAGGCACGAATCGCAAACGGGGGCGGACCAATATCAGGTAAGGACATTAATCATATGGAGACACCATCATGACGACTTCCAAATTTGCCGCCCTCGCCCTCACTGGTTTGCTGTCTGCGGTTTCACTGAGCAGCTTTGCCGCCTCCACAGGTTCCAGCACCGGTCCGACCGACCCTGTCGGCAGCCCGCCCAACCCGGCCACTCAAGAGTCGAAAGACTCAATGGGCACCGGCATGGACACCAACGGCGGCGCCATCATCGACAACAGCAGAGACCCACGCACCCAGGGCGACGACACCAATCGCAACAGCGGTGCGGTGCCTAACGGCAAAATGGGCCCTGGCGCCACTTCGCCTTCGATCAATAAAGGCGATGACTCCAACATCCCTGGTGCGCCAAAACAGCCAGCGCCTTAATCCGCAAGAAAGACGAACACCCAACCATTTCCCAGTGAAGAGGTATGCATGAACGTCGATCACAACCTTGAAAAAGAAGTCCTCACCCGTCTGCTCCACGCTCATCCCAGTGGGTTGGGCAAAGAAGTGCTGGACAACTACCGAGGTGAAAAAGTGGTGGCCAGCGCCTTGGCCACCTTGCAGGACCGCGGGTGGATCAAGGAAGGCCATGTGACCTGCAACGATGCCGGGGAACACGCGCTGAACCTGCCGATCAAGCTCACCGCGTCCGGCGTGGAAGCGGCTCGCAAGCTGGAAAGCGAAGCGGGCCAGTAACGCACTTTGTCTGGCCTGGCCCTTCGCGAAGGGCCAGAACCAGGAGGAGTATCGCAATGCCTCGTGGAAGCAAAGCCAAATACACCACCGAACAAAAACGCAAGGCCGCTCATATCGAAGCGAGTTATGAGCACCAGGGCTTGTCGAAAGAAGAAGCCGAGGCCCGGGCCTGGGCCACCGTCAACAAGCAGTCCGGTGGCGGCGAAAAGGCTGGCGGTTCTGGCCAGCGCAAGGCCCCGGCGAAGAAGTCCCAGGACCGGCATGAGTCGGCCAAGCGAGCGGCGGCCAGTCGTGAAGGGCATCCGCGTAACAGCAGGGTTTCGCTGGGTACGCAGACCAAGGAAAGCTTGCTGAAGGAAGCGCGCGCCAGGGACATTCCCGGCCGCTCGACCATGCGCAAGGATGAGTTGATTGAGGCGCTGAAAAAGGCCGGTTAACGCGAATCAAAATGTGGGAGCGGGCTTGCTCGCGAAGGCGGTGTATCAGGGCCAGATTCATTGGCTGACCCACCGCATTCGCGAGCAAGCCCGCTCCCACATTTTTTGATCGGGTTTTCAACCTCGGGATCAGCGGTGGGCGGCCACCAGTAGCATCATTGGGCGCTCAAGCTCTTCTGCCAGTGCGGGACGGGCCTTGAGGTCCGCTTCGCTCGGCCCCCACTCGTCGACATGGCTCAGGGTGAACCCCGCCTGGATCAACAGCGTCAGCAACGTGCCCACGGTGCGATGTTGCTTGATCACACCCTCCGCCAACCAGTTTGTCACCCGTGGTCCTTCCAACTGGTAGCTGTCCACCGGCCAGCTCTTGCGCCCTTGCTCATCAATCAGCCAGCCCGGTTGCCGGGGCGCCATGAAGATCGGGTGCTCGATGGAAAACACCAACCGCCCGCCCGGGACCAATGCTTGATGGATGCGCGCAAACAGGCCTTTCAGATCGACGATGTAATGAAACGCCAATGAGCTGTAGGCCAGGTCGAAAGCGGCATTCGGAAGGTCGAGTTTTTCCAGGTCGGCGATGCCGTAGGTGATGGCCGAAGAGGACGTCATCTCCTTCGCCCGCGCCAGCATCTTTTGCGAGACATCCAGCCCCAGCACCTGTTCGGCGCCCTGCTCCTGGGCCCAGCGACTGAACCAGCCGTAGCCGCAACCCAGGTCCACCACTTTCAACCCCGGCACCGGCGGTAGCATGGCTTGCAAAGCCGGCCACTCCGGAGCGCCGGCGAGGCCTTCCACCGAGCGGCCCATTTTGCTGTAGCCCTCGAAGAAAACCTCGGTGTCGTAGATGTTCTGGGTCATGACGCTGCTCCGTGCTGAATGGCGACTATTCTGCCGAATCAGCCCCCGCTCAACAACGCATCCACTTCAGCCGTGCCCGGTGACGTGGCCGGCCCCCAGCGCGTGACCGCCAATGCCGCCGCCGCATTCGCGCGACGTGCCGCGACAGCTGGCGCCAAACCATTGGCCAGGCCGGCGATAAACACTCCGGCGTGAGCATCACCCGCACCGTTGCTGTCCACCGCATTGACCTTGAATCCCGGCACATGTTCGGCCTGGCCATTACGGCTGACCCAACAGCCATTCGGCCCATCGCGCACCACCAGCAAGGAGTCGGCGGGCAGGTGCTCGTTGAGCTTGAGCAATGCCCCCGCCAGATCGCTCGCGCCGGTGAAGGCCAGCGCTTCCGGACCGTTGCTGGTCCAGATGTCGATACGCGGCAACAGGGCGACCATCAAGGCCGAGTCCGGTGCCTTCACCAGCGGGCCCGGATCGAACACCACCGTGATCTCGCGCGGCAACGCCAACAGCCAATCGAGCAACGCTTGCGCCTTGCCTTCCAGCAGCAGGCTGTAGCCGCTGACGTACACATAGTCGTCGTCCCGTGGTACCGCATTGGCCAGGTCTTGCGCGAGCAAATCACCTTCGGCGCCGATATGGGAGATGAAAGTGCGCTCGGTGGTGGCTTCGGTCAGGGACACACACAGGCCGGTGTCCTTGTCGTCGCTGGCGGCCAGGGCCATTTCAATGCCTTCGGCTTGCATTGCCGCACGTGCCAGGTCGCCGAAGCGGCCGGTGCCATGGCGGCCCAGATAAACCACCGGCAACCCGTTGCGCCGAGCGGCGGCCATCACGTTGAAGCCGCCGCCGGCTTCGAAGCTGGCGGAGTTGGCCAATACATCGCCGCCGGTGGCAGGCAATGTTTCGAGGGACATGACTAGGTCGACGATGACCTGGCCGCTGTGCAGCAATCTAGACATTAGCGCTCTCTACCAAAGCCGGACGACGATCAGCCGCGCCACCCAGTACCGCGTAAATCCCGCCGGCCACCAGGAAGGTGACGATCCAGCCCAGGCCGTTATGGCCCAGCCACGAATCGGACAGCGGCCCGGCGAACCAGATATTTTCGGCCGTGGTGCCGATGGTGGTGAAGCTGAAGCCCAGCACAATCGCAATCGCCCAGGCGCCAAATGCACGCCATTCAACCCCGCCGCGGTACCAGTAGGCGCTGCTTGGCGTCACGTCCAGCAGGTCTTTGGGGCTGTAGTAATGGCGATGGATCAGGTCGACCACAAAGATCCCGACCCAAGCGGTGATTGGCACCGCCAGCAGCGAGATGAAGGTGATGAACGGACCATAGAAACTGTCGGCGATCAGCATGAAGTAGATCGAACCGGCGAAGATCGCGACGATGTCGACGATCACCGCGTGTACGCGCTTGACCTTCAAACCGAGGGTCAAGGTGGTGAGGCCCGCCGAGTACACCGACAGGTTATTCGACAGCAACAGCCCGCCAAACGCGGTGATCAGGTACGGCACCGCCATCCAGGTCGGCAGCATGTCGCGGATCGCGATGATCGGATCAGTGGCCGACGCCAGGTCGTTGTTGCCCACCGACAGCAGGCCGCCGAGGGTGATCAACAGTACCAGCGGAATCCCCGCACCGAAGGCGGCAGAGGCCACCAGGCGCACGGCCTTGACGCTGCGGTGCTGGTAGCGCGACATGTCGGCACCGGCGTTGGCCCAGCCGATACCCGTACCGGCGGCCATGGTGCCAATGCCAATGATCATCGCGCTCAACGGCGCAGGCGTGGCGTTGAACACCGCGCTCCAATCGATGGTGGCGCAGAGGAAACCGCCCACCAGGATATTCAGCGCGCCGAACACGTAGGTGGCCCACTTCTGGATCACCAGCAAGGTGGCGTGGCCCAGGCCCGATACGGCGAGGGTCAGCAGCACGAAGATGCCGATGAACAACAGGGTCAGTACCGGCGCGCTTTTGGCGGCAACCGGCGAGTTGAACAGGATCGAGCACAACGACAGCAACACAAACGCCGCCGTGGTGGTGTTGACGGTTTCCCAGCCCAGGCGCGACATCAGTGACACCAGGGTCGGGCCGATATTGCCGCGTACGCCGAAGATCGCCCGGGACAGGGTCAGGCTCGGCGCACGGCCACGACGGCCGGCGATGGAGATGATACCGACCACCGCAAACGAACCGGCGGCACCGAGGATTGCGACGATGATCGCCTGCCAGATCGCCAGGCCGCGAAACGCCACGAGGGTCGCGCCCAAGGGCAAGCCGAGGATGCTGATGTTGGCCGCAAACCAGACCCAGAACAGTTGCAACGGATGGCCGTTGCACTCGCCTTCCGGGACCGGCTCGATGCCGCGTGTTTCCAATTGCCCGGCGCTTTGGCCGGAAGAGGACGTACTCATGGTGGGGTGCTCCTGATGCCTGTTTTTTTGTGGTTGTGGCAGGTTGGCAAGTGAATCTGTGTTCCGGTCTTCCTGACTCGACTGGATCAATGTGGGAGCGGGCTTGCTCGCGAAAGCGGTGTGTCAGGCAACGCATGTGTCACTGATGCACCGCTTTCGCGAGCAAGCCCGCTCCCACATTTTTTGATCTGCGGTGCTCAGCGCAGATCGAGCAGGCCTTGGACCAAGGGTTCCAGGTCCAGGCCGTTCACCTGTTTGACCTGCTCGATCATCGCCTCAGGCCAGCACTGCATCCCCAGGCATGCACCGAGCATCGCGCCGAGAATCGCGGCGATGGTGTCGGTGTCGCCGCCAAGGCTGGCGGCCATGCACAAGGCTTCGAAGGCATTCACTTCACCCACCGCAACTTGCTGCGCGAGGGCAAACGACACCACCACCGATTCCTGGGACGCCACCGAGGTGCCGATCAATTCATAGAGCAGGTCGGTAAACAGCGCCTTGTCGCCGCTGTCGACGCTCAAGGTGCGCGCCCAACTGATGCGGGTGGCGATGCGCCCACCGGCAATCCAGTGGCCATGGTTTTCCGCCTGCTGGGCGATCTGGGTGCCGATGTTCAGCGCTTCGCCCAGGTCGACACCGCTGATCCCGGCGGAAACCACCGCTGCCACGGCTGCCGCGCTGGAGATGCCGAGGTTGGTGTTGTGGGTGACCTGGCATGCCTGGATCACCGCCTGGATAAACTGCGCAGGGTCATTGACGTTCGCCGCGATGCCCACCGGGGTGATGCGCATGGCGGCACCGTTGGTGGTGCCGTAGCGCCCGGATTCTTCCGGGGTATGGCCCGCCAGGATCATGTCGATCGCACGCTTGGTGGAGGGGCCCAGCAAATCCTGGGAACCTTTGGCGCGCATCACCGCTTCCCAGTCGATCAGGCGCCGGGCCAGTTCGGTGGGTTCGATCTTGCCTTGCCCGTCTACCAGCAACTGGCCGACGAGAATCGCCTGTTCAGTGTCATCGGTGATCGAGCCCTTGGGCATGTTCGGCGCGATCGGCTGATCGGCGTCGGCATCTTCCAGGGCGGTGATCGCGCCGAAACGCGCCTTGACCTGCTCGCGGCTCAGGGACTGGGTGGGCATGCCCAACGCATCGCCCAGGGCCAGGCCGTAGAAGGCGCCGAGGGCGCGGGTGGTGGCGGTCATGTCGGTGTTCCAAATTGAAGGTGCAGGCGAAAGTGCAGAGGGTCGAGCAGGCTTTCGACGGATTCCATGAAGCGGTCTTGCCGGTCGTAGGTGGTGCGCAGAGCCTTGAGGAACACTGTGCCCACCGGGCGACCCAGCAACTGGGCGTCTTCTTCGTTCAATGGCTCGGCACCGATCCATTGGTTGCCGGTAGCGCCGACATAGCCATAGGCGGCCAGGGTGATGGTCAGGGAGTTATCGATCAGGCCAACTTGCGGCAGGCTTTCGAGGCCACCGGAGGCCGGCATCAGCGAGCGCTCCAAGGACACGAACGTGCCGTCGGCGGCGCGACGGCGGCGATCGAGGGCAATGAATTGGTCGCTGCCGTGACGGCTGAGCAGGTCCGGGCGGGTGACCGCTTCCAGACGCAGGATTTCGGAGGTGACCACGGCGCCGGTGTCGGCGAGGGCCTGGGCCCAGCCGCTGCGTTGGTCGAGCACCATGCCGTCGAAGGTGACGATGGAGCCCACACCGCTTTGGGTGGCGATGTAGCTGCGGCGCTTGAGCTCGGCCAGGGCCTCACGCAGGGTGCCGCGGCTGACGGAAAACTCTTCGGCCAGTTGGTGCTCGCCCGGCAACAGGACACCGTCAGCCATCACTCCACCTTCGATACGGCGGATGAGCTCGTCGACGACGCGTTTTTTCTTATCAAATCGGACATGTCTAATCATGTACAAATTGATAACCGAAAGCGCCCGGCTACAGCAAGCGAATTATTTCAGGGGAAAGAAAAAATCAGCCTCAAGGCTCCAGGCCGATGGGGAAAAACACCCCGCCGCTCCAGACGCCAAGCCAGTTCTTACCGTTGATCGGACGGGTCACCGCCAACTCCACCAACTGATAGAACGCATTGCGGTGGACCAGGGCTTCAAGGTTGGTGCGCACCCGCAGGTATGGCGAAGGTTCCTGGGTTTGCGGGTCAATCACCACCCGCAGCGGATGTTCGATACCGGCCTCGACCTGTTCATCGACATTGGTGGTAAAGCGCAACACCTGGCTTTCGCCCTGCCCTTCGACTTCCAGGGTGACGGCGACAAAGGGCGCGTCATCGACCTTGATCCCGACCTTTTCCACCGGGGTGATCAGGAAGTAATCATCACCGTCGCGGCGGATGATATTGGAGAACAGCTTGACCATCGGCTTGCGGCCAATCGGCGTGCCCATATAGAACCAGGTACCGTCGCGGGCAATGCGCATGTCGATATCGCCGCAAAACGCCGGGTTCCACAGATGCACCGGTGCATGTCCCTTGCCCTTGGGCAATTGCGCCAACAGGTCATTGGCCTTGGCCGAATCGGTCATGCTGTACTCCTTGTGTCTTACTGATCGCTCATGCCCAACAGGCTGCGCGCGTAGTGCGCCAGAGGCTTGCCGATCAGATCATCAGGCTTGTTGTCGTGGAACGTCAGTAAACCGCCACGGCTGTGAATCCGCACAGTATCAATCAAATACTGGGTGCTGGTCTCGATCAACATGACCTGAATGGTGCCGGTGTCGATGCCCAGGCGATCCACCGCCTCCTGGTCAGACCATTCATCGGCGTTGCCGATCCGGTCATCCGCCTGGGCAAAGCGGCAGTACAGCAGGTAATGCGCACCAGCCGCGCGGGCTTCAGACATCGCCTGTTCCAGGCCTTCGGGTTTGCGGGCGCGACGGACCATCGGGAAGTATTCGACAAAGCCGTTGAAGGCTTCCTCCGCCACTACGTTAGGCCGTGGATAAGCGCTGCCCGGCGGGGTGAAGGCGCCCTGGGCGATGAAGACGAAGGAGTCCGGCTGTATGCGGACCGAATTGACGCGGCGGGTATCGCTGTGGTCCAGCAGCCCGGCATCGCTCATCTGATAGCGCGTGCCTTCGGCCATATCACTGACGGTCATGCAGCCACCCAGCGCGAGTGACGCCAGCACCAAAACCAGACTACGCATCCTAATTCTCCAAAGGCCGGTGACGGAAAACCGGCGAATGGGCACGAGATGCAGATTTTGCGCCAGCTTGCGGGACTAGCCGCCGATGATCTTCATGATGGTGGCGCCGCCGGAGAATGCCACTTCCTGCTTGTCGCCCAAGGCCTTGACCAACAAGCGCTGCAAGGCCGGCAGAGCCTGGTGGCGGGGTTTGTCCAGCAGGTCGCCGACGTAGTGGCGGTTGCTCGACGACAGGCAGCCATGCAGCCAGCCGGTGGACGACAGGCGCAACCGCGAGCAAGTCCGGCAGAACGGCACGCTTTCATTGGCGATGACACCGAAGAAGCCTTTGCCGGGCACTTCGTAGCGCACGGCAGTGGCGTCCACTGGAGCGTTGGCTTGCAGGTATTCGTGTTGCTCGCCGATCAGGCTGAGCAATTGCTGGAGGCTGACGAATTGCTGCAGGAACGCGTTGGAATCGTTGGCCAGGTGGCCCATGCGCATCAATTCGATAAAGCGCAGCTCGTAGCCACGCTCCAGGCAGTAGTCGAGCAGCGGCATCACCTGGTCGAGGTTCTGGCCGCGCAACGGCACCATGTTGACCTTGATCTTGATTCCCGCGGCACTGGCCTGGTCCATGCCATCAAGCACGGTGGCCAGGTCGCCACCGCGAGCGATGCTGCGGAAGGCGTCGGCGTCCAGGGTATCGAGGGAGACGTTGATCCGGCGAATGCCCGCATCCACCAGCAGCGGCAGTTTGCGCGCCAGCAGTTGGCCGTTGGTGGTCAGGCTGATGTCACTGAGGCCCATCTGCCCCACTGCGCCCATAAAGGCTTCCAGCTTGGGACTGACCAACGGTTCACCACCGGTGATGCGCAGGCGTTCAATGCCAGCAGCCTCGATCAGGTACTCGACGCCACGAGCCATTGCCTCGGCCGACAGTTCGTCCTGCGCAGCCACCAGCCGCTTGCCGTTGGGCACGCAGTAGGTACAGGCGTAATTGCAGGCTGAGGTCAGGCTGATCCGCAAATTGCGGAATCGCCTGCCTTGACGATCAACGATCATGGATCACTCCGGCAGAGGATAATTCGGGCACGCCAAAACCTGACTGAAAAATCAAGTTTTAGCAAGGTCCTTGCCTGAGTATATTCCTGGGTTACTGCGCTGGGCAGGAAATCATATCGCCATCACGCTGGCGAATGATTCAAGTGGCCGGCGTTTCAGCATTCGGCAAATCGGTGCTGTGCTTGCGCTTGTTGCCCATGCGCACGCCGATGTCCATCAGGAACTGGAAGAAACCTTCCTGGTCTTCCAGCACATTGCTCCAGAACGGTGAGTGGTACAGCGCCACGGCGCCGTGCACCAACGCCCAGGCGGCGCAGTAGTGGAAATACGGCGGCACGTCTTCGAGCTTGCCTTCGCTGATGCGGCCCTTGATGAGCAGGGTCAGGCGCTCGAAGTTCGAGGCGCGGATCTTGTGCAGCTCCTCGACCATTTCCGGCACCTGATGGCCTTTCACCACTTTCTCTTCCAGGCGATCAAACAGGCGGTAGCGCTGCGGGTCACGCATGCGGAACTCAAAGTAGGCGCGGGACAGCGCTTCCTTGTCCTTGTCAACATCGGCCGAGTGCAGCAACTCGTTCAAGTCACGCTCGTAGTCGAGCATCAGGCGCAGGTAGATCTCGGCCTTGGACTTGAAGTGCTTGTAGATGGTGCCTTTGCCGATACCCACGGCATCCGCAATCATCTCGACGGTGACGCTGTCTTCACCTTGGTCGAGGAACAGCTTGAGTGCGGTGTCGAGAATTTCCTGCTCGCGGCGGCGAAACTCACGGACCTTGCGGGGTTCTTTGTGCATAAGAAAAAGGTCTGCAGAGGTGGATATTGGGAGGGTGGCGTGCCCCAAGCCGTGCTTGTCGGAACGTTTTACCCGGTGCGCGGGATTATCCCGACTGAACGGTCGTTGGGCAACGCCTATATGAACAACCTTTGCACTTAACTTACAGCGCGCCAACGAATCAACCGATTTGAGTCAGAAATAAAACAGGTGATTGCCACCCGTGCATCGCAACCCATGAGAACTCAACCGAAGCGGGCGTATTCCAAATCTGTTTAAAAAACGATCAGATGCGGCTGGACTGAATCGGATACTGATCAATACTTGAACTGTCGGCGTGGCATCTCCCCCAAGTGACGCGTCGACCTGGGTACCGACGGACTGCGTACCCTTGTTTTACTCCTAATGGTCTTAACCCGGATTCACCCCCCAGAACCCGGGTTTTTTTTGCCTGCGATTCAGTGGCTGACGTGAGCCAGCGGGAACAGACGCTTGAAGTTCTCGGTGGTCTGTTCGGCGAAGCGCTCGTAGGGCTCGCCCCGCAGCGTCGCCAGGTAATCCGCTACATCCCGTACGTATTCCGGCAGGTTGGGTTTGCCGCGATGAGGGATGGGTGCCAGGTACGGCGAATCGGTTTCCACCAGCAGGCGGTCTGCCGGGACCTGGCGCGCGACATCCCGCAGGGCGTCGGCGTTGCGGAAGGTCACGATGCCCGACAAGGAAATGTAGAAGCCGAGGTCGAGGGCGGCCTTGGCCATGTCCCAGTCTTCCGTGAAGCAATGCAGCACACCGGCCTGGGGCAGCGCGGCCTCGCGCAGCAGGGTCAGGGTGTCGGCACGGGCGCCACGGGTGTGGACGATCACGGGTTTGCCAGTCTGCTGGGCGGCTTGCAGGTGCAGACGAAACGACGCCTGCTGCAACTCGGCGGCTTCCGGTTCGTAGTGGTAATCAAGGCCGGTCTCGCCGATGGCCACCACGCGTGGGTGATTGAGTTCGCCGAGCAGCCAGTCGAGGGCCGGGGCTTCGCCGGGCTTCAGGTCCAGCGGGTGAATGCCCACCGAGCAATCGACGTCGGCATAACGATCGGCCAGGGCTTTGACGTCGGCGGCGTTTTCCGCGCTGACGCCGATGCACAGGAAGTGCCCTACCCCGCGCTGGCGCGCAGCTTCGAGGGCGGCGTCGAGGGAGCCGCCGTGCTGGGCCAGGTCGAGGCGATCAAGGTGGCAATGGGAATCTACGAGCATAGGGATCTACAACTTGAGTCACGGAAAGTGTCTGGCCAACGATACACCCGTCGGCCACTGAAATTAACGCCGGCCGAGCAAGCCGACCCATTGCACCAGCAAGGCCTCAAGCAACAGCACGCGGTTGAGGTTGGCCTTGCCCAGGACCTTCTGGCGTTGGGCGAGGATCCAGTCCTGAATGTTCAGGACCTTGTCCTGGGCACTCTTCTGTGCGAGGTATTGCAACACCTTGCGCATGTCCGCCAGGCCCAGGCCGTTTTCGTCCTGGGTCAGCTGGTAGCGCAGGATCAGGCTCGACCAGTCGCAGAACCAGTCGAACAGCAGCAACAAGGGAATGTCTTTCCAGGCGCTTTCGGCCAGTTGCGTGGCGGACATCTCCTGCTTGAGCAGCTTCTTCACGCCATCCACCACCAACGCGCGCTGTTCCCGCACGCCCTGGGCCTGGAGCTTGACCGCCGCCAAGGGCGAGCCGGCCGCCAGGGTCAGCAACTCGACGCGCTCGGCCTCGCCGCAGTCCGGCAACGCCTGGGCCAGCCACTGCAGGCTCATGGCTTCGCTCGGCAACGGGCAGGCCTGTTGCACGCAGCGGCTGCGGATGGTCGGCAGCAGGCGGCTGGACTGGTGGCTGACCAGCAGCAGCACGGTATCGCCGGACGGTTCTTCCAGGCTCTTGAGCAAGGCGTTGGCCGCGTTGATGTTCATCGACTCCACTGGCTCGATCAGCACCACCTTGCGCCCGCCCATCTGCGCGGTCTGCACCACGAAGCTGACCAGATCACGCACCTGGTCGACTTTGATTGCCTTGTCGGCTTCTTCCGGTTCCAGCAGGTAGTTGTCGGGGTGGCTGCCGGCCTTGAGCAGCATGCAGGATTTACATTCCCCACAGGCTTCCAGCCCGTTGGGCCGCTGGCATAACAAGCTGGCCATCAACCGCTCGGCCAAGGCGCGCTTGCCGATGCCCGCCGGGCCATGGAGCAGGTAGGCGTGGGCGTGCTGGGCACGGCCCGCCAGTTGCTGCCAGAGGCTGTCCTGCCACGGATAGGCTTCAGCCACGGACACGCTCCACAAGCTTCGGCAACAGGGCGTCAATGCACTGCTGAACCTGAGTCAGCGGTTGTGCGGCGTCCAACAGGTAGTAACGGGCGGGGTCGGCTTCGGCGCGCTTGAGAAACGCGCCACGCACAGCTTCAAAAAAGACTCGGGTTTCCAGTTCGAAACGATCAAGGCGACCCCGGGCGGTGGCACGGGCCATGCCGACTTCCACCGGGAGATCGAACACCAGGGTCAGGTCGGGCCGCAAATCGCCCTGGACGAAGGTTTCCAGCGTCGCAATGCGCTCAAGGGACAAGCCACGACCGCCGCCCTGATAGGCATAGGTGGAGTCGGTGAACCGGTCGCAAATCACCACCGCGCCACGGGCCAGGGCCGGGCGAATGACTTCGGCCAGGTGCTGGGCGCGCGCGGCAAACACCAGCAGCAGCTCGGTGTCGGGGTTCATCTGTTCGTCGCCCGGGGTCAGCAGCACTTCACGGATACGCTCGGCCAACGGCGTGCCGCCGGGCTCGCGGGTCAGCAGCACCTCGATACCTTCGGCGCGCAGGCGCTCGGCCAGGTATTCGCGGTTGGTGCTTTTGCCGGCGCCTTCCGGGCCTTCCAGGGTAATAAACAAGCCAGTCACAGGCAGTCCTTAGTCAGAGTCATTGCGAGCTTTGCGGCGCGGTGTCATCGGGTGCGGGAGACGGCTCGGCGGGCGTATCAACCGGTGCGTCTTCAGGTTTTACCGCCGGTGCGGGCGCGGGTGCCGGGCTGGAACGGTAATCGGCACGACGCTTCATCTGAAACTCACGCACCGCCGCGTTATGCGCATCCAGGTTATCCGAGAAAATATGGCTGCCGTCGCCTCGGGCAACGAAATACAGGCTGCTGCCCGCCACCGGGTTCAGCGCGGCATGAATAGCCTCACGTCCCACCATGGCAATCGGCGTCGGCGGCAGGCCGGCGATCACGTAGGTGTTGTAGGGCGTGGCTTCCTTGAGGTGCGCGCGGGTCAGCTTGCCGGTGTAGCGCTCGCCGAGGCCGTAGATCACCGTCGGGTCGGTTTGCAGCAGCATGCCGATCTTCATGCGTCGCACGAACACCCCGGCGATCTGGCCGCGCTCTTCCGGCACGCCGGTTTCTTTCTCCACCAGCGAGGCCATGATCAGCGCTTGATAGGGGCCAGTGTACGGCGCATCGGCCGCGCGCTTGCTCCATTCCTGGGCAAGGACATCGTCCAAGCGGTTGTAGGACTTTTTCAGCAATTCGACGTCGCTCATGCCACGCACGAAGCGGTAGGTGTCGGGGAAAAAGCGGCCTTCAGGGAAGACACCAGGGTGGCCGAGTTTTTCCATCACCTCACTGTCACTCAGGCCCGACAGGGTTTGCTCGATCTTTTCATGCTTGGCCAGGGCGGCGCGCACCTGGCGGAAGTTCCAGCCTTCCACCAGCGTGATGCTGTACTGCACCACTTCGCCACGCTGCCACAAACCGATCAGGCCCTCGGCGGTGAGGCCTGGGGTCATGCGGTATTCGCCGCTGTGCAGCGGCTGGCCGTCGAGGTTGAAGCGCCAGTAAAGACGCAACCAGAACGCATCCTTGAGCACGCCGTCGTTTTCCAGACGATTGAAGGTGCCGGTGGGCGTCGCGCCGGCCGGTACGTCCAGCAATTGCTCCTGGGTCAGATTCAGGGGCTGCTCAAGGGCCGAGTTCAGCTTCCAGGCCGAAGCGCCCAGCAGCAAACCCGCCAGGACCAGACCGATCTCCAGCAACAATACAAATTTACGTCTCAAATCAAATATCCAATAGTGCGCGAACAGTGCCCTGCAGTTTACGGGTGAGCGGCCCAACCGACCAGCTCATCGCAGCACATCCGCGCACCGGCCAAATGCCATATACGCTGTTGCACACAAAGACTTCGTCGGCCCGGTGCAGCTGTTCAAGGCTGATATCGGCCACGCTCGTCGGAATGCCCAACACCTGCGCCTGGGCCAACACCTCGGCCCGCATGACGCCGGCGACGCCGCAGCGTTTCAGATCAGCGGTCAGCAACACGCCGTCACACACCAGGAACAGGTTGCTGAACACGCCTTCGATGACTCGACCGGACATATCCAGCATCAAACCTTCAGCGTGATCGGCATCCTGCCACTCGGCGCGGGCGAATACCTGTTCCAGGCGGTTGAGGTGCTTGAGGCCGGCAAGCAAAGGTTGCTCGGACAAACGGGTGGTACACGCAAACAGGCGAATGCCTGACGCTGCATGTTCCGGGGGATAAGTGGCAGGTGGACTGCCTTGCAGGATGCGCCGCGGGGGAGCGCCGGCGCTGATGCCGTAACCGCGCTGGCTGTCGCCACGGGTCAGGATCAATTTGAGTACACCCTCGCCCAAGGCGGTGGCATAGGCCAGCAATTCGCTGCGGATCAACGGCTGATCCGCAACAATCGCCAACCGCCTGCAACCCTCATCGAGGCGCTGCAGGTGGCGGTCGAGCAACACAGGCTGCCCGGCCTTGACGGCAATGGTCTCGAACAGGCCATCACCGTACGCCAGGCCACGGTCTTTCAGGGGCACTGCGCCCGCCGGCTGACCGTCAACCCAGCTTTCCATCACTCGGCGAACCGGCGGAACACCAGGGAACCGTTGGTACCACCAAAACCGAACGAGTTGGACAACACCACGTCGATCGGCATCTTCTGCGCTTCATGCGGTACGAAGTTCAGGTCGCAGCCTTCATCCGGCTCATCGAGGTTGATGGTCGGCGGAGCGACCTGATCCTTGATGGCCAGCACGCTGAAGATCGCCTCGACCGCGCCCGCCGCACCCAACAGGTGGCCGGTCATGGACTTGGTGGAGCTGACCGCCAGCTTGTAGGCGTGCTCGCCGAACACCGACTTGATGGCTTCGGCTTCCGCCAGGTCGCCCGTGGGTGTCGACGTGCCGTGGGCGTTGATGTACTGCACCTGGTCAGCGTTGACCTTGGCATCACGCAACGCATTGGTAATGCAGCGCGCAGCCCCTGCACCGTCAGCCGGCGGCGAGGTCATGTGGTAAGCATCACCGCTCATGCCGAAGCCAATCAGCTCGGCATAGATGGTGGCGCCACGGGCCTTCGCGTGCTCCAGCTCTTCGAGGACCAGCGCACCGGCACCGTCGGCCAGTACAAAGCCATCACGGCCCTTGTCCCATGGACGGCTGGCACGGGTCGGCTCGTCATTGCGGGTCGACAGTGCGCGGGACGCGCCGAAGCCCCCCATGCCCAGGCCGCAGGCAGCCATTTCGGCGCCGCCAGCGATCATCACGTCGGCTTCGTCGTAGGCGATATTGCGCGCCGCCATGCCGATGCAGTGAGTGCCGGTAGTGCACGCAGTGGAAATGGCGTAGTTAGGCCCCTGGGCACCCAAGTGGATGGACAGGAAACCGGAAATCATATTGATGATCGAGCCAGGCACGAAGAACGGTGAAATTCGACGGGGGCCGGACTCGTGCAACGTGCGGCTGGTTTCTTCGATATTGGTCAGACCGCCAATACCCGAACCCATGGCCACGCCGATGCGCTCACGGTTGGCGTCGGTGACTTCCAGGCCGGCATTACGCACCGCCTGAAAACCGGCTGCCAGGCCGTATTGAATGAACAGGTCGAGTTTGCGGGACTCTTTGACCGAGAGATATTCCTCGACATTAAAGTCCTTTACCGAGCCGCCAAAACGGGTGGAATAGGCAGAAAGGTCCGTGTGTTCGATCAGACCAATACCACTGCGGCCAGCCAGAATGCCCTGCCAACTGCTCGGCACATCCGTACCCAGTGGCGACAACATACCCATACCGGTGACTACGACGCGTCTACGCGACACAGCACTCTCCTTTTTCTAATGACGACACTTTGCATCAGGCTTAAAGGAAAAAACCGCACGCCGTAGGGCAGTGCGGTTTTTCCATCACAGCAAGCGACGATTACAAACTATTACGCCTGGTGGCTAGTAACGTAGTCGATGGCAGCTTGAACGGTAGTGATTTTTTCAGCTTCTTCGTCCGGGATTTCGGTCTCGAATTCCTCTTCCAGAGCCATCACCAGCTCAACGGTGTCAAGGGAGTCGGCACCCAGGTCTTCAACGAAGGAAGCAGTGTTGGTCACTTCTTCTTCTTTAACGCCCAGTTGCTCAGCAACGATTTTCTTGACGCGCTCTTCGATGGTGCTCATACCGTGTTTTCACTCCTAATGGACAAATTCAGGCAGCTGGCCAGTGGGTAAGTGTATAGAAAGACTTTTCAGCTTTTCAACTGAAAGCTTCACCCTCGTACCCTATTGGCCATCTGCCTATAAATAGATTGCAGCTTTATAACGGATTTTAGACAGCTCGTATGACATTTTTTTGAAGCGATCCGTCACAATTTAACTCATGTACATCCCGCCGTTCACCGGGATTGTAGCCCCAGTCACGTATGCCGCACCGTCGGATGCCAGGAAAGTGACCACATTCGCGATCTCTTGAGCCTGGCCCAGACGGCCCAGCGGAATCTGCGTCAGCAGCGCTTCACGCTGCGCTTCAGGCAATTCGCGGGTCATATCGGTATCGATGAACCCTGGAGCCACCGAGTTGACCGTAATCGACCGCGAGCCCACTTCACGCGCCAGTGCACGGCTGAAACCTTCCAGACCGGCCTTGGCGGCTGCGTAGTTTACTTGGCCTGCGTTGCCCATGGCACCCACAACAGAGCCAATATTGATAATTCGCCCCCAACGAGCCTTGGTCATGCCACGCAAAACACCCTTGGACAGGCGAAATAGACTGTTCAGGTTGGTATCAACGACGTCATGCCACTCGTCGTCTTTCATGCGCATCACCAGATTATCGCGGGTGATACCGGCATTGTTCACCAGAATAGCCGGCGCACCGAATTTCGCCGTGATTTCAGCCAGGACGGCAGCCACGGACTCATCGCTGGTCACGTTCAGTTCAAGGCCGGTGCCCTGAACGCCGTTTTCCTTCAACGTCGCGGCAATACGCTCGGCGCCGGCGGCGGAGGTTGCGGTACCGATGACCACAGCGCCCAGACGGCCCAGCTCCAGGGCGATCGCCTGGCCAATGCCACGGCTAGCGCCGGTGACCAGTGCAACTTTACCTTGCAGACTCATGCAGGCTTCTCCTAGGTTCGGAAATTAAAGGTCAGGCCAGGGCTGCGCGAGCAGCAGCAAAGGCATCCGGAGTATTGAGGTTGGAAGTCGACACGCCCTCGGCGCAACGCTTGTTCAGGCCAGCCAGGACTTTGCCCGGGCCGCACTCTACCAATTGGGTGACGCCGTTGGCGGCCAGGGTCTGCACCGACTCAACCCAGCGAACCGGCTTGTACAGCTGTTCCAGCAGGTCGCGCTTGAGGGTTTCCAGGTCAGGCGCAACCGCAGCACTGACGTTCTGTACCAGCGGAATCTGAGGCGCCTGCCAGTTGATCGCGGCGATCGACTCGGCAAAACGCTCGGCAGCCGGGCGCATCAGCTCGCAGTGGGACGGCACGCTGACCGGCAGCGGCAATGCACGCTTGGCGCCACGGGCCTTGCAGCCTTCAATGGCGCGCTCTACCGCGGCCTTGGCGCCGGCGATCACCACCTGGCCAGGGGAGTTGAAGTTCACGGCGCTGACCACTTCGCCCTGGGCCGCTTCGGCACAGGCAGCGATCACGTCAGCATCTTCCAGGCCAAGAATGGCGGCCATGCCACCCTGCCCGGCCGGAACGGCTTCCTGCATCAGCTGGCCACGACGCTCGACCAACTTGACTGCTTCACCGAGGGTCAGGCTGCCAGCGGCCACCAGGGCGCTGTATTCGCCCAGGCTATGACCGGCAACGTAAGCCGGGCGCGCACCACCTTCAGCCAACCACAGGCGCCACAGGGCGATGGAGGCGGTCAGGATGGCCGGTTGGGTCTTGTCGGTTTGGTTGAGCAGCGCTTCCGGCCCTTGCTGGGTCAGTGCCCACAGGTCGTAACCCAGGGCATCGGAAGCTTCCTTGAAAGTTTCCAGGACCAGCGGATGTTCCGCGCCCAGCTCGGCCAACATGCCGAGGGACTGCGAACCCTGCCCTGGAAAGACGAATGCGAGGGATGTAGACATGTAACAAGCCCCTAATGATCTGGTCGTCGGAAATTGACGCCCCACAGGTGGGAGCGCAAGAAACTGACAGATTGGATGGTCAATTGAACTGGCCGGTCACATTTAAGCATTTCCGGCCCGATTCGCCTAAGGCAACAGATCCTCAAGGCGGCCGTGCAAGCGTTGCGGCAGGTTTTCCTGGATCTCGATCAAGGCGCGCTGGATGGCACTTTGAAAACCCTGCACCCCCGCCGAGCCGTGACTTTTCACCACGATGCCCTGCAACCCCAGGAAACTCGCGCCATTGTGCCGCGCCGGTGCCAGGTCCGCCTGCAGGCGCCGCATCAAGGGCAGCGCCAGGGCGCCCACCACGCGTGACGCAAGGTTGCGCTTGAACAAGGCCTCGATGCGCGCAGCAATCATCGTCGCCAGGCCTTCGCTGGATTTGAGCAGGATATTGCCGACAAACCCGTCGCACACCACCACATCCGCTTCGCCGCGGTACAACCCGTCACCTTCGACAAAGCCGATGTAGTTCAAGCCTCGCGCGCTTTGCAACAGCGTCGCCGCCAGCTTGACCTGCTGATTACCCTTGATGTCCTCGGTGCCGATATTCAGCAATGCCACCCGAGGCCGGGCCACGCCCAGCGCTTCGGCCGCCACCGAGCCCATCAACGCAAAGTGCAGCAGATGCTCGGCACTGCAATCGACGTTTGCCCCCAGGTCCAGCAACTGGCAATAGCCCTGCTGGGTCGGGATCGCCGCGACCATCGCCGGCCGATCAATGCCCGGCAGGGTTTTCAGCACATGCCGGGACAACGCCATCAACGCCCCGGTATTGCCGGCACTGACACAGGCCTGAGCCTTGCCGTCACGCACCAGCTCCAGGGCCACCCGCATCGAAGAATCAGGCTTGCCGCGCAACGCCTGTGCAGGCTTTTCATCCATGGTGATGGTTTCGCTGGCCGGCGTAATAGTCAGGCGCGCGCGATCCACCGCCGGATGGCTGGCAATCAGTTCTTCAAGTAAGGAGGGTTGACCGACAAGGGTCAGGTGCAGCGAGGGCGTGGCAGACAGGCAAGCAATGCAGGCCTGAACAATGCTGCGGGGACCGAAGTCCCCGCCCATTGCGTCAATCGCGATGACTTGAGCAGACAAGTGATTACTCGTCAGCGCCCTTGTCGATCACTTTACGGCCACGGTATACGCCTTCTGGCGATACGTGGTGACGCAGGTGAACTTCACCGGTGGTTTTTTCTACAGACAGAGTGCTCGCCGTCAGGGCGTCGTGGGAACGACGCATGTCACGGGCAGAGCGGGATTTTTTGTTCTGCTGAACAGCCATAATTGATTAACTCCTAAACGTTTGGGTCACGCTTTAACTGCGCCAATACACTGAACGGGTTGGACCGCGTTACCTCGTCCTCGCTCGGTTCGGGCTCATCGAGACCCGCCGGCTGCTGGCATTCTTCCGGATGATGAGCAGGCACAATGGGCAAGGCGAGCAAAAGCTCCTCCTCGATCAGTGACTGCAGATCCAAAGGATCTTCGCCCAGTTCCAGCACGTCATAACCTTTCGGCAACGACTGGGTATTCGCACCCTCTTTCACCACAGCATAACTGCATTCGCTGTGGATCGGCAGGGTGACCAGCTCAAGACAACGCTGGCAAACCATTTTGACTTCGGTGTCGATAAAGCTGTGGATTACCACAGACTTACGTTCATCTCGTTCAAAAACGAATTTAGCCTGCACCGTACCGACAGTGTCGGAAAGCGGGTCGCAGAGTCTCTCCAAATCGGCCAGCAGCACTTCACCTTGAAGGGTAGTGCCACGATCAGCCAATTTGCGCGGGTCAACGTGAGGTGGAATCGGGTCATTCAACATAGGCGCAGCATTATAGGGATGCACCCGGCCATGTCAAAGGAAATTCAGCCCTGTCCGTCACCGGGCCTCCCCGCTAGAATCCGCGACTGCCTTGAGGAGACGTCCATGCTGCCTTTATTACTCGCTTCCAGCTCGGTTTATCGCCGGGAATTGCTGAACCGCCTGCACCTGCCGTTCATCTGCAGTTCGCCGGATATCGACGAAAGCCACCGCCCGGACGAGTCTGCCGTGGAACTGGTGAAGCGCCTCGCCGAAGAAAAGGCTCGCGCCCTCGCCGGCAGTCATCCAGGGCATCTGATTATCGGCTCGGACCAGGTCGCAGCGCTCGACGGCCAGATCATCGGCAAACCCCACACCTTCGAGAAGGCCCGCGAGCAACTGCTGGCGGCCAGTGGCAAGCGGGTCAGCTTCCTCACCGGCCTGGCCGTGCTGAACAGCACCACCGGCCACTGCCAGGTCGACTGCATCCCCTTCACCGTACATATGCGCACGCTGGACACGGCACGCATCGAACGCTACTTGCGCATCGAGCAGCCCTACGACTGCGCTGGCAGCTTCAAGGCCGAAGGCCTGGGGGTGAGTCTGTTTCAAAGCACTGAAGGACCGGACGCTACCAGCCTGGTCGGCCTGCCATTGATCCGACTGGTGGACATGCTGCTGGCCGAAGGCGTGCAGATTCCCTGAGAACACCACAAACAAATGTGGGAGCTGGCCTGCCTGCGATGCAAACACCTCGGTACATCAGTTGCACCGAGGTGATGCTATCGCAGGCAGGCCAGCTCCCACACGTTGAGCCATGTCGCGCTCAAGGTCTCAGCGCAGAGTCGGCCCCTGGAAGCCCATCCACATCGCCAACTGCTCGGCCACACTGGCGCCGAGTTTTTTCGAGAAGCGGTCGAATGGCGATTCCTGAACGGTGAAATCCACCAGTTCTTTTTCGCCAATCACATCCCGTGCCACCGAACTGGCACTGCCCAGGCCGTCGATCAAGCCCAGCGGCAGTGCTTGCTCACCGGACCAGACCAGGCCGGAGAACAGCTCCGGATGTTCTTTATCCTTGAGCCGGTCACCGCGCCCTTGCTTGACGCTGGCAATAAACTGCCGATGAGTGGTATCGAGCACGCCCTGCCAGAACTGGGTCTCGTCAGCCTTTTGCGGCTGGAATGGATCCAGGAACGACTTGTGCTCGCCAGACGTGTAGGTACGCCGCTCAACCCCAAGCTTCTCCATGGTGCCGACAAAGCCGTAACCGGCCGCCGTCACACCAATGGAACCCACCAGACTGGCCTTGTCGGCATAGATCTGGTCGGCAGCGCTGGCGATGTAATAGGCACCCGAGGCCCCCAGGTCGGAAATCACAGCATAGAGCTTGATGTCCGGGTGCAACGCGCGCAGGCGACGAATCTCGTCATACACATAACCCGATTGCACCGGACTGCCGCCCGGGCTGTTAATGCGCAGAATCACAGCCTTGACCTTGGAATCCTCGAAGGCCGCCCGCAGGCTGCTGACAATATTGTCGGCACTGGCAGACTCCTTGTCGGCAATCACTCCGCGCACTTCGATCAATGCCGTGTAGTTACCGCTTCGGGTGGCGCTCTTCTCCATGTCCATCAGCGGACTGAACAGCGCCAGCATGCCCAGCAGATAAATAAAGGTCAGGAGCTTGAAAAAGATCCCCCAACGCCGGGAGCGACGCTGCTCCTGGACACTGGCCAGCAGGGTCTTCTCCAGCAACTTCCAGCTTCTGTCATCGCCATTGTTATCGGCATTAGCCTTTTCAGGCGCCTTCCACTCATCGGTCATGCCATCTACCCCAGCAAAGACTTAATGGGCCCGGCTGAGCCAGGCCTGCAGTTCAGAAAAACGGTCAATCGTCAGTCTCGGCTCGTACGCTTGCAACGCCTCGGCAGACTGGGCGCCGTAGCTCACTGCCACGGAGTCCATGCCAGCATTGCGCGCCATCATCAGATCAAACGACGCATCCCCCACCATCAACGCTTGCCGAGGCGACACGGCACATTGAGCGAGAATCTGCTCGAGCATCAGAGGATGGGGTTTGCTGGCGGTTTCATCCGCCGCACGGGTGGCGTCGAAATAATTTTCCCAACCGTGGGCTTTGAGCACCCGGTCCAGGCCGCGACGGGCCTTGCCGGTCGCCACCGCGAGGTGATAGCCGTCGGCACGAAACGCTTCCATGGTCTGCGCCACCCCTTCAAACAGCGGCGATGGCTGGGCATCAAGCGCCATGTAGTGATCGGCGTAGTGCTGACGAAACGCTATCAACTCGTCATCGCCAATCTCCGGATACAGGGTACGGATCGCTTCCGGCAGGCCCAGGCCGATAATGCCCTTGACCGCCAAGTCGTCGCACAACGCATAGCCGGCTCGGGTCGACGCGGCGTGCATCGAGTCAACAATCCGACCAATGGAGTTACACAGCGTGCCATCCCAATCAAAGATCAGCAGTTTGTAGTCAAGGTGCGACACTCAGGCGCTCCACGGTCTTGGCCCACATCTCATCGACAGGCGCCTGCAGCTTCAATTCGCCGCCATCCGGCAGCGGCACGGTCAGCATGTAGGCGTGCAGGAACAGGCGTTTGCCGCCCAGGTCGCGAATTTCCTTGGAGAAATCCTCGTCGCCGTATTTGGTATCGCCGGCGATGCAGTGGCCAGCGTGCAGGGTATGCACACGAATCTGGTGGGTACGGCCAGTCACAGGCTTGGCCTCGACCATGGTGGCAAAGTCACCAAAGCGACGCAGCACCTTGAACAGGGTCAGCGCCTCCTTGCCCTCCTCGTCCACCTCAACCATACGTTCGCCGGAGCGCAGATTGCTCTTCTGCAACGGCGCGCGGACGCTCTTGATCGAGGTTGCCCAGTTGCCACGCACCAGGGCCATGTAGCGCTTGTCCACGCCATCACCGCGCAGGGCGGCATGCAGGTGACGCAACATGCTGCGTTTTTTGGCAATCATCAGCAGGCCGGAGGTGTCACGGTCCAGACGGTGGACCAGTTCCAGCTCCTTGGCATCCGGGCGCAACTGACGAAAGGCTTCGATCACCCCGTAGTTCAGGCCACTGCCGCCATGGACGGCGATGCCGCAAGGCTTGTTGATCACGATCAGCTTGTTGTCTTCGAAGACAATCGACGCTTCGAGGCGCTGCAACAGGCCTTGAGCCAGAGGGACCGGCTCGTCTCGCTCAGGCACCCGCACCGGCGGCACACGGACGATATCGCCCGCCTGCAGCTTGTACTCGGGCTTGATCCGGCCCTTGTTCACGCGCACTTCGCCTTTACGCAAAATGCGGTAAATCAAGGTCTTGGGCACGCCTTTGAGCCTGGCAAGAAGAAAGTTGTCGATGCGTTGGCCGGCATATTCCGGCGAGACCTCGAGCAGCTGGACGCTGGGGGTCTGGGGGGCGGTAGTCGTCATGGCGGCGATGATAACAATTTTTTATGGAATTGAAGCACTTAATCATTGCTGCTATAGTCGCGAACGCCGCCAAAAGCGGCCTGGACAGAGGACTAGCGGCAAACTGCCGGCCCTGACCATCGCAATTCATCAGGACGCGAGGCCGTCCTACGGGGCTTTCGCCACCTTGGAAGGCTCGAGATTGTAACAAGCGCAGGTGACATGAGGCCTGAAGCGAGTGCAAAAAGCAGAGTGATTACTCGCCTTTTGCGCCGATATTTACGGCCAGTTCACAAAGTGCAGTCAGTCTTGAGCCAGACCACGGCGAATGCTTCGGAAACAACGCCTGTTACGAGCTGAGTGAGAGCACAGTCGCCCACACCCGGTCTTGTTTAGCCATGAGCGTGTTCTCCCCATTGGAGAACACGGTAAATGCCAACCCGCTGCGGATTCTGCGCGCGGCAGCACCCGAATTATCAGGGATACGTGTAGGGTGGAGATGCACAACCGTCGGACTGTGTAGCACTAGGCTTATATTTAGACGCTTCATCTCGTCCACAGTCGCCGGTTGATTCCTCCTCCTGACTGAGTGCTTAAGTCACCACAGCAAGCAGGAAGCGTACGTCGCGATACCGCCCATTTTGGCGGGTATTGCTGGACACTGGAGTGGCCAACCACTCTTGACGCACCTGACACCGACCGTGAGAAGTCGTGTGTGCCGAACGCCGTTTCCGGCAGCCCGGAAACCGACGGTACAACATGAAAAGAATGCTGATTAACGCAACTCAACCCGAAGAGTTGCGTGTTGCACTGGTAGACGGCCAACGCCTCTACGACCTGGACATCGAGTCCGGTGCACGCGAGCAAAAGAAGGCCAACATCTATAAAGGCCGGATTACTCGTATCGAACCAAGCCTTGAGGCTGCCTTTGTCGATTTTGGCTCCGAGCGCCATGGCTTCCTGCCCCTCAAAGAAATCTCCCGCGAATACTTCAAGAAAGCCCCAGAAGGCCGCGTGAACATCAAGGACGTCCTGAGCGAAGGCCAGGAAGTCATCGTTCAGGTGGAAAAAGAAGAACGTGGCAACAAGGGCGCAGCCCTCACCACCTTCATCAGCCTGGCTGGCCGCTACCTGGTCCTGATGCCGAACAACCCGCGTGCCGGCGGTATTTCCCGTCGCATCGAAGGCGAAGAGCGCAACGAACTGCGTGAAGCGCTGAACGGCCTGATCGCTCCGGCCGACATGGGCCTGATCGTGCGCACTGCCGGCCTGGGCCGCAGCAGCGAAGAAATGCAGTGGGACCTCGACTACCTGCTGCAACTCTGGACCGCCATCAAAGAAGCGTCCCTGGATCGCTCGGCGCCGTTCCTGATCTATCAGGAAAGCAACGTGATCATCCGCGCCATCCGCGACTACCTGCGCCAGGACATCGGCGAAGTGTTGATCGACAGCGTTGAAGCCCAGGACGAAGCCCTGACCTTCATCCGCCAGGTGATGCCGCAGTACGCCAGCAAGATCAAGCTCTACGAAGACAGCGTTCCGCTGTTCAACCGTTTCCAGATCGAAAGCCAGATCGAAACCGCTTTCCAGCGCGTAGTCGAACTGCCTTCCGGCGGCTCCATTGTGATCGACCCGACCGAAGCCCTGGTGTCCATCGACATCAACTCGGCGCGCGCCACGAAGGGTAGCGACATCGAAGAAACCGCCCTGCAGACCAACCTGGAAGCGGCTGAAGAAATCGCCCGCCAGCTGCGCCTGCGTGACATCGGCGGCCTGATCGTGATCGACTTCATCGACATGACCCCCGCCAAGAACCAGCGCGCCGTGGAAGAGAAAGTCCGCGAATGCCTGGAAGCTGACCGTGCCCGCGTACAGGTCGGCCGCATCTCGCGCTTCGGCCTGCTGGAAATGTCCCGTCAGCGCCTGCGTCCATCCCTGGGCGAAAGCAGCGGCATCGTTTGCCCGCGTTGCAACGGCACCGGCATCATCCGTGACGTTGAATCGCTGTCCCTGGCGATCCTGCGCCTGATCGAAGAAGAAGCCCTGAAAGACCGCACTGCCGAAGTGCGCGCTCAGGTGCCGATCCCGGTAGCGGCGTTCCTGCTCAACGAAAAACGCAACTCGATCACCAAGATCGAACTGCGCACCCGTGCCCGCATCGTCATCCTGCCGAACGATCACCTCGAGACGCCGCACTTCGAAGTGCAGCGCCTGCGTGATGACAGCCCGGAAGCCCACGTCAACCAGTCCAGCTACGAAATCGCTGCTGCCGCTGCCGAAGTGGAAGAAGTCCAGCCAGCCGCCGCGACCCGTACCCTGGTTCGCCAGGAAGCCGCCGTCAAGACCGCGCCTGCCCGTGCCAACGCACCGGTTCCGGTTGAAGCCGCTGCTCCGGTTGCCGCGCCTGCCGCCCTGCCTGAGCCAAGCCTGTTCAAGGGCCTGGTGAAGTCGCTGGTCAGCCTGTTCGCCACCAAGGAAGAGCCAGTGGCTCCAGTTGTGGTCGAGAAGCCTGCCGCTGAACGCCCTGCACGCAATGAAGAACGTCGCAACGGTCGCCAGCAGAGCCGTAATCGCAACGGTCGCCGTGACGAAGAGCGCAAGCCTCGTGAAGAACGTGCGCCACGCGAAGATCGCGCCCCACGTGAAGAGCGCCAGCCGCGCGAAGCCCGTGAAGAAACGCCAACCGTAGCCCGTGAAGAGCGTGCACCACGCGAAGAACGTGCGCCGCGCGCTCCACGCGCCCCACGTGAAGATCGCAAGCCACGTGGCGAGCGTGAAGAACGTGTGCGCGAACTGCGCGAGCCGCTGGATGCCGCTCCAGCCGTAGCCGCTGCTGCTGCCACCGCTGCCACTGCTGAAGAGCGTCCAGCTCGTCAGCCCCGTGAAGAACGCGCGCCACGCCCTCCTCGTGAAGAGCGTCAACCACGTGCCGAACAAGCGGCTCCAGCCGGTGAAGAAGAAGAGCTGCTGTCCAACGAAGATCAGCAACAGGAAGACGGTCAGGACAACGCCGAAGGCGATCGTCCACGCCGCCGCTCCCGTGGCCAGCGTCGTCGCAGCAACCGTCGTGAGCGTCAACGTGATGCCAACGGCAATGAAATCGAAGGTTCGGAAGAGACCGGTGAAGCTACCGCGACTGGCGAACCGACTGGTGCCGAACTGGCTGCCGGCCTGGCCGTGACCGCTGCCGTTGCCAGCTCGGTCATCAGCGCACCTGCTGAAGCCCAGGCCAACGAGCAAGCTGAAGCCGCTACCGCTGCCATCCAGGAAACCCCTATTGTAGAGACGCCTGCCGTCGAAGCACCTGTGGTTAAATCGACGACTCCAGTCGAAGCCCCGGTTGTTCCGGAAGTGGAAGTAGCGCCAGCTCGTCACGTGCGTGAAGTTCGCGAAGTTCGCGAGCCTAAGCCTGAAGCTGAAGTGGTTGCCGAGCCTGCCGCTGTTGTTGAACAACAGCCCGTGGTTGAAGCCGCCGTTGAAGCACCGGTTGCCGAGCCAACCCCTGAAGTACGTGAAGTTCGCGAAGAACAGACCGCCTTCCAGTGGACTGCCGAACCTGCCCCAGTGGTTGAAGCGGTTGAAGCACCAGCACCTGCTCCAGTGGTCGAAGAAGCTCCAGCACCAGTCGCTGAAGTGGTTGTCGCCCCTGAACCTGTGGCCGTGGTTGCCGAGCCTGCCCCTGTGGTTGAAGCGCCAGTGGTTGCCGAAGTGGCAGCACCGGTGGTTGAAGCCGCTCCGGCCAGCGCCCTGACCGAAAACGGCCGTGCGCCGAACGACCCGCGTGAAGTGCGTCGTCGTCGCAAGGAAGCTGAAGCGGCCGCCGCTGCTGCCAAGGCCGCTGCCGAAGCCGCTCCAGCCGTCGCTGAAGTGGTCGAAGCAGCCCCTGCTCCGGTCACCGAAGCCGTGGTTGAGCACACTGCCCCTGCTATCGACGAGAACCAACGTTCCGTTGAAGAAGTGGTAGAGCACCACCCCAAGGCCCTGGAAGAAGAACACGAGCCTAAACCTCTCGTCTGATTCCATCGGCCACTCAAAAGCCCCGCCTGAGTGATCAGGCGGGGCTTTTTTATGCCTGCGCTATCCGCTAGCGGAAGTTCAACAACGCCGGCACATCCACATCCCACAACACGCCGGGATCATCGACTGCCACTTCCTGCACCGAAGCCAGGGCAAACAATGGCTTTGCTCCACGATCTCCCGTCAGCGCCATCAAGGCAGGACCGAATGAACGGCCAAACCCCACAGGATGCCCATACTGACCGGCATGCACCGGGACGCTGATACCGTCGATCTCAAGGCCTGCCATCACCTGCTCGATACTCGCAGGCAGGATGAACGGCATATCCCCCAGCACCACCAGCCAGCCATCGGACGTGCCGTTAGCCGCCACTGCCGCCGCGATACTGTCACCCATTCCAGGCGAGCGCAGCAGGAGCACTTCACCGCCATGCAACTGCGCCAGCCGAATGACTTCGGTGCGATTCGGCGACGTCACCACCCAGCGCCTGGCAACCGCCGCTGGCAAATTCACCAATACCTGTTCGATCACTGGCCGTGTGATGCCATCCCGGCCCACGCAGGGCGCCAGCAACTTATCCTGATCCGCCCCGGCCTCAGCCCGAAAACGACTGCCCTGCCCCGCCGCCAGGATGATCGCGGTGATGCCCGTCAACTGACCGCTGCCTGCAACGGCTTTTTCTGCAACAGATCAATCCCGTTCTTGATGGCGACGATTTCCGCCATCAACGACAGGGCGATCTCCGCTGGCGTATGGCTGCCGATATGCAGGCCAATCGGCCCATGCAGCCGCGCAATGGCCTCCGCACTCAACCCCAGCGCCGCGAGGTTTTCCCGGCGCTTCTGGCTGTTGACCCGCGATCCCAGGGCGCCAATGTAGAACGCCTTGGAATTGAGGGCCGTCAGCAGCGCCATGTCATCCAGACGCGGGTCATGGGTGAGCGCGACAATAGCGGTGCGTTCATCGGTCTGGATATTCAGCACGGCTTCATCGGGCATGCCCGGCACAAAGCGCCCGTGCTGCTCTTCCCAGCCGTAGACAAACTCCTGGCGCGGGTCGCAGATCAGCACTTCGAAATCCAGCAACCGGGCCATTTCCGCCACATAGCGTGACAGCTGGCCGGCGCCGATCAACAGCAAGCGCCAGCGCGGACCATAAATCGCCCGCAAGCGCTCGCCGTCAAAACTGACCACATCGGTCTTGCTCGCACCGCTCAACACCACTTCACCGGTGGCCAGGTCCAACTCACGGGCGACAATCTCGTGGGCTTCGCAGCGCGCCAGCAGTTCAGCGACCCAACCTGGATCACCCACCCGCTCTTCGGTCAGACGCAAGGTGCCGCCACACGGCAGACCAAAACGCGCCGCTTCGTCCCGGGTGACGCCGTAGGTGACAAGCTGCACCGGCGGCCCATCTTCAAGCAACCGGCCATCCTGCAAACGGGCGATCAAGTCGTCCTCGATACAGCCACCAGACACCGAGCCAATTACCACGCCGTCGCCGCGCAAGGCCAGCATGGCCCCCGGCGGACGCGGCGCACTGCCCCAGGTCTGGACCACGCTGTAGAGCACCACCCGCTGCCCGGCGCGGCGCCACTCCAGCACGCTGCGCAACACATTCAGATCAACACTGTCCATCAGGCCTTCGCCTCCTGCCAAACACGTAGCTGGTTTTGATAAACAGCATCTATGAGATGATAAAAAATATCGGTAGTCAGCTAAGTTAACTCAGCGACAATAAAAAAGCCCCGCTATGCAGGGCTTGGTGCGTCAAAAAACGAGCTTAGTTCAATAGCGGTTGGGCTCCATTTCCAGCACAACCTTGAAACGCTTTTCGATGTCCTGCTGGATGCGAAGCGCGAGCCCGGCAATCTCCTGGCCGGTGGCCGCGCCATAGTTGACCAACACCAGCGCCTGCAAGCGATGCACACCGGCATCGCCGTCACGAAAGCCTTTCCAGCCCGCCTTGTCGATCAGCCAGCCAGCGGCCAGTTTCATCTGCCCGTCAGCCTGGGGATAAGCCACCAGGTCCGGGTATTGCAGCTGCAACTCAGTGGCCAGCGCCTGGGACACCAGCGGGTTCTTGAAGAAACTGCCGGCATTGCCGAGCACCGCCGGGTCGGGCAGCTTCTCGCTACGGATACTGCAAATCGCCCGACTGACATCGCTGGGAGTGGCCTGCACGATGCCTAGCTCAGTCAGGCGCTGTTGCACCGGCCCGTATTCAAGCTTCAGGTGCACGGCGCGACTCAGGGCAAAACGCACCCGCAGGATCAGCCAGCGCCCGACTTCATGCTTGAACAGGCTGTCGCGGTAGGCAAAGTTGCATTCGGCCAGGCTGAAATCCCGCAGCTCGCCGGTGTGGCGATCAAGGGCGGTCAGGCCGGCGAACACGTCCTTGATCTCCACACCGTAAGCGCCGATGTTCTGCATCGGTGCGGCGCCAACCGTGCCGGGGATCAGGCTGAGGTTCTCCAGTCCGGAAAAGCCCTGGGCCAAGGTCCACAGCACAAACGGATGCCAGGCCTCGCCAGCTTCGGCCTCCACCACCACATTCACGCCATCATCACGCACGACCCGAATGCCCTGGCTGGCCATGCGCAGCACCAGCGCGTCGATGTCCTGGGTCAGCAACAAATTGCTGCCGCCACCAATCACCAGCAACGGCAGTTGTTGCTCGGCGGCGTAGGCCAAGGCCTCACGCACGTCGGCGTCGCTGTGGGCCTCGGCAAACAGCCGGGCTCGCACGTCGATGCCAAAGCTGTTGAACGGTTTGAGCGAAACCTGTGCCTGCACCTGCAAAGTCATAACCGGCCCTTCAATTCAATCACCAACAGGTCACAGGCGCGTTCGATCAGGTCGAGTACAGTTTCAAAGCCCTGGTCGCCTTCGTAGTACGGGTCCGGCACTTCATCCACCACCGAGTCGTAACGGCGCAGGAACAGGTCCAGGTCCGCCTTGCCCTGTGCTGGTTGCATGGCCTTGAGGTTGCGCAGGTTGCTCTGGTCCATGGCGAGGATCAGGTCGTAGCGGGAGAAGTCGGCACGGGACACTTGTTGCGCACGCTGGGCCGACAAGTCGTAACCCCGCTCCAGCGCCGCCCGCTGGCTGCGCTTGTCCGGTGGATTGCCAACGTGCCATTCACCGGTACCCGCGGAGGCTACTTCAACCTGATCAGCCAGGCCGGCTTCACGCAGTTTGTGGCGCAACACCCCTTCTGCGGTCGGTGAGCGGCAGATATTGCCCAGGCAGACGAACAGAACCTGCATCAGGCCCCCAGCAGGCGACGGACGCGCTCGAGGTCTTCAGGCGTGTCGACACCAGCCGGCGGCGCTTCCAGGGCATCGCCCACATGGATGCGCACGCCGTGCCACAGCGCACGCAGCTGTTCCAGGGATTCGGTGTTTTCCAGCCAGCACGGGCCCCAACTGACGAAGTCATGCAGGAACCCGGCGCGGTAGGCGTAGATACCGATATGGCGGCGGTAAGGCACGCCCACCGGCAGCACGTCGGGCTGCTTGGCGAATGCATCCCGTGCCCACGGCAAGGTGGAGCGGCTGAAGGTCAGCGCCAGGCCATTAATGTCACTGACCACTTTCACCACGTTGGGGTTGAACAAGGTCTGGATGTCTTCAATCGGCTCCGCCAGGGTCGCCATGCGGGCTTCGCCATGGGCCGCCAGGTTGGCCGCTACCTGGTCGATCACGCAGGGCGGAATCAACGGCTCGTCACCTTGCACGTTGACCACGATGGCGTCCGCCGCCAGCCCCAGCTTAGTGGCCACTTCAGCAAGGCGGTCGGTGCCGGAATTGTGGTCTTCACGGGTCAGCACCGCTTCGGCGCCAAAGCCTTTGCAGGCCTCGATAATGCGCGGATCATCGGTGGCCACCACCACCCGTTCGGCGCTGCTTTTGCAGGCCTGTTCCCACACCAGCTGGATCATCGGCTTGTTGCCGATCAGCTGCAGCGGTTTGCCGGGCAGACGGGTGGAGGCGTAGCGGGACGGGATGACGACGGTGAAGGCGGTGGTCATTTATCCAGGCGCTCGTCGGTGGTCAGGGTGCGGGCTTCGCTTTCAAGCATTACCGGAATGCCATCACGGATCGGGTACGCCAGGCCGGCGCCCTTGCTGATCAGCTCGGTTTTGTCGGCGCTGAGCTTGAGCGGACCTTTGCAGATCGGGCAAGCGAGGATATCGAGCAGTTTGGTGTCCATGAGTATGTCCTGGAGAGCAGCGTTTTAAGGCAAAAGGCGAGCGGGCAGCAAGCGCATCAACTGCGTGTCGAACCAGGCGGTAAACGCCGGTGACGGTGCCGCGTCCACCGCAAGGTACCACCAGTCGGGCCTGGCAAAGGCGCGGCACTTCACCGCGTCCTTTTCAGTCATGACCAACGGCAGTGCCGGTGTGAAATTCAAGACCTCGGCACTGTAGGGCGCGTGGTCGGCAAAAGCATGGGGTAATGGGCGCCAGTGTAGCGTCTCAAGGGTGCTGAAGAAACGTTGCGGGTTGCCGATGCCTGCCACCGCATGCACCTGCTGACCTACCGGGAAGTGGTCGACAGGCTGGCGCTCGCCGGTGTGCAGATTAACCAATGCGGTGGGCAGCAGACGGAAGGCAAAGCCATCCTCACGGTCTGAACCGGCGCCGTTATAAAGCAGCGCATCGACGCTATGCAAACGCTCGACCGGTTCGCGCAACGGCCCCGCCGGCAGACAGCGGCGGTTGCCAAGCCCTCGGGCAGCATCAATCAATACCAGTTCCAGGTCACGGGCCAGGCGGTAATGTTGCAGGCCGTCGTCGGAGAGAATCAGGTCCAGGGTTTCGCTGGCCAGCAACGCCTTTACGGCGCGGCTACGGTCGGGGTCGATCATCAGCGGCACGCCGCTGCGTTGCACGATCAGCAGAGGTTCATCCCCCGCAACGGCGGCGGTGTGACTGGCTTCGACGCGCCATGGAAACGCTGGCGGCTTGGCGCCATAACCCCGGCTGACCACACCGACGCGCAAACCGCTGCGCTGGCAATGGTCGATCAGCCAGAGAATCAAGGGAGTCTTCCCGGTGCCCCCGACGGTGATGTTACCGACGACCACGACCGGCACCGGCGACTGGTAGATCTCGCCCTCGCCCGCCAGGAACCGCGCGCGTTTGCGCTGCACAACCCGGCGATAGAGGGATTCCAGCGGCTGCAACAACGCGAGCGCCGGATGGCCTTCGTACCAGGCCTTGAGCAAACGATCAGTCATGGCCATCAGGGTTGGCTCGCCGCCTCGACGGTGGTCATGCGCAAATGGCTGAAGCCGAGCTTGCCGGCAGCGTCCATCGCAGTGATGACGGCCTGGTGCTTGGTGTTGCCGTCGGCGCTGATGGACAGTGGCAAGTTAGTGTCGCCACCGGACTCCTTCTGCAGTGCTTCCATCAGGCTGGCCAGGTCGTTTTTCTCCAGCAACTGGTTATTCACCGAGAACACGCCATCGGCGCTGATGGCGATGTCCAACTGCTTGACCTGCTGGTCTTCCGCCGGAGAGCCGCTGACGGCTTCCGGCAAGTCGACCCGCAGCTGGGTTTCCCGGGTAAAGGTGGTGGTGACGACAAAAAACAGCAGCAGGATAAACACCACGTCAATCAACGACGCCAGGTTGATATCGACGTTTTCCCGTTGCTTGCGGCGAAATTTCACGCTTTGCCCTCAACCAGGTCCACGTCACGGTCGCCCTGCACCACTTCCACCAACTTGATGGCTTCCTGCTCCATGCCCACCACCAGCTCGTCGATGCGCCGTTGCAGGAAGCGGTGGAAGAACACCGAAGGAATACCGACCATCAGGCCCGCCGCCGTGGTGATCAAGGCCTTGGAAATACCACCGGCCAACACCGCGGCGTTGGTGGTCATGCCCGAGCCCATGAAGGAGCTGAAGATATCGATCATGCCCAGTACCGTACCGAGCAAACCGAGCAATGGCGCCATGGCGGCAATGGTGCCCAGGGCATTGATGTAGCGCTCCAGCTCATGGATGACCCGGGCAGCGGCCTCCTCGATGCATTCCTTCATGATCTCGCGACCATGCTTGGAGTTGGCGAGGCCGGCGGCGAGGATTTCACCCAGGGGCGAATTGGCGCGCAGCTCCTTGAGTTTTGCCTTGTCCAGTTGCTTGTTCTTGATCCAGCCCCAGACCTGGCCCAGCAGGTGGTCAGGTGTTACACGGCTGGCACGCAGGGTCCACAGGCGTTCGACGATGATGCCGAGTGCGGCGATGGAACTCAAAATGATCGGCAACATCATCCAGCCGCCGGATTTGACCAATTCCCACACAGTGAATGCCCCCTCGAAAAAGTGCGCCACTTTACCATAAGGGTCTGGCGGAAGCGCTGGCCTGCCCCAGAGCATCCTGTCGCAGAGGCCGGTCTTTGGTAACGCTGTTTTACGGCGGGGGCTCGCGCCAGAAGCGTCGCTGGCTGCGCGCGGCCTCCGGTGGCTGGAAAGTGCCCAGTTTCAGGCGGAGCGCGCCGTGTTCGGCACTGTCATAAATCAGGCTGCCCAAAGCCTGGTAACGTTCCAACACCTGGGGATGCGGATGGCCGAAGGCATTGCTGCGGTCTCGGGAAATCAACACAGCCTTGGGGGCGAGGCGCTGTAGAAACGGCCATGACGACGAGCTGCGGCTGCCATGATGGGGCGCTTGCAGCCAATCGACAGGAGCCCCCAGGGGTGTGGCCAGCAATGCCCGCTCGGCTTCACGGTCAATATCACCGGTCAGCAGCAACCGTTCGCCATTCGCCTGCACCAGCAACACACAGGACATCTGGTTACCGTCCGTCGCATCCGGCCATTGCCATAGCTCGAAGGTCACGCCATCCCATTCCCACCACTCGCCACTGACACAGGCTTGAGTACCGAGCGTTGACGGTAGCCGTGCTGTCTCGCCGCCCACCACGCGTTTGATCGGCAACCCTTGAGCAACGGCCAAAGCACCACCAGCATGATCGGCATCGGCATGACTGAGCAGCATCATGTCCAGCCCCGCAACCCCCAACTTGCGCAGCGCAGGCAGCACGACGCGCGCGCCAAGGTCGAACTCCCCGGAGCGCGGCCCGGCGTCATAGAGCAGAACGTGGTTGCGGGTACGCAGGATGGTCGACAAACCCTGGCCTACATCCAGTTGCACCATCTCCACCTGCCCGAGGGGCACCGATTCCCGAGGCGGGAACACCGCCAGCAGCAACATCGGCCAGCCCAGCAGCCGAAAGGGCACGCCCTTGGGCAGCAATAACAGCACCGCCCCCAGCAGGCTCACCAGCCAATAGCCCATGGGCACTTGCGCCGGTATCCAGGCTGGCAAGTATTGCGCCAGCAACGCCAAAGCCTTGAACAGCCAGTCCAGTGCGCCGCCTGCCAGCCATAACAAACCTTCACCTATATAAGGCAGCGGCAATAACACCGTACCCAGCAAGGCCAGGGGCAACACCACCAGGCTGATCCACGGCACCGCGAACAGGTTGGCCAGCGGCCCGCTCAGGCTGATGGGCAAACCGAGCACCAGCAGCAGCGGAAACAGGCCGATGGCAATCAACCACTGGGCCCGGGTCCAGGCCTGCCAGGCACTCCAGGGACCCAGCCGGCCACTGAACGCCAGGATCAGCACCGCCACCGCCCCAAAGGACAACCAGAACCCCGGTTGCAGGCTGGCCAGTGGCTCGAGGATCAGCACGGCGTTCAGCGCCAGCAACAGCGGCCACCAGATCCCGAGGTGACGAAACCGCAGGCGCCACAGCAGGACCAATCCCACCATCACGCAGGCCCGTTGCACCGGCACTTCGAAACCCGCCAGCAAGCCATAGCCCAGCGCCGCAGCAAACCCCAGGCCGCAGGCCCAGGGCAACCACGGCAAGGGTTTCGGCCAACACCCGAAGCGTGCCAGGCCAGCGACCAGGCCATAGATCAACCCTGCCAGTAGCCCGATGTGCTGCCCGGAAATCACCAATAAATGCACGGTGCCGGTGTCTTGCAGAACCCGCCAATCCTCGGCGGCCAGCCCGGAACCATCCCCGAGCACCAGCGCCGCCAGGCCCGCCTCTCGCCCTTGGGCATCCACCGCCAACAGCCGCTGCCGAATCCCGTCGCGCCAGGCATGCCGTGCAGGCGCCAGCTTCTGGCCATCCTTGACCGAACCCGTGGCGCCAATGCGCTGGGCCAGCAGCCAGGCTTCATAGTCAAACCCCTCGGCATTGAGCAAACCGGAGGGACGCTTGAGGGTGACGGCCAACCGCCAGCGCTCACCGCTCTGAACCGCTGGCCCGCCACGCCAGGACACACGGATGCGCTTCGGAAGCAGGTCCTTGCGTGACCGGCTGTCGGTCAGCTCAAAGCGCACACCGTCACCTGTCTGCTGCGGTAACCCGGTAACTCGCCCTTCCACCCAGCGGGTCTGGCCATCCAGACGCGGCGCCAACCGGTCATCCAGCGCCCACTGCGCACTCAGGCACGCCCAGCCCAGGCCAAGCAGGAAAAACGCCAGCGGATAGGTGCGAAAAGGCAGCAGCATCAGGGCCAACACCGGCATCAGCAGCAGCCAGCCGCTGGACGGCAACGCCGGTAAAAGACGCAGGGCGAGCAGCCCCAACGCGAGTGCGAACATCCCTGTTCTCATGGATCGTTCCTTGAAAGCGACCCATTGAGTCTTAGTCGGGCTCCCGATGCGGCCTATTATTATTTGTCACAAAGTCTGAATTTCCCGTTCGTAGAATGCGGGCATACTTGCCCCTCGAACTGACCTGGACCCCTTATGCCACGGCGCTTATTCAAACGGTACATGCCCGATCCAACCAGCATCCGGGAACACAAGTCCTTACGCTTTCTCGGCAAGTTGCTGCATGACCCGAACCTCTGGCACCTCAATCGGCACTCGGTCGCCCGGGCGATGGCCGTTGGTCTGTTCGCGGCATTTATCCCCATTCCCTTGCAGATGCTGCTGGCGGCGATCCTCGCCATCAGCGTGCGCGGCAATATGCCGATTGCCGTCAGCCTGGTGTGGCTGACCAACCCGATCACCATGCCGCCGGTGTTCTTCTGCACTTACATGACCGGCGCCTGGCTGATGAACGTGCCGCCCCGCAGCCTGCCCGACGAGTTGACCTGGGAATGGATCAGCGGGCAGTTGTCGACGTTGTGGCAACCCTTCCTGCTGGGCTCGGTAGTACTGGGGCTGGTGATGGCGGCGCTGGGGTATTGCCTGACCATGGGCTATTGGCGCTGGTGGGTGGCCCGCCAGTGGAAAAAACGCAAACAGCGCCGGTTGTAACCGTTAGCGGGCCAGCAAGCGCATGTGCACGCGCAAACCCTGGCCGGTATTTTCCGCCCACAAGCTGCCGTCCTGACGCTGCACAGCGTTGCGCGCAATGCTCAAGCCCAGGCCAAAACCGCCGTCGCCGGGCCGTGAACCGTCCAGCCGGGTGAATGGCGCAAAGATCCGCTCCAACTCCATCTCATCAATCCCGCCGCCCTGGTCTTCCAGCCACAAGTGCCAGTGATCCCCCTCACGCTGCCCGCCCAATTGCACCGTGCCGTTTTGCGGAGAGTGCCGGATGGCATTGCGCAGGATGTTCTCCAATGCCTGGGCCAGCAGGTTCAGATGCCCGCGTACCCAGCAGTCAGCCCCAAGCTCGCACTGCAAGCGTGAAGCCGGCCAGCCACTTTCAAAACAGGCGTTTTCCCGCAGCATGTCCCACAGTGCCTGCACCTGGATGTCTTCCTTGGGCAGCGGCGCACGTTCAGTGTCGAGCCAGGCCAGTTGCAGGGTGTCTTCCACCAGGCGCTGCATGCCGTCGATTTCCCTCCCCAGGCGCTCGCGCAGTTGGGTCAGGTCTTGCTCGCTGTCGCAGGCGACGCGCAAACGGCTCAGCGGCGTGCGCAGCTCATGGGACAAATCCCGCAGCAGTTGCTGTTGCAGGGCTACGGTGCCTTGCAGGCGTTCCGACATCTGGTCAAACGCTCGGCCCAACTCCCCCAGTTCATCCGGGCGGCTGGTGGTATCACGGGAAAGCCGGGTGCTCAGTTGATCGGCGCGCCAGGCGTTGGCCTGCTCCCGCAGATGATTGAGGGGCATGATCAACAGCCGGTAAAGGCCGATGCAGAGCAACAGGGTGAACAGACCGGGAATCAAGCCATTGGTGACGATGCGCCAGAGCAGCTGGTTTTGCCCAGGCATGAAACGCCGGGGCAATTCGATCACCAGGGAACCCGCGCCCGGGTCGAGCGGGAACGGGATTTTCAACCACGGCAAGCCCTTGGCGTGCCGGCTGACGGGCCAGTCCAGGCCGCGCAGGAAGGTCAGGCGCTGGCTTTCCTTGTCCGTCAGCGGGTAGCTGCTCAGGGATTGCAGGTCGTTACCGATGACACCCACCCAGGTGCGCTCGCGCTGGCCCAGGGTGTGCAGCCATTCGTCCACACCGGCGTTGCCGCCCTTGTTCCACGCCAGTTCCGCACCGGCTGCATAACCGCTCAAGGTGGCGCGAGCCTCGTTGGACAGAAAGGCATTCTGCTCTTCCATGTACCGGCCCCAGGACCAACTGAGCCAGATCATCAGCAAGCAGAACGCAATCAGCAGGCAGGCCAGTTTCCAGAATAACGAATGCTTGCCCGGCAGCCGTGTGAGGGCGGCCTTAAAGCCTGTCATCGTGACCGCTCAACACATAGCCCTTGCCCCACACCGTGCGCACTTCCCGCTCGCTGTAGCCAATGGCCTTGAGCTTGCGACGAATCTGGCTGATGTGCATGTCCAGGCTGCGGTCGTGGGGCGCGTAGCCGCGTTGAAAGACATGCTGATAGAGGAAGGCTTTGCTGAGGACTTCTTCGCCGTTGCGGTGCAGGGTTTCCAGCAGGCGGTATTCGCTGCGGGTCAGGCCGGCCCACTGTCCCCGGTGAAACACATCACACCGCTCATCATCGAAACGCAGGCTACGGGCATCGTCGCGCACCGCCGCCAGGGCCGGCAAAGGCCGCCGGTCCAGGGCGACCCGGCGCAGGATCGCCTCGATGCGCACGCGCAACTCCGCCATGCTGAACGGTTTGGGCAGGTAATCGTCCGCCCCCAGGCGAAAGCCGCTGATGCGGTCGGCTTCAGCACCCAAAGCCGACATCAGGATCACCGGGATCGAATGGCTCTGGCGCAAATGCGTGAGCACCGACAAGCCGTCCATGCCCGGCAACAGGATATCCATCAACACCACGTCGAAACGTTGATCGCGGGCCATTTGCAGGCCCTGCTGGCCGTTCTGGCACCAAGTCACCTCGAAGCCACAGCGGCCCAACTGCTCATGGACATAGGCGCCGAGCACAGGATCGTCTTCAATCGCCAGGATACTGGGTAAGCCAAGTGCTACGGGATTCATTAGCGTCTGCAAGTCATTCTCAATGACTGATTATTCAAGATTGCCCCCCCACGAGCAACTGCCGTCGGGCGTCCAGGGGCCCGAGGTTTGCCTCAGGTCATTAATTTGCAAGATTCCACGCCGCGCAAATGGCTACACTGCGCAGGTGGCGCGGGCCGGATGCCTGCGTGGAATTCGACAACAGTGTGGTAGCAGGAGAGTGGCGTGCTTACGAAAATGGGAATAAAAGGCCGCGTACTGTTGCTGACCTTATTGCCTACCAGCCTGATGGCGTTGCTGCTGGGCGGCTATTTCACCTGGATGCAGCTGTCGGAGTTGCAGTCGCAGTTGCTGCAACGGGGCGAGATGATCGCCGAGCAACTGGCACCATTGGTCGCCCCGGCCCTGGGCACCAAAAACACCGACCTGCTGGAACGCATCGCCACCCAGTCCCTGGAGCAAACCGACGTACGCGCCGTGTCATTCCTGGGGCCTGACCGCACACCGCTGGCCCACGCCGGCCCGACCATGCTCAATCAGCCGCCGATCGGCAACAGTTCGCACCTGTTGCAGCGCACCGGCAATGACGCAACCCGCTATCTGCTGCCGGTATTCGGCCGCCATCGCAACCTTGCGGGCGAACTCATCCCGGACGAATCCGATCGCCTGCTGGGCTGGGTCGAGCTGGAACTGTCCCACAACGGCATGTTGCTGCGGGGCTACCGCAGCCTGTTCGCCAGCCTGCTGCTGATCGCTATCGGCCTGATCTGCACGGCTGCCCTCGCCTTGCGCATCAGCCGTACGATCAATTCGCCGATAGGCCTGATCAAACAGGCCGTGGCGCAGCTCAAGGACGGCAATCTGGAAACCCGCTTGCCACCCCTGGGCAGCCAGGAACTGGATCACCTGGCCTCGGGCATCAACCGCATGGCCGAGACCCTGCAAAACGCCCAGGAAGAATTGCAACACAGCATCGACCAGGCCACCGAAGACGTGCGGCAAAACCTGGAAACCATCGAGATCCAGAACATCGAGTTGGACCTCGCCCGCAAGGAAGCCCTGGAAGCCAGCCGTATCAAGTCGGAGTTTCTGGCCAACATGAGCCATGAGATCCGCACGCCGCTGAACGGCATCCTGGGCTTCACCCATTTGTTGCAGAAAAGCGAGCTGTCGCCCCGGCAGCTGGATTACCTGGGCACCATCGAAAAATCCGCCGACAACCTGTTGGGCATCATCAACGAAATTCTCGACTTCTCGAAAATCGAGGCCGGCAAGCTGGTGCTCGACAGCATCCCGTTCAACCTGCGGGACTTGCTGCAAGACACCCTGACCATCCTCGCCCCGGCCGCCCACGCCAAACAGCTGGAGCTGGTAAGCCTGGTCTACCGCGATACACCGCTGTCCCTGGTGGGTGACCCGCTGCGGCTCAAGCAGATCCTCACGAACCTGGTGAGCAACGCGATCAAGTTCACCCGCGAAGGCACCATCGTTGCCCGCGCCATGATTGAAGACGAACAGGAAGACAGCGTGCAACTGCGCATCAGCGTGCAGGACACCGGCATCGGCCTGTCGAACCAGGATGTGCGGGCGCTGTTCCAGGCCTTCAGCCAGGCGGACAACTCGCTGTCCCGCCAACCCGGTGGCACCGGCCTGGGCCTGGTGATTTCCAAGCGCCTGATCGAACAGATGGGCGGTGAGATTGGTGTCGACAGTACGCCGGGAGAAGGCTCGGAATTCTGGATCAGCCTGAACCTGCCAAAAACCCGTGACGATATCGAAGACCTGCCCTCCGCGCCGCTGCTGGGCCGGCGCGTGGCCGTGCTGGAAAACCACGAGCTGGCGCGCCAGGCCCTGCAACATCAGTTGGAAGACTGCGGCCTGGAAGTCACGCCGTTCAACAGCCTGGAAAGCCTGACCAACGGCATTACCAGCGCCCACCAGACCGAACAGGCCATTGACCTGGCGGTACTGGGCATCACCGCCAACGACATCCCGCCGGAGCGTTTGAACCAACACCTGTGGGACCTCGAACACCTGGGCTGCAAGGTACTGGTGCTGTGCCCGACCACCGAACAGCTGCTGTTCAACCAGTCGGTGCCCAACCCCAACAGTCAGTTGCAGGCCAAACCCGCCTGCACCCGCAAACTGCGCCGCGCCCTGGCCGACCTGATCAGCCCGCGCCCATCGCGCAGCGAACCCGGCGAGCCACTGTCCAGCCGCGCGCCGCGGGTGCTGTGTGTCGACGACAACCCGGCCAACCTGCTGTTGGTGCAAACCCTGCTGGAGGACATGGGCGCCAAGGTCCAGGCGGTGGAAAGCGGTTACTCGGCCGTCGAAGCGGTGAAGCAGGAAGCCTTCGACCTGGTGCTGATGGACGTGCAGATGCCCGGGATGGACGGCCGCCAGAGCACCGAGGCGATCCGCACATGGGAAAGCGAACGCCATGGCACGCCGCTGCCCATCGTCGCGCTGACGGCCCATGCGATGGCCAACGAAAAACGCGCCCTGCTGCAAAGCGGCATGGATGACTACCTGACCAAACCCATCAGCGAACGGCAACTGGCCCAGGTGGTGTTGAAATGGACCGGGCTGGCCCTGCGCAACCAAGGCCCGGACCGTGGCACCGAAAACTTCGGGCACGCCACGCAATTGCCGGTGCTGGACCACGAAGAAGGTCTGCGCCTTGCGGCCGGCAAGGCGGATCTGGCAGCGGACATGCTGGCGATGCTGCTGGCGTCACTTGAAGCCGACCGTGAAGCGATTCGCGTCGCCCGGGACGCCAACGACCGCAACGCCCTGATCGAGCGGGTGCACCGCTTGCACGGCGCCACCCGGTATTGCGGCGTGCCGCAACTGCGCGCGGCCTGCCAACGGGCCGAGACCCTGCTCAAACAGGACGACGCCAAGGCCATGCCGGCCCTGGATGAACTGGACATGGCGATTGCCCGGCTGGCCAGCGAGGCGCGGGTCAGCGCGTAAACTTTCGGGGCAATGTGGCGAGGGAGCTTGCTGTGGCCAGGGCGCTTGTTGTGGCGAGGGAGCTTGCTCCCGCTGGGCTGCGCAGCGGCCCCAAAATCATGGGAGCGCTTCGCACTCCATCGGGAGCAAGCTCCCTCGCCACAACAAGCGCCCTCGCCACAAAAGCAGCTTTCCATCATCAAGAAGGAATATTTGATGCGCATCATCCTCTTCAGCAGCCAGACCTACGACCGCGAGAGCTTTCTCGCCCAACCGTTGCCCGACGGCATGCAGCTGCAATTCCAGCCGGCCCGGCTGAACCTCGACACCGTGGCCCTGGCCGAACACCACGAAGTGGTCTGCGCCTTTATCAACGACGACCTCAGCGCCCCGGTGCTGGAACAACTGGCCAACGGCGGCACCCGCCTGATTGCCCTGCGCTCGGCCGGTTACAACCATGTCGACCTGCCCGCCGCCAAACGCCTGGGCCTGACCATCGTGCGGGTGCCGGCCTATTCGCCCCATGCGGTGGCCGAACATGCGGTCGCGCTGATCCTGGCCCTCAATCGCCGCCTGCACCGCGCCTACAACCGTACCCGCGACGGCGACTTCAGCCTGCATGGCCTGACCGGTTTCGATCTGGTGGGCAAGACCGTCGGCGTGGTCGGTACCGGGCAGATCGGCGCCACGTTCGCCAAGATCATGGCCGGGTTCAGCTGCCAGTTGCTGGCCTACGATCCTTACCCCAACCCGCAGGTCGAGGCCCTTGGTGCCCAGTATGTGAGCCTGCCGCAGTTGCTGGGCGAGTCGCAGATCATCAGCCTGCATTGCCCGCTGACGGCGGACAGCAAACACCTGATCAACGCCCAAAGCCTGGCCCATATGCAGCCCGGCGCGATGCTGATCAATACCGGGCGCGGCGGCCTGGTAGACACCCCGGCGCTGATCGACGCACTCAAGGACGGCCAGCTCGGCTATCTGGGGCTGGATGTGTATGAAGAAGAGGCCCAGCTGTTTTTCGAAGACCGCTCGGACTTGCCCCTGCAAGACGACGTATTGGCGCGCCTGCTGACCTTCCCCAACGTGATCATCACCGCCCACCAGGCCTTCCTGACCCGCGAGGCCCTGGGGGCGATTGCCGGCACGACCCTGGCCAACATCGCGGCGTGGGCCGGCGGGCAGGCGCAAAACCTCGTCGAAGGATGATCAGCGGTCACATAGCCGCGCCATGATGGGTGGCGGCCCGTGATAGGATGCCGCGCCTATTTGGAGGATCCATGGCCGAACACGATTTCCGCTTCAGCTTGCTGAGCCCGCAACACACCCTGATCGAATGCCGCGCCCTGGTGCCGGGCCGTTATCAAGTCACCGGCAACGGTGGCTCGATCAAGAACGGCGACGTTCTGATCGTCACCCTGCGCGGCAGCAAAACCCTGTCGATGCGCCTGACCGTCGAAGGCGATGCACGCTACTCCATCCGCCCGGCGGGCCAGTGGGTCGCCATGGCCCAGGGGCCGAAGTTCGGCGAGTTGGAGATTCACACCTGGAAGGTCAACTGCGACAGCTGCGACACCGTGCTGGAGTTTGAATTCGCGGTGGAAACCAAGCTGACCAAGGAACCGCTGCAACCGGCCGCCACTGCGCGCGTCACCGAGTTGGGCTGGGCCACCCTGGGTGACAAGCACCGTTGCCCGAAATGCCAGCAGGCCGTGCAATGAAAGCCCCGCTGATGCTGGCCGTGCTGGGTGCAGGCCTTGCGGGCTGCGCCAGCGACGAGGTCAAGCTCAAGCAGGATCACAGCTACGTGGTGGAATGGATCGGTGAGCGGCCGCTGATGGATTACGCGCACCTGACCGTGACCCTCGGCGCCGATGGCCGGGCCTACGGCAATGGTGGCTGCAACCATTGGTTCGCGCCCTACACCCTGAATGGCGACAAGCTGAGCTTCGGCAAGGTCGGCAGCACCCGCAAACTCTGCGCCGAAGCGCTGATGGAGCAGGAACACCGCTTCTTCCAGGCCCTGCAAGGCGTGCAGCGCTGGGACATCTCGCCGATCGAACAGACCCGTTTCTGGCCGGCGGATGGCAAGCCGTTGCGATTGTGGCTGGAAGAAGGCTGATTCAGCCGTGTGGCAATCCGGCTCTTCTGTGGGAGCTGGCTTGCCTGCGATTGTATCGCCTCGGTCTGGCTGACAGACCGAGTTGCCCGCATCGCAGGCAAGCCAGCTCCTACATTTATCCGCGCAACGCTTTGAGCTTGGCCAACACCCCTTCCGCCGTCTGCTCACCCATCAGTTGCTCGCGCACCTTGCCCTTGTCATCAATGATGTAGGTCACCGGCAGGGCTTCACTGCGGGGAATGTCGAAGATCCCGTCCGGGTTCTGCGCCAATACGGTGAACTTGATGCCCAGTTTCTCACTGGCGCTCTTGAGTTCTTCACCCTGGACGTTGTCGAAGTTCACGCCGAACACTCCCACCGATTGGCCCTTGAGCTGCTCAGCCAAAGCGTTGAGTTCGGGGATTTCGGTACGGCACGGGCCACACCATTCGGCCCAGTAGTTAACCACCAGCCATTGCTTGTCCAGGCGTTCGGCGGCCACTTTCTGACCGTATTGGTCAACGCCATAATCATTGCCACAGCCGCTGAGCAGCAGTGTGCCGATGATTGCCAATGCGCCTAACAGTCGCCTCGTCATGGGGTAATCCTTCGTAAAAATGAACGTTGGCTGCGGCCTATCGCCTCTCATGGTTTAAGGACGTGGCACAGCGCGGGTAGAATACCCGCCACCTTACGCAAGATGCGACCCGCACATGACCGATCTGACGCTTTATCACAACCCGCGCTGCTCGAAATCCCGCGGTGCGCTCGAATTGCTGGAAGCCCGTGGCCTGACACCGAACGTGGTGCGCTACCTGGAAACCCCGCTCGACGCCGCGCAATTGCAGGCCTTGCTGGGCAAGCTGAACATCAGCGCGCGGCAATTGCTGCGTACCGGCGAGGACGAATACAAAACCCTCAATCTGGCTGACACCAGCCTCAGCGAAGCGCAACTGATTGCCGCCATCGCCGCTCATCCGAAACTGATGGAACGCCCGATCCTCGAAACCGCCGACAAGGCTGTGATTGGCCGCCCGCCAGAGAACATTCTGGAGCTGGTTTCGTGAGTGCGCCGTATGTGCTGGTGTTGTATTACAGCCGCAACGGCTCGGTGAGCGAAATGGCCCGGCAAATTGCCCGGGGCGTCGAGCAAGCCGGGCTTGAGGCGCGCTTGCGCACTGTGCCGGCCATTTCCAGCGAGTGCGAAGCCGTGGCGCCGGACATTCCGGTGGACGGCCCGCTGTACTGCAGCCTCGACGACCTGAAGAACTGCGCCGGCCTGGCACTGGGCAGCCCGACCCGTTTCGGCAACATGGCCGCGCCGCTCAAGTACTTTCTCGATGGCACCAGCAACCTGTGGCTGACCGGCGCCCTGGTCGGCAAGCCGGCGGGCGTGTTCACCTCCACCGCCAGCCTGCACGGTGGCCAGGAGACCACGCTGATGTCGATGCTGCTGCCGCTGCTGCACCACGGCATGCTGATCACCGGCCTGCCCTACAGTGAACAGGCACTGCTTGATACCAAGGGCGGCGGCACGCCTTATGGCGCCAGCCACCATTCCGGTGCCGACGGCAAGCGTGCGCTGGATCAACACGAGATCGCCCTGTGCCGCGCCCTCGGCCTGCGCCTGGCGAAGACTGCCGCGCTGCTGGAGAACGGCCGTGGCCAGGAAGCCTAAGGTACTGCCGCCACAGGCGTGGCTGGAGCCACGGGTCAAAGCGGCGCGGGTGTTGAGCCTGCTGGCGTTTTTGGGATTGGTGGGACTGCTGTGTGCCTACTACCTGGTGTTCGCCGACCTGCACGGCGCGCGACCGTGGGTGATTCTGCTGATCGAGCTGGTGCCGTTGCTGTTGCTGGCGCCGGGGATGATCGTGGGCAGCGCGCGCGGGCATTCGTGGATGTGCTTTGTGGTGAACTTGTACTTCATCAAGGGTGCGCTGGCGGCGTATGACCCGAACCGGCAGTGGTTTGGTGTGCTGGAGATGCTGGCGAGCCTGGCGGTGTTCTGCACGGCGTTGATGTATGTGCGGTACCGGCACCAGTTGAATCGACGGTTGGCGGGGGAAGGTTTGCCTGCCTGATGCTTTTGTAGTGCCTGACCTGCCGCTATCGCAGGCAAGCCAGCTCCCACAGAGGAATGCATTCCAAGTGTGGGAGCTGGCTTGCCTGCGATGGCATCAACCCGGTATCAATGATTCACAGTGTAAGCCAACATCATCGACAACTGGCACATCGGCCGCCCGCTCTCGGCATGCCACTGGTTGAACGCGCCTTGCACCGTGGCCAGGTCCCGCAGGCTGGTGGGTGCCTTGTCGACAATCTTCTGCGCATTCAGCGCCGCCACCACGTCATAGCTCGGCACGAACGTGTCCTTGCCCACCATCCGCAAAAAACGCGGCGCCGACAGCCCGCCCAACTGGTGGCCGTGCTTGCTCAGGTACTTCCACAGGCCGACGATATCGGTCACCGGCCAGTCGGCAATAAATGCGCCGAAGCTGCCTTTTTCCTTCTCGATATCCAGAATCATCTGCGCATTGCGCGGCACGCTCTTGAGCTTGCCCAGGTGGCGGATGATGCGCGTGTCCTGCATCAGTCGCTCCAGGTGCTCGGCGCCCATCAGCACGACTTTTTCCGGGTCAAAGCCGAAGAACACTTGCTCGAACGCCGGCCACTTGGCGTCCACCACGCTGTGTTTGAGCCCGGCGCGAAACACCCGCAGCGACAGGGTCGACAGGTAGCGGTCATCGCTGATCTTGCGCAGTTTCGCCGGGGTCAGGGGCACAGGCAGATGGGCTTCCAGCTCGGCCGCCGAACCAAACCGGTTCAGACAATATTCGTGCAGCCACTTGTAATCGCGCATGCCCTCTCCTAAGGATTGAAATGAAAACGGCGCCCAGGAGCGCCGTCTGTCAGAGCGGTGAAATGGCTCAGAGGTTCACTACGTTGACGAAGCGCGACGCCGCACTTTCGTCGATACGCAGGCTGGTGAAGTCGAACAGGTTACGGTCAGCCAACTGCGACGGCTGCACGTTCTGCAGACTGCGGAAGATGCTGTCGACGCGGCCCGGGGTCTTGCGGTCCCAGTCCTGGAGCATGTCCTTGACCACCTGGCGCTGCAGGTTTTCCTGGGAGCCGCAGAGGTTGCACGGGATGATCGGGAATTGCTTGAGGTCGGAATACGCCTGGATGTCCTTCTCATGGCAGTACGCCAACGGGCGGATCACCACGTTGCGCCCGTCGTCGGCCCGCAGCTTGGGCGGCATGGCCTTGAGGCTGCCGTTGAAGAACATGTTGAGGAAGAAGGTTTCGACGATGTCGTCGCGGTGGTGACCCAGGGCCATCTTGGTCGCGCCGATTTCGTCGGCAAAGGTGTAGAGCGTGCCACGGCGCAGGCGCGAGCACAGTGAGCAGGTGGTCTTGCCTTCCGGGACCAGTTCCTTGACCACCGAGTAAGTGTCTTTCTCGACGATGTGGTACTCGATCCCCAATTCCTTGAGGTAGGCCGGCAGCACATGCTCGGGAAAGCCCGGCTGCTTCTGGTCCATGTTCACGGCGACGATCTCGAACTTGATCGGCGCGACCTTTTGCAGGTGCATCAGCACGTCGAGCATGGTGTAGCTGTCTTTGCCGCCAGACAGGCAGACCATGACCTTGTCGCCCTCTTCGATCATGTTGAAATCGGCGACTGCCTCACCGGCCTGGCGACGCAGGCGTTTTTGCAGCTTGTTCTGGTTGACCGTAAGAGTGCCCATGGCGCTTGGATCCGCGAAAGGTGTGTGACGAAAAGCCGGGTATTTTACCGGGATGGACGACCGAGTTCCAATGTGGGAGCGGGCTTGCTCGCGAATGCGTGGGGTCAGTCGCCAGGCGTTTAGTTGACCCACCGCGTTCGCGAGCAAGCCCGCTCCCACAATTGACCGCATTCCAGTCAACAGACCCCGCCGCGATTAAGCCCAATGTTTACAGCGCAATTTGCTCTAAAGCCCCACAGTTTTTCCGGTCATCACTTCCTATACTGCGACATAAGGTCGCACACATATCCAGACCTTTCAGGCCAATTGGCCCGTGGGCGCTCCACTGGGGGGCGATGGTAATAACGACAGGAGTGACTGGCATGATCCATCACGTCGTGGGACTTTTCACCCACCCCGATCAGGAATGGCGGGAAATTCGTGGCGATAAAGAAGAAAGCATCAGCCACATGTACCTCACCCACACGCTGATTCTCGCGGCGATCCCCGCTGTATCCGCCTTTATCGGTACCACTCAGGTCGGTTGGGTCATCGGCAACCGCGCACCGGTGATGCTGACGGTGGAAAGCGCGCTGTGGATGACCGTCATGTCCTACGCGGCGATGCTCGGCGGCGTGGCGGTGATGGGCGCTTTCATTCACTGGATGGCACGCACCTATGACGCCAACCCCAGCATGGCGCGCTGCGTGGCGTTTGCCACCTATACCGCGACACCGCTGTTTGTCGGCGGGCTGGCGGCCCTGTACCCGCACATGTGGCTGGGGATGGTCGTCGGCACGGCGGCCATCTGCTACACGGTATACCTGCTGTATGTAGGGCTGCCGACCTTCATGAACATCCACCCGGATGAAGGGTTCCTGTTCTCCAGTTCAGTGCTGGCCGTGGGCCTGGTGGTGCTGGTGGCGATCATGGCCTTTACCGTGATCGTCTGGGGGCTGGGCGTAGGCCCGATCTACACCAACTGACGCGGTTTACCCGCAGGAAAAGCCACCGCAAGGTGGCTTTGTGCGTTATGCATGACCATTCGGCGCCTGACAGATTCGGATACACCCTTGTTTGCGGCATACTGGACGTCTCTGGAGATATGTACAGCATGCCCGAGCAACTCAATACCCGCGTCGAAGATTGTTTCCTGCAAGCCGAATCCTTTTTCAAACGAAGCTTCAAACGCCCCCAGGTCAGCCTCAAGCTGCGGGGCCAGAAGGCCGGTGTCGCGCATTTGCACGAGAACCTGCTGCGCTTCAACCCGCAGTTGTACCGTGAAAACAGCCAACACTTCCTTAAACAGACCGTCGCCCATGAAGTGGCGCACCTGATTGCCCACCAATTGTTCGGCGAGCGCATCCAGCCCCATGGCGAGGAATGGCAGTTGATCATGCGTGGGGTTTACGAACTGCCGCCGGATCGCTGCCACACCTATGAAATCCAGCGGCGTCGCGTGACGCGGTATATCTACCGCTGCCCGTGTGCCGACAGTGACTTCCCGTTTTCGCCACAGCGTCATGGGTTGGTGAGCCAGGGGCGGCGGTATTTGTGCCGCAGGTGTCGGCAGACTTTGGTGTTTACCGGGGAAACTCGCGTCGAGTAGGGTTTGTGGTGGATTTAAAGGCCCCTTCGCGAGCAAGCCCGCTACCACATTTGATCGCATTCCAACGACGGAAGTCGGTCGAATGTGGGAGCGGGCTTGCTCGCGAAGGGGCCGGCCCAGGCGCTACTGAATCACCTTGGCACGCCGCAGATCATCTATCTGCTGAGCACTGAAGCCCAACTCCGCCAACACCTCATCGCTGTGAGCGCCCACCGCCGCGCCTATGTGCCTGGCCGCCGGCAAGCCCTCGGAAAACTTCAGCGGACACGCGATTTGCGCCTGGCTGGAACCATCGCCCCGCGGCACCTGGCTGACCAGCTCCCGGGCTTTCAACTGCGGGTGCTCAACGGCCTCGCTCAGGTTCAGCACCGGCTCGACACACGCATCAATCCCGGCAAACAGCTCACACAGCTCATCAAAGCTGCGTTTCTCGAACTCGACCTGCAATGCCAGCTTGAGGGCTTTCTGCTGCTCGGGTTTGGGCGACAAGCCCTGCGCCGCCAACTCGGGGCACCCAAGGGCCGTACACAGTTGCTGCATAAAGGCCGGTTCCAGGCTGCCCACCGATAACCAGCGCCCTTCCCGCGAGCGGTAATAGTCATAGAAGCTGCCACCATTGAGCACCTGGTTCTCCCACGCCGGCTCCACACCGCACGCCAGGTAACCCGCGCCGGCCATGGCATTCAGGCTGAAGGCGCAGTCGGTCATGCTCACGTCGAGGTATTGCCCCACCCCGCTCTGCTGCCGGGCAATCACCGCCGCCAGCAAACCGATCACTGCGTGCAACGAACCTCCGCCCACGTCGGCCAATTGCACGCCCAGGGGCAACGGCCCGCTGTCCTGGCGCCCGGTGTAACTGGCGACACCCGCCAGGGCCAGGTAGTTGATGTCATGGCCGGCGCGGTTCTTGTAGGGACCGGTCTGGCCGTAGCCGGTGATGGAGACGTAGATCAGCTTCGGATTGATCGCCTTCAACGCCTCGTAACCCAGGCCCAGGCGCTCCATCACCCCGGGCCGGAACTGCTCGAGGACGATGTCATGGTCCGCCACCAACTGCCGCACGATCTCCACCGCCTCGGCCTGCTTGAGGTCCAGGGCCAGGCTGCGTTTGTTGCGGTTCAGATAGGCATGGCTGGCCGATACGCCCTGGTCATGGGGCGGCAATACCCGCAGCAGGTCCATGCGCGTGGGGGATTCGATGCGCAATACCTCGGCGCCCATGTCAGCCAGCAGCAACGAGGCGAACGGCCCCGGCAGCAAGGTGGAGAAATCCAGTACTTTGAGGGACGCCAAGGGACCTGACATGGAAACTCCGATTCCGATTCGATTGGCCACAGAGTAGGCAAACCTGGCGGTCAGCAGCAATCACATAAACCATCATCCGGAGTGACTGATGTTTCGCGCAGGCATAAAAAAACCCATCCGAAGATGGGTTTTTTCACAAACGGTACAGCCTTACTTGACGGCGGTTGGAGCTGGGCCTTCGGCCACGCCCAGGTCGTCTTCTTCGCGGGTGTCGGAGATACCACGACCACCGGAAGCCAGTTCGACTTGCAGCTTGTCTTCGTCCAGTTCCTTGACCCACTTGGCCACAACCAGGGTGGCAACCGCGTTGCCTACCAGGTTGGTCAGTGCGCGGGCTTCGGACATGAAGCGGTCGATACCCAGGATCAGCGCCAGGCCGGCAACCGGCAGGTGGCCAACAGCCGACAGGGTAGCGGCCAGTACGATGAAGCCACTACCGGTCACGCCAGCAGCGCCTTTGGAGGACAGCAGCAGTACCAGCAACAGGGTGATCTGGTGGGTAATGTCCATGTGGGTGTCAGTCGCCTGGGCGATGAACACGGCGGCCATGGTCAGGTAGATCGAAGTACCGTCCAGGTTGAAGGAGTAGCCAGTCGGGATAACCAGGCCGACGACCGACTTCTTGGCGCCCAGGCGTTCCATCTTGATCAGCATGCGTGGCAGTGCGGATTCGGACGAGGAAGTACCCAGTACGATCAGCAGTTCTTCACGGATGTAGCGGATCAGTTTCAGGACGCTGAAGCCGTGTGCGCGGCAGATGGCGCCCAGTACCAGGACCACGAACAGGATGCAGGTGATGTAGAAGCAGATCATCAATTGACCGAGCTGCACCAGCGAACCTACACCGTAGGCACCGATGGTGAACGCCATGGCGCCCAGGGCACCGATTGGCGCGAGCTTCATGATCATGTTGATGATGTTGAACATCACGTGGGCGAAGCGATCGATGAAGTCCAGCACCGGCTTGCCGTAGGCACCCAGGCGATGCAGGGCGAAACCGAAGATCACCGAGAACATCAGCACTTGCAGGATGTCACCGGTGGCGAACGCGCCGACGATGGTGTTCGGGATCACGTTCAGCAGGAAGCCAACGATGCTCTGGTCTGCACCGGCAGTCACATAGGCAGCGACTTTAGAGGCGTCCAGAGTAGCCACGTCGATGTGCATGCCGGCGCCCGGTTGCACAACGTTGACCACGATCAGGCCGATCAGCAGGGCGATGGTGGAGACGACTTCGAAGTACAGCAGCGCGTAGCCGCCGGTTTTGCCGACCGATTTCATGTTTTGCATGCCAGCGATACCGCTGACAACGGTGCAGAAGATGATGGGGGCGATGACCATTTTGATCAGCTTGATAAAGCCGTCACCCAGTGGCTTGAGGGCCACGCCGGTCTGCGGGTAGAAGTGGCCGAGCAAAATACCGATAACGATTGCAACGATCACCTGGAAATACAGGGATTTGTACAGTGGCTGACGAGTCGTCATTGCAAAGTTCCTCAATCGTCCCGTGTGGCAAATATCCGCCATTGCCCACGACACTTGAATTGCGAACCCTCCTGCACTGGAGGGATTTGTTGTTTGAGAGCCCGCTCAAGGCCGGTCTCCCTGCGCTCTCTATCGCAAGCGTCGTGCCACTTTTACTGAAAACCGCTGAAGGCCTTTAGACATCAGCTCTTGGGTGGTTTTCGGCTTCAGACACCGCCTACGCAAGGTGGCGGATTTCCGCCTCACCTCCCGATCTCGTCCTACAATTTGGCGGATATCCGCCTTGTTGCCCTCACACAGGATGGCTAACATCCGCCACTCAATGGACGAGGCCCCTCATGCGTGAACGTACCATCGCCAGTCACTACGCCCGGGCCGCTTTAGGCGGTGCTCGTCGAGCTGGCTACGACTATTCGGGCCTGCTGCAGCAAGTGGGCATTACCCCGGAACTGCTGAGCGAACCCCGCGCCCGCATCGCCCCGGAGCAATTCACCCGGCTGCTGCAGATGCTGTGGCTGGCGCTGGATGACGAATACCTGGGTTTCGCCGAAGGCCCGAGCAAGCGCGGCACCTTCGCCATGATGTGCCACGCGCTGATTCACTGCCGCACCCTGGAGAAGGCTCTGGAACGCGGCTTATTATTTTATAGCCTATTCCCGCAAGGTCCGCGCTGGCGTCTGACACGCGAAGGGGAAATGGCCCGCTTGAGCCTGGACGATTCGCAGCTGTGGGACCCGGATCACTTCCTCAGCGAATGCCTGCTGGTGATCTGGCATCGCCTCGGCAGCTGGCTGATCGGCCAGCGCATCCGCCTGGACCAGGCCACCTTCAGTTACCCGATGCCGGCCCATGCCGGTGAGTACGACTTGCTGTTCCCCTGCCCGCAGGTGTTCGCCGCGCCCAGCAGCAGCCTGGTGTTTCCCAGCCGCTACCTGAGCCTGCCGCTGTTGCAGGATGAACGCACCCTCAAGCACTTCCTCGAACGCTCACCGGCCGACCTGCTGTCACGGCCGGATGAGGGCGACAGCCTGAGCAGTCAATTGCGCCGCTTATTGAGCCGCGACCGCACGCCATGGCCCGACCTCGAAGCCGTCGCCCAGCACCTGCATATCAGCCCGCAGACCCTGCGTCGGCATTTGCGGGAGGAAGGCACCAGCTTTCAGGCACTCAAGGATGAATTACGCCGGGACATTGCGATTTATCATTTGGGGCGGGCGGATTTGTCGTTGCAGGAGATCGCCGAACAGCTGGGGTTTTCCGAGCCATCGGCGTTTCATCGGGCGTTCAAGAAGTGGACCGGGCTGACCCCGGGGGCCTATAGAGCACAAGAAACCTAACCGTAGCAGCTGTCGAGCCTTGGCGAGGCTGCGTCGGGAGCGCCGCCAATGTAGGGCCAGGCGCAAAACCGAGTTGGGGCCAACGCAGCCTCGCCAGGGCTCGACAGCTGCTACGGGGAGGTAGCGGAATCAGACCGCCGGGAAATGGATCTTGAACGCCGCGCCACCCAGCGGTGAATCCCCAAGGGTCAACCGTGCGCTGTAGCTTTCGATGATGTCCTTGACCACCGCCAGGCCGATGCCCTGCCCCGGATGCTGGCGGTCCAGCCGCTCACCCCTTTGCAGGATCCGCGCACGCTGGTCCGGTGGCACGCCGGGGCCGTCATCTTCGATACACAACTCAGTGCCTTCCAGGCTTTCATGCAGGGTGATGCGCACTTCGCTCAGGCACAGGCGATAGGCGTTTTCCAGCAGGTTGCCGAGCAGTTCCAGCAAGGCGCCCTTCTCGATCGGCACGTCGCATTCTTCCGGCAAATCGAAGGAGACCTTCACGCCTTTATCGCGATAGACCTTGTTCAGCGTGTCGCACAGGCTTTGCAGCACCGGCTCCAGGCGCACCTGGTGACGCACCAGGCCGCTTTTACGCAGGCTGGCGCGCTGCAATTGGTAGCTGATCTGCTGGCTCATGCGCTCGATCTGCGATTGCAGCACCCGGGCCTGGTCGCGATCTTCGGGGCGCTGGGCCATGTCTTCGCTCACGCCTTGCAGCACTGCCAGCGGGGTTTTCAGGCTGTGGGCCAAGTCATCCAGGGAGTCGCGGTAACGGGTGCGTTGCTCACGTTCACTGTGGAGCAGACGGTTGAGGGAGCCGGTCAGACGCAAAAGTTCGCGAGGATGTTGTTCACTGAGGCTTTCCCGGGTACCGCCTTCGATTTCATCCAGTTCCTGGCTCAGCCGGCGCAGCGCTTGCAGGCCCCAGGTCAGGCCCAGCCACAGCAGAGTCAGCAGCACCAGCAAGGCCGCGCCGAAGCCCAGGTAGAGGTTTTCCCGCAGGCCTTCGAGGGTCAGTTGGTATTCACGCACCGGTTGCAGGGCGACGATACTGAACGCCGCGCTCTTGCCGCCCAGCAGCTTGACCTCGACGTCATAGACGAAAAATTCCTGGCCGTTGGCTTCGCGAATCCGCGCAAACTCGTTGCCGCGCCCGTCATAGCGCGGCTTGTAGTTGATGTTTTCTTCCTGGGTCGCGCGCGAACGCCAGACCAGATGGCCTTCGCGGTCATAGATGTAGCCCAACAGGCGGCTGTCGGTGAGGTTGAAGCGCTCATCCGGCAACTGCGCGGGCATCAGCAGGCGATTGTTTTCAACCCGCGCAGCCGAAATCAGCGTGGTGACATCCGACGCCAGCCGCTGCTCGATGGAATCCTGCAGGGCCAGGCTGAAGGCGCCCTGCATCGCGGGCAACAAGGCCAGCATAAACAGCACGGCCAGGGTGGTGGCCGCGAGCATCAAACGCACACGTAACGAGCGAATCAACGGCAGCGCTCATTAAACAGGTAGCCCAGACCGCGCACGGTGTCGATCGGCTTGAACCCCGCCGGGCCTTCCAGCTTGCGGCGCAGGCGGCCTACCAGCACTTCGATGACGTTCGGATCGCGCTCGTCGTCATCGGGGTAGAGCTGTTCCATCAGGCGGTCCTTGGCAACCACCTGCTGATGGTGACGCATGAGGTATTCGAGGATGCGGTATTCGTAGGCGGTCAGCGCCAGCGGCTGTTCGTCGAGGGAAGCCTGCTTGCGATTGAGGTCCAGCAGCAAGGGCCCGGCGACAATGGTCGACTGGGTGAAACCGCTGGAGCGGCGCAGCAGTGCGTTCATCCGCGCTTCCAGCTCTTCGAACTGGAACGGCTTGACCACATAGTCGTCGGCACCCGCAGCCAGGCCTTCGACCTTGTCCTGCCAGTTGCCGCGAGCGGTCAGGATCAGGATCGGGAACGTCTTGGCCTGGGCGCGCAGTTGGCGGATCAGGTCCAGGCCGCCCATGCCGGGCAGGCCCAGGTCGATGATCGCCAGGTCGTGGTTGAATTGCCCGGTCTGGTACAGCGCCTCTTCGGCGTTGGCGACGGCCTCGACCACGTGACCGCTGTCGGTAAGGCGGGTCAACAGGTGATGACGCAACAACGCCTCATCTTCGACAACCAGCAATTTCATAAAGCTCTCCAAGGCAAATCAACTTTCCAACTGGGGTATATCATAGCGGCCTTGCAGGTCTTGCTGGCGCAGTTTACTGCCGTTGAAGTGACCTGACAGGTTTTCATTGCCTACGCGATAGTCCGACTGCGGGGTGTGCTGGCCCAGGGACTGGCCCCACGGAGCCGCCTGTTCGCCGGCATCTTCGAAGCTCACCCGCTGGAGAAGGCTGTAGGGCTTTTTGCTCTTCTCTTTGGAGAAACCCGCGAAGCTGGCATCAGAGGCCTGGACGCCAGCAGTGGCGCTGAGCATGGTTAACGCCAACATCAGCTTCTTGATCGCAGTCATGGTCTACCTCACACGCTTTGGCTTTGAGTACGGGGCCAGACTACGCAGCCCCCGCTGAACTCCCCCTGAACACTCTCTGAACCTGGGCTGAACCGAGGCCGGCTACCGTGTAAAGAGTTATTTACATATCCCCGGCCACAGGCTATCCAGCGGCCCTTCAACTCGGCAAAATACCCGGCATGAACTCCCTACCCGCCTGCTGCACCCCACTTGATGCCCATTGGCCGTTGCCCGTTGCCTTGCCCGGCACGGTCTTGCTGAGCACCCGTTTTGACCCATCCCTGCTGGCCATCGGCGACTTCCAGCGCAGCGCCGTGCCGCCGCCCGCGAGCATCCAGCGCTCGGTAGCCAAGCGCCAGGCGGAGTTTCTGGCCGGTCGCCTGTGTGCCCGCGCGGCCTTGCAACAGCTGGATGGGCTGGATTGCGTGCCGGCCATTGGCGAGGACCGCGCGCCGGTCTGGCCCGCGCATATCAGCGGCTCGATCACCCACAGCACCGGCCATGCGGCGGCCATCGTCGCCCACAAGGCACAGTGGCGCGGGCTGGGAATGGACCTGGAGAACCTGCTGACACTGGAGCGCGCGGAACGCCTGGCCGGGGAAATCCTGACACCGGATGAATTACAGCGCATGGCTGCCGGGCCGCGGGAGCAGATCGCGCAGTTGGTGACGCTGACGTTTTCGGCGAAAGAGAGCCTGTTCAAGGCGCTCTACCCGATCGTGCAGAAGCGCTTCTATTTTGAGCATGCCGAGTTGCTGGAATGGTCGGATACCGGCCATGCGCGGCTGCGGTTGCTAACGGACCTGTCGGCTGAGTGGTGCCATGGCAAGGAGCTGGAGGCGCAGTTTGCGGTGGATGACGGGCAATTATTGACCCTGGTGGCCGTAGCAGCTGTCGAGCCTTAGCGAGGCTGCGTCGGGAGCGCCGCCGATGTCGAGCCAGGCGCGAAACCGAGTGGGGGCCAACGCAGCCTCGCCAGGGCTCGACAGCTGCTACGGGCGGGGTTTTTCTTGGTCCCGTGGCCAGCTCAGGCTGAAACACGCGCCACCCAGGTTGTTGCTCTTGCTGATCAACGCCCGGCCGCCGTGCCAATAGATGATCCGCCGCACAATCGACAATCCCAACCCGTGCCCGCCCGACGCGCGAGTACGGCTGTCATCCAAGCGCAGGAACGGGGTGAAGATCCGCTCCCAGGCACTTTCCGGCACGCCCGGGCCGTCGTCTTCCACATCGATGCGACACCGCACCTGGCCCACTTGGTAACTGATCAGCACCCGCCCCTGGGCATGGCGCATGGCATTGCTCACCAGGTTTTGCAGCGCTCGATGCAGGTAACGCGGTTCGGCCTCCACCCACGCATCGTCCCAATGGGCAGAAGACAGGCAGATGCCCCGCGCCACGTTGATTTCCGGGCGCAGCGGCGACAGTTCATCAATCACCTGATCGAGCAACGCGCTGAGGTCGACCCGCTGGAAATTCAGCGCCGGCGAACCCTGCTCCAGTCGCGCATAAGTCAGCATTTCGTCCACCAGGCCATCAAGGTCCTGGATGTCGCTGTCCATGCCTTCCATGTACTTGCGCCGCGCCTCAGGCGTGGCCGCGTCGCCAATCATCTCCAGGCCGAACCGCAGGCGCGCCACCGGGGTGCGCAGTTCGTGGGACACCGCACGCACCAGTTCGCGCTGGATCGCCAACAAGCGTTGCAGGTGCTCGGCCATGCCATTGAACGCCGCCGCCAGGCGCCCCACCGAATCGGCACCCCGGGCCGGCACTCGCACTTCCAGGCTGCCCTTGGCGATGCGCGTGGCGGCAGCTTCCAGGCCACTCAAGCGCCGTTCCAGTTGGCGTACCAATAAATAGACGATCAAGCCGATCAGGGTCAGGCTGATCAACGCGATCAGGATCAACCACTGCGGCGGATACGGGTTCATTTGGTACAGCGGGCCGATTTCCAGGACCCACGGGGTGCCGACCATGCCGGCAAACACCCGGATCGAATCACCGCCCTTGCCCAGGGCCATCACCGTATCGCCCTCGGACACGCGGCGGCGCTGGTCTTCGTCCATATCAGCCTGGTCGAGCATCACCAGGTGCATCTCGAATCCAAAGCCCTTGGCCTCTTTCAGGTCGGCGAGTTTTTGCGGTTGCTCGGCCACCGGGAAACGCACCAGCTCATCGGCCAGCAGGTAAATGGTCGCGCGGGCCAGTTGTTCGCTGATTTGCTGCACTTCGCCGGTGAGCAACAGTTGCTCCTGGTCACTGACCAGCCGCAGCACCCTGGCCGCATGGGGGCCGGTTTGCTCCACCAACACCTGGCCGCGTTGCAGGCGGGTGCGCTGGCTCAGGTCCAGATGCGCCTCGGCCACGGTCTGCAATTCCAGCGGGATGCCCAGCAAGCGCTCCCATACCGCCAGGGCGCGGCGGCGTTCGATGGCGCTCATGGGTTGCAGGTTGTCGCCCATCAGCGCGAAGGTGCCATGGGCCAGGCGCTCGCGGTACTGGCCGCTGCGCACTTCATTGAGCAGGTGCAGGGCCAGTACGCCGAGCAACGCCACCAGAATCAGCGCCGCGCACATGCCGCCGTAGATGCGCAGGAAGATCGAGTTCACGGCGTAAGTTCAGCAGCGGCTTCGGGGACGAACAGGTAGCCTTTGCTGCGAATGGTCTTGATCAGCCGTGGGTGGATCGGGTCGTCGCCGATTTTCGGGCGAATCCGCGAGATGCGCACGTCGATGGAGCGGTCCTGGCCGTCGTAGCCAATACCGCGCAAGGCAGTGAAGATTTCTTCCCGGGACAGAATTCGCCCGGCATTCGCCACCAGCAGCCACAGCAGATCGAATTCGGCGCTGGTCAGTTCGATGCCGCCGTCGTGCAGCCAGGCTTCACGCAGGGCGTTGTCCACCACCAGCGGGCCGAATTGCAGGCGCCGCTGTTTTTCGGGGATGGGTGGCTCGACGCTTTCGCTGCGCCGCAGCAGGGCCTGGATGCGCGCCAGCAGCAGGCGTGGGCGTACGGGTTTGCACACGTAGTCGTCGGCGCCCATGTCCAGGCCCAGCACCTGGTCCATGTCGTCGGTGCGTGCAGTCAGCATCAGGATCACCCCGTCGTAGTCCTCGCGCACCTTGCGGCAGATGCTCAGGCCGTCTTCGCCGGGCAACATCAGGTCGAGGATCACCAGGTCCGGCTGTTCGGCAATGATCCGCGCGGCCGCCAGGGCGCCGTTGCCCTCCACCGACACCCGCAGGCCGTTGCTCTCCAGGTAGTCACGGGTCAACTCGGCCAGTCGCTCGTCGTCCTCGACAATCAATACCTGCCAGGCTTCATGCTCCATGCGTTACCTCGGTTCTAATTATTGTAGGAGCGGGCTTGCCCGCGAAAAACTCAAGGGCGCCGCGTTTATTCAGGTTTCCAGCGTTATCGTTGACGTCCTTCGCGGGCGAGCCCGCTCCTACAGTTGTCATGTAGGCGAGGCATAAACTGTATGAATAACTGCCGATTGTAGCAACGGGCCAGCCCTCTGGCACAAGCACGCAAATGCGTTCGGACATCGTGTTTTTTTGTGATAGGGTTCGCGCCCGCAAAAATCCAACCGGATGTTTTTAACTCGGAATATTCGGTGACAAACGGCGCGATGCAGCAGTACTGCGGCCTACACGCCTGTTCCACGTTTCATACACATTTTACCCACAGCGTTATCCACAGGTAGTGCGTTGCCATACCCCCGAAAACGCATTATCTTGTAGGTCGTCGCCAAAAAAACCCTACATGTAGGGTTTTTGAGGGAAAAGACCAAACACAAATCAGACAAGAAACTCAAGTCCTTTCTTGCTCCTGTTTGGTTGAACTTAAGCCTTTTTCAGAAGACCAAACCGCGCACGCGGATGGCAGCCGTTTTTAGCCCCGATCAGGCACAAACGGTACGGGTGTTGCAGTACGAAGCAGTCACCCACCAGGAATACGGTAAAGAGCCCCAAGCTTGTACCGAAGACTTCGGCATGGAAGCGGCGCGAACAGCTCCCTTCCTCCTGTCCCGAAGTTGTTATGCCAGGCCCTTGGCCTGTTGTAAGTGCTTCAGGACGGAACGGTGGGCACCGTGATGGTGCCCAAATAAATATAGAATGTGGAGACAACCCCCCATGCAAACCGACACAACTCGCGAGAACCCGCAGGGCTCCGTGCCGCAGGCCGCTGATTCGAATCTGGATCTGTCCGCCACCGCGCCCGGCCAATTGCGTGTGATCAAGCGTAACGGGACTGTCGTTCCTTACACCGATGACAAAATCACCGTCGCGATCACCAAAGCGTTTCTTGCAGTTGAAGGCGGCACCGCTGCTGCCTCGTCGCGCATCCACGACACCGTTGCGCGCCTGACCGAACAGGTCACCGCAACGTTCAAGCGTCGCATGCCATCGGGCGGCACCATCCACATCGAAGAAATCCAGGACCAGGTCGAACTGGCCCTGATGCGTGCCGGCGAGCAGAAAGTTGCCCGCGACTACGTGATCTACCGTGACTCCCGCGCCAAGGAACGTGCCGTACGCTCCCCGGCCGAAGAAGCGGCTGTACAAGCTCACCCGTCGATCCGCATCACCCTGGCCGACGGTACGTTTGCACCGCTGGACCTGGGCCGCCTGAACACCATCATCACCGAGGCCTGCGAAGGCCTGGAAGAAGTCGATGGTGACCTGATCCAGCGCGAAACCCTGAAGAACCTGTACGACGGCGTGGCCCTGACCGACGTCAACACCGCCCTGGTAATGACCGCCCGTACCCTGGTTGAACGTGAGCCAAACTACTCGTTCGTGACCGCGCGCCTGCTGATGGACACTCTGCGTGCCGAAGGCCTGGGCTTCCTCGGTGTCGCCGACAGCGCCACGCACCACGAAATGGTCGACCTGTACGCCAAGGCCCTGCCTGCCTACATCGCCAAGGGTATCGAATTCGAATTGCTGAACCCGATCCTGGCCACCTTCGACCTGGAAAAACTCGGCAAGGCAATCAACCACGAGCGCGACCAGCAGTTCACCTACCTGGGCCTGCAAACCCTGTACGACCGTTACTTCATCCACAAGGACGGGATCCGCTTCGAACTGCCGCAAGTGTTCTTCATGCGCGTGGCCATGGGCCTGGCGATCGAAGAGAAGCAGAAAGAAGACCGCGCCATCGAGTTCTACAACCTGTTGTCGTCCTTCGACTACATGTCGTCGACCCCGACCCTGTTCAACGCCGGCACCCTGCGTCCACAGCTGTCCAGCTGCTACCTGACCACCGTGCCGGATGACCTGTCGGGCATCTACCACGCGATCCACGACAACGCCATGTTGTCCAAATTCGCGGGCGGCCTGGGTAACGACTGGACGCCGGTGCGTGCACTGGGTTCGTATATCAAGGGCACCAACGGCAAGTCCCAAGGCGTTGTACCGTTCCTCAAAGTAGTGAACGACACCGCTGTAGCCGTGAACCAGGGTGGCAAGCGCAAAGGCGCTGTCTGTGCTTACCTGGAAACTTGGCACATGGACATCGAAGAGTTCATCGAACTGCGCAAGAACACCGGTGATGATCGTCGTCGTACCCACGACATGAACACCGCCAACTGGATCCCTGACCTGTTCATGAAGCGCGTCTTCGATGACGGCCCGTGGACCCTGTTCTCGCCATCCGAAGTACCGGACCTGCACGACCTGACCGGCAAGGCCTTCGAAGAGCGTTACGAGTACTACGAAGCCCTGTCCCAGTACCCGGGCAAGATCAAGCTGTTCAAGACCATCCAGGCCAAAGACCTGTGGCGCAAAATGCTGTCCATGCTGTTTGAAACCGGCCACCCATGGCTGACCTTCAAAGACCCGTGCAACCTGCGCAGCCCGCAGCAGCACGTGGGCGTGGTCCACAGTTCGAACCTGTGCACCGAGATCACCTTGAACACCAACAAGGACGAGATCGCCGTTTGCAACCTGGGCTCGATCAACCTGCCGAACCACATCGTCAACGGCAAGCTGGACACCGCCAAGCTGGAACGCACCGTGAACACCGCCGTTCGCATGCTCGATAACGTTATCGACATCAACTACTACTCGGTACCACAGGCGCAGAACTCCAACTTCAAGCACCGTCCGGTCGGCCTGGGCATCATGGGCTTCCAGGACGCGCTGTACCTGCAGCACATTCCTTACGGTTCGGACGCTGCGGTCGAGTTCGCCGACAAGTCCATGGAAGCGGTCAGCTACTACGCGATCCAGGCTTCCTGCGACCTGGCCGACGAGCGCGGCGCCTACGAGACGTTCCAGGGTTCGCTTTGGTCCAAAGGCATCCTGCCGCTGGACTCGCAACAGATTCTGATCGAGCAGCGTGGCCAGAAGTACATCGACGTTGACCTGAACGAATCCCTGGACTGGGCACCGGTACGTGCCCGTGTGCAGAAAGGCATTCGTAACTCCAACATCATGGCCATCGCACCGACCGCCACCATCGCCAACATCACCGGCGTGTCGCAGTCGATCGAACCGACGTATCAGAACCTGTATGTGAAATCGAACCTGTCGGGCGAATTCACCGTGATCAACCCGTACCTGGTTCGCGACCTGAAAGCCCGCGGCCTGTGGGACTCGGTCATGATCAACGACCTGAAGTACTACGACGGTTCGGTGCAGCAGATCGAGCGCATCCCGCAAGAACTCAAAGAGCTCTACGCGACCGCCTTCGAAGTGGACACCAAGTGGATCGTCGACGCCGCCAGCCGTCGTCAGAAGTGGATCGACCAGGCTCAGTCGCTGAACCTGTACATCGCCGGCGCATCGGGCAAGAAGCTGGACGTGACCTACCGCATGGCTTGGTACCGTGGCCTGAAAACCACTTACTACCTCCGCGCCCTGGCCGCTACCAGCACCGAGAAGTCGACCATCAACACCGGCAAGCTGAACGCTGTTTCCAGCGGCGGCAACCATGGTGATGATTCGGTTCTCGCAGCACCTGCCGGTCCAGCGCCAGTGCCAAAAGCCTGCGCGATCGACGAGCCGGATTGCGAAGCTTGCCAATAAGCTGAGCCGGTCCCGGGCTTGAATGCCCGGGATTGAAAAGCCCGATAAACCCCGACTGCATAGGGTTTATCGGGCTTTTTCGTTTAACGCCCTAGAGGAATGCGTACGCAATACCCTGCTTTGGCGAGCCGCCCCGCCGGCCCCACAACTCGACTTGCCCACCAATCACCGCCATTGAATGACGATCATAGGCCACGACACCCAGCGTGCCGCTCGCCAGCTCACTGCTTGAGGAGTTCCTGTAGAGCCCCTTCAGCCCAAGGCGATCCAGCGCCTCGTGGGGCATTTCGCCGTTGTTCAGGCTCTGCATCGCATGGGCAAAGCTTCTTTGCGCCTCACCTGGCCTGTCGTCCAGACCATTTCCTTCGATCTGTGCACGCCTGGCACTCGCTGCGAACATGAAATTGGCATCCGTCAGCATCGCCGGATCATCGCCTTTAAATTGTGCATATTTGGCCGCATCCTCGAGGTCCTTCTTAGACAGGTCAAGCTCAAAGCCGTCACGCATTTTCACGTGATAGCCATCCGCCGTCTCTTTCACCTCCTTGAAAACGTCCGTGGGTTTCTGACCGTACCGCATCATCGCCCCCTTTATCGCGGAAACGGTGACGCAGTTGCCATCAGGGCCCTGGCTGAAGCCACTCCAGATATTGTCCGGCTTCTTTCCAGTATTGCTGTTGTCGGGCTTGTAGTTGAAATGCCTTGAACCTTCGGTCAGCGGCTTGTTGCTCATGGGCTCGCCGGGGCCAAAATCATTTCTATTAGCCCCGCCACCACCACCACCACCACCACCACCACCACCTGGCGATGGCGATGGTGGTGGTGCCGGGGATGGCGCAGGAGATGGCGGCGTGTCGTCCGAGTCCGGAAACAATATCTTCAGCAATTGCTTGAGAAACTCAAGCCACTGCCCGGAAGCCTCTTCAATCAGCTTGCTGAGGATTTCCTTGAATTTCTCGTCACCGATCTCCCCTCGCACTTCGTTGAGCTTGTCTCGCAGATCCTGCGCGAGCTGGTTCTTGGAGGTTTTCTCGGCATCATCCAACGCCGTGAGCAGTTTTTTGACCGTTTCCTCGTTAGAAACACCTTTGTTTCTTTCATCGCCCAGCGGATCCGACGTCGCAATACCCCGACCTGAAAAAAACGCGCCCCCGATGACACCACCTGAAACCGACACACTCGCCATAGCCTGCTCTCCACCTGTTGACCTCAGCCTTCTTGGCTTCGTAGGTGGAAAAGCAGGCGTAGGGCGTTCCGCCAAAACCATGTCATCCAGTGACTGCCCTGGACAATCGACAGGCAAAAAAAAAGCCCCTCAACCGAGGGGCTTTTCCAGTGATGCGGCTTAAAGCAACAACATCAGGTCATCTGAATGATGGTCTGCATGATGGTGCTTTGGGTGGAGATGGTCTTGGCGTTCGCCTGATAGTTGCTCTGGGCCTTGATCAGGTCCACCAGCTCGTTGGTCAGGTTGACGTTGGAGTTCTCCAGGGAGTTGGCCACGATCGAACCCAGAGTCCCGACTTGCGGGGTATCAAAACCCGGCTGGCCCGACGCGAAGGTTTCTTTCCAGGTGGTGCCGCCGGCTGGCTGCAGGCCCTGCTCGTTGTTGAAGCTGGCCAGGGAGATCTGGCCGATGGCCTTGCTCTGCTGGTTGCTGAAAGTAGCGAACATTACACCGCTGCCGTCGATTTTCAGCCCGGTGATTTGGCCGGTAGCGTAACCGTCGGTGGTGGGCGGGTTGCGGTAGGTAGCCGAGTTGAACTGGGTGATGTTCGCCATGTTGACGGCCACGCCGTCTGTGTTGGCGGCCGCGCCGTTAGACGTCCAGACGCCATTGACCAGGGCGCCCGGCTTCCAGTCGGAAATGGTCAGGGTGGTGTTCGAAGCAGTGGCTGGCGGGGTGATGATGCCCGAGAGCTTGCCGGCGGTGTCAAACGACAGCGTCGAGGCAACAGGCGCCTTCACGTCAGTACCGGTGCCACTGATCGGCGAACCGTCAGGGTTGCGCCCATCGATCAGGGTGTAGGACTTCCAGGTGTTGGAGTCTGTCTTCACCAGGTACTGCACCATCGGATGCGAGTTGCCCTGGGTATCGTAGAGCGTGGTGGAGTATTGAGTGGTGAAGGTCTCCGACTTGGTCGGATCAAACGGGGTCTTGGTCTGGTCGATCACCGGCGAGGACGAGTTCAGGTTACTGGTGGAATCCACCTTGCTCGAAGCCTTCGGCGGGAGGTACGACAGGTTGAGCTGAAGGTCGGTCAAGCCGCCCTTCTGAATGTTGCCATCGGCGTCCGCCGCGTAGCCTTGCAGGCGCGAGGTGCCGGTGTTGTTGGTGATGTAGCCGTCCTTGTCGGCACGGAAGGCACCGTTACGGGTGTACTCCAGCGAACCGTCGCTGCCCTTCTGCACGAAGAAGCCGCCGCCCTGGATCGCCATGTCCAGCGTGCCGCCGCTGTTGTTGACGTCACCCTGGGTGAACTGCTGGGACACTGCCGCCAGGTTCACGCCGTTGCCGATGCTGTTCTGGCCGGTGCCCAGCTTGGACGCCGCGTAGATATCCGAGAATTCGGCACGGGACGACTTGAAGCCGGTGGTCGCGACGTTGGCGATGTTGTTGCCGGTCACGTCCAGTTGTTTGTTGGCCGCATAGAGGCCGCTAAGGCCGATGTTAAAAGACATTGTTCTCTCCTTTTGCCGTATTTAGCCGGCTCTATGTACCGATAGTCTGAATTTGCGACAGCTTGATACTGCCCATGCCGCCCGCCAGGTTGAGCAGCATTTCGCCGCCGGTCTGGCTCAGGGTCACGCTGGTCACCGTTGCCGGCAGCGAGGTGAGCAGGGCAACCGAGTCGCCCTTGTCATTCTTGGTAGTGGCATTGAAGGAGTAGGTGCCGGGTGGCGCCGTCTCGCCCGCCTCGTTCTTGCCGTCCCAGACAAAGCTGGAATTGCCGGCGCTCTGGGCGCCCATGTCGATGGTGCGAACGACGTTGCCGTCCTTGTCGGTGATCTTGACCGAGACGTTGCCCGTCGCCGCCGTCACCGCCACGGAACCGGTCATGCTCTTGCTCGTATCGACCATGGCCTTGTCGGTCTGGGTGATCACCGAGCGGCCCACCAGCGACGACGCCTGCAGTGCCTGCGAGGAGCTGAAGTTGCTGGAGATCGCATTCACCGAGTCGTTCAGGGTGTTGATGCCTTCCAGGCTGCTGAACTGAGCCAGCTGTGCCACGAACGCGCCGTTGTCCTGGGGCGACAGCGGGTTCTGGTTTTTCAGCTGGGTGACCAGCAGCTGCAGGAACGCGTCCTTGCCCAACGACTGGTTGCCCGTCGCCGACTTGGCTGCATCGCCGACGCTGCTGTTATCTGTCGCCGTCTTGACCTTGGAATTGAAAAGGTCCTGGACCGCCGTGTTCGTCGAACTGGTATCAACAATGGCCATTATTTGGCGCCCCTTATCACTGACCCAGGGTCAGGACCTTCTGCATCATGGTTTTGGCGGTGTTCATCATTTCCGCGTTGGTCTGGAACGAGCGGCTGGCGGAAATCATGTCTGCCATTTCCTCGACCACGTTGACGTTGGGGTAGTACACGTACCCTTTTTCGTTCGCAGCGGGATGGTTCGGTTCGTAGCGGGCTTCGAGGTTGCTCTGGTCTTCGACCACACCGAGCACCTGCACGCCCTGGCCTGCGGCATCCTGGTTCTGGAACAGCGAATCGCCGCTACCACTCTGGCCGCCTTGGCCGCCCTGGAACATGGTGGCGAACACCGGGTGCCGGGCACGGTAGGTCTGGTCAATGCTCGAAGACACGGTCTCGGCGTTGGCGATGTTACTGGCGACGGTGTTGAGGCGCGTGGTCTGGGCGCTCATGCCACTACCGGCAATATTGAAAACACTGGCGAGGGACATGGCTTATTCTCCACGCAGGGCTGACATCAGCCCTTTGAATTTGCTGTTGAGCAGGGTGAAGCTGGCCTGGAAGTTCACCGAGTTCTCGGCGTAGGCCGATTGCTCCAGCTGAGCATCCACGGTGTTCTGGTCGATCGACGGTTGCATCGGCGTGCGATACAGCAGCGACTCGTCACCATTGCCCAGGCCTTGCGCTTCGATATGACGGCTGTTGGTCATGTTCAGGGCGAAGGTGCCGTTCTTGGTCTTGTCTTGCTGTGCAGCGAGCACGGCAGAGAAATCCAGATCCCGAGCCTTGTAGTTCGGGGTGTCGGCGTTGGCGATGTTGTTAGCCAGGACTTCGGCACGCTGGGCGCGGAAGCCCAGGGCTTGTTCGTGGATACCGAGCGCTTTATCGAAGCTGATGCTCATGGCGGAGACCTATAGGGGCTGACCTGCTTTTCGTAACTAGGATTTAGCAAGGGCCATGCCAAGTTGCTGGAGCGCCGTAAATCAAGGGTTTGCGGGGCAATTGCCAGCGGCAATGCCAGAAAAGCGGCAAAGGGTTTCCGCGAAACGCCAGTAAAGCGGCAATGAGGGCTTGCCGCTTTGCGGCCATAAAAAAAGGGAGGCCTGTGCAGGCCTCCCTTTTTTGTTCAAGCATTCTTCACTTGGCCTGGTAAATGATCCCAGGGCTGCACTGCACCATCTGGTAATGATCCGGCAAACCGTTCAACGCCTCGGAAGCGCCCAGAAACAGATAACCACCGCGTTTGAGGGTGCCGTGGATGCGCAACAGAATGTCTTTCTTCACCTCGGCCGAGAAGTAGATCAGCACGTTGCGGCAAAACACCATGTCGAACTTGCCCAGGCTGGCATAACTGTCCAGCAGGTTGAACGAGCGAAACTCCACCCGGCTCTTGATCGGCGCCTTGACGGCCCAACGTCCCGCGCCTTTAGGATCGAAAAACCGCTGCAAACGCTCCGGAGACAACCCGCGCCCCAGTGCCAGGCTGTCGTACTCACCGGTCTTGCAGTTGGTGAGCATGGTGCCGGACAAATCCGTGGCCACAATTTGCGCCCCGGCCTTCAACTGGCCCATGTTGGTCCGCTCGAACTCATCGATGGCCATCGAAATCGAATACGGTTCCTGCCCCGACGAACAGGCGGCCGACCAGATGCGCAGGCGCTGGCCCGGTGCGGCCTTGATCGCTTCAGGCAGCACCTTGTTCTTGAGCACTTCAAACGGATAGGTATCGCGAAACCACAAGGTTTCGTTGGTGGTCATGGCATCGACCACCATCTCCTTGAGCCCGCTGCGCGGCTGGCCCTGGATCCGTTGCACCAACTCCCCGAGGGACTTGATGCCCTGCTGCTCCATCAGTTTGTTGAGACGGCTGGATACCAGGTATTGCTTGTTTTCACCGAGCAATATGCCACAGGCTTTTTCCAGGAAGACCCGGAACTGTTCGAAATCCAAATTACCCGTAGACAATGATACCGCCTCTTAAATCGTGTGACCGCCAGGGAAAAGGCCCCTAGCCGTGATCTGCTGCCTTGATCCGGTCGACTACCCGGGATGCCAGGTCATCAGGGCGGAATTTGGCCAGGAAGTCATCGGCACCGACCTTCTTGACCATCGCCTGATTGAATACACCCGACAACGAAGTATGCAGGATGATGTGTAGTTTTTGCATGCGTGGGTCGTTGCGTATCTCGGCCGTGAGGGTGTAGCCGTCCATTTCCGGCATCTCGATATCCGAGATCATCATCAGGAATTCTTCTTCCGGCTTCTTGCCCTCGTCCACCAGCTTGCGCAGGTAATCCAGGGCCTGTCGACCGTCATTGAGCGCCACCACTTCAACGCCAACCGTCTGCAGGCAACGGGACACCTGTTTGCGCGCCACCGAGGAGTCGTCCACCGTCAACACTCGCAGCGAGATCGCCTTGTGCGCGGTTTCGGCGTCTACCACACCCACCGATATCGCCTCCGACGTCGGAGCCACTTCGGCGAGGATTTTCTCCACGTCGATGATTTCCACCAACTGGTTGTCGACCCGCGTCACTGCCGTGAGGTAGTGATCGCGGCCGGTGCCCTTGGGCGGCGGATGAATCTCTTCCCAGTTCATGTTGACGATGCGTTCCACAGAGCGCACCAGGAAACCCTGGGTCTTGGTGTTGTACTCGGTGATGATCACGAACGGACTCTCACGATCCTGCAAACCCGACGAACCGGTGGCCATGGCCAGGTCAAGAATCGGGATGGTCGCGCCACGGATATTGGCCACACCGCAAACCACCGGACTGGATTTGGGCATGATTGTCAGCTTGGGACACTGCAGTACTTCCCGAACCTTGAAGACGTTAATCCCGTAAAGCTGCTTGCCGTCCAGACGAAACAGCAGCAACTCCAGGCGATTCTGCCCCACCAGCTGTGTGCGCTGGTTCACTGAATCCATTACACCGGCCATGCACAGACTCCTACGCTAAAACTTAGGGGTACGACGCGTCCCCAACACTAAACGGCACGAGCTTTGCTTTTTTATTGGCCATGGACATCAAAACGACAGTTTCCCGACGCCTCCGATCCCCACAGTACCGCAGATTGCTCTGCGTCTCGATGGCGTTGCTTGCCTTGGCTACGGGCCAGCCGGCCCGCGCCGATAACGTCACCTTGCCTGATCTACTTATCGGCGTCACTCAAGGCTTTCTTGAGTTCACTGTAGAAGATTATCTGGCAACGACGCAGACACCGGGCCGCTATGAAATCCAGGTCAACCAATTGGATCCGCGCTTGCGCATGCCCATGTGTGACAGAGAATTGACAGCTTCCCTGGAAAGCCCCGCCCAGCCCATCGGGCGCGTGACCGTGAAGGTGCGCTGCGAAGGCGCCTCGCCCTGGACGGTGTTTGTGCCGGCCCAGGTCAAATTGTTCCGCGACGTCGTGGTGGTGACACGCCCGCTGAAACGCACCGGAATCATTGGTGACGAAGACATTGCGATGCGCGAACGGGACATCAGCCTGATCAATCAGGGCTATCTCACTTCCCTGGATCAGGCGCTCGGGCAGAAACTTACCCGACCAATGGTCGCCGACCAGGTGATTACCCTGGTCCATCTTGAACAGGCCGAAGTGGTGCGCAAAGGTGACCAGGTGGTGATCTCCGCCAGCAGCGGCGGCCTGAATGTAAAAATGCCGGGTGAAGCCCTCTCCAATGGCGGCATGAGTGAACAGATTCGCGTGAAGAACCTCAACTCCAACCGCGTGATCAAGGCCCGGGTGACGGCACCGGGGCAAGTTGAGGTGGCTCTATAGATCACTGGCATCGGACGCCGGCTTTTCCTACACTGTGCGCAAAGCGGTATCGCGTATAGGTTTATTGTCAATCGAGCCTAAAGTTTGTCCGGGTATGGCCGAAAACATGGCAAGCGTCCAAATACCCAGAGGTTTTTTAACATGGTCATCGATTTCAGTCGTTTGAATAACGCCCTGCCAACGCCCGGTTCTTCACGCACCAACGGTGCCAAAGACAGCGTTGAAGCCAAGTCCCAGCCTCTGCCTGCCAAGACAGAACAGGCCGGTGCGAGCCAAAGCGGGGAATCGGTACACCTGAGCAATGAGGCTCAACAGTTGCAAAAGGTCACTGACTCGCTGAGCGATCAGCCGGTTGTCAATAAAGCTCGCGTGGCTGAATTGAAGCAGGCGATTGCGGATGGCAGCTATAAGGTCGACAGCAACCGTGTAGCCAGCAAGCTGCTTAACTTCGAAGCCGAGCGCTAGGCAAAGGCCTGCGCCAGGCTTTTGGACGCTTAAAACCCAAGGCCAGCCATGCACGACGAAAACTTGCTACAACTGATCATTGAAGACCTGCCTCCTGCACAGCAGTTGCTGGAGCTACTTCGGGAAGAGTCCCTGGCCCTGTTTGGCCGGGATATGCGCATGCTGGAAGAAATTCTGGCGCGCAAGCAGTCGTTGATCGTCCTGCTGGAACAGCACGGCAAGAAACGCAGCCAGATTCTCCTCAGCCTGGGCCTCTCCGCCGACCATAAAGGCCTGGAGCAACTTGCCAGCCACTCTACGGTGGGCGACCAGTTGCTGGCCCAAAGCAAAGAACTCAACCAGTTACTGACCCTGTGCCAGGAAACCAACCTCCTCAACGGCCAGGCGATCCAGCTGCAACAAGCCACCACCGCCAATCAGTTGCGTATCCTCCACGGCGGCGAGCCTCCGGCCCTCTACAACGCTCAAGGCTCCACCTCACGCCTGGCCAAGCCAAGCACCCGCAGCCAAGCCTGAAACCAGCTGACACGCGCCCTATCCAAGGCGCGTCACATGCTGGCAAAATGAAAGCACTTGCGTGTAGTCGTATTTTGTCTGGAGATGGAAGAACCGTGTTCAACGCCCCTAACGCGGAAGATGCTCCGCAGCCACCCAAGGTACTCACCACGCCGCTGGAAATCGCTGGCACCTTGCGGATGCTACAAGAGAGCCATGATCCGCTGATCATCACCTTCCACGAACGCAACCAGCGCTTTCAAAGCTACCTGGTGGAAATCGACCGGGAAAGCCAGACGCTGGCCCTGGACGAAATGATCCCGCGGGACGGCGAACGCTACCTTGAGAATGGCGAAGCTTTCCGTATCGAAGGTTTCCACGATGGCGTGCGAGTGGCCTGGGAAAGCAACGGCACCCTGACCATCGACGAAGCTGGCGGCCACCGCATCTACCGCGGCAGCATGCCCGACGAAGTGATCTACCATCAGCGTCGCAATGCCTTCCGCGCCGCCCTGAAGCTGGCACAACTGGTCAGCGTCGAACTGGGTGGCGAAAAACTCAAGGCCCCCATCAGCGGCAAGTTGCTGGACATTTCCGCCACCGGCTGCAAATTGCGTTTCGAAGGGGACATCTCCGAGCGTCTGCAACTGGGCCAGGTCTACGACCGCTTTATCGCCGCCCTGCCCTTTGGCAGCATGACCACCGCGGTGGAGCTGCGGTACCTGCACTTCGAAGAAAGGATCAACACCACCTTCGCCGGCGTACGTTTTCATAACATGAGCGGGCTGGTGCAGCGTCAGGTCGAGCGGTTTGTGTATCAACTGCAGCGTGAAGCTCGCCGCTTCGACAAGGACGATGATTTTTAAACACTAAAGATCGCGATAAAAAAAACGGGCAGTTCCTCAAGGGAACTGCCCGTTTTTGCTTTCAGGGGCGCGCCCTGCTCAGGTCATGGGGGTGCTCATCCGGGTCCGGATGCTCCGGGGGCTCGGTGACCGGTGATGGCTCCTGCACCTCGGGATCGACTTCAGGCTCAGGGTCCGGAACGGCGGTCTGCATCTGCTCCTGCACCACCTGCTCGTCCACGCGCGGGTCGAGGCACGCCACCAGCGGCGAGCTGGACATGCTGTCAGGCATCGCCACGTGATGCAGCGGTGCATCGTCCACCTGATGCAGGTTGGTGACGGCCTTGGGCCGGATGCGCCACACCAGGATCAACGCACACAGGCTGAAAAACGCATACAGCATGTGGCTGCCGAACAGCTTCATCACCACACCGGCCAACAGCGGGCCGACACTGGCGCCGATACCGTAGGTCACCAGCAACATCGCGGTAAGCGACACCCGGCGATCACCTTCGACGTGGTCGTTGGAAAACGCCACGGCCAACGGGTACAGGCAGAACTGCACCAGGGAACACAGAAAGCCTGCGACAAACAGCACTTCCAACGGCACCTGGGTCATGATCGCCAACGGCAACGCAGCCACCGCCAGGCACAGGGCAAAGCAGCGAATCAACAGCGCGCGGTCATACCGATCGGACAACCAGCCCAACGGCCACTGCACCAGCAGCCCGGCAAAAATACAACTACCCATGAACAGACCGACCTGCTCGGTAGTCAGCCCCTGCTGGGACGCGTACAGCGGCGCCAAACCGTAGAACGAGCCCACGATCAACCCGGCGCCCAACACCGTACTGAGGGACTGCGGCACCCGCTTGATAAAGAAGCGCGGTTCCATCGGCGCCGGATGCAGCGGTGCCGGGTGAATACGGCGAGTCATGGCCACCGGTACCAGGCACAGCGCAAAACACAGCGCGACCAGCATCAGCAACTCAAGGCCCAACTCAGGGTGCATCACAAGGATCAGCTGGCCCAGCACCAGGCCGAGGTACGAAGCAATCATATAGCCGCTGAACACCGCACCGCGCTGCTTGGCTTCAGCCTGCTCGTTAAGCCAGCTCTCGATGACCATGTACTGGCACATCATGCCCAGGCCGACAATCATCCGCAGCACAATCCAGGCTGGCAGCCAGTTGATCAGCCCGTGGCCCAACACCGCCGCACCGACGATCCCGGCACAGGTGGCGTAGGCCCGGATATGCCCGACGCGGCCAATCAGGCGGTGACCGATCTTGCCCCCCAATACCAGGCCAAAATAGTTGGCGGCCATCAACGCACCCACCCACAGGCTGTCGACGTGATCCGCTGCCAGGCGCAAGGCCAGGTAAGTACTGAGCAGGCCAGAGCCGATCAGCATCATCAGGGAAGCAAAATAAAGGGCTCGAAAAGGTTTCCAGATCTGGCGCATCGGCGTTCCGAGCGGCTCCTTGCTGTGGGTATCAGGACTACCGGAATGATAGTCCCGGGTCGTCGGGTCCGGACAGCCAAAACACGCGGTTGCCGGGGAATATTTTGCTCATGCCAATTGGCTACGTGTCAGACGCTCGACAGTGACCTGCGAGGTACACGATGCAGACGAATACTTGCGCCGCCCCGCTCGTGCCTCCCGTGTGAACCTCAAACGCGGGCAAGGTTCGGTTGGTGTTTGAAAAGACTGCCGGGCTCAAGCGCCCGGGCACAAAAAAGCCCCGCCAGATAAATCTGATCGGGGCTTCCTGACGTTTCGACCGCGTGGGCAGGAACGATTATGTGGTGTCCCAGGGCCGGTTCGAACGGCCAACCTTCCCCTTAGGAGGGGGATGCTCTATCCAATTGAGCTACTGGGACTAATGACAGCCAACCGGCAAGGAGCACGGCGACGGACGGCGTGCATGTTAACGGCGCAGGTCAATTTTGTCATGTCGTCCGTAGGCTTTTTGAGTGTAGGCCTACGCCCGTGACTTTAACCCGTATTCCACTCAACGATTACGGGCAGTTCGACGCCATCGTGCAAAATGCACTCCCCCAAAATACCATCATTGCAAATTGCAACATCAAGACAACACGGGACATATATAACTATTTGATTTTAAAGGATTTATTATCAAATAAAGACTGGCACGACGCCTGCAATCCTTTATCCTACAAATACAGTCCGGCCCTGCCACCTGCGGAGTACATGCCAATGAACAGCGCACTTCTACTAGCCCTCAATACCGTTGCACTGGCTGCGTTGGTGATGTTCCATTTTCAATCCACCACCGCTGATGATGCCGCACAGGTCAGCCAGGCGATCCCCCATCACCTGCAACAACGCCCGCAGCTGGCCGTCATGAAGCCGAACATGCAATCACCGCTGCAACTGACCCAGGGCACCCAGGCCGCACCCGCTACTGAACACTGGGTTTTCTGAACTGCTTACCGGAGTATTCCATGACCAAATCCGCCTGGCTGTTTCTGACCCTGGCCCTGGCCGCCGTCGGTCTCGGCCTGAATGTATTGTCGCAAGACGTACAGACCATCGCTTTCGTCGCCGCAGCTGTGTTCGGTAGCCTCTGGCTATTGGCAATCATCATTGGCCGACGCATCAAATTCGATCCCGTACTGCGCTGAATCCCCCCGCTCGTCGCCCTCTCTGTACAGGGTAGTCAACCTCAGGCTCACCCGTCCGAACGACCGACCATATGTCGCTCCGCCCTCGTAAATTGGCAATTTGCCACTAATCTTAAAGTTAAGGGCAAAAGGCCATATTGCTATAGCATGTGCCCCCGAAAAGCCTTTTGCGCCCAGGCCCTGCGGCCTCGACACCTATTTGGGTGCAACCGTGGAAAAGTTTTCCAACCAGTCCGCAAATTTTGAAATGAGTACTGGCATAAAGCCGGTAGCCGGTTCAATATTTGTCACAGAATTGACGCCAAGGAACTGGCAAAACTGAGGCATGATGCGGCCTCTTTGCAATTCAGGTTGAACATTTGGCAGCAAGTCTTGTCCTAACATGCATCTTGCGGCCAATTCCAAAAACCGCTCCCCTGAACTAACCGGTTAAATATATGCGCCCATTGAAACAGGCAATTTATTCCAGCCGTACGGCTGACAAGTTCGTCGTACGTCTGCCAGACGGAATGCGGGAACGCATTGCCGAGGTGGCTCGCAATCATCACCGCAGCATGAACTCCGAAATCATCGCACGCCTGGAACAAAGCCTGATTCAGGAAGGTGCGCTGGGCGACGAGCTGAGCATGCGCCTGGACAGCCCCGAGCTGTCACTGCACGAACGCGAACTGCTGCAGCGTTTTCGTCAGCTCTCCCACCGCCAGCAAAATGCTCTCGTCTCGCTTATCGCTCACGACGTTGAGGCAGCTGCAGAAGCCAACTGATTGGCAACCGAAAGCTGAAAGCCAGCCATGGGCTGGCTTTTTTTTGCCTGGGATTTGGTAAACAAAAGAAAGGATCAAGGGGCATAAGCCCCCTGACCGATGGAAGGGGTCAAAGCAGGAAGATGGTTGCCAGGCCCAGGAAGATGAAGAAGCCGCCACTGTCGGTCATGGCGGTGATCATCACACTGGCGCCCATGGCCGGGTCCCGCCCAAGGCGCACCAGGGTCATTGGAATCAGAACCCCCATCAAGGCCGCCAGCAGCAGGTTGAGCGTCATGGCCGCGGTCATGACCACACCAAGGGACCAACTGCCATACAGCAGGTACGCCACGACGCCAATGACACCACCCCACACCAGGCCGTTGATCAGCGCGACCGCAAGCTCCTTGCGCATCAAACGCTTACCGTGCCCGGTACCCACCTGATCCAGCGCCATGGCCCGCACGATCATGGTGATGGTCTGGTTACCCGAGTTACCGCCAATCCCAGCCACGATCGGCATCAGCGCCGCCAAGGCCACAAGCTTCTCGATGGAGCCTTCAAACAGGCCAATAACCCTTGATGCAATGAACGCGGTAATCAAGTTAACCGCCAGCCAGGCCCAGCGGTTGCGCAGGGACTTCCACACCGACGCAAAAATATCTTCTTCTTCCCGCAGACCGGCCATGTTGAGGACTTCGCTTTCGCTCTCCTCACGAATCAGGTCGACCATTTCATCGATGGTCAGACGGCCGATCAGCTTGCCGTTCTTGTCGACCACCGGGGCCGAGATCAAGTCATAACGCTCGAACGCCTGGGCAGCGTCGTAAGCGTCTTCGTCCGGATGGAAACTTACCGGGTCGTTGGCCATGACGTCCGCGACTTTCTTGTCCGGGTCATTGACCAGCAGGCGCTTGATCGGCAGCACGCCCTTGAGAATGCCTTCGTAATCGACCACGAACAGTTTGTCGGTATGCCCTGGCAGCTCCTTGAGGCGGCGCAGGTAACGCAGAACCACTTCCAGGCTGACGTCTTCGCGGATGGTGACCATCTCGAAGTCCATCAACGCACCGACCTGCTCCTCGTCGTAGGACAACGCCGAGCGCACACGCTCACGCTGCTGGGCGTCGAGGGTTTCCATCAGCTCATGGACAACGTCACGCGGCAGCTCGGAAGCCAGGTCAGCGAGTTCGTCGGCATCCATGTCCTTGGCGGCAGCCAGGAGCTCGTGATCGTCCATGTCGGCGATCAGGGTTTCACGGACCGAGTCGGATACTTCGAGGAGGATGTCGCCGTCGCGATCAGCCTTGACCAATTGCCAAAGCGTCAGACGGTCATTAAGCGGCAAGGCTTCGAGGATGTAGGCAACGTCGGCAGAGTGCAGGTCATCGAGCTTGCGTTGCAGCTCGACAAGGTTTTGCCGGTGGACCAGGTTCTCGACCCGGTCATGATTCGCACCTTCCTGGCGATGCGTCAGGTCTTCGACCACACGCTGGCGCTGCAGCAGCTCGACGACTTGAGCCAGGCGATCCTGCAGGCTTTCTTGTGTTTTCTTTACTTCAACTTCGGTCATAGGCGAACTCCACTCCCAGCAGCGGGGCACGCCGGAAGGATCAATCAGTCAATTCATGATTGGTAAAACGGGGTACTGAGTAACTACTGGGTAAGTCCATGGAGGTGTTCCACAAGCCCCGGCGGGGCTGACGGGCGCAATGATACACCGGGCGGGCGCTTTTAACGTCAAAAAACTGGAAAGAACAAGCGCTTGCGACACAAAGCTGAGCATTGGCCACACATATGAACTGCGACGACGCCGCTTGAAAGGAAAACACATGGGGCGGGAGAAAAAGGCGCCCCGGGAAATAAAAACCCCAGACGGCAAAAAGCCCGCACTAGGCGGGCTTTTTGTTGTTTGGTGCACTCGACAGGATTCGAACCTGTGACCGCTCGGTTCGTAGCCGAGTACTCTATCCAGCTGAGCTACGAGTGCAGATTGTGTTTTTAGACCAGATCACAACTGGTTGAAGCCAAGTTACCTGCATTGCTGCAACTAACTCTTAAATGGTGCACTCGACAGGATTCGAACCTGTGACCGCTCGGTTCGTAGCCGAGTACTCTATCCAGCTGAGCTACGAGTGCATTTGTTGCCGCGCATTATAGGCCGTTCAATCTCTATGTAAAGCTATTTTTTCGTTTAGTTTCAACAACTTAGCGAAAAAACCAGATTGCAACGTACTAAGCAAATAATGGCGGAGAACGGGGGATTCGAACCCCCGACACCCTTTTGAGGTGTACTCCCTTAGCAGGGGAGCGCCTTCGGCCACTCGGCCAGCTCTCCGCAACACGGGGCGTATATTAACCAGCTTCATCCCCGTTTGCAAACATAAAAAACGATAAAAATTAATGGCTTGGTTCTTCGTCCTTCTCTTTCTTGATCCGCAGGTAGATTTCCTCGCGGTGGACAGCCACCTCTTTCGGAGCGTTAACCCCGATACGCACTTGATTGCCTTTGACGCCGAGCACGGTCACGGTGATTTCGCCATCACCAATAATCAGGCTTTCTGCGCATCGACGAGTCAGAATCAACATACCTTTCTCCTCACGCATTTCATTTCGGGAACAACAGTCTGCAAAAAAAGGCATTCGCCCTACAACCAAATGGCCGTAGCCCTACCGCCTAAGTATTGTCGAGCGCAGGCAAAAGAACAGGTCTTCACCACGCGCCCGGCAAAAAAATGAAAGGCGCGGATAACCGCGCCTTCCTGGCAACGCATCACTCGCCCTGTCGGGCCGGAGCGTCGAGCTCGAAAGCCGTATGCAATGCGCGTACAGCCAGCTCCAGGTACTTCTCTTCGATCACTACCGACACCTTGATTTCCGAGGTGGAGATCATCTGGATGTTGATGCTTTCCTTGGCCAGAGCTTCGAACATGCGGCTGGCAACGCCCGCATGGGAACGCATGCCCACGCCCACGATCGACACCTTGGCAATCTTGGTATCGCCGACCACTTCACGGGCGCCGATTTCCTTCGCGGTGTTCTGCAGGATACGCTCCGCCGCATCGTACTCGTTGCGGTGCACGGTGAAGGTGAAATCGGTGGTGTTATCGTGCGAAACGTTCTGCACGATCATGTCGACTTCGATGTTCGCGCCACTGATAGGGCCCAGAATCTTGAAAGCCACGCCCGGGGTGTCTGGCACGCCACGGATAGTCAGCTTGGCTTCATCACGGTTGAAAGCGATACCGGAAATGATCGGCTGTTCCATGGATTCCTCTTCATCAATAGTAATGAGGGTGCCCGGACCCTCCTTGAAGCTGTGCAGTACGCGCAGCGGAACGTTGTACTTGCCGGCAAACTCAACGGCACGGATCTGCAAGACCTTGGAACCGAGGCTGGCCATTTCCAGCATCTCTTCGAAGGTGATCTTGTCCAGGCGCTGGGCCACGGACACAACCCGCGGGTCGGTGGTGTAGACGCCATCCACATCGGTGTAGATCTGGCATTCGTCAGCCTTCAGGGCTGCCGCCAGGGCCACGCCGGTGGTGTCGGAACCGCCACGACCGAGGGTGGTGATATTGCCGTGCTCGTCGACGCCCTGGAAACCGGCGACAACCACCACACGACCGGCCTTCAGGTCAGCGCGAATCTTCTGGTCATCAATCTGCAGGATGCGGGCTTTAGTGTGCGCGCTATCCGTAAGAATGCGGACCTGGTTGCCAGTGTAGGACACCGCCGGCACACCACGCTTGTTCAGCGCCATGGCCAGCAACGCGATGGTCACCTGCTCACCGGTGGAGATGATCACGTCCAGCTCACGGGGAACCGGTTGCTGATCGCCACTGATTTGCTTGGCCAGATCGATCAGGCGATTGGTCTCGCCGCTCATGGCCGAGAGCACCACCACCAGGTCATCGCCGGCATCGCGGAATTTCTTAACCTTGTCGGCGACCTGCTCGATTCTTTCGACAGAGCCGACCGAGGTGCCTCCAAATTTCTGTACGATCAAAGCCATTTCTAAGCCGCCTCAGCCCGTAAAGGGGCGCCTGTTATTCAATCAACCAGCACTGACTGAGCCCGCGACTAGACCACGGGCTCATTAACAGCGTCTTAAATACCTGCCTCGACAAACGGCACGGTCAGGGCCAGGGCCGCGTCCAGGGCGCCGGCGTCAACACCACCGCCTTGCGCCATGTCCGGACGACCACCGCCCTTCCCGCCCACTGCCGCGGCGGCTTGCTTCATCAAATCACCGGCCTTGAGTTGGCCAGTCAGGTCTTTGGTTACACCGGCAACCAGCACGACCTTCTCCTCATGGACACTGCCGAGCAGGATCACTGCGCGGCCGAGCTTGTTCTTCAACTGATCGACCAAGGCCAACAGCGCCTTGCCGTCCTGACCGTCCAGGCGCACGGCCAGTACTTTCACACCCTTGACGTCCAGGGCGGAAGCCGACAGATCGTCGCCCGCCGCGCTGGCCGCCTTGGCCTGCAACTGCTCCAGCTGTTTCTCCAGCTGACGGTTGCGCTCCAGTACGCCGGAGAGCTTGTCGATCAGGTTGTCGCGGCTGCCCTTGACCAGGCCGGCCGCTTCCTTGAGTTGTTCTTCTGCCGCATTGAGGTAGGCCAGGGCCGCAGCGCCGGTGATCGCTTCAATACGACGCACGCCGGAAGCCACACCGCCTTCGCTGATGATCTTCAGCAAGCCGATGTCGCCGGTACGGCTGGCGTGGATACCGCCACACAGCTCCACCGAGAAGCTGCCGCCCATGCTCAGTACGCGCACTTCGTCGCCGTACTTCTCGCCAAACAGCGCCATGGCGCCTTTTTGCTTGGCGGTCTCGATGTCGGTTTCTTCGGTTTCCACCGGGGTGTTCTTGCGAATCTCGGCGTTGACGATGTCTTCCAGGGCCTTCAACTGCTCAGGCTTGATCGCCTCGAAATGACTGAAGTCAAAACGCAGGCGCTGGCTATCCACCAACGAACCCTTCTGCTGCACATGCTCACCCAGCACCTGACGCAACGCGGCGTGCAGCAAGTGAGTGGCCGAGTGATTCAAAGCAGTTGCATGCCGTACGTCGGCATCTACCTGAGTGTCCACCGGCGCGCCGACGGTCAGGTTACCCAGCACCAGCACGCCGTGATGCAGGAATGCTCCGCCGGTCTTGGTGGTGTCGCGCACTTCAAAACGACCGGAGGTGGAACTCAGGAAACCGCAATCACCGACCTGGCCGCCGGATTCAGCGTAGAACGGGGTCTGATCCAGGACTACAACGCCCTCGTCACCTTCGTTCAGCACGTCGACCGACTTGCCGTCCTTATAGATAGCCACGATCTTGGCCGAGCCAACGGTGGCTTGATAACCAATGAACGAAGTCGCTACATCAACCTTTACCAGGGTGTTGTAGTCCAGGCCAAAGGAGCTGGCGGAACGGGCACGCACACGCTGGGCTTCCATCTCACGCTCAAACCCGGCTTCGTCGATGGTCAGCTCGCGTTCGCGGGCGATGTCGGCGGTCAGGTCCATCGGGAAACCGTAGGTGTCGTACAGCTTGAACACCACGTCGCCCGGCACCACGGTGCCTTTGAGCTCAGCCAGGTCCTGCTCGAGGATCTTCAGGCCGTGCTCCAGGGTCTTGGAGAACTGCTCTTCTTCAGCCTTGAGCACGCGCTCGATGTTGGCTTGTTGCTGCTTGAGTTCCGGGAAGGCATCGCCCATCTCGGCCACCAGCGCGGCAACGATCTTGTAGAAGAAGCTGCCGGTGGCGCCCAGCTTGTTACCGTGACGGCAGGCGCGACGGATGATGCGGCGCAGCACATAGCCACGGCCTTCGTTCGACGGCAGCACGCCGTCGGCGATCAGGAAGCCGCAGGAACGGATGTGGTCCGACACCACCTTGAGCGACGACTGATTGTCGTTGGCACAGCCAATGGCCGCGGCCGAAGCGCTCAGCAGGTTGGTGAACAGGTCGATCTCGTAGTTGGAGTGAACGTGCTGCATCACCGCACTGATCCGCTCCAGGCCCATGCCGGTGTCCACCGACGGCGCTGGCAACGGGTGCAACACGCCATCGGCGGTGCGGTTGAACTGCATGAACACGTTGTTCCAGATTTCGATGTAGCGGTCGCCGTCTTCTTCCGGCGAGCCCGGTGGGCCGCCCCAGATGTCGGCGCCGTGATCGTAGAAAATCTCGGTGCAAGGGCCGCACGGGCCGGTATCGCCCATGGTCCAGAAGTTGTCGGAGGCGTAAGGCGCGCCCTTGTTGTCGCCGATGCGAATCATGCGCTCGACCGGCACCCCGATTTGCTGGGTCCAGATGTCGTAGGCTTCGTCATCGGTGGCGTAGACGGTGACCCAGAGTTTTTCCTTCGGCAGCTTCAGCACGCCGGTCAGGAAGGTCCAGGCGAAGGTGATCGCATCTTTCTTGAAATAGTCGCCGAAGCTGAAGTTACCCAGCATCTCGAAGAATGTGTGGTGGCGGGCGGTGTAGCCCACGTTTTCCAGGTCGCTGTTCTTGCCGCCGGCGCGTACGCACTTCTGGCTGCTGGTGGCGCGGGTGTAGGCGCGCTTTTCCTGGCCCAGGAAGCAGTCCTTGAACTGGTTCATCCCCGCGTTAGTGAACAGCAGGGTTGGGTCATTGCCTGGGATCAAGGAGCTGGAGGCGACACGGGTGTGACCTTGCTCTTCGAAGAAGCGAAGGAAGGCTTCACGGATTTCTGCGCTTTTCATTAGGTTCTTCCACGGAGGCTGCGGCCAAAGGCCAGTGCTAAACGTCATCAGACGGAGCGACGGCAAAGGGCCGCATTATATCGGCCCTTTGCCCGTGGTACAGCGTGTTTATGTGATAGAAACAGTCAATTAGACGGTCTGCACTGTCATTTCCGGGAAAACTCGACAAATGTTGCGAGTACTTGCTCGATCTGTGCCCGGCTGACATCCAGGTGAGTGACCATGCGCAGACGCGGCGCGGCGCTCAACTTGATCCCGCGCTCGGCAGCAAACGCCTTCAAGGCCTGGGCCCGATCACCAATATCCACGTAGACCATATTGGTCTGCACCGGCTCCACCGTATAACCCGCCTTGCGCAGTTCATCCCCCAGCCATTGGGCGTTGGCGTGGTCGTCGGCCAGGCGCTGCACCTGGTGATCCAGGGCGTACAGCCCCGCCGCCGCCAGCGAACCGGCCTGGCGCATGCCGCCACCGACCATTTTGCGCAAACGGCGGGCCTTGGCGATCAATGCCGTGGAGCCGCACAACACCGAGCCGATGGGCGCGCCCAGGCCCTTGGACAGGCACACCGACACCGAATCGAAGTGCTGGGCGATCTCCCGTGCATCCACACCCAGCTTGACCGCCGCGTTGTAGAGCCGCGCGCCGTCCAGGTGCAAGGCCAGGCCGTGCTCCCGGGTAAAGGCTCGCGCGGCTGCCAGGTATTCAAGCGGCAGGACTTTGCCCTGCATGGTGTTTTCCAGCGCCAGCAGGCGGGTGCGGGCGAAGTGGAAGTCGTCCGGCTTGATCGCCGCCAGCACGTGCTCAAGGTTCAGGGAACCGTCGGCCTGCACCTCCAGGGGTTGTGGCTGGATCGAGCCGAGAACCGCCGCGCCGCCGCCTTCGTATTTGTAGGTGTGGGCCTGCTGACCGACGATGTATTCCTCGCCACGCTCACAGTGCGCCATCAACGCCAGCAGGTTGCTCATGGTGCCGGTGGGCACGAACAACGCGGCGGCAAAACCCAGGCGCTTGGCCAGTTCGGCTTCCAGATGATTGACGCTTGGGTCTTCGCCGTAGACGTCGTCGCCACTGGCGGCCGTCGCCATCGCCTCGAGCATGCCTGGGGTCGGTTGGGTCACTGTGTCGCTGCGCAGGTCAATCACGGTCATCAAACTAGCCTCTAGCGGATTGGAGCGTTTCTTGTGTTAACGATTACTGCGGGCAAACCCGCGGAATATCAAGCCCCGAGCTTGCACAATCGAATACCAACCAAACAAACCGATATAGGTTATCGATAAACCAACCGTGCAGTTTCTGAAAAACCATGATAAAAACTCTCCGCCGCCAGGGTTCTGGCGGCAACGTTCTCAGGGCGGGGTGTAATTCCCCACCGGCGGTAATTGCACGCAATGTGCATAGCCCGCGAGCGCTTGGCGCCTCGAACTGCCTCGGCAGGACGGCGACAAGGTCAGCAGACCCGGTGTGATCCCGGGGCCGACGGTCATAGTCCGGATGAAGAGAGAACGGGATTGGCACCTAAGGGCCGCGCTGACGTCATGTTCACATGAGCCAGCTGTGCGTACCCTTAAATCCCATTCGATTCATAACGCCCTGTTTTTTTCTTAAACAGGAGTCAGAACATGCAACCCACCGCAATCGACAGCAAAAGCAAAAACCATCACGGCGAGCGTGTCGCGTTTATCCAGGCCTGCTGGCACAAGGATATTGTCGACCAATCCCGTAAAGGTTTCCTCGCCGAAATGATCGCCCAGGGCTACCAGGAATCGGACATCGATTTCTTCGAAGTCGGCGGCGCTTTTGAACTGCCCCTGCACGCCAAGCTGCTGGCCAAGTCCGGCCGTTATGCCGGTATCGTCGCGGCCGCCCTGGTGGTGGACGGCGGGATCTACCGTCATGAGTTCGTGGCCCAGTCCGTGGTCAGCGGCCTGATGCAGGTTCAGCTGGAAACCGAAGTGCCGGTGTTCTCGGTATCCCTCACCCCGCACCACTTCCACGCGGGCAGCGAGCACCACACCTTCTTTTATGAGCACTTCGTGCACAAGGGCCAGGAAGCGGCACGCACCTGCGCCGACACCCTGCACAAGGTTCGCGCACTGCGTCGCAATGAGCCACGGGCGGTAGCGGTTTAAGCAACACCACCAAGCCCAGTCTCAGAGCCGGGCTTGTGTGGGAGCTGGCTTGCCTGCGATAGGATCAACTCGGTCTGCCAGATACACCGAGGCGATGCTATCGCAGGCAAGCCAGCTCCCACATTTTTGACCGAGACAGTCTCGAGTTTCAGGCCAGGCCAGCATCCGTGGTCGGCACAATCAATATCCCGGCTCGCAAGCCATTCTTGACCTTCGGGTTCGGGAAGATGATGCGTGCGCCCTCCTCCTCGATCACCCAGCGGGTCTTGGCAATGTCCTCGGCCAGCAGATAGCCCATCTCCAACTCCGAAAAGTTTTCCACGTCCGCCGGCAAATGCAGGACGAAGGTATCGCTGTGCTTGATCACTTCCCGGGAGACGCTGAACAGCTTCAGGCCGTCCAGGCTCTCGGTGGTCGGCTCGTTGCCTTCGATGATCTGCTTGAGGCGGGTCTCCAGGCGCGATACGTCCACGCCCTGGTTATGCCCGAACGGCCGGGCCTTGCCCAACTCCAGGGTAAAGGACTCGGCCTCAAGCTGCTCGTAGGTAAACGCGGTGAAGGTGATCGAGGTCTTGTTCTGCAACAGCACCGCTTCCATGCCGGCAGCTCGCAGGCGCGCCAGCTCGGCACGCGAATGCTGGCGACCGTCTTTCCACGGGTACAGCGCGAACTGCTCGATCTTCGAGCCACGGATGGCGGTGTGCAGGTCGTAGTGCAAACGGCTACGCCCCGGCACGCTGAAGAAGGTGCGGGCCAACTGCTCAAGCTCGGCGGCGCGCATGGCTTCGGGGCCGATGTTTTGTTCGTGACGGCCATTGAACAGCCGGTTGACGTCCAGTTCGAGGTAACGCTCGCCGCGGCGCATGGCCTCGGGGTTACCGAACAGGAACAGAATACGGGTACGGGGCTTGATCTCCCCGCGGGCAATGCCCTGCAGCAAGCGGTCGGCCAATTCGATCGGCGCGGTTTCGTTGCCATGGATGCCGGACGACAGCAGCACGTCGCTGCCGTTGTCCCGCGCCTCAGGAGGCCGCACTTCCAGCGCGCCCTCACTGAGCCAGCGCAGTTGCACGCCATCGACAGTCAGTTGAATTTTTTGCGCCGGTTCGCGACCGGCGAGGGTCAGTTCAAGCAGTTTGCCGAGGGCGAGCATAAGCAGCTTCCTTAGTGGTTGCAGCCAGGACCGTGGACGTGATCGTCGTCATCACCTTCAACGTCGGCCGGTTCCATTTCCAGTTGCAGGCTCATCAGGTTGGTGGCCAATGGGCGCATCAGCAGGTTGGCGTATTCCGCGTCGCCTTCTTCCACGTCAACGCCGATCAGCAGCTGGCCACGGCCGTCGTGCTGGATCCAGATCTCCTTGTCCTGCCACACCACGGCAACGCGGGTGCAGGAGGTTTCCAGCTGGGTGCCGTCGGTGTCTTCAAGGATCAGTTTCAGGGTGTCGGTGGTCATAAATAGTTCTCAGCCGTGCGGCGTTAATTGATCTGGAAAGGATAAACCGAGCCCAGTTTAAGGATTTGCGTCAGTTCATCCAGTGCCGTCCGGCACTCAAGCAGCAATTGCGGGTCAGCCAGGTCGGTTTCCCGCAGGCTGTCGCGGTAGTGCTTGTCGACCCATTGGGTCAGGGTGTCGTACAACGGCGCCGTCATGATAACCCCTGGGTTGACCGCCGCCAGTTCGGTTTCATTGAGCGCTACACGCAAGCGCAGGCACGCCGGGCCACCGCCGTTCTGCATGCTTTGCTTGAGGTCGAAGACTTTGACTTCGCGGATCAGCCCGCCGGAAGACGTCAGGCCTTGCAGGTACTGCCAGACGCGTTCGTTGGCGCGGCATTCTTCCGGCACGATCAGCAGCATCGAGCCGTCGGCGCGGCTCAGCAACTGGCTGTTGAACAGGTAGGAACGCACCGCATCTTCAACGCCGACCTGGGCCCGTGGCACGCAGATCGACTGGAAATTGCCGCCGAGCTTGCCGAGCTTGCCCTGCAATTCGCCGAGCATCTGATCGGTATTGAGGAACGCGTCCTCGTGATAGAACAGCACCTCGCCATTGCCCACCGCGATCACGTCGTTATGGAACACACCGGCATCGATCACCGCCGGGTTCTGCTGGGCGTAGACCACGCCGTCATCCCGCAGGCCGTGCAGGCGCGCGACCGCCTGGGAGGCTTCGAGGGTCTGGCGTGCCGGGTACTTTTGCGGCGCCGGGTAGCGGGTGTCGAACGCACTGCGACCGAACACGAAAAACTCCACGCCCGCCTCGCCATAGTCACGGCAGAAACGCGTGTGGTTGGCCGCGCCTTCGTCACCGAACTGCGCCACGGCCGGTAATGCGGCGTGGTGGGCGAAGTGCTTCTGGTCAGCGAACATCGCCCCCAGCACGCGGCTGGTGGTCGGGTGCTCGATGCTGCGGTGGTATTTGCAGTTGAGGTTGGCGGCGGTGAAATGCACGCGGCCGTCAAAGGTGTCGGCGCTCGGGCTGACGGTGGCGGCGTTGGCCACCCACATGCTCGACGCCGAGCAGCTGGCAACCAGCAGCGGCATGGCTTGCTTGGCGGCCTGCTGGATGACTTGTGCGTCGGTGCCGGCAAACCCGAGGCTGCGCAAGGCGGCCACATCCGGACGTTCCTGGGGCGCCAGCACACCTTGCACAAAGCCCATTTCCATCAGGGCTTTCATTTTCGCCAGGCCTTGCAGCGCCGCTTCCTTCGGGTTGGAGGACTGCTGGCTGTTGCTCTGGGACGCGACGTTGCCGTAGGACAAACCGCCGTAGTTATGGGTCGGCCCCACGAGACCGTCAAAATTGACTTCACAGGATTTCATCGGCGAGGCTCCACGAACATCTGTATTTTTATAGGCATCAAGTGCAGATCTGTATCTGTTAACCCGATCAAGTGTGGGAGCTGGCTTGCCTGCGATGCGGGCAACTCGGTCATTCAGATACACCGAGGTGATGCCATCGCAGGCAAGCCAGCTCCCACATTAGATCAGTGTCACTTTCACTTAAGCGTTACGCCCGGGGTCAGAGTTGCTGGTAACACCAGGCTCGGGGTCTCAAGGGAGGCCACCGGGTACGCGCAATAATCCGCTGCGTAATAGGCGCTGGCGCGATGGTTGCCCGAAGCCCCTACCCCGCCAAACGGTGCGCTGCTCGCAGCCCCCGTCAGCTGTTTGTTCCAGTTGACGATCCCGGCACGGCTTTCCAGCCAGAACTGCTGGTAACGCGCTTCGGAATCCGACAGCAACCCGGCCGCCAAGCCGTATTGGGTGTTGTTGGCCTCGGCAATCGCCGCCTCGAAATCGGTGTAGCGGATCACTTGCAGCAGCGGGCCGAACAGCTCTTCGTCAGCGCGATCCGTCACCTCGCTCACATCGATAATCCCCGGCGTCAGCAACGCAGCCTGGGCCTGGGGTTGGGTCATTTCCAATAGCGCCACGGCGCCATTGGCCAGCAGCAATTCCTGCGCATCCATCAACGCCTTGGCAGCACCGAGGGAAATCACCGAGCCCATGAACGGCGCCGGCGTTTGGTCAAATGCGCCGACTTCGATGGTCGAGCTCACCGCCACCAGGCGCGCGAGCAACGCATCGCCCCACGCGCCTTGCGGCACCAGCAGGCGACGGGCACAGGTGCAGCGCTGGCCGGCGGAGATAAACGCCGACTGGATAATGGTGTACACCGCCGCGTCCACGTCGACCACTTCGTCCACTACCAGCGGGTTGTTGCCGCCCATTTCCAGCGCGAGGATCTTGTCCGGGCGCCCGGCGAATTGCTGGTGCAGATGGTTGCCGGTACGGCTGGAGCCGGTGAAGAACAGACCGTCGATGCCTGGGTTGGCCGCCAGGGCGATCCCGGTTTCCCGCGCGCCTTGCAGCAGGTTCAACACGCCCGCCGGCAGGCCGGCGTCGATCCAGCATTGCACGGTCAACTCGGCGACTTTCGGGGTCAGTTCGCTCGGTTTGAACAGTACGGTATTACCCGCCAGCAAGGCCGGCACGATGTGGCCGTTAGGCAGATGACCCGGGAAGTTGTAAGGGCCAAACACCGCCACCACACCGTGGGGCTTGTGGCGCAATACGGCAGTGGCGTCGCCCAACGGGCCGCTTTTTTCGCCGGTACGTTCGCGGTAGCTTTGCACCGAGATCGCGACCTTGTTGACCATGCTGGTGACTTCAGTCGCCGATTCCCACAATGGCTTGCCGGTTTCCTCACCGATGCAGCGGGCGAGTTCGTCGGCACGGCTTTTCAGGTTGGCGGCGAAGGCTTCCAGCACGCTCAGGCGCTCTTCCAGGGAGCGCTTGGCCCAGGCTGGAAAGGCCTGGCGTGCAGCCTGAACGGCAGACTCGACCTGCTCGGTGGTGGCGCCATTACCCGACCACACGACCTGCTGGGTCACCGGGTTCAGCGACTCAAACACTTCACCCTGGCCAGCAAGCCACTCACCTGCGATGTATAGCGAATTCATTATTTCGACTCCCGGGCAGCGGACAACGGTACGGCGCGCACTTGATCACCGGCGATCAGTTGCAGGCGCTTGGCGGTCTGTTGATCGACCACCAGGGTGCCCGCAGCCAACCGCGCCGGTGCGGCGGTGATGCGGCAATCTTCACGTTTACGGTTATGGATCAGGAACGGCGTGGCGTCGTCACCCGGCGTACCAATCGCCAGCACCAGCGCCTCGCTGTCGCGCACGGCGCGGATCTTGGTGGTTTCACACTCCACCGCCGGGCCGGCGTCGAAGATGTCGACGTAGCCCTGATAACTGAAGCCTTCGCTCTTGAGCATGCTCAGGGCCGGCTCGGTGTCGGTGTGGACCTTGCCGATCACGTTGCGCGCGTCTTCAGACAGGAAGCAGGTGTACAGCGGAAACTTCGGCATCAGCTCGGCGATAAACGCCTTGTTGCCCACGCCGGTGAGGTAGTCGGCCTGGCTGAATTCCATCTTGAAGAAGTGCCGGCCCAGGCTTTCCCAGAACGGCGAGCGCCCGGCTTCGTCGGACATGCCGCGCATCTCGGCGATGATCTTGTTGCCGAACAGCTGCGGGAATTCGGCGATAAACAGCATGCGCGCCTTGGCCAGCATGCGACCGTTAAGGCCGTTGCGGTAATCGGCGTGCAGGAACAACGAGCACAACTCGGAGTTGCCGGTCAGGTCGTTGGCCAGAAACAGCGTCGGGATTTCACGGTAGATGTTCAGCTCCTGGGAGGCGCTGACCGTCAGGCCGACCCGGAAGTTGTACCAGGGCTCACGCAGGCCGACGGCGCCGGCGATGGCGGAAATCCCCACCACGCGACCTTCGTCGTTTTCCAGCACGAACAGGTAGTCCGCATCACCACGCCCGGCTTCGCCGCGAAAGGTCTTTTCAGCCCAGCCGACCCGGTGGGTCAGGCGCTCTTCGTTGGCCGGCAAGGTGGTGAGGCCGGTGCCGGTGCTGCGCGCCAGATCAATCAGGGCCGGTAAATCGCTGCTGCGTACGGGACGAACGATCATGCTATCTCCTCAAACGGGCCGCCTTGCAAGCCACCCGCGAAACTCATTCTTAAACCGCTACCAGTCGAACGCTGGCACCCTCGCCGACGCCCAGGGCTTCGGCGGTTTCCAGGTCCAGGGTCACTGGCTTGCCCGGTGCGTAGTCCAGTTCCAGCATCACCGCGCGGTAATCCTGCAACTGGCCGTTGCTGACCAGGTACTGGCGGCCGACACCCTTGGCCATCTCACCGATCTTCACCGGCACCACCCGACTCTGGGCGATCGAGCGAATGCCCGAGACCCGTGCGTGCAGGGTTGGGCCGCCGTCGAAGATGTCGATGTAATGGTCAGTCTCGAAGCCTTCGCGCATCAGGATGTCGAAGGTGATCTGCGCCCGTGGGTGCACCTGGCCCATGGCTTCCTGGGCGGCGTCCGGCAACAGCGGCACGTAGATCGGGTAATGCGGCATCAGTTCGGCCAGGAAGGTCCGGCTCTTCAACCCGCACAGGCGCTCGGCAGCGGCGTAATTGAGGTCGAAGAAGTTGCGGCCGATGGCGTCCCAGAACGGCGAATCACCGTTCTCGTCGCTGTAGCCCACAATCTCGGTGACCACCGAATCGGCGAAGCGCTCCGGATGGCCGGCCACGAACAGCAGGCGGCCACGGGAGTTGAGTTCCGACCACGGCGAACCCACCAGCTCCGGCACCACGTAGAAACTGGTCAGCAGGCTGTTGCCGGTGAGGTCATGGCACTGCGAGAGCACGTGGATCTTGTTGTGGATCTTCAGCTCGCGGGAAGCATGCACGAAGGTTTCGTTGCGAAAGCTGTAGAACGGTTCCGAGTAGCCCGCCGAAGCGACGATGGCCGAGCAGCCCACCAGCTTGCCGGCGTCGGTGTCTTCAAGCACGAAGAAATAGCTTTCTTCGCCGTTGAAGCTGACCTCGGCGGCGAAGGACGCTTCGCTCGCGGCGATCTTGTCGCTCAGGCGTTCGACATCATCCGGCAAGGAGGTGACACCAATCGGGCTGTCCGCAGCCAGACGCTGTACCTCGCCCAGATCAGCCATTTGCGCGGGGCGCATCACCAGCATGGTGTCACTCCTTAACTCGAAAAACTCACAGGAAAAAATGCCGGACACGATCTTGAAATCAGTGAGGTCAAGTGTGGGAGCGGGCTTGCTCGCGAAAGCGGTGTGTCATTCAACATTTCAGGTGACTGAGCCACTGCATTCGCGAGCAAGCCCGCTCCCACATTTGATCTTCACAGCTTCAACTAAAGAGTCCGGCATACAAAATTTGTGTTGGGCGCCCGACTCGTCGGGCACCCAACGGTCTATCAGGCTTGCGTCAGCTTTTTCACAGCACGTTCGAAGCGGTCCAGGCCTTCCTGGATATCGGCATCTTCCACCACCAGGCTCGGGGCGAAACGCACGACATCCGGGCCGGCTTGCAGGATCATCAGGCCTTCGCGCTCGGCGGCGTTGAAGATGTCCTTGGCCTTGCCTTTCCAGGCATCGCTCAGCACGCAACCGAGCAGCAGGCCCAGGCCACGCACTTCGGTGAAGATGCCGTATTGCTGGCCAATCTTCTCCAGACGGGAAACGAACACGTCGTGCTTGGCGTTAACGCCAGCCAGCACTTCTGGCGTGTTGATCACGTCGATCACCGCTTCCGCCACCGCGCACGCCAGCGGGTTGCCGCCGTAGGTGGTGCCGTGGGTGCCGACCACCAGGTGCTTGGCCAGGGCCTCCGTGGTCAGCATGGCGGCAATCGGGAAACCGCCGCCCAGGCTCTTGGCGCTGGTGAGGATGTCCGGCACGACGCCGTAATGCTGATAGGCGAACAGCTCGCCGCTGCGGCCCATGCCGGTTTGCACTTCGTCGAACACCAGCAGCGCGTTGTTCGCGTCGCACAGGTCGCGGGCACCTTGCAGGTACGACAGTTCTGCCGGCAGCACGCCGCCTTCGCCCTGGATCGGCTCCAGCACCACGGCGCAGGTCTTGTCCGAAACGGCGGCTTTCAGCGCCTCCAGATCGTTATAAGGCACGTGGGTGATGCCGACGATTTTCGGACCGAAGCCGTCGGAATACTTCGACTGGCCACCCACGTTCACGGTGAACAGGGTGCGACCGTGGAAGCTGTTCAGGGCTGCGATGATTTCGTATTTCTCGGTGCCGAAGCGGTCGAACGCGACGCGACGGGCCAGCTTGAAGGCGGCCTCGTTGGCTTCGGCGCCGGAGTTGCAGAAGAACACACGCTCGGCAAATGTGGCGTCGATCAGCTTATGGGCCAGGCGCAGGGCCGGCTCATTGGTGAAGACGTTGGACACGTGCCACAGCTTGTTGGCCTGTTCGGTCAGTGCACCGACCAGCGCCGGGTGGGCGTGGCCCAATACGTTGACCGCGATGCCGCCGGCAAAGTCGATCAGCTCTCGGCCCGCCTGGTCCCATACGCGGGAACCTGCGCCACGCACGGGGATGAAAGCGGCAGGTGCGTAGTTGGGAACCATGACCTGGTCGAAATCGGCACGTTGCACCGGGGCTTGCTCAACGGACATCGGAGTCTCCTGAAGAGGAACGCCTGCCTGAAACTGGCGGGCGATGCAGGGATTGTAAGGACAGTTTTCAGCGCGGCCTTGCCGCCAAGCGACAACTTCTTATAGCGCCAACCCGCGATTTTCGCGGGTTTACGCCAATGCGACAAATAGCATCGCAATGGCGCAGTTTAAACCGCCCGGGCCGGTTTTGGGCGGTCGGTGAGGCACAACTATCTAATGCCGTCGCCGATTGCTGTTTTGGTCTGCTGTTGATCTCATCCGCGCACAGGAACAGCGCCATGCCTGAAATAGACGAGCAACACTTTCCGCAACACCCCGATGTTCATTATCAACCTCTGGCCCAGGCCGTTCCCGACTGGCTAACCAGCGCTTCGGCCGACCGACGCGCCCAGCTCAAGAGCGCCCGGCCCAAGCCTTTGGCGTGGCACAAAACCGCCACCGGCGAGCAGCACCGCCAATTGCGCCTGCGCAACGCCAGCCACTGGACCGCGCAAAACCTGGTTGACCAACGCCTGGCGCAGTTGCAAGACGCCGGCGCTTTCGCTGCGCCCCTGCTGGCGGATGCCCTGAAAACCCGCTTTGGACTGACGCTGGACGTCCGCACAACCTGCTTGCGACTGTACATTCCCGCCACCATTCCCTGGTTCCCCGTCAAAACCGGCGCTGCACGAACCTGGACCGTCTCGCTGCTGGACGCCGCACTGCACAACTTCGAAACCCGCGAAACCCAGCCTGACGCCTTCGAGGCTGCCAGCGAATTCATTACTCAACCCGATGCACTCGGCCACTTCCAACCGTTACCCGAGATCCAGCGCAGCCTGTCGATCCCGGCGTTTACCCAACTGTGCAGAAACCTGGATCTCGGTGCCCGGTACACCGCCTATCTGGAGGAGAACCTGGGCATCACCAACGCCGTGGTCGCGACGATGCTGCAACGCGAGGTCAAGGCCAGTGAACGTGCGGCGCTGGAGGTTGCCCTGCAACTGGCCCCTATGAAAGGCGACCTGGACACCCTCTCCCATCAAGCCCTGCAAGGCATGCTGGAGGGCAAACCGGGGATGCGCCTGGCGGGCAAGCCCGTGCGCTGCCATGAATTGCGCATGATGTCTGCCCGGCTGACCGGGATCGTGCTGTTCGCCCCGGACCTGGAGCGCGAGCACGGTGCAGTGCCCGTGGTGGCCTATATTCCGGACGACCCGGAACACCCCATCAAGCAATACACCTCGACCGCCGCGTTCACCGCTGAACTGACCCGGCAACTGCGCGACGCCAGCTATCAACGGTTCTTCAGTCGCTTTGTCGCCCATCAAGACCGTGGCTTTTTCTTCGCCAACCTCAACAACCGCCTGGGGCAGATCACCTGGCATCCGCACAGCTCCACCGACCCGCAACCCACCTGGCGTGAAACCCCGCACCAGCGCCCCAACCTGCAATTGAGTGCACCGGTCATTCCCGGCGATTTGCTGACTCATCTCTATCAGCAAAAACTCAACAAGATCCTCAATGACGCCAAAGTCATTGCTGTGTCCACTGCCGATGTCGATCAGAAAGCCCGCTGGGCCCTGTGGGACTCATTCCAGCAAATCGCCACCTCGCTGCTCAACATCGCTGCACTGGTGATCGCGCCGTTCGTGCCGGTATTGGGCGAGGCCATGCTGGCCTACATGGCCTATCAACTGCTGGATGAGACCTTCGAAGGCATCGTCGACTGGGCCGAAGGGCAAACCACCGACGCCTTCGAGCACTTGATGGGCATGGTCGAAGCCCTGGTGCAACTGGGCACCTTCGGAGCGGGCGGGGCCGTTGTCGCCGGCGAGTTTCGCGCATTGCTGCCGCAACGGACGGTGGCCTTTATCGACAGCTTCAAGCCGGTCCAGGCGCCGAACGGCAAAACGCTGTATTGGAAGCCCGATCTCAAACCCTATGCCCGCAAAATCCCGCTACCCAAAGACTCCCCCCCTGACGGGCGGGGTATTCATCAACACCTGGACCAGGCAGTGATCAGCCTGGACGGCACCGCCTATGTGCTGAACAAAGCGCCGGCCGGCGAGGATTTCTCGCTGCTGCACCCGGATCGCCCAGAAGCCTATCAGCCCAAGGCCTGGCACAACCGCAGGGGCGCCTGGCAAACCGAGCTGGATCAACCGCTGTATTGGGACAGGCCAACCCTGCTGCGCCGGCTGGGACACATGGCGAACAGCTTCAGCCCACAGACGCTGGAACAGATTCGCAGCGTGAGCAACACCCCCGAGAACGTGCTTCGCCAAATGCATGTCCAGCGTGAACCGATGCCCGCGCTGCTGGAGGACACGCTCAAGCGCTTCAAGATCGAGCAAGACATTTCGACCTTCATCCAGCAAATGAACAGTGACGACCCGACGGTGTTTCGCAACGCCGCGCCCCTGACACAATTGCAACTGCTGTGCGAAACCCATATCTGGCCTGAAACCAAGGCCCTGCAAGTGGTGGATGCCTCGGGCCAGGTGCTCTGGCAATACGCACCCCGCGACGGCGCTGCGAAGGTGCGGATCAACCAGGCGCAACTCAACAACGGGGATCTGTTGAAAACCGTGCTGTTGGCGCTCGACGCAGACGAGATCAAGACACTGCTGGGGCAAGCGTTTGGTGAACCGTCCGATGCGCTTGAGGTACAGACTCGCGCATTGCGCAAAAAGATCGCGCAGGCCGCCGAGGCGAAAGCCTCCAGCCTGTTCGAATCGCGCTACAAAGGCCTGAACCAACCCGAGCACGGAGGCGCTCAACAATTGATGGACCGCTACCCCGGGCTTCCGGCCTCGGCGGCCGAGGTCTTGCTGGCACAGGCCAGTGACCTGGAGCGCGCAGCACTGCGCAACAGCAGCGTCTCCACACGCATGGACCAACTGGCACGCTGGGCGCGCCAGGAAACCCGCTTGAACCGCGCCTATGAAGGCCTGTACCTGAAATCGCCCACCAACCTGGACACCCACACACTGGCCCTGCACTCACTGCCGGAACTGCCTGGCTGGTCGGGCACCGTGCGCCTGGAAGTGCGAGAACACACGGTGATGGCCCCCTGCGCGACAGCATCGGGCAAGCTGCCGCGCCGCAACGCAAAGTGCTGGTACACGAAGAGGGCCGGTACCAGGCCTATGACAATGAAGGCCTGCACCTGCTTGGAAAAAGCGACCTGTACAGCGCGCTGCTCCAGGCGCTGCCCGACAGCGAGCGCAATGCTTTGAACCTGCATATCCAGCAAGGCCCGCAACTGTGCCAGGCCATTGCCAACGTGGCCCTGCCCCGCGACCGGCTGCTCCCGCTACTCGAGCGCCAGCCCGTCAGGCCGCCCGCCACCGGCAAACGTCCGAAGCTGTTGGGTGGCATGAACGGCTACGCCATCCCACCCGAACCAATGCCGGCACCCGGCGCGCCGCTTACACTGATTCAGCGCCTGCAAGCGCTTTACCCCAGCCAGAGCCCGATGCAAAACCGCGTCTTGCTTCAACAGCTCAATCGGCTGCCGGGCGGCGCGTTGCCACAACTGGTGCAATTGCAGGCCGAATACGCCCAACTCAACGCGCAGCTGACCGCCTGGCACGGTGAGACGCCGGCTCTCCATCCCCAGACTCAAGTCCCCCTTGCTCCGGATACCTACGCGTATGAACAGGAAAAACGCGCAACGCTGGCCGAAGAAATCAGACGGTGCTGGCGCAGGGAAACCGGGCCGGCCATAAATGAAGAGGATGATGATGCACTCGGCTACAACCTGGTGTACGAAGAGCCCATCATGGGCCGACTTCCCGTACTGAGCGCCAACTTCGAACACGTGACAACGCTCGGCTTGATGGGAGATAGCAGCACTTCGGGCGCACAGGCGTTTATTCAACACTTTCCTCGCCTGCGAATCCTGGAGCTCAAGAACATGCCGCTGGGCGCGCTGCCCGTGGGGCTGGAAACAATGCCCAACCTCACCAGCCTGGTACTCGACAGTTGCGGTATTCAATTGACCGAGCAGAGCCTGGCGGCGCTGTCGTCGATGTCACGCCTCGAATCCCTGGACCTGTTCAATAATCCGTTAGGACACGTACCCAGTGTCGAAGCCATGCCCGAGCTCAGGTACCTGGACCTGTCCTCCACCGGGATTGATCAAGTCCCGGCCGGATTGCTCTCACGCCCCGAGCTTGAAAGCGCGATCCTCAATAACAACCGCATCACCGCCCTGCCGGATGCACTGTTTCAACTGCCGGAGACGGTCAGTGACGGGATAGACCTGGAGAACAATCCCTTCCCGGACCCCGTCATCGAGCGGATCAAAAGGCACTTCCAGCGCACCGGGGAACGCTGGGAAACCACAGCGCCGCCCGCCGACATCAGCCGCCTCAAAGCGCTCTACCCCACCTTCACCAACCACGAATGCAATCTGTTCATCTTCGGCATGCCGGGCACCCTGGAAACAGGCCGACTGGAACTGACCCGCATGGAAGCCGAATACGAAAAGCTGACGAACGACCTGCATGAATGGCATATCAACGTGCCCACCCACCACCCGACACTGGGCACCGAACTGACTACGCAGGTACGCGCCCAGGAGCAAGTCAAGCGACTGGCCTTCAAGGAGCTGCTGGAAGGTTGCTGGCGTCGGGAAACCGCGATTGATGAGCTCGACGAGGGTTCTGCGATCACTCACGAGTTGCGCTACCACGCCACGCTATTGGGGGATTTCCCGGCAGTGACGGCCAATTTCGACCACGTGACACTACTGTCGCTGTTTGGTGAGCAAGCCGCCACGGGAGGCATCGACAGCCTTCTTGCGAGTTTCCCCAAGCTCAGGAGCCTGACCATTCACCGCTACCAGTTGCACAGCATCCCGCAAACCGTATTCCGCATGCCACGGTTGGAAGAGCTGATGTTGCAGAGCTGCAGCATCCGGCTGACACCCGCAACGACCAACCAACTGGCGGATGTGCATACCCTGATCAACCTGGACTTGAGCCACAACCCGCTGGGCATGCCACCAAGGCTGGGTAACCTGCAGCAACTGGTGCTGCTGGACCTGGAACACACCGGCATCAGCCAGGTACCGCCGGGACTGTTTTCACTACGGCGGATAAACAGCGCCGACCTGAGCCATAACGCGATACAACATATCGACCGCAGCATCCTGGAAGTGCCCCCACACAACTTCAACGCGATGCTCTGGGACGGTAACCCGCTGTCCAGGCCGAGCCGAATCATCCTGCGACGTTATGCACAGCGCCATCGCCTGGAGATGCCGGCCGAGCACTGATGCCTAGCCGCGCTCGGACGGCACCGACGACAATTCGAACGGGCTGCTGCTGCGGCGCTGGTTGCGGTCTTCACGAGGGGTGGCGCCGAAGAAGTTGCGGTAGGCGCTGGAGAAGTGCGGCCCCGAGGAGAAGCCGCAGGACAGGCCGATCTGGATGATCGACTTGCTGGTTTGCATGAGCATCTGGCGGGCCTTGTTCAGGCGCAGTTCCAGGTAGTACTGGCTGGGGACGCGATTGAGGTATTGCTTGAAGATCCGCTCGAGCTGTCGTCGGGATACGCACACATGCTGGGCGATTTCGTCGGTGGTCAGCGGTTCTTCAATGTTGGCTTCCATCAGCAACACGGCCTGGGTCAGCTTTGGATGGCTGGAGCCCAGGCGGTTTTGCAGCGGGATGCGCTGGCGCTCGCCGCCTTCGCGGATGCGCTCTACCACCAGTTCTTCCGAGACGGCGCCGGCCAGTTCGGCGCCGTGGTCACGGGCCAGCACCGCCAGCAGCAGGTCGAGTACCGACATGCCACCGCAGGCGGTCAGGCGGTCACGGTCCCAGTCGAACAGGTGGCTGGTGGCGATAACCTTGGGGAAACGCTCGGCGAAATCATCCTGCCAGCGCCAGTGCACGGCGGCGCGATAGCCGTCGAGCAGACCGAGTTGGGCCAACGGATACACACCGGCCGACAGACCGCCGATAACGCAGCCGGCGCGCACCAGTTGCTTGAGGGCGGTGCTGAGCTGGGAGGCGATGACGGTCGGTGGTTCATCCGCCAGCAGGAACAGCTTTTGAAAGCCTTCCAGCTTGCCGGCCCAGGGTTCACCCGGCAGTTGCCAGGCCCCGTCGATTGGCGGTTCGGCCTGCAAAAACGAGAGTTCGTACACCACGTCCGGATGCACCCGCTGAGCAACGCGCAAGGCCTCCTCAGCCAGCGCAAGCGTCAGTGCTTTAGTGCTGGGCCAAATCAGGAAACCAATTCGATGGGCAGTCATGGAGTGCTATCCGAAGCGAGTAACAGTAATGAAGACAAAGGCCAATGCTAGCCCGTAAACCAACACAAATCTCAAACCATATGGAGATCTAATGTGGGAGCTGGCTCGCCTGCGATGGCGGCGTGTCTGTGCCAGAGAGGCAAACTGACCCACCGCTATCGCAGGCAAGCCAGCTCCCACAGGGGATCGGGGCCAGCCTTAAAGCTGTGAAGCTTGCACTAATTCAGTGCATAAAAGCAGTTCTGTTTACTTCAAGCTGCCGGAAAGAAACTGCTGCAAACGCTCGGACTGTGGGTTTACCAGCACTTCGCGCGGGTTGCCACGTTCTTCAACGATGCCTTTGTGCAGGAACACCAGCTGGTTGGAGACTTCACGGGCAAAGCCCATTTCGTGGGTCACCACCACCATGGTCCGGCCTTCCTGGGCCAAGTCCTGCATTACCTTGAGCACTTCGCCCACCAGCTCCGGGTCGAGGGCCGAGGTGGGTTCGTCGAACAGCATCACCTCAGGCTCCATCGCCAGGGCCCGGGCAATCGCCACGCGTTGCTGTTCACCGCCGGACATGTGGCCAGGGAACGCATCCTTACGATGGCCCACACCGACTTTAGCCAGGTAGTGCTCGGCCTTTTCCCGGGCGTCTTTTTTCGACATGCCCAGCACGTGCACTGGCGCTTCCATGACGTTTTCCAGCGCGGTCATGTGGGACCACAGGTTGAAGTGCTGGAACACCATCGACAGTCGCGAACGCATGCGTTGCAGCTGTTTCGGGTCTGCAGCCTTCATGGCGCCGTCTTTGTTGGCCACCAGTTTCAGCTCTTCGTTATTGAGCAGAATCTTGCCGGCGTGGGGTTGCTCCAGCAGGTTGATGCAGCGCAAAAAGGTACTTTTGCCCGAGCCACTGGACCCGATGATGCTGATCACATCACCGGCCGCGGCGGCCAGGGACACACCTTTGAGCACTTCATGACTGCCATAGCGTTTATGCAGGTCTTGGACTTCAAGTTTGTACATGCGGTCGGTTCTCACAAAAACAGTTGGTCAGTCGTTGAGCAAGCGCCCGTGCCGCAGCGCTTCGCGCCCCGCCACCTTGGCCAGCCAGAAACCCGCTTGGGCATAACGTAGCCGTTCAACGGCAAACAACACCCCAGACGTACCCGCACAAATAATGCTCACGCGGTCGGACAAGGGATCGATCACTTCAAATATCGGGTCGCCGGCTTCGACTACGTCACCGGCTTTACGCAAGTAGCTGATCACGCCGGCGTGGGGCGCGAACAACAACTCGGTGCCTTCAAAGGGCAGGCCTTCGCAGGCTTCGTAGGGCGGCGCGGGCCATTCACCACGGATCAGGCCTTGCTCGGCGAGGAACGCCAGGATGCCTTCGGCGTGGAAAATCGCCTCGTCACGACCGGTATCGGCCTGGCCGCCCAACTCCAAGGTCGTCGCCAGGCACGCCAGGGGAATCTGCGCCTCGGGGAACGCCCGAGACAGCCGCAGCCACGGCAGCGAACAGGCTTCGTCAAACGAACTGCCGCCGGAATCTTCCGCCAGCAGGCCGACCTTCACATTCAGATGCGCCGACAGCGAACGCCACTGCGGCCAGTGCTGCGGCAGCGCGTACATGTGCAACGCGGCCTCGGCATCGCAATGCAGGTCGAGGACCACGTCGGCGGTGCAGGCATGGCTCAGCAACACCCGCTGCATGCCTTGCAGTTGGCTGCTCGGCTCCGGCAAGGCGTTCAGCGCGTCGCTCATGGCCTGGCGGATCAAGCGCACATTGGCATGGGGATCATCCCCCAGCTTACCGTTGAGCAACTCGGTAACCGGCTCGCTCAACTCAACGAAATCACGGTTGAAATTCTTGCCGCTGCCGACCTCGAAGCGGCCCTGGTGGCTGCCTTGCAGCAACTGTCCCAGGCCCATCGGGTTAGCGACCGGGACCAGCTCGATCACGCCGTTGAGGGCGCCTTGCTGCTCCAGTTCCGTCAGGCGCTTTTTCAGCTCCCAGGCGGCGCGCATGCCGGGCAATTCATCGGCGTGCAGGCTGGCCTGGATATAGGCCTTGCGCTCGCCGCTGCCGAATCGGAACACCGTCAGCTGGCGTTCGCAGCCCAGGTGACCCCAGGGCAACAGGTGATCGATACGTTCCATATCAATGCTTCCGTGGAGCCAGGTAGCTCAGCCAGCGGCCTTCGGCCAACTTGAACAGGCGCACCAGGATGAAGGTCAGGCACAGGTAGAACGCACCCGCCGTGATATAGGCTTCGAACGGCAAGTAGTACTGGGCGTTCACCGTGCGCGCGGCACCGGTGATGTCGATCAAGGTGACGATGGAGGCCAGGCTCGTGGTCTGGAGCATCATAATCACTTCGTTGCTGTATTGCGGCAGCGCCCGGCGCAGGGCCGATGGCAGCAGGATCCGGCGATACAGTTTGTAGCGCGACATGCCCATGGCCTTGGCCGCTTCGATCTCACCATGGGGCGTGGCCTTGAGGCTCCCCGCGATGATTTCAGCGGTGTAGGCGCTGGTGTTCACGGCAAACGCCAGGCACGCACAGAAGGTGGCGCTGGACAGCAGTGGCCACAGGAAGCTTTCGCGCACCGCTTCAAACTGGGCCAGGCCGTAGTAGATCAAGAACAACTGCACCAGCATCGGCGTGCCGCGAATCACGTAGGTGTAGAGCCAGGCAACGCCGTTGACGATCGGCTGCTTGGACACGCGCATCAGGCCCAGGGGCAAGGCCGCGAGCAAACCGAAGAACAGCGAAATGGCCAGCAGTTTCAGGGTGGTCAGCAAGCCGCCGAGGTACAGCGGCATGGCCTCCCAGATGACGTTGTAGTCGAAGATCATAGATCAGCCGCCTTTACGCCTACCGAGTAGCGCTTCTCAAGATGACGCAGGGCCAGCAACGACACGCTGGTGATCACCAGGTACATCGCCGCCACTGCGAGGAAGAAGGTAAAAGGTTCGCGGGTGGCGTCTGCCGCCTGCTTGGCCTTGAACATCATGTCTTGCAGGCCCACCACCGAAATCAATGCGGTGGCCTTGGTCAGTACCAGCCAGTTGTTGGTAAACCCGGGGATCGCCAGCCGAATCATCTGCGGCACCATCACCCGGAAAAACACCTGGAACGGGCTCATGCCATACGCCAGGCCGGCTTCGGCCTGGCCCTTGGGAATGGCCATGAAGGCGCCACGGAAGGTTTCCGAAAGGTAGGCGCCAAAGATGAAACCCAGGGTGCCGATACCGGCGGCCAAGGGGTTCAAGTCAATGTAGTCGTTGTAGCCGAGCAACGGCGCAACGCGGTTAAGCAGGTCCTGACCGCCGTAGAAAATCAGCAGGATCAGCACCAGGTCGGGGATCCCGCGGATCACCGTGGAGTACAGGTCGCCCAGCCAGGCCAACCAGCGCACCGGCGAGAGGCGCAACGCGACCCCGATCAGACCCAGAACAATGGCCAAGGCCATGGACGACAAGGCGAGCTGAAGCGTCAACCATGCGCCATCGAGGATGACAGCCCCGTAGCCTTTCAACATGATTCAGGTCCTCGAAAAGGGGGATGAAAAAATGGCGCAAACTTCAGAGATCCTGGTGCTTGCGCCATTCTGGACAGACAGCTGCGACGGTTTACTTGGCTTCTGGGCCGTAAATGTCGAAGTTGAAGTACTTGTCCTGGATTGCCTTGTACTTGCCGTTGGCACGGATCGCGGCGATTGCAGCGTTGATGCGGTCCAGGTTTTCCTTGTCGCCTTTACGTACCGCGATGCCGATGCCGTCGCCGAAGTACTTGGCGTCGGTGAAGGCCGGGCCGGTGAACGCGTAGCCTTTACCGGCTGGCGTGTCGAGGAAGCCTTCCTGCAACAGGGTGGCGTCGGCCACGGTGCCATCAAGGCGACCGGCTTCTACGTCCAGGTAGATTTCGTTCTGCGAGCTGTAAGGAACAATGGTGGCGCCTTTGGGAGCCAGCACTTCCTTGGCGAAACGGTCGTGGATCGAACCGCGCTGCACGCCGATTTTCTTGCCTTTCAATTCATCCAGGCTGTCGCTGACGGCAGTGCCTTCCTTCAACACCAGGCGAGCCGGGGTCAGGTAGTAGCGGTTGGTGAAGTCCACGGACTTCTTGCGATCTTCGGTGATGGACATCGAGGACAGGATGGCGTCGATCTTGCGCACTTTCAGCGCCGGGATCAGGCCGTCGAACTCCTGCTCGACCCACGTGCACTTGACCTGCATCTGCTCACACAGGGCGTTGCCGATGTCGTAGTCAAAACCGACGATGCTGCCGTCCGGTGCCTTGGAGGCAAACGGAGGGTAAGCCGCTTCAATACCAATCTTCAGTGGCTTGCCTTCGGCGAAAGCCTGCATGGACAGCACGGACAGCGCCAGGGCGCCCAACAGCACGAGTTTCTTCATCTTGGGACTCCATCGGTATAGGGCAAAACAGCAGTATGAGCCAGGGCCCACGATGCGAATGAGTGAAACCGAATAGCGGTGCTGCGTCCTGCGCCAGTTCAGCATCGGCGACGACGAGCGAGTGATCGGCATTCTAACGACAGGCCGGAAGCCGATATTTCCTCAATGCGACAACAATTTACAGAAGCACCGAGAAAGCGGTTCCAGCACATTGACAGCCTCTTGATTTTATGCAGAGGCAAAAGATATTAAACCTGTTAACGCTGCAAGTTGCGGGCCTATTATTCGCAAACCCTTCTAGCACGGCAAGTGTAGCGTTTGATCTAATTTTTCAGGGCGTCTAAGACGCGGGTTTTCGGGGCAACGGCGTAGCACTTTGCCTCATGTTTGGGCATGAGGTTACACATTTGCTGGGTTCGGTAACATTCAGAAACTTCCTACGAGCAACACCGATATTTATTGGCCTCGTGTAAGTCGCCCCACTGTAATGACCAATTTTGGAATGCAATCAAAATGTGGGAGCGGGCTTGCTCGCGAAGGCGGCGTGTCAGCCAGCACATCACCCACTGATACACCGCCTTCGCGAGCAAGCCCGCCCCCACAGGGGTTATAGGTCGCCTGTCCGATCGCACAAAAAAGCCCCACCCGGCCTACGCCGGATGGGGCTTTGTCCCACAAACCGCCTTACGCGACGTTCATGGTCTTGTGCGTTTCGATCAGATGCGCCACCACACTCGGATCCGCCAGGGTGGAGATATCCCCCAACCCGTCGTATTCAGCGGTAGCAATCTTGCGCAGGATCCGGCGCATGATTTTCCCCGAACGGGTCTTCGGCAAGCCCGGCGCCCACTGGATCACATCCGGTGAAGCAATCGGCCCGATCTCTTTACGCACCCAGTTTTTCAGCTCCAGGCGCAGCGCTTCATTCGGCTCTTCGCCGTTTTTCAGCGTGACATACACATAGATGCCCTGGCCCTTGATGTCGTGGGGCACACCCACCACTGCCGCTTCGGCGACTTTCGGGTGGGCGACCATGGCGCTTTCAATCTCGGCGGTGCCCATGCGGTGGCCGGACACGTTCAACACGTCGTCCACCCGACCGGTGATCCAGTAGTAGCCATCTTCGTCACGACGCGCACCGTCACCGGTGAAGTACATGCCACGGAAGGTCTTGAAGTAGGTGTCCACAAACCGGTCATGGTCGCCGTACAGGGTACGTGCCTGGCCCGGCCACGAATCCAGAATCACCAGGTTACCCTCGGCCACACCTTCAATCAGGTTGCCCAGGTTATCCACCAGCGCCGGCACCACGCCAAAGAATGGACGTGCCGCCGAACCCGGCTTCAGTGCATGGGCGCCCGGCAGCGGGCTCATCATGTTGCCGCCGGTCTCGGTCTGCCACCAGGTATCGACGATCGGGCAACGGGATTGGCCGACGTTCTTGTAGTACCAGTCCCACGCTTCCGGGTTAATCGGCTCACCCACCGAACCCAGCAGGCGCAAGCTGCTGCCATCGGCGCCTTCGCAGGCAGCGGTGCCGGAAGCCATCATGGCGCGGATCGCGGTCGGTGCGGTGTAGAGGATGTTGACCTTATGCTTGTCGACGATCTTCGCCACCCGGGTAATGTCCGGATAGTTCGGCACGCCTTCGAACATCAGCGTGGTCGCGCCATTAGCCAGCGGGCCGTAAACGATATAGGTGTGACCGGTGACCCAGCCGACGTCGGCGGTACACCAGTAGATTTCGCCCGGGCGGTAGTCGAACACGCGCTCGTGGGTCAGGGCTGCGTACAACAGGTAGCCGCCGGTAGTGTGCTGCACGCCCTTCGGCTTGCCGGTGGAGCCGGAGGTGTAAAGGATGAACAGCGCTTCTTCGGCGCCCATCTCTTTCGGCGCACACACAGTGCCCGCCACTTTCATCAGGTCTTCGTACCAGATGTCGCGATGCTGGTTCCACTTGATGTTGCCGCCGGTGCGCTTGCACACGATGACTTTCTGGATGCTGCTGGTTTCCGGGTTGGTCAGGGCGTCGTCGACGTTGGCCTTCAGGGAAATTTTCTTGCCGGCACGAATGCCTTCATCGGCGGTGATCACCACCTTGGATTTGCAGTCGATGATCCGACCGGCCAGGGCCTCTGGCGAGAACCCGCCAAACACCACCGAGTGAATCGCACCGATCCGGGCACAGGCCAGCATGGCGACCGCAGCTTCGGGAATCATCGGCATATAGATAGTCACCACGTCGCCGCGGTGCACATCCTGGCCGCGCAGGGCGTTGGCGAACTTGCAGACTTCTTCATGCAGCTCGCGGTAGGTGATGGTGCGGCTTTCGGCAGGGTCGTCGCCCTCCCAGATGATTGCCGGCTGGTCGCCACGCTCGGCGAGGTGGCGGTCCAGGCAGTTGTAGGAAACGTTGAGGGTGCCGTCGGCAAACCACTTGATGTCGACATGGTGATCGTCGAAGGAGGTCTGCTTCACCGTGGTGAAAGGCTTGATCCAGTCCAGGCGCTTGGCTTGCTCGCGCCAGAAACCGTCGGGGTTGACCACCGACTGCTGGTACATGGCCTTGTAGGTCGCCTCATCGGTCAGCGTATTGGCTGCTACTTCGGGGCGAACGGGGTACAGAGAAGCCGCACTCATCTTTCTTACCTCGGTGACATAGTTGTTGTTGTATGACCCTGTTGTAGCCGGGCCGGACCTATAGAACCATTCGACGATGGTAGTAACAAGCCCCTACAAATTGCCCACCTATCCCCCGGCGGCGCTCTGGCCCGTGGCCTGTGGCGCTTTGCAGGTTTCTGAAAAAACCTTCATTTCGGGATTGTTACAAAAACCGCCAATAGTGTTTATCAAAAGCACGGGTATATGAATATAACTCGGGCGCCTAAAATCAACCTCGCCATCAAGGCACTGTGATTAACAACGTAACAGCCCCCACGAAGGCAACGTTAATCCGAACTTCCCAATCAAGTTACACACGTGGCCTCACAAGGGCCCCGTGACCCCTTTCGACCGCCAAAAGGTAAATAGTCAAATGAAAGCGTTATTAGTTATGGCCCTTAGCAGCTTGTGCGCCACCGCCGCCCTGGCCGACGAAGCCCCGACTGACGTAGCCAGCCAGAGCACCCCGATTGTTGAGGATTATACTTACAGCACCCATCTGGACGTCGCCAAAGTAGTGTCCATGAGTGAAGTCCCGGATGTATGCAAAGTTGTACCGGTAAAAATGGAATATGAAGACTCACAAGGTCAGCGTCATATTCTTCAATATCAGGTCATGGGTAACGGTTGCTCTAACGGATAATAACTTCGTTAGTTTGAACTGAACCTGATCTTATTCGCCGCAAGAAATCGTTCTTGCGGCAAAGAACCGGCTTACCCCCTACCGCTTGAATCGAATGCTACGATTGTGGCGCCGCCACCTCACCTGCAAGGCAGGATGCATTCATGCGAGCCAGTTTCGAAAAAATCCCTACCGAGGCGAACACCTCCTGGACCCTGCTGAACAGGCGTCTACCGGAGGCGATTCCGTTTGAATGGCATCACCATCCCGAATACGAACTGACCCTCACCCTCAACAGCCGCGGGCACCGCTATATCAGCAACGATGTGGCGCTCTACGATGATGGCGACCTGGTGCTGGTGGGGCCGAACGTGCCCCATAGCTGGTCTTCCGCCGAGCTGATCGACCCCACCAAACCGCACATTGCCCTGGTCATCTGGTTTTCCGAGGCCTGGGCGGACTCGCTGGTGCAGCTGTTTCCGGAGATGGGGTCGACGCGCGCGCTATTGGCTGCCGCGCGACAGGCGCTGAGCTTCAGTGATGCTACGTCCCGGGCGCTGCGCCCGGTGATCGAAGCCATGGTCGAGCAAGACGCTTCCCAGCGACTGATCTCGTTGCTTACCGTGCTCAACACATTGTCCCGGGATATCGCTGCGCAGCGCATCGCGACGGAAAACGCCGCCCCTCACATCGTTGAAGACGCACGCATCCGCCGCGTTCTGGACTACCTGCACGGCCACTATGCACAACCTGTCGGCATTCCCGAGCTGGCGCAAATGGCCTGCGTCAGCGTTTCAGCCTTCCATCGCATGTTCCGCAAACACACACGCTGCACGGCGCTGGACTACATCGTCCGGCTACGCATCGGACATGCCTGCGCTTTATTGATGCAGGGCAACCTGGCGGTCAGCGCGATTTCCGAACAGGTCGGCTATGCCTCCCAGGCGTTGTTCAACCGGCAGTTCAAGGCGCACAAGGGCATGACGCCGTCACAGTTTCGTCTTCAACACGGGCATCACTTTCAATAAGCCGATTCTTCTATACGCCTCGAAACAAACGCCACAATCGTACTTCTCAACGCGCCAAATCAGGCTGCCGCCCAGGCGGGCCGGAGTGATTCCATACCTGTATGCACAACAACAAGACAGGTCACCCCATGAGCAACTACCACGCCTTCGAATGTGCCGAGCTGCCGGACGACTACAAGCGCAGCATCGTCGCGATGAAAAAGGCCCTGCGCGCGCAGATCGGCGACGTGCCTGCGCTGTTCGCCGAGGTCAGCGAGTTCATCAGTACTGAAATCGCCTCGATCAAGGCCCAGCAGTCCGCCTGGCCCGAGCTCGACTTTGAAACCATCGCCAACGGCCAGGTCACCGAAGCACAACGGGCACTCATCAAGCGCAGGGGCTGCCTGGTGATTCGTAACCACTTCCCCAGGGAACAAGTGCTGGCGTGGGACAAGAGCCTGCTGGACTACCTCGACCACAACCATTTCGACGAGGTGTATCGCGGCCCGGCCGACAATTTCTTCGGCAACCTCGAAGCCTCGCGCCCGGAGATATTCCCGATCTATTGGTCCGACGCCCAGATGCAACTGCGCCAACACGAGCGCATGGGCGCCGCGCAGTCGTTCCTGAATCGCCTGTGGACCTACAATTCCCAAGGCCGGCAATGGTTCGACCCAGACATCAATGCGCTATACCCCGACCGCGTCCGCCGCCGCCCACCGGGCACCAGCTCCAAAGGGCTTGGCCCGCACACCGACTCGGGCGCCCTGGAACGCTGGCTGCACCCCGCCTACCTCAAGGTGTTCGACAAGATCTACCACAACGATTTCAAGTCCTACGACCCCTGGGACGCCGCCCATCGCACCGAAGTCGATGAATACGCCTACAAGGACACGGTGAAATGCTCGGCCTTCCGCACCTTCCAGGGCTGGACCGCACTGTGCGACATGCAGGCCGACCAGGGCGTGCTGCATACCTTGCCGATCCCCAAGGCCATGGCCTACATGCTGCTGCGCCCGCTGCTGGACGACGTCCCCGAAGATGAGCTGTGCGGCGTTGCGCCGGGCAAGGTGCTGCCAGTTTCAGAGAAATGGCACCCGCTGCTGGTCCAGGGCATGACCCCGATTCCGGACGTGCAGGCCGGCGATTCGGTGTGGTGGCACTGCGACGTAATCCACAGCGTCGCCCCCGTCGAAAATCAACAGGGCTGGGGCAACGTGATGTACGTGCCCGCCGCGCCCATGTGCCCGAAAAACCTGCGGTACGCCAAGGATGTGCTCAGGGCGTTCGAGCAAGGGGCCTCACCGGATGATTTCGCCCGGGAGGACTACGAGAAAGAGTGGAAAGACCGCTTCATGACGCCGCAACTGAACACCCTCGGCCGCAAAGGGCTGGGGCTGGAATAAGCACCGCTCCCCAAAACAACAAAAAGGGTTATCCCACATGAAAATCCCCCATCGCCTTGCCGTTGCCCTCTCCCTCGCCAGCCTTTGCACGTTCGCCGCTCACGCAGCCGACAGCAAAGGCACTGTTGAAGTCGTCCACTACTGGACCTCGGGCGGGGAAGCCAAGTCTGTACAGGTGCTGCAACAACTGATCGAGAAAGACGGCTTCATCTGGCAAAACAGTGCCGTGGCCGGCGGCGGTGGCGCTGCTGCCATGACCGTCCTCAAGAGCCGCGCCGTCTCCGGCAACCCGCCCTCTGCCGCGCAGATCAAAGCTCCGGACATTCAGGAGTGGGGCAAGCTGGGCCTGCTGACCAGCGTCGACAACGTCGCCAAGGCCAATCACTGGGACAGCCTGCTGCCCGAAAGCATTGCGCAACTGATGAAGTTCGACGGCCACTACGTCGCCGTGCCGCTCAACATCCACCGCATCAACTGGTTATGGATCAACCCCGAAGTGCTCAAGAAAGCCGGCGTGTCCAAAGCCCCGGCCACCCTGGAAGAACTCTACGCCGCCGGCGACAAACTCAAGGCCGCCGGCTTCATCGCCATCGCCCACGGCGGCCAACCCTGGCAGGACACCACCGTATTTGAAGGCCTGGTGCTCAGCATCCTGGGCGCCGATGGCTTCCAGAAAGCCTTTATCGATAACGACGAAGCCACCTTCACCGGCCCCAAAATGACCGAAGTCTTTGTCGCGCTGCGCAAGTTGAAGACCTACATGGACCCCAACGGCGCAGGCCAGGACTGGAACATGGAAACCGCCAAAGTCATCAATGGCCAGGCCGGCATGCAAATCATGGGGGACTGGGCCAAGAGTGAGTGGACCGCGGCGGGTAAAAAAGCCGGGGCCGATTATGAATGCGTGCCCTTCCCCGGCTCACAAGGAATTTATAGCTACACCATCGACTCACTGGCCATGTTCAAACCGTCCAGCAAAAATGATACGCCGGGCAACAACGCGGCTCGCGACGACCTGGCCAAGATCGCCCTGGAGCCGCAGTTCCAGACGGTGTTCAACCAGAACAAAGGCTCCATCCCGGTGATCAAGGGCCTGGACATGAGCCAGTTCGACAGCTGTGCCCAGGCTTCCGCCAAGGACTTCGCCGAAGCCGAGAACGCCGGCACGCTGGAGCCGAGCATGGCCTTCAACATGTCCACGTCCCAGGCGGTGCAAGGGGCGGTGTTTGATGTGGTCAGCAACTTCATGAGCAATAAAGACGCGGACCCCGCCAAGGCTGGCAAGCAGATGTTTGCCAGCATCAAAGCCGCAGCCCAGTAACCCCCGCGACCCGTTCTTGCGCCAAACGGCGCAAGAACTTCCAGACCGAATCTGCCCCAGTTCGGCGCGCTGAAACAAACGCCTACCGCCCGTCAAAAAAATCCAAGCCAGGCAAAGCCTTGTAAACCCGGACCTTGGCTGCAAACACCACCATTTTGGCCGCTCACCGAGACCATCCGCCGCAACACAAAGTCGAATTTTTCCCTATAATGCGCGGGTAAATCGGGCCTGCAATATCCCTTTACATGGGGATGAAGAGCCAGACCTGAGGCCCCCGCTGGAGCCAGCAAGCATTGCTCCGCCCCTCAAGCCTCAAGCAGAACACCCGTAACCCTGATTCCGTTTAATGCGTGCGTTAGCTGCAACAAACGATTCCTTAAGATCCACCGCGGCCTTTGGGCCGTGTGAACACCCCACCATCCGGTTTCACACGGGCACCTTAGAGCCCTCACGCAGGAGACGACACGTCATGCTGAGCTGGGACGAATTCGACAAAGAAGAAGACGGCGAAGTAGTTGCCAAAGGCGCCAACGCCGGCCACGCCACAGAAGCCAACATGGACCGCCTCGACGGTGCCGGCGCTGCTGCCGCCATCGAAGCCCGCGCCGTCACCGCCAATGACTCCGCCGCCATCGTGCGCGCCAAGGCCGCCCTCGACAAACTCGACGTCGCCGAAGGCCTCGCCGAGCTGGAAGGCTCCGCCGCCCGCGTCGCCGTTGACGAAAAGCGCATGATCAACTGCCGCGCCGACCTCAACCAACTCGTGCCTTTCAAGTACGATTGGGCCTGGCAGAAATACCTCGACGGCTGCGCCAACCACTGGATGCCGCAAGAGGTCAACATGACCGCCGACATCGCCCTGTGGAAAACCCCAGAAGGCCTGACCGACGACGAGCGCCGCATCGTGATGCGCAACCTCGGCTTCTTCTCCACTGCGGACTCGTTGGTCGCGAACAACCTGGTACTGGCCGTGTACCGCCTGATCACCAACCCGGAGTGCCGCCAGTACATCCTGCGCCAGGCCTTCGAAGAAGCGATCCACACTCACGCCTATCAGTACTGCATCGAATCGCTGGCCATGGATGAAGGCGAGATCTTCAACATGTACCACGAGATTCCATCGGTCGCGAAGAAAGCGGCTTGGGGCTTGAAGTACACCCGTTCGATCTCCGATCCGAAGTTCGAAACCGGCACCGTTGAGACTGATAAAGAGCTGCTGCGCAACCTGGTGGCGTACTACTGCGTACTGGAAGGTATCTTCTTCTACTGCGGCTTCACCCAGATCCTGTCCATGGGCCGTCGCAACAAAATGACCGGCGTGGCCGAGCAGTTCCAGTACATCCTGCGGGATGAGTCGATGCACCTGAACTTCGGTATCGATGTGATCAACCAGATCAAAATCGAAAACCCACACTTGTGGGATGCCGAGATGAAGGAAGAAGCGACCCAGATGATCCTGCAAGGGACTCAGCTGGAGATTGAATACGCTCGCGACACCATGCCGCGTGGGGTGTTGGGGATGAATGCGGCGATGATGGAGGATTACCTCAAGTTCATCGCGAATCGTCGTTTGTCGCAGATTGGGTTGAAGGAAGAGTATCCAGGGACGACTAACCCGTTCCCGTGGATGAGTGAAATCATGGACTTGAAGAAAGAGAAGAATTTCTTTGAGACTCGTGTGATCGAGTACCAGACCGGCGGCGCGCTGAGCTGGGATTGATTCCTGAGCTAACTAAAAAGCCCTGACTTGTTCAGGGCTTTTTTGTATTTGCAGAGTGCCAATTCCTACAGGCTCGTAGGAAATTTCGTGGACGTGCTAGTGGCCACTCAGTATCGTCCGAGGGTTTTCTACCTTCGGCGGCTGTATGGATACGAAAAAAGCTAAGACTGGCTGGAGTGACGACGAGCTTGAAGCCTCAGTCGACGCTTATTTGAGAATGTGGGCGCTTGAACAGAACGGAAAAGCCTTCAACAAATCGGTCGAAAATCGACTGTTACGCGAGGGGCCACTGAGGCTGCGTAGCGCTTCGTCTGTCGAGTACCGCATGCAAAACATATCAGCCGTAATCGAACTAATGGGCCTGCGGTGTATCACCGGATATAGGCCTGCAAAAAATGTCGGAGCCAGAGTGAATGAGCGTATTCGCAAAGTATTGGTTTCGAAAATAGGCCTCTATCCAGAGATTGATATCGCTACGGCAGATAAACCGCTACCTAGAAGCCCCCCCACTGTCTCGAAGCCCTTACTTCAAATAGAGCCTCAGGGCATTCTTAATCCACGGCAACTATTTACTGTCAGCATTTCCTTTGCGCGCGCGCTCCATGTACGAAAGCAGGTTCGACGGCTAGCAAGTGGTATTTGCGAGGGTTGCGATAAGCCGGCACCGTTCACAGGTGATGATGGCTTGCCATTTCTTGAAGTACATCACGTCAAGCACCTCGCCCAGAAGGGTTCGGATCGCGTTACCAATGCTGTAGCCTTGTGCCCCAATTGCCATCAGCGTTGTCACCGCTCAAATGACCGTGGTGAATTCACCAAAGGGCTTTACTCGAAAATCAAAAGATTGAGAGAGGAGTAGAATTCTGCGGTCACAGCTCATGCGTTACCAAAATTACTAGATAGGACCGAGACCCGCCCGTGAACCCAGACATGCTCGAATCCGGCCCCCTGGATGCCAAAGTACTCTCCGTCTTTGACTTCGACGGCACCCTGACCCACCACGACAGCTTCGTACCGTTCCTGAAGTTCGCCTTTGGTAAAGGCGAGTTCATGCGCAGGATGGTGAAGCTGGCGGTGCCTGGCGCGCAGTTTCTGTTGCGGGTCATTAGCCGTGATGAGCTCAAGGCGCAGTTGATCCGCACCTTTATGACCGGCGTGGACAAGGCGTGGGTTCAGCAGAAGGCTGAAGCGTATTGCCAGGCGTATTGGAACAAGTTGATGCGGCCTACCGGTCTGCAATCGGTGGCCGATGAATTGAAGTCCGGGGCGGTGGTGACGTTGTGTTCGGCGTCGCCGGCGTTGGTGTTGCAGCCGTTTGCGGATCGGCTTGGGATCCGGTTGATTGGTACTGAGCTTGAGGTGGTGGACGGGGTGTTGACGGGCAAGCTCACGGGGAATAATTGCCGGTGTGAGAATAAGGTGCTTCGGCTTGAGGCGGTTTATGGGGATCTGGGGGAGTATCGGCTCAGGGCCTGGGGGGATACGCGCGGGGATCGGGAGTTGTTGGCGGCGGCGCAGGATGCGCATTTTCGGCATTTTCATGCGAAGAAGAAGCGGGCCAGGTTGCAGCGGTGATGCGGGTGGATGGGGTTGGAAGGTAGACCGAGTCGATGCCATCGCAGCCTCGCTAAAGCTCGACAGCTCCTACAGGTGATCTCTGTATATCCTTAGGGTTAGATTGGCGCTTTGAGATCCACGCCTAGTGCCGTTGCGAAGGCTTTGACCAGTGGGCTACGTGGGGCGTTGTGGCGCAGGATGAGGTTGAACGCTGTGCTCAGGTGGATCTGCTCCGGGCATAACACGCGCAGGCGCCCTTCCCTCACCAGCGGCGCGGCGTAGTGTTCGGGGAGGAAGCCCAGGAAGCGGCCGGTGAGGATGAGGATGGCGACGGCTTCTACCTGGGAGGCCGAGGCGGACTGGCTGTCGTAGCTGACGAAGTTGGCCTTGTCGCTGTGGATCGCGTAACGATGGTTGACCACTTCGTGCTGGCGCAACACATCTGCGTTGATAGCACTCGCTTCAAACAGCGGATGCCCGACGGCGCAGTACGCGTGGGACTTTTCTTCGTACAGCGGGAAATAATCGAATTCTTCCCGCCGCTGGTACACCGGGACGATGCCGACAATCAGCCGCCCTTCCACCACGCCCCGTTCAACTTCGTCCAGTTGCGAGGCATGCAGGCGTAATCTTATTTTTGGCGATTCTGTATGTAATTTTCCCAGCGCTTTAATCAGCGGCGAATTAACGTCAGAGACGGTGTTATCAATAACGCCCACACTAAGGTCGCCGATCAGTTCGTTCTGTGCCGAACTAAGCTTGTCTCTGAAACTGTCTACCGAGGCAAATAATTCAATGGACGCTTGATAGACTAATTTGCCTTCTTCGGTCAGGCCAAACCCTTCTCGCCCTCGTGTACACAAGCGCATGCCGATGCGAATTTCCAGGTCGGAAATCTGCTTGCTGATCGCCGCCAGGCCCACGTTCAGCTCATTCTGCGCCGCACTGAAGCCGCCAGCTTCGACTACAGCCTTGAACACCCGCAGCAATTTGAAGTCCAGGCCGCTGAGTTGCAGGGGCGGTCTTGTGCCGGGTTTTGGCGGTATGTTTCCAGAATTGGAAAGTGGAGTTTCCATAATACGTGTTGACCTCAAGTGCCATCTTCAACAGGCTTTGACCTACTCCATGAACATCGCCGGGCGGCAATAATGAACATACTTAACCGCCCTTGGCAACCTTGAATATAGCGGGTTGAACAGCTTTTACCGGCTGCTTTAACGCCCATAAAAACCTGACACTTCGATCAGGACTTTTCGTTTTGCTACTGCCCTCCGAATCCATAAGGCCAAGCCACGTCCATCGGGCTTGTCACTTCTAAAAACAAGCGTGAGGAACACCATGTCTCAGCCCACCGATCGCCTCTGGGGTGCTCGTTTCAAGTCCGGCCCGTCTGCTGCTTTGGCGGCGCTGTCCCGTTGCCCCGAGCGCTATTTTCGCCTGACGCCCTACGACCTGGCCGGCTCCCGGGCCCATGCCCGTGAGTTGCAGCGGGCCGGGTTGCTGGACGAGTCGGAAACCTTGCGCACCCTGGAAGCACTGGACCGGATTGGTGAGGACTTTGCCGCTGGCCGCCTGCACCCGACGCTGGATGACGAGGATGTGCACACCTTCATCGAGCGGGTGTTGACCGAGCGCTTGGGCGCCCTGGGCGGCAAGTTGCGCGCCGGGCGTTCGCGCAATGACCAGACGGCCAACGATTTGCGCCTGTTCCTGCGGGACCACGCGCGCACCATCACCACCGAGGTGTTGGGGTTGCAGCAGGCGCTGGTGGACCAGGCCGAGCAGCATATCGAGAGCATCTGCCCGGGCTTCACCCACTTGCAACAGGCGCAGCCGATTGTGTTCGCCCATCACTTGTTGGCTCATGCGCAATCGATGCTGCGGGATGTGCAGCGCCTGGTGGATTGGGATGCGCGTACGGCGTTGTCGCCGTTGGGTGCTGCGGCGATGGCCGGCTCGGCGATTGCGCGCCAGCCGGAGCATTCGGCCAAGGAGATGGGTTACACCGGGCCGTGCGAAAACTCTATCGATGCTGTAGCCAGTCGTGACCACGTGGCGGAGTTTCTATTTGTGGCGGGCATGCTCGGGGTGAATATCTCGCGGCTGTCGGAAGAGTTTTGCCTGTGGTCGTCGCGGCAGTTTCGCTGGGTGCAATTGGACGATGCCTACGCCACCGGTAGCTCGATCATGCCGCAGAAGAAGAACCCGGACATTGCCGAATTGGCGCGGGGTAAAGCCGGGCGGTTGATTGGCAACCTGACCGGGTTGATGTCCACGCTGAAGTCGTTGCCGCTGTCGTACAACCGCGATTTGAGTGAAGACAAGCACAGTGTGTTGGACAGCGTGGATACCTTGCTGCTGGTGCTGCCAGCGATGGCCGGGATGGTCGCGACGATGAAGGTGCAGGTGGAAGAGCTGCGGCGTCAGGCGCCGATGGGCTTCACCCTGGCGACAGAGGTGGCGGATTGGTTGGCCACTCGTGGTGTGCCGTTCAAGGAGGCCCATGAGATTACCGGCGCCTTGGTGCAGGCCTGTGAGAAGCATGAGATTGAATTGTGGGAAGCCTCGCCAGCGTTGTTGGCGGAGGTGGATACGCGGCTGACGCCGGAAGTACGTGAGTGCCTGACCCTGGAAGCGGCGATTGCGGCGCGCAGTGGTTGGGGTGGTACGGCGCCGGAGCGGGTGCGGGAGCAGATTGGGCGGTTGAAGACTGCGTTGGCTGTGCAGCAAGAGTGGACACAGAGTTACACCGGTTTTCGGATTTGAGACAGCTTCACTTGTAGGAGCGAGCTTGCTCGCGAAAAACTCAAGAGCGCCGCTGGGTGTCAGGTTTCCAGCGTTATCGTTCACGACCATCGCGAGCAAGCTCGCTCCTACAGGGTTAAAGATCGTTCCCACGCTCTGCGTGGGAATGCCGCCTTGGACGCTCCGCGTCCTGCCGCCAATGCAGGTGGTGACGCGGAGCGTCACGGGATGCATTCCCACGCAGAGCGTGGGAACGATCAGTGTATTCAGTTGTTTTGGAGAGTCACCATGAAACAAACCCCGGCAGAGCGCTTGCAAGCCGAGCGCCAGCAGACCGAGAACCAGTTCGATATCACGAAGTACGAGCATGTGCCGCGTCGCTATTACGGGCGGATGTTTTTTGCCACGTTGATCGTGATCGCACTGGCCGCCTTGTTGCGGGCATTCGCCAACGGCCAGATCGAATGGTCCTACATCGGTCAGTTCCTCACGTCCGAGGCGATCATTTGGGGCTTGGTAAACACCATCATCATGTCGATCCTGGCCATGGCGCTGGGGGTGGTGATCGGGGTGATCACGGCAATCATGCGCATGTCGGCCAACCCGATCCTGCGTTATGTGGCCATCACCTACACCTGGCTGTTTCGCGGTACGCCGCTGATTCTGCAACTGCTGTTGTGGTTCAACCTGGCGCTGATTTTCCCGGTGATCGCGATTCCCGGGCTGTTCAGCATCGACACCGTGGACCTGATGACGCCGTTCGTGGCCGCCCTCCTCGGCCTGAGCATCAACCAGGGTGCCTACACCGCTGAAGTGGTGCGCGCCGGCCTGTTGTCGGTGGACACCGGCCAGTACGAAGCCGCCAAGTCCATCGGCATGCCGAGCCTTCAGGCGCTGCGTAGGGTGATTCTGCCCCAGGCGATGCGGGTGATCATTCCGCCTGTAGGCAACGAGTTCATCAGCATGGTGAAAATGACCAGCCTGGCGAGTGTGATCCAGTACTCGGAGCTGCTGCACAACGCGCAAAACATCTACTACGCCAACGCCCGGGTCATGGAGCTGCTGATTGTTGCCGGCATCTGGTACCTGGCGGTGGTGACTGTTCTTTCATTCGGTCAGAGCCGCCTCGAGCGTCGTTTTGCCCGCGGCGCCGGCAAGCGTTCGTAAGCCCTGACTGAGGAGATTTGCCCCATGAGAAGCATCGTCAAGGCCGTGAACCTGAACAAGTACTACGACCAGTATCACGCGTTGCAGGACATCAACCTGGAAGTCGAACAAGGCGAAGTGCTGTGCATTATCGGCCCGTCCGGTTCCGGCAAAAGTACCCTGCTGCGCTGCGTCAATCAGCTGGAAAAAATCGACAAGGGCGGCCTGTGGGTCGACGGCGAACTGGTGGGTTACCGGGTCGTCGGCAACAAGCTGCATGAGTTGAATGAATCACAGATCGCCCGTCAGCGCTTGGCCACCGGCATGGTGTTTCAGCGCTTCAATTTGTTCCCGCACATGACCGTGTTGCAGAACATCATCGAAGGCCCGTGCCAGGTGCTCAAGCGTTCGCCCAAGGAAGCCACCGAGGATGCGTTGGAGTTGTTGGCCCGCGTCGGCCTGGTGGACAAACGCAATGCCTACCCGGTGGAGTTGTCCGGCGGCCAGCAACAGCGTGTGGCGATTGCCCGGGCGTTGGCGATGCGGCCCAAGCTGATGTTGTTTGACGAACCCACATCAGCCCTCGACCCGGAGCTGGTAGGAGAAGTGCTGTCGGTGATGCGCGATTTGGCCACCACCGGCATGACCATGATTGTGGTCACCCATGAATTGGGCTTCGCCCGCGAAGTGTCCAACCGCATGGTGTTTATGGACGCCGGCCAGATTGTGGAAGCCGGCAGCCCTGAAGAAATTCTAATAAGCCCACAAAACCCGCGTACCCAAAGCTTTATTTCTGCCGTTCGCACTTAACTAAAAAACTAACGAGAACGCCCCATGAAAAATCTGTTTCTTCCAAGTTTGCTCGTAGGCCTGATGGCCTCCACTTCGGTTTTGGCGGCATTGCCGGCAGCGATCAAGGACAAGGGTGAGATCAGCGCGGCCATCGTGCCGAACTACCCGCCGATGGATTTCAAGGACACCGCCACCAACAAACTCACCGGCCTGGACTTTGACCTGGGCAACGCCCTGGCCGAGCGCCTGGGTGTGAAGATCAAGTGGCAGGAAACCGGCTTCGAACAGATGCTCAGCGGCCTGACCACCAAGCGCGTGGACATTGTGCTGTCGGGCATGACCGACACCGCCGAGCGCCAGAAGTCGGTGACCTTTATCGACTACTTCACCAGCGGCCCGCAGCTGTACACCCTGGCCAAGCGTGAAGACCTCAAGGAATTGACTGACCTGTGCGGTAAAAAAGTCGGCACCAGCCGACGTACCACCTGGCCGTCGGAAATTACCGCGTGGAGCAAAGAAAACTGCGAAAAGGCTGGTAAGCCAGCCATCGTGGTGATTGGCACCGAGGGCTCGGCGGATGCGCGGGCACAGTTGCAGCAGAACCGTCTGGATGCGGCGATGCAAGGCAGTGAAACCATTCCTTACCTGATGTCGCTGGACAAGGGTAAGTACAAGCCGGTGGGCCTGGCGATTTCCAAGCAGTTCACGGGGTTGGGGATTGAGAAGAGCAATACCGAGTTGGTCACGGCCATCAGTGAGGCGTTGCAGGGCATGATTGATGATGGGACGTATGGCAAGATTCTGAAGAAGTGGGATCTGGAGCAGGGTGCGGTGGAAAAAATCAGCATCAATGCCGGCCAGTAACACCCTATAACCCTGTGGGAGCCGGGCTTGCCCGCGATGAGGGCGTGTCAGTCGATATTTCCAGTGGCTGACACACCGCAATCGCGGGCAAGCCCGGCTCCCACAGGGATCACCTGTGTATGAAAGATCATCGTCAGCCCCAAGAATAAGGACATCCGCCCCACCGTGGCCACGTACTCCCTGGTAATCCGCCGCCTGATGATCTGCTCGGTGACCATCGTCGTCAGCCGCGCCATGACCAGCCCGTTGCTCGCGCTGTTGCTGAGCACCCGACTGGGCCTCAACCAGCAAGATATCGGCTTGCTGATGGGCATCGCCGTGTTCATCGCCACGCTGCTGGGCCTCTACGGTGGCTACATCATCGACCGTCTGGAAAAACGCAAGCTGCTGATCCTGGCAATGCTCTCCAGCTCCATCGGTTTTCTGTTGCTGACCTTTGCCAGCAACCTCTACCTGACCACCCTGACCCTGGTGATCACCGAAGCCGCTTCGGCGCTATTCCTGATCGGCTCCAAGGCGATCATCAGCGAGAACCTGCCGGTGGGCCAGCGGGCCAAGGTGTTTTCCCTGCGCTACACCCTGACCAATGTCGGCTACGCCACCGGCCCGATGCTCGGCGTGGTGATTGCCGGCCAGATGCCCCTGGCACCGTTCCTGATCGCCAGTGCGATTGCCTTTGGCAGCCTGTTCCTGATGATCGGCATCCCACCGACCCAACGCGACGACAGCAATAAACCCTTAAGTTTTCTCAGCACCCTGCGGACCCTGCGCAGCGATCGCACCTTGATCCTGTTTACCAGCGGTAGCCTGCTGAGCACCATTGTCCACGGGCGCTACACCTTGTATCTGTCGCAGTTTCTGCTGGTGGCCTACAAGCCGGAGAACGCGCTGAAAATTCTCTCTGCGGTGCTGGCGTGCAACGCCATCACAGTTATCCTGATGCAGTACCAGATCGGCCGCTTCCTCAAGCGCGAACAACTGCGCTACTGGATCGTGCTCGGCACCTCGCTGTTTATTGCCGGGTTGATCGGCTTCAGCATGGCGGACGGCCTGGTGTCGTGGTGTGTCGCGATGTTTGTGTTCACCCTCGGGGAGATGATCATCTACCCCTCCGAATTCCTGTTTATCGACACCATCGCCCCGGACGCCCTGCGCGGCAGTTATTACGGCGCACAAAACCTGGCGGCATTTGGCGGCGCCCTGAGCCCGGTGATCTGCGGTTACCTGCTGATCAACGCATCGCCCGCCTCAATGTTTTATGTACTGAGCGGGCTGACGGCGGTGGGTGGCACCTTGTGTTTCCTGAGTGGCCGGCGTGTGGTGGTCCGTGCGTAATTTCTACTGATATTTGCGCAATATCCCGCTATTAATAGCGAACTCTCTCACGGACCCGAGCCCCATGAAATTCGACACGGCCTACAGCCTGAGTCTCGACGACAAGCTGTCGATCTATGACGTGCGCGACCTGAATTTCGACGAAACCGCCGCCTTCGATTCCGACAAGGACAGTTTCCTGTGCCCCAATGACGAGTGCCGGGCGGCGTTTACGGCGGGCAATGTGCTGGGCACGTTTAATGCGAAAAACGTCAATTACCTGCGCACGCCGCACTTCAAGAACATCCCCAGCACCCGGCATATCGAAGGTTGCCGGTACGCCAGTCGCCATGCCGGAAAAGGCGAAGCTGAAGACGGGCCGGAAGAAAATTTCCCGTCGGAATTTGTCCTGACGCGGCGCCAGTACGAACGCAAAACGCCGGTCATCGGTGCTGAGGCTGGCACCCCACAAGAACCACCGAAAACGCCGGCAACCCGCAATGCCTTGTCTCACAGCTCAAGCGACACCACCCCGGACAAGACCAGCGTCTTTGCCCACCCCGTGGAATGCTACGTGTCGAATATCGGCGATAAGGAAAAGCTGAAAAGCATGCCCTTGAAGATCGGCGAGCACACTGCGACCTACTGGACGTTTTTCAAGAAGATCGAATACCTGCAAGACAACAAAGGCCTGATCTACTGGGGCAAGATCAAGGAGATCAAGGACTACACCAGCAGCTTTCGCATCGACTTCGAAAAGAAAGCCTGGCTCGACAAGAAGCCCTACTCCATCAATGTTTACCTGAGCAAAAAACTGATCGAGAACTACCGCAAGCGCAAGGCGTTCCTGGAGCAGATCAAGGCGGCGGTGGACAGTGATCGAACGTTGTATTGCTTCTTTTACGGGGTGACGCCGGAGTTGAAACAGGTACCGAGCAAGAAAAACCCCGAGCAGACGTTCGGGGTGTTCAGTGCCGATATCGAGAACCTGGATCACCTGATTATTCGCGAGGCGCCGGGGTTGGGAGAACGGTAACGCGATTCCAGGTCAGGCCCCTCGGCTGAATAGACGGTACTTTTCACGTGCAAGTGCGGCGCCCGCAGGGTCCAAGCCGCCTACCGTGACCAACCAATGAATCAGCATTTCCTCATCCGGCCAATAAAGCCCCTTCACATCTTTCAAGCTTCGAGGCGTATGGTTGATTCGAGCGTCGTAATGCAGAGCGCTCCAACACATTGCGGCAAGATCCACGCCTTCTGCGTCCATCTCAAAATTCCGCAATATTTTGTTGATTTGAGTCTGCGCACTCCGATCACCCCGCTGCTGCAGGCAGTACGACTCGACCAAACTGACGAATTGCTGCTCAGGCACCGACGGATCAACCAAATCCAAAACATCAGACTTTAAGGCGAGATCCAAAACACCAGTCATCCAGCGATTAATAAAGGTGCGCACGAAGCCATCGGCGTCGGCCTTTTTCATATCAAAAAACAGCATGCAATAGCGGGTTTTCAGATGTATCGCCAACAGCACATGTTTACGTTGCACCGTCGCGGCATGGACCAGCCACTGATGAGGGTCGGCGTACAGGTCATCACCCTGGCGCTCTTGTGTCGGCGGTTTTTGAACTGGGGTAATTTTTTTGCCTTTGTGAACCCGGCTAAAAAAATCACCAGCCGCCTGCGTACAATTAAAACTTAGCATCAAGACACTTCCTGAACATTTGTACTGAAGTCAAAGACAAGACTCTCAGTCGCCTTGTACGTGTGCAGCCACCCACTCGATTTCGTAACGCTGCCTGACCGCGCAGCCGATAGCGATCAATGTCTCTTCGCTTAATACCGACAACTCTGAATCACTCAACAAGTCATGCCTGATCATTTGCGCAAGGCTTTCGCGGGCTTTCGAACGACTGTAGAGATCAAACATTCGGACGACATCGTTATCGCGATCCCTGGTGAGGCGATACAGCGTTTTGTACCGAGCCTCGGCAGAAAGCGTTTCGCGCTCACTGATGGTCTTTGCATCAGCCAGTACGCCTAGGTAAAAGCGCTCAAGCGCCAATGCCCTGAGGACTTTGAACTTCTGCCAATCGCTTTCGGAAATGGACATCACATTCCCCGGTCACTTTCTTTTGAATAAAGAAGTAACCCTAGCCTGCGGCTAAAAGAACGCAAAATCCACTAGCGTCAGACCAGCATGCTCACCATCACCACGCCCAACAACCCGATATATACCCGCGCATGCAGTGCATCCGGGATACGACCAATCCACGGCGTGGCCAGGCGAATGCCCAGCAGCGAGCCCAGGGTGAGGATGGCAAACGCCAGCAAGTCGACATAGCCGACAAACCACGCACCCAATTCCACCTTGGCGAATCCTGCCATGAGCACGTAGGTAAACGTACCGGCCAGCGCCACTGGAACACTCAAGGGGTTGGCCATGGACGTGGACTGGGACATGCTCAAGCCACAACGGCGCAACAGTGGCACGGTCATCACGCTGCCGCCCACGCCCAGGAAGGTGGCGATCACGCCAATGGCGATGCCGCCACCCGTCACTTCCGCGCCGCTCAGGCGTCGTGGCTGGAGCCTGTCGTCCTGGCTGAGAAAGCCCCTGCGCAACAGGCAATCGACAATGGTGACGGCCAGGTAGGCGATAAAGGCGTACCGCATGAAATCGCCACTGGCGAACATTGCAGCCCCTGCGCCCAGCACGGCGCCGACCCCGATGTACCCGCCCAACGGCCACAAGTAATGGCGAATCAGATTACCTTTGCGACGGTGTTTTCCAGTGGCGAGCAGCGCGTTGACGATCATCACGCAGGTGGAGGTGGCGACTGCGATATGCATCGCCGATGCACTCACGCCCGCGTCGTGGCTGAGCTTGAGCATGCCGTATAGCAACGGCACCACCACGAACCCGCCGCCGAAGCCGAACAACACAGCCGTCACGCCGGTCATGCAGCCGAACAGTGCCAGTAATAGATAGAACATCGAGAATCGCCTTGAGTATCAGGAAGAGCTGTGACGATAGAGATTCAAGGCTTGGCCCGCTTGCGCAAGTCGGCCAATAATATGCGAGATATTGCCACTTCCGGAATCAGCTCCATGCGCAACGTTTCCATCGCTCAACTGGACCTGACGCCCCGAACGGTCGTGGCAATCGGCACCGACTACCCCCACGGCTATCTGCTCAAGCGCCACAGCCACCGGCGCGGGCAGTTGTTGTATGGCGCCACCGGAGTGATGCAGGTCAGCACTCAGGAAGGCAATTGGGTTGTGCCGCCCCAGCGTGCGGTGTGGATTCCCGCCCAGATGCCCCATGAAGTGCTGATGATCGGTGTGTCGACGCGCAGCCTGTATATCGAACCGCACGCCGTCACCGACTTGGGCGCCAGTTGTCACGTCATCAATGTTTCACCCCTGATGCGACAGTTGCTGATGGAGGCGGTGGAGCTGCCGCTGGAATACGACGAGGCCGGGCGCGACGGTACGCTGGTCAGCCTGCTGTTGCATGAACTGGCCCGCGCCACGCACTTGCCCCTGCATATCCCGCTGCCGGAGGACCCACGCCTGCTTGCTCTGTGCCTGGCGTTTCTGCAGCGGCCGGACGTGCACCAGTCACCGATTCAATGGGCCGAACAATCGCACCTGAGCTTGCGCACCTTCAGCCGGCATTTCCGCCAACACACCGGCTTGAGCTTCGTGCAGTGGCGCCAACGAGCCTGCGTGGTGCAAGCCCTGGCACGCCTGGCCAGCGGCGAAACCGTCACCCGGATCGCCCTGGACCTGGGCTACGAAAACCCGGCGGCATTTTCCAGCATGTTCCGGCGAGTGCTTGGCCAGTCGCCGAGCACTTACCTGGAAGGGGCGAAATAGAGCAGCGACAACCCTACCGACAAAATCCAGTTGATGAGCGGTAGAAACAACTGTACAAAAACACAGTATAGTTTGCCCTCCCCCGTCGAACCTGGAGAAAGCCCATGTCCTCTCTGGCAATGAGCAACACCGTAGAACAGCAGATCGTCCTTCATCAATTCACCCCACGGCACAGTGTCCAGGCCCGCCTGCTGCTGGGCTGGAGCCGGGAAGACCTGGCCCGGGAAGCGGATGTGGAAGTGGACGCCCTTCAACGTTTTGAAAGCCATGGCGATGTGGACGACGAAGTCCGCCTGAGTGTGGCGTTTCGTCTGGAGGCTGAAGGGTTGGTGTTTTTCCCGGGCTTTGCACCGGGGTGGGGGATGAATGTGCGGGGCCGCGCCAGCGCTTCGACACAACCTGCCGCCAAAGGGATCATCTCCCGGTTTCTGGATTCAACAGCGGCATCCATTGACCCAACAACACCTCAGCCCAATGGTGCGTAGCGCGCAAGGCCATCAACTCACGCCTGCAACTGCAACGCCCTACGGATCATTTGTGGCGGTTGGCCAAACGCTCGCAGGAAGGCTCGACGCATGCGCTCCGGGTCACCGAAGCCCGTCTCTCGGGCGACGACGTCGATGGAGTGGCTGCCGGATTCGAGCATCAAGCGCGCGGCTTCAATGCGCAGGTGTTCCACCGCCTTGGCCGGGGATTGGCCGGTTTCGGCGCGGAACAGTCGGCTGAATTGGCGCGGGCTGAGGTGTGCCGCTTCGGCTAGTTGCTCTACCGAGAGGTCCTCACGCAGATGCCCTTTGGCCCAGGCCAGGGCGGTTTGTACGCGGTCGGACTTTGGGTCCAGTTCCAGCAGCGCCGAGAACTGCGACTGGCCACCGGCACGGCGATGGTAGACCACCAGTTTTTTCGCCACGTCGCGGGCCACTTCCACGCCCAGGTCGTGCTCGACCAAGGCCAGGGCCAAGTCGATACAGGCGGTCATCCCGGCCGATGTCCAGAGCGGACCATCGACGGTGAAGATCCGGTCTTCCTCCAGCTTTACATTGGGGTAGCGCTGGCGAAACGTCATGGCGTGGTACCAGTGGGTGGTTGCCTTGCGCCCTTCCAATAACCCGGCCGCTGCCAGGTGGAACGAACCGGTGCAGGCCGACGTAACCCGGCGCGACGACTTCAATGACGCCTGTAGATACGCCACCATGCCAGGAGTGGGCTCGAGTAATTCGTTATCCCCCAGCACCACAATCGTGTCGTAGTCCTGCTGCCCGAACGCCAGGCTATCAATGGCAAAGCCCATGGAGCTTTTGATCGGCCCACCATGCTCCGACAGCAAATCCACGCGGTAGAACGGTCGTCCGACTACGAAGTTGGCAAATTCGAACACGCTGCTGGTGGACAGGCTCAGCACCTGGAAACCGGGAAACAGCACGATACCGACGGACACCATGGCCAAACCTCATGTCTCTAAAGGAGGGATATATGACATTGCGGCCACCACATTACACCCATAATCTTGGTTCCAACAAGGCCGATCCCCTCCCCGGCCCATTTGGAGCAACTGCCATGTCGCAACAAAAAGGTTATGCCCTGATTACCGGTGCTTCGTCAGGAATTGGCGCGGTGTATGCCGACCGCCTGGCCCGTGCCGGCTACGACCTGATTCTGGTGGCCCGCAACCAGCAACGCCTGGAGCAGTTGGCAACACGCTTGAAGGCCAGCACCCAGCGTGACGTTGAAGTGATAGCGGCCGATCTCAATCTGCCGGCCGACTTGGCGCGTATTGCCCAGCTCGCGCAGGACGACAGCCGTATCAGCCTGCTGGTGAATAACGCCGGTGTGGGCGCCACAGCTTCGCTGCTGGAGTCGGATGCCGACAAGATGGACGCGATGATTCTGCTTAACGTGCTGGCGCTGACCCGCCTGGCCAAAGCGGCGGCAACCAACTTCGTCGCCCAGGGCCGTGGGACGATTATCAACATTGGCTCGATAGTCGCCCTCGCCCCCAAAGTGCTGAACGGGGTATATGGCGGCACCAAGGCCTTTGTGCAGGCCTTCAGCGAATCGTTGCAGCATGAGCTGAGCGACAAGGGCGTGGTGGTTCAAGTGGTACTGCCGGGCGCCACCGCCACGGCGTTCTGGGACATCGCCGGCCTGCCGGTAAACAACCTGCCGGAGACCATGGTAATGACCACGGAAAACCTGGTGGACGCAGCCCTCGCCGGCCTGGCTCAAGGCGAAGCCGTGACGATCCCGTCGCTGCCGGACAGCGCAGATTGGGACACCTACGAACGCGCGCGGCTGGCCCTGGGTCCGAACCTGTCGCACCGTGAACCCGCCGCTCGCTATGGGTTGAAGTAATCCGGACTAGCGCAGGCCGGGTTTAAACGCAGGCTTCCTGATTGCCTGGGAGGCCTGTTCATAACCGTAGGCGACCGAAAGCAACGTGGCTTCGCTCAAACTTTTCCCATAGAAGTGAACGGCTGTCGGCATCCCTTCGTCGTCCATGCCCGATGGTATGGAGATGCCGGGGTAACCGGCCACCGCCGAGTAGTAGTAACTGTATGAGTGAAAGTTGGACATCATTGCATCAAGCTTATGCTCGGTCAGCGGCTTATCGATGGTGCCTTTGAAAATCGGCCCTATGGCAGCCCATAACTCATTGCGCGCCTCATCACTGATATCCATCTCGTTGATCAGGGTGAGCATCTGTTGATCCGGCACACCCGGGCCGCTGTTGCGCTCGTTGAATTCAATCAGCTCAGACAGCGACTTCACCGGCAAGCCTGCCCGTCGTGCCAGATAGGCCTCAAGCTGGTGTTTAACGTCTGATAACAGTGCATCGTTGTATTTTTCGTACGTTTCGTACGACACGCCTTCACCCAGCTGATCCACGGGTACCAATGTCGCGCCCTTGGTCCGCAGCAGCGTAATGGCATCCTCGAAGTGCTGCCTGTCGGCTTTTTTGGCCGGGTCGTTGGCCTCTTTTGCCGATAACTCAGGCAATGGCGTATAGCCGATGCGCTTGCCCACCAAGGCGTCAGGCTTGAGCCCCTGGGTGTAGAGGTTGGTACCTGTCATCGCATCCAGTGCCTGGGCCGCATCACGCACGTTGCGAGTGAAGGTGCCCACGGTATCCTGGCGGGAACTGGTCATCACCCCTTCGGTGCTCACTAATCCTTCGGTCGGTTTGAAACCAATAACACCGTTGTAAGCCGCCGGCGTAATGATTGAACCATTGGTTTCGACCCCCAATGCCAAGGGCACGATCCCTTGAGCGACGGCGACGGCAGAGCCTGTACTCGAACCGGCCGCCTGGCCATCCAACCGATGCGGGTTGAGGGTCAAACCGCCCCTGGAGCTCCAGCCGTGAACCGGCTCTTCAGAGCGAAAATTGGACAATTCACTCATGTTGGTTTTTCCAATAATCACCACGCCGGCCTTCAGCAGGTTGTCCACTACCTTGGCGTTCTTTGAGGCGGGCCTGCCCACCAGTGCCATGGAGCCAGCGCTGGTCTGCATCTTGTCGCTGGTTTCGAACACATCTTTGAGCGCTATCGGAACGCCGTGCAAAGGCCCACGCACTTTGCCTTCGGCCCGTTCCTGATCCAGCGCACGGGCTTTCACACGAGCGTCAGGATTGATTTCGATGAACGCATTGCCGCCCTGCAAGCCCTTGTCCATGTTGGCGATCAGCTTCAGTGAATCCCTCACCACCGAATCGGAACTGGCCCCATTGGGCCGGGTCATGTCCGCCGCCAAATCGTCGGCACTCCTGTAGGCTTGCGGCGGGTTCACCACCGCCTCGAAAAGCCCCGCTGCCCATCCCGCGCCCAAACCTGGTCCGATCATAAATACTCCCCGCCTGCCTGAATGTTGGGAATACCGTTCGATATCCCTGCCTCAGTCTAAGAAGCGAAATACTCGATGACTCGGGGGCAACTCTTACTGCGGCGTGCGATCACTCTCTCCTTGGCGTAGGTCCTTAAAGCCGTCCTAAAACCTGCCGGCAACCTCGCACCAACGCCGCCAGACGATCTCCAGACCAATGCGCACCATAGAACCAGATAAACCTCCAAACCCCGTCAGCATCGGTGCCGACGGGTATGCGAAAGCTCGGGTTACCTGCAGTGGCAGCTTGATGAAAGGCGGCACTTTGCGCATCGGACACCAGCCCATCCAGCCGATTTTCCGTGATCCGATCGTTAATTTCGTTGCCAGGGTCCAGGGTGAAATGGCACGCGTCATCCGTCACCCGCGCAGACACAGGCACCAACTCCGCACCGGCTGTGCGCAGTACGTTCAGGACTTGAGCAAAGTGCGCGCTGTGTTCGATCATTTCCCGCACATCACCTGCAACATATTCACTGGCAAAACCAATGCGGCTGCCAGCCAACGGCCGTGTGTTGATCAGATGGCCTGCATCGACGACCGGCGGAATCTCCACCATCACCGGCCCCTCAGGGTCGATGCCGCCGAGGGCGATCAGTGATAACGAAGGGTCGCGCACGGTGCGCATCAGGGGGCCGGGGATATCGAACCGGGGGCCGTAGCCACTCGGGGAGTCAAACTCCGGACCGCTGGGGTGATCGCCGGAGCTGACGATTGCACCGCAAGTGTCAGCACCAAACACGACGCCCTTGCTGACGGTCAGGGCGCAAGGCGGGGAAACAGAACTGTCCCCCGAGATTGTCTGTTTAAACAGACACAACGCACCCGACGCTGTGACCTTCCTACTCTTGTCGTCCATATACACCCACGCCTCGAAACTGATTTTCGAGGGATGATTGCATCCTTTTATCGGGACGGCTGTAGGTCGGAAACAACCTGCAACTCAGCGGCGGGATTGCACCAAATAGCTATCACCCGCCGACATATTGCTCGTTACCCGCGTGCTCGACTTCCAGCCACCAGGCCTGCCCGCGCTCCGGCTGATTGAGCATGAACGCCTGTCCCATCGCCGGCGTGGTGATCGACACATTACGCTCCCACGCCAGCGCCATGATGCGGTCGAACGGTTCGTGCCACGCATGAAACGCGAGGTCGAAGGTGCCGTTGTGGATCGGCAGCAACCAGCGGCCCTTCAGGTCGATGTGCGCCTGCAGGGTTTCTTCCGGTTGCATGTGAACGTGGGGCCAGTCGACGTTGTAAGCACCGGTTTCCATCAGGGTCAGATCAAACGGACCGTACTGCTCGCCGATACGCTTGAAGCCCTCGAAATAGCCGGTATCACCGCTGAAGAAAATCCGCCGCGGGCCGTCAATCATCACCCACGAACACCACAGCGTCTGGTTGCCATCGAACAGGCCACGCCCGGAAAAGTGCTGGGCCGGCGTGGAAACAAAGCGAATCCCGTCCACTTCAGTGCCCTGCCACCAATCCAGTTGCCGCACCTTGCTGGCATCCACACCCCACTTGACCAACGTATCGCCCACGCCCAGGGGCGCGAGGAAATAGCGGGTCTTGTCCGCCAGTTGCACCACGGCTTTGTGGTCCAGGTGGTCGTAGTGATTGTGGGAAAGGATTACCGCCTCGATGGGCGGCAGGTCTTCAAGGCTGATCGGCGGTTGGTGGAAACGCTTGGGGCCGGCCCAACTGAACGGCGATGCGCGCTCGGCGAACACCGGGTCGGTCAGCCAGAACTTGCCGCGCATTTTCAGCAGGACAGTGGAGTGCCCAAGGCGGAACACGCTGTGGTCGGGGGCGGCAAACAGTTGCTCACGGGTCAGCGGCTGCACCGGGATCTCACCCACCGGGCGCGTGCTGCGGGGCTTCTGGAAAAGCATCTTCCACATGATGCCCAAGGTCTTGCCCAAGCCGCCATGCTGGATGGGCTTCTGATTGGTGAAGTGACCTTGCTGCTGTTCGGAAGACTTGGGCGCTGAAGAAGAACTGTCGAGACGGGTTGAGATCGTGGCCATTACCGAGGAACTCCTGCAGGCTGCTCTTGAAATTACACTGCACAGTGTAGTTTCTACATTGCAACAAAACTCGGAGCAAGTAAACTACCGAGTGTAATTTTCCCTTCAGAGCCGAAATCCCCCATGACTGCACCTCGACGCCTCACCGACCGTAAACGCGAAGCCATCGTGGCAGCTGCCATCGCCGAGTTTCGCGACAACGGTTTCGAGGTCACGAGCATGGACAAGATCGCCGCCACTGCGGGGGTTTCCAAGCGCACGGTGTACAACCACTTCCCCAGCAAGGAAGAACTGTTCGCCGAGATCCTGCATCAACTGTGGGCCAGCAGCGTTGCGCAGCTGGACGTCAGCTACGCCAGCGACCGCCCGTTGCGCGAGCAATTGCGCGGGTTGCTGCAGGCGAAGATGACGATGATGTCGGACGCCAACTTCCTCGACCTGGCCCGTGTGGCAATTGCCGCCACCATCCACTCGCCGGAACGCGCCCAGGACATGGTCAACCGCCTGAGCAAACGCGAAGAAGGCTTCACCCAATGGGTGCGTGCCGCCCAGGAAGACGGCCGGCTGAGTTGCACCGACCCGTGCTTCGCCGCCCACCAGGTGCAAAGCCTGCTTAAGGCTTTTGCCTTCTGGCCACAGATCACCCTCGGCCAGCCAACCCTGGACGCCGACGCCCAAGCGAACGTCATCGAGTCAGCCATCGATCTGTTTCTGGCGGGCTATGAGGTGGTGCCGCAGCACTGACCTGTTTCAGGAACGACATCCAAGGTCGTTTTTTGTCTGATTCGCCCTGTGTCCTTTGCAAATGGCTTGGAAGGACACTGATTATTCCCGCGCGAATAACTGACAATATTCACACGTATTATCCGACCAGTGGTTTTCCCGATCACGTGTGCCGTCGTACCTGCAAAAAAAGAATCGACCCAGGAATTTATGGAAAACCAACGAGGCAAAGGGCTGTCATTTGCCAGACGTATCTACAAGCCAAGGATCATCGGCCTGGGCATCGGCTGCATCAGCGTCATCGCTGCGCTTTACCCACTGCAAATGCCTGGCTGGGTCTGGGGGTTGCTGCTGTTCAATGGTTTTGGCTGGGCGCACCTGGCGTACCAACTGTCGACCCGTTCTGACTTCCCCTACAAGGCTGAACGACGAAACTTGCTCTACGACTCGCTGCTCGGCGGGTTTTGGGCGGCTACCACGCAGTTCACGCCCCTTACCGCCGTGACCATCCTGTCGATGATGACCATGAACAACGTCGCCGCCGGCGGCAAACGCCTGTTCCTCCACGGGATAGTCGCGCAACTGGTGGGCATCGGCGTGGCATGGCTGTTGTTCGGTATCAAGTTCAACCCCGATGTCAGCCTGGTTCAGGTCTACGCCTGCCTGCCCATGCTGACGCTGTATCCGATGGCGCTGGGCATGGTCTGCTACCGCCTGGCGATCAAACTGTCGGAACACAAACGTGCCCTGAGCGCCCTGAGCCGCACCGACAGCCTTACTGGCCTGCTCAACCACGGCTCGTGGAAAGACCTGCTGCACCTGACGTTTCACAAGTGCCAGCAACAACAGGTCCACGCCACCATCGCGCTGATCGATATCGATCACTTCAAGCAGATCAACGACAGCTACGGGCACATCATCGGCGACCAGGTCCTGCGCCAACTGAGCCTGGAGCTGCGACGCAACCTGCGGGGAAACGACTTGGCCGGGCGTTACGGCGGCGACGAATTCTGTGTGATTCTTACGGACATGCCCCTGGAACAGGCCGCGCAGGTCATGGAGCGCATGCGCGAAGTGTTCAGCAACTACCGTCATCCGGAAATCCCCGAGCTGCGGGTCAGCCTGAGCATCGGCCTGGCGTCGTTCCAACCGGCCTTCACCGACGCGGCCATGTGGCTCAACGCAGCGGACCGCGCGCTGTACGCGGCCAAGGACACTGGCCGTAACCGCGTCAATATCAGCGACTATGTGGTCGCTCATAGCGCTTGAATCCCGCGAATTACACCTCGTCTGAATTAAACGCAGCCACCACCGACCGATAGCATAATGCCGCCATTGGTCGGTCGCCGTAGAACTTCTGGCCGACCCTACGACTCAGAACCCGCTGTTCCACCCTCTGTCAGCACAAGGAAGCTGGCAATGAGCACGTTCGCCGTATGCTTGAGCCATACGGTGGCAGGCGCCCCCATGGATACCCCTGACGCTTGCTTCCCCCGAGCACACGACCATGCTATTCAACGCCCATAAAAAAACCATCAGTACCTTGCAAGCCACCCTCGCCCAGCAAGCCAGCCTTCTCGACGCCATCGACCGCTCAATGGCGGTGATCGAATTCGACCTGCAAGGCACGGTCCTGCGGGCCAATGAGAACTTTCTCAAGGCCATGGGTTACACCGCCGATCAAGTGGTGGGCCAGTCCCACCGCCTGTTCTGTACCCCGGCCTTCGCCCGCAGCGCCGAGTATGGCCAGCTGTGGACGCAACTGCGCAACGGCCAGTTCCAGTCCGGCACCTTTGAACGAATCACCCGCAGCGGCCAGCCGATCTGGCTGGAGGCCAGCTACAACCCGGTGCGCGACGAGTCCGGCAGCGTGGTGAAAGTGGTGAAGTACGCCATGGACGTCACCCCGAAAATGCAGGCCGAGAGCGAAGCCAGCGCCAAGTTGCAGGCCATCGACCGCGCCATGGCGGTGATCGAGTTCAACCTCGACGGCACCATCATCAGTGCCAACCAGAATTTCCTGCATCGCATGGGCTACAGCCTGGCGCAGGTCCAGGGCAAGCATCACCGCATGTTCTGCACACCGGAGCTGGCCAACAGCAGCGCCTACAGCGAGTTCTGGCAACGGCTGAACCAGGGCGAGCTGTTCAACGGGCAGTTCGAACGCGTCGACAAAAACGGCCATGTGGTGTGGCTGGAAGCCAACTACAACCCGGTGTACGACGCCAGCGGGCGCCTGTGCAAGGTGGTGAAGTACGCCTCCGACGTCACGGCCATGGTGGAGAAACACGCCGCCGATGCGCAAAGCGCGACCCAGGCCTATCACATCTCGCTGCAAACCCGGGACTTCGCCGAAAAAGGCGCCGAGGTGATCCAGCAGACGGCTACGGGCATGCGCGAGATTGCCGCCAACATCGACGGTTCTTCCACGCTGATCGCCAAGCTGGGCGAGCGCTCGCAGCAGATCACCGCCATCGTCAACACCATTCGCGGGATTGCCGACCAGACCAACCTGCTGGCCTTGAACGCCGCCATCGAAGCCGCGCGGGCGGGTGAGCAAGGCCGTGGGTTTGCGGTGGTGGCCGATGAGGTCCGGCAACTGGCGGCGCGCACCAGCGGTTCAACGGCGGAGATTTCCTCGATGATCGAGATGATCCAGACCGAAACCCGCCAGGCCATCGACAGCATGGACGGCACCCGCGACCGCGCCGCCCAGGGCGTGGACCTGGCGAACCAGGCCGGCACCGTGATCCTGCAGATTCGCGACGGCGCCAGCGAGGCGGTGCAGGCGGTGAGTGCGTTTGCCAATGAACGGGGCAACAGGTAAGCGACAGGCTTCTTCATGTGTCCGGTCAAGGGCTCGGTCTATAGTGGTGGCTTGTCTTACGCCACGGATTCGAGCCCGCCATGACCCCGGATAAACCTGAAGCCCACGTTGACCATCTGCGCTTTCACCGTAAACACGCCCATCTCGCGCCGACCTTTGGCAACGACACGTTTGCGCTGAAAGCCGAAGCCTTCGCGCGCTTCTTTGGCACCCCGACATTCCTGGGGGCGCAAACGGCAATCGTGATTCTGTGGGTCGTGCTCAACATGACCGGCATCACGCACTTTGACGTGTATCCGTTCATTCTCTTGAACCTGGCGTTCAGCCTGCAATCGGCCTACGCCGCGCCACTGATCCTGCTGGCCCAGACCCGCCAGGCCGCACGGGACAAGGCCCAGTCCGACGCCGACGCCCAGCACCGCGAAGCCCTGGCCGTGGCCAACACCGAACGCCAGGCCCAGGCGGCGCAGACCACCAAGCAATTGCTGGAACTGCTGGAACAGAACACCAAGCTCACCGAGATGACCAAGCAACTGACCGAACGCATCGAAGGGCTGACCAGCGAAATGCACGACCAGTTCGTGCGCAAGACCTAGCCCTCCCATGCATCCAGCTCCCACAGTCAGTGCTCCGGCAAGCGCACATGCTGGCCCAACTGATCAAATAACGTAACCACCGAGCGCAGCGCCCGGCAATCGGGGCGCGTCAGCAGCCACAGGGCCGTGTCGTGCCCCGTCAGCGGCGGGCTCAACGGTTGCAGGCCGGCGCCCAGCAAGTAATCCGGTAACGCCGCTACACCGAGTCCCGCGCGCACCAGTTCGGTCACCGAGACCATGCTGTTGCAGCGATAGGCCGGCATCACTCCAGGCAAGTGCTGGCGCCGCCAGGTGACAGTGGGATGATCCGGCAGGAAGTCATCCGGCGCGATCCAGCTCAGGGCGGCCAGCGCCTTGCCTGCATGCTGGCGGGCATAGTCGGCGCTGGCACACACTCGATACGACACCGTGCCCAGGCAACGTCCTACCAGATGCTCGGGCGGGGCCTTGGTCAGGCGCAAGGCGATATCCGCATCGCGGCGGCTGAGGTTGGCAAAGTCATTGGAGGTGCTCAGCTCCAGGGTCAGCGCCGGGTAGCCGGGCATGAAGTGCACCAGGGCCGGCAGCAACAGTGACTGCAACACCGAATCCGTGCACGTCAGGCGCACCGTGCCGCTGATCACTTCACCGCCCTGCTCCACCCCCACACGTGCCGCTTCCAGCGCCTGTTCGGCACGTTCGGCCTGTTCGGCGAGGGTGGTAGCCAAGGTGGTGGGCAGGTAGCCGGCTCGGCTCTTTTCGAACAGTGTCTGGCCCAGCGCCGCCTCCAGCCGCCGCACCGCGCGAAACACCGTCGAGACATCCACCCGCAGCAACCCCGCCGCCCGTGCGAGCGTGCCACCCCGCACCAGGGCGAGGATCAGGGAAAGGTCGGGGTAGTCGATCTGATAGTGCGCAGCTGCATTGAACATGTGGGCTAACGCCAATATTGATTGCGTGAGCGCCAATCTATAGTGAGCGCCAGGACTCAACAAGCCACGGATACCCGCGATGAATAAAACCACTCTGCACCTGGCCCTGATCGGCGACTACGATGCACAAGTCACCGCCCACCAGGCCATTCCCTTGGCGTTGCAACAGGCCGGCGCGGCGTTGGGCCTGACGGTGCGGTTCGACTGGCTGGCCACCGACACGATCAAATCCACCGAACAACTGCAGCACTACGACGGCTTCTGGTGCGTTCCCGCCAGCCCTTACCGTGACTTGGAAGGCGCACTGCTGGCCATCCGTTATGCCCGCGAACAGCGGCGCCCTTTCCTCGGCACCTGCGGCGGTTTTCAACATGCGGTGCTGGAATATGCCCGCAACGTGATGGGCTGGGCCGACGCAGAACATGGCGAACTGGCGCCCGACTCGCCGCGCGCAGTGCTCACACCTCTGACCTGTGCGCTGGTGGAAGCGACTGACACCATCCGCTTGATGGCCTATACCCGCATCGCCGAGGCCTACGCCACCCTGGATATCCATGAAGGCTACCGTTGCCGCTATGGCATCAATCCAGACTTCGAAAGTGCATTGCTGGAAGCCGACCTGATTGCCACCGGCCATGACTCGGCGGGCGACCTGCGGGCAGTGGAGCTGCTGGACCATCCGTTTTTTGTCGCCACCCTGTTCCAGCCGGAACGTGCGGCTCTCAAAGGCATCACACCGCCGCTGGCAATTGCACTGCTGAAGGCCTGCGTATGATCGCCAACACGCCCAAGCCGCCGTACTACGCGGTGGTGTTCAGCTCCCTGCGCACTGAAGGCGACAACGGCTACGGACAAGCCGCCGACCGCATGCTGGAACTGGCCCGGCAACAACCTGGTTTTCTCGGCGTGGAATCGGCGCGTGGGGAAGATGGCCTGGGCATCACCGTGTCCTACTGGAGCAGCGAAGCCGCGATCCTGGCGTGGAGGCAGCACGCCGAACACACCGAGGTGCGCGAACAGGGGCGCTCCACCTGGTACTCGGCGTGCCATACGCGGGTGTGCAAGGTGGAGCGGTCTTACGCGTTCGAGCGGTGAAACATCAGCCTGTGTAAAACACTTAATGTGGACAAGGGAGGCTCTGTGGTGAGGGAGCTTCTGTGGCGAGGGAGCTTGCTCCCGCTGGAGTGCGCAGCGCTCCCAAGATTTTGGGGCCGCTACGCAGCCCAGCGGGAGCAAGCTCCCTCGCCACAGCAAGCTCCCTCTCCACAAAAAGCGCTCTAGCCACAGGGACAATGTGGCATTCAACTGACCAGACTGCGCACCGCACTGATCTGCGGAATCTCCACCCGGCGCATATACACCCGCAGCGGTTCGGTGATGTTGATGCGATCGTCGATGTTCTGGTCCAGCAGCAATTGGATCCGCTCGCGGGACAGGGTCATGGCCTGCTCGTCAACCGGCTGCCAGACAAACTCGGCGGTCGGGATAATGCCGTCGTCGGCCACGTCCATGCCGAAGGCGTCTTCGCTGAAACGAACGATGTACTGGCCAGTCTTGCGGTTCAGGCCGACAAAACCGTGGAGTTGGTCGGCGGCCTGGCAGATAAGCTCGGAGGTGATGCGCATGGTAAACCTCACTGAAAAGTCCTGTTTGGACTGGAAAGATGGTTTACACGCATGGCAGATAATCTGCCCTCTGATGGGGCAGCTGAGGGCAAGAGTACTGCATGGCACCGCACAAAAGTGCAGAAAAATGGCCCGTGAACACGTTAATGTCGGTTTGGTGATAGCGCCATTCGCAAGCAATTGTTAAAAAGGAGCCCTTCTCAAAGTTACCTCCACGAAAGGACTTCGCTTATGCCTGTCACGTTTACCAAGAGTGCCCTGCTGCTGGCCCTGATGCTGGGCCTTGGCCACGCACAGGCGGCAAGCCCGATCAGCCCTACCGAACTCGCGGCCAACGAAGGCATTCCAAACCCTGCCGTCATTGCCCACCGTGGCGCGTCCTTCGATGCACCGGAATCCACCGCCGCCGCCTACAAAGTCGCGCGCGACCTGGGGGCCGACTACCTGGAAATGGACCTGCAACGCAGCAAGGACGGCGTGCTGTTTGCCCTGCATGACAACAACCTGCAACGCACCACCGACGTTGCCACCAAATTCCCAGAGCGCAAGGACAGCCCGGCCAACGAGTTCACCTGGGCCGAGCTTAAAACCCTGGACGCCGGCAGCTGGTTCAACGTCGCCTACCCGGATCGCGCCCGCCCTGGCTTCGTCGGTTTGAAAATCCTCAGCCTGGACGAAATCATCAAGATCGCCGAAGGCAACCCGCAGCACAAACCCGGCCTGTACATCGAAACCAAAGAGCCGAAGCAATTCCCGGGTATCGAAGCCGACCTGAAGAACAAGCTGCTGGACAAAGGCTGGTTGAGTTCCACCGGTTCCAACCAGGCCCAGAAAAACATCGGCGTCGGCCAGGGCAAGGGCCGCGTAGTGCTGCAAACCTTTGAAAAGGACAGCCTCAAAGAACTGCAAAAAGAGATGCCCAACACCCCGAAAATCCTGCTGTTGTGGGTCGGTGAAGGCAGCATCGAGCCAAAATCCAAGGTGACCTTCGCCGAGTCCGGCGAGCCGAGCAAAGCCGCCTACTACGCCAAGCAAGAACCGAAGGACGCCGCCGAGTTCGAAAAATGGGTCGACGAGGCCAAGAGCCTGGGCGCCATCGGTACTGGCCCTTCGGCACAGCTGACCAACCTGGGCGACCAGAGCTATTCCGACCTGGTCAAACCCGAAATGAACCAGTTGACCCACGACAAAGGCATGCTGGTGCACGTGTACACCGTGGATGAGCCGGTGGACTTCGACAAGGTGATGAAAGCCGGCGTCGACGGCATCTTCACCAACCGCGCCGCCGAACTGCTGAAGTACTACAAACGCTGGCCGTCCTCGAGTGTGGCCGACCTGCTGCAGGACAACGGTTACTGAGTGAGTTCCGAATGGTCAGGTCGCCTGTGGCTGGGGCCTGACTACGGGCTGATCCTGGGTATACCGGGGTGCACCGCGCCCCACGCACATTATGCCCACCAGTTGATGTTCTCCCCGGGCGGGCCGATCACGGCCAGCCTCGATGGCCGTGTCATCACGGCCCATCGCCTGTTTATCCCCTCAAGAATGCCCCACGCCCTCCTCCACTCCCATGGTGAAGTGTTGATGGTGTATGCCGAACCTGGCGCGTTTGACCTCGACTTTTTGCAGGCCGCCCTGGCCGACAGTGAACTGTCCCTTGAAGCACTCGAGCGTACGCTGCGCCAATTGCCGAGACGCGCACTGGAAGATGCCCGGGTGGAGCGCGCGCTGTTGGCGCTGGATCAGCAGTTGAGCGGCAAGGTCTCGGCTCACGCACTCGCACAGGCAGCGCATGTGTCGTTGAGCCAGTTGGAACGCTTGTTCGCCAACCAACTGGGTTTGCCGGTACGTCGCCTGGTGCTGTGGCGTCGCTTGCAGGTGGCACTGGGACTGGCGCTCGGCGGCAGCACCTTGACCGAGGCTGCACATGGCGCCGGGTTCGCCGATTCGGCGCACTTTTCCCGGACCATGAAGCAACTATTTGGCGTCACGGCCGGGGCGTCGTTGCGCAAGCTGCAACTGACACTGCTGCCACTGATGACGCGAGCATCCTGAATGAACGCGGTGCCCTCAGGTTTTTCGCGAGCAAGCTCGCTCCTACAGTAGGTCGGTGGGAACCGGTGGCTCCTTGCTCAATCGCACCTTCCTGAATGGATCACGCAACTGCGCCACATACCCCCGTGGAAAATCCGGCCGGCTGCCAATCCCCAGATCGCCCTGGCCCATTCGATAGTCATGGCTGTAAAACGCCGTGCCCAATAGCCAATCCCATAGATTGAAAAACAAGCCGAAATTCACATCCCCTGCCCGGCCATATTTCATGTGATGAAAACGGTGCACCGGCGCCCAGGCGAATACCCAGCGCAGCGGCCCCAGGCGCATGTCGACATTGGAATGCTGCAACAGCAGTTGAACGGCAATCGCCAGGGCCAGCAGCAGCGCAACGTCCGTGGGAATGCCCAGCAGGATCAGCGGCAACAAACCCGCCGTGGCTTCGAGCATCTGGTGCAACGGATGCTTCATCAAGCCATTGAAACCGTACAGCCGCTGCACGCTGTGATGCACCGCATGCAGGCGCCACAAGGCCGCGACTCGGTGACTGGCGTAATGCATCAGGGTGATGCCCGCATCGGCGATGAAGATCGCCAGCAGCAATTGCGCCCAGAGCGGCCACGCCCGTGGCCATACGCCGTCAACGGCCAGCAACGCGGTCAACACCGGCAAGATCAACAAGCCCGCGGCATTGAGACCTTCGTTGACCACCGCATGAATCACGTCGCGACGACGATCTCCCTGGTTGCGATTCCACTGCGGCTCATAGGGCAACCACCACTCCGTAACACACGACACCACCACCGCGCAGGCAAATACCAGCGCCAGCCACTGCGGCTCATCCACCTGCACCCACCAGAGCGCCCACCCGATAAATCCCACCCAGAACAAGGGCGCATACACCCAGGCCATTAACTGTTTCATCTGTGCCTCCCGTAAGTGAGACGCCAGCATGAAACCCCGCACTCGCCGCCGATTGAACAAACGGCGCAATCTTAAGGGTGAGTTAAGTTGCGCTGGTTAACCTGATCCCACTTAAACAGCTCACCCCAAAGGATCACACCATGAAAAACCTGACCGCTTTGTTCGCCGCTGCCGCCTTGACCCTTACCGCTGGCTTGGCCCAGGCCGACGTTCGCCCGGACCATATTCCGGGCCTGCTCAAGTCCGGCGACATTATGGATTTTGAAAAACTCAACGCCAAGGCAGTGGCCCAGCACAAAGGCGCCACCATCGTTGACACCGAACTGGAAGACAAAGCCGGCCGCCTGGTCTACGAGACCGAACTGCGTGACACCGCCAATGTGAAGTGGGACGTGAAGCTGGATGCCAAGACCGGTGAAGTCCTGGAAAACAAGCAAGACACCTGAGTTAAACCGTAAAAACGCCGCGCCGCCTTCGGGCCGCGCGGCTTTTTTATGCGCGCTCGTCGCCGAGAAGAGCAAATAGTCTAATTCCTGTGAACGAATTTGTACCTTACGCCGCCAGCTCGCTAGAATCCCAATCATCAGCCAAGGCACAACGCCAGCAGCATCAGGACCGAGACCGCGCGCCATGGGGCAAAAAGCCGCCGACATTGCCACCATTGGCCGAATCAGCGCTGTACCGGCGATTCTGCAGGTGATCAGTGAAATGACCGGCTTGCGCTTCGCGGCCGTAGCGCGGGTCACCGACGATTCCTGGACCGCCTGCGCCGTGCGCGACCAATTGGACTTCGGCCTGCCCGTGGGTGGCGAGTTGGACCTGACCACCACCCTGTGCCACGAAATCCGCGGCTCCCACGTCTCGATCGTGATCGACAAAGCCAGCGAAGACCCGCTGTACCGCGACCACCACACGCCACGCCTCTACCACTTTGAAAGCTACATCTCGGTGCCGGTGTTTCGCACCGACGGGCGTTTCTTCGGCACCATCTGCGCCCTGGACCCGAACCCGGCACAACTGCGCAGCAGCACCATCCAGTCGACCATGGAGTCGTTTGCCCGGGTGCTGTCGCTGCAGATCGAAGCCGAAGAAAGCCTCCAGCAGACCGAAGCCGACCTGCAGCAGGAGCGGGAAACCGCCGAACTGCGCGAACAATTCATCGCCGTGCTCGGCCACGACCTGCGCAACCCGCTGTTCGCCATCAACGTCGGCGCCGAACGGCTGCTGCGCAAACACCCGGACCCGGCCACCGACACGCTGGTGCGGCACATGTTGGCCAGCGGCCGCCGCGCCTCGCAATTGGTGGAGGACGTACTGGACTTTGCCCGTGGCCGAATGGGCAGTGGCATCCCGGTGAATATCGGTGAGTGCGCGGGGCTGGAAGACACCTTGCAGCATGTGGTGGACGAGGTGCAGCACGTGCACCCCAAGCGGCTGATCCACGCCCGCATCGGCAATCTCAACGGCGTGAAAGGCGACCGCGAGCGGCTGGCGCAACTGCTCTCCAACCTGGTGGCCAACGCCATCAGCCACGGCAGTCCCGAAGGGCCGGTTGAAGTCAGTGCACAGGTCAACGCCGGCACGTTTGAGTTAACGGTGAAAAACCTTGGGCTGATCAGTGAGCAAGCCATGCCGCTGCTGTTCCAGCCCTACTCCCGACCGACGGGCGCCCTGCCCCAGGCCGGGTTGGGCCTGGGGTTGTACATCGTCAAACAGATTGCCGACGCCCATGGCGGGCGGCTGGAAGTGTCTTCCAGCGAGCAGGACGGCACGGTGTTTAGCTTCAGTTTGCCCGCAGGCGATTGACGGCCACCTCAAACCGTCACAAAAGCGTCAAATTCAGTTGCCATGATGCGCTCAAGTGAACCTGTGAAATCTCCTACAGGCACTTTCCCTGCGAGCCTCCATGAACCACAGCATCGACCATAGTCACCAGGACTCCGACCTGTTTGGCTTGCTTTACGGTTTTCGTTTTCGCCCCGGTGAAAAGGGCGAACAGATTGACTCAGCCACCGCCCTGGCGGCCTTGCAGCAACCCGGTGACCCCGAAGAATTTCTGTGGCTGCATTTGAACCTGGCCCACGCCGCCTGTGAGCGCTGGATGCAGGCGCACCTGAACCTGCCGGAAGAATTCTTCGAAGCCTTGCACGAAGGCTCGCGCTCCACCCGCATCGAACACGTGGACTCGGCCTTGTTGGCGGTGGTCAACGACGTGGTCTTCAACTTCAGCAGCATGGTCTCTTCAGACATTTCCACCTTATGGGTGTGCGCCCGCAGCCGGCTGTTGATCAGCGCGCGCCTGCAACCGCTGCACTCGGTGGACAAGCTGCGCTCGTCAGTGAAGGCCGGTGAACACTTTCGCTCGCCGCTGGAACTGCTGGTGCATTTGCTGCGGGACCAGGGCGAGGTGCTGACGCAGATCGTGCGCAAGACCAGCCTCAGCGTCGACCAGATCGAGGACCAGTTGCTGTCGTCACGCCTGTCCACCAACCGCGCCGAACTGGGCGCCGCGCGCCGGGTGCTGGTGCGCCTGCAACGGCTGCTGGCCCTGGAGCCGGGCTCGTTGCTGCGGCTGCTCAACCGCCCGCCGCAATGGTTGCAGAAGGAAGACGTGAAGGAGTTGCGCAAATCCACCGAGGAGTTTGCGCTGATCATCAACGACCTGATGGCGTTGGGCGAGCGCATCAAGCTGTTGCAGGAAGAGATCGCCGCCAACCTCAACGAGCAGAGCAACCGCACGCTGTTCACCCTGACCGTGGTCACGGTGCTGGCGTTGCCGATCAACATCATTGCCGGTTTCTTTGGCATGAACGTCGGTGGCGTGCCGCTTTCTACAGACCCTGAAGGCTTCTGGATTCTGGTGGCGCTGGTGGCGACGTTTACCCTGATTGCCGGGCGTTGGGCGTTTCGCAAGCGCAAGGATTATTGAATTTGAAATGCGATCAATGTGGGAGCTGGCTTGCCTGCGATAGCGGTGGTGACTGATACACCGCTATCGCAGGCAAGCCAGCTCCCACATTTGATCGGCGGTGTTTTATAGACCAGCGGCAACTTCAATTCCCTAAACACTGATTTATCGCAGCATCTCTGTAACATTCTGCAACGATCATGACCGACATCCTCCCCACACTGGATGCTCCGGCATGGCCACCCCTTCCCTGACTGCCTCCACACACGCTTCCACCGCCGACCCCAAACCGCGCCTGGACAAGAAACCGGGCCTGGTGACGGTGATCATTTTCTTCGCCGTACTCGCCATGGGCCTGTTGTTCACCGCCTACAGCCTGATGCACGACATGCACGAGCTGGGCACGGTGGTCACCACCTGGACACCGTTTCTGCTGCTGGGCGTGGCGCTGTTGATCGCCCTGGGCTTCGAGTTCGTCAACGGTTTCCACGACACCGCCAACGCGGTGGCCACGGTGATTTACACCAACTCGCTGCCGCCGCATTTCGCGGTGGTGTGGTCGGGCTTTTTCAACTTCCTTGGTGTGCTGCTGTCCAGCGGCGCGGTGGCGTTCGGCATCATCGCCCTGCTGCCGGTGGAGCTGATTCTGCAGGTGGGCTCCTCGGCCGGCTTTGCGATGATCTTCGCGCTGTTGATCGCCGCGATCCTGTGGAACCTCGGCACCTGGTGGTTAGGCTTACCAGCTTCGTCGTCCCACACCTTGATCGGCTCGATCATCGGCGTGGGCGTGGCCAACGCACTGATGCATGGCCGTGACGGCACCAGCGGTGTGGACTGGGGCCAGGCGATCAAGATCGGTTACGCACTGTTGTTGTCGCCGCTGATCGGCTTTGCCTTCGCCGCCCTGCTGTTGCTGGCGCTGCGGGCCTTCGTGAAAAACCGTTCGCTGTACAAGGCGCCAAAAGGCGACACCCCGCCACCTTGGTGGATTCGCGGCATGCTGATCGTCACTTGCACCGGCGTGTCGTTCGCCCACGGTTCCAACGATGGCCAGAAGGGCATGGGCCTGATCATGTTGATCCTGGTGGGCACCCTGCCGATGGCCTACGCGCTGAACCGCACCATGCCGGCCGGTGAGTCGTTGCAGTTTGCCGCCGTGGCCGAAGTGACCCAGGCAGCCCTGGTAAAAGCGGCGCCGCAACTGGCGCCTGCCGACTCGCGCGCCACCTTGTCGACCTACGTCCGCACCAAGGAAGCCACGCCGGAACTGGTGCCCGCCCTGGCGAACATCACCGGGCATATCGGTGAAGAAGTGAAGAGCTACGGCTCCCTCGCCGCCGTGCCGGCCGAGGCCGTGGGCAACGTGCGTAACGACATGTACCTGACCAGCGAAACCATCCGCCTGATGGACAAGGGCAAGGTCGGCAACTTCGACGCCGACACCCAGAACAAACTGCAACTGTTCAAGCAACAGATCGACAACGCCACACGGTTTATCCCGCTGTGGGTCAAGATCGCCGTGGCCATCGCCCTCGGCCTGGGCACCATGGTCGGCTGGAAACGCATCGTGGTGACCGTGGGCGAGAAGATCGGCAAAACCCACCTGACCTACGCCCAGGGCGCCTCGGCCGAGATGGTGGCGATGCTGACCATCGGCGCGGCGGACATGTATGGTTTGCCGGTGTCCACCACCCATGTGCTGTCGTCGGGCGTGGCCGGGACCATGGTGGCGAATGGTGGTGGGTTGCAGATGAAGACCATCCGCAACTTGCTGATGGCCTGGGTGCTGACGTTACCGGCGGCGATTCTGTTGTCGGGTAGCCTGTACTGGCTATTCACCAAGTTGTTCTGACACAACCCGATAAAAATGTGGGAGCTGGCTTGCCTGCGATAGCGGTGGTGACTGATACACCGCTATCGCAGGCAAGCCAGCTCCCACAGGGGTTCGGCGGCGTTCTCAGGTATTAAACAACCCACCCATCACCTTCAACCGCTTTTTGTACACCCGCCGCGCCTCAAGCGCTTCCTCCAGCGTCACCGCCACAAACCCCGCCCGCTGGTTCGGTTGCATCTGCCCGATCAGATCCAGGTCGGCACTGATCACCGTGCCAATCATCGCGTAGCCACCGCCCGACACCGCGTCCCGGTGCAACACGATCGGTTCCAGCCCGGCCGGCACCTGGATCGAGCCGATGGGGTAGCAACTGTCGACGATGTTCGACGGATCAGACCCGGCACCAAACGGCTGTTCCCGTGGCTGAAAGCTCAACGCGCTACCACCCTTGAAGCGATAGCCGATGCGATCAGCCTCCGAACCGACCGTCCACGGCTCGGCAAAAAAGCTGGTTTTGGCACCGGGCGTCAGCCGCTCGTAATACAGCCCCGGCACCACCCGCAGCGTCACGTCCCCGCCCACCGATTGGCGCAACGCCATGGGCAAACTATTCCCCGCCCGGCCTTTGCCGCTGGCCTCGCCCAAAGGCAATTCATCACCCTCCACCAGCCGCCGCCCGTGAAAACCGCCCAACGCGCCCAAGGTGTAAGTGGACCGGCTGCCCAATACCAGCGGCACGTCGATACCACCGGCCACCGCGAGGTAAGTCCGTGCGCCGGCCTTGGGAAATTCAAAGCGCAGCACTTGCCCGGCCCGTACTTCAAACGCGGTGTCCTGATGCACTACCACACCGTCCAGGCGCGGCGACATCAGCGCACCGCACAGCGCCACCAGGGCGTCTTGCTGAAACTCCAGTTCCGGCCCGATCAGCGTGCATTCCAGCCCGGCAGCACCAATGGGGTTGCCCACTAGGTGGTTGGCCGCGCTCAACGCGTATTGGTCCAGCGCGCCGGACGGCGGGATGCCGAGGTGGTAATAACCTTCGCGGCCCAGGTCCTGCACCGAGGTGGCGAGGCCAGGTTTGAGTACCTTGATCATGCCAGCGCCTCCTGCAGGGTTTTCGGGTAGCCAATGGGGTCGGCGAGAAAAGCATCGAGGGAAAACTCCACCGGACGGATGCGCAGGTCGAACCGCCCTGCGTCCACTTCAGCCACCGCCAGGTCATAGGCATCGCGGTCCATGGGTTTGAACTGGACGATGTCGCCGGGGCGGAAGAACACCATGTGTTCCTTGAGGTACGCCAACTGCTGTTGCGGGTCGTAGATCGGCGCCGGGGTGACGCCGAACATCTGGTAGCCGCCGGCGCCGCGCACCGAATAAATACAGCCGAAGCAGCCGCCATGGCCGAGGGTCAATTTCGGCGTGTCGGTACGTGGACGCAAATACTTGGGCACCTGCAACTGCCGCTCGCGTTCCACCATCTGGAACATGAACGGCAAACCTGCCACAAACCCCACCATCGAGACAAACCACGGCGCGCCACTGTGGGCCGCGATAAACGCCTCCACGTCTGCCAGGCCGTTGATCCGCGCGGCGTATTCCAGGTCGGTGCCGGTGGGGTCTTGATGCCGGTCGCGAAAACGCATCAGGGTTTCATGGGTCCAGGGGTCGTTGTACAGCACCGGCATTTCGATGATGCGGGTGTGCAAGGTGCGTTCGGCCACGGCTTGGGCTTCGGCGCTTTGCACCGCGTCCAGCAGCACGTGGGGCGCGATGCGGTCCGGGTCGAAGCGAATCTGGAACGAGGCATTTGCCAGGCAGACGTCCAGCACACCGTCCAGGGCCAGGCGCTCCACCGCGCGGGTGACGGCCATGCCCTTGAAGAAGGCCTCCAGGGACATGCTCTCGCTGACCTCGGCAAACAGGTGTTCATCACCGCCAAAGCTGTAGCGGATCGGGGAAGATTCAGCCATGTCTGTTCCTCTTGGAATCATTGTAGAAAGGCAGGCAAAAAATCAGCAGGACCCGGTGTCTGGGCACCGGTGTCGGTCAGCGAGGTGTGCGCACTTCAATCCCCGCCTGGTCCAGCGCTTCACGCGTCGCTTCCACCAGCTCAAGGGCGCCGGGGGTGTCGCTGTGCAAGCAGATGGAATCGAATTCGATAAACAGGTCTTCGCCTTCAACCGTGCGTACCAACCCGGTCTGGCAAGCACGCAGGACACGCGCCGCAACCGTTGCCGGATCCAGCGCCCGCACATTGCGGGTAAACACGATGGAGCCAGTGAGATCGTACTCACGGTCGGCATAAAACTCCCGCACCACCGGCTGGCCCAGTTCCTTGGCAATGCGCCAGATCACCGAGTTGGGCATGCAGTACAGCAACAGTGTGGGCTCCAGGCGTTGCAGGTTTTCCACCAACAGCCGCGCCGCTTCTTCGTCCCGCGCCAGATGCATGTACAACGCGCCGTGGGGCTTGATGTGTTGCAGCGTCAGGCCCTGGGCCCGGGCGATCTCCCGCAGGGCGCCGAGCTGATAGAGCATGTCGTCCACCAGTTCCTGGGCCGGCGCGTTGATATGGCGCCGGCCGAACCCCACCAGGTCACGAAAGCCCGGGTGCGCGCCAATCGCCACACCCAGTTGCTTGGCGCGCTCGACGGTGCGGCGCATGGTGCCCGGGTCGCCGGCATGAAAGCCGGTGGCGATGTTGGCCGAGCTGATATAGGCCATCAGTTCACTGTCGACGCCATCGCCGATGGTCCAGGGGCCGAAGCCTTCGCCCATGTCCGAATTGAAATCCACTGCCTGCATCGGGGTCGCTCCGTTGAAGTTCATGCCATGGAAATTAGGCTGCCCCTTGACCCCTTGGGAAGATCTATTATCAGATGGCCCATCTTCTGAAAATCAGATACCTGATACTGATCGTTCCCACGCTCCGCGTGGGAATGCGGCCCTGGACGCTCTGCGTCCGCTTTTAAAATCGTGACGCGGAGCGTCACAGGATGCATTCCCACGCAGAGCGTGGGAACGAGCGGAGAAACCAATGTCCCTGACCCTGCGCCAAATCCGCTACTTCGTCGCCACCGCCGAAATCGGCCAGATCTCCCAGGCGGCGATTCACCTGAACATCTCCCAATCCGCAGTGACCACCGCGATCAAGGAGCTGGAAGCGATGCTCGGTGCGCAGCTATTCGTGCGCTCGGCCCAGGGCATGAGCCTGACCGATGCCGGGCGGCATTTTCTCAACCGCGCCTACGTGATTGTGCGCAGTGTCGACGACGCCCTGAACAGCCCGTTGCCGGACTACCGCGCCAGCGGCGTACTGCGGGTGGCCGCCAGCTACACCGTGCTCGGTTATTTCCTGCCGCACCATTTGCAACGCATGGAACACTGGCACCCCGACGTGACCATCGAGGTCTTCGAACAGGAACGCCAGGCCATCGAACAGGGCCTGCTCAACGGCCAGTTCGACATGGCCGTGGTGCTCACCGCCAACCTCACCCACCCGGACATCGTCTCGGAAATCCTCTTCAACTCCGAACGCCGCCTGTGGCTGCCCAGCCATCACCCGTTGTGCGAACGCCCGGCCGTGAGCCTCGCGGACGTGGCCAGGGAGCCGTACATTTTCCTCACCGTCGACGAGGCCGAACAAAGCGCCATGCGCTACTGGGAACAGGCCGGGCAAACACCCAAAGTGCGGCTACGCACCAGTTCGGTGGAAGCGGTGCGCAGCATGGTCGCCAACGGCAGCGGCGTGGCAATTCTGTCGGACCTGGTGCATCGCCCGTGGTCGCTGGAAGGCAAGCGCATCGAAACCGTAAGCGTCACCGACAAGGTCACGCCCATGAGTGTCGGCCTGGCCTGGCACCGCGAGCGCGACTTCACCCCGGCGATGCAGGCGTTTCGGGATTACTTCCACGATGCATTCCTGGCGCCGCAGCAGTTGTCGGCCCGGCGTTAAAGCCGGGATTGCAGGATCGCCGCCAGCCAATCCATGAACACCCGCACCCGCAGCGGCAAATGCCGTTGGCCGGCGTACAGCAGCGACACGTCCAGCGCGGGTGGCGGATAGTCCGGCAGCACCGCCACCAACTCACCACTGGCCAATAGATTGACAATGCCCAGCACCGGCACCTGAGTCAGGCCGAACCCGCCGATGCACGCTGCCCGATACGCATCCGTGCTGTTGACGGTCACCCGCCCCGCCATGGGAACCCGGTGCACTTTGTTGCCCTGTACGTATTCAAACCCCGGCGAACGCGAGCCCAATGGGCGTACGTAATGCACCAGTTGATGGTGGGCCAAATCGTCGAGTGTCTTGGGCACGCCGTAACGTTGAAGGTAAGTCGCGCTGGCGCAATTGATCATCGTCATGCTGCCTAACAGCCGCGCCACTACCGACTGGTCCGGCTGCGCGCCAATCCGCAACACGCAGTCGAAACCTTCGGCCAGCAGGTCGACCTGGCGGTCAGTGCTGCTGATTTCCAGCTCGATCAGCGGGTGCAGGTCCATGAATTCCGGCAGGCGCGGCAGGATCAGTTCCCGGGCCATGACGTTGGGCATGTCCACGCGAATCCGCCCCGCCAGTTGCGCCTCATCCTGACGGAACAAGCCTTCCAGCTCCTCCATGTGCGACAGCAAATCCTTGCTGCGTTCGTACAGCACGCGGCCATCCTGGGTGGCCTGGACCTTGCGCGTGGTGCGCTGCAACAGGCGCGAACCGACCAACTCTTCCAGGGCCTGTACATGCTCGGAAACGGTCGAGCGCGGCAGGCCCAGGCTCTCGCCCGCCTGGGTGAAACTCGACAGTTCGGTGACGCGCACGAAGGTGCGCAGCAACTCCAGTTTGTTCATGGGATTGTTCGCCTTATCCGGCCAGTGATTCCGGTATAGCTCTGTTTATCACGTTATGGCGGACAAATACACTCAGTCCCACGAACACTCACCTGCTCCGAGGACTCCACCATGACCCGTAAAATCGCACTCATCACCGGCGCCAGCCGCGGCCTGGGTAAAAGCGCTGCGCTGCACTTGGCGGCACAAGGCGTCGACATCATCGGCACCTACTACAGCGCGGCGGACGAAGCCCAGGCCGTGGTCGCCCAAGTCGAAGCGCTGGGCGGCAAGGCGGCGATGCTGCAACTGGACGTCAGCCAAAGCGCCACCTTCGATGCATTCACCGCCCAGGTCGGCTCGGTGTTGAAGGACGTGTTCGGCCAGGCGCACTTCAATTTCCTGGTCAACAACGCCGGGATTGGCGCCCACGCCAGCTTCGCCGAAACCACCGAAGCGCAGTTTGACCAACTGGTGGCGATCCACTTCAAGGGCCCGTTTTTCCTGACCCAGAAACTGCTGCCGCTGATCAGCGATGGCGGCCGCATCATCAATATCTCCAGCGGTCTGGCGCGCTTCAGCCTGCCGGGTTACGCGGCCTACGCCTCGATGAAAGGCGCGGTGGAAGTGCTGACCCGCTATCAGGCCAAGGAATTGGGCGCCCGCGGGATTACCGTCAACACCCTGGCCCCCGGCGCGATTGCCACCGACTTCAGCGGCGGCGCGGTGCGCGACAATCCGAACGTGAACGCGATGGTCGCCAACAACACCGCACTCGGTCGCGCGGGCTTGCCGGATGACATTGGCGGGGCGATTTCCACCTTGCTGGCCGATGGCAGCAACTGGATCACCGGGCAGCGCATTGAGGCGTCGGGCGGGATGTTTCTGTAACGCGCCCAGATTCTCCGCTAGCATCAATGCTTTCGGATACCTGACAGGCAATCACCCATGAGTTTTGATCCAGGACTGGCCGGCGGCATGGGCGTACTGGCTGCCGTGGTCGACAGCGGCAGTTTTGCCCGCGCTGCCGACAGCCTGGAGATGACGCCTTCAGGGGTCAGCCGGGCCATTTCGCGGCTGGAAAAACGCCTGGGGATTCGCCTGTTCGACCGCACCACTCGCTCGGTGCAATTGACCGACGAAGGCCGGCGTTTCTACCAGGAAATCGCCCCGCTGCTGGCCGGCCTGGAAGAAGCCGCCAGCTCGGCGGCAGACAGCGCCCTGACGGTGCGCGGGCGGTTGCGGGTGAACATCGACCCGTACTTCTCGCGGCTGGTGCTGGGGCCGGTGCTCGGTGAATTCATGAGCCAATACCCGCAGTTGCAGTTGGACCTGCACACACGGGACCAGCTCGGGGACTTGGTGGCGGATGGCTTTGACCTGGCCATCCGTTTTGGTATTCCGCAATCGTCCTCGTTGATCGCCCGCAAGTTGATGGAAGTGCGGGTGCTCACGTTGGCGTCACCGACTTATCTTGAGCGTCATGGCCGCCCCAGCCATCCACTGGACCTGGAAGACGGCCAGCACGTGTGCATCGACTTTCGCGACTCCCAGACCGGCCGGCCGTTTGGCTGGGAATTCCACCGGCCCGGCGAGCACGTCAACGTCGCCACCAGCGGACGGCTGGTGGTCAACGATGCCGGGACCTTGTACAGCGTGTGCGAACACGGCCATGCGGTGGCGCAGATGCTCGACCTCGGGCTTGCGCCAGCGCTCGAATCCGGCGCGTTGGTCGAGTTGTTTCCCGACTGGCCCGATGAGCGCTTCCCGTTGTATGCCTTCTACCCGTCGCGGCACTTGCCAGCGGCCAAGGTGCGGGCGTTCCTGGATTTTGTCAGCGCCTTAAAACTCACCTGACTTCCCCCCGGTAGCAGCTGTCGAGCCTAAGCGAGGCTGCGTAGGCCGCACCGCCGATCCCGATGGCTGGCTCAGAACCGAGTCGCTCCCGACGCAGCCTCGCCTAGGCTCGACAGCTGCTACGCCAGGTGATGGCCGGGATTTTCTAGGCGAGTTGTTTCGCCTCGCGTTTTTGCATGATCCGCTCGCGCACTGCGTCATAACCCCAGTGATACACATAGGTGTACGGCAGGAAAAACAGCAGCACGCCGATGTCGAGGATAAACGCCTGCATCAGGCTGATGTTCAGCCACCAGGCAATCAACGGTACGCAGATCGCCACCAGGCCGCCTTCAAACATCAACGCGTGCAGCACGCGGGTCCACACCCCGCCGGACAGTTGCAGGCGCGCCTTGAGACGGTCGAACAGGCCGTTGAAAATCACGTTCCAGGTCAGCGCCATAAGGCTGATGGCCAAGGTCACCATGCCCATCTCCAGCGCCGGTTTATCCATGATCCACGCCAGCAGCGGCGTACAGATCAACAAGGCCAGGCCTTCAAAACCAATGGCCTGCCAAACGCGTTCAGTAATCGACTTGGTGGGTGTCATGACCCGTTCTCCGTGAGTGACGATGGTTGCCATCATTACCCTTTGACTCGATACTTCATAACCAGTAACCATCGATCAAGGCGATAGTCATGGCTTCCCATGAAGTGCTTCAGGCGTTTGTGCAGGCGGCAACCCAGGGTTCGTTTTCGGCGGCGGCGCGCAAGCTGGGCAAGAGCCAGTCCACCGTCAGTGCGGCGGTGGCCAGCCTGGAGATTGACCTGGACGTGGTGCTGTTTGATCGCAGCAGCCGCAAGCCCACGCTGACCCCGGCCGGGCACGTGCTGTTGCAACGCGCCGAGCAGGTGCTGGAAGCCAGCAGCCGCCTGGAGTTGGCGGCCAGCCAGTTGTCCCAGGGGTTGGAGCCGAAGCTGAGTATCGCCATGTCCGATACCTACCAGTCGGACCGTTTCGAAACCGCCCTCAGCGCCTTCGAACAGCGCTACCCGGACCTGGAACTGGAATGCCTGATCGCCGAATGCGAGGACTTGGTCGCCCTGGTGCAAAGCGGCCGGGCGCAGATTGCGTTTATCGAGAAGCAGGAGGTTTATCCGCCGGACCTCACCAGCACCGCCGTGGAAGAACGCACGGAAATCGCGCTGTTTGTCGCCGCCAAACATCCGCTGGCAAACCTTAAGGACATCGATCAGCAAACCCTGGAGCAACACCGCGAACTGCGCCTGGCGAGCATCATCAACCCGAATGAAACCCGGGGCCTGGGGCGGGTGTGGTCGGCCCCCAGTTACCTGATGCTGATGGAAATGGCGCAGCTGGGCTTTGGCTGGGCGCCGCTGCCGCGCTGGCTGGTGGAACGCTTTGGCGGCGACCACCTGTGTGAAATCAAGGCCCGAAGTTGGCCGCGCTCGGTGGCGGTGGATGCGTTGTGGTCACGCCAGCATCCGCCCGGCCCGGCAGGCAGTTGGTTGCTGGGCAAGATGCTGGAGTAAGGCCGGAACACACTATTCGCAACAATGAAGACCCAATGTGGGAGCTGGCTTGCCTGCGATAGCGGTGGTGACTGACACACCGCTATCGCAGGCAAGCCAGCTCCCACATTGAATTTGCGGTGCATTCGAAGGCGCAGTCAGGCCGCTTCAATCTGCGGCGGGCGGTTGTTCTGGAAATACTCATGCAGCGCCCGCAACGCCGGCAACTCCAGGGCCTGGGCGGCAAAGCACAAGCCCACACGGCGCGTCGGTGCCGGCAGGTGCCAGCGGCGAATCACCACCCCGGCCCGCTCCGCCGCCAGCGACTGCGGCAACATCGCCACGCCCACACCGGCCGCCACCATGTGCAAGGCCTGGGTCAACGAACCGGCATGCCCGGCCACCGCCTGGGGCGAACGGCCGTACAAGGCCATCAGCCGTTGGTGGGAATCATGCTGCGGGCAGGTGATCCAGTCTTCAATCGGTGCCCAGGCCTGCTCCTTGCCGCCCGCCGCCATCGGGTGCCCAACCGGCAGCGCCATCACGTAGGACTCTTCCCAAAGCGGCAGGAATAATTCGTCCTCGCAGCACATTTCCTCTACCGCCAGGCGCCCTTCTCCTTCGCAGCCTTCCTGCAAGGTCAGCAGCAAACCGGGCAGGCCCTGGTGCGCCATGCGCAGGAAAGTTTCGATCTGGCTGTCGGCAATATCGCCTTCCACACCCAGTTCCAGGGCGATGCGGTTTTCGCGCCCGCGAAACAGTCGGCTCAACGCGTCGGCCTCGGCCACCATGCGCCGGGCTTGCGGGTACAACACCCGCGCTTCATCGCTGACTTCAACCCCGCGAGGCTGGCGCAGAAACAGCGCCACGCCCAATTCTTCTTCCAACTGCTTGATGGTCACCGACAACGTCGGCTGGCTGATGAACAGGCGCTGCGCAGCCGCGGTGATATTGCGCTCTTCGAACACCGCGAGAAACGCCTTGAGATGACGCACATCCATAGTTAATACCGATGACAGACAGAGGAATAAGGCATTTTTCAGCCGATGAGAGGCTAAATATACTGCGCCCCACGTTTAGATATTTGTTTTTCTTATCTCAGGAGTTCCACCATGAGCAAGCCATTGATCATCATCACCGGCGCCAGTTCGGGCATTGGCGAAGCGACTGCGCGTTTGCTGTCGGCCGCCGGCCACCCGCTGTTGCTGTTGGCCCGCCGTCTCGACCGGCTGAATGCGCTTGAGTTGCCGAATACCTTGAGTCGCGGTGTCGACATCACCGACCGCGCTGCGCTGGTGACAGCGGTGAAAGAAGCCGAAGCGCAATTCGGCCCGGCCGATGCACTGATCAACAATGCCGGCGTGATGCTGCTGGGCAGCGTCAGCGAACAGGACCCGGCACAGTGGGAGCAGATGCTCGACGTCAACGTGAAAGGCCTGCTGAACGGCATTCACGCGGTGGCCGCCAGCATGGTCGAACGCAAGGGCGGCACCATCATCAACGTCAGCTCCGTGGCCGGGCGCAAGACCTTCCCTAACCATGTCGCCTATGTAGGCACCAAGTTCGCCGTGCACGGGATTTCGGAAAACCTGCGGGAAGAAATGTCGCCGCACAATGTGCGGGTGATCACCATTGCGCCGGGTGCGGTGGAAACCGAACTGCTGGGCCACACCACCGATGAAGCGATCAAGAGCGGCTACCAGGCGTGGAAACAGGACATGGGCGGCACGGTATTGAGCGCGGATGACGTGGCGTCGGCGATTGCCTATGCCTACCAGCAGCCGCAGCATGTGTGCATTCGCGAGATCGTGTTGGCGGCGACGCGTCAGCAGCCGTAAGAAGCCAAGGCAGACAACACAAATCCACTGTGGGAGCTGGCTTGCCTGCGATGGCGCTGGGTCAGCCATGCATCTGTTGCTGATACACCGCTATCGCAGGCAAGCCAGCTCCCACAGGGGATCGCACTCCAGTCTCACAGGCTATTTGAGTTCGGCCAAACGCCGCTCGATAAAGCGCTTTTCCGGTTCTTGCTGGGTCAACGCCAGCGCCCGTTCAAACGCTCGCCGCGCGTCCTCCACTCGCCCCAATCGCCGACAAAATTCGCCCCGTGCCGAGTGCGCCAGGTGATAGTCGACTAACTCCCCGCGCGCCAGAATCTCGTCCACCAATTCCAACCCCGCCAACGCCCCATCGCGCATCGCAACGGCCACCGCGCGATTCAGTTCGATCACCGGCGACGGCACCAGCCCGAGCAACACGTCGTACAGCCCAACAATCTGCAGCCAGTCGGTCTCGTCAGCGCTCGTCGCCTCGGCATGTACCGCCGCAATCGCCGCCTGCAGGCTGTAGGGCCCGAAGCGCCGTGTGGTCAGGGATTTCTCCACCAACGCACATCCTTCAGCCATCAGCGAAGCGTCCCACAGCGAACGGTCCTGCTCATCCAGCAGCACCAATTCACCGCCGGCCGAGGTGCGTGCCGGGCGCCGGGATTCGTGGAGCAGCATCAGCGCCAGCAAGCCCATCACTTCCGGTTCCGGCAACAATTCCATCAGCAATCGACCCAGGCGAATCGCTTCGCGGGTCAGGTCCTCTCGGGTCAGATCAGCGCCCATGGACGCCGAATAGCCTTCGTTGAACACCAGGTAAATCACCCGCAACACACTGTCCAGGCGCTCGGGCAACTCCGCCAGGGACGGCACTTGATAGGGGATTTTCGCTTCGCGGATCTTGCCCTTGGCCCGCACGATGCGCTGGGCGATAGTGGCCGGTGTGGCGAGAAACGCTCGGGCGATTTCCTCGGTGGTGAGGTCGCAGATCTCACGCAAGGTCAGTGCCGCCTGGGCATCCGCCGCCAGTGCCGGGTGGCAACAGGTGAAGATCAGGCGCAGGCGGTCGTCTTCCACGTCTTCAGCGCTCCAGTCGGCTTCTTCCAATTCATCAGCCTGAGCCAACAACGCGTTCTGGTGCGCGGCAAACCGGGCCTGGCGCCGCAAACGGTCGATGGCCTTGAAGCGCCCGGTGGAGACCAGCCAGGCCCGGGGATTGTCGGGCACACCGTCTTGCTCCCAACGCTCGACCGCGACGAAAAACGCCTCGTGCAAGGCTTCTTCAGCGAGGTCGAAATCGCCGAGCAGGCGAATCAGGGTCGCGAGGATGCGCCGCGATTCGCTGCGATAAACCGCTTCGACCCGGGCCTGCACCGTCAATCGCGCAGGCCTTCGGTCACCAGCGTCACCAGCCGGTCAAGGCTCTGGCCCCAGCCCTCGTGAAAGCCCATGGCTTCGTGGGCCTGCTTGGTTTCGGCGCTCCAGTGCATGGCGCGGGCGGTGTAGAGGGTTTTGCCGTCGACGTCTTCAAAGGTGACTTCGGCGGTCATGAACGGCTGGCCCGAGGGGATCCAGCCGGGGGTGAACGCATCGGTAAACACCAGCCGACTGGGCGCGGTGATTTCGAGGAATACGCCCTGGGTCGGGTATTCGCTGCCGTCGGGCGCGCGCATCAGGGTGCGAAATTGCCCACCGACCCACAGGTCCATTTCGCACTCGGGGGTGGTCTGCCGTGCGGGCCCCACCACTGCTGCAACAAGGCCGGCTCGGTCCAGGCACGGAATACGCGGCTGCGAGGGGCGTCGATCAAGCGACTGATGGACAGTTCAAATTCGGCGGGCTTGGGTTGATTGCTCATGGGTAAACCTCCTGAGTTTTATTGTTGTGATCAGAGATTCAATTCACGCACGGGGCGCACTTCCACGCTGCCGACCCGGGCGGCCGGAATGCCACCGGCCACCTGGATCGCTTCATTCAGGTCCTTGGCCTCGATCAGGTAAAACCCGGCGAGCTGCTCCTTGGTTTCGGCAAACGGCCCGTCGGTGATCGACAGCTTGCCGTTGCGCATGCGCACGGTGGTGGCGGTGGTCACCGACTCCAGCGGCTCGGCGGCAAGCATCCGCCCGCTGGCCTGTACAGACTCGGCATAGGCAAAACACTCCGGGTCCTTGGGACTGTCGGGCGACTCGTGCAGCACCTGCTCGTTGCTATAGATCAGGCAGAGGTATTTCATGGGATTCTCCGTTTTCGGACAACTGACTATAGTTCGCGACGATCAAGGTTTCAGGTCGAACAGACCGGCGCCGGTTTCCATGTCGAAGGGTGCCGACCAATGCTCATGCACCACTTTCCACTCGCCGCGAACGCGCTGGTAGCCGGCGCTGACGCGCATCCAGCAGGTCTTGAGCACGCCGTCGGGCCCGGTGCCGCCACAGTGTGCGAGCCAGTGGGCAAAGGCGCTGTTATCGGCGGCGACGATACGCATCTCATGGAAGTCAAAGACTCCGGGGCCCGGGCAGAACTCCATGCACGCCTTCCAGTGCGCCTCATAGGCGGCCTTGCCCTTGAACTGCAGGGCGCTAACGGCGTCGAACGCGACGATATCGTCGACGTAAAAGCTGACAATCTTCTCGACATCCTTGTCGGTGACGGCCTGTTTCCATTGTTCGATCAAGCTGCGGATTTCGGTGCTCATGGCGACACTCCTTGCGGGAAAAATCACTGAAGACACCCTTAGTCGACTGGGATATCGGCCAATCGACAGTCCCGCGAAAAATAATTGCGATGACCGCAAACCCGCTAGAATTCGCGCTTCTTTGTAGGATTTCGGATGCTACGCCGATGGAAACCCGCCTCGTCGCCTATCAGACGTTGACTCCCCTGCAACAACAGCAACTCAACGCCCTGGAAGTGCATCCCGAACAGTTGGGGTTTTCCGGCGATATCTACTGTGCGCTGAACACCCTGCTGGTCAATCCGAATCCCGGCGTGGCAGGCTTTGCGTTACTCGCCGACGGGATTCCCGTCGCCTTCCTACTGCTCAAACGCCCGCCCTGCCTGCCCCATTGGGCGGATGAACACAGCGCCACGCTGCATGCGTTGCAAGTCGATCGCCACCAGCAAGGCCTGGGGTTTGGCAAAGCCTGCCTGCAAGCCCTCCCCGCCGCCGCGCGCTTGGTTTGGCCGCAGATCAAAGCGCTGGAACTGTCGGTGGACACGGACAATGTGGCGGCGATGGGTCTGTATTTGCAGCAGGGTTGGGTGGACAGCGGGGAAGCGTATAAGGGGCGGATTGGGTATGAGCGCCGGTTGGCGTGGGTGTTTGGTGCCGAGGCACCTTGACAATGCCAAAATGTAACGTATACATAACTTATCAGCATAAATGTAATGGATACGAGACATGGACTCTTCTGTCATCACCCAGAGAATCGGCAGCCAAGTGCGCACCATGCGGCTCAACCGAGGCTATAAACAAGCGGAATTGGCGCGCTTGGCGGGCGTAACTCGGCAAAAACTGATTGAAATCGAGCAAGGCAGCCCAACGGTCTCCATGAATGCCTACGCTCGAGTGATTGCCGCCTTGGGCAGTGAAATAAAATTGGTACCTGCCACCATGCCAACGCTGGAAGAAGTGGAGGACTTGTTCAATGAATAGCCCGAAGCTTCAAGTTCATACCCCTCAAGGCGCCAGCGGCAGCGTATTCACTAGTGCAGGCGACTATCTTTTCCGCTACGGCGATAACGCACTACCACCCAGCGCACTCAGCCTGGTAATGCCCGTTCGCGCAGATGAATACCGTCGACGAGAGCTACATCCGATATTCCAGATGAACCTGCCAGAAGGGTTTGTGCTGGAGCAGCTTCGCAATCGCCTTGCCAAGACAGTGAAGGTAGATCCGATGTTGCTGCTGGCATTGTCTGGTAGCAGTGCGCCTATCGGTCGCGTCTTCGTTTCCTCGGACCAAGTCAATGAGCTGATTCAGCGCAACGGCGCTCCGTCGACGGGAGAAAACCTGGACGAAATTCTCGCCTGGGACGGGGCGGAAGATGGTGGAGAAACCCGAGGAGCGAATCCGGGCACTGCTCCAAACCCTTGACGTTGTTCTCAAGCGTGAAGACGATTACTGCCGACAAGCCCCTAATGTTGCACAAGCTATACGGCAATCGGCGCAAGGCTATCAGCGCAGCTTCGGTGGCTGAACACATCACCTGACCGATCGATAAGGAATCCCAATGCTGACCACGCTGGAACAACTCGAATCCCTCTACGGCCTCCCCCACGAACGGGCCGTGCGCAAGGAAATCCCGTTTCTCAACGAGGACTACCAGGCGATGGTCCGCGCGTCGCCCCTGGTGGTGGTGAGTTCGTCAGGCCCGGACGGTATCGACGGTTCGCCCCGTGGCGATGTGCCGGGGTTTGTGCGAATCATCGACGAGCGCACGCTGGCGATTCCGGATCGGCCAGGGAATAACCGTCTCGACACCCTGCGCAATCTGGTGGTGGACCCGCGTATAGCGTTGCTGTTCATCATCCCGGGGATTGGCGAGACGTTGCGGGTCAATGGCCGGGCGCAGATTTCCATCGAGCCTGAGTTGCTGGAGAGCTTTGCGGTGAATGGCAAAGCGGCCCGCTCGGTGATTCTGGTGCAGGTGGAGGCGGCGTATTTCCATTGCTCCAAAGCCTTTGTGCGTTCCGATTGCTGGAACCCGGAAAAGCATCTGGATCGCTCGGCACTACCCTCCGCCGGGGCCTTTCACAAGCGCTTGAATGATGGGGCGTTCGACGCCGAAGCCTATGACCGCGAGATGCCGGAGCGGGTCAAGGCCACGTTGTATTGAGGGGCGGTGGCAGGAGCGAATATCCGTGCTCCTGCCGATGGTGCGGTCAGGCGGCTTCGGCGTTGATCGGGATCCAGATTTCCACGGAGCCCGTGCCTTTACCCACATCGAAGTCGGCGCTGTAGCGCTCAAAGTCGGCCCCGACCACCTTGTACCCGGAGGCCGGCAGCCATTCGAACATGATGCGTTCATAGGTCTGCGCCAGTGCCTGCACCGGGCCGAAATGCGGGAACACGGCATAGCGATGGGCCGGGATTTCAATCGACTGGAAGTTGCTCGGTACATCGCCCTTGGCCGGCACTTCAACGCCGGCCAGGTAGTCGAACTCATCGTGTTTGGCGTTGTAGCACACGCCGTAGGTCACGCCGCCGACGCGCTTTTTGATCTCTTTGAAGCAGCTGTCGAACAACTCCCACAACTTGGGAATATCGCCAATCGTGGCCTTCGAATAACGCCCCTGCACACCTGCGATCACCAGGGCCTTGCCCTCTTCCATGCGCGGCTGTAACGGCAGTTTTGTCTGTTGATCCATCTGAACAGTCTCCTTCTTATGAGGGAACAAACCCGCGTCGAGTATAGGGGCATATCCCCGTCGCACTCCAAGCAGAAATTTTTCCCACAGCATCTGGACAATTGGCCATCATCGACCGTATTGTCTGCCCCGCAGGCCACCGCAGTGGCCGACGTCGCTCGGACGGTTCCGGGCGCTTACGTATTTCGAGGCAACAATGGCCGAACCAAGTTCGCCGCGCCGCTTTGCGCGCATAGATCGACTCCCCCCTTACGTGTTCAATATCACTGCCGAGCTGAAGATGGCTGCGCGTCGGCGCGGCGAAGACATCATCGACTTGAGCATGGGTAACCCTGACGGCGCCACGCCACCGCACATCGTGGAAAAAATGGTCACCGTCGCCCAACGCGAAGACACCCACGGCTACTCCACCTCCAAAGGCATTCCGCGGCTGCGCCGGGCGATTTCGCGCTGGTACAAAGACCGCTATGAAGTGGACATCGACCCGGAAACCGAAGCCATCGTGACCATCGGTTCCAAGGAAGGCCTGGCGCATTTGATGCTGGCCACCCTGGACCAGGGCGACACGGTGCTGGTGCCTAACCCCAGCTACCCGATTCACATCTACGGTGCCGTGATTGCCGGCGCCCAGGTGCGTTCGGTGCCACTGATTCCAGGCGTGGATTTCTTCGCAGAACTGGAACGCGCCATTCGCGGCTCGATTCCCAAGCCGAAGATGATGATCCTCGGCTTCCCGTCCAACCCCACCGCGCAGTGCGTGGAGCTGGACTTCTTCGAACGGGTGATCGCCCTGGCCAAACAGTACGACGTGCTGGTGGTGCATGACCTGGCCTACGCCGACATCGTCTACGACGGCTGGAAAGCTCCGTCGATCATGCAAGTGCCGGGCGCCAAGGACATCGCGGTGGAGTTTTTCACCCTGTCCAAGAGCTACAACATGGCCGGCTGGCGCATTGGTTTCATGGTGGGCAACCCGGAACTGGTCAACGCCCTGGCGCGGATCAAGAGCTACCACGACTACGGCACCTTCACCCCGCTGCAAGTGGCGGCGATTGCGGCGCTGGAAGGCGATCAACAGTGTGTGAAAGACATTGCCGAGCAGTACCGCCAGCGTCGTAACGTGCTGGTGAAAGGCCTGCATGAGCTGGGCTGGATGGTCGAGAACCCGAAGGCGTCGATGTACGTCTGGGCGAAGATTCCCGAGGCGTACGCCGCGATGGGGTCGCTGGAGTTTGCCAAGAAGCTGCTGCTTGAGGCGAAGGTGTGTGTATCGCCGGGGATTGGTTTTGGTGAGTATGGCGACGATCACGTGCGCTTTGCGCTGATCGAAAACCAGGACCGGATTCGCCAGGCGGTGCGGGGCATCCGGGCGATGTTCCGGGCGGATGGGCTGGTCAAGAAAGCTGACGCCTGACCCGATCCAACGGCAGGAACCCAATCAATGTGGGAGCTGGCTTGCCTGCGATAGCGGTGTTGAATTCACCATCGCTATCGCAGGCAAGCCAGCTCCCACATTTTGTTTTGCGGTGTGTCTGTTAGACCACCAGCGACAGCAACATGATAAAGCCCAACGCCACCACCGACAGAATGGTCTCCATCGCTGTCCAGGTCTTGAACGTCTCGGCCACGGTCATATTGAAGTACTGCTTCACCAGCCAGAACCCCGCATCGTTGACGTGAGACAACACCAGCGAGCCCGCCCCTGTCGCCAATACCAGCAACTCGCGGTTCACCCCCGGAATCATCCCCACCACCGGCACCACAATGCCCGCACCGGTAATGGTCGCCACCGTCGCAGAACCGGTAGCCACACGAATCACCGCCGCCACCAGCCAGGCCAGCAGGATCGGGTTGATCTGCGCAGTCACCGCCATATGGCCGATCACATCACCCACGCCGCTGGTCACCAGCATCTGCTTGAAGCCACCACCGGCGCCGATGATCAGGATGATCGCTGCAGTCGGCGCCAGGCTGGCGTCGAGCAGTTTGAGGATTTGCGGGGAACCGATGCCCTGGCGACGGCCAAAGGTGTACAGCGACAGCAGCAAGGCCAGCAGCAACGCGGTGATCGGGTGACCGATCATGTCCATCCAGTTGCGGATCACGTGGCCGTCCGGCAGGGCGACGTCGGCGAAGGTTTTCAGCAGCATCAGGAACACCGGCAGCAGCACGGTGATCAGGGTGATGCTGAAGCTCGGCAGGGTCTTGGATTCCGGTTGCTCACTGGCCAGTTGGTCCACCAGTTCCTGGGACGGATTGCCCGGGATGTACTTGGCGATAAACGAACCGTAGAGCGGGCCGGCGATGATGGCCGTAGGCAGCGCGACAATCAGGCCGTAGAGAATGGTCTTGCCGATGTCAGCCCCAAACACGCCAATTGCCAGCAACGGGCCCGGGTGCGGTGGCACCAGGCCGTGCACCGCCGACAGGCCGGCCAGCAGCGGAATGCCGATCTTGATCAGCGACACGCCCGTACGGCGCGCAACGATAAACACCAGCGGGATCAGCAATACAAAACCGATCTCGAAGAACAACGGAATGCCCACCAGGAACGCGGCGAACATCATTGCCCACTGCACCTTCTCCTTGCCGAAGGCCCGCACCAGGGTTTGCGCGATCTGATCGGCACCGCCGGAATCGGCCATCATTTTGCCGAGCATCGTACCCAGCGCGAGGATAATCCCGACAAAGCCGAGCACCCCGCCGAAGCCGTCCTGGAAGGCCTTGATGATCTTGTCCACGGGCATGCCCGAGGTCAGGCCGAGAAAGCCTGCGGCGATGATCAGCGCAATGAACGGGTGGACTTTGAACCGGGTGATCAACACGATCAGGCCGATGATGGTGACCACTGCATCGAGTAGCAGATAGGTATCGTGGGACAAGCCAAACATGGGGGTCTCTCCTGTTTGTTGTTGTTATTAAAGCCGGTAAAAAATTCAGTGCAGGCGGACAGCGCTATCTTGTCCGGCAAAAAATTATTTGTTTGGTTCAAAGCCGTGTTTCAGCCACCAGGCGTTGGTTTGCTCGGCCAGGTCTTCAACGCTGTCTTCACTGGCATTCAGCGCCAGCGTCAACGGCTCGCCCACCGGGGATTCCAGGGTGGCGAACTGGCTGTCTATGAGGCTGGCCGGCATGAAATGGCCGGGGCGATGGGACACACGGTCGGCGGCGACTTCGCGGGTCAGCTCCAGAAACACAAACCCCAGGCCCGGCGCGGCTTCGCGCAGGTGGTCGCGGTATTTCTTTTTCAGGGCCGAACAGGTGAGCACGGGATGCTCGCCGGCTTTGAGGGAGCGGCGCAGTTCATCGCACAGGATGTCGAGCCAGCCGGCGCGGTCTTCGTCGTTAAGGGGATGGCCGGCGCTCATCTTTTCGATGTTCGCGGCGGGGTGAAAGCTGTCGCCTTCGATGGCGGTGGCGCCGTTCAGCAGGCACAGCGCCTCGCTGACGCTGGACTTGCCACAGCCGGAAACACCCATGATCACGAGGGCAGTAACAGGTTGACTCATGAAACACCTCAAGACGCAGATAGCGCTACCTTTGCACGCTGTAAGGCTAGTGCAAAAACAGGCTTTTCCCGCGCCGTCTTGTCATTTTTATGGAGTGACGCGTGCATCTGCTCCAAAGGTTTGAACGGGAACAGGCATCCCGGCGTTCAAGAATTTGCAGGGTCTTGGAGACAGCGCTACCTTAGTGCCTCGATTTTTGTTTGGCAAGCCGCCTGATGACTCCCAAGAACGATAAAAATACCCGCACCACGGGCCGCCCTACCCTGAATGAAGTGGCCCGCCTGGCTGGCGTCAGCCCGATTACCGCCTCCCGGGCCTTGCGCGGCATCAGCACCGTGGCCACCGAACTGGTGGAAAAAGTGCAAAAAGCCGCTGCCGAACTGAGCTACGTGGTCAACCCGGCCGCCCGTGCCCTGGCATCTGCCCAGAGCCAGTCGGTGGTGGTGTTGGTGCCGTCACTGTCCAACCTGCTGTTTATCGAAACCCTCGAAGCCATCCACCAGGTGCTGCGACCCAAGGGCTTTGAAGTGCTGATCGGCAACACCCACTATTCCCGCGATGAAGAAGAAGACCTGCTGCGCAACTACATGGCCTACCAGCCACGGGGTTTGCTGCTGACCGGGTTTGACCGTACGGAAAGTGCCCGGCGCTTGGTGGAATCGAGCAATGTGCCGTGTGTGTACATGATGGACCTGGACCCGGGCGCCGGCCTGAACTGCGTAGGATTCTCGCAGTTGAACGCCGGGGAAACGGCGGCGGCGCATTTGATCTCACGGGGTCGCAAGCGCCTGGCCTACATTGGCGCGCAACTGGACCAGCGCACATTGTTGCGCGGTGAGGGTTTTCGGCGCGCCCTGCAACAGGCCGGCTTGTATGACCCGGCGCTGGAAGTGCTGACGCCACGCCCATCGTCGGTTGGCCTGGGTGGCGAGTTGTTCTTGCAGTTGCTGGCCAGCCATCCGGATGTGGACGCCATCTTCTTTGGTAATGACGACCTGGCTCAAGGTGCGCTGCTGGAAGCGTTGCGCCATGGCATCAAGGTACCGGAGCAGATCTCGGTGCTGGGCTTCAATGACCTGCCGTCTTCCTCGTTCATGGTGCCGCGTTTGAGCAGCATCAGTACGCCACGGGAAGCCATTGGCCGACGCGCCGCTGAACATCTGCTGACGGTGATGGCCGGCAACAAGATCGCCCGACCGGTGGTGGACATGGGGTTTGAGTTGAAGGTGCGTGAGAGTACCTAGACCGGTCCAGTAAGGAGAGACTCACGGGGGGCCACCGGTAAAACGTTCTACGCTAGCCCCTGCGAGCATGAAAATCCACTGTAACTTCTGACAGTATACAAACCTGTGAGGGGCTCCTCTAATCAAGCAACTATCCAGCAAAAAGAGATAGCAAATTGCACGTTAGATGGAGCATCTCGACCATGACACATGAAAGAAATAACGTAGCGCCCGCAAGGGGAATATTTAATGTTAGCCAATCCGTAGATGGACCTTTCGAAGCTACCAGCATCGAGTTTTCTTATGGCAAGGGCGATCTGCAGTTTTCGGGCCGGTATGTTGATGGATTAGGAAGAGTTCAGCTTATGGTGCTTCTCCTGCCTGCCAAGGAAGGTTCATTTTCGGGCGAATTCAACGCTGACGGCGCCGCCTATTACATGAACGGGCCCGATAATAAGCCGGTCTTCTGGGATTCAGTGTCAGGCAAATACGACGCCAAAATTATTACAATACCTGGACATATAACCGGAACTTTCGACTTTACTGGCGTGGGGAACGGCTTACCTAGGAAGTTTGCCGGCGACTTCAATTTCTTTACCAAAGGCATTCATGAGGAATGTACAAACCAAACCGGTTTGAGTTGACACTGCGCGAACGCATACAGGCGGTAGCTGTAGGAAGTGGCTGGTGTTGATGGCAGCGCCTTGCTCCGTTACCTACAGGTACGTCAGAATCCGCCGGCTTGTGCGCCTGGGTAGGGCTCTCTAAGGTTGCCCGGTCGCTGAATTTCTCAGTGATCGGGTTTAGTAGCCCGAACTGGTTCACTCTTAGTGCATGAGCTTCATCTGTCAGACGATTTTGTCTGTGCTTGATGGCGGCTGTGCGTAGGGCACCCTCGGGTGCGCCGGCTATGAGTGTCCACCGGTCTACTAACCTGCGCGCAGCTGCCTCCTTTTTGTTTAGTAGCGATATGGGGGTGGCCTAATACAGGGCACTTACTATGTTCAAAGCAACTCCAAATCCTCCCGCCTTATTCACCGTCAGCCCCAACGCCAGCAGCGAAAGCCTGATCGCCAACAGCTACGAGACGTTTTCCTCGGTCAGCACATTATTGCTCGACCTGTCTGATGAACTCACCGGCAAAGACCGCGACACCGCATTGGCGATTCACCAGTTGAGTGAGTTGGGCGTACTGCTGATGGGCAAACTGATGGACCAGGAATCACCACTGATCTGACAGACCGCACGCGGTCAAACTGTGGGAGCGGGCTTGCTCGCGAATGCGGTGTGTCAGCGGACCGTTCCATCACTGATACACCGCTTTCGCGAGCAAGCCCGCTCCCACATTTTTGATTCTGCCCACTTAACAACCTCGCCGTGCCTTCTGCCCCCTGCTAAATTGCCCCCTGCCTTCTCACCCTCGTCAGGAAAGCACCATGGGCCATTCGCTGAAAATCCTCGGTCGCACTTCTTCCATCAACGTGCGAAAAGTCCTGTGGACCTGCCAGGAACTAGGCATCTCCTACGACCGCGAAGACTGGGGTATCGGCTTCGCCTCCACCCAGTCCGCCGAATTCCTGGCCCTGAACCCCAACGCTCAAGTCCCGGTACTCATCGACGACAACGGCGTGCTGTGGGAATCCAACACCATCTGCCGCTATCTCGTGAGCCTGCACCAACGCCACGATCTGTTGCCCACCGAGCCGGCAGCCCGGGCCAGAGTCGAGCAATGGATAGACTGGCAAGCCATCGAACTCAACCGTTCCTGGGGTGCTGCGTTTACCGCCCTGGTGCGCAACAACCCGGACGGCCTGGACGCGCCAGCCATCGCCGCCGCGGTAAAGGCCTGGAACGACAAGATGGGCCTGCTCGAAGAGCAACTGATCAAAACCGGTGCCTACGTCGCCGGTAAAGACTTCACACTGGCCGACATCCTCATCGGCCTGTCGGTACACCGCTGGCGGATTACGCCCATGGAGCGTCCGTCCTACCCGGCGGTCAGCGCCTACTACGAAACCCTCAGCCAACGCCCCGGCTTCAACACCTTCGCCCTCGACGGCCACAACTAAAAACAAGGACTACACAATGAACGGACTCAACGTACTACTCACCGGCGCCTGCGGCCGCATCGGCAAGACGTTTTTCCAAGCCTCGAAAGACCGCTACCGCTTCACCCTCACCGACCGCATCGAGCCGGATTTCGCCCTCGGCGAGCACCGTTTCATCCACGCCGACCTGAGCGACAAAACCGCCCTCGCCGCCCTGCTCGACGGGATTGACGTGATCGTCCATCTGTCAGGCATCCCCCACGCCAGCGCGACCTTCGACGAGTTGCTGCCCAACAATATCCTGGCCACCACCTACCTGTTCGAAGCCGCCGTGGCCGCGGGTGTGAAGCGCCTGGTGTTCGCCAGCAGTGCCCAGACCATCGAAGGCTACTCGGTAGACCGGCAGATCACTCCGGGCATGCCCGTATTGCCCGCCAACCTGTACGGCGTGAGCAAATGCTACGGCGAAGCCCTGTGCGGTTTTTACGCCGCCAAAACCCCGCTCTCCACCATCGCCCTGCGCATCGGTGCGTTTGAATTCCCCGAAACCCACGACCTGAACAACGCCCGCGACCTCAGCGCCTGGCTCAGCCCGCGCGACGCCGTGCAACTGCTGCAACGCTCGGTGGAAACCGAAGGGGTGAAACACCTGATCGCCCATGGCATTTCCAATAACCGCTTCAAACGCCTGGACCTCAGCGAAACAACCCGTGTGCTGGGTTACCAACCGGTGGATGATGCGTTCCAGGAATTCGAGATCCCGATCACTTACTGAGTCTTCTGCCCATGTCTTCACCCTCTCTTGCAGACGGCATCGACCCGATCCGCGCCGCCCACATCAGCGCGCGCATTGATCGCCTGCCTGCCGTCGCCACCGTCTGGCGCCTGGTGGCGCTGCTATCGATTGGCGGCTTTTTCGAACTGTATGACTTGTTCCAGACTGCCTATATCAGCCCAGGTCTGATCAGCGACGGGATTTTCCACACCGGCAGCCAGGGCGTGTTCGGCTTTTCCGACCAGGCGGCCTTTGCCTCGGCGACCTTCCTCGGCCTGTTCCTCGGCGCCAGCCTGCTCAGCCCGATTGCCGACCGCTACGGGCGCCGGGCGATCTTCACCTTTGCGTTGATCTGGTACACCGTTGCCACCGTGTTGATGGGCATCCAGACCTCCGCCCTGGGCATCATCTGCATGCGCTTCCTGGTGGGCATCGGCCTGGGCATCGAACTGGTGACCATCGACGCCTACCTCTCGGAACTGGTGCCCAAGCGCATGCGCAGTTCGGCGTTCGCCTTTGCGTTTTTCATCCAGTTCCTGTCGGTGCCGGCGGTGGCCTTGATGTCGTGGTGGCTGGTGCCCCAGGCGCCGTTCGGGATCTCCGGCTGGCGCTGGGTGGTGCTGAGCAGTGCGGTGTTTGCGCTGTTTATCTGGCAACTGCGCAAGCGCCTGCCGGAGTCACCACGCTGGCTCGCGCAAAAAGGCCGCTTCGACGAAGCCGGGCAGATCATGGACAGCCTCGAAGCGCGCTGCCAGAAAGACCACGGCAAGCCGCTGGACGAACCGGAACCGGAAGCCGTGAGTGTGCAGGGCCAAGGGCGCTTTGCTGATATCTGGCAACCGCCGTACCGGCGCCGGGCGTTGATGCTGATTGTGTTTCATGTGTTCCAGGCCATCGGCTTTTTTGGTTTCGGCAACTGGCTGCCGGCGCTGCTCTCGGGCCAGGGCGTGAGCGTCACTCACAGCCTGGGTTATGCCTTCATCATCACCCTCGCCTACCCGCTGGGGCCGCTGCTGTTTGTGAAGGTGGCGAACCGCTTTGAGAACAAATGGCAGATTGTCGGCTCGGCCCTGGGGGCGGTGATCTTCGGCAGTTTGTTCGCGCTGCAAACCACCGCCGTGGGGCTGGTGATCTGCGGGGTGATGATCACCTTCTGTAACGCCTGGCTGAGCTTCAGTTATCACTCCTACCAGAGCGAACTGTTCCCCACCAATATCCGCGCCCGGGCGGTGGGGTTCTGCTATTCGTTCAGCCGGTTGTCGACGGTGTTCAGCAGCTTGTTGATCGGCGTGATTCTCGAACACCTCGGCACGCCCGGCGTGTTGGCGTTTATCGCCAGCAGCATGTTGATCGTGATGATCACCATCAGTTGGTTCGGCCCGCGCACCCGCAACCTGGCGCTGGAGAACATTGCCCACTAGCGGCAAACACTGGCCGTCGGCACGCCAACGCTTGCCGACGGTGGCGGCCCAAGGCCCCGTAAACACGGGACCACACCACTGGGCACGCTAATTGCTCCTCCTGTGGCACCGCCCACATCCACAGGTGTCCTGATCATGCTGATCAACAACAATCCCCAGGCTCAGTCGACGATCCAACGCATCAAGCGCGCAGACATGGACCCGGCCAACGCTGCCGCCAGCGCGCTGTACAGCGGTGCTGCACAAAACGCGCAGGGTGCCGGTGCCGCCGGCGTGTCCACCACCCAGGCCGCCGCCGATGCCAAGGCTGACAACATCGACGCAGCCTTTGCCAAGACCCGCGTGCAGTTGCAGGCCACCACCGCGGCCACGTCGAGCACCGATGTGCCCAAGACCGACTCCACCACGTCGGCCCGCAGTGACTTCACCGACTACATGAAGAAAAGCCCGGCCGAGCGCATCCGCGAGCAACTGCTCAAGGAACAGGGTTTGACCGAAGAAGATGTGAAGAACCTGCCGCAGGAAAAGCAGGACGCCATTTCCAAGGAAGTCGCCGCGCGCCTGAAGGACCAGCAGGCGCAGCAGGTAGCGGCGAAAACCGCTGACCCGCAGGCGCAGACGGTGAAAGAAACCTTGGCTGCGATCTAAGCCACGCGCAATGATCGTTCCCACGCTCCGCGTGGGAATGCAGCCCAAGACGCTCTGCGTCCGCTCTTGAAGTCGTGACGCAGAGCGTCACCGAATGCATTCCCACGCTGAGCGTGGGAACGATCTGTTACTGCAGTTGCAGTGTCGAGTTGAACTGACTGATCGCATCCACCACATGCCGTGACCCTTCTTGAATCTCCAGGATCACGTGCCCCGCCTCGTTCGCCAACTCCACCCCAAGCCCCGTGCGGCTCAAGCTCGACTGCATGCTCGACACCGCGCTGATCGACAGGTCGTGGTTCTTGCGCACCACATCCACAATCTCGATTGTCGCCTGGCTGGTACGTGCTGCAAGGCTGCGCACTTCATCTGCCACCACTGCAAAGCCGCGCCCATGTTCACCCGCTCGGGCCGCTTCAATCGCGGCGTTGAGCGCCAGCAGGTTGGTCTGGTCGGCGATGCCGCGGATGGTCTGGACGATGCTGCCGATGATGTCCGACTGCTTGCTCACCGCATCGATGCTCACGGCGGCTTCGTTTAGGTCGCGAGAGATTTCTTCGATGATCTGCACGGTCTGCTGCACCACTTCCGACCCCTTGCGGGCGCAGGCATCGTTCTGCACCGAGGTGGCGTGGGCCGAGTCGGCGGCGGTGCGCAAGGTGGTGACCTGGTCGGTGATGTCACTGGCGAACTTCACCACTTTGTACAGGCGCCCGCTGGCATCGAAGATCGGGTTGTAGGAGGCTTCCAGGAACAGCGTCTGGCCGAATTTGTCTTTGCGCTCAAACCGATGGGAGTGATATTCGCCGCGATTGAGCGAGGCCCAGAAGGCTTTATAGGCCGGCGAATCGGTCTCACCGCGATGGCAGAACATACTGTGGTGCTGGCCCACGATTTCACCGAGGGAATACTTCACCGTCTTCAGGAAGTTGTCGTTGGCATTCAGAATCTGGCCTTGCGGGGTGAATTCGATCACCGCCATGGAGCGGCCGATGGCGTCGATCAGGCTCTGGTTTTCATGCTCGTGGTGGATTCGCGCCGAGATATCCGAGGCGACCTTGATCACGCTCTGTACCTGGTTATCGGCACCGAGCACCGGCATGTAACTGGCCTCCAGCCACACTTCCTGGCCATGTTTATTCAACCGCATGAACGTGCCGCTGAGAGGTTCCCCCCGCGCCAGGTCGTACCAGAGCTTGGCGTAGGCATCGGTGTGGGTGTAGGCCTCTTCGCAGAAAATCCGGTGATGCTGGCCGCGAATTTCTTCGGCGCTGTAGCCCATGGTCTTGCAGAAGTTTTCATTGGCATCCAGCACGATGCCGTTGCGGTCAAACTCGATCATTGCCATGGAACGGCTGATGGCGGCCAATTTGGCTTTGGCTTCGGTAAGGGCACAGGCGAAACGTTCGATTTCCAGCAGGTCGGATTTGTGTTGGCGGTTGAACATGGTGGATCACCCTTTATTTTCCCGACGCCCACGGGGGCGCATTCCATTCACGGTTTGAATCTTGATCGCAGACCTTTATCGGGGAACCTATCCAAAACGCTTTATATGCCGAGCGTCATCAACGGTTCTGGGTGAGCATAGACAGGCGTTGGCGCTATGCAAGGCCACTAGTCAGCCAGCATTTGCAACAAGGCATTAACGGCTGCGGAAGGCGGTTGGTGGCGTGAGGTCACCAAGGCAAACTCGCGATGCACCGGCTCCGCCAGCGGCATGATGCGCAAGCCTTGGCGCTGCGCGGGCAGGGTCATCTCGGGTACCAGGGTGACGCCGACACCTTCGCGCACCAGGCTGAAGGCGCTGTTCCATTCCCGCACTTCCACCCGTACCTCGCGCAATGTCAGACCGGCTTCCTGCGCCAGGCTGCGGGCATTGACGGTGCAGCCGCCGGTGGCAAGCACAAAGGGTTGCTCCACCAATTCTTCCAGCGTCACGGTTGCCTGCGCCGGGCGCCGGGAAAACGCGTGTGCCATCGGCAACACGGCCACCCAGTTGTCGCGCCCCAGCACCGCAGCATTGCGCTCGGATGGCGGGTTGAGTACCACCCCCAGGTCGATCAGATTCGCGTCAAGCAAGGTGTTCACTTCATCGTCGGTCACCTCCAGGGCCGTGACGTCGATGCCCGGGTATAGCTGGTTGAACCGCCGCAACAGCGGCGGCAGGAACACCGCCAGCACCATGGGGAAACTCGCGATGCGAATCGTCCCGCGCAGCATGGGCCGCGCTTCGTCCACCGTGGTACGAATCGCCTGCAAGGCCCCCAGCATCACCCGCGCCTGCTCGATCACTTGCACGCCCAAGGCGGTGGGCACAGTCTGGCGCGCCTCACGCACAAACAGTTGCGCACCGAGGTTGGCCTCCATGGCTGCCATGGCCTGGCTGGCGGCGGACTGAGTCATGCCCACCCGCTCGGAGGCCGCAGTGATACTGCCGTTGTCCGCCACGGCCACCAGCAGGCGCCAGTGCATCAGGTTCATCATGGCAGTAGCTGTCCTTATGGCAGGATTCTGAAAGATTAATTTTACGCAAGGTGCCATGCCCGCGAGACTGAAGGCAACTGTCCTGCGGAGTTGCCCCGATGAAGCTGTATTTTTCCCCGAATGCCTGTTCCCTCGCGTCCCATATCGTGCTGCGGGAACTGGCCCTGCCGTTTGAATTGATTCGCGTCGACAACCAGAAAAAGCTCACCGCTGACGGTGATGATTTCCTGCAGATCAACCCCAAGGGCTACGTGGCGGCGCTGCAACTGGACGACGGCGAGGTGCTGACCGAAGGTGCCGCGATCCTGCAATACCTGGCCGACCGGGTACCTGCGGCAGGCCTGGCGCCGGCCAATGGCAGTTGGGAGCGGGTGCGTTTGCAGGAGTGGCTGAACTTTGTCTCCAGCGAGATTCATGGCGGGCTGGGGGTGTTGTTCAAGGACGCGATTCCGGATGAAGTGAAGGCGCTGTTCAAGGCCACGCTGTTCAAGCGGTTCGCGATTCTGGTGCAGACCCTGGAGCGTCAGGACTACCTGCTGGGCGCGCAGTACTCGGTGGCGGATGCGTACCTGTTTGTGGTGCTGCGCTGGGCGGGGTTGTTTGATATCGACTTGCAGCAGTGGCCGGCGTTGGCGAAGTTTCAGCAGCGGGTGGGCGAGCGGCCGGCAGTGATTGCTGCGTTGGCCGCTGAAAATTCATGACCTGAAATGCTCCCACATTTGATCTTCATTGTTTTACAGGTAGGGCCAACACATCCACTGACCCGGATGGCAACACTGGATTCAATGGCGTTGAGGAAGTCGATGCAGATCGGTTGCATGGCTTACTCTTTGTGGCGAGGGGGCTTGTCCCCCGTTGGGTCGCGAAGCGGCCCCAATAAGATCGCCGAGTTGTTTCAGTCAGAGCGGGTTGGCAGGTTTCAGGGCTGCTTCGCAGCCCAACGGGGGACAAGCCCCCTCGCCACAAAAGCCCCCTTGCCACTTGGGATAGTTGGTTGCCACGAGGGTTACGGGGCCTTGAACACCACTTGCTGCACATCGACCTTTTTCGGGATCAGGCCATTGGCAAAAAACGCGTCGGCCGTGCCTTGTTGGGTGGCGATGTCCGTTGCGTTCAGTGGCCGGCTCGGCGTCGGCGAGCGGTGCTTGAAGTAGCTTTCTACCACCGCCGGCTGCAAGCCCAGTGTCTTGGCCATCAGCGCGACGCTTTCGTCATGCTGGTCCAAAGACAACCGCTGCGCCTGGGCAAACACCTTGAGAATCGCGGCAATCGCCTGGGGATACTGCTTGGCAAACGGGCCGCTGGCGATGAAGAAACTGCCCGCGGGGTTCAGCCCCTGGCCATCCCCCAACACCTTCGCCGAACCATCCACCACCGCCGCCGAGTAGTACGGGTCCCACACGACCCAGGCGTCGACCTTGCCTTGTTCAAACGCGGCACGGCCGTCGGAGGGCGACAGGTACACCACGTTCACGTCCTTCCACTGCAAGCCGGCACGCAGCAGGCTTTTGAGGAACAGGTTGTGGGCGCTGGAGCCCTTGAGCAGCGCCACGCGCTTGCCCTTGAGTTCGGCGACACTTTGCACAGTGCTGTCCTTGGGCAGCAGGATGGCTTCGGTGCGGCCGTCATTGGGTTCGACGCCGATATAGCGAATGTCGATCCCGGCGGCCTGGGCGAAGATCGGCGGGATGTCGCCGATATTGCCGATGTCGATGCTGCCGCCGTTCAAGGCTTCGATCAGCGGCGGGCCGCCGAGGAATTCGATCCACTCGACCTTGGTGCCCGGCAACCCTTGCTCGAACAGGTGATGCTCACGGGCGAGCACCATGCTCACCGAGCTTTTCTGGTAGCCGACGCGCAGGGTGGCCGGGTCTGCCGCCAGCAGAGGCCCGGCGCACAGCGCCAACAGGGTGGCTGCGATGAGTTTGCGCATCAGAGACTCTCCTTGACCTTGGCTGCGACGTCGGCCGGTACCCATTGCTGCCAGACCTGCGGTTGTTCTTTCAGGAACGCTTCGGCCACTTGGCGCGGCGCGGTGCGTTTCTCGGCCATTTGCGCGAGGATGCCGTTGAGCAGGTCAATCGGCAGGTCGACCTTTTCAAAGAACGTCACCAGTTGCGGGTACTGCGCCTTGAACGGCGCCGACACGCCAATCGCCAGGTGCGCCGGCATCGAGCGGGTGCCGATGGGGTGCGGGTTGTTGGCGTCGGCCAGGGTCTTCCAGGCTTCGGCGTTGAACGGTGGCTCTTCCAGTTTGATCAGCTTGAAGCGCCCCAACAGTGGCGTCGGTGACCAGTAGTAGAACAGCACCGGCTTGCCGCGTCGGATCGACGAAGCGACCTCGGCATCCAGCGCCGCACCAGAGCCGGTGCGGAAGTTGACGAAGGTGTCGGTCAGGCCGTAAGCCTTGAGTTTCTGGCTGTTGACGATCTCCGAGGTCCAGCCGGTGGGGCTGTTGAGGAAGCGCCCGCGGGTGGGGTCTTCAGGGTCGCGGAACACGTCTTTGTAGCGGGCCAGGTCGGCCACGGATTTAAGCTCCGGGGCCAGGGGCTTGATGCCGCGTTCGGCGTCGCCCTTGATCACGTATTCCGGTACCCACCAGCCTTCGGTGGCGCCTTTGACGGTGTCGCCCAGGCCGAACACTTTACCTTCGCTTTCGGCCTTGACCCACGCCGGACTGCGCCCGGCCCACTCTTCGCCGATCACCTGGATATCGTCCTTGGCCAGGGCAGCTTCCAGGCTCACGGTGCTGCCGGGCAAGGTGTCGGTGGGCAGGCCGTAGCCTTTCTCGACGATCAGGCGCAGCACTTCGGTGATGAGGCTGCCGCTTTCCCAGGTGATGTCACCGAAGTGGATCGGTTTGGCAGGTTCGGCGGCTGTGGCGGACTGTGCCAGAACGGTCAGCGCCATTAGCGAGCCACCGAGCAGGTTTTTGAGTGTTCTCATGAGTAGCCTCTTGGAGATGATCGTTCCCACGCTCTGCGTGGGAATGCCTCTTGTGACGCTCCGCGTCACGCTTTGGGGCGCAGAGCGCCCCAGGCTGCATTCCCACGCGGAGCGTGGGAACGATCGGTAGGTGGTTTAAAAGTCATCACTGAGCCGCGTGCAGTAAAGGCGCCGTCGGCGGCAGGTACCTGTATTGCTGGCCCGGGGTCTGGCGCAAACGGCTCATGTAGTTGCTGACCGAACGCGGGGAAATACCCAGTTCAGCTGCGATTTGCGGGTAGGTCAGGCCGTTGAGTTGCGACAGCAGAAAGGTCGCCTTGACCTTGGCCGGCAAGCCGTCGAGCAACTGGTCGATGGCCTGCAGGGCTTCGAGCATTTGCGCGAGGTCTTCCGGGGATGGCGCGGGTGACGCTTCGTCCTGATCGAGGGCGTCGAGGTAAACGCGCTCCAGGTCTCGACGGCGCCACAGCTGGTACATCAGGCGTTGAGCGATGGTGGTGAGCAAGGCGCGAGGCTGGCGAATCGGCGCCACGCCCGGGGAGCTGAGAAGCTGGACGAAGGTGTCGGCGGCGATGTCTTCGGCGTGGGCACGAGAATCGAGGTGGCGGTGCAAACGGCTGCACAGCCAGTCGTAATGAGTGCGGAATAATCCGCCCACGTAGTCGCGGTGAGAAGTGTCGGCGCCGGACATAGTGGCTCCATCTAAGTAGGTTGCGCGTTATGTCCGGTGTTCCGGTGGAGCGATCCTAGCAAGGCCGGTTATTCTTTAATAATATTAAAAAGGTATTTTTATATAACCGATAGTTCTCACGCTCTGCGTGGGAATGCCGCCTTGGACGCTCTGCGTCTGCTTTGAAATCGTGACGCAGAGCGTCACAGGATGCGTTCCCACGCGGAGCGTGGGAACGATCATTGGAGGCGTGGATAACCCAGGGCTTCGGCCTGTTGCCGGTAATCCAGCAGCACTTGGTAATCGGCTTCGGAGGCGGGTAGCACTTCGCGTACGCCGAGGGTTTGCACCACGTCGGGCAGGTCCTGCAAGGCCAGGTTCATGGCTTCCCGCAGGTGTTCACTTGAGCCCAACGCGGTGATGTATGGCAATGTCGGGCTGGGCGCACTGCGGGTGACGATCCGCAATCCGGCCACTTCCTGCGGCGCAAAGTGCGCGAGGTAATCGAAGGTCACGCTGTCGATGGCGGCCAGGTCAGCACGGTCTTCCAGCAGCCAGCGCAGGCTTTCACGATGGGCGCCGCTGATGCCGACTTCGGCAAAGAACCGACCGCCCTGCTGCAACGGCGCCAGGCGTTCGCGCAGCAGGTTCATGCCGCTGTTGGAGTCATGGCCGTTGATCACGCCGCGGCTGTTGTAGAAGTCGGCCAAGGCGCTGCGTGGGTTGTCGTCGCCGGTCAGCAGCAGGCTGCAATGCTGGCCGCCGCTGCTGTGGGGCAGTTCGTAGCGCGGGCGGCCAATCACCTGGACTTGCCCGCGCAGCTCGGTCATCAGCGGGTAGCCGCAGGTTTGCGTCAGCAGCAGTTCGGGGGCACGCCACAGGCTGCGCAGGTCAAGATGCTCGGCGTTGCGACGGGTCACGCCCAGGCGTTCCAGGATGCGCGAAAGCCAACGCTCATTGGCCTGTTGCACCTCTTGCGGCGCCACGTACATCAGCAGTTCGGCGTAGCGGTCACTCATGGTCGTCTCTCAAGCAAAGGGATGCCGTGGGCTGTCGATGGCCTTGAGCCCGTGCCGGCCGATCAACTGGCCGTAACCCTGCACCAGAAACCCGCCGCTGCGCGCCACCCATTGTTCGCGGCGCGCGCGGTAGACGGTGGGCAGCAAGTACCACGGCAGCTTCGGCAAGTCGTGATGTACCAGGTGCAGGTTGTTATTGAGGAACAACCAGGTCCACGGCCAAGCGGCTTCATTGAGCACCGTGCGCTGTTCCGGTTGCGGGTGCGGACGGTGTTCATAGTAGGAACGGATCGCCGCCACCGACAAGGCCGGCACGCTGACCAGCGCCACGTAGTGCCACACCGGCAGCACGCTGTAGTGGGCGATGAAGGCCAGCATCAGCGCGGTCACGGCACCATGGCTCAGCCACATCAGCCAGGCCTGGCGCTGGCCCTGGCGCAGGCGCCTGAATTCGTTGCGTGCCAGCTTCCACAGCGCCAGCGGCGAGCCCAGCAGGAAGCGCCCGAGCACGGTCTTGGTCAGCCAATGCAGGGTGCGCTCAAAGGGTGAGCTCGCTGACCACTGCAATTGATTCAGGTAGCGGCTTTCCGGGTCGACACCGGGCACCGTCAGGTCTTCGTCGTTGTGGTGCACCAGGTGGCAGTTGCGGTACAGGGTGTAGGGGTACCAGACGGCAAACGGCGCGTAGCCGAGGAGTTTGTTCAGGGCATTGAAACGGGTGGGATGGCCGTGCAGGAGTTCGTGTTGCAGGGACATCCACAGCGCCACGAGCGGAATCAACAGTGCAGTACTCAGCCACCGGCCAAGCCAGTGGCTGGCGAGGATCACGGCAAACCAGCCGCCGTACACGCCGATCAACAGCAGCCAGGTCGGCCACTCGGTACGGGCGGTAAACGTCTGGGCCAGGGCTTCGATTTCAAAGCTGTGGGTTTCATCAAGGTAGTTGGACATCGGCAGCTCAGGGCAGGCGTGGCCGACGAAAAAGTCGGCTTCATCCTGCTCTGTGCAATGAGGCGGGGAAATCTTGCAGATCGTTTGGTGCTTAGCTTAGAACTTAATGACCGAACAGATTGCTGTCGGTTTTCTTGGCCTTTTTCTCGGCGCGTTTTTCATCGGCGGTCTTTGCCGGTTTCTTCTTGTCAGCTTTCTTGGAATTCAGACCTTTGGCCATGATGCGTGCTCCACTTACAGGGGATGTAACACTGGGTATAACACCGATTGCCCAACAGAAGGCGCTTTGCCCGACTTATAATCTTCGCCCCCTGAATTCGCGTGTTTGAAAACCATGCCCGAGTTGCACATCGACCGACTGGCAGAGCCGTTGTGGCCGCTGCTGAACAAGTTCTACCGCAGCCATAACTCACCGATGAAGGCTCTCAAGGGTGGCCAGTTATGGGTGGCCAAAGGCAGCGAGATTGTCGCAGGGCTGTGCCTGACGCCGGTGGTGGGCGGGCAATGGCTGACCGGGCTGTTTGTCGACCCGGCCATGCGTGGCCAGGGGCTGGCGGCGCAATTGATTCGCGCCTCGGTGGCCGGCGTTGAAGGCACGGTGTGGCTGCTGTGCCATCCGGACCTGGAAGGCTTTTACCAACGCCTGGGTTTTACCCAGGACACGCTGCTGCCGCAGTCTCTGTCCGAGCGCCTGGTGCGTTACAAACGCAACAAGCCCATGATCGCCATGGGCTTAGAACCGTTGATGAGGTCGACCTTCGATAAAGTGTGATCAGCCGTTGTGAGCCCCATGCTAGCCTCGGCGGCACCAGCGGCCCATTACAGGATGATCATGAAAGCGACCCTTGCAGCCTTATCCCTTGCAGCCCTCCTCGCCCCGGCCTTGAGCCAGGCAGCCGAAGCGCCGGTTTCCGCCGAGCAGTACGCAAGCGTGCTCGCCGGCAGTTGGCGCGTGCCGGCCAACAGCGCCCGCGATGTTTATCGTCACCCGCAACAGACCCTGGAATTCTTTGGTCTGCGGGCCAACCAGACCCTGATCGAAATCACCCCGGGTGGCGGCTGGTACAGCGAAGTGCTGGCGCCGCTGCTCAAGGACAACGGCCATTACATCGCCGCTGTGCAGGCGCCGAACAGCAGTGCCTACGCGCGTACGTCAGAGGAAAACCTGAAGAAGAAATTCGCCGCAGACCCGGTGCATTATTCCAAGGCCGGCTTCGTCGAGTTCGATCCCAAGGCACCGGTGCTGGGCCAGCCTGGCTCGGCGGACACGGTGCTGACCTTTCGCAATGTGCATAACTGGGTGATGGCGGATACGGCGCCGGCGATGTTCGAAGCGTTCTTCAAGGTGTTGAAACCGGGTGGCGTGCTGGGGGTGGTGGATCACCGGGCCAAGGATGGGGCGTCGCTGGAAGACATCAAGCACAGCGGTTACCTGACCACCGCGTATGTGGTGAAACTGGCGACCGAGGCGGGGTTCAAGCTTGAGGGTCAGAGCGAGGTGAATGCCAACCCGAAAGACACCAAGGATTACCCGGATGGGGTCTGGACGTTGCCGCCGGCGTTGACGTTGGGGGAGAAGGACAAGGCCAAGTATGTGGCGATTGGTGAGTCGGATCGGATGACGTTGCGGTTTGTGAAGCCCGCAAAATAAGCTGAATGCACGCAGAACAAATGTGGGAGCGGGCTTGCTCGCGAATGCGGTGGATCAGTCTATATCTTCGGTGACTGGCACTCCGCTTTCGCGAGCAAGCCCGCTCCCACAGTTTGATGTGTGTTTTGCCTGAGGGTTATTCGTCTGCCGTCGGATCCATATCCGGGAACATCACTTCGATAAACCCGAACTTGCTGAAATCGGTAATCCGCGACGGGTACAGCCGGCCGATCAGGTGATCACACTCGTGCTGTACCACCCGTGCGTGAAAGCCTTCGGCAATCCGCACAATCGGTTCGCCTTTGGGGTCAAACCCTTCGTAGCGAATCTGCTGGTAACGGTCCACCGCCCCACGCAAACCAGGCACCGACAGGCACCCTTCATAACCTTCTTCCAGCACCGGGCTAAGGGGCGTGATCAGCGGGTTGATCAGGATGGTCTGGGGCACGGCGGGCGCGTCCGGGTAGCGTTCGCTGCTCTCGAAACCGAAGATCACCAGTTGCAGGTCTACACCGATCTGCGGCGCGGCCAGGCCGACGCCACCGACGTGTTCCATGGTCTGGAACATGTCATCAATCAACTGCCACAGCTCGGGGCTGTCGAACATCTCCGGCGGAACCGGCGGGGCAATACGCAGCAGGCGCTCATCGCCCATTTTCAGGATTTCACGGATCATCGATCAGACTTCGTCGGTAGTGGGCTTGAGTGAGGGGTCTCGGCCGAGGCCGGAAACATGCTTTTTTTCGTCGTGCTCGCCAAAGTCCTTTTCACCAGGATCCTTGCCTTCAGCCGACATGTGTTCGATCACGGCATTCATCTCCGCCCCCAGCAACAGCACGGCGGCCGAAATGTAGAAGTACAGCAGCAACACAATAATCGCGCCGATACTGCCATACATGGCGTTGTAGTCGGCAAAGGTTTTGACGTAGTAGCCAAACCCCAGGGAAGCGACGATCCAGACCACCACCGCCAGGACCGATCCCGGGGTGATAAAGCGAAACTTCTGCTTCACGTCAGGCATCACGTAGTACATCAACGCCACGGAGAACATCAACAGGATGACGATCAGCGGCCAACGCAGGATGGTCCACAGCGTGACCACGAATTCCTGCATGCCGATCTGCCCCGCCAGCCATTCCATCACCTGCGGCCCGAGCACCATCAAGGCGGCGGCGGCCAACAGCATGCCGGCGAAACCTACGGTGTAGAAAATCGACAGCGGGAAGCGCTTCCAGATCGGTCGGCCTTCCACCACGTCATAGGCGGCATTCATCGCACTCATCATCAGGCGCACACCCGCCGAGGCGGTGTACAGCGCGATCACGATACCCACCGACAACAGGCCACCCTTGGATTGCTGCAACTGGTCGATCACCGGGTTGACCTGCTCCAGGGCCTGGGGCGGCAATACCAGTTCCGATTGCATGCGCAGCCAGGTGAAGAAGTCCGGCAGGTGCAGGAAACCGATCAGGGCAATCAGGAACAGCAGGAAGGGAAACAGCGAGAACAGCATCTGGTAGGCCAGCGCCGAGGCGTACGTAGGCATCTCGTCATCGAGGAACTCTGTGACAGTGCGCACCAGCACTTTGTGCAGGGGCAAGCCTTGTAATACCGGAAAAATCATAGCGTCTCCTTTCGCCGCAAAAAATTTGAGTTCGTGGGCGACTCAGGGGCCGTTTTCTACATCAAGGTAGCCCATTTGGCGACCCTGAAACAATTTCCAATGTTTAATCACTGCGGGTGACACAAAAACGGCCATCCGTGGATAGCCGTCGGGCTGCTGGAGTGCAGTCAGCCAGGTCGGGACTATTTGGTCGCTTTCTTGACCGCGTCCTTGGTGTCGCCAACTGCTTTTTGCACTTCGCCTTTCTTTTCCTGAACCACGCCTTCAGCCCGCAACTTGTCGTTGCCGGTGACTTTGCCAACACCTTGTTTGATGTTGCCAACGGCTTCGTTCGCTAAACCTTTTGCCTTATCCGATGTGCTGCTCATGGTATTTCTCCTGGGAACAATCAAGGATTTTGGTCACTACGTAATCGTTGACCCTTGGCCTTTCCAGAGAGTTTCAATTATTTTTTGAGCGGCATTTCATCGCGCCGTACAGGTTTGGCTTTATGTTTTGCGGCCAACCCACGAGAATGCCGGGCACATTCAGGCGCAAGCGCTGGATAACAGATCCCGTAGGAAGGTTATGAAACTCAATAAAGCACAGGCCATCGCCCGCAGAAACCAGGAACTGGGCGGTGCCGTACTCGGCGTCAACAACTGCCACTTCACCGACCTGGACCGCAAACGCAACATCTGGTGGTTCGACCTGCCGGTGGGCCGGATTGCCGTGGGCCAGTACGAGTGGATTCACTTGTTGATGCACAACGCCGAAAGCGACCAGTTGCTGCACCTGAAGGTGCCGACGGTGTTTTTGCGCGAGAAGCTCGAAGGGCTGGTGGTGCGCAATGCTGGCAAACGTAAGCCGGAGATCACGTTGGAGCTGAGTGCAGACAAGGACTCGTTCCTCAAGGATGTACGCCCGGCTGGTGCCGGTGTGAGCTTCGCGCAGTTCGCACTGTAGGAATACGGTTAAAACCTGTGGGAGCTGGCTTGCCTGCGATAGCGGTGGGTCAGCTAACACGGCGGTGACTGGCCCACCGCTATCGCAGGCAAGCCAGCTCCCACATTTGGATTGCATTCCAAGTGACTGAATCATCGCCCAATAAAAAGCCCCGCATCTGCGGGGCTTTTTATTGGGGGCCGAGTTACTTCTTCAAACCCAGCTTTTTCAGTTCTTCATCCCGCAGCTCACGACGCAGGATCTTGCCAACGTTGGTGGTCGGCAGCGCATCGCGGAATTCCACGGCCTTGGGCACCTTGTAGCCCGTGACGTTGGCACGCATGTGCTCCATCACTTGGTCTTTGGTCAGGGTGGCACCGGGCTTGACCACGATGAAGATCTTGATGTGTTCCCCGGACTTCTCGTCCGGCACACCAATGGCTGCACATTGCAGCACGCCCGGCAGGGTCGCCAGTACGTCTTCCAGCTCGTTGGGGTACACGTTGAAACCGGAGACCAGGATCATGTCCTTCTTGCGGTCGACAATGCGCATGTAGCCATCGGGCTGGATGATCGCGATGTCACCGGTCTTCAGCCAGCCTTCGCTGTCGAGGATCTCGGCGGTGGCGTCTTCGCGCTGCCAGTAGCCCTTCATCACTTGCGGGCCCTTGACGCACAACTCGCCCACTTCACCCAGCGCCAGTTCGACGCCGTCATCGGTGATGACCTTGCACAGGGTCGACGGCACCGGGATGCCGATGGTGCCGATCTGGATGTTCTGGATCGGGTTCACGGTGGCCACCGGGCTGGTTTCGGTCATGCCGTAACCTTCGCAGATGGAGCAGCCGGTGACCGCTTTCCAGCGCTCGGCCGCCGCCAGTTGCAGGGCCATGCCACCCGACAGGGTGACTTTCAGCGCCGAGAAATCCAGCTTGCGGAAGGCATCGTTGTTGCACAGGGCAACGAACAGCGTGTTCAGGCCGACAAAGCCGCTGAACTTCCACTTCGACAGTTCCTTGACCATCGCCGACAGGTCGCGCGGGTTGCTGATCAGGATGTTGTGGTTGCCGATCAGCATCATCGCCATGCAATGAAAGGTGAAGGCATAGATGTGGTACAGCGGCAGCGGGGTGATCAGGATCTCGCAGCCTTCATTAAGGTTGGAGCCCATCAGCGCCTTGCACTGCAGCATGTTGGCGACGAGGTTGCGGTGGGTCAGCATCGCGCCTTTGGCCACGCCGGTGGTGCCGCCGGTGTATTGCAATACGGCGACCTCGTCGCTGGCGGGGCTGACTTCGTTCACCGGCTGGCCGTGGCCCTTGGCCAAGACGTCGTTGAACTTGATGGCCTTGGGCAAGTGGTACGCCGGGACCATCTTCTTCACGTATTTGATGACGCTGTTGATCAGCAGGCGCTTGAGCGGCGGCAACAGGTCGGCGACTTCGGTGACGATCACGTGCTTGACGGAAGTCTTGGGCACGACTTTTTCAGCCAAGTGCGCCATGTTGGCCAGGCAAACCAGGGCCTTGGCACCGGAGTCGTTGAATTGGTGTTCCATTTCCCGCGCGGTGTACAGCGGGTTGGTGTTGACCACGATCAAGCCGGCCCGGATGGCACCGAATACGGCGACCGGGTATTGCAGGACGTTGGGCAGTTGCACGGCGATTCGATCACCGGGCTGCAAGTCGGTATGCTGTTGCAGGTAGGCGGCAAAGGCGCCGGACAATTCGTACAGTTCACCGTAGGTGATTGTCTTGCCCAGGTTGCTGAAAGCCGGTTTGTTGGCGAAGCGTTGGCAGGACTGTTTCAGTACCGCCTGAATATTCGGATACTCGTCTGGATTGATTTCTGCAGCAATCCCGGCGGGGTACTTATCCTTCCAAAAGTCTTCGATCATGGAAGCCCACTCCTCAGCGACGCGAATTCATTCATCGCATTTGATGCGATTATTATTTGTTTGTTTTTGGGTGAGTCTGGCGGTTGAAAGCAGGCCAAGAGGTCACAAAGCGCGCCGAGAGTAGCAGCTTTGCCAAAGGCCGCCTAGAGCCAAAAGAGGCCCCTACGGTCATAAACATGACTCAAGAATATCTAATGGTCATTTTTAGAGCAAAGATTCTATAAGCCAGGAAATGGCTCTGGAATGGGCTCTACAGGGCAAAAAAAACAATGTGGGAGCTGGCTTGCCTGCGATTGCGTTTCGTCAGTCGATACATCTGGTGACTGATACACCGCAATCGCAGGCAAGCCAGCTCCCACATTTTTGAGCCTATTCCAAATCAGGCGATGTCGCGAAGCTCACGCCGCAAGATCTTGCCCACCGGCGTCATCGGCAACGACTCACGCAACACAATGTGCTTGGGCACCTTGTAGCCGGTGAAGTTGGCCTTGCAGTAAGTCTTCAGTTCTTCAAGGCTCACGCCCTGGGCACGGGCCACCACAAACAGCTTCACCGCCTCGCCGGTACGCTCGTCCGGCACACCGATCACCGCGCAGCTGGCCACCGCCGGGTGCGCCATCACCACGTCCTCGATCTCGTTGGGGTACACGTTGAAGCCCGAGACGATGATCAGATCCTTCTTGCGATCAACGATACGCACAAAGCCGTCCGGGTCGATCACCGCGATATCGCCGGTCTTGAGCCAGCCTTCGGCGTCCAGGGTCTCGGCGGTCGCCACCGGTTGCTGCCAGTAGCCTTTCATCACTTGCGGGCCCTTGATGCACAACTCGCCCCGCTCGCCCAGCGGCAGCTCCGCGCCGTTGTCGTCGATGACTTTCATCGCCGTGCCCGGTACCGGAATGCCCACGGTACCCAGCTTCGATTTGCCGCCATAGGGGTTGGTGCTGGCCACTGGTGAGGTTTCGGTGAGGCCGTAGCCTTCGCCAATCGCACAGCCGGTCAGTTGCTGCCAGCGCTCGGCCGTGGCCTTGACCAGGGCAGTGCCGCCGGAGTTGGTGAGCTTGAGGTGAGAGAAATCCAGGCTCTTGAAATCAGGGTGATCCATCAACGCCACAAACAGCGTGTTGAGCCCCAGCAGCCCGGTGAAGCGCCACTTCTTGAGCTCCTTGATAAAGCCGCCGATGTCCCGGGGATTGGTGATCAGCACGTTGTGGTTGCCCGACACCATCATGCACATGCAATTCGCGGTGAAGGCATAGATGTGGTACAGCGGCAGCGGCGCGACCATCACCTCCTGCCCTTCCTTGATCAGCGGATGGCCGTCGTCCCCCAGTTGCGACATGCACGCCCGCACTTGCTGCATGTTGGCCACCAGGTTGCCGTGGGTGAGCATGGCGCCCTTGGCCAGGCCGGTGGTGCCGCCGGTGTATTGCAGCACGGCGATGTCGTCCAGGGTCACCGGGTGGCGGATGAGCGCCTGGCCAGCGCCCATGTGCAGGGCACGCTTGAAGGAGATGGCCTGGGGCAGGTTGTAGGCCGGGACCATCTTCTTGACCTTGTCGACCACGGTGTTGATCAGCCAGCCCTTGGCGGCGGGCATGAAGTCGCCCATTTTCGCTTCGATCAGGTACTCGATCTCGGTGTCTTTGCTGACTTCCTCAACCCGCGAGCCGAACAGATTGAGGTACACCAATGCACGAATGCCGGCGTCCTTGAACTGGTGACGCATCTCCCGCGGGGTGTACAGAGGGTTGGTGTTGACCACGATCAGCCCGGCGCGCAGGGCGCCGAACACGGCAATCGGATAATGCAGGACGTTGGGCATCTGCACCGCAATGCGGTCACCCGGTTTGAGGTCGGTGTGCCCTTGCAGGTAACCGGCGAACGCGGCACTGCGCCGGTCCAGCTCGGCATAAGTCAGGGTGATCCCCATGTTGCTGAACGCCGGACGGTCGGCAAAGGTCTTGCAGGAACGCTCGAAAACTTCGATCACCGACTTGTAGGCGCTCAGGTCGATCTCGTTGGGGACCCCGGCCGCGCGTTTGTCATTCCAGAAATCAGGTTGCATTATTCTTGTCCTCTTACCTGAGTGGTCCGGCCGCTTTTGATTGCGATGAAAGCGGAGCTTTGGGGACGTTAGCAGCTATGGTCAATCAGGCAAATACAACAAGATGCGTCATTGATTGTGTGAATCTCCCCGCTGAGGCCAGCGCTGATCCAGCGGCCCGAGGCCGATGAGCGATACACTGCAACGACCCTGAGCAAAGGAAGCGCCATGAACCACACCACTTTCTGGCTGACCGCGAATGACCGCAGTCGGGTGTACGTCAACCAATGGCTACCCGACGGGCCGCCCAAGGCGCTGATCATGCTGGCCCACGGCATGGCCGAGCACAGTGGCCGCTATGGGCGCCTGGCCCAGGCGTTGTGTGATGCCGGTTACGGCCTGTATGCCCCCGACCAGCGCGGCCACGGGCGCACCGCCGACGAGGGCACGCTGGGGCTGTTCGCCGAGAAAGACGGCTGGAACAAAGTGGTGGGCGACCTGGCGAGCCTCAACCAGCACATCGGCCAGCAGGCGCCGGGCGTGCCGATCATCCTGCTGGGCCACAGCATGGGCAGCTACATCGCCCAGGCGTATCTGCTGCACCACAGCGCCAGCCTCAACGGGGCGATTCTCAGTGGCTCGAACTTCCAGCCAGTGGCGCTGTACGGCGCGGCCAAGGTGATTGCTCATGTCGAACGCTTGCGTCAGGGTTTGCGGGGACGCAGCGCGCTGATCGAGTTCCTGTCATTTGGATCGTTCAACAAAGCGTTTAAACCCAATCGCACCGCTTTCGACTGGCTCAGCCGCGATTCGGCCGAGGTCGACAAGTACGTCAGCGACCCGCTCTGCGGCTTTCGTTGCACCAACCAGCTATGGATCGACCTGCTGGGCGGCTTGCAGCAAATCAGCAAAGCGTCCAATCTCGCTCAGATCGATCCGGGCCTGCCGATCCTGATAATGGGTGGAGAATGTGATCCGGTCAGTGAAGGCAAGCGTCTCAAAAGTCTGGCCAACGCGTTGCGTGAAGCCGGCTGCCAGAACCTGGAGCTGAGCATTTACCCGCAGGCGCGCCACGAATTATTCAACGAAACCAACCGTGATGCGGTCACAGCCGATGTGCTGACGTGGCTGGCCCAGGCAGCAGTGCTGCGCCGCCCTACTCGCTGCGAATGATTTTTCGTTTAAAATCAACACATTAAGATTTCTGATTAGCCACAGGATGCACCAACTGATGACCCAGGTTACCAACACGCCTTACGAAGCCCTTGAAGTCGGCCAGACCGCCAGCTACAGCAAGACCGTCGAGGAGCGCGATATCCAGTTGTTCGCGGCGATGTCCGGCGACCACAACCCGGTGCACCTGGACGCCGAATTCGCCAAGGCGACCATGTTCAAGGAGCGCATTGCCCACGGCATGTTCAGCGGCGCTCTGATCAGCGCGGCGGTCGCGTGCGAGTTGCCCGGGCCCGGCACCATCTACATCGGCCAGCAAATGACCTTCCAGAAGCCGGTCAAAATCGGCGACACCCTGACCGTGCGTCTGGAAATCCTCGAGAAGCTGCCGAAATTTCGTGTGCGCATCGCCACCCGCGTGTTCAACCAGCGCGATGAGTTGGTGGTGGACGGTGAGGCCGAGATCCTCGCGCCCCGCAAGCAGCAGACCGTGACCTTGACCGAACTGCCGGCCATCAGCATCGGCTGAATAATCGCCCATAAAAAAGCCCCGCATCTGCGGGGCTTTTTTATTCAGGCGGGGCTCAAGACTGAGCGCGTGCCTGGTTACGCAGGGCTTTCACCTGGTCGTGGTTGCGTTGCGCGCCGTGGAACTGACGCTCTACCAGGTCACGAATACCCAGCAGGTTGTGCTTGTTGATCTTCTCGATCGCTTCTTTGTAAGCCTTCAGTGCGTGGTCTTCACCGCGCTCGGCTTCGTTCAGCACCGCTTCTTCGTCTTTACCGGTGACCAACGACTTCACGTCGACCCAGCCACGGTGCAGGGCACCGGCAACGCTACCGGAGTTTTCCGGATCGCCACCCAAGGCTCTAACAGCGGTTTGCAGTTCGGCAGCGGCGGTGGCGCAATCAGCGGAACGCTTTTGAAACAGGGCTTTGAGCTCTGGATGCTTGATGTCTTCTGCGCAGGTCTTGAAGCCTTCCTGGCCGTCCTTGCTGGTCTCGATCAGGTCATTCAGTACGGAGATCGATTCTTTGTTGATATCAGTCATTTTTCAATTCCTTCGCGGGTTAAGAAACGTGTCTTAGTAATTGCAGCGCCCGTGCCAGCTTCTGAAAAACGATTTAATCCTTATATTTCAACGAGTTATAAATTAAGCAAAAATCTGTATCCGCTTTATTTGCATGATCTGTCATTTGGCCTCCATGCAGAATGCCTGTATTTTCCAAGGCATCGACTCAAATACCTGAAGCCCCAATGAATCCTGAAAAACTTGAATTGCTGATCACCCGCGAAATGCCTTTCGGCAAGTACAAGGGGCGGATCATTGCCGACCTGCCTGGCCCTTACCTGAACTGGTTTGCCCGTGAGGGCTTCCCCCACGGTGAGCTGGGCGGGCTGCTGGCCCTGATGCAGGAAATCGACCACAACGGCTTGTCCGAATTGCTGGAACCCCTGCGCGCCAAACACGGCAAGCCTGCCCCTCGTCATTAATAGAGCACGCACATGGACAGTACCCGCGACGAACAACACTGGCACGCCATCGCCCAGCGCTACGACCTGGAGCCCGGCCCGATCAACCTCGAAAATGGTTACTTCGGGCGCATGAGCCGCGCGGTACTTGAGCAGTATCAAGACAACGTCGCCTTCATCAACCGCAGCAACTCGATCCATGTGCGCCAGCGTTTCGAGCAGGGCGAGAACGTCGAGATCCGTAACCAATTGGCGCAATTGATGGACGCCGATCCTGAAGCCATCGCCCTCACCCGCTGCGCCTCGGATGCGTTGCAGTCGCTGATCCGTAATTACAACCGCTTGCAGCCCGGCGACCAGGTGCTGATCAGCGACCTGGAGTACGACACGGTCAAAGGCGCCATGCGTTGGCTGGCGCAGCACCGTGGGGTGGAGGTGATCGAGATTGCCCACGAACACCCGGCCAGTTTCGACAGCCTGGTGCAGACGTATCGTGATGCCTTCGTGCGCTACCCGCGCCTGAAGTTGCTCGCGCTGACCTACGTGACCCACCGCACCGGACTGGTAATGCCGGTGGAGGCGATTGCCAGCGCTGCCAGAGAACATGGAATTGATGTGATCCTCGATGGCGCCCATGCGCTGGGGCAGATTGAGTTCAACCTGGCGCAGTTGGGTATCGCGTTTGCCGGTTTCAACCTGCACAAGTGGATCGGTGCGCCGTTGACCCTGGGCTTTATTTATATCGACCCACAGCGCTTGGCGGACATTGATCCGGACATGGGTGAGTTCCACTACCCCATCACCGATGTACGGGCCCGTACGCCGTACAGCACACCGAATTTCCCGGCGCTGATGACCTTGCCGCTGGTGTTCGAGGAGCATCGCTTGTTGGGCGGTTCGAAGGCCAAGGGTGCCCGGCTCAACTACCTGCGGGATTTGTGGGTGAGTGAGGTGCGCCAGTTGCCGGGGATTGAAGTGCTGACGCCGGATGATCCACGGCTGTACTGCGCGATCACCTCGTTCAAGTTCACTGATCAGCCGGATCAACAGGTGATGGCGGACCGACTGCTCAAGGAATACAACCTCTTCACCACAACCCGCAGCGGGGCATCGTTCGGCAGTTGTATTCGGGTGACACCAGGCTTTTTAACGTCAGCAGCAGACATTCATGTGCTGATCAAAGCCCTCACCGAACTGAGCGCGATCTCACTGTAGGAGCGAGCTTGCTCGCGAAGGTCGTTAACGATGACACGGGAAACCTGACACCCAGCGGTGCTCTCGGGTTTTTCGCGAGCGAGCTCGCTCCTACAGTGGGAGTGGGCCATTTTCCGCAGGCAAAAAAAAGCGGCACACCGACCAAGTGCGCCGCAAAAATGCCGTAGAACACAGCAACAACGATTCGGTAAATCCAATCAGTCCAGCAGGGCCAGCGCCTCGGCGGTGGTTTCCTGAATACGTGCCCAGTCGCCGTTCTTGACCCATTCAGGATCAAGCATCCAGCTACCGCCCACGCACATCACATTCTTCAACGCCATGTAGCTCTTGATGTTGGCCGGACCGACGCCGCCAGTCGGGCAGAATTTCACTTCGCCAAACGGGCCACCCAAGGCCTTGATCGCGGCAACACCACCGCTGACCTCAGCCGGGAACAGCTTGAAGCGGCGATAACCCAGGCCATAACCTTCCATGATCCCGGAGGCATTGCTGATGCCCGGCAACAGCGGAATCGAGCTGTGTACCGAGGCTTCCAGCAGGTCGCGGGTAATCCCGGGGGTGACGATAAACTGCGAACCGGCCACTTCGGCCGCTTCCAGCATCTGGCGATCCAGCACGGTACCGGCACCGGTGCACAGCTCCGGACGCTGCTCACGCAGCACCTGAATGGCCTTGAGGCCGAACTGCGAACGCAGGGTCACTTCCAGCGCGGTCAAACCACCGGCTGCCAGGGCATCGGCCAAAGGCAGAATGTCCTGCTCACGGGCAATGGTGATCACCGGCAGGATCCGCGCCTTGGCGCAGAGGCTGTCGATCAAGGCAACTTTGTCCGCCATGGAAACGGTAGGTTGAGGGCTGTTCATCGCGGCTGATCCTTGGCTCATGGGCACCAGTAAATCTCTAAAGTAGGTTGCAAAAACGCGCGTATCGGCATGGCAGCAACGTCGTCACTGGCCAGCGCGGCGCTCAAGGTGGTCAATTTCGAGCTGCCGGAAATCGACAGCACGGTGTAGTGGGCGGTAGCCAGCAACGCACGACTCATGGTCAGGCGTTGGTGCGGCACGGTCGGCGCCAGCATCGGCCAGCAACGACGACTGCCATCGGGCTTCAGTGCTTCAGCCAGGTTCGGGCTGTTGGGGAACAGCGACGCGGTGTGGCCGTCATCGCCCATGCCCAGCACCAGCACATCAATTGCCGGCAACTCGGCCAGCAGGCGATCGGCTTGCTCGGCAGCGTCTTCAAGATTGGCGGCAGCGCTGTACAGGCTGAGGAACTTGGCCTTGGCCGCCGGGCCTTGCAACAAGTGCTGCTTCAACAGGCCGGCGTTGCTGTCAGCGTGTTCCACCGGCACCCAGCGCTCGTCGGCCAGGGTGATGGTCACCTTGGACCAGTCCTGGCCCTGCTTGGCGAGGTTCTGGAAGAACGCCACGGGGCTGCGCCCACCGGACACCACCAGGGTCGCTTCGCCACGGGCACTGATGGCCGCGCGCAGCTGTTCGGCCACGTCATTGGCCAAGCCATCGGCCAGCAGCACCGGGTTGCGGTACTCATGGGCCGTCACACCCTGAGGCAGTTTCAAATCAGATATCGCCATACCAAGACCTCCCGTCCCGCGTGATCAGTGCAATCGAGCTCATCGGCCCCCAGGACCCCGCCGCATACGGCTTGGGCGCATCACCGGATTTTTTCCACCCGGCGATCAACTGGTCACACCACTTCCACGCGGCTTCGATTTCATCTTTGCGCACAAACAGGTTCTGGTTGCCACGCATGACTTCAAGTAACAACCGCTCGTAGGCATCGGGAATCCGTGCGCTGCGATAGGTGTCGGAAAAATTCAGTTGCAGTGGCCCGCTGCGCAGTTGCATGCCCTTGTCCAGGCCCTGCTCCTTGGTCATCACCCGCAAGGAAATCCCTTCGTCCGGCTGCAGGCGGATGATCAGTTTGTTGCTGATCTGCAAGCGCTGCTCGGGGGCGAAGATGTAGTGGGACGGTTCCTTGAAGTGGATGACAATCTGCGACAGCTTTTGCGGCATGCGCTTGCCGGTGCGCAGGTAGAACGGCACCCCCGCCCAACGCCAGTTACGAATATCGGCACGCAGGGCGACGAAGGTTTCGGTGTCGCTCTGGGTGTTGGAGTTCTCTTCTTCCAGGTAACCCGGCACCGGCTTGCCGGCGCTGTAGCCGGCGATGTATTGGCCGCGTACCACTTGGGTGGTCAGGCCGTCCGGGCTGATGGGCGCCAGGGCCTTGAGCACCTTGACCTTCTCGTCCCGAATACTGTCGGCAGACAGGTCGGCCGGCGGGTCCATCGCGATCAGGCACAGCAACTGCAGCAGGTGATTCTGGATCATGTCCCGCAGTTGCCCGGCCTTGTCGAAATAGCCCCAGCGACCTTCGATACCGACCTGCTCGGCCACGGTGATTTCCACGTGGGAGATGTAGTTCTGGTTCCACTGGGTTTCAAACAGGCTGTTGGCAAATCGCAGGGCGATCAGGTTCTGGACGGTTTCTTTGCCCAGGTAGTGGTCGATGCGGTAGGTGCGGTTTTCCGGGAAAAACTGCGCTACGGCGTCGTTGACCTTGCGTGAGGAATCCAGGTCCGAGCCGATGGGTTTTTCCAGGACGACCCGGGTGTTTTCCGCCAGGCCCACCTTGGACAGGTTCTCGCAGATCGCGCCATACACCGCCGCCGGGGTGGCGAAGTAGGCAATCAGGCGTTGTTCGGTGCCGGCTTTTTCCGCCAGGGCGACGTAATCATCGGCCTTCAGGAAGTCGACGTGCAGGTACGTCAGGCGGGCCAGGAAACGCTGGGCGACGGTTTCGTCCAGTTCCTTGCCCACGTAGCTGCGTAATTCTTTTTCGATGTGGGCCAGGTGTTGTTGCTCGGAACCGGCCTCACGGGCCAGGGCCAGGATGCGCGTGTCTTCGTGCAGCAGACCCGCGCCATCAAGTTGATAGAGGGCAGGAAATAACTTGCGCAGCGCCAGATCACCCAAGGCGCCAAACAGGGCAAAGGTGCAGGGTTCTACGGTTATCGAAGGCATGATGTTTGTTCTTTTATCAAGTTAAGCTACAAATACCTTTTTTTAAGGCATCACTCAAGGAAAAATGTAGTAATAACCACAACATTTTCCCGAAAAACGTATTCCGAGTGGTGGTGTTCAACTACCCTCAGTAGGATAGGCCACCGCAAAGGGCCGCTCGTCGATTGGTTGACGACCCTTATTTGCATCGTCGCCCTAAGGAAACATGAATGGACCGCGTGCGAAATCTACTGGAACAGATCCAGAAACGCCTCGATGAACTGAACAAGGCTGAACGTAAAGTTGCTGAGGTCATCCTGCTCAACCCGCAGCAGGCGACCCGCTTCTCTATCGCCGCCCTCGCCCAGGCCGCTTCGGTCAGCGAACCTACAGTGAACCGCTTCTGCCGCTCGTTCGGCGTGAGTGGTTACCCTGAACTTAAATTGCAGCTGGCGCAAAGCCTGGCCAGTGGCGCGGCGTATGTCAGCCGCGCGGTGGAGGCCGATGATAACCCGGAGGCCTACACCCAGAAGATCTTTGGCAGTGCCATCGCGTCTCTCGACAGCGCCTGCCAGGCCCTGGACCCGAACCTGATCAGCAAGGCCGTCGACCTGCTGATCCAGGCCCGGCAGATCCACTTCTTTGGCCTGGGTGCTTCGGCGCCCGTGGCCATGGATGCCCTGCACAAGTTTTTCCGTTTCAACCTGTCGGTCACGGCCCACGCCGATGTGCTGATGCAGCGGATGATCGCCTCGGTGGCCCACACCGGGGAATTGTTCGTGATCATTTCCTACACCGGGCGTACCCGTGAACTGGTGGAAGTGGCGCGTATTGCGCGGGAGAACGGCGCCTCGGTGCTGGGGGTGACCGCCGAGAACTCGCCGCTGGCCAAGGTCAGCACGGTGAGCCTGAACATTCCGTTGCCGGAAGACACCGACATCTATATGCCAATGACCTCGCGGATCATTCAGTTGACGGTGCTGGACGTGCTGGCGACAGGCATGACCTTGCGTCGCGGGGTGGATTTCCAGCCGCACTTGCGCAAGATCAAAGAGAGTTTGAACGACAGCCGGTATCCGGTTGGGGATGAGTTTAACTAAGCTCGAATTTCTGCCTGCAGTACCGCCGCCATCGCGGGCAAGCCCGCTCCCACATTTGGAATGCATTCCCCTGTGGGAGCCGGGCTTGCCCGCGATGAGGCCATCAGCAACACCACTAAACCCCAGCCCGCGCCTGCAAACTCAAATGCGCCCTCTCCCCCGGCGCCAGACTCGCAGCAGCCATCGCCGACTCCACACACACAAACCCTGAAGCCTCGTTGAAGCTCACCCCCAGCAACGGCCGGGTCCCCGGGTGCCACACCACCGTGTCGGCACTCTCGCCGGTATCGATGCACAACTCGCGCTGCCAGGCGTGGTCCTTGAGGTGCAATTCGCCCTCGTGCTGGAACACCCGCTGACAACCGCCCTCCACCCGCAACTCACCTTCCTGCTGGCACGCCTGGCGATTGAGCTGATCGTAGCCTTGCGCGCCATCCAGCCCAGACAGCGCTACCTCACCCACGTTGCCAATCCGCCAATAGGCGTGCAACGCATGGCTCAGTTGGCACGGCAGCTCATCCTGGTGCTCGGTGGCCAGACGCAGTTCCAGGGTTTCCCCCAGGTGCGCATGCAGGTCTACCTGCCAATCGCATAACTGCAATTGCCAGTGCAAACGCACGCCGTCGTCGTCGGTGCTGCTGTCCAGCAGTTTCCAGTCGATCAACCTTGCCCAGCCATGGGATGGCCAGGCGTTTTCGCTGGGATGGCGGCCATACCACGGCCAACATACCGGCACGCCGCCACGAATGGCGCCGACCTGCGGCCACTTGGCCGCGCACCACAGCCAGGGCTTCTGGCCCGTGGGCTGAAAGTGCAGCAATTGCGCGCCCTGACGACTGAACACCGCTTGGCAGAGCGGGTGATCAATCACCAGCACATCGCGCATCTGGAAGCGTTCCCAGGCGAATACCGGCCGCTCGCGCAGGGATTTGAAAAAGCGTTGCAGCGGATGCTCATGCATGTGCCACGGTCCTGAATATCTTTGTAGGCGCTGGCTTGCCTGCGATGGCATCGCCTCGGTGTGGCAGATACACCGCGGGGCTCGCATCGCAGGCAAGCCAGCTCCCACACAAAAAAAAGCGGATAGCCATGGCTACCCGCAAAATGCGCACAGAGAGAAGGAGCTTATCGCAACAACGTTAGAACGTAGACTGAATTTTCAGGCCCGCTACCACCGCGTTGTCGACTTGCTTAACACCACCTGGGTTGGCGATGTATTGCAGGTTAGGACGCACGGTCAGCCAGTTGGTGACGTGGAAACCGTAGTTCAGTTCAACGTTGTACTCGGTGTTACGCAGCGGTGCGTAACCCGACTGGTCGTAATCCGTGAAACCGCCGGCCGCGTTGAGCAACTCAGCGTTTTTCTTCACGTCACTGTTGGCATGGATACGGGATACACCGATACCCACGTCATCTTTTGTACGTGCGTCGAATGGACCTTTATACACAAGCATCAGCGACTGGTAGTTGTCGACCAGGTTGGTGTCTTTGTCGTGGAAGGTGACGTTGGCCGCAATGTTCAAGCCGCGGGAAGCATCGCCATTGTGGGTGGTGAGTTGCTGTTGCAGAACGCCCCAGTAACCGCTTTTGCTGCTGCGAACGCGGAAGGCTGCGCCCGTGGTGCCAGCATCGTTACCGTTGACGTCTTCACGTACGTCGGTAGCGTCGGCGGTGCTCTTGTAGTAACCCACACGGTATTCGCCCGGCAGGCCATTGACCTTCGGCGACCAGACCAATTCAACCGGCAATACGGTGCCCTTGGTGCCGCTGCCGCTGAGTTTGAAGCCGTTGCCGTGCTCCAGTTGCGACGGGTTCTGGTTGTACGCACCGATTTGCGCATACAGCTCAGGCGTGATGTTGTACTTCACGCGGATGGCCGCCTGGCTGACGGGCCAGTTGTACCAGGTGTTTACATAGTTACCGACCTGCGAGCCACAGAACGACAGGTTCTGGAAGTCGCACGGGAAGGTGTTGAAGTCTTCGCCTTCACCGAAGTAACCGAGTTTCACGTCCAGCTTGTTGTCGAACATCTGGTGCTGAATCCAGAACTGGGTCAGACGCACCATGTGGCCTCGGCCGTCGACTTCTTGAGACGAACTCAAGGTGCCGGCACGCGGGTCGCCAATACGGTCGTTGGAGATGTTGGCGCCGTTACGATTGGTCAGCTGGATCTTGGCCTGGGTGTTATCCCAGCCCCACAGCTTTTGCAGGTCCAGTGCCACGCCCAGACCGAACTGGTCAGCGTAACGGGCAGTCTTGTCGTTGTTGTAGCCACCGCTGAGGTTGCCACCGACTTCACCGACGTAATCCGCCTTGATGTCGATACCTTGCTCGATCAGCTTGGTACGCTCGCCGCCCCAATCGCCGGTCATCCACTTGGAATCGGCGCTGAACGCGTCGGCCGCCATCGCATTGGCGGACAGTACCAGGGCGGCTGCTGCTGACAGTTGGCAGATCAGCCGGGTGTTGTTGTGGTGCTTTTTCATCCCTACATCCTCGTCTTTATTGTTATTAACTGTTTTTATCTAACGCGGTTTACTTCTTTGTGAGAGCAGGACTCTCACAAAAGCCCCTACACATCATTTGAAACTTCAGCGTCCCTTGAATTGAGCAACGTTGTCCGCACGGTCCTGTGCCGGCAACGAAGTGGCAGTGCCCAGGCGCTCGCCGGTCTTGGCGTCGAACAGCAACACCTTGGCCGGGTCGAACTGCAAGGTCAGGGTCTCGCCCACTTGCGGCGCCACATCGGGCGCCAGTCGGCAGCAGACCTTGGTGTCATTGATTTGCACGAACACCAGGGTGTCCGGACCGGTCGGCTCGGTGACTTGCACCTCGGCGCGAATGGTCGGCGCACCGGTGGCTTCGGCGGCGGCCAGCACGATCTGCTCCGGGCGCAGGCCCAGGATCACTTCGCGGTCTTCAAGGCCTGCATCGTTCATGTTCAACGGCAATTCACAGCGTGCCTGGCCGCTGTCCAGCAGCGCCACCAGGCGGCTGTCCTTGCGTTGCAGGCGCAGTGGAATGAAGTTCATCGGTGGTGAACCGATAAAGCTTGCCACAAACAGGTTGGCCGGGTCGTTATAGATCTCTTTCGGCGTGCCGAACTGTTGGATGATGCCGTCCTTCATCACCGCCACTTTGTCGCCCAAGGTCATCGCCTCGATCTGATCGTGGGTGACGTAGACGGTGGTGGTTTTCAGACGCTGGTGCATCAGCTTCATTTCGGTACGCATCTCGACCCGCAGCTTGGCGTCGAGGTTGGACAGTGGTTCGTCAAACAGGTAGATCTTCGGGCGACGCGCCAGTGCACGGCCCATGGCCACACGCTGTTGCTGGCCGCCGGAAAGCTGGCCTGGCTTGCGATTGAGCAGGTGCTCGATCTGCAGCAGCTTGGCCACCCGTGCCACTTCTTCGTCGATCGCCGCCTGGGGCATCTTGCGAATCTTCAGGCCGAACTCGATGTTCTCGCGCACGCTCATGGTCGGGTACAGCGCGTAGGACTGGAACACCATGGCGATGTCACGATCCTTGGGGCTCATGCCGCTGACGTCCTGGTCGCCGATCATGATCGCGCCGCCGGTGATGTTTTCCAGGCCGGCAATGCAGTTCATCAAGGTCGATTTACCGCAACCCGAAGGCCCGACCAGGATCAGGAACTCACCCTCCTTGATCGACAGTTCGATGTTCTTTAGGGTGTCCGGCAGGCCGGTACCGTAGGTCTTGTTTACGTTACGAAGTTCAAGCGTTGCCATGATTACCCCTTGACCGCGCCGGCCGTCAGACCGCGCACGAAATACTTGCCTGCGACCACATAGACCAGCAGGGTCGGCAGCCCGGCGATCATCGCCGCCGCCATATCAACGTTATATTCCTTGACCCCGGTGCTGGTGTTGACCAGGTTGTTCAGCGCCACCGTGATGGGCTGCGAATCACCGCTGGAGAACACCACGCCGAACAGGAAGTCGTTCCAGATCTGCGTGAACTGCCAGATCAGGCACACCATGATGATCGGTGTCGACATCGGCAGGATGATCAGCCGGAAGATCGTGAAGAACCCCGCGCCATCCAGGCGTGCCGCTTTCACCAGTGCATCGGGAATGCTGACGTAGTAGTTACGGAAGAACAGTGTCGTAAAGGCCAGTCCGTACACGATGTGCACGAACACCAGACCCGTTGTGGTACTGGCCAGGCCCATCTTGCCGAGGGTGAACGAGGCTGGCAGCAGCACGGTCTGGAATGGCAGGAAGCAGCCGAACAGCAACAGGCCGAAGAACAACTGCGAACCGCGGAAACGCCACATCGACAACACGTAGCCGTTCAACGCGCCGATGCCGGTAGAGATCAGTACCGCCGGAACGGTGATCTTGATCGAGTTCCAGAAGTAACCGTCAACCGTGGCCCAGGCTTTCACCCAGCCGATGCCGGTGATCACGGTGGGCCAGCTCAGCAGGTTGCCGGTGCTGATGTCTTCCGGGGTCTTGAAGCTGGTCAGCAACATGACCACCAATGGCACCAGGTAAAGCAGGACAGCGAGGATCAGCACCGCGTAGATCGCGACGCGGCTCAGGCTGATGGCAGGTTTGCCGGCGAGACTAGTCATTACGCTTGGTCCTTAGCTCGGAGTACAGGTAAGGCACGATGATTGCGAGAATCGCACCGAGCATCAGAATCGCACTGGCCGAGCCCATGCCCATCTGGCCGCGGCTGAAGGTGAAGGAGTACATGAACATCGCCGGCAGGTCGGAGGAATAACCCGGACCACCCGCAGTCATTGCCGCCACCAGGTCGAAACTCTTGATCGCGATGTGCGCCAGGATCATTACCGCACTGAAGAACACCGGACGCAGGCTTGGCAGCACCACTTTCCAGTAGATGCGCGGCATGCTCGCGCCGTCGATCTGCGCGGCACGGATGATCGATTGATCAACACCCCGCAGGCCGGCGAGGAACATCGCCATGATGAAGCCCGAGGCTTGCCACACAGCGGCGATCACCAGGCAGTACACCACACGGTCCGGGTCGATCAGCCAGTCGAGGCGAAAGCCTTCCCAGCCCCAGTCACGCAGCAATTTGTCCAGGCCCATGCCCGGGTTGAGCAGCCATTTCCAGGCCGTACCGGTAACGATCATCGAGAGCGCCATCGGGTACAGGTAAATGGTGCGGATAAAACCTTCGCGGCGGATTTTCTGGTCGAGGAAAATTGCCAGGGTCACACCGATCACCAGGGTGATGCCGATGAACATGCCACCGAACACCGCCAGGTTCTTGCTCGCGACCCACCAGCGGTCGTTGTCGAACAAGCGCACGTATTGCGCCAGGCCTACAAACTTGTAGGTCGGCAGGAAAGTCGAGTTAGTGAACGACAGCACAAACGTCCACAGGATGTAGCCATAGAAGCCCACCAGAACGATGAACATGCTCGGCGCCAGCACCAGTTTGGGTAGCCAGCGCTGCAGTGCATCGAACGGCGAGGCTTTGCTGAACACAGCAACAGAACTCATGGGAAAATCCAGTACAGGGAAAAAGGACTGCAGGAACATGCCTTGTGGGGGTCAGGGGTCCCCCCACAAGGCCATTCAGTGCTAACCGTTACTTGGCCGACTTGATCGCTGCCGCGAGTTTCTTCGCGGTATCAGCAGGGTCAGCTTTCGGGTCGTTGATGTAGTTGGTCACGACATCAAAGAACGCGCCTTGTACCGCCAGCGTGGTCGCCATGTTGTGCGCCATGCTCGGCTGCAGGCCACCGGTCTGGGCGTCTGCAAGGAAGTCCTTGGCAGCGGTCTGGGCGCAGGAGTCGAAGCCGTATTTGCCCATGTCTTTCAACATGTCGATACGAACCGGGATCGAGCCCTTGTTGATGCTGAAGACTTTCTGGAAGTTTTCGCTCAACACGACCTTGGCGATGTCCTGCTGACCGGCAGCAGTGCCTTTGTCTTTCTGCTTGAAGGCTGCGAGGGAGTCGATGTTGTAGGTGAAGGCCTTGTCGGTGCCCGGGAAGGCTACGCACTCGTAGTCTTTGCCGGCGACTTTCTTGGCGGCGGTCCATTCACTCTTGGCCCAGTCACCCATGATCTGCATGCCGGCCTTGCCGTTGATGACTTTGGCCGCTTCCAGGTTCCAGTCCTGGCCTTTGCCGTCGGCGTCCATGTAGGTCGCGACTTTCTTCAGCTCGGTCAGGGACTTGATCATTTCAGGGCCGGTGAGGGCTTTTTCATCCAGGTCGACCAGGGCCTTCTTGTAACCGTCAGCCCCCATGACCGAGAGCACGACCGCTTCAAAAACGGTGCTGTCCTGCCAAGGCTGGCCACCGTGGGCGAGCGCAATGAAGCCGGCTTTTTTCAGCTTGTCGCCAGCGGCGTAGAATTCTTCGAGGGTGGTAGGCGGTTTTTCGATACCGGCTTTCTTGAAGACTTCCGGGTTGATCCACAGCCAGTTGACGCGGTGGATGTTCACCGGCACGGCGACGTAATCACCTTCGTACTTCACGGTATCCGAGACTTTCTTGTCCAGCAGGCTGTCCCACTTCTCTTCTTTGGCGGGAACCTTCAGGACGTCGGTGTCGAGCAGCCCGGTGGACGCCCATTCCTGGATGTCGGGGCCTTTGATCTGGGCCATGCCTGGCGGGTTGCCAGCAACGGCGCGGCTTTTCAGTACGGTCATGGCAGTCGAACCGCCACCGCCGGCGACGGCACCGTCTTTCCAGGTGAAACCGTCTTTTTCAACTTGGGCCTTCAGGACATCTACTGCCGCTTTCTCGCCACCCGAGGTCCACCAATGCACAACTTCAACCGTCCCTTTCGAGTCGGCGGCAAAAGCACTGAGGGGAAACAACGAGGCAACGGAAATAGCAACGGCGAGGCGACTGATCGCTTTCATCTGAGTACCTTTTTTCTTGTTGTTATGCATGCAAGTCGGTGCTTGCGCTGCAAACGAGTTTAAACAGGGATTTTTAGGTGCAGGTAACAAAGGGACGCCAAAATGTCACCACTTGGTGACATAACGCCCGGCGGCCACGGCACTGGCCATGCTCGGTGCCAAGGGTAGACCCGGCAGCAAGACAGACTGCCAGGCGTGATACAGGTCCGGCTTGCCACCCCATATCTGGCTGCTGGGCTGGTTTTTCGGGCTCAGTTCGTGGTGCCAGCTGCCATGGGTGCGGTCAATGAAATGGCTTTCACAGAACTCCCAGAAGCGCCGGTACCAGATTTCGTAATGCAGCTCACCCGTGCGTTTGAGCAGCGCCTGGGCAGCCGCGCTGGCTTCACAATGGGTCCAGTGCAGGCGCTCGTGCACCACGGGGCGCTGGCTCCAGTCGAGGGTGTAGACAATGCCGGGGGCGCCGTCGACGGCCCAGGCATATTCGCAGGCACTGGCGAACAGGCCTTTGACGTCGGTCAACAACCACTCAGGCGTAACGAGCCCGGCATCCAGGCGCGCCGCCTCCAGGTGCAGCACCAGCCGCGCCCATTCAAAGCCGTGACCAGGGGTGATGCCGTAAGGGCGAAAACCATCGGCCGGATTATCTTCGTTGTAACCGCGCAGGGGTTGCCAGTGACTGTCGAAATGCTCGATCACCATGTACTGGTTTTCCGCCGCATGGGTATGGATCACCCGTTCGACGATGCGTAGCGCGCGATCCAGCCAACGGGTTTCACCGGTGACATCGGCCAGGGCCAGGAAGGCTTCGGTGGCGTGCATGTTGCTGTTGGCGCCGCGATAGGCTTCTACACCACTCCAGTCCTGGGCAAAGGACTCAAGCATCGCGCCCTCCTCTTCGCTCCAGAAGTACTGGTCGATGATGTGGGTCGCGTCGTTGAGCAAGATGTGTGCGCCGGGCGCGCCGGCCACTACTGCCGAGCTGGCAGCCAGGGCCACAAAGGCATGCAGGTAGGCGGCCTTGCCGGTGTTGCCATCGCGGGCATCGGGCGTAGCGAACCAACCACCGTGCCGGGCATCGCGCAGCGGGCCGCTGAGGGCCGCAACGCCATGTTCCACCAGGTCGGCATAACCTGGCAGCCCCAGGCTATGGGCCATGGCGAAGCTGTGGGTCATACGGGCGGTGTTCATGGTTTCAGCGACGGCATCGGGCGGCAAAACGCCGTGATCGTCGAGATTGCCGAAGCCTTCAGGCAGTTTGGAAGCCTTGGCGAATGACAGCAGGCGCTGGCCTTCAGTGGCAAGCCAGGCGTGATGGGCAGGAGCGTTCAGCCAACTACTGGCAGGCAGTGGTTGCGTGGTCATGATTAGCCCTTTTTATTATGTGCGGGATGACGGGAGTCTAAACAAGGGCGGGGCGAGGGCAAGTAACGAAGGAGGTAGGAAATGTCACCGGATGGTGACATTGAGTGTGCCAGGGCCTGCAGGCGCCATGTGTGATGACGCCTGCAGGCCCTCACATCACTGCTGCCCGAGCGGGGTGATCCGGGCCGGCTGGTTGATCTGCTGCTGCAGGTTCTGCACCTGGCTTTGCAAGGCAGTGACGTTGCGCGTGGTCTGGATGCGGAACACGTCGAACTCCTTGGTGGACGGACCGTCGGAGGCCGCCGCGCGGTTGTCCAGTTCACTCTTGAGGACCACGAGGTCCTGCTCCAGGCGGGCGATGGCGGCGGTGGGGTTGCCCTGCTTTTTCAGGGCCGCGACGTCGGCGGAGAGGTCCTTGAACTCGGCGTCCCGGGACTTGAGGGTTGCCACCGCCTCCGTCAGCGCCTGGACCTGGCCTTGCAGTTGCGCGTTGGCACTGGACAGTTGGGCGGTGCTGGCAGTCATTTGCTCCAGGCGTTTGTCCAGGTCGGTGGCTTGGCCGGCCACGCCCAACTGCTGCTTGCCCTGCTCGAGCAGTTGGGTTTCCAGTTGCTTGATCTGCAATTTCAGGGCTTCGCTGCCATTGTTCACGTTAGCTTCGCTGGCCACCACCTTGCCGGAAATATCCTGCAGGCGCCCCGCCGCTTCCTCGCTGATACGCGCGAAGCTTTCCTGGGTGGCCACCAGTTGCTGGCCCATCAGGGAAATCTGCTGGAAGCTCCACCAGGCAAGGCCGGCAAAGGCAAACAGGAGTGCGCCGACCAGTGCCCACAACGGCCCGGTACTGGCGCTCTTGACCTTGACCACAGGCGTTGGCCGGGAACGCACGGACGTGGCCGGCGTAGGCTCGAAATCATCGTCGTCCGGGGTGTCAGCCCGCAGGCTGGGAACGTTGTCAAAGTCGTCGTTAGCATCGTTACGCATGAATCAACCTTCAAACCTTTGAGGTGGCATATGAATAGCCAAGCGCCGGAGTATAAACCCCCGACCTGCCGCACTGATCGACCCTGGGTCGCAAATTCGGTTCCCGGAGTGTTGCCGGTTATTTAAGTGCTGCGTCCTGGGCCTTCCACCAACTGCAGAACTCGTCGAGGGCCGCCCACAGGCTGACCTTGGGCTGGTAGTCGAGATAATGCCGTGCGCGGGTGATGTCGAGGGTGAAATCTTTGTTCATGACCTGCATGCCCAGCCGTGACAAAGACGGCTCCGGACGTCCTGGCCACATCGCACAGAAGGCCTCGTTCAGCGCCGCGACACTGTAGGACAAGCCGTAGGACCGGTAACGGGTGACCTGGGGCATGTCCATTTGACGCATCACATAGTTCACCACATCCCACACCGGCACCGGGGCGCCGTTGCTGATGTTGTAGGCCTTGCCCAACGCTGAACCCGTCGCGAGCAAACCGCTGAGCAACGCTTCATTGAGGTTGTGCACGCTGGTGAAATCCACCTTGTTCAGGCCATCCCCGACAATCGCCAGGCGGTTCTTGTGCTGCATCTTCAACAAGCGCGGGAAGATACTCATGTCACCGGCACCGGTGACAAAACGCGGGCGCAGGGCCAGCACTTCGAGGCCGAATTCCTGGGCGCCAAACACCTTTTGTTCCGCCAGGTATTTGGTGGCCGCATACGGATGCTTGAAGCGCTTGGGCACTTGTTCTTCGGTCACCCCCAGGTGGTCGCGGCCGTCGAAATAGATCGACGGCGACGACAGGTGCACCAGGCGCCCGACCCGCTGCTTGAGGCAGGCCTCCACCACGTTTTCGGTGACCAGCACATTGCCCTGATGGAAGTCCTGATAGCGCCCCCACAGCCCTACGGCCCCGGCGCAATGCACCACGGCCTCGACGTCGCGGCACAGCTCGCGCACCAGGTCCGGATCATTCAAATCACCCTGGATAAACTCGGCGCCGCGCCGCACCAGATGCTCCACACCTTCGGCCCGCCGCCCGTTGACCCGCACGTCCAGGCCCTGCTCCAGAGCGAAACGCGCAAAACGCCCGCCAATGAAGCCGCTTGCGCCGGTGACCAGAATTTTCATGACTTACTCCGCATTCTTTCGTTTTTCATCGCTGTTGCCTTGACGCCGGCCATCACGCCAACGGCACCAACCATTGCCCGGTTGTGTGTGCCAGATGATCCGTCAGCAGCCCCAGCAATTGTCCACCACTGCGCCAATGATGCCAGTACAGAGGCACATCGATCGGCTTATCTGGCAATAACTCCACCAGCACGCCTCTTTCCAGTTGATCGCGCACCTGCAATTCGGGCACCAGGCCCCAGCCCAATCCGGCTTCCGTCAGGCGGATAAAACCTTCGGACGAGGGGCATAAATGGTGTTCGAAACCACCGTCGACACCCAGGGACGCCAGGTAGCGATGCTGCAGAAAGTCATCCGGGCCGAACACCAGCGCCGGGGTGCGGGCCAGTTGATCGGCGCGTACGCCATCGGGAAAGTGCCGCGCGACAAACGCCGGGCTGGCCAGCGCCCGATAGCGCATGGCACCGAGCAACAGGCTGCGGGCACCGGCCACCGGGCGTTCGCTGGCGCAGATACACGCCGCCACTTCGCCGGCACGCATGCGTTTGAGGCCGACGGTCTGGTCTTCTACGACCAAATCCAGCAGCAGGTGTTGCTCGGCGCAGAAGTCGCTCACGGCCTCGGCCCACCAGGTGGCGAGGCTGTCGGCATTCAAGGCGATGCGCAGACGCTCGGGCATGCCCTCTTCATCCAGGGCGGGCACCTGGCTTTGCAGGTCGCGCTCCAACAGCCGCACCTGTTGCACGTGGTTGAGCAAACGGCGGCCGATTTCGGTGGGCGTCGGCGGCGTGGCGCGTACCAGCACCGGCTGGCCGACCCGCGCTTCCAGCAGCTTGATGCGCTGGGAGATCGCCGACTGAGAAATTCCCAGCACTTGGGCGCCCCGCTCAAAGCCAGCCTGTTCCACCACCGCTGCCAGGGCGGAAAGCAATTTATAGTCGAACATCAGTTTTCCTAATGAGCGATCAGCAATATTGGTTTTTCTTATACAGCCTTGGACGGGAGAATAGCCAGCATCGCTTCTTCTTATTCAAGGACCTTCCACATGGCTGGCGAAACCGCCCTGGCAACCCTGCTGCGCAGCATGAGCCCACAGCTCAACGACGGCGACTACGTGTTCTGCACCCTGGCCGACAGCCGCATTCCCGAAGGTTGCGACGTGATCGGCAGCTTTCGCGAGCAGGAAGGCCTGACGCTGATCGTCGAGCGCCAGCAGGCCGAACGGGCCGGACTGGCTTTCGAATACGTAGCGGCGTGGATCACCCTCAACGTGCATTCGGCCCTGGAAGCCGTCGGCCTGACCGCGGCCTTCGCCACCGCCCTGGGCAAGGCCGGGATCAGTTGCAACGTGATTGCCGGCTACTACCACGATCACTTGTTCGTTGGCCGCGCCGATGCCGAGCGCGCGATGAACGTGTTGCAGCAATTGGCAGCGGACGCGGAGTAAATCCTATGTGGCAGAGCTATACGAATGGCCTGTTGGTGGCCTTTGGTTTGATCATGGCGATCGGCACCCAGAACGCGTTTGTGCTGGCGCAGAGCCTGCGGCGCGAACATCACCTGCCCGTGGCGGCGTTATGCGTGGTGTGCGACGCAATCCTGGTGGCCGCCGGCGTGTTCGGCCTGGCGACCGTGCTGGCGCATAACCCGATATTGCTGGCAGTTGCCCGTTGGGGCGGTGCGGCGTTCCTGTTGTGGTACGGCACCCTCGCCCTGCGCCGGGCCTGCTCGAAGCAGAGCCTGGGCCAGGGCGAGAACCTCAAGGTGCGCTCGCTGAAGGCGGTGATGCTCAGCGCCCTGGCGGTGACGTTGCTCAATCCCCACGTGTATCTGGACACGGTTCTGTTGATCGGCTCCCTCGGCGCCCAGCAGACCGAGCCGGGCGCCTACGTGGCCGGTGCCGCCAGCGCTTCATTCCTGTGGTTCATGACCCTGGCCCTGGGCGCCGCATGGCTGGCACCGTGGCTGGCGCGCCCTGCCACCTGGCGAATTCTGGACCTGCTGGTGGCGGCCATGATGTTCAGCGTGGCCTATCAATTAATCAGCGCCGCATAAACTTTTTTCAACAGAAGCCAAAACCCTCTGGAACCTCTATCCCACACAGTTGTTGCGTGGTTTTGCCGCACCCCCGGTGCTATGATCCAGCCCCTGCGCCGCAAAGAGTACAAACTCCCCGGCGCTTGTTTGGCCGCCCGTGATCGGCCTTGCGCTCACCGCAACTGACCTGATTAGGAGAATCATCATGGCTTTCGAATTGCCGCCGCTGCCCTACGCACACGATGCCCTGCAGCCGCACATTTCCAAGGAAACCTTGGAGTATCACCACGACAAGCACCACAACACCTATGTCGTGAACCTGAACAACCTGGTGCCTGGCACCGAGTTCGAAGGCAAGACCCTGGAAGAAATCGTCAAGTCTTCTTCGGGCGGCATCTTCAACAACGCCGCTCAGGTCTGGAACCACACGTTCTACTGGAACTGCCTGGCGCCAAACGCCGGCGGCCAACCTACCGGCGCGCTGGCTGAAGCCATCAACGCAGCCTTCGGTTCGTTCGACAAGTTCAAGGAAGAGTTCACCAAGACTTCCGTCGGCACCTTCGGTTCCGGTTGGGGCTGGCTGGTGAAAAAGGCTGACGGTTCCCTGGCCCTGGCCAGCACCATCGGCGCCGGCAACCCGCTGACCAGCGGCGACACCCCGCTGCTGACCTGCGACGTCTGGGAACACGCTTACTACATCGACTACCGCAACGTGCGTCCAAAGTATGTGGAAGCGTTCTGGAACCTGGTCAACTGGAAGTTCGTGGCTGAGCAGTTCGAAGGCAAAACCTTCACCGCTTAAGCAACGCTTGCAGTAGAAAAAGCCCGGCATTGCCGGGCTTTTTTGTGGGCGGTCACAAACGGAAAAACCCGCCAGGCACAGTGGAACTCAACGACAGGAAATTGCCACCCACGCAGCGAGAGGAATCCGCCTCTCATTCAACATCGGAGATGTACCTATGATCGCAGAAAGCGCAGGCGCCGCAGCACTGGCCCCAATCGTTGCGCCCATGGCCATGCAAGCCGTGGATATGGGGATGAAGGTCGCCCAGGACGTTGCAGGCAAAGCGCTGGACTTCACCCAGCAGGCTGGAAATCAGCAACAACAGCCACCCCTGACCTTTTGATGAACCAAGGAGGGCGGGTGAAAATCCGCCTCCCACCTGATCAGCTTCCCCTTCAACATTTCCCCGCTGCCTGCCCACCAACGCCCCGAACAGCCGCCTGTCGCAATGTCCCTTTGACTGCCATCACTGGATTGCCAATACTCATGGCATATTGAGGCTACCCGCATGGAACAAGGAATACCCCTTTGAAGCTGGAACTCAAAAACAGCTTGTCGGTGAAGTTGCTACGGGTGGTGCTGCTTTCGGCATTGGCAGTGGGCGTGGTGCTGAGCGCGGCGCAGATCGTCTTTGATGCGTATAAGACGCGCCAGGCCGTGGCCGGTGATGCCCAACGTATCCTCGACATGTTTCGCGACCCGTCCACCCAGGCCGTCTACAGCCTGGACCGGGAGATGGGCATGCAGGTCATCGAAGGTCTGTTCCAGGACGATGCCGTGCGCATGGCCTCCATCGGCCACCCCAACGAAACCATGCTCGCGGAGAAAACCCGCGACCTGCAACAATCCCCGACCCGCTGGCTGACCGACCTGATTCTGGGCCAGGAGCGCACCTTCACCACGCCACTGGTGGGGCGCGGGCCTTATAGCGAGTACTACGGCGACCTGAGCATCACCCTCGACACCGCCACCTATGGCAAAGGGTTTCTCGTCAGTTCGGTGATCATTTTCATCTCCGGGGTGCTGCGGGCCCTGGCCATGGGCCTGGTGTTGTACCTGGTCTATCACTGGCTGCTGACCAAGCCGCTGTCGCGCATCATCGAGCACCTGAGTTCAATCAACCCGGACCGCCCCAGCGAGCACAAGATCCCGCAGCTCAAGGGCCACGAGAAAAACGAGCTGGGGATCTGGATCAACACCGCCAACCAGTTGCTCGAATCCATCGAGCGCAACACGCACTTGCGCCATGAGGCGGAAAACAGCCTGCTGCGCATGGCCCAGTACGACTTTCTTACCGGCCTGCCGAACCGCCAGAAGTTGCAGGAGCAACTGGACAAGATCCTGATCGACGCCGGCCGCCGCCAACGCAGCGTTGCAGTGCTGTGCGTGGGGCTGGATGACTTCAAAAGCGTCAACGAGCAGTTTACCTACCAGGCCGGCGACCAATTGCTGCTGGCCCTGGCCGACCGTCTGCGGGCCCACAGTGGCCGTCTCGGCGCCCTCGCCCGCCTGGGTGGCGACCAGTTCGCCCTGGTGCAGGCCGATATCGAGCAACCCTACGAAGCCGCCGAACTGGCACAAAGCATTCTTGATGACCTGGAAGCGGAATTCGCCCTCGACGATGGGCACGAGCAGATACGCCTGCGTGCCACCATCGGCATCACCCTGTTCCCGGAAGACGGCGACAGCACCGAGAAGCTGCTGCAAAAAGCCGAACAGACCATGACCCTGGCCAAGAGCCGTTCGCGCAACCGCTACCAGTTCTATATCGCCAGCGTCGACAGCGAAATGCGCCGCCGCCGTGAACTGGAAAAGGATCTGCGCGACGCCTTGAGCCGCGAGCAGTTCCACCTGGTGTACCAGCCGCAGATCAGCTATCTCGACCATCGCGTGGTGGGTGTCGAAGCCTTGATTCGCTGGCAGCACCCGGAACACGGCCTGGTGCCGCCCGACCTGTTTATCCCCTTGGCCGAACAGAACGGCACCATCATTGCCATCGGCGAATGGGTGCTGGACCAGGCCTGCCGGCAACTGCGGGAATGGCATGACCTGGGCTTCACCGAGCTGCGCATGGCGGTCAACCTGTCCACCGTACAGTTGCACCATGCCGAGCTGCCACGGGTGGTCAACAACCTGCTGCAAATCTACCGCCTGCCGCCCCGCAGCCTGGAGCTGGAAGTCACCGAGACCGGCCTGATGGAGGACATCAGCACCGCCGCCCAGCACCTGCTGAGCCTGCGCCGCTCCGGGGCGCTGATTGCAATTGATGACTTCGGCACGGGTTATTCGTCCCTGAGCTATCTGAAAAGCCTGCCGCTGGACAAGATCAAGATCGACAAGAGCTTCGTCCAGGACCTGCTGGATGACGACGACGATGCGACCATCGTGCGGGCCATCATCCAGCTCGGCAAAAGCCTCGGCATGCAGGTGATCGCCGAAGGCGTGGAGACCGCCGAACAGGAGGCCTACATCATCTCCGAGGGTTGCCACGAAGGTCAGGGCTACCACTACAGCAAACCCCTGCCGGCACGGGAGTTGGCGGTCTACTTGAAACAGGCCCAACGCAATAACGCGGCCATTCTCTGAAGCAATGCTGGCCAGTGGTGCCCCGCGCACCGATGGCCAGCGAATCGAAACTAAATATTTCCTAGTTATAACCCTTTACACAAAATGCAAATCTTTCGCATTATGTCGCAGTTTTGCGCGCCCCCCCGCGTGCCCCATCATCAACCGAAGCAGGATGTTCGCCATGATTCGTATGCCCCTGGCCACCGCCAGCCTTCTCGCCATTGCCATTTCTCTTGCCGGTTGCGGTGAAGGCAAAGACAAGGCCGCCGCACCTCAAGCCCCGGCCGCCGCCAGCACTCCAGCCCCTGCGGCTGCCCCGGCAGGCCAGGTCGACGAGGCCGCTGCCAAGGCCGTGGTCGCGCATTACGCTGACATGGTCTTCGCCGTCTACAGCGATGCCGAGTCCACCGCGAAAACCCTGCAAACCGCGATCGACACCTTCCTCGCCAACCCGAACGACGACACCCTGAAAGCGGCCCGTACCGCCTGGATCGCCGCCCGCGTGCCGTACCTGCAGAGTGAAGTGTTCCGCTTCGGCAACACCATCATTGACGACTGGGAAGGCCAAGTGAACGCCTGGCCCCTGGACGAAGGCCTGATCGACTACGTCGACAAAACCTACGAACACGCCCTGGGCAACCCTGGCGCAACCGCCAACATCATCGCCAACAACGAAATCCAGGTCGGCGAAGACAAGGTCGATGTGAAAGACATCACCCCGGAAAAACTCGCCAGCCTGAACGAGCTGGGCGGTTCCGAGGCCAACGTGGCCACCGGTTACCACGCGATTGAGTTCCTGCTCTGGGGCCAGGACCTGAACGGCACCGGCCCGGGCGCCGGCAATCGTCCAGCATCGGACTACATGACCGGTGATGGCGCTACTGGCGGCCACAACGAACGCCGCCGCACCTACCTGCGCGCCGTGACTCAACTGTTGGTCAGCGACCTGGAAGAAATGGTCGGCAACTGGAAACCCAACGTCGAAGACAACTACCGCGCCACCCTGGAAGCCGAAGCGCCGACCGATGGCCTGCGCAAAATGCTGTTCGGCATGGGTAGCCTGTCCCTGGGCGAACTGGCCGGTGAACGCATGAAGGTTTCCCTGGAAGCCAACTCGCCGGAAGACGAACAGGATTGCTTCAGCGACAACACCCACAACTCGCACTTCTATGACGCCAAGGGTATTCGTAACGTTTACCTGGGTGAGTACACCCGCACCGACGGTACCAAGATGACCGGCCCAAGCCTGTCGTCCCTGGTGGCCAAGGCTGATCCGACCGCCGATGCGACACTGAAAGCTGACCTGGCGTCGACCGAAGCGAAGATCCAGGTGATGGTCGACCACGCCAACAACGGTGAGCATTACGACCAGTTGATCGCGGCCGGTAACGATAAAGGCAACCAGATCGTGCGTGATGCCATCGCCGCGCTGGTCAAGCAGACCGGCTCGATCGAACAGGCCGCTGGCAAGCTGGGCATCAGTGACTTGAACCCGGATAACGCTGATCACGATTTCTGATCCGTGCCGCGTTGAATGAGGCGACCTTCGGGTCGCCTTTTTTGTGCCTGCCCTTCAAGGTCCATTAACCACCGCAACCCCCTGTGGGAGCGGGCTTGCTCGCGAAAGCGGAGGGTCAGCCAATGCATCCGTTGACTGGCACACCGCTTTCGCGAGCAAGCCCGCTCCCACATTTGCCCGGCGTCGCCTTCCAGCCCCCGGTTTACTTGCCCTGCACCGCAGGTAGAATGGCGCCTTTCCTGTCACACCGAGCGGACCTCATGGCGTTGCCGACCTTACGGATAATCGGTTTCATAATCGGCATCTTCCTGATCACCCTGGCGATCGCCATGGTCATCCCCATGGCGACCCTAGTGTTCTTCGAACGCACCAGCGACCTGCCATCGTTCCTCTGGGCCAGCCTGATCACCTTCATCGCCGGCCTGGCGCTGGTGATCCCCGGCCGCCCGGAGCACGTGCACCTGCGCCCCCGGGACATGTACCTGCTGACCGTCTCCAGCTGGCTGGTGGTGTGCATCTTCGCCGCACTGCCGTTCCTGCTGACCCAGCACATCAGCTACACCGACTCGTTCTTCGAAAGCATGTCCGGCATCACCGCCACCGGTTCCACGGTGCTCAGCGGCCTGGACACCATGTCCCCGGGCATCCTCATCTGGCGCTCGCTGCTGCACTGGCTCGGCGGCATCGGCTTTATCGGCATGGCGGTGGCGATCCTGCCGCTGCTGCGCATCGGTGGCATGCGCCTGTTCCAGACCGAGTCCTCCGACCGCTCGGAAAAGGTCATGCCCCGCTCGCACATGGTGGCGCGCCTGATCGTGGCGGCGTACGTGGGCATCACCATCCTCGGCAGCCTGGCGTTCTGGTGGGCAGGCATGGGCCTGTTCGATGCGATCAACCATGCGATGTCGGCGATTTCCACCGGCGGGTTCTCCACCTCCGATGAATCCCTGGCCCACTGGAAACAGCCGGCGGTGCACTGGGTGGCGGTGGTGGTGATGATTCTCGGCAGCCTGCCGTTCACCCTGTATGTGGCCACGATGCGCGGCAACCGCCGGGCGCTGATCAAGGACCAGCAGGTGCAGGGCATGCTCGGTTTGCTGGTGGTGACCTGGCTGGTGCTCGGCACCTGGTATTGGTGGACCACCAATCTGCATTGGCTGGAGGCGCTGCGCCACGTGGCGGTAAACGTCACTTCGGTAGTGACTACCACCGGTTTTGCGCTGGGGGACTACAGCATCTGGGGCAATTTCTCGCTGATGCTGTTCTTTTACCTGGGCTTTGTGGGCGGTTGCTCCGGTTCCACCGCTGGCGGGATCAAGATTTTCCGTTTCCAGGTCGCCTACATCCTGCTCAAGGCCAACTTGAACCAGCTGATTCACCCTCGGGCGGTGATCAAGCAGAAGTACAACGGCCATCGCCTCGATGAAGAAATCGTGCGTTCGATCCTGACCTTTTCGTTTTTCTTCGCCATCACCATCTGCGCCATCGCCCTGGCCCTGTCACTGCTGGGCCTGGACTGGATGACCGCGCTGACCGGCGCCGCCAGCACCGTGTCCGGTGTAGGCCCGGGCCTGGGGGAAACCATCGGCCCGGCCGGCAACTTCTCCACCCTGCCGGACGCCGCCAAGTGGATCCTGTCCCTCGGCATGCTGCTGGGCCGGCTGGAGATCATTACGGTGTTTGTGCTGTGCATTCCGGCGTTTTGGCGTCACTGACCGGAGCCTCCTGCAACCGCGCCCGGTACTCGCCGGGCGTGGCATCGAACCAGCGGCGGAACGCGCGAAAGAAGTTGCTCGGGTCGGCAAACCCCAACAGGTAGGCAATTTCCAGCAGGGTCATGCTCGGCTGTGCCAGGTATTGCTCGGCCAGTTCGCGGCGGGTGTCGTCGAGCAAGGTCTGGAAACTGGTGCCCTCCTCCTGCAAGCGCCGCTGCAAGGTGCGCTGGGACAGGTGCAAGGTCTGCGCAACCACCTCGCGCTTGGGCTCGCCTTGCGGCAGCAATCGGCACAATACCTGCCGCGCCTTGTGGGTCACCCGGCTCTCGGAAAACCGCGCCAGATACTCCCCGGCAAAACGATCATGCAACAACGCCATCGCCTCGTTCGCCGTGGGCAACGGCGCCTCCATATCCGCCCGCTCGAAGATCAGCGCGTCATAGGGCGCGTTGAACACCAGCGGTGCATGGAACGCTTGTTTGTAGGGTGCCAGGTCCGCTGGTTGATCGCCCTGCACCAGCACTTTGCGCGGTTGCAGAGTGCGCCCGGTCAGCCAGCCGCATAACGCCAGGGCACTGGCCAGAGACGCTTCGGCGCTTTGCCGGGTGGGCGGCAGATGGTCGCCGTGCACGGTAAGAATCAGCGCATAACCTTCGGGTAACAGTCGGAAACTCAGGTCAGCACTTTCAGCGATGATTCGCTGATAACGCACCAGCCGCATAAAGCCTTCGGCCAGGGTGTTACTGGACATCAAGGCGTAGCCGGCCACATGAAACGACGCCGGGCGCACCACCTTACCCATGTTCAAGCCGATCGCCGGGTTGCCCGACAGCTCGACCGCGCGCTGCCAGAGCCGGGTCATGGAGTCCTGGGGGAAGCGTGCATCCGGGTCATTCAACGCGGCGTAATCCAGGCCAAGCTGCTTGAACAAGGCACGGCAATCCAGGCCGTCCATCTCCAGCGCCTTGACTATCCCCATCGCCCAGCTTGCAGAAGTCGTTCGTTCGCTCATGGCGTTTTCTTAACAAGGAAGGCTGAAACGACAGCCAGGAATCCGAAGGATACTAAAGTGGCATCTATTGTCACTGGCTGTTACCACTGATGACTCTAGACTCAAATAAGCTCCCCGCCGAACACCTGTCGGGCAGAACAATAACCAGAGGGCTGGATACTGTGGAAAATGTCAGACAATTCAACAGCTTCGCTGATTTCTACCCGTACTACCTGAGGGAACACGGCAACAGCACCTGCCGTCGCCTGCACTTTATCGGCACCAGCCTCGTGATCTTCTTTCTTGCGTTCGCGATCGGCAAAGGCGCCTGGTGGCTGCTGCTGGCGGTGCCGGTGGCGGGCTACAGCTTTGCCTGGGTCGGCCACTTCTTCTTTGAAAAGAACCGTCCGGCCACCTTCCAGCACCCGCTTTACAGCCTGTTGGGGGATTTTGTGATGTACCGCGACATGATTCTGGGCAAAGTGCCGTTCTAGCCCTGCCCTTCAAAAACAATTAGAGCGCCCTTGATGAACCAGCAGGCCCGCTTTACCCATATGCAGGACGGCACACAGGAAGACTGGGCGATCATCGCCAAGGATTTCAGCGCCTATGCCCGGCAACTGCCGACCCGGATCGTGGCGCACCTGCGACTGCTGGAGGGCGACTTCGGCGGCTTCCCGGTGGACCGCCTGACCCACTCGCTGCAAACCGCCAGCCGCGCCTGGCACGACGGGCGCGATGAAGAGTACGTGGTGTGCGCCCTGCTCCACGACATCGGTGACACCCTGGGTTCCTACAACCACCCGGACATCGCCGCCGCGATCCTCAAGCCATTTGTGAGCCCCGAAAATCTGTGGATGGTGGAGAAGCACGGGATTTTCCAGGGCTACTATTTCTTCCATCACCTGGGGATGGACCGCCACCTGCGCGAGCAATTTGGCGACCACCCGCAGTACCGGCAAACCATCGAGTTCTGCGCCCAATACGACGCGGCGGCGTTCGATCCGGCCTACGACACCCTGCCGTTGAGCTTCTTCGAACCGATGCTGGCGCGGGTGTTTGCCCAGCCGAAGCACTCGCTCTACAAGGCGGCGATGGAGCGCCAGGGTTAAACCGGCAACAGGGTGCCGCCGTGACCGGTTTGGGTGGCCGGCTCCGGGCCTTTAACAATCTCCCGGGCCACAGTCAGGATGATGATGGCAGCGATGATGTCGAAAATCGCCAGCACCACAAACAGCGGGCTGTAGCCGACCTTGGTCACCAACACGCCGAACACGGCGGTAAATGCCGCTGCCCCGATAAACCCGCACATCTGCCCGCCCCCGGTCGCGGTGGCCACGTCGTTCTTGCCGAATGAGTCCGAGGCGATGGAAAACAGCGCGCCCGATAAGGTCTGGTGCGCGAAACCACCGACACACAGCAGGGCAATCGCGGTGTAGGCACTGTCCACTAGGCCGATGCACGCCGGGCCGATCATGCACAGGCAACCGAACAACATCACCAGCTTGCGCGAGGTGAACAGCGATACCTTGAAGTAGCGATGGAACAGCGGGCTCAGGTAGCCACCCAGTACGCAGCCGATGTCGGCGGCCAGGAATGGCAGCCAGGCGAACAGCGCCATTTCCTTGATGTTCATGTGCCGCTCGGTCATCAGGTACAGCGGAATCCAGGCGTTGAAGGTCTGCCAGGCCGGTTCCGAGAGCATCCGCGCCGAGGCGATGGCGAAAAAGTTGCGGCTCTTGAGGATGCGCTTCCAGCTGGCTTTCTTCTGCACGCCTTCCTTGAGGTGGGTTTCCTGGCCGGCTTCGATGTACTCACGTTCGGCTTGAGCCAGCAGGCGCTGGTCACGCGGGTGCTTGTACAGCAGCAGCCACAGCCCGCTCCATACCAGGCCGATACCGCCGACGATCAGGAACGCCAACTGCCAGCCGCTGTGCAGAATCGCCCAGACCACCAGCGGCGGCGCCAGCAGCGCACCAAACGACGAACCAAAGTTGAACCAGCCGATGGCGACGGAGCGCTCCTTGGCCGGGAACCACTCGGTAATCGCCTTGACGCCGCCGGGGAAGCCCGCCGATTCCGTCAGCCCCAGGGCGCCACGGGCCACGGCCAGGCTCTGCCAGCCCGTGGCGAACGCCGCCAGCGCGCACACCACCGACCAGGAAATGGCGAAGATCGCAAAGCCCATCTTGGTGCCAATCGCATCGATCACATAACCGGCGATCGGCTGCATCAAGGCATAGCACACCTGCCAGGCAACAACGATATGGGAGTACTGCTCAGTGGAGATGCTCAGGTCGGTCATCAGCGTGGGGGCTGCGACGGACAGCGTATTGCGGGCCAGGTAGTTAATAATCAGGCCGACCGTCATCAGCCCGACCATCCACCAACGGATGCCTTTGATTTTCATCGCTTCACCTTAATTATTTTTAGATTTGAGGCTTACGTTCTGCGACCGAGCGCGCCCATATTACGGGCGCTATAAAACTGTAACGTCATATGTCGTCATACAACTGTTAGCGTTATATTCAGTCCGCAACACGATGTCAATCCGTTAAGGGTGATGTTGTACGATGACAATCGATCACCTGTGGCGCCACGTCACTTGCGCGGCGGGATGAAGAGGTGTTCATTTTTCGAGATAAAATCTTTCTGTCATTTACAGTGCTGTATCCTGCCCAAGCTTTTTGAAAGCGCGGAATCACCTGCGATTGATAAAACAGATCTTGCGAGGAGCGACGACGATGCACGAAATCCCTAATCTCCCCTTCCCAAGCCTGCGCGAAACTGAGCAGCCAACCCCGCAACAGGCCGGTGCCAGCAAGCCCGAGCCAAAAGAGGCAAAACCGGTCGACCGCAAGCGCGAAGACTGAGAGCCGTACCCAGACCGTGTGGAAAGCGTGACATTGCGCGCTTTCCACACCGCCTGAACACCGTGAGCCCCGCCATGACCGACACCACGCCCGATACCGCCCTGCTCGACACTGCCCTGCAGATGGTCGATGTATGGAACCGCCTCACCCCGGAAAAACAGGCCCTCCTGCTCAAGCGCTTCGGCACCCAGGAAAACGCCCTCGCCGCCTTGGTAACCACGCAACTGCTCAACCCCGCCGATCGCTAAAAATTTGGTTTGCTGCCCCCGCACGCGCCCAGCATCGGTATCATAAGCAGCCTATCTTTTCCTGCTGCGACAGTGGACCTCTCCCCATGCCAGATACCCAGCGCCCCATGGCGGTCACGCTGCAAGTCGTTTCCATCGTTCTGTTCACCTTCATCGGCTACCTGAATATCGGCATTCCCCTGGCCGTGTTGCCCGGCTATGTGCACAGCGAGCTGGGCTTTGGCGCCGTGATCGCCGGCCTCGTAATCAGCGTGCAATACCTGGCCACCCTGCTGAGCCGGCCCTATGCCGGGCGCATCATCGATAATCGCGGCAGCAAGCGCGCCGTCATGTACGGCCTGGCGGGTTGCGGGTTGAGCGGCGTGTTCATGTTGCTCTCGGCGTGGCTGTCACACCTGCCGGCATTGAGCCTCACCAGCCTGCTGATCGGCCGCCTGGTGCTGGGCAGCGCTGAAAGCCTGGTGGGCTCGGGCTCCATTGGCTGGGGCATCGGCCGGGTGGGCGCGGCGAATACCGCCAAGGTCATCTCCTGGAACGGCATCGCCAGCTACGGCGCCCTGGCCATCGGCGCGCCACTGGGGGTGCTGCTGGTCAGTCACTTCGGGCTGTGGAGCATGGGCGTCAGCATCATCCTGCTGGCGGTGCTGGGCCTGCTGCTGGCCTGGCCGAAAGTCGCGGCGCCAATCGTGGTGGGCGAGCGTCTGCCGTTCATGCACGTGCTCGGGCGCGTACTGCCCCACGGCTGCGGCCTGGCGCTGGGCTCGATCGGGTTTGGCACGATTGCGACCTTCATCACCTTGTATTACGCGACCCAGCACTGGGATAACGCGGTGCTGTGCCTGAGCCTGTTCGGTGCCAGCTTTATCGGGGCGCGGTTGTTGTTCGGGAATTTGATCAACCGCATTGGTGGGTTTCGCGTGGCGATTGCCTGCCTGTCGGTGGAGACCCTGGGCCTGCTGCTGTTGTGGCTGGCGCCGGATCCCCATTTGGCATTGGCGGGCGCGGCGTTGAGCGGGTTTGGGTTTTCCCTGGTGTTTCCGGCGTTGGGTGTGGAAGCGGTCAACCTGGTGCCCGCCTCGAGCCGGGGCGCGGCGGTGGGGGCGTATTCGCTGTTTATCGATTTGTCGCTGGGGATCACCGGGCCGTTGGCCGGGGCGATTGCGGCGGGGTTCGGGTTTGCCTCGATCTTCCTGTTTGCGGCGATCGCGGCGTTTGGCGGGTTGCTGTTGAGCCTGTATTTGTATCGGCAGGCGCCTAAGTACCGCGAGGAGCGGGACGCGGCTTAGAAATCGACCTTGCCGCGGCCGGCCTTGATGCTGCCGCGTTTGGTTTTGGATTCGAGGCGGCGCTTCTTTGAGCCCAGGGTGGGTTTGGTGGGGCGGCGTTTCTTTTCGACCTTGGTGGCGCTGAGGATCAGCTCGACCAGGCGCTCGAGGGCGTCGGCGCGGTTTTGTTCCTGGGTGCGGTATTGCTGGGCCTTGAGGATCAGCACGCCATCGCTGGTGATGCGGGTGTCGCGCAGGGCCAGCAGGCGTTCCTTGTAGAAGTCAGGCAGGGACGAGGCCGGGATGTCGAAACGCAGGTGCACGGCGCTGGAGACTTTGTTGACGTTTTGACCGCCGGCGCCTTGGGCGCGGATGGCTGTCAGTTCGATCTCGGCGTCGGGGAGGTGCACGTTGTTGGAAATCACCAGCATTTTTTGATCGGGCCTTGGGGTGAGGGGTAAGGATACGCCAATGTGGTGGGCTGCTGGGGGCTGGGGGCATATCCGTTATTTAGGTAACGGCCGCCTATGGTTCCGCTCTTACAGCGGCTCACTTTTGAAGAGCGCAAAAGTAAGCAAAACGCTCTTGCCCCACCACTCGGCTCCTCGCCTAGGCTCGGAGTGCCCTCACTCCGGCTTTGGACCGTGGGCCGCCGTCATGGGCCATCCCTGGCCCAGGACGGCTAACCTGGCGTCCTGCCAGGTTACCCACGCTCCAAAGCCTGCGTTCGGCCAGCGTGGTTTAACGGGGCGCCTAAGATCAAAATCAAGATCAAAAGCAAAAGCACAGCGGCCTCCCGGCCGGCTTGAGTGTTAAAAGCAAAATCAAAATCTAAAGCGGGCACGGTCAAAAATGTGGGAGCGGGCTTGCTCGCGAAGGTCGTTAACGATGACGTGGGCATTCTGAATGAACGCGGCGGTCTCAGGTTTTTCGCGAGCAAGCCCGCTCCCACAGAAAAGCAGATTTGTTTTCGCTCTGGTTTTTGCTTTGGCTTTTAACACTCAAGCCGGCCTGTAGGCCGCTGTGCTCTTGCTTTTGATTTTGATCTTAGGCGCCCCGTTAACCACGATGGCCGCAAGTAGGCACGGTGGAGCGGGTAAATCGGCAGGGAAGCCGATTTAGCCGCGCCGGGCCATGGATGGCCCGTCGCGGCGGCCCGCGGAACCGGGCCGGAGTGCGGGCATGCCGAGCCTAAGCGAGGCACCGAGTGGTGGGGCAAAGACCTTTTGGTTACTTTTGGGGCGTTTGCCAAAAGTGACCCGCTGTAAGAGCGGAACCATAAGTCGCCGTTACCGAAGAAACGGATATGTACACCATCAACTCAACACCACCCCCTCCCGAGCCTTACGCCTGTTCTTGATCCCATAGCAAACCCACATAAACACCACCCAAACCGGAATCGCATACACCGACACCTGAATCCCCGGAATCAGCAGCATCACCCCAAGAATAAACACCACAAACGCCAGGCAAACATAATTCCCATACGGATACCAAAGCGCCTTGAACAACGGCACCTGCCCCGTCCGATCCATATGCTGGCGAAACTTGAAATGCGAAAAGCTGATCATCGCCCAGTTAATCACCAGGGTCGCCACCACCAGCGACATCAGCAACTCCAGCGCATGCTGCGGAATCAGATAATTCATCAACACCGCCACCAGCGTGATCGCCGCCGACGCCAGGATCGACCGCACCGGCACCCCACGCTTGTCGATCTTCGCCAATGCACGAGGCGCGTCACCCTGCTCGGCCATCCCCAACAACATCCGGCTATTGCAGTAAGTGCCGCTGTTGTAGACCGACAACGCCGCCGTCAGCACCACAAAGTTGAGAATGTGCGCCGCCGTGTTACTGCCCAACATCGAAAACACCTGCACAAACGGACTGCCGCTATAAGCGTCACCCGAAGCGTTCAGCGTCTCCAGCAAACTGTCCCAAGGCGTCAACGACAACAGCACCACCAACGCGCCGATGTAGAAAATCAGAATCCGGTAGATCACCTGATTGATCGCCTTCGGAATCACCGTACGCGGCTGGTCCGCCTCGGCTGCGGTAAACCCGAGCATCTCCAGACCACCAAACGAAAACATGATGATCGCCATGGCCATCACCAAACCACCTACACCATGGGGAAAGAACCCACCGTGCTCCCACAGGTTGGTCACCGAAGCCTGCGGCCCGCCGGTGCCGCTCACCAGCAGATAACTGCCCAGGGCGATCATGCCGACAATGGCAACCACCTTGATGATCGCAAACCAGAACTCGGCCTCGCCGAAGACTTTGACGTTGGACAGGTTGATCACATTGATCAGCACAAAAAACGCCGCCGCCGACACCCAGGTCGGGATCTCGGGCCACCAGTAATGCACGTACTTGCCGACGGCCGTCAGCTCCGACATGCCCACCAGGATGTACAGGATCCAGCAGTTCCAGCCCGACAGAAAGCCGGCGAAACCGCCCCAGTACTTGTGGGCAAAGTGGCTGAAGGAACCGGCTACCGGCTCTTCGACGATCATCTCGCCCAGCTGGCGCATGATCATGAAGGCGATAAAGCCGCAGATGGCGTAACCGAGGATCATCGACGGCCCGGCGGATTTCAGCACGCCAGCCGAACCGAGGAACAACCCGGTGCCAATCGCGCCACCGAGGGCGATCAGTTGAATATGGCGATTTTTCAGGCCGCGCTTCAGCTCGCCTGAATGCGAGTTGGCTTCACTCATGGAAAGGGTCTCACGCAAGGTTTGATGGTGCTCATGGAGGGGTGCTGCTTTGGTAACGGGCTACAGCAGCGCCGATCAAACCCCGGTCCAGCGTTTTTTCTTACGGTCATACGTCACCTGTTGTTTTTATCTGTGACGAAATCGAACCCGACGGGCTTGTGGCCAGGCGGAATGAACAAGGCGGATAGCCCTGAAATAGTGGGATCACAGTAAAACGCGGCGCATTGTACACCGCCAAACCTGTCTGGGCCGACAGGATGCGATGCGGCGGAGAGCAGGGACACTGGGAAAATTCTTTCAGATATCGAGAAATTGACGCAGAGACGTTTCCCACAGAAACACGCAACCAACTGACTGTTTCGTCGACATAAACCAAATCGCCATCAAAACAGAATAAAAAATCCAAATGAAACCGTGTCAATAAAAATTTTGCATTTCCCAACACTCTCTTCTAGGTTCATCCACTTGCCCAGCGCAGCCCGCTGGCAAATTCGTCTCAAACACCGTCATCTAGGAGATTCACCATGCAAGCACTGGAAAATGACCTGGAAACCGAACTGCAACTCGACGATTGGTTTGAAGCGCCGACCCACGAGGCCGCCGTTGAAATGATGCAAGCCGATGCCGTTGTGCCGTTCGGCACCGCGATGTGGCCTTTCTAATCTGATCAGGCACCCCGGCAGGTGCGGGACGCCGCACCTGCCACTGCTTCTACCGAAGGCTTTGAAGGAAGGACGTCATGGACAAGGCCCGCGCCGTCGAACATTTTCTCTATTACCTCGTCCATCACCCGGCCCTCACCGGCCTGCACCGCCCCACCATTCTGCTCGGCCATACCGAACGCTACGACGCCATCGCCCACTCGATCACCCAAGGCAGCGCCGCCCGTTTCGACTTCCAGGTACAACGCCTGGACCAGGCCCCCAGCGAAGCGCTGGCCAAGGCCATCGAAGCCTGCGACCTGTACATGTTTCTCTACGATTCCTCGACCTTGCCCAACCCACGTGCCGAGGGCCCGGACTTTATCCGTGCGCTGCAAGGCGTGATGGCCGAGCACTGGAAAAAATCCCTGCTGCTCAAGGACTACGGCGACTATTTCTACGACACCTTCAGCGTCGCCCCACAGCGGATTGCCGACCTCAACGCCACGTTGATCCGGCGTATGTCCCAGGCCAGCGTGCTGAGTTTCACCGACCAGCATGGCTCACGCCTTGAAGCGCCCATGAGCAGCATCAAGAAGTGGACCAATATCAACGGCGTCGGCAACCACGACCTGGCGCCCGGCGAGATCGCGACCCACAGCGAGGCCATCAATGGCCAGGTGCGGTTTGTGGGCACCTTCCTCAGCACCATTCCCTTTGCGCGCAAATACGGCGTGCTGCAATCACCGCTGGAACTGTGGATCGAGAACTCGACCATCTGCACCGTGGCCAGTGAAGTGCCGGGGCTGGCGGATGACTTCAACAAATACCTGAATGCCAACCCGTCCAACCGCCGGGTGGAGGAACTCGGCATTGGCACCAATGAAGGCGTGAAGGATTTGTATGCGCGCAATGCCGGCTTTGAAGAGCGCCATTGCGGGCTGCACCTGGGCTTGGGTGGCGGGCAGAAAGGCAGCCATCACCTGGACCTGATCTTCGCCAGTGGCGTGCTGGCCCTCGACGATAAACCCGTGTTCGATGGGGCTTTCATGTTCTGACACGCCCGCCAAAACAATGAAGATCAACTGTGGGAGCTGGCTTGCCTGCGATGGCATCACCTCGGTATTGCCGACAGACCGAGTTGCCGGTATCGCAGGCAAGCCAGCTCCCACAGGAAATCAGGTCTGCTTGATAGAAAGCATTCCAAATCCAGGCCAAAAAAAAACGCCAACCCGAGGGTTGGCGTTTTTATGCAGTGCTTAACAAATCACTGCGGCTTCTTGCGACCAAAACCTGGACGCTGGCCGGAACCGGCCGGTGCACCACGACGCTTGCCCGATGGCGCGTCATCGACCAGTTTCAAGCCCGGGCGCTTTTTCGGCGATGGCTTGGCTGGGCGTTTGGTGCTGGCGCTGTCGTCGGGACGGCCCGCAGCCGGAGCACCACGGCCAGACTCACCACGGTTACCGCGACCGCCCGTTGGGGCATCACCACCACGACCCGCTGGACGCGGTGCGCGCGGCGCACGTTCGCCATCCTGACGAGCCGGTGCCGAAGGACGACGTTCGCCTTCGATGTGCGGCTCGCGGGAGATACGGCCGCCAGTGGCCGGTGCATCCAGCGCAGGGCGCAGGGTGCGGGCAACACGGTCGGTACGCGCCACGGGACGCGACGATTTACGCTGCATACGCTCAAGTTTGTCTTTGCTCTTGGCGTTCATCTGCGGCATGGCCACCGGCGTCAGGCCGACTTCAGCACTCAGGATGTCGACTTCGTACTGGCTCATTTCGCGCCAGCGGCCCATCGGCAGGTCGGAGTTGAGGAACACCGGGCCGAAACGCACGCGCTTCAGGCGGCTGACCACCAGGCCCTGGGATTCCCACAGGCGACGTACTTCACGGTTACGGCCTTCCATCACCACGCAGTGGTACCAATGGTTGAAGCCTTCGCCGCCTGGAGCCTGCTTGATGTCGGTGAACTTGGCCGGGCCGTCTTCCAGCACGACGCCGGCTTTCAGGCGCTCGATCATTTCGTCATCGACTTCGCCACGTACACGCACCGCATATTCACGGTCCATCTCGTAGGAAGGGTGCATCAGGCGGTTGGCCAGTTCACCGTCGGTGGTGAACATCAGCAAGCCGGTGGTGTTGATGTCGAGACGACCGATGTTGATCCAGCGGCCTTCTTTAGGGCGCGGCATCTTGTCGAATACGGTTGGACGGCCTTCCGGGTCGTCACGGGTGCAGATTTCGCCATCAGGCTTGTTGTACATGATGACGCGGCGCACCGATTCGGCGGCCTCTTCACGCTTGATGACCTTGCCATCAATGGTGATCGCATCGTGCAGGTCGACGCGCTGGCCAAGGGTGGCTTCAACGCCGTTGACCTTGATGCGCTTCTGGGTGATCCAGGCTTCTACGTCGCGGCGTGAACCTACGCCGATACGGGCGAGGACTTTCTGCAGTTTTTCACCTGCGGGGCCGATTTCCTGGCTGTCTTTCTGGTCTTGGTCACTCATCTTAAGCACCTCCCGGTGTGTCGATTCAGGCTGGGCCTGAAGATAGTAAAAGCTGGGCTTTTGGCGAACGCATCGCCAAAGGGTCGCGAATCATACGCGTAAGCCGCGCGTTGCGCATCAGAGACTAGTCGATAAGTGGTGGCTCATTTGCCTTTCCGCCGACCGGTGGCACCCAGCGCCAGCAGGCGCAGCTCGGCTTCGGCGAGTACCGTGCGCTTGTCGACCTTGTCGAGTTTCTTCCAGGCACGAATCTCGCGCTTGCTGCGGCCACAGCCCACGCAGATGTCGTCGGTGAATTTGCAGATGCTGATGCAGGGGTCTTTGGTGGAGCTCATTTGAGTTCTCCTTGCTGGCGACAATCCAAATGTGGGAGCGGGCTTGCTCGCGAATGCGGTGTGTCAGTCGCCGGATGCTTGGCTGACCCACCGCATTCGCGAGCAAGCCCGCTCCCACATTGTGTTCTGCGTCAGTCTTCGAATTGGCGGCGTTCGTTTTCGATGGCTTCGGCCAGTGCCTGGGCTTCGGCCTCTTCGTCACTGAGCGGCGGTTGTTCAAGCGCAGCTACGGCGGCCAAGAGTTTTGCACGGGCTTCGGCGACGCCGAGGATGTCTTCTTCCGGCTCGGGTTCAGGGTCAGGTTCAACTTCGACTGGCAGCTCAACCTCAACGTTCAGTTGCGGTGTTGGCTCTTGCTCGGGCTCACCCTCACCGACCGCGCCATCACGCAGCAAGTCGTCGAAGTCGGTCTTGATGCCCTGCTCCATATCGTCCAGTTCCAGCAACAGCGTATGGAAACTGGTTTCGTCCTTCGGCTCCTCCGGCTCCGCGCTGGCGTCGGCCAGTTCCTGCAAACTTGCCGGCACCGGGGCGTCGTCGAAGTCCAGGACCGGGTCCGGCTCCATCTCCCGCAGTTCGGCCAACGGCGGCAAGTCGTCGAGGTTTTTCAGGTTGAAGTGGTCGAGGAACACCTTGGTAGTAGCAAACATCGCGGGCTTGCCGGGCACGTCGCGGTAACCAACGATCCTGATCCACTCCCGCTCCAGTAGCGTCTTGACGATATGGCTGTTGACCGCCACGCCCCGCACGTCTTCGATCTCGCCCCGGGTGATCGGCTGGCGATAGGCGATCAGCGCCATGGTTTCCAGCATCGCCCGGGAATAACGTTGCGGGCGCTCTTCCCAGAGGCGGCCCACCCACGGCGAGAACTTCTCGCGGATTTGCAGGCGATACCCGGAAGCCACTTCCCGCAGCTCAAAAGCACGGCCGTCGCAGGACTTGCGCAGAATCTCCAACGCCTTCTTGAACACCGGCGGCTCAGGGCGCTCGGCTTCTTCAAACAGTTCGAACAGGCGTTCCAGGGATTGCGGCTTGCCCGAGGCCAGGAGAAAAGCCTCCAGCAGCGGGGCCAGTTCGCGGGGTTCAGTCAGATTCATCGATTCAGCTCTTTATTCGGCTCGCGCCCGCACGTGGATAGCCGCAAAAGGCTCATTCTGGACCAGCTCGACCAAGGATTCCTTGACCAGTTCGAGGATCGCCATAAAGGTCACCACCACCCCCAGGCGCCCTTCTTCCTTGGTAAACAGTTCGACGAAAGGCACAAACCCGCCGCCCTTGAGACGGTCCAGCACATCACTCATGCGCTCGCGGGTGGACAGCGCCTCGCGGCTGACCTGGTGGCTTTCAAACATATCGCCACGGCGCAGTACTTCGGCCATGGACATCAGCAATTCTTCCAGGCTTACGTCTGGCAGCAGTTTGCGCGCCCGGGCTTCCGGGGCGTCGAGCTTGGGCACCACCACATCGCGACCGACCCGGCTCAGGCCGTCGATGCCTTCGGCAGCAGCCTTGAAGCGTTCGTATTCCTGCAGGCGGCGGATCAGTTCGGCCCGCGGGTCATCCTCTTCAGCCTCGATACTTTCCGAGCGCGGCAGCAGCATGCGCGACTTGATCTCCGCGAGCATCGCGGCCATCACCAGGTACTCGGCGGCCAGTTCCAGGCGCACGGTCTGCATCAACTCGACATAGCCCATGTATTGGCGGGTGATTTCCGCCACCGGGATGTCGAGGATGTTGATGTTCTGTTTGCGGATCAGGTACAGCAGCAAGTCCAACGGGCCTTCGAAGGCTTCGAGGAAGACTTCCAGGGCGTCCGGCGGGATGTACAGGTCCAGCGGCATTTCCATGACGGCCTGGCCGTAGACCATGGCAAATGGCAGTTCCTGCTGGGCGCCTGCCTGGCTGTCGACGGATTCCACGGCCGACATTCAGGCCTCGACCATGAACGGTGCCGGGTCGCCACAACCCACGCGCACCACTTCCGGCTCGCCGTCGGCCAGGTTGATCACGGTGGAGGCCTTGTTACCGCCGTAGCCGCCGTCGATGATCAGGTCGACGTGTTTTTCCAGCAACCGGCGCATTTCATAAGGGTCGTACAACGGCTCTTCTTCACCCGGCAGGATCAGCGACACGCTCATCAGCGGCTCACCGAGTTCGGCCAGCAGCGCCAGGGCAATCGGGTGTTCCGGCACCCGCAGGCCGATGGTGCGCTTCTTCGGGTGCAGCAGCAGGCGCGGCACTTCGCGGGTGGCGTTGAGGATGAAAGTGTAAGGCCCCGGCGTGTGGGCCTTGAGCAGGCGGAAGGTGCCGGTGTCGACCTTGGCGAACAGCCCCAGCTGGGACAGGTCGCTGCAAATCAGTGCGAAGTTGTGGTTCTTGTCCAGGTCGCGCAGGCGTCTTACGCGCTCGACCGCATTCTTGTCGCCGATCTGGCAACCGATAGCGTAGGAGGAATCCGTGGGGTAGATCACCACGCCACCGGCACGGATGATCTCCACGGCCTGTTTGATCAGGCGCGCCTGGGGGTTTTCCGGATGAATCTGGAAGAATTGACTCACGTGTTCTACCTGTTCAGACGGTGGCAATAATGGGGTCATGTTTGAAGCGACACCAAAGGGGCGGCAAATCTTCCGGGACGGCACGGTACTCGCCAATCTCGGACCAGCCGCCAGGGCCATGAAAATCACTGCCGGCGCTGACCAGCAGACCAAATTCGCGGGCAAGAATCGCCAGGCTGCCTACCTGTTCGGCGGGTTGATGCCCGTTGACCACTTCAATTGCGTGGCCGCCCGCTCCAATATAGTCGCCAATCAGCTTGCGGCGCTTGCTGCGGGTGAAATCGTAATGCCACGGGTGCGCCAGGCTGACCCAGGCACCCGCTGCCCGCAATGTGCCGACGGTGTCTTCCAGAGTTGGCCAGTGTTGCTTGACGTCCCCCAGCTTGCCGGCACCCAGCCATTTGCGGAACGCTTCGGCGCGATCCTTTACAAAACCTTCACGCACCATCCAGTCGGCAAAGTGCGGACGGGCCGGAGCGTTGCCGCTGTCGCCCAGTTCCTGCTGGATGGCGCGGGCGCCTTCCAGGCCGTTGGGCATGCCCTTGAGGGCCAGCTTGCGGCTTATTTCTTCGGACCGCAGCCAGCGGCCATCGTGCAATTTGGCGATGGCCTCCACCAGCGGCGGCGCGTTGACGTCGAAACCGTAGCCCAATACGTGGATGGTTGCGCCGCCCCAGGTGCAGGACAATTCAACTCCGTTGACCAGTTGCATGCCCAACGCATTCGCCGCTTCGCGGGCCTCTGCCAGGCCTTCGAGGGTGTCGTGGTCGGTCAACGACAGGACTCGCACGCCTTTTTCAAACGCACGCGCAACCAGGACCGCGGGCGCCAGGGCGCCGTCGGAGGCTGTGCTATGGCAGTGCAAATCAACATTCACGGGAGTGTGTAACCTCAAGTCAGCTGGCGCTTTCGCTACCAAGGATGTTTGTTATTATGCCGCCACATCCAGCTTCTGGCTCTTACTGTGAAACAATTCATCGACTTCATCCCGCTGTTGCTGTTTTTCATCGTTTACAAAATCGACCCTCGCGTTATCGATATTGCCGGCCACGAGCTGACAGTCGGTGGCATCTACAGTGCCACGGCGGTACTGATCATCAGCTCCGTGGTGGTCTACGGCGCTCTCTTCATCTCTCAGCGCAAGCTGGAAAAAAGCCAATGGCTGACCCTGATCGCCTGCCTCGTCTTCGGCAGCCTGACCCTGGCCTTCCACAGCGAAACCTTCCTTAAATGGAAAGCCCCGGTGGTCAACTGGCTGTTCGCCCTGGCCTTTATCGGCAGCCACTTCATCGGTGATCGCCTGCTGATCAAGCGGATCATGGGCCACGCGCTGAGCTTGCCGGCCCCGATCTGGGTGCGCCTGAACATCGCCTGGATCGTGTTTTTCCTGTTCTGCGGCGCTGCCAACCTGTTCGTCGCCTTCACCTTCCAGAGCTACTGGGTAGACTTCAAGGTGTTCGGCAGCCTGGGCATGACCGTGCTGTTCCTGGTCGGCCAGGGTATCTACCTGTCGCGCCACCTGCATGACACCGACCCTACCACGCCGAAAACCGAGGACTGACATGCTCTACGCCATCATTGCCACCGACGTTGCCGACTCGCTGGAAAAACGCCTGGGCGTGCGCCCGGCCCACGTCGAGCGCCTGAAACAGCTGCAAGCCGAAGGCCGTATCGTGCTCGCCGGCCCGCACCCGGCAGTCGACAGCAATGACCCGGGAGACGCCGGCTTCACCGGTAGCCTGATCGTCGCCGAGTTCGCCTCCCTGGCGGCGGCGCAGGCCTGGGCCGACGCTGATCCGTATGTCGCGGCCGGCGTATATGCGCATGTGCTGGTCAAGCCGTTCAAGCAAGTCCTGCCTTGATTCGTTGCGCGCTGAACCAAATGGCTTCAGCGCACTCCTAAACGCTCATTATTCCCGGTAACCTGCCGACAACGTTCTGAATATTCGTGTGGAATCAGGAGTTCCGATGCGCTTACGTCAGTTGTGTCTGTTGGCAGTGTTAATGATCGGGGCTACGGCCCACGCTGAAGAAACCTCGAACACCGGCAGTTCCACGCCCCTGTCCTTGAGTGCCGGCAGCCAGATCACCGATTTGCAGCAACGTTTGAAAGAAAGCGAACGGCAGCGGGATGAACTGAGCAAGCAATTGCAAAGTGCTGACGCCACCCGGGAAAGTACCCAACTGAGTAAACTGCGCCAGGAGAACCAACGCCTGGTCCAGCAACTCAAAGAAGCACAGGGCAGTGCCTTGCCACGCTGGCTTACCGAACAACAGCAATGGTTCGTGACCGGTGGAGCAGTCGCGCTGATCGCCCTGCTGTGCGGGATCTTCGCCAGTGGCGGGCACCGGCGCCGTCGACAATGGCTAAATTGAGTGAGTCATGAGCGAGCTGTTACTGATAGATGATGACCAGGAGCTCTGTGAGCTGCTGACCAGTTGGTTGAGCCAGGAAGGTTTCCAGGTGCGCGCCTGCCATGACGGCTTGAGCGCCCGCAAGGCATTGGCCGAAGCCGCCCCGGCGGCCGTGGTGCTCGACGTGATGCTGCCCGACGGCAGCGGCCTGGAGCTGCTCAAGCAATTGCGCAGCGACCACCCGGAGCTGCCGGTGCTGATGCTCTCCGCTCGCGGCGAACCGCTGGACCGGATCCTCGGCCTGGAACTGGGCGCCGACGACTACCTGGCCAAGCCCTGCGACCCTCGCGAACTGACCGCCCGCCTGCGTGCCGTGCTGCGCCGCAGTCACCCGGCCGCTGTGTCTACACAGCTGGAGCTGGGTGACCTGTGCTTCAGCCCGGTGCGTGGCGTGGTCACTATCGATGAACAGGAATTTGCCCTGACCGTTTCCGAAAGCCGTCTGCTGGAAGCTTTGTTGCGCCAGCCGGGCGAGCCGCTGGACAAACAGGAACTGGCGCAAATCGCCCTGGGCCGCAAGCTGACCCTGTATGACCGCAGCCTGGACATGCACGTCAGCAACCTGCGCAAGAAGATCGGCCCGCACCCGGATGGCCGGCCACGAATCGTGGCGCTGCGTAGCCGCGGCTACTACTACAGCCTCTAAGCACAACACCTGTCCCCTGTGGGAGCTGTCGAGCCTTGGCGAGGCTGCGATGGCATCACCCCGGTGCAACGGATAGACCGCGGTGCCTGCATCGCAGCCTCGCCAAGGCTCGACAGCTCCCACACATGATCTCCCCTTCCGGGATAGTTTTGTCAGCCCCGCCCAAATGCCTCTTTACCCAAGCTTTACCGTCCCCTGACTGCCGCTGACCTTGTTCTCCGTAATCTACTCACATCCGGACTCACCGGAATAGAGACAGGAGAATCACCATGCGCAAGACCCTTATCGCTCTGATGTTCGCCGCTGCCCTGCCCACCGTTGCCATGGCGGCCATGCCAGAAGGCCCGGGCCCGATGGGCGGCCCTGAAGGCCACATGATGGGTGGCCCAGGCCACGGCGGTGAACACGGCATGCGCGGCAAAGGTGGGCCTTTCGGCCAGCTGGACCTGAGCCCTGAACAGCGCCAGCAGATCGGCAAATTGATGGGCGAGCAGTGGCACGCTCGCAAAGAGCTGGTCAAAAAGTACCTGGATAAACTCCCGGCCGCTGACCAGAAAGCCATGCAAGACGAAATGGCTGCCGGCAAACAGAAAACCCAGGCCGACATCCGTGCCGTACTGAAACCCGATCAACAGAAGAAATTCGACGAGATCGTGAAGAAACAAGCCGAGCGCCGCGCCGAGTGGAAGGAATTCCAGGCCTGGAAAGCCCAACAGCCGCAAAAAGCGCAATAATGATCTAGCTTCACTCCCAGCCCAGTGGCCACCGCCGCTGGGCTTTTCCTGTTTGAGGGTTTCTTGTGCGTTCATTGTTCTGGCGCGTCCTGGCCAGCTTCTGGCTGGCCATCGCCCTGGTTGCCGGGTTGTCGATCCTGCTTGGGCATATGCTCAACCAGGACGCCTGGATTCTCAGCCGCCACCCCGGGCTCAACAACCTCGCGCAGGAATGGACGCAGCTCTATGAGGCACAAGGCGAGGACGCCGCCCAGGAATTGCTGCAACAGCGCAAGCGCCAGTACCACATCGACGTGCAAGTGCTTAACGAAAGCGGCGAGCCCGTGGTACGCGGCACCTTCCCGCGCCGTGCCGCCGCCCTCGAAGCCCGGCAAAACGACAGCCAGGACCGCCACCTGCCCTGGCGACGCCTGACCGCCGAGTACACCAGTGAAAAAACCGGCGATACCTACCTGCTGATCTACCGCATTCCCCACCCGGAGCTGGACGCCTGGCACCGCAGCAGCCTGCTGTGGCCGTTGAGTGCCCTGGCAATCGCGTTGGTGGTGCTGACCCTGTTCAGTTTGCTGGTGACGCTGTCCATCACCCGCCCCCTCAGCCGCCTGCGCGGCGCAGTGCACGACCTGGGCCAGACCACCTACCAGCAAAACAGCCTGGCGCGGCTGGCCAACCGTCGCGACGAATTCGGCGTGCTCGCTACCGACTTCAACCGCATGGGCGCCCGCCTGCAAAGCCTGATCGGCAGCCAGCGCCAATTGCTGCGGGACGTGTCCCACGAACTGCGCTCGCCCCTGGCCCGCCTGCGGATCGCCCTGGCCCTGGCAGAACGCGCCACACCCGAGGCACGGGAGAAACTCTGGCCGCGCCTGACCCGCGAATGCGACCGTCTGGAAGCGCTGATCAGCGAAATCCTGGTACTCGCACGGGTGGATGCCGACAACGCCAGCGCCGAAGACATCGACCTCAACCCACTGCTCAAAACCCTGCAAAAAGACGCCTTGCTCGGCGCGCCGGACCAACCCGTACAGCTCGATGCCGAGGCCGGGCTGCACCTCAAGGGCTGGCCGACCATGATCGAACGCGCGGTGGACAACCTGCTGCGCAACGCCCAACGCTTCAACCCGCCGGGCCAACCGATTGAAATGGAAGCCAGACGCCAGGGCGACCGTATTGTGATCAGCGTGCGCGACCACGGCCCCGGTGTGGACGCCGAACACCTGAAGCAACTGGGCGAGCCGTTTTACCGCGCCCCGGGGCAAACCGCCCAAGGGCACGGCCTGGGACTGGCCATCGCGCGGCGCGCCGCAGAACGTCATGGCGGCAGCCTGATCCTGGCCAATCATCCTGACGGCGGTTTTATCGCCAGTGTGGATTTGCCGCTGGAGCCTGGGGTTGTCATTCAACCCTGATGATCTTCTATGATGGTCCTTCTCATTAGGAGGGCCTTTGATGACTGATCTGCTCACTCCCATCCAGGAAGCACTCGATTTACCCGTCACCCCGCTGGCCTTTACCGAGGCCGGCGCCCTGCCCTCGACCTTTGCCGTCACCGAACTGGCCAGCGCCAGCATCGGTGCGGCGGGCCAGGCAGTTGCCCAGTTGCTGCTGCAGCAAACCGGGCGCCTGCCTTCGGTGACCGTGGACCGGCGCCTCGCTTCATTCTGGTTCTCCTCGTCCCTGCGTCCCGATGGCTGGACCACACCGCCGCTGTGGGACCCGATTGCCGGCGACTACGCCTGCGCCGACGGCTGGATTCGCCTGCACACCAATGCACCGCATCACCGGGCCGCCGCCGAGCGCGTACTCGGGCAGGTCGCTGACCGTGAAGCGATGGCCGCGAAGGTTGCGACATGGAACGCTGCCGAGCTGGAACAGGCGATTGTCGAAGCCAACGGCTGTGCGGCGCAGATGCGCTCGTGGCAAGACTGGCAGGTGCATCCACAAGGTTTGGCGGTCAATCAGGAACCGCTGGTCCATCGCCAGACCTTTGCAGCCCTCAGCAACAAACCCTGGCTGGGCTCGGTGGCAAGGCCGTTGGCGGGGATCAAGGTGCTGGACCTGACGCGCGTATTGGCCGGCCCCACCGCCAGTCGTTTCCTGGCAGGCCTTGGCGCCGATGTACTGCGCATCGATTCTCCTGACTGGAACGAACCCGGCGTGGTACCGGAAATGACCCTGGGCAAACGCTGCGCCCGCCTCGACCTGAAAAACGCCGACGACCGGCAAATCTTCGAAAATCTGCTCAAGGACACCGACATTCTGCTGCACGGCTACCGCGCCGATGCATTGGAGCAGTTGGGCTACGGTGAGGCCGCGTTGCAAGCCCTCGCCCCCGGCCTGATCGACGCCAGCCTGAACGCTTACGGCTGGAGCGGCCCATGGCGCAATCGCCGAGGCTTCGACAGCCTGGTGCAGATGAGTACCGGGATTGCCGAGGCCGGCAGGCAGTGGAAAAACTCGGACACGCCGGTGCCGCTGCCGTTACAGGCGCTGGATCACGCCACCGGGTATTTGATGGCGGCCAGTGCAATCCAGGCCTTGAGCGAACGATTGAAATCCGGACGCGGCGGTTCGGCGCTGCTGTCCCTCGCGCGCACGGCAAAACTCTTGGTGGACGCCGGGCAAGTCCCGGAACAACTACCGCTGCGGGCCGAAGAACCGGGTGATCAGGGCTTGGTGGTGGAGCAAACAGCCTGGGGCCCGGCCCACCGGTTGCTGCCCCCGGTGACCATCAGCGGGACACCGTTGCAGTGGGATTTGCCGGCAGGTGAACTGGGTTCACACCGCCCTCAGTGGTGAGCGAAGATCCTGTGGCGAGGGAGCTTGCTCCCGCTGGACTGCGCAGCAGGCCCCTGCTTTGGGCTCAATGGGGCCGCTTCGCGCCCCAGCGGGAGCAAGCTCCCTCGCCACAGGTATGCAGTATCAATCCGCGCGGCTCAGTGATGTCCACAAATGCTGCGCCGCATAGGCTCTCAGCGGCCGCCAGGCCTCAGCCCGCGCCAGCAACTGGCGTGGGCTTACCGGCCCGCCTTCCAGCGCCACCAGCGCATTGATCAAACCGATATCCCCCGAGGCAAATGCATCCTGCTCGCGCATCTGGCGCATGGCGATGTACTGCGCCGTCCAATCACCAATTCCCGGCAAGGCAACCAACCGCGCCACGCCTTCCTTCAGGCTCGCCTTCGGCTGGAAAATCTGTGGGTCATCCAATAAGGCCTGGGCCACACCCGACAAGGTGCGCCCGCGACTTTTCGGCATGCCGAGGGTCGCCAAATCTGCGGCTGCCAGCACCTCGGCTGACGGAAACACGTGGGTCACACCGGCATGGGGCGTCACCAGCGGCGTGCCGTACTGCGCCACCAGCTTGCCCGCCAGCTTGATCGCCGCCACCACGGTAATCTGCTGGCCCAACACCGCGCGGATCGCCAACTCCAGCCCATCCCAGGTTCCCGGCACCCGCAAGCCAGGACGCGCCGCCACCAAGCTCGCCATCAAGGGATCATTCGCCAATTGCCGGTTGATCCGCTTCGGGTCAGCCGACAGGTCAAACATGTCCCGTAACCGTCGCTCAATTTCCGGCAACGCTGCCGGGTCGGGGAAGTCCACCGTTACTTCAAGCCAATCACCGGCCCCCGGCGACACACTGAGCCAACCCTGCTGACCGTCGACACTGATGCTGCGCGCGTACACGCCGCCGTCCACCGTCTCCAGCCCGCTGATCGCCCGCGCCGACAAGAAGCCCAGCATCGCCGCCCAGTCATACGGCGCCTGATACGCCAGCTGCATCCTCACAACGACAACACCCCGCTGTACAACCCATACGCCGCCAGGCTCGCCCCGGCGATCACGCAGGCGAAAATGCCTTTTTCCAGGTGGGTAAACAAGGGTTGGCCCTGCTCACGCTTGGCCAGGGCAAACAGGATCACCCCCGGCGCGTACAGCAACGCCGACAGCAGCAGGTACTTCAAGCCTCCGGCGTAAAGCAGCCACACTGCGTAAGCCAGGGCGATCAGGCTCACCAGCAAGTCCTTCATGCGTTCGCCATGGGCACCTTCGTAGGTTTCACCGCGCCCGCTCAACAGCACCGCATACGCCGCCGACCACAGGTAGGGCACCAAAATCATCGATGACGCCAGGTAGATCAGGGTGGTGTAGGTGCTTTCCGAAAACAGCGTGATCACCAGGAACAGCTGGATCATTACATTGGTCAGCCACAACGCATTGACCGGCACCTGGTTGACGTTTTCCTTTTTCAGGAACGCGGGCATGGTTTTGTCATGGGCGGTGGCGTAGAGAATTTCGGCGCAGAGCAACGCCCACGACAGCAGCGCACCCAGCAACGAAACCGCCAGCCCGATGCTGATCAACAGCGCGCCCCAGGGGCCGACAATATGTTCCAGCACCCCGGCCAGGGACGGGTTTTGCAGGTTGGCCAGTTCCGGCTGGCTCATGATCCCGAGCGACAACAGGTTGACCAATATCAGCAGCGCCAACACCCCCAGGAAACCAATCACCGTGGCCCGCCCTACGTCAGAGCGTTTCTCGGCCCGCGCCGAGTAGACGCTGGCGCCCTCGATGCCGATAAACACAAACACCGTGACCAGCATCATGTTGCGCACCTGGTCCACCACGCCGCCAAAGTTCGGATTACTCAGGCCCCAGATATCCCGGGTAAAGATGTCGGCCTTGAACGCCACGGCGGCGATCACGATAAACATCACCAGCGGCACGATCTTGGCCACGGTGGTGATCTGATTGATAAACGCCGCCTCCTTGATCCCGCGCATTACCAGAAAATGCACAGCCCACAGCAACACCGACGCACAGCCGATCGCCACCGGGGTATTGCCTTGGCCGAACACCGGGAAGAAGTAGCCGAGGGTACTGAATAGCAACACGAAGTAACCGACGTTGCCCATCCAGGCACTGATCCAGTAGCCCCACGCGGACGAGAACCCCATGTAGTCGCCAAACCCGGCCTTGGCGTAGGCGTAGACACCGGAATCCAGTTCAGGCTTGCGGTTGGCCAGGGTCTGGAACACGAAGGCCAGGGTCAACATGCCAACAGCGGTAATCCCCCAGCCGATCAACACCGCGCCCACTTCAGCCCGCGCTGCCATGTTCTGGGGCAACGAGAAGATCCCGCCACCGATCATCGAACCCACCACCAGGGCGATCAAGGCGTTGAGGCGAAGCTTTTCTGACGCTTGGGACATGGATATTCCTGAATAAAGAAACAGCTGTTGAGGCCACAAGCGTGCACTCAACTAATTTATCTAACGCGAGCAGCGTTTATTAGATATAGCTAATAAACCCTAACGCCTCATAACTTAAAGGCATGACAGTAAACAGCCTTCGGTCAAATTTATAATTTAAATAATGATTGAACTTTCCAGACAGTGAAGCGTTGCACAAGCCCATTCCAAAAAGTTTGCATATCTGAAAAAACGAACTAGCTTCAAACGTCCATGCCAATGAGAAAACCTGCTGTTTAAAACGTAGAAGCGCTCTACAACGAGCCTCTGCGTGGCGCTTCAGCGCCCGGACCTTTCATCATAAGTCATTAATTCACAATGGAATGTGCCAATGAAGTGATCTGAGTCAGCTGTTTGATTAGCGCACGGATTTATTCTGTGGTCTCTCTTCTCCTGCATTGGAGTCATGCAATGTCTGAATCTCCCGGAAAACTTCGATTAGGCGCACTGGTTGCACTTGTCGTGGGTTCAATGATTGGTGGCGGGATCTTCTCACTGCCGCAAAACATGGCGGCCAGCGCCGATGTCGGCGCGGTACTGATTGGCTGGGTGATCACCGCCGTGGGCATGTTGACCCTGGCGTTCGTGTTCCAGACCCTGGCCAATCGCAAGCCTGACCTCGACGGCGGGGTCTACGCCTACGCCAAGGCCGGGTTTGGCGACTACATGGGTTTCTCATCCGCCTGGGGTTACTGGATCAGTGCCTGGCTGGGCAACGTCGGCTACTTCGTGCTGCTGTTCAGCACCCTCGGTTACTTCTTCCCCATCTTCGGCGAAGGCAACACTCCGGCGGCGGTGATCGGCGCGTCGGTGCTGCTGTGGGCCGTGCATTTTTTGGTACTGCGCGGGATCAAGGAAGCCGCGTTCATCAACCTGGTGACCACCGTCGCCAAGGTAGTGCCGCTGGTGCTGTTCGTGTTGATCGCGCTCTTCGCGTTCAAGCTGGACATCTTCACCGCTGACATCTGGGGCGTGAAAAACCCGGACCTGGGCAGCGTGATGAACCAGGTGCGCAACATGATGCTGGTCACCGTCTGGGTGTTCATCGGCATTGAAGGCGCAAGCATCTTCTCGTCGCGTGCCGAAAAACGCTCCGACGTCGGCAAGGCCACCGTGATTGGTTTTATCACCGTGCTGCTGTTCCTGATGCTGGTGAACGTGCTGTCCCTGGGGATCATGACCCAACCGGAACTGGCCAAGCTGCAGAACCCTTCGATGGCCGCCGTGCTGGAGCATGTGGTAGGTCACTGGGGCGCGGTGCTGATCAGCGTCGGCTTGATCATTTCTTTGCTCGGGGCGCTGCTGTCGTGGGTGCTGCTGTGTGCGGAGATCATGTTCGCCGCGGCCAAGGACCACACCATGCCGGAGTTCCTGCGTAAGGAAAACGCCAACCACGTGCCGGTCAACGCCCTGTGGCTGACCAACGCCATGGTGCAGATCTTCCTGGTGATCACGCTGTTTTCCGCCAGTACATACCTGTCGCTGATCTACCTCGCCACCTCGATGATCCTGGTGCCTTACCTGTGGTCGGCGGCCTATGCGCTGCTGCTGGCAGTGCGCGGCGAGACCTACGAAAACGCCCTGGCCGAACGCAAGAAAGACCTGTTCATCGGCGCGGTCGCACTGATCTACGCGGTCTGGCTGCTCTACGCCGGCGGCACCAAATACCTGCTGCTCTCCGCCCTGCTCTACGCCCCTGGCGCGATCCTGTTCGCCAAGGCCAAACACGAACTGGGCAAACCGATTTTCACCAATGTCGAGAAGCTGATTTTCGCCGCAGTAGTCATTGGCGCCCTGGTGGCGGCCTATGGGCTCTACGACGGCTTCCTGACCCTGTAATTATTGTTCACTGGAGGATCTGTAATGACCACGGAAAAAGTGAAGTACGGCGTACATTCCGAAGCCGGCAAACTGCGCAAAGTCATGGTGTGCTCCCCAGGTTTGGCCCATCAGCGGCTGACCCCCAACAACTGCGATGAACTGCTGTTCGATGACGTGCTGTGGGTGGCCCAGGCCAAGCGTGACCACTTCGACTTCGTGACCAAGATGCGCGAGCGCGACATCGATGTGCTGGAAATGCACAACCTGCTGACCGACATCGTCGCCATCCCCGAAGCGCTGGACTGGATCCTGGCGCGCAAGATCACCGCCAACCAGGTCGGCCTGGGGCTGGTCAATGAAGTCAGCTCGTGGCTGCGCAGCCTGGAGCCACGCAAGGTCGCCGAATACCTGATCGGTGGCGTGTCGGCCGATGACCTGCCGAGCAGCTTCGGCGGCAAGACCATCGAGATGTTCCGCGATTTCCTCGGGCACTCCAGCTTCATTCTGCCGCCACTGCCCAACACCCAGTTCACCCGCGACACCACCTGCTGGATCTACGGCGGCGTGACGCTGAACCCGATGTACTGGCCGGCACGACGCCAGGAAACCCTGCTGGCCAGCGCCATCTACAAATTCCATCCCGAGTTCACCAACGCCGACTTCCAGGTGTGGTACGGCGACCCGGACCAGGAACACGGCAACGCCACCCTGGAAGGCGGCGACGTGATGCCGATCGGTAACGGGGTGGTGTTGATCGGCATGGGCGAGCGTTCCTCGCGCCAGGCCATCGGCCAACTCGCCCTGAACCTGTTCAAGCACAAAGCCGTAGAACGCGTAATTGTCGCCGGCCTGCCGAAATCCCGCGCGGCGATGCACCTCGACACCGTGTTCAGCTTCTGCGACCGCGACCTGGTCACGATCTTCCCGGAAGTGGTCAACCAGATCGTCGCCTTCACCCTGCGCCCGGACGAGACCAAGCCCGGCGGCATCGATATCCAACGCGAAAAAACCAACTTCCTCGACACCGTCGCTGCCGCCCTGAACCTCAAGGCCCTGCGTGTGGTGGAAACCGGTGGCAACAGCTTCGCCGCCGAACGCGAGCAGTGGGATGACGGCAACAACGTGGTGGCCGTGGAGCCTGGCGTGGTGATCGGTTACGACCGCAACACCTACACCAACACCCTGCTGCGCAAGGCCGGTGTGGAAGTCATCACCATCAGCGCCGGCGAACTCGGCCGCGGCCGTGGCGGCGGCCACTGCATGACCTGCCCGATCATTCGCGACCCAATCGACTACTGATATTCAAACCCTGGCCGCCGCTCATAAGGCGCCGGCCAGGGGGATAACCTAAACAGAAGGAGATCCACCATGGCTTTTAATATGCGCAACCGCAGCCTGCTGTCGCTAATGCATCACACCACCCGCGAACTGCACTACCTGCTCGACCTGTCCCGCGACCTCAAGCGCGCCAAATACACCGGCACCGAGCGTCCGCACCTGAAGGGCAAAAACATCGCGCTGATCTTCGAAAAAACCTCGACCCGCACCCGTTGCGCGTTCGAAGTCGCAGCCCACGACCAGGGTGCCCACGTCACCTACATCGACCCGGTGTCGTCGCAGATCGGCCACAAAGAAAGCATGAAAGACACCGCCCGCGTCCTGGGCCGGATGTTCGATGCCATCGAGTACCGTGGCTTTGAACAGGAAATCGTCGAAGAGCTGGCCAAGTTCGCCGGGGTGCCGGTATTCAACGGCCTGACCGCCGAATTCCACCCGACCCAGATGATCGCCGACACCCTGACCATGCGCGAGCACAGCGACAAGCCGCTGCATGACATCAGCTACGCCTACCTGGGCGACGCCCGCTACAACATGGGCAACTCGCTGCTGATGATCGGCGCCAAGCTCGGCATGGACGTGCGCATCGGCGCGCCGAAAGCCCTGTGGCCCCATGCTGACTTCATCAAGCAGTGCCAGGAATTCGCCGAGGAAAGTGGCGCACGCATCACCATCACCGAAGACCCGAAGGAAGCGGTGAAAGGCGTGGACTTCATCCACACCGATATCTGGGTGTCCATGGGCGAACCGGTGGAAGCGTGGGACGAGCGCATCGAGCAACTGCTGCCGTACCAGGTCAACGCCAAGATGATGAAGGCCTCGGGCAATCCCCGCGTGAAATTCATGCACTGCCTGCCGGCGTTCCACAACAGCGAAACCAAGGTCGGCAAGGACATCGCCGCGCGTTATCCGAACCTGGCCAACGGCGTGGAAGTGACCGAAGAAGTGTTTGAGTCCCCGGCCAACATCGCCTTTGAGCAGGCGGAAAACCGCATGCACACCATCAAGGCGATCCTGGTGTCGGCGTTGGCGGATATCTAAACCCTGCCGCGATCACACTGTAGGAGCGAGCTTGCTCGCGAAAAACTCAAGGGCACCGCGTTCATTCAGGATGGACGCGTTATCGTTGACCTCCATCGCGAGCAAGCTCGCTCCTACAAAGGATTGCGAGCTCTAGAAGGATTGAATTATGCGTATCGTCGTTGCACTGGGCGGCAACGCCCTTCTGCGCCGTGGTGAACCCATGACCGCAGACAATCAACGGGCCAATATCCGCATCGCCACCGAACAGATCGCCAAGATCCACAAAGGCAACGAGCTGGTGATTGCCCACGGCAATGGCCCGCAGGTGGGCCTGCTGTCGCTGCAAGCGGCGGCTTACACCCAGGTGTCGCCGTACCCGCTGGATGTGCTGGGCGCCGAAACCGAAGGCATGATCGGCTACATCATCGAACAGGAACTGGGCAACCTGCTGGACTTTGAAGTGCCGTTCGCCACCCTGCTCACCCAGGTGGAAGTGGACGCCAAGGACCCGGCCTTCCAGAACCCGACCAAGCCCATCGGCCCGGTCTACGCCAAGGCCGAAGCGGAAAAACTCGCCGCCGAAAAAGGCTGGGCGATTGCCCCCGATGGCGACAAGTATCGCCGCGTGGTGGCCAGCCCACGGCCGAAGCGGATCTTTGAAATCCGCCCGATCCAGTGGCTGCTGGAAAAAGGCAGCATCGTGATCTGCGCCGGTGGCGGCGGGATTCCGACGATGTATGGCGAAGACGGCAAGCTCAAGGGCATTGAAGCCGTGATCGACAAAGACCTGTGCTCCTCGTTGCTGGCCGGGCAACTGGACGCCGATTTGCTGGTGATCGCCACCGACGTCAATGCGGCATTTATCGACTTCGGCAAACCTACCCAGAAAGCCATCGGCCAGGCGCACCCGGACGAAATCGAAAAGCTCGGCTTCGCCGCCGGCTCCATGGGGCCCAAGGTCCAGGCCGCCTGCGAGTTCGCCCGCCAGACTGGCAAAACCGCAGTGATCGGTTCACTCTCGGACATCGAAGCGATCGTCCAGGGCACTGCCGGCACGCGAATCAGCACGGCGAAACCCGGAATCACCTACCTGTGAAGTAGAGGAGAAATGCCTATGGCTACCTTTGAACCTGGTCACCTGCACATCGAACGCCACGCGCTGAACAAGGATGACTACAGCTACAACCTGTGCATCGACTACGAAGTCAGCCAGGACCCAAAGGAAGGCAAAGGAATGCTCTTCAAAATGCACGGCTCGGTGCAGGACAAGGAGCTCAAGGAAGAGTTTTTCCTGCCCAAGGACCAGTCGTTCGACTTCGCCCGGCATGCGATGAATATCGCGCAGAAGTACGGTATGCCGAAGATAGCCGTGCTCAATGGGCAAATGCACAAGCAGTACGATTTGATGTTTGAAGATGTGCGGCATCAACTGGATGTGAAGCCTGGGGATCCGGTCAAACCTGAACACCTCGAATAACCGCGGCCACAACCCACTGTAGGAGCGAGCTTGCTCGCGAAGGTCGCCAACGATAACGCTGGCATCCTGAATGAACGCGGTGCTTGTGCGTTTTTCGCGAGCAAGCTCGCTCCTACAGATTTCACCTGACCCCTCCTCCAAGGCATACTTGCCACCTCTCGTTCGCCAGAACCGCTAACCGCCCCATGCGTATCCACGTCAGCTTCATCGACCGCGTCGGCATCACCCAGGAAGTCCTGGCCTTGCTCGGTGGGCGCAATCTGAACCTGGATGCGGTGGAAATGGTTCCGCCCAACGTCTACATCGACGCCCCGACCCTGAGCGCCGAGGTGCTGGAAGAGCTGCGCGATGCACTGTTCAGCGTGCGCGGCGTGCAAGCCGTGACCGTGGTCGACATCCTCCCCGGCCAGCGCCAGCACCTGCAACTCGATGCCCTGCTCGCCGCCATGACCGACCCGGTGCTGGCCCTGGACAGCGCCGGCAAGATCCTCCTGGCCAACCCGGCCTTGATCGCCTTGTACGGTCGCGAGCCCGCCGGCGAGAGCATCAATGAACTGTTCGACGACCCAAAGTTGCTGGCCACCTTGCTCGAACACGGCTTTCGCCTGGCCCTGCGGGAAATCAACGTGAACGGCCAGACCCTGCTGCTGGACGCCACGCCGATAACCGACGCCGGCGCCCTGCTGACCCTGTACCCACCCAACCGCATCGGCGAACAACTGTCGGCGCTGCACCACGACCATGCCGAAGGTTTCGATGCGCTGCTGGGCGAGTCCCCGGCGATTCGCACCCTCAAGGCGCGGGCGCAACGGGTGGCGGCGCTGGATGCACCGTTGTTGATCCAGGGCGAGACCGGTACCGGCAAGGAACTGGTGGCCCGCGCCTGCCACGCCATCAGTGCGCGCCACAGTGCGCCGTTCCTGGCCCTGAACTGCGCGGCGCTGCCGGAAAACCTGGCCGAGAGCGAGCTGTTCGGCTACGCCCCCGGCGCATTCACCGGCGCCCAGCGTGGCGGCAAGCCCGGGCTGATGGAACTAGCCAATCAGGGCACGGTGTTCCTCGACGAAATCGGCGAAATGTCACCGTACTTGCAGGCCAAGTTGCTGCGATTTCTCAACGACGGCAGCTTCCGCCGGGTAGGCGGCGACCGTGAGGTGAAGGTCAATGTGCGGATCCTCAGCGCCACCCACCGCGACTTGGAAAAAATGGTCAGCGAAGGCACCTTCCGCGAAGACCTGTTCTACCGCCTCAACGTGCTCAACGTTGAAGTACCGCCCCTGCGCGAGCGCGGCCAGGACATCCTGCTGCTGGCCCGCTACTTCATGCAGCAGGCCTGCGCGCAGATCCAGCGCCCGGTGTGCCGCCTGGCGCCGGGCACCTACCCTGCACTGCTGGGCAACCGCTGGCCGGGCAACGTGCGCCAGTTGCAGAACGTGATCTTCCGCGCGGCCGCCATTTGCGAAAGCAGCCTGGTGGACATTGGCGACCTGGACATCGCCGGCACCTCGGTGGCGCGTCAGAACGACGGTGAAGTCGACAGCCTGGAGCAGGCGGTGGAAGACTTCGAGCGCGGGTTGCTGGAGAAGCTCTATGTCAGCTATCCGTCCACGCGTCAGCTGGCGAGCCGCCTGCAAACCTCCCACACCGCCATTGCCCATCGCTTGCGCAAGTACGGTATTCCCAACAAGCCCTGACGCCTTAGCCCCACTGTAGGAGCGAGCTTGCTCGCGAAAAACTCAAGCACACCGCGTTCCTCCAGGTTTCCCGAGTCATCGTTTGCGACCTTCGCGAGCAAGCTCGCTCCTACAAGGGTGTTGCAGCTAAAAGCGACTCCTACCTGTACTGAAAGCGCTACAGCGGAACGATATCGATACACACCGTCCTAGGCGTCGCCATGCAAGGCTTTGATCCTCATAGTCTTTTTTTCCACGGCCCAGCTGTAGCGATATCGCTACAGCCAACTTTGGAACATCATCTGCGATAAACAGTAACCAATTGTTTTATAACGATAAAAAAACATTGGCCGCGATTTTGCTAAGCAACTCCTCATTATTCCAATCCCGTCCACCAGACGAATCTGGCCCTGAGGAGTTTCCATGAGCGAGTTGCGCTTTACTGAAGATCACGAATGGCTGCGCGCCGAAGCCGACGGCAGCGTTACCGTGGGCATTACCGCTTTTGCGCAGAACGCGCTGGGTGATGTGGTTTTCGTGCAACTGCCTGAACTGCAGGCCTACGACAAGGGCGCAGAAGCCTCCACCGTTGAATCGGTCAAGGCCGCCAGCGGCGTATACATGCCATTGAACGGCGAAGTCCTCGAAGTCAACGACAAGCTGGATGGCAGCCCCGAGCTGGTCAACGAAGACCCGATGGGCGAAGGCTGGTTCTTCCGCTTTAAACCGGCTGATGCCGATGCAGTAGCTAAGCTGTTGGATCAGGATGCGTACGACCGCCTGATCAAAGCCAACGCTGAAGCCTGAGGAGCGCGCCATGACTAATCTGACCACCGCCAACGAATTCATCGCCCGCCACATCGGCCCGCGCCAGGACGACGAGCAACACATGCTCGCCACCCTGGGCTTTGACTCCCTGGAAGCCTTGAGCGCCAGCGTGATCCCGGAAAGCATCAAGGGCACCGCCGTGCTGGGCCTGAGCGACGGCCTGAGCGAAGCCGACGCACTGGCTTCGATCAAGGCGATTGCCGCCAAGAACGAGCTGTTCAAGACCTACATCGGCCAGGGCTACTACAACTGCCACACGCCGTCGCCGATCCTGCGCAACCTCCTGGAAAACCCGGCCTGGTACACCGCCTACACGCCGTATCAGCCGGAGATTTCCCAGGGCCGCCTGGAGTCGCTGCTGAACTTCCAGACGCTGATCAGCGACCTCACCGGCCTGCCGATCGCCAACGCCTCGCTGTTGGACGAAGCCACCGCCGCTGCCGAAGCCATGACCTTCTGCAAACGCCTGAGCAAGAACAAAGGCAGCAACGCGTTCTTCGCCTCCGTGCACAGCCACCCGCAAACCCTCGACGTATTGCGCACCCGTGCCGAGCCGCTGGGCATCGACGTGGTGGTGGGCGACGAGCGTGAACTGACCGACGTCAGCGCCTTCTTCGGCGCCCTGCTGCAATACCCGGCCAGCAACGGTGATGTGTTCGACTACCGCGAACTGACCGAGCGCTTCCACGCCGCCAATGCGCTGGTGGCCGTGGCCGCCGACCTGCTGGCCCTGACGCTGCTGACCCCGCCGGGCGAGTTCGGCGCCGACGTGGCCATCGGCAGTGCACAACGCTTCGGCGTGCCGCTGGGCTTCGGTGGTCCGCACGCGGCGTACTTCTCCACCAAGGATGCGTTCAAGCGCGACATGCCGGGCCGTCTGGTAGGCGTTTCCGTGGACCGTTTCGGCAAGCCGGCCCTGCGCCTGGCCATGCAGACCCGCGAGCAACATATCCGCCGCGAGAAGGCCACCAGCAACATCTGCACCGCCCAAGTGCTGTTGGCCAACATTGCCAGCATGTATGCCGTGTACCACGGCCCGAAAGGCCTGACCCGGATTGCCAACCGCATTCACCACCTGACCGCGATCTTCGCCAAAGGCTTGAGCGCATTGGGCCTGGCAGTTGAACAAGCCCACTTCTTCGACACCCTGACCATCAAGACCGGCGCGCAAACCGCCGCCCTGCACGACAAGGCCCGCGCCCAGCGCATCAACCTGCGTGTGGTCGATGGCGAACGCCTTGGCCTGTCGGTGGACGAAACCACCTCCCAAGCCGATATCGAAACCCTGTGGAGCGTGTTCGCCGGCGGCAAAGCCCTGCCAGACTTCGCCGCATTGGCTGCCAGCGTTGAAAGCACCCTGCCGGCCGCGCTGCTGCGCCAGTCGCCGATCCTCAGCCACCCGGTGTTCAACCGTTATCACTCCGAAACCGAGCTGATGCGCTACCTGCGCAAGCTGGCCGACAAGGACCTGGCCCTGGATCGCACCATGATCCCGCTGGGCTCGTGCACCATGAAGCTCAACGCCGCCAGCGAAATGATCCCGGTGACCTGGGCCGAGTTCGGTGCCCTGCACCCGTTCGCCCCCGCCTCGCAAAGCGCCGGCTACCAGCAACTGACCACCGAACTGGAAGCCATGCTCTGCGCGGCCACCGGTTATGACGCGATCTCCCTGCAACCGAACGCCGGTTCCCAGGGCGAGTACGCTGGCCTGCTGGCCATCCGTGCGTATCACCAGAGCCGTGGTGAAGAGCGCCGCGACATCTGCCTGATCCCGTCGTCGGCCCACGGCACCAACCCGGCCACCGCCAACATGGCCGGCATGCGCGTCGTGGTCACCGCGTGCGATGCACGCGGTAACGTCGACATCGAAGACCTGCGCGCCAAGGCTATCGAGCACCGCGAGCACCTCGCCGCGCTGATGATCACCTACCCGTCCACCCACGGCGTGTTCGAAGAAGGCATCCGCGAAATCTGCGGGATCATTCACGACAACGGCGGCCAGGTGTACATCGACGGCGCCAACATGAACGCGATGGTCGGCCTGTGCGCCCCGGGCAAGTTCGGCGGCGATGTGTCCCACCTGAACCTGCACAAGACCTTCTGCATTCCCCACGGTGGTGGCGGCCCGGGCGTTGGCCCGATTGGCGTCAAATCCCACCTGACCCCGTTCCTGCCCGGCCACGCCGCGATGGAACGCAAGGAAGGCGCGGTCTGCGCCGCACCGTTCGGCAGCGCGAGCATCCTGCCGATCACCTGGATGTACATCAGCATGATGGGCGGCGCAGGCCTCAAGCGCGCTTCGCAGTTGGCGATTTTGAATGCCAACTACATTTCCCGCCGCCTGGAAGAGCACTACCCCGTGCTGTACACCGGCAGTAATGGCCTGGTGGCTCACGAATGCATCCTCGACCTGCGCCCGTTGAAAGACAGCAGCGGCATCAGCGTGGATGACGTGGCCAAGCGTCTGATCGACTTTGGTTTCCATGCGCCGACCATGTCGTTCCCAGTGGCTGGCACCCTGATGATCGAGCCGACCGAAAGCGAATCCAGGGAAGAACTGGACCGCTTCTGCGACGCGATGATCGCCATCCGCGAAGAAATCCGCGCGGTGGAAAACGGCTCGCTGGACAAGGACGACAACCCGCTGAAGAACGCACCACACACTGCCGCGGAACTGGTTGGCGAATGGAGCCACCCATACAGCCGTGAACAAGCGGTGTACCCGGTGGCGTCGTTGATCGAGGCCAAGTACTGGCCGCCGGTTGGCCGGGTGGACAACGTGTTTGGCGATCGCAATTTGGTGTGCGCTTGCCCGTCGATCGAGAGCTACGCGTAACCTGACCGGTAGAACCCGATCAATGTGGGAGCTGGCTTGCCTGCGATAGCGGTGTATCAGTTGACAGAAATGTCGCCTGACCCACCGCTATCGCGGGCAAGCCCGGCTCCCACAGGGATCGGGTACAACCGAAAATCTGCGTCCAATAATAAGAAACCGGAGAACAACCATGTCTTTAAGCGTGTTCGACCTGTTCAAGATTGGCATCGGCCCCTCCAGCTCCCACACCGTCGGCCCGATGCGCGCTGCCGCTCGATTCGTCGAAGGCTTGAAGCGCGATAACCTGTTAGCCACCACCACCTGCGTCAAGGTGGAACTCTACGGTTCCCTCGGCGCCACCGGCAAAGGCCACGGCAGCGACAAGGCCGTATTGCTGGGCCTGGAAGGCGAACACCCGGACACCGTGAATACTGAAACCGTCGCCGCACGCTTGTCGGAAATTCGCGGCAACGCACGCTTGAACCTGCTCGGCGAACACAGCATTGCGTTCAACGAGAAAGAACACCTGGCGATGATTCGCAAACCCTTGCCCTATCATCCCAACGGCATGATCTTCCGCGCTTTCGACGCCGCTGGCCTGCAGATTCGCAGCCGCGAGTACTACTCGGTGGGCGGCGGTTTTGTGGTGGATGAAGACGCCGCCGGCCACGACCGTATCGTCGAAGACGCCACACCCCTGACCTTCCCGTTCAAAAGTGCCAAGGACTTGCTCGGCCATTGCGCCACCTATGGGCTGTCCATCAGCCAGGTGATGCTGACCAATGAAAGCGCCTGGCGCCCGGAAGCGGAAACCCGTGCCGGCCTGCTGAAGATCTGGCAGGTGATGCAGGACTGCGTGGACGCGGGCTGTCGCAACGAAGGGATTTTGCCGGGCGGCCTGAAGGTCAAGCGACGCGCCGCCGCGCTGCACCGCCAGCTGTGCAAAAACCCGGAATCGGCGCTGCGCGACCCGTTGTCGGTGCTGGACTGGGTCAACCTGTACGCCCTGGCGGTCAACGAAGAAAACGCCAATGGCGGGCGCGTGGTGACGGCGCCCACCAACGGGGCGGCCGGGATTGTGCCGGCGGTGTTGCACTACTACATGCGCTTTATCCCGGGGGCCAGTGAAGACGGCGTGGTGCGCTTCCTGCTCACCGCTGCGGCCATCGGCATTCTGTACAAGGAAAACGCCTCGATCTCCGGCGCCGAAGTCGGCTGCCAGGGGGAAGTCGGCGTGGCCTGCTCCATGGCCGCCGGCGCCCTGTGCGAAGTGTTGGGCGGTACGGTTTCCCAGGTAGAAAACGCCGCCGAGATCGGCATGGAACACAACCTCGGCCTGACCTGCGACCCCATCGGCGGCTTGGTGCAGGTGCCCTGCATCGAGCGCAACGCCATGGGTTCGGTCAAGGCCATCAATGCGGTGCGCATGGCCCTGCGCGGCGACGGGCAACACTTCGTCTCCCTCGACAAGGTCATCCGCACCATGCGCCAGACCGGCGCCGACATGAAAAGCAAATACAAGGAAACCGCCCGTGGCGGTTTGGCGGTCAACATTATCGAGTGCTGACGCCTACAAGCGCGTCCGCACGTTTTTCAGGAGCTGAATATGTCCACCGAAACCCTGTTGAAAACCCCATTGCACGCCCTGCACCTCGAGCTGGGCGCACGCATGGTGCCCTTCGCCGGCTACGACATGCCGGTGCAATACCCGCTGGGCGTGATGAAAGAACACCTGCACACCCGTGAACAGGCCGGGTTGTTCGATGTGTCCCACATGGGCCAGATCCGCCTGACCGGCGCCGGCGCCGCCAAGGCCCTGGAAACCCTGGTGCCGGTGGACATCATTGACCTGCCGGTGGGCATGCAGCGTTATGCGATGTTCACCAACGAGCAAGGCGGCATCCTGGATGACCTGATGGTCGCCAACCTGGGTAACGACGAACTGTTCCTGGTGGTCAACGCTGCCTGCAAGGACCAGGACCTGGCCCACCTGCGCCAGCACATCGGTGACCAGTGCACCATCGAACCACTGTTCGAGGAACGCGCCCTGCTGGCCCTGCAAGGCCCGGCTGCTGTCAGCGTGCTGGCGCGCCTGGCGCCGGAGGTCAAGCACATGACCTTCATGCAATTCGCACCGACCCGCCTGCTGGGCGTGGACTGCTACGTCAGCCGCTCGGGCTACACCGGTGAAGACGGCTTCGAAATCTCGGTGCCGGCCGCCAGCGCCGAAACCCTGGCCCGCAGCCTGCTGGCCGAAAGCGAAGTGCAGGCCATAGGCCTCGGCGCTCGCGACTCCCTGCGCCTGGAAGCCGGCCTGTGCCTTTACGGCCATGACATGAACACCGAGACCACGCCGATTGAAGCCAGCCTGTTGTGGGCGATTTCCAAGGCCCGCCGCGCTGATGGCGCACGTGCCGGCGGCTTCCCGGGTGCCGACGCAATCTTCACCCAGCAACAAACCGGCGTGAGCCGCAAACGCGTAGGCCTGTTGCCACAGGAGCGGACACCGGTGCGTGAAGGTGCAGAAATCGTCGACGAACACGGCACCGTGATCGGCAGCGTCTGCAGCGGCGGTTTTGGCCCGAGCCTGGGCGGCCCGCTGGCCATGGGTTACCTGGACAGCGCATTCATCGCACTGGATACCGAAGTATCTGCATTGGTGCGTGGGAAAAAGGTGCCACTACGTGTAAGTAAAATGCCATTCGTGCCACAACGTTACTACCGTGGCTGATTGACTGTTCCTATAAGTAACGCGGTTGCGTTAACGTGCACTAATCTGTAACGCAACCGCCACATTAAAGTGCACTGTCGATAGTCAATGTTATGTTCCGTCACCTATAACAAGTGACGAATTCTATCGAATAAAGACATTCCACATTGTGAACAGAACTGTCATGAAGCCGAGCAAAACCTGGGCTTTTTCCGGGGCTTGTTTTTTCTGTCTTAGTTGGCGTAGAGTTTGCCCACTGTGTTTGCATGGGTCGCTTTGAACCTGGACCTGGGCAGTAGCCAAAGTTTGCTACAACCCGTTCGACGTCTCTTACTTTCCTGCAACCCAGCCCAGTACTCTTTCATGTGAAAGGGACTGTCATTAATTTTTAGCGTCAAGGAAATAAGAAAATGGCTGAACGTCAGAGCGGTACCGTCAAGTGGTTTAACGACGAGAAAGGGTTTGGTTTTATCACTCCAGAAAGCGGTCCGGATCTGTTCGTCCACTTCCGCGCTATTCAGGGCAACGGCTTCAAAAGCCTGAAGGAAGGCCAGAAAGTGACCTTCATCGCGGTGCAAGGCCAAAAAGGCATGCAAGCCGACGAAGTACAAGCAGAAGGCTGATCCTTACTGCGACAAAAAGCCCCTGATATGACATCAGGGGCTTTTTTATGGGCGTTCTTCCGTAAAATGGCTTTTTTCCTGCCGAGAGCCATGCCATGTCGAAACACCTGCTGAGCCCCCAAGGCGAGTTTCCCGCCGTAGGCCTGGGCCGTCGTCTGGCAGCGATGTTCTATGACTTCCTGTTGTGCACGGCCCTGCTGATCGTCACGGCCTTTATCTACAAGCTGGTGTGGATGGGGTTTGTCGGGGAGGCCAAGTTACGGGCGCTGTCTGAATCTGGCGCGCTGGATGGTGATCCGCTGTTGTCGACGATTTTGTTTTTTGTGTTGTTTGGGTTTTTTGCCAAGTTTTGGACGCACTCGGGGCAGACCCTGGGGATGCAGGTTTGGGGGCTGCGGGTGCAGAACGCTGATGGGTCGCGGATTAGTCTGTGGCAGGCGTTGTTGCGGTTTGTGGTGTCGATTGCTTCGTGGTTGTGCCTGGGGCTTGGGTTTATCTGGTCGTTGTTCGACAAGCAGAAGCGTGGCTGGCATGACATTTATTCGGACACGCGGTTGGTGCGGGTTCCGAAGAAAAAGAAGTAGGTTTTTAGATTGGGGGCATATCCGTTGCTGCGGTTATGGCCGCTATTGGTTCCGCTCTTACAGCGGCTCACTTTTGAAGAGCGCAAAAGTAAGCAAAACGCTCTTGCCCCACCACTCGGCACCTCGCCTAGGCTCGGTGTGCCCTCACTCCGGCTTTGGACCGTGGGCCGCCGTCATGGGCCATCCTTGGCCCAGGACGGCTAACCCGGCGTCCTGCCGGGTTACCCACGCTCCAAAGCCTGCGTTCGGCCAGCGTGGTTTAACGGGGCGCCTAAGATCAAGATCAAAAGCAGATCAAGAGCACAGCGGCCTACCGGCCGGCTTGAGTGTTGAAGAGCAAAATCAAAATCTAAAGCGGGCACGGTCAAATGTGGGAGCTGGCTTGCCTGCGATAGCATCAACTGGGTGTACCTGAAGCACCGAGGTGTCTGCATCGCAGGCAAGCCAGCTCCCACAGAAAAGCAGATCGGTTTTCGCTCTGGTCTTTGCTTTTGCTTTTAACACTCAAGCCGGCCGGTAGGCCGCTGTGCTCTGCTTTTGATCTGCTTTTGATTTTGATCTGCGGGCCCCGTTAACCACGATGGCCGCAAGTAGGCACGGTGGAGCGGGTAAATCGGCAGGGATGCCGATTTAGCCGCGCCGGGCCATGGATGGCCCGTCGCGGCGGCCCGCGGAGCCGTGCCGGAGTGCGGGCATGCCGAGCCTAGGCGAGGCACCGAGTGGTGGGGCAAAGACCTTTTGGTTACTTTTGGGGCGTTTGCCAAAAGTGACCCGCTGTAAGAGCGGAACCCTAAGCCGCCGTTACCGCAGCAACGGATATGTACACAAACCAACCCACCACAAATCAGGCATTCCCCGCCAACCTCAACCGAGCCGCCTGAGTAAAATCCAACATCCGCTTCAGCGGCCTAACCGCCTGCGGAATCACCGAAGGCTCAACAAAAATCTCATTACTCCCCTCACGCAAACACTGCAGCGTACGCTCCAGGGTATTCATCGCCATCCAGGGACAATGCGCACAACTGCGACACGCCGCCCCATTCCCGGCCGTCGGCGCCTCGACAAACACCTTGTCCGGACACAACTGCTGCATCTTGTAGAAGATGCCCCGATCAGTAGCCACGATAAACGTCTTGTTCGGCAACCGCTGCGCCGCCGCGATCAACTGGCTGGTCGACCCCACCGCATCCGCCAACTCAATCACCGAAGTGGGCGACTCCGGATGCACCAGAATCGCTGCGTCCGGATACAACGCCTTCATGTCCTCCAACTGCTTGGACTTGAACTCCTCGTGCACGATACACGCACCGTCCCACAGCAGCATGTCCGCCCCCGTCTGACGCTGGATATAGGTGCCCAGATGCTTATCCGGCCCCCAGATAATGGTCTCGCCGTTATCCATCAGGCTTTCGACAATCTCCAACGCACAACTGGAGGTGACCACCCAATCAGCCCGGGCTTTCACCGCTGCCGACGTGTTGGCATAAACCACCACCGTGCGCTCAGGGTGCTGATCACAGAACGCCGAAAACTCATCCACCGGGCAGCCAAGGTCCAGGGAGCAGGTGGCTTCCAGTGTCGGCATCAGGATGCGTTTTTCAGGCGTGAGGATCTTGGCCGTCTCGCCCATGAAGCGCACGCCCGCCACCAAGACGGTCTTGGCCGGGTGCGCCGCGCCGAAGCGGGCCATTTCCAGGGAGTCAGAGACACAGCCACCGGTTTCTTCGGCCAGGGCCTGAATCACCGGATCGCAGTAGAAGTGCGCCACCAGCACCGCGTCCTGAGCCTTGAGCTCGGCGGCGATGGCGGCACGGTAGCCCGCCTCTTCTTCGGCGCTCAGCACCTTGGGCTGCTTGGCGTCGAGGTGGGCTTGGACCAGAAGGCGTTCGGAAATTTGCGTCATGTTCGCAAGACCTGCAGGCGCAGTTGCGCGAAAGTCGAGTGTACCACCGGCTCTGGAGCCCTTCGGGCGCCGCCGGACGAAGTGATTGTGCTCATCAAGCACGGTGAAGCTGCGCAAGGCTACAGAATATCGAATGGTTTCAAAAGCCTAATCTGGGATTCGGCGAGGCATAAAAAAAGGGAAACCCAAGCAGGGGTTTCCCTTTTTTACAACGACCGGTTTAACGGGACAAAACGGTGGGGTCGTCTTGCAGCAACACCCACTGATGCATGTTCGCCAGCGCATCCTTCAGGATGGTTTCATCGGCGCCCTGGGCCTTCTTGCCTTCCCGCGCCGCGTACTCCAGCAACACCAGGTAGTCGCGATGGCTGCTGGCCTGGTTCGGCGCCACGCTGTCTTTAACCAATATCCCCATCTCATAGCGCTGGGTGCGGGTGCTCTGGCTGGCGCTCTGGTCCACGGAGGCGTTGGTCAGGAGGCCGTCCTTGTAGGTGATATTCGCCGCGCTGCTGGCCTTGTCGTCGACCTGCACGTAGAGGTAGTTCTGCGACTCGCGCTGGGTGTCGAAAGACGGTGGCTTGCCGCCATTGAGCGCCAAATGAAAACGGGCTTTGAGAGTTGATTGCTGGACCTGGTCGACCGTGCGATTCGAGAGGTCATTGCCTCCGACACGCGTCTTCTGGGACACCTCATAGGCAAACGTGTCGTTTTCCATAAGACGGGACGGGTTCGGCAACGTGGCCGTCTGGCGGATGGAGGCCTTGAAATCTGCAAGACCGGTGAGCAAGCCTTGATCCGCCGCACTCCGGGTCAGTGGCTGCGGTGCCTTGATGCCCTGTGGGTAGTTGCTGTTCATGGCGGTAAACGCGTCCTTGAACATCGCCATCATGTCAGCGTCGGCTTTGCCCCGCGCCTGGGCCTTGTCGAACTGGGCCAGGTAGCTTTTCAGCGCGATTGCCTGTTGCTTGGCGTTACCGATAATGCCGGCGTTTTTCAGGTCGACCGAAAGATTCACCTCCCCCGCCGGGCCACTCATCCGCGTCGTACGGCTCTGGCTGTCCGCATGGAATGCAAGCGTGAGGTCCTCAGCCTTGCGTACTTTCAATTTGCCGCTGAGGTCCACCGAGGACAACACACTGGAATCAAACTGCGTCAGCTTGCTCAGCTCGAGTTTCGGCGGCTGGGCGGCCAGACCGTCGATAGCCCCCTGGAACGCTTCGCCCAACTTGGCGACTTCCTTGAGCTCGGCGGCGCTGAGGGTGCCGCCGTCCACCTTGGCCTGCGCGGCCAGGCCACTGGACTGGCTGGCCAGACTGAAGGTGACGGTCTTGCCGCTGGCCGTCTTGACGGTGAGGCTGACCAGGTTGTCTGCCTTGCTGTGGAGCAGCGCCTGTTGAATCTTGAGCTCGTCGGGGCTTTGGGTCTTGGACGAAGTGGTGCTCAGCGCCGACTGGGAAATGTCGGTACCGCTCTTCGCAAATTGCTCGATCAGGGTAGCGCCCAGGCCGCTGAAGCCCGTGCCTCTGGGCAGCACATAGAAATTCGTGTTGATCGCTTTAGTGACCGCATAGTAGCTGTCACTTTCCCAGGCGTTGATCGACCCATGGCCGGGCAATTGGCCGTTACGGGAATAGGTGCCGGCTTGAACATCCACCGTGACATTGCCAAGGCTGACCACCGAGGAAGGACGCACGGCAGTGGCGTCCGTTTCTGGCGTCAGCGTCGCTGGCGGCGCAACGGCGGGTCGATTGATAAGGGGAATGGCGGAGCTGATCGGCGAAAGCGTAGTCATGACGATCCCTGTCTTGAGCTGAATTACGCCTAATTTAACCAAGACAGGCAGGGTTTGGTAGCACGATCGATACAATTGCTAGCAAAGAGCCATGTCAGAAAAATGACTCTTTGCCCTGTTTCGGTGCATCAGAAGCGGTAAGTTACCGAACCACCAAAACCGTTGGCGCTGTTTTCATACTTGGCGTCGTAGGTCAGGCCCAAGGCGGGCTGGCTCTGGCGCACCTTGATCGGTTCTTCCTTGAGGTAGGAATAGGCCACGTCAAACGTTACGTTTTCGATTGGCGTCCACCCGGCACCGAGGCTGAATACGGTGCGGTCACCCGTCGGAATCCGCAGGGAACGGTCGGTGTTGTTGGTTGGCGTCTGATCCACCGAGAACCCGGTACGCAGCACCAGTTGTTTGTTGACCCGATACGCCGCGCCAATGGCGTGGGACCAGGTGTCATGCCAGTTCTGCTGTTCGGTGATCGCATTCAAGCCGCCGAACTGGGCGGCCAACGCTGACACACCGTCGTTGTTGATGGTGATCTTCTTCAGCTGGCTCCAGCGTGTGTAAGTGCTGCCCAGGTACAAGGTCCAGTCATCGTTCAGTTGATGGGTAACCGAGAAGTCCACCGACGAGGGTGTGGTGACATTGAGGCTGGCGTCATAGCGTTGCGGGCCGCCATCAAAGGCATCGGAAATCAGGCCGGAAGCGTTGGTCTTGCCGCTGAGGTGGTAGACCACCTGCGAGTGATAAGTCAGGCCGATGCGCGTGCTTTCCAGCGGCTGTACCAGAATACCGGCATTGAAACCGGTGGCGGTGTCGTCACCCTTGACCTTGACCTTCTCACCGGCGCCACCCCCGAGCGGCACGTTGGAATCCAGTTCACCCGAGATCCGGTTGAAGGTGGGGCCGAAACCCACCGAGACCTTGTCGTTGAAGGCATAACTGACGGTCGGCTGCACGGTAATGACCTTGATCTGGCTTTTATTGCCAAAACCATTGCCCTGAAAGCTGCGCTCATAGTCGGTTTCCAAACCGAACGGCGCATAGATCCCCAGGCCGAACGCCCAGTGTTCATCAATCGGCGTCACCAGGTAGCCCATCGGCACGGCAATGCCAGGCACCATATCGCCCTTGTCGGTGCCCGGGTTATTGGCACCGAATTGCGAGGAGCTGGCGTTCTTGATATTCGAACTGGCATCCAGGTAAGTCGCCCCGATGCTCACTTCATTCTGCTTGAGGCGGGACATGCCGGCCGGGTTGCCGAACACCGTGCTGGCGTCATCGGCGGAGGAGGAACGCCCGGCGTAGCCTGTACCCATTGAACTGATGCTTTGTTCATTGAGGGCGAAACCACCTGCAAACAGGGACGTGGAGGCGAGCGAAATCGACAGCGCCAAAGCGCTCTTGCAGAGTTTTTTATTCATTATTAGAACTCGAATTATTGGGCAGCACGAGGAAGCTACCAATCTTCGAGCGGGCAAATTATGAAGAGTTTTTCATGCGGGAAATTGTCCGACAATCCTCTTGATTTCAACGACTTTGGCGGTTTTTAGCGCACTTATTCAGACCTGAAAACCCGAAAGTGACTGATGAGTTTTAAGCTTGATCCCGCGCTTGCAGGCAGACGGGGTCTGCCGTCGAATTAGCGTCAAATGGCTGGAGATATAAGTGTCGCAATGACATGATGGCGGGTATTTAACACGCGCGGCAGCACTCAAATGAATAGCACTATCGGGAAGGGTTCAGAAACACATCGCCCACCCGAAACGGGTGTCAGCGATTTGTCCGTCGCGGGCCTGGATCACAGCGAAGCCTTCACCGAGCGCGTGCTTGCCAGCATCAACGACTGCATCAAGGTGCTGGACCTCGACGCACGCCTGACCTTCATGAGTGAAGGCGGCAAGCAGATCATGGAAGTCAGCGACTTCAATGCGATTCGCGGCTGCCCCTGGCCGGACTTCTGGCAGGACCAGGGAAATCTCGACGCCAAGGCCGCCGTGCAAGCCGCCCGAAATGGTCAGAACGCCAGCTTCATCGGCGCCGCCAATACCCTGGCCGGCAACCTGAAGTGGTGGCATGTGAACGTCAGCCCGATCATGGGCAGTGACGGACTGCCGGAGAAGATCCTCTGTGTTTCCCGGGACATCACGCCCCTGCGCGAAGCCGAAGAGTCCCTGCGCAAACTCAACGAGTCCCTGGAACAGCGGGTGATCGAACGCACCCGCGACCGCGACCGCATCTGGCGCCTGTCGCCAGACCTGATGCTGGTGGCGCAGCTCGACGGTGTGATCTCCGCCGTGAACCCGGCGTGGACACGCATGCTCGGCCACACCGAAAACGACCTGGTGGGCAGCCAATTGCTGGCCCTGGTTCACCCCGACGACCTGGCCGTCTCATCCTCGGCGGTCAGCCGTTTGGGGGATGGCAAGAACTTCCCCAACTTCAAGAACCGTTACCGCCACCAGGACGGCAGCTACCGCATGATCGCCTGGACGGCCGTGCCCGACAGCGACTACATCCATGCCGTGGGCCGCGACATCCAGGCCGAGGAAGAAGCCAAGGAAGCCTTGCGCCTGTCGGAGGATGCCCGGCGCCAGTCGCAGAAACTGGAAGCCATCGGCCAGCTTACGGGTGGTGTCGCCCACGATTTCAATAACCTGCTGACGGTGATCAAGTCCTGCGCCGACTTGCTCAAGCCGCCCTCCCTCAGCGAAGAGCGGCGCGTGAAATACGTGGAAGCCATCGCCAGCACCGTCGACCGCGCAGCCCGCCTGACCGCCCAATTGCTCACGTTCGCCCGCCGCCAGGCCTTGCGGCCAGAAGTGTTCAACGTCGGCGAAAGTGTGAAGCGGGTGGGCGAGATGATGGACAGCCTGACCGGTTCACGGGTCAAGGTCAGCATCCAGGTGCCCGACGACGCCTGCTATATCAACGCCGATGAGAGCCAGTTCGATACCGCGCTGGTCAACATGGTGGTCAACGCCCGGGACGCCATGGCCGGCAACGGGCATTTGACAATTACTGTCTCGACGGCCAGTTGGCTGCCTTCGGTTCGCGCTCATCCGGTGCGCATCGCCGAATACGTAACCATCGAGCTGGCCGACACCGGGTCGGGTATCCCGCCGGAGAAACTCGACGCGATCTTCGAGCCCTTCTACACCACCAAGGGCATCGGCCAGGGCACCGGTTTGGGTTTGTCTCAGGTGTACGGCTTCGCCAAGCAGTCGGGCGGTGAAATCCTGGTGCAGAGCGAATGCGGCACAGGCAGCCAATTCACCCTGTACCTGCCCAGGGTCGAGCCAAGTGCCATGCCGGTACTTCAAGACACCAGCCCCACCCCCATCGTCTCAAGCTTGTGCGTGCTGATGGTCGAGGACAACGCCGATATCGGCCTGTACACCTCACAAACCCTGGAACAGATGGGCTTTCACGTACTCTGGGTGCCGGATGCCAACAGCGCGCTGGAAGCCCTGGCACCCAACCCGGAAAGCTTCCAGGTGGTGTTCTCCGACATCTCCATGCCCGGCATGAGCGGCCTGGAGTTGCTGGACGCAATCGAGGCCCTGTATCCGTGGCTGCCGGTGGTGCTCACCACTGGCTACAACGACGAGTACGCGCGTATCGCTCAGGAAGAGGCCAGCCGTTTTGTCTTGCTGCAGAAGCCTTACTCCACCGAGGCACTGGCCCTGCTGCTGCAAAAAGTCGTCAAGAGTCGCCTGACCCTGACCGCACAAGGCTAAACCGCCGGCTGGGTCGCGCTGCCTGGAACATTGCCCATCTCCAGGGCCAAGTCCAGCCAGGCCCGTGCTGCCGGGGGCAGATGCGCCTGTCGCCGCCAGGCCAGGGCGATGTGCCAATCGGTCTGGGGCTCATCCAACTGGATCAGAGCAATGCCGGCGTGCAGGTGTTTGTAAGCCAGCATGCTCGGCAAAAACGCGACCCCCAAGCCTGCGGCAACCAGGTCGACGATAAAGTCGATCTGGGCGCTGCGGGCGGTGATGCGTGGGACTACGCCTCTGCGCTCGCAGGCCGTGAGAATAATCCGGTTAAGCGCAAACCCGGCCTCGAACAAAATGAAAGGCGAGTCGGCCAGATCGGAAAAATTGACGCTTTTGCGCCCGGCCAATGGATGGTCGATCGGCATTACCACCATCAGCGGTTCGACGCGCACGTCCTGATATTCAAATTCCCCCGCCACCGGTACCAGCAATGCGGCCAGGTCCACCTCCCCGGCCTCCAGGCATTCGCCCAGCTTCTTGCTGCCGTGCTCGATCAGCTCGATCTCGATCTCCGGATAACGCTGTCGATACAACGCAAACATCGCCGCAAACAGCACGCCACTGCCCACCGGCGGCAAGCCAATGCGCAATACACCGCGCTTGAGCCCCAGCAGGTCGTTGATCTCGGCCACCAGGTCACTGCGCTCGGCCAGCAACACCAGCGCGCGTCGGTAGGCAATTTCGCCAGCGGCCGTCAGCTCGCTCTTGTGGCCGATGCGATTGAACAGCGGCGTGCCCAACTCATCTTCCAGGGTCTTGACCGCCTTACTGACGGTAGACTGGGTGAGCGAAACCACCTCGGCCGCCTGTGAGAAGCTGCCCTGGCGAACCACTTCGACAAAGGCCAACAACGTACGAAGGTTCATGAGTATTCCATTTGCGACTTGATTCAAGTTGGAAAAGTTGTTTTTACCATGAATGGCCTTTGTCTATGCTCACCCCACCGTTTTTCTTCACTCGGGGCATCACTGTTCATGATCATTTCGTCCGCATCGGATTACCGCGAAGCCGCCCGCCGCAAACTGCCGCGTTTCCTGTTCGACTACATCGACGGCGGTGCCTACGCCGAACACACCCTCAAGGCCAACAGCTCGGACCTGTCCGATATCAGCCTGCGCCAGCGCATCCTGCGTAACGTCGAAAGCCTGAGCCTTGAAACCACGCTGTTCGACCAGCCCTTGGCGATGCCGGTGGTGCTCAGCCCGGTGGGCCTGACCGGCATGTTTGCCCGGCGCGGTGAAGTGCAGGCGGCGAAGGCGGCAGCGAACAAGGGCATTCCGTTTTGCCTGTCGACGGTGTCTGTGTGCCCGATCGAGGAAGTGGCGTCCCAGAGTGCGCAATCCATCTGGTTTCAGCTGTATGTGCTGAAAGATCGCGGCTTCATGAAAAATGCCCTGGAGCGAGCCCAGGCCGCCGGGGTGAAAAACCTCGTATTCACCGTCGACATGCCCACCCCCGGCGCGCGTTATCGCGACGCCCATTCGGGGATGTCCGGCGCCTACGGGCCGCAACGCCAAATCCTGCAGGCCATGACCAAACCGGCCTGGGCCTTCGATGTGGGCCTGCTGGGTCGCCCCCACGACCTGGGCAACATCTCCAAATACCTGGGCAAGCCCACCCAACTGAAGGACTACATCGGCTGGCTGGCGAACAACTTCGATCCGTCTATCAGCTGGAAAGACCTGGAGTGGATCCGCGAGTTCTGGAAAGGCCCAATGATCATCAAAGGCATCCTCGACCCCGAGGATGCCAAGGACGCGGTGAGCTTTGGCGCCGACGGCATCGTCGTCTCCAACCACGGCGGCCGCCAGCTGGATGGCGTGCTGTCCACGGCCAAGGCGCTGGCGCCTATCGTACAAGCCGTGGGCAGCGATCTGACGGTGCTGGTGGACTCCGGCGTACGCTCGGGGCTGGACGTGGTGCGCATGCTCGCGCTGGGGGCCAAGGGCGTGTTGCTGGGCCGTGCGCAGGCTTACGCACTGGCCGCCGACGGACAGCGTGGCGTGGAAAACCTGCTGGATATCTTCGCCAAGGAGATGCGCGTGGCCATGACGCTGACCGGGGTCACGTCGATTGCACAAATCGATGAATCGATTCTGGTACGCGGCCAAAACTGAGTTGAAACGAGGCAGCCCCGTTCTCTTGCCAAGACCGGGGCTGCCCTTTTCAGCCACGTATAAACAAAAAGATTAAGCGCCTGTATTGCAACAATCAAAAAGCTCTCTTCGCCCCCTCCTGAACGACTAACTCCCGAAAAACCAACCTACATTAAGCACCTGCCTGCCCTTCTTTCACCACCCTTGTGCATTTATTTTGTGAATAACACGGCATTCCCCACGTTTTACGTAATAAATCCTCCCTCCGATGTAACAATCCGTTTAATGATGGCTCAACTATGGCAAGCCCCTGGGTTAACCGCCTGGTTCAGGGGCATGGATCGTGCGTATTTCTACGTTAAGGATGTCGAGTGCCGAATCAGCCCTCAACCAAACGCCACAGCGGCACCCACAAACTGGTCACGGCCCTGCTCTGCCTGTGCACGCTGCCGGCGGCCGCCGCCGATGGGCCGGTGCCTGGCCAGGAAGCACTGCGCTTGCAGCAGCAACAGCAGCGCGACCTGCAGCAACTGCAACTGGAACAGCGTCAGCGACAACTCCAGCGAGGCAGCTTCGCACCGCCGCCGGCCACGCCAGCATTGCCCGCGAACACCACTCAGGATCAGCGCTGCTGGCCCCTGAGCGGTACCCGCGTGGCCGGTGTCACGCTGTTCAACAAGGCTGAACTGGACACCCGCATCGAACCCTATGTGGCGCCGTGCATGGGCGCCGCGCAGATCAACCGCCTGCTGGCCGAAATCACCCGCCTGTATGTCGAGGCCGGCTACATTGCCAGCCGTCCGTACCTGACCAGCCCCCCGGCCGCCGGACAGCCGCTGGCGATTCATGTCGAAGAAGGCTACGTCGAAGCCATCGAGCTGGCCGACCAGAGCCTGCCCGTGTCGTTACGCGGGGCATTCCCGGGCATGCTCGGCGAGCCGCTGAACCTGCGGGACCTGGAACAGGGCCTGGACCAACTCAATCGCCTGCGCTCGGTTGACCTCACCGCCGACATCGCCCCTGGCGGCGCAGCGGGTGCCTCACGGATCATCCTGCGCTCGCGCAGCACTGCCTCGCGGTGGTCGTTGGGACTTGGCGTCGACAACCTCGGCAGTGCCGGCACCGGCCGTGATCGCAATGCGGTCAGCCTCAGCCTGGACAGCCCGTTGCAGCTCAACGACGCGCTTAACCTGAGCTTCAGCGACACCCTCAACCACGGCCCGCGTTACAGCCGCAGCAACAGCCTGTTTTATTCCATCCCCTACGGTTACTGGACCTACAGCCTGTTCGCCAGCCATGCCGAATACCGCTCGCCGTTCAAGCTCAGCCGCACCACGCTCTATAACAGCGGCCGCACCGATCAAGTCAGCCTGCGCACCGACCGGGTGTTGTGGCGCGACCAAAGCCATCAACTGAGCGCCAACCTGCAACTGGCTTACAAGGACGTCGACAGCTATCTGCAAAAGGTTCGGCTGGGTATCCAGAGCCCGACGCTGACCGTGGCCGAGGCCGGCGTAAATCTGTTCTGGCTCAACAGCGCAGTGTGGAACCTGGACGTCAATTACGCCCAGGGCCTGACCTGGTTCGGCGCCGACCGCGACGCCGATCAAGTGGTGAAAAACCTGCCCCAGGCGCAATTTCACAAGTACCGCGCCAACCTCACCCAATGGCGCAATGGCCAGCTCTTCGGGCAACCGTGGCAGTGGCAGAGCCAACTGTCGGTGCAATACAGCCCGGATGCATTGCCTGCCATCGAACAACTGCTGGTGACTGACGATTCGGCGGTGCGTGGCTATCGCGAGAACAACGCGTCCGGCGCCATCGGTGCGGTGTGGCGCAACACCTTGCGCCTGCCGCTCAACAGCGACCTGCCGTTCAAGATCACCCCGCGCCTGGGCCTGGACAACGGCTGGGTCAAGCGTGAATACGGCGCCCGCAGCCAACGCCTGAGCGGCGCCAGTGCCGGGCTCAACCTGAGCTGGAAGAACGTGCAACTCGACCTCGATTACCAACGCAACTTGAACACCCCCGCGGGGTTTGCCCAGGAGCCGGAGGTCTGGCTGACGCGCCTTAGTTTGCAGATATGAGCCGACACCTGATTTGCCTGAAATAAACGCAGCACCTGATCAGCACGGCAGCGTTGCACCGAACGACGCACTTCACCGATCAGCCAACAGAGCGAGACTATTTATGCCGACTCACACTCATGCCTTTCACCTCTCTCCCCAGGGCAAACTGCGCTGGGCCATCGCCAGCCTGTTCCTGTTACCTCAACTCGTACTGGCCGGCGGCTTGACCGTCGTCGAAGGGCCCGGCGGCACCCCGCAACTGCAAAACCAGGCGGGCGTGCCCATCGTCAATATCGTCGCGCCGAATGCCGGCGGCCTGTCCCACAATCAATTTCTCGACTACAACGTCGACCGCCAAGGCGTGGTGTTGAACAACGCTTTGCAGGCCGGGCAATCTCAGCTCGCCGGGCACCTGGCGGCCAACCCACAGTTCCAGGGCCAGGCAGCGAGCGTGATCCTCAATGAAGTGGTGAGTCGGAACGCCTCGGCCCTCAACGGTGCACAGGAGATTTTTGGCCGGGCGGCGGATTATGTGCTGGCCAACCCGAACGGGATTTCTGTCAACGGTGGCAGCTTCATCAACACCCCCAACGCCAGCCTGGTCGTCGGCCGTCCCGAGCTCAACGATGGCAAGCTGCAAGGCTTGGACACCCGTGATGCAAGCGGCCAACTGACGGTGCAAGCCCAGGGCCTGCAAAACCGTGACGGCTCGATCAACCTGATCGCACCGCGCATCGACAGCGATGGCCGGCTCAGCGCCCGTGATCAATTGAACCTCACGGTCGGGCGCAATCAGGTCGACGTTGCCAGCGGCCAGGTGCGCCAGGTGGACCCGGCCAGCAAGACCGGGGAGCAACGTATCGACGCCAGCCTGTTCGGTGCGATGCAGGCCGGACGGATCAATATCGTCAGCACCGCCGAAGGTGCCGGCGTACGCGTGGGGGCCGTGCAAGTGGATGGGCAGGACGGCGTGAACATCCGCTCGGCCGGCGACCTCGACATCAGCGGCCAGGTGCACGCCAATAGCCTCGAGGCCACCCGCGCCGGGGTGCAGAGCCGCCAGGGCGATGTCGACCTGCACAGCGCCAAGGACTTGAGCCTGGCCGCCACCGATGTTGGCGGGCGCAACGTCAAGCTCGACGCTGGCCGCAACCTGACCCTGAGCAGCCTGGAAAGCCGCAAGTTCCAGGAAAAGCGTGAGCAGTGGAACAACAGCAACTTCCTTTTCACCTACGAAACCTACGACCGCACCACCACCGACAAGGACTCGCGCCAGCACGGCAACAGCGTCGTCGCGCAGCAGAATGCCGCGCTGTCTTCCGGCGCCAACACCGAGATCAAGGCCAGCCATGTCGAAGCCGGCGACACCGTGCGCGTCAACAGCGGCGCAGACTTGCGCCTGACCGCAGCCACCGAGACCCATGAAACCCGCGACCAGGGCAACCACCGCAAGCACCTGTGGAAAGCCGACTGGGACAAGTCCGCCAGCGAACAACGCAGCATCACCAGCGGCCTCAAGGCTGGCAAGAACCTGGAACTGACAGGCCGGCAGACCCTGCAATTGCAAGGCGCCGAACTGAAAACCCCGGGGGATATTCAACTGGCCGCCCGGCACGTGGAAATCACCAGCGCCAGCCGCACCCAGAGCAGCCGGGACAACGGGTACTCCGGAGACCTGGTGGGCGGCAGTTTCTTCGGTTCCAAAGGCGACGGCGACAAGGGCAAAACCCTGAATACCGGCAGCAAGGTCAACGCTGACGGCAAGCTGATCGTGAGGGCCGATGAAGTGCGCATCAGCGGCAGCCAGGCCCGTGGCGGCACACAGGCCAGCGTCATCAGCGACAAGGGTTCGCTGGTGATCGATGGCGTGCGCGACACGTCCCACGACAACCGCTACAGCCAGGACAGCAAGTTCTTCGGGATCTCCAAGGACGAAAGCCGCAAGAACCTCAAAGACAGCACCGTGGTCGCCAGCGAACTGCGCTCGGACAGTAACCTCGCACTGCGCAGCGCCAAGGACATCGAAGTCAGTGGTTCCAAGGTGTCTGCCACAGGCGAACTGACGGCTGACGCCAAGGGTGATATCAAGATCGCCTCGGCGGAAAACACCTCCGGCGATACCACCCGCACTCACACCCGGGGTTTTGATGGCTACGCCAAGGAAACCGCCGACGGCACGCGCCAGTACCGCGCAGGCGTGAACTACGAAGACCAGCAGAAAACCCGCCACACCGACACCACCCGCCAACAAGCCTCCAGCCTCAGCGGCGGCACCCTGGCCGTCACCGCAGGTGGCGATTTGAGCGTCGAGGGTTCAGACCTCAAGGCCACCCAGGGTGATGCGACCTTGAGCGGGAAAAATGTCGAGTTGTTGGCGACGCATGACAGCACGGCCAACACCACCGAGCAGACCACCACCGGCGGCGGCGTCTACTACACCGGCGGCCTCGACAGGGCCGGCAGCGGCGCGCAGTTCAGCCATCAAAGCAGCCACGACACCAACAGCAAAACCACCGCGCACACCAGCACCGTTGCGGCGGCCGGCAAGCTGACCATCAATACCGGCAACACCCTCACCAGCCAGGGCGCACAGGTCAAGGCCGGTTCCGGGCTGCAGGTCAACGCTGCCCAGGTCGACAACCAGGCGGCGCATAACAGTGAGTCGAGCACCCACAAGGAGAATGGCTGGACGGCCGATGTCGGCGCCAATGTCGAATACAAAGGCATCACCCGCCCCATCGAAAAAGCCATCGAAGGTGTGGCCCAAAGCAAGTTTCATCAGCCAGGGCTGTTGGACGCGTTCGAACAACCCAATGTCGGGCTTGATGTTGAAGTCGGCCATACCAACAAGACCCGCACACAGCAGGACAGCACAGCAGTGGTCAGCCAGTTCACGGGCGGCACGGTGCAGGTCAATGTCGCTGGCAAATTGCAGGATGAAGGCACTCAATACCGCGCCACCGATGGCGGCCTGAAGATCGATGCCGGCAGCCACCTTGCCACCGCTGCCGCCAATACCCACAGCAGCAGTGAGCAAGGCGTGGACGCCAAGGCCGGCGTGCGGGTCTACACCACCACGGGTGAAGACTTGAACGTGCGCGGCAGCGGCGCAGGCGGCAGCAGTGACGTACGCGAATCCAGCAGCACGGCAGTGGTCGGCAGCTACGCCGGGGCCCAGGGCGTGAGCATCGACGTCAAGGGCGATGCGCGTTATGTAGGCAGCCAGTTCAACGGTGGCCGGGCCGGAGTCGACCTCAAGACGGGCGGCGAGTTGGCGCTGAATCAAGCCAACGACACCCAGAGCAAAACCAGCAGCACCCTGCGCGGCAATGGCTCGCTGACCGTGGGCACGGCGCCGGGCACCAACGGCAATAACGTCAACCTCGGTGCTGGTGTGCAGCTGGACAACAAGCGCCTGGACACCCAGGACAGCCAGGCCCGGGTCGCGACCCTACAGGGCAAAGGTCCGGTGCAACTCAACAGCGGCGCCGACCTGACCCTGCAAGGCACCCGGATTGGCAGCAGCACCGCCAAGACCGGTGACATCAACCTCGCCGCCGGGGGCAAGCTGGACCTGCAAGCCGCCACCGATCACCACGTCAGCAGCGCCAGCAACCTGGGCGGCGGCCTGAACGTCGGCGCGGGCAAGACCAGCAGCGCTGAAAGCAGCGGCAAGACCGGGAGCCTCAGCGCCAACTTCAACATCGGCAAGGGCGCGGAAAACGACCAGGCCGTCAGCGTCGGACAGCTGCACAGCAACGGCAACGTGACGCTCGCCAGCGGCGGCAACAGCGCCGATGCCATCCACCTGCAAGGCACGCAAATCGAAGCCGGCAACGTGCGCCTCGACGCGGTAAATGGCGGCATCCTGCAAGAGTCGGCGCAATCGACCCAGGCCCATGACAGCTGGGGCGTGACCTTGGGCGCGGGCGGCAGCGGCGGCAAAACCACGCTGGCCAACGCGGGTGAACACGACACACCCAAGACCCAGCACGGCATCAATGCCCGGGCCAAGGTCGACGTCGATTACCGGCAAGGCACCACTCAGCACGACAGCCAGATCAAGGCCGACACCGTGGTGATCAACAGTGCCGGTGATACCCGATTGTCCGGGGCACGGATCGACGCGAATCAGGTGAGCGGCAAGATCGGCGGCGACCTGGTGGTCGAGAGCCGCAAGGATCATGTCAGCAGTACCCAGGTCAACGTCGATGCCAAGCTGGACGTCGAGAAAAACCAGCCTGGCGTGGTCAACAAACTCGCCAAGACCACCGGCCCCCTCAAGGACAAAGTGCAGGCCAAGGCGGAAGGCGCGTTCGACAAGCACCGCGAAAAACTCGAGAACGCCGTCGACAAGGGCACCGAACACCTGGCCTCGGCCAAGGACAACCTGGTCAACAGCGTCGGCAACGCCAAGGAACGCCTGGGCGAAAAACTCACCCGCAGCGGTAGCTACGACGTGAACCCCGAGCCCCGTGGCGCCTTCGGCACCCGCGTGGACCAGGCCAAGACTTACCTCGCCGAGAAGAAGGACGCACTGGGCACGCGCCTGTCCAGCGTCAAGGAAAAGCTCTGGCCGAAAACCAGTGACAGCTACGCCGTCAGCGGCAAGAACACCACCGGCAGCTCGGTGGCCAATACCGCAGAAAGCGTGTTGTTCGGCGACAAGAGTGGCACCACCGCCTACACCCCGACCTTGAACCTGGACGTCAGCCACATCGCCAAGGACAGCGTCACTCAGGCCTCGGGCATCAGCGGTACCCAAGGCGTGAATTTGCAGGTGGGCGGTGAGACTCGGCTGACCGGTGCGCGCATCGGGGCTTCGGAAGGCAAGGTCGATTTGGGTGGTTCGGCGGTAAACGCCACCACGTTGACAGGCAGCGATTATCGCGCGGATGTCGGGCTGAACGTCTCGAAGTCACCGGTCAATCTGGCGCTGGGCGCCAAGGACGAATTGACGCGCAAACAGGACGACGCAACGCGTAAGGATCAAGCCATCAACCTCGGACCGCTGCGGGCAGGCGGGCACAGTAATAGCCAGGAGCTACAGGCCGGGATTGATCAAGGCACCCACTAAGCAACCCTGTTCCGGTGCAGACGGGCACGCCCGCCTTCACCGGAACAAACATTTCTAAATGTTTCTTCATAAAGCCAAACCGTCATTAAACAGAAACATCCCAGGAATTAAATCGTCACGTCCCAGACAGGTGGAGCCCTCCACCTACCCCCTTCCTTTGAGGTGTCGTCGTGATGTTGCTGACCAAAAAGAGTCTGTCAGTGTTGTTCGCTGCCCTGTGCCTGAGTGGTGTCGCTCACGCCACTGACGTCACGGGTGCAGGCTCCAGTTTCGTCTACCCGGTGCTGTCCAAGTGGTCCCAGGAATACAGCAAAAGCTCCAGTGACCGGATCAACTACCAGTCCATCGGTTCTGGCGGCGGCATCGCCCAGATCAAGGCTGCCACCGTGGATTTCGGCGCTTCCGACGCACCGCTGTCGGCAGACGAACTGAAGGCCGGCGGCCTCGGCCAGTTCCCCAGCGTGATTGGCGGCATCGTGCCGGTGATGAACGTCGAAGGCGTTGCAGCAGGCCAGCTGAAACTCGATGGCGAGGTGCTGGCGAAGATTTTCCTCGGTGACATCAAGGCCTGGAACGACCCGGCGATTGCCGCGCTCAACCCCGGCCTGAAGCTGCCCGGCGCGAATATCACCGTGGTCCACCGCTCGGACGGTTCGGGCACCTCGTACAACTTCACCAACTACCTCTCCAAAGTCAGTGATGGCTGGAAAAGCAAAATCGGTTTCGGCACCACCGTGCCGTGGCCGGTCGGTGTGGGTGGCAAGGGTAACGAAGGTGTTTCGGCCTACGTAAAGCAGATCAAGAATTCCATCGGCTTTGTTGAATACGCCTACGCCCTCCAGAACAAGATGACTTACGCCTCACTGAAGAACGCGTCCGGCAAATTCGTCGAGCCCAACGCCAAGGCCTTCCAGGCAGCGGCGGATACCGCCGACTGGGCCAACGCCAAGGACTTCAACCTGATCATGACCAACGCACCGGGCGAGAACGCGTGGCCGATCACGGCGACCACCTGGATCATCATGTACAAGCAGGCAAAGAACGCCGAGCAAAGCCAGGCCGCTTTCAACTTCTTCAAATGGTCGCTGGAGAAAGGTCAACAGCAGGCTGCGGCATTGGACTACGTCGCGTTGCCTGATTCCCTCGTGACCCGGATCGAAGGTTACTGGAAGTCCGACTTCGCCCACTGATCCGTCCTCCCATGACCCCCTTGCCAGGCACCTGCTTGAGCAAGGGGGTGAGCACATCTGATATGAACGAAACTGTCCATCCTCTGGCCATGACCACTCACGCGAGCGATGTGTCGGGTGACAGCCGCGCCGCTCGCGATCAGCGTAACGACCTGTGGTTCAAACGCTCGATGTTCGGGGCCGCCATGCTGGTCTTGCTGTTGCTGGCAAGCATCGCCGCCTCGACATTGTGGGGCGGCGGCCTGGCCTTCAAGACCTTCGGTTTCGGTTTCATTACCAGCACCGACTGGGATGCGGTCAACAACCACTTCGGCGCCCTGGTGCCGATTTACGGCACCTTGGTCACCTCCTTCCTCGCGTTGCTGATTGCGGTGCCCGTGAGTTTCGGCATCGCGATTTTCCTGACTGAAGTGGCGCCGCCCTGGCTGAGAATGCCGGTCGCCTCCGCCGTTGAATTGCTCGCGGGCATTCCCTCGATCATCTACGGCATGTGGGGACTGTTTGTTTTCGGGCCCTTTATGGCAGAACACTTGTCACCCTGGATCAACGATTACCTGGGTGCGCTTCCGTTTATTGGCTCGCTGTTCCAGGGACCGCCGCTGGGCATCGGAATGCTGACTGCCGGCATCGTGCTGGCGATCATGATTACGCCGTTCATTACGTCGGTGATGCATGAGGTTTTCCGCAGTGTGCCGACTCAATTGAAGGAGTCGGCCTACGCACTCGGTAGTACTACCTGGGAAGTGGTGTGGGACATCGTGTTGCCCTACACCCGCTCGGCCGTGGTTGGTGGGATCTTTCTCGGCCTCGGCCGCGCACTGGGTGAAACCATGGCCGTCACCTTCGTGCTGGGTAACGCGCAACAGTTTTCCGCCTCGTTGCTGATGCCCAGCAGTTCCATCGCGTCGGTCATCGCCAACGAGTTCAGCGAGGCCTATACCGACCTGCATCGCTCGGCGCTGATCGCCCTGGGCTTCCTGCTGTTTATCGTGACATTCGTGGTGCTGGCACTGGCGCGGCTGATGCTCATGCGCCTGTCACGCAAGGAGGGCCTATGAACAGCAACGACCGCCTGTACCGCAAGCGTGCCTTCAAGAACCGCGTGGCCATGCTGCTCAGTTGTGGCGCCACCGCCTTTGGCCTGTTGTGGCTGGCGTGGATTCTGCTGACCACCATCATCAACGGCTTTCAGGCACTCAACCTGCGCCTGTTTACCGAGATGACACCACCCCCCGGAACAGACGGCGGCCTGGCCAACGCGTTTTATGGCAGCGCCCTGATGTCCGGGATTGCGCTGCTGATTGGCACGCCCATCGGGCTGATGGCCGGTATCTGGCTGGCGGAATTCGCACGGCATTCGCGCCTGGGTACCACGGTGCGTTTCATCAACGACATTCTGCTGTCCGCGCCCTCGATCGTCCTCGGTTTGTTCATCTACACCGGCGTGATCCTGCCGCTGAACCTGCTGACCAATCACCAGGTCGGTTTCTCTGCCATTGCCGGCGCCCTGGCGTTGGCACTGCTGGTGATTCCGGTGGTGGTGAGGACGACCGACGAGATGCTCCAACTGCAGCCCTCCACCATGCGTGAGGCCGCCCTGGCCTTGGGCGTGCCGCAATGGAAGCTGACGTTGCAGATCGTGCTGAGAGCCGCCAAGGCCGGCGTGGTGACCGGCATCCTGCTGGCGCTGGCTCGGATTACCGGCGAAACCGCCCCGCTGCTGTTCACTGCCTTCGGCAACCAGTTCTGGAGCAGCAACCTGCTCAAACCGATCGCCAGCGTGCCGGTGGTTATTTTCCAGTACGCCATGAGCCCCTTCGATGACTGGCACTCCCTCGCATGGGCAGGCGCCTTGGTACTGACGATGTTCGTGCTGGTGCTGAGCTTGCTGTCTCGCCTGATTCTTTTGCGCAATAGGTCCCACTGATGCAATCGACCCGCCTTGATCCTGAAAAAACCAAAATCCGTGTCCGTGGGTTGGAGTTTTTCTACAACAACCAGCGTTCGCTGAAATCCATCGACATCGACATTCCGGAAAAACGCATCACCGCGATCATTGGCCCATCGGGTTGCGGGAAGTCGACGTTGCTGCGGGTGTTCAACCGTATCTACTCGATGTACCCCAAGCAGGAAGCCCGCGGCGAAGTGCTGCTCAACGGCGAAAACATCCTCGCCCCCGGCTACTCGATGAACCGCCTGCGCAGTCATGTCGGGATGGTCTTCCAGAAGCCGGTGCCGTTCCCCATGTCGATCTACGACAACATCGCCTATGCCGTACGCCACCATGAAAAGCTGTCGCGCCGGGAAATGGATGATCGAGTCGAGCAAGCCTTGCGCGGCGGCGCGCTGTGGGATGAGGTGAAAGACAAACTCAAGCAGAGCGCCCAGAGTCTCTCAGGCGGGCAGCAGCAACGCCTGTGCATCGCCCGCACTATTGCGCTGCGGCCGCAGGTGTTGCTGCTGGATGAACCGACCTCGGCACTCGACCCGATTTCCACCGGGCGTATCGAACAGCTGATCACCGAGCTGAAAGAGCAATATACGGTGATTATCGTGACCCACAACATGCAGCAGGCCGCGCGGGTGTCCGACAGCACGGCGTTCATGTTCATGGGCGAGCTGATTGAGCATGGCAATACGGATGAGATCTTCACCAAGCCGAAGATGAAGCAGACCGAGGACTACATCACCGGGCGGTTTGGCTAGGTTCAACAAAAAAGCCGATCACTCTCTGCCATGAGAGTGATCGGCTTTTGTTGGGCAAAAAAAACCCGGAAATCCTCACTTGCGTGGGCCTTCCGGATTTTCTAAACCGCCAAAAATGGTGGGTCGTGTGGGATTCGAACCTACGACCAATTGGTTAAAAGCCAACTGCTCTACCAACTGAGCTAACGACCCGCTGTGTGGTGGCGCGTATAATACTGATTTCTAAGGATTATTCAACACCTTATTTAAATTAAATCAGAAATAACGCGTTGGGTCAGTGATTCCGGCCGCCTGGAAGCCTTCAGCACGCAGTCGGCAGCTGTCGCATTTCCCACAAGCACGGCCGTCATTGTCCGCCTGATAGCAGGAAACGGTCAGCGAGTAATCGACGCCAAGTCCTACGCCAGCCTTCACGATATCGGCCTTGCTGCGGTTCTGCAGCGGCGCCAGGATGCGAAAGCCCTGCCCTTCTACACCGGCCTTTGTAGCGAGGTTGGCCATGCGCTCGAACGACTCGATGTACTCGGGACGGCAGTCGGGGTAACCGGCGTAGTCCAGGGCGTTGACGCCGATGAAGATGTCGCGGGCGTTCAGCACTTCGGCCCAACCGAGGGCCAGGGACAGAAAGACCGTGTTGCGCGCCGGCACGTAGGTCACCGGGATGCCTTCGCTGGGGCCTTGTGGCACGTCGATGGAGCTGTCGGTCAGCGCCGAACCACCCATGCCGTCTAGATTCAGGCCGATCACCTTGTGCTCCACCACGCCCAGATCGCGGGCGACACGGGCAGCAGCATCCAACTCGGCGCGGTGGCGCTGGCCGTAGTCGAAGCTCATGGTGTAGCAGCTGTAGCCTTCGGCACGGGCCATGGCAACCACGGTGGCAGAGTCGAGGCCACCGGACAGCAGAATGACCGCACGCTTTTGATCAGTCATCTCAGCGCCCCGGCTCGTCGTTCCACAGGTACTTGTGCAACTGCAGTTGCAGGCGCACCGGCAGATTGTCTGCGACAACCCAGTCAGCCAGGTCACGCGCATTCAGGTCATGGTGGCTTGGGGAAAACAGCACTTCGCCGGCGCGGCGGTCCAGGCCATATTGGATCAGCTTGGAGTTCGCCCAGTCGTAGTCTTCGCGGGAACAGATGACGAACTTGACCTGGTCGTTGGCCGTCAGCAGCTCGATGTTCTCGTAGCGGTTGCGGTGCGCTTCCTTGGAACCCGGGGTCTTGAGGTCGACGACCCGGCTGACGCGAGGGTCGACCGCAGAAATATCCAGGGCGCCGCTGGTTTCCAGGGACACCTCGTAACCAGCGTCACACAACTGCTTGAGCAGGGGAATGGCATTAGGCTGTGCCAGTGGCTCGCCACCGGTAACACAGACATAGCGCGGCCGGTAACCGGCTACTTGCTCGAGAATGTCGTCAAGGGTACGCACGGTGCCGCCACTGAAGGCGTAGGCGCTGTCGCAGTACTGGCAACGCAGCGGGCAACCGGTGAGGCGCACAAATACAGTGGGCAGCCCGGCAGTGCGCGTTTCACCCTGCAACGAGTAAAAAACTTCGGTGATACGTAATGTGTCTTGCATAGTCGCCACGGGCGTAACAGCTAAACAGGCTGTCCGCCTCCGTCAGGCACTTCAAGGAATTCCGCCAACGCGTAAACCCCAGGAAGCGTGTGTCATAAAAGGGCGTGGATTCTAACGAAAAAACCCGCGCAGGGCGCGGGTTTCTTCTGAACGGGTTGCGACGCTTACATGCGTTGCAGATCCCGCTGTGCCAACTGAGCAGCGGAGGTACCCGGATATTGGGCCACCACCTGCTGCAGAATGCCTTTGACCTTGTCGGTATGACCCAGGCGGCGTTCTACGTCAGCGAGTTTGTACAGCGAATCCGGCACCTTGGCGTGCTTGGGGTACAGCTGGCTGACCTTGGCAAACGCTTGACCTGCACCTTGCAGGTCACCCTTGGCCAGGTTCACCTCGCCCAACCAGTACTGGGCGTTGCCCGCGTACTGGCTGTTCGGGTATTTGCGCAGGAATGCGGTAAAAGCCTGGCTGGCCTTATCGAAATCCTTGGCTTTGATCAGGTCGAAGGCTGCGTCGTAATACAGCTTTTCCTTCGCCGGATCACCCGGTTCGCTGCTGGCGGCAGGGGCTTGGCTCGCAGCTGCGGCCCCTGCTGCTGCACCACCGGCGGCGCTTGCGGCGCCACCGGCAGAAGAATTATCAGGAGTGGCGGCTGGTGTAACGCCGGCTCCAATACGTCGATCAAGATCCTGGTAACGCTCCAGGCCTTCTTGCTTCAGCTGGTTCACTTGATTCTGCAGAACCTCAATCGTGCCTTGTTGCTGCGACAATTGATCCTGCATGCGTTGCAGCTGGTTGAACAGTTCGCCCTGTGCCGAAGGCGCGGCCGTAGCCGCGCCCCCGGCATAGGCGCCGTTCGTGCCATAACCCGCTGGCGGATAACTGCTCCCGCTATTGTTATAGCCAGAGTTGCTATCTTCCACAGGAACCGCAGCCCACACCGCAAGCGGTGCCAGGCTGAGAGCCAATACAGTTAGAGCACGACGGCACGTTCGCATGACGAATTACTTACGCAGTTCGACGCGACGGTTTTGAGCCCAGGACTGCTCGTCGTGGCCAGTAGCAACTGGACGCTCTTTACCGTAGGAAACCAGTTCCAGTTGGCCTGGAGCAACACCTTGCAGTACCAGGTAGCGCTGAACGGCTTTCGCACGACGCTCGCCCAGTGCCATGTTGTACTCACGAGTACCACGTTCGTCGGTGTTACCTTCCAGAACAACGCGAGCGCCGTTAGCTTTCAGGTCCTTCGCGTGAACGTCCAGAGCGCGCATGGCTTCTGGCTTCAGGTCCGAACTGTCGTATTCGAAGTAGAAAGTGGTGATAGCGCGCAGAGCAGCTTCTTCGCTCAGGGAGCCGTCAACTGCACCAGTGTTAGCGCCGTAACCAGCGTTTGGATCAACAGCTGCGCCTTCACCGGCATTGTCGCCGCCTTTAGACGAGCAACCAACGGCTACGGACAGAGCCAGAGCCAGAGCAGCAAACTTACCAAACTTCAGCATTTCCATCGTGAAACTCCTAATGAACCCCAGTGTGTTAAGTACTTCTTTTTGTAGCGCCGCGTCAGTTCAGGTAAGGGGACCAGGACGGTTCTCTGACTTCGCCTTGTGCGGTAGGAAGCGGGAGCCTTACGCGTCCATTAATGGACACGAGCATCAAGACTCCCCGGCCCTGCTGGCGGGTGGCGTAGATTACCATGGTGCCGTTGGGCGCAACAGTAGCTGACTCATCAAGGTTGGTATCTGTAAGGATTTTTACCGTTCCACGCTGCAAATCCTGGGCCGCAACCCGGAAATTAGTGAAACCATCCTGACGGTGAATCATCACCAACGTCTTTTCATCAGCCGAAAGCTTCGGTGCAGCGTTGTAGTTACCAATAAAGGTCACTCGTTCGGCGCCGCCGCCGCTCACGCTGGTTTTGTAGACTTGCGGCTTGCCACCACGGTCTGAGGTGAAGTAGATGGTCGAACCATCCTTGCCCCAGAACGGTTCGGTGTTGATGCCCGGGCCGCTGGTAACACGGCTCAGTTGGCGCGAAGCCATGTTCATCACGTAGATGTCCGGGTTGCCATCTTTGGACAATACGAATGCCAGGCGCGAACCATCCGGCGACCAGGCTGGCGCGCCATTCAGGCCTTCAAAGTTGGTGATCTGCTCACGGCGACCGGTATCGATGTGCTGAACGAAGATCCGCGGACGCTTCTGTTCAAAGGACACGTAGGCGATACGCTTGCCATCGGGTGCAAAGCGAGGCGACAGGATCGGCTCACGGGATTGCAGCAGCGTCACGGCGCGAGCACCGTCATAGTCGGAGCGCTGCAGCGTGTAGCGAGTGTTGTCTACCGAAAAACGCTCTGCCGTTACATAAAGCAGGCGAGTCGAGAAGGCACCCTTGATCCCGGTCAGCTTTTCAAACGACTGGTCGGAGATGTAGTGCGCCATGTCCCGCAGTTGATCCGTGGTGCCCGACACGCTGCCGGTCAGCACTTGCTGCTCGGTCGCGACGTTGAACAACGTGTACTGGATCTGCAGGCGACCGCCGGCAGGCGTGATGCTGCCCACCATCAGGTACTGGGCGTTCAGCGCTTTCCAGTCGCGGAAGATGACTTCGCTGGCCTGGGTCGGCTGGCTGATCATGTTGCCTTTGTCGATCGGTGCGTAGTAACCGGAGTTGCGCAGGTCATCGCTGATGATCTGCGACATGTCGTCCGGCAGCACGCTGCCGCCCTGCCAGCCAAACGGTACAACGGCGATCGGGGTGGCCCGATCGCTACCGCTGGTGACCAGGATGTTCTTTTCATCCGCCGCCGCTATCCCTGCCATGCAGCAAATAACGACAAGCATTCCTCGAAGAAGGTTTCTCACAAGGCTAGATCCTCAGGTGTGAATGTCATCTTGAATGAACGGTAGGGAGCGAAGTCGCTTGGTTTCATTCCCTGCATCTCGGTCAACCGGCCAATGTTCTTGACCGCTGCTACCGCCGAACTGTCGAACGAACCGTCGCCACTGGACTTGGCCACGCTGACCGAGGTCACCGTGCCGTCCGGCAACATGCCGATCTGCAGCACTACTGTCATGCCTTTACGTGCCGAAGGAGGACGGGTCCACCCTTCCGCTGCCCGTGAACGAATCAGGTCATCGAAACTGCCCGCGACTTCGTCACCACGTTCATCGGCCAAGGCTTGCTGGCGCTGCGGCGTGTCGGAAAGCAAATCGGCCAAGGCCTGGGCCTTTTTGTCTTCGGTCGATTTACGTGCTGCTTCCTGGGCCTTTTTCTTGGAGGCGTCGGCGGCAGCTTTCTTCTTCGCATCGTCGGCGATTTTCTTTTTCGCCTCGTCAGCTTCAGCTTTCTTCTTGGCGTCGTCGGCGGCTTTTTTCTTCGCGTCTTCGACTATCTTTTTCTTCGCGTCTTCAGCGGCCTTTTTCTTGGCCTCTTCTTCAGCCGCTTTTTTGGCTTCTTCTTCAGATTTCTTCTTGGCTATATTAGCCAATTGTTTCTCTTCAGCTTTCTTGGCTTCGGCAGCTTTATCGGCTTTCTTGGCTTCATCAGCCTTTTTAGCCTCGTCAGCTTTCTTCGCCTCGTCAGCCTTTTTCGATTCCTCGGCCTTTTGAGCCGCCTCTTCTTTCTTTTGTTCCGCAGCAGCCTTCACCGCTTCCTGCTCGACCTTCTTCTGTTCCATCTGCTCGACTTCAGTCTGGCGCGCAGCCGACTTCTGGGCCTCACCCGCAATCTTCTGATTGGTCTGGGTGGTGGCCTGGCTTTTCGATTTCAGCTGATACAGGGTCGCCTGCACGATCGGCTTGGCTGGCGGCAGGTCCGGGGTCATGGCAAAGCTGACAAACAGCATGCCAAACACCAGGACGTGCAGGGCAATCGCCCAGACGCTAGGCCAGAAGAAGCTTTCCGAGGCGGACGGCTCTCGCTGTTGGTGCATCAGGGCGCCTCGGTAATCAAGCCAACGTTACCGACGCCGGCCTTCTGCAGCCCGCCCATGGCGCCCATCACGGAGCCATAGTCGACGACCTTGTCGCCGCGGATGAACACCTGGGTGTGCTTGCCACCTTCGTTGCCGGCGCGAATGATCTTGGTCACAGCATCAGTCATCTGCGGCAAGGTCATGGCCTTGTCCTGCTGTTTCTGAGTGTCGACTTCGCTGCCAAGGTTCCAGTAATAGGTCTTGTCAGCCTTGATCGAAATGGTCAGGACCTGGGTGTTGTTGTCCTGCGGCAAGGCTTCGCTGGAAACCTTGGGCAGATCAACCTTCACGCCCTGATTGAGCATCGGCGCGGTCACCATGAAGATAACCAGCAGCACCAGCATCACGTCGATGTAAGGCACTACGTTCATCTCGGCGACCGGCTTGCGCTTTTTGCGAGCTCGAGCGATTAAAGCCATTGGGAATTACCTGCTTATTCTTCGCTGGTGTGCACTTTACGGTGCAGGATCGCCTGGAATTCATCGGCGAAGGTGTAGTAACGGCTGATCAAGGTTTCGCCACGAGCGGCAAAACGGTTGTAGGCGATTACTGCGGGAATAGCTGCGAACAGGCCGATGGCGGTGGCGATCAGCGCTTCGGCGATACCCGGGGCCACGGTGGCCAGGGTCGCTTGCTGGGCCTGGGCCAGGCCGCGAAAGGAGTTCATAATCCCCCACACGGTACCGAACAGGCCGATGTACGGGCTGACGGAACCTACGGTGGCGAGGAACGGCAAGCTTTGCTCAAGCTTTTCTTCTTCGCGGGAAATCGCTACGCGCATGGCACGGGCCACGCCTTCCATGACCGCTTCCGGGTCAACGCCTGGCTGCTGGCGCAGACGGGAGAATTCCTTGAAGCCGGCGCGGAAGATCTGCTCGACGCCCGAATCCGGGTCCGGGTTGCTGCCGGCCTGGCGATACAGTTTGGACAGGTCGATACCCGACCAGAAGCGCTCTTCGAAGCTCTCCAGGGCACGTCGACCGGCACGCAGCAGGTTGCTGCGCTGAAAAATCATGACCCAAGAGGTAACCGATGCGGCTACCAGAATCAGCATCACCAGTTGAACCACGACACTGGCATTGCTGACCAGGCTCCACATGGAGGAATGGTCGACGACGGTAGGTTCCACGCTAAATCTCCTGCTCTGAATGTTTACCCGCGCCGCTCACGCCGGCAAAGGCCGTGCGTAGAGCTTCGGGAATGGCCCGGGGTTTCAAACTATTGGTGCGAACACAGGCCACCAGGAACTGCCCCTCACAGAGCAGCGTTGCATCCGTAGCCCGCCTGACCTGCTGTTTAAAGCGCAGGCTGGCACGGTTCAATTCGGTTATTTCTGCGCTGACCAGCAATTCATCGTCCAGTCGCGCCGGCGCGTGGTAACGCGCCTCGCTGGAATGCACGACAAACAACAGGTCCTCCCCTGCCAGCTGGGATTGGGCAAAGCCCAGCTCCCGTAGCCGCTCGGTTCGAGCCCGCTCCATGAACTTTAGGTAATTGACGTAATAAACGATGCCGCCGGCATCGGTGTCCTCGTAATAAACGCGACAGCGATGTGCGAACGACTGATCCCCGTTTTGCGCGCGCATACTCTAGTGCTTACTCCTCAGGTTGCCAATCCGGCCAGGCAACTGTTTTTCATTCTGTGGCACATTTCTAACGAAAGAATGACGACGCCAGCCACTAGGACAGCACAAACGCCGAATAAATCGAATCGCCAAGCGTTTTTAATCGTCTACTGCATCGAGGAATTCGTCTACCACGGGCATCTCGCCCAATCGTGACGGAATGTTTAACCCAAAGTGCAGATACGCATGCCGGGTGACCACACGCCCCCTCGGCGTACGCATGATGTAGCCCTGCTGGATCAGGTACGGTTCCAGTACATCCTCAATTGTGTGCCGCTCTTCGCTGATGGCTGCCGCGAGGCTGTCCACACCCACCGGGCCACCGTCGAACTTCTCGATCATGGTCAGCAGCAGGCGCCGGTCCTGGTGATCAAAGCCGTGCTCATCCACATCCAGCAGGTTCAGCGCCAGGTCTGCCACGGGTTTGGTGATATGCCCTTTGGCCCGAACTTCGGCAAAGTCGCGCACCCGTCGCAGTAACCGATTGGCAATCCGCGGCGTACCACGGGCGCGGCGGGCGATTTCAAACGCGCCTTCCGGGTCCAGGGGCAAGCCGAGGATAGTCGCCGAACGGCTGACGATGGTGGCCAGATCCGCCGTGCTATAGAACTCCAGACGTTGAACAATCCCGAAACGGTCTCGCAGCGGATTGGTCAGCATGCCCGCACGGGTAGTAGCCCCCACCAGGGTGAACGGTGGCAGGTCGAGCTTGATCGAGCGCGCGGCCGGGCCTTCGCCAATCATGATGTCCAGCTGGAAGTCTTCCATGGCCGGGTACAACACTTCTTCGACGATGGGCGAAAGCCGGTGGATCTCGTCGATAAACAGTACGTCGTGGGGCTCCAAGTTGGTCAGCAGCGCCGCCAGGTCGCCCGGTCGCTCCAGCACAGGGCCGGAGGTGGACTTGATCGACACGCCCATTTCCTGGGCAATGATGTTGGCCAGAGTGGTCTTGCCCAGGCCCGGCGGGCCGAAGATCAACGTGTGATCCAATGACTCGCTGCGCCCGCGCGCGGCCTGGATGAACAGCTCCATCTGCTCGCGCACGGTGGGCTGACCAATATATTCGGCGAGGCTCAGGGGGCGAATGGCCCGGTCCTGGACTTCTTCACGGTCACGGGGGCCGGTGGCCGCGATCAGACGATCAGCTTCAATCACTTAAATCATTCCCTTCAGGGCGCGGCGGATCATGTCTTCGCTGCTCAGGTTCTTGTCCTTGATGGCCGACACCGCCTTGCTCGCCTCCTGGGGCTTGTAGCCCAGGGAGATCAGCGCGCTGACTGCATCGCTTTCGGCACTGGCCACCGGCACACCCGGCGCGTCCGGTTGGTTAGGCACCAGGGCGAACATGCTCGGCACGACCTCCCAGGCTTTGAAGCGATCCTTGAGTTCCACCAGCAAGCGCTCGGCGGTTTTCTTGCCAACGCCTGGCACCTTGGTCAGCGCCGAGGTGTCCTGGGCCGACACACAGCGCACCAGCTCATCCACTTCCAGGCTCGACATCAGCGCCAACGCCAGCTTCGGGCCCACGCCGTTGAGGCGGATCAGCTCACGAAAGAAGTCCCGGTCACGCTTGCCAATGAAACCATAGAGCAATTGCGCGTCTTCGCGCACCACCAGATGGGTGTGCAGGGTCAGCGGTTCACCGACCGACGGTAGGCGGTAGAGGGTGGTCATGGGCACTTCCAGCTCATAGCCCAGCCCGTTTACATCCAGAATCAGGTGCGGCGGCTGTTTCTCAGCCAGGGTGCCGCGCAAGCGTCCAATCACGTTCGAATCCTTAAGAATCGGCTCAGATCAAGGCCTGACCGGTAATAACGCGGGCGTGCCGGCCGCCACGACAGGCCGTTCATGCACCCCACGCAGAATGATTGCGCTGATGCTATCAGAGACGCAGCCGGCCGCCACGACTGCGTGCCGTCCCCAAGCCGTGGGGCATCAGGCTGGAACGGGTATGGGCGTGGCAAATGGCAATGGCCAGGGCGTCAGAGGCATCGATTTGCGGTTTGGCGGTGAGCTTGAGCATGTGCATGACCATCATCATCACCTGCTCCTTGTTGGCCGCACCGGTGCCGACCACGGCCTGCTTGACCTGGGTCGCGGTGTATTCCGCGATCTCCATGCCCTCCTCGGCACCGGCCACGATGGCCGCACCCCGGGCTTGGCCGAGCTTCAAGGCCGAGTCGGCGTTTTTTGCCATGAACACTTTTTCGATGCCCATGGTCACTGGCCCGTAGGTCTGGATCACTTCACGCACGCCGCGATAGACGATTTGCAAGCGCTCGGCCAACTCGCCGGCGCCGGTACGGATACAGCCCGACGCCACGTACACGCAGCCTCGCGGGGTCTGTTGGACCACGCCAAAGCCGGTGATTCGCGAACCGGGGTCGATACCTAGGATTAGAGTCATAACGCCTGCGGATTGGATTTAAAGCGGATGCGCCAGGCACATGGTTTGTGTATCAGCATAGATCCCTGTGGGAGCTGGCTTGCCTGCGATACAGGCACCTCGGTGCATCAGTTACACCGGGTTGATGCCATCGCAGCCTCGCCAAGGCTCGACAGCTCCCACATTGGATCTTTGGTGCTCTTAAACGAGCTGTTCGGCTACCGACTCCGGGATATCGGCATTGGAGTAGACGTTCTGCACGTCATCCAGGTCTTCAAGCATGTCGAGCATCTTGAGCACCTTCTGCGCGCCATCCAGGTCCAGCTCGGCGCTGGTGGTGGGCAGCATCACGATTTCCGCATCGGTACCTTTGAAACCCGCCGCTTCCAGAGCGTTACGCACAGCGTAGAAACCCGCGAACGAGGTAAACACGTCGATGGAACCGTCTTCGTTGGTCACCACGTCGTCGGCATCGGCCTCCATCGCGGCTTCGATCAGTGCATCTTCGTCAACGCCCGGCGCGAAGGAAATCTGCCCCTTGCGCTCAAACAGGTAGGCTACCGAACCGTCAGTGCCCAGGTTGCCGCCACATTTGCTGAACGCATGGCGCACGGCGGCCGCAGTACGGTTGCGGTTGTCGGTCATGCACTCGACCATCACCGCCACGCCACCCGGGCCGTAGCCTTCGTAGCTCAACTCGACCATGTCGTCGGTATCGGCCGCACCAGCCCCACGGGCCACGGCACGGTCGATGATGTCGCGGCTCATGTTGGCACCGAGGGCCTTGTCCAGGGCCAGGCGCAGACGCGGGTTGGAGCCCGGGTCACCGCCACCCTGGCGCGCGGCGACGGTCAGCTCGCGAATCCACTTGGTGAAGATCTTGCCTTTCTTGGCATCCTGACGCTCTTTGCGGTGCTTGATGTTCGCCCACTTGGAATGGCCAGCCATAACACAACTCCGAAATTCTGTAGAAACCTGTCAATCCCGCCCCAGGCGGGACTTCCCTCTTTAACGTGCAGCCCTTGTAACGCAAAGGCGCATCCGAAGATGCGCCCTTAGCTGACAATGTAAAACCTTATCGCGCTTTCACGCTGCGGCCTTACTCAGCCTTTGGTGTCTCGCGCAGACGGATATGCAGCTCGCGCAGTGCCTTGGCATCCACCACACCCGGTGCTTGCGTCATGACGTCGGCAGCACTTTGGGTTTTCGGGAAGGCAATCACTTCACGGATCGACTGGGCACCGGTCATCAGCATCACCAGACGGTCCAGGCCGAAGGCCAGGCCACCGTGAGGCGGCGCGCCGTACTTCAGGGCATCGAGCAGGAAGCCGAACTTCTCTTGCTGCTCATCTTCGTTGATGCCCAGCAGGCGGAAGACCGACTGCTGCATTTCCTTGCGGTGGATACGGATCGAACCGCCACCCAGCTCGGTGCCGTTGAGCACCATGTCGTAGGCACGGGACAGAGCGCCAGCCGGGTTGGCTTCGAGCTCTTGCGGCGTGCACTTCGGCGCGGTGAACGGGTGGTGCAGCGCGCTGAAGCTGCCGTCGTCGTTCTCTTCGAACATCGGGAAATCGACAACCCACATCGGCGCCCACTGACAGGTCAGCAGGTTCAGGTCGTTACCGACCTTGATCCGCAGTGCACCCAGCGCTTCGCTGACGATCTTCGACTTGTCGGCGCCGAAGAACACGATATCGCCGTCGACCGCGCCAACACGATCAAGGATCACGTTGAGGTTGGCTTCAGGGATGTTCTTGACGATTGGCGACTGCAGGCCTTCAACGCCCTTGGCGCGCTCGTTGACCTTGATGTACGCCAGGCCCTTGGCACCGTAGATGCCGACAAACTTGGTGTAGTCGTCGATCTGCTTGCGCGGCATGCTCGCAGCGCCAGGAACGCGCAAGGCGGCAATACGGCATTTCGGGTCGTTGGCCGGACCGCTGAACACTTTGAAGTCGACGTCTTTGAGCTGGTCTTCAACGTCAACCAGTTCCAGCGGGTTACGCAGGTCCGGCTTGTCGGAACCGTAACGGCGCATGGCTTCTTCGAAGGTCATGTGCGGGAATTCGCCGAACTCCAGGTTCAGCACTTCCTTGAACAGGTTGCGGATCATCTGCTCGGTGATGCCCATGATCTCTTTTTCATCGAGGAAACTGGTCTCGATGTCGATCTGGGTGAATTCCGGCTGGCGGTCGGCCCGCAGGTCTTCGTCACGGAAGCATTTGGCGATCTGGTAGTAACGGTCGAAGCCGGCAACCATCAGCAACTGCTTGAACAGCTGTGGCGATTGCGGCAAGGCGAAGAAGGAACCGGCGTGGGTACGGCTCGGCACCAGGTAGTCGCGAGCGCCTTCCGGGGTAGCACGGGTCAGGATCGGCGTCTCGACGTCGAGGAAGCCGTTTTCGTCCAGGAAGCGACGGATGCTGGTGGTCATGCGCGAACGCAGACGCAGCTTCTCGGCCATTTCCGGGCGACGCAGGTCCAGGAAGCGATACCGCAGGCGGGTTTCTTCGCCAACGTCGGAGAACTCGTTCAGTGGGAACGGCGGGGTTTCCGACTCGTTCAGCACTTCCAGTTCGTAACCCAGCACTTCGATCATGCCCGACGCCATGTTGGCGTTGGTGGCACCGGCCGGACGCAGGCGAACCTTGCCGGTGATCTTCACGACGTACTCGCTGCGCACGCGGTCGGCGGCGGCGAAGCTCTCGGCGCGGTCCGGATCGAATACCACCTGGGCCAGACCATCACGATCACGGATATCGAGGAAGATCACCCCGCCGTGGTCGCGGCGACGGTGAACCCATCCGCAAAGGGTGATTTCCTGACCTTCCAGGGTCTCGTTCAGTTGGCCGCAATAGTGGCTGCGCATCATGATAGTGGTTTCGCTTCTCGTAATTCGAAATTCGGTGGAGGCCTGCCTCATCACCGTACAGCTAAGTCAGGTGACGGATAATGCAGGAGCCTGCGCGTAGAGTTCAACTCAGTCTGCTTTGTCGCCGCCGGCCAGATTCTTCTTCGAACCGGTCTTGAAATCGGTCTCGTACCAACCGTTGCCACTCAGGCGAAAGCCCGGCATGGACAACATCTTCTTGAGCTCCGGAGCCTGGCAGGCAGGGCAATCGACCAGCGGCGCTGCGCTGATCTTTTGAATGGCTTCCAACTGATGACCACAGGAAGCGCATTGATAGTCGTACATGGGCATGGAGATGTCTCGGCGATCAGATCATTACTGCGCCACGCCCTGCCCTGGCTCTATCCCGTGGGAAAGTCCCGGCATGCGCAGCAAAGCCCGGGATTATATCTGGTAAATCGAGGCTGTGCAGCCGTAGCGGCGCGCTGCTCTTTATATAGGTGGCTGTGGCACGCTTCTGCCAGGCGCCCGACCCGGGGCAATCCCGAGCCTGGCGGCTGGCATAAGGATCATGCCAGGTCCGGGTGGACACCCGGCGCGTCGAGGCGTCCTTTCAATACATGAACCACGCAAACCACCCTGACCAGACCACTGAAGTTCTTTACACCGCCATAACGCAAGTGCACTTCACGGTCCACGTAAGACAGCAACGCACTGACCGAACATGTATTGATCCGGGCTATTTCCGCGAGGATATTCCAATAGACCTCTTCGAGTCGCAAACACGTCGAAAAACCATTAAGCCGAACGGATCGGGACAATGGCCTCGCCAAGGTCATATCGAACCCTTTGGCAAACGGATCTACCTTTATCTTGTGCAACCCGCACGTTTCCATAACTCCATTACCTGCTCCGCGTGACATACACTTGACACTCCATTGCCTGACGGCCACTCATCAGTGTTGTCGTTGGCCGTTGAGCTATAAAACATCAAGAAGACAAGTGCAGCCAGAAGACAGGGAGCCGATCGCCGTAGGACAAGCCAACGCGTGTATCAGGAAGCTCGCGGGGTCAGGAAAATCGCCGAAAAACAGGCACGCGAGGGGCGTCAGCTCGACGCCCACCCGCCACCGGCATTACTTGTTTTCGAGCAGGGAACGCAACATCCACGCGGTCTTTTCATGAACTTGCATACGCTGAGTCAGCAAGTCCGCAGTGGGTTCATCGCTGACTTTATCCAGCAACGGGAAGATGCCCCGGGCCGTGCGGGTAACCGCTTCCTGGCCTTCGACCAATTGCTTGATCATGTCTTCAGCGCTCGGCACACCTTCTTCTTCCTTGATGGAAGAAAGTCGTGCGTACACCGAATAAGCACCCGGCGCAGGAAAACCCAGGGCGCGAATACGCTCTGCAATTGAATCCACCGCCAGCGCCAGTTCGTTGTACTGCTCTTCAAACATCAAGTGCAGTGTGCGAAACATCGGGCCCGTTACGTTCCAATGGAAGTTGTGGGTCTTCAGGTAAAGTACATAGGTATCGGAAAGCAGGCGCGAAAGTCCGTCAACGATTGATTTACGGTCTTCTTCACTGATACCAATATCGATTGCCATGTGTTTCCCCTTCAATTGATGAACATTCATTGATCAGGTGCAGGACCACTCTAGCAAGAGTGCCGGCCTTGCGCAGCCTGGCTGACCCTATAGAGGTGCGGCAAATCGCCCCTCGCAAAGCGGGTTTGCACGGCAGGCGAAGCTTCAAGCCCTGCCGAAAAAATTATCCGCCGCGGGAGAAAAAGCCCGCACCTGTCTAGGACAAGCGTTTGACGCAGAAATGCCGCATGCCTCGCAACAGCCCGAAATGCTTGATTTGAGTAGGCACAGGCTTTGCTGTTAAATAGGCAGCGTGTCGCCGCCGTTTTTGTTTGCGGCAAGCGACATAGGCTGATACCCGTGTACGTGTCCAACGCCTCCCATTGTTCAGAAGCGAACCGTGCCAGTCAGCTCTTCCTCGTGATCCGTCTTAACGTGAGTTAATCAAAATGTTGAAAATCGTCCACCTGCTAACGGGCGCTGCAGCTTTGCTGCTGTCCTTTATCCCCAGCCTGCGATCAGAAACCCTGCCTTACCTGCAACAACCTGACGCTCTCTACCTGACCTTTTTTGGTCTTCTTAACCTGACACTGGCTCCAGTCATTCCTTACTGGAACAAAGGCCCGCGTCATCAACTGCAAAACCTGGTCAGCGCCTTGCTGGTTCTGGCTGTTGTCGTGCAAACCCTCACCCTGCTGGCACCAATGCCTGAAGTCGGTGGCCACCCGGCCGTCCTGCTCAGCCTGGCAATCGCACTGGTCGCCATCGTCCTTCATCTGGCCATCAGTTTTTACCGTTCCTCGCCGGCCGCTGCGTCGCAAAGCTACGACATGACCAACCGGGATACCGGTACCGTGAAGTGGTTCAACACCTCCAAGGGCTTCGGCTTTATTTCCCGGGATTCGGGCGACGATATCTTCGTCCACTTCCGGGCGATTCGCGGCGAAGGCCATCGCGTCCTGGTGGAAGGCCAGCGCGTGGAGTTCTCCGTAATGAATCGTGACAAGGGCCTGCAAGCCGAAGATGTGATCGCGGCGTTGCCGCGTCGCTGATTCCAGCACCCCGAAACAAAAAAACCGCGAAGCAGCCTGGCTGCATCGCGGTTTTTTTATGCCTGGGGATTCACCCCCGCCTCGTTAATAGTGAGGCGGCGGCGCCTCTTCCTCGGACGACTCGAACTGGCCGCCCATTTCTTCCTGGCGCTTGAGCAATGCAGTCATCTGCATTTGCAGGCGTTCAACCGCCCGCTGCTGGGTGACCAGGATGTCATTGAGGGTCTCAATGGTGTCGTCCTGAAAGGCCAGGCGGCTTTCCAGGTCGGTCACACGGTCTTGAAGGTCCATGGTTCAAGCCTCCAGGAACGTGAAGTCAGCCGGCAGAATCTCGCGCAGGCGTGCACGAATCGCCGCCGCCTGCTCGTCGCTGTATGGCTTCGCCGGATGCTTGCCCCACACCGGCGCCGGCCAGGCGGCGTCATCGCGCTTGCGCACGATCACATGCACGTGCAGTTGGCTGACCACATTACCCAGCGCACCGATATTCATTTTGTCGGCGCCAAACCCTTCATTTAATAGCTGGGCCAGCGCCGTGCTTTCCTGCCATACCCGCTGCTGGTCAGCGACATCCAGCTGAAACACTTCGCTGATACCGTCAATGCGCGGCACCAGGATGAACCAAGGGTAATTCGAATCATTGGACAGCAGCAGCCGGCACAGGGGGAAATCCCCGATGGGCAAGGTGTCTTGTTGAAGACGTGGATCTAAGGCGAACACAGCAGTCACTCCCGTTCGGCGGGTCAGGTTTCAGGCGCCCAGCATACCTGCGAATGCCGGGCGCTTCACGGCGAATGCTTCTGGTCAGATACGCGCCCAAACAGGACGCCACGAAAAAAAGCGCACCATTTCGAGACAGGCCAATATTTCAGCTACGCTAAATGACCAATGCATCCAATCCCAGTCAAAGTCGGGACGTGGGACACGCTTAAAGACCTTGAGCCAGAGGGCTCTCAGGATAAGAACAGTAGCCTGGGGCAAAAAAGCAGAGCGGGAACAATTGCACCAAAATGACCCATTTGTGCTTCAAAGGGATCCGCCGACTACCCACCGAACGGGGTGAACCGGTAACGTTTTGCTCGGGTGCAGGTTTTATACACCACCGAACAGGAGCACAGCAGGCGCGTCAAGGCCAAACCAAACGGCGTAAAAAGCCCGTGCTTATGCGGTTTTTACACCGCGTTGACAATTTTCACGAAAAAATCACATTCGGTTTCCGGTTTGTGCACGCTTGTTGCATTCACCGTTCTATCGTCGACAACCGCACCGGCAGGAAGCAGGTGTTTCGCGACGGAAAACAACAGCGGTTCAATGCTTTTTCAAGGAAGAGTTAAAACTTTGAGAAGGGATATTCCTTACCCGACTCAACGCTTTTAAACAGTATTGAAGTTGTCAGTCCGGTTCCAAACGGACTGTGAATTTGCGACATGGAGCTAGCAATTTACGACAGGCCCGTAAAGAAGCTGAAAGGATAGATGTGCAAGTATCGTCAATAATGTCTGCGTGATATAACTTTGCGCCGACACAAAAAAGAAAGAGCCGCCCAGACAAAAATATAGGTGGGACGGCAGTACTCTTCCTAAAACCAAAGGAGCAAATCACGATGCGCGTGATGAAGTGGAGCATGATCGCCCTGGCTGTTTCAGCAGGCACCTCGCAGTTCGCAATGGCGTCCTCTCAGGACGACTCCAAGGGCTTTGTTGAAGACAGTACTTTCAGCATCAACACTCGCCTCCTGAACTTTGGCCGCGACTTCCGTAACAACGACACCGGCAAAAGCCGCGTCAACGAAACCGGTCTGGGCTTCAACGGCCTGTACCAGTCGGGCTTCACCCAAGGCACCATCGGTGTGGGTGTCGACGTCATCGGTCTGTTGGGCGTCAAACTGGACAGCGGCAAGGGTCGTTCCGGTACTGGCCTGTTTCCAACGGGCTCCGACGGTCGCTCTCAGGATGATTACTCCAAAGGCGGCGGCGCCGTTAAGTTCCGTATCTCCGATACGGTCCTGAAAGTCGGCGACCAGTACACCACCGCACCTGTATTCGCTTCCGATGACAGCCGCCTGCTGCCTGAATTGCCACAGGGTATCTCGCTGACCAGCAACGAGATCAAGGGCCTGAAACTCGAAGGCGGTCACTTCACCTCGAGCGTGGCGCAAGCCCAGACCTACCGCGACAGCCTGGGCCTGACAAAAACTGACTTCATCGGTGGCGTCTACGCCCTCACTCCAGAAGTCAGCGCCAGCCTCTACTACGCGAAGACCGAAGACTACTGGAAGAAAACCTACGCCAACCTGAACTGGACTCATGCGCTTAGCAATGAACAGTCCCTGGCGGTCGACTTCAACATCTACAGCACCAAAAGTGATGGCGCTGGCCTGCAACGGGCTGAAAAGGACGGCACCACCAAACTGGATAACCGTGCCTACAGCTTGCAAGGCGCGTACACCATCCAGGCTCACACCTTTACCCTGGCCTACCAGAAGGTTAGCGGTGACGGTGACTACGGTTACGGCGTAGACGGCGGCGGCACGATCTTCCTGGCCAACTCCATCGCTCGTTCCGACTTCAACGCTGAAGACGAGAAGTCCTTCCAGGCTCGCTACGACCTGAACATGGCCACGTTTGGCGTGCCAGGCCTGAGCTTCATGACTCGCTACGTTAAAGGTACCGGCGCCAACACCGCCGACACTTCGAACGGCAAAGAGTGGGAACGTGACATCGAAGCCAAGTACGTGATCCAGAGCGGCCCGGCTAAAGACCTGAGCCTGCGTGTACGTCAAGCCACTTATCGCTCCAGCGATGGTGTGTACTACGGTTCGGCGTCGATCGACGAACTGCGTCTGATCGCGCAATACCCGCTGAACATCTTGTAATTGGCAGTTTGATTACAACGATGACTTAGGGCCTCGGCCCTAACTAAAAAGCCGCTCACTTGTTCGCAAGTGAGCGGCTTTTTTATTGCCACTTAATCTCAACAACCGGATAACTAGCAAGCTAGCTATCTAGTTTAATGCTGCGTAACAAACCTGACACATTGGCCAGGTTTAATCATCCAGTCACGTTATTACTTCGTAGCACTTTCCTGCATGACGCGAATCACCCGCTGCGGAAATGGAATATCAATTCCCGCCGCTTTCAAACGGTCACGTGCCAGTTCGTTGAACATAAACATCACATCCCAATAATCCGCAGTCTTGGTCCAGACTCGCAGGGATACAGTGATCGAACTATCGCCCAAGGTGGAAATCACGGCAGCCGGCGCAGGATCAGCCAGTACCCGTGGATCCTTGGCCAGTTCCAGCAGCACTTCGCGGGCCTTCTGCAGGTCGGCTTCATAGTCGACACCCACATCAAATACCACTTTACGGGTCGGCTGACGGTTGGTGTTGGTGATGAGGCCGTTGGACAGGCTGCCGTTCGGGATGATCACCGTCTTGTTGTCGCCGGTGCGCAACACGGTGTGAAAGATCTGGATGCTGTCGACGGTACCGGAAGTGCCCTGGGCTTCGATCCAGTCGCCAATGCGGAACGGGCGGAACAACAGAATCAGCACGCCGCCGGCGAAATTCGCCAGGCTGCCTTGCAAGGCCAGACCGATGGCCAGGGTAGCGGCACCAATCGCGGCAACGAACGATGTGGTTGCGACGCCGATCATCGAGGCCACGTTAACCACCAGCATGACCTTGAGCGCAATGTTCGCAAGGCTGGTAATGAAGTGTTGCAGCGCCAGGTCAGCATTACGCAGTGCCAGCAAACGCCCGACTCGGTGGGTCAAGACGTTGATCAGCCACCAACCGATGGCCAGGGTGACCACGGCCAGCAAAAATCGGCTGCCGTATTCCATGATCATCGGTAACCACGACTCCGAGCTCTTGATCAAGTGATCCACTTCAGCGTTCAAATCCATCTACATTCTCCTGTTTACCGGATGCTCGGCCTATTGATTGGCCCTGAATACAATTGAGCCCCGTAGGGCTCAATGGTGGGCGCAGGTTCTGGGGCGTGGGACGTCAAAAACGCCCACAGGTTCCCCAACGTGCTATCAGTCGCGGAAGTTGTTGAACTGCAGCGGCATGTCGAAGGTCTTGGCACGCAGGGCAGCAATGGCCTCTTGCAAGTCGTCACGCTTCTTGCCGGTGATACGCACCTGTTCACCTTGAATCGAGGCCTGGACCTTGAGCTTGGCGTCCTTGACGTGAGCGACGATTTTCTTCGCCAGCTCCTTGTCGATGCCTTCCTTGAGCACGGCTTCCTGCTTCATCAGCTTGCCGGAAGCATACGCATCCTTGATTTCAAGGCACTGCGCATCGATCTTGCGCTTGACCAGCGACAGCTTGAGGATCTCAATCATCGCTTCCAGCTGGAAATCGGCTTCTGCGGTCAGGTTGACGGTCAGCTCCTTTTCCTTGAACTCGAAGCTGCCCTTGCCCTTCAAGTCATAGCGACGATCCAGCTCCTTGACGGCGTTCTCGACGGCGTTGGTGACTTCGTGTTTGTCCAGTTCGGATACCACGTCGAACGACGGCATGTAATTTCTCCAATAAAAAGGGGCGCGGCTCAGTAGAGATGGAGCACGCCCAGGCTAAAATGCCCGGGCATTATAGCGGTTCTTTCGCCTCGTTCACTGCGGGCAGCCTTACGGAGTAAAAACTGATGTCGACCACCTGGCATGTCCTCGGCGCTGGCAGCCTCGGAACATTGTGGGCTGCCCGCCTGGCCCGCGCCGGGTTGCCCGTGCGCCTGATCCTGCGGGACCACACGCGGCTGGCCAGTTATCAGGCCGCCGAGGGCCTGACCCTGGTTGAGCAAGGCGTGGCCCACACTTACCCGGTCGTCGGCGAAACATCCGACAGCCCAGGGCCGATTCATCGCCTGCTGGTGGCGTGCAAGGCCTACGACGCCCAGAAAGCCGTCGCACAGCTTGAACATCGACTGGCGCCGGACGCCGAACTGATCCTGCTGCAAAACGGCCTGGGCAGCCAGGACGCCGTCGCCGCCCAACTGCCCCAGGCACGCTGCATCTTCGCCTCCAGCACCGAAGGCGCGTTTCGCGAAAGCGACTGGCGGGTCGTGTTTGCCGGCCATGGCTACACCTGGCTGGGAGATGCGAGCCACCCTACCCCGCCGCCGTGGCTGGATGACCTGCAAGCCGCCGGCATTCCCCATGAATGGAGCACCGACATCCTTACCCGCCTGTGGCGCAAACTGGCTTTGAACTGCGCCATCAACCCGCTGACCGTGCTCTACGAATGCCGCAATGGCGAGCTGCAAGCCCATCAGTGCGAAGTGGCCACCTTGTGCGCCGAACTCGCCGACCTGCTGGAATGCTTCGGCCAACCCGCTGCCGCGCAGGACCTGCAGAGCGAAGTGGAACGGGTGATCCAGGCCACGGCAGCCAATTACTCGTCGATGTACCAGGACGTGGCCAGTTCCCGACGCACCGAAATCAGCTATTTGCTGGGCTACGCCTGCCAAGCGGCCGCACGCCACCAACTGACCTTGCCGCACCTGCAACAACTCCAGGCGCGCCTGGTACAGCGACTGTCTGCACGCGGATTGCCCAGCGACTGAAGCACGCGCTACCCTGCCTGCCTGTTCCTTTGCAGCGAAAACCTTGATGCCACTGCGCCAGCGTCTCGAAAATCTACCGGTTGGGCAAAAACTGCTGGCGGCCCTGCTGGTTTTGTTGACCACCGTCTTGCTGGTGGCCAACCTGACCTTTATCAGCGCCGCCTACTGGATCTCCCAGGAAAGCATGGCACCCCAGGCCTTGCAGGCCATCGGCCGGCTGGTGTCCAACCCCTCGCTCGCCGCCGAGTCCCTGGACTCACCGCTCAAGGCGCAAACCCTGCTGGATGAACTGACCAGCTACTCACCCTTGCGGGCCGCAGCCTTATATGACGGCGAAGGCACGCGCCTGGCCCAGCTGCAACATCCCAATCGCCTGCACCTGCCAGACAATTACCGGGATATTGAAACCTGGCGCGCCACCGAGTTTCGCAGCAACCAGGTGATCACCCTTCCCCGGGCCGGCCAACCGTCCGGGCATTTGTTGCTGGTGGCCAGCAGCGAACTGCCCGTGGCCTTTTACACCGGGACCTTCACCGCCAGCCTGGGCATCCTGATTTTCAGCGTGCTGCTATGGCTGCTGATTGCACGGCAGATCAAACGCCTGATCACCCGACCAATCCATGAACTGGAAGAATTGTCGCGCCAGGTAACCCGGGAAGAGAACTACGCCCTGCGCGCCGGCCGTGGCAACCACGATGAAATCGGTAGCCTCGCCGAAGCCTTCAACACCATGCTTTCGCGCATCGAAGCCCGCGAGCAGCAGCTCAAGCGCGCCCGGGACGATTCCCAGGCCGCCTACGATCAAGCCCAGGGCCTGGCGGAAGAAACCCGCCATACCAACCGCAAGCTGGAGCTGGAAGTCCAAGTGCGCAGCAAGATCGAGAAAAAGCTCACCGGCTTCCAGAATTACCTCAACAGCATCATCGACTCGATGCCCTCGGCGCTGATCGCCCTCGACGAGCAGCTCTACGTCACCCAATGGAACCAGGAAGCCACTGCGCTTTCCGGCACCCGCCTGGACGAGGCGTTGAACCAGCCGATCTACCTTGCCTTCCAGCCGCTCAAGCCGTTCCTGCCGCAAATCAAGGCCACGGTGGAGCAACACACCGTGGAGCGGATTGAGCGGGTCACCTGGATCAAGGATGACGAAGCCAAGCACTACGCCCTGACTTTCTACCCGCTGATGGGCGGTGCCGGGCGCGGCGTGGTGATCCGGATCGACGACATCACCCAGCGCCTGTCCCTGGAAGAAATGATGGTGCAGTCAGAGAAGATGCTCTCGGTCGGCGGCCTGGCCGCCGGCATGGCCCACGAAATCAACAACCCGCTGGGGGCAATCCTGCATAACGTGCAGAACATCCGCCGCCGGCTGTCCAACGAACTGCCGAAAAACCTCGAGCATGCCGAACAGGTGGGCATCGACCTGGACATGGTCAACCGCTACCTGCAAAGCCGCGAAGTGCCGCAATTGCTCGACGGCATCCAGCAGGCGGGAGCCCGGGCGGCAAAAATTGTCACCCACATGCTCAGCTTCAGCCGCCGCAGCAACCGCCAGATGGCGCCCTGCGACTTGCCGGCCTTGATCGACCAGGCCGTGGAAATCGCCGGCAACGACTTCGACCTCATCGTCGGTTTCGACTTCAAGGGCCAGGCGATCATCCGCCAGTTCGACCCACAACTGGGCCCGGTCCCCGGCACCGCCAACGAACTCGAACAAGTGCTGCTCAACCTGCTGAAAAACGCCGCACAGGCGATTCACCAGCGCGAAAATGACAGCGAACCAGGCCGTATCATCCTGCGTACCCGGCTCAACCCGCCGTGGGCGGAGATCCAGGTGGAAGACAACGGCATCGGCATGAGCGAGAACGTGCGCAAACGCACATTTGAGCCGTTCTTCACCACCAAGGAGATCGGCCAGGGCACCGGGCTTGGCCTGTCGGTTTCGTATTTCATCATCACCAACAATCACAAGGGCCAGATGGAAGTCCAATCGACCCTCGGCCAAGGCACCTGCTTCACCCTGCGATTACCTTTGGCGGGCAGCCAATTGCCCCCTAACGAACTCACTCAACTGGAGCGCTAACCATGGGCTTTCGCCTGTCGAAGATTTACACCCGAACCGGCGACAAGGGCGAAACCGGCCTGGGCGATGGCCGCCGCGTGCCCAAGGACCATCCACGGGTTGAGGCGATTGGCGAAGTCGATGCGTTGAACAGCCAGCTGGGTTTGTTGTTGGCGGGTCTTGAGGAACAGAGCGGGCAGCATCCTGCGTTGAAGGATGTGATCGAGGTGCTGACGCCTTGCCAGCATCGACTGTTTGACCTGGGCGGCGAGTTGGCGATGCCGGTGTACAAGGCGCTGAATGCGGCGGAAGTCGACCGGCTTGAAGCGGCCATCGATCGCTGGAATGAAGAGGTCGGGCCGCTGGAGAACTTCATTCTGCCGGGTGGTTCGGCGTTGATTGCCCAGGCTCATGTGTGCCGCAGCCTGGCCCGCAGTGCGGAGCGTCGGTGTCAGCACCTGAATGCGGTGGAACCGCTGGAAGGCGTGGGGCTGGCGTATATCAACCGGCTGTCGGACTTGCTGTTTGTGGCTGCCAGGGTGATCGCCAAGCGTCAGGGCGTTGCAGAGATTTTGTGGCAGGCGGCGGCAAAGCCGCACTGATACTTACTGACCGATTGCAACCTGTGGCGAGGGAGCTTGCTCCCGCTGGGCTGCGTAGCGGCCCCAAAAAAGCGGGAGCGCTGCGCACTCCAGCGGGAGCAAGCTCCCTCGCCACAACAAGCTCACCAGCCTGGTCCTTACACCTCAGGCCAGAACGCCCGAATCCCCGCCACACCTTGAGCCCCGGCTTCCCAGGCCTTTTCCCGCTCAGCAGGGCCAACCCCACCGAGCAAGAACACCGGTTTGCTGAAACCACTGATCAACTGCTGCGCCTGCTCCCAACCCAATGGCTGGGCATCAGGGTGAGTCTGGGTCGGCTGCACCGGTGACAAAGTGACGAAATCCACGTCCATCAACTCCGCCAAGGCTAATTCCTCAGCATTGTGGCAAGACGCCGCCAACCAGCGATCCTTCGGCAAAGGTCGCCCCTTGCTCGCGTATTTGCGCAGTTGCGCCGAGGTCATGTGCCAGCCGGCTGCGGGAAAATCCCCCAGCCATTCAAACGGCCCTTTCAGCATAAGCTGAGCCTTGCCCGCACACAGGCCCACGGCGTCCACCGCCAGGTCGCGATACTTGGGGTCGTAACCGTTGGGGGCACGCAACTGAACCAGCTTGATGCCGCCTGCGATGGCCTTTTGAATCCCGCGCAGCAGTGTCGGCGTTTCCAGCTCACCCGGAGTGATCAGGTATTCAGCCGGCAAACGCGCTGCCGCTACGATCGGCGCGTTGGCCGCCGGAAACTCATAGTTAGGCAGGTCCCGTTGGGCCACCCACTCAAGGGGTTGCCCTTCGGCACCGTGAGGTTCGCCGGTAAAGGCCGAGACTTCCCAGACATCCAGCAACACCTGCTTGTCCGGGTAATCATGCTGCACCTTGATCAACGGACGAGCCGCCGTCACCTGGATGCCCAACTCTTCCTGCAATTCACGGGACAGCGCGGTAGCAACCGACTCATCGGCCTCCACCTTGCCACCCGGAAACTCCCAGAGGCCGCCCTGATGCTGGGTATCGGCGCGGCGCGCCAGCAGAATCCTGCCGTCGACACCCCGGATGACCGCTGCTGCTACATGAACTCGTTTCACCGCATTGTTCCTCTAAACGTAAATCCACCTGTAGGAGCGAGCTGGCTCGCGAAGGTCGTTAACGATAACGCGGGCTTCCTGACTCAGCGGGGCGCCCTCTGGTTTTTCGCGAGCAAGCTCGCTCCTACAATGACACCTGCCATACCTGCATATCAGGTGCGGTATTCCGCGTTGATCTTCACGTACTCGTGGGACAGGTCGGTGGTCCAGATGGTTTCGCTGCACTCACCGCGGCCCAATTCGATACGGATGGTGATTTCTTCCTGCTGCATCACCGCAGAACCCTGGGCCTCGGTGTACGTTTCGGCACGGGCGCCACGGCTGGCGATGCACACCTCGCCAAGGAATACGTCGATCTTGCTCACATCCAGGTTCGGCACACCGGCACGACCTACCGCAGCCAGGATACGGCCCCAGTTCGGGTCGGAGGCAAACAGCGCGGTCTTGATCAACGGCGAGTGGGCCACGGTGTAGCCCACATCCAGGCATTCCTGATGGTTGCCGCCACCGTTGACTTCAACCGTCACAAACTTGGTAGCGCCTTCGCCGTCACGCACGATGGCCTGGGCCACGTCCATGCACACTTCGAACACCGCCTGCTTCAAGGCTGCGAAATACGCGCCGTTGGACGAGGTAATTTCCGGCAGGTCGGCCTGGCCGGTGGCGATCAACATGCAGCAGTCGTTGGTCGAGGTATCGCCGTCGATGGTGATGCGGTTGAACGACTTGTTGGCACCGTCGAGCATCAGGTTTTGCAGCACATCGCGGGAGACTTTGGCGTCGGTGGCAATGTAGCCAAGCATGGTCGCCATGTTCGGGCGAATCATGCCGGCACCTTTGCTGATGCCGGTAACGGTGACGGTGACGCCTTCGTGCACGAACTGGCGGCTCGCGCCTTTGGGCAGGGTGTCGGTAGTCATGATGCCGGTGGCCGCAGCCGCCCAGTTATCCACCGACAAGTCATCCAGTGCGGCTTGCAACGCGCCTTCGATTTTCTCGACCGGCAACGGCTCACCGATCACGCCGGTGGAGTACGGCAGCACTTGGCTGGCATCTACGCCGGTCAGCTCCGCCAATTTGGCGCAAGTGCGGGCAGCGGCAGCCAGGCCAGGCTCGCCAGTGCCGGCGTTGGCATTGCCGGTGTTGGTCAGCAGGTAGCGCACCGGGCCTTCAACCCGCTGCTTGGCCAGAATCACCGGAGCCGCGCAGAACGCGTTCAGGGTGAACACACCCGCGACGGTCGAGCCTTCGGCACAGCGCATCACCACCACATCCTTGCGCCCCGGGCGTTTGATGCCGGCCGAAGCGATACCAAGTTCAAAACCGGCAACCGGGTGCAACGTGGGCAAAGGACCAAGACCAACAGCCATGAATGCGCTCCTAACAATAGTGGATGTGTATTCCGTCGTTATCGACGGTGACAAAATGGCAAAACGCCGCGACGGCTGATGCCGGTCGCGGCGCGGGGTGTTGCAGCGTCAGGCGAAAATCTTAGTTGATTTCGCCGTGGCAGTGTTTGAACTTCTTGCCCGAACCGCACCAGCACAGCTCGTTGCGACCCAGCTTCTGCTCATTGCGCACTGGCGCCTGGGCCAAGGCCACATCGACCTCCTCACCCAAGACTTCCGGAGCTTCAAGACCCGGTGCTTCGTCGTGCTGGAACTGCATGCGCGCAGCCAGTGCCTCGGCTTCCTGACGCAGGCGGGCTTCTTCCTCGATCGGGTCTTCGCGACGCACCTGAACGTGGGACAGCACACGAATCGAATCGCGCTTGATCGAATCCAGCAGCTCGGAGAACAGCGTGAACGACTCGCGCTTGTACTCCTGCTTCGGGTTCTTCTGGGCGTAGCCGCGCAAGTGGATGCCGTGACGCAGGTGATCCATGGTCGACAGGTGGTCTTTCCACAGGTCGTCCAGCACGCGCAGTACGATTTGCTTCTCGAAGGTGCGCAGTGCTTCGGCACTCGCCTGCTCTTCTTTTTCGTTGTACGCGGCCAGCAGCTCGGTCATGAGCTTCTCGCGCAGGGTTTCTTCGTACAGGTGGTCGTCATCGTCGAGCCATTGCTGGACCGGCAAATCGACACCGAAGTCGCTCTTCAACGCGGCTTCCAGACCGGCAACATCCCACTGCTCAGGCAGGGACTGTGGCGGAATGTGTGCGCTGACGGTGGCGTTGAGCACATCCTGGCGGAAATCGGCAATGGTCTCGCCGATGTTGGTGGCAGCCAACAAACTGTTACGCATGTGATAAATCACTTTACGCTGTTCGTTGTTGACGTCATCGAACTCGAGCAGTTGCTTACGAATGTCGAAGTTACGGCCTTCTACCTTGCGCTGTGCCTTCTCGATGGCATTGGTCACCATGCGGTGCTCAATCGCTTCACCGGACTGCATGCCCAGGGCTTTCATGAAGTTCTTCACCCGGTCCGAGGCGAAGATACGCATCAGGCTGTCTTCCAGGGACAGGTAGAAACGGCTGGAACCGGCGTCACCCTGACGACCGGCACGACCACGCAACTGGTTGTCGATACGGCGCGATTCGTGACGCTCGGACGCGATCACCTGCAAGCCGCCGGACTCCAGCACTTGCTGGTGACGCTTCTGCCAGTCGGCCTTGATCTGCGCGATCTGCTCTGGGGTCGGGTTGTCCAGGGAGGCGACTTCCACTTCCCAGTTACCGCCCAACAGGATGTCGGTACCACGACCGGCCATGTTGGTGGCGATGGTCAGTGCGCCCGGGCGACCGGCCTGGGCAATGATCTCGGCTTCTTTTTCGTGGAACTTGGCGTTGAGGACCTTGTGCTCGATGCCTTCCTTGGCCAGCAAGCTGGACATGTGCTCGGAAGTTTCGATGGTGGCAGTACCCACCAGCACCGGACGCCCCTGGGCCATGCATTCCTTGATGTCGGCGACGATTGCAGCGTATTTCTCGTCGGCGGTCAGGAACACCAGGTCGTTGAAGTCTTTACGCGCCAGCGGCTTGTTCGGCGGGATAACCATCACCGACAGACCGTAGATCTGGTGGAATTCGAACGCTTCGGTATCGGCTGTACCGGTCATGCCGGACAGCTTGTTGTACAGACGGAAGTAGTTCTGGAAGGTGGTCGAGGCCAGGGTCTGGCTTTCAGCCTGAATGTTCAGGGCTTCCTTGGCTTCGATCGCCTGGTGCAGGCCTTCCGACAAACGGCGACCCGGCATGGTACGACCGGTGTGTTCGTCGACCAGTACGACCTGACCGTCCTGCACGATGTATTCAACGTTGCGATGGAACAGCTTGTGAGCACGCAGGCCCGCATACACGTGGGTCAACAGGCCCAGGTTGTGCGCCGAGTACAGGCTCTCGCCTTCAGCCAGCAGGCCGATCTGGGTCAGCATGTCTTCGACGAACTGGTGACCGGCTTCGTTGAGTTCGACCTGGCGGGTCTTCTCGTCGATGGTGAAGTGACCTTCTTTGGTCACCACGCCTTCCACTTCCTCGATGTGTTGCTCAAGGCGCGGGATCAGCTTGTTGATTTCGGTGTACAGGCGCGAGCTGTCCTCGGCCTGACCGGAAATGATCAGCGGGGTACGGGCTTCGTCGATCAGGATGGAGTCGACTTCGTCGATCACGGCAAAATTGAGTTCGCGCTGGAATTTTTCTTCCATGCTGAACGCCATGTTGTCGCGCAGGTAGTCGAAACCGAATTCGTTGTTGGTACCGTAGGTGATGTCGGCAGCGTAGGCGGCGCGCTTCTCTTCCGGCGGCTGGAACGGCGTAACAACGCCGACCGTCAGGCCGAGGAATTCATACAGCGGACGCATCCAGTTGGCATCCCGGCGGGCCAGGTAGTCGTTCACCGTCACAACGTGCACGCCCTTGCCGGACAATGCGTTGAGGTAAACGCCCAGGGTAGCTACCAGGGTCTTGCCTTCACCGGTACGCATTTCGGCAATCATGCCTTCATGCAAGGTCATGCCGCCGATCAACTGAACGTCGAAGTGGCGCATGCCCATGACACGCTTACCGGCTTCACGGGCGACCGCAAAGGCTTCGGGAAGCAGCTTGTCGAGGGTTTCACCTTTGGCTATGCGGGCCTTGAACTCTTCGGTCTTGGCGCGCAATTGCTCGTCCGAAAGGGCAACCATCTGCTCTTCGAAGGCATTAACCAGCTGCACCGTCTTGAGCATGCGTTTGACTTCGCGCTCATTCTTGCTTCCAAAAAGTTTCTTTAACAAAGGCGCAAACATATCGGCAGGTTCTTCCACACATAGGGATGGAGGGCGCCCCGTGAGTCGCCCGAGCAGCCCTCACGGCCGCATGCGAACGAGCATTCTACCCGGAAACGTGGGTGAGGAAAGTGGCGTTATTCCACGATGCAGGCACGGCGCTCTCAGAGGGCTTGTTTAAAATAAGGGCTTTTTGCTGAACTTCAACCCATTCGGGTAATAAGTTACTCGTTGATTTAATGGATAAACTGCCGGTAATGCAATGGCGGCGGTGTCGCAGACGCTTTCTGCTACCATGGCCTCTCTGTTACTTAAGGTGTCTAGTCATGGCATTTCGCCCTCTTACGGCCCGAGCTCCCGCCGTGTTGCTTCGCGAAGCCAAGCCTTTAAAAGCCATCTTCGGCCATGCGCAACGCCTTGGTCATCTGCAACGCCTGGTAGAAAGCCAACTGCAACCCGCCGCTCGCGAACACTGCCATGTGGCCTCGTGGCGCGAAGGCAATCTGCTGCTGATCGTCACCGACGGCCATTGGGCGACGCGCCTGCGCTATCAGCAAAAACGGCTGCAGCGCCAATTGATGGCCTTCGATGAGTTCACCAGCCTGACGCGCATCCAGTTCAAAGTACAACCGCCGACCGTTCCGCAAGGTGCGGTGGGGCATACGATGGACTTGTCGGAGATTGCAGCCGAAACCATTCAGGCAACAGCCGACGGGATTACCGACCCGAATTTACGCGCGGCACTGGAGCGGCTGGCCGCTCACGCCAAACCCAAAACCTGAGACCTGGCGCATAACCAAATGTGGGAGCGGGCTTGCTCGCGAAGGCGGCGTGTCAGTCACTGCATATATTGACTGATCCACCGCTTTCGCGAGCAAGCCCGCTCCCACATTTGATCGCATCGTTATTTACGTTTGCTGCCACCCAACAACGACCCGAGTAACCCGCGCACCAACTGCCGGCCCATCTGATTGGCCGCCTGTTGCATCGCCGATTTCAGTGCCTTGCCTGCCGTAGTCCCCAGAAACGCACCGGCCTTGTCGGTAAAGCTCGGCTCTTCAGCTGCGGGCGTCGCCTCTTCTTGCGGCCCCAGGTCCTTGCGCGCCATCAAGACTTCGTACGCCGACTCCCGGTCAATCGGCTTGTCATAGCGCCCCAGCAACGGCGAACCGGCAATCAACGCCGCCCGTTCGGCTTCGCTCAACGGCCCGATCCGCGATTGCGGCGGCGCGACCAGCACGCGTTGGACTACCTCAGGCGTGCCCTTTTCCTGCAACGTTCCCACCAGCGCCTCACCCGTACCCAATTCGGTCAGCACCGCCAGCGCATCAAACGCCGGGTTGGGGCGGAAGCCATCGGCCACGGCCCGCAGGGATTTCTGTTCTTTGGTAGTGAACGCCCGCAGCCCGTGCTGGATGCGCAGGCCCAACTGAGCGAGCACGGTGTCTGGCAGATCCCCCGGAGACTGGGTGACGAAATACACCCCGACCCCTTTCGATCGAATCAGCCGTACCACTTGTTCCAGGCGATCCTGCAGGGCCTTTGGCGTATCGGCGAACAACAGATGCGCCTCATCGAAAAACAGCGCGAGCAGCGGCTTGTCCGCATCACCGCGCTCCGGCAATTGCTCGAACAGTTCAGCCAGCAGCCAGAGCAGGAAGGTCGCGTACACCTTCGGTGCCTCATGCACCAGGCGGCTGGCGTCCAACAGGTGAATACGCCCGCGGCCGTCACTGGCCGGCTGCAGGATATCTTCCAGTTGCAACGCCGGCTCGCCGAACAACGCTTCGGCGCCCTGCTGCTCCAGCACAGCCAGGCGCCGCAACAGCGCCTGGCTGGAACCGGTGGTCATCAAGGCCGCGTCTTCCCCCAGCAATTCCGGGTGGTAGCGCAAATGATTGAGCAACGCCTTGAGGTCCTTCAGATCCAGCAGCAGCAGGCCTTCGCGGTCGGCCACCTTAAAAGCTGCATAAAGCGCTGATTGCTGGCTGTCGGTGAGTTCCAACAGGCTACCGAGCAACAGCGGGCCCATTTCACTCATGGTGGTACGCAGCGGATGACCGGACTCGCCGTGGATATCCCACAACGTCACCGGATACGCCTTGGGCGTGTAATTAAGGAAAGGCATGCCGGCGATCCGCTCGGCGACCTTGCCTTGAGGGTTGGCCGCAGCGCCCAGGCCACACAGGTCGCCCTTGATGTCGGCGGCAAATACCGCGACGCCGGCATCGCTGAAGGCTTCCGCCAGACGCTGCAACGTGACGGTTTTGCCAGTACCGGTAGCACCCGCGATCAGGCCGTGGCGGTTGGCCAGGCGCATCGACTGGGCGATCGGCTGACCTTGAAGGTCTGCACCAATAATGAGTTGCGAGGAGTCAGGCATTTTGTCACCCATGGTTAATCTTTAGCACGGCGTGGTCGATACAGTTAAAGCGAGAGACCCAAGAAGTCTTAGAAAAAACGGGCCGGATAATTCCTGCAGGAGCAGATGGAAATATCACACTTTTTTTGACGCAGCCATTTTGCGCGCCCCAAAAGGACGTGCATCGGATATTAAGACCATAGCGGACCCCACAAGCCATGAATAAAAATCTGCGTTTCAGCCATAAAATCCTGCTTGCCGCCGCTCTTATCGTCATTGCCGCCTTTGCGTTGTTTACCCTCTACAACGACTACTTGCAGCGCAATGCGATTCGCGACGATCTGAACAACTACCTGCATGAAATGGGCGACGTCACCGCCAGCAACATTCAGACCTGGCTCACCGGGCGCATTGTGCTGATCGAAAGCGCCGCCCAGAACATCGCCATCAACCCGGATTCAACTAACGTCGCGAGCCTGCTGGAACAGAAAGCCCTGACGTCTTCGTTCATGGCCACGTACCTGGGCGACAGCAAAGGCGGTTTCGTGATCCGCCCCGACACCAAGATGCCCGACGGCTTCGACCCGCGTGTACGCCCCTGGTACAAGGGCGCACAGGGCAGCAACGGCTCAACCCTGACCGAACCCTACATTGATGCGGCCACCGGCCAGTTGATCATCTCCATTGCCACTCCCAGCAGCAAGGCCGGGCAGAGTGTTGGCGTGGTGGGCGGCGACCTGAGCCTGCAAACCCTGGTGGACAACATCGGTGCCCTGAACTTCGGCGGCATGGGTTATGCCTTCCTGGTCAGCGCCGACGGCAAAGTGCTGGTGCACCCGGACAAAAGCCTGGTGATGAAAACCCTGGCCGACGTCTATCCAAAAAACACCCCGAAGATCAGCAGCGATTTCAGTGAAATCGACGTCGACGGCAAAACCCGCATCGTCACCTTTACCCCGATCAAGGGCCTGCCCTCGGTGAACTGGTACCTCGGCCTGTCGGTGGATAAAGACAAATCCTTCGCCATGCTCAGCGAATTCCGCACCTCGGCGATCATTGCCACGATCATCGCGGTGGTCATAATCATCGCCCTGCTGGGCATGCTGATCCGCATCCTCCTGCAGCCATTGCACGTCATGACCCGCGCCATGGAAGACATCGCCGACGGCGAAGGCGACCTGACCCGCCGCCTGACCATCCAGAACCATGACGAATTCGGCGTGCTCGGTACCGCGTTCAATCGCTTCGTGGAGCGGATACACACCTCGATTCGCGAAGTGTCCTCGGCCACTGAGCACGTCAATGAAGTGGCCTTGCGGGTGGTCAGCGCCTCCAACTCCTCGATGGTCAATTCCGACGAGCAGGCCAACCGCACTAACAGCGTCGCCGCCGCCATCAACGAGCTGGGGGCAGCCGCTCAGGAAATCGCCCGCAACGCCGCACAGGCCTCTAATCAGGCCAGCGATGCGCGGCACTTGGCCGAAGACGGTCAACAAGTTGTCGAGCGCAATATCAAGGCGATGACCCAGTTGTCGCAAATGATCAGCGCGTCCAGCACCAACATCGAAGCGCTTAACAGCAAGACCGTGAACATCGGGCAGATCCTGGAAGTGATCACCAGCATTTCCCAGCAAACCAACTTGCTGGCCCTCAACGCGGCGATTGAAGCCGCACGGGCCGGGGAAGCCGGGCGCGGGTTCGCGGTGGTGGCCGATGAAGTGCGCAACCTGGCACACCGCACCCAGGAATCGGCGCAGCAGGTGCAGAAGATGATCGAGGAGCTGCAAGTGGGCGCGCGGGATTCAGTCAGCACCATGAGTGAAAGCCAGCGTCACAGTCAGGACAGCGTGGAAATCGCCAACCTGGCGGGCGAGCGCCTGAACAGCGTGACCCAGCGCATCGGCGAGATTGACGGGATGAACCAGTCGGTGGCCACCGCTACCGAGGAACAGACTTCGGTGGTGGAGTCGATCAACATGGACATCACCGAGATCAACACCCTCAATCAGGAAGGTGTGGAAAACCTGCAATCGACGTTGCGTGCCTGTTCCGACCTGGAACAGCAGGCAGCGCGCTTGAAACAACTGGTGGGCAGTTTCCGGATCTGATTCAACGGCGTCAGTGGCGGCCTTGCGCAGCGGCTGACGCCTGTTCTTCCGGCGATTCGGATGGGTCCTGCAGTTGTTCCCACAACTCAGCGGCGCCTGGAAACTCGGTGCCGTCTTCACTGCTCAAGTCATCCGGGTCATATCGACTCAAACAACCCTCTCCCAACGTCGCAGGTGCTTTGGACGTAGCTTTATCAAGTGGATCGCTCATTCTCCAATCCTTTCCCGTGGCAAAAAAAAGGGCCTGTAGCGATTTAACGCCCAGGCCCTTGATTCTTCAATCAGAACACTTCAATCAGAACACGACGGTCTTGTTGCCGTGCACCAGCACCCGATCTTCCAGGTGATAGCGCAGGCCGCGAGCCAGCACCATCTTCTCGACGTCACGGCCAAAACGGACCATGTCTTCGATGCTGTCGCTATGGCTGACGCGCACCACGTCCTGCTCGATGATCGGACCTGCGTCCAGCTCTTCGGTGACGTAGTGGCAGGTAGCGCCGATCAGCTTTACACCGCGCAGGGATGCCTGGTGATACGGCTTGGCGCCCACAAACGACGGCAGGAAACTGTGGTGAATGTTGATCACCTTGCCAGCGTATTCACTGCACAGTTCCGGCGGCAGGATTTGCATGTAGCGCGCCAGCACCACGACGTCTGCGTCGTGCTGTTTGACCAGGCGCGAGACTTCGGCAAATGCCGGCTCCTTGTCCTGCGGGTTGACCGGGACGTGGTAGTACGGGATGCCATGCCACTCGACCATGCTGCGCAGGTCGTCGTGGTTGGAAATCACGCAGGAAATCTCGCAGTCCAGTTCGTCGCTGTGCCAACGGTGCAGCAAGTCTGCCAGGCAGTGAGACTCACGACTGGCCATCAGGACCACGCGCTTTTTCTGTTCCGTGTCGGTAATGCGCCAGGTCATCGAGAACTCTTCGGCGATCGGCGCAAATGCCTCGCGAAATGCCTCAAGACCAAAGGGCAGCGTATCGGCACGAATTTCGTGACGCATGAAGAACCAACCGCTGAGATTGTCCGAGTGATGGCTCGCTTCGGTGATCCAGCCGTTATGGGAAGCCAGAAAGTTACTGACCTTGGCAACGATGCCAACCCGGTCCGGGCAAGCAATCACCAGCCGAAAAGTGCGCATTAGGGGGAAACTCCAGAACTTCACAAAGGCCGCCATTCTAGCGATTGCGCAGAAAAACTGCAGTATTCCTTAACCGTTATTCTGATCGCGAGCGTCAGCCCTGCCCCTTAATAGCGTAAGGTTTTACCCATTGTATGTGTGCAAACCCGTGGACTCAGGCAGTAAGCCAAGACTTAGCGAGAGTATCTTTAGCCTGTCGCGGTTACTAATTAACTAAATTCCACGCTTTTGTCACAAACAACCAAAGTAAATTACATAAATGCAGTCTTAAATGTTTACTTGAGCAAACTGTCTGACTATTATTGGGCCACTATCCCCTTTCACCCAGCGCCCTACATAAGGTAGTCCTCATGTCCTTGATCAACGAATACCGTGCCACCGAAGAAGCTATCAAAGAGCTGCAAGCTCGTTTGAAGAACCTGTCCCAAGACGACAAACTGCAAACCGAGCTGGAATTCGAAGGCAAATTGCGCACCCTGATGGGCGAGTACTCCAAATCCCTGCGTGACATCATCGCGCTGCTGGATCCAGAGTCGAAAGTTAAGGCTCCACGTGGCGCCGTAAAAACTACCGGCACCAAGCGTGCACGCAAGGTTAAACAATACAAAAACCCGCATAACGGCGAAGTGATTGAAACCAAAGGCGGCAACCACAAGACACTGAAAGAGTGGAAAGCCAAGTGGGGCGGCGACGTGGTTGAAGGCTGGGCTACCCTGCTGGGCTAAGCCTCGCCAGGACGCCGCGTGATACGCAACGCAATAAAAAACGCCAGCTAGCTGGCGTTTTTTATTGTCCGTATTTTACCTGTGCGCCGATTACAGGCTCATGCGTGCGGCTAAAGAGTCAACATACTCCTGCCATTCATCAAGCACCCGCTGCTGAAACGGTGTAGCACTAACAGCCAACTCAAGACGCGCCTGCTTAAAAGCCTCAAGGGTGTTTGGCGCGCCCCATTGCGGGTCTGACAAACGTTGCTGACAGAAAACTCTCCAGCGTTGTTGCTCCTCACTATTCAAGGTGTCAGGGAAGTTACGCGCACGATAGCGAAATAATAATTCAGGCAAACGTTCATCATCAAAAGGCCATTGCTGACGCGCTAGTTGCGCAGGCTCGGCGACTCTCACTTGTTCACATAAACGTCGATCACGGTCACCGATAAAACCATCGTATAGCTGCTGCTCAGGATCAGCGGTTGGCGCAAAATCTTCCTCGGCGTAAATCAGCGCTAATTTATCGCGCCATAGTTCCTGTGCGTCGCTTAGCCGCAGGGCCCGCGCCTCACACTCATCCATATCCAGTTGCAGACGCTCGCGGTCTTGGGCCCGAAGCACGCTCAACGGTGCGACCACCGGGCAGCGATTGATGTGCAGCAATTTGAGCGGTACCGGCAACTCACCTTCGGCAAGGTCGTCCCGACGGGTATATAAGCGCCGGCGCAAAGTATCGGCGTCCTCGTCCAACAGCCCTTGGGGATCGAGCCCCAGGTCGCAGACGATCAACGCATTGCGATTGCGCGGGTGCCAGGCCAGAGGCAGCACCACCCCCAGGTAATGACGCTCGGCAGAAAAGCGACCGGAAATGTGCACCATCGGCTGCAACAAACGAATCTGGTCCATAACCCGTTGCTTGCTGCGCAGTTGAAATAGCCATTCATAGAGCTTGGGTTGTTTCTCGCGGATCAACCGCGCCAGGGCGATGGTAGCGCGCACATCGGACAAGGCATCGTGGGCCTGGCCGTGATCGATGCCGTTGGCAGCCGTCAATCGCTCAAGCTTGAGGGTGACGCGCCCGTCCTGCTCCGGCCAGACGATCCCGTCCGGGCGCAGAGCATAGGCGGTGCGTACCACGTCGATCAGGTCCCAGCGGCTGTTGCCGCCCTGCCACTCCCGGGCATACGGATCAAAAAAGTTGCGGTACAGACTGTAGCGCGTCATCTCGTCGTCAAAACGCAAGGTGTTGTAGCCGGCTCCGCAGGTGCCCGGGGCGGCCAGTTCGGCATGTACCCGGGTCATGAAGTCGGCTTCGGCCAGGCCTTTTTCCGCCAATACTCCGGGTGTGATGCCGGTGATCGCGCAAGCGGCCGGATGCGGCAGGATATCCTCGCTGGGCTGGCAGTAGAGATTGACCGGCGGCCCGACCTCGTTGAGTTCAAGGTCAGTGCGAATGCCGGCTACCTGCAGCGGGCGGTCGCTACGCGGGTTGATGCCGGTGGTTTCATAGTCGTACCAGAAAATGGTGGTCACGGGCTATTCCTGTGCTGAAGACCGGCAAAGTCTAGGCGCTTGACGGCACCTGGGGCCAGCGCTGTGTTCACTGTACAAACATTCAGTAAATCGTTGAGTGGTTGCTTCCACCGTCGACACTGCTAGCATCCGTCTTTCCAACCCCGCCGCTGCCGCCCAGGCGCCAGCGCCGCACTGCCAAGGACCGCGATGCCATCTGCGCCACTGGACACCCGCTACCAGATCGAGACCCCGGAGGGCATCGACCTGCCCCTGCGCCCGGCCGGCCTGCTGGTTCGCTCACTGGCCTTTGCCTTCGACCTGGGGTTGCGCGGCCTGATTCTCGGCATCCTGTTCATCGCCCTCGCGTTTCTCGGCAATCTGGGCATTGGCCTGGGCTCGCTGCTGCTGTTTCTCGTCAGTTGGTGGTACATGGTGCTGTTCGAAGTGCTCAACCAGGGCTGTTCGCCCGGTAAACAGATCATGGGCCTGCGGGTGGTACAGGACGACGGCACGCCCATCGGCTGGTCGGCCTCGCTGATCCGCAACCTGCTGCGCTTTGTCGACATGTTGCCGTTCGGCTACTTCCTCGGCGCCATCAGTTGCCTGCAACACCCCTACTTCAAGCGTCTGGGTGACCTGGCGGCCGGGACCCTGGTGATCTATCGCGAACAACCACTTTCCCGTCCGCAACTGCCGCAAGCCCCGGCGCTGCGCCTGCCGTTCGCCCTGGAGCTGAACGAACAACGGGCGATTCTCAGCTTCGCCGAACGCCAGGGCGAACTCTCCGCCGAGCGAATCAACGAACTGGCCGCGATCCTGGCCACGCCCCTGCAGGTCTCTCCTGCCCGCGCCGTGGCGGAACTGAACGGCGTGGCTCGCGGATTGTTGGGGCCAGCATGAAGCAGAGTCTTTTCGAAAGCCGCCACCAGGCACAATGGCAAGCCTTTGCTACGCAACTGACACTGCTTGAAAAAGGCAACGCCAAGCGCGCTGACTTCACCGACTTCCCGCATCAGTACCGGCAGTTGTGCCAGCATCTGGCCCTGGCCCAGGAGCGCGGCTACAGCAGTTATCTGGTTGATCCATTGCAGCAGCTCGCCTTGCGCGGCCATCAACAGCTGTACCGGCATCGCAGCCAGTTGAGTGCAAACGTGCTGAGCTTCCTGCTGGCCGACTTCCCCAGGCTGGTTCGCGCGCAATGGCCATTCGTGTTGGCCGCCAGCCTGCTGTTCTTGGGCAGCCTGATCGGCATCGCGTTGCTGGTGTACCTTTTTCCAGACCTGATCTACAGCATCGTCAGCCCCCAACAAGTGGCTGAGATGCAAAGCATGTACGACCCGGATGCCAGCCGCCTGGGCCGGGCAGCCGAACGTGCCTCCAGCGAAGACTGGATGATGTTTGGCTACTACGTGATGCACAACATCGGCATCGCGTTCCAGACCTTTGCCGCCGGGCTGTTGTTCGGCCTGGGCAGCGTGTTTTTCCTGTTCTTCAACGGCCTGATCATTGGTGCCGTTGCCGGGCACCTGACACAAATCGGCTACGGCCAGACCTTCTGGTCTTTCGTGATTGGCCATGGCGCCTTCGAACTCAGCGCCATCGCCCTGGCTGGCGCGGCCGGCCTGCAACTGGGCTGGGCCTTGATTGCGCCGGGGCAACTGACGAGAGGTGAATCCCTGCGACTGGCCGCGCGTAAAAGCGTGCAAATGATTTGCGGTGTGATGGTGTTCCTGCTGATCGCCGCGTTTATCGAGGCGTACTGGTCGTCCACCACTGCGGTGGCGCCGTGGATCAAGTACCTGGTAGGCGCCGCCCTCTGGTTGCTGATGGCCGCCTACCTGCTGTTTGCCGGACGGAACCGCCATGCGCCTGAGTGATGCCAGCGTCGTGATCCGCCCGCGTACCTCCTGGGAAGCCATGGACCTCGGCATCCTGCTGGCCCGCGAGCATCGTCTGCTGTTGATGAGCAGTTGGGCCATCGTGACCTTGCCGATCTTCGCCCTGTTCAGTGTGCTGCTGTGGAATCACCCCTCTACCGCACTGTTGCTGTTCTGGTGGTTGAAACCGGCATTCGACCGCCTGCCGCTGTATATCCTGTCCAAGGCCCTGTTCGGCGAAACACCCAGCCTGAAACAAGCTCTGCGTCACTCGCCGAGCCTGCTCAAGGGCCAACTGCTGGCCAGCCTGACGTGGCGACGCTTCAGCCTGAGCCGAAGCTTCGTGATGCCGGTGGTCCAGCTCGAAGGCCTGCAAGGCCAGGCGCGCCAACAACGTCTTGGTGTGCTGCAACAACGCAATGCCGGCGCCGCGCGCTGGCTGACCCTGATCGGGGTGCACCTGGAAATCGCCCTGTGGTTCGGGTTGATGGCCGTGTTCTATTTTTTCCTGCCGCAAGAGGTCGAACGGGACTGGGACTGGCAACAATTGGTGCTAACAGCGGGGCACGACTGGCTGTGGCTGGAGCACCTGACCAACGCCTTCTATGCGCTGATCCTGGTGTTCTGGGAGCCTATCTATGTCGCCTGCGGTTTCAGCCTGTACCTGAACCGCCGCACCGTACTGGAAGCCTGGGACCTGGAACTGGTGTTCCGCCGACTGCGCCAGCGCCTGAGCAGTGTGGCCCCGGTCCTGCTGCTGGTCATCGGGCTGATGCTGGTTCCGGCGCTCCCATCGGCATGGGCCGATGAAACGGCGCCCCAAAAGCCCCTGAGTACACAATCGGCCGGTCAGTCGATCAAGGCGCTGTTGGAGCAGCCACCGTTTAAAAACGCCGAGACCGTCACCCGCTACCGTTTCGGCGAAGAAAACACTGCGGACAAAAACAAACCGAAAGGTGAAGGCAAGTTGCCGGCCTGGCTGGAAGCATTGCTGAAAAACCTCAACAGCGATTCGTTCAAGCACATCGCGAAGGGCCTTGAAGTGCTGCTTTGGGGATTGCTGGTGGGTGGCCTGGCACTGGTGATCTGGCGCTATCGCGACTGGCTGCATGCCTTCGTCAGCCGCCGCAGCCCCCGCAAGCCCAAGGCTGCCAAGCCCGCTCCCTCGCAGTTGTTCGGCCTCGAGCTGGGGGCAGAGACGCTGCCCGAAGACATCGCCGGCACCGCCGAACAGCTCTGGGCGACGCAGCCCCGGGAAGCCCTCGGCTTACTTTACCGTGGGTTGCTCAGCCGCCTGCTGCACGACTTCAACCTGCCGCTGAAAAGCGCCGACACGGAAGGCCAGGTCCTTGAGCGTATCCGCCAACTGCAGCAACCGCAGTTGCTGGCGTTCAGCGATGAGCTGACCCGCCACTGGCAAAACCTTGCCTACGGCCACCGCCTGCCGCCTGCCTTGGTGCAACAACAGCTATGCAGCCGTTGGCGAGCCCTGTTCGGGCCGGGAGCTGCACAATGAATCGGCCATTGCTGTGGGTCGGACTGCTTGTGGCGTGCCTGCTCGCAGCAGGCGGTTTTTATGCCTGGCACAAGGCGATCCCCTATCAGGAGGTGGTCGACCGCGGCCCTTCGCCCGAAGCCCTCGCCAACCCTTACCTCGCGGCGGAACACTTTCTGCGCCAGCAAGGCCTGGTGGTGGAACACGCCAACAGTCTGGAACGGCTGGCCAGTCTTTCGCCCAAAGGCAACAGCCTGCTATTGCTGGGCGAGCGCAGCAGCATGAGCCCGCCGCAGGTCGAGCAATTGCTGCAATGGACCCGGGCGGGCGGCCACCTGCTGCTGGTCGCCGAGGCACTGTGGGATGAGGACACCGGTAAAAGTGGTGACCTGCTGCTGGACCGCGTGCAGATACACCAATCCTTCAGCGAAGCGTTCGACGCTCCAGCACCCGCGCGTAAAAAGAAAACGCCGGACCTGACCAAACTCTATGTGGACAACGAAACGGCCCCGGCCTATTTCAGCTTCGACACCGACTTCAATCTCACCGACCCCAGGCACCTGGCGCAATTCTCGGCCAACAGTGCCAAGTCGACGCACCTGATGCAGATTAACCTCGGGCAAGGCCGTGTGACCGTGGTCACCGACAGCGACCTGTGGAAAAGCCCGGCCATTGGCCAATACGATAACGCCTGGCTGCTCTGGTACCTGAGCCAGGGGACACAGGTCACGCTGCTGTTCAACTCCGATGTCGAAGATCTGTTCAGCCTGTTGCTGCGCTATTTCCCCCAGGCTCTGGTGGCACTCGCCGCATTGATCGCCCTGGGGTTATGGCACGCCAGCCTGCGCCAGGGCCCGATCCGGCAACCCGCCCCCAAGGCACGTCGGCAATTGCAGGAACACTTGAAAGCCAGTGCCGACTTCCTGCTGCGCCGCAGCGGCCAAAACAGCTTGTTGCAAGCCTTGCAGCGCGACATCCAACGCACTGCAAGGCGTCGTCATCCCGGGTTCGAACACCTCGACACCGCCGAACAATCACGGGTGCTTGAACGCCTGACCCGCCAACCCTCCCTCGTCATCAGCCAGGCCCTCGGCCCACTTCCGGCAAAACGGCTCTCCAGTGCCGATTTCAGCCGCCAGGTGGCTAGCCTGCAAACCCTCAGGAATGCCCTATGAGCGAATTTCCAGCCGCAGACCCGATACAGCGCGCCAGCCAACTGGCCCAGGCCTTGCGCGTCGAACTGCGCAAGGCGGTCATCGGCCAGGAGCAGGTGATCGATGACGTGCTCACGGCGTTAATAGCAGGTGGCCACGTACTGCTTGAAGGTGTTCCTGGCCTGGGCAAAACCTTGCTGGTACGAGCCCTGGCGCGCTGTTTTGGTGGAGAGTTCGCACGTATCCAGTTCACCCCGGACCTGATGCCCAGCGACGTGACCGGCCATGCCGTGTACGACCTGCATACCGAGCAGTTCAAGCTGCGCAAGGGGCCGTTGTTTACCAACCTGCTGTTGGCTGACGAGATAAACCGTGCCCCGGCGAAAACCCAGGCGGCGTTGCTGGAAGCCATGCAGGAACGCCAGGTAACCCTCGAAGGCGAGGCGCTGCCCATCGGCCAACCGTTCATGGTACTGGCCACCCAGAACCCCATCGAGCAGGAAGGCACTTACCCGTTACCCGAGGCCGAACTGGACCGTTTCATGCTCAAGGTGCGCATGGACTACCCCGACGCGCAGCAGGAACTGGACATGGTGCGCGAAGTCACTCGCTCGTCCCGTGCCGATATGCTCGACGTGCAACCCCTGCGAACGGTGCTGCACGCCGAAGATGTGTTGCAGCTGCAACAGATCGCCAGTGAACTGGCGCTGGATGAGCAGGTACTCGACTACGCCGTACGCCTGGCCCGTACCACACGCAGTTGGCCAGGCCTGACCATCGGCGCGGGCCCGCGGGCCTCCATCGCCCTGGTGCGTGGCGCACGGGCCCGGGCTCTGCTGCGCGGTGGCGAGTTTGTCACCCCGGACGATATCAAAGGCTGCGCCCTGGCAGTGCTGCGCCATCGGGTGCGCATCGCCCCGGAGCTGGATATCGACGGGCTGGAAGTCGACCAGGTGCTCAAGCAACTGCTGGACCAAGTCCCGGCGCCTCGGCAATGACACGCCCATGAGACCGACCCGCCTGCTATTGATCTGGCTCGGCATGCTGCTAGGCCTGAGCATCCTGCTCGGCACACTGGGGGCGCTGCAGGTCAAGGTGCCAGATACCCTGCACGCCGTGACGTGGGGCCTGTTGCTGGCCCTGTTGTTACTGGCCGTGCTGGATGCCGGCCGTTTGCGTCGCCGCCCGTCCCCGCGCTTGCGACGGCAGATGCCCGGGAGCCTGGCGCTGGGTCGCTGGGGTGAGGTGCGGGTGACGCTGGACCACGACTATTCCCAGCCACTGGTGGTCCAGGTATTCGATCATGTACCGGACGGTTTGACGGTGGAGAACCTGCCACAGTCCATCGACCTGCGGCCCGGCGAGCAGAGTGAATTGGGCTACCGGTTAAAACCTCAAAGGCGCGGGCATTTCAGTTTTACCCGGTGCGAAGTCCACCTTCCCAGCCCACTGGGGTTATGGTCGGCACGGCGCTTGATAGACGTCAGCGATGCCACCCGGGTCTACCCGGACTTCGCGCGCCTGTATGGCGCGCAGCTGCTGGCGGTGGACAACTGGCTCAACCAGCTCGGCGTACGCCAGCGCCAACGACGCGGACTGGGCCTGGAGTTTCATCAACTGCGCGAGTTTCGCGAGGGCGACAGCCTGCGCCAGATCGACTGGAAAGCCACTGCTCGGCAACGCACGCCCATTGCCCGTGAGTACCAGGACGAGCGCGACCAGCAGATCATGTTCATGCTCGATTGTGGCCGGCGCATGCGCAGCCAGGACGCCGAATTGTCGCACTTCGACCACGCCCTCAACGCTTGCCTGCTGCTCAGCTATGTCGCCCTGCGCCAAGGTGATGCCGTGGGGCTCTGCACGTTTGCCTGCGACCAGCCGCGCTACCTGGCCCCGGTCAAGGGCAGCGGCCAGCTCAACCTGCTGCTGAATGCGGTATATGACCTGGACACTTCCCGGCGTACGGCCGATTACCAGGCAGCCGCCAACCAACTGCTGGCTCGACAAAAACGCCGTTCGTTGGTGATCGTAGTGACCAATTTGCGCGATGAGGATGATGAAGAATTGCTGAGCGCCGTTAAACGCCTCAGTCGCCAGCACCGGGTACTGGTTGCCAGCCTGCGGGAGGAGGTCCTTGACCAGTTGCGCCAGGCCCCCGTGCAAACCCTGCCCGAAGCCCTGGCCTATTGCGGGAATGTCGACTATCTCAACACCCGGGACGAACTCCATGACCGCTTGAACGCCCACGGCCTGTCGGTACTGGACACACTGCCTTCGGAACTGGGGGCCGCCCTGGTGACCCGCTACCTGGGCTGGAAAAAAGCCGGCGTGCTATGAATGCTGGCGCACGGCGCCTAGGCAGAGGCCTGCAAGGGATCAAAGCTGAAGTAACTCAACAGCGCGTTGATCACCTCTGCATATTCGGCGGGCGCGTGGGACACACTGAACCCGGAGTCGTAATGCATGGGGTTTATATCCTCATGGCACCACAGGCAGGCAGCCGTGAGGTCTACCGACTGTACCTGGCCCTCAGGCCCCGGGATCTTCAAGCGCAGCTCGAACTCCACGTCGACCATCATGGGCAATTGGCTGATCAACATCAGCCCCTGCGCGGAGACATTGCCCAAATAGCCAATGGGCTTGTCCGTCAGGCGATTGAACACTTGAAGGAAGCAAGGTAACTGATGTCGCTCGATCCGTCGGGGAGTAAACATGATGAGGTCGCCATCCAATGGCCATGATTGTGGCCGCTCCAGTGATTCGAAACGAGCCTGAAGGCCCGCTCTCCCCGGATATCGGTGCGACAACCGCAAACGCGTTGCCACTTCTACAGCTGCCAAATCCGGGAACTCCATCCGTTTGAATAGAAACTTATACAAACTGACATTCAAAGGTTAGCCCAAGACTGGCAACGAGCCAGCTACGGCATGACAAATATCATCACAACGACGCGGGACGCGGCTGGGCGGCGCTCGCACCGGAGTAATGCCCCAGTTGTTGCAGGGTGTCCAGGCGAGCGCGGGCACGGAAGGCGTACTCGCTCGCCGGGTACTGGCTGATGATGAACTGATAGGTTTGCGCCGCATCGACGAACAATTTCTGGCGCTCCAGGCACTGCCCGCGCAGCATCGAGACTTCCGGCTGCACATAGCGCCGGGAACGGCTCTCACGGTCGACCTGGGACAACTCAAGGGTGACCCGCTGGCAATCGCCGACGCCATAGGCGCGGTACGCGTTGTTCAAATGATGGTCCATCGACCAACGGGTGCAGCCGACAACACTGACGGCCAGGGCAGCAATGATCACGATTCGCATGGGGGTTCTCCTGTCTTGTGCAGTGTATCGACCCTTCATCGAAAATCTTCAAGGTTGTTCATCTGTTCCTGCAGAGTGAAAACAAGCGAATCATCGATAAGTAGTGCAAACGAACAATGACTACAACCAAAGAGCATAGTAGCCTTCCTCAGCGCTTGAACTCAGGAGTCCGTGCATGTCCGTCCGTCGTACCAAAATCGTCGCCACCCTTGGCCCGGCCAGTAACTCGCCGGAAGTCCTCGAACAGCTGATTCTGGCTGGCCTGGACGTTGCCCGTCTGAACTTCTCCCACGGCACCCCGGACGAGCACAAGGCTCGCGCCAAGCTGGTGCGTGACCTGGCTGCCAAGCATGGCCGCTTCGTTGCATTGCTGGGTGACCTGCAAGGCCCGAAAATCCGTATCGCCAAATTCACCAACAAGCGGATCGAGCTGAAGATCGGTGACCAGTTCACTTTCTCCACCAGCCATCCGCTGACTGAGGGCAACCAGCAAGTCGTGGGTATCGATTACCCGGACCTGGTGAAAGACTGCGGCGTCGGCGACGAACTGCTGCTGGACGACGGTCGCGTGGTGATGCGCGTCGACACCGCAACCCCGACCGAACTGAACTGCACCGTGATCATCGGCGGCCCGCTGTCGGATCACAAAGGCATCAACCGTCGCGGCGGTGGCCTGACCGCTCCTGCCCTGACTGAAAAAGACAAGGCCGACATCAAGCTCGCCGCCGAAATGGAAGTGGACTACCTCGCGGTCTCCTTCCCGCGCGACGCCGCCGACATGGAATACGCCCGTAAACTGCGCGACGAAGCCGGCGGTACTGCCTGGCTGGTGGCGAAGATCGAACGCGCCGAAGCCGTGGCCGATGACGAAACCCTCGACGGCCTGATCAAGGCGTCCGACGCCGTGATGGTTGCCCGTGGCGACCTCGGCGTGGAAATCGGTGACGCCGAGCTGATCGGTATCCAGAAGAAAATCATCCTGCACGCACGTCGCCACAATAAAGCGGTGATCGTTGCGACCCAGATGATGGAGTCGATGATCCAGAACCCGATGCCGACCCGTGCCGAAGTGTCCGACGTGGCCAACGCCGTGCTCGACTACACCGACGCCGTAATGCTCTCGGCTGAAAGTGCGGCGGGTCCGTACCCGCTGGAAGCCGTACAGGCCATGGCGCGCATCTGCGTCGGCGCTGAAAAGCACCCGACCAGCAAGACCTCCAGCCACCGTATCGGCAAGGTCTTCGAAAGCTGCGACCAGAGCATCGCGCTCGCCGCCATGTACACCGCCAACCACTTCCCGGGCGTGAAAGCGATCATCGCCTTGACCGAAAGTGGCTACACGCCGTTGATCATGTCGCGCATCCGCTCCTCGATCCCGATCTACGCATTCTCCCCGCACCGCGAAACCCAAGCCCGCGCGGCCATGTTCCGTGGTGTCTACACCGTACCGTTCGACCCGGCATCGCTGCCGCCTGAGCAAGTCAGCCAGGCCGCGATCGACGAGTTGCTCAAGCGCGGCGTTGTGGAGAAAGGCGACTGGGTCATCCTGACCAAGGGCGACAGCTACCACACCATCGGCGGAACCAACGGCATGAAGATCCTGCACGTTGGCGACCCAATGGTCTGAGTGACACGCTGAAAAACAAAAGCCCCGCCCTGTGAATGGCGGGGCTTTTTTACATTCCAGGTCGGGATATTCCATTGGCTATCAGGGCCTCATCGCAGGCAAGCCAGCTCCCACAGTTGACCGAGTTGACTTGAAGAAACGCGATTAACTGTGGGAGCTGGCTTGCCTGCGATAGCGCCCGTTCCCACAACACTTCTTCATCGCCTGGCGATAAATCCCGACAACGCCGCAATCGCTTCCGGCGACTTCAACCGCTGGGTAAACAACGCCCCCTCCTCCTCGATCACCCTGCGCAACTGCTCGCGATCGACGCTTTTCATCAGATGCTTGCTGACCTGCACCGCTCCCGGCGCCAGGGTTTCAAAGCGTGCGGCGACTTCCCGCGCCTTGGCCAACGCCGATTCGCCGCTGCCCAGTGCCTCAGTGGCAATGCCCCAAGCGGCAGCCTGCTCACCGGTAAAACCTTCACCCAACAGCAACAACTCCGCTGCCTTGGCATGCCCCAGCAAGCGCGGCAGGATCAAGCTGGAACCAAACTCCGGACACAGCCCCAGGTTGACGAACGGCATGCGCAGCCGCGCGTCCCGGCTGACGTACACCAGGTCACAATGCAGCAGCAGCGTCGTACCAATCCCCACCGCCACGCCCGCCACTGCCGCAATCACCGGCTTGCGGCAATTGAGCAAGCTGCGCATGAAGTGAAACACCGGAGTGTCGAGATCAGCCGGCGGTTGTTCAAGGAAGTCGCCAATATCGTTACCGGCGGTGAAGCACTCACTGCTGCCCTGGATCAACACGGCGTTGACGCTGGTATCGGCATCCGCCTGCTCCAGTGCTTCGGCCAGTTGGCTGTACATGGCGCGGGTCAGGGCGTTTTTCTTGTCCGGGCGGTTGAGCTGCAGGAGCAGCAACCCGCGTTCGCGTTGCTGCAGGATGGCATCGGTCATGGCAAATCTCGCGGCTGGAAAATTCAGCGCTCAACCACGGGGCAGGAACACATCGGCCAGCAGTTGATTGCGCGGCAGTCCGGCCAGGAACAGGCGCTTGGAGAAGGCCTCGACGCTGGCAGGGTGCCCGCAGAGTAAGGCCAGAGTTTGCCGGGAAACAAGCCGCAGTTGCGCCAAAGCGTCAGTCGACCCGGCCGCGGTCCATAGCTCGACCGTCACGTTCGGATGCGCCGCAGCCAACTGCGCCAGTGGCTCGGCCAGATAATGACCGCCGGTATCATGGGCCAGGTGAATGACCCGGATGGCGCCTTGGTGATCCTGGCGCAAGGCCTCACGTAGCACGCCCCACAAGGGGCCAAGTCCGGTGCCCGAGGCCAGCAGCCAGAGCGGCCGGGATTGCCAGTCTGGGTCGTACTGCAACGCCCCGCCCCGCAGTTCGCCCAGGCGCAGGCTGTCACCGGCCTTGAACTGGCGGGCGGCGTCGCTGAACTCGCCGGGCAGGCGGCAATCGATGTGAAACTCGAGAAACGGATCGTCCTGGGGCAGGCTGGCCAGAGAGTAAGGCCGCGCAATGCTGCCCGCCCACAACACCAGATGCTGCCCCGCCCGGTAGCGCAAGCTGCGCTCGGGTTGCAGCCGCAGACGTAGCACCGTCGGGTTCAACCAATCGACGCTCAGCACCGTCGCGGGCAGCCCATCACGCAGTGGGTCAAATGCCTCGACCTGCAAATCAGCCACGACCTGGCACTGACAGGCCAGGCGCCAGCCGTCCTGGCGTTGCGCCGGGCTCAGGGCATCGGGTTGATTGTCCTGAAGGTCACCCTGGCAACGCACCAGACAGGCATGGCAGCTACCGGCGCGGCAGCTGTAGGGCACAGCCACACCCGCCTGGTTCAGGGCATCCAGCAGGTTGCTGCCGGCGGCTACCGACCAGTGGCGTGCGCCGACGTGAAGTTCAGGCATAAAACTCTTCAACTGTAGGAGCGAGCTTGCTCGCGAAGGTCGCTAACGATAACGCGGGCGGCCTGACGAAACCCACCAGATTCACGTTTTTCGCGAGCAAGCTCGCTCCTACAGTGAACCGGGACCGGCATTCATGACCATAGTCGGGTGTATCGGCCACCGCGGCGGGTTATACTGCCGCGCCTTTTTAGCGTCGCGCCAGCACCATACGGCGTGCCTTGGAAAGGTGCCTTCAGCCGACCGATTCACCCTACTGAAGGCACCTTTATTGAATGTTCCCTTATAGAGGAGCGCGACTCATGACCGTGATCAAGCAAGACGACCTGATTCAGAGCGTTGCCGACGCCCTGCAATTCATTTCCTACTACCATCCCGTTGACTTCATCCAGGCGATGCACGAGGCCTACCTGCGCGAAGAATCGCCAGCGGCCCGTGACTCCATGGCTCAGATCCTGATCAACTCGCGCATGTGTGCCACCGGCCACCGCCCGATCTGCCAGGACACCGGCATCGTCACCGTATTCGTACGTGTCGGCATGGACGTGCGCTGGGATGGCGCCACCATGAGCCTGGACGACATGATCAACCAAGGCGTGCGCCAAGCGTACAACCTGCCGGAAAACGTGCTGCGGGCTTCGATCCTTGCCGACCCGGCCGGCGCGCGTAAAAACACCAAGGACAACACCCCTGCCGTGATCCACTACTCCATCGTCCCGGGTAACACCGTGGAAGTGGACGTGGCCGCCAAAGGCGGTGGTTCCGAGAACAAGTCGAAAATGGCCATGCTCAACCCGTCCGACTCGATCGTCGACTGGGTGCTGAAGACCGTTCCGACCATGGGCGCCGGCTGGTGCCCACCGGGTATGCTCGGCATTGGCATCGGCGGCACCGCCGAGAAAGCCGCTGTAATGGCCAAGGAAGTGTTGATGGAATCCATCGACATCCACGAGCTGAAAAAGCGCGGCCCGTCCAACCGTATCGAAGAGATGCGCCTGGAGCTGTTCGAGAAGGTCAACCAACTGGGCATCGGCGCCCAGGGCCTGGGTGGCCTGACCACCGTGCTCGACGTGAAAATCATGGACTACCCGACCCACGCGGCCTCGCTGCCGGTGTGCATGATCCCCAACTGCGCCGCCACCCGTCACGCGCACTTCGTGCTCGACGGCTCGGGCCCCGCGTCGCTGGAAGCCCCACCGCTGGACGCCTACCCGGAAATCGTCTGGGAAGCCGGCCCGTCGGCCCGTCGCGTCAACCTCGACACCCTGACCCCGGAAGACGTGCAGAGCTGGAAGCCGGGCGAAACCGTACTGCTCAACGGCAAGATGCTCACCGGTCGCGACGCGGCGCACAAGCGCATGGTCGAGATGCTGAACAAGGGCGAAACCCTGCCGGTGGACCTCAAGGGTCGCTTCATCTACTACGTCGGCCCGGTTGATCCGGTACGCGAAGAAGTGGTGGGGCCTGCCGGTCCGACCACCGCCACGCGGATGGACAAGTTCACTCGCCAGATCCTCGAGCAAACCGGCCTGTTGGGCATGATCGGCAAATCCGAGCGCGGCCCGACCGCTATCGAAGCGATCAAGGACCACAAGGCGGTTTACCTGATGGCAGTGGGCGGCGCGGCTTACCTGGTGGCCCAGGCCATCAAGAAATCCCGCGTCGTGGCGTTCGCCGAGCTGGGCATGGAAGCGATCTACGAGTTCGACGTGAAAGACATGCCGGTCACCGTTGCAGTGGACAGCAAGGGCGAGTCGGTACACATCACCGGTCCTGCCATCTGGCAGAAAAAGATCAGTGAAAGCCTGGCGGTAGAAGTGCAGTAAGCATTTCCCCTGCAAGATAAATGACCTTGTGGCGAGGGGGCTTGTCCCCCGTTGGGCTGCGCAGCGGCCCCGAAAAAAGCGGGAGCGCTGCGCACTCCAACGGGGGACAAGCCCCCTCGCCACAAGACAATCCCTCCCCTCGCAACAAGCCATGCACTGCGTGCTATGGTGCTCGCCCCTAATTGCACTGTTCATCTTCGTATGATTGCGATTCCCCGCCCGCTGCGTTTGACGTTCTACTCCTTGCTGATCATCGCCGGCGCGGTACTGGCTGCCGCCCTGGCCACCCGTCACGCCGAACGCCTGGCCCTGGTGGATGACGCTGCCCGCGCCAATCAGCAGCTCATGCTCTATGGCAACTCCCTGCACACCCTGATCGAACGTTACCGCGCCCTGCCCGCCGTACTGGCCCTGGACTCGGAAATGATCAGCGCCCTGAAGGGCCCGCTGGACACCGCCACCCAGGATTTGCTCAACCGCAAGCTGGAGCGCATCAACGGCGCCGCCCAGTCTTCCACCCTGGAACTGATGGACCGCAATGGCCTGGCCGTGGCCGCCAGCAACTGGAACCTGCCCAGCAGTTATGTGGGGCACAACTACGCGTTTCGCCCGTACTTCAGCCAGACCCTGAGCCAGGGCACCGGGCGGTTTTATGCCGTGGGGGTGACCACCGGGATTCCGGGATACTTCCTTTCCAGTGCGGTGGTCGGCGAGAACGAACAGTTCCTCGGCGCCATGGTGGTCAAGCTGGAGTTCCCGGAACTGGAACGCGAGTGGGCTCAGGGCAATGACCTGCTGCTGGTCAGCGACGCCCGGGGCATTGTGTTTATCGCCAACCAGCCGGGCTGGCGCTACCGCGCGCTTCGCCCACTGTCGGACAACGACCATGCCGAACTCAAGGCCACCCGCCAATACGACAAGAAACAACTGCTGCCGCTGGACGCCGAAGTCCTGCAGCGCTTCGACGAAAACAGCCACCTGATGCGCGTCGACGGCCCCGACGGCAAGGCCAACTACATCTGGGAATCCCTGCCGCTGAAGGCTGAAGGCTGGACCTTGCACCTGTTGCGCAAACCACAGGTTGCCTTTGAGGACCAACGCAACGCTGGCCTCGCCGCCGCCGGTTCGTGGCTGGCGCTGGTGTTCCTGGTGCTGTTCCTGACCCAGCGCTGGCGCCTCGCCCGCCTGCGCCAGCGCAGTCGTGAGGAACTTGAACAGTTGGTGGAGGAACGCACCCGCGCCCTGCGTACCGCCCAGGACGGTTTGGTGCAGTCCGCCAAGCTGGCAGCGCTGGGGCAGATGTCCGCCGCACTGGCCCACGAAATCAACCAGCCACTGACCGCCCAGCGCATGCAGTTGGCGACCCTGCGGCTGCTGCTGGATCACGGCCGGGTGGACGACGCCTACCAGGCCCTGACCCCGCTGGACGACATGCTCACCCGCATGGCCGCCCTCACCGGCCACCTCAAGACCTTCGCCCGCAAGAGCCCCAGCGGCCTGCGCGAACGCCTCGACCTGGCCACGGTGGTGGACCAGTCCCTGCATTTGCTCGACGCCCGCCTGCGTGACGAAGCCATCGGCACCGTCCTCGATTTGACCCGTCCGGCCTGGGTACGGGGCGACGCGATCCGCCTGGAACAGGTGCTGATCAACCTGCTGCGCAACGCCCTCGACGCCATGGCCGACAAACCGCGCAAACGCCTGGAAATCCGCCTGCACGCCGATCAACAACTGTGGTGCCTGACCGTCAGCGACAGCGGTGGCGGGATTGCCGAGGAAAACCTCAACAGCGTGTTCGACCCGTTCTTCACCACCAAGCCGGTGGGCGACGGGCTCGGCTTGGGGCTCGCCGTGTCGTACGCTATCGTCCACGAACTCGGCGGCCGCCTGAGCGCCGGTAATCACGGTGACGGGGCGATCTTTACCCTGACCTTGCCTATCGCGCTGGAGACGCCAGACCTATGTTGAATTCGGTGATTGTGGTCGATGACGAAGCCAGCATTCGCACGGCCGTCGAGCAATGGCTGAGCCTGTCGGGGTTTGAGGTGCAGTTGTTCAGCCGCGCCGAGGAATGCCTGGCGCGATTGCCCAGGGACTTTCCCGGGGTGATCCTGAGCGACGTGCGCATGCCCGGCCTCAGCGGCCTGGAGTTGCTGGCTGAAGTGCAGCGGCGCGACGCCGACCTGCCGGTGATTCTGCTCACCGGCCACGGCGATGTGCCGATGGCCGTCGAAGCCATGCGCGACGGCGCCTACGACTTCCTCGAAAAACCCTTCAGCCCCGAGGCCCTGCTCAGCAGCCTGCGCCGGGCGCTGGACAAGCGCGGGCTGGTGCTGGAAAACCGCCGCCTGCATCAGCAGGCCGATCACCGGGCCCAGTTGGAATCGAGCCTGCTCGGGGTGTCGCGCGGCTTGCAGAACCTGCGCCGGCAAGTGCTGGACCTGGCGGGCCTGCCGGTCAATGTGTTGATTCGCGGCGAAACCGGCAGCGGCAAGGAACTGGTCGCCCGTTGCCTGCATGATTTCGGCCCCCGGGCGAAGAAGCCATTTGTGGCGCTGAACTGCGCGGCGATTCCCGAGCAGCTGTTTGAAGCCGAGCTGTTCGGCCATGAAAGTGGCGCGTTTACCGGCGCCCAGGGCAAGCGTATCGGCAAGCTGGAGTATGCGGACGGTGGCACGCTGTTTCTCGATGAGATTGAAAGCATGCCCCTGGCCCAGCAGGTGAAATTGCTGCGGGTGTTGCAGGAGCAAAAACTCGAACGGCTCGGCTCCAATCAAAGCATCAAGGTGGACTTGCGGATCATCGCCGCGACCAAGCCCGACCTGCTGGACGAAGCCCGCGCCGGGCGTTTTCGTGAGGATTTGGCCTACCGCCTGACCGTCGCGCAACTGCGCCTGCCACCGCTGCGGGAACGCCGGGAAGACATTCCGCTGCTGTTCGAACACTTTGCGCAAAGCGCCGCCGAACGCCTGGGCCGCAGCTTCGCTCCGTTGAGCGGGCCGGCGCTGGGCCGCCTGCTCAGCCATGACTGGCCGGGCAACGTACGAGAGCTGGCCAACGTCGCTGAACGCCAGGTGCTGGGGCTGGGTGAACCGGAGCCGGAAGGCATCGAAGCCGGGCAATCGCTGGCGGCGCAACAGGAAGCGTTTGAAGCCCATTGCCTGAAAGCCGCGTTGACCCGGCACAAGGGTGATATCAAGGCGGTGCTGGCCGAGCTGCAGCTGCCTCGGCGCACCTTCAATGAAAAAATGCAGCGCCATGGCTTGGCGCGGGACACGTTCCTCTAACCCGATCGTTCCCACGCTCCGCGTGGGGATGCAGCTCTGGACGCTCCGCGTCCGCCTTAAAATCGTGACGCGGAGCGTCACAGGATGCGCTCCCACGCAGAGCGTGGGAGCGATCTTCGTCGGCGGATTTCCGCTCATCACCCTTTAATCATCAGCAACTTTCCGCTCAAAAAAATCCTGCAACCCCTCTAGACCGGGCCTTCATCTGATTGGCACAGCTCCTGCTATAGCCCAGCCAGGCTGCGCTTGGGCGCGCTCCACAAAAACAATTAGATGAAGGATCCTTAAATGGATAACTCCAACTCCCTGCCTGTAGGGTCGGCGGCTGCGCCGGCAAAAGAACGCACCACTTCCAGCCGTATCAGGTCGATCTTCAGCGGATCGGTCGGCAACATGGTCGAGTGGTACGACTGGTACGTCTACGCTGCTTTCTCGCTGTACTTCGCCAAGACCTTTTTCCCGAAAGGCGACACCACCGCCCAACTCTTGAACACCGCCGCGATCTTCGCCGTGGGTTTCCTGATGCGTCCGATCGGTGGCTGGCTGATGGGCCTGTACGCCGACAAAGTCGGGCGTAAAAAGGCCTTGATGGCCTCGGTGTACCTGATGTGCTTCGGCTCGTTGCTGATTGCCCTAAGCCCGGGCTATGAGGCCATTGGTATCGGTGCGCCGATCCTGCTGGTCTTTGCCCGTTTGCTGCAGGGCCTGTCGGTAGGTGGCGAATACGGCACCTCCGCCACTTACCTCAGCGAGATGGCGACCAAGGAACGTCGTGGCTTCTACTCCAGCTTCCAGTACGTGACCCTGATCTCCGGCCAGCTCATCGCCCTTGGCGTGCTGATTGTGCTGCAACAGACCCTGACGACCGAGCAGCTGTACGACTGGGGCTGGCGCATCCCGTTCGCCATCGGCGCCCTGTGTGCGGTAGTGGCGCTGTACCTGCGTCGCGGCATGGAAGAAACCGAGTCGTTCACCAAGAAAGAAAAAGCCAAGGAAAGCGCGATGCGCACCTTGATGCGCCACCCCAAGGAACTGATGACCGTGGTCGGCCTGACCATGGGCGGCACCCTGGCGTTCTACACCTACACCACCTACATGCAGAAATACCTGGTGAACACCGTCGGCATGAGCATCTCCGACTCCACCACCATTTCGGCAGCGACACTGTTCCTGTTCATGTGCCTGCAACCTATCATCGGCGGGCTGTCGGACAAGGTTGGCCGCCGGCCAATCCTGATCGCCTTCGGCGTTCTGGGCACGCTGTTCACGGTGCCGATCCTCACCACCCTGCACACCATCCAGACCTGGTGGGGCGCGTTCTTCCTGATCATGGCCGCACTGATCATCGTCAGCGGCTATACCTCGATCAACGCCGTGGTGAAGGCTGAACTGTTCCCGACTGAGATCCGCGCCCTGGGTGTTGGCTTGCCCTATGCGCTGACCGTATCGATCTTCGGCGGCACCGCCGAATACATCGCGCTGTGGTTCAAGAGCATCGGCATGGAAACCGGCTACTACTGGTACGTGACGGCCTGTATTGCAGTATCGCTGATGGTGTATGTGACCATGAAGGACACCCGCAAGCATTCGCGGATTACCACGGACTAAGGGTTCTGCCGAGATAAAAAAGGGGCTGTGTCAGTGCATGACGCAGCCCCTTTTTCATTGGCGAACACTCCACCTGAGTGCACTATGATGCCCTTCCCCGAACCACCAGCAGGAACCCCGGCCATGTCCGACGATATCCATTTCTACGAACCCGCCAACGGCCACGGCCTGCCCCATGACCCGTTCAATGCGATTGTCGGCCCGCGCCCGATTGGCTGGATTTCGTCCCACGACAGCCAGGGCCGCCTGAACCTGGCGCCCTACAGCTTCTTCAATGCGTTCAACTACATTCCGCCGATCATTGGGTTTTCCAGCGTCGGGCGCAAAGACAGCCTGAACAACATCGAACAGACCGGCGAATTCGTGTGGAACCTGGCCACCCGCCCGCTGGCCGAACAGATGAACCAGAGTTGCGCGCCGGTCTCTCCCGAGGTCAACGAGTTTGAATTGTCGGGCCTGACGCCGGTGGCTTCAAAGGTGATCGCCGTGCCTCGCGTGGGTGAGAGCCCGGTGTCGTTCGAGTGCAAAGTGACGCAGATCATTCAGCTGCAGCGGGCCGACAAGGAGCTGGTGCCGAGTTGGTTGGTGCTTGGCGAGGTCGTGGCGGTGCATATCGCCAAGTGGCTGTTGAAAGACGGGGTGTACGACACGGCTGCCGCCGAGCCGATCCTGCGTGGAGGCGGCCCGGCAGATTATTTTCAGTTGGGGCCGGAAGCGATGTTCAAAATGTACCGCCCAGGCGCCGCGAAACGCTGATTGGAATGCGATAAAAATGTGGGAGATTCTATGGTTGAGGGTTGCCCCTCAATCATAGAATCTCCCACATTTGGATCAGCGGTGTTTTAGTTGGCGGAAGTTGCCCAAGAAAGCTGACCGTCTTCATCTACATTGACCAAGCGCTCCAGTTGCAGGGCGGCGGCATCATCAGCGTCATCAGCGGTCTTGAATTTCTGTCCATCGAGGATCTTGTGAAAGCGCGGTGCGCCCATGCCATCCAGCGCCTTGACGGCGATGGCGGCGCTATAGCCACCCTCTTCTTCACGCACCAAGGCGGAAACGGCTTCGTGGTGGGCAAATTCTTTACGTGCCATGTTGCAGGTCCTGGCCAGTGGGAAAGGCGGCCATTCTAAAGCACTAACCCGCCAGTTGCAGGTACTCGCCGTAGGCGTTGGCTGCCGAGGCGTCGGTGAAGGTCTGGAAGTCCATGCTGCGAACCACCATGTCGTTCAACAACTCGGTGAACACCATCAGCGCCGGTGAGCTGAAGTAGGCACTCATTGCCTGCTCGCTGCTCCAGAAGCCCGACACCAACCACACATCCGGGTCGGCCAGGGAGTGCTGCAACGAGAATTGCAGGCAGCCCTGAGCCTGGCGGCCCGGTTCGATCAAACTGCTCAAGCGTGCACCCAGTTCGGTGCTGTACCCGGTACGGGCACGGATAAAGGCCATATGGCTCGCGGGAATGGGGGTGGACATGTTCGACTCTCCCGTTGAGAAGTGATGCTCGGCAAGCACTGTGAGGGCGTGTTGCCACAGGATCAAAGATACGGGCGCGGGTGTGGATGCGGTTAGTCGATTCCTGCCAGCTTATTGCACAATCCTGCGAGAAGCGTAGAGATAGCAATCGGACTGCGGGTTTTATTCCCGGCATGACTGCCGTATTTCAGGGGCATGACAGCCCTCTGCTTGCCTGATTCACGATTTATCGCAGGATCAGGCAAGGATTGTGCAGAATCGAAGTACCGCTTTTTGCAAAGCCGCCTTTAAGCTGTGCCCATCGTCAAAAGCACCAGAGGATGTCCCATGCCGTCGCCCGACCTTCGCTCCACGCCCCTCGACGCCGACATGGAAAAGCAGCGCGCAGAACTCGCCGGCATCGTACGTCGGCACACTTGGGAGGACGGTTCCTACGGCACGGCGATCACGTCGCTGTACCTCAACCGCCATAACACCCCACGGGAATTCACGCCTGTGCTGGTAGAACCCGCGCTGTGCATCCTGGCCCAGGGCAGCAAGGAAGTGCGCCTGGCGGATGAAGTCTTCGCCTACGACCCGCTCAATTACCTGGTGTTTTCGGTAGCGATGCCGGTGGCCGGGCGCATCCTTGATGCCACGCCGGAAGACCCCAACCTGTCGATTCGAGTGAATATCGATCCGGCACACATCACCGCACTGATTGCCGAAGCCGGACCGATGGGCGTGCCCCCGCGCCCGACCTCCCGAGGGATGTATGTCGACCGCCTGGACAACCAGCTACTGGACGCCGTGCTGCGCCTGACCCGATTGCTGGACACGCCGAAAGACATCGCGATGCTGGCGCCGTTGATCAATCGGGAAATTCTCTACCGTTTGTTGCGTGGCCCGCAGGGATATCGGCTGTATGAAATCGCCGTCGCCAACAGTCAGAGCCATCGGGTGAGCCAGGCGATCACCTGGCTGAACGGCAACTACGAACAACCCCTGCGTATTGATGACCTGGCCAAGGAAGTAAACCTCAGCGTTTCGACCTTGCACCACCGCTTCAAGGCGATGACCGCCATGAGCCCGTTGCAGTACCAAAAACAGTTGCGCTTGCAGGAGGCTCGGCGGTTGATGATCGCCGAGGGGCTGGAAGCCTCGGCGGCGGGGTATCGGGTGGGCTATGAAAGCGCCTCGCAGTTCAGCCGCGAATACAGCCGGCTGTTTGGTGCGCCGCCGCTTAGAGATCTGGCCAGATTGCGTCAAAGCATTTGACGCACCACAGACCGACAATGTGGAGTTGGAAGCACGCTCCGTTCCGAGAGTCGCTGTAACCCAACCCACATGGAGCGCGCTGCGCTAAGTCATATCCAGCCCGGTGAAATAGTAGTCGAGGCGATATCGCGGCGAATGACGCGCCCAGTCGTAGTGCCCCCTCATCTCAGATCGCATAGACGACAGAAAGCGTATCAACTCAGGGCTGGCCCCCTTTCGCGCAGCGGTTTCCAACTCAAGGTACTGGTCTATCAACTGGTTATGCAGCGCTGCGGTAGCGTCCAGCGCATCCTGCTCATTCAGTCCTTCATGCGCAATGAGTACGGCTGGATAGTTGAGGGCTACTACCCGCGTCTCATCTCTTTCCTTAGGGAACGAAAAGATGTCGTTGCATAGCGCAGTGATACTGGTAACCACTGCATTCAGGTCACGAATGTCTTGACGCAGGTACTCCGTCGGCGGGACTTCATATCCGGCGGCGACGTCTTGCAACGCCAAACCGAATGGCGTTGCAGTGGTTAACCGGCGCCCCACGAGGTACTCCACCGGACTCGGTGTGCGGCGCGTGGAATGCCAACCGGCTTCCCACAGCGTTCCAACAAAATAGTAGGTAGCCGCCTCAACGCAGCGCATGTACTGAGTCGATGAACTCAGCATTTGCAATCGCCGCCAACTGTCTATTGTCGCGGTACCGATGCTTTTACACAGACTGGCTTGCTGAGCCGAGCAGCCTGCAATAACCGCTGCCCCCAAAGCGTCGTGCTCCCGGGCGTTGGGATTATCCATGATCTCGCGGAGCCATAGATGCAGGCGGGTCAGATTGGCTACGTCGTGCCCGAAGATGCCCGTGTCTCCTACAGCATCATCCAAGGCAAACAACCAACCAAAAAAATCGGTGATCAACTGCAAGCCTTCATCCGTCGCGGTAGGGTACTCACGACTGGTGAACTCTCCAAAATTGCCATACTTCACCGAGCGAGCCATCACGGGATCAGTCAAAAGCCCAACGCTCGTCAACCAGCGAACCATGGACGCTTCCACCTGGGGACCTGCGGGGTGGATGGTTGCAGCGAAAGGGTAACTCAGGCGAGGAAACACTAACCTGGCTGCCGGACTCATTGGCCTGCCCCTCATACTGTGCAATCAGGCGCCAAAACGGCGCTGTCTTTGCAGATAGCTGTTGATGGCTGCGTCAAAATCATTCTTGCTGAATTCCGGCCAGCACACGGAAGAGAAATAGTATTCGGAAAACGCACTTTGCTACGGCATGAAGCCTGACAGCCTTTGCTCGCCGGAAGTGCGAATAATCAGGTCAGGGTCAGGGTTGCCAGCGCTGTAGAGGTGGGCGTTCACATCCTCAAGGCTCAATGTTTCGGCCAGATTGGAAAGCTCCCCGGTGGCTTCACGCTCAATCAGAATTTTTCTGAATGCCGAAACGATCTCATCACGGCCGCTGTAGGCAATGGCAATGTTGACCCACATCCCGCTCTCTCCCCGAGTGAAGGCCTGGGCGCGCTCGATGGACTGAACAACCTCGCCGGGTAACTTACATAGCTCGCCAAAAAAGTTGAGGCGCCAGCGGCGTATAGCAGCCAGACCATCAATCACGTCAACGATAATGCCCAGTAATGCATCGATTTCCTGTGCATCGCGCTTGAGGTTCTCCAAGGACAAGGGCCAAAGAGTAACCTGGGGAATATGGTGCATGTCGCACCAGGAAAGAAACGTGGCAACTGCCGCCCCGCCCTGGCGATAACCTTCTGTAACCGGCAGGTTATTCTTCGCTGCCCATCGCCGATTGCCGTCCATTATGACCGCAAGATGCTGCATCGGAGGGTTAGCAACTGCCGACCATAGACCGGGGATGTCCGCATCTTCATTGCGCATGAACAACACTCCTGACGCTTCCTGCGTCCTGTACCCGGATAGTGCTGAACTCACTCGAAATCGGCCACTGTCAGAAATGACAGTTAGTTATACAAAATTGGAATAACCCCAGAATATTTAGCGATAGCCGTCAGCGTGTCTAGTCGAGGCCACGGGGCAGTTGCAAGGTCACCCGCAAACCGCCCTCCCGTAGATTCTGCAAACTCACTTCACCGCCATGGCTGTGGGCAATGTTACGGGCGATGCCCAGGCCCAGGCCGTAACCCTGTTGCTGCCCCGCCAGGCGGAAGTGCGGCTCGAAGACCTGCTCCAGGCGCTGTTCCGGCACGCCCGGGCCTTCGTCGTCGACGTGGAGGATGAACTCCGCGCCGTCGTCTTCAATATGCAAATGCGCGTTCTGTCCGTACTTCAACGCGTTGTCGATCAGGTTGCCGATGCAGCGCTTGAGCGCCAGCGGCTTGCCCGGGTAAGTCGTAAGTGCCCGGCCAGTTTGGGTCACGCGGCCATTGCCGTTGGGTGCCAGGTACGGTTCCACCAGGCAGTCGAGTACGTGGTTGAGGTCCACCGGTTCGATGTTTTCGTGAATGTCGGTGTCTTTCACACACTGCAGCGCGCCTTTGACCAGCAACTCCAGTTCATCCAGGTCGCGGCCGAACTTGGTTTGCAGGTTCTCGTCTTCCAGCAATTCCACCCGCAACCGCAGGCGCGTGATGGGTGTGCGCAGGTCGTGGGAAATAGCGCTGAACAGTTGGCTGCGTTCGGTCAGGTAACGGCTGATGCGTTCGCGCATGGCATTAAACGCGCGGCCCACTTCCACCACTTCGCTGCCGCCGCCTTCGGCCACTGGCTCCACGTCGGCGCCCAGGGACATGTCCCGCGCCGCCCTTGCCAGGCGCTTGAGCGGACGGCTTTGCCAGTGCACCAACAGGCCGATAAACAGCAGCAGGAAGCCGCTGGTGAGCACGATAAACCACACCTGCTGGTACGGCAGGCCTTGCTCTTCGAGGCTGGTGTAGGGTTCGGGCAGCAAGGAGGCGATGTAGAGCCATTCGCCTTGGGCCAGTTGGATCTGGGTCACCAACACCGGCGGATTCACCGGCTCCAGGGTCAACGCGTAATGCGCCCAGGAGCGCGGCAATTCATCGAGTTTCAAACCGGCATTGAAGATGCGCAGGTCTTCGGCGCTGACGAACTCCACCGAGACATGCACGTCGCTGCCCAGGGTCTGGCGCAACACTTCTTCGACAGCACCGAGCACCGCGTGCTTGCGCGGGGTTTCCGGCAACACGGCCATGTCCAGGGGCTTGTCGTTGAGGGTCACGACAAAACGTGTGCCGCCCATGCTACGCAACTGATCGAGCACCAGCGGCCGAAAGGCCACCGGCAAGGAGCGGAAATAACTGACACTGGCAGTCATCGAATGCGCCAGGCTGCGGGCAGCGGTCACCAGGCCTTCGAGCTGGGTGGCGCGCAGTTGTGACACCCAGATCACGCTGGATAACGCCTGGGCAAACAGCACCGCCAACAGGGTCAGCAGTAACATCCGCCCCAGCAGCGAACGCGGTACCGGGATCCGCCGGCGCAGTTCACGCAGGCGTTCAGTGGGCATTGCCGGCAACCACGCTGGCTGCCAATTGATAACCACTGCCGCGCACGGTGCGGATCAGCCGGGGTGGTTTTTCGGTATCGCGCAGGCGTTGGCGCAAGCGGCTGACGGCCATGTCGACAATCCGGTCCAGGGGCATCAGGTCGCGGCCACGGGTGGCGTTGCCAATGGTGTCGCGGTCGAGGATTTGCTGGGGATGATCGAGGAACAATTTCAATAACGCGAAATCGGCACCGGAGAGAATCACTTCCTCGCCGTCGACGTGGAACAGCCGGTGGCTGACCATGTCCAGGCGCCACTCGCCAAACACCAGCACCTCGCCGCCGCTGCGCTCCTGGCCAAACTGGCAGCGCCGCAACAGCGCCTTGATTCGCGCCTGCAACTCGCGGGGACTGAAGGGCTTGCCGATGTAATCGTCGGCGCCCAGTTCCAGGCCGATCACGCGGTCGGCCTCGTCGGAACTGGCGGTGAGCATGATGATCGGCACTTGCGCCTGGCGCGGGTGCTGGCGGATCCAGCGGCAGAGGCTGAAGCCATCTTCGTCCGGCAGCATCACATCAAGGATCACCAGGTCGCACGGCGCTTCGTTCATGGCCTGGCGGAACCCCGCGCCATCCGGCACGCCACGCACCTGGAAACCGGCGCGGCTGAGGTAAGTTTGCAGCAACTCGCGGATTTCCTGGTCGTCGTCGACCAGGAGAATGGATTTACTGATTACGCTCACGGGGCCCCTCCTTGTTGTTATGGCCAAGCTTAGGTCATTTGTTGCCCTTGAGGCCGCCTTCGCGAGCAAGCCCGCTCCCACATTCGACCTCATTCATCCAGTTGGAATGGGATTGAATGTGGGAGCGGGCTTGCTCGCGAAGAGGCCATCACTGCCTACGCAAATGCCTGCTCAAGCGCCACACCAGCACCTGTCAACCCTGAATACGGTGCCGTCACCAGCCACACCGGAATGCCTTTGAAGTAGTCGCTCATGCAGCCTTTGTCGCAAAAACTCTTGGCAAAACCACTCTTGATAAAGAAATCGGCAAAGCGCGGGATCACGCCGCCAACGATATAAACCCCTCCACGACCGCCGGTGGTCAGCACATTGTTACCGGCAACGCGGCCCAGCCAGATACTGAACTGGTCCAGCACTTCCAGGGCAATCGGGTCGCCCGCCAGGCCAGCGGCAGTGATGGCCTCGGGGGTTTCCAGCACGGCTTCATGGCCGTCCACCGCGCAGATCGCCCGATACAACCTCGGCAGACCGCCACCGCTCAAAGCGGTTTCAGCGCTGACATGGCCGATCTCGTTGTGGATGTGTTGCCACAGCTGGGCTTCCCGCGGGCTGCTCACCGGCAGGTCGACATGGCCGCCCTCACCCGGCAACGCGGCCCAACGGCCATGGCCGAGGTCGAGCAAGGTGCCTACACCCAGGCCGGTGCCCGGGCCAATCACCACCGCAGGTCGCAACGGTTCCGGCGTGCCTTCGCACACCACACGGAATTCGTCCGGTTTCAGGCGGGTCATGCCCAGGGCCATGGCCGAGAAATCATTCACCAGCAGCAGCTCGTCCACCTGCAAGGTCTTGCAGAACGCAGTCTTGCTCAGGCGCCAGTGATTGTTGGTGAATTTAAATTCATCTCCGCTCACCGGCCCCGCGACCGACAGGCACACCGCACCAATCGAGCCGATGGCCAGGCCTTCTTCCTTCAGATAGACCTGGATCGCCTCTTCGGGGCTGGCATGATCCGCCGTCGCGTGGACGCGGATCGAATGCAGTTCCTGATCACGCCACAATGCAAAACGGGCGTTGGTACCCCCAATATCACCGACCAGCGCAAGCTTCACTTAAGTGTCTCCAGGGCAGAGGTAAAGGCGCTGGCGCCCTGCTCTGCGGAGCTTGCGGCCAAACGCATAAACGCAAACAGCTCGCGACCGGCCCCCACGTTATTGCCCAGAAGGCCCGTGGCAGGCGTACGCGCAGCAAATTCTTCGGCGTCCACCTTAAGCTCCAAGGTGCCTTTGACGCCATCCACGCGAATGATATCGCCATCGCGCACGCGTGCCAGTGGCCCGCAGCTCTGGGCTTCGGGGTTGACATGAATCGCGGCGGGAATCTTACCCGACGCGCCGGACATACGCCCGTCTGTTACCAACGCCACTTTGAAGCCACGATCCTGCAACACGCCGAGGAACGGCGTCATCTTGTGCAATTCCGGCATGCCGTTGGAGCGCGGGCCCTGGAAACGCATTACCGCGACGAAGTCTTTTTCCAACTGGCCGGCCTTGAAGGCGTCCGCCAGGTCTTGCTGGTCCTGGAATACCACGGCCGGGGCTTCGACGATTTGATGCTCAAGGGCCACGGCGGAGACTTTCATCACCCCACGACCAAGGTTGCCTTCCATTACGCGCAAGCCGCCTTCCGGGGAAAACGCACGGGCCACAGGGCGCAGGATGGTTTCGTCGAGGCTTTCGATCGGACCTTCACGCCATACCAGCTCGCCGTCCACCAGGAACGGTTCCTGGGTGTAGCGGCTCAGGCCATGACCGGCCACGGTATTGACGTCGTTGTGGAGCAGGCCGGCTTCCAGCAGTTCGCGGATCAGGAACGACATACCGCCCGCCGCCTGGAAATGGTTGATGTCGGCCTTGCCGTTTGGATACACGTGAGACAGGGTCGGCACGACTTCGGAGAGGTCGGCCATGTCCTGCCAGGTGAGAATGATGCCCGCCGACATGGCGATGGCCGGCATGTGCAGGGTGTGGTTGGTGGAACCGCCGGTGGCGTTGAGGGCGACGATGGAGTTGACGATGGATTTCTCGTCGACGATCTCGCCGATCGGCGTGAAGTTACCGTTGGCCTTGGTCAGGCGCGTGACCTGGTGCGCGGCTTCGCGGGTCAGGGCATCACGCAGCGGCGTGTACGGGTTGACGAACGAGGCGCCCGGCAGGTGCAGGCCCATGACTTCCATCAGCAACTGGTTGGTGTTGGCGGTGCCGTAAAAGGTGCAGGTGCCCGGGCTGTGGTAGGACTTCATCTCCGATTCCAGCAGCTCTTCGCGGGTGGCCTTGCCTTCGGCGTAACGCTGGCGCACGTCGGCTTTCTGTTTGTTGGAGATCCCCGACGGCATCGGGCCGCCCGGCACGAAGATCATCGGCAGGTGGCCATAGCGCAGGGCGCCCATCATCAGGCCAGGGACGATCTTGTCGCAGATGCCGAGCATCAGCGCGGCGTCAAACATGTTGTGGGACAGCGCTACCGCCGTGGACATCGCAATCACTTCGCGGCTCAGCAGGCTGAGTTCCATGCCCGGCTCGCCCTGGGTCACGCCGTCGCACATGGCGGGGGTGCCGCCGGCGAACTGGCCCACGGAGCCGACTTCACGCAGGGCGGTCTTGATTTGCTCGGGGAAATGTTCGTACGGCTGGTGGGCCGACAGCATGTCGTTATATGACGAAACAATTGCCACGTTGGCGGCGTTCATCATGCGCAGGCTGTTTTTGTCTTCGGTGCCGCACCCGGCCACGCCGTGGGCAAAGTTGGCGCATTGCAGCTTGCCGCGCATCGGCCCGTCGCTGGCAGCGCCGCGAATGAGCGCAAGGTATGCCTCACGGGTTGCACGGCTGCGGGCGATAAGCCGTTCGGTGACCTCAAGTACGCGGGGATGCATGTATAGAACTCCAGGCTAACGGATGTGGCGACCTGAGAGTCTATGCTGGTCAAACGCCCGCCGCGAAGAGGTTGGCAGGGTGTTGCTTGACCAATCGGACCAGTTGATTCAGGTCACTCGTTGTAGATTAAACAAAATATTGCCACTAAAAAGGCTTGTTTTCTATTTTTATGCGAATAATCTTGTAATTCTTACAACAAATCGACGACAGGCACCTTCCAATGACTCTACGTATCGCTATTAATGGTTTTGGCCGTATTGGCCGAAATGTCCTGCGCGCACTTTATACCCAAGGCTACCGCCAGGATTTGCAGATCGTCGCCATCAACGATCTCGGCGACAGCTCGATCAATGCCCACCTGCTTAAATACGACACCGTCCACGGTACTTTCGACGCAGAGGTCGCTCACGATCAGGAAAGCCTGACCGTGAACGGTGACCGGATTGCCGTGAGTGCCATTCGCAACCCGGCCGACCTGCCGTGGGCTGCCCACAAGGTGGACGTGGTGTTCGAGTGCACCGGCCTGTTCACCGACCGTGACAAAGCCGCCGCCCATATTAACGCCGGCGCGCGCAAGGTAATCATCTCGGCCCCGGCCAAGGGCGCCGATGCCACTGTGGTGTATGGCGTGAACCATGACATTTTGCGTCAGTCCCACCAGATCATCTCCAACGCCTCCTGCACCACCAACTGCCTGGCCCCGGTGGCCCAGGTGCTGCACCGCGAGCTGGGCATCGAAAGCGGCTTGATGACCACCATCCACGCCTACACCAACGACCAGAACCTGACCGACGTCTACCACACCGACCCGTACCGCGCGCGTTCGGCCACCCAGAACATGATCCCGAGCAAAACCGGCGCCGCCGAAGCCGTGGGCCTGGTGCTGCCGGAACTGGCAGGCAAGCTGACCGGCATGGCCGTGCGGGTACCGGTGATCAACGTGTCGCTGGTGGACCTCACCGTGCAGTTGAAAAAAGAAGCCAGTGCCGAGCAGGTCAACGCACTGCTCAAAGAAGCCAGCCAGCACTCGAAAATCCTCGGCTACAACACCCTGCCGCTGGTTTCCAGCGACTTCAACCATAACCCGCTGTCGTCGATCTTCGACGCCAATCACACCAAGGTCAGCGGCAAACTGCTGAAAGTGCTGGCCTGGTACGACAACGAGTGGGGCTTCTCGAACCGCATGCTGGATAACTGCCTAGCGCTGTGCAACGCCGAGTGATGCTCGGCCTGTAGGAGCGAGCTTGCTCGCGAAAAACGCAAAACCACCGCGTTTATTCAGGATGTCAGCGTTATCGTTGACGCCCTTCGCGAGCAAGCTCGCTCCTACAGTAATCCAAAGTGCCACTTGCCATTTGCGTTGATGATAAGCATTATCATTCGCTGCAAATCGGTCTGGTATCTCTGTGAGCCAATCTCGCTTCAACCAAGTCTTCCTCACCCAGCGGGTGATTCTGCTGCGCACCTTGCAGCGGATGGTGAATAACCACAGCACCGCCGAGGACCTGCTGCAGGAAACCTACCTGCGCGTGACCCGGGCCTTGAGCGAACGGCCGATCGATCACCTCGAACCCTTCGTCTACCAAACGGCGCGCAACCTGGCGCTGGATCATCTGCGCGCCCGCAGGATTCAGGCGCGCACCCTGCAGGAAGATGTCCCTCTGGACGTCCTGCAAAGCGTCGCCTCCCCCGTCAGCACTCCCGAAGACGCGACACAGGCCGAGCAATTGCTCGAGCACCTGAGTGTCAGCCTCGGCCAGTTGAGCGCCCGCCAGCAGCAGATCTTTATCCTCAGCCGCCTGCACGGTTGCAGCTATCAGGAGATCGCCGACAAACTCGACGTGTCCCTGAGCACCGTGCAAAAGGAACTGAAATTGATCATGGCCATCTGCATAGGTGTGGCCGAAAGACTGGATCGCCCTTAAGCTTTGTCGACACAGCCTGTAGGACTATTGATTAAAACGTGGCGAAGACCCGAGGAACACCGTGACGGATCCGAATAAACTGCGCCCCCATGAGCTGGCTCATGAGGTGTTGCAAGACACGGCTATGGACCAAGCCCTCGACTGGCTGATCGCCTTGCAGTGCCCGCAACCCGGGCAACAAGACGAGTTTGAAGCCTGGCTCGCCCGCGACCCTTTAAACGCCGAAGCCTTCATCAAGGCCCAGACCGCCTGGGGCGGCGCGCCGGTGCACAGCGCTGCCGTCGCCCTGAATGCGCCGCGCAAGCCCAGTGCCTGGCGACGTATCAAACCTCACTGGAAACCCCTGGCCACCGCCGCCGTGTTGCTGCTGGGCCTGTTCAGCTTCAGCAACCTGCCGATGCGCCTGCAGGCCGACCACTTGACGGTGGTGGGCGAGCGCCAGCGCCTGCAACTCGACGACGGCTCAAAAGTCTTGCTGAACACCAATTCCGCCTTCTCCAGCAGCATCAAGGACCACCAGCGCATCGCCCGCCTGTATCAGGGCGAGGCATTTTTCGAAGTGCTGCCCAGCCGTGGCCTGCCCCTGGAGATCGACGCCGGCCCGGTGCGCGCCAGCGTGCGCGATACGTCCTTCGCGGTGCGCTACTTGAACGGTGAAGCCCAGGTTCAGGTACAACGCGGCGATGTTGACCTGAGCAACACCTTTGACGATGCCCGGGTACGCCTGAGCGCCGGTGAAAGTATCCGCATCGGGCCCAAGGGCTTCGGCCAACCCGCCAAGCTGGACACCACCAAGGACCTGGCCTGGGTCGACGGTCGGTTGATCTTCGAAAACTGCCCGATGAGCGAAGTGCTGGCCGAATTGCGGCGCTACTACCCGGGCTGGATCGTCAACAACAACGACAAGCTCGCCAGCGTGGCGGTCACCGGCAATTACCGTCTCGACCAGCCTCTCGACGTCGTGCGCTCCCTGGCCCACATCACTTCCGCCAAGCTCTCGGAATACCCGGCGCTGGTGATCCTGAACTAAATGAGAATTATTTTTACTCGATAGCCTGCGCAGGTTCGTCTCGTTATAGCCAATGCAACTGATTCCTATTTGATTCAGTGTCGCAACTATAAGATTCGTACCTTCCGGAGCGCTCTCGATGTCCTCTCGTTTCAACCGCCGGCCCTCTTCGCCCGTTCGCCGTCACGGCTTGTCCCTGCTGACGGCCGCAATCCTGTTGGCCGGTGCGCCCGTCATGGCCGCCACCGCTGCCGAGCCTGCCAGCCGCAGCCAGGGCAATTACAGCTTCAGCATCGAGCAGCAATCCCTGGTCTCGGCGCTGAATGCCTTCACCGCAGTGACCGGCTGGCAAGTCGGCCTGCCCGCCGAGCTGGGCCAGGGTGTGTCGTCCCCTGGCGTGCGCGGCTCGTTGCCGGCAGATAAAGCCCTGGACCGGCTATTGGTGGGGACCAACCTCGGCTATCGCAAACTGAGTAACAACAACATCGTGCTGGAAAAACGCGCCGCCGGCAGCGCTATCACCCTGCAACAAATGACCATCAGCGCCACCCGCCAGGAACAGGCCGTAGACAGCGTGCCCAGCACCGTGACCGTGCATGATCGCGAAGAACTGGACCGCCAGAACGTCAACACCATCCGCGAACTGGTGCGCTACGAGCCAGGCGTGTCGGTGGGGGGTGCCGGTACCCGCTCCGGGAACGCCGGCTACAACATTCGCGGCATCGACGGCGACCGCATCCTGACCCAGGTGGACGGCGTCGAAGTCCCGGACAACTTCTTCAACGGCCCCTACGCCAAGACTCGCCGCAACTACGTCGACCCGGAAATCGTCAAGCGCGTGGAAATCCTCCGTGGCCCGGCCTCGGCGTTGTACGGCAGCAGCGCCATCGGCGGCGCCGTGAGCTATTTCACCCTCGACCCCGACGACATCATCAAGCCCGGCCAGGACTTCGGCGCGCGCCTGAAGACCGGCTACAGCTCCGCCGACGAAAGCTGGCTGACCTCCGGCACCGTCGCCGGTCGCGTACAGGACTTCGACGGCTTGCTGCACCTGAGCCAGCGCAACGGCCACGAAATGGAGTCCTACGATGGCAATAACGCCACCGGCCTGGCCCGCACCGGCGCCAACCCGGAGGATGCGCGCACCACTAACATCCTGGCCAAGCTCGGCTGGAATTATGGTGAAGAGAATCGCCTGGGCCTGACCTACGAGAAGTTCAAGGATGATCGCGACACCAACCTGAAAAACGCGGTGGGTGGCCCGTTCGTCGGTGGCCAGGGCTTTAACTTCTACCGCGGCCGTACGGGCAACGACACCATCACCCGCGAGCGTTTCGGCATAGAAAACACCTTCGCCCTCGACTCGCCGATTGCCGATCACATCAAGACCAGCCTCAACTACCAAATCGCCAAGACCGACCAGGCCACCGCAGAGATCTACCAGCCATCGCGCGAGGTGCTGCGCACCCGCGACACCCTGTACGAAGAGAAACAGTGGGTATTCGACGCGCAACTGGACAAAGCTTTCAGCATCGGCGAAACCGATCACGTGGTGACCTACGGCACCACCCTCAAACAGCAGAAAGTCACGGGCTCCCGTGAAGGCTCCGCGACCTGCCTGGCGGTTGGCAGCGGCTGCACCGCCATCGGCGCACCAAGCCCGTCGGCCGCCGACAGCGTGAAAAAGGCCAGCGACTTCCCGGATCCGACCATCAACTCCTACGCGCTGTTTGCCCAGGACCAGATTGCCTGGGACAAGTGGACCTTCCTGCCCAGCGTGCGTTACGACTACATCCAGCTCAAACCCAAGCTGACTCAGGAATTCCTCAACACCGTTGACCCGACACGCATCTACGACCACAGCAATTCGGAAAAGAACTGGCACCGTGTAACGCCAAAATTCGGCGTGACTTACGCACTGACCGAGCAATACACCTGGTTCGGCCAATACGCCGAAGGCTATCGCACGCCGTCGGCCAAGGCCTTGTATGGCCGCTTTGAAAACCTGCAACAGGGCTACACCGTCGAACCCAACCCGGACCTCAAGCCGGAAAGCAGCCGGGGTGTCGAAACCGGAATTCGCGGTAACTTCGATTCGGGCTCGTTTGACGTGGCGGTGTACTACAACAAGTACCGTGATTTCATCAACGAAGATGCCTCGGTCGCTGGTGGCACGGTTCAGCAGTTCGAAGCCAACAACATCAAGCACGCCACTATCAAGGGCGTGGAAGCCAAGGGCCGCTTGAACCTCGATGCGTTTGGCGCGCCGCAGGGCCTGTACACCAAAGGCTCGATTGCCTACACCTACGGGCGCAACGACGACAACGGCGAACCGCTGAACAGCGTCAACCCGCTCAAGGGCGTATTTGGCCTCGGTTACGACCAGCAGAACTACGGTGCCCTGGTCAGTTGGACCCTGGTCAAGAAACAGAATCGCGTCGACAGCACCACCTTCTTCGCCCCCGACGGCAACAGCGCCAACGGCCCGTTCAAGACCCCGGGCTTCGGCATCGTGGACCTGACCGGCTTCTACAAGGTCACCAACGACGTGACCATCAACGGTGGCCTGTACAACCTGACCGACAAGAAATACTGGGACTGGGACGACGTTCGCAGCTACGACAGCGTCGGCGAAGCCGGTGTGACCGGCCCGGCCAATCTGGACCGCCTGACCCAGCCGGGCCGCAACTTTGCGATCAACCTGATCTGGGACATCTGATCAAGGGAGCCTCGCCCCGCCGGAATTTCTTCTTGCGCGGGGTGAGGATTTTTTACTGTGACGCGTCTTCTGGTTCGTCTAGTTCATAACAGCCTGGCAACCAGACGCATCCTCTTCTCAAGGACATCTTCATGACCGCTTCTCCTACTGCTGAACGCCCAAGCCTGCGCTCTCAACGCCTGAACCAGATCACCAACGAACCGCACACCAAGCTCGACGCGCTGGTAAAGGCCCATGCACCGTTTGAAACCCAGGCCAACTTCGCCCGCTTCGTGGTCGCGCAGTACCTGTTCCAGTCGGAGCTGGTGGCGCTGTACAACGATGCAGAACTGATCAAGATCGTCCCCGACCTGGCCGAACGCTGCCGTGCCGAAGCGGCCAAGCTGGACCTGGGCGACCTGGACACCGAAGTACCGGCACCGGTGGCCGGCGCGGTGAAAAACCCGAGCAAGGCTGAAGCCCTGGGCTGGCTGTTCGTGTCCGAAGGCTCCAAGCTGGGCGCTGCGTTCCTGATCAAGCGCGCCGTGGGCCTGGGCCTGAGCGAAACCTTCGGTGCCCGTCACCTGGGCGAGCCGGCAGGTGGTCGCGCTGAAGGCTGGAAGCGCTTCACCCGCACCCTCGACGCACTGGAATTCAACGCTGAAGAAGAAGCCGAAGTGGAGAAAGGCGCGATTGATGCGTTCGTGCGCTTCACCGTGTTGCTGGAACAGGCGTACGCTAGCGCCCCTGAACTGGCCTGATTCCCTGATTGGAATGCAATCAAATGTGGGAGCGGGCTTGCTCGCGAATGCGGTGTGTCAGTCAATACATGTACCGACTGATCCACCGTATTCGCGAGCAAGCCCGCTCCCACATTTGATCCAGTTTCACTTTGAATCCTTCGTAAATCCATCCATGCAAACCTCAACCATGACCGGCAAAACCCAATCCTCATCCAAAATCGCCCGTGTCCTGTTCGGCCTGCTGGCCTACGTCAGCCTGGGCATCGGTTTGATTGCGATTGTGGTTCCGGGCTTACCCACCACCGAATTCATCCTGCTGGCCGCCTGGGCCGCCACCAAAAGCTCCCCGCGACTAAGCGCCTGGTTGGAAAACCACCGCCTGTTCGGACCGATCCTGTTCAATTGGCGCAACGGCAAGATTATCGCCCGCCGGGCCAAAGTCAGCGCCACCGTGAGCATGCTGCTGTGCGCCGGCCTGATGCTGGTGATGCTCGACCACGGCTGGCCGATCTACCTGGCCATCGCTGGAATGAGCTTGGGCAACCTGTGGATCTGGTCGCGACCGGAGCGTCTCCCGCAACCCACCTGACACCCCCACTACCGCTCATCGGCTCCCGCTCATGAACCGCCGGCCCAAGCCGATGTTCCGGGCATAGCGCCGAATGGACTTGGCAATGCTGCGTGCATACCAATAAGTCTATTCGCGGGTAAACCTATGTTCGACACCCTCTCCATTCGTTTGAAAATCGTGCTGCTGTCCGGGCTCTGCCTGCTGGGGGTGATCGCATTGGTGGTCAGCATGAACCTGTACCAGACCAATCAGAACGATGAACTGATCAGCGATTCAAGCTCGCGAATGCTCACCGACAGCGTGCAAAACCTGCTGCAAGCCAAAGCCGCCGAACAAGCGGTGCAACTGCAAAAAACCTTCGGTGAAAGCCTGTTGGTGGTCACAGCCCTCGCCGACCAAGTCAAAGACCTGCGCAGCCTGGCCGGCAAGCGCTCGCTGGACGCCGCCGCCTTGCGTGAAGAGCTCAACCACAGCTTGAAAACCGCCTTCGACCGCAACAGCAAGGTGCTCGGCATCTGGCTGTCGTTCGAGCCCAACGCGCTGGACGGCAAAGACAGAGAATTCGTCAACGACGCCGCCCGTGTGTCCAACGAAAAAGGCCGCTTTTCCAGCTACTGGAGCCGCGCCGGTGGCGAAGGCCTGAACACGGTGATGGTCGAGGACGACTTGACCAAGACCACCCTCAACCTCAACGGCACCCCCTACAACATTTGGTACACCTGCCCGCGGGACACCAAAAACACCTGCCTGCTGGACCCGTATGAAGACACCGTCGCCGGCAAACCGGTGTTGATGACCACCATCTCCCTGCCCCTGCTGGTAGAGGGCAAAGTGATTGGCGTGGTGGGTGTCGACCTCGCCCTCAACACCCTGCAAGCCGCGACCGACGCGGTGCAGAAAGAGCTGTTCGACGGCGCCGGGCACCTGGAGATTATCTCCAGCACCGGGTTGATCGCCGGCTACAGCGGTGAACCCGCCAAAGTCGGCAAAAACCTGATCGACACCCTGGGCGCCGAAGGCAAGGAAATCGTGCAGCTGTTGGCCAGCGATACCCGCAAGATTCGCGAGGAAGACAACACAATCCGTGCGGTGTACCCGGTCAAGCCGATTGCCGACGCCAAATCCTGGGGCATCGTAATCAAGTTGCCCAAACAGGTGCTGTTGGCAGACGCCCACAAACTCCAGGCCGTGCTCGACAACGCCCAGGCCAGCGACACTTTCAAGGCGTTGCTGGTAGGCGCATCGGCTGGCCTGCTGGGCCTGTTGCTGATCTGGCTGGCTGCCACCGGCGTGACCCGGCCGATCAACAGCGTGGCGGCCATGCTCAAGGAAATCGCCAGCGGCGACGGTGACCTCACCCAGCGCCTTGCCTACACGAAAAAGGATGAACTGGGGGAACTGGTGAACTGGTTCAACCGCTTCCTCGACAAGCTGCAGCCGATCATCGCGCAGATCAAGCAAAGCATCACCGAAGCCCGTGGCACCGCCGACCAATCCTCGGAAATCGCGCGCCAGACCAGCGAAGGCATGCAGGTGCAGTTCCGGGAAATCGACCAGGTGGCCACCGCCTCGAATGAAATGAGCGCCACCGCCCACGACGTGGCGAACAGCGCCTCTAACGCCGCTAACGCCGCTCGCGGTGCCGACCAGTCAGCCCGTGAAGGCATGCAGATTATTGAACGCAGCACCCGCGACATCACCACCTTGGCCGAAGAAGTCAGCAAGGCCGTGACCGAAGTCGAAGCCCTGGCGGTGAACAGCGAACAGATCGGTTCGGTACTGGAAGTGATCCGCAGCATCGCCGAACAGACCAACCTGCTGGCCCTGAACGCTGCGATTGAAGCAGCGCGGGCCGGGGAAAGCGGGCGAGGTTTTGCGGTGGTGGCCGACGAGGTGCGCAACCTGGCCAAGCGCACCCAGGATTCGGTGGAGGAGATTCGCCTGGTGATCGAACGCATCCAGACCGGCACCCGTGGGGTGGTGGCGACCATGCATTCGAGCCAGAGCCAGGCGCAAAACAATGCCGGGCAGATTCATCAGGCGGTGCAGGCCTTGGGCAAGATCAGCGATGCAGTGACGGTGATCAGCGACATGAACCTGCAAATCGCCAGCGCTGCCGAGCAGCAGAGTGCGGTGGCCGAAGAGGTCAACCGCAACGTTTCGGCGATCCGCACAGTCACCGAAACCCTCACCGGCCAAGCCACCGAATCGGCAGCCATCAGCAGCCAGCTCAATGCCCTGGCCAGCCAACAGATGAAGCTGATGGATCAGTTTCGGGTTTGACCCGAGCTTGAAACCAGTGAGGACCCAATGTGGGAGCGGGCTTGCTCGCGAATGCGGTGGATCAGTCGGTACATGTATTGACTGACATACCGCATTCGCGAGCAAGCCCGCTCCCACACAAGCCCGTCCTCATTAGAGTTGCGGTGCCTTATTGACCCGTCCAGGCTGCCACAAACGGCGCCAGGTCTTCTTTCGGCGCGGTACGCGGCGGGTTTTGCGGCGCGCCCAGGTAGAGGAAGCCAATCACTTCCTCACCTTCCGTCAAACCCAAACCCTTGGCAACGTGTGCCGAGTACGACAACTCACCGGTGCGCCACACCGCGCCGATCCCCTGGGCGTACGCCGCCAGCAGAATCCCGTGGGCCGCACAGGCCGCCGCCAGCCGTTGCTCGGATTTTGGCACTTTGAAATGTTCTTGCAGGCGGGCAATCACTACCACCACCAACGGCGCACGCAGCGGGCCGTTCTGCGCCTTGTCGATCGCGGCCTGGGGCGCCTCGGCGTCTTGCAGGCGGGCGGCTTCGGCCAGCAGCGTGCCCATGCGCTCACGTGCCGCACCTTCCACTGTCAGGAAGCGCCAAGGCCGCAGCTGGCCGTGGTCGGGGGCGCGCATGGCGGCGGCGAACAGCAGGTCGCGCTGCTCCTGGGTCGGTGCCGGGTCCAGCAGTCGCGGCACGGAAACACGGTTGAGCAAAGCGTCGAGAGCCTGCATTGGCCACCTCCAGAGAAAAATGTGCGGTCATTCTAGCGGGAATGAATCGGATACCACCAAACGATAATTGCTCTTATTCAATCCGCCCTGCCCTGTTAGACTTTGCGGCCTTGTTTTCAGCCTCCGTTCAGGAAACCTGATGCCCCGTTCGCCCCTTCGCCTGTCTGCACTGTTGATGGTCTTGAGCCTGAGTGCCTGCGATGACGCCCCGCGATTCACCAAAGCGGAGCCGGGCGAAGCGCGCGCGGGTGGCGCGACAACGGTGAGAAAAACCGACCAGAACGCCTTCTCGCTGCCCTCGGCCAACCTGTCCCCGACCCGGCGCCTGGACTTCAGCGTGGGCAACAGTTTCTTCCGCAGCCCCTGGGTGATAGCCCCGTCGACCACCACTGCCCGCGATGGGCTGGGGCCGCTGTTCAACACCAACGCCTGCCAGAACTGCCATATCAAGGATGGCCGTGGTCATCCGCCGCTGCCCGATGCAGCCAACGCGGTGTCGATGCTGGTACGCCTGTCGATCCCCGATGCGCCCCCCTATGCGAAGGTCATCGAGCAACTGGGTGTCGTCCCCGAGCCGGTCTACGGTGGGCAATTGCAGGACATGGCCGTGCCTGGCGTCATCCCGGAAGGCAAGGTGCGGGTCGACTACACACCGATCAACGTCAGCTTCAAGGACGGTACCGTCGTCGAGTTGCGCAAGCCGGCGCTGCAAATCACCCAGCTGGGTTATGGCCCGATGCACCCCGACACGCGCTTCTCGGCCCGGGTTGCCCCGCCGATGATCGGCCTGGGGCTGCTGGAAGCCATCCCCGACGCCGACATCCTGCGCAATACCGACCCGAAAACCGCCGACAAGGAAGCCATCGTCGGACGCGCGAACTGGGTCTGGGACGACGCGCAGCACAAGACCGTGCTGGGTCGATTTGGCTGGAAAGCCGGGCAACCGAACCTCAATCAACAAAATGTTCACGCGTTCTCTGGTGATATGGGCCTCACTACGTCCCTGAGACCGTTCGATGACTGCACCGATGCACAAGTCGCCTGCAAACAGGCGCCCAACGGCAATGGCCCGGACGGCGAGCCAGAGGTCAGCGACAACATCCTGCGCCTGGTGCTGTTCTACACCCGCAACCTGGCCGTCCCCGCCCGCCGCGACGTCAACGCGCCGCAGGTGCTGGCCGGGAAAAACCTGTTCTACCAGGCTGGCTGCCAGGGCTGTCACACCCCTCAATTCACCACGGCGCCGACGGCGGCCGAACCTGAATTGGCCAACCAGGTGATTCGCCCCTACAGCGACTTGCTGCTCCACGACATGGGCGACGGCCTGGCCGACAACCGTACCGAATTCAAGGCCAGTGGCCGCGACTGGCGCACCCCGCCGTTGTGGGGCATTGGCCTGACGCAAGCCGTCAGTGGCCACACCCAGTTTTTGCATGACGGCCGCGCCCGCAACCTGATGGAGGCCGTGCTGTGGCACGGCGGTGAAGCCCAGGCGGCGCAGCAGCATGTGTTGTCTTTTAATGCCGAACAGCGCGCAGCGTTGCTGGCATTCCTGAATTCTTTATAAGCTTTGTCCTAATTACAGAAGGGAGCTCGACATGTTCCGTCCCAAGTTGTTGTTCACCAGCCTGGCCGCCCTCGCCCTCGGTGCGTGCTCGCCCCAGGACCCGCAAGCGGTGACCTCGGCGGCCATTGCCAAGCAAGTGATCCTGCCGACCTACAGCCGCTGGGTTGAAGCCGACCGCCAACTGGCCGTCAGCGCCCTGGCCTACTGCCAGGGCAAGGAAAGCCTGGAGACCGCCCGTGCTGACTTCCTGCACGCACAAAAAGCCTGGGCCGAGCTGCAACCGCTGCTGATCGGCCCACTGGCCGAGGGCAACCGCTCGTGGCAGGTGCAGTTCTGGCCGGACAAGAAAAACCTGGTGGGCCGTCAGGTCGAGCAACTGGTGACTGCCCAGCCGCAGATCGATGCCGCCGCGCTGGCCAAATCCAGCGTCGTGGTGCAGGGCCTGTCGGCCTACGAATACATCCTCTACGACGCCAAGACCGACCTGGCGGACGAGACGCAAAAAGCCCGATACTGCCCGTTGCTGGTAGCCATCGGCGAACGCCAGAAACTGCTCGCCGAAGAAATCCTGTCGAGCTGGAACAGCACCGACGGCATGCTGGCGCAGATGACCAAGTTTCCTAACCAGCGCTACGCCGATTCCCACGAAGCCATTGCTGACCTGCTGCGTGTACAAGTGACTGCACTGGACACACTGAAGAAAAAACTCGGCACCCCGATGGGCCGCCAGACCAAGGGCATCCCGCAGCCGTTCCAGGCCGATGCGTGGCGCAGCCAGTCGTCCCTGCAAAGCCTGGAGGCCAGCCTGGCGGCCGCCCAGACCGTATGGGTCGGCGTCGACAACAAAGGCTTGCGCGGCCTGCTGCCTGCCGATCAAAAGCCGTTGGCTGACAAGATCGACGCCGCGTATGCCGCGTCCCTGAAACTGTTCGCCAGCAACCAGCGCTCGCTGAACGAACTGCTGGGCGACGATGCCGGGCGCCAGCAACTCAACGACATCTACGACAGCCTCAACGTGGTCCACCGCCTGCACGAAGGCGAACTGGCCAAGGCGCTGGGCATCCAACTGGGCTTTAACGCCAACGACGGTGACTGATGATGCTCAGGCGACAGGCTTTGGCCCTCGGCAGCGTGCTGCTCAGTGCAATTACCCTGGGTGGCTGGACGCTGTTCAAGCAGAAGGGCAAAAGCCCGCTGCTGCTCTCAGCGCGCGATGACGGTGATGGCAAGCACTACGCCGTCGGCTTCCACCTGGACGGCAAACAAGTGTTTGCGACCCAGGTTGGACAACGTTGCCACGACATCATCAACCACCCGACATTGCCGATTGCGCTGTTTGTCGCCCGCCGGCCGGGCACCAAGAGCTACCTGATCGACTTGCGTGACGGGGCGCTGCTGCAGACCATTACGTCCAACGCCAATCGCCACTTTTATGGGCATGCGGTGGTGCACAAGGATGGCGAGTGGTTGTATGCCACGGAGAACGACACGTCCGATCCGGGTCGCGGCTTGCTTGGGGTGTATCGGTTTGAAGGTAAGCGGTTGGTGCACACCGGGGAGATTTCTACCCATGGGATCGGGCCGCATCAGGTGTCGTGGATGCCTGATGGCGAGACGCTGGTGGTGGCTAATGGCGGGATTCGTACCGAGGCGGAGAGCCGGGTCGAGATGAACCTGAATGCCATGGAGCCGAGCCTGGTCCTGATGAAGCGCGACGGGACGCTGTTGAGCAAGGAGACCCTGAGCCAGCAGATGAACAGTGTGCGGCATATGGGGATTGCCAGCGACGGGACGATCCTCGCGGGGCAGCAGTTCATGGGGGCGTCTCATGAGCGGTCGGAGTTGCTGGCGATCAAGCGACCGGGGCAGCCGTTTGTGGCGTTTCCGGTGGCGGATGAGCAGCTGCAGGCCATGGGGCATTACACGGCCAGCGTTGCGGTGCACAGTGAGTTACGGCTGGTGGCGCTGACGGCGCCTCGCGGGAATCGGTTCTTTATCTGGAACATGGACAGCGCGCAGTTGCTGCTGGACGGGCCGTTGCCGGATTGTGCCGGGGTGGGTGCGGTGGCTGACGGGTTTGTGGTGACTTCCGGGCAGGGGCGTTGCCGGTTTTATGATTGTCGGCAGGTGCCGTTGGTGGCGAAGCCGCTGGAGTTGCCGGCGGGGCTTTGGGATAACCATCTGCATCTGGTTTGATCGGGGCTGATTGGGGGCATATCCGTTGCTGCGGTTATGGCCGCTATTGGTTCCGCTCTTACAGCGGCTCACTTTTGAAGAGCGCAAAAGTAAGCAAAACGCTCTTGCCCCACCACTCGGCACCTCGCCTGGGCTCGGTGTGCCCTCACTCCGGCTTTGGACCGTGGGCCGCCGTCATGGGCCATCCCTGGCCCAGGACGGCTAACCTGGCGTCCTGCCAGGTTACCCACGCTCCAAAGCCTGCGTTCGGCCAGCGTGGTTTAACGGGGCGCCTAAGATCAAAATCAAGATCAAAAGCACAGCGGCCTCCCGGCCGGCTTGAGTGTTGAAGAGCAAAATCAAAAGCTAAAGCGGGCACGGTCCAAAATGTGGGAGCGGGCTTGCTCGCGAAGGTCGTTAACGATGACGTGGGCATTCTGAATGAACGCGGCGACCTCAGGTTTTTCGCGAGCAAGCCCGCTCCCACAGAAAAGCAGATCTGTTTTCGCTCTGGTCTTTGCTTTTAACACTCAAGCCGGCCGGTAGGCCGCTGTGCTGCTTTTGATCTGCTTTTGATTTTGATCTGCGGGCCCCGTCAACCACGATGGCCGCAAGTAGGCACGGTGGAGCGGGTAAATCGGCAGGGAAGCCGATTTAGCCGCGCCGGGCCATGGATGGCCCGTCGCGGCGGCCCGCGGAGCCGAGCCGGAGTGCGGGCATGCCGAGCCTAGGCGAGGCACCGAGTGGTGGGGCAAAGACCTTTTGGTTACTTTTGGGGCGTTTGCCAAAAGTGACCCGCTGTAAGAGCGGAACCATAAGCCGCCGTTACCGCAGCAACGGATATGTACTCGATCAACCAAACCAAGCCCAAATAAAAGGCCTCGAACTAGCGAGGCCTTTTATTTGGGCTTCAATCTCTTCAACTCTGTGGCCTCATCCCTTGGGACATCCCAAACATGAACAACAACAACTCATGATCAGGCTTGGCCGCGACACCGACCTTGGCGATCCGCGGCATCGGGCATTGCTGCCCGACACCCTGCACCGCACTGAGAACTTGTGTCCGGGGCTGCTCCCAGGCAGCCAGGGCCAGGGCAGCTATGCCCAAAGCCCCCAACAGAAACAAACCTCGTGCAATTTCTAGCTTCATTACGTTAAACCTTTGATAGCGCTGCCAAACGCCGTCTCGTAAAAGTAGCTGAGTTTCTGCCAGTCCGTAGCATTCCACGACGAATGGCGGCGTAACTGCAACATGTCATGCCGGGCCGCCCGCATAGCCGTCAAACGTTGGCGGCACTTCTCAAAGTCCAGCAGCGCCACTTCAACCTTCGCCGCGTCACCCTCACCCGTCACCCGCACAAAGATATGCTTGATATACAGGCAACCATGCTGCCAACGCCCCTTGTGCATCCGCGCCAACGTACCCGCGAGTTCCTTGAGCAAACGCTCATGCACCAACTCGCCATACTGCTCACGACCACCCGCGGCGTACCAGTTTTCGATCTCGTCGAAACCGTCCAGCGACGCCGTCACCAACAATGCCTTCCATTGGTGCTCAGGATCGCGACGGGCCTCGCAGAACACCAGCTCCGGCACGCGTACATCCAGCAAACGCAGGCCCTTCAGGGCGTCACGCTCACGCAACACAGTGGGGCGCCCAAACGGATGGAGCCAACTACGGTAGATATGACCGGTCTGGCGCTTGCTGTAGAGCAAACGACCATGGGTGCCCGTCACCCGTTGCACACCACTTTCACCGCCGCGACGACGATTGGGCTCTTCGACCCACTCGCCCTGCTGGCGCCAGAAATAATCAAATCGCTCCTCGGGAGCTACTTCACTACCTGGTAAACACTCGACAGCCATCCTGTTACCTCTTGCGCAATACATACACTCGCCACATGGCGTAGAGCGGTATGAAGTCCAGAGATTCCTGAACACGGAAACCGGCTTGTTCAAACTCTGCCTCAACAGTAGCAGCCGGTAACACAAACCGATTTTGGTAACCTTCCTGCTCACCTTTGTTGCGACGGCGCACTTCGGCACGCTTGCGTTTCCAGGCCTTGAAATTCCCATCCACCCACAACGAGATAATCACGCTGTCGCGGGTAACGCGCTGAAATTCGCGCAGTATTGCCAGCCTGTGCTCAGGATCACCGATGTGGTGCATCAAGCGCATGCAGAAAATACTGTCGACCGCGTTATCTGGCAAATCGATATCAAAGGCAGACGTCTGCAAGGGGCGTACCCGTTTCACCACATCCGCCGGTTGGGCGACCGTGGCGATCTTCAACATCGACGCTGAGTTATCGGCGCCGATGATCACACGGTTGGGCTTTTCGGCCAGCAGTGGCCAGAAGCGCCCGGCACCACATGGCAGGTCCAGCACCAGGCCAGGCTCACCGGCCATGGCCAACGCACCACGGGCCAATTGCTCGTCGCGTTTGTGGGACAACCGGCGAGCCAGATTGTCCTGATGTTTGAGCAAATAATTCTGCGCGTGCTGATCGTCGTACTTTTCGGAAAATTCGAGCTTGATTGGGGTAGGCATCACCGGGTCTCCAGTTACTAATGCCTACAACCTTAAGAAGAATCCTGTGATCAACAGGTCAACACGTTGTGAAAAACTTGTCCTGTCGAATCGTATACATTACAAAACTTTGCAGACACAAGTCGTGGCATGATGCCATCTTCGGCGAAAATCAGGAAGTCTGCCGCAGCTTAGCGGCAGCGCAGGCATCAGGCTTTGACCTGACTCAACTCGACGTGAAAGCGGCAGCCGTTGGGCTCCATGGTGCTGAGGCTGACGCTCCACCCCTGGTTCTCGCAGATGCGCTGAACCAAGGACAAACCCAGGCCAAGGCCTTCTCCACGCTTTTCACTGCCGCGTACAAACGGTTCGAACATCGCTTCGCGTTTGTCCTCGGGAATGCCCACGCCAGTGTCTTCCACCACAAAACCGCTCGGCTCCAGGGTAAGGCGGATCAAGCCATGCTCGGTGTAGTGCAGGGCATTACGCAACAGGTTGCCCATGACCGCGTGCAGGAAGGTCGCGTTGTAGCGGGTATCCAGTGGATTGCCCGGTTGATAGATCAGCTCAAGGCCTTTGCGCTCGATCGGCTCACGCCAGATCCCCAGCAAGTCCTCGGCCACCTGGGCCAGATTGGCCTGGGGCGACATGCCGGCCTCCTCGCGCTGGGCACGGGCCAGCATCAGGAAGGTCTGTACCAGTTCGCGCATTTCTTCACAGGCCCGCGCAATGCGCTCGACCTGCTTGCGGCCGCGCTGATCAATCGCCGGGTTCTCCAGCAACAGCTCGCAGGAGCTGGCGAGCACCATCAGCGGGGTACGCAATTCGTGGCTCACGTCACTGGTAAACAGCTGCTCCCGGGACAACGCCTGGCGCAAACGGCCCAGCGTGGCGTCGAAGGCCACGGCCAATTCGCCGACTTCATCCGCGGCGTAATCCGGCGCCAGCGGTGGCGCCAGGCCGAGTAACTGGTCGCGATGCCGCACCTGGCGGGCCAGGCGCACCACCGGCGCCATTACCTTGCGCGCCAGTACCCAGCCGAGGAACACCGCCAACGCCAGGCTGAGCACAAACCCCACCAGCACCACGGCAAACAGCACGCGCTCGCGCTCTTCGAAATCGCTCTGGTCTTGCAGCAGGACATAACGGCGGCCGTCGACCACCTCGACCATGGCATGGTAGGACAGCGCCTCCCGAAACACTTCGTGAAAACCAGGCTCCAGATGGCGCAAATCCTTGGGCAGCTCGAAATCGCCGGGGCCGCCGCTGAAGTAGAACAATTGGTCGGGCTCGGGACGGTGACTCCAGTCCTCGACGCTGTCCATCAGCAACAGGCGTTGCAGGTCACCGCCCAGGCCTGCCGAAATGAGTTTTTCTTCCACCAGGTGCACCGTGGCAACGATGCCCATGGCGAAGGCCCCCGCCACCAACGCGCTCATCAAGGCGAAGGCGATGATGATCCGCTGGGCAAGGCTTTGCTTAAACTCCATCACGACCCTCGGCCAGGCGATAACCCACACCGTGCACCGTTTGCAGCAACGGTTTGGCGAAGGGTTTATCGATCACCTGACGCAGTTGATGGACGTGGCTGCGCAAGCTGTCGCTGTCCGGGCAGTCATCGCCCCACAGGGCTTCTTCGAGAATCTCGCGGCGCAGCACATGGGGGCTTTTTTGCATCAGCACCGCCAGCAGCTTCAGGCCCACCGGGTTGAGCTTGAGCAGGCGCCCTTCGCGGGTGACTTCCAGGGTGTCGAGGTCGTAACTCAGGTCACCGACTTGCAGCGCACGGCGACCGCCGCCCTGGGCACGACGCAGCACCGCTTCGATGCGCGCGGCCAATTCCGACAGCGCAAATGGCTTGAGCAGGTAGTCATCAGCGCCGGACTTGAAGCCCTGCAGCCGGTCATCCAGTTGGTCGCGCGCAGTGAGCATGATCACCGGCGTGTCGCGGCGCGCGTCTTCCCGCAGGCGTTTGCACAGGGTGTAGCCGTCAATGCCAGGCAGCATGATGTCGAGCACGATCAGGTCGTAATGTTCGGTGGCAGCCAGGTGCAGGCCCGACAAACCGTCCTGCGCACAGTCTACGGTGTAGCCCTTCAGCCCCAGGTAATCCGCCAGGTTGGCCAGAATATCGCGGTTGTCTTCAACCAATAAAATTCGCATGGGCAGTGTCTCCGTACGCGGTAACGGCCGTGTTGGCTCGCGCAGCTTAAGGCCAAGTATGGCTCACGGCTAGGCCTGAAGGCCGCACCGATTACTGTTTTCAACCGATTGGGGAACTTAACGAGTTTTTCACTATAGGTTCACAAGCTGACTACAGTGTCAGCGCGAAGATCGCGCCCATCGTAAATAAGGAACATTGACATGGGTTTTCCAAAAACGGCGCCAATGCGCTATTTGCTGTTGGTGACCGGTGCCTGGCTGGTGGTTTTTCTACTGACCCGCCTCTTGCTGCTGGTAACCCATCTGGATGAAGTCAGCGGTAACCTGCTGCCGGTATTCGGCGTGGGCCTGCTCTATGACCTCGGCTTTCTCGCCTATGCCGCCCTGCCCCTGGGCCTGTACTTGCTGCTGTGCCCGCCAGGCTTGTGGCGTCGCCGCGGCCATCGCTGGTTCCTGCAAGCGGTACTGACCGTCAGCCTGTTCGCCATGCTCTTCACCAGCGTGGCCGAATGGTTGTTCTGGGACGAGTTCGGCGTGCGCTTCAACTTTATTGCCGTGGACTACCTGGTGTACTCCAAAGAGGTGCTGAACAACCTGCTGGAGTCTTATCCGATCGGCAAGTTGCTGAGCCTGCTGGCGGTGCTGGCAATTGTCTTGAGCCTGGCCTTGCGTAAACCGTTCAACGCGGCGATGAACTCGCCGTTGCCTGCGATGCGCAAACGCCTGCTCAACGCCCTTGGTTTGATGGTGGTGGCCGGCCTGAGCCTGCAACTGATCAACCAGGACAGCCCGCGCAGCCAGGGCGGTAACGCCTACAACAATGAACTGGCAAGCAACGGCCCGTATCAGTTCTTCGCCGCCTTCCGTAATAACGAGCTGGACTACAACCAGTTCTACAAGAGCCTGCCGGCCGAGGTGGTCGCCAAGCAATTGCGCGCCGAACTCAGCGAGCCCAATGCACGGTTTATCGGCACGGATCCGCTGGATATCCGTCGCGCCATTACCAACCCGGGCACGTTGCGCAAACCCAATATCGTACTGGTGACCATCGAGAGCTTCAGTGCCAAGTACATGGGCAGCAACGGCGACCCGAATAACCTCACGCCCAACCTCGACGCGCTGCGCAAACAGAGCCTGTACTTCAATAACTTCTACGCCACCGGCACCCGCACCGACCGTGGCCTGGAAGCTATCACCCTGGCTATCCCGCCAACGCCCGGGCGCTCCATCGTCAAGCGCATCGGCCGGGAAAGCGGTTTCGGCAGCCTGGGCCAACAGCTCAATGCCATCGGCTATGACAGTGTGTTTGTCTACGGCGGCCGTGGCTACTTTGACAACATGAACGCGTTCTTCAGCGGCAACGGCTACCGCGTGGTGGACCAGAGCAGCGTGCCTGAAGCGGAAATCAGCTTCAAAAACGCTTGGGGCATGGCCGACGAAGACCTCTATAAACAGACGCTGAAACTGGCAGATGCCGACTACGCCAAGCAGCAACCGTTCCTGCTGCAACTGATGACCACCTCCAACCACCGCCCGTATACCTACCCGGCAGGCCGCATTGATATCAAATCCGGTGACGGCCGCGACGGTGCGGTGAAGTACACCGACCATGCCATCGGCCAGTTCCTGGAGGCGGCGCGCCAGAAACCATGGTTCGACAACACGATCTTTATCTTCGTCGCCGACCACACGGCGGGCAGCGCGGGCAAGGAAGACCTGCCGATGGTGAATTACCAGATCCCGCTGTTTATCTACGCCCCCAAGCTGGTGGACGCCGGCGAGAACGCGAAGCTGGCCAGCCAGATCGACCTGGCGCCCACCCTGCTGGGCTTGCTGAACCTGAGCTACGAGTCGACGTTTTTTGGCCGCAACCTGCTGCAAGACAACCCGCTGCCGCCACGGGTAGTGGTGGGCAATTACCAGTACCTGGGGTTGTTCGACGGCAATGACCTGGCGATTCTCAGCCCACGCCAAGGCCTGCGTCGCCATGACCAGGCACTGGGGGACAGCCATGAAACCCGCGCAGGTAGCGATGACCCGTTGATCCAGCGGGCCATCACCTACTACCAGGGCGCCAGTTATGACTACAAACAACAGTTGCTGAGCTGGAGGGCGCCCAAGGACGAGGCTCCTAAGGTGAGTACACGCTAACCAAAAAGCCCCGGCCAGGTCTGACCGGGGCTTTTTTTAGAGTCTGAGTGCGCCATGCAAGCAATCGCTGTTCGTCCGGTATCCCACCCCCTCAACTTCTGGCTGTGTCTCGGTGTGCCTGCCGTGCTGGCGGTGGCCATGCTGCTGTTGGAGCTGACGTCGCTGGACATGGACATCGCCAAGCTGTTTTACAACGCTTCCGAAGGCGGCTTTGTGGGCCGGCACAGCTTTTTTCTGGAGGACATTCTTCACGACCGCGCCAAGCAGATGGTGATCGTATTTTCGGTGCTGGCGATCGCCGGGTTTGCCGGTGCCTTTATTGTCGAGCGGCTTAAACCCTTTCGCCGGGAACTGGGCTGCCTGGTGCTGTCGCTGGCGCTGGCCACCTCGTTTGTGATTTTCAGCTGGTTGATCTGTTTGGGGGCCTATTACTTGCTGCTGTACCGCCCGCTGAAAACATCACTGCCCACCTTCCACAAACAGGCCACCACACCTTGATGAACAGCCCTTGCCTCGCCGGGGCCAAGGGCGCAACACTCTGCGCACTTTTTTGGCAACGATCCTGCTGAGCCATGTCCGATACCCTGCTGCTGATCGAAGACGACCTGCCACTGGCGGCACTCACCGCCGAGTTCCTGCGTGCCGAAGGGTTTACCGTGGCCGTGGAACACCGTGGCGACCGCGCCGCCCAACGTATCCGCGATGAACAGCCCGCGCTGTTGATCCTCGATGTGATGCTGCCGGGCATCGACGGTTTCACCTTGTGTCGACAGATTCGCGACCACTACCCCGGGTTGATCCTGATGATGACGGCGCTGGACGAGAACGCCGAACAATTGGTGGGGTTTGCCGCCGGGGCCGACGACTACGTGGTCAAGCCGATCGACCCGCAATTGTTATTGGCGAGGATCCGCTCGCTGCTGCGCCGCCATCCTCAGGCACCTCGCAGCTATTATCAGTGGGGCGCTTTTCGGCTGGACCTGAACAACCACTTCGCCTGGCTTGGCGAGGCGCCTTTGCAGTTTTCGGTGGCCGAGTTCGAGTTGCTCGCCATTTTCGCCCGCCACTGCGGCGTATTGCTCACCCGGGAAAAACTGCTCCAACGCCTGCGCGGCCTGGAGTACGACGGCCTGAACCGTTCGATTGATATGCGGGTGTCGCGCTTGCGCAAGAAACTCATGAGCCTTGAGTGCCCCGTGACCATCCAGACCATCACGGCGCAGGGATACCTGTTCGTCGAAATCCCGAGCGGGAGTCAACATGCTGTCTAAAGTGCGCCCCTGGATGGCAATCGCGGCCGGCACCAGTTGGGCCGCCCTCACCCTTTACCTGTTGTGGCTGTGCACCAACGCTGCGGTGTTTATCGGCGACTACAGCTTTCTGCGCCTGATGGCCGGGCCGGGCTATCTGGTTGCCGAGCAACTCAAGACCCTGCCCGCCGAACAATGGGAGGCGCGTGTCGAGTCGCTGCAAGCACGCTTTCAGTACCCGGTGAGCGTGGTGAAAAAGGACGATATCGAGCTGCCACCCGAAGCCATTGTGATGCTCGACCATCATCAACCGGCGCAGAACAGTGATGAGGACGTCACCTACTTCCCGCTGGACGATGACACGGTGATTCAATTCGGCCCCATGTGGGGAACCGCCGAAGTGGAGGACCTGCTGCAATATCCGGTGTATTGGGTGACCGCCTGTGTCGCCGGCCTACCGGTATTGCTGCTTCTCTGGATCGCCCTGCGTGCCCGACGCAAATACACCCACGACCTCAACACCCTCAACGCGAGTATCACTGCCCTCGCCCGCACGCCCAACACGCTGCTGCCGGCGATGAGTCAGGAATGGACGCCGCTGCTGCAGACCTTGCGCAAGCATGCCCAGGACATCACCTCGATGGGTGAACGCCACCGGGAGGTTTCCCAGGCGGTGTCCCACGAACTGCGCACGCCCCTGGCCCGGATGCGGTTTGCTCTGGCACTGCTGAGTAAAAGTGCCGACCCCGATACCCGCACCCGCCTGCAAGAGCGCCTGCAAACCGACATCGAAGAGCTGGAGTCGCTGGTTCGCGCCAGCCTCGCCTTTGCCCGGCTGGCCGACGCACCCAGCGACCTGCAGCATGAGCCGATCAACATCCATGACTGGCTGCAGCAAGAGTTCGCCCTGCTGGACGGGCACCATCGCTTGCTGACCCTGGACACCCAGCCGGCCGAGCTGGAGCTGATCGGCGACCGTGCCCTGCTGCACTTGATCGTGCGTAACCTGTTGAGCAACGCCATTACCTATGCCCGCGAACGGGTGAACGTCAGCGCTGCCTGCCAGGACCAGCACCTGGTGCTGCATGTGGACGATGACGGCCCCGGCGTGTTGCCGGAAAACCGCGAAAAGATCTTCGAACCCTTCGTGCGCCTGGCCATGGGCGGCGACGAACCCAGCGGGTTTGGCCTGGGCCTGGCGCTGGCCAAGCGCGCCACCCATTGGCACCGTGGGGAACTGTCGATCACCCGCAGCCCGTTGGGCGGCGCACGCCTGACCCTGACCCTGGCGCTGCGCCCGGGTTAGGCTGTTACAGCCTGTGACAGTGAAACATCCGCGCGGCCGCTAACCTCGCGACCTTGTCCTTTGGATCAGGTTGGAGAGTCAGTTCATGCGTCACCCTAGACGGCATCTGCCCACGCTGCTGTTATCACTGTGCATGGCCGCCGGTTCATGGTCAGTCAGCAGCGCAGCCCAGACTGCTCACGCGCCCTACTACCCCGGCACCATCCTGCCCAATCGCCAGACCCAGGCGATCATGGATAAACAATTGGTCACGTTCTACAAGGACTGGAAGGCGGTGTATCTCTCAGGGGAATGCGGCAGCGGTCGGTATTTCGTCAAGGTCAACGCCGACCGCAAACCGGTAGGAGGTGGCGCCGCGCCCAACACCATCACGGTGTCCGAGGCCCATGGCTACGGCATGCTGCTTACGGTGATGATGGCGGACTACGATGAAGATGCCCAAAAAATCTTCGACGGCATGGTGCGCTACTTTCAGGATCACCCGGCAGCGTCCGATCCCGGCCTGATGGCCTGGAACCAGATCGAGGGTTGCGGAGACTCCACCGACCCTTTCCGTGGCGACGTCAGTGCCACCGATGGCGACCTGGACATCGCCTACGCCCTGCTGCTGGCCGACCAGAAATGGGGCAGCGAGGGCACCATTGACTATCGCAGCGAGGCCAACACGGTGATGGCGGCGATCATGAAACACGAGGTGCACCCCAGGACTCAGCATCTGATGCTCGGCGACTGGGCCGGCACCGACGGCGACCCGGAGCTTGAGTACACCACCCGCAGCTCGGATTTCATGCAGTCGCACCTCTACAGCTTTTTCGCCATGACCGGGGATAAACGCTGGCAGACGGTGCGCGACAAGACCTATTCGATCATCAGCGACTTTACTCAGCGCTACAGTGCCAAAAGTGCTTTGGTGCCGGACTTCATCAGCCATTTGGACACCTCGCTCACACCTGCACGGCCCGAACTGGTGGAAGGTCAATACGACGGCGGCTACTCGTGGAACGCGGCCCGTTACCCGTGGCGCATCGGCCTGGATTACCTGATGTACGGTGATCCTCGTGCGCTGTACACCTTGACCACCTTCAACCGCTGGGCACGCGCCACCGCTCACGATGAGCCAGGCAACTTCAATAGTGGTTACCGGATCGACGGCAGTGCCATTGAGGAAGCACACAATGAGCCGGCCTTTGTGGCGGCACTCGGGGTCAGCGCAATGATCAGCCCCGACAATCAGCTGTGGCTCAATAACATCTGGGACAACCTGCAACGCCAGTCCATCCGGGACCATGACTACTACGGCAACACCCTCAAACTGCTGGGCATGGTCGTCATGTCCGGCCATTGGGAGCGGCCCCAACCGGCGCCCCTCAAAAAAACCGCAAACGTGCCTGTCCATCCGTCATCCGGCACTGCGGCACCAGGACCCGTGGCATCTTTGCCGCCTGCCTCACAGCTGATGCTGGCTCGCGGCTTTATGTTCAAGAAGCTACTGGGGCGTCGCGGCGTCAGCTGAGGCGTGCGCGTAAAGAGAGACGCAGAGTGTCCCTGGCGGCATTCCCACGCAGAGCGTGGGAACGATCAACATAAAAAAACCCCGCCTGCATCGCTGCAGGCGGGGTTTTCAGTATCGGGGTAAGGCTGGCTTACATCATGCCGCCCATGCCGCCCATACCGCCCATGTCTGGCATACCGCCGCCAGCTGGAGCATCTTCTTTGATCTCGGCGATCATTGCTTCAGTGGTGATCATCAGGCTGGCAATCGACGAAGCCGCTTGCAGAGCCGAACGAGTCACTTTAGCCGGGTCCAGGATGCCCATTTCGATCATGTCGCCGTATTCGCCGGTAGCAGCGTTGTAACCGAAGTTACCCGAACCCTGCTTGACCTTGTCGACCACTACGCTTGGCTCGTCGCCGGAGTTGGCAACGATCTGGCGCAGAGGTGCTTCAACAGCACGACGCAGCAGAGCGATACCGACGTCCTGGTCAGCGTTGTCGCCTTTCAGCTCGGAGATAGCCTGCAGAGCGCGAACCAGTGCCACGCCACCGCCAGGTACCACGCCTTCTTCAACGGCTGCACGAGTAGCGTGCAGGGCGTCTTCAACGCGGGCTTTCTTCTCTTTCATTTCAACTTCGGAACCAGCGCCAACCTTGATCACTGCAACGCCGCCGGACAGCTTGGCCAGACGCTCTTGCAGTTTTTCACGGTCGTAGTCGGAAGTGGTATCAGCCACTTGAGCGCGGATCTGGGTAACACGTGCCTGGATGTCAGCTTCAACACCAGCACCGTCGATCACGGTGGTGTTTTCCTTGGTCACGGTGACGCGCTTGGCATTACCCAGGTGTTCCAGGGTAGCGCTTTCCAGGCTCAGGCCGATCTCTTCGGAGATAACGGTACCGCCAGTCAGAACAGCGATGTCCTGCAGCATGGCCTTGCGACGATCGCCGAAACCAGGTGCTTTGACAGCAACCACTTTCACGATACCGCGCATGTTGTTCACAACCAGAGTCGCCAGGGCTTCGCCTTCAACGTCTTCGGAAACGATCAGCAGTGGGCGACCGGCCTTGGCAACAGCTTCCAGAACTGGCAGCAGCTCACGGATGTTGGAGATCTTTTTGTCAACCAGCAGGATCAGCGGGCCGTCGAGCTCGGCGGTCATGGTGTCTGGCTTGTTGACGAAGTACGGGGACAGGTAGCCACGGTCGAACTGCATGCCTTCAACAACCGACAGTTCGTTTTCCAGGCCCGAGCCTTCTTCAACGGTGATCACGCCTTCTTTACCGACTTTTTCCATGGCTTCGGCAATGATGTCGCCGATGGAGCTGTCGGAGTTGGCCGAGATGGTGCCGACCTGAGCGATGGCCTTGGTGTCAGCGCATGGCTTGGACAGGGACTTCAGCTCTTTGACAATGGCGATGGTCGCCTTGTCGATGCCGCGTTTCAGGTCCATCGGGTTCATGCCGGCAGCGACGGCTTTCAGGCCTTCGTTGACGATCGACTGAGCCAGAACGGTAGCGGTGGTGGTGCCGTCGCCTGCGTCATCGTTGGCACGGGAGGCAACGTCTTTGACCAGCTGCGCGCCCATGTTTTCGAAGCGATCTTTCAGCTCGATTTCTTTGGCGACGGAAACGCCGTCCTTGGTGATGGTCGGAGCGCCGAAGCTCTTCTCGATGATCACGTTACGGCCTTTAGGGCCCAGGGTCGCTTTTACTGCGTCAGCCAGGACGTTCACACCGGCGAGCATTTTCTTACGGGCGGAATCGCCGAATTTAACTTCTTTAGCAGCCATGATCGATATTCCTTAAATACTTTGTAGTAACGGGAAGATGAACGGGGAAATCAGCCTTCCAGAACAGCGAGAATCTCGTTCTCAGCCATTACCAGCAGGTCTTCGCCGTCGATTTTCACAGTGTTGCTGCCGGAGTAAGGGCCGAACACAACCTTGTCACCCACTTTCACAGCCAGCGCACGTACTTCACCGTTTTCCAGGGTCCTGCCTGGGCCAGCAGCGAGAATCACACCGTGGTTGGCTTTTTCAGCAGCCGAACCTGGCAGCACGATACCGCCAGCGGTTTTCTTTTCTTCTTCACTGCGACGGATGACGACGCGGTCATGCAGAGGACGAAGCTTGCTCATTGTCGATCTCTCCTAATTGTGTTTTTCATCGGCCGGTGTCAATTCCGGCTAGTTAAATTCCGGCGGTGCCGGTCGCGGTTCGCGGTGCGAAACGCGGAAGTCTGTCTGGTGTCGCCACCAGAAACCTTGCGGTGACCGTTACATAAGGGCGCATAAGCTTATTTCAAGGGTGCAGAGATGAAAATTTTTGTGTCGGGGACGTGTTCAAAAGCCGCACGGCACCCGCGGGTGCCGTGCCAGTGAGGGGATTACTTGGGGTCGCGGTGTTCGAACTCGCCTTCGATCACGTCACCTTCACGTCCCAGTGGCTGGCGCGGGGCCGGGCCACCACGGGGTTGCAGGTCGTCGGCGAAGGCGCGCTGGCGGATCGCAGCCTCTTCGGCACGCTGGCGCATCTTGCCCGCCAGCAGCTTGCGAGTGAATGGCAGCAACATCACCAGGCCAACCACATCGCTGATGAAGCCCGGCAGGATCAACAGGCCACCGGCCAACGCCATCATCAAGCCTTCGAGCATGGTCTGGGCCGGCAGTTCGCCGCGATTCAGGCTTTCACGGGCACGCAGCGCCGTGGCCAGGCCGGCGACGCGCAGCACCAGAACGCCAAGCATCGAGCCAAGAATGATCAGCAGCAGCGCCGGGAAAAACCCGATGGCCCCACTGACTTGTACGAATACGAACAGCTCCAACACGGGGAACAACAAAAAGAGCAACAAAAAAGGGCGCATCAAATGGTTCCTCAACGCAAGAATGCCTTGCTACTTCACCTTAGATGACGTCGCCGTTTCGTGAATTCAAGCTTCAGCGGCGGCTTTTTTCGGCCAGACCTCGGCGTGAGCCAGGAAAACCAAGGCTTCGCGTACTTGTGTCGGCGTATTGCAAGGCTCGGCAAAGGGCAGCCAGTAGAGCGCCTGGCCAATGCGCAGGTGCATGCCTTCGCTGTCGATACCGGCCAATTGTGCAGGCTCGGTGGTCGGCAGGCCGGCCAGTTCGACATAGTGGGCAATGGCCTTGGTGTGGTCGCTGTTCATGTGCTCGATCATGCTCAGCTCGGCCTTGCCGGCGAACGGGTTGGCCAGGGTCAGTTGGTCGACCCAGTGAATCGCGCCGAACCCGCCGATGTAACGGTGGCGCACCGGCTTAAGTACCCAGAAGTCAAAATCATGGGCCTTGTGGTAGTTGGCCGAATCCGGGAAGTAGCGGTAATAACGCTCGGCGGCGGCTTCAATCGCGGCGCTGTCTTCGAGCTTTTCGGCCTCCGCCAGGTAGGTCAGGCGCCCTACCGCTTGCACGTCGTCCGCCTCACGCTCACCCACCAGCAGGGAGCACTTGGGGTCTTTCTGCAGATTATGGGTGTGCTGGGCGATACGGCTGATCAGGATCAGCGGCCGGCCCTCGGCATCCAGGCAGTACGGCACCACTGAGCCGAACGGAAAGCCGGGCATGGCCTTGGACAAGGTGGCAAGTGCCCCACGGTATTCCTTGAGCAGTAGTTCTCGGGCATTCTTGGCAACGTGCGCGCTCAACTTATGACTCCTTTGATAAATTCCGTCAGAAAACAAACTTGGATAGCCGATTAATTCTGCCCACAGGACTTGCGAATGGATCTCAACGACAAAGTAATCATTATCACCGGCGGTTGCCAGGGTTTGGGCCGTTCCATGGCCGAGTATTTTGCAACCAAGGGCGCGCACCTGGCGCTTGTGGACCTCAATCAGGAAAAACTCGACCAGGCGGTAGCCGCCTGCCAGGCACACGGCGTAACGGCCCGGGCCTATCTATGCAATGTGGCGAATGAAGAACAGGTGTGCCAGACGGTGGCACAGATCGCCGAAGACTTCGGCGCGATCAACGGTTTGATCAACAACGCGGGGATTTTGCGCGACGGCTTGCTGCTCAAGGTCAAGGATGGGGAGATGACCAAGATGAGCCTGGCCCAATGGCAGGCAGTGATCGACGTGAACCTCACCGGCGTGTTCCTGTGCTCCCGCGAAGTGGCAGCAAAAATGGTGGAGTTGAAGAACCAGGGCACCATCATCAACATCTCGTCGATCTCCCGCGCCGGCAACGTCGGCCAGACCAACTACTCGGCCGCCAAGGCCGGTGTAGCGGCCGCTACCGTGACCTGGGCCAGGGAGCTGGCGCGCTATGGCATCCGCGTCGCGGGCATTGCGCCGGGGTTTATCGAGACGGAAATGACCTTGGGCATGAAGCCCGAGGCACTGGAGAAGATGACGTCGGGCATTCCCCTCAAGCGCATGGGGCGGCCTGAGGAGATTGCCCATTCAGCGGCGTACATCTTCGAAAACGACTACTACACCGGGCGAATCCTGGAAATGGACGGCGGGTTACGCCTTTAATTACCAGGCGGCTCGTTACCAGGCGACGCCGAACCCTGCGGTATAGCGGGTCTTGCTCAACGCGCTTTCCGAGTCGCCACTGATCACGTCGCGTTCGGCCTTGAGGTTGAGAGAAGCCCACTCGGTGACTTTGTAGCGCAAGCCCACTTCCGCATCCAGGGAGTAGTCGGACGGCCCGGCCAGTGGCTTGCCCAGCTCGCCATTGGTGAAGAATTCGACGGTTTTGCCCACCAGGTAGCGGTTGTAGTTCCACTTCATCGCCAGCGAGTAGAAGTTGTCTTTGCCGCCGTCCTGGTATTCATAGTCGGTGCGGTTGACCAGCGAGCCGAGAGAGAAGGCGCCCAGTTCGTCGTCCCAGAATTGGTAGCCCGGACCCGTACCCACGGTGCGCTGGCGTGACAGGTCTTCAACCTTGTCGCGCTTGTAGGTCAAGCGGCCCTGCCAGAACCAGTGTTCGGTGATAAACCGGTCCAGGTCGTATTCCAGCGCCCAGTTGTCAGTGGTGGTCACGTCGTCCTGGAATTCGCGGTTATATTCGCCCTGGCCGGTATGGCGCCACTGGCCATGGCGGGCTGTGGTCTTGAAGTCGATGTCGTAGTCGTTGGTGTCTTTTTCCGCGCGCTTGTAGTCCAGCGCCATGTCGACATTGCCCTTCCACACCAGGTCTTCGATCACAGGCTTGGGCTTGATGATCTGCTGGATGCTCGCCAGCTCGACGGTCTTGGGCGCCTCACCGTTGGCCAGGATGACTTTGCCGTCATCGGCCGCGTGCAGGGATTTGGCCTTCTCGCCGGTGTAGGCATCCTGCTTGACCAGCAGTTCCTGATCACTTTCAAGGGTTTTGACCTGCTTCCAGTCCACCGGGATGGCACCGGCATAAGCAGTCTGGATCAGCAGCTTGCCGCCGTCGAAAACCTTGATCTTGCCGGTCAGACGGTCACCGTTCTTTAACCAGACGGTATCGGCGAGCAGAGGCGTGGAGGCGCTGAATACAGCGAGGCACAGCAGGGTTCTGGACAACATAAGCGGATATTGGGCTCGAGTTTGACGAAAAAACGGGCATTATCGGGTTGGATAACTTCTTAGCAAGGACTGACTCGGGTATTGGTATCGAGTTCCCTGTCCGGCAGCTCATTTTGCAGACATTTCCTACGAATAGACGGATATTTTCATCGGACATGCCACCGTGAACGAAACGACCGACGCTCCGCAAAGCCCCGCTGAAATGCGCCGCACCGTGCTGTACCTGACTCTCGCCCAAGTACCTGAAGGCTGCGTAATCAGCTACGGGGAGCTGGCACACCTCGCCGGTTTGGGTCGTGCCGCACGCTGGGTAGGGCGCACCCTGAGCCAACTGCCCGAGGGCACCAAACTGCCCTGGCACCGCGTGTTGGGTGCCGGTGGTCGGATAAGTCTGCCGGTGGGCAGTGCTTCAGGTGACGAGCAACGCGCGCGTTTACGCGCCGAAGGTGTCAGCATCCTGAACAATCGTGTTGATATTCAGCGTCATGGCTGGCGCCCGGTAGAGCACAGCGGTTAGAGTGCGCGCTTTATTTGCGTAATTCTGAGGCAGACTCCAGCCCATGCCCCGTAAAACCTGGCGCGCCGCGCTCGCCGCCTATGCCAGCCCCTCGACGTTAGTACTGCTGTTGCTCGGCTTTGCTGCCGGCATGCCTTACATGTTGGTGTTCTCGACGCTCTCGGTGTGGTTGCGTGAGGCCGGTGTGGCCCGCGAAACCATCGGTTACGCGAGCCTGATCGGCCTGGCCTATGCCTTCAAGTGGGTCTGGTCGCCCTTGCTTGACCAATGGCGCCTGCCACTGCTCGGCAAGCTCGGACGGCGTCGATCCTGGTTAGTCTTGTCCCAGACGCTGGTTATCCTTGGATTGATCGGCATGGGCTTTTGCGATCCGCAAAAGCACCTGTCCTGGCTGATCGCTATCGCGGTAATCGTCGCCTTCGCTTCCGCCACCCAAGACATCGCCGTAGACGCCTACCGCCTGGAAATCGCCGACGACAGCCGCCAGGCTGCGCTGGCCGCCAGCTATATGTCCGGCTATCGAATTGCGGCCCTGCTGGCGACGGCCGGCGCACTGTTTTTCGCTGAAGGCTTTGGCTCCACCGGCTTCAATTACAAGCACTCGGCATGGACCGGCACCTACGTGCTGTTTGGGGTGCTGATGGTGCCCGCGCTGCTGACCACGCTGCTGATGCGCGAGCCTAATGTGCCATTGCGCACCCAACTGCAGGCCGGGCGCTACAGCTTTGCTCACCAGTTAGTCTCGGTGTTCGTGTTGATCGTGCTGCTGGTCTCGGTACCGGCGATGTTCACCCAGCTGTACAACACTGACTTCGCCAGCGTGCTGTTCCAGGGCGTGAGCCTGCTGGATCTGCTGCTGGAAGACCGCGCGTTCCTGCGGGCCATCCTCTATATCATCCTTACCACCCTGTGCCTGTCGACCATGGGCCGCCGGGGCCTGGCGCCGGTGCTCACACCGGTCAACGACTTTATCCTGCGCTACCGCTGGCAGGCCCTGCTGCTGTTGGGGCTGATTGCCACCTATCGCATGTCGGACACGGTAATGGGCGTCATGGCCAACGTGTTCTATATCGACCAGGGTTTCACCAAGGACCAGATCGCCGGCGTCAGCAAGATCTTCGGCCTGATCATGACCCTGTTGGGTGCCGGCATGGGCGGCCTGCTGATCGTGCGTTTCGGGATCCTGCCGATCCTGTTTATCGGCGGCATTGCATCGGCCGGCACTAACCTGCTGTTCGTGATGCTCGCCGACATGGGCCCGGACCTGCAGATGCTGATTTTCACCATCTCCCTGGATAACTTCAGTTCCGGCATGGCGACCTCGGCGTTTGTCGCGTACCTGTCGAGCCTGACCAACCTGAAGTTCTCCGCCACCCAATACGCGTTGCTCAGCTCGATCATGTTGCTGCTGCCACGTTTGATCGGCGGGTATTCGGGGGTGATGGTCGAGAAGTTCGGCTACCACAACTTCTTCCTGATCACCTGCCTGCTGGGTGTGCCGACGCTGCTCCTGATTGCCTTGCACTGGTTCCAGGAAAGCCGGCGGATTCGGTTGAATCCTCCCGAGGACACCTCCCCGCTGTAGGAGCAAGCTTGCTCGCGAAGCACTCACAGGCACCGCGTTTATCCCGGTTTCCCGTGTAATCGTTGACGATCTTCGCGAGCCAGCTCGCTCCTACAGACAGCTCTGCATCCTGATGCCTGTACGTCGGCGGCAAGCGCCCGTACAATCCAACGTCATTTCAAGTCCAAGCAACCGACAACGGCCTACCATGCGCACCAGTCAATATTTGCTCGCCACACAGAAAGAAACGCCTTCCGACGCGGTCGTGATCAGCCACCAGCTGATGCTGCGCGCCGGCATGATCCGCAAACTGGCCTCGGGCCTGTACACCTGGCTGCCCATGGGCTTGAAGGTGATGCGCAAGGTCGAAGCCATCGTTCGTGAAGAAATGAACGCTGCCGGCTCTCTGGAAGTGTTGATGCCGAGCACCCAACCGGCTGAGCTGTGGCAGGAATCCGGGCGCTGGGAAGAGTACGGCCCTGAATTGCTGCGCTTCAAGGACCGTCACGGCCGCGACTTCTGCGCCGGCCCGACCCACGAAGAAGTGATCACCGACCTGATGCGCAACGAGTTGAGCAGCTATAAACAGCTGCCCCTCAACCTGTATCAGATCCAGACCAAATTCCGTGACGAAATCCGCCCACGCTTCGGTTTGATGCGCGGCCGCGAATTCATCATGAAGGACGCCTATTCGTTCCACGCTGACCAGGCGTCCCTGCAAGTCACCTACGACCGCATGCACACTGCCTACTGCAACGTGTTCACCCGCCTGGGCCTGAAATTCCGTCCGGTTGAAGCGGACAACGGTTCCATCGGCGGTGCCGGCTCCCACGAATTCCACGTGCTGGCCGAATCCGGTGAAGACGACATCGTGTTCAGCAACGGTTCCGACTACGCGGCGAACATCGAGAAAGCCGAAGCCGTGCCACGGGAAACCTCCCGCCCAGCGCCAAGCGAAGAGCTGCGCCTGGTGGACACGCCCGAGACCAAGACCATCGCGGCCCTGGTGGAGAAATTCAATCTGCCGATTGAAAAGACCATCAAGACCCTGATCGTGCGCGCCGAGGAAGAAGGCAAGCTGATCGCCCTGGTGATCCGCGGCGACCACGAACTTAACGAAATCAAAGCCGCCCAGCAGCCAGGCGTTGCCAGCCCGCTGGTCATGGCCACCGACTCAGAACTGCGCGACGCCATTGGCGCCGGCGCTGGCTCCCTCGGCCCGCTGAACCTGCCGTTGCCAATCATCATCGACCGTTCGGTTGAGCTGATGAGCGACTTCGGCATCGGTGCGAACATTGATGACAAGCACTACTTCGGCGTGAACTGGGAGCGTGACCTGCCGGTTCCGACCGTGGCCGACCTGCGCAACGTGGTTGCCGGCGACCCGAGCCCGGACGGCAAGGGCACCCTGGAAATCAAGCGCGGTATCGAAGTCGGGCACATCTTCCAGCTGGGCAACAAGTACAGCAAGGCGATGAAGTGCGAAGTGCTGGGCGAGAACGGCAAGCCGATCACCCTGGAAATGGGCTGCTACGGCATTGGTGTTTCCCGTGTGGTTGCCGCTGCCATCGAGCAGAACAACGACGAGAAAGGCATCATCTGGAGCGACGCCCTGGCGCCGTTCCAAGTTGCCCTGGTACCGCTGCGCTACGAAACCGAGCAAGTACGCGAAGCCACCGACAAACTGTATGCCGAACTCACGGCTGCCGGTTTTGAAGTGCTGCTGGATGATCGGGACAAGAAAACCAGCCCGGGCATCAAATTCGCCGACATGGAACTGATTGGCATCCCGCACCGGATCGTGGTCAGTGACCGCGGCCTGGCCGATGGCAATCTGGAATACAAGAGCCGGACCGAAGCCGAAGCCCAACCGTTGCCGGTGGCTGACGTGCTGTCTTTCCTTCAGGCGCGTATTCGTCGCTGAAAACCAGATCAAGAGTCGTCATGTTCAAGCGAAACACCATAGCCCTGGGGGGCGCCACGTTATGTGGCGCCCTGCTGGTCAGCGGCTGCGCCAACCAAATGTCGCAACGCAGCGAGCACGAGGAACGTATCGAGCGCAAATTGCTCGATCACAGCCTGCAGATCGACGTGGGCGAACCCAAGGTGCTGGAGCTGCCGCAACGCCGGGTTCGCATTCACGAGCAAAAGACCTTTGAGGTCACCGAATTCGAAGTCACCCGTCGTTACGACCGCTACACGCCCTACCAGCCTTGGCGCAAACTCTATGAGATGCCCCTTGGCGCGGTCGCGCTCGTGGCGGGCGTCGGCGCCAACGTGGCGAATATCTTTGCCCTGGGCAACTTGCCTACCAGCGTGACCCGTGACTGGCTCAGCTACGGCGTGGACGGGATCAACCCGTTCATGAACGTGCAATCCCATGGTCGGGCGCAACAGAACCTGGCGGGCATCGATGAAGTCCAGCGCGACAAGCGCGTGGAGTATTCGAGCCTGCCCTGGAGCGAGCGCCCGGTACAGGTGACGGCTGGCAAGCAAACCCATGAACTGACCACCGACCGTAACGGCGTGCTGCGCCTGAACCTGCTGGACAGCCCGTTTGCCGAGCAGGACCTGAACCGCATCAGCATCCTGAAAATCAGCGTTGAAGATGCCCAAGATGACGTGCACTCGGACTCATCCCTGGCCGTCAGCAGCAGCCTGCGCAGCAAATTGCTCGAAGCTCACGGGTTGATCTACGACGACCTCGAAGACGATGAAGTCAACGAGTGGGTGCACCGGGTCAAGCGCCTCTCGGAGTTGGGCCTGGAAGAAGAAGCCAGCGAGCTGGAACAAAGTCTGATCGAACTGACCCGCAATGATCCGGAGTTGCAGCAGGAATTTTTGCAGGCATTGACCAAGGATGCAGGTCGGCTGGTGGCGGATCCCGGGGCACGCTGAAGCCGTTAAATGTGGGAGCGGGCTTGCTCGCGAATGCGGTGTGCCAGTTGATGCATGTGCTGGCTGACACGCCGCATTCGCGAGCAAGCCCGCTCCCACATTTGGTTTCCGGTTTCTACCAGGGAAATTGGAGCTGCTCGTTGCCGCTGCTCAAATCCAGCAAACGCACACCTATTCCCAGCAATCGCACCGGCTTGCCGCCGCGATTGAACGCCTGGGTCAGCAACTGCCGGTAACTCTCCAGATCCCGCCCTGCCCCAGCCTGCTCCAGGGTGGTTTGGGTAAAGTCGTGGAACTTCACTTTGACGAACGGCTTGCCCGCCCGGTAGCTGCTGTCGATGCGCGCCATGCGCCCGGCCAGGGTGTCCATCAGTTCAGGCAGTTTTTCCAGGCAACTGGGCAAGTCCGGCAGGTCGACATCGTAGGTGTTTTCCACGCTGATGGATTGCCGGCGGCTGTCGTTCTGTACCACACGGTCATCGATCCCGCGGGCCAGGCTCCAAAGCCGCTCGCCGAAGCTGCCAAATTCACGCACCAGGGCCAGCTTGTTCCACTCTCGCAGTTGCAGGCAATCTTCGATCCCCAGCCGCGTCAGCTTGTCGGCCGTTACCTTGCCCACGCCGTGGAGCTTTTTCACCGGCAACGCGGAGACAAAGTCTTCCACCTGATCGGGGGTGATCACAAACAGCCCGTTGGGCTTTTTCCAGTCGCTGGCGATCTTGGCGAGAAACTTGTTCGGCGCCACGCCCGCAGAAACGGTGATATGCAATTGGTTGGAGACCCGCCGGCGAATGTCCTGGGCAATGCGCGTGGCGCTGCCGCCGAAATGCGGGCTGTCGGAGACGTCGAGGTAGGCTTCGTCCAAGGATAACGGTTCGATCAGGTCGGTGTAGTCGCGAAAGATCGTCTGGATTTCCTTGGAGGCTTCTTTATAGGCATCCATGCGCGGTTTGACGATGGTCAGGTCCGGGCACAGCTTCAACGCGTGACGGGATGACATGGCCGAACGCACACCGTAGGCCCGCGCCTCATAGTTGCAGGTGGCGATCACGCCGCGTCGATCTGCCGAGCCACCGACCGCCAGGGGCTTTTGCGCCAGGGTCGGGTCGTCGCGCATCTCGATGGCGGCGTAGAAGCAATCACAGTCGACGTGGATGATTTTGCGCTGCGTCATATATAAGGCAGTGATTCTGGGCAGAAAACGAACAGGCGGGCAGTATCTCACTCACACCTGTATATAGCACCAGTAGTTTGAATCTTCCGCCTAAGCGGTAGGAAAATTCGTAGATGAATTCATTTTCTCAATCGAAACACACCCCCCAATAGAGCTGAAAGCCTCGGCCAGACTGGCCCCGCGGCCTATCAAGGGGCCACCTTGGAGAGCTAACCGATTGAACCACAAGCGCTTTTCTTTGAATCAGCGGTTGACACACTCGCGTTCCTCTGTAGAATGCCGACACACAGACGCGGGATGGAGCAGTCTGGTAGCTCGTCGGGCTCATAACCCGAAGGTCGTCGGTTCAAATCCGGCTCCCGCAACCAAACATCAAAAAAGGCTACTCGAAAGAGTGGCCTTTTTTGTGCCTGTCTGTTTTAGCCCCTCTTTTCGATTGTCTGACAAAAATCCTTTCCCAATCGCGCACTTACCGCACGCGCGTGACAATCCGATGCTAATTTGCACTTATTTGACCCATCGTTCGATTAACGGTTGACACCCCGCCGTTGCTCTGTAGAATGCCGCCACACAGACGCGGGATGGAGCAGTCTGGTAGCTCGTCGGGCTCATAACCCGAAGGTCGTCGGTTCAAATCCGGCTCCCGCAACCAAACATCAAAAAAGGCTGCTCGAAAGAGTGGCCTTTTTTGTATCTGACGAAAAAGTCCTTTTGAAACAATGGCATGGCATCTTTCATGAAACCGTACACGGTTTGTAGAGTCCATCTCATTGCAAGCTATGCTAAGTCTTCAAGCACTGTCCTTCTACGACCAATGGGCGCTGTCGCCGCACTTCGCGATACGCGTTAATATTTGTAATTATTTTGTCCATAGGGATTGGTAACTTGGCTGGATACCTCCATCCTGTCGCGCACAATCCACGAGGTGATTGATGCGCGCCAACTCGTCTGAACCACAAGACTCTGTCACAGCGACACAACCGATCACTCCCACCCGTTTGCGCTGGCTGGATCTGTTGAGCAAGTACCGCCAACCCATCGGATTGGCCGTCACCTTGTTGCTGTTCGCAATCGCCCTTATCGCCTGTCGCCACCTGCTGCTTGAGCTGGACCTGTACGCGCTCCACGATTCGATCCTGGAGGTGCCGAAGCCTGCCCTGCTGGGCGCATTCGGTGCCGCTGTCGCCGGCTTTATCATTCTGTTGGGCTATGAATTTTCCGGCGCCCGCTATGCCGGCGTGAAACTGCCTGCCAAGACCCTGGCCTACGGCGGCTTTACCGCTTTCGCCATCGGCAATGCGATTGGCCTGTCGATGCTCTCGGGCGGTTCGGTACGCTACCGTTTATATGCACGGTACGGCATCGGCGCCTCCGAAGTGGCCCGCATGACCGTGTTTGCCAGCCTGGCCCTGGGTTGCGCCCTGCCCCCACTGGCTGCCCTGGCCACCCTGAGCAACTTGCCCGCTGCGTCCAACGCGCTGCATTTACCCGCGAGCCTGCTGGGTGGTGTCGCAGGCGCCGTGCTGTTGTTGACGGTGGCACTGTGCATCGGCATCTATCGTCGCCGCCTGCCGGAACAACCGTATCCGGACAACCTGCTGGTCAAGGCTGGGCGCCGCACCTTGCGCCTGCCGGGCCGTCGCCTGACCTTTCTGCAACTGATCATCACCGCCCTTGACGTCGCCGCTGCCGCCACCGTGTTGTATATGCTGCTGCCGGAAGCGCCACCCTTTGGCCCGTTCCTGCTGGTGTACCTGTTGGCCCTGGCCGCCGGCGTACTCAGCCATGTCCCGGGCGGCGTCGGGGTGTTCGAAGCGATCCTGCTGGCTGCCTTCGCCGACAAGCTCGGTGCCGCGCCACTGGCGGCCGCACTGCTGCTGTACCGGATGATCTATGTGGTGCTGCCGCTGTTGATCGCTTGTGTGTTCCTGCTGGTCAATGAAGCCCAGCGCCTGTTCCATACGCAACAAAGCCTGCGGGCGGCCTCGGGCCTTGCTGCACCGATCCTGGCCGTACTGGTTTTTTTGTCAGGCGTGGTCCTGCTGTTTTCCGGCGCAACCCCGGAAATCGACTCACGCCTGGAAAACATCGGCTTCCTGATTCCTCATCGCCTGATTGACGCTTCGCACTTCGGTGCCAGCCTGATCGGCGTGCTTTGCCTGCTCTTGGCCCAGGGCCTGCGTCGCCGGTTGTCCGCCGCGTGGATGCTGACCATGGTGCTGCTGCTGACGGGCGCCCTGCTCTCCTTGCTCAAGGGTTTCGACTGGGAAGAAGCCAGCCTGATGACCATGACGGCGGTGCTGCTGGCAATCTTCCGACGCTCGTTCTATCGCGCCAGCCGCCTGACCGAACTGCCGTTCTCGCCGCTGTATCTTGTTGCCAGCGTGTGCGTACTCGGTGCGTCGATCTGGCTGCTGTTGTTCGCCTACCAGGACGTGCCCTACAGCCATCAGCTGTGGTGGCAGTTCACCCTCGACGCCAACGCCCCACGTGGCCTGCGCTCGCTGCTGGGCGCTGCCGTGGTGCTGGTGGTGGTCTCGCTGACCTGGCTGCTGCGTACCGCGCGCCCGATCATCCACCTGCCGACACCCGAAGAGCTGGAGCGCGCCACCAAGATCCTGATGAACTCGGCGCAACCCGACGGCGGCCTGGCCCTGACCGGCGACAAAGCCCTGCTGTTTCACCCCAACGACGAAGCGTTCCTGATGTACGCTCGTCGCGGCCGCAGCCTGGTGGCCTTGTATGACCCGATCGGCCCGACCCTGCAACGGGCCGAGATGATCTGGCAGTTCCGTGACCTGTGCGACATTCACCACGCGCGCCCGGTGTTCTACCAGGTGCGAGCGGAGAACCTGCCGTACTACATGGACATCGGCCTCACCGCGATCAAATTGGGTGAAGAAGCCCGGGTCGACCTGAAGCGCTTTGACCTGGAAGCCAAGGGCAAAGAGATGAAGGACCTGCGCTACACCTGGAACCGCGGGACCCGAGACGGCCTGTCCCTGGAGATCCACGAACCCGGCCAGGCGCCGATGGAGGAGCTGAAAGTCATCTCCGACGCGTGGCTGACCGGCAAGAACGTACGGGAAAAAGGCTTTTCCCTGGGACGATTCAGCGACGACTACCTCAAGCACTTTCGGATTGCGATCATTCGCTTCGAAGGGCGCCCGGTAGCGTTTGCGAACCTGCTTGAGACCTACAGCCATGACCTGGCCAGTCTCGACCTGATGCGTGCGCACCCGGACGCGCCGAAACTGACCATGGAATTCATGATGGTCGGCCTGATTCAACATTATAAGAACCATGGCTACGCCCGCTTCAGCCTCGGCATGGTGCCGTTGTCGGGCCTGCAACCACGACGTGGCGCCCCGCTGACCCAACGCCTGGGCTCGATGGTGTTCCGCCGTGGCGAGCAACTGTATAACTTCCAAGGCTTGCGCCGCTTCAAAGACAAGTTCCAGCCTGACTGGGAACCCCGTTATATGGCCGTGCCCGCAGGACTTGATCCGCTGGTGGCACTGGCCGACACCGCCGCCCTGATTGCGGGCGGCTTGACTGGATTGGTGAAACGCTGATGATTCGACGCTCCTGGCGGTATGTATTGGCATTTTTGGTGGTACTGGCACTGATCCTTGGTGGCGGCTACTGGTACTGGAACCGCCCTGCACCGCAACCGACTCTGGAACAACTGCCACAGGCTGACGGCTCGGTCCTGACCCGCGTAACCCCGGGCACCGCGCCCAAGGCACGTGTAGCCGTGGCCGTGCTGGCCGATGAAACCCTGACCGACAGCCAACTGATCGCCCTCAGCCAGGGCGGCGCAGCGCAGATCGTCCAGGTGGTCCTGCCCAAGGACGACTGCAAGTTGCAGGAACAAGCCCTGCAAACCGCCCTGGGCCAGCTTGCCGGCCCGGCGACCCTGGTCAGCGGCATCGGCCCTGGCGCAGCCCTGGCCTGGCGCTGGCTGGCCGCGCAGAACGACGACAAGGCGAATGCCATTTCCGTCGGCTTCGCGCTGGCACAACCTGGCTGCAACGACCCGCTGCCGAAAACCTCGGCCCACGGCAACTGGCTGGTGGCCTGGAACGATAACCCTGACGATGATGCCGCCAGTTTCGTACGCGACACGCCGCGCGCCACCACCAGCATCAGCGACTATGACGTTCACTACCCGCAAGTGCTGAACAACGAGCTGCGCAAGCAACTGGTGGGTTCGGACAACGGTGGCCTGGCAATCCCGGTGGTCGAAGTGCCGGCTGGCCAGGCCAAGGACACCGTCACCCTGTTCCTCTCCGGTGACGGCGGCTGGCGTGACCTGGACCGTGACGTGGCCGGTGAAATGGCCAAGATCGGCTACCCGGTGGTCGGCATTGACACCCTGCGCTACTACTGGCAGCACAAGTCTCCGGAACAAAGCGCCAAGGATCTCGCCGAGCTGATGCAGCACTACCGGCAGAAATGGGGCACCAAGCGCTTCGTGCTGACCGGTTACTCGTTCGGCGCCGACGTGTTGCCGGCCATCTACAACCGCCTGCCGGAAAACGAGCAGCAGCGTGTAGACGCAATCATTCTGCTGGCCTTCGCCCGCACCGGCAGCTTTGAGATCGAAGTGGAAGGCTGGTTGGGCAACGCCGGCAAAGAAGCGGCTACCGGCCCGGAAATGGCCAAGCTGCCAGCCGACAAGGTGGTGTGCATCTACGGTGCCGAAGAAGTCGACGAGAGTGGCTGCACCGACAAGACGGCAGTCGGTGAAGCCGTGAAGCTGCCTGGCGGCCATCACTTCGACGAGAACTACCCGGCGCTGGCCAAGCGTTTGGTCGATATCATCGAGAAGCGCCAGGGCAAAACCCCGGCCGAATAAGCGCCCACAAAAAAGCCCCCGCTGCCGCAAGGCACCGGGGGCTTTTTGTTGGGCTTACATTTCTACCTGGGTACCGAGCTCGATCACCCGGTTAACCGGCAGCTTGAAGAAGCGCAGGTTGCCGTTGGCGTTCTTGAGCATGAAGGCGAACAACCCTTCACGCCAGCGCGCCATGCCTTTGATGCGGGAGGCGATCACGGTTTCGCGGCTGAGGAAGTAGGTGGTGCGCATCGGGCTGAAGTCCAGGTCATCCAGATGGCACAGCTTCAGCGCCTCGGGCACGTCCGGCTCGTCGGTAAAGCCGAAGTGCAGGATCACGCGAAAGAAGCCTTCGCCGTAGGAATCCACCTCAAAACGGCGCGAGACGGGCACCCGCGGGATGTCTTCGTAGACCACCGTCAACAGCACCACTTGCTCGTGCAAGACCTGGTTATGCAGCAGGTTGTGCAACAGCGCGTGGGGCACGGCATCGGGCCGCGCGGTGAGGAATACCGCAGTGCCCTGCACGCGGTGAGGCGGCTGCACGCGGATACTGCTGATAAAGATCGGCAACGGCAGGCCACCCTCGTCGAGGCGGTCCACCAGCAGCTGCTTGCCGCGCTTCCATGTGGTCATCAGCACGAACAGCACAATCCCCGCGAGTACCGGGAAGGCGCCGCCCTGGACGACCTTCGGCACGTTGGCCGCAAAGTACAGCCCATCCACCAACAGGCAGCAGACCAGGACCGGCACTGCCAATATCGGTGGCCATTTCCACAGCAGCAGCATGACTGCCGATACCAGGATGGTGGTCATCAGCATGGTACCGGTCACCGCCACACCGTAAGCCGATGCCAGTGCGTTGGAGGACTCGAAACCCAGCACCAGCAGGATCACGCCGACCATCAGCGACCAGTTCACCGCGCCGATGTAGATCTGGCCCTGTTCGGCACTGGAAGTGTGCTGGATGTGCATGCGGGGGATGTAACCCAGCTGGATCGCCTGGCGGGTCAGGGAGAACGCGCCGGAGATCACCGCCTGGGACGCGATCACCGTGGCCAGGGTGGACAACACCACCAGCGGGATCAGCGCCCAACTCGGCGCCAGCAGGTAGAACGGGTTGCGCGCAGCTTCAGGATCGCCGAGCAGCAGGGCGCCCTGGCCGAAATAATTGAGCACCAGCGCCGGCAACACCAGAATGAACCAGGCGCGGGCAATGGGCTTACGGCCGAAGTGGCCCATGTCGGCGTACAGCGCCTCGGCACCGGTCAACGCCAGCACCACCGCGCCAAGGATGGCCACGCCGATGCCCGGGTGAGCCTCAAAGAAACGCACGCCCCACATCGGGTTCATGGCGTTGAGTACCTCCGGATGCTGGGTGATGCCGTAGGCGCCGAGGCCGCCCAGCACCAGGAACCAGGTCACCATCACCGGCCCGAACAACTTGCCGATGCGATCGGTGCCATGCTTCTGGATCAGGAACAAGGCCACCAACACGACAAGAGCGATCGGCACGACCCACTTTTCCAGACCATCGAACGCCAGCTCCAGACCTTCCACCGCCGATAACACGGAAATCGCCGGGGTGATCATGCTGTCGCCGTAGAACAGCGCCGCGCCGCACAGGCCACATACCACCAGGAAACTGCGCAATCGCTTGCGCTCACCTGCCGCCCGTCGCGCCAACGCGGTCAAGGCCATGATGCCGCCTTCACCCTGGTTATCGGCCCGCAGCACGAACAGCATGTATTTGATCGATACCACCCAGATCAGCGACCAGAAGATCAGCGCCAGGATCCCCAGCACACCGTCATGGTTGACCTGAACCCCATAACCACCGGTAAACACCTCTTTAAGGGTGTAGAGCGGGCTGGTGCCGATATCGCCGTAAACCACTCCCACTGCCGCCACCAGCATGCCGATCGGCTTTGAGTTGGACTGCTCGGCACCTGCTGCCTGACTACTTGCCTGACCCATCAACCACTCCTGCCCTTTGACCTGCGGTCTTTTATAAACAGCGCGCCTGCTGCGGGCGCCTATGCTGTCCACAGCATGCGCTGTTTTACTTCTCGTTACAGACGATTTATTGACCGAGGAAATTCACTCAGGTGCAACGGCGCGAAGCATAGCGCAGCACTCGTCGTATTTCCCTGCATAAAGCTGGTCAAGAGCGATTCCCGTCGATAGAATTGCGCACTTTTTGATCAGAGGCACACCAAGTGCCCGTCCGCCGCCTTTCGTGCACGACTGGTGGCGTCATTCAATACCGAGGTTAGACATGTCCACCACCATCGCAAAAGCCAACCCCAAGGTCGGCTTTGTATCCCTGGGTTGCCCAAAGGCTCTGGTCGACTCCGAACGCATCCTTACCCAACTGCGCATGGAAGGTTATGACGTCGTGTCCACCTACCAGGACGCGGACGTGGTGGTGGTCAACACCTGTGGCTTCATTGACTCGGCCAAGGCTGAGTCCCTGGAAGTGATCGGCGAAGCCATCAAGGAAAACGGCAAGGTGATCGTCACCGGCTGCATGGGCGTGGAAGAAGGCGCCATCCGCAACGTGCACCCGAGCGTGCTGGCCGTAACCGGCCCGCAGCAGTACGAGCAAGTGGTCAACGCCGTGCACGACGTAGTGCCGCCGCGCCAGGACCACAACCCGCTGATCGACCTGGTACCGCCGCAAGGCATCAAGCTGACTCCGCGCCACTACGCCTACCTGAAGATTTCCGAAGGCTGCAACCACAGCTGCAGCTTCTGCATCATCCCGTCGATGCGCGGCAAGCTGGTGAGCCGCCCGGTGGGCGACGTGCTGGACGAGGCCCAGCGCCTGGTCAAATCCGGCGTGAAAGAGCTGCTGGTGATCTCCCAGGACACCAGCGCCTACGGCGTCGACGTCAAATACCGCACCGGTTTCTGGAACGGCGCGCCGGTGAAAACCCGCATGACCGAACTCTGCGAAGCCCTGAGCAGCCTCGGCGTTTGGGTGCGCCTGCACTACGTTTACCCGTACCCGCACGTTGACGAGCTGATCCCGCTGATGGCTGCCGGCAAGATCCTGCCGTACCTGGACATCCCGTTCCAGCACGCCAGCCCGAAGATCCTCAAGGCCATGAAACGCCCGGCCTTCGAAGACAAGACCCTGGCGCGCATCAAGAACTGGCGCGAGATCTGCCCGGAACTGATCATCCGTTCCACCTTTATCGTTGGCTTCCCCGGCGAAACCGAAGAAGACTTCCAGTACCTGCTGGACTGGCTGACCGAGGCCCAGCTGGACCGCGTCGGCTGCTTCCAGTACTCCCCGGTGGAAGGTGCTCCGGCCAACCTGCTGGACGCTGCCATCGTGCCGGACGACGTCAAGCAGGACCGTTGGGAGCGCTTCATGGCGCACCAGCAGGCCATCAGCTCGGCGCGCCTGCAACTGCGCATCGGCCGTGAGATCGAAGTGCTGATCGACGAAGTCGACGAACAAGGCGCGGTTGGCCGTTGCTTCTTCGATGCGCCGGAAATCGACGGCAACGTGTTCATCGACGATGCCAGCGGCTTGAAGCCTGGCGACAAGGTCTGGTGCACCGTGACCGACGCCGACGAGTACGACCTGTGGGCTGAAAAGCGCGCATAAGATGTAAAGAATTGAAAAAGCCCTGCTTCTGGACAAGATGCGGGGCTTTTTTAGGTCTATCGTTTGGCCCATCAGCGCAAAACATCAGCAAGGGGCAGCGGGCATGCGCCAGCATTCGGTTATCCATACACCCAAATCCAGCGACTATCAGGAACTGACCCGCATCTGGGAGGCGTCGGTGCGGGCCACCCATGACTTCCTGCCGGACAGTTACATCGAGTTGCTGAAAAACCTGGTGCTGACCCGCTACCTCGACGCGGTGATGCTGATCTGCACCAAGGACGCGCGCCAACGCATCACCGGGTTTGCCGGCGTGGCGGCGGGCAAGGTCGAGATGCTGTTTATCGACCCCGAGCACCGTGGCCAGGGCCTGGGCCGGCAATTGCTGCGCTATGCCATCGAGTCCATGAACGCCGACCAACTCGACGTCAACGAACAGAACCCACAGGCCCTGGGCTTTTACTTCAAGCAAGGCTTCGAGGTGATCGGACGCACGGACCACGACGGCATGGGCCAGCCTTATCCGTTGCTGCACATGCGTTTGCGCCAGGCCCAGCAACAGGCACGTCGCGGCTAAATGAAATGGAGCCGGGATTAACCGGCGCCACACAGGTACAATAGCCGCCCCCTTTTGTTTCGGCCCTTGTCATGACTGAACCCCTACGCCTCTCCAAACGCCTCATCGAACTGGTCGGTTGCTCCCGTCGGGAGGCTGAGCTGTTCATCGAAGGCGGCTGGGTCACGGTGGACGGCGAAGTGATCGACGAACCGCAGTTCAAGGTCACCACCCAGAAGGTCGAGCTTGACCCTGAGGCCAAGGCCACTGCGCCGGAGCCGGTGACCATCCTGTTCCACGCGCCTGCCGGTGTGGATGCCGAGACGGCCATGGCGTCGATCAACGCCGAGACCCTGTCGGAAGAACACCGCTTCAGCAAACGCCCGCTCAAAGGCCACTTCCTGCGCCTGACCGCCAGCAGCGACCTGCAAGCCAAGGCCAGCGGCCTGTTGGTGTTCACCCAGGACTGGAAGATCCTGCGCAAGCTGACGGCTGACGCGAACAAGATCGAACAGGAATACGTGGTGGAAGTGTCCGGCGACATGGTCGCCCACGGCCTGAACCGCCTCAACCACGGCCTGACCTACAAAGGCAAGGAATTGCCGGCGGTGAAAGCCAGCTGGCAGAACGAGAACCGCCTGCGCTTTGCGTTGAAAAACCCGCAACCGGGTGTGATTGCCTTGTTCTGCGAAGCCGTTGGCCTGAAAGTCGTCGCCATTCGACGCATCCGCATTGGCGGAGTCTCCATCGGCAAAGTGCCGGTAGGCCAATGGCGCTATCTGTCCGGCAAAGAAAAGTTCTAAGACTTTTTTCGCCGCCGAATCTCTCGACACCGCCTGCCTGGGCGGTGTCCACAGTTGAATGACCAGGATTGCCCACCATGATTCACAACGACGTACTGCGCAGCGTGCGCTACATGCTCGACATCAGCGATAACAAGATGGTCGAGATCATCAAGCTCGGCGGCATGGAAGTCACCAAGGACGACCTGCTGACCTACCTCAAGAAAGACGAGGAAGAAGGCTTCGTGTTCTGCCCTGATGAAGTCATGGCGCATTTCCTCGATGGTTTGGTGATCTTCAAGCGCGGCAAGGACGAAACCCGTCCACCGCAGCCAATCGAACTGCCGGTGACCAACAACATCGTCCTGAAGAAACTGCGCGTGGCCTTCGAACTGAAAGAAGACGACATGCACGCGATCCTCAAGGCTTCGGAGTTTCCGGTGTCCAAGCCTGAGCTGAGCGCGCTGTTCCGCAAGTTCGGCCACACCAACTACCGCACCTGTGGTGACCAGCTGTTGCGCAACTTCCTCAAGGGCCTGACCCTGCGCGTTCGCGCCTAAGCCCGTGAGCTACAGCGTCTCGCCCATCGGCTTTGTCCGCTCCTGCTTCAAGGAGAAGTTCGCCATCCCGCGCCAGCCACAACTGGCGCCTGCCGCCCGGGGCGTGCTCGAACTGGTGGCGCCGTTCGACCAGGGCGAGGCGGTGCAGGGTTTGGAGCAGGTCAGCCATGTTTGGCTGCTGTTCCTGTTCCACCAGGCACTGGAAGACAAGCCCCGCCTGAAAGTGCGCCCGCCGCGCCTGGGCGGCAACACGTCCATGGGCGTATTCGCCACCCGCGCGACTCACCGACCGAATGGCATTGGCCAATCGGTGGTCAAGCTGGACAAGGTGGAGGCCGGCCGTCTGTGGATATCCGGCATCGACCTGCTGGATGGCACACCGATTCTCGACATCAAGCCGTACGTGCCGTACGCGGACATCGTTGACACCGCGACCAACAGCATCGCCAGCGCTGCGCCACCGCTGATTCCCGTGCAGTGGCTGAAGACTGCGCTGCAACAGGCTGAAGGCCACGCTCAGCGCCTTGGCGAGCCATTGGTGGCGTTGATCGAGCAGTGCCTGGCGCAGGATCCAAGGCCGGCGTACCAGACGCCGGGGCCGGAGCGGGAATACGGGGCGCAGTTCTGGGATGTGGATGTGCGCTGGCACTATCCCGAAGCCGGGATGATTTGTGTGCTGGAAGTGATTGCCGCCAAGTAAATCCCGAAAACGAAAAAGCCCGCGCTGCCTCTACAGGCAGCGCGGGCTTTTCTTTGGTGACTCAGTCACCTGTAGGAGCGAGCTTGCTCGCGAAGAACGCAAGTACACCGCGCTAATCCAGGATACCCGCGTTATCGTTAACGTTTTTCGCGAGCAAGCTCGCTCCTACAAGTGACCCACGGTCACTTCTCGACGAACGCACGCTCGATCAGATAGTCGCCCGGCTCACGCATACGCGGGGAGACCTTCAAACCAAAGCTGTTCAGCACTTCGCTGGTTTCATCCAGCATGCTCGGGCTGCCGCACAGCATGGCGCGGTCGTCTTCAGGATTGATCGGCGGCAGGCCGATGTCACTGAACAGCTTGCCGCTGCGCATCAGGTCGGTCAGGCGGCCTTCGTTTTCGAACGGCTCGCGGGTCACGGTCGGGTAGTAGATCAACTTGTCACGCAGGGCCTCGCCGAAGAACTCGTTCTGCGGCAGGTGCTCGGTGATGAACTCGCGGTAGGCGACTTCGTTGACGTAACGCACGCCGTGGCACAGGATCACTTTTTCGAAACGCTCGTAGGTTTCCGGGTCCTGGATCACGCTCATGAACGGCGCCAGGCCAGTACCCGTGCTGAGCAGGTACAGGTGTTTGCCCGGCTTCAAATCGTCAAGCACCAGAGTGCCCGTCGGTTTTTTGCTGATGATGATCTCGTCGCCTTCCTTCAAGTGCTGCAACTGGGAAGTCAGCGGGCCATCGGGCACCTTGATGCTGAAGAACTCCAGATGCTCTTCCCAGTTCGGGCTGGCAATGGAGTAAGCGCGCATGAGCGGGCGGCCATTAGGCTGTTGCAGGCCGATCATCACGAACTGACCGTTCTCGAAGCGCAGGCCCGGATCGCGGGTGCACTTGAAGCTGAACAGAGTGTCGTTCCAGTGATGAACACTGAGGACACGCTCGTGGTTCATGTTGCTCATGTACGGGGGACTCCTGGAAATGGGTCTGCGCCAAATGATGGATGCGCAATTGCACAGCATTCTAATGGCGGCGACAATATCTGTTAACTGGATTATTAAGATAAGGGTTATCGGTTATATCGATATGCGATTTACTCTACGTCAACTGCAAGTCTTCGTCGCCGTCGCCCAGCAGGAAAGCGTCTCGCGCGCTGCTGGCCTTCTGGCCTTATCTCAATCCGCCGCCAGCACCTCGATTACCGAGCTGGAGCGCCAATCCAGCTGCCAATTATTCGACCGCGCCGGTAAACGCCTGAGCCTCAACGCCCTCGGGCATCAGCTATTGCCCCAGGCCGTGGCGCTGCTGGACCAGGCCAAGGAGATCGAGGACCTGCTCAACGGCAAGTCGGGCTTCGGCTCCCTGGCCGTCGGCGCGACCCTGACCATCGGCAATTACCTGGCCACGCTGCTGATCGGCAGCTTCATGCAGCAGCATCCCGAGAGCCAGGTGAAGCTGCATGTGCAGAACACTGCGCATATCGTGCATCAGGTGGCGCACTACGAAATTGATCTGGGTCTAATCGAGGGCGACTGCAGCCACCCGGACATCGAGGTGCAAACCTGGGTGGAAGACGAGTTGGTGGTGTTCTGTGCGCCCCAGCATCATCTGGCCAAGCGCGGCCAGGCCACCATGGAAGAGTTGACCCATGAAGCGTGGATCCTGCGGGAACAAGGCTCCGGTACGCGCCTGACCTTTGACCAGGCCATGCGGCATCACCGCAGCGCGCTGAATATCCGCCTGGAGCTGGAACACACCGAGGCGATCAAGCGGGCAGTGGAATCAGGATTGGGGATTGGCTGCATTTCCCGGCTGGCGCTGCGCGACGCCTTCCGGCGCGGCAGCCTGGTACCGGTGGAAACCCCGGACCTGGATCTGGCCCGGCAGTTCTACTTCATCTGGCACAAGCAGAAGTACCAGACCTCGGCCATGCGCGAATTCCTCGAGCTGTGCCGTTCCTTTACCGCCGGGGTGCAGCGCAGCGACGAGATTGTACTGCCGACCATTGCCTAGATCAGGATCACAGCCCACACCAGGGTAATCATGGTCAGCGCGACGAACTGCGCGGCGCTGCCCATGTCCTTGGCGTTTTTCGACAAGGGGTGCAGGTCCAGGGAAATCCGGTCGATCGCCGCTTCGACGGCGGAATTGAGCAACTCGACGATCAACGCCAGCAGGCACACGGCAATCAGCAGCGCCCGCTCTACTCGGCTTACATTCAGGAAGAAACTCAGCGGGATCAGGATGACATTGAGCAACACCAACTGACGAAAAGCCGCCTCGCCGGTGAATGCCGCACGCAGGCCATCCAGGGAATATCCCCCTGCGTTAAAGATACGTTTGATACCGGTTTGACCTTTGAAAGGCGACATAGAGTTAGGCAACTGAGCAAAAAGGTGTGGGGAAACTAGAGCACGCAAAGTCAAAAAAACGTGAATGAACAGTGTCTTAATGCTGCGAAATTGACTCAAGTTGTTGCAAGAGCAGCGCCGCCTGGGTCCGCGTACGCACGCCCAGCTTGCGGAAAATCGCCGTGACGTGGGCCTTGATGGTCGCTTCCGACACACTCAACTCGTAGGCAATCTGTTTGTTCAACAGACCTTCGCAGACCATGGTCAATACGCGGAACTGCTGGGGCGTCAGGCTGGCCAGGCCATCACGGGCGGCCTTGGCTTCGTCGGAAACATTGATCTCTTCAAAGGCTTGCGGCGGCCAGGAGACATCGCCATCCAACACCGTGCGCACGGCTTTCTGGATATCTTCCATGGAGCTGGACTTGGGAATGAAACCGCTGGCACCGAACTCCTTGGAGCGCACCACTACCGAAGCCTCTTCCTGCGCCGACACCATCACCACCGGAATTTGCGGGTATTGCCCGCGCAACAGCACCAGCCCGGAAAAACCGTAGGCACCCGGCATATTCAGGTCCAGCAGGACCAGGTCCCAGTCGGATTTTTCGGTAAGGCGGGTTTCCAGCTCGGCAATGCTGGCGACTTCGACGAGGCGTACATCCGGCCCCAAGCCCAGCGTGACCGCCTGATGCAGCGCGCTGCGAAACAGCGGGTGATCATCGGCAATCAGGATTTCGTATGTGGCCATTGATTAAATGATCCTGTTTTTTATGGGGGCACTGATGGGTTCAGTGCTCGCCAACACGCAAGGTGGCTGCCAGGCCAGCAGTCACCAAAGGGCGCGCTCAACGTCAAAAGACGACGTATCCAATCTGTGACAACGCCCCAATCGGCGCCAAGCATGCCCAGCGTAGCCTGGGTGGTCAAGCGCTACGCCCGTGGCCATTCTAGCGGGCTGCGCGTTTGCGCGGCCATCATGCAAAGGTCGGCTGGCCATGACGCCTATAGATAAGGTGCAAGACGAGTATGGACGACATCGGCCGGGTCCAACGCCAATTGAAACTTGGCGGCCAGGTAGTGGGTGCTGAACACGTCCAGATAGGCGTCGAGTACTTCGCTGGCCGCGTGATCCTCAGCGAGCTCCAGACACAGGGCCGCCACTTCGGCGGTACAGAAATGATCATCACGCTTGGAGCGGCGCAGTTTGTAGCGCGAGAGTTGCTCGGGAGCCAGGCTCAGCACCGGCAAGTGCTCCAGGTATGGGCTCTTGCGGAACATCTTGCGCGCCTCACTCCAGGTACCGTCCAGCAGAATGAACAGCGGGCGCTTGCCCTCTTCCAGGCTGACCTGGTTGACCACCCGCTCCGGCGCCACGAATTCGCCAGGAAAGACGATGTAGGGCTGCCATTGCGGATCGGCCAGCAAGGCGAGCAACTCAGGCTCGACTTCAGTCCGCGACCAGGGGAATGCGCTAGTGTCGTTGATCACATCGGCAATCAGCCAGCCGGTGTTACTGGGCTTCATCGGCTCTACGTCATGCATCAGCAGGCACATGCCGGATTTGGCCTGGACCTTGGGCCGCCAGGCGCACAGGCAATATTCGGGAATCACCCGGCAGCCGGGACAGCGCTCAGCACGGGAGCCTCGAGCAACAAACGGCTTGACGGCGCGGGCCAGGCGCTGAGTGCGCAAACGGGAGACGGCATGGCTCATCGGGTGCGCCGCTGCATGAATGTGGAAATCGACACGGATAGAACTCGGGAAGGAAAGTTACCGCAGTTTACCAGAGGCGCCCTCGCCTACCTGCACTTCCCCGCAATAGGCTGGCCGTAGTGGCAGGCGGTCACCTATAATCCCGCGCCACTGAACGCACAGCGCAGTGGCTGGTCTATGCACCAGTAACCGAATCAGGAGAGTTTCATGCTGCGTCTTATGCCACGCCTTGTAGTTCCGTCCGTCGCCCTTGCGTTGGTATTGCCTCTGGGCGCCCAAGCAGCCTCGTTGCTGGAGGCTCAACTGAACAGGAAGCTGCAAAGCGTCGCAGAGGAAACCAACAAGAACCTGCCTCGGGAAATTGACGATAAAACCCTGGAAGTCGCCTACACCGTTGAAGGCCTGCAGCTGATTGATCATCTCAGCGTACTGCCAGACCGCGCCGAGCAAATGCGCGCCAACCCCAAGGCTGTGTACTTCCAGCTGGGTCAAAGCGTGTGCCTGAACGCGGGTTATCGCGAGCTGATGGCCAAGGGCGCGATCATGCGCTATGAAATCACCGAGAACAAAACCAACCGCCCGGTGGCTTCGGTGAAGTTCCAGGAAGCAGATTGCCCGGCGCCGGCTGCGGCGAAGAAGAGAAAGTAAGCGATGCTCCCTGTCGCGCGCCGCTGATCAGCGGCGCGCAATATGCCCACCGAACCATCCGCAAGTGCCTGTTCACGGCAACGTCTAAACTCCCTCAGAAGTGATCAATAAGCGGTTGCCAGCCAAGACTTTATAGGCTCATGATCAATTCATGCTGAAAGCTTGGAGCATCGGGTTTTCACACCGTTCTGTAACATTTTCAGGGCAAAAGAGGGTTGCCCTCCTGTGCGTGCAGTGCAAAGGTTTTTAAACATAAGGAACATACAGAACCGGTTTCGCCCACCTCGTTAATCAGAGGCAGCGACACATGCAGTGTCGTGGTCCCGACGAATTTCTCGCCGGCACCCAGGGTTCTGTGAAGAAGGAGAAGTTGAATGCCTTACGAACCGAATGAACTCCTGATCCGTCAATTTGAAGAAAACGGCACCGACCTCACGCAGCAGGTCGACGCGCAACTCCACCTGATTGCGCCCAACAGCCCGAATATCCCCCTTTATCGCGACATGATCTTCACCGTGTTGCGCATGGCCCAGGACGACCGCAGTCGCTGGAATGCCAAGATCACCTTGCAGGCCATCCACGAACTGGACCACGCTTTCCGGGTGCTTGAACAGTTCAAAGGCCGACGCAAAGTCACGGTGTTCGGTTCGGCGCGCACGCCGGTGGAAAGCCCGCTGTATGCCTTGGCCCGGGAAGTGGGCGCGGTCCTCGCCCGCTCGGACCTGATGGTGATTACCGGCGGTGGCGGCGGCATCATGGCGGCGGCCCATGAAGGGGCTGGCCTGCAACACAGCCTGGGATTCAACATCACCCTGCCCTTTGAACAGCACGCCAACCCGACCATCGATGGCACCGAGAACCTGCTGTCTTTCCACTTCTTCTTTACCCGCAAGCTGTTCTTCGTCAAGGAAGCCGACGCCTTGATCCTGTGCCCCGGCGGTTTCGGCACCCTGGATGAAGCGCTCGAAGTGCTGACCCTGATCCAGACCGGCAAAAGCCCGCTGGTTCCAGTGGTACTGCTGGATGCACCGGGTGGCAGCTTCTGGCAAGGCGCACTGGACTTTATCCGCAGCCAGCTTGAAGCCAATCGCTACATCCTGCCCACCGACCTCAAGCTGGTCCGCCTGGTGTACAACGCTGAAGAGGCGGTGGAAGAGATCAATCAGTTCTATGCGAACTTCCACTCCACTCGTTGGTTGAAGCGCCAATTTGTGATTCGCATGCATCATCCGTTGAGTGACCCCGCACTGGCCCATCTGCAGGAGGCATTTGCCAGTCTTCGCCTCAGTGGCGACTTCCAACAAATTCCGTACACCGGCGAGGAGCATGACGAGCCAAGCTTCAGCCATCTGACGCGGCTGGTATTCAACTTCAACGGGCGCGATCAGGGCCGCTTGCGGGAATTGGTGGATTACATCAACTTGCCGGAAAACTGGGCCGAGGCTCAGGGAAAAACGCAGCAGCGGGTGACGGAGACGGCGTGACCTGACAGTGAAACGAAAAAAGGCCCGCTATTTTCATAGCGGGCCTTTTGGGTTGTGTCAGGTAGAACGATGCGCAGGTTGGGGCCGCTGCGCAGCCCAGCGGGAGCAAGCTCCCTCGCCACACCAAGCCCCACGATAATCAGAGCAACCATTTACCAGGCGCAGCCTTCAGTCATCCATATCCCGACCGCTCAACAGGCGGCTGATCATCTCCATCGAAAACCCCCGATAACTCAGGAAGCGACCTTGCTTCGCCCGCTCCCGCGCATCAATGGGCAGATGACCGGCAAACTTGCGACGCCAGGTATCTTCCAATTGTGCCTGCCAGTTGATACCGCACTCACGCAAGGCGAGCTCGATATCAGCACGTTGCAGGCCACGCTGACTTAGCTCTTCACGAATTCGCGCAGGGCCATAGCCGGATCGAGCTCGGTAGGACACAAAACTTTCGAGGTAACGGGATTCCGACAGCAGCCCTTCTTCCGTCAAACGGTCAAGGGCTGCGTCGATCATCTCAGGATCTGCGCCGCGCTGACGCAGTTTACGCGTCAGCTCGACTCGACCATGCTCGCGTCGTGCGAGCAGGTCCATTGCAGTGCGCCTTACGGCGACGGGTGTATCGAGGACAACGCTCATCGTTTGCTTCAGATGTCAGTGTCGACTTCTTCTACTTCTTCAACCGGCTCGCGGTTGGCGGCGGCCTTGACGTCAGGTGCCGGGGTCAACAGCTTGTCGCGGATCTGCTTCTCGAGCGTAGCGGCAACATCCGGGTTATCCGCAAGGAACTTGGCCGAGTTGGCCTTGCCCTGGCCGATCTTGCTGCCGTTGTAGGCATACCAGGCACCGGACTTCTCAACGAAGCCGTGCAGCACGCCCAGGTCGATCATCTCGCCGTTCAGGTAGATACCCTTGCCGTAGAGAATCTGGAACTCGGCCTGACGGAACGGCGGAGCTACCTTGTTCTTCACGACTTTAACGCGGGTTTCGCTACCGACAACCTCGTCACCTTCCTTCACCGCGCCAGTACGGCGGATGTCCAGACGGACCGAAGCGTAGAACTTCAGCGCGTTACCACCGGTGGTGGTTTCCGGGCTGCCGAACATCACGCCGATCTTCATCCGGATCTGGTTGATGAAGATCACCAGGCAGTTGGCGTTCTTGATGTTACCGGTGATTTTACGCAGGGCCTGGGACATCAGGCGGGCTTGCAGGCCCACGTGCATGTCACCCATTTCGCCTTCGATCTCAGCCTTCGGAACCAGGGCTGCCACGGAGTCGACCACGATCACGTCGATGGCGTTGGAGCGCACCAGCATGTCGGTGATTTCCAGCGCTTGCTCACCGGTGTCCGGTTGCGAAACCAGCAGGTCGTCAACGTTGACGCCCAGTTTGCCGGCGTATTCTGGATCCAGGGCGTGCTCGGCATCGACGAACGCACAAGTGGCGCCCATCTTTTGTGCCTGGGCAATCACCGACAGGGTCAGGGTGGTTTTACCGGAAGATTCAGGACCGTAGATTTCAACGATACGGCCTTTTGGCAGGCCGCCAATGCCGAGCGCGATATCCAGACCCAGAGAGCCAGTAGAGATAGCCGGGATCGCCTGACGGTCGTGATCGCCCATACGCATTACGGCACCCTTGCCGAATTGACGTTCGATCTGACCCAGGGCCGCAGCCAAGGCTTTCTTCTTGTTGTCGTCCATTAAAGTCCTCACGTAATCAATAAGGCCTGGCGGCCAACACCTGTATAAGTAGACAGTATTGTTCCACAAAGATCCGTGATCGCCTACCCCTGTTTTTCTATTTCTGCTGCAGCTCGTCGCAACAAGCCCTCTAGCGCGGCCTTTACCGTTTGTCGGCGGACCTCGTCGCGGTTGCCGGGGAAGTGTTCGAGCTCGGTGGTGACCTCATCGCCCACGCCCCAGGCCAGCCATACGGTGCCCACCGGTTTGTCCGGCGAACCGCCATCGGGGCCCGCCACACCGCTGACCGCTACGGCAAAACGCGCCAGGCTTTTCTCCTGGGCACCCCGGACCATCGCCTCCACCACTTCGCGGCTGACAGCCCCGACTTTGGGGAACAGCGCTTCCGACACATTCAACTCCCGGGTCTTCTGGCGATTGGAATACGTGACATAGCCCGCCTCGAACCAGGCCGAACTCCCGGGAATCCGCGTGATCGCCTCGGCGATGCCACCGCCGGTGCACGACTCGGCCGTTGTGACGTGGGCATTGAGAACCTGCAAGCGTCGACCAAGTTCAGCGGCGAGTTGAGTAATTTCCTTCACGGTCATCTCCTGGAGTGGACGGGCGTTTGCCTACCCTACAGGAGCCCATGGGCCATGCAAGTTACAAGAGACTAACGCGCGACGGCCCGGACATACGCCTGGCAGGCGCGCAAGGCAATCATTGCGTTATCGCCGTCGTCGGTGATGGCGATAATTCGTTGAGCATGCGCCGGGTCAAGTCGGGCTCGCGGGGCGCCATGAACCACGCTGCCGGGGGTGGCGGTGGCTGGCATTGGGCAGCCGCTGGCTGAGTCGCTGGCGTCGAGAAGGACTGACAACCGCACATCAGCAGTGGCCAGGCGATCCCGCAGGTGAGCCTGATCGTGCTGTGCATCGGAAAGCTCCCGGGTGTGTTGTTGGTCGCTGGCGCTGAGTTGTTGCTCCAGTGCCAGCCGTTTGTCCTGTTCCAACTGTTGTTGACGCTGAGCCGACAGGCTTTGTTGGCTCAGCGCTTCAGCGTGAAGAGCCTCCAGGCGCTCAAGTTGTGTGCCATACCGCCAGGCCTGTACCTGCCAGGCAACCCCCGCCGAGACCGCCAACAACAGCAAAAAGCCAAGCAGGCGATATGACGTCAGGAAGCCCATAAAACCGCCTTCGCCCGGGCCCACACCTGCATACGGTTCTCCAGACCGTTGAGGCCGCCATTGATACGCCGGGTGATGGTGGTGAACTGGTCCTTGTCAGCCAGTTCGTTCAAGCCATTGCTCTGCCAGAACCACGCGGCGGATTCGCAGGCCCATTGCGGCTGCTCCAGCAACTCTGGTTGCTGCAATAAACGCTCATCGCCGAACAACGCCTGGCTGCATGCCAGGTAGTTGCGCCGGCCAGTGATCTGGATCAGGCCACGCCCGCGATACTTCTGGCCATCGCCATCGGCTTCGGGGGTGTTGCCCAGGCGAGCGGCCAGGGTGCCGGTGTCGTATTTGCTCAGGTATTGATCACTGCCCAGTTCACGTACGTAGCGCAGTTCGCCGGATTCGTGGCCGATTTGGGCGAGGAAGGCGGCGATGCGTTTGGGGGTGGTGATCTGGTAGTGGGCCATGGCAGCGTTTAAAGCAGATATAAAAACGCCGGCTCTAAGGCCGGCGCCGGGCAAGATTGCCTGAAGCTGCGAAATTTGCATAAAAACTCCGTCAAGCATTACTCCACCTGCTGTGAAATCCAGCCTGGAGCCTTTGGACGCTGGTCCATTGCCGGAAACTCCACAGCCTGGGGCCAATCTCGAAGTTGTTGCAAATACGTAAGCAACTCGAAAAACTGCGCGCTACTCAGCGTCGTGTTTGCTGCCATATCTGCTTCATCTCGATGGCGTTCGCGTAGCCATTTGATGCTCTCAATCTGAGAGTTCCGCCAATCACGTTCCAGACTCTGCATAACCGGCCCGTCTTGAGGTACGGGAATTCCGCCCTCCTCCAGCCATTGCTCATATTCGGCCCAGAAACGGTGAGAACGCGGAACCGTTGCTCTATCGACCAAGCGTAAAACGGTGTCTGGATCATGTGTCAACTGATAGCTCATAAACCCTCCTAAAGTTCGGCATCAGCCGCTGCGTGGATGTAATAGGACTGTGTGGCCAAACCGACATCCGAGTTATCCACCCAGACGGACCGGGTTGATGCGGTGTAGGTTCGCGCATTGCCGGATGACACCAGGTCACTGCCAGATCGCCATTGGCCGGGAGCTCCAGTGCCAAGCGCGCGGTAGAGCGTTGTGCTGGGAATCGCACGTTTCTCGACCTTGAAAGACCACTGAGTCGCCGGCTGGCCCGAAGAAGCCACCTGCCCTTGCATAACGATTGAAATCAGCGAACCCGCCGTAGATCCGGCCGCGTCACCAGGTACAACATCTTGACTAAAGGTCTTCTCGTAGTAGCGCTGACAAAGGCTCAACTCTTCACCGTTGGTTCTTCGCTCAAAGAGAGTGGCTACAGGTCCTTCTTCCAACTGCACTTGAGCCAAGTCGATCGTTTGCAGTGAATTCAGCGCAAGATCCAACTCAATCCGCAGGCAGTCGCTGTCTCCAGCGCCCAGCGTCTTGCCAGCAATGGACGGAACCTGAAATGTCGCCTGGCACCTCGTCCAGCCATTCGTCACCTGAAACGAGTTAACCAGCGTAGTGGCCGGGAGAGATCCACCATTGCCGAAGTACTGCGTAATCGAAAAAGTCACACGACGCGGCGCATCACCACGGACCCAAAACGAAACCGTCGCCACTTTTCCAGCCAGCGTTCTTACCGACTCGATTTTTTGAGAAATCTTATGAGTGGTTGCGCCCGAACCGGCTACCACTTGCTGCCAGCGCAAGAAAAACCGCGGCTCGTTGGGTACATCAGTCTGACCAGGTGCAAAGTTCTGCCGAGAGATGTTCACCCCGGCAGCACCGTCCCAATCACAGCGAAATCGATCGGCAAGAAACCCGCCTACACTGGGCCCAACATTGACCACACCGCGCTGCCAAATATCAAAACCGCCATTGATAACCAGATTCTTGCGATAAACCTGAACCGGAAAATTTTGCTGCGGGTCCAGCTTTGCCAACTCTTTAATCGCCAACGCCAGCTGGTTGTTTTGAGACTCGTTCGGCACTAAACCGGCCGCAGTAATTGCGTTAACGATCTCCTGCGTAACCCCATTCCCCCAAGCCGCCGGAATCAAACTCCCTGGCGTCCCGGTCACCGGGTTCTCATCCACAAACTTGCCATTCACCAGCCCAACGCTGGGCACACTCTTTGGATAATCCACGCTTCTACCCTCTAGTCATAATTGATGTACACCTGCGTATGAGCAGGTGCGCTGCGATGAATCAGGCACTCCAGGGCGTTCCCCGGATTGACGCCAAACCGCTCTCCCCAATAACTCGCCCCAAACCGCCGCCCCAGGTGCTGGCGGCCGCCGGTGTTGAGCGTCCACATGAAGTGCGCCTGCCAGGTGCCAAAATGCGCGGCGCCAAACCGTGAGCGGCCCATGCGCGGTGCGCGGTGCTCTGTGACACTGGCGTCGGGATAACCCTGGCTGCGGGCGATTTCGATGTAGTACGCGGCGCGCTGGCTGCCCACCGCCAACAGGCGCCGACGCACCGCCAGGCGACGGTCGTCGTACAGCGGGCTCAAGCCCAGGCAGGGATCGGGCAGTTGCATCACCCTTTCCCACTCCGGCACCAGTTCGCTGACGGTCGCCGGGTCCATTTCGTTTTGCAGGTCGCAGGCCCGGGCGTCGATGCGCGTGAGTTCTTCGGCGATGCCTTTGAGCACCGTCTCCAACTGCGGCACGGTTTCCAGATCCCAGGCTGGCCCGCTGGGCAACAAGGCGATCAGTTGTTCCTGATACTGACCAGCGGTTCTCACTCCAGCCATGTGATACCTCCGAACACCAGTAACTGATTCGTCGCCGCTGTAACGTCCGCCAACGGGTTTGTGAGGGTGTGATCGGTCTCGCCGGTCGCAGTGCTGATGGCTTCGGCGATATGGGTCAGCAACAAGGTGTCGCCCAAGCCGGCTTCGCGGTTGTGCAGGTCACGCAGTTGGGCCTCGACAGCCGCGCGCACGGCGCTGGTGTCGGGGGTCAGCCGCAGTTGATAAGCCACCGGTTTCATCACTGGCGCCAACACATACACATCAGCGGTGACTGGCCGCAGCGGCTCGATATGGGCTTGAACCTGCGCCAGCTGCGCGGCATTGGGGATCGGCTGCGGGTCGTCGTCACGCATCACAAACACTCCCACCGTCCCCGGCCCCAGGTAATTGCCGCGACACCACGCGCGAGTAATGCCGGGCACTTCGAGGGACCAGGTCTCGTAATCCTGTGCCGAACCGCCCTGGGGGATAACGCGATAGGAACGAATCACCCGCGCCCGCAGCGACTCCAGGGTTTCTCGCGCCACACCGCCGGTCAGCCCCGGCGCCAGCACGGTAAAGGTCGAACCAATACCTTGCAGCGGCTGGACCGCGATCAGGCTCAGCCCGGCATCAGCGTTGCCCAGGGTGCCGGCGTCAATCGCCTGCACGGTGGCAGTGTTGAGGCCCGCATGGGTCGTGCCGGCAGCGGTGACCTTGAAGCTGCGCCCATCACTGCTTTGCAGCACCGTATCCACATCCAGCACCGCACCCGTCGCCGCGGTAAAACTCACACTGCCACTGGCGGCCACCGCCGCCTTGCGCGCCTGGTTCAACCGCAGCGCGGCGATGCGCTCCAGGGTGGATTCATCCGCGGTATCCGGCAGGATCTGCTCAGCGATCCAATCGAGATAACCGTACAGGCCGAACGCCGCACCACTGAGTGTGCGCGCCAGGACCTGGGCATCGGACTGGCGCAGCGAATCGCTGGCCAGGTCGCTTTGGGTGCGTTTGATCAGCACCGGCAGCGAAGGGGTTTCAAACGGCATAGATCACCTGCCAACTGTTATCAGGGTTGATGTCCAGGCGCTCGCCATCGGCCAGAGTCAGCTGCGTGCGCAGGTTGAGCCGCTGGGCGTCAAGGCGTTCACTGAGGACTTCGATGGCGCTGCAATGCCCGTCGTCGATCAGCCATTGCAAGGCTTCGCGGGCATAGAATTCGGCGTCCAGTTGCGTCTGGCGGGTCAGCTTGACTCGGCGCAGCAACCACAGCCTTGAGCCGATACGGTCGTCGGCCACGCTGGGGAAACTGTCGCCCCACCAGCCGAAGCGCTCGTCATCGTCAACGGGGTCATCCGGCGCGGCACGGCGCCAGGTGAACAGGCTGATCAGCACCGAGCGGGTCAGGGCATTTTTCAGGTTGTCGGAGACAAACATCACTGGCCTCCCGCCGGCGCGCCGGTCTGGCCGCTGCCGGGCTGTACGCCCACATGCACGTGCCGGATCTGGCTGATGCCGCCGGCAATCTGGTCGCCCTGGGAGATGATCTTGCCGCTCTGGGTCAGGGTCGGCGTATCGATGTTCACAGCGTGGCTGGCGCGGATATTCAGGGTGCCGGTTTCAATGTCGATCACCCGCCCGCGCTTGAAGTGAACCTTGTCGCCTTCGTCGGTGTAGATCGCCACTTCACCCGGCGCCAGGGACTGCAAGCGATAGCGACGGTCGGCCACCACCAGCACGATGGCGTGGGAGCGGTCCCCGCCCAGGAACGTGGCGATGCCTTCAGCACCCGCCAGCGGATTGCTGGTGAAACCGTAGGGTTCGAAGTGCTCCATGTCGTCGTTCACTTCGCCTGCGGTCAGGCGCATTTGCAGTGATTGCAGCTTGGTGGCCGAGTGGGCGAGCACGACAGTGCCGCGCGCCAGCAGGCGAGTCAGTAGGCTCATGGAAATTCCTTGATGGTTAAGCGGATGGCAACGGATTGGCATCAAAGGTGGACGGCGGCGCCACCTGTAGCGTAGTGATCGAACCTTGGTCGGAGAGCGAATAAGTAATCCTGGAGATCAGCATGTCCTGGTCAAAGCCCAGCACCGGATCGACCACCCGTACCAACAGGTTGTGGCGCCACAAATCGCCGTTGGACTGCCGCCAGCCTTGCACGGTGTAGGTGGTGGTCAGGGCTTTTCCGGTACGGGTGGCGCGTTCCCAATCGGCGCGTTGCTGGGCCAGCTCAGGGGTCAACTGCGTCGGTTCGCTGATCACCGTGACGCGTTTTCGCGCGGCGTTTTCATCCCGGGAAATCCCTGAAACCTCACTGACCGCCGCTGCACTTTTCTGATCATCGCCCTTGTGCTGGCCGATGACGCGGTACTCGGAAAACACCGAGCCAAAGTCCATCGGCGCGTTAGCCGAAAGGATGTTCTTGCCCAGTTCCAGGCTGTCATTCGCACGCCCTGCACTCCCCGGCAATGCCAGCACCAGGCGTCCGTCCGCATCGTCGGTGGAGAACACCCGATACAGCGTCAGCAAGCGGTCGATGGATTGGAATACCGTCTCCCCGGGCACGATGCTGTGGGTCTGCAAACGTGTGGTCTCGGCAATCTCGCTGTGCACCTCGACGCCATAGGAGGCCGTCAGCGCGCGGACGATGCTCAACACACTTTGCCCGCGCCACTGGCCGGGCTGGTTTATCGCTGCACAGTCCACCAGGTCCTGCGTCACCGAACCGCCTTGAATACTCAGGCTGATCTGCTGGCCGTCGTAACTGATGGGCGCCTTGAACACAAAGCCGGTGAGCACCAGATCGCAACCGATGCGCACCTGGCAACGGACTCCAGGCTTGATCGGCACCGCCAGGGTTTGCCCGGGCCATTGCCAGGTGATGTTGAGGGTGAAGGTGCGAAATTGACGCTCCAGGTCGGCGCTGATTTCCACGCTTTTCCAGCCGCCATAATCTAGGCCGTCCACGGTCAGGGTGACGGCATTGTCCAACTCGTTCATGGGTTACTCCCTGACCACTTGCAGATCCGCTGGTGGCAGGAAGCCCGGATGGGCCACCCGATTGCGCTGCACCACCTCGCCCACTCGCGTCGCGTCCCCGAAGCGCTGATACGCCAACAGCAAGGCGGGCATGCTGCGCATTGGCGTCAGGTTGACCAGTCGCACACCGGACGAAGCCACCGCGGTCAGATGCGTGAACATCTGTTGGCGCAAGTCGTTCAGCGCAACGTAGTGCCCGGCGTCGGCCTTCAATGCGGCTTGCCACATGGCTTCGTTCAGAAGGTCACGCAGCACCAGCACATCGTCGGCCACCGGCACTTCGCGGCGCTGCACCGGCTGTGCCGCCTGTTGCGCCAGGGACGGCGTGGTACTGAGGGTCACCGCTTTGGTCGCCACCGGTACGTCCGCCAGCCACTGGGCGATCTTCACCCACAACGCGTCCTGTACCAGATTGGCGGTGGCCTGCACGGCGGCCATGCTGTCTTTGCCGGTGGTCAGCTTCGGCACGTCGATAGTGCGAGCCGCTTCCACCTGCTGCGAGAGGTTGGCCAGCATGCCGCGATAGCCGCTGCGGGCAAACGCCTTCAGCTCCTTCACATCGCCGAGCAAGCCCTTGAATTCGGCGCTCAATTCCTTGGGTACTTCCTTGATGGCTTTGACCAGTGCGTTCAGGTCGCCATACAACTGAATCAGCGGGGCAAACTGCTGTTCAATCACCTGGTAAACCTCAGCCAGGCCATTGCGCAACGCCTGGATCCCCACCCGTGCCAGCTTCACCAGTGCGACGGCCTGCTCAAAACGCAGCACCGCCGACCCCAGCAAACTGTCGGCCGACACCAGCAACAGCTGGCGGGTATTGACCGCCGTAGTGGGAAACTTCAAGGGTTCGTCGGGATAGAACTTCAGGGCAAAGGTCACCAGCCCGCCGTCCTGGCGAGTCTGGGTCATCTCGCATTCGCCGACCTTGACCTGCAACCGTCCAAGCCAAGGGTGCACCAGCTCGCCAGCGCCCTCCTCCAGGGCCTTGAGCAACTTGTCGCGTTGCTCCAGGCAGTCCTCGCCCACGACAAATGCCGTCAGCTCATGCACCCGGGACTGTTGGCCCAGTCCTTCAAAAAACGGCAGGTCGCGCTGAGGGTATTCGTGCAACTGGCCCTTCTTGCCGACCGGGACTTTCGCCTGGTCAACCCAAAAACTGACGCCACGAAACGACGCCGGCAACAAACGATCACGCCAGCTCATTGGAGCCTCCAAGGGACAAGGAACGGTAGCCGACACGTGGGGTGACACTCAGGCCGGGCTGGTTGGTTCTGGGCTGGTCGACCCGCAGGCCGGCCGGTGCATTGTCGAAGCTCACCCGCAAGTCGCCGTTGAGCTGCGTGCGGTTGTTGGCCGCGGTTTGTTGCAGCAGCGAACTGGAGCTGGACGCCAGGGGTGATACCAAGCCAGGCCCCTTGCGGAACCAGGATGGGTTACGCGCGCTTTCGGCATTGCGTTCCTGTTGCTCGGTGGTCAACTCCAGCACACTGCCGGTCGCCTGGTTGATCACTTCACCCAGCCCACCGTTGAACAGCTTGCGAATCGGCGCGGTGATCACCGCAAGCTTCTCCGACAGCGCCGTGAACCAACTCAGCACCGGTGCCCACATGGCTTCAAGTTGCTCCATCGGATGCCAGTCGTCGAACAGGCCACTCAGCACCACAAAGGCGTCCTGGGCCTGCAACTTGAGATCGCTCCAGATCGAGGCAAATGCTCCGCTGACGCTACCCCAGACGGCAGAGATCTTGTCCAGGGGCGACCAATCGAAGTAACTGCTGACGATGGTAAAAGCCGCCAGCGCGGTGAGTTTGAAGTCACTCCAGATCGCCGCAAACATCTCACTGATCACACCCCAGTTGGCAATGATTTGCCCTTGGGGTGACCAACTGAACAGGCTTTTCATGAACTCGACCACTGGCACGCTCAGTGCTTTGAGCAAGTCCCAGAGGGCCGCAAAAAAGCCGCTCAACGGCGTCCAGTTGTTGACGATCAACCCCATTGGCGACCAGGAAAACAGTGTGGTGAAAAAGCCGACCAAGGGCTGCGCCATCACCTTCAGCGACGTCCACAACCCTGCAAAAAAACCTGTGATCGGCCCCCACAGGCGCATTACTTGTTCCAGCGGACGAAACGCAAAGACCGTCTGAAAAAACTCGCCCATCGTTCCTATCGCCGCCATCACTCGCTCGCCGAGCCCGACAAAAAACGCCGAAATGGGCTTCCAGTTGGCGACGATCAATCCCGCCGCCACGGCAATGCCCACGGCCACCAACACTATCGGGTTGGCGCTGAGCACCAGTTGCATCAGCCCCAGCGCCTGGGACACGCCGGTGACAGCCGCTTGAATGGCGGTAAACGCCACCGCACCCGCTGCGAGGCCCTGCACCAGTTGCGGATTCTCGGTAAGCACTTGGGCCACCGAGGTCAGCAACGGCTCCAGCCCGACCACCACTGCCGTGACGGCTGGCAACAGCGCGGTACCGAAAGCCACTGATACCTTGTCCAACGAGGCGTTGAAATCCTTCAGGCCCTGCGCTGCGGTTTCGGTAACGCCCTGCCCCACGGCGGCATTCACTTCGCCGACCTCAGCCTTGAACGCCAAAGCCGATTTAATGCCGCTGACAAACGGTGCCGCCAGCCCGCCGCCCTTCACCAAACCGGCGATATCCAGCTTGCCGAGGCCCGTTTGTTCCAGGTTCTGCCTGAAGCGCCCGACCGTGGCCTGCAGCGCAGCGAGCTTGGGCGACAGCTGGTCGATCCCGGTCAGGCGCACGGCGGTACTTTCTACTTTCTGAGCTTCTGCCATCACTGCACCTGCTGCATCGCATTGATCCGTTGCGCATGCTCCAGGGATTCCCGGAGCGTATCCAAAGGCCTGGCCAGCATCTGTTCGGGGTCAACCTTCCAGAACCAGGCCAGGTCATAGGCCACCGCAATCAGCTCGGCGACGGAGCCTGCGCCGCACTCATGAAAAAACCGGCGACGGCCCAGCTCAGCGCGTTGAAGTCCACCAGGTCGAGCTGGTTGACCGACGACGGCGGAATGCCCGCGCACACCGCGATGTACTTGGCGGCCACGTCGAGGTCGAGACTCACGTCTTCACCCTTGTCGATCTTGTACGGCAGCGCCTTGATCGCCCGTACCTCCTGCACCGTCGGGCGGCGCAGGGTGAGTTCGGTCAGTGGCTCGCCGTGGGCCTCGATGGCCACTTGCAGCTTCACCGTATCGGTCATTGCCAGGTCCCCTTGATGCCTTCGAATTTCAGCTCGATCACGGCGTCGTCGCCCTTGGCCACGGGCTCTTCCACCAGGTAGGCACCGGCCAGCACGTAGACCTTGCCGTTGTTGAATTCGCAGGTGACGGTCATGTCGGTGCCGGCGATCAGTTGCTTCAATGGAAAATCCGGCGTGTGCAGCGCGGTAACCTTGAAGGACGGGGTGATGTCGGTTTCCTTGTAGAAACCCGGCACCACGGTTTCCCGCTTGACGGCCATCAACGGTGCTTCGCAGCCGCCGTTGATGGTCAGTTGAGCGCCGTCCACTTTGACGTAGCAGGTGCCCGCAATCAGTTGACCCATGATGTTTCTCCCAAAAATAAGCCCGCACTCGGCGGGCTGGAATCAGTTGCGAAAAGCGCGGGGCTTACACCGCCGCGTCGTACTGCAAACGGAACTGGTTGAGCAGCGCAAACACCCGCAGCCCGTTGACGTAATCCGGCGGGAACAGCACGTTGACCCGGCTCGGGTCCTGGCTGTCGCGCTCGACGATCAGGTGCTCGGCGAACAGCTCGGCGTTCTCCACATGGCCTTCCAGTTCCAGCTTGGCGTACTGGGCGATCAGCTCACCGCGGATAGTGCTCGGGGTGACGATCGGCTGGCCGGCGCCAAAACGCGTGCCGTCAGCGGCGAGCTTGTGGCGCCCGTACTTGCTGGTGATCACGCTTTGCAGACGGCGCACGATAAAGGCCGACTGGTGCAGGGTTTCGCTGTCCAGGTAGGAGTTGTCCGCCTGGCCGAAAGCGTTCTTCTGGTAGGTGGTGATCGCCCGCTGAATGCGCACGTAACCGCCTTCGTAGTAAGCGGTGGCGATGCCGTAGTTGAGCAGCGATTGGCGCTCGGTCAGCGTGAAGCGCTCGCTGGCGTCCGCCGGGTCGAGGCCTGGCAGGCTGCCGCTTTGGGTCGGACGGCTGGCATCGGCGGAGATAAACACCGCCGTGCGTGCGGCCAAGGCGGCTGCCTGGACCCAGAACGGTTGTGGTACGCCCGGCTCCATGGCCTGGATGGTCACGTGCTGGTCGTTACGCCCTTGCCCGGCAGCCACCAGGGTACCGATGGTGCCGCGCTTGGCGGTGTAGACGTGACCGAACAGTTGCTTGGCCCAGGACCAGCGTCCGCTGCTGTCATCCATCACCGCTTGCCAGGCGTTGAGGCTGGTGGTGTCGGCCCAGGGCACGCAGATGAACTCGAACGGCTCATCGCCCAGCGCAGCCAGCGCCGCGAGTTGGTCAGGTACACCGGCACCCGCGGCCATTTTGCCGAGCACGGCGGTCAGGCCATCGGGGATTTGTTCACCGTTGCTCTGGCCCAGGCGGTTGAGCTGCAGGCTGATGTCGTTGCCACTCTCACCGGTCCATTTGGCGGTCAGGGTGACCGTGCCATCGGCGGCCACCGCACTGACCGGCAGGTCGGCGCTGGCGTTGATTTTCAGCGCCAGGGCGGTGGCGGCCACGGCAGCGGTCGCGCCATTGATCACGGTCGCTTGAACGCGGGTGCCGCCAACGTACAGGCTGAGAATGCCACCTTGGGTCGCGGCGCCGGTCAGCTTGAGCTCGGCCTTGGCCGCGCTGCCTTCGGTACTGTGCAGCGGCAGGCACCAGATCTCGCCCACCGGGTCACTCTTGCGGAACGTCTCGTACATCGATGCCAGCATCGAACCCTGGCCACCGATACGTTTGGCCATGGCCGCGCTCGACACCAGCACCAGGCTGCCGATTTCCGGGCTGGTGACGTTGTCGTTGACCTGGGCCACGATCAATCGGCGCAAGGCGGACGACGCACTATTGGCTGCCGAATTGTCCATCTCGGCGTAGAACAGCGGTACACGAATGTCCGCCGGAATATGACTGAATCCAATCGCCATTATTTGGCTCCCTGTGGTTTTGCCGCCTTGACGGCTTTGGTTGTGATGTCGCCATCGGCCAGACGTCGACGCCACCAGGCGTTGTCCGGGACTTCGCGGCCTTCGGCGGGCAACAGATCGCCCGCCTCCGGATCAGGTACGGCACGGCCGGAAACCGGCAGTACGGTGATGCGTTTGCTCATGGTTTTACCTCGGCAGAAAACGTCATTTCCAGGCGCCCGTCGGGGCCTGGGCGTTGCAGATTGGGGTCGGCCGGGTCGATGGCATCGACCCGCACCGTCACCCCGTTGAAGGACGGCAGAGCGTCCAGCTCAAGCTCGAGCCAGGTTTCCGCTGGCTGTGTGCTGAGGTTGCGTCCCAGTTGGAACTCGGCGAAAAATCGCAGCCGGTAGAGCCCGCGGGTCTTCGTCAGCAGCAGCCAGTCGCCGCCTTCGTACTGAATGGGCTCGTAGAAGCGCTCGGGCTTGAATCCCACCAGGGCGCGCCAGACTTCGGCGCGCAGGGCCTGGAGTTGGTCCATGGCTAGCGCTTGTTGGCCGTCCACCAGGTCGAGTACCAACACCACGCCAAAATGCTCGCGGATAGTTTGCCGGGTGGTGTTTTGCGAACTGTTCGCGGTGGCTGCGTCAGTGATCGGCGTAACGACCGCAGCGGGAGCACCGAGCAGGGTTTGCAGCGCATCGAGATCGAGGCCAGCGTGCACCTGTTGGTTGAAACCGGGGCAGTGATCACGCAGGTGGGTCAGTAACGGGGTGATCTTCATAGGGTTCACCGGGCAATAAAAAACCCGCTCGGGAGCGGGTCTGGTTAGAGGGCGCGCGGCTAGACCGTCAAGCCACTGGCGACGATCGAGCTGCGATAGCCCGCCTTCGGCACCCCGGTATGCGTCACCGTTTTGATCGACCATCGCCCTTGCATATACGTCGGCCAGGTTTCGTCCAAGAGCAAAAGACCTTCGGCCGCCAGCAACGGGTTACCTGGGCAATCAATGGTTAGCGTTCGTCCTTTAAGGCTGGCCCGGCCCAACTCGCGCTGCGCCACCACCCGGGCTTCATTTTCGCTCTGATAGCGCTGGCGCAGGACGGTAAACGGGGCAACCCCGACCTGAACCACCCGCAGCTTGCCTGCCGCGGCATCCCACCAACTGGTTTGGCAACCTGCGTATTTAGCGCGGGCTTTTTCCTCAAACTTGGCGCTGATAAATGCCTGCTCCCCGGGGCGGTTGTTCTGGGTCACGGAGAGTTTTACCTCTGGCAGCATCTGGCCAGAAAGCGTTTTGACCTGCCCGCTGTCAGCCAGTACATACAGCTCGTTGAAGGGCTTGCTGACCCCACCGTACTTCCCGGCAAGCCGGGTGATAAAGGCCATGTCGCTTTCATTGGACTGATCGATATGGGGAATGAAAATACCCTCCAGACTCGGCGCAACACGGGGTGAAAAGCCGTGGCGGGTCACCAGTTGGCGGAACAGCGCCCCCAGGGTAGTTGGCCCGTAACTGGCGGAACGACGCTGCCGATAGCCGGTTTGATCCTGCACACTGAACGGAGCTGCGGTGGCTCCCACCACCAGGCGCATGGGAAACAGGAACGGCGTTAGATGGGTAACCACAAACTCGCCCTTTTCCACCAGCCCCGTCTCCAGGTAGCCCGCCCGAAAACCGATCTTCCCGCTCAGGCTCGGCAAGCCTTCCAGGCCTTCGATGTTGAGGGTGAGTTCCAACTGGTCAGATTCAATACCGGTGGTATCCGTATGGCTCCACTGCATGATTCGCTCGTTGAGCAGGGCCGCGTTGGCGCCGTAGAACTCGACGATCGGGGTAAATCCCATTGCCATGAAACCTCCTTAATCCCAGGCCGACACCGGGCGCACCGCAGCCGGGCGCGACTCCACTTCGGGCACGATTACCCAAACACCCGCCGGCAAGACCGGGCCCTGCTCGGCAAGGTCGGGATTCAAGCGCCAGAGGTTTTCTTCAGCCATGTCATCGCAGCGGCCAAGCTCGCGGTAGAGCAGCAGGTTGACCGAGTCACCGGCAATACTTCGCACTCTACGCATTGACGAACTCCTCCAGCACCAGTGTCCAGCCGATCAACAGAGCGGTGCCGTCATCGATCACACAGGACTGATCTTCCGTGACCGAGGTGATGCGCCACAGTCCCCAGTTACGACCGATACCGTCCACCAATGGCAGCGGCGCCCGACCGTTCTGCAGGGCGCGCAGCTCGTCCAGGCGTTGCATGCCCACGGCGTACGCGGCTTTACCTGTGAACGTGAGCTTTTCCAGGTTTTGCCCTTTCTGCCGCGACTGCGGCTTGCTGGCAATAATCTCCAGATTCGCCCAGCCACCGTCCGTGAGGCGGTTGAGACCGGAATAGGCAAACCCGCGCGACAACCCGAAAATAAAATCCCCCAGTACCATTTGCTGTCGCATCAGGCATATCCCCTTAAATCAGTCAGCGATGCGTTACGCCGCACGCTCAAGGCGTCGGTCAGTATCGGTAAGGTTTGGTATTGCAGCGCCTGAATCACGCCATCGATGATGGGTTGGGCATCGGCAAGACTTACACCGCTGATCTGAATGCTTGGCGCGATGGTGATCTGCAGGTTGTCGGTGCTGGCGCTACTGAGTTCCTTGCTTACCGTGTTGGGTGATGGCAGACGATCACTTGGGCCGAACAACTTGTCACCGAGCCAGGTTCCCGCCTCGCTGCCCAACAAACCACCGATGGCGCCGCCGACAGCAGTGCCGACACCGGGAAAAATCAGGGTGCCGATAGCGGCGCCGGCGGAGGCTCCCGCCCAGGCGCCGCCCGCGGTGCTGAGGCCGGAGGCGACCGCTTTTGCGTCGCCATTGCGCACGCCCTGCACCACATCCATGGCGGTGTCGACGTACTTCAACGGGCCGAGGCGGCGGGTGCCTACCGATTCCAGTCTGGCAAACGCTCCCGATAAACTCGCGGCCAGGCCTTTGCCTGCACCGCGCGCCACACGGCGGTTTGCCGACGGTGCCGCGTAGGAGGCAAACGAATTACCAGGTAGGTTGGTCGACGCCTGGGCGGCCTGTTTGGCAGAGAACGGAACAAGCGGCTGGCCCATCGCATTGAGCTGGGGCGCGGCATTTGCCGAGGCGGGAAGATGAAGAGGTTTGAGATCCGCGGCTTTGCCATCGACGGTTGCCTTCGATTCACGCGGAACCGTTTGGCCAGGCTTGGGAAGCTTGACGCGCCGCTTCTTCAAATTCCCGGGGGTGCGAGCTTTGTCTTTCTTGCGGACCGTCTCTCCAACGCTTTCGGGTAACTGTGCGGCCGCCGTTTCAAGTGGGCCGGTGGTGCCAGGGCAACATTGCTTGTCGCCACCCTTGTCCTTGTCTTTATCAAGCCCCCCGTCCTTGAACAGTTTCCCTACTCCGGGAATCTTGCCGAACGTCACATCGACCAGATTGCCGATCACTCGGGTCTTGACCGTATCCAACAGGCTCGAACCCAAATCCTTGCCGATATCGGCCCCGGCCTTGAGGCCCTTGTCCACCCAGGAGTCGGGGGCCGTTGCTGGGTCCTTTTGCTCGCTCTTCGGCGCGCCAGCGGCGACATCGACCGTCTTGGTCTCCAGCGAGTTACCGTTAATGAACAACGTGCTGTTGAGCGTTTCGAGGGTCTCGCGCAGCCGGACCTGCTCCAGGGTCAGGCCGTTGATTTCGAGGCTGGCACTGGCCAGCGCCAGGCTAAGATCCGTCATTGCGGCAGGCACCGCATCCAGGGAGGCAGGCCCGGTCAAATCCTCGGCCGCCGGTGACAAGTCCCTCGAAAGCCCTCGGTCATACGTTTGCCCGGCAAATGCCAGCGCATAGTTAATCTGCATCCGGCTCTACTCCTGTTTGATGCCAAGGCGAGTGATCGCGATGTCGTAGCGGCGCAATGCTTTTCCGGCGTCCCAGTCCAGGATTTCCGCTTCGTTTACCGAGTAAACCAGCGGCACAACATCGAGGATTACTTCGATGTCGCGCTCTGAAAGAAGGCCGCCGGTTGATTTAAAAAATCGTCGATTCGCCCCTGCAGTTCGGTCCAGTCGGGAACGGTCAGGCCCGCCAGGTCGGGGATCATCAGCCCCGAACAATGGGCAGTGATGAACTCGGCGCGCTCCTTGGCCGTGGTGAGTTTTTTCATCACTTTGGTGGCGCGCAGGGCAGGCATTTCCAGGGTCACATCGGTCAGGGTTCGACCCGCTGCGTTCAGCGGCAGCAGCAGCTTCACCTGTTCGGTGATGGTTGAGTCACCAGGCGTGCGGGACTCGTCCAGGAAGAACGAAGCCGGGCGGGTCGACATGTCATGCACGTATTGCGCGATGCTCACGTAGTCCGGGCGTTTGAGCTGGTCGAGCTCTTTTTCCGACAGGCCGGTGGCGAGTTTCGCCAGTTCGAAAAACTGGTCGTCCTCATCGTCACCGGCCCGGGCCAGCGCGTCTTTTTGCGCGGCATAGAACAGCGGTTTGAGTTGAATCTGCTCGACCGTCGCGCCGGTATCGGCGGTGATCGGCGACAGCAGGATGTGCAGTGGAGGCATCCAGGCCATGAATCAATTCCTTGATGAAGTATGGGAGCGGGAAAACCCGCCCCCGGGGGCTTATGGCATCAGCACCGCGCGGCGGGCATCGCCGAGGATGTCGACACCGTTGAGCACGAACTTCTGGGTGCGCACGTCGATGTCGATTACCGGGATGCCGTTTTCCAGGCGGTTGTAGGTGCGGCAGGAGAACTCCAGGGTGATGGCGGGTTTTTCGCCCATCTTCAGCGTGGTCTCGGTCAGCGTTTTCAGCTTGCCGCCGATGGTGTGGTAGGTGAAGTAAGTCTTGCCATCCTGGTCCTGGCCGGCTTCACGCACGTTCAGCAAAATGTCGTCGCCCAAGCGCACGCCCAGGGCAAGCATGATTTCCGGACCTGCGCCTTGCAGCTCCAATGTGGCGTTGAGCGCTTTGGCGCCCTTGGCCATTTCTTCGGCGATGAAGCGCCCGCCGGTCATGAGCTCCATATCGAACTCAATCTTCGGCGGTGCGAACGAGGTGACCGTCGCCGACAACGGCAGGCCTTGGAGGGTGGCCGCCATGGCCTGTCTGATTCGGTTGGTAAACATTAGAGAACGTCCTCCAGGAACTGCTCGATGATTTCATCGCGGGCGTTGAGTTGATAAATCATGTGTTCGTTCGGCGCGTAGCGGCCGTAGTCGATGACGATGAACCAGGTGCCGTTCTTGTACTTCTCGACACTGTTCAATTCCGGGTGCAGGTACACGCTGCCGCCAGGAATGGTTTCGTCGGCCACCAGGGTTTGCAGCCAGTCGTTGATGCGCTTGACCTCCTGGTCCATGAACGACTTGGTCAGGTTCTTGGCCATGGCTTTCTGGCCGGCCTTGACCAGCTTGCGGCTGATGGCGTCTTCCAGACCCACGTAGCTGATGAACTTGCCGGTGATGGAGCGGTTACCCAGCAGCGAGAAACCGCCGAGGATGGTGCGGGCGTAGTAGCTCACGCCGTAACGGTTGAGCAGGTCGCCTTCGGTGGAGGTGTCGAGGATGTTGTACTCAACCACGCGGGAAACGTCTTCGGCGAAGGTCACCTGATTGCCCGGGCTTTCCCACTGCTTGACCTTGGCCAGTGCAGCGATGGCCAGGGACGACGGGGCCAGGAACACGTTTTTCTTCGCAGCCTTGGAGTACACCGACGGCATGTTGTGCACCAGCAGGCAGCGGTCGAAACCGAGGTCGGCACCGCCCAGTTCGCCGCTGTAGGTCACCTGGTCGGCGACGGTTACGTCCTTGCCATCCAGCACCACACGGGCCTTGATGCGCTTGCCGAAGGAGGCGAATTCGCCGGCCACGGCTTTGGTGCCGGTGAAACCCGGGGCGCCGATGATGGTCAGGTCTTCGGGGACGCTGGCCAGGGCGGCGAGGCCCAGTTTACGGCCGGTGACCGGCTCTTCACCGCCGATTACGTTATTGAGGGTGTCGGCCGGCGTGGTGCCCTCGTCGACGATCACTACGTAGACCGGCACCTTGACCACTTTGAGGATCTGGTACACGGCGTGGAACAGCGTGCCGGTTTCAGCGCCGGTAGGGTCCAGCAGCGCCTGGGTGGTGAAGCTGTTGATGCGGAACGGGGCGTTTTTCGGGATCGACGCATGGGCGTTGGGGGCGGTGCCCACCAGGCCGATGACGTTATCGCCCAAGCCACCCATGGCCTCGGGGGATTCGGTGGCATTCACGGTGATGCCGTTGTGTTCGAAGTTCAAAACCTCAGCCATGGTTATTCAGCCTTCTTGGGGGTGGAGTTGAGGACGCTGGTCAGTTCCAGGCGGCCAGCGGTGCGCAGGGCGGATGCTTCGACGTCCAGCAGGTCGAGTTCCTGGCCGGCGGTGGACCAATGGCCATTGCCGGTAGGGAATGGGATGAGGACGGTGTATTTCTGACGGTTTGGCATTTGCGAAATTCTCCAGGCGCAAAACGCGAAAGCCCCTGCGAGAGGGGCTTTGGGCGGGCGAAAAAAAACCGCTTTCGCGGTGGGTTATTTCAGAAATTCAGGTTTAGGGGGCCATACGACGGCATCAGGATCGCTCCCTTGATCAGGAATATCTCGAAGCCCTTGGCGGTAGGCCGCGAATGTCGCTTTATTTTTATCCAACATAGGATAGTCGGGCATAGCCGCATAATCACTCGCGGATAGATCCTGATCACGAGCGCTACGAATTACTTGCCACTTAATAAGAGGATGAAGTTCAGCAGGCACAAAAATTGGTTTCATGATTTCTCCTTAGCTCAAAGCCAACATAGTTCCCCAGTCGCCTGGACTGGTAACAACACCCGTGCACGCGCCCGCCAACATCACTTCAACAATACCGGAAGCGGAAGTGCGCATTGGATGAAGATGATAATAGGCGCCAAACAGTTCAGTGGGGGCGACTACCGTCGAGCACCAGCGCCATTTACCTTTTTCTGACCCGACACTCCATGCGCCTGAAATTGAACCCTCCAAGACACGGACAAAAGCTCCCAATGTGATGTAGGAGTTAAGTGGCACCGCCCCCGTTCCATTAGCAAGCGCCGTATCAACCGTATAAGGAAAAGCGAGCCAGGGACTAATGTCTGCGGTTGCCCACTTCAACTGCCACACGTTTACGACAGTTCGCCAATACTCACTGGCTCTGATATCAAAGCCAGGAAACTGCTCACGCACGTCTGCTTGAACCTGAAGCATGAAATCCACATCAGCCTGCGGACGTCCCGTGGCTTGAGAGGTCGTGCTGATTGAACGAAGCTTAGTGCAACTAACCTCGCCATGAATCCCCCAATTATCGATCAACTTTCCGTCAGCACTAGGGTTCAAGTTGAAATTTTTAGTCACCGCAAGCCTTGGCAAGCGACTTTTAAGTTCCAACAATTGTGCGTCATAGGCACTCCTAGCATCTACAATCGCCTTATCAATTTCCCCGACCTTGCCAGTAACTACATTAGTAAGAGTGTTTGCCGCGCTGACAACCGCAGCAAGTTGCTGTTCTGTACTCAAAATACGATCTCCTTATCTTCTTTGATCACTTAGTAAAAACCTCATTGGTCACCACCAAATAAGTCTTACATCTACACAGCGCTACCTTTGCTCTCAAGTTGCATCACTCGAAGCAAGAGCCCAACACCCCTGGCCATATTATCGACACTGGCAGCGGCCAGTGCCGCCAACTCATCGACCAACAACACATTTAGATTTTCACTCCCCACCACAATCGTCACGCTGTCCGCCGGCAATGGCGAAATATCCAACGTGAACTTCTGCAGCACCCGAGCCGCCGCCGCTTTATACGTCAGCAACTTTCCTGCAACGGAATACACCGCCAACAACGTGCCACTGGCGAGATAAAAACCGAACTCGCCAATCTCATACTCAGCCTCGCCATCAAACAGCGCGGCCATCCTGAGTTGTCGGTCGCCCAAGTCCTCGTAGTCCACAATGGCGACCCGTTGACGCTCGTCACGCAGGGCAACTTCGGTGCCGTCGGGGTTGTAGCGGCCAGTACCGGCGCCAATGTGGGTGATCTCGCCTTTCAAGCCCTGGTTCTTTGCCTGCAGCACTTCATCCAATCCCTTGGAGGTGAAGCGCACCAGGCGTGTAATTTCATCTGTCATGGCTGCGCCCTGAGGTCGTAGTCGTTAATGGTGTAGTGCCGGGCAACCCCGGCACTGTTAAGCCGGGCCGCCAGCCCGAGTTCAGGCAGTACGCCGCACAGCTCCAACTCGCCATCGCTGAGCGGTGTGTGCGCCACGCTGCTACAAGCAAGTACCCCGTGAAGCTTCACCTCGGGTAATGCCCCGGGCTGGCTCTCATCGCCGATGCTCAATCCTGGATCAGCGGTTGCAGCGACACGTAAACCCTGGGAGGTCTCGTGCACGATGGTGATGGTGGCCAGGTCCCGCTCGCTCTTGGCCGCGTTGATGCGGCGGATCAAACGGTTGTGATCGCCACTGGACCAACTGCGACCGATGATTGCCTGCACGTCAAAGGTGTAAGGCAGACCGGTTGGCCGCTGTTGATACCAGGCGCTGATGTTCGGTGTGAAACCCAGTGACTCAACCGCGTAGCTCAGCGCCTTGGGCGTACCGGCCTGACGTTGGATCTGCCAGGACAAGGCCACGGTGAGGCGCTTCTCCGACTCGCTGGCAGCGGCATCCCATTCACTGACGCCGCGATCAGCGGCCAGGTAGGGAAGGAATTCAACCGGGGTTTGCAGCGGGTTCATCAAGGCGGGAAAAGGTGGTGTGACCCGGTCGAGCAACTGCCCGAACCCCAGGTCCAGTGCCTTCTCCAACGGCGAACTGTTGGCGGGCAGCAAGCTGCCTTTTGGTTCGTTCATAGGGTGCGCACCTCCACCTCGACACCCGTGCAATACGGGGCCTGGAATGCCGTGGTGACGATCGGCTCCAGCGGCTCAAGAATTTGCAGTTGCGCAGCGCCCGCCGAGTGGATGGCGTAGTCGATCCAGCTCGGGTCCACCCGCCCTTCCAGGCGATGGCAAGACTCTGCATAGTCTTGCAGCAGTTTCTGGGCGGCGACTTGAGTGAGCCCGGAGTCCGGGCCGGCGTTGATCTTTGCCACCACGCGGATTTTGTAACGCAGGATTTGTGCGCCCTGCACCGAGACGAGATCCGTTTCCGGTCGTACATCAGGCCGGGCGAAATGCCGGCGTACACCCTCGAGTAGATCCGCAGAGGGTGTGCCATCCCCGTCTCGGGACAGGACGGTGACCATCACTTCGCCAGGCGCGGTGCGACGGCCGTTGCCATCCTTGACCCGCGCCGCGTAGCCGTCCGGGTCGAAGGTATAAGTGACCGTCACCACACCCGGCGTAGCACTTTGCACTTTCACCGATGGACGCTCACCGAGGGTGAAAACCTCCCGGCGATACTGCATCCGCGAGCCTGCTGCGGGTGCGTGTGGCGCCAGGTAATAACGCAGGCGGGCGTCGTCGTCGCTCTCCAACGTCGGCGGCACGGGCGGGAAAGCCGCCGGGTCACCAGGGTCGAGCACTTGACGCTCCAGGCCCATGTCGGCAAGGCGTGCGTCAAGGTTACTGCCGGTGGCCCACCACGCCAGCATCTGCTTGATGCGGGCGTTGTATTTACGCTCGTGGGTTTGCAGGCGAACGCAAAAAGCTTCCAGCGCCAACGTCAGCAGCTCGCTTTCGTTCTCCAGGCTGACCTTCAGCTTGGCGGCATTTTCCGGCGCACGAGTCGCGACGTAATCAACGACAAATGCCTTGAATTCTGCCAACAGTGGCTCGAATTCATCGACGGCAATGATCGCTGGCTCAGCCAACTGGTTCTGACCGGGTATCAGCATGCTCATGTCACCACCTCGAAGGTTTGTTTGCGGTTTTTCCAGGTGCCGGCGAAGCGCAGCAACAGGCCCGCGCCCTGGCGATTGGCGACGATGACTTGCGGTTCGAAATCGGCGATGCCGTTCTGCGGGTTGTAGAACGCCTGGGCGGCATGGCTCTGGGCGAGAATCAGCAGGTCATCGCCGAGGTTTTGCCCGAGCAGTTGCGGGATCATCGAGCCGTACAGCGGGCGCTTCTGGCGAGTGCCCAAGGGAGTGGTCAGCGCTCGGGTGGCGCGCTGGACGAATTGCAGCCAGTCATCGACGGCCGCCCCGGTGTTCCGATCGATTCCGATCATGGGATGTCCTTATCAGGGGCTGATGACTCGGCCTTGGTGGTCCACCACCGGGCCGCTGAAGTGCGCGCCGCCGGCATCCAGCAACAGACGGGTACCACCGACTTGCAGCGTGATGCTCTGGGCATTCATCGTCAGGCTGGCGGCGCCGACCTTGACGTCGACCTGCTCGCGGGAACCGGTGAACGTGGTCGGGCCGTTGATCCAGTTGAAGGTATGGCTGGCGTCGTCGTAGTCGCTTTGGGTGCCGTCTTGATGGCGGCGCCGGGTCAGTGACGGAACGCTGGAGACCGGCGGAAAACGGTCGCTGTTCAAGCCGAACAAGGCCACCGATTGCGCCCCGCCCTCCCCGCCGCCGTAGTTGAGCAGCAAGCATTGCTCGCCCACGGACGGGATGCGGGTTTCCGTCTGCGCACCGGCGCTGGGGTTGAAAAAGCGAATGGCCGGGGTGAGCAGTTCGCCGTGGCTGACCTTGCAGGTATTGCTGGCGGCGTCGACCTCCTGGCACACGCCGATGCGGCAGAAACTTTCAGCGCGTCGATACAGGTCTTCGAGCTGGTTTTCCATTTCCGCCAGTCGCTCGACAATCGGCCCCAGTTGCATGCGTAACAGCGCGTCGAACATGGGCTACTCCGCCAGCGGCTTGTATTGGTCGGGGTCGTCGATGTTCGAGACTTCCCAGGTGCAGGCGAACAGTGGTTTGCCTGTGGGATCGTTGAGCAGCGGCGGTCCGATATAGAGGGTTTGGGTGAAGCTGACGGTCCAGGTGTCGTAGTCCGTTTCTGCGGTGGTGCCTATTGAGGGCGCAGCGACGATATTGCTCGGCAAGTCGCACTGCTCCTGCGGCAGGTTCCAGCGGTTATCCAGCACCAGGTCCATCAGTTGGCTGGCCAGGTCGCAGGCATCAAAGGGCAAGGCACCTGGGGCAACCATAGCCTTGAGTGAAATCCCCAGGGCGTGGGCCTTGCGCCCTTCGCGGGAGCGAATGCCCGGGCCATTGCCTTCGACCGTGATCAACACACCGGTGTTATCCGTTGTGCCCTGGAAGTCCTGATGATTGCCGACCTTCAGATTCGGAAAGGCAACGCGCAACGCCTCGTTGATGGCCTGGGGCAGTTGGGAGGGTTTTTCGATGAGTGTCATTTAAGTCGCGTCCTTGCAACGGTTACTGCGGGTCCCGGCCGGGGCCTTCGTTGACGCCGATGCGCTTGGCTGCCCAGCGTTCATAAAGGCCGATGGCCACGTCGGCACCGGCCATGGCAGTCAGGCAACCAATGGCGCCGGCCGTCCAGATCGACATGCCGGCGGCGTAGCACAGCATCAGGGCTGACACCCCGCACACCATGCAGGCCCCGGAACGCAGGGCCAGGCGCCGCACCAGCGACCAACCGCGGGCGCCCTCCTTGTCGGCGCGCCACATTTCTCCGGAGACACCGCCGATCAGAGCCAGTGCGATCACTAACCAGATAGGCATTTCCGCTAACGCTTGCTGCTCGTTTGTCATGTCACGCCTCCTGGCTGAGCATTACCGGCGCAGTGCCGGGTTTTGGGTAATTCCATTTATAGGTAGGCATTCCAAAAAGCCCGGTTGCCCGGGCTTTTCAGTAATGCTGTCCTCGAACTTTCGGCGCTACTGGCGCGGTACGGTTCTTTCCTCAATGTTTTTCCGACCACGATCCCTGTCTGCCGGATAACTGCTTCTGGTGCTTTACGCTGCACACCCGGGCCAGTTGCCAACCCTCTGAACCGTTAAGGCCGGTTCATCGCTGCCTGTTCTTGAAGCGGTTTGAAACTAAAGAGCGTCGGCATCCTTGCCGGTGTTGCCTGGCATCCGTGCCATCGCTTCGATGGCGTCCTTGCCGGTGTTGCGTAACGTCCTTGTCTTCCTTGGCAGCATCCTTGCCGCCTCCACCAGGCCTTCTTGGCTGGCTTGAGATGAAGAATATGCATGTATGCATATACAGTCAATGCACAAATGCATTTATTTTTGCAGTGCATATGCATGGATGCATTCGCAGCCTTATGGGCAAAGGGTTTGGTGGTTTTGCACGGACGAAAAAAAGCCCGCGCATTGGCGGGCTTTGTCTTACGAAGAGGGGTTAGCGGGCGTACATGCCCCACCAGAAGACGTGACCGAGGATGCTGATCTGCTCATCCTGGATATCCTGGAAGCTGTAGTCCTCATCCGGGTGTTCATCGCGGTTGAAGCTGCGCAGGCGAATCCCCGAAGGCAGGCGGTAGAGCTGTTTCACCCGCAGTTGGCCATTGTGGTTGATGGCATACAGGTCGCCGTCGACGATGTCACCAATCCCGCACTTGCCGGCGTTGACGCCGACGGTCGCGCCGTCACGCAGCACCGGCAACATACTGTTGCCACGCACCGTGACGCACTTGGCCTGGTCGAACTGCACACCGTTATGCCGCAGGCTGCGCTTGCCGAATCGCAGGCTGGCCTTCTCGCTTTCCTCGATGACGAATCTTCCTGATCCAGCAGCCAATTCAACCTCGCGCAGAAAGGGGATCGACACCTCGTCATCATTAACGGGCGTGTCGTCGTCCCACAGGCTTATGTCCTTGAGTTCCGAATGCATCGGGTCACGCTCGTCCAACCGCGCCGGCACCAGCCCTGCGCGCCCGCGCAACTGATCGGTGCTGACCTGAAAGTAATCGGCAATGCGTGAGATGTGCTTGTCCGACGGATCGACGATCTTGCCGCTGAGGATCCGGGACAACGTGGATTGAGGCACGCCGGTACGCCGGTGAAGCTCCGTGGGGGAGATCCGGTCGCGGTCCAGCAGCTCTCTTAAGACGATAGAAACGTTGCGTTTTTGCATAACGCGGATAGTGCAGGCAGTTTTGATGCTTGGCAAATGCTAATTTGCATATTTAATGCATTGATTGCAGATTTTTACCTAACCATTTGTGGTCTGCCTCGCATGCTAACCTGCGCCTATCGGAAAAATGCTGGGTTTGTTGATGACGCACTTTGCAGATCCAATCAGAAAAGTCATGACGCACTCAGAGCAGGAAGTCTCAGACGAAGCGCTGCGCTTTGCTCGCTCAAACAAGAAAATGATTGCCAGGCGTCTGACCGACAAAGCTATCTATCCTCCGGAAGAGGCGCCTGTATCGGTCTACATGGCCGGCTCACCGGGTGCAGGAAAAACCGAGGCATCAATCGCGCTCGTGAATCTTTTTGCCGACACCCCGATCCTTCGAATTGACCCCGATGAGCTTCGTAGCGAATTTGTTGCCTATACCGGCGGTAACTCCTGGTTATTCCAGAAAGGGGTTTCTATTTTGGTGGAGAAGATTCTGGATTTTGCGATGGACCAACAGCAGTCGTTCCTCCTTGACGGAACATTTTCAAACATTGATGTTGCTAGGCGGAATGTGGATCGTTCCTTAAGAAAAGGCAGGTTCGTACAGATTCTGTACGTCTACCAGGATCCGATGCTCGCTTGGGACTTCGTCAAAGCTCGCGAAGAAGCAGAAGGAAGAAGGATTCGTAAAGAGCATTTCATCGACCAGTACTTTGCCGCACGTGACGTCGTCAACGCACTTAAGCTAGAGTACGGCGGCGATATCCACGTGGATTTGCTGCTCAAGCACATTGACAACTCGGGACGATTGTACAAAGCCGGTGTCGAAAAAATTGACTACCATATTCCTGAGCGACACACGCGGGCCGATCTTGAGGCCAGACTCGGGCAACCATCAGGAGCGTAATGATGATTTCGATCAAGCTGGGCTTGACCAAAGGTGCAAAAAGCCCCTTTGCCGACTTTATTCGTAACGCTAAATCTGATCAAAAAAAGCGCGTATACAGCGAAGTGCTGACCGAAGCGACCAAACAGCAGAACCTTGTATTGATGGCAGCTGAGGCAAAACGAGCCTGACATCTACTAAGGCACTGCAATAAAGAACCCGACCCAGCGTCGGGTTTTTTTATTGATCAACCGAACCCGATCTGCCTTGGTTTCTATCGTAAACCATAGGACAAACACATCGTTTATAAGGCTCGTAGCGAGAATTCAACATCATATAGCCGCCCACAATGCATAAAAAATCAATGTACCATTAGCCTATTTACCCTTGCCAAAAATCGACAGGAAGAGCTGAACCCCGCGTATGACCGACCTTTCCAGCCACACCCCGATGATGCAGCAGTACTGGCGCCTGAAAAACCAGCACCCTGATCAGTTGATGTTCTACCGCATGGGCGACTTCTACGAGATCTTCTATGAAGACGCGAAGAAGGCCGCCAAGTTGCTGGATATCACCCTGACCGCGCGCGGGCAGTCGGCCGGGCAGGCGATTCCGATGTGCGGGATTCCTTATCATTCGTTGGAAGGTTACCTGGTCAAGCTGGTGAAGCTGGGCGAGTCGGTGGTGATCTGTGAGCAGATCGGCGACCCGGCCACCAGCAAAGGCCCGGTGGAACGCCAGGTGGTGCGCATCATTACGCCGGGTACAGTGAGTGATGAGGCGCTGCTGGATGAGCGTCGCGACAACCTGATCGCGGCGGTGCTGGGGGATGAGCGGTTGTTCGGCCTGGCGGTGCTGGACATCACCAGTGGCAATTTCACGGTGTTGGAAATCAAGGGCTGGGAAAACCTGCTGGCGGAACTGGAGCGCGTCAACCCGGTGGAGTTGATGATTCCGGATGACTGGCCAAAGGATCTGCCGGCGGAACGTCGTCGTGGGACCAAGCGTCGCGCGCCGTGGGATTTCGAGCGTGATTCAGCGCTGAAAAGCCTGTGCCAGCAATTCTCCGTGCAAGACCTCAAGGGCTTCGGTTGCGAGACTCTGACCCTGGCCATCGGCGCTGCCGGTTGCCTGCTGAGCTATGCCAAGGAAACCCAGCGCACCGCCCTGCCGCATTTGCGCAGCCTGCGTCATGAACGTCTGGACGACACCGTGGTGCTCGATGGCGCCAGCCGTCGCAACCTGGAACTGGACACCAACCTGGCGGGCGGTCGCGACAACACCCTGCAATCGGTGGTCGACCGTTGCCAGACCGCCATGGGCAGCCGCTTGCTGACCCGCTGGTTGAACCGTCCGCTGCGGGATTTGACCGTGCTGCAAGCCCGTCAAACCTCTATTACGTGCCTGCTGGATCAATACCGCTTTGAAAAGCTGCAACCGCAGCTCAAGGAAATCGGGGATATCGAGCGGATCCTGGCGCGGATCGGCCTGCGCAACGCGCGGCCACGCGACCTGGCACGCCTGCGGGATGCCCTCGGCGCCCTGCCGCAACTGCAAGCGGCGATGACTGAACTGGAAGCACCGCACCTCCAGCAGCTTGCCGTCACCACCAGCACCTACCCGGAACTGGCGGCGCTGCTGGAAAAAGCCATCATCGACAACCCGCCCGCGATCATCCGTGACGGTGGCGTGTTGAAGACCGGTTACGACACCGAGCTGGACGAACTGCAATCCCTGAGCGAGAACGCCGGGCAGTTCCTGATCGACCTGGAAGCCCGCGAAAAAGCCCGCACGGGCCTCGCCAACCTGAAAGTCGGCTACAACCGCGTGCACGGCTACTTCATCGAATTGCCAAGCAAGCAGGCCGAGCAGGCGCCGATCGATTACCAGCGGCGCCAGACCCTCAAGGGCGCCGAGCGCTTTATCACCCCGGAACTTAAAGAGTTCGAAGACAAGGCGCTGTCGGCCAAAAGCCGCGCCCTGGCTCGGGAGAAGATGCTCTACGAGGCCTTGCTCGAAAGCTTGATCGACAAGCTGGCGCCGTTGCAGGATACAGCCGCCGCCCTGGCCGAACTGGATGTACTGAGCAACCTGGCCGAGCGTGCCCTGAACCTTGACCTGAACTGCCCGCGTTTTGTCAGCGAGCCGTGCATGCGCATCGTGCAAGGGCGCCACCCGGTGGTGGAGCAGGTTCTGACCACGCCGTTCGTCGCCAACGATCTGTCGCTGGACGACGACACCCGCATGCTGGTGATCACCGGTCCGAACATGGGCGGTAAATCCACCTACATGCGTCAGACCGCATTGATCGTACTGCTGGCCCATATCGGCAGCTTCGTGCCGGCGGCCAGTTGCGAACTGTCCCTGGTGGACCGCATCTTCACCCGGATCGGCTCCAGCGATGACCTGGCCGGTGGCCGTTCGACCTTTATGGTGGAAATGAGCGAAACCGCCAACATCCTGCACAACGCTACCGAACGCAGCCTGGTGCTGATGGACGAAGTGGGCCGCGGCACCAGCACCTTCGACGGCCTGTCCCTGGCCTGGGCGGCGGCCGAGCGATTGGCACACCTGCGGGCGTATACGCTGTTCGCGACGCACTATTTCGAGCTGACCGTGCTGCCGGAAAACGAGCCGCTGGTAGCCAACGTGCACCTCAATGCCACCGAGCACAACGAGCGCATCGTGTTTCTGCACCACGTGTTGCCCGGGCCGGCGAGCCAGAGTTACGGCCTGGCCGTGGCGCAGCTGGCGGGCGTGCCAAGTGAGGTGATCACTCGCGCCCGCGAACACCTTAGCCGCCTGGAAGAAACCGCCCTGCCCCACGAGATTCCCGTGGCCAGCCCGGCCAAAGCCAGCAACAAACCCAGCGCGCCACACCAGAGCGACATGTTCGCCAGCCTGCCTCATCCGGTGCTGGATGAGTTGGCTAAGCTTGACGTGGACGACTTGACCCCGCGAAAAGCGCTCGAAATGTTATATGCACTGAAGACTCGGATATAACGCAGACGCGTGCAAGCTGGTAGACTCTCGCGCGGTTTGGGATGCTGCGGGCTTTTAGCCTGGCCTGCAGACTATCGCTCCCGAACCTCGCGAGCCCTGCCACAAGGGGTTTCGCTGCCGCCGCCTGAGGAGAAAATTAGAAATGACCTTCGTCGTCACCGACAACTGCATCAAGTGCAAGTACACCGACTGCGTAGAAGTGTGTCCGGTGGACTGCTTCTACGAAGGCCCGAACTTCCTGGTCATCCACCCGGACGAGTGCATTGACTGCGCCCTGTGTGAGCCAGAATGCCCGGCCGTCGCAATTTTCTCCGAGGACGAAGTCCCGGCAGAAATGCAGGAATTTATTCAGTTGAACGTTGAGCTGGCGGAAATCTGGCCGAATATCACTGAGCGCAAAGACCCGATGCCGGATGCGGCGGAGTGGGATGGCAAGAAAGGCAAGATTGCAGACCTCGAGCGCTGATAGCGTCGATGCCCTCTAAAAGGCCCCTTGCGGGCCTTTTTGCATTTTCTGCGGGGTGGTTTTCACTTTTCTACAGGCAAAAAAAAGGGGCGGTATGACCCGCCCACATTTTTTCCCTAGTCCCTGTGTTCCTTTTCATCATCCTGATGAATCGCATCCTGCGAGGTTCCCTGAGTCATCGTTCCGTGATGACTGTGTCAATCCGTGGACACAGGGCTGATCTTAGAGAGTTCCCGGGGAAGTTCAACGGGATCCAAATCGCAGAGCTACAAGTTTGCGCGCTCGTTCAATAAAAAATAATTGTTATATTTCAAAGAGATAGAAATATAGGCAATCAATTCAAGACGTCTGCACCGACGAAAAAACCCAAACACTTACGAAAAAGTAAGTGAATGCTTACACCAGCAATTACGTAAAAGGGTAACAGGCGGACCCTGGGTATTCGCCAGGCAAGAAAAAGCCCCGACACCGTCGAGGCTTCTTTCCTGTCAAGTGGATCAGTCGTCGCTGACAGTGATGGTCGGCATCGCCTGGGCCTCAGCTTCCTGAAGTACGATCCGCGCGCCTACGTGGCGGGCCAGCTCCTGGTAAACCATGGCAATCTGACCATCGGGCTCGGCAACCACCGTCGGCTTGCCACCGTCAGCCTGCTCTCGAATCCCCATCGACAGCGGCAACGACGCCAGCAGTTCAACCCCGTACTGGGTCGCCAGCTTCTCGCCGCCGCCTTCACCGAACAGATGCTCGGCGTGGCCGCAGTTGGAGCAGATGTGCACCGCCATGTTTTCCACAACGCCCAGTACCGGAATGTTGACCTTGCGGAACATCTCCACGCCCTTGCGGGCATCCAGCAGCGCCAGGTCCTGCGGCGTGGTGACGATCACCGCGCCGGCCACCGGCACTTTCTGCGCCAGGGTCAGCTGGATATCACCGGTGCCTGGTGGCATGTCGATCACCAGGTAGTCCAGATTGCCCCAATCGGTCTGGGTGACCAGTTGCAGCAATGCACCGGAAACCATCGGGCCGCGCCAGACCATCGGCGTGTTGTCGTCGGTCAGGAAGGCCATGGACATCACTTCCACGCCATGGGATTCAATCGGCACGAACCATTTCTGGTCCTTGATCCTCGGCCGGGTGCCTTCAGCGATACCGAACATCACGCCCTGGCTTGGGCCATAGATGTCAGCATCGAGAATCCCGACGCGCGCGCCTTCGCGGGCCAGGGCCAGGGCCAGGTTGGCGGCGGTGGTGGATTTGCCCACGCCGCCCTTGCCGGAGGCCACGGCCACCACGTTCTTGACGTTGGCCAGGCCCGGGATCTGCGCCTGGGCCTTGTGCGCGGCGATCACGCACTGGATGTCGACCTTGGCCGAGCTGACGCCGTCCAGGCCTTCGATGGCCATTTGCAGCATCTGCGCCCAGCCGCTCTTGAACAGCCCGGCGGCATAGCCCAGTTCAAGCTGGACCGAAACCTTGTCACCCTGCACGTCGATGGCGCGTACGCACCCGGCGCTGACAGGGTCCTGGTTCAGGTAGGGGTCGGTGTATTGGCGAAGAACGGCTTCCACCGCTGCGCGATTGACGGCGCTCATGGGCTACTCCCGAAAAAAGACTGACTAAAACAGGCGGCTATCCTAACCGTTCCAGCGCCTTAGCGGCACGCTTTCGGCCGTCGGGAAAATCCTGAAACAGCCGCACGGGGTGAAATAAATTTCCCGGCGCTTTATAGTGGCCGACCTCCGTTTCATCAAGTAGCCGAGCCCCATGTCCGAGCCACGCAAGATCCTCGTCACCAGCGCCCTGCCCTATGCCAATGGTTCTATCCACCTTGGCCATATGCTTGAGTACATCCAGACCGATATGTGGGTGCGCTTCCAGAAGCATCGCGGCAATCAATGCATTTATGTCTGCGCGGACGACGCCCACGGTTCGGCCATCATGTTGCGCGCCGAGAAGGAAGGCATCACCCCGGAACAACTGATCGCCAACGTCCAGGCTGAACACAGCGCCGACTTTGCCGAGTTCCTGGTGGATTTCGACAACTTCCACTCGACCCACTCCGAAGAAAACCGCGAGCTGTCGAGCCAGATCTACCTGCGCCTGAAGGATGCCGGGCACATTGCCACGCGTTCGATCACCCAGTATTTCGACCCGGAAAAGAAAATGTTCCTGGCCGACCGCTTCATCAAGGGCACCTGCCCGAAATGCGGCACTGAGGACCAGTACGGCGACAACTGCGAAAAATGCGGCGCCACCTACGCGCCTACCGACCTGAAGGATCCGAAGTCGGCCATCTCCGGCGCCACCCCGGTGCTCAAGGATTCCCAGCACTTCTTCTTCAAGCTCCCGGATTTCCAGCAAATGCTGCAAACCTGGACCCGCAGCGGCACCCTGCAGGACGCCGTGGCGAACAAGATCGCCGAATGGCTGGACGCCGGCCTGCAGCAGTGGGACATCTCCCGCGATGCGCCGTACTTCGGTTTTGAAATTCCGGGCGAACCAGGCAAGTACTTCTATGTATGGCTGGACGCGCCGATTGGCTACATGGCCAGCTTCAAGAACCTGTGCGACCGTACGCCGGAGCTGGACTTCGACGCGTTCTGGGCCAAGGACTCCACTGCCGAGCTGTATCACTTCATCGGCAAGGACATCGTCAACTTCCACGCGCTGTTCTGGCCGGCGATGCTCGAAGGTTCGGGCTACCGCAAGCCTACCGGCATCGCGGTTCACGGCTACTTGACGGTGAATGGCCAGAAGATGTCCAAGTCCCGTGGCACCTTTATCAAGGCGCGCACCTACCTGGACCATCTGTCGCCGGAATACCTGCGCTACTACTACGCGTCCAAACTGGGCCGTGGCGTCGACGACCTGGACCTGAACCTGGAAGACTTCGTACAGAAGGTCAACTCGGACCTGGTGGGCAAGGTCGTCAACATCGCCAGCCGTTGCGCCGGTTTTATCCACAAGGGCAACGCCGGTGTGCTGGTGGCGGAAAACGCCGCGCCGGAGCTGACCGACGCGTTCCTGGCCGCTGCCCCGAGCATCGCCGACGCCTATGAAGCCCGCGACTTTGCCCGCGCCATGCGCGAGATCATGGGCCTGGCCGACCGTGCCAACGCCTGGATCGCCGACAAGGCGCCGTGGTCGCTGAACAAACAGGAAGGCAAGCAAGCTGAAGTCCAGGCCATCTGTGCCACGGGCGTCAACCTGTTCCGCCAGCTGGTGATCTTCCTCAAGCCGGTACTGCCACTGCTGGCGGCCGACGCCGAGGCGTTCCTCAACGTGCCGCCACTGACCTGGAACGACCACGCGACCTTGCTCAGCAACCATCATTTGAATGAGTTCAAGCCCCTGATGACCCGTATCGATCCGGTAAAAGTCCAGGCCATGACCGACGCTTCGAAAGAAGACCTCGAGGCCAGCAAGACCGACACTGGCGATGCGGCACCTGCCGGCAATGGCGAGCTGGCGAAAGATCCGCTGTCGCCAGAAATCGACTTCGACGCCTTCGCTGCGGTGGACCTGCGGGTGGCTCTGATCATCAAGGCCGAAGCCGTGGAAGGCGCTGACAAGCTGCTGCGCCTGACCCTGGACATCGGTGACGAGCAACGCAACGTGTTCTCCGGGATCAAGAGCGCCTATCCGGATCCGTCCAAGCTCGATGGTCGCCTGACCATGATGATCGCCAACCTCAAGCCACGGAAAATGAAGTTCGGTATCTCCGAAGGCATGGTGATGGCGGCCGGCCCTGGCGGTGAAGAGATCTACCTGTTGAGCCCGGACAGCGGCGCCAAGCCGGGTCAGCGCATCAAGTAACATCGGCTGACTGCCCCATGGTCTCGGCCATGGGGCGGTTTCAGCTAGTACCCCCTCCTCGCTTGCCGGATAATCGGATTCTGTTGCTGTCGGCCCGTTGTTGGCTGTGGCTTTTCCGGGTTCCAACGCAATGATCAAACCATGAGCCTGATTCAACGTATCGACGCCCTGCTGCCGCAAACCCAATGTGGCAAATGTGGGCATCCTGGCTGCAAGCCCTACGCAGAAGGCATTGCCCAGGGCGAGGCGATCAACAAGTGCCCACCGGGCGGCCAGGAAACCATTGCCGGCCTGGCGCAACTGCTGAAGCTCCCGGTGCTGGAACTGGACACGTCCCGAGGCGAGGCGCCCGCGCAGATCGCGTTTATCCGTGAAGCGGAGTGCATCGGCTGTACCAAGTGCATTCAGGCCTGCCCGGTGGACGCTATCGTCGGTGCTGCCAAATTGATGCATACGGTGATTATCGACGAGTGCACGGGCTGCGACCTGTGTGTGGCACCTTGCCCGGTTGATTGCATCGAAATGCGTCCGTTGACCACCGTGGTGCCGATTGTCGGCGGGCTGGCCTCCAGTGATCATGAGCGCCAGGCACGCAGCCTCAAGCGCGACCGGGCCCGGCGGCGGTTTGAGCAGCGCAACGCGCGGCTGCAACGCGAGGAGGAGCAGAAGCTCGCCGAACGCCTGGCACGCACCAAGCGTGCTGCCCCGGTGGCTGCGGCGACGGAGAACCCGGTCCAGGCCGCCATTGAGCGGGTTCGTGCACAAAAAGCCGCCGCGATGGACGCCGCCTTGAAGAAGGCCAAGATCAACCTGGCCATGAGCCGTGCCCAATTGCACAAATCGTTGAAAGCCTTTGGTCACCCACCGACCTTTGAACAGCAGTCGCAGTTGATCATCCTGCAACAACACTTCGAAACAGCAGAGCAGGCGCTTGCGGCACTGGTAGCGGCCCATGCTCGCACTTGAAGTCCATGATCAACAGTCGCACGTGATGAAGCGTGTACTGCGGGTGACCGCCGCGTTTATCCTGCTCGGGTTGTTGGGCCCGTTTTTCGTAACCACACTGACTGTCCGCAAGGAACCGCTCGCCCCATGAACGCCGCAAAACGCCTGGAAATTTTCCGCCGGCTTCACGAAGACAACCCGGAACCAAAAACCGAACTGGCCTATTCCTCGCCGTTCGAGTTACTGATCGCCGTGATTCTCTCGGCCCAGTCCACAGACGTTGGTGTCAACAAGGCCACTGCCAAGTTGTACCCCGTGGCCAATACTCCCGAGGCAATCTACGCGCTTGGCGTTGAAGGGTTGTCCGAATACATCAAGACCATCGGCCTGTACAACAGCAAGGCGAAGAATGTCATCGAAACCTGTCGACTGCTGGTGGAGTTGCACGGCAGCGAAGTGCCGCAGACGCGGGAAGCCCTGGAAGCGCTTCCAGGCGTAGGCCGCAAAACCGCCAACGTGGTACTCAACACGGCATTTCGCCAATTGACCATGGCGGTGGACACGCACATCTTTCGGGTGAGTAACCGTACCGGGATTGCCCGCGGAAGGAACGTGGTGGAGGTGGAAAAGCAATTGATGAAGTTTGTGCCCAAGCCCTATCTGCTGGATTCACATCACTGGCTGATCCTTCACGGACGCTATGTCTGCCAGGCCCGCAAGCCGCGCTGTGGCAGTTGCCGCATCGAAGACCTGTGTGAATACAAGGAAAAGACTTCCGACGATTGAGCCATCATTGCTTTTATTGATGAATCGATTGAAAAAATCTTTTTTACCAGACTCAAGATTATCGTTATAAGGAGCGCCAACGGCAGTCTTAGCCTGGAGTTAACCTTATGAGCACTGGCAAAGAACAACTGGATGTAGAAGACGACGTTGTTGGCGCTGAATCCGACGATGAGGCAGCAGAAACACCGGTAGAGGTAGCCAAGACCAATTTGAGCAAACGCCGCACCATCGACAACCTTCTGGAAGAGCGGCGCCTGCAAAAACAGTTGGCCGATTACGACTTCGATCTCTAATCGACCCAACGAAAAACAGAAGCCTCCCTTACGGAGGCTTTTTTCTGACTGCCTATAAGTGTGTGGCCGGCCTACACCAACCCGTTGCGCTGGGCCAGTTCGATCAAGTCCACCAGGGAGCGTGCGTTGAGCTTGAGGAGCAAGCGCGTCTTGTAGGTGCTCACGGTTTTGTTGCTCAGGAACATGCCATCAGCGATCTCCTTGTTGGTTTTACCGCGGGCCAGTTGCTGCAGCACCATCATCTCCCGGCCGGACAAGCGCTCGACCATGTCCGCTTCGCTGGCATTACCCATTGTGGAACGCACCGAATTCAGCGCCTGGTTGGGGAAGTAGCTGTACCCGCACAGCACCGCCTTGACCGCGCTCAATAGCTCGGTGAGGTCCTGCTGCTTGCACACATAGCCCGCAGCGCCCGCCTGCATGCACCGCATGGAGAAATGCCCGGGCGCCTGGGACGTCAGCACCAGCACTTTGAAGGGGTGGGCCTGTTTGGTAGATGACAGCCGGCATATAACTTCCAGGCCATCGAGTTTGGGAATTCCAATATCCAGTATGACTATGTCCGGCATATGCTCCCGTGCAAGTTGCAAGGCATCGACACCGTTATCGGTCTCGGCAACGACCTCATAACTATGACGTTCCATTAGCATACGCACAGCAAGACGAATGACGGGATGATCATCCACGATCAGCACTTTATTCATGGGCAAGTCCAATTTCGCTGTTCGAATTATTAAGAGCAAGCACAATAGCCTAGTCGTTTCCCGCTTGGCATAGCGCTCCCCCCCAAGCAACAGCAAGCAGAGACCCAACCCACAAAGACATAGGATTTAACCTACAAAAAAACGCCAGTGCGGAGGTGTCCAGTTTTGTTGAGGCTTTCAGAACTTTCCGAGTACCAACATATTTTGAGTGAAAATTCCCCGGATTAGGGGGCGCGGGGTAAACGTGCCGCACACAAGTTTCAGGAAATGCCCCTTGTGCCTTATCAGAAGACCTGTGAATCCGGGCTGAAAGGCACTTTTTAAAAGTTCCATTCGACATAATTAATAACACTCCATAAATCCTACAGGCATGTCAGCATCTGACATGTTCGCGGTACATTTCTGAGTGAAATTTCTGTAGTACATAGTTCCTGCACACAAGAAAAAAACCCACTTTCAACAATGCACCACTTATCGAGCGAAATTAATAAACATTGCCCCCCGTATAAACATAAACACTCCACACCACCGCCTTAAGCACACGGTTTTTTTGAACTGAACAATAAACACTGCATCGCCCCTATGGACTCCAGGTGTATTTTCAGCCAAAAAAAATGGCCCCTAACGGGACCATTTTTCATTGCCACTTAAAACACTCAGAACAACTTGCGACCTTTGTTGGCCGCAATGCGCATGCGCAACGCGTTCAGCTTGATGAAGCCTGCCGCGTCTGCCTGGTTGTACGCGCCGCCATCTTCTTCGAAGGTGGCGATATTGGCGTCGAACAGCGACTCATCAGACTTGCGACCGGTCACGATCACGTTGCCCTTGTACAGTTTCAGGCGCACGACGCCGTTCACGTGGACCTGGGAAGCGTCGATCATCTGTTGCAGCATCAGACGCTCCGGGCTCCACCAGTAGCCGGTGTAGATCAGGCTGGCGTACTTGGGCATCAGCTCGTCTTTGAGGTGGGCCACTTCACGGTCCAGGGTGATGGACTCGATGGCGCGGTGAGCGCGCAGCATGATGGTGCCGCCCGGGGTTTCGTAGCAACCACGGGACTTCATGCCGACGTAACGGTTCTCGACGATGTCGAGGCGGCCGATACCGTGTTCGCCACCGATACGGTTCAGGGTCGCCAAGACGGTGGCCGGTGTCATTTCGACGCCGTCCAGCGCGACGATGTCGCCGTTGCGGTAGGTCAGTTCCAGGTACTGGGCCTTGTCAGGAGCGTTCTCCGGGGAGACGGTCCACTTCCACATGTCTTCTTCGTGCTCGGTCCAGGTGTCTTCCAGCACGCCGCCTTCATAGGAGATGTGCAGCAAGTTGGCGTCCATCGAGTACGGGGACTTCTTCTTGCCGTGACGCTCGATCGGGATGGCGTGCTTTTCAGCGTAGTCCATCAGCTTTTCACGGGACAGCAGGTCCCACTCACGCCACGGAGCAATGACTTTTACGCCTGGCTTCAAGGCATAGGCGCCCAGTTCGAAACGCACTTGGTCGTTGCCCTTGCCGGTGGCGCCATGGGAAATGGCGTCAGCGCCGGTTTCGTTGGCGATTTCGATCAGGCGCTTGGCGATCAGCGGACGTGCGATGGAAGTACCCAGCAGGTACTCGCCTTCGTAGACAGTGTTGGCGCGAAACATCGGGAAAACGAAATCGCGGACGAACTCTTCGCGCAGGTCGTCAATGTAGATCTCTTTCACGCCCATGGCTTGCGCCTTGGCACGTGCAGGTTCGACCTCTTCGCCCTGACCCAGGTCAGCGGTGAAGGTCACCACTTCACAGTTATAAGTATCCTGCAGCCACTTGAGGATCACCGAAGTGTCCAGGCCGCCGGAATACGCGAGAACGACCTTGTTTACGTCGGCCATGCCATCACTCCACGGGGTTGTACGGAAAGGCGTCGATTCTACCGACCAAAACCGTGAATTTACAGAGGCGCGACAGCAAATGAAGATAAAGCGACAGATTATGTCGAGCGGGCGACGAAACGCAGCACCTTATGAGGTGGCAGCGGCGTTGCCTGGCGCTTTGGCTTGGGGCGCCGGTTTTTCGGGGGCTGCCACCCGTTCGAGCTGAATATTCACCCGACGGTTTTTCGCCCGGTTGGCCGGGTTGGTGTTCGGCGCCAACGGGTAGCTTTCACCATGGAAACGCAGGGTAATCTGCGATTCATCGATGCCATTGGCCTTGAAGTAGTCCATCACCGCCAATGCTCGACGCCGCGATACATCGCGGTTGGTCAGGCGATTGCCGCTGTTGTCGGAGTGGCCGTCCAACTCGATGTGGTTAACCGTCGGGTCGGCTTTCATGAACTCGATAATCACCGAGAGCTTTTTCTTGGCCGCCGCATCCAGTTCGATGCCACCGCCTGGAAAACCCACTTCGGTCTGTTTGACCTGCTCGAAATTCATCGGCAGCAGCTTGGTGGTGCACAGCTGATAGTCGTTGTACGCCTTGTTGAATTTCACCGGCAACAGGCGAATCTCGGAATATCCGCCATCGCGTCCATAGTGCCGCACCGTCGGGGTACGACCTTCGAGCAAGCCGGTGAACAAGCGCCCGGCCTGGGCCTGGGAGCTGTTAAACAGTACATCACCATTACCGACGCGCACCGCGCCGAGGTTGATATCACCACGCCCCGGCTGCCACGGCGCAGCGGCCGCCAGCAGGGTTGCGGAACCGGCGCCAAACGAACCGTTAAAGGCTTTCAGACGAAACGTCGCCTGCTCGCCGGCCCGGCGCACGAACTCGCCCGAGCCGAAATCGGTGATCGGCTGGCTCAAGCGGCACTCGAATTTATCGCCCTCCACTTTCCACTCAATATTCTCCAGACGTGTCTGGAACGTGAGGGCCATCGCGGGCAGGCTGGCAAACACACTGAGCAGGGCTAGATAATGCTGGCGCACGGGAGGCTCCACTGGTTTCTACAACACATCAAGGCGTCATACATCGTTAAGGCATACCCAGGGATATCGGTCGTATCCTGCAAAACTTGATAGCGAGTGCCTGCAAGAGTCTTTTCCGGTAGCATTCCCACCAGATTGACCCGCCTGGAATCCCCAATGTCCGACCGCCTGACCCTGCTGCGTCCCGACGACTGGCATATTCATCTTCGCGATGGTGCTGCGTTGCCCCAAACCGTGGCCGATGTAGCGCGCACGTTTGGCCGCGCCATCATCATGCCTAACCTGGTACCTCCGGTGCGTAACGCCGCGGAAGCCGATGCCTATCGCCAGCGCATTCTTGCTGCCCGACCGGCCGGCAGCCGCTTCGAACCGTTGATGGTGCTGTACCTGACCGACCGCACCCAGCCCGAAGAAATTCGCCAGGCCAAAGCCAGCGGTTTCGTGCACGCCGCCAAACTGTACCCGGCCGGAGCGACCACCAACTCCGATTCCGGCGTCACCAGTATCGACAAGATCCTGCCGGCCATCGAAGCCATGGCGGAAGTGGGCATGCCGTTGCTGATCCACGGTGAAGTCACCCGTGGCGATGTCGATGTATTCGATCGTGAAAAGATCTTCATCGACGAGCACATGCGTCGTGTGGTCGAGTTGTTCCCGACCCTGAAGGTCGTGTTCGAACACATCACCACCGCCGACGCCGTGCAGTTCGTCACCGAGGCTTCGGCCAACGTCGGCGCGACCATCACCGCCCATCACCTGTTGTACAACCGCAACCACATGCTGGTGGGCGGGATTCGGCCGCACTTCTATTGCCTGCCGATTCTCAAGCGCAATACACACCAGGTGGCGCTGCTTGATGCCGCCACCAGTGGCAGCGAGAAATTTTTCCTCGGTACCGACTCTGCCCCCCACGCCCAACACGCCAAGGAAGCCGCGTGTGGTTGTGCCGGCTGCTACACCGCGTATGCGGCGATCGAGTTGTATGCCGAAGCGTTCGAACAACGCAACGCCCTGGACAAGCTTGAAGGGTTCGCCAGCCTCAACGGCCCGCGTTTCTACGGCCTGCCGGCGAATACCGACCGCATTACCCTGGTCCGTGAAGACTGGACCGCCCCCACCAGCCTGCCGTTTGGCGAGCTGACCGTTATCCCGCTGCGCGCCGGTGAAACACTGCGCTGGCGCCTGCTGGAGGAACACCCGTGAGTGAAGACCATTACGACGACGACCAGGAACACGGCGGCGGTGGTGGCGGTTCCCGTCACCCGATGGCCGAGCGTTTCCGTGGCTACCTGCCGGTTGTCATCGACGTAGAAACCGGCGGTTTCAATTGCGCCACTGACGCATTGCTGGAAATCGCCGCTACGACTATCGGCATGGACGAACAGGGTTTTGTGTTCCCGGAACACACCCACTTCTTCCGCGTCGAGCCGTTCGAAGGCGCCAACATCGAAGCGGCCGCCCTGGAGTTCACCGGGATCAAGCTCGATCACCCGCTGCGCATGGCAGTCAGTGAAGAAGCAGCGTTGACCGACATCTTCCGTGGTGTGCGCAAGGCCTTGAAGGCCAATGGCTGCAAGCGCGCGATCCTGGTGGGTCACAACAGCAGCTTCGACCTGGGCTTCCTCAACGCCGCTGTGACGCGCCTGGACATGAAGCGTAACCCGTTTCACCCGTTCTCCAGCTTCGACACTGCGACCCTTGCCGGCTTGGCCTATGGCCAGACCGTGCTGGCAAAAGCCTGCCAGGCCGCCGGTATCGACTTCGACGGTCGTGAGGCCCACTCGGCTCGCTACGACACCGAGAAGACGGCCGAGCTGTTCTGCGGCATCGTCAACCGCTGGAAACAAATGGGCGGCTGGGAAGACTTCGGCGACTGAAGCTGAATCCCGCGCATAAAAAAACCGGCCTTCTCAGGCCGGTTTTTTTGTCCCGCGAATCTGGCTTACAGCTTGCCAGCGTTCTCGGTCAGGTAAGCCGCAACGCCTTCTGGCGAAGCGTTCATGCCTTTGTCGCCTTTTTTCCAGTTGGCAGGGCAAACTTCACCGTGCTCTTCGTGGAATTGCAGAGCGTCGACCAGGCGGATCAGCTCTTCCATGTTACGGCCCAGCGGCAGGTCGTTGATGATCTGCGAGCGCACAACGCCCTTGTCGTCGATCAGGAACGCGCCACGGAAAGCCACGCCGCCTTCGGACTCAACGTCGTAGGCCTTGGCGATGTCGTGCTTCATGTCGGCAGCCATGGTGTATTTGACTTTACCGATGCCGCCATCATTGATGGCGGTGTTGCGCCAGGCGTTGTGGGTGAAATGGGAGTCGATGGAAACGGCTACCACTTCAACGTTACGGGCCTTGAAATCGTCCATGCGGTGATCCAGAGCGATCAGCTCCGATGGGCAGACGAAGGTGAAGTCCAGCGGGTAGAAGAACACCAGGCCGTATTTGCCTTTGATGGCTTCAGACAGTTTGAAGCTGTCTACGATTTCGCCATTGCCGAGGACGGCGGGTACGTCGAAATCCGGGGCTTGTTTGCCGACGAGTACGCTCATTGGGTATCTCCTGATGGTGGTGACTTGAAGTAAAAGGATCCCTTCCAGTGTGCCGTGGGTAAACGACAGCCCTGTGACGGGATCACGCTTCGTGAAGACCGACCATCATACACGGCTCGGGAAAAAACCGTTCGTCAGTGGGTCATCAATCTGTTTCAAACACCCATGAAACTACTTTGACAATCATTCTCGTTAACATTAAGATCCATCGCACTTAAGCCTTACCCGCGATGGTTCTCCCTTATGTATGTCTGCCTCTGCACTGGCGTCACCGACGGACAAATCCGCGAAGCAATCTACGAAGGTTGCTGCAGCTACAAGGAAGTACGTGAAACCACCGGCGTTGCCAGCCAATGCGGCAAATGCGCCTGCCTCGCCAAGCAAGTGGTACGGGAAACCCTGACGCAGCTGCAAACTGCCCAGGCTGCGATCCCCTACTCAGCAGAATTTACACACGCTTAATTGGCGTATTTTAAAGAACCGGACTTAGTGTCCGGTTTTTTTATGCCCGAAATTCAAACAGTTAGCGCCAAGACGCGGAACACAAACATTCTTATTCCGATTAATTTTCATTTATTATTCAATAACTTAGGTTTGACAGTAGTAAATGCGCAGCTCAAACTCCGCCTTATATACAGCTAATACAGGGCAGGACCCCAATCATGAAAGGCGACATCACAGTCATCCAGCAACTCAACAAAATCCTTGCCAATGAACTGGTCGCGATCAATCAGTACTTCCTGCATGCACGCATGTATGACGATTGGGGCCTGGAAAAGCTCGGCAAGCGTGAATACAAAGAATCCATCAAGGCCATGAAGGACGCCGACGCGCTGATCAAGCGCATCCTGTTCCTGGAAGGCCTGCCGAACGTGCAGGACCTGGGCAAGCTGAGCATCGGCGAGCATACCCAGGAAATGATCAACTGCGACCTGAACTTCGAGCGCAAGAGCCATACCGACCTCAAGGCCGCCATTGCGCATTGCGAAACCAAGAGCGACTTCGGCAGCCGTGAACTGCTGGAAGATATCCTTGAAGACCAGGAAGAACACATCGACTGGCTGGAAACCCAGATCGGCCTGATCGACAAAGTGACTATCGAGAATTATCTGCAATCGCAGATGGGTGAATAACCCTTAATTCCCGGCCACTAAAAAGCCCCGCTCTCTTTCGAGAAGCGGGGCTTTTTATTGCCGCAGCCTAAAACCAATCAGGCTTCGGTCTTGGCAGCGGCTTTTTCTGCTGCGTCTTTGATCAGTGCCTGCAACGAACCATCAGCCGCCATCTCGGTGATGATATCGCTACCGCCGACCAGCTCACCGGCCACCCACAGCTGTGGGAAGGTTGGCCAGTTGGCGTACTTCGGCAGGTTGGCGCGGATTTCCGGGTTCTGCAGGATATCCACGTAGGCGAACTTCTCGCCACATTGCATGATTGCCTGGGAAGCCTTTGCGGAGAAGCCACACTGAGGCGCGTTAGGTGCGCCCTTCATGTAAAGCAGAATAGTGTTGTTGGCAATCTGCTCTTTGATCGTTTCGATGATATCCATGGAACACCTCGGCTGGAACTTTCCGACTCATGGGTCGGCACGGTGGCGCATTGTAACGCAAACCCTAGCATGACGCTCGGACTCCCCGACAGACAATCCTTACGCCGCCGCCACCTGCACCGGCACGCCGTTCAACGCCGCATTGCCCGACAGCTCGTCCAGTTGCCGCTCATCCGTCAGGTCATTCGCGCTCGCCCCCGGTTGCCCGCTGGCGATGGTCATCTGCACGCCCGGGCGGCCGTGGCCCCAACCGTGGGGCAGGCTGACCACGCCGGGCATCATGTCCAGGCTGGCCATCACTTCCACTTCGATCATGCCGATCCGCGAACTGACCCGCACCCGCTGGCCGTCACTCAACTGGCGATGGGCAAGATCGTCCGGGTGCATCAACAACTGGTGGCGGGGTTTGCCCTTCACCAGCCGGTGGTAGTTATGCATCCAGGAGTTGTTGCTGCGCACATGGCGACGGCCGATCAACAGCAACTCATTCACCTCAGGCACTGGCTGCGCGGCAAAGCGCACCAGGTCGGCGAGGATCACCGGCGGCGCAGCCTGCAAATGGCCGTTGGCGGTTTTCATGCGGTCCGTCAGGTTGGGCTTCAGCGGCCCGAGGTCCAGACCGTGGGGGTGATCAGCCAGCGCGGCAATGGACAAGGTATCGCCATAAGGGCCGGCTCGCAGTCCAAAGTCGATCATCTGCGCAGGCGGCATGGTCGGTTTGAGCGTATTCCCCGTCTTCGCGGCAAACGCCTGGGCCAGGCCGACGAAGATTTCCCAGTCATGCAATGCGCCTTCAGGCTTTGGCAGGATGGCGCGATTGAAGCGGGTGACGTTGCGCACCGCGAACATATTGAAGGTGGTGTCGTAGTGATCGTTTTCCAGCGCCGAGGTGGACGGCAGGATCAGGTCGGCATAACGCGTGGTTTCGTTGATATACAGGTCGACGCTGACCATGAACTCCAGGCCATCCAGCGCCTGTTCCAGTTGCCGCCCGTTAGGCGTGGACAGCACCGGATTGCCCGCCACCGTCACCAGCGCACGGATTTGTCCTTCGCCCTCGGTGAGCATTTCTTCAGCCAGTGCCGACACCGGCAGCTCACCACCGTACTCCGGTCGCCCGGAAACCCGGCTCTGCCAGCGATTGAAGTGCCCGCCGGAGGTGGAAGCCACCAGGTCGACTGCCGGTGTGGTGCACAAGGCACCACCCACTCGATCCAGATTGCCAGTGACCAGGTTGATCAGTTGCACCAGCCAATGACACAGCGTGCCGAACGCCTGGGTCGACACGCCCATGCGGCCATAACACACGGCCGTTTCAGCCGCCGCAAAGTCCCGGGCCAACTGGCGGATCTGCTCGGCGGGCACCGCGCATTGACGGCTCATGGCCTCGGCAGTGAATCCGGCCACGGCGTGGCGCACTTCATCCAGGCCGTCGACCGGCAGGTGACTGTCACGGGTCAGGTTCTCGGCGAACAGCGTATTAAGCAAACCGAACAACAACGCGGCATCGCCGCCCGGGCGTACAAACAAGTGCTGATCGGCTATGGCTGCCGTCTCGCTGCGACGCGGGTCAACCACTACGACTTTGCCGCCCCGGGCCTGGATGGCCTTCAGGCGCTTTTCCACATCCGGCACGGTCATGATGCTGCCGTTGGATGCCAGTGGGTTGCCGCCGAGGATCAGCATGAAGTCGGTATGGTCGATGTCCGGGATCGGCAGCAGCAGACCGTGGCCGTACATCAGGTGACTGGTGAGGTGGTGGGGCAACTGATCCACCGACGTGGCGGAAAAGCGGTTGCGGGTCTTGAGCTGGCCCAGGAAGTAATTGCTGTGGGTCATCAGGCCATAATTGTGCACGCTCGGATTGCCCTGATACACCGCCACCGCATTCTGCCCGTGACGTGCCTGGATGCCCGCGAGGCGCTCGGCTACAAGCGCAAAGGCGTCGTCCCACGGGATAGGCTGCCATTCGTTGCCCACCCGCAACATGGGCTGGTGCAGGCGGTCCGGGTCGTTCTGGATGTCCTGCAGGGCCACGGCCTTGGGGCAGATATGGCCACGGCTGAACGTGTCCAGCGGGTCGCCCTTGATTGAGGTGATCGCCAGGCTCCCGTCTTCACCCTGGGTGGTTTCCAGTGTCAGGCCGCAGATGGCTTCGCACAGATGGCAGGCACGGTGGTGGAGAGTCTTGGTCATGGCCAGTCTCTTTATTGTGGGCTGAGCGCTTCGGACGAAAACTATGGCCCGCCGTCGGCAGCAGCGCCAGCAACGTTCGTCGCGTGAATCCAACGGCATCAGGCCGGGCCATGAGGAAACATCAGGAAATGTTTCAGAAGCCTCCGACAGCCCGCTGAAAACGACGCAGCCCGGCCCGCGCCCGCCTTCGCGCATTGCAATGTGGCGCAGCGCCAGTGTACAAATGACCCGCTGCTGTCAGGAAACAGGCTTCAAAAGCGCCCTTCCCGCGTCCTTGAACTCCCCTAAAAACTGTAGCCCTATTGGTAAGACGCGACATTTAATTATAAGATCGCGCCTTCCCCTATTTCGTCGCCCCGTGCGGCTTTCGCCGCAGGTCTCGCCCGTTTTCAAAATAAACAAGGCTTTGAGTATCTGCGGTCTGTTGCAAAAAGGTAGTTAATGATGAGCGCAAGGCACTTTCTCTCCCTGATGGATTGCACGCCCGAAGAGCTGGTCAGCGTGCTCCGTCGAGGCATTGAGCTTAAAGACCTGCGTAACCGCGGCGTACTGTTCGAGCCTTTGAAAAACCGCGTGCTCGGGATGATTTTCGAGAAGTCGTCCACCCGCACCCGCGTGTCTTTCGAAGCCGGCATGATCCAGCTCGGCGGCCAGGCTATCTTCCTGTCACCTCGCGATACTCAACTGGGCCGTGGCGAGCCGATCAGCGACTGCGCGATCGTGATGTCGAGCATGCTGGATGCGGTGATGATCCGTACCTTCGCCCACAGCACCCTGACCGAATTTGCCGCCAACTCCCGAGTGCCCGTGATCAACGGCCTGTCCGATGACTTGCACCCGTGCCAGTTGCTGGCCGACATGCAAACCTTCCTCGAACAGCGCGGTTCGATCCAGGGCAAGGCCGTGGCCTGGATCGGCGATGGCAACAATATGTGCAACAGCTATATAGAAGCGGCGATCCAGTTCGACTTCCAATTGCGCGTTGCCTGCCCTGAAGGCTATGAGCCGGACGCCAAGTTCCTGGCCCAGGCCGGCGACCGCGTGACCATCGTTCGCGACCCGCGTGAGGCCGTCATCGGCGCGCACCTGGTGAGTACCGACGTCTGGACCTCCATGGGCCAGGAAGAAGAAACCGCCAAGCGCCTCAAGCTGTTCGCACCGTTCCAGGTCAACCGCGCACTGCTCGACCTGGCCGCGCCGGACGTGCTGTTCATGCACTGCCTGCCCGCCCACCGTGGCGAAGAAATCAGCCTCGACCTGCTGGACGACCCACGTTCGGTGGCCTGGGCTCAGGCAGAAAACCGCCTGCACGCGCAAAAAGCGCTGCTGGAGTTTTTGGTTGCGCCGGCGTACCGCCCTGCATGAGCCAGCCTTTACTGCTGAATCTACGCAATCTGGCATGCGGTTATCAGGACCAACGGGTGGTGCAGAACCTCAACCTGCACCTCAACGCCGGTGACATCGGTTGCCTGCTGGGCTCCTCGGGTTGCGGCAAGACCACCACCCTGCGAGCGATTGCCGGCTTTGAGCCGGTACACGAAGGTGAGATCAGCCTGGCGGGCGAAGTCATCTCCAGCGCCGGTTTCACACTGGCCCCGGAGAAACGTCGGATCGGCATGGTGTTCCAGGACTACGCGCTGTTTCCACACCTCAGCGTGGCCGACAACATCGCCTTCGGCATTCGCAAGCACCCGCAAAAAGAGCGTGTGGTCGCCGAATTGCTGGAACTGGTGAACCTGAAGAACCTCGGCAAGCGCTTCCCCCATGAGCTTTCCGGCGGCCAGCAACAGCGCGTCGCCCTGGCCCGCGCCCTGGCGCCGGAGCCACAGCTGTTGCTGTTGGACGAACCCTTCTCCAACCTCGACGGCGAACTGCGGCGCAAGCTCAGCCATGAGGTGCGCGACATCCTCAAGGCTCGTGGCACCAGTGCAATTCTGGTGACCCACGACCAGGAAGAAGCCTTCGCGGTGAGCGACCATGTCGGTGTATTCAAGGAGGGTCGCCTGGAGCAGTGGGATACGCCCTACAACCTGTACCACGAACCGCTGACACCCTTTGTCGCCAGCTTCATTGGCCAGGGTTACTTCATTCGCGGGCAGTTGAACACGCCGGAATCGGTCACCACCGAACTGGGCGAGTTGCGCGGTAATCGTGCCTACACCTGGCCCACGGGCGGCGCGGTGGATGTGTTGTTGCGCCCGGACGACATTGTTTATGCACCGGACAGCACCTTGAAAGCGCGGATTGTCGGCAAGACATTCCTTGGTGCATCAACCCTGTATCGCCTGCAATTGCCTACCGGTGCGCAGCTGGAATCGATCTTCCCCAGCCACGCCGATCACTTGGTCGGTGCTGATGTAGGCATTCGCGTGGCGGCCGAGCACCTGGTGTTGTTCCAGGCCTCAGGCAGCACAGCGGCGCACATTCCCCACGTAGAGTCAGGCGTTCGTCGCTACAGCACGGCCACCTGACCTCAGAACATCACGCCCGGCCAATTTCCGCGAATTTGGCCTGGGTGTGTTCGGCCAGCACCGCCGCTGCCAATTCCACCTCAAGCCCTCTTCTACCGGCACTGATAAAAATTGTCGGAAACGACTGCGCCGTCACATCGACAAAGGTGCGCAGGCGCTTCTTCTGTCCCAACGGGCTGATGCCACCCAGCAAGTAACCGGTGGCCCGCTGCGCCGCAGCCGGGTCTGCCATCTCTACCTTTTTCACCCCCGCCGCCTGCGCCAACGCTTTTAAATCCAAACTTCCGACGACCGGCACAACGGCCACCAGCAACTCAGCTTTTTCACTGCTGGCCAGCAGGGTCTTGAACACCTGCGCCGGATCAAGCCCCAATTTTTCCGCGGCCTCCAGACCATAAGACGCTGCCTTGGGGTCATGTTCGTAACTGTGGATTCGATGTTCGGCGCGAACTTTTTTCAACAGATCCAATGCGGGCGTCATGCGGGCTCCAGGCTTGGCAAAAAGGTGAAAAAACAGACCGCCAATTCTAGGCCAACGGAAGGCAAAAGGCTCTAGTCCGGAGCCCTGTGCCACGACCTCGCGTGCTCCTTTTCTGCCACTCCCGGCGCCCACGCCACGATCATTCACCACACCAATAATTACAAAATGACCGATCGTTCACTTTCGACCTTTGACAGCCGTCATTCTTGTCTATATTTTTTCGTTTACGAATACTGTAGGAATACACCTTCGGATTCACAGCAGTAAGCCGCGAAAAGGATGGGGATCCTCGCCACGGTGAAAATCGCCGATTGCCCGATGCGGCAAAACGCCAGACAACAACAAAAACAGAGGTTTTCCATGACAACTGCTCTTCAACAGCCTTCACTCTCAAGCCAATGCATGGCCGAATTCCTGGGCACTGCGTTGCTGATCTTCTTCGGTACCGGATGTGTTGCTGCGCTCAAGGTCGCGGGTGCCAGCTTTGGCTTGTGGGAAATCAGTATCATCTGGGGGATCGGCGTCAGCATGGCGATCTACCTGAGCGCCGGGATTTCCGGGGCTCACCTCAATCCAGCCGTCAGTATCGCCCTGTGCATTTTTGCCGATTTCGACAAGCGCAAACTGCCGTTCTACATCATCGCCCAGGTCGCCGGTGCCTTCTGCTCGGCCGCGTTGGTTTACACGCTCTATAGCAACCTGTTTTTCGATTACGAACAAACCCACCATATGATTCGCGGCACACAGGCCAGCCTGGAATTGGCCTCGGTGTTCTCCACCTATCCGCATCCGCTGCTGGGCACGGCCCAGGCGTTCCTGGTGGAAATGGTCATTACCGCGATCCTGATGGGCGTGATCATGGCCCTGACCGATGACAACAACGGCCTGCCCCGCGGCCCGTTGGCACCGCTGCTGATTGGTTTGCTGATCGCCGTGATCGGCAGCGCCATGGGCCCGCTGACCGGCTTTGCGATGAACCCGGCCCGTGACTTCGGTCCCAAACTGATGACCTTTTTCGCCGGTTGGGGTGAAATAGCCTTCACCGGCGGGCGCGACATTCCTTATTTCCTGATTCCGATCTTTGCACCGATTGTCGGTGCCTGCCTCGGTGCTGCCGCGTATCGCGGGCTGATTGCCCGTCACCTGCCCAGCGCCGCACCTGCTACAACTGATGCAACCGAAGCGGCCGCCAGCGGCAAAACCCGTACTTCCTGATGCGACAGCCTGGGCCGTACTGCCCTTTTGCGGCCCAGGCTGTTTACTTGACTCCCCTATTCTCCGTCCAAGGCAATCGACATGACCGACATTCAGAATAAGAACTACATCATTGCCCTCGATCAGGGCACCACCAGTTCCCGGGCGATCATCTTTGATCGTGACGCCAACGTGGTCTGCACCGCCCAGCGTGAATTCACACAGCATTACCCGCAAGCCGGCTGGGTCGAACATGACCCGATGGAAATTTTCGCCACCCAGAGCGCGGTGATGGTCGAGGCCCTGGCACAAGCCGGCCTGCACCATGACCAGGTCGCAGCCATCGGTATCACCAACCAGCGTGAAACCACCGTGGTCTGGGACAAAATCACCGGCCGCCCGATCTACAACGCGATCGTCTGGCAATGCCGCCGCAGCACCGAGATCTGCCAGCAACTCAAGCGCGATGGCCATGAGCAATACATCAACGACACCACTGGCCTGGTCACCGACCCGTACTTCTCCGGCACCAAGCTCAAGTGGATCCTCGACAACGTCGAAGGCAGCCGCGAACGTGCGCGTAACGGCGAACTGCTGTTCGGCACCATCGACAGCTGGCTGATCTGGAAATTTACCGGCGGCAAAACCCACGTCACCGACTACACCAACGCCTCGCGCACCATGCTCTTCAACATCCACACCCTCGAGTGGGATTCGAAGATGCTGGAGATTCTCGACGTGCCGCGCGAAATGCTGCCGGAAGTGAAGTCTTCTTCGGAAATCTACGGCCGCACCAAAAGTGGCATCGCCATCGGCGGTATTGCCGGTGACCAGCAGGCGGCACTGTTCGGCCAAATGTGCGTAGAACCGGGCCAGGCGAAAAACACCTACGGCACCGGCTGCTTCCTGCTGCTGAACACCGGCGACAAAGCGGTGAAATCCAAGCACGGCATGCTCACCACCATCGCGTGCGGTCCTCGTGGCGAAGTGGCCTACGCCCTGGAAGGCGCGGTGTTCAACGGCGGTTCCACCGTGCAATGGCTGCGTGACGAGCTGAAGATCATCGCCGATGCCACCGACACCGAATACTTCGCCGGCAAGGTCAAGGACAGCAACGGCGTGTACCTGGTACCGGCCTTCACCGGCCTGGGCGCTCCCTACTGGGACCCGTATGCCCGTGGCGCGCTGTTCGGCCTGACCCGTGGCGTACGCGTGGACCACATCATTCGTGCCGCCCTGGAGTCGATTGCCTACCAGACCCGCGACGTACTCGACGCCATGCAGCAGGATTCCGGCGAACGCCTCAAATCCCTGCGGGTAGACGGTGGCGCAGTTGCCAACAACTTTCTGATGCAGTTCCAGGCCGACATCCTCGGCACCCAGGTTGAGCGCCCGCAAATGCGCGAAACCACCGCATTGGGCGCCGCTTACCTGGCCGGCCTGGCGTGCGGCTTCTGGGGCAGCCTGGACGAATTGCGTGGCAAGGCCGTGATCGAGCGCCAATTCGAACCGCAACTGGAAGAAGCGGCGAAGGAAAAACTCTACGCCGGCTGGCAGAAAGCGGTCAGCCGCACCCGCGACTGGGAACCCCACGAAGGCGCTGAATAAGCCAAGCGCCGGACCCACATAGGGTTGTAACTGGCAGGGAGCAGATTCCTGCGTCATCATGGGCCACTTTTTACGGCAGCCCAAAGGACGCACCATGAATCTGCCTCCCCGCCAGCAACAAATCCTCGAACTGGTTCGCGAACGCGGCTATGTGAGTATCGAGGAAATGGCGCAGCTCTTCGTTGTCACCCCGCAAACCATCCGCCGCGATATCAATCAACTGGCGGAAGCCAATCTGTTGCGCCGCTACCACGGCGGCGCAGCCTATGACTCCAGCGTTGAAAACACCGCCTACGCCATGCGGGCCGACCAGATGCGCGACGAGAAACAGCGCATCGGCGAAGCCATCGCCGCACAAATCCCCGATCACGCCTCGCTGTTTATCAACATCGGTACCACCACCGAATCGATTGCCCGCGCGCTGCTTAACCACAGCCACCTGAAAATCATCACCAATAACCTCAACGTCGCCATGATGCTGAGTGCCAAAGACGACTTCGACGTACTCCTGACCGGCGGCAACGTGCGCCGTGACGGCGGCGTGGTAGGCCAGGCCAGCGTCGACTTTATCAACCAGTTCAAGGTCGATTTTGCCCTGGTGGGCATCAGCGGCATCGATGAAGACGGCAGCCTGTTGGACTTCGATTACCAGGAAGTACGGGTTTCCCAGGCGATCATTGCCAATGCACGCAAGGTGATCCTGGCGGCGGACTCCAGCAAATTCGGGCGCAACGCCATGATTCGCCTGGGACCCATCAGTTTGATTGATTGTTTAGTCACCGATCAGCAGCCGGTCCCGGCACTGGTGCAGTTGCTGAATCAGCACAAGATTCGGCTGGAAGTGGTGTAAGCCTATACAGGGGGTGTCCTGCCCCCTGATGTTCACAAATTTTCCTTTCTTCGCCCTTCGATCAGTATTTTCAATCGAAGCGGGCTGGCTGTGCCTGCGTTTATAAGCTACCATTTTCGCAAATGAACATTTATGTTCGAATTCCAATACGAAAAAGATTGCGAGGCCAGCCGATGAACCCTTCTACCTTGCCTGCCCCACCGCTTGCCGAAGTCTATGACGTCGCCGTTATCGGTGGCGGGATCAATGGCGTCGGGATTGCAGCAGACGCAGCCGGTCGCGGTTTGTCGGTATTCCTTTGCGAAAAGGACGACCTGGCCAGCCACACCTCCTCCGCCAGCAGCAAGCTGATCCACGGCGGCCTGCGTTACCTCGAACATTACGAATTCCGCCTGGTGCGTGAAGCCCTGGCTGAGCGTGAAGTGCTGCTGGCCAAGGCGCCGCACATCGTCAAGCAGATGCGCTTTGTGTTGCCACACCGCCCGCACCTGCGCCCGGCGTGGATGATTCGCGCCGGCCTGTTCCTGTATGACCACCTGGGCAAGCGGGAAAAACTCGAGGGCTCCAAGAGCCTCAAATTCGGCCCCGACAGCCCGCTGAAAAGCGAAATCACCAAAGGCTTCGAATACTCCGATTGCTGGGTCGATGACGCCCGCCTTGTAGTACTCAACGCCATGGCCGCGCGGGAAAAGGGTGCGCATATCCACACCCAGACCCGTTGCGTCAGCGCGCACCGCAGCCAGGGCCTGTGGGAAATGAACATGGAGCGCGCCGACGGCAGCCTGTTCTCGATCCGCGCCCGGGCCCTGGTGAACGCAGCCGGCCCGTGGGTCGCCAAGTTCATCAAGGATGACTTGAAGCTGGATTCGCCTTATGGCATCCGCCTGATCCAGGGCAGCCACCTGATCGTGCCGAAGTTGTATGAAGGCGCCCACGCACACATCCTGCAGAACGAAGACCAGCGCATTGTCTTCACCATTCCGTACCTGAATCACCTGACCATCATCGGCACCACCGACCGCGAATACACTGGCGACCCGGCGAAAGTGGCGATTACCGAAGGTGAAACCGACTACATGCTCAACGTGGTCAACGCGCACTTCAAGAAGCAGCTGAGCCGCGATGACATCGTGCACACCTATTCCGGCGTACGCCCGCTGTGCAACGACGAATCCGACAACCCGTCGGCCGTGACCCGCGACTACACCCTGGCGCTTTCGGGCACCTCGGGCGAGGCGCCGTTGCTGTCGGTGTTCGGCGGCAAGCTGACCACCTACCGCAAGCTGGCTGAATCGGCGATGGCGCAGTTGGCACCGTACTTCACGCAGATGCGCCCAAGCTGGACGGCCACGGCCACCCTGCCCGGCGGCGAAAACATGAGCACGCCAGAAGCCCTGGCGGATGCGATTCGCAGCAAGTACGACTGGGTGCCGAGCGAGATTGCCCGTCGCTGGTCCACCACTTATGGCAGCCGCACCTGGCGCCTGCTGGAAGGCGTGCAGTCGCTGGCAGACATGGGCGACCACCTCGGTGGCGGCCTGTACACCCGCGAAGTCGACTACCTGTGCGCTGAAGAATGGGCCACGCAGCCCCAGGACATCCTGTGGCGCCGCAGCAAGCTGGGCCTGTTCACCACGCCGGAAGAACAGGAAAAGGTGCAGCGCTACCTGTCCAAGGTCGAGCACAATCGCGGCAAGATCGAAGCCGCTTGATCGACCCGCTGTAAAAAAGCCCCTGCGCCGAAAGGTCCAGGGGCTTTTTCATGCCTGGAGATGGCGCTGATAACGCAGGCCCATTTCACGAATACCGCTGAAGGCAGAGCCCAGCAACACGGGATAAGCCGCCTGCAAAAAGCCCGGCGTGGCCGTCGCGAGCGCCCGCTCCAACCAAAGGCAGGCCTGCACTTCGTCGCCGTCGTGAGCCAACTCCGCAGCATGGTTGTATTGCCCGCGGAAATCCCCGGCCTCGGCTGAACGGTGATACCACCGGCGCGCCAGTTGAACATCCTTGGGCACCACCACGCCTTCATGGTGGAACCGCCCCAACAGGTTCATCGACTTGGCGTGCCCCTTGGCCGCAGCCTGGCGAAACAGCTCATACGCCGCGACAAGATCACGCTCCACACCACGGCCACGCGTCAGCAACTGGCCGTAGTTATACAGCCCCCAATCCAGCCCCAGATCGGCAGCCTTGCGGTAATGCCGCGCACTGTCTTCCAAATCGACTTCGCAGCCCCAGCCATTCTCCAGGCAGCGCCCGATCATGTTGCTCGCCATGGGGTGGCGCTGCCGGGCGGCGATGCGAAACCAGCTCAATGCCAGGGCCTCATCCTTCTGCACGCCACGGCCGTCAAGCAGCAGCTGGGCCAGCGTCGCCTGTGCATCGGCATCACCCAGTTGGGCGGCATGCATCACCCACCGCACATAGGCGCGCGGATTTTCACCGATGTCGGACGGCTCGCTGCCTGGCTGTGCGCTCTGCATTCCTGCCCCGAATAGCGATCAAGGACCGCAAAAAGTTTCATGATTTATTTGGTTACAAAGTATTACATTTGAGATCGCTTATCAATTACGATCGAATCTCACTAACACCCACAAGAGATAACTCAATGGCTACCGGCATCAGTTCTGCCCCCCTTTCATCGCGGCATATGCTCGCGTCGGCAGTGGGTCTGGCAGTGGCTGCGCAAGGAGGATTCAGTTACGCGGCGGAGACCGCACCAGATGACAACACAGGCGTCATTCAGCTCGGCGCGACCAGCATCGAAGGTCAGGCCCCAAGCCAGAGCGTCTACAACCCTGTGGCGCCTTCTTCCCCCAAGTACACCGAGCCATTGCGCGACACGCCGCAGACCATCACGGTGGTGCCCAAGGAAGTCATCCATGACCAAAACCTGCTGACCTTGCGCGATGTGCTGAGCACCGTGCCAGGCATCACCTTCGGTGCCGGCGAAGGTGGCAGCGGGTATGGCGACAGCATCAACCTGCGCGGCTTCTCCGCCAGCGGCGACATCTACGTGGACGGCGTGCGCGACAGCGCGCAATACAGCCGCACCGACCCCTTCAACCTGGAACAGGTGGAAGTCGTCAGCGGCGCGAGTTCGGTGTATTCCGGTTCAGGTGCAGTCGGCGGCACCATCAATCTGGTGAGCAAACAGCCAGAATTGCGCGACAAAACCACCATCAGTGCAGGTATCGGCACCGATAACTACAAGCGCACCACCCTCGACACCAACCAGCTGCTCAACGACACCACGGCGTTCCGCCTGAACCTGATGGCCCATGGTAACGATGTGCCGGGGCGCGACTATGAGGATTACGAACGCTGGGGCATCGCGCCGTCTATCGCGTTTGGCCTGGGCACACCGACCCGCGTCACGGTCAGTTACGAGCACCAGAAAGACGACAACACGCCGCAATACGGGATTCCGATCTACAACGGCAAGCCGATGCCAGGCGTGGGCTGGAGCGATTTCTACGGCTACCACAACATCAACGAGCAACAAACCACCTCGGACGCGTTCAGCCTGAAGCTCGAGCATGATTTCAACGACGCCGTGTCCGTGCGCAACTTCACCCGCGTCGAGCGCGTTCGCCAGGACCTGCGCGCCTCGGGCCCCGAAGGTGCGCAGGCCGGCTGCCTCGCCAGCGGCACCCAGATCACGGGCGCGCCTTGCGCTGCAGGCCTCAAGCCGGGCTATTTCCAGCCAAGCGGCGGCTCACTGGGTAACGAGCGCAACACCCAGAACAAAATGTTCACCAACCAGACCGACGTCACCAGCCACTTCAGCACCGGCTTCATCGACCACACGCTGGTGACCGGTATCGCCATCAGCCGTGAGGAATACGAGGCGGATACCGGAAAATGGCTGACCAACAGCAACGGCAGCACCATCGTCCCGCCACCGGTCAGCTACAGCGATCCCAACTCCGAATGGACCGGCCCGGTCAATTTCACCCGGGCGGCCCACGTCGATGGCGCGCTGAACAACCGCGCTGCCTATGCCTTCGACACGCTCAAACTCAACCCACAGTGGGAAATCAACGGCGGTTTGCGTTACGAGCACAACGCCGGCAGCTCGGTGACCAATGCCTACTCCAGCACCGGCGTGGAAACGCCCGGCACTCGTTACGGCCAAGCGGATGACCTGACGTCCTACCGCCTGGCCCTGGTCTACAAACCGGCGGAAAACGGCAGCTTCTATATCGCCTACGGCAACAGCAAGACGCCGTCCCAAGCCAGCGTCAATGGGAGTTGCTACACACCGGCCAAAAGCTCCAGCGTGGCCACCAACAATTGCAACGTGGACCCTGAAACCGCCGTCAGCTATGAGATCGGCACCAAGTGGGACCTGCTCGACAATGCCCTGTCGCTGACAGGTGCGATCTTCCGCAACGACCGTACCAACTACAAAGTCGCCGATAACGACCCGAGCAACCTCAGCGGCACGCAAACCCTCGACGGCAAGGCTCGCGCCGATGGTGTGGCCCTGGGCCTCAGTGGCCAGCTTACTGACCGCTGGAAGGTCTTCGCCAACTACACCTACCTGAACACCCGTGTGCTGCGCAGCGCCAGCGATTACACCCTGGCGACCACCGGCCTCGACGTGCAGAAAGGTGAGCCGCTGACCTTCACCCCCAAACATGCCGCCAGCCTCTGGACGGTGTACGACCTGCCCCATGACTTCCAGGTGGGCTATGGCATCACGGCGCAAACCAAGCAGTACCTGGCCAGCGCCGCCGGGGCACCGACTTCGCCTGGCTACGCGGTGCAGCGCGCGATGCTCGGCTACAAGGTCAACAAACAGCTGAACCTGCAACTGAACGTCAACAATCTGTTCAACAAGGATTACCTCACCCGCATCCGTAACAACGGTTGGGCGGTACCCGGCGATGGTCGCGCCGCGGTTGTCTCGGCCGACTACACGTTCTGACGAAAAATCCACACTAAGACGCCCCGGGTAGCCACGCTCCCGGGGCTTTTTTTATGGGCGACATCAGCGTATCCAGGCATTCGGATTTCCGAACGCTGTATACCAACCTATTCGGTTTGCCGGATCGCGCTACAGCAAATTCTTCGTCATACAAAGTTAATCTCCATATATATCATGCGCTTAACCTTTTATTACTGGTCTGGCACGACTCATGCTCTACACTCGTACGCGATTGCCTGAGGCGCCTCAGGAGCCGTCATGGGCATTCGCAGCACTGTTTATATAAAAACGTGGCCGTACCAACCGGTCTCATAAAAAAAACAAATGTCGAGGAAGTATTGATGCGCATCGTTCCCCATATCTTGGGCGCAGCTATCGCTGCTGCTCTGATCAGCACTCCAGTTTTCGCCGCCGAACTCACCGGCACACTGAAGAAAATCAACGACTCCGGCACCATCACTCTCGCTCACCGCGACAGCTCCATTCCGTTTTCCTATATCGCGGATGGTTCGGGCAAGCCAGTGGGCTACTCCCACGACATTCAGTTGGCCGTCGTCGAGCAACTGAAAAAAGACCTGAACAAACCCGATCTGAAGGCCAAGTACAACCTGGTCACGTCGCAAACCCGTATCCCGTTGATCCAGAACGGCACCGCGGACCTCGAGTGCGGCTCCACCACCAACAACGCCGAACGCGCCCAGCAAGTCGACTTCACCGTCAACATCTTCGAAATCGGCACTCGTCTGCTGGTCAAGAAAGACAAGGATGGCAAGCCGTCCTATAGCGATTTCGCTGACCTGAAAGGCAAGAACGTCGTGACCACCGCTGGCACCACGTCCGAGCGCATCATCAAAGCGATGAACGCCGACAAGCAGATGGGCATGAACGTCATCTCCGCCAAAGACCACGGCGAATCCTTCCAGATGCTGGAAAGCGGCCGCGCCGTAGCCTTCATGATGGACGACGCCCTGCTGGCCGGTGAAGAAGCCAAGGCCAAGAAGCCGGATGACTGGGTCATCACCGGTACTCCGCAGTCCTTCGAAGCCTACGCCTGCATGGTTCGTAAAGACGACCCGGCCTTCAAGAAGGCTGTGGATGACGCCATCGTTGCCCTGTACAAATCCGGCGAAATCAACAAGATCTACAGCAAGTGGTTCGAAAGCCCGATCCCACCAAAAGGCCTGAACCTGAACTTCCCGATGAGCGACAAGGTGAAGGAGCTGATCGCCAACCCAAGCGACAAACCAGCGCCTGACGTAAAAATCTGATACCTGACTAAGCTTATCTCCTGAGGGAGCCAACCCTCCCTCAGGCGTCTGTTACTACCTGCTGGCTTTAATTTTGGAACACTCGACCTGGCGGTTTTCGAGCCGATCGCGTGTGCCTGACGTTCACCGTCGGGCGGGAAAGGATCTTCCCCAAGCGGGTGCTTGTACATCGATCGATCTCGAGGGGAGACCCTAATGAACTACAACTGGGACTGGGGCGTATTCTTCAAGTCCACCGGCGTTGGCAGCGAGACTTATCTCGACTGGTACATCTCCGGACTGGGCTGGACCATCGCCATCGCCATCGTGGCCTGGATTATCGCCTTGCTGCTGGGCTCCGTACTCGGCGTCATGCGCACCGTGCCAAACCGCATCGTATCGGGCATCGCGACCTGCTACGTGGAACTGTTTCGTAACGTGCCGCTGCTGGTTCAGCTGTTTATCTGGTACTTCCTCGTACCCGACATGCTGCCGCAGAACCTGCAGGACTGGTACAAACAAGACCTCAACCCGACCACCTCGGCCTACCTGAGCGTCGTCGTGTGCCTGGGCCTGTTCACCGCCGCACGGGTGTGCGAACAAGTGCGCACCGGCATCCAGGCGTTGCCACGGGGCCAGGAATCCGCCGCACGCGCCATGGGCTTCAAGCTGCCACAGATCTACTGGAACGTGCTGCTGCCCCAGGCCTACCGGATCATCATTCCGCCGCTTACCTCGGAATTCCTCAACGTCTTCAAGAACTCCTCCGTGGCGTCCCTGATCGGCTTGATGGAACTGCTGGCGCAAACCAAACAGACCGCCGAGTTCTCGGCCAACCTGTTTGAAGCCTTCACCCTGGCCACGCTGATCTACTTCACCCTGAACATGAGCCTGATGCTGCTGATGCGCGTGGTCGAGAAGAAAGTTGCCGTGCCCGGCCTGATCTCCGTGGGGGGTAAATAATGGAATTCGATTTCAGTGGCATCATCCCCGCCATCCCGGGCCTGTGGAACGGCATGGTCATGACCTTGCAGTTGATGGTCATGGGCGTGGTCGGCGGTATCGTGCTGGGTACGATCCTCGCGCTGATGCGCCTGTCGTCCAGCAAACTGCTGTCGCGCCTGGCCGGCGCCTACGTGAACTACTTCCGCTCGATCCCGCTGCTGTTGGTGATCACCTGGTTCTACCTGGCGGTGCCGTTCGTGCTGCGCTGGATCACCGGCGAAGACACCCCGATCGGTGCGTTCACCTCCTGCGTCGTGGCGTTCATGATGTTCGAGGCGGCGTACTTCTGCGAAATCGTGCGGGCCGGCGTGCAGTCGATCCCCAAGGGCCAGATGGCCGCCGCGCAAGCCATGGGCATGACCTACGGCCAGACCATGCGCCTGATCATCCTGCCCCAGGCGTTCCGCAAGATGACCCCGTTGCTGCTGCAACAGTCGATCATCCTGTTCCAGGACACCTCGCTGGTCTACACCGTGGGCCTGGTGGATTTCCTCAACTCCGCCCGCTCCAACGGCGACATCATCGGCCGCTCCAATGAGTTCCTGGTCTTCGCCGGTGTCGTCTACTTCATCATCAGCTTTTCCGCCTCGCTGCTGGTCAAGCGTCTGCAAAAAAGGTTTGCCGTATGATCTCTATCAAGAATATCAACAAGTGGTATGGCGACTTCCAGGTGCTGACCGATTGCAGCACCGAGGTTAAAAAAGGCGAAGTGATCGTGGTGTGTGGACCGTCCGGCTCCGGCAAATCCACCCTGATCAAGTGCGTCAACGCTCTGGAGCCGTTCCAGAAAGGCGACGTGGTTGTGGACGGCACCTCCATCGCCGACCCGAAGACCAACCTGCCGAAACTGCGCTCGCGCGTCGGCATGGTGTTCCAGCACTTCGAGCTGTTTCCGCACCTGACCATCACCGAAAACCTGACCATCGCGCAGATCAAGGTATTGGGCCGCAGCAAGGAAGAAGCCACCAAGAAGGGCCTGCAACTGCTGGAGCGCGTCGGCCTTTCGGCTCACGCCCACAAGCACCCGGGCCAGCTTTCCGGCGGCCAGCAACAGCGTGTGGCGATTGCCCGTGCGCTGGCGATGGACCCGATCGTCATGCTGTTCGACGAACCGACCTCCGCCCTCGACCCGGAAATGGTCAACGAAGTACTCGACGTGATGGTGCAGCTGGCCCAGGAAGGCATGACCATGATGTGCGTGACCCACGAAATGGGTTTCGCCCGCAAGGTCGCCGACCGGGTGATCTTCATGGACGCCGGCAAGATCATCGAAGACTGCCCGAAAGAGGAATTCTTCGGCGACATCAGCGCCCGCTCCGAGCGCGCGCAGCACTTCCTTGAGAAAATCCTGCAGCACTAAAAAGCCGCAGCTCACTGCTTTTCTGTAGGAGCGTGCTTGCTCGCGAAAGAGGTCAACGATAACGCGATCATCCTGGATGAGCGCGGTGCCCTTGAGTTTTTCGCGAGCAAGCTCGCTCCTGCAGTTGGCAAGTGAGCGATAGCTGACCCAAGGCATCTGTGATGAAATGCGACCCCAACCTCTTTCGCGCCGCGCCGCCATCACTTGCCGTGAAGCCTCGTCTGATTCGCCAATTGTTCCTGCCGCCGCTGATCATCGCCCTGATGATCGGACTGGGTTACGTCGGCTTCTGGATCAGTGAGTTCTATGGAATCCGCACCCTCAGCGATACCGGCGAACGCCAGCTGGAATTGCACGCCCGCACCGTCGAGAGCGAACTCAGCAAATACACTTACCTGCCCAGTCTCCTGGAGCTGGAATCCAGCGTCTCCAAGCTGTTGGCCGACCCGAATCAGGAAACCCGAAAAACCGTCAACGACTACCTCGAAGGCCTGAACCGGCGCAGTCGCAGCCGGGCGATTTACGTGATGGATACCACCGGCCGCGTGCTGGCGACCAGTAACTGGCGCGACGCCGACAGTTACCAGGGTGAAGACCTGTCCTTCCGTGCCTATTTCCAGAATGCCGTGCGCGGCCAGCCCGGCCGGTTCTACGGCATCGGCAGCACCAACGGCGAACCTGGCTATTACCTGGCCCATGGCCTGGAAGAACACGGCAAGATCATCGGCGTCGCCGTGGTCAAGGTCCGCCTGGAAGCGCTGGAAGAGCGCTGGCAGCGGGCGCGCCTGGAGGCCTTTGTCAGTGACGAGAATGGCATCATCATTCTCTCCAGCGACCCGGCCCGTCGCCTCAAGTCCGTGCGACCACTGAGCGATGACACCAAGGACCGCCTCGCCCACAGCCTGCAATATTACTGGGCGACGCTCAACGAGCTGGAACCACTGGCCCGCGAGCGGCTCAATGAAGGCACCGAGAAATTAACCTTCCCGGCCAACAGCGAAGTGGTGGCCGACGAGCATGAGGTCAGCTACCTGGCCCAGACCCGCCCGTTGAACGACACCCCATGGAACTTCACCCTGCTCACCCCGCTGAACGACCTGCGCCAGGCCGCCATCAACCAGGGCATCCTGGTGGCCGTGGCGTTCGCGTTGGTGGCGTTCCTGTTGATCGCCTGGAACGAGCGCCGCAAGGTGATCGCCACCCGCCTCGCCGCCCGGGAAGCGCTGCAGGAAGCCAACAATCAGCTGGAGCGACGGATTGCCGAACGCACCACCGACCTGCGGGCCAGCAACGAACGGCTCAAGAGCCAGATTCGCGAGCGGCGCCAGGCCGAGGAAACCTTGCGCCGCGCCCAGGACGAACTGGTGCAGGCCGGCAAACTTGCCGCCATCGGCCAGATGTCCACCAGCATCGCCCACGAATTGAATCAACCACTGGCCGCCTTGCGCACGCTGTCGGGCAACACCGTACGCTTCCTGGAGCGTGGGGCGCTGGACACCGCCAGTGCCAACCTCAAGACCATCAACGAACTGATCGACCGCATGGGCCGCATCACCGCCAGCCTGCGCTCCTTTGCCCGGCGCGGTGATGACCAGGGCGAGGCCAATCTGGGCAAGGCGGTGGACGCCACGTTCCAGATCCTCGGCAGTCGCCTGGAAACCTCGCCGCTGACGGTTCACCGCCACTTCGCCAGCGCGCAATTGCAGATCGACCAGACGCGCCTGGAGCAGATCCTGGTCAACCTGATCGGCAACGCCCTGGACGCGATGCAGGCGCAACCGGCCCCCGAGTTGTGGCTGGAAGGCGACATCGTCGACGGCAAATATCGCCTGCGGGTGCGCGACAATGGCCACGGGATTGATCCCGAGACCCGCAAGCATTTGTTCGAACCGTTCTTTACCACCAAACCCGGCGAACAAGGCCTGGGCCTCGGCCTGACGCTGTCAGCCAGCCTCGCGGCCGCCACCGGCGGCAACCTCGCCGTCGAGCACCCGGCCAGCGGTGGTACTGCCTTTGTCCTGAGTTTGCCGCTGGCGAGCCCTCAACAAGTCGAGTCGAAATGAACGCAGAAAAAAACACCGACCTGACCGTCCTGATCGTCGAAGACGACCCCCATGTATTGCTCGGCTGCCAGCAAGCCCTGGCCCTGGAAGACATCCCCAGCGTGGGCGTGGCCAGCGCCGAAGAGGCACTGACCCGGGTTGGCGAAAACTTCGCCGGCATCGTCATCAGCGATATTCGCCTGCCGGGCATCGACGGCCTGGAGTTGCTGACCCGCCTCAAGGCCCTGGATAAAAGCCTGCCGGTGGTGCTGATCACCGGCCACGGCGATATCTCCATGGCCGTGGGCGCGATGCGCAACGGCGCCTATGACTTCATGGAAAAACCCTTCTCCCCCGAGCGCCTGGTGGACGTTGCCCGTCGCGCCCTGGAGCAACGCGGTTTGGCCCGGGAAGTCTGGTCGCTACGCCGGCAACTGGCCGAGCGCGACTCCCTGGAAGGCCGAATCATCGGCCGCTCCCCGGCCATGCAAAACTTGCGGGAGTTGATCGCCAACGTCGCCGACACCTCGGCCAACGTGCTGATCGAAGGCGAGACCGGCACCGGCAAGGAACTGGTCGCCCGTTGCCTGCATGATTTCAGCCGACGTCATTCCCATCAGTTCGTTGCCTTGAACTGCGGTGGCCTGCCGGAGAACCTGTTCGAAAGCGAAATCTTCGGCCATGAAGCCAACGCATTTACCGGCGCCGGCAAGCGCCGCATCGGCAAGATCGAACATGCCCACGAAGGCACGCTGTTCCTCGACGAAGTGGAAAGCATGCCGATGAACCTGCAGATCAAACTGCTGCGGGTGTTGCAGGAGCGCACCCTGGAACGCCTGGGTTCGAACCAGAGCGTGGCCGTGGATTGCCGGGTGATCGCCGCCACCAAGTCCGACCTCGACGACCTGAGCCGCGCCAACCAGTTTCGCAGCGACCTGTACTACCGCCTCAACGTGGTAACCCTGGAACTGCCGCCGCTGCGGGAACGCCGGGAAGACATCCTGCAATTGTTCGAACACTTCCTGCAGCAGTCGTCGTTGCGTTTCGACCGCACCGCGCCGGACCTCGACAACCAGACCCTGTCCAACCTGATGAGCCACGACTGGCCGGGCAACGTGCGGGAATTGCGCAACGTGGCCGAGCGGTTTGCCCTGGGTTTGCCGGCGTTTAAAAAAAGCGGCGCCAGCAGCGGCAACCACGGGTTGGCCTTTACCGAAGCGGTGGAGGCGTTTGAGCGCAACCTGCTTAATGATGCGTTGCAGCGCAGCGGTGGCAACCTGACCCAGGCCAGCCAGGAACTGGGGATGGCCAAGACCACGTTGTTCGACAAGGTCAAGAAATACGGGCTGAGCCACTAGGAGCGCATTGTGGATTTATTGCTGAAGGCGGCGTTGGGCGCGGGGGTGGTGTTGATTCTGGCGGCGTTGGCCAAGACCAAGAACTACTACATCGCCGGGTTGGTGCCGCTGTTTCCGACGTTTGCGTTGATTGCGCATTACATTGTTGGCAGGGGTCGGTCGGTGGAGGATTTGAAGACCACCATCGTGTTCGGGATGTGGTCGATTATTCCGTACTTTGTGTACCTGGCGACGTTGTATGTGATGGTTGACCGGATGCGTCTGGAGGCTTCGCTGGCGGTGGCGGCGGTGGCGTGGTTGATGGCGGCTACGGTGTTGGTCAGCGTGTGGGTCCGGGTACACGCCTGACATACGCCTGTCAAAAATGTGGGGCTGGGTGGGTGTGTATATCCGTTATTTGGGTAACGGCCGCTATTGGTTCCGCTCTTACAGCGGCTCACTTTTGAAGAGCGCAAAAGTAAGCAAAACGCTCTTGCCCCACCACTCGGCACCTCGCCTAGGCTCGGTGTGCCCTCACTCCGGCTTTGGACCGTGGGCCGCCGTCATGGGCCATCCTTGGCCCAGGACGGCTAACCTGGCGTCCTGCCAGGTTACCCACGCTCCAAAGCCTGCGTTCGGCCAGCGTGGTTTAACGGGGCGCCTAAGATCAAGATCAAAAGCAGATCAAAAGCACAGCGGCCTCCCGGCCGGCTTGAGTGTTAAAAGCAAAATCTAAAGCGGGCACGGTCCAAATGTGGGAGCGGGCTTGCTCGCGAAGGTCGTTAACGATGACGCGGGCATCCTGAATGAACGCGGCGCTCTCAGGTTTTTCGCGAGCAAGCCCGCTCCCACAGAAAAGCAGATTTGTTTTCGCTCTGGTTTTTGCTTTTGCTCTTTAACACTCAAGCCGGCCGGGAGGCCGCTGTGCTCTTGCTTTTGATTTTGATCTGACTGCCCCAATAAGCCCGAGGCCGAACGCAGGTATTGCGGAGCGGGTAAACCGGCAGGACGCCGGTTTAGCCGCGCCGGGCCATGGATGGCCCGTCGCGGCGGCCCGCGGAGCAATGCCGGAGTGAGGGAACACCGAGCCTAAGCGAGGTGCCGACAGGCGGGGCAGAGCCCTTTGCTTACTTTGGGGCTTTTCCAAAGTGAGCCGCTGTAAGAGCGGAACCATAAGTCGCCGTTACCTAAATAACGGATATGTACTCCCCCCCAAAAAACGCTCAGCGCCCCCTAGCGAACAATCTTGTCCACCTGAATCCCCAGCTTCTTCAACCGATACCAAAAGCTACGCTCAGAAATCCCGATCTTCTGCGCCGCCGCAGCCTGCACCCCGTTGCTCTCCTGCAACGCAGCCATGATGTAAGCCTTCTCCACCTCAGCCAGCGCCGCATCCAGATCCTGCGGCACCCCCGGTCCGTTGCTGAGTATCGCGCCCACCCCCTCCTCAGCCGGCTTCGAAGCAAACAGATACGCCGGCAGATCAATGTCCTCGATCACCGGCGTCGCCGCGACGATGGTCGCCCGCTCCACACAGTTTTGCAGCTCACGAATATTGCCCGGCCAGGAATACGCCCCCATGGCCTGCAATGCCTCAGGGCTGAAACCGGTGATGCGTTTACCCGCCGTAGCACTCAAGGTCTGGGCAAAATGCCGAGCCAGCGGCGCGATGTCTTCCACCCGTTCGCGCAAGGCCGGCAGCGGAATCGGGAACACATTGAGGCGGTAGTAAAGGTCTTCACGAAACTCTTTGTTCGCCACCGCATCCAGCAAATTCTTGTTGGTGGCGGCGATCACCCGCACATCCACTTTGCGCTCGCGCGGATCGCCCACCGGCTCGATCACCCGCTCCTGCAAGGCCCGCAGGATTTTCGCCTGCAACGCCAACGGCATGTCGCCCACTTCATCGAGAAACAACGTGCCCTTGTCCGCCTGCATGAAGCGCCCGACCCGGTCCGCCACCGCGCCGGTAAAGGCGCCCTTGCGATGGCCGAACATCTCGCTTTCCAGCAAGCCTTCGGGAATCGCCGCACAGTTGACGGCTACAAATGGCTTGTCGGCGCGATTGCCGTGTTTGTGGATGGCGCGGGCGACCATCTCTTTGCCGGTGCCGCTTTCGCCCGTCAGCAGCACTGTAGCGTTGCTGTCGCGCACCGAGTCCACGGCGTGCAGCACGCGGCGAAACGCCGGGCTGTCGCCCACCAGGCTGTCGAACTGCGAGTGTTCATCCAGCTCCGCACGCATGCGCGCGTTGTCGCGCATGATGTCGCGAAACTGCAGGGCCTTGGCCACGGTGATGTCCAGCTCATCGATGTCGAAGGGCTTGGCGATGTAGTCGTAGGCACCGTTGCGCATCGACTGCACCGCGTTTTTCACGGTGCTGTAGGCGGTCATCACGATCACCGGCAGGTGGGGGTAACGCACCTTGATTTCCGCCAGCAGCGCCGGCCCGTCCATGCCGGACATGCGCCAGTCGCTGATCACCAGGTCGATGTCTTCCTGCTCCAGCACCTTGAGCGCGTGCAGGCCGTTGCCGGCGGTAAACACCTGGATCCCGCTCTGGCTCAAGGCCGACGAGAGCAAGTCACAGAGCTTGGGTTCATCGTCGACTACCAATACGTTATGCGTCATCACCATCCTCATCATCGCCGTCATCGTCACCCTGGGCCGGAATGTACAGGCTGAAGGTGGCGCCGGCATCTTTCTCGCTGACACATTCGATGCTGCCGTCATGACTTTCCATGATCGAGAAGACTTTGGCCAGACCCAAGCCCGTGCCCGAGGCCTTGGTGGTGACGAATGGTGTGAAGATCCGCTCAATCATGTCCGACGGAATGCCTTCGCCGGTATCGCCGATGCTGATCACTGTGTTGCCGCCCACGCTGCGGATGCCCAGGGTCAGGCGACCGCCTCCGGGCATGGCATCGATGGCGTTGAGAATCAGGTTTAGGCACGCCTGCTTGAGCTGCTTGGCATCGGCGTAAATCGTCGCACCGGGGGCTTGGTCATCGATATGCGCGTCGATGTTATGGGTCGACAGCTCAGGTCCGCAGAAGCCGAGGATTTCCTCCACCACCGGCCGTGCCGCTTGCACCGTGCGCAACGGCGCGCTCGGTTTGGCGAAGTCGAGGAATTCGGTGATCAGGTCGTTGATCCGGCTGACTTCGCTGATCACGTATTCGAGGTGGCGTTTGTCGGTTTCCGGCAAATCGGCGCGGCGGTGCAGCAACTGGGTGGCGGTCTTGATAATGCCCAGCGGGTTGCGGATTTCGTGGGCCAGGCCCATCGCGACTTCGCCCAATGCATGCAGGCGGTCGCGGCGGCGCAGTTGCGCTTCCAGGTGATGCAACTCACCGAGGCGCTCCGTCATGTGGTTGAAGGTGCTGCTCAGTTGCGCCAGTTCGTCACCGCCACTGACCGCCACACGATGCTGATAGTTACCCGAGATCACCGCGCTGACACCTTCGGACAAGTCCCGCAACGGGCGCGTGAGACGCTGGGACACCAGCATGCCGGCACCGAGGGACAGCGCCGAGCTGAGCAGGAAGATCAACACGAACAGATTGCTCTGGTTCACCAGGCCCACCAGGCTGGTGTGCCGCAGCAAGCCGCTGAAGATCACCCCTTGCAGCTCGCCGGCATCATTGAAGATCGGCCAGTACAAACCGCTGTAGTTGTTGGTGAACTGTTCGCTGGGCTGCTTGGTGCTGCGCAGCGCGGCTTCGATGTTCGAAGGAATCCGGGTGGGGTGATCGACGAAACGCTGGGTAGAGAAAATCTCCGAGAAGCCGTTGGGATTGGCCAGGTACAGGCGCAAGTCGAGGGAATGCACATCGGCCACGCTGGTCAGGAAACTGCTGTCCAGGTAGGTGGCCACCAGCAGTTGATAGTCAACCCCGTCCTCACTGGTCTCGAAGGTCGACACCACCACGCCGGTGGTCACGCCCGCCACCTGGACGGTCTGCAACACCGCATTACTGGCCAGGTTGATTTGCTTGACGATGTCATCGGCGGCAGTGCTGAAGACAATCTTGTGGTCACTGCTGCGGATCAGCGCGACCACATCGATGTCGGTGGCGGCGGCAATGTCGGCGGTCAGCTTGTCGTGCTTCTCGGCCTGGCGCGACGACGGCGGCTTGGTGTAGCGCAGGAACAGTTGAGCGACCCGGGCGTTGTCGTGGAGGATGTCGCCAATCTCATCCTTGACGATCTTGGTCGACTCCTGCAGCCAGATCCGCACGTTGCTGTCGAAGATCTGCGACAGCGTCGTAGCGGCCAGCTCCGCCGCAATCATCGTCGGAATCACCGTGACCAGCCAGAACGCCAACACCAGCTTGCGCTGGACGCTCCAACGCGAAATGGCAAAGGGGCGAGCTTTTTGGCGGGTCTTGTTGATCATCAGGTTTCGCTTATCGCAGCAGCCATGGCAGGGTCGGATCGATCCGGTCGGAGAAACACTTTTGCAACGAACAGCGCACGGTTGACCAGCCAGTTACGGTGGCGAAAAAACATGCTGTTGCCCTGAAACTCGCAGCCCAGCAGCAGCTTGCTGGCATAGCCGGCCTGACCGCATTCATATAACGCAATCTCATTGCGAATACAGTAGTCGATATTGGTTAACCAACCGCGCACAGCCAGGCTGTATTCATGGCTGTAATCACTGTCTTCGCCGAAAAATTTGTCAATCAACCGGTCCTGGTTCAACAGGATCAGGTTGAACGCCACCAATTGCGCGTCCACCCAATACAGCACACAGACCGCACGCTCTTGCAGCTGTTCAAGGATACCGGTGAAATAGCCCGCCGGCAGCCGCTCGAACTGCAGATCGGAACGTTCCAGGGTGGCCTCATACAGCGCCATGATGCGCGGCAGGACGTCATCGATGTTGCGACGCCACTCAACGCGCGGGCCAGGCGCGCGCAGTTTGCGGCGTAAGTCTTTGCGGGTGGCTTTGTCCAGGGAACCCAGGTAGGCGTCCACTGAACCAAAAGGGATCGGCAATAAGGCCGTTGGCAGGCTGGGCATGCTCTGGAAACCTGCGTCAAGGCAGCTGTTTGACCAGGCTTCATCCTTGGTCGGTGCGTCCTTGACCGCCACCAGCCCAACACCAAACGTATCGGCATCCTGGCGCGCGGCGGCGAGCAATTGCGCAAGCAGCGCCTGGCGCCCTGATTCGGGAACGTGGCTGGCGATGCCTGCATTGCACTGTTCCGCCACCGGCGAACCGATGGCATACAGGCCCAACTTCAAAACACCCGGCCACAGTCGCTCCAGGCGCTCGGTAAAGCGCTTGCCTACGCCCGACACCGTGGTGTCGAGGCGATAACGCGTGATGAACGCCGGCGCGACCGCTACCAGCGTTGCATCGTCAAACACCGCCAGATAGCGCCACTGAAAATCATCGATAGCGGCATTTTCCACGGCCACGTAATAGTCCCAATCCTCCAGGGCATCGGGAAAACAGTCGTTCCAGGCACTGCGCTCGATGGCCCGAATAGTCGAAAAGGCTTGGGCGGTAATCACAACGTTTCCTTGTAGGAGCGAGCGTGCTCGCGAAAAACTCAAGCGCACCGCGTTAAACCAGACAGAACGCGTTTTCGTTCACGTCCTTCGCGAGCAAGCTCGCTCCTACAGGGGCAGCGTGTTGCTCGACAAACTCGGCACTCAACTCGATCACTCGGCGGTATTGCAGGTCGACGGTGATCATGTGGTAGCAGTTGTCCAGCAGGATCTTGGTCACGGGGCCGCCGAGGCGGCGTTCCACGTAATCGGCGTTCCAGCGGCTGGTGATGTCATCCTCGATGGAATGCAGCACCAGGGCCGGGGTCTTGATCGACGGCATGAGTTTCTTCACCACGGCGTTCATCCAGTGCAACTCGCGCACCGTGACACCCTCCATGGTCAACAGCCCCGCCTCGCTGCTCTCCCCTTCCTTCATCTGCCGCTCGACGATAGCCCGAAGGCGCTCGTTCTTGATGCCATAGGGCGGCTTCTCAGTGAAGCGGAACAGGCGCACACCGAAGGGAATGCGGATCAGCAAGGGCGTAATGAATGCCATCTTGCTGATGCTCCAGCCGTCGTACTTCAACGTGGTGGAGTACATCAACAAGCCCGCAACCTGGCCCGGGAACTGCGACGCCACGTACATCGACATCACCGCGCCCATCGACAGCCCGCCGACAAACACCTGCTCGTGGCGCTGTTTCACGCCAACGAACGTCTTGCGTACGCCCTCGTACCAGTCCTGCCAGCCGGTGGCTTGCAGGTCGCTGTTGTCCCCGCAATGCCCGGCCAGGGTCGGCACGTACACCGTGCAGTTCCCGGCCTTGGCCAAACCCTGAGCCACCCGACGGAGTTCCGTCGGGGTGCCCGTCAAGCCGTGGATCAACAGGATCCCGACCGGACCGCTACCGAGAACGAAGCCGGCATCACCTTCACCGAGGTCGATCTCGTGGCTGCTCACCGTTTGGTCGCTCGCACAAGCAGTTGCTCGAGCAGCTTCAGGCCCAGGTCGATTTCCGGGTAGCTGATTTCCAGCGATGGAGCCAGGGTGATTACGTTTTTGTAGTAGCCGCCCACGTCGAGGATCAGGCCGAGTTTCTGACCGTCAACCACCATGTCGCCCTTCATGCCTTCCTCGACCATGTAGTCCAGGGTCGCCTTGTCTGGAGTGAAGCCGTCCGGGCCGCAGATTTCGCAGCGCAGGGCCAGGCCCAGGCCGTCGACGTCGCCGATGATCGGGAAGCGCTTTTGCAGCTCTTGCAGGCCGGCCAGGAAGTATTTGCCCTTGGCCATGACCATCGCGCCGTAGTCGACTTCGCTGGTCATCTTGAACATTTCCAGGCCTACCGCAGTGCCCAACGGGTTGGACGCGAAGGTGGAGTGGGTGGAGCCTGGCGGGAAGATCTTAGGGTTGATCAACTCTTCCTTGGCCCAGATGCCGCCCAGCGGGTTCAGGCCGTTGGTCAGCGCTTTGCCGAAGACGATCACGTCCGGTTTGACGTCGAAGTGTTCGATCGACCACAGCTTGCCGGTGCGCCAGAAACCCATCTGGATTTCGTCGACGACCATCAGGATGCCGTGCTGGTCGAGGACGTGCTTGAGTTCGCTGTAGAAGTTCATCGGCGGGATCACGTAGCCGCCGGTGCCCTGGATCGGCTCGACATAGAAGGCTGCGTATTCGCTCTGGCCGACTTTCGGGTCCCACACGCCGTTGTATTCAGTTTCGAACAGGCGGGCGAACTGCTGCACGCAGTGGCTGCCGTATTCTTCCTTGGTCATGCCTTTCGGGCCACGGAAGTGGTACGGGAACGGGATGAAGTTGGCGCGCTCGCCAAAGTGACCGTAGCGACGACGGTAGCGGTAGCTCGAGGTGATCGACGAAGCGCCGAGGGTACGGCCGTGGTAGCCGCCTTCGAAGGCAAACATCAGGCTCTTGCCGTTGGTGGCGTTACGCACAACCTTCAGGGAGTCCTCGATGGACTGCGAACCGCCCACGTTGAAGTGCACGCGACCGTCGAGGCCGAATTTTCTCTTGGCGTCGACTGCGATCATTTCCGACAGCTCGATCTTGCCTTTATGCAGGTACTGGCTGGCGATTTGCGGCAGGGTGTCGATCTGCTGTTTCAGCGCGTTGTTCAGGCGCGGGTTGGCGTAACCGAAGTTAACGGCCGAGTACCACATTTGCAGGTCGAGGTAAGCCTGGTCTTCGGTGTCCCACACATAGGAGCCTTCGCAACGGCTGAAAATACGTGGCGGGTCGATGTAGTGAACGGTGTCGCCGTAGGAGCAGTACTTGGCTTCTTTATCCAGAAGAACCTGGTCTTCTGCGGTAGCGATGCGGATATCAGACATGGTGGAAGAGTTCCTGATTGTCGGAAGAGGTGCTGAAGGAGGTGGCGTTGGCGGCGATGCCCTGAGGCAGCTTGGCCAGCAAGGCCGGCAGTTCGGCGAAGGTGTCGAACCGCGCGTAAGGAATGTTGTTGGTTTCACAGTAGTCAGCCAGGCTGGCCTTGGCGAAGACGAAGTCGGCGGTGGAGGCCACGCACATGTCGGACTTGCCGTCACCGATCACCAGCACGCGCTTGTTGCGCGGCGTGGACTTGCACTTGCAGTTGCCGGAAGCCGCACGGCAAGCGTCGCTGGCATACGGGAAATCGATGCGCCAGCTGTTCTGGTCGACCTGGCGCAAGCGGTTGGCGAGGATCGGCAGCAAGGTCACGTAGTTGCGCGACAGAATCCGCGCGATGCCTTGTTCGATGCCATCGCTGACCACTTCAATGGAAGCGCCCAGGCCCATGACGTGATCGACGAAGTCCGGGAAGTCCGGGTCGATCTCGACGCTGTCGAAGTACGCCAGCAACTCGGCCGGGGTCGCCTTGATCAGCGCCAGTTGACGGCTCAGGCATTCGCGCGAACCGATGTGCCCGTCCAGCCATTCCTGTTCGATGGTTTCCCACTCGGGGCCGGCGAAGCGTTGGAGGACGTTGTCGATGACGTCGGTGGGGGTGATGGTCCCGTCGAAGTCACACACGATATGCCATTGGATCATCTGCATTTACCTATGAAGTAGGAACGCGCTGTTGCGCTTGCAGAGTGCTAGAGCATGGACTGTGCCAAGTGCTCGCAGCCCCTGTTTTCAAAGGGTTTGGCGGGTATTGGCGTTTGGTTGTGTCGGAACTGGCTACAATTTTTGTAGCTTGCTACAACCTAGATGAGTGCTTGCCTGAGGCCGGGTGTTTGCGCGTTCATGCGCGCATGTTCACAAAAGGAAATGGCTCCATGTTCAGGGTTACTTTTGCTGTATTCGCCGGTTTGCTGGGGCTGTGGGGCGTTTCAGGCGCGGCGCTGGCAGGCGGGATTACCGGTGAGGCCGGCGCGGGTGTCAGTTACCAGCCTCATGATCCGACGGGCAGCCGCTACGAAACGCGGCCGATTCCTTATTTCGATCTGGATTGGGGGAGCGTCAGTCTGGGTACCGACGATGGGCTGACCTGGAGTGCCCTGAATACCCATGGCTTTACTGCCGGACCTTACCTCAACTACTTGCCGGGGCGGACGGCCAATGGGTCGCTGCGGGGCTTGCGGGATGTTTCGGATATGGCCGAGGTTGGGGGGTTTATTCAGTACGCTCCAGCTGATTTCTGGCGGGTGTATGCACAGGTGGGTCAGGCCGTGGGCGGGGCGCGTGATCAAAGCGGGGTTGTGGGGAAGCTTGGCGGGGAGTTGGGGTATCCGTTGGGTGGCGGGATTATTGGCAGCACTGGTTTGATGGCGCATTTTGCCGATGCTCGGCAGGCGCAGACGTTTTTCGGGGTGGATGCCAACGAGGCTGCGGCTTCGGGGTTTCGGCCGTATAACGCCAGTGCGGGGTTTCAGAACCTGACGTTGACGCAGAGTTTTGAGATTCCCCTGGATGCGAAGTGGTCGTTGTTGACCAGTGCCAGTTGGGTTCACTTGGTGGGGTCGGCGGCCAACAGCAGTATCGTCAAGGAAACCGGGGATGTGAATCAGGGGCAGGTGCAGACTGCGATCAGCTATAAGTTTGATTGAGTTGGGGGGGCATATCCGTTGCTGCGGTCAGGGCCGCTATTGGTTCCGCTCTTACAGCGGCTCACTTTTGAAAAGCGCAAAAGTAAGCAAAACGCTCTTGCCCCACCACTCGGCTCCTCGCCTAGGCTCGGAGTGCCCTCACTCCGGCTTTGGACCGTGGGCCGCCGTCATGGGCCATCCCTGGCCCAGGACGGCTAACCTGGCGTCCTGCCAGGTTACCCACGCTCCAAAGCCTGCGTTCGGCCAGCGTGGTTTAACGGGGCGCCTAAGATCAAGATCAAAAGCAAGAGCACAGCGGCCTCCCGGCCGGCTTGAGTGTTGAAGAGCAAAAGCCAAATCAAAATCTAAAGCGGGCACGGTCCAAATGTGGGAGCGGGCTTGCTCGCGAAGGTCGTTAACGATGACGCGGGCATCCTGAATGAACGCGGCGCTCTCAGGTTTTTCGCGAGCAAGCCCGCTCCCACAGAAAAGCAGATCTGTTTTCGCTCTGGATCTTGCCTTTGCTTTTAACACTCAAGCCGGCCGGGAGGCCGCTGTGCTTTTGCTTTTGATTTTGATCTGACTGCCCCAATAAGCCCGAGGCCGAACGCAGGTATTGCGGAGCGGGTAAACCGGCAGGACGCCGGTTTAGCCGCGCCGGGCCATGGATGGCCCGTCGCGGCGGCCCGCGGAGCAATGCCGGAGTGAGGGAACGCCGAGCCTAAGCGAGGCGCCGACAGGCGGGGCAGAGCCCTTTGCTTACTTTGGGGCTTTTCCAAAGTGAGCCGCTGTAAGAGCGGAACCATAAGTAGCCGTTACCGAAGAAACGGATATGCCCCCATCACCCCCTGCCAGCCTCACTGATAATCTGCCGAATCGCCCCGACAAACGCCTCAGCCGGCTGCCCACCACTCACCGCATACTGGTCGTTAAACACGATCGTAGGCACAGAAGTCACCCCACGAGACACCCACAACTGCTCCTGCTCCCGCACCTCGGCGGCATATTCATCCGAAGCCAGAATCGCTTCAGCCCGTACGCGATCCAACCCAACCCCCTCGGCAATCCCCACCAACGTCTCGTGATCCGACGGGTCCTGCTGATCCGTAAAGTACGCCTTGAACAGCGCCTCCTTGAGGTTGTACTGCAACCCCTCAAGCCCCGCCCAATGCAACAGACGATGCGCATCAAACGTGTTGTAGATACGACTCTGCCCATCGGTACGAAACGCAAACCCCAACTCCGCGCCCATATCACGAATCCGCGCCCGGTTAGCCTGGGACTGCTCAGCCGTGGAGCCGTACTTTTCAGTGATGTGCTCGGTAATGTTCTGCCCTTCAGCAGCCATGTTCGGGTTCAGCTCAAACGGCTGGAAATGAATCTCGGCCTGCACCTCCGGGCCCAGTTGGTCCAGGGCCTCGGTCAAGCCGCGCAGGCCGATAATGCACCAGGGGCAGGACACGTCGCTGACGAAATCGATCTTCAGGGGAGTACTCATGACTAGGCAACCTCGCTGGCATTAAACGCCGGAAAGGTCCCACGATACACCCCGTCAAGCCCTTACAAAACCTTCGCAGGCACCACCGGGTCGATCTGCGCCCAATGCGCTGCGTCCTGCCGATGCTCTTGCAAGTAGGGTAAGACCGCCGCCAGCAACGGCGCCTTGAACGCCTCCTGAAAGCGATGGGCCAGCCCCGGAATCAGCCGCAACTGGCTGCCCTGGATATGCGCCGCCAAGTGCACCCCATGCATCACCGGCAGCAGCGGGTCGGCAGTGCCATGCACCACCAGGGTCGGCACCCGCAGCTGGTTGAGCAACGGCACCCGGCTCGGTTCGGCAAGGATCGCCATGATCTGGCGCTTCACACCGTCAGGGTTGAACGCCCGGTCGTAAGACTGCGCCGCCTGCTGCAGCAACACCTTGCGATCATCCTTCACATAAGGACTGCCCAGCGCCGCCAGCAGGTCGGCCTGTTGTTCCAGGGCCACCTCACGATTGGGCGCGCTGCGTCGTGACAACAGTTGCACCAACGCCGCACTCGGTGCAGGAAGGCCTTCGGCGCCGGAACTGGTCATGATCAGGGTCAGGCTTTCCACCCGTTGCGGCGCCATGGCCGCCAGGTGCTGGGCGATCATGCCGCCCATGCTCGCGCCCAGCACATGGAATTGCTGGATGTGCAAGCCGTCCATCAAGCCCAGTGCGTCGTCGGCCATGTCGGTCAGGGTGTAGGGCGCCGCCACCGGCAGGCCGAGTTTGTAGCGCAGCACCTCGAACGTCAGGTTGGCGCTGGCCGGTGCCTGGCGCCAGGTCGACAGGCCCACATCACGGTTGTCATAGCGAATCACCCGAAAGCCCTGCTCACACAGGGCCACCACCACTTCGTCCGGCCAGTGAATCAACTGCCCGCCCAGGCCCATCACCAGCAACAAGGCCGGGTCGGAGGCACGACCAATGCTCTGGTAGGCCAGGCTCACCTGTTCCAGATCGACCCGTTGGGTCGGCACATTCACATCACATCGAGAAACCGCAAAGGACGGCAGGCCGAATAACAGAGCGGCCATGAAAAACAACACGCGCATGAAAAACACCGAAACGCAGAACCCCAGTAGAGCGCGAGTCTGATGAAGTTTGTACAAGCGCGCTGCCACAGTTCAGTGACAGTTTGATGAAGGGCGCCCAACGGTCATCCGCGTATCTATCTATCACCTCAAGCCCTGGCCCCGCCTCTTTAATGGCGCATTCACCGGCAAGCCCGGTCTTACCAGAGCATGAACACACCATCATGAGTGACCTGACCCTACTTCCCCCGTCTGCCACCCTGAGCGACTTCGCCTCGCCGTCGCTTCCAGGCCAGTCCCGCCTCCAGGACCTGAGCCTGTCCCTGCATGCCTCCGCGCGCTGGCGCGAAAGCCAGCAGGAACTGCATCAACTGATCACCCAGGCGCCCGGCGTACGCGACTCCATCGAACAACTGCTCACAGAGCATTGGCAACTGGGCGCCGCACCGGTCGGCCTGGGTTTTCTCAAGACCGAAGATCACGACGAGCACTTCGTCAGCCTGGTGGATGCCTGGGGATTTATCTGCCAGTTTCCAGACATCTCCCCCACCCTGGATGCCCGCAGCACCGTGGTCGGCCTGGCATCCCACAGCCTGTCAGCCCTCTCGCCGGTGCAATTGCTCAAGCGGCTCCAGGCAATGGGCCTGGGGAAATTGCTCAGTGCGCGCTGGGAGCACTATTGGAATACTCGGGCGCCAGGCACGCCGTTGTCCCGTCGCGAGCGGGCGGCACAGCTGTACTGCCAGCATTTCGAAGCCTGCGGGCAATCGGCCTATGCCCAGGGAAGGCTGAGTGCCCAGCAACTGATCTCGTTGCAGACGGTTCTCAACCCGGTCACTACTCCCAATGGCGTGCGCCCCGTCGAGACCTGCCAGCTGGCGTTGCTGCTGCCCGACCAGAGCAAAGTCAAATTGCCGGGCGCCTGGGTTATCTCCGTGGGCCACGAGCCGTTGATGACTCAAACCCTGTACCTGCCCTGCCGGCAACCCGGCGTGATGGTGTTCAGCCAACGCAGCGACATGGAGCGGTGGCTGGTCGCGGCGGATCAGCAACTGATCCCGCCGGATGTCGCGACTGACGCTGTCACCGTCGAATACAGCTCGCGCACGGAGCCCCTGGAGCACGGCATTCTAGACCTGTTGTCGCACCTGCACGCGGCGCAGTTGGAAAGCCTGCGCAACCGTCATCGCAATGGCAGTGACCTGGCCCGTTACGCCAGACACGCCCTGGATGATGCCGACCGCCTGGACAGCCAGCGCCGGGAAATCCCGATGCTTATTGCACCGCATCAACCGGCAGATGCGCCCGGCCCGGACGCTGATGACCTGCCTCCTGCCCTGCCCTTCGGCCACCTCAGCGCCGACATTGCCCTGGGCCAGCGCTGGGCCGCGATCAGGCAACAACGCAGCGCACTGGAGCGCTTCCTGGGCGATGGCCCTGAGCAAACAGCCCGGCTGGCGCAGTTGAAGGTATTGATGCAGGCCCTGAAAGACGCAGAGCAGGCCGGCAATGATGCCGCCAGCGGCCTGCTGGCAAAAAAAGCCGCCTTCGATCAACTTGAGCTGCGGCAAAAGCCCAACCCGGACTATGACGCGCTCTATCAGGCACGCCTCGCCGCCCTGCGCGCCGAGGGGGCCATCCAGCATGCCCTCCAGCAGATCAGCGATGAAGAACATCGCATGCTCCTGGCCGTCGCGGATCACCCCTCGGCCCCGGAACTCCGCCCGGCTGTCGCGGTTACCCGCCTGATACTCTCCAGCCGTGACCCAAGGGAAGGCGCCGACGAGCTGACAGGCCTGTTGCTCATTACCCAGGCCAGTGCCCTGACCGCTTCGGCCCCCCACAGCCTGTTGCTGTACTGGCCCGGCAATGCAGGGGGCCTGCAGCGCTTCGAATCCCGCCAAGCCCTGGAACACTCCCTGTTCAAGCTGTCGAGCGAAGCGCAGGACGTCACCCTGCAACTGTCGCTGCTGACCGGCGACCCGATTGAATACTCGTTGCAACAGCAGCTGTACGCCAGCGAACAACAGGCGTATGCGCTGATCTCCCTTTTTCCGGTACCACCGTTCGCCCAGGAGCGCGCCGAAGGCCTGGACAAGCTTAAGGAACAAACCCTGTTCGCCCTGCAAACCCCAGTGAACCCGGCGCGCGAGCTGGCCTACAGGCAACTGCTCGAGCAACAACGCAGCACCACCCTGGCCGGGGCACTGCCCGGGGAGTTGAGCCAGTTGCCGGCAGATGAACGCCTGGCGCTCAAGCACCTGATTCAAGCGCAGGTCAGCGCCCTGCATCGCTCGCAGCAGTTGCTCGAGCGCGAGTTGGAACCCTTCGACGATTTCGGCCAGCGCCGCCTGGACCAGCGCCTGCGCGAAGACTTCCAGCTTGAACACGCCTGGTCGGTGCAACTGGACCTGCCTGACGCGGTCAGCCAGGAGCGCGAATACCTGTCCGAATACGCGGGCCCGGGTACACCGTTCAAGTATGTGACGGTGCCCAGTACCCGCCGCAGCACCCTGTCATTGTTGCAACTGGCCCAGCAAAACATCGACCCGACGCTGGCCCAACGCCTGACCTACATGAAGCTCGATGTCACCGGCCCCAATGCCCTTGAAACCACCCGGCTGAACACCGGCCTGTCCCTGGAGTACCTGAAGAACCTGGTCAAGGAACTCGACCTCGCCGGGGCCTACGAAAGCTTGATCACCCGCACCTTCCTCGGTGATCCCGCAGCGGCGCCCTTCACCACCCAGCACCGTCGCGAATGCCTGACCGAGCCACTGCGCCTGATGCTGATGCTGCAAGGCAAACGCGCGCGGGCCCTGGGGCGATTCGACGACAACGATCTGCGGGTGTTGAACATCGCCATCGACGCCGACAACGCGGGTGCCTGGCAGGTGGAGGGCAAGAAAATCGCGCTGCTACCGGCCACGCTGAGTGCGGGCGGGGAAGATACCGACTTCGGTCCGACCACCCTGTCGGGGGTCACCTTTATTCAGGAACAGGTCTCCGGCCTGACCCTGCTGTACCTGCCGAACAGCCCGGACAACCAGGACCTGCGGCGTTACCCGAGCCTGGAACTGGCCCGCAAGGCGCTCTACGACCTCAGCCTGGGCAGCGGCATGAGCGCCTACCTGGCCGGCCTGGCCATCAAGGGCGACACCGCCGCCCACCTCGCCCGTATCGCCCAGGCACAGCAACGGAATTTTGATCCGATCTTTGCCGTCGGAACCCCGTGGCCGGCCACCACATCGCTGGCCGCCCATTTGCTGAACGCCCATATGGGGCGGGTCATAGAAGCGCATCGCGCAACCTCGCGCTCCAACGCGGCCTTGTTGCTGGAGCAGAATGCGCTGCGCGCCGGGCTGATCTTCAACTACTTGAAAATCGCCCTGGGGCTGGTGCCGTTCGTAGGTTCGGTTGTCGCGCTGTATGACGCCTGGTCCAGCGCCAACCTGGCCACTGCTGCGTTCTTGCGCGGGAACGTCGGCCATGGCCTGGCCGAGGTCGAGGCGGTGCTGTTGTCGCTGATCGACTGCGCCATGGACATTCTGCCGGGCAGCCTCGCCCTGCCGGTCAACGCCCGCGCTGCCACCCGCCAGCGTCAATTGCGCCATCTGGCCAGCAGCGCCGCCAGCCTGCACCTGCCCTCGGTCACGCAGGCTCGTCGGGCGGCACAGCGTTTCGCCGGTTACATGAAGGGGTGATCTCGCTGGCCGGGCTGCAACCTCAAACCCACGGGTTTTATCGCAATGTGTACCGGCATGCCGACGGCGACTTCATCGTGCGGCGCGGGCGTATCTATCAGGTTGAACTGGCCGGTGATCCCCTGGACTGGCGCCTGAGCCCGACTCGCAGCAAAACCTACAAGCAGCCGATTGCCCTGGATGAAAACGGCGAGTGGGACACTCACTACGGCGTCTACGGCAGCGCATTCAAGGGTGGCCTGGCGGGTGGCGGCAGCGTACTCGGGCATATGGCCGAAGTGCTTGATCCGATATGGCCCCAGGCGATCCGTGATTACTTGCCGCGCTGGTGGACCGACCGCGCCCTGCGCCGCCAACGGGCGTTGGCCAACAGTATCAACAGCCGCGAAGACCTGATTGCGCACGCCATTAACCGAACCGAAGAACTGATGGCCCGCACCGACAGCACAGGCCCGGCGATCCGCAGGGCCTTCGAGCAGGACATCGAACTGTACAGCCGCCAGTATCAGGAACTGACGGAGTTCGCGCCCTTCACCAGCGGCAACCGGCAGCGCGCGATCAGAGAGGACATGAGCCGCAATGCGGCGCGCCTGACCCTGACCACCCTGAACCGGGCGCGCTATCACTTCAAGCAGATCGAGGTGCGGGTCCTGGAGCTTGGAACCCATAACATGACCGCCATCCCTCCCGAGATTTTCGGCACCCCGGCGCTTGTTCCTGCCGTGTTGGACATCCTGCGGCAACGTAAAAGGATCAGTATCGAGATTCTGCGCGACCTGGACATGATCGATGCCGACTTTCCCCAATTCAACCGCTGGTTCGAAAACGTCACTGACACCGCCCACCGTGCCCGGCTGAACCCGATGCTTGAACAGTTCCGACGCGTGCTCAATGACAGCTACCGCATGCACCTGAGGTTGGCGCACCGCTTCGACACCCTTGAGGTATACCCAGAAGTGACCGAACTGTCCTGGTGGTACCTGCGGGCCCAGTCTCGAGACAGCTATGCCAAGGTCAACCGGGCCCAGGCCTCCCATTTTGAACTGCCCAACGCCAGCGCCAACATCACACAGCGGCGCAAGGTGCTGGAAGACTGCATACAGGCCTATGAACAATTCCGGCTGACCATCCGCACCTGGAACCTTGGTTACCCGCAGCATTTCGACCAGGCGCAACTCAGTGCGTTTTTCGTCGACATTGAGCAGATGATCGAACTGGCCCGCCGTGGCATCAAGGAGTCACCGGCAAGCCGCCCACCGGCCGGGCAACCTGTGCGGCGGGTATTCGACACCGAGGACAATATTTCCCTGGTAGGTACCGAGAGCGTCGACCCGCAAACCCAGGCCACCACTTACCGGGTGGAGAGCACCAGAGGGCGGGCCGAAACCTGGGTCAAGGGCCCCGGCGGAAAGTCCCGGCTCAAGGACAGTATTGCCTCGGAACCCGCCCCGCCGGAGTCCAACGTCAAGCAGTTCGTGGTGAGCGAAGCCAAGGCTCGCCTGGACAACGTCGCGCAGTACGAAAGCCGCGCCATCGCCTACACCGAGCAAAAAATGCTGCCGGTGGACCTGGAACATTTGCTGGTCAGTGAAGCGGCCGAGTTGAACCTGCGGGCCAATCGCCTGGAACGCCTGGACCCTACCGAGGACCTCGTGCGCCAGTTGCGGGCCAAGGCCGCGGAGCTGACCATCAAAGGCCGCAACCTGCGAATCCGCCAGACCCTCGCCAGCAAAACCCCTACCGAAGGTTATCTGGACTACCTGCGCGAACAGCGGGTGGTGGAGATTCGCAAGGACGAACCGGCCCGCAACCTCAATGAAGGCAAGAAGGGACGAGCGGATTACCTTCAGGAATACGTGGTTGAGGACCTGACACAAACGCCGCCCGCCACCCTGTGGTATGCGCACTTTCATTACGACAAGGCCGGGGCGCAGTTCGACGAGTTCATCAAGGCCCACTTGAAGATTCCCGAGCAGCGCAACCTGGGCCTGCAATGGCAAGTCGCCCAGGCGCAAGCCGGGGCCACGGTCGACCCTATCTGGCGCGGCAATATCGGGCGACCGCTGGCCGCCCGGCACTTTGCCGGGGTGTGAAGGCGGCGGGACTTGAGCACCACGGTCGACAGGCCTATCAACATGAGACAAACTCAACCGATCAGAATTTGTCACAAGTTATATTCATGGAGACCCCGTGCTCGAAATCCGCCATCTCAAGACCCTGCACGCCTTGCGCGAAGCCGACAGCCTGGTGGAGGCCGCTGAGCGCCTGCACCTGACGCAATCAGCGCTGTCCCATCAGTTCAAGGAGCTTGAAGAACGCCTGGGCATGCAACTGTTCGTGCGCAAGACCAAGCCACTGCGCTTCACCAGCGCCGGCCTGCGCCTGCTGCAACTGGCGGACGCCACCCTGCCCTTGCTGCGTGGCGCCGAACGCGACATCGCACGCCTGGCCGGCGGCACGGCCGGGCGTTTGCACATGGCCATCGAGTGCCACAGCTGTTTCCAGTGGCTGATGCCGACCATCGACCAGTTCCGCGATGCCTGGCCGGAAGTCGAGCTGGACCTGGCTTCCGGCTTCGCCTTCGCGCCGTTGCCGGCCCTGGCCCGTGGCGACCTCGACCTGGTAGTGACGTCCGACCCGCTGGAACTGCCGGGCATCACCTATGTGCCGCTGTTCACCTATGAAGCCATGCTCGCGGTGGCCAACCAGCACCCGCTGGCGAACAAGCCGTACATCGTGCCCGAAGACCTGATCAGCGAAACCCTGATCACCTACCCGGTGGAACGGGATCGCCTGGATATCTTCACCCGCTTCCTGGAACCGGCCGACGTGGAACCGGCCCAGGTGCGCACCTCGGAACTGACGGTGATGATGATGCAGTTGGTGGCCAGCGGTCGCGGCGTGTGCGGCATGCCCCACTGGGCGCTGCATGAATACAGCTCACGGGGTTATGTGAAGGCCAAGCGGCTGGGGGAGAAAGGCTTGTTTGCCACGCTTTACGCCGGGATTCGCGCCGACATGCTGGATGCGCCCTACATGCGCGACTTCCTGCTGACGGCCAAGGACACCTCGTTTTCGACCCTGGACGGGGTCAGCGCCGTACGCTGACCTGTAGCGGTTCCCTGTGGCCAGGGAGGCCTTTGTGGTGATGGGGCTTGTCCTGTGGCGAGGGGGCTTGTCCCCCGTTGGGCTGCGCAGCGGCCCCAAAAAAAGCGGGAGCGCTACGCACTCCAACGGGGGACAAGCCCCCTCGCCACAGGACAAGCCCATTCACCACAGACAAACTCCCTCATCCCTGATCAGGCGGTGATCAGCGACGAGCGGTAGAACGGCAGAATCAAGTCCCGGGTCAGCGGCGCAAGCTGCAAACCGCCGTCACCGGTCGGGTCGATCCAGCGCACCTCTTCAATCTCGGCAGCCGGTGTCACCGCCACGTCGATGTGCACCTGGAACAGCTCGGCCTGCACCACAAACCCCGGTTCATTCGCCGCCGGCGCCGAGAACTGCCCAAGGTACACCGCTGCCGCCGGGTCAATCCGCAGGCCCAGCTCTTCGTGCAGCTCACGGGCAAGAGCCTCGGCAGGTTGCTCGCCGGCATCGATCTTGCCGCCTGGCTGCATGAAGGCCTGGGTGCCGCGCTTGCGTACCAGCAGGGTCTGGCCGTCGCTGCCGATCAGCAGGGCGGCGGCGATGCGAATGGTGGAGGTCATGGGAAGGTCGCCTTGAATACAAAGGCGCAAGGATCCCATGAACCGGTATCAGCTCGAAAGCAGCGCCTCATCCGGTTCCTTGATAAACACGCTGTACTTCGCCCCTTCCATGGCCTCGAACGCAATCAGCTTGTCCACCAGCGGCAGGTTCAACACTTTGCCGGCGTTGAGCAGCAGCATGCCGTTGTCGGCGTTGAGGTTGCGCGCCAGCACCATGCCTTCGGCGAGTTCGCGGGTGCTCAGGACCTTGACCGACGGGTCGCCCAAGGTCACGTCGCTGAGGAACGCGGCGCAGGCCTGGATGAAGTCTTCCACCATCTCCGGGTCGTAAAGGCGCCCGGCGTATTTACGGATGTAGAGCAGCGCTTCATCGCTGTTCATCTGCCGTTCGAGGATCAAGCCGCGTTGCAATTCGATGAAATCCACCGCCAGCTTCAACAGGCGCGCGCCCACAGGTATTGCCTCGCCCTTGAGATGGTCGGGAAAACCGCTGCCGTCCCAGCGCTCCTGGTGATGGCGGATCAAGCGGGCCGCGTCTTTCATCGGTTCCAGGGTCATCAGCAACGACTCGCTCTGGGTCGGATAGGCCCGATAACGCAAACGGTCGGTGCTGTGCAGCAAGTCGCTGGGAGAGACCATCATGCTGTCGCTCCAGCTTAACTTGCCGATGTTGTAGAGCGCGGCAGCCATGGTCAGGTCGCGCGCGCTGGCTTCGTCCATGGGCTGGAACTTGCAGTACACACGGATCAGTTCGATCAGTTGACGGTTGGTCTGTTTTTCCTTGGGCAGCCGCAGGTTGGCCAGCAGCGAAAATACCTCGGTGCCGGTCACGTAGCTGCGCTTGAGTTCATCGTAGGCCAGGTCGAGCATGTCGGCGGTCTGTTGCAGCTCGGAGGTGCGCGCCGCCACGCGTTTTTCCAGGGTGGCATTCAGGGCTTTCAGCTGGTCGTTCTGCTCCCGGGTCAACTGCTCAAGGCGCAGCCGCTCACGCTCGGAATGCTGGTGCTCCAGGGACTGGCGCAGGGTCAGGAGCATTTCCTCGTCATTCCAGGGTTTGCTGATGTAGCGGTGGATCTGCCCTTCATTGATCGCCTTGATCATCATGCTCATGTCGGCGTAGCCGGTCAGCAGGATGCGCGTGGTGGCCGGGTACAGCCGGTGGGTCTCGGCCAGCAGCATCGCGCCGTCCATGGCCGGCATGCGGGCGTCGGTCATGACCAGGTCGATGGGCCGCGTGGCCATGATTTCCAGGGCCTGGGCGCCACTGCCGGCCAGCAGCACGTCGTAGGGTTGGCCGCGCAGCAAACGGCGCAGGCTGTTGAGGATCGACTCTTCGTCGTCGACCAGCAAAATCGTGGGGGTGTAGGGGGCAGTCGTAGCAAGTTGCTCGTCCATGGCGACACCTCCTTTCAATGACACACAATTGCACCATTGCGCGCCCGTCGTCATCAATCGCTGTACTTGCTGGAGCATTGAGCGCTAGATGAATGCGGGGGTAACTGGCGTTGATTTGACGCCAACTGGCCGACTTATTCAAGGGAGCCAACTATGCTTGTGGCAAGAAGCCCATGACCGCCCCTGTTTATCGATGCATTCAAGGTAAGGAAGCCACATGCGCCAGAATATGCAGTTGAGCGCCTCCTGGAACCGCTCATGAACCCGCGCTCTGCACGGGCCAATCGGCGAATCCTGATCGTCGACGATACCGCCTCGATCCACGAAGACTTCCGCAAGATCCTCGAAGCCGACGCCAATGGCGGCCAATCTCTGGACAGCATCGAAGAGACCCTGTTCGGCACCGCCCCGGCCGTGCGCCAGACGTTCCTGCTGGACTCGGCCTACCAAGGCCAGGAAGCGCTGGACCTGGTAACCAAAGCCTTGGCCGCCAACACCCCCTACGCCCTGGTCTTTATCGACATGCGCATGCCGCCGGGCTGGGACGGGCTGGAGACCATCGAGCAACTGTGGGCTGTCGATCCCCACCTGCAAATCGCCTTGTGCACGGCCTACTCCGACTATTCCTTCGAAGCCATCGAAGCGCGCCTCAAATACGACGACCAACTGCTGATCCTGAAAAAACCCTTCGACAACCTCGAAATCCGCCAGATGGCCAGTGCCCTGACCTGGAAATGGCAGCTCGCACAGGATGCCGCGCTCAAGCTGATGGGCCTGGAGCGTACGGTAGAGGAACGGGTGCAGGAACTGCTCAAGGTTTCACACCTGCTGCAATACGATGCCCTCACCGACCTGCCCAACAGCACGCTGCTGGGGGACCGGCTGACCCAGGCCATCGCCGCCTGCCGGCGCCATGACACCCAGTTGGCGGTGATGTTTATCGGCCTGGACCGCTTCAAGCGCATCAATAACGCCCTGGGCCACCCCGTGGGCGATGAAGTGCTCAAGCAAGTCAGCCAAAGCCTGGTGGCGACAGTGCGCGAGTCGGACTCGGTGTTTCGCTACGGCTCCGACGAGTTCGTGCTGATCCTCAACGACGTTCATCATCCTCAGCAAACCCAGCACATCGCTGAAAAAATCCTCAAGGCCGTCAGCCACATCCGCTACGTCGCCGGCCACGACCTGAGCGTCACCGCCAGCCTGGGCATCAGCATTTACCCCAACGACAGTTTCAGCGCCGTGGAATTGATCAAGAAAGCCGAAACCGCCATGCACGCCGCCAAGGATCATGGCCGGAATGATTTCAGCTTTTTTATCGATGACATGAACCGCCGCGCCCAGGAACAACAAAGCCTGGAGACCGCGATTCGGCTGGCGCTGGAGCGTAAAGAGTTTGTCCTGCACTACCAGCCGAAACTGGACTTGAACAGTGGGCAAATCGTCGGCGCGGAAGCCTTGATTCGCTGGTACCAGCCCGGTCACGGCTGGGTCTACCCGTCGGCCTTTATCCCGGTCGCCGAGGACAGCGGGCTGATCGTGCTCCTGAGCCAATGGGTGCTGGGCCAGGCCTGCGAGCAAGCGCAAGCCTGGCAGGCAGCCGGCCTGGCGCCGATCTGTATTTCAGTGAACATCTCGGCCATCGATTTTCGCCAGCGGGATTTTGTCGCCAACTTGGCCGCCATCCTCGAGCGCACCCACCTCGCACCGGGCTTGCTGGAGCTGGAGATTACCGAAAGTGTGCTGATGCAAAACGTCGAAGACACCCTGGTGACCCTGCGGGCGATCAAGTCCATGGGGGTGCGCCTGGCGGTGGATGACTTCGGCACCGGCTATTCCAGCCTCAGCTACCTGCGGCGGTTTCCGATTGATGTGCTGAAAATCGATCAGTCGTTCATTCGTGGCTTGAGTAAAAACACCCAGGACGCGCAACTGATCAGCGCGATTATCAGCCTGGGTAAAAGCCTGGACCTGAACATCATTGCCGAAGGCGTGGAGACGCTTGAGCAACTGAACTTCCTCAGGACTCACCAGTGTGAAGAAGGCCAGGGTTTCCTGTTCAGCAAGGCCGTGGCCGCCGATGAATTCGCCCAGTTCATGCAAGCCGGACGACACACCCTGATGCCCAGCCAATAACCTTCTGCCCCAAGGAATCATCGCTTGAGCGACGCCACGCCACGCTACGTTCACCGGTCTTCACGGGTGCCCGGGATCGCCATCCTGTTTTGGCTGGCGACCTGCCTGCCAGTGATGGCCGCGCCCCTGGACGAACCGCTCAAGCCGCTGCCGCCGATACCGCAACTGGATCCGGCAACGGTGGAGCTGGGGCGCCAGCTGTTCAACGAAACACAACTGTCGGTCAACAACACCAAGTCCTGCGCCAGCTGCCATGACCTGCAAACCGGCGGCGTCGACAATCGGCCGTTTTCCCTGGGGTTCGACGGCAAGCCGGTGGCGCTCAACACCCCGACCGTGTTCAACGCCAGCCTGAACTTCAAGCAATTCTGGAACGCACGGGTCGACACCCTGGAGGCACAGGTCGAACATGTGGTCACCAGCCCCATGGAAATGGGCAACGACTGGAAAACCGTGATCCGGACCTTGTCGGCACTGCCCCACTACCAGGCGGCGTTCCGGCAGATCTACCCCGACGGCATCACGCCCGCCACGGTGCAAAATGCCCTGGCGACCTATGAACGTACCCTGCTCACCCCCAATTCGCGCTTCGACCAATACCTTCAGGGCAACACCGACATCCTCACCCTCAAGGAAAAATACGGCTACCAGCGCTTCAAGGAATACGGCTGCATCGCCTGCCATCAGGGTGCCAATATCGGCGGCAACATGTACCAGAAATTCGGCGTGATGGACGACTACTTCATTGCCCGTGGCAACCCCACCGAAGCTGACCTGGGGCGCTACCTGCTGACCAAGGATGAAGAAGACCGCAACGTATTCAAGGTGCCCAGCTTGCGCAATGTGGCCGTCACCGCCCCGTACTTTCACGACGCCTCGGCCAAGACCCTCGAAGAAGCCGTCGACGTGATGTTCAAGTACCAGCTGGGGCGCATTCCCTCGGCTGAAGACGAGACCCTGATCGTGCTGTTTCTGAAAACCCTGACGGGCGAATGGGCAGGCAAGCCACTATGAAACTCTCCCGCCGCGCCACCCAGGTCATGCTCAGCACCATGACCCTGATACTCGCCTCGACCCTGGTATTCCTGTACATCAAGTCATCGAGCGACCAGACCAGCATCTACACCGAATCCCGCGACCTGATCCGCGAAATCAAGCAACTGAACTCACAATGGGACAGTGAAGTCCTCAAGGCCCGGATTGCCCTGACCCACAACTACGACCCACTGGTCGCACCCCTCACCGAGATGAACCGCCTGTGGGCCAGCCTTCAGCAGCGCGGATCGCAACACCGTCACGAAGACCCCGCCCGCTGGCAGGCCGGCCAGGACGCCTATCGCCAGGCGATCGACGAAAAAGCCCGGTTGGTGGACCAGTTCAAGTCCCACAACGCGGTGTTGCGCAACTCCCTGGCGTTCCTGCCCACGGCCGAAGACGATATCCAGGCGCAGTTCCTGGCACTCACCGACGCCGAGAGACTGCTCCAGCAAGGCATTGCCACCGACACCTACGACGTGCTCCTCAGCAGCCTCGAATTCGCCCAGGTGACCAGCGACGACAAGGCCGCCGACATTCTGGTGGGCCTGAACACGCTGGCGATCAATAAACAGAGCCTGCCCGAGTCGTTCCAGGTGCCGGTGGAAATTCTCAGCAAGCACATTGCGCTGATCCTGCGGGAACAACCCTTGGTCAACGGTCTGCTCGAACGCATCGCCGCCGTGCCGCTGGCCGAACGCCTGGACGACCTGACCAACCAGCTCAATCAGGACCAGACGGCGTCTGACCTGCTCGACCAGAAATACCATCGCTATCTGTTGGTGTTTTCCATCTTGCTGGTGGCACTGCTGTTGTACCTGGCGATTCGCCTGTTGCGCAGTTTCGCCGAGATCAACCGGGTCAACCGCGCCTTGCATGGGGTCAACGAAAGCCTTGAGCAACGCGTCGAGGAACGTACCCGGGAACTCAAGGATGCCCAGAGCGAACTCATGGACAGTGCCCGCCAGGCCGGCATGGCGGAAATTGCCACCAACGTGCTGCACAACGTCGGCAACGTGCTCAACAGCGTGAATATCTCGGCTGAGCTGGTGACGCGCAAGCTGCGCACCAGCAAGGCGCTGGGGCTGGGCAAGGCCATGCAATTGATCAATGAACACCGCCGTGACCTGGGCACCTTCATCACCGAGGATGAAAAAGGCAAGCTGCTGCCCGATTACCTCAACCAGTTGGTCGAGGCCATCGCCACTGAGCAGCAGGGCCTCACCGAGGAACTGGCGCAACTGAGCAAAAGCGTCGACCACATCAAGGACATTGTTTCCACCCAGCAGTCCTACGCCGGCGCATCCACGCTGCTGGAGCCGGTGCATATCAGCGCCTTGATGGAGGACGCCCTGCGCATGAACTCCGGGGCCCTGAGCCGCCACCATGTGACCGTGGTCAAGCACTACCACGACGTCCCCGAGGTCATGGCCGACAAGCATCGGTTGCTGCTGATCCTGGTCAACCTGATCAGCAATGCCAAGTACGCCATGTCCAACCTCACCGACCGCCCCCGGCAAATCACCCTGACGGTAATGCCGTTGGACGACGGGACCTTGCAGATCAGCGTCAAGGACGAAGGCGAAGGCATACCTGCGCAAAACATGACGCGAATCTTCACCCACGGTTTCACCACCCGCAAGGAAGGCCACGGCTTTGGCCTGCACAGCTGCGCCCTGGCGGCCCTGGAAATGAAGGGCCGCCTGACCGCCCACAGCGATGGCCCGGGCAAAGGCGCGTTGTTCACCTTGCTCATCCCCCTTGACCCCGCACGGACCTGAGCATGAATAAACCACCGAACCGGCGAATCTTATTGATCGACGACACCCCGTCGATTCACGAGGACTTTCGCAAGATTTTGATGCCGCCCGTGGACGCGAACCAGGAACTGGATGAGATGGAAACCGCGCTCTTCGGCGACAGCGCCAAACCCCAGGCCCTGGCCTTTGAGCTGGATTCTGCCTACGGCGGCCAGGAAGGATTGCAGTTGCTGTGCCAGGCCATGCAACAAGAACGGCCCTACGCCCTGGCCTTTGTCGACATGCGCATGCCCCAGGGCTGGGACGGCGCGCAAACCATCGAAGAATTATGGAAAGTCGACCCGCACCTGCAAGTGGTGGTGTGCACCGCCTACTCCGATTACTCCTGGGAAGAACTGCTGTTTCGCCTGCAGGGCCATGACCGCCTGCTGATCCTGAAAAAGCCTTTCGACAACATCGAAGTCCAACAGATGGCCAACACCCTGGCCGCCAAATGGGACATGGCCCGGCGTGCGTCCCTGCAAACCAGTCACCTGGAACATCTGGTGGAGCAACGCACCCAGGCGTTGACCTTGGCCAGCCAGGCGCTGCAGCTGGAAATCGATGAACGCAAGCAACTGGAAAGCCAGTTGGTGCAGTCGGAAAAGCTCGCGTCTTTGGGCCAGCTCGCGGCGGGGGTGGCCCATGAAATCAACAACCCGGTGGGGTTCATCTCCTCCAACCTGAGCACCCTGGACGGCTACTTCAAACAATTGCAGCAGATGCTCGACGCCTATCGGCAGGCCGAGGAAGCCCTCGCGCCCGGCGAATGCCTGACGCAATTGCAAAGCCTGCGCAAGGCCATGGACCTGGAGTTTCTCAAGGAAGACATCCCGATTCTGATCCACGAATCCAAGGACGGCATTGGTCGCGTGGCGCAGATCGTCAAGGACCTGAAGGATTTTTCGCGGGTCGACAACGACCAGAAATGGCAATGGGCAAACCTGCAACACGGCATCGACTCAACCCTGAATATCGTCGCCAGCGAACTCAAGTACAAGGCCGATGTGGTCAAGCATTTCCAGGTGCTGCCAGACATTGAATGCCTGGCCTCGCAGCTCAATCAGGTGGTGATGAACCTGGTGATCAACGCCGCCCAGGCCATGGGCCCGGAACGCGGCACTATCACCCTCAGCAATGGCGTGGAGGGCGACAAGGTCTGGCTGGAAGTGGCGGATACCGGCTGCGGAATCGCGCCGGAGAGTGTGCAGAAAATCTTCGACCCGTTCTTCACTACCAAGCCGGTGGGCGAAGGGACGGGGCTGGGGCTGTCACTGTCGTATGGGATTGTGAAGAAGCATCACGGGACTATTTCAGTGAACAGCGAAGTCGGCAAAGGCACGACGTTTCGGGTGGTGTTGCCGATTCGCCAGACGGCAGATCCCCTGTAAAGGCCAACCTCTACAGGGGACAGGCTCAGGCGTCGGCGTTCTTCGGGCTCGAACCAAACGACGCAAACCGCTTGTTGAAGCCGGCGATGCGGCCTTCGGACTGGGTCTTGCGCTGCTGGCCGGTGTACACCGGGTGCGAAGCGCTGGACACGTCGAGGAGCACGTAAGGGTAAGTGTTGCCGTCGCTGTGTTTTTGCGTACGGTCGGTTTCCACGGTGGAACCGATCAGGAAGAAAACGTCGGCGGCGGTGTCATGGAACAACACGGTGCGGTAGTCGGGGTGGATACCAGGTTTCATAAGGCCTCCGGGGCGTCTGGGTGAACATCAAATGTTATACAGTAACACAAATGATGCACCCAAACGAGAACCGATTGCAATAAGAATAGACCCCGAACTTCTATGCGGCTTCCTGGAAGTCCATTTCCGGTGGCTGTTGGGAGAAGCCCCGCGTCAGGAAACCCAGGTATACCAGGCCAATCGCCAACCAACTCAGGCCCAGGTAGATCGCCAGGTGATCCAGGCTGACCATCAACCACAGATCCGCCACCAGGCCGATGATCGGGAACACCAGGAACAACACCAGCTCCCGCAACCCGCGCTGCTGGGCGCCGATCCAGTAGTGGAAGATCACCGACAGGTTCACCAGGCTGAAAGCCAGGAACGCGCCGAAGTTGATGAACGAGGTGGAGGTGGTGACGTCCAGCTTCAGTGCCAGCAAGGCGACCACCGCGCACAGCAGGATGCTGTTCACCGGTGTGCCGAAGCGTGCATGCAAGGTGCCGAAGAACGACTTGGGCAGAACACCGTCGCGGCCCATCGCAAACAGCAACCGCGATCCACTGGCCTGGGCCGACAAACCTGAAGCGAACTGGCCGACGATCAGGCCGATCAGGAAGATCGACACGAACAGGTCGCCGCCAATGTTGCGGGCAATCTCGTAGGCGGCAGAATCCACGTCGGTGAACTCGAACGACGGGTGGGCGATCTGCACGAAGTACGACACACCGACAAAGATCAGCCCGCCGATCAGGGTGATCAGCATGATCGCCCGGGGAATGGTGCGGCGCGGGTCGCGGGTTTCTTCGGTCAGGGTGCTGACCGCATCAAAGCCCAGGAACGAATAGCAGGCGATCGCCGCGCCGCTCATGATCAACGGCATTTGCATCTGGCCGTTGAAGAACGGGGTGATGGTCCACAGCGGCTTGCTCGCGTCACCGCCGATGTAGTGGATGCACAGCGCGACGAAGGCGATCAGCACCAGGAACTGCACCAGCATCAGCAAGGCGTTGATGCCGTTGGCGAGTTTCAGGCCGATGATGTTGATCACACTGGTGACCCCGATAAACGCCAGTACCCAGACCCATTGCGGCACCGCCGGAAAGGCCGAATGCAGGTAGGCTGCGCCGATCAGCCAGATGGCCATGGGCAGGAACAGGTAGTCGAGCAACACCGCCCAACCGGCGATAAACCCGAGCTTGGGGCTGATGGCCTTGCGCACGTAGCTGTAGGCGGAACCGGCCACCGGGAACGCCGAGGCCATACGGCCGTAGCTCATGGCGGTAAAGAACATCGCCACCAGCGCGGCCAGGTAAGCGGCCGGGACCATGCCGGCGGTGGATTGCGCCAGGATGCCGAAGGTGCCCAAGACAATGATCGGTGTCATATAGGCGATGCCAAACAGCACCACCGACCCTAGCGACAGGGTGCGTTGCAAACGAGCCATGAGCGATTCTCCGCGCGATTATTAGATTTATGGCAGAACTGAAGTCGGTGCAGCAGGAGCAATAATTTTTATGGTTAGAACAGTTTTGAAATGAAGTGCAGCTTTCTGTGGTGAGTGCAGCTTCTGTGGCGAGGGGGCTTGTCCCCCGTTGGGCTGCGCAGCGGCCCCAGAAAAAGCGGGAGCGCTTCGCACTCCAACGGGGGACAAGCCCCCTCGCCACAGGACAAGCCCCCTCGCCACGACAAGCACCTTCACAACAGGATCGGGGTCAGGGTTTCGGGATCAGCAACTCCCGCGTTCCGTCCTTGCGCTCAATCACCTCCCCCGGCAATTTCAAGCGCTGGTCATCCAGGTAGCGGTAGTCCTGTCGCGCCGCCGCCAGTTGTCCCAGGTCCAGTTCAACCCTGAACTGCCCTTCCTCGCGCCCGGCTTCAAACAGTAAGGTGCCAAACGGGTCCACCAGCGCACTGCCACCGGCAAACATCAGGCCGTCATCGCCCTCTTCCACCCGGTTGACCATCAGCGCAAACGCCTGGTTTTCCTGGGCGCGGGCCATGATCGCGGTGCGGTGGGTGGGGCCGTACGGGTCCATGTTGCCGTTGGTGACGATCAACACTTCAGCCCCCAACTGCGCCAAGGCGCGGGCGGTTTCCGGGAATTCAATGTCGTAGCAGATCAACAGCCCCACGCGCACGCCGTTCCACTCGCAGGTGGCGTATCGGTCGCCGGGAGTGAACACGCCACGGTCCGAGGCCCACAGGTGGGTCTTGCGATAACGCAGGGCGATGCCGTCCGGGGTGATCATCAAGGTGGTGTTATAGAACTGGCCGGCGTCGCTCTCGGCCATGCCGATGACAACCGCGATATTGCGCGCGCGGGCTGCCTGGATAATCGCCTGGACGGTGGGGCCCTCTACAGGCTCGGCCACCTCGGCCACGGTGTCGGCGGTCGGGAAGCCCATCAGGTGGGTTTCCGGGAATACGACCAATTGGGTATCCGCCGCACACGCAGCAATCGCCGCCAAAGCGCGCTCAAGGTTGTAAGCTGTGCCGTTATCGCGGCCTGCCAGCTGGGCAAATTCGACCTTCATGGTGATTCCTTGTTCTTTATCTGTGGCGCAGTATGCGCAGCCGCGAACACTCGGGAAATCACGCAGCCGGGTTAACCCTATGGGGGTAGATGCATGACATTGTCGCTGGAAGACATCGCCTGGCACCGTTCGGTGGGGCAAATGATAGACGCCCTGGACCAGCCGAATTTCTGGACGCAGCTGGTCCGGTTGCTGGACCAATATGTGCCGTTCGACAGTTGGGTGGTGTTGCTGTTCAGCAGCGAGCACAAGCCCCTGGTGTTCGCCGAATGCCCGGGCCAGGACGGTGAACCGGACCATCTGTTCCAGGATTACCTCAACGGTTTATACCTGCTCGATCCCTTCTACATCGCCAGCCGCGAGCACTCGCGCACCGGGCTGTTTCGCCTGGCCGAAGTGGCCCCGGAGCATTTCGAACTGACCGAGTATTACCAGCGCTACTTCCGGTTGAACGTGGTGGCCGATGAAATCCAGTTCAACTGCCAGCAACCGGACGGGCGAACCCTGTGCCTGTCCCTGGGTTCCAAACAGCGCTTTGACCCACAGCAGATCGCCCTGCTGTCGCTGATCCAGCCGTGGGTGCTGGGTTTGCTGCGCCAGCGCCTGCCCCATGAACTCAACCAGGTAAGCGCCCCGGAGCCGCCGATCCACAACGATGGCTGGGGCGCACAACTCACCGCGCGGGAGCTGGATGTGGGCCGTTTGATGCTCAGTGGTTGCTCCAGCAAGGAAATCGCTCGTAAGCTGGAAATCTCTGTTGAAACCGTGAAAGTCCATAAAAAACACATGTACAGCAAGCTAGGGATCAAATCCCAGTCGGAGCTGTTCTCGATTTTTCTGCAGGCGCAAAACGCCTGATCGAGCCCTGTAGCAGCGAGCTTGCTCGCGAAAAACGTCAATGCACCGCGGTCATCCAGACAACCGCGCTATCGTTAACGACCTTCGCGAGCTAGCTCGCTCCTACAGGATAAAAACTAAGGAACCCTGTATGAGCCTGTCCTTGTTAAGCCGTTACGCGTTCTTTGCCGTCTGCGTCATTTTCACCCTCGCCAGCATGCCGTTTATCGAACACGAATGGCTGTGGCCGATCGCCGTGGTCACCGGCATCCTTAGCCTGATCGGCATTTTCGACCTGCTGCAAAGCCCCCACGCGGTGCGCCGCAACTACCCGATCCTGGGCAATATCCGTTACCTGGTGGAAGGTATCCGTCCGGAAATCCGCCAATACCTGCTGGAATCCGACAGCGACGCCCTGCCCTTTTCCCGGGCCCAGCGCTCGCTGGTCTATTCCCGCGCCAAAAACGAAAGCGCCGACAAACCCTTCGGCACGCTGATCGACGTGTACCAGTCCGGCTTTGAATTTATCGGCCACTCCATGCGCCCTGCGCCGTTGAGCGACCCCAGCGCGTTTCGCGTGATGGTCGGCGGCCCACAGTGCAAGCAACCGTACTCGGCCTCGGTGTTCAACATCTCCGCCATGAGCTTCGGCTCGTTGAGCGCCAACGCGATTCGCGCCCTCAATCAGGGTGCCAAGCTCGGCAATTTCGCCCATGACACTGGCGAAGGCAGCATCAGCCCCTATCACCGGGAAAACGGCGGCGACCTGACCTGGGAACTGGGCAGCGGCTACTTCGGTTGCCGCACCAGCACCGGTCTCTTCGACCCGGAACGCTTCGCCGTACAGGCGCAGAACCCGCAAGTACGGATGATCGAAATCAAGATGAGCCAAGGCGCCAAACCGGGCCACGGCGGGATCCTGCCCAAGCACAAGGTCACCCAGGAAATCGCCGATACCCGCGGCATCATGATGGGCGAAGACTGCATCTCGCCGTCGCGTCACAGTGCGTTTTCCACCCCCATCGAAATGATGCACTTCATCGCTCAGTTGCGTGAACTGTCGGGCGGCAAACCGGTGGGTTTCAAGTTCTGCCTGGGCCACCCGTGGGAATTCATGGGCATCGCCAAGGCCATGCTGGAAACCGGCATCCTCCCGGACTTCATCGTGGTAGACGGCAAGGAAGGCGGCACCGGCGCCGCACCGGTTGAGTTCACCGACCATATTGGCGTGCCGCTGCGTGAAGGCTTGTTGTTCGTGCACAACACCCTGGTGGGCTTGAACCTGCGGGACAAGATCAAGCTCGGCGCCAGCGGCAAGATCGTCAGCGCGTTCGACATCGCCAGCGTCCTGGCCATCGGTGCCGACTGGGCCAACTCGGCGCGGGGTTTCATGTTCGCCATCGGCTGCATCCAGTCGCAGAGCTGCCATACCAACAAATGCCCGACCGGCGTGGCCACTCAAGACCCGCTGCGCCAACGCGCACTGGTGGTACCGGACAAGGCCCAACGCGTGTTCAACTTCCACCGCAACACCCTGAAGGCCCTGGCCGAAATGCTCGCCGCCGCCGGTCTCGATCACCCGTCGCAACTGTCGGCCAAGCACTTGGTGCGGCGCATGTCGGCCACCGAGATCAAGTTGTTTTCGCAGCTGCATGTGTTCCTCAAGCCAGGTGAATTGCTCACCGGCGAAGTGAACGGCGAGTTTTATTCGCGCATGTGGCAGATGGCGCGGGCCGACAGTTTTGAGCCGAATGAAATCGCCGCAGCCTGATCTTTTTAACGGAACGATACGATGCTGAAAGTCATTGCCGAAGACTTCATCAAACCCGAACACCTCGACACCGTGCGCCCGTGGTATGCGGAACTGGTGGAAAAAACCCGTCAGGAACCGCTGTGTATTGCCTACGACTTGTTCGTCGACCAGAAAGACCCCGGGCACTTTATCTTTATCGAGCAATGGCCCGACCAGGCCGCGCTGGATGCGCACTGCCAGACAGAGCACTTCACCCGCCTGGTGCCGCAGATCAACCAATACCAAGCCAAACCCTGCCGGGTTTTGCTGATGGACGCGTTCTAAACCCTCCCTTTTGCGCCTGAACCGGACCACCGAACGGCATCGTTGAAACAAGGAGCTTCACCATGCCGTTACTCGACTTCACCGCCATCGCCACACAACTGCCGGACACCTGGAAATCCACCCGCCTGGGCCACGTCGGCCCGGCGGTGATCATCGACGTTTAAACAAAGCGATGAGACATTCAGCAAAAAACTCAGCTTTGCAATTGCTTACAAATACCGCCAACCTGCGCCCGCCCGACGTACGGCTCGACTGAAGCCGTCGTCCACTTGTCATTACTAAACCCCTTGTTAAAGAGCCCGCTGCCATGTTGAACGGACGCGACCCGCGCATCGATTTTTTTCGGGGCCTGGCGTTGATCTTTATTTTCTGGGATCACGTGCCCCACAACCCTCTGGGCCAGATCACCCTGCGCAACTTCGGTTTCAGCGACGCGGCGGAAGTCTTCGTGTTCCTGGCCGGTTATGCGGCCGTGCTGGCCTACGGCAAGATCCTGCAGCGCGACGGTTATCTGATCGCCTGCGTGAAGATCTGGCGGCGCACCTGGGTGCTCTACGTGGTGCACATCTTCCTGCTGGCGATGCTGATGGGCATCGTGTTCTTTGCCAACAGCCATGTGGAAACCCGCGACCTCGTTGAAGAGATGGGCCTGACGCACTTCGTCACCCATCCCCAACAGGCCCTGGTGGATGAGCTGCTGCTGCGCTTCAAGCCCAACCTGATGGACCCGCTGCCACTGTACATCGTGCTGCTGGGCTGCCTGCCGCTGGTGTTGCCGTTGCTGTTGCGCAAGACCTGGGCGGTGGTGGCTGTTTCGCTGGCGGTGTACTTGCTGGCCCCGCACCTGGGCTGGAACCTGGCGGCGATTGCCGACGGCGTGTGGTATTTCAATCCGGTGACCTGGCAGTTGCTGTTTGTGCTGGGCGGCGCGGCGGCGATTCATGCCGGGCAACCACGTCCCGTCGAGACTCGGCGCCTGCTGCGTCAGCCGTTGTTCGTCGCGGCGGCGGTGTACGCGCTGGTGGCGGGGGTTCTCACGCTCTCGTGGCGCTGGCCGGAAATCCACGATGCGCTGATGCCGTCGGCACTCAGCGACCTGTTGTACCCCATCAGCAAGACCGACCTGTCGCCGGTGCGTCTGCTGCATTTTCTGGCCCTGGCCTATGTCACCGCCAAGCTGCTGCCCGGCCACACCTGGACGCAAAACTGGCTGGCGCAACAAACCTGCCGCATGGGCCGCTACTCGCTGGAAGTGTTCTGCCTGGGGGTGCTGCTGGCGCCGCTGGCGGACATGATCAACGCGATCACCGGCGATGCCTTTGCCATGCAAATCTTCACCGCATTGGTAGGCGCCGGGCTGATGGCGCTGCTGGGGGCCTGGCTGGATTTGAACAAGCGGCTCACCCAACCGGCGCCCCCCGCCACCGCCTGAAAAACAAAAAGCCCCGAAAGGGGCTTTTTGTTGAGCGCAGGACTATCAGCTCGCGGTGCGTGCCGCCGCCTGGGTCGGCTGCAACTTGAACACGTAGAACAACACCGTCAGCATCACCAGGAACGCCGGGCCGACATACAGCGCCACGCGGGTATCCGGGAAGTACGCCATCAAGCCCACCACCAGCACCAGGAACGCCAGCGCCAGATAGGAACTGACCGGGTACAGCCACATGCGGTATTTGAGGCAGTCACGTTCGGCCTGGGTCAGGCTCTTGCGGAATTTGAGCTGGGCCAGGAGGATCATCAGCCAGGTCCAGATCGCACCAAAGGTGGCGATGGAGGTGACCCAGACGAAGACTTTTTCCGGGACCATGTAGTTGAGCAACACGCCCAGCAACAGCACGAAGATCGACAGCAGCAGCGCCTTGCGCGGCACGCCGTTGCTCGACGTGGTGCCGAATGTGGCCGGAGCCTGGCCGTTCTGCGCCAGGCTGTAGAGCATGCGCCCGGTACTGAAGATGCCGCCGTTGCACGACGACAACGCCGCAGTGATCACCACGAAGTTAATAATGCCGGCGGCGGTCTTGATGCCAAGACGCTCGAAGGTCATCACGAACGGGCTGCCCTGGGTGCCAATTTCGTTCCACGGGTAGATCGACAGGATCACGAACAACGCACCGACGTAGAACAGCAGGATGCGCCAGAACACCGAGCCAATGGCACTCGGGATGGTCTTCTGCGGGTTCTTCGCTTCACCGGCAGTGAGGCCGATCATCTCCACGCCCAGGTAGGCGAACATCACCATTTGCAGGGACATCAACACGCCCTGCACACCGTTGGGCATAAAGCCGCCGTGGGCCCACAGGTTGGAAATCCCCAGCGCCACGCCATCGTTGCCGAAACCGAACGCGATGATGCCGATGCCGCCGATCACCATGGCAATGATGGTGACGATCTTGATCAGCGCGAACCAGAACTCGAACTCACCGAATGCCTTGACCGCGATCAGGTTGATGGTGCCCATGCTGACCAGCGCCGCGAGGGCCCAGATCCAGCGCGGCACATCGGGGAACCACACGCCCATGTACACCGCGACGGCAGTGATTTCCGCGACACAGGTCACCAGCCACAGGAACCAGTAGTTCCAGCCGGTGAGAAAGCCTGCCAACGGGCCGAGGTAATCCTGGGCGTAGCGGCTGAAGGAGCCGGCCACCGGGTTGTGCACAGCCATCTCGCCGAGGGCGCGCATGATCACCAGGATCGCCAGGCCGCCGATGATGTAGGACAGCATGATTGCCGGGCCGGCCATTTCAATGGCCTTGGCCGAGCCGAGGAACAGGCCGACACCGATACAGGCGCCGAGGGCCATCAGGCGAATATGCCGTTCGCCAAGTTCGCGTTTCAGCGGACCGCCCTGAGCGGTCTCGCCTTGGGGCAGGTGATTGCCAGCGGGCATAGGGATACAACCTCGTCTTGTTATTGGATATGAGCCACCGAGTCCGGAGCGTCGTGGCGGGTCTGCCATGACGTACCGTTTCCAGTTCACCTTTTGGGTAAAACGGTCTGGCCGAGCCAGATCAGCGGGGGTGCAGTATAAAAAGCTCAACCCAGGGGTTTTCACTCTATAAACGGCAAGATTCAGCGGGAACTCTCGGCAAAAGCGCCTTTGGCGGAGGAGCATTACCTGGTTAGCGTAGGAATCATCGCCACCAAACGGCGGCGAGTATTGCACGGTAATGGTGCAGCGTCATGCCCCTACCTTTGGCGGATTTACGGGTGGGGGAGGCTCTAGCTCGACGGTTGGGGATTATGTGGCTGGGTTATGTGGCTGGGTTATCTGTGGCGAGGGGGCTTGTCCCCCGTTGGGCTGCGCAGCAGCCCCAGTAAACACACCGCATTTCTTCAGGAAGATCCTCATGGCAGGTTTTGGGGCTGCTGCGCAGCCCAACGGGGGACAAGCCCCCTCGCCACAACAAGCCCCCTCGCCACAGAAAGCCCCTCGCCACAAATCCACCTGCGAGAAACACGCCGACACTGAACTGCAAGAGAGCACTCCACAGCAGCTGCTAGCGTCAATTGACTACTTCCCCTCAAGGAGCAAAGGAATGCTTCATCAACCCAACTCTCATCTGTTACGCCGTGGTCGACATTCAGAGTCTGGCCGTCCTTATCTGATTACCGCGGTGGTTCAGAATCGGCAACCCCTGTTCAAAGACTTCCATTTGGGAAGACTACTGGTAGCAGAATTCAGGAAGACCCATGAATTGGGAGTGGTCGACTCTCTGGCATGGGTCGTCATGCCTGATCACTTTCACTGGCTATTTGAGCTGCAAGACACAACGTTGTCGCAGGCTGTGGGACGTACCAAATCCCGCAGCACCCTCACCATTAATCGCGCACGCGGCAGCAAAGAGCGGTTCTGGCAACTTGGCTACCATGACCGAGCAGTGCGTACCGATGAAGACCTTCGCAAAATTGCTCGCTACATCATCGCTAATCCTCTGCGAGCGGGCCTGGTCGAACATATTGGTGACTACCCACTATGGGACGCAGCCTGGCTTTGATTTTTCCTGTGGGGAGAGGGCTTGTCCCCTCACCACAGCAAGCTCCCTCACCACAAACAACATCACCTTCACAAATCCCCCCCACTCGCCCACCACCGTCTAAGCTTCAACCAAGTCCGATCAATCTGCGTAAATGGATCAATCGACTATGGGCGCTTTATGGCAAAACGCTTCGACCAAGGCTGCGGTCTCCACCGATAGCCCGGATGAACAGCCATTGCCACAAAGCCCTCCCCGCCGCAGACGACTGTGGTGGCGGCTGTTCTGGCTGGTGCTGTTGATTGCGCTGATCGCTTTGGGCTTTGCGGCCCTGCGGGAAATGCGCACTTCAAGGTTGCAGGCCAAAACCTTCACCGACCTCGCCTCGACCCTCACCTACCAAATGCACTCGGGCCCCAGCGATGCACGGGTTTACCCTGGCGCCGGGCCCTTTGACAAGCGCCTGGGCTACAGCGCCCTCGGCGAGTTCCTGCCGCGCTTGATCAAGCGTGACTACCTGATCCAGGCTCAGGCGCGCTTCTCCCCCGACCTGATGACCTACGCCCAGCGCGGCCTGTTCGTGCCCTACCCGGAAAAAATCCAGGCTGGCCTGACCATCACCGATTGCCGCGCCGCACCGCTGTATCAGTTCACGTATCCACAACAGTTCTACCCCAGCTTTGCGGCGATTCCACCGGTGGTGGTCAGCAGCCTGCTGTTTATCGAAGACCGCGACCTGCTCGACCCGAAAAACCCTCAACTCAACCCGGCCGTGGATTGGCCGCGTTTCGCCAAGGCCGCCTGGTCCCAGGTGGCGAAGCTTTTGCACCTGCCCGGCCAGACCGCTGGCGGCAGTACCCTGGCAACGCAACTGGAGAAATACCGCCACTCGCCCGACGGCCTGACCCTGTCCGGCGGCGAGAAAATCCGCCAGATGATTTCCGCCAGCGTGCGCGCGTATCAGGACGGCCCGCAAACCCTCGCGGCCCGGCAAGACATCGTGCGCGACTACCTCAACAGCGTGCCCCTGTCGGCGGTACCCGGCCATGGCGAAGTGCACGGCATGGCCGAAGGCTTGCGCGTGTGGTACGGCGCCGACTTCAACCAGACAAACGCGCTGCTCATCGGCACCGACCCCAAACAGCTGCCGCAAAAGGGCCTGGCGCTGCGCGAGGTGCTGTCGCTGATGATCGCCCAACGCCGCCCGTCTCACTATTTGTCCAAGGGCCACAAGGAACTGGCGGACCTCACCGACAGCCACATCCGCCTGCTCGCACAAAACAACGTGATCGACCCGGCGCTGGCCAGCGCAGCCCTCGCCAGCAAAGTCACTTACCGTGACTGGCAGCAACAACCGACGATCCAGCCGATCGAAACCAACAAGGGCATCAGCGTCGCCCGCACGCGCTTGGCTGCCCTGCTCAACCAGCCGCTGTACGACCTCGACCGACTCGATCTCTCTGCCACGAGCACCTTGCAAGCCGACCTGCAAAGCCAGGCCAGCACTTACCTCAAGCAACTCGCCGACCCCGCCTTCGCCGCGCAGATCGGCCTGCTCGGGCCCACGCTGCTGACACCCGCCAGCACCGCTCAGGTTCGCTACAGTTTCAACCTCTACGAGATGACACCCGACGGCGCCCGCGTGCGCGTGCAAACCGACAGCACCGACCAGCCGTTCGACATCAACGAAGGCAGCAAGCTGGAACTGGGCTCAACCGCCAAGCTGCGGGTGATGACCACCTACCTGCAAATCGTCAGCGAACTGCATGATAAATACGCTGCAACGCCTGCCGCCGAGCTGCGCAAAGTCCCGGTCGACGACACCGACCGCATCACCCGCTGGGCCCTCGACTACCTGGCCCAGAACAGCGACCGCAACCTGCCGGCCATGCTCGACGCCGCCCTCAATCGCCAATACTCGGCCAACACCGGCGAAGGTTTTTTCACCGGCGGCGGCATGCACCACTTTCACAACTTCCGCAGCCAGGACAACGGTCGCAATCCCACGTTGATCGAGGCCCTGCGGGAGTCGATCAACCTGCCGTTCATTCGCCTGATGCGCGACCTGGTGCGCTACAGCACCTATCACGGTGCGAACAACAGTGCCGAGTTGCTCAAGGACGACAGCGACCCGAGGCGCCAGGAATACCTGGCCAAATTCGCCGACCGCGAAGGCACCACCTTCCTGCTCAAGTTCTGGAAGAAATACCGCAACAAGAACACCCAGGCGCGCCTCGACACCTTCCTCGACAGCATGCACCCCACCGCCATTCGCCTGGCCGCCGTACACCGCTACCTGCTGCCCAACGCCAGCCAGGCGAGTTTCAACAGCTTCGTCCGCTCGCACTTGAGCAGCGTCAAAAGCACTGAAAAACTCACCGACGAGCGCCTCGAAAAGCTCTACCAGAATTACGGCCCCGGCGCCTACGACCTGCCTGACCAAGGCTATATCGCCAAGGTTCACCCGCTGGATCTGTGGCTGATGGGCTACCTGCTGAACAACCCCGACGCCACCTTCACCCAGGCCACCGCCGCCAGTGAACACGAGCGCCAGGAGGTTTACAGCTGGCTGTTCAAGAGCCGCCACAAGAGCGCCCGCGACAGCCGCATCCGCACCATGCTGGAGATCGAAGCGTTCCTCGATATCCACCAGCGCTGGCAAAAAGTCGGCTATCCCTTCGACCACCTGGTGCCGTCGCTCGCCACCGCCATCGGCAGCTCCGGCGACCGCCCGGCAGCACTGGCAGAGCTGGTGGGGATCATCCTCAATGATGGCGTGCGCGAGCCCACCCTGCGTATCGACAGCCTGCGCTTTGCCGCCGACACCCCGTACGAAACCCGCTTGGTCAACGACCCCAATCGCGGCAAGCGCGTGATGCCTTCCGAGGTGGCCACGGCACTCAAAGGGGCGCTGTCCCAGGTGGTGGATGCCGGCACTGCACGGCGCGTGTCCGGCAGTTTCAAACTGGCGGACGGTACGCCATTGGCCATGGGCGGCAAGACCGGTACCGGCGACAACCGGATCGAAGCCATCGGCGCCGGTGGGCGGATTCTCAGCTCCAAGGCAATCAACCGCACGGCGACCTTCGTGTTCTACATCGGCGAGCACCATTTCGGCACGTTGACCGCCTTTGTGCCGGGCGCTTCGGCCCAGGGTTTCAAGTTCACTTCGGCGTTGCCGGTGCAGGTACTCAAAGGCATGGCGCCGATTCTTACGCCCTATCTGCAACCGGGCAACAACAGCTTATGCAGCGTGCGCTGATGGGCCTATCCCTGCGCTTTTCACTTGCGGATTACTGAGGGATCCGCCGCAGTTTCCACCCACTATTCAAACTTATCCGCAGCCGTGCCGGTGCATAGACTCAAACCTTCTTTTTGAGCTCTACAGGTTGCCCTCATGGCCGACACACCCGACCAGTCCCTGCACCACGCGTTTATCGAAAACGCCCTGCCGCACTGGCTGAAAACCACCTCGCCCCATCGCCTGCGCGCACTCAACGACGTCGCTCTCCAAGGCATCCGCCATTATCCCCATGCCAGCGCCGAACAGCATCAGGCGCTCAAGCCCGCCATTGCCAAACACTGGCAGCAACAGACGGCGATGGACCAGCGATTCCAGGCCTTAACCGACGTGTACGCCTTCGCCGAACCGCTGCTGAAAAATGCCTTGAAGGCCTATGGCGATATCGACGTGAAAACCACCTACCTGCGCCTGTATGCCAGCGCCACGGTTGCCTGGTGGGTGCATGACTTCACTCGCGGTGAGCAAAGCAAAACCCTGTCGCTGCTGGACGCCGCGCTGGCCAACTTTGCCGCCCCGGACACTTTCCTCGACTACGCCTTCCTGTCCGCCGAAGACCCGCGCGGGCAACGGGATACATTGACCTTGCGCCACACCACCACCGGCGCGGTATTGACCGCTGAACAGTTCAAGCAAATCTGCCGCACCCTGGACCTGGGCGCCCGCTATCAGAAGAGCCTGCGCCAAGCCCTGGGGTTCTATGACGCGACGGTAACCCGGGCCGTGCGCCTGCAGATGATTGCCACCCAGAAGACGGCCCTGGGTACGGCCGCGCACCTGGCCCTGATCAACCGGGACATCGACGCCGATGCCCACGGCGCCGTGCTCGACCTGATCGCCGGCCGCGTCGCACTGCTGGACGGGCTGGCGCTTGAATGCCATACCCTGAGCCTGATGAACACGGCATTGACCGGCATCCTGTTGCTGTTTGTCCCGCAGCCCACCCGACCCGTCGGCAAGGTGCTGGTGTACATCCCCGCAGACCCCGAACACCCCCTGAAGCAATACCCGTCGCCCGCGGCCTTCCTCAGTCATCTCACGGAAAAACTGCGGGACAAGCAGCACTACCAGACCTTCTTCAGCCAGTTCATCGACCATGCGCGGCGCGGTGAATTCTTTGCCGGGCTCAATTCACGCCTGAGCCGTGTGCGTTGGCATCAAACCCCAGCCACCGACCCGCGCCCCAGCTGGCGCGACACGCCGATCACCCAGCCGAATCTGCAATTCAGCCTGCTGGCCATCGGTGACGATCACGTCAATCGCTCAACACTCGCCGCCGAAAATGACCTGTGGAATTACCAGTACCGCCTCAAGTTGAACAAGATCGTCAACGATGCCCTGGACATCGCCGTGCCCACCGCCACCGCTGACCGCCACGCGCGCTGGGCCTGGTGGGACAACCTGGAAAAAATCCTCGGGGATATCTTCAACGCAGCGCTGCTGGTGCTGACGCCTTTCGTGCCGCTGCTGGGCGAAGCGATGCTCGCCTACAGCCTGTACCAGATCACCGACGAGGTGTTCGAGGGGATTGTCGATTGGGCCCAGGGGCGCGGTGCCGAGGCGGCAGAGCAAGTGGTCGCGGTGGCCGACAGCGTGATCCAGTTCGCCCTGTTCGGTGCCGCCAGCCAGTTGGGCCCTGTCGCACGGCTCAAGCTCAGCCCCTTCGTCGAAGGTTTGCGCCCGGTGGTGCGGCACGACGGCAGTAAGCGCCTGTGGCACCCGGATATTGCGCCCTATGCTGTGAAAAACCTCGACCATCCGCCCATTGTCGACGGCCTGCACACCCATCAGGGCAAGCAGATCCTCGCGCTGCAAGGTGCTCACTTCGAAGTGCAGGCAGACGCTGAAACCGGCGACACGCGTATCGCTCACCCGGAGCGCGCCAACGCCTATCAACCCCTGGTGCGGTTCAACGGCAGTGGCGCCTTCGTGCATGAAGCCGAGCAACCGCGCACCTGGGACAGCGCCCCCCTGATGCGCCGCCTGGGGCCACGAACCGCCCCCTTCAGCAACCAGCAACTGCAGCAGATGCAACGCATCAGCGGTGCCGACGACGGTGTGCTGCGCAACCTTTACGTGCAAAACCGGCCGACCCCGCCACTGCTGGAAGCCACCCTCAATCGCTACGAAGCCCAGCACGCGGCTACGCAGACCGTGCACACCCTGCGTACCGGCGCACCGCTGCCGCTGGATGCCACGTCCGCCTGGTTCGAGCAGACCATCACCGAACTGCCGGGCTGGCCCCAGGCCAAGGCGTTGGAAGTGTTCGTGCGCTCGGACAAGACCGGTGACTCCCACAAGTACGCCAACCCGGATGCGTCGCCGGCCGATACGCTGCAACTGAGCCTGGCCGAGGTGATGTCCGGCGAGTTGCCGACGCGAGTGCTGGGGTTTCTCGATGAGCCGTCGATCAAGCACCTGTTGGGTGGCGACGTGCCGCAAGCGTTGCGCGTACAAACCTTGCGCGATCAACTGGCGGACTCGGTGGCGCGCCAGGCCGGTGACATCGCCGACTACATCCATAACGCCCGCCAGCTCAGCGCCGATCCCCATGTGCGCCGGCTGCGCGAGCAGGTCAACCCGCTGGACAGGCCCCTGGCCGAAACCCTGCTGGCTGGTGCCACCCCGGCCGAACGGCAAACCCTGGACCAACACGTACCGCTGCGCTTGCTCAACCAGGCCAGCGAACTGAGCTTCGCCCAGCACAGCGCCCAGGCCTACGCCGGGTTCTTCTCGCCCTGGCCGATCACCGAAGACACCGAGCGCCTGGTGCTCAATACCCTCAAGCGCTACAGCGATGGCTTTGGCGACCTGCATCTGCAAATCCGCGATCGCCAGGTCAGCGGTACGTTGCGTTGTGAAGCCGGGCCGGCCGATGCCAACCGACGCCGCGTGCTGGTGCGCCAAAACCACGTGGGCTACGAACTGTTCGATGAACAGGGCCAGCGCCTGCACGGCCCGGATACCCTGTATGAATGCCTGTTGCGTGCATTGTCCGAAGCCCAGCAAAGCGAGTTGGGCTATCGGCCCGGCCAGGGGGCCGGGCTCAAGCACTGGCTGATGGAAACCCTCGAACCCCTGGCCGAACGGCGCCGAGTGCTGGCCGAGCCACCGCTGCGCAGTGCGGCAGATGTGCAGACCACCACCCTGCTCGGCGGCGCGGCCCTCGGCGGGTTGCGCCGCGCCCAGGAGCACCTGAGCCAGGCCCGCGCCCGGGAAGTGCTGGCCAGTCTGTTCCCGACCCTGGAGGAGGAACGCCTGCAGCGATTCCTCAATGAGATCGGGCCAGGGCCGAACAACCAAGTGCTCAATCGCCTGGTGCTGCAGCGGCAAAACTTGTACCGGGAACTGGAGCAATGGAAGCGCCTGCCCGGCGCCCACCCGAAGAACAGCGAAATGGCCCGCCGGGAGAAGCTGCGTAAAAACATCATTGCGCACAAACTCTATCGCTGCTGGGAAGACCGCTTCGCCGAACACCGCGACGACTGGGGCCAGGTTCAGAACGGCGCAAGCCTGGACCTCAGCACCCTGGAACTGCCCGGCAGCCTGCCACTGCTGGGGGATGGTTTCGAGCACGTCACCCAACTGAAGCTGGCCAACTGCATGTTCAACGACAGCCAGTGGCCCTTTCTGCAGGCATTCCCTTCCCTGCGTGAACTGGACGTCAGTGCGAACGAACTGACGCGGCTGCCCGAGCCCATCGCCAACATGCGCTACCTGCGCGACCTCAACCTGGGAGAAAACCAGATCATGCTGCTCAACGGCGACGTTGCACGCCTGAAAAACCTCCGGCACCTGCGCAACCTGAACCTGTACCGCAACCCGCTGACACAGCCTCCCAACGTCTCGAAAATGCCGCACCTGCGTCGCCTGTTCCTGAGCCGCACCCCTATCACCCAATGGCCCGCCGGGCTGTTTGCCCACCCTCGGGAGGAGGGTTTCCTGCTCGATCTGAGCCAAACCCGGATTGATCATGTGCCAGCGCTCATGGCCGACAGCGCCGAGGCTCGGACCGTCGCCCATACCCGCCTGGACCGCAACACCCTGCTCAACGACCAGCGCCTGTTGTACGAGCAGTACCGCGAAGCCGCCGGCCTGGACCCCAACCGCAGCTATGAACCCCGTGGAGAGAGCGGCCCGTGGCTGGAACGGGTCAGGCCGCCGTTACTGGGCAGGCGCCAGGCACTGTGGCAAGCGGTGGAACGCGAGCACGGCTCCCAGGGTTTGTTCGAGGTGATCAAGGCCCTTGAAGCACCCGACTTCTTCCAGCGGCCCCAGGACCAGGATACCTATTGGGACAATCTTGAAACGTTGCGCGAGCGCGTCTGGCGTTTGCTGGAGGCGGCCCACAACGACACGGCGCTGCGTGAAAAACTGTTCAAGATGGCCAGTTTTCCCGGCCTGTGCGCCGACGGCAGTGCACAGATTTTCAATGACCTGGGCATCGAAGTGCTGGTCAGCGAAGCCCAGCGTTACTCCGCCTCGGCCAGCGAGCGCGAGGCCAAACTGGTGACGCTGGCCAAGGGCAATGCACGGCTCAAGCAATTGAACCGCATCGCCAGCGAGGACATTGCCCATCGGCTCAAACCGGAAGCCGAAGGCGGCCTCGGCCAATGGCTGCGTTCGCAACGACGGGAGGGCGTGATGGGCAAGGTGGACGACGTGGAGGTCTACCTGAGCTACCAGACCTCCCTGGCCAAGCGCCTCGACCTGCCCTGGCTGTCGGAACATATGCTGTACCGCGACACCGGTGACGTGAAAGCGGCGCAGATCGAACAGGCCTACAGCACCGTGCTGGAGCTGGGCGAAGGCGATGGCCTGGTCAACCAGATGTTGCTGGAGCCCTATTGGGAACAGTACCTGCACGACCACCACCCGAACACCCTTGAGGCCAATGCCCGGCATTTCGACGAGCAATGCGCGCGCCTTGATGAGTTGCAGGAAGCCCAGGCCAGGCTGGCCCAGGCCAATGGCTTGCCCGCCGAGCAGAAGGATGCGTTGCAAGTCAGGCTCATGGGCCTCGCCGACGCCCTGGGTGTTCCGCACCCGCAGGTGCTGACCGGGCACCCCATGACCGACGACAGCTACAACCTGCTGCTCAACGAACTGGGCTACCGCGAAAAACAATGGATGCGCGAGTTGACCCACCAGGCTTTGGAACGCCACAGCCAACAACGTAACCGCGTCACGCGCCAGGTCTGAACGTATGGGTGTGTCACGGCACACCCATTACCAGTACGCCGTTGCCATTTACGACCCCCTCGACAGGCAGGGACCCCGCCCGCTTGACCAGGGCGAACGTTACAACGTCGCTCCCGGAGCTGTTGGTGATACGGGTCAGGAACGAGCCGTTGACTCGAACCGCAGTCCCCTGACGGACAAGGGCCGTACCCACGTTCGGATTACTCATCACCAGCGCATTGGCGTTGAACGAGGAAGGCGTGCCTTTGTAGGTAATGGTGATCGGCGTGTTAATTCCCGGGTCCGGGCACCGGTAGGTCAGCGTGTGATCCTTACGAACACTGGTGGACAGCGGGTCCGTGCCTATCGCCCTCTGGTGCACGTTGCCGAAGTTGATTTCGATCGGTTGGTTATTGTTGATCGTGCACGACGATGGAGAGATCGCGAATTTATTATCCGCGGTGTACTGGAGAACAAGCCGCGTCCGGTTTGAATCATAGTTGTTTGTCTGGTCCAGCGTTAACGTTCCAAGGATGTCCCCTCTTTCAACTTCGATTGGGTTGGTCGGATTGTTTCTTATCAAAATATAGGGCGTTACATTGACTCGTACCCCAATACCATTATTTGGCATGACAGATATTCGAATTCCGCCCGGGACGGGAGTATTCAAGTCTGAGCCGTTAATTCGTAGACCGGTGCCGAAGCCTGCGAATTTTCCGCCGGGCACCCAGGCAGATGGCGCAGTTGCCCAGTAGTCCTGCCTCCAAGCGGGATGGCCGTCCAAGAGAGAGTACCGACACTCCAGGTTCGCCCCATCAAGCAGAATACGGGTCGTGTCCGCCCCCAATCGGACAGTCACCGGGACCGTTAGGCTTACAGTTTCTCCAGTGTCCAATCGCTTCCAGGGCCCGCCATTGACTCGGCAATCAGCCGCTTTCACGGTGGTCGTAATGCCAGCCAGGGCAAGCAGCACAACGGCTCCAAATAGTCGTTTCATGTTGTTCTCTTTCATCCCATGCATAACGGTTTACCGTTACGGATAATCCAGCGTAAACGTCGAAGTCACACGGTAGCTGCCGTGCCCGATGGTCTTGTCCCGCAGGGCATCCGGCTCACCCTGCACATAGGCCTTGAGCAGGATGACGTTGTTGCCGGGGCTCAATTTCTGTTCGTCGCCGACCTTGTTCACCGGCACCGGCTTATCGCTCAGTGTCTCCAAACCCAGCCCGATACCAGAGGCACCGCTGCCACCATCCAGCGCGAACAAACCGGGCAGCGCGCGGTTTTCCGCACCGTTGAACAGGATGGTCACCGAGTCGCTGATGGTGGTATTGCAGTCATCCAGGTGCAGGGTGAAACGTTTGCCCACTGAGCGTGTGTTGATGTAGAGGTGCTTGCTGGTCAGGTCCCACAGCTCCAGGGTGATGGCTTCATCGCCCGGGCGGATGGTGCAGGCCTGTTCCACCAGGTTGCCCTTGAACCTCAGGTTGTCCACCGCCTGCGCCGTGGCCGCCAGGCCGACGGTCAGCAGCAGGACCAGCCCCTTATGAATCATTGCGTGTCGCATACACTCGACTCCTACTGGTATTCAGCCAACAGCGTGGCCACCGCCGTGAACCCCTGGGCCTTCAGGACCGAACCCGGCCGTTTGACCGGCACCACTTCCAAGGTCGGCGGTGCCGCCAGGCTGATGTCCAGCGGCGTGTTGAGGCGAAACGGCGCGTTGTTCTGATACAGCCGAATCCCCAGGTCAGGCGCAGTGGTCTGCAGGGCGGCGTTATCAAACGTCGTCTCTGTGCCCTTGACGCTCAGCTTCAACAACCACGGCAGCGTGGAGGCGCCGCAGCGGATGGTGTAGCCGACGGCCCTGCGGTATTTCACGCCATCGACACGCTTGGTGCCGACATCCCCGAAATCGACTTCAATCGTGCTGCCCGAATCAATCGTGCAGGGCGGCGGCTCGTTCAGCGTGCCGTTGAACGTCAGGTTGGCCGACGCAGCACTGAAAAAGCCGAAGCAACACAAGCCGAGCAACGTTCGCTGTGGCCAACATTTCATTGATCGTTTCCTCATTATTGGTACTCGATCACGAGGGTGGCGGCAGTCGCAAATGCCCCGCCCGTCAGCGTGCTGCCTGCGCGCTTGACCGGCACCGCCTGCACGGCCGGAAAGGTCGGATGGGTAAACCTGAGCGGCGTGTTCAGCGGCCAGTCCGCCCCATTGGCGAAGAGCTTGATCCCCAGGTCGGTCTTGGGGGTCGAGAGCACTTTGTTATCAAACCCGGCTGCCGCGCCCTTGAGTTCCAGGGTCATCGCGTTGCTGTAAACGGGAGGACTGCAGGTGACGGTATACGGCACGTCCCGTCGATAATTCACGCCATCAATCCGTGACGTCAGCAGGTCATTGCCGAACGGAACATTCAGCGTGCCGCCGCTGTTAATCACGCACGGTGGAGGTGCAATGATGGTCGCGCGGATCGTCAGGTTGGTATCGGCCTGAACGCCCTGGCTGACCGCCCACAGCAGTCCCGCACCGATAAAAATGGCCCACGGGCCGGTTAACCTGGTCATTGTTCTGCCCTTACTCATAATTGAGCCTGAAATCCACCACGGCCCGGAATGCACCGCTGGTCAGGGGTGCCGGGGTGCGCGTGGGCTGGACGTTCCAGGTCTGCGTGTTGCGGCCCAAGGGCAAGAACAATGGCTCCCCCCTTGAACCCAGCTGTACATCGCGCCCCTGGGAATCGGTCAGGCGCAGGCCCATTCCGGTGATGCCTTGCACCTTGACCAGCCGTGGATCATCAGCATCGGCGGGCGCGAGAAATGCCACCGACAGCACTGGCTGATGAGCGCTCCATGTCAGGTTCCCCGTGCGTTCACTGGCGATGCGGCCGGCGGTGCGCCGACAATCCTCGAACAGCAGTTGAAAGGCCACGGAGGTCGCCTGGTCACCCGGCCGTTGCAACTGGCTGGCCGACACCGGGCCCAGGTCAATCGTCTGGTGCAGGGATGCCATCTCCAGGCTGCAGGGCGTTTCGTGCATGGACCCGAGAATGTTGAGCATCCCGACCATGCCCTCCACATCCTCGTCATCCGCGGCGTGCGCCGGCCCCATCAGGGCCAGCAACAGACCGCCCAAGACCTTCACTGTGTGCAACTTCATGACGTTCTCCGGCAGCAGGCACTACTGATTGGCCACAGACAGTTGCGTGTTCACCTTGCACGTCTCGCCACCGCAGGTGAACGCCAGCAGCGGACGGCCGCCGTAATCATTCACGTAGGACAAATAGGGGGTGGTACCGAGCTCCTTGGCAGTCGGCCCCAGGGCCTGCGTGCCTTTGGGCGGGACCATCACCGGCTCGAAGCCCGGTATGGTCTTGCCGTCCTTGCTGCTGCGCGCATCCACCAGGGTCACGTAGTAAGGCGTGGGGTTATTCACCTGGTAGTGATCACCTTGCCGGGTAAGGGTCAGCTTTTCCTGCCATGGGTTGGACAGGTCCTGCTGGGTGGGGGTAATTGCCTGCGGCCGGTAAAACAATTTGATCCGGGTTTGCAGGGCGATTTGCAGGGTGTTGGGCTTGTCGCTGCGCGGCGGAATTTCCCGCAGGTTGAAGTAGTAGACCGTCTCCCGATCCTGGGGCAGCGACTTGGCGGCCGGCAACGCCTGGACTTTCACCTGGCTTTGCTTGCCGGGCTCCAGGCGTTGGACCGGTGGCAGCACGATCAACGGCGAGGTGATCTTGTTGCCCTCTTCATCCTCGATCCAGCCCTGGGCCAGGTACGGCAATTGAGGGTTGTTGTTGGTGATGTTGACGCTGGTGGCGTCTTTGCCACCGTCGAAAATCACGCGGGTACGGTCCAGGCCGACAGCGGCGTTGGCGCTCTGGCTCAAGACCGCCAGCAGCAGTGCGTAGGTAAAACGTATGTGGTGTTTCATGAGGATGGGTTCTCCATAGTGTTTCGCTGGCCGGTCAGGGTGGTTGGCTCGGGTGAGGCTTGATCGACGGCTACCCTCTGGCAGCGCAGTTGCAGGGCATCGGTGAACGCATCCGTTGGCAACTCGACAGGCAGCGTCAGGACGCAACGCTCGGTGCCGCCCCAACTGACGATCATCTGCTCGCCGGCCTGAATGCCGCTCAGGTAGACATCCCCGCCGTCATTCACCACCCCGGTGTCCTGCTGCTTGCGGTTTTTCACCGTGGCGCCGAAGGGCGGTGCGCTGCCATCCGGCAGGCGAAGAATCGCCATGGCCTTCTGGCCGGAAATCACTTCCAGGGATCGGTAGCCAATGGCCCCGTCGGTGAGGGTCAGTTGCGTCACGGATTGAGTGGCCTCGACATCGCTGGGCAATTTCTCCAGGTCAACACTGGCCGCCGTACGCTGGTAGCTGGTGATGTCGGAGATGACCGCCTTGCCGAACGCGTTGCTGCGGGTCGGCGTGCCGTAACCCCGCACGGGCACATCGGACACACCGGCGGTATCGACCAGCAGCCGGGTTCCGCCGGTACTGGTGGTTCGATGCAGCGCCCCACCGTAAGGCGTGAGCGTGCCGCCGCCACGCACGGATGCACTGAGGGTGCGGTTATTGCCTTGTTGCGTCGTGGCGCTGAGGTCGATGTCGGCCAGGTCACCAATATGGCTCAGGTAGCCGGTGGCCGAGGTGTCGCTGGCACTGACCTGGTAGCTGTTACGTTCATCCAGGCGATCGGCGTAGCGCGTGGTAAAGCTGTTCTTGCCGCCGGCCCTGTTGGCATCCATCGACAAGGTGCCGGTGGGGCCCAGCGGCAGGCTGACCGTCAGCGCTGCTCCGTTGTCCTTATATTGGTATTCATGGGTACGATATAAATTCAGCGACAGGCTCATGTTCCTGACAGAGCCCACGTTGAAGTAACGAGACGCCGACAGGTTCCAGCGCTGGGTGTCCGGCCGGTTCCAATAGGTTTGTTTGTTGTAGCTGGCATACACAGTGGTGTTCAGATCGCGGAACTGTTTGTTCACCGTCACCGTATAAAGCGCCTTGTTACCGCCAATGGGTTTCCAGTGTTCAATGAAGTTACCGTATTCATCGAACACGCCGCGTCCGCCCAGCTCACCGTTCAACCCGTAGTGCCGGGCATCCAGGTATTGGCTCATGCTCAAGTAGTTCTTCTCGGAGAACCGGTAACCGGCGAAGGTGACCTGGCTGTCGTACTCTTCAAAGTTCTTGGAATATTGAAGGCGGTAGGATTTGCCCGAGAGTGTCTGGTTCCACAGGCTGGCACGGGACTGGGTGACATCCAGGGAAACGGCCCCGAACGCCAGCAAATCCCGCCCCGCCCCCACCGACAGCGCACGGTAGTTGTTATCCGTTATCGCACCGCCCAAAAGCGACCAGCCGTTGCTGATCCCCCAGGAAAACTCGCCGGTGCCGAAAAAGTCACCGTGGGAGTGGTACTGCAGGTTGGACGGTCGCCCGGCAGACAGCTTGTAACGAACCTGCCCGGGACGCGTCAGGTAGGGAACGCCTGCCGTATCGAGCTGGAATTTCTGTACCGAACCGTCCTGCTCCTCGACCCGCACATCCAGCGTGCCGGACACGGCGTCGTTAAGGTCCTGGATCCGAAAAGGGCCTGCCGCCACCAGCGTTTCATAGAGCACACGCCCCTGCTGGCTGATGACAACCTTTGCATTGGTCTTGGCCACCCCGACCACTTCCGGTGCATAACCCCGCAGGTTGGGCGGCAGCTGGCTTTCGTCTGACTTGAGCCCGGCACCGGTAAAGCGGAAGCTGTCGAACAGGTCCGAATACAGGTAGTCCTCGCCCAACACCAGGCGTGCCTTCAGCGCAGGAATGGCGCGATACGCGTAATAACGACTCCACTCCAGTTTTTGCCGGCTGGCCTGCGCCTCGCGGTCTTTCTCGACACGCCCTTGCCAATCCGCCCGCAGGCGCCAGGCCCCGGCATTGGCCCCGAGTGTGCCGTTACCGCTGAGGTCATTGCGCGTACCGTCACCTTTGCGGTAGCTGGACTGCGCCGTCATGTTGTAGTCGACCAGCAGCCCCGGCACCCCCTCATCCCAACGTGACGGCGGGTCCCAGTTGATGGCGCTGTATTCCAGGTAGGCCTGGGGAAGGTTGATGTCCAGGGTGGACGTGCCCAGGTCGGCACTGACCTCCATGCCGGGCAAGCCCGTGACATCCAGGCACTGCCCGCCCTTCCACCACTTCAGCTGGTCAGCACCGGACGCCTTGAGGCCCAGTTGCTCGACAAGTTCGCGCGATAAACAGGGCACACTGCCTTTGGGATCATCATCGGGGGGAAAGAACGCCACCGATTGTTCAGATATAGGTTGGGTATTGAGCTGGACCACCATCGAGTAGGTGCCAGGCAAGATAAACCCACTGCGTGCAAACTGAGACAGATCAATATTGGAGCGATCAATCAGATCAAGAACGTCGGTATTAAACTCAATATCCCCGGCGCCCATTGCAGTTCCAGCCAGTGATATCAACCCGCCAAAGAGGCTGGGGCGCAGCGTATTCATGACTTTCGACGTATTCAACATACACGCAACTCAATCTTCAAAAGTATTCCAACTTGAACCGCACTGCCGCGCGATGAGCCCCTGCCAACAGCGGCACTCCGTTGCCCACCAGGCGGAGCCTGTAATGAAGTGTCATGTCGCCATCAACCACCGGCAGCAGCGCCATCGGCACTCCCGGCACACTCACCTGGCCAGCGGCGTCCTCAATATGGAAAGCGACCCCCTGCGAGGCTCCAAAGGCCGCAAAGGTGCGCCCGCCCATATCGCTGGGCCCGTCGAACGTCACGCGAAGATGCTCCCAGTCCGGCAGCGTTTCGCCGGGGCGCAGCGGGTCGGGACGCGTCACGGTGCAGTTGACCAGCCGTAGCTGGAACGGCTGCATTTGCCCCGCCCCCTCTCGCAACAGGCGGCCGATGGGTTCGGGAGGCATTTCGATGGTCTGATCGGCAGTGACCGCTTCCAGCCCGCAGGCCGAGTCGATGATCTCGCCTCCCAGCGTGACGAGCCCATCGCCTTGCACACGCGTCTGCGCGGCATCACAAGGGCTGATGAACAACGTCAATGAAGAGGCAATAGCGAGACTTATGAATGTTTTCACCTTGATCTCCCGCCAGTTTTCCCCCGCCACCACTGGTGGCGGGGGAAACACTTACTGATAAGCCAAGGTGAAGTTGGTGACCGCGCTGAAATCACCAGGAACGATGTCGCCTGTCGCCTGGCCTTGTACGTAGGCGCCGAACTCCAGGGTGTTATTACCGGCAACAATGGCCTGCGGAGTGGTTGGCACGCCCAACTCAACCGCTTTGCCACCGTGGGTCATCATGATGCCGATGCCGCCCGCGCTACCGACCGTGCCGATGCCGCCAGGCACAACGCTGGATGGCGCACCGGTGAAGGTAGTGGTCACGGTGTTATCGGTAAGGCCAGACAGGTCGCAACCTTCAAGTTCGATAGTCACGGGGCGGGCAGTGGACTTGCCGCCGGATTGCAGCTGATGCTTCGCAATAGCGCCCAGTGCAACTGACTGATCCACAGACTCAGGCTTGATAGAGCAAGCACCCGAATGGACCGAACCGGTAAATGTAATTGTCCCGTCCGCCGCATTAGCAACAGAGATCGAACCCGCCAACAGGCCGACAGTCAACAGCGCAGCTTTTACTTTAGTCTTCATTTGCAGATGCTCATATGTATTAAAAATCAAAACCAAGTCCTGGCTTAGTTGCGCACAGGACTTATTAACCAAGCGCCAGAACAGTTTCCTGAAGCAGTGGAAATCGGAGGCTTTCCAATTACTTGTATTGCAATTCAGGAGTTCGTTCGAGGCCGGGCAATTATCCATTTCGATTTTGAATATGAAAGCCGGTCGATTCCCTTATTCACGTAGCCTTGATACACCAAGACACATAGGAAAATTATGGCACTTTGCCAAAACTTTAGAAGCAGCCGTAAGAAAGGGACTACATAAATCAAATGAGAATAATTTAGTGCGAATCAAGTCCGTAAGAATAGGATTACATATTCTAAAAAACAACAGTAATTACTGGAGCACGCCAACTAACAAGTTGAAGAATATGTCGTGAGGGACAGTGCACCTATCGAGCGGGTTGCGAGCCCTGCTCCGCCAGGTACGGAATGTCCGTTCGTCTGCCCGGGTTGCGATGGACATAAGATATATCTTACGTTGTATCTAAACCAAACGAGAGCACCTGAAATGAGAGACCATCATTCACACCGCGAACCCGGTGACAGCCGCGACGGCTTCGACAAACGCCCAGGCCGCGAGCGCGGCGGCCGAGGCCCACGGGTCTTCGCCCCCGGCGACCTGAAACTGCTGTTGCCGGCGCTGATCGCCGAACAACCGTGCCACGGCTACGACCTGATCCGCCGGATCGAAGCCCTGTTCGACGGCGCCTACAGCCCAAGCCCCGGCGTGATCTACCCCACGCTGACATTCCTCGAAGAAAGCGAATTGATTACCGGCGATGCCGAAGACGGAAAAAAACGCTACACAATCACCGACGCCGGTCGTCTCTTCTTAAGCGAACAGGCGGTTGCCCTCGAAGGTATCCGCATGCGTATGGATGTGAGCAAACGTTCGCTGCGCGGCCAGGACCGTCCGCCGGAAATCCACGAGGCGGTGCATAACCTGCGCCACGCCTTGCATTCGCACCACGGGCGCTGGAGCCCGGAAGAAATCGTTCGTGTTGCGGCGCTGCTCAACAGCACCGCCCAAGCCATTGCCGACGGGAAAGCTCAATGAATACCCAAGCCATCCACCGCGTGACCCACGAAATCAAACGCCGCCGCCTCGAAGTGCTGCGGGTGGTCGACATCACCCCGCGCATGCGCCGCATTACTCTGGGCGGGCCGGAACTGGCGGGCTTTATCAGCCTGGGCAGTGACGACCACATCAAGCTGCTGTTCCCGCAGAACGCCGCCGAACAAGCCGCGCTGGACAGCCCCGACTTCAACCTGCGTGGCGATGGCCCGCAACCCGCCATGCGCGACTACACCCCACGCCGGTACGACCTGGCCATTGGCGAGCTGGACATCGACTTCGTGCTGCACGGCGATGGCCCTGCCTCCACCTGGGCCGAGCAGGCCAAGGTCGGCCAGCACCTGCACATCGGCGGGCCCCGTGGTTCGATGATCGTGCCGGATATCTTCGACAGCTACCTGTTGATCGGCGATGAAACCGCGATCCCGGCCATCGCCCGGCGCCTGGACGAACTGCCGGCGGGGCGCAAGGTATTGGCGGTGATCGAGATCGCCAATGCGGCAGAGCGGCAACCGCTGCACAGCGCTGCCGAGGTGGAAGTGATCTGGGTGGTGCGTGGCCAGGATGACCTGCTCGAGACGGTGCAGAACCTGACGCTGCCGGGCGGTTCGCTGTACAGCTTCGTCGCCACCGAGAGCAAGCTGTCGCGCCAGCTGCGGCGGGTGCTGCTGGATACACACAACATCAATGAGGCATTCCTCAAGGCGGTTGGTTACTGGCAACAGTGATCCCCTGTAGGAGCGAGCTTGCTCGCGAAGAACCTGAGAGCGCCGCGTCAAACCAGACACACTGCGTTATCGTTAACGTTCTTCGCGAGCAAGCTCGCTCCTACAGATTTTATCCAGCCCCACCACCACCAAAGCAACCAGTACAAACCCCGCCAGAATTCCCCCGGCATTGATAAACACCTGTGGATAACCCAGGGTGTCCACGTTAATGAACGGGTACTGATACAGCCCCCACACATACCCGCGCAACAACGCATACGCGAAGTACACCAGCGGGTAAATCACCCACAGCCCGATGTGCTTGAGGTGCAGGCTGCCCTTGGGTACGCACCACCACCAATACACGACAAACACCAGCGGCATCACGTCGTGCAGCAGCTCGTCCGCCAAAAACTGCACCCCCGCAGGCTGCCACATGTGGCGCAGCAACAGGCTGTAGGCGAGGCTGACCACGACAATGCTCACGGTGATCCCGCTGCTGACCACGGGCCCAAGAAAGAACCGGCTCGCTGCGGTTGGCCGTTGTACCCACGCATGGGTCAACACCACCGCCACCAGGGTGTTGGTGAGCACGGTGAAGAAGCTGAAGAAATTCACCAGGCCCGGCAACAGGCTCGCACCATCGACCCAGCGGTAGTAGAAAATGATGTACTGCTGCAGCGCCAGGCCAACCCAGCCGCCGAGGGCTGCCAGGCCGATAAGGTGACGTTTCACCTCAGTCCTCGACCGGTCGCTTGGTGCGCATCAACTTCACGTACAACCCTTCGACCTTCTCCCGCGCCCACGGCGTCTTGCGCAGGAACGACAGGCTCGACTTGATGCTCGGGTCACTGGAAAAACAACGGATATTGATGCGCTCGGCCAGGCCTTCCCATTGGTAATGCGCCACCAGCGCGGTGAGAACCTGTTCCAGGGTGACGCCGTGCAGTGGGTCTTTGTTTGTCGCGGTCATGCCGGGCCTTTTGCGAAAAGAAGAAAACGAAGCCGCGCACCTTAGCGGACGGGCCGTGCGGGTGGAAGCGTTGCCTTCACTATAGGCCACTGCTCGATCGTTCCCACGCTCTGCGTGAGAATGCCGAATTGGACGCGCTGCGCCCCGCGGTCGACGCAAATTTTGACCCTGCGCAATGGTGACGCAGAGCGTCACGGGATGCATTTCCACGCAGAGCGTGGGAACGATCAGTGTGGGCGTGATCGAGCGGGTTCTGGGAAAGTTCCCCTTGGCAGAGAAAAAGTGATGTTATATTGTAACTATAATTATCAAAGGGTATCGAATCCCTTACCGTTTTCAGCCTTCTCTTTTTTTGCCGTTTGCCAAGGAACGACCGATGTCCCTCTCTTCTCTCTGGCGCCTCACCCCGCTGGCCGCCGCCCTGCTGATCACCCCCCAGGCCAACGCCCTGGAGCTGCAACCCCAAGTCATCACCGGCAACCCGCTGGGCAGCGAAACCCTCGCCTCGCCCACCACCGTGCTCGAAGGCGACGACCTGACCCTGCAACAAAAAGGCAGCCTGGGTGAAACCCTGAACAAGCAGCCCGGCGTTTCGTCGTCGTACTTCGGCCCGGGGGCCAGCCGGCCGATCATTCGTGGCCAGGATGGTGACCGTATTCGCGTTCTGCGCAACGGAGTCGGCGCGCTGGATGCCTCGTCGCTGTCCTATGACCACGCGGTGCCGCTGGACCCGGTCAACATTGACCGCGTCGAAATCGTGCGCGGCCCGGCCGCCCTGCTCTATGGCGGCAGCGCCATCGGCGGCGTGGTCAACACCTTCGACAACCGCATCCCCACCGAAGCCATTGAAGGCATTCATGGGGCCGGTGAATTGCGCTACGGCGGCGCCGACACCACCCGCAGCAGCGCCGGCAAACTGGAAGCCGGCAACGGCACTTTCGCCTTGCACCTGGACGCCAGCGCGCGGGAATTCAACGACCTGAAAATCCCCGGCTTTGCCCGCAGCCGCCATGCACCGCCAAGTGAAGACGGTGAAGGCAAGAACGGTCGCCTCGGCAACAGCAACGGACGCCAGGACGGCGGTGCAGTCGGCGGTTCCTACACTTGGGACGACGGCTACGCCGGGCTGTCCTACAGCAACTACGACAGCAACTACGGCTCCCCGGCCGAGCAGGACGTACGCATCCGCATGAAGCAGGATCACTACGCCTTTGCGTCCGAGATCCGCAACCTGCAGGGCCCGTTCACCTCGGTGAAACTCGACGCCGGCTACACCGACTACAAGCACATGGAAATCGAAGGCGGCGAGACCGGCACCACCTTCAAGAACAAGGGCTATGAAGCGCGGGTTGAAGCGCGGCACCTGCCGATCGGGCCATTCAACGGCGTGGTGGGCGCGCAGGTCAGCCGCAACGAATTCTCGGCGCTGGGTGAAGAAGCCTTCGTGCCGCAGACCGACACCAATGCCGGCGCGCTGTTTATCCTCGAAGAAATGCAGGCCACCGAGCGCCTCAAGCTGAGCCTCGGCGGGCGCCTGGAACACACTAACGTCGACCCGGACGGCAAAGGCAACGCGCGCTTTGCCAATGCCAACAAATCCGCCGACTTCACCGCCGGCAGCCTGTCGTCTGGTGCGGTGTACACCCTCACGCCAATCTGGTCGCTGGCCGCCACCTTGGGCTACACCGAACGCGCCCCGACGTTCTACGAGCTGTATGCCAACGGCGCTCACGTTGCCACCGGCACTTACGAACTGGGCGACGCCAACCTGTCGAAAGAAAAAGCGGTGTCCAGCGACCTGGCGCTGCGCTTTGACAACGGCACCCACAAGGGCAGCTTCGGCGTGTTCTACAGCCACTTCTCCAACTACATCGGCCTGCTGGGCAGCGGTCGCACCTTGAATGACGAAGGCGAGGAAGATGCCAGCGGCATTCCGGAGTACAAATACTCCGGCGTGCGCGCGCGTTTCGCGGGCTTTGAAGCCCAGGATCACATCAAGCTGGGGGAAGGTGCCTACGGCAAGTTCGCGCTGGAACTGTCCGGCGACTACACCCGCGCGACCAACCTGGACACGGGTGAAGCCTTGCCACGGATTGCGCCGTTGCGTTTGAACAGCGGCTTGCTGTGGGAACTGGATCGCTGGCAGGCGCGGATCGACGTTGAACACGCGGCGGGTCAGGGGCGTGTGCCGGATAACGAAAGCGGCACCGACGGCTACACCACCCTGGGCGCCAGCGCCGGCTACCGTTTCAACGTGGGCGGCAGCCAGTGGCTGGCGTTCGTCAACGGCGAGAACCTGACGAACCAGACCGTGCGCTACGCCAGCTCGATTCTGCGGGACATCGCACCGGCGCCGGGGCGGAGTGTGCAGGTTGGGTTGCGCACCACCTTCTAACTGACTGCACTCGGTTAAAACTGTGGGAGCGGGCTTGCTCGCGAAAGCGGAGTGTCAGTCAATACATGGGTGACTGACTCACCGTCTTCGCGAGCAAGCCCGCTCCCACATTGACTGTGCCCACTTCGAACAGGTGGTGGGGTTAGTACCGCGCATCAACGGGCTTCCCGCCCTTCGGCCAATCCTTCACCTTGTCCGGGAAATCCGGACGAGGTTGTTGGGAGAAGTACGCCGCCACATCCACCGCCTCCTGATCCGACAAGCCACCCTGCCCCAACGGGAATTTCTCGTGGAAGCCAATCGGCATATTGCGTTTCACGAACGCCGCCGCCGTGTACAGCCGCGCCATCCCCGCCCCGATATTGAACGATTGCTCGCCCCACAGCGGCGGGTACACCCACTCGCCATCCGCCCGCGTCAACCCTTGGCCATTGTCGCCATGGCACACCGCGCACTGCTTGGCGTAGACCTGCTTGCCATTCTCCATGTCCGGCTTGATCGCAGGGTCGACCTTGCCCACGCCACGCCCGGCGACTTTATCTTCGGGCTGGGTGTTGTTTTTCATCCAGTCGAAGTACGCCACCATCGCCTGCATATCCGCCGATTCCGGTGGCAGTGGTTTGCCATTCATCGAACGCCGGAAGCAGCCGTTGATCCGCTCTTCCAGGCTCACCACCTTGCCCGCACGCGGCGCATAGCTCGGGAAAAATGCCGAGACACCCACAAACGGCGAACCGTCCGCTACGGTGCCGGCGTTGAGATGGCAACTGGTGCAGTTCAAGGCATTGCCCACGTTGTTTGGCAGCAGTGCCTTGGTCTGCAGGTGCAGGCGCATGCCACGCACCACTTGATCGGCATTCGGTGCCGCCAGCAACTCAGCCAGGCGTGGGGTTTCGAACGCTGACGAATCGGTGGTGACCGGGTTGAGCTGGCCGCGCATTTTCTTCACTTGGGCAGCACTGATGGGCGTGCCTTCGTTGCCCCAACTGCTGCGTACGAAACTGAGGATTTCAGCGATTTCCTGATCCGCCAACCGGGCAAACCCGGGCATGGTGTAGACCCGTGGATGAGTCGCCGTTTCAGCGGTCTCCCAGCCCGTGAGGGTGATGTGCAGCAGTGAAGTCGGGTTGTTGGAAGCCACGCCGGGGTTGCCGGCCAACTGCGGAAACAGCCCCTTCACCCCGCCGCCGTCGCTGCGGTGGCAGTCACTGCAAAACTGCATATAGCCCAGGCCGCCCCGGCTGGTGAACAGGTCCTTGGGCGGTGCGGCGGGCTCGTGGGCCACGGCGGGCATCGGCAGATCATCCTTGCCCGGCGGCAGGGATTTCAAATAGGTCGCGATGGCCGTCAAGTCAGCGTCAGTGAAATGCTGGGTACTGTGATGAATCACATCGGCCATGTTGCCCGAGACCGTGGCAAAGCGGTTCTGCCCGGTTTTGAGCAATTGCACGGTGTCTTCCACCGTCCACAGGTTGCGCAAGCTCAAGGCGCGCCAGTGCTCGACAGTCTCCCCGGCCAGGTAGTGCCGACCGCTGCGGCCCGCATCGCTCATGGCCTTTTCCTGGAAGGCAATGCCGCGCGGGGTGTGGCAGGAACCGCAGTGGCCCAGGCCCTGGACCAGGTAAGCGCCCCGGTTAAGCACTTCATCCTTTGCCGGGTCAGGCGCAAACGGCTGCTTGTCGAGGAACGCAAAATTCCACAACGCCAGGCCCCAACGCTGGTTGAACGGGAAGCCCATCTCCGCTTCCAGATTGGGTTTGTTCACCGCTTCCACGCCCTGCATCAGGTAAGCGAACAGGGCGCGCATGTCGCCTTCGCTCATCTTCGCGTAGGACGGGTACGGCATCGCCGGGTACAGGTTCTGCCCGGCCGGCGTCACGCCTTCACGCATCACCCGGTCGAACTGCTCGAAGGTGTACTGGCCGATGCCAGTGTCGCGGTCCGGGGTGATATTGCTCGAGTAGATCGTGCCCATTGGCGTGCTCAGTTCAAGCCCGCCGGCCATTTGCGCGCCTTGCTTGGCGGTGTGGCAGGCGATGCAGTCGCCCAGTTGGGCAACGTATTTGCCCTGTTCGATCAGCGTGGGGTCGGCTTCGTTGGCGTGCAAGGGAAGGGACAGACACAGCACCACCCCCACAAGGCCCAGACGTGACAGGGGAAAAATCATCGCACTATTCCTTTAATAACCCGGCGTGGGGCGGTCCCCTCGGCGCAGGTCTGCAATCGTTTTTATTGGGTCATCAGGCAGATAACCGGGGCATGGTCGGCCCCAGCTTCGTTGTAGCGGATTTTTTGCGCGCGGCCCTTGATGTGGATCAGGCGGCATGTTCTACAGTGGAACTGAAATTGACTAATTGACGCGGGCATCGATGTCGGCGAGGAGAGCAAGGATGCGTTATTCACCCTTTGTGGGGCGCATTGGCGGCGAATCCGTCAGTGCCTGGGATATTCACTACGCCGCCGCCGACGCTCAACTGCGTGGCGAAGACGTGATTGTGCTCAGTGTCGGCGACCCGGATTTCGCCACACACAGCGCGATCTGTGAAACCGCCGTGGACGCCCTGCGCGCCGGCGACACCCACTACACCCCTGTGCTCGGCCGCCCGAAACTGCGGGAAGCCATCGCAGCCCGGCAGAGCCTGCTGCAAGGGATTGCGGTGCATGCCGACAATATCGCCCTGGTCGCCGGCGCGCAAAATGGCCTGTTCGCGGCCTGCTTGTGCCTGTTCAGCCACGGCGATGAAGTGCTGGTGCCGGAGCCGATGTACCTGACCTACGAGGCCTGTGTCCAAGCCTCGGGGGCACGCATTAAAACCGTCGAACAACCGGCCGCCAACGGCTTTCGCCTGACCCGCACCGCGCTGCAAGCCGCGATTACCGACAAGACCCGGGGCATCGCCCTCGCTACACCGTGCAACCCCACCGGCAACGTCTACTGCCGCGAAGAGCTGGAAGCCGTCGCCGAAGTGGCACGCGCCCACGACCTATGGGTGATTTGCGATGAAGTGTATGGGCAGCTCATCTATGACGATCAACACCTGAGTATCAGCGCATTACCCGGCATGGCCGAGCGTACGGTGGTGCTCAACAGCCTGTCGAAAAGCCACGCCATGACTGGCTGGCGGGTAGGCTGGGTGGCCGGCCCGCCCACGTTGATCAGCCATCTGGAGAACTTGCTGCTGTGCATGATTTACGGCCTGCCAGGATTTATCCAGGCGGCGGCGCTCAAGGCACTGGAACTGGATGAGGCCGTGGTCAGCGATGCCCGCGCGCTGTATCGGCGCCGGCGTGACCTGGTGGTGAACGCGTTGAGTGCGATCAGCGAGCTGGACTGCCGAGTCCCCAAGGCGGGCATGTTCATGCTGGTGGACGTACGCCGCACCGGGCTCACCGGCCGGGAATTCGCCTGGCAACTGTATCGCCAGACCGGCGTATCGGTGCTTGACGCCCAGGCCTTTGGCCCCAGCGCCGATGGGTTTGTGCGGGTTTCGTTTACCGTTGCCGATGACACCCTCAGGGAGGCTTGCCAGCGCATTGCCGGCTTCGTCGAAGGGCTTAAGGCCAACGCCGCGCCTTTACGTGATCGCCGATAACGGGCATAAAACGCCCTCTGCCCCGTTCGAAGGACTGCCATGTCTCAAGGATTGACCTATCGCCAGGCGCACCAGGATGACCTGCACACCCTGTGCGTGTTGGGCCAGCCGCTGAACCGCCTGCACCACCAGGAACGGCCCGATATCTACCGTGACGCCACCGACCAGGTGGAGCGCGACCAGTCCCATTGGCGGCCCTGCCTGACCAGCCGGGTTCAGGCGGTGTTTCTTGCCGAGCAGCACGGCGTTGGTGTTGGATTTATCACCGCGCAAATCATCGAGACCGCCAGCCCGTTGTTGCAGCCGCTGCGTGTTGCCAGGATCGGCTCGATCTGCGTGCTGGAGGCCCAGCGTGGCCAGGGCATTGGCCGCGAACTGATGGCGCTCGCCGAACGCTGGGCCATCCGCCAGGGCGCCCGGGATTTGCGCCTGACCGTCTGGGCCTTCAACGAACCGGCGCAGCGGCTGTACGAGGAATTGGGCTACGAAAAACGCGCCTTCGAAATGGGCAAGCGCCTCGGTTAAATCAACCGTTGGTAAGATGCCCCTTGATGACCTGTACGTATTTCTGTACGTTTCAGCCATTAAGCGAGGACTCAATTATGGAAACTATCAACTACACCAATGCACGCGCCCATCTCTCGGACACGATGGATCGGGTAAACGAAGATCGTGCCCCTCTGCTGGTGACCCGGCAAAAAGGTGAACCGGTGGTCATGATCTCTCTCTCAGAGTTCAACGCTCTTGAAGAGACGGCCTATCTGCTGCGCTCTCCCAACAACGCGGAACGCTTGATCAAATCGATCAACAGCCTGCGAGCCGGAAAGGCCAAGCCGAGGCAGTTGATTGAAGAATGAAAATACTCTTTACGCCTGAAGGCTGGGACGACTACCTCTGGTTTCAACAAAACGACAAAGCTGGGCTCAAACGCATCAACTTACTGATCAAATCGATCCAGCGTGATCCTTTTGACGGCGTTGGCAAACCCGAACCACTCAAACATAACCTCAGTGGATTCTGGTCCCGGCGAATCACAGCGGAACATCGTCTGGTGTACGGGATTGAGGATGGTGAAATACAGATCCTCATGTGTCGCTATCACTATTGACGCCATTTACCGTCAGGATCCTGCCTTGACCTGATCCCCCTCCCCGCTGAAAATGCGCGACGCTTTTCCCGTCTCCCCGTTTACTGAAGTAGTGAAATTTCAATGTCCGATTCCCGCACCGAAGAATCCGTAGTCGCCTTGCAGTCCAAAGCTGAATACGAAAACGCCATCAATCTTTCACAGCACGTGCCGGCGGCCAAGACCATCAGTGAAATGGTGCTGGACGCGTTCCACACCTCCAAGGAAAGCGACCAGATCCGCGAGCTGCGCGTGGCCATCCGCCAGGCCCACGACGCCTTCGATGACGACAAGGCCTACGACCTGATGGGCGAGCTCAAGCAGCTCAAAGACGCCGAAGCCGCCGACAACGCCGCCCTGGAAGACCTGAACACCAAGTTCTCCATCAGCCGCATCCTGTCCAGCTTCAAGGACGACCCGGAGTTCCAGGAGCTGGTCTACGGCCTGGCCCTCAAGGTACTGAACCAGACCCACCAGGCCATCAGCAACCCGAGCGCAGGCAAAGGCAAGGCTTCCCGCCCGAAGAAGGAAATGGAAGTGTTCGCCATCAGCAAGGACGGCATCAGCGTCACCCTGCCGCTGCGTTCGCCGCGCTCCAAACCGAACGTGGATCGCGAGGCGTTTGAGTTCCTCGGTTTTACCTTTGTCGGTGAAGGTGACGAGGCGGAACTGGAAGTTGAAACCTTTGTGGATAACTCGGGCGCCGAACAGCCGCTGACGCGTAAAAGCATCATCAGCGCACTGCAGCAGCAGACGGCGTTTGAGGGCTACAGCATCGCCCAGCAGTAAAATCGGTGGCCCCTGTAGGAGCGAGCTTGCTCGCGAAAAACGTCAACGAAAACGCAGCGCGTCTGGTTTAACGCGGCGCTCTCAAGTTTTTCGCGAGCAAGCTCGCTCCTACAAGGAACTGAACACCTCGCGAAACCGCTTCATCTCATCAGCATTCCCCACGGTAACCCGCACCCACTGCGGCCAGTTTTGCCACACGCGCCCAATCTTCACGCCCTGCTCGTCCAGCCGCTCGATGACCTGTTCCGCCGGACGGCGCACATCAATCATGAAGCAGTTGCTGTGAGACGCCGTGCAGGTGAATCCGCGGTTTTTTAGCCAGGCCACCGTCTCATCCCGCAACCGGGTATTGAGCGCCTTGCGCGCCGGCACCAGTTGCGCATCCGCAAGGCTGGCGCGGCCGGCGAGCAGGCTGGCGGCCGCCGGCACGTTGTCCCCGCCAAACACCGCCAGTTGTTCCAGCAACTGCGGGTGACCGATCGCCAGCCCCAGGCGCGCACCGGCCAAGCCGTAGATTTTCGAGAACGTACGCAGCACCAGCAAGTCGTCATGGTCCCTGACCCACGCCACGCAACTGGGCGCATCGCTGAAGTCGATATAGGCCTCGTCCACCAGCAAAATGCTGCCTTTGGGTTTGTTCGCCAGTGCCTGTTCGATGGCCTTGGCGGGTGTGAGGGTGCCGGTGGGATTGTTCGGGTTGCAGAGGTAGATCAGGCCGGGCTGCCGGTCAATGGCGAGCATGGCGGGAAGGTCATGGGCGTGATCGGCGGTGAGATCGACTTCGTGCACCCTGGCCTTGCGCGATTCGGCAGCCTGGCGCGGTACTTCGTAGGAAGGCGTGGCCATCACCAGGCTGCGGGTTTCGCTGGTAAACGCCAGCACCGCGTAGCGCAACGCAGCCATGGAGCCGGCGAACACCGCCACCTGCTCCTCCAAAATGCCCTGCTGCTGGGCAAATTGTTCAACCAGCGCGTACATCTCCGGGTACGGGTAGCGCCCCGAAACGGCAATACCGCGCAGCATGGCCTGCCGCGCGGCCGGCGAAGGACCGTAGGGGCTTTCGTTGTAGTTGAGCAGCACCTCGGGCGGCGCCACGGCGGGGCTTGCTTCAGCCCAGTCCAGGCGACCCAGCAACGGCAAGGCTGCGCCCAGTGCGATCAGGGAACGACGACTCACGTTGACCATGATGACCTCTCCTTGTCGGCTCGCAGCTTCAGGTGCGGAATTCGCGCCCGTTCCTACAGTTGGGTATGACGAGGAAAACATCCGGTGATTTACCCGCCCAACAAAAAGCCCCGCACTTCATACCGAAGGCGGGGCTTTTGCGTTTCTGGCTAGTTGGAATGAAAACGCCGGTTCAACGCGATCCGCTTGGCCTCCACTGCCCGCAGGTGTTGATGGTGACGCCGCCACAGCACCAGCACGATGACCAGCACCAGCAACGCCAGGCCACCGCCCCACAACAGATACGGCATCGCCGTGATCAACAACGGCGCATCCCCACCGCGACGCAGGCTGGTCACCTCTTCGGAACTGACGCTCAGCGCCGGGTTGCCGAAGGTCTGCAGGCTGTAGTTGGCGATGGCGGCGATTTGCGCGTCGTTCAGGTCGCCACCCAAAGCCGGCATATTCACTGCGCCGTCGGCACCTTTACGGTCGATGCCTGCAATGATTGCCATCACCAGGTTGTTGGCCTGGTTGCCGTTGAGCGCGGTGTTGAGGCTCAGTGACGGGTAGAACTTGTCCGCCGAGCCCTGGCCATCGCGGCCGTGGCAGCTGGAGCAGGCCGAGTTGTAGAGGCGTGCGCCATCCAGGCCAGTGGCATCGGCCAGTGAGGCTTGATCGCCCTGGCCGGTTTCCAGGGCGCTCATGTCCACCGGCTTGACGTCGCGCACTACCCGCTCGGTCTGCCCGGGATCGCGGATCGGCGGCACGCTGTGCAGGTAGGCGGCCATGGCGTGCAGGTCGCTGTCGCTGAGGAAGCGGAAGCTGTTTTCCACCGCTTCGGCCATGCCGCCTGCCGCTTGGGCCTTGTCGGCGAGGTGACCGTTTTTCAGGAAGTTGACCAGGTCGTCCTCGCTCCAGTCGCCGAGGCCACTGACCTTGTCGGAGGTGATGTTGGGCGCAACCCAGCCCCCCAGTCTGGCGCCGGCCAGGTACTGGCTATTGTCCTCGGCCATCAAGGCATTACGTGGGGTGTGGCAGGCACCGCAGTGGGCGAGGTTGTCCACCAGGTATTGGCCACGGCTGACCTGTTCGGTAGCGCCTGGCTTGGGCACAAAACCCTGGCTGTCGAGGAACACCAGGTTCCAGCCGAACATCAGTTGGCGGATGTTGAACGGGAACGCCAGGTGCGTTTCCGGCACCGGCTGGTCCACGGCTTTGACGCCCTGTTGCAGGTACACGTACAAGGCGTGGATGTCGTCATCACTCATGCCCTGGTACGAGGTGTAAGGCATCGCCGGGTACAGGTGCTGGCCCTTGGCGTTGATGCCTTTGCGCAAGGCGTCCGCCAGTTGCTGCTCGGTGTAGTCGCCGATGCCGTAGGCCTTGGACGGGGTGATGTTGCTGGAGATGATCTTGCCCATGGGTGAGTCGATCACATACCCGCCGGCCAGCGGCGCGCCACCGTTTTCGGCGGTGCGGTGACAGGCTTCGCAATCGCCGGCACGGGCGACATAGGCGCCCTTCTCGATCAGCGCATCGGTGTCTTCTGCGGCAAACACCGGCAACGCGGTGAGCAGCAAGGCCAGCAGCGGAAATTTAAGCAATCCCATGACCTAGACCTCCCGCGCAATGATGTCGGCCATACGGATACTCAGCGCCACGCCGGCCAGGGTCGGGTTGATGGTGCCGGAGGCCGGGATCACCCCGGTGGTGGCGAGGAACAGGTTGGCGTGGTCGTGGGTGCGGCACTCGTGGTTGACCACCGAGTCCTTGGGGTTGGCGCCCATGATCACGGTGCCCATCAGGTGGTCGCGGTTCTGGTAGCCGGTGTTGTCTTCCACCACCGTGCCGCCCATCAGCTGCACAAAGTGCGCATAGTCTTCGGTAACACCGGCCTTGGCCGCCTTCACGTAATCGCCCACCTCGTAGTTGACCACCAGCATCGGGATGCCCAGGGCGTCCTTGCGGGTGCGGCTCGGGCGTACGGTGTTGGTCGAAAGCGGCAGGGTTTCGTAGACGGTGGAGACATCAACCCAGCGCGCCGCGTCATGGCGGATGCGCTCGTCCAGTTCCTTGCCGTACACGCCTTGGGCGATCAGGCGCTTGGCCACGGCGATGTTCGGCACGTTGTTGGAGATCGAGTGTTTGACCGACGCCCGTTCCTTGCGGAACTCGCCGTCGCGCCGATTGAAAATACCGCCTTGCTGCACCGCCCCGCGTCCCGGCCACAAAGGCTCGTCGGCGATAAATTGCAGGCCTTGGCCAGTGTGGTCCATCAGGTTGCGACCGACCTGGTCGGAGGAGTTGGCCACCTCGGAAATCAGCAGCAGCTTGGGGGTTTCCAGGCCGTGGGCGGCAACGATGAAGTACTTGGCGGTGAGCCGCACATCGGCACCGGTGGAGCTGCGGTAATGAATGGCGACGATCTTGTCGTCCGCGCCTTTTTCCAGCTTGTAGGCGGTGGCGTCGGTGATCAGCTTGGCGCCGGCCTGTTCGGCATGGCGGGCGTGCACATCGCCGCTGTACATCGCACCGATGGGGCAGACCGGCATGCAGTTGTTGTTGCCGCTGCACGCCGGGCGCCCGTCGTAGGGTTCGGTGGCACGGCCGTTGGGCTCATGGATAAAGTGATAACCGGCCGGGGCCATGCGTTCACGCAGGCGCTGGAACAGGTAGGTATCGCCCTCCGGCGCCATCGGATAGGGGCTGGAGCGCGGTGGGAAAGCGCCGCCGCCCTGCCCGCTCTGGTCCTGGGTGTCACTGCCGCACACGCCCAGGGCAATTTCCGCACGTACGTAATAGGGTTCCAGTTCGCTGTATTCCAGCGGCCAGTCGCGACCTACGCCGTACAGCGTCTTGAGCTTCATATCGTTGGGCAAATAACGCCAGCACGCCGCCGCCCAGTGCCAGGTGGTGCCGCCCACCAGTTTCAACATGCCGGGGCGAAACTCGAAAGAACCGGTGTTCTCGATGTATTGCTCATCATAAGAATGATGGGCCCACGGCTCATTGGGATAGGGTGAGTTGTAATTGCCCTTGTTCGACGAATTACGGAAGTTCTCGACTATCTTCCAGCGGGGAATATGTTCACCCGCTTCCAGAATAATCACCGACTTGCCGAGTTTGGCCAATTCAAAGGCTGCGTTACTGCCTAATGCGCCGGAGCCAACCACAATGACATCGGCGTCAAAATCCTGATTCATATAAGTGCCTTGTCTTAGTCGTTGGCCAGCGTGGCCGGGGGATTGACCCAATAATTGGTTTTTCCCCGGGAGTACGTCGGGATCACTGTGGCGTCTGCGGTCGGCTGGTAGGCCAGCGCGCCGGTGAAGGTCACCAGCCGCGTGCCGTCGGTAGCGCGCAGGGACACCGGCGTGCCGGTGTAGCCCAGGTACCAGGCGGAGACGATTTTCTGTGTCGTATCCTTGATCACCGGGTCGCGATAAAACGGGCTGCCGGACAACTGGCCGACGCTACGCACGTGATGCTGGCCAACCTTGCTCCACAAGGCTTTCATCTTCTGCGGAAACTCGGGGTCGTTCTGGGTGCACTGGGCCAGGATGCGCAAGGACAAGGCGGCATCCAGGCTCGGGCGTTCGAGGAGGAACATCGACAATTGGCGGAAGGATTCGACGTCGTCGCTGGCGGCGCTGCTGACTTCCTGGGCCAACGCAACACCGGCCCACAGCGGGGCAAACAGGCCGGCACCGGTCAAGGCTGCGCCTGAATACAGGAGTTTTCTTCGGGTTATCACGGGGTATCTCCTCATAAGTCGAACAACTATCGGCGCAGAGGCCAAGTTCGACTTCACTGCAAAAGGCTGAGTACTTCGTTCACGGAGGTTGAACGGACTTTAAGAGCCCTTTTTATAACTGCCAGGAGAACGCCAAGCTGTCATGCAGCTTGTTAATTATGGATTTGAGCAATAACGCGACCGTCTATAACAGCCGCTAAACACCGTACAGCAATTTATCCCGCAATAACATGAAACATCCCCGTGGATACTGGCTCAGTTGTGCAGGTAATCCGCGAGGGGATACTTCGCGCACAAGGTTTGGGCCTGCAAACGCAGGGATTCCTGTGCATTGGGATCAAGGGTGAACTTGTGCTCGTTGAGGGGCGTGACGGCATCGAGTACCCGGCACACCAACTCGACGACCTGACGGCATCCGGAAGCGTCGAGGTAGCGTTGGGCCATTGAGCCGGTGCCGATACACAACCCGCCAGCGACAAATGACGGTCGCGTCTCCCCCGGTGCGCGATGTTTATCCACGATGATGCCGCACTGCTCCAGGGCCGCCTGGGCGATGGAGCCGGTGATGCCACCACGCAAGCGGATCAGCACCGAGTGGTTTTCACTGCGCCCGCCCACCACCTCGTAGTCGCAGGCCTGAAACGCATTGGCCAGTTCGTCGGCCGTGGTGCGAATCCGCGCCATCCAGGCATCGAAATCCGCTGACATGGCGTAGCCAAATGCGGCCGCCTTTGCCGCGATCATGTTGAAGGCCGGTGCGCCCTGCATCCGTGGGAACACGGCTTGATCGAGGAGACGACTGAAAGTGGTCTTAAGGCCGGGCACCTTGGTTTCAGCGTCGAGACCGGAAAGGATCAGGCCGCCGCGAGGGCCGCCAAGCTGCTGGTGAGTACACAGCGTGGTGACGTGTGCTGCGTTGATCGGGCTCGGATGACGCCCGGTGGCGACCAGGCCGGCGATGCTCGAAATGTCCGCCAGCAGGATCGCCCCGGCTTCATCGGCAATCCTGCGGAACCGCTCGAAATCGATGACGTGCGAGTAGGCCGTCGCACCGCAGATAATCACGCGCGGGCGATGGGCCAGCGCCAGTGTGCGCACCTGTTCGTAGTCGATAACGTCTTTGGAGGTGGTGCCGTATCTGAGCGCCTTGTAGTACGCCCCGGTGAACGCGACAGGGCTGCCATGACTCAGGTGCCCACCGTGATCGGTGGCCATGCCGAGCACCGTGTCTCCCGGCTCCAGCAAGGCCGTCAGCACCTGGTAGATCGCCGTCGACCCCGAGTGTGATTGCACGCCGGCGTAGTGCGCACCGAACAGTTCACACGCTCGGCGGACAGCCAGGGCTTCGACCCGGTCGGCGTTCTCGCACCCGGCGTGATGGCGCCAGCCAAGCGCGCCCTCGGCGGTCACATTGACCAGCAGCGAGGCGGACGCCGCCAGGATGTGCGGTTTCACTGCACAGGACGAAGCGGCCAATGACAAGGTGTGGTGTTGGCGCGTGACTTCCGCATCCAGCAGCCCCGCCAGCTCCGCGTCCGCTGCACGTAGATCCGCCAGCCCTCGTTGCAGCAGGCCGGCCTGGTGGGTAAGTGGTTGCGTGTGGACTGTCATAGTCTTGGGTTCCTTCCCTGAAAATCGACTTCGCCTTTCCATTCGGCGCAGGGCAATTAAGCAGAAAAATGAACATTTTCCAAATTAAATGATTCTTTTTGGCCGCACACAGGGGGACAAGACGCGGTTTTCCCTGACTGGATGATGGCCCATCGCCAAAAAACTGATCACGGTCTTTATTCTTGTAGCGGGTGCATGCAACACTTCGCGCCGCGGCGAAGCACGCGACCCAGCGCAATATGGACGCTCTGTGTAAAACATAAGGAAGTGGTGGGCATTTGATTCACAGAAGAGAACGCACCGAGTATTTGAAGAGCAATATCAAATACCTGATCAAAAGCCGTGGAGAAACGCAGCTGTCGTTGTGCAACTCGGCCGGCCTGACCAGAACCACGATCTACAACATTCTGGAAGGCAAGGTCGTCAACGTTCAGCAGTCCACCATCCGCAAGATCTCGGATTTCTTTGGCGTGTCCTATGAAGAAATCGAGACCCTCGACTTTGAAGAAAAAGAGATCATCGACAGCAGTATTTCCCCCCAGGGAAATATGAACCCCGCCGCCGTGCCGATCATCAAGCAAAGCCAGGTCATGGCGAGCATGGACAAGCGCATTGGCGAACTCGCCACGCTGTACCCGCTGACTTACTACTTCGGCACTTCCTATAACTTGATCGCCGTGCTGCTGGAGCATGCAATTGCCGGCGTCAACGAGCCGGGGGATTTGTTGATCGTGCAGAAAGGTACGTCGAGCGACGATAAGGAAAAGTTGGTGTACGACAGCGTCAGCAAAAAACTATTTATCACGGATGAAGCGTGTATCAGCTCGGATCGTATCTGTGTGGTGGGAGATATCATCGAGGAGCGCTTCAATGACAACGTATGAGCACGAAGTCGAGAACAGCAAATACAAACTGCTGGGGTTCGAGAATGACAAGAGCCTGGCGGTGATCATGGTGATCGCCACGGGCAAGATCATTCGGGTAAAGCTGAGCGAAGTGCTGAACAGCGAAATCATGGACAATTTAAATAAAATGGAAGTCAAGAACATGTATAAGAAGTTCTATTCACAGGGCGGCGCGCTCACCGCCTACGACATCAACGACCGCAACGAGAACTCATGGATGATTTACATCATCCTGAACCTGCTGCTCTTTACGTTCTATATCTTCACCAGCATTGCCGCGACCAAACCTATTTACCTGGAGTCGCTGGGCATCATCGTCACCCCCGGCACGTTTCTCTACCCGCTGACGTTTCTGATCGTGGACCTGCTCAACGAGCAATTCGGCCTCCGGCTGGCGAGACGGGCCATCCTGTTTGCGTTTGCCAGTAACGCGATGATCATCATCCTGCTCTACGGCTCGACCTTCCTCCCCGGCTTGCCAGGCTGGAAACTCGATGGGCCGTATAACGACGTGATCATTCAGGTGTCGTCGGTACTGATCGCCTCCTCGGTTTCGTTCCTGGTGTCGGAGAACATCAACTCGTACCTGCTGTGCAAGATCAAAGAGCTGACCAACTCCAAGTACCTGTTCCTGCGCATTTTCCTGAGTACGTTCTTCGCGGTGATTATCGATAGCTTCCTGTTCTGCTTCATCGCGTTCTACGGCGCCATGCAGACCAGCGACATCCTGAACATGATCTACGTGCAGATCGCGATCAAGGTCTGCTTTGCCTTCATCAACATCCTGCCGGCCTACGGTGCCCGTTCGCTGTTCAAGCGCTACATCACGGGCGATACCCAGGCCCAACCGCACGCCAGCTGATGATCGTTCCCACGCTCTGCGTGGGAATGCCGCGTTGGACGCTCCGCGTCCGCCTTTGTGACGCGGAGCGTCACGGGATGCATTCCCACGCGGAGCGTGGGAACGATCGACAGGTCTGCTTTGCCTTCTTCAATATCCTGCCGGCCTATGGTGCCCGTTCGCTGTTCAAGCTACATCACGGGCGATACCCAGACCCAACCGCACGCCAGCTGATGATCGTTCCCACGCTCTGCGTGGGAATGCCGCATTGGACGCTCCGCGTCCGCCTTTGTGACGCGGAGCGTCACGGGATGCGTTCCCACGCGGAGCGTGGGAACGATCGACATCACGCCAGTTTGCTTTTCAGGCTCTGCATGACGGCTGCCTTGTTTTCCAGGTAGTCGTTCAGGCCACGGGCGCGAAGGTTGCACGCGTCGCAGTTGCCGCAGCCCGTGCCGATAATGCCGTTGTAGCAGGTCAGGGTCTGGTTGCGGATCAAGTCCAACTGGTGGTGATAGTCCGCCAGGGCCCAGGTCTCGGCCTTGTTCAGCCACATCAGCGGGGTTTCCAGGCGCACGTCGTATTCCATGCCCAGTTGCAGCGCTTTATTCAGCGCCTTGACGAACTCGTCACGGCAATCGGGATAGCCGGAGAAGTCGGTTTCACACACGCCGGTGATCACGGTTTCTGCCTTGACCTGATAGGCGTAGATCGCCGCCAAGGTTAAGAACAGAATGTTCCGCCCCGGCACGAAGGTGCTCGGCAAACTCTCGCCTGAGCTGTTCACCGTAGGTACCGGAATGTTGTCGCGGGTCAGGCTGCTGATGGCCAGCTCGTTCAACAGGGACACGTCCATCACCTTGTGAACGGTGGCACCCAGCTGTTTTGCGAGCTTCTGTGCAACTTCGATTTCCGCCACATGCCGCTGGCCATAATCGAAGGTTATGCAGTGCACTTCGTCATACAGCGGCAGTGCCTGGATCAGGCAGGTGGTCGAGTCCTGCCCACCACTGAATACGACAACGGCTTTTTTACTCATCATTCTGCTTCCTGCATTGATCAAATGTATAGGAGCGAGGGGACGCCTGGTTCTTGCTCGCGAAAAACGTCCATGATAACGCAGCGTATCGGGTTTAACGCGGCGCCCTCTGGTTTTTCGCGAGCAAGCTCGCGCCTACAAAAAAGCCCCGCGCTTCTCACGAAGGCGGGGCTTTTTCTACTTCATCCACTCAGTGGGCGTAGGTCAGCAGCAACTCTTTCGGCACCTGGAAATCCAGGGACATCATCACGCTCAAGGCGGTGATGGTGAAGATCGAGAAGACGAACAGCTTACGTGCCCAGACGGTGTCATCCACCGCCTTGTAGCCGGTCCAGGCCATGTACAACCAGTACATGCCCATGGCGGCGGCAACGGCAAGGTAGCTCATGCCGGCGTAGCCACTGAAGGTCAACATCAAGGTCGCCACGAGGAAGGCCAGGATGTAGAGCAGGATGTGTTTCTTGGCGACCTTGATGCCACGCTTGACCGGCAGAACCGGAATCGAGGCAGCCAGGTAGTCATTGAAGCGGAAGATCGCGATGGCATAGGAGTGCGGCATCTGCCACAGGCTGAACATCACCAGTAGCACCAGCGCGGCCATGTCGAAGCTATTGGTCACAGCCACATAACCAATCACCGGCGGCATCGCCCCCGACAGACTGCCCACCAGCGTGCCGTGAACCGACTTGCGCTTGAGGTACAGGCTGTAGAAGCCGACGTAGATGACAAAACCGATCACGGCAAACAGCGCCGCCAGCGGGTTGGCCACCTTGTACAACAACACCACGCCGGCGATACCCAAAACGGTCGCGAAGACCAGTGCCAGCTTCAGGGAGATAAGGCCCTGGACCAGCACACGATTCTTGGTGCGCTCCATCTTGATGTCGATATCGCGGTCGATGCAGTTGTTGAATACACAACCGGAAGCTACCACCAGGGACGTGCCGATCATCGCAGCCAGGAAAATGGCCAGATCGACATGCCCCTTGGAGGCCAGGAAGAAACCGCCTGCCACAGAAAGCACGTTACCGAAAATGATCCCCGGTTTGGTGATTTGGATAAAGTGCTTAAGCGACATCGGGTCTTACCTCACTTCGCCATCATGAACGTATGGATGCTGAACATGATCCATACCGACAGGCCAACCAGCAGGAGGATCACCAAACCTGCGAACACGAACGCAATCACGTTATCGCGCTGAGCCTTCGAGCGGTCCAGGTGCAGGAAGTACACCAGGTGAACCAGAACCTGAATCACCGCGAACGCCAGGACGATCATCAAGGTGATCGACTTCGGCAAGGTTGGGTACATCACCAGGCCGAACGGGATCAGCGTCAGGATGACCGACAGGATGAAGCCGATGGCGTACGACTTGACGCTGCCGTGGCTGTCATCGTGGCTGTCATGGGAATGTGCATTAGCCATTACAGAGTCCCCATCAGGTAGACAACGGTGAAGACGCAGATCCAGACCACGTCCAGGAAGTGCCAGAACAGGCTCAGGCAGCTCAGGCGAGTCTTGTTGGTGTTGGTCAGGCCATGTTTGTTGACCTGATACATCATGGTCGCCATCCAGATCAGACCGGCAGTCACGTGCAGACCGTGGGTGCCTACCAGCGTGAAGAACGCCGACAGGAAGCCGCTACGGTGCGGGCCGTAACCTTCGGAGATCAGCAGGTGGAACTCGTTGACCTCCATGCCGATGAAGCCCAGGCCGAACAGGAAGGTCAGTGCCAACCAGCTCAGGACGCCTTTCTTGCTGCCCTTGTAGAAGGCCAGCATGGCGAAGCCGTAGGTGATCGAGCTGAACAACAGCAAGGCGGTTTCGCCGAGCACGTAAGGCAGTTCGAAGATGTCGTGGCCCGACGGGCCACCCGCTACGTTGTTTACCAGTACCGCGTACACCGCGAAGATCGACGCAAACAAGATGCAGTCGGTCATCAGGTAGAGCCAGAAACCGAATACGGTCATTGGCCCCGAGTCGTGGTGATGGTCATCGTGCCCATGGTCATCGACATGGGCGTGTCCAGCATTGGTCACTAAGTTCGACATGGTTTAAGCCTGTTCCAACGAGGTTTCAACACGGTTGGCCGGGATCTTCTTCTCGGCAACCAGGCGAGCGTGTTGCTCGGCTTCGATGCGTTCGATCACGTCGACCGGCACCATGTAGCCTTGGTCATCACGGGCAGCGTGAACGATGAAGTAGCCGATGGTGCCCACCAGGCTGACGATGGCCAGCCACCAGATGTGCCAGATCATCGCGAAACCGAACACGGTCAACAGCGCGCCCATCACAACGCCGGTAGCGGTGTTGTTAGGCATGTGGATCGGTTCATAACGAGCTGGCTTCTGGTACGCAGTACCGTCTTCCTTGGCTTCGGTGAACGGATCGATGCTGTCGGCCTTCGGCAGTACGGCAAAGTTGTAGAACGGCGGTGGCGACGAAGTCGACCATTCCAGGGTGTGTGCATTCCATGGGTCGCCGGATTCGCACATGTTCTGCTTGCGATCACGCACGCTGACATACAGCTGAATCAACTGGCAGGCGATACCGACAGCGATCATCAGCGCACCCACCATTGCAACGTACAGGTACGGTACCCACTCAGGGTTGGTAGTGGCGTTCAGACGACGGGTCATGCCCATGAAGCCCAGTGCATAGAGCGGCATGAACGCGACGAAGAAGCCCGAGATCCAGAACCAGAATGCAGCCTTGCCCCAGCCTTCGTGCAGCTTGAAGCCGAACGCTTTCGGGAAGTAGAAGCTGAAACCTGCGATGTAGCCGAATACTGCGCCGCCGATGATCACGTTGTGGAAGTGAGCAATTACGAACAGGCTGTTGTGCAGTACGAAGTCAGCACCCGGGATGGCCAGCAGTACGCCGGTCATGCCGCCGATCGCGAAGGTCACCATGAAGCCCAGGGTCCACAGAACCTGGCTGGTGATACGCAGACGACCGTGATAGATGGTGAACAGCCAGTTAAATAGCTTCACCCCCGTCGGGATAGAAATCAGCATCGTCGCCAGTCCGAAGAACGCGTTGACGCTGGCCCCCGAACCCATGGTGAAGAAGTGGTGCAGCCAAACCATGAAGCCCAGTACCGAGATCGCGCCCGAGGCGTAGATCATCGAGTGGTGACCGAACAGGCGCTTGCCCGAGAAGGTCGAGATCACTTCAGAGAAGATACCGAACGCTGGCAGGATCAGGATGTACACCTCAGGGTGACCCCATGCCCAGAACAGGTTCACGTACATCATTGGATTGCCACCAAGTTCATTGGTGAAAATGTGGAAATCCAGGTAACGGTCAAGCGACAGCAACGCCATGGTTGCAGCCAGGATCGGGAACGATGCAACGATCAGTACGTTGGCCCAGGTGCAGGTCCAGGTGAAGATCGGCATGTCCATCAGCTTCATGCCCGGGGCGCGCATTTTCAAGACGGTGGCCAGGAAGTTGACCCCCGTCAGTGTCGTCCCGAGTCCTGATAACTGTAGCGCCCAGATGTAGTAATCCACACCTACGCCCGGACTGTAGGCCAGGCCCGACAACGGTGGATACGCAACCCAGCCGGTCTTGGCGAATTCGCCGACGCCCAGGGACAGGTTGATCAGCACTACGCCGGATACCAGCAGCCAGAAGCTCAGGGAGTTCAGGAACGGGAACGCAACGTCACGCGCACCGATCTGCAGCGGCAAGGCAAGGTTCATCAGGCCGGTGAAGAAAGGCATCGCCATGAAGATGATCATGATCACACCGTGGGCGGTGAAGATCTGGTCATAGTGTTCAGGGGGCAGGTAGCCAGGCGAACCCTCGGTGGCCATGGCCAACTGGGTACGCATCATGATGGCGTCGGCAAAACCACGCAGCAGCATGACCATGGCAACGATGACGTACATGACGCCGATTTTCTTGTGGTCGACCGAAGTCAGCCATTCGGTCCACAGGTAGGTCCACTTCTTGAAGTAAGTGATACCTGCAAACAGTGCCAGACCACCCAGCGCGATCATGGCGATGGTCACCATCACGATCGGCTCGTGGAACGGGACCGCATCCCAACTTAATTTACCAAACATCGTTTACTCCTCTGCCCCAGCAGTTGAATGCGAGCCCGTGTCAGAACCTTCAACCGCGGCCACTTCTTTCTTCTCGTGCTTGACCGGCTTGCCTGGCTTCATACCTTCGTACTTGTCGACGATTTTCTGAAACAGGTCCGGCTCGTACGTGGAGTACAGGGCGACTGGGTTGTTCTGGCTTGGTTTGGCAAGGGCATCGTATTCAGCTTGATCAAGCTGTTTAGGTGCGGCCTTGACTTCGGCTACCCAGGCGTTGAAATCTTCCTGGCTCGTCGAGATCGCTTTGAATTTCATGCCGGTGAAGCCAGCACCGCTGTAGTTGGCGGAGATGCCTTCCATTTCAGCTTTCTCGTTCGCGATCAGGTGCAGGCGAGTCTGCATGCCTGCCATCGCGTAGATCTGGCCACCCAATGCAGGGATGAAGAACGAGTTCATCACGGCGTCGGAGGTGATCCGGAAGTTAAGCGGGGTGTTCTCCGGGAACCGGATCTGGTTCACCGTGGCGATACCCAGGTCCGGGTAGATGAACAGCCACTTCCAGTCCAGCGCGACCACTTCGATGTTGATCGGCTTGACGTCGGAGTCCAGCGGACGGTACGGGTCCAGCTCATGGGTCGACTTATAGGTGATGTAACCCAGGGCGATGATGATGAGGATCGGCACCAGCCACACCGCGATTTCGATCTTGGTGGAGTGCGACCACTTCGGCGCGTAGGTGGCGCTGGTGTTCGACGCGCGGTATTTCCAGGCGAAAGCGAACGTCATGATGATCACGGGCACCACGACCAACAGCATCAGCAGGGTGGCGGTGATGATCAGGTTGCGTTGATCCAGACCGACCTGACCTTTAGGGTCGAGCAAGGTCCACTTGCAGCCTCCCAGCATTAATATCATGCCGAGCAGCGGCAAAAAGCCTAGTAATCGGGGGTACCTGTTTTTACTCATCTCACGACCTCTAAAGCAGCTTGCGCAATGCAGTTGGGTTTTGATCGCCAACACTTCACCCTGCCAAGGGTTGGCATTTCTCTTCGATTGAATAAGGGCCTGCCCGTCGCACCTTGCGCGAATCGACACGTCCCGGGCTAGCGGTGAGTTCTTATTCGAATTCGTTGGTCAAAGGCCTTGTTACAGACCAATTCCATTTGGTGCGGATAGTTGAAAGGCTGCCGGCACCTGGGGTCGCATGAAACGTTACATCCGCTTCTCGACCGCCCTAGTTTGCTCACGGGTGAGCAGCACCGGACATTCAGTGCGGGCGATTGTAGTTAGCTAGCGATGTATAAACCATGTCTTATCCAGAAATAATTTTTATCGTTTCCAGCAATAATCCTTCACCATTATTGCAAAGGTCCGCGATCGTATCGCGTTTGATTCTCGACAAAAACCACAAAAATTGCCGTGTTATTGGGCGCTTTGCCACATCCCCTACAGGCTGTAAGGGCATCGAAAACTGATCCAAGTCCCCTAAAAACAAGGCATTCGGACATCAGGCAATGTCGCGTACCTCACGCCGCTCGCGGCCCCGGCCAAACGACGAACTGACAGCCACAAAACGCTGCCTTGTGCAAATTTATGCCGCGTTTACGGGCGTGAGAAACGTCCTGCGACAGCTTCCGTGTGACAACATGTCGCACGCTGCGCGCACCCAAACTTGCCCCGCGTCACGGTCCCTTCACAAAATGCCTACAAACAAAAACGCCCCGTCCTTCTTTATAAGGAAGGCCGGGGCGTTTGGTTGTTTACGGTTCAGGCTTTGTTCTGGCGATTCCGGTAAATACCCAGTGGCACCAGGATGACCGTCAGCACAAAGGCCACCAGCGCCCACTGCGCCAGGGACAGGCCGAGAACGGGCGGGTAAGGCGTCTCACAGAAACCGTCGACCTGGAAACCCAGGGGGAACACTGAAGCCAGCGGCAAGCCATCGACAATCGGTTGCAGCACATCGATGCCGCAGCTGACCTTCGGAAAGAACTGGATGTACACGTGATAGCCGGCGGCGGCGACACCCCCGAGGGCGCTGAGGGTCACCAGTGCTTCAAACAGCGTGACGCTGCGGGTGGTGCGCATGGCGGCACCGATGAAGGCGAAGATCGCGATCAGCAGCAAGGCATAACGTTGCAGGATGCACAGCGGGCAAGGTGCCTCGCCCAGCACCACCTGCATGTACAGCGCCCCGCCGATCAGCGCCAGGCAGATAATGCCCAGCAGTACCAGAAAGCGTCGCTCCCTGCCCAAACGCAATTCGTCGATCATCCCCGTTTCCCTTTAGCCAATGTTGGTTGTGCCAATGGCCGCAAGTTTACACGCGGACGGTGAAAGTTGAGCAGTTGGCGTGTGGAGGTTTAAACAGGGAGGGTTAACAGCGGATTAATGCCCCCTGTAGGAGCGAGCTTGCTCGCGAAAAACGTCAACGATAACGCGTACATTCTGGATATACGCGATGCCCTTGCGTTCTTCGCGAGCCAGCTCGCTCCTACAGGGAGGGTGGGTTATTCCAGCGCCGACGCCGGCCCAAAGAACTCATACCGGCTCTGCTGCTCCGGCACACCCAAGGCCTTCAAGTGACGCTTGATCGCCGCCATGAAGCCTTTAGGCCCCAGGAAATACGCATCCACGTCCCGCTCCTGGGGCAACCACGCCGCCAGTTGCTCCTGGCTCAGCATGCCAACCTTGTCCGCCGCCGGGCTCACGCCATCATCTTCGGCGTAGCAATAAAAACGCTTGAGCTGCGGATGCTGCGCGGCCAGGCCATCCACCCACTCACGGAACGCATGCACCCCGCCGTTACGTGCGCAGTGGATAAAGTGAATCGGACGTTCGGTGGCCAGGGCCGCTTCGAGCATCGGCAGGGTTGGCGTGATGCCCACGCCACCACTGATCAGCACCAGGGGCTTGTCGCTGGCCGCAACGTGAACTCCCCCGATGGCGGAAACAGATCGATGGTCGCGCCCACCTGGAACTGGTCATGCAGGTAGTTCGACACCCGGCCACCGGCTTCACGCTTGACGCTGATGCGGTACTGGCCCGAGTCGCCACGCGCCGACAGGGAATAGTTGCGGCGCACTTCCTCGCCCTCCAGCACCAGCTTCATGCCGATGTACTGCCCAGGCTCGGCGGCCAGGATCGGGCCTTTATCCACTGGCGCGAAGTAGAACGAGATGATTTCCGCGCTCTCCTCTACCCGCTTGACCAAGGTGAAAGGCCGCGCACCACGCCAGCCGCCCGGCGCTTCTTCCTTCTCTTTATAGATAGCCGCTTCGGCACCGATCAGGATGTCGGCCAGTTGGCCATAGGCAGCGCCCCAGGCGCTCATCACTTCAGGGGTGGCGATTTCACTGCCCAGCACTTCGGAAATCGCTCGCAGCAGGCAGGTACCGACAATCGGGTAATGCTCCGGCAGAATCTGCAGGGCCACGTGCTTGTTGATGATCTTCGCCACCAGGTCGCCCAACTGGTCCAACTGGTCGATGTGGCGGGCGTACATCAGCACGCCGTTGGCCAACGCCCGGGGCTGGTCGCCGCTGGCCTGGTGGGCCTGGTTGAACAGCGGGCGAACTTCGGGGTACTCGGACAGCATCATCCGGTAGAAATGGGTGATCAGGGCTTCGCCGCCACTTTCCAGCAGGGGCACGGTAGATTTGACGATGGCACGGTCTTGGGCACTAAGCATGGCAGACTCCTGAGTCTTTTTACTGATTACCCTTGGTTACTCAGCATTCATGCCAACTAATAAAACCTTATAAATCAGTAACTTGAATTAAATGTAGTCAGTATGACTTCCTACACCTTATAGTCACTATGACTACAAGGAGTCATTATGACTGCGAAGCCGCTGCTCACCACCCTGCTGCCCCTGGTCGCCGACCTGTCCCGCGAACTGCCCGAAGGCGAGCGCTATCGGCGCCTGCTCCAGGCCATGCGCGCCCTGCTGCCCTGCGATGCCGCCGCCCTGCTGCGCCTCGACGGCGAATGGCTGGTGCCGCTGGCGGTGGATGGCTTGAGCACCGACACCCTCGGCCGGCGCTTCAAGGTCAGCGAACATCCGCGCTTTGGTGTGCTGCTCAGCAGCCCCGGCCCCACCCGCTTTGACAGCGACAGCGAACTGCCCGACCCCTATGACGGTTTGGTAGACGGCCTGCACGGGCACCTGGAAGTCCACGACTGCATGGGCTGCCCGCTGTTTGTCGACGACCAGCCCTGGGGCCTGCTGACCCTCGACGCCCTCGACACCGAGCGTTTCGAGCGGGTGGAACTGGACGCCCTGCAAGCCTTCGCCAGCCTCGCTGCCGCAACGGTGAATGTTGCCGAACGCATCGAACGCCTGGCCCTGCGGGCCGAAGACGAACACCAGCGGGCCGAAATCTACCGTCAGGCCAGCGGCCAGCAGCACAAGGAGATGATCGGCCAGAGCAAGACCCACAAACGCCTGGTGGAAGAAATCAATCTGGTGGGCGGCAGCGATTTGACCGTACTGATCACCGGCGAGACCGGCGTCGGCAAAGAGCTGGTGGCCCAGGCGATCCACGCCGCCTCATCCCGCGCCGAGAAACCGCTGATCAGCCTCAACTGCGCCGCCCTGCCGGAAACCCTGGTGGAAAGCGAGCTGTTCGGGCATGTGCGCGGGGCGTTTACCGGCGCGCTGAACGAACGCCGGGGCAAGTTCGAGCTGGCGAATGGCGGCACGCTGTTCCTGGATGAAGTAGGCGAATTGTCCCTCACCGTGCAGGCCAAGCTGCTGCGGGTGCTGCAAAGCGGCCAGTTGCAGCGCCTGGGGTCTGACAAGGAGCATCAGGTGGATGTGCGCCTGATCGCCGCCACTAACCGCGATTTGGCCGAAGAAGTGCGCAGCGGTCGTTATCGTGCCGACTTCTATCACCGCTTGAGTGTGTACCCGCTGCAAGTCCCTGCCTTGCGCGAGCGTGGTCGCGATGTGCTGTTGCTGGCGGGGTTTTTCCTTGAACAGAACCGCTCACGCATGGGCCTGGGCAGCCTGCGCCTGACCAGCGATGCCCAGGCGGCACTGCTGGCTTATACATGGCCAGGGAATGTGCGCGAACTGGAACACTTGATCGGCCGCAGTGCCTTGAAAGCCCTGGGCAACTGCCGGGAGCGCCCGAAGATTCTCAGCCTCAGCGCGGCGGACCTGGACTTGCCTAACGCCACCGCACCACCGCTCGAAGAGCAGCCCGACCCCGTGCCGGACGTCACCGGCGACCTGCGCCTGGCCACCGAGAACTACCAGCGCCAGGTCATCAGCACCTGCCTGGAACGCCACCAGCATAACTGGGCCAGCGCCGCCCGCGAGCTGGGCCTGGACCGGGCCAACCTGGGGCGGATGGCCAAGCGCCTGGGCCTGAAGTAATGAACGGTGATTCTCAGGTAAAGGAGATCAACTGTGGGAGCTGTCGAGCCTTAGCGAGGCTGCGATGGCATCACTGCAGTGCACCTGCAAAACCGCAACGCCTGCATCGCAGCCTCGCTTGGGCTCGACAGCTCCCACACTAAACCTGCTTCGCCTTGTAGATTGGATTGATTGGCGCGCCAGCCTTGGGCTTACGAAACACCAACACATTCCCCAGCATCACCAGCACCAACCCCGCCAACGCCGGCGCTGTCCACTGATAGCCCTCGGCAAACGCCGAGACGTTCAACGCCACCACCGGGAACAGCACGGTGCAATACGCCGCCCGCTCCGGGCCCATGCGACCGACCAGGGTCAGGTAGGCGGTAAAACCGATCACCGACCCCGGGATCACCAGGTACAGCAACGAACCGATGTAGCGGCTGTTCCATTCCATGTCGAACGGAATGCCCTGCACCGCGCAGTACATCGCCAGCATCGACGCGCCATAGGCCATGCCCCAGGCATTGGTGGTCAGTGGCTTGAGGCCGGCCTTCTGTTGCAGGCTCGACAGCAGGTTGCCCGCCGAAAAACACATCGTACCGAGCAGCGCCAAACCCAGGCCGAGCAAGGTTTGCGGGCTGGCGGTGTGCCCCACCAATTCCGGCCAGAACAACAGCCCGAGGCCCAACAACCCGAGGCCGCCGCCCATCAATACATTGCGTGCGACCTTCTGGCCAAAGAACACCCGAGCGTTCAGCGCGTTCCACAAGGTCGCCGTCGAGAACACCACCGCCACCAGGCCGCTGGGAATCCACTGGCTGGCGGTCAGGAAGCACATGAAGTTGACGCAAAACAGGCACAGCCCCTGGGCCAGGCAGATCAAATGCCCACGGCGGTTCATCACCTGCAGCTTGCGGCTGAGCAGCAGCATCACGAACAGCACCAGCGCCGCCAGGCCAAAGCGATAAACGATGGACACCGGAATCGCCACCACGCCCAGCTGCCACTTGAGGGCAATCCAGGTGGTGCCCCAGATCAGTACGGTAAGTAAATACAGGAAAAGGTTCATGGCGGGCTCCGAGGGTTGAGCCACAGTTTCGCCCCGGGCGGCACCCAGCCTCTTGCACATTCTTGCGCTTTTGTCGGCTGCCGGGATCACAGGAATCGCCGCTGGGAGTAGGATGCGAGCTGTCAGAGAGTACGAATATGCCGCCACTGGAAACCCTGCAAGTCTTTCAATCCCTCAACCGCTCGCCCAACGCTCGCCTTGAGCTGTGCGCCGAGCTCGGTGACGGCTTGTCTGCAGCCTTGTGGAGCAACCATCACGACGCCCAGGATTACGAAGCCCCCGACCATCACACCCTGTCCTGCTACATCGGCGGCGGCACCGGCACCTTTCGCCGCGACCAGCCCGGCACCAAGGGCGGCCCGGACAAGTTGTGCATCCTGCCGGCCGAGCATCAGTCGGCCTGGGTGATCAACGGCGAAATCCGCCTGGCCCATGTGTATTTCAGCCCGGAGCAATTCGCCCTGGGCTGCGTGACCTTGCTGGACCGTGAACCCCGCGAGTTGCAATTGCGTGAAAGCACCTTCCTCGACGACGCGCAGCAGGCCCGGCGCTTTCACCAGTTGATCAGCCTGAACTGGAAAGAACCCGGCGAGCGCCTGCTGACCAGCAGCCTGGCCCATGAAATGCTCAGCCATACCTTGCTCAGCCAGGTAGGGATGCGTGAGGGGTTGCGCTTGAAAGGCGGGCTGGCCGCCCACCAGCGTCGGCAATTGGTGGAGCACATCGACCAGCAACTGGCCGAGCCAATCAGCCTGGGGCAGTTGGCAGGCTTGTGCGCCTTGTCGGAGTACCACTTCGCGCGGATGTTTCGCGAGAGCTTTGGCCTGCCGCCCCACCAGTACCTGCTGGCGCGGCGCCTGGCCCGCGCCCGGGAGTTGTTGCGTGGCGGGTCATTGCCCTTGGGCGAGATTGCGCTGGCATGCGGGTTTTCCAGTGCCAGCCACTTTACCAACCGGTTCCGCCAGGCGATGGGCGCGACGCCCGGGGAATACCGCCAGGCGTTCCTGCCTTGAAATGCAATCTGCCTGACTGCACAGCACCAATGTGGGAGCGGGCTTGCTCGCGAAAGCGGTGGATCAGTCAGTACATGTGTTGACTGTCATACCGCATTCGCGAGCAAGCCCGCTCCCACATTTGATCTTCGGTGCTCAATAGTCCGTGCTGTTGGCCAGTGCCGTGGCCAGACGGTTTTCCAGCGCCTTGACCCGCGCGCCTGCGACCACGTAATTGTTGGTCACCATCGAAAACACCAACTGGCGTCCCTTGGCATCGGTGACATAACCGGTCAACGACGACACGCCGTTCATCGAGCCGGTCTTGCCGTGCAGGTTGTTTTCCGCCGCCGTGCCCCGCAGGCGATAGCGCAAGCTCCCACCCACCATCCGGCCCGGATTACCGGCAACCGGCAAGGCGTTGTACCAGGCGTTGAACCAGGGCTGTTTGCTGGCGGCCAGCAGCACGTCCGTCAGGTTCTGCGACGACACCAGATTGCGCCGGGACAAGCCCGAACCGTCCACCTGGTTCAACGTCGCCGTATCAATCCCTTGACGCTTCAGGAACCCCGCCACCGCCGCCACACCGGCAGGCGCCGTACCGGCATTCACGGTCTTGCGGCCCAGGGTCTTGAGCAGTGCTTCAGACATGTTGTTGTTGGAAAGCTTGAGCAGCGGCGTGATCAATTCCTGCAACGGCGCCGACTCATGCATCGCAAGCACCGTCGCCGTGGTCGGCGTCACACCCCCGATCATCCGACGCCCTTGCACGACAATTCCCTGCTGCGCCAATGCCTGCCCAAACAGATTGGCCACCAGTTGCGTCGGCTCCCAGACGCTGACCAATTGCCGACTCTGCTTGCCCGGGGCCAATGCGCCACTGAGGCGCAACAGGTTGGTGCCGTGCTGGCGATTGATCCCATAGCTGTTGCCCAGGCCGCTGACGGCACGGTTGCCAATCTGCACGTAGTCGGTCGCCGGGCTGATATCCACCGTCACCGGGCGCCCCGCCACGGCCGGCGCCTTGGCCGTGACCAGCAAGGAACCCGCATCGAAGTCGTCATTGGGCGACACTGTCAGCGCCGAAATCTGCGCGCCGTAGTAGGTGCTTTCATCGTCCTGGGACCAGTCGGTGCCCAGGCGCTCGGCGTCGAAGAACGTGTCATCGAACACCAGGTCGCCCTGCACTTGCTGGATGCCCTGCTGCGCCAGGCTGGCGGCCAACGCCTGGTAATCCGCCCACTGGATCGTCGGGTCGCCCAGGCCGCGCAGGTAGAGGTTGCCATTAAGCACCGCGCCCTGGCGGGTGCCGTCGCTCAACAGTTGCGTGGCAAAACGGTACTGCGGCCCCAGCACATCCATCGCCGCTGCAGTGGTCAGCAACTTGAGGCTGGAGGCCGGCGTCAGCCGTGTGCGTGGGTCGTGTTCGTAGAGCGTGCTGCCGCTGCGGGCGTCGCGCACCATCAGCGACACGCTGGCACCGTGTAAGGCTGGGTCGGCCAGCAACTGGTCGAGGGTGGCGCTGGTGGAAGTTTTCGGCGCCGTGGCGCAACCGCCCAGCAACACGCTCAAGCCCAGCAGCAGCCCGCCGGTGTGTATCCATCGTCCCAACTGCATCGGTATCGTGTTCCCGCAAAGTCATTAATGGCGGCCACGCTAGCAGCTCGACAACCGTATGGCGAGGCAGCCGGCTACCGCGCCATACGGTGCAGCCGAAATTAGAACGTCAGGGTGCTGGACACCGACACCTGCCGCGCATCGCCGATGGACACGAACTGAGTGTTCACTGCGGAGGTGTAATAGGTTCGGTCAAACAGGTTCTTCACGTTGAGCTGGAACTTGACCTTCTGCCCCTCGATTTTAGTGTCATAGGTGGCAAACGCATCGGCCACGGTGTAGCCCGGCAAGTCGAAACTGTTGGCCGCATCGCCCGAGCGCTCGCCGACATAACGTGCACCGGCGCCGACCCGCAGTTGATCGCCACCGAGGATGCTGCCGAAGTCATACACCGCCGACAGCGAGCCGGTGTTCTTCGCGACGTTTTGCAGGCGATTACCTTTGTATTCGGGGTCCTCAGTAACCTCGGCATCGGTGTAGGCATAGCTGCCGATCACGCTCCACTTGTCCGTCAGTTGGCCGCTGGCATCCAGTTCCAGACCACGGGAGCGCACCTTGCCGGCGACGCTGTACACCGAAGTCAGGCCATCGCCCACCTGCACCAGCACGTTGCGTTTTTCGATGTTGAACAGGGCGGCGCTGGCGGTGATGCGGCCCGGTATATCGAGTTTGGTCCCCAATTCCCAGGACTTCGATTGCTCCGGCTCAAGGCTGCCATCCAGTATCGTTTTATTGGCCAGAGGCGCGATGGTGGAGTTGGGCTTGAACGACTCGGTGTAGCTGCCATAGAACGACAGCTCGTCGGTGTAGCGGTACACCAGGCCGACCCGTGGTACCCATTTCTGGCCATTGCCGTCGGTGTTGGCGGTGAACGGGACGCCCTTGCCGGCGTATTGGTCGTACATCTGATAACGCGCGCCGCCCACCAGGATCCACTGGTCGGTGAGGTGGATCGCGTCCTGCATAAACAGCGAATCGCTGCGCAGCAGGTCGGTCTGGTTACTGTCCGGCGCGCTGACTTTGCTGCCCGCCACTTCATTGCCATAGACCGGATCGTTGTAGTTGAACGTGCCACGGGGCGACTGGCGGATCAGGTCGGCCCGGTAGATCTTGCGGTACTCGTCATCCAGGCCGAAGGTCAGGTCGTGCTGCATGCCGGCGACATTGACCTTACCTTCAAGGCTGGCGGTGGCGAAGCGGTCCGTGGTCAGCGCGCCCTGGGTGCCGTCCATGCTGCGGGTCAGGGTGCCGTTGGTGTTGACCTTGACCACGCGCACCTGGCTGGCATCGTAGGTTTCGCGGTTCCAGCTATAGCCGAAGTGGGCCTTCCAGTCGTCATTCAGGTCATGGTCGGCCTCGAAGCGGTACAGGTCAGAGCGGCCTTCCATATTATTGAACGGTTCGTCCAGCCGACGGGTAGCCGGAATATCCAGCGGATGGTTGGTCGTAGGGCTGATGGCGGTCCCCCGGTCAAACGGCGAGAGAAACTCCCGGTGCTCATAGGCGAACAACAGCTTGGTGTTCTCGCCGTACCAGGCCAGCGACGGGGCGATCAGGCTCTCGCGGTGGGTACCGTAGTTGCGCCAGTAATCTTCGTCTTCATGGTCAACGATCAGGCGATACGCCAACCCGCTGTCACCGATCGGGCCCGTGGTGTCGAGGTTACCGCCGCTGCCGTTCTTGCCGTCACCAAAGGTCGAGCCGCGCGCCGTCAGCGAGGTGGATTGAATCAGCTCGGGTTTCTTGCTCACGATGTTGACCACGCCACCCGGATCCTGGATGCCGTACAGCAACGACGACGGGCCCTTGAGCACTTCGACGCGCTCGGCGGTGGAGTTCATCGCGCGGCCCTGCACCAGCGGCATGCCGTCCTGCATGATCGAACCGCTTCGGTTGTCACCAAAACCACGCAACATCACCGCGTCCTGGGTGCTGCCCAACGTGTTGGCCTGGGTAATGCCGCTGACGTTAGCCAGGGCATCGTCGAGGTTGCGCGGCTGTTGATCGCGAATCACCTGGGCCGGCACGACGTTGACGGTTTGTGGGGTTTCCAGCAGCAGGCCGTGGGAACGCATCACCGAACTGGTAGGCGGCGGCTGATAGCTGGTGGTATCCGAGGCCAGGGCGGCACCGCTGATGGTAGTGGCGCCGAGGTTCAGCGCGCCGTCGGTCGGCAGTGGCTCAAGGGCCAGGGTGCGGGCGTCGATCTGGCGGAAAGTAAAGCCGGAATTACCCAGCAGGCGTTGCATGGCCTGGGCCGCGCTCATCTGCCCGCTGATCGCCGGAGCCTTGATCGCATAGGGCGCTTCGTCGGTGTAGACCACGCTGATGCCGGTCACCCGGGTGAAGTCGCTCAAGGCCTGGGGCAGCGGCTTGGCGGCCAGGGCAAAGTTGAACAGCGTGCTCTGCTGCTGCGCCTCAGCCGCCTGCGCCACGCCCAGGGGCAGCAGCGCCAACCCCGAAACCGCCAATACCGAGGCTCCCAGCCAATGTTTAACCGAACCCGCCGACGTTGCCCTGGACTTCATGCTTGAGAACCCGTGTGTAAAAAGCGCTGTTAATGCGAATTGATCGCAGTTTCAAGCACTACACGGATGGCCGACAGGTTTACCTCACACCGATTTGAAAATAATTTCAGTCACGCCGGTTGGATCCGAAATCCGAAGCGCGGAACGTGCACATGGACGGTGCCGGCGCGTTCATCGGTGCGCCGCAGAATCAGCTCTTCACTCCCGGCAAACAGCAGTTCCCCGGCCACCGGATCGGTGCCGTAGTCAGTGGCGCTGAGGGTCACTTGCTGGCCGGGCTTGAAGCCGTTCGGGTCTTCGAAAATCTCTTCCGGCAGGTTGGCCGGCGTGGCATTGCGCGCGACTTCCAGGGCTTGCTCGGCGCTCATCTGGCTCGACGTGCCATGGCCGAAACTCAACACCCGGGCCAGCCAGGCGGCCACCGCAGGATAGGTTTCCACCAGCGGCGAGGTCACCGGCGACCCCATGAGGAACCACAACGGGTGCGCCAGGGCGAAGTCGGCAATCGACGGCTCGCCGAACAGGAAGTCGCCCTGCTGGTGCTGCAACTGCTGATTGATACGACCGATGATCACCGGCCATTGATGCTTGGCCTGATCCAGTTGCACACGGGTGGCCGTGCCGCCACTGAACAATTTGCTGCGGTCGGCCACCAGCACCTGGAGCATTTGCGGCGGCACTTTGGCGAACTTGACCGCCAGGGATTCCGGCTGGAACACCAGGCTCACGGCATGGGAGAACACTGTCGAATCAGCCCAGGCGGCGAAGCTTTGGCTGACCAGTTCCAGGCCTTGGGGAAACAGCGCCGGCGCGGACTTTTCCAGCTCCAGGCGGCGGGCGATCAAAGCGGTGTCGCAGTAGATATCGGCGCCCACCTGCAACACCGGGGTCTTGCGATAGCCGCCGGTGAGGGCGGTCAAGTCAGGCTTGGGCATCACCGGTGAAATGTGCACCGAACGCCAGGACAAGCCCTTGAAGCCCAGCAATAGCCGGGCTTTTTCGGCAAACGGGGATTGCGGGTAGTGGTGCAGGATCAACTCAGTCATGCCAGGCTCCGCTCAATGAGTGAGCGTCCAGCTTAGCCTGCAAACCCGGCAAAGGCGCGCATGGGAACCTATCAGTCAAACTGATGGGCCGATCGCCGCCAGGCACTCCTTGGCGCTTTTCTTGAGTTTTTTGATCAGACGTTCCTGGCGCAACGCCTCGGCCTTGCTGAAGCATGCCTCGGTGTACACCAGCGCCACGGCGGGGCTCGAGAGAAAAAACCGCGCGCCCTTGCCGCTCTGGTGCATGGCAAAACGGCGCACCGGGTCGTTGCTGATCCCGCAATAGAGCGAGCCATTGGCGGCACGTACCAGGTAGACAAACCACGGCTTGGCTTCAGAAGGAGTCGTCACGGATCAATTCGGCAAACCAAAGGAACGCCAATCTTATCAACGACTGGCCTGGAACGCCTTCAACCCTTTCAGGGCCTGGGCCCGCACGGCGTTTTTCACCAGCGGCGTCCAACCCAGCAACAGCCCTTTGGTGCCCAACGCCTGGCGTGACCAGCGCCACAGGTCGAAGTGGTCGTGATGCTCGCAGATCTTGCCGTCGCGAAATACAAAACGCGCCCGGATATCGTTGACCACGGTGTTGCCCGTGGCGCTGAACAGGTAGGTCGCCACCCAGTGGGCGCTGCCGGTGATTTCATCGCTGCGCACACTGTCGAAGGTCAGGGAAAAGTCCTTGGCCCGGGTGGTCAGCATGCGCCACATGTCGCCGGCACCACGGCCACGCAGTTCACCGAATGCCGGGTCGCTGAACACCACGTCGTCGGTGTAACAGGCGCTCATGGCCTCGGCATCCAGGCGCTGGAAGGCGCTGTAGAACTCGGTGATCAGGGCGTTATGGGCGTCGCTCATGGGCAGTTTCCGCAAAGGGGGTTTGGATGGTCGGTACGATAATCCCCAAGGCCCGGGAACACTACTGGCATCAACGCCAGGAATACCTCGTCCCATCCCTTCAGGGCACCATTCCGCTGCTGCGAGCATAGGCGAACAAATCCACATCAGTGGAGATACACAGCCGGTTCATGGCGGTGCTTTTCTGTTTGCTGATGGTGGAGATGCTGCGATTGACCCGCGCGGCAATCTGGCTGACGGTCATGCCGCTGGCCAGCATGCGCACCACTTCGCGTTCCTTGCCCGACAGTTGCGGCGGTTGTGATTGATCGCCCGTGCCGGCCTGCACCAACTGGGTCCGCAGGGACTCGCTGATGAAGGTCTTGCCCTCGCAGACCTCCTTGATTGCCGTGGGCAACTCCTTGGCCGATGCACTCTTGGCGACAATGCCTCGGGCGCCCTCGGCGAACGAAGCCCGCAGGGTGGCGATGTTGGCGAACATTGTCACCAGGATCACCGGCACTCCGGGGTATTGGCGTTGCAACAAGCCCAACAACACATAGCCGTCAGCCTGCTGCCCGCCCGGCATGGCGAAGTCCGTCACCAGTACGTCGCACGGGGTGGCATCCAGTACCCGCAGCAGCTCATCCGGGCCATTGGCCTCACCGACTACTTTGCACTTGCCGCTGGCCTCGATCACCACCTTTTGCCCGACTCGGACAATGGGATGATCGTCAGCAATAATTACGCGAAGCATAGGAACCCATGAGTGATGGCGAATTGATTTGCGCAAAATAACCCTGTCCGACGTGAGCAACAACCGCCTACCCAAGCGTGGTTTTCACTTGTGTCCCGTGTTCTTAAGTGGATGATTTTTTACCTACAACAAAAAAGGAAATCCCTTACAAATCAAGCCTACACACATAGGTAACACTCCCTACAAAAACTGGGGGAAGTGTCATAAATCTGTCAAATAGCGCAGGTACACCAGCAGGTCCTGGTCGAACTGCTGCAATGCCCGCGAGTTGTACCGAATGCCGTACTTGCGCACCTGCTCGATCAACTCCCCCGCACAGCGGTCCAGCTCAGTCTCGCCAAAAAACGCCAGGCCTCCCGCCAGGCGATGCAGACAGTCGACCAATGCATGCGGGTCGACGATACGGCAAGCCTGTACCAGGCCTGCGTAATCAGCCTCGGCCTCCAATACCAGGGTGCGCAACATCTGGTTCACCACCTGTTCATCACCAAATGTCTTGATCAGTTCGGCGCGGGTCGGCCAGTGCGCCCTGGCGGAGGTTGTGGCAGGCGGGCTCGGACCGGTAGCCGCGCCCGGCGGCTGTGGCAACCACTGCTCCAGCACCCTGCGCAATTGTTCCAAAGTCAGCGGCTTGAGCAGCCAGGCATCCATGCCGGCCTCAAGGCAGCGGCGGGCATCGTCCGGGGAAAGTTTGGCGGTCAGGGCAATGATCGGCACACGCGGGTGACCGTGTACGGCCTCACGCCGCCTGATCTCACGAGCCATGCTGTAGCCATCCAGCACCGGCATGCGGCAATCGCTGATCACCAGGTCGAAAGGCCGCAGGGCGATGGCCGTCAACGCGGCTTGTCCGTTGCCTACCAACGCGTAGTCGACTTCGAATTTTTGCAGAAACCAGCCCATCAAGGCGCGATAGGCCTGATGGTCTTCGGCGACCAGCACGCGCAGATGCTTCCAGTGAGCAGGAGGGCTGCGCCATGGCACGGTTTGCTGCCTGGGGGCGTCGTCAGCAAACACGCTTGGCGTCATGGCCACCTCGATATCGGTGCCGACCTGCCAGGGTCATTGGGCGACCCAGGCACATCGTCAGGTGAGGGTGCGCGCGACGAAGATTTTTAGATCATTCTTTTGGCACCCATTACCGAATCAAGCTATCCATATGAATACCACTCTAGCGATACAACTACTACGAAAAAGACAGTTTTTCCTACACGACAGCCCGCAAATTCCGACTTGACGAAAGCGAGCCATAGCGATAGCAGATTGTCGTAATTCTTGTATTTCCCCGCCTCCCCCCCCGGCGCTAAATTGCGCCCCACCCCAAGAGGGCAACCCGCCACTTCACCTGGCGGCCAACTATCCGAACTGACCCTACGCCGACCCGCGCCTCTATTTCTGCGCTGCGGTGACACGCACCCGTCAGTTGACCCAACACTGAGACAACACACCATGAACAAGCACCTGATCGCCGTCGCCAGCGCCCTGCTGATCACCGGCACCGCTCCCGCCTTCGCCGCCAGTACCGTGGACCTGACCGTCAAGGGCATCATCACCCCGAATGCCTGCACGCCTAGCCTGTCCGGTGGTGGCGTCATCGACCACGGCAAGATGTCGGCCAAGGACTTGAACACCACCCAGATCACCCTGTTGCCAAAAGTCACTTTGCAAATGACCGTGACCTGCGATGCGCCGGTGATCTTCGCCCTCAAGGCGACCGACAACCGTATTGGCTCCGGCACCGGCAGCGGCTTCGGGCTGGGATTTATCAATGGCACGCAAAAGCTGGGTTCCTATAGCTTGACCCTCGGCGCCACCGGTAGCCCGCCCCAGGCCGACGGCGAAACCGTGCAAGCCATCGGGTCTTTCGACAATGGCGTCACCTGGGAGCGTTGGAACAACTTTGAAACCGGCACCTATCTCTCGGTCGCCACCCTGGCAGACGCCAGCACCCCGCGTGCCACCCAGCAACTGGTCACCCCCGTGGCCTACAGCGGCTACATCAACCGCACCGACGGCCTGGACCTGAGCAACGAAGTCAATATCGACGGCTCGGCCACCATCGAAGTGATGTACCTCTAAACCCTTAACGTCATCGACTGCAACCAAAGGTGCCGCTCGCCCATGAATTCCTCATCCGCTGTCTTTCTCGCCACTTTGCTGCTGGCCCCCACCGTGCTGGCCGCCAGCAGTACCGACCTCGCCGTCACGGGCACCATCACGCCGAATGCCTGTGAACCCATGCTCTCCAGCGGAGGTGTCGTGGATTACGGAAAGATGGCAGCCAAGGAACTCAGTGCGGATCGCCCCACCTCTCTGCAGTGGCAGGTCATGCAACTGGAAATCCTGTGTGACGCGCCGACGTTCATTGCGCTGAACACCATCGACAACCGCGCAGGTACCGCGGCGATCAACCAGAACTGGCACGGTCTGGGCACAACTACCAACGACGAAAAACTTGGCAGTACCGGCTTCGGTCTCTACAACGCCGTGGCCGATGGCCTCGCCGCCAAAACCATTACCTCAACCGATGGCGGCGCCACCTGGAGCCCGTCGGTGTTCCTCGGCCATAGCTTGATTACGTCCATCGCCGCCGCCGGCAACAGCGTGACGCCGATTGCCGTGGAGCGCTTCAGTGCCGATCTGCGCGTGTACACGATGGTAGATGGTACCGACCGCTTGACCGTACTCGACGAAGTGCCGCTGGACGGCCACGCCACCGTACAACTGAAGTACCTGTGACCCTTTACCCAACCGACCCCACCCGAAAGGAAACGTGTGCCCCATGAAACTCACGCTCAATGCCCTGGTCACCGCGCTGCTGATCGGCAGCAGCGCCTCTGCCCTGGCGGCGTCAACCGTCGACCTGACCGTCAAAGGGGTGATTACCCCCAATGCCTGCACGCCCAGCCTGTCGGGCAGTGGGGTAGTCGACTACGGCAAGATTTCCGCCAAAGACCTGAACCTCACCACCGTCACACAACTGCCGCTCACCACCCTGCAACTGACCATTACCTGCGAAGGCGGCACACTCTTCGCCATCAAGGGCACCGACAACCGTGCCGGGTCCAACTCCGCCGGCGGCGGTTATGGGCTGGGGTTGATCAACGGCACGCAGAAGCTGGGCGCGTATGACGTGGTCCTGCTGAACGCAGTCGCCGACTCGGGTGCTGTCAGCGTGCTGGAATCAATGGATAACGGCATCACCTGGACCGACTCAGGCGACGCAATATTGCCAGTCAACGCGCTGGGAGCTTTCGGTGACAAGTCCAGCGGTGTCTGGCTACCGGTGTCGATCCAGCAAGTCACCACCGACTTGCTCGTCTACGGGCATATCGCCCGGGCCGACAGCCTGGACCTGAGCGATGAACACCCCATCGACGGCTCCGCCACGTTCGAAGTGAAGTACCTGTAAACCTGCGGCCTCGCCGTTCGCGGCGAGGCGCCTTACTTGCACCGAACACATTGAAGACCGAATGATGAACAGAACCCTACGCCTGTACGCGGCGCTGTTATTGCTCAACACCGGCTCTAGCGTGTTTGCCAGCACCGCCACCGAGATGACCCTCTCGGGCCTGGTCACCCCCAGTTCCTGCACCATCGCGCTCTCCGGCAGCGGCGTCATCGACCACGGCAGCATCCCTGCACATACCCTCAACCAGGAGGCGCCCACCCCGTTGCCCAGCCAATGGCTGGACGTGGAGATCCACTGCAGCGGCCCCTTGTTGTTTGCCCTGATCGGCATGGACAGCCGCGAAGATTCGTCTGCCGCACCGGACACCACCTACGGCCTGGGGAAAAACCCCAATGCCCCCACGGAACACCTGGGCACGGTCGGCCTGGCGTTCGAAGCCGCGCTGGGCGACGGCCAGGCCATGCAGTCACTGGTGTCAAACCCCGGAGCCGGCCTCTGGTTCCCCCAACCGGCCATCCACCCCAAGACCCTGATGGGCTTTGCCCGTCCCGGCCGACCGTTTCCGGAACCCATCGTCACCCTGACCACCCGGATCCGCGCACAGACCACCATCCACCCGGCGAACCGTCTGACCCTCAGACAGGACGTTCCCCTCGATGGCTCATTGGTTCTGGACCTGCGTTATCTCTAACTTAGGAAGTGCGTCATGAAGACCTATCCAACCTTGCTGGCCCTTGGCTGGCTGCTGAGCACCCAGGCGTTTGCCGACGGCATGGTGCCCGACACCTCGGTGGTGATCGTCAACGAGGCCAACGGCGAAGCCTCGGTGTCGGTGACCAACACCGACGGTAAGCTGGCCCTGTTGCACGTCACCCTGGAAGACATTCCGGAAGACACCGAATCGTTGCTGTTCGTCACCCCGCCCCTGTCCCGGGTCGAGGCCGACAAAAGCCAGCTGGTGCGCTTCATTCTGCGCAACCCCACGCCCCTGACAACCCAACGCCTGAAACGGGTGATCTTCGAAGGCATGCCCAAGGACCGTGATGCCGCCCAGGCAGGTCACGCTCGGGTGGGCGTGACCGTGCGCCAGAACCTGCCGGTGATCATTCATCCCAAGGGCCTGGCGCCGAACCGCACCCCCTGGACCGGGCTGACCTGGTCCCTGAACGGTGGTCACCTGAACGTCGCCAACCCTACGCCTTATGTGGTGCGCCTGGCCCAGGAGCTGCAATTGCTGCCGGGCAAGCAGAGCCTGGTGCTACCGCGCACTTATGTGTTGCCCGGCGAAACCCTGCGGCTCAGCACGTCTCACACCGCCACGGCCGTACGCCTGCAACCGGCCACCGTGTACGGCTTTGCCGTCGCCGCCTATGAAGCACCGATAACCGCCGCAAACGCTGAATAACGAAGTGACAGCCCTGTGACTGTCACCGGGGAGCCCGCCAACCGTTGCCGGCTTCCATAACCTGAGTGCCTTTACGTGAACACAGTAACCACTGACCCGGCTGGCGAAGCCGTGCCCGACTGTCCTTTACGCCCCGCCCGGATGCGGGCCGCGCTGCCACTGACCATGGCGTTGCTGTCGGCCGATGCCTGGGCCGACGCCTTCGACGCGCAAACCCTGCACCAGCGCGGTATCGACCCGGAGCTGGCCTACCTGCTGCTCGACGCACCGCGCTACAGCAGCGGCCGCCACGCCGTGAGCCTGACGGTGAACGGCCAGCGCCGTGGCCGGCTTGATGTGCAGTTCGACAGCCAGGGCGCGCTGTGCTTTGACCGCCCGCTGCTGGACGCCGCCGACCTGGTGATACCGGCGCCGCTGGGCGACAGCACTTGCCATGACTTCCTCGGCGAATACCCGCAAACCGTGGTGGAGCAAGATCCCGCCAGCCTGAGCGTGAGCCTGATGGTGCCCACCGATGCCCTGCGCCCGCGCCAACGTGAGCTGTCCGGTTATGAAACCGGAGGGTTCGCCGGCTTGCTCAACTACGACCTCACCGGTTTGTACAACCGCTATGGCGACGACGCCAGCCGCTTCGGCTCGGCCAATACCGAGCTGGGCTTCAACGCGGGCGACTGGATCGTGCGCAGCCGCCAGGTACAGACCTGGCAAGACTCCCGGTCCCGCAGTACCCACCTGGAAGCCTATGCCCAGCGCACCTTCGCCGAGCAGCAGGCGGTGTTGCAGGCCGGGCAGATCAACCTCTACAACCCGGTGCTGTCATCCGCGCAGATCACCGGCATGCAGCTGTTTACCGAACAGGCCCTGCAGGACCAGGAACAGGGCTCGACCATCAGCGGCATCGCCAACAGCCCGGCCCAGGTCGAGGTACGCCAGAACGGCGCGCTGATTCACTCCACCGTGGTGCCGGCCGGGCCGTTCTCCCTCACCGACGTACGGCGCCTGAACACACGCTCCGACGTTGAAGTGACGGTCAAGGAAAGCAGCGGCGAAGAGCGGCGCTTCACCGTGCCGGCGGCGATGCTCGGCATCGGCCTGCCAGCGCCGGGTTACTCGCTGGGAGCGGGCCGGGTGCGCAATATCGGCGATACACGGGGCGACGATCCATGGGTGATCAGCGGCGGCTGGAGCGGCGCCTTGAACCCGCGCCTGAGCCTGGGGGCCGGCGCGCTTGCCGCCGAAGACTACCGTGCCACGGGTGCCAGCCTCGGCCTGTTGCCGTGGCCAGACGGCCAGGTACAACTGTCGACCCAGATTGCCGATGCCCAACGCCTGGGTGAACGCGGCGTACAGACCGACCTGAGCCTGTCCCAGCGCCTGGGCCGGCAATGGTCGATCACCGCCGGCGCCTCCCACCGCACCATGGGCTATCGGGAGCTGGAAGACGCCGCCTACTACGACTCACGGGACGACGAAGGTCGCCTCACCCGCTATCGCGACCAACAGAGCCTCGCCCTGGGTTGGGCCCATCCATGGCTGGGCGCCTTCACTGCCGGCCTGTCGCGCACCACCACGTTCAACGGCGAAAACAGCAGTCGTGCCCTGGCCTCGTGGGGCACCAGCGTGCGCGGTGTGTCGCTGTCAGCCAGCGCCGAATGGCAGGTCAGCGGCCGGCAGAATAACGAGAACGCGGTGTACCTGAACCTGAGCGTGCCACTGGGTGAGAACCGGCGTGGGCGCTCCTGGGTGCGCAACTCCGGTGGCGAGCACCGCATCGGCCTGGGGGTGAACGAGCAGGTCAACGATCAACTCAGTTATCGGGTCAGCGCCGAGCACGACAGCCGCGACCAACAAGTGGAATCCACCCTCGGCGTGTCCTATCTGCCGCGCTATGCACAACTGGACATGAACTACAGCCGCTCGGACGCCGACCGTTCCAGCTACCAGGGCGGCGCACGCGGCGCGGTGGTGGCCCACAGCGGTGGCGTGACCTTCTCGCCTTACCCGGTGCGCGACACCTTTGCGCTGGTGTCTGTCGGCGATATGGCCGGGCAAGCTCACCACACCCAGCGGCCCGGTGTGGACCGACTTCCAGGGCCAGGCGGTGGTACCGCAAGTGTCCGCCTACGGGCGCAGCCCCGTGGAAGTACAAACCCAGTCGCTGCCGCGCAATGCCGATATCAGCAATGGCCTGGCCGTCATCAGCGCCGGACGCGGTGCGGTGGATCGCGTGGAGTTCGGTGTGGCCCTGACCCGCCGTGCCTTGCTCACCGTGACCACCGACCACGGCACGCCACTGCCCCGTGGGGCGACTGTCAGTACCGCCGATGGTGAGTTCGTGACCCTGGTGCAGGAAGGCAGCCAGGTGTTCCTGCCGAACGTGCTGGACCCTCGTCGCCTGTGGGTCAAGGCACCGGGCATGAGCCGCTGTGAACTGCAGGTTGAACTCGCGGAAAAAGCCGACCCGCAGGTGTATTTCGAAACCGCCCCGGCGCGTTGTGGGACGCCATGAGGAAGACTGTGATGAAGCGATTGTTACTGCTGGGAATGGCCTTGGGCGCCATCGTCCAGAGCCGGGCGCACGCCGACGAATGCCAATTGACCCTAAGCCAGTCGCGCCTGGATTTCGGCGTGATGAACCGCGCCGTGCAGCGCAACCCCGGCGCAGAAATTGTGCTGGGGGAGCGCCGCCTGAGCCTCAACCTGAACTGCCCGACACCCACCGATATGCACGTGTTCTACCGGGCCCTGGCCGCGACAGCCGAGCGCTACCGCTTTACCGAGCGTGGCAGCTACCGCGTGCACATCAGCGATGCGGTACTCGACGGCCAGGCGGTTGAACTGGGGTTGACCGGCGGGCAAGGCCAGGCGCCCAGCGCCAGGGGCAGGTCGCTCGACTGGAGGCCCGACCAGGCCATCGTGCCGTTGCGCGACGGCGTACCGACCACCGGCAGCAGCTTCTCGGCGCAGTTGCAGGTCGATGCCTGGGCACAGGCCGACGCCACACAAGTGCGTGACGCGGTGACCTGGGAAGCCACCGGGTTGATCGACGCCGTCGCCACCGGCCGCGCCCGGGAGCTGTCGGTGCAAGCCGGCTTCGCTCCGGCGGCCTGCGAAACCACGCTGTCCAACGGCGGCATCATCGACTTTGGCCGTATGTGGGCCAAGAGCCTGAACGCCGACAAGGAAACCGGCCTGGCCTCCCGCAGCCTGCTGCTGAGTATCGGCTGCGACGGTCCGACTCACTTTGCCTTGCGCATGCACGACAACCGTAGAGGCTCGGCCACCGGCGGCACCGATGAAACCGCCTACGGCCTGGGATTGGATGACAGCCGCAATAAGATCGGTCGCTACTTTCTCTATTTCGACCCCTTCGACCTGCGCGCCGACGCCCTGCCTCAGGTGTACCGCACCGACTCCACCACCGGTGGCGTGGCCTGGAGCAGTTCCAACGCCTACCCCATTCCCATCGGCAGCAGCAGTTTGCTCGGCTTTACCGCTCTACCCGGCAGCAATGCCGGCCCCTCGGCGATTCAGAACCTGAGCGGGCAGGTCAGCGTGCGCGCCGTTCTATCGCCCATGAACAGCCTGGATCTGCGTACGGAAGTACTGCTCGACGGTTCGGGCACGATTGAAATCATCTACCTCTGATCAAGGAGTATGGTCATGCACCTACGCCAGCGTTCTCTCGCAACACTTGCCCTGCTGACCCTCAGCAGCGGCGCCACGGCGGCTTCCAGTGTCGAACTCGGCATCACCGGCCTGCTCACCCCCAGCGCCTGCACACCGGCGTTGTCGAGCAACGGGCTGATCGACTACGGCAAGATTTCCCAGCAGGACCTGAACATCGATCGCGGCAAACGCCTGCCGGTGCGCTACCTGAGCGTGACCATCAACTGTGAGGCAGCGACCCGTTACGCCCTGCGCATGAGCGACAACCGCGACGGCACCGCCAACGTCAACAGCGAAATCTACTACGGGCTGGGCCTGGACCCGAGTGGCAACAAGATCGGCTTGTACTCCCTGACCTTCGACCCCAAGCAGACCGTGATCGACAGCCTGCCGGAGGTTTACGGCACCGAGTCCACCAGCGGCGGGGTCGCCTGGCGCACCGCCAACAGCAACCCGATCGACATCGGTTCGCGCAGCTTTCTCGGCTTTACCGACACCGTCGGCAGCACCAGCGGGCCGACGGCCTTCCAGACGCTGAGCAGCCTGGTCAGGGTCGATACGGTGATCGCTGCCAAGAACAATCTCGACCTCAGCAGCGACGTGCATATCGATGGTTCCAGCACTATGGAAGTGTTGTACCTCTAGACCTTCTCGCTGGTCACGGCGACATACCGCGCACGCCCGGCGCCCAACCCCGCGATGATCGCGCCCAGGCCGATCACCGCGAAAATCCAGCCGGTGGCGTTCCAGCCGCCGGTCCAGTCATGCACCAGCCCGACCGCGAACGGCCCCATGGACGCCAGGGTGTAGCCGATACCCTGGGCCATGCTCGACAGGTTGGCGGCTACATGGGCGTCCCGTGAACGCAGCACGATCAAGGTCAGCGCCAGGCTGAAGGTGCCGCCCTGGCCCAGGCCCAGCAGAATCGCCCAGCCCCACAAGCCGTCCAGCGGGGCATACAGGCAACCGAACAGGCCACCCAGGGTCAGCAGCATCACCGCCACGATGGCCAGGCGCTGGTCCTTGCCGCGCGTGGCCAGCCATGGCGCAGCCAGGGAGCTGGCCAACTGCACAATCACCGAACCGGAAAGCACCAGGCCCGCTTGGGTGGCGGTCAGGCCACGGCCGATCAGGATCGACGGCAACCAGCCAAACACTATGTAGGCCAGGGAGGATTGCAGGCCCATGTACAGGGTCACCTGCCAGGCCAGCGGATCACGCAACAAGCCCTTCACGCGATAGGCCACCTGGTGCGTACCGTGTTTCTGACCAACTTGCGGCAACCAGAACAACGCCGCGACCAACGCCGGAAGAATCCAGAACCCCAGGCCGATGTTCCAGCTGTCGCCGAAGTAATGACTCAGAGGCACCGTGGACCCCGCCGCCAATGCTGCACCCAGGCACAGCGCCATGGTGTACACGCCGGTCATGGTGCCGGCCTGTTTGGCGAAATCGCGTTTGACGATACCGGGCAACAGCACCCCGATGATGCCGATACTCGCGCCCGCCAGCAGGCTCCCGGCGAACAGCCCGACCTCACCCAATGAGCTGCGCAGGATGATGCCGCCGGCCAGGGTCAGCAGAATGCCCAGCACCACCCGCTCAGCGCCAAAACGCCGGGCCAGGATCGGAGCCAACGGTGCGAACAGGCCCAGGCACAACACGGGCAGCGTCGTCAGCAGCCCGGCCTTGGCCGCCGAGAGCCCCAGGCTATGGGAGACCTCAGCGAGCAGCGGCGCCATGCTCGACAACGCCGGGCGCAGGTTCAGCGCCACCAGGATCAGGCCCAGCAGCAACAGCCACGGACGGCTCACCACCGGCGGGCTGTGCTGGACCTCATCGTCATCGGCTTCGGCGTCGATCAGCAGTTCTTCAAGAGCATTTTCTGAACGGGGCATGGTGGTCTCGGGTTCAAGGTTCATTGATCAACTGCCGGGACAGGGCCTTGGCGCGTTCCGGGTCCTGTTGTTCCACGGCATCGAGCAAGGCGCCGTGCAGGTCGAACACCGCTTGCCGGCGCGGCTGGATGTTCAGGGTCTGGCGCAGTTGCGCGCCGACAATGCTGGAAAAGTACTGGTACAGCTCGCTCAAGGCCGGGTTGTGGGCCGCGTCCACCAGGCGTTTGTGGAACACCAGGTCGCAGTTGATGTAGTGCTCAAGATCACCGTGGTAATGGTCGCCGCTGGCGTTGAGCGCCGCGTGCAAAGCGGCCAGGTCTTCATCGGTGCGGCGCAACGCGGCCAAGCCGACTGCCTCGACTTCAAGAATCTGCCGCGTCTCCTGGGCCTGGGCCAGGGTGCAGTGGGACAAGGCTTTCATGGCGCCCAGAGGGTCGGTCATGGAGCGCAGGTAGCTGCCGTCACCCTGGCGGATCTCGATCAATCCGGAGAACGCCAATACGCGCATGGCTTCGCGCACAGTGTTGCGGCTGATCCCCAACTCGGCAGACAACTCGGGCTCGGTGGGCAGGCGTTCGCCGATGGCCCACACGCCTTGGGTGATGCGCTGGCGCAACTGTTCGAGGGCTTGATCGACGAGGGAGCGTTTGATCAGGGGGGCGATGTCTGTCATGGGTTTCGTCCTTTCATCCAATCATAGGATGAATTTTCCCACAGCCTATTCGGAGTTGCCTACAAAGGCAACGCACTAGGGTTCTTGGGCAGGCAAAGGAGCAGTATTTTCGATTGGTAAAATTACCCTCAGAGGGTAATTATTGGACTCAGGTGTCTTATGGAAAAGTACACACCTCATTACGATTTGGCGGTGATAAAGGCGGATGTCAGGCGGCTTGGCGCCAAGGCTTTCACACATGCGGCAAAGAAAACCGCAGAGGCGCTCGACCTTGATCTCTCGGAAATGCAGGCCGTTATTTTCGAACTGCAAAACAGGATGTTGTACAAGTCGATGACCACCTACGCGGATCATCGGATCTGGCATGACGTCTACCACATCCATTCACACGGTCTGGAGATTTACATCAAGGTGACTTACTGCTCCGGCAGCAACCCTCCGGTGATCTCCTTCAAAGGGATGAACCTATGAACACCCAACATTGCTTCATCTGCGGTGCCCCCGACGCCATGACGCGTTTTGAGGGTCGCAGCGAAACCATGCGTATAAAAGGTATGGAGCGGCGCATTGATGATCTTTCGGGCTGGGAATGTCAGGTGTGCGAGGACGGCATGTATGACCCCGATAGCTGCGAAAGTCATGCCAATGCCGGTGATGATCTGCTCCACGCCGCCCGAAGAATGATGGGCGCTGAACTGAAGCGTATCCGTCGCAAGCTGCACCTCACGCAAAAAGAAACCGTGGGCTTGCTATCCGGTGGCGGCCACAACGCATTCTCACGTTACGAACGCGGTGAAATAACGCCGCCCAAACCATTGATGGTTCTGATGCGCCTGCTGGATCGTTACCCCCACTTGCTCACCGATGCGAAGGAGCTGGCCGAAGGCGCAGACCTGCGCAACGCCTTCACCTACACCATCAACAACAAAACGCAAGAAGTCCTCAACGCCTCTTAGACAGGCAAAAATAAACCCGGCACCAGGCCGGGTTTATTGTTTCAAGCATTACCCATGGATCAATGCAGAATCTGGCTCAGGAACAGCTTGGTCCGATCATTCTGCGGGTTGTCGAAGAAGTCATTCGGCGCCGCCTGTTCAACGATCTCGCCCTTGTCCATGAAGATCACGCGGTTGGCCACGGTACGCGCAAAGCCCATTTCGTGGGTCACGCAGAGCATGGTCATGCCGTCTTCCGCCAGGCCGATCATGGTGTCCAGCACCTCTTTCACCATCTCTGGATCGAGTGCCGAGGTCGGCTCATCGAACAGCATGATTTTTGGCTTCATGCACAGCGCACGGGCAATCGCCACGCGCTGTTGCTGACCGCCGGAGAGTTGCCCCGGAAACTTGTGGGCCTGCTCCGGAATACGCACGCGCTCAAGGTAGTGCATGGCAATTTCTTCAGCCTTGCGCTTGGGCATCTTGCGCACCCACATCGGTGCCAGGGTGCAGTTCTGCAGGATGGTCAGGTGCGGGAACAGGTTGAAGTGCTGGAACACCATGCCGACTTCCCGGCGGATCGCTTCGATCTGCTTGAGGTCGTTGGTCAGTTCCACACCATCGACCACGATGCGGCCCTGCTGGTGCTCTTCCAGGCGGTTGAGGCAGCGGATGGTGGTGGACTTGCCGGAACCCGACGGGCCGCACAGTACGATACGCTCGCCCTGCTTGACGTTCAGGTTGATGTCTTTCAACACGTGGAACTGGCCGTACCACTTGTTGACGCCCTGCATCTGAATAATGCCTTCAGGGCTCACAGGCTGTTTGATCGCTTCACTCATCACAACACTCCTAACGCTTGTGGCCTGTGTCCAGCTTGTGTTCCAAATGAATGGAATAGCGGGACATACCAAAACAGAAAATCCAGAACACCAGGGCGGCGAACACGTAGCCTTCAGTGGCCATGCCCAACCATTTCGGGTCGGCTGCGGCTTGCTTGACGCTGTTGAGCAGGTCGAACAGGCCGATGATGATCACAAGGCTGGTGTCCTTGAACAACGCGATAAACGTGTTGACGATGCCCGGGATCACCATCTTCAGCGCCTGGGGCAAAATCACCAGGCCCATGCTGCGCCAGTAACCCAGGCCCATTGCGGCAGCGGCTTCGTACTGCCCCTTGGGAATCGCCTGCAAACCGCCGCGCACCACTTCGGCCACGTAGGCCGACTGGAACAGGATCACGCCGATCAACGCCCGCAGCAGTTTGTCGATGCCCATGCCTTCTGGCAGGAACAGCGGCAACATCACCGACGACATGAACAACACGGTGATCAACGGTACGCCGCGCCAGAACTCGATGAAGGTCACGCAGACCACACGAATCGCCGGCATGTTCGAACGCCGACCCAGCGCCAGCACAATGCCCAGCGGCAAGGCCCCGGCAATGCCGACGGTGGCGATCACCAGGGTCAGCATCAAGCCGCCCCATTGGCTCGTGGCCACGTTGGTCATGCCGAAGATCCCGCCGTGCAGCAGGAAGTAGGCAACGATCGGGTACACCACCAAAAAGCTCAGGCCGTAGACCGCCTTGCGCGTGAAGCGCGAGATGAACAACGGCGCCACACCCACGATGGCCAGCCACACGGTCAGGTCGACGCGCCAGCGCAGGTCGCCGGGGTAGTAGCCGTACATGAACTGCCCGAAGCGCTGTTGGATAAACACCCAGCAGGCGCCCTCCTTGGTGCAGTCGGCGCGGGTGGTACCGACCCAGTTTGCATCGAGGATCGCCCAGTGCAGGATCGGCGGCACGACCAGGTAGATCAGGTAGAACGCCAGCAATGTCAGCAGGGTGTTGAGCCAGCTGGAAAACAGGTTGGCGCGCATCCATGCCATCGGCCCGAACACTTTGCTCGGTGGCGGCATATCAGGTTTGAAAGTATGCGTACTCATGCAGGTTTCCTCACCGCTCGATCAGCGCAATGCGCTTGTTGTACCAGTTCATCAGCAGGGAAATGCTGATGCTGATCGCCAGGTACACGCTCATGGTGATGGCAATAACCTCGATGGCCTGGCCGGTCTGGTTGAGCACCGTGCCGGCAAACAGCGAAACCATTTCCGGGTAACCGATACCGGCCGCCAGTGACGAGTTTTTCGCCAGGTTCAGGTATTGGCTGGTCAGCGGCGGAATGATCACGCGCAGGGCTTGCGGGATGATCACCTTGCGCAGGGTCGGACCGTTGCGCAGCCCGAGGGAGCGCGCCGCTTCAGTCTGGCCGTGGCTGACGGACTTGATGCCTGAACGCACGATCTCGGCGATAAACGCCGCGGTGTACACGGTCAAGGCCAGGGTCAGCGCCAGCAACTCGGGAATCAGCACCCAGCCGCCGACGAAGTTGAAGCCTTGCAGCTTGGGCATTTCCCAGTGCAGTGGCGCGCCAAAAACCAGTGCGCACAGTGCCGGGATCACCACCAACAGCGCCAGGCCGGCCCAGATTTTATGGAACGGAACACCGGTGGCTTCAAAGCGTTTGTTGGCCCAACGGGCCATCAACACAATGGCGATGATCGCCACCACCACGCTGATCACAAACGGCCAGAAACCGTCCGCCATCAACGCGGCGGGCATGTTCAGGCCACGGCTGCTGACGAAGAAGGTGTCGCCGAAGTTGTGGCTGTTACGCGGCCCCGGCATCGTCAGGAATACCGCGAAGTACCAGAACAGGATTTGCAGCAGCGGCGGAATGTTGCGGAACACTTCCACATACACGGTGGCCAGCTTGTTGATCATCCAGTTGGGCGACAAGCGCGCCACACCGATGATGAACCCGAGGATGGTCGCCAGGACCACACCGATCACGGTCACCAGCAAGGTATTGAGCAGGCCGATCACAAAGACCCGGGCATAGCTGTCCGATTCGGTGTAGTCGATCAGGTGCTGAGCGATGCCGAAGCCGGCACTGCGCTCAAGAAAGTCGAAACCCGAGGTAATGCCCCGGTGTTGAAGGTTGGTTTGCGTGTTGTTGAACAGGTACCAGCCCAACGAGACCACCGCCACAATCGTGATGATCTGGAATAGCCACGCACGCACTTTTGGATCACTGAAGCTGAGCTTCTGTTTTGGTGCGCCGATTTGATTTTGCATTAAGTGCCCCAGGAATAATGGAACAGAACATCACCCGGCGGTTGGCCCACCGGGTGATAGAACCATCAGCGATCAGCGCACAGGTGGTGCGTATTGAATGCCACCGTTGGTCCACAGTGCGTTCAGGCCACGATCGATTTCCAGAGGCGTGCTCTTGCCGAGGTTTTTCTCGAACACTTCGCCGTAGTTACCCACCTGCTTGACGATCTGTACGACCCAGTCTTTCTTCACTTTCAGGTCTTTGCCGTATTCGCCGTCAGCACCCAGCAGACGGGCAACGTCCGGGTTCTTGGTGGACTTGGCTTCAGCTTCGACGTTTTTGGAGGTGATACCGGCTTCTTCAGCGTTGAGCATGGCGTAGCCAACCCAGCGCACGATGGCCAGCCACTCGTCGTCGCCGTTACGCACGACAGGGCCCAGTGGTTCTTTGGAAATGGTTTCCGGCAGTACCACGTAGTCCTTCGGCGAAGCCAGCTTGCTGCGCTGTGCGTAGAGCTGGGACTTGTCGGAGGTCAGTACGTCGCAACGACCGGATTCCAGCGACTTGGCGCTTTCATCGGAGGTGTCGAACGTGATCGGGGTGTACTTCAGGTTGTTGGCGCGGAAGTAGTCGGAAACGTTCAGCTCAGTGGTGGTACCGGCCTGGATGCAGATGGTTGCACCGTCCAGTTCCTTGGCACTTTTAACGCCCAGCTTGTTGTTCACCAGGAAGCCAACACCGTCGTAGTAGGTGATGAAGCCCGGGAATTTCAGGCCCATGCCGGCATCGCGGGAGCTGGTCATGGTGGTGTTACGCGACAGGATGTCGACTTCGCCAGACTGAAGCGCGGTGAAACGCTCCTTGGCATTCAACTGGCTGAATTTGACCTTGGTTGCGTCGCCGAATACGGCAGCGGCAACAGCACGGCATACGTCAGCGTCGATCCCGAGGATCTTGCCACTGGCGTCCGGCACCGAGAAGCCTGGCAGACCGTCGCTCACGCCACACTGCACAAAGCCTTTCTTCTGCACGGCATCCAGCGTGGCGCCAGCCTGGGCGAAACCACTGACACCCAGTACGGTAGCCGCGGTCACGATGGCCAGGGTGGATTTCAATACCTTCATTCAAACCTCCAGTTTTGCTCTTGTTGTGCCTGCGCTCGAACCCCACCGCACCCTTATGAGGCGACATCGACCCGTGTTGGCTTTTTTTGGGGTCAAACAGCGTGAGGTTTTTGCTTTAAGTCCAGTTGCTATCCCCCGAGCGTCAGTCACTGATAGTGTTACCGCCCGGGGTGAGCCTTGACATCGGGTTTCACATAGCAAGCCCCGTACCAGACTGATGGCTGAGTCGTTTCAGCCCATGGTCAAGAGCAAAAGATTCAACCTTGCGACATTCTCTTAACAGATCAACCCGTCGCGCACCGTTCCGACGCACTCAATCGGAGCGCACGCACATTTATGGAGCAGACATGACCGAACCCTTGATTCTTCAGCCCGCCAAGCCCGCAGACGCCTGCGTAATCTGGTTGCATGGCCTGGGTGCCGATCGCTACGACTTCCTGCCGGTGGCTGAAGCCCTGCAGGAAAAACTCCTGTCGACGCGCTTTGTCCTGCCCCAGGCGCCGACACGCCCGGTGACCATCAATGGCGGCTACGAGATGCCGAGTTGGTACGACATCAAGGCCATGAGCCCGGCGCGCTCGATCAGCGTTGAGGAACTGGAAGCCTCGGCAAAAATGGTCACTGACGTTATCAAGGAACAAAAAAGCAGCGGGATAGACGCCTCGCGGATTTTCCTCGCCGGTTTTTCCCAGGGTGGCGCCGTGGTGTTCCACACCGCGTTCCTGAAATGGCAGGGTGCTTTGGGTGGCGTGATTGCCCTTTCCACCTACGCTCCCACTTTCGGTGACGAACTCGAATTGTCGGCCAGCCAGCAACGAATTCCGGTGCTGTGCCTGCACGGTCAATATGACGACGTGGTGCAGAACGCCATGGGTCGCAGCGCCTATGAGCATTTGAAGTCGCGCGGTGTCACCGCCACATGGCAGGAATACCCAATGGGCCACGAAGTGTTACCCCAGGAGATACACGATATTGGCAACTGGTTGGCCGCCCGCCTGGGCTGAAAACCAGCCATTGTGTAGCCGCATGACCAACGCACTACGCCGCGCCCGATTCTTGCATTACACTGGCCGGCGTACATTCCTTAACCAATTGATGAGATGACCGTGCTCAAAGCACTCAAGAAGATGTTCGGTAAAAGCGAGGCTGAGCAGCTCGCGCCAGGTTCCAGTGCCCCCGCCCACGTTCAAGGCAGCCGCAATGACGGCCAGCAGCCTGGCCGGACCGCACCTGTAGCCTCGCCAAAAAAAGAGCCGGTGACCACACCCGCCACGGTTAACGTCGCTGGAGAGCCAGCCGCCGACCAACCACGCCAGGAGCCACGCCAGGAAAAGCCGCGCCGTGAACGCGCGCCCAAACCTGTGGTTATTCCCTGGAAACTGGAAGACTTCGCCGTCGAACCCCAGGAAGGCAAAACCCGCTTTCATGATTTCAAGCTCGCCCCGGAACTGATGCACGCCATCCAGGACCTGGGTTTCCCATACTGCACGCCGATCCAGGCGCAGGTATTGGGCTTTACCCTCGCCGGCAAAGACGCCATCGGTCGCGCCCAGACCGGTACCGGCAAGACCGCCGCCTTCCTGATCTCGATCATTACGCAGCTGTTGCAGACCCCACCGCCGAAAGAGCGCTACATGGGTGAACCGCGCGCCCTGATCATCGCCCCGACCCGGGAGCTGGTGGTACAGATCGCCAAGGACGCCGCCGACCTGACCAAGTACACCGGCCTCAACGTGATGACGTTTGTCGGCGGCATGGACTTCGACAAGCAGCTCAAGCACCTGGAAGCGCGCCACTGCGACATCCTGGTGGCCACGCCGGGCCGCTTGCTGGACTTCAACCAGCGCGGCGACGTGCACCTGGACATGGTCGAAGTGATGGTGCTGGACGAAGCCGACCGCATGCTCGACATGGGTTTCATCCCGCAAGTGCGTCAGATCATTCGCCAGACCCCGCCGAAAAACGAACGCCAGACCCTGCTGTTCTCCGCGACCTTCACCGAAGACGTGATGAACCTCGCCAAGCAGTGGACCACCGACCCGTCCATCGTCGAGATCGAGGCACTCAACGTTGCCAGCGAGAACGTCGAACAGCACATCTATGCCGTGGCCGGTGCCGACAAATACAAGCTGCTCTACAACCTGGTCAACGACAACGGTTGGGAGCGGGTCATGGTGTTTGCCAACCGCAAGGACGAAGTGCGCCGCATCGAAGAACGCCTGGTGCGTGATGGCGTGAATGCCGCGCAACTGTCCGGCGATGTGCCGCAGCACAAGCGCATCAAGACCCTGGAAGGTTTCCGCGAAGGCAAGATTCGCGTGCTGGTGGCCACCGACGTGGCCGGGCGCGGGATTCACATCGATGGCATCAGCCACGTGATCAACTTCACCCTGCCGGAAGTGCCGGACGACTACGTGCACCGGATTGGCCGTACCGGCCGTGCGGGCGCGGCGGGTGTGTCCATCAGCTTTGCCGGTGAAGACGATTCGTATCAGTTGCCGTCGATCGAAACCTTGCTGGGTCGCAAGATCAGCTGCGAAACGCCGCCGACGCATTTGTTGCGTCCGGTGGAGCGCAAACGCCCTTAGGCTGGAAAGCCTCAGGCCGAATTCCATTCGGCCAGGATGGGTTGGCGAACACGCGAGGCCTCCTGCGAAAAGGTCTCATGGAAAGTGAAGCTGCTGCCCGACATATCGACAAGGCGATGGGCCTGAGGCTGGGGTTGCGGCTGCCCCAGTGGCTGCTGCAAGTTCTCGGCATCGCCCCCGATAGGCGCTGCCGGCTGGCGCTTTCTGATCCGACCGTCGACCGAGCGGTACAGATTGACCACGCGCAAGCCAAAACGCGTCACCCCCCAGGCTTGGCTTGGCAGCGTGATGTCATCGAAGAACCTGTAAGAAGCACCGGCCAGCAACTTGCCAGCGGCCTGCAATCCAGCCCCTGCTTGGGAACTCAATAGACTGAAGCTTCGGCCCCCCGGACCTGCGGCGGCTGCAACCGCCCGGGAAGCGCTCGCCGCCGCTATCCCTGCGCCCCCTAAACTGGCCGCGACCCCCACCGCTGCAAAGGTCAGCGATGCCCAGTTCAGGACGTTGATTTGACTGGAGCGATCCCAGCCCATCTGATTGTCGGCCGCCTCAACGCTCAGTGCGGCAATCCCCAACGTCCCACCTACTGAGGCCGCGCCGGAGGCCAGCAACAGCGCGCTCTTGCCGGCAATGGTCAGTGCAGCGGCTTGAGCGCCGATGGCAGCGAGCAAGCCCGCAGTTGCAAGCCCAGCGGTGACCACCGACATGCCCAGTGCAACACCGGTCAGTGCCCACCGGGCCCATGTTGGAAAACTGAAGAGGCCGCTGGGGTCCGACCAATTCACCGGGTCACCGCCACAATAGGCGTAGCTGTTGATCCCGCCCTCGTCAAAAGGACTGAGGGGATCAGGAGAGAGAAACACCATGAGTTCGGGATCATAGGCACGGCGCCCATTACCCAGGTGATAGAGGTTGACCGGTACATCCAGCCGCTCGCCCTTGTAGGCGGGCAGTTGCAGATGGACCATCGAAGGAGGCGTGCCATCTGCCAAGGCGATCCTGGCGTCACCGTAGGGCGCGTACTGCCGGCGCACCTGCTCCATGCCCGGCGCCACCACGCCGCGGACACTGCCAGCGCCGTCATTGACCAGTAGTTGCTCGCGATTACCGTGATCACGGTAGGCCAGCACCTGGTCGCCGTCGCGCACGTAATGCACCCGCTTACTGCCTTCCACTAGCGTGTCGAGCCGATCCCCGGCATAGGCCAGCATCACGGGGGCTTCGTTGCCTCGCGCAGCAAGCACCTGGCGTGCTTCGCCGTCGTATTGATAGCTGTACCTGAGGCCGTCGACCTGCACACTAGTAAGCTGGTCAAAGCCGTTGTACGCATAGCTGCGGCTGGAGGTGCCCTGTTGTAAATTACCGGAGGCGTCATAGCTCAGGGTCAGGTTTTGCAGCGGGTTAGTGTGGGTTACGCGCGTCAGGCAAGCAGGATCTTGACCCTGGAAAAAGCGCTCGCTACGGTCGCTGCTGCCATCGGTAAATGTCGTCTGCACTTCGGTCATATTATCGAGACCGTCGTAACTGAAACGCTGTTCCTTGATCGCCCGACCCAATTTATCCATCGGGTATTGCGTGCCCTCGCACACATAGGATTTGAGTCGCGAATAACCATCGTAAGTGAACGTCTCGCCCGTGACCACGGCGTCATTCGCATCTTTCAACGTGCGAGTGGCCAGCAGGCCATCGTCGTAATAGGTGCTGGCAATGTTCTGCAGTAGCGCACCGAACTGATCCAGCTTACGTTCTGACTCACGCCCCCATGCGTCATAGGCTACCGAGTCGGTAAGACGCATGAATTGGTAACTGAGGGTTCGCGCCGATGGGCGCCCCAGGCTGTCGTAAGCCTGGATCGTGCCGATAAAACCGGTGGTTGTCTGTTGGAGGCGTCCGAACAGGTCATATTTCAGGTCACTGCGCTGCCCATCCGCCGAGGTATGCCGCAACAGCCGCCCACCCGGTGAGTAGCTGGTCAGGCTAGTCAATGCCTGACTGCCCAGCGTCTGAACTTCCTTGGCGAGATAGCCGTTCTCGTCGTAACTCATCTCATGCTTGAGCCCGGCTGTAAGGGATTGTCGCATCGCGCCACTGATGGGGTCGTACTCAAGGTCTATCGGCGCATGCCCTGCCATCTGGACGCCCGTCAATGTTTCCAGCTCGAGGTCATACCCGTACTCCTGGCGGTCACCGCGCGGCGAAGTCACCGCCACTGGCGCAACCTGGTTGGGCTTGTACTCCCAGGTCGTAGCTGTTGCGTTGCCACGCGCTTGGGAAATGACGCGGCCCAGGCTGTCGTATTCACGCGTGCCAAGCAGCTTGCTGTCTACGGTGAGGGTGCGCACCATTGGCTCGCTGGTGCCAAGCGCATACGTCGTCAACCGCTCACGGGGCGGCGTTCCGTCGGAGGGAGTTTCCAGGCTGCGCACCACACGATCAAAAATGTCATAGGTGTATTCAGTCTTGGTCTTCCTGGCATCGATGCGCTCCGTGCAGCGGCCCAGCCCGTCATAAGTACGGGTTTCCACCACGATGCGCTCACCGCCAACGCTCACGCGCTCAACCCGTGCAGGTTGATTGTGTTCGTTGAACCAGGTTTCCAGTTGCGCGTCACCTTGAACCCCCGTCACCCGGCGGTTGAGGAGCGGGTCATATTCATCGATCAATACCCGACCATCGGGTTGAGTTACCGTCCAGGGGTTGCCCCAGATGTTATAGGCGTGGCTGGTTTTCAATGTACGTGGCCCAGCACCCAGATAATCCAGACGGGTTTGCTTCACGAGCCGCCCGAGTGCGTCGTACGCCCAGGAACCCAGAAGCCTGTCATTGTCCGCGATGCCATCAAGGGATTGCGCAGCAGAGAGCTGGCGCCCCATGCCATCGAAATACGTGAAGAGCACGGTGCCTTGTGCGTCCGTGGTGACCAAATGGGCCATCTTGGCCCCGGCCGAAAAGTGATAGGCATAAGTACGTCGTGCCATCTGGGGCTTGCCTGGCGCGGCGGTTTCCGATGTCAGCCGCCCACTGACATCGTACGTCATCGCCAGGCTGCCGACGGCATCACGTGTCATGTCGAGCAGACGCTGATTGGTCAGTGACCACGTGCGCGCGGACTCGAGCCATTGACCAGGCTCACGCCCCTTCAAGCTCCGGACTTCGGTGATCGAGTCGCCATTGAAGGTGCAGGTGAAAACGGAGACTAGAGAGAGTTTGTCGATCGTCGTCGTGGAGCTTTTCAAGCGACCATGCAGGGCGGGGTTGGCGGCCACAGAATGATAGTTATAAGACGTATGGGTGCCCCCTTCAAGGTTGATGGCAAGCGGCATGACGAAGTAGCCGCCCCCCGTTATCGAGACGTCGGTGTGGGAATGTTCAGTGGTCCGAGCCGCAGTGGTCGATCTGGCCGGGAAAAGCTTTTCCAGCTTCAGGTAACGTTGAAAGAGTCCATGGGGGTCGGCAGGGCATCTTCGGGGCTCGCCGGTCACCGGGTAATAAGTGTATTCGGTGCGTACGCCGGAGGCCTCGGTGCGGCTTAGTTCGTTGCCGAAGTCATCGGTGGTGATACTGACCACTTCCGCCCTTGGGGGTTTGCCACCCTGGGGATACAGCTCAAAGGTCTTGGTGATGCGGCTCGGAAGTTGGAGATTGGCGGGCTGATTTGGAAACTGGATGCCCCGAACTTCATTGTAGACAGTCTCGGTTTTGACCTGGCTGCCATTGGCTAGCATTAATTCCTCAGTCATCAGGTGAAAACGATTATAAGTGGCGCGGGTAGACCGCAGGGGCTTGCCATTATTATCAACGTAAGTTTCTTCCGCCCAATAAGCGTACTCGCTATCCACCCGATACAAATTATCCTGGCCCTGGCGAAACCCGCCATTAAGAGGATATCCCGTGAAGTTACGGTTGGGACTGTAGTTATAGGAGCGGACGACGGAGGGCTGCCCGCGCCCAGGGTTTTGCTCCCAGTGGGTGACGACCGGAATATACAAACGGGCATCGTATTGAAGCCCATTGGTGTTATACCGAATTATCTCCTGCCCCCCCATGGGTGTCATAACCTGCGAAATAGCCACCATTGCGTCAGGCAACCTGAGGTACTGAAACGAATAGGCCTCACTTGCGACTGGCCCGGCCAGGTCATAAGGAACCGTGACCTTGGTCAGTTGGTTGTCGATATGAGTATATTCAAATCGCGTACGGGCATAACGATTACCATCAATTAGTGTATCGGCGGTTACCAGCGATCCGGCGGAATACTTCAGCATCAACAGCTCGGTTTCTTTATCGTCAACAATACTCTGCAATAAGTTATTACCGCCATACCGGAAGCTCAGCCGCTCGCCATTTTCGAACTGGATGGCACTGATCTTATAGGGACCGGGAATGCTGAGGGGACGCAGGATTTCGACAGTGCCATCCTTGTAAATTACGTGCAGCGTATTTTGCGCAACCCGTTTTATGGTGAGGTCCTTCAACTTATGGTCGGTAATAACAGCATTGTCCCCTACGGAGGGCAGCCCTTGGGTTAGATATTGTTCACCGTTGAGTAGCGTAAGCTTGAAGCTGTTCGGGTCAAATTCGGTATTCGACAAGCTCCAGCCTTTACCGTAGCCACTGTTGCGGGTATCCATCATCGAGAACGCCAAGGCAATCTCCCGACTGACCTCTAACGGCCCTTTTGGGCTCAAGACTGCCAAACGAATCAGACACCCATACTGCCCGGTGCGCAGGTCAACCGAACCGCCGAGGTGGGCACTGAAATTAAACGCGTTCGAATAGATGTCCATAGGCCCGCCGGTTCACACTCAGAGAGGGGATTTAATGCCTGGAACGTCAGGGTTTTGAAGTGGCGCGCAGCACCATCACATTGTAATTGTCGGTCTCGGTCAGGTAATAGTGATGCGAGCAGCCATAACTATCGACCATTGTCCAAATACTGGCCCCTTGTTGATCGGTGTTGGGGTTATTCAACCAGGCCTTGACTCGCGCAGCACGCATGATTGTATTGCGTTTGTTCGCAGGAATTAGTTCATTTCCTCCTGAAGATTTTTTCAGCAGGCTATTCATTGTGATGTTTCCAACAGTATTACCCCGTATGACACCGCCGATCTGTCTAATACCACGCCCAATATCCCAAGTGTAGTAAATATCAAAGTGATCCCCCTGAACAGATGGATCATCTAATATTACGGGACAAGTCGGAGGTATATTCTCGACAAATCTCAACCCAAGGGGTGGCGTCCAATAATAAATATCCACATCCACATTCGACACTGAAAAAGCGTTGGTATCAGCCCAATGATCGAGCCGCTCAGGGGACAATGTATAGGGTTCTTGGGATCTTACAGTGACAGATGATTGATAATTAATATTATCTCTCAGCATATTAGTTGTGTACGTTTTATTACCCACCGTAATTCTTGCCATAAACTTCTGACTACCCGCTGATGTCTGATCACACCTCAGGTAACGCTTCACATTTTCTAGCGGACCAATACCGGGTATCGGCTGAATAATAGGGTTCGAATGGACAGCATTCGTGCTAGGCGCCTCAAGTAACCCCGACCACCGCCCCATGTTAAATTCATTCCTTTTTGTATCACAATACCATCCGTCTGGCATTGTCGCTGCTGGGTTTGTGGAATACTCAACCACCGTGGCACTTTCAAGCTCCTTCTCATCAAAGGCTTCCAACTCCCATATACCATCAGCGTTTTTCTTCTCTTTTTGGACAATTATATCGACTTGGCATTGCTGTTTGCCACCCAGATATACTTCACTACTAACTACATTGCCACCGCCAGGGCTAGGGAATTCAATATCAAACGTTTTTAAACGAACATTCGGATCTTCTGCTTTCATTTCCTTCTCCTTATCCAACATAGAGAACAGTTATTATCAACGCCACATCTTGTACCGGCCTGATGCAAGTAAGCGCTTTATAGAAGGGACCGCCTACTGTTAGAAATAACAGTTTTTCCGGAATTTTCAGGTCAAAAGGAAATAGCTATTTCCGGTTTTATCGCCAGGCTGAATATAAATGTGAAAGCGGGCTTGTGGGGGAGCAAGCAAGCCTGCACATTTGGTTTCAGCACTTTAAAATCCAGGAGGAACACATGAATCAGGCCGACTACCTCATCATCGGCGGTGGCATCGCCGGCGCATCCGCCGGCTACTGGCTGTCACACCATGCCCGCGTCATCGTGCTGGAACGCGAGTCGATGCCGGGCTACCACTCCACTGGCCGTTCCGCCGCCTTGTACATCGCCGCCTATGGCACGCCCCAGGTCCGCGCGCTGACGCTGGGCAGCCGCGCCTTCTTCGATCAGCCGCCCGCAGGCTTTGCCGAACACCCCTTACTCACGCCACGGGGCGAATTGCTGGTGGACTTGATTGGCGACCCCGATGAGTTGCAGCGCCAATACCTGAGCGCCAAGGCGCTGGTGCCGGAAACGCGCCGGCTCGACATCGAGGAGTCGATGGCCATCATGCCGATCCTGCGTAGGGAAAAAGTCCACGGCGGAATCTACGACCCCACCGTCTGCGATATTGATACCGATGCGCTCTATCAGGGCTACTTGCGCGGCATTCGGCGCAATGGCGGAGAAATCCACACCGACAGTGAGGTGCAGAAACTGACCCGTGACGCTCAAGGACTCTGGCAGGTGCGCACGGCCCAACAGCACTTCAGCGCCCCAGTGATCCTCAACGCCGCCGGCGCCTGGGCCGACCACATCGGCGAGTTGGCCGGTGCACTGAAAATCGGCCTGCAGCCCAAACGTCGCAGTGCGTTCGTCTTCGCCCCGCCTGCCGAACTGAACATCCATGCATGGCCGGAGTTGGCCGCCCTCGACGGCTCGTTCTATATGAAACCCGACGCCGGCATGTTCCTCGGCTCACCGGCCAATGCCGACCCGGTGGAGCCCCACGATGTGCAACCGGAAGAGCTGGACATCGCCACGGGCATCTATCATATCGAGGAAGCCACCACCCTGAGCATCCGCCGGCCTGCGCGGACCTGGGCCGGGCTGCGCAGTTTCGTCAGCGATGGTGATCTGGTCTGCGGGTTCGATCCACAGGTGGAGGGATTGTTCTGGATTGCGGCTCAGGGCGGCTACGGAATCCAGACCTCTCCGGCGATGGGCCAGGCCAGTGCGGCGCTGGTGCGCGGGAAGCCGTTGCCGGATGCATTGGCGGAGTTCGGGTTGACCGAAGCGATGCTGTCGCCCCACCGTCTGCAAGCCTCGACCTGACCCCCGTGGCGAGGGAGCTTGCTGTGGCGAGGGAGCTTGCTCCCGCTGGAGTGCGCAGCGCTCCCACTTGTTTTTGGGGCCGCTTCGCAGCCCAGCGGGAGCAAGCTCCCTCGCCACAGCTAGCTCCCTCCCCACAGCTAGCTCCCTCGCCACACGTTATTTCCAGCGGTCAGCGGCTGCATGATCGCTGTCGCGCCCTTCCACCCAGCGCGGCCCTTCGCTGGTGTTTTCCTTCTTCCAGAACGGCGCGCGCGTCTTCAGGTAGTCCATCACAAAGGCGCAGGCATCGAACGCCGCCTGACGATGGGCACTGGCCGCCGCCACGAACACGATCGGTTCACCCGGCTCCAGGGCGCCAATGCGGTGCAACACTTCCAGCTTGAGCAGCGGCCAGCGTTGCTCGGCCTCCACGACGATTTTGCCGAGGGCCTTTTCAGTCATGCCCGGGTAGTGTTCGAGGAACATCCCCGCCACCTCCAGGCCATCGTTGAAGTCGCGCACATAGCCGACAAAACTCACCACCGCGCCTACGCCCACATTGGCCGCATGCATCGCATTGACCTCGGCGCCGGGATCAAACGCCTCGGCCTGCACCCGAATCGCCATGGTCAGCCTCCGGTCACGGGCGGGAAGAATGCCACTTCGTCGCCAGCCTGCAGCGGCTCTTCAAGGTCGCACAGTTCCTGGTTACGAGCGCACATCAGACTGGCCTCATTGAGCACCGCGAATTCCGGGTCACCGGCCAATGCCTGGCGTACAGCGTCGACCGTCGCGAAGTCGCCTTCCATCTCCAGGGAGTCCAGGCCAATCGCTTCGCTGTAGCGCGCAAAAAACAGTACGTTGATGCTCATGCCTGGTCCGCCTTGAAATGCCCGCTTTTGCCGCCGAGTTTTTCCAGCAGCCGAATGTTCTCGATGGTCATGCCACGGTCCACGGCCTTGCACATGTCGTAGATCGTCAGGGCGGCAACACTGGCCGCGGTCAGCGCTTCCATCTCCACGCCCGTCTGGCCGGAGAGTTTGCAGCGGGCGACGATGTGCACCGCGTCCAGGCCATCGGCGCTGAGCTCGACCTTGACCCCGGTGAGCATCAACGGGTGGCACAGGGGAATGAGATCACTGGTTTTTTTCGCGGCCTGGATCCCGGCGATACGGGCCACGGCAAACACGTCGCCCTTGGGGTGGGCGCCGTCGACAATCATTTTCAGGGTTTCGGGCAACATGCGCACCCGCGCTTCGGCCACGGCTTCACGGAACGTCACGGCTTTTTCAGTGACGTCGACCATGTGGGCGCGACCTTGGGAATCGAGATGAGTCAGCACAGGGATACTCCTGATCAGGAGCCCCGATTGTAAACCCAACACCGACCAAATGTGGGAGCGGGCTTGCTCGCGAAGGCGGTATGTCAGCCAATAAATGCATCGACTGAACCACCGCTTTCGCGAGCAAGCCCGCTCCCACATGGGTTGATGGGTTACAGGTGAGATTCGGCGTATTCGGCCAGAATCGAACGAGGGACACCTTGCAAGGCGATGTGCACGCCGTTCGGGAAGTCCTTGAAGCGTTCCGTCAGGTAAGTCAGCCCGGAGCTGGTCGCGGACAGGTAAGGGGTGTCGATCTGTGCCAGGTTACCCAGGCACACCACTTTGGAACCGGCGCCAGCACGGGTGATGATGGTTTTCATCTGGTGCGGCGTCAGGTTCTGGCATTCATCGATCAAAATCAGGCTCTGCTGGAAGCTGCGACCTCGAATGTAGTTGAGGGATTTGAACTGCAACGGCACTTTGCTGAGGATGTAGTCGACGCTGCCATGGGTGTTTTCGTCATCCATGTGCAAGGCTTCGAGGTTGTCGGTGATCGCCCCCAGCCACGGCTCCATTTTTTCCGCTTCGGTGCCGGGCAGGAAACCGATTTCCTGGTCCAGGCCCTGCACGCTGCGGGTGGCGATGATGCGGCGATAGCGCTTGGTAACCATGGTCTGTTCGATGGCGGCCGCCAGGGCGAGGATGGTTTTCCCCGAACCTGCAGCGCCGGTCAGGTTGACCAGGTGGATGTCCGGATCAAGCAAGGCATACAGCGCCAGGCTCTGGTAGATATCACGCGGTTTCAGGCCCCAGGCTTCCTGGTGCAACAGGGGTTCCTGATGCAGGTCGAGGATCAGCAGCTTGTCGACCTGGATCTCTTTGATCCAGCCCACAAAACCCTGTTCGTCGATGATGAATTCGTTGATGTGCACAGCCGGCAGGTTGTCGATCAGCTGTACCTGGTGCCAGGTGCGGCCATGGTCCTGACGGGTTTCGACCTTGCTGACGCGATCCCAGAACGAGCCGGTCATGGTGTGATAACCACGAGACAGCATCGACACGTCGTCGACCAGTTGGTCGGTACTGTAGTCCTCGGCAGCGATCCCACACGCTCGTGCCTTGAGGCGCATATTGATGTCTTTGGTCACCAGCACCAGGCGCAGGTCCTTGTCGCGTGCGTGCAGGTCGATCAATTGGTTGATGATTTTGTTGTCGTTCAGATTTTCCGGCAGCAGGCTGTTGGGCTCGCTGCGCTTGTTCATCAGAATCGACAGCAAGCCCTTGGGCCCGCCTTTGCCACGCTGGATCGGTACGCCCACCTCGACATCGTCGGGGGAGGCTTCGCCGAGGGTCTTGTCGATCAGGCGGATGGCCTGGCGGCATTCGGCGGCAACGCTGTGGTGCCCGCTTTTGAGTTTGTCGAGCTCCTCAAGCACGATCATTGGGATGGCGACGTGGTGTTCTTCGAAGTTGAGCAGTGCGTTTGGATCGTGAATCAGTACATTGGTATCAAGCACATAAAGGATTGGCTGGTCGGAAGAAGGGTTACGTCCATGATCATCCATACTCGGTCACCTTTGTGGGAGCCAGTCGACGCAATACCACGACAGTGCTGCGCCTCGATTCGACCGTCGAACGCACTTGAGGGGCGTCAAGTGCGGTGCACACAAGAGGTGTCTTGGAAGACGCCACCTGTGTTGCAGGTTTCGGCTGTCTGTCTTCGTAATACCGCAAAACACATGACAGGAAAAAGCACTTTGACGTTTTTTTGAAGTTTATTTTTCAGGATGACGAATAGCACTAGGCGAGCCGGCATTGCACCGTTAAAGTCGGAAGTCCGCCTGTATCGAAATATCTCCCAAATTCCCCCCTGAAAAACCTCAGCCCCAACAGGGCCGGGCTTTTCGTGCTTTTTTTCAGCGAAACGCTTCGCGGCAATCCTGCCAGCCGAGTCCACTTTCTGCCGTGGCGTGTAAAAGCCAGGGTAATGCGATACGCGCCTTGTCCTGGGTGTCGTGGAATACGATCACCCCGCGCCGCCACAACAGCATCAGCGTGAGCACGCGGTTGGCCGACTCATCAGCCTTGAGCTTGCCGGGTTCGTCTTCCGAGTCGATGTCCCACAACGCCACTTGCAGCCCTTGTGCCTGGAAGAAGCCTTGGCTATCGGAGCGGCGCTGGCCGTAGGGTGGGCGGAACAGTGGCAGGTAGTTTTCCGGCATCAGGTTTTGGGCCAGGGAAGCGCTGCGGGTGATGGACGACTGCCAGTCGACCCAGTGGCTATGGGAGCGGTATTGCCAGCCCTGGGTGCCGACGCACTGGCCTTGGTACAGCGCCTGCACATCGGTGGCCGAGCTTTTCTCGACGCGGGTTTGCAGGCTGTTGCCGAGCACGAAGAAGAGGCCGTGCATTTTCTGTTTGCGCAGGTAGTCGGTGAGCCAGTCGGTGTTGCCGCTGACGGGGGACGGGCCGCTGTCAAAGGTCAGCAGGAACATCCGGTCGTTGAGTTCGTCGCCGTTGCGTTCGTGATCGCCGAAGCGCGCGATTTCGCTGCTGATCTGGGGGAACAGGGCGGCCTTGCGCAACTGTTCATCCAGGTAGCGCTCGTGGAATGCTCGGCTGGGGCCGGCCCAGCCTATATAGAAGGAGTCGTCGCTGACTTCGAACTTGGTGGCTTGTTCGCGCAGGTCGTCCATGTTTTCCACCAGGTAGCAGAAGGAGGCGTCCTGTTCGCAGCTTTGTTGGGCGAAGGTGTAGTTTTCCAACAGGCGTTGCCACAGTTGGCGGCGCAGGTCGTCGATGGCGGCCAGGTTGATGATCTTCAGGCCCAGGCGCTGCTTGAGGGCGGGCTCGTCGAGGGCTTCGCTGGCCAGCAGGGTGTGGGCGAACATCAGGATTTCTGCGCGTGAGGCGACGTCGAACAGGGCGGGGTTGCTAAGGCGTTCGGGCCAGGTGCCGCGGTCCAGGGTCGCGACATCCACGGGGGCGGCTTGGGCGCCCAGGCAGATGAGCCAGGCTGACAGTAAAAGCGCAATTCGCACGAAGGGTCTCCCTTTCCAGAGTCGTCGGGCACTATAGCCGATCACATTGGATTGGTTGGTGTGCATATCCGTTGCTGCGGTAACGGTTGCTGACGGTTCCGCTCTTACAGCGGCTCACTTTTGAAGAGCGCAAAAGTAAGCAAAACGCTCTTGCCCCACCACTCGGCACCTCGCTTAGGCTCGGTGTGCCCTCACTCCGGCTTTGGACCGTGGGCCGCCGTCATGGGCCATCCCTGGCCCAGGACGGCTAACCTGGCGTCCTGCCAGGTTACCCACGCTCCAAAGCCTGCGTTCGGCCAGCGTGGTTTAACGGGGCGCCTAAGATCAAGATCAAAAGCAGATCAAAAGCACAGCGGCCTCCCGGCCGGCTTGAGTGTTGAAGAGCAAAAGCCAAATCAAAATCTAAAGCGGGCACGGTCCAAATGTGGGAGCTGGCTTGCCTGCGATGCAGACAACTCGGTACATCAGGTACACCCAGTTGATGCCATCGCAGGCAAGCCAGCTCCCACAGAAAAGCAGCTTTGCTTTTGCTTTGGTCTTTGCTTTTGCTTTTGCTTTTAACACTCAAGCCGGCCGGGAGGCCGCTGTGCTTTTGATCTGCTTTTGATTTTGATCTGACTGCCCCATTCAGCCCGAGGCCGAACGCAGGCAGTGCGGAGCGGGTAAACCGGCAGGACGCCGGTTTAGCCGCGCCGGGCCATGGATGGCCCGTCGCGGCGGCCCGCGGAGCAATGCCGGAGTGAGGGAACACCGAGCCCTAGCGAGGTGCCGACAGGCGGGGCAGAGCCCTTTGCTTACTTTGGGGCTTTTCCAAAGTGAGCCGCTGTAAGAGCGGAACCATAAGCCGCCGTGACCTAAATAACGGATATACACACAAACCCCCAGCCATCTATCACCTTCATAGGTGGAGTCAAACCGCCCTACCCCCTAGAATCCCCCCACGATTAAAGGAGACGACTTCATGCTGACGGTGATTTCCCCCGCCAAAACCCTCGATTTCGAGTCAAAGCCGGTCACCCCGCGCTTCACCCAACCGCAATACCTCGACCACTCCCAGGAGCTGATCGAACAACTGCGCGAACTGAGCCCGGCGCAAATCAGCGAACTGATGCACGTCTCCGACAAAATCGGCGGCCTCAACGCCGCACGCTTCGGCAGCTGGACCCCAGCCTTCACCCCCGCCAACGCCAAGCAAGCCCTGCTGGCCTTCAAGGGCGATGTCTACACCGGCCTCAACGCCGAAACCTTCAAGGACGCCGATTTCACCTACGCCCAGGATCACCTGCGCATGCTCTCCGGCCTCTACGGCCTGCTGCGCCCACTGGACCTGATGATGCCGTACCGCCTCGAGATGGGCACCAAACTGCCCAACGCCCGTGGCAAGGACCTGTACGCGTTCTGGGGCACCCGCATCAGCGAGTGGCTCAACGAAGCCCTGGCCGAACAAGGCGATGATGTGCTGCTCAACCTGGCCTCCAACGAGTACTTTTCAGCAGTCAAACGCCCGGCACTGAACGCGCGGATCATCAACACCGAGTTCAAGGACCTGAAAAACGGTCAGTACAAGATCATCAGCTTCTACGCGAAAAAGGCCCGGGGCATGATGAGCCGGTTTGTGATTGAAGAACGCATCAACGATCCGGCCAGGCTCAAGGAGTTTGACGTGCAGGGTTATCGCTTCAATGCGGAGCAGTCAAAGCCGGATAACCTGGTGTTCCTGCGGGATCACGCCCCGGAATAACCTGACAACGAAGATCCAAATGTGGGAGCGGGCTTGCTCGCGAAAGCGGTGGTTCAGTCAATGCCTTTGTTGCCTGACACGCCGCTTTCGCGAGCAAGCCCGCTCCCACATATTGTTTGCATTCCAACCCCGAACTCGTCATTTATTTGGCGTCAAAAATAATTCTTCAGACTCCCTAACATTTATTTCACTCGACATTCGTCAATTTTTTTCGTAGTGGCACGGCTTTTTTCAAAGCGTAGTGGCACAAAACTATTTACCCCTCGCAACTCCCCGCAACTACTGGCCTAAATAGCAAGTGCTATCACAATAGTACTAGTGCCATCTTTCCTAATATTTCAAGAAATTTCCGGAAACAGGATGAGTGGACCGGAACTATGTCCTAAAGCACCGCTCATACCACCGGTAACGATTATCTCTGAAGATGTAAGAGATGACTTACGTGGCGACCAACGGAAGTAGCAAAGTTGTCATACAGCTTTGACTCAATGGTCAATTCATCAACTGATTAGTTGAAGGCGGACGAAAAGTTTTCACTATTTTCTCCGACAAGGCCAAGGCTGAGCTCACCTGTATGGGTCAGTGAAACAACCCAAGCCGTTGATACATAAGGGCTCTAAGCCCATGTCAACGCCTTGCGGCACTGGCGCCAGGCCCTTCCCCAGGAAGGCTGGCTGCATTTCAGGGCAAGCCCCAACAATAAGGCCAAGTTGCGCACAACTTGAGTGCATTAGTTAGTCACTCGACTTTTAGTATGCCTGCACTGGATATATCGACGTTTACTCGTCGCACTTTCCAGTGCCTGAGTGACGCTTCAAAACATGAACTCCGGCCATCTAGTGGCACGATTAACAATGAGGTAAATGCGATGCGCATCAGCATATTTGGTTTGGGTTACGTCGGCGCGGTATGTGCCGGTTGCCTGTCTGCACGGGGCCATGAGGTCGTTGGCGTAGACATCTCCAAGGAAAAGATCGACCTGATCAACGCGGGTAAATCCCCCATCGTTGAACCGGGTCTGGGCGAACTGTTGAGCCAAGGCATTCAAACCGGCCGACTGCGCGGCACTACCAATTTCGCCGACGCTATCCGTGATACCGACCTGTCGATGATTTGCGTCGGCACGCCGAGCAAGAAAAACGGCGACCTGGAACTCAACTACATCGAATCGGTATGCCGCGAGATCGGGTTTGTCCTGCGTGACAAGACCACTCGTCACACCATCGTGGTCCGCAGCACTGTGCTGCCAGGCACCGTGGCGAACGTGGTGATCCCGATTCTCGAAGACTGCTCCGGCAAGAAAGCCGGCGTCGACTTCGGCGTCGCGGTCAACCCTGAGTTCCTGCGTGAAAGCACCGCCATCGCCGACTACGATCTGCCGCCAATGACCGTCATCGGCGAATTCGACACCGCTTCCGGCGATGTCCTGCAGTCGCTGTACGAAGAACTCGACGCGCCGATCATCCGCAAGGACATCGCCGTCGCCGAGATGATCAAGTACACGTGCAACGTCTGGCATGCGACCAAAGTGACCTTCGCCAACGAGATCGGCAACATCGCCAAGGCGGTAGGTGTCGACGGTCGCGAAGTGATGGAAGTGGTCTGCCAGGACAAGACCCTCAACCTGTCCCAGTACTACATGCGCCCAGGCTTTGCCTTCGGCGGCTCCTGCCTGCCCAAGGACGTGCGTGCCCTGACGTACCGCGCCGGCTCCCTCGACGTGGATGCGCCGCTGCTCAACTCGCTGATGCGCAGCAACGAATCACAGGTGCAAAACGCCTTCGACATCGTCTCCAGCCATGACAAACGCAAAGTCGCCCTGCTGGGCCTGAGCTTCAAGGCCGGCACCGATGACCTGCGCGAAAGCCCGCTGGTGGAACTGGCAGAGATGCTGATCGGCAAGGGTTTCGACCTGAGCATCTACGACAGCAACGTCGAATACGCTCGCGTACACGGCGCCAACAAGGACTACATCGAAGGCAAGATTCCTCACGTGTCGTCCTTGCTCAACTCGGACTTCGACGAAGTGATCAACAACTCCGACGTGATCATCCTGGGCAACCGCGATGAGAAGTTCCGTGCCCTGGCGCATAACGCACCCCACGGCAAGCAAGTGGTCGACCTGGTGGGCTTCATGTCCAAGGCCACCAGCGTGAGCGGTCGTACCGAAGGCATTTGCTGGTAACAGCAACGGCAAGCTTCAAGCGGCAAGCGTCCTGATCCCCGGCGCTTGTCGCTTGAAGCCTCCTTCACTTGCGGATGACGCCTATGTCCAAGTTAAAACACGTACTCCTCCAATCCGCCGGCTGGCTGTTTTTCCTGAGCCTGCTGATGGGACTCGCCCTGCTGTTGCCGGCGAGTACGTTCGACTCCGAGTCGAAGAATTTTATTTTCCTGATTGGTGCCGTCGGTATCTGGCGCTACTCGATGGGTGCTACGCATTTCTTTCGCGGCATGCTGTTCCTGTACGTGGTCTACCCGCACCTGCGGCGCAAAGTGCGCAAGCTGGGCAAAGCGGCAGACCCGTCCCACGTATTCCTGATGGTCACCAGTTTCAGGATCGACGCGCTGACCACAGCCCAGGTCTACAGCTCGGTGATCCGCGAGGCCATCGAATGTGGCTTCCCCACCACCGTGGTCTGCTCCCTGGTGGAAATGTCCGATGAGCTGCTGGTCAAGAGCCTGTGGGCCAGGATGAACCCGCCTGACCACGTCAAGCTGGACTTCGTGCGTATCGCCGGTACCGGCAAGCGTGACGGCCTGGCCTTCGGTTTTCGCGCCATCTCCCGCCACCTGCCGGACGACCGCGCCGTAGTGGCCGTGATCGATGGCGACACCGTGCTCGCCGAGGGCGTCGTGCGCAAGACCGTGCCGTGGTTCCAGCTGTTCGGCAATGTCGGCGGCCTGACCACCAACGAGTTCTGCGAAGTGCGCGGCGGCTACATCATGAGCGAGTGGCACAAGCTGCGCTTCGCCCAGCGCCACATCAACATGTGCTCCATGGCCCTGTCCAAGCGCGTGCTGACCATGACCGGTCGCATGTCGGTGTTCCGCGCCAACGTGGTCACCGACCCGGGCTTTATCGCCGACGTGGAAAGCGACTCGCTGCAACACTGGCGCCTGGGCCGCTTCAAGTTTTTGACCGGTGACGACAAGTCCAGCTGGTTCAGCCTGATGCGCCTGGGCTACGACACCTTCTACGTACCGGATGCCGCAATCCACACCGTGGAACACCCGCCGGAAAAGAGCTTTATCAAGGCCAGCCGCAAACTGATGTTCCGCTGGTACGGCAACAACCTGCGCCAGAACTCACGTGCCCTGGGCCTGGGGATGCGTCGCCTCGGCCTGTTCACCAGCATCGTGCTGTTCGACCAGCGCGTGTCGATGTGGACCTCCCTGCTGGGGCTGACCGTGGCAATCATCGCCACCTTCAAATACGGCGGCGCATTCATCCTCGCCTACCTGCTGTGGATCGGCATCACCCGCCTGATTCTGACCCTGCTGCTGTCGTGCTCCGGCCACAAGATCGGCCCGGCTTACCCGGTGATTCTCTATTACAACCAGATCATGGGCGCGCTGGTGAAGATCTACGTGTTCTTCCGCCTTGATCAACAGTCCTGGACCCGCCAGGACACCAAACTGACCCGCGATTTGGCCAGCTTTCAACGTTGGTTCAACACCTGGTCGTCTCGGACCATGACCTTCTCCGCCGGCAGCATTTTCGTTGCCGTGTTGCTGATGATGGTTTGACCCTGCCAAGCCTGAATTAACTAGGAACTAAACACCATGAATAGCCCAGTAAACGCCAACGTTGTCCACGAGTCCGAAGCCCAGCGCCAACACGCCCGGGTAAAAATCCCGGCCAAGCTGCGCTTCTTCGGCGCCGACCAAACACCGATGGAAGTGCGGGTCATCGACCTGTCCGCCGGCGGCCTGGCATTCAACGCCCCGCAGCAGCCACTGAAAGTCGGAGATGTGCATAAGGGTCGCCTGCAGTTCGTGATCGATAACCTGGGCCTGGCGATGGACGTTGAGCTGCAGATTCGCTCCTACGACCGCCAGACCGGCCGCACCGGTTGCCAATTCCAGAACCTCGACGCACAAGACATCTCCACCCTGCGCCACCTGATCACCTCGCACCTGGCCGGCGACATCGTGACCATGGGCGACGTGCTGGCGACCCTGCAACGGGACAACTTCACCAAGGCGCGCAAGGTCAAGGACGGCGGCAGCAACATGACTGCGGCGGGCCGCCTGCGGGCGGTGACCTTCAGCCTCGGGATCTTTGTGGTGGGGTTGGTTGCCTTCGGTTTTGTCGTCAAATCGGTGTACGGCATGTACTTCGTCAGCCACGCCACGTCCGGCCTGGTGAGCGTGCCCGGGATGAATGTGACCATGCCTCGCGACGGCACCGTACAGAGCCTGATCAAAGGCGATGCGGTCGCCGCCAAAGGCGCGCCATTGGCGACGTTCAGCACCAGCATGCTCGACGTGCTCAAGGGCCATCTGGACGAAGACCAACTGCAACCGGCCAAGGTTGAAGAGCTGTTCGGCAAACAAATGACCGGCACCCTCACCTCCCCGTGCGACTGCGTCGTGGCCCAGCAATTGGTCGCCGACGGTCAGTACGCCAGCAAGGGCGACGTGATCTTCCAACTGGTGCCACGCGGCAGCCAGGCCAACGTTGATGCACGCTTCTCCTATCGCCAGTTTGCCGACGTTCGCCCGGGCACCCGCGTGAACTTCCAGGTGGCGGATGAAGAGCAGGTGCGTACCGGCACCATCGTCAGCAGCACCAGCCTGAACAGCAGCGAAATGTCTTCCGACATCCGCGTGCAGATCAAACCCGATGCCCCGCTGGACAGCACCTACGCCGGTCGCCCGGTTGAAGTGACCAGCGACCGCGGCCCATCCCTGAACTGGCTGATCGACAAAGCCATGGCTCACGGTCTGTAAGCGAGGACATGCCTGTGAACCCTACTCTAAAAACAGCGCTGGCCAATGTGGGAGCCGGGCTTGCCCGCGATGACGGTGGTGAATCCACCATCGGCATCGCAGGCAAGCCAGCTCCCACCCAAAGCAGGTCCCACTCTGCCTTGGCGTATTGTGCCCTGGCCTTGGCCGTGAGCCTCGCCGGTTGCGCCGGCCTGCCCGACCAACGCCTGGCCAATGAAGCCCTCAAGCGTGGCGACACGGTTACCGCGCAGCAGAACTACCAGCAACTGGCAGACCTGGGCTACAGCGAGGCCCAGGTGGGCCTGGCGGATATCCAGGTCGGCACCCGCGACCCCGAGCAAATCAAGCAGGCCGAAGCAACCTATCGCGCGGCTGCCGATACCTCGCCCCGTGCCCAGGCACGCCTGGGTCGCCTGCTGGTGGCCAAGCCCGGCGCCACCGAAGCCGAACACCATGAAGCCGAAGGCCTGTTGAAAAAGGCCTTTGCCAATGGCGAAGGCAACACCCTGATCCCGCTGGCAATGCTCTACCTGCAATACCCGCACAGTTTCCCGAACATCAACGCCCAGCAGCAGATCAGCAAATGGCGCGCCTCGGGTTACCCGGAAGCCGGTCTAGCCCAGGTGCTGCTGTATCGCACCCAGGACACCTACGACCAGCACCTGGATGAAGTGGAAAGCATCTGCAAGGCCGCGCTGAACACCACCGATATCTGCTACGTCGAGTTGGCCACGGTCTACCAGAAAAAAGCCGAGCCGGAAAAACAGGCCGAACTGCTCAAGCAAATGGAAGCCGGCTACAGCCGTGGCACCGTCACCGCCCAACGGGTCGATAGCGTGGCTCGCGTGCTGGGTGATGCAAGCCTGGGCAAGACCGACGAAAAAACCGCCCAGGCCCTGCTGGAAAAAATCGCCCCTGCTTACCCGGCCTCCTGGGTCAGCCTGGCGCAACTGCTCTACGACTTCCCGGAACTGGGTGACGTCGACCAGATGATGAAGTACCTGGACAACGGGCGCGCCGCCGACCAGCCCCGCGCCGAACTGTTGCTGGGCAAGCTCTACTACGAAGGCAAGTGGGTCCCGGCAGATGCCAAGGCCGCCGAAGAACACTTCCAGAAAGCCGTCGGCCGCGAAGTGGCTGCCGATTACTACCTCGGCCAGATCTACCGCCGTGGCTACCTGGGCAAGGTCTATTCGCAAAAGGCCCTGGACCACTTGCTGACGGCTGCGCGCAACGGCCAGAACAGCGCCGACTTCGCGATTGCCCAACTGTTTTCCCAAGGCAAAGGCACCAAGCCCGACCCGCTTAACGCCTATGTCTTCAGCCAGTTGGCCAAGGCCCAGGACACGCCGGAAGCCAACGACCTGGCGACCCAGCTCGAAGCCCCGCTGACCCCGGAACAACGCGCCGAAGGCCAACGCCTGGTGCAACAGGAACTGGCGGTGCGCGGCACCCTGGCCCAAAGCACGCTGCAATTGCACGCCCTGCAAGAAGAAGACGGCGAGGAATCCCTATGAAGCTCAACCCATTCGTCAAGGCCGGCATCGGCCTGACCTTCGCCCTGCTGTGGTCGTGCCCGACCCTGGCCGCGCTGACCGAAGCCAAGAATTTCGGCCTGGAAGTCAAAGTCACCGGCCAGTCCGAAGATGACCGCGACCTGGGCACCCAGAAAGGCGGCGACGTCAACGGCATCGGCCTTGACCTGCGCCCGTGGATCTACGGTGAAAGCGGCAACTGGAGCGCTTACGCCATGGGCCAGGCCGTGACCTCCAGCGACATCATCGAGACCGACACCCTGCAACAGTCCTCGGATGACGCCACTCAACAGACCAGCAATGACGACCGCAAAAGCAAGAAGAACTACCTGGCGATGCGCGAGTTCTGGGTCGCCTACGGCGGCTTCACGCCCTATCCCGGCGAGATCCTCAAGCTCGGTCGCCAACGCCTGCGCAATGACGACGGCCAATGGCGCGACACCAATATCGAAGCGCTGAACTGGACCTTCGACACCACCTTGCTCAAGGCCAATGTCGGCGTCGCCGAGCGCTTCAGTGAGTACCGCACCGACCTCAAGGAACTGTCGCCCAAGGACAAGGACCGTCAGCACCTGTACGCCGACGCCGCCTATCAGTGGACGCCAGGCCAGTGGATCGGCCTGCGCGCGCACCACACCCATGACGACGGCAAGCTCGACTACCCGGAACCGGGCGTGGCCACCGACTCGCTGGACAAGCGCGAGAACGGCGACCTGACCTGGCTCGGCATCGAAGCCAACAGCGATGCCTATAACTGGCGCAACACCAACACCGTCAACTACTGGGCGAGCGTCACCGGCATGCAGGGCGACCGCGACACGGTCAACGCCTTGAACGCCGACGGCACCCGCCCGGCCAACGCCAAGCGCAGCGATGACGTGAATGGCTGGGCCACCGATTTGGGTGTACGCCTGCGCCTCGACCCGCAGTGGCAAGTGGGCGCCGCCTACTCCCGCGCCAGTGCCGAATACGAGCAGAACGGCCTGCAAAGCAACCGTTCGAACTGGACCGGTACCCAGTCCCGCGTCCACCGCTTCGGCGAAGCGTTTCGCGGCGAGATGAACAACATGCAGTCCATGAGCCTGTTCGGTTCCTGGCAGCTGCGCGAGGACTATGACGCCAGCCTGGTGTACCACAAGTTCTGGCGCGTCGACGGCAACAAGCCGGTGGGCAGCAACGGCATCGACGCCGTGCAGAACAACACCGATGACGTGACCGGCGCGATCCTGTCCAGCACGTCCCTGCCGCTTGAAGACGGCAAGAAAGACCTCGGCCAGGAGATGGACCTGGTGGTCACCAAGTACTTCAAGAAAGGCCTGCTGCCGGCCGGGCTCAGCCAGTCGATCGACGAACCGTCGGCCCTGGTGCGCTTCCGTGCAGGCGTGTTCAAACCGGGCGACGCCTACGGCAGCCAAGTCGACTCGTACATGCATCGCGCCTTTGTCGACGTGATCTGGAAGTTCTGATGGGAGCCTGCGCAATGAACCCTCAAGCCCTCAAAGGCTCGGTCAGCCTGCTGGTCGCAGCCATGCTGCTGGCCAGCACTTCGGCCTTCGCCGATGTCGCGCAGCAGGTCAAGGCGCCGACCATCGCCAAAGAGCTGCAACAGGCCAAGACCTACACCATCTCCAGCCCGCCGACCGCGCCGCTGGAGTTGGCCAAGCCTGCGCTGCCGGACGTGTCCGGCTACACCGCGGCGAATATCGCGAAAAAGATCGTGCGTACCAAGCCAGGCAAAGTCAGCATCCGCCGGATGATGCAGGAAGACGCCCTGAAGGACTTCATCGGCGGCGACAACAAGATGGCCGAATGGGTGGTGCGCCAGCACGGTATTCCCCAGGCGATCTTTGTCGACGACGGCTACATGAACCTCAAGGACCTGCTGAAGAAAGTGCCCAAGCAGTACTTGAGCGAAACTTCGCCGGGGGTGTTCCTGGCCAAGTTGCCGATCGTGGTGGGCCGTAAAGGCATCCTCGAAATCGACAAGCAGACTCAAGAGCTGCGCCTGTCCCAGGAAGCCGGTTCGTTCCTGATCAACGACGGCCAGCTGTTCGTACGTGACACCAAAATCACCGGCTGGCGCGAGAAGACCAACGGCCCGGCGACCTTCCAGTCGCCCAAGGAATTTCGTCCGTTCCTGCTGGCCTGGGGCGGCACCGAGACCTACATCGCCAACAGCAAGATGGCCAGTTTCGGCTACGCCAACAGTAAGTCGTATGGCGTGAGTATTTCCCAGTACACGCCGAACATGGCCAAGGTGCTCAAGCGCCCCGAGCCGACGGGCTGGATCGTCGACTCCGAGTTCTCGGACATGTGGTACGGCTTCTACTGCTACGAAACCACCGGCTTTGTGCTCAAGGGCAATACCTACAAAGACAACATCGTCTACGGCATTGACCCCCACGACCGTTCACACGGCCTGATCATCACCGACAACACCGTCTACGGCACGAAGAAGAAGCACGGCATCATCATTTCCCGGGAAGTGAACGACAGCTTCATCTTCAACAACCGCAGCTTCGACAACAAGCTCTCGGGCCTGGTGATCGACCGTAACAGCGTCAACAACCTGATCGCCGACAACGAGATCTACCGCAACCACACCGACGGCATCACCCTCTATGAGAGCGGCGATAACCTGCTGTGGGGCAACAAGGTGATCAGCAACCGTCGCCACGGCATCCGCGTGCGTAACAGCGTGAACATTCGCCTGTACGAGAACATCGCCATGGCCAACGGGCTGACCGGCGTGTACGGCCACATCAAGGATTTGACCGACACCGACCGCGACATCGCCCTCGACCCGTTCGACGCCAAGGTCTCGCTGATTGTAGTGGGCGGTGAACTGGCCGCCAACGGCAGCGGGCCGCTGTCCATCGACTCGCCGTTGAGCGTCGAGCTGTACCGCGTGTCGATGCTTGCGCCGACCAAATCCAGTGGCATCAGCTTCTCGGGCGTTCTCGGCGATCGCCAGGAAGAGATTCTCGACTTGCTGGTACGCCAGAAGAAAGCCGTGCTGATCGACCCTGTCGAACGCCAGACCGAAATGCAGGACTGAGGATGACCTTTATGCACCCACACATGATCAAACTGCTCAGCCTTTCGGGTTTGACCCTCGGCCTGCTCGCGGCCAGCCAGGGCGTGCGCGCCGACGAAATCAAGGCGCCAACCTTCACCGCCGAACCGTGCTGCAGCCTGTGCCCGGCCGCCCACGATGCGAAGAACTACACCACGCGCTACCAGCAGAACTTCACCACCCTGGTGCAAGCCCAGGGCGATTGGTTGTTCCGTACCCAGGAAGACCTGCGCACCGAATTCGACACCAGCCCCGCCGGCTACAAACGCATGCAGCAGCTGCACGATGCGTTCAAGAGCAAGGGCGTGGAACTGGTGGTGGTCTACCAGCCAACCCGTGGTCTGGTGAACCGCAACAAGCTCAACCCTGAAGAGAAAGCCAAGTTCGATTTCGACAAGGCCCTGGGCAATTACAAGACCATGCTCGGGCGTTTCGCCAAGATGGGCTACGTCGTGCCGGACCTGTCGCCGCTGACCAACGAGCAACTGCCGGACGAGTTGCCGGCCCACGATTTCTACTTCCGCGGTGACCAACACTGGACGCCATACGGCGCCCAGCGCACCGCCAAAATCGTCGGCGCCAAAGTGCGGGCGATGCCTGAGTTTGCCGGCATCCCGCAACGTGAATTCGAGACCAAACGTTCCGGTCGCATGGGCAAGACCGGCACCCTGCACAACATGGCCGGGCAGCTGTGCGGCACCAGCTACGCGATCCAGTACATGGACCAGTTCACCACCGAGCCCAAGGGCGAAGCGGCGGACGGCGACCTGTTCGGTGATTCCGGCAACCCGCAGATCACCCTCGTGGGCACCAGCCACAGCGGCAAGAACTACAACTTCGCCGGCTTCCTGGAACAGGAAATCGGTGCCGACATCCTCAACGTCGCCTTCCCCGGCGGTGGCCTGGAAGGCTCGATGATCCAGTACCTGGGCAGCGAAGAATTCCAGAAGACCCCGCCGAAGATTCTGATCTGGGAATTCTCGCCGCTGTATCGCCTGGACCAGGAGACCATCTACCGCCAGATGATGGCGCTGCTGGACAACGGCTGCGAAGGCAAGACCGCACAGATGAGCGCCAGCACCACGCTGAAACCCGGCAAGAACGAATTGCTGGTTAACAGTTCGAACAAAGACCTGCGCAACGCCAGCCATCAGGTCGACATCCGCTTCGCCGACCCGTCGGTGAAAACCCTGCAAGCCACCCTCTGGTACATGAACGGGCGCCACGAGGACATCAAGATCGAGAAACCCGAAACATCCGATACAGACGGGCGTTTCGCCTTTGAACTGCGCACCGATGAAGACTGGGCCACGCAAAACCTGCTGGCCGTGGAAGTGCAGGGCCCTGAAGCGGGCCAGGCCGCGCAGAAAGTCGAGGCGAAAATTTGCACACGCAACGTATTCCCCGCCGGTGGTCAACAGACTGCTTCGGCCGGGCAATGAGGTTACCTATGCAGAAGTTATTGATTCCATCGTTGCTGGGCCTGGCGATCTTCGCCGGCTCCGTCAATGCCGCCGCGCCATTGCGTCCGCCGCAAGGCTATTTTGCGCCGATCGAGGCGTTCAAGACCGGCGACTTCAAGAATGACTGCGACGCCATGCCGGCGCCGTACACCGGCTCGCTGCAATTTCGCAGCAAGTACGAAGGTTCGGACAAGGCTCGTTCCACGCTGAATGTGCAGTCCGAAAAAGCCTTTCGCGACAGCACCGCCGACATCACCAAGCTGGAAAAAGACACCAGCAAGCGCGTGATGCAGTTCATGCGTGACGGTCGCCCGGAGCAGCTGGAATGCACACTCAACTGGCTCACGAGCTGGGCCAAGGCCGATGCATTGATGTCCAAGGACTTCAACCACACCGGCAAGTCCATGCGCAAATGGGCGTTGGGCAGCATGGCGTCGGCCTATGTGCGCCTGAAGTTCTCCGATTCCCACCCGCTGGCCAACCACCAGCAGGAGTCGCAGTTGATCGAAGCCTGGTTCAGCAAAATGGCGGATCAGGTGGTGAGCGACTGGGACAACCTGCCGCTGGATAAAACCAACAACCACTCCTACTGGGCCGCCTGGTCGGTGATGGCGACCTCCATCGCCACCAACCGTCGCGACCTGTTTGACTGGGCCGTGAAGGAATACAAGGTCGGCGCCAATCAGGTGGATGCCCAAGGCTTCCTGCCCAACGAATTGAAGCGTCAGCAACGGGCTTTGTCGTACCACAACTACGCCCTGCCGCCGCTGGCGATGATTGCCAGTTTTGCCCTGGTCAACGGTGTGGACCTGCGCCAGGAAAACAACGGCGCCTTGAAACGCCTGGGCGACAACGTGCTGGCCGGGGTGAAAGACCCGGAAATCTTCGAGAAGAAGAACGGCAAGGAACAAGACATGAAGGACCTCAAGGAAGACATGAAATTTGCCTGGCTTGAGCCCTTCTGCACCCTCTACACCTGCGCGCCGGAAGTGATCGAGCGCAAGCACGGGATGCAGCCGTTCAAGACGTTCCGCCTCGGGGGTGACCTGACCAAGGTCTTCGACCCGGCGCACGAGAAAGGCAACAAAGGCAGCTGATACAAGGCTCCCACACCTGGACTCGGTCCAAATGTGGGAGCTGGCTTGCCTGCGATAGCGGTATGACATTCAGCGTTGATGTCGACTGACACACCGTCATCGCAGGCAAGCCAGCTCCCACACTGAACACGTACACCCTCCCAGATTCGTGGGGGGGTTTGGGGGGGCCGTTGGCCCTTGACTGTTGGTTAAACATGGAGAGATCGGGATGGTTTTCTCGTCCAATGTGTTCCTGTTTCTGTTCTTGCCGATCTTCCTCGGCTTGTACTATTTGAGCGGGCAACGCTATCGCAATCTGCTGCTGCTGGTTGCCAGTTATGTGTTCTACGCCTGGTGGCGAGTGGACTTCCTGGCGCTGTTCGCCGCCGTGACGCTGTGGAACTACTGGATCGGCCTGAAGGTCGGCGCGGCAGGCGTGCGCACCAAGCCGGCCCAGCGCTGGCTGCTGTTGGGCGTGGCGGTCGACCTGTGCATCCTCGGCTACTTCAAGTACGCCAATTTCGGCGTCGACAGCATCAACCTGATGATGAAGTCGGCGGGCCTTGAGCCTTTCATCCTGACCCATGTGCTGTTGCCGATCGGTATCTCGTTCTACATCTTCGAGTCCATCAGCTACATCATCGACGTGTACCGCGGCGACACCCCGGCCACCCGCAACCTGATCGACTTTGCGGCGTTCGTGGCGATCTTCCCGCACCTGATTGCCGGCCCCGTGTTGCGCTTTCGCGACCTGGCCGACCAGTTCAACAACCGCACCCACACCCTCGATAAATTCTCCGAGGGCTGCACGCGGTTCATGCAGGGTTTCATCAAGAAGGTGTTCATCGCCGACACCCTGGCGGTGGTCGCCGACCATTGCTTCGCCCTGCAAAACCCTACGACGGGTGACGCCTGGCTCGGCGCGCTGGCATACACCGCGCAGCTGTACTTCGACTTCTCCGGCTACAGCGACATGGCCATCGGCCTGGGCTTGATGATGGGTTTCCGCTTCATGGAAAACTTCAAGCAGCCGTACATCAGCCAGTCGATCACCGAGTTCTGGCGGCGCTGGCACATCAGCCTGTCCACCTGGCTGCGCGACTACCTCTACATCACCTTGGGCGGCAACCGTAAAGGCACGCTGACCACTTACCGCAACCTGTTCCTGACCATGCTCCTCGGTGGCCTGTGGCACGGTGCGAACATCACCTACATCGTGTGGGGTGCCTGGCACGGCATGTGGCTGGCGATTGAAAAAGCCATCGGCCTCAACACCGCACCGCGCAGTTTCAACGTCGTGCGCTGGGCCTTCACCTTCCTGCTGGTGGTGATGGGCTGGGTGATCTTCCGCTCGGAAAACCTGCACGTCGCCGGCCGCATGTACGGCGCAATGTTCAGCTTCGGCGAGTGGTCGCTGTCGGAACTCAACCGCGCCAGCCTCACCGGCCTGCAAGTGGCAACCCTGGTGGTGGCATACGCAACCCTGGCGTTTTTCGGCCTGCGGGACTTCTACAACAACCGCCCACCGGAAAAAACCAAGCCTGCGGTCAACACCCAGGCCGACGGCCCGGCCACTGCCCAACCCGGCTTGATCAAGGCCGTACCGGGCGATAACCCAGGCAGCATCCACGAGCCCGGCTACACCGTGGGCACTGAGGCCACCGTGCAACCGGCCTACTGGAGCGCCACCTGGCCACGCTACGCCATGCGCGCCGCCGTGCTGCTGTTGTTCGTGGCGTCGATTCTCAAACTTTCGGCGCAGAGCTTCTCGCCGTTCCTTTACTTCCAGTTCTGAGGGAGCCGACCATGACCCGTTCATTACGCGTCCTCTACATCGCCTTGTTCCTCGCCGTGCTGCTGGCGCTGGGCGCCTGGTCGATGCGCAGTTTCCTGGGCTTCAGCACCAACGCCGACGCTACCGTGCTCAACGGTCGCTGGACCAAGGCCGTCGAGACCCATTACGACGACCAGTTCCCGATCAAGCGCCTGGGCACCAACCTCTGGGCCGCCCTGGACTACAAGCTGTTCAATGAAGGCCGCCCTGGTGTGGTGATTGGCCGCGATCACTGGTTGTACAGCGACGAGGAATTCAACCCCATCGTCAACGAGGACCAGAACCTGCAAGGCAACTACGCCCTGGTGGAAGGCGTGCGCCAGAAGCTCAAGGCCCAAGGCATCCAATTGGTAATGGCGATCGTGCCGGCCAAAGTGCGCCTGTACCCGGAACACCTGGGTGAAGTGCAGCCGGCGAGTATCCACGCCGGTCTGTACCAGGACTTCCATGCCCGCATGGCCGCCGACAAGATCATCGCTCCCGACCTGATGGGCCCGCTGCAACAGGCCAAGCTGCATGGCCAGCAAGTGTTCCTGCGCACCGACACCCACTGGACCCCGGACGGCGCTGAAGTCGCGGCCAAAGAATTGGCCAAGACAATTGCCAACAAGACGCCCCTGAGCGGCGAGCCTCAACGCTTTGTCACCGAAGCCGAGAAGACCGAGCCACACAAGGGCGACCTGCGCCTGTTCCTGCCCCTGGACCCGCTGTTCGAAAACCTGATGCCGCCGAAGGAGCCGTTGCAAAAACGCGTGACTCACGTGGCTGAAACCAAAGGCGACGACGCCCTGTTCGCCGACAGCGAAACCCCGGTGGCCCTGGTAGGCACCAGCTACAGCGCCAACCCGAACTGGAACTTTGTCGGCGCGCTGAAGCAAGCCCTGGGCAGCGACGTCATCAACTATTCCGAAGACGGCCACGGCCCGATCCTGCCGATGCTCAGCTACCTGAAAAGCGACGACTTCAAGAACAGCCCGCCACAGGTGCTGATCTGGGAGTTTCCTGAACGTTATCTGCCTGTGAACAACGAAATCGGCGATGCCGACCCGCAGTGGGTTGCGCAGCTCAAACAAGCCGGTATGCGCCAACAGAACATGGCTATCAACACCCCCGCCGTTAAAAACATGAACTCCGAGACGCCCAACCGGGCGCAAAACTGAAAGAGAGGTAACTCACATGACTTTCACTACTACTCCGCGTCGTCTCGCAAAAACCTTTGCCCTCGTTGCAGGCATGAGCGTTATTTCGATGTCCGCCTTCGCCGGTGGCGACGCCGCCCTCTACGGTCCCGTCGCGCCAAAAGGTTCGAGCTTTGTGCGGGTGTACAACGCCAGCAACCAGGAAGTCAGTGCCACCGTCGGCAGCACCAACCTCAACGAGGTTGCCCCGCTGGCCAGCAGTGACTTCAGCTTCATGCCGGGCGGTGACTACAGCGCCAAGGTCGGCAGCCAGACCCTGCCGGTCAAGCTCGCCGCCGACCACTACTACACCCTGGTCAGCAGCGGCAGCGGCCAGCCGCAACTGATCGAAGAACCGCCGTTCAAGAACAAGCAGAAATCCCTGGTGCGCGTGCAGAACCTCAGTGACAAGTCGCTGACCCTGAAAACCGCCGACGGCAAGACCGACGTGGTCCAGGCCGTGGCTGCCAAGGGCCGTGGCGAGCGCGAAATCAACCCGGTGAAGGTCAGCCTGGCGCTGTATGAAGGCGACAAGAAAGTCGGCGACGTGAAGCCGGTAGCCCTGGAGCGTGGTGAGGCCGCAGTGCTGTACGTCACCGGCACCGGCGCCAACCTGTCGCCAGTGTGGGTCAAGCGCCCAGTGTCGACTCGCTAACTATTTACCGGACTGACCGCAACCCCTGTAGGAGCGAGCTTGCTCGCGAAGAACGCTAACGATGACGCAGCGCCCTGGTTTACTCCGGCGCTCTCTGGTTTTTCGCGAGCAAGCTCGCTCCTACAGGATTAAGCGGCCAGCCCGGACCGAGACAAAAACAAGAGTGAAACGACAGAACGCAGTAGCTCTAACCCATATTGATTCAAGGAGAAACACATGATCCCAGTAATCCTTTCCGGTGGTAGCGGCTCACGTCTTTGGCCGCTTTCGCGTAAACAGTTTCCCAAGCAGTTCCTGGCCCTGACCGGCGAGCACACCTTGTTCCAGCAAACCCTGGAGCGCCTGGTGTTCGACGGCATGGACGCGCCCATCGTGGTCTGCAACAAGGACCATCGCTTTATCGTCAACGAGCAACTGGCCGCCCGCAAACTGGAAACCCAGCGCATCCTGATGGAACCGTTCGGCCGCAACACCGCGCCGGCTGTGGCCCTGACGGCGATGATGCTGGTCAACGAAGGCCGTGACGAGCTGATGCTGGTGCTGCCGGCCGACCACGTGCTGGACGACCAGAAAGCCCTGCAACGCGCCCTGGCCCTGGCCACTGTGGCAGCCGAGCGTGGCGAGATGGTGCTGTTCGGCGTACCGGCCACCCGTCCGGAAACCGGCTATGGCTACATCAAGTCGACCAACGATTCGCTGCTGCCCGAAGGCGTCAGCCGCGTGCAACAGTTCGTTGAAAAACCTGATGAAAAACGCGCCACCGAATTCGTCAAAAGCGGTGGTTATTTCTGGAACAGCGGCATGTTCCTGTTCCGCGCCAGCCGCTTCCTCGAAGAGCTGAAAAAGCACGACCCGGACATCTACGACACCTGCCTGCTGACCCTGGAACGCAGCAACCACACCGCCGACACCATCGACATCGACGAAGCCACTTTCGCCTGCTGTCCGGACAATTCCATCGACTACGCCGTGATGGAAAAAACCCAACTGGCCTGCGTGGTGCCATTGACCGCGGGTTGGAGCGACGTGGGTTGCTGGGCATCGTTGTGGGACGTGAATGAAAAAGACGCCAACGGCAACGTCAGCAAGGGCGACGTGGTGATCCAGGACAGCAAGAACTGCATGATCCACGGCAACGGCAAGCTGGTGTCGGTGATCGGCCTGGAAAACATCGTGGTGGTGGAGACCAAGGACGCGATGATGATTGCCCACAAGGACAAGGTCCAGGGCGTCAAGCAGATGGTCAACACCCTCAATGAACAGGGCCGCAGCGAAACCCAGAACCATTGCGAGGTCTACCGTCCGTGGGGTTCGTATGACTCGGTGGACATGGGCGGCCGCTTCCAGGTCAAGCACATCTCGGTCAAGCCGGGCGCATGCCTGTCGTTGCAGATGCACCACCACCGCGCCGAGCACTGGATCGTGGTCAGCGGCACCGCCGAAGTCACCTGCGACGAGAACGTGTTCCTGCTCACCGAGAACCAGTCCACCTACATCCCGATTGCCTCGGTGCACCGCTTGCGTAACCCGGGCAAGATCCCATTGGAGATCATTGAGGTGCAGTCCGGCAGCTACCTGGGTGAAGACGATATCGAGCGTTTTGAAGATATCTACGGCCGGTCTACGCCAATCGAGCGTGGCGTGTCGGTGAAAACCATCGCGCAGTAAAAGAGCCGCACAAGAAGCCCCCTTCACACCGACTGCGTCCCCTATCCGCAGCCGGTGGGTCGGGGGCTTTTTTAGATCATTGCCCCAGCGCTTTCAAACGCGCTCAACCGAAATAGTCGGGAAACTGATTCGGCCCCAAGTACAGAAAGTTCGACTCAGTCAGCTTGATTTCCTTGTTCATCTTCAGCTCAACGAACGGGCTGCCCGCCGTAATGGACCCTAGGTCCTGCGGGACCTGGTCGCTGCTGAATATCACCATATAGTCGCCCCTGCCCACATAACGTTCGTTCCCCAGAAACAAAAGATTTTCGACGTTTTCGCCATTAAATTGCTGACCGGGGGGGTTAACGTACACGCCGCCCTTTGAACCCGCGCGCGTTTCCCCGCGCGAAAGGTCATTGATATTTTGCCCCCGAGCGATGGCTTCGGCGCCTTCCTTACTGGTGTAGTGGATATAAACGGGTTGCCCGTTGTGCGTGCCCGAATCCACTGCCGACTGCCAGTCCGGATGATTGACCAATGGCTTATTCGTTGCAGCGAGTTGGGCCGAGCTGCCTGGCCGGCCAAGGGCCTTTTGTGCCTGGGGCTGGGCCTTCTTTGAACCTGGAGTTCCTGACTTGATGCCACCCGGCAAGCGATTCAATCGCCATTCGCCCTCGCCCGCCGGCTGCAGGAATGCCACGGTTTTTTTGGTTTGCGGGTCAATGACCCGTACAGGTCCCCCCTCGACCTTGTACACCGGGCTGATTTCATAGGGTTTGCTGACGCCGGTACCGTCGGTGTAACGCACATAGAACTGCTCGCCGACTTGATAGGTGCCATCGCCCCTCATCGTGCGGTCACTGAGCAGGCTGTCAGGCACGGAATGGGCGCTGATGTCTGGCAGTGCGCGGACCGAGGCGCCCCCTGCCGGTACCGGGTGTGTCGTCAGTGCGGTCGTCAGCGGCACGACGACTCTACTCGTCGGCGCCGGGTTCAGCACCGGGCGCAGAATCGGGCTGGCCTTGCTACCCGCGGCCATGCCGCTGCCGTCGCCATACCGGGCGTAGATCATGGCAAGACGGCTGGGTTTGTTGAGTACGTTGACGATGGATTGTCCCGGTGCCCGGATGACACGCAGCCCCGCCTTGGTCAGCCTGGTTGCGGTCGAGACGCCCTTTCCGACAATGGGCAGCAGGTCCATGAACATCGTGGCGACCTCGATGCCGAACAGGGTCTTGTTGTATCTCGATTCTTTAGCCACCTCATCTGAGCTGACAGATCCGACGTCCGCCTTATCGATCAGTATTTCCGTCAATTGTTTGTACAACGCGTCCTGAACATTGCCCTGGATAGGTGTGAGGTAGGCGTTGCTGCCCAACTCATTTATCCGTCCCAGCCGCTCCACGTTTTCAACCATGCTCCCCTCGATGATTGCCCTTACACCATCCGGATTGAGCGGCGAGGTTTTGCGATGTGCGTAGGTTCGCCATCCCGGTTCTTTGAAAAGCGCACTAAGAGCCGCCTGATCGGCGACTTCCCGAAAGGAGATCCCGTCAGGCGCATCAGGGCTATACAGCACGAGCGGCCCGTCCTGCCCGTTGCCGATGGCGATCACCCCCTGAAGCGCCTGACCAAAGTGGCTGACGGTGTTGGCGACAACGGTTTTTCCATCCACTTGGGGCCGCGTGGAGGCGTCCGGAAAATCGAGCACGGCCCGGACCCATTCAGGACCCGAGGAACCCTGTGGATAAGCCTGCGGGTTCAACTGCCCCAGAAACGCCTGCTTTTGCATGACATCCGACAGGTTGGCTTTCCACGCCGCGCGCAGTTTTCCCGGCTTGCCCGTCTGGGTGTCCGGTGCCATCCGCTCCTTGAGTAGCGCGATGTAGTGGCCGCCCACATCCAGCTCATTCACCAGCGCCTTGAGTTCCTCGGTTCCCAGCACCACGGGTTTTCCATCCGCCCCGAGTACCGGCGTGCCTGAAACATCGGTCAGCTTCGCGGCGAACTTCACCTCACTATGCTGGTGGCTTTCTGCTGGGGGCCATGCCGTAGGGTTTTTCAGCGCCAGGTCGGTCAATGAGCTGTGCTGTCTGTCGACATCGCGCGGAACGTAAGCGCCTGGCCGACCGGTATGAATTCTGGATTGCGTGGTGGTGGTCACCACGATCTTGTCCGGGTCGAGATTCACCGTGGGGTATTTTTTCCTGAGTGCCGCCTTTAATTGCTGACTGGCAAAGCCCTGCAGTGAAGGGATCTCCTCCAGGAACGGCACCAGCGTCTGGAGGGATTGCTGCTCGCGTACATCCAGGTCTTTGTATTGCCCCTCGTTCATGCGCGACAGGTTTTTCAGCCACGGCGGCTGTTGTTTTTCTTCAAGCCTTTCTCCCCGGGCGAGCATTGCGTTGCTGCCGTCCAGTTGAGAAGACCAATTGGCGGCGTTGTTCATGGCCTGGGAGATTTGTGGGCCGTTCATGTCGCTGGTGTCTGAGTGCGTCAGGGCATTCAGTTCGGCTTTTTGTCGCTCCAGAAGCTGAGGAATCGCTTCAGCCATCACGTCCCCTGAGGTCGGGGCGAAACTCAGCGTCAGGTCCTCCCCGCGTAAAGGTTTGCGCAGGTTTTCCGCCGACAAGGGCAAGCTCTGTGATAGCAGTTCTGCGGGAACACCCCCTTTGTCAATTCGTTGCATCAGTGCCGCCTGCAATTGTGCAGGGGTCGCGAACTCTTCAAAGCCCTCACCGGGGGTGTAGAGCACCACAGGTCCATTGTCCTGGTTGGCAGGCATGTTTTTGTTGCCGTTGGGCCAGTGCGGTTGCGTTTGCCCGGAGCCATCGGTGGTGGTGATCATGAAGGCCCCGGCCAGGCGCGCGCCGTTCGGCGTATTGTCATCAACCGTGATCGGGTACACACCGGGCCGCGCACCGTTGGGGAAAGCGCTTTCCCGGGCCGCCAGGGTCGGATAGCGGAACGCCTTGTCGATCAGGGCTTTGCTTGCCGGGCCCAGGGTGCCGTCCTCCACCCGCAGCGCCGCCTGGGTGGAGAGCATTTGCCGGTGCAGGTTGATCAGTTGGTCTTGAGGCGGGCTCGAGTCGGTTTCGGTGGGGCGGGCAGACGTCCAGAACCGAGTGACGGCGTTGGCAAACAGATCCCCGATTTCCCCCACGGCGCCAGGCGTCGTGGCAACGTACTCCTGATATTCCTGCACAAACTGTTCGTAGGTGGGCTGCTGGCTGACCAACCGGTTGATTTTAATGTTGAGTGCATCGTGCTGAGTGAGAAACCCTTGTTGGGCAGAAGCGGGTCTGCCAAAAACATACTCGGCGACAGCGGCCGGACGAATGCCCCGAACAACCGGCAGAACGGGCGTACCGGTGACGGCGTGGCCAGAAAATATGGCCTGGCCCCCGAGTGGAGGCGCTGCCCTTTCTGAAGGTTGAGGGCGGGTTGAGTCTGAGGAGGGGGGAAGATCAGGCTGATAGTGGGTATGAGGTTGAACAATCATTAAATGGACCCTGTGATTAAGGGGGCCAGTCCATTGTTACCCTTGTAAAAGAGATATCACTCCAGTGATAAATCAGTCAGTGGTGTAAGAGGGTCAGCGGGTTCCGGTGGGGAAATTTCAGTGCATTTCGGCAAGTGAATAGGCTTAGCCCCCGGGCTCAGCTACGATGAATGCTCATGGCAAGCGAGGGTTTTATCGTGTTTATCGGCGTTCTACTGATCATCACCTGGTTGATCCTCCTCCTGCGCTATCCGGCCAAGGCGTTGCCGGTTTCCCTTGCGGCCGCCATCAGCCTGGGTTTGGTGGCGATAGGCGTAGTGTGGCTGGACAAGCGTGAGGCCCAACAATTGGCACGCCTGGAATTGCGCACCGTCTACGCGCCTCAAGAATGCCCGGCAGACCGCCCACTCAAACTCACCCTGAACAACGGCAACAACGTGCCCCTGACCGAACTGCGCTGGCGCGTCGCTGCCTACGCACCAGGCGACACCGTCAACCTGGCCGACAACGTCTACGCTGCCCCACGCTATCGCGGCCCCGGCGAACTGCAAGCCGGCGCCACCTGGGAAGACTGCCTGCCGGTACCACCACTGCGCCCCGGCTATCGCCCGCAAACCCTGGAATTTCGTGCCGAGCATTTGCAAGGCAGCTTCTCTGACTAATAACCACAAAGGACTGATCCATGCCCAACGTGCTCATCACCGGCTGTTCCAGTGGTATCGGCCGTGCCCTGGCGGACGCCTTCAAGCAAGCCGGTTTTGACGTGTGGGCCAGCGCCCGGCGCAGCGAGGATGTGGCGGCACTTCGCGCCGCCGGCTTTAACGCGGTGCAACTCGACGTCAACGACAGCGCCGCGCTCGCACAACTGGCGGGGCAGATCGGCGAGCTGGATGTGCTGATCAACAACGCCGGCTACGGCGCCATGGGCCCGCTGCTCGACGGCGGCACCCAGGCGATGCAGCAGCAATTCGAGACCAACGTATTTTCCCTGGTCGGAGTGACCCAGGCGCTGTTCCCTGCCCTGCGTCGCCGTAAAGGGTTGGTGGTGAATATCGGCAGCGTGTCCGGCGTGTTGGTCACACCGTTCGCCGGTGCGTATTGCGCCTCGAAAGCGGCGGTGCACGCCTTGAGTGATGCGTTGCGCATGGAACTCGCGCCCTTTGGCGTGCGGGTAATGGAAGTGCAGCCAGGCGCCATCGATACAAGTTTTGCAAAAAACGCCGGCACCCAGGCCGAGCTGTTGATCAATGAAAAGTCGCCCTGGTGGCCACTGCGCGAAAGCATCCGCGCCCGGGCCAAGGCCTCCCAGGATCGGCCTACCCCCGCTCGCGATTTTGCCGCGGACGTGCTCAAGGCCGTGCAACAGGGCACTCCGCCACGCCTGCTACGCTCGGGTAATGGCTGCCGGGCATTGCCATTGATGGCGGCGTTGCTGCCCAAGGGTTTGCTGGAGACCGTCTTGAAAAAACGCTTTGGCCTAAGCGGCCAGCTCTAGTGACTCCCCCGTAGCAGCTGTCGAGCCTCAGCGAGGCTGCGTCGGGCGCGCCTCGGTTCATCGCCTGGCTCGTTAATCGAGGTGCTGCCGACGCAGCCTCGCTGGGGCTCGACAGCTGCTACGGGTGAGTAAGGCGGGGCTGTTTCATGAAATCAATGAAAGCCCGCACTTTCAGCGGCAAATGCCGAGTATCCGGGTACAGCGCATACACCCCCTGTGGCGCAAATCGATGACCCGGCAGCAGGCGCACCAAACGCCCCGCCTCCAGGTCTTCCTGCACCAGCCACTGGGGCAGGATCGCCACGCCATGCCCGCGTACCGCAAACGCCTGGAGAATAGCGGCGCTGTCCGCAACCAATGAGGCCTTGCCGGGCCCCGGGCGATACAGGTGCTCGTGGCCAGCCGGATCAACCACCGCCAACTCCGTCAGCCGCCCATGACCCAGCTTGGGCAATTGCTCCAACCCATCCAGCGTGGCGACCCCGGCAAATTCCGGCGCGGCCACGGCAAAAATCTCGTAGCTCGACAGCTGCACCGCCCGGTGATTGGAGTCGAGCATCCGTCCCAATCGAATGGCCACATCGAACCGCTCGGAGATCAGGTCAGCGTGGCTGGAGGATGTGGATAACTGGACGTTCAATTCCGGGTGCAGGCCGCGAAAGGTTTCCAGTGCCGGCACCACCACCGCCAATCCGTATTCGACGGTGGTGGTGATACGCAACGTGCCTTTGAGCTGGCTGTGTTCCGAACGGGCTTCCTCGACCGCCAGGCGCGCCTCTTCCAGCATCCGCGTGCAGCGCAGGTAAAAGCGTTCACCGGCATCGGTCAGTGCCAGTTGGCGAGTACTGCGGGTCAGCAGGGTGACACCCAGTTCGGCCTCCAGGCGCTTGAGGTTGAAGCTCACCACTGCTCGCGTCTGCCCGAGAAAATCAGCGGCGGCGGTCAACGAACCGGCCTCAACCACGGCCTTGAAGGTGTCGAATCGATCCAGGCTGACCATTAAGCGCGCACTCCTTTGTCAAAATATTTTTGACAAACTAACAGTCAAACCGCTGTTTCCCAAGTGCCCGCACCCGCCTACCCTGCCGCCACCCACTGCAGGAAGCGCGCAATGACCTACCGCTCGAAAGTCACTTGGATCTTTCTATTGGGCTTTGCCCTCGACCTGGTGAACATGTTTGTCGCCACCATCGCCTACCCGGACATCGCCCGCGACTTGCACGCCTCGATCACGCAACTGGCGTGGATCGGCAACGCCTATATGCTCGGTCTGACCGTGTCATTCCCCTGAGCGTGTGGCTGGCGGCGCTGTTGGGCGAACGTCGGTTGATTGCCCTCAGCCTGTTGCTATTCGGCGTGGCCTCGGTGTTGGTGGGCCAGGCCGCATCGATTGAAGCGCTGATCGGCTGGCGGCTGCTGCAAGGCTTGGGTGGCGGCTTGTTGATCCCGGTGGGCCAAGCCTTGGCCTATCGGCATTTTGCGCCGGCAGAACGTAGCCAACTGACGGCCAAAGTCATGCTGGTGGCGCTGCTGATACCGGCGCTGTCGCCGGCGTTGGGTGGCTTGCTGGTGGACAGTGTGTCGTGGCGCTGGATCTTTTTCGCCAACCTGCCGCTGGCGCTGATCACCCTGGTGTTGACCTTGTGCTGGCTGGAGGCGGACACGCCCGCGTCGACGCGCCCGGCGCTGGAACTCGGCAAAATAGTGCGCCAGGTTCGGCGCCCGATGCTGCGGGTCGCGATGCTGGTGTATCTGTTCATTCCGGGCGTGTTTATCGGCACCAGCCTGGTGGCGATTCTTTATCTGCACGGCCTCGGGTTTAGCACCAGTCACATCGGCGCGCTGATGCTGCCTTGGGCGCTGGCGTCAGGAGCGGCCATTGCCTTGAGCAAAAAACTGTTCAATCGCTGCGGGCCTCGGCCGTTGCTGTTGACGGGCATGCTGCTGCAATCCATCGGCATCCTGTTGCTGATTGAGCCACACCCGACAGTCATCGTGCTCGCCTACCTCCTGATGGGTCTGGGCGGCAGCCTGTGCAGCAGCACTGCGCAAACCCTGGCCTTTCTCGACATTCCGGCCGAGCGCATGGGGCACGCCAGCGCCTTGTGGAATATCAATCGGCAACTGAGTTTTTGCCTCGGCGCCGCCGTGCTCAGTGCGGTGCTGGCTGCGCTGGGCTCCTTCACCGCGACCTTCGCGATTGCCGCAGCGTTGACCCTGTTTCCATTATTTGCCGTACTGTGCCTGGATGCGTCCAAGGTACGGACACTGCTTCACCCTGCCAGCGAGCCCACACGATGATTGATTACCGCGACTTTTTTGATGAAGTAATCCAGGCCCATGTCGAGATCGAGCAATGGTTTGCCGGGACAGCACCGGAGGGAACACTGCAGATTTTGCTCGGCCGTTTCTCGCCGGACTTTTCCATGATCACCCCGGCGGGCAAACAACTGGATTTTGCGCTGCTCAACCAACTGTTCAGCCAGGCCGGCGGCAAGCGGCCCGGGTTCAAGATCAGCCTCAGCGAGTTTGCCGGAATTGATCGACATGCCCGTGGCGCGACGGTGAGTTATCGCGAGCAGCAGTTGGACGACAGCGGCACCCGAACCGATCGGCGATCGACCGTGGTGTTTGAAAAGCAGGCCAGCGGCGCCCTGCTGTGGCGCCACTTGCATGAGACTTTTCTAGAGGCCTGACACGGTCAAAATGTGGGAGCGGGCTTGCTCGCGAATACGGAGTGTCAGCCACTGAATAGAGTGCCTGATCCACCGCTTTCGCGAGCAAGCCCGCTCCCCCATTCAGTTCTGTGTTTGGTTGACGATCACGGTGCAGGTGATCCCCGCCGCCAACAGCACACCCTCCGGCACTTCATCAATGTGGATCCGCACCGGCACCCGCTGGGCCAGGCGCACCCAGTTGAAGGTCGGGTTCACATCAGCGATCAACTCACGGCTCTCCGGATTGTCCCGGTCGTAGATCCCGCGCGAAATGCTTTCCACGTGGCCCTTAAGGGTTTCGCCGCTCATCAACTGCATGTCGGCCTTGTCCCCGACTTTGACGTGGGGCAGCTTGGTTTCTTCGAAGAAGCCGTACACCCAGAACGAGTTCATATCCACCACCGCCATCTTCGCCTCGCCAATACGCGCGTAGTCGCCACGGTGCACGTTGAGGTTGGTGACATAGCCGTCTACCGCCGCCACAACCTGGGTGCGCTTGAGGTTCAGCTCGGCCGCTTCCAGTTGCGCCAGCGCGTGCTGGTAATCCGCCAGGGCCGAGTCGGCGATGTTGCTGGCGTCGTCGCGGTTTTCCTTGGAGATCACCAGGGCGTCAAGGTCGGCGCGGCGGTGGGCGTTGACCTTGCGCATCTCCCAGGTGGCCTTGCGGGACGCCACCAGGGATTGCGCCTGCTTGACCGCAATCTGGTAATGCTCGGGGTCGATCTGCATCAGCAGGTCGCCCTTTTTCACCAACTGGTTGTCACGCACCGGAACGTTGACCACTTCGCCGGTAACGTCGGCAGCGACGTTGATGATGTCGGCGCGCACGCGCCCATCGCGAGTCCACGGGGTTTCCATGTACTGCACCCACAGCGTGCGGCCAATCCAGATCGCCAGGGCCAGTACCAGCAAGGTCGCGAGCAGGCTGAAAAACTTTTTCATCGGGGTATTCTCAACGGTAGACGGTCAGCGCCAGGGCGCCGAACAAGCAAGCGAACAGGCTCAGGCGCAGCAGCGCCGGGTGCCAGAAAAAACGGTACAGGTCAAAGCCGGCCAGGAACCGGTCGAGGGCCCAGGCCAGGCCCGCCGCGATCAAAAACATCAGGGTCATGGTGGGCATGTAGACGCCGTGGAAGGCGATTTCACGAGGCATGGGCGGGTCCTTCGGACTTGAGGGCAGCCAGGGGTGATTGCGGGTCCAGCAATGAGGTGCGGATAAAGTGCAGGTAGCTTTTCACCCGGCGCAGGGCCGAGGTGTCGAAGTGCGGGGCGAAGGGTTCGTCGGTGGCCTGCACTCGGCTGATGGCATGGTCCACGGCGATCAGGCTGCGTTCCAGATTACTGGCGCTGGGTTGCAGGAACAGCCGCACCAACGAGCGGCCCATCACCCGGATCGCCTGGCGCCACGGCTGGGATTCGGCATACGCCGGGTGCACCGGCAGGATTGCCTGTTCCTTGCGCAATTCGATAATCGCGTGGCCGACTTCCAGCACCACGAACATCCAGCGCAGCAGGTTGCGTTGCACCTGAGGCTGCCCGGCGGCGAAACCGTAGGCCTGGTGCAGCAGGTCGCGGGTGCGGCTTTCGAAACCTGACGCCAGGCCCTTGAGCTTGCCGCTGATGGCGAACACCACTTGCTCGCGCAAGTCCTGCTCCAGCCGGCGCCACAACCAGCGGCTGTTGGGCGGCAGGATGATCGCGCCTGCCGCCGCACACACCAGCATGCCGATGACCATCGCGATGTAGTCGTTGATGAAGGTGTAGGGGTTATAGACCGTGAGGTTGTCCGGCACCGAGCCGGTGCTGAAGAAGATCAGCAACCCGACGCCAACGCCGGCGTACTGCGGGCGCGAAGCCAGGAACGAACCGAAGATGATCACCGGGGCGAGCATCACGCACAGCAACGGGAAACCGTCGATCCAGGGAAACACGAAGAACATTTCGACAAAGCCCACCAGCGCCCCGATCAAGGTGCCGCAAGCCATTTGAAACGCCATGCGCTTGGGGTTGGGCGTGGCGGCCGACAAACCCACCGTCGCGGCGGCGATCAGGGTCATGGTGGCGCCGCTGGGCCAGGCCGTGGCCACCCAGTAGCTGCCGAGGACGATCAGGATAAACGAGGCGCGAATCCCGGAGGCCGCGCAGGCCAGCCAGTTGGTTTTCGGGGTGTAGGGCTCGTCCCAGTGTTCGCGTTCGTGGCTGTGGTCGGCCAGGGACGCGTGGGTCTGAGCGTAGTTGTGCAGGTCGTCGACGAAGCGGTACAGCAGCTCGTAGGCGGTGTGAAAATCCAGCTGCTCGGCGTCGCTGGGCGCGCTTTCCTGGAAGCTCGTGCGCAGGCTGCGCACTTTGGCGGGCAGGCCTTCCTTATAGGTATTCAACTGATTGGCCAGGCGCGCCGCATCGGGGCTGGTGAGGGCACGACCGGAAAAACCGTCGAGCAATTCCGCGAGGTCGTGCAGGCCGGGTTTGATGGCGGCCACCACGTGATCGGCCTCTTGGCTGCGCAGGCGTTCCAGCAACTGGTGCAAGGCGTTGAAGCGCGTGGTGATGCTCATGAACTCGCTGTTCAACCGCGTTAGCCGACCATTGCGCCGACGCATGTGCGGGTCTTCGAACACGGTGATGCTGCGCAGCCCTTCCAGGCCCACGGCTTCGGCGATAAAGCGCACGTTGCTGCGTTCAAACCCTTCACGCTCACTGCGACCGCGCAGGCCGTCGGTGACGAACAGCGCAAACACCCCGAAGCGCTGGTACAAGGCGTTGCGCATCGCAGCGCTGGCGGTTTGCGGCAGGATCGCGGCGCTGACCAACGTGGAGCAGACAATCCCCAACGAGATCTCCAAAACCCGCCACACCGCCGCCATGAACGCGCCGTCAGGGTGGGCCAGGGCCGGCAGACCAACCATCGCGGCGGTGTAGCCGGCCAGCACAAAACCGTAGGCGCGAAAGTTGCGATTGCGGGTAGCGCCAGCAGTACAGATGCCGACCCAGATCGCCAGCGAGCCGAGGAACAGTTCCGTGTTCTGGGCGAACAAGGCGATCAGAAACACCATCACCGCCGAGCCCGCCAGGGTGCCCAGGAAGCGGTAAAAACTCTTGGCGAACACCTGGCCACTTTGCGGCTGCATCACGATAAATACCGTGATCATTGCGGTGCGCGGTTGCGGCAATTCCAGGCGCATGGCCAACCACAGCGTCAGGAACGCCGCGATCAGCACCTTGAAGATATAGACCCAGGTCACGCCGTCACTGCGTGCCCAATCGAAGAAGCCACGGCGCCACTCAAGGGAGTGCAACCAGCGCAGCGGTGCAGGCAAGGGAGTCATTGCATCCTACTCAGTGATCAAACACGGCGAGGGCCGCCGGGGTCTTGCTCGGTAAGGTCTGGCTGTCCTGAGGCACGTCGCTGCCGGCGCCGAGGCCACCGCCCAATGCGGTCACCAGTTCGGCGTGGGCACTCAGGCGTGCGGCCTGCACCTGTTGCTGCACCTGCTGCTGGCGGAACAACAGGCTTTGGGCATTCAGCACGTTGAGGTAGTCGGTGAGGCCGCGCTGGTAGGCGATCATCGCGATGTCATAGGTCTTCTGCGCCGAAGCCACGGATTCGGCGGCGAAGGCCTGCTGCTTGTCCATGGACTCGCGGCGGATCAACTGGTCGCTGATGCTCTTGAGCGCATTCACCAGCGTCTGGTTGTAGTGCGCCACAGCAATGTCGTAGCCGGCGCTGGCCTCCCCCAACTGCGAGCGCAGGCGGCCGCCGTCGAAGATCGGCAGGCTGATGGCCGGGCCGGCGGTGTAGTTGAGCTTTTTACCCGTGAGGAAACTGAGCATCCCGCCGCCGGTGGCGACGTAGCCGAGGCTGCCCACCAGGTCGACGTTGGGGTAGAAACCGGCGTGGGCCACGTCAATGCCACGGGCCTGGGCCGCCACTTGCCAGCGGCTGGCAACCACGTCCGGGCGCTGGCCGAGCAGTTCGGCGGGCAAGGTCGACGGCAATTTCAGCGGTGCTGCGAGAGACAGGGTGGGCCGCTGCAACTGCGCGCCCTCCCCCGGCCCCTTGCCCGCCAACGCAGCCAGCTGATTGCGGCTCAGGGCAATTTCTTCATCCAGAGCATCCAGTTGCCGATGGGTTTCCGGCAGCGGCGTCTCGGCCTGGCTGACTTCGAAGTGGGTGCCGATCCCGCCATTCAGACGCTTTTGCGCCAGGTCGAGGATCTGTTGTTGCTGGGCCAGGGTGGCGGCCACGATATCGCGCTGGGCAAAGTGCAACGACAGCTGGATATAGGCACGCACCACGTTGTTCTGTAATTCGAGCTGGGCCTGACGCGCTTCGGCGGCACTCATGTGGGCCATGTCCACGGCACGCTCGGTGGCATTGCTTTCGCGGCCCCAGAGATCGAGGGCATAGCTCAAGCCCAGGGACGCGTTGTTGTCCCAGGTGGTGGCGTTGTCCAGCGCGCCCGGGCCGTAGAATTGGTCGCTGGGCCAGTTATGACGCTTGAGCGTGGCGTCGCCATTGACCTGCAACGACTCGGCCGACTCGGCGATCCCGGCCATGGCCCGGGCTTCACGCACACGTGCAGCGGCCATGGCCATGCTCGGGCTGCCTTGCACGGCGAGGTCGATCCAGTGGTTGAGTTGCGGGTCGCCGTAGGCTTGCCACCATTGCGCGGTGGGCCAGTGGGCGTCCTGGGCGGCGCTTTTGATCGCTTCGTCGGTGGCCAATGTATTGGCGACGAGTGACTGGCCTTGAGGGGCAACTCCTCCGGTTCCGATGCAGCCGCTGATTGCTAACGATAAGGCCCAAACACTGAGAGTCTTCAGCTCTCTGCTGATGCGACGCGGCACTGCTGCGAATTCCTGAGAGGGTGTTGCGGGGAAGGTGGCGCAATTCTAAGGGGCGGGCCGGATGGCGATAAGGTGGGATTCTTGTGAATCTTTGTTACCGTTCAGGCGATAATCTTTTGGTAGGTTCATTATTCGCTCTGCAAAAAAAAGAAACTTCGTGTCACAATTTGCCATCTCCCAGAGAGCACCTTAATGGACACCTTGCAAAACATGCGCGCCTTCAGTTGTGTGGCCGAAGCCGGCAGCTTCACCGCCGCCGCTGTGCAACTGGACACCACCACGGCCAACGTCTCGCGCGCGGTCTCCAACCTTGAGGCCCATCTGCAAACCCGTTTGCTCAACCGCACCACCCGCCGCATCGCCTTGACCGAGGCCGGCAAGCGCTATTTGCTGCGTTGCGAGCAGATCCTGGCGTACGTCGAGGAAGCCGAGGCCGAAGCCAGCGACGCCCACGCCCGCCCCGCCGGGCAGCTGAAAGTGCACACCATGACCGGCATCGGCCAGCACTTCGTGATCGATGCGATTGCCCGCTACCGCCGCACCCACCCGGACGTGACCTTCGACCTGACCATGGCCAACCGCGTGCCGGACCTGCTGGACGAGGGCTACGACGTGTCCATCGTGCTCGCCAGCGAACTGCCGGATTCGGGGTTTGTCTCGCAGCGCCTGGGGATAACTTACAGCATCGCCTGTGCATCGCCGGCCTACGTCAAGGCCAACGGCTGTGCACAACGGCCCAGCGACTTGCTCAACCACGCCTGCTTGCGCCTGGTCAGCCCGGTGATTCAGCTGGATAAATGGTCGTTCAATGGCCCTGAAGGCCAGGAAAGCGTGGCGATCAACAGCTCACCGTTCCTGGTGAACTCCGCGGATGCGATGAAAACCGCCATCACCAGCGGCATGGGCGTTGGCCTGTTGCCCGTGTATGCGGCGATTGAAGGCCTGCGCAACGGCACCCTGGTGCGGGTGATGCCCAACTACCGCTCCCAGGAACTCAACCTGTACGCCATCTACCCGTCGCGCCAATACCTGGATGCGAAGATCAAGACGTGGGTGGAATACCTGCGCAGCTCCCTGCCGGAAATCATGGCCGCGCATCAGGCGGAACTGGCGGCCTATGAGCTCAGTGGCAGTTTGGGCGGGGTACGGCTGAGTAACTGAGGGAGGCAGCCGCTACACCGGCAGCGTAATGCCAAAGGTGTTGCCGCCGCCCTCGCTGCGCACAAACACATCTCCGCCGTGCATCAGCGCGATCGCCTTGACGATCGCCAGCCCCAAGCCGTGATTCGCCCCGCTATTGCTGCGGGACGCATCCACCCGATAGAACCGCTCGAACAACCGGGGCAGATGCTCACTGGCAATCTCATCGCCCGGGTTGGTCACCCCGATCGCCACGTGGTCCTGCAACACGTCGATCTTCACCTCGATCACCTGCCCAGGCAGCGTGTGCTGCACTGCATTGCTCAACAGGTTGATCAACGCCCGGCGCAAATGCGCCCTCTCGATCTGCACCTGGGCATCACCGCTCACGCGTACCTGCACCTGGGCGTCTTCGAGGATAAAGTCCAGATAGTCCAGGGTGGTCGCCACTTCGTCCGCCAATGAACTGCTGATCAACTTGGTGGCCTTGCTGCCCTGGTCGGCACTGGCCAGGAACAGCATGTCATTGATGATCGAGCGCAGCCGTTCCAGCTCTTCGAGGTTCGATTGCAGCACCTCGAAGTAATGCTCGGCCGAACGCCCACGGGTCAGCGCCACCTGGGTCTGGCCAATCAGGTTGGTCAACGGTGAGCGCAGTTCATGGGCCACATCCGCGTTGAACGACTCCAGGCGCGAATAGGCCTGCTCCACCCGGTCGAGGGTCGAGTTGAAGGAATTGACGAACTGCTTCAGCTCCGGCGGCAACGGCGACAATTGCAGGCGCCCGGAGAGTTTCGGGGGCGCGAGTTTCTGCGCCTCATCCGACAGTTTGATCAGCGGCTTGAGGCCGATACGTGCGACCCAGAAGCCCAGCAGCGACGCCAACACCACGCCGACAAACGCCAGGCTGATCAGCGCCACCAGCAGTTGATGCTGGGTGGCGCGGAAGTTCTCGGTGTCGACGGCGATCATGAAGCGCAACGGCGGACGCTGGTCCTTGGCCGGGAACTGGCTGACCAGCACTTTGAACGGATGATGATGGCCCGGCAGGTGCAAATCGCGCTTGCCGGTCGGGCCTTCGGCGAAGGCGCGAATCTGCGCGTCCGGGTTGCCGTATTCGTAGGTCGGATCGCTGCTCACCACCCAGAAGCGGATGCGCTTGTCTTCCTCACCCAACAGCTTGAGCTTGGCGGTGATCTTCGCCCAGTGGTCCGGCGTACCGAAGCGGTTCACCGAAGACTCCAGCACGCTGTAACGCGCATCCAGCTCGGCACCGGGCAACAGGCCCAGGCCTTTGTCCACCTGCTGATACAGCGCGCCGCCGATCAACAGGAAGATCAGCAGCGCCACCAACGTGAACATGCCACTCAGGCGCAGGGCGATGGAGTTAGCCGACACTGCGGTTCTCCAGCACGTAACCCATGCCACGGATGGTGTGCAGCAGCTTCTGTTCGAACGGCCCGTCGAGCTTGGCCCGCAGACGTTTGATCGCCACTTCCACCACGTTGGCGTCGCTGTCGAAATTGATGTCCCAGACCATTTCCGCAATCGAGGTCTTGGACAGGATTTCACCCTGGCGCCGGGCCAACACGCTGAGCAGTGAAAACTCCTTGGCGGTCAGGTCCAGGCGAACGCCGTTGCGGCTGGCCTTGCGGCTGATCAGGTCGATCCACAGGTCGGCGATGGTCACCTGCACCGGCTCATGCCCGCCGCTGCGACGGGTCAGGGCTTGCAGGCGCGCCACCAGTTCGAGGAACGAGAAGGGCTTGCCGAGGTAATCGTCCGCCCCTTCCCGCAGACCGCGAATACGGTCTTCCACGCGCTCGCGGGCGGTGAGCATGATCACCGGCGTCTGCTTGCGTGCCCGCAGCGCGCGCAATACGCCAAAGCCATCCAGGCCGGGCAGCATCACGTCGAGCACGATCACCGCGTAATCGTTCTCCAGGGCCAGGTGCAAACCCTCGACGCCTTCACGGGCGACATCGACGGTATAGCCTTGCTCCGTCAGGCCGCGGTGCAGGTAGTCGGCGGTTTTTTCTTCGTCTTCAATAATCAGTACACGCATGAGCCTTTTGTTCCAGGACGGGGCCTCAGCCTCAGTGTGTGATTGCCAGCTGGGGAGCTGGTTTGGGTCTGTGGAAAAACTTCTCAAGGTACAAGTATATGACCGGCGTGGTGAACAGCGTCAGCGCCTGGCTCACCAGCAACCCGCCCACCACCGCGATACCCAGCGGCTGGCGCATTTCTGCACCAGGGCCGGAGCCCAGCATCAGCGGCACCGCACCCAGCAGCGCCGCGAGGGTGGTCATGATGATGGGCCGGAACCGCGTGACACAGGCTTCATAAATCGCCTCTTCAGGCGGCAAGCCGCGCACGCGCTGGGCGTCCAGGGCGAAGTCGATCATCAGGATACCGTTCTTCTTCACAATCCCGATCAGCAGCACCAGGCCGATCAGGGCCATGATCGAGAAGTCCTGGCCCATCAGGGACAGCATGATCAACGCGCCCAACCCCGCCGACGGCAAGGTGGAGATGATCGTCAGCGGGTGCACGAAGCTCTCGTACAGCACACCCAGGATAATGTAGACCGCCACCAGTGCCGCGAGGATCAGCCAGGGCTGGCTGGCCAACGAACTCTGGAACGCCTGGGCCGCGCCCTGGAAGTTGCCGATGATGGTGGTCGGCATGCCGATTTCGTTCTTCGCCTGGTTGAGCATGATCACCGCATCCCCCAACGCGACGCCCGGCGCCAGGTTGAACGACAGGTTGGCCGCCGGGAACATGCCGTCATGGCTGATGGACAATGGCCCTACGGTAGGCGGGTCGACCTTGGCCACCGCCGACAGCGGCACCATCTCGTTGGTCAGCGGCGAGCGCAGGTAGAAGTAGTTCAGGCTTTCGGCCTTGCCGCGTTGCTGGGTGTCCAGCTCCAGCACCACCTGGTACTGGTTGATCTCGGTCTGGAACTCGTTGATCTGGCGCTGGCCGAAGGCGTCGTACAGCGCCTGGTCCACATCGGTGGCGGTGAGGCCAAACCGCGCGGCGGCCTGACGGTCGATGCTGATGTGGGTGATGCTGCCACCCAGCTGCAAGTCGTTGGACAGGTCGCGAAACGCCGGGTTGGCTCGCAGTTTTTCGGTGAGGCGCTGGGTCCAGGTATTCAGGGTCGGGCCGTCATTGCTCTTGAGCACGTACTGGTACTGGGCGCGGCTGGGGCCGGAGCTCAAGTTGATGTCCTGGCCGGCCCGCAGGTACAGCACGATGCCTGGCACTTTCGCCAGTTTCGGGCGGATCCGGTCGATAAACTGGCTGGCCGACACGTCGCGATCTCCGCGATCTTTCAAGGCGATCCAGAACCGGCCGTTGGCGATGGTCTGGTTGCTGCCGGTCACGCCCACCGAATGGGAGAATGCTTCCACCGCCGGGTCATCCTTGACGATCTCGGCGATCGCCTTGTGCTTGGCGACCATGTCCGGGAAGGACACGTCAGCCGCCGCTTCGCTGGTGCCGAGGACAAAGCCGGTGTCTTGTACCGGGAAGAACCCCTTGGGGATGAACACGTAGCCGACCACGGCCAGGGCCAAGGTCACCATGAAGATTGCGGCCATGGTGCGCTGGTGGGCCAGGGCGCGGCGCAGATTGCGCGCATAGCCGGCAAGCAGGCGCTCGCTGAAGCCGGGTTTGTCGTGGGCGTGATGGGTCGGGGCACGCATGAACAACGCGGCCAGGGTGGGCGCCAGTGTCAGTGAGACCACCACCGAAATCAGGATGGTCGAGGTGGCCGTCAGCGCAAACTCCTTGAACAACCGCCCGACCACACCGCCCATGAACAGCAGCGGAATAAACGCCGCCACCAGCGAGAAGCTGATGGACACCACGGTAAAGCCGATTTCCCCCGCGCCCTTGATCGCCGCTTCGCGCTTGTCGAGGCCCGCCTCCAGATGGCGGTGAATGTTTTCCACCACCACGATGGCATCGTCCACCACAAACCCCACGGAGATCACGATCGCCACCAGGGTCAGGTTGTTCAGGCTAAAGCCCATCAGGTACATCAGCGCAAAACTGGCGACCAGCGACACACCGAGCACGCTGGACACAATCAACGTGGCCGACAACTGGCGCAGGAACAGCGCCATCACCGCCACCACCAGCAGGATCGCGATCAGCAGGGTCACTTCCACTTCATGCAGGGACGCGCGGATGGTCTTGGTACGGTCGGTCAATACGCTGACCTGCACCGAGGCCGGCAACATGGCTTGCAGGCGTGGCAGCTCGGCTTGAATGCGGTCCACGGTCTCGACGATATTCGCGCCGGGCTGGCGGGAGATCACCAGGTTGACCCCTGGCGTGTCGCCCGACCAGGCCTGCACGTAGGCGTTTTCCGAACCGTTGACGACTTTGGCGATATCCCGCAGTTGTACGGGCGCCCCGTCCTTGTAGGAGACGATCAGTTGGGCGTAATCCTCGGGATGGAACAACTGGTCGTTGGTCGACAAGGTCGACACGCTGTTCTCGCCGTAGATCGCGCCCTTGGCCAGGTTCAGGCTCGATTGCTGGATCGCCAGGCGCACGTCCGCCAGGGTCAGGCCGATGGCCGCGAGTTTATCGGCCGACGCCTGCACTCGGATGGCCGGGCGTTGCTGGCCAGTGATGTTGATTTGGCCGACGCCGTCGATCTGGCTGATCTGACGGGCCAGCAGGGTTTCCACGTAGTCGCTCAGCTCGGTGCTGGGCATGCTGTCGGAGCTGACGCTGAGGATCAGCACCGGGCTGTCCGCCGGGTTGACCTTCTTCCAGGTCGGCAGGCTCGGCATGTCGCTGGGCAGTTTGCCGGACGCGGTGTTGATTGCCGCCTGCACTTCTTGCGCGGCGGTATCGATGCTCTTGGTGAGGGTGAATTGCAGGGTCAGGAGGCTGGAGCCCAAGGCACTGCTGGAGGTCATCTGGGTCATGCCGGGGATAGCGCTGAATTGCACCTCCAGCGGCGTGGCCACGGAAGACGCCATGGTGTCAGGGCTGGCACCCGGCAGCGTGGCGCTGACCTGGATCGTCGGAAATTCCGCTTCCGGCAGTGGGGCGATGGCCAGCCGAGGGAAGGCAATCATTCCGAGCAGCACCAGGGCAAAGGTCAGCAGCAAGGTGGCGACCGGATGGTCGACGCACCAGGCCGACGGCGAACGACTGCCACTCATGGCTGCACCTTGGCATCAACGGTCTGGATCACCTGCGGCGGCTCCTTGAGCACGTCGACCTGAGCGCCGGCCTTGAGCCGTGACTGGCCATCGCTGACCAGCACGTCGCCGGCCTGCACACCCTGGAGGATGTTCATGTCGCTGTTCTGGTACAGCACCTGCACCGGCACCACCTCTACCTTGTCACCCTTGAGCCGGTACACGAAGTGCGAATCCAGCCCGCGTTGCACGACGGTGGGTGGCACCACCAGCGCGTTCTTGTGCAGAGCGGTCTGGATGCGGATTGTCACCAGTTGCCCCGGCCAGAGTTTTTGCGCGCCGTTGCTGAACTCGGCCTTGGCGCGGATGGTGCCGGTGGTGCCGCTGATCTGGTTGTCGATCAGGCTCAGGCGACCTTCGCCCAGCAGGTCGCCGGTCTGGCCGTCGGTGTCGGCGCCCATGTAGGCGTTGACGTCGGCGGGCAGTTGCGCGGCGATCAGGCGTTGCAGGGTCGGCAGCATTTGTTGCGGCAGGGAGAACTCGACGGCAATCGGGTCGATCTGGGTCACGGAGAACAAGCCCTGGGTATCGCTCATGCGCAGGAAGTTGCCTTCATCCACCGTGCGAATCCCGACGCGACCGGTGACCGGAGAGCGAATCTGGGTGTAGGAAAGCTGCACCTGAGCCGAATCAATCGCGGCCTGGTTGCCTTGGGCCGTGGCCTTGAGCTGGTTGACCAGGGCTTGTTGCTGGTCATAGGTCTGCTTGGACACGCCGTCGTCGATGCTCAGTTCCTTGTAGCGCTTGAGGTTGACCAGCGCGACTTGCAGTTGCGCCTGGCTTTCCCCGAGTTGCGCCTTGGCCTGGTCCAGGCTGGCGCGGATCGAGCGGTCATCAATGGTGGCCAGCAGGTCACCGGCCTTCACCAGTTGACCTTCCTTGACCAGTAATTTGGTGAGGATGCCGTCGATCTGCGGGCGAATCACCACACTGTGCAACGACAGCACCGAACCAATGCCGCTGACAAAACCCGGGATGTCCTGCTGTTTGACGCTGATCACACGCACTGGAATCGCTGCCGACGCAGTCAGTTTGGTCTTGGCCGGGCGGGTCACCACCCAGGCAACCACGGCCAGTACCACAAGGACGCCCACGATCAAGGCCGGTTTTCGTTGAATGTGCATGGGGTGAGGCGCCAGGGCAAAGGATCGGAAGAATGTAGGTTCTTTATAGCCCGCCAACCCGGTCAGCAAAGTGACTGCTAACTGACAGCGCCGTCAGTAAAGTCCGACCATTCGTACGAGCAGTGGTTAAAGATCCGAGGCGCGCAGGTATACTGCGCGGCGGTGTGGCCTGCAAGTCGGGCCCACGTCATTTTCAGTACTCCCCGGAGCGTCCATGAATTCCCCGACACAACCCGCTGTTGAAGCGGTCGACATCGACCAACAGGCCAATCCTGACAGCGTCGAAGGCGAAACCAAGGCCGAGATCCCGGCATTCAAGTTTCCGTTCAAGCCGGGCGAACTGGCCGGGGCAAAAAACGCCAGCCAGCCGTGGTACAAAAACGGCGCGAAGAACGGCCACACCAAGAGCCCGGGCATGGCACCGCCCGGCACCCGTCGCTCCATGGGCAAGCGCTGACCGGTAATAAATCCTTCGCAATGGAGATTTATGCCTACAACAGTTACTGACGTTTCGCCTTGTAGGCCTGCGGCCAATTCTTGAAAGCTTGCACGCACCCGCCAGCCCCGACTCTTTGTTCTGGGCTGGACGTGGTGCAGCTGGTTTTCCGGAATAGGACGTCCCTGTGGTTCTTATACGCACCTGTGTTGTGCTGGGCTTGTCGCTGATAGACGGTGTTGTCTCCATCGCGGCGGCCGGTGATCAACCACGCAGCGAAATTCGTTTTGCCGTGGCCGCGCAATTTCCGCCCTTCCAAAGCCGCAATCAACACGGCGAACTGGTCGGGCTGAACATCGAGTTGGGCAACGCCTTGTGCGTACAGCTCAACATGCGATGTACCTGGGTCGACCAGATCCTGGTGGAAAATTTCACCGCCCTTGAAGCCAGGCAATTCGACGCGATCATGGGCATCGCCCCCACGTCGAAACGGCACCGGCGAGTGAGTTTCACCGATGACCTCTATCCGATGACCACGCGCCTGGTGGCCCGCAAGACATCAGGCTTGATGCCGACCCCTCGCTCGCTGAAGGGCAAGCGCGTGGGCGTACTGGTGGGCAGCAACCGCGAGGCGTTTGCCCTGGCGAAGTGGGCGCCGAAGGGTGTGATCATCAAGGGTTTCTGGCGCAATGACGAATTGATCCACAGCCTGTTGGCCGGCGACATCGATGCGACTCTGCAAGGCACCGTGGAAATCCGTGAGGCGCTGCTCGACACCGCCGACGGCCAGATTTTCGACTTCCTCGGCCCCGCCGTCTCCACCGATCTGCTGGGTAACGGCGTGGCAATTGCCCTGCGCAAACCCGACACCGCGTTGCGCAATGACCTTAACTGCGCCCTCGAGCAACTGATGCAGAGTGGCGAATACCAGCGCATCGTCCAGCCCTACCGCCTTGACGCACCGCCCGCCAGGCCGTAATGGCCAATTAATTGCACCGAACATGAGCTGGATCAGTATTTGCCCAACCCGTGCGCTTAGAGTCGACGCCCTGCCGACTCCTCCAACAATCACGAGCGCGCGTTTCCATGAAGATCAATCTGCCGGTCACCGGTCGAAATGTGGATTTTGCCCCCGACGCCAACATCCTCTCGACCACCGACCTGACCAGCGCAATTACCTACGCCAACCAGGACTTCATTGATATCAGCGGCTATACCCGCGAGGAGTTGCTGGGTACCCCGCACAACCTGCTGCGTCACCCGGACATGCCGCCCGCTGCGTTTACGCACATGTGGCAGGCGTTGAAAAGCGGCCGCTCGTGGATGGGCATGGTGAAAAATCGTTGCAAGAATGGCGATCACTACTGGGTCAGTGCCTACGCCACGCCGGTCACCCGGGACGGCGTGACGGTGGAGTATCAGTCGGTGCGCACCAAGCCCGATGCGCGGCGGGTGCAACTGGCCGAACGAGCCTATGCGCGCCTGCGTGCCGGCACTCGGCGATTACGGCCGGTGGTGGGCATGCCCTTCAAGCTGTCGGCATGGGTCCTGGGGGCCTGCGCCGCAACCTGGGCCTTGGGCCTTGGACTGGCCACTTATCCGCTGACCTGGCAACTGCTGGCGGTCACGGCGGTGTGTGCCATGGGGGTGATGGGCGTGCATGGCTTGTTGCGGCCCCTCGCACAGTTGAACCAGCGGGCGCGGCTGATTGCTGACAACCCACTGAGCCAGGCGATCTACACCGGACGCAGGGATGAGTTCGGGCGCATCGAGTTCGCCATGCAGATGCTGGAAGCCCAGGTGGGCGCGGTGGTCGGTCGGATTGGCGATGCCTCACAACGCCTGTCCGGGCACGCCGCCGCGCTGGTGCAACAACTGGACAGCAGCCACACCAGCAGCCTCGGCCAACAGTCCCAGACGGACCAGGTCGCCGCTGCGATCAATCAAATGGCCGCCAGCGTGGCGCAAGTCGCCGAGCACGCGCTGCAGGCCTCCAAGGCCGCTGACCAGGCCGGCAGCGAGACCCGGGAAGGCCACCAACGTGTGGACGAAAGCCGCGACGCGGTGCTGCGCTTGTCCCAGGAGCTGGAGCGCGCCACCGACGTGATCCATCAACTGGAAAGCCACAGCGGCGATATTTCCGGGGTGCTGGAAGTGATCCGGGCGATTGCCGAGCAGACCAACCTCCTGGCGCTCAATGCTGCCATTGAAGCCGCACGGGCCGGAGAACAGGGACGCGGGTTTGCCGTGGTAGCCGATGAAGTGCGCGGGCTGGCCCAGCGTACGCAGCAGTCGACCAATGAAATCCAGCGCATGATCAGCACCCTGCAAGGCGGCGCCCGGGATGCGGTGCAGGCCATGGCGCAAAGCAGCCAGCATGTCGAGGCCAGCGTCGGCCAGGCCCAACGCGCTGCCGCCGCGTTGGACGGGATCAGCCAGCGGGTGACCCAGATTACCGCCATGAGCCAGCAGATTGCGGCGGCGGTGGAAGAGCAAAGCGCGGTCAGCGAGGACATCAACCGCAACATCATCGGCATTCGCAATGCCGGGGAAGTGACGGTCAACGCGGGTCAGCAGAGCCAGCTCAGCTCAGGGGATGTGGCGGGGCTGGCGGATGACCTGCGGCGGCTGGCGGAGGAGTTCTGGAGTAAGCGGCGGCAGTAGCGGCATGAGCTGTTTTTGTGGCGAGGGGGCTTGCCCCCTCGCCACAGGTTTACATTCACTCAAGCCGCCCGTAACGAAATGAACGCATAGTTGGCCGGCACCTCGGTGGCAATCCGGGCGCCGGCGTCCAGCAACTGCTCGGCAATGTCCATCCCGGACACATGAAACACCCACTCATTGGCCTGCACGGCCTCTTGCGTCGCCAACTCGATCGCCTGGGCAAACAGGCCCATATCCGGCAGGTACGCGGTAAACCCATCGCCTTTGAGCGCTGTGGTATGGATGCCCAGCAACCCACACACGGCTTCCTTGGCCTGGATGTCGTCGCGGTCAGCCTGGCGTGAGCGGCGTATCAACTCGGCCAGCTCCTTGTCCATCAACTCGCCCCCCACGATCAGCGCCGGTCCCTGCTCCCAGGATTCCGGCGGGCAGTCCTTGGCGCCCGGGTTCAACGGGATGTGCGGGTTGATCTCCATCGGGTAGATACGGCACACCAACGGCCGCCGCTCGTAAATGCGGCAGCGGTCGTCTTCGTCAAGATTCCGGCAGCGCCCGGCGTTATAGGCGGCAAAGGTGATTGCCACATACGCCTCGGTATTGCCGCTGGGCACGATGGCGGAACGGCGTTGTGCGTGTTCGCGCTGCAACTCGGGCAGCCCAAGCCCGGTGCCCAGGAACCCCTCCACCAGCACGATGACATTGCCGCCGTCAGCCGCCCAACGGCGGGCTTCTTCGAGGGTCAGCGGCACATGGTGGTCAGTGCAGCATTTGCCGCAACCAACGCAGGAAAAGTGGGTATTCATGGAAAATCTGTCACCAGGCAAGGTCAGAAGGCACTCATGAACGGCGGCGGGTTTTTGCCTCTGTTCACCGTTCTGCCTCTGTGCAAAGCAAGTTATGCGCCAGCGCTTCTATTCCTCGGGCACCAGGTCCCGAAGTACAAACACCATGCCGGCATTTTCATACAGGCGGCGGGCCCGCAGGTTGGACTCCAGCACCTTGAGGTCGACAAACGCCTCGCCGCGTTGCTTGAACACCTGGAAGGTGTGCAGCAATAACGCACGACCCAACCCCATGCCCTGGGCACACGGATGAATGGCCAGGTTCTTGATGTAGGCGCTGGTCCAGCATTGGGACACACCCAGGATACCGCTGGCGTTACTCGCCACCAGGCACAGCTTTGGATCGAACTCGGCATCGGTAACGAACTGCTGGCGCCAATGCTCAAGGGGGCCAACACGTCCGCCGCCTTGTTCCTGGGCCAGGCTCAATACCGCGTGGATCGCCGGAGCCATGGCTTCGTGGTAATGATCCAGCTGGATATCCGCCGGCCATTGCGGCGCGGGCAGGCTGCCCGTGAGATCCCGGCGCAGCAGCTGGAAGTATTCACCCACGCGTCAGAGGCCCTGCTGTGCAACGGTCTGGGCAGCTACCACCAGGCACTTGGTCAATTCGGGGGAGGAGAACTTGGTCAGCACCGCGTTGGCGCCGGCCAGTCGGGCTTTTTCGCTGTTCATCGCACTGTCCAGGGAGGTGTGCAGCAGCACGTAGAGGTCCTGGAAGTCCGGGGTTTCCCGCAGGGTACGGGTGAAGGCGTAGCCGTCCATTTCGGACATTTCGATGTCCGACACCACCACGTTGATTTGCTCGACGGTGCCTTGCAGCTCCAGCAAACGGTCAATCGCTTCCTTGGCACTGCGGGCGGTGTGGCAGGTCAGGCCGAGGTTGCGCAGGGTGTGCACCGATTGCTGCAGGGCCACCTGGCTGTCGTCCACCACCAGGATTCGGGCGTTGCCCAGCACTTCGGCTTCTTCCATGGTCAGGTCGGTGGGCGCCGCTTCGATCTGCGCCGGGGCGATGCCGTGGATGACTTTTTCGATGTCCAGCACTTGAACCAGGGCGCCTTCGACCTGGGTCACACCGGTGATAAACGAACGCGTGCCACCCGAGCCAAACGGCGGCGGGCGAATGTCGGTGGTCAGGCAGTGCACGATCTTGCTTACCGCCTGCACATGCAGGCCCTGCTTGGAACGGCTCACATCGGTGACGATCAGGCAGCCGCCGTCCGGGTCTTGCAGGGGCATTTCCCCCAGCGCCCGACTCAGGTCGATCACCGACAAGGCGGCGCCGCGCAAGGTGGCGATGCCTTTGACGTGGGGGTGCGACTCCGGCAGCTTGGTCAGCGGCGGGCAGGGAATGATTTCACTGACTTTCAACAGGTTGATCGCCATCAGCTTGCCACTGCGCAAGGTAAAGAGCAGAAGCGAGAGTGAGTCTGCGCGGGCTTTGGTGGTGGACATAAAAACCTTCTGTGGATCAGGGATGACGATCTATAGACCGTTATCGACTCGCACGCTGAAAACTGTAGGAGCGGGCTTGCCCGCGAAGAACGTCAACGATAACGCGGGCAGCCTGAATAAACACATGGCCTTCAGGTTCTTCGCGAGCAAGCTCGCTCCTACACACAACAAGCCGTGATCAGCCCTTCCACACCTGCGGGTTCACCAAATCCTGCGGACGCTTGCCCAACAACGCACTGCGCAGGTTTTCCAGGGCACGGTTGGCCATGGCTTCGCGGGTCTCGTTGGTGGCCGAGCCGATGTGCGGCAGGGTCACGGCATTGCTCAGCTGGAACAGTGGCGACTCCGACAACGGCTCCTGCTCATACACATCCAGGCCGGCCCCACGGATGGTCTGGTTTTGCAGGGCCTCGATCAGCGCCGGCTCATCCACCACCGGGCCACGGGAGATGTTCACCAGGATCGCACTGGACTTCATCAACCCCAGCTCGCGATGGCTGATCAGGTGGCGGGTTTTCTCGCTCAACGGCACCACCAGGCAGACGAAATCGGCTTCGGCCAGCAACTGGTCGAGGCTGCGAAATTGCGCGCCGAGTTCCTGTTCCAGTTCGGTCTTGCGGCTGTTACCGCTGTACAGAATCGGCATGTTGAAGCCCAGGCGACCCCGACGGGCGATGGCCGCGCCGATGTTGCCCATGCCGACGATGCCCAGGGTCTTGCCGTGTACATCACAGCCAAACAACGGCGCGCCGACGCTGGCTTTCCACTGGCCGGCCTTGGTCCAGGCGTCCAGTTCGGCGACCCGGCGGGCGCTGCTCATCAGCAGGGCAAACGCCAGGTCGGCGGTGCTTTCAGTGAGCACGTCCGGAGTGTTGGTGAGCATGATCCCGCGCTCATTGAAGTACGCCAGGTCGTAGTTGTCGTAGCCCACCGACACGCTGGAAACCACTTCCAGTTTGCTCGCGCCTTCCAGTTGGGCACGGCCCAATTTGCGGCCTACGCCGATCAGCCCGTGGGCGTGCGGCAAAGCCTCGTTGAACTGGGCATTGATGTCACCCAGCTTTGGGTTAGGCGCAATAACGTCGAAATCCTGTTGCAGGCGTTCGATCATTTCCGGGGTGACGCGGCTGAAGGCGAGGACAGTCTTTTTCATGGAAGGCGGGCTCATCGACTACGTGGGAATGGCAAGCACGCTAACATTCTTGGGTAGGGGTTGTCAGGACGCCCCACACCCGCAAAGGTAGACTGTTGCGATTTGGGCAACAGTCATTATCTTGTTACACTCTGTATCGCACCGCTCACCTGCGCTAATTTGTCGCATCGATGAGCGCAGCGGTTAAGACCGACCCGCTCTCCCCCGATTTCCCTCGACTTATTTCCAGGGCTCTACACTGGGAATCTGTCTTAAAGCCGCTGAGTTCAGCGGCTTTTTTTTGCGCTGAAAAAAGGCCAGGAACCCCAACAACACTGGCCGGTTTCGATTGACCCAAAGGAGCTCCACCGGTGAAAACCTCGCTGACGTTCACCCCGTTATTCCTCGCGATTGCTGCAACGATCGTTCCCCTTGCCCACGCGGCAGACACCCCGGCCACCGACGGTTTCGTCGAAGGTTCCAGCTTCAAGATCAACACCCGCAACTACTACATGAACCGCGACCGTCGCGACATTCACACCGATGACAGCAAGGAATGGGGCCAGGGCATCATCGGCATTTTCGAATCCGGCTACACCCCAGGCACCGTCGGCTTCGGCCTGGACGCCAACGCCATGCTCGGCCTCAAGCTCGACGGCGGTGGCGGCACCGACGGTTCCACCATCCTGCCGGTGAGCTCCGGCAACGGTAAAGCGCCTGGCTCGTTCTCCACCGCCGGCGCGACCCTGAAAATGCGTGCCTTCGACACCGAACTGAAAGCTGGCGACCTGTTCCTCAACAACCCGGTAATCGCCGGCGGCATGACCCGCATGCTGCCGCAGACCTTCCGCGGCGTGAGCCTGACCAACCACAGCCTGGACGGCTGGATGTTCGAAGGCGGCCAGGCCAGCTTCACCAAGCTCTACAACCAGAGTGGCCACCGGCGCATCGGCACCAGCTACGGCGCCTTGCCCAACGGTGAAGACAGCCAGCACCTGGACTGGGCCGGCGTGTCCTTCAGCGGCCTGCCGGGGCTGACCAGCAACCTGTACGCGTCCGAACTCAAGGACATCTGGAACCAGTACTACTACGACCTGGACTACACTTGGCAGTTGAACGAACTGGTCAGCCTCAATCCGGGCCTGCACTACTACCACACCCAGGACACCGGCAAAGCCCTGCTGGGCAACATCGACAACAACACCTACAGCCTGCATTTCACAGTCGGCGTCGGCAATCACACCGTGACCGCCGCCTACCAGCGGGTCAACGGCAACACCCCGTTCGACTACATCAGCCAGGGCGACAGCGTTTACCTGGACAACTCCCAGCAATACTCCGACTTCAACGGCCCCAACGAACGCTCGTGGAAGCTCAAGTACGCCTATGACTTCGTCGGGCTGGGCCTGCCGGGCCTGACCTCGGCGGTATCGTACATCAGCGGCAAGACCGACCTGACCACCGTCGACCCGGACAGCCGTGGCTACTCATCCTGGTACAGTGCCGACGGCAAGAACGCCAAGCACTGGGAACGGGACATCGACCTCAAGTACGTGGTGCAAGGCGGCAAGGCCAAGGACCTGGCCGTACGCCTGCAGTGGGCGACCAATCGCGGCGGCAATGGCTACGCGGCAGTGGACCGGGACGTGGATGAATACCGAGTGATCGTCGACTACCCGATCAACGTTTTTTAACCTTCAGGCATTCTTTTAGCGGCGACGACTTATTTTTCACAACATGGAACTAAACTGCCAGTATCTCGAGTGCCGAAGTCAGTCCCATGAGTCAACGCCGCACCTTCACCCCGCCTGCACGCCCGGAGCTTCTGCTGATTCTGGGCAGCGGCCTTACCGTCATCCTGATCGTGATCATCGTTGCCGTACTGCTGACTCGCGAACACACCAGCGCCCTGCTGACGGCCCAGCGCTCCACCACCAATATCACCCAGTTAATCAACGCTGATGTGTTACGCAACGTCGAACTCTACGACCTGGCCCTGAACGGCCTGATTGTCGCGACCACCCGCCACGACTTACCCCAGGTCTCGGCCGACATCCTGCACATGGTGCAGTTCGACCAGTCCACGGCCGCCCCTTTCAAAGGTGAGGTCCTGCTGCTGGACAAGGCCGGCACGGTCACCGCCGACTCCTCCACGCTGAAGCCCACGTCACGCAATTTCGCCAATCGCGACTATTTCCAGGTCCACCAGCAGAACCCGAACGCGGGCTTGTTCATCAGCCGGCCCTTCAAGATTCGTTGCGAGTGCGATCAGGTCTGGCGTATTGCGTTCAGCCGTCGGGTGCCCGGGCCCAACGGCGAGTTTGCCGGTGTGGCGGTGGCGACCATGCGCCTGGCGTATTTCGACCAGTTGTTCAATAGCCTGACCATCGGCAGCGGCAGCAGCATCAACCTGCTGAACAACGACGGCATTCTACTGGCCCAGCAGCCTCTGCTCGAAAGCGACATGATCAATAAAGACCTGAGCATGCGGCCAAACTTCAAAAGAATGCTGCGCGAAGGCAGCGGCAGTTTCAGCGGCCTCTCCTCCATCAGTGGCAAGCAACGGCTGTACACCTTCACCAGCGTCGGTGCGCTGCCGCTGATTGTGGTAGTGGCGCTGTCCAACGATGACGTGTTTGCCGCCTGGAGACGTGCCACCGTGCTGATCAGTGGCGCCACCGGTGTGCTGTGTATAGGCCTGCTGTGGCTGACCTGGATGCTGCGCCGGGAACTGCGCCGCCGCTATCGCGCCGAGAAGGTGTTGTCGGAACTGGCGGCCACCGACGCCCTCACCGGCTTGGCCAACCGCCGCACCCTCGACCAGCGCCTGCGCCTGGAATGGGAGCGCGCGCAACGCTCAGGCGAGCCACTGGCGTTGCTGATGATCGACGTCGACCACTTCAAGGCCTTCAACGACCGCCATGGCCACCAAGGCGGTGACGAGGCATTGCGCACCGTCGCCCGGGTCATCGGCAGCAATATTCGTCGCCCCGCCGACCTGGCGGCCCGTTACGGCGGCGAAGAGTTCGCGGTGATCCTGCCGGATACCGACAGCGACGGCGCGAGCACCATCGCCGAGCATATCCGCAGCGCGGTGGAGCACTTGCCACCGGCGGACGGGGATGCGTTGTCGGTCACCGTCAGCATCGGCCTCAGCACCTGGGACAAACGCAGCCGTGGCACACTCGAAGAGCTGATGTTGAACGCCGATCGAGCGCTGTATGACGCCAAGCACTCCGGGCGCAACCGCACGGTTCACAGCCAGACCACATGAGCCGGTATCAGCAACTACGCTAAAGGCATCCTCGAAGCAGAAGTACGCCCGATGAGCCCAAGCACCACCCGCCTGCCCCGTCCTACCCACCGCCCGGAACTGCTGCTGATCATCGGCAGTTGCGTCACGGTGCTGCTGATCATGCTGGTGGTCGCGGTGTTGTTGAACCGCGAACACGCCAACAGCTTGCAGGCGGCCCAGCGCAGCGCCAATAACATCACCCAACTGATCGACGCCGATGTACTGCGCAACGTCGAGCTGTATGACTTATCGATCAAGGGCCTGATCGCAGCCACCGAACGCAGTGATTTGGCGGGTGTATCGGCCAGCATCCGCCACCTGGTGCTGTTCGACCGTTCGGAAGCAGCGCCGTACAAGGGCGACATCCTGCTGTTGGACAAGAAGGGTGATGTGATCGCCGATTCCTCGCTGCTGACGCCTAAAGTGGCCAACTTCGCCGACCGTGATTACTTTCAGGCTCACCGACAGAACCCCGACCTGGGCCTGTTTATCAGCCGGCCCTTCATGGCGCGTTGCGTATGTGAGGACCAATGGCGCATCGCATTCAGCCGTCGGGTTTCCGGGCCCGACGGGCGATTCCTGGGGGTGGCCGTGGCGTCCATGCGCCTGTCGTATTTCCAGCAACTGTTCCGCAGCCTGAATATCGGCAACGACGGCACCATCAACCTGATCAACCAGCAGGGCATCCTGCTGGCCCAACAGCCGTTGCTGGAACGGGACATGATCGACAAGGACCTCAGTCAGCGCCCCAACGTCGCGCGCATCCTGCAAGAGCGCGACGGCAACTTTCGTGGTACGTCCAGTGTGGATGAGGAGGACCGCCTCTACACCTTCTCAACAGTGGGGGATTTGCCGCTTGTCGTCGTCGTGGCCCTGTCCACCAATGACATATTCGCGCCCTGGAAGCGTGCGGCACTGTTGATCAGCGGGGCCACCGGGGTTTTGTGCATTGGCCTGTTATGGCTGACCTGGATGCTCTGCATGGAGCTGCGCAAGCGCCATCGCGCCGAGCAGGTGCTGTCAGAACTGGCAGCCACCGATGCGCTCACCGGCCTGGCCAACCGCCGCACCCTGGACCAGCGCCTGCGCCTGGAATGGGACCGCGCCCAGCGTTCGGCCGAGCCGTTGACGGTGCTGATGATTGACGTGGACCACTTCAAGGCGTTCAACGACCGACATGGCCATCAAGGTGGCGACGAGGCATTGCGCACGGTGGCGCGGGTGATCGAGAGCAATATCCGCCGCCCGGCCGACCTCGCGGCCCGCTATGGCGGGGAAGAATTTGCGGTGGTGCTGCCGCACACCGACAGCCAGGGTGCACGCGTGATTGCTGAACATATGCGCAGCAGTGTCGAACACCTGCCACGGGTGGGCGGGGATACGGTGCCGATTACCGTCAGCATTGGCCTCAGTACCTGGACCAAAAACAGCCGCACCACGCTGGAAGAATTACTGCTCAACGCCGACCAGGCGCTGTATGAGGCCAAGCATACCGGGCGTAATCGCGTTGTTGATGCCTCCGTGTTAAAGCCGTGACGCGGAGCGTCACAGGAGGCGTTACCACGCAGAGCGTGGGAACGATCAAAAAAAAGGCCACCCGAAGGCAGCCTTTAAAAACAAAAGGAAAGAGAGTTGTTACTTACACCGCCGCGACGGGACGCATGTAAGAGATCGGTGCGGTGCTGGCATCTTCGAAGGTCACGACTTCCCAGGCATCTGTCTGTGCAATCAGCTTGCGCAGCAGTTGGTTGTTCAGGGCGTGGCCAGACTTGAAGCCTTTGAACTCGCCTATCAGGCTATTGCCCAGCAGGTAGAGGTCACCGATTGCATCGAGAATTTTGTGCTTCACGAATTCGTCTTCATAGCGAAGGCCGTCTTCGTTCAGTACACCATCCGCGTCGACCACAATGGCGTTTTCAACGCTGCCGCCGAGTGCGAGGTTGTGCTTGCGCAGGTACTCGATGTCACTCATGAAACCAAAGGTACGGGCGCGGCTGACTTCTTTTACAAACGAAGTGCTGGAAAAATCCACGCTTGCACTTTGTGTGCGGTCACGGAATACCGGGTGATCGAAATCGATCTCAAAGCTCACTTTAAAGCCTTCGAACGGGACGAAGGTGGCGCGCTTGTCGCCGTCTTCTACTGTCACTTCCCGCAGAATGCGAATGAACTTCTTGGCTGCGTCCTGTTCTTCCAGGCCGGCAGATTGAATCAAGAATACGAAGGGTCCGGCGCTGCCATCCATGATTGGGACTTCGGACGCGGAGAGCTCGACGTAGGCGTTATCGATGCCCAGACCGGCCATGGCCGAGAGCAAGTGCTCCACCGTGTCCACTTTGACGTCACCGTTGACCAACGTGGTCGACATCGTGGTTTCGCCAACATTTTCCGCGCGAGCAGGAATCTGCACCACAGGGTCCAGGTCGGCACGAACAAACACGATGCCGGTGTCGACAGGTGCGGGCTTGAGGGTCAGGTATACCTTCTCCCCGGAGTGCAGACCTACACCTGTGGCACGGATAATATTCTTCAGGGTGCGTTGTTTAATCATGGCTTGGACCGCTTCAGCGCAAATTGCGAACTGGTATCAACAAAGGCTGGCGATAATAGCAGACCAGACCTTTGCTGAACACCAATCACCTTCATAGCCCTGATACATTCCATTAATCGGCCTGACGACGCAGGAAAGCCGGGATGTCCAGGTAGTCCAGGTCATCTTGCGGATTCGGGCTACGGGATGCAGCAGCACCGGCCTGAGCCTGGTTGCGCATCACGGTCGGACGATCCAGGTCACGATAGTTCACAGACGGCAGTTCCTGGCGCGAAGGCGCTGGAGCGGCAGCTTGCTGGCTGGCGTGGCTGGTATGGACGGTATTGTCGATCACCTTTACAGGCTTCTCGATTTTTGCACCCAGGCCGGTAGCAACAACGGTCACGTGCAGTTCGTCGCGCATGTCTGGATCGATAACCGTACCGACCTTGACCATGGCGTGCTCGGAAGCGAAGGCTTCGATGATGCTACCCACGTCGGAGTACTCACCCAGGGACAGGTCAGGACCGGCGGTGATGTTCACCAGGATGCCGCGTGCACCTTGCAGGTTCACGTCTTCCAGCAACGGGTTGCGGATGGCCGCTTCGGTAGCTTCGCGTGCACGGTTCGGACCGCTGGCGCAGCCAGTGCCCATCATCGCCATGCCCATTTCGCTCATCACGGTACGTACGTCGGCAAAGTCGACGTTGATCATGCCCGGACGCTTGATGATGTCGGAGATACCGCGAACGGCACCGGCCAGTACATCGTCAGCCTTGGCGAAAGCCGACAGCAGGCTGGCGTCCTTACCGAGGATGGTCAGCAGCTTCTCGTTGGGAATAGTGATCAACGAGTCGACGCTTTCGGACAGCAGACGGATGCCTTCATCGGCGATCTGCATGCGCTTGCGACCTTCGAACGGGAACGGACGGGTCACGACGGCAACCGTCAGGATCCCCATTTCTTTGGCCACTTCGGCAATGATCGGCGCAGCACCGGTACCGGTACCACCGCCCATGCCCGTGGTGATGAACACCATGTTGGTGCCTTGCAGCACTTCGGCAATGCGCTCGCGGTCTTCCAGAGCGGCTTGACGGCCGACTTCCGGATTCGCGCCGGCACCCAGGCCCTTGGTCACGGCTGTGCCCAATTGCAGGATGGTGCGTGCACCGATGCTTTTGAGGGCCTGGGCGTCAGTGTTGGCGCAGATGAATTCAACGCCTTCAATGTTGCTTTTGACCATGTGGTTGACAGCGTTGCCGCCGCCACCGCCGACGCCGATCACTTTGATGACCGGGCTTGCGGGGATGTTGTCTACGAGTTCGAACATTTTCCCTCTCCTTTCATTTCTCTAGTTTTTTCGCCTACTACTTGAAACGGTGTTGCGGTAAATCTTTAGAAATTGCCTTTCACCCAAGCCTGCAACCGCTCGAACAACGGTGCTTTCGCTTCGTCGTCGCTTCTGTAGCTGTCGCGGTTGCTCGGGCCCGACAGGGAAATGCCGTCGGTCTGCTTTTGCAGCCCGTACAACAGCAAGCCCACACCGGTGGAATAAATCGGGTTACGCACCACGTCGCCCAAGCCTTTCACGCCATGGGGCACGCCCAGGCGCACCGGCATGTGGAAGATTTCCTCGGCCAGTTCGACCGCGCCTTCCATCTTCGAGGTGCCACCGGTCAGCACGATGCCGGCCGGGATCAAATCTTCGTAGCCACTGCGGCGCAGTTCAGCCTGGATCAGGGTGAACAGTTCGTCGTAGCGCGGTTCAACCACTTCGGCCAACGCTTGGCGCGACAGTTCGCGCGGTGGACGGTCGCCCACGCTCGGCACCTTGATGGTTTCACCGGCACCGGCCAGCTTGGCCAGGGCACAGGCGTAACGGATCTTGATTTCTTCGGCGTACTGGGTCGGGGTGCGCAACGCCATGGCGATGTCGTTGGTCACCTGGTCACCGGCAATCGGGATCACGGCGGTGTGACGGATCGCACCCTCGGTGAAGATCGCGATGTCCGTGGTACCGCCGCCGATGTCCACCAGGCACACGCCCAGTTCTTTTTCGTCGTCGGTCAGTACCGAGTAAGCCGAAGCCAACTGCTCGAGAATGATGTCGTCGATTTCCAGGCCGCAGCGGCGCACGCATTTTTCAATGTTCTGTGCAGCGTTGACGGCGCAGGTCACCACGTGAACCTTGGCTTCCAGACGTACGCCCGACATGCCCAGGGGCTCGCGAACGCCTTCCTGGTTGTCGATCACGTAGTCCTGCGGCAGCGTATGCAGCACGCGCTGGTCAGCCGGGATCGCCACGGCTTGCGCTGCGTCAAGTACCCGCTCCAGGTCAGCCGAGCTGACTTCACGGTCGCGAATCGCCACGATGCCGTGGGAATTCAGGCTGCGGATGTGGTTGCCGGCAACACCGACAAATGCCGAGTGAATCCGGCAACCGGCCATCAGCTGCGCTTCTTCGATGGCGCGCTGGATCGATTGCACGGTGGATTCAATATTCACCACCACGCCCTTCTTCAGGCCCCGGGACGGATGCGTGCCGATTCCGACGATTTCCAGCGTGCCGTCGTCCGCGACCTCGCCTACCAGCGCCACCACCTTGGAGGTGCCGATATCCAGACCGACGATCATTTTGCCGCTTTGCACGTTTGCCATGGGTCCTGCCTCTTCTTAATTCTTCGCGACAGCAGGTTGCGCTGCCGTGGGCGCCGCAGGGGCCCGCCAGCCGACGGCAAGGCCGTTGGCGTAACGCAGGTCGATGCTCGCAATGTTCGTAATCTGTTCTTTCAAGGTCTTTTCATAGATGGCGATAAAACGGCGCATCTTTTCCACCAGGTTGCCGCGTCCCAGCAACAACTCGATGCCCGGGCCGGAACTGCCTGCACCCGTGGTCAAAAACCAGCTGCCCCGCTCGCGCAATTCCAGTCGCGCAATCGAGAAACCCAACGGCCGCAGCATCTGGCTCAGCGCCTGGTACTGCTGCATCACTTGCTGCTGCGCCCGCTGTGGCCCGAACAACTGCGGCAGGTGCTCGTAATTTGCCACTTCGCGAGGCGCAAATGCCTGGCCCTGGTTGTTCAACAACTGTCCATCACCCCAACGGGCCACGGGCAGTTGTTCTTCCAGGCGGATCGTTACCTGATCCGGCCACACGCGACGAACTTCGGCGTGGGCAATCCATGGCATCTGTTCCAGCTCGGAACGCATGCCTGCCAGGTCGATGGTGAAGAAGCTCGACGCCACAAACGGGGCGATTCGCTGCTGCACGGCTTGCTGGCTGATGTAACTCAAGTCGCCCTGCACGCTGATCTTGGTGATCGGCCGGTCGGCATACGGCAACAGACGCTGGGCGCCTTCGTACGTACCAAACCCCAACGCCACCAGAATCACCGGCCAGAACAGCGCCTTCAGAAAACCAAAATTGGCTTTCGGCATGCGCGCCGACATCGGCTCTTTAGCCACCATTCGGCTGGCACCACGCGGCACCGGCTTGCGGCCGGGAGCGGGTTGCTGATGACGAAGCGATGCGCCGTTCATGGTCTTAGCCTCGGGGCTCAATGCTTGCGGCCAGGATCGCCAGCACCAACTGCTGGAAATCCAAACCGGCTGCACGAGCGGCCATAGGTACCAGGCTGTGATCGGTCATCCCGGGTGCGGTGTTGACTTCAAGGAACCAGAAATTCCCTTGGTCATCCTGCATCACGTCTGCCCGCGCCCAACCGGCGATACCCAGCGCCTCACAGGCTTTCGCCGTGAGGTCCATCAATTCCTGTTCCTTGGTTGCGTCGAGGCCGCACGGGATCCGGTACTGAGTATCGGAAGCCACGTACTTGGCGTCGTAGTCATAAAAGGTGTGGGGCGTGCCCAATGCGATAGGCGGCAATACCTGGCCACGCAGCGTAGCGATGGTGAACTCGGGACCTTGAATCCACTGTTCCACCAACACTTGCGAATCGTAGGTACTGGCCGCTTTCCATGCGTCAATCAATTCGGCGGCTGAGTTCACTTTAGCCATGCCGATACTGGAGCCTTCATGGGCTGGTTTGACGATCAAAGGCAGGCCCAGTTCCTTGGCTGCAGAAATACAATCGTCTTCGCTGCACAGCACGCTGTGACGCGGGGTCGGAATACCCAGGCTGTGCCACACCTGTTTGGTGCGCAACTTGTCCATGGCCAGCGCCGAAGCGAGGATGCCGCTGCCGGTGTACGGAATGCCCAGGCATTCCAGCAGGCCTTGCATGCTGCCGTCTTCACCGCCACGGCCGTGAAGAATGACGAAGGCGCGGTCGATCTTTTCGGCCTGCAGGCGCGACAGGAAGTCATCGCCCACGTCGATGCCGAACGCGTTCACACCGGCGCTTTGCAGCGCTTCCAGTACGGCGTTGCCGGACTTCAGCGACACTTCACGCTCAGCACTTTTGCCACCGAACAGCACCGCGACGCGGCCGAAGTCGGCAGGTTGGATGGTGGAGAACAGCGAGCCGTAGTCAGTGGTCATTTCGACTTCCCCTGTGCAGCGGCAAACAGCGGACTTGCCAGCAATTTAGGGGCGAGGCCGCCGATATCACCGGCACCCTGGCACAGCAGGATGTCGCCGGCGCGCAGCAGCGGCTTGACGATTGGCGCGAGGTCCACACCGCGTTCGATGTAGATCGGGTCCAGTTGGCCGCGTTGACGGATGCTGTTGCACAGCTTGCGGCTGTCGGCGCCCGGGATCGGCTCTTCACCGGCCGGGTAGACTTCCATCAGCAGCAACACGTTGGCATCCGCCAGTACATTGACGAAATCGTCGTACAGGTCGCGGGTACGGCTGTAGCGGTGCGGCTGGTACACCATCACCAGGCGGCGTTCCGGCCAGCCACCGCGTACGGCCTTGATCACCGCTGCGACTTCGGTCGGGTGGTGACCGTAGTCGTCCACCAGCATCACGTTGCCGCCGTCCACCGGCAGTTCGCCGTACACCTGGAAGCGACGACCTACGCCGGCAAAACCCGACAGGCCTTCGACGATGGCTTCATCGCTGACGCCTTCGTCGGAGGCGATGCAGATGGTCGCCAGGGAGTTGAGTACGTTGTGGTTGCCCGGCATGTTCACCGAGACATCCAGCGGCTCGCGGTCAGGACGCAGCACGGTGAAGAAGGTCTGCATGCCCTGCTGGCGCACATTGATTGCGCGCACGTCGCAGTCTTCGCTGAAGCCGTAGGTCACGGTCGGACGCTTGACCAGCGGCAGGATTTCGCGCACCACCGGATCGTCCAGGCACATCACGGCCAAACCGTAGAACGGCAGGTTGTGCAGGAACTCGACGAAGGTTTTCTTCAGTTTGTTGAAGTCACCGTCGTAGGTCGCCATGTGGTCGGCGTCGATGTTGGTCACCACGGCCACCAGCGGTTGCAGGTGCAGGAAGCTGGCATCGCTTTCATCGGCTTCAGCGATCAGGTAGCGGCTGGTACCGAGCTGTGCATTGGTGCCGGCTGCATTCAGGCGGCCACCGATCACGAACGTCGGGTCCAGGCCACCGGCGGCGAACACCGAGGCGATCAGGCTGGTGGTGGTGGTCTTGCCGTGGGTACCGGCGACGGCAATGCCGTGGCGGTAGCGCATCAGTTCGGCCAGCATCTCGGCGCGCGGCACCACGGGAATGCGGCGTTCAAGGGCAGTCGCCACTTCCGGGTTGGAGGTGTTCACGGCACTGGAGACCACCAGCACATCGGCCTCGGCGGCGTTCTCGGCGCGGTGACCGATAAAGATTTTCGCGCCAAACGATTCCAGGCGCTCGGTGACCGGCGACATTTTCAGGTCGGAGCCGGACACCTGATAACCCAGGTTCAGCAACACTTCGGCGATCCCGCACATGCCCACGCCGCCGATACCGACGAAGTGGATGCGACGGATGCGGCGCATTTCCGGCTGTGGCATGGCTTTCTGATTCTCAACCATGGGCCACCTCCAGGCAGATATCGACCACGGTGCGGGTTGCGTCAGGTTTGGCCAGGCGGCTTGCGGTGCTCGCCATGCTGTTCAGTCGTTCCGGTTGCATCAAAACCTCGGTCAGGCGTGCGGCCAAATCGGCGGCGCCAGTCGTTCTTTGCGGCAGCAGGAAGGCAGCGCCCTCCCCAGCCAAATATTCGGCGTTGCGGGTCTGGTGATCGTCGATCGCGTGGGGCAAAGGCACCAGCAAGGACGGCAGACCGGCGGCAGCCAGTTCACTGACGGTCAACGCACCTGCGCGACAGACCACCAGGTCGGCCCAGCCATAGGCTTGGGCCATGTCTTTGATGAAGGGCTGCACATTCGCCTCCACACCCGCTTCGCGATAACGCGTGGCGGTCACTTCATCGTGATTTTTGCCGGCCTGATGGAAGATCTCGGGGCGCAGTTCCTCAGGGAGTTGCGACACCGCTTCAGGCAGCAATTTGTTCAAGGGCTCCGCGCCCAGGCTTCCGCCCAGGATCAACAGGTGCGCCTTGCGACCGGCCAACGGCTGGCGGGCGATGTCCATGAACAGTTCGGTACGCACCGGGTTGCCGGTGGTGCGCAGTTTGTCCGTGGCACCAAAGGTCTTCGGGAAGGCCTCGCACACCCGGGCAGCCAACGGCACCAGCAGGCGGTTGGCGGTGCCGGCCACGGCGTTCTGCTCGTGGACGATCACCGGCACGCCAGCGAGTTTTGCCGCGACACCACCCGGGCCGGTGACGTATCCACCAAAGCCCAGCACGCACACCGGCTTCACTTCACGGATCACCTTGCGCGCCTGCCACACCGCTTTGAGCAACACGAACGGCGCCTTGAGCAGGGACAATTTGCCCTTGCCACGCAGGCCGGTGACGTTGATCAAATGCAGCGGCAAGCCGGCATTCGGTACCAGATCGTTTTCGATGCCACGGGGCGTACCGAGCCAATGCACGCTGTAGCCGCGGTTCTGGAATTCGCGGGCACAGGCCAGCGCCGGGAACACGTGGCCACCGGTGCCGCCCGCCATGATCAGCACGTTAGCGCCCATGGTTCGGCTCCTCGGCGAAGTCGCTTTCGCTGAACTCCATCTCTTCGCTGCCCAGGTGGGTCCGACTCTCCCACTCGATACGTAGCAACAACCCGAGACAGGCGCAGCAAATCACCAACGAGCTGCCGCCGTAACTGAGGAACGGCAAGGTCAGGCCCTTGGTCGGCAGCAAGCCGACGTTCACCCCGATATTGATCAGGAACTGGCCGATCCACAGGAACGACAAGCCGTACGCTACGTAAGCGGCGAAATACTGTTTGGCTTTCTCGGCCCACAGGCCGATGTACATGCCGCGTACACACACGAATACGAACAGCGCGACGGTGCACAACGAACCGACCACGCCCAGCTCTTCGGCGAGTACCGAGAACACGAAGTCAGTGTGGGCTTCCGGCAGGTAGAACTGCTTCTGCACGCTGTTGCCCAGGCCCACGCCCAGCCACTCGCCGCGACCGAAGGCGATCAACGCCTGAGTCAGCTGGTAGCCGGAACCGAATTGATCGGACCATGGGTCGGTAAAGGTAATCAGACGCGCCATCCGGTAGGGCTGCGCCTGCACCAGAATGGTCACGGCGGCCACCGCCAGCACCACCATCAAGGTGAAGCGGAACAGGCCCACGCCACCGAGGAACAGCATCGCCGCCGCCGCCCCCATCATTACGACGGTGGCACCGAAGTCCGGCTCCATCAGCAACAGGCCGGCCATGGGCAACAGCACGATGAACGGCTTGAAGAAGCCCATCCAGCTTTCGCGTACTTCTTTCTGGCGCCGCACCAGGTAACCGGCGAGGTAGATCACCACGAACACCTTGGCGATTTCCGACGGCTGCACGTTGAACGCACCGAAGCCGATCCAGCGCATCGAACCGTTCACCTCACGCCCGATGCCGGGCAGGATCACCATCACCAACAGGCCGAACGCGCCCACCAGCATTAGCCAACCCAGGCGCTGCCAGGTGGCAATCGGGATCATCATGGTGACGATGCAGGCACCGAGACCGATCACCAGGTACACCAGGTGACGGATCATCATGTACAGGGTGTTGCCCGATTGCACGGCGGCTACTTCCGAGGACGCCGAGGTAATCATTACCAGGCCCAGGCCCAGCAGCGCGAGGCAACCGGCAAGCATCGGGAAGTCCAGGTCGATACCGCGCCCGGTGATGATCGGCGACGGGTACGGCTTGATGATGTTGCGCAAATTGATACTCATGCCAAGGCCTCCACGGCGCGGGCGAACAGCTGGCCGCGCTCTTCGTAGTTCTTGAACATGTCGAAACTCGCGCAGGCAGGCGACAGCAGCACCACGTCACCCGGCTGGGCCAGGGCTTTGGATTGAGCGATGGCGTCATCCAGGGACTGCGCGCGCACCTGCGGTACGGCGTCGCCCAGGGCATCGGCGATCAAGCCGGAATCACGGCCCATCAACACCACGGCGCGGCAGTTGGCAGCGACCGGGCCTTTAAGGTCCTTGAAGTCGGCACCCTTGCCGTCGCCACCGGCGATCAGCACGACCTTGCCTTGAATGTCGGCACCCAAACCTTCGATGGCAGCAAGTGCCGCACCGACGTTGGTGGCCTTGGAATCGTTGTAATAGCCAACGCCATCCAGCTCGCGAACCCACTGGCAGCGATGCTCAAGCCCGGCAAAGCTACGCAGGGCCGAGAGCATGGCGTCGAACGGCAAGCCGACCGCGTGACCGAGTGCCAGCGCCGCCAGGGCATTGGCCTGGTTGTGGGCGCCACGGATTTTCAGTTCGCGCACCGGCATCAGGTTCTGGAATTCGAAGGCCAGGTATTTCTCGCCGTTCTCTTCCCGAAGGCCGAAAGCCTTGAAGTCGGGTTTGTTCAGGCCGAAGGTCCAGCACGGCAGACCTTCGCCGATCAGCGGACGGCTCAGGGAATCCTGACGGTTCACCACCACTTGCCGCGCGCCCCGGAAGATCCGGTGCTTGGCCAGGTGATAGGCCGGCAGGCCGCTGTAGCGGTCCATGTGGTCTTCGCTGACGTTGAGCACGGTGGCCACTTCGGCGTTGAGCTGGTCGGTGGTTTCCAGCTGGAAGCTCGACAGCTCCATCACGTACAGCTCGACGTCGTCGTTGAGCAGGTCCAGCGCCGGCGTACCGAGGTTGCCGCCCACGGCCACGCGCTTGCCGGCCGCAGCCGCCATCTCGCCCACCAGGGTGGTGACGGTGCTTTTTGCATTGGAACCACTGATAGCCACGATCGGCGCCTTCGCGTTACGCGCGAACAGCTCGATATCGCCGGACAACTTCACCCCACGGGCCGCCGCCGCTTGCAGGGCCGGGGTCGCCAGGGCCAGGCCGGGGCTCACGTAGAGCTCATCGGCACGGCACAGAAACTCGACATCCAGCTCGCCACAACGCACTTCCACGTGCGGGTAGTCACGGCGCAGCGTGACCAGCTCCGGTGGATTTTCCCGCGTATCGGCCACGGCAAACGACGTGCCCCGGTTCGCCAGGAAGCGAACCAGGGACATGCCGCTCTTGCCGAGGCCGACAACGATGCGGAAGTGGTCTGAAGCGATCAGGGACACTCGTTTCTACCTCAGTTTCAGGGTGGCAAGGCCGAACAGAACCAGAATCACGGTGATAATCCAGAAACGGACAATCACCCGCGGCTCAGGCCAGCCCTTGAGTTCAAAGTGGTGGTGAATCGGCGCCATGCGGAACACGCGGCGCCCGGTCAATTTGAAGGAGGCAACTTGGATCACCACCGACAGGGTTTCCATCACGAACACACCGCCCATGATGAACAGGACGATTTCCTGGCGGACGATCACCGCGATGGTGCCCAGGGCCGCGCCCAGCGCCAGTGCGCCGACGTCGCCCATGAAGACTTGTGCCGGATAGGTGTTGAACCACAGGAAGCCCAGGCCCGCACCGATCAACGCGCCGCAGAACACGATCAGTTCACCCGCGCCCGGTACATACGGGATCAGCAGGTATTCAGCGAATTTCACGTTACCCGACAGGTAGCAGAAGATGCCGAGCGCGCCGCCCACCATCACCGTCGGCATGATCGCCAGGCCGTCGAGGCCGTCAGTCAGGTTGACCGCGTTGCTCGAGCCGACGATCACGAAGTAAGTCAGTACCACGAAGCCGACACCCAGCGGGATGCTGGCGTCCTTGAGCATCGGGATGATCAGGGTGGTCTCGACCGCGCTTGGCGCAGTCGTATAAAGGAAGATCGCCGCCGCCAGGCCGAACACCGACTGCCAGAAATACTTCCAGCGGCTTGGCAGCCCCTTGGAGTTCTTCTCGATCACCTTGCGGTAGTCATCCACCCAGCCGATGGCGCCGAACAGCAGGGTCACCAGCAGCACGGTCCAGACGTAGCGGTTATGCAGGTCAGCCCACAGCAGCGTACTGATGCCGATGGACGACAGGATCAACGCGCCGCCCATGGTCGGAGTGCCGGACTTGGACAGGTGCGACTGCGGGCCGTCGTTGCGCACGGACTGGCCGATTTGCAAGTTTTGCAGGGTACGGATCATCCATGGCCCGAGGAACAGCGACAACGACAGCGCGGTCAGCACACCCAGAATCCCGCGCAGGGTCAGGTACTGAAAGACCGCGAAGCCTTTGTGGAACTGTTGCAGATACTCAGCCAGCAGCAGCAGCATTAATGTTTCTCCGTACTTGAGCCACACAAGGCCGCGACGACGTTTTCCATCACCGCGCTGCGCGATCCCTTGATCAAAATAGTGGTGTGTTTGTCTTGTTCAGCCGCACTCAGTGCCTGGATCAGTTCGGCCTGGCTGGCGAAATGCCTGGCGCCCGGCCCGAAGGCGTCCACGGCGTGAAGCATGTTCGGCCCAACGGCGTACAGGGCATCGACCTTGCCGGCCGCGTACGCGCCGACTTCACGGTGAGACTGTTCGGCCCACTCGCCCAACTCGGCGATATCCCCCAGTACCAGCACCTTGCGACCGGCGAAACCGGTCAGCAGGTCGATGGCGGCACAGATCGAGGACTGGTTGGCGTTGTAGGTGTCATCAATCACGCGCATGCCGTTGCTGGCCAGTTGCGCGACGGTACGGCCCTTGACCGGTTGCACCGCGCCGAGGCCAGTGGCAATGCCAAACAACGACACGCCCAGCACATGGGCAGCAGCAGCGGCGGCCAGGGCATTGGCGACGTTATGGTTACCCAGCAGGTTCAGCTGTACGTGCTCGTCACCTTGCGGGGTATGCAGGGTGAAGGATGGGCAGCCACGAGCGTCTGCTTTGATATTCGAGGCATGGAAATCGGCAGCGGCGTTGTGCACCGCGAAGCTCAAGACCTTGCGACCGGCGGCACGTACACGCCAGGTTTCGAAGGCCTTGTCGTCGAGGTTCAGCACGGCAGTGCCGGACGCGTCGAGGCCTTCGATGATTTCGCCCTTGGCTTCAACGATCTTTTCAGGGCCGCCAAACTCGCCGACGTGGGCGGTACCGGCGTTGCTGATCACCGCGACGTGAGGCTTGGTCATGGCCACGGTGTAAGCGATTTCGCCGATGCGCGAAGCACCCAGTTCGATGACGGCCGCCGTGTGTTCCGGGGCCAGTTCGAGCAGGGTCAGCGGAGCGCCGAAGTCATTGTTCAGGTTACCGCGAGTCGCCAGGACCGGCCCGCGCGTGCGCAGGATCCCGGCCAGCAATTCCTTGACCGTGGTTTTGCCGCTGGAGCCGGTGATGGCCGCGACAGGATTGGTGAAAGCGGCACGGTTCAGCGCACCCAGTTGGCCGAGGGCCAGGCGGGTGTCAGCTACCAGCAATTGCGGCAGTGTCGAGTCAGCAACTTCGCGCTGCACCAGAGCGCCGACGGCGCCTTTGGCGGCGACGTCATTCAAGTAGTCATGGCCATCAAAACTTGGGCCGGCCAAGGCGACAAACAGTTGCCCGGGCTTAATGGTACGGCTGTCGATGCTGACGCCATCAAAGCTGCAATCAGCCGATAGCACGCGGGCCGACAAGGCCTGGGTCAGTTCGCTGAATGTGAGCGCCTTAAGCATGGGCCACCTCCCACGCGGTCAAGGCATGATCGGCCTCGACGAGATCGGAGAAAGCGTGACGTTCACCGTTGATTTCCTGATAGTCCTCGTGGCCTTTACCGGCCAGCACCACCACGTCGTCAGCACTCGCGCTGGCGATCAATTGGGCGATGGCTGCACCGCGGCCGGCAACGAAGCTGACCTTGGACGCATCTTTAAAGCCGACACGAATGTCATCGAAAATCTGGCCTGGGTCTTCGCTGCGCGGGTTGTCGTCAGTGACCAGGACGCCATCGGCCAGGCGCTCGACGATTTCAGCCATCAGCGGGCGTTTGCCGCGATCGCGGTCACCGCCACAGCCGAACAGGCACAGCAACTTGCCCTTGGCGTGGGGACGCAGGGCTTGCAGGATTTTTTCCAGAGCGTCTGGCGTGTGGGCGTAATCGACCACTACCAACGGCTGGGTGCCGCCGCCAAGACGCTGCATGCGACCGGCCGGGCCTTCCAGCTTCGGCAGCACGCGCAGGATTTCGTCGAGGGCGTAATCCAGGCCAAGCAAGGCACCGACGGCGGCCAATACGTTGCTCAGGTTGAAACGCCCGAGCAAGGTGCTGCGCAAATGGTGCTCGCCCTGCGGCGTCACCAGGGTGGCGCGCACGCCTTCGTCATCAAGGGTGGCTTCACGGCAATACAGGTAGGCGCTGGAATCTTCCAGGCTGTAGCTGATCAAGCGACCGTCACCTTTGGCGGCGGCGAGTTGGCGACCGAATTCGTCGTCCAGGTTGACCACCCGGCACTTCAGGTCATTCCAGGCAAACAGCCGGGCCTTGGTGGCGGCGTATGCCTCCATGGTCCCGTGGTAATCCAGGTGATCGCGGGACAGGTTGGTCATCACCGCCACGTCGAACGCCAGGGCAGTCACGCGGCCTTGGTCCAGACCGTGGGACGAGACTTCCATGGCAACCGCCTTGGCACCGGCCTTTTTCAGGTCGGCCAGGGTCGCCTGTACGGCAATCGGGTTAGGCGTGGTGTGCAGGCCGCTTTGCAGCGCGCCGTAGAAACCGGTGCCCAGGGTGCCGACGATGCCGCAATGCTGGCCCAGCAGGTCAAGCGCCTGGGCAACCAATTGGGTCACGCTGGTCTTGCCGTTGGTGCCGGTCACGCCCACCAGGTTCAGGGTACGGCTCGGGTCGCCATAAAAGCGCCCGGCGATGTCCGACAGCTGCGCCGCCAGGCCCTTGACCGGAATCAATGGCACGTCGGTGATCGGCAGCACAGTGGCGCCTTCCACTTCATAGGCCACTGCTGCCGCACCGCGTTTCAGCGCGTCGGCAATATGGTCACGGCCATCGAACTTGCCACCCGGTACAGCCAGGAACAGGTCACCGGCACGCACGTTACGGCTGTCCAGCGTCAACTCGCGAATCAGCAGATCGCGGCCAGCGTGGGCAAAAATCTTGTTCAGGCTAAGAGACATCAGCCACGCCCTCCATTGGCTTTTACAGCTGCGACCGGCGGCCCGGCGTTCGCTTGTTGGGTAGCCGGCAGGTTGTCCGGCGTGATGTTCATCAGGCGCAACGTCCCGGACATCACCTTGCTGAACACCGGGGCCGATACCAGGCCACCGAAGTAACCGGCTTTGCTCGGCTCATCGATCACCACAACGATGGCGTAACGCGGATCGCTCATCGGGCCGAAGCCTGCGAACAGCGAGCGGTAGGAGTTTTCGGCGTAGCCCTTGGTGCCTACGGCGGTTTTACGCGCGGTACCGGACTTGCCTGCCACGTGATACGCCGGCACCTGGGCACGGAAAACGCCGCGCGGTGCTTCGATCACTTGTTGCAGCATGCCTTGCATGGTCTTGGCGACGTTTTCCGGGATGACCTGGGTCGCAGGCGGTGCCTCATCCAGGTGGATCAAGCTCAGCGGCACCATGCGGCCATTGTTGGCCAGCACCGAGAAGGCGTGGGCCAGTTGGATCGCGGTAACCGACAGGCCATAACCATAGGAAAGCGTTGCGGTCTCGGCCTTTTTCCAGTCACGGTAGTTCGGCAGGTTGCCCACACGCTCGCCCGGGAAGTCCAGGCCAGTGGGTTGGCCCAGGCCGATTTTTTGCGCGAGGTGGTAGATGGCTTCGCCGCCGATATCGAAGGCGACCTTACTCATGCCCACGTTACTGGAGTTGATCAGGATACCTGTCAGATCCAGCACCGGGCCTTCGCTACGGGATACGTCACGAATGGTGTATTTGCCCAACTGCAGGGTGCCCGGGTAGACCTCGACCTTGTCGGAGGGCTTCCAGCGCCCGGTTTCCAGGGCGGCACTCATGGAGATGGCTTTCATGGTCGAACCGGGCTCGAACACGTCGATCATGGCGCGGTTGCGCATCATCGCCGGCTGCAGGTTGCGACGGTTATTCGGGTTGTAGGTCGGCTGGTTGACCATGGCGAGAATCTCGCCGGTCTTCACGTCCATGATCACCAGGCTGCCGGCTTTCGCACCGTTCTCGATGATCGCGTTACGCAGCTCGCGGTTGGCCAGGTATTGCAGGCGCAGGTCAATCGACAACGCCAAGGGCTTACCGGCCTTGGCGTTTTTGGTGACCTGGACATCCTTGATCAGTCTGCCGCGCCGATCCTTGATGACCTGCCGCTTGCCGGGAACCCCGGCCAGCCATTCGTCGTAGGCGAGTTCCACGCCTTCGCGACCGTGATCATCAATGTCGGTGAAACCCACCATATGGGCAGTGGTTTCGCCGGCCGGGTAAAAACGCCGAAATTCCTCGATGCCGTAGACACCGGGGACTTTAAGGTCGAGCACCTGCTGGCCTTGTTCAGGGGTAAGCCCACGAACCAGGTAGATGAATTCTTTATTGGCTTGGGCTTCGAGGCGTTCGCTCAGGGCTTTCGGGTCCTGGCCCAACGCAGCAGCGAGTTCCGGCCACTTGTCCTTGGCGGTCTGCATTTCCTTGGCGTTGGCCCACAGGGTGGTCACCGGGGTACTGACGGCCAGAGGCTCGCCATTACGGTCGGTGATCAGGCCACGGTGCGCAGGAATCGGGATATGCCGCAGGCTACGGGCATCGCCCTGGCCGATCAGGAAGTCACGGTCCACCACTTGCAGGTCGATAATCCGCCAGGCAATCGCGCCCACCATCAGTGCCAACAACCCCAGCACCAAACGGAAACGCCATGGGTAGAGTGCGCCCTCAAGTTTCATCATGGCGCCACCATGCGAACTTCTGCAGCGCCAGGGATGTGCATCTTGAGCTGTTCAGTGGCCAGCACTTCGATGCGGCTGTGGGCTGTCCAGGTGCTTTGCTCCAGGATCAACCGGCCCCACTCCGCCTGCGCTTTGTCGCGCACACTCAGTTCCCCGTACAGGGTATTGAGCAGTTGACGGTTGTAGTGGGCGCTGTAGGACACCGCAATCGCGGATACCAGCACGCCAACAAACAACAGCAACATAAAGAAGCTGCCGCCCGGGAGGGGCTTGGCGAAAAGCTTGCTCACCGCAACTTCTCCGCAACGCGCATGACAGCGCTACGGGCACGTGGGTTGGCCTTGAGTTCGGCTTCGGAAGCGAACTGCGCTTTGCCATGGATTTTGATTTTCGGCACAAAGGCTTCGTACCGTACCGGCAGGTTGCGCGGCAGGTTGTCGGATTCGCCCTTGACCAGACGACGCATGAACAATTTGACGATGCGGTCTTCCAGGGAGTGGAAGCTGATCACCACCAGGCGACCGCCCACTTCCAGCGCTTCCAGAGCGGCTTCAAGGCCGGCTTCCAGATCGCCCAATTCGTTGTTGACGTGAATGCGCAGGCCCTGGAACGCACGGGTTGCCGGGTTCTTGCCCTTTTCCCAGGCAGGGTTGGCGACTTTCAGCACTTCAGCCAAGTCAGCGGTGCGTTCGAACGGCTGGATTTCACGGCGTTCAACCACGGCACGCGCCATGCGGCCGGCGAAGCGCTCTTCGCCGTATTCCTTGAATACGCGGGTGATTTCTTCATGAGGCGCGGTGGCGATGAACTGCGCGGCGCTGATGCCACGGCTTGGGTCCATGCGCATGTCCAGCGGGCCGTCGTTCATGAAACTGAAGCCCCGCTCAGGGTCGTCCAGCTGTGGCGAAGACACGCCCAGGTCCAGCAGAACCCCGGCCACCTTGCCCGCCATGCCACGTTCGGCCACTTCTGCGCCGAGCTCGGCAAAGCTACGCTGCACAACGACAAAGCGGCCGTCTTCGGCCGCTAGCGCTTGCCCGGTGGCAATCGCTTGAGGGTCTTTGTCGAACCCGAGGAGCTTACCGTCCGGACCAAGCTGGCTGAGAATCAGCCGACTGTGCCCGCCCCTGCCGAAAGTGCCATCCAAATAGCAGCCATCCGCGCGTACGGCGAGAGCCTCAACGGCTTCGTCAAGCAGTACGGTGATGTGGTTAAAGCCGCTATCAATAGTCACAGGATCAAATCACGCAGTTCATCAGGCATGGCGCCCGGTTGTTGAATAGCAGCCAGGTCAGCTGCAGAAACAGCATCCCAGGCATCTTCGTCCCACAATTGGAACTTGTTCAGTTGGCCTACCAGCATCGCGCGCTTGTCCAACTTGGCGTATTCGCGCAGACGCGGTGGAACCAGGAAACGACCACTGCCATCGAGTTCGAGGTCGACGGCATTACCAATCAGCAAGCGTTGCAGGCGGCGGTTCTCTTCACGCAGTGAAGGCAGCGCACGCAACTTGGTTTCAATCAGCTCCCACTCATCGAGCGGGTAAACACATAAACAAGGGTCAACAGCATCGATGGTGATGATTAATTGCCCGGAACTTCGCGAAATGAGCTCGTCACGATACCGGCTCGGCATGGCGAGACGGCCTTTTGCATCGAGACTGATAGCGTTAGCTCCGCGAAACACAGATGCGTTTCTCCAAATTTTAGCGTTTTACGTTCAAAAAACCCACTTTGTGCCACTTTCCGCCACTTGCGCACACTATAGGAATGCGCCCACCACACCGTCAAGGCGCGGATTCAAGGAAAAGCCTTACAGAACGGAGATTTAGGAGGGTAAAAGGAGGAGAAACGAGAGTTTGACGGCGATTTTGACTCAACAACGCCAAATAGCTCAAAGAGCTAGGGCTTAAAGTTAAAGTAATTTATTAAGAGTAAGATTTTTTCGGTATTACGAAGACGCATCTGCTGATGATTCAGCAGGGAGGGATTCTCACGTTACTACCAGGTTCCTGCCCGAGATTCGGACAGAAGGAAAAAAGGTGGAGAGTCGATCTATAAGCCGGGTTCTGTCTTGAACAGTCATTCGTCTACGATGGCCATCACTGGACATCTTTAGCAACCTACCCGGTCCCAGCGCGGGCCACGCCTTGGGACCCTATTTGGTCTTGCTCCAAGTGGGGTTTACCTAGCCACGAACTGTTGCCAGTCGTGCGGTGCGCTCTTACCGCACCTTTTCACCCTTACCGGTACCGAAGTACTTAGGCGGTTATTTTCTGTGGCACTTTCCGTAGGCTCACGCCTCCCAGGCATTACCTGGCACTTCGCCCTATGGAGCCCGGACTTTCCTCCCCCCTCTAATTTTCATAGAAGGCAGCGACTGTCCAATCGACTCTCCGCCGCGAAGGTTAACGGCACGACGGCGTTAGAACAAGTATTAAAAGACACGAATGCCATCATGTTCAGACGGAGTGCAGGCTTGAACCCGGAACTATTCGCCCTTTTGTTTATCGAGCGCGACTTGATACAACACGTTCTTGCGCACACCGGTGATTTCCGCAGCCAGGGCCGCCGCACGCTTCAATGGCATCTCCTTGAGCAGCAGATCCAGAATGCGCATTGCTTCACTGCCCACCGCATCTTCGCTTTCCGGCGCCGACCACCCCGCCACCAACACCACGCACTCGCCGCGCTGCTGATTGCTGTCGCCTTCGACAAATTCGCGCAGCTCTTGCAGCGGCAGGCCCTTGAGGGTTTCGAAGGTCTTGGTGATTTCCCGCGCCAGCAAGGCCAGGCGATCGCCGCCGAATACCAGCTCCATGTCCTGCAGGCATTCAAGGATGCGGTGCGGGGCTTCGTAGAAGATCAGCGTGCGTGGCTCTTCTTTCACCAATTCCAGGCGCGCCCGACGACCAACCGCCTTGGCCGGCAGGAAGCCTTCAAAGATAAACCGGTCCGACGGCAAGCCGGCTGCAGACAATGCAGCAATCAGCGCGCACGCTCCCGGAACAGGCACTACATTGATACCAGCGGCCCGCGCCTGGCGAACCAGGTGGTAGCCGGGGTCGGAAATCAGCGGCGTACCCGCATCCGAGATCAGCGCCACGTCATCACCCGCCAACAAACGGGTGATAAAACGACTGCCTTCTTCACGCTCGTTATGTTCATGGCACGCAGCCAAGGGTGTTGGAATGCCAAAATGCTGCATCAATCGCTGGGAGTGCCGAGTGTCTTCGGCAGCGATCAGCTTCACGTCACGCAGCACTTTCAGTGCGCGCGCACTGATGTCGTCCAGGTTGCCAATGGGCGTCGCCACGACAAAAAGCGAGCCAGCAGTGGAATTCAAAGGACCTGGAGCAGTCAAAGCGCACACCTCGATGATTGGCAAAAACCGCATTGTAGCGCGTAGACGCCTTGAATATATGCCCTCGGGGCAAGCTCCATTTCAGCCATCTGTAGGCTCTTGCAACATTTACACGACCTAAATAGACGGTTTCACGCCAGTAACATCGCGCCCCGGCCAGTGCTTGGGTACAATTCCACGCTAATTTGATCGGTATCAGGAACACTTACATGATCGCTTGCCTGCGGCTGTTCTCTGCCCTCTGCCTCGCTGCCCTGTTGGCGGCTTGCGCCAGCTCGCCCTCGTCCAGCCTTGGCGACCTCCCCCGGACCCCGGATGCCAGCATCGAGCAACTGCTCGAACAGGCGAGTTCGGCCAAGACTCCGGAAATAGCCGCGCTGTTGCGCTTGAGTGCGGCTGACCTGGCGTTCCACCAAAACAATCCGGGACGCTCGGCGCAGATTCTTGCCCAGGTGCCACTGGACGTCCTGAAACCGGCGGCGCAGGTATTTGCCAGCACCCTGTCGGCTGAACTGGCGATGGCCCGCAACCAGCCCAAGGCAGCGTTGACGGCGTTGAACCACCCGAGCCTGCAAAACCTGAAGGAACTGCCGCCTGAACAGCAGATCCGTACCGGTACCGTGCATGCTCGTGCTTATGAAGCCGACGGCCAGACCCTGGCCGCCGCTCGCGAGCGTGTCGCCATGGCTCCGCTGCTGACCGGCGACGCCTACAACAGCAACCACGAAGCCATCTGGGTATTGATTGCAGCCTTGCCTGCCGATCAACTGCAAGCCAGCGGCAACCCGACGCTGGACGGCTGGATCAGCCTGGCCCAGGCGGTCAAGAGCGCCGGCACCCTGGAACAACAGCAAGCGGCCATCGACACCTGGCGCGCCCGGAACCCAGGCCACCCGGCGGCCTCGCAATTGCCGCAGCCGCTGACCAAGCTCAAGGAGCTGGCCAGCCAGCCGCTGAACAAGATCGCCCTGCTGCTCCCGCAGGAAGGCCCGCTGGCCGGCGTTGCCAAGGCGCTGCGCGAAGGCTTCATGGCCGCGCACTACCAGGCTGAACAAGCCGGGCAGAAGCCGCCTGTGATCGAGTTCTACGACAGTTCGCGCCTGACCTCCATCGATGACTTCTACGCCAAGGCCCAGGCCGCCGGTGTGCAACTGGTGGTCGGTCCGCTGGAGAAACCGCTGGTCAAGCAACTCAGCGCGCGCCCGCAATTGCCAATCACCACCCTCGCCCTGAACTACAGCGAAGCCGACCAGAACCCGGCGCAACTGTTCCAGTTCGGCCTGGCCGCTGAAGACGAAGCCCGTGAAGTGTCCCGTCGCGCTCGCGCCGATGGCCTGCACCGCGCCGCCGCCATGGTGCCGAGAGGCGAATGGGGCGAACGCGTCTACAAAGCCTTCCGTCAGGATTGGGAAGCCAATGGCGGCACCGTGATAGGCGTCGAGTACGTTGACCAGCCGGTAGCCCTGGCCCAGCAGATTGCCGACCTGTTCCAGCTGCGCAAAAGTGAAGGCCGCGCCAAGAGCCTGCAAAGCACTGTAGGCTCGGATGTCTCCGCCCAGCCGTCGCGGCGCCAGGACATCGAGTTCATCTTCCTGGCCGTGACCCCGCAACTGGCCCAGCAGATCAAGCCGACCCTGAACTTCCAATACGCCGGCGACGTACCGGTGTATGCAACGTCCCACGTGTTCAGCGCCAGTGGCGACAAGAACCAGTACCTGGACATGACCAACGTGATGTTCTGCGAAACCCCTTGGCTCCTGAACACCACCGACCCGCTGCGCAACCAGGTTGCCGCCCAATGGCCACAAGCCAACGGCAGCCTCGGTCGCCTGTACGCGATGGGTGTGGATGCCTACCGCCTGGCGCCGCGCCTGGGGCAACTCAAGGCACTGCCGGACACTCGTGTTGATGGCCTGTCGGGCAACCTGGGCGTCAGCGCCAACCAGCGTGTCGACCGCCAGATGCCATGGGCCAAGTTCGTCGGTGGCGAGATCCAGCGCCTGCCTGATACCCCGCGCTGATGCCCGAGCGGTCAAGCGCACAAAGCGGCAAGGACGCCGAACTTCAAGCCCTCGAATACCTGCAGCAACAAGGTCTGCGCCTTCTGGCGCAGAACTGGTTATGCAAGCGCGGCGAGCTTGATCTGGTCATGCTTGACGGCGATACAGTAGTATTTGTCGAAGTCCGCTACAGAAAACACGCACAATGGGGGGGCGCGCTCGCCAGTATCGACGGGCGCAAGCGCCAGAAGCTGATACTCGCCGCGCAGTTTTTCCTGCTCAAAGAGCATCGCTGGGCCGATCATCCCTGCCGTTTCGATGTGGTTGCCATAGAAAGCACTCCCCAGGGAACAGCCGATCTGAACTGGCTGCAAGATGCCTTTGACAGCTGATTCGCCGGACATCTACACCGCACACTTTTGCTCTTTGCTTTGCGGGCTGCACATTCCTGTGCCAAACAGCCGCGCTAATTAAGGTCACACAGATGGACATGCAATCCCGAATTCGCCAGCTTTTCCAGGCCAGTATCGATACCAAGCAACAGGCGATGGACGTACTTGCACCGCACATCGAGCAAGCCAGTCAGGTCATGGTCAACGCCTTGCTCAACGAAGGCAAAATGCTTTCGTGCGGCAACGGCGGTTCGGCCGGCGATGCCCAGCATTTCTCCTCGGAGCTGCTCAACCGCTTCGAGCGCGAGCGTCCGAGCCTGCCGGCCATCGCCCTGACCACCGACACCTCGACGATCACCTCGATCGCCAACGACTACAGCTACAACGAAATCTTCTCCAAACAGATTCGCGCCCTTGGCCAGCCGGGTGACGTATTGCTGGCAATCTCCACCAGCGGTAACTCGGCGAACATTATTCAAGCGATCCAGGCCGCACATGATCGTGAAATGATTGTCGTAGCATTGACCGGACGCGACGGCGGCGGCATGGCTTCGCTGCTGCTGCCCGAAGACGTGGAAATTCGCGTCCCGGCCAATGTCACCGCACGTATTCAGGAAGTCCACCTGCTGGCGATCCACTGCCTGTGCGATCTGATCGACAGCCAACTGTTCGGGAGTGAAGAATGACCGTTAAACGCCTTAGCCTATTGGCAATCACGCTGTGCCTAGGCATCAGCGGCTGCAGTTCGGTAATCGAAGCAAGCCGCGACACGCCCATCCAGGACGATAAAGGCACCCGCACTTTCGGCAGCAAAATCGATGACTCGCTGATCGAAACCAAAGTATCCGTCAACGTTTCCAAGGCCGCTCCGGACCTGGGCAACGGTGCGTCGCGCATCGTGGTCGTCAGCTTCAACGGCGTGGTACTGCTCACCGGGCAAACCCCGCGTGCCGACCTGAAGGCCCAGGCTGAACAAGCCGCCTCCGCCGTACAACGGGTCAAGAAAGTCCACAATGAATTGCAGGTGATGGAGCCGATCACACTGCTGGCGATCAGCAACGATGCGCTGCTGACCACCAAGATCAAGACCCAGATGCTGACCGACAGCTCGATTCCCGGCTCACGGATCAAGATCGTCACTGATAACGGTATCGTCTACATGATGGGCCTGCTGACCCAGGCAGAAGCCACCCGCTCTGCCAACCTGGTACAAGGTGTGTCGGGCGTACAGAAGATTGTGAAGGTGTTCGAATACATCGACTGATGTCATCGACGACCACAAAAAAGGGCGCCGTGCATTGATTGCACGGCGCCCTTTTTATTGGCTGGCGGTTACTGGTACTGCTGGTACGGGTTGCCTTGGAACTGGTTGTTCTGTTGCGGCGCCTGTTGCTGCTGGGCGCCCGGCTGACCGTATTGCTGGCCAGGAATCGGCCCCAGGTTAACCTCTACGCGACGGTTCTGGGCACGGCCATTGACGTCGGCGTTGCTGGCAATCGGGTTATCAGGCCCGGCACCGCGGGCACTCAGGTTGGTCGCGCTGACACCTTGGGACGTCAGGTAATTAGCCACGCTCTGCGCACGACGCTGGGACAGGTCCATGTTGAGCTGGCGGCTGCCGGTGCTGTCGGTGTAGCCAACGATCTGGATGGTGTTCTGGTTGAACTGCTTGAGGGAGTTCGCCAGGTTGTTCAGCGGCGTATAGAAGCTGCTGGAGATCGCGTCCGAGTTGGTAGCGAAGGTGATGTTTCCCGGCATGATCAGCTTGATCTGATCGCCCTGGCGCTGCACTTCAACCCCGGTATTGGCCATGCTTTCGCGCAGTTTCTTTTCCTGCTGGTCCGCGTAGTAGCCATAGCCGGCAGCGCCGAGGCCGGCGATAGCGCCACCGATCAGCGCACCCTTGCCGCGGTTGTTGTGGTCGATGGCGGCACCTGCCAGCGCACCGGCCAGGGCCCCCAGGCCACCGTACTTGGCGGTTTTGCTGATGCCGCCCTCTGAACCATTATTCGCCTGTCCCTGGCTGCCGTCATAAGGATTAGGTGAAGCGCAGCCGGACAACAAGGCTACGGCGGTAGCGACAACAAGCAGACGACGAGAAGTGAACATGAAGGAAGCTCCTACTTTTGCATTCTGTGATGCAGAGGACATTGGCAATGGACCTGTGCCGAGCTTGGAACACGACAAACGGCAAAAATTCCATGTCCGGTCACCGGTGTGCACAGTCAAACCCTAGCAGAGACTTGCTGAACGGTAATTGTCATTTTTTCTATAAGTTTCGTCCGATAGTTGCCATTTGGTATCCGAAAAACTACCCCGGTTTCCCTTCACGCCCGCACGAATGGATTCTCACGCATTTCATCTCCCAGGCGTGTATCCGGACCATGCCCCGCCACCACAACCGCCGTCTCATCCAGGGTGTAGAGCCGTTGCTTGATCGAACGCACGATGGTCGCCTGGTCTCCGCCCCACAAATCCGTACGCCCGACGCCACGCCGAAACAGGGTGTCGCCGGCAATCAGCAACTTCGCATCCGCAAACCAGAAACTCATCGAGCCCGGTGTGTGTCCAGGTGTGTGCAAGGCGACCCCACAACCGCAGGCCAGCTCCTCTTCATCCTCCAGCCAGCGATCCGGCGGCGGCACAGGTGTGTACGGTACGCGGAACATCTGGCACTGCATTTCCAGGTTGTCCCACAGAAACTGGTCTTCCTTGTGCAGGTGCAACGTGGCGCCGGTCTTTTCCTTCAACTGACCCGAGGCAAGGAAGTGATCGAGGTGGGCGTGGGTGTGAATGATGCTGACCACTTTCAAGCCCAGCGCATCGAGGCGCGCCAGGATCAACTCATGATTGCCACCCGGATCGACCACGATGGCTTTCCTGGTAACAGGGTCGCCGATAATTGTGCAGTTGCACTGCAATGGGCCGACGGGGAAGGTTTCGCGGATCAGCGCGGGGGTCTGAATATTCATTGGTGTTCCTGCAAATTCAAAGGCACATCCTGATGCACAGTATGTTCGACCATGCGCCCGCTCTGAAAGCACTCGCAAGCACACGGCTGTCAAACCACGTAGCTGCTAAGCTACTCTGGCGCAAGTCTGCAACGCGCAACCTATAGCGCTTGGAGTGGGACTCGTGGCAACCCTCAGCCCATTGATCATCTGCGAACACTGCGATTGCGTGTACGAAAAAGTCACGCTCGCCAAACATCAGAAAACCCTCTGCACCCGATGCGCTGGCGTACTCCAGCGCTATAACGGGCTGTCGGTGGAACAACGCCTGGCGCTGACCCTGACTGCCGCCATGCTGTGGGTTTTCGCCAATTTCTACCCGGTAATGAGCATCAGCCTGCAAGGCTTGAAAAGCAGCGCCACCTTATGGGACTCCGTGGTTGCACTGGCCCAGGGCCCGATTACCTTTATCGCACTGGTGGCGGCCATTTCCATCATCATCGCGCCGGTGTTCCAGTTGCTGTTGCTTATGTGGGTGCTGGGCTTTGCGATGAAGGGCAGGCGTTCACCGGCGTTCAAGGTCTGCATGCGCTGGCTCGAAGCGCTTCGGCCCTGGAGCATGCTGGAAGTCTGCCTGCTGGGCGCGATGGTGGCGGTGTTCAAGCTCGCCGGGATGCTGGATGTATTGCCCGGCACCGGCCTGTTTGCCCTGGCGGCGCTCAGCCTGTTGCTGATCCGCATTGCCGGGCGCGATATTCGCGACCTGTGGGACACCTTATGAACCGGCCACCGACCGCCAGCGAGCTGAACCTGTGCCTGTGCCACAGCTGCGGCCAGGCCTGTGACACCAGCGCCAACCCCGACGAGTGCGAACGCTGTGATGCGCCCTTGCACCGGCGCAAGGTGCACTCATTGACCCGCACCTGGGCCTACATGCTGACGGCACTGGCGTTTTACGTGCCCGCCAACCTACTGCCGGTGATGAACACCTCGATGCTCGGCTCCGGCGCCGACAGCACCATCATGAGTGGCGTGCTGGAGTTCTGGCAGCACGGCGCCTGGGACATTGCCCTGATCATTTTCATCGCCAGCATCGCAGTGCCGGGCATCAAGTTCGTCGCGCTGACCCTGCTGCTGGTCACCGTGCAACGCAATAACCAGTGGGCACGCAAGGAGCGCTCGAAGCTGTTTCGCTTCGTCGAGGTGATTGGCTACTGGTCGATGCTGGATGTCATCGTAGTGGCGTTGGTGGCGGCCCTGGTGCGGTTTCAGGCCCTGGGTACCATCGAGCCGCGCCTGGGTATTCTGTTCTTTGGCCTGGTGGTGGTGTTTACCATGCTCTCGGCAATGAGTTTCGACACCCGCCTGATCTGGGAAAACCCCCACAACGAGGAGATGCCGGATGGCGTCGCAAACCACTGACAGACCGATGCCCCCCGGCCAACCCGCAATCAAGACGCGGCGCTTCAGCGTTTCGCTGGTGTGGATCGTGCCGATTGTCGCGGTGCTGGTGGGCATTTCGCTGGTGGTGCACAGCATCCTTCAGCAAGGGCCGAGCATTACCATTACCTTCAAGACCGGCAGCGGCCTGACCGCCAACAAGACCGACGTCAAATACCGCAATGTGGTGATCGGCCAGGTGACTGACGTGGAGTTGAGCGACGACCAGAAAAACGTCAACGCCACGATCAAACTCTCCAAGCAGGCTGAAAGTTTCACCCGGGAAGACTCGCAATTCTGGGTGGTGCGCCCGCGTATTGGCGCGGGCGGCGTTTCCGGCATCGACACGCTGCTCTCCGGGGATTACATCGGCGCCGATATCGGCCAGTCCGATACCCGCGCCAACCGGTTCACAGGCCTGGAAAACCCACCGCCCATCACTTATGGCGAGCCTGGTAAACGCTTCACCTTGCACACCCAGGATTTGGGCTCGCTGGACATCGGCTCCCCGGTCTATTACCGCAAAATCCCCGTCGGCCAGGTAGTGGCCTATGCCTTGGACGCCGACGGCAAAGGCGTGAACATCGACGTGTTCGTGCATGCACCCAATGACGCCTACGTCACCGAGAACACCCGGTTCTGGAACGCCAGCGGGATTGACGTGAGTGTCGGCGCCAACGGGTTTGCGCTGAAGACCGAATCCTTGTCCTCCATGCTGGTGGGCGGCATCGCCTTCCTGGCTCCGCCCTACAGCCCCGACGACAAGCCGGCCAGCGAGGAGCATTCCTATGAACTGTTCGCCGACCAGCAAACCGCGCTGGCCCCGCCCAATGGCAAGGGGCAATACCTGAACCTGCGTTTCGATCAGGCCTTGCGCGGGCTCACCGTCGGTGCGCCGGTGGAATTCCTGGGTATCGAGTTTGGCAAAGTGGTATCGATCAACCTGGATTTCGACGAGAAAAAACGTAGCTTCCCGGTGAACGTCGGCATCGTGATTTACCCGCAACGCCTCGGCGAAGCCAACACCAAAATGCTCACGGTCCTGAAACATGACCCTAACGATGAGGCCGGCGGCGTGCGCCTGATTGGCAGCTTCATTGAACACGGCCTGCGGGCCCAGGCTCGCAGCGGCAACCTGCTCACCGGCCAGCTGTACATCGCCCTGGACTTCTTCCCCAAGGCCGACAAAGTCGTGTTCGACCCGAACGCGCGCCCCGTCAGTATTCCGACCATCCCCGGCAACCTGGAACAATTGCAGGAAAAACTCGAAGGCATCGTCAACAAGATCAACCAACTGCCGATCGAGCGGATTGCCGGCAACCTCGACGGGAGCCTGGTCGAATTGCGCAAAGGTCTCGGCCAGTTCAACGCCAAGACACTCCCAAGCGTGCAGAACACCCTGGCCGACGTGAGTAAAACCTTGCAGTCAGCCAGTTCGACCCTGGCCGAGGATTCGCCGCAAAGGGAGCAGTTGACCCAGACGCTGGATGAACTGAGCCGCATGTCGCGCTCCCTGCGAGAGCTTTCGGATTACCTGGCACGCCATCCCGAATCCCTGATTCGTGGTCGCCCCGACAACGCTGCGCCATCGGACCTGCAAGGGCCTCCGCGCAAATGACCACAGGAGCAACCACCATGGCCTTCCCGCTGAAGATCACCCTGCTCACCGGGTTGCTGCTGCTTGCGGCGTGCCGCAGTGAGCCGATTCAATTTCACACCCTGACGCCGGTGCATCGCAGCAATGCGTCACTGGCCGCCGGTGGTGAAATCCGCATTGAAAGCATCACAGTCCCGCCGCAGGTCGACCGGCCGCAGATTGTCATCCGCCAGGGCGACAGCGGCGTGGCGATTCTTGAGACGCAATGGTGGGCCGCCAGTCTGGTGGATGAGCTGCGCAGCGCGCTGGTGGATCAACTCGCCAGCAACCGGAAAAACCTGGCGGTGCGCATTGAAGTACAGCGTTTTGACTCGATCCCCGGGCAGTACGCCCTGCTCGACGTCAAATGGCGACTTCGCCAGACGGGCACGGACGAACGCACGCCGCTGACCTGTCGCACGGTGGTGCAGTCGCCGTCCGGCCCAACCATTGATGACCTGGTGATCGCTCAGCAAAACAACGTCAAACGGTTTGCCGCACTGCTCAGCCAGGCCGCCGACAAGTCACCGAGTGAATGCCCGCCCGCGAAACTACCCTAACAACCCCATCTCCTGAGCGCGCGCCACCGCCTGGGTGCGTCGCTCCACTCCCAACTTGCTGTTGATATGGCTGGCGTGGGTTTTCACGGTATGCAGGGAGATAAACAGCTGATTGCTGATTTCCTGGTTCGAGCACCCTTGGGCGATCAAGTGCAGCACTGCCAGTTCGCGGGTGCTCAGGGTTTCAAGGACGTGTGGGGTTTCAACCACCGCAACAGTCGGCAAGCGTGCCAGCAGGCTCTGGTTCAGTTGGCCATGGGGGTCCCGCGAAAGCTGCTCCCGCGTCCAGTCGGGATAGCGCTCCAGCAAGCGCTGAAAGGGTTGCATCGCGCCACCGGCAGCCGCTGCAAGCGCGCGGGCGAACACCGGGCGGGCCAGCGCTTCCTGACCACCGTCCAACAGTAACTGCGCCTGCTGGGTCAGTGCCATCAGGCTGATCATCTGCCGGCCGCTGTTATGGGCCTGGTGCGCCAGCTCGTCGAGCCGTTGCAGTGAGGCCGCCGGCTGATGCCGGATGGCGTCGAGCGCTGTCTGTTGCAGCTCGATATGTTGCGGCAGGTGCGGGTGAAACTCCGGCGCGGCCGCGGCCTGTTCACCGTTGTAGGTTTGCCCCAACCGCGTCAGCCAGGCATCGGCCAGGTCGGTCCGCCCTTGGGCCAGCCATAGCTCGCATTTGACCAGGGTAATCATCGCCAGATAGAAAATCGGCGGCACGTCCCAGATGTGCATCAAGCGCTCGGCCTCGGCCAGTTCGGCGAAGGCCGTGGGGAAGTCGCCGCGGCGACCTTCAAAGCTAGCGATCACGCAATGGCCGATCAGCACGCTGATATCCCGGCAGGCTCGCGCCTCGGCCAGACCGGCACGCAGGCGAGCCAGCCCGGCTTCAGGCTGGCAACGCACCAGCAGCAGGTAGCCTTCATACAGCGCCAAGCGGGCACGCACCGCATACAGGCGTTGCGGCGCGAGGCCCTGCAAGCGTTGCAGGCCCTGACGCACTTCATCCAGGGAACGCAGGATTTCGCCACGGGCTTGTAGCACCCGCGCCCGGTCGTAATGGGCCAGCGCTTCAAATAATGGGTTGCCGACGCGCTGCGCCAGCTCCAGAGACTCTCGGTTCAAGCCACGGGCGCGCCACAGGTCGGCGTCGACGATGGCCAGGTTGGACAGCGTCGACAGGCACATCAACCGCTGGCCATAGCGTTTGTGCGGCAGGCTTTCCAGGGCCTCGCTGCAGTACAACTGGGTCAACTCGCGATCACCACGCCCCCGGGCAATAATCCCGCTGAGGGCCAGCCATTGGGCCAACATCGACTTTTGCGCGGTGGCTGACGGCGCCGGCAGAAAGCGGCTGAGATGGCTGGCCAACTCTTGCGCCGCATCCAGCTGGCAGGCCAATCCCAACGCCCAGCTGTAGAGCACGATCAGACGTGGCGTGCTCATCAACAGACTGTCGGGCAAGTCCATTTTCCAGCGCAGCAACATGCCGACGTTTTGCTCCGCCAGCAGTTGCTCTTCGGAGAGGTTCTGCACCAGGTTTGCCGCCACATCCAGGTGACCGGCCCGCAGCGCCTGCTCCACCGCCTCATCGATCAAGCCCTGGGCATTGAACCAGCGACAGGCCCGCAGGTGCAGGCTGGCAGCCGGCAACACGGCATTACTCGCGCGCCGGGTGCGCAGCAGGTCGGAAAACAGATGGTGATAACGGTACCAGTGGCCCTGTTCGTCCAGCGGCACCAGGAATACCTGGTGGGCTTGCAGGTAGCGCAGGATTTCGCTGCTGTCGTGGGCTTCGCGCACGGCGTCGCACAGTTCGCTGCAAAAGCGCTCCTGGGACGCGGTGTCGTAGAGAAACGCCTGGACTTCGGCTGGCAGGCAGTCGATGACTTCTTCGAGCAGGTAATCGCGGATCAGCCCTTCCCCGCCGTGCAGGCCTTGGGGCAAGGCGCCTTCGCTGCCGGCTTCGGAGGCCGCCAGCAGCCAGAAACGCAGGCCGGCCACCCAGCCTTCACTGCGTCGGATCAGGTTATCCAGAGCTTCGCCGCGCAATGAGCTGCTGTGGCGATCCAGCAGGGCCAGGGATTCGGCGTGAGTCAGGCGCAGGTCCTGCTCGTGCAGTTCCAGCAAATGCCGGGACAGGCGCAGGCGCGCCAGGTGCCAGTCGGGGCGTTGACGGCTGGTGACCAGTACCAACAGGCCGTCTGGCAGATGGTTGAGGAAAAATTGCAGGCAACGGTCGAGTACCGGGCCCTGTGCCAGATGGTAGTCATCCAGCACCAGCAACAGCGGCGTCTGGGTCGACAGGTGCACCGTCAGTTCATCCAGCAGGCCGTCGAGCCACTCTTCAAACGCAAAGGGTTGATGACGCTGGCGCATTTTCAGCAAGCCCAGGGACTGGGCGCCCAACTGCGGGAAGTATTGCTGCAGGCCGTCGAGCAGGCGTTCAAGGAAACGTCCCGGGTCGTTATCCCGGGGGCTGAGCCCCAACCACAGGCTTTGCCAGTGGGCCGGCAGGCTCTGGCAGAACTCCACCGCCAGCGAACTTTTGCCGAAGCCGGCCGGTGCGCTGACCAGCAACAGACGCCCGGCCAAACCTTCACTCAGCCGTTCGCACAGGCGCGGTCGCAACACGTAGCCGTCAGGCAGTGGGGGTCGATAGAAGCGCCCTTCCAGGGTCGGAATGACCGCGCTGGCAGGCCCTTGAATTCGGGACAGATCAGTCATCGCCGGGCTCTTGTAGAAGGCTGTTGTCGGCATTGCAGATGTCCGCAGACTAGCGGTAAAAGCAGCAGCTTTGTAGATCTTTGCAACAATTGTCTTAAAAAGACTACAACAAAAAATATCCGGACTTCTTCTGGAACGACCGACACTCTGTGGCGAGGGAGCTTGCTCCCGCTGGAGTGCGCAGCGCTCCCGTTTTTGGGGCTGCTACGCAGCCCGGCGGGAGCAAGCTCCCTCGCCACAGTGATCCCGCAAAAAAAAGCCCCGAACCAGTCGGGGCGTTTTTCGAGGATGCGGCCTCTGTTACAGCGAGTTAGCGAACACCATCCTGGCGCAGGGCCGCCGGGGTGAAGTCGCTGGTGGTGGCGGTGAAACCGAAGTCATAGGCCTGTTTCTCTTCGTTCTTCATGCCCAGTGCCAGGTAGCGGCCGGACTGCAGGTCGTAGAGGGTTTCGAGGGCATACCACGGCACTTGCTTGTCGTAGTAGTTCTCGGCATGGGCTTCCGCCACGCGCCACAGTTGGCCACGACCGTCGTAGTGGTCGATCACCGCAGCTTGCCAGGTGTCTTCGTCGATGAAGAAGTCACGCTTGGCGTAGATGTGGCGCTGGCCTTCCTTCAGGGTTGCAACCACATGCCACACACGGCGCAGCTCGTAGCGCGCCAGGTCCTGGTTGATGTGGCCGGCCTTGATGATGTCCACATACTTAAGCTTCGGATCGTCGAGCTTGTAGCTGTTTTCGGCGATGTAGAGCTCTTTCTTGCCTTCCAGTTTCCAGTCGTAGCGGTCTGGCGCGCCGTTGAACATGTCGAGGTTGTCGGAGGTACGCAGGCCGTCGGCGGCGGTACCCGGGCCGTCATACGACACTTGCGGTGCCCGGCGCACACGGCGCTGACCGGCGTTGTAGACCCACGCCGAACGCGGTTCTTTCACTTGGTCGAGGGTTTCGTGCACCAGCAGCACACCACCGGCCAGACGTGCCGGCGCGGTCACTTGCTGCTTGAAGTAGAACAGGATGTTGCCCGGGTTTTTCGGGTCGTAGTCCTTCATCTTGTCGCGGAACACGAACTGGTCGCGGAAGTACACCAGGCTGAACGAGCCGTTGGTTTGCGGCGTGGCCTGGGTCACCAGGCGGGTCACGCTGCCGCCGCGATAGCGGGTGATGTGGTTCCAGATGACTTCCACGCCGCTTTTCGGAATCGGGAACGGTACGGCGGTTTCGAAGTTTTCCAGGCCGTTGCCGCCAGACACCAGGTTGGTACTGGTGGCGTTTTTCTTGATGGCGGCGAACACATCAGCCGGCACCGTGGCGCCGCGATGGGTCGGGTAGACCGGCATCTTGAAGGTGTCCGGGTAGCGCTTGAACATCGCGTACTGCCCCGGCGCCAGCTTGTCCTTGTACTGCTCGACGTTCTGCGCGGTGATGGTGAATTGCGGTTGTTCGCTGGCGTACGGGTTGGCCAGGAAACCACGGGCATCCACGGCGCCGGCGTTGGTGGGCAGTGGCGACCATTTAGGGATGGTGCCGGCCGCGTTGCCGGCCATTTCAGCGCCCATCGGGGTCAGGGTCGTGCCGAGCTTGGCGGCTTCGTCGGCCGAGACAGCGGCCATGACGCTACCCGCCATGATCGACAGCCCCAGCACACCCACCTGCAACAGATTTTTAGTTATTTTCATGTTCTGGTTCTTCCTGAAAACATACTGCTTAAAGAGAGTGTGCTTAGAAGTTCACGCCAGCGCTCAAGGCGATGAAGTCACGGTCATCCACCGTGGTGAATTTGCCGCCAAAGAAGTTGGTGTAGTTGAGGCTGACGGTGTAGGTGTTCTGGTACTCGGCATCGACACCCAGGCTGACGGCCTTGCGACCCTCTTCGAAGTTGCCGCCAGGACCTGGCGAGTAGCCTTTGACGTCATGGGACCACGCCACGTTGGGCTTGAGGTTTACACCGGCGAAGACGTCCGGGTATTCCCAGATGGCACGAGCGCGATAGCCCCAGGAGGTGGCCGTGGTGTAGCCGTCGTTGTTGCAGTTGGTGTTCAGGCCAGCGGCATTCGGCAGACCGGCGCCGTTGGCCGTCGAGTTGTTAAGGGCGTTACAGAACCCGCCTGGCAGCGTGCCAGGACCGAACACCGGATCACGGCCATAACGCGCCTCGGATTTGCTTTCCAGGCCGCCGACGTGGGTCACGCCAATTTCACCGACCGTGGTCAAACGGCTGGCGCCCATGACCTGATCAAAGAAGTGCGTAAAGGTGGTCTGGAACTGCGTAACTTCCTTGCGGTTATAGCCATGCAAGTCCTGGCCGGGGCTGCCCTTGAGCACCGAGGCATTCCCGAAGCCCGGGATCGGCGTAACACCCGCATAGAGAATGTCGGTGGTGCTGAGCTGGACTGGCGCGTTTGGCCGATAGCTCAACTCACCGCTCCAGGCGGTACCGGTAGGCAGCGTGGTGGAGAAGCTCAAGCCGTACAGGCGGATGTCTTCAGGGTACTCAATGAAGTAGTTGGAACTGCCCGCAACAATCAGCGGCCGCAGCGCACCCAGCGGCCCCAGAGGCCGGGTATAGGCCGATGCTGGCGCACCTTGGGCGCTGAAGATCGGCGCACGGCTGTGGTAGTTCATGAAGTAGGCGCCGAATTCGGTATCCAGCGGCTCGAAGTTGTAGTGCATCGCCACGCCGAACTGGCCGCTGTCGCGGGCGTCACGGTCCGGCCCACGGCGCACCAGCACACCTTCGTTGTTCACATCCACGCCCAGGGCGTTGAGGGTAGGCAGCGCAGCGCCTGGAATGGTCGAGCGCTTGTTCAGCACCCGCAGGTTGTTGCTGCAGCCGTCGGAAACCACATCCGGCTGCGAGAAGAACGTGCCGCAGTTGTCGGTTACCGTCTGGTCCCATTCCAACTGATAGAACGCTTCTGCCGACAAGTTATCGGTCAGGGTCTGCGACACATAGAACATGTTGACCGGGATCAGGCCTTCCTTGATCTCGGCCCCGGGACGACGGAATGCGGACACGTCGATCGGGTTGATGGAGTTGATGCCCCCACCGATGAAGGTACTTTCACCCCAGCTCACCACCTGCTTGCCGAACCGCACGTTACCTGGCAGATCGGCAATGGTGTAGTTGTGATAGACGAATGCATCGAGAATCTGCCCGCCAGAAGACTTGGCGCCCTCTTTACGGTTGTTGTTGCTGACATTCTTGAAGTCCAGGTCTTCGTTTTGCAGCGCGAAGTCATACCAGTACTTGCCCCGGACAAACACGCCGGTGTCGCCGTATTTCAACTCAAGGTCATGGATACCCTTGAAGATCTTCGAGAAGGAATCACCTTTGTCGAAGTTCAGGTGACCGTCATCCGAGGTTTGCGACAACCCCCTGCCGCCGTTGTTGGCGCCGATCAGGTCTTTGTTGCGACCCGCCGTCGACCAACTGGCCCCGACCGACAGGGACGAATCAAAGCTGCCTTCGATTTCACCGATGTTGAAACTGACGCCGAATGCAGGCCCGGCGAGCGTAGAGGCGAGGCTGACGGCCAAAGGCAGTTTTGCCCGGCGCCAGAACTGGTTTGCTGAGATCATCGACGCTACTCCATGTGCATTATTGTTATGGCAGTGAGTCGTTTCCAAGGGCTTGTAACGGCCGGAATACAACGATTCCAATGCCGGGCGAACACATGAACCCGCCGGGCTCACAGCACCGCACCTTGAAAAACTCTGGGATGAACTATAGCCAGCAGGGGGTACCGCTTGATCCCTCTAAAGTGTGATTTGCATCACCAACCCGTCTGCCACAGTCCTTTTCGCCATGCTGACGAAGGTCAGCGACGGAAGGATGGCTGAAAATTGGCAAATCACAAGTGAAGGCTCGGAATAGAGCGCCGCCGTGCCCGCGAGGGCACGGCAAGCAGTGTCAGAGGGTAGAGAGGAAGGTACTGTTGTTGGCTTGCCATTCGATGATGTCGATACGGATACGTTTTTTGTCGAGCTTGCCGACGCTGGTCTTGGGAATTTCCGTAACAACGGCGATCTGGCTTGGAATCGCCCACTTGCTCAAGTGGCCCAATTCCACGAATGGCTTGAGATGTTCCTTGAGCTCCTTGGCCCCTATCACATGGCCATCACGCACCACCAGCAACGCAAACGGGCGCTCGCCCCACTGCGGGTCGGCAATCCCCACCACCGCTACTTCGCGTACCGCCGGGTGACGGCTGACCAGGTCTTCCAGCGCCAGGGACGAGATCCACTCGCCGCCGGTCTTGATCACATCCTTGATGCGGTCGCGAATATCGATCACGCCAAACGCGTCGAGGGTGGCCACATCGCCGGTGTGCATCCAGCCGCCGGCCCAGAGCTCCGCGCCCTTTTCCGGCTCGTTGAAGTAGCCTTCGCTGAGCCACGGCGCGCGCAATACCAATTCGCCTTGGGATTCGCCATCGGCGGGCAGGAAGTTGCCGTCGCCATCGATGATCGCCGCTTCCACCAAAGGCCCGGGCACGCCGGCCTTGATGCGATAGGTGGTGCGCTCGTCTTCGGTGCCGGCCATCAATTCTTCATTGAGGTGGGCGCAGGACACCAGCGGCCCGGTCTCGGACATGCCATACGCTGCCGTCAGCTGAATTCCACGGGCCTTGGACGCTTCATACAGCGAACGATTGAGCGCGCTGCCGCCGATGACGATTTTCCAGCCGCTGAAATCCACGCCCTGGCCAGCCTTGGCGTTGAGCACCATTTGCAGGATGGTCGGCACGCAATGGGAGAACGTGACCTTCTCTTTGCGCCACAGCTCCACCAGGTATTCGGGGTCGTAGCGGCCGGGATAAACCTGCTTCAGGCCGAGCATGGTCGCCACATAGGGCAAGCCCCAGGCGTGCACATGGAACATCGGGGTGATCGGCATGTAGACGTCGTTGGTGCCCAGCAAGCGCACGCTGTCGACGCTGCCCATGATGGTCGCCACGCCCATGGTGTGCAGCACCAGTTGGCGATGGGTGAAATACACGCCTTTGGGATTGCCCGTAGTGCCGGTGGTGTAGAAGGTGGTGGCGACGGAGTTTTCGTCGAAATCCTGGAAGTCGTAGCGAGGGCTTGCTGCTGCCAACAACGTTTCGTACTCACCCACGAGGTTGGGCAACTCGGCGGTTTTATCCGCGCCGTCGGTGAGCAGCAGGGTTTTGTCGACGGTGGTGAGGTGGCCGGCGATGGCCTGGTAGAGCCCCACGAACTCGCTGTTGACCAGCACAAAGCGGTCCTCGGCATGGTTCATGGTGTACAGAATCTGTTCCGGCGACAGGCGCACGTTGATGGTGTGGATGACTGCGCCAATCATCGGAATGGCAAACATGCATTCCAGGTAGCGGTGGCTGTCCCAGTCCATCACGGCCACGGTGTCACCGGCCTTGACCCCGGCCTCGGTCAGCACATTGGCCAGGCGGGCGACGCGCTCGATCAGGGTCGGATAGGTATAACGCAACTGGTCGCGGTAGACGATTTCCCGGGTCTTCTCGTAGCGTGTCCCGGACATCAACAGGCGTTTGATCAACAGCGGGTATTGGTAGGCGCCTTCGGCGGGCGGGATAACACGAGTCTGCAACATACGAATCCCTTATCTGACTGCACGGTCTTGGCTGAAACATCTGCACTGTAGAGCGCTTATGTTTCAGCCAAATCACCCAAAGGAATGATTTGCAGAACCCAATGAATGCTAGCTTTGCGCCAGCATCCGGCTTATTTCATGCTGGTAAACGCCAGCTTCACGCCGATGGCAATCAGCACCGCGCCCATGGTGCGGTCGAACCAGTGGCCCATGCGTGCAAAACCGGCACGTACGCGTTGCTGGCTGAACAGCATGGCCACCAGGCAAAACCAGATCGCGGTCGCCACGGCCAGGTACAGCCCGTAACCGGCCTGGATCGCCAGCGGTGTGTGGGGATTGATCACCACGGTGAACAGCGACAGGAAGAACAGCGTGGCCTTGGGGTTCAGGCCGTTGGTAACAAAACCCGAGGTGAACGCGCCACGGGCGGTGCGCTCGCCCTCTTCAAGGTGCAGGTCTTCTTCACTGGCAGGCTTGGCCGGCTGAGCGCGCAGGGCCTTGAAGCCGATGTACAGCAGGTAGGCCGCGGCCGCCCATTTCAATGCGTTGAACAGCACGATGGACTGGGACACGATCAAGCCGATGCCCAGCAGTGAATACCCCACGTGCAGGAAAATCGCCGAGCCGACGCCCAACGCCGTCCAGGTGCCGGCGCGCCGGCCATGGGTCACGCTTTCACGTACCACCACGGCGAAGTCCGGGCCAGGGCTGGCCACCGCCAACAGGTGAATCAGTGCCACGGTCAAGAACTCGGTGAGGTACATGCACACTCCAGGAAGTAACTGATTATTTCATCTGATAGGCTCGGCAGATTACGCCTTCGAACCTCGTCGCAAAAGGTACAGTTGATAATGAACAATCGCCGCGCCGTCTTCCTTGATCACCCTTCCCTGGACCTCGGGGACCTGGACCTCAGCGGGTTGCGGGCACTCTTCAGCGAGCTGAGCCTGCACCAGCAGACCACACCCGAAAACATTATCGAACGCCTGCAAAGCGCGCAGGTGGCCATCAGCAACAAGATCGCGCTGAATGCCGAGACCCTGGCGGCCTGCCCCGAGCTGAAGCTGATCCTGGTGACCGCCACCGGCACCAACAACGTCGACCTGGTCGCCGCCCGCGCCCACGGCGTTACCGTAAGCAATTGCCAGGGTTACGGCACGCCGTCGGTGGCGCAGCATACGATCATGCTGCTGCTCAATCTTGTGACGCGCCTGAACGACTATCAGCGGGACGTGCAGGCGGGGCTTTGGCAACAAGCCAAGCAGTTCTGCCTGCTGGACCATCCGATCGTCGAGCTGGAAGGCAAAACCCTCGGCCTGCTGGGCCATGGTGAGTTGGGCGGCGCCGTTGCGCGCCTGGCTGAAGCCTTCGGCATGCGCGTGATCCTGGGTGCCATTCCAGGCCGTCCGGCTCGTGCCGATCGCGTGCCGCTGGACGAACTGCTGGCGCAGGTCGACGCGCTGACCCTGCACTGCCCGCTCAACGAGCACACCCGTGACTTTATCGGTGCCCGCGAACTCGCCTTGCTCAAGCCTGGCGCCTTCATCGTCAACACCGCCCGCGGTGGCCTGATCAATGAACAAGCCTTGGCCGATGCCCTGCGCAGCGGTCATCTGGGCGGCGCGGCGACCGACGTGTTGAGTGTCGAACCCCCGGTCAACGGCAATCCGCTGCTGGCCGGCGACATCCCGCGCTTGATCGTCACCCCGCACAACGCCTGGGGCAGCCGCGAAGCCCGGCAGCGAATCGTCGGCCAATTGATCGAAAACACTCAGGGCTTTTTCAGCGGCGCCCCGCTGCGCGTCGTCAGTTGATAAACTGCGCCCCTTTTCAAGGAGCAGACCATGGATCCGCGCAGTGAAGTACTGCTTCGCCAGGCCGAACTTTTTCAAGGCGACGTGCTGCTGGTGGGCTTGCCCGCCGACGACCTGCTGGGCCGCCTGCCCAATGGCCACGGCTGGAGCTGGCATGCCGGCGACCAGGCCGCACTGGACGCGCGTTTTGCCGAGCGCAGCCAGTTCGGCGTGAACGTGCCCGAGCGTTCGTTCGACACGGCGGTGGTGTTCCTGCCCAAGTCCAAGGACCTCACCGATTACCTGCTCAATGCCGTGGCGGCGCGTTTGCCCGGCAAAGAGTTGTACCTGGTCGGGGAAAAGAAAGGCGGTATCGAAAGTGCGGCCAAGCAACTGAACCCGTTCGGCAAACCGCGCAAGCTCGACAATGCGCGGCACTGCCAGTTGTGGCTGGTCACGGTGGCCAACGCCCCCGAGCCGGTTGAGCTGGAAAGCCTGGCGCAGGTGTTCGAGGTGCCGCTGGCTGAAGGGCCGCTCAAGGTGGTGAGCCTGCCGGGCGTGTTCAGCCATGGTCGCCTGGATCGCGGTACCGCATTGCTGCTGGAGCACCTGGACAAGTTGCCAAGCGGGCACTTGCTGGATTTCGGTTGTGGGGCTGGCGTGCTGGGAGCGGCGGTCAAACGTCGATACCCGCATAACACGGTGACGATGCTCGACGTGGATGCCTTCGCCGCCGCCAGCAGTCGTCTGACCCTGGCGGCCAACGGCCTGGAAGCCGAGGTGTTGACCGGTGATGGCATCGACGCAGCACCGATGAATCTGAACGCGATTTTGAGCAACCCGCCGTTCCATGTCGGGGTGCACACCGATTATTTCGCCACCGAGAACTTGCTGAGAAAAGCAGCCAAACATCTGGCAAAAGGCGGCGAACTGCGCTTGGTAGCGAATAGCTTCCTGAAGTATCAGCCGCTGATCGAAGAGCATCTTGGGGTGTGCGCAATCAAGGCAGAAGGCCAGGGTTTTCGCATTTACCGTGCCAAGCGCGGCTGAAATCTTTTTCCAAAAGAAGGCTTGCCGAATGGATTTTGCCTAGGCAGAATCCGCTCCGTCCTAGGGGAGTAGTCTCCCACGAGCGCCACGCTCGTCCGGCATACGTCAACATACTTGGTCAACAGGCCATGGCGTATGCGACCCAGGAGTCCGCACAGACGGACCGGGGTTTGACAAGACCTATGACACGAACACCTTACCCGGGGCGGGAAGGCTGTACGTGTCATAGCCGTGTCGACCCGCCCCTGGAACTTACCTGATGCTGGATTCTCTGCTCGTCCCTACCGCAATCGTTGCCTTGGCCGAAATTGGCGACAAGACGCAACTGCTCGCGCTCATTCTCGCTGCACGCTTTCGCAAACCCTGGCCGATCATCGCCGGCATCGTCGCCGCGACCCTGGCCAACCATGCGGCCGCCGGTGCCGTGGGGGCCTGGTTCGGGAGTTTCTTCTCAGATGCGGTGTTGCACTGGATCCTCGCGGCGAGCTTCTGTGCCACCGCGCTCTGGACTCTGGTGCCCGACAAGCTCGACGATGACGAAGCCAGTACATCCCGCAAGTTCGGGCCATTCCTGACCACGCTGATCGCGTTCTTCCTCGCGGAAATCGGCGACAAGACCCAGATCGCTACCGTGATGCTCGCGGCGCAATACCCGGAACTGTGGCTGGTGATTATCGGCACGACCCTAGGCATGTTGATTGCCAACGTACCGGTGGTGCTGGCGGGGAATTTCGCGGCGGACAAATTGCCGCTGACGCTGATTCGTCGACTGGCGGCTACGGCGTTTTTCATCCTGGCCATTGTTGCGGTGTACAAGGCCATGCAGAGCAGTGGCTGGATCTAAACGCAACCCCATATGGGAGCTGGGCTTTTGTGGGAGCTGGCTTGCCTGCGATAGCATCACCTCGGTGCAACTGACACACCGAGGTGCCCGCATCGCGGGCAAGCCCGACTCCCACACAAGCCGGGCCCCCATATTCAGATTTGCATTTCAGCCTTATAAATCAGGATTTTTTCGCCTGCTGATACAACGGCATCACCTTCGGAATCGCCGCTTGCAACGAGGCGATCCGGCTGTCGGAGGCCGGGTGAGTGCTCATGAACTCAGGTGGCGAACCTTCCGAGGCCTTGGCCATTTTGTTCCACAGCGTAATCGCCGCGTTCGGGTTGTAACCGGCACGCGCCGACAACTCCAGGCCAATCAGGTCCGCTTCGTTTTCGTTGCTGCGGCTGTTGGGCAAGGTCATGCCGTAGTTGGCCACGGTATCGGCCAGCGCCAGGCTGTCCTGACCCAGGCCGAACAAGGCACCGGCCCCCTGCTTCGCCATTTCGATACCGTAGGCCTTGGACATGGCTTCGCGGCCGTGCTCACGCAAGGCGTGGGCAATTTCATGGCCCATCACGGCGGCGAGTTCGTCGTCGGTCAGTTTGAGATTGTCGATCAACGCGCTGTAGACAAAGATCTTGCCGCCAGGCCCGCAGTTGGCGTTCATCTCGTCACTTTTGATCAGGTTCACTTCCCACTTCCACTGCGCCGCATCCGGGCGGAAGGTGGGCGCCTGGGCGATCAAGCGGTTGGCAATGGCCTGTACGCGCTTGGCGTTGGCACTGGTCTTGTCCACCAGCCCTTTGCCACTGGCTTCACCCAGGGTCTGCTGGTACGACTGCGCATACATCTGGTCGACTTCCTGGCTCGACAACATGCTGAACATGTACTGCTTGCGCTCGACGCCCACGGCGCCGCCGCTGGTGGTGTTGACTGACTGACAACCGGCGAGCATAACCGCCGCGCCCAACGCACATACCGCTACTGTCTTTTTCATCAACCTGCTCCCTGGAAACATGGCGCGTATCGTAGTCGGCCAATTGTATCGACGCCAGATACAACAGACGTGTAGCTGCCTGATTTCAGACATATCCCACACCGCCGCAAAAAATTCACAAAACACTGGCGACCATTCCATTTGCGACATTCGCCGATCCGGCACAGTCATTTTGAGGGGATCCCCCTCATGTCTCCCCCGCTCGTGGCCGATATAAACAAGCAGCCAATCTCCCCAGCGCTCGGAGCCGTCATGAAGTTCAAGTCGATTCAATTTTCTGTTGCGGCACTGGCCGGGGCCATCGTGCTGAGCGTGGTAGCGGTGCTGGTGCTGTACGCCTTGTTCGCCGGCGCGCGCACCCAGGAGATGGTGCAGGAACGCACCCAAGGGCAATTCGAACAGATTATCGAACAGCGCCTGACCGCGCTGGCGCGAACCCAGGCGACGCTGATCCAGCGTGAACTGGAAGCGCCATTGGTGACGGCCAAAGGCCTGGCCACCACCAACGCCCTGATGGGCATGAAGGACGCCAGCGGCAACCCACAACTGGCCATCTCCCGCGAACAACTGATCAACCTGATCCACGAAACCGTGGTGCGCAACCCTAAGATCCTCGGCGCCTATATTGGCTGGGAAGCCAACGCCATCGACCACAACGACGCCGCCTACGTGAACAGCCCGGTGGTCGGCATCGAAACCAACGGTCGCTTCCTGCCCTGGTGGTTCCGCAATGAGGACGGCAGCCTGGGCCTGGATAAACTCGCCGACGTGGCCGATCAGAAAATCCTCTCCACCGGCGTGCGCGCCAGTGAGTACTACCTGTGCTCCAAGGAAAGCAAAAAGCCCTGCGCCATCGACCCGGCCCCTTATAAAGTGGGCAACGCGATGGTGATGCTCGCCTCGTTTATCGAACCGATCATGATCGACGGCACCTTTCAGGGCATCGTCGGCGCCGACCTGTCGGTGAACTTCATCCAGGACATGCTCACCAAGGCTGATCAGAATTTGTACAACGGTGCCGGTGAACTGGCGCTGATTTCCAGCAACGGTCGTCTGGTGGCCTACACCCAGGACGCCAGCAAACTCGGCGAAAAAGCCAGCGACGTGCTCGACAGCAATGAACTGGCGAACCTGAGCCAGCTGAAAATCGGCGAAGTGCGTTACGACGTCGACAAGCAACACGGGCATATCGAGTTGTTCCTGCCGTTCAACATCGGCCAGACCGATGCCCGCTGGACTTTGATGCTGCAACTGCCTCTGAGCGCGGTGATGGCCGACTTGCAGGCCATGCAACATGACCTCGACGCCCAGCGCAAAACCGATATTTTCGGCATGGCCATGGCCGGGCTGCTGATCGCCGGCATCGGCTTGCTGGTGATCTGGCTGGTGGGCCACGGCATTGCCCGGCCGCTCAAGCAAATGGTGGCGATGCTCAATGACATCGCCCAGGGCGAAGGCGACCTGACCCGGCGCCTGACCAGTGATCGCGCCGACGAACTGGGGGCGATTGCCAGCGGCTTCAATACATTCCTGGCCAAGTTGCAGGGAATGATTACCCAAGTGGTGAGCTCGGTGCAGAAGGTCAGCGACTCGTCGGAGCACACTGCCGACATCGCGATTCGCACCAACCAGGGCGTGCACAAGCAAATGGTCGAGATCGACCAGGTGGCCACCGCCGTACACGAGATGACCGCGACGGCCCAGGACGTGGCCCGCAACGCCACCCAGGCCGCACAAGCCGCCAGCCACGCAGACCAGGCGGCGAGCCAGGGCATGCAGATTGTGCGCGACACCTCCACCTCCATCGGCGCCCTCGCCGAGGAAATCGGCAAGGCTGTCGGTGTGGTGCAGGCATTGGCCAAGGACAGCGAAAACATCAACGCCATCCTTACGGCGATTCGCGGGATTGCCGAGCAGACCAACCTGCTGGCGCTCAACGCGGCAATCGAAGCAGCACGGGCCGGTGAGCAAGGTCGCGGGTTTGCGGTGGTGGCCGACGAGGTGCGCAACCTGGCGCAGAAGACCCAGAAGGCTACCGAAGAAATTCAGACCATGATCCAGCAACTGCAACAAGGCACCCGCGACGTGGTGCGGGTGATGGAAGACAGCCAGAACCGTACCGATGAAAGCGTGCAACACGCGGCCAAGGCGGCTCAGGCGCTGGAGACCATTACCCAGGCGGTGTCGGTGATCAACGACATGAACACCCAGATCGCCAGCGCCGCCGAGGAACAGAGCGCGGTGGCCGAAGACATTAACCGTAATGTGATCAATATCGGGCAGGTGGCCAATGAAGTGGCGGGTGGGGCGGATGAATCGAGTGCAGCCAGTGCGGACCTGACCAAGCTGGCGGAGCAGCAGCGGCGGTTGATCAATCAGTTCAAGGTTTAAGTCAAGCGGCGCCCTTTCGGGCGCCTTCGCGAGCAAGCCCGCTCCCACATTCGACCGCATTCCTTCAGTTGGAATGCAATCAAATGTGGGAGCGGGCTTGCTCGCGAAGAGGCCAGCTAATTCAACCTATGACTCAACCCGGAGTCAGGCACTCCGGTCCATTCAGCTTCGGATCGTTGACCATGTTGGCCAGTACCCGCTCGCGCAACGCAGTGGGTTCACTGGCCAACAAAGCCTGCAAGGTGTGCAACGGCGTCTCGGGGTTCAACCAGGCTGCCTGCCCCGCCGCATCCAGAATGAGCGGCCGGCGCTGACTCTGCGCAGCCTGGGTCACCACCGCGGTACTCAGCCACACCTGCTCCTGCACCGGATACGCTTCCCAGATCGCCGCAAAGAACAGCGTGCTGCCCTCCCCCGGCGTCAGCCAGTACGGGCGCTTGCGCTGGGTGCCGCGCCATTCGTAGAAGCCATTGGCCGGCAACAGGCAGCGGCGCTGGCGAAAGGCTTCGCGAAACATCGGTTGCTCTGCCAGGGTTTCCGCGCGGGCATGGGCAGGCGTGCGCGAGAGATCGGTCAGCCAGGGCGGCGTCAGGCCCCAGCGCGCCCGAGCCAGGGTGTGCTGGCCGTCGCTGAGGCGCTGGATCAGCACCGAATCATTGGGGGAGATGTTCCACTGGGCCTGCTGGTCGGCCGGAAAGCCCGGCAAGGCAGCAAACGCAGGGTTCCAGCGAAACAGGGCATAACGTCCACACATGGGGCAACACGACTCTTGGAGAAACTGGCCGACAGCCTAACAGACCAACACGTCGGGAAAGCTGTCGGGTTCATCACCGGGCACCGGTTGCGCGCCGTTGTAGGCAGTGATCAGCTCACGGGCGTAGGCCGCCTGTTCATTCTCCACTGCCAGGGCCAGCAGGCCATAGATCGGTAATTCGCCGGTGCCACCGAGCAAATCGCGCCCCACCAGGTGCGCGGTGATGCCCTCGCTTTCGAGCATGCCTTGCAGCAGCTCGCCTTCCATCAGGTTTTCCGGTTCGTAGATTCGCTGCATGGGCGTACCTTTATTCGTTCTCGCTGCGCACGTTGAGCATCCATTCGTCGCCGTGAACCTGCAATTCGAAAACGATGGGCCGGCAGCACACCGGGCAATCTTCTATATATTCCTGATCGCCTGCCGACAGATCCAGTAACGCCGTGACTACCTCGCCACAATAAGGACATTCGTACGACTCCTCTTCCATCGCGGTCTCCAAGGTGACTTGTGCGTATAATCGCCGGTCTATTTACAGGGCTATTTTTCGTCCCGGTCAATTGCCCGGACCACGCCCTGATATTTATTGTTCCAAACCTTTACTTACCCTAGCCGTTTCTAACAAGAGAGCATGATGGGCGAATTCGATACCATCCGACCTTACAACGACAGCGAAGTCCCGGCAGTGCTGGCCCGACTGTTCAGTGACAAGGCCTTTCTGGACATCCTGACCCACTTTCGCTTTCCGCGCTTTGCTGGCGCCTTCGGCTGGCTGCTCAAGCCGATGATCGCCCATAAACTGCGCCGTGAGTTTGCCGGCGTCACCACCGTGGCCACGCTACAGGACAAAGTCGAGTTTTACGTCGACCACACCATCGAGCGCGCGACCGACGGGGTGACTTATACCGGCGTCGAGCAGTTCAAGTCCGGCAGCGCCTACCTGTTCCTGGCCAACCACCGCGACATCGTGATGGACCCGGCCTTCGTCAACTACGCTGTGTACCACGCCGGCCTGCCCACGCCACGCATCGCCATCGGTGACAACCTGCTGCAAAAGCCGTTTGTCAGCGACCTGATGCGCCTGAACAAGAGTTTCATCGTGCACCGCTCGATCACCGGGCGCAAAGAGAAGATGGCGGCTTATCAGCTGCTGTCGGCGTACATCAACCATTCGATTCGCAATGACTGCCAGTCGATCTGGATCGCCCAGGCCGAAGGCCGCGCCAAGGATGGGGATGATCGCACCGAGTCGGCGATCCTCAAGATGTTCCACATGAGCCGCAAGGACGAGCCGTTCGCCGAAGTCATTCAGTCACTCAACCTGACGCCTGTGTCCATCAGCTACGAATACGACCCGTGTGACGCAGCCAAGGCCCGCGAGCTGTACATCCGCGCCACTACTGGCACCTACAGCAAGGCGCCGGGGGAGGATGACGTGAGCATTGCCCTGGGCATCACCGGTTACAAGGGCCGGGTGCACGTCAACTTCGCGCCGCCGATCACCGAGGCGTTCGAAGACACCAAACTGCTGGCAATCGAGATGGACCGGCAGATTCTGGGCGGTTATCGGTTGTTCCCGGTGCATTACCTGGCGTACGCCCAATGGAGCGATGCCGACCCGCAATTGCAGGTGCCGACCGCAGCCGAGGTGTTCCCTGCGGATGAGTTGGCCAAGGCGAAAGCCGAGTGGGAGCGGCGCTTGAATGCGTGCCCGGCCGAGCATCGGCCATATCTGGTGCTGCAATACGCGACGCCGGTGAGGAATCAGTATCGGGTCAAGGCCGGGATTGCCCTGTAACCCGGTACCAGCAACCGCGCAAACCTAATGTGGGAGCGGGCTTGCTCGCGAATGCAGAGTGTCAGTCAATACATCTGGTGACTGATACACCGCATTCGCGAGCAAGCCCGCTCCCACATTTGTTTTCAGGGTGTTCTTACAATCGGGTACTGAACAAGGACACCAGCAACGCCAGCCCGAGCCAGACAAAACCCAGCCGGTAGAACAGGCGATGGGTACGCTGCGTCAGCACATCAAGAAACAGCATCGGTTGATCAATGGCCCGCAGTTCGCTTTGCGCGGCAAGCCTGGCCATCGCGCGCTGTTCGCGCAGGCGTGTGACAAACAACAACCAGGCCGCCGGGCAGGCCAGCAACAGGGCAAGGGAATTGAGCAGTAGTGCGGTCAGCGACATCGCAAACCTCGATGTATCAGTGTCTTGGTATCAATCCAGATACAAACCTGAATGATATGCGCCGCCTGCGCGTCATTACTCCTTCCCCATTGACGGCTAATGTATCCAGTAATTTACAGCGTCACCTGAACGTCACCTTAACAAGCCACTCTGTTGCCCTTCGAACGCCCGGGAGCTTGTCATGTTGCACGCGCAGAACCAGGATCGGCTGTATCTGATTGCCCCAAGTGATGAGCAAGAGGCGCTGGTGGGCGGCCTCGCGTTCAATGTGCAGGACCGCCACTGGCTGGTTTACTGCGCCCTCGGCGGGCACCAGCACGCCGACCTGCCGGAGCTGGATTTGCTGACTGGAGTGAGTGTGCTGGACTTTTATGTCGAAACGGCTGCATGAAAACTGCAGGCGTAAAAAAACCGGGCTCATCGCTGAGCCCGGTTTTTTTATGCACGGTTATTGCGAGCTGAGCAGCGAACCGATGCTCGGGTCCTTGAACAGACGCGTCAGGGCGTCGCTCAACACGTCGCTGACCAGCTTGGTGTTGGTCTCCTGGTTCGGCGCCATACCGAAGCGCTGGTCCAGGGATGCGCCGTAGCGGCCGCTGTAGCGACGGGTGCCGGCAGTCACGTCGGACTTGAAGGTCGCGCCGATGGTGGCTTCAGTTACGTACAGGCCTTCCTTGGGCGACTGATACTTCAGCTCGGCCAGGGTGATGGTCAGTTGTGGAGCACCGGGCGAGTTGGACGGGGTGAAGCCCAGCAGGCGCACAGCCGCTTCGGCCTGGGCTTGCAGCTTGGGCAGCACGTCGGCACCGGTCACCGTGATAGCACTGGTTTCCGGGTACAGGCCGCCACGAGTGCCCAGGGTCGGCGACGGGCGCCCATCAACCACACGCACCGACACCGGCTGGCCATGGCCCACAGGCGCCAGTTGGGTGGTGATTTTCGGTTGCGGGCTGAGTTGTTGCGGGCTGTGGGCGCAGCCAACCAGGGTCAAACTGGTCACAGTGATCAAACCGAACAACAGGCGTTGCAACATACTCATTTCTCCAGGACTAGATGCAAACAGGGCGCCAGTATAACGGTGAGCGCTCGCCACTCACCAGAAATCCTGAACGGAGCCTGAACTGTCGGCGAAATTACAATTTTCACACAGAACCGTCACCCCACTGTCATGCCAGACTGCCAACCTTTGCAGCATGTAACGAACCAGGTACACAGCCATGCGCCTTCTCAAATCACTGTTCTTTTCCCATACCAGCCATCGTCACTTTGCCCTGCTCGATGCCCAAGGCTGCTGCCAGGCCTTCAAGCAGTGCAGCCTGCCGCCCGTCGGTGAAGGTTGGGTCGAAGTCGAAGAGACTCGCCTGAGCTGGATGCACCGCCCGCTGCCGGCCAGCGCCCGGATCAACCCGCGGGTTTCGCAGCCACAGCAACGGCATGTGTTGGTCTCCTGACCAGACTGCTAATAAAAGTCATTAAACACGCCCATTTGCGCGCATTTCTTCGCTACAATCTCCCCCCGATTATAAGGACGTCTCCTGATCGGGCCTCGCAGCATCGCTAATGCTCCTGTATTAGCTCCCCGCACCGCCCACAGAGAGCCGCCCACACAGATCGAGTGAAGCTGGCGAGCTTGCTGTTTTCTTTGCAAACCATCGTCTTTACCCGAATCTGCCAGAGCTGCCATGCGCTCGGCCACTTGAGTTGTTTGCCCGTTTTGCCGCTTGCCGGCAGTGATTTCGGGCCAGGTGCCAGGCTGGGGCAGCCCTTTTTTGAGGTTCACGTCTTCAAAAGAGCGTGAAAAAAACGGGTTTTCACAACTTCACAAGAGTGTGGCGAGCAAATGAATAGTTTTGCGTTTGTACAAGCACCATCAGCGTCTGGAACAGCCCCACCACACAGGACCGAGTACTCCTCAAGAACCGGAGCTTGAAGCCTGTCCGCTACGGATTTGGTTGCACGATCGGACGAGCTTGACCATAAGTCGAATTGCCACAGGTGCCCTTAAATGCGTTCATACGCAGATCAGGCCCGGTCGGCAGCGTCCGCTTGCGATAAATTGCGAAGAATCGGACATGGCGATCCTGGCCATGGGTAACCTGGGGCATCACGTGAACCGCCCCGTCACTCCTGGCAGCCATGCCGTCAATTTGGTGCTGCAGATTTTGGAGACGCGTTAAATGGCGCATAACGAAGCAGTCGACGTAGTACTGGTAGGTGCGGGCATCATGAGTGCCACCCTCGCCGTACTGCTCAAAGAGCTCGACCCCAGCCTCAAGCTGGAAGTCGTTGAGCTGATGGATTCGGGTGCCGCGGAAAGTTCCAACCCGTGGAACAACGCCGGTACCGGCCACGCCGGGCTGTGTGAGCTGAACTACACACCGCAGGCCGCTGACGGCTCCATCGACATCAAGAAAGCCGTGCACATCAACACCCAATTCGAGGTGTCGAAGCAATTCTGGGCTTACTTGACCAAGAAAGGCACCTTCGGCTCGTCCAAGTCCTTTATCAGCCCCGTGCCGCACCTGAGCTTCGTGCAGGGCGAGAAAGGCGTGTCGTTCCTCAAAAAGCGTTTTGAAACCCTCAGCCAGCACCACGCGTTCTCGGACATGCATTACACCGAAGACCGCAGCGAGATGGCCGAGTGGATGCCGCTGATGATGCCCGGTCGCCCGCTGGACGAAAAAATCGCTGCCACCCGCGTGATGAACGGCACCGACGTCAACTTCGGCGCCCTGACCAACCAGTTGCTCTCGCACCTGACCAGCGCACCGGATGCCCAGGTCAAGTACAGCAAGCGCGTCACCGGCCTCAAGCGCAACGGCGCCGGCTGGACCGTGAGCATCAAGGACGTCAACAGCGGCAACTCCCGTGATGTCGACGCCAAGTTCGTGTTCCTCGGCGCCGGTGGCGCGGCCCTGCCGCTGCTGCAGGCTTCGGGTATCGAAGAAAGCAAAGGTTTCGGCGGCTTCCCGGTCAGCGGCCAGTGGCTGCGTTGCGACAACCCGGAGGTGGTCAAGCACCACCAGGCCAAGGTCTACAGCCAGGCGGCCGTGGGTTCGCCACCGATGTCGGTGCCGCACCTCGACACCCGCGTGGTGGATGGCAAGAAATCCCTGCTGTTCGGGCCATACGCCGGCTTCACCACCAAGTTCCTCAAACACGGTTCATTCCTTGACCTGCCGATGTCGATTCGTGCCGGCAACATCGGCCCGATGCTGGCCGTGGCACGGGACAACATGGACCTGACCAAGTACCTGGTCAGCGAAGTGCGCCAGTCCATGGAGCAGCGCCTGGAATCCCTGCGTCGCTTCTACCCTGAGGCAAAAGCCGAAGACTGGCGCCTGGAAGTGGCCGGCCAACGGGTGCAGATCATCAAGAAAGACCCGAAGAAAGGCGGCGTGCTGCAATTCGGTACCGAACTGGTTGCGGCCAAGGACGGTTCATTGGCTGCCCTGCTGGGCGCTTCCCCGGGCGCTTCGGTGACGGTGTCGATCATGCTGGAACTGATCGAACGCTGCTTCCCGACCAAAGCGGCCGGTGAATGGGCGGCCAAGCTGCACGAGATCTTCCCGGCGCGGGAGAAGGTCTTGGAGACTGATGCGCAGCTGTATCGCAAGATCAACACGCAGAACAACATCAGCCTGGAACTGGTTGAGCAGAGCAGCGAGACCGAAAGCTACGCTTGAGTGTCGTGACGTCAGTTGATGCATTCCCACGTAGAGCGTGGGAATGAAAAAACGCCCCGAATGGGGCGTTTTTTTTCGTCCGCAACAATCAGCCGCGGGCTTGTTCGATCAACTCGATGTACTCGGCGGCGTTGCGCTGGTCCTTGATCATTTCAACGAAGGTCTGGCCATGCTCGTCCTTGCCGTCGAGGTCCAGGCCGGCCTCCTTGAAAAACACCAGGAAGCGCTCGAAGTCGTCGATACGCAGGCCACGGTAGGCCTTGATCAGTTTGTGCAGGGACGGCGAAGTGGCGTCTACCGGCTCGAAATCCAGGAACAGCTTGATTTGCTCGTCGCCGATTTCATCACCAATCAGCTGTTTCTTATCTTTACGCATTACCGACTCCAGCCTGCAGACATTTACACGGGGTTTGAAGTCTACCTGCGAGGCCCTTTCTTCGAAAGCGCCGTTACACGCCTGCCCCCCGTAGCAGCTGTCGAGCGCCAGCGAGGCTGCGTGGGCCGCGCTGACAGGCTTGGACCGTGTCGCGCCTGACGCAGCCTCGCTGGCGCTCGACAGCTGCTACGGGGGCCCACGTGTTACTTGGAACGAACGGCGCCGGTGTGCAAGTCGGCCCAGATATGGCCGTTGGCGTAACTGAGGAACTGCACATACACCGTGTCGTTGCGCAGCAAATCGACGATGACCCGGTACTGGGTCATCGGGTACGACAAGGTCAGGGTTTTGCTTTTATCGTCGAACACCGGCTTTTTCAGGCTTTTGCTTTCGGCATCAAAGTTGAGGATCACCTGGGCGATGGTCGCGCCCTTGTTCAGGGACTTGCCCTTGAGGCGGATCATCAACGGTGAGGTCACCGGGATCGGCTGCTGGGTGGATTGGCGCTGGTTACCCACCACCACCGAATACTCGGTGACCTGCAGCAATTGCTGTTGGTCCGGAGCTTCGGCGCGCAGGGTCAGGTCGTCGGGCGGCAGGAATTGGCTATGCAGCGGCGCCGGAGCGGCCGCCAGGGGCAAACTGAAAGTCAGCGCCAGGGCGGCGCAACTGCGGATCAAAAAGCGCATGGGCCGCTCCGTGGAAGATGACCCAGCACTTTAGCTCAATCGAACTGGGCAAGCATCCAGCGCTGATACTCGGCTACTTCAGCATCGCCTTCACGGGGAGCCCAACTCGCCAGCTCACCCTCGCCCACTGGTCGATACGGTCCGGCTTTGCACTCGAACATCAAGGTATCGGGCTCCAGCACCACCAGGCCGTGAAACACACCGGGCGGCAAATCGACGCCCTGGCACTCACCGCCCGCCTGCATCACGCGCTTGGCCAGCACCTCGCCGGTCTCGCTGAAAATCAACAAGCCGAGACGACCCTTCAGCACCAGCAAGGTTTCCGCCTTATCGGCACTCAAATGACGATGAGGCGGCACATAGGTATTGGGCTGCATCGCGACGACCATGCGATGGCATGGCTCTTCCATCTGATGAAAGTTGTGGTGATGCCGGCCACGAGGACTGTCAGCCGCTTTCTCGGCCAACTCCGCAAACAGCGTTTGATCAAGAAAACTGGCCATTGATTACATCCCCTTAACGGCGTAGATCCCATTGGCATTACGCCAGTAGCCTTTGTAGTCCATACCGTAACCGAAAATGTAGCGGTCGATGCACGGCAGGCCCACGTAATCGGCTTTCAGGTCCGGACGGGCCTTGCGGTCATGGTCCTTGTCGATCAGCACGGCGGTGTGCACCTTGCGCGCGCCGGCGTGTTTGCAGAAGTCGATGATCGCGCCCAGGGTGTGCCCTTCGTCGAGGATGTCGTCGATGATCAGCACATCGCGGTCGATGAACGAGACTTCCGGCTTGGCTTTCCAAAACAGGTCGCCGCCGCTGGTTTCGTTGCGATAGCGGGTGGCGTGCAGGTAGGACGCTTCCAGCGGGAATTGCAGATGGGTGAGCAATTTACCGGCGAAAATCAGGCCACCGTTCATCACGCAAAAGACCACCGGGTTGGTGTCGGCCATTTCGCGGGAGATGTGCGCGCCGACCTTGGCGATGGCCTCTTCGACTTGCGCTTCGGTGTACAGGCAGTCAGCCTCGCGCATGATTTGACGGATATGCTCGAGATCAGCGGACATGGCGCTCTCCAAGGGGGTGCTGTGGCAAGAAAAGCGGGCAAAGGTACGCATGTGAGGCGCAACGTTCAAGCCTTAATGGACTAACGTACTAGATGTCTATAGGACAACACCCTCGGATAGATTAATCTAGGCCGGTTTTTTTGCCCGCCGCCGGAGCCTTTCCCCATGCCCATCCGTGAGATCCGCCACCCGCTGATCCGACATAAACTCGGCCTTATGCGCCGCGCCGACATTAGCACGAAGAACTTCCGTGAGCTTGCTCAGGAAGTTGGAGCGCTGCTCACCTACGAGGCGACCAAAGACCTGCCCCTGGAAAACTACGAGATCGCCGGTTGGTGTGGTCCCGTCCAGGTCGAGAAAATCGCCGGCAAGAAGATTACCGTGGTGCCGATCCTGCGCGCCGGTATCGGCATGCTTGAAGGCGTGCTCAGCCTGATCCCGGGCGCCAAGGTCAGCGCCGTGGGCGTGGCCCGCAATGAAGAAACATTGCAGGCCCACACCTACCTGGAAAAACTGGTACCGGAAATCGACGAGCGCCTGGCGATGATCATCGACCCGATGCTCGCCACCGGCAGCTCCATGGTTGCCACCATCGACCTGCTGAAAAAAGCCGGCTGCAAGGACATCCGCGCCATGGTGCTGGTAGCCGCTCCCGAAGGTATCGCCGCCGTCGAGAAAGCCCACCCGGACGTGTTGATCTACACCGCGTCCATCGATGAACGCCTGAACGAACACGGCTACATCATCCCGGGCCTGGGCGATGCCGGCGACAAGATCTTCGGTACCAAGCAGAAGGACGCGTGACCATGCAGGATGAATTCAACGACCCGCTTTGGCGCCAGATTCTGTCTGGCGCACAGATGCTCTTCGTAGCATTTGGCGCGCTGGTGTTGATGCCGCTGATCACCGGTCTCGATCCAAACGTCGCCCTGTTTACCGCAGGCTTGGGCACTTTGTTGTTCCAGGTGGTCACCGGGCGCCAAGTGCCGGTGTTCCTGGCGTCGAGCTTTGCGTTTATCACCCCGATCATTCTCGCCAAGGGCCAATTCGGCCTCGCGGCGACCATGGGCGGCGTGATGGCGGCAGGTTTCGTTTACACCTTCCTGGGGCTGGCGGTGAAGATCAAGGGCACCGGTTTCATCGACCGGCTGCTGCCGCCGGTGGTGATCGGGCCGGTGATTATCTCCATCGGCCTGGCCATGGCGCCGATTGCCGCCAACATGGCGATGGGCAAGGCGGGTGACGGTAGCGAGTTGATCCATTACCAAACCGCCATGCTGATCTCGATGCCGGCGCTGCTGACCACGTTGATCGTGGCGGTATTCGGCAAAGGCATTTTCCGCCTGGTGCCGATCATCTCCGGCGTGCTGGTGGGTTTCGCCATGTCGTTCTACTTCGGTGTAGTGGACACGGCGAAGATCGCTGCCGCACCGTGGTTCGCCCTGCCCCACTTCACCGCGCCGGAATTCAACTGGCAGGCGATCCTGTTTATCGTCCCGGTAGCCCTGGCCCCGGCCATCGAACACATCGGTGGTGTGATTGCCGTGGGCAGCGTGACCGGTCGCGACTACCTGAAGAAGCCCGGCCTGCACCGCACGCTATTGGGTGATGGCATCGCCACCACCGCTGCCGGCCTGTTCGGCGGCCCGCCCAACACGACCTACGCGGAAGTGACGGGCGCCGTGATGCTGACCAAGAACTACAACCCGAAAATCATGACCTGGGCGGCGGTGTTTGCCATCAGCCTGGCGTTTATCGGCAAGTTCGGCGCGTTGCTGCAAAGCATTCCAGTCCCGGTAATGGGCGGGATTCTATGCCTGCTGTTCGGCTCGATTGCCGCGGTGGGGATGAACACCCTGATCCGCCACAAGATCGACCTCGGCGAAGCACGCAACCTGGTGATTGTGTCGGTGACCCTGGTGTTCGGGATTGGCGGTGTGCTGGTAGGTACCGGCACCGGCCCGGATGACTTTGGCCTGAAGGGCATCGCCCTGTGTGCGGTGGTAGCGATTGCGTTGAATCTGCTGCTGCCGGGCAATGACGGCTGGAAGAACAAGAAGCCGGATGAGCCGCTGATCTAACTGCCAACGCAAAACCAATGTGGGAGCGGGCTTGCTCGCGAATGCAGTGTGTCATTCAGCACATCAGTGACTGAACCACCGCATTCGCGAGCAAGCCCGCTCCCACATTTTTTTGAGCTTCAGTGTGGCTTAGAGCTCGCCCAACGCTTCAATCAGCGCCTGGTTCTGCTCCGGCGTGCCAATGCTGATCCGCAGGAACTGGGCAATCCGCTCCTGCTTGAAGTGCCGCACAATCACCCCTTGTTCCCGCACTTTGGCTGCCAGTCCGGCGGCGTCGTGCCGTGGGTGCCGGGCAAAGATGAAGTTGGCCGCAGACGGCAACACTTCAAACCCTTTGGCCTGCAGCTGCGCCACCAGTTTTTCACGGCTGTCGATCACCAACTTGCAGGTGTTCTGGAAGTATTCGCGGTCTTCAAAAGCGGCGGCCGCACCGACAATCGCCAGGCGATCCAGCGGGTAGGAGTTGAAGCTGTTCTTGACCCGCTCCAGCGCCTCGATCAGATCCGGGTGGCCCACGGCCAGGCCCACCCGCAAACCGGCCAGGGAGCGCGACTTGGAGAGGGTTTGGGTGACCAGCAGGTTCGGGTAACGGTCCACCAGACTGATAGCAGTTTCGCCGCCGAAGTCGATATAGGCTTCATCCACTACCACCACCGAGTCCGGGCTGGCCTTGAGGATTTGCTCCACGGCGTCCAGCGCCATCACGCAGCCGGTCGGCGCGTTCGGGTTGGGGAAGATGATCCCGCCGTTGGGCCTGGCGTAGTCCGACACGCGGATCTGGAACTCCTCATCCAGCGGCACGGCGTCGAAGGCAATGCGGTAAAGGCCGCAGTACACCGGGTAGAAGCTGTAGCTGATGTCCGGGAACAGCAGCGGCAAGTCGTGCTGGAACAAACCGTGGAAGATGTGCGCCAGGACTTCATCGGAACCGTTGCCGAGGAACACCTTGCCCGCGTCGATCCCGTAATACTTCGCTACCGCCTGCTTAAGCAGGTCGCTGTTGGGGTCCGGGTACAAACGCAGGTTGTCGTTCAGCTCGGCCTGCATGGCTGCCAACGCTTTGGGCGATGGGCCGTAGGGGTTTTCATTGGTGTTGAGTTTCACCAGCTTGGTCAGCTTCGGTTGCTCACCGGGCACGTAAGGCACGAGATCCTTGACGAGCGGGCTCCAGAATTTGCTCATGTTTCAGTTCCCCTGCTTATCGTCAACGATACGGTATTCGGCACTGCGGGCGTGGGCGGTCAGCGACTCGCCACGGGCCAGCACGGAAGCGGTCTTGCCCAACTCCGACGCGCCCTGTGGCGAGCAGAAGATGATCGACGAGCGCTTCTGGAAGTCATACACACCCAACGGCGAGGAGAAACGCGCGGTGCCCGAGGTCGGCAACACGTGGTTGGGGCCGGCGCAGTAGTCGCCCAGGGCTTCGCTGGTGTGGCGGCCCATGAAGATCGCGCCGGCGTGACGAATCAGCGGCAGCCAGGCTTGTGGGTCGGCGACAGACAACTCCAGGTGCTCCGGTGCGATGCGGTTGGCCACTTCGATGGCTTGTTCCATGTCGCGCACCTGGATCAGGGCGCCACGGCCATTGATCGACTTCTCGATGATCTCGGCGCGCTCCATGGTCGGCAGCAGTTTGGCGATGCTGGCAGCGACCTTGTCCAGGAATTCGGCGTCCGGGCTGACCAGGATCGCCTGGGCGTCTTCGTCGTGCTCGGCCTGGGAGAACAGGTCCATGGCGATCCAGTCCGGGTCGGTCTGGCCGTCACACACCACGAGGATTTCCGAAGGACCGGCGATCATGTCGATGCCGACCTGGCCAAATACATGGCGCTTGGCCGTGGCCACGTAGATGTTGCCCGGGCCAACCACCTTGTCGACCTTCGGCACGCTTTCGGTGCCATAAGCCAAGGCCGCCACGGCTTGGGCGCCACCGATGGTGAACACGCGATCAACGCCCGCGATGCAGGCCGCTGCCAGCACCAGTTCGTTGATTTCGCCGCGCGGCGTAGGCACCACCATGACCACTTCGGTCACGCCGGCCACCTTGGCCGGAATCGCGTTCATCAGTACCGAGGACGGGTACGACGCTTTGCCGCCCGGCACGTACAGGCCGGCACGGTCCAGCGGCGTGACCTTCTGGCCCAGTACGGTGCCGTCGGCCTCGGTGTAGCTCCAGGAATCCTGTTTCTGTTTCTCGTGGTAGCTGCGCACCCGCGCGGCCGCCACTTCCAGGGCTTCGCGCTGGGGCGCGGTGATGCGGGTCAAGGCCAGTTCCAGGCGTTCGCGGGGCAGGATCAGGTCGGCCATGGAGGCAACGTCCAGGCCATCGAACTGCCGGGTGAAATCCACCAGCGCCGCGTCACCGCGCTCGCGCACGGCCTTGATGATGTCGAGCACCCGCTGGTTGACCGTATCGTCGGACACGCTTTCCCAGCTCAGCAGATGATCCAGATGATGGGCGAAATCCGGGTCGGCAGCGTTGAGTCGGGCAATTGCAGTGGACGTGGTCATAGCGAGGGCCTCAATAGAATTGGCAAAAACTCAGGCGCCCTAAATTAGCAGTCGTTTCCGCTTGGGCACCTGAGAATTCTGGCTATGAGGCGGATAGACGGGCGCGGCTTAGGGCCGCGCGGGTGAGTCAACCGCGGTGTCGAGACTCCACTGCCTTGCGCAGGGTGTCGATCAACGCCTGGATACGGGCGTGCTGCATTTTCATCGACGCTTTGTTGACGATCAGACGGGAGCTGATGTCGGCGATAAAGTCCTGGGGTTCCAGGCCGTTGGCGCGCAGGGTGTTGCCGGTGTCGACCACGTCGATGATCTTGTCGGCCAGGCCGATCAGCGGTGCCAGCTCCATCGAGCCGTAAAGCTTGATGATGTCGACCTGGCGGCCTTGCTCGGCGTAGTAACGCTTGGCAACGTTGACGAACTTGGTCGCCACCCGCAGGCGGCCTTTAGGCTCGACGTCACCGACACGGCCGGCGGTCATCAGCTTGCACAGGGCAATACGCAGGTCCAATGGCTCGTACAGGCCCTGGCCGCCGTATTCCATCAACACGTCTTTGCCCGCGACGCCGAGGTCGGCCGCGCCATGCTCAACGTAGGTTGGCACGTCGGTGGCACGCACGATCAGCAGGCGAACGTCGTCCTGGGTCGTGGGGATGATCAGCTTGCGGCTCTTGTCCGGATTCTCGGTTGGCACGATGCCCGCTTCAGCCAGAAGCGGCAAAGTGTCGTCAAGGATGCGGCCCTTGGACAGTGCGATGGTCAACATGGGAAACGTCAGTCCTTCATCAGGCTATTGCTGTCCGGTCGCAATCGGCGCCAGACACAGATCGAGGCCATTACAGCCTCGATTTGAAACAAATCAGTTAACAGCATACATCGTCCTGTGGCGAGGGAGCTTGCTACCGCTGGGGCGCGAAGCGGCCCTGGTCTTTGTTTAAAAGACTGTGACTGCTGCGCAGTCCAGCGGGAGCAAGCTCCCTCGCCACAATAACCGTGTTTGCAGTTCCTGGAACTAGCCCGGTACGCGGCGGATTTTCGCGCCGAGCATCTGCAGCTTCTCTTCGATGCACTCATAACCACGGTCTATGTGGTAGATGCGGTCGATCAGGGTGTCGCCGTCAGCGCACAGCGCCGAGATCACCAGGCTGGCCGAGGCACGCAGGTCGGTAGCCATCACTGGCGCGCCCTTGAGCTTCTCGATGCCGGTCACGATGGCAGTGTTGCCTTCGACCTGGATCTTGGCGCCCATGCGGTGCAGCTCGTACACGTGCATGAAGCGGTTTTCGAAGATGGTCTCGATCACAGCGCCGGTACCTTCGGCAATCGCGTTCAGGGAAATGAACTGCGCTTGCATGTCGGTCGGGAACGCCGGGTACGGAGCGGTACGCACGTTAACGGCTTTTGGCCGCTTGCCGTGCATGTTCAGCTCGATCCAGTCTTCGCCGGTGGTGATCTCGGCGCCGGCTTCCTTGAGTTTTTCCAGGACGGCTTCAAGGATGGTCGGATCAGTGTCCTTGACCTTGACGCGGCCACCGGTCACGGCAGCAGCCACCAGGTAGGTACCGGTCTCGATGCGGTCGGGCATCACTTTGTAGGTGGCCGAATGCAGGCGTTTCACACCTTCGATGGTGATCGTGTCGGTGCCGGCGCCGGTAATGTTGGCACCCATGGCGATCAGGAAGTTCGCCAGGTCGACCACTTCCGGCTCGCGCGCGGCGTTTTGCAGAACGCTGCGGCCGTTGGCCAGGGCTGCGGCCATCATGATGTTCTCGGTACCGGTCACACTGACGGTATCAAAGAAGAAGTTCGCGCCACGCAGGCCGCCTTCCGGCGCCTTGGCCTTGATATAGCCGCCTTCGACGTCAATGGTTGCACCCATGGCTTCGAGGCCACGGATGTGCAGGTCCACCGGACGCGAACCGATGGCGCAACCGCCAGGCAGTGCGACTTCGGCTTCGCCGAAACGGGCAACCATCGGGCCCAGTACCAGGATCGAGGCGCGCATGGTTTTCACCAGCTCGTACGGTGCGATCAGGGTCTTGATGGTGCGCGGGTCGATTTCGACGCTGAGTTTCTCGTCGATCACCGGCTCGATGCCCATGCGACCGAACAGCTCGATCATGGTGGTGATGTCGTGCAGGTGCGGCAGGTTGGCCACGGTAACCGGGCCATCGCACAGCAAGGTCGCTGCCAGGATCGGCAGGGCGGAGTTCTTCGCCCCTGAAATACGGATCTCGCCATCAAGACGAGCACCGCCGGTAATAATCAATTTATCCATAAGAATCTCGACGCCTTGGGGGCTCAGGTGCGCTCGGCCCAGGCCGCGCGGCTGAAAAATTTCATAGTGACCGCATGGATGCTGCCATCGGTGATCCACGGGTTCAAATGGGCATAGATCTGCTGTTGACGCTTGACCGGGCTCAATGCCGCCAGTTCATCGCTAATCACGTTCAGCTGGAAGTTGCAGCCTTCGCCCTCAACTTCAACATTAGTTTGGGGCAGCTTTCCTTCAAGGAAGCTTTTAACTTCTAGGGCCTGCATGATCAACCTCTATGGGCGCCCAGTGCGCGCGGGTCGCACATCATACAAAAAAGCCCCGCGCCTGCGAACCCCGCATAGCAGGACTCTGACGGGGGGCTTCTTTAATAATGTGTATTAAGGATGCGCCAACAGCTCGGTCAGACCGGAAACCTCAGCGATTTCACGCATGTCTTCGGGCAACGCACGGATGCTCACCGGCTTTTTGACGGCCTGTGCATCACGCATGAAACACAGCAGCAGCGACAAGCCGACACTGCTGGACTTCACCACCGCCGAGCAATCCAGCACCAGCGCGGACGCAGTGCTGGCATTGATCAGCGCTTGGCCCTGCTTGCGCAGGGCTGGCCCGGTGCTGTAATCCAGCACGCCGCTGAGCAGCAACTCACCGGACTCGCCAAGGCGAATGGCCGACTCGGTCATTGGGCAGGCTTCCCGGCAGCTTTGTCGGTTTCTTCCTTGGCCTTGGCCACTTCACCGGCCCAACCATTGATGGTTTTGTCCAGGTCGTTGCCATTGCGCTGCATGGCGTCCGCGAACTGGTCACGGAACAGCTTGCCAATGTTGATACCGTTGATCACGACGTTACGCAGTTTCCACTCGCCATTGATCTTCGTCAGGGTGTAGGACACCGGATATACCGCGCCATTGGTGCCCTTCACGGTCATGCCGACTTCGGCACGGTCACCGGTTTCGGACTTCGGTGCATCAACCGTAATGCCCTGGTTGTTGTACTCGAGCAATGCGTTGCCATAGAACTGGAACAGGCCGCGCTTGAAGTTCTCCTGGAAGCGGGTCATCTGCTCCGGGGTCGCCTTGCGCGAGTACTTGACGGTCATGATGCTTTTGGAAATGCCTTCAGCATCCACCACAGGCCCGACAATCGTGTTCAGCGCGTTATAAAACTGACTCGGGTCTTGCTTGTACTTTTCCTTGTTGGCGCTCAGGTCAGCCAACATCTTGTTGGTGGTGTCCTGCACCAGGTCATGTGCAGAGCCGCCGGCAGCGGCGTTAGCCATCAACGGCAGTGCCGCGAGCAGTACCAACAGGCCACGTCGCAAAGTAGAGATCATCAACACATTCCTCATTTGGCGTCTTTATTGACGGTATTGAGCAGGAATTTACCGATCAAGTCCTCCAGCACCAACGACGACTGTGTGTCATGAATGGTCGAACCATCCTTGAGCAGAGCTGTTTCCCCGCCCACGCTGATGCCGATGTACTTCTCGCCCAGCAAGCCAGCGGTGAGGATAGACGCGGTGGAGTCAGTCGGCAGGTTATCCACCTTCTTGTCCACTTGCATCGTCACTCGGCCGGTGAAGCTGTCGCGGTCCAGATCGATCGCCGTGACCTTGCCGATGGTTACACCCGCCATGGTCACTTTAGCTCTGACAGTCAAACCGGCGATATTGTCGAAGTAGGCGTAAAGTTTATAAGTATCGGCGGTGGGGCTGGCCGATAGGCCGCTGACTCGCAGGGCGAGCAACAGTAAAGCCAGGATGCCAGCCAGCAAGAAAAGGCCGACACCGATTTCCACAGTGCGGTTTTGCATCAGAAATCTCCAAACATCAAGGCGGTCAAAATGAAGTCAAGGCCCAGTACCGCCAGCGAGGCGTACACAACGGTCTTGGTGGTGGCGCGACTGATCCCTTCTGAGGTGGGCTCACAGTCATAGCCTTGGAATACGGCGATCCAGGTCACTACAAAGGCGAAGACGATGCTTTTAATGATGCCATTTAGCACGTCGCCGCTGAAGGTCACGCTGTTTTGCATGTTGCCCCAGTAGGAACCGTCGTAGACGCCCAACCAGTCAACGGCCACCCATGAACCGCCCCAGATCCCGACCACGCTGAATACCATCGCCAGCAGTGGCAGGGAGATGAAGCCGGCCCACAGGCGCGGGGCAACAATGTACTTGAGTGGATCGACGCCGATCATTTCCAGGCTGGACAGCTGCTCGGTGGCCTTCATGTTGCCGATTTCGGCCGTCAGCGCAGAACCTGCGCGCCCGGCAAACAGCAGCGCTGTCACCACCGGGCCCAACTCACGCAACAGCGTCAGCGCAACCATCTGCCCTACCGCTTGTTCGGAACCGTAGCTGGAAAGGATATTGAAGCCTTGCAGCGCCAGCACCATGCCGATGAATACCCCGGAGACCACAATGATCACCAGGGACATCACACCCACGGAGTGCAGTTGCTTGATCAGCAGGCCAAAACCGCCGCCAATACCGCCGCGGCCAAGCAACGCATGAAACAGGAAAATCGTCGAACGGCCCAGCACACCGATGATATCGATGCCGGAGCGTCCGAAAAGGCGAACCTTTTCGAGTAAGGATGTCTTGCGCATCAGCGCTTCCCCAGAAGATCTGAGCGGTAGTCCGCTGCCGGAAAGTGAAAAGGCACCGGGCCATCGGGATCGCCGGTCATGAATTGGCGAATGCGCGGGTTATCAGCGTTCATCAGCTCTTCAGGCGTGCCCTGCCCCAACACCTGGCCATCGCCCACGACATAAAGGTAGTCGGCAATGCTCGCGGTCTCGGCTAGGTCGTGGGAGACCACGATACTGGTGATGCCCAGTGCGTCGTTGAGCAGGCGGATCAGGCGCACCAGGACACCCATGGCGATCGGGTCCTGACCAACGAAAGGCTCGTCGTACATGAGAATTTGCGGGTCGAGGGCAATGGCACGCGCCAGGGCAACACGACGCTTCATGCCACCAGACAACTCGTCGGGCATCAAATCGATGGCACCGCGCAGCCCGACGGCCTGCAATTTCAGCAACACAATGTCACGAATCATCTCATCGGACAGCTGCGTATGCACCCGCAGCGGGAAGGCTACGTTCTCGAAAACGTCGAGATCGGTAAACAACGCACCGCTCTGGAACAACACGCCCATGTGCTTGCGCGCATCGAACAGGTCGCTGCGCGAGAGCGTTGGCAGATTCTGGCCATTGACCCAGACTTCACCGGCGGACGGGCGCAATTGCATGCCCATCAGGCGCAACAGCGTCGTCTTGCCGCAACCGGAAGGCCCCATGATGCCCGTGACTTTGCCGCGGGGAATGCGAATATCCACATTATTGAAGATGCTGCGCGTACCGCGCTTGAAGGAAAGACCCTTCAGCTCGACCGCGTAGGCGTTATCGGCACTCATCTAAACTCCTTGGGATGCAGCCTTTCACTCAGACACCTTGTTTTCGACAAATGCTTGCGCCGAATAGACAAAAAGGCTGCGCGGACCGAACTGGCGGCGAACTATATCACTGCTGGTACAGCGCCCCCAAGGCCGGAACAGAGCTTGTTCAGAAACAGGACAGCTAAAAAAACCTTGCTGAGGTTCAATCTCAACCACGGGTGTAATGAATAAAGCCTGACGAACTTGCGTGAGGGAATTGATCATTACCGCTATAATCGCCGACTTTTCGTCAGGCTATACGATTTCAGACATGAGCCAATCCAGCGACCTTATCCAATCCGCACAACGCACCATCCGCCTTGAGCTCGAAGCCGTAGAAGGCTTGCTGGCCCATATCGACGCGGATTTCGTACGCGCATGCGAGATGATTCTGGCCAGCAAAGGCCGCGTTGTCGTGGTCGGCATGGGCAAATCCGGGCATGTTGGCAACAAGATCGCCGCCACCCTGGCGAGCACCGGGACCACCGCTTTTTTCGTACACCCCGCCGAAGCCAGCCATGGCGACATGGGCATGATCACCCGGGACGACATCATCCTGGCACTGTCCAACTCCGGCACCACCAACGAAATCGTGACCCTGCTGCCGCTGATCAAGCGCCTGGGCATCCAGCTGATCAGCGTGACCGGCAACCCGGATTCAACGCTGGCCAAAGCCGCCGAAGTGAATTTGAACGTGCACGTTGCCCACGAGGCCTGCCCACTGAACCTGGCGCCGACCTCCTCCACCACCGCTGCTCTGGTGATGGGCGACGCGCTGGCCGTGGCCCTGCTGGAAGCCCGCGGGTTTACCGCCGAAGACTTCGCATTTTCCCACCCGGGTGGCGCCCTGGGCCGTCGACTGCTGCTTAAAGTGGAAAACGTGATGCACGCCGGCGACGAGCTGCCACAAGTCGCGCGCGGCACCCTGCTTAAAGATGCCTTGATGGAAATGACCCTCAAGCGCCTGGGCATGACCGTGATCCTGGAGTCCGACGGGCGCCTGGCCGGGGTTTTCACCGACGGTGACCTGCGCCGCACCCTGGACCGCAACCTCGACATCCAGACCGCCACCATCGACGAAGTCATGACGCCCCACGGCAAGACCGCACGCCCTGACATGCTCGCGGCCGAAGCGCTGAAGATCATGGAAGACCATAAAATTCTGGCGCTGGTGGTGGTCGATAGCGACGACCGCCCGGTAGGCGCCCTGAACATGCACGATTTGCTGCGTGCAGGAGTGATGTAAATGACCACCGACCTGTTGCAACGGGGCAAGCACATCAAGCTGGCGATTTTCGACGTCGACGGTGTGCTGACGGATGGCCGCCTGTACTTCCTGGAAGACGGCAGCGAATTCAAGACGTTCAACACCCTCGACGGCCAGGGCATCAAGATGCTGATGGCGGCCGGCGTGCAAACCGGCATCATCAGCGGTCGCAAGACGCCAGTTGTGGAACGCCGCGCACAAAACCTGGGGATTCCTCACCTGTATCAGGGCCGCGAGGATAAACTGGTGGTTCTGGACGAGCTTCTTGGCCAACTCAACCTAAGCTATGAGCAGGTTGCGTACCTGGGTGACGATTTACCCGACCTGCCGGTGATTCGCCGGGTCGGCCTGGGCATGGCCGTGGCCAATGCCGCGGCGTTCGTTCGCGAACACGCCCATGGTGTAACCAGCGCCCGTGGCGGCGAAGGCGCCGCCCGTGAGTTCTGCGAACTGATTCTGCGCGCCCAAGGCAGCCTTGAAGCGGCCCACGCCGCCTACCTATAGAGCGTTTTATGCTGAGTAAAAAGATTCGCAATTTCCTGATACTTGCAGTCATCGCCGCGGTTTTTCTCGCGGTCGGCTATTGGAATATCAGCCCGGAGCGCTTTCTCGACAAGCCGGTTGCACAGGTTGACGAGAGCGCTATCGACTATTACGCCATCAACGCCCACAGCATTCAGTACCTGCCGGATGGCAAGGTTCAGTATGAAATGACCTCCGATAAGGTCGAACACCTGAAGGCATCCGAGGTCACCTTATTGACCAAGCCGGACATGAACCTGTATCGCGGTGCTGAATTTCCGTGGCACGTCACCAGCGAGCGTGGCGAAGTCAACCCGGACGGCACCCAAGTGGAATTGATTGACTCGGTTCGCGTAGCCCGTACCGACGCCAAGGACCGCGAGACCATTATTACCAGCAGTCGCATGACCGTATTCCCACAGAAGCAATATGCGCAGACCGAGCAAGACGTTAGAATTGACGGCGCTGGCGGTGTATCGACTGGCAAGGGAATGAAAGCGTATTTGAAAGAAAGCAGGATACACCTGCTATCGAACGTAAGAGGACAGTATGAGGCTCGTTAAAACCCTCCCTATTTTGCTCGGCCTGGGCGCAGCACTGGGAAGCGTGAGCGCCTGGGCTCTGCCGAACGATAGCCAGCAACCGATCCACATTCAGGCTGACGATGCGCAGCTGGATGACAAGCAAGGTATCGCGACCTACACCGGCAGCGTGATCATTACCCAAGGCTCGATGAAGGTGACGGGTAATACCGTGACACTGACTCGCACCCCGGCAGGCGATATCGACGTGGTCACTTCGGTCGGCAACCTGGCGTACTTCGAACAACTGCAGAAAGTCGGCGACCCTACACCGGTCAAAGGCTACGGCAAGACGATCCAGTACCACGCCCAGCAAAACCGTATCGTGCTGATCGACCAGGCCCGCGTCATCAATGACGGCAACACCACCGACGGCGAAAAAATCGTCTATGACACGGTGAAGCAGATTGCCCAGGCCGGTCGTGCCACCGGTTCGAAAATCAGCACGCCGAAGCCGCGTATCGACATGGTTATCCAGCCGAAGCAGAAACCGGGCGCAGCCCAGCCGGCGCCGAAACCCGACGCGAAGAAGGCGAATTAATGGCAACCCTGAAAGCCCAGCATCTGGCCAAGGCCTATAAAAGCCGTCAGGTCGTGCGCGACGTCAGCCTGTCGATCGACAGCGGGCAGATCGTCGGCTTGCTCGGCCCCAACGGTGCCGGCAAGACCACCTGCTTCTACATGATCGTCGGCCTGGTACAGGCCGATCAAGGCCGCGTCCTGATCGACGACCTGGACGTGAGCCACCAGCCTATGCACGGTCGTGCGCAGGCAGGTATCGGCTATCTTCCCCAGGAAGCATCGATCTTCCGCAAGCTGTCGGTGTCCGACAACATCATGGCCATCCTCGAGACCCGCAAGGAACTCGACCGCGCCGGGCGCAAGAAAGAGCTGGAAAGCCTGCTGCAGGAATTCCACATCAACCACATTCGCGACAACCTCGGCATGAGCCTTTCCGGCGGCGAGCGTCGTCGTGTGGAAATCGCCCGCGCCCTGGCCACTGCGCCGAAGTTCATCCTGCTGGACGAACCCTTCGCCGGTGTCGACCCGATCTCGGTCGGTGACATCAAGCAGATCATCCATCACCTCAAGGCCAAGGGCATCGGTGTATTGATCACCGACCACAACGTCCGCGAGACCCTCGATATCTGCGAAACCGCCTATATCGTGAACGATGGACAGCTGATTGCCGAAGGTGACTCCGCCACTATCCTGGCCAACGAACTGGTTAAGGAAGTGTATCTGGGTCACGAGTTCCGCCTGTAAACACGGTGGTATCAGGCCATTCGCCATGGAGCGCGGTAGTCAATAAAAACCTCAGTATTTTTATTGTTACCGCGCTCTAGGCAAAGCCCCCGATATCAGGCATATAATTTGCTTATGTTTGGCGCTCACGCGCCCTGTCGTGGATGGCGCATTGCGCCGGCGAATAAGGTGTTAAGCCCCTGCCATGAAACCATCGCTAGTCCTGAGAATGGGCCAGCAGCTGACGATGACACCGCAGCTGCAACAGGCCATCCGCCTGCTCCAATTGTCGACCCTGGACCTGCAACAGGAAATCCAGGAGGCCCTGGAGTCCAATCCGATGCTCGAACGCCAGGAAGAAGGCGACGACTTCGATAATGCAGACCCGCTGGCCGACAACATCGAGCAAAAGCCCAACCCCGACGTACAGGAACCCTCCTACCAGGAAACCGCCCCTACGGTGGATAACCTTGAGGAAGGCGAATGGAACGAACGCATTCCCAACGAGCTTCCCGTGGACACCGCCTGGGAAGACGTCTACCAGACCAGCGCCAGCAGCCTGCCGAGCAATGATGATGACGAGTGGGATTTCACCACCCGCACGTCCGCCGGCGAGAGCCTGCAGAGCCATTTGCTCTGGCAACTGAACCTGGCCCCGATGTCCGACACCGATCGCCTGATCGCCGTGACCCTGATCGATTGCATCAACAACCAGGGCTACCTGGACGAGACCCTTGAGGAGATCCTTGAGGCCTTCGATCCGGAACTGGACATCGAACTGGACGAAATCGAAGCCGTCCTGCACCGCATCCAGCAATTCGAGCCCGCCGGCATCGGCGCACGCACCCTCAGCGAGTGCCTGTTGCTGCAACTGCGCCAATTGCCGGCCAAGACTCCTTGGCTCGCCGAAGCTCAGCGCCTGGTTACCGACTACATCGACCTGCTGGGCAGCCGCGACTACAGCCAGCTGATGCGCCGCATGAAGCTCAAGGAAGATGACCTGCGCCAGATCATCGAGCTGGTGCAGAGCCTCAACCCACGCCCGGGCTCGCAGATCGAGTCCAGCGAAGCCGAATACGTCGTGCCCGACGTCATCGTGCGCAAGGACAATGAGCGGTGGCTGGTGGAGCTGAACCAGGAATCGGTGCCACGCCTGCGGGTCAATCCGCAATACGCAGGTTTTGTGCGCCGCGCCGACACCAGCGCCGATAACACCTTCATGCGTAACCAACTGCAGGAAGCCCGCTGGTTCATCAAGAGCCTGCAAAGCCGCAACGAAACCCTGATGAAAGTCGCCACCCAGATCGTCGAGCACCAGCGCGGCTTCCTGGAATACGGCGACGAAGCGATGAAGCCGCTGGTACTGCACGACATCGCCGAAGCGGTGGGCATGCACGAATCAACGATTTCCCGGGTGACCACGCAAAAATTCATGCATACCCCACGGGGTATATATGAGCTGAAATACTTTTTCTCCAGCCACGTCAGCACCTCCGAAGGCGGCGAATGCTCGTCCACGGCGATCCGCGCGATCATCAAAAAACTGGTTGCCGCGGAAAATCAGAAAAAGCCGTTGAGTGACAGCAAGATCGCTGGTTTACTGGAGGCACAAGGCATTCAGGTCGCCCGTCGAACCGTCGCCAAGTACCGCGAGTCCCTTGGGATCGCGCCTTCCAGCGAGCGTAAGCGTTTGATGTGACGGGCGGGCCATAGCGTTCCAGTGGCGGGTATTCCTACCCGCCGCTTTATGCACTGGCAACGAAGGAGAAGCTGTATGCAAGTCAACATCAGTGGACACCATGTAGAAGTCACCCCTCCATTGCGCGAATACGTCGAGCTGAAGCTGAAGAAGCTTGAGGGCCATTTCGACAAGATCACCAACGTGCAGGTCATCATGAAGGTCGACAAGCTTCAGCAGAAAATCGAAGCGACACTTCAGATACCTGGTGGCGAAGTGGTCGCCAATGCCGAACATGAAGACATGTATGCATCAATCGACTTGCTCACAGACAAGCTTGACCGCCAACTTAAAAAGCATAAGGAAAAGCAGCAGAGCCTTCTTCAAGGCACTGGCCGCTAACACTCCCCACCCATGATCCGACTTGAAACCATCCTGACCCCCGGCCGTTCCCTCGTGAACGTGCCGGGCGGCAGTAAAAAGCGCGCCCTCGAACAAATTGCCAACCTGATCGGCCGCGAAGTGCCCGAAATGGATACGCAAGCTGTGTACGAGGCCCTGATTGCCCGTGAAAAGCTCGGCTCGACCGGCTTTGGCAACGGCATCGCCATTCCTCACTGCCGCCTGCAAGGCTGTGAGTCTCCAGTCAGCGCCCTGCTGCACCTGGACGCCCCTATCGATTTCGACGCCATCGACGGCGCCCCGGTTGACCTGCTGTTTGTACTGCTGGTCCCCCAAGCCGCCACCGATGCGCACCTGGAACTGCTTCGGCAGATCGCCAGCATGCTCGACCGCAAAGAAGTTCGCGACAAACTGCGCAGCGCCCCCAGCAATGAGGCGCTGTACCAGGTCGTCCTGGATGAACAAAACGGGCAGTAATCATGCGTTTGATCATCGTCAGCGGCCGTTCCGGCTCAGGTAAAAGCACCGCTCTCAATGTTCTTGAGGACAACGGCTTCTATTGCATCGACAACCTGCCCGCTGGCCTGCTGCCTGAACTGGCGGAACGCGCACTGATTCATACCGAGTTGGCTCAACCGCTGGTCGCCGTTTCGATCGACGCCCGCAACCTGCCCAGCCACCTCACCCGCTTCCCGGAACTGCTCGAAGAAGTACGGGCCAAGCACATCCATTGCGATGTGCTGTACCTGGACGCCGATGAAGAGACGCTGCTCAAGCGCTTCTCCGAAACCCGTCGCCGCCACCCGCTGAGCAGCCCGCATCGTTCCCTGGCCGAAGCCATCGAGGACGAGACCAAACTGCTGGGGCCGATCATTGACCTGGCCGACCTCAAGATCAACACCACCAACCTGAACCTGTATCAACTGCGGGATGCGATCAAGCTGCGCCTGCTGAATCAGCCGGAGCCGGGCACCGCTTTTCTGGTGGAGTCGTTTGGCTTCAAGCGCGGCATGCCGGTGGATGCCGACCTGGTGTTTGATGTGCGCTGCCTGCCCAACCCGTACTGGAAGCCGGAACTGCGCGATCAGTCGGGGCTGGACAAACCTGTGGCCGATTACCTGGCGGCGCAGCCGGATGTTGAGGAAATGTTCCAGGACATCTCCAGCTACCTGCTCAAGTGGCTGCCGCGTTTTGCGGCCAGCAATCGGGCTTACGTCACCATCGCCATTGGCTGCACCGGCGGCCACCACCGTTCCGTCTACCTGACCGAACGCCTGGGCCAGGTGCTGCAACAAACCCTCAAGAACGTCCAGGTTCGCCACCGCGACCTCAGCTGAAAGGAACACCTCCGCGATGCCCGCTCTGGAAATTGAAATCATCAACAAGCTGGGCCTGCACGCCCGGGCCTCGGCCAAGTTCGTCGGCGTCGCCGGGCAGTTCCCTTGCCAGATTCGCGCCGGGCGCACTCCCGAAACCATGGTCGACGGCAAAAGCATCATGGCCATGATGATGCTCGCTGCGGGCAAGGGCACGAAGATTCATCTGAAGACCGAAGGCGAGCAAGAGCAGGAAGCGATGGATGCGCTGGTGAAGTTGATCAATAACTACTTCGACGAAGGCGAGTAAACCCGCCTTCCTGTGACCGAGTGAAGCCGGATGCGGCTTCACCCCAATGCCGTATCCATCACCATCATCAAACAGAACCCGATACACAGCCCCAAGCTGGCGAGCTTGTCATGGCCATTGCGCCGCGACTCGGGAATGACTTCGTGAGTCACCACCAACAGCATTGCCCCGGCCGCCAGTGCCAGCCCCAACGGCAACAGCACCTCCGCCAGGCTTACCAGCCAGGCACACAGCACCGCAAACACCGGTTCCACCAGGCCTGACGCCGCACCGATCAGGAACGCCTTGACCCGCGACATCCCTGCCCCGGCCAATACCAACGCAATCACCAGACCTTCCGGCACATCCTGCAAGGCAATGCCCATGGCCAGGCTGTCAGCATCAGGCATGCCGCCGCCCGCCGAGACCCCCACCGCCATGCCTTCGGGAATGTTATGGGCAATGATGGCGAACACAAAGAGCCAGATGCGCGGTGGTATCACCGGATGTTCCGGACTGCCCACCAGCATTTCCGGGCTGGCGCCGGAGACCTTGCGATCTACCAGATACAGCCCGAATGCGCCCAGCATGATGCCGAAGCTGATCAAGCCGCTGGCGGCCCAAGCCGTCAGGCCGAGGCTTTCAGCCGCCGCGATACCCGGCACGATGAGCGAAAACGCCGTCGCTGCCAGCATCACCCCGGCACCGAAGCCAAGCAGCGTGTCGCTCACCGCCAACGGCATCCGGCGGATCACCAGTACCGGCACGGCGCCCAAGGCGGTGCCAAGCGCGCAAATCGCACCACCTTGCAAGGCCCGCAGGATGCGGGGTTCCAGGTCAAGCCAGGCCAGCCCTTGGGCCACCAGCAATGCAGTTCCTGCCAATAGCAGCAGCGAGCCAAACGCATAACGAAACATCCGCACGCTGCTGATCGCCAGTGTTTCAGTGCCCATAGTCGGCCTTAGATCTTGTTATGGAGGAGTTTCAGCCCAGCGCCGCCTGGTAGCGTCCGGCAACTTCCGGCCAATTGATGACGCTGTAGAACGCATTGATGTATTCCGGACGACGGTTCTGGTACAGCAGGTAGTAAGCGTGTTCCCAGACGTCCAGGCCGAGGATTGGCGTATTGCCGTTCATCAGCGGGCTGTCCTGGTTGCCGCTGCTTTCCACCACCAGGGTCTTTTGCGGGGTCACGCTCAACCACGCCCAGCCACTGCCAAAACGGGTCAAGGCAGCTTTGGTGAACGCTTCTTTGAACGCATCGAAACCGCCCAACTGTTCATCGATGGCTTTGCCCAGCGCACCATCCGGTTTGCCGCCGCCTTTGGGCGACATCACTGCCCAGAACAACGAGTGGTTAGCGTGACCGCCGCCCTGGTTGATCACCGCCGCCCGCAGCTTTTCCGGCAGTTGCTGGACGCTGGACACCAGCTTCTCCACCGGCCAACCGGCAAACTCGGTGCCTTCGACAGCCGCGTTTAGGTTATTGATGTAGGTCTGGTGGTGCTTGGTGTAGTGGATCTCCATGGTTTGCGCATCGATATGCGGTTCAAGGGCATCGTAGGCGTAAGGCAGGGCCGGCAAGGTGTAGGACATATCAATGAGCTCCATAAAAAGGGCTGTTGCGGGTCGACGCATCCGATGGCGCCACGTTGCTGCCCAGCAGGCGGTGGGTACGTGGGTACTCACCGTGATCGCTGATGAAATTCAGCAGTTCGACGTAGGTCTTGCTGCTCTGGCGCAGGGCCGCCTCCCGCAATTGCGGGTTCAGGCGTGTGTCCTGCATGGTCTGCAACAAGCGCTGGTGAATGGCGCAGAGGTATTCCGCGCTTTCTTCCGGCTGGTTCAGGCGCAGATGCAGGTCGGCCAGGTTGTGATGAGAAATGACGCAAGCCGCCACCGCTTCGTCGGCATCCGCCCAGCGCTCAAACAACACTTGAGCCAGGGCCAGGGCTTGCAGATAGGCCTCGCGGGCATCTACCAGCTCGCCCGCCATAAAGCAGCGATTGGCCCGTTCGATCGTGCGTTTCCAGTGCTCCATGGTGAGCCTCCAAAGCAGGGTCGGTGATTACACGCCGCCGGCCGTGAGCTTTTCCGGATCCAGCAGGATTTCCAGTTGGCTGCGGGGCAGGTCGGTGTGTTCGAGCGCCACGTCAATCACCGGGCGGCCTTGTTGATAGGCCTTCTTGGCGATTTCGGCGGCCTTTTGGTAACCGATGATCGGGTTGAGTGCGGTCACCAGGATCGGGTTGCGTGACAGCGCTTCCTTGAGCTTGGCTTCGTTGACCTTGAAGCTGGCGATGGCCTTGTCGGCCAGCAGGCGGCTGGAGTTGGCCAGCAATTCCAGGCTGCTGAGCAGGTTCTGGGCAATGATCGGCAGCATCACGTTGAGTTCGAAGTTGCCGGACTGGCCGGCGATGGTGATCACCGTGTCATTGCCGATGACTTGTGCGGCAACCATGGCGGTAGCTTCCGGGATCACCGGATTGACCTTGCCCGGCATGATCGAGGAGCCCGGTTGCAGGCCTTCCAGCTCGATCTCACCGAGGCCGGCCAACGGGCCGGAGTTCATCCAGCGCAGATCATTGGCGATTTTCATCAAGGACACGGCGGTGGTCTTGAGCTGCCCCGAGACTGCGACGGCGGTGTCCTGGGAGCCGATCAGGGCAAACAGGTTCTTGCCCGGAGTGAACTGGACGTGGGTCAGATTGCTCAGTTGCTGGCTGAAACGCGCCGCAAACTCCGGATGCGCATTGATCCCGGTGCCGACGGCAGTGCCGCCCTGGGCCAGCGCCTGCAAACTTGGCAGCAGGTCTTGCAGGTGGCCGATATTGGCCTTGAGCTGCTGCGCCCAGCCATTGAGTACCTGGCTCATGCGCACCGGCATCGCGTCCATCAGGTGAGTGCGCCCGGTCTTGACGAAGCGGTGCACCTCTTCGGCCTTGTGCTCGATCACCTGTACCAGGTGCAGCAGCGCCGGCAGGGTTTGCTCATGCAACACCAGCGCTGCGCTGACGTGAATGGTGGTCGGGATGATGTCGTTGCTGCTTTGGCCGCAGTTGACGTGATCGTTGGGGTTGACCGGCTCCCCCAGCAAGCGGCTGGCCAGGGTCGCAATCACTTCGTTGGCATTCATGTTGGAGCTGGTGCCGGAGCCGGTCTGGAAGATATCCACCGGGAAGTGCTGCATGAAGTCGCCTTCCAGCAAGCCTTGGGCGGCATCAACGATGGCCTTGCCCTGGGCTTCGCTCAGTTGTTTCAGCTCGACGTTAGCCTTGGCCGCCGCAGCCTTGGCCAGGATCAGCGCACGAATGAACTGCGCCGGCATGCGCTGGTGGCTGATGGGAAAGTTGTTCACCGCACGCTGGGTTTGCGCGCCATACAGGGCCTCGGCGGGCACTTGCAGTTCGCCCATGCTGTCGCGTTCGATACGGGTGTTACTCATCGGAAGATCCTTGCACCAAGTCGGAGTGAGAAATGGATGGAAGCAATTCGCAGGTCGCCAATTGCCAGGCAAAGGTCTGCCAGCGCTTGAGGCGGCAGGCACAGTGGGACAGTTTTTCCAGGTCGCGCAACGGGCGCCAGGCCTGGTCCAGGCACATGGACCGCCAGTGCCAGGGCAAGGCGATGTCGGAGGCGGTGTCGAGCAGCAAGCGGAATGAGGTTTCGCCGATAGTCCACGGGTGGGTCGCGGTGCAACAGGCGAGGTACCGGCCTTCGGCCAGGTAATGTTCGATCAGGCGGGGCTCGTCGGGATCAAGGCCGCAGCGAATCTGACGACTCATCCAACGCCAGCTTTCCAGGTAGGGATCCTCATGCAGGACAGAACTCATGATCCACACTCATTCGGTAATGATATTTATTATTAAATGATATTGAGAATCAAAACAAGAGCCTGAGGAAATCACTCGGAATTCCAGACACAAAAAAAAGCGCGCTATCCAGTGGATGGCGCGCCTTTTTTTACAGCGTCTTTCGGCGGGTTAGCTGCCGGCGACGGTCATCTTCTCGATTAACACCGAACCGGTGCGGATGTTGCTGCGCAGTTCCAGGTCATTCCCCACTGCGACAATCTGCTTGAACATGTCGCGCATATTGCCGGCGATGGTCACTTCCTGCACGGCGAACTGGATTTCACCGTTCTCCACCCAGAAACCCGCCGCGCCACGGGAGTAATCACCCGTGACCATATTCAGCCCATGCCCCATCAACTCGGTGACCAGCAAGCCACGCCCCATGCGCCGCAACAGCGCCGCCTGGTCTTCATCCCCATGGGTGATGAACAGGTTGTGCACGCCGCCGGAGTTGGCGGTGCTTGGCAGGCCGAGCTTGCGACCGGCGTAAGTACCCAGCACGTAGGACACCAACTCACCGTTCTCGACGAACGGCTTGGCATAAGTCGCCAAGCCATCACCGTCAAATGAAGAGCTGCCCATGGCGCGCATCAGGTGCGGGCGCTCATCGATGGTCAGCCATTCCGGGAACAGCTTCTGGCCAATCGCGCCCTCGAGGAACGACGACTTGCGGTACAGGTTGCCGCCGGAAATCGCCCCAAGGAAGCTGCCGAACAGACCACCGGCCAGTTCCGCCGAAAACAGCACCGGCACTTCGCAAGTCGGCACCGGGCGTGCGCCCAGGCGGCTGGCCGCACGTTGTGCGGCACGTTGGCCAATGAGCACCGGGTCCATCAGCAATTCGCCCTGGCGGTTCACGTCGTACCAGTAATCACGCTGCATCTGGCCGTTGGCTTCGGCGATCATCACGCAGCTCAGGCTGTGACGAGTCGAGGCATAACCGCCGATAAAGCCATGGCTGTTGCCATACACGCGGCAACCCTGATGAGTGCTCAAGGTAGTGCCATCAGCGTTCTTGATCCGGCTGTCGGCATCAAATGCCGCCGCTTCACAGGTCAGTGCCTGTTCAATCGCCTGCTCAGGGGTGATGTCCCAGGCATGAAACAGGTCAAAATCCTTCAAGTCCCGAGCCATCAGGGCTGCATCGGCCAAGCCGGAGCTTTCATCTTCAGACGTGTGCTTGGCAATCGCCAGTGCCGCCGCGACGGTTTCGCGAATCGCTTCCGGGCCGCTGGCGGAGGTGCTGGCCGAGCCTTTGCGCTGACCCACGTACAAGGTGATGCCAAACCCCTGGTCGCGGTTGAACTCAACCGTTTCCACTTCCCGCTGGCGTACCGATGTCGACAACCCCTGCTCCAGGGACACCGCCACTTCACAGGCACTGGCCCCCTGGCGCTTGGCCTCGGCAATGATCTGCTCGACTTGTTCCTGCAGTGCCGGTAACGCTTGCGGACCGACGCTTTGGGTTGCACTCATGGTTTTCTCCACTCAAATTCTGCTTTCGGTTAAGGCCTTCTAGCGACCGGGCCGGACAAGCGGCCCCCGACTGGTTATCATGGCGGCGTTTCTTTGCGGACTGCCACCATGGTTGATTCTTACGACGACTCCCTCGATGGGGAGAAAAGCAAATCTCAGGTCAAACGCGAGCTGCATGCTCTGGTTGACCTCGGCGAGCGCCTTACAACACTCAAGCCTGACTTGTGTGCAAAACTGCCATTGACCGACGCCCTGCGCCGGGCCCTGAACGATGCGCCCAAGCACACCGCGAATATCGCGCGTAAACGGCACCTCATGTTTATCGGCAAACTGATGCGCGACCAGGACACTGACGCCATTCTGACGTTGCTCGATCAACTCGATGCCTCCACTCGCCAGTACAACGAGCGTTTCCATAACCTGGAACGCTGGCGTGATCGCTTGATCGCCGGCGATGACGCGGTACTGGAGAAGTTCGTCATCGAGTACCCGGATGCCGATCGCCAACAATTGCGCTCCCTGATCCGTCAGGCCCAGCACGAACTGGCGCAAAGCAAGCCACCGGCCTCCAGCCGAAAAATCTTCAAATACATCCGTGAGCTGGACGATAGTCAACGCGGCCTGCGCTGACCCTCTTCCCCGGGTGGCGACTTTCGCCACCCGAAGCTCCCGTTCTTACGACCCCGTGCCACCCACGGTGATCGCATCAATTTTCAAGGTTGGCTGGCCAACACCCACCGGCACCGACTGACCATCCTTCCCGCATGTCCCCACACCGCTGTCCAGCGACAGGTCGTTACCGACCATCGAGACCTTGCTCATGGCTTCCGGGCCGTTGCCAATCAACGTTGCACCCTTGACCGGCGCGGTGATCTTGCCGTCTTCGATCAAATACGCCTCGCTGGTGGAGAACACGAACTTGCCGCTGGTGATGTCCACCTGCCCACCACCCAGGTTGGCGCAGTAGATACCGCGTTTCACCGAGGCGATGATTTCGGCCGGGTCGCTTTCGCCACCGAGCATGTAGGTGTTGGTCATGCGCGGCATCGGCAGGTGCGCGTAGGACTCGCGACGACCGTTACCGGTGCGGGCCACGCCCATCAGGCGGGCGTTGAGCTTGTCTTGCATGTAGCCCTTGAGCACGCCGTTTTCGATCAGTGTGGTGCACTCGGTCGGGGTGCCTTCGTCATCGACGCTCAACGAGCCGCGACGCCCGGCCAGGGTGCCGTCATCGACGATGGTGCACAGCTTGGACGCGACCATCTCGCCCATGCGCCCGCTGTAGGCCGAACTGCCCTTGCGGTTGAAGTCACCTTCCAGGCCGTGGCCCACCGCTTCATGCAGCAGCACGCCGGACCAGCCGGAACCCAGCACCACCGGCAACGTACCGGCCGGTGCCGGAATCGCTTCCAGGTTAACCAGCGCCTGGCGCAGCGCTTCACGGGCATAACCCATGGCGCGGTCTTCGGTGAGGAAATAACGGTAGTCGGTACGCCCGCCGCCGCCATGGCCGCCGCGCTCGCGGCGGCCGTTCTGTTCAACGATCACGCTGACATTGAAACGCACCAGCGGCCGCACATCCGCCGCCAGGCCGCCATCGGTGGAGGCCACGAGGATGCGCTCCCACACACCGGCCATGCTCACGGTGACTTGCTGGATACGCGGGTCCAGGGCACGGGTCGCCGCGTCCACACGCTTGAGCAGCTCGACCTTTTCAGCGCGGCTGATCACTTCCAGAGGGTTATCCGGCGCGTACAATTGGGCCACGTCCTGGGTGCTGAACGCCTGCACCGTGCCGTTTTGGCCGGCACGGGAGATCGAACGCGCCGCGCGAGCCGCCAGGCCCAGGGCTTCAAGGGTGATGGCATTGCTGTAGGCAAAACCGGTTTTTTCACCGGACTGCGCACGCACGCCCACACCTTGGTCAAGGTTGAAACTGCCTTCCTTGACGATCCCGTCTTCCAGGGCCCAGGACTCGGAAATCTGCCCCTGGAAATACAGGTCGGCAGCGTCGATGCCTGGCCCGGCCAGATCACCGAGGACCGTTTGCAAGCTTTCGATGGTCACGCCACCGGGCGCCAGGAGGTGTTCACTGACTGAGGACAACAACTCGCTCATAGGTTTGGCCTTAAATTCATCGTTCTGAAGCAGGTCGCTGCGCGCCCTGCGAGAAAAAGCGCCGGTGGCCCGCCACCGGCATGCGCGTCCGTATCGACGCCTGTTCACTGCTATCGCGTTCGGCCAACAACACCGCTTCGCCTTGATCCTGTTGTGCCAGCACGCGCCCCCAAGGGTCGATGATCGCTGCATGCCCGAAGGTTTCCCGGGGCCCCGGATGCACGCCACCCTGGGCGGCCGCCAGCAGGTAGCACTGGGTCTCGATGGCCCGGGCACGGATCAGCACGTCCCAGTGCGCAGCCCCCGTTACCGCCGTAAAGGCCGAGGGCGCGGTGATCAGTTCGGCACCCGCCGCGCGCAATTCGCTGTACAGCTCCGGGAAGCGCAAGTCGTAACACACTGTCAGCCCCAGACGGCCAACTGGCGTATCCGCCACCACCACCTGGCTACCATGAGCATAGTCATCGGATTCACGATAACGACCCCGGGCATCGGCCACGTCGACATCAAACAGGTGCAGCTTGTCGTAACGGGCAACGATTTCGCCCTGATCATCGATCAGCAACGAGCAGGCATTGGACTTGGCGTTGGGTTGGTCCTTTGGAGGCAACGGCAAAGTGCCGGCCACTATCCATAAGGTGAGGTCGCGGGCGGTCTGTTTCAACCATGGCAGGATAGGACCTTCGCCCAAGGCTTCGGCGCGACCGATATCGGCCACATCGCGACGGCCCATGGCGGCGAAGTTTTCCGGGAGTACCGCAAGCCTTGCACCACCCGCCGCTGCTTGCTCCAGCAGGCGCCGGGCCTGGGCCAGGTTGGCCAGCACATCGCTTTGGCTGACCATTTGGATTACCGCAAAGGACATGGGCCTACACTCCAGAAAAGGCATGAGGCCATGCTACTCCACGGGTACTCAGTTTGGCTTTTCAAATGGCTTGTCGAAGGTGATTTTCGGGTCCTTCCACGGGCCTTCTACCTTGTACTGCACGCTGGCGAAACGCGAAACACGGTCGCCAATCAGCTTGTCGATCAGGAACAGCGCACCACCAATGGCCGGCGCGCCGACGATCAGCGCGGCAATCGGCAGGTTGTTGGTGACCGGCAGCGTCACCAACAGCTTGGCATCGACACGATCAGCCACCAGGTCCAGGGTGCCGTTGAGCTCCAGGTTGCTCGACGGGCCGGTCATGGTGATCGGTTCACGGGTCACAAACACGCCATTACTGGCCGCCAGCAAGCCTTTGACCCGGTCATAGCTCAAGCCTTTGCCGAGCAAGTCCGAGAAGTCCAGGCGCAGCCGGCGACCGATGGAGTTGAAATTCAGCAAGCCAAACACCCGCAGCGCCTGGGCGCCGCCTTCCACTTCAACAAACTGGCCTTTACGGAAGCTTGCATCCAGGCTACCGGAGAAGCGCTTTGGACCGACCCAGGCTGGCGAGCCCGGCCAACGGCCATCCACGTCCACATGAAACTCTTCACTGGTCACGCTCGGTGCAAACCCCCAGCCCTTGAGCACGTCCCCGATGTTCTTGCCGTCCAGGCGGCCCTTGTACCAACTGCTGCTAGCGCCGGGAGCGCCCTCCCAACCGCCGGCGCCCTGGAGCAGCATGCCCTTGAGGCCCAGGTTGAGGCTGTTGAATGCCATACCTTTGGCCGTCGGCCGCACTTTCAACGACCAGGCACCCACCAGGTCCGGCCCCTGGAACAACTGGTTGATCGCGATATCCAGCGCCGGAATATCCTTGGGATCAACATCAGCCAACGGGTCCGGCGCATTTTCGTCCGCCTGCACCGTCGGATCCACCGCAGGCAATTTCACGTACTGCAAGTTGATCGCAATCGGCGCGCCCTTGGCGTCCGGCAAGCCCACGGTGCCCTTGGCCTGCTGGCTGTCGAACTGCAAGCCCCAGGCGCCGGGTTTGCGATCCAGTTGCAGGTTGACCTGATCAAACTGGGTGCCGAAGCCGGTCAGCTTGCCGACCTTGAAGTCGGCCCCGCTCAACAGCTGCTTGGCACTGCCACCCGGGTCGTTGCCGGCGTAACGGTCCACGAGTTTTTTCCAGGGATCGATATCCAGCTCCGACAACACACCGCGGATACGCAAGCCCTTGCCCGCCGGTAACACCGCAGCGCCATCCCCCAGGAATAGCTCGCCACGGCCATCGGCAAAACTGTCAGCCGGGGCGGCGAAGGTGAAGCTGCCCAGCTCGCCATAATCAAACCAGTAACGGCGCTCCTTACCCTGCAAGGTCATGCGGAACACACTGTCACGGCCCTGGCTCGCCGGCATGCCGAACGGTGCCGGCAGGTCCACAGCTACGCCCTTGAGGTTGGAACTGACCATCAACTGGCTGTCGGCGCCGTCGAGGTTGAGCTGCAATTGGTAGGGGATATCGCCGGACACCGGCAACGGCTGGCTGACCTTCAGCCAGTCAGTCAGGCGCTTGACGGTCACCTGCCCTTTGGCGGTGACGCGGGTATTCAAGTTACCTTGCTTGCCATCGGCGAAAATCTGCGCGGTGACGGGGCGATCAAAGGCCTGGGCGCTGATGTTCTGGCCACTCAGCCCCTTGGCGCTGTCGAAGCGGAAGTCACCCTTGAGCTGGGTCAGGTCCAATGTCGGCTCAGCCAGTTGCAGGCGGGCCTTGTCGGTCTTGAAGTCCACCACAATCTTGGGCTCGGTGCCCTTGGCCAGGGGAACATCCAGGTCGAGCTTGCCTTGCAGATCACCCTCGCCTTTCCAGCCGGCAAAGGTCGAAGCGGTACCAATCGGCGCTTCCTGAAGGATTTTCAGGCCATCGCCCAAGCCGCCGGCGAAGTTGCCGGTGAGCAGCAGGTGACTGTCCTTGCCTTCGGGCGCATGGGGAATGTTGACGTAGATGTCGTTGACCTTGGTATCGAGCAACTGGCCCTTGCTGGCCAGGATGCGCACGCCGCTTTCCTCGACAAACACTTCACCCTTGACCTTGCTGACGTGCGGCCAGCCCGGCTGGAACGCCAGCTCGGCATCATGCACCTTGAAGAACAGGCTGATATTGCGTGAGGCGGGCAGCGCATCGTGATTCAGCGAGCCTTGGTACTGGAAGAAGCCCTCGTCCACCGCGCCCTTGAGAATGGCGGTACGCAGCCATTCATCGAGTGCCGGGCTCAACACGGCCGGGAGGTATTTGGGGGTAAAGCGGCCATCGCCATCGACCATACCGACCCGCAGGTCCATGTAGTCTTCCTGGCTATGGTCGAAATGCAGGCGAATCAGGAAGTCGGCGGCGACTTTGCCCTCCTCCCCCAGCACCTTGATGTACGGCGCGATGAGGGTGAAGCCTTCTTTATCCAGCTTCCACGTCAGGCGCGCATTGGCCTGGATGTATTGCCAGGGCTTGGCGAAAATCGGAAACAGGTGCAAGGAGAAGTCCTTGCTGTCCATACGCAACTCGCCCTTGCCCAGGTCACCGCTGATGCTGCCGCTGACATTGCGCGCGGCCGGTGCGCCGAAGTAGGCATCAAAGCCGATGCGGTCGAGGTTGGCCGCAAAGCTCACGCGCTGGTCGGTGGTGTCTTGAGGCCGGTAATCCAGCAACACATTGCGCAGCGTGCCGGTGGCCTTCAGATGATCCAGGGTTGTGGCCACGGCTTCCGGCAAAGGCGCCAAGGCGTGCAGCAATGGCGTGATCGGCGTCAGGTCGAGGCGATCGGCCTGCAGGTTCCAGACTTCCTGGGCCTTGTCGGTCGCCAGGGTTTGTTGCAGTTGCAGGCGCGATTCCCAGCGGGTGTCGCCGAGGTTCATCGCCAGCGAGTCAAACAGCACCTTGAGGCCGCTGTCACTGCGTTGCAGGTAGGCGGTGAGGGCCAGGTTCTCGATGTGCGTCGGCTTTCGATCGGCATAGCTGCCTTTGAGTTGCGGGGCGTTAAGGCGCACGGCAGCACTTTGCACAGTGCCCTTGGCCCAGGTCAGCCAGAATTCGCCGCCAGCCTTGAATTCGGTGAGCTTCCATTGCTGGAGCAGTTTCGCCGGGATCCATTTTGCCCAATCACTCTGGGGCAAGCTCAGGTAAGCCTGGGCTTCGCCGTCCTTCCACTGGCTGGCGCGGATCCGGGTGTTCAGGTTCAACGCCAGGGGCTGGCCGTCAGGCAGGGTCAAGCGCGCGTCCAGGCGCTGGCGGTTGGCTCCGGTCTGCAGGCTCACGCCCACATAGGTCAAGGTCAGCGGCGCCTGGTCGAATGGCTGCAGCGTCACCTGGCTGTCGATCAATGAAACCTGCCCGACCATTTGCATGCGCGTCAGCAGTTGTTCGGGATCCAGTGGCTGGTCGTCCTGCACCGGCAGGCCTTGCAGCGCCCAATGGCCGTCCTGGTCTTCCTTAACGCTGACTTGCAGGCCGCTGACTTCCAGGTGGGCAATGCGTACTTCGCGCGCCAGCAGGCTGGCCCAGATGTCCGGCACCACTTGTACCTGATCCAGGCGCAGGGCACTGGTGCCCTCGCCGACCATCACGTCGTGAGCCATCAATACCGGGGCAAAGCCGCTCCAGCGCCCTTCCAGGCTGCCGATGCTCAAGGGCATATCCAGCGCCGTACGGGCCTTGGCCTCGATTTCGCCACGGTACTCCGCCACCAGCGGCGTCAATTCACGGCCAAGGCTCACGTACACCGCTGCCAATACCAGCAGCAAGGCGCACAAGCCGAGGCCCCAGCGGGTCAATGCGGCAAAAAAGCGTATCAGACGCTCCATGTCAGGCGACCCTCAAAGGAATAGTCGGACGGCAGATCAAGGTCTGCCCGTCTCGTTGATAAGAGCTAACGCCAATCAGAGCAGCACCACGTCATATTGTTCCTGTGAATACATGGTTTCGACCTGGAAGCGAATGGTGCGCCCGATAAACCCCTCCAGTTCGGCCACGTTGCCGGACTCCTCATCCAGCAAGCGGTCGACCACCTTCTGGTTAGCCAGGACTCTATAGCCCTCGGCCTGGTAGGCGCGTGCCTCCCGTAAGATTTCCCGGAAAATCTCGTAGCAAACCGTTTCCGGCGTCTTCAACTTGCCGCGCCCCTGGCAACTGCTGCACGGCTCGCACAGCACTTGCTCCAGGCTTTCGCGGGTGCGCTTGCGGGTCATCTGCACCAGGCCCAACTCGGTGATGCCGATGATGTTGGTCTTGGCGTGATCGCGCTCCAGTTGCTTCTCCAGGGTACGCAGCACCTGGCGCTGGTGCTCTTCGTCTTCCATGTCGATGAAGTCGATGATGATGATCCCGCCCAGATTGCGCAGGCGCAGTTGGCGGGCGATCGCGGTGGCCGCTTCGAGGTTGGTCTTGAAGATGGTTTCTTCGAGGTTGCGATGGCCCACAAAGGCGCCGGTGTTGACGTCGATGGTGCTCATGGCTTCCGCCGGGTCCACCACCAGGTAGCCGCCGGACTTAAGTGGCACTTTGCGCTCAAGGGCTTTCTGGATTTCGTCTTCGACGCCATACAGATCGAAAATCGGCCGCTCGCCTGGGTAGTGCTCCAGGCGATCAGCGATTTCCGGCATCAGTTCGGCAACAAATTGCGTGGTGCGCTGGAAGGTTTCCCGCGAGTCGATGCGAATTTTCTCGATCTTCGGGCTGACCAGATCGCGCAAGGTGCGCAGGGCCAGGCCGAGGTCTTCGTAGATCACGCTGGGCGCACCGATGGTCTTGATCTGCGCGCCGATCTGGTCCCAGAGGCGACGCAGGTAGCGGATGTCCATGAGGATTTCGTCGGCACCCGCGCCTTCAGCGGCGGTACGCAGGATAAAGCCACCGGCCTCCTTGATGCCTTCCAGCGCCACGCAATCGCTGACCACCTTTTTCAGGCGCTCGCGCTCGGCCTCGTCTTCGATTTTCAGGGAAATGCCAACGTGGGCAGTGCGCGGCATGTACACCAGGTAGCGCGAAGGGATCGACAGTTGCGTGGTCAGCCGCGCGCCTTTGGAGCCAATCGGGTCCTTGGTGACTTGCACCACCAGGCTCTGCCCTTCATGCACCAGGGCGCTGATGCTTTCAACCGCCGGGCCCTCGCGCAGGGAGATTTCCGAAGCATGGATAAACGCGGCGCGGTCCAGGCCGATGTCGACGAAAGCCGCCTGCATCCCCGGCAGCACACGCACAACCTTGCCTTTATAGATATTGCCGACGATCCCGCGCTTTTGGGTGCGCTCGACGTGCACTTCTTGCAGAACACCGTTCTCTACCACCGCCACGCGCGATTCCATCGGCGTGATATTGATCAGAATCTCTTCACTCATGGCTGGGTCTCGTTCAGGCGTTTTCACAATAGTGACCGATCGCTTAAGGCTTGGCGCTGGGATACGGCGTTTAGCGCACGGTAAGGTTTTGCCAACAGGGTATGCCGAATTGGCCCAGCAGTTCTGCGGTTTCGCAGACAGGCAGGCCTACGACGGCGGAGTAGCTGCCATTGAGTCCGGCGACGAACACCGCCGCCAAGCCTTGAATAGCATAGCCGCCCGCCTTGTCCTGGGGTTCGCCGCTGTGCCAATAAGTGGTGGCTTCATCCGCTGAAATCTTGCGAAACCGTACGCGACTGCTGACCCGCCGCGTTTCGCAACGCTGGCCGTCAATCAGGGCGATGGCAGTCAAAACTTCATGTTCACGATCCGAAAGGGCCAGCAACATGGCCAGGGCATCGGCTTGGTCCAGGGGTTTGCCAAGGATTTGGCCGTCGAGTATGACCGCCGTATCAGCCCCAAGCACGCAGGCGGCGGTGGCATCGGCCAAGGCCGCGCGACCGGCCGCAGCCTTGCCGCGCGCCAGGCGTTCTACGTAGGACGCGGGCGATTCATTTGTAAGGGGAGTTTCATCAATGGCGGCGCTGACGACGGTGAACGGCACGCCGATCTGTGTCAGCAGTTCACGCCGCCTCGGGGAGCCCGAGGCCAGATAAAGCGAATTCATGCAGACTCTCCCTGTAGGGTTCGATAACCAGGCAGAGCCTCGCGATCCATTCAATTGATTTTATAGCGACGACGCAACCCACGCAGGCCAAAACTGACCCAAGGCCACAACAGCGCACTGACCAGCGCCGGCAACACCAGCGCGAGGGTCGGTTGGCGGTTGCCGGTCAAGGCACTGAGCCACAGCTGTACCAACTGCGCCAGGCCGAAGATCACCAGGATCACCAGGCACTGTTGCCACATGGGGAACATGCGCAGGCGCTGCTGCAACGACAGCACCAGGAAGGTAATCAGGGTCAGGATCAGCGCGTTCTGGCCGAGCAAGGTGCCGTAGAGCACATCTTCCATCAGCCCGAGGCACATGGCCGTGACCATCCCGACCTTGTGCGGCAGCGCCAGAGACCAGAAGGCCAGCAGCAAGGCGAGCCACAACGGACGCAGGATTTCCATGAATTGCGGCAGCGGCGAAACGCTGAGCAGCAAGCCGATGGCAAAGGTCAGCCAGACAATCCAGCCGTTACGCGAATGAGTACCGGCCATTATTCTTCCCTCTGCCGAGTGGTTGCCGGGGCCGCAGCCGGTGGCTTGGTGGCGGCGGGCGGTTTGGCAGCGGCAGGTGTTGCGGCCGCAGGCTTGGCCGGACGTGCGCTATGGGCCACAGGCTTGACCGGCGTCGCGACCGGCGCGGCTGGCGTTGCCGGAACCGCTGCCGGTGCGGCGGATGCGGCGGGAGTGGCAGGCTTTGGCACGGTCGCAGGGATAATCGGCGCCGTGCCGTTTTGCTTGTCTTCCGCTTCCTGGGCCTGGGCAGCTTCGTTGGCGCGCTCTTCCGGGGTGCGGTTGTCGCTGAACACCAGCAGCAGGTAACGGCTGCGGTTCAATGCAGCCGTCGGCACCGCACGCACGATAGCGAATGGCTGGCCGGAATCGTGGATCACTTCCTTGACCGTCGCTACCGGATAGCCCGCAGGGAAACGCTGACCCAGGCCGGAGCTCACCAGCAGGTCGCCTTCCTTGATGTCGGCGGTGTCCGCGACGTGACGCAGTTCCAGGCGCTCCGGATTACCCGTACCGCTGGCAATCGCCCGCAGGCCGTTGCGGTTAACTTGCACCGGAATACTGTGGGTGGTGTCGGTCAGCAACAGCACGCGGGAGGTGTATGGCATCAACTCCACCACCTGGCCCATCAAGCCACGGGCATCGAGCACCGGCTGGCCAAGGACCACGCCGTCGCGCTCACCCTTGTTGATGATAATGCGATGGGTGAAGGGATTCGGGTCCATACCGATCAACTCGGCCACTTCGACCTTCTCGTTGACCAGCGCGGAGGAATTGAGCAACTCGCGCAGCCGAACGTTCTGCTCGGTGAGGGCCGCCAGCTTTTGCATGCGCCCCTGCAGCAGCAGGTTTTCGGTCTTGAGTTTTTCGTTTTCGGCCACCAGTTCGGTACGGCTGCCAAATTGGCTGGCCACACCCTGATAGAGACGCTGCGGCAGGTCGGTGATCCAGTAAGTCTGCATCAGGACCAGCGACATCTGGCTACGCACTGGCTTGAGCAGTGTGAAGCGGGCATCGACCACCATCAGCGCAACCGATAGCACGACCAGCACCAACAGGCGCACGCCCAATGAGGGGCCTTTGGAGAAAAGCGGTTTAATAAGCCGCTCCTCCCAGGCAAATGTTTTCTTTATTCATACGGCATCAAACCGGCCTGGATGCAGATTGAAGAAGATAAACGCCAACAGGCAGCACTGCAAAGTGCTGCCTGTGAGCGAAACATGGGCAACTCAGCAAACGCTTATTCGCTGGAGAGCAGGTCCATGGTGTGTTTATCCATCATTTCCAGTGCACGGCCACCGCCACGGGCGACGCAGGTCAGCGGGTCTTCAGCGACGATCACTGGCAGACCGGTTTCCTGGGCCAGCAACTTGTCGAGGTCGCGCAGCAGGGCGCCACCACCGGTCAGTACCAGGCCACGCTCGGCGATATCGGAAGCCAATTCCGGAGGCGATTGCTCCAGGGCGCTCTTCACAGCCTGAACGATGGTGGCCAGGGACTCTTGCAGAGCTTCCAGCACTTCATTGGAGTTCAAGGTGAAAGCACGTGGAACGCCTTCGGCCAGGTTGCGACCGCGAACATCAACTTCGCGAACTTCGCCGCCCGGGTAAGCGGTACCGATTTCCTGCTTGATGCGCTCGGCGGTAGATTCGCCGATCAGGCTGCCGTAGTTACGACGCACGTAGGTGATGATCGCTTCGTCGAAGCGGTCGCCGCCAACCCGTACGGATTCGGCATACACCACACCATTGAGGGAAATCAGGGCGATTTCAGTGGTACCACCACCGATATCCACCACCATCGAACCGCGCGCTTCTTCAACCGGCAGGCCGGCACCGATCGCAGCCGCCATCGGCTCTTCGATCAGGAACACTTCACGGGCACCGGCGCCAAGGGCCGATTCACGGATGGCACGACGCTCCACCTGGGTGGACTTGCACGGAACGCAGATCAGCACACGAGGGCTGGGCTGCAAAAAGCTGTTTTCGTGAACCTTGTTGATAAAGTACTGCAGCATCTTTTCGCAGACGCTGAAGTCGGCAATCACGCCATCCTTCATCGGACGAATGGCAGCGATGTTGCCCGGTGTTCGGCCAAGCATGCGCTTGGCCTCGGTGCCAACGGCAACGACACTTTTCTGATTACCATGGGTCCGAATGGCCACAACCGATGGCTCATTCAGAACGATACCGCGCTCGCGCACGTAAATAAGGGTGTTGGCAGTGCCCAGGTCGATGGAAAGATCGCTGGAAAACATGCCACGCAGTTTCTTGAACATGGGAAAGGGACCCTAGGCAACGCGTGGGTAAAAAAGTGCGGCAAACTCTAACAACGACAGGGATTTTGGGCAAGGCGCCAATGTGCTAAATTGGCCGACTTTCTGTGCACCAACCCCCACAATCGCGGCCATATGACCGTAGAAATGCGGTAGTGTTCCTACAATCTAACACACGGATAGCTTCCGTTCTGTTTTCCACTGGAGAATCCCATGGCGCTTGAACGCTCCGACGTGGAAAAAATCGCTCATTTGGCCTGCCTGGGCCTTAATGAAGCCGATCTTCCACAGACCACCGCAGCCCTGAACAGCATTCTCGGGCTGGTCGACCAAATGCAAGCCGTGAACACCGACGGCATCGAGCCCCTGGCTCACCCGCTGGAAGCCAGCCAGCGCCTGCGCGCCGACGTCGTGACCGAGCGCAATAATCGCGAGGCCTACCAGTCCATCGCGCCAGCGGTCGAAAACGGCCTGTACCTGGTTCCGAAAGTCATCGACTAAAGGGAAAGAGCCTGCAATGCATCAATTGACTCTGGCCGAGATCGCCCGCGGTCTCGCCGACAAAAAGTTTTCTTCCGAAGAGCTGACCAAGACCCTGCTGGCACGTATCGCCGAGCTGGACCCCAAGGTCAACAGCTTCATCAGCATCACCGAAGAGCTGGCCCTGAGCCAGGCCAAGGCCGCCGATGTACGTCGCGCCAACGGTGAGAATGGCGCCCTGCTGGGTGCGCCGATTGCCCACAAAGACCTGTTCTGCACCCAGGGCATTCGCACCAGCTGCGGCTCGAAGATGCTCGACAACTTCAAGGCGCCCTACGATGCCACCGTGGTCGCCAAGCTGGCTGCTGCCGGGGCGGTGACCCTGGGCAAGACCAACATGGACGAGTTCGCCATGGGCTCGGCCAACGAGTCGAGCCACTACGGCGCGGTGAAAAACCCGTGGAACCTTGAGCACGTGCCCGGCGGTTCGTCCGGTGGTTCGGCTGCAGCGGTTGCCGCTCGTCTGTTACCTGCTGCCACGGCCACCGACACCGGTGGCTCGATCCGTCAACCGGCCGCGTTCACCAACCTCACCGGTTTGAAACCGACCTACGGTCGCGTTTCCCGCTGGGGCATGATTGCCTACGCGTCCAGTCTCGACCAGGGCGGCCCTTTGGCTCGCACCGCTGAAGACTGCGCAATTTTGTTACAAGGCATGGCAGGCTTCGATACGCAGGACTCCACCAGCATCGATGAACCTGTGCCGGACTACAGCGCCAGCCTGAATACGTCGATCAAAGGCCTGCGCATCGGCGTGCCGAAAGAGTATTTCAGCGCCGGCCTCGACCCGCGTATCGCCGAACTGGTGCACAACAGCGTCAGGGAGCTGGAGAAGCTCGGTGCCGTGATCAAGGAAATCAGCCTGCCGAACAACCAGCACGCGATTCCTGCCTACTACGTGATCGCCCCGGCAGAAGCGTCCTCCAACCTGTCGCGGTTCGACGGTGTGCGTTTCGGCTACCGCTGCGAAAACCCGAAAGACCTCACCGACCTTTATAAGCGCTCCCGTGGCGAAGGTTTCGGCGTGGAAGTACAACGCCGGATCATGGTCGGTGCCTACGCCCTGTCGGCCGGTTACTACGACGCGTACTACCTCAAGGCGCAGAAGATCCGTCGCCTGATCAAGAACGACTTCATGGCAGCCTTTAATGAAGTCGACGTGATCCTCGGCCCAACCACGCCGAACCCGGCCTGGAAGATCGGCGCCAAGACCGGCGACCCGATCGCCGAGTACCTGGAAGACCTGTACACCATCACCGCCAACCTCGCCGGTCTGCCGGGCTTGTCCATGCCTGCTGGCTTTGTCGACGGTTTGCCGGTGGGCGTGCAACTGCTCGCCCCGTATTTCCAGGAAGGCCGCCTGCTCAATGTGGCGCACCAGTACCAGTTGAACACTGACTGGCACACTCGCACCCCTACCGGCTTCTGAGGAGAACACTATGCAATGGGAAGTCGTGATCGGGCTGGAGATTCATACCCAGCTCGCCACCCAATCGAAGATTTTCTCCGGTAGCGCCACCACGTTCGGCTCCGAGCCCAACACCCAGGCCAGCCTGGTAGATCTGGGCATGCCCGGCGTATTGCCGGTGCTGAACCAGGAAGCGGTGCGCATGGCGGTGATGTTCGGCCTCGCCATCGATGCCGAGATCGGCCAGCACAACGTGTTTGCCCGCAAGAACTACTTCTACCCGGACCTGCCCAAGGGCTACCAGATCAGCCAGATGGAATTGCCGATCGTTGGCAAGGGCTACCTGGACATCCCGCTGGAAGACGGCACCATCAAACGTGTCGGTGTGACCCGCGCGCACCTGGAAGAAGATGCCGGCAAGAGCCTGCATGAAGAATTCAACGGCGCCACCGGCATCGACTTGAACCGCGCCGGCACCCCGCTGCTGGAAATCGTTTCCGAGCCGGACATGCGCAGCGCCAAGGAAGCCGTGGCCTACGTCAAGACGATCCACGCGCTGGTGCGCTACCTCGGCATCTGCGACGGCAACATGGCCGAAGGCTCGCTGCGTTGCGACTGCAACGTGTCGGTGCGGCCAAAAGGCCAGGTCGAGTACGGCACCCGCTGCGAGATCAAGAACGTCAACTCGTTCCGTTTCATCGAGAAGGCGATCAACACCGAAGTGCGTCGCCAGATCGAACTGATCGAAGACGGCGGCAAGGTGATCCAGCAGACCCGCCTGTACGACCCGAACAAAGACGAAACCCGCGCCATGCGCAGCAAGGAGGAAGCCAACGACTACCGTTACTTCCCCGATCCGGACCTGTTGCCGGTGGTCATCGAGGACTCGTTCCTGGCTGACGTACGCGCCACGCTGCCGGAACTGCCGCCGCAAAAACGCGAGCGTTTCCAGGAGCAGTTCGGTCTTTCGGTGTACGACGCAAGCGTGCTGGCGTCGAGCCGCGAGCAAGCCAACTACTTCGAAAAAGTCGTGAGCATCGCCGGCGACGCCAAACTGGCGGCCAACTGGGTGATGGTTGAGCTGGGCAGCCTGTTGAACAAACAGGGCCTGGAAATCGACGAGGCACCGGTATCGGCCGAGCAACTGGGCGGCATGTTGCTGCGGATCAAGGACAACACCATCTCCGGCAAAATCGCCAAGACCGTGTTTGAAGCCATGGCCGCAGGCGAAGGCAACGCTGACGAGATCATCGAAAAGCGCGGCCTGAAGCAAGTCACCGACAGCGGCGCGATTTCGGCCGTGCTCGACGAGATGCTGGCCGCCAACACGGAGCAGGTTGAACAGTATCGTGCGGCGGATGAAGCCAAGCGCGGCAAGATGTTCGGCTTCTTTGTCGGCCAGGCGATGAAAGCCTCCAAAGGCAAGGCCAACCCGCAACAGGTCAACGAACTGCTGAAAAGCAAACTCGAAGGCTAAACGCGGTCGCCTCACTGCGGGAGCCGGCTTGTGTGGGAGCTGGCTTGCCTGCGATAGCATCACCTCGGTGCACCTGAAAGACCGAGGCGCTTGCATCGCGGGCAAGCCCGGCTCCCACATAAGCCGGTTTCCACATCACTTTCGGGGACACCTTGAATGAAGCGTCTACTCGGCCTGCTGGCCTTGTTCTCTCTACTCGCCGGCTGCGCCAGCGGCCTCATCGACCCCAACGGCTACGACGAAACCGGCACCGCCTCCTACTACGGCGCCAAACACCACGGTAATCGCACTGCCAGCGGTGAACCGTTCAACCAGAATGCCTTGACCGCCGCCCACCGTCGCCTGCCCTTCGGCACGCAAGTGAAGGTCACCAACCTCGACAACAACAGAAGCGTCGTTGTCCGCATCAACGATCGCGGCCCGCACACCCGTGGGCGCCTGATCGACCTTTCGCGCAAAGCCGCCGCACAGCTGGGTATGATAGGCAGCGGCACCGCGCGTGTTCGCGTGCAAGCCCTCAGCAACTGACCGACGGAGCCCTGGCCATTTCCGCATTAACCGCCCTCTCGCCCTTTAGCGTGATCGAACTGATCAGCGGCCTGCTGCTGTTGATCTTCGGTGCCGAAGTATTGGTGCGCGCCGCCGTACGCCTGGCAGCCAGCCTCAAGGTGCGTCCGCTGATCATCGGCCTGAGCATCGTCGCCTTTGGCAGCAGTGCGCCGCAGATGGCGATCAGCTTGCAAGCCACCCTGGCGGACAACACCGACATCGCCGTCGGCAGTGTGATCGGCAGCAGTATCTTCAATACCCTCGTGACCCTTGGCCTGGCAGCCCTGATCATTCCACTGCGGGTTTCACGGCAACTGGTGCGCCTGGACATCCCGATGATGATCCTCGCCAGCCTGCTGCTGTTTGTGCTCGCCGCCAATGAAGAACTGACGCCGGTTGATGGCCTGTTGCTGTTGGTGGCGCTGGTGGCCTACCTCGGCGTGTTGCTCTACCAGACCCGCCACTCCCGTCGGCCTCGCACCCGGGACACCGTGGTGCAAGCGCCGTGGCTGAGCAGCGTGCTGCTGATGATCGGCGGGCTGTTGATCCTGGTACTCGCCGGGCATCTGGTGCTGGGCGCTGCAGTGGATGTGGCCTCTGACCTGGGCCTGTCGGAACGCATCATCGGCCTGACGCTGATTGGCGTCGGCACCTCCCTGCCCTGCCTGGCCACCTCGTTGATCGCGGCCCTGCGCGGCCAGCGGGAAATTGCCGTGGGCAACGTGATCGGCAGCAACCTGTTCAACCTGCTTGGGGTGCTGGGTTTTACTGCCCTGGTGGCGCCCTCGCCGCTGTCAGTGTCGCCCAACGCCCTGGATTTCGACTTGCCGGTGATGCTCGGCGTGGTCGCACTGTGCCTGCCAGTGTTTTATTCGGGCTACCGCGTCACCCGGGCCGAAGGCCTGGTGTTCCTGGGCCTGTACCTGGTGTACGGGCTGCATGTGGTGTCGTTTACCTTCGGCATGCCGCTGGCCAACAAGCTTGAACAACTGATGCTGTATTACGTCCTGCCAGCGCTGGTGGCTTTCCTGTTGTTCACCTCGCTGCGAGCCTGGCGCCGCCAACACAAGAGGGAATCGCAATGACCGAACAGAAAAAGCCCGGCGTTGAAGTGCGCCGCCAGGTGATGGGTGATGTGTTTGTCGATCGGGCGCTGGGCAATGCCACCGAGTTCAGCCAGCCGCTGCAGGATTTCGTCAACGAACATGCCTGGGGCAGCGTGTGGAACCGCGAAGGCTTGCCGCTGAAAACCCGCAGCCTGATCACCCTCGCCGCGCTCACCGCGCTGAAGTGCCCGCAAGAGCTCAAGGGCCACGTGCGCGGCGCGCTGAACAACGGCTGCACCGTGGAGGAGATTCGCGAGGCGCTGCTGCATTGTGCGGTGTATGCCGGCGTGCCGGCGGCGATTGACGCCTTCCGCGCCGCTCAGGAAGTGATCGACAGCTACCAGAAAGACGCCTAGATCCAGCCGCCCGCCTGCAACACGAAAATCCCGATATTCGTGGTCACCGCCGCCATCAAGGTGGTGATCACGATAATCGCGGCCGCCAGCTCATGATTGCCCTCCGCCGCCCGCGCCATGACAAAACTGGCCGCCGCTGTGGGCGCACCGAAGTACAGGAACAAAATCCCCAGCTCCGGCCCACGGAACCCCAGCAGCCAGGCGCCAAAGGTAGCGAGCACCGGCAGCCAGATCATCTTCATCAAGCTGGCACTCAGGGCCATGTCCCCGCTTTTGCGCAGTGCCGCCAGCGACAACGTGCCGCCGATGCAGATCAATGCCAATGGCAAGGTCATGTCCGCCAGGTACTGCCCGGAGGATTCCAGCCAGCCAGGCAAGCCGATCTGGAAATACGCGAAGGGCGCCGCTGCGATCACGCTGATGATCAACGGGTTGGCCAGCACGCTCTTGAAGATGCTCCACGGGTCGGACTTGATCACCGGGCTGTACACCGCCAGCACGATGGTCGACAGGGTGTTGTAGAACAGGATCACCAGCGCCGCGAGCACCGCGCCAAGGGAAATCCCGTAGTCGCCGTACATGCTGGCCGCCAGCGCCAGGCCGATAACCCCGTTGTTACCACGGAAAGCGCCTTGGGCGTAAATGCCACGGTCTACACGCGGGCACCGAAAGATCGCCCAGCCCCAGGCCAGGGCGAAGCTCAACAGCGTGGCAACGGCGAAATAGATCAGCAGGCCGGGCTTGAGGGCCGAATGCAGGTCGGCGTGGAGAATCCCGAGAAACAGCAACGCCGGCATGGTGACGTTGAACACCAGGGCCGAGGCGATGTGGATAAAGTTGTCGTTGATCCAGTTGATGCGCTTGAGCAGGACGCCCAGGAACAGCATGGCAAACACCGGCGCGGTGATGTTCAGGGTTTGTAGAAAGATAGCCAGCATGCCGGGGAGAACCTTGGGTGGGCGTCGGTAGGTGGCTAATGATAAGCCAGCATGGCCAGCTTCGTCTGGACTACCGCTTTCGCGAGCAAGCCCGCTCCCACATTTGACCGAGTTCTACCTTTGGAATGCAGTCAAATGTGGGAGCGGGCTTGCTCGCGAAGCAGGCGACTCGGTCTTAAGTAATCGGTGCCGGATTGAACAACGTAATGTCGTTATGCAGCTTGTGCTGCTCCGCCCACGTCTGCTTTTTGCCGCTGGCCACATCCAAGTAGAAGTGGAACAACTCCCAACCCAGCTCCTCAATCGTCGCCCGGCCGGTGGCGATCCGCCCGGCGTCGATGTCAATCAGGTCAGGCCAACGCTGCGCCAGCTCCGTCCGGGTCGAGACCTTCACCACCGGCGCCATCGCCAGCCCATAGGGCGTGCCACGCCCGGTGGTGAACACATGCAAATTCATCCCCGCCGCCAACTGCAACGTCCCGCATACAAAATCACTGGCCGGTGTGGCGCAAAAGATCAGGCCCTTGCGATTGAACCGCTCGCCCGGGCCGAGCACGCCATTGATCGCACTGCTGCCCGACTTGACGATCGACCCCAGCGACTTCTCGACAATATTCGACAACCCACCCTTCTTGTTCCCCGGCGTAGTGTTGGCGCTGCGATCCGCCTCGCCCTTGGCCAGGTAGCGGTCGTACCAGTCCATTTCCCGCACCAGCTCCCGGGCTACATCCTGGTTTTCCGCACGGGAAGTCAGCAGGTAGATGGCATCGCGCACTTCGGTCACTTCGGAAAACATCACCGTCGCGCCCGCCCGCAGCAGCAGATCCGAGGCATACCCCAGCGCCGGGTTGGCGGTAATGCCGGAAAACGCATCACTGCCACCGCACTGCATGCCGAGAATCAACTCCGACGCCGGTACCGTTTCCCGCCGGCGCTGGTCGAGTTTCTTCAGGCGGGTTTCGGCCAATGCCATGATCTGTTCGATCATTTCAGTAAAGCCGTGGCTGGAGTCTTGCAACCGATACAGCCATGGCTCACTCAGATCCACCGAGCTGTCGTTGTCGTGCATCACCTGCCCGGCCTGCAATTTCTCGCAACCCAGGCTGATCACCAGCGCTTCACCGCCCAGGTTCGGGTTGCGCGCCAAATTGCGCACAGTGCGGATCGGGATGTAGGCGTCGGTGGCCGTAATCGCCACGCCGCAGCCGTAGCTGTGGGTCAGCGCCACCACGTCATCGACGTTCGGGTACTTGGGCAGCAACTCGTCCTTGATGCGCTTCACTGCATGGTCCAGAACGCCCGTGACGCACTGCACCGTGGTGGTGATGCCGAGGATATTGCGCGTGCCGACGGTGCCGTCGGCATTGCGATAACCCTCGAAGGTAAAACCCTCCAGGGGCGCCTGGGTCTCGGGCACTTCGGTGGACAGCGGCAAGCTGTCCAGCGGCGGCGCCGTGGGCATGCGCAGTTGATCTTCCTGGACCCAACTGCCGCGCGGAATCGGGCGCAAGGCATAACCGATGGTCTGGCCGTAGCGAATGATCCGGCCGCCTTCGGGGATGTCTTCCAGCGTCACCTTGTGGCTTTGGGGAATGAAATCCACCGTCACCAGGCCATCGGGAAACTCGGTTCCCGCCGGTACACCCTGGTCGTTGACCACAATCACCACGTTATCCAGCGCGTGCAAACGGATGGAGCGTGGCGAATCGGCATGTTCAATCAACTGCATGACGCGGGCCCCTTCAGGAATGCGCTTGGGAAAGTTTAGTCAGCTCAGGGCCTTTGGCCGGCGGCTCTTTGAGCACCACACGCTTGATCGGGCCGACGATTACCAGGTAGCTGAACACCGCCAGCAACGCGTTGGCACCGACGAACACCAGCGCCCACTTGAAGGAGCCAGTGGTGCTGATGATGTAGCCGATCACGATCGGGGTGCTGATGGAAGCCAGGTTGCCGAACATGTTGAACAAACCGCCACTCAAACCTGCGATTTGTTTCGGCGAAGTGTCGGACACCACCGCCCAGCCCAGTGCGCCAACGCCTTTACCGAAGAAGGCCAAGGCCATGAAGCCCACCACCATCCATTCGATGTCCACGTAGTTGCACGCGACAATGCTGCTGGAAATCAGCAAGCCACCAATGATCGGCGCCTTGCGGGCGAAGGTCAGCGAATGGCCCTTGCGCAGCAGGTAGTCGGAAATCACCCCGCCCAACACGCCGCCAATAAAGCCGCAGATCGCCGGCAATGACGCGATGAAGCCGGCCTTGAGGATGGTCATGCCGCGTTCTTGAACCAGGTACACCGGGAACCACGTCAGGAAGAAATAGGTGATGCCATTGATGCAGTACTGGCCCAGGTACACGCCGAGCATCATGCGGTTGGTCAGCAACTGACGGATGTAATCCCACTTCGGGCCGTCGGTTTTCTTGCCTCTGCCCTTGTCCTGGTCCATGTCGACCATGGCCCCGTTGGCAGCGATGTGTTGGAACTCGGCCTCGTTGATCATCGGGTGCTGGCGCGGGCTGTGGATAACTTTCAGCCAGATCAGCGAGAACACAATACCGATGCCGCCCATCACCACGAACACGTGCTGCCAGCCGAAGGTGTAGACGATCCAGCCCATCAGCGGCGCGAACAGTACGGTCGCAAAGTACTGCGCCGAGTTGAAGATCGCCGAGGCAGTCCCGCGTTCAGCCGTAGGAAACCACGCCGCCACGATGCGGGCATTTCCGGGAAAGGATGGCGCTTCAGCCAGGCCCACCAGGAATCGCAACATGAACAGCGCAACGATGGCGGTGGAGACACCGAATTCACCGACATAGCCTTGCAGCACGGTGAACAGTGACCAGGTGAAAATACTCAGGGCGTAGACTTTTTTCGAACCGAATCGGTCCAGCAGCCAGCCGCCGGGAATTTGCCCGGCCACGTAGGCCCAACCGAATGCGGAGAAAATATAGCCGAGGGTGACCGCGTCGATACCGAGGTCTTTTTGCAGGCTGGAGCCGGCGATGGCGATGGTGGCCCGGTCGGCGTAGTTGATCGTGGTCACCAGAAACAGCATGAGCAGAATCAAATAGCGGACATGGGTCGGCTTGGTCGCTTGCATGAAGATGTACTCCCACTAATTATTTTTTTTGCGGGTAAACAAATTGTAAGCCTGCGGCGGGCACGGACCCGCCACAGGATGTTGCTGTTACGAACCGATGTAGCTGGTTTTCACCACGGTGTAGAACTCTTGCGCATAGCGACCCTGCTCACGCGAGCCGTAGGATGAGCCCTTACGGCCACCGAACGGAACGTGGTAATCCACGCCGGCCGTCGGCAGATTGACCATCACCATCCCGGCCTGGGAATGACGTTTGAAGTGATTGGCATACTTAAGCGACGTGGTAGCGATACCGGCCGAGAGACCGAACTCGGTGTCGTTGGCCATCGCCAGCGCCGCCTCGTAATCCGCCACGCGCACCACGTTGGCCACCGGGCCGAAGATCTCTTCGCGGCTGATGCGCATTGCGGCTTCGCTGTCGGCAAACAGCGTCGGCGCGAGAAAGTAGCCTTCGGTGTCGCACGTCACCAGTTCACCACCGCTGACCAACCGAGCACCTTCGCTCTGGCCGATGTCGATGTACTTCAAGTCCTGATCCAGCTGGGCCTGGGAAACCACCGGGCCAATGTCGGTACCGCTTTTCAGCGCGTGGCCGACCTTGATCGACTTCATCCGCTCAGCCACGGCGGCGACGAACTGGTCGTGAATCCCGGCGGTGACGATAAAGCGGCTGGACGCGGTGCAACGCTGGCCGGTGGAGTAGAACGCGCTCTGTACCGACAGCTCGACGGCTTGCTTGAGGTCGGCGTCGTCGAGAATGATCTGCGGGTTCTTGCCGCCCATTTCCAACTGCACCTTGGCCTGGCGCGACACGCAGCTGACGGCAATCTGACGACCTACGCCCACCGAGCCGGTGAAGCTGATGCCGTCGACTTTCGGGCTGTTGACCATGGCATCACCCACCACACGGCCGCTGCCCATCACCAGGTTGAACACACCGGCGGGGAAGCCGGCGCGGGAGATGATTTCGGCCAGGGCCCAGGCGCAGCCCGGTACCAGTTCAGCCGGTTTGAGCACCACGCAGTTACCGTAGGCCAAGGCCGGCGCGATCTTCCAGGCCGGGATGGCAATCGGGAAGTTCCACGGGGTGATCAGGCCAACGACGCCCAACGCCTCACGGGTGACTTCGACGTTGACGCCCGGACGCACCGACGGCAAGTAGTCGCCGGACAGGCGCAGGCATTCACCCGCGAAGAACTTGAAGATGTTACCGGCGCGGGTCACTTCGCCGATGGCTTCCGGCAAGGTCTTGCCCTCTTCCCTGGCCAGCAGAGTGCCCAGCTCTTCGCGACGGGCGAGGATTTCGGTGCCGACTTTATCCAGGGAGTCATGACGCGCCTGGATGCCGGAAGTGGACCACGCCGGGAATGCAGCGCGCGCAGCGTCGATGGCCGCGTGAACCTGGGCGAGGTCAGCCTTGGCGTATTCGCCAATGACATCAGACAACTCCGACGGGTTGATGTTGGCCGAGTAGTCGGCGCCGGCAACCCACTGGCCACCGATGTAGTTTTCAAAACGCTTGGCTTGGGACACGAATTCTCTCCTGACGCAAAAAGCCGCTGATTACTCAGCGGCCTTGGTGATGGGTTATTGCGCGCCTTGCTTGTCGATCAATGCGGCCAGGGCTTCGTATTCTTCCGGCAGCAGATCGGTCAGCGGCGTACGCACGGGGCCGGCGTCATAGCCGACGATTTTCGCCCCGGCCTTGACGATGCTCACGGCGTAACCGGCCTTGCGGTTACGGATGTCGAGGTACGGCAGGAAGAAGTCGTCGATGATCTTGCCGACGGTGGCGTGATCTTCCCGGGCGATGGCGTGGTAGAAATCCATCGCGGTTTTTGGAATGAAGTTGAACACCGCCGAGGAGTACACCGGCACGCCCAGGGCCTTGTAGGCAGCGGCGTAAACCTCTGCAGTCGGCAAGCCGCCCAGGTAGCTGAAACGGTCACCGAGACGACGGCGGATCGACACCATCAATTCAATGTCACCCAGGCCGTCCTTGTAGCCGATCAGGTTCGGGCAGCGCTCGGCCAGGCGTTCCAGCAGCGGCGCGGTCAAGCGGCAGACGTTGCGGTTGTAGACCACGACGCCGATCTTGACCGACTTGCACACCGCTTCAACGTGGGCGGCAACCCCATCCTGACTGGCTTCGGTCAGGTAGTGCGGCAGCAGCAACAGGCCTTTGGCGCCAAGTCGCTCGGCTTCCTGGGCGTACTCGATGGCCTGGCGGGTCGCACCGCCGACACCGGCCAAAATCGGCACGCTGGTGGCGCAGGTATCCACCGCGGTTTTCACCACTTGCGAATATTCGCTGGCCGCCAGAGAGAAAAACTCACCGGTGCCGCCAGCGGCGAACAAGGCAGTAGCGCCGTAAGGGGCCAGCCATTCCAGACGCTTGATGTAGCCCGCCTGGTGGAAATCACCCTGGGCGTTGAAATCGGTTACCGGGAAAGACAGCAGACCGTGAGAGAGGATGGACTTCAGTTCTTGTGGATTCATTATTCGAACACCCTGGGCGAAGACTTTCTGTTGAGAGATTACGGATGGTTATCTTGATGTCGTACGTCATCGTACAACTATAAAAATATTCGTCAACTGCAATTCATCAACCTTCATGCGGGTCAGGCCTCAATGCGGCGTTCTTGACGTAGGAATTTTTTCCTCTATGCTCGATTTAACTGTATATACATACAGTTATTACGGAAGATTCCTACGACATAGCAAGGAGCTAACATGTCAGATCTTGAACTCGCCACACCTGAAAAACGACCACCCACCCTGCGCTTCGAAGGCGGTGAACACACGGCCATTGGCGACGACACCCTGTTGCGCTTCGTCAAGGGCGCCCCGGCGATTCCCGCGCGGCAGGTCGAATTGCACCTGCCCAACGGCCTGGCCCTGAGCTACGGCCAGATCATTGCCCTGGGCGGTGATTTCTATGGCATTCCCGGGCGCCCCATCAACGAGGGCGCATCGCCTGCGAACCGCGTGCAGCGCTTTACCGATGCGTTCAACTCGTTGGCGGTATTGCCGGCATCGCGAGAGGAAGCGGGCAAGATCCTCGCGGTGATGCAAAAGGAGATCAACGCGGTTAACCAGGCGATCAAGGATGGCAAGCAACCCCATGAAGCGTATGACGCACTGGGTGACACCTTGTCCGAGGAATGGAACCGCATCACCGGTGGCGGCAGTGCCGTGTCGGCGCTGATTCCACTGGGACGCTACCTGAAACTGGCGGCAGATAATGCCGACCACTTCGGCGAATGGGCGTTGGCAGCGTATCTGGCGGGGCATACGGCAGCCCTGCAACAAGCCGTCGTCGCTCATCAGACCGGCACCGACCAGGCGCTGGAACTGGCCTATGCCATGAACGGCTTTGCTGATCACTTTTTGACCGATCTATTTTCCGCCGGCCACTTGCGGGTACCGCGCAAGCAACTGGCGGCGGTGGTAACACCGGGTGAACTGGGCTCGCTGATCAGCCGCTTCATGCACGATGAAGACAGCAAGTTCGGGCTCAATGTGCGCAATGCCTTCGGCGATCAGTGGCACGCTTACGGTGATAAACGCTACTTCGACAGCAGCGACGCGGCCAACCGGGCCATGGTCAAACGTGCCGTACAGGCCTCGGCGGATGAGATCTTCGAAACCTTTATCAGCGGCGTAGCGCCCTCCCCGGCCAACTTCAAGGCACCGCTGTATGTGCCGGACCTGAACGCCGCGCAAAATCCGGCGAATAACTTTTCACCGCTGTTCAAGGCTGAAGGCGACAAGGTGCTGCGGCGCAAGGACGTCAACAACCTGAATGACAAGCAGTGGACCAATGACTGGTGGGGTTGGAGCACGTATCTGTTGCTGAAGGACTACAAGCCAAACCAGCCTGCCAGCTAATCTTCCAGGCAACAAAAAACCAAATGTGGGAGCTGTCGAGCCCTGGCGAGGCTGCGATGGGAGCGACTCGGTGAACCTGCCGGACCTCAGCGCCTGCATCGCAGCCTCGCCGAGGCTCGACAGCTCCTACATTTGAATAGGCATTAGCCGCGCTGGGCTTCTGCCTCTTCATGGGCATGGCGCAGCCGCTCACGGCTGTTGGTCAGGTGCAAACGCATGGCCGCCCGTGCCGCGTCCGAATCCTGGCGAGCGATCGCCTCATAGATCTCTTCATGTTCGCGGCTCAGGCGGCTCATGTAGTGCTGCTGGTCATCATGGGCCAGGCGTGCCGAGTTCAGCCGCGTGCGTGGAATGATGCTGGTGCCCAGGTGGGTCATGATGTCGGTGAAGTAGCGGTTGCCGGTGGACAGGGCAATCTGCAGGTGGAACTGGAAGTCCGACGCCACCGCATCACCGGCGTGAGCCGCACTTTCGTTCAGGGCATCGAGGGCTGCACGCATGCCGGCCAATTGCTCATCGCTACGCCGCTGGGCAGCAAGCCCGGCAGACTCCACTTCCAGGCTGATCCGCAGTTCAAGAATGGCCAGTACATCCCGCAGGGTCACGACAGTAGCCGGGTCGATCCGGAAACCGCTGGGGCTTGGCGTATCCAGCACAAAGGTGCCGATGCCATGGCGGGTTTCCACCTGCCCGGCCGCCTGCAATCGCGAGATGGCTTCACGCACCACGGTGCGGCTGACCCCATGGGCGTCCATGATCGCCGACTCGGTGGGCAGTTTGTCGCCACGTTTGAGTTGGCCGTCGCGGATCTGCTCGGACAACACCGTGACCAATTCCTGGGCAAGGCTGCGGCGCTTGCGGGGAAGACGAGGGGCGGCGCTGGAGTTTTCCATGATGAATCATCTGTCTCGGCGATCTGAAGCACGCATGATAGCCCATGGCGGTTGTACGATCACCGTCCTGTCATGACTTTCATCCATAACTGACGAGGTTTTCCCCAGGCAAAAAAATGCCCCGGCATCACCGAGGCATTTTCAACACTGGCTCAAGGGCCTGCGCCTTGTTACTTCACCACTTTCAGACTCGGCCGACCGCTTGGGCGCGGTGGCTCGGAATCCGGCGGCGGCACATCATCTTCGCCTTCGAGCTCGATCGCTTCGTCATCCTCAAGGGACGACTCCAGATCAAACACCATGCCCTGGCCATTTTCCCGGGCGTAAATCCCGAGGATGGCGCCGATGGGCACGAACAGCGTATGCGGCACACCGCCGAAACGCCCTTCAAAGCTGACCGCTTCATTGTCCATGTGCAGGTGTCGCACGGCACTGGGTGAAACGTTCAGGACGATTTGTCCGTCACTGGCAAAACCTTGCGGTACCTGAACCGCGGGAAACTCGGAATTGACCAGCATGTGCGGGGTGCAATCGTTGTCCACTATCCACTCATAGAGCGCGCGGACCAGGTAAGGTCGACTGGAGTTCATCAACGGCTCCTTAAGCCTTAGCGCATATCGCGTTCGACACCAGACAGACTCGCCTGGAAAGCCTCACGCGCAAACTGGCGCTCCATGTAGTCAAGCAGCGGCTTGGCAGGCCGCGGCAATTCAATGCCCAAAATCGGCAAGCGCCAGAGTATGGGTAATAGGCAGCAATCCACCAGACTTTGTTCCTCGCTGAGGAAAAAAGGTTTGTCGGCAAATAACGGCGAAACACCGGTCAGGCTCTCGCGCAATTCCTTGCGCGCCTGAACCCGGGCCGCTTCTTTGCTGCGTGAATCCAGAATCAGGTCCACCAGGCCACACCAGTCACGCTGGATCCGATGGATCAGCAGGCGGCTGTTGGCACGCGCCACCGGATATACCGGCAACAACGGCGGATGGGGATAACGCTCATCCAAGTATTCCATCACCACGGTTGACTCCCACAACGCCAGGTCACGATCGACCAGGGTGGGCAAGCTGCCGTAAGGGTTCACTTCGATCAGTTTCGGCGGGTGACGACCAGCCTCCACAGTAATGATCTCTGCGCTGACACCCTTCTCTGCGAGCACGATGCGTACTCGGTGGGAATAGTGGTCGGCGGGGTCGGAGTAACAGGCCAACCGATTGGTCACGCCCATGGCGGTCCTCCTCGCTTGTTGAAATTATCGGAAGCTCAAAAACGAGCGCGCCCAGTGAGCATCTCCGTGACGCCTGGATAAACCAGACTTACCTTCAGAGATGCCGCTGGGCGCGCAAGATTAACAGCAATTACTTACGGTTGGATCAATGCACATCCTTCCAGTATTCGCGTTTCAGCAGATAGGCGAACACGAAGAAGAAGGCCAGGTACAGCAACACATAGGTACCAATGCGCTGATGCTGCAGCTTCACTGGGTTGGCCGAGTAGGCCAGGAAGGTCACCAGATTCTTGACCTTCTCGTCGAACTGCTCTTCGTTCAGCGCGCCGGTCTTCGGCACTATGGTCAGCTGATCGCACGCTTCATGAGTCAAAGGCGTACCGGTAAGCGGATCATACTGCTTCTTGCCGTCTTCGACGATTTGTACTTGCTTGCATCCTACCACTTGGCGGCCTTGCAGGCCGACCAGAACGTTAGGCATACCGACGTTCGGGAACACTTTGTTGTTCACGCCGTAGGGACGCAACGGGTCTTCGTAGAAAGATTTCAGGTAGCCGTAGAGCCAATCGGTGCCACGCACACGGGCCACCAGGGTCAGGTCGGGCGGTGCAGCCCCGAACCAGGTCTTGGCGTCGGCAGGCTGCATGCCGATGGTCATGTGGTCGCCGATCTTCGCCCCCGTGAACACCGAGTGGCTGAGCATCACGTCATGGGGAATGCCCAGGTCGTCGGCCACACGCTCGTAACGCTGGAACTTGGCACTGTGGCAGCCCATGCAGTAGTTGGTGAACGTACGCAGCCCGTCCTGCATCGCGGCCTTGTCCGACACGTCGATGTCGACTTTTTCCAGCTCTGGGCCGTGTTCAGCGGCGAAAGACAGCAGCGGCAGGGCCGCAAGAATGAATGCAACGAATAATTTTTTCATCAGCCAGTCACCCTATCCGGTACCGGTTTGGTCTTCTCGAGCCGGGTGTAGAACGGCATCAGAATGAAGTAGGCGAAGTACAGGAACGTGCAGACCTGCGACAGCAACGTACGCTCCGGGGTCGGCGCCAATACGCCCAGTACACCCAGGATCACGAACGAAATGCAGAACACCCACAGCCAGATCTTGCTCAGCCAGCCCTTGTAGCGCATGGACTTGACCGGACTACGGTCGAGCCAAGGCAGCACGAACAGCACCGCAATCGCCGCCCCCATGGCGATCACGCCCATGAGCTTGTCGGGAATCGCCCGCAAGATCGCGTAGAACGGGGTGAAGTACCAGACCGGGGCAATGTGTTCCGGAGTCTTGAAGGCGTTCGCCTGTTCGAAGTTCGGTTTCTCGAGGAAATAACCGCCCATCTCCGGGAAAAAGAACACGATCGAGCAGAAGATGAACAGGAACACCACCACGCCGACGATATCTTTCACGGTGTAGTACGGGTGAAACGGAATGCCGTCCAGCGGTACGCCGTTTTCGTCCTTGTGCTTCTTGATGTCCACGCCATCGGGGTTGTTCGAACCCACTTCGTGCAGTGCCAGAATGTGCAGCACCACCAGACCGAGAATCACGATGGGCAAGGCCACCACGTGCAAGGCGAAGAAGCGGTTCAGGGTGATCCCGGAAATCAGGTAGTCACCACGAATCCACTGGGTCAGGTCGTTGCCGATGACCGGGATCGCACCAAACAGCGAGATGATCACCTGGGCGCCCCAATAGGACATCTGGCCCCACGGCAGCAGGTAGCCCATGAAGGCCTCGGCCATCAGCGCCAGGTAGATCAGCATGCCGAACACCCATACCAGCTCGCGAGGCTTCTGGTACGAGCCGTAGAGCAAGCCGCGGAACATGTGCATGTAGACGACGATGAAGAACGCCGAGGCGCCGGTGGAGTGCAGCAGACGCAGGATCGAGCCGTACTCGACGTCGCGCATGATGTATTCGACGGAGGCGAAGGCTTCTTCGGCCGACGGGGTGTAGCTCATCGTCAGCCAGACACCGGTAACGATCTGGTTGACCAGTACCAAAAGTGCCAGGGAGCCAAAGAAATAGAAGAAGTTGAAATTCTTCGGTGCGTAGTACTTGCTGAGATGGTCTTCCCACATCTTGGTCGCGGGGAAGCGCGCATCCACCCAATCCATGAACTTGCTCATCAGGCTTTCTCCCCCTCGTCGACGCCAATGACAATGACACTGTCAGTCTCGTAGTGATGTGGCGGAACTGGCAGGTTCAGTGGTGCGGGTTGTGACTTGTAGACGCGGCCAGCGAGGTCGTAGTGAGAACCGTGGCACGGGCAAAAATAGCCCCCGACCCAGTCCTTGCCCAGGTCCGCAGGCGCCACTTCCGGACGGAAGGTGGGAGAGCAACCCAAGTGGGTGCAGATACCGATCAGCAGCAGAATCTCCGGCTTGATCGAGCGAATTTCCTTATCGACGTAAGCGGGTTGGTCGGAATTCTTCGAGTCGGGGTCGGACAACTGGCCCTCGATCTTCTTCAGATTTCCCAGGATTTCCTCGGTACGACGAACGATGAACACTGGCTGACCGCGCCACTCAGCAATCATTTGCTGGCCTGGATCGATCTTGCTGACATTCACCTTCACCGGTGCACCTGCGGCTTTCGCCTTGGCACTGGGAAACCATGACCCCACGAACGGGACCGCAGCCCCCACCGCTCCTGCAGCACCCACCACGGATGTGGCTGCTACCAAGAAGCGACGCCGGCCTGCATTCACGCCGTCATTGCTCATTCAGTCCTCTCCCATCAGCTTTGTGGCCTGTTAAATCAGGCGTCTACTAAGTGTTAAATCTGAACTTATAAAAATTTTGCCGAATGGTAATGAAAAGCCCCACGTCTGACAAGGTAATTACCCCCGGCACTGGCTCCAAGCCTTTGAGTATAGGGGCTCTACGGATGTGGCAAGTTGTCACAGAGATTTTTTTACATAAATAGCAGGCAATAAAAAACGCCCAGCTCCGTGAGGAGGCTGGGCGTTTTCTGGAACGTAAAAGCGAATTAACGCTTCGAGTACTGCGGACGCTTACGCGCTTTACGCAGACCAACTTTCTTACGTTCAACTTCACGAGCATCGCGAGTCACGAAGCCAGCTTTGCGCAGAGCGCCACGCAGGGTTTCGTCGTACTGCATCAGAGCGCGAGTGATACCGTGGCGGATTGCGCCAGCTTGACCACTTACACCGCCACCGATAACGGTGACGTAGATGTCGAACTTTTCAACGGTCTCGGTCAATTCCAGCGGCTGACGAACTACCATGCGGGCAGTTTCGCGACCGAAGAAATTTTCCAGAGTGCGGTTGTTGATCGAGATGTTACCAGTACCCGGACGCAGGAAAACGCGAGCGGTAGCGGTTTTGCGACGGCCAGTGCCGTAATTTTGAGTCGCCGACATAATGAACTATTCCGTTAAAACTTCAGTTCTTGGGGCTGCTGAGCAGCATGAGGGTGAGCAGCGCCCGCATAGACTTTCAGCTTGCGATACATGTCGCGACCCAGTGGGCCCTTCGGCAGCATACCTTTGACCGCGATTTCAATCGGGGCTTCAGGCTTTTTGGAGATCAGGCCTTCGAAGTTCGAAGACTTGATACCGCCTGGGAAACCGGAGTGACGGTAGTACATTTTGTCTTGCGCTTTGTTGCCGGTAACACGTACCTGCTCAGCGTTGATGATGACAATGTAGTCACCGGTATCAACGTGAGGGGTGTACTCAGGCTTGTGCTTGCCACGCAGACGGCTGGCGACTTCAGTGGCCAGACGACCCAGGGTCTGACCAGCGGCGTCGACGACAAACCAGTCGCGCTGAACTGTTTCTGGTTTTGCAGTAAAAGTTGTCATTCTTTAATAGCCTCAGGGGCCGCCCTGTAAATTAGACGGCGGATCTTACTGAATAGTGCGTACTTTGACAAGTCAAAGGCAGCCGGATACAGACGCTATCGGGGGCTCGGGTCGGCGCGTCCGTTCAACGGCAAGATTCTTCGGCAGGCGGCGCATCACTTCCACTGCAGAAAGAGGTGGGCAATTATGCAGATTGCCAAAAAAATTTCAACCTGCTTTTATGATTGTTTTCCCTGAAGGAGTACCCGATGGACTATCGACAGCTGGGCCGAACCGATCTGAACGTGAGCGCGATAGCCTTGGGCACCATGACCTGGGGCGAGCAGAACAGCGAGGCAGAGGCCTTCGCACAGATCGAACGGGCCAAGGCCGCGGGAATCAACTTCCTCGATACCGCCGAAATGTACCCGGTGCCGCCCAAGGCAGACACCTACGCCACCACCGAGCGCTACATCGGTAATTACTTCAAAAGCCGCGGCGACCGTGCCGACTGGATCCTCGCCAGTAAGATCGCCGGTCCCGGCAACACCATCGACTACATCCGCGATGGCAGCCTCAAGCACAACCGCAAGCACGTCGTCGAAGCCCTGGATGCGAGCCTCAAGCGCCTGCAAACTGACTGGATCGACCTCTACCAGTTGCACTGGCCCGAGCGCAGCACCAACTTTTTCGGCCAACTGGGCTACAAGCACAAGGCCGAAGAAGACCTGACGCCGCTGGAAGAAACCCTCGAAGCCTTGGATGAGCAGGTCAAGGCCGGCAAGATCCGCCACATCGGCCTGTCCAACGAAACCCCGTGGGGCACCATGAAATTCCTGGCCCTGGCCGAAGCCCGTGGCTGGACCCGCGCCGTGTCGATCCAGAACCCCTACAACCTGCTCAACCGCAGCTTTGAAGTGGGCCTGGCGGAAATCGCCATCCGTGAGCAATGTGGGTTGCTGGCGTACTCGCCACTGGCGTTCGGCATGCTCAGCGGCAAATACGAAGGTGGCGCACGCCCGGCCAAGGGTCGCCTGAGCCTCTATAGCCGCTTCAGCCGCTACTTCAACCCGCAATCGGAAGCTGCATGCAGCCGTTACGTGGCACTGGCCCGTGAGCACGGCCTGGACCCGGCGCAGATGGCATTGGCGTTTGTAACCCAGCAACCGTTCGTGACCAGCAACATCATTGGCGCCACGACCCTGGAGCAGCTGGACAGCAACATCGCCAGCGCCGACCTGAAACTGTCGGATGAAGTGCTGGCGGGGATTGAGGCGATCCAGAAGGATCATCCGAATCCTGCGCCTTGATTGACCCTGTGGCGAGGGGGCTTGTCCCCCGTTGGGCTGCGCAGCGGCCCCAAAACCTGCCATCTCAATCTGCCAGCAAGAATGAGGTGCTTTTATTGGGGCTGCTGCGCAGCCCAACGGGGGACAAGCCCCCTCGCCACATAGATCTCACTGCACCTTCAAAGCGCCCGCGCAATAATCTCCTTCATGATCTCATTCGTCCCCGCATAAATCCGCTGCACCCGCGCATCCGCCCAGGCCCGCGCAATCGGGTATTCCCACATGAAACCGTAACCCCCGTGCAGTTGCACACACTCATCCAGCACTTTGCATTGCAGGTCTGTGGCCCAGTATTTGGCCATCGCAGCCGTGGGCACATCGAGTTTGCCTTGCAGGTGCAGTTCCATGCACTTGTCGACAAACACCCGGCCAATCTGGGTTTCCGTCGCAATCTCCGCCAGTTTGAAGCGAGTGTTCTGGAAGTCGATGATCGCCTTGCCGAACGCCTTGCGGTCGCGGGTGTACTCCAGCGTCCATTGCAACGCCGCCTCGGCTGACGACAACGCCCCGATGGCCACCGTCAAACGCTCCTGCGGCAGCTCCTGCATCAGATAGGCAAAGCCCATCCCCGCCTGCCCCAGCAGATTCTCCCTGGGCACTCGCACATCCTGGAAAAACAGCTCTGACGTGTCCTGGGCCTTCATCCCGACCTTCTCCAGGCGCTTGCCCTTGTCGAAGCCCGGCGTATTGGCTTCCACCAGGAACAGGCTCGTACCCTTGGCACCTGCCTTGGGATCAGTCTTGGCGACAACGATCACCAGGTCCGCCAGGAAGCCATTGGTAATGAACGTCTTGGAGCCGTTGATCACGTACTCATCGCCATCCAGCACGGCGGTGGTCTTGACCCCTTGCAGGTCAGACCCGGCACCCGGCTCGGTCATGGCGATGGCCGTGACCATCTCCCCGGAGATCAATTTGGGCAGGTACTTGTGCTTCAGCGCCTCACTGCCGTAATGCAGGATGTACGGCGCGACAATGTCCGAATGCAGGGAGAAACCAATCCCGGTCAGACCCAGGCGGCTGATCTCTTCGATCACCACGGCGCTGTAGAGAAAGTCCGCGCCGAGGCCGCCGTACTCTTCCGGCAAATGCGAACAGAGCATCCCCGCCTCCCCTGCCTTGTTCCACAGGTTACGGTCGATGTAGCCCTGCTTTTCCCATTGCCCGTGGAACGGCGCCGCGTCTTTTTCGAGGAAGGTGCGCACGCTCTGGCGGAAGAGTTCGTGCTCCGAGCTGAACAAGGTTCTGGGAATCATGGGTCACCTGCGTGAATTGTCGGACAAGACCGGATCACAGAGCCTAAGCCGCGAAGGCGTCACAGGACACTGGACACATGCGACAAAAAATAAGACGATCCAGCCGTCTGGTGACCACTTTCCCCTATAAGAATAAATGAAATTATGTCTAACCAAATCTCCACGCCTTTGCGGCGCGTCAGCATTTTGGCCATTGATCGGGTATTCGCTTCAACCCTCATGCAAGCCAAGGATTTCTTCCACCTCGCGAGCCTGCGCTACGGCAAACAGCTGGGCCAGGGCCTTACTCCCGCTTTCGAAACGCGCCTGGTCAGCCCCGATGGGCAATCGGTGCGCAGCTTCAGCGATGTGATCATGCCGGTGGACGGCGGCCTCGAAAACGCCGACATCATCGTGCTCCCGGCCTTCTGGGACGACTTCGACTCACTGTGCCAACGCTACCCGCAAGTGCTGCCCTGGCTGCGCGAACAACATGCCCGTGGCGCCGTACTGTGCGGCGAAGCCACCGGCGTGTTCTGGCTCGCCGAAGCCGGCCTGCTGGACGGCAAGGAAGCGACCACCTACTGGCGCTTCTTCAACGCCTTCAGCGAACGCTTTCCCAAGGTGCAACTGAACCAGGACAAGCACCTGACCGACGCCGACAACCTCTACTGCGCCGGCGGCACCACCTCGGCCTGCGACCTCTACATCTACCTGATCGAACGCTTCTGCGGCGCCAACATCGCCCAGGCGGTGGCCCGCGACATCCTTTACGAAGTGCAGCGCAGCTATGCGCCCGGACGCATCGGTTTTGGCGGCCAGAAGTTGCACCAGGACGTGATCATCCTGCAGATCCAGCATTGGCTCGAAGAGCACTTCGCCGACAAGTTCCGTTTCGAAGACGTGGCACGGGAACACGGCATGAGCATCCGCAACTTCATGCGCCGCTTCCAGACCGCCACGGGCGACAAGCCGCTGCATTACCTGCAACGCCTGCGCATCGAAACGGCCAAGGGCTTGCTGTCCGGCAGCCGCAAAAGCATCAAGACCATCAGCTACGAAGTGGGCTACGACGACGCGAGCTTCTTTGCGCGGCTGTTCCGGCAGCACACCGAGCTGTCGCCCAATCAGTACCGCCAGCAATTCCAGCAGGCGGCATAGGTCGCCCTGACTGTAGGAGCGAGCTTGCTCGCGAAGGTCGTTAACGAAAACGCGGGGCATCTGAAGCCCCGCGTTGTCATTGAGTTCTTCGCGAGCAAGCTCGCGCCTACAGGGGGCTAGCGCTTAAGGCTTGTGCGCCCGCGACAGGAACTCGTGGGACTGCATTTCGAGCAAGCGGCTCAAGGTCCGTTGGAATTCGAAGTTCAAGCGGCCGCCGGTGTAGAGATCCTTGAGTTCAACTTCCGCCGAGATGATCAGCTTGACGTTACGGTCGTAGAATTCGTCGACCATGTTGATAAAGCGCCGCGCGATGTCGTCGGTGGTGACGCTCATCTGCTCGACGCCGCTCAGGATCACCGCGTGGAAGATCTTGCCCAGTTCGATGTAGTCGTTCTGGCTGCGGGGGCCGTCGCACAGTTCGCGGAAGTCGAACCAGGCCACGTCGTCGCAGGTGCGCAGCGCGATGATTTCGCGATTTTCGATGATCAACTTGTCGTTTTCCACCGCCTGGGTGCATTCCGGCGTCAGCGCGCGGAAGCTTTTGCGCAGGCTTTCCTGGGCCACTTCGTTGAGCGGGAAGTGGAACAGTTCGGCTTGCTCAAGGTGACGCAGGCGGTAGTCGACGCCGCTGTCGACGTTGACGATCTCGGTGTTCTGCTTGATCAGGGCGATGGCCGGCAGGAAGCGTGCGCGTTGCAGGCCGTCCTTGTACAGGCCGTCAGGCACGATGTTCGAGGTGGCGACCAGGGTCACGCCATTCTTGAACAGCTCTTCCATCAGGGTGCCGAGGATCATCGCGTCGGTAATGTCGGAGACGAAGAACTCATCGAAACAGATCACCCGGGCTTCTTCCGAGAAACGCTTGGCGATGATGGTCAGCGGGTTCTTTTCGCCCGGCAGGGTCTTCATCTCTTCGTGCACGCGCTTCATAAAGCGGTGGAAGTGAGTGCGGACCTTTTCCTTGAACGGCAGCGCCTCAAAGAAGGTATCCACCAGGTAGGTCTTGCCCCGGCCAACACCACCCCAGAAGTACAAGCCCTTTACCGGCGTGTGGTCTTTCTTGCCAAACAACTTGCTGAACATGCCCGGCTTGTTCTGCGAGGCCTGGACCAGATCGTCGTACAGGCGCTGCAAATGGCGCACCGCAGTTTCCTGGGCAGCGTCATGGAAGAATTCAGGGCGTTTCAGATCAGCTTGATATCGTTCTAGGGGCGTCATAATTCGTTAGCAAGGCAACAAAAACGGGCCGCCACTGTAACGACGGCCCTGAAGAATGGCAATTAACCCTTGGTCGGGTCAATCCTCGATTGGGGTCAACGCAACGCGCAAGGCTTCGATCGCGGCATCCCGCGAGGCGCTGTCGGCGAACGCCGGGCTATCGGCGACGGCAGCACCTTCCAGCCATACGCTGAAGCTCAGGGCTTCGCTGCGCACATCCAGCGCCTGACCCGATTGCAGCTGCTTGGTCACCGCGCCGGCGGTTTTACCGTCGGCAAAGTTACGCGACAGCAGCAGTTGCTCGCCTTCGGCCGCCAGCAAACGGAAGCGGAAGCTGCCGTCGTCTTCGCGGAAGCTGACAAAGCGCGCGGCTTTCGCAGCTTTCTTCTTGGTGGTGGCGGCAACGGCGACCGGGTTGACGAACGAGCGCAGGCCCACCGCTTCACGCAGTTCGGCCAGGAACGGTGCAGCCACGGCGCGGGCCTTCCTGGCACCGATCAGCAGCAGGTCTTCCATGTCCGACGGACGCGACATCAACTGGTGGTAACGCTCGCGCGCTTCGCCCAGTTGGCCGTCCAGCAGTTGGAACAGACGGTTCTTCGCCTCGCCCCAGCCCAGGCCTTGCAGCAGCTCGCCGCGGAACTCTTCTTCCTGAACCTTGGTGGCAAACGCCTGGTACAGGGTGAACAGGTGCGAGTTGTCCGGATCCTTGGCTTCGCCCGGCGCGCGGGAGTCGGTGACGATCCGCGAGATCGCGTCCTTCATGTCCTTGGCGCTGGTGAACAACGGGATAGTGTTGTCGTAGCTCTTGGACATCTTGCGGCCATCCAGGCCCGGCAAGGTGGCGACGCTTTCTTCGATCAGCGCCTCGGGCATGGTGAAGAATTCTTTACCGTTGCCGAACAGGTGGTTGAAGCGCTGGCCAATATCGCGGGCCATTTCCACGTGCTGGATCTGGTCACGACCGACCGGCACCTTGTGGGCGTTGAACATCAGGATGTCCGCGGCCATCAGCACCGGGTAGCTGTACAGGCCCATGGTGATGCCCGCATCCGGGTCTTCGCCGTTCTCCAGGTTCTTGTCCACCGAGGCCTTGTAGGCGTGCGCACGGTTGAGCAGGCCCTTGGCCGCCACGCAGGTCAGCAGCCAGGTCAGCTCGGGGATTTCCGGGATGTCGGACTGGCGGTAGAAGGTTACCCGGTTCACATCCAGGCCACCGGCCAGCCAGGTCGCGGCGATTTCCATGCGCGAGCGCTGGATGCGCTGCGGGTCATCGCACTTGATCAGGGCGTGGTAGTCGGCCAGGAAGTAGAAGGAGTCGGCATTGGCGTCCTGGCTGGCAAGGATCGCCGGGCGAATCGCGCCGGCGTAGTTGCCCAGGTGCGGCGTGCCGGTGGTGGTGATGCCGGTGAGGATGCGGGTACGGGTCGTCATGGGTGATCGCTTGTCATCAATTCGAAAGACGTGGCAGCACAAGATCCTTGAGATCGGTCAGCTTGCCATGAAAAAAGTGTCCGCATTCTGCCACTTTCAGCAGCTCATGGGGGCGATTCAGGGCGGCGGACCAGTCGTAGACGAGTTGTGGGTCGACCACTTCGTCGGTTTCCGGCTGGATCACGGTCAATGGGCAGCCTTGTGGCAGCACGTCGTTATCCCGCAGGCGCATCACCGCCGCGGCCACCATGAACAGGTGCGCGAGTTTTTCGCCCTTGGCTTCCAGGCGGCCGCCGAGGGTGGCCGCCACAAACCCACCGAAGGAAAAACCCAGCAGGGTAATCGGCAGGTCGGGATGTTTTTCACGCAGCCAGGCGGCGGCGGCTTCGGCGTCGTCGACTTCACCGGTGCTCATATCGTGCGCACCGGCGCTGGCGCCGACACCGCGATAATTGAAACGTAACGTGATCAAGCCGGCATCCCGCGCGGTGCGTTGCAGGGTCGATACGACTTTGTTGAGCATGGTGCCGCCCTGCACCGGGTTAGGGTGGCAGATCAGCGCCAGGCCACGTGGCTCGGGGTGATCCAGATACAGGGCTTCCAGTTGGCCTACCGGGCCATCGATCAAAACGGGGGTTTCACGCATCAGCAAGGAAGGAACTCCGTGACCTCTCAAGGGGTCGACTCGTCTAGCTAAAAGTCTGTGCATGGCATCATTGCGAGCTTAATCGCGGTATACAGCGCAGGTCCGAGCCGTTAACGTAAAGCAAAGCCGTTTATAGAGGAAGGACTCGTGGAACACTCGCTCTTAGTTTGGTTGTTGCCGACTCTCGCCTTGGTTGCCGGTGTCGCCATTGGATTCCTGGTTGCCCGCCTGCTGCCGAATGCCGCGCCTAACCGCACGCAGCGTCAGTTGGATGGCATTCAGGAACGTTTTGACAGTTATCAGAACGAGGTTGTTACCCACTTCAACAGCACCGCGACCCTGGTGAAAAAGCTCACTCAGAGCTATCAGGAAGTACAGGATCATCTCGCCGAGGGTGCCAACCGCCTGGCCCTGGACGACATCACCCGCCAGCGACTGCTGGCCGCGCTGCATTCCGATGCACCGCACGCTCCACGGGAACGCCTGACCCCACCCCGGGAAAACCAGGAACCGCCACGGGACTACGCGCCAAAAACGCCAAACGCCCCGGGGATGCTGGATGAGCATTACGGCTTGAAGAAGTAATACCTTTTCAAGCGACATGAAAAAGCCCGGCTGATCGATGATCAGCCGGGCTTTTTTGTTGGTCGCAGGTCGACCAGACAACACTGATCCAATGTGGGAGCGGGCTTGCTCGCGAAGGCGGTGTGTCAGTCACCCGATGTATTAACTGGCCCACCGCCTTCGCGAGCAAGCCCGCTCCCACATTGACCGCGCCCTGCCTCAGGACACGGGTTGTTCTTGCAGCTGCCCGTCCTGTATCCGCACATGCCGCCCATGGAATCGCTTGAGGCTGCTGCGATGCCCGACGCTGACGATGCTCAAGCCCGGCAACTCATCGATCAACGCCTGATACAGCGTCGCCTCATCTTCCTCGTCCATCGCCGACGTGGCCTCATCCATGTACAGCCATTGCGGTTCAAACAACAACGCCCGGGCAAACGCCAGGCGCTGCTGCTCACCCGGTGACAACATGCGCTGCCAGTGATTGGCTTCGTCCAGGCGTGGGATCAGGTGCGCCAGGCGGCAGGTTTCCAGGACCTGTGCATAACGTTCCGCCGGGTACGCGCCCTCCTCCTGTGGATAACTCAACACGCCACGCAGCGTACCAATCGGCAGATACGGCTTCTGCGGCAGGAACAGGTAACGCTCGGCCGGCAAACGAATGTTGCCGTGGCCGTTTGGCCACAAATTGCCCATGGCCCGCAGCAAGGTTGATTTGCCGCTGCCGGAACGACCGCTGAGCATCAGGCGCTCACCTTCGGCAACCGTCAGGTTGGCGCCTTCGAGCAGGTGACGACCATCCGCCAGGTCCAGGCAGAGGTTGTTCATCTGCAGGTCACCACCCTGGCGCTGCAACTCGATGCCCATGTTGCGACCTTCATTTTCGTCCATCGCCTCGCCGAAGCTCAGCAGACGATCACAGGTCGCGCGCCAGCTGGCCAACACGGTGTACGCGTCGACAAACCAGCTGAGGCTGCCCTGCACACTGCCAAACGCCTGGGCCACCTGCATCAGTACGCCCAACTCGATCTTGCCGGCAAAGTAACGCGGCGCAGCCACCACAAACGGGAAGATGATCGCGATCTGCGAGTAACCGCTGGTGAAGAAATTCAAGCGCTTCTTGAGCTGCATGATGCTCCAGAAGTTGCTCCATACCCGCCCGAAACGCGCACTCAGTTGCTGGTGTTCATTGGGCTCGCCATTGAACAGCGCGATGCTTTCCGCGTTCTCCCGCACCCGCACCAGGCTGAAACGCAAGTCAGCCTCGAAGCGTTGTTGGCGGTTGCTCAAGCCGATCAGTTTTCGACCAATCAAGTGGGTCAACCAACTGCCCAGCACCGCATACACCAGCGCTGCCCAGAACATGTAGCCGGGAATGGTGATGCCCCACACTTCGATGCTGCCGGACACGCCCCACAAAATCACCGAGAACGACACCAGGCTTACCAGGTTACTGATAAAACCCAGGCCCAGGCTCAGGGTGCTGCTGGTGAAGGCGTTGAGGTCTTCGGAGATACGTTGGTCGGGGTTATCGGTGTACCCGCCGTATTCCAGGTGGTAGTAGTTCTTCTGGCTCAGCCACTTGGCAAAATAGGTTTCGGTCAGCCAGCGCCGCCAGCGGATGGTGAGCATTTGCTGCAAATAGGAGGTGAACACCCCGGTGACGATTGCCACCACGGCGATCACGCTGAAATACATCAGCAAGTGGGTGAAGGCGTCGTAGTCCTTCTTTTCCAGGGCGTTGTAGAAGTCACGGTTCCAGCTGTTGAACCACACCGACACCGCCACACTGAACAGTGACAGCCCCAGCACCACCAGCAGCAACAGCCAGGCCTTGCCCTTCTCCTCACTGCGCCAGTAAGGGGTGATCAGCGCCCACACTTTCCTTAAAAATTGCCCACGCACCGCGTCATTGACCGCGGAATACTCAGCGTTCTGATTCATTGTTCAGGCTCGGTAGGAAAAAAATAACAGGCGTTTGAACCGATCATAGACGATCGGTTCAGGGCTCCGTGCGGCCTGAAGCAGATTGTTCAGTCGCCGTTCAACGTCGAACCGGGCGTTTCTGCAACTTGCGTTGCAACGTTCGTCGGTGCATGCCCAGGGCGCGGGCCGTAGCGGAAATATTGCCTTCGTGCTCGGTCAATACGCGCTGGATGTGTTCCCACTGCAGGCGGTCCACCGACATCGGGTTTTCCGGCACCAGGGTGTCGAGGTCGGCGTGCTCGGAGAGCAAGGCGGCCAGCACGTCGTCGGCGTCTGCCGGCTTGCACAGGTAGTTGCACGCGCCACGCTTGATCGCCTCGACGGCGGTGGCAATGCTGGAATAGCCGGTGAGGATCACCACGCGCATTTCCGGGTCCAGCTCCAGCAGCTTGGGCAGCAGCACCAGACCGGAGTCGCCGTCCATTTTCAGGTCCAGGGCCGCGTATTCCGGCAGGTCGGCCGTGGCGATGGCCAGGCCTTCCTCGGCGGAGCCTGCGGTGCTCACGCGAAAGCCACGACGGCTCATGGCGCGGGCCATCACGCGGGTAAAGGTGGCGTCGTCATCTACCAGCAACAGGTGCGGCAGTTCTTCGCCTTCGACTTGGATCTCGTCACTCATCGATGTCTCCTCGTGCGACACGGGGCAGGCGCAGCTCGGTGAGCGTGCCGCCTTCCTCATGACTATAGAGTTTCACTGAGCCGCCCGCGCGAGTCACGCTGGCCTTGCTCAAAAACAGGCCGAGGCCGAAGCCTTTGCCCTTGGTGGTAAAGAAGGGCTTGCCGATCTGCTCGGCAATCGCCAACGGAACGCCGGCGCCGTGGTCGCGAATGCTGATGGTGAGGTCTTCCGCGTCCCAGTCCAGGGTCACTTCCAACCCTTCCGGGCAGGCATCGGCGGCGTTGTTCAGCAGGTTCAGCAGCGCCTGGGTCAAGTCCGGCGGCGGCGCCATGCGCGGCACCGTGCCCTGGCCCAGCAGGTGGAAACGGTAGCTGGCTTCGGGACGCATCAGGTGCCAGCGGTTCAGGGCCTCGTCCAGCCACTGGGTGACGTCCTGCATCTCCACCGCGAGACGGCGATTGGCCTCGGCGGCGCGTACCAGTTGTTGCAAGGTCAGCTTGCACTGCTTGACCTGTTCCTGAAGCACACTCAGGTCGTCTTGCAGGGCCGGGTCGTGGTGGTCCTGGGTCATTTCCTTGAGCAGTACGCTCATGGTCGCCAGCGGCGTGCCCAATTCATGGGCCGCGCCGGCGGCCTGGGTGGCGACGGCCAGCAACTGCTGGTCCCGCAGGCCTTCTTCACGGCGAATGGCGCGCAGTTCTTCCTGGCGGCGCAGCTCTTCCGCCATCCGCGCGGCAAAAAAGGTGATGACCGCCGCCGACAGGGCAAAGCTCAGCCACATGCCGTAGATCTGCAGGTTTTCCCGGGCGATGGGAAAGGTCTGTAACGGATAGAACTGCGCCAGCAGCAGGGTGTACAGGGTCAGGGCGATGCCCGACAGCACTACCGAATAGCGCCACGGCAGCGTCACCGCCGCAATGGTCAGTGGCACCAGGTAATAAGAAACGAAGGGGTTGGTGGAACCGCCGGAGAAGTAAAGCAACACACTGTGGATAAACAGGTCGCAGGCCAGTTGCAGGGAGTATTCCAGTTCGGTCACCGGCCACGTGGTGCGCAGGCGAATGGCGGTAAATACGCACAGTACCGTGGAAAACCCGAGGGTCACGGCCAGTTGCAGCCAAGGCAGCGGCAACAGGTTGAACCAATAGGCGAGCCCGACCGAACCGGCCTGCGCGGCCAGTACCAGGGTGCGGATGAACGTCAGGCGCCAAAGGTTCTGGCGGGTGGCGGAAGTCAGTTTTACGGCGGCGAGCATGAGCTCTCCCGATGAGCGCTGCAGGCGGATCGCACGGAGTATAAACGAAGCGACGGCGCTGGCACGGCGTGTGTGGCTCTTTGACGCAGGGGTCAGGAACATGACCGTTCGTCGGCATCCGTCAACATGTAGCGAATGTGTAAACCCGAAGAACTGAAACCTTGCGTCTACAGTCTTACCGAACACGAACATCTCAAGGAGCTTACATGTCTCGTTTCATTCGCAGTGCAGCCACCCTCACCCTCGGCGCCGCTACCCTCGCCAGCCTGCCGGCCATGGCCGCTGACGAACTGCATTACAACCAGATTTCCCTGCGTGCCGAAGTCAGCCAGGAAGTGGCGCGCGACCAGATGATCGTCACCCTGTACACCGAGTCGCAGAACACCGACCCGGCCAAGCTTGCCGCCGAAATCACCACCACCATGAACAAGGCGCTGGCCCAGGCCCGGGAAGTCAAAGGCGTGACCCTGCGCCAGGGCAGCCGCAACAGCTACCCGATCTACGACAACAAGAACCAGAAAATCACCGGCTGGCGTGAACGCGCTGAACTGCGTATGGAAAGTGCCGACTTCGCCGCCCTGTCCAAGCTCACTGGCGACATGCTGACCAACCTGAAAATGGACAGCATGGATTTCGCCATCGCCAACCCGACCCGCAAGGCCAGCGAAGATGCTTTGCTTAAAGAAGCGGTCACCGCGTTCAAGGCCCGTGCACAACTGGCCACCGATGCGCTGGGCGGCAAGGGCTACAAGATCGTCAACCTGAACTTCAACACCAACGGTTATCCACATTCGTATGCACGTGGCGGGATGATGATGAAAGCCGCCGCGATGGATTCGGCGCCGACGCCGGAAGTTGAAGCGGGCACCAGCCAGGTCAACATGACCGCGGATGGCGTGATCGAAGTCCAGATGCCCTGATTGAGTGGTACCCGAGTTGCAATGACGCTGCCTACGGGCAGCGTTTTGTATTCAGGTGAGAACATATTCTGTAAATCACCTCTGAATTCATTACGGAATCGACACTCCGGTTTTCGACACCTATATATACCCCCCATATTGACAGGGATTGCTCTGCGGGTATGTGTCCAAACCACTATCGAGTATCGCAACCATGTCCCATCATTTGTCTCCGTCCCAACAGAGCTTAAGTACCCACTTCCTGCAGCCGTCAGCCTCAATGAAGGCACCGCCCATTCCACACCCCAGCGTTCACAACACGCTCCCCCCTACCCCAGCACGACCGTCGCAAGGTGAAGCCGCAGCTCCCGGGGACCCTGGCCTGATCCAGGCCTACATCGGGGCGGTACAACGTAAGGTTGAAGGTCACACACCCGGCCTGGTCAAGGTCCCCTCCCAGACGGTGTTGGGCCAATGGCTTGAGCTGCATCGCTCGCAACTGGAACACCCGGTTATCCAGGGCTGGATGCGCGAGCAGAACATTGACCCGTCCACCCTGTCGGTCGTGCCTTCCACTGGTGCCATGTCCGCCAACGTCAACGGCGTGAAGAAGGACTTTTCGCTGACCGACGGTTCAGGCTGGGCACAGGTTTCTGGGCCCCTTCTGACGTCCGCCCAGGTTATCGCGCCCGGCGCCGGTCAGGCGTTACACATACGCTCAGACGAAAATACGGTGAATGTCAGCGCGAAAGTGATCGCAAACTTCTACGGCATACCGCTCCCCGCCAACCTTGCGGAGGCTAGAACACAGCTAAGGCAACTGGAGCGCAACCACTCTTTCGGCGCCATTGCCACCGATGACCGCCGGCGGCCCGCCAACCTGCGCTCGGCCCAGGCGCTGGAAACCCAGAAGGCCAATACCGAAGCATTCAATAGCGTTGCACCGCAGAAGCTGGCCTATTCAAACCTGGCAAACAGTGTGGCTAACGCCTTTCCCAGTGTGCACAACGAAGCCAAACAGTGGGCGAAGGAGCTGATCGAAAAAGCGACCGGGCAAACCAATGTCGACCCCGACACCCTGTACCTCAACCGCTTCCGCCATGGCCAGAGCGCCTCGCCCGGCACCGCGACCGGCGCGATGCACATGAATGAAGAACCTTTCTATTCCAAACGCCTGCCGGATGCACTGCTGGATAACTTTTCCGAACATGACTGGAACCCCGGTCAAATTGATGCTGAAGCCGGCATCTATACGGCGGGGCCCGGAGAAAGTACCAAGGGCGGCTATGGTGCCCACAACCAGTTCCCCCTTGCCCCTTCGACGCTGATGCACGAAACCTGGAAAACCGACTTCCAGGGGCGCATGACCAGCAAAATAAATGACTTCTGGAACACCCATGGGGATGCCTATCGCACCACCCTCAAGGGGCAATTCGTCCAACAGGCGCGCCAGCAACTGAGCGCCTATGAAGCCAAGTCCCCCGCCGAAAAAAAGCTGATGCCGGCCGAGCACCAGTTCACCCGGGATGACTATCGCCTGGTCATGAAGGCGGCGTCCAACCTTCCTCAGGCCGAAAAGGCGCCGCTGACTGTCGACCAACTGAAGGCTGAAGCGCCGGCCAAAGATCAGTTGCGGGCGTACCCTTTCGATATCAACGGCTGGGGTTCCAGCGACATCATCCGGTTCGCCGTCCTTGATGACGGCCAGTACAACTACCAGAACAATCGGCGCGACGGCCTGCAGATTCTCTACATTCCCGGTGCCACACCAGCATTCCTGAGGTTCGCCTCCCTGGACAAAATGGATGAGTGGGTGGTCGAGCAGGCCAAGGACCCGAAAAAGCGCGAGGCCCTGGCTTCGCACTTCTCCCAACTCGACCGCCAGGACGGCGGCCCGCTGGGCAAATCCGGGGTCGACGCCTCATTGGCGCATTTGGCCAACGGCGATTGGTCGAAGATGGAGGGCGAAACGATTGATCGCAACCCCGTGCACATCGAGGGTGACGTCTTCAGTCAAATGCGCGACCAGGCCAAGGCACGGATGACCAGCGATGCGGACACCTCGATCAAATCCAACAGCGAAGTAACCCGCGATACCTGGCTTAATGACGTCTCCACCGCCCTCAAGATATTCGCCCCCATGGCGCCTGGCGGAGTCGCCGCGGCCGCCACCGTCGGGGCCTTGGGCGTCACGGAGCTGGCGTTAGGCGCGGAAAAAACCGCATCGGGCGACACCCAGGCAGAACGCAGCGACGGCGCCTGGAAAACCTTCGATGGTGCGCTCAACACCTTGTTTTCCGCCGGTGCGAGCGGGAAGGTCGAAGACCCGTTTGCAGCGCCTCGTGAAAACGTGACGACGCTGCCCGGCCAGGGCAACACACTCAATACCCTTGATCAAAGCCGTGCAGGCCGTGGTTTGGCTGACCGGTTACAGCCTTCGCAGGCGGGCAACATCAGTGACCATGCGGTAGCGGATGGCCAGCGCCTGATTGCAAACCGCACGCCCAACAGCAAGGGCATCTATCAGGTCAAGGACACTGACGGTGCTGACCAGTGGCTGATCCGCCACACCGACAGCAGTGGTATGAGCAAGGTTTACGAGATCAGAGGGGATTTCAAACTCAGTGACAACTATGTGCAGATTATTGACCCTGCCACCCGCAAACCGGTGATGACGGTGCAGTCCAACGGTGACGGCGGGTGGGTGCGCGATACGCTTCAAGGGGGCTGGCCGTGGTCCCGGTCCACGTCGACTTCACCCAGTACTCCGACAGCACCTGGACCGAAATTCTCCGAGCTCTTTGTGGACAACAAGGGGGTGAAAGTCAGTGATGCCGAAAAGTTTGATAGCTACCTGAACCTGGTGCTCGACAAAGACCTTGTGCCAAACGACATTGTTTATGCCGACGGCTCCAAGATGAAAAGGAAGCTCAGCGTTTCCTGGACAGTCGACGACAACGCATTCGCCGTCAGCGCAGGTGAAAAGGCAAGGGAATCCCCCTATTCAAACACCCAATACTCATCCAGCTTTGCGCCTGATCTGAATCGCGAAAACTATACGATTAAGAAAACCGAAGCCGGTGTGGAATCACGTACGGAGTTGAATTTCAGGGTAGAAGATGAACACGACACCCTAAGTCACAGGTTTGCCACATTCGAGGAGCAGGTGCCTGACCCGGCGTTACGCGCCCGAATTTCCGAGGTAGCCCACCAAGGTTCATCGTTACCGGCATTGCTTGAACTGTCGCAACCGTTGTTGAAGGATGATTACAGCGTCGCCGCAGGCCCGAAGAACTTTACTATCAATTACAACCCGGCAAGCAATGAACATACCGTCATCGCCGAAACGAACTGGGTCCTTAAATATGCAACGGAAGATGGCATGATTATCAATCGGGACCTGGATATAAAAAGTACCCGGACATTCACAATACGTGAAAGGAATGAGGTTGCTGGGGACAATTACACTATCGACAAGTCAGCGCCGACCACAATAGAAATCTCCACGCCAACGAGCATCTGATCGCATTCCCCTCGCCAGTCAGATGATGGGCCCCTACCTGGCAGCACTAAACGGCGGTAACCTCGGTAACCGCCGTTTTTTTGTGCCATCTCTGGGGTCTCCATGGAAAGAATCGCCTTTAAACCGCTTCTCCTCGCTGCCGGCCTGCTGGCGTTCATGCCTCTGGCCCAGGCGGCCAGCACCCTGGTCTACTGCTCCGAAGCCAGCCCCGCCGGCTTCGACCCCAGCCAGTACACCAGCGGAACCGATTTCGATGCCTCCGCCGAAACCGTGTTCAACCGCCTGACCCAGTTCAAGCGCGGCGGCACTGAAGTCGAACCCGGCCTGGCGACGAGCTGGGACGTGTCCAAGGACGGCCTGACGTATACCTTCCACCTGCGGGATGGCGTCAAGTTCCACACCACTGACTACTTCACCCCCACCCGGGACTTCAACGCCGACGACGTGGTGTTCACCTTCCAGCGCCTGCTGGATCCCGAGAGCCCGTTCCGTAAAGCCTACCCGTCGGAATCGCCCTACTTCACCGACATGGGCTTGAACACCACCATCAAGAACGTCGGAAAACTCGACGAGCACACCGTGCGCTTCAACCTGAACAACGTTGACGCCTCCTTCGTGCAAAACCTGGCCATGAGCTTCGCCTCGGTGCAGTCCGCCGAATATGCCGCGCAGTTGCTCAAGGAAGGCAAGGCCGCCGATATCAACCAGAAGCCGGTGGGCACCGGGCCGTTTGTGTTCAAGCGGTACCAGAAGGATTCGCAGATTCGCTACAGCGCCAATAAACAGTATTGGAAACCCGACGATGTGAAGCTCGACAACCTGGTGTTCTCGATCACCCCGGACGCCGCCGTGCGCCTGCAGAAACTCAAGGCCGGCGAGTGTCAGGTCAGCGGTTATCCGCGCCCTTCCGACATCGAAGTGATGAAGCAGGACCCCAATCTGCGGGTGCTCCAGCAAGCCGGCTTCAACCTGGGCTTTCTCGCCTACAACGTGACCCATCCGCCCCTGGACCAGCTCAAGGTGCGCCAGGCCTTGGACATGGCCATCGACAAGCCGGCAATCATCAAGGCCGTGTATCAGAGTGCCGGACAATTGGCGCAGAACGCCCTGCCTCCGGCGCAGTGGTCTTATGACCCGACGATCAAGGACGCGCCCTACGATCCGGCCAAAGCCCGGGCGCTACTAAAAGAAGCAGGGGTTGCACCAGGTACCACCCTCAACCTGTGGGCGATGACGGTCCAACGCGCGTCGAACCCCAACGCCCGGATGTCGGCGCAGATGATCCAGCAGGATTGGGAAAAGATCGGCATCAAGGCCAATATCGTCAGCTATGAGTGGGGCGAGTACATCAAACGCGCCAAAGCCGGCGAGCATGACGTGATGATCTACGGCTGGACCGGCGACAACGGTGACCCGGATAACTGGCTCGGCGTGCTCTACAGTTGTGCTGCGGTGAAGGGCAGTAACTATGCGAAGTGGTGTAACCCGGCCTACGACAAACTCGTGCAGCAGGCCAAGGTCAGCAGCGACCGTGAGCAACGCATCAAGTGGTATCAACAGGCACAAAAAATCCTTAAGGAACAAGTACCTATAACACCTATCGCAAACTCGACGGTTTTCCAGCCCCTTCGAAAGGAAGTACAGGACTTCAAGATCAGTCCATTTGGACTCACACCGTTCTATGGCGTCAGTCTGAATAAGTAACAGCCACGCCCCAACCGGGTGCGCCAGACGCCTCGGTTGGGCATTCCTGGTGCGCCCCTCGCACCGAAAAAACCCCTCAAAAATGCAAAAATGTGTCTGAACTTACACATATGCGACATTCGTGTACGTTCGTACCACTGTTTAGCCGTTGTAGGCTCTCAACATCTTGCATTGGGTATGGGCCCTGCATAAGTATCCGCAGGTCGACTCACGAGGTCGCCCTCACTACCAAAAATGACAACAAATCATGAGGCCAACATGCTTAAACACGCAGTCATTCCGTTATTAGTCAGCGCCGGTTTAATGGCTGCTGCACCTTTCGCCCAAGCGGCGAGCAACCTGGTGTTCTGCTCCGAAGGGAGCCCGGCCGGTTTTGATCCAGGCCAGTACACCACCGGAACAGACTTCGATGCTTCGGCCGAAACCATGTTCAACCGTCTGACCCAGTTTGAGCGCGGCGGCACCGCTGTTGTTCCTGGGCTGGCCACGACCTGGGACGTTTCCCCGGATGGCCTGACGTACACCTTCCACCTTCGTGAAGGCGTCAAGTTCCACACCACCCCGTACTTCAAGCCAACTCGTGAATTTTCGGCTGACGACGTACTGTTCACTTTCAACCGGATGATCAACAAAGACGATCCGTTCCGTAAAGCCTACCCAACCGAGTTTCCGTACTTCACGGACATGGGTATGGACACCAACATCAAGAACATCGAGAAAGTCGACGCCCACACCGTCAAGTTCACCCTTGGCACTGTGGACGCTGCTTTCATCCAGAACCTGGCCATGAGCTTCGCCTCTATCCAGTCGGCTGAATACGCCGCCCAACTGTTGAAGGAAGGCAAGGCACAGGACATCAACCAGAAGCCAATCGGCACTGGTCCGTTCGTGTTCAAGAGCTACCAGAAAGACTCCAACATCCGTTACACCGGCAACAAGGATTACTGGAAGCCTGAAGACGTGAAGATCGACAACCTGATCTTCGCCATCACCACCGACCCGTCGGTGCGTATCCAGAAGCTGAAGAAAAACGAATGCCAGGTGACCCTGTTCCCACGTCCGGCCGACCTCAAGGCACTGGGTGAAGACAAGGACCTGAAACTGCCGCACCAGGCCGGTTTCAACCTGGGCTACATCGCCTACAACGTAATGCCGGTCCTCAAGGGCCAGACCGCGCCTAACCCGCTGTCGGACATCCGGGTGCGTGAAGCCCTGGACATGTCGGTGAACAAGCAGCAGATCATCGACTCGGTTTACCAGGGCGCAGGCCAGCTGGCCGTCAACGCCATGCCGCCTACCCAGTGGTCCTACGACACCACCATCAAGGATGCGCCGTTCGACGTGACCAAAGCCAAGGCTTTGCTCAAGGAAGCCGGCGTCAAGGAAGGCACCGAGATCACCCTGTGGGCGATGCCGGTCCAGCGTCCGTACAACCCGAACGCCAAGCTGATGGCTGAGATGCTGCAGAACGACTGGAAACAGATCGGCCTGAAAGTGAACATCGTCAGCTACGAGTGGGGCGAGTACATCAAGCGTTCCAAAGGCGGCGAGAACCAGGCCATGATCATTGGCTGGAGCGGCGACAATGGTGACCCGGACAACTGGTTGAACGTGCTGTTCGGCTGCGATTCCCTGGCCGGCAACAACTTCTCCAAGTGGTGCGACAAGAAATTCGACGGCATCGTGAAAGAAGCCAAGGCAACGTCCGACGTAGCCAAACGCACCGAGCTGTACAAGCAGGCGCAACATATCCTCAAAGACGCAGTCCCGATGACACCTATCGCGCACTCGACGGTGTATCAACCCATGCGCAACAACGTGCAGGACTTCAAGATCAGCCCATTTGGCTTGAACTCCTTCTACGGCGTGAGCGTAAGCGGCAAGTAAGGAGCTCTGGCGGCGACGTTTCATAACGTCGCCGTTATTGCATCCGCCAAGGCCGTAGGAAACAGACCACCTCCGCACACGCTGCCGTCCTACGGCAGCTAACTGCGAATCGCGGTGCCGTTACCTACAAGGTCTGTCAGATTCGTTGCATTTACTGCCCGGCTCCCGACCCATAACGTCGTGGCACGGCAGAAGCATCGTCTCTGTGGGGCAACTGCCGTTGTGGGATCAGTGTTGTCGCAAGGCCCTGAATGGCCTTGCGATTGCTCACTGACGAAAACAACAAACAAGGATCGGGATTGTCATGCGCCATACCACCGTTCTATCCGCGATATTCGGCACCAGCCTGTTGGCTGTGGCCTCGATGGGCCAGGCTGCCGAGAAAAAGAGCCTGGTGTTTTGCTCCGAAGGCAGCCCGGCTGGCTTCGACACCGCGCAATACACGACGGCCACCGATAACGACGCCGCCGAGCCTATCTACAACCGCCTGGCCGAGTTCGAAAAAGGCGCGACCAATGTCGTACCAGGCCTGGCAACCCGTTGGGATATTTCCGAAGACGGCCTGACCTACACCTTCCACCTGCGCGAAGGGGTGAAATTCCACAGCAACAAGGACTTCAAGCCGACGCGTGATTTCAACGCCGACGACGTGCTGTTCACCTTCAATCGCATGCTTGACCCCGAACACCCGTTCCGCAAGGCCTACCCCACCGAGTTCCCGTACTTCAACGGGATGAGCCTGAACAAGAACATCGCGAAGGTCGAGAAAACCGGCCCGCACACCGTGGTGATGACCTTGAACACGGTCGACGCCGCGTTCATCCAGAACATCGCCATGAGCTTCGCCTCGATCCTGTCGGCTGAATACGCCGACCATTTGCTCAAGACCGGCAAGCCCAGCGACATCAACCAGAAGCCGATCGGCACCGGGCCGTTCGTGTTCCAGCGTTACCAGAAAGACTCGCAGATCCGTTACACCGGCAACAAACAGTACTGGGACCCGAGCCGCGTGAAGCTCGACCAGCTGATTTTTGCGATCAACACCGACGCGTCGGTGCGGGTGCAAAAACTCAAGGCCGGTGAATGCCAGATCACTCTGCACCCGCGCCCGGCCGACGTCGAAGCCCTGAAGGCCGACCCGAAGCTGCAACTGCTGACCAAACCAGGCTTCAACCTCGGCTACATCGCCTATAACGTGCGGCACAAGCCTTTCGACCAGCTCGAAGTGCGCCAGGCCCTGGACATGGCGGTGAACAAGCAGAGCATTCTCAATGCTGTTTACCAGGGCGCGGGGCAACTGGCGGTCAACGCCATGCCGCCGACCCAATGGTCTTACGACGACACCATCAAGGACGCCGCCTACAACCCGGAAAAAGCCAAGGAACTGCTCAAGGCTGCCGGCGTGAAGGAAGGCACCGAGATCACCCTGTGGGCGATGCCGGTGCAACGGCCGTACAACCCCAACGCCAAGCTGATGGCCGAAATGCTGCAAAGCGATTGGGCGAAGATTGGTCTCAAGGTCAAGATCGTCAGCTATGAATGGGGCGAGTACATCAAGCGCACCAAGAATGGCGAGCACGATGTCAGCCTGATCGGCTGGACCGGCGACAACGGTGACCCGGACAACTGGCTGGGCACCCTCTACAGCTGCGACGCCATCGGCGGGAACAACTACTCCATGTGGTGTGACCCGGCGTACGACAAGCTGATCAAGCAAGCCAAGGTCGTGACCGACCGCGAACAAAGGACTGTTCTATACAAACAGGCGCAGCAACTGCTCAAGCAGCAGGTGCCGATCACGCCAGTCGCCCACTCGACGGTCAACCAGCCGTTAAGCGCCAAAGTCGAAGGTTTTAAAGTGAGCCCCTTCGGCCGCAACGTGTTCTCGGGCGTCAGCATTACCCCATAAAAAAATAACCGGATTGCGCAGGGTGAGCATTCACCCTGCTGCAAACGTGCAGCCTTATTTCGGGTTTTACCCTTGGGCAAACGTTTGCAAAGGCTTGAAAGAGTTACACACCCAATAGCCGGTTCACCTAAAAAGACCGGCATTAAAAAGAGAACCAAAGGAGCTTCACCCATGAAACTGAGCAGCACCGCGCTACTGGCCCTGGCCATCAGCAGCATCACGGCTACCGCCTACGCTGAACCTGCAAGCCAGGACTTCGTTCCTACCACACTGGCCGGCACCAGCGCCCAAAGCGAGGCCAAAGGCTTTATCGATGGAGCAAGCCTGGGCGGTACAACCCGCAACTGGTTCTCCAACGAACAACGCTTCCGTGGCAGCAAGTTCACTTACCAGAAGCACGGCGAAGCCCGTACTGACAACTACCGTACCAACTGGGTGCAAGGCACCATCCTCAACGCTACCTCGGGTTTCACCCAAGGTACCGTTGGCGTGAGCACTGAAGTGGCGGTCTACAACGCTGTGGTCCTGGACCGCAGCAAGCGCGACATCAAGGGCGGCTCCAACCGTACCCTGGCTGACTCCGACGGCGACGCTGTAGACCAGTGGAGCAAACTGGGTCTGGCCAACGTCAAGTTCCGTGTCTCGAACACCACCTTGACCGCCGGTCGCCAGAACTTCAGCAGCGGCATCGTCGACACCATCGGCAACCGTGCGCTGCCTTCGAGCTTCGAAGGTGTGAGCTTCAACAGCGAAGAGTTCAGCAACCTGTCGTTCCAGGGCGGCGTGTTTGACCGCGTTTCGCCACGGACCGAGCAGAGCCTGTCGAAATTCCGTACCGAATACGGCAACGGTCGCCAGGAAACCGACAAGGTCAACACCCTGGGCGTCAACTACCAGCCGTTCAAGAGCCTGAAGACCAGCCTGTTCGCCGCCAACGTGGAAGACTTCTGGAACCAGTACTACTTCGGTGCTACCCACGAGCTGGGTGACAGCCAGACCCTGTCCCTGACCACCGGCCTGAACTACTACAAAACCGTCGACGAAGGCAAAAAGTTGATGGGCAAGATCGACAACGACACCTACTCGCTGTCGTTCGGCCTGACCCACCAGGCTCACAGCCTGACCTTCTCGTACCAGGCCGTGAACGGCGACGAGTACTTCGACTACCTGCACGAAACCAACGGTATCTACCTGGCCAACTCCCTGACGTCCGACTTTAACGGTCCGAACGAGAAGTCCTTCCAGATCGCCTACGGCATCAACATGGCCGAATACGGCGTGCCGGGCCTGAAGTTCAACATCTACTCGGCTCGCGGCTGGGGTATCGATGGTACTCACTACACCGGCGACGGCGGCCGCGCTGGCTTTGCCTACAACGGCATTCAGGCCCAGGACGGCGAGAAGCACCAGGAATACGGTGTAGGCGCGGCTTACGCGATCCAGAGCGGCGCACTCAAGGCCACCACCATTCGTGGTACCTACGTGACTCACCGTGCCAGCGCCAACCAGGCTGACGGCAACCTGCGTGAGTTCCGCCTGGTGACCACCATCCCGTTCAACATTCTTTAATCAGCGCCAGGTAAGCGGCGGGCTCAGGACGAGCCCGCCGCTTACGCTTGTCTGGTCCAATCGATTGCAGAGGGCTCTTAGATGAAAATGCTCCCGTTACAAGCTGCCATTGCCGCTGCGCTGTTGAGCGTCGCTGTCGGCATCTCGGCCAAACCGTTGGTCGTCTGCACCGAAGCCAGCCCGGAAGGCTTCGATCCGGTCCTGTACACCACGGCTGTCACCGCCGACGCCGCGGCCGAAACCATGTTCAACCGTCTGGTGGACTTCAAGCCCGGCACCACCGAAGTGATCCCGGCGCTGGCCAAGGACCTGCCGCAAATCAGTGCCGATGGCCTGACCTACACCTTTCACCTGCGTGACGACATCAAGTTCCACACCACCGACTACTTCAAACCCACGCGCAACATGAATGCCGACGACGTGCTCTGGAGTTTCCAGCGCCAGCTGGACCCGAATCACCCGTGGCACAACAAGTCCAACGTGGGCTACCCGTACTTTGAAAGCATGGGCTTCAAGGAACTGCTCAAGAGCGTCACGAAGACCGATGACCACACCGTGGTCTTTACCCTGACCCGCCCTGAAGCACCGTTCCTGGCCGACCTGGCCATGGCGTTTTCCTCGATTCACTCCGCCGAATACGCCGACCAGTTGCTCAAGTCCGGCAAGACCGATGACCTGAACGCCAAGCCCATCGGCACCGGCCCGTTCATCTTCTCGCGCTACGCCAAAGACGCCCAAGTGCGCTTCAAGGCCAACCCGGACTACTTCCGTGGCAAGCCGCCGGCTGACCCGTTGATCCTGGCCATCACCACCGACAGCAACGTGCGCCTGCAAAAGCTCAAGGCCAACGAATGCCAGATCGCGCTGTATCCCAAGCCCGATGACGTGCCGAATGCCAAGGCTGATCCAAACCTGAAAGTCGCGGAACTGGCGGCCATGACCACCAGCTACACCGCCCTGAACACCACCCACAAGTACATGAGCGACGCCCGGGTGCGGCACGCGATCAACATCGCGTTCGACAAGAAAGGCTACAACGAATCCCTGTACGGCAAAGGCAACTCCATTGATGCCACCGGCCCGTACCCGCCAACCCTGCTGGGCTTCAGCGAAAAGCTGAAAAACCCGCCGCGTGACCTGGACAAGGCCCGCGCCCTGCTCAAGGAAGCCGGCGTACCGGAAGGCACCGAGTTCACCCTGTTCACCCGTAACGGCGGCGGCCCGACCAACCCCAACCCGATGCTCGGCGCCCAGCGCATGCAGGCGGACCTGGCGCAAATCGGCCTGAAAGTGAACATCAAGGTCATGGAATGGGGCGAAATGCTCAAACGCGCCAAGAATGGCGAACATGACATGGTCTCCGCCGGCTGGGCGGGGGATAACGGGGACCCGGATAACTTCCTCACCCCGAACTTGAGTTGCGATGCAGCGAAAAACGGCGAAAACTACGCCCGCTGGTGTAACAAAGAGTTTCAAGACTTGATCGACAAGGCACGCGCTATCGCTGAACCCACCCAGCGCGCTGCACTCTATGAACAAGCACTGGACGTTTTCGAAAAGGACCAACCATGGATTCCCATGGCTTACCCGAAAATGTTCACCGCCATGCGTAAAAACGTCGAAGGTTTTACCCAAAGCCCTCTGACTACAAATAACTTCGCCACCACCCAGGTGAAGTAGATAAGAGACGCTCGGCACCGTCGACATTGACGGTGCCGAACCTGCCTAACCGGCTGATTGAGGTACACAACAAGATGTTTAGTTTTATTGCCCGCCGATTGGGGTTATTGATCCCCACGTTTTTCGGCATCACCTTGCTGACGTTCGCGTTGATTCGCATGATCCCAGGCGACCCTGTCGAAGTCATGATGGGCGAACGACGAGTCGACCCCGAGATGCACGCTCAGGCAATGGAACGCCTTGGTCTGAACAAACCGTTATATGCGCAATACCTGGATTATGTCGGCAAGCTCGCCCACGGCGACCTCGGCGAATCCCTGCGTACCCGTACCAGCGTGTGGACTGAATTCACCGCACTTTTCCCCGCGACCCTGGAACTGTCCATGGCCGCCCTGTTGTTCGCCGGCATCCTGGGGCTGTTAGCCGGGGTGATCGCGGCCTTGAAACGAGGATCCCTGTTCGACCATGGGGTGATGGGCATCTCCCTGGCGGGATATTCGATGCCGATCTTCTGGTGGGGCCTGATCCTGATCATGTTCTTCTCCGTGAGCCTGGGCTGGACGCCAGTGTCGGGACGGATCGACCTGCTCTACGACATCGAGCCGCGCACCGGCTTCATGCTGATCGACACCCTGCTGGCTGACGAGCCGGACGCATTCTGGGATGCCCTGCACCACCTGATCCTGCCAGCCATCGTGCTCGGTACCATCCCGCTGGCCGTTATCGCCCGGATGACCCGTTCGTCGATGCTTGAAGTATTGCGCGAAGACTACATCCGGACCGCCAAGGCCAAAGGCCTGTCGCCGGCGCGCGTGGTATTCGTCCACGGCCTGCGTAACGCCTTGATCCCGGTACTCACCGTGGTCGGCCTGCAAGTCGGCACGCTGCTGGCCGGTGCGGTCCTGACCGAAACCATCTTCTCGTGGCCCGGCATCGGCAAATGGCTGATTGAAGCCATTGGCGCACGGGACTATCCCGTGGTGCAAAACGGCATCCTGTTAATCGCCTGCCTGGTGATTCTGGTGAACTTCGTGGTGGACATCCTCTACGGCTTCGCCAACCCACGCATCCGTCACCAGCGCTGAGATCATGACCATGACCACACCTACTCCCGCGGTAGCAGTCGATCAAAGCCTGCTGTACCCGTCCCCGTACAAAGAATTCTGGCAAGCCTTCTCCAAGAACAAAGGCGCGGTTGCCGGCCTGCTGTTCATGTTGCTGGTGGTATTTTGCGCGCTGTTCGCCCCTTGGGTGGCCCCGCACAACCCGAGCGAGCAATACCGTGACTTCCTGCTGACCCCTCCGGCCTGGCTGGAAGGCGGGCAGATCCAGTTCCTGCTGGGCACCGATGAACTGGGCCGTGACCTGCTGTCGCGCCTGATCCAGGGTTCGCGCCTGTCCTTGCTGATCGGCTTGTCGTCGGTGGTGATGTCGCTGATCCCGGGGATCCTGCTGGGCCTGTTCGCCGGTTTCTTCCCGCGCCTGCTTGGCCCGACCATCATGCGTCTGATGGACATCATGCTGGCCCTGCCATCGCTGCTGCTGGCTGTGGCCATTGTCGCGATCCTCGGCCCTGGCCTGATCAACACCGTGATCGCCATCGCGATCGTGTCGTTGCCATCCTATGTCCGCCTGACCCGTGCTGCGGTGATGGGCGAACTGAACCGTGACTACGTGACCGCCGCACGCCTCGCCGGCGCCGGCCTGCCGCGCCTGATGTTCGTCACCGTGCTGCCGAACTGCATGGCGCCGCTGATCGTTCAGGCCACCCTGAGTTTCTCCTCGGCCATTCTCGATGCTGCAGCCCTGGGCTTCCTGGGCCTTGGCGTACAACCGCCAACCCCGGAGTGGGGCACCATGCTGGCTTCGGCCCGCGACTACATCGAACGCGCCTGGTGGGTCGTGAGCCTGCCTGGTTTGACCATTTTGCTCAGCGTGCTGGCAATCAACCTGATGGGCGACGGGCTGCGCGATGCGCTGGACCCGAAACTCAAAAATGCCGCCTGAGGAGATTCCCATGTCACTGCTAGAAATCAAGAATCTCAATGTCCGCTTCGGCGACAAGACCGCTGTACCTGTGGTCGATGGCCTCGACATCTCCGTCGACAAAGGCGAAGTACTGGCGATCGTTGGCGAGTCGGGTTCGGGTAAATCCGTGACCATGATGGCGCTGATGGGCCTGATCGAGCACCCCGGCATCGTCACCGCCGACGCCCTGAACTTCGACGGCAAGGACATGCTCAAGCTGAGCAACCGCCAACGCCGGCAGATCGTCGGTAAAGACCTGGCGATGGTCTTCCAGGACCCGATGACCGCCCTGAATCCCAGCTATACCGTGGGTTTCCAGATCGAAGAAGTGCTGCGCCTGCATTTGAAAATGTCCGGCAAGCAAGCGCGCAAGCGTGCCATCGAACTGCTCGAAAAGGTGGAAATCCCGGGCGCTGCCAGCCGTATGGATGCCTACCCGCACCAGTTGTCCGGTGGTATGAGCCAGCGTGTGGCTATCGCCATGGCCATCGCCGGCGAGCCGAAACTGCTGATCGCCGATGAACCGACTACTGCGCTCGACGTGACCATCCAGGCCCAGATCATGGACCTGCTGCTGGCCTTGCAGAAAGAGCAGAACATGGGCCTGGTGCTGATCACCCACGACCTCGCGGTGGTGGCTGAAACCGCCCAGCGCGTGTGCGTGATGTACGCCGGCCAAGCCGTGGAAGTCGGCCAGGTGCCGCAGTTGTTCGACATCCCGGCGCACCCGTACAGCGAAGCGCTGCTCAAGGCGATTCCCGAGCACAGCCTGGGCGCCACGCGCCTGGCCACGCTGCCGGGTATCGTTCCCGGCCGTTATGACCGCCCGCAGGGTTGCCTGCTGTCGCCACGCTGCCCGTATGTGCAGGAGTCCTGCCGCGCCCAACGCCCGGGCCTTGACCCGAAAAGCAACAGCCTTGCCCGCTGCTTCTACCCGCTGAATCAGGAGGTGGCGTAATGGCCGTCGTACTTACCGCCCGCGACCTGACCCGTCACTACGAAGTGTCCCGTGGCCTGTTCAAGGGCCATGCCCTGGTGCGTGCGCTCAATGGTGTGTCGTTCGAGCTGGAAGCCGGCAAGACCCTCGCGGTCGTGGGCGAATCCGGTTGCGGCAAATCCACCCTGGCCCGCGCCCTGACGCTGATTGAAGAACCGTCTTCCGGCTCGCTGAAAATTGCCGGGCAAGAAGTGGCCGGCGCCGACAAGGCCCAGCGCAAGCAACTGCGCAAAGACGTGCAGATGGTGTTCCAGAGCCCGTATGCCTCGCTGAACCCGCGCCAGAAGGTCGGTGACCAACTGGGCGAGCCGCTGCTGATCAACACCACCCTGTCCGCCGCCGAACGCCGCGAAAAGGTCCAGGCGATGATGAAGCAAGTGGGCCTGCGCCCTGAGCACTATCAGCGCTACCCACACATGTTCTCCGGTGGCCAGCGCCAGCGGATCGCACTGGCCCGGGCAATGATGCTGCAACCGAAAGTGCTGGTGGCGGATGAACCGACCTCGGCGTTGGACGTGTCGATCCAGGCTCAGGTGCTGAACTTGTTCATGGATTTGCAGCAGGAATTCAACACCGCCTACGTGTTCATCTCCCACAACCTCGCGGTGGTGCAACACGTCGCCGATGACGTGATGGTGATGTACCTCGGGCGCCCGGTGGAAGTGGGTCCGAAGGAAGACATCTACGCACGCCCGCTGCACCCGTACACCCAGGCGCTGCTGTCGGCGACCCCGACCATTCACCCGGACCCGAACAAGCCGAAGATCAAGATCGTCGGCGAGCTGCCCAACCCACTGAACCCGCCGTCTGGCTGCGCCTTCCACAAGCGCTGCCCGTATGCGACCCAGCTGTGCAGCACCGATGAACCGGCGCTGCGACCACTCGACAACCGCCAGGTGGCGTGCCACTACGCGGAACAGTTCGTGGTCTGACCCATAAAAAATGCCCTGGGGTTGAGTCCAGGGCATCGACTGTGTTCTACAGCCCCTCTCGCCGGATAGCGCATCTGTCCGGCAAGAGGGGCTTTTTTTCAGTGCAACTCAGGTATCGCTGTCACCATCACCCGCATCGCTATCATCGTCATCCGGGGGTGCTTGTTGATCATCATCATCCTTGGAGCCGCCCTGGTCCTCGTCACCAGGCTCGGATTCACTTTTGGCCAGTTGCAAACCACCTGCCTGTACCGTCTTCGCTGCCACAAACCCCGTGGAATGGCTTTGCACGGCCGTAGTGGCCCACGCGGAGGACATGCCCAGCGACAACATCACCAGCACTTTGAGCAACAGCACCACACGTTGAAAGATACTCATGGTCGATTTCCGTCCAGTCAGTAAGTAAATCCCGCACGACAGCCTTTTTCCGCCGCCAGCGTTGAAGTTAGTCCCCATGGAGGGTTTTCGCCAGCGCAGTCCGGCGGCGCACTCAACTATTGCCATCATCGTAGGTTTGGCTGTCTTCACCCTCGTTATCCGGGTTTTCGGCGTCATCACTGCTGGTGGTGCTGGTTTGTGGCTTCCAGCTGCCGGAGTTGCTTTCCTTGGTGCCGCTGGTCTTGCCTGTGTCTTTCCAGGTCTGGTCTCCCGTAGCGGCCAATAGCATCTCGCCCTGTGCCGGCTGATGCGCCCAGGCTGACGATATGCCCAGGGACGTCAGTGCCAGCACTTTCAATAACAACACGACCCGCGGTAGAACACGCATGCTTATTTTCCTCCTGCTGGTGGGTACATCCCGTACTCAAGACGCTAGTCTCAATGCGCGTGTTTTGCCAATAGAGCTTGAGTATGTGCATACCTTGTGCGCAGGGGGCTGTTGGGGGTGGGTTGAGTACATATCCGTTTCTTCGGTAACGGCGGCTTATGGTTCCGCTCTTACAGCGGCTCACTTTGGAAAAGCCCCAAAGTAAGCAAAGGGCTCTGCCCCGCCTGTCGGCACCTCGCCTAGGCTCGGTGTTCCCTCACTCCGGCATTGCTCCGCGGGCCGCCGCGACGGGCCATCCATGGCCCGGCGCGGCTAAACCGGCGTCCTGCCGGTTTACCCGCTCCGCAATACCTGCGTTCGGCCTCGGGCTTATTGGGGCAGTCAGATCAAGATCAAAAGCAAAAGCACAGCGGCCTCCCGGCCGGCTTGAGTGTTAAAAGCAGAGGCAAGATCCAGAGCGAAAGCCAAATCTGAAGCTGATGCAACTCTGCTTTTCTGTGGGAGCGGGCTTGCTCGCGAAAAACCTGAGACCGCCGCGTTCATCCAGAATGCCCGCGTCATCGTTAACGACCTTCGCGAGCAAGCCCGCTCCCACATTTGAACCGTGCCCGCTTTAGCTTTTGATTTTGCTTTTAACACTCAAGCCGGCCGGGAGGCCGCTGTGCTTTTGCTTTTGATCTTGATCTTAGGCGCCCCGTTAAACCACGCTGGCCGAACGCAGGCTTTGGAGCGTGGGTAACCCGGCAGGACGCCGGGTTAGCCGTCCTGGGCCAAGGATGGCCCATGACGGCGGCCCACGGTCCAAAGCCGGAGTGAGGGCACACCGAGCCTAGGCGAGGTGCCGAGTGGTGGGGCAAGAGCGTTTTGCTTACTTTTGCGCTCTTCAAAAGTGAGCCGCTGTAAGAGCGGAACCAATACCAGCCATCACCCAAATAACGGATATACACCCCACCTAACCCTGCCCACACAAAAAAGGGCGAAGCCATGACAGCTTCGCCCTTTCCCCCACCGCTAACCCTTAATGGTGTTCGCGAGTCGCACGGAATTTCACATCCGGCCAGCGCTCTTCCATCAGCGCCAGGTTGACCCGGGTCGGGGCCAGGTAGGTCAGGTGACCACCGCCGTCGATCGCCAGGTTTTCCACCGCCTTGATCTTGAACTCTTCCAGCTTCTTCTTATCGCTGCAATCAATCCACCGCGCGGAGTACACGGTAATCGGCTCGTAGGAGCATTCCACCTTGTATTCCTCTTTCAGACGACTGGCCACCACATCGAACTGCAGCACACCAACGGCGCCAAGGATGATGTCGTTGCTGCGCTCCGGGAAGAACACCTGGGTGGCGCCCTCTTCCGCCAACTGCTGCAAACCCTGGCGCAGTTGCTTGGATTTCAACGGGTCACGCAGGCGCACGCGGCGGAACAATTCTGGAGCGAAGTGCGGGATACCGGTGAAGCCCAGTACTTCGCCTTCGGTGAACGTGTCGCCGATCTGGATGGTGCCGTGGTTGTGCAAGCCGATGATGTCGCCGGCAAACGCTTCTTCCAGCTGCTCACGCTCGGACGAGAAGAACGTCAGGGCGTCGCCGATGCGCACGTCCTTGCCGGTGCGCACGTGGCGCATCTTCATGCCTTTTTCGTATTTGCCGGAGCAGATGCGCATAAAGGCGATGCGGTCGCGGTGTTTTGGGTCCATGTTCGCCTGGATCTTGAACACGAAGCCGGCAAACTTTTCTTCCACCGGTTCAACGGTACGCTCGTTGGCAACACGGGCCAGCGGCTTGGGTGCCCAATTGACCACGGCATCCAGCACGTGATCGACACCGAAGTTGCCCAGGGCAGTACCGAAGAACACCGGCGTCAGCTGGCCATCGAGGAATTCCTGCTGGTTGAACTCGTGGCAGGCGCCCTGCACCAGTTCCAGCTGGTCGACAAACCGGTCGTACTCGTCACCCAGGTGGGCGCGGGCTTCGTCGGAGTCGAGCTTCTCGATGATTTTCACATCGGTCCGTTCGTGGCCATGTCCGGCGGTGTACACAATGATGTAGTCGTCGGCCAGGTGGTACACGCCCTTGAAATCGCGATAGCAACCAATCGGCCAGGTGATCGGCGCGGCCTTGATCTTCAGGACGGCTTCGATTTCGTCCAGCAGTTCGATCGGGTCGCGGATGTCACGGTCGAGTTTGTTGATAAAGCTGACAATCGGCGTGTCCCGCAGGCGGCAGACGTCCATCAGCGCGATGGTACGTGGCTCAACGCCTTTACCGCCGTCGAGGACCATCAGTGCCGAGTCCACCGCGGTCAGGGTGCGGTAGGTGTCTTCGGAGAAGTCTTCGTGGCCCGGGGTGTCGAGCAGGTTGATCATGTGGTCGCGATACGGGAACTGCATGACCGACGTGGTAATGGAAATACCACGCTGCTTTTCCATTTCCATCCAGTCGGAGGTGGCATGGCGGTCGGATTTACGGGATTTCACCGTGCCGGCCACCGCGATCGCCTTGCCCATCAGCAACAGCTTTTCGGTGATGGTGGTTTTACCGGCATCGGGGTGGGAAATAATGGCGAAAGTGCGGCGTTTCGCGACTTCGGCGGCCTGGTGGGTCATGGGAAATCGCCTGGCAGGTGAGTCAAAAAAGGGCGGCGAGTATAGCGCAAACCCGGGGTTACAGACCACCGTTCACCCCATTGGGGGTGGCTAATTGCTGCCAAGTATGGAACCTTTTAAAAGGTAGAGACGTCCACTCCCCTGCTATCGCACTCGTAACAGGGGCTGAAAAATCAGCAAGTTAGCCTGACGAGGCTGCGCTCATGGCTCGACCTCATACCGCGTTGCCGGTATTGGCGAGCTGCATTTCGCGACCACATTCAGAGGCAGCCAGTAATGGCATTGCCGCTCGGAAATGTGTTCGCCGACAGAAGAAAAAAGGAGTCCGCCTGTGGCTATTCGCTATGGCAAAGGGCTTATAGGAGGAGCGGTTGTCGTCGCTCTCCTGGCCCTGCTGGTCCACTGGATCGGCATCAACACGATCGAACTGTACCGCGACGATTTGTTGTTTTACCTGCAAGCTCACTTGATCCTCGTCCTGGTTTCGATGCTGGCCGCCCTGATCGTAGGGATTCCCGCCGGTATCCTGCTCAGCCGACCCAACATGGTCGGGCGTGCAGAACGCTTCATGCAGATCTTCAACATCGGCAATACCGTCCCTCCCCTGGCCGTACTGGCCATCGCCCTCGGTGTCCTTGGCATCGGCAGCGGCCCCGCGATCTTCGCGCTGTTCCTCGCCTCGTTGCTGCCCATCGTGCGCAACACCTATGAAGGCCTGAAAAACGTTCAAGGTTCCCTGAAAGAAGCCGCCGTCGGCATCGGCATGACGCCGCGCCAGGTGCTGTTTCGCGTGGAACTGCCCAACGCCGTGCCGATCATCATCGGCGGTGTGCGCGTCGCGCTGGCGATCAACGTCGGTACCGCGCCCCTGGCGTTCCTGATTGGCGCCAACAGCCTGGGCAGCCTGATCTTCCCCGGCATCGCCCTGAACAATCAGCCGCAACTGCTGCTCGGCGCCGCGTGCACCGCGCTGCTGGCCTTGCTGCTCGACGGTCTGGTGACCATGGCCAGCCGCCTTTGGCTGGAACGCGGGTTGCGTCCGTCTTAAGGCTTTGGCCCCGTCTTGGGCCTGAAACAGGAATTCACATGAAAAAACTGACATTGATATTGAGCTGCGTCCTGCTGTTCGCAGGGTTTGCGCAAGCCGCTGAAAAACCGGTCATTCGTATCGGCGCCCGGGTGTTCACTGAACAGACCCTGCTCGCCGAAATCACTTCCCAGTACCTGCGCACCAAGGGTTACGACACCCGTGTGACCGGCGGCCTGGGCAGCAACCTGGCGCGCAGTGCCCAGGAAAGCGGGCAACTGGACCTGATCTGGGAATACACCGGCGTGTCGCTGGTGGCCTACAACCATGTTGACGAGAAGCTCGACAGCGAACAGTCCTACGCCCGGGTGAAAGAACTCGATGCGAAAAAAGGCCTGGTCTGGCTCTCCCCGTCGAAATTCAGCAACACCTACGCCCTGGCATTGCCGGAGAACGTGGCCAAGGAATTCCCGCAGATCAACAGCATCAGCGACCTGACTGCGGCACTGGCCGAGAAGACCAAGGAAAACCGCCTGGTGGCCCTGGACACCGAGTTCGCCAACCGTTCCGACGGCATGGCCGGCATGGTCAAGCTGTACGAGATGAACCTGACCCGCAAAAACACCCGCCAGATGGACGCCGGCCTGGTTTACACCGCGCTGCGTAATGGCCAGGTGTTTGCCGGTTTGGTCTACACCACCGACGGTCGCCTGAACGCCTTCAAATTGAAGCTGCTGGAAGACGACAAGCACTACTTCCCCGACTACACCGCAGCCCCCGTGGTGCGCCAGGTTTACCTCGACGCCCACCCGCAACTGGCTGCTGACCTTAAGCCCTTGGCCGCGCTGTTCGACGACGCAACCATGCGCCAGTTGAATGCGCGGGTCGACGTCGACCATGAAAGCCCATCCGCTGTGGCCGCAGATTTCCTGCGCCAGCATCCGATCAACTAAGAGGAGAAGACATGGAATTCCTGAACGCCTTTTCCCATCTTGATTGGGCACTCGTCCTGCAACTGACCTGGCAGCACATCACCCTGGTCGGCATTGCAGTGATCCTGGCAATCGTCGTAGGCGTGCCCCTGGGCGTGCTGATGACCCGCTTCCCGACCCTCGCCGGCCCACTGCAAGCCAGCGCCACCGTGCTGCTGACCGTGCCGTCGATTGCGCTGTTCGGCCTGCTGCTGCCGTTCTACTCCAAATTCGGCCAGGGCCTGGGGCCGATGCCGGCGATCACCGCCGTGTTCCTCTATTCCCTGCTGCCCATCATGCGTAACACCTACCTCGCCCTCACCGGTGTCGAGCCGGGCATCCGCGAAGCCGCCAAAGGCATCGGCATGACCTTCGGCCAGCGCCTGCGCATGGTCGAACTGCCGATTGCCGTGCCGGTGATCCTCGCCGGTGTGCGCACCGCCGTGGTGATGAACATTGGTGTGATGACCATCGCCGCCACCATCGGCGCCGGTGGCCTGGGTGTACTAATTCTGGCTTCCATCAGCCGCAGCGACATGTCGATGCTGATCGTTGGCGCCGTACTGGTCAGTCTCCTGGCCATCTTCGCCGACCTGCTTCTGCAATGGCTGCAACGCACGCTGACTCCAAAAGGACTGCTCAAATGATCGAACTTCAAAACCTGACCAAGACCTTCCAAAGCAACGGCAAGACCATCACCGCCGTTGATTCCGTAAGCCTGACCGTCAACGAAGGCGAGATTTGCGTGTTCCTCGGCCCGTCGGGCTGCGGCAAGAGCACCACGCTGAAAATGATCAACCGCCTGATCAAGCCGACCTCGGGCAAGATCCTGATCAACGGTGAAGACACCACCGATCTGGACGAAGTGACCCTGCGTCGCAACATCGGCTATGTGATCCAGCAGATCGGTCTGTTCCCGAACATGACCATCGAAGAGAACATCGTGGTGGTGCCCAAGCTGCTGGGCTGGGACAAGCAGAAATGCCACGACCGCGCCCGCGAATTGATGAGCATGATCAAGCTGGAACCCAAGCAGTACCTGCACCGCTACCCGCGTGAACTGTCCGGCGGCCAGCAACAGCGGATCGGCGTGATTCGTGCGCTGGCGGCGGATGCACCGTTGCTGCTGATGGATGAGCCGTTCGGCGCGGTCGACCCGATCAACCGCGAGATGATCCAGAACGAGTTCTTCGAGATGCAGCGCGCGCTGAACAAGACCGTGATCATGGTCAGCCACGACATCGACGAAGCCATCAAGCTGGGCGACAAGATCGCGATCTTCCGTGCCGGCAAGCTGCTGCAGATCGATCACCCGGACACCCTGCTGGCCCACCCTGCTGACGAGTTCGTCAGCAATTTCGTTGGCCAGGACAGCACCCTCAAGCGCCTGTTGCTGGTGAAAGCCGAAGATGCGGCGGACAACGCACCGTCGGTCAGCCCGGAGACGCCGGTGGCGGACGCCCTGGAGCAGATGGACGAGCTGGACCGTCGCTACGTGGTGGTGACCGATGCCGAGAATAAGGCACTGGGTTATGTGCGACGTCGCGACCTGCATCGTCAGACCGGTACCTGCGGCCAATACCTGCGCGAGTTCAACGCCACGGCGGCGTACGACGAGCATTTGCGCATCCTGTTGTCGCGCATGTACGAGTTCAACCGCTCGTGGTTGCCGGTGATGGATGCGGAGCGGGTGTTCCTCGGGGAAGTCACCCAGGAGTCGATTGCCGAATACCTGAGTTCCGGTAAGTCCCGTGGGGGCAAGACCAGCATTGTGTCGCCTGCCGAGACAGCACTCGCATGACCTGACACAGCGCGGTTCAAATTGTGGGAGCGGGCTTGCTCGCGAAGGCGGAGTGTCAGTCACCGGATGCATTGGCTGATACACCGCCTTCGCGAGCAAGCCCGCTCCCACATTGGATCTTCACTGTGCCTGCAACACGTCAAATTGCCCCTCCCGGGGAACATCAATCCGTCATACCGGTCGGTTACATAAGTAGCTGCACGCGGCCTCACGACGAACGCGTGCAAAAACGCGACATTTTTAGTTGATCTATAGCCCCTCACGTCCTAAAGTTCGCGCCGAACGTCCATGCTGGAAACGATCCATCCGGCTCAAGTACTGACGACGAGACAGCAAGGCCAAGGGAAGCGGTTGATCCCATGGCCTTTTTGCTTTCGGCGACATGCCTTGGGAAGTAGGCGAACCAAAGTGGGGATACGGAGGACGTTCATTTGCACCCATTGATCAATTTAGTTTGCCAGTAGGAGTTCCCAGCATGTCGATCCAGGTCGAAGACTATTTCGCGCGCGCCACTTTTGACAAAATGAAGGCGTTCGCTGACACCCAGGAAACCCCGTTCGTGGTGATCGACACCGCGATGATCAGCCAGGCCTACGATGACCTGCGCGCCGGTTTCGAATTCGCCAAGGTGTACTACGCCGTCAAGGCCAACCCGGCCGTCGAGATCATCGACCTGCTCAAAGACAAGGGTTCGAGCTTCGACATCGCGTCGATCTACGAGCTGGACAAGGTCATGGACCGCGGCGTCAGCCCTGACCGTATCAGCTACGGCAACACCATCAAGAAATCCAAGGACATCCGCTACTTCTACGAGAAAGGCGTGCGCCTGTTCTCCACCGACTCCGAAGCCGACCTGCGCAACATCGCCAAGGCCGCCCCGGGTTCGAAAGTGTATGTACGTATTCTCACCGAAGGCTCGACCACGGCAGACTGGCCGCTGTCGCGCAAATTCGGCTGCCAGACCGACATGGCCATGGACCTGCTGATCCTCGCCCGCGACCTTGGCCTGGTGCCTTACGGCATCTCCTTCCACGTCGGCTCGCAACAGCGTGATATCAGCGTGTGGGACGCGGCGATTGCCAAGGTCAAAGTGATCTTCGAGCGCCTGAAGGAAGAAGACGGCATCCACCTCAAGCTGATCAACATGGGCGGCGGTTTCCCGGCCAACTACATCACCCGCACCAACAGCCTGGAAACCTACGCCGAAGAAATCATCCGCTTCCTCAAGGAAGATTTCGGTGACGACCTGCCGGAAATCATCCTGGAGCCGGGCCGTTCGTTGATCGCCAACGCCGGCATCCTGGTCAGCGAAGTGGTACTGGTTGCGCGTAAATCCCGCACCGCCGTCGAGCGTTGGGTATACACCGACGTGGGCAAATTCTCCGGCCTGATCGAAACCATGGACGAAGCCATCAAGTTCCCGATCTGGACCGAGAAGAAAGGCGAGATGGAAGAAGTGGTCATCGCGGGCCCGACCTGCGACAGCGCCGACATCATGTACGAGAACTACAAGTACGGCCTGCCGCTGAACCTGGCGATTGGTGACCGGATGTACTGGTTGTCTACTGGTGCGTACACCACCAGCTACAGCGCTGTTGAGTTCAACGGCTTCCCGCCGTTGAAATCGTTCTACCTGTAAACGCACGCCCTGATCGTTCCCACGCTCTGCGTGGGAACGCATCCGGTGACGCTCTGCGTCACGTCGTTAGAGCGTCCAGGGCGGCATTTCCACGCAGCGCGTGGGAACGATCAAGTTCAATCGCATGCTCTTGATAAATCTCGGCCATCGCCCGTATCCGCGGGTCATTGGCGGCAGACAACGCCTTGTGCGCCACCCGCAAGAACTTCAAATTCCCGCCCGCCAGTGCCTTGCGCAACCATTCCAGTGCCGTTTCTATCTCGCCCCGGTCCGCCAACACCGCCGCATAACTGAACTGCCCGCGAAAATCCCCGCCTTCCGCTGACCGGCGATACCACGCCACCGCCGCCTCCAGATCCCTCGGGCAGAACTGCCCTTCTTCCAGATAACGCCCCAGCAGGTTCATCGACTTGGCATGGCCCGATTGCGCCGCCTGTCGATAACACGCGAGCGCCTGGGTTTGATCCTCGGCAACCCCGCGCCCGGTCGCCAGCAGGTTGGCGTAGTTGTACAAGCCCCAATCCAGCCCGGCCTCCGCCGCCAGCCGATATTCCCGGGCCGCCGCCACGGCATCTGCCCCACACCCCCAACCATGCTCCAGGCAACGCCCTAGCATGTTGCGCGCCATCAAATGCCCACCGTGGGCCGCGATCCGGAACCAGCGCACCGCCAGCGCTTCATCGCGTTCGATGCCGCGCCCTTCCAGCAGGATTTGCCCGAGCAGCGCCTGGGCATCCACAGCGCCCTCTTTCGCCGCGATCAAAATCGCCTGGGCGGCGCGCACCGGGGAATCGTCGAGCATGGCCTGTAATTGCTCAACGTTAAGCACTTCTTCACGACGCAATAAAAAGCCCACGCTCAGACCTCAACCCAGCGGCGCAGCAGATTGTGATAGGTGCCGGTGAGCTGGATCAGCGCCGGGTGGTCGGGCACGTCCCGACTCAGTTGCTGGATCGCACCGTCCATCTCGAACAGCAAGGTGCGCTGGCTGTCTTCGCGCACCAGGCTTTGGGTCCAGAAAAACGAGGCGTAGCGCGCGCCACGGGTCACGGCGTTGACTTTGTGCAGGCTGGAGCCGGGGTACAGCACCATGTCGCCCGCCGGCAACTTGACCCGCTGCAGGCCGAAGGTGTCCTGGATTTCCAGCTCGCCGCCGTCGTAGTCGTCGGGGTCGCTGAAAAATACCGTGGAGGACAGGTCGGTGCGCACTCGCTCGTGGCTGCCCTTGGACTGGCGCACGGCATTGTCGATATGAAAGTCGAAACTGCCACCGGCGGTGTAACAGTTGAGCAACGGAGGGAAGACCTTGTGCGGTAACGCCGCTGACATGAACAGCGGATTTTTCCACAGTCGATCAAGAATCGCCGCGCCGATTTCCTGCGCCAGTGGGTGGCCTTCCGGCAGTTGCAGGTTGTGTTTGGCCTTGGCCGATTGATGCCCGGCAGTGATTTTGCCGTCGGCCCACTCGGTGTGCGTCAGGGCTTCGCGGATGCGCAGCACTTCCTCGCGAGAGAACAGGCCGGGAATGTGCAGCAACATGGGGGCATTACCTGAAAACAGTGAGGCGCCAATGGTAGTGATTCTTATTGACTGTGTACAACCCCACCGCCGCCCGATGACGAACGAGAATGTAAAAACCGTAAGCAAAAAGTGTAAAGAACGTAAATTCAGCGCGAATAGTAATGTATCGCAATTGATATAAAGTCTTGTTCTCCCTATATTCCGCGGCCTCACCTCCTTGGGGAAAGGACACTTTCATGCCGCGCACTTCAATAAAAACACCTGCCAGTTCACCGCGTTTGCTGGCCTCGGCCATCGGCGTTGCCATCAGCGCAAGCTCTGCCGCCCAACTGGCGCAAGCGGCTGAAAACACCGAGCAGAAAGGCGAGCGCAACAGCATTTCCCTGGGAGCCACCAGCATCACCGGCCAGGAACAGGACAGCACGTCCTACCAGGTCGAAAAAGCCTCTTCGCAAAAGTACACCGCACCGCTGGTAGACACTCCGCGCTCGGTCACCGTTGTGCCGCAGCAAGTCCTCAAGGACACCGCCGCCACCTCGTTGCAGGACGCGTTGCGCACCGTGCCGGGGATTACCTTCGGCGCCGGTGAAGGCGGTAACCCCCAGGGCGACCGTCCGTTCATTCGCGGCTTTGACGCCCAGGGCGATACCTACCTCGACGGCGTACGCGACACCGGCGGCCAGAGCCGCGAGATCTTCGACATCGAGTCCATCGAAGTGAGCAAAGGTCCCAATTCGTCCTTCGGCGGCCGCGGTTCGGCTGGCGGCAGCCTCAACCTGGTGAGTAAGACGCCACAGGCGCGGGACTTCACCAACGGCGGCTTCACCTACGGCTCCGACCAGACCCGCCGCTATGTGCTCGACGTCAACCGCCAGTTCCTCGACAGCGCGGCGTTCCGCTTGAACCTGATGAGCCACGAACAGAACGTCGCCGGGCGTGACGCCGTCAATTACGACCGTTGGGGCGTGGCCCCGTCGCTGACCTTTGGCCTGGGCACCCCGACTCGCGTCAACCTCAGCTACTACCACATGGAAAGCAACGACCTGCCGGATTCGGGGATTCCGTATGGCTACAGCTCGCCGACCGCCACCGCCCACGTACATGACAAACCCACCGATGGCGGTGACAGCAATAACTTCTACGGCCTGAAGAGCCGCGACTTTCGCAAGACCCGCGCGGACATCAGTACGGTCTCCATCGAGCACGACCTGAACGACAACATGACGCTGAAAAACACCTTGCGCCATGGCAACACCGGGCAGGACTACATCCTCACGCAACCGGACGACAGCAAGCGTAATGTCAGCCAGTTCGGCACCGTATGGCGCCGCGCCAACGCACGGGTGTCCACCACCGAAACCACCACCAACCAGACGGACCTGTTTGGCAGCTTCCAGGCCCTGGGCTTCAAGCATTCTTACTCCACTGGCCTGGAATTTACCGGTGAAGAAACCCGCGTCAGCGGCTACAACTTCGGCAACTCCAACAACGCGCAAGTGTGCAACCCCGGCACCGCGCCCAGCTGTACGTCGTTGAGCAACCCGAACCCGGATGATGCCTGGACCAGCAGCATCGCGCGCAACTACAACGGTACCAACACCAAAGCCACCAGCCGTGCGGCCTATGTGTTCGACACCATCGAGCTGGACCCGAAATGGCTGCTGAACGTCGGCCTCCGCTACGACACCTTCGACACCGTGGCCAACACCAACGCGGTGCCGAGCGCTACCGCCAAGGCCCGCAGCAAGATCAAGAACGACAGCCAGTTCTTCAACTGGCAGGCCGGCCTGGTCTGGAAGCCGGTGGAAAACGGCAGCATCTACGCGTCCTACGCCACTTCGGCATCGCCCGCCGGCGGCCTGGTGGGCGAAGGTGCCGATGGCAACCCGCTGTCTGCCGGCGCCGCGATCAGCGACCTGAAACCCGAAGAAACCGTCAACTACGAGCTGGGCACCAAGTGGGACATGTTCCACGACCGCCTGTCCCTGACCGCCGCGGTGTTCCGCACCGAGAAGAAAAACACGCGCATCCTGGTGGACGCGCTGACCTATGAGAACGGTGGTGAATCCCGCGTCGACGGCCTGGAGCTTTCCGCCAGCGGCAAGCTCACCGATCAATGGCAAGTGTTCGCCGGCTACAGCTACCTGAAAAGCGAACTGGTGGACCCAGGCTTGAACGGCCGTAACGGCGTCGTCAGTGCCGGCTCCAACAAAGGCAACCAGATGCCCAACACGCCGAAGAACACCTTCAGCCTGTGGACCACCTATGACGTGACACCGAAGCTCACCATCGGCGGTGGCGCGTTCTATGTCGACGAGGTCTATGGCGACGTGGGCAACACCGTTTACGTGCCGTCCTACACCCGCTACGACGCCATGGCCAGCTACAAGCTGACCAAGAACGTCGACCTGCAGCTGAACGTGCAAAATCTCACCGACAAGACGTATTACGACAAGGCGTTCGCGGCACACTTCGCCAACCAGGCAGCGGGCCGCACGGCGATGCTGACCACCAGTTTCCATTTCTAAACCGATACACATCACCGCAAAAACCCCACGCATCGGATGCGTGGGGTTTTTGCGTGTAAAAAAGAATGTTTCTCGACAACTCGCGGCATAATGCGCGCCGTGAAACACCTAACCTGATGACGAGGCCGTACGACGTGTTGAAGAAAACCCTGTTCCAGTTGCATTGGTTCTTCGGCATTACCGCCGGGCTGGTGTTGGCGTTGATGGGGATCACCGGCGCGACGGTGTCGTTCCAGGATGAAATCATCGAGGCGCTGAACCCGACGGTGCTGACGGTGGAAGAACGTCCGGCCGGCGTACTGCCGCCCGCTGAACTGGTGCGCCTGCTGGAGGCCCGTGAAGGCAAAGTGGTGTCGATGCTCACGGTGCAACCCGACAGCACCGACGCCGCCAAGGTCTGGTTCACCCCGCCGCCCGGTGAACGTCGTGGCCAGATGCGCTACTTCGACCCGTACACCGGCGACTACCTGGGCGATGCCGTCGGCCAGGAGTTCTTCGGCTTCGTGCTGCAACTGCACCGCTTCCTCGCCATCGGCGACACCGGCCGGCAAATCACCGGCGCCTGTACGCTGATCCTGGTGTTCTTCTGCCTCTCGGGCCTGTACCTGCGCTGGCCGCGCCAGGTGGCCAGCTGGCGCGCATGGCTGACCCTCGACTGGCGCAAAAAGGGCCGCAGCTTCAACTGGGACCTGCACTCGGTGTTCGGCACCTGGTGCCTGCTGTTCTATCTATTGGCGGCGCTGACCGGGCTGTTCTGGTCCTACGAGTGGTACAGCAATGGCCTGACCAAACTGCTGTCCGACGCCCCGCAAAACGAACGCGTACGCAAACGCGGCCCGGCGCCGGAAGGCCCAGCGCCCGTGGCCAATTACGACGCGATCTGGAGCAGCATCTACAGCAATGCCGGGCCTGGTTTGAGCGCCTATAACATCCGGATGCCAGCGGTCGCCGGGCAACCCGCCACCGTCTACTACCTGCTGAAGACCTCGCCTCACGACCGCGCACTGAATCAGATCAACCTCGACCCGGCCACCGGCGAGGTGAAATCCCACGACACCTACGCCGGCAAAAGCTTCAAGGCACAGATCCTCACCAGCATCTATGCGCTGCATACCGGCAGCTATTTCGGCCTGGCCGGCCGCATCATCCTGACCCTCACCGCGCTGCTGATGCCGCTGTTCTTTATCACTGGCTGGCTGCTGTACCTGGACCGCCGCCGAAAAAAGCGCCAGGTGCGCGATGCGCGTAAGGGCCTGACGGACAACCACAGCGAGGCACCGGCGTGGTTGATCGGCTTTGCCAGCCAGAGCGGTTTTGCCGAGCAGCTGGCCTGGCAAACCGCCGGCCAATTGCAGGCCGCCGGCTTGCCGGTGAAGGTGCAATCGTTGGGCAGCGTCAGCGAAGACGATTTGCGCCAGTCGAGCCATGCATTGTTTGTGGTCAGCACCTTCGGCGACGGCGAAGCGCCGGACAGCGCCCGGGGTTTCGAGCGCAGCGTGCTCGGCCAGGACCTGTCCCTCAAGGGCTTGAACTATTCGGTGCTGGCTTTGGGTGATCGCCAGTATCAACACTTCTGCGGCTTCGCCAGGCGCCTGCATTTCTGGCTGACCAACCAGGGCGGCAACCCGTTGTTCGCCCCGGTAGAAGTCGACAGCGGCGACACCGATGCGTTGCTGCACTGGCAACAACAACTCGGCCAACTGACCGGCCATGCACCCGCGGCAGCATGGGCCAGCGCGACCTACGAAAACTGGACCCTGAAGCAACGTACCCTGCTCAATCCGGACAGCAGCGGCTCCGGCGTCTATCTGCTCGGGCTCACCCCGCCAGCCCCACGGGATTGGCTGGCCGGTGACCTGGTAGAAGTGCTGCCGCGTAATTGCCCATGGGCCATCGAACATTTCCTCGACGGCCTGGGACTGGCCGGCAGCGAAGGTGTGGTGATCGACGGCCTGGCACACACCCTCGACCAGGCTTTGGCCAGTCGTCAGCTACCCGACAACCGCGCACACCTGGTAGGCCTGCATGCCCAGGCGCTGGTCAATGCACTGGTGCCGTTGAGCATGCGCGAATACTCCATCGCCTCGATTGCCAGCGACGGCGTGCTGGAGCTGATCGTGCGCCAGGAACGTCACCCCGATGGCAGCGTGGGCGTGGGTTCCGGCTGGTTGACCGAACATGCACCACTGGGCTCGACCATCAGCCTGCGACTGCGGCGTAACAGTGGTTTCCACCTGCCGAGCGAGCCGGTGCCGATGATTCTGCTGGGCAACGGCACCGGCCTTGCCGGGTTGCGCAGTTTGCTCAAGGCGCGGATTGCCGACGGTCAGCAGCGCAACTGGCTGCTGTTTGGCGAACGCAATATCGCCCACGACTACCACTGCCAGGACGAGCTGCAAGGCTGGCTGGCCAGCGGTGACCTGGCGATGCTGGACCTGGCGTTTTCCCGGGATCAGGCAGAGAAAATCTACGTTCAGGACCGCCTGCGTGAGTCGGCGGATGTGCTGCGTAAATGGGTGGCCGATGGCGCCGCGATTTACGTCTGCGGCAGTTTGCAGGGGATGGCGGCGGGTGTGGATCAGGTGCTGCACGAGGTGTTGGGCAGTGAGGCGGTTGAGCGGTTGATCGAGCAAGGCCGCTATCGCCGGGATGTGTACTGATTTCCTCCAGACAATGAAGGTCAACTGTGGGAGCTGGCTTGCCTGCGATGGCGGTGTATCAGTTAAAAATTATTGACTGACACTCCGCTATCGCAGGCAAGCCAGCTCCCACATGTTTAATTGCATTCCAAATCAGGCGGGCTGCAGCTTCTGCTCAAACACCGACACCCCATCCAGGTCCCGCAAAATCACCGTCAACTCCGCCGTCTGCCCATCAATCTGCACTTCGCCAAAAAACTGAAACCCGGCAAACGGCGAGGTGTTCTGCACGGGCGGAGCCTTCTCGAACACCACTTCCGGCCCAAAGGTTTTATCCAGCGGATTAGGCCCAAAACTCCCAGCGTTCAACGGCCCGGCGACAAACTCCCAGAACGGTTCAAAATCCTGAAACGCCGCCCGATCCGGATGGTAATGATGGGCCGCGCAGTAATGCACATCCGCCGTGAGCCACACGTGATTACGCACCTGCTGCGCCCGCAAAAACGCGAGCAATTCGGCGATCTCCAATTCGCGACCCTGGGCCGGGCCCGGGTCGCCGTTCGCGATCGCTTCCCAGCGCGGCACGCCGGGGCTGACCTCACCGTCGGGCACGCCAAGGCCAATGGGCATGTCCGCAGCGATGACTTTCCATTGCGCCTGGGAGGCTTTCAATTCGCGCTTCAGCCAGTCCAGTTGCTCACGCCCCAGGAACGGTTTTTCGCCGCCAAGGTTGTCGTCGTTCGGGCCGCGATAGCTGCGCATGTCCAACACAAAGACATCCAGCAACGGGCCGTAGCTGAGCTTGCGATAAATCCGCCCGCCCTGGTCGGCGCTTTGCCGGCGCATGGGTGAATATTCCAGCCAGGCCTGGCGCGCACGGCCCACCAAAGTGTTGATGTCGCGGGTTTTGTAGCGCTCATCCAGTTGCTTGCTCGGCGACCAGTTGTTGATCACTTCGTGGTCGTCCCACTGCCAGATCTGCGGCACTTCGGCATTGAAGCGACGCACGTTTTCGTCCATCAGGTTGTAGCGATAGTTGCCACGGTATTCATTCAGGGTTTCAGCGACTTTGCTTTTGGCTTCGGTGGTGATGTTGCGCCAGATGCGTCCGTCCTCGGTGGTCAGTTGCGCGGGCACCGGGCCGTCGGCGTAGATGGTGTCGCCGCTGTGGATAAAGAAGTCCGGCAGGCGCAGGCGCATGGCTTCGTAGATGCGCATGCCGCCGATGTCCGGGTTGATGCCGAAGCCCTGGCCGACGGTGTCGCCGCTCCACACGAAACGGATATCCCGGCGTTGCTGCGGCACGCTGCGCAGGTGGCCGAACCAGGGCTCGCTGGCCACACCGGTTTGGGCATCTTCGAAGTGCACACGGTAGAAAATCGCCTGGTCGACAGGCAGGCCGGTGAGTTCGACACGGGCGGTGAAGTCGGTGCGGCTGTCGGCCAGGGGCGAGACGAATTTGCGCGGGTTGCTGAACACACTGCGGGTGTCCCACTCCACCACCATCCGTGCCGGGCGGTCGCTGCGGCTCCAGATCATCGCGCGGTCGCCCAGCAGGTCGCCGGACTGCACACCGTCGGTGAGTTGCGGGCGATCCTTGACCGAGGCGATCACCGCAGGCGCGAGGCCCGGCAGCAACAGGCCGGCGCCGACGGCTTGCATCACACGGCGGCGACCGAGGTTGAAGTGGGTCATGCAGGTTCCCTCTCGAGCAGCAAAAGGGAAACTTAAGCATGAAGGGATGAAGGGGATATGACACAGACCTTATTCATAACGAAGATCAAATGTGGGAGCTGGCTTGCCTGCGATCGCATCACCTCGGTTACGCTGATACACCGAGGTGATGCGATCGCAGGCAAGCCAGCTCCCACATGAACCGAGTTATGCCTGGGCGGGTGCGACAGAAAGCTCTACGGTCTCCGGGCGTTTGAGGAAGGCATACACCACAGCGGTCAACAAACTTCCCGCCACAATCGCCAGCAAATACAGCAGCGCATGGTTGATCGCATTCGGGATCAGCATCACAAAAAACCCGCCATGGGGCGCCATCAGTTTGCAGCCGAAATACATCGACAGCGCACCGGTCAGCGCGCCGCCAGCGATGCTCGCCGGAATCACCCGCAGCGGGTCCTTGGCAGCAAACGGAATGGCGCCTTCAGAGATAAAGCACATGCCGAGAATCAACGCAGCCTTGCCGGCTTCGCGTTCGGTCTGGGCGAACTTGCGCCGCGCCAGGAAGGTGGCGATGCCCATGCCAATCGGCGGCACCATGCCGGCAGCCATGGTCGCGGCCATGGGTGCACCGCTTTGCGCTGCCAGCAGGCCGACGGAAAACGCGTAGGCCGCCTTGTTGATCGGGCCACCGAGGTCGACGCACATCATGCCGCCCAGCAAGATGCCCAGCAGCACAGCATTGGTGGTACCCATGGTGCTGAGGAAATCCGTGAGGCCGGTGAGCATCTTCGCCACCGGTGGCCCTACCAGGTAAATCATCGCAAGACCCGTGAACAGACTCGCCAGCAACGGGATGATCAGGATCGGCTTGAGGGCTTCCAGGCTCTGGGGTAAACGGATCGCACGGCTGATGAATTTGACGCAGTAGCCGGCGAGGAAACCGGCAAAAATCCCGCCAATAAAACCCGCGCCCAAGGTGCTGGCCAGCAGGCCGCCGATCATGCCGGGAGCCAGGCCCGGACGGTCGGCAATCGAGTAGGCGATATAACCCGCCAACAGCGGCACCATCAGCATGAAGGCCTGGTCGCCGACGGTTTTCAGCGCGGCGGCCAGGGTGCCTTTTTCTTCAAAGGCATGAATGCCGAACACAAACGACAGGGCGATCAGCAGACCACCCGCCACCACCATCGGCAGCATGAACGACACGCCGGTGAGCAAGTGTTTGTAGACGCCGGTCTTCTCCGGTTTGGCGGCCGCACCGCTGGCGGCGGATTCCTGCTTGCCCTCGGCCAGCGCCTTGTTGAGGGTCGCCTCGGATTGCTTGAGCGCGATCCCGGTGCCACAGCGATAGATTTTCTTGCCGGCAAATCGCTCGGTGGCGACTTCGATATCGGCGGCCAACAGCACCACATCGGCGTCACGAATAGCCTCGGCGCTCAGCGGCGTGCGGGCGCCCACCGAGCCCTGGGTTTCCACCTGTAAGTCATAGCCGAGGCGCTTGGCGGTTTGCTGCAACGCTTCGGCAGCCATGAAGGTGTGAGCGACGCCGGTCGGGCATGCCGTAATCGCGACGATACGCGGCGTGCTTTTCGCCGGTGCCGCATCAGCCTCCTGCACCTGAGCCTCTTCGACCCCGCGACGCAGCACCGCGTCCACATCCTGCAACGCCTGGGCCGGCGTGCTGCGGAATACGCGCTTGCCAACAAAACGCTGCATGTCCACCGGCGTGCTGCTGACCAGCAACACCCACTCGGCGGCTTCAATGGTGGCCGCCGACAATTGGCGTTCCGGGTGTTGCACGTCCACCACTTCGACGCTGGTACTCCAGCCCTGGCGCTGCGCGGCAGCGTCCAGCAAGCGGGCGCACAGCACACTGGTGACCATGCCGTTCGGGCAGGCAGTAACAATGGCTAACTTCATGACCAACCCTCTTATTGTTCTGTCAGCGGGCGCACGTGGACGCCGCTCTGCAAAGTCTCAAGCTGTGCCTCATCGGTGATGCCAAAGCCGATTTGCGTGACCGCCATCGCGGCAATGGCGGTGGCGCGGCGCAGGGTCTGCTCCGGCGTATCGCCATTGAGCAAACCGTGAAGCATCCCGGCCAACAGCGAGTCGCCGGCCCCTACGGTACTGGCCACCGTTACCTTGGGTGGCGTGGCGTGCAGCGTGGTATCCGCGCTGTACCAGCTCACACCGGCGGCACCGTCGGAGACCACCACATGCTCAACACCTTGCCGATGCAATTGGCTGACAGCATCCGTGGCATGACCGAGGGCGTCGGCCAGCTCTTCGGTATTGGGTTTGACCAGCCATGGGCCGGCCTTCAACCCGGCGCGGAGCGCTTCGCCGCTGGTGTCCAGGGCGACTTTCAAACCGAGGTTTTTCAGTTGCTGCAGCAGGCCCTGGAACCACTGAGGGGTGATGCCGCGTGGCAGGCTGCCGGCGACCACCACCGCATCGAATTCAGGGCCGATTACCGCCAGTAGTTTCAGCAGTTGAGCTTGCGCCTGCTCACTCACCCACGGCCCCGGTGCATTGATGTCGGTGACCCGGCCATCCTGTTCGGCAATCTTGATATTGCTACGGGTTTCTCCTGGCACGCGAATGAACGCATCGCCAAACCCACGACTAGCGATCAGCGCATCGAACGCCTGTGGGTTCGCTGCACCGAGAAAACCGCCCACGCTCACCAGATGACCAAGGTCCGCCAGCACCTGCGCGACGTTCACGCCCTTGCCGGCAGCATGGGTAATCATCGCTTCACTGCGGTTGACCTCACCCGGTTCCAGGCGCGCCAGGCGCACCGTCAGGTCCAACGCCGGGTTCAGCGTCAGGCTTAAAATCCTTGCCATTTACACGGCCTCCACAAGCGCACGCACTTCGGCGGGAGAACCCACCGCCAGAGCTTTTTGGGCCAGGCCCTGGGCCTCGCTCAGACTGAATTCACGTACCCGTGCCTTGACCTCTGGAATGCTGCGCGCAGACACACTCAGCTCATCCACCCCCAGGCCGACCAGCACCGGAACCGCCAACGGGTCGGCTGCCAACTCGCCGCAAACGCCGACCCATTTGCCATGGGCATGGGCGGCTCGCACGGTGATGTCGATCAGTTGCAACACCGCCGGATGCAGGCCATCCGCCTGGGCCGACAGCGTCGGGTGGCCACGGTCGATGGCCAGGGTGTATTGGGTCAGGTCGTTGGTGCCGACGCTGAAGAAGTCCACTTCCTTGGCCAGTACCGGCGCCAGCAACGCGGCCGACGGCACTTCGATCATGATCCCCAGTTGCAGGTCGGCCACCGGAATTTCCAGGCGCAGGCGCTCGGTCATGTCCCGGGCCTGGCGCCACTCATCCACGCTGCCGACCATGGGGAACATGATGCGCAGTGGACGGTTGTCCGCCGAACGCAACAGCGCGCGCAATTGCGCTTCCATGATCTGCGGGCGTTGCAGGGTCAGGCGGATGCCGCGCACGCCGAGGAAGGGGTTTTCTTCCTTGGCGATCGGCCAGTAAGGCAGCGGTTTGTCACCGCCCACATCCAGGGTGCGCACCACCAGTGGCCGACCGCCGAGGCCGTCGAGCACGCGGCGGTATTCCGCTTCCTGGGTGGCTTCGTCGGGCGCTTGTTTGTGGGCCATGAAAATCAGTTCGGTGCGTAACAGGCCGATGCCTTCGGCACCCTGCTCCACCGCGCTGGCAACCCCGGCGCTTTCGCCGATATTGGCAAACACTTCGACGGCATGGCCGTCGCGGGTCAGCGCCGGTTCATGGCGTTGCGCGGCGGCGGCTTGCAGGCGTTGTTCGCGGGTATCACGCTCGACAGTGGCGCGCTGCAAGGTGGCGGCGTCGGCGTCGACATGCAGGCGACCGCGTTGGCCATCCAACAGCAACGGCGTGCCCGAGGCCAGCAGCAACACCGCCGGGCCTGCCCCCACCAGCGCGGGAATGCCCAGGGCACGGGCGACGATGGCGCTGTGGGCAGTGGCGCCGCCACGGGCGGTGAGGATGCCGGCGACGCGAACCGGGTCCAGGCGCGCCACGTCCGAGGGGCCGACTTCGTCCATCACCAGAATGTAGGGCTCGTCCGGCTCCTGGGCGGTTTCGACACCGCACAGTTGCGCCAGCACGCGGCGGCCAATGTCACGCAGGTCAGCGGCGCGCTCGGCGAGCAAGGCGTCCTGCAGCGATTCCTGCTGTTTGGCGGCGGCTTCGATCACGCTCATCCAGGCGGCTTCGGCGCTTTCGCCCTGCTTGAGACGCGTCTCGACTTCGTCGGTCAGTTCCGGGTCGTCGAGCATCTCCTGGTGGGTGATGAAGATCTCGCGGATGGCCTTGGATTTGCTGCGCTCGATCAGGCCCTGGATATCCCGGCGCACGTCGGTCAATGCCGTGTGCAGGCGTTGGCGCTCGATCACCGGCGACTCACCGCGCAGCGGGTATTCGAAAGGTTGCAGCACCTGGATATGCGCCGGGCCAATCGCAATGCCGGGGGCGGCGGCGATGGCCTGGATCAGGCTGCCGGATACCGGGGCGCTGAGCACCGGCTCGATGTCGACGACGACCTGCTGGGCGCTTACCGCTGGCAGCGGCTCGACTTCTTCACCGAGACCTTCTTCCACTGCCGCCAGCAAGGCGGGCAAGGCGTCACCGGCAATGGTTGGCTCAGCGACAAACTCCAGCACCTGGCCACGCCGCGCGCCAAGGCTCAGCAACTTGCTCAGGCTTTTTACCGACACCGCGCTGACATCACCCTCCACGATGCGCACACGGATTTCACCGTCAAAACTTTTCGCCAATTGCGCGAGGATCTTCGCGGGGCGCGCATGCAGGCCGTGGGCGTTGGCCAGGGCGATGCGCACGCTTGGCCAGTCGGCCGGCAGTTCACCGCCGAGCACTTCCAGTACGGCGCGGCTGCTGGTGGCGCGGCCGAGTTCCTGGCCGCGACCTTCGATCAGCAAAGCACACAGGCGTTCGAGCAAGGTCTGGTGAGCCTCGCCAAGGCTGGCCAGGCAGAACAGGCCGCTCAATGGCTGGCCCAGGTAACGCATCGGTTTGTCCGGGGTGACAAAGGCCAGGCCCGGGCGCTTCACCGTCTGCTCGCTGTGCAGCCACCACAGGCCATCGCCCAGGGGCAACGCATCGACTTGTTGCAGGACGGCGGCAAAGCCGTTGCTCACGCAATCGGCCTGGCGCAGCAGGCGTGCGCCGCGCCACACCAGTTCTTCGAAATCGTCCGCCGACACGCCCAGACCAATCATCTGTGCGTCCAGCGCCAGCTCCTGCGGTGCGCCTTGCAGCAGTTTCAGCAAAGCTTCGGCGGAGCTGGCGCGGCGCAGGGCCTGGCCCAGGTCGGTCTCGCCGAGGGCGCGGGTCAGCAGTTGCAGGAGGCGCAGGTGTTCGTCGGATTTGGCGGCAATGCCGATCGCCAGGTAAACGATCTGGCCATCCCCCCAATCCACGCCGTCGGGAAATTGCAGCAGGCGCACGCCGGTGGCGAACACCTGGTCGCGGGTTTCGGGGGTGCCGTGGGGAATGGCGATGCCTTGGCCGAGAAAGGTCGAGCCTTGGGCTTCACGCGCTTGCAAGCCACTGAGGTAACCCTCGGCGACCAGGCCATCGGCCACCAGTTTTTCAGCGAGCAGTTGCAAGGCAGCAGACTTATCCACAGCCGTCTGGCCCATGGATATCTGCTCGTGGGTGAGCTCAAGCATGCCGTTCTCCTAGTTAGTGCGGCGTGCGCACTAGGTATTATTTTGAATAAATCAGTGCAAAGGCGTTCGAAAAAATTGACTGAGTGGTCAGTTGGCAGGACCACGTTCGTCGCGATAATCGTAAAAATACGCTTGCTGAAACGTTTAATCTAGAATTTATGGCAGATTACGCGTTAATTTCCCATGATTGAAGCGCCACTCGGCTGTTGAGTTGCGACAATGGTCGTCTGCAGTAATCGGTTACGATTGGACAAAGTGTCGGGGCAAGCTCTAAAAAACAAGGAAATCCCGGTTTGAAACTCAGTGATATTGCGCGCATTGCCGGTGTGTCTGTGACCACCGCCAGCTACGTCATCAATGGCAAGGCCGAACAGCAACGGATCAGCAGCGCAACCGTCGAACGGGTGCGCGCCGTGGTTGAAGAACATGGCTTTACGCCCAACCCCCAGGCCGCCGGGCTGCGCAGCCGGCATACCCGTACCCTGGGTTTTATCCTGCCAGACCTGGAAAACCCCAGTTACGCACGTATCGCCAAGCTGCTGGAGCAAGGCGCCCGGGCGCGGGGTTATCAGCTGCTGATCGCCAGTTCCGATGACGACGCCAACAGTGAACGGCAATTGCTGCAATTGTTCCGCGCCCGCCGTTGCGATGCGTTGTTTGTCGCCAGCTGCCTGCCGCCCAATGACGACAGCTACCGCGAGCTGCAAGCCAAGGGTTTGCCGGTGATCGCCATTGACCGGGTGATGGAGTCTACGCAGTTCTGCTCGGTGGTCAGTGATGATCGCCAGGCCTGCCAGCAATTGACCAGCAGCCTGCTGCAACCGCTGCCCAAGCAGATCGTGTTGATCGGCGCGCGGCCAGAGCTGAGCATCAGCCAGGAACGTGCCGCCGGCTTCAAGGAAGCGCTGAAAGACTTCAAGGGTGAAGTGCTGATCGAACAAGGCGAGTCCTTCAGCCGTGACTGTGGCCGACAGTTGATGGAGCAATTGCTGCAAAGCCTGGGGCATTTGCCTGACGCGCTGGTGACGACGTCCTACGTCCTGCTGCAAGGGGTGTTTGATGCGCTGCATGACTTCCCGCTCAAATCCCGCCCGCTGCGCCTGGGGACATTTGGCGACACCCAACTGCTGGATTTCCTGCCGTTGCCGGTGAATGCCATGGCCCAGCAGCATCAATTGATCGCCGACACCGCGCTGCGCCTGGCGCTGGCGGCCGTTGAAGAACAGCACTACGCGCCAGGGGTGCACGCCATCGGCCGCACGTTCAAGCAGCGGATTCACTCGGAGTAAGCGGTGTGGAGCTGATCGACAGCCACACCCACCTGGACTTCCCGGACTTCGACGCTGATCGCGCTGAAGTTCTGAGCCGCTGCCGCGGTTTGGGCGTGCGCCGGATAGTGGTGCTGGGGGTCTATCAGCAGAATTGGCAACGGCTGTGGGACCTGGTGCAAACCGACGCGGATTTATTCGCCGCCTTCGGTCTGCACCCGGTGTATCTCGACGACCATCGCCCCGCCGACCTGACCGAACTGGGCGACTGGCTGACCCGCCTGAATGGCCACCGTCAACTGTGCGCGGTGGGCGAAATCGGCCTGGATTACTTCCTCGAACAGCTGGACCGCGAACGCCAGCAAAGCCTGTTTGAAGCCCAACTGAAGCTGGCGGTGGATTTCCAGCTACCGGCGCTGCTGCATGTGCGCCGCAGCCACGCGGCTGTGATCGCTACCCTCAAGCGTATTCGCCTGCCACGGGGAGGCATCATTCACGCGTTTGCCGGCAGCCAGGAAGAAGCCCGCGAATACATCAAACTCGGATTCAAACTGGGCCTGGGCGGCGCCGCGACATGGCCGCAAGCCCTGCGCATGCACAAAGTGATCGCCCGCCTGCCGCTGGAAGCTGTGGTGCTGGAGACCGATTCGCCGGACATGGCGCCCGTCATGTACCCGGGCCAGCGCAACAGCCCCGAACATCTGCCGGACATCTGCGTCGCCCTGGCGCAGCGCATGGGCCTCAGCCCTTCAGCGTTGGCTGAGGCGAGCAGCCGCAATGCCTGCGAGCTGTTCAACTGGTAGGGTTCCGCCCCCGGTGCCTCACACCCGAAAGTTACCGATCAGTTGCTTAAGTTCGATCACTTGCAAGGACAACTGCCGGCTGGCGGCTTCGGTCTGGTGCGCGCCCTGCGCCGCATGCTCACCCGCACGGTTGATCTCGACGATGTTCTGATCGATGTCGTGTGCCACGGCCGTCTGTTGTTCGACGGCAGCGGCAATCTGCTGGTTCTGGTCGACGATCATTCCCACGGCACCGAGGATATTCTCCAGCGCCTGCTGGACCTTTTCCGACTGCCCCACCGTGCCATTGGCCATCTCGTGGCTGCTGCCCATGGCCTTCACAGCTGCGCCGACGCCGCTGTGGAGCTTGGCAATCATCTGCTCGATTTCCTCGGTGGACTGCTGGGTACGCCGGGCCAGGGTGCGCACCTCATCGGCCACCACGGCGAAACCGCGCCCTTGTTCACTGGCACGCGCGGCCTCGATGGCGGCATTCAGCGCCAGCAGATTGGTCTGTTCGGCGATGCTCTTGATCACTTCCAGCACGCGGCTGATGGATTGACTGTCGACGGCCAACTGATTAATCACCCGCACCGATTGATCGATCTCCGAGGCCAGCGCCGCGATACTGCCTTGCTGGGACTGCACCAGCCCGCGACCGCTGACGGTTTCTTCGTTGACGCTGTGGGCGCTGCTGACCGCCGCCGCCGCACTGCGGGCGACTTCCTGGGCGGTGGATGACATCTGGTTCATGGCGGTCGCCACTTGCTCGATCTGGCTGCGCTGGCCGGAGACGGCCTGGTTGCTGCTGGCCGAGACCGACTCCACTTGCCCGGCCTGGTGTTCGACCTGGTTGACGGTGTGCCCTACCCGCTCGATCAGGTCGTGGATTTTTGCCACGGTGGCGTTGAACACCTGACCCAGATCCCCCAGTTCGTCGCGGCTTTGGGCGATAAAGGTGACGGTCATGTCACCCGCCGCCACCTTGTCCATCATCGCTCCGAGTCGGCGCAACGTGGTGCGGGTCGAGGCGTAGAACCCGGCGTACAGATAGAAGATCAGCAAAAACACCGAGGCCAGGGCCGCCACCAATCCGATCATGTGCGTGCGGTTTTCTGACAGGCGTTGCTCCAGTTGCTGCTCGAGAAAGGTCAAGGTGGCTTCGTCGAGTTGATAGGTCTTGGCCATCAACGTGCTGACTTCGTCGTAGAAGCCTTGCCATGGAGCGTCGAGGGTTTCGGCCACGACGACCTGCTCTTCGAACAACTCACTGCCTTGCTTGAGGCTGGCCTGGCTCGCCTCCGCCAGGCTCGCCAACGCGGCGTGGGCAGGTTTGCTGGCGCCGAGGGCGTCTTGCAGTTTCAGGCCGTATTCGGCCTGGAGTTTTTCCAGTTGCTGCAACAATTCATCAAAACGGGTGCTGGAGGAAGAGTTGAGAAAGCCCTGACCCAACGAATAAGCGCCCATTGCCCGGCCTTCGCCCAGGGTTTGGGTGACTTGCGGGGTGACGCTGGTGATCAGTTCGCTGAGTTGGCGCAGGTCGCCCTGAGGGTCGCGGCTCAAGCCTGACTGGCTGGCGATGATCTGGCTGAGCATCTGCGCCTTGTTGAGGAGTTTGCCGATCAGCGCGCTCTTGCTCAGCAGCGAGGTTTCCTGTTGCTGGGCCTTGAAGGCGGCGATCATTTCATCGCGTTTGGCGTCGAAGGCGGCGGCTTGCTCGGGGTCGGCAGACAGGGCGTGGAAGCCTTGCAGGCGCTGCAGCAGTTTTTCTTCCAGGGCGACGATCTTGCTTTCAATGTCGCCGGCTTTGCCTGATTGGCCGAGGGTTGCGTTGATCTGAACCTGGTTGTTCAGGGTTTCCAGGTCGCGGCGCAGGGCCAGGCTGCTGCCCAGCAGGTCGAGGCTTTGCAGCTCGATGCGGGTGCCCTGGAATTCACGCCAGGAGTCGCGCACCAGGTAATAGTTGGTGGCCAGCATCGGCAACAGGAACAGCACGCTGATAAGGCTGAACTTCATGCCGAAGGTCAGGCGGTTCATGAACGCGACGGCGGGATAGAGCAAGCTCTTCACAGGTGAACTCCCTTTTTCTTTTATTTTTATTGAGGGCGCAGGGCGGCGGCAGATAGCCACTATTTGGCGCTCTGTCTGTATAGCTCAATTCGAAAAGGAGGTTTGTAACTTAAGGTTAACGAGGTAGGAGCGAGCTGGCTTGTGAAGAACGTCGACGATAATGCGCGCTATCTGGATGCACGCGGTGTCCTTGCGTTTTTCGCGAGCCAGCTCGCTCCTACAGAGGGGGGTGGATCAGGGCAACACGGTCCAGATGGCAAAACCGGCGTACCACAGCACGGCGGCGCGCAACAGCAATTCCCAGATACGGTCGAGGCTGTTGATACCCTCAGGCCCCGCCACCGGAGGCGGGATTTCAGCGGCCACCAGGCCCACCTTTTCTACCAGTTGCGCCGCGCTGATGTCCCAGCTCAGCAACTCATGCAGCATCACCCGGCCGACCGCCACAAAGTTGCCTACCAGGGCAAAACTCGCCGCCAACAGGCGTACCGGCAACCAGTCGAAGGCATGGCGCAATTGCCCGGCGCGCTCGGCCACCAGCGGGTTCTGGCTGCGCTCGGTCGCCAGCGCCAGCAACCGGTAGGCCAAGGCAGCCACCGGCCCGAGGAGGAAGTACCAGAAAATCACCGCGAAGAAACTTTGATAGGCCTGCCATAACAGATGGCCCTGGACTCGTTCCAGCAGTTGCTCGCCACTGTCGGCGCTGATGCTCAAGTCGCGCTCGGCCACATGTTCGGCCGCTTGCAGGTCACTCCGGCGCCAGGCATCACGGAACGGGCCCAACCCGGCCAGTAGATCGCCACGGCCAAGGCTATAGATCACCACCAGCAAATGCACCGGCAGCGCCAACAGGCCATAAGCCACTGGCTCCAGCACCAACAGCAACAGCGCCAGCAATGCCACCGGCAGCAGCACCAGCAGCGCGAGAATCAGCCACGGCCGTTTGCCCAGGCTGGCGCTTGATTCCAGCTTCGCCAGCTCCCGCAGCCAACCGCCATCACGTTGTATACGCTGGCGCAGGGCCGAGAATTTCTCGATCCATACCGCCAACACCAACACCAGAAAACTCATTGTGCGTGTCCTCCATCCTGCAAGGCGCTGCGAAAGCGCGCCCAATCAAATTCGGGTCCGGGATCGGTTTTGCGTCCCGGGGCGATATCGCTATGGCCACAAATGCGCTGGCGGGTAATGCCCGTGTACACCGCCAGCAACTGGCGCGTCAGGGCAATCAGGGATCGATACTGAGCATCGGTGAAAGGCAGGTCATCGGTACCCTCCAGTTCAATTCCCAGGGAAAAGTCGTTACACGTTTCACGGCCCTCGAAGCTCGATACGCCGGCGTGCCAGGCACGGTCCAGGCACGAAACAAATTGCGTCACCGCGCCATCACGCTCAATCAGAAAATGCGCAGAAACCCGTAGGTCGGCAATACCTTCAAAGTAGGGATGTTCCGTGACATCCAGACGATTCTGGAAAAACTCATGCACCTTGCCGGTGGCGAATTGCGCCGGTGGCAGGCTGATGTTGTGCACCACCAACAGGGAAATCTCGCCACCGGGGCGCTCGTTGAAGTTGGGTGAAGGGCAATGACGAATGCCCTGGCACCAACCGCTGGCGGGGTCCAACTGCATACAGGTTCCTTGAGCGAGGCTGGGGTGCCTCAGTATGCCGCGTTCCGCTGTCCGGTTGCGATCACTTGGCGCGATGAAGTTGGCGCAGGTTGCCAATCACCGAGGCCAGGGCACGGTCAAACAGCAGCGCATCGTCCAGGGTTCGCACCGCGCCGCGCTTGAACTCCAATGCCAGTTCAATCGGGCTTTTTTCCAATACCTTGAGGCCGGTGCGGTTGACAAAAATACAGGTATTGGCCGGCGCAATAATCGCCGTCAGCTTGCAGCGCAGGGTGTTTTCAGGGTCTTCCTGGAATTCGACCCAGCAACCGATTCGCAGTTGGCGAACCTTGAGCAGGTCGGGGTCATCTTCCGGCAGGCTCACCGCAAGGGCCGATGCAGCAGGGCTGAGGACGAATGCCTCGCGCACTTCAACCTGCGCCAGCGAAGACTGTCCATCGGTATTGCCCCGGAAAGACAGGACATGCAGCGTCTGCAACTGGGTGAAAAATTCCCGGGTAATGAAGGGATCAAACGCGGCGCCGCTCAAGCCGTCGCGCAAGGCCTTGAGCAATTCAGGCAGCTGCTCCAGCAAGTGCCGCCCCGCTTCGGTGTCTTCACTCAGGCCGACACTCCAGATCAACTCATCCATGGTGCGCAACCCGGCCGCCCATTGCGGCGAGTGTTCGCCGTGCTTCAGGCAGGCCAGCAACAGCACCTGGCTCCAGGCCTGCTGCAGGAACTGCACCACAAACTCGGGCAAGACTTTGCCCAACAGCCTCAGATTGAGGGCTTCGGCCACCCGCTGACGGGCGATTTCGGTACGGACACGCCCTTCTTCCGCGTCACGGGTGCGTTGCTCCAGTAACTCGCTGCGGCGCCGCTCGTCATGGGTAAACGCGGTGAACTCTGCCAGCAGCTGGGAAAAAATCGCCGGGTCATCGACAAAATCGTTCAGCAAGCGCTGCACCACCTGCTCGATGTGCACGTACAAGCTGTCGCGCTGATAGCCGTCGCGCCGGCTCCAGCCCATGGCTGCCGCAGCGATTTCATTGAGCAGGCGTCGCGCCGGGTGGTTGGCGTGACTGAAAAAACTCTTGTCGAGCACCGCCACTTTCAACATCGGAATCTGCAGGCGGGCGATCAGGGCCTTGAGGGACTCGGGCACCGTACTGTCATCGAGAATGAACTCGAAGAGCATGGCGATCAGGTTGATCACGTCCTCGTCGGCGTCCTCAACCACCCGCGACTTGCCGCTCTTTACGCTGACCCGGGTCAGCAATTGTTCAAGCTGGTTGCGCAGGTCGAAATCATCCTCCACCTCGGGCTCAGGTACGTATTGCTGCAAATGGGACAGCAGGCGCAGCAGGTCACGGGTGGAGATTGGCTGGGTCTCGGCGCTGGCCTCAAGGGTGGGCGCCACACTGCCGCGCACGGCGGACAGCAACTCTTGCAGCGCCGCGAATACTTCCTGCTCGCTGTCGTCTGCTGGACGGCCGGTCATCGGCGGTGTGTCTTCAGGCAAATCGGCGGGAGCGACAGCACGCCGCGACGGTACCGCCTTGAGCTCAGGCAATACGCCGGTGGCGATCAACAACTGATTGGCTTCGCCGTACAACAGATCAGCGTCACTGAGGACGTATTTTTCAAACAGTTTGAGGATGATCAGCTTGACCCGAATTTCCACGCCAAGGCTGCGGCCCGCTTGCAGAAAGAACGCGCAGAGCATTGCCGGGCCCAGGGGGTTGTCCCGATCATCCATGTGCCTGTCGAGCAATGCGTTCAAACGCGCCGTCAACTGCCCAAGGGCCAGGCCATCGCGGCGCAGCACCTTGCCCAGCATGGCCTCGAGGGCAACGGCTTTTTCCAGCTCGTCGCCGGAGACGCCGGGCACCGCCGCGTAGGACACCACCGGAATCAGTTGCAGCTCACCGCGCTCCACGTTGCCAAGATTGGCAAACGCCTCGTAAAGCTGCTCCATGAAGCCGCGCTCGAAATTCTTGCGCTTGAGGCGCAAGTCGCGCATGGCCTCAAAGAAAATGCCGTGGTCGACATTGCTGCGGGACTTGTCGGCCATTTCGAACAGGGTGTCGTCGGCGTTATCAAACAGCTCCTGCAAGCCCTGCCTGAGTTGCTGCGCCGCCTTGTCACGGACCTGGAGCAATACCACCGGCAGGCGGGCGAGCGGCGACGGCGTCGCCCGTGCCTTACTGATCGGCACCACCTTCCCGTCTTTATGCATCCTGGCCTCCTGAAACGGCGGTATTCAAGTGTGTGAAAGATCGGTGCGGCAACGGGGCGCAAAGTACCCCGGAACACTGCGAAAATCGGGCTATCACTGTAACGTCAAAGCTATGACGCCAATTGCAAGGCGCGAGATTATCTTGCAAATGAGGGTTGTTGCGCCAGCAAACTCTGTAATCACCGGGTAAATGAGCACCTCAAGCAGTGCCGGTAGCACCTGCCGCCTTGGGTTCAGGCCCGCCCTGCCCCTATAATCCAGGCACTTTGTTTGTGGAGCCTGTCATGCCCAATCTTCGTCTAGCCGACCTGACCGCCGAAATCGAAGCCAACGTGCGTCGCGCACTGCTGGAAGATATCGGCAGTGGGGATATCACCGCACAACTGATCCCGGCCGAACGCCTGGCGAAGGCCACGATCATCACTCGCGATGCCGCGGTCATCAGCGGCACGGCCTGGGTGGAAGCGGTGTTTCGCCAGCTGGACCCACGCGTCGCCGTGCATTGGCAGGTGCGCGACGGTGAGCGCGTCAGCCCGAACCAGGTGCTGTTTCACCTCGAAGGCCCGGCCCGTTCGCTGCTGAGTGGCGAGCGTTGCGCGCTGAATTTTCTGCAACTGCTTTCAGGCGTTGCCACTCGGGCCCAATATTTGGCGGATTTTGTCGCGTCCACCCAGGTCAAGCTGCTGGATACTCGCAAGACCCTGCCCGGCCTGCGCCTGGCGCAGAAGTACGCGGTGACCTGCGGCGGTTGCCACAACCACCGCATCGGTCTGTATGACGCGTTCCTGATCAAGGAAAACCATATCGCGGCCTGCGGTGGCATTGCCCAGGCCATCAGCGCCGCCCACAAGATCGCCCCGGGCAAGCCGGTGGAAATCGAAGTGGAAAGCCTGGAGGAACTGCGCGAAGCACTGGCGGCGGGCGCCGACATCATCATGCTGGATGAGCTGAGCCTGGATGACATGCGCGAAGCGGTGCGCCTGAACGGCGGCAAAGCCAAGCTGGAAGCCAGTGGCGGGATCAACGAAAGCACCCTGCTGCCCATCGCTGAAACCGGCGTGGACTACATCTCCATCGGGGCAATGACCAAGGATGTGAAGGCGGTGGATTTGTCGATGCGGCTTAGCCTCTGAAACGCCCTTAAATCTAAGCGCAAGCTTTTGTGGCGAGGGAGCTTGCTCCCTCGCCACATTAAGCTCGTATCAGATCGCGAGGTTGTTCATCCCGCAATACTCGTTCCAGTCCACACCCAGCACCTCGGCGGCCTCCTTGTGCAAAGCCAGGCGTGCCGCCTCGAACTCTTCCGGGGTGGTGGTGTACTTCAGGGTCAGTTCCCACGGCTGCAGGCCCTGGGCCTCGGCCTCATCTTCAAATGACCATTGGATCTGGTCCCTTTGATCATCGGCGCTCAGGTCCTTGATCTCATCCAGCAGTTCCGGCGACTCCGCAACGTACTTTTTGAGGGCTGCTTCGTGCCGCGCTTCCTGGGTCATTTCTTGTATGGTCATGTCGTTCTCTTAGATCGAGGAATGGGGATGCATCTGGGTCATCAAGGTTTCGCAGATACAAAAGAACAGGCATGAATACCGGTTCGTCTGGCCTTCAGAACCATTCTGGGATCATCTGAAAACTGTGTTGCCTTTGTGCCCGAGACAGGAATCGAACCTGCGACCTTCGCGTTACGAGTGCGCTGCTCTACCGGCTGAGCTACACGGGCGGTGGGCTAAAGCTAGCACTGCCTTGGGCGTCCGGCAACTCACTGCTTTGGGAGGGCAATCACACCCTGCGCCCAAAAGCGCGGCTGCAGGTGATCTTGGCCCAAGCCCATATAGTGCTGGATACGCTCTGTGAGGTGGGGCACGTCACGGATTGCAATGAACACCAACATGCCAACGGACACGACACTCGCCGCCGTCCACATTTTGGCCAGGATCGGCGACGGCGTGACCGCTGGAGTTCGCCACACATGCAGTGCCATCAGCCACCCGGCCACCAGCGACAGCCAGAGTTGCGAAACAGGCATCACGATCACGCCATCCACCATGGCTTGGGTCAGCGCACCGACCAGCGAGGCAAGCAGGCACAAGCGCAGCAGGTCCACGGGTGCCAACGACAACACCCGATCGCGTAACACACCGATGGTTGCCCACCCTGCCCACGTAACCAACGCAATCACACCTAGCGTTGACGGCACACCCCATTCGCTGGCCCATTGCAGAATCGCCTGATGAGGGTGAGCAGCAATGTCGTTGGCGATGTCGGCAAAATGCATCGGCCCGAAACCCAGCCAAGGACGCTCAACAATCATGTGCCAGGCCTGCCACCAGATAGGTCCACGCCCGGACAAACTGGTCGTCAGGCGGTCTGCGGCAGCGTTGGAAATTTCAATCCCCAGGTACCTTGCCAGCACGCTGAACACCAGCCAGTACAGCAACAATCCGCAGGCCAGTGCGGCCAACTGCAAGACCACCCAGCGGCGACCCTGCAGCCCCAAAAACATCAAGACGGAGCCCGCAACGCCCATACCCAGCCACGTGCCGCGGGTACCACCACTGATCGCGATCAGCCACCACACGCAGAGCAGCGCAAACACCGCGGCCCGTGCTGGACGAGCGACGTTTGAAACCAGTAAGGGAAGTGCCAGCAGTGGCAGGGTGAAGGTCTGGAACTGACCGTAGAAGCGCTTGTTGGAAAATCCGGACAACAGCAAATCGGGGTCTACGACCGATTCGCCACTGGTAAACGCGAGGACACCTGCGTGCAGATATTGAATGCTTTTAATCATGCACAAGAGCAATACGAACAGGATCAAGACACGGTCCAGGGACTCATCCCCGTTGCGCCTGGCCCGGCTGAAAGCCACGGCAATGGCGCCACAACTGATGAGCAGCGCCAGTTCGGTCAACGCCCAGAGCGGTTGATGGGCCAACAGCGCCGAAACCAGGCCCGCCAACCCAATCAGCAACACCCCGAGCACTGTTGGCCTATCGACGCATCGCTCTGCCTGCGACAAGCACAGCCCATACACCACCGCACACAGCGCCACCGCTATCTGCACCACACGTTGCCAATCGTGGCCACTGAACGGCGCGCAGATAGCCAGCGTCAGCAGGCACACAACCACGACGAGGAAAGTATTCCCCCGCTGCTGAACGGACAACGTCATCGGCAACCTCTACTTCCTTGTGGCGTGTGCGGAACGAGTTGCGCACACGCTCTCGATTGTTGCGTAAACAGTAGACGGTCTCAGGATCAGGCGCCGCCGGCGGTACAACCTTTGGCAGCGTATTGGTCTTCTGCCGTGGTGGTGCACTTCCAGCCGGACGTGGCACTACGGGTCAAGGTGATGATTTTGCCCAGGACCGGCGCGGGGGCGTCGAGGATTTCACAGGCAATCGTGCCAGCACCGGTGGCGATGTCGCCGGTCACGTCAATCTTGCAGTTGGCCGTTGGGCTGGTCCCGCCGAGCAACTCCAGGGTGGGTGGCGTACCCTGGTTCAGCGTGTCTTCAAAGCCGGCCTTCAATGAGGAGACCTCGGCCAGCCCAGCGGTGAACTTGGCCTTGGCCTGGTGCTTGGTATACATGGGCAGGCCGATGGTGGCCAAAATGCCGATGATTGCCACGACGATCAACAATTCGATCAAGGTAAAACCTTTATGACGCATCACATTCACTCTCCAGAATAAAACCTATCGCGAGGCGCGTCCTGCACCCCGTCTCGGCAACCGCGCCAGTGTACTCACCCCTGCGCAGCCGATGCTGAACAAGACGCACAAATTGACATTTTTTCGCTCGAGACTCCCCGGCCCGAGTCCGTCACCTGACTAAGCTATAAATCTTCCACTGTCTGTGTGCGGAACTGCGAAATGAATGATGTTTCAGCGATCTATGCCTGGGAAGGCGTCAACCGCAACGGGCGCAAGGTCTCGGGAGAAACCAGCAGTCACAACCCTGCACTGGTCAAAGCACTGTTGCGTCAACAAGGCATCAACCCTGGCCGCGTACGCAAAAAATCCGCGGGCTGGCCAAGTCTTGCCCCGTCGGTCAAACCCGTGGAGATTGCCCTCTTCACCCGCCAGCTGGCGACGCTCTTAAAAGCCGGCATCGCGCTTCTGCAAGCACTGGATATCATCGCCGAAGGCTTCGAAAACCGGCACATGCGCACGCTGGTACAAAGCTTGAAGCAGGAGCTTGCCGCTGGCAGCAGCCTGTCTGTCGCGTTGCAGAAACAGCCCCGATACTTCGACGAACTGTACTGCAACCTGATTGCGGCGGGGGAGCAGGCGGGCGCGCTCGAAGCGCTGTTGGAACGGGTCGCCACCCACTTGGAAAAAAGCGAGCAGTTGAAAGCCAGAATCAAAAAGGCGATGACCTATCCCATGACGGTGCTGGCAGTCGCCACCCTTGTCAGTGCGATCTTGCTGATTCACGTTGTGCCCCAGTTCCAGGGCCTGTTTGCCGGCGTCGACGCGCAACTGCCGGGCTTTACCTTGGCGGTCATCAGCCTGTCGGAGTTCATGCAGCAAAACTGGTGGGCGCTGATTTTGGCCGCGGGGAGCGGTTTCGCCGGACTGCGCAAAGCCTATCGCTCATCCACAGGCTTCCCATTGGCTCGATGCCAATTTGTTGAAAGCACCGGTGGCAGGCACACTGCTGAAAAAATCGGCGCTCGCCCGCTACGCCCGCACGCTCTCGACCACCTTTGCAGCCGGCGTACCCCTGGTGCAAGCATTGGACTCCGTGGCCGGCGCTACGGGTAATGGACTGTTCAAACAGGCAATCAATCGTATGCGGCACGACGTATCAACCGGAACGCAATTAAATGAATCCATGGCCGTAAGCGGCCTGTTTCCAGGCATGGCGATCCAGATGACCGCGATCGGCGAGGAGTCGGGCACCCTCGACACCATGCTGGAAAAAGTCGCCAGCCACTACGAGGCCGACGTCGATAACCTGGTGGACAACCTCACGAGCCTGATGGAGCCGCTGATCATGGTGGTACTCGGGGGCATCGTCGGGGCATTGGTACTCGCCATGTACCTGCCGATCTTTCAACTCGGTACCGCCTTTTGAGCACGCCACTGACTGAGATCCTTGTTTATCAGCCATGGTTTTTTGTATCAGGCGCGTTGCTGCTGGGCTTGATTGTCGGCAGCTTTATCAACGTGCTGGTTTGGCGCCTGCCGAAGATGCTGGAGCGTGAATGGCGAGCCCAGGCCCATGAAGTCCTTGGCCTTCCCGCCGAGCCCATCGCGGCGCCCTATAACCTGATGCGCCCCAATTCCTGTTGCCCACACTGCAATCATCCGATTCGCCCCTGGGAGAATATTCCGCTGCTCAGCTACGTATTGCTCAAGGGGCGTTGCTCAAGTTGCCATCAACCTATCAGCGCGCGTTATCCGCTCACCGAGTTGGCGTGCGGGTTGATCTCGGCGGTTGTCGCCTGGCATTTCGGTTTCGGCTGGGCCGCCGGCGCGGTGATGGGGTTGAGTTGGGGCTTGCTGGCGATGAGCCTGATCGACGTGGACCACCAACTGCTGCCGGATGTGCTGGTGCTGCCATTGCTGTGGCTGGGCCTGATCCTCAACAGCTTTGGCGTTTTTGTGTCATTGCCCGATGCGCTGTGGGGCACCGTGGCCGGGTACATGAGCCTGTGGTCGGTGTTCTGGCTGTTCAAGCTGATCACCGGCAAGGACGGAATGGGTTACGGGGATTTCAAGCTTCTGGCCATGCTCGGCGCCTGGGGCGGCTGGCAGATCCTGCCGATGACGCTGCTGCTGTCGTCCCTGGTGGGCGTGATGGGCGGCCTGATTCTATTGCGTCTGCGCAAAGCCCAAGTGTCGGTTCCAATGCCTTTTGGTCCGTATCTGGCAATTGCTGGCTGGATTGCATTGCTCTGGGGTGGTCAAATAACCGACTTCTATTTGCAGTCTGTCGGTTTCAGATGACCACTTCTGTTGCAACCCCCTGGATTCTTGGCCTCACTGGCGGCATCGGCAGTGGCAAAAGCGCGGCAGCCGAACACTTCGTACGGCTCGGCGTGGACCTGATTGACGCCGACCATGCCGCGCGCTGGGTCGTCGAGCCAGGGCGTCCGGCCCTGGCGCAAATTGCCGGGCATTTCGGTGCAAGCGTGCTGCAGCCTGATGGGCAGTTGGACCGTGGAGCATTGCGCAAGCTGATCTTCGAAGTGCCCGAAGAACGCCTCTGGCTGGAAGCATTGCTGCACCCGCTGATCGCCGAGGAGATTCGCAGCCATCTGGCACGCGCCAAATCGCCTTACGCGATTCTGGTGTCACCGTTGCTGATCGAGTCCGGCCAGTACACCATGACCCAGCGGGTGCTGGTGATCGACGTGCCACAATCGTTGCAGATTCAGCGTACCCTGCAGCGCGATGGCATCAGCGAAGCGCAGGTGCAGGCGATTCTCAAGGCCCAGGCCACCCGTGAAGACCGCCTGCTCCATGCCGATGACGTGCTGGTCAATGACCAGGACCTGGCCCGGCTGCATGCCGAGGTCGAGCGACTGCACCACTTTTACCTTACTTTGCGTGGAGGCCGATCATGAGCCAACCCTTGACCGTCGAATGCCCAACCTGCGGCGCACCCGTGGAATGGAAAGCGGAAAACCCCAACCGTCCGTTCTGCTCGGACCGTTGCAAACTGATCGACCTGGGCGCCTGGGCGTCGGAAGAACACAAGATCCCGGTCAGCCCGGACGCCGAGGACGAACTGTTCTCAGAAGATTTTCAGCCCAAACACTAAGGCCGCATAAAGCCATAGTCCTGCTGGTCGTCGAGATTCTCTGCGAGATATTGCAGCTCGTCGGCCAGGTCTTCAAAACTGCGCACGCCTTTGCTCTGCTGTACCACTGCACTGAGCATGGCGCGCAGGGTCAAGCCCGGGTCAAAGCCGATTTCCTGCGCCGCGTCCTGGCTTCTGCGTAACTCCTGCCGTGCCCACTCGTACACACCCATGATTCCGTGCTCCTGGAAATTTTGCAGAGCATGCGACCACTCGCGTATGCGGGGTTTGACCTGGATCAAGGCCGCGGATCGTCATCCTTCCAGGGCGCCGAGAGGTAGCGAGTGCGGTTGAATGTCTCCAGCCACTCCGGGCAAAACACCACCAGGGCACTGATCACCATGCCGTTGATAAAGGCCTCGGGAAAGATGATCAGCCACAGGTACCCGACGAAATCCTCGATCCACTCCGGCATCGCGAAACGACCGTCGAACCACAACAAGCCCAGGCCCACCAGCAGGCACATCAAGGCCGACAGCGCAGCGGCGAAAAAGCCCGAACAGAAGATATACACAAAGGGATTACGTGGCTTCGCCCGCTCCACCAGCAGCGCACAGCCTTCGGTGACCAGCACCGGCAACAGGACCAGCAGCATGCCGTTGATCCCCACGGCCGCCAGGTCCTGGCGACCGAGTAATACCAGGCCGAGCTGTGCGGCAAACCCGCCGACGATTGCCAGGGGCCAATCAAGCAGCAAAGTCACGGCGGTCATGCCGATGAAGTGGTAGGACACCCCCGTGTCGAAATCCCGGCGGACCAGCCACAACATGAACAGCGCGAACACCGTGCCAAACAGCAAGTGCTGGCGCCGCCGGTCAGCAAACAGCTCGACCCAGGGCGAACGCAGGAGTGCCCACATCACCACTGGCGCATACAGCAGCCAGCCGATGCTGAGGGTTTCCGGTGCCAGCACCGCTGCGCTGATCACGGCTGCACCTGCTCCAGGGCCTGGCGCAGTTCAGCGGCGGAGTCGTACTCGTGCTGCGCCACCCACTTCCCGTGATCCAGTTGCAGCCACAGCACTTTATCCACAGGTGCCGGATAGCGTGGGGTTACACGGGCATCACGGTCGAGCATGACGCGATAGTTGTAGGCCTGCATGGCCGGTACCGCGAACATCTTCGCAATCAGCCGAGGCATGCGCTGGATATCGGCGAGAAACACCGCATGCCGTGCTTCCAGATAACCTCTGGGCTGGCCCTGCAGCGCCGCGTCGACGATTTTGGCGGCGTCCATGCTGCGCGCCACCAGCAAGATTTGCGCCTGGTCATCCAGGGTGTAGGCCTGGTCGAACTGGTCAAGCAAGGTCCAGGGGGCAACACGCTCACCCACTTCGACGGCCTGGGCCCACACGGGCAAAAGACTCAAGAACAGCACCACAAAAAACTTCACTGCACACTCCTCATGCCACGGGGAACTGTCGAGTGGCCAGTCTACACCGACCTTTTGACGCGGGACTTCCTGCGGTCATCATTTGGACGCTAAGCTGGTGACATGGATGACTCAGATTATTTGCGCCTGCTTACCGTAGCGGCCGAACAAGCCAACGCGTTCCTGTCCAATGCCCGCAAATGGGAGCGTGAGCGTTGGGTCTGCCAGCGCCTGTTGCAAGGCTTGAACGTGCCCTACCGCGCTGAAGAGTTCCACGCCGCCGGGCAAGAGCCGCCGGATGTGCTGTTTCGCGACGCCAGTTTCGAGGTGTTTTTCGTGCTTGACGAAGGCCGGCGCCTGAACGATGAGTGGCGCGACGAACTGTTGCGTCGGCGTAGTGCGTTCTCCCTGAGCCAGCTGGTTCGACGAGAAGCCAAGCCTCGGCGCATTCCCGCCCACGAATTCCTGCTGCGCCTGGCGCCGACCCTGCGCAAGAAGGCCCACAACTATAAAGAACGTGGCATGGACCTGGGGGAGCTCGACCTCATTGCCTTCGCCAGCCTCAAGCGCGAAGTACTCGACCTCAACAGTCATTTCCCGCCGCCCATCGAGTACCTGCGCCAGGGCTGGCGTTCGCTGTCCCTGGTGGGCCCGACGTTTGCTCGCGTTTTGTTCGCGCATCCGGACGCGCCGGACTTCTTGCGCAACAATCTGGGCCGCAGCATAGTGTTCGATGTGGGCATCAGCCTGTGATCGGGTCAACGACTATGCTTCTGTCGATGCCGCCAATCCCCCGACTGTAACGTGGCGCCCTTTAGCAACGTCTACCTGACGAGGCCTTTATGACCAGCCGCCTGAACCCCGACGACCAACAGCATGTCGAAGAGTACCTGCAACTGTCCCAGAACCAAGTCGAGCGCAAGCCTTTCCGGCCCTGGCTGCTCCTTGCCGTGGTGGTGGTTGCAGTGATCGGCCTGGGTTTGCTGAGCCGCCTTCTGAGTTACCTGACGCTATGAGCTGCCTTGCGCTCGCTCGGGTAACCGTACCGATTTCTTTTAGCCTTGCGAGATATCCCCATGACCCATCGTATTATTATCGTCGGCGGCGGCGCCGGCGGCCTGGAGTTGGCTACCCGCCTGGGTAAGACTCTGGGCAAGCGCGGCACCGCCAGCATCACGCTGGTGGACGCCAACCTCACCCACATCTGGAAACCCTTGCTCCACGAAGTGGCGGCCGGCTCGCTGAACTCTTCGGAAGACGAACTCAATTATGTTGCCCAGGCAAAATGGAACCACTTCGAGTTCCAGCTGGGGCGCATGAGCGGGCTTGATCGCGAGCAGAAAAAAATCCAGCTGGCCGCCACCCTCGACGAAGAAGGCCGTGAACTGGTGCCCGCGCGCGTGCTGGACTACGACAGCCTGGTGATCGCCGTCGGTAGCACCACCAATGACTTCGGCACCGAGGGCGCGGCGCAACACTGCCTGTTCCTCGACACCCGCAAGCAAGCCGAGCGCTTCCATCAGCAATTGCTCAACCACTATCTGCGCGCCCATGCCGGGCAGACGGACGTGGTAGAGCAGATCAGCGTCGCCATCGTCGGCGCCGGCGCCACCGGGGTCGAGCTGGCTGCCGAGCTGCATAACGCCGCCCATGAGCTGGCTGCCTATGGCCTGGACAAGATCAAGCCGGAAAACATGCACATCACCCTGATCGAAGCCGGCCCACGGGTGTTGCCTGCCCTGCCGGAGCGTATTGGCGGGCCTGTGCATAAAACCCTGGAGAAACTCGGGGTGACGGTACTGACCAACTCCGCCGTGAGTGAAGTGACATCCGACGCCCTTATCACCAGCAGCGGCCAGGTGATTCCGGCCAGCCTGAAGGTCTGGGCTGCCGGAATTCGCGCGCCGGGCTTCCTCAAGGACATTGACGGCCTGGAAACGAACCGCATCAACCAGCTGCAGGTGCTGCCGACCCTGCAAACCACCCGTGACGAGAATATTTTCGCCTTCGGTGACTGCGCCGCCTGCCCGCAACCCGGCACCGACCGCAATGTGCCGCCACGGGCCCAAGCGGCTCACCAACAGGCGTCGTTGCTGGCCAAGTCGCTGAAACTGCGGATCGAGGGCAAAGATCTGCCGTCGTATAAGTACACCGACTATGGCTCGCTGATTTCGCTGTCGCGTTTTTCGGCTGTGGGTAACTTGATGGGTAACCTGACCGGCAGCGTGATGCTGGAAGGCTGGCTGGCGCGGATGTTTTATGTGTCGCTGTACCGCATGCACCAGATGGCGCTGTATGGCTTCTTCCGCACGGCGATGCTGATGCTGGGGAGCAAGATCGGGCGAGGCACTGAGCCGCGCCTGAAACTGCACTGACAGCACGTTCCCGGATAGGACTCGGTTAGTGTGGGAGCGGGCTTGCTCGCGAAAGCGGTGGTTCAGTGCCAGATGTACTGACTGACACACCGCTTTCGCGAGCAAGCCCGCTCCCACATTTGTTTTGTGGTGTGGCCAGGATTCCGCGCACAAAAAAAATCCCCGTATCTTTCGATACGAGGATTTTTAATATGGTCGGGGTAAGGGGATTCGAACTCCTGACATCCTGCTCCCAAAGCAGGCGCGCTACCGGACTGCGCTATACCCCGGTAAAAAAAAGGCGACCTCTCAGTCGCCTTCTTCGATCAGCGCTTTTGGCCTCTGATCTTAAGATTCGATTCCAGCGTTAACTGGTCTCAAAAATGGTGGGTCGTGTGGGATTCGAACCTACGACCAATTGGTTAAAAGCCAACTGCTCTACCAACTGAGCTAACGACCCAAATATGGTCGGGGTAAGGGGATTCGAACTCCTGACATCCTGCTCCCAAAGCAGGCGCGCTACCGGACTGCGCTATACCCCGGTTTTGAAATTGGCTCCGTGACCAGGACTCGAACCTGGGACCCAATGATTAACAGTCATTTGCTCTACCGACTGAGCTATCACGGAACTACATATTTCAAAGTGTTACGTTGTTGCTTGTTACCTTCTCTTCGATGCTTCCGTATCGCTACGTTAGTGTCTCTGAGGCGCGCTATTCTACAATCTTAAAAACCCCTGTCAACCCTTTAAATTGCTTTTAAGACAATGATTTGCGCTTCTTTCTGATTTCTCCTTGGGGAGAAGAAACCGTTGGGCTGACGTTGCTGCGGGGCGCACTTTACAAGCCTTTGCCTTACAGTTCAACGCCCTATCGAAAAAAAAGGCCCCGCAATGCGGGGCCTCTTCTTATAGCAGTACCACTCGAGCTTAGTGGAAGACGATTTCGTCGTTCTCCACCGTCGCCTCGACGCTGGTGCCCGGCATGAAGCTGCCCGACAGGATCAGCTGTGCCAACGGGTTCTCGATCCAGCGCTGGATCGCACGCTTCAACGGCCGTGCGCCATACACCGGGTCGTAACCGACGGCGATCAGTTTGTCCAAGGCCTCGCGGCTCAGGTCCAGGGACAACTCGCGCTCCGCCAGACGGCTGCGCAGGCGGCCCAACTGGATCTCGGTGATGCCCGCGATCTGATCCCGCGCCAGAGGCTCGAAGATCACCACTTCATCGACCCGGTTGATGAACTCCGGCCGGAAGTGGCTGGTCAGCGCGTCCATCACGGCTGCGCGCTGGGCTTCACGATCACCCACCAGCTCCTGGATCTGTACCGAGCCCAGGTTGGAGGTCATCACGATCACCGTATTACGGAAGTCCACGGTACGTCCGTGACTGTCCGTCAGGCGGCCATCTTCCAGCACTTGCAGCAACACGTTGAATACATCCGGGTGGGCCTTCTCGACCTCGTCCAGAAGGATCACCGAGTAAGGCTTACGCCGCACAGCCTCGGTCAGGTAACCGCCCTCCTCGTACCCTACATAGCCTGGTGGCGCCCCGATCAGGCGGGCCACGGAATGTTTCTCCATGAACTCGGACATATCGATCCGCACCATCGCCTCTTCAGTATCAAAGAGGAACTCGGCCAAGGCCTTGCACAGCTCAGTCTTACCCACACCGGTCGGGCCGAGGAACATAAACGAGCCGCTCGGACGGTTCGGGTCGGACAACCCGGCTCGGGAACGCCGTACCGCGTTGGACACCGCAATCACCGCCTCGTCCTGGCCGATGACGCGCTGGTGCAACAGGCTTTCCATCTTCAACAGCTTGTCGCGCTCGCCCTCGAGCATTTTCGACACCGGGATACCGGTCCACTTCGAGACGACTTCGGCGATTTCTTCCTCAGTCACCTTGCTGCGCAGCAACTGGTTCTCAGGCTTGCCGTGCTGGTCGACCATCTGCAGGCTGCGCTCCAGGTCCGGGATCACCCCGTACTGCAACTCGGCCATGCGGTTCAGGTCGCCTTTACGGCGCGCGGCTTCCAGTTCCTGACGGGACTGCTCGATCTTTTGCTGGATCTGCGCAGACCCCTGCACTTCGGCTTTTTCCGAGGTCCAGATTTCTTCAAGGTCCGAATACTCACGCTCGAGGCGAACAATTTCTTCCTGAAGTTTTTCCAGGCGTTTCTTCGCCGGCTCATCCTCTTCTTTCTTCAGGGCCTGGGATTCAACTTTCAGCTGAATCAGGCGCCGATCCAGACGGTCCAGCACTTCGGGCTTCGAATCGATCTCCATCCGAATACGGCTGGCCGCTTCGTCGATCAGGTCGATGGCCTTGTCCGGCAACTGACGGTCAGTGATATAGCGATGGCTCAGCTTCGCCGCCGCAATGATCGCGCCGTCGGTGATCGCGACTTTATGGTGGACCTCATACCGCTCTTTCAGGCCACGCAGAATGGCGATGGTGTCTTCTTCGCTCGGTTCTTCCACCAGTACTTTCTGGAAGCGACGCTCAAGGGCCGCGTCCTTCTCGATGTACTGGCGATATTCGTTCAGCGTGGTTGCACCGACGCAATGCAACTCACCACGCGCCAGGGCTGGCTTGAGCATGTTGCCCGCATCCATCGAACCTTCGCCTTTACCGGCGCCGACCATGGTGTGCAGTTCGTCGATAAACAGAATGATCTGCCCTTCCTGCTTCGACAGTTCATTCAGTAGGGATTTCAGGCGCTCTTCGAACTCGCCACGGAACTTGGCACCGGCAATCAGCGACCCCATGTCCAGGGACAGCAGGCGCTTGCCTTTAAGGCCATCCGGCACTTCGCCATTAATGATGCGCTGGGCCAGGCCTTCGGCAATGGCGGTTTTACCCACGCCAGGTTCGCCGATCAGCACCGGGTTGTTCTTGGTGCGACGCTGCAGGACCTGGATGGTGCGACGAATCTCATCGTCACGACCGATCACCGGGTCGAGCTTGCCCTCTTCGGCGCGCTTGGTCAGGTCGACGGTGTATTTGTCCAGCGCTTGGCGAGACTCCTCGTGGTTAGGGTCATTTACCGCTTCGCCGCCACGCAGATTGTTGATGGCATTTTCCAGGGCTTTCTTGCTCACGCCCTGGCCCAGCAACAATTTGCCGAGCTTGCTGTTGTCGTCCATCGCGGCGAGCAGCACCACTTCACTGGAAATGAACTGGTCACCCTTCTGCTGGGCCAGGCGGTCTGCCTGATTCAACAGGCGCGCCAAATCCTGGGACATATTCACGTCGCCAGTAGGATTTTGGATTTTCGGCAGTTGGTCGAGCTCTTTGCTCAACTCCTTGCGCAGGCTGTTGACGTCAAAGCCCACCTGCATCAGCAAAGGCTTGATGGAACCGCCTTGCTGCTCCAGGAGCGCTTGCATCAAGTGCGCTGGCTCAATGGCCGAATGGTCCAGGCCAACCGCCAGAGATTGGGCGTCAGATAAAGCCAACTGCAATTTGCTGGTTAAACGATCAATACGCATTAGTCACCTTCCTTTTGAGCAGGCCGGAGCTATGAACAAACACATCCTGAATGAAGAAACCTGCCAGATACCCTTATAGATGGGGTGGATTCTGGAAGATTCAAGCTACGGATAGTTGACGCAGGTCAGGAGAGTCTAGCGTTCCAGCCAGATAAGGGAGGCAAACCGACCGGTGCGCGCGTTGCGACGGTAGGAATAGAAACGGGGATCGGTCACGGTACAGAAGCCGCCACCGTACACGGCCGTGACGCCGCGGGCGGCAAGGCGCAGGCGGGCCAGTTGGTAAATGTCGGCCATGAACTTGCCCGGGTTCTGACTGGGGACGAACGCCTCAATCGTTTCCGGAAGTTGCTGCATAAAGGCTTCACGCACTTCCGGGCCCACTTCAAAGGCTTGCGGGCCGATGGCCGGGCCCAGCCAAACCAGCACTTCACCAGGTTCGGCATCCAGGCTTTCGAAAGCGGCTTCCAGGACACCCGCAGCCAGGCCACGCCAACCGGCATGGGCAGCCGCGACGCGGGTGCCGGCGCGATTGCAAAACAAGGCAGGCAGGCAATCAGCCGTCATTGATGTGCAAGCAATGCCTGGGGTGCTGGTCCAACTGCCATCGGCTTCGGCAGTTCGGCCAGGATCAGCCTCAACCACAACCACGCCGTGAACCTGACGCAGCCAGGCCGGCTGGATATTGAAGACATCGGTTAGGCGACGACGATTTTCGAGAACGGCCTCAAGGCTGTCCTCAACGTGATCGCCGAGATTGAGGCTGTCGAACGGCGCCACACTGACGCCGCCCGCACGGGTGGTAACGCAGGCTTTCACCCCGGCCGGCGCGGGCCAGTCAGGAATCAGCCAGTCACTCATCCGATAAACGCCTCGCGGTCCTGCTTGAGCAACGACAGCAACCAGACAAAATCGTCTGGAAGTGGCGATTCCCAGCTCATCCGCTTACCGCTCGTCGGATGATCCAGTTCCAGGAAGCGTGCATGCAGTGCCTGGCGCGGGAAGGTTTTCAGCGAATCAACCATGGTTGCACTGGCTGCCGGCGGAATACGGAAGCGGCCACCGTAGGCCGGATCTCCGACCAACGGGAAGTTGATGTGCGCCATGTGTACCCGAATCTGGTGGGTACGACCGGTTTCCAGCTTGACCCGCACGTGGGTGTGGGAGCGAAAACGCTCGAGCACGCGGTAGTGGCTGACAGCTTGCTTGCCGCCTTCCATCACCGCCATGCGCTGGCGCTGCTGGCCGTGGCGACCGATCGGGGCATTGATTTTGCCACCTGCGGTTACCACGCCGATCACGATGCATTCATAGATGCGGCTGACGCTGCGGCTCTGCAGTTGTGTGACCAACTGCGTCTGCGCCTGAATGGTCTTGGCCACCACCATAAGGCCGGTGGTGTCCTTGTCCAGACGGTGCACGATGCCGCAACGCGGGACATTGATGATGTCCGGCACGTGGTGCAGCAAGGCATTGAGCAGGGTGCCGTCAGCGTGCCCGGCAGCCGGGTGAACCACCAGACCTGCGGGTTTATTGATCACCAGGATGTCGTCGTCTTCATAGACGATGTCCAGTTCAATGTCCTGGGCGATCCATTCTCCCTGGGCTTCCTGCTCGGCAGTCAGCTCAAGAATCGCACCACCATGGACTATGTCTCGCGGGCGGATAACCGCTCCATCCACAGTCAGGCGGCCGTCTTTGATCCAGGCGGAAAGGCGCGAGCGCGAGTGCTCAGCGAATAATTGTGCGGCGACTTGATCGAGGCGTTGGCCGCCCAATTCGGACGGCACCTCTGCGCGAAGTTCAATTTTATCGGACATGCTCAGACTAGGCGTGGCACAGCCTTTGGTTTCGGCTGCGCGCTTGTGGTTAAATACGGCGTCTTTTGCCCCGAGGCTTTCCAAGGGGCGCTCATCATAACAGGACGGCCCCGCCCAAGACAGCGGCCGTCATAGGGACGCAAGCCGCCATGCAAGTGAAACACCTGCTGCTGATCGCCATCCTCGCCATGACTGCTGCTTGCTCGTCAACAAAGGAAGTCGTCGACGAAAACCTGAGCGAGGTCGAGCTGTACCAACAAGCTCAGACCGACCTGAACAATCACAGCTACACCAGCGCCACGGCAAAGCTGAAGGCACTGGAGTCGCGGTATCCGTTCGGGCGTTACGCCGACCAGGCCCAGCTCGAGCTGATCTACGCCAACTACAAGAACGCCGAGCCGGAAGCTGCCAAGTCCGCCGCCGAGCGTTTTATCCGCCTGCACCCACAACATCCGAACGTGGACTACGCCTACTACCTCAAGGGCCTGACCTCGTTTGACCAGGACGTGGGCCTGCTGGCGCGCTTCCTGCCGCTGGACATGACCCAGCGTGACCCGGGTGCTGCACGCGACTCCTACAACGAGTTCGCCCAGCTGACCAGCCGCTACCCCAACAGCCGCTACGCGCCGGACGCCAAGCAGCGCATGATCTACCTGCGCAACCTGCTGGCTTCCTACGAGATCCACGTAGCCCACTACTACCTGACCCGTCAGGCGTACGTCGCTGCTGCGAACCGTGGCCGCTATGTAGTGGAAAACTTCCAGGAAACCCCATCCGTGGGTGACGGCCTGGCCGTGATGACCGAGGCTTACCAGCGCCTGCACCTGGACGCCCTGGCGGCCACCAGCCTGGAAACCCTGAAGCTCAACTACCCGGATCACCCAAGCCTGAAGGACGGCCAGTTCGTACCGCAGGTTGCCGAGGCCGACAACCGTTCCTGGCTGAGCAAATACACCCTGGGCCTGATCGAGTCCCGTCCACCGCTGCCGCCGGGCGAAACCCGCGCCAACCAGGACATCATCAAGCAATACCAGGACGCCAAGGATTCGATCCCATCGGACCTCAAGCCGCGTGACGAAAACGGCGATATCATCGAAGAGCAAGGGCCTCAAGCCCTGGGCAACAACGAAGATCGCTCGTGGTTCAGCTACATGACCTTCGGTATCTTTGACTGATTGTTCGCCGCGATGCAAAAAGGGAGCTCTTGAGCTCCCTTTTTTATTGCGCTGCATAATTGCGCTGTGCGCCCATCACGTCCTTGGCTAAACTGGCTCATTACTTGTCGAGAAGCTGCCCACCATGGTTCGTCTACTGTTCTGGATTGCCGTTATTGCTGCCGCGGTATGGATTTGGCGCAAATTCAAAAGCCCGGCCGCCAAACAGCAGCGGCCCAGCGAGCAAGGCACCATCCAGATGGTTCGTTGCGCTCACTGCGGCCTTCATCTGCCGCAGGATCGAGCCTTGAGCTTGCGCCAGGAGTGGTATTGCACCCAGGCGCATCTGGAGCAGGGCCCGAAGGCTATCCAGCGTTGATCCGGCCTGCCGGCGCGTAGGGCGTCGGATCAATGATCGGCTTATGCTCCAGCAACAAATCGGCAAACAACTGACAGGACGCCGGCGCCAGCACCAGGCCATTGCGGTAATGCCCGCAATTGAGCCATAGCCCGTCAAACCCTGGCACCTTGCCGATATAGGGTATGCCTTCCGGCGACCCGGGCCGCAAGCCGGCCCAATGCCCCACCACCTCGGCATCGGCCAGGGCAGGAATCAGCTCTACAGCAGAGGCTTTCAGGCTTTCCAGTGCGGAATCGGTGGGCGTCTTGTCGAACCCCTCATGCTCCAGCGTACTGCCGATCAGGATGTGACCGTCTCGCCGGGGAATCGCGTAACGCCCCTTGGCCAGGACCATGCACGACAGGAAGTCCGACGCGCATTTGTACAAGATCATCTGCCCCTTGACCGGCTCAACAGGCAACGCCAACCCCAGGCTACCCAGCAACTCACCGCTCCAGGCCCCGGCAGCGAGCACTACCTGTTCGCCACGGATCGGCCCAAGAGCCGTATTCACCCCAACAACCTTACCGCCCTCCTGAATAAACCCTTCAACCGCGCACTGCTCGTGAATCGTCACGCCAGGCAGGGCCAGCAAGGCCGCCTTGAGGGATTTGACCAACCGCGGATTACGCACATTGGCCACATCCGCCATATAGATCGCCTGGGTAAACCCGGCACCCAGCACCGGCACAGCGTCATGGGCCGCAGAAACATCCACCTTGCTCAGTGGGCGCCCTTCGCGCGCCGCCCAGGCAAGCGCCTCGGCCTCATCGTCCAGGTCCAGCCAATACAGGCCGGTGGTGTGAACTTCCGGGTCAACGCCCGTAGCGGCGAACAGACGCTCTGCCAGTTGCGGGTAGAAATCCTGGGACCAATGCGCCAAAGCAGTCACCGCCGGGCTATAGCGCCATGGGTACAGCGGGGAAACGATGCCACCACCAGCCCAGGAAGACTCCTGCCCGACCGCGGAGCGATCCAGCAGCACAACCGCCTGCCCCTGGGTCGCCAGGTTGAACGCCGTCAACAAGCCAATTACCCCGCCACCCACAACCACTACTTGCTGCTGCTTAGCCATTGTTCGATCCAGCCGATAAAAAGAAAAAGGCACGCCCGGCGCCCAATCGTCCAGCTTCCTCATCATTGCCCCCAGCACGCCTTGCGCGTCATTTCGGGCGCGGCGCCCGGATTGCTTCGCGCACCGGCACTGGTCAGGCTGAAGGCTGCACAGGGATCGCCCGCCATCACCGAATCAGTTGCGGGCGTGGCAAGCAGAACGAAATCCTGAGGGTTCAATGCAGGGGTGATTCTATAGCGATCATTGCCGGTGAGGACGCCAGTCGCATCAATAAAAGTGCCGTTCCTCGCGTAATAACGCTCAAGGTGCTGGGCTTGCTCGCTCAGCAACCCGGCAATTTCGGCGCGATAGACCTTTTTCATATGGCTCGTATAGCCGGGATAGGCGACGCCAACCAGAAGGCCGATGATCGCCACGGCGATCAATAATTCGATCAGGGTGAAACCAGTGCAATCCTTGCTCATCGTGCCGCTCACCTATTGAAGTTGTCGCCACATGATTCGTCGAAAACGCTCACCGGCGCCGCTGCCCACACGCGCATACACCGTCTCCAGGACGGAACGCGAGTGACCGCTGATCCCCACCGAAGTCACTCGATAGAGGGTGGCTTGGGTCTCTGCCGGGAGATGAGCCAAGCCCATCCCCGGCCCAAGATTTTGAATACCGTAAACGCCATCTTTCATCCCCACCCAGGTGACAGCCGACACAGGGTTCGTCCCGGGTCCCACTACCGAAACAGACTCGGGAGGTGGCGCACACGCAGCAGTCGAGTGGCAAGGACGCAAGCCAAAACCAGGCGCCTGCACCACAGATTCACCAAGCCTGAGACCGCTTTCGGCCAGCTGAAACGACTGGTTGCGTTGTCGAACGCTGCCGGTCATTTTTTCTTGCGAGATGGCCCCCTGCATCGAAGACAATCCGAGGAGCGCCAACAACAGCAGGAATATCAGGCTGATCAGCAAAACCATGCCGGCCTGCCTCGAACGAGAGCGGTAATAACCCATGGGCGAGCTACTCCAGACGATTACGTAGCGCCGCTACAACGCTGTAGGTCTGGTCTCTCACCCGCCCAGTGGGATCCTGAAGCGTCAGCAGAATCCGAACGCTGCGTATAAGCGATTCGTCGCCGGGGCTGGGGTCATATCGGGTGACAACCGTTGAGCCCGCCTTCCCGGCCACCCCGAAACTGATATCGAAAGCGCCCACGTTATCCACCAGTACCGCCTTGCTCGGGGCTGCCAACGTGCTGAGCTTTAGCTGCCCACCCTCGAAGGTGTAAGTCAGCTTGCGCAATGGAAAGCGGATCTGCCCGGGCGCTGGTGCCGGTGGTTTTCCCCCAAAAGCGTGGGCAAAACCGGTGCAATCGGAAAGCACTGTCCAGTCAGGCTTGCTGCCACCCTCTCCGACGTCAGCGGTCACCAGCGTCAGGGACCGGGAGTTGCCGGTGGCACTCCAGCCGATGGGACGGTCGAACCCTGCGGGAGCGTTGCTGATTGATGCGGTGGACAGGCAACCAAACATGCCTGCCTGGCGTATTTCCTGAATCAGTTTGCCCAGGACAAACCGCGCATCATCCTGCAATAACGAAGCCGCGCGCTGGCTGGCATGAGTGGTACGGGAGCTGAGCGCAATCTGGGTCACCCCCATGATCAGCAGCAGGCCGAGGGCCAATGCAAGCAGCAACTCCACCAAGCTGAAACCGCGAGCAAAGCCGGTCATGGCAACCCCCTCGGGTCGACGGCGACCCGGCTGGTCAGGGTGAACGTTTCCCGGGCGCCTTGAGCCTTGGCTCCACGGGAGTCGTCCCAACTGATGCTGATGGTCACCTCTCGCTGATTGACCGCAACCGAACCCTTGGCGCTCTCCCCCGCAAATCCTGCGATGTTGGCTTCAAAATCGTGCAGGTCCAGATCACGGACACTCGCGACCGAAGTGCTGGAGGGCGCGTACTCACTCTGCCCCCACGAATAATCGGCGCCTGAGTTGGCGCGGATGCGGTCGAGCATGTCGTAAGCGATGAAACTGGCCTGGCTGGTCATCCTGGAACTGTCGGTGTATTTCAGCGCATTGAGCTGAATCACCGCAGCCCCCAGCAGGCCGACGGCGAGGATCAGCACAGATACCAGGACCTCGATCAGGGTCATCCCGGCTTGGGTCAATTGAGGGTGATTCGTTACGGGGAAAGCGATCATTACCATCGTCATCCATGTCGAAGGTCATCAAAAAGCAGTGGGAAATCTGCCGTGCGACGCAAGACTAGCGCCGGTCTTGCCTGAGCGCTGCATCCCGGAACAAAGCGAAATACTTTGGACAGGATGGCCATCATTCGCCACGCCGGACTGGCCGCTATAACTAAGTCTGCCACTCGGCATCCACTGAAAAAGCACACCGCGTCCACGGAGGGACGGCACATGAAACAACGAGGTTTCTCTCTGATTGAGCTGGTTCTGGGTCTGTTCCTGAGCGGCATCCTGGCCAATCTGGCAGTGCCGAGCCTCAAGGGGCTGCTTGAATCGCAACGTCGCCAGAGCGCCGCCGAATCACTCGCCGGCGGGGTGCGTTACGCCCGCGCGGAAGCCATCGCGCGCAACCGCACGGTGGTTATCCATGCGCTGGATGATGACTGGAGCCGGGGATGGAGGGTGGTACTGGACCTGAACGGCCGCGGCCATCTGGACGATAAAAACCCGGTGCTGCTGGAGCGCCAGGACAGTGGCCAGATACCGATTGTAGGGAATACGCCAGTGAGAACCCAGATACGCTTCAGCGGCCTGGGTGAACCGTTGCTGTCGGCAGGGGCTTTCAGCGCCGGCACCGTTCACGTGTGCGCGACGGACCAGCAACTGAGCCTGTATCAAGTCGTGCTGGCCGCCAGCGGGCGCATCAGCCTGCGCAGTAACAAAACCGAGCAGGCGCTGTGCCGGGGCTACGCCGGCACCTTGGGACTCAGAGCAGCGAGCGAACCCGCAGCTCCTTGGGCATGGAGAAAGTGATGTTCTCTTCACGGCCAGCCAGCTCATCAGCGCCTGTGGCGCCCCAGGCCTGCAGTTGCTGAATAACGCCGCGAACCAGCACTTCCGGGGCCGAGGCACCCGCCGTGATGCCGATGCGCTCGACGCCATCGAACCAGCTGCGCTGCATGTCTTCGGCACCATCGATCAAATAGGCCGGAGTGGCCATGCGCTCGGCCAGCTCACGCAAACGGTTGGAGTTGGAGCTGTTGGGGCTGCCCACCACCAGCACCACGTCGCATTCGTCGGCCAATTGCTTGACTGCATCCTGACGGTTTTGCGTGGCGTAGCAGATGTCGTCCTTGCGCGGCCCGCCAATCGCAGGGAAGCGCGTACGCAGCGCATCGATGACGCGGCTGGTGTCGTCCATGGACAGGGTGGTCTGGGTAACGAAGGCCAGCTTTTCAGGGTTGTGCACCTGCAACGCGGCGACGTCTTTTTCGTCTTCCACCAGGTAGATCGCGCCGCCATTGCTGGCGTCGTACTGGCCCATCGTGCCTTCGACTTCCGGGTGACCGGCGTGGCCAATCAGGATGCATTCACGACCATCACGGCTGTAGCGCGCGACCTCGATGTGCACCTTGGTCACCAGCGGGCAGGTGGCGTCGAACACTTTCAGGCCACGGCCTGCCGCTTCGGTGCGTACAGCCTGGGAAACGCCGTGGGCGCTGAAGATGACGATAACGTCGTCCGGCACCTGATCCAGCTCTTCAACGAAGATGGCCCCGCGGCTGCGCAGGTCTTCGACCACGAATTTGTTGTGGACGACTTCATGGCGCACATAAATCGGCGGCCCGAAGACTTCCAGGGCGCGGTTGACGATTTCAATCGCCCGGTCCACGCCGGCGCAGAAGCCACGGGGGTTGGCGAGTTTGATTTGCATGCTGTGCCTCGTGTCTTGCCCTGTAGGAGCGAGCTTGCTCGCGAAGATCGTCAACGATGACGCGTTTTTTCTGGATAAACGCGCTGCCCTTGAGTTTTTCGCGAGCAAGCTCGCTCCTACAGCAGGCCGATTTCGTTAGTTACAGCGCTTTAACGTCGATGATTTCGACATCAAAGGTCAAGGTTTTCCCGGCCAACGGGTGGTTGAAGTCGATGGTCACTTGCGCGTCATCAAAAGCTTTCACCACACCCGGCAGTTCGGTATTCGCCGCATCGTTGAAGATCACCAGCAAGCCTTCCGACAGTTCCATGTCCTGGAACTGCGAACGCGGGATGATCTGCACGTTTTGCGGGTTGGGCTGGCCAAAGGCGTTTTCCGGCAGGATCTGCAGGTTGCGCTTGTCGCCGGCCTTGAAGCCGAACAGTGCCGCTTCGAAACCCGGCAGCAGGTTGCCGTCGCCGACCTTGAAGGTCGCCGGGGCCTTGTCGAAGGTGCTGTCGACCGTATCGCCATTCTCCAGGCGCAATGCGAAATGCAAGGTGACTTCCGTGTTCTGGCCGATGCGTTGCTCAGCCAATACCTGTTCAGTCATGAACGGTCTCTCCGGTTTTCTTGCTTTTGAACATATCCAACGCCAGCATGATTGCACCGACGGTGATGGCGCTGTCGGCAAAGTTGAACGCCGGGAAGTACCAGCGGTTCTGCCAATGCACCAGAATAAAGTCGATCACATGGCCCAGGGCAATGCGGTCGTACAAGTTGCCCAATGCACCACCCAGCACCAGCGCCAAAGCGACGGCCAGCCAGGTGTCATTGCGCCCCAGGCGCTTGAGCCAAACCACCAGCACCGCACTGACCACTACGGCGATCAGGGCAAACAGCCAGCGCTGCCAGCCGGAACTGTCAGCCAGGAAGCTGAACGCAGCGCCGGTGTTGTAGGCCAGGGTCCAGCTGAAGTAGTCGGGAATCACCACGATCTGCTGGTACATCTCCAGGGCGCCTTCGAAGTGAGCCTTGCTGAGCTGGTCAATGACCAGCACCAGCACGCTCAACACGAGCAAGCCCAGGCGTCCAAAACGACTGGCTTCAGGCATAGTGACGAACCTCGCCAGCGCCAGAGATGTTGTCGACGCAACGACCGCAGATTTCCGGATGCTCAGGGTTCACGCCGACATCTTCACGGCAGTGCCAGCAACGGGCGCACTTGGCGAAGGACGACTTGACCACTTTGAGCTTGAGGCCCGGGACTTCGGTCGCGACGGCATCCGCAGGCGCTTGGGCAAACGGCGCCAGGCTGGCGGTCGAGGTGATCAAGACGAAGCGCAGTTCGTTGCTCAGCTTGGCCAGGTCAGCGGTCAGGCCTTCCTCGGCAAACAGCGTGACTTCGGCCTGCAAGTTGCCGCCAACGGCCTTCGCCGCGCGCTGCACTTCCAGTTCTTTGTTCACGGCAACCTTGACGGCCATCACGCCTTCCCAATACTCGCGACCCAGTTCGAAGTCGGCCGGCAATTCGGTCAGGCCTTCGTACCAGGTGTTGAGCATCACGGACTCGTTACGCTCGCCCGGCAGGTATTCCCAGAACTCGTCGGCGGTGAACGCCAGGATCGGGGCGATCCAGCGCACCAGCGCTTCAGAGATGTGGTACAGCGCGGTTTGCGCCGAACGGCGGGCCTTGCTGTTGGCGCCGGTGGTGTACTGGCGGTCCTTGATGATGTCGAGGTAGAAACCACCCAACTCCTGCACGCAGAAGTTGTGGATCTTCGAGTAGACGTTCCAGAAGCGGTATTCGCCGTAGTGCTCTTGCAGCTCGCGCTGCAGCAACAAGGTACGGTCCACGGCCCAACGGTCCAGGGCGAGCATTTCCTCGGCCGGCAGGATGTCGGTGGCCGGGTTGAAACCGGTCAGGTTCGACAGCATGAAACGTGCGGTATTACGGATCCGGCGATAGGCATCGGCGCTGCGCTGCAGAATCTGCTCGGACACGGCCATCTCGCCCGAATAATCGGTAGAGGCAACCCACAGGCGCATGATGTCGGCGCCCAGGGTGTCGTTGACCTTTTGCGGCGCGATCACGTTGCCCAGGGACTTGGACATCTTGCGACCGTTCTCGTCGACGGTGAAACCGTGGGTCAGCAGCTCGCGGTACGGGGCGTGATCGTCGATCGCGCAGCCGGTCAGCAACGAGGAGTGGAACCAGCCACGGTGTTGGTCGGAACCTTCCAGGTACAGATCGGCACGCGGGCCGGTCTCGTGGCCCATTGGGTGCGAACCGCGCAATACGTGCCAGTGAGTGGTACCGGAGTCGAACCAGACGTCGAGGGTGTCGCTGATCTTGTCATACAGCGGCGCTTCGTCGCCCAACAGCTCGGCGGCGTCCAGCTTGAACCAGGCTTCGATGCCCTCTTGTTCAACACGCTGGGCCACCACTTCCATCAGCTCGACGGTACGTGGATGCAGCTCGCCGCTTTCCTTGTTCAGGAAGAACGGGATCGGCACGCCCCAGTTACGCTGGCGGGAGATGCACCAGTCCGGACGGTTGGCGATCATCGAGTGCAGGCGCGCCTGACCCCAGGCCGGAACGAACTTGGTGTCTTCGATCGCCTTGATCGCACGCTTGCGCAGGGTTTCGCCGCTGGTCGGCTCTTTGTCCATACCGATAAACCACTGCGCAGTGGCGCGGTAGATCAGCGGGGTCTTGTGACGCCAGCAGTGCATGTAGCTGTGGGTGATGGTTTCGGTGTGCAGCAGCGCACCGACTTCAGCCAGCTTGTCGACGATCGCCGGGTTGGCCTTGAAGATGAACTGGCCGCCGAAGAATTCCAGGGACGGCACGTACACGCCGTTGCTTTGCACTGGATTGATGATGTCGTCGTTGACCAGGCCGTACTGCTTGCAGATCACGAAGTCGTCTACGCCATAGGCAGGCGAGCAGTGAACCACGCCGGTGCCGGCGCCCAGTTCAACGTACTCGGCCAGATAGATTGGCGACAGACGGTCGTAGAACGGGTGACGGAAGTTGATCAACTCCAGCGCGGAGCCAGTAGTGGTCGCGATCACCGAGCCTTGCAGGTTGTAGCGGGCCAGGCACGCCTCGACCAGCTCTTCAGCCAGCACCAGCAGCTTGTCACCGACGTCCACCAGGGCGTAGGTGAATTCCGGGTGCACGTTCAGCGCCTGGTTGGCCGGGATGGTCCACGGGGTAGTGGTCCAGATCACGATGGAGGCTGGCTTGGCCAGGCTCGCCAGACCGAAGGCTTCAGCCAGTTTGGCTTCATCGGCGATCGGGAAGGCGACGTCGATGGTCGAAGACTTTTTGTCTTCGTACTCAACTTCGGCTTCAGCCAGGGCCGAGCCGCAATCGAAGCACCAGTTCACGGGCTTGAGGCCCTTGAACACGAAACCGCCCTTGACGATTTCGGCCAAGGCGCGGATTTCACCGGCCTCGTTCTTGAAGTTCATGGTCTTGTACGGGTTGGCCCAGTCGCCCAACACACCCAGGCGGATGAACTCGGACTTCTGCCCTTCGATCTGCTCGGTGGCGTAGGCACGACACAGTTCGCGGGTTTTATCCGCGCCCAGGTTCTTGCCGTAGGTCACTTCGACCTTGTGTTCAATCGGCAGGCCGTGGCAGTCCCAGCCCGGGACATAAGGCGCGTCGAAGCCCGAAAGGGTTTTCGAGCGGATGATCATGTCCTTGAGAATCTTGTTCAGTGCATGACCGATGTGAATCGTGCCGTTGGCATAAGGAGGGCCGTCGTGCAGGACGAATTTCGGACGATCCTTGCCAATCTCGCGCAACTTTCCGTACAGGCCAATACTGTCCCAGCGCTGCAGGATCTGCGGTTCGCGCTGTGGCAGGCCGGCCTTCATTGGGAAGGCGGTGTCCGGAAGGTTTAGCGTGGCTTTATAGTCGGTCATTTAAGGCTCTTCATTAGCGATGGGCGCTAGGTGCGGCTAGTGCACGGGCGGCGGCGACATCCGCATTGATCGCCGTTTTCAACGCCTCCAGGGAGGCGAAACGCTGCTCTTCACGCAGCTTTTGGTGGAAAGCCACCGTCAAACGCCGGTCATACAAATCACCGGCAAAATCCAAAAGGTGAACTTCCAGGTGGGCTTTGCCATCACCTGCAACCGTGGGCCTGACGCCTATGTTGGCGACTCCGGGCCACGATTGGCCGTCGATGTCGACACTCACCAGGTAAACCCCGGTCAGTGGCACACGACGGCGCTTGAGCTGCACGTTGGCGGTTGGCGTGCCCAGTTGGCGCGCCAGCTTCTGGCCGTGCAGGACCCGCCCGGCAATCCGGAACGGGCGACCGAGCAAACGCTCGGCCAAGGCGAAGTCGGCAGCGGCCAGGGCGTTACGCACCTGAGTACTGCTCACGCGCAGGCCGTCCAGTTCGACGGTTTGCGCGGCTTCGACGGTAAAACCCTGGGTAACGCCGGCCTGTTGCAGGAAATCGAAATCCCCTACCCGGTCGCAACCGAAACGGAAGTCGTCACCGACCTCCAGGTGCTGCACGCCCAGGCCGTCCACCAGGATACGGTCGACAAACTCGGCGGCGCTGAGGCTGCGCAAGCGCTGGTTGAAAGCCAGGCAGAGGACGCGGTCCACGCCTTCTTCAGCCAGCAGTTGCAGCTTGTCCCGCAGACGGGCCAGACGCGCCGGCGCCGTCTCCGGGGTAAAGAATTCGCGCGGCTGTGGTTCAAAAATCACCACGCAGCTGGGCACGCCCAACTCAACCGCACGCTCACGCAGGCGGGCCAGGATAGCCTGGTGGCCACGGTGAACACCGTCAAAGTTGCCAATAGTGGCGACGCAGCCCCGATGCTGGGGGCGCAGGTTGTGGAGACCTCGAACCAGCTGCATAACGCGCTTCTTGCTCATAAAGTGGTCGATTATAACCACACCCAGCCCCGGACGACAGGCAACAGCGCAGGCCATTTGCGCGAATCGATAAAACAACCGTCTTATCGACGAAAAGTCTCTAGCTCAGCGACTTGCGATTGAAATCCCGTAAACGGAAGCCCATCAGCAGCAACATGCCGAAGTACACCAGCACGCCAGCGACCACCAATGCACCGAGACGCATAAACCGCTCCAGCATATGGCCTTGGTCCCACGCGGGCATGAAATGCATCAGCCCCAGTAGCACCGCGGCCATCGTGCCCACCGCCACCACCAACTTGAGCCCAAACGAACCCCAGCCTGCCTGAGGCTGGAACATTTTCTGTTTGCGCAGCTGATAAAACAGCAGCCCGGCATTGATGCAGGCACCCACACTGATTGCCAGCGCCAGCCCCGCATGCTTCAGCGGACCGATAAACGCCAGGTTGAGCAGTTGTGTAACCACCAAGGTGAAGATCGCGATCTTTACCGGCGTACGAATGTTTTGTTGAGCATAAAAGCCTGGGGCCAGCACCTTGATCACGATAATGCCCAGCAGGCCGACGGAATAGGCGATCAGCGCACGTTGCGTCATCGAGGCGTCAAACGCGGTGAACTGGCCGTACTGGAACAGGGCAACCGTCAGCGGTTCAGCGAGCAATCCCAAGGCCACGGCGCACGGCAGCACCAGCACGAAGCACAGGCGCAGCCCCCAATCGAGAATTCGCGAGTACTCGTGGCGGTCTTTGCTGGCATAGGTGCGGGACAGCGTTGGCAGCAGGATGGTGCCGAGCGCCACGCCCAGTACGCCGGACGGCAACTCCATCAGGCGATCGGCGTAGTACATCCACGACACCGAACCCGAGACCAGCAACGAGGCAAAGGCGGTATTGATGATCAGCGAGATCTGGCTGACGGAAACCCCGAGGATTGCCGGCAGCATGTTGCGCATCACCCGCCACACGCCGGTGTCCTTGAGGTTCAGGCGCGGCAGCACGAGCATACCGATCTTCTTCAGGTGCGGCAGCTGGTACAGCAGTTGTGCCAGGCCACCGGCCAAGACCGCCCAGCCCAGAGCCATCACGGGCGGATCGAAATACGGCGTCAGGAACAGCGCGAAAATAATCATGCTGACGTTAAGCAGGGTCGGCACGAAGGCCGGCACCGAGAAACGGTTCCAGGTATTGAGGATCGCCCCGGCCAAGGACGACAGGGAAATCAGCAATATATAAGGAAAGGTCACCCGCAACAGGTCAGTGGTCAGGGCGAATTTTTCCGGTGTATTGGCAAAACCGGGGGCCGTGGCCCAGATCACCCAGGGCGCGGCGAGCATGCCTGCGATGGTCACCAACGTCAGCACCAACGTCAGCAAACCCGAAACATAGGCAATAAAGATGCGGGTCGCCTCCTCCCCTTGCTGGGCCTTGTATTCCGCCAGAATAGGCACGAAGGCCTGGGAAAAAGCCCCCTCGGCGAAGATCCGCCGCAGCAGGTTGGGCAGTTTAAAGGCAATAAAGAAGGCATCCGTGGCCATGCTGGCGCCAAAAATGCGTGCCAGCAGCGTGTCACGCACAAACCCCAGAACCCGGGAAATCATGGTGATAGAGCTGACAGCGGCCAACGATTTGAGCAGGTTCATTGAAAGAGTTTTTGCCTATAGATAAAGAGCAGGCGAACAAACGGCCCACATATGCGATACTCCGCGCCTGCAACAAGCACAGAGCCAAAGCTCGCGAGTTTACAGGTCAAGCGCCGGAAATAAATCACCCGCCTCTTAAGATCGACCACTCAGCAGTTCGCATCACACGCCCTTGACAAGACTTCAACTCATCGGCATGATTCGCGGCCTATTTTGTTTGCTATTTCCTAAAAAGTCTTTCGAGGAGCTCGACGGTGGCCAACACACCTTCCGCCAAAAAACGTGCAAAACAGGCTGAGAAGCGTCGCAGCCACAACGCCAGCCTGCGTTCCATGGTTCGTACCTACATCAAGAATGTAGTTAAAGCCATTGACGCAAAAGACGCTGAAAAAGCTCAAGCTGCTTACGTTCTGGCTGTGCCAGTTATCGACCGTATGGCCGATAAAGGCATCATCCACAAGAACAAAGCTGCTCGCCATAAAGGTCGTCTGAATGGCCACATCAAGGCTCTGAACCTTGCTGCTGCAGCCTAAGCGATAAGCTTGTTAAAAAACCGACCCCAGGGTCGGTTTTTTATTGCCTGCTTGCTGGAGCAAGCTTGTTCGCGATGGTCTTTAACGATTATGTGCGCCGCCTGAATAAACGCGGCGCTCTCTGGCATTTCGCGAGCAAGCTCGCTCCTACTGGGCAGGCCACGGCAAGATCGGAATCGCCGTCACCGCATTCTGCGGACTGCCTTCGATCAAGCGATCGCTGTACACCAGATACACCAGGGTATTGCGCTTCTTGTCGAGGAAACGCACCACCTGCATGGTCTTGAACACCAGGGACGTGCGCTCCTTGAATACTTCATCCCCGTCCTTCAGCTCACCCTTGAAGTGAATCGCGCCCACCTGACGACAGGCAATCGACGCCTCAGCACGATCCTCAGCCAACCCCAGACCACCTTTCACCCCACCCGTCTTGGCGCGAGACAGGTAGCAGGTCACGCCATCGACCTTCGGGTCATCAAAGGCTTCGACCACAATCCGGTCATTGGGGCCGACAAACTTGAACACCGTCGACACCTGGCCAATCTCTTCGGCCGATGCCAGCAACGGCATCGCCAGCAGTACACCGAGCAACCCCTTCATCACGCGCATCGAGAATTCCTTTTTACTTAAACCAGAATCAGGTTATCCCGGTGAACCAGCTCCGGCTCAGCCATGTAACCCAACAGACCGACAATCGCATCAGACGATTGCCCAATAATTTTCTGCGCCTCAAGGGCACTGTAATTGGCCAGGCCACGGGCAATCTCGCGACCATCCGGCGCCACGCACACTACCATCTCGCCACGGCGGAAGCTGCCCTGGACCAATTTTACGCCCACCGGCAGCAGGCTTTTGTTGCCTTGAGACAGCGCCGACACAGCCCCTGCATCCAGCACCAGGGTACCGCGCGTCTGAAGATGCCCCGCCAGCCACTGCTTGCGCGCCGCCAGCATGCCGCGCTCAGGCGACAGCAGCGTACCGATGCGCTCGCCCGCCTTGAGACGGTCCAGGACCCGCTCAATCCGACCGCCAACGATGATGGTATGCGCGCCGGAACGCGCCGCCAGCCGTGCCGCACGCAACTTGGTCTGCATGCCGCCACGCCCCAGGGCACCGCCGACACTGCCCGCCACTGCATCCAGCGCCGGATCATCGGCACGCGCCTCGTAAATCAGCTGCGCCTCAGGGTTATTGCGCGGATCAGCGTCGAACATGCCGTCGCGATCCGTGAGAATCACCAGCAAATCGGCCTCAACCAGGTTCGCCACCAGAGCCGCCAAGGTGTCGTTATCGCCAAAGCGAATTTCGTCAGTCACCACGGTGTCATTCTCGTTGATCACTGGGATCACCTTGAGTTCAACCAAGGCGCGCAGCGTGCTGCGAGCATTCAGATAGCGCTTGCGGTCGGACAAGTCGTCATGGGTCAGCAGAATCTGCGCCGTATGACGGCCGTGCTCGGCAAAGCTGGATTCCCAGGCTTGCACCAGGCCCATCTGACCAATGGCGGCAGCGGCTTGCAGCTCGTGCATCGCGCTGGGTCGCGCGGTCCAGCCAAGGCGACTCATACCGGCGGCAACCGCCCCGGACGACACCAGCACCAACTCGACGCCAGCCTCATGCAAAGCCACCATCTGGTCCACCCAGACGCTCATGGCCGCACGATCCAGCCCCTTGCCATCCGCCGTCAGCAGCGCGCTACCGATCTTAACGACCCAACGCTGCGCACCTGTCACCTTGCTCCGCATCATCTTCAACCTTAGATAGAGGGCCGCGCGACCCAGCGCCGCCCATAACGTTATTCGTGACTACCGATTTCCAGATACCAAAACGCCGCTCGATTGAGCGGCGCTTAAGTTTACTGCAACGAATCAGTCGCGCACGTAAATGATTTCCGGACCATCTTCATCATCCACGTCTTCTTCGTCCCAATCATCGTCACCGATGTCATGGACCGACTTGACGCCACTGCGACGCAGGGCACGCTGATCATCCAGCGCCTGCAACTGGGCACGGGCTTCGTCTTCGATGCGCTGATCCAGTTCAGCCAACTCGGCCTTGTAGACAGGATCGGCGGCCAGGCGGTCGGCACGGTCTTCGAGGTAACGCATGATGTCGCGAGTCAGGCGCTCAGTGCCTTCTTTGGCAATGGCCGAGATCACGTAGACCGGGCCCGTCCATTCCAGGCGATCGACGATTTCCTTGACGCGCTCTTCGTGCTCCTCCTCGAGGATCTGGTCGCACTTGTTCAGCACCAACCAACGATCACGCTCAGCCAGGGACGGGCTGAACTTGGTCAGTTCGCTGACGATCACTTCAGCGGCGTCCGGCGCGCTGGTGTCATCCAGTGGCGCCATGTCGACGAGGTGCAACAGCAAACGGGTACGGGACAAGTGCTTGAGGAAACGAATCCCCAGGCCCGCGCCGTCGGAAGCGCCTTCGATCAAGCCCGGAATGTCCGCAACCACAAAGCTTTTCCAGCGATCAACACTGACCACACCCAGGTTTGGCACCAAGGTGGTGAACGGGTAATCGGCAACTTTCGGCTTGGCAGCAGACACCGAGCGAATGAACGTACTTTTGCCGGCGTTCGGCAAGCCCAACAGGCCCACGTCAGCCAGTACCTTCATTTCCAGCTTGAGGTCACGCTGTTCGCCAGGCTTGCCCGGCGTGGTCTGGCGTGGTGCACGGTTGGTACTGGATTTGAAACGGGTGTTGCCCAGACCGTGCCAGCCGCCATGAGCCACCAGCAGGCGCTGACCGGCTTTGGTCAGGTCGCCGATGACTTCCTGGGTCGCGGAGTCGATCACGGTGGTACCGACCGGAACCCGCAGCACCAACTCTTCGCCTTTTTTACCGGTGCAGTCAGTGCTGCCGCCGTTGGAGCCACGCTCGGCATCAAAGTGCCGGGTGTAACGGTAGTCCACCAGGGTGTTGAGGTTTTCGTCGGCGATCATGTAGACCGAGCCGCCATCACCGCCATCACCGCCGTTAGGACCACCGTTTTCGATGAATTTTTCCCGACGGAAACTCATGCAACCGTTACCGCCGTCGCCAGCTTTTACTCGGATCGAAACTTCATCAACAAACTTCATAACAAAACGCCTCTCGCCACACGGACGAGCTTAAGAAACCAAGACATAAGACTCTTGCAAAAATGAGCGCAGCGACCTCAAGCAACGACCGCAAATCCACTGCTTTCGCCCATCACAAACAGCTTTGCAAGAGACTCACCCCACAAACGAAAAAGCCCCGTCGCGAGACAGGGCTTTTCCAGCAACTACGTAATTATGCCGCGACGACTTCAGTCTTCGGGACAATGCTCACGTAACGGCGGTTGAAAGCGCCTTTTACTTCAAACTTGATCACGCCGTCGATTTTAGCGAACAGAGTGTGATCTTTACCCATGCCAACACCGTAACCGGCGTGGAATTGGGTGCCGCGCTGACGCACGATGATGTTGCCCGGAATGATAACCTGGCCGCCATACATCTTCACGCCAAGGCGTTTGGCTTCTGAGTCGCGACCGTTACGGGTACTACCACCAGCTTTTTTGTGTGCCATGAGTCAATTCTCCTAGTGAGGAATTAGGCTGAAATTAAGCCTGAATACCGGTGATTTTGATCTCGGTGTACCACTGGCGGTGGCCCATACGCTTCATGTGGTGCTTACGACGACGGAACTTGATGATGCGGACTTTATCGTGACGACCTTGGGAGATCACTTCAGCCACAACGGTAGCGCCTGCAACAACTGGAGCGCCGATGTTCACGTCATCGCCATTGGCGACCAACAGAACGCGATCAAAAGTAACGGATTCGCCAGTAGCGATTTCCAGCTTCTCAATCTTCAGGTATTCACCTGGGGCGACCTTGTATTGCTTGCCACCAGTAACAATTACTGCGTACGACATGGTATTTCTCCGATAATCCTGCTCACCCAGCGCTTTATAAGAAGAGGTATTGGCTGGCATGGCTGCATGGGATGGACGTCCCGAATGCAATTGCGTAAGGCAGGTGCTGCCCAGGAAGTTCAGGGTGCGCGATTGTACGCAAGCTATGGAGGTGTTGCAAGTGGCCGCCAGTCGCCGTGAAAGCGTAGCGAGCGAAGGCAAGACAAGGAAAAAACAGGCGAGGAAGCGGAGTCTACTGGCTGTAAATGAGCATTCCGAGCCTGTTTTTGACGCAGGATTGCCGAGCGCAGTAGCTTTCATGGTGACTGGTCGCGCCTTGACACTACGGGACGCGGGTCCTAGCATGCCGCGCAACCCTTCTGGAGCGACTGTCGCTGATGCAACCCCAAGCTTTCTACCGCGCGGTGGCGGACGATTTTAGCGCCGTCGACGGCATCATCAAGAAGCAGCTGACTTCTAAAGTGCCGCTGGTCTCCAAAATTGGCGACTACATTACGTCGGCCGGCGGTAAACGCCTGCGTCCTTTATTAGTGTTGCTGTGTGGCAAGGCCCTTGGCCGCGAAGGCGATGACCTGCGCCTGCTGGCCGCAACCATCGAGTTCCTACACACCGCCACCCTGCTGCATGACGACGTGGTCGACATGTCCGGCATGCGCCGTGGTCGCGAGACGGCCAACGCGATGTGGGGCAACGCGCCGAGCGTGCTGGTGGGCGACTTCCTGTACTCGCGCTCGTTCGAAATGATGGTCGAACTGGGCTCGATGCCGGTGATGAAGATTCTTTCACAGGCCACGCGCATCATCGCCGAAGGCGAAGTGTTGCAACTGTCGAAGGTTCGCGACGCCAGCACCACCGAAGAAACCTACATGGAAGTGATTCGCGGCAAAACCGCGATGCTCTTCGAAGCCTCGACCCACAGCGCTGCCGCCCTGTGCGAAGCGACGCCCGAGCAGAGCGAAGCCCTGCGCACCTTCGGCGATCACCTGGGCGTAGCCTTCCAACTCGTAGACGACCTGCTGGATTATCGCGGCGACGCCGAAACCCTGGGCAAGAACGTCGGTGACGACCTGGCCGAGGGCAAGCCGACCTTGCCGCTGATCTACACCATGCGCGAAGGCACGCCGGAACAGGCCGCCCTGGTGCGCAAGGCGATCCAGAAAGGCGGGATCGAAGACCTGGAAAGCATCCGCGAAGCCGTGGAAGCCTCGGGCTCCCTCGAATACACCGCGCAACTGGCCCGTGACTACGTGGCTCGTGCCATCCAATGCCTGGAAGCCCTTCCAGCCAGCGAATACCGGGACGCCCTGGTTGAGCTGAGTGAGTTCGCGGTCGCCCGCACTCACTAAGCAATCCCTGTAGGAGCGAGCTTGCTCGCGAAGGTCTTTAACGATGACGCGTATACCTGATTACACGCGGCGTCCTTGAGTTTTTCGCGAGCAAGCTCGCTCCTACAAGGGACGGTGCGCCCTCACCACGCTAAAACCCTATATAATGTGCGCTTTTAGCCATCCTGAAACCAAAGGAGCTTTAGTGAGCACGTTGCCACCCTGCCCAAAATGCAATTCCGAATACACCTACGAAGACGGCGCCCAGCTGATCTGCCCGGAATGCGCCCATGAGTGGGCCATCGGTGGCGAAGCCGAGGCTGCCAGCGATGAATCCGTGAAGAAAGACTCTGTGGGCAATGTCCTGCAGGACGGCGACACCATCACCGTGATCAAGGACCTCAAGGTCAAAGGCACATCGCTGGTGGTCAAGGTCGGCACCAAGGTCAAGAACATCCGCCTGTGCGACGGCGACCACGATATCGACTGCAAGATCGACGGTATCGGCCCGATGAAACTCAAGTCCGAGTTCGTCCGAAAGGTCTGAACCGGATGCCTCCATCTCGTGCCCTGCACGGGATGGCGCTTCACCCTCCCCGCGTTATTTCCGCACTAGCGGCAAAAGGCCAGCCCTTTTGATCAAAAACAATATCCACACAGAAAAGTCCGGAAATCGCCAATAGGGACTTGCTATTCCTTGAATAAGAATTATTCTCATTGAAACCCATCAAGGAGATGCTTCCCATGACTTATTTGATCGATGCCTGGCTGGACCGTCCACACCCTTACCTGCGAATCCTCCATCGGGAAACCGGTGAAGTCTGCGCGGTGCTGGAAGAAGAAGCGTTGAGCGAACTGCAGGATCAGGGCGACCTGGACGTCAATGGCCTGAGTTCCAGTGAACCTGGGGTGCTGAAGGAAGTGGTGAGAAACCTGTTTCTGTTCTGCTATGCCCGGGCGTTGCGCCCGGTGACGGATCTCAATGGCAAGTTTCATCCATGAGCAACCTGCAAAACCGCGTAGGAGCAAGCTTGCTCGCGAAGACCTCAAAGACACCGCGTTCATTCAGCATGGGCGCGTCATCGTTGACGTTCATCGCGAGCAGGCTCGCTCCTGCAACCTAGTCAGCGGTCTTACAGTACGTCGAGCAGCTCGACGTCGAACACCAGAACGCTGTGCGGCGGGATGCTGCCAACGCCTTGAGCGCCGTAAGCCAGTTCGCTCGGCACGTACAGGCGCCATTTGCTGCCGGCATTCATCAGTTGCAGGGCTTCGGTCCAGCCGGCAATTACGCCACCAACCGGAAACTCTGCTGGCTGACCGCGCTCGTAGGAGCTGTCGAACACAGTGCCGTCGATCAGGGTGCCATGGTAGTGAGTACGCACTTGGTCTTCACGGGTCGGCTTGGCGCCGGTACCGGCAGTCAGCACTTCAAATTGCAGGCCGGAAGCCAGGGTGGTGATGCCGTCGCGCTTGGCGTTTTCAGCCAGGAAAGCCAGGCCTTCGCCAGCAGCAGCTTCAGCCTTTGCAGCGGCTTCGGCTTGCATGATTTCGCGGATGACCTTGAAGCTGGCGGCCATTTGCTCTTGGTCCACACGGCTAGGCTTGCCGGCGAAAGCGTCGGTCAGGCCAGCCAGGATCGCGTCCAGGCTCACGCCCGGTGGCGGGTTGTCGCGCAGTTGGTCGCCCAACTGACGGCCAATGCCGTAGCTCACGCGGGTTTCGTCGGTGGACAGATTAACTTCGGACATGGAAAGGCTCCGCTGTAGGACGACACAAGTGTCGTCCAAACTAAAAGGGCGAGCAGACTAGCACACAAGCCCCGCTCTTGATGAGCCCTGGAGCCTCAGGCGCACACCCGCCGGGCGCTGATCAATGCTTAGTCAGTTTGTCCAGATAACCCATGGCAAACGCCGACACTACAAAGGTCATGTGAATGATCACATACCACTTCAGATGCTCGGGATCGACGTTCTTGGCGTCCATGAACACCCGCAGCAAATGGATCGACGAAATCGCCACGATGGACGCCGCGACCTTCATCTTCAGCGACGAGGAATCCATGGTCCCCAGCCAGTTGAGCTTCTCTTTGCTTTCGTCGATGTCCAGCTGGGAAACGAAGTTCTCGTAGCCGCTGATCATCACCATCACCAGCAAGCCGCCCACCAGCGCCATGTCGATCAACGACAGCAGCACCAGGATCACATCCGACTCGCTCATGGAAAACACCATGGGAATCACATGGAACACTTCCTGGAAGAACTTCAGCCCAAGCGCCAACAGCCCCAGGGACAACCCGAAATAGATCGGCGCCAACAGCCAGCGTGAGGCATACATTGCATTTTCGATAAAGCGTTCCATTGAATCTCACACAGCGTGGCTAAAAATGGCGGCGAGTATACCAGCCGCACGCAAACGCCAGAAACCGTCGATAAAACTGATCTGTACGGCATCTGTAAAAGATTTTTTCTGCTAGTGTCGAGCTCATCAACTCGGCTCGATGATGTCGGACAGGAAAACTCAGATAATGGATGTGCGATCCCCTTTGGCCAGCCTTGGCCTGTGCGCGGCGTTGCTGATGGGCGGCGGTTGCTCCCCAAGCGATGAACACAAGCAAGCCAGCCTCGAAGAGAAAACCGCCAAGTTCGAACAGTCCCTGGACGCGATCCAGGACCCCAAGCTCAAGGACGCCGTATCCGAGCTCGGTGGCTCGCTGCTGTTGCTGGAGCGGGCACGGGCCAAGCTCGCCAGCAAGCCTATCGAGGCCGAGTACAGCGAAGACGCCCTGGCATTGCTCAAGCACTACCCCACGCCCCAGGCGTTGGTGGATACCTACATCAATGGCCTGTTTGTCCTGCGCAAGGCATCCCACTCGGACTACCTGACGGACCTGCAACCGATCTTCCCGTTCAACTTCAACATGCCCGACCAGTTCCCCTTCCCCCACGGCCTGGAATGGCAGTCGGTGACCTTGAGCAACAACAAGGTCATCCCCTTCCAGCCGGAATGGTCGGAAACCGACCCGGGCATCCAGCTGAGCCCCACCAGCTCCAACCTGACCAACCCCGATGATCTGACGGTGACCTACCCGTTCATCGAAGGCATCGAGACTGAAAACAAGAGCCAGCCGCAGCCCGTCTCCCTCAAAGGCAAGGTGGAAGTCATCGCGCCGCGTAAAGTCTTCACCTTCGACCTGTCGAAAAAGGACGTGGGCCGCAAACGCACCGAAGAAAACGTCACGGTCACCCTGTTGACCCTGGAAAAGAACTACGCCGAGATCGAACTGACCAACAGCGCCCCGCTGGCGCCGGAAGTCGCGGACGAATCGCCTAACCCGCTGCTGGTGCAGGCTCGCGACACCACCGGGCAATTTCTCTCGCGCTCAGGCTCAATCAACGAGAACGCCGCGCAACTGGCGTTCTACGAGAAGCAACTGGCAGAGATGCAAAAGCAGACGGCCTGGTCCGACGCCTTTGAAAAGCAGTTGGAAGACGAACAGAAAGCCTTTGAACACAAGCAGAACAGCCACTACACCAAGGTGTACTTCAACGGCCTGGTCGACAATGTGCAAGTCAGCGTCCTCGACTTTTCCCAGGCCACCGTGACCCGCAAGGACCTGGACCTGCCCGTAAGGCGCTTCGACAAGAACAGCCTGGAGAAAACCGTACAGCCGCTGCCGATGCCCGTCACCGTATATGACGACCAGGCTGCGGACTGGCTCAAGGACGCCACCCTGTCCGAAGACCAATTGAAGAAAAGTGTCACCATCAACCAATCGGTGGATGACGCCAGCGCAGCACACATCGAGTTCGATCACCCCTACACCTTCAACGACGACCTGCTGGGCGAAGACCGGGGTGGCGGCGATGCCCCCGTGACCTTCCTCACCGCCAACGACGAAGGCAAGCTCGGTGAGCCCATCGAACTGCCCGCCGAAGCCTACGAGGTCGATCCTGGGCGCGGCACCATCACCTATGACCTGAACCTTTTCCCCGAGAATCCGGGTTTTGCCGTGGGATCAATGCCACTGTTCCTGGCCACCATCGAAAAAGGCAACCTCACGGCCGGGCAACTGCCCAAGGGCCTGGAGCTGAAGGATAACGCGCTGATTGTCGACCAGAAGCTGTTCCCGTCCGATAGCTGGCGGTTCTATGCCAAGGACGCCAGCGGCAACTACCTGAAGGAAATTCTCGGCGTCAGCCACCGCGCCGAGGAATACGGCACGGCGCTGTTCGACGTGCATTACTTCTACGGCCAGCCGACGACATTGGAGACCTACCAGCGCACCGGTCTGGACACGGTGCAGTATGGGTTTGAGGTGAAGCTGGACAAACCTGAGACGACCCTAGCTCCCAAGCCATAACATCAGCTCCACTGGCGTTGAAGATCCAATGTGGGAGCGGGCTTGCTCGCGAATGCAGTTCATCAGTCACAGATATATTGACTGACACAGCGCATTCGCGAGCAAGCCCGCTCCCACATTTGGCTTTCGGTGCTCAGCGGATATCGCTCAGCGCCGTCTGCCGCCCGCCATTGAGCTGTCGCAAGTGCGCCTGCAGGTGCAGGCACCAGATCTGCGGGTCGTCCGCCAGTTCGTACCCGTGCAGGGTCAGGCTTTCGACAATCGAATCAAGGATGGTTTGTGCCACGAAAGGTCCATGAAACGGGCCTTGGGACTTGATGGTGGAAGGCTGCTCACCGGTCATTCCGGCGGCAAACAACAAGGTCCACATCCCGGTATCCCCGGCGAGAGGGCGAATGGAACATTCGATACGAGTAACCAGGCCCAGGCACTGGCGGGTGAGGCAGAGGTTGCGCGACATGGCGGCGACCCTCGGTAGATCCGGTATTCAGCCTCGCAGGGCAAGACTGTTTCTATCCAGCGACTCCTGTGGATATCCCTTGAGCTGAGAATAGAAGAAACCCGGTACAAACCAAGGCCGGGGGACCAACGGACGACTGCCGTCACGACGGCGTCAAAAATATGCCGAAGGGACCCCAAATCAGGCCCCTTCGGCAGTGATTACACCGGTTTGGCCTCTGCCAACGCCTCCTGCGCCAGCTCCTTCTCGGCTTCCTTCAGATCATCTTCACTGATCATCTCGGCAATCGCCCGCAAACGCTCCACCACCCGCGCATTGACGCTGCCTTCCGGGAATTGACCGTCCTCGTCGGGCGAACCCGCAGGCTCCCCCACCAGCAGGCTCAAGGCCTCGTCGGCCTGGCGCACGGCGTAGACGTGGAACTGCCCCTGCCGCACAGCCTGCAATACCTTCTCGTCGAGCATCAGCGTCGCAACGTTGGCCTGGGGAATGATCGCCCCCTGCTCGCCGGTCAGCCCGCGGGCTTCACAAAGGCGGAAGAAGCCTTCGATCTTCTCGTTGACCCCGCCCACCGCCTGCACTTCACCAAACTGGTTGATGGAGCCGGTGATGGCAAAGCACTGCTTGAGCGGCGTCTTCGACAGCGCCGAGATCAAGGTGCAGGCCTCGCCCAGGGAGGCGCTGTCGCCGTCGACATAACCGTAGGACTGCTCCAGGGCGATACTCGCCGAGATCGCCAACGGGAATTCCTGGGCATAACGGCTGCCCAGGTAACCGGTGAGGATCATTACGCCCTTGGAGTGGATCGGCTGGCCGAGGTTAACTTCACGCTCGATATCCACGATGCCGCTGCCGCCCGGGTACACCGAGGCAGAGATCCGCGCCGGTACACCAAACGCGGAGTCACCCACCTCCAGCACCGTCAGCCCGTTGCACTTGCCCACCGCCGCACCGGCGGTGTCGATCAGGATCACCCCGGCGAGCATGTCGTCGAGAATCCGTGCCGACACCCGCCCGGTGCGCGTGGCCTTGGCCTTGAGTGCGCGCTCGATGTGCCCGGAGTCGGTGCGCTCATCACCCGCCAGGTGACGAATGAAGTCCGCCTCGCTGACCAGTTGGAACAAATCACCGATACGCGCCGACAGGCGGCCCTGGTTCTCCGCCAGCCGCGCGCTGTAGGTCGCCAGTCGCGCTACCGCATCGGAGGTCAACGGCGCCATGCCTTCTTCCGAGGTACGGGTTTTCAGCAACTGGGCGAACTGCTCCAGGCTTTCATCCACCATCGGGATGTCTTCGTCAAAGTCCACCAGCACCCGGAACATCTCCTGGAAGTCCGGATCGGCGTCCTGCAACGCGTAGTACAGCTGGCGGGAGCCAATGATGATGACCTTGAGCTGCAACGGGATCACTTGCGGGTTGAGGGTCACCGTGGCCAGGCGGCCCAGTTCGCCCAACGGTGATTCCATCTTCAGCTTGCGCGATTGCAGGGCGCGCTTGAGGGCGTCCCATACAAACGGCTCGCTGAGCATTTTCTCGGCCTCGAGGATCAGGAAACCGCCATTGGCACGGTGCAGCGCACCCGGCCGCAACTGGCGGTAAGTCGTGTAAAGCGCGCCCTGGTCGGTGCTGTATTCGATACGGCCAAATAGGTTGTCGTAGGTCGGATGCGGCTCAAACACTACCGGTGCGCCACCGTTGACCGGATGGCCTACCACCAGGCTCGGGCAGTACTGCTCCTCCAGCAACTTGCGGGCCTGGGCATCGGTTTTCGCATCGTCCACCAGTTGCTCGACCACGGTTTTCAGCAGATAGACCTGCATTGCCTGCAAGTAGCCGCAGACTGCCGCGTTCTCCGCATACTTCTCGGACAGCGGCGACAGCAGTGGCTGCAAGGCCAACGTGATGGTTTCTTCGTTGAACTGGCGCATCTGGTTGTTGGACTCGCGCTTCCACTGGGGCAGGCTGGCGAGTTCTTCGTTGAGGCGTTCTTCCAGTTCGGAAATATCGGTATGGAAACGCTCGCGATCGGCTTCCGGCAGCTGCGAGAATTCAGCCTCGTCCAGAGCCTTGCCGTCGAGCATCGGGGTGAACGCAATGTTGGTGCTGTCACGGTACAGCGCCACGTCCTTTTCAAGGGCCAGGCGCTCGATGACGTCCAGAGCACGGTCGTAGCGCTGGTTGAAGGCGCGGTCGATGGCGCTTTTGCGCTGTTGATAAGTCGGGTGTTCAAACACGGCCGGAAAGGTCGCGACCAGGTTGTCGATCAGGCCATTGATATCGGAGATGAACGCGGCAGCACCGCCCGCAGGCAGTTCCAGCGCGCGGGGTTCGCGAGGCTCATCGAAATTATTGACGTAGACCCAGTCGGCCGGGGTCTGCAGGCGCTTTCCTTCGGCTTTGAGGTAGCGTTTGACGAACGAAAAGCGCCCGGTACCGGGCTCACCCATGACAAATACGTTGTAACCGGGGCGTGGCATGGCCACGCCGAACTGCAAGGCTTCGACCGCACGTTCCTGGCCAAGCACACCGCGAAAGGGCTCCAAATCATTGGTGGTCGAGAAGCTGAACTGTTCAGCGGAGAAAGGACGGGTCAGCGCTTCGGGCGCTAGACGCAAGCTGGCAGCAACAGGATCAGGCATCGGGCTTCCTTACATCAGGCGGGGCAGATGACGGCATTCTGGCGCCGGGTTGGGCCGACTGGCAAGGACGGCTTAGGGAAAGCATAGCCCCAGGTTTGACGCTGTAAAAAAACCGAGTGTTTCCGGCTTGTTTCATAAAAAGTCACGGAACCCTTGGATCATGCCTAAACTCCAACCTGCTGCGGGTTGGACTAATAACCGACCCCTAGGGTGCTGTCAGGCACCTGAACCCTTGTCCATTGGTTTGCACACAAAGAGAACAAAGCTATGAAACGGATCCTTCTCGGTACTCTCTTCACCGTCGTCTCCCTCAATGCAATGGCAGAAGCGCCAGGTGGCCCGAACTGCGGTTGGGGCAACATGTTGTTCGAAGGCCAACGCGGCACTCCGGCTCACTTCCTGGCCTCCACCACCAACGGTACCTCGGGTAACGCCACGTTCGGCATGACCTCGGGCACCAACGGCTGTAGCACCAACAGCGCACTGACCTACGGTGGCAAATCGTGGATTGCCATGAATGGCATGATGAACGAGCTGTCCGAAGACATGGCCAAGGGTAACGGCGAAGCGCTGACTACCTACGCTGTAGTACTGGGCGTTGCTCCTGAAGACCGCGAGCACTTTGCCGCTGTGACTCACGAGCACTTCCAGCAAATCTTCAGCAAGGCTGACGTAACCGCTGATGACGTGCACAACAACACCCTGGCTGTACTGAAAAGCGACACCCGTCTGGCGAAATACGCTACCCAGGCTTAAGCTCGACCCACCCGTGCCTTTCGAGGCACGGGTTTTATTATTTTTGGACCTGCCTCCCCTTTGGGTCTTTTTATCTCGACTTAAGTTGCCCACATGCTCAAACGCCTTGCCTACCTGGCACTCTTCGCCTGCGCCCCGCTGTATGCGGCGCCGCACCTTGATGATCAACGTTTGCAGCAGCTGGCCAACGACCCGTTCTGGCTCTCGCTGGGGCATTACGAATCCGGCAAGTTCGAAGGCTGGCGCAGTTATGTCAGCGACAAGAAATTCTTCCTCGCCCCCGATGGCGCCCACCATCCGGACCAGGAGCTGAAGGCCACGGTAGAGGCGTTGTATGCCCCGGCCAGCCTCGGCGAAAAACACGTCCAATGCGTTTATCCTGCACGTACCCGCTGGCTCAAGGACCAGTTGCACCTGACTGACTTGCCAACGCTGGACTGCAAGGAATTCAAGCAATGGTTCAAGGACGTTGCACCCCACAGTGCGGTGATGATCTTCCCGGCGGCTTACCTCAACAGCCCGTCGTCAATGTTCGGCCACACCCTGCTGCGCATCGACCAGGCTGACGTGCAGAGCAACAACACCGCCCTGCTCAGCTACGCGATCAACTTTGGCGCCTATATCGAAGGCTCGGACAACAGCATCCTCTACGCCTGGAAAGGCCTGATGGGCGGCTATCCGGGGCTGTTCGCGCTGGTGCCCTACCAGGAAAAGCTCTCGGAATACCGTAGCCTGGAGAACCGCGACCTGTGGGAATATCGCCTGAACCTGACCCAGGTCGAAACCGAGCGCATGGTTGAGCACGTGTGGGAGCTCAAGCAGATCCAGTTCGACTACTTCTTCTTCGACGAAAACTGCTCCTATCGCCTGCTGGAATTGCTGCAAGTGGCCCGCCCAAGCCTGCGGCTGACCGAACAGTTCCCGCTGACCGCCATTCCTACCGACACGGTAAAAGCCGTGAAAGAAGCCGGCCTGGTAGAAAAAATCGACTATCGCCCGTCCCGTGAACGGGAACTGCTGGAACGCGCCAAGCCGCTGGACAGTGACGAGCAGCAATGGGTGCTGAAGATCAGCGACGACCAGAAACAACTGCAAGACCCGACCTTCAAAGCGATCGCCAAAGACCGCCAGGCCCTGATCATCGACGCCGCCTATCGCCTCGGCCGCTACCGCGCCAACGGCCTGGAGCGCGACACCGAACGCTCCCAGCGCAGCTTCGAACTGCTGCGGGCGATCAACCAGAACCCGGCGCCGGACCTGAAAATCGAACGCCCCGGTCTCCCCGAGGACGGCCACGAATCCCGCACCTGGCAAGCCGGCATCGGCACCCGGGGCGACAAGGCCTTCGGCGAATACGGCCTGCGCATGGCCTACCACGACCTGAATGACAACGCCGAAGGCTTCCCCCTGGGCGCGCAGATCGAAATCCTGCAAATGAAGCTACGCCAGTACGAAGGCAACCACTGGCAGTTACAACAGCTGGACCTGGCGACCATTCGCTCACTGACCCCGCGTAACGAACTGCTGCAACCCTGGTCGTGGCAAGTGACCGGTGGCCTTGAACGCGTACCGGGCAAGCATGACGACGAGACGTTGGTCAGCCACGTCAATGGCGGCGCCGGCGGCACCTGGCAACTGCGTGACGACATGCTCGGCTTCGCCCTTGGCACCGTGCGCGTGGAACACAACAGCGACTTTGGCGAAGCCATCTCCCCGGCGGCCGGCTTCAACACCGGCGTGCTATGGCGAAACCCGCTGGGCAACCTGAGCCTGGAAGCCAAGGGTGATTTCTTCACCAATGGCGAAGTACGGCGCAGTATCAGTCTGAATCAACAGTGGGAACTGTCGCGCAACCTAGGGTTGAGATTGAGTGCGCAACGGGAATACAGCCACCTCGCGACACCGGTGAACGAAGTGATGCTGGAAGTGAAGTGGTATCACTATTAACCCCTGAGCCGTAGATCGTTCCCACGCTCCGCGTGGGAATGCATCCTGTGACGCTCCACGTCACGACCGTTAAAAGCGGACGCAGAGCGTCCAGGGCGGCATGCCCACGCAGAGCGTGGGAACGATCACCAAAAGGAGCTTCAACCCACATGGCCGTTAATTGCACCAACCTCGAGCAAGTCCGGGAAAACATCGACCGCCTTGATCACCAGATCGTTACGCTGCTGGCCGAACGGGGCGGCTTCGTTTCCCAGGCGGCGCGCTTCAAAAAAGACAGTGACGGCGTGAAAGCCCCGCAGCGGGTTGAGCAGGTGATCGCCAAGGTTCGTGATCTCTCTCACACCGTAGGCGCAAACCCGGACGTCACGGAGCACGTCTATCGGGCGATGATTGCCGCGTTCATCCAGCAAGAACTCGCAGAGCACGCCGCGCTGACACCAGACTGAACCACACAAAATAACCTTGTGGCGAGGGAGCTTGCTCCCGCTGGGCTGCACAGCAGCCCCCAAACCAGAAGCTGAGGTCTGACTGAAAGAGTTCGCCGACAGGAACAGCGGCCGCGTCGCGCCCCAGCGGGGGACAGGCCCTCTCACCACTGGTTCAGCGGCCGACTGAACTAGCCCTCCACGGACAAATCCATTTCCGGACAGAAATTTTCATGCCCGTCTCAACTCATTGATAAATAGACATGAAATTTCGTACGAGTTTTTAGCTTTTTTCATTCGATGTAAATCAGCTCTAAGTCCATTCTCTTTATCAGCATTTATGACTAGTATCGGATGGCAATCAAATTGCCACCATCTCTATACACGGATCTGAATAGATAAGAGGCTCGTATGGAATTCTTTGAAAAGCTCACCAGCCTGGCGGCCAAAGTCCGCCTGCAGGGCCCCGCAATTCAAACGGAAGAAGCCACAAAAAATGCTTTTGTCATGCCCTTTATAAATACGGTGTTGGGCTACGACGTATTTGATCCTCAGGAAGTAACACCGGAATTTGTCTGCGACATCGGGACGAAGAAAGGTGAAAAGATTGATTACGCCATCATGAAAAATGGGGAAGTCCAGATGCTCATCGAATGCAAAAAAATCGGTGAGTCACTCAGCATCAATCACGCGTCCCAGCTGTTTCGCTATTTCCACGTCACAAGCGCAAGAATTTCGATTCTCACCAACGGCCAGGTCTATCGGTTTTTTACGGATTTGGACGCACCCAACAAAATGGATGAAAAGCCATTTTTAGAGCTGGATTTACTAGACATTGATGAGTATTCAGTCCCGGAACTGATCAAGCTGACAAAATCTGCATTCGATGTAGATTCGATTATCAGCGCTGCTGGCGAATTGAAATATGTCAGCCAAATCAAAAAAGTTATCACCGCGCAGATCAGCAAGCCAGACGATGACTTCGTAAAAGTTTTCGCTTCACGTGTGTATGAAGGGGTTATCACACAGAAAGTTCGAGAGCAGTTTTTTGAGTTAACCCGAAAGGCGTTAAGCCAGTTCCTCAACGATCAGATCAATGATCGCCTTAAGTCAGCTATGAGTGGTTCCATTCAGCCGGCTCAAGCCTCACTACCCACTTCTCTCTCCGCTAATACCGAAGTTATAGAGCGTGACGAGTCAGAAGACAAAATAATCACCACTCTGGAAGAACTTGAGGGATATCACATAGTAAGAGCTGTCGTACGCTCTGTGGTCGATGCCAAACGCATCGTGCAGCGAGATACGCAGAGCTATTTTGGGATATTGCTGGACGACAACAATCGCAAGCCGATTTGCCGCCTGCACTTCAACCGCAGCCAGAAATACATCGGGATTTTTGACGCGGAGAAAAATGAAACACGACATGCAATTTCATCAATTGACGAGATTTACGAATACTCAGATCACCTGAAAAAAACGGTGGGTTACTACGACTGAATGCTAGATGGTAGAGGTCTTAATACTCTTATAAGCCCGTCTATGTCATGTAGTGAGGGCTGCTACGCAGCCCAACGCGGGGCAAGCCCGCTCACCACAGGAGCATTTGCTTGTCTCTAGGTGACAGGCGTCATCGCTTGGGTAAGGTCGTCTACAACTGCCTTGCCCATCTCGCATAGATAATGCGCTGCCCACGCATATTGCTCACCTCGCACATCCATGGCGGCTTCCATTGCGAGTGTCTTGGAGTAGTGAAGCAGTGTGGATACATGCTCCAGCGCTTCACTAATCGGCATGCCTGCGTTCACGCGGAACAGAGGCTTCTCGTTTTCGCCATAGTCACCGAAGGTGACTACACCGACGGTAATGATCGAGGACAGAGGTGGATCGGGGACAATTTTAGCCATGATGTCTCTTCTAAGTGAAAAAGGGGACCACCGCGACACGTCGCTAAACATGAAAGGGTGGCAGCTGTACGCAGGTTAGCGAACCGGTCACCTAGACACCCGGCAGATCCGAAGATCTCCCGCGCACAGCCGCCATAGCACGATACGGCCGGCAAAAAAACCGCCTGCCAAGTATGTAAAGAGGTTGCGTCTTGGTGGTTCGGGCCGCTAAACCCGTTCACTGTTTTCACAGCGAAGTCAGGAGGCTAGTGACCCAAACCCTAAGGCGCAATAGGGTGGAGATTCTCTAGGAATCGTCCTGCAATTTAAAGGGAATCGTCGTTGATGGCCTTTCAACTCAACACCTTTCTCACGTCCCTTTCACATCTATCCAACGAATCCACTCCTACACTTCCCCCATCAGCCGTTCAACGGCCAGGGAGCAAGCGATGTGGCGGTACGCAGCAGTGCTGGGCCTGATGGCCCTCCTTTCAGGTTGCCAATCAACCCATGAAGACTTGCTGGCCAAGGGTTACCCGCCCGCGTTCGCCGATGGCTACGACGACGGTTGCAGCAGCGGCCGCCAAGCCGCCGGGGTGATCACTGGGGAATTTCGCAAGAATGTCCCCCGCTACCTGAAAGACCGCACCTACGCCGAAGGCTGGGAAGATGGCTTCCGCCAGTGCAAGGCCATGCGCGAGAACGAAGACCTGAACGACTACAAGAACCGTCACTGGGACGACCGCGAACGCGCCTGGCAGCAGGAAAAGGACCGCGACGCCGCACGAGCCTATCGCTCGCCATAGGTCGCTTTCAGACATCCGGCGAAACTTAACCCCTGCGACCATGGCCCAAACTCCATAGCAGGAGAACGCCATGAGTCGAGCTTTCGTCAACGAAGACAGCGCCGCTGCCCAGGCCAGCCAACCGGTGGAACGCCAGGTCAGCGAGCAACCCAATCACCTCACTGCCCGTGGGCTTGCACAGTTGCAGGCCAAAGTGGCGCAGTTGCAAAGCGAGCACAGCGAAGAGTCCGCCAAGGGCGAGCAGGCCGATAAACAGCGCCAGGCCGATCTTGAGCGGGATTTGCGTTACTTCAACCAGCGCCTGCAAAGCGCTCAGGTGGTGGCGCCAGCGACCTCCACCGAGAAGGTGCAGATCGGCAGTTGGGTAACGTTTGCCAACGAACAGGACGAAGAGCAGCGGATTCAACTGGTGGGCGAAGACCAGGCCGACGCCACGGTGGGCCTGATCAACTGGGGCTCGCCCCTGGGTCGGGCGCTGCTGGGTGCACAGGTAGGCGACGAGGTGCTGTGGAAGCGCCCCGTCGGGGATCAGCTGATCGAGATCCTGCGCATCGAGCCCGACGCTTAGACGATACCTTGAGCCAGCATTGCGTCCGCGACTTTCACGAAGCCGGCGATGTTGGCGCCCTTCACGTAGTTGACCCGACCGTTTTCTTCGCCGTAATGCACGCAGGCATGGTGGATCGACTGCATGATGTTGTGCAGCTTGCTGTCCACTTCGCCGGCGGTCCACAGCAGGCGCATGGCGTTCTGCGACATCTCCAGCCCGCTCACCGCCACCCCGCCGGCATTGGAGGCCTTGCCCGGTGCGAACAGGATGCCGGCGTCGATAAAGATATCCACAGCCTCCAGGGTGGTGGGCATGTTGGCGCCTTCGGCCACGCACACGCAGCCATTGCGCAACAGGGTGCGCGCCGCTTCGGCGTCCAGTTCGTTCTGGGTGGCGCAGGGCAGTGCGATGTCGCAGGCCAGTTCCCAGGGTGCTTGGCCGGCGCGGAATTCCAGGCCGAAACGCGGTGCCAGCTCGCTGATGCGCCCGCGCTGGACGTTTTTCAGCTCCAGCAGCGCCGACCATTGTTCTTCGGTCAAACCGCTTTCGCAGTACAGGGTGCCTTCGGAGTCGGACAGGGAAATCACTTTGCCGCCCAGGTCCATGACCTTGCGCGCCGCATATTGGGCGACGTTGCCGGAGCCGGAGATGGCCACGCGCTTGCCTTCGACACGCAGGCCGTTGCGCTTGAGCATTTCTTCAGCGAAGTACACGCAGCCAAAACCGGTGGCCTCCGGGCGGATCAGGCTGCCGCCGTAGCTCATGCCCTTGCCGGTCAACACCGAGGTGAACTGGTTGCTCAGGCGCTTGTACTGGCCGAACAGGAAGCCGATCTCCCGGGCGCCCACGCCGATATCACCGGCGGGCACGTCCACGTCCGAACCGATGTGGCGATACAGCTCGCTCATGAACGCCTGGCAGAAGCGCATCACCTCGGCGTCGCTCTTGCCCTTGGGATCGAAGTCCGAGCCGCCCTTGCCGCCGCCCATGGGCAGTGAGGTCAGGGAATTCTTGAAGGTCTGTTCGAAGGCGAGGAATTTCAGCACGCCCAGGTTCACCGAGGGGTGGAAGCGCAGGCCGCCTTTGTAGGGGCCGATGGCGCTGTTCATCTGGATCCGGAACCCGCGGTTGACCCGCACCTTGCCCTGGTCGTCTTCCCACGACACCCGGAACACAATCGCACGCTCCGGCTCGCAGATGCGCTCCAGGATGCCCGAGTTCAGGTAGTGGGGATTGGCTTCAAGAAACGGCCACAAACTGCGCAGGACTTCTTCCACGGCCTGGTGGAATTCCGGCTGGTCGGGGTCGCGTTTCTTGAGGCGGGCAAGGAAGGATTCAACGGATTCGATCATGAAAAGTCTCGGCAAATTTATTGTCGTTAAAGGAGATTTGTCCCGGACTTTATCAATTCATGTCGCACCGCGACAGGGCGAAATGTCGCTTTTGTGAATTTAAATGGTGCATTAGATATAAATACAGGCGGTTTTTGCACCTTAATGAGGATTTCAATCCAGGCCTTGCACCAACAGTTAACCCGCTATCGCAGGCGAGCCAGCTCCCACATTTGATCGATTACATCCAAGACAACGCGGTCAACTGTGGGAGCTGGCTTGCCTGCGATGCAGACGACGCGGTCCACCTGAAAACACGCAAAAAAAACGGAGCCCGAAGGCTCCGCTTTTTCAAACCACCAACCCGAATCAGGCCAGTTTTTTGTGCCGTACACGATGCGGCTGGGCAGCAGCTTCGCCGAGGCGTTTCTTGCGATCGGCTTCGTATTCGGTGTAGTTGCCTTCGAAGAACACGGCTTGGGAGTCGTCTTCGTACGCCAGGATGTGAGTGGCCACACGGTCAAGGAACCACCGATCGTGAGAGATCACAATGGCGGCGCCCGGGAAGTCCAGCAGGGCTTCTTCCAGGGAACGCAGGGTTTCAACGTCGAGGTCGTTTGACGGTTCGTCGAGCAGCAGAACGTTGCCGCCTTCTTTCAAGGTCAGGGCCAGGTGCAAGCGACCGCGCTCACCACCGGACAGGTCCTTGACGAACTTCTGCTGGTCGCCGCCCTTGAAGTTGAAGCGGCCCACATAGGTGCGCGACGGGATTTCGTAGTTGCCGATACGGATCTGGTCGGAACCGTCGGAAATCTGCTGGAACACCGTCTTGCTGCCGTCGAGGTCGTCGCGGCTCTGGTCCACACAGGCCAGTTGCACGGTTTCGCCGACTTCGATGGTGCCCGAGTCCGGTTGTTCCTTGCCCATCAGCATGCGGAACAGGGTGGATTTACCCGCACCGTTACCGCCGATCACGCCAACGATGGCGCCTTTAGGCATGGAGAACGACAGGTTGTCGATCAACACGCGGTCGCCGTAGCCCTTGCAGACGTTCTTGAACTCGATGACCTTGTCACCCAGGCGCGGACCGGCCGGGATGTAGATCTCGTTGGTCTCGGAACGCTTCTGGAATTCCTGGGACTGCATCTCTTCGAAACGCGCCAGACGGGCCTTGGATTTCGACTGACGTGCCTTGGCGCCTTTACGCACCCATTCCAGCTCGTCTTTCATGGCCTTTTCATGGGCCGACTGCTGCTTGGATTCGGCCGCCAGACGGTCGGACTTGGCTTCCAGCCAACCGGAGTAGTTGCCCTCGTAAGGGATACCGGCGCCACGGTCGAGCTCGAGGATCCAGCCGGCAACGTTGTCCAGGAAGTACCGGTCGTGCGTGATCGCAACCACGGTGCCCGGGAAATCGTGGAGGAAGTGCTCCAGCCAGGCAACGGAATCGGCGTCCAGGTGGTTGGTGGGTTCGTCGAGCAGCAGCATGTCGGGGGCCGACAGCAGCAGGCGGCACAGGGCCACACGACGCTTCTCACCACCGGACAAGTGTTCAACCTTGGCGTCCCACGCCGGCAGGCGCAGCGCGTCGGCGGCGACTTCCAGCTGGCGGTCCAGGTTGTGACCGTCGGCGGCTTGCAGGATGGCTTCGAGCTTGGCCTGTTCTGCCGCCAGTTTGTCGAAGTCGGCATCTTCTTCAGCGTAGGCCGCGTAGACCTCGTCCAGGCGCGCCTGGGCGTTCTTGATCACGCTGACCGCTTCCTCGACCACTTCACGCACGGTCTTGGTCGGGTCCAGGATAGGTTCCTGTGGCAGGTAGCCGATGTTCAGGTCGGGCATCGGGCGGGCTTCGCCGTCGAACTCGGTGTCGACGCCGGCCATGATTTTCAACAGGGTGGATTTACCCGAACCGTTGAGGCCGAGCACGCCGATCTTGGCGCCCGGGAAGAAGGACAGAGAAATATTTTTCAGGATTTCCCGCTTCGGCGGAACAACTTTTCCCAGCCGATGCATGGTGAAGACGTATTGAGCCATGGTGAACCTAGCGTCAGTGACTGATGAATTAAGCGGGCGAAACCCGTGCCAGGCCATGCGCCGCGCGGGCCGTTGATGTCTATCAATGCCTGCGTACGGTAGATGCCTGATTGTCTGGGGCTGGAACGCCCTCGCGTAACCGGCAAAGCTACCTGAATGCGCATGGGCAGTCCAGCCAAGCGGGGCTGGCACTTTGCCACAACACAAGGCATGCTAGCCGCCCTCCGGGCGTCCGGCTTATAGTGCACGTCGCGCGCCAGTCCAGCCAATCCGCAGGATCACAGTTTGTCCAACGTAACGCCGCCAACTCCCCTGCGCGCCGCTCATATAGCGCCGGGAGCGCCCCTGCACGGAACCTTGAAGGGCGCATTGGCGACGCTGGTCCTGCTGCTGCTCGCGTTATTGTTCTGGCAACTGCTGGACCAACTGCAGCAAAACCAGAAAAATCAGCAGCAATACACCATCGACTACAGTGCCGACCTGGCCGAACAAATCAGCCTGAACATGGCCCTCAGTGCACAGATCGCGCTGAACCTGTTACCGATCGTCGAGCCGCCACGGGACACTGAACAGCAACAAATCCTGATGCGCACCCTGCAACGCTCCCTGCCGGAACTGCGCAGTGTCGCCCTGCTCGCCCCCAGCGGCGCGATGATCAGTGACAGCGCCGGCGACAGCCAGGACAGCGCCTGGCTCGAAGAGCTGGTCAAACGCAGCCACGCCCAGTCCTACTACCTGAGCAACAACAACGACGGCACCGTCATCTACCTGCTGCTGCACCAGCCCAGCGGCGGCACCAAGATGTACTGGGCCTTGCGCCTGGCGCCCAATTACCTGGCCAACCTGACTCGCCAGGACAGCCAGGGCCAGCGCCCGATGTGGGTCATCGAAAACCGCCTCAACCACCGGGTGGTCAGCCGTGACAGCGGCATGCCGGCCCAGTGGGCCTCGGCGTTGACCCCGGACGAATTGAACAAAAGTGTACTGGTCACGCCCCTGAGCAAAAGCGACTGGCAACTGCGCGGCCTGTTCGACCGTGCCGCGGTGCTGGAGCAACTGCTGCCGGCCTTTATCGGCAAATGCCTGCTGGGCCTGGCCTTCTCGCTGATCCCGGTGATCGTGCTGCTGAACATGCGCCGCCGCCAGCGCCAGGTGCACGAGGGGCGCCGGCGCTACCAGGATATTTTTGAAGGCACCGGCGTGGCCTTGTGCGTGCTCGACCTGTCGGGCCTGCGCGCGTTCTTCGATAGAGCCCGACTGCAAACCCGCGAACAGTTGCAACAGTTACTGCTAGACAGCCCGGAGCAACGCCAGCAATTGCTCAAGGAACTGCGCATTACCGAGGTCAATCAGGTGGCGGTGCGCCTGCTGAATGTCGCCTCCTGCGAACAAGCCTGGGAGCGCCTGATCGACGCCTGCCCCTCAAGCCCAACCGCCATCGGCAATCAGGTGATCGACGCGGTACTGACCCAACAAAAACAGCTCGAACTGGAAATCCAGCTCAGCGACGTTGAAGGCAACGACCAATACCTGTGGCTGGTGATGCGCCTGCCGGAGCAACAGGACGACTTCAAGGCAGTGATCCTGAGCATCAGCGACATCACCAGCCGCAAGCTGATCGAATTATCGCTGGTGGAGCGCGAGGGTTTCTGGTCGGACGTGGTGCGCACCGTGCCCGATCACCTGTATGTGCAAGACGTGATCAGCCAGCGGATGATTTTCAGCAACCACCACCTGGGCCACACCCTGGGCTACAACAAGCCCGAGTTGCAGCAGATGGGCGAGTATTTCTGGGAAATCCTGCTGCACCCCGAAGACGCCGAGCACTACCACTACCTGCGCCTGCAACAGCGCCAGGCCGGCTACCTGAGCCAACTGCAGTGCCAGTTGCGCTTTCGCCACCGCAACAACCAATGGCGGCGCTTCGATATCCGCGAACAGGCCCTGGCCCGGGACAAGACCGACCAGGTCACGCGCATCATCGGCGTGGCCAAGGACATCACCGACCAGATCGAAGCCAGCGAATCCCTGCGCGACAGCGAACAGCGCTACCGCATGCTGGCCGAAAGTATCAGCGACGTAATCTTTTCCACCGACAGCAAGCTGGCCCTCAACTACGTCAGCCCTTCGGTGAACGCGGTGCTGGGCTACGACGTGGACTGGATCTTCGAAAACGGCTGGCAATCGACCATCGCCAACCCGCAGCAACTCACGGGCATCTACAGCCTGGTAGAGCAAGTCAGCCGCGCCTTGGACCAACCCGAATCCCTGGCGGCCTTGCGCAACGACGTGCAGACCCAGCTATTCCTGTTCGACTGCCTGCGGGCCGATGGGCGCAAGGTCCCTATCGAACTGCGTCTGGTGCTGGTGTGGGACGAACACGGTGCGTTCGAAGGCATCCTCGGCGTGGGTCGCGACATCAGCCAGCAACGCCGTGCGGAAAAAGACCTGCGCATGGCGGCCACGGTATTCGAACACTCGACTTCGGCGATCCTGATCACCGACCCGGCCGGCTATATCGTGCAGGCCAACGAAGCGTTCAGCCGGGTGAGTGGCTACGCGGTGGCGGACGTGCTCGACCAGTTGCCGAACATGCTCACCGTCGACGAACAGCAGGAAGCCCACCTGCGCTACGTGCTCAAGCAATTGCACCAGCACAGCACCTGGGAAGGCGAAGTGTGGCTCAAGCGCCGCAACGGCGAGCATTACCCGGCCTGGGTCGGGATTACCGCCGTGTTCGATGACGAAGGCGACCTGGCCAGCTACGTGTGCTTCTTCAGTGACATCAGCGAACGCAAGGCCAGCGAACAGCGGATCCACCGCCTGGCCTACTACGACGCCCTGACCCACCTGCCCAACCGCACGCTGTTCCAGGACCGCCTGCACACCGCGTTACAGTCGGCGGAACGGCAAAAGTCGTGGGTGGTGCTGATGTTCCTTGACCTCGACCGCTTCAAGCCGATCAACGATTCCCTGGGCCACGCCGCCGGCGACCGCATGCTCAAGGAAATGGCCACCCGCTTGCTGGGCTGCGTGGCCGAAGACGACACCGTGGCACGCATGGGCGGCGACGAGTTCACCTTGCTCCTGCAACCGCGGGTCAACCGTGAGATGGCGCTGAACCGTGCGATTCACGTGGCCGAGCAGATTCTCGCCAGCCTGGTGAAGCCATTCGTGCTGGAAGGCCGCGAGTTCTTCGTGACCGCCAGTATCGGCATCGCGCTAAGCCCGCAGGACGGCAACGAACTCAGCCAGTTGATGAAGAACGCTGACACGGCGATGTACCACGCCAAGGAGCGCGGCAAGAACAACTTCCAGTTCTACCAGGCCGACATGAACGCCAGCGCCCTGGAACGTCTGGAGCTGGAAAGCGACCTGCGCCACGCCCTCGAGCAAAACGAATTCGTGCTGTATTACCAGCCGCAGTTCAGCGGCGACGGCAAACGCCTGACCGGCGCCGAAGCCCTGCTGCGCTGGCGTCATCCCCGCCGCGGGCTGGTGCCGCCGGGGGACTTTATCCCGGTGCTGGAGGAGTTGGGGCTGGTGGTGGACGTGGGCGACTGGGTGATCAGCGAAGCCTGCCGTCAACTCAAGACCTGGCACCAGAACAAGGTGCGGGTGCCCAAGGTGTCGGTGAATATCTCGGCCCGGCAGTTCTCCGACGGGCAACTGGGCGAGCGCATCGCCACCATCCTCAAGGACACCGGCCTGCCGCCGGCGTGCCTGGAGCTGGAACTGACTGAAAGTATATCCTGATGCGCGAGGTCAACGAGGCGATGCAGATCCTCGCCAGCCTGAAAAACCTCGGCCTGAGCATTGCGGTAGATGACTTCGGCACCGGTTATTCATCGCTGAACTACCTCAAGCAGTTCCCCATCGACGTGCTGAAGATCGACCGCACTTTCGTCGACGGCCTGCCGTCGGGTGAACAGGATGCGCAGATTGCCCGGGCGATTATCGCCATGGCCCACAGCCTGAACCTGGCGGTGATCGCCGAGGGTGTGGAAACCCATGAGCAGCTGGACTTCCTGCGGGAGCACGGTTGTGACGAGGTGCAGGGCTACCTGTTCGGACGGCCGATGCCGGCGAGCCGGTTTGAGGCGCAGTTCAGCAATGACGCTCTGTTCATGTTCGACTGAAATCCTGCTGTGTTGCTGATGACCTCTTCGCGAGCAAGCCCGCTCCCACACTCGACCGCATTCCCCCTGAAGGAACCCGATTGAATGTGGGAGCGGGCTTGCTCGCGAAGGGCCCGCACAAACACCCCCCCATCCCCAGATGAGCCCCGCTTGTCCGCGACATGATGTCCTTTCATATGCCATCTAAAACCCATTGGGTTAGAATGCGCTTCTTTTCTGCCCCCGATCCTTGAGGACCGCCATGTTCAGCCGTGATTTGACTATTGCCAAGTACGACGCCGATCTCTTTGCCGCCATGGAGCAAGAAGCCGTGCGCCAGGAAGAGCACATTGAGCTGATCGCTTCGGAAAACTACACCAGCCCTGCGGTTATGGAGGCTCAAGGTTCGGTTCTGACCAACAAGTACGCCGAAGGCTACCCGGGCAAGCGTTACTACGGCGGTTGCGAGTACGTCGACATCGTTGAGCAACTGGCCATCGACCGTGCCAAGGAACTGTTCGGCGCCGATTACGCCAACGTCCAGCCACACGCCGGCTCCCAAGCCAACAGCGCCGTGTACCTGGCCCTGCTGCAAGCGGGCGACACCATCCTGGGCATGAGCCTGGCCCACGGCGGTCACCTGACCCACGGCGCCAGCGTTTCCTCCTCCGGCAAACTGTACAACGCCGTTCAGTACGGCATCGACGGCAACGGCCTGATCGACTACGACGAAGTCGAGCGCCTGGCCGTTGAGCACAAGCCAAAAATGATCGTGGCCGGTTTCTCTGCCTACTCGCAGATCCTGGATTTCCCACGCTTTCGCGAAATCGCCGACAAAGTGGGCGCCTACCTGTTCGTCGACATGGCCCACGTGGCCGGTCTGGTCGCTGCTGGCGTGTACCCGAACCCGGTGCCATTCGCCGACGTCGTGACCACCACCACCCACAAGACCCTGCGCGGTCCACGTGGCGGCCTGATCCTGGCTCGCGCCAACGCCGAGATCGAGAAGAAGCTGAACTCCGCCGTATTCCCTGGCGGCCAGGGTGGCCCGCTGGAGCACGTGATCGCCGCCAAAGCGATCTGCTTCAAGGAAGCCCTGCAGCCTGAGTTCAAGACTTACCAGCAGCAAGTGGTGAAAAACGCCAAGGCCATGGCCGGCGTGTTCATCGAGCGGGGTTTTGACGTGGTGTCCGGCGGTACTGAGAACCACCTGTTCCTGCTGTCGCTGATCAAGCAAGACATCTCCGGTAAAGACGCTGACGCCGCTCTGGGCAAAGCCTTCATCACCGTGAACAAAAACTCGGTACCGAACGACCCACGTTCGCCGTTCGTCACCTCCGGCCTGCGCTTCGGCACCCCGGCTGTGACCACTCGTGGCTTCAAAGAAGCAGAGTGCAAGGAACTGGCTGGCTGGATCTGCGACATCCTGGCTGACCTGAACAACGAAGCAGTGATTGATGCTGTTCGTGAGAAGGTCAAGGCCATCTGCAAGAAGCTGCCGGTATACGGCGCTTAATAGCAAAAAGCCCGCTGTAGGAGCGAGCTTGCTCGCGAAAAACGTCAACGATAACGCGTGCATCCTGGATGCACGCGGTGCCTATAAGTTCTTCGCGAGCAAGCTCGCTCCTACAAGTGGGCTTTTTTATGCCTGATAGATGCGCTGGAAACCTTCGCGAATCTTCTCTTCCGGCAACTCGTCGGCAATAAACACAATCACACTTTCCCGCGTCTCGCCTTCGGCCCATTCGGTATCCCAGTCGAACCCGTAGAGCTTCAGCACGCCCTGGAACACCATCCGCCGGTCTTCCCCGGCAATGTTCAGCACGCCTTTGTAACGCAGCAATTGCTTGCCGTGGTCTTCCAGCAGCTCGTTCATGAACTCGCTGAGTCTGTCGATATCCAGCGGCTGGTCGGTGCGCAGCACCAGGCTGGAAATACGATCAATGGACGGCGCCTGGCTTACCGGGCGCAAGGTCATGCCGGCATTGAGGTTGAAGCCACGCACATCCAGCAATTCGGCGAGGTCGATCTTGCCGTGTTCCACCACGCGTATCGGTGCGCGGCGGTTGATGCGGGTCAGGCGCTCGCTGAGGGCGTCGAAGGTGGCGTCGTCCACCAGGTCGCGCTTGCTCACCAGCAGGCGGTCGGCAAAACCGATCTGCGCCTGGGCGATGGTCTGGGTCAGGTGGTGCTCGGCGTGGGCCGCGTCCACCAGGGTAATGATGCCGTCGAGGATATAGCGCTCGCGCAGTTCTTCATCGATGAAAAAGGTCTGGGCCACCGGGGCCGGGTCGGCCAGGCCGGTGCATTCGATCACCAGGCGATCGAAGGCGATCTCGCCGCTGTCCAGGCGTTCCAGCAGCAGGTACAGGGCCTTGGTCAGGTCGGTGTGGATGGTGCAGCACACACAGCCGTTGGACAGGGTCATGACTTGCACCGGCTCGCTGCCCAGCAGTTGGGTGTCGATACCGGCGTCGCTGAATTCGTTTTCGATCACGGCGATTTTCAAGCCGTGCTCGGCCTTGAGCAGGTGACGCAACAAGGTGGTCTTGCCAGCGCCGAGAAAGCCGCTGAGGACGGTGACGGGAATGGGAGAGGACAAAGAATTCTCCTTGAAGAAACACAAAACAAATGTGGGAGCGGGCTTGCTCGCGAAGGCGGCGTGTCAGTCAGCACAGGAATCACTGAAAGACCGCCTTCGCGAGCAAGCCCGCTCCCACAAGGGATCACCGTAACCCGAACTAACGGGCTAGCAGCACTTGGGCCCACCCTTGCCGCCGTAACGGGCTTCCTGGCGTTCCCGGAAGAACGCCTTGTAGTCCATCATCGGCTTGTCCGGGTGCTTGGTTTGCATATGCTCGACGTAAGTGTCGTAGTCGGGCATGCCGACCATCAGGCGCGCGGCCTGACCGAGGTATTTACCGAGGCGACTGATGTCATTGAACATGATTGCAATCCTCTATCACGCGTCCGGAATGGCCTGGTATGGCGCTTCTTTGTCCGTACGTTCCTTTTTGCCCCAGGCGGCAATGCCGACTTTGAGCGCATAGAACAGGATGCTGAAGACCACGAACAGGAACAGCGCCGTCAGCGTTGCGTTGGTGTAGGCGTTCCAGATCACGTGTTGCATCTGGTCGATGCTCTTGGCCGGTGCGAGGATCTGGCCGCCGGCCAGGGCGTCGCTGTATTTCTTGGCCAGGGACAGGAAGCCGATCGCCGGGTTGGCGTCGAACAGCTTGATAAAGCCTGCGGTCACGGTGCAGATCAGCAGCCAGACAGCCGGCAGCATGGTCACCCAGATGTAGCGCTGGCGTTTCATTTTGATCAGCACAACGGTGGCGAGCATCAGCGCGATACCGGCCAGCATCTGGTTAGAGATACCGAACAGCGGCCACAAGGTGTTGATGCCGCCCAGTGGGTCGATCACGCCTTGGTACAGCAGGTAACCCCACATCGCCACACAACCTGCGGTAGCGATCAGGTTGGCGGTCCAGGACTCGGTACGCTTGAGCGCCGGCACGAAGGAGCCGAGCAAATCCTGAAGCATGAAGCGACCGGCACGGGTACCGGCGTCGACTGCGGTCAGGATGAACAGCGCTTCGAACAGGATCGCAAAGTGGTACCAGAACGCCATGGTGTTTTCACCCGGCAGGACGCTGTGCAGGATCTGCGCGATACCCACCGCCAGGGTCGGCGCACCGCCGGCACGGGCCAGGATGGTGGTTTCACCGATGTCATGCGCCACCGCCTGCAACGCTTCCGGGGTAATCGCAAAACCCCAGCTGCTGACAGTTTGCGCAACGGTCACCACGTCAGCACCGACAATGGCGGCCGGGCTGTTCATGGCAAAGTACACCCCTGGCTCGATCACCGAAGCGGCAACCATCGCCATGATGGCCACGAACGACTCCATCAACATGCCGCCGTAACCGATGTAACGGGCGTGCCCTTCATTGGCCAGCAACTTGGGCGTGGTGCCCGAGGAGATCAGTGCGTGGAAACCCGAGACCGCGCCACAGGCAATGGTGATGAACAGGAACGGGAACAGACCGCCCTTCCACACCGGGCCGGTGCCATCGATGAACTGGGTCAGCGCGGGCATTTTCAGGTCGGGCATGGTCACCAGGATGCCAATGGCCAGGGCGATGATGGTGCCGATTTTCAGGAACGTAGACAGGTAGTCACGTGGCGCAAGGATCAGCCACACCGGCAACACGGCGGCGACAAAGCCATAACCCACCAGCATCCAGGTGATCTGGATCCCGGTGAAGCTGAAGGCCTTGGCCCACACCGGGTCAGCGGCAATCTGCCCGCCCAGCCAGATCGAGCCCAGCAGCAACAGCACGCCGACAATCGAGATTTCGCCGATGCGACCCGGGCGGATGTAGCGCATGTAGATGCCCATGAACATCGCGATCGGGATGGTCGCCATCACCGTGAAGATGCCCCACGGGCTTTCGGCCAGGGCCTTGACCACGATCAGCGCCAGCACCGCGAGGATGATGATCATGATCAGGAAGCAGCCAAACAGCGCGATGGTCCCGGGAATGCGGCCCATTTCTTCGCGGACCATGTCTCCCAGGGAACGGCCGTTGCGACGGGTGGAGAGGAACAGGATCATGAAATCCTGCACCGCGCCCGCCAGCACCACACCGGCTATCAGCCACAAGGTGCCGGGCAGGTAGCCCATCTGCGCTGCCAGTACCGGGCCGACCAAAGGCCCGGCGCCGGCGATTGCCGCGAAGTGGTGACCGAAAAGAATGTGTTTGTTGGTCGGCACGTAGTCCAGACCGTCGTTGTTGATCACGGCGGGGGTAGCCCGCAGTGGATCGAGCTGCATCACATGGTTAGCGATGAACAGACTGTAGTAACGGTAAGCAACCAGATAAATGGCCACTGCTGCGACCACAATCCACAAGGCGTTGATCGCCTCGCCGCGGCGCAAGGCCACTACGCCCAGGGCGCACGCTCCTACGATTGCCAGCAGCAGCCAGGGTAGATGGCGTAGCAGGCTATTATTATTTTTCATTTTTATATTCCAGCCAGGGTGGACAGAAAGACAGCCATCCCGAGTTTAGCGCTACTGGCCTTAAAGGCCACCCCCCTACGTTGGTCTAGAGCCTTGCCGGAGCGAAAAAAGCAGAAAAAACCGTCCCATGATGGCGCACGGCTACAATTCTTTTATCCACAGAGGGTTTCACCATGAGCGAACAGCCTTCAGACCGACGCCGTTTCCGACGCATTGCCTTCGATGCCAGGACCGAGCTCACGCAAGACGGCCATGTCTGGTCGGTGCAATTGGTAGATTTGTCGCTCAAGGGCTTGCTGGTTCAACGGCCGCAAGACTGGCACGGCCATCGCTACGAATCATTCGACGTGGACATTCATCTGGACGCCGAGACCGACGTGAAGATGCAGGTGCGGCTGACCCATGACGATCATGGGCAGCTCGGTTTTGTGTGCGAGCACATCGACCTAGACTCCATCAGCCACCTGCGGCGGATAATCGAGCTGAACCTCGGTGATCAGGCAGAGCTGGAGCGGGAATTCGCCGCCTTGCTGGAGACCTGAACATGTGGGAGCTGGCTTGCCTGCGATGGCGGTGTGTCAGTTTGCATATCAATCAGCTGATACACCGCCATCGCGGGCAAGCCCGGCTCCTACAGGGGTGATGGGTGGCTGGCGACTACTCGAACAGGGCATCCAGCGCCTGCTCCAGGCGCGTCACCCCGATCACTTGCAGCCCCGGTGGCATTTCTTTCGGCGCATTGCCCTTGGGCACGATGGCGCGCTTGAAGCCGTGCTTGGCCGCTTCCTTCAGGCGCTCCTGGCCGCTGGGCACCGGGCGCACTTCACCCGACAGGCCCACCTCGCCGAACACCAGCAAGTCATGGGGCAACGGCCGATTGCGCAGGCTGGACATCACTGCCGCCATTAACGCCAGGTCGGACGCGGTTTCCAGCACCTTGACCCCGCCCACCACGTTCAGGAACACGTCCTGGTCATGGGTGGGAATGCCGCCGTGGCGGTGCAGCACCGCCAGCAACATCGCCAGGCGGTTCTGATCCAGGCCCAGGGTGACGCGGCGCGGGTTGGCCAGGTGGCTGTCGTCCACCAGCGCCTGCACTTCCACCAGCATCGGGCGGGTGCCTTCCCACGTTGCCATCACCACACTGCCTGGGACTTCTTCCTGGGCGCGGGTGAGAAAAATCGCTGACGGGTTGGAGACTTCTTTCAAGCCCCGGTCAGTCATGGCGAACACACCCAGCTCGTTGACCGCGCCAAAACGGTTCTTCACCGCCCGCAGCAAACGCAACCGTCCGTCGGACTCGCCTTCGAAATACAGCACGGTGTCGACCATGTGTTCCAGCACCCGCGGCCCGGCCAGCGCGCCTTCTTTGGTCACGTGACCCACCAGGAAAATCGCCGTGCCGCTCTGTTTCGCATAGCGCACCAGCAGCGCGGCACTTTCCCGCACCTGGGACACGCCACCCGGAGCCGATTGCAGTTGTTCGGTGAAAATCGTCTGGATCGAGTCGATCACCATCACTTTGGGCTTTTCCAGGCGCGCGGTGGCGATGATGCTTTCGATGCAGGTTTCGGTCATCACCCGCAGTTGGTCCTGGGGCAGGCCCAGGCGGCGCGCACGCATGGCCACTTGCTGCTGGGATTCTTCGCCGGTGACATACAGCGCCGGCATACGGCTGGCGATGCTGCACAGGGTTTGCAGCAGGATCGTGGATTTACCAATCCCCGGGTCACCGCCGATCAGCACCACCGAGCCGTCCACCAGGCCGCCGCCCAGCACCCGGTCCAGTTCACCGGAAGCGGTGGAAAAACGCGGGATTTCTTCGACGCTGACTTCGGCCAGGGTCTTGATCTGGGTTTGTTGCCCGGTCCAGCCGGAACGACCGCTGGGGGCCACTGCGCCGCCGCTCTCGATCATGGTTTCGGTCAGGGTGTTCCACGCACCGCATTCCGTGCACTGGCCGGCCCACTTGGGAAAGGTCGCGCCGCACTCCGTGCAGCCATACATGCGCTTGGCCTTTGCCATTTGAGAACCTCCAACCGAAAACCGCGATGATAGCTCAGCGCGGCGCCGGGGTACGGATTTCACCGCTGGCCAAGCGTGAAGCGCTGTTACCGATCGGGTCTTCGGCATTCAGATCGGCGCCCTTGGCTTTCAGTTCGTCCAGCAGTTCCACGCGTTTGAACAGCCCGGCATACATGGCCGCCGTTTGTCCGGCACCGTTGCGCTGGTCGGGGTTGCAGTCGGTGGCCAGCAGGCGCTGGGCGATTTTCAGCTCACCCTTGAAGATCGCGCCCATCAAGGCGGTGTTGCCGCGTTTGTCCTGCACACAGGCATCGGCGCCGGCGGCGAGCAATCGGTCCACATAGGCACTTTCGCCGTGATAGGCGGCGAGAATCAGTGCCGTGTAGACTTTTTCATCCTGGGTGTTCAGCGAATAGCCGGAGTCGATGAAGGTGTTGAGCATTTCTACGTCGCCACGGCGGGCGGCGTCGAAGTAGTAATCCTGCAGTTGTGTCTTCACCGCTTGCGGGTCGGGTGACTCGGCATGGGCGGTAAAAGCCAGCAAGGCTGTGAATAAAGCGATGTAGATACGCATGGGTTTTCTCCTGCGAGGTGTCGACGCCCATGCGGGGCGCCGACAGGGGACAACCAATCAGTCAGTCAGCTTTTCAGCCAGCGCCTTGACGCGGGCCAGGTCACCCTTGGCGACTTTGGTCACGCCGGTGCCGTACTCCGGATCCGCCTTGTAGAGGAACGACAGGATGATGTGCTTGCTCTCGTCATCGGTGGTGGCCAGGGAGCCGCCGAAGTTGTCGATCAAGTCCTGACGCTCTTTCTTGTTGAACGAGCGGTACAGGTCGCCGGCCTGCTTGAAGTTCTGCTCACGCTGGATCTTCGCTTGCTGAGTACTGCCCGACAGGGCCGACTGGCTGTACCGCGCGGTTTGCGGCTCTTCCCGTGGCAGCAGGCGGCTTGGCTGGTAGTTCACGCCGGTGGTGGTCTTGCCGAAGTTCATCGCGCCGTCCTGGTTACCGTTGTTGACGGTCACCCGGGGTGCGTTGATCGGCAGTTGCAGGGCGTTTGGCCCCAGGCGGTACATTTGCGTATCAGCATAGGAGAACACCCGGCCTTGCAGCAGGCGGTCTTCCGACGGCTCGATGCCCGGCACCAGGTTGGCCGGCGCCATGGCGACTTGCTCGGTTTCCTGGAAGACGTTGGCGGGGTTGCGGTTCAGCACCATCTGCCCGACTTTGCGTTCAGGCACGTTTGGCCAGATCTTGGTGGCGTCCAGTGGGTCGAAATCAAACTTGGCCAGGTCTTCAGGCTTCAGCACTTGCACATACAAGTCCCACTTGGGGAAGTCACCCTTATTGATGTGCGTGACCAAATCATTGGTCATATGGCTGTAGTCACGGCCCTGTACTTCAGCTACTTGTTTAGGGTCAAGGTTCTTGATGCCTTGCAGGCTCTTCCAGTGGAACTTGACGTAGTGCACTTCGCCCTTGGCGTTAATCAACTTGTAGGCGTGTACACCGTTACCGTCCATTTCCCGGTAACTGGCTGGAGTGCCGGAGTCCGAGTACAACTCGGTCAACGTACGAGTGGACTCCGGAACATGGGAGAAGAAGTCAAAGCGACGGGAATCATCATCCAGGTTAGTGCGCGGGTCTGGTTTAAAAGCGTGAACCATGTCCGGGAACTTGATCGCATCGCGAATAAAGAACGTCGGGAAGTTATTACCGACCAGGTCCCAATTACCTTCGGCGGTGTAGAACTTGGTGGCAAAGCCGCGTGGGTCACGCAGGGTTTCCGGCGAATGGTTACCGTGAACTACCGCAGAAAAACGCACAAATACCGGCGTGGCTTCACCGGCGGCAAATACCTTGGCCTTGGTCAGGTCGCTGAGGTTGTCGGTGACGGTGAAGGTACCGTGAGCGCCAGTGCCACGGGCATGCACAACGCGCTCCGGAATACGCTCGCGATCAAAGCGCTGCAATTTCTGGATCAGTTGCACGTCTTGCAACAGGACCGGGCCATTCGCACCGGCGGTTTGCGAGTTCTGATTGTCACCGACCGCCGCGCCATTGTCGCGCGTGAGGTTGGCGGCGTGTACGGACAGCGAAAGAAGACTGGCGCTCACTACAAACAGCACCTGTCGCGCAGAAATAGGCCCGCGGCTAATAGGGTTTTTCATCGAGGTTTCCTCTGGTTTTTTTAATGCACATTGAGTTGTGCTTGCCAGAGGCTAGTGACCCGCGAGTCAGAAGATAAATAGAAAAGCCGTACCAACCCGATTAAAAAAATAGTGTGGTAACCCCCTGAAATAGCGGGTATTCCGCGCGCGACTGGTGGCACTTTGCAAACTATTTGCGATTTAATGTGTCGATAAAAACGGACACTGTAAGCAGTTGTGTCGCGCAAGCCGCGCCACACTGTCTTACACTGGTTTCTACCTCCTCATCTGTAACAAGGAATAACCTATGGGCGTGTTAAGTGAGTTCAAGGCCTTCGCGGTCAAAGGTAATGTGGTCGACATGGCCGTCGGTATTATCATCGGTGCCGCCTTCGGCAAAATCGTTTCCTCCTTTGTAGGCGACGTGGTGATGCCACCCATCGGCCTGTTGATCGGGGGTGTCGACTTCGGCGACCTCGCCGTAACGCTTAAAGCCGCCCAGGGCGATGCGCCTGCCGTCGTACTGGCATACGGCAAGTTCATCCAGAGCGTGATCGACTTTGTGATCGTTGCGTTTGCGATCTTCATGGGCGTGAAGGCCATCAACCGCCTGAAGCGTGAAGAGGCCGTGGCACCTAGCCTGCCGCCGGTCCCGACCAAGGAAGAAGTGCTGCTGGGGGAGATCCGCGATCTGCTCAAGGCACAGAACAGCAAGCCCGAGTAAGCTCGGCAAATAAAATAAAGGCGCCTGCAGGGCGCCTTTGTTTTACCAGTAGTTTTCTACCGCGACCTGCCCCGGACGACGGGTCAGGCTCAGTTGCATGTCGCGCAGTTTCAGCAACTGACGCGTGTCGTCGATCATCTGCGGGTTACCGCAAATCATCACTCTGGAATGCTCAGGGGTCAGCTCGATGCCTGCGGCGCGTTCCAATTCACCGTTCTCGATCAGGGTGGTAATCCGCCCATTCAGCGCGCCCGGATGTTGCTCACGGGTCACGATAGGAATGTAGGTGAGCTTGTGGGCGTGCTCCGCCAGGTACTCTCGTTCGCCCAGCTCATGGATCAACGACTGGTAAGCCAACTCCCTTGCTTCGCGGGCGCTATAGACGAGGATGATCCGCTCGAATTTTTCCCACACGTCGAAGTCTTGCAGGATCGATAGAAACGGCGCAATACCGGTCCCGGTACCCAACAGCCACAGATCGCGACCATCCACAAAACGGTCCAAGGTCAGAAAGCCCGTGGCCTGGCGTTCCACCAGCAGGGTATCTCCCTCGCGCAGGCGGCTCAGCTCACTGGTGAACTCGCCACCCGGCACAACGATAGAGAAGAAATCCAGGTGCTCGTCAAAGGGCGAGGACACCACCGAATAGGCCCGCCACACAATGCTGCCATCGGCCTTGGTCACTCCCAGGCGCACGAATTGCCCGGCGCGAAAGCGAAAGCCCGGGTCCCGGGTGGTGCGCAGGGTAAACAGGCTGGGGGTCAGCGATTGCACGTCGAGCAGGGTCTGGCGGGTGTATTTTTCAGCACTGGCCGTCATGGGGAACTCCATTTGCAGAGGCGCCTAGTGTCCCTCAAAGCGCCGCCTGGAAACACCGATGGTTTGTGCTGGCATTGCCGCTGCGCATAGGGCCAACCGCTGGGCGGTACTAAATATTTGGCTATTAGCCGCCTTCCAACTAGCCATTAGATGATGGAATGTAACCAAATATTAACTAGTTGCATTCAAAGCAAGTCCTTAAAAAAAATAGAAAAATCTTATCGAGCACCTGGAACTTGTACGCCGTAGCCAGGTTGTACAACCGTTATTAGCCTAACGCCAGACTGTACGTAAGCAAATTTTTTATTTTGACCTGTAGCCGTTGTCCTACACTATTTTTTCATGTTGTAACCGGGGGCCTTGGAAGTACCCCATGTAAAAACCGTACACATGGAGAGTTACAGATGGTCAACTGGCACAACGCTCGCCTGCCCAAACTCGAAGGGGAAAGCGAAATAACCAGCATGTACGAAGCTGCCCTCAACCTTACCTACGAGCTTGGCTTCCAATACTGCGCATTCACCCTTAGTTCTCATCTACCCAACAGCCAAACGAAAACCGTCAACCTCAACAACTATTCAAATGAGTGGAATACGCTGTACAGACAAGAACACTACTTTGATCTCGACCCTGTGGTTGCGCATTGCAAACGCTCGGTTCTACCGATCGTATGGGACGAGAAAACCTTTTCTTCGGTACCGGACCTATGGGCTCATGCCCAGTCCAACGGATTGAATTTCGGATGGAGCCAATCGGTTCATGACTTCCAGGGTGTTTTCAGCATGTTGAGCCTGGGGCGTGCCACCGGCCCAGTGGGCCCTGAAGAACTCTATGAAAAAGCCGGACAAGTGCTCTGGATTTGCCACGCCATGCACGCGGTGGTGGCCAAAAAATATGCAGACAATCCCAGTCCGCAAGCGCCCAGCAAATTGACCCCGCGTGAAACCGAGATCCTGCAATGGTCGGCCATGGGCAAGACCGCCTCGGACATCGCCACCATCCTGTGCCTGTCCGAACGCACGGTCGGCTTCCATATCAGCAGTGCGATGAAGAAACTGGGCGTCAGCAACAAGATTGCCGCAGTGATCACGGCAGTCAAATGCGGGTTGTTTTAAACACCGCATGTAATCCAGGGGAAAAAAACGTAACATTTGCGGCCAGTTACGGGTGATGACGCGAGCCCCTGATGCCCTCGCGTCGCCGCTCACCCCGATGGTTCGCTTACCCAGAGTCTCCCCCGCCATGCCCCTGCTCGACAGCCCCTTCGCCCAACTCGACCTGATCCGTCAGCCAGAACAGCACAACGACCCGCTGCAAGCGTTTGATGCAGCCGATGAGTATTTGCTCAGCTACCTGGCGGAACAACAGCTGACGCCGGCGACCCGCGTGCTGGTGCTCAACGACAGTTTCGGCGCGCTGGCGGCCAGCCTTGAAGGGCATGTGCAGGTCACCTCCAGCGGTGACTCGTTCCTCGGCGCCCTGGGCCTGGAGAAAAACCTCGCGCGCAACGGCAAGGCTTTCGACGCGGTAATGTTCCTGCCCGCCAGCCAGACGCCGACCGGACCGTTCGACCGTGTACTGATCCGCGTGCCGAAAACCCTGGCCTTGCTCGAAGAACAACTGATTCGCCTGCAAGGCCAGCTGGCACCCGGCGCCGAGGTGATTGCCGGGGCGATGGTCAAGCACTTGCCACGGGCCGCCGGTGAATTGCTGGAGCGCTTTATCGGGCCGATGCACGCCTCTCTTGCGGTCAAGAAGGCCCGCCTGCTGATCGCTACCCTGGCCGACCGGCCGCACGCCGTATCGCCCTACCCGACACGCTACAGCCTGGAAACCCCGGCTATCGAACTGCTCAACCACGCCAACGTGTTCTGCCGCGAAGGCCTGGATATCGGCACCCGAGCCTTCCTGCCGCACCTTCCGGCAAACCTGGGGGACGCCCGGGTAGCAGACCTGGGCTGTGGCAACGGCGTACTGGCAATTGCCAGCGCGCTGCAGAATCCGCAGGCGCAGTACACGCTGGTGGATGAGTCCTATATGGCTGTGCAATCGGCCGCCGAGAACTGGCGCGCGGCACTGGGTGAGCGCGACGTGCTGATTCGCCCCGGCGACGGCCTGGCCGATCAAGAAGCGCAATCACTGGACGTGGTGCTGTGCAACCCGCCGTTCCACCAGCAGCAAGTGGTGGGTGATTTCCTCGCCTGGCGCATGTTCCAGCAGGCACGGGAAGCACTGGTGGTAGGCGGCGCCCTGTATATCGTCGGCAACCGTCACTTGGGTTACCACAGCAAGCTGGCGCGTTTGTTCCGCGGTGTCGAGCAAGTGGCGGCCACGCCGAAGTTCGTGATTCTCAAAGCGCGCAAATAAAAAAGCCCTCCATAAAGGAGGGCAATAGTTACAACGGGATGTCAGTGGGTGGTCAGGCCCGCGGCATTCATGAACATGCGCATCAGGCTGGCCACCACGAACAGGGCCAGGACGCTGCCGGTCCAAATCATCGCCAGCCAGCCCAGGCGCTGCCAGAGCGGCTTTTTCTCGGCCTGTTCGATGTCGTGCAACGAAGGTTTGCCGGACATGAGTCAATCCTCCTAGTGATAACCGTCTTCGTGGGTGACCTTGCCGCGGAACACGTAGTAGCTCCAGAAGGTGTAGCCCAGGATGAACGGGATGATGAACAAGGTGCCCACCAGCATGAAGCCCTGGCTTTGCGGCGGCGCGGCGGCGTCCCAGATCGATACCGATGGCGGGATGATATTCGGCCACAGGCTGATCCCCAGACCACTGTAGCCGAGGAAGATCAGCACCAGCGTCAGCAGGAACGGCGTGTAGTGCGCATTCCGGGCCACGGCGCGAATCAGGCCGTACATGGTCACCAGCACCAGGATCGGCACCGGCAGGAACCAGAACAGATTCGGCAGGGTGAACCAGCGCGACGCGATTTCCGGATGAGCCAGTGGCGTCCAGAGGCTGACGATGCCGATCACCGCCAGCACCACGAAGGCCAGGGGCCGTGCGAGGTTGTGCATCTTCTCCTGCAAGCTGCCTTCGGTCTTCATGATCAGCCAGGTGCAACCCAGCAGCGCATACGCCACGATCAGGGCCACGCCGCAGAACATCGTGAACGGCGTCAGCCAATCCAGTGAACCGCCGGCAAACTGGCGGTCGACCACTGGAATGCCATCAATGAACGCCCCCAGCGCTACGCCCTGGAAGAACGTCGCCGCCAGCGAGCCGCCGATGAAGGCTTTGTCCCACAGGTGACGCTTGTCGTCCTTGGCCTTGAAGCGGAATTCAAACGCCACGCCTCGAAAGATCAGCCCGATCAGCATCAGCATCAGTGGCAGGTACAGCGCCGAGAGCACCACCGAATAGGCCAGCGGAAACGCGCCAAACAACGCCGCGCCGCCGAGTACCAGCCAGGTTTCATTGCCATCCCACACGGGAGCGACGGTGTTCATCATCACGTCACGGTCAGTCTTGCCTGGGATGAACGGGAAGAGAATGCCGATCCCCAGGTCGAAGCCATCCATGACCACGTACATCATGATGCCGAAGATGATGATCACGGCCCAGATCAGCGGAAGATCAATACCCATGGCTCAGTTCCCCTTGTTCAAGGTGTCGCCGTGATCGGCATCGGCACTGTCATCAGCCGCCGACAACGGACGGGCCGGTGTGCGTTTCTGCCCAGGACCACCGTGAGTAGGCTCGGTGCTTTCGTGGGTCACAGGACCTTTGCGCACCAGGCGCATCATGTAGCCCAGGCCCGCGCCGAACAGCGCGAAGTACACCACCACAAACAACACCAACGTAATGCTCATCTGCGCAAAGCTGTGATTGGACGAAGCGTCCGCCGTGCGCATCAGCCCGTAGACCACCCACGGCTGCCGGCCGATTTCGGTGGTGAACCAGCCGGCGAGAATCGCGATCAGGCCGGACGGGCCCATCCACAGCGCCAGGTACAGGAACGGCTTGGACGTGTACATCTTGTCGCCACGGCGCAGCCAGAGGCTGAACAGGCCGGTGAAGATCATCAGGAAGCCCAGGCCCACCATGACCCGGAACGACCAGAACACGATGGTCGAATTCGGACGGTCCTCAGGCGGGAACTCCTTGAGGGCCGGCACCTGCTTGTCCAGGGAGTGGGTCAGGATCAGGCTGCCCAGGTACGGGATTTCCACCGCGAACTTGGTTTTTTCAGCCTTCATGTCCGGCCAGCCGAACAGGATCAGCGGCGTGGGCTCGTTGCCGATATTTTCCCAGTGGCCTTCAATCGCGGCGATCTTCGCCGGCTGATGCTTCAGGGTATTCAGGCCATGGAAGTCACCGATGACCGCCTGGATCGGCGCGACAATCAGCGCCATCCACATCGCCATCGACAGCATGGTGCGGATCGCCGGGTTGTCCTTGCCGCGCAGCAAGTGCCAGGCTGCCGAAGAACCGACGAAGAACGCGGTCGCGACGAAGGCTGCCGTGGCCATGTGCATCAGGCGGTAGGGGAACGACGGGTTGAAAATCACGGCCAGCCAGTCGGTAGGGATCACCCGGCCATCAATGATTTCAAAGCCCTGTGGTGTCTGCATCCAGCTGTTGGAGGCGAGAATCCAGAAAGTCGAGATCAGCGTGCCGACGGCCACCATCACCGTGGCAAAGAAGTGCAGCTTGCGCCCGACCTTGTTCCAGCCGAACAGCATGACCCCCAGGAAACCGGCTTCGAGGAAGAACGCCGTGAGTACTTCATAGGTCAGCAACGGCCCGGTGACGGCGCCGGCGAAGTCCGAGAAGCGGCTCCAGTTGGTGCCGAACTGATAGGCCATGACGAGACCGGAGACCACGCCCATGCCGAAGTTGACGGCAAAGATCTTCGACCAGAAATGGTAGAGGTCACGGTAGGTGTCGTTGTGGGTCTTGAGCCACAGGCCTTCCAGCACCGCAAGGTAACTGGCCAGGCCGATGGTGATGGCCGGGAACAGGATATGGAATGAGATGGTGAACGCGAATTGAATTCGGGCGAGATCTAGCGCCTCCAAACCGAACATAAGTCTTCCTCTGTCAGGTAATACCGAATGCTGGCTGGAGGCCTGCACCCACTGCCCCCACGGATATGGAGTGTGGCGAATTCAAATTCGTTTCTTTTTATAACCAATCACGCAGGGATTCTGGCCTTGCGGCCGCCAGAGCAATTCCGGCGAGGGTTTTGATCTGGATCAAGCATTGCTGAAAGAGTAGTCCCATTTTCGCGAGAGCAAGGCGTGGTCTTTTGCCGCGTGACAGGTTGCCTCAGTGGTGGCTGGGTGTTGTCTTTGGTGAGATTGGGCGTGCTTTGGGTGTATATCCGTTATCTGGGTAACGGCCACCTATGGTTCCGCTCTTACAGCGGCTCACTTTTGAAGAGCGCAAAAGTAAGCAAAACGCTCTTGCCCCACCACTCGGCTCCTCGCCTGGGCTCGGAGTGCCCTCACTCCGGCTTTGGACCGTGGGCCGCCGTCATGGGCCATCCCTGGCCCAGGACGGCTAACCTGGCGTCCTGCCAGGTTACCCACGCTCCAAAGCCTGCGTTCGGCCAGCGTGGTTTAACGGGGCGCCTAAGATCAAGATCAAAAGCAGATCAAGAGCACAGCGGCCTCCCGGCCGGCTTGAGTGTTAAAAGCAAAATCAAAAGCTAAAGCGGGCACGGTCAAAAATGTGGGAGCGGGCTTGCTCGCGAAGGTCGTTAACGATGACGCGGGCATCCTGATTCAACACGGCGCTCTCAGGTTTTTCGCGAGCAAGCCCGCTCCCACAGAAAAGCAGATTTGTTTTCGCTCTGGTTTTTGCTTTTGCTTTTCAACACTCAAGCCGGCCTGTAGGCCGCTGTGCTCTTGCTTTTGATTTTGATCTGCGGGCCCCGTTAACCACGATGGCCGCAAGTAGGCACGGTGGAGCGGGTAAATCGGCAGGGAAGCCGATTTAGCCGCGCCGGGCCATGGATGGCCCGTCGCGGCGGCCCGCGGAACCGGGCCGGAGTGCGGGCATGCCGAGCCTAAGCGAGGCACCGAGTGGTGGGGCAAAGACCTTTTGGTTACTTTTGGGGCGTTTGCTGTACGGACCGGACACATGGTGGACACATGTGCGGGGACATGGTTGACACATTATGGACCATAGTCTGGCTTGCTCACGTCGATTGTTCGTAGGAAGTGATGGCAAAAGTAGACGTCAAAAAGCCCATCACTTTCAGGATTAGGACGTATGGCGAGGTGATGCCCAGCCAGACCCTTAGCGATGCTGAAATAGCGTTTCTGAAAGCGGAATCGGCTGTGATAAGCCTTGGCCAATACGTCGTCCGGTCCGTATTCAAACTCCGATAACTGCTGCGGATAAGCCCATGGGCTGGCTCGATACCGGTCCATCGGCACCTTGTAGTCCAACGCTTGATGAGGCCGTTGCAAGTTATAAACCTCACGCCATTGATCAAATGCTGTTTGAGCTTCCTTGATCGTGGAAAACTGACGCCCATCAAGCACTTCGGCCTTGAGTGACCGATGGAAACGCTCAATCTTTCCATTGGTTTGGGGGTGGTAAGGACGGCTAAAGCTGATCCGAATTCCTAAGCGAATCAACCAGATACTCAGCTCTGTGATTTCGCCAGGGTTGCGTGGCGAGCCCCAGGGCGGGCCGTTATCGACGTTGATGCGAGCCGGTAATCCGAAGCGCTGGAACACTTCGATCATTTTCTCTTTCACCGTGGTCCCACGCTCGTTATCACAGGCCTGAATCGCCAGGTTGAATCGCGAGTGGTCGTCCAGCAGGGTCAGGGGATGGCATCGGCCTTGTTGCGTCGGGAAATGCCCTTTGAAGTCCATCTGCCAAAGATCGTTAGGCGCATCGTGTTCAAATCTCAACTTTGCCGCTTGTTCCTTCTGAGCAGGCTGAATTAGCCCGTGTCGGTGCAGAACATTAGTAACGGTGCTGGGAGCGATTTGTTTTTTCAAAATGCTGCTGATCGTGCGCCCACCCCACGCTGGATGCTCTTGCCTGAGCGCTATGACCGCCGTCTCTAGAGTGGTGTTGGTCAGCTTGGGGCTGGTGACAGGTTTGCGGGACTTCTCTTGCAGCCCCGACCGGCCTTGCGTCTCGTAGCGATCGAGCCACTTGTACGCCGTTTGGGGGCTGATACCGAATCGTCGACACAGTTCTCGTTTATTACTGCCGGGTTGCCGCGCCAAGGCGACAAACTCTTCTTTCAGGCTCATGGCATCTCTCGTGTCCCAGGGCATGATGGTTTTCCGGCGAAGTTAGCTCGCCGAAAAGTGTCCACCATGTCCCCGCACACCCGTCAACCATGTGTCCGGTCCGTACAGGGCGTTTGCCAAAAGTGACCCGCTGTAAGAGCGGAACCATAAGTGGCCGTTACCGCAGCAACGGATATGTACCCAATCAGCTGCACATATCCCCCGCCCAACCCACCTACGCAACTATTGGTTACAAGTTGGTGATAACCTCACCGTTCCCCCACCCAGACCCGTCTCCCCGATGCCCAGTGAACCCGCGCTGCTGTTACGTCACCACCGCCCTTTCATCGCGTTCTGGCTGGCGCGGATATTCACCGCCAGCGGCTTCCAGATGCTCACCGTGGCCATCGGCTGGAACCTCTACCAACTGACCGGCAACGTGCTGGACCTGGGTTTGGTCGGCCTGGTGGAATTCGTGCCGCGGGTGCTGTTCATGCTGCACACCGGCCATGTGGCCGACCGCTATGAACGGCGCAAGGTCGCAGCCATCTGCCAGACCGTTCAAGCCTTGATCGCGCTGTCCCTGGCGATCGGCGGACTGACCGGCAATGTCACCCGCGAGATGATTTTTATCCTGGCATTCCTCCTGGGCGCAGCCCGCTCGTTTGAAATGCCCACCACCCAAGCCATGCTGCCGAGCATAGTGCCCACCGCACTGTTCCCCCGCGCCGTAGCGTCGTCGCAATCGGCACAGCAACTGGCCACCATCGTGGCGCCAGCGTTGGGCGGTTTGTTATACGCCTTCGGCAGCGTCTGGGTGTACGGCCCCACGGTGGTACTGTACCTGATTGCCTGCGTCCTGACCCTGAACCTGCCCGCACGCCAGACGCCCTTGAACAAGGCCAAGGCGACCATGGACTCGCTGCTGGCCGGGATTCGTTTTATCCGCAGCCGGCCGGACATTCTCGGGGCGATTTCCCTGGACCTGTTCGCCGTACTGCTGGGCGGCGCCACCGCGTTGCTGCCGGTGTTTGCCAAGGACATTCTGCTGACCGGAGCATGGGGCCTCGGGCTGCTGCGTTCGGCGCCAGCGGTCGGGGCCTTGTTGATGTCGTTGTGGCTGGCACGGTTTGCCGTGGACCGGCATGTGGGGCGGATCATGTTTACGGCGGTTGGGGTGTTTGGCGTAGCCACCATTGCATTCGGCCTGTCGACCTCGTTCTGGTTCTCCCTGGCCGTGCTGGTGGTATTGGGCGCAGCGGACATGATCAGCATGGTGATCCGCGCCTCGTTCGTGCAACTGGAAACCCCCGATGAAATGCGCGGCCGGGTGAGCGCGGTCAACGGGCTGTTTATCGGCGCGTCGAATCAGTTGGGCGAGTTTGAGTCCGGGATCACCGCCCACTGGTTCGGCACCGTGCCCGCCGTGGTCATGGGCGGCATCGGCACGTTGGTGGTGACCGGGGTCTGGATCAAACTGTTCCCGACCCTGGCCAACCGCGACCGTATGCATGTACCGGTGGAGGAACCCGCCAAGGTTTAGAACACCTTGTCGAGGGTGACGGGAAAGTCCCGCACCCGCTTGCCGGTGGCGTGATACACCGCGTTGGCCACCGCCGCCGCCACCCCGACAATCCCGATCTCGCCGACGCCCTTGGAACCCAGGGCGTTGACGATCTCGTCGTGTTCTTCGACGAACAGCACGTCAATCTCGCCAATGTCCGCATTTACCGGGATGTGATACTCGGCCAGGCTGTGATTCATATAGCGGCCTAATTGATGGTCAATCTGCGTCTCTTCATGCAACGCCATGCCAATACCCCAGACCACACCGCCGAGAATCTGGCTGCGGGCCATCTTCGGATTAACCACGCGCCCGGCCGCAATCGCACTGACCACCCGGCTGACCTTGATAGTGCCCAGGTCCTCATCCACCCGCACTTCGACAAACACCGCCGAATGCGTGGCTGAGGCGTAGCCTTCGCGCTGCTTGCCCGGCTCGCAGTCCACCTGCACCTCCAGCGCCTGCTCGCCGCTGTCCTGAACCAGTTGCGCCAGGGAGATGCGTTGGTCACCGGCATGCAGCTGGCCGTTTTCAAACCGCGCTGATTCGGCGTCTTTAAAGGCGGGGTAAGTCTTGCGCGCAATCTCCAGCAGCTTGGCATTCAACGCCTCGCACGCCTGTTGGACCGCGCTGCCCACCGACGACACGGTAAACGAGCCACCCTGCAGCGGCGCCGTCGGCAGCGAGGAATCCCCCAGCAGGAACGTCACGTCACCCACCGGAACACCACTGGCCTGGGCCGCAATCTGGGTCATGACCGTATAAGTGCCGGTACCGATATCGGTGGTGGCACTGCTGACCGTAAGCTTGCCCAGGTGATCGATCCGCGCCTTGGCGCTGGCCTTCATTTGCAAGGCCTCCCACACACCGCCGGCCATGCCCCAACCGATCAGTTGGCGACCATAACGCATGCTTCGCGGTTCCGGGTTGCGCTGGCTCCAGCCGAAACGCTCGGCACCTTCGCTGTAACACTCACGCAAGGCTTTGCTGGACCAGGGCTTGTCTTCGTTCTGATTGCGCTCGGCGTAGTTGATCAGCCGCAGTTGCACCGGGTCGATGCCCAGGGTGCAGGCCAGTTCGTCCATGGCGCACTCCAGGCCGATCAACCCGAGGGCTGCGCCGGGTGCACGCATGTCCAACGGCGTGGACACATCCAGCGGCACCAGTTTGTAGGTCAACAGCACGTTGTCGCAGTGGTAGAGCATGCCGCTCCATTCCACCACGTGCTCGCTGAAGTCCTCAAAGCGCGAGGTCTGGCCGATGGCGGTGTGGCCCAGGGCGAGCAAGCGACCATTGGCGGCCGCGCCCACTTGCAGGCGCTGCAAGGTGCGCGGGCGATAGCCGAAGGTAAACATCTGCTGGCGTGTGAGGGTGACGCGCACCGAACGCTTCAAGGCCAGCGATGCCATCACCGCCAGCGGCAACTGGTACTGCGGCCGCAGGCCGGAACCGAACGCACCACCGACAAACGCAGCGAAGATTCGCACCTGGCTCTTATCCAGGCCGAAGACTTTCTGCACGTAGGCCTGGCAGTTCTGCGGGCCCTGGGTCTTGTCGTGGATATGCAGGGTGCCGTCGGGCTGATATAGCACGGTGCTGGCGTGTGGCTCCATCGGGTTGTGGTGTTCGATGGGCGTGCTGTAGTGCAGATCCAGGCTCGTGGCGGCGCCGGTCCATTCGGCCTGGAAGTTGCCGCGCGGCTTTGGCGGTGTTTGCGGCGATGGGTGGGCCTGTTCCTGCAAGGCCAGCAGGTCGGTCTCGGCAGGCTCGGCGGCGTATTCGATCTCCACCAGAGAGCCGGCATGACGCGCCAGTTCCAGGTTATCGGCAATCACCAATGCCAATGGCTGGCCGCTATACAGCACGCGGTCGTTGTACAGCGGGCGAAATGGCGAGCCATCGGCGGCATCGGCATCGGCGTAGCTGTCGTCGTAGCTGGCGAGTTTCGGGCGATTGAGGTGATCAAGCACCATCACTACCCCGGGCAGCGCCAGGGCTTTGGAAGCATCGATGCGGACCACCCGGCCCTTGGCGATGTTGCTCGACACCACACTGCCGTGCAGCAGGTCATCCTCGGGGAATTCCCCGGCATATCGCGCTTGCCCGGTCACTTTGAGCAGACCGTCCACCCGGTCCAACGGCTTGCCGATCGCACTCATGATGTGGCTCCCGCAACAGCGGCATCGCTCAGGGCGCGAATGATCGCGCGGCGTGCCAGTTTGATCTTGAAGCCGTTGTGCTCCAGCGGCTCGGCGTCCAGCAACAAGGTTTCGGCGGCAGTGCTGAACGTTTCGCGGCTGACGGACTGGCCGATCAGCGCGGCTTCCACCGCGCGGTCACGCCAGGGTTTGTGGGCGACGCCGCCCAAGGCCAGGCGGGCGTCGACAATCACGTCACCTTCCAGCTCCAGCGCCGCCGCGACGGATACCAGCGCAAACGCATAGGAAGCGCGGTCACGGATTTTCAGGTAGTGACTGTGGGCAGCCAGGTGGTCAGCGGGCAACTCGATAGCCGTGATCAACTCATCATCGGCCAACTGGTTATCCCGCTGGGGTGCATCGCCCGGCAGTCGGTGGAAGTCGGCAAACTCGATCACCCGCGCACCGCCCCGACCCTGCACATGCACCCGGGCATCCAGCGCGGCCAGGGCCACGCACATGTCCGAAGGATGGGTGGCGACACACTGATCGCTGGCGCCGAGAATCGCATGGATACGGTTCAAGCCGACCCGCGCCGGGCAACCGCTGCCGGGCTCGCGTTTGTTGCAGGGCACGGCAGCGTCATAGAAGTAGTAGCAACGGGTGCGCTGTAACAGGTTGCCGCCGGTGCTGGCCATGTTGCGCAATTGCGGCGAGGCGCCGGCGAGGATGGCTTGGGACAACAACGGGTAGCGTTGTTCGATCAGCGGGTGCCAGGCCAGGTCGGCGTTGCTCACCAGGGCACCGATCATCAGGCCGCCTTCAGGGGTTTCTTCCACCTCGCGAAGCGGCAGGCCGGTGATATCGATCAGGTGCTCGGGGCGGCTGATGTTTTCTTTCATCAAGTCCAACAGGTTGGTACCACCGGCAATAAATCGCGAGGCCGGGCTGACCAGGTGCACCGCCTCCTGCACATCCACCGGTTTGCTGTAATGGAAGGGATTCATTGCTCACCTCCCTGCGCACGGCACGCCGGCAAGGCTTCTTCGATGGCATCGCGAATATTGTTGTAGGCACCGCAGCGGCACAGGTTGCCGCTCATCAGTTCCTGGATTTGCGCAGTGTCGTGGGCGCGGCCTTCACGGGCCAGGCCCACCGCCGAGCAAATCTGCCCCGGCGTGCAGTAGCCGCACTGAAAGGCGTCGTGCTTGATAAAGGCCTTTTGCATCGGGTGCAGGTCGTCGCCCGAGGCCAGGCCTTCGATGGTGGTCAACTCGGCACCGTCGCACATCACCGCCAGGGTCAGGCAGGCGTTCACCCGTTTACCGTTGAGCAACACGGTGCAGGCGCCGCACTGGCCGTGGTCGCAGCCCTTCTTGGTGCCGGTCAGGTCCAGTTGCTCGCGCAGCAGGTCCAGCAACGTGGTCCAGGGCAATACGTCGAGTGAGTGGTCCTGACCATTGAGGGTCAAGCGTATGGAGTGGGCGACGAACGGCTGGGCCGCCGCGCCATTGGGGGTCGCGCTCATAAACACCTCACGGGTTGGTGTGCATCCGCGGCGTTCAGAAAAGTCGCCGTCTTAGCGGTCCGACTTCCGGAGTTTATGAGCGTTCAAGGCAATTGATGGGTGGCGATCAGCGAATGCTGAGGGTGGTGACCAACTGGTTGCGCGGTGGGTTGATCGAGGTGTTGCTGTACTGGAACGTGCCGCCAGCTTCGACATTATCCAGCTGGAACGTATAGATGTAGCCCATCAACGTTCCCGCGCCGCTGCATGGCTGGCTGATGGAACCCACCTGGCAGATGGCGGTGGTGCTGATACGGGGCACCGGCGCGCCGTCGAAAAACGCCTGGGAGCTGTTGCCCAGGCCGACTTCCATCACGTACACCAGCGTCTGCCCACGGTGCGTGCACATCTGGGTGCTGGCGGCCCGTTCAGGGATGGTTTCCGTGCAATTGGCCGACTGCACCTTGAACACCCGTACCTCGCTCAACGCCGGTGCAGGCGCGCCCCACGTCGGTGCTGCACCGAGCCACAGGCCGATACAACCGAACAGAGCTAGACTCCAGGCGCTGGCTTTTTTCATGCTGTCGATGACCCTGTAATAAACGTCGGCGCAGTATGCCTCAAGGCCATGATCAAGCCTATGCGCCACTGGCCCTCGGCTGCTGGTATGATGCGCCGCTTTTTCCGATCCTCTCTGGAACCACAGCCGCTTGGCGCAGTTTGTGCTTTGACTTAGAGGTCAACAAATAACGACGCAAAATAGCGTCACAGGGAGCAGGCATGCTGGAAAAGCTGTTTCAACTCAAGGCACACAACACAAATGTGCGCACCGAGATTCTCGCGGGCGTCACCACCTTCCTGGCCATGGCCTACATCCTGTTCGTCAACCCGAGCATCCTCGGCGAGACCGGCATGGACAAGGGCGCGGTCTTTGTCGCGACCTGCCTCGCGGCGGCCATCGGCTCCACCGTGATGGGCCTGATTGCCAACTACCCGATTGCCCTGGCACCGGGCATGGGCCTCAACGCATTCTTCACCTACACCGTTGTCCTGCACATGGGCCATACCTGGCAAGTGGCGCTGGGTGCCGTGTTCATCTCGGCGGTGCTGTTCTTCCTGCTGTCGATCTTCCGCATCCGTGAATGGATCATCAACAGCATCCCGCTGCCGCTGCGCTCGGCGATTGCGGCGGGTATCGGCCTGTTCCTGGCGTTGATCGCCCTGCACAACGCCGGCATCGTGGTCAGCAACCCGGCCACCATGGTGGGCCTGGGCGACCTGAAACAACCGGCACCGATCCTCGCCACCCTCGGCTTCGCGCTGATCGTTGCGCTGGAAGCCTTGAAAGTGCGCGGCGCGGTATTGATCGGCATCCTGGTGGTGACCATCGCCTCCATCGTGCTGGGCTTCACCCCGTTCGGCGGCGTGATGTCGATGCCACCTTCGCTGGCGCCGACCTTCCTGCAACTGGACATCAAAGGCGCCCTGGACATCGGCCTGGTGAGCGTGATCTTCGCGTTCCTGTTCGTCGACCTGTTCGACAACTCCGGCACCCTGATCGGCGTCGCCAAGCGCGCGGGTCTCATGGGCAAGGACGGCCACATGCCGAAAATGGGCCGTGCGCTGATCGCTGACAGTACGGCGGCCATGGCCGGCTCGCTGCTGGGCACCTCGACCACCACCAGCTACATCGAATCGGCGGCGGGCGTGAGCGCCGGTGGCCGTACCGGTTTGACCGCCGTGGTGGTCGCGATCCTGTTCCTGCTGGCGCTGTTCTTCTCGCCACTGGCGGCCAGCGTTCCGGCCTTCGCCACCGCACCGGCGCTGCTGTTCGTCGCCGTGCTGATGACCTCGGGCCTGGCCGAAATCGACTGGGACGACATCACCGTCGCCGCGCCGGTGGTGATCACCGCCCTGGCGATGCCATTCACTTATTCCATCGCCAACGGCATTGCCTTCGGTTTCATCGCCTGGACCGCCATCAAGCTGCTTTCGGGCCGCTACCGTGAGCTGAACCCGGCGCTGGTGATCCTGTCGATTCTGTTTGTGATCAAGCTGGGCTGGTTCAACGCATGACTTTTGACGCCGCAAGCTACACCGTTCAACTGGAAGAAAAGGTCACGCGCTTGCGTGACCTGCTGGCGCCGTTCGACGCGCCGGAGCCTCAGATTTTCGACTCGCCGTTGCAGAACTTCCGCCTGCGGGCGGAGTTCCGCCTGTGGCGCGAAGAGGGTCAGCGCCACTACGCAATGTTCTCCCAGGACGACAAGCGCACGCCGATCCTCATCGAAGAGTTCCCGATTGCCAGCCTGCGCATCAACCAGTTGATGCCGCAGCTCAAGGCCGCCTGGCAAGCCAGCGCCGCCCTGAGCCACAAGCTGTTCCAGGTGGAGTTCCTCACCACCCTGGCCGGCGACGCGATGATCACCCTGTGCTATCACCGCCCGCTGGACGAGCATTGGCATACGGCAGCGAACAAGCTGGCGGCGGATCTGAACGTCAGCATCATCGGCCGCTCCAAGGGCAAGCGCGATGTGATCGGCCGCGATTACGTGGTGGAGAAACTCGACGTCGGCGGTCGCACCTTCAGCTATCGCCAGCCCGAAGGCGCGTTCACCCAGCCCAACGGCACCGTGAACCAGAAGATGCTCAACTGGGCGTACGACGCTTTGGGCGACCGCAGTGATGACTTGCTGGAGCTGTATTGCGGCAACGGCAACTTCACCCTGCCCCTGGCCACCCGCGTGCGCAACGTGCTGGCCACCGAAATCAGCAAGACCTCGGTGAATGCGGCCCTGAGCAACCTCGATGAAAACGCGGTGGATAACGTCACCCTGGTGCGCTTGTCTGCTGAAGAACTGACCGAAGCCTTGAACGAAGTGCGGCCGTTCCGACGCCTGCACGGTATCGACCTCAAGAGCTACGAATTCGGTAGCGTGTTCGTCGACCCGCCGCGTGCCGGGATGGACCCGGACACCTGCGAACTGACCCGGCGCTTCGAGAACATCCTCTACATTTCCTGCAACCCGGAGACGCTGGCGGCGAACATCGCGCAACTGCATGACACGCACCGGATTACCAAGTGCGCGCTGTTTGACCAGTTCCCGTGGACGCACCACATGGAATCGGGTGTGTTACTGACCCGGCGTTAAATCCCCAGCACTGCACAGATCAAAATGTGGGAGCCGTCGAGCTTTAGCGAGGCCGCGATGGCGGTAGGTCAGACAGAAAAACGTCATCAGTCCCGCCGCCATCGCAGCCTCGCCAAGGCTCGACAGCTCCCACAATCGACCGGTGTGTTGGCAAATATCGCCATCATGCCGACGGCTGGAAATACCCCGCCAACGCCCGCAGATCCTGCTCGTTCAGCAACCCCGCAAAATACTTCAGCTGTATCCGCGCCAGCAGATACGCATGCCGCGCATCCGCCAGGTCGCGGCGTGCCGTGAACAGTTGCTGCTCGGCATCCAGCACAAGTGCGCACTGTTTGACCAGTTCCCGTGGACGCACCACATGGAATCGGGTGTGTTACTGACCCGGCGTTAAATCCCCAGCACTGCACAGATCAAAATGTGGGAGCCGTCGAGCTTTAGCGAGGCCGCGATGGCGGTGGGTCAGATAAAAAAATGTCATCAGTCCCGCCGCCATCGCAGCCTCGCCAAGGCTCGACAGCTCCCACAATCGACCGGTGTGTTGGCCAATATCGCCATCATGCCGACGGCTGGAAATACCCCGCCAACGCCCGCAGATCCTGCTCGTTCAGCAACCCCGCAAAATACTTCAGCTGTATCCGCGCCAGCAGATACGCATGCCGCGCATCCGCCAGATCGCGGCGTGCCGTGAACAGTTGCTGCTCGGCATCCAGCACAAGTGCGCACTGTTTGACCAGTTCCCGTGGACGCACCACATGGAATCGGGTGTGTTACTGACCCGGCGTTAAATCGCCAGCACTGCACAGATCAAAATGTGGGAGCCGTCGAGCTTTAGCGAGGCCGCGATGGCGGTGGGTCAGATAAAAAAATGTCATCAGTCCCGCCGCCATCGCAGCCTCGCCAAGGCTCGACAGCTCCCACAATGGATCGATGTGTTGGCAAATATCGCCATCATGCCGACGGCTGGAAATACCCCGCCAACGCCCGCAGGTCCTGCTCGTTCAGCAACCCCGCAAAATACTTCAGCTGTATCCGCGCCAGCAGATACGCATGCCGCGCATCCGCCAGGTCGCGGCGTGCCGTGAACAGTTGCTGCTCGGCATCCAGCACATCGAGGTTGACGCGCTCGCCACCGGTCACGCTTTTCTTCGTCGCCGTCACCAGGGCGGTGGCCGAGCTGACCGCCATTTCATACGCCCGCACTTTGGCCGCGCCGCTGGTGTTGAGGTTGAATTGCTTGCGCAGTTCGATCAGCGTCTTGGCGGTTTGCGCGTCCAGTTCATATTGCGCCTGGGACAGTTGATTCGCGGCCTGGCGGGTTGACGCCGACACCGAGCCACCGGCAAACAGCGGCAAGCTCACCTGGATGCCGACGCTGTTGGTGTCGTACTTCTGGTTGTAGCTGCTTTCCGAATCGGAGCTGGTCTGGCGGCTGCTCGCATACAGGCTGACCTTGGGCATGTGCCCGGCGCGCTTGCGCTCCACTTCGTACTCGGCGGCGTCCAGCGCGTGGTGCTGGGATTTGAGTTCCGGGTTGTTGGCCATCGCCAAGTCGCGCCAGGTTTCGAAGCGATTGGGTTCCAGCGGCGGAATGTCGAACTGTCGGGTCAGAGGCGCCAGCTCTTCTATCTGTAACGGCTCACCGACTATCGCTTCGAGTTCGCGCAAGGCAGCGTCCTGGGTGTCCAGCGATTCGATCTCTTCGGCCTGGGCCAGGCTCAGGCGCGCCTGGGTTTCCAGCAGGTCGGTGCGGGTGCCCTCGCCGCCCTTGAGCAGCCGTTTATTGAGTTGCAGGCGCTCGGCATACGCGCGTTTCTGGGCGCGGCTCAGCTCGATCCGCTCCTGGGCCAGCAACGCCTGGCTGTAGGCGCTCAACACCCGTACCGCCAGCTCCTGGCTCTTGCCGCGAAAGCGCTCATCGGCAAACAGCGCCTGCGCTGCGCCCTGGCGATAGCGCGCATAGGCTTCGTAATCGAGCAGCGGTTGTTGCAAGGTCAGGGTCGACGCATAGCTGCGGTAATCACGGTCGCTGGTGACATTGCCCACCGCCGTCGACTGGGTGACTTCGGATTCGTTGCGCGAGTTGTTGTAGCTCCAGGACAGGTTCGGCAGCAGTCCGGCGCGACCGATGATGCGGTTTTCCTCGCCGGCCTCGCGTTCCTGGATCGCCGCCTGAAACGTCGGATCGTTGCGTAGCGCCAAGTCATAGGCATCGAGTAATCCCAGCGCCTGGACCGAACCGCTACAGGCACAGCACAGGCTGAATACCAGCGCCTTCATTCTTCCACCAACGCCATGTGAGTCCGATCCAGCAAGGGTTTGAACAGGTAGTTGAGCATCGAACGCTCACCGGTTTTGACGAACGCTTCCACCGGCATGCCCGGACGAACCTGCAAGCCGTCTAGCTGGCGCATGCCGGCGGCGCTGACCTGGGCGCGCACGGTGTAATACGGTTCGTCGGTGCGCTCATCGACCTGGCGGTCGGCCGACACCAGCGTCACTTCACCGGCAATGCGCGGCGTGGTGCTCTGGTTGAAGGCCGAGAACAGCAGCTCCACCGGCAAGCCCGGGTGCACCTTGTCGACCATCTGCACCGGCACCCGCGCCTCCACCAGCAACGGTTCGCCCTGGGGCACGATGTCCATCAATGCCTGGCCGGGCTTGATCACACCGCCTTCGGTGTACACATCCAGCCCAACCACCACGCCGGCCGCCGGCGCGCGCACCAGGCTGTTGGCCAGTTCGAACTCAGCCGAGGCCAGGCGGTTACGCAGGTCGTCGCTGCGGGTACGGGTTTCCGCCAGTTGGCCGCGCAGGTCTTTCTGGAAGTCTTCGCCCAGCTGGCGGATGCGCAGGCGCAGTTCGAGAACTTGCCGTTGCAACTGGCCAATGCGGCCGAAATCCTCGGCAATCGCGCCGTCGAGCTGGGCGTACAGGCGCTCACTTTCCAGCAGCCGATTGCGCGGGATATAGCCGTCCCGCGCCAGCTCCCGCAGGCCTTGCAGTTGCTCATTCATGGCGGTGCGTTGCAGTACTTTGCTGGCCTGGGAATCCCGGGTGCCACGCAGTTGCGCCTCGGCCCCGGCGATGGTTTCCCGCAGGCCTTGCTGCTCCGTCGCCAGGGCTTGGGCACGGCTGCTGAACAGTTGCCGTTGCAGGCTCAAGGTGGCAGCGGCGTCCGGATCGCTCAGCAGCTCGGGACCAAAAACGATGGCCGACAAGCCTTCACTCTCGGCACTCAAGCGCGCTTCGCTGGCCTGGGACGCGATGAACTGGCTGCGCAAGGACTGCATCTGCCCGCGCAACGGGGTTTCCTTCAAGCGGATCAATACCTGGCCGGCGCTCACCACCTCGCCATCGCGCACCTCGATCCGTTCGACGATCCCGCCCGCCGGGTGCTGCACCGTCTTGCGGTGCCCCGAGACCATGACTTTTCCGGACACCGCCACACCCTTGTCCAACGGCGCCAGTGCGGCCCAGCCGAGAAACCCGGCAAACCCGCCGAGCACCAGCAGCCAGCCCAGGCGCGCGTATTTTTTATCGTCCAGCGCCAGTACGTTATTCACGGGCGGCACGCTGTTGTCCGCCACAAGCACAGGTCGATTCATGCTTTTTTTCCTTCACCGAGGCGGTAGCTCATGCTCATCGTCGACACCGGTTTGGGCGGCGCTGCTGCAGGTTTCTGCGTGGCCTCCAACACCCGAACCGTCGGCCCGAACGCTTGCAGCTGGCCATCCCGCAGAATCAACAATTGATCGGTCAGGGTCAGCACGTTGGTCTTGTGGGTGATCAACACCAGCGTGCGGCGCTGCGCCTTGAGCGAGGTGATGGCCTGCAGCAAAGCCTGCTCGCCGGCTTCGTCGAGATTGGCGTTGGGCTCGTCCAGCACGATCAGCGCGGGCAAGCCATACAACGCCCGCGCCAGTGCGACACGTTGCTTCTGCCCGCCGGACAACCCGGCGCCGCCCTCACCCAGTTGGGTGTCGTAGCCTTGGGGCAGTTGCAGAATCAGTTGATGCACGCCGGCCATTTGCGCGGCGGCCAGGACCTTGTCCGAATCCACCGCGCCGAAACGCGCGATGTTGTCAGCGATGCTGCCGGCGAACAGCTGGATGTCCTGTGGCAGATAACCAATGTGTGGGCCGAGTTGCTGCTTGTCCCATTGCGCCAGGTCCGCGCCGTCCAGGCGCACCTTGCCGGCCATTGGTGCCCAGGACCCCACCAGCAGGCGCGCCAGCGTCGACTTGCCACAACCGGACGGCCCGATCACGCCCAGCACTTCACCGGCAGGAAGACTGAAGCCGAGGTTGGCCAGCGCAGGTCGACGACTGCCCGGCGCACACGCGCTCACCTGCTCCACCGTCAACTGGCCGCTGGGCGCCGGCAAGCTCATGCGCTCCGTACGCGCGGGGTTGGCCGCCAGCATCACTGACAAACGCTCATAGGCCAGGCGTGCCGAACTCCACTGTTTCCACACGCCGATCAACTGGTCGATGGGGCTCAGTACCCGGCCCATCAGGATCGAACCGGCGATCATCATCCCCGGTGTAATCGCCCCTTGCACCGCCAGCAACGCGCCCAAACCGAGGACCAATGACTGCAACGCCAGGCGCACGCCCTTGGACCAGGCACTGATGGCCGCAGTCTTTTCACTCGCCAGGTTCTGCGCCGCCAGAAACGCCTGGTGCTGGGCAAACCAGCGTGCGCGCAAGGTCGCCAGCATGCCCATGGCTTCGATGGTTTCGGCGTTGCGCAGGTTGGCCGTGGCCTGCTGACTGGCGCTGATGGACAGTTGCGTGGCCTGGGCCAACGGCGCCTGGCAGATGTGCTGGTTGGCCCAGGCGAAGGCCACCAGGATCACTGCGCCGGCCAGGGCCAGCAGGCCGAGCCAGGGGTGGAACAGGAAGATCACCAGCAGGTACACCGGGAACCACGGCGCATCAAAAAACGCGAAAAGCGCCTGGCCGGTGGCGAACTGGCGCAAGGCCGTCAAGTCGCTGAGCGCCTGCCCCGCTGCCTGGGTGCCGCCTTTCAGTTGCGCCTCGAACGCGGCGTCGTACACCCGCTGGTTCAGGCGCATGTCCATCTGCGTACCGAGGCGAATCACCACCTGGCTGCGCACCCACTCCAGCGCGCCCATCAAGCCGAACAAGCCGAGGATCATCAGCGTCAGCATCAACAGGGTCATCTCGTTGCCGGAGGCCAGCACTCGGTCATAGACCTGCAACATGTACAGCGCCGGGGCCAGCATCAGCAGGTTGATCACCGCCGAGAACAGGCCAATGTTAAGGAAGCCGCTTTTATAGGCGGTGAGGGCGGCCAGGGTTTCGTTGCCGGCATGGCGCATCGGGGAATTCTCATGGGGGAAATCGGGAAACACCGAAAGCCGATGAAGGCGTGATCCTTCATCGGCTTGTTTCATGCAGCCAAGGCGTCAGGCGGCCAGGGCAAAGTCCTGAGGCACGTCCTGCACGCCTACCAGGGCCACGTCGGCCGCCGCGAACGACGTCGAATCCGCATGAGCCACACCCGCTGCGGCCAGTTGGTCGAAGGTGGAGTTGACCGACAGGCTTGGGTCGATGTCCTTGAGCAGGGAATCGATCGCCGAGGCGAGTGCCGAACTGTCGCCGCTCATCAGGCCGTAGACGATCTGGTGCACCTGGCCCGCACGACCTTCGGACTGCAGGCTCTCAAGGCCCAGGTTGGTGAAGCTGACTTCCTGGTCGGCGAGGCTGTAGCTACCGCCGGCAGCGCCGCCCGTCAGGACAGTGCCCAGGTTGAGGGCGTCGAGCGAACCCCACAACGTGTGCGACGGCGGGTTGAACAGGGTGTAGTGCAGGTCGCCGTCAGCGACCACCGCCGCATTGCTGACCGTGCTGGACACGCCATATTGGGTACCGTCGAACGGCCCAGGATTGAAACCACCAGTGTTCGAACCCTCTTTGACCGAACCTTCACGGTGGTTCAGGTCGCCAAAGTAAGCCGACCAGTCGCTCAGGTACTCGGCAACGGTATTAGCGGCATAGGCCGTGCTGTATGAAATAGAAATGCTCATGCAAAACTCCAAGTCATGGGGTGGTAACTCCGCAGCAAGCCAGTGCCTGCTGTGGCTTTGCCCGTCACTGGGCAAAATCGGTCAGAACTGATATTCAACGGTGCCCTGCAGGGTGCGCCCACGGCCGAGGGTGAAGGCCAGCACGTCGCCCAGCGGCACCAGGTACGCGCGGTCGGTGACGTTTTCCATGGCCAGGCGCAGCGTCAACTGATCAGTAGCGCGGTAGCTGCTGTAAAGGTCGTAGACGGTGTAGGGTTTCCAGTCAGCGGGGTAAACGCCGGTTTGCGAGGTGGTCACGCCGACGCCGCCTTTTACGTAGTAACCGGCGCTGTAGCGGGCGCGGACACCCACATCCAGCTTGCGCTCGAAGAAACGCGCGCCCAGCGTCGCGGTGCCACGGTCCATCGGCATGTGCTCGGAGGAACCGAGGATGGCGTTGCAACCCACGGCGGCATTGGCCACGTTGTCCGGCACCATGGCGTCCACCGGCCTACGGTTACCTGGCCGGCTCTGGATCTTGGTCACGCCGCCGAGCCAGGCGGTGTTGCTGCAGAACTTGTTGCTGCCGAGCATGCGGGTGTAGTTGACCTGGCCGTAGGCAAACCCGGCGTCGTAATCCAGTTGGTATTCGAGGCCGCGAAAACGGGTGGTCTCCAGGTTGTTCACATACGCCGCATTGCCAATGTTGGCGATGCCATAACCGGGTGGCTGCACCCCCAGGGCCATATAGGAGAAGTCATCGACGCGGGTGTTGAAGTAGGACACTTTCACGCCCACACGGTCGCCTTCCAACAGCAGGTCTTGCTTGAGCACGTTGAACCCGACCTCCCACGCCGTGGACTTCTCGGGCTTCAAGTAAGGGTTGGGCAGGATCGATTCCGAGCCACCGCCATGGGGCCGGCCGCTGACCAGGGTTTCGGTGACCGCCGGAGGACGCCAGCCCTTGCCGTATGTGGCGAACAGCTGCAGCCAGTCGACACCCGGCTTGATCGACAGGCCGAAGGTCGGCGAGAAATGCCCCTCCTCCCGGTCAACGTCATAGGCCACGGGTACGCCGATCTGGCGGGTGGTGCCGATGATGAAAGTGCGGGTGTTCAACCCGGTTTCGCCCCGCAGTCGATAGCGGTCGTAACGCAGCCCGGCATTCAGGTTCAGCCAGTCGTCGTAGTCGTAATCCAGGCGACCGAACAGGCTGCCCATCGCCCGGTCACCTTTGGGGGTGATGCTTTCCAGCGCGGAAGCCTCAACCGCAGAGCCAGCCTCCACCGGTTGGTTGGAGTCCGGCCGGACCTTGTCGTAGAAAAACTCCAGCCCGTAGTTGGCCTTGAGCACGGACAGCTCGCTCAAGGCAAAGGTCGAGGTGTTCTGCGCCTGTACGCCATAGGTGTCGGTTTGATAGGTCACGTCGTAGCCGGGTGTGCGGCCACGGGCCAGCGTGGACTGGTCATTGCGGGTGTCGACGGCGTAGAGCTTGGCCTTGAAGTCGATCAGCGGATTGTCCGGCGTGTAGCTGTAGTCCAGCGCGAGGTTCTGTGCCTTGACGTTGCTGCTGCCGAGCTTTTCCCATAATTGAGGTTTTTCGGCGGTCATCATGTTGACGTCGTCGTAGTCGACTTCGGTCAACAGGTAGCTCAGTTGCAAACGCTGGTCAGCCGGCAAGTTGAGACCGAGCTTGAGCAGACGCGAACGCATCACCGAGCCCGAATAGGCGACCTGGGTATTCTTGATGCGATCCTGGCTGGCCGGTATGAACGCCGTGCCGGTACGCAGGTCGCCGATGCTGCCCTGGGTGCCGGGGTCGTAATCCCCCAGATGCCGCTCACTGGCCGCCACCAGCATGTCCCACACATCGGTGCCGACGGCAAACGCCGAACTGCCGATAAAGTGCGTACCGTTGCTGAGCCCGCCGAGGCCCGTGGTGACACGAATGCGCCCGCCGATTTGCTTGCCGTCCTTGAGCAGGTCAGCCGCCTCCACGGTACGAAAGTTGGCAACCCCGCCAATCACTCCTGCACCGCCCATGGTGGAGGTCGCGCCCTTTTCGATCACCACCTCGGACAGCAACTCCGGGTCGACATACAGCGTGCCGTTACGTTGCTGGTGACCGCTCTGCTGATAATTCTGGCGCATGCCGTCGACCGACATGTTGACCCGGCCATAGTCCTGGATCCCGCGAATATTCACCGACAGGCCCGGGTCCTGCTGACTGACCGCCGAGTAGACCCCAGGGGCCTCTTCCAGCATCTCGGCGGCATGGCGCGGCGGGTTGCGATCCAACTGTTCACGCCCCACCACACTGACCGAGCGCGGCGATGAGTACACCCAGTCATTCCTGTGCTGGCCGGTGATCGTGGTGGTCGCCAATGCCAACGCAGCGTTGGCCGGCTGTTCAACCCGGGTCAGGGTGACCTGGCGGGCGCCGGTAAAGCGGTACTCCACCGGCGCGGCACCGAGCAAACGGCCGAGGCCTTCGTGCACGCTGAAGCTGCCCTTGAGCGCGGTGCTGCTCAACCCTTGCAGGCGCTGGCTGTCGAACAGCACCTGCAAGCCGGCCTGGTCGGCGAAGCTCAGCACGGCACTGCCCAAGGGTTGCGCAGCGATGTCGAACATCAAGGTAGCGGGCTGGGATGCACCAGCCGGCGCCTCGGCGGCCTGCACCTGGCAGGCAGAGGCGAACAGCCCCAAGTGAATGGCAAGGGCCAACCGGCTGCCGGTGATACGCCCCTTGGTGATTGCAGACATCTACGTTATCCCTTCGCTGACCATTCTTGTTTATGCGAATACTTCTCACTTAACAGGACGTGTCAGGCGTGGGAACTCAGTAAGGTTTTTTTGAAAGTTTTTTCGAAGGCTGGAAATGGGGCCTGGCGACCCCATCAATAGATCAGGCTAAGCCCCGCCAGATCGAAGCGCTGCACCTGCAATTCTTCGGTCAGGGTACCGAGGGCGGTGTCGAGCATGTCAAGACGGAACACGCCGCTGACTTCACGGGTGCCCAGGTCGGCGTCGGTCAGTACGACCTTGCCAGGCCGGTAGCGGTTGAGTTGCTCGATGACCTTGGCCAGTGGCAACCGGTCGAAGATCAGCACCCCCCGCCGCCAACTGGTGGCGCGCTCCAGGTCGAGGTCATCAAGGGCGACCACGCCGTTTTCGGGACTGTAGCGCGCAGCCTGGCCTTCCTTGAGCACGGTTTCTTTCTGCGGCAGCGCCTGGAGCGTCACCGCCACACTGTGCTGCAACACGCCGACCCAGGCCTGCCGGTCATCTTCCCGCTCGACCACAAACCGCGTGCCCAAGGCGCGAGTTTGCCCGCTGGCGCTTTGCACCACGAACGGCCGCTTTTCCTCGCCGGCCATGGGCGCCACATCAAAGATCGCCGAGCCCTTGATCAGGCTGATGCGCCGCTGCACACCGTCAAACTCCAGCTTGATTGCACTCGCAGAATCCAGCTGCACGCTGCTGCCGTCGGCCAGGTGCACGGTGCGCACTTCGCCCTTGTGAGTCACGTAATCGGCCTGCAGGTGCAGCAACGCCTCGGGCCCGCGCACCCAGCCGACGCCGGCCGCCACCAGCAACAGCGCGACACTCGCTGCCACGCGCCACGGCTTGCGGCGCCGAGAGCCGCGCACCGGCGCAGCGGCGGTGGCTGGGCGCTGGCGATGCACCGTCTCATCACGATGCACCTCCCCCAGCGCCGCCCACGTCTGCTCGGCAAAGCGCAGCGCCGCTTCATGGCGGCTGTCCCTGGCGATCCATTGGCGCAGCTCGGCTTGCTCCTGATCGGTCAGGGCACCGGCGTGCAGGCGCACCGCCCAATCGGCAGCCGCCTCGGTAATGCTGTGCTGTTGCGGACCCGGGCTATTCACGTGTGAATCTCGAATTTTTCGTTATGTAACGCTGTGACGTCTGACCCCAGGTTTGTCGGTAATTCATTCGTCGGATGGCCCCGCCTCGCCTTCCTGCAAACGCTGCATGACATACGCCAGCGCCTTGGCCAGGTGCTTTTGCACTGAGCTGTCGGAAATATCCAGGTGCCGTGCGACCTGGGCATGGGTCATGCCCTCGATGCGGTTGAGACGGAAAATCTGTCGGGTACGCTCCGGCAATTCCGCCAGTGCCTGCTTCAATGCCTGCCGCTGTTGCTGCGCCATCGCCTGAGCCTCCAACCCGGCCATTTCGTCTTCAATCTCGGCCAGCGCCTCATGGGGCACGGAGTCGGTCTTGCGCCGTGCTTCCTGGCGAATATGGTCGATCAGCAGATTGCTGGCCGTGCGATAGAGATAGCCCTGGGAGTTGTCGATGCGCTCGCCGACCGGCTTTTGCGCCAGGCGCAGGAAACTCTCCTGCACCAGGTCTGCGGCCAACTGCGGGTCCCGTACCTTGCGCGCGAGATACCCGCGCAGGGTATCGGCGTGCTTGAGAAACAGGCCTTTGAGATCCACGTCCGACAAACCGACTCCCTGGAATGTAAAGGAAACAGGCGGGCATCTTAAGCGTTGTCGAGAATGATTTTCAATTGATATCAACTCTGATCTGCATAACGGTGGTTTTCATTCTGCGTTCGATAATCGAACGGTTCCCACCCAGGTGATTGACCAAATTAACCATCCAGTACATTTTATCGGCATACATAAAAACAACAGTGGAGAACCCTTCATGCCCATCGTGCTGGTGCTCAACGGCCCCAATCTCAACCTGCTCGGCACTCGCGAGCCCGCCACTTATGGCCACGAAACCCTGGCCGACGTCGCCGCCCTGTGTGGCCGCAGCGCCGAACAGCTGGGACTGAAAGTCGAATTCCGCCAGACCAACCACGAAGGCGAATTGCTGGACTGGATCCACGGCGCCCGCGCCCGTTGCGCCGGCATCGTGATCAACCCAGCGGCCTGGACCCACACCTCGGTGGCGATCCGCGACGCACTGGTGGCCAGTGAAGTGCCGGTGATCGAAGTGCATTTGTCCAACGTGCATGCCCGGGAAGCCTTTCGTCATCACTCGTTTGTGTCACCGATTGCCAAGGCGGTGCTGGCCGGATTTGGCAGCCATGGTTATCACCTGGCCCTCGAACATTTCAGCAAGACCTTGAAGGGATGAGCCCGGTGTCCAAACGTCGAATTCTCGCCGGCCTGATAGGCGCCGGCATCCAGGCCTCCCGTACTCCAGCCCTGCACGAGCGCGAAGGCGATGCACAGGGCCTGCGTTACCTGTATCGCCTGATCGACCTCGACCAGTTGCAAACAGATACCCGCGCCCTGCCCGACCTGTTGATGGCCGCCGAGCAGATGAACTTTACCGGCTTGAACATCACCTACCCGTGCAAGCAGGCGATCCTGCCGCTGCTGGACGAACTGTCGCCCGAAGCGCGGGGCATCGGCGCGGTGAATACCGTGGTGCTTTGCGACGGTAAACGCATCGGCCACAACACCGACTGCCTGGGCTTTGCCGAAGGTTTTCGCCGAGGCTTGAATGATGTGGCTCGCACGTTCGTGGTGCAGATGGGCGCAGGCGGTGCCGGCGCGGCAGTGGCCCATGCGCTGCTGGGCGAAGGCGTGGAACGCTTGAGTATTTTTGACGTGGACGCCGAGCGCGCCCGCAGCCTGGCGGATAACCTCAACCAGCATTTTGGTGCCGGTCGGGCCCAGGCCGGCAATGACCTGGAAAGCGCCATGGCCGAAGCCGACGGCCTGGTGAATACCACACCGATGGGCATGGCCAAGCTGCCGGGCATGCCCGTACCGCTGGACACCTTGCGCGCCGACTTGTGGGTAGCGGAGATCGTGTACTTCCCGCTGGAAACCGAACTGCTGCGCAACGCCCGCGCCTTGGGCTGCCGCACCCTGGATGGCGGCAACATGGCGGTGTTTCAGGCGGTGAAGGCGTTTGAGTTGTTCACTGGCGAAGTGGCGGATGCAGACCGCATGCTCGCGCACTTCCAGAGCATGACCACCCAACTGTAGAAACCGGATCAGAAATGTGGGAGCGGGCTTGCTCGCTCCCACATTTGCTCAGTGTTGAACTCAGGCCTGCAAATAGCGCAACACCGACTCGCAGATCATCGCCCGATGCCGCTGTTTGACCGCCTCATCAGACAACTCGATCTGAAAGATCTCGCTGAAGGTGTGGCGGTTGGACACCCGGTAAAAGCTGAACGAGTTGATCAGCAGGTGCACGTCCAGCGGCTCCAGCCCTTCGCGGAACAGCCCCATCTGCGCCCCACGGCGTAACGTGGTGCCGAGGGCTTCGAGGATGTTGCTGTTCATCGCCTTGATGGACGTCGACTGCTTTACGTACTCGGCGTTGTGGATATTTTCGATGCTCACGATCCGCACAAAATCCACGTTCTGATCGTGGTGATCAAAGGTAAATTCCACCAGCCGGCGAATCGCTTCCCGGGGCTCCAGGGCCGTCAGGTTCATCCGGGTCTCGGTGTTGCGAATGTCGCCGTAGAGCTTCTCCAGCACCTCGACGTAGAGCTGTTCCTTGCTGCCGAAGTAGTAATAGATCATGCGCTTGGAGGTCTGGATACGCTCCGCGATCGCGTCCACTCGGGCGCCGGACAGACCCTGCTGAACAAATTCGACGATGGCTTCCTGGAGAATGTTCTCGCGGGTCTTTTCCGGGTTGTTCTTGCGGCTCTTGCGCGGCGCAGTGGCCGCGGCGGGAAGCTCGGAAGTCAGGGTCATGGTGCGCTCACGGCCTTAGGTGCAGGCGGTGATTATGGGCCGCGCCGCACGCCGAAGGAAGCGCCAGCACCTTACAACCTGGCCTGGCGCGCCGCTCCGCTGCGGGACTTGGCCATGGCCGCCAGGCGCACCGCCACGTTGGCCGCGCCGTAACCGGTGTAACCGTTCTTGCGCTGGATGATCTCGAAGAAAAACCGTCCTTCGAACGGCTCGGTGTAGACGTGAAACAGTTCACCGCCCTGGGCATCGCGGTCATACAGCACGTTGTAGTACGCCAGCTGGCTGAGGAACTCGTCGTCGAAATCAAACCGCGCCGCCAGGTCATCGTAGTAGTTCAGCGGGATATCCAGCAGCGGCACACCGGCATCCTTGGCCCGGCTGACCTCGGCGAAAATGTCCGCGCAGTCGAAGGCAATGTGGTGCACGCCCGAGCCGCGATAGCTCGACAACGCGTGGGAAATCGCGGTGTTGCGGTTTTCGGAAATATTCAGCGGCAGGCGAATCGAGCTGCAGCGACTGCGCAGTGCCCGGCTTTTCACCAAGCCGTAGGGGTCGGGCAGCACCACTTCGTCATCGGCTTCGAAATCCAGCAAGCTTTTGTAGAACAGCACCCAGCTGTCGAGGCTGTCGGCGGGCAAGGCCATCGCCATGTGGTCGATGCGCAGCAGGCCGCCGCTGGCAGCGCTTGCGGGTTGCAGGTTGAAGTCGGTGTCGTAGAGGCCGCCTTCGTTCTGGTCTACCAGGTAGATCAGGCTGCCATCCGGTGCGCGCACCGCCGCCAGCTCCAGCTCGTTGGGGCCAACCAGCCCGCGATACGGCTGGCCCTTGTAGGCCACCGCCCGCTCCAGGGCCTTGGCGCTGTCCTTCACGCGGATCGCCGTGGCGCACAACGACGGGCCGTGGGCCTCGAAGAAGTTGTGGGCGAAGGAATAGGGTTCACAGTTGAGGATCAGGTTGATATCACCCTGGCGCAGCAGACTCACGCTCTTGGAGCGATGCTGCCCGGCCTTGACGAAGCCCAGGCGCTCCAGCCATGAAGTGAGCTTGGCGCCGAGGTTTTCATCCACGGCAAATTCCAGGAATTCAATGCCGTCGTATTCGCTGGCGGCCGGGGTTTCGAACAGAATCTCGGGGACCGGTTTGGCTTCCTCCGCCAGCCGCTGGCGGGTCTTCTCTTCGAGGTACAGCAGCGAGCGCAGGCCGTCGGCGGCGTTGGCCCGGGTCGGTGCGGCGCGGAAGCCGTCGTTGAAGATTTCCAACGACAACGGCCCGGTGTAGCCGCTCTTGATGATGGGGGCGAGAAAGCCCGCCAGGTCGAATTCGCCTTGCCCGGGGAAGCAGCGGAAATGCCGGCTCCATTCCAGTACATCCATCGCCAGGATCGGCGCGTCGGCCATCTGCACAAAGAAAATCTTGTCGCCGGGGATTTCGGCAATAGCGCTCGGGTCGCCCTTGAGGGACAGGGTGTGGAAGCTGTCGAGCAACACGCCCAGGCTCGGATGATCGATCTTGCGCACCAGGTTCCACACCTGTTGCCAGGTGTTGACGTGTCGGCCCCAGGCCAACGCTTCATAGCCAATGCGCAGGCCACGGCGGCCAGCGTGTTCGGCCAGCAGGCTCAGGTCATCCAGTAGAATGCTTTCATCGCCAACGGAATCGGCTGACGCGTTACTGCACACCAGCACCAGGTCGGTGCCCAACTCCTGCATCAAGTCGAACTTGCGCTCGGCTCGTTCAAGGTTGCGCGCCAGGCGGTCGCGGCGGCAGCCCTCAAAATCCCGGAACGGCTGGAACAAGGTGATGGCAATGCCGAGGTCGGCGCACATCTGCCTGACTTCACGCGGGCTGCCGTCGTAATACAGCAGATCGTTTTCGAAGATTTCCACGCCATCAAACCCGGCAGCCGCGATGGCTTCGAGTTTTTCCGGCAGGGTTCCGCTCAAGGAAACGGTGGCGATGGAGCGTTGCATGGGGCGACTCCCGGCAGATGAAGCAGGTCTTATTTACGGCAAATTATTGGCCGCCAGGTTCATCACAGCAATTGAAATGTACGAACCGGTTAGTTTTATGGGCGATTATCGAACAGAATGGCAATCGGCGAATTGACGATTTTTTAGCCTCTGCGCACCATCGACAGCACATTGAGTCCCGCTCGGGTTGAGTGGCCTCGGTTAACCAAGACCCTGAACACACCATAAAAATTTCAAAAAAAACGGGTACTTCCTCATGCCTTCGCAAAATCCCGCCGTGGCCGTGCGCCACAGCAATCCCCATAGCGGCATCGGCGACAAAATCCGTGGCGCCATGGCTGTCGGTAAAACCCGCTGGGGCATGCTGGCCCTGGTGTTTTTCGCCACCACCCTGAACTACATCGACCGCGCCGCCCTCGGCGTGATGCAACCGATCCTGGCCAAGGAAATGAGCTGGACGGCGATGGACTACGCCAACATCAACTTCTGGTTCCAGGTGGGTTACGCCATCGGCTTTGTGCTGCAAGGCCGGCTGATCGACCGGGTCGGCGTCAAGCGCGTGTTCTTCTGCGCGGTGCTGCTGTGGAGCCTGGCCACCGGCGCCCACGGCCTGGCCACCTCGGCGGTGGGTTTTATGGTCTGCCGGTTCATTCTCGGGCTGACCGAAGCGGCCAACTACCCGGCCTGCGTCAAGACCACCCGCTTGTGGTTCCCCGCTGGCGAGCGTGCCGTGGCCACCGGGATCTTCAATGCCGGCACCAACGTCGGCGCAATGATGACGCCGATGCTGCTGCCGCTGATCCTCCACGTATGGGGTTGGCAGGCCGCCTTCCTGTGCATGTCGGCACTGGGCGGGATCTGGCTGTTGTTCTGGGGTTTGAAGTACTACAACCCGGAAGACCATCCAAGCGTTAAGCAATCGGAACTGGACTACGTGCAGCAGGAAGTCGAACCGGAACAACCCCGCGTGCCGTTCAGCCGCATCCTGCGGATGCGCGGCACCTGGGCCTTCGCCCTCGCCTACTCGATGACCGCACCGGTGTTCTGGTTCTACCTGTATTGGTTGCCGCCGTTCCTGAATCAGCAATACAACCTGGGCATCAACGTGACCCAGATGGGCATTCCGCTGATCATCATTTACCTGACGGCGGACTTCGGCAGCATCGGCGGCGGGATTCTGTCTTCGTTCCTGATCGGCCGTGGGATGAATCCGATCAAGGCGCGGCTGTTGTCGATGCTGCTGTTCGCCTGCTGCATCGTCGGGGTGATCATGGCCGCCGGTTCCAGCCAGCTGTGGGTCGCGGTGTTTGCCATCTCCCTGGCCATCGGCGCACACCAGGCCTGGACGGCCAACATCTGGAGCCTGGTGATGGACTACACGCCCAAGCACATGATGAGCACGGTGTTTGGCTTTGGCGGCATGTGCGCGGCCATCGGCGGGATGTTCATGACTCAGATCGTCGGCCACATCCTGACCGTGACCAACAACAACTACACCGTGCTGTTCACCCTGATTCCGGCGATGTACTTCATCGCGCTGATCTGGATGTACTTCATGGCGCCACGCAAGATTCCGACCGTCGAGGTCTGAATCGCCTACTTGCGCCGCTGCTGCCAGGCAGCGGCCAACCCGCTCAGGCAGATCACCCCGATCCCGACCACCGTGGTCAGGTCCGGGGTGTGATTGAACACCAGCCAGCCCAACAACCCCGCAAACACGATCTGGCAATAGCCGAACGGCGCCAGCAGGGCCGGCGCCGCGAAGCGGAAGGCCTGGGTCAGCATCAAGTGGGCGGTCATCCCGCAACTGCCCAGCGCCAGCATCAACACCCCATGCCACAGGCTCGGCACTTGCCAGAAGAACGGCACCAGCGCACTCATCACCAAGGTGTTGCACAGCCCGGCGAAGAAGTTGCTGGTGGTGGGCGTGTCGTACTTGCTGAGGATGCGGGTGAGCAGTTGGTAGAAGCAGAAGAACAGCGCGGACGTCAGCGGCAACAACACCGCCGGGGTGAACAGCTCACCGCCCGGGTGCACAATGATCAGCACCCCGATGAACCCGCAAATCACCGCCAGCCATTGGCCACGGGTCACATGCTCACCCAACAGCGGCACCGACAAGGCGGTGACCAGGATCGGCGCAAGAAAGTTGACCGCCGTGGCCTCGGCCAACGGGATAAAGTGCAACGCCGCCGTGAAAAACAGGCTGGTACCCAGCAAGCACAACGCCCGCGCCACCTGCAGCAACGGTCGTTTACTGCGCAGCACCCGCAGCCCTGATTGCGGCAGGAAAATCCCGGCCATCAACAGCGTATGCACCAGATAACGGGCCCACACCACCATCACGATCGGGTAAAACCCGGCCAGGTATTTGGACAGCGCGTCGTGGCTGGAGAACAGAAAAGTGGCCACCACGATCAGCAAAATGCCTTTGAGCGGGTGGTTGACGCCGGAAAGTGGGGTGCTGAGGGTCATTGCATTCTCTTGAGTGGCAGGCTGAAATGACCGCCGCATACCGCGGCATAATCTAGAACGGGTAAAGCGCCTCGCTCAAGAGCATAACCAAACACTGTTCGAACAGCGCACTAAATTGCGGTTTTCCAGTCCAACGCTTCACGCCGCCCCGCCCACTGCGCGTTTTTTAACCAAGGCCTTCGTACCATGAAAAAAACCCTGTTGATTCTTTCGACCCTGGCGCTGCTCAGCGCCTGCGACAAGCAAGCCGAGACCGCCAAGGCGCCGGCGCCGCCCTCCGTCCAAGCGACGCTGGTACCGGAAGTGCTGCCCACCGACAAATGGGTCGGCAAGTGGATTGGCGTCGAAGGCCTGAACCTGACCATCGCCAAGGACGACAGCATCGGCCGTGGCCACTATGTACTGACCATGAAATACGGCCTGGATGACGATGATTCCGGCACCTTCAAGGGCCAGGCATCCGAAGACGGCATCACCTTTGAACGCCCGGACGGCCCGCAGATTCTGAGCGCCGGCGACGGCGAAGCCACCGGCCTGAAATGGCTGGCCGACAAGAAAGACTGCCTGATCGTCGACACCGGCGAAGGGTATTGCCGCGACTGACACCCATAACTTCCCGCTGGACACCCATTACCTGTGGCGAGCGGGCTTGCCCCGCGTTGGGCTGCGCAGCAGCCCCATAGCAGGCAAAAGTGTTCTTTCCGGAAGGATTCGGTGTTCTTATTGGGACTGCTACGCAGTCCAACGGGGGACAAGCCCCCTCGCCACCGACAGCCGGACTGGCGCCAACCCTACACACCAACAACACTGAGCTGCAGAACCATCAAGAGGATTGCCACATGCTATGGAAAAAAGGCCGACGCAGCGACAACGTGGTGGACGCCCGCGATGACAGCGGTGGCGGTGGCGGCGGCATGCGCTTTGGCGGTGGCAAGGGCCTGAGCCTGACGGCCATCGTGCTGATCGTCGGCATCGGCTGGCTGACCGGCCAGGACCCGATGCAAATCCTCGGGCAACTCAGCGGCCAGCTCACCGAGCAAGCGCCCTCCGTCAGCCCGCAAACCCGCCAGGCACCGCCGGCCAATGATGAACAGGCCGACTTCGTGCGCGCCGTCCTCGGCGACACCGAAGACACCTGGGCCCAGGTGTTCCAGGAAAACGGCCTGACCTACAAGAACCCCAAACTGATCCTGTTCCGCGGCCGGGTGAACTCCGCCTGCGGTGGCGCCACGTCCGCCAGCGGGCCGTTCTATTGCCCGGCAGACCAACAGGTATACCTGGACCTGGATTTCTTCCGGGAAATGTCCCAACGCTTCAAGGCCGCCGGGGATTTCGCCCAGGCCTACGTGATCGCCCATGAAGTCGGACACCACGTTCAGACGCTGCTGGGCATCTCGGCGAAGATTCAGGCAGCCCGCCAGCAAGGCCGGCAGATGCAAGGCGACGGCGGCCTGCTGGTGCGCCAGGAACTGCAAGCCGACTGCTTCGCCGGGGTGTGGGCCAACCGCGCGCAAAAACGCCTGAACTGGCTGGAGCCCGGCGACATTGAAGAAGCATTGAATGCGGCCAACGCCATCGGCGATGACCGCTTGCAGCAACAGGGCCAGGGCCGCGTGGTGCCTGACTCGTTTACCCACGGCACCTCGGCACAGAGGGTTCGCTGGTTCAAGACCGGCTTTGCTCAGGGCCAGATCACTCAATGCGACACCTTTACCGCCAAGAGCCTTTAAATGAATAAACGACTGGGTCTGCTGTTAGGTTTGTTGATCACCTGTTCCTCCTCCACCTGGGCTGCCGAGCATGGCGTCAAGGTGGTCAGCCCCGATCGTTTTCACCTGGATGCCGGCGACCTGAGCGTCGGCTTGAGCCAGGACTGGCGCCAGCCGCTGCCTCAAGTCACCCGCGCGCTGATCATCGTGCATGGCCGCCTGCGCAACGCCATGACCTACCTGGGCAGCGGCGAAAAAGCCGCCGAAGCCGCAGGGCAAAACGCCAACACCCTGGTGATTGCGCCGCAGTTTCTCAACCAGGCCGACATCAAGCGCAACCAGGTCGACAGCCAGACCCTGCGCTGGAACAGCAATGACTGGATGGCCGGCGAGCCGTCCACCGGCCCGGGCCAAATCAGCTCCTACGGCGCCCTGGACCAGATCATCAAGCACCTGGGCAACCGCAAACTGTTCCCGAACCTGAAAGAAATCGTGGTGGCCGGCCATTCTGGCGGCGGCCAGGTGGTGCAGCGTTTTGCACTGACCGGGCATGATCACCCGCTGCTGCAAACCGAAGGCATCAGCCTGCGCTACGTGGTGGCTAACCCTTCGTCCTACGCGTACTTCAGCCCGCAGCGGCCGGTGAAGTTCGATGTGGCCAGTTGCCCGGGCTTCAATGACTGGAAATACGGCATGCAAAACCTGCCGGCCTACGCCAAGGGGCAAAGTGCCGAGCAGCTCGAGCAGGCTTACGTTTCGCGCAATGTCACTTACCTGCTGGGCCAGCAGGACACCGACCCGAATCACCCGGCGCTGGACAAGAGCTGCGGGGCTGAAACCCAGGGTGCGTATCGCTTGATTCGCGGGCACAACTATTTTGACTACCTCAAGCAGCGGCATCCGCAGTTGGGCCATAAGCTGGTGGAAGTGCCGGGGGTTGGGCATGACGGGGACAAGATGTTTACGTCGCCTGAAGGGCAGAAAGTACTGTTCCAATAACCACTGAAGAAACCGGATCAAAAATGTGGGAGCTGGCTTGCTCGCGAATGCGGTGGATCAGTCAGCCTATGTATTGACTGACACACCGCATTCGCGAGCAAGCCCGCTCCCACATTTGATCTTCATTGCCTGGGGTTAGAGCATCCGGCGCAATACCGCGCAATCTTCGGCATGCCAATCCGCCAGCTCCGGCCACGGGTTATCCGGCAAATTAACCAACACCGTCCTGGTCCCCGCCGCCCGCCCACAATCCAGATCAAACCGGTAATCACCGACCATCACCATCTCTTGCGGCGTCACTTCCCACGCTCGCGCCAGCTTCAACAAACCACCCGGGTCAGGCTTGGGCGGCGCATCATCGCGCCCCAACACATCCTCAACCGCAAAGCAGTCCGCCAGGCCGATTGCCTGCAACGTCACATGGGCCAGTTCCCGCGCATTGCGCGTCAGGATGCCCAGCCGATAACCACGCCCGGCCAGTTCCCGCACCAACTCCACCGCACCTGTCGCCGCCACCGAGCCCAGCGCCAACTCGCGCTCATGCTCCAGCAGCCACGCATGCTTGGCTGCTGCTTCATCAGCAGGCAATGCCGCCAGGTGTGTAAGAATGTCGTCAGTCGGCGGAATATCCAGCGCTACGCGAATCGCCGCAAAGTCATGCACGGCCACCGTCAGGGTGCCATCCATGTCGAACACCCAATGCTTCACATCACTCAGGCTCATGCCCAATCCTTGCGATGACGAATCAAGCCTTCCTGGGTGACCGACGCCACCAGCTGCCCGGCGCGGTTGTACACGCTGCCCCGGGAGAACCCACGGGAATTGCCGGCCCACGGGCTGTCCATGGCGTAGAGCAACCAGTCATCGGCACGCAGGTCGGCGTGGAACCACAGCGCGTGGTCGAGACTGGCGACTTGCATGTCTTTCTGCCACACGGTTTTGCCATGGGGCAGCAGCGAAGTGGTCAGCAGGCCGAAATCCGAGGCGTAAGCCAGCAGGTATTTGTGCAGGGCCGGCGAGTCGGCCAAGGCGCCATCCGCACGAAACCACACGTACTTGACCGGGTCGGACGGCTGCGGGTTGTACGGGTCTTTCTCGGTCACCGGCCGCACTTCGATCGGCTTGGGGCACAGCAGCTTTTCGCGCATGTGCTCAGGAATCAGGTGCGCGCGCTGCTGGGTCAGTTCCAGCTCCGAGGGCAGGTTTTCCGGGCCGACCACCACGGGCATGGTGGTCTGATGCTCGAAGCCTGCTTCGTCGTACTGGAACGAAGCGCTGCAGGTGAAGATCGGGTTGCCCTTCTGGATCGCCGTCACCCGGCGCGTGCTGAAACTGCCGCCATCGCGTACCCGGTCAACCGAATACACCACTGGCAGCGCCGCATCGCCCGGGCGCAGGAAGTAACCGTGCAACGAATGCACATGCCGCGCCTCTTCAACGGTCTGGCTGGCCGCCGACAGCGACTGGCCGAGCACTTGGCCGCCGAACAGCTGGCGAAAGCCCAGGTCCTGGCTGCGGCCACGAAAGAGGTTTTCCTCGATCGGCTCCAGGGTCAGCAGGTCCACCAGATCTTCCAACACTTGGCTCATAGAGCATCTCCTACAACAATCTATTGGGCATTCCGGGCTGCTTATCCGTGCAGCGTGTCCAACCATTGGGCGCGGGTGATGCGATACAACACATGATGCCGCACCGGGTCATCCGCTGCGACCTTGGGGTGTTCAAAATCTGCCAGGGGATCGTAATGCATACCGATGGCCTGCATGACTTTTTGTGATGGCAGATTGGCTTCAGTGGTAAATGAAACGATCTCGTCCAGCTTCAGCCGGTCGAAACCACAGCGCAGGGCGGTCCAGGCGGCCTCGCTGGCGTAGCCCAGGCCCCAATGTTCCTTGGCCAGGCGCCAGCCAATTTCCACCGCCGGGGTGAACGGCGCCTCGAAGCTGACATTCAGCAAGCCGGTGAGGCCGATGAATTCGCCGCTGTCTTTACGCTGCAACGCCCACAGGCCAAACCCGTACTCGGCAAAGTGGCCGCGAATACGCCCGATCAGCGCAGCGCTTTCCAGGCGGCTCAAGGTGGCCGGGAAATAACGCATCACCTGCGGGTCGGCGCACATGCGCGCAAACTCCGGCAAGTCGGCATCACTCCATTGGCGCAGCACCAGGCGTGCGCTTTCCAATTGCAGTATTGGCTCCATTGATCCCCCTCCCTTGCCATGTGCGTGAGTGTAACGCGCTGTTAAGATCCGTCGCTGGTTCCCGTCAGAAATCGCCATGCCTTTGCCACTGATCTACCACGACGACTACAGCCCCGAGTTCCCGGCGGACCACCGCTTCCCCATGGATAAATTCCGCCTGTTGCGCGACCACCTGGTGGAGAGCGGCCTGACCAAGGACAGCCAACTGCTGCGCCCGGAACTCTGCCCAGCCGAGATTCTGGCCCTGGCCCATGAACCTGGGTATATCGAACGCTACATGAGCGGCGAGTTGTCCCGCGAAGACCAGCGGCGCCTCGGCCTGCCCTGGAGCGAAGCCCTGGCCCGGCGCACCGTGCGCGCGGTGGGCGGCTCGTTGCTGGCGGCCGAGCAGGCTCTTGAGCATGGCCTGGCCTGTCACTTGGCCGGCGGCACCCACCACGCCCACTTCGATTACCCGGCGGGTTTCTGCATCTTCAATGACCTGGCGGTGATCAGCCATTACCTGCTGGCCAGCGGGCGGGTCAACCGGGTGCTGATCTTCGACTGCGACGTGCACCAGGGCGACGGCACCGCGCGCATCCTCCACGACACCCCGGACGCAATCACCGTGTCCCTGCACTGCGAAAAGAACTTCCCCGCCCGCAAGGCCGAAAGCGACTGGGACATCCCGCTGCCGATGGGCATGGGCGACGCGGACTACCTCAAGGTCGTCGACGATGCCCTCAACTACCTGCTGCCGCTGTATCAGCCAGACCTGGTGCTGTATGACGCCGGCGTAGATGTGCACAAGGACGACGCCCTCGGCTACCTCAAGCTGACAGACGCAGGCGTCGCCGCCCGCGATGAAAGCGTGATGCGCCACTGCCTGGGCCGCGACATTCCGGTGGTCGGCGTGATCGGCGGTGGCTACAGCAAAGACCGCCCTGCCCTGGCCCGTCGCCACGGGATCCTGCACCACAGCGCGCAGCGAGTCTGGACGTCATCAGGTTGTCATTGAGTTATGCACCTTACCCACAATCGCTGTGGAACTGCCTGTGGATAACCTGAGTGAAAGCCGCTGCAAGCCATAAGCTGTATGGCCTGCAGAAGGCTGCTCATTTTTTGATCAGGCAGGTTCGCCGTCCTCGGGTAGAATGCTCGGCCTACTTTGCCGAACCGCAGTTATCCCCATGCCCCAGACTCAAACCTCACCTCAACACGTCATCATCATCGGCGGCGGCCCCGCCGGGCTGATGGCCGCGGAAGTGTTGAGCCAGGCCGGGGCCCGGGTCGACGTGTACGACGGTATGCCGTCGGTGGGCCGCAAGTTTCTGCTGGCGGGCGTCGGCGGCATGAACATCACCCATTCCGAAGCCTACCCGGCGTTTCTGTCGCGCTACGCCGAGCGCGCGCCGTACATGGCGCCGTTGCTGCGTCAGTTCGGTGCCGAAGCGTTGTGCGAATGGATACAGGGGCTGGGGATTGAAACCTTTGTCGGCAGCTCCGGCCGGGTGTTTCCTACCGACATGAAAGCCGCCCCGCTGCTGCGCGCCTGGCTCAAGCGACTGCGAGACCAAGGCGTAGTTATCCACACCCGTCATCGCTGGCTGGGCTGGAATCCCGACGGCAGCCTGCTTATCCACAGCCCTGAAGGCGACAAATGTGTGCGCGGGGATGCGGTGCTGCTGGCGTTGGGCGGCGGCAGCTGGTCGCGGCTGGGCTCGGACGGGGCGTGGCTGAAGTTGCTGGAAGACAAAGGCGTGCCTTACGCGGCGTTGCAACCGAGTAACTGTGGCTTCGAGGTGTCAGCCTGGAGCGAATTGATGGTCAGCAAATTCGCCGGGGCACCGTTGAAAAACGTCGCCATCGGGTTAGCGGACGATAAACCTCGGCTGGGTGAATGCGTGATCACCGCCACGGGCATCGAAGGCAGCCTGATCTATGCGTTGTCGGCGCCGATTCGTGAGGCGATCAACCGGGATGGATCGGCCACCGTGCATATCGACCTGTTGCCGGGCAAGCCGCTGGACAAGGTGATTGCGGCGTTGAGCAAGCCACGTGGCTCACGCTCGATGAGCAAGCATTTGCACAGTCAGTTGGGAGTGGACGGGGTGAAGGCGGCGCTGCTGCGGGAATTGACCCCGGCCGAGCATTTCAATGATCCGGCGCAATTGGCCGTGGATATCAAGGCGCTGCCGCTGACGCTGGTGAAAACCCGGCCGATGGGCGAAGCCATCAGTACGGCGGGCGGTGTGCCGTTTGAGGCGCTGGATGAACGCTTGATGATCAAGCAACTGCCAGGCGTGTTTTGCGCAGGCGAGATGCTGGATTGGGAAGCACCCACGGGCGGGTATTTGCTGACGGGGTGTTTTGCCAGCGGGCGAGTGGCTGGGCGCGGCGTGCTGGAATGGCTGAAGAACTGATCGTTCCCACGCTCCGCGTGGGAACGCCGCCCTGGACGCTCCGCGTCCGCTTCTGAAGCTGACGCAGAGCATCACAGGATGCATTCCCACGCAGAGCGTGGGAACGATCCTTAACTGATTACCTGTGGCGAGGGAGCTTGCTCCCGCTGGGCTGCGTAGCGGCCCCAAAAAAAGCGGGAGCGCTGCGCACTCCAGCGGGAGCAAGCTCCCTCGCCACAGCAAGCTCCCTCGCTACAGTGACCTTACTTCTTCTTACGCGGCCCAGTGTTAAACGCAGGCACCTTGCGCACCGGCTTGATCGACGGCTCCGCCACCGACACTTCACCACTCTCCACCCACTTGCCCAGGTTGCGCTTGCCGCCACCGGACGCCTTGGGTTTCTTCGGTTTTTTCGGCTTCTTCACCACCTGGCCAGTGGCATCGGTGTCCGGCACGCGATGTTCCGGCTCGAAGTCCTGCTCCATCTTCCGGGTCAATGTCTGACGGGTCAGCATCTCAATGGCCGACAGCATGTTCACTTCATCCGCACACACCAGGGAAATCGCCTCACCGGTGTTGCCCGCACGACCGGTACGGCCGATGCGGTGGATGTAGTCCTCAGCCACAATCGGCAGGTCAAAGTTGACCACCAGCGGCAAGTCTTCGATGTCCAGGCCACGGGCCGCTACGTCAGTAGCCACCAGGATCTGCACATCACTGCTCTTGAAGCGATCCAGCGCGCGCTGGCGAGTGGCTTGTGGTTTGTCGCCGTGAATCCCGTCGGCATTGATGCCCAGACCTTGGAGTTTCTCTACCAGCGCATCCACGCCGTTGCGGGTCTTGGCGAACACCAGCACCTGCTTCCAGCGGCCCTTGCGCATCAGGTGCACAAACAGTTCCGCCTTGCGCTTCTTGTCCACCGGCACCACCCACTGCTTGACGGTGTTGGCGGCAACGTTGCGCGGGCTGACTTCGACGGTCAGCGGGTCAATCAGCATCTGCCCGGCCAACTGGCGGATCTCGTCGGAGAAGGTCGCGGAGAACAGCAAGGTCTGACGCTTTTTCGGCAGCATGCGGTAGATGTTCGCCAGTTCTTCGGAGAAGCCCAGGTCGAGCATGCGGTCGGCTTCGTCCAGGACCAGGGTTTGCAGCTGGTTGAGTTTCAGCGCGTTCTGGCGGAACAGGTCGATCAGGCGGCCAGGGGTGGCGACCAGCACATCAACACCCTTGCGCAGCTTCATCATCTGCGGGTTGATGCTCACGCCGCCGTACACGGCGTACGTGGTCAGCGGCAGGTGTTGAGCGTACTCGGCGACGCTGGCGTGAACCTGCTCGGCCAGTTCGCGAGTCGGGCACAGGATCAGCGCGCGCACCGAGTTGGCGCTGACTTTCGGCCCTTCCATGGTCAGCAGCTGCAGCAGCGGCACGGCGAAACCGGCGGTCTTGCCGGTGCCGGTCTGGGCCGCAGCCATCAGGTCACGACCGGCCAGCACCGCCGGAATGGCTTGCGCCTGCACCGGCGTCGGGGTCTGGTAGCCAAGCGTCTCAAGGGCGCGCAGCAAGGGTTCGATCAGGCCAAGTGTGGCGAAAGTCATGGAAATACCGTAGGAAAAAGTCAGCGCAAGGTCGCAATGCGCGGCAGTTTACCTTATTTCCGGTTTCGGCTTTCGCCACTGTGGCAGGCTGATCAGCAGCACGGCGCTGATGATCACCAACATTGCCAGGGCTTCTTCCACGCCGATGGTCTCGCCGACAAACACAATCCCGAGCAACACCGCCACCGCCGGGTTGACGTAGGCATAGCTGGTGGCCGCCGCCGGCCGCACGTGCTTGAGCAGGTACATATAGGCATTGAAGGCGATGATCGAACCGAACACGGTCAAGTACGCCAGGGCCAGCCAGCCTTCCAGCGGCGGCATGGCTTGCAGGTGTTCACCGCTGACGGCACTGAGCACCAGCAGGACGGCACCGGCAATCAGCATCTCCGCCGCACTCGCCATCGCGCCTTGAGGCAGCGGCAAATGTTTGCTCCACACCGACCCGAAGGCCCAGGCCGCCGCCGCAAAAATCAGCAAGGCCGCACCGGTGGGACTCGATTGCAGGTTGGAGCCCATATTCAGCATGGCGATGCCGATAATCCCCAGCACCACCCCGGCCCATTCCAGACGGGTATTACGCGCGCCCCAGAAATAACCACAGAGCAAGGTGAACAACGGCACCGTCGCCACCGCCAACGCGGCAACCCCGGACGCCACGCCCGTATGTTCGGCCACACTGACCGCACCGTTACCGAAGGTCAGCAGCAAAATGCCGATCTTCGCGGCAGCCTTCCACTGCACCCACGTCGGCGCCGGCGCCCCGCGCCAGCGCAGGAAGGCATACATCAGCGCGCCCGCTGTCATAAAGCGAATCCCCGCCAGCAACAACGGCGGCCAGTACTCCACACCAATGCGAATCACCAGGTAGGTAGACCCCCAGATCACGTACAACGCAAAAAAGGCAGCGATCAACGGTAAGGGAAAGCGACGTGGGCCAGGCATTGGGTAGCTCTGCGGCAGGACAGGGAGCGTTATTTTAGAAATCCCCGGCCGTAAACATAAGTTACAAAACCTGTTTAAAGCGCCCGTACACTTTTCAAAACACGGTTATCAAGGCTATAAACCGTGCTTTCGAAAGCAACGCCTTCCCGGAGCCTTATCATGGACAAATACGACCGCATGCTTCTCAGCGCCCTGCTGGAAGACGGCCGCGCGTCCTACGCGCAACTGGCGCGCACCGTGAACCTGTCGGCCCCCGCCGTGGCCGAGCGAGTGGCGAAGCTGGAAGCCAGTGGTGTGATTACCGGGTATCAGGCCAAGGTCGACCTGTCGAAGGTGGGGTTGCCGATACAGTGCGTGATTGAGTTGCGGTTGACCAACCATGGGAACCAGAAAGTTTACGACGCCCTGGCTGAAATCCCTGAGTTGACGGAGTGCCATCGGGTGACCGGGGATCCGTGCGTGATCATGCAGGCGGCGGTGGGGTCGATGCCGGAGTTGGAGAGTTTGATCAATCGGCTGGCGAAGTTTGGGTTCAGCAAAACGTCGATCATCTTGTCGAGCGCGATAGAGCGGCGAGTGCCGTTGGGGCAGTTGGAAGGTAGTGGAAAATAGTAGGCAATGAGGGGGAGACAGACCCCCTTGAGCTACTCCCTAGAAACTAGGCATTCAACTTGGCTTGTGCGTAGTCACTAATCTTCTGTCTAAAGACTTGATAGGATGGCAACTCTTGAACTGGCCCATTAGGATCTAGATCAACTGTAAGTCGAGCCCGCATCTCTGAGAAACGCTTCTTAAATTTACCCAAGCGAGCCCCTTGGGTTTCACTCGCCTCACATAGTGCATCCATTAATATTTGCTTTGTATCACGGGCATCTTCAAGCCTACGAGTAGCAGGAATACAGTTAATCCCACCACGACGCCCCGAGTTCCCCGCCACGCGCTTTATGGCATCGGCATCTGCAAGCAACCATGTTTCAAGCATCGTGACCGGGACAATCGAAATTATGCGATCTAACTCAACGATCCCCTCGCACGCCCCAGAAATTTCCGTCTCTCTAACTGCTGCCCCGACATTATCCGCATCACGATGAACAAATATAACATCAGCATGAGGATAGTACTTTGCCAACGCCACTAGCTTATCGCGAACAGACCGCCCCACAGCAGGCCTAAACAACCCCAAGTCTGGAATTTCGCCACTAACCTCAGAAAAGCCCTCATCAATCAATATTGTTTGGATATGCTCAACTAGCCGCAAATCTGAGGAACCTTCCCCAGTAAGAACAAATCTTATTTTCATGCTTAGAGATCCCAGAACTTAATCTTCGAATTCCATGGAGATTTGGCTATCTGGAGGAAGAGCAAGATAAGCGATAATGGAACCCTTATCAATACATTCAGACCCAGACTTAAAACGCCAACTTTCGCGCAAACTCTTACAACGAATGGTGGAGGCAGGTGCGCCGTCAGGACCGCGAACCTTTACAACATCGGCGTAGATCAAATCATCTGGGGACTCCAGTTTCACCAAGACCGGAGAATGTGTAGCAATCAGTATTTGTCGCATTGGATTATCTTCACCCACCGGATAACTAGTATCAACAGCAAGTTCTTTCAATAGAGCCAGCATTGCTCCCATTTTTGCGGGATGGATACCATTCTCCGGCTCCTCAAAACAAAGAAGACCTTTAAAGTCGGGATCCTCTGCCATGATACAAAGCGCCATGAAGCGAAGAGTGCCGTCAGAAAGAGCCCGCGCTGGTAAAAAAGCACCAGAACGTTCTTTGACCTCAACCGTTAACAACTGCCTAACTTGGTCAACATCGACCCTAACATCTGATGTAGGAACAATCTCAGAGAGCCGACTCGCAATACGCGAATAAACATTTTCGTCTCTACGATATAACTTATGCAAAGCTGCCGCGAGTCGCCCCCCATCAGCCCCAACGCTGGTTTCCTCATGCATCTTGTTAGACCGTCTCATTGCAGTCGGCTCAAGAGAAAGAAAACGCCAAGACTGCATTTCTCGCCTAGCTGCAAGAATAGTCGGCCACACAGCACTATTAGTGTTCGCAACAACCGTCTTCGGGATGTATCTAGCCGGAATTTTTTGCGGCTGCCCGCTACTTCCTCCATCCTGATGAAGATGTATCTCGACTATCCCGTCATCTACTTTCTGGGTAGAGATAAAGCCCGCACCCTTCCTCTTATTCAGAACCACCTGATCACGAAACTGCGAAACGCTTAATGGAAAGTGAAGGAGGTTTGTAGCTTCACCTTTATTAATATGAACAAGTGTCTCACGAGAAAGATATAAACCAAGAGAGCCTGACTGCTCTTCAAGCGGATCCCTTGCAATTTCAACCTCATAACGCAGAAACGTCGATGTCGCCTGAGCTTTACGCCCGAAGTCATCGACTATATCTAGAGGTACAATCATTTCGACGGCGAGCTTTAAATTCTCTACACGATAATCGCCATTCGTCCAGAAAATATCTAAAGGGTCAGTAGACTCAGAGTCTCGAACGGCCAATGCCGCTTCGACTATAGATTTATCGCTCAACAAGGAGAGAAATTTTATAGCATCAAAAATATTTGATTTTCCGACACCGTTAAGGCCCGCAATGCAGTTAAACGGACCAAGTGAGACGGAAAAATCTAGAAGATTCTTGAAACCATGAGCTTCGAGTTTGGTAAGCATAAGAGCTCTCTATCATCGAGCAGTGGCTAAATTACATCGAGTATCTTTGAAGTGACCATTTGACTCAAGAGAAGAAATCGATCCTTTTTCACTTACCATTTTTCTCTGCTTCGCAGACGGCATACCCACATACGTGGCATCGCCGATTTCCCATCGCCTAAAAGCGAGGCCTCCTGCCTTCGAAGAACCTCTAATAACCGTCGGAACGAGCTTTCATTTACCAACGGGCCCAAGACAAATCAGAGGTTCATCAGCTCATATTGAGTGGTATCAGCCTACACAGCTTCCGCCCGAGCCATCAATCGGGGAGCGCATTACACAACACTGACATTTATGATGACTAGCAAGACGGATCCCTTTCATTTGCAGGACCTTTCCTAGAAAATCCAACCGCCTTGTTTCGGCCGGATCAGGTAGCTAGTCTCGCTCGGTCATCGAACAATCGACGACCGGACGTGCAAGTCCGACTGGCAAGGATATACAGACGCCCTACTCCTCAACGTCCGACGTTATCTGTTATGGCGGCTGTGCGCGGGAGGTCCTCGGATCTGCCGGGTTTTCCTTTGCCCCGGTCTTGCACACCTGCGTACAGCTGCCACCTTCATTCGCGTGCAAGCGAACGGTGATAGTTTCTTACCTCAAAGGAGTTCCACCATGGTCAAAGTCACCCCCGATCCACCAGAGTTTTGCAGCGACAGCCCACTCACCCGCCGCGCCATCGATTACTACCTCAAAGCCTCCGCACCGGACGGCGCACCCTTCGTGCTCAACGACAACATGAGTTTCGAAGATGCCCTGGCACGGGCGGCCGATTTGCTGCATTGCGCCGTGGCAACCGCGCAGATACCCGGCGACCCCATGAACGGGCAGCAGCGGGCGGTGATGCATTTGGTGGAGATGGCGAAGGTGGTGGTGGATCGGTCGCTGGACTGCTTACAGCCTCGATAACCACCGCAACTCGTTCCCACGCTCTGCGTGGGAATGCATCCGGTGACGCTCTGCGTCACGACTTCAAGAGCGGACGCGGAGCGTCCAGTGCGGCATTCCCACGCGAAGCGTGGGAACGATCATTGCCAGGTCAGAACCCGCGATGCTTCTTCAGATGATCATTGATCTTCGCCGCCGGAACCTTCTGCAAGCTGCACAGCAATTCGTGGGACAGCTCCCGCAACCCGTGGGTGCGGCGCAGTTCCTGGGCCAGATGCGCGGTAAGGTTCGCCGCCATCTCCGCATCCGCCATCGCCCGGTGAGCCTTGCCGGTGTGGGGCAGTTGGGCAAATGAGGTCAGCGTGCCCAGCTTGTGGTTAGGCGCCGCCGGCATCAAGCGCCGCGCCAGCAGCAATGAACAGGCAAACTTCTGCAATCGGGTGCGTCGGATCAACCCCAGTTCAAAATCCCAGAACTTCTGGTCAAACGCGGCGTTGTGGGCCAGCAACGGCGTGGTGCCGACAAACTCGTTCACCTCGTTCATCACCCGCTCCGCCGACGGCGCGGTGCGCAACATGGCGTTGCTGATGCCGGTCAGTTGTTCGATAAACCCCGGCACGCGCACGCCGGCGTTCATCAGGCTCTGGTAGCGGTCCACGATCTGGCCCTGCTCCAGGATGACCACGGCAATTTCCGTGGCCCGGCAGCTGCTGCTCGGCTGGATGCCGGTGGTTTCAAAGTCGATGACCGCTATACGTTCCAAACCTGTTCCAACTCCGTCGAAAATCTATTTAAGCAGCAACGCGCCTTCGATCGGCACGTAGCGGCTGGCGGCGCGTATCAGTGAGTTGGCCGTCAGCCCCGGCACGCCGTAGGCCACAGCCTCGACGCCATGCTTGTTGATGATGCGGTCCAGCAGCATGTCGAAATCACCGTCGCCGGAAGCCAGCACCACTTCGTCGACATGGGCGGCGGCGTCCATGATGTCGATGGTGATGCCCACGTCCCAGTCACCCTTGGCCGAGCCGTCGCTGCGCTGGATGTAAGGCTTGAGCTTCACGGTAAAACCGAGGTTGCGCAGGATTTGCTGGAACTGCTGCTGCTTGCTGTCGCCACGGTCGATGGCATAGGCATACGCCTCGACAATCTGCCCGCGCTGGCTGATGTCAGCCCACAGGGCGGCATAGTTGAAGTGACAGCCGTACGCCTGGCGCACGGTGTAGTAGAGGTTTTGTACATCGGCGAACACGGCTATCTTTTTCACCGCAAATCCTCATGACACGCGCATGGACCCCGGGCTCAAAGGCCCGGAAAGGTTGCCAGTATGCCAGCCACAAGGCAGTTTCCGAGAAAAATCAGCCCGGGGCGACGAAGCGCCCCGGTTGAGTGTGGGTCAGACGAAGGAATCGTCGTCGCCAAAGGAGGAGGAGTCGTCGGAATAGTCGTTGTCGGCGAAGCTGTCGGAGCCGTTGTCGCTGCCCCAGCTGTCGTTGCCGGCAAATTTCTGGTCGTCGTTGCCCCAGTTGCCGTTGTCGCTGGCCGGCGCCGGCTCTTCGCGGATGATTTCTTCCACCACTTGCGGCTGCTGCGAGTTGTGGTTGAACAGGCTGCTGATGCCTTCTGCCAACATCACACCACCGGCCACGCCGGCTGCGGTTTTCAGTGCGCCGCCGAGGAAGCCGCTGCCGATTGGCGCTGCGGGAGCTTGTTGTGGCTGTTGGTAATTCTGCTGTGGGGCGCCGTAGTTCTGCTGTGGCGCGGGTTGGCCGCCAAACGACGGACGCGCCGGTTCACGCCAGCCGCCGCCGGAGGGCGCAGGCGCGTTCTGGGTAGGCTGCGGGTCGCGAGAGCCGCCGCCAAAGATGCTCGACAGGAAACCGCCACTGCTGGGTGCAGGCTGCGCCGCCTGGGACCTGGCCTGTTGCAGCTGCTCCTGCAATTGCTGAATTTGTTGGGCCTGCTGCTTGTTCTGCGCATCAAGGCTCTTGATTGCATGCTCTTGCACCAGAATCGACTGGGTCATGTAGTACGCAGCGGCCGGTTGGCGAGTGACGTGTTCCTTGATCCGCGCTTCGGCCTGGGCGTCGCGGGGGGCTGAGTCCGTTTCGGCTTGCTGCAACCGTGAAAACAGTCCATCGATCAGGGTTTGCTCTTCGCTGTTCATGGCGACCTCGTTAGATTGCCGGTAGAAATCTTCGCCTTGCCCACTATGTGCAAGGTACAACCCAGTTATGGGGCTGTTACTGATTGTTTCAATGGTCTTTACGCAAGGTTTACGTTTGCTTGCATCTGGTCATGATCGGTTAAAGTAACGCCCTTGCTTTTCGGCCTGTGAAGACCCTGATGAATCCGTTAGACGTGCTGCGCGACTCCTTCTTCTTTTTCAAGCGCAACCTGGGCGCCATCGTGCAGTTGTGCCTGCCATTGGTAATCCTAGAGGCCCTGTTGCAACAGGTGCTCGACCACACCCTCGGCCCTGATGCATTTCCCGGCTACAGCGTGATCGTCGGGCTGCTGGTGTATCCGCTGTACACCGGCGCACTGATCCTGTTCCTCGACGCCCGCACCCGGGGCGAATCGCCACGTACCCTGGATGTGCTGGCCATGGCGTTGACCCTGTGGCCGCGCTTCGCCTTGCTGACGGCAATCAGCACGCTGCTGATCCTGCTGGGCCTGTCGCTGTATTTCCTGCCAGGCTTGTGGCTGATGGTGGTGCTGGCCTTCGCCGAATACTTGCTGGTACTGCGGGGCATGTCGGCGCTGTCGGCCATGAAGGAAAGCCTGCGTCTGACTCGTGGGCATTTCTGGCGCATCCTGGTGTGCCTGCTGTGCGTGATGACCCCGCTGTGGTTGCTCAAGGGCGCCAGCGTGGCGGTCTACCCCGATCCGAACCCGTTGCTGGGCCTGCTGATGGACAGCGCGCAAAGCTTCCTGCAGCTGTTCACCAGCGTGGTGCTGTTCCGCCTGTTCATGTTGATTGGTGGCGACGCCGACGCGCGGTGATATGCTCCGGGCCTTGTCCTGCAACGCCATAAGCCGAGCCGATGACCCGATTACTGCGCATTACCCTGCTGGGCCTGCTGATGCTCGCGGCCCTGCTGAGCGGCTTGATCTACAGCCTGACCTGGCGCCCTGCCGACAAGGAAACCCTGCCCATCCGCTGCGTTGCGCCCCGAGCGCCGACGCTGCTGCCGGGCCAGGCGCTCAAAGTCATGACCTGGAACGTGCAGTACCTGGCCGGCAAGAACTACGTGTTCTGGTACGACACCCCGGACGGCAGCGGCCCGGACGACCGCCCTACCGTTGAAGACATGGCTTCAAGCCTGGACGAAGTGGCCCGGGTGATCCGCGACGAACAGCCCGACATTCTGCTGTTGCAGGAAGTCGACGAAGGCGCCAAGCGTTCCAGCTACCAGGACCAACTGGCCTTGCTCCAGGAGCGCCTGGCCGACCTCTATCCGTGCAGCGTCCAGGCCTTCGACTGGAAAGCCGACTTCGTGCCCGACCTGCACATCTTCGGCAGCGTCGGCCGCAAGCTGGTGACCATGAGCCGCTACCAGATCGAACACGCCGAGCGCCTGCAATTGCCCGCGGCCCGTGCCAACCTGATCAGCCGTCAATTCCAGGCCAAACCCGCGTTATTGCTGACCTACCTGCCGTTGAGCGACGGCGGCCAGTTGGCCGTGCTCAATACCCGCCTGGACGGCACGGCCCCCGGGCACAACGCGGTGCTGGAACAGGTGCAGGCGACCGTCAAGCTGGTGGATAAATTCGAAAGCCGTGGCACGCCATGGCTGATGGGCGGGGATTTCAACCTGTTGCCGTTGGGGCAATTCCTGCGCCTGGACGCCGGCAAACGCGGGCAATATTCGCCGGACAGTGAGCTGCACCTGCTGTGGGAAAAGTACCCGATGGTCCCGAGCAACAGCCAATCCAGCGGCATTGATCGGGATAAATGGCTGACGTACTTCCCGAATGACCCGACCGTGGACGGGCCGGATCGTACGCTGGACTACCTGTTCTACAGTTCGCGTATCAAAAAGGTTGAGAGCACGGTGCGGCAGAGCGATACGGTGCTTATCTCCAATCACTTGCCGGTGATTGCGCGATTCCTGTTGCCTGCCGCGCAGTAACTAACACTGCAAAATGGTGTGGGAGCTGGCTTGCCTGCGATAGCATCGCCGCGGTGCCACTGAAAAACCGAGTTGCCTGCATCGCAGGCAAGCCAGCTCCCACAGTTGATCTTCATCGCGCTTACTTTCTCGGTTTGATCCGGGCAGTCGGTTCCGCAATCAACGGATCATCGGGCCAGTAATGCTTCGGATACCGCCCTTTCAAATCCTTCTTCACCTCGGCGTAAGTACTGCGCCAGAAGTTCGCCAGATCTTGGGTTACCTGCACCGGGCGCCTTGCCGGTGACAGCAGATGCAGCTTGACCACCTGCCGCCCGCCGGCGATCCGTGGGGTGTCCGCCAGCCCGAACAATTCCTGCAAGCGCACCGCCAGAATCGGCGGCTGCTCGCTGTAGTCCAGCCGCACCGACGAGCCGGACGGCACCTTCAGATGATGCGGCGCCAACTCGTCCAACCGCGCAGGCAACGGCCACGGCAGCAAGTTATGCAGGAAGCTGGAAATATCCAGATTGGCAAAATGGCTCAGGCGCGACACCTTGCCCAGGTATGGCATCAACCAATGTTCCAGGCTGGCAAGCAAGGCGCTGTCGCTGACATCTGGCCATTCACTGGCCTTGCCGGTATCCAGATCACGCAGCAGCATCACCCGCGCCTGCCATTGGCGCAGCTCCGGGGTCCAGGGCAGCAGTTCGAGGCCTTTGCGCCGTACCAGGTTAACCAGCGCCTGGCTGCGGGCGGATTCGTCGAGGCCGGTCAGCGGCTCGCGGCTGAGCACCAGTTCGCCGACCTTGCGCTGGCGTTCGGCCCGCAGCACGCCTTCGCGCTCATCCCAGTCAAGCTGGTCGACATTGCGCACCTGCTCGGCCAATACCGAATCAAACAACGCCGGATCAAAGTCCGCCGCGAGGTAAATCCGTTCTTCGCGCTGGCCCTGGCGGCTGCCCAGGTCGGCGATCACCAGCCAGGGTTGTTTCATCAGGCTGTCGGCGTCGGCGAACAGCGCGGCGCGGCCGTTGGCCAAGCGGTATTCGGCACCGCCGGCACGGCGCTGCTGTGCGACACGGTCCGGGTAGGCCAGCGCCAGCAACGCACCGAGCCAGCGCGGGTGATCGGGATCGGCAACCGGTTGCTCAGCCTTGCCTCTTAAATAGCCACGGTACTGCCGGGCCAGTTGTTTGGCGCGCTGCACGCCACCTTGGGTGCCACGGGCTTTTTCCTCGCCGGATAACAACGCCAGGCGACTGTGCAAATCCGCACCGGCGCCGCGCAAGATATCGCGCTCACCCAACAGCGCCGCCACGTCACAGGCCATGTTCGCCAGGCCCAGATCCTGACCACGCAACAGCAAATGAGCGATACGCGGGTGCGCAGGTAACCCGGCCATTTTCTGGCCGTGAGCGGTCAGCTTGGCATCGTTCAACGCGCCAAGACGCTCGAGCAAATCCTGGGCCTGTGCATAAGCGGCGGTGGGCGGCACGTCGAGCCACACCAACTGAGTGGGCGCCACGCCCCAGCGCCCCAATTGCAGTGCCAGACCGGAAAGATCCGCCGAGAGAATTTCCGCGCTGGAATACGCCGCCAGCCCTTCATGCTGATCCTCGGACCACAACCGATAACACACCCCCGGTTCCAGTCGCCCTGCCCGGCCGGCACGCTGGGTGGCGCTGGCGCGGGAGATGCGCTGGGTGTCGAGACGGGTCATGCCGCTGCCCGGGTCAAAACGCGGGACCCGCGCCAGCCCGGCATCGATCACCACGCGCACGCCGTTGATGGTCAGGCTGGTCTCGGCAATATTGGTGGCCAGCACCACTTTGCGCTGGCCGGCAGGCGCCGGGTCGATGGCGGCGCGTTGGGCCGCCAGGTCCAGTTCGCCATGCAACGGGCACAGCAGCACATCGGGGTGATCGCCGAGTGCATCAGCCAATTGCTGATTGACCCGACGAATCTCCGCCTGGCCCGGCAGGAACACCAGCACGCTGCCGGTCTCATCGTGCAGGGCCTCAAGGATGGTCTGCACCAACCGCGGCTCGATAAATTCACCGGGCTGGAATGGCCGGCCCCAGCGCATCTGCACCGGGTACATGCGCCCTTCGCTGCGCAGGATCGGCGCGTCGTCCAGCAAACCGGCCAGGCGCTCGCCTTCCAGGGTGGCGGACATCAGCAGGATCTTCAGTGGCTGCTCGTCGCGAAACAGGTCTCGACCATTGAGGCTAAGGGCCAGCGCCAGGTCGGCGTCCAGGCTGCGCTCGTGGAATTCGTCGAAGATCAACAAACCCACACCGTCCAGCGCCGGGTCATCCTGCAAACGGCGGGTGAGGATGCCTTCGGTGACCACTTCGATCCGCGTATTGGGGCCGACCTTACTGTCCAGGCGAATGCGGTAGCCGACGGTTTCGCCGACCTTTTCACCCAGCTCGCTGGCCAGCCTTTCTGCCGCTGCACGGGCGGCCAGGCGGCGGGGTTCGAGCATCAAGATGGTTTGCCCGGCCAGCCAGGGTTCATTCAACAGCGCCAACGGCACCCGTGTGGTTTTACCGGCGCCGGGCGGCGCTTCGAGCACGGCTTCATGGCGCGTCGCCAAGGCGTCACGCAGGGCGGGTAAAACATCATCGATTGGCAACGAATTCATACTGGCTCCAAAGCAGAGCGGCGAGTATAACGGCGAACTGCCGGGTGCCGGTGGTGGTCTCAACGACATACCCTTCACTTGTAGGAGCGAGCTTGCTCGCGAAAAACCCGAGAGCGCCGCGCACATTCAGGCAGTACGCGTTATCGTTGACGTTTTTCGCGAGCAAGCTCGCTCCTACAGTTCATTTCAGGAGAGTCCCATGCGTATTGCTTCCCGTGTCATCGGCGGTGTTCTGGCCGTCACCCTGCTGAGCCAGTTGACGGCGTGCGGCTCGATTTTCTACCCCGACCGCCGTGGCCAGATCGACGGCAAGATCGACCCGGCGATTGCCGTGCTCGATGCGGTCGGCCTGCTGTTCTACGTGATCCCGGGTCTGATCGCCTTTGGTGTCGACTTCGCCACCGGCGCGATTTATTTCGAACCAGGCAAAACCGCCCAGGTGGCCCCGGAAAAACTCCAGCAAGCCATCGGCGCCGACGGCAAGGTCGACAACGCCAAGCTGCAAACCATTATCCAGAAAGAAACCGGGCACAACCTGCCGCTGGACGACCCGCGCATGATCCAGTTCAAGGGCAGCGTGCAACAGCTCGCCACCCTGGGCCTGCAACCCGCCGCATAAGGACTGACTCGCCCCATGACCACCAGTCCCGAACACGCCCGGTTGTTGCGCCTGGCCACCCGCGCGTCCGTCGGTGTGGCCTGTGTGTTGATTGTGACCAAGGCCATCGCCTGGTGGCTCAGCGGCTCGGTGAGCATGCTCGCCGGGCTGACCGACTCGCTGCTCGACGGCGTCACCTCGCTGCTGAATTTGCTGGCCGTGCACTATGCGTTGCGCCCGGCAGATGACGATCACCGTTATGGCCATGGCAAGGCGGAATCCCTGTCGGGCATGGCCCAGGCGCTGTTCATCGCCGGCAGTGCGGTGTTGATCGCGTTCCAGGCGTTCCAGCGTTTGCAGCATCCGGAACCTGTGGGTGCGCCATGGCTGAGTATTGGCGTGATCGTTCTGTCCCTGGCGCTGACGGCGGCGCTGCTGATCCTGCAATACCGGGTGATCCGCGAAACCGGCTCCAACGCCATCCGCGCCGACTCGCTGCACTACCGCTCAGACATGATGCTCAACGGCAGCATCCTGGTGGCGCTGGTGCTGGCGGCGTTTGGTTTTCATCAGGTGGACGCCTGGTTCGGCCTGGGCATCGCGGCCTACATTTTGTGGAGCGCCATCCAGATCGCCCGGGAAAGTTTTTCGGTGCTGATGGACGAGGAACTGCCGCCGGATGTCAGCCAGCACATGCTGGAACTGGCGTGCAGTGTGCCCGGTGTATTGGGTGCCCATGACCTGCGCACGCGGATTTCCGGCAGCCACTGGTTCGTTCAGCTGCACCTGGAGTTACCGGGGGAATTGAGTTTGTCCGTGGCCCACGGCATCAGCGATCAAGCCGCCGATGCAATCCACAAAGCCTACCCGCGAGCCGAAGTGCTGGTGCACGCCGACCCGCAGGAAGTGGTCAAGGGCGCGAAGGCCTAGTACTGCACCTGATAACCGCGACTGCTCAGGCAGTTGCCCTGGGCCTGGCGGTAGGTTTGCACCACGGCCGGGTCTGGGGCGTAGGTGACGGTCCTTGGGTCAAAACCACTTTGTTGCACCGCCCAGCGATAGCAGTCGTAACCGTCCTGCTGGACCTGCGCCGGTGATTGGCCGTTGGCCGGGTAAGCCACCACGTCATACCCATTGCCCTGGGGAGCTGGCTGCGGCGCTGGCGCGGCGGGTGGCGGCTGCACCACCACATACTGCTGGCTGCTTTCCTCGTAGGTGTAATAGGCACCGGCGGCAAGGAAAAACAGTGCGCTGCCCACCCACACTTCCCGTGCGTAATCCGGCAGGTATTGCACGCGAATCCCGTATGGCGGCGCCACTACGACATAGCGCGGGCCTTGTGGGCGATACCAGTAGCCACCCGAGAAGAAGTAGTCCTGGCCACGATACGGTACGCGATAATTGCGGTCGGGGAAGCGGTCGACGATGTAACCCGGACGGTATTGCGGGCCTGGGCCCCAGCCATTGCCGTGCCCGTCGGGGCGGCCTGGCCAGCGGTGATCGTTGGGGTGGTTATTGCCACCACCATTGAAGCCGGGCCGGCCGGGGCCACCCTGGCCGCCATTGCCGGCCTGCCAATGCTGATTGCCATCGTTGCGACGCGGAATGTCCTGGTAGTTGCCAGGACGTGGTTCCTGGGTCTGGCGCACGGTATCCGGACGCCCCTGAATCGGCAGATTATTGGCCGGCTGGGGCGCCTGGTGCGGAGGTTGCTGTTGATTGCCTTGGGGCCGACCTTGCCACTGGCCACCACCGTTCGGGCGCTCGAAGTTCTGATTCTGCGGCCGTGGCTGATTATTTTCGAAATGCGGGTTCTGCGGACGCGGCTGATTGTTCTCGGGACGAGGGGCTTCAGGACGCGGTTGATTATTTTGCGGTCGAGGCTGGTTGTTCTGCGGCCGCGGCGGGTTATTGCCCGGGCGCCCTTCCTCACGCTGGCCACCGCCTTCAGAGCGAGGCTGTTCGTCGGCCATCACTTGCGCACCAACGGTGACCATCAGCAAACCAACACCTGCCAAACGCCAGATGCGCTTCATGCTATTCCTCACTGCGGATTAGGGCCTACACGTAAGACTGGAAAACCGGGGCCCGGTTCTGCGACAGGTTATCAGTCACGAGAAGTATTTTCGCAGGCAATAAAAAGGGGCGACCCGTCGGCCGCCCCTTGAGAACTTCGTCCTGGCTCAACGCTTATGACGTTGGCTCACCTCACGCCGTCTTGTGGACAGTGTGCAGCCCGGGGGCCGGGGCAACCCTGTGGGGTTGGCGGCCGCAGCCGGCGGTATGAGCGGGCTGCAGTGGACTGTATGTCCGGGCGGTGATTCTGTTGATAACTTTACGCGCCAGGCCCGGGCAGATGATTGCGAAGATTGCGTCAATAAACAGTGCTTGCGCAATTTTTAACCCTGGATAGATAATTCGCCGCAATAGTTACGACAAAGGCCAGCCCCATGAGCAAACTTGACCGATACGACCTGAGTATTTTGGCGGAATTGCAGCGCGACGCGAGGATCTCCAACCAGGAGTTGGCCGAGCGCATCGGCCTGTCGCCTTCGCCGTGCTCACGCCGGGTCAAGCAATTGGAGGACGACGGCTACATCGCCCGCCAGGTCGCCTTGCTCGACCGCAAGATGCTTGGCCTGAGTCTCACGGCCTACGTACTGATCGGCATGGACCGACATACACCCGAGCGTTTCGAGAACTTCGAAGCGGCCATTCGCACCTTGCCGCAAGTGCTGGAGTGCAGTTTGGTGACCGGGATGGACGCCGACTATCAACTGAAGGTGGTGGTGCCAGACATGGATCACTACCAGAAACTGCTGCTGGGGCACCTGACCCGCATCGAAGGCGTCACCAGCGTGCGCTCAAGCTTTGTGCTGAACCAGGTGCTCAACAGCACCGAGCTGCCGCTGACCCACCTGCGCACTTAAGACCAGCGCGGAACAAATGTGGGAGCGGGCTTGCTCGCGAATGCGGTGGATCAGTCAGCACATTCGGTGCCTGGCACAACGCATTCGCGAGCAAGCCCGCTCCCACATTTTGACTGTGTTTCAGCAGGGTGGTAAGTCTGCGGCAGACCGACGCAGGTCAATGATGAGCTGATGCTGCTGGCGTATACTTCCCGCCCTGCCCCAGCCGGAAATGCCCCATGAACTCGATTGATCCCGCCGTGTTTGAAGAATGGATGATGACCGGCCTGGTCAGCATCCTGATCATTTTCATGGGCTTTATCGTCTGGGACCTGGCGAAGAAATCCAAGGCCGGGCGCTTTGGCTCGATGATCCTGTTCTTCGTGCTGGGCCTGGGCGTCGCCGCGTTCATCATCAAGAGCGTGGTGATCGGCCTGATCGAGTCCGGCGCCTTATAAGCGCGCCGGCACTTCCTTCCACTGGCCTTGATCCAGGCCGTCGATCGACCAGTCACCAATGCGCACCCGCACCAGACGCAAGGTCGGCAAGCCTACGGCGGCCGTCATGCGCCGCACCTGGCGGTTACGCCCTTCTCGAATCACCAACTCCAGCCAATGGGTCGGCACGCTTTTGCGAAACCGCACCGGCGGATTGCGCGGCCACAGTTGCGGCTCGTCCAGTTGCCGGGCTTCGGCGGGCAGGGTCATGCCGTCGTTGAGTTCCACACCGTCGCGCAGGCGTTGCAGTTGCTCTTGCGTCGGCTCACCTTCCACCTGCACCCAGTAGGTTTTCGCCAGCTTGTGCTTGGGGTCGGCGATGCGCGCCTGCAACTGGCCGTCGTTGGTCAGCAGCAACAGGCCTTCACTGTCACGGTCCAGGCGCCCGGCCGGGTAAATACCGGGGATGTCGATGAAATTCTTGAGGGTCGCCCGCCCGCCTTCGTCGCTGAACTGGGTCAGCACATCGAAGGGTTTATTGAACAGGATCAACTTGGGCTCAGCCGGTGGCGCCTTGGCGACACGACGCGGGGCTGACGAGGTTTGCGTACTTTTCACACCAGGGCGGCGGGAAACGGGAAGGGCAGGACGGGACATGGCAAAGGAACATCTAACGGTCAGGACCGACAATGCTAGTGGCCTGACCGTTAAATAACCATCCCAACCGTTTAGCGGAACGGCGGCTCGTCGAAGCTGCGCAGTTTGCGCGAGTGCAGCGAGTTGAGTTCGGTGCGCAACAGATCCACCGCCTCGATGCCGATCTTCAAGTGCTGGCTGACCGCACGCTCATAGAACGCGTTGGCCGAACCCGGCAGCTTGATCTCGCTGTGCAGCGGTTTGTCCGACACACACAGCAACGTGCCGTACGGCACCCGCAGGCGGTAGCCCTGGGCGGCGATGGTGCCGCTTTCCATGTCCACGGCCACGGCGCGGGACAGGTTGATCAGCGGACGCTCCTGGGCCCAACGCAGCTCCCAGTTGCGGTCGTCGTAGGTCAACACGGTGCCGGTGCGCAGGCGCTTTTTCAGCTCCTCGCCCTTCTCGCCGGTGACGTTGGCGGCGGCTTGCTGCAAGGCCATCTGCACTTCGGCCAGGGCCGGGATCGGGATGTTCGGCGGCACAACCCGGTCGAGAATCCCGTCGCGGCGCATGTAGGCGTGAGCCAGCACGTAGTCGCCGATGGTCTGGGATTGGCGCAGGCCGCCACAGTGACCAATCATCAGCCAGCAATGCGGACGCAATACCGCCAGGTGGTCGGTGATGTTCTTGGCGTTGGACGGGCCGACGCCGATGTTCACCAGGGTCACGCCGTGGCCATCGCTGGCCTGCAAGTGGTAGGCCGGCATCTGGTAGCGGTGCCAGACCACGCCTGCGGCGATGGCAGATGCTTCGCCGTGGTCCATGCTCTTGTCGATGATCACGTTGCCCGGCAGTACCATGCGGATAAAGCGCGGGTCGCTGCGCAACTGTTCCAGGCCATGCACGATGAACTGGTCAACGTAGCGGTGGTAGTTGGTCAGCAGGATCCACGGCTGCACATGGCGCCAGTCGCTGCCGGTGTAGTGCACCAGGCGGCGCAGGGAGAAATCGACACGGGCGGCATCGAACAGCGCCAATGGCAGCGGGTCGGTGTTTTCCCAGTCGTACAGGCCGTCGGCGATGCCATCGGTGGCGGCGGACAGGTCGGTACTCGGGAACACCCGCGCCAGCGTGGCGGCGGTCACGCCGGAGCCGGCAAGTTCATCGCCCTGCTCCACCACGTACGGGTAGGGAATGTTCTGCTGGCTGACGCCCACTTCCACCGTCACGGTGAAGTCATGCATCAACGGCACCAGTTGCTCCAGCAGGTATTTGCGGAAGGCTGACGGATGGGTGACGGTGACGCTGTAGGTCCCCGGCAACTGGACCTTGGCATACGCGCGGGTGGTCTGTGGGACTTCGCCCTGCACCAGGTAGGTCAGGCGAAGTTCCGGGTAGCGAAACATCGCACGTTGTTCGGCGTCGGGTTCGACGCGGTCTTTGAGGTAGCGCTTGAGGGCTTGATTGAGCGCGCCAGTGGCACGCTCATGGAGAGCCGCCAGCCGATCCACGGCTTCTTCGGCGGTTTGAACGACAACAAAAGCTTCGGTCACGGTAAGCATCCTGTGTTCTGACTTGCAGGCCTTCATCTTGCCTGTATCCCTGGCGCACTGGAACACCGGAATTGGAATGCGATCAATAATGTGGGAGCGGCGGTGCGACGATTCGACTTGCTCGCGAAAGCGGTAGGTCAGTCAGCACATGTATTGGCTGATCCACCGCCTTCGCGAGCAAGCCCGCTCCCACATTTTGACCGTATTTGTTCAGGAAAAAGGAGGTGTCGAGCGCGCGACAATCGCTTCCACATCCACACCGCGCGGCAAGGTGCCATAGACCCGGCCAGACGACTCACCCAGTCGGCTGGCGATAAAACCATCACTCACACTGGCATTACCCGCCTCCAGCAACAACTTGGCCTGCAACGCCACCGCAATATCCTCAGTGAGTTGCCGGGCCCTGTACTGAATGTCCTGGGTGTCCATGAACGCTGACTTCAACTGCTCGATGTGCCGCGCCAGGTGCTTGTGACCATGACCATCCCCCAGCTCGACAAACAGCGCTTCCAGCACGCCCGGTTCTTTCGACAAGGCCCGCAGCACATCCAGGCACTGCACGTTGCCGGAACCTTCCCACGTGGAATTGACCGGCGCCTCACGGTACAAACGCGGCAGGATGCTGTCCTCCACATACCCGGCCCCGCCCATGCACTCGGCGGCTTCGTTGATCATCGCGGGCGCGCGTTTGCAGATCCAATACTTGCCCACTGCCGTTACCAGTCGAGCGAATTTGGCTTCCTGTTCGTTATCCAGATGGTCCAGCGCGCGGCCCATGCGCATGCTCAAGGCCAGGGACGCTTCGCTTTCCAGGGCCAGGTCGGCCAGTACGTTTTGCATCAGTGGTTGCTCGCTGAGCACCCGGCCGCCCACCAGGCGATGGGCGCAATGATGGCTGGCCTGGGTCAGCGCCTGGCGCATCAAGGCGCTGGAGCCGACCATGCAATCGAAACGGGTCATGGCCACCATTTCGATAATGGTCGGTACGCCACGGCCTTCTTCGCCGATCATCCAGGCAAGCGCCCCTCGAAACTCCACTTCGCTGGAAGCGTTGGAGCAGTTGCCGAGTTTGTTTTTCAGGCGCTGGATGTAGAACTCGTTGCGGGTGTCATCCGGGCGGTGCCGGGGCAGCAGGAAACAGGTCAGGCCCTTGTCGGTCTGGGCCAGGGTCAGGAAGCCATCGCACATCGGGGCCGAACAGAACCACTTGTGCCCCACCAACTCATACGCCTGGCCCGGGCCGCCGGCACCTACCGGGTAAGCACGGGTGGTGTTGGCGCGCACGTCGGTGCCGCCCTGTTTCTCGGTCATGGCCATGCCAATGGTGGCGCCGGCCTTGTGGGCGATGCCGACGTTGCGCGGGTCGTATTCGGTGGCGAGAATTTTCGGCAGCCAGGTTTCAGCCAGGTCCGGTTGCAAGCGCAGGGCCGGCACGCAGGCGAAGGTCATGGTCAGCGGGCAGCCGGTGCCGGCCTCGGCCTGGCTGTGCAGGTAGGTCACCGCCGCGCGGGCCACATGGGCGCCGGATTGCGGGTGGGCCCACGGAAGCGAAGGCAGGCCATGCTCGACGGCGGTGCGCATCAGTTCGTGGTAGGCCGGATGAAATTCCACCAGGTCGATACGGTGGCCAAAACGGTCGTGGCTGTTGAACACCGGCTTGTTCTGGTTGGCCAGGAAACCGGCCTCCATCAGCGGCCCGCCCGCCAAAGCACCGTAGGTATCGATACGCTGCTCGGCCCAGCCGGCACCAAAGCGCCGGGACCATTCTTGCAGGGGTAGATCGATACGGTACAGGTTGGTGCCGTCCAGGGACGGTGGCTGGTTGGTGACGTCGTGGGTTTCGGCGAACGAGTGCAGGTTCATGACGGGCCTCCTGAAAAAAAGGCCACGTTCATTGAGGCCCGAATTTCAGTTAAGCACCGTCAACCGGGTTAAAAAAGTGGCATAAGCGCCTAAGTGGCGGCGCTTTCACCCTCAACCATGTGCAACAACCGCAGTTGCAGCACCTGCTGCAAGGCCTCAAAGCGCACTGGCTTGGCCACTCGGTCGGTGACACCCACACCATGGCAGCTCTCACGCTCCGGGGCTTGCAAGGAGGTGCTCAAGGCGATCACCGGCAACTCGGCACAGCCGGGCAATGCACGGATCTGGCAGCACAGCGAGAAACCGCCCTCCGGCACATCCAGCAGCACCGCATCAAAGGTGTCACTCTGCAACAGCGCCAGGGCGGCCGGTCCGTTATCGACGGTTTTCACGCGGTAACCGAGCTTGAGCAACATGCCGCGCACCACCAATTGCGCCACGCTGTTGTCGTCCACCAGCAACACCGTGCACTCCTGAGGCGTACGTTGTGCCCTCGGCACTCGTCGCACGGGCTCAGGTTGCACCGGGCTCACGGCAAGTTCCAGCTGGAAGCGACTGCCGCGCCGCGGCTCGGAATTATGGGTGAGGCGACCTCCGAGCAACTCGATCAATTGCCGGCAGATCGCCAGGCCAATGCCCATGCCGCCGTATCGGCGAGTGGTCGAGCCATCGAGCTGGAAGAAGCGCTGATAGAGGGTCGCTTCATCGAGGTAGGCGAAACCGATGCCGGTGTCGGTGACAATAAAGGTCAGGCGCAGGGTTCCGTCCGCCTGGGGCACGCCAACCACCCGCACACGTACCGAACCCTCGTGGGTGAACTTGAAGGCATTGTCCAACAGGCAATCCAGGCATTGCGCCAGCTTGCCGGCGTCACCGTTGATGCGGTCCGGCAGGTCCTCCGCCAGATCAATGGAGAACTCCAGGCCCTTGCTCTGGGCGCTGGCCGCAAACTGCTGGCGCAAGGTGTCGAGCAACCCGCGCAGGCTGAACACCTGGGGTTGCGGGCTAAGGCGCCCGGCCTGCAATTCGGTGAGGGTGAGAATGCCGTTGACCATGCGCATCATCTCGCGCGCCGCACCAGCGGCGGTTTGATGGTACTGCGCAAGGTCGCCCGGCAGCGGCTCGGTCTGCATCAACTCCAGGGAGCCGATCACACCGTTCATCGGAGTGCGCAATTCGTGGGTCAAGGTGGCGAGGAACTCGTCCTTGAGCTGGTTGCTGCGGGCCAGTTGCGTGTTCAGTACTTCGAGCTTCTGGCTGGCATCAAACAGGATTTGCGCCTGTTGCTCACGCATCGAATTGATCCGGTCGGCCAGGGCCAGGGACAGCAAGGCCACTTCGAGCGCCGAGCCGATCTGGCTGGCGTACATCGTGAGGAACACATTGGGCAGATAGCCCAGGACCATCATGGTATTGACCACGCCGCCCAACAGGAACGCAGTCCAGGCAATGATGAAGTAGCGCGCCATCCGCTGGCCGCAATACCAGGCCTTGATGGCTGCCACAAAGATGGTCACGGTGAACACCAGCGCCAACCCGGTAGCCAGACGCAACGCCAGCGCATAGCTGGTGAACAGCGCCAGCACCATCACCCCCGCACCGCAAACGGCCAGCGCCACCAGCAGCCGGTTGATCCAGCGACTGTAAAGTGCGGTGTGCAGGAAGCTGCGGGCAAACAGGCTGCCGAACAGCGCCGCCGAACCGATCAGAAAGGGAACCGCCGCATTCGCCCACCATGGGTTGTTGGGCCAGAAGTACTGCACGGCCACGCCGTTGACCGACAGCTGATACAGGCCGAACGAGGCGATATACAGGATGTAATAGAGGTAGCTGGTGTCGCGCACGCTCAGGTAGATGAACAGGTTGTAGATCAGCATGCCGAGCAACACGCCGTAGATCACACCCAGCACATAGAGGCGCAGTGGCTGTTCTTCGAGGTACGCGGTGGTGGACCAGAGGGTCAGCGGCGCCTGGATCGAGCCTTGGCTTTGCAGGCGCAGGTACAGGGTTTCCCGTTGGTCAGGCGCAAGGTCGAGCTTGAACAGGTAGTTGCTCTGGCGGATTTCGCGGCTGGAGAACGGCAAAATGCTGCCGGTGCGCGACACTAGGCGATAGTTGCCGACGCTGTCGGGCTGGTACAGCTCCAGTTGGTTGAGCGGCGGATAGGCCAGTTCCAGCAGCCAGTTGCGCGAGGCTTCCGGTTTTTTCGGACGGTAATGAAGGTCGACCTTGAGCCAGAACACCGAGCGCGAATAGCCGGCATTCAGGGTGGCTTTGTCATGGGGTTTGAAACGGCTGGCCAGGATCGGGGAGCTGATATCGCCAATCGTCAGGGCACCCGTAGGGTCTTCAAGGACTTGCATCACTTGGCCCAGGGGCAGGCGGGAGGTGGACTCGTTGAACTCGACTGCGCCGGCCAGCATCGGCAGCCCGCTCAACAGTAACATCAGCAAATAGCGCATAGAGCCCCAGCGTGACCTGTCCGGTATGTCAAAAGCCTCCATTCCTTTTGAGTAGACGTATACCGGCGATACAGTTATTGGTTTTAATCCACTCTAGCATAGCCATTACAGGCCAAAAGACACCATTGAAATAATTTTTTGAAAGGCTCTAGAGCGGGCATTACAGAGCATTTGACCTGCTTTCGACGATGATAGCAAACAGCCATTTCAGCCTGTTCATCCGTTAAAAATTCAACCATCGCCCGACAGCCACCCAAAAAGCGTTTGGTGGTAAGCTCGCGCACCATGAATATCTACAGCTCTCGCCCCGTTGTCCTCTGTCTCTCCGGCCATGATCCCAGTGGTGGCGCCGGCTTGCAGGCAGATATCGAAGCCCTGCTCGCCCAGGGTTGCCATGCGGCCCCGGCGGTCACCGCGCTGACCGTGCAGAACACCGTCAACGTCAGCGATTTCCGCGTGCTGGACCGCGAATGGGTGCTGGCCCAGGCCAACGCCGTGCTCGGCGATTCCGAAGTGGCGGCGGTGAAACTGGGCATGCTCGGCTCCCTGGAAATGGTCGACACCGTGGTCGAGCTGCTCAAGGCGCACCCGCATCTGCCGGTGGTCTGCGACCCGGTGCTGCGCGCCGGCGGCGGCGGCAGCCTGGGCAAGGACGAGGTTGGCTACGCCATGCGCGAGCGGCTGTTACCGCTGTCGCTGATTGCCACGCCGAACCTGCCCGAGGCTCGCATCCTCGCCGAACTGCCCGAAGGCACGGCGGACCAGTGCGCCGCAAAGCTGCTGCCCTTCATCAAGCACCTGCTGATCACCGGCGGCCACGGCGACGAGCACGAAGTGCACAACCGCCTCTACAGCCGCGACGGCACGCACCAGACCTTTACCTGCCAGCGCCTGCCCGGCAGTTATCACGGTTCCGGCTGCACCCTGGCCAGCGCATTGGCCGGTCGACTGGCGCAAGGCGAAGGTTTGGTCAGCGCAGTGCAATCGGCCCTCAACTACACTTGGCGCACCCTGCGTGACGCTGAACAACTCGGCCAGGGGCAATTCGTGCCTCGTCGTCTGCCGTTGGATTTCTGCTCGTAACACCAAGAGGCCTGCCCGATGAAACTACGTGGCCTTTATGCCATTACCGACAGCCAACTGTTGGCCGGCAAGTTCCTGGCCTACGTCGAAGCGGCGTTGGACGGTGGCGTGACCCTGCTGCAATACCGCGATAAAAGCAGCGACGAAGCGCGCCGCCTGCGGGAAGCCGAAAAACTGCGGGAGCTGTGCTCGCGCTACAAGACGCAACTGATCATCAACGATGACGCCGAACTGGCCGCGCGCCTCGGCGTCGGCGTGCACCTGGGCCAGACCGACGGCCCGCTGACCCCGGCCCGCGCGCTGCTGGGCTCCAAAGCGATCATCGGCTCCACCTGCCACAGCCAGATCGAACTGGCTGAGCAGGCTGCCAAGGAGGGTGCCAGTTACGTCGCCTTCGGCCGCTTCTTCAACTCCAACACCAAGCCCGGCGCCCCGGCGGCCACCGTTGAACTGCTGGCCCAGGCCCGCACGCGGTTGCACCTGCCGATCTGCGTGATCGGCGGCATCACCCTGGAAAACGCCGAGCCCCTGGTAGCCCATGGTGCCGACCTGCTGGCGGTAGTCCACGGCCTGTTTGGTGCCGACAGCACCCAGGAAGTCACGCGCCGCGCCCGCGCCTTTAACGACCTTTTAAAATCTTGAATTCAGAGAACACGATCATGTCCCGTTCCGAAACCCTGTTTGCCAATGCCCAGAAACACATCCCCGGCGGTGTGAACTCCCCCGTGCGAGCGTTCAAGAGCGTTGGCGGCACACCATTGTTCTTCAAGCATGCCGAAGGCGCCTACGTCACCGACGAAGATGACAAGCGCTACGTCGACTACGTGGGTTCGTGGGGCCCGATGATCCTCGGCCACAGCCATCCGGACGTACTGGACGCGGTGCGCCAGCAGCTGCAACACGGCTTGTCCTACGGCGCACCAACCGCCATGGAAACCGAGATGGCCGACTTGGTCTGTTCCATCGTGCCGTCCATGGAGATGGTGCGGATGGTCAGCTCCGGCACCGAAGCCACCATGAGTGCGATTCGCCTGGCCCGTGGTTTCACCGGCCGCGACAGCATCATCAAGTTCGAAGGCTGCTACCACGGCCACTCCGACAGCCTGCTGGTCAAGGCCGGCTCCGGCGCGCTGACCCAGGGCGTACCGAGCTCCGCCGGTGTGCCGGCTGCATTTGCCAAACACACCCTGACCCTGCCGTTTAACGACATCGCTGCGGTCGAGCAGATGCTCAGCGAAGTCGGCCAGGAAGTGGCGTGCATCATCGTCGAGCCGGTGGCCGGCAACATGAACTGCGTACCGCCAGCGCCGGGTTTCCTGGAAGGCCTGCGGGAACAGTGCGACAAGCAGGGCGTCGTGCTGATTTTTGATGAAGTGATGACCGGTTTCCGCGTCGCCCTCGGCGGCGCCCAGGCTTACTACGGCGTTACCCCGGACCTGAGCACCTTCGGCAAGATCATCGGTGGCGGCATGCCGGTGGGCTGCTTCGGCGGCAAGCGCGAAATCATGCAACACATCGCACCGCTGGGCCCGGTGTACCAGGCAGGCACCCTGTCGGGTAACCCGCTGGCCATGGCCGCCGGCCTGACCACCCTGCGCCTGATCAGCCGCCCGGGCTTCCACGCCGAGCTGACCGACTACACCACTCGCCTGCTGGACGGCCTGCAACAGCGCGCCGATGCGGCCGGCATTCCGTTCGTGACCACCCAGGCGGGTGGCATGTTCGGCCTGTACTTCAGCGGCGCTGACGACATCGTCACCTTCGACGACGTGATGGGCAGCGATGCCGACCTGTTCAAGCGCTTCTTCCATCTGATGCTGGAAGGTGGCGTGTACCTCGCCCCGAGCGCTTTTGAAGCCGGCTTCACCTCGATCGCCCATGGTGATGCCGAGCTGAAACTGACCCTCGATGCCGCCGAGCGCGCCTTCGCCGCCTTGAAATAAGCGGCGCAAAAATCCGACGTCGCCCCTGGCGGCGTCAGATTTGCTACTTTGCTTACAGGCATTTCCGTCTTTTTTCGAGAATTCACCTGCAATCCGGCAGATAACTTGCCCACGCAGCAGAAAAACGAGTAAAGACTTTGTAAGCAGGTGCCTGCTTATTTCATAATGCGCGCTTATTGGATCCCCCCGTGGGTCCCGCGCCCCGTCAGAGGTAAGTCGATTCCCATGAAACGCACCGGCCGCACCCTGGTTCTGGGCTGCCTGTTGCTCCTTCAGCCGCTGCTGGCGTTTGCCCAGGCAGGCGGCAACTCGTTGTTAATCCCAGCGATGGGTCGTTGCACCCTCAATACCCAGCCAGAAAGCCAGGCCGAAGCCCTGAGCGCGTGCCAGAAACAGGCCGATGGCGGGGATGCGCAGGCGCAATACGAGTTGGGCGAGTACTTCTACGACAGTAAAAATCCCGCACGCGACCTCAACAAAGCCTTGAGCTACTTCGAGAAAGCCTCGTTGCAGGGCCACGCCCAGGCGCAATTCCAGCTGGGCACCATGTTTTTCCACGGCGAAGGCGTACCGGCCAATAACGTTCAGGCGTATATCGTGCTGAAAATGGCGGCGGTCAACGGCGCCGAAGATGCACTGGACACGGCCGACGAAGTGGCCGAGCACATGCAGCGGGACGAACTGGAAGTGGCGACCCAGGTGCTGGGGCAGATTTTCCGTAACTACCTGCAGGAACTGCAGAGCGCAGATGGCAGCTCGCCATTTTCGCCACTTCCCTGAGTTTTGTAGCGCCTTTACTGCCGCCTTCGCGAGCAAGCCCGCTCCCACACTCGACTGTATTCCAAAGGTGGAACTCGGTTGAAAGTGGGAGCGGGCTTGCTCGCGAAGGGGTCGACGCGGTCTAAAGCCTTACTTCTCAGGCATCGGCATCGGAAACGGCATGACATTGCTCATGCCCCGGGCCTCGCTGATTTTCGGCGTGCCCAAGCGCTCGACTTCATCGATGCGCACAATCGAATGCATCGGCACAAAACTGCGCACCACGCCCTCGAACTGAGCCTTGAGTTTTTCCTCGCCCGGGTCGACGACCAACTGTGTGCGCTCGCCAAAGACGAACTCTTCCACTTCCAGGAAGCCCCACAGATCACTTTGATAGATCTGCTTGGCGTACATTTCGAACACCTGGCCCTGGTTAAGGAAAATCACCTTGTAGATTGGAGCTTCACGTTTGGTCATGGTGGGCGGGTAACACATCGGGGGATATAAAAGAGGGCGCGAACTATAGCATGGCGTCCGATGCACAGTGCTAGGAACCTATCGGCATGCCCCCTATAATGCGCGGTTCTTTACCACCAGTTGACGATCCCCATGGCCAAGAAGCTTTACATCGAAACCCACGGTTGCCAGATGAACGAGTACGACAGCTCGCGCATGGTCGATCTGCTGGGTGAACATCAGGCCCTGGAAGTCACCGCCCGCGCTGAAGATGCCGACGTGATCCTGCTCAATACCTGCTCGATCCGCGAGCGGGCCCAGGACCGGGTCTACTCGCAGCTGGGCCGCTGGCGCGAACTGAAACTGGCCAACCCGGACATGGTGATCGCCGTCGGCGGTTGCGTGGCCAGCCAGGAAGGCGCCGCCATTCGCGACCGCGCACCGTACGTCGACGTGGTGTTCGGCCCGCAAACCCTGCACCGCCTGCCGGAAATGATCGACGCCGCACGCATCACCAAGCTGCCGCAAGTCGACGTCTCGTTCCCGGAAATCGAAAAATTCGACCATTTGCCCGAGCCGCGCATCGACGGCCCGAGCGCCTATGTGTCGGTCATGGAAGGCTGCAGCAAGTACTGCACCTTCTGCGTGGTGCCCTACACCCGCGGCGAAGAAGTCAGCCGCCCGTTCGACGACGTACTGGCTGAGATCATTCACCTGGCCGAGAACGGCGTGCGTGAAGTGACCCTGCTGGGGCAGAACGTCAACGGCTATCGCGGCCAGACCCATGACGGGCGCCTGGCGGACCTCGCAGAGTTGATCCGCGTGGTGGCGGCCGTCGACGGGATCGAGCGGATTCGCTACACCACCTCGCACCCACTGGAATTCTCCGACAGCCTGATCCAGGCCCACGCCGAAGTGCCGGAACTGGTCAAACACCTGCACTTGCCGGTGCAATCGGGCTCGGACCGCATCCTCGCGGCGATGAAACGCAACCACACCGCCCTGGAGTACAAATCCAAGCTGCGCAAATTGCGTGCGGCGGTGCCGGGAATCTGCATCAGCTCGGACTTTATCGTCGGCTTCCCGGGTGAAACCGAGAAAGATTTCCAGCAGACCATGAAGCTGATCGAAGACGTTGGTTTCGACTTCTCCTACTCGTTCGTCTACAGCCAGCGCCCGGGCACCCCGGCGGCGGATCTGGCGGACGAGACTCCGGAAGCGGTGAAGAAAGAGCGCTTGAACGCCCTGCAGCATCGCCTCAATCAACAAGGCTTCGAGATCAGCCGACAGATGGTGGGCTCGACCCAGCGCATCCTGGTGACCGACTACTCGAAAAAAGACCCTGGCGAATTGCAGGGCCGGACCGAGAACAACCGGATCGTCAACTTCCGCTGCGATAATCCGACACTGATCGGGCAGTTCGCCGACGTGCACATTGACGCGGCACAACCGCACTCGCTGCGCGGCTCGCTGATCCAATAAACCAAGTTTCTGTAGGAGCGAGCTTGCTCGCGAAAAACCTGAGGGCACTGCGTATATTCAGGCTGCAAGCGGTATCGTTGACGTTTTTCGCGAGCAAGCTCGCTCCTACAGAATCGCCCTCAGCCAAGATGCTCCGTTTAAGTGCTTTCGCACCCGGCCTGCTGGCGTTATCCTTGATTTCATCTTAATTGCCCCTGGGCGGCTAAAAACGACCTTGAACGCACCCATAGAACCACATCGTTTTCTCCTCGAGCCCTTTGAGGCTCGCCGTTTCGCCAATCTGTGCGGACAGTTCGACGAGCACCTGCGCCTGATCGAACAACGCCTGAGCATCGAGATCCGCAACCGCGGCAATCAATTCGAGCTTATTGGTGAACCCCAACACACCACCTCGGCAGAAAACCTTCTGCGCCGCCTCTACCGGGAAACCAAAGGTAGCGAGCTGTCGCCGGAAACGGTGCACCTGTACCTGCAGGAATCCGCCGTGGAAGACCTGGCCAATAACCCGGTAGCCGAAGCCAGCGTCGCGTTGCGCACCAAGAAAGGCATGATTCGCCCTCGCGGCTTGAATCAGCAGCGCTACGTCAAAGAGATCCTGGGTAACGACATCAACTTCGGCATCGGCCCTGCCGGTACCGGCAAGACCTACCTGGCCGTGGCCTGTGCGGTCGACGCCCTCGAGCGTGAGCAGGTGCGACGCATCCTGCTGGTGCGCCCGGCGGTGGAAGCCGGCGAAAAACTCGGCTTTTTGCCCGGCGACCTGGCCCAGAAGATCGACCCGTACCTGCGCCCGCTCTACGACGCGCTCTACGAGATGCTCGGCTTCGAATACGTGGCCAAGCTGATTGAGCGCCAGGTGATCGAGATCGCCCCGCTGGCCTACATGCGCGGCCGCACGCTGAACAACAGCTTCATCATCCTCGACGAAAGCCAGAACACCACCGTCGAGCAAATGAAAATGTTCCTGACCCGGATCGGCTTCGGCTCAACGGCCGTGATCACCGGCGACGTCACCCAGGTCGACCTGCCCAAAGGCACCAAGTCGGGCCTGGCGCAGGTGATCGACGTGCTCAAGGACGTGCCGGGGATCAGCTTCACGCACTTCATGCCCAAAGACGTGGTCCGTCACCCGCTGGTGCAGCGCATTGTCGAAGCCTACGAGCGCTTCGAACACCGCGATGACCAACCGGCCAAGGACACTCGCCGCGATGCTTGAGCTTGACCTGCAGCTGGCCACCGAAGCGCCCGCCCCCAGCGAAGAACAGTTCCGCCAATGGTGCGCCCTGGCCCTGCGCCAGCGCACCGCCGACTCGGAACTGACCATTCGCCTGGTGGACGAGCCCGAAGGCCGTGAACTGAATCACACCTGGCGACAAAAAGACTACGCGACCAACGTGCTGTCGTTTCCCGCTGACGTTCCCGACGAGTTACTGGACATCCCACTGCTGGGCGACCTGGTGATCTGCGTCGAAGTGGTCGAGCGTGAAGCGGCAGAACAAGGAAAGGAACTTGAAGCCCATTGGGCTCATCTAGTCATCCACGGCTGCTTGCATCTCTTGGGTTACGACCATATAGACGATGACGAAGCCGAGGAAATGGAAGCACTGGAACGAACGTTGCTTGCAGAATTGGGTCATCGCGACCCATATGCAGATGACGAAATTGAAACTACACCTAACTGAAACAACAAAGGATTTAGAGTAATCGCTATGAGCGAAGACCGATCGAGCAACGGGCAAAAGTCATGGCTGGGGAAACTCACCCAGGCCTTTGCCCACGAGCCGAAAAACCGCCAGGAGCTGCTGGAGCTGCTGCGCGAGGCACATCAGAACAAGTTGCTGGACAGCGAAGCGCTGGCCATCGTCGAAGGCGCTATCCAGGTCGCTGACTTGCAGGTGCGGGACATCATGGTTCCGCGCTCGCAGATGGTCAGCATCAAGGCGACCCAGACCCCACGGGAATTCCTCCCGGCCGTCATTGATTCGGCGCACTCGCGCTACCCGGTGATCGGCGAAAGCCATGACGACGTCATGGGCGTCCTTCTGGCCAAGGACCTGCTGCCGCTGATCCTCAAGGAGAACGGCGACAGCTTCAACATCAAGGACCTGCTGCGTCCTGCCACTTTCGTCCCCGAATCCAAGCGCCTGAATGTGCTGCTGCGCGAATTTCGTGCGAACCACAATCACATGGCCATCGTGATTGACGAATACGGCGGTGTGGCCGGCCTCGTGACCATCGAAGACGTGCTGGAACAGATCGTCGGTGACATCGAAGACGAACACGATGTGGAAGAAGACAGCTACATCAAGCCGCTGCCCAGCGGTGACTTCCTGGTCAAGGCCCTGACGCCGATCGAGAACTTCAACGAGTTCTTCGACAGCGAATTCTCCGACGATGAGTTCGACACGGTTGGCGGCCTGGTGATGAGTGCGTTCGGGCACCTGCCCAAGCGTAACGAGACCACGGAAATCGGTGCCTATCGCTTCCGCATCCTGAATGCCGACAGCCGCAGGATCCATCTGATTCGCCTGACACCTATTGCCCGCTAAGGACTGACATGCGCCGTCTCACTGCACCCGGCTGGCCCGGTAACCTGCTGGCCGTGGTGGCCGGCGCCATCACTACCCTGGCGCTGGCGCCGTTCGACCTCTGGCCGTTTGCGCTGGTGGCCGTCGGGTTCTTTTATGCGGGATTGCGTGAACTGACACCACGCCAGGCCCTGGGCCGTGGCTGGTGTTTCGGTTTCGGTCTGTTTGGCGCCGGTACCAGCTGGATCTACTACAGCATTCACCATTTTGGCGGCGCTTCGGTGCTGCTGGCTGGCATGCTGATGCTGGCGTTTACGGCGGCCATTGCCTGGTTCTTTGCCCTGCCTGCCTGGCTGTGGGCGCGCTGGCTGCGCCGCAACGAAGCGCCACTGGCGGATGCCCTGGCCTTCGCGGCCTTGTGGGTTGGCCAGGAAGCATTTCGCGGCTGGTTCCTCACCGGTTTTCCCTGGCTCTATTCCGGTTACAGCCAGCTCGACGGCCCTCTTACCGGCCTCGCGCCGCTGGGCGGAATGTGGCTGATTTCCTTTGCCCTGGCGCTGACCGCCGCACTGATCTGCAACCTGCCGCGTCTGCTGGCGGCTAAGCGCAACCTGTTCATCGGTGCCGGCTTGCTTCTGTTGGTGGCGCCATGGGCCATCGGCCTGGCACTCAAGCATCACGCCTGGACCAGCCCTTCTGGCGCGCCGCTGACCGTGGCGGCCGTCCAGGGTAACGTCGAACAAAGCATGAAGTGGGACCCCGAGCAGTTGAATGCGCAGCTCGCGCTGTACCGCGACATGAGCTTCAGCTCCAAGCCCGTCGACCTGCTGGTATGGCCGGAAACCGCTGTGCCGGTGCTCAAGGAATCCGTCGAGGGTTACCTGGGCATGATGGGCAAGTTCGCTGCCGACCGGCACACCGCGCTGATCACCGGCGTGCCGATCCGCCAGGAAGTGCACCACCAGAAGCGCTTCTTCAATGGCATCACGGTGGTGGGCGAAGGCGACGGCACCTACCTGAAGCAGAAGCTGGTGCCGTTTGGCGAGTACGTGCCGCTGCAGGACATGTTGCGCGGCTTGATCGCGTTCTTTGACCTGCCGATGTCGGACTTCGCCCGCGGGCCGTCCGACCAGGCTTTGCTGCAAGCCAAGGGCTATCAGATTGCGCCATTCATTTGCTATGAAGTGGTGTACCCGGAGTTCGCCGCCGGCCTGTCGGCCCGTAGCGATTTGTTGCTGACCATCAGCAACGACACCTGGTTCGGCCGCTCCATCGGCCCGCTGCAGCATTTGCAGATGGCCCAGATGCGCGCCCTGGAAGCGGGTCGCTGGATGATTCGCGCCACCAACAATGGCGTGACCGGCCTGATCAACCCGTACGGGCAGATTACCGTGCAGATCCCGCAGTTTGAACGCGGGATTCTCTACGGTGAAGTGGTGCCGATGCACAACCTCACGCCCTATCTGGAATGGCGCTCGTGGCCGTTGATCATCCTGTGCCTTGGCCTGTTTGGCTGGGCGCTGTTGGCGGGCCGGATGTCGAAAACGGTTTAATAGAAATACTCGAATAAATGTGGGAGCTGGCTTGCCTGCGATAGCATCACCTCGGTGTAACTGACAAACCGAGGTGCCTGCATCGCGGGCAAGCCCGGCTCCCACAGAAGCCCGCTCCCACATTTGCCCGGCGGTGTTACCTGTAAAACATCCGGTAGCCCACCTGCCCCACCGCTTCATTCAGCAACTGCCCGCTCTGCCAGATTGACTTGAATTCCGGCATCCAGCCACCCACTGGCCGGGCATTGTCTAAACCGAGAAACCCCATCGGCGCCGGAACCACCGTAAACCCAGCCTTTTCGAAGCTCCATCGCGAACGCGGCATGTGCCAGGCCTGGGTTACGACGACCACACGCTTGATCCCCTGCGGCAATAAAATCTCGGCGCTCATCTGCGCGTTTTCCCAGGTGGTGCGGCTGCGCTCTTCCTTCCAGCGCACGCTCACGCCAAAGTCATCCTGCATCGACACCGCCATCAACTCCGCCTCACTCGGTGGCGTGCCGTAGTGCAAACCACCGCTGGTCAGCACCGGCAAGCCCGAAGCCTTGGCCAAGCGGGCCGCATAGCGCTGGCGCTCAAGACCGATACCCGTGGGCTGATCGGAGCCCCACGCCGGATCCCCGCGCTCACGCCCGGAACCCAACACCACAATCGCATCAGCCCGCTGCGCCAGGGTCGCCCATTCGTCACGGGCCAAAGGCGGCTCGGTCTCCAGCGCCTTTGCCCCCCATTGCACCACCACCGGCAGGCTCATCAACCACATCCCGCCAAATCCCAGGGCAAAGCACACCGCCGCCAGTCGCGGCCGACTGCGGCGAAACCACCAGGCAAGCGCCAGCAACAGCAACAGAATGCCGGGCGGCAACAGCAATTGTTTAATGAAGTAACGAATAGGCATCGGGCATCTCCAAAGATGCCCGAAGCCTAAGGTGAAACGAGGTTTAGCGACAATCTTTACAAGAACAAACGTTGAGAAGGCTACAGATCACTAACGCGGTGCTTCACTTGAAACGCACGGACCGGAGTTTTTCCGGGCTGCGACCGGCCGAGAAATCCTTGAGCCATACCACCTTGGCCGAGCGCGAAAACTCCTGGGCTGGCGGGGAGGCCATGCCATGGGGCGCGCGATGCTCATTTAACTCCAGATACACCCTGATCACGTCCAGCTCTGCCTGGCTCAAGCCACGCAGTTCCAACTCCAGAGGCCGTTCATCACACAATCGGCCTGCGGTTTTTGCTGCATCCAGTGCTCGACCCAAACGGTCGATCAGCCCTTCGTACACCTGCGGTTTCGTTAAAGTCCTCTGCAAATCAACCATCCCTCACCTCATTAAAGATAAGACCCACTCCCCACTAAACAGCGTAGTCCTGCTGGCCCCGCCTGCGCGACGCCGCGACCAACGGCCTCGGCCGCGCAATCAGGGTTTCCCTCGATAGAGTGGGGTCATGTATGCTACGGCGCTTCCTGTAACTCCACTTCCCGCAGGGTTTGGGCACGGACGCGCCGCTTTTTGGTGTCGATCAACCTGAACGTTGCACCGAAGAGGATTAGGCCACCCCTATTCAGTTCAAAAGTAGCCATGCACGAACAATATCAGCCCCGTGAAATAGAAAATGCCGCCCAGTCGTTCTGGGATGAGCAAAAGTCCTTTGAAGTCAGTGAACAGCCAGGCAAGGAGACTTTCTATTGCCTATCGATGTTCCCTTACCCCAGCGGCAAGCTACACATGGGGCATGTGCGCAACTACACCATCGGCGACGTCATTTCCCGCTACCAGCGCATGCTGGGCAAGAATGTCCTGCAACCCATGGGTTGGGACGCCTTCGGCATGCCGGCGGAAAACGCCGCGATGAAGAACAACGTAGCGCCCGCCAAGTGGACCTACGAAAACATCGCCTACATGAAGACCCAGCTGCGCAGCCTGGGCCTGGCGGTGGACTGGTCCCGCGAGGTGACCACCTGCAAGCCTGATTACTACCGCTGGGAACAATGGCTGTTCACTCGCCTGTTCGAAAAAGGTGTGATCTACAAGAAGAGCGGCACCGTGAACTGGGACCCGGTGGACCAGACCGTACTGGCCAACGAGCAAGTGATCGACGGCCGCGGCTGGCGCTCCGGCGCGCTGATCGAAAAGCGCGAAATCCCGATGTACTACTTCAAGATCACCGCCTACGCGGATGAACTCTTGTCGAGCCTCGACGATTTGCCGGGCTGGCCCGAGCAGGTCAAGACCATGCAACGCAACTGGATCGGCAAGTCCAAGGGCATGGAAGTGCAGTTCCCCTACAACGTCGACTCCATCGGCGCAGAAGGCGTACTGAAAGTCTTCACCACCCGTCCGGACACCCTGATGGGCGCGACCTACGTCGCCGTGGCCGCTGAACACCCGCTGGCCACCCAGGCTGCACAGAACAACCCCGAACTGCAGGCGTTCATCGCCGAATGCAAAGGCGGCAGCGTGGCCGAAGCCGACGTCGCCACCCAGGAGAAAAAAGGCCTGCCGACCGGGCTGTTCGTCGAGCACCCACTGACCGGCGAGAAGCTGCCGGTATGGGTCGCCAACTACGTGTTGATGCACTACGGCGATGGCGCGGTAATGGCCGTGCCAGCCCACGACGAACGCGATTTCGAATTCGCCACCAAGTACAGCCTGCCCATCAAGTCCGTGGTGCGCACCAGCTCCGGTGACACCAACCCGGCCCCGTGGCAAGACGCCTACGGCGAGCACGGCACCCTGATCAATTCCGGCGAGTTCGATGGCCTGGATTTCGAAGGGGCCTTCGACGCTATCGAAGTCGCGCTGATCAAGAAAAACCTCGGTGCCTCGCGCACCCAGTTCCGCCTGCGTGACTGGGGCATCAGCCGCCAGCGCTACTGGGGCTGCCCGATCCCGATCATCCACTGCGAAACCTGCGGTGACGTGCCGGTGCCGGAAGACCAATTGCCCGTCGTGCTGCCGGAAGACGTGGTGCCGGACGGCGCCGGTTCGCCCTTGGCGCGCATGCCTGAATTCTACGAATGCACTTGCCCGAACTGCGGCGCCCCGGCCAAGCGTGAAACCGACACCATGGACACCTTCGTGGAGTCCTCGTGGTACTACGCCCGCTACGCCTCGCCGCACTATGAAGGCGGCCTGGTGGAAAAATCCGCGGCCGACCACTGGTTGCCGGTTGACCAGTACATCGGCGGTATCGAACACGCCATCCTTCACCTGCTGTACGCGCGCTTCTTCCACAAGCTGATGCGTGACGAAGGCCTGGTGAGCTCCGATGAGCCGTTCAAGAACCTGCTGACCCAGGGCATGGTGATTGCCGAAACTTACTACCGTCGCGAAGCCAATGGCGCCTACACCTGGTTCAACCCGGCGGACGTCGAGCTGGTGCGTGACAGCAAGGCCAAGGTGATCAGCGCCAAGTTGATCTCCGACGGCCTGCCGGTGGAAATCGGCGGCACCGAGAAGATGGCCAAGTCGAAGAACAACGGCGTCGACCCACAGTCGATGATCGACCAGTTCGGCGCAGATACCTGCCGCCTGTTCATGATGTTCGCCTCGCCGCCCGACATGAGCGCGGAATGGTCCGACTCCGGCGTAGAGGGTTCGCACCGTTTCCTCAAGCGCGTCTGGCGCCTGGCGCATGCCCATGTCAGCCAGGGCTTGCCGGGCAAACTGGACGTGGCAGCCTTGAGCGATGAGCAAAAAGCCATTCGCCGCAGCACCCACCTGGCCATCAAGCACGCCAGCCAGGACGTGGGCCAGCACCACAAATTCAACACCGCCATCGCCCAGGTGATGACGCTGATGAACGTGCTGGAAAAAGCACCGCAGGCCACCGAGCAGGACCGCGCGCTGGTACAGGAAGGCCTGGAAACGGTCACCCTGCTGCTGGCACCGATCACGCCTCACATCTGCCACGACCTATGGAGCCGTTTGGGCCACAGTGGCGCCGTCATCGATGCCGGCTGGCCGGTACAGGATGACAGCGCCCTGGTACAGGACACGCTGCAACTGGTGATTCAGGTCAACGGCAAGCTGCGTGGCCAGATCGACATGCCAGCCAGCGCCAGCCGTGAAGAAGTCGAAGCCGCCGCCCGTGCCAATGAGAACGTGCTGCGCTTCACCGAAGGCCTGACGATCCGCAAAGTGATCGTGGTGCCCGGCAAACTGGTCAATATCGTCGCTAGCTAATCGGATCGGGCGCCAAGGGAATAACCCTGGCGCCGAACAAAACCTCCAGGGCCTCGATAAGGCCCACATGGTTTCAAGGGGAGCATCAAAATGATCAAACGCAATCTGCTGGTTATGGGCCTTGCCGTGCTACTGAGCGCTTGCGGCTTCCAGCTGCGCGGCACCGGCCACACCGAACTGGCGATCAAGGAACTGGACGTCACCGCCCGTAACTCCTACGGCGAGACCGTTCAACAGCTGCGCCAGGTCCTGGAAAGCAGTGGTGTCAAAGTCTATTCAGGCGCAGCTTACAAACTGAACCTGGTGGATGAGAAAGAAGATCAGCGCAACCTCAGCTACGCCAGTGCCGGGCGTGCTTCGGACATTGAGCTGAGCACCACGCTCTTCTTCGAAATCCAGGGCCATGACAACCTGCCGCTGATGGGCGACAAGATCCAGGTACAGAAAGTCGTGAGCCACGACGGCAACAACCTGGTGGGTTCGGACTCCGAAACCATCCAGGTGCGCAAGGAAATGCGTCGTGAGCTGGTGCAGCGCATGGTTCTGCGCCTGCAACTGATCACCCCGGAAAAACTGGATCAACTGCAGCAAACGGCAGATAACAAGGCCAAGGCAGATGCCGATGCGCTGAAAGCGGCGCAAGAGTATGAAAACAGCCAGCCTAAACAGTCGCCTGTCGAAGTCCCTGTCGAGTAAGCCAGACGGGGCGCCCCAGGCGCCCCGTTCGCCCTGCCTATGAAACTTGCCCCCGCCCAACTCGCCAAGCATCTGCAAGGCAGCCTCGCGCCCGTCTACATCGTCAGCGGTGATGACCCGCTGCTGTGCCAGGAGGCTGCGGACGCGATTCGCACGGCCGCCCGGCAACAGGGCTTCGATGAACGCCAGGTATTCAGCGCCGACGCCAGTTTCGACTGGGGCACGCTGCTGCAAGCCGGGGCGAGCATGTCGCTGTTTGCCGAAAAACGCCTGCTGGAACTGCGCCTGCCTTCGGGCAAGCCTGGCGATAAAGGCGCGGCAGCATTGATGGAGTACTGCGCACGCCCTGCCGAAGACACGTTGCTGCTGATCAGCCTGCCCAAGCTTGATGGCAGCGCGCAGAAAACCAAGTGGGGCAAGGCGCTGGTGGAAGGCGGTCAGACCCAGTTCATACAGATCTGGCCAGTGGACAGCAGCCAGCTGCCGCAATGGATTCGTCAGCGCCTGTCGCAATCCGGGCTGACTGCCAGCCAGGACGCCGTAGAGCTGATCGCGGCGCGGGTGGAAGGCAACCTGTTGGCAGCCGCCCAGGAAATCGAAAAGCTCAAGCTGATGGCTGAAGGCGGCCAGATCACCGTCGAAACCGTACAAGGCGCCGTGGCTGACAGCGCGCGCTTTGACGTATTTGGCCTGGTGGACGCGATCCTCAACGGCGAACCCGCCCACGCCTTGCGCATGCTCGAAGGGCTGCGCGGCGAAGGCGTCGAGCCACCGGTGATTCTCTGGGCCCTGGCTCGGGAATTACGCCTGCTGGCCAATATTGCCCTGCAATACAGCCAGGGCATCCCGCTGGACAAGGCTTTCAGCCAGGCACGGCCACCGGTGTGGGACAAGCGCAAACCGCTGATCAGCAAAGCCCTGCAACGGTACTCGGCGCAACGCTGGGCGCAATTGCTGCTCGAGGCCCAGCGTATTGACGCGCAGATCAAGGGCCAGGCGGCTGGATCGCCGTGGATGAGCTTGAGTCGTTTGTCACTTTTGATGTCAGGACAGCGCTTGGCGCTGCCTGCTGAATAGTCCTACGTATCGCTGGGCTGGACAGAATCCAAACTTCGGCCGATGATTCGCACCGCATCATCAACCCGCCAAAGAGTACCCATCATGAGCAAAAAGCCATCCAAGCATGGCCCCAACAAGGCCAAATCCATCATCGCCCAGCCGTTGTTCCGCAGTCGCCAGGAACGAGCCGGCAAAGGCAAAGGCAGCTACCGCCGCGAAGCCTTCCAGTCTAATAGCTGGGAGGCTTCTTACTTTCTGGCTGCCTGAAGGCAAGCGCCCCTCTGGCATGATAAGGTCTGTACCTGATTCGTACTCCCTGGACCTGTGCATGCCCTCTAGTCTTTCCCGTCGTTGGCACCTTCGCCAACTGATCGCTGCCTCCAGCCTCATTCTGTTAGTCGCCTGCGCGGAAAAACCCACCGCCGCCGATGCTCAACCCCTGCCCCCGCTCCAGACTGCACCGGTAGCCGCGCCTGCCGTCGTTGCGCCACTGGCGGTGGACAACCTTGATATCCAGCCGACCCAGACCTTTGCTGAATGGCAGGCAGGCTTTCGCGTGGAAGCCCTGAAGGCCGGGATCACGCCCCAGGTTTTCGACACAGCCTTCGCCAATGTCGTACCCGACATGGCGGTGATCCGCGCCGACCGCAGCCAGCCGGAGTTCTCCCGCCCGGTATGGGAATACCTGGATGGCGCCCTGTCCCCACTGCGTGTACGCAATGGCCAGGCGTTGCTGGTGAAGTACGCCGACATTCTGCAACGCATCGAAGATCGTTATGGCGTCGACCGCCAGGCGCTGGTCTCGGTGTGGGGCATGGAAAGTAACTTCGGCCAGTTCCAGGGCAACAATTCAGTGATCCGCTCCCTGGCGACCCTGGCGTATGAAGGCCGTCGCCCGGCGTTCGCCCACGCTCAACTGCTGGCGGCGCTGCAAATCATCCAGCATGGCGACATCGCCGCTGACCAGATGAAAGGCTCCTGGGCCGGCGCCATGGGCCAGACCCAGTTCATCCCGACCACCTACAACACCCACGCCGTGGACTTCGACGGCGACGGTCGCCGCGACATCTGGAACAGCCCGGCCGACGCCCTCGCTTCCACCGCGCACTACCTGCAAAGCTCCGGCTGGCAGAAAGGCCAGCCGTGGGGTTTTGAGGTGCAGCAACTGCCGTTGAATTTCGATTACGCCTTGGCCGATGGCAGCGTGCGTAAAACCGTAGGCGAATGGCTGAAGCTCGGCATCCAGGTACCGCCTGGCGCCAGCGTGCCGGCCAATGTCGACCAGCTTTCTGCCGCCCTGCTGCTGCCCGCCGGCTATCGTGGCCCGGCGTTCCTGGTGCTGGATAACTTCCGCGCGATCCTCAAGTACAACAACTCGTCGTCCTATGCGTTGGCGGTTGGCTTGTTGTCGGAACGGTTCGGTGGCGGTGGTGTGATTCGTGGGGGCTGGCCGAAAGATGAACTGCCGTTGAGCCGCTCACAGCGGATTGATTTGCAGACGGTGCTCAGCGCTCATGGTTACGATGCGGGCAACCCGGACGGGATCATCGGCGCCAACACCCGCAAGGCGATTCGTGCGGCACAGCAATCGCTGGGCTGGCCGGCCGATGGGTATCCGACGGTGAAGTTGCTGGAGTCGCTGCAAAGCCGATAGATCGGCGTATGGCTGCTACCGCATTCGCGAGCAAGCCCGCTCCCACATTTTGACCGTGCACTTCCTGAAGGAACGCGATCGAAATGTGGGAGCGGGCTTGCTCGCGAAGAGGCCTTTATCGGCGCTACAAAGTTCAGGCCTTAAACACCACATCCTGCTCCAACACCAACCGCCTCTCCCCCGCATCCAGCCGCACCCTCGCGCCCATCGGCAAGGTCAGGTTCGGATTGCAGTGCCCACTGCGCCAGCCGGACAGCACCGGAATGCAAAACGGCTCGAAGGTCTGCTTCAGCAAGCGCTCAAGTGCAGCACCATCAACCCCCGCCACATCCCCCACCACCACACCCGCCACCTGAGCCAACTTGCCGGCCAGGCGCAAATGGGTGAGCAACCGATCAATGCGGTACAACGGCTCGTTAACATCTTCGATAAACAGAATGATGCCCTCGGCATCAATCTCATATGCCGTGCCCATCACCGCTGCGATCATCGATAGATTGCCGCCCAGCAGACGCCCACAGGCGATGCCCGGCTCGACGGTGGTCAGCGGGTAGGCCACTGGGTGAGTCAGCTGGCTACCGGCTTTCACCTGCCCCCGCAGCATGCTGAACAGCGACGACTCGGTAGGTTGTTGCTTTTCGCCCAACAGGTCAGCGTTGTACATCGGCCCGTGGAAGGTGACGAAACCGGCATAGCGGTTGATCGCCAGGTGTAAGGCGGTGATATCGCTGTAGCCGACAAATGGCTTGGGATTGGCCCGCAGCAGGTCAAAGTCCAGGCGGTCCAGCAGGCGTGGGGTGCCGTAGCCGCCGCGCAGGCAGAAAATCGCGTCGATGGACGGATCGGCGAACGCCGCGTGCAGGTCATTAAGGCGTACGTCATCGCTGCCGGCCAGGTAACCATCCCGCTCGCCTACACCCGGGAAAATCCGCAGTGTGTAGCCCCGGGCGCGCATCCATTGCGTGGCCTTGTCGATATCCAGCTCGGCCGGCCCGGCAGGGGCAATCAGCCCGATCACGCCTTCGGCGCGCAGCGCAGGTACCGCACAAGTGGTCAATTGAGTCGTCATCCATGGTTCTCCTCGTGTGGATTGCCCAAGGCACTCTAAACAGCAATGGTTGCAAACAGAAGAGGATGACTTAACGGTAACCTGTAGGAGCGAGCTTGCTCGCGAAGGTCGTAAACGATAACGCGCGCATCCTGGATGCGCGCGGTGCTTTTGAGTTCTTCGCGAGCAAGCTCGCTCCTACAGTGAGGGCGAGACTTACGAAACCAGGCTGGCCTTGACCAGTTTCGCCTGCTCGTCGGCGTGGTACGAGGAGCGTACCAGCGGGCCGGAAGCGACGTTCTTGAAGCCCATCTTGTAGCCTTCTTCGGCAAACCAGGCGAACACGTCCGGGTGCACGAAGCGCTGTACTGGCAAGTGGCTACGGGATGGCTGCAGGTACTGGCCGAGGGTCAGCATGTCGATGTCGTGTTCGCGCATGCGCTTCATGACTTCGATGACTTCTTCGTCGGTTTCGCCCAGGCCCAGCATCAGGCCGGACTTGGTCGGAATGTGCGGCATCATCTGCTTGAATTTCTGCAGCAGGGTCAGCGACCACTGGTAATCCGAACCCGGACGCGCAGCCTTGTACAGGCGCGGTACGGTTTCCAGGTTGTGGTTGAACACATCCGGCGGCTCGGCGGCGGTGATTTCCAGCGCCACGTCCATACGGCCACGGTAGTCCGGGACCAGGGTTTCGAGCATCACGTTCGGCGACAGCTTGCGGATCTCGCGGATGCAGTCGGCAAAGTGCTGGGCACCGCCGTCGCGCAGGTCGTCACGGTCTACCGAGGTGATCACGACGTACTTGAGTTTGAGGTCGGCGATGGCGATGGCCAGGCTTTCCGGCTCGTTGACGTCCAGTGGCTTCGGCCGGCCGTGGCCAACGTCGCAGAACGGGCAGCGACGGGTGCAGATGTCACCCATGATCATGAAGGTCGCGGTGCCACCGGAGAAGCACTCGCCCAGGTTCGGGCAGGACGCTTCTTCGCACACGCTGTGCAGCTTGTGTTTGCGCAGCAGGGCCTTGATGCGGTCGACTTCCGGCGAAACCGGGATACGCACGCGAATCCAGTCAGGCTTTTTCGGCAGTTCGGTGGTCGGAATGATCTTCACCGGGATGCGTGCAACCTTCTCGGCGCCGCGCAGCTTGACGCCGGCTTCTACCTTGGCACGCGGGGCCGGACGCTCGGTAACATCCAGCGTCGGGATCATGGTTTGCACTGCATCAGTAGTCATAATCAGTCGATTCCGCCCGTTAGGGTCGTCTGCTCAGCATAGTCGAGGTGTTTGACGAGCTGCGCGCGCAGCCGGACACTTACCTCGGCAAATTCTAGTGGTGTTGCGTGATCACTCAACTGGGTCATCGCCAAACCGGCGTAACCGCAGGGATTGATCCGTCGAAACGGCGCCAGGTCCATGTCCACGTTCAAGGCCAGGCCGTGAAAGGAACAGCCGTGGCGAATCCGCAGGCCCAGGGAGGCGATTTTCGCGCCCTCTACGTAAACCCCCGGTGCATCCGGCTTGGCCGCTGCGGTCACACCGTAGCTGGCCAGCAACTCGATCAGGCATGACTCCATGCGACTGACCAGCTCACGTACGCCAAAACCCAGCCTGCGCACGTCCAGCAACAGATAAGCCACCAATTGGCCTGGGCCATGGTAAGTCACCTGCCCGCCGCGGTCGACCTGCACCACCGGGATTTCTCCCGGCAGCAGCAAATGCTCGGCCTTGCCGGCCTGGCCCTGGGTGAAAACCGGCGGGTGTTCCACCAGCCAGATTTCATCCGGGGCTTCGGTGCCGCGCTCGTTGGTGAACCGCTGCATGGCGTGCCACACCGGCTCGTATGCCATTTGGCCGAGCTCGCGAAAGCCCAGGGTCTGTGACATCACAACACCATGTGCACGAAGCCGGTGGCCCGCAGTTCGCTGTTGATGTTGTAGAGCTGGTCCTGGTCAGTCGCAACGATGTGCAACTGAATGGTGGTGTACTTGCCGTTGGTGCTTTGACGCTCATCCACACGGTCATGGTTGATCGTTGCGTGTTTCTTGACGATCTCGATGATCTTGTCTTTGTTGCCCACACCCGTATCGCTGATCACCTTGACGGGATAGTCCACGTTTGGGAATTCGATCTTTGGCGCCTTTACTTCGGTATCGGTCATGGCGTAACGGCCTCGTAAGCGTAAGCCGTGGCGACGGGCATAACCCCGCGCCGGATCAGCGCGGGGTCATGCAGGTGCACACTATCAGTTGAACAAGCTGTAGAAGAATAGACGGATGCTATCCCACACGCGCCGGAAGATACCACCTTCGTCGACGGCGTCCAGAGCGATCAGGTCGGCGCTGTGCACCACCTTGTCGTCCAGCTTCACTTCGACCTTACCGATGACATCGCCCTTGGCGATCGGTGCGACCAGCTGCGGGTTCATGGTCATGCTGGCCACCAGCTTCTTGAGCTGGCCTTTAGGCATGGTCAGGGTCAGGTCTTCAGCCAGGCCGGCCTTGACTTGATGGGTCGCGCCTTTCCACACAGGGGCTTGAGCCAGCTCGGTGCCTTTCTGGTAGAAGGTCTGAGTTTCGAAGAAACGGAAGCCATAGGTCAGCAGCTTCTGCGTCTCGGCCGCACGGGCCTGCTCGCTGTTGGTACCAAATACCACGGCAATCAGGCGCTGGCCGTCACGGACAGCGGACGACACCATGCAGTAGCCCGCTTCGTCGGTGTGACCGGTTTTCAGACCGTCGACGGTCTTGTCACGCCACAGCAACAGGTTGCGGTTAGGTTGCTTGATGTTGTTCCAGAAGAACTCTTTCTGGGAGTAGATGGCATAGTGCACCGGGTCGACACGAATGATCGCGCGGGCCAGGATTGCCATGTCGTGAGCCGACGAGTAGTGCTCCGGGTTCGGCAGGCCGGTCGGGTTCATGAAGTGGCTGTTGGTCATGCCCAGGTCGGCCACGGTTTTGTTCATCATGTCGGCGAACGCGTCTTCGCTGCCGGCGATGTGCTCGGCCAAGGCCACGCTGGCATCGTTACCGGACTGGATGATGATGCCGTGCAGCAGATCGCTGACAGTCACCTGCGAGCCGACCTTGATGAACATCCGCGAACCGCCGGTGCGCCAGGCGTTTTCGCTGACGGTCACCGGATCGTTTTCACCGATCTGGCCGCGACGGATTTCCAGGGTCGCGATATAGGCGGTCATCAGCTTGGTCAGGCTGGCTGGGGGCAGGCGCTGGTCACCGTTGTTCTCCACCAGCACGTTGCCGCTGGCGGCGTCCATCAGGACCCAGGCCTTGGCAGCCAGTTGCGGGGAAGCTGGCACCATTTCAACCGCCCAGGCGGCCGGGGTGATGATCAGCGAAAGAAGCAGGCACGTGCGTTTGGCTAAGGTGGTGATGTTCATCCGTCTCTCGAAATTGCTTATGGAAACTTGCCCTCGCGGGCAAAACTATTCAGACAGCCCGTCGCCAGACTGTCGCGTGTTCGGTTGTACGCCCACCCCTTGCCCCTGGGTTTTTATTGTTCAACGAGCCAACAACCAGGGTTCAAACCCGCGTGCGAGCCTGAACCATCAATCCTTTGTATCGCTTATTCGGCGGTGACCACGCTGGGTTGCCCCAGGTTGGCCAGGCGCACGCTGTTCTGTACTTGCGCAACCTCGCTCGGCGAGCCGATCGGGCCCATGCGCACACGGTGCAGGGTCTGCTGGTTACGCACAATAGAGCTGATAAAGACCGGCGCGTTGACCATCCCGCTGAGCTTGGACCTTAACAGCTCTGCCGCGTCCGGGTTGGCGAATGCGCCGACTTGCAGGTACTGCCCGCCCACGGTAGACGCCCCGGGCGCTGCATGCGGAACCACGACCGTATCCGGGGCATGCTGCGCCGGGGGGGGCGTCCACTGTTCGATCTTGCCGGCCGAAGCGGTCACTTGCGGTTGCGGGGTTTGCGGCTCGTTAAGCATCAACGGCGCCGGCTTGCCACGCTGGGCCCAGTACTGCGCCGGGTCGATGCCTTCAACCTTCACGCGCGCCGTGCCGATCTCGGCATACCCGAGCTTCTTCGCGGCGGCGTAGGACAAGTCGATGATCCGGTCCGAATAGAACGGCCCACGGTCATTGACCCGCAGGATTACCGAGCGGTTGTTGTCCAGGTTGGTCACGCGTACATAGCTGGGCAGTGGCAGGGTCTTGTGCGCCGCGCTCATGCCGTAGAGGTCATACACTTCGCCGTTGGCAGTGTTCTGGCCATGGAACTTGGTCCCGTACCAGGACGCCGTACCCGATTGCACGTAGGTCTTGGAGTCTTGCAGCGGGAAGTAGTTTTTGCCCAGCACGGTGTAGGGGTTGGCCTTGTACGGGCCGGTGTGCAGGGTCGGTGTGGCATCCGGGATCTTCGACACATCCACATCCCACCACGGCGCGCCGTCTTTGTGGGCGCGGTTGATGTCCAGCCCCGGTTGGGAGCGGACGGCAGTGCCACCGGTTTTCTGCACCGGCGCACGGCTGGTGGAACAACTGACCACCAATAACGACAATGCGGCGTAAGCCACCAGCTTCAGGGGTTTGTACATCGGTGATACCGGCATTACTTGACGCCCCGTGCTTGGACCAGCATGTCTGACAGCTGATGCACGGCCATGGCGTACATCACACTGCGGTTATAACGCGTGATTGCGTAGAAATTCTTCAGGCCCATCCAATATTCCGGGCCGTTCTCGCCTTCAAGGCGGAACGCCGTCACCGGCATATCATCGCGTGGCGCATTCTGACTCGACCAGCCCAGCGCCCGCAACTCCCCCACCGTCTTGACGGGCTCGATACCCTGGGTCAGGCCTTCGTCGGCGCGATCACCCGTGACATCGGCGCGGATCACCACCGGCTCGCCGGCTACCCACCCATGACGCTTGAAGTAGCTGGCAACACTGCCGATGGCATCATCGGGGTTGCTCCAGATATTGATATGGCCGTCGCCGTCAAAGTCCACGGCGTAGGCGCGAAAGCTGCTCGGCATGAACTGCGGCAAGCCCATGGCCCCGGCGTAGGAGCCCTTGAGGGTCAACGGGTCGACCTGCTCTTCACGGGCCAACAGCAGAAACTCGCGCAGCTCTTTGCGGAAGAATTCGGCACGCGGCGGGTAATCGAAGCCCAGGGTCGACAAGGCGTCGATCACCCGGTAGCTGCCGGTGTTGCGGCCGTAGAAAGTTTCGATGCCGATGATAGCCACGATCACTTGGGCCGGCACCCCGTATTCCTGCTCGGCGCGGGCCAGCACGGCTTCGTGCTGACGCCAGAAGTCCACACCACGCGCCACACGGGCATCGGTCAGGAACATCGGGCGATATTCCTTCCACTGCTTCACGCGTTCGGCGGGCCGGGAGATGGCGTCGAGAATTGCCTGCTTGCGCTGGGCCTCGCGGAACACGCCCATCAGCTGTTCACCGGCGAAACCATAGTCACGGGTCATCTCACCGACAAATTCGGCGACCTGGGGCGAGCCGTCGTAGTCGCCGGCCTGCGCTTCCTGCACAGCGGCCCCCAGCAGGCCCAACAGGCCCATCCAGGACACGTGCCGAGCAGCCCAGCCGCGCATTACTTGCATTGACATCTTCACCTTATTCAAACCTGTGCGATCCACTTACGATGGGTATGGATCGACATCAAAACCCCAAACGCTGACATCAATGTCACCAGCGAAGTTCCGCCGTAGCTAATGAACGGCAACGGCACCCCAACCACCGGCAACAGGCCACTGACCATACCGATGTTGACGAAAACGTAAACAAAAAACGTCATGGTGAGGCTGCCGGCGAGCAATTTGCCGAACAGCGTTTGCGCCTGGGCGGTAATCACCAGGCCGCGGCCGATCAGCAGCAAGTAAATCAGCAACAGTGCGCAGATGCCCACCAGGCCGAACTCCTCGCCCATCACCGCGATAATAAAGTCGGTGTGGCTTTCCGGCAAAAAGTCCAGGTGCGACTGGGTGCCCAGCAGCCAACCCTTGCCGAACACACCGCCGGAACCGATGGCGGCCTTGGACTGGATGATGTTCCAGCCGGTGCCCAGCGGATCGCTCTCCGGGTCGAGGAACGTGAGGATTCGCTGCTTCTGATAGTCGTGCATGAAAAAGAACCACATGGCCACGGCCACCGGCACGGCGGCGGCCAGCACGCTGAGGATCCAGCGCCAGCGCAAGCCACCCATAAACAGCACGAACGCGCCGCCCGCGAGGATCAGCAGCGAAGTGCCGAGGTCGGGCTGGCGCACGATCAGGATAAACGGCACCCCGATCAATATCAGGCTGATGCCCACGTGCTTGAGCTGCGGCGGCAATGTGCGTTTTGACAGGTACCAGGCGATGGTCGCCGGCATCAGGATCTTCATGAATTCCGACGGCTGGAAGCGAATCACCCCTGGGATGTTGATCCAGCGGGTCGCGCCCATGGCGTTGTGCCCCATCACATCCACCACCACCAGCAGCAACACCCCTGCGACATAACCCAGCGGCACCCAGCGCGCCATGAAGCGCGGCTCGAGCTGGGCGATCACCACCATCGACAACAGGCCCAGGCCAAACGAGGACGCCTGCTTGATCAGCAGGTCCCAGTTCTTGCCACTGGCCGAATACAAAACAAACAGGCTGCCGGCCGCCAGGGTCAGCAGCAGGATCAGCAACGGGCCATCAATGTGCATGCGCTGCAGCAAGGTGGCGCGACGGCGCATCACATCCTCGCTGGAGAGGATGCGGTCAAAGTTACTCTTCACGGGCCGTAGCCTCCACACTGGATGGGGTGCCGCCATATTCGGGCTTGAGCTTGCCGTCTTCGGTCAACAGCCAGGCATCCATGACTTGACGCACCACGGGCGCTGCCACGCCGGAACCGGATTCACCGTTCTCGACCATCACCGCCACGACGATCTTCGGGTTGTCGGCCGGGGCAAAACCGACGAACAAGGCGTGGTCACGGTGGCGCTCCTGAACCTTGGAGCGGTCGTACTTCTCGCCCTGCTTGATCGCGACCACCTGGGCCGTACCGCTCTTGCCGGCAATCCGGTATTGCGCGCCGACCGCCGCTTTACGCGCGGTACCCCGGGCGCCGTGCATCACTTGCTGCATGCCGTGGTTGACCTTGGTCCAGTCGGACGGGTCGCGCAGCACAATGTCGGGAATCGGGTTTTCATCCACCGGGCGTTCGCCCTCGATGGTCTTGGCCAGGTGCGGGCGGTTCCATACACCCTTGTTGGCCACCAGCGCGGTGGCCTGGGCCAGTTGCAGCGGCGTGGCCTGCATATAGCCCTGGCCGATCCCCAGGATCAGGGTTTCACCCGGGAACCACGCCTGCCTGCGGGTTGCTCGCTTCCACTCGCGGGACGGCATCAGGCCCGGGGATTCTTCGAACATGTCCAGGGAGACTTTCTGACCGAGGCCGAACTTGCCCATGTAGGCCGACAGCCGATCAATCCCCAGCTTGTGGGCCAGGTCATAGAAGTAGGTGTCGTTGGAACGCATGATCGCCGTGTCCAGGTCCACAAAGCCGTCGCCGGTGCGGTTCCAGTTACGGTATTTGTGATCGTAGTTGGGCAGCATGTAGTAGCCGGGGTCGAACACGCGGCTCGACGCCGTGACCACACCCGAGTCCAGGCCGGCAATCGCCACCGCCGGCTTGATGGTCGAGCCCGGTGGATACAGGCCGCGCAGCACGCGGTTGAACAGCGGCCGGTCAATGGAATCGCGCAGCTCGGCGTAGGCCTTGAAGCTGATCCCGGTGACAAACAGGTTCGGGTCAAAACTCGGCTGACTGACCATCGCCAGCACTTCGCCAGTACTCGGATCCAGCGCCACCACGGCGCCACGGCGACCACCCAGGGCCATCTCCGCCGCTTCCTGCAGCTTGATGTCCAGGCTCAGCACGATGTCCTTGCCGGGCACCGGATCCGTTCGCTTGAGCACCCGCAGCACGCGGCCTCGGGCGTTGGTCTCAACTTCCTCGTAACCCACCTGGCCGTGCAGTTCCGGCTCGTAGAAACGCTCGATGCCGGTCTTGCCGATATGGTGGGTGCCGCTGTAGTTGACCGGGTCGAGGGTCTTGAGCTCTTTCTCGTTGATCCGGCCCATGTAGCCGACCGAATGCGCGAAGTGCGCCCCTTGGGGGTAGTGCCGCACCAATTGCGCCACCACTTCCACACCCGGCAGCCGGAACTGGTTCACCGCGATCCGGGCGATCTGCTCTTCGGTCAGCTCGAACAGGATCGGCACCGGCTCGAACGGCCGGCGCCCCTGCTTCATACGTTTCTCGAAGATCACCCGGTCTTCCGGCGTCAGTTGCAGCACCTCGACGATCACATCAAGGATCTGCTGCCAGTCGCCGGAACGTTCGCGGGTCATGCTCAGGCTGAAGCTGGGCCGGTTATCCGCGACCACCACGCCATTGCGATCGAAAATCAGCCCACGGGTCGGCGGAATCGGCTGCACATGCACCCGGTTGTTTTCCGACAATGTGGAGTGATAGTCGTACTGGATCACCTGCAGGAAATACAGGCGCGCAATCAACACCCCCAGCAGCACCACCACCAAAATCGCGCCAAACACCACCCGCGCGCGTACAAGACGTGCGTCTTTCTCGTGGTCCTTGATGCGGATCGGCTGGGTCATCAGGCAGGGCGCAGATTATTTGTGGTAAGGGTGCCCGGACAGAACTGTCCAGGCGCGATACAGCTGTTCACCGATCAGGATTCTTACCAACGGGTGCGGCAGTGTCAGGGGCGACAGCGACCAGCGCTGGTCCGCCCGCGCGCACACTTCCGGCGCCAGCCCCTCGGGGCCGCCGACCATGAAGTTGACCGTGCGCGAATCCAGGCGCCAGCGATCCAGTTCCACCGCCAACTGCTCGGTGCTCCAGGGCTTGCCGTGCACTTCGAGGGTCACGATCCGCTCGTTGGGCCCGACCTTGGCCAGCATGGCTTCGCCTTCCTGACGGATAAAGCGGGCCACGTCGGCATTCTTGCCCCGGGTGTTGAGCGGTATTTCCACCAGTTCCAGCGCCAATTCGGATGGCAGGCGCTTGGCATATTCATGCCAGCCTTCTTCCACCCACTTGGGCATGCGTGAACCGACAGCGATCAGACGCAGGCGCACAGCCGTTCCTTATTCCTGGTCTTTGTTGAGCTTGTCGAAGTGCGCGTGGCCGACTTCAGGGCTGTGGTGCTTGCCATCCGCGGCACGGCTCTGCTCTGCGCCTTTCCACAGACGCTCCAGGTCGTAGAACTGACGGGCGTTGCTGGTCATCATGTGCACGATCACGTCGTCCATGTCCAACAGGACCCAGTCGCTGTCGCCCTTGCCTTCTTCACCCAATGGCTTGACGCCCTGGGCTTTGACCGCTTCGCGAACCTTGTCCAGCATCGCGCCGATCTGGCGGTTGGAGGTACCGGTGGCGATGATCATGAAGTCGGTGATGCTCTGCTTGTCGCGCACGTCCAGGACTTGAATGTCCTGGGCCTTCACGTCTTCCAGGGCAGCCACGGCAACCTTGACCAGCTCTTCGCCGGCCAGCTCAGGGCCGGTGTGGGCTTCTACTGGCAGAGGAGCGCTCTTGAACGTGCCTTTGCGCTTAACTTTGCTTACGTCTTTGTTCGTCATATAAAACTCGTTTTGCTCGTATGTTCGGGCGCTCGCTGCACGACTGTTCGTGCGTTCAAGCGCGCCTTTTCAGTTCGACGCACGGTAAAGCCCGTGCGCATCGATGTAGGCCAGGACCGCGTCAGGCACCAGGAAACGTACCGACTTCCCGCTGGCCAGCAGTTGACGGATCTGGGTGGCAGACACCGCAAGCGGGGTTTGCCAGACGAATGCAATATTCCCGCTCGGCCCGGTCAGGGCCAAAGGGTCACTTACCGACCGCGCTGCCAGCAGGTTGCGCAAGGCATCCGGCGATTCTGCGTCGGCATCCGGGCGTTGCAGCACCAGGATGTGGCAATGCTGGAGCAACTCTTCCCAGCGGTGCCAAGTGGGCAGGCCGCAAAACGCGTCCCAGCCCAAAAGTAGAAATAACTGGTCATCCGCGGCCAACTCGGCCCGCATCAGTTCCAGGGTGTCGACAGTGTAGGACGGTTTGTCGCGCTTGAGTTCGCGGTCGTCCACCACCAGCGGTGCAATGCCGGCCACCGCGAGGCGAACCATCTCCAGGCGCTGCTGCGCAGACACCTGCGGCGTGTCGCGATGGGGCGGCCGGGCATTCGGTGCCAGGCGCAGCTCATCCAGCCCGAGGGCGTCCGCGACTTCCAGTGCACTGCGCAAATGGCCGATGTGCACGGGGTCGAAGGTGCCGCCGAGCAGCCCGATGCGTTTACCCATCAAGTGCGCACATGACCGTCACCGAACACCACGTACTTCTCGCTGGTCAGCCCTTCCAGGCCAACCGGGCCGCGTGCGTGGAGCTTGTCGGTGGAGATACCGATCTCCGCCCCCAGGCCATACTCGAAGCCGTCGGCAAAACGCGTCGAAGCGTTGACCATCACCGAAGCGGAATCCACTTCGTTGAGGAAACGCCGGGCGTCGCTGAAATGCTCGGTGACAATGGCGTCGGTGTGCTTGGAGCCGTAGTGGTTGATGTGTTCGATGGCCTGGTCCAGGTCGTCGACGACGCGGATCGACAGGATCGGCGCCGTGTATTCGGTGTACCAGTCCTGCTCGGTGGCTTCGATCACGTCACTGCCGAGGATCGCCCGGGTACGTTCGCAGCCGCGCAGCTCAACGCCCTTGTCGCGGTAGATGGCAGCCAGCGGCGGCAGCACGCGATCGGCAATGCCGGCGTGCACCAACAGGGTTTCCATGGTGTTGCACGGGGCGTAGCGATGGGTCTTGGCGTTGTCGGCGATGCGGATCGCCTTGTCCAGGTCGGCGGCGATGTCGATGAACACGTGGCAGACGCCATCCAGGTGCTTGATAACGGGCACCTTGGCATCACGGCTCACGCGCTCGATCAGGCTCTTGCCGCCGCGCGGCACGATCACGTCAACGAATTCAGGCATGGTAATCAGCGCACCAACGGCAGCGCGGTCAGTGGTCTCGACCACTTGCACCACTTCGGCCGGCAGCTCGGCCACGGCCAGGCCCTGCTGAATGCACGCGGCGATGGCACGGTTGGAATTGATGGCCTCGGAACCGCCCCGCAGGATGGTGGCATTGCCGGACTTGAGGCACAGGCTTGCGGCGTCGATGGTCACGTTCGGGCGCGACTCATAGATGATGCCGATCACGCCCAGGGGCACGCGCATCTTGCCCACTTGGATACCCGATGGCAGGTAGCGCATGTCGCGGATTTCACCGATGGGGTCAGGCAGCTTGGCCACCTGACGCAAACCTTCGATCATGTCGTCGATGCGCGCCGGCGTCAGCGCCAGGCGATCCAGCAAGGCAGGCTCCAGACCATTGGCCCTGCCGTTGGCCAGGTCTTGCTCGTTGGCGGCGGTCAGCTCGGAGCGCGAAGCATCCAGAGCGTCGGCAGCCGCCAGCAAGGCGCGGTTCTTCTGCGCCGTGCTCGCACGGGCGATCAACCGCGAGGCCTGACGGGCAGCGCGACCCAGGCGGGTCATGTAGTCAAGAACGGACTCAGTCATGGTCTGGTGGGGTCTTGGCAAAGAGGAAAGCGGCAGATTATAGCTGTGACGCCGTCCTACGGACAGCGGTGAGGGGCGGATGGTCGAAATGAACTGTAAAAACCCGACGTTCAGCGGGAATTAAGGCTGGAGTTGTTATCATCCTGTCACATTTAGCCGTATTACCTTTGATCGCCATGTCCAGTTTTTCGCCACTGATCCCCGCCAACGCCCTGCCCGACGGCTTTTTCGACCGTGACGCGCAATTGCTTGCGCGCGAATTGCTGGGAAAAGTCATTCGCCACCGTGTCGGTGATTTGTGGCTGTCGGCGCGCATTATCGAAACCGAAGCCTATTACCTCGCCGAAAAAGGCAGCCACGCGTCCCTCGGCTACACAGAAAAGCGTAAGGCTTTGTTTCTGGATGGCGGCCACATCTATATGTACTACGCCCGTGGCGGCGACTCACTGAACTTCAGCGCCCATGGCCCAGGCAATGCGGTGCTGATCAAATCGGCCTATCCGTGGGTCGACGAAGTGTCCGGCCCGGCCAGCCTGGCGCAGATGCTGTTGAACAACCCGGACGCCAGCGGCAAGCCGCGCCCCTCGCAAAAGCTGTGTGCCGGCCAGACTTTGCTGTGCAAGGCGCTGGGTTTGAAGGTGCCGATGTGGGATGCCAAGCGCTTTGACCAGGAGCAGCTCTACGTGGAAGACGTGGGGCTGGCGCCGGCGCAGATCATCCAGACCACCCGCCTGGGCATCCCCGGCGGGCGCGATGAACACCTGATGTACCGCTTCGTGGATGCCGGTTATGCGCCGTATTGCACACGGAACCCGCTGCGCCGGGGCCAGGTCGAAGGCCGCGACTATTTTTTGATTTGAAACACTAGCCCCCTGTAGGAGCGAGCTTGCTCGCGAAGAACCCGAGAGCGCCGCGCTAAACCTGATAGCCCGCGTCAGCGTTAACGACCTTCGCGAGCAAGCTCGCTCCTACAGAGGGGGCAATATTCACAAAGGGAGTTTGATTGTATGGGCCCATGGCTCGATAGCATTACCGGCTGGCTGACCCTGAACCCGCAATGGCTGGCCGTGGCGGTGTTTATCGTGGCGTGCGTGGAGTGCCTGGCCATTGCCGGCCTGATCGTACCGGGCACGGTGTTGCTGTTTGCCATCGCCGCACTGGCCGGCAGCGGCGCACTGTCCCTGGGAGAAACCCTGTTGCTGGGTTTCCTCGGTGGCTTGCTGGGTGACGTTGCTTCCTACTTCCTCGGTCGCCATTTCCACCAGAACATCCGGCGCCTGCCCGGCCTGCGGCATCACCCGGAATGGATGAGCGGCGCCGAGACTTACTTTCACAAATACGGCATTGCGAGCCTGCTGGTAGGACGCTTCATTGGCCCGCTGCGCCCGATGCTGCCGATGGTCGCGGGCATGTGCGACATGCCCTTCCCACGCTTTGCGGCCGTGAGCCTGCTGGCCGGCGCGGGATGGTCGGTGGCGTATCTGCTGCCGGGCTGGGCCACCGGCGCGGCCTTCCGCCTGCCATTGCCCGAGGGCTTCTGGCCGGAGGCCGGGATTGTCGCCGCCTGCCTGGCGGTGCTGATCGGCCTGAGCCTCAACAGCAGCCTGCGCGGCCACCGGCGCGCCACCCTGTGGATTGGTTGCATTGGCGGCACGCTGTTGCTCGCGTTGTTTATCGGCTACCCCTACCTGAACGACTTTGACCAGGGCTTGATGGCGCTGGTGCAGGAACACCGCGGCCCGGCGATCGACCGGGCGATGGTGATGGTGACCCAGCTCGGCGAGTTCAAGAAGATGTTTGTGGCCAGCGCCGTGTTGACCGGCCTGCTGGTGGTGGCGCGGCAATGGCGCCAGGCAATCTTTGTCGGCGCCACCCTGCTGGGCGCTGCGCTGATCAATACCGGCACCAAACTGTTTTTTGCGCGGATGCGCCCTGAAGTGCTGACCGACCCGCTCACCAGCTTCAGCATGCCCAGCGGCCACGCGTCCGGCTCGTTCGCGTTCTTCCTGGCCTTGGCAGTGCTGGCCGGCCGTGGTCAGCCGACCCGCCTGCGCCTGACCTGGCTGGTGCTCGGCTGCATCCCCGCTGCCACCATCGCCGTCTCCCGGGTCTACCTGGGCGCGCATTGGCCGACAGACATTCTGGCTGGCACTCTGCTGGCAATGACGGTCTGCGCCTTCAGCCTGACGTTAAGCCAGCACCGCAGCCCGCTGCCACCGATGCCGCCGAAAGCCTGGTGGCTGATCTTGCCGGTGTGTGGCGCGGTGCTCGGGTTCATTGCGTTTACCGGCACCTCCCACGCGCTGCTCAGGTACGCCTACTGAGTAAACAGTTCGCCCTGCAACTCATCCAACAACAGCTGGATCGCATCCAGACGCTGTTGCGGGTCATCGAGTTGCAGCAGGTCGATCTTGTCGGCTTCGGTAAAGGGCAGCAGGTAGGCCAACTGATTGGCCAAGGCCTGCTGGCCATCGGCGTGGGTGCCCATGTCCAGGGACGCCACCATCGGGTGCTCGGCCAGGGCATGAAGCAACGCCAGCAAGTCGGCGTCTTCCTCTTCCAGGGGCTGCTCGGGATGTTCGTCCAGCCATTGCACCTCGGCCACCAGCAGTTGGTCCTTCTGCACACCGGCGTCACGTACGCGGAAACGCCGGCCACCTTCGACCCGAATCCCCAGCAGGCCATTGTCCTGCTGCTTGAAGTCGCGGATCAGCGCTTCGCAGCCAATCAACGCGTAGCCATCCGGCGCCAGCCCGACTTCCTTGCCGTCGAGGATGCACACCACGCCAAAGCTTTCGCCCTTCTTCATGCAGCGGCTGATCATGTCCAGGTAGCGCGCCTCGAACAATTGCAGGTCGAGGGTGCACCCGGGGAACAGCACGGTATTGAGCGGGAAAAGCGCCAGACTCATAAAGGTTTCCTTAAACCCGACTTAAATAACCAGCGACACGGCCAACGGCAAGAACACCGCCGTGGCCACGCCCATCAAACTCATGGCCAGCGCCGCAAAGGCGCCGGTTTCTTCGCTTTCCTGCAAGGCCACCGAGGTACCCACGGCGTGGGCGGTCATGCCCAGCGCCATGCCGCGCGCCTCGGGGCTGTGCACGCCCAGGCGCGATAAATACGCCGGGCCGATCATCGCGCCGATCACCCCGGTGATCAGCACAAACACCGCCGCCAATGCCGCCACGCCACCGATCTGCTCGGCCACCAGCATCGCAATCGGCGAGGTCACGGACTTGGGCACCATGGTCATCAGCATCATGTGTTCCGCGCCAAACCACCAGCCCAACAGCACGCACAGGCCGGTCGCCAATACGCCTCCCACCACCAGCGTAGTAAAAATCGGCCAGAACAATTGGCGAATCCGTCGCAGATTCAGGTAAAGCGGCACCGCCAGGGCCACCGTCGCCGGGCCCAGCAGGATGCTCATGATCTCGGTGCTCTTGCGGTACTCGACGTAGGTCAGGCCACAGCTGAGCAACACGCCGATCACCAGCAGCATCGACACCAGCACCGGCTGCAGGAAAATCCAGCGGGTTTTCTCGAAGCCGGCCAGCACCAACTGATAGGCGCCGAGGGTGATGCCGATGCCGAACAGCGGGTGATGGATGACCGCCGACCACGCGCCCTGCCAGTCGAAGATCATTGATCCTTCTCCTTGCGCTTGACCATCTGCTGCATCAGCACGCCGACAAACCCCATGGCGATCACCAACGACAACACCAACGCGCCGACGATAGCCCAGAAGTCGGCGGCGATGTCCTTGGCATACACCATCACGCCGACCGCAGGCGGCACCAGCAGTAGCGGCAAATAACGCAGCAGACTGCTGGCCGCCAGGCTCAGGGGCTCACCGACTTCGCCGCGCCACACCAGGAAGGCCAGCATCAGGAGCAGCCCGATAATCGGCCCCGGCAACACCGGGACAAACAAATGATTGATCGCCGTGCCGAGTAATTGAAACAGCACCAGCCATGTCAGACCGCGTAACAGCATCCGTTCTTCCCCCCAAAAGCGTGTCGGCATTATAAGCACGCTGCCTCTATGGAGCGGCATTCGCCAAAAGCATGGTGGGTTGACCGGGCCAAGTGCCCGTGATGATCTACATTGGTTCTCTGGACCTGTCCAAAACTACAAAAACGATGAAGCCAACCGAGCAAAGAAGGAGAGTCGCAATGCCCTCAGTACCCGTAGAGCAACTCAAGGATTATGTCGGCAAGGACCTGGGACGTTCCGCATGGCTCACCATCGACCAGGAGCGCATCAACCTGTTCGCGGAAGCCACCGGCGATTTTCAGTTCATCCACGTCGACCCGGTGAAAGCCGCCAAGACGCCGTTTGGCGGCACCATCGCCCACGGTTTCCTGTCGCTGTCGCTGATACCCAAGCTGATCGAAGACATCCTGATCATGCCCGAAGGCCTGAAAATGGCAGTCAACTATGGCCTGGACAGCGTGCGCTTCATCCAGCCGGTGAAGGTCGACTCCAAAGTACGCCTGGCCGTGACCCTCACCGACGCCACCGAGAAAAAACCGGGGCAGTGGCTGCTTAAGGCCACCTGCACCCTGGAAATCGATGGCCAGGAGAAACCTGCGTATATAGCCGAGTCGTTGTCACTCTGCTTTGTCTGAGCCTGGCTGTGGTGAGCCCGCCCGCTCACCACAATTCATGTAAATTTATGTATAGATCTCGCAGCTGCGGCATACTCGGCGCTCAATTATCCGGATCCCGCTATGCGCCCACTCGCTCCCCTTGCTCTTGTCCTTTTGCTCACCGCGTGCGGCGACGGCGAATCGCTGTTGCCGCCCGATGCGCGGCTGCCCGATGGCGGTCGTTACCGGGGCGATGTGGTCAATGGCTTGCTGCAAGGCCAGGGCCGAGTGGATTACCCCAACGGCAGCTGGTACGCCGGCCAGTTCGATAAGGGCCAGTGGCACGGCCAGGGCGAATGGCATGGCAGCAATGGCGAAGTCTATAAAGGCCAGTTCCAGCAAGGCCTGTTCGACGGCCAAGGCACCCTGACCACGGCGGCCAACAGCTACGTCGGCGGGTTCAAGCAAGGCAAACGCAACGGCGAAGGCACCCTCAAAGAAGGGCAGATGACCTATCGCGGCGAATTCAAGGACGACCAGTATTCTGGCCTCGGCCGCCTCGAGCTGGCCGACGGCAGCCAGTACCAGGGCCAGTTCGCCCACGGCAAGCCCAACGGCGAAGGCCAGCGCAACGACGACAGCGGCAACCAGTTCAGCGGCCACTTCGTCGATGGCCAGCTGGAGGGCAACGGCACCTTCAACAGCGCCGAAGGCGACATGTACATCGGCCACTTCAAACAGAACCAGCTCAATGGCAAGGGCCGTTATGAAAACGCCGACGGCGACGTGTGGATCGGTGAATTCAAGGAAGGCGCCCTCAGCGGCAAGGGCGAACTGATCGGCGTCGACGGCAGCCACTATGTCGGCCAGTTCGTTGACTGGCGCTTCACCGGCCCGGGCCGCCTGAACCTCACCGACGGCAGCTTCTATATCGGCGGCTTTGACAGCGACAGCTATCAAGGGCGCGGCACCCTGGTGCTCGCCGATGGCACCGTGCAGGCGGGCACTTGGGTCAACGGCATGCGCGTGCGCGACGCCGATGGCAAATTATTGCCTGACCCACTGGAGATCGGCCTGTTTGCACAAGGCCGCTTATTGGATGAGGCCCTCGCCGCCGTGCCCGCGTCCAAATCGGGCGTGGAGCTGTACACCCTGGTGGTAGCCGGCGACGGCAAACAAAGTGTGTTCCTGCGTGAAGCCGACTACGTCAGCAACATGCTCGCCACCCGCTTCGGCGCCTACGGCCAGATCCGCCTGGTGAACCATCGCGACCATATCGCCGACCGCCCCATGGCCACCCGCGAAAGCCTGCGCCGCTCGGTCCAGACCCTGGCCGAACGCAGTGGCCCGCAAGACCTGGTGTTCATCTACCTGACCAGCCACGGCACCCACGAACACGAACTGGTGCTCGACCAGCCGCGCATGGAGCTGGCCGACCTGCCGGCCGATGAGCTGGCCGCCGTGCTGGCACCGCTGAAGAACCGCGACAAGATCATCGTGATTTCGGCCTGCTACTCCGGCGGGTTCATCCCGGCCCTGAAAGACGAACACACCCTGATCATGACCGCCTCACGGGCCGACCGCGTATCGTTCGGCTGCTCCGAAGAGGCCGACTTCACCTACTTCGGCGACGCCCTCTTCGCCCAGGCCTTCAACCAGACCGACGATTTGCAGCAAGCCTTCAAGCTGGCGCAGACCCACGTGGCCGAACGCGAACAGGCGGATAACTTCGAAGCCTCCGAACCGCAGATCTGGGCCCCCAAAGGCGTGATCGCCCATTGGCAATTATTACGCAAACAGCAGGCACGAAAGGCGCTCGAAAGCGTCTCAATGAATAGCACGGAAGCCAAGAGCAACTAAGCTGAATCTGTATAAAGGGGGAAACACCATGTACCTGACGCCTCAGCATATTTTGCTCGCCGGAGCCTCCGGCCTAACCGGGGAGCACCTGCTGGACCGCCTGCTCAACGAGCCGACCGTGACCCGGGTGCTGGCACCCAGCCGCAAGCCGCTGGCCGAGCATCCACACCTGGAAAACCCGGTGGGCGACCCGGCGGTATTCCTGCCGCAGTTGAGCGGTCAGGTGGACATCGCCTTCTGCTGCCTGGGCACCACCATCAAACAGGCCGGGTCCGAAGCAGCCTTCCGCGCCGTCGACCTGGACATGGTCGTGGCCTTTGCCAAGCGCGCCCGGGAACTGGGCGCACGGCACCTGATTGTGATCAGCGCGATTGGTGCCGATCCGAAATCCTCGATCTTCTACAACCGGGTCAAGGGCGAGATGGAACAGGCGCTGAAGGCTCAGGATTGGCCACAATTGACCATCGTGCGGCCTTCGCTGTTGCTGGGTGAGCGGTTGGAGCCACGCCTGGCCGAGCAACTGGCCGGGCCATTGTCGCGGCTGATTCCGGGCAAGTACCACGGCATTGAAGTGTGTGAACTGGCGCGCGCAATGTGGCGGCTGGCGCTGGAAGAGCAGGATGGGGTGCGGGTTGTGGAGTCGGATGAGTTGCGCAAGCTCGGCAAATAACCCGAATTCCAGGCCGGACACAATCAAAATGTGGGAGCGGGCTTGCTCGCGAATGCGCAGTGTCAGTCAATACATCAGTGACTGGTCCACCGCATTCGCGAGCAAGCCCGCTCCCACATTAGAGAGTTGGTGCTCCTGAGGTTGAGTACTAGAGCCCACCCGTCGCGTTAAACCCAACCCCCAACACCGTCAGAACCGACAGCGGCAACAGCAGCGTGTCGAGCAGCGCGCTGGCCGGCAGGTCCACATGGGGATAGCTCGGCGCCTCGGCCCCAAAGCGGTCCATCGCGCAACACCCGCCCTGAATCGCATACATATCCAGACGCGTCCCGGCATACACCACCGGCGCCCCGGGTTGCGCTGCGTCCAGCGTGCGCGCCGTCGCGCACCCCGTCAGTTGCAGCGCCAGCAAGGTCATCAGTAGTTTATTCATCACTGCTCAAATGGTGCTCGCCCCAGCGCGGCAGCATGTCCTGGGGGATGTTCAGCAGGTTGAGAATCCGCGCCACCACAAAGTCCACCAGGTCATCGATGGTCTGCGGCTGGTGATAGAAGCCCGGCGACGCCGGCAGGATGGTCACGCCCATGTTCGACAGCTTGAGCATGTGCTCCAGATGGATGCTCGAATACGGCGCCTCACGCGGCACCAGTATCAGCTGGCGACGCTCCTTCAACGTCACGTCCGCCGCGCGCTCAATCAGGTTGTTGCAGGCCCCCGTGGCAATCGCCGACAAGGTTCCGGTGGAACACGGCACCACCACCATCGCGGCCGGCGCGCCGGAGCCCGAAGCCACCGGCGACATCCAGTCTTCCTTGCCATAGACCTTGATCTGCCCCGCCGCCGCACCGGTGTACTCGGTGAGGAAGGCCTGCATCATCTGCACCTTGGGCGGCAACGCGACATCGGTCTCGGTGGCCAGTACCAGTTGCGCCGCCTTGGAGATCAGGAAGTGCACCTCGCGGTCTTCGCGCACCAGGCAGTCCAGCAGGCGCAAGCCATAGGGCGCGCCAGACGCGCCGGTCATCGCCAGGGTAACGCGTTCCGGGCCGCTCACTTCAGGGCCTCGGCGAGTTTGCCGTGCAGGCCGCCGAAGCCGCCGTTGCTCATGATCACCACGTGAGCGCCGGGCTTGGCCTGGTGTTTCACGTGCTCGATGATGCCTTCCAGTGAGTCGCAGCAAATCGACGGTACGGTGCACAGCGCGGCGATGGCGGGCAGGTCCCAGCCGAGGTTGGCCGGTGCATACCACACAGCCTGGTCTGCATCGTTCACGCTTTCTGGCAAACCATCACGGTGGGCGCCCAGCTTCATGGAGTTGGAGCGCGGTTCGATAATCGCGATTACCTGGGCATCACCCACGCGCTTGCGCAGGCCATCCAGGGTGGTGGCGATGGCCGTCGGGTGGTGGGCAAAGTCGTCGTAGATGGTAATCCCATTCACTTCGGCGACCTTTTCCATACGGCGCTTCACGCTCTTGAATGCGCTCAAGGCGGCGATGCCCATGGATGGCACCACGCCGACATGCCGCGCGGCCGCCAGGGTGACCAAGGCGTTGGCGACGTTGTGCTGGCCCGTCATGTCCCAATCGACGATGCCCTGGGCGACGCCTTCGAACAGCACTTCAAATTTTGAACCGTCTTCACTCAGCAGCTTGACCTGCCATTGGCCGCCCGCGCCGGTGGTTTGTACCGGGGTCCAGCAGCCCATCTCGATGACCCGCTGCAGGGCTGGCTCGGTGGTCGGGTGAATCACCAGGCCTTCGCTGGGGATTGTGCGCACCAAGTGGTGGAACTGCCGCTCGATGGCCGCCAGATCGGGGAAGATGTCCGCGTGATCGAACTCCAGGTTGTTCAGGATCGCGGTGCGCGGGCGGTAGTGAACGAACTTGGAGCGCTTGTCGAAGAATGCGCTGTCATATTCATCGGCTTCGATGACAAAGAACGGGGTGTCGCCGAGGCGCGCCGACACCGAGAAATTCTGCGGTACGCCGCCGATCAGGAAGCCCGGGCTCATGCCCGCGTGCTCCAGCACCCAGGCCAGCATGCTGCTGGTGGTGGTCTTGCCGTGGGTTCCGGCAACCGCCAGCACCCAACGGCCTTGCAACACGTGGTCTGCCAGCCATTGCGGGCCAGACACGTAAGGCAAACCTTTATTCAGTACATACTCGACCGCCGGGTTACCGCGGCTCATGGCATTGCCGATCACCACCAGGTCCGGGACCGGGTCGAACTGCGCGGGGTCGTAGCCTTGGGTCAGCTCAATGCCCTGGGCCTGCAGCTGCGTGCTCATGGGTGGGTAAACGTTGGCATCGGAGCCAGTAACATGATGGCCCAGTTCTTTGGCGAGAACCGCCATCGAGCCCATGAACGTGCCGCAAATACCGAGAATATGAATGTGCATAGTCGACCTCGTAAAACATCGAGGCAGGTTAGCGTAGGGTGGGAAAAATCGCACCCTTTAGCTAACGGGCGATCCCGTGTTTGCGCAGTTTTCTATACAAGGTGTTACGGCTAACCCCCAGTTGCTCTGCCGTATGGCTCATGTGCCAGCGCTGTTGCTCCAGGGCATTGAGCAGCGCCAGGCGCTCTGCATCGTCCAAGGGCGAATCCGAACGGTCCTCCACTACTGCAGGCTGCGGGCGCACCTGGCGAATGACTGCCGGCAGGTCCTCAAGCCCAATCCGTCCGTCGTCACATAACGCCGCCAACGTGCGCAATACCGTGCGCAACTGCCGCACATTGCCCGGCCAGGCAAAGGCCAACAGTGCCTGACGCGCAGGACCGTCCAGCAACACCGGCTGGTCGCCCGCCTCCTCCGCCAGCAGAAAGTCCAGCAACTGCGACTTGTCGCTGCGCTCCCGCAACGGCGGCAAGGCGATTTCCAGACCGTTCAGCCGGTAGTACAGGTCTTCGCGAAAACTGCCGTCCTCTACCCGCCCCAGCAAATTACGGTGGGTGGCGCTGATGATTCTGACGTTCACCGCCTGGGGCTCGCCGCCGATGGGCACGACAAGTCGGTCTTCCAAAACCCTTAACAGGCGCGTTTGCAAAGCGAGGGGCATATCGCCGATTTCATCCAGAAACAACGTGCCACCATCCGCTTGTTGCAGCTTGCCGCGCATGCCTTCCTTGCGGGCGCCGGTGAAACTGCCGCCGCGATAGCCGAACAGCTCGCTCTCGATCAGGCTTTCCGGGATGGCCGCGCAGTTCAGGGCGATAAAGGCTTTGTCGGCCCGGAGGCTGGCATGGTGCACCGCCTTGGCAAACGCCTCCTTACCGGAGCCGGTTTCGCCATTGATCAGCAACGGCACGTCGCGCTCAAACACACGCAACGCCTTACGGAAATCGTTTTGCAGCGCCGCATCACCCAGGCAAATGCCCGGCAACCGTGGTCGTTCGGGCAAGGGCTGTGGAGCTGGCACCGGTACGCTGCGGGGCTGGCCGCGCAACACCGCGAACAACCCACGGCCATCGCGGGTACGCAGGGGCCAACTGGCGCTGGCATTCGCGCTGGCACGCCCGAGCAACTCGTCCAGGGAGCAATCGAAAAACGCCTCCACCGGCTGCCCCAACAGGCCGCCACGGATCTGCCCGAGCAGGTTCAACGCACTCTGGTTCACCGCGCAAATGCGCCCTTCGCCATCGAACGCCAGCAACCCTTCGCTGAACAGGCCCACAGACTCCGCCTGCAAATGAAAGCGCAGCAGCCAGTGGTGCTCAAAATGCCGCAGGAAGTAGCAGCTCTCGATCATCTTCGCCGAAAGATTGACCAGCGCCATGGTGTGGAACTGGCTCTGGCGCGACACCGCCTCCCGGGCCGAGGACACATCCAGCACCGCCAGCAGTTCGCCATGGGGGTCGAATACCGGGCTGGCCGAGCAGGTCAGGCCGGTATGTCGGCCACGAAAGTGTTCATCACGATGAATCGTCAGGGACTGGCGCTCCACCAGGCAGGTGCCGATGCCGTTGGTGCCTTCGCAGGCCTCGCTCCAGTCGGCCCCCAACCACAGGCCGGCACGTTCGAAAATCTTGCGCTCGCTGGGGGCGGTGACGCAGTTGAGGATCACCCCACGGGCATCAGTCAGCAGCACTGCGTGACCGGCGCCGGAGAGCTGTTGGTGCAGGCTGTTCATTTCGCTGCCGGCGATGCTCAGCACTTGTTGCAGGCGTTCGCGACTTTCCAACAGACGACCATGTTCGAGCACCGTGGGCGCGATGGTCAGCGCAGGGTCGAGGTGATAGTCCTCCAGGCAACGCAGCCAGGAGCGGGCGATGGAGGGATCGCTGCCGGGGCCGTGCAACGGGTCCTGCCCACGGGTGACCGTCAGGACTTGCTGGGCATGGCGACTGAAATGATCGTTTTGCATGTTCTTATTATTCTCCCTGCGTGAACTACCGCGCGCGAGTGCCCAGCATCCTCCAGCCTCCCGACCATTGCAATCCCGGGCAGACCCACCGGTCACAGGCTGTACCGTTTGTGGCACAAACTGTCACCCAGGCTGTACCAAGCCTGCCACAGCAACGGTTTGCAACAACCTCTAAACCCTTGATTTACAGGCTCTACGAGGCACTGGCCCGACCTTTGCTCTACGCTTTAACAAGCACAACCGTGCGCCCTCCAATAAACACAAAAAAGCCAGGAGATACCCACCATGCGTTACGCACACCCCGGTACTGAAGGCGCTATCGTTTCGTTCAAGGCCAAGTACGGCAACTACATCGGCGGTGAATTTGTCGCGCCGGTCGATGGCAACTATTTCACCAATACCTCGCCGGTCAACGGCAAGCCCATCGCCGAATTCCCGCGTTCCACGGCCAAAGATATCGACAAGGCCCTGGACGCCGCCCACGCCGCCGCTGACGCCTGGGGCAAAACCTCGGCCCAGGACCGCTCGCTGGTGCTGCTGAAAATCGCCGACCGCATCGAACAGAACCTCGAACTGCTGGCCATCACCGAAACCTGGGACAACGGCAAGGCCGTTCGTGAAACCCTGAACGCCGACATCCCGCTGGCCGCTGACCACTTCCGCTACTTCGCCGGCTGCATCCGCGCCCAGGAAGGCAGCAGCGCCGAAATCAACGAACACACCGCCGCCTATCACTTCCACGAGCCGCTGGGCGTGGTCGGCCAGATCATCCCGTGGAACTTCCCGCTGCTGATGGCCGCCTGGAAACTCGCGCCAGCCCTGGCTGCCGGTAACTGCGTGGTGCTCAAACCCGCCGAGCAAACCCCGCTGGGCATCAACGTACTGATGGAACTGATCGGCGACCTGCTGCCGCCGGGCGTACTCAACGTGGTGCACGGCTACGGCAAAGAAGCCGGCGAAGCCCTGGCCACCAGCAAGCGCATCGCCAAGATCGCCTTTACCGGGTCCACGCCTGTTGGCTCGCACATCATGCATGCGGCCGCCGAGAACATCATTCCGTCCACCGTTGAACTGGGCGGCAAGTCGCCGAACATATTCTTCGCCGACATCATGAAAGCCGAACCGCAATTCATCGAGAAAGCTGCCGAAGGTTTGGTGCTGGCGTTCTTCAACCAGGGCGAAGTCTGCACCTGCCCTTCCCGCGCACTGGTGGAAGAGTCGATCTACGACGACTTCATGAAAGTGGTGATGAAGAAGGTCGAGTCGATCAAACGTGGCGACCCGCTGGACACCGACACCATGGTCGGCGCCCAGGCGTCCGAGCAGCAGTTCGACAAGATTTTGTCCTACCTCGAAATCGCCAAGGGCGAAGGCGCCGAGCTGCTGACCGGTGGCAAGGTCGAGAAGCTGACCGGCGACCTGGCCACCGGCTATTACATCCAGCCAACCCTGCTCAAAGGCACCAACAAGATGCGGGTGTTCCAGGAAGAAATCTTTGGCCCGGTGGTGAGCATCACCACGTTCAAGGATGAAGCCGAAGCCCTGGCGATCGCCAACGACACCGAGTTCGGCCTGGGTGCCGGCCTGTGGACCCGCGACATCAACCGCGCCTACCGCATGGGCCGGGCGATCAAGGCCGGGCGTGTGTGGACCAACTGCTACCACCTGTACCCGGCGCATGCCGCGTTCGGTGGTTACAAGAAGTCCGGTGTGGGCCGTGAGACTCACAAGATGATGCTTGATCACTATCAGCAGACCAAAAACCTGCTGGTGAGCTACGACATCAACCCACTGGGCTTCTTCTAACTCACTACCCGCTCCCACATTTGAAATGCAATAAAAATGTGGGAGCGGGCTTGCTCGCGAATGCGGTGTATCAGTGACTGAGTTTTCAACTGACCCACCGCATTCGCGAGCAAGCCCGCTCCCACACTTGATCTTCACAAGACCTTGCTACTCATTCGGCTTACTTAAGTAAGCCGGGATAAAACAATAAGAAAGGGATTCCATCATGCCCAGCGAACCGAATGGCGCTCCGGCGTCCGGGTCTTCCGTCGACTTTGAAAAGGTCGGCAACGAATATTTCCAACAACGGGAACTGAAAAAAGGCGCTGCCGGCTGGGTGCTTCTGGTCGGTCTCGGGGTTGCGTACGTGATCTCCGGCGACTACGCCGGCTGGAACTTCGGCCTCGCCCAGGGTGGCTGGGGCGGCATGTTCCTCGCCACACTGCTGATGGCCACCATGTACCTGTGCATGTGTTTCTCCCTGGCCGAACTGTCCTCCATGATTCCTACCGCCGGCGGCGGCTACGGCTTTGCCCGCAGCGCATTCGGCCCCTGGGGCGGGTTCTTGACCGGCACCGCGATCCTCATCGAATACGCCATCGCCCCCGCCGCCATCGCGGTGTTTATCGGCGCCTATTGCGAGTCGCTGTTCGGCATTGGCGGCTGGATGATCTACCTGGCGTTCTACATCATCTTTATCGGCATCCACATCTTCGGTGTGGGTGAAGCGCTGAAGCTGATGTTTGTGATTACTGCCGTCGCCGCGATTGCCCTGGGCGTGTTCCTGGTGGCGATGGTGCCGCACTTCAGTGTTGCCAACCTGCTGGATATTCCAGTGACCGAGGCCAAGGGCGCCAGCAGCTTCCTGCCGTTCGGGTATGTCGGCGTGTGGGCGGCGATTCCCTATGCCATCTGGTTCTTCCTGGCGGTCGAAGGCGTGCCGCTGGCCGCCGAAGAAACCAAGAACCCGAAACGCGACCTGCCCCGCGGCCTGATCGGCGCCATAGTGGTACTGACCAGTTTCGCTCTGCTGATTCTGGTGATCGCCCCGGGCGGTGCCGGCGCCTATGCGCTGATGGCGTCGGGCAATCCGCTGGTGGAGGCCTTGTCCAAAGCCTATGGCGGTTCCACCTGGATGAGCCACTTCGTCAATCTGGTGGGCCTGGCCGGGCTGATCGCGAGTTTCTTCTCGATCATCTACGCCTACTCCCGGCAGATCTTCGCCCTGTCCCGCGCCGGCTACCTGCCGCGCAAGCTGTCGCAGACCAATAAAAGCAAGGCGCCGGTCCTGGCCCTGGTGATCCCCGGCATCATCGGGTTTGGCCTGTCGCTGACCGGCCAGGGTGATTTGCTGATCCTGGTGGCCGTGTTCGGCGCGACCATTTCCTACGTGCTGATGATGGCCGCGCACATCACCTTGCGCATCCGCCGCCCCAAAATGGACCGCCCTTACCGCACACCGGGCGGTATCTTCACCTCGGGCGTCGCCCTGGTACTGGCCTGCATCGCTGTCGTGGCGGGCTTTCTGGTGGATCCGCGCGTGGTGATTGGCGCCGCGATCATCTATGGAGTATTAATTGCTTACTTTGCTTTCTACAGTCGGCATCACTTGGTAGCAGGCACGCCGGAAGAAGAGTTTGCGGCGATCCAGGCCGCAGAGGCCGCCTTGCACTAAACGCCGTAAACCTCGGCGCGGGCGCTTTACTCACATTCTGCCCGCGCCGAAAAGGAGACTCTGTATGGCAAGCTTTTCCCACGCGGTCGGTGCATTGACCTACCGCTTCGACAGCCTCAAGGACGTGATGGCCAAGGCCAGCCCGGCGCGTTCCGGGGATTTCCTCGCCGGCGTTGCCGCGCAGAACGACGGTGAGCGGGTCGCGGCGCAAATGGCCCTGGCCAATATTCCGTTGAAGCACTTTCTTGAAGAAGCGTTGATCCCGTACGAAAGCGACGAAGTCACCCGGCTGATTATCGACACCCACGATAAACAGGCGTTTTCCGTGGTCAGCCACCTGACCGTCGGGGGCTTGCGGGATTGGCTGCTCAGCGACGCGGCCGACGAACAAAGCCTGCGCGCCCTGGCACCCGGGCTGACACCGGAAATGGCCGCCGCCGTGTCGAAGATCATGCGCGTGCAGGACCTGGTACTGGTGGCGCAGAAGATCCGCGTCGTCACACAGTTTCGCGGCACGATGGGCCTGCGCGGGCGCTTGTCCACCCGCCTGCAACCCAACCACCCCACCGATGAACCGGCGGGCATCGCCGCGAGCATTCTCGACGGCCTGCTCTACGGCAACGGCGACGCAATGATCGGCATCAACCCGGCCACCGACAGCATCGCTTCAATCTGCGCCATGCTGGAAATGCTCGACGCGATCATCCAGCGCTACGAGATTCCGACCCAGGCCTGCGTGCTGACCCACGTCACCACCTCCATCGAAGCCATCAACCGTGGCGTGCCGCTGGACCTGGTGTTCCAGTCGATCGCCGGCACTGAAGCGGCCAACGCCAGTTTCGGCATCAGCCTGAGCGTGTTGCAGGAAGGCTATGACGCGGGCCTAAGCCTGAATCGCGGTACCCTCGGGCAAAACCTGATGTATTTCGAGACCGGCCAGGGCAGCGCCTTGTCGGCCAATGCGCACTTTGGCGTCGACCAGCAAACCTGTGAGACCCGCGCCTACGCCGTGGCCCGGCACTTCAAACCGTTTTTGGTGAACACCGTGGTCGGTTTTATCGGCCCCGAGTACCTGTACAACGGCAAGCAGATCATCCGCGCCGGCCTCGAAGACCACTTCTGCGGCAAGCTGCTGGGCGTGCCGATGGGGTGCGACATCTGCTACACCAACCATGCCGAAGCCGACCAGGACGACATGGACACCCTGCTCACCCTGCTGGGCGTGGCCGGGATCAACTTCATCATGGGCATCCCGGGCTCCGACGACATCATGCTCAACTACCAGACCACCTCGTTCCACGACGCGCTGTACGCCCGGCAAACATTGGGTTTAAAGCCGGCGCCGGAGTTTGAACAGTGGCTGGCGAAAATGGGCATCTTCACGCAAGCCGACGGCAAGGTGCACTTCGGCAACAGCCTGCCACCGGCATTCCGCCACGCCTTGGCGCAACTGGGATGAAGAAGGAACCGCCTGTGCACATCGACACCCCGGAAAACAACGTGGACAACCCGTGGCTGGAACTGCGGCGCCTGACCCCGGCGCGGATTGCCCTGGGCCGCACCGGCACCAGCATTCCTACCGGTGCGCAGCTGGATTTCCAGTTCGCCCACGCCCAGGCGCGGGACGCGGTACACCTGCCGTTTGACCATGTAGGACTCAGCAGCCAACTGGCCGAACGTGGTCGTGACAGCCTGCTGCTGCACAGTGCCGCCGTCGACCGTCACAGCTACCTGCAACGCCCGGACCTTGGGCGGCGCCTCAGTGATGAATCGGCCCAGGCCCTGCGGGACTATGCCGAAGCCAACCCGGGCGGCGTGGACTTGGCAGTTGTGGTAGCCGACGGTTTGTCGGCCCTGGCGGTGCATAAACATACGTTGCCGTTTCTTACACGTATGGAGGAACAAACCCACGCGGAGGGTTGGTCGCTGTCGCCGGTGATTCTGGTGGAACAGGGGCGCGTCGCCGTGGCGGATGAAGTCGGCCAATTGCTGGGGGCGAAGATGGTGGTGATCCTGATCGGCGAGCGGCCGGGGCTCAGTTCGCCGGACAGCCTGGGCCTGTATTTCACCTACAACCCCAAGGTGGGCCTGACCGATGCGTACCGCAACTGCATCTCCAATGTGCGCCTGGAGGGCTTGAGCTACGGCATGGCCGCTCACCGCTTGCTTTACTTGATGCGTGAGGCTTGCCGCCGGCAATTGTCGGGGGTCAACCTCAAGGATGAAGCCCAGGTACAAACCCTCGAGTCGGATGATCCCGACCTGATGAAAGACAATTTCCTGCTCAGCCCGCCGAAGGACTAATCCTTGCACGATTGCGCTTTTTCTCCGCTTTAGGCAGCATCGAAACACGGCCGCTTGTGTGGTCATACCCCATTTGGAAGTTGAGGCCTGGCATGCGGATAACTCAAGCGACCCTGGAACACCTGGACCTGTTGACCCCGCTTTTCGTCAAATACCGCGAGTTCTACGGCGCGCTGCCTTTCCCTGATTCGAGCCGTGCCTTTCTGGAAAAACGCCTGCGCCGCAAGGAGTCCGTGATCTATCTGGCGCTGGCCGACGATGACGACAAGAAACTGCTCGGTTTCTGCCAGCTGTATCCAAGCTTTTCATCGTTGTCCCTCAAGCGCGTGTGGATCCTCAACGACATCTACGTCGCCGAAGACGCACGCCGGCAGTTGGTGGCCGACAACCTGATGCGTACCGCGAAGAAGATGGCCAAGGAAACTCACGCCGTGCGCCTGCGTGTGTCCACCAGCAGCGACAACCAGGTGGCGCAGAAGACCTACGAATCCATCGGTTTTCGGGAAGACACCGAGTTCAAGAACTACGTGTTGCCCATCAGCGATGACTGACATCTATTAACCAAACCTCGTGCATCAGGTGTGGGAGCCCCCTCCCACACTGACTCGCTGCCTACAATAAGACCCATGTCGCGACATCCCCCGCTACAAAACCAACACGCTTTTCACGACTCTATCCGTATAATGCGGACCTTTCAGGGTCGTAAGAATTACGCCACAACCTTGTAGCCCTTATTACCCGAAGCCTCCGCACAGGCCCGCTGAGCCAGGCCATTCACACAGGTGCCATCCATGGATTTCAACCCGCTCGACCTTATCCTGCATCTCGACGTGTACCTCGACATGCTGGTGAGAAACTACGGAGTGTGGATATACGCCATTCTGTTCCTGGTTATCTTTTGCGAAACCGGCCTGGTGGTCATGCCCTTCCTGCCGGGTGATTCCTTGCTGTTTATCGCCGGCGCCATCGCCGCAGGCGGCGGCATGGACCCTATATTGCTGGGCGGTTTGCTGATGCTCGCAGCCATCCTGGGTGACAGTACCAACTACGTCATCGGACGAACGGCGGGGGAACGCTTGTTCAGCAACCCCAACTCGAAGATATTCCGCCGCGACTACCTGCAAAAAACCCACGACTTTTACGACAAGCACGGCGGCAAAACCGTGACCCTGGCGCGCTTCCTGCCGATCCTGCGGACTTTCGCACCGTTCGTCGCCGGCATCGCGAAAATGCCTTACCCGCGCTTCTTCGGTTTCAGCGTGTTCGGCACCATCCTGTGGGTCGGCGGCCTGGTGACACTGGGCTACTTCTTCGGCAACGTGCCGTTCATCAAGAAAAACCTGTCGCTGCTGGTGGTGTTCATCATCCTGCTGTCGCTGGTACCGATGATCATCGGCGTGTTCCGCAGCCGCTTTGGCCGCAGCTCTTCCGAAGCCAAGCCGCAGTAACCTGCGATGTGGTCCCTGAGCGCCTGGCGTCGCCGGCGCCTGCTGGCCAAGCACCCGATTGCCGATGAAACCTGGCAACGGGTGCGCCATCACCTGACCTTCCTCGACGGCATCACCGCCGAGCAAGACCAGTGGCTGCGGGAAGCCTGCGTGGTGTTCCTCGCCGAAAAACACCTCACCGCCCTGCCCGGCGTCGAACTGCACCAGGAACAACGCCTGCTGCTCGCCGCCCAGGCACAACTGCCGCTGATGAACCTCGGCGACCTCGACTGGTACCAAGGCTTCCACGAGATCGTGCTGTACCCCGACGACTTCCTCAGCCCCCAGCGCCATCGCGACGCCAGCGGCGTGGAACACGAGTGGGACGGCGAACACAGCGGCGAAGCCTGGCAGCAAGGTCCGGTGATCCTCGCCTGGCCCGGCGTACTGGCCAGCGGCAACTGGGAAGGCTACAACCTGGTGATCCACGAGCTGGCCCACAAGCTGGACATGCTCAACGGCGACGCCAACGGCCTGCCGCCGTTGCACCACGACATGCGGGTGCAGGAATGGGCCAGCGTCATGCAAAGCGCCTTCGACGACCTCAACCGCCAGCTCGACCGCAACCCAGACGCAGAGACCGCCATCGACCCCTACGCCGCGGAAAACCCGGCCGAGTTCTTTGCCGTCACCAGCGAATATTTCTTCAGTGCCCCGGATTTGCTGGTCAGCAGTTATCCACAGGTATACGAACAACTGAGCCACTTCTACCGCCAGGATCCCCTGGCGCGCCTGCATCAGCTGCAGGCCGCCGACGTGCGGTATCAGACTGAACGCCAAGCGCCGTACGACGTCTGACGCATGGCATCGGCGTCAGAATATGCCTATAATCGCCGCCACTTTTAGGCCAATCCGGCCATGTTTCATGGCCAACTACGGGGGCAACGCCCAATGAGCTACAGCAAGATTCCGGCTGGCAAAGACCTGCCGAACGACATCTACGTCGCCATCGAGATTCCGGCCAACCACGCGCCGATCAAATACGAAATCGACAAAGACAGCGACTGCCTGTTCGTTGACCGTTTCATGGCCACCCCGATGTTCTACCCGGCCAACTACGGTTTCATCCCCAACACCCTGGCTGACGACGGTGACCCCCTCGACGTGCTGGTCGTGACCCCTTACCCGGTTACCCCAGGCTCGGTTATCCGCGCACGCCCGGTCGGCATCCTGAACATGACTGACGACGGCGGCGGCGATGCCAAAGTTATCGCAGTGCCACACGACAAGCTGTCCCAGCTGTATGTCGACGTGAAGGAATACACCGATCTGCCGCCACTGCTGCTGGAACAGATCAAACACTTCTTCGAGAACTACAAAGACCTCGAAAAAGGCAAATGGGTGAAGATCGACGGTTGGGGCAACGCAGACGCCGCCCGCGCCGAGATCATGAAGTCGGTCGCTGCCTACAAAGGCTGATACCGCTACACGCTCAAAAAAAGCCCCGATTAATCGGGGCTTTTTTTTGTGGGAAAAATATAAACATTCGAGCACTTTAATAAACGCATTTACAGCAACTGTTTAATTAACTTAGTTAACCAGTAGAACATTCCCGCAATAAGGAAACACCTACATACGGCAACTCAACGCATGGTTTATTTGATCTCTTTTTACGGCCAGTAAACTCTGCGTTTATGAATACATCAGGTGATCGCTTAAGAGCGCTATTACGGGAAGTTCATCTTTCCGCTTCCGACTTCGCCAAGAACCGCGATGTTACGCCTCAACACGTAAACAACTGGTTCAAACGCGGCGTCCCCATGGGCCGGCTCAACGAGTTCGCAGAACTGCTGTGCGTCACCAGCCGTTGGCTGCGTACCGGCGAAGGCCCCAAACATCCACCCGCCAACTACCAACTGGACGGCCCCGATGCAGACAACTCCCACCGTATTGCCAGGGAAAGCACAGGCAACTACATCACCCACCCGGTCTCCGGCCCGGTAAAAATCGACGTGGAGATTCCCCTCCACCCCACCTTCACCTCAACCGAAAGCATCCGCCTCTCCCTGCACGCCCTTGAAAGCATCGGCGTAAACCCGGAGCGGGCACTCGGTGCCTACATGGTTGGCAACAGCATGATCGACATCATCCAGGACGGAAGTACCCTCGCCATCGACTGTGGCCGCAAACAGATCATCGACGGCGAAATCTACGCGGTAGAGCACGACGGAATGCTGCGCATCAAATACCTCTACAACCGCCCCGGAGGCGGCCTGCGGATGCGCAGCCACAACAGCGCCGAGCATCCGGACGAGTTTCTGACTTACGAACAACGGCACGAGCAGAACTTTGAGATTCTGGGCTGGGTGTTCTGGTGGGCGACACTGAATAACCGCCGCCCGCCGGTGCCGCTGGATGAGCATTTATTGGCCTACGAAGGCTCTAAATCGGATCTGGAGCTGGGAAATTGAAGTGAATGTGGGTATTATCCGCCGCACATTTGGTAGGGGGTTGGCGTGAAGCCGGTCCGCCCTGCCTGGCGATGCGGAGGAGTTCCCGCTGATGCCCCTTATCACTCAGGCGCGAGTCCGGGTGAACGATTTGAAGGCTGGTGAGGCTTACCAAAAATAAGCTGAACCAGTCCCCGAGAAGCCGGCCACAAGCCGGCTTTTTAATGCCTGGAAGAAATGCGCTACACCTGCCAGGCATCGAGCTATTTGAGAACGCGCCAACCGCTCCAAGGCACGCAAGCCGTCTTTTCCATCCTCAGGACATTCGCCTGATACGTCGCTAAAAGCCCGTCCCAAGAACACGTTTCGCATACCTGTCGTTACCAACGACATGACATCAAGACGTGTCGCAGAAATCAAAATATAGCGACACGTAGTGCACACCCGCGAGCTGGTAGACGTCATTTTCGAACAGCCCTACTGCCGCATCAGCAACGTCGTCGACAAACAGATTGCCCAGCGTCAAGCAGCCTCCCGTTACCTCAAAGAACTAGTCGCCATCGGCGTTCTGCAAGAGGTTCAGGTTGGCAAGGAAAAGCTCTTCATCCATCCCAAGCTGATGCAGTTACTCACTCGCGACAACAACGACTTCAAGCCATACGCCTGAGGGGAGAGCGTTACTCGATGACAATCGTCTGCCGGGATCTGCGCCCCTGAGCCGTGATGATTAGCATTTGGTCAGTAGGTTGCTGACCAAATGCATCGTTACCTCAGTGTCGGCTTAGGATCCTCACCTCGGCTGCAAGCAATCCAACGCCCTATCCACCACCACCTTCGACATCTCCACCAAATGCATCACCGCCCGCTGCGCGCCGTTCAGCGGCTCGGTCGACGCCTGGGCGGTCGCCACGGCGCAATGCAACAGCTCGGCAGCATGAGCCAAAGCATCTTCGAAACTCAGTTCGTCATCAACGGTAAACGGGTTGGGTGAAGGCTGTGCGTCCGGCGCTTTGAGGTAGTGATCAATCACTCGGCGCGAGGCGTCAGTGTCACGAAGTAAGGATTTATGGAATGCGGGTGGATCGGGGGTAACTTTGACCATGGTAGAACTCCTAGCAGTGAGTTAAACCACTAACCTCTCGCGACTAAACGATCAGAAGGTGGCAGCTGTACGCAGGTTAGTCGACCGGCCGCTAGGCACCGGCGCACCCGAAGGTGCCCTGCGCACAGCCACCATAAAGTGCAGGCGATAAATACCTGGCTTTGAGATGGCGCTGTACGCCTAGCGTTGTCCGGGCGACTAAACCCGATCACCGAATATGCAGTGACGGAACGCAGACTAGTCGCGGGATTTTGCTGGCGCAAGCGCTTGGAATTCTCTAGGAAACGTCCTGCAAATGAAAGGGATCAGTCTTCCTGGCCATTCCCAATCACCGCCTCTTCTTGACTCTCCCCCTAAGGTCACACCTCACCCTGAACCCCCAACTTTCAGGACCCCACCGCCATGAGCCAACGCATCCTGGTCATCCTCGGCCATCCTTCCAGCACCAGCTTCTGCTCTGCCCTCACTGACACCTACATCACCAGCGCCAAAACAGCCGGCCACGAAGTACGCGTCCTGCGCCTGGGCGATCTGACTTTCGATCCCATCCTGCACAACGGCTACAACCAAACCCAACCCCTGGAACCCGACCTGCTCAACGCCCAATCCGACATCCTCTGGGCCAATCACCTGACGTTTGTCTTCCCCATCTGGTGGGGTGGCATCCCGGCTTTGATGAAGGGCTTTATCGACCGAATTCTCCTGTCTGGTTTCGCCTTCAAATACCGCAAAGGCAAAGCCTTCCCCGACAAACTCCTGAAGGGCCGAACTGCGCATTTGCTGGTGACCCTGGACACGCCAGCGTGGTATTACAGGTGGTTTTACCGCATGCCCGCGCTGCACCAGATGCGCAAGACAACACTGGCGTTTTGTGGCATTCAGCCGATCAAGACGTTGCTATTCGGGCCGGTGTTGGGCTCTACGCCAGCACAGCGGGAACAGTGGCTGAAACAGGCCGGCGCACTCTTTGGGAAAAGGACTTTTCATGTACATCGGCAAAGCCGCGCAACTATCGGGCACAACCATCAAAGCGATTCGTCACTATGAGGCCATTGGCCTGTTGCCAGCGCCACAACGGGAAGGTCGTTATCGCATTTATTCCCCGCAGAGCGTCGAACTGCTGAGTTTTATCAAGTGCGCCCAGCAGTTGGGTTTCAAGCTCAAGGAGTTGCAGGTGATTCTGGGTGGGCATCCTGGTGATGGATTGCCTTGGGAGCTGGCGGACATGGCAATCACCAACAAAAAGCAAGAACTGGTGAGGCAAATCGAAGCGCTGCAGAAGATGCACAGGGGATTGGTCGAATTTGAAGCCAACCTCAAGGACGCTCAGGGTCAATGCAGCGCACCACTGAAAACCTCGCTGCAGTCAATGAGCTGAATCGCTGTTTTACGTAGTGCCGGGCAGCCGCTCGGTACGGAAAAAATCGCCCTCCTCGTAAGCCCAATCTGATTTTCCGGACCACTCGTCCAGGCCCCATTTTGCTGTTGCAGACTCCGACGCCTCCCCTTTGCAGAGACGTCATGGATGACTGCTTCTTCGTCCCACATTGCCCATATCGAACACGAACTGGATGGCTTTCATCAGAGCCTGGCGGTGTATCGCCAGCAGGTGGGCGCCTGGTATTCGCAAGCGCTGGATAAGGTCAGCCATGCGGCAGATTTGCCGTCGTTGCTGGGAATGGACCGAATCATTCGGGTGGGGGATTCGAGCACGTCGGTGAGCATGACCGATGACAACTTCTCGACGGTGGCGCGTTGTGAGGAAAGTGGCGTACTGGAGATCGAGAGCAAGTTCGAGTCGGTGTACGACGTGCCGCTGGGAGGCATCCCGGTTGAGGTGATTGGGCTGGATGACGGCAGTTCTACCGTCATCATTCTCGATGAACAGGGGAAAGGTTCTCACCCCTGTGTGGCCGGCAAGCGTTACCAGGTGCGAGTGCAAGGTGGCGTGTCGGACGAGCAGGTCGAGGCGCTGTTTTCGTCTTACGACGGTTTGACCGCAGACCTGGAAAGCTGGCTGCGCATGCAATGGGGTGGTTTCCGGCCGCATTGGGAAAGGTCCACTTCAAGCGCGATTGGCAATGGCGTGCTGGCGGGAAGTTGGGCGGCGATCACCGGGGTGTGGGACGCCATCAAGCAGGTGCAGGAGATCTTCAAGGACCCCGGCAAGCTGTTTGAAAGCCTCGGGGCGAAAGCCAGCGAATTGATGGAGCTGGCTCGCACTGCGCCAAAAGTTATGGAACAGGCGATGCTGCTGGCCAGTGATGAGGCGGCGCTGTACCTGATGTTGCGCACGGCGATGATTTGGCTGTCGGCGTTGCCGCCCAGTGAGGTGGCCGGGAGTACCGCCGAGGCGGTGGCCGGGTTTGTGGTGTCGTTGCTGATCGACTTGTTGGTGGCGGCGTTGCTGACGGTTGTTTTGCCGGCGGCGGGCATCGCTTATCTGAGTTCGCGTGCGCTGAGGTATGGCGCCCGGATTGTCGAGGCTGCCATTGAGTTTGTGAAGGGTATTTTCGACGTTCTTCAGAGCTTTATGGGGGCAGTGAATCGCTATAAGGCCGTGGCGGTTCGGGGCGCTGTGGAGGGGTTGAAAAAAGGTGGCGTGCAGATGCGCTGGGGGCCGCGTCAAAACACTGTGGTTCGCGAGAAAGCGCATGTCGATGATGTTCCCTCCCCTGCGAAGAACCCCGGCGGTGACGCGGCGGCGCCCGCAGATAAGACCGCAACCAATGGCTGCCCGGTATCGATGGTTACCGGTGAGGAGCTGCTGACCCTCACAGACGGCTCGTTGGAGGGTGTACTGCCGTTTGCCTGGACGCGGTTGTATCGCAGCAGTGCGGTGGAAGTGGATTGCGGGTTGGGGTTTGGCTGGAGTCATGCGCTGGCTCAGCGGTTGGTGGTGAGCGGTGAATCGGTGGTGTGGACCGATCACGAGAACCGCAGCACTACCTTTCCCCTGCCTTCTGCTGCGCGGCCGGCCATCACCAATAGCCTGGCGGAAGCGGCGATTTATCTGGGTGCTTTGCCCGATGAGTTGGTGCTGGCTCAAGCCTCCCTTTTCTACCACTTCCGCGACGGTGTGCTGACGTCGATCAGCGATGCGTATGACAACCGGCTGCGTATTGCCCGCGACTATTCCGGGCGGATTCAGCGGATCGATAACCACGTTGGCCAGGGATTGCTGCTGCGATATGACCGTGGACACATCGTTGCGGTCGACTATCAGGTGCAGCGGGAAATCGGCTGGGTTACCGAGCAGAACGTTGTTGCCTACTCGTACGACGATGCGTGGCGGTTGGTTGAGGCGACCAACGCTGTCGGCGAAAGCGAACGTTATCGCTACGACGATCAACAGGTGATCCTGGAGCGGGAACTGGCCGGTGGGGCGAGTTTCTTCTGGGAGTGGGAACGGTCTGGCAAGGCTGCAAGGTGTGTCCGCCACTGGGCCAGTTTTTCGCAGATGGACACACGGTATGTGTGGGATGACAACGGCACTGTCACCGTACACAACGCCGATGGCAGCCAGGAAGTCTACGTCCACGACCAGCGCGCTCGGCTGGTGCAGCGGATCGATCCGGACGGCGCGCAGCACTTCAAATCCTACGATGAAAAAGGCCGGCTGACGGTCGAGCAGGACCCGCTGGGGGCGGTGACGGCCTATCAGTACGACGAAGCCGGTCGGTTGATTGCGCTGTTTCCCGGTGACGATGCGCCCACGTCCTACGAGCATGACAACGGGTTCGTACGGGTTGTGCGCCGTGGTGACGCGGTGTGGAAATACCAGCGTAACGATCAAGGCGATATCACCCGTAAGACTGATCCGGACGGCAATTACACCGAATACACCTACACCCAACACGGAAAGCTCAGCGGCGTCTGGTATCCGGATAACAGCAGCCAGCGGTTGATCTGGGACGAACGTGGTCAGCTCATTGAGGAGAAGCTGGCGAATGGTGGCGTAAGGCACTATCGCTACGACGACCTGGGGCGGCAGGTTGCTTGCGAGGATGAGTATGGCGCGCTGACCCAGTATCAGTGGGACGCCGTGGGGCGCTTGCTGAAAGTGATTCAGCCCGACGGCGCCACTCGCGAATTCAGCTACAACCCGTACGGAAAAATCACTGCCGAACGCGACGAGCTGGGTCGGGTTACGCGCTATGAGTATGCCGACGGCCTGCACCTGATCAGCCGTCGGATTAATCCGGACGGCACGCAACTCAAATACCGCTACGACAATGTTCGGTTGTTACTGACCGAGATCGAAAATGAGGTTGGGGAAACCTACCGGCTTGAGTACCACGCCAACGGCCTGATACAGCAGGAAACCGGGTTTGATGGCCGCCGCACCGCCTACGTCTACGATCTCGCCGGGCACCTGCTGGAAAAGACCGAATACGGCGATGACGGCAGTCAGCTGGTTACCGGTTATGCGCGCGATGCGGCCGGGCGCCTCGTAAGAAAAACCCTGCCCGACCGCAGCATTGTCGATTACACCTACGACCGCCTCGGCAATCTCCTCAGCGTCGACGACGGCCACTGGCCGCTCCACTACGAATACGACCTGCAAAACCGCCTCACTGCCGAGCACCAGGGCTGGGGCACCTTGCGCTATGGCTACGACGAATGCGGCCAACTCAACTACCTGCGCCTGCCCGACAACAACCGCCTGGCCTTCCACCACGACAAAGGCGGCGACCTTGCCTCCATCGAGCTGAATGGCAAAACGCTGACCTCGCACTTGTTCAAATCCGGCCGTGAACATCAGCGCCAGCAAGGCCAACTTCTCAGCCACTACCACTACGACGACCAGGGCCGCCTGCACGCCCACGCCATCACCCAACAGGAACAACGCCACCAGCGCCGCCAATACGACTACGACAAACGCGGCAACCTCACCCGCATCCTCGACACCCGTAAAGGCCAGCACGACTACCACTACGACCCACTCGACCGCCTGACCCGCGCCAACCATTCGCACGACCTGCAGGAACGCTTCGTCCACGACCCGGCGGGCAACCTGCTGATGCAAGACCGCGTCGGCCCCAGCATCGTCAAAGGCAACCGCCTGTTGATGCAAGGCGACCGTCATTACGACTACGACGCCTTCGGCAACCTCCTGCGCGAACGTCGAGGCCGGGCGCAGCAGTTGATCACCGAATACCGCTACGACTGCCAGCACCGCCTGATCAGCGTCACCCAGCCGGACGGTACCGAGGCCGCATATCGCTACGATCCGTTTGGACGGCGTATCGCCAAAATCCTCAACGGCCAGACCACCGAGTTTTTCTGGCAAGGCGACTCCCTAATCGCCGAACACTGCGCCGCTTACCACCAAAGCTATATCTACGAGCCCAACAGCTTCCGCCCGCTAGCGCTGCTCAAAGGCTATGGCCCGGAAGACGTAAAACCCTTCCACTACCAACTCGACCACCTCGGCACCCCGCAGGAACTCACCGCGCCCGACGGCGAAATCGTTTGGTCCGCCCATTACCGCGCCTACGGCCAAATCGCGAAGCTGGACGTCAACACCCTCACCAACCCGCTGCGCTTCCAAGGCCAATACTTCGACCCGGAAAGCGGGCTGCACTACAACCGTCATCGCTACTACAATCCGGACATTGGCCGCTATCTGACGCCCGATCCCGTGAAGCTGGCGGGTGGGCTGAACGGATACCAGTACGTGCCCAACCCGACCGGGTGGGTGGATCCGTTAGGGTTGAATAACTGTCCGGGTGGGGATGGATGTAAGCCAACCCCCGAGGTCGAAGATCCGTACAAAGCAGCACGTGTTGAAACAAGTGAAGCTGAACTACCAACGACGGGTGGTGCGGCTCGGGCGGCTAAGTACTCGGCTAACTGGCCGACGGCGAACCTAGATGAGAGCATCGTAAAATTTGGCGGACACAACCCAATAGTGACGACTACTGACAAAGGCAAGAAAATCTATAAGAACCCACAAACAGGCATAGAAGTTATTGAGGACTTAAATGGTGGCTACTTTAGAGTCTACGATCCATCGCTGCCCGGAACCAGGAGATATTTAAGTTTGAACGGTACGGTACCAAACAATAAAATCTTGCAGTCCGGCAAACAGATGGGTAGAACACAAAGCGAATATAACGAAGTCACTCACTTCAAAAAGGAACCGCTTGAATGAAGCTGATAACTGTACCTTTGACCCAGGAAGCCTTGAAACTTCTAGACTTGGACGCTTGCCCTAAGAACAAACTAGAACAACTGGACCTGAGCGAAGACGAATACCAACAACTAACTAAATCAGGAATCATTGAAAACATAAACTCAAAACTCGGAAAACTAATAGACGACTATGAAGATGAAAGTATACAGAGTGTTACCGAACTGACGAATATGCTCGAAATCCTAATGATCGCGGCAATCCCCGAGAACCCTGACCTATTAAAAAAACTAATAAAACTCACCAATACAGCGCTGAAAAATAATACAGGCATATTCTTCTTTTTCTGAGCCCCCCACACCCAATTACCAACGCTCTGCACAGCGACCAATAGTAAGCATGCTCCTTTCACAACCATCTGCTCAGGCTACTCATCCTTTTTTGCGGAAAATCTCATCGCTCTACCATTCCCCACCTCAACCATTCCCCCACAAATGCCGCCCTGCCATGCCCGACTCCCCTCGCAGCCGCAACCTCGGCGCGCTCCACCGCCGTCACCGCAGTGAACTCATGGCGTACTTCACCCGCAGGGTAAAACTGCCGCGAAATCGCCAACGACTGTGCATGACGCCTTCATCCACCAGATCAACAGCGAAGTCGCGAAGATCGGCGACGTTCGCGCTTTTCTCTATCGCATCGCCAATAACCTAATCATCGACCACGCCCGGCGCGACCGCGTGCGTCACATCAACGGTGACCAAGATTTGCCCTCACCCGTCGCATCTTGATCGTGCGCAGCTGACTGGACGATGAGCCGAATAGCTTGCACAATCGGCTCACCAAATGAGCCGAATAAGCCCCCTATTCGGCTCACGCACAGAGCATGCCTCTATGGATCACCCGAACTGGATCTGGCAACAACCCGACTGGCCGCACTTTCACTGGCAACCAGAGCGCCTCGCAGCGTTGTTGCGAGAGTGCACGCAGGCGCAAGGAAAGTTGCTGGGCATGCTCGGTTCGGTCAGCCAGGCACAGAGCTCAGAGAATGAACTGGATGCGTTGCTGCAAAACATTCTGACCTCCTCGGCAATAGAGGGTGAGCAACTGAATGTGGGTTCCGTACGTTCCTCTTTGGCCCGACGCCTGGGCCTGGAGCAATTGCAAGGCGGCTCCGTGAGCCGGCGCAGCGAGGGTCTGGCTGACTTGATGCTGGACGCCACGCAACAGTTTGCTCAACCGTTTACCCTCACCCGTCTATTTAACTGGCATCGGTGGTTATTTCCCGCCGAGGAGGCCCGCTTTTCCACCCACGGCTTGAACGTAGGCGCGCTAAGGGGGGATGAGCCCATGCAGGTTGTGTCGGGACGACTGGACCGACCCACTGTGCATTTCGAGGCCCCACCCCGCCAAGGGCTAGAGCAGTCGCTGGACGATTTCATCGAATGGTTTGAAGCCAGTCGCCATCATGCGGCCCTTGACCCATTGCTGCGCGCAGGCCTGGCGCATTACTGGTTCGTCACCCTGCATCCCTTCGATGATGGCAACGGTCGTCTGACGCGGGCTATTACCGACCTCGCGCTTGCCCAGGCAGAGAACCAGGCGATCCGCTTCTATGCCATGTCGGCGAGCATCCTTGAAGACCGGGCGGGCTATTACCGCGCACTGGAAACCAGTCAAAAGGCCACGCTGGATGTCACCGATTGGCTTGAGTGGTTCCTGCAAACACTGCTTCGTAGCCTGCAACAAGCGATGATGCGGATTGACCGGGTGCTGGGCAAAACTCGCTTCTGGCAACAGCATCGGGATCACGCACTCAGCGCCGAACAGACCAAAGTCTTGAATCGCCTGCTCGACGGTGGCGAAAAGGGCTTTGAGCACGGGATCAGCGCCGCCCAGTATCAGGCAGTGGCCAAAGTGTCCAAGGCCACGGCGACCCGACATCTGGCCGATCTTCTGGAAAAAAACTGCCTGGTTCGGCTACCCGGCGGCGGCCGCAGCACCCGCTATCAAATCAACACTCAAGGCGATTGATTTTCAAGGCAAATCCCCCCACTCATTTGCCCCAATCCCCCATGTCTGCTAGTGTCGCGCCGGTTTACCGTCTACCGGAATAGCCGCCATGGCCCGCAAAAAAGTTGCACTCGATTTCGAACAATCCCTCGCCGACCTGCAAACCCTGGTCGAGCGTATGGAGAACGGCGAGTTGTCGCTGGAAGACTCGTTGACCGCATTCGAGCAAGGCATCGGACTGACCCGCGACTGCCAGAGCGCCCTGGCGCAGGCGGAGCAGAAGGTCCAGGTGTTGCTGGAACGCGATGGGGAGTTGGCCGAAGAACCTTTCGATGCGGAACAGCCTGAATGATCGACGCTTATCAGGCCGGCAGCCAGGCCAGGGTCAATGCTGCGCTGGAACCGCTGTTTATTGCGCCCAGCCCCGAGCTGAACCGTCTGTATGAGGCTATGCGCTACAGCGTGATGAACGGTGGCAAACGCGTTCGCCCCTTGCTCGCCTATGCGGCCTGCGAAGCACTCGGCGCTCAGGCGGAAGAAGCCAATGGCGCCGCCTGTGCGGTGGAGTTGATTCACGCTTATTCCCTGGTACACGACGATTTGCCGGCGATGGACGACGATGATCTGCGTCGCGGCCAGCCCACTACCCATAAAGCCTTTGATGAAGCCTGTGCGATTCTCGCCGGTGACGGTCTACAAAGCCTGGCGTTCAGCGCCCTGCTGGACCCGCGCCTGAGCAGCGTCAACGCCGAGATTCGCTTGCGCATGGTTACTGCGCTGGCGCTGGCCGCAGGGCCTGCCGGCATGGTCGGCGGCCAGGCGATTGACTTGGGCTCGGTCGGTTTGAAGCTTGATCAAAAAGCCCTGGAATACATGCACCGCCACAAGACCGGCGCGCTGATCGAAGCCGCCGTGCACCTCGGCGCCCTGGCCAGTGGCCGTGCCGAAGCCGCGCAACTGGCGGCGCTGCAAACCTACGCGCGGGCCATCGGCCTGGCGTTCCAGGTGCAGGACGATATTCTCGACGTTGAAAGTGATACCGCAACCCTCGGCAAACGCCAGGGTGCCGATATCGCACGGGACAAGCCGACTTATCCTTCACTGCTCGGCCTGGAAGCCGCCAAGGCTTACGCCCTGGAGCTGCGGGATCAGGCCCTGGATGCCCTGCGACCTTTCGACGCGGCTGCCGAGCCACTGCGTGACCTGGCGCGGTATATCGTCGAACGCCGCCACTGACAGCAGCGGCCTTTTCCACCGCATATCAGCCAAGTTCGGCGCTCTGCGTGGGCAGTTTGCGATGCTTGAGGTAAACTGCCGCCTCTTCTATACCTATAACGATTCGCCTGATGCCCACGACGTTTCAAGAGATTCCCCGCAAGCGCCCGGCCACGCCCCTGCTGGACCGTGCCAACACGCCAGCCGGCCTGCGCCGCCTGGGTGAAGCCGAGCTGGAAACCCTGGCCGATGAGTTGCGCCTGGAATTGCTCTACACGGTCGGCCAGACCGGTGGGCATTTCGGTGCTGGCCTGGGCGTCATCGAGCTGACCATCGCATTGCACTACGTGTTCGACACCCCGGATGACCGGCTGGTGTGGGACGTGGGTCATCAGGCCTATCCGCACAAGATCCTCACCGGACGCCGCGAGCGCATGGCCAGCCTGCGCCAGAAGGACGGCATCGCCGCCTTCCCGCGTCGCTCCGAGAGCGAGTACGACACCTTTGGCGTCGGCCACTCCAGCACCTCCATCAGTGCAGCGCTGGGCATGGCCATTGCCGCCCGCCTGCAGAACAGCGATCGCAAGGCGATTGCGGTGATCGGTGATGGCGCGTTGACCGCCGGCATGGCCTTCGAGGCGCTGAACCACGCGCCGGAAGTGAACGCCAACATGCTGGTAATCCTCAACGACAACGACATGTCGATCTCGCGCAATGTCGGTGGCCTGTCGAATTACCTGGCAAAAATCCTCTCCAGCCGCACTTACGCCAGCATGCGTGAAGGCAGCAAGAAGGTGCTCTCGCGTCTGCCCGGCGCGTGGGAAATTGCCCGTCGTACCGAAGAATATGCCAAGGGCATGCTGGTTCCCGGCACCCTGTTCGAAGAGCTGGGCTGGAACTACATCGGCCCGATCGACGGCCACGACCTGCCAACCCTGATCGCCACCCTGCGCAACATGCGTGACCTTAAAGGCCCGCAGTTCCTGCACATCGTCACCAAAAAAGGCAAAGGCTTCGCCCCGGCGGAAGTCGACCCGATTGGTTACCACGCGATCACCAAGCTTGAACCGCTGAACGCCCCGGCTGCTGCGCCCAAGAAAGCCAGCGGGCCGAAGTACTCTGGTGTGTTTGGCGAATGGTTGTGCGATATGGCCGCCGCCGATCCACGCCTGGTGGGCATCACCCCGGCGATGAAGGAAGGTTCCGACCTGGTGGAATTCAGCGAGCGTTTCCCGCTGCGCTATTTCGACGTGGCCATCGCCGAGCAACACGCGGTGACCTTCGCCGCCGGCATGGCCTGTGAAGGCGCCAAGCCGGTAGTCGCGATCTACTCCACGTTCCTGCAACGTGGTTATGACCAGTTGATTCATGACGTCGCGGTGCAGAACCTCGACGTCTTGTTCGCCATCGACCGTGCCGGTTTGGTGGGCGAAGACGGCCCGACCCACGCCGGCAGCTTCGACCTGTCGTACCTGCGCTGCATCCCCGGCATGCTGGTGATGACCCCGAGCGACGAGAACGAACTGCGCAAGATGCTCAGCACCGGCCACCTGTACAACGGCCCGGCGGCTGTGCGTTACCCGCGCGGCAACGGCCCGAATGCCGTGATCGAAAAGGACCTTGAGCCTATCGAGATCGGCAAGGGCATCGTCCGTCGCCAGGGCAGCAACGTTGCCTTGCTGGTGTTCGGCGTGCAATTGGCTGAAGCCTTGAAAGTGGCCGAGAAGATCGACGCCACGGTGGTGGACATGCGCTTCGTCAAACCACTGGACGAAGCCCTGGTGCGCGAGATCGCCGGCAGCCATGCGCTGCTGGTGACCCTTGAAGAAAACGCCATCATGGGCGGCGCCGGTGCGGCAGTCAGTGAGTTCCTGGCGCGGGAGAACATCCTCAAGTCGGTGCTGCATCTGGGCTTGCCGGACGTGTATGTCGAGCATGCCAAACCGGCGCAGATGCTGGCCGAGTGCGGGCTGGATGAAGCGGGGATTGAAGCTTCGGTTCGTCAGCGCATGGCCCTGCTGGGCCTGTAGAAACGCGATTAAAAATGTGGGAGCGGACTTGCTCGCGAAAGCGGTGGGTCAGTCAACAGATGTATTGACTGACACTGCGCCTTCGCGAGCAAGCCCGCTCCCACATTTGTTTTATGCCCACTTCAAATGCTACGGACAGCCCATGAACCGCCTTCGCCTTGCCCTGCCCCTTCTGTTATTGCCAGCCACCGACCTGCTCGCCGACAGCTTCGAACGCGACCAAGCCCTGAAGCTGCCCGATGTGGTGATCAGTGCCAACCGCCAGGTCCAGGCGCGCAACGACAGCAGCGCCGCCAACACCATCTTTACCCGCGACGACATCGACCGCCTGCAACCCACCAGCGTGACCGACCTGTTGAGCCGCGTGCCCGGCGTACAGGTTTCACAAGCCGGTGGCCGTGGCAGCCTGGCAAGCATTTACATTCGAGGCACCAAATCGGCCCAAAGCCTGGTGTTGGTCGATGGCCAGCGCATTGGCAACTCGACCTCCGGCGACAGCAACCTGCAGCACCTGAACATCCAACAGATCGAACGGGTGGAAGTGCTGCGCGGTTCGCGCTCGGTGATCTACGGCAGCGATGCGATTGGCGGGGTGATCCAGATCTTTACCCGGCGCAGCAACGAGTCCGGCCTGCAACCCCGCCTGCATGTGGGTTTTGGCAGCAACCAGACGTGGGAGCGCAGCCTGGGCCTGTCCGGCGGTGACGAGAAAACCCGCTTCAACCTCGGCGCCAGCCTGGATGACACCGCCGGGATCAATCGCACGTATGCCTCGTACCCCAGCGACCGCGACCATGACGCCTATCGCAACCAGTCCACCAGTTTCAGCCTGAGCCATGCCTTCAACGATGACCTCGAAGCGGGTGTAAACGTGCTGGATAATCGTGGCAAAAGCGAATTCGACAATCCGTTCGGTCGCTTCGATACGACCACCTTCCAAAGCTTCCAGCAAAAGCCCTATTCCAACTTCACCGTAAGCAGCGTCAGCAGCTATGTCGACGCGCGCATCAATGACGCGTGGAAGTCCCGGCTGGAAGCAGGCCACAGCGAGAACCGCGAAGAAACCCGGGACAAGCTCAGCACCGAGCGCAGCGTGTTCAACACCTACCGCAACTCGCTGAACTGGCAAAACGACCTCACTCTCAACGAGCAGAACAGCCTGATCCTGGGCGGCGACTGGTACGAGGACCGGGTCAACAGCAGCACCGCGTTCGCCGAAGACAGTCGCTGGAATAGGGCCGCGTTTATCCAGCACCGTTTCCAGGCGCAATCTTTCTCCACAGAACTGGGCCTGCGCCGCGACCAGAACCAACAGTTCGGCGGCCACAACAGCTGGAGCGGCACCTTCACCCTGCCGCTGAACCCGGACAATGACCTGTTGCTGAGCTACAGCGAAGGCTTCCGCGCACCGACGTTCAACGACCTCTACTACCCGGACGAATTCGGCTTCAAAAACAGCAACCCGAACCTCAAGCCCGAAACCTCGAAAAGCTACGAAGTGCAGTGGCGCAGCCAACTGAGCGACACCAGCCGACTGGAAGCCTCGCTGTACCGCACCGATATTCAGGATGCGATCGTGTTCGCCAGCAATGGCCCGCAAAACGTCAGCTCCGCGCGCATCAACGGCTTTGAAGCGGCGCTCAAGCAAGAGCTGTTCGGCTGGCAAAGCAGCCTCGGTATCGCACTGATCGACCCACGGGACCGCGACACCGGGCGCACACTGGCCCGTCGAGCCAAGCGCACCCTGAGCCTGGACCTGGACCGCCAATTCGATCAGTTCGGCGTCGGCGCCAGTTGGCAAGCGGTGAGCAGCAGCTACGACGATGCGGCGAACCAGCAACGCCTGGACGGGTACGGTTTACTCGGACTACGGGGCAGTTGGGCGGTGAATCGTGAGGTCACACTGGAAATGAAGCTCGATAACCTGCTGAACAAAGAATACAGCCGGGCGCTGTATCAGTATCAAGGCCAGCAATATGGCTATCGGGAAGAAGGCCGGGCGCTGATGTTCGGAATGACCTGGACACCAGAACTCTAAGTCGTCTGCTCCGGCCTCATCGCGGGCAAGCCCGGCTCCCACAGGGGACCGTGTTTATCCAGACGACTCGGTCAAATGTGGGAGCTGGCTTGCCTGCGATAGCGGTCTCACAGCCCCGGTGCAATCACCTGACACAACCGCGCCACCGCTTCCAGCATCTGCCCGCTGGGCCGTTCCAGGCCCTTGTCGGGCACCACCAGCAAATGCCCGTTCGCCACTGCCGCCACTTGGGGCCAGGCCTTCCACGCATCCAGTTGCGATTGATCACCCGCCAGAATCACCTCGGGATCGCGCTGCAGCACCGACTCAATGCTGACCTGCGGTGCCGGTAATTTCAGATCATCGAACACATTACGCGCGCCGCACACACTCAGCGCGTCGCTGATGATCTGCCCGCCGCCCACGGTGTACAGCGGCTGGTTCCACACCTGATAAAACACCCGCAACGGCTCGGCCCGGTGATAGCGCAAGCGCAACTCGGCCAGGCGCTGACGCAGCTGCGCGGCCAATTGCCGACCGGCATCAGCCCGCCCCAGTTGCCGGCCGATGGTTTCAACTTGCGAGGTGAGTTGTTCGAGGCTGTGGGGTTCGGCGACAAACACCGGGATGTTCAGGCGTTGGAGCTGCTCACGCTGGGCCGGGCCGACGCTGCCGGGCCAGAGCAGGATCAAGTCCGGCTTGAGGCTGAGCAGCCGTTCCATGTCCAACTGCCCGTAGCTTCCCACCGAAGGCACATTCGCCAAGGCCTGTGGACGCTCGCCGCCATCCAGCACGCCTACCAGCAAATCAGCAGCGCCCAGCTCAACGACGATTTCAGACAAGGAAGGCGCCAGGCTGACAACCCGCTCGACCGCCGCAGCCTGGGCCGTGACGACCAGCAGCAACACCGCCAGCCAGGCGCGCATCAACCCAACTGACGCGGAATGCGATAGAGGTAGAACAGCACCAGGGTCGACAGCGCCAGCAGAAACAGCGGCACCGCTTCCAACCCGACAAACACCGCCAGTGCGCCGATCCAGGCCGGCAGTGAGGCCACCAGCAAGGCCACACGGCGACGGGCCGCGAGGGTGATCCAGGCAGCCGGTTCTTCAGGGGTATCGAGGGCTTTGCCGGTGGCGATCAGCGCGTGTTTATAGCCATGGAAGTAACGCAGGCTGACAAACATCGAGGCCACGCCGGCGATGAAAAACGGCATCGCCAGCACCGGCAGCAAGGGCTCGGCCTTGCCAAACACCAGGTTGATCACAAACAACGGCACCAGCGCCAACGCCAGGTATTGCCACCAGTTAAACGACAGTCGCCGCTTGACCTGGCCGCGCGTCACGCCCGGTCGACCTCGCCCTGGTGCTCGTTGCCCATCATGTGGTCGAGCTTGCTGGCCTTGGTGGCCAGGTACAGCTTGTTATGCGGGTTGTGGCCGGTGTGCAGCGGCACGCGCTCGGCGACGGTGATGCCCATGTCGGTCAAGGCTTTGACCTTGCGTGGGTTGTTGGTCATCAGGCGCAGGGATTTGACGCCCAGGTGCTGGAGCATCGGCAGGCAGATCCCGTAGTCACGCTGGTCAGCAGCAAAACCCAGGCGCTCGTTGGCTTCTACGGTGTCGGCCCCGCCATCCTGCAGCTCATAGGCGCGGATCTTGTTCAGCAGGCCAATGCCACGGCCTTCCTGACGCAAGTACAGCAACACGCCACGGCCTTCGCGGGCGATGGCCTGCATGGCGGCTTCCAGTTGCGAACCGCAGTCACAGCGCTGGCTGAACAGGGCATCGCCGGTCAGGCACTCGGAGTGCACGCGACCGAGCACCGGAGCGCCGTCCGCCACGTCACCGAGGCTCAGAACAACGTGTTCGCGCCCGGTGGTTTCTTCAAGAAAACCATTCATGGTGAACGTGGCAAAAGGGGTTGGCAGCTTGGAAGCGGCAACGAAAACGACGGGCACCGTGTGCTCCTGATTTCTGATTTCACAGGGGATAGATTGTAACAGCAGGTTCCTACAGACGCTTAAGCTGAATTGTCGCTGATAAAGATCAATAGGTTCGATTGGCCTTCAGCCTGGTTCTATGCCTTTCAGAAATGTTGATAGCCACGGATGGCGGGGGTGATGTCCTGGCCAGCCGCGTCCAGCAGGGTAACGCCCTGCCCCGGCTCGACCCGGCCAATCACATGGACCGGCGCACCGGCAGCCAACAACGGTGCCAGTTCGGCAGGTGGCAAGGTGAACGCCAGTACGTAGTCGTCCCCGCCGCTCAACGCGGCTACCCGCGCATCCGCGTCGCCGACAAAGGCGAGCAAGGCCGCCGACAACGGCAGCTTTTGCTGCTCGATCAACAAACTGACAGCCGACGCCTTGGCGATATGCCCGCAATCAGCCAGAAGGCCGTCGGAAATATCCATGGCAGACGTCGCCTTGCCCCGCAACGCCAGGCCCAGCGCCAACTGGGGTTGCGGCGACCAGTAATGGGCCAGCAACGGCTCGGCGACAGCGGCCTCTGCCGTGCGCTGCCCCAGTACCAGCGGCAATGCGCCTGCCGCATTGCCCAGCTCACCGCCGACACACAGCAAGTCGCCGGGCCGCGCACCGCTGCGGGTCAAGGCCTGGCCCGCCGGCACCCGGCCAAACACGGTGAGGGTCAGGCTCAGCGGCCCACGGGTAGTGTCGCCACCCACCAGAACCACACCGCAACTCTGGGCCATGGCGTTCAAACCCTGGGCATAGCGTTGCAGCCAATGGGCATCAACCGTCGGGGTGGTCAGGGCAAGGGTAAACGCGAGGGGGTTGGCGCCCATGGCTGCCAGGTCACTGACTGCCACGGCCAGCGAGCGCTGGCCGAGCAGAAACGGATCGCAGGGGTCGGCAAAATGCACGCCGGCCACCAAAGTATCAGTGGAAATCGCCAGCTGTTCCCCGGGAGGAACCGCCAGCAAGGCGCAGTCGTCGCCAATCCCCAGTGCAATGCCTTCGCCGCCTTGCGCACAGGGCGCGGCGGCGAAGTAGTTGCGGATCAGCTCAAACTCGCCCATTGCGTCAGCAAGCGCCAGTTAGCGCTTGTACGCCTTCACTTCGGCTTCACGCAGGCGCGGGGCCAGCTTGTCGAGCACGCCGTTGACGAACTTGTGACCGTCGGTGGAACCGTAGACTTTCGCCAGTTCGATCCCTTCGTTGATCACTACGCGGTACGGTACGTCGACGCGCTTGAGCAGTTCCCAGGTGGACAGGCGCAGTACGGCCAGTTCAACCGGATCCAGCTCTTCGAGGGTCAGGTCCAGGCACGGCGACAACGCAGCATCGATCTCGTCCAGGTTGGCCGGAACGCCGTGCAGGATGTCGTGGAAGTAGCTCTGGTCGGCAAACGTGAAGTCGTTATCGACGCGAAATTGCGCTTCAATCTCGTTAAGCGAAGTGCCGGCCATATGACGCTGGTACAGCGCCTGGGTGGCGAGCTGACGAGCCGAACGACGCTTTTCGCTTTTCGAGGGCTTGCCGGCGTCTGCTGCGCGCGGGTCCTGGGGGTTGAACTGATCGCTGTCGTCGCTAATCACTTGGCCTCCAACTGTGCCAGCAAGCTGACCATTTCCAGGGCGGACAGGGCAGCTTCGGCACCTTTGTTACCGGCCTTGGTGCCGGAACGTTCGATGGCTTGCTCGATGGAATCAACGGTCAGCACGCCGAAGGCGACCGGCACGCCGAACTCCATGGACACCTGGGCCAGGCCCTTGGTGCATTCGCCAGCCACGTATTCGAAGTGCGGAGTACCGCCACGAATGACCGCGCCCAGGGCGATGATCGCCGCGTATTCACCCTGCTGTGCAACTTTCTGCGCAACCAGTGGAATTTCGAAGGCGCCAGGAGCGCGGATAATGGTGATGTCGCTTTCGCTCACACCGTGGCGAACCAGGGCATCCACGGCACCGCTTACCAGGCTTTCAACCACGAAGCTGTTGAAGCGGCCAACCACCAGGGCATAGCGGCCTTTGGGGGCGATGAAGGTACCTTCGATGGTCTTCAGGGTCATTCGACAAATCTCTTAAAGAGCCGGGACGCGCTAAGTGCGCGCCCCTCAGTGATATTTGAACCGCGAACAAGGGGTAAACAACGCCGGCCTTTATTCGGAGGGCACGTATTCTACTACTTCCAGGTCGAAACCGGATATGGCATTAAATTTCATTGGCGCACTCATCAGGCGCATTTTGCGTACGCCCAGGTCCCGCAGGATCTGCGAACCGGCCCCGACGATGCTGTAGGTGGTCGGTTTTTTCACCGGCACGTGGTCGGCGGTTTCACGGATATGCGCCAGCAACACGTCGCCATCCACCGGATTACCCAGCAGCAATACCACGCCGCTGCCCGCCTCGGACACCGCAGACATCGCGGCCCGCAGGCTCCAGCGCCCCGGTTGCTTGACCATCAGCAGGTCGCGCAGCGGGTCCATGTTGTGCACCCGTACCAGGGTCGGTTCTTCAGCGCAGATGGTGCCCAGGGTCAGGGCCATGTGCACGTCGCCTTCCACGGAATCACGATAGGTCACCAGGTTGAACTGGCCCAGTTCACTGTCCAGCGGCTGCTCGGCAATCCGCTGAACGGTACGTTCGTGGATCATCCGGTAGTGAATCAGGTCGGCAATGGTGCCGATCTTGATGTTGTGCAGTGCGGCAAACTCTTCCAGCTCGGCGCGACGGGACATGGTGCCGTCGTCGTTCATCACTTCGCAGATCACACCGCTCGGCTCGAAACCGGCCATGCGCGCCAGGTCGCAGGCGGCTTCGGTGTGGCCGGCGCGAGCCAGGGTGCCACCCGGTTGGGCCATCAGCGGAAAGATGTGACCAGGGCTGACGATGTCTTCGGCCTTGGCGTCTTTCGCGGCAGCGGCTTGCACGGTGCGGGCGCGGTCAGCAGCGGAGATGCCGGTGGTGACACCGGTGGTGGCTTCGATGGACACGGTGAACTTGGTGCCAAACCCCGAACCATTGCGCGGCGCCATCAACGGCAGCTTCAGCAGCTCGCAGCGCTCGCGGCTCATTGGCATGCAGATCAGGCCACGGGCGTGCTTGGCCATGAAGTTGATGTGTTCCGGCTGGCAGCACTCGGCGGCCATGATCAGGTCGCCTTCGTTTTCGCGGTCTTCGTCATCCATAAGGATAACCATCTTGCCTTGGCGGATGTCTTCAACCAGTTCTTCGATGCTGTTGAGCGCCACGCGGCACCCCCTTGGGTCAGGATTTAAGGTAGCCGTTAGCGGCTAAAAAACTTTCAGTGATGTTACCGGCGGGCCCTTGAAGAGAATCAGACTCTGCGGCCTTATCGCCCAACAACAGGCGCTCCAGGTAACGGGCAAGCAAGTCGACTTCCAGGTTCACCCGGCGACCCGGCTGGTACGACGCCATGATGGTTTCGCTCAGGGTGTGGGGAATGATGGTCAGTTCAAATTCGGCGCCATTCACGGCGTTCACGGTCAGGCTGGTGCCGTCGACGGTGATCGAGCCCTTGTGGGCGATGTACTTGGCCAGTTCCTTGGGCGCGCGGATGCGGAATTCCACGGCGCGGGCATTTTCGCTGCGGGCAACCACTTCGCCGACACCGTCGACGTGGCCGCTGACCAGGTGCCCACCGAGGCGGGTGGTCGGGGTCAGGGCTTTTTCCAGGTTCACCGGGCTGCCGCTCTTGAGGTCGTTCATCGCGGTGCAGTCCAGGGTTTCCCGGCTGACATCGGCGGCAAAGCCGTTGCCAGGCAACTCGATGACGGTCAGGCATACACCGCTGACGGCGATGCTGTCGCCCAGTTTGACGTCGCTCAGGTCGAGCTTGCCGGTTTCAACCAGCAGGCGTACGTCGCCGCCTTTTGGGGTCATTGCACGGATGCTGCCGATGGATTCGATAATGCCGGTGAACATGCCGTTCTCCTGAAGACGTGGCGCAGGCCGGGAATTATACGCTCGCTGCAGGGACGGGGATGGCAGTGACTCGCCAGTCATCGCCCACAGCGCGCATTTCAGTGATCTTGAGTTGGGGGGCGTCGGCCAGTTTCTCAAGCGGCCAGTCCAGCAAAGGCCGGGCAGCGGAGCCGAGGAACTTGCCGGCGACGAATATCACGTATTCGTCCACCAGGCCTTGCTGGGCGAAGGCACCGGCCAGGCTTGGGCCGGCCTCCACCAACACCTCGTTGACGCCACGGGCGGCCAGGGCCACCAGCGCGGAACGCAGGTCGACCTGACCGTCGACGCCCGGCACCACCAGGCACTCGGGGCCGGTTGGGTATTGGTTGTCCGGGGTCACGCAGGTGATGACCAGCGCGGGGCCGGCCTTGAAGAACGGCGCATTCAGCGGCACCCGCAGGCGGCCGTCGATCAATACGCGCAGCGGCGGACGGGACATGGCCAGGGCGGTGGTTTCTTCATCCAGCCCCAGCTCGGCGGCGCGCACCGTCAGGCGAGCGCCATCGGCCAGCACGGTGTCGGCGCCGGTGAGCACCACACTGGCCTGGGCCCGCAGGCGTTGCACGGCGGCACGGGCGGCCGGGCCGGTGATCCACTGGCTTTCGCCATTGGCCATGGCGGTGCGACCGTCCAGGCTCATGGCCAACTTGACCCGCACAAACGGCAGGCCATGCTCCATGCGCTTGAGAAAGCCCGGGTTGAGCGCCCGCGCTTCGTTTTCCAGCAAGCCGGCGTACGTCTCGATCCCGGCCTGGGCCAGGCGACGCATGCCACGCCCGGCGACTTCCGGATTCGGGTCCTGCATCGCCGCGACCACACGGGCCAAACCGGCATTCACCAAGGCATCGGCGCACGGTGGCGTATGCCCGTGGTGGCTGCACGGTTCAAGGGTCACGTAGGCCGTGGCGCCCCGGGCCTTGTCGCCCGCCGCCCGCAGGGCATGGACTTCCGCATGGGGTTCGCCTGTGCGCACGTGCCAGCCTTCGCCAACAACCTGCCCGTCACGCACGATCACGCAGCCAACCCGGGGGTTGGGGTGGGTGGTGTACAGGCCCTTGCGCGCCAGTTCCAGGGCACGGGCCATGTAATGAGCGTCGAGTACCGCTTGTTCTGCCGAAGGTGGGTTCATTCTTTTACCGGCTCACGGGCCAGGCGGTCGATCTCTTCGCGGAACTCGTTGAGGTCCTGGAAGCGTCGATACACCGAGGCGAAACGGATATAGGCGACTTCGTCGAGCTTTTGCAGCTCGCCCATCACCAATTCTCCAACCACCAGGGATTTGACTTCGCGCTCGCCAGTGGCGCGCAGCTTGTGCTTGATATGCACCAGCGCCGCTTCCAGCCGCTCGACACTCACCGGGCGTTTTTCCAGGGCGCGCTGCATTCCGGCGCGCAGTTTTTCTTCGTCGAAAGGCTGGCGACTGCCGTCGGTCTTGATCAGACGTGGCAATACCAGTTCGGCGGTTTCGAAGGTGGTGAAACGTTCACCGCAGCCAGAGGCCAGGCATTCACGCCGGCGACGCACCTGTTCGCCCTCGGCGACCAGACGCGAGTCAATGACCTTGGTGTCGTTGGCACCGCAGAAGGGACAGTGCATGGTGGCAGGCAACAAAAAATGGGAGGGCCATGGTAGCGCATCCCTGTGGCAAGACAAGCCATAGCCTTTACGGTATATAGGCTGACTATTATGTTTCATATTTTTTAAGCCACGGATTTTGTCCTTTCTGGAGCCGTACATGCAGTTACGACCACTTGTTTTGCTCACGTTGCTCGGTTTTCTGGTCGCCTGCAGCAGCCATGCCCCAAAACCTGCCGCGCCGGTTGCCGCCCCTCAACAAGAGAAAAAAATCCCGGGTGTGGAAGAAGACCTCGGCCCGCTGCCCGCCTACCAGCGTGAAGTCAGCGGCCAATTGAACGGCGTACCGGCCGGTGCGGAAGTCGAACTGGCACTGCTGGTGATCGACGACCGCTCGCGCCCGCAACAACTGCTGGCCAGCAGCGTGCTGATTGGCAACAACAAGCCGTTGGCCTTCCGCCTGCGCTTCAACCCTGAAGCCTTCCCGGCAGGCGGGCGCGTTGAACTGCGCGGCCGTGCCAGCCAGTCCGGCCAGTTGATCCTGCACCTGCCGCCCGTGCGTATCACCCAAGCGATCACCCAGACCACAGGGCCGCTGCAACTCGTTACCGCACCATGACGCCACCGCTGGACCTGCAACGCGCACTGAGCGAACTGATCGGCGACGCCCAACTGGTGCCCTGCCCGCTGCCGGGCACCGAGTTGTCGTTGTGGCTGCTGGACGCCGACAACATGCACCGCGCCTTCAGCCCCGAAGAAACCCGACGCATCCTGCATGAACCGCCGTACTGGAGTTTTTGCTGGGCCAGCGGCCTGGCGCTGGCCCGGTATCTGGCGGCCAACCCTGAGTGGGTGGCAGGCAAGCGAGTGCTGGATTTCGGGGCAGGTTCGGGCGTTGCCGGGATTGCCTCGGTAAAGGCCGGAGCGCTGGAAGTGGTGGCGTGCGACCTGGATCCGCTGGCCCTGGCTGCCTGCCGGGCGAATGCGGAACTCAATGGCGTGACCCTGGGTTACTCCGCAGACTTCTTCGCCGAGGCCGATCGGTTCGACCTGATCCTGGTCGCCGATGTGCTGTACGACCGGGCGAACCTGCCGCTGCTGGATGAATTCCTGACTCGAGGCCGCGAAGCGCTGGTGGCCGATTCCCGCGTGCGGGACTTCCAGCACCCGGATTATCAGCGCCTGGGCATCCTCGACGCCCTGACACTGCCCGACCTGGCCGAGCCCTGGGAGTTTCGCAAGGTGAGCCTGTACCACTCGCAGCGCGCTTGAGAGCATCGCGGGCAAGCCCGCTCCCACATTTGAAATGCATTCCCCTGTGGGAGCTGGCTTGCCTGCGATTGCGATCCTGAGACCGCCCCGCTTTCAGCCAACCCCACCAACCCTTATAGTTGCCCCATCCCCTGCTTTCTTCGAGATACCCCATGAGTGAGCCCACGCCGTACATCTTCGACGCCACCACCGCCACGTTCGACCAGGCCGTGATCCAGAATTCCTTCGAAAAACCCGTGCTGGTGGATTTCTGGGCCGAGTGGTGCGCGCCGTGCAAGGCGTTGATGCCGATGCTCGCGCAGATTGCCGAGAGTTATCAGGGTGAGTTGCTGCTGGCCAAGGTCGATTGCGACGCCGAGCCGGACGTGGTCTCGCGCTTTGGCATTCGCAGCCTGCCCACCGTGGTGCTGTTCAAGGATGGCCAGCCGGTGGATGGGTTTGCCGGTGCGCAGCCCGAGTCCGCCGTGCGCGCGATGCTCGAGCCCCATGTGCAGATGCCGCCGCCAGCCGCTGCCGACCCACTGGAGCAGGCCCAGGCGTTGTTTGCCGAAGGCCGTATCACCGACGCCGAGGCCGTGCTGGTGACCTTGCTCGGGGAAGACAACACCAACGCCGCTGCGCTGATCCTGTACGCACGCTGCCTGGCCGAGCGCGGTGAGCTGAGCGAAGCGCAAACCGTGCTCGACGCCGTCAAGAGCGATGATCACAAGGCGGCACTGGCCGGCGCCAAGGCGCAGATTACCTTCCTGCGCCAGGCCGCCGACCTGCCGGACGCCGCAGATCTCAAGGCCCGCCTGGCGCAAAACCCGCAGGATGACGAGGCGGTGTACCAACTGGCCGTACAACAACTGGCGCGCCAGCAATACGACGCCGCGCTGGATGGCTTGCTCAAGCTGTTCATCCGCAACCGCAGCTACAGCGAGGGCTTGCCCCACAAGACGCTGTTGCAGGTATTCGAACTGCTCGGCAACGACCATCCGCTTGTCACGGTGTACCGCCGCAAGCTGTTCGCCGCGCTGTATTAAGCCTTACTCGATCCAACTGTACAGCGGCGTATCCCCGCCGCTGGCCACCTTGACCTTGGCGCTATGGCGCAGGCGCACCAGCAGGCGCTTGCCCGCCGAGGCGCTGCCGGCCAAGCCTTCCAGTTGATCAAGCAATTCCAGGCCGTTGAGTTGCCCGGCCTTGCGCAGCAAGTCCTGGGCGGCCTGCCACAGGCTCTCGTCCAGGTTACCCGCGGCCGGCGCCACCACGGGCTCGGCACTCGGCGGTTTGCTGGCTTGCAACTGCGCGCCCAGCCGGGCCCAGTCGCCGTCGTCCAGCTCCAGGGTCAAGTCCACTGGCAGGTCGCCAACGGTTCCACGAATTCTCAACATCGCACTTACTCCCGCACTTTTCTGACGAGCATGCTCCCACGCGTCTTGCGCTACGCCAAGCAGGCGGTCAAACTCCTCGCAAAATTGTTATAAGATCACATAACAAAACTTTCATCTTTGTTCGGGAGTTCCACCATGCGCCGTTTGCTGCTCGCTTTGCCGTTCGCCCTGTTGCCACTGGCCATCGCCCAGGCAGCCGACGAGCATGATCATGATCACGAGCACGGCAGCCTGGGAGCCCACGAACACGGTGTCGGCCGCCTCAACGCCGTGCTCGACGGCCAGGCCCTGGAGCTGGAACTGGACAGCCCGGCGATGAACCTGGTGGGTTTTGAACACCTCGCCACCACCCCTGCCGACAAAGCCAAGGTCGCCGCCGCCCGCAAGCAACTGGAGCAACCCTTGGTGCTGTTCAGCCTGCCCAAGGCCGCCGGTTGCGTGATCAGCACCCAGGAACTGAACAGCCCGCTGTTCGGCGACAAACCTGAAGCCGACCACGATGAGGACGATGACGACCACGCCACCGATGGCAAAGGCGCCGCCGCCCACGAGCACCACCACGACCACAGCGAAATCCACGCTCACTACCAGTTCACCTGCGCCACGCCGACCGCCCTGAGCAACCTCGACCTGACTCAGGTGTTCAAGACCTTCCCCGCCACCCAGAAAATTCAGGTACAACTCATTGGCCCGAGCGGCCAGCAGGGTGTGGAAGCGACCGCGCAGGCAGCCACCCTGAAATTCTGATGTAAACACCACACTGTAGGAGCTGGCTTGCCTGCGATGCAGACGCCGCGGTGCTCCAGAAACACCGCGGTGATGCCATCGCAGGCAAGCCAGCTCCTACCGTTGATCGGTGTCATCATCCAAATCGAGCCAGACCACTGACCTCCCTATGACCCAAGCACTTATCGAACTGTCTGACCTGGGCTTCAACTGGCCGGGTCACCCACAGTTGCTGGACATCCCGACGTTTCGCCTGGAGCCGGGGGAAACCCTGTTCCTCAAGGGCCCCAGCGGCAGTGGCAAGACCACCCTGCTGGGCCTGCTGGGCGGTGTGCAAAAGCCCAGTCGCGGCAGTATTCGCCTGCTGGGCCAGGAGCTGACCGAGCTCTCGGCCGGCGCCCGCGACCGCTTCCGCGTCGACCACACCGGCTACATCTTCCAGCAATTCAACCTGCTGCCGTTTCTTTCGGTGCGCGAGAACGTCGAACTGCCCTGCCACTTTTCCAAGCTGCGGGCGCAACGGGCAATCCAGCGTCACGGCAGCGTCGACCAGGCCGCCGCGACCTTGCTCGCCCACTTGGGCCTCAAGGACAAGAACCTGCTGGAACGCCGCGCCGACTCGCTCTCCATTGGCCAGCAACAACGGGTGGCCGCCGCCCGCGCGTTGATCGGCCAGCCGGAACTGGTGATCGCCGACGAACCGACGTCAGCCCTGGACTACGACGCCCGGGAAGCCTTCATTCAGTTGTTGTTCGCCGAATGCCGCGAAGCAGGCGCCAGCCTGCTGTTCGTCAGCCATGACCAGAGCCTGGCGCCGCTGTTCGACCGCAACCTGTCGCTGGCCGAACTCAATCGCGCCGCCACGCCCGCAGAGGTTTGAGATGTATTTGTTTCGACTAGCCATGGCCAGCCTGGCTAACCGCCGCTTTACCGCGATCCTCACCGCCTTCGCCATCGCCCTATCGGTGTGTCTGTTGCTGGCGGTGGAACGGGTACGCACCGAAGCCCGCGCCAGCTTCGCCAGCACCATCAGCGGCACCGACCTGATCGTCGGCGCGCGTTCCGGCTCGGTGAATTTGCTGCTGTATTCGGTGTTCCGCATCGGCAACGCCACCAATAATATTCGCTGGGACAGCTACGAGCACTTCGCCGCCAACCCGCAGGTGAAATGGGCGATTCCGATTTCCCTCGGCGACTCCCACCGCGGCTACCGCGTGATGGGCACCAACGAATCCTATTTCGAACACTATCAATACGGCCGCCGGCAGAACCTTGAACTGGCCAGTGGTCGCGCCTTCGCCACCGATCCATTCGAAGTGGTGCTCGGCGCCGAAGTGGCCGATGCACTGCATTACAAGCTGGGCGACAAGCTGGTGCTGGCCCACGGCGTGGCGGTGGTCAGCCTGGTCAAACACGATGACAAGCCGTTCACCGTGGTCGGCATCCTCAAGCGCACCGGTACCCCGGTGGACCGCACGCTGCACATCAGCCTCGGTGGCATGGAAGCGATTCACATCGACTGGCACAACGGCGTACCCGCCCAGGGCAAAGGCCGGATCAGCGCCGACCAGGCCCGCAACATGGACCTGACGCCCCAAGCCATCACCGCGTTCATGCTCGGCTTGAACAACAAGATCTCCACCTTCGCCCTGCAACGGGAGATCAACGAATTCCGTGGCGAACCAATGCTGGCGATCCTGCCGGGCGTGGCCCTGCAAGAGTTGTGGAGCATGATGGGCACCGCTGAAAAAGCGCTGTTCGTGATCTCGCTGTTCGTGGTGCTGACCGGCTTGATCGGCATGCTCACCGCGATCCTCACCAGCCTCAATGAGCGCCGCCGGGAAATGGCGATCCTGCGTTCGGTGGGCGCGCGGCCCTGGCATATCGCGACGTTGCTGATCTTCGAAGCCTTTGCCCTGGCGCTGTCCGGCGTGATCGCCGGCGTCGGGCTGCTGTATGTGTGCATCGCCGCGTCGCGCGGGTATTTGCAGGCCAATTACGGCCTGGACCTGCCGCTGTCGCTGCCGAGCGAATATGAATGGACCCTGCTCGGCGGTATTCTCGTCGCAGCCCTGCTGATGGGCAGCGTGCCGGCCTGGCGCGCCTACCGGCAATCGTTGGCCGACGGCCTGTCGGTACGTTTATGAGGAAGCTGTTGATGCGTCGCGTCGTGCTTGCGCTGTTACTGCTGGTGGCCCTGCCCGCCTGGGCTGAAGACCAGCCCAGGGACCTGTCCTGGCAGGAGATGATCCCGCCGGATGCGCCGCCGGAAATCCCCAATATGAAACCGTTGCACGACTTGTCGGGCATGGCTGATGCGTTGTCGGTGGAGTCTGCGCCGGCCGCCAAGCAGGACCTGCCCAACGCGCCAGTCGTACAGAGCCTGGACGGTAAGCACATCCGCCTGCCGGGTTATATCGTGCCGCTGGAAGTCAGCGAAGAAGGTCGCACCACGGAGTTCCTGCTGGTGCCGTATTTCGGCGCGTGCATCCATGTACCGCCACCGCCGTCGAACCAGATCGTGCATGTGAAAAGCGAAGTCGGCGTGAAGCTCGACGAGTTGTATCAACCGTACTGGATCGAAGGCCAGATGCAGGTCAAACCGTCCAGCAGCGAACTGGCCGATGCCGGCTACCAGATGGATGCCGACAAGATCTACGTGTACGAATTGCAGGAGTAGCGCGTTATCACCGTTTCATTGAGCTGAGTCAAAAGCCCAGCCGGAACGATCTCTACCATTGGATGTATCTCTTTTAATACATCCTCTGGAGCTCCCATGAACAAGTCCCTGCTCGGCGCGTCGCTTGTCGCGCTCGCCCTCATCGCCCCCGTTGCCCACGCTCACGAAGCCGGCGACATCCTGATTCGCGCCGGTGCCATCACCGTCAATCCGAAAGCGGACAGCAGCAGTGTCAAGGTTGACCAAGGCCCACTGGCCGGGACCAACCTGGGCGGCAAGGCGACCATGAGCAGCGACACTCAACTGGGCTTGAACTTCGCCTACATGTTCACCAGCCACTGGGGTATCGAACTGCTGGCGGCCACGCCGTTCGAGCATGATGTGAAGATCAAGAACACCGCCCTGGGCGCTGCCAACGGCAAGCTCGGTACGCTGAAGCACCTGCCTCCGACCCTGAGCGTCGTGTACTACCCGCTGGACAGCAAGTCGGTATTCCAACCGTACATCGGCGCCGGTATCAACTACACCTGGATCTACGACGAGCACGTCGGCAGCCGCGCCGAGCAGGCCGGCTTCAGCAACTTCAAGGCGGAAAACTCCTGGGGTTGGGCCGCGCAGATCGGTGCGGACTACATGATCAACGACAAGTGGATGATCAACGCCCAGGCGCGCTACATCGACATCAGCACCAAGGCCACCGTGGATAACAACGCGCTGGGCCAGGGCACTCGGGCCAAGGTCAATGTGGATGTTGACCCGATGGTGTACATGGTCGGTATTGGCTACAAGTTCTAGGTTCTACCCAAGGCCCTGTTGTACAGGGCCTTTTTTGTGAAGCTTCCCATGGAGCCAAGCGCCAATCAGAGGCCAGGCACACGCCCGTGTGCTGCGAGTCAGGCTTCAGCCAGGAGTTGGCGAACTTCAGCGATGACCAAGTCAATGTTGAACGGCTTTTTCAACACCGCATTGAACAAGTCCGACCGCTCCATACCAATATGTGCCTGGGCTCCGCTGATCAGGATGATGGGCAAGTGATTGACTGCCGGTAGCGCGCGGACAGCTTCGGCAAACTCCTGGCCGTCCATGACCGGCATCATGAAGTCGGTGATGATCAACGCTGGCCGCTCGCGCTCCAGGACCTCGAGTCCTTTCTGGCCATTGCTCGCTTTTACGACCATGTACCCCTCATCCTCCAGCGCATAGCCGAGAATGTCAGCGATCAAATACTCGTCGTCGACGACCAGGATGGTGGTCATGTCAGTTCAACCCGAATCAGAGACTTTGGACGCTGAGCCCGGCAGCGAAGAATCATTAGAGACAGCCAATGCATTTCTTGATGCCTTCTTCAGGTCAACGCCGTTTTCATGGATTACCACTTCAAGAAGCGAAGGATCGTAGAAGCTATCTCGTACCTTAAGAATCGAAAGCATTCTTCTTAGTTCAGATTGAATCTCGAAGAAACGCATCAGCAGCAGGTTATCGACAATACTGGACAGGTCCGGGGTCGGAGAACTGACCTCCGAACCAAAAACGTCACGCATCTCCCATGAGGCAAATACCGTTACGCCACGGGCACGAAGCTCGCTCATCAGCGCGCTGTAGAAATCGGTGATACGTGCCGGGTTTGTCGACACTCGGGTCATGCCGCTCAAGCTGTCGATGAACAGGCGCTTGATGCCCTTTTCCTCAACCATTTTCAGCAGCCGTGCGCCGAGACCGTCGATCAGGCCTTCTGTCGTGGGTTGCCAGGCAATACTCAGCGCACCACTTTCTTCCATACCCTTGATATCAATCCCCAGCGATTGGCCTTTGAGACGTAACCGCTGCGGGCTTTCATAAAAACCGAAATGCAGGCCCGGCGCGTCCACTGTCGACTCAGCGAGGAATCTGAGCCCCAACGTGGTCTTCCCGACGCCGGAAGGCCCCATGACGAGGGTAACGGAAGAACTGTGCAGGCCACCGCCGATGATGGCGTCCAGCGAACCGATGCCGCTGGTGATACGCGTCAGATCGGCACTGTCAGGTAACGACGGATGGCTGTAGAGGCTTTCCAGACGCGGATAAACCACCAGGCCATCGTCGGTAATTTCACACTCGTGCAATCCGGTCAGTGCACCACTGCCCCGAGTCTTGCGCAGTTGAATCCGGCGCACCGAACGGCTGCCGTGAAGCTCCTCACCCATTTCAATCACACCATCAACCATGGTGTGCTCAGGACTGCCGTCGTCCAACCGGGAACTGGTGAGAAACAGCACCGTACAACCGGCGAACGCAGCGTGGCCTTGCAGCTCGGAAATGAATTTCTTGGTGTCGATGGGCGAGTCAGCCTTGGAGCGTGCATTGAGCAAGCCGTCGACCACTAACACGGTGGCCTTCTGACGACTGATCTCACGCCGGAGCAGCTTGACCACTTCATCGAGACCTTCGTTCTCAAGGGTGTCAAACGCACTGACGAACTGAATTTCGGCTCCCACCCGGGAAACATCAAAGAAGTTCAGGGTCGAGAGGAATTGAAATAAACGGTCGTGGGACTCGGCCAGCAACGTGGCCACCAGTACACGGCCCCCGTTGCGCGCATGATTGAATCCCAGTTGATTGGCGAGGATGGTTTTACCCGATCCTGGGCGCCCCTGGATAATGTAGGAGGCACCTGCGACTAGCCCGCCCTTGAGCAGAGCATCCAGCCCTTCTATTCCGCTTTGAAGGCGATTTAGCTTTTCCACAATGCAACCCTGATGTGAACAACAGGCTCTTAAGCCGAAGGTTTACGATGCTAACTCCATTTGCGCAATCGGGCTATCCGCTCATCCAGTTCAAGAGCGCGGCAAATAAAGCGTGAACGTACTTCCCTGCCCCGGACGACTCTCGACCCTGACCTCTCCCCCCGACTGTTTGGCAAAACCCAATACCTGACTGAGCCCCAGCCCACTTCTCTGGCCTTTGCCTTGGGTGGAGAAAAACGGTTCAAAGATTCTATCGAGGCTGAACGGAGCGATACCCGAGCCATTGTCTGTGATGGACACGGCAACGAAACGCCCCTTGATAAGGGGATAGCCATCGGACACAGGGATAAGGTCCATCGACTCAACACGGATGACCAGCTCCCCCTTATCCATCATGGCGTCCCGGGCGTTCATGACCATATTGAGAACGGCGGCCTCAAACTGTCCTGGGTCAACGTGAACAACGCAGGGTAATTCTGTGGACTCGATGCGTACGTGGATGCCTGTGCCAACCCGCACAGCAATCGTATCGGCCATGGCCAACGTGCTTGAATTGATATCCAGCGGTGCGGGATGCAGGGCTTGCCTGCCAGCGAAGGACAGCAATTGGCTGGTGAAATGAGAACCACGCTCCACCGCCTGGGAAATGGCTTCCACCAGGCGCAGCCGCCGCTCTTGCGATACGGAAGGACGCTTCAAAAGATCCGCTGAAGAACGGATCACCGTCAGCAGATTATTAAAGTCATGAGCCACTCGGCCTGTTACCCGCCCCAGCGCGTCCATCTTCTGCGACTGAAGTGACTGCTCTTGGCTCACATCCTGAACAGTTCCCGTCATCGTGACGGGTAGACCATCATCGGCATAACGGGGTCTCGCGCACACGTGCAGCCAGCGAGTTTCACCGACTGGCGTCATGACGCGGTAGCGAACGTCGTAGTCGCCACGTTGAGCAATCGAGCGATCCCACGCTTCGGCCACTCGGCGCTTGTCTTCGGCGTGCACCAAGCGCTGCATGTGTTCATAGCTGAACGGTACGTGAGGTTCGAGTCCGAAGTTGAGGCGACAAGTGGACGAGGTCTTCAGCTCGCCCGTCGTCAAGTCCAGGCGCCATATACCAAGCCCGGCGGTACTCAAAGCGAACTGCAGGTCGTGCGCCTCCTCATACACATCATCGTGAGGCGGCGGCAAACCATTCACCGGAGAATGTGTTGCCATGATGGGTCGGGCTCCTCTTTTAGGCCGCCCATGGCGAGATGGGCGAAGTCTTCTTCTGAATGCAGACTTTTGCTTTTGCTGAACGAGCCGTAAGCACAATCAATCCCTATTGGCATGGATGACCGCGCGCACCAAAGGTTTCAAATTTTTCGTATGCCGTGGCGCCCCCGCCTGGCCAACACGTATCAACTGAATCCGTCCAGACAACCGCCACAAAAAAGGCGCCTGTTGCAGGCGCCTTTTTTTACGTTTGACCGTGTCGGTAGAACCGGTCGAGCAACGCCGGCAACCCGGCCCGCCATGCCCGTGGCTTGATGCCGAAGGTGTGGAGGATTTTCTTGCAGGCCAGCACCGCGTGTTGCGGTTCATCGGCAGCGTCCGGACGGGCGGCGTGGGCCTGGGCAGTCGGGGACTCCACGGCCAGCGGGTGGAAGTTGCGCGCCTCGGTCAGGATCGCCTGCCCCAACGCCAGCGGGGTGGTCGCTTCCTGGCCGGCATAGTGATAAGTGCCCCACAACGGCGCCGCGCAATCAAGTTGCTTGAGCACCGAAATGATCACCCGCGCCGCGTCGTCCACCGGCGTCGGGTTGCCCCGGCGGTCGTCGGCCATCAGCAGTTCGTCAGGTTTTTCGGCACGGGCCAGGAAGCGCCCGAGGGTGCCGTCGACGCTGTCATCCAGCAGCCAGCCAAAACGCAGCAGCACGTGCTGCGGGCAGGTGGCGCGTACGCTCTGCTCGATGCGCCACAACGCCTGGCCCCGCAGGCCCAAGGGCACGGGTTCGTCTTTTTCGCTGTAGGCGGTGGCGCGGGAGCCATCGAACACCCGGTAGCTGGACGGTTGCAGCAAAGTGATGCTGTGGTGCTGGCACAGTTCCGCCAGGCGCTCGATCGCGTACTCCTGCGCGGCAAGACGCGTCTCGCTGACCGTCTCCGCCTGAAACCAGTCGAAGTAATAGGCGAGATTGATCAAGGCATCGGGACGGGTGTCGTCGAGCAGTTGCGTGAGGCTCGCGGCATCCCAGCCGTCTTGGGGCGGACGCGGGGCGAGGAAACCGATGTCTTCCTCCGCACCGAGGCGAATCAGCGCCTGCCCGAGGGCATTCCCGCCGCCCAGTAACATAAGGCGCATTCGCATAGATTGAGCAGGCCCGGTCTGTTTGGAACGATGGTTATTATCGACAGGCTTGTGAGCCATGCCGTTGGCATTTGCCAGAATCGTTGCATTTTGCGGGTTTGTAGCGCAACCGTCACTTATAAAGTGTGCTGCCCATTGCCGCCTGGGTGGTTTGGATAGAGAGAGCGCATTTTTGTGGCTGGGGTGCTCGTTGTGGCGAGGGAGCTTGCTCCCGCTGGAGTGCGCAGCGCTCCCGCTTTTTTGGGGCCGCTACGCAGCCCAGCGGGAGCAAGCTCCCTCGCCACAACAAGCCCCGTCACCACAGCAAGCCTCCTCATCACACCAAGCACCCACCGGGGTTGCAAGTTGCCGGGGCTGGCCGCATAAATTGGGTATGAACCTTCCTGAATCAACGGACACGGCCTTGAACGGTTTCCACCCCGCCGTCAGCGCCTGGTTCCGCAGTACGTTCCCGTCGGTGACCACCGCCCAGGCCCAGGCGTGGCCGCTGATCCGCCAGCGCCGCTCGACGCTGATTGCCGCGCCCACCGGCTCCGGCAAGACCCTCACCGCGTTTCTCGCGGTGCTGGACGACCTTGTGCACCAAGGCCTGGCCAATGGCGGCCAACTGCCAGACCAGACGCTGGTGGTTTACGTCTCGCCGCTGAAGGCATTGTCCAACGATATACAGATCAACCTGCAAAACCCGCTGGCCGGCATCACCGACCACTTGCAGCGCCTGGGACTGCCGCCGCTGGCAATCCGCACTGCCGTGCGTACCGGCGACACGCCGCAGAAAGACCGCGCCCTGATGCGCAAGCACCCGCCGCATATCCTGGTGACCACCCCGGAGTCGCTCTACGTGCTGCTGGGCTCGGATTCCGGCCGGCAGATGCTCGCCAGCATCCGTACGGTGATCGTCGACGAAATCCACGCCATCGCCGCCAGCAAGCGTGGCAGTCACCTGGCCCTGACGCTGGAGCGCCTGCAGGGTTTATGCAGCGAACCGTTGACCCGCATCGGCCTGTCCGCCACGCAAAAGCCCATCGAAGCGGTGTCGCGTTTTCTAGCGGGCGCCGGCCGGCCCTGCGAGATCGTCGACATCGGCCACGCGCGCCCACGGGACCTGGATATCGAAGTACCGCCGGTGCCGCTGTCGGCCGTCATGGCCAACGACGTGTGGGAGCTGGTCTACGACCGTCTCGCCGAATTGGCCAAACAACACCGCACCACGCTGATTTTCGTCAACACCCGGCGCCTGGCTGAACGCTTGGCCCGGCACTTGAGCGAGCGCCTGGGCAAAACCGCCGTCGCCGCTCACCACGGCAGCCTCGCCAAGGAACTGCGCCTGGACGCCGAACAACGGCTCAAGGCTGGCGAGCTGCAAGTGTTGATCGCCACCGCGTCGCTGGAGCTGGGGATTGATATTGGCGATGTTGATCTGGTGTGCCAGATCGGCTCGCCCGGCTCGATCAACGGTTTCCTGCAACGGGTCGGACGCTCCGGGCATCAGGTTGGCGGCACGCCCAAGGGCCGATTGTTCGCCACCACCCGTGACGACCTGATCGAATGCGCCGCCCTCCTCGACTGCGTGCGCCGGGGCGAGCTGGACACCTTGCTGATCCCGGTCGCGCCGCTGGATGTGCTGGCCCAGCAGATCATCGCCGAAGTCAGCTGCCAGGAATGGCAGGAACAGGCCCTGCTCACGCTGATCCGCCGCGCCTCGCCCTACGCCGAACTGGATGAACGTCACTATCAAGCACTGCTGCAGATGCTCACCGAGGGCTACAACGGCCGCCAGGGCATCCGCAGCGCCTACCTGCACCGCGACGCCATCACTCGCACCCTGCGCGGCCGGCGTGGCGCCAAGCTCACCGCGGTGACCAGCGGCGGCACCATCCCCGACAACGCCGACTACAGCGTGCTGCTGGAGCCGCAAAGCCTGAACATCGGCAGCGTCAACGAAGACTTCGCGGTGGAGAGCATTGCCGGGGATATCTTCCAGCTGGGCAATACGTCCTACCGCATCCTGCGGGTGGAAGCCGGCAAAGTGCGGGTCGAGGATGCCCACGGCCAGCCGCCGACCATTCCGTTCTGGCTCGGCGAAGCACCGGGGCGCAGTGCCGAGTTGTCGTTTGCCGTGGCGCGCTTGCATGGGCAGTTGGACGAGCTGCTGGCCGCCACGCCCGGCAAGCTGCAAGCGGCGCTCGACTGGCTCACCGGCACCCTCGGTTTGAACCTGGCCAGCGCCGAACAGCTGGTGGATTACCTGGCACGGGCACGGCTGGCATTGAGTGCGCTGCCGTCCCAGGACACGCTGATCATGGAGCGGTTTTTCGACGAGTCCGGCGGCACCCAATTGATCATCCACACGCCGTTCGGCAGTCGCATCAACCGCGCCTGGGGCCTGGCGTTGCGCAAGCGGTTTTGCCGCACCTTCAACTTCGAACTGCAAGCCGCCGCCAGCGAAGATGCGATCGTGTTGTCGCTGTCCACCAGCCATAGCTTTGAGCTGGATGAGGTATGGCGCTACCTGAACAGCAACACCGCCGAGCACATCCTGATTCAGGCGGTGCTGGATGCGCCGCTGTTCGGCGTGCGCTGGCGCTGGAATGCTGGCGTGGCACTGGCGCTGCCGCGTTATACCGGCGGGCGCAAAGTGGCGCCGCAGATCCAGCGCATGAAGAGTGAAGACCTGATCGCCAGTGTGTTCCCGGACCAGATCGCCTGCCTGGAAAACCTCGCCGGCGAGCGTGAAGTGCCGGCGCATCCGCTGGTGGAGCAAACCCTCGACGACTGCCTGCACGAGGCCATGGACAGCGAAGGCTGGCTGACCCTGCTGCGGCGCATGGAGCGCGGAGAGATCCGTCTGATCAGCCGCGACCTGCCGGCGCCGTCACCCTTGGCGGCGGAGATTCTCAGCGCGCGCCCCTACACCTTTCTCGATGACGCACCGCTGGAAGAGCGTCGTACCCAGGCCGTGCTCAACCGCCGCTGGAGCGACCCGCAGAGCACCGACGACCTCGGCGCACTGGATGCCGAAGCGATTGCCGGTGTGTGCGAGGAAGCCTGGCCTGCGCCTAATGGCCTGGATGAAATGCATGAAGCGTTGATGAGTTTGGCGTGCATCGCCGAATCCGAGGTCACGCCGCAGTGGGCCGAATGGCTGCAAACCCTGGCCGACGGCGGGCGCGCCAACCGCTTGCAGACGGGTACCGACCAAGCCGTTTGGGTCGCCCTGGAGCGCTTGAGTTGCTTAAAGGCGATCTATCCAAATGACCTGCCACTACTGCCCGGCTTCGATGAGCCCTGGACCTTCGATGAAGCGCTGGTGGAAGTACTGCGGGCGCGCCTGAGCGGTTTTGGCCCATTGACGCTGATCGAGATCGCCGCCCCCCTGGCCTTGCCGGTAGCCGACGTGTCACAGGCCCTCGCACGGCTGGAAAGCGAAGGCTACGTACTGCGCGGCCGTTTCAGCCCCGGCGCCAGCGACGAACAATGGTGCGAACGCCACCTGCTGGCGCGCATTCACCGCTACACGGTCAAGCGCCTGCGCCGGGAAATCGAGCCGGTGGCGTTGCAGGATTTCATGCGGTTTCTGTTCGACTGGCAGCACCTGTCGGACGGCACCCGGGGCCAGGGCAGCGCCGTGTTGCCGCAGATCGTCGCGCAGTTCGAAGGGTACGCCGCAGCCACATCAGCCTGGGACAGCGATTTGCTCAGCGCCCGAATCAAGGATTACGCGCCCCACTGGCTGGACGATTTGTGCCGCAGCGGCAAGGTGGTGTGGACACGCCTGAGCAACAAGGCTGGCGCGACGGCCTTGCGTAGCACGCCGGTGGTGCTGTTGCCCCGCAGCCAGGTGCCGTTGTGGAGCGGATTGACCGAAGCGCCCGACAGTGCCGAGCTGTCGCCCAAGGCACAGAAAGTCCACCAGGCACTGCGGGAAAACGGCGCGCTGTTTTTCGATGAACTGATTCATGAAGCCCATCTGCTGCGCACCGAACTGGAAACCGCCTTGCAGGAACTGGTGGGCGCGGGGCTGGCGAACGCCGACAGCTTCGCCGGCCTGCGCGCCCTGACCACGCCCGCGAGCAAACGCCAGGCCCGCAGCAGTCGGCGCGGGCGCGGAGCGTTTGTCGGCGGGATGGACGATGCCGGGCGTTGGGCGCTGGTGCGGCGGGCGCCGGTGGCGGATGGCACACGTCCGGGGGCTCACTCGGCCGAGACGCTGGAGCATGTGGCGATGACATTGCTGCGGCGATACGGCGTGGTGTTCTGGCGCCTGCTGGAGCGCGAGGCGGACTGGCTGCCCAGTTGGCGCGAACTGCTGCGCACATTCCATCGGCTGGAAGCCCGAGGCGAGATTCGTGGTGGGCGGTTTGTGAGTGGTTTGGCGGGGGAACAGTTTGCGTTGCCGGAAGCGATTCCGCTGCTGCGGGAAGTTCGGCGGCGGCCTCACGATGGAAGCTTGATTGCCGTGTGTGGAGCGGATCCGCTGAACCTGGTGGGTACGCTGCTGCCGGGTGGTAAGGTGCCGGCGTTGAGCGGTAATCGGCTGGTGTATCGGGATGGATTGCCGGCGGCGGTGGAGATTGCGGGCAAGCAGCAGGTGTTGCTGGAGCTGGATGCGCAGGCGGCGGGGTTAGTGCGGGAAAAACTGATCAGGCGCTGAAGTGTGTAGCGCCTGCGATGAGGCCAGTACTGCCACCACAACAACTATTGGGTCCTCGGCTGCTCAGTCAGCACCACCGGCGAAGGCACCTCTTCCTCCGGCTCATCCACCTGCTGCCCAATCCGCTGCGGCACCATCACCTGCTGTGGATAAGTTTGCGCGAAGTGAACAAAGGCACAGTTATCCACAAGCTTTTTCAACCGCTGGTTAAATGCGCGGCTCACCGCATATTGCCCGCCCGACACCGTACGGAATTGCGCCGTCAGCACCACACCGTTGAGGTCCATCTTGTCGACGCCAAATATCTCCAGCGGCCCTTGCAGGTTGTACTTGAGGAACACGTCGTCGCGGATCGACTGCCCCGCCTCGCGGATCAACTCCACAGCCTTGTCGACGTCGGTGTCGTAGGTGAACTGCACCGAGAAGAACGCGTAGGCAAATTGCCGCGACTGGTTGGTAACCGCCTTGATCTGCCCGAACGGCACCGAATGCACAAACCCCTTGCCGTCCCGCAGGCGCAGGGTGCGGATGGTCAGGCCTTCGACGGTACCGGCGTGGCCAGAGTCGAGCACCACCCAGTCGCCGATCGACAGCGTGTCTTCGATGATGATGAACAGCCCGGTGATCACATCCTGCACCAGTTGCTGGGAGCCAAAACCAATGGCCAAACCCACCACCCCAGCACCCGCCAGCAGCGGTGCAACGTTGATCCCCAGGTTCGCCATGGTGGTGATCGCGCAGATCACCACCAGGATGATTTTCACCGCGTTGCGCAGCAGCGGCAGGATGGTTTTCACCCGCGTGCTGGGCTGGCGGCTGGAGCGTTTGTTGACCGGTGGTTTCAGCGCTTCCTGAATCGCGGTGTCGAGCACCACCCAGAACAGCCAGGTCACCAGCAGGATCAAACCGATACTGCTCAGGGAATCACTGATGGCCCGGCCGACGGAGTTGCGCTGGGCAAATTCAAATAACGAAACGCCCCAGATACGCCCGAGGATTTCGATAAAGGCGATGGCCATCACGATGCGCAACAGCGCGTGCAGCAGGCTGAGGAAACGCTCCTTGTAGGCGCTGCTGCGCTGGACCGCCACCGTGCTGCGGGACTGGAACAGGTGCTGCAATACCGTGCTGAGGAACACCGTGCCGATCAGCAGAATCGTGGTGAACAGTGCGCAGCGCAGGGCTTTCTGGCTGTCGTCGCCGGCGCCGATCAGGTTGATCGCCGACACCAGCACCATTAACAGAATCGGCCAATACCACAGGCCGGAAAACACCCGCAGGGATTGCTGCACCGCCGGGTGTTTCAAGCGCTGGGTCAGGGGCCGGTTGCGGATCAAATGCGCCACAGGACGGCGCAGGCGAATCACCAGCATGCCGAAAATCACCGAGGCAAACAGCCCGGTGAAAATCGCCACGCTGGCGGTGATATTGCCCCCCAATTGGCGGGCGATCTGCGGGCTGGTCAGCGCATCGCTGAGGGCCGCAAGGAAGCCGATCAGGAACAGCGGCTTGGGGCAGTAGTCACGAATAATCTGCACCGCCGGGCGCTTGTGGCCGACGTTGAACATGACGATCACGCACAGCAGCATCGAGGTCGAAAAAATACCGCTGCTGGTGGCGTAGGCAAAACACAGGGCCAGCGCACGGCCCACTGACGTGGGCAGGAAATGGCTGACGTAAAGCGTCAGTGGCAAACAGATCAAGGCCGGAATCGTGTAGGGAATGAGGTAGCCGAGCAACGCCTGGAGGCGCTGGCGCGGTGCGATATACCGCTGCAGGCTCAGGCGCTTGACGATAAGGCGCCCAAGCAGGGTCAGTGCGGCGAAGGCGCCGATCCACACCCCGGACAACAACAGGAAATCCCCCGCCACACTCCACGAGGAACGTTCGGACGGCTGGTTGACCAGCTTGTCCACTTCATCCGCCGCCCGATCGGCCCGCAGGCGCCAGGCGTCCACCAGGCTCTGGTTGAGGTCGAGTTTGTCCTGCACATGATCGATGCTGGAGCTGATGGCGCCGAGCAGGCCGCCTTCTACCAACAGTTCCGGCGTGGCCGGGGCGGCAGGCGCTGGAGCCGCGGGGGCGGTGGCCGCTTGCAGCGCGCCACTGCCGCAAAACAGCAGCGTGCCGAGCAGTAGCACAGTCTTTAAATTCAACAAAACACCGGGCTCCTTCAGAAGGGTCTGTAAGGAACTGACGGGTTTGAGGCCGGATCGTTCCCCCAGTACGTCGATCCGTGCGTTCCAGGCAAATATCAAATGCCAATACCTGTCTTTTTCCGCACAAGCCAACACCCGAGACTGCGCTCCTGATTGAAACCCACGGGAGTTGCAGCCATGCCCATTGCCTTGCTCGCGCTGACCCTCAGCGCTTTTGCCATCGGGACGACCGAGTTCGTCATCGTTGGCCTGTTACCCACCATCGGCGCCGACCTTGGCGTCAGCCTGCCGTCTGCCGGCCTGCTGGTCAGCCTCTACGCCCTGGGCGTGGCCATCGGCGCGCCGGTGCTCACCGCCCTGACCGGCAAAGTGCCACGCAAACTGCTGCTGTTGTCGCTGATGGTGCTGTTCACCCTCGGCAACCTGCTGGCCTGGCAAGCGCCGAGCTATGAATCCCTGGTACTGGCGCGGATCGTCACCGGTCTGGCCCACGGGGTGTTCTTCTCGATTGGCTCGACCATCGCCACCAGCCTGGTGCCCAAGGAAAAAGCCGCCAGTGCGATTGCCATCATGTTTACCGGCCTGACCGTCGCGTTGGTGACCGGTGTGCCGCTGGGGACATTTATCGGCCAGCACTTCGGCTGGCGTGAAACCTTCCTCGCCGTCTCGGCCCTGGGTCTGATCGCGTTTATCGGCAGCCTGCTCTACGTGCCGAACAACATCGCTCACAACAAACCCGCGTCGCTGTTGCAGCAACTGCAAGTGTTGAAACAACCACGGCTGCTGCTGGTGTACGCCATGACAGCGGTGGGTTACGGCGGCTCGTTCATCGCCTTCACCTACCTGGCGCCGATCCTTCAGGACATCTCCGGGTTCAGCGCCGGCACCGTGAGCCTGGTGCTGCTGGTGTACGGCATCTCGGTGGCCGTCGGTAACATCTGGGGCGGCAAACTGGCGGACAAACGCGGCCCGATCAGTGCCCTGAAAATCATCTTCGCCCTGCTCGCTGTTGTGTTGTTTGTATTGACCATGACCGCAAGCAACCCATGGCTGGCCTTGGCCACGGTGCTGGTGTGGGGCGCGGTCGCCTTCGGCAACGTGCCGGGCTTGCAGGTGTACGTGGTGCGCCAGGCGGAACATCACACGCCGAACGCGGTGGACGTGGCCTCGGGCCTGAACATTGCGGCGTTCAACCTGGGGATCGCCGGCGGTGCGTGGGCCGGTGGTTTGATCGTCGCTCACATGGGCTTGATCCACACGGCGTGGATTGGCGGTTCGGTGGTGCTGGTGGCCCTGGCGCTGACGGCCTGGAGCGGGCGCCTTGACCGGTTGGGGCCGGTGTATGCCGAGAGTTCGACCCGGGTGGTTGGCGGGCACTGATCCCGCAGCGATAAAGAACCCCATGTGGGAGCGGGCTTGCTCGCGAAAGCGGTGTGTCAGTCAACAGAGATATCGACTGACCCACCGTCTTCGCGAGCAAGCCCGCTCCCACATTTTGTGAAGTGCCGTCTGTAGGAACGTCGAAACTTTCTGCCGATCCTCACAGTCATCCAAAAACTGAGGTCATCACACAGTTAACCCACGGGAGTCATCATGGCCGCGATTCATATCGGCATTTCCGGCTGGCGCTACACGCCCTGGCGGGGGGATTTCTACCCCGAGGGCCTGACCCAGAAGCGCGAGCTGCAGTTTGCCTCACGGGCGGTCAACAGCATCGAGATCAATGGCTCGTTCTACGCGCTGCAAACACCCAAGCGCTACGCCGAGTGGTATGGCGACGCGCCCGAAGGGTTTGTGTTCAGCGTCAAGGCGCCGCGCTATATCACCCATATCCTGCGGTTGCGGGAGGTACACAAGCCGATGGCGAATTTCTTCGCCTCCGGTGTACTGGAACTCAAGGAAAAACTCGGGCCGATTCTCTGGCAGTTCCCACCCAGTTTCAAATTCGACCCGCCGTTGTTTGAAGCCTTCCTCGCCGAATTACCCACCACGACCCAACAGGCCGCCGCCCTCGCCCGCGAGCATGAGCCGCGCCTGAACGGCAAGGCGAGCATGCAGGCCCACGGTAAAAAGCCGCTGCGACACGCGGTGGAGATTCGCCATAAGAGTTTTGCGGTGCCGGAGTTTGTCGAAATGCTCGACAAGTATGGCGTGGCCCTGGTGGTGGCAGACACGGCCGGCAAGTGGCCCTATCTGGAAGATGTCACGGCGAACTTTGTCTATCTGCGGTTGCATGGGGACAAAGCGTTGTATGCCAGCGGCTATACGTCCGAAGCGATCAAGCGCTGGGGAGATCGCATCGAACGCTGGAGCCACGGCAAACAACCCGCCGATGCACAGTTGATCGACCCGAAGCACAAACCCCGCGCCCGCAAGCAGCGCGAGGTGTTTTGCTACTTCGATAACGACATCAAGGTGCGCGCGCCCTTCGACGCGCACCAATTGCTCCAGCGTTTTGGCCTGGACCAGGCATTGGCCACCGAGCCCGGCAAGTTGCCGGACACGGGGGTGCTGCCATGACCCATCCGGAGCTGATGCCGATCACGCCCACCGAAACCATCACCCGCTTCAGGGTGCTGACGGTCAATACCCACAAGGGCTTCACCGCGCTCAACCGGCGCTTCATCTTGCCCGAGTTGCGGGAGGCGATTCGCAGTGTGGCCGCCGACGTGGTGTTCCTTCAGGAAATCCATGGCACCCACGAGCGCCATCCCAAGCGCTACAGCAACTGGCCGAGCATGCCGCAGTACGAGTTCCTTGCCGACAGCATCTGGCCGCAATATGCCTATGGGCGTAATGCGGTGTATCCCCATGGCGACCACGGCAACGCGTTGCTGTCGAAATTCCAGATCATCCGCTACGACAACCTCGACATTTCCCAGAGCGGCCACGAAAGCCGCGGGCTGCTGCATTGCGTGCTGCGTTTGCCGGGCAACGTGCAGGAGGTGCATGCCATCTGCGTGCACCTCGGGTTGCGGGAAGTGCATCGCCAGCAGCAGTTGCGCCTGATCACGCAGCGGATCGCCGAGATTCCCGCCGACGCGCCGGTGATTGTCGCCGGTGACTTCAACGACTGGCGCCAGCGGGCCGATCTCGCCCACTGCGGGCTGCGGGAAGTATTTATCGAAACCCACGGCAAACCGGCCCGCACGTTCCCCGCTCGCCTGCCGCTGCTGCCGCTGGACCGCATCTATGTGCGCAACCTCAAGGTGCATCAGCCACAAGTCCTGACCAGCCGCCCATGGTCGCATTTGTCGGACCACGCGCCGCTCTCGGTGGAGATTGAACTATGAACAGCGCGCCGCTGGAAAAGGTCGCGGTAGAACACATCGCGACCGACCAACCGCCGGACGATGCCGTCGCCCGGGACCTGGATTACGGCTGGCAGAGCGGCAACCAGATTGAATTGCTGGAGAACGGCGAGGCGTACTTTCCCAAGGTGTTCGAGGCGATGCGCCAGGCTCAGCGGGAGATCCTGCTGGAGACCTTTATTCTGTTTGAAGACAAGGTCGGTCACGAGCTGAAAGGCATTTTGATCGAGGCCGCGCAGCGTGGCGTAAAGGTCGTCGCCAGCCTTGATGGCTTCGGTTGCGGCGAGCTGAGCCCAGGATTTCTTAGTGAGCTTAGCCAGGCCGGCGTAACCGTGCAGATGTTCGACCCGGCGAGCAAGACTCTGGGCTTTCGCACCAACTGGTTTCGCCGTCTGCACCGCAAGATTGTGGTGGTGGACGCCAGCGCGGCGTTTATCGGCGGGATCAATTTTTCTGCGGATCACCTGGGATTTCGGCCCCGAGGCCAAGCAGGATTATGCAGTACAGGTCAATGGCCCGGCTGTCGCCGACCTGCACCATTTCGCCCTCGCCCAAAGTGGCCGACGCGTGCGCAAACGCCGTGGCTGGCGGCGCGAGCAACGGCCCTCGCCATGGGCCGCGGGTGACGGCGATGGGTTGGTGCGGTTGATTTACCGGGACAACCTGCAACACCGTACCGATATTGAAGAGGCCTACCTGCACGCGCTGCGCAAGGCCGAGCGGCGGGCGGTGATTGCCAACGCGTACTTCTTCCCCGGCTACCGCCTGCTGCGGGAAATTCGTAATGCCGCGCGGCGCGGTGTGCAGGTGCAATTGATCATGCAGGGCCAACCGGATGTGCTGTTGGCCAAGCTGGCGGCACGCATGCTGTATGACTATTTGCTCAAGGAAGGCGTGGTGATCCACGAGTACTGCCAGCGCCCGCTGCACGGCAAGGTGGCGTTGGTGGATGAACAATGGAGCACGGTGGGTTCGAGCAATCTCGACCCGCTGAGCCTGGCGCTGAACCTTGAGGCCAATGTGCTGATTCGTGATCGTGGCTTCAATCAGCAACTGTTCGAGCGCCTGGAATATTTGAGTCAGAACCACTGCAAGACCATGCCGGAAAACCGCACGCCTCGTGGCTGGTTCTGGCGAGTGACCGTGGGCTTCGTCGTGTTCCATGTGCTGCGGCATTTTCCATCGTGGACCGGCTGGCTGCCGGCCCACAAGCCGAGGTTGAAACCCTTCGTCCATGAGGAGCGCCCGGATCATGACCCAAGCTCGCACCGCTGAAGAAAGCCCTCAACCCGGTTTTTTTAAACGCTGGAAAAAACCGCTGACGGTGGTGTTTTTCCTGGTGCTGATCGTGTTGTTCACCCTGCTCGCCCGGCGTATCGACTGGAGCGAGGTGTTCGACACCCTTGGGGATTTCAAGCTTCGCACCTTGCTTATCGCCGGCGCGCTGACCGTGTGCAGCTTCGTGGTGTATTCGTGCTTTGACCTGATCGGCCGCACCTACATCCGCCAGCCTTTGCGCTGGAAGCAGATCCTGCCGGTGGGCATCATCAGCTACGCCTTCAACCTCAACCTGAGCGCCTGGGTCGGTGGTATCGCCATGCGCTACCGCCTGTATTCCCGACTCGGGGTGAGCAGCGGGAATATCGCAAAAATTCTCGGCTTGAGCCTGGCCACCAATTGGTTTGGCTACATGGCGATTGCCGGCGCGGTATTCAGCAGCGGGCTGGTGACATTGCCGCCGGAGTGGAAGCTCAGCAGCGGCGCGCTGCAAGGCGTCGGTGTGTTGCTGGTACTGGCGAGCCTGGGTTATCTGCTGGCCTGTCGCTTGTCGAAAAAGCGCGCGTGGTCGGTGCGCGGGATTGAAATCAGCCTGCCGTCGCTGCGCATGGCAGTGTTGCAGCTGGCACTCGGTGCGCTGAACTGGTCGCTGATGGCGGCGGTGATCTTCACGCTGCTGCCCAAGCAGCTGGAATACCCGGTAGTGCTTGGGGTGTTGCTGATCAGCAGCATTGCCGGAGTGGTCACACACATCCCGGCGGGGCTTGGAGTGCTGGAGGCTGTCTTCATTGCCTTGCTGCAGCACGAAGCGTCCCGCGGCAGCCTGCTCGCGGGGTTGATCGCCTACCGCGCGATCTACTTCATCCTGCCGCTGCTGGTGGCCCTGGTGATGTACCTCGCGGTGGAAGCCAAGGCCAAGGCGCTGCGGGTGAAGAAGACGCCTACGACTGGATGATGCTCAAGCGTTCGCCCACCACCATCTCGGTGATCCAGTCCACCAGGATCGAGGTGTAGGCCTGCTGGGACACCGGGTCGCTCAGGGAGTGGTCCGCACCGTCGATAATCCGGTGGGTCAGCGAGTGCGTCTGCTGGCAGGCGGCGCGGTAGCTCATGATGGTGGCATGGGGCACGTGGTCATCCGTTTCGGATTCAACGATCAGCACATCACCGGTGAACGCCGCGCAGGCATGCAGCGCGCGATTGGTTTCGGCGTGCACAAAGGTCCCGCGATAATCCATCAAGTCGGCCTTGTCCAGGTCGCGCTTGGGCTTGAGCCATTCCTGGTCGCGGTACAACGCGGGCACCCGCAACGCCAGCCAGCGCACAGGGCGCAGCGAGGTGAGGATGGCGGCCAGGTAGCCGCCGTAGCTGGTGCCGACCACCGCCACCGCCGAGGTGTCGATGGCCGGGTGTGCCAGCAAGCGGTCATAGGCTGCGAGCAGGTCCCGCAGGTTGTCTTCCCGGGTAACGCGGGATAACGGAATGCCGTTGCCGGCGTGGCCGCGAAGGTCGAATGTGAGGCATACACAACCGAGCCCGGCGATGCCTTTGGCGCGCTCCAAGTCACGCTCCTGGCTGCCGCCCCAGCCGTGAACAAACAACACCCCCGGGACTTTCGATTTGGGACTGAGGAAGGTCCCGCTCATCTGTTCGTCGTCGATATCAATGGCAATGGTTTCGCTTCTAGCCGTCATAAGATTTGACCGTTACGTACTTGAGAAGAAAGTCGCTGTTTTCTGCCGGGCCGCGATACACCTCGATCGCGTCAGCGGGCAGTGGCTGGTCGACGTAGGTTTCTACCGACGAGACGTGAATTGCCCGCAGCCCGGGGTTGTTGACGAAGCTCTGCAGCGCCGCGACTTCCGCGCTGCTGGCCCCGCCCATGCGCCAGGACTGCTCAAGCACGCCACTGCGGCGCTGGCCGTTGCTGTCGAGGCCTTGGGCGATGTCGTAATTGCGCCGCGAGGCATAGAACCCGGGATAGGCCTCATCGGCCGCGTTATCGAAGGTCTGCGCCTGCTGGATAGCCAGGCGTACATCGTCGGGCAGCTCGAGCTGGAGCAGGTCCTCGTAGTAGCCCTGCACCACCAGCAGGTTAGAACCACCATAGACCTCTTCGCCCTGCCCGTCCCGGGTCAGGTATTGATCACCGCAGTAGCTGATGACGTGATCGCCGATAAAGCTCTGGCCGACACTGTGGGTGACCACGTCACTCAGGTCCTGCTCCAGCACCACGCCTTCACTGAACAATTGCGCTGCGTCGGGGCGCGCGAGGATGGCGTCGAATTCGTCGAGGCTGCGGATCACTTCCTGGCCGCGACCGGCGCAGGCATGCACGGGCTTGAGGCGGATCGGGCCGGTGTAGAGCAAATGGGTCGCCGCCGGTCGTGCATCTTCCAGGGAGTGCACGCTCAAGCCATCCAGTACCACATTACGAACGCGCTCGGAGAACAGTGGTGACCAGCCCTCGGGCGCAACCGCGTTTTTATTCAGCAAGCCGTGGCTGATGGCCTTGGTGCAGATGAAATCGTGGTCGACATAGCCGCCCCACAAATCCTCTGGTCCTTTGACACCCAACTGCCGCGCCTGGGCCGCGCCGACCAGCGTCTGGGTGGGCAATAGATAGAGGTCGCGCCCACTGTGCAGCTCAGGGCTATAGCTGCCGCCATATTTGAGGCCGAGGACGTGCGCCAGCCAACGGGCCAGCGCGCGGTTGGTTTCCACTTCGTGCAAGGGCGCTTGCGGACGGATTGAATGCGCCACCACGATTTTTTTGCGATTTGTCGGGGTCATGCGTCCCCCTTGGCTCTGCTGCCATGTGTGTAAGGAAACGGTAGCAGGGATCACGCCAAGGCGGCGTTTGTTTAAACGCGCGGGTAATCAAACAGTTGCGGGAAAAGCGATAGCACTTGGCCTGTTTTATTCTGCACGAAGTGATCCCGGTGTCGCGGTTTTCTGCACGATTCAGGCTTGGGCCTTGGTTGGGGTTACGCCGAAACGGCTGCGGTAGTCGCTTGGCGCCAGCCCGGTGATTTTCTTGAAGGTGGCGCGGAAGGCGCCGGGGTCCTGGTAACCCACGGTCCAGGCAATGTGATCGATGGTGCCGTTGGTGAACTCCAGCATCTGCCGCGCCTTGCCCACTCGCAGGTGCTGGCAGTATTCGGTGGGTTTCAACCCCGTAGCGGCGCGGAACCGTCGCAGGAAGGTGCGCTCCTCAAGTCCCGCCTCTAGCGCCATGGCAGCCAACGAAACATCCACCGCACCGCTGGCCTGCAGCCAATGCTGCACCTTGAGAATCGCAGCGTCGCCATGGGCGAGAATCGGCGCAAAGTTACTCCCGCATTCACTGGCGCTGTCGCTGTGTTCGATCACCAGGAAACGCGCAGTGCTGGCAGCGATGCTCGGGCCGAGCAGACGGTCCACCAGGCGCAGGCCCAGTTCGGACCAGGCCATGAGGCCGGCGGTGGTGATCAGGTCGCCGTCGTCGACGATGGGTTTGTCGGCTTCCAGGCGAATCGCCGGATAACGGGCGGCGAAGGATTTGGCCGATGTCCAGTGCGTGGTGGCGCTGCGACCGTCCAACAGGCCGCTCTCCGCCATCAGGATCGAGCCCACGCACACGCCGCCCAGAATGGTCCCGGTGCGGTGTTGCTGGCGCAGCCAATCCAGCAATTCAGCGGACGCCTGGCCTTCGGAAAAACCGGCGATGGAGGGTGGAATCAGCAAGGCTGTCAGTGCCTGACCGGAGCGGGGCTGGCTGTCGAACACACGGGTCGGCGCATGACCTGTTTCAGCCTGCCAATGGCTGATGCGCAGGGACGGCAGTTGCTCGGACTGATGCTCGGCCGCAATCCGGTTGGCGACCGCGAACAGGTCGGTCAAGCCATGCACGGCGGCCATTTGCGCACCGCTGTAGATCAGCACGCCGAGCTCGACGATCGCCATTGTCAGTTTTCCCTCTGTTATTGTCGGTGCGGCCAATCCCCAGGCGCCGCGCCAGCCAGGATACTGGACGCATCAACCCTCACAAGGAAACCAACATGGCCAAGCAAGCACTCATCCTAATCGATATCCAGAACGACTACTTCCCCCAGGGCAAGTGGCCGCTTGACGGAGTGGACGCAGCGGCGGACAAGGCACAACAAGTGCTCCAGGCGTTTCGCCAGGCCGGCGATGCGGTAATCCATGTACGTCACGAATTCACCTCCGACGATGCCCCCTTCTTCACCCCGGGTTCGGAAGGTGCGCATCTGCACTCCAAGGTGTTGAACCAGGCCGATGAGCCGGTGGTGCTCAAGCATTTCGTCAATGCGTTCCGCGAAACCAACCTGCGGGCGCTGCTGGAACAACGCAGCATCACCGAGTTGGTGGTGGTGGGCAGCATGAGCCATATGTGCATCGACGGCGTGGTGCGCGCCGCGTCAGACCTGGGCTACAGCGTGACGGTGATCCACGATGCCTGCGCGACGCGGGACCTGGAATTCAATGGCACCACCGTGCCGGCAGCCCAGGTGCATGCTGCGTTTATGTCGTCGTTGGGGTTTGCTTATGCGAGCGTAGTGTCGGCGGAACAGTTCTTGTCCGCCGATTGATCGCCCCCCGCTCTTACCGGGTAGCAATGATGAACAAGCGCGGGAACGGCAGCAACACAGTGCCGTCGGCCAGCGCTGGATAAGCCTTGGTGATCCGCGCCAGGTATTCGTCGAGGAAGGCGCTCTTTTCTGACTCGCTCAGAGGCGCCAGGAACGGGCGCAATGCCGAGCCTTTGAACCACTCCACCACCGCAGCAGAACCTGCCAGCGGATGGTGGTAGGTGGTGCGCCAAACATCCACGGTGGAGCAGTGTTTGCTCAGCAGTTCAAAGTAGTAGCTCGCGGTATGGCGTGCGTTATGTTTCACCGCGCCGATCTTTGTGGCCCATGGGCCGTCCGCGGCGACTTCCCGCGCCAGCTTGTGGGCCGGTTCATCGAGGTTGTCGGGTGTCTGCACCGCCAGGGTGCCACCCGGCGTCAACTGGCTCACCAGGTGCGGATACAACGTGGCGTGATCGGGCAGCCATTGCAGCGACGCATTGGCGAGGATGACGTCGAATGTTTGCGCCGGGTTCCAGGCGCCGATATCAGCCAATTCGAAATTCAACGCGGGCAGGCGCTTACGGGCGTCGACCAGCATGTCATCGGAGCTGTCCATGCCGGTGACCACTGCCTGCGCAAAGCGCTCAGCCAGGACTTCAGTCGAGTTGCCCGGGCCGCATCCCAGGTCGACGGCGCTGCGCACATCGCCATCCGGGATGGCCGCCACCAGATCCCGGACGGGACGGGTGCGCTGTTGTTCGAACATCGAGTATTGCTTGGCTGACCAGGTCATTGCGGCGTTCCTTCTTCTGTGAGGAGTGACGACAGCCTAAATCTTGTGATCCATGAGAACAAATGCCAGGATTGACCCTCTCCCATACCTGAAAAGTATTCCTATGCTGGAGCTCAGGCAGCTCAAGGCCTTCGTCGCGATTGCCGAAGAAGGCTATATCACCCGTGCAGCAGAACGACTGGGCATGCAGCAACCGCCATTGACGCGATTGCTGCAAAGCCTGGAAGCCGAGTTGGGCGTGGTGCTGATGGAGCGCCTGCCACGGGGCGTGCGCCCGACCACTGCGGGCTTGGCCTTGCTGGAAGAGGCGCGACAGATCTTGGCCAGTGTCGATGGTGTGGCCGACATCGTGCGCCGCGCTGCCCGTGGTGAACGTGGACGCTTGGCGATTGGCTTCACCAGTTCTGCCGCCTTGCATCCATTTGTGCCCAGCGTATTGCGCCTGTTTCGGGAAACCTTTGTCGGTGTTTCTGTGGTTTTGGAAGAAGCCGGCACGGGTGAACTGCTGGACGCGCTGCTCCATGAAAAGCTCGACGCGGCATTTATCCGTTCGCCGCTGAGCGGGACGCAGGCGTTGCAGGATGAACCGATTCTGGTGGAGCCGATGTTGCTGGCGCTGCCCACTGATCACCCGCTGGCTATGGATCCGTCGACGCCGCTGCCGTTGGCGGCATTGGCCACCGAGGCGTTTGTGCTGTATCGCCGCCGGGTGGGACTTGGGTTGTATGACGCGATTCTGGTGGCGTGTCGCGAAGCAGGTTTCAGCCCGCAGGTTGTGCAAGAGGCGCCGCGCATGACGGCGACGTTGAGCCTGGTGGCTGCGGGGCTTGGGGTTTCGATTGTGCCCGCGTCCATGCAGCGGTTGCGAGGGGACGGGATTGTTTATCGGGAGCTGTCGGAGTGTCGGAGCCTGGTAGCGCCGTTGCATTTGGCAACGCGGGCGGGTGATACGTCGTCAGTGCTGGAGCGGTTTCGGGAGCTGGTGGTAAGCGCCGCCTCTGCTGATGTTTAGCCGGTTGCCAGCCATGAAATGAAAAACCCCCGAGGCAAAAGCCATCGGGGGTTTTCTGGTGTTACACGACAGTTCGGGTCTCAAGCGACCTTAGAACGGAATATCGTCATCAAAGCTGTCGAAGTCGGCTGCCGGCTGAGGAGCGGCCTGCTGTGGCGCTGGACGCGACTCACGCTGTGGCTGCTGGGTCGGCTGCGGACGGGACTGCTGCTGTGGACGCGGTGCCGAGTTGGACATGCCGCCCTGGCCCTGTTGGTCGCCCTGTGGACGGCCGCCCAGCAATTGCATGGTGCCTTGCATGTCGACCACGATTTCAGTGGTGTAACGCTTGATGCCGTCTTTTTCCCACTCGCGGGTTTGCAGCTTGCCTTCGATGTAGACCTGCGAACCTTTGCGCAGGTATTCACCGGCGATCTCTGCAACCTTGCCGAACATCGACACACGGTGCCATTCGGTTTTCTCGACCTTCTGGCCGGTTTGCTTGTCGGTCCACTGCTCGCTGGTCGCCAGACTCAGGTTGGTCACGGCGTTACCGTTCGGCAAGTAGCGAACTTCGGGATCCTGGCCGCATGTACCGACCAATATGACTTTGTTAACCCCACGGGCCATAACGTTCTCCTAGGCTGGGCGCGCTGTCGGCACTGGGTTGACCAGTTGCTCGAGCGTCGCGCGATCCAATAATTCGGTGTCCAATTTGATGTAGATGGCGGCTTCTTCAGTAACAACCACAGCATCCGTAACCCCAACAACGGCCTTAAGGCGCTCGACCAGACCGGCTTCGCGGATCGCTTCGGGCGATAACGGCAAGCGCAGGCTCGTCACATAGGGAGGTTCGCGCATGGTAACAGCAAAGGCTAGCCAGAGGGCAGCCAGACCTGCGCATCCCAGGAACACAACCGACAAACCGCCATGCTGGAACATCCAGCCGCCCATGATCCCGCCCAGTGCAGAACCGAGGAACTGGCTGGTGGAATACACGCCCATCGCCGTGCCTTTGCCGCCGGCCGGTGAAACCTTACTGATCAGCGAAGGCAATGAAGCCTCCAGCAGGTTGAACGCGGTGAAGAACACCACCGTGCCGATCACCAGCGCCCGCAGGCTGTCGCCGAACTGCCAGAAGAATAGCTCAGTGAGCATCAGTGTCGCGACGGCGCCCAGCAGAACTCGTTTCATTTTGCGTTTCTTCTCGCCGTAGATGATGAACGGGATCATGGCGAAGAAGGAAATCAGCAGGGCAGTCAGGTACACCCACCAGTGCTGCTCCTTGGGCAATCCGGCTTTTTGCACCAAGGCCAGGGGCAAGGCGACGAAGCTGCACATCAGCATCGCGTGTAACACGAAGATACCCAAATCCAGACGCAGCAGGTCCGGGTGCTTGAGGGTGGGCAACAGCGCTTGTTTCGCGACGCCCGACTCACGATGCTGCAGCGGCCCGGTGGAATGCGGCACCATAAAGGCAACGATCACGATGCCGAACAATGCCATGCCACCCGTCGCCAGGAACAGGCCGTGCAAGCCGAACGCGCGGGTCAGCAGCGGGCCAACCACCATTGCCACGGCGAACGAAAGACCAATGGTCATGCCGATCATGGCCATGGCCTTGGTGCGGTGTTGTTCGCGGGTCAGGTCGGAGAGCAGCGCCATGACGGCGGCGGAAATCGCGCCGGCGCCTTGCAGGACGCGTCCGGCGATCACGCCCCAGATCGAGTCGGCATTGGCCGCGAGCACACTGCCCAGGGCGAATACGATCAGGCCCAGGTAGATCACCGGCCGGCGGCCGATGCGGTCGGAAATGACCCCGAACGGAATCTGAAACAGCGCCTGGGTCAGGCCATAGGCGCCAATCGCCAGGCCGATCAGGGCCGGGGTCGCTCCTGCGAGATCCATTCCATAGGTCGCCAGCACCGGCAACACCATAAACATGCCAAGCATACGGAATGCGAACACCAGGGCCAGACCGCTTGCTGCGCGGGTCTCGCTGCCACTCATGCGTTCGCTGTGGGGATCGTGCATGGATAAACCTCGTGTGAACCGGCGGCGATTCTACCAGTCCCATCGATTGAGAGGGTATATGCGGCGCTTTGCCGCGCAGCTTTCATGTAAGGCTGCACCCGGCACTTTGACAGTGTATATTCATCCAGTCTTTAGCCGTATACTCCTGCATTATTTACGCCCGCCGTGCGAGGCCATCTTGGACAAGATCCTGATTCGTGGGGCTCGAACCCACAACCTGAAGAACATCGACCTGACCCTGCCACGGGACAAACTGATCGTCATCACCGGCTTGTCCGGGTCCGGCAAGTCGTCCCTGGCGTTTGACACGCTGTACGCCGAAGGCCAGCGCCGCTACGTGGAATCCCTGTCGGCCTATGCCCGCCAGTTCCTGTCGATGATGGAAAAGCCCGACGTCGACACCATTGAAGGCCTGTCGCCCGCGATTTCCATCGAACAGAAATCCACATCCCATAACCCACGCTCTACCGTGGGCACCATTACCGAGATCTACGACTACCTGCGCCTGCTGTATGCCCGCGTGGGTATCCCCCGTTGCCCGGACCACGACATTCCCCTGGAAGCCCAGACCGTCAGCCAGATGGTCGACCTGGTGCTGGCCCAGCCGGAAGGCGCCAAATTGATGCTGCTGGCACCGGTGATCCGCGAGCGCAAGGGTGAGCACCTTTCAGTCTTTGAAGAGCTGCGTGCGCAAGGTTTCGTGCGTGCCCGGATCAACGGCAAGCTCTATGAGCTGGACGAAGCGCCAAAGCTGGATAAGCAGAAGAAGCACTCGATTGATGTAGTGGTCGACCGCTTCAAGGTGCGTGCCGATTTGCAACAGCGCCTGGCGGAATCCTTCGAGACCGCGCTCAAGCTGGCGGACGGTATCGCCCTGGTAGCACCAATGGACGACGAGCCGGGGGAAGAAATCATCTTTTCCGCGCGCTTCGCCTGCCCGATCTGCGGCCATGCCATCAGCGAGCTGGAACCGAAGCTGTTTTCCTTCAACAACCCCGCCGGCGCCTGCCCGACCTGTGATGGCCTGGGGGTTAAGCAATTCTTCGACATCAAGCGCCTGGTCAATGGTGACCTCACACTGGCGGAAGGTGCGATACGCGGCTGGGACAGGCGTAACGTCTATTACTTCCAGATGCTGGGTTCGCTGGCGTCCCACTACAAGTTCAGCCTCGAAGTGCCCTTCAACGAGCTGACGGCCGAACACCAGAAATTCATCCTGCACGGCAGCGGTTCGCAGAACGTCGACTTCAAGTATTTGAATGACCGTGGCGATATCGTCAAACGCTCGCACCCGTTCGAAGGCATCGTGCCGAACCTGGAGCGGCGCTACCGCGAGACCGAATCCGCCAGCGTGCGCGAAGAACTGGCCAAGTTCCTCAGCACCCAGCCGTGCCCGGACTGCCGTGGCACGCGCCTGCGCCGTGAAGCGCGGCATGTGTGGGTCGGCGAGAAGACACTGCCGGCGGTAACCAACCTGCCGATTGGCGATGCCTGCGAATACTTCGGCACGCTGAAGCTGACGGGACGCCGCGGGGAGATTGCCGACAAGATCCTCAAGGAAATTCGTGAGCGGTTGCAGTTCCTGGTCAACGTGGGCCTGGACTACCTGTCGCTGGACCGCAGTGCCGATACGCTCTCCGGTGGTGAAGCCCAGCGGATTCGCTTGGCCAGCCAGATTGGCGCCGGTCTGGTGGGTGTGTTGTACATCCTCGATGAGCCATCCATTGGTTTGCATCAACGGGACAACGATCGCCTGCTGGGTACACTGAAGCACCTGCGGGACATCGGTAATACGGTGATCGTGGTTGAGCACGATGAAGATGCGATTCGTCTTGCGGACTACGTGGTCGACATCGGCCCGGGCGCGGGTGTGCACGGTGGGCATATTGTCGCCGAGGGCACGCCAGCAGAAGTGATGGCGCATCCTGACTCGCTGACCGGCAAATACTTGTCGGGCCGTGTGAAGATCGCCGTGCCGGCCAAACGTACGCCGCGCAACAAGAAGATGGCACTGCACCTCAAGGGCGCGCGTGGCAACAACTTGCGCAACGTTGATCTGGAGATTCCGCTGGGTCTGCTGACCTGCGTGACCGGTGTATCCGGTTCGGGCAAGTCGACGCTGATCAACAACACGTTGTTTCCGTTGAGCGCCACTGCACTGAACGGCGCGACGACTCTTGAAGCCGCCGCTCATGACAGCATCAAGGGTCTGGAACACCTGGATAAGGTGGTCGATATCGACCAAAGCCCGATTGGCCGCACACCGCGTTCCAACCCGGCCACCTACACAGGGTTGTTCACGCCGATTCGCGAGCTGTTCGCCGGCGTGCCGGAATCCCGCTCCCGCGGTTATGGACCTGGCCGGTTCTCGTTCAACGTCAAGGGCGGGCGCTGTGAGGCGTGCCAGGGCGATGGCTTGATCAAAGTTGAGATGCACTTCCTGCCGGATATCTACGTGCCGTGCGACGTGTGCAAGAGCAAGCGCTACAACCGCGAAACCCTGGAGATCAAGTACAAGGGCAAGAGCATCCACGAAACCCTCGAGATGACGATCGAGGAAGCCCGGGTGTTCTTTGACGCGGTACCGGCCCTGGCGCGCAAGCTGCAGACGCTGATGGATGTTGGCCTGTCGTACATCAAGCTGGGTCAGTCGGCGACGACGCTGTCGGGTGGCGAGGCGCAGCGGGTCAAGCTGTCCCGCGAACTGTCCAAGCGTGATACCGGCAAGACGCTGTACATCCTCGACGAGCCGACTACTGGGCTACACTTCGCGGATATCCAGCAATTGCTGGATGTGCTGCATCGCCTGCGTGACCACGGCAACACGGTGGTAGTGATCGAGCACAACCTGGATGTGATCAAGACGGCCGACTGGCTGGTGGACCTGGGGCCGGAAGGCGGTTCCAAAGGTGGGCAGATCATTGCGGTCGGCACCCCGGAGCAAGTCTCGGAGATGAAGCAGTCTCACACCGGCTTCTACCTCAAGCCTCTGCTGGCTCGCGACAAGGACTGATTGTTCAAGCCCACGAGAAAGCCCCTGTCACTTACACAGTGACAGGGGCTTTTTTTGTAGCTGGAGGAATCAGAACTGCGATTGCAGGTAGTTCTCCAGGCCAATCCGCTTGATCAGGCCCAACTGCTTTTCCAGCCAGTAGGTGTGATCTTCTTCGGTGTCATTCAACTGCACCCGCAGTATTTCCCGCGTGACGTAGTCGTTGTGCTGCTCGCAGAGCTCGATGCCCTTGCAGAGCGCGGCACGGACCTTGTACTCAAGGCGCAGGTCGCTGGCGAGCATCTCTGGCACCGTGGTGCCGGTGTCCAGGTCGTCGGGACGCATACGCGGCGTGCCTTCGAGCATCAGGATACGGCGCATCAGCGCGTCAGCGTGCTGTGCCTCTTCTTCCATTTCATGATTGATACGCTCGTAGAGCTCGGTAAAGCCCCAGTCTTCGTACATCCGCGAGTGAATGAAATATTGGTCACGAGCTGCCAGTTCGCCCGTCAGCAACGTGTTGAGGTAATCGATTACGTCGGGGTGACCTTGCATCGCCCTACATCTCCCTACTTGAAAGTCTGTAGTTTGAACCATGATGACCCGGAGGTCACGGGACCAACGGCAGAAAAGTGAAGATTTCCGGTGAAAAGTAGCTGAAATAACGCAAAAACCGCCCAAATGAGGGCGGTTCTGCTTATCGTTTAGAGTTAGTTAAGCGATACACCCAGTGCAGATGCGATCCCTTCTCCATAAGCCGGATCGGCTTTGAAGAAGTACTGCAACTGGCGCTGCACCACATCACTGGAAACACCCGCCATGGCGCCGGCGATATTGTTGATCAGCAGGGCTTTCTGCTCATCATTCATCAGGCGGAACAGCGCACCGGCGTGGCTGTAGTAGTCGGTGTCCTCGCGGTGATCGTAACGATCAGCCGCACCGCTTAGGGCCAAGGCTGGCTCGGCGTACTGAGGAGCCTGCTTCGGTGCATCGGCATAGCTGTTTGGCTCGTAGTTGGGAGCCGCACCGCCATTGGCGCCGAATGCCATCGAACCGTCACGCTGGTAGCTGTTGACCGGGCTGCGTGGCGCGTTCACCGGAAGTTGCTGGTGATTGGTGCCAACACGGTAGCGGTGGGCATCAGCGTAAGCGAACACGCGACCTTGCAACATGCGGTCTGGCGACAAGCCAACACCTGGGACCATGTTGCTTGGACCGAAAGCCGCCTGCTCAACTTCAGCGAAGTAGTTCAGCGGGTTGCGGTTCAGCTCCAGCTCGCCCACTTCAATCAACGGGAACTCTTTCTGCGACCAGGTCTTGGTCACGTCGAACGGGTTCTCGTAGTGAGCGTTCGCTTGGGCTTCCGTCATGATCTGGATGCACACGCGCCATTTCGGGAAATCCCCACGCTCGATAGCGCCGAACAGATCGCGCTGGGCGTAATCAGGGTCGGTACCCGCCAAGCGTGCAGCCTCAGCCGGTGCCAGGTTCTTGATGCCTTGCTTGGTCTTGTAGTGCCACTTCACCCAGTGACGCTCGCCCTTGGCGTTAATCAGGCTGTAGGTGTGGCTACCAAAGCCGTGCATGTGACGGTAGCCGTCCGGGATGCCGCGGTCCGAAAACAGGATCGTGACCTGGTGCAGCGCCTCAGGGGAGTGCGACCAGAAGTCCCACATCATCTGTGCACTTTTCAGGTTGCTTTGCGGCAGGCGCTTTTGTGTGTGGATGAAGTCCGGGAATTTCAGCGGGTCACGGATGAAGAACACCGGGGTGTTGTTGCCAACGATGTCCCAGTTCCCTTCCTCGGTGTAGAACTTCAACGCGAAACCGCGTGGGTCGCGCTCAGTGTCAGCCGAACCGCGTTCGCCACCTACCGTGGAGAAGCGCAAGAAGGTCGGAGTTTGCTTGCCCACGGACTCGAACAACTTGGCGCTGGTGTACTGAGTGATGTCTTGGGTGACGGTGAAGGTACCGTAGGCGCCCGAGCCTTTGGCGTGTACGCGACGCTCAGGGATGTTTTCACGGTTGAAGTGCGCGAGCTTCTCGATCAGGTGAAAATCGTCGAGCAGCAATGGGCCGCGTGGGCCGGCCGAACGGGAATTCTGGTTATCGGCAACGGGGGCGCCGCTGGCGGTAGTAAGGGTTTTATTCTGGCTCATGCTCAATCTTCCTCAGGTCAGTCTTGGAACTGCCGGCTAATCGGCTTGGGAGCAGTATTGACCAGGAAGATGACACCATCAAATTCATTAAATCATGATCATCGATAGAAATTAACTAACGAGTCATCCGTACGGATAGCAAAAGGCAGTTTCATCAGCCAAATACCTATTCGCTCGAGTTAGTTCCAGTTTTCTACCGCGCACAAAAAACCGGGCACTAGGCCCGGTTCTTCGTTACAGACTGACGTCTTACTCAGCGGATACAGCTTCACCGCCAACTGGACGATCGATCAGCTCAACGTACGCCATAGGCGCGTTGTCACCAGCGCGGAAACCGCACTTGAGGATGCGCAGGTAGCCACCCTCACGGGTAGCGTAACGCTTGCCCAGGTCGTTGAAGAGCTTACCAACGATAGCTTTCGAACGAGTACGGTCGAAAGCCAAACGGCGGTTAGCCAGGCTGTCTGTCTTGGCCAAAGTAATCAGCGGCTCAGCAACGCGACGCAGTTCTTTAGCTTTCGGCAGTGTAGTTTTGATCAGCTCGTGCTCGAACAGCGACACCGCCATGTTCTGGAACATAGCCTTACGGTGCGAGCTGGTACGGCTCAGGTGACGACCACTTTTACGATGACGCATGGTTCATTCCTTACCAAACTCACGTTCGGTGATTACGACGATCAGGCAGTCGCCTTGTCGTCCTTCTTAAGACTTGCAGGCGGCCAGTTGTCGAGGCGCATGCCGAGGGACAGACCGCGGGAGGCCAGAACGTCCTTGATTTCAGTCAAGGATTTCTTGCCCAGGTTCGGAGTCTTCAACAGTTCTACTTCGGTGCGCTGAATCAGATCGCCGATGTAGTAAATGTTTTCCGCCTTAAGGCAGTTAGCCGAACGTACAGTCAGTTCCAGATCGTCAACCGGGCGAAGCAGGATCGGATCGATCTCGTCTTCCTGCTCGATTACCACTGGTTCGCTGTCACCTTTGAGGTCGACGAACGCAGCCAACTGCTGTTGCAGAATGGTTGCAGCGCGGCGGATAGCCTCTTCAGGATCCAGAGTACCGTTGGTTTCCAGATCAATAACCAGCTTGTCCAGGTTAGTACGCTGTTCGACACGGGCGTTTTCCACCACGTATGCGATACGGCGAACCGGGCTGAACGAAGAGTCGAGCTGCAAGCGACCAATGCTGCGGCTTTCGTCTTCATCGCTCTGACGCGAGTCGGCCGGTTCATAACCACGACCACGAGCTACAGTGAGCTTCATGTTCAGGGCGCCGTTAGACGCCAGGTTAGCGATTACGTGATCGGGATTAACGATCTCGACATCATGATCCAGCTGAATATCGGCAGCGGTAACCACCCCCGAACCCTTCTTCGACAAGGTCAGCGTAACTTCGTCACGGCCGTGCAGCTTGATAGCCAGACCTTTAAGGTTCAACAGGATTTCAATTACGTCTTCCTGTACACCTTCGATGGCGCTGTACTCGTGGAGCACACCGTCAATCTCGGCCTCGACTACTGCACAGCCGGGCATTGAGGACAACAGGATGCGGCGCAGCGCGTTGCCCAGGGTGTGGCCAAAACCACGCTCGAGAGGCTCGAGAGTGATCTTGGCGCGGGTTGGACTGACAACCTGCACATCAATGTGACGGGGTGTCAGGAACTCATTTACCGAAATCTGCATGGATGCACCTATTTTCTAGCCCTTACTTGGAGTAGAGCTCGACAATCAGGCTTTCGTTGATGTCGGCGGACAGATCACTGCGAGCAGGAACGTTCTTGAAAACGCCCGACTTCTTCTCAGTGTCTACTTCTACCCATTCTACGCGGCCACGTTGGGCACACAGATCGAGAGCTTGGACAATGCGAAGTTGATTTTTTGCTTTCTCGCGAATCGCGACCACGTCACCAGCACGAACCTGGTACGACGGGACGTTAACGGTTTGGCCGTTTACGCTGACGGATTTGTGCGATACCAGCTGACGGGATTCGGCACGAGTCGAACCAAAGCCCATACGGTATACAACGTTGTCCAGACGGCATTCGAGCAGTTGCAGCAGGTTTTCACCAGTTGCACCTTTCTTGCCAGCAGCTTCTTTGTAGTAGCCGCTGAACTGACGCTCGAGAACGCCGTAGATACGACGGACCTTCTGCTTTTCACGCAGTTGGGTGCCGTAATCGGACTGGCGACCGCGGCGTTGGCCGTGGATACCAGGTGCTGCTTCAATGTTGCACTTCGATTCGATCGCGCGCACGCCGCTCTTCAGAAAGAGATCGGTGCCTTCACGACGAGCGAGTTTGCATTTTGGACCAATGTAACGAGCCATTCTTTACAATCTCCTGGATTACACGCGGCGCTTCTTCGGCGGACGGCACCCGTTGTGCGGGATTGGCGTCACGTCGGTGATGCTGGCGATCTTATAGCCACAGCCGTTCAATGCACGGACAGCAGACTCACGACCTGGACCTGGACCTTTGACGTTAACGTCGAGGTTTTTCAGGCCATATTCCAGCGCAGCTTGACCAGCACGTTCAGCAGCTACTTGAGCAGCAAACGGGGTGGACTTGCGGGAACCGCGGAAACCCGAACCACCGGAGGTAGCCCAAGAAAGCGCGTTACCTTGACGGTCGGTGATGGTCACGATTGTGTTGTTAAAAGATGCATGGATGTGGGCGATGCCATCAACCACTGTCTTTTTAACTTTTTTACGAGGACGAGCAGCAGGTTTTGCCATGATTAATTTCCTGTCGATTCGCGTGGGCGATTACTTGCGGATCGGCTTACGCGGACCTTTACGGGTACGCGCGTTAGTCTTGGTACGCTGACCGCGTACTGGAAGACCACGACGATGACGCAGACCACGGTAGCAACCGAGGTCCATCAAACGCTTGATTTTCATGTTGATTTCGCGGCGCAGGTCACCTTCAGTGGTGAACTTCGCCACTTCGCCACGCAACAGCTCAATCTGCTCGTCGCTCAGATCTTTGATCTTTGCGGCTGGGTTTACCCCAGTGTCTGCGCAAATTTTCTGCGCAGTAGTGCGACCAACACCATAGATGTAGGTCAGCGAGATAACAGTGTGCTTGTTATCTGGAATGTTAACGCCTGCAATACGGGCCATTCAGTGGGACTCCAATTGACAGCTACCTACGCCCCGGAAGCCAAGAAATAGGGCGCGAGATAATATCGCTGTAATAACAAATAATCAACCCGGCAGCGCACTAGCTGCCGGGCTTCAAGCGGATCACACTCAGCCTTGGCGCTGTTTGTGACGCGGTTCCGCGCTGCAAATTACTCGAACAACACCTTCGCGGCGAATAATCTTGCAGTTACGGCACAGCTTTTTCACCGATGCACGAACTTTCATCACCAACTCCTCGAACCTTATGGGTACTCAGCGCAACATGCCGCTGCCGTAACCCTTCAGGTTGGCTTTCTTCATCAGGGATTCGTACTGGTGCGAAACGAGGTGCGATTGTACTTGGGACATGAAGTCCATCACAACCACGACGACGATCAGCAACGAGGTCCCGCCAAGGTAGAACGGAACGTTTGCTGCAACCACCAGGAACTGGGGCAACAAGCACACGGCCGTCATATATAGAGCACCGAACATGGTCAAGCGAGTCAGAACGCCATCAATGTAGCGCGCAGACTGCTCACCTGGACGAATACCCGGAATAAAGGCACCGGACTTCTTCAGGTTTTCCGCTACGTCTTTCGGATTGAACATCAACGCCGTATAGAAGAAGCAGAAGAAAATAATCCCTGCACTAAACAGCAGAATATTCAACGGCTGACCAGGAGCGATCGACTGCGAGATGTCCTGCAACCAGCCCATACCTTCAGACTGACCGAACCAGGCACCCAACGAAGCCGGAAACAGCAAAATGCTGCTCGCGAAAATGGCGGGAATAACCCCGGCCATGTTCACTTTCAGCGGCAAGTGGCTGGTCTGCGCGGCAAAGACCTTGCGGCCCTGCTGACGCTTGGCGTAGTGAACAGCAATACGACGCTGACCACGCTCAATGAACACCACAAAACCGATAATCGCTACTGCCAACAAACCGATGGCAACCAAGGCGAAGATGTTGATATCACCCTGACGTGCAGACTCGAAAGACTGCCCAATCGCTCTCGGAAGACCGGCAACGATACCTGCGAAAATCAACATCGAGATACCGTTACCAACACCACGCTCAGTAATCTGCTCACCCAGCCACATCATGAACATCGCACCAGCCACAAAAGTGGATACCGCGACGAAATGGAAGCCAAAGTCACCAGTGAACGCAACACCCTGCCCGGCCAGGCCAACGGACATGCCGATAGCTTGGACCAGGGCGAGGATGACAGTGCCGTAGCGGGTGTACTGGCTTATCTTGCGACGGCCAGCTTCACCTTCCTTCTTCAACTGCTCCAGCTGCGGGCTAACGGCGGTCATCAGCTGCATGATGATCGATGCCGAGATGTACGGCATGATCCCCAGTGCAAAGATGCTCATCCGTTCCAGCGCGCCGCCGGAAAACATGTTGAACAAGCTAAGAATGGTCCCCTCATTCTGTCGAAACAGGTCTGCGAGTCGGTCCGGGTTGATACCTGGAACCGGGATGTGTGCGCCTATTCGGTAGACGATAATCGCCAGGAACAGAAAACGCAGACGAGCCCAAAGTTCAGACATACCGCCTTTGCCGAGCGCTGAGAGAGCACCTTGCTTAGCCATTTATTCCTCGAACTTGCCGCCAGCTGCTTCGATAGCCGAACGCGCACCTTTGGTGGCGCCGATTCCCTTGCCGATAGTGACAGCGCGAGTCACTTCACCGGACAGCATGATTTTCACACGCTGTACGTTGACGTTGATCACGTTGGCATCTTTCAGGGTCTGCACGGTAACGATGTCGCCTTCCACTTTGGCCAGCTCGGACAGACGCACTTCTGCGCGGTCCATGGCTTTCAGGGAAACGAAACCGAACTTCGGCAGGCGACGATGCAGCGGCTGTTGACCGCCTTCAAAGCCTGGAGCGATGGTGCCACCGGAGCGGGAGGACTGACCTTTGTGGCCACGGCCACCGGTTTTGCCCAAACCACTACCGATACCACGGCCCGGACGATGCTTTTCGCGACGGGAACCCGGCGCTGGACTCAGATCATTGAGTTTCATCGAATTAACCCTCGACACGCAGCATGTAGTAAGCCTTGTTGATCATCCCGCGATTCTCGGGAGTATCAAGTACTTCTACAGTGTGACCGATGCGACGCAGACCCAAACCCTTAACGCACAATTTGTGGTTAGGGATGCGGCCGGTCATGCTTTTGATCAGCGTTACTTTAACGGTAGCCATGATCAGAAGATCTCCTTGACGCTTTTGCCACGCTTGGCGGCAATGGATTCAGGAGACTGCATAGCCTTCAAACCTTTAAAAGTGGCGTGAACCACGTTTACCGGGTTAGTCGAGCCGTAGCACTTGGCCAGAACGTTCTGAACGCCAGCAACTTCGAGGACAGCACGCATAGCGCCGCCAGCGATGATACCGGTACCTTCAGAAGCAGGCTGCATGTACACCTTCGAAGCGCCGTGAGCGGACTTCATTGCGTACTGCAGAGTGGTGCCGTTCAGATCAACTTGGATCATGTTGCGACGAGCAGCTTCCATTGCCTTCTGGATCGCAGCAGGCACTTCACGTGACTTGCCACGGCCGAAGCCAACACGCCCTTTACCATCACCAACCACGGTCAACGCGGTGAAAGTGAAGATACGGCCGCCTTTAACGGTTTTGGCTACGCGGTTAACTTGAACCAGCTTCTCAATGTAGCCTTCGTCGCGCTTTTGGTCGTTATTTGACATAACTTAGAACTCCAGCCCAGCTTCACGAGCAGCATCAGCCAGCGCTTTCACGCGGCCGTGGTACTTGAAGCCAGAGCGGTCGAAAGCCACTTGCGAGACGCCAGCGGCCTTAGCACGCGTAGCGACCAGCTGGCCAACCTTAGTGGCCGCGTCGATGTTGCCAGTGGCACCATCACGCAGTTCTTTATCCAAAGTCGAGGCGCTTGCCAGGACTTTGTTGCCGTCGGCCGAGATGACCTGGGCGTAGATGTGCTGCGACGAGCGGAACACGCAGAGACGCACGACTTCGAGTTCGTGCATTTTCAGGCGTGCTTTGCGAGCGCGACGCAGTCGAGTAACTTTTTTGTCGGTCATTTGCTATGCCCTACTTCTTCTTGGCTTCTTTACGACGGACGACTTCGTCCGCGTAGCGCACACCTTTGCCTTTGTACGGCTCTGGTGGACGGAAGTCGCGGATCTCAGCGGCCACCTGACCTACCAGCTGCTTATCAATACCCTTGATCAGGATATCGGTTTGGCTTGGGGTCTCAGCGGTGATGCCTTCCGGCAGTTCGTAATCCACTGGGTGCGAGAAGCCAAGGGCCAGGTTCAGAACCGTGCCTTTTGCTTGCGCTTTGTAACCAACACCGACCAGCTGGAGCTTACGCTCGAAGCCTTGGCTTACGCCTTGGACCATGTTGTTTACCAACGCACGAGTGGTACCGGCCATTGCGCGAGTTTGTTGATCGCCATTGCGAGCAGCGAAACGCAGCTCACCAGCTTCTTCAACGATCTCAACGGACGAATGGATGTTCAGTTCCAGAGTGCCCTTGGCACCCTTCACCGAAAGCTGTTGGCCTGCGAATTTTACTTCGACACCGGCTGGCAGCTTAACGGGGTTCTTAGCGACGCGTGACATGCTTATCCCCCCTTAGAACACAGTGCAAAGAACTTCGCCGCCGACACCGGCAGCGCGCGCAGCACGATCCGTCATCACACCTTTGTTGGTGGAGACGATAGACACACCGAGACCGCCACGAACTTTTGGCAGATCATCAACGGACTTGTACTGACGCAGGCCTGGACGGCTAACGCGCTTCACTTCTTCGATGACCGGACGGCCTTCGAAGTACTTCAGCTCGATGGACAGCAGTGGTTTGATTTCGCTGCTGATCTGATAACCCGCAATGTAGCCTTCGTCTTTCAGGACTTTGGCAACAGCAACCTTCAACGTGGAAGATGGCATGCTTACGACGGACTTTTCAGCCATCTGGGCATTACGGATACGAGTTAGCATGTCCGCTAACGGGTCCTGCATACTCATGGCTAGACGCTCCTAATACAAAAAAATTAGCCTTGCGGCCATTACGTGTCGCCGAGAATCTCCGAGCACAAAACACACGGGCTCAGGCGAGCCGCGTATTTTAGACACACTCCGGAAATGAAACAAGCCCCAAAAGGGGCTTGTTCCAGATTCTAGGTCACCGGCGGTCAGTATCTTGCGATCCTGACCACCTGGACTTCGAAAGTACTTACCAGCTGGCTTTAACCAGACCTGGTACGTCACCACGCATTGCCGCTTCACGCAGTTTGTTACGGCCGAGGCCGAACTTGCGGTAAACGCCGTGTGGACGACCGGTCAGGCGGCAGCGGTTACGCATGCGCGAAGCGCTTGCGTCACGTGGCTGCTTCTGCAGAGCAACTGTAGCTTCCCAACGTGCTTCTGGACTTGCGTTCAGATCAACGATGATTGCTTTCAGTGCTGCACGCTTCTTGGCGTACTTGGCAACCGTGAGCTGACGTTTCAGCTCGCGGTTTTTCATGCTCATCTTGGCCATGGTCCTACTCCAATCAGTTGCGGAACGGGAATTTGAACGCACGCAGCAGAGCGCGGCCTTCATCATCGTTCTTGGCAGTGGTGGTCAGGGTGATGTCCAGACCGCGGAGAGCATCGATCTTGTCGTAGTCGATTTCCGGGAAGATGATCTGCTCTTTAACGCCCATGCTGTAGTTACCACGACCATCGAAGGACTTGGCATTCAGGCCGCGGAAGTCGCGGACCCGAGGCAGGGAGATCGACAGCAGACGATCCAGGAATTCGTACATACGCTCACGGCGCAGAGTCACTTTGACGCCGATCGGCCATCCTTCACGGACTTTAAAGCCAGCGATGGATTTACGAGCGTAGGTCACAACGACTTTTTGGCCGGTGATCTTTTCCAGGTCAGCAACAGCGTGCTCGATGACTTTTTTGTCGCCGATCGCTTCGCCCAGACCCATGTTCAGGGTGATTTTGGTAACGCGCGGAACTTCCATCACGTTCGAAAGCTTAAGTTCTTCCTTAAGTTTCGGTGCGATTTCCTTCCGGTAAATCTCTTTTAGTCGTGCCATGGTCTTCTACCTAGCAGTGTTCAAGCATCAACCGCTTTTTGGGTCGACTTGAAGACACGAATTTTCTTACCTTCTTCTACTTTGAAACCAACGCGGTCAGCCTTGTTGGTTTCGCCGTTGAAGATGGCGACGTTAGAAGCGTGCAGTGGCGCTTCTTTCTCGACGATACCGCCTTGTACGCCCGACATCGGGTTAGGCTTGGTATGACGCTTGACCAGGTTCAGACCACTAACGACCAGACGGTCATCAGCAAGAACCTTCAGCACCTTACCGCGCTTACCTTTGTCTTTGCCGGCGATCACGATGATCTCGTCGTCACGACGAATCTTTTGCATGTCGGATCTCCTTACAGCACTTCTGGGGCGAGCGAGACGATCTTCATGAACTTCTCAGTACGAAGTTCACGGGTCACTGGCCCAAAGATACGGGTGCCGATCGGCTCTTGCTTGTTGTTCAGAAGAACAGCAGCGTTGCCATCAAAGCGGATAATGGAGCCATCTGCACGGCGTACGCCGTGACGAGTGCGGACTACAACAGCAGTCATCACTTGGCCTTTTTTCACTTTACCGCGAGGAATTGCTTCCTTCACGGTAACTTTGATGATGTCACCGATACCAGCGTAACGACGATGGGAGCCACCCAGCACCTTGATGCACATAACGCGGCGTGCGCCGCTGTTATCGGCCACATCGAGCATGGATTGAGTCTGAATCATATAATTTCTCCGACCCCTAGTCCTTAGACTTCCACAGCGCGTTCGAGAACATCAACCAGTGCCCAAGACTTGGTCTTGGCCAGCGGACGAGTTTCACGAATAGTGACTTTGTCGCCGATGTGGCACTGATTGGTTTCGTCGTGCGCGTGCAGCTTAGTCGAACGCTTAACGTATTTACCGTAGATCGGGTGCTTAACGCGACGCTCGATCAAAACGGTGATGGTTTTGTCCATCTTGTCGCTGACAACACGGCCAGTCAGCGTACGGACAGTCTTTTCGGCTTCAGCCATGATCACTTACCTGCCTGCTGGTTGAGCACAGTTTTCACGCGAGCAATGTCACGCTTAACTTGCGAGAGCAGATGAGACTGCCCCAACTGGCCAGTTGCTTTCTGCATACGCAGATTGAACTGGTCGCGCAGCAGGCCGAGCAGTTGCTCGTTCAGCTGCTGTGCGGATTTTTCACGAAGTTCATTCGCTTTCATCACATCACCGTCCGTTTAACAAAGGCGGTGGCGAGCGGCAGCTTTGCAGCAGCCAGGGCAAAAGCCTCACGCGCCAGCTCTTCAGTTACACCCTCGATTTCATACAGGACTTTACCTGGCTGAATCTGGGCTACCCAGTATTCCACGTTACCCTTACCTTTACCCATCCGAACCTCGAGAGGTTTTTTGGAGATCGGCTTGTCCGGGAATACACGGATCCAGATCTTGCCGCCACGTTTTACGTGACGGGTCAGTGCACGACGCGCTGACTCGATCTGACGAGCGGTGAGACGACCACGAGCTACAGACTTCAGCGCGAACTCGCCGAAGCTGACTTTGCTACCGCGCTGAGCCAGACCACGGTTGTGGCCTGTCATCTGCTTGCGGAACTTCGTACGCTTAGGTTGCAACATTTGGCGTACCCCTTACTTAGCAGCTTTTTTACGAGGCGCTGGTGCTTGTGGTTTCAGTTCTTCTTGGCGACCACCAATTACTTCGCCCTTGAAGATCCAAACCTTTACACCGATCACACCGTAAGTGGTGTGAGCTTCGTAGTTGGCATAGTCGATGTCGGCACGCAGGGTGTGCAATGGCACACGACCTTCGCGATACCATTCAGTACGTGCGATTTCAGCACCGCCGAGACGACCGCTCACTTGGATTTTGATGCCCTTGGCACCAATGCGCATGGCGTTCTGTACTGCGCGCTTCATAGCGCGACGGAACATTACGCGACGCTCCAGCTGCTGAGCTACGCTCTGCGCAACCAGCATACCGTCGAGTTCCGGCTTACGGATCTCTTCGATATTGATGTGCACAGGCACACCCATTTGCTTGGTCAGGTCCTGACGCAGTTTCTCAACATCTTCACCCTTCTTCCCGATAACGATACCTGGACGAGCGGTGTGGATGGTGATACGTGCAGTTTGAGCAGGACGATGGATATCGATACGGCTCACGGACGCGCTTTTTAGTTTGTCTTGGAGATACTCACGCACCTTCAGATCAGCGAACAAGTAGTCCGCATAAGTCCGACCGTCTGCGTACCAGACGGAGGTGTGCTCCTTGACGATTCCCAGGCGAATGCCAATGGGATGTACTTTCTGACCCATCTCTTCGACTCCGTTACTTGTCAGCAACCTTGACAGTGATATGGCAAGACCGCTTGACGATGCGATCAGCTCGGCCTTTGGCACGAGGCATGATGCGCTTCAGCGAACGCCCTTCGTTGACGAAAACGGTGCTGACCTTAAGGTCATCAACGTCTGCGCCTTCGTTGTGCTCGGCGTTGGCTACGGCCGACTCCAGCACTTTCTTGATGATCTCGGCGGCTTTCTTACTGCTGAAAGCCAACAGGTTGAGCGCTTCGCCCACCTTCTTCCCGCGGATCTGGTCGGCGACCAAGCGGGCTTTCTGGGCGGAGATTCGAGCGCCCGACAACTTAGCGGCTACTTCCATCGTTCCTTACCCCTTAACGCTTGGCTTTCTTGTCTGCCACGTGCCCACGATATGTGCGGGTACCGGCAAACTCGCCTAGTTTGTGGCCGACCATGTCTTCGTTCACGAGAACTGGAACATGTTGACGACCGTTATGCACTGCAATGGTCAGACCGACCATTTGTGGCAGGATCATCGAACGACGCGACCAGGTTTTCACCGGTTTGCGATCGTTCTTTTCCGCCGCCACTTCGATCTTCTTCAGTAGGTGAAGATCAATAAAAGGACCTTTTTTCAGAGAACGTGGCACTGTCGTATCCCTCTATTTACTTGCGACGACGGACGATCATTTTGTCGGTACGCTTATTACCACGAGTCTTCGCGCCCTTAGTCGGGAAGCCCCATGGCGATACCGGATGACGACCACCAGAGGTACGACCTTCACCACCACCGTGTGGGTGGTCAACCGGGTTCATGGCAACACCACGAACGGTTGGGCGAACGCCACGCCAGCGTTTGGCACCAGCTTTACCCAGCGAACGCAGGCTGTGCTCGGAGTTCGAGACTTCGCCCAGGGTCGCACGGCATTCAGCCAGTACTTTACGCATTTCACCAGAGCGCAGACGCAGGGTCACGTAGACACCTTCACGAGCGATCAGCTGAGCCGAAGCACCAGCGGAACGAGCGATTTGCGCGCCTTTACCCGGCTTCAATTCGATGCCGTGTACGGTGCTACCAACTGGAATGTTGCGCAGTTGCAGAGCGTTGCCCGGCTTGATCGGTGCCAAAGCACCTGCGATCAGCTGGTCACCAGCACTCACGCCTTTAGGGGCGATGATGTAGCGACGCTCGCCATCTGCGTACAGCAGCAGAGCGATGTGAGCAGTACGGTTTGGATCGTATTCGATACGCTCGACAGTGGCAGCGATGCCATCTTTGTCGTTGCGACGGAAGTCGACCAGACGATAATGCTGTTTATGGCCACCACCGATGTGACGAGTGGTAATACGACCATTGTTGTTACGACCACCAGTCTTCGATTTCTTCTCGAGCAGCGGTGCGTGAGGAGCGCCTTTATGCAGCTCCTGGTTGACCACCTTGACCACAAAACGGCGGCCAGGGGAAGTCGGTTTGCATTTAACGATTGCCATGATGCACCCCTTCCTTACTCAGCACTGCTGCTGAAATCGAGATCTTGGCCTGGCTGAAGGGAGATAACTGCCTTCTTCCAGTCATTACGCTTGCCCAGACCGCGAGCAGTGCGCTTGCTCTTACCCAGAACATTCAGGGTAGTAACACGCTCTACTTTCACGCTGAACAGGCTTTCGACGGCCTTCTTGATTTCCAGCTTGGTTGCGTCAGTTGCAACCTTGAAAACGAACTGGCCTTTCTTGTCAGCCAGAACCGTAGCCTTTTCGGAAACGTGCGGGCCAAGCAGAACTTTAAATACGCGTTCCTGGTTCATCCCAGCAGCTCCTCGAATTTCTTCACGGCCGACACGGTGATCAACACCTTGTCGTATGCGATCAGACTAACTGGATCGGAACCTTGCACGTCACGTACATCAACGTGTGGCAGGTTGCGAGCAGCCAGGTACAGGTTCTGATCAACAGCTTCAGACACGATCAAGACGTCAGTCAGGCCCATGCCGTTCAGCTTGTTCAGCAGATCTTTGGTTTTCGGCGCTTCAACAGCGAAGTCCTGAACCACGACCAGACGATCAGTACGCACGAGTTCAGCAAGGATGGAGCGCAGTGCTGCGCGGTACATCTTCTTGTTGAGCTTCTGGGTGTGATCCTGTGGACGTGCTGCGAAAGTGGTACCGCCGCCACGCCAGATTGGGCTACGGATAGTACCGGCACGAGCACGGCCAGTACCTTTCTGACGCCAAGGGCGCTTACCGCCACCACGAACGTCGGAACGGGTCTTTTGCTGCTTGCTACCTTGACGGCCGCCGGCCATGTAGGCCACGACTGCTTGGTGAACCAGCGTCTCGTTGAATTCGCCGCCAAATGTCAGTTCGGAAACTTCGATCGCTTGAGCGTCATTTACATTTAATTGCATGTCAGCTTCCCCTTAACCGCGAGCCTTGGCCGCTGGACGTACAACCAGGTTGCCGCCAGTAGCGCCAGGAACAGCACCCTTGACCAACAACAGATTGCGTTCAGCGTCGACGCGCACTACTTCGAGGGACTGCACGGTCACGCGCTCAGCGCCCATATGACCGGACATTTTTTTGCCCTTGAATACACGACCAGGAGTCTGGCACTGGCCAATAGAGCCCGGGACGCGGTGGGAAACGGAGTTACCGTGAGTGTTGTCTTGGCCACGGAAATTCCAACGCTTGATCGTACCCTGGAAGCCTTTACCTTTGGACTGACCGGTTACATCAACCAGTTGACCAGCGGCGAAGATTTCAGCGTTGATCAGATCGCCAGCCTGGTAGTCGCCGTCTTCAAGACGGAACTCCATAACAGTACGACCAGCTGCAACGTTTGCTTTAGCGAAGTGACCTGCTTGAGCAGCAGTCACACGCGAAGCACGACGCTCGCCGACAGTGACTTGCACTGCACGATAGCCATCGGTTTCTTCAGTTTTAAACTGGGTGACGCGATTCGGTTCGATCTCAATGACCGTGACCGGAATGGAGACACCTTCTTCGGTGAAAATACGGGTCATACCGCATTTACGACCGACTACACCAATAGTCATGTTGTAAACCTCATGAGTGTACGGGGCTTTCACCCGCTATGGCCGCCCATTTCAGAGCGTTACACGACTAAGACCCAAGTCTTAGCCGAGGCTGATCTGTACTTCCACACCGGCCGCCAGATCAAGCTTCATAAGTGCATCAACGGTTTTATCCGTTGGCAGGACGATGTCCAGCACGCGCTTATGAGTACGGATCTCGTACTGGTCACGCGCGTCTTTGTTGACGTGCGGGGAGACCAGAACGGTGAACCGCTCTTTACGGGTAGGCAGTGGAATTGGACCACGCACTTGAGCACCAGTACGTTTCGCGGTTTCCACGATTTCCTGGGTGGATTGGTCGATCAGTTTGTGGTCAAAAGCCTTCAACCTGATACGAATTTGCTGATTTGCCATTGGATTTCAGACTCCGGCTGCTATTCCCAGCGAGCGCAACACGCCCGTTAAAAGGAGGCGCAATTCTATAGACGCCCCATATGGGTGTCAACTCAATAAAAAAGCCCCCGCTGAGCGGGGGCTTTTTCAAGTCATCACTTATTAAGCGATGATTTTGGCTACGACGCCAGCGCCGACGGTACGACCGCCTTCACGGATAGCGAAACGCAGACCATCTTCCATTGCGATGGTTTTGATCAGGGTGACAACCATTTTGATGTTGTCGCCTGGCATTACCATTTCAACGCCTTCCGGCAGTTCGCAGTTACCGGTCACGTCAGTGGTCCGGAAGTAGAACTGTGGACGGTAGCCTTTGAAGAACGGAGTGTGACGACCGCCTTCTTCTTTGCTCAACACGTACACTTCAGCTTCGAAGGTAGTGTGCGGCTTAACCGAACCTGGCTTGACCAGAACCTGGCCACGCTCAACGTCGTCACGCTTGGTACCACGCAGCAGAACGCCGCAGTTCTCGCCTGCACGACCTTCGTCGAGCAGTTTACGGAACATTTCAACACCGGTGCAGGTGGTGACGGTAGTGTCACGCAGACCAACGATTTCCAGTGGATCTTGAACCTTAACGATACCGCGCTCGATACGGCCAGTTACAACAGTACCACGACCGGAGATCGAGAATACGTCTTCGATTGGCATCAGGAACGGCTTGTCGATAACACGAACTGGATCTGGAATGTAGCTGTCCAGAGTCTCAACCAGTTTACGAACGGCAGTGGTGCCCATTTCGTTGTCGTCAAGACCGTCCAGAGCCATACGAGCAGAACCGATGATGATCGGAGTGTCGTCGCCTGGGAAGTCGTAAGTGCTCAGCAGATCGCGCACTTCCATCTCAACCAGTTCCAGCAGCTCAGCGTCGTCTACCAGGTCAGCCTTGTTCAGGAAGACCACGATGTACGGAACGCCTACCTGACGGGACAGCAGGATGTGCTCACGGGTTTGTGGCATCGGACCATCAGCGGCCGAGCAAACCAGGATCGCGCCGTCCATCTGGGCAGCACCGGTGATCATGTTCTTCACATAGTCAGCGTGACCTGGGCAGTCAACGTGAGCGTAGTGACGGATCAGCGAGTTGTATTCAACGTGCGCGGTGTTGATGGTGATACCACGAGCTTTTTCTTCTGGTGCGCTGTCGATCTTGTCGAAGTCAACACGAGCCGAACCGAAAACTTCGGAGCAGACGCGAGTCAGAGCAGCGGTCAGAGTGGTTTTACCGTGGTCAACGTGGCCGATAGTGCCAACGTTTACGTGCGGTAGGGAACGATCAAATTTTTCTTTAGCCACGACAATTAACTCCTTGCCTAAAGGACTGAATCAGCCTTGTTTTTTGGATACAGTTTCAGCGATGTGCGCCGGAGCTGTGTTGTATTTTTTGAATTCCATAGAGTAGCTTGCGCGACCCTGAGACATGGAACGAACGTCGGTCGCATAACCGAACATCTCGCCCAACGGAACCTCGGCACGAATCACTTTGCCGGAAACCGTATCTTCCATACCCAAGATCATGCCGCGACGACGGTTAAGGTCGCCCATCACGTCACCCATGTAGTCTTCAGGCGTAACGACTTCTACTGCCATGATTGGCTCAAGCAACTCACCACCGCCCTTCTGGGCCAGTTGCTTGGTAGCCATGGAAGCAGCCACCTTAAACGCCATCTCGTTGGAGTCGACGTCGTGGTAAGAACCGTCAAAAACGGTCGCCTTCAGGCCGATGAGCGGATAGCCGGCAACAACACCGTTCTTCATCTGCTCTTCGATACCCTTCTGGATAGCCGGGATGTATTCCTTAGGAACAACACCGCCCACTACTTCGTTCACGAATTGCAGACCTTCCTGACCTTCATCAGCAGGAGCAAAACGGATCCAGCAATGACCAAACTGGCCACGACCGCCGGATTGACGAACGAATTTGCCTTCGATTTCGCAGTTCTTCGTGATGCGCTCACGATAGGAAACCTGAGGCTTACCGATGTTGGCTTCGACGTTGAACTCACGGCGCATCCGGTCAACCAGGATGTCCAGGTGAAGCTCGCCCATGCCGGAGATGATCGTTTGACCAGTCTCTTCATCAGTCTTGACGCGGAAAGATGGATCTTCCTGAGCAAGTTTGCCCAGAGCGATACCCATTTTTTCCTGGTCATCCTTGGTCTTAGGCTCAACGGCAACCGAAATTACCGGCTCCGGGAAGTCCATGCGAACCAGGATGATTGGCTTGTCAGCGTTGCACAAGGTTTCACCAGTGGTGACGTCCTTCATGCCGATCAAGGCCGCGATGTCACCAGCGCGTACTTCCTTGATCTCTTCGCGGGCGTTTGCGTGCATTTGCACCATACGACCCACGCGCTCTTTCTTGCCCTTAACCGAGTTGATCACGCCGTCGCCGGAGTTCAACACGCCCGAGTAAACACGGACGAAGGTCAAGGTACCCACGAATGGGTCAGTGGCAATTTTAAATGCCAGAGCGGAGAACGGTTCTGCGTCGTCTGCATGACGCTCCAGCTCGATAGTCTCGTCATCCGGGTCAGTACCCTTGATGGCAGGAATATCCACTGGTGCCGGCAGGTAGTCGATCACAGCATCGAGAACCAGGGGAACGCCCTTGTTCTTGAACGAGGAACCGCAAACAGCCAAGACGATCTCACCAGCGATAGTACGCTGACGCAGAGCGGCCTTGATTTCCGCGTTGGTGAGTTCTTCACCTTCGAGGTACTTGTTCATCAGCTCTTCGTTGGCTTCAGCCGCAGCTTCAACCATGTTGTTGCGCCACTCGTCAGCCAATTCCTGCAGTTCAGCAGGGATAGCTTCGCGACGAGGAACCATACCCTTGTCAGCATCGTTCCAGTACACAGCTTCCATGGTCAGCAGATCGATCTGCCCCTGGAAGTTGTCTTCGGAACCGATAGCCAACTGGATTGGCACTGGGGTGTGACCCAGACGCTGCTTGATCTGACCGATCACGCGCAGGAAGTTCGCACCAGCACGGTCCATCTTGTTTACGTAAACAAGACGTGGAACGCCGTATTTGTTGGCTTGACGCCATACGGTTTCCGACTGAGGCTCAACACCCGAGGTGCCGCAGAACACAACGACAGCGCCGTCGAGTACGCGCAGGGAACGTTCAACTTCAATGGTGAAGTCTACGTGGCCCGGGGTATCGATTACGTTGAAGCGGTGCTCATCTTTGTACTGCTTCTCGGAACCTTTCCAGAAGGCGGTAATAGCAGCAGAAGTAATGGTAATACCACGCTCCTGCTCCTGAACCATCCAGTCTGTGGTCGCGGCGCCGTCATGCACCTCGCCCATCTTGTGACTTTTGCCGGTGTAAAAAAGGACGCGCTCGGTGGTGGTGGTTTTACCAGCATCCACGTGAGCGACGATACCGATGTTACGGTAGCGACTAATCGGAGTAGTACGAGCCATAAAGCCCTCGCAAAATTAGTGAAGCTAGAATTAGAAGCGGTAGTGCGAGAAAGCTTTGTTGGCTTCAGCCATACGGTGCACGTCTTCACGCTTCTTAACAGCAGCACCTTTACCTTCAGCAGCGTCCAACAGTTCGCCAGCCAAACGCAGGGCCATAGACTTCTCGCCGCGCTTACGGGCGAAGTCTACCAACCAGCGCATTGCCAAAGCGTTACGACGGGACGGGCGAACTTCAACCGGAACCTGGTAAGTAGCACCGCCTACACGGCGCGACTTCACTTCGACCAGCGGAGCGATGGCGTCGAGAGCTTTCTCGAAGATTTCCAGGGGGTCGCTGTTCTTGCGTTCTTTAACCTTTTCCAGCGCGCCATAAACAATACGCTCGGCAACGGCTTTCTTGCCGCTTTCCATCACGTGGTTCATGAACTTGGCCAGAATTTGGCTTCCGTATTTTGGATCGTCAAGCACTTCGCGCTTGGCTGCTACGCGTCTTCTTGGCATGGATAAGCCCTCAAACGGTCTTCAGGTTCGCTCGGAATTAGTGCCCTTTCGGGACGCCTCCGACCTTACTCTTATCGACTCAGAAAATAAGATGATTCAGTTTTACAAAAAGCCGCTACTACTTAGGCTTCTTGGTACCGTACTTCGAACGACCCTGGTTACGACCTTTAACGCCGGAAGTATCCAAGGAGCCGCGTACGGTGTGGTAACGAACACCTGGCAAGTCTTTTACACGACCGCCGCGGATCAGTACCACGCTGTGCTCTTGCAGGTTGTGGCCTTCACCGCCGATGTACGAGGAAACCTCGAAACCGTTGGTCAGGCGCACACGGCATACTTTACGCAGTGCCGAGTTAGGTTTTTTCGGCGTAGTGGTATACACGCGAGTGCATACGCCACGACGTTGCGGGCAGTTCTGCAGCGCAGGCACGTCGGATTTCTCGACGATACGCTTACGCGGCTGACGTACCAGCTGGTTGATAGTTGCCATCTACTAGCTCCACTGTTGTCTTGCGACGCTATTGTCTTGCAAGAAAAGCAAAATGGCAGGAACGAATTCCCGCCAAATTTAGGGGTACAAGAGTCTAAAGAGGATCTTGTCCCCAGTCAAGGCAAGGCCCCGACCTCCCCCTCCATCGAACCGGGACAAATCTGTCTCGATCCGACGAACGGGGCTGCCAGGGCCCGGTCTTATTTACCGCAGAACTCAGTTACCGCTTGAGTTCAGTGCTTCGGTCAGTGCAGCTTCCACTTCACTGGCGCTTACGCGCAGCGGCTTGTCGAGTTCACGGCGGCGCTTGCGCTCGCTGTGGTAGGCCAAGCCGGTACCGGCTGGGATCAGTCGACCCACAACCACGTTTTCTTTCAGGCCGCGCAAGTAGTCGCGCTTGCCGGTTACCGCTGCTTCGGTCAGTACGCGAGTGGTCTCCTGGAAGGAGGCCGCCGAGATGAACGACTCAGTGGACAACGACGCCTTGGTGATACCCAGCAACACACGAGTGAACTTGGAAACGAATTTCTCGTCGTTCGCCAGGCGCTCGTTCTCTACCAGTACGTGAGTCAGTTCCATCTGGTCGCCCTTGATGAAACTCGAATCGCCGGATTCAGCGATTTCAACTTTACGCAGCATCTGACGCAGGATGGTCTCGATGTGCTTATCGTTGATCTTCACGCCTTGCAGACGGTAAACGTCCTGGATCTCGTTAACGATGTACTTGGCCAGCGCACTCACACCCAGCAGACGCAGGATGTCGTGTGGATCGCTCGGGCCGTCGGAGATAACTTCGCCGCGGTTTACCTGTTCGCCTTCGAAGACGTTCAGGTGACGCCACTTCGGAATCAGCTCTTCGTACGGATCGCTACCGTCGTTCGGGGTAATGACCAGACGGCGCTTGCCTTTGGTCTCTTTACCGAACGCGATGGTGCCGCTGACTTCAGCCAGAATCGACGCTTCTTTCGGACGACGAGCTTCGAACAAGTCGGCAACACGCGGCAGACCACCGGTGATGTCACGGGTCTTCGAAGTTTCTTGCGGGATACGAGCGATAACATCACCGATCGCGATCTTCGCACCATCCGCAACACCGACCAGGGCGTTGGCTGGCAGGAAGTACTGAGCGATAACGTCAGTGCCTGGCAGCAACAGATCCTTGCCGTTGTCATCAACCATCTTCACAGCAGGACGGATATCTTTGCCTGCAGCTGGACGGTCTTTGGCGTCGAGTACTTCAATGTTGGTCATACCGGTCAATTCGTCAGTCTGACGCTTGATCGTGATGCCTTCTTCCATGCCCACGTAGGTCACGGTACCTTTCATTTCGGTAACGATTGGGTGAGTGTGCGGATCCCACTTGGCCACGATTGCGCCAGCGTCGACCTTGTCACCTTCTTTAACCGAAATCACAGCACCGTACGGCAGTTTGTAACGCTCGCGCTCACGACCGTAGTCATCAGCGATTGCCAGCTCACCGGAACGGGACACAGCTACCAGGTGGCCATCCACTCGCTCAACGTGCTTCAGGTTGTGCAGGCGGACGGTACCGCCATTCTTCACCTGTACGCTGTCGGCTGCGGAGGTCCGGCTTGCCGCACCACCGATGTGGAACGTACGCATGGTCAGCTGGGTACCCGGCTCACCGATGGACTGGGCAGCGATAACGCCGACCGCTTCACCGATGTTCACCTGGTGACCACGAGCCAAGTCACGGCCGTAGCACTTGGCGCAAATGCCGTAGCGGGTTTCGCAGCTGATCGGCGAGCGAACAATCACTTCGTCGATGCTGTTGAGTTCGATGAACTCGACCCACTTCTCGTCTACCAGGGTGCCGGCAGGAACAATAACTTCCTCGGTACCTGGCTTGAATACGTCACGAGCGATTACTCGACCCAGTACGCGCTCACCCAACGGCTCTACAACGTCGCCGCCTTCGATGTGCGGAGTCATCAGCAGACCGTGTTCGGTACCGCAGTCAACTTCAGTCACAACCAAGTCTTGCGCAACGTCTACCAGACGACGAGTCAGGTAACCGGAGTTAGCGGTTTTCAACGCGGTATCCGCCAGACCTTTACGAGCACCGTGAGTCGAGATGAAGTACTGAAGTACGCTCAAACCTTCACGGAAGTTCGCAGTAATCGGCGTTTCGATGATGGAACCGTCCGGCTTGGCCATCAGGCCACGCATACCGGCGAGCTGACGGATCTGCGCAGCAGAACCCCGTGCGCCCGAGTCGGCCATCATGTACATCGAGTTGAACGACTCTTGATCGACTTCTACGCCATGACGGTCGATAACGCGCTCTTTCGAGAGGTTCGACATCATCGCCTTCGACACTTCGTCGTTGGCCTTGGACCAAAGGTCGATCACTTTGTTGTACTTCTCGCCCTGGGTTACCAGGCCGGAGGCGTACTGGCTTTCGATCTCTTTCACTTCATCGGTAGCAGCACCGATGATGGCAGCTTTCTCGTCCGGGATAACGAAGTCGTTAACACCGATGGAAACGCCGGAAATGGTCGAATAAGCAAAACCGGTGTACATCAACTGGTCAGCGAAGATAACGGTCTCTTTCAAACCAACCACGCGGTAGCACTGGTTGATCAGCTTGGAGATCGCCTTTTTCTTCATTGGCTGGTTGACCACGTCGTACGACAGGCCAGGCGGAACAACCTGGAACAACAGCGCACGGCCGACAGTGGTGTCGACAATACGGGTGTTCTTGACGCTGCCACCGTCACGATCGTTGATGGTTTCGTGGATGCGGACTTTAACCTTGGCGTGCAGTGCGGCTTCGCCGGCACGGAACACACGGTCAACTTCCTGCAGATCCGCGAACACACGACCTTCGCCCTTGGCGTTGATCGCTTCACGAGTCATGTAGTACAGACCCAATACAACGTCCTGCGACGGAACGATGATTGGCTCACCGTTGGCTGGCGACAGAATGTTGTTGGTCGACATCATCAACGCACGCGCTTCCAGCTGGGCTTCCAGCGTCAGCGGTACGTGCACGGCCATTTGGTCGCCGTCGAAGTCGGCGTTGTACGCAGCACAGACCAGAGGGTGCAGCTGGATAGCCTTACCTTCGATCAGTACCGGTTCAAACGCCTGGATACCCAGACGGTGAAGGGTCGGTGCACGGTTGAGGAGAACCGGGTGTTCACGGATCACTTCAGCGAGAACGTCCCAAACCTCAGGCAGTTCGCGCTCGACCATTTTCTTGGCGGCCTTGATGGTAGTCGCGAGACCACGCATTTCAAGCTTGCCGAAAATGAACGGCTTGAACAGCTCGAGAGCCATCTTCTTCGGCAGACCGCACTGGTGCAGACGCAGGGTCGGGCCTACGGTAATTACCGAACGACCGGAGTAGTCAACACGCTTACCGAGCAAGTTCTGACGGAAACGACCTTGCTTACCCTTGATCATGTCAGCCAGGGATTTCAGAGGACGCTTGTTCGAACCGGTGATAGCGCGGCCACGACGACCGTTGTCGAGCAGGGCATCGACAGCTTCTTGCAACATACGCTTTTCGTTGCGCACGATGATGTCCGGAGCGGACAGGTCGAGTAGACGCTTCAAGCGGTTGTTACGGTTGATCACGCGACGGTACAGGTCGTTGAGGTCGGAAGTCGCGAAGCGACCGCCATCCAACGGTACCAGCGGACGCAGGTCTGGCGGCAGAACCGGCAGAACGGTCAGCACCATCCACTCTGGCAAGTTGCCGGAACCCTGGAAGGCTTCCATCAACTTCAGACGCTTGGACAGTTTCTTGATCTTGGTTTCGGAGTTGGTTTGCGGAATTTCTTCACGCAGACGGCCAATCTCGTGTTCCAGATCGATAGCGTGCAGCAGTTCGCGGACAGCTTCGGCACCCATGCGGGCATCGAAATCGTCGCCGAACTCTTCCAGCGCTTCGAAGTACTGCTCGTCGTTCAGCAGCTGACCCTTTTCAAGGGTGGTCATGCCTGGATCGATAACGACATAGCTCTCGAAGTAGAGAACGCGTTCGATATCACGCAGGGTCATGTCCATCAGCAAGCCGATACGGGACGGCAGCGATTTCAGGAACCAGATGTGGGCAACCGGCGAAGCCAGCTCGATGTGCGCCATGCGCTCACGACGAACCTTGGCCAGTGCAACTTCAACGCCGCACTTCTCGCAGATCACACCACGGTGCTTCAAGCGCTTGTACTTACCGCACAGGCACTCGTAATCCTTTACCGGGCCAAAGATCTTGGCGCAGAACAGGCCGTCACGTTCTGGTTTGAACGTACGGTAGTTAATGGTTTCCGGCTTTTTAACTTCACCGAACGACCACGAACGGATCATCTCAGGCGATGCCAATCCAATACGGATGGCGTCGAACTCTTCGACTTGACCCTGGTTTTTCAGCAAATTCAGTAGGTCTTTCAAGGCCTTTCCTCCTGGCGGAGCAGAGAGCGGGCTAAACAGCCCCGCTCTCGATTCGCGTCACGTGTTATTCGGTTTCCAGATCGATATCGATGCCGAGGGAACGAATTTCTTTGATCAACACGTTGAAAGACTCGGGCATGCCCGGCTCCATACGGTGATCGCCGTCCACGATGTTTTTGTACATCTTGGTCCGACCGTTCACATCGTCCGACTTCACTGTGAGCATTTCTTGCAGAGTGTAAGCAGCACCGTATGCTTCCAGTGCCCAGACCTCCATCTCCCCGAAACGCTGACCACCGAACTGAGCCTTACCACCCAGCGGCTGCTGGGTAACCAGGCTGTACGAACCGGTAGAACGAGCGTGCATCTTGTCGTCTACCAAGTGGTTCAGCTTCAGCATGTACATGTAGCCAACAGTAACCGGGCGCTCAAACTTGTTGCCGGTACGGCCGTCGAACAGCTGCATCTGGCCGCTTTCTGGCAGGTCTGCCAGTTTCAGCATGGCCTTGATTTCGCTTTCCTTGGCACCGTCGAACACCGGGGTAGCCATTGGAACGCCGCCGCGCAGGTTCTTCGCCAGATCCAGGATTTCCTGGTCGGAGAAGGTGTCCAGCTCTTCGTTGCGACCGCCGATCTCGTTGTAGATCTCGTGCAGGAACTTGCGCAGGTCAGCAACCTTGCGCTGCTCTTCGATCATACGGTTGATCTTCTCGCCCAGACCTTTGGCCGCGAGGCCCAGGTGGGTTTCAAGGATCTGACCAACGTTCATACGCGAAGGTACGCCCAACGGGTTGAGGACGACGTCGACCGGGGTGCCATTGGCATCGTGCGGCATGTCTTCAACTGGCATGATCACGGAGACCACACCTTTGTTACCGTGACGACCGGCCATCTTGTCGCCCGGCTGGATGCGGCGACGGATTGCCAGGTAAACCTTGACGATTTTCAGCACGCCTGGAGCCAGGTCATCGCCCTGCTGCAGTTTGCGCTTCTTGTCTTCGAACTTGTCGTCCAGCAGACGGCGGCGATCGACGATGTAGGCCTGGGCCTTCTCGAGCTGCTCGTTCAGAGCATCTTCAGCCATGCGCAGTTTGAACCACTGGCCGTGCTCAAGACCGTCGAGTACTTCGTCGGTGATGTCCTGACCTTTCTTCAGACCTGCGCCGCCTTCAGCCTTGTGGCCTACCAGGGCGGAACGCAGACGTTCGAAGGTCGCGCCTTCAACGATACGGAACTCTTCGTTCAGGTCCTTGCGGATCTCGTCGAGCTGGGTCTTCTCGATAGACAGTGCACGAGCATCACGCTCAACGCCGTCACGGGTGAAGACCTGTACGTCGATAACAGTGCCCTTGGTACCGGTAGGTACACGCAGGGAAGTGTCTTTAACGTCGCTGGCTTTTTCACCGAAGATGGCACGCAACAGCTTCTCTTCCGGAGTCAGTTGGGTCTCGCCTTTCGGAGTGACCTTACCTACCAGGATGTCGCCTGCGCCAACTTCAGCACCTACGTAAACGATACCGGCTTCGTCCAGCTTGTTCAGTGCAGCTTCACCCACGTTCGGGATGTCTGCAGTGATTTCCTCTGGCCCAAGCTTGGTGTCACGCGCCACACAGGTCAGTTCCTGAATGTGGATCGTGGTGAAGCGATCTTCCTGAACCACACGCTCGGACAGGCAGATGGAGTCTTCGAAGTTGTAACCGTTCCAGGCCATGAACGCGATGCGCATGTTCTGACCCAGTGCCAGCTCACCCATATCGGTGGACGGACCGTCTGCCATGATGTCGCTGCGCTGAACCCGATCACCCTTGCTTACCAGCGGACGCTGGTTGATGCAGGTGTTCTGGTTGGAGCGGGTGTACTTGGTCAGGTTGTAGATGTCGACACCGGCTTCGCCAGTTTCAACTTCGTCATCGGCAACACGAACCACGATACGGCTGGCATCAACGGAGTCGATCACGCCGCCACGACGAGCCACGACGCAAACGCCGGAGTCACGGGCTACGTTACGCTCCATGCCGGTACCTACCAGCGGCTTGTCAGCGCGCAGGGTGGGTACAGCTTGACGCTGCATGTTGGAACCCATCAACGCACGGTTGGCGTCATCGTGTTCCAGGAACGGGATCAGCGACGCTGCAACCGAAACCACCTGCTTCGGCGATACGTCCATCAAGGTGACGTCTTCCGGTGCCTTGACGGTGAACTCGTTCAAGTGACGAACAGCTACCAGCTCGTCGATCAGCATTTTCTTGTCGTTCATCGTGGCCGAAGCCTGAGCGATCACGTGATCAGCTTCTTCGATGGCGGACAGGAACACGATCTCGTCGGTGACCAGTGCGTCTTTCACCACACGGTACGGGCTCTCGAGGAAGCCGTACTGGTTGGTGCGCGCATAAGCAGCCAGGGAGTTGATCAGGCCGATGTTCGGACCTTCCGGCGTTTCAATCGGGCATACACGACCATAGTGAGTCGGGTGTACGTCACGAACTTCAAAGCCTGCACGTTCACGAGTCAGACCGCCCGGGCCCAGTGCGGAAACACGGCGCTTGTGGGTGATCTCGGAGAGCGGGTTGTTCTGGTCCATGAACTGCGAGAGCTGGCTGGAACCGAAGAACTCTTTCACCGCCGCAGCCACTGGCTTGGCGTTGATCAGGTCTTGCGGCATCAGGCCTTCGCTTTCGGCCATCGACAGACGCTCTTTGACCGCACGCTCAACACGTACCAGGCCAACGCGGAACTGGTTCTCGGCCATTTCGCCTACGCAGCGAACACGACGGTTACCCAGGTGGTCGATGTCATCGACGATGCCTTTACCGTTACGGATGTCGACCAGGGTCTTCAGTACCGCGACGATGTCTTCCTTGCACAGCACGCCCGAACCTTCGATCTCGGTACGACCGATACGACGGTTGAACTTCATCCGGCCGACCGCAGACAGGTCATAGCGCTCAGGGCTGAAGAACAGGTTGTTGAACAGGGTCTCGGCAGCGTCTTTGGTTGGTGGCTCGCCAGGACGCATCATGCGATAGATCTCGACCAGCGCTTCCAATTGGTTGCTGGTGGAGTCGATCTTCAGGGTGTCGGAGACGAACGGACCGCAGTCGATGTCGTTGGTGTACAGGGTCTCGATGCGAACAACCTGGGACTTGGCGATTTTCGCCAGGATCTCGGTGTTCAGCTCGGTGTTGCATTCAGCCAGGATTTCGCCGGTGGCCGGGTGCACGATGACCTTGGCGGTGGTGCGACCCAGGACGTAGTCCAAAGGCACTTCCAGCGTCTTGATACCGGCTTTTTCGATCTGGTTGATGTGGCGCGCGGTAATACGGCGGCCGGCTTCAACGATGACCTTGCCTTTTTCGTCCTGGATGTCCAGAACGGCAATCTCACCACGCAGGCGCTGAGGCACCAGTTCCAGGCTGAGGGTTTCGCCGCTCAGGTGGAATACGTTAGTGGTATAGAAGGCATCCAGCACTTGCTCAGTGGTATAGCCGAGCGCGCGCAGCAGTACCGAGGCCGGCAGCTTGCGACGACGGTCGATACGCACGAACACGCAGTCTTTCGGGTCGAACTCGAAGTCCAGCCACGAACCACGGTACGGAATGATCCGCGCGGAGTACAGGAGCTTGCCGGAGCTGTGCGTCTTGCCGCGGTCGTGGTCGAAGAACACGCCCGGGGAACGGTGCAGCTGGGAAACGATAACGCGCTCGGTACCGTTGATAACGAAGGTACCGTTCTCAGTCATCAAGGGGATTTCACCCATGTAGACTTCTTGCTCTTTGATGTCCTTGATCGCTTTGTTCGACGACTCTTTGTCGAAGATGATCAGACGGACTTTTACCCGCAAAGGTACGGCGTACGTAACACCGCGCAACACGCATTCTTTGACATCAAATGCCGGTTCGCCCAGTCGATAACCGACGTACTCCAGCGCAGCATTGCCGGAGTAGCTGATGATCGGGAAAACGGATTTGAAGGCCGCATGCAGGCCCACGTCGCGGAACTGATCTTTGGTCGCTCCCGCCTGCAAGAATTCACGATACGAATCCAGCTGGATAGCCAGAAGGTACGGCACATCCATGACGTCCGGCAACTTGCTAAAGTCCTTGCGGATACGTTTTTTCTCAGTATATGAGTAAGCCATCAGCGTTCCCCAGCTTGGTCACCTGCTTGTTTGGCCCCTCCCGACGGGAGCAGCCAGAAAATCTTGCAAACCCCATGGTTTGCGCCACCGCATCGGGTGGTTACAGCGCGTTAGAGGCGACGACCGAGTCGATTGCCAATAACGGAAAAAGGCCGGTGGCAAGAGCCACCAGCCATCAGCCTTCAGCTTAACGCTTGGGCTGGAGACGCAAGGTCGATGCTTACTTCAGCTCGACTTTAGCGCCTGCTTCTTCCAGCACTGCTTTAGCTTTGTCAGCTGCGTCTTTCGACACTGCTTCCAGAACCTGGGCAGGGGCGCCGTCAACTACTGCCTTGGCTTCTTTCAGGCCCAGACCGGTCAGTTCACGTACTGCCTTGATCACGTTTACTTTCTTCTCGCCAGCTTCCAGCAGCATGACGTTGAATTCGGTTTGCTCTTCAGCAGCAACAGCAGCAACAGCTGGGCCAGCGGAAGCAGCGGCAGCGGAAACACCGAATTTTTCTTCGAAAGCTTTGATCAGCTCAACAACCTGCAGAACCGACATTTCAGCTACGGCGTTGAGGATATCGTCTTGGGAGATAGACATTGCTGTAATTCCTGAATTGGGGGACGGCCTACGCGGCCATCGAAATAAACAAAAATACGCGAGAGGAAGTGCTCAGCCTTAGGCTGCTGCAGCTTCTTTTTGCTCGCGAACTGCGGCCAGAGTACGAGCCAACTTGCTGGTAGCGCCTTGAATCACGCTCATCAGCTGAGAAATAGCTTCGTTACGGGTCGGCAGTGTTGCCAGTACGTCGATTTGGTTAGCTGCGAGGAACTTGCCCTCGAACGCAGCTGCCTTGATCTCGAACTTGTCCTGACCCTTGGCGAATTCCTTGAACAAACGGGCAGCAGCGCCAGGATGTTCCTTGGAGAACGCAATCAGGGTCGGGCCGGTGAACACGTCGTTGAGGACACTGTATTCAGTGTCAGCAACAGCGCGCTTGAGCAGGGTGTTACGTACAACACGTACGTATACGCCAGCTTCACGAGCCTCTTTACGGAGTCCGGTCATAGCGCTTACTGTCACACCACGGGCATCAGCCACGACAGCGGACAGAGCAGCTTTGGCAGCCTCGTTGACTTCAGCGACGATGGCCTTCTTGTCTTCGAGATTAATTGCCACGGGTTTAACTCCTGCTTGTTACCGTTTCATCTGGCCTAGGCCGGATGTCGTTTTGGTGTCTGATTCGGTAAGGAACCGGGAGCACCATCTGCGTAGGCTTGTGGTTTAAGACTTGCGTCGCCTACGGTCTTGGATAGCCCCCGCCAGGCAGGGACCCCAATCTTTCAATTGGCGCAATTACTTGCGCCAATTTGTGTCTTATACGTCCAGCGAGCCTTGGTCGATGACCAGACCTGGGCCCATAGTGGTGCTCAGGGTAACGCGCTTGACGTAGATACCTTTCGAGGAAGCTGGCTTGATACGCTTCAGATCAGCGATCAGGGCTTCAACGTTTTCCTTCAGCTTGACGGCATCAAAGCCGACCTTGCCAACGGAGGTGTGAATGATGCCGTTTTTGTCGGTGCGATAACGAACCTGACCAGCCTTGGCGTTTTTAACCGCGGTAGCTACGTCTGGAGTTACGGTGCCGACTTTAGGGTTAGGCATCAGACCACGTGGACCGAGGATCTGACCCAACTGACCTACAACGCGCATTGCATCCGGGGAAGCAATTACGACGTCATAGTTCAGGTCGCCGCCTTTCATTTCGGCAGCCAGGTCGTCCATGCCAACGCGATCGGCGCCGGCGGCCAGAGCAGCTTCAGCTGCTGGGCCTTGGGTGAAGACAGCAACACGTACAGTCTTGCCAGTACCGTGTGGCAGCACAGTAGCGCTGCGAACGACCTGGTCGGATTTACGTGGGTCAACGCCCAGGTTTACAGCAACGTCAACAGACTCGCTGAACTTGACAGTCGACAGCTCGGTCAGCAGAGCAGCAGCGTCTACAAAGTTGTAGGACTTACCCGCTTCGATTTTGCCGGCGATAGCCTTTTGGCGCTTGGTCAGCTTAGCCATTACACACCCTCCACGTTAAGGCCCATGCTACGAGCAGAACCGGCGATGGTACGCACGGCTGCATCCATATCAGCTGCAGTCAGATCCGCGTTTTTGGTTTTCGCGATTTCTTCCAGCTGAGCACGGGTCACGGTGCCAACCTTAACGGTGTTAGGACGAGCGGAACCGCTAGTCAGACCAGCAGCTTTCTTCAACAGAACCGAAGCCGGGGTCGACTTGGTTTCGAAGGTGAAGCTACGGTCGCTGTATACAGTGATGATCACTGGAGTCGGCAGACCTGGCTCAATACCCTGAGTACGGGCGTTGAAGGCCTTGCAGAATTCCATGATGTTCACGCCGTGCTGACCCAGAGCTGGACCAACAGGTGGGCTTGGGTTGGCCTGAGCGGCCTTCACTTGCAGCTTGATGTAAGCGGTAATCTTCTTGGCCATGAGGCACTCCAATTACGGGTTCGAACGCCTCGAAAGGCTCCCCGGTTACTTGCGCGTTTATCCCAGTGACGACAAAACCCCACAGCCTAAGGCTGCGGGGTTGGGATGCTTGCTCAGCTAGACTTTTTCGACCTGGCTGAACTCTAGCTCTACCGGAGTAGAGCGACCGAAAATGAGCACTGCCACTTGGATCCGGCTCTTTTCGTAGTTAACTTCTTCGACAGTGCCGTTAAAATCTGCAAACGGACCATCTGTAACACGAACAACCTCACCCGGCTCGAACAACGTCTTCGGCTTGGGCTTGTCGCTACCGTCAGCAACGCGGCGCAGAATTGCTTCTGCTTCTTTGTCGGTGATCGGAGCAGGCTTATCAGCGGTACCGCCGATGAAACCCATGACGCGAGGAGTGTCCTTGACCAAGTGCCAAGTACCCTCATTCATGTCCATTTGAACCAGCACGTAGCCAGGGAAGAACTTGCGCTCGCTTTTGCGTTTCTGGCCATTACGCATTTCAACCACTTCTTCAGTGGGAACCAGAATTTCGCCGAAGCCATCTTCCATGCCTGCCAGCTTTACGCGCTCTAGCAAAGAGCGCATGACATGCTTCTCGTAACCCGAGTAAGCATGCACAACGTACCAACGCTTAGCCACGGGACACCCTTAGCCAACAATCAAGGAAACAAGCCAGCCGAGCAGGGAATCAAGCCCCCACAACAGCAACGCCATAACCAGAACAACAGCTACCACGATCAACGTGGTCTGCGTGGTTTCTTGGCGAGTCGGCCAAACGACTTTACGGATCTCGGTACGAGCTTCCTTCACCAGGACCGCAAACGACTTACCTTTTGCAGTCTGCAGGCCAACAAAGGCAGCGACAGCAGCGAGGGCGAGCAATGCGAGGACACGGTACAGGATTGGCGACCCAGAGTAATACTGGTTGCCAACAACGCCTACAACCACTACAGCGACTACTACAAGCCACTTGAGCAGATCGAAGCGAGAGCCTTGAGCTTCAGCCTTAGGAGTCATCTATGAAGATCCTGTGAAAAGAAAGCCAGACACACCAAGTGAATCTGGCAGGTCAGGAGGGAATCGAACCCCCAACCTACGGTTTTGGAGACCGTCGCTCTGCCAATTGAGCTACTGACCTAAAACAAAATCAGGCCGACAATTATGCCGATCTGAAAAAGACTTTACAACAACAAACCCCTTCGAACCTTGAACCACCTCAAACGAAGACAACGAGAGAGGTCAGAATCAATCAGAGGTAGCTGTTAAAACAAAGGCAGATATTTTCATATCTGCCTTGTTATATGGAGCTCTTGAGCGGATTTGAACCGCTGACCTCACCCTTACCAAGGGTGTGCTCTACCAACTGAGCTACAAGAGCGAAACAACTTGCACAACCTGCAAACTTGGAGCGGGTAGCGGGAATCGAACCCGCATCATCAGCTTGGAAGGCTGAGGTTCTACCACTAAACTATACCCGCGGAGCTTGCAGCTCACGCTAAAATGGTGGAGGGGGAAGGATTCGAACCTTCGAAGTCGTAGACGTCAGATTTACAGTCTGATCCCTTTGGCCGCTCGGGAACCCCTCCTAAGCGAGCCGGCATTCTACATCATGCCAGCCTTCTGTCAACCACTTTCTCATTAAAAAATATGAGGTTAGCTGCGTTGACCATCGCTTCACCTTGTCGACCCAAGAGGTCTTCACTGCGAAGCGGGCGCCATTCTATGCAAACTATTCGAAGGTTGCAATGCCTTCGCACGGCATTATTTTATGTTTTAACTCATTGAATTCATTAGCAAGGTTTTCAAAGGGTAGATCGTCGGCCAAGCGCCTGCTTTCAGGGGCTACTCGCAACCAGTACCCCGGAGCCTCAGGCAAACTCAGAGATTGCAGTTTGACCTTTATATCCAGGCTTGTGAGGCGCTGCTCGAGGGACTGGACCTCTTTCTGATCGGACAGGCCGCCGATGTACAGGCATGTAGGCTGCACTTCAGGCGCCTTTACCTTGTCTCGCCGCACCATCGCATCAGCCGATTCACTTAACAGCCTGATATCTTGCTGAGAGCCACGATAGAGCGCCAAAGGCGTGACATCTTTAGCGCGCAGAGGGGCTTCCTGCTGATGCCAGATGTAATAGAAGACATTGAGGACCAGCAAAAGCAGAAACAGCCAACGCATAAAAACCTCAGGACAAAGGGCACGCCATCGCCAAGCCAACAAAAACCAGATCAGGGACGAGCCTCCCATGAGGCACCGCGTCAGCCACCAACTCGGCGTCACCACCGGTGAGAAAGACAGTGAAGTCGCTCCCCCAGTAGCTTCGAGCCAATTCCAGCTGAGTCAGTACAAACCCTCTTAGCATGAGCGTACAGCCACGCTCTACCGCCTCCACTGTTGTACGCCCTGGAGACAGGGCCTCAAGGGCGCGCTCAGCAGCGATATCGTCATAGCGTATTTTTCGGGTGTGCGTTCGCAACTGGTTACGCATCAGCGGCATGCCAGGACAAATAAAGCCTCCGAGATGATCACCGTCTGCGGCAATGAAGTCCGCCGTTGCTGCAGTACCGAAATCAAGCACCAGGCAAGCGCCCGATGCCAACTGAAAACCACCCAGCATTGCGAGCCAGCGGTCCAACCCAAGGCGCTCGAAGTCTTCGTACCCGTTCCTAACCCCACCCATCTGCCTTGCCGAAGTAGCGCATAGGACCTTCACGCCAAACGCCTCCACCAGGGCAGTCACGAGCTGATTCGTCTCATCCGAGGCTCGAACACTCACCAACCGACAGTCCCTTAGCGCAAGCCCCGTGAGAGCGAACAGGCTTTCGATCAACGAGGCATCCGACCCAACGACGCCCTCGGCAAAGATGCGCGCCTTATCTGACTCAAGCACCCGCCATTTGATAAAGCTGTTCCCACAGTCGAGCTCAAGAATCATCACGCAGCCTCAGGCTTAGCTCACCACCGCTATATACTTTTTCGACACCATCCACGCTCAACCGTAACGCACCTTGCCCGTCGATCCCCAATACCACTCCGTCAATCTGATTCACGCCAGCGATGAGCGATACCGCCCGCCCCTGCCATAAATGGCTCTGCTCCCATTCACCCTGGATCGCGGAAAAGCCGGACAACCGGTGTCGCTCAAGATAAGCCTGCAGTTGCACACCAAGACGCGCACCAGGTAGTTACGATCGACAGCATTGCCAGTCTCCAATTGCACGGAGGTCCATTGCTGATCGACCTCATCCGCTTTTTGCATATTCACATTAATGCCGATACCGAGGACGACGTGACAAACATCAGCAGGATCCCCGATCAGCTCCAGGAGAATTCCGGCTATCTTTTTCTGCCCAACCAAAACGTCATTAGGCCACTTCAACCCAGCATTGCGAACACCCGCATCCCGCAGCGCCTGCATAACTGCAAGTCCGACTACAAGGCTTAGGCCCTCCAACTGACGCATGCCGCCGTCGATCCGCAGCACGAGGCTGTAGTACACGTTCTGAGCGAAAGGACTGACCCACTTACGCCCGCGCCTCCCCCTGCCGGCAGTTTGCTGCTCCGAAAGCACAAGAAATGGCGCAGTGCGGCCAGCCTCGATAAGCCGCAACGCTTCGGCATTAGTAGAGTCAATGGAGTCCGAGATATGAACAGTCCATGCAGGAGGCGGTATATGCCGAGCAATTTCATCAGCACTCAACAACACCAGGGGCGTAGCCAACTGATATCCCCTGCCGCGAACTTTATGGATAGGGAGGTTCAATTCCGCCTCGAGATGCTGAAGCTGTTTCCATACAGCACTGCGACTGACGCCCAAGGCAGCACCAAGCGCTTCCCCGGAGTGGAATCGACCATCTTTTAGAAGTTTCAACAACGTCAGCATGCAAGTCTCGCCTCACAATGAGGCACGCATGATAGCCATGCGTAGGGCCATTGCATAGAAAGGCAGGACTTTAGCATTCAAGACACTGACAGTCTTCGCCCGCCATACTTTCCGACCGCCCAAAACAAAACCCCTGATTGCGTTAGCAATCAGGGGTTTCGGAATTTAATCTTGACGATGACCTACTCTCACATGGGGAAACCCCACACTACCATCGGCGATGCATCGTTTCACTGCTGAGTTCGGGATGGGATCAGGTGGTTCCAATGCTCTATGGTCGTCAAGAAATTCGGGTACTGAGTCGTGACCAGCTGGCCTCGCTTCAGCAAATTGGGTATGTGATAGCTTTCGGTGTTTGTGAGTATCTCGAACTTTCGGTTCGTTTCGTCTTCACACACCGCAATCTGGTGCTCTTTCGCTTTTCAGCTCGAAGCCTGCAAATTGCTTGGGTGTTATATGGTCAAGCCTCACGGGCAATTAGTATTGGTTAGCTCAACGCCTCACAGCGCTTACACACCCAACCTATCAACGTCGTAGTCTTCGACGGCCCTTCAGGGAACTCAAGGTTCCAGTGAGATCTCATCTTGAGGCTAGTTTCCCGCTTAGATGCTTTCAGCGGTTATCTATTCCGAACATAGCTACCCGGCAATGCCACTGGCGTGACAACCGGAACACCAGAGGTTCGTCCACTCCGGTCCTCTCGTACTAGGAGCAGCCCCTCTCAAATCTCAAACGTCCACGGCAGATAGGGACCGAACTGTCTCACGACGTTCTAAACCCAGCTCGCGTACCACTTTAAATGGCGAACAGCCATACCCTTGGGACCGGCTTCAGCCCCAGGATGTGATGAGCCGACATCGAGGTGCCAAACACCGCCGTCGATATGAACTCTTGGGCGGTATCAGCCTGTTATCCCCGGAGTACCTTTTATCCGTTGAGCGATGGCCCTTCCATACAGAACCACCGGATCACTAAGACCTACTTTCGTACCTGCTCGACGTGTCTGTCTCGCAGTCAAGCGCGCTTTTGCCTTTATACTCTACGACCGATTTCCGACCGGTCTGAGCGCACCTTCGTACTCCTCCGTTACTCTTTAGGAGGAGACCGCCCCAGTCAAACTACCCACCATACACTGTCCTCGATCCGGATAACGGACCTGAGTTAGAACCTCAAAGTTGCCAGGGTGGTATTTCAAGGTTGGCTCCACGCGAACTGGCGTCCACGCTTCAAAGCCTCCCACCTATCCTACACAAGCAAATTCAAAGTCCAGTGCAAAGCTATAGTAAAGGTTCACGGGGTCTTTCCGTCTAGCCGCGGATACACTGCATCTTCACAGCGATTTCAATTTCACTGAGTCTCGGGTGGAGACAGCGCCGCCATCGTTACGCCATTCGTGCAGGTCGGAACTTACCCGACAAGGAATTTCGCTACCTTAGGACCGTTATAGTTACGGCCGCCGTTTACCGGGGCTTCGATCAAGAGCTTCGCGTTAGCTAACCCCATCAATTAACCTTCCGGCACCGGGCAGGCGTCACACCCTATACGTCCACTTTCGTGTTTGCAGAGTGCTGTGTTTTTAATAAACAGTCGCAGCGGCCTGGTATCTTCGACCGGCATGAGCTTACGGAGCAAGTCCTTCACCCTCACCGGCGCACCTTCTCCCGAAGTTACGGTGCCATTTTGCCTAGTTCCTTCACCCGAGTTCTCTCAAGCGCCTTGGTATTCTCTACCCAACCACCTGTGTCGGTTTGGGGTACGGTTCCTGGTTACCTGAAGCTTAGAAGCTTTTCTTGGAAGCATGGCATCAACCACTTCGTCATCTAAAAGATAACTCGTCATCAGCTCTCGGCCTTAGAATCCCGGATTTACCTAAGATTCCAGCCTACCACCTTAAACTTGGACAACCAACGCCAAGCTGGCCTAGCCTTCTCCGTCCCTCCATCGCAATAACCAGAAGTACAGGAATATTAACCTGTTTTCCATCGACTACGCTTTTCAGCCTCGCCTTAGGGACCGACTAACCCTGCGTCGATTAACGTTGCGCAGGAAACCTTGGTCTTTCGGCGTGGGTGTTTTTCACACCCATTATCGTTACTCATGTCAGCATTCGCACTTCTGATACCTCCAGCAAGCTTCTCAACTCACCTTCACAGGCTTACAGAACGCTCCTCTACCGCATCACCCGAAGGTGATACCCGTAGCTTCGGTGTATGGTTTGAGCCCCGTTACATCTTCCGCGCAGGCCGACTCGACTAGTGAGCTATTACGCTTTCTTTAAAGGGTGGCTGCTTCTAAGCCAACCTCCTAGCTGTCTAAGCCTTCCCACATCGTTTCCCACTTAACCATAACTTTGGGACCTTAGCTGACGGTCTGGGTTGTTTCCCTTTTCACGACGGACGTTAGCACCCGCCGTGTGTCTCCCATGCTCGGCACTTGTAGGTATTCGGAGTTTGCATCGGTTTGGTAAGTCGGGATGACCCCCTAGCCGAAACAGTGCTCTACCCCCTACAGTGATACATGAGGCGCTACCTAAATAGCTTTCGAGGAGAACCAGCTATCTCCGAGCTTGATTAGCCTTTCACTCCGATCCACAGGTCATCCGCTAACTTTTCAACGGTAGTCGGTTCGGTCCTCCAGTTAGTGTTACCCAACCTTCAACCTGCCCATGGATAGATCGCCCGGTTTCGGGTCTATTCCCAGCGACTAGACGCCCTATTAAGACTCGCTTTCGCTACGCCTCCCCTATTCGGTTAAGCTCGCCACTGAAAATAAGTCGCTGACCCATTATACAAAAGGTACGCAGTCACAGAACAAAGTCTGCTCCCACTGCTTGTACGCATACGGTTTCAGGATCTATTTCACTCCCCTCTCCGGGGTTCTTTTCGCCTTTCCCTCACGGTACTAGTTCACTATCGGTCAGTCAGTAGTATTTAGCCTTGGAGGATGGTCCCCCCATATTCAGACAAAGTTTCTCGTGCTCCGTCCTACTCGATTTCATGACTAAGAGATTTTCGCGTACAGGGCTATCACCCACTATGGCCGCACTTTCCAGAGCGTTCCGCTAATCTCAAAGCCACTTAAGGGCTAGTCCCCGTTCGCTCGCCACTACTAAGGGAATCTCGGTTGATTTCTTTTCCTCAGGGTACTTAGATGTTTCAGTTCCCCTGGTTCGCTCCATACACCTATGTATTCAGTGTAAGGTAACCATCTTATGATGGCTGGGTTCCCCCATTCAGACATCTCCGGATCAAAGTCTGTTTGCCGACTCCCCGAAGCTTTTCGCAGGCTACCACGTCTTTCATCGCCTCTGACTGCCAAGGCATCCACCGTATGCGCTTCTTCACTTGACCATATAACCCCAAGCAATCTGGTTATACTGTGAAGACGACATTCGCCGAAAATTCGATTCTTGCTCATAAAGAGCAACTCACAAATTTTACCTTAGCCTGATCCGTTACCAGTGAAAGTAACGTTCAGTCTATCTTTCTATCACATACCCAAATTTTTAAAGAACGATCTAATCAAAGACTAGAAATCAACATTCACCATCATAACAATGGAATGCTCATTTCTAAGCTTTCATAACGTAGAAGCAGTAGTGGTGGAGCCAAACGGGATCGAACCGTTGACCTCCTGCGTGCAAGGCAGGCGCTCTCCCAGCTGAGCTATGGCCCCGTATTTCTACAGGCGTTTCCCACACAAAATTGGTGGGTCTGGGCAGATTCGAACTGCCGACCTCACCCTTATCAGGGGTGCGCTCTAACCAACTGAGCTACAGACCCAATTTCGGGCTGCTTCTTTATCGTCTTCTTCAATGAATCAAGCAATTCGTGTGGGAACTTATGGAGCAGCTGATGTCGTCGATTAAGGAGGTGATCCAGCCGCAGGTTCCCCTACGGCTACCTTGTTACGACTTCACCCCAGTCATGAATCACACCGTGGTAACCGTCCTCCCGAAGGTTAGACTAGCTACTTCTGGTGCAACCCACTCCCATGGTGTGACGGGCGGTGTGTACAAGGCCCGGGAACGTATTCACCGCGACATTCTGATTCGCGATTACTAGCGATTCCGACTTCACGCAGTCGAGTTGCAGACTGCGATCCGGACTACGATCGGTTTTCTGGGATTAGCTCCACCTCGCGGCTTGGCAACCCTCTGTACCGACCATTGTAGCACGTGTGTAGCCCAGGCCGTAAGGGCCATGATGACTTGACGTCATCCCCACCTTCCTCCGGTTTGTCACCGGCAGTCTCCTTAGAGTGCCCACCATAACGTGCTGGTAACTAAGGACAAGGGTTGCGCTCGTTACGGGACTTAACCCAACATCTCACGACACGAGCTGACGACAGCCATGCAGCACCTGTCTCAATGTTCCCGAAGGCACCAATCTATCTCTAGAAAGTTCATTGGATGTCAAGGCCTGGTAAGGTTCTTCGCGTTGCTTCGAATTAAACCACATGCTCCACCGCTTGTGCGGGCCCCCGTCAATTCATTTGAGTTTTAACCTTGCGGCCGTACTCCCCAGGCGGTCAACTTAATGCGTTAGCTGCGCCACTAAGAGCTCAAGGCTCCCAACGGCTAGTTGACATCGTTTACGGCGTGGACTACCAGGGTATCTAATCCTGTTTGCTCCCCACGCTTTCGCACCTCAGTGTCAGTATCAGTCCAGGTGGTCGCCTTCGCCACTGGTGTTCCTTCCTATATCTACGCATTTCACCGCTACACAGGAAATTCCACCACCCTCTACCATACTCTAGCTCGTCAGTTTTGAATGCAGTTCCCAGGTTGAGCCCGGGGATTTCACATCCAACTTAACGAACCACCTACGCGCGCTTTACGCCCAGTAATTCCGATTAACGCTTGCACCCTCTGTATTACCGCGGCTGCTGGCACAGAGTTAGCCGGTGCTTATTCTGTCGGTAACGTCAAAACAGCAAAGTATTAATTTACTGCCCTTCCTCCCAACTTAAAGTGCTTTACAATCCGAAGACCTTCTTCACACACGCGGCATGGCTGGATCAGGCTTTCGCCCATTGTCCAATATTCCCCACTGCTGCCTCCCGTAGGAGTCTGGACCGTGTCTCAGTTCCAGTGTGACTGATCATCCTCTCAGACCAGTTACGGATCGTCGCCTTGGTGAGCCATTACCCCACCAACTAGCTAATCCGACCTAGGCTCATCTGATAGCGCAAGGCCCGAAGGTCCCCTGCTTTCTCCCGTAGGACGTATGCGGTATTAGCGTCCGTTTCCGAACGTTATCCCCCACTACCAGGCAGATTCCTAGGCATTACTCACCCGTCCGCCGCTCTCAAGAGAAGCAAGCTTCTCTCTACCGCTCGACTTGCATGTGTTAGGCCTGCCGCCAGCGTTCAATCTGAGCCATGATCAAACTCTTCAGTTCAAACATCTTTGGGTTTTTAAGAAACCCTAAACTTGGCTCAGCAATCGTTGGTTACATCTTTGATTTCTCGCGGAGTAACTTGTGATGCTGATAATCTTGTTGACTATCAGTCTGACTCCACAAGCACCCACACGAATTGCTTGATTCAGTTGTTAAAGAGCGGTTGGTTAAGATCTTTCGTCTCAACCGAGGCGCGCATTCTACAGCAGCCCCTGTTGCTGTCAAGCGGTTTTTTTAAGAAGTTTTCAAAGTTTCCTTTGTAACTTCAACCACTTGCGCTTCCGATCTCTCGTTAGCGGGAGGCGAATTCTACAGCGTTACACGCTGCTGTCAACACCTCTTTTTCTCCGCTTTCGACCGAGAAGATCGAACCGTTAATAGGGCCAGACAACACTGCCTTACTAACTCCTTCTGGGCTTCGATGATCTGAAGCAGCTCGTTGTCGAAACCTACATAACTCGTTGTTTACCAAGGAGTTTTCCGTTTCGACTGCGCCGGAAGTGGGGCGAATTATAGACAGATATAAATCGCCGTCAACAGTTAATTTCAGGTTATTCGGATTTAAGCGTAATACGCGCAAATGCCTTCTTGCCGGCCTGGCAAACGTGGGTCGCGCCCAGCTCGTATATAAAGGTGCGATCAACAACCTCACCATCTATACGCACACCGCCAGAACCCAGAAGGTCGCGCGCCACTGCCGAGTTCTTCACCAGGCCCGCCTTATTAAGGACAGCAGCAATCGGCATTGCCTCGGCAGCAGTCAATTCAACCTCAGGCAGATCATCCGGCAGCTCGCCATCCTTCATACGGTTACCCGCAGCACGGTGAGCGCTGGCAGCAGCCTCTTCGCCGTGGAAGCGCGCAACAATCTCTTCCGCCAGCTTGATCTTCACATCCCGCGGATTCGCACCAGCTTCCACTTCAGCACGCAATGCATTGATCTCATCCATCGAGCGGAAGCTCAGCAGCTCAAAGTAACGCCACATCAGCGCATCGGGAATCGAAACCAGCTTGCCATACATCACACCCGGCGCTTCCTGGATACCAACGTAGTTACCCAAGGACTTGGACATCTTCTTGACGCCATCCAACCCCTCCAGCAAAGGCATGGTCAGAATGCACTGAGTCTCTTGCCCATACGCACGCTGCAGCTCACGCCCCATCAGCAGGTTGAACTTCTGATCGGTACCGCCCAACTCGACATCGGCACGCAACGCTACCGAGTCATACCCTTGAACCAACGGGTACAGGAACTCATGGATCGCGATCGGCTGATTGGTGGAGTAGCGCTTATCGAAGTCATCGCGCTCGAGCATGCGAGCAACGGTGTATTGGGACGTGAGACGAATGAAGTCCGCCGGCCCCATCTGATCCATCCAGGTGGAGTTGAATGCCACCTCGGTCTTGGCCGGATCGAGAATCTTGAAGACTTGGGTTTTGTAGGTCTCGGCATTATCGAGAACCTGCTCACGGGTCAGCGGCGGACGCGTAGCGCTCTTGCCGCTCGGATCGCCGATCATCCCAGTGAAGTCACCTATAAGGAAGATCACCTGATGCCCCAGCTCTTGGAACTGGCGCAGCTTATTAATAAGCACTGTATGCCCAAGGTGCAGATCCGGCGCTGTCGGATCAAAGCCGGCCTTAATACGCAGGGGCTGGCCACGCTTGAGCTTTTCGATCAGCTCAGCTTCGACCAACAGTTCTTCCGCACCACGTTTGATCAGCGCTAGCTGCTCTTCAACCGACTTCATAACAGACCCGCAAGGCTCAGATTCAAAAGGGAACCAACCATACAAGATCAGGGACTAATTACAAGTTTTGCCCTGCGCACGGACACCGTTCAGCAAGCCCAGCGTTCGCAAGCTTGCACCACAGATGATTTGGTTATATTTTATACAGTTATTTCATCTTCATCATGTCATTCATCTTTTCCAATTCATCTTTTCAAAGTCAAAATTACTTATGACCACAGAACCGTCTAAAGCGCCGCCGCTTTACCCGAAGACCCACCTGCTCGCCGCAAGTGGGATCGCCGCCCTTCTGAGCTTGGCACTCCTGGTATTTCCTTCCAGCGATGTAGAAGCCAAACGAACGACACTGAGCCTTGACCTGGAAAGTCCGGTTGAGCAACTGACACAAGATCAAGACGCTTCCGACGCACTGCAAGCCACAAATGGCGCAGCAGAATCGCCGTTTGCCCAGATCGAAGACAGCGCTGAAGACACTAAAGAGACCGCAAAGGTCGAGCCTGCCGTAGAAGCACCCAAGAATCCGCTACACCGCGAAGTCATTGTTGCCAAGGGCGACACTCTTTCGACCCTGTTCGAAAAGGTCGGCCTCCCAGCCGCGACGGTCAACGATGTGCTGGCAAGCGACAAGCAGGCCAAGCAGTTCACCCAGCTCAAACATGGCCAGAAGCTCGAATTCGAATTGGCGCCCGATGGCCAACTGAACAACCTGCACAGCAATATCAACGACCTGGAAAGCATCACGCTGACCAAAGGCGCCAAAGGCTTTGCATTCAATCGCATCACCACCAAGCCAGTGATGCGCTCCGCCTATGTACACGGCGTGATCAACAGCTCGTTGTCGCAATCCGCCGCTCGCGCCGGCTTGTCCCACAGCATGACCATGGACATGGCCAGCGTGTTTGGCTACGACATCGACTTCGCCCAGGACATTCGCCAGGGCGACGAATTCGACGTGATCTACGAGCAAAAGGTCGCCAACGGCAAGGTCGTCGGCACCGGCAATATCCTTTCTGCGCGGTTCACCAACCGTGGCAAGACCTACACCGCCGTGCGCTACACCAACAAACAAGGCAACAGCAGCTACTACACCGCCGACGGCAACAGCATGCGCAAGGCTTTCATCCGTACTCCGGTTGACTTCGCTCGTATTAGCTCGCGTTTCTCGATGGGTCGCAAGCATCCAATTCTGAACAAAATTCGCGCTCACAAAGGCGTCGACTACGCCGCCCCACGCGGCACGCCGATCAAGGCTGCTGGTGACGGCAAGGTATTGCTGGCAGGTCGCCGTGGCGGCTACGGCAACACCGTGATCATCCAGCACGGCAACACCTACCGTACCCTGTATGGTCACATGCAAGGTTTTGCCAAAGGCATCCAGACTGGCGGCAACGTCAAGCAAGGCCAGGTGATTGGCTATATCGGCACCACCGGCCTGTCCACCGGCCCGCACCTGCACTACGAGTTCCAGGTCAACGGTGTGCACGTCGACCCACTGGGTCAAAAGCTGCCAATGGCTGATCCAATCGCCAAGGCCGAGCGCGCACGCTTCCTGCAGCAGAGCCAGCCACTCATGGCCCGCATGGACCAGGAGCGCTCCACCCTCCTGGCCTCGGCGAAACGCTAAGCCATGTCGCTCTATATAGGTGTGATGTCCGGGACCAGCCTTGATGGCCTGGACATCGCGCTGATCGAGCTGCAGCCGGCGATCAAGCTGATCGCCACCCACTACATCCCCATGCCTGAGTCCCTGCGTTCCGAGCTGCTTGGCCTTTGCGCCAGCGGCCCGGACGAGATTGCCCGCTCAGCGATCGCCCAGCACAACTGGGTGACACTTGCCGCCCAAGGCATTCACGCCCTACTCGATCAGCAGAAACTCAAACCTCAGGACATTCGAGCGATCGGCAGCCACGGCCAAACCATTCGCCACGAGCCTGCCCGGGGCTTTACCGTGCAGATCGGCAACCCGGCGCTGCTCACCGAATTGACCGGAATCACCGTCGTCAGTGATTTCCGCAGCCGCGATGTCGCCGCAGGTGGACAAGGCGCCCCGCTGGTTCCTGCCTTCCATGAGGCGTTGTTTGGCGAGCGCACGAGCAACCGCGCCGTATTGAACGTTGGCGGCTTCAGCAACCTCAGCTTGATCGAGACTGGCAAGCCGGTCGCTGGCTTTGACTGCGGCCCGGGTAACGTCCTGCTGGATGCCTGGATTCACCAGCAACGCGGCGAGAACTTCGACCGCGATGGCCAGTGGGCTGCCAGCGGGAAAGTTGAACCCCAGCTACTCAAGGCGTTACTCAGCGATCCGTTCTTCGTGACCAAAGGGCCAAAAAGCACCGGCCGCGAAGTATTCAACCTGGAATGGCTCGAGCATCACCTGGGGCAGTTACCGCCATTCGCAGCCCAAGACGTGCAAGCCACGCTGCTTGAGCTGACCGCCCTGACCATCGTCGAATCCCTGCAAACCGCACAACCACAGACCGAAACCCTGCTGGTCTGCGGCGGCGGTGCCCACAACGCAACCTTGATGAACCGCCTCGGCGCACTGCTACCAGCCACCCAAGTCAGCAGCACCGCCACTTACGGCGTGGACCCCGACTGGGTCGAAGCCATGGCCTTCGCCTGGCTGGCCCATTGCTGCCTTGAAGGCATCGCCGCCAACCGCCCCAGCGTCACCGGCGCCCGCGGCCTTCGCGTACTCGGCGCGATCTACCCCGCCTAAAAGCCCCACATAGCAAAACGCCGCTTGACCCTATCAAGGCCAAGCGGCGTTTTTACATCCGCTGTCGATCAGATCGAGAACGAAGACCCGCAACCACAAGTAGTAGTGGCATTCGGGTTCTTGATCACGAAGCGCGAACCTTCCAGACCTTCCTGATAGTCCACCTCGGCTCCTGCCAGGTACTGGAAGCTCATTGGATCGACGACCAGGCTTACGCCCTCGCGCTCAACGATGGTGTCGTCATCGGCCACGTCTTCATCGAAGGTGAAACCGTACTGAAACCCTGAACAACCGCCGCCCGTAACAAATACGCGCAGCTTCAAGCGATCATTACCCTCTTCATCGACCAGGCTCTTCACCTTGTGCGCAGCACCGTGGGTGAATTGCAAAGCCGTGGGGGTGAAGGATTCAACGCTCATGCTGATAATCTCCCGGCGTAGCGCCGCCATATGCGTGATGGCGGGCATTATCCGCTTCTCCTAGAAAAGCGGTCAACTATTGTTACGGTATATCAATCTGCGCAGCGGCCATTAAAAACACGAAAGGCCCGATCAACGGGCCTTTGCGCGACAGCAGAAAACTTACGGCAGCATGCCCGCGTGGGACAGGCCCAGCTTCTCATCCAGGCCAAACAGGATGTTCATGTTCTGCACAGCCTGGCCCGAGGCACCCTTGACCAGGTTATCGATCACCGACAGCACCACCACCAGATCACCATCCTGTGGACGGTGCACCGCGATACGGCACACATTGGCACCACGCACACTGCGGGTTTCCGGGTGGCTGCCCGCCGGCATCACATCGACGAACGGCTCATTGGCATAACGTTTTTCAAACAGCGCCTGCAGGTCCACCGAACGATCAACGACTGTCGCATACAGCGTGGAGTGGATCCCGCGGATCATCGGCGTCAGGTGCGGCACAAACGTCAGGCCGACATCTTTACCTGCTGCGCGACGCAGCCCCTGGCGAATTTCCGGCAAGTGACGGTGACCTTTGACCGCATAGGCTTTCATGCTTTCCGACGTCTCGGAGTACAGCGAGCCTACGGCTGCCCCACGACCCGCGCCGCTGACGCCCGACTTGCAGTCAGCAATCAGCCGCGATGCGTCCGCCAGCCCGGCTTCCAGCAATGGCAGGAAACCCAGCTGTGTAGCAGTTGGATAGCAACCCGGTACGGCGATCAGGCGCGCTTGTTTGATCTGCTCGCGATTGACCTCCGGCAGGCCATACACCGCTTCGTCCAGCAACTCCGGCGCGCCGTGAGGCTGGCCGTACCACTTGGCCCACTCATCGGCGTCCTGCAGGCGGAAGTCGGCCGACAAATCGATCACCTTGGTGCCCGCTGCCAGCAACTCGCCCGCCAGGGCATGGGCAACACCGTGGGGCGTGGCGAAGAACACCACATCACAGGCACCCAGGGTGTTGATATCCGGCACGCTGAACGCCAAGCCGTCGTAGTGGCCTCGCAGGTTCGGATACATGTCCGCCACCGCCAGGCCGGCCTCGGATCGGGAAGTGATCACCACCACCTCAGCTTGCGGATGCTGAGCCAACAGACGCAGCAATTCGACACCGGTGTAACCCGTGCCGCCGACGATACCGACCTTGACCATAAACCTGCCCTCAACGAACCCACTGGAAAGCCGTCGATAATAGGGTCCGTATCGTCCTGCGACAACCGTCAACGTGACGTGTAGACGCTTGAGCCACTACTATCTTCAGCTACCGTGAACCTGGGAATAACTAAAAATGCTTTATCTATGGGTCAAAGCCTTCCATATCGTCAGCATCGTCTGCTGGTTTGCCGCGCTGTTCTACCTTCCGCGCCTGTTCGTCTACCACGCCCAAAGCGAGGACACCGTCAGCAAGGAACGCTTCAGCGTCATGGAGCGCAAGCTCTACCGCGGCATCATGGGGCCGGCGATGATTGCCAGCCTGGTATTCGGCGCCTGGCTGATCTACCTCAATCCCGCCATCTTTCAATCCGGGGCGTGGATTCACGCCAAGTTGACTCTGGTAGTACTGCTGATTGGCTACCACCACATGTGCGGCGCGCAGGTAAAGCGTTTTGCCCGTGGCGAAAACACCCGCAGCCATGTCTTTTATCGCTGGTTCAATGAAGTGCCAGTTCTGATATTGCTGGCTATCGTAATTTTGGTCGTGGTCAAACCGTTCTAATCTCTATTACTCGGGGTACTTCCAATGTCGCTGCCCGCTTCGCTCGAACACAGTCTGCGCCTGCCTGTAGTGGCTGCGCCGATGTTTCTTATTTCCAACCCGCAACTGGTCCTGGCCTGCTGCCGTAACGGAATCGTCGGCAGTTTCCCTGCCCTCAACCAACGGGAAAGCAGCGGTTTCAAGGCCTGGCTGGAAGAGATCGAAGCGGGCCTGGCGCTGCTGGACAACCCGGCGCCCTATGCGGTCAACCTGATCGTGCACAACAGCAACCCACGTGTGGAAGCTGACCTGGCGATCTGCGTCGAGCACAAAGTGCCGATCGTCATCACCAGCCTGGGCGCGGTGAAAGAATTGGTGGACGCCGTACACAGCTACGGTGGCCTGGTATTCCACGATGTCACCACCCGGCGCCATGCAGAGAAAGCCGCTGAAGCGGGCGTCGACGGCCTGATCGCCGTTGCGGCGGGCGCCGGTGGCCATGCCGGCACCTGGAGCCCGTTCTCGCTGATCGCAGAGATCCGTCAGTTCTTCGACAAAACCCTGCTGCTCGCCGGTTGCCTGAACCACGGCCACGAAATCCTCGCCGCGCAACTGCTCGGCGCTGACCTGGCCTATTTTGGCACCCGCTTTATCGGCACCACCGAAAGCCACGCCCCGGATGCTTATAAAGAGATGCTGCTCACATCGCGCGCCGCCGACATCGTGCACACTCCAGCCGTCTCCGGTGTACCCGCAAGCTTCATGCGCCAGAGCCTGGAAAACGCCGGTTTCGATCTGGCCGCGCTGCAAGGTAAGGGCGAAGTCAATTTCGGCTCCAAGCTCAAGCCGCTCAACGACGAAGCCAAAGCCTGGAAGACCGTCTGGTCCGCCGGCCAGGGCGTCGGTGAGATTGATGATTTGCCAAGCGTCGATGAACTCGTGGCCCGCCTGGATGCCGAATACCGCAAGGCGCTTGAGCACGCGGCACAACTGCCGGCACGCTGGCCACGCTGACCCGCGATGTAACGCCTGCTGATCAAAGCAGGCTTCCCCCATTCAAGTGACAAGGATGCCCGCATGAGCGACAACCGTTTCAAGATTGTGTTTGATGGCGCATTGCTCCCGGGTGTCGAAAGCACCACCGCCAAGCTGAATCTCGCCGAACTGTTCAAAAGCGACGTTGAAGCGATCGAAAAACTCTTTACCGGCCGCCCGGTCGCCCTGAAACGCGACCTTTCCCGCGCCGATGCCGAGACCTATCTGCAAGCGTTGAAAAACGCCGGGGTCGATGCACGCATAGAAGAAGAGCAGCCTGTCGCCTTCAGCCTTGCCGAAACCCACGAAACGGACGCCGGCAGTTCCACTGATTACACCCGCCCCGCCGCTTCGCCTTACGCCCCGCCCCGGGCAGCCGTCGGCGAGAACCTGCCGGAGTTTTCCACCCTTAAAGTGTTCACCGTCAACGGCCGTATCGGACGCCTGCGCTTCCTGGCGTGGACACTGGTGTTGAGCGTGGTGATGCTCCTTATCTCAGGCGCGTTCTTCACTGTCGGGCTGGGCATCGCCGCGGTGTCCCCAACGATTGCCATGGTCATTGGCTTCCTGGTGGGGATTGCCCTGCTCGTGGCCGCTGTGTGGGTCAGCGTGCAGATCACCGTGCAGCGCCTGCATGACCTGGGCTGGTCCGGCTGGCTGTGGTTCCTGCACCTGGTGCCCTTCGTAGGCAGCATCTTCCCGATTCTGCTGATGGTGCTCCCGGGCAATACCGGCGCCAACCAGTACGGCGCGCCGCCACCGCGCAACTCTACCGCGGTCAAAATCCTGTCCGCCCTGTGGCTTGCATTCATTCCGTTGGTCTTTGCCGGCGCAGTGCTAGTGGGCATGAGCGGCTACCTGGACCAACTGGAAAGCGACGTAGGCGGCAGCTACGAAAGCAGCTCCATCAACTCCGATGACGACAGCGACCAGGCCACCACCGTCGATGAAGTCGATGTGCAAAGTGCTGACGACGCAGCCGAACCTGTAGACTCTACGCAACAGTGAAAAACGCCCGACGCCTGTGACGCCTCTGTCACAGGCCCGGTAGCGTTGCGATGGAGAAACGCATGACCCGTTACGCTCTGATCACCGGTGCCTCCAGCGGCATCGGCCTGGCCTTGGCCGAAGCACTGGCCCGTCGCGGCCGCAGCTTGATTCTGGTGGCCCGCCAGCGTGATCAGTTGGAAAGCATTGCAATCGAATTGACTCAGCGCTTCGGCGTCGAGGTGCTGTTCCGCGCCTGCGACCTCGGTGAACCCTTGCGACTGTCGGGGTTCCTGCTGGAGCTCGAGGAAGGCGAGCGGCAAATCGACCTGCTGGTCAACTGCGCCGGCATCGGCACCAGCGGCCCGTTCCTGGCACAGGACTGGATGACCGAACAGGACCTGATGGAAGTCAACATCCTGGCCCTGACCCGCATGTGCCATGCACTCGGCAATGCCATGGCCCTGCACGGCGGTGGGCAGATTCTCAACGTCGCGTCGGTTGCCGCCTTCCAGCCAGGGCCGTGGATGAGCACGTACTACGCCAGCAAGGCCTACGTGCTGCACTTCTCCGAAGGCTTGCGCGAGGAACTGAAGACCTGCGGCATCAAGGTTTCCGTACTCTGCCCAGGCCCGACCCGCACCGCATTCTTCGGCACCGCACAAATGGACACCGCCAAGCTCGACCGCAGCCAACAGCTGATGAGCCCGGAAGAAGTCGCGCTGTACACCGTGCGCGCCCTGGCCAAGAACAAAGCCATCATCATTCCGGGCCGGCGCAACCGCTGGCTGGCGTTCAGCCCGCGCCTGAGCCCGCGCTGGCTGACCCGCAAAATCGCCGGCGCGATCAACAAGGCCTATTGCCCGCGCTGATCGCGTGAGTACACTCACCCTGCACTTTCACAATGGAGAAACAGCTGTGGATACTCTGTTCACCAAGATCATCAACAGAGAAATACCCGCGAAGATCATCTACGAGGATGACCAGGTCCTGGCATTCCACGACATCGCGCCAATGGCCCCGGTGCATTTCCTGGTGATCCCGAAAAAGCCGATCCGCACCCTTAACGACCTCACCGAGGAAGACAAGGCACTGGCCGGGCATATCCTGTTCACCGCCCAGCGCCTGGCGGTGGAGCAAGGCTGCGAAAAGGGCTTCCGTGTGGTGATGAACTGCAATGAAGACGGCGGGCAGACCGTTTATCACATCCATATGCATGTGCTGGGTCAGCGCCAGATGAACTGGCCGCCGGGCTGAGCACTACCTGTGGCGAGGGAGCTTGCTCCCGCTGGGCTGCGTAGCAGCCCCAAAAACGAGAGCGCTGCGCACTCCAGCGGGAGCAAGCTCCCTCGCCACACATGCAATTTGACCCAGCGCAAACGCTTCCCCCTCTCTTGCGGTAAACTGGCCGCCGAGATTCTTCCCGGAGGTCAGCATGACTACCCAACGTCACTACTCGCCGATTGATCGCCTGTTGCTGCAAGCCGACACGGCCATGCGCACGCTGTTGCCATTCAGTGGCCAACCGCACCGTCCGTCGCCCGCCATCGTGCAACCCGAAGCACAGATGAGCGAGACCGACACCCGCCACGTAGCCGGCCTGATGCGCATCAACCATACCGGTGAAGTCTGTGCCCAGGCGTTGTACCAAGGCCAGGCCCTGACCGCCAAGCTGCCGCAAGTGCGCGCCGCCATGGAACACGCTGCCGAAGAAGAAATCGACCACCTGGCCTGGTGCGAGCAACGCATCCGACAGTTGAACAGCCATCCAAGCGTGCTGAATCCGCTGTTCTACGGCTTATCGTTTGGTATCGGCGCGGTAGCGGGCTTGATCAGCGACAAAGTCAGCCTGGGTTTTGTAGCGGCCACCGAGCATCAGGTGTGCAAGCACCTCAATGAACACCTTGAACAACTGCCGGCTGAAGACGAAAAGTCCCGGGCGATTCTTGAGCAGATGCGCATTGATGAAGAACATCACGCCGAAAGCGCGCTGGACGCGGGCGGCTTCCGCTTCCCGGCTCCAGTGAAGTTTGGCATGAGCCTGTTGGCCAAGGTCATGACCAAGAGCACTTACCGCATCTGACAGTCCCGCATAACGCAAAAAGGGCGCTTTTTAAGCGCCCTTTCTTTTTGCCTGCCAATCAACGATCAGCCCAGCTCAATGATCTCGTAGTCATGAGTGATGGCAACACCCGCAGCGCCCAACATGATCGAGGCCGAGCAATACTTCTCAGCCGACAGCTCAATGGCACGCTTGACCTGGGCTTCTTTCAGCGCCCGGCCCTTGACGACAAAGTGCATGTGGATCTTGGTAAACACTTTCGGGTCTTCGGTCGCACGCTCAGCTTCCAGGAACGCTTCGCAGCTTTCCACGGCCTGGCGGGACTTCTTCAAGATGCTGACCACATCGAAATTGCTGCAACCGCCTACACCAAGCAGGAGCATTTCCATCGGGCGTACGCCCAGGTTGCGGCCACCGGCCTCAGGCGGACCGTCCATGACCACAACATGGCCACTGCCCGACTCACCGAGGAACATGGCTTCGCCCGCCCATTGGATGCGTGCCTTCATCGCCCAGACTCCACTGCTAAAAAAGGGTCGCCAGCTTAGCACAGGGCTTTGGGACCTCAGCGTTTCCCATGAAAGTGATCAACAGCAGCGATTACGGGGTAAATTCCCTAATGGAGCCGGAATGTGTCTGTTAAGCTGGCGCCAAATCAATGGCGCATTGCCATCCATTGGATGACATCACCCAACCGTTGATCGCGCTGACCAAAAAAACAAGCTCAACAACACCGTGCAGTCTTTTCGGGATACAACCATGGTTGCGATTACTCCCACACCCAAGATCAAGAACCTCGACAAACTGCTGATGCATTGTCAGCGCCGGCGTCATCCGGCCAAGCACAACATCATCTGCGCGGGCGAGCGTTCGGAAACCCTGTTTTTCATTATCAAAGGCTCAGTCACCATCCTGATCGAGGATGACGATGGCCGCGAAATGATCATCGCCTACCTCAATACCGGTGATTTCTTCGGCGAGCTCGGACTTTTCGAGCAAGCGGGCAAGGAACAGGAGCGCAGCGCCTGGGTGCGGGCCAAGGTCGAATGCGAAGTCGCCGAGATCAGCTATGCGAAGTTTCGCGAATTGGCCCAGCAGGACCCCGACATTCTGTACGCCTTGAGCGGCCAGATCGCCCAGCGCCTGAGAGACACCACGCGCAAAGTCGGCGACCTGGCATTTTTCGACGTCACCGGCCGGGTTGCCCGCTGCCTGCTGGAACTGTGCAAGCAGCCGGATGCCATGACCCATCCCGACGGGATGCAGATCAAGATCACCCGTCAGGAGATCGGACGTATCGTCGGTTGCTCGAGGGAAATGGTTGGCCGGGTGCTGAAGGACCTGGAAGAACGCAACCTGGTGCATGTCAAAGGCAAGACCATGGTGGTCTTCGGTACCCGTTAAACCGTGAGGAAGCTCGCAAGCATCTGGCGGTATAACGTGTCGAGCCGGGCAATCGCGTCTGGCGCAGCAAAGGCTTCGTGCAGGGCGATGTGGCTTTCGGCGCGCACCCGTTGTTCCAGGCCACACGCTTCATTGAAGCGATTGACCGCGGCGATCAACTCGACGCGATCATCATCCAGCAACAACGCACCATGCACCAACCCCACCGGGCGCCCGCCACTCTGGCGCCAGCGCTGGGCAGTGCCGACCATTTTGCGGCCATCCAGATTGACGTTGTAGCGACCGTCGCAAAAGGCCCCGTCAATCTCGCCCACCGAAGCATTGCCACCCAGCTCGATAAGCAGGTCGCAAATCGGCTGGCACAAACGCTGGTAGCCGGTTTCGATGCGGCCCTGGTCACCTTCACTGCGCGGTGGCGCGTAGACCAGCGCGATATTGACCGTGGCTGCCGACTGTGGAACCGGCTCACCGCCTGTTTCCCGCAGCAGCACCGGCCAACCGGCGTCTGCCGACACCTGGCTGGCGGTCTCGAATGCCGGAAGGCGGCTCAAACGACGAGGCATCACCAACGCTTGATCGCTGGGCTGCCAGAACAACAGGCCGAACGGTTGCTCACCCGCACAGACAGCGGCGAGCAAATCCTGCTCGGCCTTAAGGCCTGCCTCGACCGTCATCGCCACCGGCTGGGTCATCATCAATCCAGGGTCGAACCGCTGACAGCAACGCCACGCTCCGGGAAGAACAGGCGCTGCAATTCAGCTCCCGGGTTCTCGGCACGCATGAAGGTTTCGCCGACGAGGAACGAGTACACGCCGCTGATTTCCATCAGTTCGACATCGGCACGATTGACGATGCCACTTTCGGTAATCACCAACCGGTCACGCGGGATACGCGGCAACAGGTCGAGGGTGTTTTCCAGGCTGACTTCAAACGTGTGCAGGTTGCGGTTGTTGACGCCCACCAACGGTGTGTCGAGGGTTTTCAACGCGCGTTCCAGTTCATCACCGTCGTGCACTTCCACCAGCACGTCGAGGCCAACACTTTTGGCCACGGCTGCCAGCTCGGCCATCTTCACGTCATCCAGTGCGGAGACGATCAACAGCACGCAATCGGCGCCCAAGGCACGGGCTTCGACGATCTGGTAGGGGTCGACCATGAAGTCCTTGCGGATCACCGGCAGCGAGCACGCGGCACGTGCTTGCTGCAAGTACAGGTCGGAACCCTGGAAGAAGTCGATATCAGTCAACACCGAGAGGCACGTCGCGCCGCCCTTTTCATAGCTCTTGGCAATGTCTTCAGGGATGAAGATCTCGCGGATCACGCCCTTACTCGGCGAAGCCTTCTTGATTTCAGCGATAACGGCCGGCTGCTTTTCCTTGGCCTGCTTGATCAGCGCATTGGCAAACCCGCGCGGTGCATCAGCGGTTTTCGCCAGGCCTTCCAGCTCAGCCAGGCTGACCCGGGCGCGGCGCTCAGCGACTTCTTCTGCCTTGCGAGCCAGGATTTTCTCCAGAACGGTCGGAACACTCATCCTTCATTCTCCACTTTGAACACCGCAGTAAACGCACCCAGTTCTTCGAGCTTTTCGCGCGCCAGCCCGGTATGCAATGCATCATGAGCGAGGGCAACACCCTCTTTAAGACTGTAGGCGTGATCCGCGGCATACAGCGCCGCACCGGCATTGAGCACAATCATTTCTGCGGCTTTCTGGCCGTTTTCGGTCTTGCGACGCCCCAGGGCATCGCGAATCAATTCAAGGGAGGCCGCCGGGCTTTCCACCGCCAGGCCGTGCAGGCTCTGGCTTTTCATGCCGAGGTCTTCAGGTTCGACCCAATATTCGGTGACCTGGTCGTCCTTCAGCTCCGCCACGAAGGTCGGTGCGGCCAGGCTGAACTCGTCCAGGCCGTCCTTGGAGTGCACCACCAGCACATGCTTGCTGCCCAGGCGCTGCAAGACTTCGGCCAATGGCCGGCACAGCGCCTGGCTGAACACGCCCACCACCTGATGCTTCACACCGGCCGGATTCGTAAGCGGGCCGAGCATGTTGAACAGGGTGCGCAGGCCCAAATCCTTGCGCGGACCGGCGGCGTGCTTCATCGCGCCGTGATGGGACTGGGCAAACATGAAGCCGATGCCGACGTTATCGATGCAACGCGCCACTTGTACCGGAGTCAGGTTCAGGTAGATGCCTGCGGCCTCCAGCAAATCGGCACTGCCGCTTTTACCCGACACCGCGCGATTACCGTGTTTGGCCACGGTGCAGCCGGCGGCCGCCACTACAAAGGAAGAAGCCGTCGACACGTTGAAAATGTTCGCACCGTCGCCGCCGGTGCCGACCACGTCGACCACGCCGTCGAGGGTCTTGAGTTCGACCTTGTCTGCCAGCTCACGCATGACCGACACGGCGCCGACGATTTCATCGATGCTCTCGCTCTTCATGCGCATGGCCATCATGAACGCGCCAATCTGCGCATCGGTGCATTGACCGGTCATGATCTCGCGCATCACATCGCTCATTTCAGCGGTGCTCAGGTCCAGATGGCCGACGATACGGCTCAGGGCAGTCTTGATATCCATGAAAAGTCCTTAGCGCGTGCCGCCGCTCTGCTTGAGAAAGTTAGCGAACAGCTCGTAGCCCTGCTCGGTCAAAATCGATTCCGGGTGAAATTGCACCCCTTCGACGTTCAGTGTCTTGTGACGCAGGCCCATGATCTCGTCGACGGAGCCGTCTTCCAGTTGGGTCCAGGCCGTCAGTTCAAGGCATTCGGGCAGGGTTTCACGCTTGACCACCAGCGAGTGGTAGCGGGTGACCGTCACCGGCAGGTTCAAACCGTGGAATACACCCTGGTCCTTGTGGAACACCGGGCTGGTCTTGCCGTGCATCACCTGGCGGGCGCGAACTACGTCGCCGCCGAACGCCTGGCCGATGGACTGATGGCCCAGGCAAACACCCAGGATCGGCAGCTTGCCGGCGAAATATTGGATGGCTTCGAGGGAGATGCCGGCTTCGGTCGGCGTGCACGGGCCTGGGGAAACAACGATGCGTTCAGGGTTCAACGCGGCGATTTGCGCCACGCTCAATTCGTCGTTGCGCACTACCTTGACCTCGGCGCCGAGCTCGCCCAGGTACTGCACAACGTTGTAGGTAAAGGAGTCGTAGTTATCAATCATCAGCAACATGTGGGTTAAAACCTCTTGAATTCACTGACTTCTAATGACGGCCTTCCAAGGGAGTGACCCGCTGCCAGACGCACTTTCCGGTTGCCGGGGTTGGCCGGCAAGGGGCGTCGAACAAAGGGTGAAGAAGGCAAATCGGTACAGGTCCGGCGGGGCCGGTAGAGAAAAGTTAGGCGCGCCAACGCCAACGGGCGTGTGCCTTGACTACTCGCATCAAGAGTTTGCTGATGATCAACACGGGGAGGGTCTCATTCATACGTCCAAGCACAGTAACGTAGCCTCGCCAGCGGTGCAATATGGCGCCGCAAATACGGGGCGAAGTGCCCGACCGATAATTGGCGTCAATTTTTTCAGAACCCTTGAAAGGTCGCTACAGTCACAGTGCTGATAAAAAAACAAAAGCATGGACGGACTCATGACCAAGACCCCTTATTTCGCTCCACTCGTCGGCTGCCTGCTAAGCCTGGCTTGCTCCCAAGCGTTCGCCGCGCCGTCGCCCTACTCGACCATGATCGTATTCGGCGACAGCCTGGCCGATGCCGGGACATTCGCCGACCCTGGGGCACCGGGTTCAACCTATCGCTTCACCAACCGTACCGGCCCGCAGTACTTCGACGGCAGCGGCGAAAGCACTTCGCTGATTTCCTCGACGTTATTGGGCGGCAAGCTGGGAGTCGCGGCAGGCGACCTGAACGCATCCACCTCGCCGCAGCGCGCCGCGCAAGGCCAGGCAGACGGTAACAACTGGGCCGTCGGCGGCTACACCACCCAGCAGATCTACGATGCCATCACCGGCAACTCCACCGTCACCGATAGCGACACCGGGCAGGTGTTGCGTACCCGCCCCGGATACCTGACATCCACGGGCGGCCGAGCCGACCCCAACGCGTTGTACTTTCTCTCCGGCGGCGGAAATGATTTCCTCGACGGCCTGGTCCTCAGCCCCGGCCAAGCCTCGGCCGCAGCCGGTCGCCTGGCCGACAGCGCCCAGGCTCTGCAACAGGCTGGCGCCCGATATGTCATGGTGTGGATGCTGCCGGACCTGGGCCTGACGCCTGCCGTCAATGGCACGCCGCTCCAAGGGACGGTCAGCGCGTTGGCCGGCGTGTTCAACCAGACCCTGGTGCAGCGCCTGTCGCAAATCGATGCGCAGATCATCCCGCTGAACATTCCGTTGCTGCTCAAGGAAACCTTCGCCGATCCCGGGCGCTTTGGCTTTGCCACCAATCAGAACCTCAACCAGACCTGCTTCAGCGGCACCACCTGCCGGAACCCCGTGTATGGCGTCGGCGGTACCAACCCGGACCCGACCAAGCTGATCTACAACGACACGGTCCACCCGACCGAGGCCGGCCAGGTCTTGATCGCCGACTACGCGTATTCGCTGCTGGCTGCCCCTTGGGAAATCACCCTGCTTCCGGAAATGGCCCAAGGTACCTTGCGCGCCCATCAGGATTCATTGCGCAACCAATGGCAAGCCGACTCGGGTAGCTGGCAGGCCGTAGGCCAATGGCGGGCGATTGTCGACGCTGGCGGCCAGCATCTGGACTTCGATGATCAAAACAGCTCGGCCAGCGGTGACGGCAGCGGCTACAACCTCAACATCGGTGGCAGCTACAGGCTCAATGACGAATGGCGCGTGGGAGTGGCGGCAGGCTTCTACCGCCAGAGTCTTGAGGCCGGCGCCAGCGATTCGGACTACAAGCTCAATAGCTACCTGGGCACCGCGTTCGCCCAGTATCAAGAGGACCACTGGTGGGCCGACGCCGCGCTGACCGGCGGCAAGCTGGACTTCGACAACCTCAAGCGCAAGTTCGCCCTGGGCACCAGCGAAGGCACCGAGAAAGGCGACACTGACGGCTGGCTATGGGCCTTGAGCGCACGCGTGGGGTATGACATCGCCGAGCCGAACAGCGAATGGCACTTCTCGCCCTTCATCAGCGCCGATTATTCGCGGGTCGAGGTGAATGGTTATTCGGAGAAAGATGCCCGCTCCACCGCGCTGACCTTTGATGACCAACAGCGCGACTCCAAGCGCCTGGGAATCGGATTACAAGCCAACTACCGCTTCACGCCGCAAACCTTGGTGTTTGCTGAAGTGGCCCACGAGCACGAGTTTGAAAACGATACCCAGCGAGTGGGGATGTCCCTCAACAGCGTGCCGGGGATTGATTTCAAACTGGACGGCTACACGCCACGCAGCAATTCGGATCGCTTGAACCTGGGGATTACCCACAAGGTGACCAAGGACCTGGCGTTGAACGCGGCCTATAACGTGAGAAAGGATGACAACTTTACCCAGCAAGGGGTGAGTGTCGGGGTGAGTCTGAATTTCTGACTCGGACTTGAAGATTGCACAAAAACAAATGTGGGAGCGGGCTTGCTCGCGAATTGCAGTGGGTCAGTCAATACATCAGGTGACTGTCACACCGCCTTCGCGAGCAAGCCCGCTCCCACATTTTTGATCTACGTCTGACTTCAGTCCTGCGGGGTCTGCTCAGCCAACGCCACCGCACGGAACATCGCCCGGCGCTTGTTCAGCGTCTCTTCCCACTCCAGCGCCGGCACCGAGTCGGCCACGATCCCGCCGCCTGCCTGCACGTGCAGTTCGCCGTCCTTGATCACCGCCGTACGGATCGCGATCGCAGTGTCCATATTGCCGTTCCAGGCGAAATACCCCACCGCGCCGCCATACACACCACGTTTGACCGGCTCCAGCTCGTCGATGATTTCCATCGCACGAATCTTCGGCGCACCCGACAAGGTGCCCGCCGGCAGGATCGCCCGCAGTGCATCCATCGCGGTCAATCCGGCCTTCAGCTCGCCGGTGACGTTGGACACGATGTGCATTACGTTGGAATAACGCTCGATCACCATCTTCTCGGTGAGCTTCACCGAACCGATTTCCGAAACACGCCCGGTGTCGTTGCGGCCCAGGTCGATCAGCATCAAGTGCTCGGCGATTTCCTTGTCGTCGCTCAGCAGGTCCTGCTCCAGCGCCAGGTCCGCCTCCTCGGTCGCGCCGCGAGGACGCGTGCCGGCAATCGGGCGCACGGTGATCAGGTTGTCTTCCACACGCACCAGCACTTCCGGCGAACTGCCCACCACATGGAAGTCGCCAAAGTTGAAGAAGTACATGTAGGGCGTCGGGTTGAAGCAGCGCAGCGCCCGGTACAAATCGATGGGCGCGGCCTTGAAGTCGATGGACATGCGTTGCGACGGCACCACCTGCATGCAGTCTCCGGCAAGGATGTATTCCTTGATGGTATCGACGGCACGCTCGTAGTCAGCCTGGGTAAAGCTGGAGCGGAACACCGGGTCGGCCGCCGGTGGACGGCTAAGGTCCAGGCCACGGCGCGGAGTGATCGGCTGACGCAGCTTTTCCAGCAGCGCTTCGAGGCTGGCCTGGCCTTGCTCGAACGCGTCGGCCTGGGAAGGGTCGGCCAACACAATCGCGTGCATCTTGCCCGCGAGGTTATCGAACACCACCACCGCGTCGGAAACCATCAGCAGAATGTCCGGCACGCCCAACGGATCGGGGTTCGGGGATTTGCCCAGGCGTTTTTCCACGTAGCGCACGCAATCGTAGCCGAAGTAACCCACCAGGCCGCCGTTGAAGCGCGGCAGGCCGGCGATGGTCGGCACGTTGTAGCGCGCCTTGAACGCCTCGACGAAGGCCAGCGGATCTTCCACGTCGTGGCTTTCAATCTCGACGCCGTCCAGGGTGATGCTCACATGGTGATCATGGACACGCAGCACCGTACGGCACGGCAGGCCGATGATCGAATAACGGCCCCATTTTTCGCCACCCTGCACCGACTCCAGCAGATAGGAGTTGGGCTCGTCGGCCAGTTTCAGGTAGATCGACAATGGCGTGTCGAAGTCGGCCAGGGTTTCGCAGGCCATGGGGATAAGGTTGTAGCCGGCAGCGGCCAAACGCAGGAATTCTTCGCGGATCATGAGGTGCCTCGTGGCTTGAGGGTCTAACGGTCAGGTGTGCAAACGTGCCGCAGCGCGGCCAGGATCAGTCAGGCGCGCCAACGCCAGCGGGCCAGGGCCTTGATGACTTTCATCCAGAGTTTGCGAGTGACCACCACGATGGGATTTCCAGAAGGGGATGGAACAGCGTCGGGCAACGTTATCTCAGCGCCCGTTCCCAAGCAACCGGGGATTAACAGGCGCAGGTCATCAATCACCAGCGCCGGGGATTCTTCGGCAATCGGCCGGCCATGGTTATAGCCGTAACTCAAGGCCACGCACTTGACACCCGCCGCTTTCGCCGCCAGCACATCACTGCGCGAATCGCCGACAAACAGCGATTGGGAGGCCGGGATATTGGCCATTTTCATCACGAAAAACAGTGCCGCCGGGTCGGGTTTCTTCTGCGGCAAGGTATCGCCACCGATGATCCAGCGGAAATACCGACCGATCTTCATCTGGTCCAACAGCGGCGCGACGAAGCGCTCCGGCTTGTTGGTGATCAGGGCCATTTCCACGCCCTGCTTGTGCAGCCATTTCAGGGTGTCGCGCACGCCGGGATAAACCACGGTCAATTCGTGGCCGTTTTCATAGGCCACGTTGAACAACTCAAGCGCATGCTCGGCTTCCACCTCATCGACCCCCTCGGCCTCGATGTTGTTGGCCAGAGCCCGGCGCACCAGCATCTGCACGCCGTTGCCAACCCACTCGCGCACCGACTCGATGCCCGCCGGCTTGCGACCGAGCTTGAGCAGCATGTCGTCCACCGCGGCCGCCAGGTCCGGCACCGAATCGATCAACGTACCGTCCAGATCGAACATCACCAGCCGTGGCAGTTTGCCGGGGAACAGCTGCTCAAAGCCGCTCATGGACGCGCCAGCGCCAGTTCTGCACGCATCTTGGCGATCACTTCCTGATAGTCCGGGGCATTGAAGATCGCCGAGCCGGCCACAAAGGTGTCGGCACCCGCTGCGGCGATTTCGCGGATGTTGTTGACGTTGACGCCACCGTCGATCTCCAGGCGGATATCACGGCCCGAGGCATCGATCAGCGCCCGCGCTTCACGCAGCTTGTTGAGGGTGCCGGGGATGAATTTCTGCCCGCCGAAGCCCGGGTTGACGCTCATCAACAGGACCATGTCGACCTTGTCCATCACGTACTCAAGCACGCTCAGCGGAGTGGCCGGGTTGAACACCAGGCCCGCCTTGCAACCGCCCTCGCGGATCAGTTGCAGGGTGCGGTCCACGTGCAGCGTGGCTTCCGGGTGGAAGGTGATGTAGGTCGCACCGGCTTCGATGAAGTCGCCGACGATGCGGTCCACCGGGCTGACCATCAAGTGCGCGTCGATGGGCGCGGTCACGCCGTATTTACGCAGGGCGGCGCAGACCATCGGACCAATGGTCAGGTTCGGCACATAGTGGTTGTCCATGACATCGAAGTGAACGAAGTCGGCACCGGCGGCCAACACGTTGTCCACTTCCTCACCCAGGCGGGCGAAGTCGGCGGAGAGAATCGATGGAGCAATGACGAAGGGCTGCATGACGCACCTTTTTGAGCTAAATCACGATGGCGCGCATTGTATACCTCATGCTTTGCCGCGCGCACCGTGACCTCGCTCAATGGTTAATAAGCTGCCCGGTAGATTTTCTCGATATCAGCGGCGCTGAGCTTGCGCGGATTGTTGCGCATCAGGCGTTCGATTCCCGCGGCCTCTATGGCCATGGCCGGGATCGCGTCTTCGGGCACACCGAAGCTGCGCAGGCCGGACGGGATCTCGACTGCGGCACACAGTCGCGTCATCGCCTCGACGGCCTGGTCCGCCGCATCCACGGCGCTCAGCCCCGTGACATTCACGCCCATGGCCTCGGCAATCTCCTGCATGCGCTCCACACACGCCAGCTTGTTCCAGTGCATCACGTAGGGCAGCAGCAAGGCATTGCTCACGCCGTGGGCGATGTTGAAGCGCCCGCCCAGTGGATAGGCCAACGCATGCACCGCGCCCACGCCGGCATTCCCGAACGCCATCCCGGCCATCAGGCTGGCGGTGGCCATGTCGTCACGGGCTTGCAGGTTGAGCGGATTGGCGTAGGCCTTGGGCAACGCCTTGGCGATCAGCTTGATCGCACCGATGGCCAGCGCATCAGTGATCGGCGAGGCATTCAGCGACAAGTAGGACTCGATGGCATGCACCAACGCATCCACGCCACTGGCGGCAGTCACGCTGCGGGGGCAGGTGAGGGTCATTTGCGGGCTGATCAGAGCTACGTCCGGCAGCAGGAAATCGCTGACGATACCTTTTTTCAGTTGCGCGACCTTGTCCGACAGAATCGCCACGTTGGTCACTTCAGAACCGGTGCCGGCGGTGGTGGGAATCGCGATCAGCGGCGGGCCTTTGCGCGGCACCTGGTCGACGCCGAACAGGTCGGCCAGGGCGCCGTGATAACCGGCGTAGGCCGCCACGCTCTTGGCGATGTCGATGGCACTGCCGCCACCGACGCCGATCAGGCCGTCATGCCCGCCTTCGCGGTAGACACGCATGCAGTCCTCGACGATGGCGATTTCCGGGTCGGGCAGCACCCGGTCGAAAATTTCATAGGTCCGTTCGCCCAGGTGCGCCAGCGCCAGCGCCACGGTGCCGGACTTGACCAGTGCCGCATCGGTGACAATCAGCGGGTTATCGATATCCAGCCGCGTCAGCTCGGCGGCCAGTTGCTCGATGGCACCCGGGCCGGTGAGCAGTTTGTGGGCGATCTTGAATGAGGAAGTACTCATGTGCGCGGCCTCTTATCAGTTATGGGCTGGCACAAGAGTAGCTGACTTAGGCTGGTTGTCTTGCATTCAGCGACTGAATAGACACAGAACCGATGTGGGAGCGGGCTTGCTCGCGAAGGCGGTGTGTCAGTCACCCAATACATCAACTGATCCACCGCCTTCGCGAGCAAGCCCGCTCCCACATGTTGATCTCTGTTTGGCTTTAGACTTGGGCGGTGCGCAGCTTTTCACTGCGCCCGCGCAGCCATTCCAGGGTCAGCAACAGCACCACCGAGAACGCAATCAACAAGGTCGCCGCTGCGGCAATGGTAGGGCTGAGGTTTTCGCGGATGCCGCTGAACATCTGGCGGGGCAAGGTTGCCTGCTCGGGCCCGGCGAGGAACAGCGTCACCACCACTTCATCAAACGAGGTGGCAAAGGCAAACAGCGCCCCGGAGATCACCCCCGGCGCAATCAGCGGTAAGGTCACCCGGCGAAACGCCGTCAGCGGGGACGCGCCCAGGCTGGCCGCCGCCCGCACCAGGTTATGGTTGAACCCTTGCAAGGTCGCCGACACCGTGATGATCACAAACGGCACGCCCAGCACCGCGTGCACCACGATCAGCGAAAAGAAGCTGTTGCCCAGGCCCAGCGGTGCGAAGAACAGGTAACTGGCCACGCCGATAATCACCACCGGCACCACCATCGGCGAAATCACCAGGGCCATTACCAGCGCCTTGCCCGGGAAATTCCCGCGCGTCAGGCCAATCGCCGCCAGGGTGCCGAACACCATCGCCAGCACCGTGGCCGCCGGGGCGACGATGATGCTGTTCTTCAAGGCGCGCATCCATTCCGCCGAGCCGAAGAAGTCCTGGTACCAGTGCAGCGAGAAGCCTTGCAGCGGGTAGACCAGGAAACTTCCGCTGTTGAACGACAGCGGGATGATCACCAGCACCGGCAAGATCAGGAACAACAGGATCAGGCCGCAGAGAATCCGCAAGCTATAGAACCAGACCCGTTCCACGGGCGACATATAAGGGCTCAGCATCGCAACGGTCTCCTTAGCTCAGGCGCAGGCGGCTGGCGCCCACCAGCCAGTTGTAGATCAGGTACAGCACCACGGTGGCCAGCAGCAGCAAGCCGCCCAAGGCCGTGGCCATTCCCCAGTTGATGCTGGTGTTGGTGTAGAAGGCCACGAAGTAGCTGACCATCTGGTCGTTCGGGCTGCCCAGCAACGCCGGGGTGATGTAGTAGCCGATCGCCAAAATGAACACCAACAGGCAGCCGGCGCCTACGCCTGCATAAGTCTGCGGGAAGTACACGCGCCAGAAGCTGGCGAATGGGTGGCAACCCAGGGAAATCGCCGCCCGCATGTAAGTCGGCGAGATGCCTTTCATCACGCTGTAGATCGGCAGAATCATGAACGGCAGCAGGATGTGCACCATGGAGATGTAGACGCCGAGCCGGTTGAACACCAGTTCCACCGGTTTATCGATCAGGCCCATGCCCATCAGCGCGCTGTTGATCAAGCCGCCGGACTGCAGCAACACGATCCAGGCCGCCACGCGCACCAGCACCGAGGTCCAGAACGGCAACAGCACCAGGATCATCAGCAGGTTGCTTTGCCGCGCCGGCAGGTTGGCCAGCAGGTAAGCCAGTGGATAGGCCAATAGCAGGCAGCACACGGTGATGACCAGACCCATCCAGAACGTACGGGCGAAGATATCGAGGTAGATCGCCTGGTCTGGAGTGGCCGGGGCAATTTCGCCGAGGTCGTCGATGCGATGATCGACGGCGGCCAGCAGGTAGTAAGGCGTCAGGCTGCTGGTGTTGCGCCGGATCGCCTGCCAGTACGCCGGGTCGCCCCAGCGTTCGTCGAGGTTTTCCAGCGCTTCTTTATAAGAGGCAGGCGCCTCGGTGAACGGCAGCGCCCGCGCGGTTTTCGTCAGCAGGCTGCGATAGCCCGCCAGTTCCATGTTCAAGCGTTTTGAGAGGTCGCCCAGGGTCGAGTTTTTCCGGGCTTCGCCCAGGTCCTCGCTGATGGCCTGGTACACCGGCTCGCCCGGTAGGCCACGACCGTCCCAAGCGGTTACCGCTACCACCGTACGCGGCAGGCCGCCCACCACTTCCGGGTTGCCGACGCTTTTGTAGAGCAGCGCCACAATCGGCACCAGGAACACCAGCAGCAGAAACACCACCAGCGGCGCGATCAAGGCCTGGGCCTTCCAGCGGTTGAGCCGCTCGGCACGCGCCAGGCGCTGTTTCAGGGTGGGGCTGGGAATGGCGAGGGCCATGGCGAACTCCGGATCGTAAAAAAGAATGCAGACCTGTGAAGGCCCACACCTGTGGCGAGGGGGCTTGTCCCCCGTTGGGCTGCGCAGCAGCCCCAGTAAAGCCACTGTGGTTTATTAGACTGACCGCGGTGGCTGGTTTTGGGGCCGCTTCGCAGCCCAACGGGGGACAAGCCCCCTCGCCACAAAAAGCCCATCCACCCTGGGTGCGGTGGTTACTTGGCAGCCCAGGAGTTGAAGCGCTGCTCCAATTGCTCACCGTTATCCGCCCAGAAGCTCACGTCGATCTGCACCTGGTTGGCGATGTTTTCCGGGGTAGTCGGCATATCCTTCAGGATGTCCTTCGCCAGCAACGGTACGGCTTGCGTATTGGCCGGACCGTAGGCGATGTTTTCCGAGTAGGTCTTCTGCTGCTGCGGCTGTACCGAGAAGGCGATGAATTTCTTCGCCGCCTCAGCACGGTCCTTGGCCAGGCCTTTCGGAATGGCCCAGGCGTCGAAGTCGTAGATCCCGCCGTTCCACACCACTTTCAGGTTGCTTTCTTTCTGCACGGCGGCGATCCGGCCGTTGTAGGCAGAACTCATCACGACGTCGCCAGAAGCGAGGTACTGCGGCGGTTGGGCGCCCGCTTCCCACCACTGGATATACGGTTTGAGCTCATCCAGTTTCTTGAAGGCACGGTCCTGGCCATCTTTGCCGGCCAGCACTTTGTACACATCCTTCGGTGCCACACCGTCAGCCATCAAGGCGAATTCCAGGGTGTACTTGGCGCCCTTGCGCAGGCCGCGCTTGCCCGGGAATTTCTTGGTGTCCCAGAAATCTGCCCAGCCGCCTGGTGGAGCTTTGAGTTTGTCGGCGTTGTAGGCCAGCACGGTGGACCACACGAAGAAGCCCACGCCGCACGGCTGGATCGCGCCCTTCACGTAGTCGCCCGGGTTGCCGAACAGCTTCGGGTCCAGGGGTTCGAACATGTCTTCGTCACAACCACGGGACAGTTCCGGCGACTCTACTTCCACCAAGTCCCAGGACACGCTCTTGGTGTCGACCATGGCTTTGACCTTGGCCATTTCGCCGTTGTACTCGCCGGCGACGATCTTGCCGTTGCCCGCGCTTTCCCACGGTGCGTAGAAGGCCTTGACCTGTGCCGCCTTGTTCGCGCCACCGAAGGACACGACCGTCAAATCAGGGCCCGCCATGGCCTGTGTCGCGCCCATCAGGCTCAAAGCCAGGGCTGAATATTTCAGGGATCTCAACATTGTTGTTCTCTCCACGTGCGAGGTTGGTGAAGCAAGGGGGCGATCAATTCGCCTCTAGAAGTGGGTCGAGTGCGCGAACGTGCTCGACTTGCCAGCCAATCGGTACCACGTCGCCGACCGCCAGGGCTGTGTCCAGCTCGGCGATCGGTTGTTTCACAAAAAAATCAGTCTTGCCGCAGACTTCCAGGCGCACCCGCACGTGGTCGCCCAGGTAGATGAATTCCGCCACGCGCCCGGAGAAACGGTTGACGCAGCTTTCGCTGGAACCGTTAAGGCTCACGCGCTCCGGGCGTACCGACAGGGTCACCGGACCGCCGACCTGGCCAACGTTCACCGCCAGCGCCTCGACCTTTTCGCCACGCGCCAGCTCGACCACGCAGCGGTCGCCGGTGTGGCTGTGGAGGCGGCCATTGAGGCGGTTGTTCTCGCCGATGAAGTTGGCAACGAAAGTGTTTTTCGGTTCTTCATACAAGGTGCGCGGGGCGGCGATCTGCTGGATCTCGCCCTGGTGGAATACCGCCACCCGGTCGGACATCGTCAGCGCTTCGCCCTGGTCGTGGGTCACGTACACCACGGTCACGCCGAGGCGCTGGTGCAGGTGCTTGATCTCCATCTGCATGTGCTCGCGCAGTTGCTTGTCGAGGGCGCCAAGGGGTTCGTCCATCAGCACCAACTGCGGCTCGAACACCAGCGCCCGGGCCAGGGCCACCCGCTGTTGCTGGCCACCGGAGAGTTGCGCCGGGTAGCGCTGGGCGAAGGCATCGAGCTGGACCATGTTCAGCACACGCTTGACCCGCTCGCTGATGTCGGTCTTGCTCAGGCCGCGCACAGAGAGCGGAAACGCCAGGTTCTCGGAGACAGTCATGTGGGGGAACAGCGCGTAATTCTGGAACACCATGCCGATGTCACGCTTGTGGGGCGGCACGTTGTTGATGGAGCGGCCGGCCAGCTGGATCTCGCCGGCGGTAGGGGTTTCGAAGCCGGCGAGCATCATCAGGCTGGTCGTCTTGCCCGACCCCGACGGCCCAAGCAGGGTCAGGAACTCGCCCTTGCGAATCTCCAGGTTGAGGTCTTTGACGATCAGGTTCTCGCCGTCGTAGCTCTTTTGCACGCCACGAAAGCTGACCAGCACATCATTTGAATCCACCTCGCTCATACCCGCACCTTTTTGTTTTGGACTGCCATGGAGCAAGCGTAGTCCAGCCGCAAGCCCGCGGAAATCGGGGGGCCGGAGAGATTGGCATCAGCCGGATGGAAGGTTTGGGGTAGGGATCGCCCTACACGGATGGCGGGCACAGGACAGTGCGACAGCTACAGGTGGCAGGAATGGGTTTTCTAGCGGCACAGAGTGGTCGCAAATAGATATGCGGTTATAGAAGCTTATGCTCCATGGCGTACTTCACCAGTTCCGCCAGGGAGGTGATGTTGAGCTTTTGCATCAAGCGCGCCTTGTGGGTGCTGATGGTCTTGCTGCTCAACGCCAACTGCTGGGCGATGTCGTTGACGTTGGCGCCCTGGGCCAGGCGCTCGAATACCGAGAATTCGCGCTCCGACAACAATGAATGCAACGGGCGCGAATCGGTCAGGCCGACTTCAAAGACCATGCGGTCAGCCAGGTCCGGGTCGATATACCGCCCGCCCGCCGCGACCTTGCGGATCGCCGTCAGCAGCAGCGCCGGGTCACTGTCCTTGGTGGCGTAGCCGGCGGCACCGACCTTCAGCGCACGGGCGGCCATTTGCGCTTCGTCGTGCATCGACAGCACCAGGATCGCCGGGGGATTGTTCAGCGCACGAATCCGCGGAATGGCTTCCAGGCCGTTGACGCCAGGCATCGAGATGTCCAGCAAGACCACCTCGCAGGGCACGTGGCGCAGGGTCTCCAGCAACTGCTCGCCATTGCTCGCCTCGCCCACCACCAGCAGGTCCTTGGCCAGGCCGATCAGTTGCTTGATGCCTTCGCGAACGATGGTGTGGTCTTCAGCTACCAGTACACGGATCACTGTGGATGTCCTCTTCTTTTGGTTATCAATCCAGCGGCACCGTCACGCTCAGGGTGGTGCCTTCGCCCAACTCACTGTCCAGGCTCAGTTGCCCGCCCATGATCAACACCCGTTCGCGCATGCCCACCAGGCCAAACGACACTGGTCGACCGGGAGCCTGGACGAAACCAATGCCATCGTCGCTGATGGTCAGCCGCAAGTGCGCGCCCTCCACCACCAGCGTCAGTTCGACAGTATGCGCCTGGGCATGGCGCATCACATTGGTCAGTGCCTCCTGCAGGATGCGGAACAGGCCGATGGCCTTGGCGTCGCTCAGTACCGGCAGGTTATCCGGCACCTGCACCAGGCACGGAATCTGCGTTCGGGCTTCGAAGCGCCGGGCCTGCCATTCGATCGCCGAGGCAATCCCGGCATCGAGAATCGGCGGGCGCAAGGCGGTGGCCACATCGCGTACCAGTTGGAACAGTTGGGCGATCAGGCGCTTCATGCTGTTCAGCCGCTCGTGCAGGCCGGGATCCAGTTGCGCGTAGGTCAGCTCGCACATCGAGGTTTCCAGCTTGAGCACGGTGAGCATCTGCCCAAGCTCATCGTGCACTTCCCGGGCGATGCGGGCCTTCTCTTCCTCGCGCACGGTTTCCAGGTGCGCCGACAATTCCCGCAGTTGCGCGCGGGAGGCGTCCAGCTCCAGCTCGATGCGTTTGCTCTCGCTGATGTCCCAGACAATTCCGTCCCAGACCACGGTGCCGTCTTCCAGGCGCCGGGTCACCGCCTTGATATCGGCCCAGCGCTGCTCGCCCAGGCGAGTCAGGATGCGGCCCTGCCAGGCCCAGTTGCTCTCGGTCTCGATGGCCTGGTCCTGGGTGCGGTGATAACTGGCGCGGTCGTCGGGATGCACCAGGCTGCGAATGCCCATGGCCGGGTGACTGAGCACTTCCGGCGCGTAACCCACCAGGCCCTCGCTGCCCTGGCTGATGTAGGCGAACTCGATCGCCTCGCTGCGCGGCAAGCGTTCCAGGCGAAACACCAGCCCCGGCACATTGGCGGCAATCCCTTGCAGCCGCGCTTCACTTTCCTGCAAGGCCGCGAGGGCCCGGCGACGCTCGGTGACGTCGTTGAGGTAGACCACCAGGTATTCGCCGTCGGCAAAGCGCAGGAAACTCAGGGACACATCGGCTGGCAATACGCTGCCATCGGCGCGCAGGCAATTGGTCGCAAAACTCTGCGGCCCGTCTTCGCTGGCCCGGGCGCGCTTCCACAGGTTGAGCCAGCGGTCCATGGTCAGCGTCGGGTCGAATTCGATCAGCGGTCGCTCGATCAGGGCGCCGGGAACGTAGCCAAGCATGGTTTCTGCGGCCTGGTTGGCGTAGCGCACATGGCTGTCCCAGTTGACCCAAAGGATGCCGACGGTGCTTTGGTCGATGGAGAATTGGGTCAGGCGCAAGGCTTCGGCACCGGCGGCCCGGGCGGCGCTTTCTTCACGGGCGGCCAGCAGGCTGTGTTCCAGGCCGCGTTGCTGGCGGCGCTGCCAGAACACCACGGCCAGGCTGGCGAGCAAGAGAAGGCCGAGAAGCAAGGTGAGGTTTTGCCAGAACCCGGGCGACTCGGTCACCCGTGGGTATTTGGGCTGCAGCCAGCGTGTGTGCAACTGGTCCAGATCGCGGGCGGGAATCGAACGCAAGGCGCTTTGCATGATGTCGGCCAGCTCTGGCCAGTCGCGGCGCGTCGCCACCCGCAGTAATTGCGGCAGGCCGATATCGCCCACCACGGCGAGGCCGGCGAACTCGGTTTCCCCAGACAACCGGCTCAATTGCGCCTCATCCACCACCGCATACCGCGCCTGCTGGCTCACCAGTAATTGCAGGGCCTGGCGCTCCATGGGCACGCCTTGCAGGTTGAGGCTCGGGTAGGTGCTGCGCAAGTAATCCGCCACGGCGCTGGGCATGCGCACGGCGACGCGGGATTGGTCGTCGAGTTTTTCCAGATCGACAGCGGTGCTGCCATCGCGAACCCCGACGATGTGCTGGGGCACCCGCATATACGGATCGGAGAATAACCACAGGCGCAGGCCGGCCGGGGTTTGCAGCAGGCCGGGGGCGAGGTCGACCTCGCCGTCACGCACCGCCGCCTCCAGTTGCTCCTGATTGGGAAAGTTGCGCCAGGTCAGTTCGATATTCAGCGCCTTGGCCAGCCACTGCATCAATTCGACGTTGGCTCCGGACAGCCGCTGCAAGCGCCGATCGTATTGGGCATAAGGCGCCTGCAATACCAGGCCGACCCGCAGGTCCGGATGTTGGTCGAGCCATTCACGCTGGCCGGCATCAAGCTGCGCCTGATGAGCGGCAGGCGCAGGCACGGCGCCCGCGATCAAGGGAAAGCATATACAGCCGATAACCAGCAGGTAGCGAAAACCCATGATCCACGTCTCATATCACTGACAAATACTGACCAACCCATTAGGCTGCCGGAATCACTTCTGGCCGGAAATCAACGATGCCACTTTCCCACCGTTCGGCACTGCCAGCATTGTGCCTGTCGCTGCTGTTTACCAGCGCCTTTTGTGTCGAGGCTGCTGACACTCCCGCTCCCGCCCCGGAAAAACCGGTGGTACGCCAGCCCTTGCCCGAGCGCAGCCAGGAAGAAGCCAACGCCCTGGAGCGACAAATCCCGCAGCAGGAACAGCAACAGTTGCAGGCAGGCAGCGATTCTTTCCTGGCCCTGTGGAAGCCGGCCAACACCGGCGAGCCTGAAGGCGTGGTGATTATCGTCCCGGGCAATGGCGAAAGTGCTGACTGGCCTCAAGCAATCGGGCCGTTGCGCAAGAAATTGCCGGACGCTGCCTGGGGCACCCTGAGCTTGTCGCTGCCGGACCTGACCCTGGACACGCTGCCACCCCGGGTCATCGAATCGCCCAAGGCGGCCGTGGACACCAGCAGCAAAGACGCGAGCACCGTCGCCAAACCCGTGGAGCAAGCCGCCAGCGCCGAAGCTGAAGGCACCGACCCGGCCGTGGTGCCGGGCAACGATGAACAAGACAAGACCGATGCCACGCGAATCTTCGCGCGCATTGACGCCGCCCTCGCCTTCGCCCAGACCCAGAATGCCCGCAGCATTGTGCTTCTGGGCCACGGCACCGGCGCCTGGTGGGCCGCACGCTACCTGAGTGAAAAACAACCGGCGCAGGTACAGAAATTTGTCATGGTGGCCGGACAAACCCCGGTGGGCCGTGCCCCGGACCTGCAACAACTGGCACCGAAACTGAAGGTGGCCACGGCAGACTTTTTCTACCAGGACAACGCCCTGGTACGCAAAGCGGCCCAGGAACGTTCCCAGGCCAGCAAGCGTTTGAAGAATGACAGCTACAAGCAGGTGTCGTTGAAGGCCTTCCCCGATAACAGCCAGGCCGGGCAAGAACAACTGTACCGCCGGATTCGCGGCTGGCTGAGCCCGCAAAACCCCGGGGACTGATCGTAAATCTCAAAAACACTGGAGAGTAAAATGTGGGAGCGGCGGTGCGACGATTCGACTTGCTCGCGAATGCGGTGGATCAGTAACAGATACAGTGACTGACTCACCGCATTCGCGAGCAAGCCCGCTCCCACAGTTGATCCGGTTTACACCATAAAAAGCAGCGCCTGATGATTCTGCTAGCGAAAGTCTCGTCTTTCGCGAATCAGCGCATAGGCGTTGTGCAGCTCGCGGGTACGTTCGGTCGCCTCCCGCACCTGGGCTGGACTGGCGCCACTGCCAGCAATCTTGTCCGGGTGGTGCCGGCTCAGCAGGCGCCGGTAAGCGCGCTTGATCACCGAAGGTTCGGTGGTCGAGGTCACCCCCAGAATCCGCAGCGCCTCCTGGTAGGCCCCGCCACGATTGGCCAACGGTTTGCGCTCTGGCTCGTAGTCAGCCGCCAATGCCCGGATCTGTTGCACGGTCCAGCCCAGCCATTTGCCCCATTGCTCAATCAACTCGCGCTCGGCGGGACTGGCCTTGCCGTCCGCCCAGGCCATGCGCCAACAGGCACGCAGCACACCTTCCGCCGCATGAGGCTGAGCCTTGAGCACGCTCAAATAACTGCGCACCCGGTCCGAGCCGGACTTGCCCCGGTTAAAGGCGGCAATCGCCCTGCGCTGGGCTGGCTCAGACATATCCAGCGAGCGCATTTCCTGGCGCGCCTGCTGGATATGCCCGTCCACCACCCGGCCGTTACTCTTGGCCAGGCGACCGAGCAACACGAACAGCAGTTCGTCATTGCGCAACGCCGGCCGGCCGCCAAGGCGCTCGCGTAACTGAGCCCAGCTTTGCAGCTCCAGGCGCCGGTCCAGCGCCTGGCCCAGCAACGCGCCCAACATGGCCCCCGGAATGCTGGCAATGGCAAAGCCTGCCCCGGCTCCGATCAGAGTCCCTGGCCACAACATCCTAGTGCCCCGCTGTCAGCAGGGTTTCGACTTGCGCCAGGCGCTCCAGTGTCCCGACATCGATCCAGCGTCCGTTCATGTGTTCCCCCGTCACCAACCCTTTCGCCATGGCGTCACGCAACAGCGGCGCCAGTTTGAAAGCACCCGCACTGCAACCCGCGAACAGCTCGGGATGGAGTACGGAAATGCCACTGAAGGTCAGGTTATCGGCACCAGGAGCGGCATCATGAAGTGCACCGTCCTTTATGTAGAAGTCACCGCCGGACGGGTGATGGGGCGGGTTGTCGACCATTACCAGGTGGGCCAGGCCATTCAACGGCTGTTTCAGGCTGGCAAAGTCGTAATCGGTCCAGATGTCGCCATTGACCACCAGGAACGGTTCGTCCCCCAGCAGCGGCAAGGCCTTGAAAATCCCGCCGCCGGTTTCCAGCGGCTCGCCTTCGGCCGAGTACTGGATACGTACGCCGTACTGCGCGCCGTCTCCCAGGTAGCCTTCGATCTGCTGGCCGAGCCACGCATGGTTGATGACGATATCGGTGAAGCCCGCTTTCGCCAGCGCCTCGAGGTGGTACTCGATCAGGCGCTTGCCACCGGCCTGGATCAGCGGCTTGGGCGTGTGCAGGGTGAGCGGGCGCATCCGCTCACCTTTGCCGGCGGCCAGGATCATGGCCTTCATACCACCGCCTCGGCGCGCAGGCTCGCCAGCAACTCACCCAGGTCGCTCAACTCTGGCCGGTCCGCGAGCACCGCCTCTATATAAGCAAAGAAGCGCGGCACGTCGGCCAGGTAGCGTGGTTTGCCATCGCGATGGCAGATGCGCGCGAAGATGCCGATCACCTTCAGGTGACGCTGCACGCCCATCAGGTCGCTGGCTCGCAGAAACGCTTCAAAGTCCGACTGCACCGGAATACCCAGCGCGCCGGCGCGCTGCCAATAACCGCGCTGCCATTCCCGCACGCGGGCTTTCGGCCAACTGAGGAACGCATCCTTGAACAGGCACGTGATGTCGTAGGTCACCGGGCCGTAGACCGCGTCCTGGAAATCCAGCACGCCGGGGTTAGGCTCGCTGATCATCAGGTTGCGCGGCATGTAGTCGCGGTGCACCAGTACCTTGGGCTGGGCCAGGGCGCTGTCGATCAGGTGTTGGCTGACGCGCTGCCACAGGGCAAGTTGCCCCGCGTCAAACTCGATGCCCAACTCCCGGCGAACGTACCATTCAGGAAACAATTCCAGCTCCCGACGTAACAGCGCGACGTCATAGCTGGGCAATGGCGCCTCCATCGGCAATTGCTGGAAAGCCAGCAACGCATCGATGGCATCGGCGAACAATTGATCGGCGTTTTGCTCGTCAATCACGTCCAGATAGGTTTTTTTCCCCAGGTCGTTAAGCAAAAGAAAGCCGCGAATCAGATCTTGCGCATAAATTTTCGGAACATTTATTCCCGATTGACCGAGAAAATGAGCGATATCGACGAAAGGTTTGCAGTTTTCCTGGGGGGGTGGAGCGTCCATTACGACAAAACTGCGACCTCCTCCTTCCCATCGGAAGTAACGCCTGAAACTCGCGTCACTGCTGGCCGCAGTCAACGTGGCCGGGGGTACGACACCCCAGCCCTGGGCGGTAAAAAGGCTGGGCAATTGCTCATCAAGCCAGACTTTCAGCTGTTGCAAACGTAGATCTTGGTCGGGCATTACAAGGGTCTCCGACGGCGCTAGCCGTCAAGCGGGTCATGCTTTATTATCACGCATCTTTTTCAGACCATCGAGAGGCGTGCGGCCCACACCGCGGGCAGATGGCACGCAGGAAGCCCGGACTAATAAGATGGCATTGAAATCCCCCGCGTTTCGTAGAAAATTTCCGTTGCTGGTAACCGGCAGTCTGCTGGCCATGCAACCTTTCGCCACCTCATTCGTGGTCGCCGCGGAACAGTATGACTGCTCAGTCTCTGCTTCGGGTGCCTGGGATTGTGCGCCGAAGACGGCCGCAGCCCCGCTGCCACCGCGCCCGGTGCATGACGGCAGTGCCGTCAGCTCCGCCAATGGCACGCCGCAAGGCGAGTCCGGCGGCAGTGCCGAGGCCGTGCCGCAGACCACATTGGTCACCGAAGCCAAGGGCCGCGGCCTGCGTTCGCGCAGCGCCGACTACAGCCATCTGGACTGGGTCCCTCGCGAGAAACTCACCGCCGCGCAACTGGCCGAAACCGGCCCGTACTGCTCCGGCGCGTACATCGAGCCGATTCGTCCTGGCATGAACGACAAGACGAACAAGAGCGACGCACCGACTTTCATCGGCGCCAAGGTCTCTCGTTACGAGCAGGAACAGCAAGTTGCCTCCCTGGCCGGTGACGTCGTCATGCGCCAGGGCAGCATGCAGGTCGAGGCCGACGAGGCCAACCTCTACCAGGCCGAGAACCGTGGCGAGCTGAACGGCAACGTCCGTCTGCGCGACAACGGCGCCCTGCTGGTGGGCGACCACGCTGAAGTCCAACTGGACACCGGCGCCGCCAAGGTCGACAACGCCGAATACGTGATGCACAAATCGCGCATCCGCGGCAACGCGCTCTACGCCAAGCGTGCCGAGAACGCGATCATCCGTCTCAAGGACGGTACGTACACCACCTGTGAGCCGAACAGCAACGCCTGGCAGCTCAAGGGCAACAACATCACGCTCAACCCGGCCACCGGTTTCGGTACGGCGACCAACGTGACGTTGCGGGTCAAGGACATTCCGATCCTTTACACCCCGTACATCTACTTCCCGATCGACAACCGTCGTCAATCCGGCTTCCTGCCGCCGAGCTTCAGCACCGGCAGCGAGACTGGCTTCACGTTGGTTACGCCGTACTACTTCAACCTGGCGCCGAACTACGATGCCACGTTGTACCCGCAATACATGACCAAGCGCGGCATGCTGATGGAAGGCGAATTCCGCTACCTCACCAAGTCCAGCGAAGGTCAGTTTGGTGGCGCGTACCTGAACGACGACAGCGACGAGCGCAAGCTGCAGACCGACTACGAAAAAACTCGTTATATGCTCAACTGGCAGCATAAGGGCGGGTTGGATTCGCGTGTAATGACTCAGGTCGATTACACCAATATCAGCGATCCTTATTACTTCCAGGATCTGAAGTCCTATCAAGAAGGGATCAAGACCCAAGACTATGTGAACCAGCAGGGTTCGGTGACCTATCGTGGTGATAGCTACCAGGCACGACTGAACCTGCAGGCTTACCAGCTGGCGACGATTTCCCAGATCACTCCGTATGACCGTCTGCCGCAGATCACCTTCAACGGTGCGCTGCCGTACCATCCGGGTGGGTTGAACTTCACTTACGAGACCGAAGCAGTACGCTTTGATCGAGATCTTGAGAACGGAACCTTCACCGATGAAAACGGCGCAGTATCGCGTCGTCTGGACACGTATGTAACAGGCCTGACCCGTGCAAACGGTACTCGCCTGAACGTCGCGCCAGCGGTCGAATACCCGATGAATACGACCTACGGTTTTATTACGCCGAAGCTGAAGTATGTCTACACCAAGTACGATCTTGACCTTGATAGCACGGGTAAGAATGACATCCTCGTTGCGCAAGCAGCTGCAACCCCTGCTAATCCTTATGCTGGCGGCACCTTTAAAAGCTCCCAAGACCGTGCAATACCGGTCGCCAGCGTAGACAGCGGCCTGTACTTTGATCGCAATACCAACTGGTTTGGCAAAGACTACCGACAGACTCTTGAGCCTCGTGCGTACTACCTGTATGTACCGAATAAAGACCAAAGTGATATCCCTGTATTCGACAGCGGTGAGTACTCGTTCAGCTACGCGTCATTGTTCCGCGACAACCGTTTCAGCGGCACTGACCGTATCGGCGACGAGAACAAGCTGTCCCTCGGCTTGACCAGCCGCTGGATCGAAGAGAACGGTTTCGAACGTCAACGCGTTGCAATCGGCCAAGCCATCTACTTCAAGGATCGTGAAGTACAACTGCCTGGCATCCTCGCCAGCCAGCGTGCTGACGCGCAATCCAACGTCTCTCCGGTTGCCCTGGACTACGAGTTCCGCTTCAACCGCGACTGGCGCGCCACTGCAGACTATAACTGGGACACTGAAACGCACAGCCCACGCTCCGGCAGTGCGATGTTCCACTATCAGCCGGAAGACAACCCGAACAAGGTCATTAACGTCGGCTACCGCTACCGTAACGACCAGGTTGTCTACAACCAGCTGACCGGCAAATACCAGTTTGGTGGCGACTACGGCAGCCCATCGGACCCGTCGACCTTCATCAAGGATTACTACAAAATCCAGCAACACGACTTCTCGATGATGTGGCCGATCATTCCTCAGTGGAACCTGATCACCCGCTGGCAGTATGACTATGCCCGCAACCGTACCCTGGAAGCCTTCGGTGGTTTCGAGTACGACAACTGCTGCTGGAAACTGCGCGTCATCAACCGTTACTGGGTTTCCAACGACGAATACAGCCAGATCGCCCCGCTGAACGAAAAGGGTGACCACGGGCTCTTCTTCCAGATCGTCCTTAAAGGACTCGGCGGCCTGACCGGCGCCAAGGTAGAGAGCTTCCTCGACAAAGGCATTGAAGGTTATCGTGAACGTGAAGACCAAGCTTTCTGATTGTCTGCGCCCGCTGATGCTGGGCGCGCTGTTCCTGGGTACTGCCGCAGCCCACGCTGCGGTTCAACCGCTGGACAAGGTAGTGGCCATCGTCGATAACGACGTGATCATGCAGAGCCAACTGGACCAACGGGTCAAGGAAGTTCAGCAAACCATCGCCAAGCGCGGTGGCGGCGTACCGCCGACCAGCGTGCTGGACCAGCAGGTGCTTGAGCGCCTGATCGTTGAAAACCTGCAATTGCAGATCGGCGATCGCTCCGGCATCCGTATCAGTGACGAAGAATTGAACCAGGCTGTCGGCACCATCGCCCAGCGCAACAACATGAGCATTGATCAGTTCCGCGCTGCCCTGGCTCACGACGGTCTGTCCTATGAGGACGCCCGTGACCAGATTCGCCGTGAAATGATCATCAGCCGTGTGCGTCAGCGCCGTGTGGCGGAGCGGATTCAGGTGTCCGAGCAGGAAGTGAAGAACTTCCTGGCCTCTGACCTTGGCAAGATGCAGCTTTCCGAAGAACTGCACCTGGCCAACATCCTGGTTCCTACCCCAGACAGTGCCAACGCTGAACAGCTCAACGCTGCCGCGGCGAAAACCCAAGCTATTTATGACCGGCTCAAGCAAGGCGCTGACTTTGCTCAGATGGCCATTGCCCAGTCCGGCAGCGACAACGCCCTCGAAGGCGGTGACATGGGCTGGCGTAAAGCCGCTCAACTGCCACCACCGTTCGACCGCGAGCTGAGCACCATGGAAGTGGGTGGCATCACCCAGCCTGCGCGCACGCCAGGCGGTTTCATCATCCTCAAGTTGCTCGGCAAGCGCGGCGGCGAAGAAGCCCAGATGAAGGACGAAGTTCACGTTCGTCACATCCTGGTCAAGCCAAGCGAGATCCGTACCGAAGCCCAAACCAAGGAACTGGCCCAGAAGATCTATGACCGCATCGAAAGCGGCGAAGACTTTGCCACCCTGGCCAAAAGCTTCTCGGAAGACCCAGGCTCAGCCCTCAACGGCGGCGATCTGAACTGGATCGATCCGAAAGCACTGGTTCCAGAGTTCCAGGACGTCATGGCCAAGACTCCGCAAGGCGTACTGTCCAAACCGTTCAAGACCCAATACGGCTGGCATGTGCTGGAAGTCCTTGGCCGTCGCGCCACTGACAACACCGCCCAGGCCCGCGAGCAACAAGCCCTGACCGTACTGCGTAACCGCAAATACGACGAAGAGCTGCAAACCTGGTTGCGTCAGATCCGTGACGAAGCCTACGTAGAGAACAAGCTTCCTGGCGCCGACCAAACAGGCACCGACCAGGCAGCCCAGTGAAACCCAAGCGTTTCGCATTGACACCCGGCGAGCCGGCCGGCATTGGTCCTGACCTGTGCCTGCTGCTCGCCTCGCACACCCAGCCACACCCCCTGATTGCCATTACCAGCCGCGACTTGCTCCTTGAGCGGGCCGCGCAGCTGGGCGTGGCCGTCGATCTGCTATCGGTGGGCCCAGGTAACTGGCCTGACCTTCCGGCACCGGCCAACAGCCTGTACGTGTGGGATACCCCGTTGGCGGCCAAGGTCGTCGCCGGGCAACTGGACAAGGCCAACGCTGCCTTCGTCCTGGAAACCCTGACCCGGGCCGGCCAAGGCTGCATCGAAGGCGATTTCGCCGGAATGATCACCGCGCCCGTGCACAAGGGCGTGATCAATGAATCGGGGATCGCCTTTTCCGGCCATACCGAATTCCTCGCTGAACTGACCCAGACCGAACAAGTGGTGATGATGCTGGCAACGGGCGACCTGCGGGTGGCCCTGGTGACCACTCACCTTCCCCTGCGGGAGATTGCCGACGCCATTACCCCCGAGCGCCTGGAGCGTGTCACACGCATCCTGCACGCCGACCTGCGACAGAAATTCGGCATCGCCCAACCACGCATCCTGGTCTGCGGGCTCAACCCCCACGCCGGTGAAGGTGGCCACCTGGGCCATGAAGAAATCGACATCATCGAACCAACCCTGGAGCGTCTGCGCCTTGAGGGCATGGACCTGCGCGGCCCATTGCCTGCCGACACTCTGTTTACCCCCAAATATCTGGAGCACTGCGACGCAGTGCTGGCGATGTACCATGACCAGGGGCTGCCCGTGCTGAAGTACAAAGGCTTCGGCGCCGCCGTCAACGTGACACTGGGCCTGCCGATCATCCGCACCTCCGTCGACCATGGCACCGCCCTGGACCTCGCCGGCAGCGGCAAGATCGATACCGGCAGCCTGCACGTGGCCCTGGAAACCGCCTATCAGATGGCCGAGACCCGTATATGACTGAGCATTACCAACACCGGGCGCGCAAGCGCTTCGGGCAAAACTTCCTGCACGACGCTGGCGTGATTGACCGCATCCTGCGCTCCATCCACGCCAAGCCCGAAGACCGCCTGCTGGAAATCGGCCCGGGCCAGGGCGCCCTGACCCAAGGCCTGCTCAAGAGCGGCGGCCAGTTGGACGTGGTTGAGTTGGACAAGGACCTGATCCCGATCCTCAACCAGCAGTTCGCCGGCATGCCCAACTTCAACCTGCACCAGGGCGACGCGCTGAAGTTCGACTTCACCAGCCTCAATGCAGCGCCCAACAGCCTGCGGGTGGTCGGCAACCTGCCATACAACATCTCCACCCCGCTGATTTTCCACCTGCTGAACAACGCCGGCATCATCCGCGACATGCACTTCATGCTGCAAAAGGAAGTGGTCGAGCGTTTGGCGGCGGGCCCTGGTGGTGGTGATTGGGGTCGTCTGTCGATCATGGTTCAGTACCATTGCCGCGTAGAGCACCTGTTCAACGTCGGCCCGGGCGCGTTCAACCCGCCACCGAAGGTCGACTCCGCCATCGTGCGCCTGGTGCCTCATGCGGTGCTGCCGCACCCGGCTAAAGACCACAAATTGCTGGAGCGCGTGGTACGCGAGGCGTTTAACCAACGCCGCAAGACCTTGCGCAATACGCTGAAGGCTTTGCTCAGCAACGCTGAAATCGAAGCCGCCGGCGTCGACGGCAGCCTGCGTCCTGAGCAGCTGGACCTGGCCGCCTTCGTGCGCCTGGCTGACCAGCTCGCCATTCAGCCTGCGCCAGCGGCTGAATAAAGTAGAGTCGGGCACGGCCAGACAGCATGTCTGGCCTAGTGCCCACCACTTGGCCTAGACTGATCGGCATCCGCTGTTCCCCCGCTTTTGCTTTTAAGGCCTCTTGCATGTCCGATCCTCGTTATCAGATCGACGTCAGCGTCGTCACCCGCTTTCTGGCGGAACAATCGCAACCCGAGCAGAACCGTTTTGCGTTCGCCTACACCATTACCGTGCAAAACAACGGCGAGCTGCCTGCCAAGCTGCTGTCGCGCCATTGGGTCATCACCGACGGTGACGGCCAGGTCGAGGAAGTCCGCGGCGCCGGCGTGGTCGGCCAACAACCGCTGATCGCCCCCGGCAAGAGCCACACCTACAGCAGCGGCACCGTCATGACCTCCCGCGTCGGCAACATGCAAGGCAGCTACCAGATGCTCGCCGACGACGGTAAACACTTCGACGCCATCATCGCCCCGTTCCGCCTCGCGGTACCTGGAGCCCTGCACTGATGGCGACGTATGCCGTCGGTGACCTGCAAGGCTGCCTGGAACCGCTCAAGTGCCTGCTCGACCGTGTGGCCTTCGATCCAGCCAAGGATCGCCTGTGGCTGGTAGGCGACTTGGTCAACCGTGGCCCGCAATCCCTGGAAACCCTGCGCTTTCTTTATGGCATGCGCGACTCCCTGGTGTGTGTGCTGGGCAACCATGACCTGCACCTGCTGGCCGCAGGCAATAACATCGAGCGCCTGAAAAAGGGCGATACCCTGCGGGAAATCCTCGAAGCGCCAGACCGCGCCCAGTTGCTTGACTGGCTGCGCCGGCAAAAGATCATGCACTACGACGAGAGTCGTGACATGGCCTTGGTGCATGCCGGCATTCCTCCGCAGTGGACGCTGAAGAAAGCCCTCAAGTGTGCAGGCGAAGTCGAAGCCGCCCTGGCCGATGACAACCTGTACACGGCTTACCTGGATGGCATGTACGGCAACGATCCCGTGAAGTGGGACAACGATCTGACCGGCGTCGCCCGCCTGCGGGTGATCACCAACTACTTCACCCGCATGCGTTTCTGCACCGCCGAAGGCAAGCTGGACCTGAAGAGCAAGGAAGGCGCCGACACCGCCCTCCCCGGCTACAAGCCCTGGTTCGCCCACAAGGAGCGCAAGACCCGTGAAACGAAGATCATCTTCGGCCACTGGGCAGCCCTGGAAGGCAAATGCGATGAACCCGGTGTATTCGCCCTCGACACCGGCTGTGTGTGGGGCGGCGCCATGACCCTGATGAATGTCGACACCGGCGAGCGCTCGAGCTGCCAGTGCGACTCGCCCATTCCCGAACAACTGCAGGCCACGGCAAAGCGCTGAGCCGCGCTTTCACACAGGCCAAAGGAGCCCGCCATGACTGAATTCAAACGTATCCCTCCCGAGCAAGCCCAGGCCCTGCGCGAGCAAGGCGCGGTGGTTGTCGACATCCGCGACCAGCCGACCTACAACGCCGCCCACATCAGTGGTGCCCAGCACCTGGACAACCACAACATCGCCGACTTCATCCGCGCCGCCGACCTCGACGCGCCGGTAATCGTGGCGTGCTACCACGGCAACTCCAGCCAAAGCGCGGCCGCCTACCTCGTGAGCCAGGGTTTCTCCGACGTCTATAGCCTCGACGGTGGCTTTGAGCTATGGCGTGCGACCTATCCTGCAGAAATTGCTGCAGGCGACGCGCAATAATTTTTTTCAAACCCCGCTACCCCGCGTGACGCTTGGCCTCGCGCCGTTTCTGACGAACGGCGCGGCCAAACTAATTTCGTATCGCGCCTTGACCTCCCTGATTCCGAACTATCCTTAAGCGCAGGCCATCCAAAACAGGGGAGAGCCGGTACACCGGCGTGCGGGTCATCGGTAGCGTTTCAGGGTGTTCTGGGGGGAAAACGGCCATTGGTGTCCACCAATGACTGCCAGCATCGACTGATTGATCCGGCGTCGGCTCCACGTATCGAGCGAGGTGACGACGTCATGAGTATTTTTAGCCACTTCCAACAACGCTTCGAGTCCACCCGCCAGGAAGAGCTCTCGCTTCAGGAGTATCTCGAACTGTGCAAAAAGGACCGAAGCGCCTACGCGTCTGCCGCTGAACGCCTGCTATTGGCGATCGGCGAGCCGGAGCTGGTGGACACCGCAGCCAATTCGCGACTGTCGCGAATTTTCTCGAACAAGGTGATCCGTCGCTACCCGGCCTTTGAAGACTTCCATGGCATGGAAGAATGCATTGACCAGATCGTCTCGTATTTCCGCCATGCCGCCCAAGGCCTGGAAGAGAAGAAACAGATCCTCTACCTGCTCGGCCCCGTCGGCGGCGGTAAGTCGTCCCTGGCCGAGAAGCTCAAACAACTGATCGAGAAGGTGCCGTTCTACGCCATCAAGGGCTCGCCGGTGTTCGAGTCGCCCCTGGGGCTGTTCAACGCCACGGAAGATGGCGCGATCCTCGAAGAAGACTTCGGTATTCCACGGCGCTACCTCAATACCATCATGTCGCCGTGGGCGACCAAGCGCCTGGCCGAATTCGGCGGCGACATCAGCCAGTTCCGGGTGGTGAAGCTCTATCCATCGATCCTCAACCAGATCGCCGTGGCCAAGACCGAACCCGGTGACGAGAACAACCAGGATATCTCGGCGCTGGTGGGTAAGGTCGATATCCGCAAACTCGAAGAATTCCCGCAGAACGACGCCGATGCCTACAGCTACTCGGGCGCACTGTGCCGGGCCAACCAGGGTCTGATGGAGTTCGTGGAGATGTTCAAGGCACCAATCAAGGTGCTGCACCCACTGCTTACCGCGACACAGGAAGGTAACTACAACAGTACCGAAGGCCTGGGGGCGATTCCGTTTACCGGGATCCTGCTGGCCCACTCCAACGAATCGGAATGGCACACCTTCCGCAACAACAAGAACAACGAGGCCTTCATCGACCGGATCTACATCGTCAAGGTGCCGTACTGCCTGCGGGTCAGCGATGAAATCAAGATCTACGACAAGCTGCTGTTCAACAGCTCCCTGGCCAAGGCCCATTGCGCGCCTGACACCCTGAAGATGCTGGCCCAGTTCACTGTGCTGTCGCGCCTCAAGGAGCCGGAAAACTCCAACATCTACTCGAAGATGCGCGTGTATGACGGCGAAAACCTCAAGGACACCGATCCGAAGGCCAAGTCAATCCAGGAGTACCGCGACACCGCAGGTGTGGACGAGGGCATGAACGGCCTGTCGACACGCTTTGCGTTCAAGATCCTGTCCAAGGTCTTCAACTTCGATCCGCACGAAATCGCCGCCAACCCGGTGCACCTGCTTTACGTGCTGGAACAGCAGATCGAACAGGAACAGTTCCAGGCTGAAACCCGCGAGCGCTATCTGCGCTTCCTCAAGGAATACCTGGCACCGCGCTACATCGAGTTCATCGGCAAGGAAATCCAGACCGCGTACCTGGAGTCCTACAGCGAATACGGCCAGAACATCTTCGACCGCTACGTGCTGTACGCAGACTTCTGGATCCAGGACCAGGAATACCGCGACCCGGAAACCGGCGAGATTCTCAACCGCGTAGCCCTCAACGAGGAACTGGAAAAGATCGAAAAACCCGCCGGCATCAGCAATCCGAAGGATTTCCGCAACGAAATCGTCAACTTCGTGCTGCGCGCCCGGGCCAACAACAATGGCAAGAACCCTACCTGGCTCAGCTACGAGAAGCTGCGGGTGGTCATCGAGAAGAAAATGTTCTCCAACACCGAGGATCTGCTGCCGGTCATCAGCTTCAACGCCAAGGCCAGCAAGGAGGATCAGCAAAAACACAACGACTTCGTCACTCGAATGGTCGAGCGTGGCTACACCGACAAACAGGTACGACTGCTCTCCGAGTGGTACTTGCGGGTCCGCAAATCGCAGTAAGGCAGCGACAAGCGCGCAATGCCAGGCTCCCGGTACGCCGGACAGCCTGGCAATCGACCGCTTGTCTTTAAGCTTCCAGCTTGCCGCTTGAAGCTTGTAACTTGAAGCTGCCCGGAGGGCTCCTACATGAGCTATGTGATCGACCGACGTCTCAATGGCAAGAACAAGAGCACGGTAAACCGCCAGCGGTTCCTGCGGCGTTACCGTGACCACATCAAAAAGGCCGTCGAAGAGGCCGTCAGCCGCCGCTCCATCACCGACATGGAGCATGGCGAACAGATCAGCATCCCTGGACGCGACATCGATGAACCGGTGCTGCACCACGGCCGGGGCGGCAAACAGACTGTCGTGCACCCCGGCAACAAGGAATTCACCAGCGGCGAACATATCCAGCGGCCTCAAGGCGGTGCGGGCGGCAAAGGGCCGGGCAAGGCCGGCAACTCCGGCGAAGGCATGGATGAGTTCGTGTTCCAGATCACCCAGGAAGAATTCCTGGAATTCATGTTCGAAGACCTGGAACTGCCCAACCTGGTCAAACGCAACCTGACCGGTACCGACACTTTCAAGACCGTGCGCGCCGGGATCAGCAACGAAGGCAATCCGTCGCGGATCAACATCATCCGCACCCTGCGTTCAGCCCATGCGCGACGTATCGCCTTGTCGGGCAGCAGCCGCGCGAAGCTGCGGGATGCCAAGGCGGAACTGGAGCGCCTGAAACGCGAAGAGCCGGACAACTTCGGCGATATCCAGGAAATCGAAGCCGAAATCGCCAAACTCAGTGCGCGAATTCACCGCGTTCCGTTTCTCGACACCTTCGACTTGAAGTACAACCTGCTGGTCAAGCAACCCAATCCCAGTTCCAAGGCGGTGATGTTCTGCCTGATGGACGTATCCGGCTCCATGACCCAGGCGACCAAGGACATCGCCAAGCGCTTCTTCATCCTGCTGTACCTGTTCCTCAAACGTAACTACGACAAGATCGATGTGGTGTTCATCCGCCATCACACCAGCGCCCGGGAAGTCGACGAAGAAGAGTTCTTCTACTCGCGGGAAACCGGCGGCACCATTGTTTCCAGCGCCTTGAAGCTGATGCAGGAAATCATGGCTGAGCGCTATCCGGCCAACGAGTGGAACATCTACGCCGCCCAGGCCTCCGACGGCGACAACTGGAACGACGATTCGCCGATCTGCCGCGATATCCTGATCAACCAGATCATGCCGTTCGTGCAGTACTACACCTACGTCGAAATCACCCCGCGCGAGCATCAGGCGCTGTGGTTCGAATACGAGCGCATCAGCGAAGCCTTCGCTGACACCTTCGCCCAGCAACAATTGGTCTCGGCCGGCGATATCTATCCGGTCTTCCGTGAACTCTTCCAGCGCAGGTTAGTGACATGACCGCCAAAGAGCATAAGCGCCAACCCATATCCACGGGGTCCGAATGGACCTTCGAGCTGATCCAGGCCTATGACAAGGAAATCAGCCGCATCGCGGCGGGTTATGCCCTGGACACCTACCCCAACCAGATCGAAGTGATCACCGCCGAACAGATGATGGACGCCTACGCGTCCGTGGGCATGCCCTTGGGCTATCACCACTGGTCCTACGGCAAACACTTCCTCAGCACCGAAAAGTCCTACACCCGCGGCCAGATGGGCCTGGCGTACGAAATCGTCATCAACTCCGACCCGTGCATTGCCTACCTGATGGAAGAAAACACCATCTGCATGCAGGCACTGGTGGTAGCCCATGCGTGCTACGGACATAACAGCTTTTTCAAGGGCAACTACCTGTTCCGCACCTGGACCGATGCCAGCTCGATCATCGATTACCTGGTGTTCGCCAAGCAGTACATCATGCAGTGCGAGGAGCGCCACGGCATCGATGCCGTGGAAGACTTGCTCGACTCTTGCCATGCGCTGATGAACTACGGCGTCGACCGCTACAAACGCCCGTATCCGATTTCCGCCGAAGAAGAGCGGCTGCGCCAGAAGGACCGTGAAGAGCATCTGCAAAAGCAGATCAACGACCTGTGGCGCACCATTCCCAAACGCGCCGGCAAGAACAGCGACAAGGACAATGCACGCTTCCCCGCCGAACCTCAGGAAAACATCCTGTACTTCATCGAAAAGCACGCGCCGTTGCTGGAGCCCTGGCAGCGGGAAATCGTGCGGATCGTGCGCAAGATTGCCCAGTACTTCTACCCACAACGCCAGACCCAGGTGATGAACGAGGGCTGGGCCACGTTCTGGCACTACACCCTGATGAACGACCTGTACGACGAAGGCCTGGTGACCGACGGCTTCATGATGGAGTTCCTGACGTCCCATACCAGCGTGGTCTATCAACCGGGCTTCGACAGTCCGTACTACAGCGGCATCAACCCGTATGCTCTGGGTTTTGCCATGTACCGTGACATCCGGCGCATGTGTGAACACCCCACCGAAGAAGACCGCCGCTGGTTCCCGGAGATTGCCGGCAGCGATTGGCTGTCCACCATCAAGTTCGCCATGAGCAGCTTCAAGGATGAAAGCTTCATCCTGCAGTACCTGTCACCTCAGGTGATTCGTGACCTCAAGTTGTTCAGCATCATGGATGACGACCTCAAGGACGACCTGCTGGTGCCGGCGATCCACGATGAGCCGGGTTACCGCACCATCCGCGAAACCCTGGCAGCGCAGTACAACCTGGGCAACCGTGAACCCAACGTGCAGATCTACAGCATCGACGTACGCGGCGATCGCTCGTTGACCCTGCGCCATCAGCAGCACGACCGTAAACCGCTGGGAGAGTCCACTGAAGAGGTCCTCAAGCATCTGCACCGGCTGTGGGGGTTCGATATCCACCTGGAAACGCTGCAAGGCGACCAGGTGATGAAAACCCACCATGTTCCGCCCCGCAACGAACACGGCGACAACGATTACGGCCGCCTGGACCTGGCTGTCGTCCATCTGTGAAACGGCAAAGCCTCCATTGGCGGGCCGCAGGCGTTATCCTGTGCCGCTAATGGAGGCTTTTTCATGCAAATCTACAAAGTCGGCGGTGCGGTGCGTGATCGCCTGCTGGGCATCCCGGTTACCGATGTCGACCGTGTCGTAGTCGGCGCAACCACTGAAGAAATGCTCGCCCTGGGCTACAAGCCCGTGGGCTCGGACTTCCCCGTCTTTCTTGACCCGAAAAACGGCGACGAGTACGCCCTCGCCCGCACGGAGCGCAAGAGCGGCCGGGGTTATGGCGGCTTCGTGTTTCACGCGAGCCCAGAAGTTACCCTGGAAGAAGACCTGATCCGCCGCGACCTGACCATCAATGCAATGGCAGAAGATGACGACGGCAACCTGACTGATCCGTACCACGGTCAGCGTGATCTGAAAGCGCGCATTCTTCGCCACGTTTCCCCCGCATTCGCCGAAGATCCTCTCCGAGTCCTGCGCGTTGCCCGTTTTGCAGCGCGATACGCAGGCCTGGATTTTACCGTCGCGTCAGAAACCCTGGAGCTGATGCGCGAACTCAGTAATTCAGGCGAGCTGGAAGCCCTGACGCCTGAGCGCAGCTGGAAAGAAATTTCCCGCGCCCTGATGGAGAATCAGCCACAGGTATTTATCCAGGTGCTACGCGATTGCGGCGCGCTGAAAATCCTGATGCCTGAAATCGACGCGCTGTTTGGCGTGCCACAACCCGAAGCCCATCACCCCGAGATCGATACCGGCATCCACACGCTGAGCGTGCTGGAGCAGGCGGCCCTCCACGCCCAACCACTGACCGTGCGCTGGGCCTGCCTGCTGCATGACCTGGGCAAGGGCCTCACGCCTGTGGATAAGTTGCCGCAGCACATTGCTCATGAGCATCGCGGCCTGGAGTTGATCAAGGCGGTGAATGAGCGCTTCAAGGTACCAAGGGATTGCCAGGAACTGGCGCTGCTGGTGGGCGAATACCACACCCACGGCCATCGCGCACTGGAGCTGAGGCCTGCAACTTTGCTGGAGTTGCTGCAACGCTTTGACGTTTACCGTCGCCCGCAGCGCTTTGAGGAATTTGTGGTGGCGTGCGAGATGGACGCCCGCGGCCGCAAAGGCCTTGAGCAGAGAAGTTATCCACAAGCGGATTATTTGCGCGGCGCGGCGCTCGCCGCACGGGGTGTCGCGGTCGCACCGCTACTGGAGCAAGGATTCAAGGGCCCCGAGCTGGGTGAAGCGCTGAAACGCGAACGGCTCAAGGCGCTGAAAGCCTACAAGAGCGCATCCGGCGTTAACGGCTGATTACGCCACTCGAAAGCGACCGGCGCCAGTACCTGATCGATTTGTGCATCCTGCCAAAGCGCGGCAAATGTCTTGCCCGCTTCCGGGTGCACACGCTCCGGCGCCATCAGCGACAGCGGCCACAGCACAAACGCGTTCTTCAGGATTTCGGCCCGGGGCAGAATCAGGCCATCGAAATTACCGACCAGCTCGCCGTACAGCAGCACGTCGATATCCAGCGGCAGCCCCTTGCGATCCGGGGCATAGCGGCCATTGTCGGCCTCGATAAACTTCAATCGACGGTCCAGTTCCATCAGCGGCAGGTCGGTATACGCCGACACCACCAGATTGAAGAACGGCCCGCTCTTGATGCCCACCGGCTGGCTTTCAAACACCGCCGAACAGCGCAGATCCGTCAGGAAACCCGCCAGCGCATCGAGGCCAGCGCGTAAATGGGCCTCACGCTCGATATTGCTGCCAAGACCAAGGTAAACCTGAGTTAGCGACATCCGCGCTCGATCTCCACGCCCACGCCCTTGGCTGCCGGAACGGCGCCGGGCTTGGTCAGTTTGAGGTGCAGCCAGGGAATCTGGAATTCACTCATCAAGACTTCGGCCAGGCGCTCGGCAAAGGTTTCCACCAGTTGGAACTGCGCGTGCTCGGCAAAGGCCTGGATACGTGCGGACACGCTGGCATAGTCCAGTGCCAGGGTCAGGTCATCACCGGCAGCGGCCGGGCGGTTATCCCAGGCGAAGCTCAGGTCCAGACGCAGGCATTGCCGGATACCGCGCTCCCAGTCGTAGGCCCCGATCACGGTGTCAACTTCCAGGCCTTCGATAAACACTCTGTCCAAGCACTCTTCTCCGCTGCACGACAAGGGCGCGATGCCCCGTTAGAATCAGGGCGTCCTCGCCCGGAATAGTTAGCATGTTTTGGTTACTGGCGACTCTCGCCTACCTGCTCGGCTCGCTGTCCTTCGCCATTTTGCTCAGCCGCCTGACGGGAAATCCCGACCCGCGAATGAGTGGCTCAGGCAATGCCGGCGCCACCAATATGTTGCGCCTGGCCGGCAAGAAACTCGCCGTATTGACGCTGTTCGGCGACGTCTGCAAGGGCCTGTTGCCCGTGTTGATCGCCGATCTCGCCGGGCTGTCGCTGCAACAGCAAGCCTGGATCGGCGTCTGCGCGGTGCTCGGCCACCTGTTCCCGCTGTACTTCCGCTTTCGCGGCGGCAAAGGCGTCGCTACGGCGGCCGGCATGCTGCTGGGCATCTACCCACCGGCGGCGCTGCTGGCCATCCTGGCCTGGCTGCTGACGTTCTACCTGACCCGTACCAGCTCGCTGGCCGCACTGATCGCCACACCGCTGACGCTGCCATTGCTGGCCTGGCAGGAACCGGCGGCGCTGGTGCCGATGAGCGTGCTCACGCTGCTGATCGTCTGGCGCCACCGGGGCAATTTACGCGACCTGTTTGCCGGGCGCGAACGGCATTTTTAAATACGCCCGGTGAACCCGGTTCACGTTCGCCGGTTACAGCGGCGGCAGTTGCTCCATCGGCCAGCGTGCCTGCACGCTGATTGCCAGGCTTTCATGCTGGCCGGCCTGCAAACGCTGGCAACCGGCATAAGCGATCATCGCGCCGTTATCGGTACAGAATTCGGGGCGGGCGTAAAACACGTCGCCCTTCATGTCGCCGAGCATTTTCTCCAGGGAGCTGCGCAACGCCTTGTTCGCGCTGACGCCGCCCGCGATCACCAGGCGCTTCATGCCCGCCTGCTTCAGGGCCCGCTTGCACTTGATGGTCAAAGTCTCCACCACGGCCTGCTGGAACGCCAGCGAGATGTCGCAACGGGCTTGCTCACTGTCGTCTCCGGCGCTGACGCTCTGCTGCCAGGTATTCAGGGCAGAGGTTTTCAAGCCGCTGAAGCTGAACATCAGGCCGGGGCGATCGCACATCGGACGCGGGAAGGTGTAGCGCCCTTCCACGCCTTTTTCCGCCAGCCGCGCAATTTCCGGACCGCCGGGATAATTGAGGCCCATCATCTTCGCGGTCTTGTCGAACGCTTCACCGGCAGCGTCGTCCAGGCTTTCCCCCAGAAGCGTGTATTGACCGATTGCGTCGACCTGAACCAGCTGCGTATGGCCACCTGAAACCAACAAAGCGACGAACGGGAACTCTGGCGGGTTTTCTTCCAGCATCGGCGCCAGTAAATGGCCTTCCATGTGGTGCACACCGAGGGCCGGAATGCCCCAGGCAAATGCCAGCGCCTGGGCGCAAGAGGCCCCAACCAGCAGGGCTCCGACCAATCCCGGGCCTGCGGTATAGGCAATGGCGTCGATCTCGGTCGGCACGCAGCCGGCCTCGTCCAATACCTGGCGAATCAATGGCAGCATGCGTTTCACATGATCACGGCTGGCCAGCTCCGGCACCACGCCACCATAGGCGCGATGCAGGTCGATCTGACTGAACAGTGCGTCGGCCAAAAGCCCGCGTTCACTGTCGTAAAGTGCGACACCGGTTTCGTCGCACGAGGTTTCTAATCCCAGAACTAGCATGGGTTTGCGCCTTGTAGAGGCTGAATTCGAAGGCGCGCATAATAGTCGCCGCTCCCCCTCCCGACTAGCGGTTTTCGATCAGAGGCTTTGCATTCCGGGCAATGAGGGGTTAACATCCGCAACCCTTAAAAACCGACGACCTCAGCCGCGAATTTTTTGCGACGAGAACGTTGATTCCCGGTAATGAAAGAAGGTAGCTCTGGATGCCAGCCGTCAAAGTAAAAGAGAACGAACCCTTCGACGTAGCTCTGCGTCGTTTCAAGCGCTCCTGCGAAAAAGCCGGTGTTCTGGCTGAAGTTCGTAGCCGCGAATTTTACGAGAAGCCAACTTCTGAGCGTAAGCGTAAAGCAGCAGCCGCTGTTAAGCGTCACGCCAAGAAAGTTCAGCGCGAGCAGCGCCGCGCCGTTCGTCTGTACTAATACACAGACGTTCGTAGCAAGCTTCTGCCAAGCCCGGCCCTCAGCCGGGCTGTTGGCATTTGCGGATATCGCTTGATGCTTCAACGTTGACGCCGCACACGCGACTGAAACGAACTGCTTCACACGTCAGGACTGGCTCTTTTGCCAGCGGTGCACGTCTCTTCTGACGAGCCTAACAAGGCTACTGACGAGCACACTTATTTTTTAACAGGCGATCAACAGGTCGGCTGCGCCCACCGATGAGCTTCCGAGGCCCGCACATGGCCAAGACCGGACTCCCGGGCAACATTTCTACGCCGGGCACTGATCGGAACTAACGTCAGTGAATGTTCGGCAGATACACTTCCTGACAGACCAAGCAGACGACAGTTGATCGAGCCGCACAATACGCGCGCCTTGAGCACTTTGCGGGCCCTCTTTTACACGCAGTGATGACGAGAACGCCATGGCCGGGCTAATTCCCCAGAGCTTTATTGACGACCTTCTGAACCGCACCGACATCGTCGATGTTGTCAGCTCGCGCCTGCAAATGAAAAAGGCCGGCAAGAACTACACCGCCTGCTGCCCGTTCCACAAAGAAAAGACGCCGTCGTTCAGCGTCAGCCCCGACAAGCAGTTCTACTACTGCTTCGGCTGCGGCGCTGGCGGCAACGCCCTCGGCTTCATCATGGACCACGACAACCTGGACTTCCCCCAGGCCGTCGAGGAACTGGCGAAAGCCGCCGGCATGGAAATCCCCCGCGAAGAAAGTGGCCGCCCGCACAAACCGCGGCAACCCACCGATTCGCCGCTGTACCCGCTGCTCACCGCTGCTGCCGACTTTTACCGCCAGGCACTGAAAAGCCACCCGCAGCGCAAAGCCGCCGTCGATTACCTCAAGGGCCGCGGCCTGACCGGTGAAATCGCCCGCGACTTCGGCCTCGGCTTCGCCCCGCCCGGCTGGGACAATCTGTACAAGCACCTGAGCAGCGACACCCTGCAGCAAAAAGCCATGATCGACGCCGGCCTGTTGGTGGAGAACGCCGAGACCGGCAAGCGCTATGACCGCTTCCGCGATCGCGTGATGTTCCCGATCCGCGACAGTCGCGGCCGCATCATTGCGTTCGGCGGCCGGGTGCTGGGGGACGACAAGCCCAAATACCTGAACTCACCGGAAACCCCGGTGTTTCACAAAGGCCAGGAACTCTACGGCCTGTTTGAAGCGCGCAAGAACAATCGCAACCTCGATGAAATCATTGTGGTTGAAGGCTATATGGACGTGATCGCCCTCGCCCAGCAGGGCTTGCGCAATGCCGTGGCCACCCTGGGCACCGCGACCAGCGAAGAGCACTTGAAGCGACTGTTTCGCGTAGTGCCCAACGTGCTGTTCTGCTTTGACGGCGACCAGGCCGGCCGCAATGCCGCGTGGCGTGCCCTTGAATCAACCCTGTCGAGCCTGCAGGACGGACGCCGCGCACGCTTCCTGTTCCTGCCCGAAGGCGAAGACCCGGACACCCTGGTCCGCTCCGAAGGCACCGACGCGTTCCGCGCGCGCATCAATCAGCACGCACAACCGCTGGCCGATTATTTCTTCCAGCAACTGACCGAAGAGTCCGACCCGCGCTCCCTCGAAGGCAAGGCCCATATGGTCACCCTCGCCGCACCGCTGATCGACAAGGTTCCGGGCGCCAACCTGCGGACCCTGATGCGCCAGCGACTGCTGGAAATCACCGGATTGAGTGGCGAGGCCGTCAGCCAGCTGGCGCGCAGCGCGCCGCAAGAGGCGCCGCCCGCCTACGACCCGGGCATGGATTACGACGCCATGCCGGACTATTCCGACTTCCACCAACCGCAGGAGGCCTACACGCCCCAGCAGGAGTGGACACCGAAGAAATCCGGTGCCGGCGGCAAGAAATGGGACAAGAAACCCTGGGACAAAAACGGCAAACGTGGCGGTGACCGTGACGAACCGCGCGGCCCGCGCGTCCCAGCAGCAGTAGAGCCGCCCACCATGGCAGCCCTGCGCACGCTTTTGCATCACCCGCAACTGGCACAAAAAGTCGAAGACGCGGGGCACTTTGCGGCCGAAGACCACACCAATACACAACTGTTGGTGGCCCTGCTCGAGGCCGTACAGAAGAATCCTAAGCTAAACTCATTCCAGCTGATTGCACGCTGGCACGGCACTGAACAGGGCCGCTTGCTGAAGGCATTGGCAGAAAAGGAATGGCTGATTGATGGCGATAACCTTGAACAACAGTTTTTCGACACCATTACTAGCTTGGTAGCTCGTCAACGCGAGCGAAACCTGGAACAACTTCTTCGAAAAGCGCGTCAGAGTGAATTGACCGCCGAAGAGAAAAATCAACTGCGCGACCTTTTAAGTCGCAATGTTTCCGCATCAAACCCGACCTCAGCTGGCGTGTGAGGTCATAGCTCGGGTATAATCCTCGGCTTGTTTTTTGCCCGCCAAGACCTTCAGTGGATAGGGTGTTATGTCCGGAAAAGCGCAACAGCAGTCTCGTATCAAAGAGTTGATCACCCTTGGTCGTGAGCAGAAGTATCTGACTTACGCAGAGGTCAACGACCACCTGCCTGAGGATATTTCAGATCCAGAGCAGGTGGAAGACATCATCCGCATGATTAATGACATGGGGATCCCCGTACACGAGAGTGCTCCGGATGCGGACGCCCTTATGTTGGCCGACGCCGATACCGACGAGGCAGCCGCTGAAGAAGCAGCCGCCGCGTTGGCAGCGGTCGAGACCGACATCGGTCGCACGACTGACCCAGTGCGCATGTATATGCGCGAAATGGGTACGGTAGAGCTGCTGACACGTGAAGGCGAAATCGAAATCGCCAAGCGTATCGAAGAGGGCATCCGTGAAGTGATGGGCGCAATCGCGCACTTCCCAGGCACGGTTGACCACATTCTCTCCGAGTACACTCGCGTCACCACCGAAGGTGGCCGCCTGTCCGACGTCCTGAGCGGTTATATCGACCCGGACGACGGCATTGCGCCACCTGCGGCTGAAGTTCCTCCGCCGATCGATGCCAAGGCTGCCAAAGCAGACGACGACACCGACGATGAAGAAGCTGAAGCCGCCACCGATGACGAAGAAGAAGTCGAAAGCGGTCCGGATCCGATCATCGCAGCCCAGCGCTTTGGCGCGGTCTCCGATCAGATGGAACTGGCTCGCAAGGCCCTGAAGAAGCACGGTCGCGGCAGCAAGCAGGCAACTGCTGAATTGCTGGCCCTGGCTGAACTCTTCATGCCGATCAAACTGGTACCGAAGCAATTCGAAGGCCTGGTTGAGCGGGTTCGTAGCGCCCTTGAGCGTCTGCGTGCACAAGAGCGCGCGATCATGCAGCTCTGTGTCCGTGATGCGCGCATGCCGCGTGCAGACTTCCTGCGCCAGTTCCCGGGCAACGAAGTTGACGAAAGCTGGACCGACGCACTGGCCAAAGGCAAAAGCAAATACGCTGAAGCCATTGGTCGCTTCCAGGCCGACATCGTTCGTTGCCAGCAGAAGCTGACTGCATTGCAGACCGAAACCGGTCTGACGATTGCCGAGATCAAGGACATCAACCGTCGCATGTCGATCGGTGAGGCCAAGGCCCGCCGCGCGAAGAAAGAGATGGTTGAAGCGAACTTGCGTCTGGTGATCTCCATCGCCAAGAAGTACACCAACCGTGGCCTGCAATTCCTCGATCTGATCCAGGAAGGCAACATCGGCTTGATGAAGGCTGTGGACAAGTTCGAATACCGTCGCGGCTACAAGTTCTCGACTTATGCCACCTGGTGGATCCGTCAGGCGATCACTCGCTCGATCGCCGACCAGGCCCGCACCATCCGTATTCCGGTGCACATGATCGAGACGATCAACAAGCTCAACCGTATTTCCCGGCAGATGTTGCAGGAAATGGGTCGCGAACCGACCCCGGAAGAGCTGGGCGAACGCATGGAAATGCCTGAGGATAAAATCCGCAAGGTATTGAAGATCGCTAAAGAGCCGATCTCCATGGAAACCCCGATCGGTGATGACGAAGACTCCCACTTGGGTGACTTCATCGAAGACTCGACCATGCAGTCGCCAATCGATGTTGCCACCGTTGAGAGCCTGAAAGAAGCGACTCGCGACGTACTGTCCGGCCTCACTGCCCGTGAAGCCAAGGTACTGCGCATGCGCTTCGGCATCGACATGAATACCGACCACACCCTTGAGGAAGTCGGTAAGCAGTTCGACGTTACCCGTGAGCGGATTCGTCAGATCGAAGCCAAGGCGCTGCGCAAGCTGCGCCACCCGACGAGAAGCGAGCATTTGCGCTCCTTCCTCGACGAGTGATCACAAAAACCCCGGCCCAGGCCGGGGTTTTTGCTTCTACAGATTAAATCCTCGCTGCCTCCCCTCCCCCGCAATGCCCGTCTACACTCGAAACATTCCCCGTGCCATAACGAGACCGTTATGCCCAGATTGCCGACCGTGTTACTGCTGTCGCTGCTGACCTGGACCGCAACGGCTGGCGCGTTGACTCTCACCGATGAAGAGCGTGGCTGGCTGGCGGACCACCAAGAGTTGCGCCTGGGCGTCGACGCCTCTTGGCCCCCCTTTGAATACCGCGACGAAGACGGTCGCTACCAGGGCCTGGCCGCCGATTACGTGCGGCTGATGCAGGATCGCCTTGGGGTCCGGATAAAGCTGATCGAGCCGGTAAACTGGAATGCGGTGCTGGAGCAGGCTCGCAACAACCAGCTCGACCTGCTGCCGGGCATCATGTCCACCCCGGAACGCCAAGGCTTCCTGTCGTTCACCCGACCCTATCTCGACTTCCCCATCGTCATCCTCGCCCATGAAGGCGGTCCGCAACCGCGCAACCTCAAGGACCTTTATGGGCTGAAGATCGCCGTGGTGGAGAACTATGCCCCTCACGAACTGCTACGCACTCACCATCCCGACCTCAACCTGGTGGCCATGCCCAACGTCAGCTCGGCGTTGCAGGCACTGGCCACCGACAAGGTTGATGCCGTGGTCGGCGATCTGGCGTCCAGCGTGTGGAGCCTGCGCCAACTGAAACTGGAAGGCCTGTACGTCAGTGGCGAAACGCCCTATCGCTATCAATTGGCCATGGCCGTACCCAGCGACGACAAGATGCTGGTGGGCATCCTCGACAAGGTCCTGGCGGATATCAGTCCGGCTGAAACCGAGGCCATCCAGCAACGCTGGGTCGGCAATGTCATCGACCACCGCACCCTCTGGACGGATGTACTGCTCTACGGACTACCGGCCGTATTGTTATTGAGCATCGTGCTGGCGGTGGTTATCCGGATCAATCGCCGGCTCAGTTCGGAGATTTCCCGCCGCGTCGCCCTCGAACAGGAACTGCGCAGCAGCGAATACCACTATCGCGGCCTGGTGGAGAGCCTTTCCGCGATTGCCTGGGAAGCCAGCATCAGCGATTTCACCTACAGCTACGTGTCGCCCCATGCCGAGGAGCTGCTCGGCTACCCCCGCGCCCACTGGCTGATCCCGGGCTTCTGGCGCAACATCATCCACCCCGCTGACCTGACCCGCACCGAATCCTATTGCTACGCCGAAACCCGGGCCAACCGCGACCACAGTGTCGACTACCGCGTAATCACCGCCGATGGCCGCTGCCTGTGGGTACGAGACATCGTCAGCCTGATCGAGCACGGCCACAAGCCAGTGCTGCGCGGCCTGATGATCGACATCAGCGAAGCCAAGCGCACCGAGGAAGCGTTGCAGCTTTCGGAACAGAAGTTTGCCTCGGTGTTCCAGCAATGCCCCGACATCCTGGTGATCGCCCGCCTGTCCGACGGCTGCCTGATGGAGGTCAATAAGGCATTCGAAGACCAGATCGGGCTAAACGCCGAAGACGTCGTGGGAAAAACCGCCACCGAACTGAATATCTGGGGCATTCAGGGCGTAGGCCCCGGCCTGCTGCAACGGGTACAGACCACCAGCATCCGCAACCTGGAAATGCCCTTCCGGCGCAATAACGGCCAGGCCTTCACCGGGCTGATCTCCGCCGAACCCTTTCAACTCGATACCACCGAAGCCTTGGTGGTCGTGGTGCGTGACATCACCCAACTGAAAGAAACCCAGCAGCGCCTGCAAACCTCCGAAGAGAAATTCGCCAAGGCCTTTCACGCGTCTCCCGACGGCCTGCTGCTGTCACGCCAAAGCGACGGTTTGCTGATTGAGGTCAACGAAGGATTCAGCCACATCACCGGCTTCAACAGCGCCATGTCACTGGACCAGTCAACCCTGGACCTCGGCATCTGGGTCGACCTGAACGAACGCAAGCACATGTTGGAGCTGCTGCAACGGGACGGATTTGTCCGCGACTTTGTCTGCCACATCCGCCGCAACGACGGCGAGGTTCGCCTGTGTGAAGTCTCCAGCCGCCCGCTGCCCATCGGCGACGACGACTGCATGCTGACCATCGCCCGGGACATCACCGAACGCCAACTGATGCAGGAAAAACTGCAACAGGCCGCCACCGTCTTCGAGAGCACGGCCGAAGGCGTACTGATCACCGACACCCGGCAAAATATCAGCGCCGTGAACCGCGCCTTCAGCGAGATCACCGGCTACAGCGAAGCCGAGGCCCTTGGCCAAACCCCGCGCCTGCTCGCCTCCGGCCTGCACGACAGCGCCTTCTACGCGGCCATGTGGCACCAACTGACGGCCAACGGCCACTGGCAAGGCGAGATCTCCAACCGGCGCAAGAACGGCGAGCTGTACCCCAGCTGGCTGACCATCAGCGCGGTGCGCAACCGCGAGGAGTCGATCACTCACTTCGTCGCCGTGTTTGCCGACATCTCCAGCCTCAAGCACGCCCAGGCGCGCCTCGATTACCAGGCCCACCACGACCCGCTGACCGGCCTGCCCAACCGCACCCTGTTCGAAAGCCGCCTGCAGGCCGCCCTCAACAGTCAACAGGAAAACGGCGGCCAGGGCGCCGTGCTGTTCCTCGACCTCGACCGCTTCAAACACATCAACGACAGCCTCGGCCACCCGATTGGCGACCTGCTGCTTAAAGACATCGCCGTGCGCCTCAAGGACCAACTGCGAGACGTCGACACCGTCGCCCGCCTAGGCGGCGACGAATTCATCATCCTGCTGCCCGGCCTGCAGCAAGCCAGCGACGCCGAACACTTGGCCAATAAACTGCTGGCCTGCTTCACCCCACCGTTCCAGGCGGGCGAGCATGAGTTCTTTATCAGCGCCAGCATCGGCACCAGCCTGTATCCACGGGACGGAGATGATGTCGCCACCCTGGTGAAAAACGCCGACGCCGCCATGTACCGCTCCAAGGCCAAAGGCCGCAACCGCGTCGAAAGCTACACCCAGGACCTCACCGCCCAGGCCAACGAGCGCGTGGCGCTGGAACACGAACTGCGCCGGGCGATCGAACGCGACGAATTTTCTCTCTATTACCAGCCGAAACTGAGCCTCGACACCCAACAACTGATCGGCGCCGAAGCGCTGATTCGCTGGCGCCACCCCACCTTCGGCGAAGTGCCGCCCGAGCACTTCATCGCCCTGGCTGAAGAGAACGGCATGATCCTGCAGATTGGTGACTGGGTACTGGAACAGGCCTGCCGGCAGATGCACCACTGGAGAGAAGCCTTTGATGACTTTGGCCCGCTGTCCGTCAACCTCGCCGGCGCGCAACTGCGCCACCCCAACCTGCTGACGCGCATCGAACAATTGCTGCGGGACAACCGCCTGGAGCCCGGCTGCCTGCAACTGGAGATCACCGAAAATTTCATCATGAGCCAGGCCGAAGAAGCGCTGGAGGTGCTGCACCAGCTCAAGCATCTGGGCGTGCAACTGGCCATTGATGACTTCGGCACCGGCTATTCGTCCCTCAGCTATTTGAAGCGCCTGCCGCTGGACTTCCTGAAGATCGACCAATCCTTCGTGCGCGGCCTGCCCGATGACCCACACGATGCGGCGATCGTACGCGCCATTATTGCCCTGGGGCACAGCATGCAATTCACCATCATTGCTGAAGGTGTGGAAACGCCGGCCCAGCAAGCGTTTCTGGCGGCGGAAGGGTGTGAGCAGATGCAAGGCTACATCGTCAGCCTGCCGCTGCCGCCGGACCTTTTCGCCGCGACTTTCCTTCGTATGAGCGTTTCGGACTTTTCGGATGGCACAGCGAAGAAACCATCGCTATAATCCGCGGCCTACTGAGGGCCTATAGCTCAGTTGGTTAGAGCAGGGGACTCATAATCCCTTGGTCGTAGGTTCGAGTCCTACTGGGCCCACCATCTTGAAAGCCGCGCATTGCGCGGCTTTGTCGTTTCTGGCGTGCAGCAATGAAAGATTAGTTAGTTGTCCCGAACGGCTACGGCGAAGACCATGACTCCAAGTCAACGCCACTCCAGCACGAGGGAAACTTGTTCCATGCCTCAGAAGAAACGTTCACCGCACAACTCTATCCACCGCCTGGGCATGCGTGCCGCAGGCGCCGTCGCAATCACCCTCGCCACCTTGAGCGGCGCACAAGCTGCCCCCGCTGCCACTGACACCATCAAGGCTTTCAAGCTGTGCACGGGCGCCGACAACAACTCCCATGTACTGGAAGGCACCATCGATCAGAGCATGCGCAATGACGTGACCGCCATTCACTTCAAGCAAACGGCGGCGCATTCCTCGTATAGCTGGCATAACGACCCGGAGCCACAGTACGTGATGACGCTTTCCGGCACGCTGGCGTTCGTGACTCGCGGCGGTGAGAAGTTCACGTTGCATCCGGGTGAAGTGCTGGTCGCCGAAGACAATACCGGCACCGGGCACCGCTGGAATCTGGTGGACGATCAACCTTGGCGGCGTGGGTATGTGGTGCTGAAGCCGGGCGCGCCGGATTCGTTTATCCCGAATGATCCGGCCGCTTCGAAGGTGTGCAAGGGGGCATAGTCTCGCTGATCACACCGTCTCGGATAAAATAAAGGCTTACGCTTTGTGGCGTAAGCCTTTTTTGTACTGTGTACTCTCTCAGCCCGTTATCAAACGGAAAGTTCGCGCAAAGCCGCCGTCGCCAGGAACCCAGAGCGCGAGGCATAGCGATGGTCTTTTTGCACTCGCTCATCAATACGATTCAACAGTTGCTCAGGCAGTGAGGCGTTGAACCTAACTGACTTGCCCAGGTAAGGAGTGAGATCAAAATCGATGACCGCCCACACTCCACCAGCAAAGTCGCGATTCTCTAAATGGAAGTCGACCTCTCTTGCCTGTGGGAGCCGCTCGTCATCGGCAACCAATCCCTCCAGATGCAGCGCCAAGGCTTCGCGCACGTTATCCAGAGCTTCCGAAAACGTAGTGCCGGCCGAAAAGCAACCTGGCACGTCCGGGACTGTCACGCTGTAATCTGAGTCAGCGTCTTTATGCATCACCACAGGGAATTTCATTTTTCATCCTCTGAATGAGCCGCCTGGGCTCACTCAACAGATCAGAGACGTGTTCCCCCATAGTGCCTTTCAGCTCACCAACGCATCAACAATGACCTGCGCCGCGCTCAGCAACGGCGCATCCCCTCTGAACGCCCCAATCACCTGCAACCCCACCGGCAGCTCCCTTTCCCCACGCGCCACCGGCACATTCACCTGCGGCAACCCAAACGCGCCCCAGAACTTGATGAAGTCCGACGGCCCCGTGGTCTCCAACCCCATCGGCGCCAACATCCCGCAGGAAACACTCAACATCGCATCAAACGGCTGGCAGATTTGCGCAAGCTGCGGGGCCAGTTGTACCAAGCGGGCCTTGGCTGCCGACTCCTGCTCCCAACTCGTCGCCTGGGCACGCTCGATCATGGCCAACGTCGAGTCGCTGAGTAGTTCGGGATGAGACTGAAACTCCTTGGCCAACGAACGGGCACCTTCGCAATCGTTGATCAACTGGTGATCGTCGAATACTCCGTCGAACGCCTCGGGCAACACGACTTCACTGACAAGAAGCCCCAACCTGGCTATCGCTAGCTCAATCGCCTGGGCCACCACCGGCTGCACATCCGACCAGCGAGAGGTACGGCAGAAACCAAGCCGCAAAGGCCGGCGCCCTGCCTCAACAGCCGGAAACCCCGGTATCAAAACCCGCGCCACCCGCTCAAGATCGCGCACCGAGCGCCCATACCAACCCACCGTATCGAAGCTCGGGGCCAGGGGTTTCACGCCTTCCAGCGAGACCAGTCCAAACGATGGCTTGAAGGCATACAACCCGCAATAAGCAGCTGGCTTGAGCAGCGACCCAGCCGTCTGGGTCGCCAACGCCAACGGGAAAAACCCGGCCGCCATCCCCGCCGCGGAACCCGCACTGGAGCTACCCGGCGTGCGGGAAAGATCGAGCGGATTACGCGTCGGCCCCGTGTGCATGTAGGCAAATTCAGTGGTGTGGGTCTTGCCCATGATGATCGCGCCCGCCTGGCGCAACAGTGTCACCACATGAGCATCCCGCGATGGACGATTGCCTTGGTAAATCGGCGAATAGAACTCCGTTGGATGGTCGGCGGTATCGAAGATGTCCTTGACCCCAACGGGCACGCCGGCGAGCAGACCGGCGCAGAACCCAAGGGCTTGATTTCTCACGGCCTCAGCATCGAAGGATGCAAACGCCTGGATATCTGGCTCGTCGATACCGATCCGCCCAATAAAGTGTTCAGCAACCAAAGCGGGCGTAATTGCACCAGAGCCCACCGCCTCGGCGATGCCCGTTGCATCTAGGCCATTCATCAGCACCCTCATTTGGCAAACAACTGCCCAATGTCCTTGAACGCCTTGAACTCCAACGCATTGCCGCACGGATCAAACAGGAACAACGTCGCCTGCTCACCCACCTGACCTTTGAAACGAATGTGAGGCTCCAGCACAAATCGGGTATTGCGCGCCTGCAAACGCTCCGCCAGCGCATGCCAATCATCCCAACTCAGCACCACGCCAAAATGCGGTACAGGCACATCTAGGCCGTCTACCGCATTGGTGTGCGCCGCTTCTTGAGAAGCGGTTTTCGGATGCTCATGGATGACCAGTTGATGCCCGAAGAAGTCGAAGTCGACCCAGTGATCACTGGCCCGCCCCTCCTCCAACCCAAACACTTCACCGTAAAACTGCCGCGCAGCCGCCAAGTCGAATACCGGAATTGCCAAGTGAAAAGGAGCCAGTGCCATCAGGTCTAACCTCTATGGGTATTAAGTCCTTCCGAGTCTAGCCTTGCCGTCATCGATGGAAAGACGATAGTTTTCGCATCGAGCTCAAATTATTTCGATCAATCGAGACGCCCATGCTGCGGGAACTGAAAACTTTTATCGCCGTTACCCGCCATGGCACGTTCGCCGCGGCGGGCATGCATATCGGGCTGACGCAGTCGGCGGTCAGCTCGCAGATCCGCCAGTTGGAGCAGGTGCTCGGCGTGCAGCTGTTCGACCGCACCGGGCGCCAGGCCACATTGAATGCGGCGGGCATCCGCGCGCTGCCGCTGGCCAGGGAGATTCTCGAGACGTTCAACCGCATGGCCGTGCCGGTGGATGCCAACGAATACCGTGGCGAATTGAAAGTCGGCGCCATCACCACCGCCCAGACCGGCCTGCTGCCCCAAGCCCTGGTGCGCCTGCGACAGGCTGCGCCGACGGTCGAATGCAAATTAGTGCCAGGGGTTTCCCTGGAGTTGCTCAGCCAGGTGGACGCAGGCGAGCTGGATTCGGCGATCATCATTCGCCCGCCCTTTGATTTGCCCAAGGAACTGCACGTGCAGGTGCTGCGCAAGGAGCCGTTTGTGTTGATCGTGCCGCACACGGTCAAGGGTGATGACCCGCTGCAACTGCTCGAAGCTCATCCCCACGTGCGCTACGACCGCGCTTCGTTTGGCGGGCGGCTGGTCAGCCGTTTTCTGCGGGAGCAGCGGCTGGATGTGCAAGTGGCGCTGGAACTGGACGAGATCGAGGCGCTGGTCAAAATGGTCGAATGCGGCCTGGGGGTGTCACTGGTTCCCCATGCCGGGCTATGGCTGGATCGCACGCCACAGGTGCGCGTCATCCCGCTGGGCGAACTGACCTTTCACCGGGAAATCATCCTGCTCAGCCGCTACAGCCAGCGCAACCTCCCGGTGCCACAACTCTTTGCCCGATGCCTGCTGGCTGACGTGATCTGAGACGCAAAAAAAAGCCGCACATCCGTGCGGCTTTTTCAGGCCCTACTTCTTGGGCAACGCGTAGGCAATCACATAGTCCCCACGGTCCGGCGACTGTCGCGCGCCGCCGGCGGTTAGCACAATGTACTGGGTGCCAGTCTTGGGCGACACATAGGTCATCGGCCCCGATTGGCTACCCACAGGCAGGCGGGATTTCCAGATCTCATTGCCGTTGCCGGTATCGAAGGCGCGCAGGTAAAAGTCCTGGGTGCCAGCGAAAAACAGCAAGCCCGACTGGGTCGCCAGGGACGCGCCAAGAGTCGGCATGCCAATCGGAATCGGCATGTGCATGCGGATACCCAGCGGGCCGGTGTCTTCAACCGTGCCCACCGGCACTTGCCACATCAGCTTGTGGGTTTTCAGATCGATGGCCGACATAGTGCCAAACGGCGGTTTCTGACACGGAATGCCCGCCGCCGAGAGGAAGCGCTCGCGCATCGCGCCGAACGGCGTACCGTCTTGCGGCACTACGCCCATTTCGATGCCACTGGCACCGGCGGCGATCTTGTCGCGCGGGATCATGTAGTTCGCCAAACCCAGGCGCATGTCGTTAACGAACATGTAGTGGGTGTTCGGGTCCACCGACACGCTGCCCCAGTTCATCCCGCCCAGGGAGCCCGGGAATTGCAGCGCACGGTCCAGGCCTGGCGGCGTATAGACGCCCTGGTGACGCATGCCCTTGAACTGGATGCGGCACATCAGTTGGTCAAACGGCGTGGCGCCCCACATGTCGGATTCGCTCAGCTGCTGATTGCCGATGGAAGGCATGTCCACCGAGAACGGCTGAGTCGGCGAATAACGCTCGCCGGGCACGTTGCCCTGGGGCACCGGGCGCTCCTCAACCCGGGCGATGGGCACGCCGGTTTCGCGGTTGAGCAGGAAGATTTCGCCTTGCTTGGTGACTTGAGCCAGTGCTGGCTGTACGCCGCCGTTGCCGTCCGGGATGTCGTAGAGCAGCGGTTGCGCCGGCAGGTCAAAGTCCCACAGGTCATGGTGAGTGGTCTGGAAGTGCCAGCGCACCTGGCCGGTCTTCACGTCGAGGGCGACGATGGAGGAACTCCACTTGTCGTCGTAGGCGGTGCGTTCACCGGCGAAGAAATCCGGAGTGGCGTTGCCGGTAGGCAGGTAGACCAGGCCGAGCTTGGCGTCGTAGGACATGGCCGACCACACGTTCGGCGTGCCACGGGTATAGGTCTCGCCCGCAGGCGGGCGTTTGGTGGTGTTCGGGTTGCCAGGATCCCAGGCCCACACCAGTTCGCCGCTGTGCACGTCGAAGGCGCGCACCACGCCTGGCGGTTCGCCGGTGGAGAAGTTATCCGCCACGCGTCCGCCAACGATCACCACATTGCCCGCCACCAGTGGCGTCGAGGTTTGCTGGTAATAACCGGGCTTCACTTCGCCCATGTCGGTCTTCAGGTCGACGGTGCCGTGGTCGCCGAAGTCGTCGCAGGGCGCGCCGGTTTCAGCATTGAGCGCAATCAGTCGGGCATCGCCGGTCGGCAGAAACAGACGTTTCACACAGGCTTTGGCGCTGGCAGGTTGCTCGCTGGCGCTGCTGTCGAAATAACCCAGGCCACGGCAGCGCTGCCAGTTGGGGCCGCTGCCCTGGGGGTCGAATTTCCAGCGTTGGGCGCCGGTGTCGGCGTCCAGGGAGAAGACTTTGCCGTAGGCGGTGCACACGTAAACGCTGTCACCGATCTGCAGCGGGGTGTTCTGGTCTTCGGCGCCGGCGCCATTGCTCTCGGGGATGTCGCCGGTGTGGAAGGTCCACGCCACCTGCAACTTGTCGATGTTGCCTTTGTTGATCTGGTCCAGCGCGGCAAAACGATTGCCGGCGGTGGTGTTGCCCCAGTGAGCCCAGTCTTTTTGCTCGGTGCCCGGCGTTACTGGCGTCACCGCAGGCTCGCTGCTGGCCTTGACCACGTGGGTCGGCACAAACATGTACGCCAGGGTGGCGACTATGCCAAGGCCCAGCAGCCCGGCGACGCCAAAGGCGCCGCGCCCGGGTGTCGATCCCGAGGCGCGGGCGAGCTTTGGATAAATCAGCGCGACCACCAGGCCGATGACGGCAAAGGTCAATACTCGTGAAACAAGCGGCCAGTATTCCAGCCCGGTGTCCCACACCGCCCAGATCGCGGTCAGCACCAACGCCACGGCGTACAGCCAGGCGCCCTGAGGCTTGCGCTTGGCGATCAATACGCCGGAGACCAGCATCGCCAAGCCCATCAGCAGGAAATACCAGCTGCCGCCCAGCGCTACGAGGTAACCGCCACCGCCTGCCAAACCTAGGCCGATCAAGGCGATCAGCAGGCCCAGCCCAACCAGCAACCATCTGCTGCCGGTGGCAGCCCCAAAGTTATTGATTGCGCAAACGTCCTTCCTGTATACCCAACTGGAAATAATGTACCAAACAGTTACTTTTAACAATCTGGCACAAATTAATGTGTTCGATCATCGGCGAAAATAAATTCCGAGGCTTACTTGAAGTGGAATTTTATTTCCAATAGTGTCTACTTCAGAATCTTTTTCGCGCCAAAAACAATAAGAAGGAATCTCCCCATGAAGCGCCTGCTTGGCTGTGCCTGTGCCCTGCTGTTGTCCACCGCCGCCCACGCTGAATTGCGCATCGGGGTATCCGTCGGACAATTCGATAACTACGTTTCCTACCTGGTGCAAGCCATGCAGGACCGCGCCAAGGCCTCGCCTGATGGCGTCAAGTTGCAGGTGGAAGAGTCCGCCAGCGACGTGGTCCGCCAGTTGAACCAGGTGGAAAGCTTTATCAGCCAGAAAGTCGACGCGATCATCGTCAACCCGGCCGACACCGCGGCTACCCGCAAGATCACCGAGAAAGCCAACGCCGCCGGTATCCCGTTGGTGTACATGAACAGCCGTCCCGAGGTCGAAACCTTCCCGCCGGGCGTGGTCTTCGTCGGCACCGACGAGCGCGCCATCGGCCGGATGCAGATGGAATACCTGGCCGAGAAGATGGGCGGCAAAGGTAACCTGGCGATCATCCTCGGCCGTCTCGCCCACAGTGATACCGGCAAGCGCACCAATGGGGTAAAGGATGTGCTGGCCAAATACCCCGGAATCAAAGTCGTCGAAGAACAGTCCGGCGACTGGCAGCGGGAAAAAGGCATGGACCTGATGAATGATTGGCTGACCAAGGGCCAGACCATCAATGCCGTGGCTTCCAACAATGACGAGATGGGCATCGGCGCCGCCATGGCCCTGCGCCAGACCGGTCGCCAGGACATCCTGGTGGGCGGCATCGACGGTACGCCGGACGGCTTGCAGGCGCTGAAAAAGGGCCAACTGGCAGTGACTGTGTTCCGCGACCCGGTGGCCATCGGCGCCGGCTCGGTGGACGCCGCGCTGATGCTGATCAAGCATGCCGCCCTGCAAGGCGATGTATGGATTCCTACGCAACTGGTCACCCCGGAAAACTACCAGCAGTTCCTGCGCAACTGAGCCAGACGCCGCCGCGAGCATCAAGGGGACCGAGCCTGTAACATGCTCGCCCATTGATGCCCGCGCCGGAGAACACCTTGCCCGCCTCTCACCCTCCCGTCCTCGATGAAATCGATCGCCAGCTGATCGCCGCGTTGCAGATCAACGCCCGCGAAAGCGTGGCCATGCTCGCCCGGCAGTTGGGCATCGCCCGCACCACCGTCACCTCGCGCCTGGCGCGCCTGGAAAAAACCCAAGTGATTACCGGCTACGGCGTGCGTCTGAGCCAGCGCGTGGTAAATGGCGGCTTGCAGGCCTATGTGGGGATTACCGTACAACCGCGCTCCGGCAAGGAAGTGCTGCGCCGGATCAGCGCCATGGCGCAGGTTCAGCAACTGTGTGCGGTCAGCGGCGAGTTCGATTACGTGGCCTGGCTGCGTACTGATTCGCCGGAACAGCTGGATCAACTGCTGGACCAGATCGGCAGCGTCGACGGTGTAGAGAAGACCACCACCTCGATCATCCTCAGTAACAAATTGGATCGCGGCCAACCAATCTGACCAGAAGATTCGTCACTCTGACTAAAAACAATTCATTCCGACGACACATTGCGTCTTATTAACGAACGCTACGCTCCCTAGAATGGCTGCCATCTTTTCCTATACTCAGCGGGTCGCGCCCCGCCGAGTCGCCAGCAAGGTCAGCCATGAGCATTCCTTCCAGCACCATCAGTAAGCCCAACCGCCACCCCGCCACCGGTAAAAAGCCGATCACTATCTTTGGCCCGGACTTCCCATTCGCCTTTGATGACTGGATCGAACACCCAGCGGGCCTTGGCAGCATTCCGGCCGCCAACCACGGTGCCGAAGTGGCGATCGTCGGCGCCGGGATTGCCGGGCTGGTGGCCGCCTATGAGCTGATGAAGCTCGGCCTGAAACCCGTGGTGTATGAAGCCTCGAAAATGGGCGGCCGCCTGCGTTCTCAGGCGTTTGAAGGCGCCGAAGGCATCATCGCGGAACTGGGCGGCATGCGTTTCCCGGTGTCCTCCACTGCGTTCTACCACTATGTGGACAAGCTCGGGCTTGAGACCAAACCCTTCCCCAACCCACTGACTCCAGCCTCCGGCAGCACGGTCATCGACCTCGAAGGCCAGACGCATTACGCACAGAAACTCGCCGACCTTCCTGCACTGTTCCAGGAAGTGGCTGACGCCTGGGCCGACGCCCTGGAAGCCGGCTCGCAGTTCAGCGATATCCAGCAAGCCATCCGCGACCGTGACGTACCGCGTCTGAAAGAGCTGTGGAATACGCTGGTTCCGTTGTGGGACGACCGCACCTTCTATGACTTCGTCGCCACTTCCAAAGCGTTCGCCAAGTTGTCCTTCCATCACCGTGAAGTGTTCGGCCAGGTTGGCTTTGGCACCGGTGGCTGGGACTCGGACTTCCCCAACTCGATGCTGGAAATCTTCCGCGTGGTGATGACCAACTGCGACGATCACCAGCACCTGGTAGTCGGCGGCGTCGCCCAAGTGCCCATGGGTATCTGGCGCCATGTGCCGGAGCGTTGCGCCCACTGGCCGGAAGGCACCAGCCTCAGCTCCCTGCACAACGGCGCGCCACGGGCCGGGGTCAAGCGCATTGCCCACGCGCCGGACGGCCGTTTCGCGGTCACCGACAACTACGGTGACACCCGCGAATACGCCGCCGTGCTGACCACCTGCCAGAGCTGGCTGCTGACCACCCAGATCGAGTGCGACGAAACCCTGTTCTCGCAAAAGATGTGGATGGCCCTCGACCGCACCCGCTATATGCAGTCGTCGAAAACCTTCGTGATGGTCGATCGGCCATTCTGGAAGGACAAGGATCCAGAGACCGGCCGTGACTTGATGAGCATGACGCTGACGGATCGCCTGACCCGTGGCACCTACCTGTTCGACAACGGCGACGATAAGCCAGGGGTGATTTGCCTGTCTTATTCCTGGATGAGCGACGCCCTGAAAATGCTCCCGCAGCCCATCGAGAAGCGCGTGAAGCTGGCCCTCGACGCGTTGAAAAAGATCTACCCGAAAGTCGACATCGCCGCGCGGATCATCGGCGATCCGATCACCGTATCGTGGGAAGCCGACCCGCATTTCCTCGGGGCTTTCAAGGGTGCACTGCCGGGCCACTATCGCTACAACCAACGGATGTACGCGCACTTCATGCAGAAAGACATGCCGGCGGAGCAACGCGGTATTTTCATCGCCGGCGACGACGTATCGTGGACACCGGCGTGGGTTGAAGGCGCCGTGCAAACCTCGCTGAATGCGGTGTGGGGCATCATGACTCACTTCGGTGGCAGCACTCACCCGCAGAACCCGGGCCCGGGCGATGTGTTCGACGAGATCGGGCCAATCGCTCTGCCCGAATAAGGAGTTGCCCATGCGTGTCGCCCTGTATCAATGCCCGCCTTTGCCGCTGGACGTGGCCGGCAATCTCAAGCGCCTGCATCAGTTGGCGCAAGAGGCCACCGACGCCGACCTGCTGGTACTGCCGGAGATGTTTCTCACCGGCTATAACATCGGCGTGGAAGCGGTCGGCGCCTTGGCTGAAACCCAGGACGGTCCCGCTGCCCAGTCCATCGCCGCGCTGGCGAAAAACTCGGGCGTGGCGATTCTGTATGGCTATCCGGAACGCGGTGCAGACGGGCAGATCTACAACGCCGTGCAGTTGATCGACGCCAACGGCCAACGCCTGTGCAACTACCGCAAGACGCACCTGTTTGGCGATCTCGACAACTCGATGTTCAGCGCCGGCGACGATGATTTCCCGCTGGTGGAATTGAACGGGTGGAAGCTGGGTTTCCTGATTTGCTATGACCTGGAGTTTCCGGAGAACACCCGTCGCCTGGCGCTGGCCGGGGCGGAGTTGATCCTGGTACCGACGGCCAATATGGTGCCCTTCGATTTCGTCGCCGATGTGACGGTGCGGGCGCGGGCGTTTGAAAACCAGTGTTATGTGGCCTACGCCAATTACTGTGGGCAGGAAGGCGAGATCCAGTATTGCGGGCAAAGCAGCATCGCCGCGCCGGATGGCCAGCGGATTGCCCAGGCGGGGCTCGATGAGGCGTTGATTGTCGGCACTCTGGATCGGCAGTTGATGGTCGACTCACGCGCGGCCAATCGCTACCTGCTGGACCGGCGTCCCGAGCTTTATGGTGCTTTGCACAAGCACTGATCCGGCAGGTTTGCGCTAGCATAGGCACTTCCTACGTTTCGGAAGTGCCCATGCCCGCGCCGGCCCACCCTCATCACCTTCAATTGACCCTCGCCAACGGCCTGCGGGTTTCCTTGCGTCATGCACCGCGTTTGAAGCGCTGCGCGGCGGCCTTGCGCGTTGCGGCGGGCAGTCACGATGTGCCCTTGGCCTGGCCGGGACTGGCGCATTTTCTTGAGCATTTGCTGTTCCTGGGCACCGTGCGTTTTCCTGCAAATGAAGGGCCGATGGCCTACGTGCAGCGTCAGGGCGGGCAGGTCAATGCCAGCACTCGCGAACGCACTACCGACTTTTTCTTTGAGGTGCCTGTTTCGGCATTTGAAGCAGCGTTGGAGCGCTTGGGGGATATGCTCGGCCATCCGCGCCTGGCCATCGAAGACCAGCTGCGCGAGCGAGAAGTGCTGCACGCGGAGTTTATCGCCTGGTCGCAAGATGCCACGGCGCAACAGCAACAGGCGTTGCTGGAAGGTATTGCGGCGGATCATCCGTTGCGGGCGTTTCATGCGGGCAATCGGGATAGCTTGCCGGTAGAGCGTGAGGATTTTCAGCAGGCGTTGCGGGACTTTTATGAGGGCTTTTATCAGACCGGGCAGATGACCTTGAGCCTTGCGGGCCCTCAGTCGCTGGCGGAGTTAGAGGCATTGGCGCAACAGTTTGGCGCTGCACTGAAGACTGCACCGCTGCTGCCACAGAAGCCTGCGCCCGCGTTGCTGGCCGGCAATCAACGTAGTTATCGACATACCGATGAGCATCACTGGCATCAGGTCGTGGTGAGCGAGGCATCCGCTGACGCGCTGGACTTCCTCTGTCTGTGGCTGAACGCTTCGGCGCCGGGCGGATTGCTCGCCGACCTGCAGTCGCGGCAATGGGTGAGTGCCATCGACGCGACAGTGCTGTATCAGTTTGCTGGCCAGGCGCTGTTGGATATCAAGTTCACTCTGGACACTCATGGTGCCCCGCAGACGACGCTGATCGAAGAACTGCTGCACGACTGGCTGAGCTTTTTCGCCCACAGTGACTGGACCCTGCTGCGGGAAGAGTACGCGCTGCTGCTCGCTCGCAAGCTACAGGTCAGCGGTGCCCTAGCCTTGGTCCGACAGAATCACGAACCCGCCCTCTCAGAACCTGGCGCCGCGTCCCTTAAAGTCCTGTTGGACTCGCTGCAATTGCCGCCGTCCCGGCACGCCTGGCAACTGCCGCCCCCCAATCCGTTCCTGCGCCCGACCGTCAAAGAAGAGCGCCCGGGACTGATTCGCGGCCAGACCAGCGCCCATCGCGGTTTGCGCACGTTCGCCCAGGATCGCTCCCGTGGCCGAAAGGATCTCTCGGCGTTGACCTTCAGCCAGGCGCTACCAGGCGACACAGATGAAGGCGCGCTTTACCTGCGCTGGCATCTGGATTCGCCGCTGCATGAAGAGCTTTTCCCACGGTTGCGTGAGAACGCCAGCCAGGCCGGCGTCCAGCTGTCTTTCGAGACAATTGGCGGTTACTGGCAGTTGAAGATGGTCGGGCTGCACGAACCCATGCCCGCGATATTGGAGGAAGTGGCACGCGCGCTTCCCCAGTTGGATGAAAGGGCTATGACGCAGCCCGCCACTGCACAGACCATGGCGATCCGGCAGTTGCTCAAGGCATTGCCCGACTATTGCGCCGGCATCACACCTGCAGGCCAGATGACCGGGCAAGATCGATGGTTGACCGCTCGCTGGCAAGGGCTTGCCGTCGGACTGCCAGCCGCCTGCGAGATGGCGATAAAAAGCGCAGCAGGGAAACTGCCGGGGCAACCGGACGCGGCTATCAGTAAGCTTCCATCAATCAATGGCCAGCAGGTGTGGCATGAAGTGAGCACCGACTCCAGCGACAGCGCGCTGCTGCTGTTCTGTCCTACACCGACCCAGTCCCTGGCCGACGAGGCATGCTGGCGTTTACTCGCGCATCTGGTGCAAGCACCGTTCTACCAACGCCTGCGGGTCGAACTGCAACTGGGCTACGCGGTATTCAGCGGGATCCGACAATTCAACGGACAAACCGGCCTGCTGTTCGGAGTGCAATCCCCGAACGCTTCCGTCGCGCAAATCCTCGATCACCTGCACGCGTTCCTGAAACAGTTGCCCACGCTGATCAACGCCAGCGAACTGCCAAACGATCTGGCCCGGCAATTTTCACTCGACGCCCTACCCACCGCCCAAGCCGCCGAACTGCTCTGGCACGCGCACTTGGCAGGTCACCCGTCGGATTACATCCAGCAGCTGCAAGATTTCATCCAGACCCGCACCCGCCAGGATTTAATGCACGCGGCACAGCGTCTCAATGTTGCTGCAGGCGGCTGGCGCTGCGTGACTAACAGCGAGTGCCTGCCGGCTCCCTGGCAGTTATCTGGCTGATCATTGCCGCTTCGGTAAAAGGCTTTTTCCCACAGGACAGCGCTATCTTCACAAGAAGTACGTAACATTCACATGCACACCTCTGAACATCTCCGCTTGGAGGTGGACTATATGTATTGGTAGTAAATGTCCCATCCATCCGTAGGAGTAAGAACATGACCTGGTCCAAACCTGCTTACACTGATCTGCGTATCGGCTTTGAAGTCACCATGTACTTTGCCAGCCGCTGATTGGCTTTGTATCGCAATGCAACGCCTCGGCCCGTCCGGGGCGTTTTTATTTTTGAGTTATGTGTAGTGGAGCGGCCATGTTTGTCCAGATTCTAGGTTCCGCCGCGGGCGGTGGTTTCCCGCAATGGAACTGCAACTGCGTGAACTGCGCAGGTTTTCGCGACGGTAGCCTGCGGGCCAAGGCGCGTACCCAGTCGTCCATCGCGATTTCCGATGACGGCGTGAACTGGGTGCTTTGCAACGCTTCGCCAGACATCCGCGCCCAGCTTCAAGGGTTCGCCCCGATGCAACCCGGTCGCGCCCTGCGGGACACCGGCATCAGCGCGATCATCCTGATGGACAGCCAGATCGACCACACCACCGGCCTGCTCAGCCTGCGCGAAGGCTGCCCGCACCAGGTGTGGTGCACCGACATGGTCCATGAGGACCTGAGCACCGGCTTCCCGCTGTTCACCATGCTGACCCACTGGAATGGCGGCCTGGCCTGGAACCGCATCGAGCTGGACGCCAGCTTCACCATTCCGGCCTGCCCCAACCTGCGCTTTACGCCATTGCCCCTGCGCAGCGCGGCGCCACCCTACTCGCCTCACCGATTCGACCCACACCCGGGCGATAACATCGGCCTGATCGTCGAAGACCTGCGCACCGGCGGCAAGCTGTTCTATGCGCCGGGCCTGGGCAAGGTCGACGGGCGGTTGCTGGAGATCATGGCCGGCAGCGATTGCCTGCTGGTGGACGGCACGATGTGGGATGACGACGAAATGCAGCGCCGTGGCGTCGGCACCCGTACCGGTCGCGAAATGGGCCACCTTGCGCAAAACGGCCCCGGCGGCATGCTGGAGGTGCTGGAGCAGTTGCCCAAGCAGCGCAAGGTGCTTATCCACATCAACAACACCAACCCGATCCTGGATGAGGACTCGCCCGAGCGAGCCGAGCTGCTGCGACGCAATGTGGAAGTGGCGTACGACGGCATGAGCATTGAATTGTAGGAGCGAGCCAAATGACTGACACACCGCTGACCACCGCCGAGTTTGAACAGGCCCTGCGGGCCAAGGGCGCCTTTTACCATATTCATCACCCGTATCACGTGGCGATGTATGAAGGCCGCGCCACCCGCGAGCAGATCCAGGGTTGGGTCGCCAACCGGTTTTATTATCAGGTGAACATTCCCCTCAAGGACGCCGCGATCCTGGCCAACTGCCCGGACCGGGAGGTTCGTCGTGAGTGGATTCAGCGCCTGCTGGATCACGACGGCGCCCCCGGCGAAGACGGCGGCATTGAAGCCTGGCTGCGCCTGGGCCAGGCCGTCGGCCTGGACCCGGATCAACTGCGCTCCCAGGAATTGGTACTGCCCGGCGTACGATTTGCGGTAGACGCCTACGTCAACTTCGCCCGTCGCGCCAGCTGGCAAGAAGCCGCCAGCAGTTCCCTGACCGAATTGTTCGCCCCGCAGATCCACCAGTCGCGCCTCGACAGCTGGCCCCAGCATTACCCGTGGATCGACCCGGCCGGCTACGAGTATTTCCGTACCCGCCTGGGCCAGGCTCGCCGGGATGTGGAGCACGGCTTGGCGATTACCTTGCAGCACTACACCACCCGCGAAGGCCAGGAGCGCATGCTGGAAATTCTCCAGTTCAAACTGGACATTCTCTGGAGCATGCTTGATGCCATGAGCATGGCTTATGAACTGAAACGCCCGCCGTATCACAGCGTGACTGATCAGCGTGTGTGGCATAAGGGGATCACGCTATGAGCTTTGATCGCAGCAAAAAACCGACCTGGCGCCAGGGCTATCGCTTCCAGTACGAACCGGCGCAAAAAGGCCATGTGTTGTTGTACCCGGAAGGCATGATCAAGCTCAACGACAGCGCCGCGCTGATCGGCGGCTTGATCGATGGCGAGCGCGATGTAAGCGCGATCATTGCCGAGCTGGACAAGCAATTCCCTGGCGTGCCCGAGCTCGGTGAAGACATCGAGCAATTCATGGAGGTTGCCCGTGCTCAGCACTGGATCGAACTTGCCTGACCTGCCACCCAAACCGGAGATCGGCCTGCCACTCTGGTTGCTGGCCGAGCTGACCTACCGCTGCCCGCTGCAATGCCCGTATTGCTCCAATCCGCTGGATTTCGCCGAGCAGGGCAAGGAGCTGAGCACCGAACAGTGGATCAAGGTATTTCGCGAAGCCCGGGAAATGGGCGCCGCGCAACTGGGTTTTTCCGGTGGTGAACCGTTGGTGCGCCAGGACCTCGCCGAACTGATCGCCGAGGCGCGCAAGTTGGGTTTCTACACCAACCTGATCACCTCCGGCATCGGCCTCACCGAGCAGAAAATCAGCGACTTCAAGAAGGCGGGCCTGGACCATATCCAGATCAGCTTCCAGGCCAGCGACGAGCAAGTGAACAACCTGCTGGCCGGCTCGAAAAAAGCCTTCGCGCAAAAACTCGAAATGGCCCGGGCAGTAAAAGCCCACGGCTACCCGATGGTGCTGAACTTCGTCACCCATCGGCACAATATCGACAAGATCGACCGCATCATTGAGCTGTGCATTGCCCTGGAAGCGGACTTTGTCGAGCTTGCCACCTGCCAGTTCTACGGCTGGGCCCAGCTCAATCGGGTCGGCCTGTTGCCGACCCAGGAACAGCTGGTGCGCGCCGAACGCATCACCAACGAATACCGCGCCAAGCTCGAAGCCGAAGGCCACCCGTGCAAGCTGATATTCGTGACACCGGATTACTACGAGGAACGCCCGAAAGCCTGCATGAATGGCTGGGGCAGCATCTTTCTGACGGTAACGCCGGACGGTACTGCCCTACCGTGCCACGGAGCCCGACAGATGCCGGTGCAATTTCCCAACGTGCGCGACCACAGCATGCAACACATCTGGTACGACTCGTTCGGCTTCAACCGCTTTCGCGGCTACGACTGGATGCCCGAGCCGTGCCGTTCATGCGATGAGAAGGAAAAGGACTTCGGCGGCTGCCGCTGCCAGGCGTTCATGCTGACCGGAGATGCCAGCAATGCCGACCCGGTGTGCAGCAAATCGGAGCATCACGGGATGATCCTCCAGGCCCGCGAAGAAGCGGAGCACGCCACCCAGACCATCGAGCAACTGGCCTTTCGCAACGAGCGCAATTCACGGCTGATCGCGAAAGGCTGAGGCCCGTTAACGTTTGGCGATGATATACACCGCGTGCACGATGCCCGGAATGTAACCGCACAAGGTCAACAGGATGTTCAGCCAGAACGCGCCGGCGAAACCTACTTGCAGGAACACACCCAGTGGCGGCAGCAGAATGGCGATGATGATGCGAATAATATCCATGGGTTCAGCTCCAGAAAATCGGCTCGTGTGAGCCGTACAAGCTAATCGACCTTGGCCGCTGGTAAGGGTTCAGTGGGATCTGGCACGGGGCCATCCTCAGGCCAGAATTTCCAAACCATGCTTCTGCACGATGCTCAAAAGCTTGAGCGCCATGCCGCTGGGCCGCTTCTCACCAGACTCCCATTGCTTCACCGTGGAGGCGCTGGTGTTCAAGTAACGGGCAAATACAGGTTGGCTGACGTGACTGCGCTCGCGTAGTTGTTTGATTTGCTCGGCCGGGATTTGCGCCGGAATATCCGCAAGGCATGCCTCGTCGAACTCACGAAGGGTGGTTTTGTTAATAGCGCCAATTGCATAAAGCGCTTCGGCGGATTGATGAATGGACTCAAACGCCTCACTTTTATATTTCTTGGTCATGATGTATCTCCACAAACTCCTTGAGATCCAGCATCTGCTGAATCTGTGCTTCGCTGAAACCTTCATAGGTCTTAGCCAGCGACCGAAACCAAACCAGTTCGCTTTGACTGATATTGCTTTGGTTCTGCTTGGCGTATAGCAATTGATATACCCAGTAATGCCTGCCCTTGGCCAAGACAATTGAACGATGTCGGTTCTGATTCAGACGTTTCTTCCAAACACCACCGCCCAAATTGTCGGCTTGGCCGCCAAGCATCTCGCTGAATGCTTCCCTCAATTCCGAATCACATATCCAAGCCTTGCTGGCTGCGTTGGCAAAATTCCGCGTTTTGAACAGCCTGAGCCTCATAGGCATCCCTTCCCAAAAACATACCACTCAGTGGTATAGATTAGAAATAGGGCATAAAAAACTTCACACCCTATCGGCAGTCCTTGCCGACGCCCGCTAAAAGGCCATTTTTCCCAATGATGCTCAAGCACCCTTTTCAATCCAAAAATTACGCGGACAAAAAAACGCCCCCAGCCAAAAAAATCAGGCTGGAGGCGCCGCGTATACCGCGAGACGGTTCAGGAAATAAGGGAGTTAAACGGCAATGCCCTTGCGGCATTGCAGCTGTGCGGTGTGCACCCGGGAGAACGCTCGCGCCAGGCGCAGGAGCATTTCGTCGACGTTGCTTTTGCTCAATGTGAGCGCCGGAGTGAAGCGCAGGCAGTCGGGTTGCGGCGCGCTCAGGATCAGTCCTTCGCTCAGCGCGGCCTTTACCACCGCATCTGCCGAATCTTCCGACAGGGTAAGTCCCCACAGCAGACCCTGGCCACGCAGTTCGCCCTGGCCATAACGATGAGTCAGGCGGGCAAGCCCTTCGCCCAGATAAGCGCCAACTTCGCAAACGTGTTCCAGAAATACGTGGTTGAGTACGGTATCGAGCACCGCTAAACCAGCAGAAGCCATCAGCGCATTGCCGTGGTGGGTACCTTCCAGCTCACCGATTTCAAAACAACACGCCTTGCCCCGCGCAAGCAACGCCGCCAGCGGCACACCTCCACCCAAGCCCTTGCCCAGGCAGATAATGTCGGCGCGTACGCCGTAGTGCTGTTCGGCGAGCAAGGTGCCACAGCGGCCAGTGCCGGTTTGCACTTCGTCGAGGATCAACAGGATGCCCAGCTCGCGGCACAGGCGTTCGACGCCCTTGAGGTAGTGCTCGGTCGCAGGGATGACACCGGCATCGTTCTGGATCGGTTCCAGCATGATTGCCACGGTCTGCGCGTCGACGGCTGCATGTAATGCAGGCAGGTCATTGAACGGTACGTGACTGAAGCCCGGCAATTGCGGCTCAAAACGGTTTTCACTGGCAGCGGCCGATGCCGACATCGCGGCAAAGCTGCGGCCATGGCAACCGTTGCTGGCGGTGATGATGCGATAGGCGCCACCGCGGTGCAGCTGGCCCCATTTACGCGCCAGCTTGATCGCCGCTTCGCAGGCTTCGGCGCCGCTGTTGAGCAGGTAGGCCTGGTCGCTGCCGGTGCGGCGGCACAGGCGATCGGCGAGGTTCAGTTGAGCGCGGTTGTGCAGGCCGTTGCCGGGGTTGATCAGCGATTGGGCCTGATCGGCCAACGCCTGGGTCAGTACCTGCGGGCTATGGCCCAAGCTGTTGGCGCCGCCACCCTGGCTGAAGTCGAGATAGGCGCGGTCTTCGCTGTCCCATAGCCAGGAACCCTGACCGCGTACAAACACCTGAGGCGGACGCGTCACGCTGGGCATCAGGCAGTCGCTGGAAAGGTCGTCTCGCAGTGTCGGAGTTTTCGCATCGAGGATCAGATCATCCAGACTGGGAACCGGGCGACGCAGGTTGAACAGGTTCATGGATAAATCCCGCTGGCAATCGCACCTTGGTCGGTATCACCGACCAGCCCATGGCTGAGGTTTTTTGCCCTGCCTATGCAAACACCGTCAACATAAACACTACTCATCGCACTTTCCGGCCCTGTAAGCCCTGTGAATAGGCGCTAGACTAGGCGTCTCGGGAGCACTCGGCCATTTCGAATTTCCAGCATTTTCGATAAGTATTACTTATGGATTTCAAGCAACTGCGTTATTTCGTCGCGGTGTATGAAGAAGGCCACGTGGGCCGGGCTGCAGAGCGCCTGTCGATCTCCCAGCCCGCCTTGTCGCAGCAGATTCGTCAGCTCGAACAGAACCTCGATGTGAGCCTGTTCGAACGCAGCAGCAAGCGCCTGCTGCCGACCCTCGCCGCCCACACCTTGTACAACCACGCCCTGCCCTTGCTCGACGGGATGCAGCAAGCTGTGGAAGCCCTGCGCAACTTCAAGGGCCAGGCGTTGCGTACCCTGGCGATCGGCGTGCTGCAAACCGTGCACACCAGTCTGGTACCGCAGATGCTCGAACGGGTGCGCAAGGCCCAGCCGCACTTGGTGATACAGATCTACGAACTGACCGGTATGGAAATCGAACGCCGGCTGCTCAACGGCTCGCTCGACATCGGCATCAGCTACCTGCCGCCGCGCCAGCCGGGCCTGCACGGTGTGCTGCTGTATGAAGATGAACTCAAGGTGGTCATCCCGTCTGACCACCCGCTGCGGGAATTCAAGAAAGTCTCCTTGAAGCAAGCCGCCGAGCTACCGATGTTGCTGCTGGGGGAAGAGTTTCAGGTACGGCAGATCTGGCAGGGTCAATTGGCCAACCTGGGCCGTCGTCCGCAAGTGCAGGCAGAGTTGAATACGATGGTGGGGATTCTCGACAGCCTGCCCTACACCAAGCTGGCGACTGTACTGCCCGGACGCTCCCAGGACGAACACAACAGCAAGGCGTTGCTGTGGAAACCCCTGAGCGAACCACGGGTGCCGCTGAAAGTAGGATTGGTGTGCCGGGATGTGCAGCGTCAGCAAGCAACGTTGGAGTTGTTGCGCACGCTGCTGGAAGACGTGATGAACGCGCCTGTCTGACTTTTTCGCAGGCAAAAGAAAACCCCGCCGAAGCGGGGCTTTGCAGACTGTTTCCCTGACATCCATTTCACTCCGCCTTCCTGGCAGAATCCTACGTGTCCGTGTTGTTGCTTTGCGCTTCCTGCGCGACGTCCATGTGAAGTAGATTATCCGTGGATCCAATGTGGCGATAGAGGACGAATAGCAGCACGTCATGTAAGAGAATGCTTACACGCCCTCCAAGCCCTTAGAACAGTGCTTCATCCAGCAAAAACAGCGATTCGCTACCGGCTTTTACCGAGGCGCTGAGGGACGCGATCCTCGGCAGCAAGCGGGCAAAGTAGAAACGCGCGGTGCCCAGTTTGCTGGCGTAGAAATCTTCCTGAGCCTCTTTGCCCAAGGCCGCCTTGGCCATCAGGGCCCACATGTAGGCATAAGCCATGTAGCCGAACGCGTGCAGGTATTCCACCGACGCCGCACCGATTTCATTCGGGTTGGACTTGGCGCGATCCAGCAGCCAGGCGGTCAGCTCATCCAGATCATCCACCGCCGCGTTCAGCGGTTTGGTGAACTCGGCCAGTTCGGCGCCAGCGGTAGCGGTGAAATGGCGGATCTCGTCGGCGAACAACTTATAGAACGCCCCGCCGCTGCCGACGATCTTGCGTCCCACCAGGTCCAGGGCCTGAATGCCGTTGGTGCCTTCGTAGATCTGGGTGATGCGCACATCACGCACCAGTTGCTCCTGGCCCCATTCCCGGATGTAGCCGTGGCCGCCGAAAATCTGCTGGCCATGCACGGTGGTTTCCAGGCCCAGGTCAGTCAGGAATGCCTTGGCAACCGGGGTCAACAGGGCAACCAGGTCGTCTGCACGTTTACGGGTGGTGGCGTCTTCGCTGAACTTGGCGGTGTCCAGCTGCATTGCCACGTAGGTGGAGAATGCGCGGCCACCTTCGTTCGAGGCTTTCATGGTCAGCAGCATGCGCCGCACGTCCGGGTGGACGATGATCGGGTCGGCAACCTTGTCCTTGGCTTTCGGACCGGTTGGCGAACGGCTTTGCAGGCGGTCGCGGGCGTATTCGATAGCGTTCTGATAAGAGCGCTCACCGGAGGCCAGGCCCTGAATACCGACGCCCAGGCGCTCGTAGTTCATCATGGTGAACATCGCCGCCAGGCCACGGTTCGGCTCGCCCACCAGGTAACCCACGGCCTCGTCGAAGTTCATCACGCAGGTCGCGGAAGCCTGGATGCCCATCTTGTGTTCGATGGAGCCACAGGTCACTGGGTTGCGCGCGCCCAGGCTGCCGTCGGCATTGACCATGAACTTGGGCACCAGGAACAGCGAGATGCCCTTGGGACCCGCCGGTGCGTCCGGGAGCTTGGCCAGCACCAGGTGGATGATGTTTTCGGTGAGGTCGTGCTCGCCACCGGTGATGAAGATCTTGGTGCCGCTGACCTTGTAGGAACCGTCTGCCTGAGGCTCGGCCTTGGTCCGAATAATCCCCAGGTCGGTGCCCGCATGAGGCTCGGTCAAGCACATGGAACCGGCCCACACGCCCGAGTACATATTCGGCAGGTAAGTGGCTTTGAGTTCTTCACTGGCGTGAGTATTGATCGACACGCAGGCGCCGGACGTCAGCATCGGGTACAGGCCGAAGGCCAGGCCCGAGGAGTTGATCATCTCTTCAACCTGGGCCGACACCGCTTTGGGCATGCCCATGCCACCGTAGGTCGGATCGCCACCAACACCGACCCAACCGCCTTCGGCGTATGTCTTGTAGGCGTCTTTGAAGCCGGCCGGGGTGAAGACCGCGCCATTCTCCCAGCGGCACCCTTCTTCGTCGCCGCCACGGCTGAGCGGGGCGACGGTCTTGGAAGTGACTTTGCCGGCTTCTTCGAGGATTGCCTCAACGGTCTCGGCGTCTACGGTCTCCGCCAGCGCAGGCAGTTGGGCCCAGAGTTTGGCGACCTCGAAAACTTCGTTGAGGACGAAGCGCATATCGCGCAGCGGCGCTTTGTAGTCAGCCATGGCAAACCTCGTGAGAACTATAACGTTATTCGGGTGGGGTCAGTTTTACAGACCCCGAGTGTAACCGAACAACTTTTGTGACACATAGGGTCTGATCATGACCAACAAGTATTTTACGGTCACTAAAGCGCAAACAGCTCCGCGGGCAGACTCATCAGGCATTCGCTACCCGCCTCCACTGCCGCCCGATGGGCTGCCGTGCGCGGTAGCAGGCGCTTGAAGTAGAACTCGCATGTCGCCAGCTTGCCTCGAGCGTAATCGGCATCACCGCTGCCGCTGTCCAACTGCTCCTGCGCCACCAGCGCCATGCGCAGCCACAGATAGGCGAGGATGATGTAGCCGCTGTACATCAAGTAATCCAGAGCTGCAGCACCCACTTCATCCGGGTTCTTCATGGCGGCCATGCCGACCTTGACGGTCAACTCGCCCCATTGCTGATTCAACTCGTTGAGCTGCGCCACATGACCCTTGAGTTGCGGATGCTCGGCGTTTGCAGCGCAGAACTTGTGGACGATCTTTGTAAAACCACGCAGCAGCTTGCCCTGGCTGCCGAGCACCTTGCGCCCGAGCAAATCCAGCGCCTGGATGCCATTGGTCCCTTCATAAATAGGCGCAATCCGGCAATCCCGCACCAACTGCTCCATGCCCCACTCACGAATGAAGCCATGGCCGCCGAACACTTGCATGCCGTGGTTCGTCACCTCCAGCCCGGTTTCGGTCATGAAGGCTTTGCAGATCGGCGTAAGGAAGGCCAACAGGTCTTCAGCTTCCTCGCGCTGACTTTCGTCGCCGCTCAAGTGCGCGGTATCGAGCAACTGCGCGGAGAAGTAGGTCAACGCCCGGTTGCCCTCGTTGAAGGCTTTCATGGTCAGCAACATGCGCCGCACATCCGGGTGGACGATGATCGGGTCGGCGGCTTTTTCCGGGGCCTTGGCGCCGGTCAGCGAGCGCATCTGCAAGCGGTCGTTGGCGTACTTGATCGCGCCCTGGAAGCTCGCTTCACCCAGGCAAAGGCCCTGCATGCCGGTGCCCAGGCGCGCATGGTTCATCATGGTGAACATGCAGTTCAGGCCCTTGTTCGCTTCACCGATCAGGAAGCCCCGGGCGCCATCGAAGTTCAGCACACAGGTGGCCGAAGCCTTGATGCCCATCTTGTGTTCGATCGAGCCGCAAGCCATCGCATTGCGTTCACCCGAGTCGGCGTGGAACTTAGGCACGATAAACAGCGAAATGCCCTTGGTCCCGGCCGGCGCATCCGGCAGCTTGGCCAGCACCAGGTGGATGATATTTTCACTCATGTCGTGCTCACCGGCCGAGATGAAAATCTTGCTGCCGGTGATCGCGTAGCTGCCGTCTGCCTGAGGCACGGCGCGGGTCTTGATCAGCCCCAGGTCGGTGCCGCAATGGGCTTCGGTCAGGCACATGGTGCCCGTCCACTGGCCAGCGGTGAGTTTGCTCAGGTAGGTGTTTTTCTGTTCTTCAGTGCCATGGGCACGGATCGCCGACATCGCACCGTGGGTCAGGCCCGGGTACATGCCCCAGGACGTGTTGCTGGAGGAGATCATCTCCGCGAGCACCAGCCCGAGGGACATTGGCAAGCCCTGCCCGCCGTAGGCCGGGTCTGCCGCCAAACCGTGCCAGCCGCCTTCCACGTACTGGGCGAAGGCCTCCTTGAAGCCCTTTGGCGTGGTCACCACGCCGTTGTCGAAATGGCAGCCTTCTTCATCGCCGGAGCGGTTCAACGGCGAGAGGACGTTTTCACAGAACTTGGCGCCTTCTTCGAGGATCGCGCCGACCATGTCCGGGCTGGCATCGGTCGCACCCAGCGCCGCGTAGTGGCCGTGGAAGTCGAAAACGTGATCGATCAGAAAGCGCATGTCGCGCAGGGGAGCTTTATAGTCAGGCATGGCGATGTCTCCGGCAGCAGATGCCTTCAACCTACTGCCCCACAGCCCACCGGACAATCACTGTAGGGCCGCTGAATACACCACCATCACTCAACCGGCAGCGCTGTCCATGCGCACCGCGCCCCGGCGGGTCTGCCCCGAAGCGACCACGCAGTTACGCCCCGCGCCCTTGGCGTTGTAAAGCGCCTGGTCGGCGGATTTGAGCACTTCTTCAGGGCTGCGCTGCTCGGCCTGGCGCTCGGCGACGCCGATGCTGACGGTCACCGAAACGCTTGACGCACCACTGCCTGCGCGACGTTGTCGGCCCTGTTGGTCATCATTGGGGCGATCGGGGTTACGCAGTTTGATGTCGTAGTTGGCGATGATTTCGCGGATTTCTTCGAGGTGCGGCAGGCATTCATCCAGGGTCTTGCCGGCGAACACCACGGCGAACTCTTCCCCGCCATACCGATAAGCCCGGCCGCCGCCGTTGACCTTGGACAGCTTGCTGGCCACCAGGCGCAGTACCTGGTCGCCTACATCGTGGCCATGGGTGTCGTTGAAGCGCTTGAAGTGATCAACGTCGCCCATGGCCAGCACATAGTTGCGCCCCAGGCGCTGCATGCGTTCGTTGAGTGCGCGGCGGCCCGGCAGCCCGGTCAGCTCGTCACGGAAGGCCATTTGATAAGCCTCGTGGGCCACACCGGCGGCAATCATCAGCATCACCTGGCTGCACATGATGTTGAGGGTGAACGGCAGGATGAAGGTCTGCGGCAACATCCAGAACAACCCCAGCAAGCCCACCAGTTGTGCGGCGTGCAGCGGTCTTGGCTGGTACCAGTACTGCGCGGCAAGGGTGACAAAGCCAATCAGGAACATCGGGTACGACAACTGGATCAGGCTCATCCAGCGGCCATGCAAGGCGGGCCAGCGAATCTCGGCCAACCAGTTCAACAGCGCCTGGGGGAAACTTTGCTCAAGGGCCAGCGCCACGCTGCCGACCGCAAACAGCACCGCGCACCGTGCGACGAAGTCGCGAAACAGGTGGGTTTTTTCCTGCCAGACCGCATAGATGCCGAACAGCAGCGGCAACAACAGGCAGCACAGATGGAAGACCACGGCCGCGTCTTCCCGAACACTGCCGTGGTCGCGGTAGTAATCGGTCTGGGTGTCCAGCAGGAAATAGACCACGTACACCGTGAGCATCAGGAACAGTTCGCGCTGTCGACGGTAGACCGCGCAGTACGAACCGCCCAGCAGCAACACCAGAGTCGGCAGCACATTGAACAGTGAGGTGAAGAACACATTGAGGTCCTTCACGTACGCAGCCGAGAGCCCCGCCAACAGCAACAGCAGTGAAGGTAAAAAATGACTGAAACGTAAAGCAGACACGCGTGGCAAGGGTAAAGCTCCGACCCGCTAAAAAGATGGCACAGTGCCTTCACTGATCACAGTTAAGCACATTCGATGTGATGCGTATCACATTGCCATCACTTTAACGGCCGAGCGGCGCAATCCCTGAGTGCTGCGCTGTGGTTTTTTATTGAGTGGCGTGGCGCGGGACGCAGAGCATCCCAGGCTGCATGCCCACGCGGAGCATGGGAGCGATAAAAAAAGCCGCCGCTCCCGAAGGAGCGGCGGCTTTTGAAATGAACCCGTCGAGGCTTAGTAGCCCAGGTCGAAGTTCTCTTCTTTCATGTCCATCAGGTTGTTGGCGCCCGACAGCATGGTTGCAACGTGGGTGCGGGTACGCGGCAGGATGCGCTGGAAGTAGAAGCGCGCAGTCTGCAGCTTGGCGGTGTAGAAACCTTCTTCGGTGGTGCCGGCAGCCAGTTTCTCGGCGGCCAGGCGGGCCATATCGGCCCAGAAGTAGGCCAGGCAGGCGTAGCCGGAGTACATCAGGTAATCCACCGAAGCGGCGCCGACTTCTTCACGGTCCTTCATGGCTGCCATGCCGACCTTCATGGTCAACTCGCCCCACTCTTTGTTCAGTGCCGCCAGCGGTGCAACGAATTCTTGTACCGCTTCGTTGCCTTCGTTGGCCTGGCAGAACTTGTGGACGATCTTGGTGAAGCCCTTCAGCGCTTCGCCTTGGGTCATCAGCACTTTACGGCCCAGCAGGTCGAGGGCCTGGATGCCGGTGGTGCCTTCGTACAGCATCGAAATGCGGCTGTCGCGAACGTTCTGCTCCATGCCCCACTCGGCGATGAAGCCGTGGCCGCCGTAGATTTGCACGCCGTGGTTGGCGGCTTCAAAACCGACTTCGGTCATGAACGCCTTGGCAATCGGGGTCATGAACGCCAGCAGTGCGTCAGCCTGTTTCTTGGCTTCGTCGTCGGTGCCGTACTTGACCACGTCAACCTGCTTGGCGGTGAAGTACACCATCGCGCGGTTGCCTTCGGCGAAGGCTTTCATGGTCAACAGCATGCGGCGCACGTCAGGGTGCACGATGATCGGGTCGGCAGCCTTGTCCGGCGCTTTCGGGCCAGTCAGGGAGCGCATTTGCAGGCGGTCACGAGCGTATTTCAGGCCGCCCTGGAAGCCGATTTCAGCGTGGGACAGACCTTGCAGCGCGGTACCCAAACGAGCGGTGTTCATAAAGGTGAACATGCAGTTCAGGCCTTTGTTCGCCGGGCCGATCAGGAAACCGGTGGCCGCGTCGAAGTTCATCACGCAGGTAGCGTTGCCGTGGATGCCCATCTTGTGTTCCAGGGAACCACAGGACACGGCATTGCGCTCGCCAATCGAACCGTCGGCGTTCGGTACGAACTTGGGAACGATGAACAGCGAAATGCCTTTGGTGCCAGCCGGTGCGTCCGGCAGGCGGGCCAGCACGATGTGGACGATGTTGTCGGCCATGTCGTGTTCACCGGCCGAGATGAAGATCTTGGTGCCGGAAACCTTGTAGGAACCGTCGGCCTGAGGCTCGGCCTTGGTGCGCAGCATACCGAGGTCGGTGCCGCAGTGCGGCTCGGTCAGGCACATGGTGCCAGTCCACTCACCCGACACCAGCTTGGTCAGGTAAGCCTCTTGCTGCTCGGGGGTGCCGTGCTCGGAGATGGTGTTCATCGCGCCGTGCGACAGGCCCGGGTACATGCCCCACGACCAGTTAGCTTCGCCGACCATTTCGCTGACTGCCAGGCCCAGGGACTCCGGCAGGCCTTGGCCACCGTGCGCCACGTCGTGGGCCAGGCTTGGCCAGCCGCCTTCGACGAATTGTTTGTAGGCTTCTTTGAAACCGGTAGGGGTCTTAACGCCTGACTCGCTCCAGGTGCAACCTTCGATGTCACCCACGCGGTTCAGCGGTGCCAGTACCTGCTCACAGAACTTGGCGCCTTCTTCGAGAATGGCGTCAACCATGTCCGGGGTAGCGTCCTGGCAAGCCGGCAGGCTCTGATAGTGCGCTTCATAGCCGAGCAGTTCGTCACGAACGAAGCGAATATCACGCAAGGGGGCCTTGTAGTCAGGCATAGCGATAAACCTCTGCTGATGTATCTGGGATGAACAACCGCGTGGATTGTTGTAGCGGTCAAACAGTTGTTTGAAACATACGTTTACGACCTATCCTTGTCAAGCGTCGTGCAAACGCCGTTTGTCATGACGCAGGTCAACGTCAGGCACGGCAAGGCCTGCAGCGAAATGCCGCATGACGATTCAGGGGGAAAAAGATTATTGAGCGGTGAAGATCAATGTGGGAGCTGGCTTGCCTGCGATGCGGGCGCCGCGGTGTATCAGGAGTATCGAGGTGACGCTATCGCAGGCAAGCCAGCTCCCACAGAGAAGCCAGCTCGCGCGATATAAGAGGGGGGTTATGCGTAGGTGTCGATCAACGTGCCGAGCATTTCGTCGGAAGCCTTGGCCACTTTGGCGCCCAGTTCTACCTGGAACTTGCCTTGGGCCATCTCGACCATATTGCTTGCCGAGTTGCTGGCCTGATTGGCATCTACCGAACGCAAACGATCATTTTGCGCGTCCGAAGGCTGGGTCGTGGCGGCGCTGGCGATCTTGCCGGCGGCCTGGTCGACACGGTTCTGCCCGGTCTGAATGGCGCTCAGTCCCGAGTAAAACGCACTGCTACCAGAGATTTCCATGGCTTGAACCTGCCTGAAAGAGAATCGTGAAACCTTATTGAAGCAGACATACCGGCAAAAGGCCCGTTAAAAACACTAATGGCATAATGCCTTATTGATAGGCAAAACTAGTCAAGCAGGTCCAGTTGCAAGTAATCGGCGACCGCTTCGGCGCTGGGATGCTTGAGCTTGGGCACCCTCCCCAGGCATGGCGCGGGAAGTCGTTCAGCCAGGGTCGCGAGGTTTTCTTCCAGACGAGAGGTCTTCGGATCGATGATATTGGCCACCCAACCCGCCAGCGGCAAACCGTCCCGGGCGATGGCTTCGGCGGTCAGCAACGCGTGACTGATACAACCCAGTCGTACCCCCACCACCAGGATCACCGGCAGCTTCAGCGCCTGGGCCAGGTCCGACAGATTGTCCTGATCCGCCAAGGGCACACGCCAACCGCCGGCGCCTTCAATCAAGGTGAAGTCTGCCTGCTTGGCCAGAATATGCTGCATGGGCTTCAACAACGACTGCACCGTCAGTGCCACACCGGCTTCGCGGGCTGCCAGATGCGGCGCAATGGCCGGCTCGAACGCCACCGGGTTGACCTCGGCATAGGTCAAGGGCAGTGAACATTCCGCCAGCAACGCCAGGGCATCCGAATTGCGCAGTCCCTTGGGTGTCAGTTGGCACCCCGAGGCTACCGGTTTGCCCGCCGCCGTGCTTTTGCCCGCTTGCCGCGCGGCATGCAGCAGGCCGGCGGCGATGGTGGTCTTGCCGACATCAGTGTCGGTGCCGGTGATGAAGTAAGCGGCATTCATAGAGGTTTCTCCAGGACGGCGTACACCACTTGATAAGTCGCCGGCAGGCCCTGAGCCTGGCGGAACTGCTCGTAGGCTTGCACCAGTGCAACAATCCGCGCCCGGCCCGTCAAGCCTCCGGGGCGTCCCGGGTTCAGATTGTGCGCACCCAATGCTTTCAGTTCGTGGGTCAGGCTGCGCACGTCGGGGTAATGCAACACGTGGGGACACTGCTCCAGGCTACGCACCCGCAAGCCACTTGCCGCGCATAGCTGTTGATAAGTACTGAATGGCCGGAAGCGGTTCACGTGAACCATGCCATCCGCCGCGCGCCAACTTTCGCGCAACTCATCCAGCGTACCCACGCACAGGCTGGCAAACGCCAGCACACCGCCGGGCTGCAACACACGACGCGCTTCGCTGAGCACTGCTGCAAAATCCGAGCACCACTGCACCGCCAAACTGGAGTAGATCAGCCCGCAACTGGCATCCTGCAATGGCAAGCGCTCGGCATCCCCGGCGATAAAATGTTGCGCACCACCCAAGGGCCGGGCGTGGTTGAGCATGCCTTCGGCAATGTCAGGGCCACGCCTTGGCTATCCGGAAATGACTGGCCCAGCACACGACTGAAATAACCCGTGCCGCAGCCCAGGTCCAACCAGCGTTGTGGAGAAAGCCCCTCGGGCAAACGCCGCAACAGCTCGCTGCCCACCGCACGCTGCAACTCGGCAACGCTGTCGTAACTGGCGGCTGCGCGGGAAAAGGAGGCCGCTACCTGGCGCTTGTCTGGCAAGCCGCCGGGCAACACATGGGACAAATCAGTCATCACCGCACTCATGCAAAAAAGCCTGGATGGCCCCCGCCACACCGTGGGGGTCCTCCAGTAGAAAAGCGTGACCGGCCTGTTCAATCAGGCCGATTTCAACGTCAGGCAACAAGGCGAACAACTCACTGGCCACTTCAGCCGGAACCAGCCCGTCCAGCCCGGCAAACAGATGCAACTGCGGCCCTTGAAAGTCGACCAACGCCTGACGGGTGTCCAATCGGCCCAACAGCTCCAGACCACTGAGCAAGGTCTGCGCGGAGGTTTTAGGGGCACCCGCCAGCAATAGCCGAGCAAGTGATCGGGGATCGCTGGAACCCCGGGCGCAAAGCAGACTGAAGCGTTTTAACGTCGCAACCGGATCAAGGCGGCAACCGTCAAGAAACGCAATAAAATCCTCTTCGTGCATGCCATGGTCCCAGCGGGACCAGGCCACGAAGCTTGCGTTGCTGGCAAAGGTGAGCAAACCGCAACAATGATCACCGCGCCGGGCGGCCAACTCGGCAGCAAGCATGCCGCCGAGGGACCAACCACCCAGCCAGACGTCTTGGGGCAAGGTCGAATCCAGCTCATCGAGCCACTCTTGAAGATCGTCCGACTCCACGTCCGGCAACGGTTCGATCTGCACCTGCAAGTGTTCATCCAGCCCCTGCAACGCCGCCGCCAACGGTTCCAGCGGCGAAACGCCGAGGCCCCAGCCAGGCAGCAATATCAGTCGATCACGCATGGTCGGGCTCCTGGCCTAACAAGCGGAAACACTCTTCCAATGCGCTTAACAATAGCTGCACCTGGGCGTTGCTGTGGGCCGCCGTCAGGGTCACCCGCAGGCGAGCGCTACCGGCAGGCACGGTCGGTGGCCGGATCGCGGTCACCATCAGCCCGCGCTCGCGCAGCATCTGCGACAAACGCACCGCGCGGGCACTGTCGCCAATCATGATCGGCTGGATCGGCGTGAAACTGTCCATCAGCTCCAGGCCAATCTGCTCGGCGCCCTGGCGGAACTGGCGGATCAGCCCATTGAGATGCTCACGGCGCCAATGCTCGGTGCGCAGCAATTCCAGGCTTTTCAGCGTGGCGCAGGCCAATGCCGGCGGTTGGCTGGTGGTGTAGATATACGGGCGGGCGAACTGGATCAGGCTTTCGATCAGCTCTTCGCTGCCCGCGACAAACGCGCCGGCAGTACCGAAGGCTTTGCCCAGAGTGCCCACCAACACCGGAACGTCTTCCTGGCTCAAACCGAAATGCTCGACGATCCCACCACCGTTGGCGCCCAAAGGCCCGAAGCCATGGGCGTCATCCACCATTAGCCATGCGCCCTTGGCTCGGGCTTCACGGGCCAGTGCCGGCAGGTCAGCCAGGTCGCCGTCCATGCTGAACACGCCGTCGGTGACCACCAGCGTATTGCCGGTGGCTTTTTCCAGGCGCTTGGCCAGGCTTTCAGCATCGTTGTGCAGGTAACGATTGAAGCGTGCACCGGAGAGCAAACCGGCATCCAGCAACGAGGCATGGTTAAGACGGTCTTCCAGCACCGTATCGCCCTGCCCCACCAGCGCCGTGACGGCGCCGAGGTTGGCCATGTAACCGGTGGTGAACAACAGCGCTCGCGGGCGACCGGTCAGGTCGGCCAGGGCTTCTTCCAGTTCATGGTGCGGCGTGCTGTGGCCAATCACCAGATGCGAAGCACCGCCACCGACACCCCAACGCGCCGCGCCCGCGCGCCAGGCTTCAATCACTTGCGGGTGATTGGCCAGGCCCAGGTAATCGTTGTTGCAGAACGCCAGCAACGGTTGGCCATCGACCACCACTTCAGGGCCTTGCGGGCTCTGCAGCAGTGGACGTTGGCGATACAGGTGTTCGGCACGACGAGCCGCAAGACGCGCGGCGAGATCGAAAGACATGAGACCTCGGTAGATCAGGGTGAACGCGGTCAACCCTGTGGGAGCTGGCTTGCCTGCGATTGCGGCGACACATTCAACATCAATGTGTCTGACAGACCGCTATCGCAGGCAAGCCAGCTCCCACACTGGATCGCACTTCGGCAGGAGAAATGGCTTAAACAGCCGCGTTATAGAACTGCTCGCTGCTCTTCTGCTCCACCAGCGCCTGCTCGATCGCCGCCTGGTGCACTTCATCGGCATGCTCTTCGCGGGCTTCCGGCAGGATGCCCAGGCGCGAGAACAGTTGCATGTCCTTGTCCGCCTGCGGGTTGGCGGTGGTCAGCAGTTTGTCGCCGTAGAAAATCGAGTTGGCGCCGGCAAAAAACGCCAGGGCCTGCATCTGCTCGTTCATGGCCTCACGCCCGGCCGACAGCCGCACATGGGACTGCGGCATCAGGATGCGCGCCACCGCCAGCATGCGGATGAAGTCGAACGGGTCGATGTCTTCGGCGTTTTCCAGCGGCGTACCGGCGACTTTCACCAGCATGTTGATCGGCACCGATTCCGGATGCTCCGGCAGGTTGGCCAGCTGGATCAGCAGGTTGGCGCGGTCGTCCAGGGACTCGCCCATGCCGAGGATGCCACCGGAGCAGATCTTCATCCCCGAATCACGCACATACGCCAGGGTTTGCAGACGCTCACCGTAGGTGCGGGTGGTGATGATCGAACCGTAGAACTCCGGCGACGTGTCGAGGTTGTGGTTGTAGTAATCGAGGCCGGCCTGGGCCAGGGCTTCGGTCTGGTCCTGGTCGAGGCGACCGAGGGTCATGCAGGTTTCCAGACCCATGGCTTTCACGCCTTTGACCATCTCCAGCACGTAGGGCATGTCTTTGGCCGATGGATGTTTCCAGGCGGCGCCCATGCAGAAGCGGGTCGAGCCGATGGCCTTGGCGCGTGCGGCCTCTTCGAGGACCTTCTGCACTTCCATCAGCTTTTCTTTTTCCAGGCCCGTGTTGTAGTGGCCCGACTGCGGACAATATTTGCAATCTTCCGGGCAGGCGCCGGTCTTGATCGACAGCAGCGTGGAAACCTGGACGCGGTTGGCGTCGAAATGCGCGCGGTGCACGGTCTGCGCCTGGAACAACAGGTCGTTGAAAGGCTGCACAAACAGCGCTTTGACTTCGGCTAAAGACCAATCGTGACGCAGGTTGGCAGTGATGCTGGCGCTCATGGGCGATTCCTTGATTATGCTTTGGCAAGCCCTGCGGGAAGTAATACCCACAGGCACGACACGGATGCTCGGCATATTTAAGGAAGATTCATGCACTGTCAACTTGAGAAGAAACACGAGGTTTACATCTGGCTAAAAAACAACCAACCCTGTTTAGTCTGTGATGAAAGCAGCGAAACCGCCCACCCCATCTGCAACGCCTGCGAAACCGAGCTGCCCTGGTTGATGGATCATTGCGGGGTGTGCGCGCTGCCGTTGCCCATGGCGGGCCTGGTGTGCGGGCAATGCCTGAAGCGACCACCGGCGTTCAAACAAGTGATTGCCCCCTGGACCTACAGCTTTCCCATCGACAGCCTGATCAGCCGCTTCAAGCATCAGGCCCGATGGCCGCTGGGCCATTTGCTCGCGCACCTGCTGGGGCAGTTTCTGCAACACCGTTATGACGATGCCGAACTGACGCGCCCCGACTGCCTGCTACCCGTGCCCTTGGCTCGCAAACGCCTGCGGGAACGGGGTTACAACCAGTCAGCCATGCTCGCGCGCTGGCTGAGCAAGGACCTGAATATCCCCCACGATGAGCATCTGCTGTTACGGCCTCATGAAACGCTGGCGCAACAGGACCTGGACGCCAAGACCCGCCAGCGCAACCTGCTCCAGGCCTTTGCCTTGGCGGTCGGTGCGCAAATCAAAGGCCGGCACCTGGCGCTGATCGATGACGTACTGACTACCGGCGCCACCGCCAACAGCCTGGCCCTCCTATTGATGGACGCCGGCGCCCGACAGGTCGATGTGTATTGCCTGGCCCGCACGCCCAAGCCGGGTACATGACTTGACTCTCAGACGCCCTGCCCGCAACGTCTGCGCATTCCATCGAAGCGTGTCCCCATGTCCCTGCCAACCCTCTTGAGCCAACACATCGTCCGCCGCCCCCAGCGCATAGCGCTGCTGCAACACATTGCCGAACAAGGCTCCATCACTCGCGCAGCGAAAAGTGCCGGCCTGAGTTACAAGGCAGCGTGGGACGCCATCGATGAGCTGAACAACCTGGCGCAAAAGCCCCTGGTGGAACGCAGTGTCGGCGGCAAAGGAGGTGGCGGCGCCAAGCTGACGGCAGAAGGCGAACGGGTGTTGCGCCTCTACCAACGCCTGCAAGTGTTGCAAGCCCAGGTGCTGGATTCCGCCGAAGACGCCAGCGACTTCAACCTGCTGGGCCGCCTGATGCTGCGCACCAGCGCGCGCAACCAGTTGCACGGCAAGGTCATGGCTATCGACAGCCATGGCCGCAACGACCTGATTCGCCTGGAACTGGCCGGCGGGCTCAGCCTGGATGCACAGATCACCCACGACAGCACCTTGCATCTGGAACTGGAGACCGGCACCGAGGTGGTGGCCCTGATCAAGGCTGGCTGGCTGGAAGTGCTGGCCGTCTCGCAACCAGCAACACCTGGACACAATTGCCTGGAAGGAAAAATCGAGGCGATTCTCGACGCCGAAGACGGCCCCAGCGAGGTCCGTATCACTCTGCCCAATGGCCAGGTTTTATGTGCCCTGGCCCGGCCCGATGCACTTGCGCAGATCAATGCCACCGAAGGCATGCAGGTGAAGGTGCAGTTCTCCCCCAGCAACGTGCTGCTGGGCACCCCGGTGTAACGCTTCAAACTGCAACAATTTCGTCACGACCGCTCCCTAAGGTGTCTGCAAAAACCCGCAGGGAGCCTGAAATGAGCCTATTAGAAGAAAACCAAGCCACCGACCTGGAACAGATGGTCGGCCTCACCCGCCGGCGTTTTATCGGCGCCGGCGCCCTGTGCGGTGCCGCGATGTTCCTCGGCGGCAACCTGCTGACCCGCAGCGCCCTGGCGGTCAACGCCGCGTCGAACAGCCCATTGCTGGGTTTCACCAGCATCGCCGCAGCCACCAGCGACACCATCACCCTGCCGCCCGGCTACAGCGCCTCGGTACTGATCAGTTGGGGCCAGCCACTGCACAAAAACGCGCCGGCCTTCGACCCCAGCGGCAACGGCACCGCCAAGGCCCAGGAACAACAGTTCGGCGACAACAACGACGGCATGAGCCTGTTTGCTTTCCCCGGTGACGACAACCGCGCGCTGATGGCGATCAACAACGAATACACCAACTACCGCTACCTCTACGCCCACGGCGGCGCGCCGCAATCGGCGGAAGACGTGCGCAAGGCGCTGGCCAGCGAAGGGGTGTCGGTGATCGAAGTGCGGCGCAAAGGCGACACCTGGCAGTTCGTCCAGGACTCGCGCTACAACCGGCGCATCCACGGCAACTCGCCAATCCGCTTCGGTGGCCCCGCCGCGGGCCATGCCTGGCTGAAAACCAGCGCCGACAAAACCGGCAAGAAAGTCCTCGGCACCTTCCAGAACTGCGCCAACGGCAAGACCCCATGGGGCACCTACCTGACCTGCGAAGAAAACTTCACCGATTGCTTCGGCAGCAGCAACCCGCAACAGACCTTCGACGCCGGGCAGAAACGCTATGGCGTGGTGGCCGCGAGCAAAGACATCAACTGGCACCCCCACGACCCGCGCTTCGACATGGCCAAGAACCCCAACGAACTCAACCGCCATGGCTGGGTGGTGGAAATCGACCCGTTCGACCCGCAATCCACGCCGGTCAAACGCACCGCCCTGGGCCGTTTCAAGCACGAAAACGCTGCGCTGGCGGAAACCCGCGACGGCCGCGCCGTGGTGTACATGGGCGACGACGAACGCGGCGAGTTCATCTACAAGTTCATCAGCCGCGACAAGATCAATCACAAGGACCCCAAGGCCAACAAGGACCTGCTGGACCACGGCACCTTGTACGTGGCGATCTTCGACGCGGGCGACGGCAATGCCGACCATCCCAAGGGCCAGGGCCAATGGGTCGAACTGACCTACGGCAAGAACGGCATCGACGCCAACAGCGGTTTCGCCAGCCAGGCCGAAGTGCTGATCCACGCACGCCTGGCCGCCAGCGTGGTGAAAGCCACCCGCATGGACCGCCCGGAATGGATCGTGGTCAGCCCCACCGACGGCCAGGTGTATTGCACCCTGACCAACAACGCCAAGCGCGGCGAAGACGGCCAGCCCGTCGGCGGCCCGAACCCGCGGGAGAAAAACGTCTACGGGCAGATCCTGCGCTGGAAGGCCAACGCCAATGACCATGGCGCGCCGGATTTCAGCTGGGATTTGTTTGTGGTGGCCGGTAACCCGGCGGTGCATGCCGGAACGCCCAAGGGCGGCTCGTCCAACATCAACCCGCAGAACATGTTCAACAGCCCGGATGGGCTGGGTTTCGACAAGGCCGGGCGGTTGTGGATCCTGACCGATGGCGACTACAGCAACGGCGGCGACTTTGCCGGGATGGGTAACAACCAGATGCTGTGTGCCGACCCGTCGACCGGTGAGATTCGCCGGTTCATGGTGGGGCCGGTGGCGTGTGAAGTGACCGGGATCAGCTTCTCGCCGGACCAGAAAACCCTGTTTGTGGGGATTCAGCATCCGGGGGAAACCGGTGGTTCGACCTGGCCGGAGCACCTGCCAAATGGCAAGCCACGGTCGTCGGTGATGGCGATTCGTCGGGATGATGGCGGGATCGTGGGCGCCTGATAAGGCCTCTTCGCGAGCAAGTCGAATCGTCGCACCGCCGCTCCCACATTAAACCGAGTCCTGGCTTTGGAATGCGGTCAAATGTGGGAGCGGGCTTGCTCGCGAAGGCATCAGAACAGTCACCACCTATCCAACCCTGGGTGCGTTACCATACCCGGCCGGACGCGGCGCCCTGCTGCGCGCAGGAGTTCGCATGGCACACCCGTTTGAAACACTGACCCCTGACCTGGTGCTCGACGCTGTCGAAAGCATCGGTTTCCTCAGCGACGCCCGCATCCTCGCGCTCAACAGCTACGAAAACCGTGTGTACCAGGTCGGCATCGAAGACTCTGAGCCCTTGATCGCCAAGTTCTACCGGCCACAACGCTGGACCAACGAGGCGATCCTCGAAGAACACAGTTTCACCTTCGAACTGGCCGAGTGCGACGTGCCGGTGGTGGCGCCGATGATTCACAACGGTGAAAGCCTGTTCGAACACGCCGGTTTCCGCTTCACCCTGTTCCCGCGCCGGGGTGGCCGCGCGCCAGAGCCGGGCAACCTCGACCAGCTGTATCGCCTCGGCCAACTGCTCGGGCGCCTGCACGCGGTCGGTTCCACCCGCCCCTTCGAACACCGCGAAGCCCTGGGCGTGAAGAATTTCGGTCACGACTCCCTGAACACCCTGCTGGAAGGCAACTTCATTCCTCGCAGCCTGCTGCCAGCCTACGAGTCCGTGGCCCGCGACCTGCTCAAGCGTGTGGAAGAGGTCTACAAGGCCACGCCCCACAAGAACATCCGCATGCACGGCGATTGCCACCCCGGCAACATGATGTGCCGCGACGAGATGTTCCACATCGTCGACCTTGATGACTGCCGCATGGGCCCTGCCGTTCAGGACCTGTGGATGATGCTCGCCGGTGACCGTCAGGAATGCCTGGGGCAGCTGTCGGAATTGATGGACGGCTACCAGGAATTCCACGACTTCGACCCGCGCGAACTGGCCCTGATCGAACCGCTGCGCGCCCTGCGCCTGATGCACTACAGCGCCTGGCTCGCACGGCGCTGGGACGACCCGGCGTTCCCCCACAGCTTCCCGTGGTTCGGCAGCGAACGTTACTGGGGCGACCAGGTGCTGGCATTGCGCGAGCAGTTGTCGGCGCTCAACGAAGAACCGTTGAAGCTGTTCTGATCCCTACCGTCTGGGCCCTGACCTTGGGCCCTACACTTTCAACACACATCCCCTGACAAATATCCTTACAATCGCGGCTTTGTTAGCTGCCTAAGCAAGGATTCTGCATGCAAGCCGCCAACCCCCGTCGCGGATACATATTGGGCCTGAGTGCCTACGTCATCTGGGGCCTGTTCCCGATCTACTTCAAAGCCATCGCCAGCGTTCCCGCCGCAGAAATCATCGTCAACCGCGTGCTGTGGTCGGCGTTGTTCGGCAGTTTGCTGCTGATGGTCTGGAAACACCCGGGCTGGCTCCGAGAACTGCGGGACAATCCCAAGCGCCTGGCGATCCTGGCCCTGAGCGGCACCTTGATCGCAGCCAACTGGCTGACTTATGTGTGGTCGGTGAACAGTGGCCGCATGCTCGAGGCCAGCTTGGGTTACTACATCAACCCGCTGGTGAATGTGCTGCTGGGCATGGTGATCCTGGGCGAGCGCCTGCGTCGCCTGCAATGGGTCGCCGTGGGGTTGGCTGCTGTGGGTGTGGCGCAACAGGTGTGGCAGGTAGGCAGCTTGCCATGGGTGTCCCTGGTGCTGGCAGCCACCTTTGGTTTCTACGGCTTGATCCGCAAGCAGGCGCCGGTCAAGGCATTGCCCGGGCTGGTGGTGGAAACCTGGATGCTGGTGCCGATTGCCATCGCGTGGCTGCTGTTCAACCCGTCTGCCCACAGTGCACAGATGGAATTCTGGGGCACCTCAGAAGCGTGGTGGCTGGTCGCCGCTGGCCCGGTGACACTGATCCCGCTGGTGTGTTTCAACGCCGCCGCGCGGCATTTGCCCTACACCGCCCTGGGCTTCCTGCAATACGTGGCGCCGACCCTGGTGCTGCTGGAGGCGGTGCTGCTGTTCAATGAACAACTGGCCCCGGCCACGTTGATCGCCTTCTGCTTTATCTGGGCCGGCCTGGTGGTTTACAGCCTCGACGCCTGGTTGACCGTGCGGAAAAACTGATCAAATAACGTACAGCATCCTGCAAGCCACAGCCGGCGTGGCTTGCAGGCATTCACCCCAAGGTTATCCACAGCCTGATCCCCGGCGTTTGTGCACAAGCCCTTGAAACTGCTCGTTTTTTACTCAACTCGCGCAGAGCCACGGCCCGCTTGGGCTGGGCGCGGGTCTCTACAGGTTATCCACAGGCCCATGCAAGATTTCCATGCATAACCTTGTGGGCAACTATTCCTCGCTGCGCAGCTCCAGTTCCACCATCAGGTCGTCTGCCAGGGTTTCCAATGCCGCCTGCAAGGTCTCCAACGGCAGTGTCAAAGGCACCGCCAACAGGGCTTCGGCGTGGAACAGCGGGTCACTGCTCATGGGTGCCGGGCGCACGTCGGTGATCAGGCGCTCCAGGTTGACACCCTGCTTGCTGAGCAACGCGGTGATGTCGCGAACAATCCCCGGCCGGTCATTGCCCACCAGCGCCATCGCGATCGGTTGCGACTCACTGGCGGCTACCGAACTGCTTTCGCCCTGCAACACGCGAATGCCATGGGTGGACAAGTCTTCCAGCGCCCCAATCAAATCCAGACGATTTTCCGCCGGCACGCTCACCCGCAAGATCCCGGCGAACTGCCCGGCCATATGCGCCATTCGGCTTTCCAGCCAGTTGCCGCCATGGGACGCGATGCATTGGGCGATGCGTTCGACCACGCCGGGTTTGTCCGGGGCGATGACAGTCAGTACGAGATGGTCCATGGTGTCGTCCTCTTCTTATGATTCTGTAGGAGCGAGCTTGCTCGCGAAGAACGTGAGAGCACCGTTGGGTGTCAGGCATCCCGCGTTATCGTTAACGATCTTCGCGAGCAAGCTCGCTCCTACAAGGTGGACGCAGGCGCTCGCGAAAACAAATCGTGTACCATTTTTATATTTATCTGGAACAATCCAATAGTTTTTTGAGAACATCCTGTACCCCACTGTGACCGTACGACCAAAGTGGGTCGCTAAACGACGTATTTAGTCTAATTTTCACAACCGCAACTCATCATGTAGTATGCCCAATCGCGCACTACATAACGTTAGGTCGATGTCTGCCAAGGCAACCACGCACCGCGACGCAGCCCGCCCAGCCGCCTTCAACGGCATGTACTGGTGCAGCGTGCTCACGGTTTACATGGCCAGAGGCTTCATTGGTAAATTGAAAAGCTGAAAAGCGCATAAGCTCCGCAGAGTGAGGCAAGCAATGACTGAACACGTTCAAGTCGGTGGCCTGCAGGTCGCCAAAGTCCTGTTCGACTTCGTGAACAACGAAGCCATTCCTGGTACCGGCATTACCGCCGACCAGTTCTGGGCCGGTGCCGACAAGGTCATCCACGACCTGGCGCCCAAGAACAAAGCCCTACTCGCCAAACGCGACGATTTTCAAGTGCGGATCGACACCTGGCACCAGGCACACGCCGGCCAGGCACACGACGCCGTGGCCTACAAAGCCTTCCTTCAAGATATCGGATACCTGCTGCCAGAAGCCGCGGATTTCCAGGCCTCGACCCAAAACGTCGATGAAGAAATTGCCCACATGGCCGGCCCGCAGCTGGTAGTGCCGGTGATGAACGCCCGTTTCGCCCTCAACGCCTCGAATGCGCGCTGGGGCTCCCTGTATGACGCACTGTATGGCACCGACGCTATCAGCGAAGCCGACGGCGCCGAGAAGGGCAAAGGCTACAACAAGGTGCGTGGCGACAAAGTCATCGCCTTCGCCCGCGCCTTCCTCGACGAAGCCGCGCCATTGGCTGCCGGCAGCCACGTGGACTCCACTGGCTACAAGATCGTCGACGGCAAGCTGGTGGTCAGCCTCAAGGGCGGCAGCAACAGCGGCCTGCGCAGCGATGCGCAACTGATCGGCTACCAGGGCGACGCTGCCAAGCCGACTGCCATCCTGCTCAAACACAACGGCCTGCACTTCGAAATCCAGATCGACGCCAGCACCCCGGTCGGCCAGACCGACGCCGCCGGCGTGAAGGACGTGCTGATGGAAGCCGCCCTGACCACCATCATGGACTGCGAAGACTCCGTCGCCGCCGTCGATGCCGATGACAAAGTGGTGATCTACCGCAACTGGCTCGGCCTGATGAAGGGCGACTTGTCGGAAGAAGTCGCCAAGGGTGGCAAGACCTTTACCCGCACCATGAACGCCGACCGCGTTTACACCGGTGCCGACGGCAAGGAAGTGACCCTGCACGGTCGTTCGCTGCTGTTCGTGCGCAACGTTGGCCACTTGATGACCATCGACGCGATCCTCGACAAAGACGGCAACGAAGTGCCGGAAGGCATTCTCGACGGCCTGCTCACCAGCCTGGCGGCGATCCACAGCCTCAACGGCAACACCAGCCGCAAGAACAGCCGCACCGGTTCGGTGTACATCGTTAAGCCGAAGATGCACGGCCCGGAAGAAGCTGCGTTCACCAACGAGCTGTTCGGCCGCATCGAAGTCGTGCTGAAGCTGCCACGCAACACCCTCAAAGTCGGGATCATGGACGAGGAGCGCCGCACCACGGTCAACCTCAAGGCCTGCATCAAGGCGGCCAGCGAGCGCGTGGTGTTTATCAACACCGGCTTCCTCGACCGTACCGGCGACGAAATCCACACCTCCATGGAGGCTGGCGCGATGGTGCGCAAAGCCGCCATGAAGGCTGAGAAATGGATCGGAGCCTACGAAAACTGGAACGTCGATATCGGCTTGAGCACCGGCCTGCAAGGCCGCGCACAAATCGGTAAAGGCATGTGGGCCATGCCCGACCTGATGGCCGCCATGCTTGAGCAGAAGATTGCTCACCCGCTGGCCGGCGCCAACACGGCGTGGGTTCCTTCGCCAACGGCGGCTGCGTTGCACGCGCTGCACTATCACAAGGTTGACGTATTCGCTCGCCAGGCTGAGCTGGCCAAGCGCGAACGCGCGTCGGTCGACGATATCCTGACCATTCCTCTGGCCCAGAATACCGATTGGTCCGACGAAGAAATCCGCAACGAACTGGACAACAACGCCCAGGGCATCCTCGGTTACGTGGTGCGCTGGATCGACCAGGGTGTAGGTTGCTCGAAAGTGCCGGACATCAACGACGTCGGCCTGATGGAAGACCGCGCCACCCTGCGTATCTCCAGCCAGCACATCGCCAACTGGCTACGCCATGGCATCGTCAATGAAGCCCAGGTGATGGAAAGCCTCAAGCGCATGGCGCCGGTGGTGGACCGTCAGAACGCCGGGGATGCGCTGTACCGCCCACTGGCTCCGGATTTCGATAGCAACATCGCGTTCCAGGCAGCGGTGGAGTTGGTGATTGAAGGGACCAAGCAGCCGAACGGTTACACCGAGCCGGTGTTGCACCGTCGGCGTCGGGAGTTCAAGGCCAAGAATGGCTTGTAACTAATCGCTGGAAACGAAAAAGCCCTGATCAATAAATGGTCAGGGCTTTTTTTTGGCATTTCGTAGCAGCTGTCGAGCCTTGGCGAGGCTGCGTCGGGCGCGACTCGGTTCAGTGCCTGGATCATCATCGGCAGTGCGACCGACGCAGCCTCGCTGGCGCTCGACAGCTGCTACGGGAGGATCCGTTACTGCGCCATCCCCAATTCCCGCTTCACCATCTTCGCCAGCTTCACGCTATCAATGGGTTTGAGCAAAAAATCCACCACGCTCAAATGCATCGCATCGATCACATCCGGCGCTTCAGCGTCCCCCGACATGATGATGATCGGCAACGCCGCCCGGGTGGATTCGCGCACCTGGCGAATCAATTGCAGCCCATTGCTCGGCGCCATGCGCAGGTCAGTGATCAGCAAGCCAATGGAGCTGCTGGAGCTCAACAAGTCCCATGCCGCCTCGCCGCTGTCGGCGGTCATGCAACGAATGCCGTCCAAGCCAAGAATTTCTGCCAACAGTTCCCGCGCGTCCTTGTCGTCATCCACGATCAAAACCCGCTGTGGCGGTAAATCAGGCTCCTGCATAACCGCGCTCAGGGCCTCGCGCTCGGCGTCACTCAAAATATCGTGGTCGGACATACGTTTCTCGGCAGTTCTAAACAATCTCCCAGCACAGAGGTCAGACATCGCCGGAAGGGCGAACAATGTGCACTTCGTCGGAAAGTTTGCCTAGTGGGCGTTCTACGGGGTTTGGACGATATTCATGTAAGGTTTTTCCCTAGTCAGTGAGGGCGAATCGCTACCTAGACTTACGTCCAATGGGCACCCGCAGCGCAGGAGTCGACCATGAGGGACGATAACGACAAAAAAACTGCGGTCATAGGTATGAGTAAAGCTGATGCTTTCACACAAGCGGGGAAAACCGCCGTGTTGCAGAACATCCACGGCACCCTGCAATTCCTGCAACGCTTCCCGCCGTTCAACCAGATGGAAAACACCCACTTGGGGTTTCTGGTAGAACAGTGCCAATTGCGCTTTTACGCCCCCGGCGAGAGCATCCTCAAGCCCTCGGGCGGGCCGGTGGAACACTTCTATATCGTCAAGCAAGGGCGCGTGGTCGGCGAGCGCCCCGACTCGGCCGAAACCACCTTTGAAATCACCACCGGTGAATGTTTTCCGCTGGCGGCACTGCTGGGGGAGCGGGCGACCCGCACCGAGCACAAAGCCGCCGAAGACACCTTCTGCCTGCAACTGAACAAGCCGGCTTTTATCAAGCTGTTCGCCCTTTCCAGCGCCTTCCGCGACTTCGCCTTGCGCGGGGTGAGCAGCCTGCTGGACCAGGTCAACCAGCAAGTCCAGCAAAAGGCCGTGGAAACCCTCGGCACGCAGTACTCGCTGAACACCCGCCTGGGCGAATTGGCCATGCGTCACCCGGTGACCTGCAGCCCACTGACGCCGCTGCGTGAAGCGGTCACGCAAATGCACGAGCAGCAAGTGGGCAGCATTGTGATCGTGGATGAACACAAGGCGCCCTTGGGGATTTTCACCCTGCGGGACCTGCGCCAGGTGGTGGCCGACGGCACCAGCGATTTCAGCCAGGGCATCGAGCGCCATATGACCCAGGCGCCGTTCTTTCTCACCCCGGACCACAGCGCCTTCGACGCGGCGATCGCGATGACCGAACGGCATATTGCCCACGTGTGCCTGGTCAAGGATCAGCGTCTGTGCGGCGTAGTCTCCGAACGTGATCTGTTTTCCCTGCAACGGGTGGACCTGGTGCACCTGGCGCGCACCATTCGCAATGCGCCCAGGGTCGAAAACCTGGTGGCGATCCGTGGCGAAATCGGCCAGTTGGTGGAGCGCATGCTCGCCCACGGTGCTTCGTCCACCCAGATTACCCACATCATCACCTTGCTCAACGACCACACGGTGTGTCGCGTCATCGAGCTGACCCTGGCCGAAAAAGGCGACCCCGGCGTGCCGTTCAGCTGGCTGTGTTTCGGCAGCGAAGGCCGCCGCGAGCAAACGCTGTATACCGACCAGGACAACGGCATTCTGTTCGAAGCCAGGGACGCCGCCGAAGCCGCCGAGATTCGTGGCCGCCTGCTGCCCCTGGCACAGCAGATCAACCAGAGCCTGGCGCTGTGCGGCTTCACCCTGTGCAAGGGCAATATCATGGCCGGCAACCCTGAGCTGTGCCTGTCCCGAGCCGAATGGGCGCGGCGTTTTGCCGGGTTTATTCGCGAGGCAACGCCAGAGAACCTGCTGGGTTCGAGCATCTATTTTGATTTGCGGGTGGTTTGGGGGGATGAGCAAGGGTGCGAGCAATTGCGTCAGGGCATTCTCGACCAGGTGGCGGACAATCGTTTGTTCCAACGCATGCTGGCGGAGAACGCATTGCGCCAGCGCCCACCGGTAGGGCGTTTCCGGGATTTCGTGCTGACGCGCAAAGGCAACGACAAGGCGACACTCGACCTCAAGGTGCAAGGCCTCACGCCCTTTGTCGACGGTGCTCGCCTGCTGGCATTGGCCAACGGCATCAGCGCCATCAACACCCTGGAGCGCTTGCGCCAACTGGTGGCCAAGGAAGTCATCGATCGCCTCGACGGTGCGGCCTATGAAGAGGCCTACCACTTCATTCAACAAACCCGCATGCAGCAGCACCAACTGCAAACCCGCGAGAACCTGCCCTATTCCAACCGCGTCGACCCCGACAGCCTCAACCACCTGGACCGGCGCATCCTGCGTGAATCCCTGCGCCAGGCCCAACGCCTGCAAAGCAGCCTGACCTTGCGGTATCAGCTGTGAGCTTGTTTGGCTGGCTGCGCAACCCCAAACCTGGCCTGGACGCAGCGCAACAGCGGCGGGTTGAGCAATTGCCCAAACCTCGGGAGCTGGGTGACGGTTCGCTGCGAGACCAGCGCTGGGTAGTGGTAGACCTGGAAACCAGCGGCCTGAACCTCAATCGTGACCAAGTGCTTTCCATCGGCGCGGTGGTGATCGAAGACGGCGCGGTGGACTTTTCCCAGCTGTTCGAACGCACCCTGCACCGGGCCGAGACCAAGCTCAGCCCCAGTGTGCTGATCCACGGCCTGGGCCCCAGCGCCATCGCGGCGGGCAGTAACCCGGCAGAAGCGTTGATGGACTTCATGGAGTTTGTCGGCGACAGCCCGCTGCTGGCGTTTCATGCGCCCTTCGACCAACACATGCTGTGCCGGGCGCTCAAGGACAGCCTGGGCTATCGCTTGAACCACCCCTTTCTGGACGTGGCCGACATCGCCCCTCTGCTGTGCCCTGATGCCAACATCCGCGAAGCGGGGCTGGATGACTGGATCACGCATTTCAAGCTGCAAGTGGGCGAGCGCCATCACGCCAGTGCGGATGCGTTGGCGACGGCGGAATTGATGTTGATTTTGTTCAGCCGCGCACGGCAGCAGCAGATCAACAGCCCGCACGCGTTACTACAACGCCTGGGCCAATGGAAACGCCGCAAGCAAGCGCCCTCATTCTAATGGTGGCGAGGGAGCTTGCTCCCGCCGGGGTGCGAAGCGCCGCCAAAATCGGCCAACCCATTTCCAACTGAATAAATGCACTGCCTGGATTACGACTGCTGCGCAGCCGAGCGGGAGCAAGCTCCCTCGCCACACTAAGCTGCATCATCATGATAGATATCATTACGCCGCCGCCCGACCAACGCCAATTGCACCCGTACGACGCCTCTGCCACAATCGCGAATAATTCTCGTTAGTTTAAACTTTCCGATCGGTGTCGCCTTGTCGTCCATCCAAAGTCCCCACAGTGAGCTTGTTGGCGCGTTATACCGCGACCATCGCAGCTGGCTGTTGGCGTGGCTGCGACGCAATGTAGCCTGCCCCAGCCGTGCCGAAGACCTGAGCCAGGACACCTTCATGCGCCTGCTGGGCCGTGAAGAACTGCGTGAACCCCGCGAGCCGCGGGCGTTTCTGGTGGCCATTGCCAAGGGTCTGCTGTTCGACTACTTCCGCCGCGCGGCACTGGAACAGGCTTACCTCACCGAGCTGATGCTGATCCCGGAAAGCGAGCACCCGTCCCCGGAAGAACAGCAACTGATCCTCGAAGACCTCAAGGCCATCGACCGCCTGCTGGGCAAACTTTCGAGCAAGGCCCGCGCGGCCTTCCTCTATAACCGCCTCGATGGCTTGGGCCACGCCGAAATCGCCCAGCGTCTTGGGGTTTCCGTGCCCCGGGTGCGGCAATATCTGGCCCAAGGCATTCGCCAGTGCTACATCGCTCTGTATGGCGAGCCCCTGTGAGCCCGGTCAGTTCCAAGCCAGTCTCGGCACGGGTGCTCGACGCCGCCATTGCCTGGCAACTGTCCCTCGATTCGGGCGACGGCAGCGCCGTGGAACAGGAAGAGTTCGCCAAATGGCTGGCCAGCAATGAAGAACACGCCCGGGCCTGGCGCCAGCTGGGCATGCTCGATCAGCGTTTCAGCGTGGCCTCGGGCCCGGCCCGTGCGGCGTTACTGCAATCGCGCGAAGGCATTCGCAAGCGCGTGCGCAAGCTCGGCAGCGGCCTGGCCAGTGTGGTGCTGGTGTGCGGCCTGGTGCTCTTCGCCGGCCAGCGCTACGTGCCGCTCAGCTATTGGCTGGCCGACCAGCGCACCGCTACCGGCGAACAGCGCACCCTGAAGCTGGCGGACGGTACGGTGATCAACCTCAATACCCACAGCGCCATCGACGTGCGCTTCGACGAGAAACGCCGGCTGATCGTGTTGCAGGAAGGCGAAATCCTCATCGAGACCGGCCACAACGACGCCCGCCCGTTTTTTGTCGAAACCCGCGAAGGCAGCCTGCGCGCCTTGGGCACGCGGTTTATCGTCAAGCGCGAAGACGACGGCACGCGCCTCAGCGTGTTGCAGTCGGCCGTAGGCGCACAGCCTGAAGCGCTGCATCAGGAGCAGATCTTCAAGGAAGGCCAGCAAGTCCTGATGCGCCGCGACGGCCTCGGCCCGATGCTGGCTGTCAGCCCCGGCACCGACGCCTGGACACGCGGCATGCTGGTGGTCGACAACGCGCGCCTTGGCGACGTGGTTGAGGAACTGAGCCGCTACCGCCCCGGCTACCTGGGTGTGGATAAACAAGTGGCAGACTTGCGGATCACCGGCAGCTTCCCGCTGCACGACACCAACCTAGCGCTGAATGCACTGCTGCCGACCTTGCCCGTACAAATCGCACAGCACACCCCATGGTGGGTCACCGTAAAGGCCAAGCCGCCCACGCAATAGCCGCGCAGCGCACTCAATAGCCCCGTAGCACACTCAATAGCCGCGTAGCAGCTGTCGAGCTTAAGCGAGGCTGCGTTGGCAGCGCTGCCGAAACTAAGCCTGGCATCGTACCGAGTCGCGCCCGACGCAGCCTCGCTTGGGCTCGGCAGCTGCTACGGAAAATAGCGCCTGGGTCACCGGTGTGGGTCACATGGAAATTATTTTCATTCGGCCCTATCACTTTTTGCATCTCGTTCGGCACATAGGCAATTGAGAAATATTTCCATTCAGGAGCCGCCGTATGTCCCGCACGCTAGACACTTTGTTGCGCCCCAGCCTGTTAGCCGTGGCCATCGCCTTCAGCGCCCCGCTGGCCAGCACCCAGCTGATCGCCGCCGAACAGGCCTCCAGCGTGCGCGCGTACAACCTGCCGGCAGCGCCGCTGGCCACTACCCTGAACCAGATCGCCAGCCAGGCCGGTTTGGCGTTGACGCTGAACCCAGGGTTGGCGGCGGGCAAGACTTCCGCGCCGGTGAAAGGGCAATTTGATGCGCAGGGCGCATTGCGTGAAGCGTTGCGTGGGACCGGGCTGCAACTGGAGCAAAGCAGTGCAGGCACGTTCAGCCTGGTTGCGATCCCGGATGGGGTTGTGGCGTTGCCGGAGACCAGCATTACCGGGCAGGCGGATGCGGAAAGTGCGTGGGGGCCGGTGGATGGCTACCTGGCGTCTCGCACCGCTGCCGGCACCAAGACCGATACCGCACTGGTCGAAGCCCCGCGTTCGATTTCCGTCGCCACTCGCCAGCAAATGCAGGACCGCAACGTCCAGAACCTGGATGACGCCGTCAAGTACATGCCCGGCATCGTGTCCGCCAGCTACGGCAGTGACACCCGCTACGACTGGATGCGTGTTCGTGGCTTCGAGCCCACCCAATTCCTAGATGGCCTGCCGCTGCCACGCGGTGTGTACGCCAACCCGAAAGCCGAAACCTGGAACCTCGACCGCCTCGCGCTGCTGCGTGGGCCGGCCTCGTCGGTCTACGGCCAGACGCCACCGGGTGGCCTGCTGGATATGGTCAGCCGACGTCCCAGCGCTGAATCGAGCAATGCCATCCAGGTGCAGTACGGCAGCGACAACTACCGCCAGATCAACTTCGCCAGCACCGGCAAGATCGATGATGAAGGCCAGTTTCTCTATGGGCTGACGGGCGTTGTGCGCGACGCCGGCACGCAGATTGATCACATCGACAACAAGCGCTACAACATCGCCCCCAGCCTGACGTGGAACATTGATCCGGACACCAAGCTGACCCTGCTGTCGCAGTTCACTCGCGACGATACCGGCGCCACCAGCCAGTTCCTGCCGATTCAGGGCACCAAGATCAAGTCGCCACTGGGGGATATATCGCATCACAAGAACCTGGGCGATCCTGACTACGAGTACTACGACCGTACCTACTACGCGCTGGGCTATGCGTTCGAACACCGTTTCAACGATACCTGGCAGTTCAAGCAGAACCTGCGCTACACCAAGTCGGAATTGTCTTTCCAGACCCTGACCGTCGGCGCCTATCCGTACACCCAGGTGGATGCGAACGGGAACGTCGGTCGCACGTCGACCAACGTAGACGAAAACATCGGCCAGTTCGCGGTTGATAATAACTTCCAGGCCGATTTTGCCACCGGCGACATCACCCACACGCTGTTGCTGGGCCTGGACCATCAGCGTACCGACACCTCGTACCTGTCGATCTACGGTGACGGCGGGACCACCAACGTCATCAACCCGATCTACGGACAGCCTATCGTTCGCCCACCGCGCTCGGCGGCGTACTACGACTACAACCAGAAAACCGTCCAGACCGGCCTCTATGCGCAAGACCAGATGGCCCTGGATAAATGGCGCCTGACCCTCGGAGGGCGTGAAGACTGGGTGCATCAGGGCACCACCTACTTCAACCAGAAAGATGCAACGAACACCGACCGCATCAAGCACTTCAGTGGCAATGCTGCACTGAGCTACGTGTTCGACTCGGGGTTTGTACCCTACATCTCCTACGCCGAATCCTTCCAGCCCGCGAGCAACGCCAGCGTCTCGGCAACCGAGTCGTATAAGCCTACAGAAGGCAAACAATGGGAAATGGGGATCAAATACCAACCACCCGGCTCGAATACCCTGCTGACTGCCGCGGTCTACGACCTGACGCAGAAAAACGTACTGGTGACCACCACCACAGCGGGCAGCATTCCGGTCACTAACCAGACCGGTGAAGTGAAAGTCAAAGGCCTGGAATTGGAAGCCGTGTCGGATGTGACCGAGAACCTCAAGGTTATCGCGGCCTATACCTTGGCTAAATCCGAGGTGCAAAAAGGGGATTACAAAGGTAATCGCCTGCAACTAATGCCCAACCAGCAAGCCTCGCTATGGACTGACTACACCTGGCACAGCGGCGCGCTCGATGGCTTCGGCATTGGCTTCGGTGCCCGCTACACCGGTAATACCTATGGCGACCAGGGTAATACGTGGCTAGGCAAGGCGGATGCCTACACTGTGTTCGACGCCTCGGTGCACTACGACCTCGGCCGTCTGGACAACAGTCTCAAAGGTGCCTCGGTGAAACTGAACGCCACCAACCTGTTCGACAAGGACTACATTTCCACCTGTGATGGTTTCTACTGCTACTACGGCGACCAACGCAGCGTCGTCGCCAGTGCCACCTACCAGTGGTAATCGGCTGAGTTAACAACCAGGCCGCCCCCGTGGGCGGCTTCGGTGTGTCTGAAGGCTAGAAAATGAAAAGCAAAACCATCCGCCGCTGGTCCTTCATCCACACCTGGACCAGCCTCGTCTGCACCGTGTTCCTGCTGCTGCTCGCCCTCACCGGCCTGCCGTTGATCTTCCACCACGAGATCGATCACCTGCTGGGCAACGAACCCGAGCTGGCACACATGCCCGCCGACACCCCACAGCTGAACCTCGAACAGCTTGTTGCCAAGGCCCAGGCCCATCGACCCGGTGAAGCCATGCAATACCTGGCCTGGGACGAGGACGACAAGAACGGCGTGATCGCGATCATGGCCGCCACCGCCGGTACCGAACCCAATTCTTCCCACACCTTCATGCTCGACGCCCGCACCGGTGAAGCCGTGGAAACGCCGTCGGCCAACGGCGGGCTGACGATGTTCCTGCTGCGCCTGCACGTCGATATGTTCGCCGGGCTGCCGGGCAAGTTGCTGCTGGCGTTCATGGGCATTCTGTTTGTGTTGGCGATCATCTCCGGCACGGTGTTGTACCTGCCGTTCATGCGCCGGCTGAAATTCGCCACGGTGCGCCAGGACAAATCCACCCGCCTGCGCTGGCTCGACCTGCACAACCTGATCGGCGTGGTCACCCTGACCTGGGCGCTGGTGGTGGGCGTGACCGGCGTGATCAGCGCCTGCGCCGACCTGATCATCGCTGCCTGGCGTACCGACAGCCTCAGCGCGATGATCGAACCCTACAAAGACGCCCCGCCGCTGACCTTGCGCGCCCCCGCCACCGACCTGTTGACGATCGCCGCCAAGGCCGCGCCGGGCATGGAGCCGGACTTTATCGCATTCCCCGGCACGCGCTTTTCCAGCGAGCATCACTACGCGGTGTTCATGAAAGGCAGCACGCACCTGACCTCGCACCTGCTGACACCGGTGTTGATCGACGCCAGCAACCTGCAGGTCACCGCCATTGCCGAACGGCCGTGGTACATGGACGCCATGGGCATGTCCCAACCGCTGCACTTCGGTGACTACGGCGGCATGCCGATGAAGATTCTCTGGGCGGTGCTGGACGTGCTGACCATTATCGTTCTGGGCAGTGGCGTGTACCTGTGGCTGGTGCGGCGCAAGGCGGCCAAGTCATGAAGCCGCGGCAGTCGAATTTCTGGAAGGTGTTCGGTATCCCGCTGGCCATCGGGCTGCTGAGTGCTGCCGGGTTGTTTGCGGCGTTGCTGGGGGACGGGTTGTGGGATTCGTTGAGCTGGGTGGGGCTGGGCATTCCGGCTGTAATTGGGGTATGGGCGCTTTTGTAGGCGCTGGCTTGTTCGCGAAAAGCCTGAGAACGCCGTTTTAAACCAGACGCGCTGCGTTATCGTTGACGCCTTTCGCGAGCAAGCTCGCTCCTACAGAGGAATGCCCATGTCCACCTCCAGCATGACGTTGTTCCACAACCCTGCCTCGCCGTTTGTTCGCAAAGTACGGGTGCTGTTGCACGAGACCGGCCAACTGGATCGCGTGACGTTGCACGCCTGCGTGCCGACGCCGGTCAAGCCTGACGCGCAGGTGATCCAGGACAACCCGCTGGGCAAGATCCCCGCCCTGCGCCTGGCCGATGGCAACGTATTGCATGACAGCCGGGTGATCCTCGATTACTTCGACTATCAACATACCGGGACCCCGTTGATCCCCCGGAACGGCCCGGCCCGCTGGCGCCGCCTGACCCTGGCCTCCACCGCCGACGGCATCATGGATGCCGCCGTGCTGGTGCGCTATGAAACCGCCATGCGCCCCGAGGAAAAACACTGGGACCTGTGGCTGGAAGGCCAGCGGGACAAGATCCGCCGCGCCCTCGACATGCTGGAACAGGACGCCATTGCCGAGCTGGCCGGGCCGTTTGATGTGGCCGCGATCAGCGTGGCGTGTGCACTGGCTTACCTGGACTTCCGCCACCCGGACATGCGGTGGCGGTCAAGCCATCCGAAGCTGGCGGCGTGGTATGCCGAAGTGAGTCAGCGGCCGTCGATGCTCCAGACACAGCCGCCGGTTTAATGGTTGCACACAGCCTCTTGTGGCGAGGGGGCTCGTCCCCCGTTGGGCTGCGAAGCAGCCCCAAAACCTGCTAACACAGTTTGTCTGAAGATATGCGTTGGCTGCACTGGGGCCGCTGCGCGGCCCAACGGGGGACAAGCCCCCTCGCCACAACAAGCCCCGCTTGCCACATTGATCGCGCTCGGAACAGGGAATAGTGCGTTGATCCGCATCATCAACGTTGCTCCAACCTGCTGATCTTCCCGCAACCCCAACGACCTACTCATCACCCACCTCCTTGCGCTTGCCCACGCCATACCAATCCAGCTTGCGGGTCAGCACCATCACCGTGCCCAGCAACCCGAACAGCAGCAACGAACCCATCAACAACGCGTAATCCTCGGCACTCAGCAACCCGTACAGCAAGCCATACAACGCCGCCAGCGCCGCCGAAAACCCCAGGCCATGAGCGACGCTGCGCAGCACATGGCAGACGTAAAACCCGATCAACAACACACAGGCCGCCGCCGATATCAGGTAAGCCGGGCCAAACCCGATGTGCTCGGACAACGACAACAGCAGCAGGTAGAAAAACGCCAGGGCAAACCCCACCAGCGCGTACTGGATCGGGTGCACCGCCAGGCTCTTGAGCACTTCGAACAGAAAGAAACCGGCAAAGGTCAGCGCGATAAACAACAGCGCATATTTGATCGCCCGGTCACTCTTGAGGTACTGATCCACCGGGTCGATAAAGCTCACGCCGAAGCTGCGGCTGTTGAAGTCGTCACAGCCACGCTCGGCCAGGCAACTGCTGAGTGCTTCTTCCAAATTGGTGGAGAAAAATGTGGTCTGCCAATGGGCGCTGAAGCCTTGCGCGGTGACCTCACGCTGGGCCGGCAGGAAGTTGCCGATAAAGCTCGGGTGCGGCCAGTTGGACGCCAACTTGACCTGGCTGGTCTTGCCCACCGGCACCACTTGCAACTGCTCGGTGCCTTGCAGGCGCAGGTCAAAGGCGAAGTCAAAAGGCGCCGGCTTCTGGCTGTCCTGCTCGGGCAGCATCACGTGTACGCCCTCCCCCAGCCACGCCACTTGGGTGCCCGGTGAAAACGCCAGTTGCTCACCGCCCAGCTCCAGCTTCAGCGCGTTTTCGATGCCACGAATGTCGCTGATACCCACCGCCAGATACGCCGGGTCAAAGCGGTAATTGGCGAAGTCTTCCTTGATACCCAATTGCTCCGGCAATACAAAGCGCCCGCTGATCCGGCTGTCGGCGTGGAACAACCGTGCCTGGTAAATGCCCCGGGCCCGCACTTCGGTTTGCACCTGCCCGTCGAGGGCAAATTGCTCCGGCAAGAAATACAGATGACCGCGCACCTCACGGGTTTCTTCGTAGCGTTCGTTGAGCTTTTCATTGAGCTTCCACTCCCGGACGGTCTTGCGATAAGGCACCACCAGCACCGGGCCATTGAGGCGCTGGCTGTAGCTGGAACTGCGGGCGATATCCTGCAAGACGTCGTCGCGCAATTGCTGACGGTCGGTAATCACCCCGTGGATCATCAGCAACGGAATCAACAACAACACGATCAGCAGCGCGATGGCGCCCAGTTTGAAAAGCAGATTGCGGTTCATGAAGCTCTCCCTGTTTTGATGGGGAGAGTCTGGCGGGCGCTTAAGGGGGATTTATGAAGGGAATGTGGAGACTGTGTGGAGATGCAGTTTTACCTGCACGCCGCCAGGCACGTTGCCGATCTGCAGTGAGCCGCCGTGCAGCTTCATCACCTCTTCGACAAAATTCAGCCCAAGGCCGGTGCTCTTGCGCCCGCTGGCCGGGCGCGGCAGGGAATAGAAGCGCTCGCTGAGGCGCGGCAAGGCGTATTCGGGAATCGGCTCGGCCTGGTTGAACAGGCTGAATTCGACGCCGTCATTCACAGCCTTGGCGCTGAACCGCAAGGTGCCACCGGGCGGGGTGAAATCCAGGGCGTTTTCCAGCAGATTTCCCAGGGCCTGGCGCAGCAGGAACGGCTCGCCGTACACCTGTACATCCGCGGCAATCCCCTGCTCGACCTGCAAGCCGGCGCCTTCGATACGCGCGCATTGAGCCTTGAGTACTTCGTCCACCAGCGCTGCCAGCGACAGGCTGCTCTGGTCTTCAAGGCCCTGGCGCTGCTCCACCTGCGCCAGGTTCAGCAGGCGTTCGATCAATTGCTGCAAGCGCGCACTTTCACTGTCGATATTGCTCACGAAACGCTGCTGCTGATCCCGGGACATGTCGCCCTGCAACAGCTCCGCCGCCCCGCGAATCGCCGCCAATGGGCTTTTCAGTTCGTGGGTCAGGGTGTGCACATAACGCTCGACGTACGCCTTGCCTTCCAGCTGGGTGCGCATGTGTTCCACGGCGGTGGACAGCTGCTCCAGCTCACCGCCGCGATAGTGCGGCAACTCGGCACGCCGGCCCTCGCTGACGGCCTGGGCATACGCCGTGAGTCGGCGCAGCGCGACACTCAACCACCACGACAACAACGCGCCAAACAACAAGCCCAGGCCCACCAGCCCGGCGCCGTACCACAGCAGCCGGTCTTCGGTGCGGTCCACGTAGGGCTGCAACGAGCTGTTGGGCTTGGCCACGGTGACCACACCGATGATCTGCCCGTTATCGCGGATCGGCGCGCCGACGTGCATCACCGACGACGCCGGGTCATCCAGTTCACTGCGGGTCGAACGCGCACCGTATTCGCCGCGCAGGGTCAGGTACACGTCATTCCACTTCGAGTAATCCTCGCCCACGGCCTCGCCGCTGGAGTCCAGCAGCACAATGCCCTTGGCGTCGGTGACGTAGATGCGGTGGTTGACCTGATTTTTCGGCAGGCCCCAGATGTTCGCGCCGGGCTGACGCTCGCCGTAGGCCTTGAGCAGCTCGGGCCAATGGCTCTGGCCGAGGGTGCCGTTCTTCACATCGCTGCGCAGGATTTCCGCCAGCAGGTTGGCGGTGTCCACCAGGGTTTCTTCGGTGGACTGGCGCACACCGGGGCGGATTTCCTTCATCACGGTGCTGAGTACGAAGTAGCCGGTCAGGCCGATAAACAGCGCATAGACCAGGAAGAACCGGATCCCCAGGCGCATCAGCTGTTGCCCGGGCTGTAACTGTAGCCAAGGCCGCGATGGGTCTGGATCGGCTCAGACTCGGGCGCCACCGTACGCAATTTGCTGCGAACGCTTTTGATATGGCTGTCGATATTGCGCTCGTAGCCTGCGTCGGCCGCCACGCCCACCGCATCCAGCAGTTGTTCGCGGCTGAACACCCGCTCGGGTTGCTCCAACAGGCTTTGCAGCAAGCGAAATTCATGGCGCGTAAGGTTAAGCGGCTGCCCGCGATAACTGATCTGCATGCGCTCCAGGTCCACCTGGAACACCGCCGGAGCCACACCGGGACCAACCCGCTTGAGAATCGCCCGTACCCGCGCCGCCACTTCGCGCGGGCTGAACGGCTTGACCACATAGTCATCAGCGCCGATCTCCAGGCCCACCACGCGGTCGATCTCGCCGTCCCGGGCACTGAGAAACATCACCGGCACTTCGCTGAAGCGCCGCAGTTGCTTGCAGGTTTCAAAGCCGGTGATATCCGGCAGGCCGATGTCGAGGATAATCAGGTCCGCCGGGGTTTGCCGCTGATGGGCCAACGCCGCCTGGCCGAGGCTCAGCCAGGTGGTGGTGAAGCCCTCGCCTTGCAGGGCGAAAATCAGCGTGTCGGCGATGGCCGCTTCGTCTTCGACAATCAGGATATGCGGCATGGTGGTCCGTCAGCAGTCCGGTTTGTCCGCAGTGTAACGGCGAGCCGGGTTTACCGCAGCGCCGAATTCACGCAGGGCCTTGGCGCCGATCAGCAGCGGGTAGTTGAAGCTGCTGCGGTCGGTGAGGTTGACCTCGACGGTACGCTTGACGTTGCCCAGGCACATTTCCAGGTCGATCACCGGGCGCTTGGCCACCGTGGCTTCGTCCTTGTCGTCATCTTCGTCGGCGCGGCTTTTGATTTTGCTGATGCGCGAGACCTTGTGCTCGTACACCTTGTTGGTGGCGTCCTTGCCGCCGAGGCGGAAGCGTACCCAGTCGTCGCCATCACGGGTGAAGGTCTCGATGTCCCGGGCCGACAGCGAGGCGGTCAGCGCGCCGGTGTCCATCTTGGCCTTGAAGGTCTCGCCGATTTCCGGCAGTTGGATGTATTCGTAGCGACCGTAAAGGGTCGGCTCGGCGGCCATGACAGGCAAGGCCACGAGTGCTAGCAGGGCAAGGATGGATTTCACGTAGGAGGTTTCCTTGAAATAGATGGGCCAATTCTAGACTGCAAAAACGCCGCTTAGTTAGATCACAGAGCATACCCAACCCGCTGTGAAACATTCGTAAGCTTATTTGCGATTTGGCCTCTAGACCCAAGCTGCTTATCATGGCGGGCCAAAATGATTCCAAGAGTTACTTATGCGCCGCCTGCTCACCGGCTGTTTCGTCACACTACTGCTGTTGCTCAACACCCTGGTGCTGTTCGGGCCGCTGATGGTGTTTGCCCTGCTCAAGCTGGTGGCGCCCGGTCGCTTTCGTGACTATGCCTCCTGGGCCGTCATGTGGATCGCCGAAACCTGGGCCGAGATCGACAAGCTGATCTTCGCCCTGTGTATCCCCACCCAATGGGATATTCGCGGCGGCGACGACCTGCGGGGTGACACGTCTTATCTGGTGATCAGCAACCACCAATCCTGGGTCGACATCCCCGCACTGATCCAGGCCCTCAACCGGCGCACGCCGTTCTTCAAGTTCTTCCTGAAAAAGGAACTGATCTGGGTACCCTTCCTGGGCCTGGCGTGGTGGGCACTGGATTACCCGTTCATGAAGCGCTACAGCAAGGCGTTCCTGGCCAAGCACCCTGAGCTGGCAGGGCAGGACCTGAAGATCACCAAAGAGGCCTGCGAGCTGTTCAAGCGCCAGCCGGTCACCGTGGTGAATTACCTGGAAGGCACGCGGTTCACCCCGGCCAAGCGCAAACAGCAGGGTTCACCCTTCGAACGTCTGCTCAAACCCAAGGCGGGTGGCGTGGCGTTCGTGCTCGCGGCGTTGGGTGAACAGCTGGATGCGATGCTCGACGTCACCGTGGTTTATCCACAGGAAAACATTCCGGGCTTCTGGGACTTGATCAGTGGCGCAGTGCCGAAGGTGATCGTGGATATCCGCACCCGTGAACTGGATCCGGCGTTGTGGCAGGGGGATTACGAGAACGATCCGGTGTTTCGCCAGACCGTCCAGAACTGGGTCAACCAGCTCTGGAGGGAGAAGGATGCGCGCATCGCCCAACTGCGCGCGGAGCGGTCTTAGCCGCCAGTGCCCCAGGCCGAAGCCAGTTTGCTCAGCACCGACTCGCTGGCGCCCTGGCCGCCCAGGTATTTCAGGATAACCGGCGCAAACTGGCCAACCATCCCACTGTCCATGCCCAGCGCGCTGAACGCGGTGTTCAGGTCGTTGGTGTTCTTCACGTTACCCAGCAAGCCATCCAGGCCCGAGGTCTTGCTGCCGCCGCTCTGGCCGAGCATGCCGCTCAGGGCGCCGAGGCTGCCCAGGGAGTTGCTGCCGGAGAGCTTTTCCAGGCCAGGTACGCTTTGGGTCAGTTGCGAGTAATCACCGCCGCCCAATTTATTCTTGGCCAGGCCCAGCATTGCGCCGGTACCGCCGACGGCCTGCTCCGGGGTCACGTTCAATTGCGAGGTCAGGGCGCTCAGCAAGCTGGCGGTCTGTGAGGTCGGCGCAGCCGCTGCTGCCTTGTCGCCACCCTGTGCGCCCGATACCGCATTGGCTACGTCGCCGAGGCTGAAACCTGCCGCAAACACCGGGCTGGCCGCCACGGTCAACAGGCAGGACAGGGCAAAACCGCGTGAAATCTTCATCAAGACAACCTCTGAAAGTAAGCGCTGAAAGCAGGGGTTTGACTGGGTGTTACGAAAGATTGTTCCCACCTCACAGATTAGTTCAGAAAAACCACTGCATCCGAACCGCCCTGCGCTGCGTATATCCACCACGAGCCGCGCGGAGGTAGATGGAATGAATGCCCAAGCTGGACTAACCTCAGCCTGCCCTCTTTACCGTGTGCCGCCCCATCGCCCTGTTGCAAGCGCCTGGAGAAGCCCCATTTCGACCCACGATGCAGATCAGCTACGGCAGTTGCTGGCCCAGTGTTCCCTGGGGAACCGCCAGGCGTTCGAAACGCTCTATCGCAGCGTTTCCCCGCGTTTGCACGGTGTCGCCCTGCGGTTTATGGGGCGCCCTGACCTGGCTGAAGACGTGTTGCAGGAAAGCTTCGTGCGCATCTGGTTCAACGCCTCGCGGTATGAAGCCCACTTATCGGCGCCGCTGACCTGGATGATCAACATCACCCGCAACCTGGCCATCGACCAGTTGCGTAAACACCGCGAACAGCCCTTGGCCGACGGCCAGCAGGACGCCATGGCCGACGAAAGCCCCAGCGCCCATGAATTGCTCGACAGCGAGCGCGAAGCCCACGCCCTGAACCGCTGCCTCGACAGCCTCGAAGGCATGCAGCGTCAATCGATCACCGTGGCTTACTTCCAGGGCTTGTCCTGCTCGGAGTTGGCCGACCACCTGGCCGCGCCGCTGGGCTCGGTCAAATCCTGGATTCGCCGCGGCATGGAGCGCTTGCGCAGGTGCCTTGAATCATGAACTACCAGACCACCTCCCTGCGCCGCGCCCTCGCGGCGGATTACGCCATCGGGTTGATGCCCGCCACCGCCCGTCGACGTTTTGAAGCGCTGCTGCTGGACGATGCCGCCCTGCGCGTGGAACTGGGACACTGGCAGGACGCCCTCGCCAGCCTCACCGGGCCGCTGCCTGAACGGCCGGTGCCGGATCACGTGTGGGAAGGCATCAAGGCCCGCATTGAGCCGCAAGTGCTGCATATGCCGGCGAAGAGGCCGTTCTGGATGAACCTGCGTTTGCTGGTGGTGGCGTGCGGGGTGGTGATCGCGGTATTGGTGGGCGTGTTGTACCAGCGTGATCTTGGGGTGGAGTACAACGCCACGCTGGTGGCGGCCAATCAACAGCCCGCGCTGAAGATCCAGGCCTATGCGGATCATCTGCAAGTGGAACCGCTGACCCTGGCGGCCGTGGAGCCGGCCCGCGCGTTGGAACTGTGGGCAATCCCGGCGGGCGGCAAACCCATCTCCCTGGGGGTGTTGCCGGTGTCGGGTAAAGGCCGGATCCAGTTGAGCAAAGAACACCAGGCACTGCTGACGGCACCGTTGACCCTGGCGGTGAGTCTTGAGCCTCAGGGCGGCTCGCCAACCGGACAACCTACCGGACCGGTGCTGTATCAGGGCCAATTGGCCTCACTCTAATCCCTGTAGGAGCGAGCTTGCTCGCGAAGGTCGTCAACGATAACGCGGGAAACCTGAAAGCCCACGGTGCCCTCAGGTTTTTCGCGAGCAAGCTCGCTCCTACAGTGGATTGCTCTTTTGAAATAACCCGGCTTTTTTTAATCCGAACTTGATCTACCCCGCTGTCAATATTGACAGTATCTGCAACGCCCCGGCACGCCCACCATGAAGGCTCCTATCACGTAAGGGAGTACGACATGAAGCTGATGAACATCGCACTGAACGCGCTGGTGCTTTCGGCCCTCGCGGGCAATGCCCTGGCAGATCACATTGCCATGTGCCCACCCAAGGCCAGTATCAAACCGGTGGAATGGGGGCAGTGGGAGCACTACTTCGCGCCTGGACCTCATAGCGGCGTGTGGGTGGGCGAAAACCCGTTTGCCGACGAAAACACGCTCAAGTCCCTCCACTTCACGGGGGCGTTGTACCGGGATATCAGTTCAGAAGGCAATGCGTACGTAGTGTCCTGCGACTACGAGGGTGAAGGCTGGTTCGACTTTTTGAGGATGACCCTCTACTCCTTCAAAGGCTGGGCACCCGTGCCGGGGACCAAATGGGTGGATGAGTCGAAAACGGATGAGAGCAAAGCCAAGGCCGGGGCATACAAAAAAGCCAAACAGGTCCAATACTGCTATGCCGATTCCACCGAGCAGCATCCGGAAAAACAATGCGCATTCACGTACAAGGAACTGCTCCTCCCACCCCAGCACCATTGACGGTCGTTCCACGATTCAGGGCCAATTGACATCACACTGCCCCAAGGTTCAAGACGACAGATGAGGAACCGATCGCCGTTAACTGGGTCCATGAAAGACTACAAAACATGTCAGGAAGAGCCTAATGACTGCGATCAACCCCCAAGTGATTGAGCACAAGCCTTCATTCTGGAACCGCCCACGCTTGTTCATCGGCGCGTGTCTGGTGGTAGTCGCCGGCGTCGGCGGCGCCCTCTACACCCAGGACAGCGTCAAGGCTGCCGCACTGCTGGTGAATACCACCCAGCAACCGGCCACGCAAATCGTGGCCCACAAGGATTACCTCGAAGTGCAGCCGATTGCCGCCACGGCACCGGCTCCGGACCAAAGCCTGGAGCTGTGGGCGGTTCCGGCTGACGGTACGCCGGTGTCACTGGGCCTGTTGCCGGAAGACGGCAAAGGCATTATCGGCATCAACCCTCGCCAGCAGGAGTCGATCAGCAAGCCGGTGACACTGATGATCAGCTCGGAAACCAAGGGCGGCTCGGTGAGCAAGCAGCCGACGGGGCCAACGGTGTATCAGGGGGCTTTGGCGATTCGCTGAGTGACCCACGCAGGCAAAGAAGGCGACCCCCGGGGTCGCCTTCTTTTTGCCCGGCGCCCTCAGGTTTTTCGCGGGCAAGCCCGCTCCTACAGTTGATCGTCATTGCGTCGGGAAATGTGTTCGGCATTGCGTCTTGCCTCGGCCAAACAAGGAGGCTTATAGTCCGGCGGTCGTCCACATGGCGATACGGGTTTGGCGACCCGAGGAATGGTGCAAAAGCGCTCTGCTTGTTTGCAGGTTCTTTTGCGTCCGCAATAGCCGCTTTATGGCGGCTGTGCGCGGGAGACCTTCGGGTCTGCCGGTCTCCATTCCCGGTTCGCCAACCTGCGTACAGCTGCCACCCATTTCGTTTGGCGACGAAATAAGTGTGCAGTCCACTCCTACTTGAATGGATTTAAAACATGAACCGCTACATGCCCTTAACCGGCCACGACTGCACCGTCCCTTCCCTGCTCATCGACACCCAAACCCCGCTGGACGTGCTCCACGACGCAGCCGCCTACCGCATCCGCGCGGTGACCCAAGTCCTGGAAAACCTCGCGTTTCGCGACACCCTCATCACCGACACCATCGTCCTCAAGGACTTCGCCCTGCTCTGCGCCATTCCGCTGCGCGACGGTTGCGATTTGATGGATGTGATCGGTCGGCGGCTGCAGGAGTAGGCATACGCCGACACTTAAGTAGCCCATTTCCGAAACACTAAAAACGTCCCTGCACGCGTCTTACCTCGCCTGCAGCGCTTTCTTATAGTCGTGCGCCTCAGTCACTTGGAGGTGCACGCGATGCAGGGACCTTACGCATTTATCAATGATCGATCACAGCCTTATCCGCTACTGAAACAACGCCTCTCGCTTAATCCTCATGTTCAAGCCAAGTTCGACATCCTTAACCAACATATCCGCGACACCGTGGTGTTATCTGGGCAGCTGGTGATTAATGCTGGGGAATTGGTGGGTAAAGTTCTCTATCAGGCAGTGGAGGATTGAATGCACTTGGAATACTTTGCGGTGGTCTCATGCGCCCTCCTGCTACTCAGCTTCCCAATCGTCTTTTCTGCCATGTACAAAAAGCTCGATGCCGCCGAGCGCTATATGCAATACAGCACCTTTATAGTCGGATGCAGGCACACGTTTCGTCATAGCCACTTTGAAGGAAGACCGCAACGCGTATTCGCTATGGCAACCGTTATTCTCATTCCGGGAATAATTCAACGCAGGGGTATGGTACTGGTTGAGGACGTTGAACAAATACCACGGCACCTCAAGTATTGGATGGTCATACCAACACTCGTTACCTGCCTCTCGCTTATAGGTATCACCATCACCGGGTTTCTTATAGAAAACTGAAATCTTATATAAAAAGGGCGCCCTTGGGTTAATGCCCGTCAGTAGCCGCTTTATGGCGGCACACTTGGTGAAGCGCTTGGCACACGACTCTATGAAGCCTCAGGAGATTGAAATGAATCTGGAGTCGATTGGGATTTACGCCGCCCTGATCATGATACTGAGCCTCCCCCTCAACTTTTATGTCATGTTTACAAAGCTCGAAACCGCGGAAAGTTACCTGCGATACAGCGTATATATCGCCATGAACAAACATATATTCCGCAACGACACATTCAAGGGCAAGCACCAGCGCCTGTTTGCCGCTGCCACCATCATTCTGATGCCAAGCGTATTCGAGTGGAGGCGCCTCGTGCTGGCTGAGGACGTAAAAGCCATTCCTAAAAAATTGAAGCTATGGATTGTGTTGCCTTCATTATTGACGTGGGTATCCGCCGCAATAATGACCCTTTCGGGATTAACGCTGATTTACAAATCATAAATAATAAGGGCGCCCTCAGGACGCCCTTATTAATCACGCCACTGCCTACGCCGCGCTGAACAACTTGTGCGGATCGATCACAAACTTCTTCGGCACGCCCGCATCGAACTCACCATACCCGCGTGGCGCGTCATCCAGGCTGATGACTTCCACACCGACGATGTCGGCAATGTTGATACGGTCCCACATGATTGCCTGCATCAACTGGCGGTTGTACTTCATCACAGGGGTTTGCCCGGTGTGGAAGCTGTGGGACTTGGCCCAGCCCAGGCCGAAACGAATGCTCAGGCTGCCCATTTTTGCAGCGGCATCCACGGCACCCGGGTCTTCGGTCACGTACAAGCCCGGGATACCGATTTTGCCGGCCACCCGCACCACGCCCATCAACGAGTTGAGCACGGTGGCCGGAGCCTCTGCCTTGGCCCCTTCATGACCATGGCCGCGCGCTTCGAAACCCACGGCATCGACGGCGCAATCCACTTCCGGCTCGCCCAGCAACGCAGCGATCTGTTCGTGCAGCGGGGTGTCTTTCGACAGGTCGGCAATTTCAAAACCCTGGGCCTTGGCGTGGGCCAGGCGGATCGGGTTGACGTCGCCGATGATCACCACCGCAGCGCCCAGCAGGCGAGCGGAAGCGGCAGCGGCCAGGCCCACCGGACCGGCACCGGCGATGTAGACCGTGCTGCCCGGGCCAACGCCCGCAGTGACTGCGCCGTGGTAGCCGGTGGGCAGGATGTCGGAGAGGCACGTCAGGTCGCGGATTTTCTCCATGGCCTTGTCGCGGTCCGGCAGTTTCAGCAGGTTGAAGTCGGCGTAAGGCACCAGCACGTATTCAGCCTGGCCGCCGGTCCAGTCGCCCATGTCCACATAGCCGTAGGCGCCACCGGCGCGGGCCGGGTTGACGGTCAGGCACACGCCGGTGTGTTGCTCTTTGCAGGAACGGCAACGACCGCACGCCACGTTGAACGGCACGGACACCAGGTCGCCGATTTTCAGGTTCTCGACGTCGCTGCCCTTCTCGATCACTTCGCCGGTGATTTCGTGGCCCAGGACCAGGCCGGTCTGGGCAGTGGTGCGGCCGCGCACCATGTGTTGGTCGGAGCCGCAGATGTTGGTGGAGACCACGCGCAGGATGACGCCGTGCTCAATCTTCCTGCCACGGGGGTCCTGCATTTTGGGATAGTCGATTTTCTGTACTTCGACCTTGCCGTTGCCGAGATACACGACACCACGATTACCAGACATGCTTTCACCTCGCTGTTGTTTTTATGGAACCGCGTTGCCCAGGCAGGCAGCGCGTTTAAGTGCTCGGGTACAGATGCTGTTTTTGCGTTGTTAGTAAGGGCCTCTTCGCGAGCAAGCCCGCTCCCACAGGTGACCGAGTTCTACCTTTGAAATGCGGTCGAATGTGGGAGCGGGCTTGCTCGCGAAGGCGCCCATCAGAGCACCACTGTCCGATTGGCGTTCAAGAACACTCGCCGCTCAATGTGATACCCCACGGCCCGGGCCAGGGTCAGGCCTTCGATATCCCGTCCCTTGGCAATCAAATCTTCCGGATAGTGACTGTGGTCCACCACCTCCACGCCCTGGGCGATGATCGGGCCTTCGTCCAAGTCGTTGTTGATGTAATGCGCGGTGGCGCCCACCAGTTTCACGCCCTTGTTGTAGGCCTGGTGATACGGCTTGGCGCCCTTGAAACCGGGCAGCAGGGAATGGTGGATGTTGATGGCTTTACCATCGAGCTTGCGGCACAGCTCCGGCGACAGCACTTGCATGTAGCGCGCAAGAATCACCAGTTCGGCGCCGGACTCTTCGATCACCTGCCACACCTGGCGCTCTTGCGACGGCTTGTCGTTGGGGTCCAGGGGAAAGTGGTAATACGGAATCTGGTGCCAGTCGGCCAGGGGCTTGAGGTCGGGGTGGTTGGAGACCACGGCGACCACGTCCATCGACAGTTGGCCGATGCGCTGGCGGTAGAGCAAATCGTTGAGGCAGTGATCGGCCTTGGAGACCATGATCACCACTTTCGGCCGGTAGTTCGGCGCGGTCAGTTCGAAGATCATGCCGAACGCTTCACCGCGAGTGGCCAGGCCGTCGCGGAAGGCTTGTTCGTCAAAGCCGTCGGGCTGGCGAAACTCCACGCGGATGAAGAAACGACCCGAAAGCCGGTCATCAAACGAGTGGTGCTCGGTGACGTAGCAGCCCTGCTCGAACAGATAGCGGGTCACCGCGTCCACCGTGCCGAGCACGCTGGGGCAGTCGGCGGTCAAAATCCATGTATCGGGTACGCGGCTCATATTGGAATCCTCAGGCCTTTGTGGCGAGGGGGCTTGTCCCCCGTTGGGCTGCGAAGCAGCCCCAAAACCTGCCGTTCGGTTTTTTCAGAAAAATGCGCTGCCCTTATTGGGAGCGCTGCGCGCTCCAACGGGGGACAAGCCCCCTCGCCACAACGGCGTTCATTCCATCAGGCTTCGACGCTTAAACCATACTCAGCCGCCGCATCCTGCAACCACAGCCACCAGTAATCCGAAAAGCTGCGACGAATCAGCAGCTCCCAGGTGTCTTCAGCGGTATGGCGAATCACCAGTTGCGACTTGGCGAACACCGTGCCCACCGCCTTGCCCACCGGGAAGCTGTTGGGGTGCACGTCGTAGCTGGTGGATTTCATCAGCACGTCACGCACGTTGGGGCCGCTGAGTTCGAGGATCTGCTGGCCGCCGCTGACGTTGACGATCTGGATATGCAAATCACCCAGCGCCTCGCGCAAACTTTTCTCGGCGGCGAATTCTTCACCGCTCGGCACCACCAGCAGCCACTCATCCGGGCCGAGCCATTGCAGGCTGGTTTCACCCTTGACGATCACTGCCAGGGCGCCGGGCAATTCGATACCCAGGGCCTTGTGCACGCCGGCGGCGAAGGCGGCGTCGTGGCCATCGCCACGAATGGTCAGGTGGCCGAGGAGTTTCTTTTCACGCACGGTCACGCCGGCGTTCTTGCGACCCTTGCCTACCAGGCTGGCGAGGTCGGCATGGTGCAGCGACGACTCGGCCTTGGCTCCGGAGGTGGGGCGTTGCTGGTAAACATTGGCTGCTGTCATAAAGCACCTGTGTTGAATTTGATCGTTCCCACGCTCTGCGTGGGAATGCCGCCATGGACGCTCTGCGTCCGCTCTTGGGGCGCAGAGCGCCCCGGGATGCATTCCCACGCGGAGCGTGGGAACGATCAGGTGTCAGATGTTCTGGCGATCGCCTTTAGGGTCAAAGAACACCGAAGAAACAATCTCCGCCTCGATCACGCTGCCATCCGCCAGCGGGGCAAACACCCGCTCGCCGATGCGCTTCAAGCCGCCCTTCACCACGCCCATGGCAAACGAATAACCGAGGGAGTTGTGGGCATAACTGGAGGTGACGTGGCCGACCATCTTCATCGGGATCGTCTGCTTGGTGTCGAACACCAGTTGCGCGCCTTCCGGCAGCCACACGTTCGGGTCAATCGGCTTGAGTCCGACAAGCTGCTTGCGGTCTTCACGCACGCAGTCTTCGCGATTCATCCCGCGCCAGCCAATCCACGAGAACGGTTTGGTACGCCCTACACACCAGCCCATGTTCAGGTCGTCCGGGGTCATCGAGCCGTCGGTGTCCTGGCCGACGATGATGAACCCCTTCTCGGCCCGCAGCACGTGCATGGTTTCGGTGCCATAAGGCGTCAGGTTGTACTGCTTGCCGGCCTCGACGATTTTCTCGAGCACGCCCATGGCGTAGTCGGCCTGCACGTTGACTTCGTACGACAGCTCACCGGTAAACGAAATCCGGAACACCCGCGCCGGCACGCCGCCCACCAGGCCTTCTTTCCAGGTCATGAACGGGAAGCCGTCCTTGTCCAGGTCGATGTCGGTGACTTCGCTCAACAGCTTGCGGCTGTTGGGGCCGGACAAGGTCATGGTTGCCCAGTGGTCGGTGACCGAGGTGAAGTACACCTTGAGGTCTGGCCATTCGGTCTGCTGGTAGATTTCCAGCCACTGCAGTACGCGCGCTGCGCCGCCGGTGGTGGTGGTCATCAGGAAGTGGTTGTCGGCCAGACAAGCGGTGACGCCGTCGTCGAAGACCATGCCGTCTTCCTTGCACATCAGGCCGTAGCGGGCCTTGCCCACGTCGAGCTTGGTCCAGGCGTTGCTGTAGATGCGGTTGAGGAACTCGCGGGCATCCGGGCCCTGGATGTCGATCTTGCCAAGGGTGGACGCGTCCAGCAGGCCGACGCTGTCGCGCACGGCCAGGCATTCGCGTTTCACGGCGGCGTGCAGGTCTTCACCGTTGCGCGGGAAATACCACGGACGCTTCCACTGGCCGACGTCTTCAAACTCGGCACCGTTTTTCACGTGCCAGGCTTGCAGCGCGGTGTAGCGCACCGGCTCGAAGATGTGCCCACAGTGCCGGCCTGCTACCGCGCCGAAGGTCACCGGCGTGTAGTTGGGACGGAACATGGTGGTGCCCATCTGCGGGATGGTCACGTTCAGCGAACGGGCCGCGATGGCCAGGCCGTTGACGTTGCCGAGCTTGCCCTGGTCCGTGCCGAAGCCCAGTGCGGTGTAGCGTTTGACGTGCTCCACCGACTCGAAACCTTCGCGGGTGGCGAGTTCGATGGCGGCCGCGGTGACGTCGTTTTGCAGGTCGACAAACTGCTTCGGCGCCCGTGCGGTGGCTTTCTCGTGTGGCACCTGGAACAGCGCCAGGGTCGGCTCCTCCAGACGGCTCAAGGCTTTGGGCAGCGTCCCTTCCACCGGCGCAAACCCGGCTTCGCTGGCGGCGCGCACGCCACCTTCAAAACCGTCAGCCAGGGAATCGCCGAGGCCATAGACGCCATTGATCCCACCGACGCACACGCGTTTTTGCGGTGCTTCGCCCGGCACAAAACCGAGGATGTCTTCACGCCAGGTCGGCTTGCCGCCCAGGTGCGAGGCCAGGTGAACCACCGGGCTATAACCGCCGGAGCTGGCGACCAGGTCGCAGTCCAGCCATTCGCCGGGGCTGGTGACTTTATGGGCTTTGACATCGATGGCGGCCACGCGGGCGCCAGTGACGTGCTTGCTGCCACGGGCTTCGATCACGGCGCTGCCGGTGAGGATACGAATCCCCTTGGCGCGAGCTTCTTCAACCAGTGCGCCGCGTGGGTTATGACGTGCATCCGCCACAGCTACTACGGAAAGACCGGCGTCAAACCAGTCCAGCGCCACGCGGTAGGCGTGATCGTTGTTGGTCGACAGCACCAGTTTTTTGCCCGGCGCCACGCCGTAGCGGCGCACATAAGTCGAGACCGCACCCGCCAGCATGTTGCCCGGCACGTCGTTGTTGCCGTACACCAGCGGACGTTCACACGCGCCGGTCGCCAGCACCACACGCTTGGCGCGAACCCGGTGAATACGCTGACGCACCTGGCCAATCGGCGCACGGTCACCGAGGTGGTCGGTGAGGCGCTCGTGAATGGTCAGGAAGTTATGGTCGTGGTAACCGTTGACGGTGGCGCGAGGCAGCAGCACTACGTCCGGCAGGGATTTCAGTTCCGCAATAACACTGGCAACCCACTCGGCCGCCGGCTTGCCATCGAGGCTTTCGCGGGAGTCCAGCAAGGAGCCGCCGAATTCTTCCTGCTCGTCCGCAATGATCACCCGGGCGCCACTGCGGGCAGCGGCCAAGGCGGCCGCCAGGCCGGCAGGGCCCGCGCCCACAATCAGCACGTCGCAATGACGGTTCATGTAGTCGTAGGTGTCCGGATCGTTCTCGGTCGGCGAGCGGCCTAAACCTGCAGCCTTACGGATGTACTTCTCGTAAGTCATCCAGAACGATTGCGGGTACATGAAGGTTTTGTAGTAGAAACCCGGCGGCATCAGCTTGCCGCCGACCTTGCCAAGAATGCCCATCATGTCGTTGTTCACGCTCGGCCAGCCGTTGGTGCTGGTGGCGACCAAACCCTGGTACAGCGCCTGTTGCGTGGCGCGCACGTTAGGGATTTGCGTGGCTTCGGTAGCGCCGATCTGCAACACCGCGTTCGGCTCTTCGGCACCGGCGGCGAAGATGCCGCGCGGGCGGGAATACTTGAAGCTGCGACCGATAATGTCGACGCCGTTGGCCAGCAATGCAGCGGCCAATGTGTCGCCCTCAAAGCCTTTGTAGCTCTGGCCGTTGAAGGTAAAGCTCAGGGCTTTGTTACGGTCGATGCGGCCACCGTTGGACAGGCGATTGATCTGGCTCATACCTTCTCTCCAGAAGCCTTGGCGGTGAATTGCGGCTGGGTGCCAATCTTGTAGGTTTCAAGAATTTCGTAGGTCACGGTGTCGCGGGTCGCGTTGAAATACTGGCGGCAACCGGCGGCGTGAATCCACAGTTCGTGGTGCAGGCCGCGCGGGTTGTCGCGGAAGAACATGTAGTCGCCCCACTCCTCGTCGGTGCAGGTGTTCGGGTCCAGCGGGCGCGGGATGTGCGCTTGGCCGGACGCGTGGAATTCCTCTTCGGAGCGCAGTTCGCCACAGTGAGGACAGAAGATATGCAACATAGGGAATTTCTCCTGTTAGTGGGCGACGGCCGCAGCGCCGTGTTCGTCGATCAGCGCACCGTTGTGGAAACGGTCGATGGAGAATGGAGCAGCCAACGGGTGCATTTCACCCTTGGCGAGGCTCGCGGCAAACACGTTGCCTGAGCCTGGCGTGGCCTTGAAGCCACCGGTGCCCCAACCGCAGTTGAAGAACATGTTCGGGACCGGGGTCTTGGAGATGATCGGGCACGCGTCCGGCGTGGTGTCGACGATGCCGCCCCACTGGCGGTTCATGCGCACGCGGGACAGCACCGGGAACATCTCGACGATGGCCTGGATGGTGTGTTCGATCACCGGGTACGAACCACGCTGGCCATAGCCGTTGTAACCGTCGATACCGGCGCCGATCACCAGGTCGCCCTTGTCGGACTGGCTGATGTAACCGTGCACGGCGTTGGACATGATCACGCTGTCGATGATGGGTTTGATCGGCTCCGACACCAGTGCTTGCAGCGGGTGGGATTCGATCGGCAGGCGGAAGCCCGCCAGGGATGCCATGTGGCCGGAGTTACCGGCGGTCACTACGCCGACGCGCTTGGCGCCGATGAAACCCTTGTTGGTTTCCACGCCGATGCACACGCCGTTTTCCTTGCGGAAACCGATGACTTCGGTCTGCTGGATCAGGTCCACGCCCAGTGCGTCAGCGGCGCGGGCAAAGCCCCAGGCCACGGCATCGTGACGGGCCACGCCGCCGCGCCGTTGCACAGTGGCGCCCATGACCGGGTAGCGAGTGTTCTTGGAGCAGTCGAGGTAAGGAATCTCGTCGGCCACTTGTTTGGCGTTGAGCAGTTCGCCGTCCACGCCGTTGAGGCGGTTGGCGCTGACGCGACGCTCGGAGTCACGGATGTCCTGCAGGGTGTGGCACAGGTTGTAGACGCCACGCTGGGAGAACATCACGTTGTAGTTCAAATCCTGGGACAAACCTTCCCAGAGTTTCATCGCGTGTTCGTACAGGTGCGCCGACTCGTCCCACAGGTAGTTGGAGCGCACGATGGTGGTGTTGCGCGCGGTGTTACCGCCGCCCAGCCAGCCTTTCTCGACCACGGCCACATTAGTGATGCCGTGTTCCTTGGCCAGGTAGTAAGCCGTCGCCAGACCATGCCCGCCGCCGCCGACGATGACCACGTCGTAGACCTTTTTAGGGGTGGGCGTGCGCCACATTTTCTGCCAGTTTTCGTGGTGGCTGAGTGAGTGCTTGAAGAGGCCGAAGCCCGAGTAGCGTTGCATAGTCATTACTCCAAAACCGCGCTCAGCGATAAACCGGGAAATCAGCGCACAGGGCGGCCACATGCTTGGCGACGTTGGCCTCCACATCGGCGTCGCCGAGGTTGTCGAGGATGTCGCAGATCCAGCCGGCAAGCGTGAGGCATTGGGTCACTTTGAAGCCACGCGTGGTCACCGCCGGCGTACCGATACGCAGGCCCGAGGTCACGAAGGGCGACTGCGGGTCGTTAGGCACGGCATTCTTGTTGACGGTGATGTGGGCGCGACCGAGGGCTGCGTCCGCGTCCTTGCCGGTGAGGCCCTGACGGATCAGGCTGACCAGGAACAAGTGGTTATCGGTGCCGCCGGACACTACATCGTAGCCGCGCTTGATAAATACGCCGGCCATGGCTTGGGCGTTTTCGATCACTTGCTGTTGGTAAGCCTTGAAACCTGGCTCCTGGGCTTCCTTGAAGCACACTGCCTTGCCGGCGATCACGTGCATCAGCGGGCCGCCCTGGGCGCCCGGGAATACCGCAGAGTTGAGTTTCTTTTCAATTTCTTCGTTGGACTTCGCCAGGATCAACCCGCCACGTGGACCGCGCAGGGTCTTGTGGGTGGTGGTGGTGACCACATCGGCGTAGGGCAGCGGGTTCGGGTACAGACCGGCGGCCACCAGGCCGGCGACGTGGGCCATGTCGACGAACAGCAGCGCACCGACCTTGTCGGCAATCTGACGGAAGCGGGGGAAATCCAGGGTCTTGGAGTAGGCGGAGAAACCGGCCACGACCATCTTCGGCTTGTGCTCCACGGCCAGGCGCTCGACTTCGTCGTAGTCGATCAGGCCGGTAGCGGTGTCGATGCCGTATTGCACCGCGTTGTAGAGCTTGCCCGAGGACGACACTTTGGCACCGTGGGTCAGGTGACCGCCGTGGGCCAGGCTCATGCCAAGGATAGTGTCACCGGCGTTCAGCAGCGCCAGGTACACCGCGCTGTTGGCCGACGAACCGGAGTGTGGCTGCACGTTGGCGTAGTCGGCGCCGAACAGCTGCTTGGCGCGTTCGATGGCGAGCACTTCGACCTTGTCCACGTGCTCGCAGCCGCCGTAGTAACGCTTGCCCGGATAACCTTCGGCGTACTTGTTGGTGAGGCCGCTGCCCTGGGCTTCCATGACACGCTTGCTGGTGTAGTTCTCTGACGCGATCAGCTCGATATGATCTTCCTGGCGCTGCTCCTCGGCATTCATGGCCGCCAGCAGTGCATCGTCATAACCCTGGATCTGGTCTTGCTTGCTGAACATCGCGTCTCTCCCAGCGGCGGCGGTGCGCCAATCGTATTGTTGGGGCCGCCGCACGACGGAGGGGCCCTTTGATGCGATGGTAGGGCTGGCGCAGAGAGGTCAAATGCCTATGGACGCCACGCAAAGGTGCGTTTACGACATGGCCCCCGGCATTTGTAGGAGCGAGCTTGCTCGCGAAAAACCTGAGGGCGCCGCGCGCATCCAGACAGCCCTCGTAATCGTTGACGTTTTTCGCGAGCAACCCCGCTCCCACAGGGGTTAGGCGATGATCTTTCGAAGGAGTAGCAGCAGCAGGAAATGCGCAGGATAAAGCGCATACGCCCAGCGCCGCATGGCCGGCGGCGACACCTGCCTGGCCTGTCGCAACAAGACCAATCCGGCCAGTGGCGCAATCAGGCATGTCGCCAATCCCAGCATCGCCACCAGCGTGCCGCTATTGAGCAGGATCTGCCATTGATTGGCAGCCAGGCACACCACACCCGGCAGCACGCTGAAGTACCACGGCCGGCGAAACACCAGCAGCATCGCCAACGGCAGCAGCACACCAAAAAACCCGAACATCAACTGAGCCGAAAACAACCCCGCCAAAACCAGCGCGATCAACGCCAATCCTCGATCAATGACAGCCTTCTGCTGCCATCCCCGGGCAACCAGCAAGCCCAGCGCCAGGGTCGGCAGCACGTTCAGCGTATCGGCGTCGTCTATGAACATCCGGTACGGCACTTCGCTGATCACACTGAATAGCAGCAACCAGCCCAGATAGCGCCACTGCCCCGTCACCGGTGCGTCCTTGACCCGATGCAGATTCGCCGTAATCGCCAGGCAAAACCACGGGAACGCCAGGCGGCCCGGCACATACAGCCCGTCCAGGCTCAAACCGACGTAACGCAAGTGGTCCAGCACCATACTCAGCAGGGCCAGCCACTTGAGCAGGTCCAGGGCGCCATCGCGGACGCGGCTTACAGGAACGCGTTCAGAACCGTGCATAATTCCCCAATGACTTTGCATTAACAGTGCGTGCGCCCGCCCGACAATCTTGGGTAAAGTGCGCACCAACATCGACCACAGGACTGGGCCATGACCGACAAGAGCCAACAATTCGCCAGCGACAACTATTCCGGCATCTGCCCGGAAGCCTGGGCCGCCATGGAACTCGCCAACCAGGGCCATCAACGCGCCTATGGCGATGATGAATGGACCCACCGCGCCGCCGACGGTTTCCGCAAACTGTTCGAAACCGACTGCGAAGTGTTCTTCGCCTTCAACGGCACCGCGGCCAACTCCCTGGCGCTGTCCTCCTTGTGCCAGAGCTACCATAGCGTGATTTGCTCGGAAACCGCCCACGTCGAAACCGACGAATGCGGCGCGCCGGAGTTTTTCTCCAACGGTTCCAAGCTGCTCACCGCCCGCACTGAAAACGGCAAGCTGACCCCGGAGTCGATCCGCGAGATCGCCCTCAAGCGTCAGGACATCCACTACCCGAAACCCCGCGTCGTTACCCTGACCCAGGCCACCGAAGTCGGCAGCGTCTACACCCCGGAAGAAATCCGCGCCATCAGCGTCACCTGCAAGGAACTGGGGTTGAACCTGCACATGGACGGCGCACGCTTCTCCAACGCCTGCGCATTCCTCGGCTGCTCGCCGGCCGACCTGACCTGGAAAGCCGGCGTCGACGTGCTGTGTTTTGGCGGCACCAAGAACGGCATGGCCGTGGGTGAAGCCATTCTGTTCTTCAACCACAAGCTGGCTGAAGACTTCGACTACCGCTGCAAACAGGCCGGGCAGCTTGCCTCAAAGATGCGCTTCCTCTCCGCCCCGTGGGTGGGCCTGCTGGAAAACGACGCCTGGCTCAAACACGCCCGCCACGCCAACCACTGCGCGCAATTGCTCAGCAGCCTGGTGGCGGATATTCCGGGTGTGGAGTTGATGTTCCCGGTGCAGGCCAACGGCGTGTTCCTGCAACTGTCGGAACCGGCAATTGCCGCGCTGACGGCCAAGGGCTGGCGCTTCTACACCTTCATCGGCAAAGGTGGCGCGCGGTTCATGTGTGCGTGGGATACCGAGGAAGAGCGCGTGCGGGAATTGGCGGCAGATATTCGCGAAGTGATGCAGGGTTGAACATCCTGGGCGCGGCCATACCCGCCGCGCCCTCCGCAATTACAGCTCTACCGGCTTGAGCACCTCCCACGCGTCCACCGGCCCGGGGTTTTCGATAAAGGTGCCACCGCCGAATTTCACGGCCAACTTGTTGACCGCGTTCAATGCGGTGGTCACCGCGCCCTCCGCCCAGCCGCCGGTCCAGGAAACATCATCTCCCGCCAGGATAAACCCGTCCGGGTTACTGTCCCGAATACCGCTCATGAACTGTGAAAACAACCGGCGCTGATACTCGTACTGCCCCGGCAGGTTCATCTTGAACGCGCACAGAAAGAACGGCTCATCCTCCCAGTTGATCTCGATAAACGGGTCCACCCAGCCGAACTCGGCCGCAAGGTTCAGCTGCGAATCGGCATACACCGTGTCCAGCAGCGTCGTGCATAGCTCAACGTGGGTCGGCAGCGGCGCCATGCGATCACCCAGAAACTTCAGGCTGTCGTCATTCCAGGTGTAGGAGAGGAACACGCCACTGCCTTTGTGCGGCCCTTGGCTGGCGGAATAGTCCAGCAGGTAGGTGCCCCGGGTCAGACGGTCCGACAGAGTTACACTCATCCTGTAGCGATGGTCGGCCCCACGCTCGGTCCAGAACGGACGCTGGGTCGCAGCGAACACTTTGGCTGACTGCATGTAATGCGTGTACATCACCGCTTCCCAGGTGGGTTGCGGCAACAAGCTGTCCATCTGCATGTACCGGTCCTTGCCGTCCATATAGCGGAACTTGTCGAGAATCCGCACGTGCGGCGTGTAGATCACTGCGGGAAAGTTGTAGCGGGTATCCGCCCCCAGGTTGCGGTCATGGATATGCACATCGAAGGTGCCGTCCGCGCGCCGCCAGATCTGGCGGACTTCCTGGTTGAACGGCTGCGGGATCACCCGACAGGTCAGCGCTTGCACCGTAACATCGTCGCTCCAGCCCACCACCACATCGCCCAAATCCCTCGGCGAACGGCTCCACAAGCGCTTGGGCAACTCACTGGAGCCGTCATACATCAGCGAATGATTGGTATCCAGCCCGGTGTAGAGCACCCGCAAGACCTCGAGGAAGCAGTTTGGATAGTCGGTGTTCCAACCTCCAGTGCCAAAACCGATCTGGCCAAACAGGTCGATATCCGCACGACTCCAGCCGGCCTTTTCGACCATGGCCGCGAAGAAACTCAGGTTGTCCCAACCGTCGTCAAGGATCGCATTCCACAGCCGCTTGATCTTGGCCTGGTCCAGTGAGCCTTCAGACATGGCCGCCTCCATCTCGCTGAAATGGATGGGGTCAGTCTCAAGGAACACTTCAAAGAACAGCCGTTCGATTTCTGCGTATTTCGCGGGCAAGTCGCTGCCTTCGTAGTAGGTCTGGAGGTTTTTATAGTCGACCACGGTGCTGGCAGTTGCGGCTGAGCCGGGGTTGGGAAAGTCTGCTGAGTTGAGGCTCATGCCGACCTTGTCGAAGTAGTGCAGCAACGCCTTGCCCGACTTGGGAAAACGCATGGCGCCCAACTCGCAAATGACGCTGTTGGCAGGGTCCTCAGGGTCGCCCATGACCCGCGAATACAAGCGCCCGCCGATCCGGTCCGAAGCTTCTACCAGCACAGGATGCAACCCCATGCGCAGCGCCTCATAGGCCGCTACCAGCCCGGCCGCGCCGGCGCCGACGATCAACACCTGAGCCCCATGATGCTGCGTGGCAATCTGGGCCAGTGGCTTGCTATTGGCCGCAGCCTGGGACAGGTACCGGCCATAGTGAAAAGGAAAATCCGGAATCAGTGCAGTGACATCATTGGCCAGCAAGCGCTGAACATTGCGGGTACGCGAGGGGACGGCAGACATGGCGAGCTTCCTTGCAATGAGGGAATGTCCACCCCTGACTACAAGGCTAAAGGTGACAACGACGGGACGTGTGGTCAGCGTAGAAGACCGGGAAACGCCTGGTTATATCTCTTCGAAATAAATTTGATTGAGTTCCATGGCAACTGACGAACAGGCATTACTTAAGGAAAGTCTGAAGTAATTATTTATATATCCCGATTCAATACGCCCTCCACTTACCAGATGCTCCGGCACTCAAACACTATAAAAACAGACCGTGAACCTATGAACGCGCTTTCCGAAAAAACGGCTCCGCCCGTCACCCCCGGCCTGAAAATCGAAACCCGCTCCATCGATTACGTCCCGCGCAATGAACGCCACGGCAAGGTCTGGCATCAAGGCCCCTTCTGGTTCACCGGCAACTTTGTGCTCACCACCATGGTGACCGGTTTCACCGGTGCAGCCCTGGGGCTGAGCATGGTGTATTCGATACTAGCGATTGTGATCGGCGTCGGCCTGGGTACCTTTGCCATGGCCTTCCACGCCAATCAGGGCCCGCGCATGGGCTTGCCGCAGATGATCCAGTCCCGGGCACAGTTCGGTTTGCGCGGGGCGATCGTGCCGTTTATCGCGGTGATCTTCGTGTATATCGGGTTCAACGTGTTCAACGTGATCCTCGCCACCGACGCCATCAACACCGTACTGCCAGGCAGCCGTGCGCCGTGGTACGCGCTGATGATCATCCTCGCGGTGGTGATTGCGGTGATCGGCCACGACCTGCTGCACACCGTGCAACGCTGGCTGACCTACGTGATGATCAGCGTGTTTGCGGTACTGACCGTGGCAGCCCTCATGAGCCTGACCGCCGATGCAGCGGTGGCCAATGCGCACTTCTCCTGGTCGGCATTCCTGATTCAGCTCTCCGCCGCCGCCGGTTACCAGATCAGCTACGCGGTGTACGTATCCGACTACTCGCGCTACCTGCCGCACAAAACCTCATCACGCAGTGTGATTTTCTGGACCTACCTGGGCGCCGCCGGCTCGGCGTTGTGGCTGATGTCCCTGGGTGCGTTCCTGGCTTCCGCCCTGCCCTCGCCCGACGCTATCGGCAGCGTGCGCGCCGTGGGCAACCAGGTGATTCCCGGGTTCGGCACCTTCACCGTGCTGATCGCCGTGCCCGCGCTGATCGGCATCATGGCGGTCAACTGCTACGGCGCGATGCTCACCGGTATCAGTGCGATTGACGGCTTTGTGAAGATTCAGCCGCGCCTCAAGAGCCGGGTGATGGGTATCGGCCTGGTGGCGGCAGTGATTTTCATGATCACCCTGAGTATTCCCGAGAGCTACCTGGCAAGTTTCAACACCTTTGTGTTGCTGATGTTGTACTTCCTGGTGCCGTGGACAGCGGTGAACCTCGCGGACTTCTACCTGGTGCGCAAGGGCAAATACGCCATCAGCGACATCTTCAACCCGGCCGGCATCTACGGCCAATGGGGACGCGCCGGCCTGGTTGCGTACTGCCTGGGGCTGGTGTCGATGGTGCCGTTCATGTCGCTGAGTTTCTATGAAGGCGCTGCTGCCGCAGCGCTGGGTGGTGCGGATGTGGCATTCGTTATCGGGCTGGCGGTTTCGGCAGTGATCTACTGTGTGATGAGCCGCAATCTCGACCGCGAGGCAGAGCATCGTGCCATTGCCGCCAGCGAGGCGGTGCTGGAAGGAGTCCAGCCATGAATCCTGTACGGGTGATGTGTCATCAACTGTCACCACGGATCGCCGATGTACCTTACAACCGCGCGCTATGCGCCGACGCGATCCGCGGTGCAGCCGCACTGGGCGCACAGGTGGTCGTCCTGCCGGAACTGATACAAAGCGGCTACGTGTTCAACGACCGAGAAGAAGCCCATGCGGTGTCGGAGACACTGGACGGGCCGACGCTCAGCCAGTGGAAGACCCTGGCCGCCGAGCTGAACATCATCATCGTTGCCGGGTTTTGCGAGCGGCTGACCGACGGGCGAGTGGCCAACAGTGCGGCGCTGGTAGAGCCCGACGGCGGCCTGACGGTGTATCGCAAGGCGCACCTGTGGAATCGCGAAAAACTGATATTCACCCCCGGCAGCGCACCGCCGCCCGTGGTGGAAACCGTCGTGGGCCGGATTGCCGTAATGATTTGTTATGACCTGGAACTTCCCGAATGGGTGCGCCTGGCGGCACTCGCTGGTGCCGACCTGCTGTGCGCCCCGGTGAACTGGCCCGACGGCCCACGCCCCGGCGGTGAACGGCCAGGAGAAGTCGTGCGGGTACAAGCCAACGCGGCGGTCAATCGCATGTTTATCGCCGCCTGCGACCGCTACGGCGAAGAGCGCGGCGTCAACTGGGTGGGTGGCTCGGTGATCGTCAGTGCCGAAGGTTACCCATTGGCCGGTGGCACCGCCCATCAGAAAGAACTGCGGTTAATCGTTGACCTGCCACTGGACCAGGCCCGGGACAAATACATCAGCGACCACAACCATGTGCATCAGGACCGTCGACCGGGGCTGTACTGAGCCCGACAACGGATGCTGGCGGAGTGCCGAGACTGTTTTTTGATATTTCTGACAGCAACCCACCTGAATTTCTTTGACTAGCCTCTTGGAACCCGAAAGGAAAAGGCCGCCTTTCGGGACTCACCGCCAGCCGAATAATCGGCCGGAAACGGAAATCCAGCAGAGGGCAATACCATGGAAGCACAACGCTACGGAAACAACTTGCTAGGCGAAGGCACTATCAGCACTACGGTCATCGACTGGGATGAATTCAGAAAATCCGCGAAAATCGGCGACACCATCAGCGAACCGACGAGGACACTGCGGATCACTGACAAAGTCTATGAACTGACAGCATCAGGCCAACACTTCGTCGTGCACATCTACGCCCAATAACCTCTAACTGACCGTTCCCACGCTCTGCGTGGGAATGATCAGGAAACCCCCGCCCCCCCCTTCCAGCCCGTCTGACGCAGCAGCTATTTTGACTTGTCAACCTGTAAAACTTGACAGCTAGGCAATACAGCCCCGGGCTACTACTGTCGTCCTGCACTCAAGCGCCACAGGAGTGAAGAGAGATTGGTCGAGTGCCCTATTCATTTTTCACCTGGCAAGGAGAAACAAATGAGCTCACAACCAACAATCAAATTTACGATTAATGGCGTAGAACAAACTCCCTCACTGACGGACGCCGGCGTAGAGTCTCTTCTCAAGATACAGACCCATGACCGAGTGGATAATGGCCCAGACAGCGGCCTCTATCGATATATGAGGCTCTTGGGTAAGGACTTTGTATATAGGGACGGCGCCTACGAGCTATCCGAGGTTCATTGGGAAGGTACTAACTGAAACTTCCTCGGCACTCCCGCCGTTCGTCGACACTGGTATTTCTGACAGTGCCCCGCCTGACTGAGGCGGCGTACTGTCTGACGCCCCCTGAAAAGGAATTCACGCAGTCTTTCGGGCTACATCGAGGACAACATCATGACCAAACAAAACCACGGCAAACCGCTCCAAAGCAAAACCCATCACGCCAACACCATCGTTGATTGGGATGAATTCAGAAAAATCGTGAACGTCGGTGACACCTATGAATTCGAAGGCGTGCCCAAGGTCGTTACCAAAAAGGTCTACGAAGTGACGCCAGCAGGGGACGCGTTCAACATCTACGTTTACATCGACTGACAGCCTGCCGCCGTAACCTGCCTTTTAAGGCCCTCGCACTGCCGAGAGCCTCAAGAGGCAGCCCAATTAGAATTCGATGCGCACATCACCCTTCGGCACGCTGCAGCACGACAGGATGTAACCCTCGGCTTCGTCTTCCTCGGTGATGCCGCCGTTATGGTCCATCTCGACCTCCCCGCCCAGTTTCAGCACCTTGCACGTTCCGCAGATCCCCATGCCGCAAGCTTTCGGAATCAGCAGGCCAAGCTTGGCTGCCGCCGCGTGCACGGTTTCGCCCGGTGCCACGCGGATGCTCTTGCCAGAGGCAATGAATTCCACCTGATGCAGGTCCGCGAGGTCGATTTCCGGCGCATCCGCCGCTTGTTCGGCTTGCTCCACCGCGTCGGCCCGGGCTTCCGGTGGCGTCGCGCCGAAGGATTCTTCGTGATAACGCGTCATGTCGAAGCCGGCGGCTTCCAGCAGGCGCTTCACCGCGTTCATGTAAGGCGTCGGGCCACAGCAGAAGACTTCCCGCTCCAGGAAGTCCGGCACCATCAGTTCCAGCATCTTGTGGTTCAGGTAACCGCGATAACCGGCCCAGGGCTCACCCAGACCGTGTTTTTCGCAAATCAGGTGCAGGCTGAAGTTATCAATCCGCGACGCCATGTGCTCCAGCTCGCGGTGGTAAATGATGTCTTTCGGCGAGCGGGCGCTGTGGATAAACGTCATGTCGACGTTGGCGTTGGTGTCGTAGTACCAGCGCGCCATGGACATGACCGGCGTGATACCTACGCCACCGCTCAGATACAGGACTTTCGGGTTGCTGAAGTCGATGGCGTTGAACAGCCCCACCGGGCCGTGCACCGCCAGCTCCTGGCCTTCATGCAGCGTGTCGTGCAGCCAGTTGGACACCTTGCCACCCGGCACGCGCTTGATGGTCACCGAAAAGCTGTAAGGCACCGACGGCGAGCTGGAAATAGTGTACGAACGCATGATCGGCTGGCCGTCGATTTCCAGCTCCAGGGTGACGAACTGCCCGGGCTTGAAAAAGAACAGGATCGGCTGGTCGGCCATAAAGCAGAAGGTGCGCACGTCCCAGGTTTCCTGGATGACTTTGACGCAACGGACGATGTGCCGACCATTGGCCCAGGTCTGGGTTGTTACCGGGTTCAGGAAGCTGTTGGACATGCTGTTCTCCATAGCCGTGTGATCGGCCTTATGGTGGCGATTCTGCGTAACGCGCGAATCACCCATTTACCTATCTGCGACATTCACATACTTATCGCGACCAGCCCCCATACCACGGGGGTTGCGCGTCGGGAACAGAGTGGGCCATGTCGTTCATGGATAAGGTTCTGACCGTTGTGGGGCCCACACTCGCTCCCAACAAAGACGCTTTCTTTACGCCTTGCTGCAAAACCTGATCAGCCACTATTCGCCGGCCACACAGAATGGCCATGAGGACACACACGATGGACGTCACCGCAACCTTAAGCTTGGGCGATCCGCTGGAACCCGCACGCAAGGCCACTGCGCAAATGCTGCAAGAACGCGAGCGCACCTTTTCGCTGCCGCAGCCGTTTTACTCTGATGAGCGGCTGTTCGATATCGACATGCAGGAAATTTTCCAGAAAGAGTGGTTGATCGCCGGCATGACCTGCGAGATCCCTGCCAAAGGCAACTACATCACCCTGCAAGTGGGCAAGAACCCGATCATCGTGATCCGTGGCGCCGATGGCGTGGTGCATGCGTTCCATAACGTGTGCCGCCATCGCGGTTCGCGCTTGTGCACCAGCGACAAGGGCAAGGTCGCCAAGCTGGTGTGCCATTACCACCAGTGGACATACGAGCTGGACGGCCGCCTGCTGTTCGCCGGTACCGAAATGGGCGCCGACTTCGACATGAAGCAGTACGGCCTCAAACCGGTAAACGTGAAAACCGCCGGTGGCTACATCTTTATCAGCCTGTCGGAGAACCCGCCGGCCATCGACGACTTCCTGTCGACCCTGAGCCACTACATGGAACCCTACGACATGGAAAACACCAAGGTGGCGATCCAGACCACCTTGTTTGAAAAAGCCAACTGGAAGCTGGTGCTGGAAAACAACCGCGAGTGCTACCACTGCAACGCGTCGCACCCGGAACTGTTGAAAACCCTGCTGGAATGGGACGACGTCACCGACCCGCGGGCCGACCAGGCCTTCAAGGACCACGTGGCCGCTTCCGCCGCCGCCTGGGATGCCGAAAAGATCCCTTACGCCCACGCCAGCTTCGGCCTGCGTAACCGCATCGTGCGCATGCCGCTGCTCAAAGGCACCGTGTCGATGACCCTCGACGGCAAGCAAGGCTGCAACAAGCTGATGGGCCGCATCAAGAACCCGGACCTGGGCTCGATGCGCATCCTGCACCTGCCTCACTCGTGGAACCACTGCATGGGCGACCACATCATTGTGTTCACCGTGTGGCCGATCAGTGCCCAGGAAACCATGGTCACCACCAAGTGGATCGTGCACAAGGACGCCGTGGAAGGTGTGGATTACGACGTCGAGCGCATGCGTAAAGTGTGGGACGCCACCAATGACCAGGACCGTCGCCTGGCCGAAGAGAACCAGCGCGGCATCAACTCCACCGCGTACCAGCCAGGGCCGTACTCCAAGACGTATGAGTTTGGTGTGGTCAACTTTGTGGACTGGTACAGCGAGCGGATGCTGAGCAACCTGGGGGCGGCGCCAGCGCCGTATCTCAAAGGTGTAGCGGTCCACGAGTAAGCCATACACTGACAGGGACCTGAACTGTACAAAAAACAGCCAGGTCTCTAACAGCACCCTGCTTTCCTGCCTTCCAGCCATTGCCCAACAACTTATCCACAAAGCCACCCACAGCAATTGTGGGCAACTGCGCTTTCCCTTCGAAATAAAACCAAGAAAATCCGTGACTTATTCAAAGGTACCGGTTTTATCCCACATTGATCGTTTTTTGACCTAAAGCCTGAAACCCACGTTCTGCATGGGCTACAGAGGAACGCAAACACCTTATCCACAGAAGCGCCAACAGACTTTGGGGGCAACTTTGGACCATCTGTGGAAAACCGGCTTAAACCGAGGAAAATCGCGGCTTTGAGAGCAAAACTCAGCCGGAATGGCGATATTGGTTACATTTTAACCAACGCACTGTAAGCCACGCGTTATATGGCCTACAGCGGATAGCGAACATCTTATCCACAGAAGCACCAACAGACTTTGGGGGCAACTCTGTACTGGGCGTTTTCCTTATCCACAGAAAAACCCAAGGAAAAACCGTCAGTTAGGTTGGTTGTTTTTCGTACAGCGAACTGGAGGGCTTGATTTGCATGGGGTGTGGACAGCCGCGAACAGGTTATCCACAGGTGGGTTAACAGGGATTGTGGGTAAAGCCACAATCGCCGCAAACAGTGTGGGAGCGGGCTTGCTCGCGAAGGTCGTTAACGATGACGTGCGCTTTCTGGATGAACGCGGCGCCCTCGGGCTCTTCGCGAGCAAGCTCGCTCCTACAAGGGTTTAGCGCACTACACCTTCTTCTATGAGCAACTTGAGAATGGCTTCCGCACCGGCCTCAGGGCTAACACCCTTGAGCACTTGCCCACCGCCGCCGCTGGCCTTGGCCGTGGCGGCTTTCATCCGGTCGGCGCCGCTCTTGGCCTTGATCACCTTGAGGCGCTTGGGTCGAGGCTTGGCCGGCTGCAGCACAGCGCCTGTGAATAACTCATCGTCCAGCACCTGCACGTCGTGGGCTTCCAGCACCCCGCGCTGAGCCGGGCCATAGGCGCTCTGCCGTGGTTTGGGCGCGGCGTTATCCACCGTGGCCAGAAACGGCAGGCGCACCTTCAGGCGCCGCCGTTGGCCACGAGGCAAGGCTTGCAGCACATGGGCCACGCCGCCTTCGATGGATTCCACCTGGGCCAGGCCGACAATCAGCGGCCAACCCAGTTGTTCGGCCAGCAGGAACGGCAACATCCCCGAGCCTTCGCCGGTTTCCGCCTGGCTGCCGGTGAGCACTACCTGGGCGCCCGCGTCCCGCAGATAGTCGCCGAGCACCGGCAAGGCGTCCGCCCCGGCCGGTTGTTCAAGCACGTGCAACTGCGGCAAGCCCATACCCAGGTAAGCGCGCAGGGTCGGTTCGGCGATGTCGCCGGCGTGCAGCACTTGCAGGTTATCCCCAGCCAGCTGCAGGCCCAGTTCCACAGCGCGCGCGTCTTGCTCGGCGCGGCGTGGGCGGCCTGAAGTCGGGTGGGCGCCGATGGACACCAGGCTGATTACATTCGTCGTCATGGCCATTTCCTTAAGCCGCATCGCGCTTGGCGCCGTTGCGGTAGGCCTCGACCGCAACGATCAAGGCTTGCAGAATCGCGGCGCTTTCGCCGATCACCGACAAGTCGGCACGCTTGATCATGTCGCAACCCGGGTCGAGGTTGATGGCCACCACCTTGTCGCAGGCACCAATGCCTTGCAGGTGCTGGATCGCCCCGGAAATCCCCACCGCCACGTAAACCCGCGCGGTGACCCAGGTACCGCTGGCGCCGACCTGACGATCCCGGGCCATGAAGCCGTCATCCACCGCCACCCGCGAGGCGCCTTCCGTGGCGCCCAACGCGGCAGCCGTCTGGTGGAACAGTGCCCAGTCCTTGACCCCGTTGCCGCCCGAGAAGATGAACTCGGCTTCGGCCATGGGAATCGCTCCCGGATCGACCGCCACCGCGCCCAAATCCTCAATGCGCGGCAAGCTGCGGGCCAGGCTTGTGGATAACTCCACCGGCAACACTTCGTGACGGGTATCGCTGACAGGCTCGGCGCATTCCGCCGCGGCCAGGATCATGCGTGGCAGTGGCCGGGCCAGGTCTTGCTGGCCGGCACCCGCACGGCCAATACATTCCTGGCCCTTGATCTGCCAGACCCGCGTGGCCGGGCGCTCCTTGAGGCTTGCGGCAAAGCGCCGGCCCAATTCCCCGCCACCGCTGCGACTGTCCGGCAGCAACCAGTGGCGCGGGTTGAACTGGTTATCCACAGCCCGCAGGCCCTGGACCCGTTGCTCCGGTGAATAACCCTCGAACTCATGCCCGTCCAGCACCAGCAACCGATCCACACCGGCGGTGGCGAAGGCGTTTTCCTTGTGTTCGCCGAACACCACGGCCAATACCGCACCGTCGTCGCCGGCCAGTTGCCGGGCCAGGCCCAGCAAGTCGCGGTCGTGGCTGCTCAGGCGACCGCCGACCATGTCCGGCACCACGTTGATGTAGAACGCAGGGGCTGCCACCTGATGAAGCGGCAATTGCACCTCCACCGCTGCCGTACGCTTGGCCGCGCCGCCCTGCTGGGCACCACTGCGGTCAATACGCTTGATGCCGTTGGGGCCGATAAAACCGACGCCATGCACGTTCTTGCGGATGACGCCGTTAGGCCCCATCCAGCTGTGTTGCACCGGCTGCATGGCGGCGTGCAGCGGGTGCAGGCGGTTACGGGCGATCCATTCGGCCCGCGGGTCGCGGCGGATAATGTCGCTCATCAATGCACCTCCGCAGGTTCGCGTTTCGGGGTCTTGACCGGTGCGGCGTCTTCGAGCAACGCGTCGGCCACCAGTTCGGCGATGTCCTTGATCAACGGACGCGGCTCAACCACGCCTTCCAGCATTGCCGTGCACTGTGGACACCCCACGGCCACCAGCTCGGCGCCGGTTTCGCGGATGTCTTCCATGCGCATGTCGGGAATCCGCTGCTTGCCGGGAATGTCGGTGATCGGCGCCCCGCCACCGCCGCCGCAGCAGCGGGAACGGAAACCGGAACGTTGCATTTCCTTGACCTCGATCCCCAGCGCCCGCAGCACTTGGCGCGGAGCTTCGTACTCGCCGTTGTAGCGGCCCAGGTAGCACGGGTCGTGATAGGTCACGCTGTTGCCTTTGTGCTGGCCCAGGTTCAGGGCGCCGGCGTCGATCAGTTCGGCCATGTAGGTGCTGTGGTGCTGCACGAGGTAGTTGCCATCGAAGGCGCCGTATTCGTTTTTCAGCACGTGGAAACTGTGGGGGTCGCAGGTGACGATGCGCTTGAAGCTGTACTTGGCCAGGGTCTGGATATTGCGCGCGGCCAGCAGCTGGAAGGTGGCTTCATCGCCCAGACGCCGGGCCACGTCGCCGCTGTCGCGCTCTTCAAGGCCCAGTACGGCGAAGTCGACCTTGGCCGCTTTCAGGACTTTGACGAACGAACGCAGGGTGCGCTGGTTGCGCATGTCGAAGGCGCCGTCGCCGACCCAAAAGAGTACGTCGACGGTTTTTTTGTCGCTGAGCAAGGGCAGGTTCAAATCCGCCGCCCAGTTCATCCGCCCGCCGGGTGCAAAACCGCCAGGGTTGTCGGTGGCGATCAGGTTTTCCAGGACTTCGGCGCCTTTGTTCGGGGTCGCGCCTTTTTCCAGGGTGAGGTGACGGCGCATGTCGACGATGGCGTCCACGTGCTCGATCATCATCGGGCACTCTTCCACGCAAGCGCGACAGGTGGTGCAGGACCACAGGGTTTGCGCATCCACCAGGCCGTTGACGATTGGCTGGTGCGGGTTGCCACTGTGTTCGCCGATGGCTTTGCCAGGGTAAGGGCTGCCGGCGAACTTGGCGTCGGTGCCACCGGCCAGGCCGACCACCATGTCCTGGATGAGTTTTTTCGGGTTCAGCGGCTGGCCGGCGGCGAACGCCGGGCACGCGGCTTCGCACTTACCGCACTGCACGCAGGCGTCGAAGCCGAGCAGTTGGTTCCAGGTGAAATCCACCGGCTTTTCCACACCCAGGGGCGCGGTTTTATCGGCGAGGTCCAGAGGCTTCAAACCGGTAGAACGGCCACCACCGAAACGCTCGGCGCGGCGGTGCCAGGCCAGGTGCAAGGCACCGGCAAAGGCGTGTTTCATCGGGCCGCCCCAGGTCATGCCGAAGAACATTTCGGACACGCCCCACAACACGCCCAGGCTCAGCAGCGCGGCGAGCAGCCAGCCGCCAAAGTCCGCCGGCAGAATCCCGGCCACCGGCAAGGTCACCAGGAAGAAACTCACCGAGAACGCCATCAGGCTTTTCGGCAGGCGCATCCACGGGCCTTTCGACAGGCGCGCAGGTGGATTGCGACGACGCAGGTAGACGAACGTGGCGCCGACAAACATCAGCACCGAGGCCAGCAGCAAGGCGTAGCCGAGGATGCGGTTATGCAGGCCGAAACCGTGCACCAGGATCGCCAGCAACGCCGAGAGCACGAAGCCCAGGGCGGTGGCGACGTGGGTGTTGGCGATGTATTTGTCGCGGGCGACCACGTGGTGCAGGTCGACCATGTAGCGCTTGGGCATGGCCAGCAGGCCGCCGATCAGGTCGACTTTGGAGGAGCGGCCGCGGCGCCACATGTTCACCCGGCGCAAGGCGCCGAGGACGGCAAGGCCCAGGGCGGCGAAGAGCAGGATGGGAAGAAGGGTGTTCAGCATGGTGAAGCTCCCAAAGACCTCGGGGTCAATGATCGTCCCCACGCTCTGCGTGGGGATGCATCCTGTGACGCTCTGCGTCACGACCTAAGAGCGGACGCGGAGCGTCCAGGGCGGCATTCCCACGCAGAGCGTGGGAACGATCAGGCGGATCAGAAATCCTTGCACAGGCGCAGGGCGTCATAGATGGCAGCGTGGGTATTACGCTGGGCCACGCAGTCACCGATGCGGAACAGCAAGTACCCCTCACCCGGCTCGCTCAGGCACGGCTGCGGCTTGATCGCGAACAAGGCTTCGACGTCTATCTGGCCCTTGTTGCGCGAACCTTCCTTGAGCCCGTAGTAGATCTCTTCATCCGGACGCACGCCGTTCTCGACCACCACCTGATCGACCACCCGTTCCTCTTTGGCCCCGGTGTATTCGTTCTCCAGCACCGCCACCAGCTTGTCGCCTTCGCGGTAGACCTTTTCCAGCATCATGTCGCCGGTCATGATCACTTCCTTCGGGTACATGCTGCGGTAGTACGTCGGGAACGACGTACCGCCGATGGCCACGCCCGGCTTGATGTCGTCGGTGACGATTTCCACCTGGCAACCCTTGTCTGCAAGGAAATCCGCCACCGACATACCGGTGAATTCGCAGATGGTGTCGTACACCAGCACGTTCTTGCCCGGCGCCACCTTGCCGTCGAGCACGTCCCAACTGCTGACCACCAGGCCTTCAGCCGCGCCCCAGTGTTCGTTCTGTTCCACGAACGGATGACCGCCCACCGCCAGCACCACCACGTCCGGACGCAGGTCCAGGATGGTGGCCGCGTCTGCCGCCACGCCCAGGCGCAGGTCGACGTTCAGGCGTGCCAGTTCCAGCTGGAACCAGCGAGTGATCCCGGCAATCTGGTCGCGCTGCGGCGCCTTGGAAGCGGTCGTGATTTGCCCGCCGATAAATTCTTTTTTCTCGAACAGCGTCACGTCGTGGCCGCGTTCAGCAGCAACCCGCGCAGCTTCCATCCCGGCCGGGCCGGCACCTACCACCACGACTTTGCGTTTCGGCCCGGTGGATTTTTCGATGATGTGCGGCACGCCCATGTATTCACGGGAAGTGGCGGCGTTCTGGATGCACAGCACGTCCAGCCCTTGGTACTGACGGTCGATGCAGTAGTTGGCGCCCACGCACTGTTTGATCTGGTCGATCTGGCCCATCTTGATCTTGGCGATCAGGTGCGGGTCGGCGATGTGGGCGCGGGTCATGCCGACCATGTCCACGTAGCCGCCTTCAAGGATGCGTGTGGCCTGGTTCGGGTCCTTGATGTTCTGTGCGTGCAGCACCGGGACCTTGACCACTTCCTTGATACCGGCCGCCAGGTGCAGGAACGGCTCCGGTGGATAACTCATGTTGGGGATAACGTTGGCCAGGGTATTGTGGGTGTCGCAGCCCGAGCCGACGACGCCGATGAAATCGAGCATGCCGGTGTCGTCGTAGTACTTGGCAATCTGCTTCATGTCCTCGTGGGACAGGCCGTCCGGATGGAACTCATCGCCGCACAGGCGCATGCCCACGCAGAAGTCGTCACCGACCTCGGCGCGCACCGCTTTCAACACTTCCAGGCCGAACTTCATGCGGCCTTCGAAGGTACCACCCCATTCGTCGGTACGTTTGTTGACCCGTGGGCTCCAGAACTGGTCGATCATGTGCTGGTGCACGGCGGACAGCTCCACACCGTCCAGGCCACCCGCCTTGGCGCGCTTGGCGGCGCTGGCGTAGTTGCCGATCACACGCCAGATCTCTTCTGGCTCGATGGTCTTGCAGGTGGCACGGTGCACCGGTTCACGCACGCCGGACGGCGACATCAGGGTCGGCCAGTTAAAGCCATCCCAACGCGAACGACGGCCCATGTGGGTAATCTGGATCATGATCTTGGCGCCATGCTTGTGCATGGCGTCGGCCAGGTTCTGGAAGTGCGGGATGATGCGGTCGGTGGACAGGTTCACCGAACTCCACCATTCCTGGGGGCTGTCGATGGCGACCACCGAGGAACCGCCACAGATCGCCAGGCCAATGCCGCCCTTGGCTTTCTCTTCGTAGTACTTCACATAGCGGTCGGTGGTCATCCCGCCGTCGGTGGCATACACCTCGGCGTGGGCGGTACTGAGCACGCGGTTGCGGATGGTCAGTTTGCCGATCTGGATCGGCGCAAACATTGCTTCGAAAGCCATGGCTGGGTCCTCGACTTACAACGGCTTGACGGTGAACAGGCCGTCGTCGTGGCCCTCTTCGGAGCCGCCGTAGACCTGTTGCGCAATGGTGCGGATCTTGCTGCCGCGGGCTTCGAGAATCTGGTCCATCGCACCGGCAAACCAGCCGGTGAACATGTAGTCGACCTTGCGCCCGACCTTGCCGTACACGTAGACGAATGCCGAGTGCTCGAGCTTGACGCTGGCCGTGCCTTTATCGAGGTCGATGTCCTGGATCTTGAACAGGCCCCAACCGCGCTGCGACAGGCGCTTCATGTAGTGCTCGAACACCGCGACGCCTTCCAGGCCGTGGCATTCAGCTTCTTTTTCACACCAGTGCCAGGCGGATTTGTAGCCGGCCTTGTAGAGGATCTCGGCGTAGGCGTCGGCGCCCAGGACTTCTTCGATCCCCATGTGGTTGTTGACGAAGAAATGGCGCGGCACGTACAGCATCGGCAAGGCGTCGGACGTCCAGACACCGGTTTCGCTGTCGACTTCGATAGGCAATTGAGGGGCGATCTTGGCCATGGAAACTTAACTCCGGAAAATTCTTTGGTAAGCCCCCGACGCATAAGGTTGGGGGAAAAGATGCGTGAGTGGTGGCTTATTCGCCCCAAACGTCCTTCAAGACGTTGACCCAGTTCTCGCCCATGATCTTGCGCACCACGCGCTCGGGATGGCCGCGCTTGAGCAGGGTCTCGGTCAGGTTGGGGAACTCGCCCACGGTGCGGATGCCCAGCGGGTTGATGATCTTGCCGAAGCTGGTCAGGCGGCGGGCGTAGCCCTTGTCGTGGGTCAGCATTTCGAAGAAATCCTGGCCATGGCCCTGGGTGAAGTCGGTGCCGATGCCGATGGCGTCTTCGCCCACGATGTTCATGGTGTATTCGATGGCTTCGGCGTAGTCGTCGATGGTCGAGTCGATGCCCTTGGCGAGGAACGGCGCAAACATGGTCACGCCGACAAAGCCGCCGTGGTCGGCGATGAACTTCAGCTCTTCATCGGACTTGTTACGCGGGTGCTCTTTCAGGCCCGACGGCAGGCAGTGGGAGTAGCACACCGGCTTTTTCGATTCGAGGATGACTTCTTCGCTGGTTTTGGAGCCGACGTGGGACAGGTCGCACATGATGCCGACGCGGTTCATCTCGGCGACGACCTCGCGACCGAAGCCCGACAGGCCGCCGTCACGCTCATAGCAGCCGGTGCCCACCAGGTTCTGGGTGTTGTAGCACATCTGCACCACGCCAACCCCGAGCTGCTTGAAGATCTCGACGTAGCCGAGCTGGTCTTCAAAGGCGTGGGCGTTCTGGAAGCCGAAGATGATGCCGGTCTTGCCTTGCTCCTTGGCGCGACGGATATCGGCGGTGGTTTTCACCGGGATCACCAGGTCGCTGTTTTCGCGAATCAGGGTCTGGCTGGCCACGATATTGTTAATGGTGGCCTGGAACCCTTCCCATACCGACACCGTGCAGTTGGCCGCTGTGAGGCCACCCTTGCGCATGTCTTCGAACAGGTCGCGGTTCCACTTGGCAATGATCAGCCCGTCGATAACGATGCTGTCGGCGTGCAATTCGGCTGGGCTCATCAGGCGTCCCCTTATTGGCGATTCATGCGCCGAATCGTCTGCCGGCGCTTTGGGGCCAGCATATGCCCCGGGGCAGAAGGAGCCGGGTGCAAAAACGACAAGGGAATTGCCGAAAGCGTCAATCCGCGACAAAGGCCAACATGACATCTCTGACGGGTGTCTGTTCTTTGTCTTACGCTTAAGCCAGAATTTGCTTATCAACTGATATGAGACGGCGCAATGAAATCGATTTTCCTGGCTTTGGCACTCATCGCAACCGGCGTACACGCGGCTGAAGACACCGATAACACGCCTTGCGATGGCATCGAGAACGACAAGCAAACCCTGGAATGCGCCACCTATAACAAAACCACCGCCGAGCAACTGCTCAAGGATAACTACCAGGGCTTGCTGGAACGCATGGGTTCGACCTATGGCAGCAACAAGACGCAGCTGGCGGACATTACCGCTCGTCTGAAGGATGCCCAGCAGAAGTGGGAAAAGTTACGTGATGCGGATTGCGCTGTAGATACCTTCCCGGCAGTGGCGGGCAGCAAGGCATATGCGATCCAGCAGAATGATTGCCTGGCGCGGATGAGTGATGAACGGTCGGAGTTTTTGGAGTCGATTGGCCAGGAATAAGCGACAATCCCGTCCACTCTTTACTCAGCACCAAGGCTATTCATGACAATCTGCGGCATCGAAATCAAAGGCAGCGAAGCCATTATCGCTGTCGCCTCGCTCGACGGTCAGGCATTGGGCCACGTTGCCCTGGCCACCAAGAAAATCGCCCTTGAAGACGATGATGAGGCGGCCAATGTCAAAGCCTTTGCCGCTCAGGTGAGTGCGTTTGTGCAGGAAAACGCGATCACTCGGATCGCGATCAAGAAGCGCAGCAAGAAAGGCGAATTCGCCGGTGGCCCGACCACGTTCAAGATTGAAGGTGTTTTTCAGTTGCTGGAGGGCGTTGAAGTGACGCTGCTGTCGCCGCAGACCATCAATGCGCAGAACAAGAAACACGACTTTGCCCTGCCGGCGACGCTGAACAAGTATCAGCATGAGGCTTACAAGGCCGCGTGTTCAGCCCTGATGAAGAAGTAAGCCACACCACATATCTACTGTGGGAGCTGGCTTGCCTGCGATAGCGGTGTATCAGACAGTACATTCGGCACTGAAAGACCGCTATCGCAGGCAAGCCAGCTCCCACATTTGATCTCTGTTGTTCTCGGGAGCGGTGTTCATACCGCTTCCCGCCGCCGATCCTCCCTTGGGCACTTGGCAAACCTTGCCCGGTAACTGCGGGTGAAATACGACGGCGACTCAAACCCGCACGCAATACTCACTTCCAGCACACTCAGGTCGCTCTGGCGCAATAGCTGCCGGGCCTTCTCCAGGCGCAAGCCCAGGTAGAAATTGCTCGGCGTGTCGTTCAGGTGCAGCCGAAACAGTCGCTCCAACTGCCGCCGCGTGACCTTGATCGCCTCCGCCAGCGCCAAGGTGCTCAGCGGCGGCTCGGTGTGCTGTTCCATCTCGCCAATCACCTGCACCAACTTCTTGTTGTTGATGCCGTAGCGCGTGGCGATTTGCATGCGTTGGTGATCTTTGCGCGGGCGGATGCGGCCGAGCACGAACTGTTCGGACACCTGGATCGCCAATTCGGGCCCGTGGGCCTGGCTGATCAGGTCCAGCATCAGGTCGATGGAGGCGGTGCCGCCCGCCGAGGTGATGCGCCGGCGGTCGATCTCGAACAGCTCCTGGGTCACTGTCAGCTGTGGATAAGACTCCTTGAAGGCGTCGATGGCTTCCCAGTGCAAGGTCAGGCGGTGGCCGTCGAGCAGGCCGGCTTCTGCGAGGACGCAAGCCCCGGTGTCGATGGCGCCGAGGGTCACGCCGTCGTGATCGAGTCGGCGCAGCCAGTGCTCCAGTGCCGGCGTGGCGAACTTCAGCGGTTCGAAGCCGGCCACCACCAATAAGGTCGAGCCTTTCTTCAGCGGCTCCAGCGCGGCGTCGGCGTTGACCGACATGCCATTGCTCGCCAGCACCGCGCCGCCGTCGGCGCTCAAGACGTGCCAGCGGTACAGCTCGCCACGAAAACGATTGGCGACACGTAAAGGTTCGATCGCGGAAATAAAGCCGATGGCGGAGAAGCCCGGCATCAGCAGAAAGTAGAAATCCTGGGACATGGAGCGCTCTCGTAGGACGGACAGCGTGGTCACTGTGATACGCCAGTTCATTCGGTCATTCAAGGGGGCAGGTCGCTGCAGTGCAAGAGCTGGTCGCCGCCGTGCGTTTTGTCGCACTGCAAGCTGCGTAACTTGATCGCACGGTGCACAAAGACGCCGGAACCCACAATAACAACCTGCCGAGGGAACCACCATGAACCGACTGATCAGCCGCTGCGTGCTCGCACTCAGCGCCAGCGCCATTTTGAGCACCAACGTCATGGCAGCCGATGCGGCTTCTTGCCAGAACGTGCGCATGGGCGTGGTGAACTGGACCGACGTAATCGCCACCAGCGCCATGACTCAAGTGTTGCTCGATGGCCTCGGCTACAAGACCAAACAGACCAGCGCGTCCCAGCAAATCATCTTTGCCGGGATCCGCGACCAGCGCCTGGACATGTTCCTGGGCTACTGGAACCCGTTGATGACCCAGACCATCACCCCGTTTGTCGAGGCCAAGCAGGTCAAGGTGCTCGACAAACCGTCGCTGGAAGACGCCCGCGCTACGTTGGCGGTGCCGACTTACCTGGCCGACAAGGGCCTGAAGACCTTCGCCGACATCGCCAAGTTTGAAAAAGAACTGGGCGGCAAGATCTACGGCATTGAACCAGGCTCGGGCGCCAACACCCAGATCAAGGCGATGATCGCCAAGAATCAGTTCGGTCTCGGCAAGTTCCAACTGGTGGAATCCAGCGAGGCCGGCATGCTCGCCGCCGTCGACCGCGCCGTGCGCCGCAAGGAAGCCGTGGTGTTCTTCGGCTGGGCGCCGCACCCGATGAACGTCAACGTGGCGATGACTTATCTCACCGGCAGCGATGATGCTCTGGGCCCGAACGAAGGCATGGCCACCGTGTGGTCCGTCACCTCGCCGACCTACGCCGAGCAATGCCCCAACGTGCACAAGTTGCTCAGCAACCTGACCTTCACCGCCGCCGACGAGAGCCGGATGATGCAGCCGCTGCTGGATCACAAGGACGCTTTCGAATCGGCCAAGCAATGGCTCAAGGATCACCCGCAAGACCAGCAGCGCTGGCTGGAAGGCGTGACCACCTTCGACGGCAAACCCGCCGCGGCCAACCTGCAATTGACCAGCAAATAACCTGTCTTGAATCACCGTTTCGCAGCCACTCCTGGCTGCGAACGGTATGACTACGCCTGAAAATCACGCCTGTAAGGAACCTGCCCCATGAACCACGACGTCATCATCACCTGCGCACTCACCGGTGCTGGCGACACGACCGCCAGAAGCCCTCACGTGCCGGTCACCCCCAAACAAATCGCCGCCGCCGCAGTAGAAGCTGCCAAGGCCGGTGCCACCGTGGTGCATTGCCACGTACGTGACCCCGAAACCGGCAAGTTCAGCCGCGACGTCGCGCTGTACCGCGAAGTGATGGAGCGCATCCGCGAGGCGGACGTCGACATCATCGTCAACCTCACCGCCGGCATGGGTGGCGACCTGGAAATCGGTGGCGGCGAGAACCCCATGGAGTTCGGCCCCAACACCGACCTGGTGGGCCCGCTGACCCGCCTGGCCCACGTGGAAGAGCTACTGCCGGAAATCTGCACCCTCGATTGCGGCACCCTGAACTTCGGCGATGGCGACACCATTTACGTCTCCACCCCGGCCCAGCTGCGGGCTGGCGCTAAACGTATTCAAGAGCTGGGCGTAAAAGCCGAGCTGGAAATTTTCGACACCGGTCACCTGTGGTTCGCCAAGCAGATGATCAAGGAAGGCTTGCTCGACAACCCGCTGTTCCAGCTGTGCCTGGGCATCCCGTGGGGCGCCCCGGCCGACACCACCACCATGAAGGCGATGGTCGACAACCTGCCGGCAGACGCGGTGTGGGCCGGTTTCGGGATTGGTCGCATGCAGATGCCGATGGCGGCCCAAGCGGTACTGCTGGGCGGCAACGTGCGGGTCGGCCTGGAAGACAACCTGTGGCTGGACAAGGGCGTGCTGGCGACCAACGGCCAACTGGTGGAACGCGCCAGCGAAATCCTCAGCCGCCTGGGTGCGCGGGTCATGACCCCGGCTGAAGGCCGCGTGAAGATGGGCCTGACCAAGCGCGGCTAAGGCGCACCGCACGACTCCCAGCAGGAACCGAATCAAATGTGGGAGCGGGCTTGCTCGCGAAAGAGGTGTGTCAGTTGATGCATTCGGTGGCTGATCCACCGCTTTCGCGAGCAAGCCCGCTCCCACATTTTGATCTTGGCTCTCACACAGAATCACCGAACTCTTTAGGAATTTGCCATGAGCTTTATCACTGAAATCAAAACCTTCGCAGCGCTGGGCAGCGGCGTTATCGGCAGCGGCTGGGTATCCCGCGCCCTGGCTCACGGCCTGGATGTGGTGGCCTGGGACCCGGCGCCTGGTGCCGAGGCGGCCCTGCGCAAACGTGTCGCGAATGCCTGGGGCGCACTCGAGAAACAAGGCCTTGCACCCGGCGCCTCCCAAGATCGCCTGCGCTTCGTGGCAACGATTGAAGAGTGCGTGAAAGACGCCGACTTCATCCAGGAAAGTGCCCCGGAACGCCTGGAATTGAAGCTGGAATTGCACAGCAAGATCAGCGCGGCGGCCAAGCCGAATGCCTTGATTGGCTCGAGTACTTCGGGGCTGTTGCCGAGCGAATTTTATGAAGGTTCCACGCACCCGGAACGCTGCGTGGTTGGCCATCCATTCAACCCGGTTTACCTGTTGCCATTGGTTGAGGTGGTTGGCGGAAAGAACACCGCACCAGAAGCCATTCAGGCAGCGATCAAGGTGTATGAATCCCTCGGCATGCGCCCGTTGCATGTGCGTAAGGAAGTGCCTGGGTTTATCGCTGACCGACTGCTGGAAGCCTTGTGGCGTGAGGCGTTGCACCTGGTGAATGATGGCGTGGCAACCACCGGCGAAATTGACGACGCGATTCGCTTTGGCGCCGGTTTGCGCTGGTCGTTCATGGGGACGTTCCTGACCTATACGCTGGCCGGCGGTGATGCCGGGATGCGGCACTTCATGGCGCAGTTCGGCCCGGCGTTGCAGTTGCCGTGGACCTATTTGCCGGCCCCGGAACTGACCGACAAGTTGATTGACGACGTGGTGGACGGCACCAGCGATCAGTTGGGCAAACACAGCATTTCGGCCCTGGAGCGCTATCGTGATGATTGCCTGCTGGCGGTGCTGGAGGCGGTGAAGACGACCAAGGAAAAACACGGTATGACCTTCGCCGAATAACCGCTGTAAAGATCGTTCCCACGCTCTGCGTGGGAATGCAGCCCAGGACGCTCTGCGTCCCAACGCGTGACGCAGAGCGTCACAGGAGGCGTTCCCACGCAGAGCGTGGGAACGATCACCACTGGAAAATCAACCATGCCCGCACTCACTGGCTACACCACCAAAATCCTCCCCGAGTGGGTCGACTACAACGGCCACCTGCGCGATGCGTTCTACCTGCTGATCTTCAGCTACGCCACCGATGCGCTGATGGACACCCTGGGCCTGGACAGCGAAAACCGCGAAGCCAGCGGCAACTCGCTGTTCACCCTGGAGTTGCACCTCAACTACCTGCACGAAGTGAAGCTGGGCGCCGAGGTCGAAGTGCGCACCCAGCTCATTGCCCACGACCGCAAGCGCCTGCACCTGTATCACAGCCTGCATCTGGTGGGCGACGAAAAGGAGCTGGCCGGCAACGAGCAAATGTTGCTCCACGTCGACCTCGCCGGCCCGCATTCGGCGCCGTTCAGCGAGGCGGTGCTGGGCAAGCTTGCAAGCATCAGTGCCGAACAGACCGACCTGCCGAAGCCCGCCCTGCTCGGCCGCGTGATTGGACTGCCACCCCAAAAATAAGGAATCGCCATGCAAACCGCCGCTGCTGTTGCCGACTTCCGTACTTACCCACTGATCAGCGACCTGGCCGAGGTTCAGGTGCACAACGACCACCTCAGTGTGCAATGGGCCGATGGGCGGGTCAGCCCGTTCCATCACCAGTGGCTGCGGGACAACTGCCCCTGCCCGATCTGCGTCTACAGCGTGACCCGTGAGCAGGTGCTGGAAATCGTCGATGTGGACGAAAACCTCACGGCTGTCAGCGCGCGTATCGACCAGGGTTTGCTGACGGTTGAATGGAGTGGCGGGCATCGCAGCAAGTACGATCCCGGCTGGCTGCGTGCGCACGCCTACGACGATGAGTCCCGCGCTGAACGCCGGGCGGCCAAGCCGAAATCCAGACTGTGGGACCGTAGTTTCGAGCTGCCCGTCTTCGACTATGCGGCTCTGATGGAAGACCCGAAAGCCCTGCTGCAATGGTTGCTGGCCCTGCGTGACAGCGGCCTTACGCAAGTGCGTGGCGTGCCCACCGAACCTGGCTCCCTGGCACTGATCGCCAAGCGCATTTCGTTCATTCGCGAGAGCAACTTCGGCGTGTTGTTCAACGTGCAATCCAAGGCCGATGCCGACAGCAACGCCTACACCGCTTTCAACCTGCCGCTGCACAGCGACTTGCCCACTCGCGAGCTGCAACCGGGACTGCAATTTTTGCATTGCCTGGTGAACGACGCCGACGGTGGCGAGAGTATTTTTGTCGATGGTTTTGCCATCGCCCGGGCATTGCGCGATGAAGACCCCGAAGCCTTTCGCGCGCTGTGCGAGATCCCCGTGGAATTTCGCAACAAGGACCGTCACAGCGACTATCGCCGGCTGGCGCCGATCATTGCGCTGGATGCTCTGGGTGAAGTCGCCGAGATTCGCATGGCCAACTTTCTGCGCGGGCCGTTTGAGGCGCCGGCAGAGCAGATGCCCTTGCTGTATCGCGCCTATCGGCGGTTTATTGCGATGACCCGGGAGGAGCGTTTTCGGCTGGTCAAACGCCTGAATCCGGGCGAGCTGTGGTGCTTCGATAACCGCCGCACCTTGCATGCGCGCAATGCGTTTGATCCGGCGTCCGGTGCCCGGCATTTCCAGGGCTGCTATGTCGATAGGGATGAGTTGTTGTCCCGGATACTGGTGTTGCAGCGGTAGACCGCTATCGCAGGCAAGCCAGCTCCCACATTTTGATTTGTGAACACTTTCAAGGTGGGAGCTGGCTTGCCTGCGATGAGGCCAGTTGCAACCCCACAAAACCCAGCCAAAAAAAAGCCCCGATCAAGCCGTGACAGGATCGGGGCAGAGTGCTTTGTGTGAGCTGCGCATCCCGAGGGTGACCAAACCTTCAAGCTGCTGGCTGGATTCCAGTGTGCACACTCCCCTCTCTTGCGAGTTAGCCGAAAACGACCTGTTCATAGGTGTGCCGGACATTCGCGAATTCAGGCCTTGCCGACTCGGTGATGGCCTACCAGAATCGACCTCAATCCCCCGCTCCACTAACAAGGATAAACGTCATGATGCACGCGGATTTGATTGACCAGGATGACCTGCTGGGCCAACTGCGGTCGTTGGGTTTCGAAGTGTCCAGCGGCGCTACCGCCGAGCAGGCGTGTGAGTGTGCGGTGCGCGGTTTGAGTGAAGCGCGGGCCAAGGCGCTGAAGAACATGGTTGAGCAGATGTACACCGGCAGCGCGACGATCTTGCCGGCGGTGAGGCAGGCGATCGATAAGCAGTTGTTGCCGGCTTTGGTGCAGTTTCGGCAGAACTCTGGCGCCTGAACACATACCTTGTGGCGAGGGAGCTTGCTCCCGCTGGAGTGCGAAGCGCTCCCAAAGATTTTGGGGCCGCTGCGCAGCCCAGCGGGAGCAAGCTCCCTCGCCACAAAAGCTCTGGTGGTGTTAGAGCCTTACACTGGCGAAAGTCGACTCATTCCTGGCCTGGCTCAACGCCGACAACGGCCCGGACAACGGTGACAACACCAGCGCTTGCGGAATCGGCATCATCGCCACCTGCTGCGTGGTGTTGGAACCCACACGCTCATCCCGCGGCGGAATGCCGAAGTATTCGCGGTAGCACTTGGAGAAGTGCGGCGTGGAAACAAAACCGCACACCGACGCCACTTCGATGATCGACATCGGCGTTTGCTTGAGCAACTGCCGCGCACGGATCAGGCGCAGCTTGAGGTAGTAGCGCGACGGCGAACAGTGCAGGTATTTCTGGAACAGCCGCTCCAGCTGACGCCGGGAAACCGCGACGTACACCGCCAGTTCATCGAGGTCGATCGGCTCTTCCAGGTTGGCTTCCATCAGCGCGACGATTTCCTGCAGTTTCGGCTGGTTGGTGCCGAGCATGTGCTTGAGCGGCACACGCTGGTGATCCTGTTCGTTGCGGATGCGTTCGTACACAAACATCTCGGAGATCGCCGCCGACAATTCACGGCCGTGGTCGCGGCTGATCAGGTGCAGCATCATGTCCAGCGGCGCGGTGCCGCCGGAGCTGGTGAAGCGGTTGCGGTCGAGGGTGAACAGGCGCGTGCTCATGGCCACGCGAGGGAAAGCTTCCTGCATCGACGCCAGGCATTCCCAGTGCACGCTGCAATCAAAACCGTCCAGCAGGCCGGCGCAGGCCAGGGCCCAGCTGCCGGTGCACACGGCGCCAAGGCGACGGGACTGGCGCGCCTGGCTTTGCAGCCACGACACGTGTTCACGGGTCACGGTGCGCTGAATACCCACACCGCCGCAGACGATCACAGTGTCCAGGGCCGGGGCTTTGTGCATGGAGGCATCGGGGGTGATTTGCAGACCGTCGCTGGCCCACACCTGGTTTCCGTCCACACTCAACGTCGTCCAGCGATACAGCTCGCGGCCGGAGAGTTGGTTGGCCATGCGCAGGGGTTCGACTGCGGAGGCCAGGGAAATCAGCGTGAAATTGTCCAGCAGCAAAAAGCCGATGGATTGAGGCGCACGGTTCTGGGTTTGAGCCCCTGAGTTGAACGACGTCATCGCGGTATCTCCTCACACAAAGCGGGTGATGGCCTCAGGCGAGGCTCTTGTTATTGCGCTCATCGCCTTAAGGAAATTCCTATGGCGAGAGGCTTTGTATTGATAGAGCAAATGCCATGCCTAAAATTGAATACGTATTCAATAACTCCTGAAAACGACCTCCTGACGCGTCTATATAAGCCCGAGCGTGCAGGGGAAATATGACCCGAAAAAGGCGTTAAAGGACGCAGGCTCAATGTGTGTGAGCAGTTCGGTAGCACTTGTGGGAAGGGAGAGAATCGACGTAGGAAAAGTCTGTCACCACACGCACGGGTGACAGAGGGTCATGGCGGGAAATCGTTCGGGAGCTACTTATCTAATTACGACGCGCTAAAAGGTGGCGTGAAGAGTTGGTGATGCTCAATGTAGGAGCGAGGGGGACGCCTAGTTCTTGCTCGCGAAAAACCTGAGAGCGCCGCGCTGATTCAGGATGAGCGCGTTATCGTTCACGACCTTCGCGAGCAAGCTCGCTCCTACAGGGGGGACTTACTTCAACACTCCACCGCACTCACCGCCAACCCACCCCGCGATGTTTCCTTGTACTTGTCATGCATATCCGCCCCGGTATCCCGCATGGTGCGGATCACCCGGTCCAGGGAGATGAAGTGCTGGCCATCACCCCGCAGCGCCATCTGTGCCGCGTTGATCGCCTTCACCGCTGCAATCGCATTACGCTCGATGCACGGCACCTGCACCAGGCCGCCTACCGGGTCGCAGGTCAGGCCGAGGTTGTGTTCCAGGCCGATCTCCGCCGCGTTGCACAATTGCTCCGGTGTAGCACCGAGGATTTCCGCCAGCCCCGCCGCCGCCATGGCGCACGCCGAACCGACTTCACCCTGGCAACCGACTTCGGCACCCGAAATCGACGCGTTCTTTTTACACAGGATGCCCACCGCCGCCGCGCCGAGGAAATAGTCGACGACGTTGGCCTCGGTCACCTCTTCGCTGAACTTCATGAAGTAGTGCAGCACCGCCGGGATGATCCCCGCCGCACCGTTGGTCGGTGCCGTGACCATGCGCCCGCCGGCGGCGTTTTCTTCATTCACCGCCAGGGCGAACAGGTTGACCCATTCCATCGCGCTCAAGGTCGAGCCGATCACATTCGGCTTGCCCAGCTCCTGCAAGCTGCGGTGCAACTTGGCTGCACGCCGCCTTACATTGAGGCCGCCGGGAAGAATGCCTTCGTGCTTGAGGCCTTGCTCCACGCAATCCTGCATGGCACGCCACAGCTTCATCAGGCCGCTGCGGATCTCGTCTTCCGAGCGCCAGGTTTTTTCGTTCGCCAACATCAATTCAGCGACCCGCAGGTTGTGGGTCTTGCACAGCTGCAGCAACTCCACCGCACTGGAAAAATCATAGGGCAATTCGGTGCGGTCCATGTCCGCCACGCCGCTGGTGGCCTGGGCTTCATCCACCACAAATCCGCCGCCCACCGAGTAGTAGGTGTCGCGGTGCAGCTCGCCGTTATCACCGAACACCACCAGGGTCATGGCATTGGGGTGGAACGGCAGGTTTTCGTCGATCAGGCGCATGTCCCGTGCCCATAAGAAAGGCACCGGCAAATGTCCGTCCAGCAGCAGTGTGTGGGTCTCGCGCAGGGTTTCGATGCGGATGCCGATCTGCGACGGATCGATCGCGTCGGGCCACTCGCCCATCAGGCCCATGATCACGGCGTTATCACTGCCGTGGCCGATGCCGGTGGCCGATAAGGAGCCAAACAGCTGAACTTCGACGCGCCTGACTTGTTCCAACACATCACGTTCACGTAATCCTTGAACGAACAACGCCGCGGCGCGCATGGGGCCGACGGTGTGAGAACTCGAAGGCCCAATGCCGATCTTGAACAGGTCGAAAACGCTGATAGCCATTGACGTGAAACTCCTCGATGAGCACAGGCCAGGCGCACATAACGCCTGGTGACGGAGCTGCTACGCTCATGTCGCAATCCGCCCAGATGCGGCCATCATCAAGCTTTTGTTGGCGCTCACGGCGTCTCACACCGACGTACCCATGCTCATCAGCGCCGCTGTTGTGGAAGGCGACGTTTTGGCCGTTTTTTGCGGTTCAGATCGGTAAAAAGTGCAGTTTTGCCGTTGAAAAAATCTGTAAGCGACGTCACCGACACTGGATACGACCATCCCTGTACTGGATACGACGCCCCCTGTAGGCGTCAGATTTTCACTGGTACATGATCAGTCTCGACTCGTTTGCACAGTTGCGTGGCAGAGCTGTGCCGCACGCCCAACCGCAACACCTATAAGCGCGGTGTTATTGCCGCCAGAAAAACACCAGGAGTCCACCCCCATGAAAGGTTCACCGTCGTTGTTGTTGGCCGCCATGCTGAGTCTGCCAGTCCTGGCTCACGCTGCAGAACCGGCGCAATGCCAGACCGTCAACTTCTCCGATGTCGGCTGGACCGACATCACCGTCACCACCGCCACCACCAGCGAAGTTCTCAAGGGCCTCGGCTACAAACCCCGCACCACGATGATTTCCGTACCAGTGACCTACAAGTCCCTGGCCGATGGCAAGAACATGGACATCTTCCTCGGCAACTGGATGCCGACCATGGAAAACGACATCAAGCAGTACCGTGATGCCGGCACCGTGGAAACCGTGCGCGCCAACCTGGAAAACGCCAAGTACACCCTGGCCGTACCGGAAGCGCTGTACAACAAGGGCCTGAAAGACTTCGCCGACATCGTCAAATTCAAGGACGAGCTGGGCGGCAAGATCTACGGCATCGAGCCGGGCAACGACGGCAACCGCACCATCCAGACCCTTATCGACAAAGACGCTTTCGGCCTGAAAACCGCAGGTTTCAAAGTGGTTGAATCCAGCGAAGCCGGAATGCTCTCTCAGGTGGAACGCGCCACCAAACGCGACCAGGCCATCGTGTTCCTCGGCTGGGAACCGCACCCGATGAACACCCGCTTCAAGATGAAGTACCTGACCGGGGGTGATGATTCATTCGGCCCCAACTACGGCCAGGCCACCATCTACACCAACGTCCGCAAGGGCTACACCCAGGAATGCAGCAACGTAGGCCAGTTGCTGAAAAACCTGTCGTTCACCCTGAACATGGAAAGCACCCTGATGGGTAACGTCCTGGACGACAAAATGAAGCCTGACGCCGCCGCCAAGGCGTGGCTGAAGAAGAACCCGCAAGTGCTCGACACCTGGCTCGCCGGTGTCACCACGGTCGATGGCAAACCAGGATTGGAGGCCGTCAAAGCTTACCTCGCCAAGTAACCGCTGACCCCGGGCCGGTACGCTGGCCCGGGATGTTTTTCCTCTTCGCATGTGGACATTCACTACCATGCTGACTGAACATAAAATCCCGCTAGGCCAGTACATCGCTGCCTTCGTTGAATGGTTGACCCAACACGGGGCCGCCTACTTCGACGCAATCGCATCGACCCTGGAAACGATGATCCACGGCGTGACGTTCGCGCTGACCTGGTTCAATCCACTGGCATTGATCGGTCTGATTGCGCTGCTCGCTCACTTCATTCAACGCAAATGGGGCCTGACGGTGTTTGTCATCGCCTCCTTCCTGCTGATCCTGAATCTTGGGTACTGGCAGGAAACCATGGAGACCCTGGCGCAGGTGCTGTTCGCCACCCTGGTCTGCGTGGTGATCGGCGTGCCGCTGGGCATCGTTGCCGCGCACAAACCGATGTTCTACACCCTGATGCGGCCGGTGCTCGATCTGATGCAGACCGTACCGACCTTCGTCTACCTCATCCCTACCCTGACCCTCTTCGGGCTGGGTGTGGTGCCCGGGCTGATTTCCACGGTGGTGTTTGCGATTGCCGCGCCTATCCGTCTGACTTACCTGGGTATCCGTGATGTCCCGCAAGAATTGATGGACGCTGGCAAGGCCTTTGGCTGCTCGCGCCGTCAGTTGCTCTCGCGGATTGAACTGCCCCACGCCATGCCGAGCATCGCCGCCGGCATTACCCAATGCATCATGCTGTCGTTGTCGATGGTGGTTATCGCAGCCCTGGTGGGCGCCGACGGCCTCGGCAAGCCGGTGGTCAACGCACTGAACACCGCCGACATCGCCCTGGGCTTTGAAGCGGGCCTGGCGATCGTACTGCTGGCCATCATGCTCGACCGCATCTGCAAACAACCCGACGCCAAAGTAGGGGGTGATGCATGAGCATTATCCGATTCGAAAATGTCGACGTGATCTTCTCCAAAGACCCACGCGAGGCGCTCAAGCTGCTGGACCAGGGCATGACGCGCAACGAGATCCTGAAAAAGACCGGGCAGATTGTCGGCGTTGAAAACGCCAGCCTGGATGTCGAGAAAGGCGAGATCTGCGTGCTGATGGGCCTGTCCGGCTCGGGCAAGTCGAGCTTGCTGCGCTGCATCAATGGCTTGAACACCGTCAGCCGCGGCAAGCTGTTTGTGGAGCATGAAGGTCGGCAGATCGACATCGCGTCCTGCACCCCCGCCGAGCTGAAAATGATGCGCACCCAGCGCATCGCCATGGTCTTCCAGAAATTCGCCCTGATGCCTTGGCTGACGGTGCGCGAAAACATCAGCTTCGGCCTGGAGATGCAGGGCCGCCCGGAGAAAGAGCGGCGCAAGCTGGTGGACGACAAGCTGGAACTGGTGGGCCTGTCGCAGTGGCGCAACAAGAAGCCCGACGAGCTTTCCGGCGGCATGCAGCAACGTGTCGGCCTCGCCCGCGCGTTGGCGATGGACGCCGATATCCTGCTGATGGACGAACCCTTCTCCGCACTCGACCCGCTGATCCGCCAGGGTTTGCAGGATGAGTTGCTGGAGCTGCAACGCAAGCTGAGCAAGACCATCGTATTTGTGAGCCACGACCTGGATGAGGCGCTGAAACTCGGCAGCCGCATCGCGATCATGAAAGACGGGCGGATCATCCAGTACAGCGTGCCGGAAGAGATCGTGCTGAACCCGGCGGATGACTATGTGCGGACCTTCGTGGCCCACACCAACCCGCTGAATGTACTGTGTGGCCGCAGCCTGATGCGCACGGTGGACAACTGCACCCACGTCAACGGCTCCATCAGCCTGGACCCGGGTGGTGACTCGTGGCTGGACCTGGCGGAAGGCAACACCATCAAGGGTGCGCGGCAGAACGGCGCGGTGCTGAACTTGCAGAACTGGGCACCGGGGCAAGCGGTGGAAGGTTTGGGGCGGATGCCGACGCTGGTGGATTCCAATATCGGAATGCGCGATGCGTTGCAGATTCGGTACCAGACAGGCAACAAGCTGGTGCTGCAGGACGACAACAAGGTGGTGGGGATTCTGGGTGACAGCGAGCTCTATCATGCGCTGCTAGGCAAGAACCTGGGGTGACCCCTTCTGAAGGAACTGGGTCAATGTGGGAGCTGGCTTGCCTGCGATAGCTGCAGTGAATTCACCACTGCTATCGCAGGCAAGCCAGCTCCCACATTTGACCCCATTCCAACTTTGGAACAGCGGCGCCAGTAAAGGCGCCGCATTGATCGTTCCCACGCTCTGCGTGGGAACGCCGCAATGGACGCTCTGCGTCCGCTCTTGAAATCGTGACGCGGAGCGTCACAGGATGCGTTCCCACGCGGAGCGTGGGAACGATCATCACCACCCACTCTTAGCTATAGACACGGCCAAGGAGCTGCCGATGGCTTTCAAACTGATCGAGCACGTCCCGGGTGATCTGTTCCTGGGTGAAGCCCATCAGGTCGTACTCTTGAGGCCCGTTGTGCAGGTAAACCTCGGCGCGGTAGTAACGCGTGCGCTCTTCCTCGGGCAAGTCGCTCGGTGCCGACGAATAAGCATCCAGGCTCACCTCGTAGACAAACGGATTACCCTCTTCCATCTCGATGCGCACACCAATGCAGCGCTTGGATTTACCCAGCAGGGTCTGCACTTCCAGCCCCTGATCACGCAACGCAGTCGCCGCTTCTTCCAGCGCCGGCGTGACGTGCTTGTCCATAAAGCGCTGCACGGTACCCTGGCTCGGTTGCAGGTCCAGGGCAGTCAAACGCTCGCTGAAACCACGCCGACCACGTTCAGCCAATTGCGCCTGCTCCAGCTCGATCGCCACGTCCTGGCGCATTGCCTTGTGCAGGCCGAACATGAACAGGATCAGCACCACCGAGAACGGCAGGCCGGCCAGCACCACCATGGTTTGCATGGCTTCAAAGTTACCGGCGAACAGCAGGCCGATGGTCACCAGCGTGATGACGACCGACCAGAAAATCCGCAGCCAGTGCGGCGCATCTTCGTCAACGTTGCCGCCCTTGCAGGACAGGTTCGCCATCATCACCGCGCCGGAATCCGCCGGGGTCAGGAACAGTACGAAGCCGACAAAGATCGACACACCGATGACGATTTTCGACGCCGGGTAATGCTCAAGCAGCTGGTAGATCGCCATGGACGGCTGTTCCAGTGCGGTCTTGCCCAACTCCACCGCACCATGGTTCAACACCAGGTCCAGGGCCGAGTTGCCGAAGATCGACAACCACGCCAGGGTGAAGCCCAGCGGGATCAGCAGCACACCGGCCACCAGTTCACGCACGGTACGACCACGGGAAATACGTGCGATGAACATGCCCACGAATGGCGCCCAGGAAATCCACCAGGCCCAGTAGAACAGGGTCCACAGGCCCATCCAGCGTTCGGTCTTGCCGGCGTCGCCTTCATACACGTACAGGTCGAAGGTTTTCAGCACGATACCGTTCAGGTAGTCGCCGGTGTTTTGCACCAGGCCGTTGAGCAAGTGCAGGGTCGGGCCAAACAGCAGCACGAAAATCAGCAGGCCGCTGAACAGCACGATGTTCAGGTTGGACAGGCGGCGAATGCCGTTTTCCACACCCGACACTGCAGCAATAGTCGCCACGGTGCTCATCACGATGATCACGATCAGCAGGTTGGTGTTGCTGTGTTCCATGCCGAACAGGTTTTCCAACCCGGAGGACACTTGCATCGAACCAATCCCCAGGTTCGTCACCAGGCCCAGCAGCGTTACGAACATGCCGAAGCCGTCTACCGCGTGACCGGCCGCGCCTTTGACCCAACGCTCGCCCACCAGCGGGTACAGCGCCGAGCGCAAGGCCAGCGGCTGGTTATGACGGTAGGCAAAGTACGCCACGGCCAGGCCGACCAGTGCGTAGATCGCCCAGCCGTGCAGGCCCCAGTGCAGGAACGTCAACTGCAACGCCTGACGCGCAGCGTCGCCAGTGGCCGATGCGCCTTCAGGCGGGTTGAAGTAGTGGTCCAGCGGCTCGGACGCGCCGAAGTACAACAGCGAGATGCCGATACCCGACGAAAAGAGCATGCCGGCCCAGGCGCCGTAGCTGAAGTCCGGGGTGTCGTCCTTGCTGCCCAGTTTCAATTTGCCGTAGGACGAAAACGCCAGGCCCACCACAAACACCAGGTAGGCGGCGATCACAACCATGTAGTACCAGCCAAAGCTTTTCGACAACCAGGCTTGGGCCACACCGAGCATCCTGCCGGCTTCCTGCGGGGCGATGATCAAAATCGCGGTCAACAACAGAATCAGCGCGGTGGAGGTGTAGAACACCCAACCGTTGACCCGCACCTTTTCCGGCGGGGTCTTTATAAGAGAGGCAGAACTCATGGCACAGATGCTCCGGGCAGTGCAGAGAAACACAAGGCAACGCATGACCCGAGCCATCGATTTTTCGGCAGTCGACGGACGGGTGTATAAAGACACCCCGAAAAACCATGAACCCCGGCGAACCGCTGTGCCGGGCTGTTTCATGGGGTTTCCCGATGTCAGGTGGTGCCACTTGCACGTAGGAAATACCTGTAGGCAGCGACCATTTGTCGCAGATCTTATTCTTTGTTGATTGAACGTTCAATCAAAACAAAATAGACTGGCCCACAAGCCGACGGACGTTTATCGCCCGTTGGCAGGCCTAAGGAGAGGTTCACGATGCCCAAGGTCGGTATGCAACCCATACGCCGCCAGCAGTTGATCGAAGCCACATTGACTGCGGTCGATCAGGTCGGAATGGGGGATGCCAGCATTGCGCTGATCGCCCGTCTGGCCGGTGTCTCGAACGGCATCATCAGTCACTATTTTCAGGACAAGAATGGCCTGATCGCCGCCACGATGCGGTACCTGATGAACGTGCTGATCGAGAACGTCACCGAGCGCCGGTTGGCGCTGAAAGATGACAGCCCGCGGGCTCATCTTCAGGTGATCATCGAAGGCAACTTCGACGCCAGCCAAGTCAACGGCCCGGCGATGAAAACCTGGCTGGCCTTCTGGGCCACCAGCATGCACCACCCGTCATTGCACAGGTTGCAGCGGATCAACGATCACCGTCTGTATTCCAACCTGTGTTGCCAGTTCCGCCGAGCGTTGCCGTTGTCCGACGCACGCAGCGCAGCCCGAGGCCTGGCGGCCCTGATCGACGGTTTGTGGTTGCGCGGCGCCCTGTCGGGAGACGCTTTCGACACGGAGCAGGCGCAACGGATCGCTTACGAATACATGGATTTCCAATTGGCCAAGCAGGTGAGTTAGAGCACACATAACCGCTCAACTCCCGAACCGCGCCAACCACTTATGCACTTGCGAGGACTTTATGGCCCGTTTCGAACTGCAAAAACTCTACATTGACGGCGGCTACTCCGACGCTGGCAGCGATGCCACTTTCGAAGCCATCAACCCGGCTAACGGTGAAGTTCTCGCCAATGTGCAACGCGCCACCAAAGAAGACGTTGAGCGCGCTGTAGTCAGCGCCGAAAAAGGCCAGAAAATCTGGGCCGCCATGACCGCCATGGAGCGTTCGCGCATCCTGCGTCGCGCCGTCGACATCCTGCGCGAGCGCAACGATGAGCTGGCCGCCCTGGAAACCCTGGACACCGGCAAGCCGTACTCCGAAACCCAATACGTCGACATCGTCACCGGCGCCGACGTGCTGGAATACTACGCAGGCCTGGTGCCCGCCATCGAAGGCGAGCAGATCCCGCTGCGTGACACTTCTTTCGTCTACACCCGTCGCGAGCCGCTGGGCGTCGTGGCCGGTATCGGCGCATGGAACTACCCGATCCAGATCGCCCTGTGGAAATCCGCACCTGCCCTGGCGGCCGGTAACGCGATGATCTTCAAGCCAAGCGAAGTCACCTCGCTGACCACCCTGAAACTGGCTGAAATCTACACCGCAGCCGGCGTTCCGGACGGTGTGTTCAACGTTCTGACCGGCAGCGGCCGTGAAGTCGGCACCTGGCTGACCGAGCACCCGCGCATCGAGAAAGTCTCCTTCACCGGCGGCACCGACACCGGCAAGAAAGTCATGGCCAGCGCTTCGAGCTCCTCGCTCAAAGAAGTCACCATGGAACTGGGCGGCAAATCCCCGCTGATCATTTTCGACGACGCCGACCTCGACCGCGCCGCCGACATCGCGATGATGGCCAACTTCTACAGCTCGGGCCAGGTCTGCACCAACGGCACTCGCGTATTCGTTCCGACCGCCCTCAAAGGTGCGTTCGAAGCCAAGATCGCCGAGCGCGTTGCCCGCATCCGCATCGGCAACCCGGAAGATGAAAACACCAACTTCGGCCCGCTGGTCAGCTTCGCCCACATGGAAAGCGTGCTCGGCTACATCGCCAAAGGTAAAGAGCAAGGCGCGCGCCTGCTGTGCGGCGGCGACCGCCTGACCGACGGCGAATTCGCCAAGGGTGCCTACGTGGCCCCGACCGTGTTCACCGACTGCACCGACGAAATGACCATCGTCCGTGAAGAAATCTTCGGCCCGGTGATGAGCATCCTCACCTACGACACCGAAGAAGAAGTGATCCGTCGCGCCAACGACACCGACTTCGGCCTGGCCGCTGGCCTGGTGACCAAAGACCTGAACCGCGCGCACCGCGTGATTCATCAGCTGGAAGCCGGTATCTGCTGGATCAACGCCTGGGGCGAGTCCGACGCGAAGATGCCGGTGGGCGGCTACAAGCAGTCGGGCGTTGGCCGTGAAAACGGGATCAGCTCGCTGAACAACTTCACTCGCATCAAATCGGTACAGGTTGAGCTGGGCGACTACGCCTCGGTGTTCTAACCCCTGGGTTTTGTATTGCCCGCGAGGCCGCCATCGCGGGCAAGCCCGGCTCCCACATATTGACCGTGTGAACCCGATCAACTGTGGGAGCTGGCTTGCCTGCGATGAGTGCGAAGCACTCGCCTGACCTGACCATATCTAAATGAGGGTGCATTTAATGTCCCAAGAATACGACTACATCATTGTGGGTGCCGGCTCCGCCGGTAACACCCTGGCGACCCGTCTGACCGAAGACGAAGGCGTCACCGTCCTGCTGCTGGAAGCCGGCGGCCCGGACTACCGTCTCGATTTCCGTACCCAAATGCCAGCCGCCCTGGCGTTCCCGCTGCAAGGCCGCCGCTACAACTGGGCCTACGAAACCGATCCAGAGCCACACATGGACGGTCGCCGGATGGAATGCGGTCGCGGCAAAGGCCTCGGCGGTTCTTCGCTGATCAACGGCATGTGCTACATCCGCGGCAACGCGATGGACTACGACAACTGGTCGAAACTGCCGGGCCTGGAAGACTGGACCTACCTGGACTGCCTGCCGTATTTCCGTAAAGCCGAAACCCGCGACATCGGCCCGAACGACTACCACGGTGGCGACGGCCCGGTCAGCGTGACCACGCCAAAAGCCGGCAACAACCCGCTGTTCCACGCGATGGTTGAAGCAGGCGTACAGGCCGGTTACCCACGCACCGAAGACTTGAACGGCTACCAGCAGGAAGGCTTCGGCCCGATGGACCGTACCGTGACGCCAAACGGTCGTCGCGCCAGCACCGCTCGCGGTTACCTGGACACGGCCAAGAAGCGCTCGACGCTGACCATCGTCACCCACGCCCTGACCGACAAAGTCCTGTTCGAAGGCAAGCGTGCCGTCGGCGTGCGTTACCTGATCGGTGCTGCCGAAGAGCGCGTTGAAGCCCGTGCCCGCAAGGAAGTCCTGGTGTGCAGCGGCGCAATCGCTTCGCCGCAACTGCTGCAACGTTCCGGCGTCGGCCCGGCGAAACTGCTGGAAAGCCTCGACATCCCGGTGGTCCACGACCTGCCAGGCGTCGGCGAAAACCTGCAGGATCACCTCGAGCTGTACCTGCAATACGCCTGCACCCAACCGGTCTCGCTGTACCCGTCGCTGCTCTGGTACAACCAGCCGGCCATTGGTGCCGAGTGGCTGTTCAACGGCACCGGCATCGGCGCCAGCAACCAGTTCGAAGCGGGCGGTTTCATCCGTACCCGTGAAGACTTCGATTGGCCGAACATCCAGTACCACTTCCTGCCGGTGGCGATTAACTACAACGGCAGCAACGGTGTGAAAGAGCACGGTTTCCAGGCACACATGGGCTCCATGCGTTCGCCGAGCCGTGGTCGCGTGCAGTTGAAGTCGAAGAACCCGCGGGAATACCCGAGCATCCTCTTCAACTACATGTCTACCGAGCAGGACTGGCAGGAATTCCGCGACGGCATCCGCCTGACCCGTGAAATCATGCAGCAGCCGGCACTGGATCAATACCGTGGCCGCGAAATCAGCCCGGGCATTGACGTACAGACCGACGAGCAACTGGACAAGTTTATCCGTGAGCACGCCGAGACCGCGTTCCACCCGTCCTGCTCGTGCAAGATGGGCACCGACGAGATGGCCGTGGTTGACGCCGAAGGCCGTGTGCATGGCATGCAAGGTCTGCGCGTGGTTGACGCGTCGATCATGCCGATCATCACCACCGGTAACCTGAACGCGCCGACGATCATGATCGCCGAGAAAATCGCCGACAAGATCCGTGGCCGCCAGCCACTGCCGCGCAGCACTGCGGATTACTACGTAGCGGGCGATGCGCCGGTGCGTGGCAAGCCGATGCGTGAAGTAGGTCCTACTGCGCAGTAACTGATAGACCGCGGCGCCTGCATCGCAGGCAAGCCAGCTCCCACATTTGACCTCGTTCGCCAGAACAACTCGGTCAAATGTGGGAGCCGGGCTTGCCCGCGATGAGGCCCGACCAGACACTGCAAAACCCCTCCCCTACACTTTCCTTGATCAGCTCCCAGCCCAGGCCTACTCTATTTGCCTGCCCGCGCCGAGCCGCCCACAAGGAAGGCCCCATGTTCGACCACCACGCCACACTCAAAAAGCACTTCGGTGCCCTGCGCACCACCGCCGAATTCTTTTCCCTGCGCTATGTCCGCGAGTCCGGCCAGTACCTGTCGGTACGCAAGAACGTCGCCGAGCCGCCACACCTCAGCCAGGACGAAGGCGCGATGCTCACCGTGCGCCTCAACGGCGTCGAAGCCTACGCCGCCACTCACGACATTTCCCTGCCCGGCCTGCAAGCCGCCCTTGAGCGTGCCGAACAGCAAGCCCGGCTCATCAAGCCTCACGCCCTGCTCGACCTGCGCGACCAGCCGGTGTCCAGCGACATTGCCGACTACCTGTCGCCGAACCTCGACCAGCCCTTCCCGTCCCTGAGCGACTGCTACCAACTGCTCGGCGCCGAATCGGCCGCCGTGCCCAAGGACGAGCGCCTGGTGAACTGGGAAGTCAGCCTGGGCACCACCCACGTCGAACAGATCTACCTCAACAGCGCCGGCGCCGAACTGCGCCAGGCCCAGCGGTTTGTGTTCCCGGGCGTCAACGTCACGGCCTACGACGGCAATGACAGCCAGACCCGCACCCTCGGCGGCACCAACTTCGGCCAGCAAGGCGGCTTTGACGTGATCAGCCGCTTCGGCCTGGTGGGCGCGGCCCCAAAAGTCGCAGACAGTGCCCTGCAATTACTGTTGGCGCCAAACACGCCCAACGGCAAACGCGACCTGCTGCTGACGCCCGACCAGATGATCCTGCAGATCCACGAATCCATCGGCCACCCGCTGGAACTGGACCGCATCCTCGGCGACGAGCGCAATTACGCCGGCACCAGCTTCGTCAAGGCCAGCGATTTCGGCCATTTGCAATATGGCTCCAACCTGTTGAACGTGACCTTTGACCCGGACATTCCCGAGCAGCTTGCCAGCTATGGCCATGATGACGACGGTACCAAAGCCAGCAAGCAATTCCTGATCCGTGAGGGTCTGCTGCTCAAACCGTTGGGCGGGGCGCTGTCTCAATACCGTTCTGGCATGGACGGCGTGGCCAACAGCCGTGCCTGCAGCTGGAATCGCGCGCCGATCGACCGCATGGCCAACCTCAACATCGAGCCCGGCAACAAAAGCATGGCGCAGCTGATTGGCGGTATCGAGAACGGCATCCTGATGTCCACCAACCGTTCGTGGTCGATTGACGACGCGCGCAACAAATTCCAGTTCGGTTGCGAATGGGGCCAGTTGATTGAAAACGGTGAACTCAAAGGCGTGGTAAAGAACCCCAACTACCGGGCGATCTCCGCACAGTTCTGGCGCAACCTCAGCGCTGTAGGCGACGCCGGCACCTCCAGGGTCCTGGGTACGCCAAACTGTGGCAAGGGCGAACCGAACCAGGTGATCCGCGTCGGCCATGCATCGCCGGCCTGTGTGTTCAGCAATATTGATGTATTTGGGGGAGATGCCTGATGAACAACTTCAAGGCATTGGTCGATTGGCTCAAGCAGGCCATCACCGAGACAGAACAATTCCACCTCGGCTACGCCGACGAGTCCTCCGAGTTTGTGCGTTTCAACCACGGCAAAGTGCGCCAGGCCGGCCAGGTGCAACAGGCCAGCCTGAACCTGAAGCTGATCAACGACGGGCGCCACGCCGACCTCGGTATCACCCTGGCGGGCGAGCCTGAACTGGATCGTCAGCGCCTGGCCAACGGCCTGCAACAACTGCGCGAGACCTTGCCGTTGCTGCCGCAGGATCCGTACCTGCTGCTCAACCACAACGCTTGGCAAAACAAGGACCAGCAGGACCGACCACTGCCGGACCTGGCCCAGGTGCTGGAAGCAATCAGCGCGGCCGCCGAGGGCGTGGACATGGTCGGCTTCTACGCCGCCGGCCCTATCAGCCGCGGTTTCGCCAGTTCATCAGGCGCCTTCGGCTGGCACCAGGCCAACAGTTTCAACTTCGACTTCAGCCTGTTCCACGCCAACGGCGAAGCGGTGAAAGCCAGCTACGCCGGCAACGATTGGGACAGCGCGGCCTTCGCCCAACGTTTCCAGCAGGCCCGCGAGCAACTGGAATTCCTCGGCCGCCCGCTGCACCCGCTGGCACCGGGGCAATACCGCGCCTACCTGGCCCCGGCGGCCATGGAAGAGATCATCAGCATGCTGACCTGGGGCGGGTTTTCCGCCCAGTCCATCGCCAGCAAGGGCAGCCCGTTGCAACGCTTGTACAACGGTGATCAAACCTTGAGCCCGCTGGTGACCCTGGACGAACAGGTCAGCGGCTCCCTGAGCTCGGCGTTTTCCCGTGACGGCTATCCACGCAGCGACGTGAAGCTGATCAGTGCCGGCAAGGCTGAAGGCCAACTGGTCAACTCCCGCAGCGCGGCCGAATATGGCTTGAGCACCAACGGCGCCAGCGCCGATGAATCGCCCAGCGCCTTGCAGATGGCCGCTGGCAACCTGGCCCAGGCCGATATCCTCAAGCAATTGGGCACCGGCTTGTACATCAGCAACCTGTGGTACTTGAACTACTCCGACCAGCCCGCCGCGCGCCTGACCGGCATGACCCGCTTCGCCACGTTCTGGGTCGAGGACGGCGAGATCAAGGCGCCGGTCAGCACCATGCGTTTTGATGACAGCGTGTACAGCCTGCTGGGCTCGCAACTGGAAGCGCTGACCGCTGATCGGGAGTTGCTGCTGTCGGCGAGTACGTACAGCCAGCGTAATACCTCGTCCAATCTATTGCCGGGGGCATTGGTAAAACGCCTGACCCTGACCTTATAAGCAACGCAAAACCCATGTGGGAGCGGGCTTGCTCGCGAATGCGGTGCCTCAGTCACAGATGTAGTGGCTGACATGCCGCATTCGCGAGCAAGCCCGCTCCCACAGTTGATCGCATTCCACATTTTGATTCGCTTCATCCTTAAAACCCCACTCCAGACACCTGGCCGTCCGGCCAGTTGTCGCTCGCGAAAAACCTCGTTATAAAGGTTAGTGGCATCTAGCCACGTCCGCGCGGTAAAAAAACTCAAACAACACCCCGCCGTCCTCAACCCACTTGATTTCAAGTGATGCATGACCTTGCCCGGGATAGGGCAAGCTGGAGCGTTGACATGAACCATGGAAGTTTTGTCATTGAAAAGCTGTTCAAGCACTACAACGTTCACGTAGAGCAGCTTGGTAACAACCCAGAGAAGAAAACCGTGCTGTTGGTCAATGGTGCGCTGTCCACCACCCGCTCGTTTGCCCGCACCAGCAAGTGCCTGTCCGAGCACTTCAATGTGCTGATGTTCGACTTGCCGTTCTCCGGCTATTCGCGCCCCCACAACACCGACCTGGACCTTGTGACCAAGGACGATGAAGTGCAGATCCTGCGGGCATTGGTGGAACGCTTTCAGGTCAACCACCTGGTGTCCGCCTCTTGGGGCGGGATTTCCACGCTGCTGACCCTCGCGCATAACCCGCCGTCGATTGAAAGCTCGGTGGTGATGGCGCTGGCGCCCAACCTCAATCAGGCGATGCTCGAGTACGTGGAACGGGTGCGGGTGTTGATCGAGGCCGATGACAAATCCGCCGTCGGCCATCTGCTGAATGAAACCGTGGGCAAATACCTGTCGCCCCGGCTCAAGCGCAATAACCACCGGCACCTGTCGACCATGGCCAGCACTGAGTATCGCCAGGCGCGTTTCCATATCCATCAGGTGCTGGCCCTGGGTGACGGCAACTACCTGCCGCAATTGACCCGGATCGAAACCCCGGTGCACTTCCTCAACGGCGTGCTGGACGAGTACACCCCCGCAGACGAAGCCCAACTGTTCAAAAAATACGTAGGCCGCAGCAGCTTCGCCACCGCCGAACACACCGGCCATTTGCTCGACCTGGAATCCCGCGAAGCGGCCCTCGCTGTGCACCGGGCGCTGATTGATTTCCTGGTGGGCAAAGACGTGGCGTTGTCAGATATAGACGAAGCGCCAGTGGGAAAAGGAGCTGCCGATGGCGCATAATCGCCGACACATAGGCTGCTAACAAAAAGGTAACTCATGCCGAATCGCGCCCCTCTCGATGCCAAGACCGCCCGCTGGCTACCCTGGGTGGTAGCGATTGCCTTCTTCATGCAATCGTTGGATGGGACGATTCTCAACACCGCGTTGCCGGCCATGGCCCGAGATCTGGCGGAGAACCCGCTGCGCATGCAAGGCGTGGTGATCGCCTACATGCTGACCGTGGCGTTGCTGATCCCGGCCTCCGGTTGGGTGGCCGACCGCTTCGGCACCAAGAAGATTTTCTTCGGCGCGATCATGCTGTTCAGCATTGGCTCGTTGCTCTGCGCGCTCTCCAGTACGCTGACCATGCTGGTGGGCGCCCGGGTGATCCAGGGCCTGGGTGGTGCCTTGATGTTGCCGGTGGGCAGGCTGGTGGTGTTGCGCGCCTACCCGCGTTCGGAGCTGGTGCGCATCATGGGTTTCATCACCATTCCCGGGCTGCTGGGCCCACTGCTCGGCCCGACCATGGGCGGCTGGATGGTGCAATACCTGACCTGGCACTGGATCTTCCTGATCAACCTGCCGGTGGGCATCATCGGCTGCTACGCCGTCTGGAAATTCATCCCCGACCTGCGCGGCAGCGAACGCACGCGTTTCGACGGCGTGGGTTTCCTGCTGTTCGGCGCGGCGATGGTGCTGATCACCATCGCCATGGAAGGCCTCGGCGAATTGCACCTGCCACACCTGCGGGTGATGTTGCTGCTGTTCGGCGGCCTCGCGTGCCTGGCGGCGTATTGGCTACGGGCCGGGCATATCGACAACCCACTGTTCTCGCCGGTGCTGTTCAAGACCCGGACCTTTGCCGTGGGCATCCTCGGCAACCTGTTCGCCCGCCTGGGCAGCGGCGCATTGCCGTTCCTGGTGCCGCTGCTGTTGCAGGTGGCGCTGGGTTATTCGCCGTCGGAAGCGGGGATGAGCATGCTGCCCCTGGCGGCGGCGGCGATGTTTGCCAAGTCCATCGCCCGGCCGCTGATCGAGCGCTTGGGCTACCGCGTGGTGCTCACCGGCAACACCCTGGCGCTGGGGATCATGCTGGCGAGCATGGGCCTGGTCAGCGAACACACGCCCTACCCGTTGCTGCTGGGCATGCTGGCGATCCTCGGGGCAATCAACTCGCTGCAATTTACCGCGATGAACACCGTGACCCTGATCGACCTCGACGACGCTCAGGCCAGCAGCGGCAATAGTTTGCTGTCGGTGGTGGCGCAGTTGTCCCTGAGCCTGGGGGTGGCCTGCGCCGGTGCGCTGCTGGGTGGTTTTACCGCCGAAGTGGGCAACGACGGGGTCGACACCGTACTCGGCGCGTTCCAGTTGACCTTCGTCACCGTGGGCATCATGGCGATGCTGGCGGCGGCGATCTTCCTGCAATTGTCGCCAAAAGACGGCAAACGCGTGGTCAGCCGTGAGCACGACATTGAGCATTAACAGGCTTCTCGTCTAGAACTTGCAGGGAAAATCCCACGAGGCTGGTACACTGCGCGACATTTTGTTTTGCAGAGCCAGTCCCGTGACTACCATCGCCACCGCTTTTAATACTTTGCCCCTGTCCGCCGCCATGCTGGCTAACCTCGACTCGCTGGGTTATGTCGAGATGACGCAGATCCAGGCGCAAAGCTTGCCGGTGATCCTCAAAGGGCTGGACCTGATTGCCCAGGCCAAGACCGGCAGCGGCAAGACCGCAGCCTTTGGCATCGGCCTGTTGAACCCGATCAACCCGCGCTACTTCGGCTGCCAGGCACTGGTCATGTGCCCGACCCGCGAGCTGGCTGACCAGGTGGCCAAGGAAATCCGCCGCCTGGCCCGCGCCGAAGACAACATCAAGGTGCTGACCCTGTGCGGCGGCGTGTCCCTCGGCCCGCAGATCGCTTCCCTGGAGCACGGCGCCCACGTCATCGTCGGTACCCCGGGCCGTATCCAGCAGCACCTGCGCAAGGGTTCGCTGGTCCTGGACGGCTTGAACACACTGATCCTCGATGAAGCCGACCGCATGCTCGACATGGGCTTCTACGACGCCATCGAAGACATCATCAGCAAGACCCCGGCCCGCCGCCAGACCCTGCTGTTTTCGGCCACCTACCCGGTGAGCATCAAGCAGTTGGCCTCGAAATTCATGCGCGCGCCGCAGCAGGTCAAGGCCGAAGCGTTCCACTCGGACGATCAGATCGAGCAGCGCTTCTACGAGATTTCTCCGGAAGAGCGCATGGACGCGGTGACCAAGGTCCTGGCGCATTTCCGTCCGGCTTCTTGCGTAGCCTTCTGCTTCACCAAGCAGCAAGTGCAGGAAACCGTGGACCACCTGACCGCCAAGGGCATCTCCGCCGTCGGCCTGCATGGCGACCTGGAACAGCGCGACCGTGACCAGGTGCTGGCGATGTTCGCCAACCGCAGTACATCGGTACTGGTGGCCACCGACGTCGCCGCCCGTGGCTTGGACATTGATGCGCTGGACATGGTGATCAACGTCGAACTGGCCCGCGACTCGGAAATCCACATTCACCGCGTGGGCCGTACCGGTCGTGCGGGTGAGACGGGCATTGCTATCAGCCTCGTCGCACCGTCCGAAGCCCATCGCGCCCAGGCCATCGAGCAACTGCAGAAGTCGCCGCTGAACTGGGACCAACTGGACAACCTCAAGCCTCAGAGCGGCGGCCCGTTGCTGCCGGTGATGAGCACCCTGTGCATTGCCGCCGGCCGTAAAGACAAGGTTCGCCCGGGCGATATCCTTGGCGCACTGACCGGTGAAGCCGGGATTCCGGGGGCCCAGGTCGGCAAGATCGCGATCTTTGATTTCCAGGCCTTTGTGGCCGTGGAACGTGGGATCGCCAAACAGGCGCTGCAGCGTTTGAATGACGGCAAGATCAAAGGCCGTTCGTTGCGCGTGCGTATCCTGTAAAGATCTCAAGCTATACCGAGATCAAAAATGTGGGAGCGGGCTTGCTCGCGAATGCGGTATATCAGTCGACAGATTCGGTGACTGACACTCCGCATTCGCGAGCAAGCCCGCTCCCACATTTGACTGTATTCCAATTCAGAATTTGTATGAGGACATGGCTGTGCGCTCGACCGAAGTTGTGATCATTGGCGCCGGCGCCGCAGGCTTGATGTGTGCGCTGACCGCCGCCGGGCGTGGGCGCAAGGTGATGTTGATCGACCACGCGAACAAGGCCGGCAAAAAGATCCTGATGTCCGGCGGTGGCCGCTGCAACTTCACCAATATGTACACGGAGCCTGCCAACTTCCTCTCCCACAACGCGCACTTCTGCAAGTCCGCCCTGGCCCGCTACACCCAGTGGGATTTCATCGCGCTGGTGGCCAAGCACGGCGTGCCGTACCACGAGAAGAAACTCGGCCAGCTGTTCTGCGACAACAAGTCCAGCGACATCCTCGGGATGCTGCTGGATGAGTGCATCCAGGTCGGCGTGAGCATGCACCTGGACACCTCGGTACAAGAGATTGCCAAGGTCGATGGCGGCTATCAGTTGCAAACCACCCTGGGTGAGTTGCGCTGCGAGTCGCTGGTGATCGCCACTGGCGGGCTGTCGATCCCGACCCTGGGCGCCACCGGCTTTGGTTATCAAGTGGCCAAGCAGTTCGGCCATGAACTGCTGCCAACCCGCGCCGGGCTGGTGCCGTTCACCATCACCGATCAGCTCAAGGAATTGTGCGGCGAGCTGTCCGGTACGTCCGTGGATTGCCTGGTGAGCTGCAATGACCAGAGCTTTCGCGAGAACATCCTGTTTACCCACCGCGGCCTGAGCGGGCCGGCGATCCTGCAGATTTCCTCGTACTGGGAATCCGGCGACACCGTGGAAATCAACCTGCTGCCCGATCACGACGCCCACACCTGGCTGCAAGCGCAACAGGTGGAGCGCCCGAACAGCGAGCTGAAAACCCTGCTGGGTGAGATCTTCACCAAGAAGATGGCCAACCTGCTGGCCGAAACCTGGTTCGTTTCCAAGCCAATGAAGCAGTACACCCACGCCGAGATTGCCGACATCGCCAGCAAACTGGGGAGCTGGCAGTTGGTGCCGGCGGGCACTGAAGGCTATCGCACCGCCGAGGTCACCCTGGGTGGCGTGGACACCCGGGAGGTGTCGTCCAAGACCATGGAATCCCTGAAAAGCCCCGGTTTGTACTTCATCGGCGAAGTGTTGGATGTGACCGGTCACCTGGGCGGGTTCAATTTCCAGTGGGCGTGGGCTTCCGGTTATGCCGCTGCCCAATTTGCCTGATTCAAGGATGTACTCGGTCAAACTGTGGGAGCTGGCTTGCCTGCGATGAGGCCGGCACCTTCAACACCTTGATTGACTGACACACCGCCATCGCAGGCAAGCCAGCTCCCACATTGGTTTGGGGTGTTCTTGAGAGAGTGCCTGTAATAAATTTTGCTGTTGGATGTGATCGCCACGCTTGCCGTGGCGTCATTACTGGCTCAATTTAGCGGCATCGTCCCGGAAGACCCCAGACTTCATGTCATCGACCTCCTTCAAGCAGTCCATGCGGCGCCTTTGGGCACTGGATAAGTTCAGTTACAGCGTACGGGTATTCATCGCCCTGACCGGCAGCATGGCGCTGTGCTGGTACCAGAATGAAATGGCGCTGCTGATCCCGCTGTTCCTGGGGATTATCGCCAGCGCCCTGGCCGAGACCGATGACAACTGGCAAGGCCGGCTCAACGCCCTGGCCGTGACACTGGTGTGCTTCAGCACCGCCGCGCTTTCTGTCGAACTGCTCTTCCCCTACCCCTGGATCTTCGCGATCTTCCTGGCGCTCTCCAGCTTCGGCCTGACCATGCTCGGTGCCCTCGGCGAGCGTTATGGGGCGATCGCTTCGGCCACCCTGATTCTCTCGGTCTACACCATGATCGGCGTGGACCAGCGCGGTGGTGCGGTCACGGACTTCTGGCATGAACCCTTGCTGCTGGTGGCCGGCGCCGCGTGGTATGGCGCGCTGTCGGTGCTGTGGCAGGTGCTGTTTTCCAACCAGCCGGTGCAGCAGAGCCTGGCGCGGTTGTTTCGTGAGCTGGGGCGTTACCTCAAGCTCAAGTCCTCATTGTTCGAACCGATCCGCCAACTGGATGTGGAAGCGCGGCGCCTGGAACTGGCGCAGCAAAATGGCCGGGTGGTGGCAGCATTGAACGCGGCTAAAGAGATCATCCTGCACCGGGTCGGCAATGGCCGCCCGGGCTCCAAGGTCAGCCGCTACCTCAAGCTGTATTTCCTGGCCCAGGACATCCACGAACGCGCCAGCTCCTCGCACTACCCTTACAACGCACTCGCCGAGGCCTTCTTCCACAGCGATGTGCTGTTCCGCTGCCAGCGCCTGCTGCGCCAGCAAGGCAAGGCCTGCCAGACCCTCGCCGAATCGATCCAGATGCGCCAGCCCTTCGTCTATGACGACAGCTTTGCCGAAGCCCTGGGCGACCTGAATGCCTCCCTGGAACACCTGCGCATCCAGAGCAACCCGGCCTGGCGCGGCCTGCTGCGCTCCCTGCGTGCCCTGGCCGCCAACCTGTCGACCCTGGACCGCCTGCTCGGCGACGCCGCCAACCCCGACAGCCTGGCCGATGCCACCGACAGCAGCCTGCTGGACCGTGCACCGCGCAACCTCAAAGAGATGTGGACCCGCCTGCGCACGCAGCTGACACCAACCTCCTTGCTGTTCCGCCACGCCCTGCGCCTGCCCCTGGCACTGAGCATCGGCTATTGGATGGTGCACTTGATTCACCCATCCCAGGGCTACTGGATCATCCTCACCACCCTGTTCGTGTGCCAGCCGAACTACGGTGCCACCCGGCGCAAACTGGGCCAGCGGATCATCGGCACCGCCATCGGGCTGACCATCGCCTGGGCGCTGTTCGACCTGTTCCCCAACCCGCTGATCCAGTCAATGTTCGCCATCGCTGCCGGCCTGGTGTTCTTTATCAACCGCACCACGCGCTACACCCTGGCAACCGCTGCGATCACGCTGATGGTGCTGTTCTGCTTCAACCAGGTGGGCGATGGCTACGGGCTGTTCCTGCCACGGCTGTTCGATACCTTGCTCGGCAGCCTGATCGCCGGGCTGGCGGTGTTCCTGTTCCTGCCGGACTGGCAGGGCCGACGCCTGAACAAGGTGCTGGCCAACACCCTGACCTGCAACAGCATCTACCTGCGCCAGATCATGCAGCAGTACGCCGCCGGCAAGAGCGACGACCTGGCTTACCGCCTGGCCCGGCGCAACGCCCACAACGCCGACGCCGCACTGTCCACCACCCTGGCGAATATGCTGATGGAGCCGGGGCATTTCCGTAAGGAAGCGGATGTGGGGTTCAGGTTCCTGGTGCTGTCCCACACGCTGCTCAGCTACCTGTCAGGGCTGGGTGCGCACCGGGAAACCCAATTGCCGGCGGAGGTGCGCGAGCACTTGATCGAAGGCGCCGGGAAGACGCTGGCGGCGAGCATCGACGAGATCGCCACAGGACTGGCCAACAAGCAGCCGATCGCGATTCAAAGTGATGCGGAAGAAGCCTTGGCGGTCGACCTGGAGCAGATGCCGGACGAGATTGATGAAGGACAGCGGTTGGTGCAGACGCAGTTGGCGTTGATCTGCCGGCAACTGGGGCCGTTGCGCACGTTGGCGGCGCACCTGATCAAAGACACCAGCGCGGATTAAATCGCTATCGCGGGCAAGCCCAGCTCCCACAGGAGTACTCGGTCAACTGTGGGAGCCGGGCTTGCCCGCGATGGGGCCCTCCAAAACACTACATCCCGTGCTGTTTCATCAACCGCGCATAACTGCCATCCACTTTCATCCTGGCAATCTCCCGATCAAACCCGGCAACAATCTGCTCATGCTGCGGATTTTTCAGGCTGACCAGAATGTGCAGGCTGTTTTCGCTCAACGGTACCGGCAAAAACTCCACCGCATTGCGCACCGTGGCGGACTCCCGCGCCAGGTAGTAACGGGCGACGAATTCATCTTCCACCGTCAGCCGGACCCGCCGCGCCGCCAACATCCGCACGGCCATGGCGAAGTTATGCACCGGGACTTTCTGCAATTGCACATCGGCGTCGAACGCCGCCGAATAGGCGTACCCACGCACCACCGCGACGGGATAATCGTGCAATTGCTCCAGGTTCTGGTACTCGATGGGGTCATCCCGACGTTTTAGAAACAGCACCCGATTGAGCAGGTATTCGCCGGAAAACTGCCCCAACTGAGTTCGCGCGTCGTCGTACCAGGCGTTGATGAGTACGTCGTAACGCCCGTCGCCCACCCCCATTAGCGCGCGGGCCCAGGGCACCTGTTCAAAGTCACTGGCGAAGCCGGCGCGGGCCAGGGCGGTGGTGACGATATCGGTGGCCAACCCACCATTGATCAGGGTGGCATCGGTAAACGGCGGCCAGGCATCCGCTACCAGGCGCAAACGTTCTGCCGCCGCCGTCTGGGCCAGCAACAACAAACCGATCAAAGCAACGGCACGAGAAAATCGCGGCATGCTCAAGTCCTTGGCGGGCGTTCTATGGCCTGACCTCAGGGTTGAACCCGAGGGTTTAACAGTAGCTCATCAATGAGCCTGTACTGCAGATTACACAAAGACGACAGCGGCGCACGCACAGAATGATGGCAAATTGATCTCACTCACAAAAACGGCGTAATTTAGACACCCGCCCCCCACGCGCTTACTATCCTGACCAGACAATCAGCCGAGAAAACACCATGACAGTCGAATGGGTCTGCAAACACCACAGTGATCTGGGCAAGGAGCAGCTGTACGCCATTTTGCGCCTGCGCTCGGAGGTCTTCGTGGTCGAGCAGAAATGCGTCTACCAGGACATCGATGGCCAGGACCTGGACGGTGACACCCATCACCTGATGGCCTGGAGCGACGGTCAACTGCAGGCCTACCTGCGCCTGCTGGATCCAGAATCCCAGGGCGGCGATGTGGTGATCGGCCGGGTGATCGTTGCACCGAGTGCACGGGGCACCGGGCTGGGCCACCAGATGATGGATGAAGCCCTCAGGCAGGCGGAGAAACAGTGGCCCGACGTGCCGATCTATCTGTCGGCCCAGGCGCATTTGCAGGGGTATTACGGGCGGTACGGGTTTGTGGTGGCGGGTGAGGAATACCTGGAGGATGACATTCCACATATAGGCATGCGCCGTCCCTAGGCACTGGGCTTTTGTGGCGAGGGGGCTTGTCCCCCGTTGGGCTGCGAAGCGGCCCCAAAAAAAGCGGGAGCGCTACGCACTCCAACGGGGGACAAGCCCCCTCGCCACAGGAAAAGCCTCCTCGCCGCAGGCTCAGGGGTAACCCAACACCTGTTTAATGCTCGCCAGGTTCGCCTCGATCCAGCGCCGATCAATCGCGCCCCAATCACGAATCCGATAGCGCCCGGCATGGTTGCGGGCGCCGTCTTCCTGCTCAAACTCACACACAATGTCCAGGTCCGCCAACGCCGCAATCGTGTCCTGGGCGGTGCGCCGGGGCATGCCCGTGACTTCGGTCAATGCCGGGACGCTGCTGGCCAACTGGCTGTCGATCAGATACGCCACATACAGGCGCCGGTAGAAGCTGCTTTTGGTCTTGCTCACATCCATGCTCGATCGCCTTTGAAGATTAGGGCTTGCCCTGCAGGTCCCGCCAGGTCAGGTATACCCGCAGGTCGAATTCCACCTGATGGTAGCCCGGCAGCATGTATTCACAGAGTTTGTAGAACGCCTTGTTGTGGTCCGACTCTTTGAAGTGCGCCAGCTCGTGTACCACGATCATGCGCAGAAACTCCGGCGCGGCTTCCTTGAACAGCGAGGCGATGCGGATTTCTTTCTTCGACTTGAGGTTGCCACCCTGCACCCGGGAGATGGTGGTGTGCAGGCCGAGGGCGCGGTGGGTCAGGTCCAGGCGGTTATCGAACAGCACTTTGTCGATGGCCGGGGCATTGCGCAGGTGTTCCTGCTTCAGGGCTTGGGCGTAGCTGTACAGGGCTTTGTCGCTCTGCACGCCATGACGCTCGGGGTAACGCTGGGTCAGGTAGTCGCCGAGTTGGTCCTTGGCAATCAACTGGCGCACTTGCTCCTGCAATGCTGCGGGGTAGGCCTGGAGGTATTTCAGCGCAGTCATGGGGTCAACAACGGGGATTTGAATGGGCGCCAGTGTAGCGAATTCAGCGCAGTGCTGCGCGTTGGTGCCAGTCGGCAATTTCATCGGCCATCAACGGTGGCGCTATCTGCGGCCCCTGGATGAACTGGCAACCATTGGCCTTTAGCCACTCCGCTTGCTCCTGGGTCTCGACGCCCTCGGCAATCACCAGCAGGTCGAAGTGCCGGCACAGTTCGATAATGCTCCGCGTCATCGCCGCATCCCGGGATGAGCCTGGCAGGCGGGCGACCAGCTTAGGGTCGAGCTTGAGGGTGTCGAACTCCAGGTCCCGCAGGTGCGCCAGGGAGCAGTTACCCGCGCCGAAGTCATCGAGGGCGATCCGCACCCCTGCCCGGCGCAACAGCTTGAGCTGCTTGGTGGACTCGTCCAGGTTGTGCATCAGGCTTTCTTCGCTGATCTCCACCTCAAGCTGCCGGCCTTGCAGCCCATGTCGCTCGAGTACCTGCTGCAGCTGGCTGGCCAGGTTCGGCATATTGAACTGGCTGCTGCTCAAACTCACGCTCAGCACCAGCCCGTCGCTGAACACCGCTTTCCATTCCTGCCGCTGGGCGGCCACCTGCTGATAGATCCACGAGCTTAATTGGCTGATCAGCCGCGCTTCTTCCAGCAACGGCAGAAACAGCCCCGGCGGCACATCGCCGACACTCGGATGCTGCCAGCGCAATAGCGCTTCGACGCCCCGCAAGTGACCGTCGTGCAGCGAGACCTGCGGCTGGTACACCAGGGTGAAATCCTTGCTGTCGATGGCGTTGCGCACGCTGTCTTCGAGCATCAGCCGCGAGCGGGCCCGGCCGTTCATTTCCTGGTCGTAATAGCGATATTGCTGACGCCCGGCGCGCTTGGCCTCGTACATGGCAACGTCGGCAGCCCGCAGCAGGCCGTTGAGGTCCGAGCCGCAGTCCGGAAAGGTGGCGATGCCGATACTGACGCCCAGCATCACATCCAAACCGTCGACCTGCTGACAGATCGACACCCGCTCGATCAGTTTTTCCGCAATCTTGGCCGCCTGCTCCGGGAATTCCAGCTCCAGCAGCGCGGTGAATTCATCCCCGCCCATGCGGCCAAGAATGTCGTAGGAGCGCAGGCACGCTTTCAACTGCTCCGAGACCCAGCGCAGCACCCGGTCACCGGCGTCGTGCCCCAGGGAATCATTGACCCGCTTGAACCCGTCGAGGTCCAGGTACAGCAGCACCAGCGACTGTTCGCTACGCTCACTGCGCAACAGCACATTCTCCACCGCCTGGTGAAACCCGCGCCGGTTGAGCAAGCCGGTCAGCGGGTCGGTAACCGCCTGGAACTCCAGCTGCTGATGCAGATGACGCACCTCGGACATGTCCAGCACCGTGACCACCATGGCTTTCTGCTCGGCCGGCAGCGGCGCACACGACATCGCCACCGGCAGCTGCTGGCCGGGCGCGGTACGCAAGATCGCGTCGTGCAGGCGCCAGGTTTCGCCGCGCTTGTAGCCTTCGTACAAGGCCGAATCAGGCCAGCCAGGCACGTGGGGCTTTTGCAGAAAAGCGAGGAACTCGGCGCCCTGCAACTCGGCGACCGGCGCATTCAGCAGCCGCGAAATCGCCGGGTTGGCGTAGCTGATCACGCCGTCCTCGCCCACCACCAGGATGCCTTCGGCGGCGTTGTCGAGCACCGAAGCATTGAAGGCGCGGGCGGACTCCAGGTCATGACTCAGGCGCTGCAAGGCCCGGCGATTACGCTGGTGCTCCAGCAGGGCCTGGACCTTGGGCTTGAGGATATTGGGATCGAAGGGTTTGAGCAGGTAGTCGATCGCGCCGCTGGCATACCCTTCCAGCACCGCCGCCGGCGATTGGGCGTGGGCGCTGAGAAAGATGATCGGGGTCATTTGCGTGCGCTGGCTGCCGCGCATCAGCCGGGCGACTTCAAAACCGTCCATGCCGGGCATCATCACATCCAGCAACACCAGGTCGACGTCATGCTCCAACAGTAATCCCAGGGCTTCAATCCCGGACGCCGCCGTCACCACATGCCAGTCTTCACGCTGCAATAGTGCACGCATGCTGATCAGGTTCTCGGGATAGTCATCGACCACCAAAAGCACTGAACAACCATCGCGAGGCTTGATTGGAGCGCATTCCATTGCTGCTTCTCTTTCGTCGGCGTCACTCCGGTCATTTTTGCGACAAAACCGGATAAACAATAAGGGCTCACTCTATCCCTGGATCCCATAAAGCAGAAGCCACGGCGGTGCCATCATTGCGCCAAAGTCCAGCCAACCGACTAACGGTCAGTGTCTACAGCCCCCGGTTTATGGGAAACATGGCTTTTTGACATTTGTCTGACGCCAACAAACCGCCACAAAATCATTAACAATCCATTTCGAGCCACCTATAAAGAAAGTGCCGGCCCCCGAGCCAAGGCCTTCTCTCCCCGTTAAAGGCGTATTCAATGATTGATCTGTCCACCTGGAACTTGAGCATCCCCGTCGGCTCCCCGCCCTCGACCATCGACACCCCGAAACTGCTCAGCGGGTTCAAGGACCAATACTTCCAGGCCGAAGGCAGCAGCGTGCAATTCTGGACGCCGGTCACCGGCACGCGTACCGAAAACGCCGTCTACCCCCGTAGCGAACTGCGGGAAACCTACGCCGACGGCCGCCTGCGCAACTGGCTGTACAGCGACGCCGACAACTACCTGCGCGCCACGTTGGCGGTCAACAAGGTGCCGTCCTCCGGCAAGGTGGTGATCGGTCAAATCCACGCCTACGAAAGCCAGAAGCCACTGATCAAGGTCGAGTACCAATACAAGGAAAAAACCCAGACCGGCAACATCGTCGCCAAGGTACGCATGCGCCCCGACGAGTCGGAAGGCCGGGTGATCATCGTCGCCGAGAACGTACCGCTGGACCGCGACTTCACCTATGTCATCCACCTGAACAAGGCCGGATTGTTGAGCGTCGACGCTGCCAATGGGCAATGGAACGAACGCATCGGCGCTGCGTGGGGCAAACAACCGCTGTACTTCAAGGCCGGTGCCTACGTGCAGGACAACAGCGGCAATAGCAAGGAAGGGGCTCGGGTGACGTTTGCGAAGCTGGATATTGATCACGAGTGAGACTGGCGGCTCGTAGGCACAGTCCTAAAGACTTAAGGATCATTCGGCGCTCAACAACAATCCATTAAACACCACTGATCCCTGTGGAAGCTGGCGGTGCGACGATTCGACTTGCCCGCGATGGCGGTGTATCAGCCAAGTTATTCTTCGACTGGCACACCGCCATCGCGGGCAAGCCCGGCTCCCCACAAGGGTTCCGCGTCCTACGGGGCCGTTGCGGTGAATCGGAGCGCCGCTTATAGTTCGCCCCGTCGCCGGCATTGAACGGCGATAGGGTTTCGCAGCCCTACAGAGTTAATACCGTACCCGTCAAAATACGGCATAGGCAGCCCTGCCAATGCTCGGCTTTTTATGGCGGTTGTACGTGGGAGACCTTCGGGTCTGCCGGGTCTTAACTCCTCGGTCTGCGAACCCGCGTACAGCTGCCACCCTATTTGTTTCGCAGCAAACGGTGGCCAATTTTCTTTTGAGTTAAGGATTTGCCATGAAGCCACAACTCCCGCCCCGCCGTTTCACCCCTTGCACCGAAACAGCCACCGAATACCCCGTACTCCTGATCGACAGCGAAGCTCCGCTACCGGACCTGCACGCCTGCCTGCGTGAACGCCTCAACGCCGCCCTCGAACACCTCAACCTGATGGCCTGCTCCAGCCTGCCCGATTTTGCGGAGCGTGACCTGAACCACGTAGCCAACACCGCCCGCATCCTGCTGCAGGATGTAAGCGACGTATTCCGCGTCATCGAACATCGCGGCTTCGACACGCCCACAGCCGCCTGATCAAATTTCAGCCACAAACGCCCGCATCGCTGCGGGCGTTTTTCAGCATTGTTCAATGCCTTTCCAAAAAATGCCCGCTACAAACACAGAGAGCGGGCAATCCTCTGCATTAGATCAAGATAGTCATCCTTGAACGATTTCATCTTTGGCCTTATTAAACACAATTGTATGCCCTTCAGATTCATAAACACCCTGAACTGTTCCGTACAGTCTGTTAAAGTTTTTATCATCACACCTTAAGGTGCACTTATCGAAGATCATATCCAGCCAGATGTTACTTGACTCGCCGGTCCAGTGCAGCGAACCACTATACAGACTGTGCCCCAACCACTGCCCTTTACCATAACGCCCAATGATAGTGCCTTCATCCCAATCAGCGGACTTAATAAAAAGCGTGTAGTAGGTATTATTCACGGGCTCACTAAAATAAGAGCCTTGAAGATTAGTAATTTCTTTCATGATGCAGACCTCACCTTGATTAATGTTCGAAACAATCAAATAGTCTTTCAGCCATATCGCTCTCAACACTCAACACTGTTTACCCACCGGCGTTAAAACTCACACGAGGCTTGGTAGGACCTGAGCCCCTTGGTAAACGTCGTCATCGCAGTTAACAAGCACAGGGAAGGGGCTCAAATCCAGCTATCCCGGGTGAGGCCCATTGTTTACACTGCACGAATCACTCCTTATGAAAAACCACTTCACTTAGAATGCCGGTCTGTTTATCGTAAAGCTGGCCGGATAGTTTTTTGTACGTTTGATCAGCGGATAATAAAGTACATGCCACATTACTATCAAACGTCAGGTTCAAAACTGATTCATTGCTGGCCGGAAGCCGCTTGAACCCGCTCTTAACCATGGCAGTTTGTGGAGATTGATTTTTGCCCCAAGAAGCTTCGATGGCACCCGTCCAATTATCAGCATAAATAATCATAAAGCTATAGTAATCATTTTGCGGAGTAACATCTGAACGATAGACACCTTGCACTTCCAAACATGGATTTGAATTTGCCATAATCACACCCTCAGCGCTGAATTAGAAAAACGCACACTCACAAAAATTATATTCATATGGACTTTGACGTCACCTGTGAAACCTCACAGTTTTTTATACCTTTTTGCACTTGGCACTATAGCGAGAAAAAAGCCCGCATCGCTGCGGGCCTATTCTTAAGGGGACAGATCTATTTGTCGAACTATCTGACGCACTACAACGAGGGCAGTTGACGGGCAATTCAGTTTTTGTAGATGAGATTGAGAAAATCACGGGGTTGCGTATCACCAATCGCGGGCTGGGTAGGCCATGGCAATTTAAATAAATCCGCCCCTTTATCGGCTGCCCCTTTATTTACCCTTTAATCCTTTATCCCTTTAATTCTGAATGCAACGGGCTGATGGGCACCGACTTTAACGAAAAATAGAACAAATAATTCTATCTATTATAACGAAAACATCCTAAAAACTGTCAAATTTCACAGGTTCCGCTAAAGCTGAAACTAGCTAAGATAAACATGTAACAAGAAGAAAGTGAAAAGCCGAGGTAAATAAATCTGACTCATTTTTCACTTGCATATTCAAAACCATTAAAAAGGATATCTAAAATGCCCTTATTTGGAGTAGGAAAATTCGTAGACAACTCCCGCCGGACAGACTGGTCTATTCCACCACGTGTAGAGGGTCCTGTTAGCGGAGATACCAGACCTACAGAGTGGCATCCACAAGGTTGTGAATGCGATCATTGCAAAAGAACTGGCTCCAATAGATGGCAGCCGGGCCCTCCAGGCAAAACTTCAACGACAGTAAAAACTTCTTCATTTGGTACAGTAAATATCTATAGTTTAACTAACGCAGGGGAAACGCTGAAAGACATGATACGTCAGGCGGGCAATGAAGTTAAACAGGTGGTGGGTTACATCCAGACCCAGAACCCAGGTAAAAAATTTGAAGTAAGCGTCCTTTTGAACTACTACGAAAACGCAGATATTTACGATCCTGATTTTTTTATGATCACGGCAGACCAAATGTTCGGTGATTCAACAGAACTTGAATGCACAGAAGGTCGAGTTCAGTTTTCAGACAGCGGCACCCAATATAATTTATGGGTAAAATGCAGAAAACTATAAAAAAGATGACACCCGATGTCGTTTTTAAACATAATTGCGTCGCGGGCCATAATGAAATTATTAGAATGGAAACAAATCATTGAAAGTTTCAACTCAATGGTGAGTCTATACCGGTGCAAATACATCGGGGGGGACACCCTCAACAACAGAATAAGACTGACCATCGCCGAGAGAGACTCGACGAAAAATCAGTTCATTGATAACTTATTCAGTAGTCGGTGCGCTACAGGTAATGCTCAATAAAAAAGCCCGCATCGCTGCGGGCTTCTTTTTTAAACGCCTAAGGCTTAGTTCACCTTTGGCTTAAGGGGACTGTCTTATGGGGACAGATTTATTTGTCGAATTAACTGACACTTTCCTGCCACCCGTACCACGCCCCATCAGCTCTCCAAACACTTGAAGGAGCATTTTCCCAATCAAATTGCGACACGTTGTTCTCAGATCACTGTTTTTCCGCTGCTATACTTTCATCTCTCTACACGGACGTAGGAGGTCAAATGCCAGAATGGCGCGACTGGTACTGCCTAATTACCCACCCCATGTGGTTCAACGTGGTCATAACAAGCAGGTCGTCTTTGCTGATGCAGCAGATTTCGAAAACTACCTCGCAAAACTGCGGGAGCTGAAACAAGCATTAGCAGTGAAGGTGTACGCCTTTTGCCTGACGACTAATCATGTACACCTCTTGCTAGATCCGGGTGATGACCCTACTGCGTTAGCCAAGCTAATGAAGGTCTTAGGCGCACGTACCACGCGTTACCGCAACCGACTGGAAGGTCGCACGGGCACGCTTTGGGAAAGTCGATACCGTTCAAGCATTGTTCAGAACGGAACCCATCTGCTCGCGTGTACCCGATACATTGAACTCAATCCAATCCGAGCCAGGATGGTGGCACACCCACGCAACTATCCGTGGTCCAGCTTCAATACACGTTTCGACACAACGCCCGGGGCCGACTGGCTGGATGAGGTCCCTTGTTTTGAATCGGCGGGTCTAGTGCCTGATGAAAAGCGAGCACGCTACGCCACCCTTATTGAGCAGGGGGTTCCAACATCTGAAATTCAGTTGATCAGGGACGCATTACAACGAGGGCAGTTGACGAGCAATTCAGTTTTTGTATATGAGATTGAGAAAATTACAGGGTTGCGTATCACCAATCGCGGTCGGGGTAGGCCATGGTGATTTAAATAAATCCGCCCCCTTTATCGCTATTTCTTAGTTATTACCACCATAACAAAAAATTCTTAAAAACTGTCATATTTTACAGGTGCCGATAAAGCTAACGCTATTTACTATTGAACACGCCACAAGCAAAAAGTGAAGAAGCAAAGATAAATTAATATGTTTCATTATTTACTTCCCCCCAAATTTTTCACTCAGGAAAAATACCATGACGGAATATAATCAAGCTGAATCATTCAAAGGGGTACTTTACGTATCTGGCAGCAAACCCGAAGCTTTTATGTGTTTCCAAGACATAAAAATTGGCAGTTACTACTCTGGCAACCGAGTCACAGCAACATCCGTACCAACAGCGGAACTTGTCGACGTAAGCAATTTGTTTGTAAACTCCTGCAATGGAGTTAAAGTTACATATTTCCTATTCAAAAGGCTACAGGATAAGTCCTATCATATTCAATGCTGCAACGGGCCGTATGCAGGTAAATACCTAAGCACTGACCTGAACAGTGGAAAAATTTATACAAGCGACAACCCTGACTATGCTTTCAAGCTGCAATATAACGGGGTAAATATCGATGCTAGTACCTCATCAAATGACGGCAATGACGTCGCCTTGGTCGCATGGTATGGGAGAGTTGAATTAGGTGCCAAAACGACAGTGTCTGGCACTAATCAATATACCGCTGAAGTTAATATAAGCTCAGGCGCACAGGGGGTAGGCGCATTCAAATTGCGCTTCACGAAGAAAAATACATTAGACATCAACTAAACATCAGGTAATTCAATAACAGAAACAAAGGGGACAGATTTATTTAATCTGCTCCCCTACTCGCTCCATGGAGTTACTCACTATATGCAGCCCTAAACTTTTTGGTTGACACAACTGACTGCTAATTACACTCAGCCAACTCGGCTAGGGATTTAACGTCGATTCGGTTATCAACTATTTCAGGCGCCATCCCTAAGGCCGCTGTGACTCTAGAAACCGTACATAACGCTACATTTTTCACCAGCCTCTAGCGCCACAATGGTCTTTCGACTGCAACTCGCCCTCTGCGCCAATTGCTGCTGGCTATAGCCTTTAGGCGCAATTGACGAAGCCTTTCAGCAAACACTGCCGGTTTGTACAGAACCATACCTGTCACCATAACGGACTTTTGAGGCCTACCCTATACGGCTATTTCCAACAGGTACGCTCCTCAAGACGGCTGGAAGCTGAGTGCCAGCGCAACGTTGAAGTTATGTGGCTGCTGGGTCGATTAGCTCCCGATTTTAAAACCATCGCCGATTTTCGCCGCGACAACAGCGCAGCGTTTGTTGCGACATGCCGCGCGTTTGTTCGGTTTTGTCGGGGAGCAGGCCTGATTGCTGGCGACTTGGTGGCTATCGATGGCAGCAAGTTCCCGGCCGTGGCTGCAAACCGAAAACACATCACCCCCAAAAAGCTGCAGCAGCATGAAACAAAGCTCGACAAGCAAATTGCTTACTATCTGGCTCAACTGGATGAAGCGGATCGTGGCGAGCAGGGAGAGGCCATTGAGCGATCTGCCGTGCAGGCTGCGCTTGAGGAGTTGAAGGTAAAAAAGGCCAATAGCCAGACCTGCCAAGTGCTGATGCAAGCTCAAGGTCTGGTACAGCACGTGGTAGGTGAGTCCGACGCGCAAAAAATGCGTACCCCGACAGGCTCACGCATTTCTTATAACGTACAAAGTGCGGTCGACGCGAAACACTGCTTGATCGGGCATCACGAAGTGACCCAGGACGGCGCCGATAACCGTCAGCTTGAGGCGATGGCCAAAGCGACCCAAGAAGCCCTGGAACAGAACAAACTCCGCGTCACAGCCGATGCAGGTTACTCCAACGGCGCCCAGTTTCAGGCGTGTGAAGACGCAGGTATCACGCCCTTTGTCCCGCCTAATCGGGCGGTAAATACCAAGGGGGTGAAGAACATAGCTTTAATCGCACGCTTTTCAATTACGACGAGGAAAGCGACCGCTACCAATGCCCAAACGGCAAGTTACTCACGCTTAAAGCCCCCAACAAAGGCGACCGGATTTATCACGCCGAAGTTGATGACTGCGCTGCCTGTCCGTTGAAAAGCCGATGTACCAAAGCTGAACGCCGATACGTCTCGCGTCATGCCCACGAAGCCGCATTTGAACGAATGGAACAACGTATGAAGGCTAACCCCGGCATGATGGCCAACCGCCGATCCATTGTCGAACACCCGTTTGGGAACTTGAAGCAATGGGTTTTCGGCAACGCCAGGTTTCTGCTGCGTCAACTGAAAGGCACTCGAACGGAAATGGCGCTTGCGATACAGGCATACAACCTGAAACGAGCCATAAACGTGCTGGGTATGCGGGGAATGATGGCGTTGATGGGCTGAGAAGCCCTTTTGTTTTCAAAACCCGGAAAAGCAATGCCCCGACGAGTCGGGGCATTTGCTTTCAACCGGTGCAGACTGCGTTTTCACACAACCTGTCTCGACGGTTTTTTATCAAAGCAGTTGAACGGCTTAGACTTAGTTCACCTTAGCGTTCAACTCACCTTTCAAATACCGCTGGTACATCGCTTCCAGGGAGATCGGCTTGATCTTCGAAGCATTGCCCGCAGTACCGAAGGCTTCATAACGCGCGATACATACGTCACGCATGGCCGTCACGGTAGCGCCGAAGAATTTACGTGGGTCAAATTCGCTCGGGTTGGTGGCCATCAGGCGACGCATCGCACCGGTGGAGGCCAGGCGCAGGTCGGTGTCGATGTTGACCTTGCGCACGCCGTACTTGATGCCTTCGACGATTTCTTCAACCGGCACGCCGTAGGTTTCTTTGATGTCGCCGCCGTACTGGTTGATGATCGCCAGCCACTCTTGCGGTACCGAGGAAGAACCGTGCATCACCAGGTGGGTGTTCGGGATGCGTTTGTGGATTTCCTTGATGCGGTCGATGGCCAACACGTCGCCGGTAGGTGGCTTGGTGAATTTGTAGGCGCCGTGGCTGGTGCCAATGGCGATAGCCAGGGCGTCAACTTGGGTCTTTTTCACGAAGTCAGCGGCTTCTTCCGGATCGGTCAGCATTTGGCTGTGATCCAGTACGCCTTCAGCGCCGATGCCGTCTTCTTCACCGGCCATGCCGGTTTCCAGGGAACCCAGGCAGCCCAGCTCGCCTTCAACCGAAACGCCGCAGGCGTGAGCCATGGCCACGGTTTGTTGGGTGACGCGTACGTTGTATTCGTAGTCGGTCGGGGTCTTGCCGTCTTCACCCAGGGAACCGTCCATCATCACCGAGCTGAAGCCCAACTGGATGGAGCGCTGGCACACGTCAGGGCTGGTGCCGTGGTCCTGGTGCATGCACACCGGGATGTGCGGGAATTCTTCGATCGCAGCGAGGATCAGGTGACGCAGGAACGGAGCGCCGGCGTATTTGCGTGCGCCGGCCGAAGCCTGGACGATCACTGGAGAGTCAGTCTTGTCAGCGGCTTCCATGATGGCGCGCATCTGCTCAAGGTTGTTGACGTTGAAGGCTGGAACGCCATAGCCGAATTCGGCTGCGTGGTCCAACATCTGGCGCATGCTGATAAGTGCCATTGTGAGTCTCTCTCCCGGTCGAGGGTCGTTAATCGTGCAAGCCTGCCGTAGCGGCGGCTGCTATTCAAGTTATTGAAGGTCAGGCTTTCAATGCCTGGCCTGCTGAATCGTTATTGCTGTCGGGGTTACTGCGCTTTACAGCCGCGCCCGATCAAATCGTCGGTGGCAACCCAGTAAACCAGGCCTTCCTCACCTTTTGTGTGAAACGCCAACTGGCCGTCGCTGTACAGCACGCCCGAAGCCGCCACGTCCTGCTTTAGGCGATACACCTGGTCTGAGCCGCCGAGGCGTACATCCACCTGGGTGCGGGCCTGGTCGGCAAAGCGCCAGTTGACTTGCGCCTGGCTGTCACACGTCCAGGTGGTCCACTTGTCTACCGGCTCTGCCTTCTTGTCGAACATGTTCAGGTTGGTGCATCCGGCCAATAACGCCAGTGCTGCCAGGGCGAAAACGCCTTTCATTGCCAATCCTCAAGCGGCGACCTGCGGCCACCGCTGCTGTCGGTTAGTGAATCAGACCCGTCAAGGGCAACCCTGTTCCTGACCGTTGGGCGCAGAGTCGTATTTCTCCAACCCGTCCGGCCCGATGCGCTTGCTGATCACCGGCATGGTTTCGGCCTGCCAGTCAGCCTGGTAGCAACTCTTGCGCGGCTCAGCCCCGGGCTTATCAGACTCGGGCGCCGCTTCAGGCGTGCTGCCGCAGCCGGCCAACACGCCCGCTGCTATCACCAGTGCCAACGACTTGATCATCGGAATGCTCCTTTTCCTCAGCAAGTGCTTCAGCCCTTCGCTCGGCTTTCCAGCACTTCAACAGCCGGCAGTACCTTGCCTTCGACGAATTCGAGGAACGCACCACCACCGGTAGAAATGTAGGAGATTTGGTCAGCAACGCCATATTTATCGATGGCTGCCAGGGTGTCGCCACCACCGGCGATGGAGAATGCCGAGCTTTCAGCGATGGCATGGGCCAGTACTTTGGTGCCGTTGCCGAACTGGTCGAACTCGAACACACCGACCGGACCGTTCCACAGGATGGTCTGGGACGACTTCAGCAGTTCAGCGAAGTTGGCTGCAGTTTGCGGGCCGATATCCAGGATCATGTCGTCGGCGGCCACATCAGCGATCAGCTTGACGGTGGCTTCGGCGCTTTCAGCGAATTCCTTGGCCACGACTACGTCCACCGGCAGCGGCACGCTGACCTTGGCGGCAATGGCGCGGGCGGTGTCCAGCAGGTCCGGCTCGTACAACGATTTGCCCACCGGGTGACCGGCAGCCGCCAGGAAGGTGTTGGCAATGCCGCCGCCAACGATCAACTGATTGCAGATCTGGCTCAGGCTGTTCAGTACGTCGAGCTTGGTGGAGACCTTGGAGCCGGCGACGATGGCGGCCATCGGTTGGGCCGGAGCGCCCAGCGCCTTGCCCAGTGCGTCCAATTCAGCGGCCAGCAACGGGCCAGCTGCGGCAACTTTGGCAAACTTGGCCACGCCGTGGGTCGAACCCTCGGCACGGTGAGCAGTACCGAAAGCATCCATCACGAACACGTCGCACAGGGCAGCGTATTGCTGGGCCAGTTCGTCGCTGTTCTTTTTCTCGCCCTTGTTGAAGCGCACGTTTTCGAACAGCACGATGTCGCCGGCCTTCACGTCCACGCCGTTCAGGTAGTCGGCAACCAGCGGCACGTCGCGGCCCAGGGCCTTGCTCAGGTACTCGGCTACAGGCTTGAGGCTGTTTTCTGCCGAGAATTCACCTTCGGTCGGACGACCCAGGTGGGAGCAGACCATCACGGCCGCGCCTTTTTCCAGGGCCAGCTTGATGGTCGGCAGCGAAGCCAGGATTCGCGCATCGCTGGTGACAACACCGTCCTTGACTGGGACGTTGAGGTCTTCGCGGATCAGTACGCGCTTACCTTGCAGATCGAGGTCGGTCATCTTCAACACGGTCATGGGTGGCAATTCCTGAGAGCTAAAGTTGTGGAGAGGCTGTTTGCAGATAGTGTTCTGCAACATCCAGCATACGGTTGGCAAAACCCCATTCGTTGTCGAACCACGCCAGGATGTTCACCAGCCGTGGGCCGGAAACGCGGGTCTGGCTGGCATCGACGATGGCCGAATGCGGGTCATGGTTGAAATCACAGCTGGCGTGAGGCAACTCGGTGTAGGCCAACAGGCCTTTGAGCGGGCCGCTGGTGGCGGCGTCGCGCAGGATCCGGTTGACCTCGCCGGCGTCGGTGTCGCTGACGGTTTGCATGGTGATGTCCAGGCAGGACACGTTCACCGTCGGTACCCGTACGGCTTTGGCCTGGATTCGCCCGGCAAGTTCCGGCAACAGTCGCTCGATACCGCGCGCCAGGCCGGTGGACACCGGAATCACTGACTGAAACGCCGAACGCGTACGGCGCAGGTCTTCATGGTGGTAGGCATCGATCACCGGCTGATCGTTCATCGCCGAGTGAATGGTGGTGATCGACACGTATTCCAGGCCGATCGCCTGGTCCAGCAGGCGCAACAGCGGCACACCGCAGTTGGTGGTGCAGGAGGCGTTGGACACCAGCAGTTCGGCGCCGGTCAGGCAATCCTGGTTCACGCCATACACGATGGTGGCGTCGACATCCGCCTCGCTGGCCATCGGCTGGGAGAACAGAACCCGCGGCGCGCCGGCATCGAGAAACCGCTGGCCATCGGCACGGGTGTGGTAAGCACCGGAGCACTCCAGCACCAGGTCGACGTCCAGCGCCGCCCAGTCGATGCCCTCGGGGGTGGCACTGCGCAACACCTTCACGCAGTTGCCATTAATATGCAGACAGTCGTCTTCAACTCGCACTTCGCCGGGGAACCGGCCGTGGGTGGAGTCAAAACGTGTCAGGTATTCGATGCTGGCCATGTCAGCCAGATCGTTGATCGCAACAATTTCAAACCCGGCCGCCGCCCCTCGCTCGAACAGAGCACGCAAGACGCAACGACCAATCCGGCCGTAGCCGTTGAGTGCAACTTTGTAGGGACGCGGTTGAGGCATGGGGTTCTCGCATTGTGGGCGACACAAACCATTGTAGGAGCGAGCTTGCTCGCGAAGAACCCGAGAGCGCCGCGTTAATCCAGAAACGCTGCGTTATCGTTGACGATCTTCGCGAGCAAGCTCGCTCCTACAGTGGGTGCGGCAACCAAAGGGTCACCGCGTTCGAGCTTTTAGTCTTCCAGCAGCTCTTCAGCCTGACCCAGGATGTTTTCCAGGGTGAAGCCGAACTCTTCGAACAACGCTGGCGCCGGCGCCGACTCACCATAGGTGGTCATACCGATCACGCGGCCTTCCAGGCCCACGTACTTGTACCAGTAGTCGGCGTGAGCCGCTTCAATGGCGATACGTGCGCTGACCTGCAACGGCAACACCGATTGCTTGTAGTCGGCATCCTGGGCTTCGAAGACGCTGGTGCACGGCATGGAAACCACACGCACGTTGCGACCGGCAGCGGTCAGCTTGTCGTACGCCTGAACCGCCAGGCCCACTTCGGAACCGGTGGAGATCAGGATCAGCTCAGGCTCGCCGATGCAGTCTTTCAGCACGTAGCCACCACGGCTGATGCCTTCGATCTGCGCCGCGTCGCGGGTTTGGTGCTGCAGGTTCTGACGGGAGAAGATCAGCGCCGAAGGGCCGTCTTTACGCTCGATCGCGTGCTTCCAGGCCACAGCCGATTCGACCGCGTCCGATGGGCGCCAGGTGTCGAGGTTCGGCGTGGTGCGCAGGCTGGTCAGTTGCTCGACCGGCTGGTGCGTCGGGCCGTCTTCGCCCAGGCCGATGGAGTCGTGGGTGTAGACGAAGATCACACGCTTCTTCATCAACGACGCCATGCGTACGGCGTTGCGGGCGTATTCCATGAACATCAGGAAGGTCGCGCCGTAAGGCACCAGGCCGCCGTGCAGGGCGACGCCGTTCATGATGGCGCTCATGCCGAACTCGCGCACGCCGTAGTACATGTAGTTACCGCTGGCGTCTTCCGCCGAGACACCTTTGCAACCTTTCCACAGGGTCAGGTTGGAACCGGCCAGGTCAGCCGAACCGCCGAGGAACTCGGGCAGCAGCGGGCCGAATGCGTTCAGGGTGTTCTGGCTGGCTTTACGGCTGGCGATGGTTTCGCCCTTGGCGGCCACTTCGGCGATGTAGGCCGAGGCTTTTTCCGAGAAGTCGGCAGGCAGGTCACCGGCCAGGCGGCGCACCAGTTCGTTGGCCAACTCCGGGAATTCAGCGGAGTAGGCAGCAAAACGCTGGTCCCACTCGGCTTCGGCAGCCAGGCCGGCTTCCTTGGCGTCCCACTCGGCGTAGATGTCAGCCGGGATTTCGAACGGGCCGTGGTTCCACTTCAGCGCAGCGCGGGTCAGGGCGATTTCCGCGTCACCCAGTGGGGCGCCGTGGCAGTCTTCTTTACCTTGCTTGTTCGGCGAACCGAAGCCGATGGTGGTCTTGCAGCAGATCAGGGTCGGCTGCTCGCTCTTGCGGGCGGTGTCGATGGCGATCTTGATCTCTTCAGGATCGTGGCCGTCGACGTTGCGGATCACTTGCCAGTTGTAGGCTTCGAAACGCTTCGGCGTGTCATCGGTGAACCAGCCTTCGACTTCGCCGTCGATGGAGATGCCGTTGTCATCGTAGAAGGCAATCAGCTTGCCCAGGCCCAGGGTACCGGCCAGGGAAGCGACTTCGTGGGAAATGCCTTCCATCATGCAGCCATCACCCAGGAACACGTAGGTGTGGTGGTCGACAACGTTGTGGTTTGGACGGTTGAACTGCGCAGCCAGCACTTTTTCAGCCAGGGCAAAACCCACGGCGTTGGCCAGGCCCTGGCCGAGTGGACCGGTGGTGGTCTCAACGCCAGGGGTGTAGCCGTATTCCGGGTGGCCCGGGGTGCGGCTGTGGATCTGGCGGAAGTTTTTCAGGTCGTCGATGGTGACGTCGTAGCCGGTCAGGTGCAGCAACGAGTAGATCAGCATCGAGCCATGGCCGTTGGACAGGATGAACCGGTCACGGTCGGCGAACGACGGGTTGCTCGGGTTGTGTTTCAGGTAGTCACGCCAAAGTACCTCGGCGATATCCGCCATGCCCATCGGGGCACCGGGATGGCCGCTGTTGGCTTTTTGCACGGCATCCATGCTGAGGGCACGAATGGCGTTGGCACGCTCACGACGGCTGGGCATCGCTGATCTCCTGGAGGTTGAATAAAAGAAACGGAAAAAAGGATCGGCATTTTCCCTCAGCCACCGCCCTCGGGGCAATGACAGATAGTCACTTGAGGGTGTTTTTCCTGCGGATAGGCTGGAGAAACCGCTGACCGCTTCGTCTATGGGTTATAGCGGCTGCTTATAACCACCGATTATCGACCAATATCAAAACTTTTTGATATTGCCCTTGCGGGGTTTTCCCACCGTCACTAGACTGCTGGCCTTATGAACCTGAGCGCATCTTCCATTCGCCCCGACGACAGCGACGAGCTGGCAGCCCTGTGCAAGGCCGGCGGTGATCCGTTGCGCCTGAATGTACTGCGCGCGCTGACCAACGATTCGTTCGGGGTGCTGGAGCTGGCGCAGATCTTTGCCATCGGCCAGTCCGGCATGAGCCATCACTTGAAGGTACTGGCCCAGGCCGACCTGGTGGCAACCCGCCGTGAAGGCAATGCGATTTTTTACCGTCGTGCCCTGCCCCACACTGAACAGTTGGGCGGCAAGCTTCACGCTGCGCTGCTGGAAGAAATAGACAGCCTGGCCCTCCGGCCGACGTGCAGTCGCGCATCAGCCAGGTGCACGGGCAACGCGCTGCGGCCAGCCAGGACTTTTTCTCACGGGTAGCCGAGAAATTTCGCGCCCAGCAGGATCTGATCGCCGGCTTGGCGCAATACCGCGAAAGCGTGCTGGCACTTTTGGACAAGCTGAGCTTCAGTGATGAGGCAACAGCGGTTGAAGTGGGCCCCGGTGACGGTGGTTTTCTGCCGGAGCTGGCGCGGCGCTTTCATCAGGTCACGGCGCTGGACAACAGCCCGGCGATGCTGGAGCTGGCCCGCCAACTGTGTGAGCGCGAGGCACTGGGCAATGTCCACCTGCAGTTGGCGGACGCCCTGAATGACACCAGCCTGCGGGCCGACTGCGTGGTGCTGAACATGGTCCTGCACCATTTCGCCGCCCCTGCAGACGCCCTCAGGCAGATGGCGAATTTGCTGCAACCAGGCGGCAGCCTGTTGGTCACGGATTTATGCAGCCACAACCAGAGTTGGGCCAGGGAAGCCTGCGGTGATCTCTGGCTGGGTTTTGAACAGGACGATCTGGCCCGTTGGGCCACCGCTGCGGGACTCGTTCCCGGGGAAAGCCTCTATGTAGGTTTACGTAATGGTTTCCAGATTCAGGTCCGCCATTTTCAGCGACCGACTGGCGACACTCACCATCGGTAAATATCAGGAAAACATCGAGATGAGCGAATACTCCCTTTTCACCTCCGAGTCCGTGTCTGAAGGGCATCCGGACAAAATCGCCGACCAGATCTCTGACGCGGTGCTGGACGCCATCATTGCTGAAGACAAGTTCGCCCGAGTGGCGTGCGAGACTCTGGTGAAAACGGGCGTGGCGATCATCGCCGGCGAAGTCACCACCTCTGCCTGGGTAGACCTGGAGCAGATCGTTCGTGACGTGATCATCGACATTGGCTACAACAGCTCCGACGTCGGATTCGACGGCGCGACCTGCGGCGTAATGAACATCATCGGCAAGCAGTCCCCGGACATCAACCAGGGTGTCGACCGTGCCAAGCCTGAAGATCAGGGCGCCGGCGACCAGGGCCTGATGTTCGGCTACGCCAGCAATGAAACCGACGTGCTGATGCCAGCACCGATCACCTTCTCCCACCAGTTGGTGAAGCGCCAGGCCGAAGCCCGTAAATCGGGGGCCTTGCCATGGCTGCGCCCGGACGCCAAGTCCCAGGTGACCTGCCGTTATGAAGGCGGCAAAGTCGTCGCCATCGACGCCGTCGTACTGTCGACCCAGCACAACCCGGACGTGTCCTACAGCGACCTGCGCGAAGGCGTCATGGAGCTGATCGTCAAGCACGTACTGCCTGCCGAACTGCTGACCAAAGACACCCAGTTCCACATCAACCCCACCGGCCAATTCATCATCGGTGGCCCGGTAGGCGACTGCGGCCTGACCGGTCGCAAGATCATCGTCGACAGCTACGGTGGCATGGCCCGTCACGGCGGCGGCGCGTTCTCCGGCAAGGATCCATCCAAGGTTGACCGTTCGGCGGCCTACGCCGGTCGTTACGTGGCCAAGAACATCGTGGCCGCCGGCCTGGCCGAGCGTTGCGAGATCCAGGTGTCCTACGCCATCGGTGTAGCCCAGCCTACGTCGATCTCGCTGAACACCTTCGGTACCGGCAAGATCAGCGACGACAAGATCGTCAAGCTGGTGCGTGAAATCTTCGACCTGCGTCCTTACGCAATCACCACCATGCTCGACCTGCTGCACCCGATGTACCAGGACACCGCGGCCTACGGCCACTTCGGTCGCACCCCAGAGCAGAAGACTGTTGGCAACGACACCTTCACCACGTTCACCTGGGAAAAGACCGACCGCGCCAACGACCTGCGGACCGCCGCCGGCCTGTAATCGCTTTACGGTGTGCACAAAGCCCCGGATGAGCTGTTCCAGGTAAGCCGAAACATCGGGTAAAAAGCCTCGCGGTTGCGGGGCTTTTTTATGCCCGCTGGGATGGCTTAGGCTGGGCGCCCTTTCAGAGCAAGGATGCTCATGATGACGTTGCCTATGCGCTTGCTGTTCTTCTTTTTACTCAACTTCTCACCGCTGATTGCGTGGGCGCGGGAGTGTCCCGACTGGGAGGCCGATCACGCCCGGGCCCAGATCGCCGACCTGGCGCAGCAAGTCCGCCTGTGGGATGACAGCTATCACCGACTCGGCCAGTCATTGATCAGCGATGAACTCTATGACCAGGCCCGCCAGCGTCTTACCCAATGGCGCAGTTGTTTCGCCTCCTCCGCGCCGGGCACGGACAAGCCGTTGGCCAGCGCACGAGGCACCATCGCTCACCCGACACCACACACCGGCCTGGAAAAACTGCTGGACGACAACGCCGTTCAAACCTGGCTGAGCACGCGCCAGGATGTGTGGATTCAGCCCAAGGTCGACGGCGTCGCCGTCACCCTGGTTTACCGCAAAGGCCGACTGAGCCGGGTCATCAGTCGTGGCGATGGCCGGCTGGGCCAGGATTGGTCAGCGTCCGCCCGCAGGATTCCCGGGATCGTCCAGCAACTGCCCGAGCCCGTAGACTTGTTGTTGCAGGGCGAACTCTATTGGCGACTGAATGACCACGTGCAGGCCACCAAAGGTGGCCTCGGCGCCCGCAGCAAAGTGGCTGGGCTGATGAACCGCCGGCAGTTGAGCGAAGCCGAAGCCGCCGGTATCGGCCTGTTTGTCTGGGCCTGGCCCCACGGTCCCGAGGATTTTCCCAAACGACTGAGCCAGCTTGCGCAATGGGGCTTCACCGACAGCGGGCGTTACAGCCACCCGATCAAGGACATTACCGAAGCGGCGCACTGGCGCAGTTACTGGCACAACCACCCACTGCCCTTCGCCAGCGATGGCGTGGTGTTGCATCAAAGCCAACGGGCGCCGGCCGAGCGCTGGCGGGTCAGTTCGCCCTATTGGGCGGTTGCCTGGAAATACCCGGTCGTCAAGGCACTGGCCCATGTGCGCAAGGTGCATTTCAAGATTGGTCGCACCGGGCGCATTACCTCCATCCTGGAGCTGGAGCCAGTACTGCTGGATGACCGAAAAATCAGCCGGGTCAGCGTTGGCTCCCTCAAACGCTGGCGGGAACTGGACATTCGCCCTGGTGACCAAGTGTCCATCAGCCTGGCTGGCCAGGTCATTCCGCGCCTTGACCACGTCGTGCTGCGCAGCCAGCCACGGGTCGAGCTGCAGATCCCCCAGGCCAACAACTTTCATCCGCTGAGTTGCTGGAAACTGTCCCCAGGCTGTGAGGAACAATTGCTCGCGCGCCTGACCTGGCTGAGCGGCGCCCAGGGGCTGGCCCTGCCACATATCGGCCGTGAAACCTGGAACACGTTGATTCAGGCCGGTCTAATCGGCGGGCTGCTCGATTGGTTAACCCTGGATGAGGCAGAGCTTGCTAACATTGATGGCTTAGGTGAACGCAGCAGCGCACGTTTACTCGACAGCTTGCGCAGCGCCCGGCAGCGACCGTTCGCGCAATGGCTGATGGCCCTGGGAGTACCGCCCACGGCCCGCAACAATCTACAAGGCGGCTGGCAAACCCTGGCCGCCAAAGACACTCAAGCCTGGCTGGCCGAAGACGGCATAGGCCCGGGCCGCGCGGCGCAACTGAGCGCTTTTTTTCGCGACCCGCAGGTGCTGGCCTTGGGTGAAACATTACGGGCTGCCGGGATAGATGGTTTTTGACCTTTGCCCCACAGCATTAACCGGTGCCGGCAGAATTCATCCTGCCCACCTGATTGCGACCTTGTTTGCCTTGGAGTCTTTATGAAGTTTCTCGCACCTTTTGCCCTGTTGACCGTCGCAACCTTTATGGCCACACCACTGCTGGCGGCCGAGGAAGCCCCGCAACTCACCGGCTGCGCCGCCAAGCGCCAGGCCATCAGCACCCAGATCGAACAAGCCAAGGCCCACGGCAACAGCGAGCAGCAAGCCGGCCTGGAAAAAGCCTTGAGTGAAGTCACTGCCAACTGCACCGACGCCTCCTTGAAAAAGGAGCGCGAAAACAAGGTGCTCGACGCCAAGCACGAGGTCAGCCGCCGTCAGGCCGACCTCGACAAGGCGATGAAAAAAGGTGATTCCGACAAGATCAACAAGCGCAAGGACAAGCTGGCCCAGTCACGCAAGGACCTGCAGGAAGCCCTGGACGAACTGGACAAGTAAGACGCCTCAGTGATCGCGGAACTGTTTATGGCACGCGGTGCAGGCATCTTCGACTTTCTGCACGGCCGGCCCCAGGTTGCTGGCCTTGTAGGGCTGGACCTGGCTGGCGATCACCAATTCACCGGTGGCCGCTTCAAGGTTGCGGGCCATCTCCTGGAAACGTGCCTGTTGCTGCCACACGTCGTCCTTGGCGCTAGCGTGGTCTTCCTCACGCACGCTCGGGAAATGTTTCCACGGTTCATGGGACAACGCATCAAGCTTGACCGCGCCTTCGGCAAATTTGGCGCCGTCGAACGGAAGGCGTCCACGCAGCATGCCGCCCAGGTCTTCGCCGGTCTTGAGCATCTGCTTGAAAATGGCCTTGCGCTGGCCAAGGGGCGAATTCGGATCAACCCCGCCGCAGGCGGACAGCGTCAGGCAGGCCAGCAATACAACGGTCAGTCTTTTAAAAGTCATGATGGCTCAAGGTCACGGGAAACGGCGGCCAGTATCCTCGCCCCGCCCGTAAAGACCAATACCCCTATTAATAATAAGGGTTGTTCGAGCGCCAATCCGCGCGGGCAACCGCTTCAGGAATTTTGTGTATGAATACCCGCTTTAAACCCTGGGGCCGCCGCTTGGCGTGGGCTCTGCCAATGATCGCGTTGCTGGCCGGTTGCGACACCGGCAAAGACGAGAAAGCCAAACCCCACGCCATCGCCACCTACGTCGGCGCGACCTGGGAAAACCTGCCGGCCGTGTCGGACACTGACCTGCAAGCCGGCTTTGAATCCTGGCGCAGTGCCTGTCAACGACTCAAGGCTGACCCGGTGTGGGGCACGACGTGCGCGGCATCGGCCACTGTGCCGTCGACGGCAGTAGCGATTCGCGACTTCCTCAAGGCCAACCTTGATGTCTACGGCCTGCGTTCGGCTGACAACAGCCCCAACGGCCTGATCACCGGCTACTACGAACCGGTTTACCCCGGCAGCCTGACCGAAACCGCCACCGCCCATGTGCCGGTGTTCGGCGTGCCGGATGACCTGATCATCGTCAACCTGGAAAGCATCTACCCGGAGCTCAAGGGCAAACGCCTGCGCGGCCGCCTGGAAGGTCGGGTACTCAAACCCTATGACGACGCCAGCGCCATCAACCAGCAAGGCTCCACCGCCAAGCCCATCGCCTGGCTGACCAATCCTATGGACCTGCAATTCCTGCAGATTCAAGGTTCGGGCCGCATCCAACTGGCCGATGGCCGCCAATTGCGCGTCGGTTACGGCGACCAGAACGGCTACCCGTACCGCCCCATCGGCCGCTGGCTGGTGGAGCAAGGCGAACTGAAAAAAGAAGACGTGACCATGGGCGCCATCGCGGCCTGGGCCAAGGCACATCCGCAGCGTATTCCTGAATTGCTGGCAAGCAACCCCAGCTACGTGTTCTTCAGCGCCCGCCCCGACAGCAACGAAGGCCCCCGTGGTTCGCTGAACGTGCCGCTGACTGCGGGTTATAGCGTCGCGGTGGATCGCAAGGTGATTCCACTGGGCAGCCTGTTATGGCTATCGACTACGCGACCGGACGGCACACCGATTGCCCGCCCGGTGGCCGCGCAGGATACCGGTGGTGCAATTACCGGTGAAGTGCGGGCCGACCTGTTCTGGGGAACCGGTGATGCCGCTGGTGAGCTGGCGGGCAACATGAAGCAGCAGGGCCAGATCTGGATGCTGTGGCCCAAAGGCGCAGCGCTGCCGAAAGTGCCCGATGCGCCGACAGGCACCTGAAGAACACCACGGTCTATGTGGGAGCGGGCTTGTGTGGGAGCGGGCTTGCTCGCGAATGCGGTGGATCAGTCGATACATCCGGTGACTGACACACCGCATTCGCGAGCAAGCCCGCTCCCACATTTGAACAGCGTCAGGCTTTAGATCGAGACGAAGAAGAAACTCGCAATCAACGCCATCCCCACCGCCCATACCACCGACCGCAGAATCGCCCAGTCCGCCAGGTAGCAGATGATGTAAAGCAACCGGCTGGTAATAAACAGCACCGCCAGCACGTTGATCGTCACCAGCGACGCCGCGCCGGCCAAATGGGCAATGATCACCGCTGCCGCAAAGGCCGGGGTCACTTCAAAGCTGTTGAGTTGCGCACTGTGGGCACGCTTGGCGAACCCCTCCAGCGTATCCAGGAAGGCACGCGGATCATGGTTCTGCCGCGGCCCGAACTTGCCACCGCTGAACTTGGCCACGCCCGTGCACAGGTACGGCAGAAAAATTGCGATCAACACACACCAGAAAGCGACTGTCATAACCCATTCCTTTTTTAGTTTTGTCCGACGGTTAGAGTTTCATCACGAACATGCCGATCAGCACCAACCCACAGGCTATGAGCCGCGGGCGGCCGAAAGGTTCTTTCAGGTAACGCATGCCGAACAGCACCACAAGAATCACACTGACTTCCCGCAGCGCGGCAGCCTCGGCAATCGAGCCCAACTGCATGGCCCAAAGCACCAGAGCGTAGCTCAACAACACGCACAACCCGACACTCAGCCCCAGCCGCCATTGCGTGCGCCAGAACAACCCGAACGCCGCCCGTTTGCGCACCATCGCCAGCAACGGAAACGGCCATGCGCTTATCAGCGTCAGCCACACCAGGTAGTCCAGTGGGTGTGACCAACGGCGCAACGCCTGGCCATCGAGGAAGGTGTAGCAACCGATACACAGGCCGATCAGCGCCACCACCGGCAGCATCGACCAAGGCAACCGGTCGCCACCGCCGCCCTGCCACAACAGGCACAGCATGCCGAACGGAATCAGCAGGATGCCCAGGATCTGCTGGGTACTGAGCACCTCACCGGCAAACACCAACGTCAACGCCAGCACCACCAGCGGCGACAACCCACGCATCAGCGGGTACACCAAGCCCAGGTCACCCACGCGATAAGCCTGGATCAGCAGGTAGCGGTAGAGCAATTCAAACAGTGCCGAGGCGATGATCCACGGCCAGATTTCCAGCGGCGGAAACGATACAAACCCCACCGCCAGCACCACAAACAGCAACGCCACCGTGTCCATGCACGCGATGACCAACAGGCGCTCGCCGCTGAATTTGATCAAGGTGTTCCACGTCGCATGCAACAGCGCCGCTACCAGTACCAGAGCTGTTGCGATCACGGTGACTCCCCAGTCAGAAAAAGCAGATTTGATTCGCCATATTTCAGCACCTGTTTATACTAAAGCCGACCACGCCGCACTCAGTTGCGCAAAGACCTGGACCAATAATTTTTTGCTGCTGCCCGATCTTCGCCGATCCGGGCCTCGGCATGCGTATGCCTGATCAGAGCGTCACGATTACCGACAGGAGATCCTCGCCTGCCGCTCGGTGCATGGATCGGCGGGATGGTGCCGGCGGCACTTTTGTTCATCAACCTGCAACGTCGCCGCCCGGCTGCGGTCAACGTAGCCAACTGATAAATGTGTTCTGTGTGGGAGCTGTCGAGCTTTAGCGAGGCTGCGATACAGGCGCTGCGGTCTTGCAGGCTCACCCAGGTGATGCCATCGCAGCCTCGCTGGGGCTCGACAGCTCCCACATATGATCTCTACTCACTCCTCCATCCAAGGACCCCGGATGCTTGAACTTGTCGCTGCGTTTATTTGCCTGACCACCCTGCTCACTTACGTGAACTACCGCTTCATCGGCCTGCCGCCCACCATCGGTGTGATGGTGACGGCACTGATGTTTTCCCTGCTGCTGCAAGGCTTGAGCTTTATCGGCTACCCCGGCCTTGAAGAGCGCATCCAGCAGTTGATCGGCCAGATCGACTTCGGCGACTTGCTGATGAACTGGATGCTCTCGTTCCTGCTGTTCGCCGGCGCCTTGCACGTCAACCTGAGTGACCTGCGCAGCTACCGCTGGCCCATCGGCCTGCTCGCCACCTTCGGCGTATTGATTGCCACGGTGGTGATCGGCAGCCTGGCCTTCTACATCTTCGCCCTGTTCGGCTGGCACGTGAGCTTCCTGTATTGCCTGTTGTTCGGCGCACTGATTTCCCCCACCGACCCGATTGCCGTACTCGGGGTGCTGCGGACCGCCAACGCGTCGAAACCACTGAAGACCACCATCGTCGGCGAATCGCTGTTCAACGACGGCACGGCGGTGGTGGTGTTCACCGTATTGCTGGGCATCGCGCAACTGGGTGAGACGCCTACGGTCGGCGCGACGGCCATACTGTTTGCCCATGAGGCAATCGGTGGCGTGGTGTTCGGCGGGCTGATCGGCTACATCGTGTACCTGATGATCAAGAGCATCGAGCAGTACCAGATCGAAGTAATGCTGACCCTCGCCCTGGTGATCGGCGGCTCGGCGATGGCCACCGAGCTGCACGTCTCGGCACCGATTGCGATGGTGGTCGCCGGGCTGATCATCGGCAACCTGGGCCGCAAGCTGGCAATGAACGACATGACCCGCCGCTACCTGGACGGTTTCTGGGAACTGCTCGATGACATGCTCAACGCCCTGCTGTTCGCGCTGATCGGCATGGAGCTTTTGCTGCTGCCGTTCAACTGGCTGCACGTGTTGGCGGCAAGTTTGCTGGCGGCGGCGATCCTGTTGTCACGCCTGTTGACGGTGGCCCCGGCGATCCTGCTGCTGCGGCGCTGGCGCACGGTGCCCCGCGGCACCATCCGCATCCTTACGTGGGGCGGCTTGCGCGGCGGGGTTTCGGTGGCATTGGCCCTGGCCCTGCCGTTGGGCCCGGAGCGCGACTTGCTGCTGAGCATCACCTACATCGTGGTGCTGTCGTCGATCCTGTTGCAGGGCTTGAGCATCGGCAAGCTGGTCAAGCATGTGACCAAGGATGAGCCGGCGCCTGCTGCGGCGCCGGAGACTCACTGACCCTTGTTGATCTGCTGCGGATGCCTCGGGTCCGCAGCGGGTTTACCCGGCAGGCTGCTTTCGCTGCGAATCTGCGCATGGCTGATCAGCGCAAAGATAAAGCTGCCGCCGATGATATTGCCCGCCAATGTCGGCCCGGCGAACACCAGCCAGAAGTCTTTCCACGGCAGCTCGCCGGCAAATACCAGGTACGACACTTCCGCCGAGCCCACCACGATGTGGGTGAAGTCTCCCAGTGCCATCAGGTAGGTGATCAGGATGATGATCCAGATTTTGGCGCTTTCCATGGAGGGGATCATCCAGACCATGGTGGCGATCATCCAGCCCGACACGATGCCCTTGGCGAACATCTGGTAGGCGTCGTTTTCCATGACCTTGCGCCCGATTTCCAGGAAGGCCAGGTCGGTCTTGGTGTCAAAGATCGGCAAGTGCAGCATCACGTACGCCACCAGCAAGGTGCCGCACAGGTTGCCCACCAGCACCACGGCCCATAAACGCAGCAGGCGTGCGAAATTCTTCAGCGTGGGCTTGCTCATCACCGGCAACACCGCGGTCAGGGTGTTTTCGGTGAACAACTGCTGACGGGCGAGGATCACGGCAAGAAAGCCGGCGCAGTAACCAAAACTGGCGATCACCTTGAACTCTTCGCCATCCGGCAGGCGCGAGTTGAGCAAGCCCATGCCCATCAGCGACAGGCCCATGGTCAGGCCGGCGGCCAGCGCCGACCACCACAACGCGGCGACGTTGCGCTCCAGTTCCTGGTCGCCTTGAGTGCGGATGATTTCATGCAGAACCGCCGCGCGAGGCGGCTGGTTCTTGTCGACGTCGTGCTGCTCTTCCTGCGACAGATTGGGGGTCTTGCCGTCTTCTTGCGTGGCCATGGTGATACCTGAACGGGGGGCGATGTTCAGGTACGACCTATGGTTGATCAAGAGCGTTCACTGGCCCTGCGCAGGTTTACTCGCCGAGGCCTTCGGACTGGAACTGATCCTTCACGTACTTGATCTCGGTGCGGCCATGGGGCGCCGGCAAACCGTCTTCACCCAGGTTCACAAAGACCATTTTTTCCACGGTCAGGATGCTCTTGCGGGTGATCTTGTTACGCACTTCGCAGGTCAGGGTGATGGAGGTGCGACCGAACTCGGTGGCGGTGATGCCCAGCTCGATGATGTCGCCCTGGCGCGAGGCGCTGACGAAGTTGATTTCAGAGATGTACTTGGTCACCACCCGCTGGTTGCCCAACTGGACAATCGCGTAGATGGCCGCTTCTTCGTCGATCCAGCGCAGCAGGCTGCCACCGAACAGGGTGCCGTTGGGGTTGAGGTCTTCGGGTTTTACCCATTTGCGGGTGTGGAAGTTCATGTTCACTCCAAAGCGTGTTGCGAAATGATGGGCAACATCATGGCAGAGGCCGGGCCCAAGCTCTATGAGCCATTGCCTATCAACCCCATGAGCGATCTTCATGCCGCCGACAGAAAGGCTTTAGAAGTCAGGCGCAGGCGGCTATAATCGCCTCCGCTTCAAAACGGTCATCTTCGATTGATACCGTTCTCCCGCCACCTGTCCGAGGGGCGCTGCAGCAGGCTCGACCTGTCAGGCTCGGATGGGGCGTTGTCCGGCCTGGTTAGCCAGCTGGATACTAAACGCACAACGGCGCCCATTCGCACACTACGAATGGAGGCTCTTCATGAGCGCTGTAATCACGCCTGCAGGTTTTACCGACTACAAAGTCGCCGACATGTCCCTCGCTGCCTGGGGCCGTCGCGAAACTTTTATCGCCGAATCCGAAATGCCAGCCCTGATGGGCCTGCGTCGCAAGTACGCCGCTGAGCAGCCGCTCAAGGGCGCGAAGATTCTCGGCTGCATCCACATGACCATTCAGACTGCCGTGCTGATCGAAACCCTGGTTGCCCTGGGTGCCGAAGTACGTTGGTCGTCCTGCAACATTTTCTCGACTCAAGACCAGGCCGCTGCCGCTATCGCTGCTGCCGGGATCGCTGTTTACGCCTGGAAAGGCGAGACCGAAGAAGAGTACGAGTGGTGCCTGGAGCAAACCATCCTCAAGGATGGCAAGCCATGGGACGCCAACATGATCCTCGACGACGGCGGCGACCTGACCGAGCTGCTGCACAAGAAGTACCCGCAGATCCTCGACCGCGTCCACGGCGTGACCGAAGAAACCACCACCGGCGTTCACCGCCTGCTGGACATGCTGGCCAAGGGCGAGCTGAAAATCCCGGCCATCAACGTCAACGACTCGGTGACCAAGAGCAAGAACGACAACAAGTACGGCTGCCGTCATAGCCTGAACGATGCGATCAAGCGCGGCACCGACCACCTGTTGTCCGGCAAGCAAGCGCTGGTGATCGGCTACGGTGACGTGGGCAAGGGCTCGTCCCAGTCCCTGCGTCAGGAAGGCATGATCGTTAAAGTCTCCGAAGTTGACCCGATCTGCGCCATGCAAGCCTGCATGGACGGTTTCGAAGTGGTTTCGCCGTTCATCAACGGCCAGAACGACGGCACCGAAGCGAGCATCGACAAAGCGCTGCTGGGCAAGATCGACCTGATCGTGACCACCACCGGCAACGTGAACGTGTGCGATGCAAACATGCTCAAGGCCCTGAAAAAGCGCGCCGTGGTGTGCAACATCGGTCACTTCGACAACGAAATCGACACCGCTTTCATGCGCAAGAACTGGGCATGGGAAGAAGTGAAGCCACAGGTACACAAGGTTCACCGTACCGGCGCGGGTGATTTCGACCCGCAGAACGATGACTACCTGATCCTGCTGGCCGAAGGCCGTCTGGTGAACCTGGGCAACGCCACTGGCCACCCAAGCCGCATCATGGATGGCTCGTTCGCCAACCAGGTACTGGCCCAGATCTTCCTGTTCGGCCAGAAATACGCCGACCTGTCGCCCGCCCAGAAAGCCGAGCGCCTGACCGTGGAAGTACTGCCGAAGAAACTCGACGAAGAAGTGGCCCTGGAAATGGTCCGCGGCTTTGGCGGCGTAGTGACTCAACTGACCAAGACCCAGGCCGACTACATCGGCGTGACGGTCGAAGGCCCGTTCAAGCCGCACGCTTACCGCTACTAAGTAACCGGCAACACCTGCTCTACCTGTAGGAGCGAGCTTGCTCGCGAAAAACCCAAAGGCACCGCGTATCCCTGTTTACACGCGTTATCGTTGACGTTCTTCGCGAGCAAGGTCGCTCCTACAGTTCGGATGGGTGCACAGTCGGCTTTCGAGTTCCCAAGGGTATGACCATGTCCCAAGACCGTCGCTACAGCTTCGAGTTCTTCCCGACCAAGACCGATGCTGGGCATGAAAAACTGATGGCGACTGCCAAGCAGTTGGCCAGCTTCAACCCCGATTTCTTCTCCTGCACCTACGGTGCCGGTGGCTCCACCCGCGATCGCACGATCAACACCGTGTTGCAGCTGGAAAGCGAAGTCAAAGTCCCTGCTGCTCCGCATTTGTCCTGCGTGGGCGACAGCAAGGCCGACCTGCGCAGCCTGCTGACCCAATACAAGCAAGCCGGCATCAAGCGCATCGTCGCCCTGCGCGGTGACCTGCCGTCCGGCATGGGCATGGCCAGCGGCGAGCTGCGCTACGCCAATGACCTGGTGAGCTTCATCCGTGAAGAAACCGGCGATCACTTCCACATCGAAGTGGCCGCTTATCCGGAGATGCACCCCCAGGCGCGCAATTTCGAAGACGATTTGCAGAACTTCGTGCGCAAGGCCAACGCCGGCGCCAACAGCGCAATCACCCAGTACTTCTTCAACGCAGAGAGCTACTTCTACTTCGTTGAACGTGTACAGGCGATGGGGGTGAATATCCCGATCGTGCCGGGCATCATGCCGATCACCAACTACAGCAAACTGGCGCGCTTCTCTGACGCCTGCGGCGCGGAAATCCCACGCTGGATTCGCAAACAACTGGAAGCCTACGGCGACGACGTCAAGAGCATCCAGGCGTTCGGCGAGCAGGTCATCAGCGAGATGTGTGAACAATTGTTGCAAGGTGGCGCGCCAGGGTTGCACTTCTATACCCTGAACCAGGCTGAGCCTAGCCTCGCTGTCTGGAACAACCTGAAGCTGCCACGCTAAGGCCTGTTCCGAAATGCAAAGGCCCTCATAATGAGGGCCTTTGCCGTTCTAAACGCCCACGGAATCCTGCAGTCCATGAATACAACCGCCCCGACGTCCCGCCCGCAACTGGTCTACCTGGTATTCGGCGCCGAGACTTACCATCAGGAAGCGGTATTCAGCATCGCCAGCGCCCTGGCTTTCCTGCGAGGCACGCCGGATGCCGGCATCGACATCCAGGTCTTCAGCGACAACCCCGAGCCCTATCGCTTGCTGCCGGTACGGGTGCGCCCGCTGGATGAAGCCACGCGCAAACGCTGGAGCGAGCCCCATGGCTACCACTTCCGCACCAAGCACGTGGTGCTGCGGCAGGTGCTGCAAGAGTCCGAAGTGGCGCTGCTGATCGACACCGACACGTTTTTCCACCACTCGCCCCTGGCGCTGTTTGAACGCGTGCAGCCCGGCACCCTGCTGTGCAACGCCTTCTACACCAAATACGGCGACAACCACGAAAGCATTCTGTACAGCGCCCTGTACCAGCGCCTGCTGGACATGGGCGTGGCCGACGACGACATGATGACCCTCAATTCCGGGGTCATGGGCCTGACGCAGCAGGACGCGCACATTCTCGACCGCTCGATCGAGTTGATGGACGAACTGTTTCCCCATGCCCAGGGCGCCTACACACTGGAAGAGTTCTGCCTGTCCATCGCCGCTTATCGCACCGTCAACGTGCGCGAATGCCCGGACCTGATCCACCACTACTGGAGCCGCAAGCAGCTGTTCCGGGCCAAGGTCAAGGCGTGGATCGCCAAGCATGGGGCGAACCCCACCAGCGTCACGGCCCTGGACGATACCCGCCAGGTCTCCGCCCACCTGCCGCGCCCGCCGCGCCTGCAACGGCTGATGTACAAGCTGATCACCCTGATATTGCCCAGGCACCAGCAGCAGTTCATCCGGGAAATCCTCTACGGCTGCTATGAGCATGAAAACGAGTTCGACCAGGCGTGTGGCCCGGTTTGGTGGGACAAGGCCCGGCAAAATCAGGAAGAGCGCCAGGGCCGGCCCGTGGATGCCCATCTGCTGGAGCACTGGTTTGCCAATCCCGTGGTGCGGCTGATTCTCGGTGAGCGGCGCGAGGCGATCTACGAACACTTGATCAAATCTCCCGGTAAGTAAAACCGGCAGGCGCCCGCAGATCGCTGAGCCAGAGCTTCTCTTTAGCCCGAGACAGTCGTAATCTCGGGGCATGCCTGTCACTTTCCGGTTGTTGACCGTTGTTCTTTTCGCTTGCCTGAGCCTCGGTGCCCATGGCGAGAAACTGCGCATTGTCACCGAGCCCTGGGCGCCTTACGTGTATGACGACAACGGCACCATGCGCGGGCTCGACTACGAGACCACGGTGATCGTGTTCCAGCGTTTGGGCATCGACGTGGACTGGCAATTCTTGCCCTGGAAGCGTTGCCTGGCGATGCTCGATCAAGGCCAGGCCGATGGCGCACTGGATATTTTCCACAGCCACGAACGCGACGCGGTGCTGCTGTACCCCAGCGAGCCGCTGTCCGAGGTGGAGTTCGTGCTGTTCTACGCCAACGCGCGCCCACATCCGTTCCAGACCTTCGACGACCTGCGCGGCCTGACCATCGGCACGTCGCCGGGTTACCTCTATGGCGCCGAATTCAGCGAGTCCACGCAGTTCAAGCAGGAGCCGGCCGCCAGCCATGAGGCCAACTTCGGCAAGCTGGCCCTGGGGCGGATCGACCTGGTCATCACGGACCGCCGGGGCGGCCAGCATGTGCTTAAGGCCCTCGGACTTGAACACCAGATCACCCAGGCGCCCCAGGTGGTCAGCAGCCAGCCACAGTTCCTCGCGGTGCGCCGGGGTGCCGGCATGGACTTGCTGGTGCAACGCTTTGCCGCCGAACTCAAACGCTTCAAGCAAGAGCCGGCCTACGCGGCCTTGAGCGCCAAATATGCCGGTGCAAGCCTCCAGACCAGCGCATCAGCCCTGCCTGCAAGCACCGTTGAGCAGCAGGAAAGCAGCGCAGAGTGATTGCTCTGTTATACTCCGGCCTTTCCGCCAGGCTTACGCCCGGACGCTTCGGTCTTGCAAAAGGCACCCGACCCCGCTACAGCGCAGCTTTCAAGCCCGCGCGAGCCGTCTGAGTGCCTGCCAGCCCCAGCAGGACCGGACGGGATTGCGTTCATCTAAACGCCATTCACGCCAGGCAAGACTATCCCTCTGGGCCAAGCCCTAACTAAAACAGGATTACTCATGTCCTTTGCTTCCCTCGGTCTCTCCGAGGCTTTAGTCCGCGCCATCGAGGCAGCGGGCTATACCGAGCCTACTCCGGTGCAACAGCGGGCCATTCCCGCCGTGTTGCAAGGCCGCGACCTGATGGTTGCGGCTCAGACAGGTACTGGTAAAACCGGCGGCTTCGCCCTTCCGATCCTGGAGCGGTTGTTCCCCAACGGTCACCCGGACAAATCCCAGCGTCACGGCCCGCGCCAACCGCGCGTATTGGTCCTGACCCCTACCCGCGAACTCGCCGCCCAAGTGCATGACAGCTTCAAGCTGTATGCCCGCGACTTGAAGTTCGTCAGCGCCTGCATCTTCGGCGGCGTCGGCATGAACCCACAGGTTCAGGCCATGTCCCGTGGTGTCGACGTACTGGTTGCCTGCCCGGGTCGTTTGCTCGACCTGTGCGGCCAAGGCAGCGTCGATTTGTCCCACGTGGAAATCCTCGTGCTGGACGAAGCCGACCGCATGCTCGACATGGGCTTTGTCCATGACGTGAAAAAGGTCCTCGCGCGCCTGCCGGCCAAACGCCAGAACCTGCTGTTCTCGGCCACGTTCTCCAACGACATCACCGCTTTGGCGGGCAAGTTGTTGCACAACCCTGAGCGCATTGAAGTCACCCCGCCGAACACCACCGTCGAGCGTATCGAGCAGCGCGTATTCCGCCTGCCGGCCGCTCACAAGCGTTCGCTGCTGGCCCACCTGATCACCGCCGGCGCGTGGGAACAGGTATTGGTCTTCACCCGCACCAAGCACGGCGCCAACCGCCTGGCCGAGTACCTGGACAAGCACGGCCTCACCGCCGTCGCCATCCACGGCAACAAGAGCCAGAACGCTCGCACCAAAGCCCTGGCCGACTTCAAGGCCGGTGAAGTGCGCATCCTGGTCGCCACCGACATCGCCGCTCGCGGCCTGGACATCGACCAACTGCCCCACGTGGTCAACTTCGAGCTGCCAAACGTCGACGAAGACTACGTGCACCGTATCGGCCGTACTGGCCGGGCCGGTCGTTCGGGCGAGGCCATTTCCCTGGTCGCACCGGACGAAGAAAAGCTGCTGAAAAGCATTGAGCGCATGACCAAGCAGAAAATCGCCGACGGCGACCTGATGGGCTTCGACTCCAGCGCCGTTGAGGCTGAGAAGCCTGAAGTGCGCGAGCGTCCGGACGTGCGTAACCCGCGCAACAACCCACGCGGTCCGAAGGGCGATGGCCCGAACGGCGGCGGCGGTGGTGGCGGTCGTAAAGACAAGGGCAAGGACAAGGGCGGCAAGGACAAGGCTGCGACCAATGGCCGTGGCGAACGCCCGGCCCGTGAGCAAAAGCCCCGTGAAGGCACCCCGGCCCGCGAACAGCGCCAGCCGAGCCAGCCGCCACGCGCTGCTGCCGACCGTGCTCCGGACGAGTTCCTGGACGACGACGTGGACAACTTCGGTAACCGCGTTGACTACGTGCCCCAGGCCAAGCCGGCCCAGGGCCGTGGTCGCCGTCCGGGCGCTCCTGCCCAGGGTGCAGGCGCTGGTTCTGCGCCACGTACCGGCGGCCAGCCACAAGGTCGCCAGAACGGTCCGCGCAGCAGCAACGGCGCCACCACCGGCACCCCGCCTGCCAAGCGCAGCGGCCCGCGCAACGGCGCACCCCGTGACGGCCAGGCCCGTCGCGAAGAGTCGCGCAACCGTCGCCCGGCCCGTGATGATCAACCTCGTCTGTCGGAGCCAGCGGTGCAAAACCCGCGCGGCGGCCCGGCACCGAAGATCATCCACAAAGAGTCGAAAAGCGATCGCACGCTGACACCTGAGCAGTTGGATCAACTGCCGGGCCGTCCACGTGGTGAAAAACCGGCGTTGCTGACCCGCAACCGCTGAGTTTTCAAAGCGCCATAAAAAATGCCCCGGATCGCGAGATCCGGGGCATTTTTGTGTGGCCGGCGAAAATTACTTCGCTTTCACACCTTCAAACGTTACGTACAGCTCAACCGTGTTGGACGCTGGGCCCAGGTCCATTTGCTTGCCGAAGTCCTGGCGGTTGAAGGAGGTAGTGCCTTCAAAGCCAGCACGGTAGCCGCCCCATGGATCCTTGCCTTCACCCAGGAAGGTCGCCTTGACGACGATCGGCTTGGTCACGCCGTGGAAGGTCAGGTCGCCGGTCACGTCTGCAGTGACTTTGCCGTCAGCATTCTTGCCGGTGGTCTTGACGCTGGTGGAGACGAACTTGGCATCGGCATACTTGCCAACGTCCAGGAAGTCTTTGCTGGCGATGTGCTTGTCACGTTCGGCGTGGTTGGTGAACACGCTGGCAGTGCGGACGTTGAACTCAATCTTGCTGTCTTCAGGCTTGGCAGCATCGAAGCTGAACTTGCCGTCCAGGTCCTTGAAGGTACCGGTGATGAAGCTGTAGCCCAAGTGGCTGATCTTGAAGTCAACGAAGGCGTGCTGGCCTTCCTTGTCGACAACGTAGTCAGCTGCCATCGCCTGACCGGCAGTCAGCAGGGCAGAACCGATGGCCAGAGCGGCGAGAGTCTTTTTCAACATGCTTTCTATTCCTTGTGAGTCGAGGTTGAACATCAGGCTTTGCGCCCCAGCATACGAACCAGGGTCACATCACGATCAATGAAATGGTGTTTCAACGCAGCCACACCATGGAGGCCGGCGAACACCACCAATACCCAGGCCAGGTACAAATGCACCACGCCTGCGGTGTCTGCCTGGTCCGGTAGCCCGGAAACCAGTGCAGGAATCTCAAACAGGCCAAACACCGGGATCCCGACACCGTCTGCGGTGGAAATCAGGTAACCGGCAATCATCACGGCAAACAGCCCGAGATACAGGAATGCGTGGCCAAACGCAGCCCCCAGACGTGTCATGCGGCTATAGCTGGCAAGCGGTGGCGGCGGCGGGCTGAGCAAACGCCAGACAATGCGCACCAGCATGATGGCGAACAGCGTGATGCCGATGCTTTTGTGCAGGTCCGGGGCGTCTTTGCGCCAGGTGCTGTAGTAGTCGAGACCCACCATCCACAGGCCCAACGCGAACAGACCGAACACCACCAGGGCCACGCCCCAGTGCAAAACAATACTGACCCAGCCATAGCGGGCCGATGAGTTACGTAGCTGCATGTTCCAAATCCCGTAAGAACTGTGCCAAGACTATCGACTTACCTATCGATTTAAAGCGGAAAATTTCGCTTTGAAATATCGAGAAATACGATCAAGAGCCTATGCAGAGTAAGTTAACAAGAGATTAAGGACTATCCAGAAGAAACGTGACGGACTGTCCTGCGTTTACCACCAATTTACGCTTCCACCTCGCAATGGGTTGTGACACAGGTCTGCATTGCATAGGCTTGCGCGATTGTTTCGCCCGCGCACGTCGCGAGCCGCTTCGAGGAGAATGAAGATGGGTTTGAATAATCAGTGGATGCAACGCGACCTTGCGGTGCTGTGGCATCCCTGCACCCAGATGAAAGACCACCAGCAACTGCCGTTGATCCCGATCAAGCGTGGCGAAGGCGTCTGGCTGGAAGACTTCGAAGGCAAACGCTACCTCGACGCCGTCAGTTCCTGGTGGGTCAACGTGTTTGGCCACGCCAACCCGCGCATCAACCAGCGCATCAAGGACCAGGTAGACCAGCTGGAGCACGTGATCCTCGCCGGGTTCAGCCACCAGCCGGTGATCGAGCTGTCCGAGCGCCTGGTGAAGATGACGCCCGAAGGCCTGACCCGCTGCTTCTACGCCGATAACGGCTCGTCGTGCATCGAAGTCGCGCTGAAGATGAGCTTTCACTATTGGCTCAACCGTGGCCTGCCGAACAAGAAGCGCTTTGTCACCCTGACCAACAGCTATCACGGCGAAACCATCGCCGCGATGTCGGTAGGCGATGTGCCGCTGTTCACCGAAACCTACAAGGCCCTGCTGCTGGACACCATCAAGGTGCCGAGCCCGGACTGCTACCTGCGCCCCGACGGCATGAGCTGGGAAGAACATTCCCGGAACATGTTCCTGGCCATGGAGCAGACCCTCGCCGACAACCACGACACCGTGGCTGCCGTGATCGTCGAACCGCTGATCCAGGGCGCCGGCGGCATGCGCATGTACCACCCGGTGTACCTCAAGCTGCTGCGCGAAGCCTGCGACCGCTATGGCGTGCACCTGATCCACGACGAAATCGCCGTGGGCTTTGGCCGCACCGGCACGATGTTCGCCTGTGAACAGGCCGGCATCCGCCCGGACTTCCTGTGCCTGTCCAAGGCCCTGACCGGCGGCTACCTGCCGTTGGCGGCGGTGGTCACCACCGACGATGTGTACGACGCCTTCTACGACGACTACCCGACCCTGCGCGCCTTCCTGCATTCCCACAGCTACACCGGCAACCCGCTGGCCTGTGCGGCGGCCCTGGCGACCCTGGACATCTTCGAAGAAGACAACGTCATCGAAAACAACAAGGCCCTGGCCCAGCGCATGGCCACCGCCACCGCGCACCTCGTGGACCACCCCCACGTTTCGGAAGTGCGCCAGACCGGCATGGTGCTGGCCATTGAGATGGTGCAGGACAAGGCCACCAAGACCGCCTACCCGTGGCAGGAACGCCGGGGCCTCAAGGTGTTCGAGCATGCCCTGGAACGTGGCGCGTTGCTGCGGCCATTGGGCAGCGTGGTGTATTTCCTGCCGCCCTACGTGATCACCCCGGAGCAGATCGACTTCCTGGCTGAAGTGGCCAGCGAAGGGATTGATATCGCCACCAACAGCAAGGTCAGCGTGGCGGTGCCCAAGGATTTCCACCCAGGGTTTCGTGATCCGGGCTGATTGAGTTCACTTGATTAATCGGTGCCGCTGCTGCCTGACCGGTAGGAGCGAGCTTGCTCGCGAAAATCGTCAACGATAATGCGGGTATCCTGTTTAAACGCGGCGCCCTTACGTTCTTCGCGAGCAAGCTCGCTCCTACATGAACCTCCCCAGAGAACAGAAATGAGACTGTCCCGCTTTTTTGTCGACGCCCCCCTGAGCCTTGGCGACCACGAGTTGCCGGAAGCCCAGGCGCATTACATCAGCCGCGTGTTGCGCATGAGCGAAGGCGACGCCGTGCAACTGTTCGACGGCTCCGGCCAGGAGTTTCGCGCCAGCTTGCTGGAAGTCGGTAAAAAACGCGTGGTGGTGCAAGTCACCGAGGCCTTTGCCGGGCAGGTCGAATCACCGTTGCAGATTCACCTCGGCCAGGGCCTTTCCCGTGGCGAGCGGATGGACTGGGCGATCCAGAAAGCCACCGAGCTTGGGGTAAATGAAATCACCCCGATCTTCAGCGACCGCTGCGAAGTGCGCCTCAAGGACGAACGTGCCGATAAACGCCTGCAGCACTGGCGCCAGGTGGCGATCAGCGCGTGCGAGCAATGCGGTCGCTCGCGGGTGCCGGTGATTCACCCGCCGCTGCTGTTGGCGGATTGGCTGAAACAGGCAGAGGCGGACTTGAAACTGGTGCTGCACCCGGTCGCCGAGCCGCTGGTGAGCCACGCCAAGCCGGGAAGCCTGGCCTTCCTGATCGGGCCGGAAGGTGGCTTGACCGATGGCGAAGTCGAGAGGGCACAAGGTGCGGGTTTTCATTCTGCACGCCTGGGCCCACGGGTGCTGCGCACCGAAACCGCGCCAGTCGTGGCGCTGGCCGTAGCCCAACAACTCTGGGGCGACTTCTAAACCCGTTTTGCAAACCCAATCAAATGTGGGAGCTGGCTTGCCTGCGATAGCGGTGGGTCAGCTACACATCTGTTGCTGATACACCGCTATCGCAGGCAAGCCAGCTCCCACATTTTGATCGGGTTTCCACCCCTGGTCCGGCTTATTCCACCGGGTCACTCACCGGCTTGGCAATGATCGCCTTCAACTCACTGGTCATCGGGAATTCCAGGTTCAAGCCCTTGGGCGGAATCGGCTGTTCAAACCAGCGCTGGTAGATCCCGTTGATCTCCCCCGAGCTGTACAGCCCGGCCAGGGTTTCGTTGACCACCGCGAGAAACTGCGGGTCGTCCTTGCGCACCATGCAGCTGTAGATTTCCCGCGACTGCTCTTCCCCCACCACCACCCACTTGTGCGGGTCCTTGGCCTTGGCGCGCTCGCCATAGAGCAACGCGTCATCCATGTAGAACGCCGCCGCCCGACCCGATTGCAGCATCTGGAAGGCTTCGCCATGGTCCTTGGCGCTGATCACCGACATGTTCAGTTTGTGATCAACGTTGTAGCTCTTGAGGAACCGTTCGTTGGTGGTGCCGGCGGTGGTTACCACGTTCTTGCCCTGCAGGTCGGCGAAGCGTTTGATGCCGCTGTCGTTGGCGGTCAGCAACTGGCCTTTCACATAGATAAACCCGTAGGAAAACGCCACCTGCTTCTGCCGCTCGGCGGTCACGCCGGTGGAACCGCATTCCAGGTCCACGGTGCCGTTTTGCACCAGGGCAATGCGGGTCTGGGACGTCACCAGGTTGTACTTCACGTTGAGCTTCGGCACCCCGGTTTTCTGCTGGATGCGCTCGACGATCTTGTTCGCCAGCTCCACCGAATAGCCCATGGGCTTGCCGCTGTGATCACCCACATAGGAAAACGGCACCGAGGCATCGCGGTAGCCGAGGGTGATGCTCTTGGCGTTGGCGATCTTGCTCAGCGTGCCTTCCAGAGGGGCTTCGGTTGCCTGGGTCTGTGCGCTCAATATCAGGGCCAGGAAGAGTATGGGGCTGCTGCGCAGCCCGACGGGGGACGAGCCCCCTCGCCACAGTTTTTGCATTGTTATTCTCCGTTTTTGTTTTAGTTATGGACGGCGCACGGCAATGACGCTGATTTCAACGAGCACATCCGGTCGCGCCAACTGCGCCTGCAACGTGGTACGCGTCGGTGCCTGCCCCGGCGATAGCCAGGCGGACCAGGCTTCATTCATCGGCGCAAAACCCTCCTGGATATTGTTCAGGTAGATGGTCGCGTTCAGCAGATGATCCTTGTCGCTGCCGGCCTCGGCCAGCAGCGCATCAATCCTGGCCAGCACCTCTTCGGTCTGGGTCTTCACATCGCGGCCTTCGCCCGGCACCTGGCCGGACAAAAACACCAGGTCCTGAAACACCACGGCGCCAGACAGGCGGCTGTTGCTGTTGATTGATTCGGGTGATGGTCATCTAAACATCCTCAAGCGGCACGGGGCGCGAAGCCCTGCATATCAATGGAAGTGGTGTGCCGGCCAATCAACTCGGCCAGCACCTGGCCGCTGCCGCAAGCCAGGGTAAACCCAAGGGCGCCGTGGCCGAGGTTAAGCCACAGGTTGCTATAAGCGCTGGCGCCAATCAGCGGCACCCCCGTAGGCGTCGCCGGGCGCATGCCGGCCCATTCGACCGCCTGCGAGTAATCTCCGGCCAGTGGGAACGTCTCAAGGGCCTGACGTTTAATCAGCGCCAGGCGCTTGGGTTCAAGGCGGGTGTCGAAGCCAACGATGTCCACCATCGCCGCCACCCGCAGTTGCTCACCGATGCGCGCGTACACGATCTTGCGGTCGTAGTCGGTGATACTGATGTTCGGCGCCTGATGCTGCGCACCAATCGGCACGCTCAGGCTGTAGCCCTTGAGGGGATAGAGCGGCAGCGACATGCCGGGCAAGGCCAGCTCGGGGCTGCGGTGCCCGGCGGCCAACACCAGGTGCTGCACGGGCAGCCGCTGACTGCCCATCTCGATCGCCTGCACGGTGCCCGCACTGTGGAGAATCCCCGTCACCTTGCGCCCCAGCAGGAACGTGCAACGCCCCGACGCTTCAAGCCGCGCCGCCAGCTGTTGGCAGAACCCATGGCAGTCACCGACTTCTTCATTGGGCGTATAGATGCCGCCAGCAAAACGGGCGCCGTCCAGGGTCGGTTCCAGCCGGGCGCAGTCCGCCGCCGAGAGCACTTGTTGCTGCAACGGGTCCGTCACTTTATTCAGCGCACGTTCATAGCTGTCGAGGCTGCGAAAGGTCACCAGCTTGCCATTGCGCCGCCAGTGGAAATCCCCCAACTGGTCCTCTTCACGCCAGCGTTGCAGGGTGTCCTGGCTCAGGGACGCCAGGCGCAGCAGATGGGCCGCATTGCGCTGGTTCACCGAGCCACGACAAGCCCCCAGGAACGACGCCATCCAGCGCCACTGTGCCGGGTCCATGCGCGGGCGCAGCTTCAGCGGCGAGTCACCCCGCAACATCCAGCCGATGGCTTGCAACGGCACGCCCTTGTCGGCCAGCGGTGCGACATAGCGGTAGGACAGCTGCCCGCCGTTGGCGAAACTGGTCTCGCTGCCCAGGGTTTCCCGAGCCTCGACCACAGTCACCTGCATACCGGCACGCACCAGGGCGTAGGCACTCGCCAGGCCGATAACCCCACCACCGATGATGCAAACCTGCTGAGCCATGTGCGTCCCTTAACCGTGTGATGTCAGGCTTGAAGGTTAGAGGCAGGTGACAGCGGCGGGACAATGAATAAAGATGGGTCACCCATAAACAAAGGTTATGGACTGCCCATGCGCTTGCGTCATATCGAAATCTTCCAGGCCATCCGCCAGACCGGCTCCATCAGCGCCGCGGCTCAACTGCTGCATGTCTCGCAGCCGGCGGTGAGCAAGGTGTTGCAGCATGCCGAGTTGCAGCTGGGGTTCCCGCTGTTCCTGCGCATACGTGGCAAGTTGCAGCCGACGCCGGAAGCATTGGCGCTGGAGCGGGAAGTCGACAAGGTGACCGAAAGCCTGCAAGGCGTGCGGCGCCTGGCGCAGAACTTGCGGCGTGAGCCGGGCCAGAGCCTGCGTATTGGCGCCACACCGGCGCTGGCCCTGTCGTTGCTGCCGCCGGCCATCCGCGAATGGACCCAACGCTACCCGGACATTGCCTGCGAGCTGTCCAGCGCCCACAGCCGCGAGCTGGTGCAAAACCTGTTGATGCGTGAAGTCGACGTGGCGCTAACGCTGCAGCCGCCCGATCACCCAGGGCTGAACGCCCAGCCGTTGGCCCACGGCGTGCTAGTGGCGCTGGCACCGCAGGGTTACTGGACGGAAAACGAGCTGGGCAAACCGTTGCCGCTGATGGCCCTGGCGGGCGCACCGTTGATTGGCCTGTCCAGCGCCGACCCGTTGTCGGCGAAGCTGGACAGCTACCTGGAAGCGGTCGATCCACCGCCCCGGGTCAGCATCGCAGTGCAGACCTATTCCCTGGCCAGGGCCATGGTCGAATCCGGCGCCGGGCTGGCGGTGATCGATCCGTTCACCGCCCTCGGCGCATCACCGGCCACCACTTGCATTCGCCCGCTGGCGCCACCGCTGCCAATCACCTTGTACGCCCTGACCCGCGCCGACGAACCGCCGCCGCATATGCTGGCGAGCCTGCTGGAGATCTTCGGCAGCCGGGCCCAGGAGCAATTGGACCGGCTATAACACGTACCCCATGATCGCCACGAAATGCAGCAGGCTGCCGCCGATCACGAACAAATGCCAGATCCCGTGGGAGTGCCGCAAGCGGTCCTCCAGGGCAAAGAAAATAATGCCCACGGTGTACAGCACCCCGCCCGACGCCAGCCAGGCAAACCCCGTGGGGCCCAGCGCAGCAATCAGCGGCTTGACCGCCACCAGCACGATCCAGCCCATCACGGCGTAGATCACGATCGACAATATCCGCGCCTCGGAGCGGGGCTTGATCTCCTGCAGGATGCCGATCACCGCCAGCCCCCACACAATCCCGAACAGCGTCCAGCCCCACGGCCCGCGCAGCGTCACCAGGCAAAACGGCGTGTAGCTGCCGGCGATCAGCAGGTAGATCGAAAAGTGATCGACCTTCTGCATGATCGCTTTCTTGCGCCCGCGCACGCTGTGGTAAACGGTCGACGCGCTGTACAGCACCAACAACGTGAAACCGTAGATCGCTACGCTGACAATCTTCCAGGGGTTGCCGTCCATACTGGCCACCACCAACATCCATACCGCACCCACAAAAGCCGCAACCGCCCCGAGCAAGTGGCTCCAGGCGTTGAATCGTTCCCCGTGATACATGTGTCACTCACCTCGAATAACGGTTATCACCTCGACCATTCTGACGTCACCCACCCAATATCAGGTAACAACCTTTCTTCATTTGCCCAAATACACACGCCGATGGATGATTCGCTTCATCCTGTGGGAGCTGGCTTGCCTGCGATAGCGGTGTATCAGCAGCAGATACATGTCTGACCCACCGCTATCGCAGGCAAGCCAGCTCCCACATAAAAACCCCTCATCGGTAACGCCCATGCCCGACCTTGAACCTGCCCAGCCCCACCCGAGTCTGTGGCAGTTGTTTTACAACTTCGCCATGGTCGGCCTGTTTGGCTTCGGCGGCGTGATGCCCTGGGCGCGGCAGATGATGGTCGACCGCAGGCAGTGGGTCAGCGAACAAGGCTTCAACGAGCTGCTGACCACCGGCCAATTTTTCCCCGGGCCGAATATCGCCAACGTCGGCATCATCTACGGCCGGCGCCTACACGGCTTGCCGGGTGCGGTTGTGACCGTGGTCGGCTTGTATCTGTTCCCCTCGCTGATCACCGTGCTGGCCGGCTTCGCCTATGCCAAATGGTGGAGCCATGATGTGGTGCAGCAGATCTTCGGCGCGGTGATGCCGATCGCCACCGGGCTGATGCTCGGCACCACGCTGCGCCTGCTCAAGGCCATGCCGCGGACCCTGGCGAATTACAGCGCGTTCGTCCTGACCTTCGTGTTGATGGCGGTGCTGGTGTTGCCGTTGTGGATGGTCTTGTTGATCTGCATCCCTAGCTCCTTGGCCTTGAGTTTCATCGGTTCGCAAAAGGTGGCCGGCTGATGCAGAGCGTGCTGTTTCACCTGATGATCCAATGCGCGCTGTGGTCGCTGATGGCGATTGGCGGCAACACCGTGGCCCTGAGCGATATCCACCGCTACACCGTCACCGACATGAACTGGATCACCGACGCCCAGTTCGTCGCCTTCTTCGCCCTGTCCCAGGCATTGCCCGGGCCCAACGGCATGTTCCTGGTGTTTATCGGCCAGCAAGCCGCCGGGTTGCCGGGGGCGCTGGTGGCGCTGACCGCCAAGCTGGTGCCCTGCTCGGTGCTCACCTACTTCGGCGCCGGCTGGCTGGAGAAACACACCGAGACGCCGTGGGTGCAGCGGGTCAAGCGCAGCCTGTTGCCGATCTCCATCGGGCTGATCCTGGCCGCCAGCTACATCCTGATGAACAGCCTGGAAAACAACGCCACCAGCCTGGTGCTGACCCTGGCCAGCGCCGCCGTGGTGTATTACACAAGGCTCAACGCGATCTGGCTGATCATCCTCGGCGTGCTGCTGGGCCTGTGCAGTGCATGGCTGGGAGTGAACTGGTTTTAGGGGCACAATCGACGGCATTCGAACAAGAGTCACACCCATGCTGATCGACGAAGAGTTCACCCTCAAGAAGCTGGAAATTTTCCTGGCGTTTATGCGCACCGGCAACCTGGCGCGGGCGGCGGCTGAATTGCAGACCAGCAACGTCAGCGTGCACCGGGCGATCCACTCCCTGGAAAACGCCCTGCGCTGCCCGCTGTTCAAGCACGAAGGCCGCAACCTCACGCCGCTGGAAAGCGCCTATGTGCTGGAAGAGCGCGCGCAGAAGCTGGTGCAGGACGTGGTGGACAGTGTGCGGCTGACCCGCGAGGCCGCCGGCTTTTCCGCCGAGCGTTTCAAGCTGGGCTCGCTGTATTCGCTGACGGTGAAGACCGTGCCGCAGTTGATCATGGGGCTGAAGATTCGCCGCAGCGAACTCAACATCGACCTGATCCTCGGCTCCAATTTCGACTTGCTCTACAAGCTGAAGAACATGGAAGTCGACGCGATCCTGATCTCCCTCGACGAGCACGCCAACGATCCCGACTGCGAGCAGATCGCCCTGTTCTCCGACGATATTTTCCTCGCCACCCCGGCCGATTCGCCCTTGGACCGCGAGCAGCAAATCGACCTGGCGGATGTGCGCGACGCCACCTTCATCACCCTCACCCAAGGCTTCGCCACCCATCAGGACGGCAACCGCGTATTCAAGCAGGCAGGGTTCGAGCCGAAGGTGGCGATGCAGGTCAACGATATCTTCACCCTGCTGAGCATGGTCAGCTCGGGGGTGGGTTATGCGCTGCTGCCGGGACGGATTGCGGCGGTGTATGAGAACCGGGTCAAGCTGATTCCCCTGCAACCGCGCTACCGTTTGCAGCAGCACATTGGCGTGGTGTTTCTGAAAGCCAAGGAGCGCGACCCGAATTTGCTCGCGCTGTTGGCGGAGTGCCGGATGTATGCCAATCGCCAGACTTGAGACCGCTATCGCAGGCAAGCCAGCTCCCACATTTGACCGAGTACTCCCAGACAACCCAGTCAAATGTGGGAGCCGGGCTTGCCCGCGATGAGGCCAGCCCATTCAACCCAGCGTTTGGATCTAGCCGACGATTCCTCGCACGATGAAGTAAAGCAACGAAGGCCCCAGCAAGCACCCAAGCCCAGTGTGAAAGGTGGCGGTCAACGCGCCATACGGCACCAGCCGCCGGTCCGTCGCTGCCAGGCCTGCCGTCACACCGCTCACCGTGCCGGCCAAACCACCGAACACCATGGCTGAGCGCGGGTTATCCAGGCCCATCCAGCGGGCCGCCATGGGCGTGCCGACCATCACCAGGATCGCCTTGATCAACCCAGTCGCGATGGACAGCGCCACCACATCCGAGCTTGCACCCAGCGCCGCCCCGGTCACCGGCCCGACGATGTAAGTCACCGCGCCCGCACCGATGGTGGTCATGCTGATCGCATCGCGATAACCAAACGCCCAGGCGATACTCGCGCCCACAATAAACGGCAACACCGTGCCCAGCAGCAAGGCAATCGCACCAATCAAACCGGCCTTGCGCGCCTCGGTGGCCTGTACTTCAAACGCCGTGGCCACGATGGCAAAGTCCCGCAGCATGGCGCCGCCCATCAAGCCGATCCCGGAAAACAGCGCCACGTCCGCCAGGCCTTTCTGCCCACCGGTCAAGGTGCCGCCCACCCAGGCCAGCACCAGCCCGATCACAATCGCGATGGCTGAGCCGTGGATGCGGCCGAAGGTCAGGCGCTTGGACAGCACCACCGAAATCCACATCACCACGCCGACAAATGCAAAGGCGGTGACCAAGCCGTTATTTGCCAGGCCTTTCTCGATGAGTTCCCACATATCAGCGACCTCCCGCGACAGGTGCAACCGCGATCAGCGGCTCTTCATCGGGCAACGGTTCGCCTTTGTGCGTACGGCTGATCAAGGCAATCGTGCAACCGCACACCACCACCGAACCAATCGCCGCCAGCACCGCCACCGGGCCGCCGTGCAGCGCGGTCACGACGTTTTGCTGGGCCGCCATCGCCACCACCACCGGGATGTACATGGCGCCCCAGAAGCCGACACCCATCTCGCATTCCTTGGTCATGCCGCCGTGCTTGTGCATCCACAGCCGCGCGCAGATCAGCAGGATCATTGCGATGCCCACCCCGCCCACGTTGGATTTCACTCCCAGCAACACGCCGAGCATGTCCCCCAGAATCACGCCTGCCAACATGCAGATCGCCAGCAACGCCACACCGTAAATAATCATGATGGTTGTCCTCAAAGTGCTTCATCGAAATTGTTGTTTTTGTGCTTCGAAAGCCTTGGGCGGCAATGCCGATCCGATAAAGATGAATACCGTACCTGTGGCGAGGGAGCTTGCTCCCGTTGGGCTGCGTAGCGGCCCTGAAATCCTGGGAGCGCTGCGCACTCCAACGGGAGCAAGCTCCCTCGCCACAGGTCATGGGTGACCCGCTCTATCTATTAACCGACCAGCATCAGCCTTGGTGGAGCTCTATCGGTGATGGTTTCCCTCCTCTCGCAGCAAGGCCTGCAAGGTGTCCAGGCGGGCGCCTTCGAAGGCGATGACGGTGCCTTGCTCGAATACCCGGCGCGCGAGGCCCGTGAGCACGGCGCCGGGCGGCAGTTCGAGATGCAGGCGCACGCCACGCTCATAGGCGCTTTGCACGGTGCCGCGCCAATCGACGATGCGGCACATGTTGAAAGCGAGGTCGTCGCGCAGGTGTTCGGTGTTGTGGATCGGCCGGGCGCGGGTGCTGCTCAGGTAGGTAATGCTCGGCATTTTCAGCGTCACTTCAGCGAAGGCTTGAGCCAGTGTTTCGGCAGGTTTTTCCAGCAGCGCACAATGGGACGGCACGCTGACGGCCAGGCGTTTGGCGACGCCGTTGCCGCGGACCAGATTGGCGACTGCTTTCATTGCTTCGTCGCTGCCCGCGATAACCGTCTGGTTATCGGCATTGATATTGGCCAGGTACACCGGGGTTTGTGTGCTGTGGACCTGGGCGAGCAAGGCTTCGACGGTGGACAGGCCCGGGCCGATAAGCGCGGTCATGCCGTAGCCGTGGGGATACGCGTGTTGCATCAATTCGCCGCGCAGGCTGACGAGTTTCAGCGCGTCGGCAAAGTCCAGGGAGCCAGCAATTACAGCGGCTGGATAGGCGCCGATGGACAGGCCGGCGACGTAATCGGGGGTGTGTTCCAGCAAACGCGCACTGGCCACGCCGGCAATCAACAGACAGAGCTGCACGGCGCGGGTCGAGGCCAGCGCTTCGGCCGAGTCGAGTTTCAGCACGTCTTCATTCAAGGCAGCACTGGCTTCGTCCAGCACCGCGCGCGGCAGCTGCTGGAGCATGCCGGGACGCTGGGCGCCCTGCCCCGGGAATGCCAGGAGGCTACTCATGCCACGGCCTGCCACGGGTCGACCACCAACTGCGCGCCGCTGGCGTTCTTCAGCAGCACGCGACGCGAACCACCGGCCCACTCGCGCAACGCGACGGCGCCAAACGGCGTTTGCAGTTGCAGGTCCACGGCGCACACCGCTGTATCCAGTATCGCCAGCAAGTCTTCGGCATCGCCGCGATCCAGTCGCTCGGGCGTACGCAAAATCAAATCCAGATCACTCTTGGCGTGCAGCGCCTCGATGCCGCTGGCCAACTCGAAACCCGCACTGCCGGTGACACCCCAACTCTCTCCCGCCAGCACCGGTCGCAACTGAGCGAGGGCCTGCAACGCCGGTAAATCCCGTGAAGAGATCACACCACGCAGGTCTTCCGGCACCACGCGTCGCCGCACGGCGGCCATCGGCATCACGGCGGCGAAGCGCTGCTCGCGCAAGCGCCCACGCACACCCACCGGCACATAGCCCGGCGGCGCGATGGCACGCCGCACCACTACCGGATGCCCAGCGGCCAATGCATCCAACACCCAGGCCGGTGCATCAGCGGGGGCATGCACCGGGGTCATGCCCCAGAGCAAGTCGTGGGCGTTCACCATTGCTCCCGCAGCAGTTGACGCACATGGCTGGAGGCCGCGCGATTGGTGGCGCCCAGGCGGCCGCTCAGGTCACGGCCGCCTGCCTGCACATCCTTGATCGCCTGCAGCAGGCAATCGCTGACCCGCGCAATATCTTCGGCAGTGGGTTGCTCAATCTGGCTGACCGACAAGGTCTCCCAGAGCAAGCCAAGGCTCGCATAGCTGTCGATGTCATAGGCCATCGGCGGCACGCTGGCGGCCAAGGCTTCCAGCTCTTCGACACTGCGCAGGGTCACCCGCGCCGCCGAGGCCTTGCCCATGGCATGCACCATCACGCCGGGATCGCGCAGGGCAATCAGGCGGTTGGCCTGGTAACCATGGGCGAGGAACGCTCCGGACATCGCCTTGCCCACCAGCAGCGCGATCACCGGATGACCGGCCAACCGGGCGCGAGCGTAGCTGTCGGCAGCGGCGGCCAGGGCTTGATGGATGCCCAGGGCCTCTTCGCGACGACCGTAAGCCTGGCTCGGCACATCGACGATGGCAATCAGCGGACGCTTGTCGCCGGTATCGACCGCTTCATCAACCGCCTTGGCCAAGCCCCAGCCTTCCAGCAAACCGACTTCACCGTTGCGAGCGCGGGGAAAGCGGTTTTGCGCATCGGTGACCACCGCGATAAAGCGCACAGGCTGATCACCGAGCACACCGTCGGCGACTTTCAGCGAGTTAGGCAAACCGCTCACCGGCGTTGCATCGCCGCTTAATGCGTTGAACCACTGCAAACCTCTCATGAGCGTTCTCCCTGATACAGATCGCGAACCGTCGCCGGGTCGATTTGCGGTTCGGCGTTCAGTGCAGCCAGGCGTTCCAGATAGTGTTCGACCTGACGGCTGCGCTGTTTTTCCGGCAAGCCTTGTTGCAGCAGCTCAGTGATTTGCTGCTGAATCTGCGCCACGTCGTCGGCCACATACCGGTCGGCCAAACCGCTGTTAAAGCGTTGCTCACCGCCGGTCAGGCTCCAGATGAAGGGCCGGTCGCGGGAGTCGTATTCCTCAAGCCCGGCTTCCTGTTCGATCACCTGCGGGCCGTTCAGGCCAAGGCGCGCCTCGCGGGTCACCAGCAGATAACTGCACAAGCCCGCCGCGATGGACATGCCACCAAAGCAACCGACGCTGCCGGCCACCACGCCGATTACCGGCTGGTACTGGCGCAGGTCGACAATCGCCGCGTGGATATCGGCGATGGCGGCCAAGCCCAGGTTGGCTTCCTGCAAGCGCACGCCGCCGGTTTCCAGCAGCAGGATGGCGCGCGTCGGGATGCCGTTGCGGTTGTCCTCGGCGGCCAGTTCCAGTGCGCCGGCCATCTTCGCGCCGCCGACTTCACCGAGGCTGCCGCCCTGAAAATTGCCTTCGATAGCGGCGATGACCACCGGCAAGCCGGCGATGCTGCCCTTGGCGATCACCACGCCGTCATCTGCCTGAGGCACCACGCCCTGGCGACTCAACCATGGCGACATGACGCGCTGGAACGGATCGATCAATTCGCGATAGCTGCCCGCATCGAGCAAGGCCTTGGCCCGCTGCCGGGCGCCGAGTTCGACGAAGCTGTGTTTGTTGAGCAAGTCAGTCATGACCGATCTCCTCGAAGCCCTGCTCCAGGCGCAAGCGCACCACGCCGGGTGTGGCGCCGAAGTCGTGGATATCGATGTTCAGTGCGGGGGGCGTCTGCTCCTGGAAGATCCGTTCGAACAGGTGCTGCCAACGTAGCTGCGCACCGTTCACCGAGGTCTGCACCTGAATCGTCAGGGTGCCGGCGGTGCCCGGTTCCAGCAGCACCTCCAGGTCGCCCGAGCCGACGCAACCCACCAGCGCACGGCCCTTGGCGGGCTGCCCGGCGGGGAATTCAAAGGATAAGGTTTCCATCACAGCGCTCCGTCGAGGCGGTCGATAAACAGGCAGGCGGCCAACAGGTCGGCGGCGCCACCGGGGGAGGCATTCAGCGCCAGCAGTTGCTGGTCCAGCTCATGCAGTTGGCGGCGGCCGGCGAGGCTTGCACTGCCACCGGCGTCCAGCACCGCTTGGGCGCCTTGTTGCATGGCCTGCAAGCCTTCAGGGCCGGCGCGGTAGAGCACGCAGGTGTCGGCCAGGTCCGTCATGATCGCCAGCAAGGCATCGAGGCGAGCGTTCTGTTCGCCGTGTTGGTGCAGGCGGCTTTTTTTCAGCTGTGGCAGGCCGCGTTGCAGCACTGAAGGGAAGCCCAATTGCGCTTCTTCACGGGCACCGCGAGCGCCGTAGCGTTGTGCGACCTGGGCGCCGTGGCTCAGCGGTTGAGGTGCGTAACGGTCGTTGAGCAAGGCCAGGCGGGCAGCACGCAACGTCACCGCATTGGCAGTGCAGGATTCGGGGTGCAGTGCGGCGGCGGCGACTAACAGGCCGAGGGCCCAGATCGCACCGCGATGGGTATTCACGCCGCTGGTAGTAACGAGCATCGCCTGTTCGCCTTCGCGACCGATCCGCCCAAGGGCTTCTCGCAAGGACAAACCCACTTCGCCACATTCGATCGCCACTTCGGCCATTTCCTTGAACGCCGGCCACAACGACAGCGCCGAGGCGTGCATCAAGCCGAGGTGCAAATCGGTATGGGCGCCGTTGCCGCGACGGTCCACCAGGGCGGGTTTCGGCGACAGGTCGGCTTCATCAATCAAGGCGTCGACGGCCATGTCGGCCAAGCGTTCGGCCAGTGTCAGGTCGTGCAGTTTGAGTGCGTGCATTTACCAGCTCCTGAACTTGGCGGGCGGGTTGTACAAGCCACCGGACCACTCCACCAGATCGGCCACGCTCTTGGCGGCCAGCAACTCGCGGGTAGCGTCGGTGCGGCGGATGCCGAGGTCTTCGGGCAGCGCGATCAGGCCTTCGCGACGCATGCGTGCGGTGTCCTTGGGGTTGTGGCGCATGCCGATGGCGGTCACCCCGGCGACGGCAGCGATCATCGCCTGGCGCTCTTCCAGGGAGCGGGCCTTGTACAGGTAGGCGATGCCTTCTTCGGTGAGCAGGTGCGTGACGTCATCGCCGTAGATCATGATCGGCGCCAGGGGCATGCCGCTTTTGCGGGCGACTTCCACCGCGTCGAGGGTTTCGACGAAGGTGGGTTTACCGCCTTCCTGGAACGTCTCGACCATCTGCACCACGAGCTTTTTGCCGCGTTCGAGCAAGGCTTCCGGGGCGTCGTCGTGGCGCATGTCGAGCCAGGCGGGTGTGCCGTGGCGGCGACCCCGTGGGTCATGGCCCATGTTCGGCGCACCGCCAAAGCCGGCGAGGCGGCCACGGGTGACGGTGGAGGAATGCCCGTCGCCGTCGACCTGCAAGGTGGCGCCGATAAACAGATCCACCGCGTATTGGCCAGCCAGCTGGCAGAACATCCGGTTGGAACGCAACGAGCCGTCGCGGCCGGTGAAGAACACATCCGGGCGAGCGGCGATGTAATTTTCCATGCCCAGTTCGGTGCCGAAGCAATGCACGCTTTCGACCCAGCCGCTTTCAATCGCAGGAATCAGGGTTGGGTGCGGGTTGAGGGTCCAGTTGCGGCAGATCTTGCCCTTCAGGCCCAGGGATTCACCGTAGGTTGGCAGGATCAATTCTATGGCGGCGGTGTTGAAACCGATGCCGTGGTTCAGCGACTGAACGTTGTGTTTTTCGTAGATGCCACGGATCGCCATCATCGCCATCAACACATGCACCGGCTTGATGTGCCGTGGGTCGCGGGTGAACAGCGGTTCGATGTAGAAAGGCTTGTCGGCGACCACCACGAAATCGACCCAGCTTGCCGGAATGTCGACGCGAGGCAGGTCGGTGACGTCATCCACCAACTGGTTGACCTGGACGATGACGATGCCATCGCTGAAGGCGGCCGGCTCGATCAGCGCGGGTGTGTCTTCGGTGCTGGGGCCGGTGTAGATATTGCCGGCGCGGTCGGCCATGAAACCGGCGGAGAGCACGACGTTGGGAATCAGGTCCACTACCAGCCGCGCGTAGAGTTCGATGTAAGTGTGGATCGCGCCAATTTCCAGCAGGCCGTCTTCCAGCAACTGGCTGATTCGCAGGGATTGGGTGCCGGCGAAGGAGAAATCCAGCTTGCGGGCGATGCCCTTTTCAAACAGGTCCAGGTGCTCGGAGCGGCCGACGCTGGGCATGATCATGTGCAGGTCGTGGAGCTTGGCGGGATCGGCCTTGGCCAGAGAGCGCGAGAGGAAATCGGCCTGCTTCTGGTTGTTGCCTTCCAGCACCACACGGTCGCCGGGGAGGATCAGGGCTTCCAGGGCTTCGACGATGCGCTCGCTGGGCAGCACGGCGCCATCGGCGAAGGATCGCACCAGTGCGAGGCGGCGCTGCTTCTCATCGCGCCGCCGCGTCCAGCGCGAGTCGGGGGAAGTTGTTGTTGTCATGGTCGCTCCACGGGATTTGCTGTCGTGGGCTGTACCTTAGGAGGGTATTGGGGGGGCATCAATCAAGCTGCGCGGCGAACCGTTACGATTGGAGTAATGGTTCGCCAGCAAACGCTGAGGCTCGGGCTGCGCACAGTTCAAATGTGGGAGCGGGCTTGCTCGCGAATGCGGTGGGTCAGTTGATAAATCGGGTACTGACGCACCGTATTCGCGAGCAAGCCCGCTCCCACATTTTGTTTAGCTGCGTTCATAGGATCGTACGCAAGAGTCCCAAAATGGGAACGATCAGTCCCTTTTTGGGACCGATCCCACTTCGTCACATCGCCGCTGGGCTCACCTGCTCCAACGCCTGATCAACCAGTAACTGCCCCAGCTCACTCATCTGCTGAATGGCCAGCACCACACCGCGCTGGGAACCTTCCAACTCAAAGGCCAGGTTGGAAGTCAGGGCGTTGAGTGAGGCAAAGGTTTCAGAAGCGTTGGCCAGCAGGGCTTCGGTGGATTGGGAGGGCGTGACGGTAAAGAGTGAAGATGAAGCGGAAGTCGGAAAGTAATGATCCATGGCACGCTCGGCGGCGGCCTGGAGTTTGCGGTGTTCGATTTCGGTGTCATGCGGCGGATTGGGGGTAGGTTTGAACATGATGAAACTCCTAAACAGATGAGTAAGGAGCGCCACCGTTCGCTTGCACGCGAAAGAGGGTGGCGACCGTGCGCAGGTGTGCAAGACCGGGCCTGTTTAGGACACCCAGCAGGTCCGAAGACCTCCTGCGCGCAGCCGCCATAAAGCAGCGAGCACAAAAAACGCCCGTTGGATGGCTGGGCGTTTGTACGCCTAAACAGTTTCGTCGGACTTGCACGTCCGTGTCACCGTTTTTTGCGATGACGGACGAAGACTAGGCGCGATCGCAGGGCACAACAAGTTCATGCACAGCGCGAGAGGTTGCAGGAAAAATCCGACTGTAAAGCGCACGCCGATTGCTCCTACAAACTTTTCGGGTTGTTGCTCGGAACCCGTCTCTCTAGCCTTTTCCGTCCGAAGCATGTCACCGATTGGGCGTTATGAATCTGATATCCAAACCTGATACAAGGCCATTGCAGAGCGTGATGTATCACATCACAATCTCGCCATGATCGTTAGCTGGAAGCATAAAGGCCTCAGGGTCTTTTTTGAGACTGGTTCTACTAAAGGTATCAACGCAGACCATGCGAAACGCTTGCGTCGCGTGTTGCTGGTTCTGAATAGAGCCACACACCGTGATGAACTGGACATGCCCGGTTGGCGGTTTCACCGATTGAAAGGCGATCTGATCGACTACTGGTCCGTCAGTATCAGCGGTAACTGGCGCATTATTTTTCGGATGTTCAACGACCAGGTAGAACTGGTCGATTATTTGGACTATCACTGAGCAAAGGCATCGATATGGACATGCATAACCCTCCCCACCCTGGCGAAATCCTGCTTGAGGACGTGATCCCGGCCTTGGGCATCACCATTACTGAAATGGCACGGCGCCTTGGCTTCGCCAGAGAAACATTCTCTAGAATCCTCCACGGACACGCGCCAATCAGCCCGGATCTTGCGGTAAGGCTTGAACGGGCAGGTATCAGCAAAGCTCGGTTGTGGCTTTCGATGCAAAGTGCCTATGACCTGTGGCAGGCAGAGCATCGAGATCAACCGAAAATCGAACGGTTTGCACGGATTGACTGACGGTTACACTCAGGCCAACCCCGCCTCCACCAACAACGCCTCCAACCCCATCAAATCCGGCACCTTCGCCACATGTTCTCCCACCTGCACCGCCGCCAGTTCCAGCGGGCACAACGGCACGTCCACATAACTCAACTGGCTATCGAGCTTGTACGAACGCGGAATCCCCTGGATCACCAACGCAATAAACTTCAACGTCGGCCGTCCTCCAAGGGTGTTCAACACCACAATCCGCGCCCGCTCTCCCACCACGCCCGACTCGCCACACGCGGCCTCAAAGCTGATCAACGGCAACTGCCGATCCCGCCAGGTAACCTGCCGCAAATACCACGGCGGCGCGTCGCTGGCCGGTTCGCCGCGCTGGAAGTCGATCAACTCGGCCACAGCGACGTTGGGCAATAACAGGTGACGGTCGGTCAATGGCAGTAGCAAGCCGGTGAGTTGCGTAGCGCGGTGATCAAGCACGGGACTTGCTCCAATAAGCGATGCTTTCCAGCAACACCGACTCTTGATAAGGCTTGCCAAGGTAGTCGTTGACGCCAATCGCCATCGCACGATCACGGTGTTTTTGCCCGGTGCGGGAGGTGATCATGATGATGGGCATGCGCATCAGCCGTGGGTCGTCGCGCACCTGGATCGCCACTTCGAAGCCGTCCATGCGCGGCATTTCGATGTCGAGCAGCATCAGGTCCGGGGTGTGTTCTTCCAGCACGGCCATGGCGTCGATGCCGTCCTTGGCGGTGAGCACGTTCATGCCGTTGCGCTCCAGCAGGCGACTGGTGACTTTGCGTACGGTGACCGAGTCGTCCACCACAAGTACCAGCAGTGGACGCTTTTTCAGGGGGTCGTTGAGGATCAAGGGCGCCTCGACCGCCTGGGCCGGCAAGGCCGGTGGCCGCGCGCGGATATGCGCCAGCAGGTCGATGATCAGTACTACGCGGCCATCGCCGAGGATGGTTGCGCCCGACAGGCCCTTCACCCCGGCAAATTGCGGCCCCAGGCCCTTGACCACGATCTCCCGGGTGCCGGCCATGGCATCTACCTGCACCGCCACGCGCCGCTCGTTGCACTGCACCAGCAGCACCGGCAGCGGCTGGTATTGGCCGAGCAGGTTCGGGCGGCCAACGGTGTGCAACAGGTCGCCAAGGTAGAACAGTTCGTAGCGCTGGCCGGCGTATTCGTAACGCGGCGGATTCAGCTGATAGTACCCTTCCAGCTCATGGGGCATGACCCGCACCAGGCCTTCGATGGTGTTCAGCGGGATCGCGTATTGATCATCCGCACACTGCACCATCAACGCCTGGTTGACCGACACGGTGAACGGCAGGCGAATGCGAAAGTGCACGCCCTGCCCCGGCGTCGAATCGATAACCATCGAACCGCCCAGTTGGCGCACTTCTTCATGCACCACGTCCATGCCCACGCCACGCCCGGAAATCTGGGTGATTTTTTCGGCGGTGGAAAACCCCGGTTGCAGGATGAACTGCAACACGTCGCGGTCGCTGATTTCCAGGTTGGGGTCGAGCAAACCGCGCTTGATCGCCTTGCGCCGAACCGCTTCAAGCGGCACGCCGGCGCCGTCGTCGCGCATGTCGAAAACGATGTCGCCGCCTTCGTGGGTCAGGTCCAGGGTGATCCGGCCTTTTTCAGGCTTGCCCGCCAGCAACCGCGCATCACGGGATTCCAGGCCATGGTCGACGGCGTTGCGCAGCATATGCTCCAACGGCGCAACCATGCGCTCCAGCACGTTGCGGTCCATCTCGCCTTCGGCATTGCCGACGATAAATTCCACGTCCTTGCCCAGCTCTCCGGCCACCTGCCGCACGATGCGTTTAAGCCGCGGCAGCATGCGTTCGAAGGGCACCATGCGCGTGCGCATCAGGCCTTCCTGCAGCTCGGTGTTGATCCGCGCCTGTTGCTGCAAAAGGTTGTGGGCGTCCTGGTTGCGACGCTCGAGGGTTTCCTTGAGGTCGAGCAGGTCGGAAGCGGACTCGAACAAGGCCCGGGACAGTTGTTGCAGTTGGGAATGGCGGTCCATTTCCAGTGGGTCGAATTCTTCGTAGCCCAGGCGTTCGGCCTCAGCTTGTTGGCGGCTGAGAATGCGGCCCTGGGTTTCGGTGTCGAGCCGGCGCAGTTGGTCGCGCATACGCTCGATGGTGGTTTCCACTTCGTTGAGGGCAATGCGCGCATCGTTGACCTGCTGCTCGATGCGCCCACGGAAGATCGAGGTTTCACCGGCCAGGTTGACCAGGTCATCCAGCAAGTCGGCAGAGATCTTCACCATGTCGGCGGCCGGATCACTGGCCGGCACCGCCTCGGTTTTGGTGGCCGCCAACGCCACCGGCGCGGCCGTCACTTCAGCCGGATGCACCAGGCTTTTGATCCGCTCGATCAGCAGATCCACCGAGCCCACCGGCATTCCCGCCGCCACGGCTTCGATCATCTGCGCCAGGCGGTCGTGGCAGCCTTGCAGCAACGCGAAGAGTTCCGCCGACGGCGCCAGCAAACCAGCGGACAAGCCTTCGTAGAGAAACTCCAGCTCATGGGCCAGGTCGCCAATCGGGCCGATCTCAACCATCCGCGCGCCGCCCTTGAGGGTGTGCAGGTCACGCAGCAGTGTCTCGACTTCCTGGCGATTTTTTGGCTCGGCCTGCCAGCGCAACAGCGCGGCGCCGGAGCTGTCGAGGATGTCGGCGGCTTCTTCGAGAAAGATATCCAGCAGCTCGGGATCACTGCCCGGCGTCTCGACTTCGGCGGCTGCGGCGGGCGCCGCTTGTCCGATGCCGTGGCGCAACTCACGCAAGTGGCTGATCAGGTCGGTGGAGTCGCTCAGCGGTTGTTGGTGTTGCAGTTGCTCAAGCAGCAGCGCCAGTCGCTCATGACTGGCCATCAACCCGTTCGCCAACTCGCTGGAGTAGCTGTAGCGACGGTCCACCAGGCCTTCGTAAAGGTTTTCCAACTCAAGGGCCAAGTCGCCCACCGCGCCGATTTCAGCCATGCGCGCGCCACCCTTGAGGGTATGCAAATCCCGTTGCAGCGACGACAGCGGTGCGGCGTTATCCGGGTCCAGCAGCCAGCGCTTCAGGGACTGGCCGGCGCTGTCGAGGATGTCCACTGCCTCTTCAAGGAAGATCTCGACGATCTCATCGTCTATCGCAAAGCCCTGGTCCAGCTTCGCCGTAGCGGCACCCAGTTCGGAGATGCTCAGCGCGCGGCTGCCATCGGTCTTGATCAGGCCGGTGGCGGACGGGTCGAGGCCTTCATCCAGCAGCTCGCGCAGGGCTCGAACCCGTGCCGGCGCCGCGCTGATTTCCTGGCCGGCGGCCAGTTGGTCGAGCATGTTGATCAGGGCTTCGTGGGCCTGCTCAGCTTCGTGGAAGAAGCGCTCGCTGACCGCCAGGCTGCTTTCTTCCACCGCGCCGTAGAGGTCGAGCAAGGCTTCGCACAACTCATCCATCGGGTGCAGGTCGGCCAGGTGCGCGCCTTCGCCGAGAGTGGTCAGTTCGTCCAGCAGTGCGCTCAGTTCCTGGCGCTCGCCGGGGTGCTGTTGCCAGCGGCGCAGCAGGCTTTCGGCGTCCAGCAGGATGTCCATGCCCTGGGCCAGGAAGTTGGTGATCAACTGCGGGTCGCGCTTGATGCGCAGCCCGGTGCTGGGTGCATTCAGCAGGGCTTCGAGCTGGCTGTTCAGCAGGTTTTGCGTGCGTTCGATCAAGGCTGCTGCGCCGTTGATGGGCGCGTGGGGATCACTGTCCAGCTGGCGCACCCCACGCTGGAACAGCGCCTCGGCCTCCAGCAGTAATTCGATTTCGTCCAGGTCCAGCGGCAGGCGATGGGCCTTGTATTCGCGGGTCAGGTGATCCAGCGGGCGCGCCAGTTCGGCGATGGGCAACACGCCGGCCATGTAGGCGCTGCCTTTGAGGGTATGCAGCGCCCGTTGCAGCTCATCGCTGACTTGCAGCGGCAGGTGCTCGGTGGCCTGTTGCAGGAAATGGTTGAGGCTGTCGAGGTGGCTCTGGGCTTCGTTGCGGAAGATTTCCAGCAACTGCGGGTCCAGGGCGGCCGGGTCTGTGGCCGAGGGTCCGACACCGCTGGCCAAGGCATGGGCGCGTGCCGCCAGTTCGTCTACGTCGTCGCGCTGGCGCTGGGCATCGTCGGCGAAATCGGTGATCAGCTCCGGCAGCAATTCCAGCACATCATCCAGCACCGCTTGCACATCAGGGCCCGGCGCAACGCTGCGTTCCAGCACGCGGTTGAGCAGGTTTTCCACGGCCCAGGCCAGCTCCGCCAACACCAGGGCGCGGACCATGCGACCACTGCCTTTCAAGGTGTGGAAGGCGCGGCGCATTTCGCTCAGGGTGGCCTTGTCTGCCAGGCTCGCGGTGCCGGCGGGTACGTGGCTGTGCAGCACGTCGAGGACTTCGGCGGTTTCTTCGAGGAAGACTTCCCGCAGCTCGTCGTCGATGGGCTCTTCGCCGGCAGGCGGTGGCAGCAGGCTGCCAGGGCGTTGGAGGGCTGGCGGGTTAAGGCGCGAGGTGGGGCTGGCCAGCGCATCCGCGAGAAACGGGGTTTGTTCCGTCGGCGTATCATCCTGGGCGAGCAGTGCCTGGCGCCACGGCTTCTCGGCCGGCAAATAGCCCAGTGCAGCGAGGCCTTCGGCGGCCACTTCCAGCACCCGTTCCCCCGGGGCGTCGTGGTCCTGCAGCATGCGTTCGAGGTAATACTCGAGGCTGGTGAGCACATCGGCAAAATGCTCAAGCTGCGCCTCGGAAGGCGCGGCCTCACTGACCATCAATTGCTCGTTGACGTAATCGTTGCAGCCGCGCATCAGGCTCGCCGCACGGGACAGCGGAATCATCGCCAGGGCACCGCGCACCTGGGTCAGCAGCTCGGGCAGCGACTCCAGACGCTGGCGGTCCCAATGGGCCTCGATGCAGTCGATCACCAGCTCTTTGGCCTGGGTCAGGCACTGGCAGGATTCGCGGATCACCAGGTGGTGGATCTGCGTCAGATCGGTGGTGGGCAGGCGGCTTTCTTCCCGGCGTTCCGGCTCGACCGTGCCGACCATCCCGGCCAGCGTCGCCTCGACGTAGAGCAAGGCACCGGCGACGTCCATCAACACCGCATCGTTGGGCTCGCGCTGCCCCTGGGCCAGGCCGAGCACCACCGCCAGTTGGTCGATGATCACTTTGCGCGGCTGGCCGAAACCCAATACCGCCAGGGTATCGGCGATCTGGCGCAAGGGCGCCAGCAAGGCCTCAAGGTCGGAGGCGTGCTGGCGGTCGCTGCGTACGAACAGGTCCAGGCGTTCCTTGACCCGCACCAGTTCCTCACACAACGCGCCGAGCACCGAGCCCATCGCGTCACGGTCCGGGCCGGCCAGGCGGGCGCGTTCGGCGTCCACCACGGCGCTGTCGGGCAGGGCTTCATCGAGGCCATAACGTTCTTTCAAACTTTGCATCCGTGGAGTCGGTCGGGTGACTTTGGCGACGTAGAACAACAGGCTCTTGAGCAGCTCATCCGGGGCCGGGGTGTTGATGCCGTTGATGCCCTGGATCAGCAGGCGCTTGAGTTCCTTGTCGCAGGCTTTGAGCAAACTGCGCAACGCCGGGCTGTTGGCAACCACGCCAATGAGCATGCCTTCCACCAGCGCCGAGGTCACCTGCCACAACGGTAACAGCGGCGCACCATGGCACAGGGCTTCGAGGCGGGCGAAAACCCGCGCCATGTCTTCCAGGTTGCTGGGGCCGTGGTCTTCGCGCAGCAAGCCGACCAACGCCTGTTGCAGCATCTGCCGCCACTGACGCAGCAGCGCGGGGAAATCCTCCGGCGTGCGCTGGGCCAGCGCTTCCTCGGGCAGCGGCGGGATCACCAGCAGTTGCGGGCTGAACAGGCTGGTTTCCGAGAGCAGGCTCTCGCCGCGCACGCTGCGCAGGTCGTTGAGCAGCGGCAGCACCACCAGGGGCAGGTCGCGGCGGGCGCTGTGCACGCGGTCGAGGTACAGCGGCAGTTGGCCGAGGCCCTGTTGCAACAGGCGAATGCCTTCGTCGCGCTGGCTGACGCGCGCGCCTTGCAGGGCGAGGGCCAGTTGCTCCATTTCTTCGGCGAACAAGGCTGCGCCGTAGAACTCGACCATCAGCAAACTGCCGTGGACCTGATGAATGCATTCCAGGCATTGGCCGATGGCTTCGCTGCTGCCTTCTTCAACATAGGCGTCCAGCGCCGAACGGGCCTGTTTCAGAGTTTCGGCAATTTCGCCCTTGACCCATTCGAGGGCCACGTAGTCGTGCCGATCAACCATAACCGCTCCCGTCTGAATTCATGAGTTGCCGTGTTGCTTGAACATAACGCCCTGTAGGAGCGAGCTTGCTCGCGAAGAGCGCTAACGATGACGCGGGCATTCTGAATGAACGCGGCGCTCTCGGGTTTTTCGCGAGCAAGCTCGCTCCTACGGGGCTGGCGGCAAGGTGAACCCCGACACCGAGCGCCGCAACTGACTGGCCATTTTTGCCAGGTTGCCGATGCTCTCGGCAGTGGCCGTGGAACCAGAAGACGTCTGAGTGGTGATCTGCTGAATCACGTTCATCGTCAACGAAATCTGCCCTGCCGACGACGTCTGCTGCTGCGCCGCGTTGGAGATACTCTGGATCAACGCCGCCAGGGTTTTCGACACGCCTTCGATCTCTTCCAGCGCCACGCCGGCGTCCTGGGCCAGCCGCGCACCGCGCACCACTTCGGTGGTGGTCTGTTCCATGGAAATCACGGCTTCGTTGGTGTCCGTCTGGATCGCCCGCACCAGGGTTTCGATCTGTCGGGTCGCCGCCGAAGAACGCTCGGCCAGGCGCTGTACCTCATCGGCCACCACCGCAAAACCGCGCCCGGCATCACCGGCCATGCTCGCCTGGATCGCCGCGTTGAGGGCGAGGATGTTGGTCTGCTCGGCGATGTCGTCAATCAGGCTGACGATGTCGCCAATCTCCTGAGACGACTCCCCCAGGCGCTTGATGCGCTTGGCGGTGTCCTGAATCTGTTCGCGGATGTTGTCCATGCCGTGGATGGTGTTGTGCACCACCTCATTGCCTTTGTTGGCAATCTCTACCGAACGCTCGGCCACTGCCGACGATTCGGCGGCGTTGGCCGACACCTGGTCGATGGACTGGGCCATCTGGTTGATCGCCGTGGACGCTTCGGCAATCTGTTGCGCCTGATGCTCCGACGCTTGGGCCAGGTGCATGGCGGTGGCCTGGGTGTCCTGCACCGCACCAGCCACCTGGCCGGCAGTGAGGTTGATGGTCGCCACCAGGTCGCGCAGTTGGTCCACGGAGTAGTTGATGGAGTCGGCGATGGTGCCGGTGAAGTCTTCGGTGACCGAGGCGGTGACGGTCAGGTCGCCGTCGGCCAGGTCTTCAATCTCGTCCAGCAGGCGCATGATCGCGTTCTGGTTGCGCTCGTTCTTCTCGGCGGTCTCCCGCAACTGGCGGTTGGTCTCGCGGACCATCACCAGGCCGATCAGGATGATCGAGGCCAGCGCCAGCAAGCCCAGCACGTAACCGCCGATGGTGTCGAAGGTGCGCCCGTCGGCCAGGTTTTCAAAACCGGTGGCCAGGTGCGAGGCTTCGTCCAGCAGGGTTTGCGACAGGTTGAAAATATTGCTCGCCGAGGCGCGCACCTGGAACAGCTGCGGCGAGGTCTCGAGGATTTCATCCACCGAGCCGGAGACGAATTCGAACAGCTCGGCGATTTCCGCCAGCCGCGCCCGCGCATCGTGATCTTCAACCTGAGAGATACGCAGCCCGGGGTTGCCCTGGAGCATGCCGTTGAGCACCTGGCCGAAACGGTTGGCATCGCGTCCAAAGGCATCGGCGGCCTGCACGGCGGTTTCGTCGCCCGCCAGCACGGTGTTCACCGCGCCGAGGATGCGTTCGGCCAGCAACGATTGGCGCTGGGCCAACGCCACCTGGCTGGCCGGAGCACCGCGTTGCAGGAGGATGTCGACGACCTTCTCCGACTCCATCTGCAATTGCGGAACGGTTTCCGCCAGGGTCGCGGCCACTTGATGCAGTGACAGCACCGTTTGCTCGCTGGCCAGAATCGCATCGGCGTTTTTCAGCAGCGCTTCCCAGTCAGTCTGCACGGCGCGCATTTCTGCGCGCACGGCGGTGGGTGCGGCAGGCAGGCCGGTGGCCGGGTCGCCTTTTTTCAGGTAACCCCAGCGCTGGGCAAAATCGTTGCGCGCATCCCCCAGCAGCTTGAACGCAGCGGCCTTGCCGGCGGCGGCCTCGGTGGCGTTCTTGGCGATGCGCTGGGACAGCACCCGCAGCTCACCGGCGTGGCCGATGTACTGTTTGTCGTAGGTGGACTGGGTGTTGAGGTAAGCGAAGTTGGCGAACAGCAGCATGATGAACACGATCAGCGCGATAAACAGCACAATGATCTGCGAGCGGCTGCGGGACGCTTCCTGGGGTTTGGCGGGGGTAACGGTACTCATGCGGCAACATCCATGAAGCCTGGAGCCTGGGCCAGGGCGAAGGGGCTGAAGACCTGCCACAGCTGATCGCCGTCGAACTGGCCCTGGATAAACGGCGCGTCGCCTGCGGTGCTCGTCGACAATGCGTCTTGTGCGAAATGCTGCATGCCCACCACCTCGTCCACCAACAGGCCGACAAACACGTCCTGATATTCCACCACCAGCACCCGCCGCTGTTTGCGCGCCACCGACAGGTCAAGGCCGAGGAACCCGCCCAGGTCCATCACCGGCAGCAAGCGCCCACGCAGGTTGGCCACGCCCTTGACCCACGGTTTGACGCCGGGCATCAAGGTGCAGCGCGGTTCGTGCAGCACTTCCGCGACCTCACCCATGGGTGCCACGTACCAGTGCTCACCCAGGCGAAACCCGATCCCGCTCCAGCTGTGCAGCCGGGTTTCCTGGGACGGCAGGTCGGCGGCCAGCAAGCGGCAGCGGCGGTCGATGTCCAGCAGCAGCTCGAAGGCGGTTTGCGACTCGGTCATGGGAACGTGCCGTCAGCCGGCCAGCACCTTGTTCAGGGTGGCGATCAGGGTTTCTTCGTCCACCGGCTTGGTCAGGTAATCCTTGGCGCCCTGGCGCTCGCCCCAGATCTTGTCGGTTTCCTGATCCTTGGTGGTGATGATGATCACCGGGATGTGCCCGGTTTCAGGGTCTTTGGTCAGTTGCCGGGTGGCCTGGAAGCCATTAAGGCCCGGCATGACGATGTCCATCAATACCGCGTCAGGCTTTTCCTGGCGGGCCAGCGCGACGCCGTCGCCGCCGTTCTGGGCCTTGAGGACTTCGTGACCATGCTTTTCGAGCATTTCAGTCAGTTTGTACATTTCAGTCGGCGAGTCGTCGACGATCAGAACACGTGCCATGGTTATCCCCACTTCTTTAGTAGACGCCAGCCCTCGTGGGGCCCTCGTCAGTGTGCTTGTTCTACTGCGGCGAAGCCCGGTACATAGGCCTTGATCGCGCTCAGCAGTTCTTCCTTGCTGAAAGGCTTGGTCAAAAATTGATCAGAACCGACGATGCGCCCCTTGGCCTTGTCGAACAGACCATCCTTGGAAGACAACATGATCACCGGGATCGACTTGAACGCCGGGTTGTTCTTCACCAGCGCGCAGGTCTGATAGCCATCCAGGCGCGGCATCATGATGTCGACAAAGATAATGTGCGGGTGATGGTCAACAATCTTGGCCAGGGCATCGAAACCGTCGATGGCCGTGATGACGTCGCACCCTACGTTCTTCAACAGTGTTTCGGCCGTGCGGCGAATCGTTTTCGAATCGTCGATCACCATCACTTTCAAGGCGTTGGAATGCTGTTCCATATCTGCTCTACCATCGCCACAGCGAATAGGTTTTCGGTGTGTACTGCCTGATGTTGCACAGGACGAGCGTCAAAAGCCTCGGAATTCAAGGGCTGATGTGCCATGGCAGCCTTTTTAGCACAGTCTCAGAACGCAATCTATCGGCCGACCCGCGCGGTGGTTTTTCCTTGACCCACAACAGCCGCAGCGCCACTCTGACGCCACTTTTATGCGCCCTTATTTGCTAGAGGAAATCCCCCATGAGCGTTCGCGTCGGCATTGTCATGGACCCTATCGCCAGCATCTCCTATAAAAAGGACAGCTCGCTGGCCATGCTGCTGGCCGCCCAGGCCCGCGGCTGGAGCCTGTTCTATATGGAGCAGCCGGACCTTTACCAGGGCGACGGTGAAGCGCGGGCGCGGATGCGCCCGCTGCAGGTATTTGCCAACCCTGAGAAGTGGTTCGAGCTGCAAGACGAAATCGACAGCCCCCTGAGCGACCTTGACGTGATCCTGATGCGCAAGGATCCGCCGTTCGACATGGAGTTCGTCTACTCCACCTACCTGCTGGAGCAGGCCGAACGCGCGGGCGTGCTGATCGTCAACAAGCCCCAGAGCCTGCGCGACTGCAATGAAAAGCTGTTCGCCACGCTGTTCCCACAGTGCACACCGCCCACCGTGGTCAGCCGCCGCGCCGATGTGCTGCGTGAATTCGCCGCCAAGCATGGTGATGTGATCCTCAAGCCGCTGGACGGCATGGGCGGCACGTCGATCTTCCGCCACCGCGCGGGCGACCCGAACCTGTCGGTGATCCTGGAAACCCTGACCGCGCTGGGCACCCAGCAGATCATGGGCCAGGCCTACATTCCGGCAATCAAGGACGGCGACAAGCGCATCCTGATGATCGATGGCGAGCCGGTGCCTTATTGCCTGGCGCGCATTCCGGCAGCCGGCGAGACCCGTGGCAACCTGGCAGCCGGTGGCCGGGGTGAAGCCCGCCCGCTGACGGACAAGGATCGCTGGATTGCCGCCCAAGTCGGCCCAACCCTGCGTGAAAAGGGCCTGCTATTTGTAGGACTGGACGTAATTGGCGAGAACCTCACCGAGATCAACGTCACCAGTCCGACCTGTATTCGCGAGATCGACAATGCATTTGGCACGAACATCGGCGAAATGCTGATGGCAGCCATTGCCTCCAAGCTACAAGCCAAGTGACATAGAACAGCCGGACACAAACCAACATTGCGTTATCATGCGCCACCTGTGAAATGCGCGATGTTGGTTTTCTTGTCATGACGCTCCCGCCCGATCTGCCCCCCGAACTCTCCCACAGCGGCGTGCGCCCGGCTGATCGGCTCGGATTTACCCTGTTTCTCGCGGCGTTGATTCACCTGGCGTTGATCCTCGGCCTGGGCTTCACCTTTGCCGAGCCCAAGCAGATCACCAAGACCCTGGAAATCACCCTCGCCACCTTCAAAAGCGAAAAGAAGCCCGAGAAGGCTGATTTTCTCGCCCAGGACAACCAGCAAGGCAGCGGCACCCTCGACAAGAAGGCCGTGCCCAAGACCACCGAAGTGGCGCCGTTCCAGGACAACAAGGTCAATAAGGTCACGCCACCGCCAGCGCCCAAGCCGGAGGTGAAACAGGCTGCACCCAAGGCCGCCGTCACCACCGTCGCGTCCAAACCGCAAAAAGCCCCGACCCAGCGTGAAAAGGCCAAGACCGAACCCACGCCTGCCCCGCCGGCCCCGACGTTTGACAGCTCGCAACTCTCCAGTGAAATCTCCAGCCTGGAAGCCGAACTGGCCCATGAACAACAGCTGTACGCCAAGCGCCCGCGGATCTACCGCCTGAATGCTGCCTCCACCATGCGCGACAAAGGCGCCTGGTATAAGGACGAATGGCGCAAGAAGGTCGAGCGCATCGGCAACCTGAACTACCCGGACGAAGCCCGCCGCCAGCAGATCTACGGCAATTTGCGACTGCTGGTGTCGATCAACCGCGACGGCACCTTGTACGAAGTGCAGGTACTGGAGTCCTCCGGCCAACCGCTGCTGGACCAGGCGGCGCAACGCATCGTGCGCCTGGCGGCGCCTTTTGCGCCGTTTACCGGGGACTTGAACGACATCGACCGCCTGGAAATCATACGCACCTGGCGCTTTGCCAAAGGTGATCGGCTGTCCAGTAACTAACCCTGCTCTGTGTAGGAGCGAGCTTGCTCGCGAAGGTCGTAAACGATAACGCGGGCTTTCTGGCTTAACCCGGCGCTCTCAGGTTTTTCGCGAGCAAGCTCGCTCCTACAGAGAATCAACACGCCAAACCAATTCCTGCGCATCCTCAGCTTGTCAGTTCGCCCCTCCAACGCCACACTAGCGGACATGAAAAATGTCAGCCCGACCTACCTCAAGCACCAATTCCTGATCGCCATGCCCCATATGGCCGACCCGAACTTTGCGCAGACCTTGACCTACATCGTCGAGCACACCGCCAATGGTGCGATGGGGTTGGTGGTCAACCGCCCGCAAGACCTGAACCTGGCCGATATCCTCGAGCAACTGCGACCGGACATCGACCCGCCAGCCAACTGCCAGCACGTACCGATCTACATCGGCGGGCCGGTGCAGACTGACCGGGGTTTTGTGCTGCACCCCACCGGGCCGAAATTCCAGGCGACTGTGGACCTTGAAGGGCTGTCGCTTTCCACTTCCCAGGATGTGTTGTTCGCCATCGCCGATGGCATCGGGCCTGATCAAAGCGTGATCACCCTGGGCTACGCCGGTTGGGAAGCCGGGCAACTGGAGGCGGAGCTGGCGAGCAATGCCTGGCTGACCTGCCCGTTCGATGCCGACATCCTGTTCAACACCCCCAGCGAACTGCGCCTGGAAGCGGCGGCCGCCAAGCTGCGGGTCAACCTCAGCCTGCTGACCAGCCAGGCGGGGCACGCCTGATGACCTTGCGTCTGATCCTCGGTTTTGATTACGGCACCAAACAGATCGGCGTTGCCGTCGGCCAGGTTATTACCGGCCAGGCCCGCGAGCTGTGCACCTTGAAAGCCCAGAACGGCGTGCCGGACTGGAACCAGGTCGAAGCCCTGATCAAGGAGTGGAAGCCCGACGCCGTCGTGGTCGGCCTGCCCTTGAACATGGACGGCACCCCGAGCGAGATGTGCCTGCGGGCCGAAAAGTTCGCCCGCCGCCTGAATGGCCGCTACAACCTGCCCTTCTATACCCACGATGAACGCCTGACCACCTTTGAAGCCAAGGGCGAGCGCCGCGACCGTGGCGGGCAGAAAGGCAGCTACCGCGACAACCCGGTGGATGCCATCGCTGCGGCCCTGCTGTTGCAGGGCTGGCTGGATGAAAACACCGCTTTATTTGAATCCTGAATTGCCGCATTGCTTTTTGTAGGAGCGAGCTTGCTCGCGAAAAACGTCAACGATTACGCGCGCGTCCAGTGACGCACGCGGTGCCTGTGAGTTCTTCGCGAGCAAGCTCGCTCCTACAGTGTCTTTTACGTTTGAGCCCGGACCTTGCCTGCGCAAGGCCTTGAAGGAGCCACCATGAGCCTGCCCAATCCCGCCGACCTGATCAGCCAGATGGCGATCCGCCTCAAGGCGCACTTGGAACACCGCGTCATCAGCGAGCCGCGTTTTATCGGCATTCGTACCGGTGGCGTATGGGTGGCCCAGGCGCTCCTGGAAGAACTGGGCAGCGACTCGCCCCTCGGCACCCTCGATGTGTCCTTTTACCGCGACGACTTCAGCCAGAACGGCCTGCACCCGCAAGTGCGCCCTTCGGCCCTGCCGTTCGAGATCGAAGGCCAGCACCTGGTGCTGATCGATGACGTCCTGATGAGCGGTCGTACCATCCGCGCCGCCCTGAACGAACTGTTCGACTATGGCCGCCCGGCCAGCGTGACGCTGGTCTGCCTGCTGGACCTGGATGCCGGCGAATTGCCGATCAGCCCGGACGTGGTCGGCGCCACCCTGTCCCTGGAAGCCCACCAGCGGGTAAAATTGTCCGGTCCCACGCCGCTCGAACTCGAACTGCAAGACCTTGCCCTTTAAACCGCCTTGTAAAGAGTCCCCGCGATGACGCCTCTAGATGCCAAGCGCCCGCTGCAGCTCAATGCTCAGGGCCAGCTGCAACACTTCCTGTCCCTCGACGGCTTGCCCCGCGAACTGCTCACCGAAATCCTCGACACGGCCGACTCGTTCCTCGAAGTCGGCGGCCGGGCAGTGAAAAAAGTCCCGCTGTTGCGCGGCAAGACCATCTGCAACGTGTTCTTCGAGAACTCGACCCGCACCCGTACCACCTTTGAGCTGGCGGCCCAGCGCCTGTCGGCTGACGTGATCACGCTGAACGTGTCGACCTCGTCGGCGAGCAAGGGCGAAACCCTGCTCGACACCCTGCGCAACCTGGAAGCCATGGCCGCCGATATGTTCGTGGTGCGCCACGGCGACTCCGGCGCTGCGCACTTCATCGCCGAACACGTGTGCCCGAACGTGGCGATCATCAACGGCGGCGACGGCCGTCACGCCCACCCGACCCAGGGCATGCTCGACATGCTGACGATCCGCCGGCACAAGGGCAGCTTCGAAAACCTCTCGGTGGCCATCGTTGGCGACATCCTGCACTCGCGGGTAGCGCGCTCGAATATGCTGGCCCTGAAGGCCCTGGGTTGCCCGGACATCCGCGTGATCGCCCCCAAAACCCTGCTGCCGATCGGCATCGAGCAGTACGGCGTGAAGGTCTACACCGACATGGCCGAAGGCCTGAAGGATGTGGACGTGGTGATCATGCTGCGCCTGCAGCGCGAGCGCATGGCGGGCGGCCTGTTGCCGAGCGAAGGCGAGTTCTATCGCCTGTTCGGCCTGACCACCGCGCGCCTGGCCGGCGCCAAGCCGGATGCCATCGTGATGCACCCGGGGCCGATCAACCGTGGCGTGGAGATTGAGTCGGCAGTGGCCGACGGCGCGCAGTCGGTGATTCTCAACCAGGTGACCTACGGCATCGCCGTCCGCATGGCCGTGTTGTCCATGGCCATGAGCGGGCAAACCGCACAACGTCAATTCGAGCAGGAGAACGCCCAGTGAAGCTCAGCATTCTCGGCGCCCGAGTCATCGATCCGGCCAGCGGCCTGGATCAAGTCACCGATCTGCACCTGGAAGCCGGCAAGATCATTGCCATCGGCGCCGCACCCGCAGGCTTCAGCGCCAGTGAAACCATCGACGCCAAAGGCCTGATCGCCGCGCCCGGGCTGGTGGACCTGAACGTCGCCCTGCGCGAACCGGGTTACAGCCGCAAAGGCAGCATCGCCAGCGAAACCCGCGCCGCCGCAGCCGGCGGCGTCACCAGCCTGTGCTGCCCGCCCCACACCAAGCCGGTGCTGGACACCTCGGCCGTGACCGAGCTGATCCTCGACCGCGCCCGCGAAGCCGGCAACTGCAAAGTGTTCCCCATCGGCGCCCTGAGCAAAGGCCTGGACGGCGAACAGTTGGCCGAGCTGATCGCCTTGCGCGACGCCGGCTGCGTGGCCTTCGGCAACGGTCTGGAGAGCTTTCGCAGCACCCGCACCCTGTGCCGCGCCCTGGAATATGCAGCGACCTTCGACCTGACCGTGATTTTCCACTCCCAGGACCGCGACCTGGCCGAAGGTGGCCTGGCCCACGAAGGCGCCACCGCGAGCTTCCTTGGCCTGCCGGGCATCCCGGAAACCGCCGAGACCGTGGCCCTGGCCCGGGACCTGCTGCTGGTGGAGCAAAGCGGCGTACGCGCGCACTTCAGCCAACTGACCAGCGCTCGGGGCGTGGCCCTGATTGCTCAGGCCCAGGCTCGCGGTTTGCCGGTGACAGCGGATGTGGCGTTGTATCAGCTGATTTTGACGGACGAGGCGCTGATCGACTTCTCCAGCCTGTATCACGTGCAGCCGCCCCTGCGTACCCGCGCTGACCGTGACGGTTTGCGGGCAGCGGTGAAGTCCGGGGTGGTTTCGGCGATTTCCAGCCATCACCAACCCCACGAGCGGGACGCCAAGCTGGCGCCGTTCGGTGCGACGGAACCGGGTATCAGCAGCGTCGAGCTGTTGCTGCCGCTGGCAATGACATTGGTGGAGGATGGCTTGCTGGACCTGCCGACGCTGCTGGCACGCCTCAGTGCGGGCCCTGCCGAGGCGCTGCGCCTGCCGGCGGGCAAGTTGGCGGTGGGTTCGGCGGCGGACCTGGTGCTGTTTGATCCGGCCAGTTCCACGATTGCCGGGGAACACTGGCTGTCCAAGGGCGAGAACTGCCCGTTCATTGGTCATAGCCTGCCGGCGACTGTGCGGTACACCCTGGTGGATGGGCGGATCAGCTACCAGGCTTAAATCCGATCCAGAGTGGGCACAGTCAATGTGGGAGCGGGCTTGCTCGCGAAAGCGGTGGGTCAGTCAATAGAGATGTCGACTGACACATCGCATTCGCGAGCAAGCCCGCTCCCACATTTGGATCTCCACAAATCTTATCGACCGCCGCTGCGCTCGGCATTACGGATCGAAACCTGTGTATTCAGCGTCCAGAAGTCATACAGCACGCCGATCAGGAATAACCCGCCGGTCAGCAAGTAAACGATCCCGCTGATCCATTTGCCCTGATACATGCGGTGCAACCCGAACACACCCAGGAACGCCAACAGAATCCAGGCCACGTTGTATTCAATCGGCCCGGCCGTAAATCGCAGGTCCGCTTCCCGGTCCATTGCCGGAATCAGGAACAAGTCGATCAGCCAGCCAATCCCGAACAAACCGAAGGTGAAAAACCAGATCGTCCCGGTCACCGGCTTGCCGTAATAAAAGCGGTGAGCACCGGTAAAACCGAAAATCCAGAGCAGGTAACCGATCACCTTGCTGTGGGTGTCTTGCTGCGAAACATCCTGTCGATAGGTGTTCATGGAGTACCTCTTTCGCCTCGATAGATAAATTTTTTCATTTTCTTTGTGACTTTTTTACGGGCGCCCGACGCACGGCAAATGGTATCTTCCCTCCCGCAAAGCCTTATGCCACCTGACCTGAGTCGGACAATAGCGACAATTCGTCGCGTTTTTCCTGAATTTGACCCCAGGGTTCAGTCGACAAACGGCCTTAGAACGACACTAAAACCTGTTATAAAGTTGCGCGCAAACCAAAAAGAGCCACGCCTAATGCGACCATTTTTCAAGACATGGCTAACCATTTGCCTATTAATGCCACTGGCCGCCCACGCCACCAATCGTGAGCAACGACTTCCAAACGTTAATGGTTTCACCCCTAAAGTTCACGCCACTACCAGCTCCGCCAAATCGGTAAAGCTGACCGTGAAGCGCCCGACTCAACTGAGCAAGGCCAACGGCAAGGCAGTTCCAGGGTTGATGGCCGTCAACACCAAGCAAAGCAGCAACGTCCTCAGCCGCGCCGTCAACGTGCTCGGTACTCCTTATCGTTGGGGCGGCAGCAGCCCAAGTAAAGGGTTCGACTGCAGTGGTTTGGTGAAATATGCGTTTAACGACGTAAAAGCCGTGGATTTGCCGCGCACTTCCAACGCCATGGCCGCCGGCCACGGGCAAAAGGTTGAGCGCAAGGACTTGAAACCGGGCGACCTGCTGTTCTTCAAACTGAAGAGCCGCCAGGTGAACCACGTTGCCATTTACCTGGGCAACGACCGCTTTATCCACGCACCGCGTCGTGGCAAGTCCGTTAGCATCGATACCCTGAAGAAGCCGTTCTGGGACAAGAACTACGTGATTGCCAAGCGTGTCCTGCCTAAAGAGCAGAACAATCTGCGGATTGTGCAGCGCTGATTGATCGTTCCCACGCTCTGCGTGGGAATGCTTCACTGGACGCTCCGCGTCCGCTCTTGTGACGCAGAGCGTCACGGGCTGCGTTCCCACGCAGAGCGTGGGAACGATCATGATCTTAAATATCCCCGGGCACCCTCGCCTTCTCCCGCGCATGCTCCCGGCTGATCAGCCCCAGGCTGACCAACGCCTTCAAACTCATGTCCAGCGTCGTCATCCCCAGCGCCCCACCCGTCTGGATCGCCGAATACATCTGCGCCACCTTGTCCTCGCGGATCAAGTTACGAATCGCCGGCGTGCCGAGCATGATTTCGTGAGCCGCCACCCGCCCGCCGCCGACTTTCTTCACCAGCACCTGGGACACCACCGCCTGCAATGACTCCGAGAGCATCGAGCGGACCATGGCCTTTTCCCCTTCCGGAAACACATCCACCACTCGATCCACGGTTTTAGCCGCCGACGTGGTGTGCAATGTGCCGAACACCAGGTGCCCGGTTTCCGCCGCCGTCAGTGCGAGCCGAATGGTTTCCAGGTCCCGCAATTCGCCCACCAGGATCACATCCGGGTCCTCCCGCAATGCCGAACGCAGGGCGGTCGAGAAGCTGTGGGTGTCGCGATGCACCTGCCGCTGGTTGATCAGGGCGCTTTTCGGTTGATGGATAAATTCGATAGGGTCTTCAAGGGTGAGGATGTGCTGGCGACGATGGGTGTTGAGGTAATCGATCATTGCCGCCAGGGTGGTGGACTTGCCGGAACCGGTCGGCCCGGTGACCAGTACCAGCCCTCGGGGCAGGTCCGCGATGCGCCGGAACACCTCGCCCAACCCCAGGCTTTCCAGGCTCTGCACCGTCGAGGGGATGGTGCGAAACACCGCGCCCATGCCCCGGTGCTGCTGGAACACATTTACCCGAAACCGCGCCACCTCGGGCAACTCGAAGGCAAAATCCGTTTCAAGAGATGTTTCGAAATCCTTTTGCTGATGATTGTTCAGCAAAGGGCTGAGTAACTCCGCCACCTGCGTAGGGAGCAGCACCGGCCAATCGAGGGGCCAGACCTCGCCATCAACTCGCAGCATCGGCGCCAACCCGGCCGACAGATGCAGGTCCGAGGCCCGCCGGCGTAAGCCGGCAGCCAGCAGTTCAGTGATATCCATAGGGCTTTCCATTTCCAGTAGAATGCCGCGGACTCCATATCCACGGGCGCAACTTGAATGTCGACCATAGCAGACAACATCAGCCTGGTTTCCGAGCGGATCCGAGCCGCGGCCCAAGCCTCGCAACGCGACGCAGACAGCGTGCACCTGTTGGCCGTGAGCAAGACCAAACCCGCACAGGCCATACGCGAGGCCTATGCCGCCGGGATGCGTGAATTTGGCGAGAACTATCTGCAGGAAGCCCTGGGCAAACAGGCCGAATTAACCGACCTGCCCTTGAGTTGGCACTTCATCGGCCCCATTCAATCGAACAAGACTCGCGCGATCGCCGAGAACTTCGCTTGGGTGCATTCCGTGGACCGCCTGAAAATCGCACAACGCCTGTCCGAGCAACGCCCGGCTGACCTGCCGCCGCTGAATATCTGCATTCAGGTCAACGTCAGTGGCGAAGCCAGCAAGTCCGGCTGTACACCCGCCGACCTGCCCGCCCTGGCCGAAGCCATCAGCGCCCTGCCGCGCCTGAAGCTGCGCGGTTTGATGGCGATCCCCGAGCCAACCGACGACCGCGCAGAACAGGACGCAGCCTTCGCGACCGTACGCGACCTGCAAGCGAGCCTGAACCTGGGGCTCGACACACTTTCCATGGGCATGAGCCATGACCTTGAGTCGGCCATCGCCCAAGGGGCCACCTGGGTGCGGATCGGTACCGCGCTGTTTGGTGCCCGCGACTACGGCCAGCCGTGAAATGGCTGACATCCATCTGAGTAAGGACCTGTCATGAGCAACACGCGTATTGCCTTTATCGGCGCCGGTAACATGGCGGCCAGCCTGATCGGCGGCCTGCGGGCCAAGGGCCTGGAAGCACAACAGATTCGCGCCAGCGACCCGGGCGCCGACACGCGCTCCCGCGTCAGCGCCGAGCACGGCATCGACACCTTCGCCGACAACGCAGAAGCGATTGAAGGCGTGGACGTGGTGGTGCTGGCGGTCAAGCCACAAGCCATGAAAGCCGTGTGCGAAAGCCTGCGCCCCAGCCTCAAGCCCCATCAACTGGTAGTGTCCATCGCCGCCGGCATCACTTGCGCCAGCATGACCCACTGGCTCGGCGCCCAGCCGATTGTGCGTTGCATGCCCAACACCCCGGCGCTGCTGCGCAAGGGCGTGAGCGGCTTGTACGCCACCTCCGAAGTCACTGCCCAACAGCGTGATCAGGCACAAGAGCTGCTGTCCGCCGTGGGTATCGCCGTGTGGCTGGAACACGAGCAGCAACTGGACGCTGTCACCGCCGTGTCCGGCAGTGGCCCGGCGTATTTCTTCCTGCTGATCGAGGCCATGACCGCCGCTGGCGTGAAACTCGGCCTGCCACAGGAAGTCGCCGAGCAATTGGCCGAGCAAACCGCACTGGGTGCCGCGCAGATGGCCGTGTCCAGTGATGTCGACGCCGCCGAACTGCGCCGTCGCGTAACCTCGCCGGGCGGTACTACCCAAGCGGCAATCGAATCGTTCCAGGCCGGGGGCTTTGAAGCCCTGGTGGAAAAAGCACTGGGTGCCGCAGCACATCGTTCGGCCGAAATGGCCGAGCAGCTGGGCAAATAGTCGTCCCCCACATAGGAATCAAACATGCTCGGAATCAATGACGCTGCCATTTTCATCATCCAGACCCTGGGCAGCCTGTACCTGCTGATTGTGCTGATGCGTTTTATCCTGCAACTGGTGCGGGCGAACTTCTACAACCCGCTGTGCCAGTTCGTGGTGAAGGCCACGCAACCGCTGCTCAAGCCACTGCGCCGGGTGATCCCGAGCATGTTCGGCCTGGACATGTCCTCGCTGGTGCTGGCGCTGCTGCTGCAGATCCTGCTGTTCGCGGTCATCCTGTTGCTCAACGGCTACCAGGCCACCACGCTGCTGTTGCTGCCGTGGGCCTTGATCGGGATTTTCTCGCTGTTTTTGAAGATCATTTTCTGGTCGATGATCATCAGCGTGATCCTCTCGTGGGTCGCTCCCGGTAGCCGCAGCCCTGGCGCAGAGTTGGTGGGGCAGATCACTGAACCGGTGCTGGCACCGTTCCGTCGCCTGATACCGAACCTGGGTGGCCTGGATATCTCGCCGATCTTCGCGTTTATCGCGATTCAGCTGCTGCAAAGCTGGGTGATTCCGCGCCTGGCTTTCTACGCGTTCATGCCCAAAGAACTGTTCGGTCTGATCTGACGACAATGTGGCGAGGGAGCTTGCTCCCGCTGGGCTGCGCAGCAGTCCCAAAAAGGCCGACCGCGTTGCATCTGCAAAATCGCGGCAGCCGGACTGGGACCGCTTCGCGCTCCAGCGGGAGCAAGCTCCCTCGCCACAAAAGCCTTAAAAACACCAGCAGCCGGCCTTTGCTTGCCGCTGGGTGCAGCGGTCTTTAGACTTACGCCTCATTTAAACGAGAGCAGGGTCGATGCCAGCTGCCTTCCCCCCCGATTCTGTTGGACTGGTCGTGCCCCAAGTGGCGCACTTCAGCGAACCGCTGGCCCTGGCCTGCGGCCGTTCGCTGCCCGCCTACGACCTGATCTATGAAACCTACGGCCAACTGAACGCCACGGGCAGCAATGCCGTGCTGATCTGCCACGCCTTGTCCGGCCATCACCACGCTGCTGGGTTCCACAGCATGGACGAGCGCAAGCCCGGCTGGTGGGACAGCTGCATCGGCCCGGGCAAACCGATCGACACCAACAAGTTCTTCGTGGTCAGCCTGAACAACCTCGGCGGCTGCAACGGTTCCACTGGCCCCAGCAGCCTCAACCCGGAAACCGGAAAACCGTTTGGCGCTGATTTCCCGGTACTGACCGTGGAAGACTGGGTGCACAGCCAGGCGCGCCTGGCCGACGTACTGGGCATCGCCCAATGGGCCGCCGTGATCGGCGGCAGCCTGGGCGGCATGCAGGCCCTGCAATGGACCATCACCTACCCGGACCGCGTGCGCCATTGCCTGGCCATCGCCTCGGCCCCCAAGCTGTCGGCGCAGAACATCGCCTTCAACGAAGTGGCGCGCCAGGCGATCCTCACCGACCCGGAGTTCCACGGCGGTTCGTTCCAGGAAGCCGGCGTGATCCCCAAGCGCGGGCTGATGCTCGCGCGCATGGTCGGGCACATCACTTACCTTTCGGATGACTCCATGGGCGAGAAATTCGGCCGTGGCCTCAAGAGCGAGAAGCTCAACTACGACTTCCACAGCGTCGAGTTCCAGGTCGAGAGCTACCTGCGTTATCAAGGCGAGGAGTTTTCCGGGCGTTTCGACGCCAACACCTACCTGCTGATGACCAAGGCCCTGGACTACTTCGACCCGGCGGCGAACTTCGACGACGACCTGGCGCGCACCTTCGAGGCGGCCACCGCCAAGTTCTGCGTGATGTCGTTCACCACCGACTGGCGCTTCTCCCCGGCCCGCTCGCGGGAACTAGTGGATGCGCTGATGGCCGCGAAGAAAGACGTCTGCTACCTGGAGATCGACGCACCGCAAGGCCACGACGCCTTTCTGATCCCGATCCCGCGTTACTTGCAGGCCTTTAGCAATTACATGAACCGAATAGCGCTTATATGAATTGCTTACGCTTTGGGAGAACGCCATGAGAGCCGACCTGGAAATCATCCAAGACTGGATCCCCGCCGGCAGCCGCGTGCTCGACCTCGGTTGCGGCGATGGCGAACTGCTGAGCTGGCTGCGCGACAACAAGCAAGTCACCGGCTATGGCCTGGAAAACGACCCGGACAACATCGCCCAGTGCGTGGCCAAGGGCATCAACGTAATCGAGCAGGACCTGGACAAGGGCCTCGGCAACTTTGCCAGCAACAGCTTCGACATCGTGGTCATGACCCAGGCACTGCAAGCCGTGCACTACCCGGACCGGATCCTCGACGAAATGTTGCGGGTCGGCCGCCAGTGCATTATCACCTTCCCCAATTTCGGCCACTGGCGCTGCCGCTGGTACCTGGCCACCAAGGGCCGCATGCCGGTGTCGGATTTCCTGCCCTACACCTGGTACAACACGCCCAACATCCACTTCTGCACCTTCGAAGACTTCGAAGCGCTGTGCAGCGAGCGCGAAGCCAAAGTCATCAACCGTCTTGCGGTCGATCAACAGCACCGTCACGGCTGGGCGAGTAAGCTATGGCCCAACCTGCTGGGTGAGATCGGGATCTACCGGGTCAGCAGCCCGGGCCTGACGGACCACCAGGTTGCCGTCTAACCATTTTCAAGGAGGACGAACATGAGTCGTTTGGCTACTTTTTTACTCACCGCGTGCCTGAGCGTCAGCGCTATGGCGGCGGATGTTATCGATGGTAATCGCCAGAAAGAATTCGGCGATATCACGGTGCACTACAACACCCTGACCACCAGTTTCCTGACACCGGAAATGGCCCAGGAAGCCGGGATCGTACGCAGCAAAGAGCTGGGCATGATCAATGTGTTCGTGAACAAGGGCGTCGAATCGATAGACGCCACCGTCACCGGCACGATCAAAGACCTGAGCGGCAAGAGCGAGATGTTGACGTTCAAGAAAATCATCCAGAATGGTTCTACGCTTTACGTCGCCCAGTACCCGGTGCCGCAGCAGGAAACCAAGATTTTCACCATCAACGTTGAAACCGGTGGCAAAGCCCACGGTTTCAGTTTCAACCAGGAACTGTTTCCGGCCGAATGATGAACCTCACACAACTCGTACTCGCCAGCCATAACGCCGGCAAGCTCAAAGAACTCCAGGCCATGCTCGGCGACTCGGTGCAATTGCGCTCGATTGGCGAGTTCAGCCAGGTAGAGCCGGAAGAGACTGGCCTGTCGTTCGTCGAGAATGCCATCCTCAAGGCCCGCAATGCCGCGCGCATTTCCGGCCTGCCGGCTCTGGCCGACGATTCGGGCTTGGCCGTGGACTTCCTCGGTGGTGCCCCGGGCATCTACTCGGCGCGTTACGCCGACGGCAAAGGCGACGCGGCCAACAACGCCAAGCTGCTCGACGCCCTCAAGGACGTGCCCGACGCGATGCGCGGCGCACAGTTCGTCTGCGTGCTGGCCCTGGTGCGTCACGCCGATGATCCATTGCCGATCCTCTGTGAAGGCCTGTGGCACGGGCGCATCCTGCACGCGGCCAGCGGCGAGCACGGTTTTGGCTACGACCCGCTGTTCTGGGTGCCGGAGCGCAATGTCTCCAGCGCCGAACTGAGCCCGGCCGACAAGAACCAGATCAGCCACCGCGCCCGCGCAATGGATTTGCTGCGCCAGCGTCTGGGCCTGAAATGACCCAGAACACCTCCGCGCAGCCACTGATCCTCGGTGGCGCGCAAACACCTCGGGCGGCCTTGCCTCACCTGCCGCCCCTGGCGCTGTACATCCACATCCCGTGGTGCGTGCGCAAATGCCCTTACTGCGACTTCAACTCCCACACCGCCAGCAAGGTGCTGCCAGAGGAAGAGTACGTCGACGCATTGCTGGCCGACCTCGATCAGGACCTGCACGCGGTGTATGGCCGTGAGCTGAGTTCGATCTTTTTCGGCGGCGGCACCCCGAGCCTGTTCAGCGCCACTGCCCTGGGCCGGTTGCTCAAGGGCGTGGAAGCGCGCATCCCGTTTGCCAGCGACATCGAGATCACCCTGGAGGCCAACCCCGGTACCTTCGAGCAAGAGAAGTTCGTGGCGTACCGCAAGCTGGGGATCAATCGGCTGTCGATTGGCATCCAGAGTTTCCAGCAGGAAAAACTCGAAGCCCTGGGCCGCATCCACAACGGTGACGAAGCCGTGCGTGCCGCCGGCATGGCGCGCCAGGCCGGGTTCGACAACTTCAACCTGGACTTGATGCACGGTTTGCCCGATCAGTCCCTGGACGACGCCCTGGGCGACCTGCGCCAGGCCATTGCCCTCAAGCCCACGCATCTGTCCTGGTATCAACTGACCCTGGAACCCAACACCGTGTTCTGGAACCAGCCGCCCGTGCTGCCGGAAGACGACACCCTGTGGGACATTCAGGAAGCCGGCCAGGCGCTGCTCGCCGAACACGGTTACGCCCAGTACGAAGTCTCGGCCTACGCCCAACCGGGCCGGCCGGCGCGGCATAACCTGAACTACTGGAGCTTTGGTGACTTTATCGGCATCGGCGCCGGTGCCCACGGCAAGCTCAGCCATCCGGATGGGCGCATCGTGCGCACCTGGAAAACCCGGGCACCGAAGGACTACCTCAACCCGGCGAAAAACTACCAGGCCGGCGCGAAAGAACTGACCAACGAAGAGTTACCGTTCGAGTTCCTGATGAACGCCCTGCGCCTCACCGACGGCGTCGAAGCCAGGCTTTATGCCGAGCGCACCGGCCTTGAGCTGGCGAGTCTCGATGAGGCCCGTCGCGAAGCAGAACAAAGTGGCTTAATGCAGGTCGAACCGTCACGCCTGGCGGCCACCGACCGCGGGCAACTCTTTCTCAATGACCTGCTGCAGAAGTTTTTGAGCTGATTGCTCTTAAGGAAATCGAATGGATCTGGTACTCGACCTGCTCGCCACCGTATCCCGCTGGAGCCGTAGCAACCTGTCGGAAATCTCCCTGGCGTTAGTAGGCTGCCTGCTGGTGCTGTTTGGCGCCGACATCAAGGGCTGGGTCGAAGCACGACTGGGCAGCATCGCGGGCGCGCTACGCGTGCCGCTGATGGCGCTGGTGTGCATGATCGGCAGCGGCGCGGCACTGATCTATGCCACACCGTGGATCGTTCGCGGGCTGAGCCAGTTCAACAACTACAGCCTGGCACCGGTGTTGTTGGTGGTGCTGGTGCTGATCGGGGTGGTGGCGGATCGCCGCTGACCTTAAGCGCGGCACAAAACAAAATGTGGGAGCTGGCTTGCCTGCGATGCAGACACCTCGGTGTATCAGTGATACCGAGGTGATGCTATCGCAGGCAAGCCAGCTCCCACAGTTGTTTGCATTTCAGCTTTCGAGCTAATTACGCCAGCTTCTCGAACTTCAAATCCCAAACCCCATGCCCTAGTCGCTCGCCGCGACGTTCGAACTTGGTGATCGGCCGTTCAGCCGGGCGCGGGACGCATTTGCCGTCTTCCGCCAGGTTGCGGTAGCCAGGGGCGACGTTCATCACTTCCAGCATGTATTCGGCATACGGCTCCCAGTCGGTGGCCATGTGCAGGATGCCGCCCACTTTCAGCTTGCTGCGCACCAGTTCCGCGAAGGAAGCCTGGACGATGCGGCGCTTGTGGTGACGGCTCTTGTGCCATGGGTCCGGGAAGAACAGCATCAGGCGGTCGAGGCTGTTGTCGGCGATGCAGCGGTTGAGCACTTCGATCGCGTCGCAGTCGTAGACCCGCAGGTTGGTCAGGCCCTGAGTCAGCACGCCGTTCAGCAGCGCGCCAACACCCGGACGGTGGACTTCAACCCCGATAAAATCCTGCTCCGGCGAAGCTGCAGCCATTTCCAGCAGGGAATGGCCCATGCCGAAGCCGATTTCCAGGGAACGTGGCGCCGAGCGGCCGAACACCTGGTCGTAATCCACCGGTGCGTCCACCAGCGGCAGGACGAACAGCGGCGTGCCCTGCTCCAGGCCTTTTTGCTGGCCTTCGGTCATGCGACCGGCGCGCATCACAAAACTCTTGATGCGGCGGTGCTTGGACTCGTCGCCTTCTTCCAGGGTGTTCGGCGTTTCGTTTGATTCAGTCATCAATGGCTCTTACTTGATCAGACCATCCAGCGGCGAGGAGGCGCTGGCGTAAAGTTTTTTCGGCATGCGCCCGGCGAGGTACGCCAGGCGGCCGGCGACGATTGCGTGTTGCATGGCCTCGGCCATCATGATCGGCTGCTGCGCATGGGCGATGGCCGAGTTCATCAGCACCGCATCGCAACCCAGTTCCATGGCGATGGTAGCGTCGGAGGCAGTGCCCACGCCCGCATCCACCAGTACCGGGATCTTGGCTTCTTCGAGGATGATCTGCAGGTTGTACGGATTGCAGATACCCAAACCGGAACCGATCAGACCGGCCAGCGGCATCACGGCGATGCAGCCGATTTCGGCCAGTTGGCGGGCGATGATCGGGTCATCACTGGTGTAGACCATCACGTCGAAGCCTTCCTTGACCAGGGTTTCGGCGGCCTTGAGGGTTTCGATCACGTTGGGGAACAGGGTTTTCTGGTCGGCCAGCACTTCCAGCTTCACCAGGTTGTGGCCGTCGAGCAGCTCACGGGCCAGGCGGCAAGTGCGCACGGCTTCGATGGCATCGTAGCAACCAGCCGTGTTCGGCAAGAAGGTGTAGCGATCCGGCGACAGCACTTCGAGCAGGTTCGGCTCGCCCTCGATCTGACCGAGGTTGGTGCGGCGCACGGCGAAAGTAACGATCTCGGCACCCGAGGCTTCGATGGCCAGGCGGGTTTCTTCCATGTCGCGGTACTTGCCGGTACCGACCAGCAAACGGGACTGGTAGGTACGACCGGCCAGGACAAAAGGCTTGTCGCTACGAACGTTGCTCATGGGAAATCCTCGAGTTGGGGTGAGGTTCTACAGAATGCGGGTTGGCGCTCTGGAGCGCCGGGCGGCTAGCCGCCGCCGATGGCATGGACCACTTCGACCTGGTCACCTTCGGTGAGCGCGGTCTCGGCGTGCTGGCTACGCGGGACGATATCCTGGTTGAGCTCCACTGCGACGCGACGCCCGGTCAAATCCAGACGGGTCAGCAGGGCCGAAACGGTTTCACCGTCGGGCAGTTCAAAGGATTCGCCGTTCAACTGAATGCGCATGCCACGGGCCGCCATCGTTTTTAGGGGCCAGCATTCTAGCGTGATTGGCGTTGCTGGCCCAAGCCCCTTGGTCAGGCAGCCTGTAGACGCCACGCCGCCAAACCGAGGAAGAACCAGCCCAGCAGGAACGCCAGGCCACCAAACGGGGTGATAATGCCGAGCTTGCTGATGCCGGTCATGGTCAGCACATACAGGCTGCCGGAGAACAGCAGGATGCCGATGGTGAACGAGATGCCCGCCCAGGTGACCAGTCGACCGGGAATGTGCACCGCCAGCAATGCCACGCCGAACAGCGCCAGGGTGTGCACCAGTTGGTAGGTCACGCCGGTGTGGAAAATCGCCAGGTACTCGGCGCTCAGGCGGTTTTTCAGGCCGTGGGCGGCAAACGCGCCCAGGGCAACGCCGGTGAAACCGAAAAAGGCAGCCAGCATCAGAAAGCCACGCAACATGAGGAACTCCAATCAGACTCAGTGGGCAGGGTCTGTATAATGGCCCGCTCAACGGGTTCGGCCAAGCCATCTCTATGCTGCGTCTCCTCTTCAAGCGTTTTCTCAAAGTCCTCAAGTGGTTTGCCATCGGCAGCGTGCTGCTGGTGCTGCTGTTCCGTTTCGTGCCGCCACCGGGAACTGCGCTGATGGTTGAGCGCAAAATCGAATCCTGGGTCGACGGCGAGCCGATTGACGTACAGCGCACCTGGGTGCCGTGGGATCAGATCTCCGACGAGCTTAAAGTGGCGGTGATGGCGGGCGAAGACCAGCGCTTCCCGCAGCATTGGGGTTTTGATTTCGACGCGATCCAGGCGGCATTGCTGCATAACGAGCGCGGCGGCTCGATTCGCGGCGCCAGCACCTTGAGCCAGCAGGTGTCGAAGAACCTGTTTTTGTGGACCGGCCGCAGCTATTTCCGCAAGGGCCTGGAAGCCTGGTTTACCGGGCTGATCGAGATTCTCTGGCCCAAGCAGCGAATTCTTGAGGTGTACCTCAACAGCGTGGAATGGGATGAAGGCGTGTTCGGCGCAGAAGCGGCGGCGCGGCATCACTTTGGGGTGAGTGCCAAGGCGCTGACCCGCCAGCAGGCCAGCTACCTGGCGGCGGTGTTGCCTAACCCGCGGGTGTGGAGCGCCAGCCATCCAACATCGTATGTGGCGCGACGGGCGGCGTGGATTCGGCAGCAGATGAGTCAGTTGGGTGGCGACAGCTATTTGAATGAGCTGAACAACTCGCGCAAGGCGCCCTGGGCTGACTGACACCCCACAAAACAAAAGTGGGAGCGGGCTTGCTCGCGAAAGCGGTGTGCCAGTCAATACCTCAGGTGACTGATCCACCGCCTTCGCGAGCAAGCCCGCTCCCACATTTCGATCGCGCTGTCCTAGCTACCTGTGTCAGGCGGCGATCGACAGTTTCAGCTTGTTCATCGCACTCTTCTCGAGCTGACGAATCCGCTCGGCCGACACGTTGTACTTCTGCGCCAGGTCGTGCAGCGTGGCTTTTTCTTCTGCCAGCCAGCGCTGGTAGAGAATGTCACGGCTGCGGTCGTCCAGCACTTCCAGCGCTTCGTGCAGGTTGTGGTTGGAGTTGTCGCTCCAGTCAGCGTCTTCCAGTTGACGCGCCGGGTCGTACCGGTGGTCTTCCAGGTAGTTGGCCGGCGATTGGAAGGCGCTGTCGTCGTCCGCTTCAGCGGCCGGGTCGAAGGCCATGTCATGGCCGGTCAGGCGACTTTCCATCTCGCGCACTTCACGTGGCTCAACGCCAAGGCTTTCGGCCACGCGATGCACTTCTTCGTTATTCAGCCACGCCAGGCGCTTCTTCTGGCTGCGCAGGTTGAAGAACAGTTTGCGCTGGGCCTTGGTGGTCGCGACTTTCACGATGCGCCAGTTGCGCAGGATGAATTCGTGAATTTCCGCCTTGATCCAGTGCACAGCAAACGACACCAGGCGCACACCCATTTCCGGGTTGAAGCGCTTTACAGCTTTCATCAGGCCAACGTTGCCTTCCTGAATCAGGTCAGCCTGGGCCAGGCCGTAGCCGGAATAGCTACGGGCGATATGTACGACAAAACGCAGGTGGGCGAGCACCATCTGCCGAGCCGCCCCCAAATCCTGCTCATAGTAGAGACTCTCGGCCAGTTCACGCTCCTGCTCGGGCGTCAGCAATGGAATGCTGTTGACCGTGTGCACATAGGCCTCCAGGTTCGCACCCGGGACCAGAGCATAAGCAGGTTGCAAAGAAGTGGTCATACGAAAAAACCTCCGACTCACATAACTCGTGCAGTTCAGCACTGCGAAAATTGACCGGGAACCGTAGGACAAGTTCCCTAAACCACTGATACGGTCAATACAAACGAAACCACATTACCCTGACATTAACTACTTCGGTGCCAGCTCACGTAAATGCCTTGCGACCGCAATCCACGCACCGATATACCCCAAGAGCACTGCCCCAAGCAACAACGACAGACCATCGGCTGCCGGTACGCCGGCCAGGGCAAAATCGCTGCCGTACAGGCCGGCAAGCCCCACCACCGCGTCGTTCAGCCAGTTCAGGCCAAAAGCCAGTACGCCCCAGGACAAAATCCCGGCACCGAAGCCATAAAGCGCGCCCATATACAGAAAAGGACGACGCACATAGCTGTCCGTGCCGCCGACGAGTTTAATCACTTCTATCTCGGTGCGGCGGTTTTCAATATGAAGACGAATGGTATTGCCTATCACCAAAAGTAATGCAGACACCAGCAACACCGTCAGGCCGAACACAAACCGGTCGCCCAGCTTGAGAATCGCCGCCAACCGCTCTACCCAGACTAGATCAAGTTGGGCCTGCTGCACCTTCGGCAGCTCTGCGAGTTTTTGTCGCAGGGCTTCCAGGGTCGTCTTGTCGACTTCGTTCGGGGTGACCAGCACCACGCCTGGCAGCGGGTTTTGCGGCAGCTCCTTGAGCGCCTCACCCAGGCCGGACTGTTGCTGGAACTCTTCCAGGGCCTGATCGCGGCTGATGTATTCAGCCTCGGCCACACCTGGAAGCTCTTTGATCTCGTCGCGCAGGGACTCGCCGTCCTTGGTGCTGGCATCCAGGTTCAGGTACAGCGAAATCTGCGCCGCCCGCTGCCATGAGCCGCCAAGGCGCTCGACATTATTGAGCAGCAGCGACAACCCCATCGGCAGGCTCAAGGCCACGGCCATCACCAGGCAGGTGAAGAAGCTGCCAATCGGCTGTTTGCCCAGGCGGCGCAGGCTGTCTACCAGGCTGGCACGGTGGCTTTCGATCCAGGCATGCACCAGGGTGCCGAAGTCCGGGCCATCGTCTTCGTCGCGTTTTTTCTTCTGTGGCTGAGGGTCGGCCGCCTTTGGCGCGACGCGCTCGGAAACCTTCGGGCTACGTGTAGCACTCATACCCCAGCCTCCCCGTCGCCAATCAGGCGGCCGCGCTGCAGGGTCAACATGCGGTGACGCATGCGGGCGATCAACGCCAGGTCGTGACTGGCGATCAGCACGCTGGTGCCCAGGCGGTTGATGTCTTCGAACACGCCCATGATTTCTGCCGCCAGGCGCGGGTCGAGGTTACCGGTGGGTTCGTCCGCCAGCAGCAAGGCCGGGCGATGCACGATGGCGCGGGCGATGCCGACGCGCTGTTGCTGACCGGTGGACAGGTCGCCCGGGTACAGGTCGGTCTTGTCCGAGAGCGCGACGCGCTCCAGGGCCGAATCCACGCGCTTGATGATTTCGGCCTTGGACAGCCCGAGAATCTGCAATGGCAAGGCGATGTTGTTGAACACCGTGCGGTCGAACAGCAACTGGTGATTCTGGAACACCACGCCGATCTGCCGGCGCAGGAATGGAATCTGTGCGTTGCTGATGGTGGCCAGGTCCTGGCCCGCCAGCAGCAGCTTGCCGGTGGTTGGACGCTCCATGGCCAGCAGCAGGCGCAGCAAGGTACTTTTACCGGCACCGGAATGGCCGGTCACAAACAAGAATTCGCCGCGACGCACCCGAAAACTCAGCTCATGCAAGCCGACATGCCCGTTGGCGTAGCGTTTACCGACCTGTTCGAAACGAATCATGAACGCTCCCGCTCGGCAAACAGTGCCTGTACAAAGGGTTCGGCTTCAAAAGTGCGCAGGTCGTCGATGCCTTCACCGACGCCGATATAACGAATCGGTAACCCGAACTGCTTGGCCAGGGCGAAGATCACGCCGCCTTTGGCCGTGCCGTCGAGCTTAGTCAATGCCAGGCCGGTCAGTTGGACCGTCTGGTGGAATTGTTTGGCCTGGCTGATAGCGTTCTGGCCAGTACCGGCGTCCAGCACCAGCAACACCTCGTGGGGCGCGTCGGCGTCGAGCTTGCCGATCACGCGGCGAACTTTCTTCAATTCTTCCATCAGGTTGTCTTTGGTGTGCAGGCGACCGGCGGTATCGGCAATCAGCACGTCAATGTTGCGGGCCTTGGCAGCCTGCACCGCATCGAAGATCACCGAAGCCGAATCGGCGCCGGTGTGCTGGGCGATGACCGGGATCTTGTTGCGCTCGCCCCAGACCTGCAACTGCTCCACGGCAGCAGCACGGAACGTGTCACCGGCGGCCAGCATGACCTTCTTGCCTTCCAGCTGCAGCTTCTTGGCCAGCTTGCCGATGGTGGTGGTCTTGCCGGCGCCGTTGACGCCGACCACCAGAATGACAAATGGCTTTTTCTGCGTATCGATGACCAGCGGTGCTTCCACCGGCTTGAGCATGGCCGCCAGCTCGGCCTGCAGCGACTTGTAAAGCGCATCGGCGTCGGTCAGCTGCTTGCGCGCGACCTTCTGGGTCAGGCTCTGGATGATCACGGCGGTGGCTTCGACGCCCACGTCGGCCGTCAGCAGACGGGTTTCGATGTCTTCCAGCAACTCGTCATCGATGGTCTTTTTGCCGAGGAACAGGCTGGCCATGCCTTCGCCGATGCTGGCGCTGGTCTTGCTCAGGCCCTGCTTGAGGCGGGCAAAGAAGCCGGTCTTGATGGTTTCGATGGGCGCGGCAGGTGCTTCGACTTCGATGACAGCAGGAGCGGCAACCACCACAGGAGCCGGTACAGGCTCGACCACCACCGGCGCTGGCGTCTCGACGATGACCTGCGGCGGCTCGACAACCACAGGAATCGGCGGTGCAACCTGCTCAGCCTGCACATCCTCGACCAGCGCCACCGGCTCTTCAGCCACCGGCAACTCCGGCCATGGTGTGTGCTCGGGTTCAGGCTCTACCTCGGCTACCGGCTGCAACACCGGTTCAGCCATCGGCAACACCACCGGGGCCGGAGTTTCGGCAACCGGTTCGGCTTCTACTGGGGATTCAGGGATCGGTTCTGCTTGAACCTGCGGCTGTTCGACGACGGTTTCCTGCGGCTTTTTGCGCAGCCATCCGAACAGGCCTTTTTTCTCGCCAGCCGCAGCTGGGGTCTTCTTGTCGTCGTTGGAACCAAACATGGAGACGGCTATCTCAAGGTAGCGACGCGCCAGGGGGCACGTCGGTAAATAAAATTCGATGCGTAACAGACTGTTTTTTAGCCAGCTCGTTCATGCGCAACATTTTGTAAGGCCTAAATAGGGCCTCAACAAGACAGCCGTAGTGGCCGTCCCTAGGTCGGATCAGTATCCTAGCACCTCCTCGCCCGCCGACGCTAAGACCAAGCGGGCAGCTCAACAGGTTTAAAAACGAATGAATGCTCTAGCCCGCCGCGCCGCAGGCCTGCTGCTCAGCACAGTTTGTCTGCCCCTTTCAGCTTTGGCTGCCGACCCACAACCCACCCACGAATTCACCCTCGACAACGGCCTCAAGGTCGTCGTGCGCGAAGACCATCGCGCCCCGGTGGTGGTTTCCCAGGTCTGGTACAAGGTTGGCTCGAGCTATGAAACCCCGGGCCAGACCGGTTTGTCCCACGCCCTGGAGCACATGATGTTCAAGGGCAGCGCCAAGGTCGGCCCCGGCGAAGCCTCGCTGATCCTGCGTGACCTGGGCGCCGAAGAAAACGCCTTCACCAGTGACGACTACACCGCTTACTACCAGGTGCTGGCCCGTGACCGCCTGGGCGTTGCCTTCGAGCTGGAAGCCGACCGCATGGCCAGCCTGCGTCTGCCAGCCGACGAATTCAGCCGCGAGATCGAGGTGATCAAGGAAGAGCGCCGGATGCGCACCGACGACAACCCGATGTCCAAGGCCTACGAGCGCTTCAAGGCCATGGCCTACCCGGCCAGCGGCTACCACACGCCGACCATCGGCTGGATGGCCGACCTGGACCGCATGAAGGTTGAAGAACTGCGCCACTGGTACCAATCCTGGTACGTGCCGAACAACGCCACCCTGGTAGTGGTGGGCGACGTGACCCCGGATGAGGTCAAGACACTGGCCCAACGCTACTTCGGCCCGATCCCCAAGCGCGACGTGCCACCGGCGAAAATCCCGCTGGAACTGGCCGAGCCCGGCGAGCGCCTGCTGACAATGCACGTACAGACCAAACTGCCGAGCGTGATCCTTGGTTTCAACGTGCCCAGCCTCGCCACCGCTGAAGACAAGCGTTCGGTCAACGCCTTGCGCCTGATCTCGGCCCTGCTGGACGGCGGCTACAGCGCGCGCATCTCGACGCAACTGGAGCGCGGCGAAGAGCTGGTGTCCGGCGGTTCGTCGAGCTACGACGCCTACACCCGAGGTGACAGCCTGTTCACCCTGACCGCCACCCCGAACCTGCAGAAGAAAAAGACCGTGGCCCAGGCTGAAGCCGGCCTGTGGCGCCTGCTGGATGAACTGAAGGCCAAGCCACCGAGCGCAGAAGAACTGGAGCGTATCCGCGCCCAGGTCATCGCCGGGGTGGTTTACCAGCGCGACTCGATCACCAGCCAAGCCACTGCTATCGGCTCCCTGGAGACCGTCGGCCTGTCCTGGAAACTCATGGACACTGAGCTTGCCGAGCTGCAAAGCGTAACCGCCGAAGATATCCAGAAAGCTGCACGCACCTATTTCACCCGCGAACGTCTCAGCGTCGCCCATGTCTTGCCTGAGGAGACCGCTCATGAGTGAACGTAAAAACAACCGTCTGGTGCTGCCCGGCCTGATCGTGGTCACGTTGGCTGCCGCGTGCGCGGTGTATTTCCTGCGCCCGAGCGAATCCGTCGCCAGCCAGGCGCTGGAGCAGGCCAAGTCCGCCAACACGCTGCAATCCCTGGCCGAGCTGGACGACAAGGCACCGACCAACCGCAAGCTCGACGTGCAAACCTGGACCACCGCCGAAGGCGCCAAGGTGCTGTTCGTCGAAGCCCATGAACTGCCGATGTTCGACATGCGCATCCTGTTCGCCGCCGGCAGCAGCCAGGACGGCGACACGCCTGGCCTGGCGTTGTTGACCAACGCGATGCTCAACGAGGGCGTGCCGGGCAAGGACGTCAGCCAGATTGCCGCCGGTTTCGACGGCTTGGGTGCCGATTTCAGCAATGGCGCCTACCGCGACATGGCGCTGGTTTCCCTGCGCAGCCTGAGCGCCAGCGACAAGCGTGATGCGGCCCTGTCGCTGTTTGAAGACGTGATCGGCAAGCCGACCTTCCCCGCCGACTCCCTGGCGCGGATCAAGAACCAGCTGCTGGCCGGCTTTGAATACCAGAAGCAGAACCCCGGCAAACTGGCGAGCATCGAGCTCTTCAAGCAGCTCTATGGCGACCATCCTTACGCCCATCCGAGCGAAGGCAACGCCGAAAGCGTGCCGAAGGTGACCCTCGCGCAGTTGAAGGACTTCCACGCCAAGGCCTACGCCGCCGGCAACGCAGTGATTTCTGTAGTCGGCGATCTGACCCGCGCCGAAGCCGAGGCCATGACCGCCAAGGTCTCCGCTTCCCTGCCTAAAGGCCCGGCGCTGGCGAAGATCGCCCAACCGGCGGAGCCGAAGGCTGGCACCACGCATATCGAGTTCCCGTCCAAGCAGACAACCCTGCTGCTGGCGCAACTGGGCATCGACCGTGCCGACCCGGACTACGCCGCGCTGTCCCTGGGCAACCAGATCCTCGGCGGCGGCGGCTTCGGCACCCGCTTGATGAGCGAAGTGCGCGAGAAACGTGGCCTGACCTACGGCGTATACTCCGGTTTCTCACCGATGCAGGTGCGCGGCCCGTTCATGATCAACCTGCAAACCCGCGCCGAAATGAGCGCTGGCACCTTGAAACTGGTGCAGGACGTGCTGGCCGACTACCTGAAGACCGGCCCGACACAAAAAGAACTCGACGACGCCAAGCGCGAACTGGCCGGCAGCTTCCCGCTGTCCACCGCGAGCAATGCCGATATCGTCGGGCAGCTGGGCGCCATGGGTTTCTACAACTTGCCGCTGAGCTACCTGGAAGATTTCATGAAACAATCCCAGGCGCTGACCGTTGACCAGGTCAAAGCTGCTTTGAACAAACATTTGAGTGCCGACAAGCTGGTCATCGTGACCGCCGGCCCAACGATTGCGCAAAAGCCACTACCGCCCCCCACAGATAAACCCGCCGAGCAGCCGCTCGGGGTTCCGGAGCATTAATGGCCCGTCCATCCCGTCCCAAAAAACCTGTCCACAACGTTCACAACGGTGTGGGCCAACTGCGCATCATCGGCGGAGAGTGGGGCAGCCGTAAGCTGAGCTTCCCTGACGTCGTGGGCCTGCGCCCGACGCCCGACCGCGTGCGTGAAACCCTGTTCAACTGGCTCGCGCCGTATATCGCCGGGGCCAAGGTGCTGGACCCGTTCGCGGGCAGCGGCGCGTTGTTCCTTGAAAGCCTGTCCCGTGGCGCTGCCTTGGGCCAGGCGCTGGATGCCAGCAATGTGGCGGTCGCCAGCCTCAAGGAACACCTGGGCACCCTGCGTTGCACCACGGGGCAAGTGCAGACGGCTGATGCGCTGCGCTACCTGGAAACCCAGGAAGCCCGCGAGTTTGACGTGGTGTTCCTCGATCCGCCGTTTAACCAGAACCTGCTGCCGACCGTTTGCGCGTTGCTGGAAGAGCGCCAGTGGTTGGCACCGGATGCGTGGATCTACACTGAAAGCGAAACCGCACCGTCCACACTCGGTCTGCCGGGCACCTGGCGCCTGCACCGGGAGCAGAAATCCGGGCGGGTGTATTACGCGTTGTGGCAACGCACCGTGTAGGAGCGAGCTTGCTCGCGAAGATCGTTAACGATGACGCGGGAAACCAGGGGAACGCGGTGATCTTGAGTTTTTCGCGAGCAAGCTCGCTCCTACAATGATTGGAGCAAGCCTATTCGGCACCGAGAATTTCATGACTCCGCCCCTCGACCGCTTCACCCCCGCCTTCGGCCTCGGCAACCCTCACCTGCAAACGCTGTGGGGACCGCTGTGGCGCAAAACCACTCATATCGAACGCCAACGCGAACGGCTGTGGCTGGCAGACGGCGACTTTCTCGACCTCGACTGGCACGGGCCCCATGAGGCAACCACCCCGTTGGTGCTGGTACTGCACGGACTGACCGGCTCGTCCAACTCGCCCTATGTAGCCGGCCTGCAAAAAGCCCTGGCGGCTCAAGGCTGGGCCAGCGTCTGAACTGGCGTGGCTGTTCCGGCGAACCCAACCTGCTCGCCCGCAGCTACCATTCCGGCGCCAGTGAAGACCTGGCCGAAACCATCGCTCACTTGCGGGCCATGCGCCCGTTGGCGCCGCTGTATGCGGTGGGTTATTCGCTGGGCGGCAATGTGCTGCTCAAGCACTTGGGTGAAACCGGCGAAGCCTCCGGGCTGCAAGGCGCGGCCGCCGTGTCGGTGCCGTTCCGCCTGGATCAGTGTGCAGATCGCATCGGCCTGGGCTTTTCACGGGTTTATCAGAAGCATTTCATGCGTGAAATGCTGGCCTATATTCGCGTCAAACAAAGCCGTTTTCTAAAGGATGGCCAAGAAGCAGGCCTGAAAACCCTGGCTGATCTGGGCTCGCTGGAAAAGATGCGCACGTTCTGGGACTTTGACGGCCGAGTCACCGCGCCGCTGCACGGGTTCCTCAGTGCCGAGGACTATTACCGTCGGGCCTCAAGCCGCTATTACCTTGGGGCGATTCGCACACCCACCCTGATCATCCAGGCCGCGGACGACCCCTTCGTGTTTGCCCACAGCCTGCCCGAGGCCAGCGAGTTGTCGGACTGCACCGAGTTCGAACTGCTGGCCAAGGGCGGGCATGTGGGGTTTGTGGATGGCTCGCTGAAACAGCCAACTTACTACCTGGAACGACGAATCCCGGAGTGGCTACTGACACAACGCCGATAAAAATGTGGGAGCGGGCTTGCTCGCCCCCACACTTTGGATCAGACCGGGTCAGGCAGACCTCAGTCGCCTGTCGCAACTTCCCGCTTTGGATCAGTGATCCACTCGCTCCACGACCCCGCGTACAACTTGCCCAACGGGTAACCCGCCAGACACAACGCAAACAGGTTGTGGCAAGCCGTCACACCCGAACCGCAGTAAGCCACCAGGTCATCCGGCGAGCGGTCTTGGAGCTTGGCGGCAAAACGTTGCTTGAGCTGGTCCGCCGGCAGGAAACGGCCGTCGCTGCCCAGGTTTTCATTGAACGCTGCACATTGCGCACCGGGAATATGCCCGGCAACCGGGTCGATCGGCTCCACTTCACCGCGAAAGCGCGGCTGGGCGCGGGCGTCGATCAGGGTCAGGCCGGGTTGGCCGAGGCGTTTTTGCAGGTGTTCGGCATCCAGTTGCAGGTGGTTGTCCGGCGAGCCGCTGAAGCTACCGGGCTCGGTCACCGGCGCATCCAGGCTCAGGGGGAAGCCCGCCGCGTGCCAGGCTTTCAGGCCGCCATCGAGGATAAACACCCCGTCGCGCTTGCCCAGCCAGGCCAACAGCCACCAGGCGCGGGCGGCGTAGGCCCCGGGGCCGTCGTCATACAAAACGATATCGCTGTCGGCGTTAACGCCCCATGCCCGCAGTTGCCGGATAAATGCATCTGCCGCAGGCAGCGGATGGCGACCGGTCACGCCCTTGATTATCGGCCCGCTGAGGTGGCGTTCCAGATCGGCATACTGCGCCCCTTCGATATGCCCTTCGGCGTAGCTGCACAGGCCGTAATCCGGGTCTTCCAGGGCAAAGCGACAATCGAGGATCACCAGCCCGCCGGACTGCTGGCGCTCGGCCAGTTGCTGGGGGCTGATCAGTTGGGCAAGCGGCATGACTGACTCCTGTGGCTAGGTTAGCGTTCGGGAAACATCCTACTTCACTTCTTCCAGCGCCTGATTCAACGGCACGTAAAACTCTTTGAACAGAGCATCCACCGCGTCCTTGGCTTTTGGGGTGATAAACCCGGCTTCCAGCACCAGCACCTGGTACACACCGCGCTTGATCGCCTCGGCGCTCAGGTGCGTGGATTTTTCGTTGGTGGTGCACAGGAAGCGCACCCATGAGGTGAGGATGATCCAGGCATTGAGGGTCAGGGCTTCGGTTTGTACCGGGTCCATGCTCAGGATGCCGGCGTCGACAAAGCCCTGATAGATGGCCGCACCCTGGATCAGGCAGCGCTGGGAAAACCGCCGGTAGCCGGTGGCCAGCTCCGGGTCGCTTTCCAGCAGGTGTTCGAGGTCACGGTGCAAGAAGCGGTAGCGCCACATGCCGGCGAGCACCGCCTGCAGGTAGAAGCGCTTGTCTTCCACGGTCACCGCGCGGCCCTGGGGCGGGCGCAGGAAACTGTCCACCAACGCTTCGTACTCGCGAAACAGCACGGCGATAATCGCCTGCTTGTTGGGGAAGTGGTAGTACAGGTTGCCCGGGGAAATTTCCATATGGGCGGCGATATGGTTGGTGCTGACACTGCGCTCGCCCTGCTGGTTAAACAGCTCCAGGCTGGTTTGCACAATGCGCTCGCTGGTCTTGACTCGTGGTGCCATGGGAAATCAACTTCTAGACCCGTGATGACGGCATCTTACGGACTATCCTTGTCCGGATAAATCGGCATGTACGTGCAATGTTATTTGACAATTTAGAGTAATGACTCTAAAAACTGAAGCATTCCAATAACAATCGGGAACTTCGCCATGTCTGCCAACGTTGCCTACCTGCAAGATTCCCAGGCGCTGGACCAGCTCCAGGTCCTGTTTGACGCTCAGCGCCAAGCCTACGCGGCGAACCCGATGCCGCCCGCCGCCCAGCGCCAGCAATGGCTCAAGGCCTTGCGCGAGCTGCTGAGCGATGAGCGCCAGGCGTTGATCAACGCCATCAGCCGTGATTTCAGCCACCGCAGCGCCGACGAAACCCTGTTCGCCGAACTGATGCCCAGCCTGCATGGCATTCACTACGCCAGCAAACACCTCAAAGGCTGGATGAAACCTTCCCGTCGCGCTGTAGGCATCGCCTTCCAGCCCGCGTCGGCCAAGGTCATCTATCAACCGCTGGGCGTGGTCGGGGTGATCGTGCCCTGGAACTATCCGCTGTACCTGGCCATCGGCCCTTTGGTGGGCGCGTTGGCGGCCGGCAACCGGGTGATGCTCAAGCTCAGTGAATCCACCCCCGCCACCGGCCAGTTGCTCAAGGCACTGCTGGCGAAGATCTTCCCCGAAGACCTGGTGTGCGTGGTGCTCGGTGAAGCGGAAGTCGGCATGGCGTTTTCCAAGTTGCGCTTCGATCACCTGCTGTTCACCGGCGCCACCAGCATCGGCAAGCACGTGATGCGCGCGGCGGCCGAACACCTGACGCCGGTCACCCTGGAACTGGGCGGCAAGTCACCGGCGATTGTTTCCGCCGACGTGCCGCTCAAGGACGCCGCCGAACGCATCGCCTTCGGCAAGGCACTGAATGCCGGGCAAACCTGCGTGGCGCCGGACTACGTGCTGGTGCCGGAAGAACGTGTGGACGGTTTCGTCGAGGCCTACAGCAAGGCGGTTCGCGGGTTCTATCCGACCCTGGCCGACAACCCGGACTACACCGCGATTATCAACGAACGACAACTGGCCCGGCTCAACGGCTACGTGAAAGACGCCACCGACAAGGGCGCCACCCTGGTCCCGCTGTACGACCAGGGCCAGGACCGGCGCATGGCCCACAGCCTGCTGCTGAATGTCAGCGACGACATGACGGTGATGCAGGACGAAATCTTCGGCCCGGTGCTGCCGATCGTGCCGTATCGCGGCCTCGACCAGGCTTTCGCCTACATCAATCAGCGCCCTCGCCCACTGGCGCTGTATTACTTCGGCTACAACAAGGCCGAACAGAACCGCGTACTGCACGAGACCCATTCCGGCGGCGTGTGCCTGAACGACACCTTGCTGCATGTGGCCCAGGACGACATGCCCTTCGGCGGGATCGGGCCGTCGGGCATGGGCCACTATCACGGCCATGAAGGCTTCCTGACCTTCAGCAAGGCCAAGGGTGTGTTGATCAAGCAACGCCTGAACGCGGCCAAGCTGATTTACCCGCCCTATGGCAAATCCATCCAGAAGTTGATCCAGAAGCTGTTCGTCCGCTAACAAACCCATCATCGGGATAACAATAAGAATGAACCCTAGCCTGACTGAATCACCCGCGCTGTCACGGCGCGGCGTCTTGAAACTCGGCCTGTGCGCCAGCGCCTTCCTGGCCACCGCCGGGCTTGGCGCCAGCCTCAGCGGCTGCTCCAGCAGCACCCCGGCCAGCGGCTTTGCGATGTTGCGCAGCAGCGACCTGCCGTTTCTGCGGGCGGTGATCCCGGTGCTGCTGGAGGGCGTGGCCAGCGCCGAGGTGGTGGTGGCGGGCATCGACGACACCCTGAAAAAGCTCGACTTCAGCCTGCAACACCTGTCGCCGGAGATGTTCAAGCTGACCCAGCAACTGTTCGACGTCTTGGGCATGGCCATCACCCGTGGGCCCCTGACCGGCGTGTGGGGCAGTTGGGAAAACGCCAGCGCCGAGCAGATCCGCAACTTCCTGCACCGCTGGGAAAACAGCTACCTGAACCTGCTGCGCATGGGCCAGGGCTCGTTGCTCAAACTGGTGATCATGGCCTGGTATTTCCGCCCCGAGTCCTGGGCGCATTGCGGCTACCCCGGCCCACCGAAAATCTGATTCGCATCCCGATAAAAACAAGAGACGACCCTGATGCCCGTACCTGATCTGTTCCGCGATGGCATGGCCCGCGGCTGGAAAACCCACAATGGCGCCGCCCTCGACCAGGACCTGACCCTGGAGGCTGACGTCGCAATCATCGGCAGCGGTGCCGGCGGCGGCACCACCGCCGAAATCCTCAGCGCCGCCGGCTACAAGGTGCTGTTGATCGAAGAAGGCCCGCTGAAAACCAGCAACGACTTCACGCTGCTGGAGGACGAGGCCTACGCCAGCCTGTATCAGGAAGGCATCGGGCGCATGAGCAAGGACGGCGCCATCACCATCCTGCAGGGCCGCGCGGTCGGCGGCACCACGCTGATCAACTGGACCTCCAGTTTCCGCACCCCGGACCCGACGCTCGCCCACTGGGCCAGCGAATACGCGGTCAAGGGCCACAGCAGTGCCGAGATGGCGCCCTGGTTTGAAAAAATGGAACAGCGCCTGGGCATCGCACCCTGGGCGATGCCGCCGAACGCCAACAATGACGTGATCCGCAAAGGCTGCGAAAAGCTCGGCTACAGCTGGCACGTGATCCCGCGCAATGTGCGCGGCTGTTTCAACCTGGGGTATTGCGGCATGGGTTGCCCGGTCAATGCCAAGCAATCAATGCTGGTGACGACCATTCCGTCCACCCTGGAGAAAGGCGGCGAACTGCTGTACCTGGCCCGCGCCGAACGCCTGAAGTTCAGCGGCGACACCATCACCAGCCTCGAATGCGTGGCCATGGACCAGTATTGCGTGGCTCCCACAGGCCGCAAAATCACGGTCAAAGCCAAGCACTATGTGCTGGCTGGTGGCGGCATCAACAGCCCGGCGCTGCTGCTGCGCTCGGACGCGCCCGACCCCCACTCGCGCCTGGGCAAGCGGACCTTTCTGCACCTGGTGAATTTTTCTGCCGGGCTTTTCGACGAGGTGATCAACCCTTTCTACGGTGCGCCGCAGTCGATCTATTCCGATCACTTCCAATGGCAGGACGGCACCACCGGCAAAATGTCCTACAAGCTCGAAGTACCGCCGCTGCATCCCGGCCTGGCCAGCACCTTGCTAGGCGGCTATGGCACGCAGAACGCCCTGGATATGGGCCAACTGCCGAAAACTCACGCAATGCTTGCCCTGTTGCGCGACGGTTTCCACCCCGACAGCCCGGGTGGCACAGTCGAATTGCGCGGCGATGGCACCCCAGTGCTCGATTATCAGGTCTCGCCCTACGCCTGGGATGGCCTGCGCCGGGCGTTCCACAGCATGGCGGAGATTCAGTTCGCCGGCGGCGCCAAGTCAGTGATGCCGCTGCACGGGGATGCACGCTACGTGAACACATTGGCCGAAGCCCGCAGCATGATTGACGGCCTGAACCTTGAATTGCATCGCACACGGCTCGGCAGCGCGCACGTGATGGGCGGTTGCGCCATGGGTGAAGAACCGAAAAATGCCGTGGCCGACAGTCTTGGGCGCCATCACCAACTGCGCAACTTGTCGATCCACGATGGCTCGCTATTCCCTACCAGCATTGGGGCTAACCCGCAGTTATCGGTGTATGGATTGACCGCCCAACTGGCGACAGCGCTGGCCGAACGTCTGAAAACGGCCTGAAAAAACCGGGTATTCGCGGTGTCTATAGTGCTTTCTTCTGAATAAGTTGACTTGGCCGACCGGGATGGCTGCGATACCATCCGGTTCCCCAACGGACTCCGCCAGGACGACGCGATGAACCGAGTGTTGTACCCAGGTACCTTCGACCCAATCACCAAGGGCCATGGCGATCTGGTCGAACGCGCCTCGCGCTTGTTCGACCATGTGATTATCGCGGTCGCTGCCAGCCCCAAGAAAAACCCGCTGTTTCCCCTGGAACAGCGCGTGGAGCTGGCCCGTGAGGTCACCAAGCATCTGCCCAACGTTGAAGTGGTCGGCTTTGCCACCCTGCTGGCGCACTTTGCCAAGGAGCAGAACGCGAATGTGTTCCTGCGCGGCCTGCGAGCGGTGTCGGACTTCGAATACGAATTCCAGCTGGCCAACATGAACCGCCAACTGGCGCCGGACGTGGAAAGCCTGTTTCTTACGCCGTCGGAACGTTATTCGTTCATTTCCTCGACGTTGGTGCGAGAAATCGCGGCGTTGGGCGGAGATATCACCAAGTTTGTGCACCCAGCCGTGGCGGATGCGCTGACGTTGCGCTTCAAGAAGTAAGACCGCTCAATCGGCGCCCGCTCGCACTGCGGGCGCCAATGCGGCACAATTGCGCGCATTAGTTTTCAGATGCCTTGGCTGACAGCCCTGGCAGGAGTTTCCATGTCCCTGATCATCACCGACGATTGCATCAACTGCGACGTCTGCGAACCCGAGTGCCCGAACGCTGCCATTTCACAGGGTGAAGAGATCTACGTGATCGACCCCAACCTGTGCACCCAGTGTGTCGGCCACTACGACGAACCTCAGTGCCAGCAGGTCTGCCCGGTGGATTGCATTCCGCTGGACGAGGCTCATCCGGAGACGGAAGAGCAACTGATGGAGAAGTACCGGTTGATTACCGGCAAGGCCTAAGTCCCTTGGCGATTCGTTAGGCCCCTTCGCGAGCAAGCCCGCTCCCACCTTCGACTGCATTCCAAAGGTGGAACTCGGACGAATGTGGGAGCGGGCTTGCTCGCGAAGAGGCCATCAGCAGCACCACAAATTCTCAGCTCTGACACTTCGGGCAAAACACACTCGCCCGCTGCCCCAGCATCACACTACGCAATTCGGTCCCACAGACCTTGCACGCCTCGCCACCACGGCCATAGACGAACAATTCCTGCTGGAAATACCCCGGCAGTCCGTCGCCACCGATAAAGTCTCGCAGCGTGGTGCCGCCGCGCTCGATGGCCGCCGCCAGGATGCGTTTGATCTCGATCGCCAGCTTCAGGTAACGCCCACGGGAAATCCCCTTGGCTTCCCGGCGCGGATCAATCCCGGCGGCAAACAGCGCTTCTGTCGCATAGATATTGCCCACGCCCACCACCACCGCGTTGTCCATGATGAACGGTTTCACCGCCATCGAGCGACCACGGGACAGCTGGAACAACCGCTCGCCGTCAAACAGGTCGGTCAACGGCTCCGGCCCCAGGCGGATCAGCAGTTCGTGGTTCAGCGGGTCGAGGCTCCAGAGCATCGCGCCAAAGCGTCGCGGGTCGGTGTAGCGCAAGGCCAGGCCCGACTCCAGCTCGATATCCACATGCTCATGCTTGGCCGCCGGGCTGCCGGCCTCCACCAGGCGCAGGTTGCCCGACATGCCCAAATGGCTGATCAGGGTGCCGACTTCAGCATTGATCAACAGGTACTTGGCCCGCCGTTCCACCAGCACGATCCGTTGCCCGGACAGCCGCACATCCAGGTCTTCCGGGATCGGCCAGCGCAGGCGCCGCTCACGCACCACCACACGGCTGACCCGCTGGCCTTCCAGATGCGGCGCAATTCCGCGCCGGGTGGTTTCGACTTCCGGTAACTCGGGCATGTTTACCTCTTGGAGAAAGGGTTAGTGCGCGCCCAGCTCGCGGATCGACAACTTCAAACTCTCGAAGTCGTAGTCCGACAGGCCGACATGGTCCAGCACCAGCGGGCCGATGGCGTTCCACTCATGGTCATCCACCTGGTTGCCCAGCACGCGGTAGGACGCGCAAATGTGCTCGGCCATTTTCAGGATCGCCAGCAGGTTTTTCAGCTGCGGCTTGTGGTTGGACTCGTCGCTGAAAATCGCCAGGGCATTGTGGTGATTGGCGATAGCGTCGGTCACATGCTCCGGCAAGCGCCAGGATTTGGCGGTGTAGTAGCCCACCACGGCATGGTTGGTGTTGAACGCCTGGTTCTCGGTGTCGACCACGCGGCATTCCGGGCCGGCGTTGGCGTAGGCCTCTTCCAGCACGCTCATGTAGTTCGGGAAACGCTTGAGCATCAGCGGCACGCCGCAATCGTGGAACAGCCCCAGCGCGTAGGCTTCATCGACCGTCTGGCTGCCGGTGCGCTTGGCCAGGGCCAGGCAGGTCATGGCCACATCCTGGGCGGTGTCCCAGAAACGGTTGAGGGTGACGATGGTGTCGTCGCTCATCTCGCCCTTAATCGACTGCGCGTTGATCAGGTTGACGATGGAGCGGCTACCCAGCAGGTTCACCGCGCGCTGGATCGAGACGATCTTGTTGCTCAGACCGTAATACGGCGAATTGACGATCTTCAGCAGCGAGCCGGAGAGGCCCGGGTCTTGGGCGATCAGCCGGGCGATCACTTCCAGGTCCGGATCGGGCATGTACTGCTCCATCTGCAAATCCACCATGATTTGCGGTTGAGGCGGCACGCTGATGCCTTGGAGGCTCTGTTGGATCTGTTCGGCGGATAGCTCTTGGGACATAGGGGCACACTCTGGACTAGGCGGCGATTCTAACCTTTATGGCAACCGGGCTGACACCTCAAAAACCCGAACTGAACCGCTTCCACATGTCCGGCGGCGCCGCCAAGTACCGCACAACACGGTATACTCCCGCTCTTTTTTCCGGAGCGACGTCATGTCCCTGCCAAGCCTGCGTCTCAAAGCCAACGCCGATCGTCGTTTGCGCAACGGCCACCTGTGGGTCTACAGCAACGAAATCGATGTGGCCGCCACCCCTCTTCACGGCTTCCAGGCAGGCGACCAGGCGATCCTGGAAGCAGCCGGCGGCAAGACCCTCGGCATCGTGGCCATGAGCCCGAACAACCTGATCTGCGCCCGCCTGCTGTCCCGCGACATCAAGCTGCCGCTGGACAAATCGCTGCTGGTGCACCGCATCAACGTCGCCCTGTCCCTGCGTGACCGCCTGTTCGACAAGCCGTTCTACCGCCTGGTGTACGGCGATTCCGACCTGTTGCCGGGCCTGGTGGTCGACCGTTTCGGTGACATCCTGGTGGTGCAGATCGCTTCGGCGACCATGGAAGCCCACAAGGAAGACGTGATCGCCGCACTGACCCAAGTGCTCAAGCCAAGCGGCATCCTGTTCAAGAACGACTCCGCCGCGCGTGATGCCGAAGGCCTCAACCGCTACGTCGAAACCGTGTTCGGCCTGGTGCCGGAGTGGGTTGCCCTGGAAGAAAACGGCGTGAAGTTCGAAGCCCCGGTGATCCAGGGTCAGAAGACCGGCTGGTTCTACGACCACCGCATGAACCGTGCCCGCCTGGCCCCGTATGCCAAAGGCAAACGCGTACTCGACCTCTACAGCTACATCGGCGGCTGGGGCGTGCAAGCCGCAGCCTTCGGCGCCAGTGAAGTGTTCTGCGTCGACGCCTCCGCCTTCGCCCTCGACGGCGTGGAGCGCAACGCGGCACTGAACGGCGTTGCCGAGAAGATGACCTGCATCGAAGGCGACGTGTTCGAAGCCCTCAAAGAGCTGAAAGCCAGCGAAGAGCGTTTCGACGTGATCGTGGCCGACCCGCCGGCCTTCATCAAGCGCAAGAAAGACATGAAAAACGGCGAAGGCGCCTACCGCCGCCTGAACGAGCAAGCCATGCGCCTGCTCAGCAAGGACGGCATCCTGGTCAGCGCGTCGTGCTCGATGCACTTGCCGGAAGACGACCTGCAAAACATCCTGCTGACCAGCGCCCGTCACCTGGACCGCAATATCCAGATGCTGGAACGCGGCGGCCAGGGCCCGGACCACCCGGTGCACCCGGCGATTGCCGAGACCCGGTATATCAAGAGCATTACTTGCCGGTTGTTGCCGAACAGCTAACGCCCAATTGGAACCGGATCAACTGTAGGAGCGAGCCTGCTCGCGAAAAACGAATAGACAACACGGGCTAGCTGATAGCGCTGCGTTATCGTTGACGTTCTTCGCGAGCAAGCTCGCTCCTACAGCGGCCACACACACCATCATGGGCTTGGCCTCCCACGACACTTTTGATTGAATTCCCCGTTTCGCAGACTAGTATCGGTTTCTGGTTTTACTCCGGAAAATAAAAACAATGTCTGAGTCCTCTTATTCGCCACCCCATGGCGACGTAAAACGCCAACAACTCTCGCGCTTCATCCTCATCACCTGCATTTCCCTGATCAGCTTCTTCCCGATCAATATCCTGCTGCCCTCCTTTCCTGCCCTGGCCGCGAAGTTCGATACCTCAACCGCTGAAGTCGCCTTATCCATCAGCCTGTTCACTCTGGTTTTTGCGATTTCCCAACTGATCGCCGGCCCGCTTTCAGACAAGTTCGGGCGCAAGGAAGTCCTGCTGGGCTGCATCGTGGTTTCCACCCTCGGCTCGATCGGCTGCGCACTGGCGGCGAATTACCCGAGTTTCCTGCTGTTTCGCGCCGTCCAGGCCATCGGCTGTGGCTTTTTTGTGCTCGGCCATGCGCTGGTTGAAGACCTGTTTGAAGAACAGGATCGCGCCCGCATCCGCATCTACTACATGACCCTGAGCGGATCGTTTGTTGCGCTGTCGCCGCTGCTCGGCTCCTGGCTGCAAACCACATTTGATTGGCAGGGCAGCTTTTATGGGTTTGCGGTGATGGCGCTGGGCATGTTTATCCATGCCTGGCTGATATTGCCGTCCAAGGCGGCCAGCCCTGAAAGAGCCCCTGTTTCGATCATCGCCACGCTGAAATCCATCGCAAGCAACCGGGACTTCATCCGTTACTGGTGGATCGCCGCGTTGGTATTCGCGTGTTACTTCGCCTTGATCAGCGTGACACCGCTGATTTTCATGGATGAGTTGAAGCTGTCCGAATACCAGTACGCGGTAGTGCTGATGGTGTATGGCGTTGCCTACCTGCTGGGCGGCGTTGCAGCGACTGCCCTGCAGAAACATATCTCCCTCACGCGACAAATCAACCTCGGGCTGGGCCTGCTGGGGATCGCAGGCGTGTTGCTGGCGTTGGTGATCAGCTATGAGGCCATGACCACCACCACCCTGCTGATCCCGATGCTGATCAGCGCCTTGGCCGTGACCCTGGTTCGCCCCGCCGCGATTTCCGCGGCCATGTTGCTGTTCTCCAGCAGCGCCGGCACCGCCGCGTCGGCCGGCAACAGCATCATGTTCATCACCGCCGCCGTCAGCAGCGCCGCGCTCGCCCAAGCCGGAGACAACTTGCTGATGACCATCGCGATCAGCTTCATCGTGTTCAGCGTTTGGGGTGTGGTGACGAACATCAGAGTCGGACGCTAACGCTCTCCCACTCCCACTCCCACTGTAGGAGCGAGCTTGCTCGCGAAAAACGTATAGGCGACACGGGCTACCCGATAGCGCTGCGTTATCGTTGACGTTCTTCGCGAGCAAGCTCGCTCCTACAGAAGGCATGGCATATTCAGAACCAGTGTTTAAACGCCAATAGACACTGTTGCCACCTACCGTTTCTCTTCTACTTACATGAAGAGGACGAAGGAATGTCCAACCAACAAAACGCCCATCGGCTGCGTACAGGCCGCTATTCAGAATCCGGCCGCATTTACCTGCTCACCGCCGTCACCCATCAACGACAGCTGGTCTTCCAGGACTGGCACATTGGCCGCCTGCTTGTTCGCGAATTCAGAAAGGCTCAGGACGACGGCGAGGCGACCTCACTGGCCTGGGTCGTGATGCCGGACCATTTCCATTGGCTGGTGGAATTGCACAACGGCGATTTGCCGAGACTGATGCGGATTACCAAGTCGCGAAGTGCCCACGCCATTAACAAAGCGAGGAGTTGCCACGGGACACTGTGGCAAAAGGGCTACTTTGATCGGGCGCTGCGCCGGGAAGATGACCTGAAAGCAACAGCCCGATATATCGTCGCCAATCCATTAAGAGCAGGGCTGGTTGAGCGTATCGGCGACTATCCACTCTGGGACGCCATGTGGCTGTGAAATACGCAACCCTGTAGGAGCGAGCTTGCTCGCGAAAAACATATAGGCGACACGGACCACCTGATAGCGCTGCGTTACCGTTGACGTTTTTCGCGAGCAAGCTCGCTCCTACAGGTAGACGGCCATTCCCTCCGGCCGCCAGCGGTGTAGAATCGGACCTATTCATCGCCAGTCATCCCCCGGCGGGTTTATGAGCTCGAGGCCCAAGCACGCGGCGATCCCGCGACGCGAGTGGCAACTTCCGGACACACGGCCATTTTTCGGGTGTTCCAGTCGTCAATTAGAAGCTCACTCCCCTTTAGTACTTGATTAGCCGCCCGGAGTGCTCCAATGCCTGATTACCGTTCGAAAACATCCACCCACGGCCGCAACATGGCCGGCGCCCGCGCACTGTGGCGCGCCACGGGGATGAAAGATGACGACTTCAAAAAGCCGATCATCGCGATTGCCAACTCGTTCACCCAGTTCGTACCCGGCCACGTCCACCTCAAGGACCTGGGCCAGCTGGTCGCCCGCGAGATCGAACGCGCCGGCGGCGTGGCAAAAGAATTCAACACCATCGCCGTGGATGACGGCATCGCCATGGGCCATGACGGCATGCTGTATTCCCTGCCGAGCCGCGAGATCATCGCCGACTCCGTGGAATACATGGTCAACGCCCACTGCGCCGACGCCATCGTGTGCATCTCCAACTGCGACAAGATCACCCCCGGCATGCTGATGGCCGCCCTGCGCCTGAACATCCCGGTGATCTTCGTCTCCGGCGGCCCGATGGAAGCCGGCAAGACCAAACTGGCCTCCCACGGCCTCGACCTGGTGGATGCCATGGTCATCGCCGCCGATTCCAGCGCTTCTGACGAGAAGGTCGCGGAATACGAGCGCAGCGCCTGCCCTACCTGCGGTTCGTGCTCCGGCATGTTCACCGCCAACTCGATGAACTGCCTGGTGGAAGCCTTAGGGCTCGCCTTGCCGGGCAACGGCTCGACACTGGCCACCCACAGCGACCGCGAGCAACTGTTCCTGCAGGCAGGCCGCACCATCGTCGAGCTGTGCAAGCGCTACTACACCGAGAACGATGAGTCGGTGTTGCCGCGCAACATCGCCAACTTCAAGGCGTTCGAAAACGCCATGACCCTGGACATCGCCATGGGCGGTTCCACCAACACCATCCTGCACTTGCTGGCCGCCGCGCAAGAAGCCGAGATCGACTTCGACCTGCGGGACATCGACCGCCTGTCGCGCCACGTGCCGCAACTGTGCAAAGTCGCGCCGAACATCCAGAAGTACCACATGGAAGACGTGCACCGCGCCGGCGGGATCTTCTCGATCCTCGGTTCGTTGGCCCGTGGCGGCTTGCTGCACACCGACCTGCCGACCGTGCACAGCAAATCATTGGCCGAAGGCATCGCCAAGTGGGACATCACCCAGACCACCGACGAAGCCGTGCATCACTTCTTCAAGGCAGGCCCGGCCGGCATCCCGACGCAGACCGCGTTCAGCCAGTCGACCCGTTGGGAAACCCTCGACGACGACCGTGAAAACGGCTGCATCCGCAGTGTTGAGCACGCCTACTCGAAAGAAGGCGGCCTGGCCGTGCTGTACGGCAACATCGCCCTCGATGGCTGCGTCGTGAAAACCGCCGGTGTCGACGAATCGATCCACGTGTTCGAAGGCCGTGCCAAGATCTACGAAAGCCAGGACAGCTCGGTACGCGGCATCCTCGCTGACGAAGTCAAAGAAGGCGACATCGTCATCATCCGTTACGAAGGCCCGAAAGGCGGCCCGGGCATGCAAGAGATGCTCTACCCGACGTCGTACCTGAAATCCAAAGGCCTGGGCAAAGCCTGCGCCTTGCTCACCGACGGCCGCTTCTCCGGCGGTACTTCGGGCCTGTCCATCGGCCACGCTTCGCCGGAAGCCGCTGCGGGCGGTGCCATCGGCCTGGTGCAGGATGGCGACAAGGTACTGATCGACATTCCGAACCGCTCGATCAACCTGTTGATCAGCGACGAAGAACTGGCGGCGCGCCGGGTCGAGCAGGACAAGAAAGGCTGGAAGCCGGTGGAGAAGCGTCCGCGCAAAGTCACTACCGCGTTGAAGGCTTACGCCCTGCTGGCCACCAGTGCCGACAAAGGTGCTGTGCGTAACAAGGCGATGCTTGACGGTCTGTAAACCTCGCCCATAAAAATGCCCCGCCATGTGCGGGGCATTTTTTTGCCTGGTTGAATCAGAACTGCGGCGTATAGGTCATGGTGAACATCACATTACGCGGATCGCCATAGTAGTTGCTGCCCCAGGTCGCGTTGTACGCAGGGATGTAGTACTTCTTGTCGAACATATTGTTCAGGTTCGCCGCCACGGTGAATTCCTGATTGATTTTGTAAGCCACCCGCGAATCCCAGAGGGCGTTGCCCGGCACACTGAAGTTGCGGTCATAGGATTCAGTGCTGCTTTGCGCAGTGACACCGGCGCCGACGCTGACTTTCTCCCAGTCACCCGGCAACTGGTAATCACCCCACACCTTGAGCAGGTGCTTCGGGGTCCAGGTGCTGAAGATCTTGCCTTCGTAAGTATTGTCCTTGAGGAACTTGGTGGTGTTGTAGGTGTAACTGGATGCCAGTTGCAGACCAGGCAGCACCTCACCGCTCAAGGTAGCTTCAAAGCCCTGACTGCGGACCTTGCCCGACGCGACCGAGCAGTACCAGCCACCACAATTCATCGGCCCTTGCAGGTCCTGCACGCCACGGTTTTCCTGGTCGTAGCGGAAGATCGCAAACGAGGTATTGAGACGACCATCGGCCAATTCACCTTTGAGGCCCAGTTCGTAATTCTTGCCCTCGATAGGCTTGAGCATGCTGCCGGACGTAGTCAGGTTGGTCTGGGGTTCGAATGCATCGGCATAGCTGGCGTAGGCCGACCATTGGTCATTGAGGGCATACACCAGGCCTGCGTACGGCGTGACCCGGCCAGTGGTCTGGGTGGTGCTTTGAGTAGGGGCGTCGTACACACCCTGGAAACCGCTTTGGTCGATATAGGAAAAGTCATACCAACTGGTACGGGCGCCAACGATCAGGGTCAGCGGCTCCAGCAACTGGACGCGCCAAGTGCCGTAGATGCCTTTCTGGCGAATGTCATACCAATTCTTTGACCCGGAGCCGTCCTGGAATAATTGATATTTGTCGCGCTGCACACGGTTGTGGTCGATGTTGAAGATATCCGCACCGTCGGTGGCATCCCGGGCATACAGGTCGTGGGTCGTAAGCTTCGAGTAGTTGGCGCCCAGCACGAGTTCCTGGCGGAACCCAAGGGTCTCGAACTTGCCGTTGACGTAGACGTCCACCCCACGGCTCTTGTTGTTGAAGTCGGTGACCCAGTCCACATAACGCACGTTGCCGGTGCTGCCCGGATTGGGGATCTCGTCCCACGTCGCCTGATAAGTGGCGTCGTTGTGTTCATCCATGGCCACCACGGCGGCTTTCAATTTCCAGTCGTCGTTGAAGCGATGTTCCAGGTCGGCGAACACTTGGGTCTGGTTGTTGACGCTACGGTTCCAGCTGGCACCGACAAAGGTCGAGCGCGCAAGGCCGATGTCGCTGCCATTGGCATAACGCGGCAAAGACATGAAGTTCGGGCGAGAGTGACCTTTCTGGTTGCTGATGCCCACGCCGACGGTAGTGTCGGGGGTGAAGTCGTAGTCGACGGCGGCATACACCGTCTGGTTCCAGCTGCCGGCGTAGTCGACAAACGAGTGGGTGGTGTCGTAATCCGCCACAAAGCGGCCGCGCAAAGTGCCCTCGGCGTTCAGCGGGCCGCCGGCGTCGACCTGGGTGCCATAGTGGTCCCAGGAGCCTGCCTTGGCGGTGATGGTGACTGTCGGCACCTCCTGGCCGCGCTTGCGCACCAGGTTCATGGTGCCACCGGGGCTGTTCGCGCCTTGCAGCAAGGCGGCCGGGCCGCGCAGAGTTTCCACACGGTCGTAGATCGCCATGTTTTCAGTGAGGTAGCTGCCCAGCGCGTAGGTGTTACGCGGGATGCCCACATCGTCGTATTGCAGGGTGCCCACTTCGAAGCCACGGGAAAAGATGAACATGCCGGGGCCGGGTGATTTGGTCGCCGTCAGGCCCGGGGTGCGCTTGACCACTTCGGAGAGCTTGGTGGTGTTCTGGTCATCCATCTGCTTGCGGGTCATGACGCTGACCGATTGCGGGATATCCTTGAGTTTCTGCTCACCCTTGCCGATGGTCACGGCGCCGGTGGTGTAGGAGCCGGTGCCTTCGGTTGTCGTCCCAAGCTGCTCGGCGCTGATGGTGGTTGCGCCCACTTCAAGGGCTGTGCCTGATGACACACGCTTTTCCAGGGTCACGGTATCGGCGTTGATAAAGGCCGCACTCAAACCCGTTCCCGCGAGCAACCGCGCCAGAGCGTCCCGTTGCCCCAGGCTGCCACTGACACCGGGCGATGCAACACCTTGGGTCAACTCACTGGGCACCAACACCTGAACCCGCGTCACCGCCGAAAACGCCGCCAATGCGCCGTCCAGGCTTTGTCCCGGAATATCGAAGCGGTAGGTCTGGGCCTGAGTGGTCTCGGCGGCCTGCAGAGACAATGGCGCAGTGCCGCAAGCCAAGGAAATGGCCAGCGCCAGCAAGGGCCGTGCGGCGAATCGGTGTGCCATGGGTGATGCTCCCCGGTGCAAAAGTCAGTGAACGGGCGCGGCACTACTTGAGAGTGCTTACTATTTACGCCTCAGTGATCAAGGACGATGGCTTGGGGAGAAACCCTGAAAGATTTTTGAAAAAGATTCGCCTAGGACGCTTTGCCTTCGCGCAACACCAGCAAATACGGGGTGTAATGCTCGGCACGCAGGTTGAGGGTGTATTCCAGGGCCTTGATGACCGCGTCAGGTTTATCGATCTCGAATACGCCGGACACCACGCGATCGCGCAATGCATCGCCAAACACCAGGGTCTTGCCCGGCCAGTAGCGATTCAGTTCGGCCACCACTTCAGACAGTGGCTGCTGGCGAAACACCAGTTGCCGCTGGCGCCAGGCAAACCCGCTGGCAGGGTCGAACGCGTGGACTGCGGCCAAGCGTTGATCCTGATACTCCACCGCTCGCCCCGGCTCCAGGTACACCGGCTCACCCACGCCGGAGCTGACCTGAACCTTGCCCTGGGCGACTTGCACCTGAGTCTGCGCATCGCGGCGAGCAACGCTGAACTGCGTACCCACTACCTTCACCCAACCGTCACCGGACTGCACCACGAAAGGCCGCGATGGATCCTTGGTCACGCTGAAAAATCCTTCGCCCCGCAACAGGCGAACCTGGCGTTCACCGGCGCTCATGCGGATCTGCACAGCGCTGTCGGTGTTGAGTTGCAGCTGCGAGCCGTCCGCCAGTTCCACGGTGCGCGACTCGCCGGTGCCGGTGGCGTAGTCAGCCCGCAGGCGATCCAGCCATGGCGTGTTCTGCAGCGTCAGGCTGACGGCCAGCAACACAGCGGCAGCACAGGCCCAACGGCGCGCCGGCTTGCGCCAGGCCGCTTGCTCGGCCCGACGAATCACCCGCGCTGGCTCGCGCAGGCCGCCCAGCATCGCCTGGACTTCCTGCCACGCATCATCCTGGGCGGCACCCTGCCCGAGCCATGCGGAAAACGCCTCGATTTCAGCCGCCGTGACGTCTTCAGCCTGAAGACGGAAATACCAGCCGGACGCTTCGGCAAACAACTCGTCGGCAGTGGGTGCGGCGCTCATGACCGGCGTCCTTGTTCATCACAGGCCAGTCGCGCCTTGATAAAGGCACGGCATTCGATCAAGGCCCGACGCAATTGGTATTCCACACTGCGCGGGGTGATCGACAGGCGTTCGCCAATCTCGCGGTAGGAAAGTTCGTCGACATGATAAAGCAGGAAGATCTGCCGAGTCGCTTCGGGCAGCGCCAGGATCGCGTCCTGCATCAGTTGCTCCTGTTGATAGGCAGCCAATTGCTCGTCGGCACTTGGGTTGCTGCAGGGCAGTTCTTCGCTGGGTTCGCCGGCATCCAGGCGCTCGCGGCGGATGGCCTGGCGCTGGTGGTCGCGCACCAGGTTACTGGCGATGGTGAAGAGGAAGGCCGGGAGGTTGTCGATCTTCTCGCCGGAGTCCAGCCGGGCCAGGCGCAGGAACGATTCCTGGGTCAGGTCGGCGGCCACCTGGGCACTGCCGGTGCGGCGGGTGACGAAGGCTTCGAGGGCCTTCTTCTGCTCCGCGAACAGGCGCGCGATCTGCGAATTCCAGGAGAGCACAGCACTACCTTGAGAAGAACGGGATGTTCAGGAAGTGCGCACGCTAGCAGAGGATGAGATTGGTTCGCAATTGATATCTATTTTTGCTGGGGTTTTACAGTGCTGCCGACGACCTCATCGCGGGCAAGCCCGGCTCCCACATGGACCGAGTTGCCTGAGCGAACTCGGTCCATGTGGGAGCTGGCTTGCCTGCGATGGCCGCGCCTCGGTCTTACTGAATCTCGTCCGGCTTGACGATCACCCAGTTTTTATCCGCCGTCACCGGCAACCCTTCCTTGGCCTGGGCCGCAGCGTGCTTGGCCATCATGCCGTTGAGCTGGGTCATGTATTTGTCTTTACGGTTGATCCACAGGTGGATGCCGCCCTTGGCCACGTCCACGTCATGGAACAGCATGTAGCCGTCACTGGTCGGCGTGTCGCCACCGACGATCACCGGTTTTTTCCACTCGTCGATGTAGGTCAGGATCGCCGCGTGCTTGCCGGCCATCCAGGTGGCAGGGGTCCACAGGTACGGGGTCAGTTCCAGGCCGAGGTTGGCCTTCTCGTCATACTTGCCGGCAGCAATCTGTTTGCGCGCGGTAGTCAGCTCGCCGGTCTTGCGGTCCTTGAGCAAGGTGCTCACGCCGATGACATTCTCGGGTTTGACGTTGTAGCCGTACTTCGGATCGGCCGCGACCATGCGCACCAACTCTTCGGACGCGGCGGTCATCACGTAGACCTCGATGCCGTTTTCCATCAGCTTGTTGAACAGCTCAGCCTGGCCGGTGAAGACCTTCGGCGGCTGCACTTCCATGTTCTTGACCACGTCACCGTCGTAATAGGTGACCGGCACCGGCTTGCCCGACGCCATCATCTCGTCGACGTAGCCCTTGAGTTCCTTGAGGGTGAAGCCGGAGAAAATCTGCGCGACCCACGGGTAGCAGACCATGTCGTCGACTTCGCAGAGGCGGTAGTAGTAACTGAACAGGCTTTCCTTGTGGTCAGCGGTGTCTTTGAACGGGATCAGCTTCAGGGAAGGGTCCATGGTGTCGCGGGTAATCAGGCCCTTGTTTTCCAGGTATGGCAGCAATGACTCTTCAAGGTCGTAGCGATAACTGGTGTTGTCCATGTCGAACACCGCGAAGTTGCCCTTGTTGGCGTTGGCGGCAATCATCGTGTCCAGTTGCTTCGCGGCAGCCGCCGGCCAGTGTTTCAACTCGGTGGCGGCAAAGGCCTGGCTCGCAAGGCCCAGGCACAGCGCGGCGGCAAACAGTTTCGGCGCTAGCTTCATGTGCGTTTTCTCCCTGAGTGAAAGACATCGACGCTAACAAATCTGTATGACAGTTATCGCCCGAGCGCGACCGCTTTCGTCGTGATCGCGCCAACACCATACGCCAGGGCGTCACCCGCTTATTCCAAAAACGACAGTCACCATGCGATAACGTTATTAAATCAATATATTTCAAGCTGTTAGGCTTGCCGGTTCGCAATCGCAGGCTCCTGCGATTGGCTGCCTTCTCAACGGAGCTTCAATGAATCTGCCCCTGATTCTCAACTTACTGGTGTTCGTGGCCCTGTTGCTGGGCCTGGCACAAACCCGTCGAACCAACTGGAGCCTCGCCAAGAAGGTGTTGTTTGCGTTGGTCCTCGGCGTGATCTTCGGTGTGGTGCTGCACGCGATCTACGGTGCCGGCAACCCGGTACTCAAGGCCTCGATCGGCTGGTTCGACCTGGTCGGCAACGGTTACGTGCAGTTGCTGCAAATGATCGTGATCCCGCTGGTGTTCGCCTCGATCCTCAGCGCCGTGGCCCGCCTGCATAACGCCTCGTCCCTGGGCAAGATCAGCTTCCTGACCATCGGCACGCTGCTGTTCACCACGGCGATTGCGGCGCTGATCGGTATCGGCCTGACCAACCTGTTCGGGCTCACTGCCGAAGGTCTGGTGGCCGGCACCCAGGAAATGGCACGCCTGCAAGTGATCCAGAGTGACTACGCGGGCAAGGTCGCCGACCTGAATATCCCGCAACTGCTGCTGTCGTTCATCCCGCAGAACCCGTTCGCCGACCTGGCCCGGGCCAAGCCGACGTCGATTATCAGCGTGGTGATCTTTGCTGCGTTCCTCGGGGTTGCCGCGCTGCAACTGCTCAAGGATGACGTGGAAAAAGGCCAGAAAGTCCTCAACGCCATCGACACCCTGCAAGCCTGGGTGATGCGCTTGGTGCGCCTGGTGATGAAGCTGACCCCGTACGGCGTATTGGCGCTGATGACCAAAGTGGTCGCCAGCTCCAACCTGCAAGACATCATCAAGCTCGGCAGTTTTGTGGTGGTGTCGTACCTGGCGCTGGGCCTGATGTTTGTAGTGCACGGCCTGCTGCTGTCCCTGGCCGGGATCAACCCGCTGCGGTTCTTCCGCAAGGTCTGGCCGGTGCTGACGTTTGCCTTCACCAGCCGCTCCAGCGCCGCCAGCATCCCGCTGAGCATTGAAGCGCAGACCCGTCGTCTGGGGATTCCGCAGTCCATTGCCGGCTTTGCCGCCTCGTTTGGCGCAACAATTGGCCAGAACGGTTGCGCGGGTCTTTACCCGGCGATGCTGGCGGTGATGGTTGCGCCGACGGTGGGTATCAACCCGCTGGATCCGCTGTGGATCGCAACACTGGTGGCGATTGTGACCTTGAGTTCCGCCGGTGTGGCGGGCGTGGGAGGCGGTGCGACATTTGCCGCGCTGATCGTGCTACCGGCGATGGGCTTGCCGGTGTCACTGGTGGCGCTGCTGATTTCGGTTGAGCCGCTGATCGACATGGGCCGTACCGCGTTGAACGTGAACGGTTCGATGACGGCGGGGGCGATTACCAGCCAGATCATGCAGCAGACGGATAAAGAGTTGTTGAATGCGGATGAGCATGCGGAGTTGGCGCAGGCTTAACCGATTCTACTGCTTGGCAGGGAGTTCGCTCCCTGCTAACTCAAGCGCTCGGTAGCTTTACGATATACCTCGTCGCGCTCACGCTTATCGACAGCCACCACAAATACCGTGACCTCCTGATCAATCACCTGATAGACCAACCGGTAACCGCTGCTACGCAGCTTGATTTTGTAGCAGTCGGGCAAACCATGCAGCCGGTTAGCTTCAATACGTGGATGGGTCAGGATCTCAACCAGCTTTTTCTTGAGCTGTTGACGTACGGTATCCCCAAGCTTGCGCCATTCCTTTAGCGCTCGTGCATCAAACTCAAGGTTATAGGTCATCCAGTGAGACCTTCACTCGCTGGGGAGCAGCCAGCCGTTCCCGAACTGTAGCCAACAAGGCTTCATCGTCCTCGGTCATCAGAACAGGCTTGAACGGTAATTGCCCGCGCTCAGCCACATATTGCAGGGCTTGGCGCATCAATTCGGAAGGGGTGACACCCAACTTTTCCAGCTCGTGATAAGCGCGAGCTTTAAGGTCGTCGTCGATACGGATGTTTATAGAGGCCATCATGCGACCCTCACTGTAATGACATTGGTCATTACAGTGGCGCAAGAAATGCTCTTTTGCAAGCCAGATTTGTCGCAGACGCGTCAGGCTTTTTCCCAAACCTCAAAGTTATACGCCGGCTTGTCCCCCTCTGCCGCATTCTCGACATTCGACACCAGCTTCCACTGGTTCAAATCAAACTCGGGAAACCACGCATCGCCTTCCGGGCTCAATGCTACCCGCGTCAAATACAGGCGGTCCGCCTGCTCCAGCCCCTGGGCATACAACTGCGCGCCGCCGATCAGCATCAGCTCATCCACGCCCTGCGCCTTGGCCCATTCCTCAGCCCGCTCCACTGCTGCGTCGAGGGACGGAAAAACTTCCGCACCTTCCAGCGCCAAGTCGGTCTGACGGCTGACCACTATGTTCAAGCGGCCCGGCAACGGTCGACCCAGGGAATCCCAGGTCTTGCGCCCCATGATGATCGGCTTGCCCAAGGTGGTGGCCTTGAAATATTTGAAATCCCCCGGCAAATGCCAGGGCATGCTGTTGTCGACGCCGATCACACGGTTTTCACCGAGGGCTGCGATCAGGCTTAAAGGGAGAGTTTTTTTCATGGCGACGAGAATACCAGAGCCGCGCGCGGCATACCCCAACCGGCGTTCCAGCGGTTATGCTCCAACCTCACTGGCTCAACAGGACGGCGCGTGACAGCTCTGAATCCCCTGCAAACACTCTGGCTGACCGAAACCGTGCGCTTGCGCGAGGAACACGCCGGCGCCCTGGAAGACCAGGAAGCCAATCGCCTGGCCCGCAGCAGCGGCGGCGACTTGCCGACGCGCATTCAAAACCGCGCGCTGTGGCTGGCTGAACGCGATGGCCTGACCGCCGCCCTGACCCGCTGGCTGCAAGGTGCACGCCTGGCGCTGATCCTGCTGACGGTGGTTGCCATTATCAGCGGTGCCGGCCTGGCCTTTGCCGCGCTGGGCAACGGGCTGGCGCCGGTCAATGTGTTCTGGGCCCTGGGCAGCCTGCTGGGTTTGAACCTGATCCTGTTGTTGAGCTGGGCCCTGGGCCTGTTGTTTGCCGGTGAACACGGCGCCAGCCTCGGCCGCCTGTGGTTATGGCTCAGCGAAAAACTCGCCCGCGACGCCAAGGCCGCGCAACTGGCACCCGCCCTGCTGCTGTTGCTGCAACGGCGCAAACTCAATCGCTGGGCGGTCGGTGTGCTGGTCAACAGCTTGTGGCTGCTGGCACTGCTCAGCGCCCTGGTGATCCTGCTGACGCTGTTGGCCACCCGGCGCTACGGCTTTGTGTGGGAAACCACCATCCTGCGGGCCGACACCTTTGTCGCCGTGACCCAAACCCTCGGCGCCCTGCCCGCCTTGCTCGGCTTCAATGTGCCCACCGTCGAGATGATCCGCGCCAGCGGCGATGCCGCCCTGAATATCGAAAGCGCCCGCCAGGCCTGGGCCGCCTGGCTGGTGGGCGTGCTACTGGTGTACGGCATCCTGCCGCGGCTGATCCTCGCGCTGCTGTGCCTGTGGCGTTGGAAACGTGGGCGCGCCGCCTTGAGTCTCGACCTTAACCTGCCCGGCTACAGCCAACTGCGTGAACGTCTGATGCCCAGCAGCGAACGGCTTGGGGTCAACGATGCGGCGCCCGAACAGTTGCACCACGTGATCGGCGGCGTCAGTGAACTGGAAAGCGATGGCGCCCTGCTGGTGGCCATCGAACTCGATGACCAACGCACCTGGCCGCCGAAGCTCCCGGCCAGCGTCAAGGACGCCGGCATCCTCGACAGCCGTGAATCCCGCAACAAGCTGCTGGAGCAACTCACCCGCTTCCCGCCCGCACGCCTAGCCATTGCCTGCGACCCACGGCGCTCGCCGGATCGCGGCAGCCTCGCGCTGATCGCCGAACTGGCCCGCAGCGCCACCGCCACCCGGGTCTGGCTGCTGCAAGCACCGGCGGGCCAGGCCCTGGACGCGGAACGCCTGGGTGACTGGCATACAGCATTGCAACAGTTGGAGATCCCGTTCGCCGATTGCGCGCCGCTCACCTGGCTGGAGACCGGTCATGACTAAGCCCCTGAAACTCGCGGTGGTCGGCCACACCAACGTCGGCAAGACCTCGTTGCTGCGCACCCTCACGCGAGACGTCGGCTTTGGTGAAGTCTCCCATCGGCCCAGCACCACCCGGCATGTCGAAGGTGCTCGGCTGTCGGTAGACGGCGAAGCCTTGCTGGAGCTGTACGACACGCCGGGCCTGGAAGATGCCATCGCCCTGCTCGATTACCTCGAGCGCCTGGACCGTCCCGGCGAACGCCTCGACGGCCCGGCACGGCTGGCGCGTTTTCTGGAAGGCAGCGAAGCCCGGCAACGCTTCGAACAGGAAGCCAAGGTGCTGCGCCAACTGCTCGCCTCGGATGCGGGCCTGTATGTGATCGACGCCCGGGAACCGGTGCTGGCCAAGTACCGCGATGAGCTGCAAGTGCTGGCCAGCTGTGGCAAACCGTTGCTGCCAGTGCTCAATTTTGTCAGCAGCGCCGACCACCGCGAGCCGGACTGGCGCGAAGCCCTCGCCCGCCTCGGCCTGCACGCGCTGGTGCGTTTTGACAGCGTCGCGCCGCCGGAAGACGGCGAGCGCCGCCTCTATGAAAGCCTCGCCCTGCTGCTGGAAAATTCCCGTGGGCAACTGGAGCGGCTGATCCTTGATCAGGAAGCCCAGCGCCAGGCTCGCCAGCAAAGTGCTGCGCGGTTGATTGCCGAACTGCTGATCGACTGCGCCGCCTGCCGCCGCAGTGTGGTCAGCGAAGCCGAGGTAGAACAGCAAGCCATCAGCGAACTGCGCAAAGCCGTGCGCCAGCGCGAACAGCGTTGCGTGGAGGCCTTGCTCAAGTTGTTCGGCTTCCGCCCGCAAGACGCCGCCGCCAGCGATTTACCGCTGCTGGACGGGCGCTGGGGCGATGACCTGTTCAACCCCGAGACCCTCAAGCAACTGGGCGTGCGGGTCGGTGGCGGGATTGCGGCAGGCGCCGCCGCCGGTGCGGGTGTGGATCTACTCGTAGGCGGCCTGACCCTCGGCGCCGCCGCCCTCGCCGGAGCCATCGCCGGTGGCGCCCTGCAAACTGCCCGCAGTTATGGCAGCCGCCTGCTGGGCAAGATCAAGGGCCAGCGCGAGCTGACCGTCGACGACAGCGTGCTGCGCCTGTTGGCCCTGCGCCAGCGGCAACTGCTCAAGGCCCTGAACTTGCGGGGCCACGCGGCGATCCACAGCATCAAGGTCGACACGCCCCAGGACAAGACCTGGCGCGAAGGCAAGCTGCCGGAAGCCCTGAACAAGGCCCGCGCCCATCCGCAGTGGTCGTCCCTCAACCCGCACCCCAGGTTGAGCCAGGCCGAACGCCAGGAACAGATCGAAGCCTTGGCCCAGCGCCTGGACGAGACCTAAGCCGCCAACAGTTGCCGGGCCTTGGACTTCAGCACTTCAAGGTCCAGCACCGGCACATGCATTTCCTTGGCCTGTTCATCCCAGTGGCGCATGCGCAGGCTGACGGCACACAGCGGGTCCTGCTCGAACGCTTGGGCTTCCTCGGCGGTCATCACGCCGCCCTGGTAACCCAAGGTACGGCGGCTGGCTTCGCTCAAGCGTGCGTAGTAATCCGGCTGGCTGAAGGTCAGGTAACGCTTGGCCTGCACGTGGTATTCCACCAGTTTTGCCATGCGCTCGCTGAAGCCTGCGCGGCGCAGATAATCGGCGCCCAGCCGTTCATGGCTGACCACACCATAACCGCCCATGTTCTCGCCACCTTCGCCGCAGATATGCCCGATATCGTGGAAGAACGCCGCCAGCACCACTTCATCATCGAAGCCCTCAGCCATGGCCAACTGCGCAGCCTGGGACATGTGCTCGATCTGCGAGACCGGTTCGCCGATGTAGTCAGCGGTGCCGTGTTGTTCGTAAAGGCCGAAGACCTCGGCGATTGCCTGTTCTGCGTTCATCACGCGTTCCCCCACAACTCTGTGATATTGCGCTCCGCCATCGCCGGCCCAACGCTCATGCCCACGCCCGTGTGCATCAACGCCGCACTCACCCCCGGCGCCGCCCGCAGGAACGAAAATGGCCCTGGGCCGAGGGAACCATAGACACCCTGCCAGCGTTCCACGACCTGGATCTTGCAGCCCAAGGTGTGTTCGGCCAGTTCGATCATCCAGGTGTCCACCTGCTCGGCATTGAACGGTGAAGGGTCGCTGCCGTAATGGTGGGAGTCACCGATGATCAGCTCACCATAAGGCGTTGGGCTGATCAGCAGATGAATGCCGTTTTCGTGCAGATGCGGTACATCCCGCAGAATTTCGGCCTGTACCGGCGCGGCCTCCGGCAAATCGGCGAAGGCGCCGTAGTGGACGCAGCTGAGACCGGTCAGCAGCGCGTGTTGCAGGTTCAATTCCACCGCTGGTCGGGCGCGCAGCATTTGCAGGCGGCAGATTTGCGGGTTGAGTTCGCCGATCTGCTCGGCCAGCAGCGTCTGGTAGTCGTGGCCGGAGCAGACAATGATCTGCTCGCCGCGAAAGGTTCCAGCGGTGGTGTGAACCTGGCCGGGCTCGATGTCGCGGACCAGGGTGGAGAAATGAAACTCCACGTTCAGTTCACGGCTCAGGTAGTTGATCAGCGCCGGGATGGCTTCGCGGGAATACAGTTGTTGATCGTCCAGGCCGTGAATCGCGGCACGGTGATGAGCGAACTGGCCACCGTACAGACCGTGCAGGGCCGCGCCTTGCAGCAACTCGACGCGATAACCGTGCTCCCGGGCGCGACCGGCGCAGAAGGCTTCAAGCAAGTGCTCTTCGGCTTCGGTGCGGGCGAACAGATAGGAGCCGTTGCGTTTGAGCTGGATACCGGCGAGCTGTGCCCACTGACCCCAGATTTCGCGGCTTTCCCGCGCCAGGTCGAGCATCGGCCCGGGCGGTTGGCCGGTGACCAGTGCCTGGCCAAAGTTGCGCACGGAAGCACCCAGCGGTGTGGCGCTACGCTCGAAGACCTTGACCTTGAGGCCGCGTTTGGCGGCCGCATAAGCGTGGGACAGGCCGAGGATGCCGGCGCCGATGATCAGCAGTTGTGTCATGAAGACCTCTCGTTCCCACGCTCCGCGTGGGAATGCATCCTGTGACGCTCCGCGTCACGACTACAAAAGCGGACGCAGAGCGTCCAGGCCCGCGTTCCCACGCAGAGCGTGGGAACGATCGGTGGTTATTGTTTTTCCGACTTGCCGTCATAGCGCTTGCGCCATTCGGTCAGGATGCTGTCGCGGTTTTTCGACGCCCAGGCAAAGTCGTTCTTGATCAGCCGCTGCTCATAGTCAGCCGGCAATTCGGTCTGCGGCTTTGCAATACCCGGCTGAGCCAGTACCGCGAAGTTTTCCTTGTACAGCTCCATCGCCGCCGGGCTGGCGGAGAAGTCGGCGAGTTTCTGTGCCGCGTCCGCGTGGGCAGTGCCTTTGATCACGGCAGTCGCTTCGATGTCCCAGCCCAGGCCTTCTTTCGGCAGGATGATGTCCAGCGGTGCACCCTGGCGCTTCAGTTGAACGGCCGGGTATTCAAACGAGATACCGATCGGAAACTCACCCGACGCCGCCAGCTTGCACGGCTTGGAACCGGAGTGAACGTACTGGCCGATGTTCTGGTGCAGGTCGTCCATGTACTGCCAGCCCTGTTTCTCGCCGAAGGTCTGCAGCCAGGCGCTCACATCCAGGAAACCGGTGCCGGACGAGGCCGGGTTGGGCATCACGATCTTGCCTTTGTACTCAGGCTTGGTCAGGTCCTGCCAGCTCACCGGCTTGCTCAGGCCCTGCTTTTCGGCTTCGACGGTGTTGAAGCAGATGGTCGCAGCCCACACGTCCATGCCGACCCAGGCCGGTGGGTTGGCGGCGTCGCGGTAGTTCGCGCCGATCTTGCCCAGGTCCTTGGGTGCGTAGTTTTGCAGCATGCCCTGCTGGTCGAGGATCGCCAGGCTGGAAGCCGCCAGGCCCCAGACCACGTCAGCCTGCGGGCGGGCTTTTTCGGCCAGCAGCTTGGCGGTGATGATGCCAGTGGAGTCGCGCACCCATTTGATATCGATGTCCGGGTTAGCCTTTTCGAAGGCTTGTTTGTAAGTCTTCAATTGCTCGGCTTCGAGGGCCGTGTACACGGTCAACTCGGTCTTGGCGGCAAAGGCATTCAGGCTGAACGCAGTGAGCACAGCAGCGGCTAACGCCAGGGGCTTGAACATGGTGCAGTTCCTTTATGGATGATTTATTGGCCGGGCGCGGTTTGGCGCCAGGCCTGGGAGCGGCGCAACAAGCCGCGTGAGGCCCACGCCAGCAGCAAGGACACGCCCGCCGAGGTGAACAGAATCAGGGTCGACATGGCCGCCGCGCCGCCGACGTTGCCGGCGTCGTCCATGTTCAGCACGGCGACTGCCGCTAGGATGGTGTCGGGGCTGTAGAGGAAGATCGCGGCGGAGACGGTGGTCATCGCCGAGACGAACAGGTAGCGCACGATGTCCAGCAACGCCGGCAGGCAGATCGGCACGGTGACCCGCAGGTAATGCCGGTACAGCGGCGCCTTCAGGGACAGCGCGGCGGCTTCGAACTCGGCGTCCAACTGGCGCAGGGCCGTGGTGGCGGTCATCTGTGCGGTGGTCAAATAGTGAGCAATGGTGCACACCACCAGCAGCGTCATGGTGCCGTAGAGCACATGCAGCGGATTGCCGTTGAGGTTGAAAAAAAACACGTAGCCCAGGCCCAGCACCAACCCTGGCACCGCCATCGGCACGAAGCTGAGCATGCGCAGCGCCAGGTTCAGGCCCTTCTGGCCCTTGGTTTTTTCCATCAGGTAGGCGCCGGTGAAGATCAGCACGCTGCCGATCAATGCAGTGCACAGGGCCATGGTGATGCTGTTGCGGTAGGCCAGCCAACCGCCGCCGGCCGTGTCCTCGAACTGGTAGTGGGCCAGTGACAGCGACAGGTTATAGGGCCAGAACTTCACCAGCGATGAGTAGACCGCCATGCCGAACACCAGCAACAGGATCGTGCAGATCAGCAGGACGATGGCCAGGTAGCAGCCATCCCGCAGTTTCGACGGCGCCGGCTGGAACACTTGGGCGCGGCCGCTCATGGAGTCGCCATGGCGACGGCGTAGCCAGGCGTCGACACCAAAACTGAACAGTGCCGGCAGCAGCAGGACCATGCCGATCAAGGCACCGCGGCCAAATTGTTGCTGGCCGACCACAGCTTTGTAGGCTTCCAGCGCCAGCACTTGATAATCGCCGCCGACTACCACGGGCACGCCAAAGTCAGTGATGGTCAGGGTGAACACCAGGCAAAACGCGGCAAACACGGCCTGGCGCGTCGCCGGCCAGGTGATGCTGCGAAACGCCCGGGCGGGACTCGCGCCCATGCTCGATGCGGCGTCAAACAAGCGTGCATCCGCCAGGGAAAGCGCCGACAACAGGATCATCAAGGCATGGGGAAAGGTGTAGATCACTTCGCCGAGGACGATGCCCCAGAAGCCATAGATGTTGTCCGACAGCAGCCCGCGCAGCATGCCCTGGTTACCGAACAGGTAGACCAGCGCAATCCCGGGCAGCATCGACGGCGCCATCAACGGCAGCAGCGACATGCCACGCCAGATCGCCTTGCCCGGAATCAACGTGCGTTGCAGGGCGTAGGCAAACAGGTAGGCCAAGGGTACGACGATGGCCGCCACGCTGCCGGAAACCTTCAGGCTGTTACCCAGCAACCAGTGGAAGTTGTCGCTGGTGACCAGTTCCCGCGCCGCCACCAGGCCACCGCCCTGCCCGGCTTCACTGCTGAAGCCGCGCCAGAAGATGGCCAGCAGCGGCAGCAGTACCGCGACGCCCAGCAGGCACAGCCAGAGCAGCTTGCCGCCGACTACAAAAATACGGTCGCCGACTTCGGCACGGGAAACCTGACGAGCCACGTTATCGGGTATCGGCAGAGTCATATCGCGGGCCATCTCAGGCAAACACCTGCAGGCTGCGCGGGGGCAGCGCGACCCAGATGTCCTGGGCGCCGAGGCGCGGCATGGCTTCCGGGGCCAGTTCGGCGAGCAGCGGATGGCCGGGCAGTTGGTCCAGCTCAAAGCTCATGCGGCAGCGGTTGCCGAGGAAGGTGATCTCGCGGACCTTGGCCGGGAACAGGTTTTCTTCATGCACCGGCGGGTTGACGCTGATGGCTTCCGGGCGGCAGAACAGACGGCCCGATTTTGCGGCACCGGAGTTTTCCGCCAGGCGCATATTCATCCCGCCGACCTGGGCGTGGCTGGCGCTGTTGCGGCTGAACGGCAGCCAGTTGCCCTGGCCGACGAACTCGGCCACGAACGGCGTGGCCGGGCGGTCGTAGATTTCCTGGGGCGTGGCGTATTGCTCGACCTTGCCGTTGTTCATCACGGCAATGCGGTCGGCCATCAGCATGGCCTCGTCCTGGTTGTGGGTAACCATCAGGGTGGTGATGCCCAGGCGGCGTTGCAGTTGGCGCAGCTCGGTGCACAGATGCTCGCGAACCCGGGCATCGAGGGCCGACATGGGTTCGTCCAGCAACAACAAGGACGGCGCCGGCGCCAGGGCGCGGGCCAGGGCCACACGCTGCTGCTGGCCGCCGGAGAGTTGACCGGGGAATTTCTTTTCGCTGCCCACCAGGCCTACGAGTTCCAGCATCTGCCCGACGCGCTTGCGCACTTCATCGCGGCCACTGCCGGTGAGGCCGTAGCCGATGTTCGCTTCGACGGTGAGATTGGGAAACAGCGCGTAGGACTGGAACAGAATGCCGTAGTCCCGTGCCTGGGGTGCCAGCAGGGAAACGTCGCGGTCGCCGAGGTACAACTCGCCGCTGTCCTGGCGTTCCAGGCCGGCGATGCAGCGCAGCAAGGTGGTCTTGCCGCAGCCCGACGGGCCCAGCAGGCACACCAGTTCGCCGGCGGCGACATCCAGGGACACGTTATCCAGCGCGGTAAAGGCGCCGAAGCGTTTCTGCACACCGCGCACCTTCATTGGCGCGCCGGGGTTGGTCATGGCTGTGTTCATGGAGGCACCTCATCAAACTGATGAAGGTCATCCTAGGCAGGCAATGCGTCCCTCATGTGGCAGAAAGGCAAAACGTGGCGATAGTGGTATTGGTGGATTTGGGTAGGGCCAACAGATTGTTCCTACGCTCTGCGTGGGAATACATCCTGTGACGCTCCGCGTCACGACCTTAAGAGCGGACGCGGAGCGTCCAGGCCGGCGTTCCCACGCAGAGCATGGGAACGATCAGAGAGGAGACATTTCCTGCGCCAACCCCAGGAAAGCCGCCGGCAATCGGGCGCCCTTTCGCTCTTTGAGGCAGTACAAATACTCGGGAATCTGCGGGGCGTTCTCGATGGTCAGCACGCGCAATTGCGGGTCATGGGGCACTTCCTGGCGGGCAATGATGCTGATGCCGATATTGCGCAGCACTGCCTCACGGATCGATTCCCGGCTGCCGATCTCCAGCAGCGGCCCGTAACTCACGCCAGCGCCCTGTAACATCTCTTCAGTCAATCGGCGGGTGGTGGAGCCTGGCTCGCGCATCAGCAAGGTATGCCCGGCCAGCGCGGTCAGTGGCACATGGTCGAGCACTGCCAGCGGATGATTGCGATGCACCGCCAGCACCAGCGGGTCCATGCCCAGTACCCGCCGGATCAGGCGCGGGTCTTCAAGCAGTTGAGATGAGGCAGCGACGTCGACGCGGTAGTCATCCAGCGCTTCCAGCACCTGCTGGGAGTTGCCGATCTCCACCGAAACCTCAACCTGCGGCAGCCGCTCGCGGAAGGTTTTGACCAGGTCGAGGATGTAATAAGGCGCCGTCGCGGCAATCCTCAACGTGCCTTGCACCTGGCCACTGTTGCGCAGAAAAAACTCGATGTCCGCTTCCTGCTGCAACAGCGCCTTGACCATCGGCAACAGCCGCGCGCCTTCCTCGCTGACGGTCAGTCGGCGCCCGCCTCGGTAGAACAACTCCACCGAGTACTGGCTTTCCAGGTGACGAATCTGGGTGGTCACCGTGGGCTGGCTCAGCCCGAGCTTTTTCGCCGCCTGGGTAATACTGCCCAGGCGGGCGACCATGTAAAACGCCTTCAGCTCGGCACTCAGCACACCACCCTCTCATCGACTATTTGCGCAACAGGCGCAGGCCATTGAACACCACCAGCAGGCTCACGCCCATGTCGGCGAACACTGCCATCCACATGGTGGCCATCCCAAGGAAGGTCACCGCCAGGAAGATCGCCTTGATCACCAGGGCCAGGGCAATGTTCTGCTTGAGGATACTCGACGTGCGCCGCGACAGTTGAATGAATGCCGGAATCTTGCGCAGGTCGTCGTCCATCAGTGCCACGTCGGCGGTCTCGATGGCGGTGTCGGTACCGGCGGCGGCCATGGCAAACCCGATCTCGGAACGGGCCAGCGCCGGGGCGTCGTTGATGCCGTCGCCGACCATGCCCACCCGGTGGCCCTTGGCGTAGAGCGCTTCGATGGCTTGCAGTTTGTCGGTGGGCAACAGGTCGCCCTGGGCCTGGTCGATGCCGACCTGATCGGCGATTGCCTTGGCGGTGTGGGTGTTGTCGCCGGTGAGCATCAGGGTCTTGATGCCCAAGTCATGCAACTGTTGGATGGCCTCGCGGCTGGTGTCTTTCACGGTGTCGGCCACGGCGAACAGCGCCAGCGGGCCGGATTTATCCAGCAGCAGGACCACGGACTTGCCTTGTTTTTCCAGGGCGAAGAGTTTTTCTTCAAGGGCCGGCGAGCACAGGTTCAGCTCTTCCACCAGACGGTGATTGCCCAGGTAATAGACTTCACCGTTGATTTCACCCTTCACACCGCGACCCGCCAGGGCTTCGAAGTTATCCACAGTGTGAGCGGTGAGATTCTTATCCACAGCCGCATTGGCGATGGCCAGGGACACTGGGTGATCGGAGCGCCCGGCGAGGCTCGCGGCCAGGGCTGGGGCGCTGTCTTCCATGTTCGGGAACAGCGACAGGTAATCGGTTTGCACCGGTTTGCCGTGGGTGATGGTGCCGGTCTTGTCCAGGGCCAGGTAGTCGAGTTTGTAACCGCCCTCCAGGTACACGCCACCCTTGATCAGGATGCCTTTGCGCGCCGCGGCGGCCAGGCCGCTGACGATGGTCACCGGGGTGGAAATCACCAGCGCACACGGGCAGGCGACGACCAGCAATACCAGCGCACGGTAGATCCAGTCAAACCACACGCCTGCCATGAACAGCGGCGGAATCAGCGCCACGCCCAAGGCAAAGATAAACACCGCCGGGGTGTAGACCTTGGCGAAGGTGTCGACAAAACGCTGGGTAGGCGCGCGGGCGCCCTGGGCCTGTTCCACGGCGTGGATGATCCGCGCCAGGGTCGAGTTATTGGCGGCGGCGGTGACTTTGTATTCCAGGGAACCGGCCTGGTTGATGGTGCCGGCGAAGACTTTGTCGCCCACGGTCTTTTCAATCGGCAGGCTTTCACCGGTAATCGGCGCCTGATCGATGGTGGACTGGCCGGAGGTGACTTCACCGTCGAGACCAATCCGCTCGCCGGGGCGAACCCGCACGATGGCGCCCAGTTCGATGATTTTGACATCCTGTTCAACCCAACTGCCGTCGGCCTGACGAACCGTGGCCTGTTCCGGGGTCATCTGCATCAAGCCGCTGATGGCGTTACGTGCACGGTCCAGAGACTTGGCTTCGATCAACTCCGCCACGGTAAACAGGAACATCACCATCGCGGCTTCAGGCCACTGGCCGATCAGGATCGCGCCGGTGACGGCGATGCTCATGAGGGCGTTGATGTTCAGGTTGAGGTTCTTCAGGGCAATCCAGCCCTTTTTATAGGTGGTGAGGCCGCCGCTGAAGATCGAGATCAGCGCGACCAGGGCGATCACCCACGTCGGGGCTGCGTTGGTGAAGTGCAGCACTTCGGCACCCAACGCGCCCACGCCGGACACGGCCAGTGGCCACCAGTGCTTCTTCGCCGGCGGTTCCGCCGGGGCGACGCCCTCTTCGATGGGATCCGCCTGCATGCCCAGGGACTTGATGGCGTCGATGATCGGCGCGGTCGTCGGCAGGTCGTGGGTCACGCCGAGAATGCGGTTGATCAGGTTGAATTCCAGTTGCTGCACACCGGCGAGCTTGCCCAGTTTGTTCTGGATCAGCGTCTGCTCGGTGGGGCAGTCCATGGCTTCAATGCGGAAGGTACTCAGCCGCGAGCCCGCCGTCGGGGCTTCAGTCAGCTTCACCAGCGCCGGCGCGGCCTTGCTGGAACAGCAGGAATCACCATGGCTGCCATGGTCGTGCTTCTGCACAGGTTTCAGCTTGGGGCCGTGATCGTGCGCATGGTCATGATCATGGTCGTGCTTGTGCGGGGTGTGGATGGAATCGCTCATTCTGTCGCGTCCGTAAAGGTGCCTGTTGCCAAGTAAAGACCCTGTAGCCACTATAGGGTCAAGCACCCTTTTGGAGATTGCTGCGATGAAGATTGGCGAATTGGCAAAATTGACGGATTGCCAAGTGGAAACCATCCGTTATTACGAGAAGGAAGGCCTGCTGCCGCCGCCTGCGCGCAGCGATGGAAACTACCGCCTGTACACCCAGGCGCACACCGAACGGCTGGTGTTTATCCGCAACTGCCGCAGCCTGGACATGACCCTTGAGGAAATTCGCAGCCTGCTGGGCCTGCGGGACAGTCCTCAGGATCAGTGCGAAAGCGTGAATGCATTGATTGACGAGCACATCCACCACGTGAAGGCGCGGATCGACGGGCTGCTGGCGTTGCAGGAACAGTTGCTCGACCTGCGCCAACGCTGCGGCGGCGGGCCGGATCTGGATCAGTGCGGGATTTTGCAGCGGCTGGAAGTCAGCGGGAGTGTCGCGGCCAGCGAGGCTGAGCCCTCACATGTGGGCAGAAGCCACGGCCATTGAAAGTGTACACAAAACAAATGTGGGAGCGGGCTTGCTCGCGAAAGCGGAGTGTCAGCCACTGAATGTGTTTCTGATACACCGTATTCGCGAGCAAGCCCGCTCCCACATTGGGACCGAGATCGCCTTTAGATAGCCACGTCGGCCTTGATGCTCGGATCAGCGTCATAACCCACGATTTCAAAGTCTTCGAATTTGTAATCGTAGATCGACGCGGGTTTGCGCTTGATCACCAGTTCCGGCAGCTTCTTCGGCGTGCGCGCCAGCTGGGTCTGGATTTGTTCCATATGGTTGCTGTAGGCATGGGTGTCGCCCGTGGTGACGATGATCTCGTGAGGGATCAGGTCGCACTGCTGGGCCAGCATATGGGTGAGCAACGCCAGGGCCGCGGTGTTGTATGGCAGGCCGAGGAATACATCGGAGCTGCGGATGTACAACTGCATCGACAGATGCCCGTCATGCACAAAGGCCTGGTACAGCAGGTGGCAAGGCGGCAGCGCTTGCTTGCCGTCCCGGGCGTTTTGCTGGGGGCTCTTGGTCTCGTCCGGCAGGTACTCGACGTTCCAGCCGTGGAACAGGATGCGGCGGCTGTTGGGGTTGGTCTTCAGCGTCTCGACCATGTAGTCGATCTGGTTGATCTTGCCGCCGTCCTTGGTTGGCCACGCGGTCCACTGCTCGCCGTACACCGGGCCCAGGTCACCGTCTTCGGTGGCCCATTCGTCCCAGATCTTTACGCCATTCTCGTTCAGCCACTTGATGTTGGTGTTGCCACTCAACATCCAGATCAATTCGTTGGCGATGCTTTTGAAGTGAAGCTTCTTGGTGGTCAGCAGCGGGAAGCCGTCGGCCAAGCTATGCCGAAACTGACGGGCAAACACGGCCTTGGTGCCGGTGCCGGTACGGTCGCCCTTGGTCAGGCCATTGGTCACGACATCGTTCAGTAGTTCGAGATATTGCTTCATGTCTATACCTGTATCGTTGAAGCCGGGACCCGCGGGCCCCGGCGTTCGAATTTAAAGCGCGGTGTTCTTGATGCCCTGGGGGCGATTGTAAGCCCACCACAGCAGGCCCAGGCCGGCGATGATCATCGGCAGGCTGAGAATCTGACCCATGGTCAACCAGCCCCACGCCAGGTAGCCCAGCTGCGCATCCGGCACCCGCACGAACTCGACGATAAAGCGGAAGATCCCGTAGAACAGCGCGAACATCCCCGACACGGCCATGGTTGGGCGTGGCTTGCGCGAGAAGATATAGAGGATCAGGAACAGCGCCACACCTTCCAGGGCGAACTGGTACAGCTGCGACGGATGACGCGGCAATTGCGCCGGGTCGCTGAACGGCGGGAACACCATGGCCCACGGCACGTCGGTCGGCTTGCCCCACAATTCGGCATTGATGAAGTTACCGATACGCCCGGCACCCAGGCCAATTGGCACGAACGGCGCGACGAAGTCCATCAGCTGGAAGAACGACTTGCCGTTACGCCGGCCAAACCACCAGGCAGCGATCATCACCCCCACAAACCCGCCGTGGAACGCCATGCCGCCCTTCCACACCTCGAAGATCAGCGTCGGGTTGGCGATGTAGGCTGGCAGATCGTAGAACAGCACATACCCCAGGCGTCCGCCGACGATGACCCCCATCGACATCCAGAACACCATGTCGGAGAGCTTCTCCTTGGTCCAGGTCGGGTCGAAACGGTTCAGGCGCCGGGAAGCCAGCAGCCAGGCACCGCCGATGCCGATCAGGTACATCAACCCGTACCAGTGGATTTGCAGCGGACCGATGGCCACGGCCACCGGGTTGATCTGCGGGTAAGGCAGCATTGCGACTCCTCGTTAAATCAATAGTCATGGCGCATCGGACCATGCCGGTGCGCGATTAAGCCTGCGTTACAACAAAAAATTCAAACCCACGCAAAACAGCAAGCCGGCGAACAGCCGCTTGAGCAAGCGCGGCGATAACCGATGCGCCAGGCGCGCGCCGAAACGGGCCGCCACCATGCTGGTCAGGGCAATGCCCAGCAGCGCCGGCAAATACACAAAGCCGAGACTATGCTCGGGCAGCAACGGATCATGCCAGCCCAGAATCATGAAACTTAATGCACTGGCCAGGGCGATCGGCAAGCCGCAGGCCGACGAAGTGGCCACTGCCTGCTGCATCGGCACGCTGCGCCAGGTCAGGAACGGCACGGTCAACGAACCGCCGCCGGTGCCGAAAATCGCCGACGACCAGCCGATCACGCCGCCCGCCAGGGTCAGGCCGAGCTTGCCCGGCACCTGGCGGCTGGCCTTGGGCTTGAGCTCCAGGGTCATCTGCAACGCGATCACCAGGGCGAACACACCGATGATCTTCTGCAAGTGCGGCCCGGAGATCGCTTCAGCGGTCAACGCGCCAACGCCTGCGCCCAGCAGGATGCCCACGGCCATCCACACAAAGATCGGCCAGCGCACGGCGCCGCGCCGGTGATGCTCACGCACCGCATTCACCGACGTGAAGATAATAGACGCCAGGGATGTGCCGACAGCGAGGTGGGTCAACACCGAGGGATCGAAGCCCTGCAAGGTGAAGCTGAACACCAGCACGGGCACGATAATGATGCCGCCGCCCACGCCGAACAGCCCGGCGAGCATGCCCGCACAGGAACCCAGCAGCAAATACAGCAGAAATTCCATGGGAGCCCCCGAAAACAGACCGGCATGTTAACGGATGCAAAGCACAGGGTTCTATGGGTAGAGTGGGCAAAACACAAAGGGATTGCCTTATGTGCCTGATTGTTTTTGCCTGGCGGCCGGGCCACGCCCAGCCGCTGATCGTCGCGGCCAACCGTGATGAGTTTTATGCCCGGCCCAGTCTGCCGTTGGCCCAGTGGCTGGATGCGCCCCATGTTTACGCCGGGCGCGATCAGGAAGCCGGCGGGACCTGGCTGGGGGTTGGGGCGGATGGGCGCTTTGCGGCGCTGACCAATATTCGTGACCCGCACCAGCCGCCGGCCCGCAAGTCGCGGGGTGAATTGGTGGCGCGGTTTCTCAGTGGTTCGCTGCTGATTGACGATTACTTGGCAGACGTTAACGGCAGATCGATTGAATATGCCGGGTTTAACCTGTTGGTGGGGACGCGGGACGAGTTGTGGCACTACAACGCCAAGGAGTCCGCTCCGACGCGCTTGGAAGCAGGGGTTTATGGGCTATCCAATGCGGGGCTGGATACGCCGTGGCCGAAGCTGTTGAAGGCGAAGGCGGCGTTGGCGCAAGTGTTGGCGGATCCGCAGCCCGAGGCCTTGCTGGGGATTTTGAGCGATCCGCAGACTGCGCCGTTTGCCGAATTGCCGGACACCGGCGTGGGCTTGGCGACGGAGAGCTTGTTGTCGAGTGTGTTTATTGCCAGCCCCAGTTATGGGACGCGGGCGAGTACGGCGCTGATTGTGAATGCCGACGGGACACGGCATATCGTGGAGCGCAGTTTTGGGCCGTATGGCGGGCAGTTGGGTGAAGTTGAACTGAAAATCTGAACCTCACGCAAACCAAATGTGGGAGCGGGCTTGCTCGCGAAAGCGGTGCATCAGTCAGCTTATGTATTGGCTGACACGCCGCCTTCGCGAGCAAGCCCGCTCCCACATTTCGATTGGGGACAGGCTCTGGAATCCGGTTAGAGGCTCTTTGCAGACGCCGGATTGATCATCCGCGCCAACCCTAGGTTCTTCAGCGCCAATTGCAGCGAGCTGTGGATAACTTGCGGGTTGTCGATGGTCATCAATTCCGCCAGCAGTTCCTTGGCCCGGCTCAGGTTGATCTGACGCAGCATCCATTTCACCTTCGGCAAGTTGGTGGCGTTCATCGACAGGCTGTCAAAGCCCATCGCCATCAACAGCACGGCCGCCGCCGGGTCACCGGCCATCTCGCCGCAGATACTCACTTGCTTGCCTTCGGCATGGGCGTCGCGCACCACGTTCTGCAAGGCTTGCAGCACCGCCGGGTGCAGGTAGTCGTAGAGGTCGGCCACCCGTGGGTTGTTGCGGTCCACGGCCAGCAGGTATTGGGTCAGGTCGTTGGAGCCCACCGACAGAAAGTCCACCTGCCGCGCCAGCTCTTTAGCCTGATACACCGCCGCCGGAATCTCGATCATCACGCCAATCGGCGGCATCGGCACGTCGGCGCCTTCGTCGCGCACTTCGCCCCACGCCCGGTGGATCAGGTGCAGCGCCTCTTCCAGCTCGTGGGTGCCGGAGATCATCGGGAGCAGAATGCGCAGGTTGTTCAGACCTTCGCTGGCCTTGAGCATGGCGCGGGTCTGGACGAGGAAGATTTCAGGATGGTCGAGGGTAACGCGAATACCGCGCCAACCAAGGAAGGGGTTGTCTTCCTTGATGGGGAAATACGACAGTGACTTGTCGCCGCCAATGTCCAGGCTGCGCATGGTCACCGGTAACGGATGGAAGGCGGACAGTTGCTCGCGATAAATCGCCAGCTGCTCCTTCTCACTCGGAAAACGTTGGTTGATCATGAACGGCACTTCGGTGCGGTACAGCCCGACACCTTCAGCGCCGCGCTGTTGTGCGCGTGCCACGTCCGCCAGCAGGCCGGTGTTGACCAGCAGCGGTACGCGGTGGCCGTCGAGGGTCACACACGGCAGTTCCCGCAGGGCGTCGAGGCCCTGGGACAGCTGGCGTTCTTCTTCCACCACTTCAGCGTATTGCTTGCGCAGCACTTCGCTGGGGTTGGTGTAGACCTCACCGTGGTAGCCGTCGACGATCATTTCGATGCCGTCGACCTTGGAATACGGCAGGTCCACCAGGCCCATCACCGTCGGAATGCCCATGGCCCGGGCCAGGATCGCGACGTGGGAGTTACCCGAACCCAATACCGAGACCAGGCCCACCAGTTTGCCTTCCGGCACTTCGCCGAGCATGGTGGCGGTCAGCTCTTCACTGATCAGGATGGTGTTGTCGGGGTACACCAGGGTGGTCGAGCGTTCTTCCTGCAGGTAGGCCAGCAGGCGGCGACCGAGGTCTTTCACGTCCGAGGCGCGTTCGCGCAGGTAGGCGTCGTCCATCAATTCGAAACGGTTGACGTGATCGGTGACCACCTGGCGCAGCGCGCCCTGGGCCCACTGCCCGGTCTTGATCACGTCCTTGACTTCGCTGCCCAGGGACGCGTCGTCGAGCATCATCAGGTACACGTCGAACAACGCCCGTTCTTCAGGCCGCAGCTGGGTGGCCAGCTTGGTCGACAGGGTGCGCATGTCATTGCGTACGCCTTCGAGGGCGGTCTTGAACAGGATGATTTCAGCGTCGATGTCGGTGACGGTCTTGTCCGGCACCACGTCCAGGTCGGCCGGCGGCAGCATCACTACGGCGGTACCGACGGCAGCGCCCGGCGAACCCGGTACGCCGACGAACTTGGCTTCCTGGATACCCTTGCCCTGGCGCCCCAGGCCGCGAATCGAACCGGTGGCCTCGGCGTGGGCGATAACCCCGGCGAGCTGCGCGCTCATGGTCACGAGGAAGGCTTCTTCACCTTCGTCGAACTGGCGGCGTTCTTTCTGCTGGATGACCAACACGCCGACAACGCGGCGGTGGTGAATGATCGGTGCACCGAGGAACGAGGCGTAGCGCTCTTCGCCGGTTTCGGCAAAGTAGCGATAACGCGGGTGATCGGCCGCGTTTTCGAGGTTCAGGGGTTCTTCACGCGTCCCCACCAGGCCCACCAGACCCTCATTGGGCGCCATGCTGACCTTGCCGATGGAGCGCTTGTTCAAGCCCTCGGTGGCCATCAGGACAAAACGGTTGGTCTCGGGGTCCAGCAGGTAAACCGAGCAGACCTGGCTGCCCATGGCTTCCTTGACGCGCAACACAATAATCCCCAACGCCGCCTTGAGATCCTTGGCGGAGTTAACTTCCTGGACGATCTTGCGCAGCGTATTGAGCATGGCTCGGGGTCGAACTCCGTCGTCAGTCGCGCGCTAAAAGGCGCGGGGCAAGCTCTTTAAGAGCGCGACGATAAACCTCGCGCTTGAATGTCACCACCTGGCCCAACGGATACCAATAACTGACCCAACGCCAGCCATCGAACTCCGGTTTACCGGTCAAATCCATCCGCACCCGCTGCTCGTTGGAGATCAGGCGCAGGAGAAACCATTTCTGTTTCTGGCCGATGCACAGCGGTTGGCTGTGGGTACGCACCAGACGTTGCGGCAAACGATAGCGCAACCAGCCTCGGGTGCAGGCCAGAATTTGCACATCTTCACGTTCAAGGCCTACTTCTTCGTTCAACTCACGGTACAAGGCGTCTTCAGGGGTTTCGTCGGGGTTGATTCCGCCTTGAGGAAACTGCCAGGCATCTTGGTTGATACGGCGAGCCCATAGCACCTGTCCGGCATCATTCGTAAGAATAATCCCGACATTAGGACGGAAACCATCGGGGTCGATCACGGCAACAACCTCGCAAACGCATGTCACCGCATTGTTCCACAAAGATTGATACAGCGGCAACGAGGCTGCTTACCTTATGTGCACTCTTGTGAAAAGACCGTATTCTGGACGCCTTTTTACAGACTTTTCAGCGAGTAACTGCAATGCGCCTGGCTTTATTCGACTTGGACAACACGCTTTTGGGGGGTGACAGCGATCACGCCTGGGGCGATTACCTCTGTGAACGCGGGATTCTCGACGCCGTGGCCTACAAGGCCCGCAACGATGAGTTCTACCAGGACTACCTGGCCGGCAAGCTGGATAACGCCGAGTACCTGAACTTCTGCCTGGAAATCCTCGGCCGCACCGAGATGGCCCAGTTGGAGGAGTGGCACCGTGACTACATGCGCGACTGCATCGAGCCGATCGTGCTGCCCCTGGCCGTTGAACTGCTGGCCAAACACCGCGCCGCGGGCGACAAGCTGGTGATCATCACCGCCACCAACCGTTTCGTCACCGCGCCAATTGCCGCACGCCTGGGCGTGGAAACCCTGATCGCCACCGAATGCGAGATGGAAAACGGCCGCTACACCGGGCGCAGCACCGATGTACCGTGTTTTCGCGAGGGCAAGGTGACGCGCTTGAATCGTTGGCTGGAAGAGACCGGGTACAGCCTGGAGGACAGTTACTTCTATAGCGATTCGATGAATGACCTGCCGTTGCTGGAGCAGGTGACGCATGCGGTGGCAGTGGATCCGGATCCGAATCTGCGGGCTGAGGCTGAGAAGCGTGGTTGGCCGGTGATTACTCTGCGCGGCTAAAGATCGTTCCCACGCTCCGCGTGGGAATGCATCACTGGACGCTCTGCGTCCGCTCTTGGGACGCGGAGCGTCCCGGGCGGCGTTACCACGCGGAGCGTGGGAACGATCATCTAGACGGGTTTGGCACCCATCAACCCGGCAATCGCCACAAACCCCACCAGGCTCACAACCGCCAGCGCCACGGTAAAGTTCAAACTCCCCGCCCCGCCCAATCGCAGTCGATTAAGCCGCACCACCAGCCAGAACCAGCTCAGCGCCGCCACGGTGTAGATCACGCTCGAGCCCAGAATCCAGGTTTGCCCCAGCGGCCAGCCGATCAGGTGCGCCAGCCACCAGCCGGTGAACGGCATGCTCACCACGCAAATCCCCATCAACAACCACACAAACACCCAGGGCCGCTGCACGGTATAGGCCGGCCCCGCACTGCGTTTGCGCCAGGCCAGCACCGCCAGCGCGACGCCGCTGAGCAGCAGCAACACCGTGGCCGCGATGTGGATAACTTTAAGGGTGGTCAGCGTTTCCATGTTCTCGATTCCTTGAAGGCCGCTCAGTCAGCGTAGTCGCTCAACCGAGGAACAGTTGGTAGGCCGGGTTATCACTTTCATCCCAGTACGGGTAGCCAATGGCTTCCAGCGCCGCCGGCACCAGGTGGCGCTCGTCCGCCGGCACTTGCAGGCCCGCCACTACGCGCCCGTCAGCGGCGCCGTGGTTGCGATAGTGGAACATCGAGATGTTCCAGCGCCCGCCCAATTTGTTCAGGAAGTTGAACAACGCCCCCGGACGTTCCGGGAATTCGAAGCGGAACACCACTTCGTCGCTGACGTGCGCCGCATGGCCACCGACCATATGGCGGATGTGCAGCTTGGCCAGTTCGTTTTCCGTCAGGTCCAGCACCGGGAAACCCTGGCTGGTGAGGCTGGCGATCAGTGCACTGCGCGGGTCGTTTTCCGGGTGGGTCTGCACGCCGACAAAAATGTGCGCCTCGCGACCAGAGTGGTAGCGGTAGTTGAATTCGGTGATCTGGCGCTTGCCCACGGCCTCGCAGAAGGCCTTGAAGCTGCCCGGCTTCTCGGGAATGGTCACGGCGATGATGGCTTCGCGGCCTTCACCCAGCTCGGCGCGCTCGGCCACATGGCGCAGGCGGTCGAAGTTGACGTTAGCCCCGGAATCAATGGCCACCAGGGTTTGCCCGGTGATGCCACGGGTCTCGACGTACTTCTTGATGCCCGCCACGCCCAGGGCGCCAGCCGGTTCCGTGATGGAGCGGGTGTCGTCGTAGATGTCCTTGATCGCCGCGCAGATTTCATCGGTGCTGACGGTGATCACTTCATCCACGTAATCCTTGCAGATGTCGAAGGTGTGCTGGCCGATCTGCGCCACTGCCACGCCGTCGGCGAAGATGCCCACGGTCGGCAATACCACGCGCTCGCCCGCCGCCATGGCGGCTTGCAGGCAGTTGGAGTCGTCCGGCTCGACGCCGATGATCTTGATTTCAGGCCGCAGGTATTTCACGTACGCCGCGATCCCGGCGATCAGGCCACCGCCGCCCACCGGGACGAAAATCGCGTCCAGCGGCCCCGGGTGCTGGCGCAGGATCTCCATCGCCACGGTGCCCTGCCCGGCAATGGTGTGCGGATCATCGTAGGGGTGAATGTAGACGTAGCCTTTTTCGTCGACCAGCTTCAGCGAATACGCCAGCGCTTCCGGGAACGAATCCCCGTGCAGCACCACTTTGCCGCCACGGGAGCGCACGCCTTCGACCTTGATCTCGGGCGTGGTCTTGGGCATCACGATGGTGGCCTTGACCCCCAGCACCTTGGCCGCCAAGGCCAGGCCCTGAGCGTGGTTGCCCGCTGAAGCGGTGACCACACCGCGCGCACGCTCTTCGGCACTCAGCTGGGTCAGCTTGTTGTAGGCACCGCGAATCTTGAACGAGAACACCGGCTGCAAGTCTTCGCGCTTGAGCCAGACCTTGTTGCCCAGGCGCTCGGAGAGCTGGCGGGCGGTCTGCAGCGGGGTTTCTACGGCAACGTCGTAAACGCGCGAGGTGAGGATCTTTTTGACGTACTGTTCAAGCATCGGAAAGCATCACTGGGCGGGTTGGGCAGGGCCAAGGAGTCTAACCCAGCGTTTGGCCGGGCGACCACACGAAAACCGAGGTTTTGTTGGGTTATACTCGCGCCCCTCTTTACTCCCCGCCCGTTCCGGAGCCCGCATGACCCAGGATCAACTCAAACAGGCAGTGGCCCAGGCCGCCGTCGATTTAATCCTTCCTAAACTCGACGATAAAAGCATCGTCGGTGTCGGCACCGGCTCCACCGCCAACTGCTTTATCGATGCGCTGGCCCTGCACAAAGGCGCGTTCGACGGCGCGGTTGCCAGCTCCGAAGCCACCGCTGCGCGGCTCAAGGGCCACGGTATTCCGGTGTATGAGCTGAACACCGTCAGCGACCTGGAGTTCTATGTCGACGGCGCCGATGAAAGCGACGCGCACCTGAACCTGATCAAGGGCGGCGGCGCAGCCCTGACCCGCGAGAAGATCGTAGCGGCCGTGGCCAAGACCTTCATCTGCATCGCCGACGCCAGCAAACTGGTGCCCGTCCTCGGCGCGTTCCCGCTGCCGGTGGAAGTGATCCCGATGGCCCGCAGCCACGTGGCCCGCGAGTTGGTGAAGCTGGGCGGCGACCCGGTCTACCGCGAAGGCGTGCTGACCGACAACGGCAACATCATCATCGACGTGTTCAACCTGCAGATCACCAACCCGGTGGAGCTGGAGCGTCAGATCAATGCCATCGTCGGCGTCGTCACCAACGGCCTGTTCGCGGCACGCCCGGCTGACGTACTGCTGCTGGGCACCCCGGAAGGCGTGAAAACCCTCAAAGCCTGAACCGCTCCCCAACTGTAGGAGCGGGCTTGCCCGCGAACAACCAACCAGCGCCTCGCCCGCTCAGGGCGACCCGCGTTACCGGTAACGTTTTTCGCGAGCAAGCGTGCTCCTGCAAGCAGCATTTGCGCTCACCCTCGGCCGAAACCGAGCACGCCCCACGGCATCTCTCGCCGCGCTTCGTATCAAATCTGTTACAAATTACAGCCAGGCGACTCGTGCGTTTAACAATGCGCCAATTCGCCGCCGCCCATGGAATGAGGCGCGCATTGTGCAAAAGGTCTCGGCTCCCGACTCCAATCACTTCAAGGAAGACCCTGTGATAAAGCCTCTAGCCCTCGCTGTCAGCGTTGCCAGTGCCCTGCTGTCCACCAGCGCCCAGTCATACGATTACGGCCAACACGCCAACACCACCCTGGAAACGCTGATCAACGACTACCCCGGTCGCTATCGCGGCACCGCCAATTTCGCCGGGGCTGCCGATTGGATGCAAAGCCAGATGGGCAGCGCCTATAACATCAGCCGCCAGGATTTTTCCTGGACCGCCAGCGGCACCTCTCGCAGTTCGCAAAACGTGGTGGCCTACGCCGCCGGCACCCAGCCGCAATATGTGGTGATCGGTGCGCACTTCGACACCTATTTTGGTCGCCCCACCTTGCAAGGCCTCGATGACAACGGCTCCGGCGCCAGTGTGCTGACCGAGGTGGCAAAAAACCTGGGCGGGCTGCAGTTGGAGAACGGCCTGCAAATCGTCGGCTTTGGCGCAGAGGAAGAAGGGCTGCGCGGCTCGAAAGCCTTCGTCAACTCATTGAGCGCCAGCCAGAAGGCCAACATGCTGGCGATGATCAACCTCGACAGCCTGATCACCGGCGACATGATGTACGCCCACGCCGGCCAGAACAGCACCGCCAACCCGGCGCTGGCGTCGTTGCGCGAGCACACGTTCCAGATCGCCAGGGAGCTGAACATTCCGCTGTTCACCAACCCCGGCCTCGACCCGCAATACCCCAAGGGCACTGGCTGCTGCAGCGACGGCGAACCCTTCGAGCCGCTGAATATCCCGATCCTGTATATCGAAGCAACCAACTGGGAATTGGGCGACCTGGATGGTTATACCCAGACCAACAACCCGGCCATCCCCGGCGGATCGACCTGGCACGACCCTGCCGAGGACAACAAGGCTGTGCTGACCAATGCCTTCGGCCAGGAACGTATTGACCAGCGCCTGCGGGACTATTCGCGGCTGCTCAGCCGGCTGGTATTGGAGTTGACCAATGCCGACTTGATGGCCTCCACCGCCTCGGGTGGCGCCGTTGCGCGCAACATGCAGGACAACCTGCAACGCCAGCATCAGTCGATGGTGCGCCTGCACGATCGCCGCTGGCTGACCCTGCAGTCGGCCAGCCGCGAGGTCGGCAGCTTCGATGGCGAAATCGGCGTAGACGGCGAATACAACCCCGACAGTGGTTTCGACGCCGCCCCCAACCCCGAGGCGCGGAGTCTCGGCCTGCATGCCCTGGGCGACTACCAGTTGAGTTCCAGCCTGAACCTGGGCGCCAGCCTCAGCTACCTCAATGGGCGCGACAAGCTTGAGCATCGCGGCAAACTGCAAAGCGACACCTGGCAGGCAGCCGCTTACGCACTGTTGAATGACGGCGGCCCGAGCTGGCTGGCCGGCGACTTGAGCGTGGGCCACAGTCGCTTTGACTCCCGGCGCAATTTGCTGATCCAGGCCAACGGTGGGCCGGTATTGCTCAATCAGCACCTGACCGGGAAAACCGATGCGTTGGCATTGGGCGCGCGGGTGCTGGGCGGCTATGACTTCGACTTCGGCGCGATCAAGAGCGGGCCCTTTGCCGGGCTGGACTACACCCATTACCGCATCGATAAATTCCATGAAAAGCAGGACCTGCGTACCGCCCTTGAGTACGAAGAACAGTCGTTCGACTCACTTGAAGCCAGCCTCGGCTGGCGTGTGCGCGGTGCTGTCGCCTTGCCTTATGGCCTGAGCCTGATGCCTTACGCCGACATCGCCTGGGTCAAGGAACTGGCCGACGGCCGCCTGGACGACCTTGACCTGACCGCCCGCGCCGATGGCCAGGCACGCACGGCCCGGCTGGGGTCAGTGGATAAAAGTTTCGGCCGCGCCCAGGTCGGCAGCCAACTGGCAATCACCCCGCAGTTGGGCGTGTATGCCGAAGTGAACGGCCGATTGGGCCATGCCGAGGGTAGCCAGACCGGCTATTCGCTGGGCGTGCAGTGGATGTTCTGATCAGGGCTTCTTGAACACATAAAAGAGGTTCGGCTCACTGACCATGTACAACGTGCCGTCGTTGTCCATGGCAATCCCCTCGGCCTGAGGCACGCGCTGCTTCAGGCCATGGCGCCCCTTGAGCAGCGACAGACTGCTCAGCGGACGACCGTCGATATCCAGTTCCAGCACCAGGAAAGACTCATCCGACAGCGCCAGCAGATGGCCGCTGCGCTCGTCGTATTGCAGGCTCGACAGGTCGCGCACAAACAACCCGGCATCGCGCTTGGGGTTGTTGATCACGTGCACCGAGTAGGTTTTTTCCGGTTTGAAATGGGGAAAGCCGTGCACCTCGTAGATCAGCATCGGGTCGCGTTCCTTGGCCACAAACAGGCGCTTGCCCACCGAGTCATAGGCCAGGCCTTCGAAGCCTTTGTTGCCACCCAGGTGCACGCCGAGGGTCATTTGCTCGGCGTCGGCGGCATCGAGGAATTGGGTGTCGTCATCCACATGGACCTTGATCAGCCGCTGCTGGCGCTCGTCACTGATGACGTAGGTGTTGTCGCTGATGTACTCCACCGCCTCCGCATCACCAAAACCCACCAGCGCAATGCGCCGCAAGATTTTGCCCTCCAGGGACAACTCCACCAGTTCGGCATTCTTGTTGGTCACGGTAAACAGGCTGTTGCGCACCGGATCAAAGGTCAGGGCCGAGACATCATCGTTGAGGCCGTCGATCACCTGCGCCTCCAGGGCCACCCGGTAATCCCCCAGGCCAATGGAATGCTCACCGGCGGGATGGCGCCACGACTGCCAGTTGAACCAGGCACGCTCGAACAGGCGCAATTGCTGCGCGACCACGCCCACCGCCACCAGGGCGATCAGGATCAGGATGAAAAAAGCAGGTTTGGGGCGGGCAAGTCGACGCATCGGGCGGGGCTCAAAGTGAAAAACTGGCGAATGAATATCACGGTCGCCTGAATTTAAACTTAAACGCCCCGGGTGTCTGGCGGATGCCGCAGATAGAGAGAAATCTGACGTAATCGAACTACTGTTTCTGCTTCTCGAAGCGATAGAACAGGTTCGGCTCGCTGACCATGTACAGCGTGCCGTTCTCGTCCATGGTCACGCCTTCGGCACGGGGAATGGTGTCCTTCAAGCCATTGAAGCCACCCAGCAAGGTCATGAAGCTGACTTGCTCGCCCTTCTCGTCCAGTTCCAGCAGCAGATGGGAATCGGCCGACAGCGCCAGCAGATGGCCGGTACGGGGGTCGACGGTCAGTGCCGACAGGTTACGCATGTCCAATTCGGTGTTGGCGAGCTTCTGCTTGTCACCGGTGAGGGTCTGGCTACCGTCGCTTTTCCAGGTAAACAGGGCCGGCGGACGTTCTTCGCCGAGAATCAGCTGTTGATTGCGCTTGTCCCAGGTGATCGCTTCGAAGGCTTTGTTCTGGTCCTTCGAGGGGCCGAGGTCATAGGACGGGAAGTCGGCTTTGTTCAACTGCTGGGTCTGCGGGTCAACCTTGATGATGGTCAGGCTGTGCTGACGCTCATCGACCACAGCCATCAGGCCGTTTTCCATCATGGTCACGCCTTCCGGGTTGTTCCAACCATTGAGCGGCATCTTGCGCAGCACGTCGCCTTGCAGGGTCAGCTCAACCAGGAACGGGTTCTTGCCCATGACCGAGAACAGGGTCTTGGTCAGCGGGTTATACGCCAGGTCCGAGGCTTCGTCCTTCTCCATGCCGGGCAGCAGCTTGGCGTCGATCACCGCGTGGTAGTCCGGGAGCCAGACACTTTCCAGGCGCTCGGCCGGAGTTTCGAAGCCCTCTGCCACCCACAACACACCGCGGTCGTCCCAGTGCATGGCCCAGGCCACGCCATAGATGATCGCGCCGGCCAGGAACAGCCAGGAATACCAGCGCATGGCAAGGCGTGAACGCAACGAGGGTTTTACGGAGGGGAGAGGCACGGCCATTACGCTTTCCAGAAAGTCAGCTTTAGGGGATAGCACAGGATCACAAGGTCCGCGCGCGGGAGGCTGATGATTATCCGGATGGGGTGTGAAAAAAATGCAAAAACCGATTTTGCAGCCATACACAGATCAAATGTGGGAGCGGGCTTGCTCGCGAATGCGTAGTGTCAGTCACTGAATCTGTCGACTGGTCCACCGCATTCGCGAGCAAGCCCGCTCCCACATTTTTGACCGCGTTTCGCCAGGTATTTAGCGAACGCTGCTTTCGAAGCGGCTCACACCCGGCAACTCCAGCACCAGTTCATCGCCCACATTCAGCGGGCCCACGCCTGCCGGCGTACCGGTGAGGATCACATCCCCGGCCTGCAGCGAGAAGCAACCGGCCATGTACTGGATCATCGGGATGATCGGGTTGAGCATGATCGCGCTGTTGCCGTCCTGGCGCACTTCGCCATTGATGGTCAGGCGAATGCCAATATCCGTCACATCCGGGAAGGTGCTGCCGACCACGAACGGTGCAATCACTGCCGCGCCATCAAACGACTTGGCGATTTCCCAAGGCAGGCCCTTGGCTTTCAGCTCGGCCTGTTTGTCCCGCAGGGTCAGGTCTAGGGCCGGGGCGAAGCCGGAGATGGCGTCCAGCACTTCTTCGCGGCTCGGCTTGGTCGACAACGGCTTGCCAATCAGCACTGCAATTTCCGCTTCGTAGTGCACCGAACCGCGCTCGGTAGGGATGGCGAAGCCGCCTTCCAGCGCCACCACGCAGCTGCCGGGCTTGATAAACAGCAGCGGCTCGGTGGGTACCGGGTTATCCAGTTCCTTGGCGTGTTCGGCGTAGTTACGCCCGATGCACACCACTTTCCCCAGGGGAAAGTGAATATTGGTGCCGTCGACATACTTGTGCTGGTAGCTCATGGACCGACTCCTTCAGGGACTGTTAAACAGCGAAAATCTTGCCTGGGTTCATGATCCCGTTCGGGTCGAACACCGCTTTCACTGCCTTCATGTATTCGATTTCAACCGGCGAGCGGCTGTAAGTCAGATAGTCGCGCTTGGTCATGCCTACGCCGTGTTCGGCGGAGATCGAGCCGTTGTACTTCTGCACGGTCTCGAACACCCACTTGTTGACGGTGGCGCACTTGGCAAAGAACTCGTCCTTGCTCAGGTTTTCCGGCTTGAGGATGTTCAGGTGCAGGTTGCCGTCGCCGATGTGGCCGAACCACACGATTTCGAAGTCCGGGTAGTATTCGCCGACAATCGCATCAATTTCCTTCAAGAAGGCCGGCACTTTCGACACAGTCACCGAAATGTCGTTCTTGTACGGCGTCCAGTGGGAGATGGTCTCAGAGATGTACTCGCGCAGCTTCCACAGGTTGTGCAGCTGGGTTTCGCTCTGGCTCATCACGCCGTCCAGCACCCAGCCCTGCTCCACGCAGTGTTCGAACGTGGCCAGGGCGTCGTTGGCCACTTCTTCGGTGGTCGCTTCAAATTCCAGCAGCGCGTAGAACGGGCAGTCGGACTCGAACGGCGCCGGTACGTCGCCGCGCGCGAGGACTTTGGCCAGGGCCTTGTCGGAGAAGAATTCGAAGGCGGTCAGGTCCAGCTTGCTCTGGAAGGCGTGCAACACCGGCATGATCGAGTCGAAATCGGTGGTGCCGAGCACCATCGCGGTGAGGTTTTTCGGCGCCCGGTCCAGGCGCATGGTCGCTTCGACCACAAAGCCCAGGGTGCCTTCCGCGCCGATGAACAGCTGGCGCATGTCGTAGCCGGTGGCGTTCTTGATCAGGTCTTTGTTCAATTCCAGCAGGTCGCCCTTGCCGGTGACGACTTTCATGCCGGCGACCCAGTTACGGGTCATGCCGTAGCGAATCACCTTGATCCCGCCGGCATTGGTGCCGATATTGCCGCCAATCTGGCTGGAACCGGATGAAGCGAAGTCCACCGGGTAGTACAGGCCTTTTTCTTCGGCGACGTTCTGCAATTGCTTGGTGACCACGCCCGGCTGGCACACGGCGGTGCGGTCGGTGAGGTTTACGTCGAGGATCTGGTTCATATAGTCGAACGACACGACCACTTCGCCATTCGCCGCGACGGCAGCGGCCGACAGGCCGGTACGACCACCGGACGGCACCAGCGCCACCTTGTGTTCATTGGCCCAACGGACGATGGCCTGCACCTGTTCGGTGGTCTTCGGGAAGACGATGGCCACCGGGGCCGGGGCGAAATGCTTGGTCCAGTCCTTGCCGTAAGCCTCAAGGGAGTCAGCATCGGTCAGGACCTTGCCAGGCTCAACCAGGGTCTTCAGCTCATCAATCAGGGCAGGATGGGTCATCGACAGAACTCTCGAACAATTCATGGTCATCCTGAGAACGCTTCACGTCGCAGGAATGGGTGTTTAGCGGGGCACGTATGCTAGCATACCGCCCCCGCAGGATAGTGCCCAAGGGCGTTCTGCGGTGACGGCTTTCCTGCCGTCCGGGTCAGCTTGCGCTGCTCGATTCCCTGCCATTTTTCTCCGGGATACAGGTTTACGCAGATGAGCAAGACTTCTCTCGATAAGAGCAAGATCAAGTTCCTTCTTCTGGAAGGCGTCCACCCATCGGCCGTCGAAGTTCTGAAGGCTGCTGGGTACTCCAGCATTGAGTACATCACCAGTTCTCTGCCGGAAGCCCAGCTCAAGGAAAAGATCGCCGACGCGCACTTTATCGGCATTCGCTCCCGCACTCAGCTGACCGAAGAGATCTTCGATCACGCCAAGAAGCTTGTCGCTGTAGGTTGTTTCTGCATCGGCACCAACCAGGTCGACCTCAACGCAGCGCGCGAGCGCGGCATCGCGGTGTTCAACGCACCGTACTCCAACACCCGCTCCGTGGCTGAGCTGGTATTGGCCGAGGCCATCCTGCTGTTGCGCGGTATTCCCGAGAAGAACGCCTCCTGCCACCGTGGCGGCTGGATCAAGAGCGCAGCCAACTCCTTCGAAATCCGCGGCAAGAAGCTGGGTATCGTCGGTTACGGTTCGATCGGTACTCAACTGTCGGTATTGGCCGAAGGCCTGGGCATGCAGGTGTTCTTCTACGACACCCTGACCAAGCTGCCATTGGGCAACGCCACTCAGGTGTCGAGCCTGACCGAGCTGCTGGGCATGTCCGACATCGTGACCCTGCACGTACCGGAAACCGCTGAGACCCAGTGGATGATCGGCGAGAAGGAAATCCGCGCCATCAAGAAGGGCGGGATCCTGATCAACGCCGCACGCGGCACTGTTGTTGAGCTGGACGCCCTGGCCGACGCGATCAAGGACAAGCACCTGATCGGCGCCGCCATCGACGTGTTCCCAGTAGAGCCGCGCTCTAACGACGACATCTTCGAAAGCCCGCTGCGCGGCCTGGACAACGTGATCCTGACCCCGCACATCGGCGGCTCCACCGCTGAAGCCCAAGCCAACATCGGCCTGGAAGTGTCGGAGAAACTGGTCAAGTACAGCGACAACGGTACGTCGGTGTCCTCGGTCAACTTCCCGGAAGTGGCCCTGCCGGCTCACCCTGGCAAGCACCGTCTGCTGCACATCCACCAGAACATCCCTGGCGTGATGATGGAGATCAACAAGGTCTTCGCGGAAAACGGTATCAACATTTCCGGTCAGTTCCTGCAGACCAACGAGAAAGTCGGCTACGTGGTGATCGACGTAGACGCCGAGTATTCGGACCTGGCGCAAGAGAAGCTGCAACACATCAAAGGCACTATCCGTAGCCGCGTGTTGTTTTAATCCTGTAGGAGCGGGCTTGCCCGCGAAAAACGTTAACGAAAACGCGTGCATCCTGGATGCACGCAGCGCCCTCAGGTTTTTCGCGAGCAAGCTCGCTCCTGCAAATAAAAAACGGGAGCCCCGCAAGGGGCTCCCGTTTTTTATTTCACGTTAACCGTGATGACTTTCGAGGCTACAGTCGGGTTGAACTGCATATGCAGTTTGTCGCCGGCGACCAGTTGCAGCGTGTGCTTGCCTGGGGTGAGGGTCACCTCGGTTTCGGTCTGGGCCTTGCCGTAGTGGATCACGGTGTCGGTGGCCGGGATTGGCACGCTGGCGTCAGGCAATGCTTTCTGGTCGATCAGCAGGTGGTGGTGGCCGGTGCCCGGATCCTGGCTGGTGGCCGGCGCCAGTTTCAGGCCTTCCATGCCGAATTTCACGGTGAAGGTTTTATCGACGGTGGCGCCATCTTTCGGCGACACGATGAACACTTTGGCACCTTCTGGTGGAGCGCTGCGCGGGATGCCATCAGCAGCGGTCGCCAGCATCGAAGCGCCCAGCAAAAGGCTGGCCAGGGTTGCACGGGTCAAAAAGGCTTTCATTCACTTCTCCAGTTTTTCGGTGAAATCTGTAGGGTTAAGACAACTTCGCGACAAATTGCTGTCCAAGGCACTCAACACCATAGCAAAGCGAGCCGGAACAGCGCCTCGCTCATTCGAATTCTTTAGGAGAGACCATGCGCTTCCTGCCTGGCCTGTTACTTTTACTTCCCCTTGTGAGCCCCTTGGCCCATGCCGAACTGATCGACGATGTGTTTGACCGTGGGGAATTGCGCATCGCCCTGGAAGCCAACACCCCGCCCTTCAACTTCAAGGAAGGCGACAAACTCACCGGTTTTGAAGTGGAGCTGGGTGAGTTGCTGGCCAAGGAAATGGACGTACGCCCCTCCTTTATCACTGTCGATGCCGCCGATCTGCTACCCGGCGTGGAAAGCGCCAAGTACGACGTGGCCATCAACCATATCGCTATGACTCCTGAACTGGCGGATCGTTTCGACTTCAGCGAGCCCTACAGCTACTCCAGTGCACAGCTGATCGTGCGCAAGCAGGAACAACGTCCACTGGGCAGCTTCGCGGCGCTCAAGGGCAAGGCGTTGGGCGTGGCCCAGGGCAGCCAGTTTGTGGAGCAGGCGCGCACCGCCGAGGGCGTTGATTTGCGCAGCTATGCCGATGCCAAGCAGCCGATCAAGGACGTCGCAGACCAACAGATTGATGCCGCCATCAGTGACCGGTTGCTGATTCCCTACGCGATTCGCGACAGCCAGTTGCCGGTGAAGGAAGGCGCAGACGTCGGCCCTACGCTGAGCCTGGCGATTCCGTTCCAGAAGGGTAACCCGGCGTTCAAGGCCAGCCTGGACAAGGCCCTGCAGCGGGTAAAGGCCGATGGCCGGCTGACGGCGTTGTCGGAGAAGTGGTTCGGAATGGATGCGAGCAAGCCGGTGAAAAAGGCCGAATAAACGACTCGGTCAATGTGGGAGCGGGCTTGCTCGCGAAAGCGGTGGGTCAGCTTGAGCATCGGGTGACTGACACTGCGCTTTCGCGAGCAAGCCCGCTCCCACATGTTGATCTATGTCGGGCTTGAGCATTTTGCCAGGGCCGCTGCCGCTTCGGGCAGTTCCAGCTCACTGAACACCAGCACTCCATGGCGCTTGAGCAATGCCGCCGTCACGCCTTCGCCCGTGACCTTCACGCCGGTGAAGGTGCCGTCATAGGTCAGCAGATTGCCGCAGGACGGGCTATTGGCCTTGAGCACGGCGACCCGGATGTTGTGACGCTGCACCAAGGCCAACGCCTGGCGGGCACCCTCGAGGAAAGCTTCGCTGAAGTCTTCGCCTTGGGCCGTCAGCACCTGGGCGCGGCCTTCCCACACATCAATCCCCTGCCCGCCCGGGATTTCGGCAGACGGCCGTGGCGTCGGCAAACCTCCCGCAACCTCGGGGCACACGGCAACCACCCGGCCTTCGGCCTGCCATGCGGCGAGTTGGTCGAAAGGCCCGCTGGCGCCTCCGTCGTAGCGTACCCGGTGCCCCAACAGGCAGCGGCTGACCAGAATCTTTTGCATCATCAGAACGGCTCGTTACCCCGCCGGCGAAACCAGCCGGTAAGGGACAAGCGTTCGCGGGTGGCGGGCATGACTTCATGGGGGATCTCCCCCGACAGGAACACCACCAGGCAACCGCCGATGGGCACCACATCGTATTCGACGTCGCCCTTGAGGTACATGCGCAACTGGCCACCATGCTCCGGCAGCCAGGCGTTGTTCAAGTAGATCACCGCCGACACCATACGCCGGTCGTCATCGCGAAAACGGTCTACATGCTTGAGGTAAAACGCCCCCGGCGGGTACATCGCGAAGTGGCTTTCGAAGTCTTCCAGGCCCAGGAACAGGCCCCGGTTCATCGCCACCCGCAGGCTGTCCATCAGCTCGAGGTAGGTGTCGCAGGCGACTACTTCACCCGGCTCCAGCCACTGGATATGGTCGCCCCGAATGCCCTCGCGAATCTCCTGGGACGGCCCGCGCCCGACGGCTGCCGGCGCCAATTCACCCTCGGCGGCGCGTTTATGGCACTCAGCCGCCAGTTCGAGGGTCAGAGCCTCGGGCAGGAAGATATTCTGCTGCGACCAGCCTTGTGCGGCCAGGTCATCGACAATGCGTAACAGCAGCGGGTGATCGGAGGGTATGGGCATGGCGCGCATAGTATCCATACGCCTGTGAATCCGACAGAGCCGCCGAGCGTCTGAATACACTTTAGTCAGGTGACCGATAGGATTTCTCGACAAATCCTACGCCCGACACGGACAATAGTGGCCGACTGACAGGAGTCCCTATGCGTCGTTTGTTTTTTTCCTTGCTGATGCTCTGCGTTTTGCCCGCCTGGGCAGACAGCCATGACCAGTTGTACAAGGTCGCCGGCTGGGCAGACCAGCGCGCGCATTTTAATGACGCCCTCAGTGCCGCCCAGCAGCGCTACCGCAATAGCTTGCCGCCGGCGGTGTATCAAGCGCTGGTGGACAACAGCAATAAACGCTTTGCGCCGCAGTCGGTAGACCAGCGCGCCGAAGCACAGCTGCGCAAGAATCTGGCGGACCCGAAGCCGGCGTTGGCCTTTTTCCAGTCGCCCCTTGGCCGCAAGATTGTCGCCGCCGAGTTGCTGGCCACGCGCCGGGATCAACTGGCGAAGAATGCCCAGGGCTTGCCGCATATGGAGGCCGACGCCACCCGCAGCCTGATCATTGGCCACCTGGCCCAGGCGCTGCCGGCGCGGGAAGCCGGGGCTGAAGTCAGCCTGGCGATTGCCGGTGTGGCGGCCGACAGCTTGAGCCAGATGATCCCCGGCCTGTTGGGCGGCGGTCAGGCACAGGGCATGTTGAACGGCCAGCGTGAGCGCCTGATGCAGCAGATTGGCAATGATTTGAACAACACGTTGTTGTACGTCTACCGCGATCTGTCTGACCCGGAGTTGGAGGAGTTCGCGACGTTCGCGGAGTCGCCGGATGGCAAGGCGTACTACAAGGCGGCATTGGCGGCGATCCGGGCCGGGCTGGCGGTCGGTCAAAGCACTTCAAGCCTGGCACCCTGACACCGATTGATCGCTCCCACGCTCCGCGTGGGAGCGCAGCTGGTGACGCTCTGCGTCACGGGACGCGGAGCGTCCTCGGAGGCATTCCCACGCGGAGCGTGGGAACGATCTCAGGCCAGGTGATCACTTAGAAACTTGAAGTACACCTGCCGAATCTCCGGAATCTCATTCGCCAAATGATGCCTGCCACGCGGCAGCATCAAGATCTCCGGCTGGTCGAACTTGCTGCGCAGTACCGTCAGGTTGTGCTGCCAGTCCACCGTCATGTCTTCCTCACCCTGCACGATCAACGGCCGCCGCGCACTGCGTGGCGCGGCTTCAATGCGTTTGATCCAGCGCGCCAAGGCGCCCACCCAGGCGGTCGGCAGTTGCCGGGGCTGCAACGGGTCGGCCTCCAGGAACGGCTTGAACTGCGGGTCGTTGGTGTTATCGCTGAAACGCCGGGCGATGCCTTTGACGAACGGCCGGAGCAGGTAATAACTGAGCTGCGACCAGCCCCAGGCCCGGGGACGCACCAGCGGTGAGAGCAAAAAGGTCTTGCCCTGGGCCGGGCTGTCGACGCCATGGTTAAGCAGGTGATCCACCACAATCGCGCCGCCGGTGCTTTGCCCGAACAGGTGCCACGGCTGCGGCAATTGCAACGCCCTGGCCTGTTCAAACAGCGCCTGCACCACGTTCTGGTATACCGCAAAGTCATCGATGCTGGCCCGCGCGCCGCTGGACAAACCATGGCCCGGCAAGTCGCAGGCGATCACCACAAAGCCCTGGTCCAGCGCCCAATCCACGGCATTGCGGTACAAACCCATGTGGTCGTAGAAGCCATGGAACAGGAACATCGTCGCCACCGGAACGGGCGGCCACCACACCTGGCAGACCACCTCGAACCCATCCACCGTAACCCGCCCCAGGCCGCTTACTGCGGGCACTTTGCGGGCGGGCAGGTCCAGGCCATAGAAGCGCTGGTAGACCCGGGCCTCGGCAGAAAGCGGCTGCGCGTCCACCAGGGGCCGCAAGCTTTCGCGTAGATGATCAGGGTCAAACGTAACGGGCATAAGAACTTCCAGACTGTGGCTTCAACGCGTTGAACAGATGAATATCGAGCCGCGATATTCATCTGTCAGGGCAAGCATGGCAAGCTACGCGTCCTCCGAGGATCGATCCAAATGCGACAGCCCTACCGCACCACCCTCTTCGCCAGCCTGATCGTGATCATTTGCGCCGGGGTGCTATGGGCGGCGTATGACTGGTTCCAGGGGCGCTACCTGCGGGCGTTCAGTGAGCATACGGCGGTGTTTTCCGGTGACAGCCTGAGCCTGCCGGCCGAGCTTGCCGGCCCGGGCCCAATCCGCCTGGTGCACTTCTGGGACCCGGCCTGCCCGTGCAATGTCGGCAACCAACAGCACCTCAGCGAGCTGATCGAGCAGTACGCGCCCCAAGGCGTAGAGTTCTATTCCCTGCAGAAAGCCGGCAGCCACGGCCAGTTGCCCGCCACCCTCGGCGCGATGAAGGCCCTCAAGGCCGTGCCAGGCGCCCAACACTTGCCTGCCAGTCCGGCCGTTGGCATCTGGGACCGCAGTGGCAAGCTGGCCTACTTCGGGCCCTACAGCGAAGGGCTGACGTGCAACTCCAGCAACAGCTTTATCGAGCCGATCCTGCAAGCCCTCGGAGTCGGGCGCGAGGTCAATGCGACCCACACCCTCGCGGTTGGCTGTTACTGCGAGTGGAACGCGGCCGCCCCTCCACCCTGAGGCGACATGCCAAGCTGAACAGAGGCTGTTCATTCGGCAAACTCAAATAACTGTATCGGCATGCTCCTGTATCGTGAGCAGCTAGTGGAGCGGACGGCGTTTGAGTCGTCAGTGCCAGGCGCACAAGCAGACGATACGGGAACACATGAGCCAATTAACCATCATCCTCTGGATACTCAACGTCATCGTTGATACGTCCGGCCAGTTGGCGTTTAAAGCCGCTGCCTCAGCCAGCGCCGAGCATGACGGCATGGCCCACTGGCGCCATATGCTCAAGCGTCCGTGGATCTGGCTGGGCATCATCTGCTATGTCTTCGAATTCGTGCTGTGGCTGGCCTTCCTGACGCTGGTGCCGTTGTCGGTCGGGGTGATGCTGGGCTCCATCAATATTGTCGTGATCATGATTGCCGGGCGTTTCCTGTTCAAGGAAAGCCTGACCAAATGGCGGTTGATCGGCATCCTGCTGATCGCCTGTGGCGTGACCGTCGTGGGGTTTGAGTAATGAAACGGTTTTATATTCTGGGTTTTCTGTCGCTGATCGTTTTCGATACCTTGGCGCAGGTCAGCTTTAAGTTCGCCTCGATTCACGCCGAACCACTGACGATGGACGCCGCCTGGCTGATACGCGTGTTCGGCGCGCCGTGGATCTACGGTGCATTTGTTGGCTACATCGGCGCGTTTTTTACCTGGATGACGTTGTTGAAATACGCGCCGGTCGGCCCGGCATTTGCGGCGTCACACCTGGAGCTGATCAGCGTGACGCTGATCTCCGTCTGGCTGTTCAACGACACCCTGACCCTGCCTAAAATCGTCGGTGGCGCGCTGATTATCGCGGGCATCCTGTGCCTGGCGCGCAGCGAAGAAAAAGAGAGCAAGACCGTCGAGGCCGAGCCCTCGCAGACGCTGGCGTCATGACCCGCGTGGCCGGCCGGGAGATTCCGCCAACAGCGGGCCTTCCCCTGCGCTGGCGGGATGTGTTCAACCTCTCGGGCGACCTGGCCCGCTCGCTGGCCCAACAACTCGATATCCCGCTGCCGGCCCTGCCCTGTTCCGGCACGGCCGCCCTGATCATGGCGCTGCGGGTGTTGCAGCAACGCAGTCCTGGGCGCACCGAGCTTATCGTCCCCGCGTATACCTGCCCGTTGGTTGCCCTGGCTGCCCATCACTGCCCGCCTCTGCGGGTGGTGCCGTGCGATTTACAGCCCGGTAGCATCGACCTGGACGAGCAACAGCTGGCGCAATTGTGCAACGCAAATACCTTGGCGATCGTCGTCACCCACCTGGCCGGGCGTGTGGCGGATGTGGACGCCGCCAGGCGCATTGCCGAGCCACTTGGCGTGGCGATCATCGAAGACGCCGCCCAAGCCATGGGCGCGCTGGATGACGGAAAAAGCGTCGGGCTCAAAGGCGACATCGGCTTTTTCAGCATGGCGCTGGGCAAAGGCCTGACAACGGCCGAAGGCGGCGTGTTGTTCAGCCGGGACCCGGCGCTGCATCAGGCATTGCACCAGCAATGCCGGCAGGACTTGCCCTTCAGCCTGCGCTGGGAAGCGCAACGCAGCGCCGAGCTGTGGGGCTATGCCGCGGCGTATCAGCCCCGTGGGCTGAAGTACGTGTACGGCAAACCGCTGCGGGCGGCGCTGGCGCGGGGCGATGAAGTGGCGGCGGTGGGCGACGATTTTTCCATCAACGATATCCCGTTGCACCGTCTAGGCGGTTATCGCCAAAAAGTAGGTGCTGCAGCGCTGACACGCCTGCCCGAACATTTGCAGCAAGGGCGCCTGCGGGCGTTGCGCCGCGTGGCGTTGCTCAACAGCTTGCCCGGCGTCTCGGTGTTGACCGACCGCCCGGGCCAGCAAGGCACCTGGCCGTTTCTGATGGTGGTCATGCCCAGCGCACAAACTCGCGATACCGCCATGGCGCAGCTGTGGACGGCGGGCCTGGGCGTCACCCGCCTGTTCATCCACGTATTACCGGGCTACCCGGCACTCACCCCGCTCTTGCAGCAAGGCGTCGCTACCCCGCACGCACAATGCTTCGCCGCCCAAACCCTGTCGATCAGCAACAGCCACTGGCTGACGGACGAGCTGTTCGAGCAAGTGCTGGATCATCTACGGCGAATTCTTAAACGCTAGCCCAGCTCTGATCGATGCGGGTCAAAAGGCGCGCATTCAACTCATTCTGCTGCTGTTGCCAGATCACCACCTGGTTTTCCGGCAGCTCTTCCTGGCCATCCGATGCACTCAGCCAGCGCTTGAACTTGCTCTGGTAGTGGTAGGCCGAGACGTCACCGGTGATGTCCGCGCCAATGATGCTGCCGTGGCATGCATCGATCAGCTGATTCAAATGCGTCTCCAGAAACTCGCCCTGGTCCCAGTTGGTATTCACCACCTCCGGGCTCAGCACGTCTTTGTCGATGGAGAGATACACCGGCAATGACCGGTCGAGCTGCGCCAGGAACGCGCTCATCAACTCGTCCGCGTTGGCGAATGCGCGATTGCTGCGGCCTGCGCCGATCCACTTCAACCAGCGGGTATCGACGTTGGTGTTCCAGTAGGTCAGCTTGCGTTTCACCAACGGCGACCAGTGATTCTCCCAGGCGTGCTTGAGGGAAATGTCCGGCGAGCCGATGCCCAGCACATGCACATGCTCGACCTGCGGCAAACGGCTGGCCCAGTAGACCCAGGACCCACAGTGGATACCAAACGGATAGCGCATGTTGTCCGGGTGGTTATCGCAAATGATCAGCTGGATCTTTTGCTGGGTGGGAAGACGGTTCAACAGCAACTGGCTGAGGTGGTGATAGTCACCGCTGCCGGTAAACACGCAGCCGTAGTCTTTGGGCATCTGCGCTTGCAGGGCGTTCTCCAGCTCCTTGAACTGCGCCCAGCGGCAACCGAACCGAATCTTCTCCTGCCAGGCTTGCAGCGGCAGGGTAATGGCGCCGGGAATGTTATTCACGGCTCCGTCAAAATCGAGGATCAATGCGGGACGGGCCTGGCTCATGCGGTTTGCTCCTGCTGCCACTGGGTATCGCTTTCAAAATGGTGCCGGAAACGGTTCATCACTTTGCGCAGCAGCGGGTTCCTCACCCAGACCAGATGGCGGGTAAACGTGAACTTGGCACCGAGGCTGGCCTTGACCTGTGGGTCGGTCCACCCCGCGACATAAAACTGCAGGCCCTTTTCCAGGGCGAACTCCAGGTTCACAAACCAGCTGACGAAGTACAGGTTGTGCTCCAGCGCCAGCGGGTAGTTAAGGCCGATGTACTTGTCGAGCAACTTGCCGTCTTGCTGGTAGCACAGGTTATAGCCAACCAGCTCGTCCTCGTCCCAGTAACAGAACACATGCCCGCCGCTGTCGGCATCGGTGAGCAACTGGATGAAGAACTCGGGCGTGAGCAAGTCGAAGTGGATCTCGCTCTGTGCGTACACCGCCTTGTACAGCCGATACAGTTCCTGCTGCCATTGCTCGTCGCTGAAGCGGGCATCGCCGGTGTCCAGGATCTCGATGCGCAGCTCATCACGGCTGCGTAGCTTGCGGCGGATATTGCGGCGACGGCTGTGGGACAACCGCGACAAATACTCATCCGTCGAGCTGAAGTCGATCGGTACATAGGCCAGCGCCTGGCCCTCTACATCGATGAATCCGCGCTGGGTGCAGGCCTCGATCAACGCGTGTGCGTAACGATTGTCCTCGACGCTGAGCAGTGGAGAATCCAGCGGCACGTCTTTGACGATGGTGAGTTTGCGTTGCGGCGCACACTCCTGTTGCAGCCATTGCGCCATGTCCTGTGGCGGTACGCTCAGCGGAAACGGGGAATATTCGCTGACCGTGGTGCCGACAAAGCAGGTGTCGATATGCAGCCATGACTGCCACAAACGGTACCCCGGCCAACTGCGCAGGCGGGCACGCAGCTCATCGTCGGCGGTGGTTTGCAGGTCGAACCGGGTGAAAAAGTACGGCAGTCCCTGTGCTGACAGCTGGGCGTTGAAGCCCACCGGCGGGTATCGCAAAAAGTGGCTGATCAGCGATGGCGTTTCCATGCAGCAGGCATAAGGCACCTGTGCACGGCTGGGATCTGTCATAAATTGCATTCCGAAAGTGATAGCAAAGGCGCGCCCGGATGACGGGGTGAATCATCGCGCCGCTGGTTTCATGTAACAGAGTAAACATAATACTCCGCCCACCCGCGGCCCACTTCAGAACCCCCACTTCATGCAGCTCAGGTTCAGGGAGCAAGAACCCGAGAGCATTTTCCGCAGCGCTCGCCAAACCCACTAAACTGCCCGAATCTTCACGGTGACCGACTAATAAGGGACAACCCATGAAACGCATCCTGACCGCGCTGGCCATCCTGCTCGTAGCCCTTATGGTTGGCGCCGGCTGGTACGTGTACAGCAAGCAGCCGACTCGCCAGGGCACGGTGGAGCTGGCCCACCTGCAAGGCTCGGTCACCGTGCGCTACGACGACCGAGGCGTGCCGCATATCCGCGCCGAGAATGAGACCGACCTGTACCGCGCCCTCGGCTACGTACATGCCCAGGACCGGTTGTTCCAGATGGAGATCATGCGGCGCCTGTCCCGTGGCGAGCTGGCCGAGGTGCTGGGGCCCAAGTTGCTGGAAACCGACAAACTGTTCCGCAGCCTGCGCATTCGCGAGCGCGCCTTGAGCTACGTCGAACACATGGACCATGAGTCTGCGTCCTGGAAGGCCCTGCAAGCCTACCTGGACGGGGTCAACCAGTATCAGGACAGCCACGCCAAACCCATGGAGTTCGACGTACTGGGCATCCCCAAGCGTCCGTTTACCGCCGAAGACACCATCAGCGTCGCCGGCTACCTGGCCTACAGCTTTGCCGCTGCCTTTCGTACCGAACCCTTGCTGACCTACGTCCGCGATCAACTGGGCAACGATTACCTGAAGGTCTTCGACCTCGATTGGCAGCCCAAGGGCGCACTGAACCTGGCGGCTGGTGACTGGAAGGATTTGGGCGCCATCGCCCAGTTGAGCGAACAGGCCATGGCCGACAACGGCCTGCCGCAGTTCGAAGGCAGCAACGCCTGGGCCATCAGCGGCAGCCGTACCAAGAGCGGCAAACCGTTGCTGGCGGGTGACCCGCATATCCGCTTCTCGGTGCCATCGGTGTGGTACGAGGCGCAGCTGTCAGCGCCGGGTTTCGAGCTTTACGGTTATCACAACGCGCTGGTGCCGGTGGCGTTCCTGGGCCACAACAAGGATTTCGGCTGGAGCCTGACCATGTTCCAGAACGATGACCTCGACCTGATCGCCGAGAAGGTCAACCCGGACAACCCCAACCAGGTCTGGTACCACGACAAGTGGGTGGACATGACCAGCAGCGAGCAACAGATCGCGGTCAAGGGCCAGGACCCGGTGACCATAACCCTGCGCACCTCGCCCCACGGCCCGATCATCAATGACGCGCTCGGCGAAAACGCCGGCAAGACGCCGATTGCCATGTGGTGGGCGTTCCTCAACACCGAGAACCCGATCCTCGATGGCTTTTATCAGCTCAACCGTGCCGACACGCTGGCCAAGGCCCGTGCGGCGGCGGCCAAGGTCCAGGCGCCTGGCTTGAATATCGTGTGGGCCAATGCCAAAGGCGATATCGGCTGGTGGGCAGCGGCGCAACTGCCGATCCGCCCGGCCGGGGTCAACCCGGGCTTTATCCTCGACGGCAGCACCGCCCAGGCGGACAAGCTCGGCTTCTACCCGTTCAGCGCCAACCCCCAGGAAGAAAACCCGGCCCGCGGTTACGTGGTGTCTGCCAACGCCCAGCCGGCATCCCCCACCGGCATGCCGATTCCCGGGTATTACAACCTGGCGGACCGTGGCCAGCAGTTGAATGCCCAGTTGAGCGACAACAGCGTGAAATGGGATGTGGACAACAGCCAGGCCTTGCAGCTCGGCACCACCACCGCCTACGGCCCACGGCTGCTGGCGCCGTTGCTGCCGGTGCTGCGTGAAGTGGTCAAGGACCCGGCACAGTTGAAACTGGTGGAGCAATTGGCAACGTGGAAAGGCGATTACCCGCTGGACTCCACCAGTGCCACGCTGTTCAACCAGTTCCTGTTCAACCTCACTGACGCCGCGTTCCACCCAAAGCTGGGCGATGCGATGTTCAAGACCTTGCTCACCACCCGAGTGGTGGATGCGGCCTTACCGCGCCTGACCGCTTCAGCGGATTCGCCCTGGTGGGACGGCCACCGCGCCGAGACCGTCAAGCTTGCCTGGGACAACAGCCTGCAACACCTCAAGGCGACCTTCGGCGACGACCCGGCGCAGTGGCAATGGGGCAAGGCCCACACCCTGACCCATGGCCATCCGCTGGGCTCGCAGAAGCCGTTGGATCAGATCGTCAACGTCGGCCCGTTTGCCGCTCCTGGCACCCATGAAGTGCCCAACAACCAATCCGCACAGATCGGCCCGGCGCCATGGCCGGTGACGTACGGACCGTCGACCCGGCGCCTGATCGACTTCGCCGATGCGGCGCATGCGCTGACCATCAACCCGGTCGGGCAGAGTGGCGTGCCGTTCGACAAGCACTACTCCGACCAGGCGGAGACGTATATCGAAGGCGGGTATGAGCAAGCGCATTTCAATGATGAGGAAGTGACGGCGAATACCCGCAGTACGCTCAAGCTGTTGCCGGCCAGGTAGGTGGTTGAAATACGGACTGTGTGGGAGCTGGCTTGCCTGCGATAGCGGTGTGTCAGTCGATAGAAATGTTGACTGACACACCGCTATCGCAGGCAAGCCAGCTCCCACAGTTGATCTGCGTTGTTGCGTCTACCGGGCTCGCAGCCGCCCCGGCGCTTCACCGTAGGTCTCCTTGAATTTCTTGCTGAACGCCGCCTGGGACTGATACCCCGCCTGGGCAGCAATATCCGTCAGGCTCAGCCGCGACTGCTGCAGCAGGTTGAACGCCAGCTCCATGCGCAACTGCGTCAGCAACACCCACGGCGACACACCCGCCACTTTGACAAACCCACGCATGAAGGTCGCCCGGGACATCGACGCGGCGCTGGCCAGGCTGTCGATGGTCCACTCATGCCCGGGCTTCGCCAGCATCGCCTGCCAGGCCTTGCCCAGGCGTTTGTCGGCCAGCAAGGCGAAAGTGCCCGCCACCGGCGCTTGCTGCGTCAGCCACGCCCGCAGGATCAAGGTGAACAACGCCGACGACAGTGCATCGATAAAGAACCTGGCCCCCAGCCGTTGCCCGTCCGCTTCGCTGCGCATCAGTGCGATCAATGCCGCCAACTGCCCATCGGCCTGCCACTGCCGACTCGACACCACCAGATAGTCCGGCAACGCACTGAACAACAACGACTGACGGTTATAGCGAAAGCTGCCGCAAAGCATGTCCACGTCCGGCTGTTCACCGCCCAGGCGATGGATCGGCAACAGGCCGCCCTCGATCACGGTCTGCGCCACCGGCTTCACCCGCACGCCCTGGCTGCGCACCAGGTGCGTCGCGCCACCGGGCATCAACAGGATATCGCCCTCTTCCAGCGTCACCTGCTGCCCACCGGACAATTCGGCGCGGCAGGTGCCCGCCAGCACAATGTGATACGGCGCCACGCCCAGCGGCTCGGGCTCGTGGTCCATGGCCCAGGCGCCCTGGAACTGGCAACGCAAGTCCAGGCTGCCCCGCAGGTTGGCCAACGCGATCAAGGTGTCGATGGAGTTCATTTGCGAGCATCGGTCAAAAAGATGAGCGGATTGAACAATACCGCCAAACCGGAACAGCCCAGACTGGTTTCACACCCAACCCGTTCAGGAGTTAACGCGATGTTCAATAACTGGTCCGACTTGCTGCCTACCGTGAAGAAAGCCTTTGGCGCACTGGGCAAGAGCAACCCGAAGATGGTCAAAGCCTACATGGCGCTGGGGGAAGCTGCCGAGGAAAACAACGTCCTGGATGCCAAGACCCGTGAGCTGATTTCCATCGCCGTGGCCATCACCACGCGCTGCGACGGTTGCATCGGCGTGCATGCCGACGCGGCGATTAAGGCCGGCGCTACCCGCGAAGAAGTGGCCGCGACCCTGGCCACGGCGATTTCGCTGAATGCCGGTGCGGCGTATATCTACTCGCTGCGTGCCCTGGAAGCCTACGACACGCTCAAACCGGCGCCGCAAAGTTAAGCCGGAATTGTTGCGGCGTCACGCCCAGCCGGCGGTTGAACACACTGCGCATGTGCTGGGCATCGCGAAAGCCGCATTGATACGCCACGGTCTTGAGCGGCGCGTGGGTGCTTTCCAGCATCACCCGCGCCGCATCCACCCGCGCCCGCTCGACGAACTCCGCCGGGGTGATCTGCGCTTCCCGGGCGAACACCCGCGAGAAGTTGCGCGCGCTCATGTTGGCAGCCTTGGCCAGGTCGGCGATGGTCAGGTCGCCTGTCAGGTTGGCCAATACGTAGAGCTGCACCAGCGCCACCGCCGAGGTGGCTTCGGCGTGGGGTGTCAGAAACGGGCTGAACTGCGACTGCCCGCCTGAACGCTGGGTAAATACCACCAGACGCTTGGCCACGCTGAGGGCGACTTCCGGGCCGTGGTCCTGGGCCAGCAGGTACAGCGACAGGTCGATGCCCGCCGTCACCCCGGCGGAGGTGTAGAGGTTGCCGTCCTGCACGTAGAGGCGGTCCGCTTCGACCTGGGACGATGGGCATAAGGCGGCCAGATCAGCGGCGTCGCCCCAGTGGGTAGTGACGGTGCGCCCGTCCAGCAGACCGGCGCGGGCGAGCATGAAGGCGCCGTTACAGATGGAGCCGAAACGTTTGGCTCGCGCGCTGGCGTCACGCAGCCATTGATTGAACACCGGGCCGAAATCCTCAAAGGGCAACTGCGGCCCGCCGGCCATCAACAGCAAATCGTAAGGGTCGAGGGCTTCGCTGAAATGCCGGTGCGCCTGCAACGACAAGCCGTTGGAACAGGCCATGTTGCCGTGCCCCAGGCCAATCACCTCCAGCTGGTAATGCGCCTCGGGCGGCAGAAAACGGTTGGCCTCGCAGAACACATCCAGCGGCCCGGTCACGTCCAGTGACTGGACGCCGGGGAAGATCAGGATGGCAACGGTTTTGCCCATGGGTAGAAACACCTTTTTCCAACTGAATAAATGCAAAACCCCTGTGGGAGCTGGCTTGCCTGCGATACAGGCGACGCGGTCCATCAGGTATACCGAGGTGATGCTATCGCAGGCAAGCCAGCTCCCACATTTGATCGCGCATACCCTTGGCGCGATATCGCAGCACATTGGCCGGGATCGCATCCTCGCCGCGATGGCCCCCTCGCGGGCGCACGACCAGACTGGACTCATCGGCGCCAACCCGGCGCTTTCTTGAGGACAACGACCATGAGCACCACCATCGCCGGCATCAAGATCCCGGACAGCGCCCTGGCCAAGGCCACCACCGAATACATCCGCGACATCGAATCCGACCTGCTGTACCACCACTCCCGCCGGGTGTTCCTGTTCGGCGCCTTGAGCGGTGAGCGCCAGCAACTGGCCTATAACCCGGAGCTGCTGTACGTCGGCGCGATGTTCCACGACCTGGGTTTGGTGGAAGGTCACCGCAGTGACGACGAGCGCTTTGAAGTGGACGGCGCCAATGCAGCGGCGGACTTTCTCAAGCCTTACGGGTTGAGCGATGACGACATCGAACAGGTGTGGTTGTCGATTGCCCTGCACACCACGCCGGGGGTGCCCAAGCATCTGCGTCCGACTGTGGCGCTGGTGACCGCTGGCGTGGAAATGGACGTGCTGGGGATGGAGTACGCGGCGTTTACCAGCGTGCAGCGCGAAGCAGTGGTGCATGCGCATCCACGGGGTGAAGGGTTCAAGGAGTGCATCATCTGCGCGTTTGCCGATGGCCTGCGCCATCGTCCGCAGACCACGTTCGGCAATGTGAAGACCGATGTGCTGGTGGATCAGGAGCCTGGGTTCAAGCCGATGAACTTTGTCGAGGTGATTCGCAAGTCGCCTTGGATGGCCTGACAGGATCGTTCCCACGCTCTGCGTGGGAATGCATCCCTGGACGCTCCGCGTCAGCTCTCAGAGTCGTGACGCGGAGCGTCACAGGAGGCGTTCCCACGCGGAGCGTGGGAACGATCATCCTAGACCGGCGCTGGAGCCCGACGCGAATCCGTCGGCTTCTCCCAGCCATCCGCAGCCGCTTCTTCAATCGCCTGCTGGATCGCTTTCTTGCGGTGCTCTTCAGCACGACGGCTGAAGAACCACACCAGGAACGTCACGATCGACACCGCCAGCAGAATCAAGCTGGCCACGGCGTTGATCTCGGGTTTAACCCCCAGACGCACCGCCGAGAACACTTCCATCGGCAACGTGGTAGAACCCGGCCCCGACACGAAGCTGGCCAACACCAAGTCATCCAGCGACAGCGCGAACGACATCATGCCGCCCGCCGCCAGCGACGGCGCGATCATCGGGATGGTGATCAGGAAGAACACCTTCCACGGCCGCGCCCCCAGGTCCATCGCCGCTTCTTCAATCGACAGGTCCAGCTCACGCAAGCGCGCCGACACCACCACCGCCACATACGCCGAACAGAACGTGGTGTGGGCGATCCAGATGGTCACCAGGCCACGTTCCTGAGGCCAACCGATCATCTGCGCCATGGCCACGAACAGCAGCAACAGCGACAGACCGGTGATCACTTCCGGCATCACCAGCGGTGCCGTCACCAGGCCGCCGAACAGCGTGCGGCCCTTGAACTGGCTGATACGCGTCAGCACGAACGCCGCCAACGTACCCAGCGCCACTGCGGCAATCGCGGTGTAGCAGGCAATTTCCAGGGAGCGACCGACGGAGCCCATCAACTGGGTGTTGTCCAACAGGCCGACGTACCACTTGATCGACCAACCGCCCCACACCGTCACCAGTTTGGATTCGTTGAACGAGTAGATCACCAGGATCAGCATCGGCAGGTAGATGAACAGCAACCCCGCCACCAGCATGAAGCTTGAGAAACTGACGCGCTTCATATCTTGCCCTCCATCTCTTTGGCTTGGCTGCGGTTGAACAGAATGATCGGCACGATCAGGATCGCCAGCATCACGACCGCCAAGGCAGACGCCACCGGCCAGTCACGGTTGTTGAAGAACTCTTGCCACAACACTTTACCGATCATCAGGGTTTCCGGGCCGCCCAGCAGTTCCGGGATCACGAACTCGCCCACCACCGGGATAAACACCAGCATGCAGCCGGCGATGATGCCGTTCTTGGACAGCGGCACGGTGATTTTCCAGAAGCTGTTGAAGGTGCTCGAACCCAGGTCCGATGCGGCTTCCAGCAGGCTCTGGTCGTGCTTCACCAGGTTGGCGTACAGCGGCAGGATCATGAACGGCAGGTACGAATAGACCACGCCGATATACACCGCGATGTTGGTGTTGAGGATCTGCAGCGGTTCGTTGATCAGCCCGATGGACATCAGGAAGCCGTTGAGCAAGCCGTTGTTGCTGAGGATGCCCATCCACGCATACACGCGGATCAGGATCGCAGTCCAGGTCGGCATCATGATCAGCAGCACCAGCACCGTCTGGATTTCCTTGCGCGCGCTGGCAATGGCGTAGGCCATCGGGTAGCCGATCAGCAGGCAGAGGACGGTGCTGAAAAACGCCATCTTCAGCGAGCCCAGGTACGCCGCGATGTACAGCTCGTCATCGCCCAGCATCCCGTAGTTGGCCAGGTTCAGCACCAACTGCAGTTTCTGCTCAACGAAGGTGTAGATCTCGGTGTACGGCGGGATCGCCACGTCGGCTTCGGCAAAGCTGATCTTCAAGACGATGAAGAACGGCAGCATGAAGAACAGGAACAGCCAGAGGAAAGGGATCCCGATGACCACGTGCCGGCCACCGGGGGTTATTCGTTGCAGCTGGCGTTTGAACTTCTTCATGTTCATGAGCGAAGTACCACGCCGCTGTCGTCTTCCCACCACACGTACACCTGGTCGCCCCAGGTTGGGCGCTGGCCGCGGCGCTCGGCGTTGGCCACGAAGGACTGCACCAGCTTGCCGCTCGGCAATTCGACGTAGAACACCGAGTGGCCGCCGAGGTAGGCGATGTCGTGCACCTTGCCGCTGGACCAGTTGTGCTCGCAGGTCGGCATTTCGGTGGTCACCAGCAGCTTTTCAGGGCGGATGGCGTAGGTCACCGACTTGTCTTCCACCGAGGTGGCGATGCCGTAGCCGACGTAGATGTCGCGGTCCAGGTCCGGGCACTTGAGTACCGCGTGGCCTTCGGCGTCGTCCACCACCTGGGTGTCGAAGATGTTGACGTTGCCGATGAACTCGCACACCAGGCGGCTGGTAGGCGTTTCATAGATGTCGATCGGGCTGCCGATCTGGGCAATCCAGCCCAGGTGCATGATCGCGATGCGCTCGGCCATGGTCATGGCCTCTTCCTGGTCGTGGGTCACCATCACGCAGGTCACGCCTACGCGCTCGATGATCTCAACCAGTTCCAGTTGCATCTGCGAACGCAGTTTCTTGTCCAGTGCGCCCATCGGCTCATCGAGCAACAGCAGTTTCGGACGCTTGGCCAGGGAACGCGCCAGGGCCACCCGCTGGCGTTGACCGCCAGACAGCTGGTGCGGCTTGCGCTTGGCGTACTGGCTCATCTGCACCAGCTTGAGCATCTCGGCCACACGGGCGTCGACCTCGGCCTTGGGGATCTTGTCCTGTTGCAGGCCAAACGCGATGTTCTGGGCCACGGTCATGTGGGGGAACAGGGCGTAGGACTGGAACATCATGTTGATCGGCCGCTCGTACGGCGGCATGTCGGTGATGTCCACACCGTCGAGGTAAATGCGTCCTTCCGTTGGGCGCTCGAAGCCTGCGAGCATGCGCAGCAAGGTGGATTTGCCCGAACCCGATCCGCCGAGCAAGGCGAAGATCTCGCCTTTCTTGATTTCCAGGGACACATCGTCCACCGCAATCGTCTCGTCGAACTTCTTCGTGACCCGGTCGATTTTGACCAGCACCTTTTTCGGTGTCTGGTCGCCCTCGAGGGCTTTCTTATAGGCGCCGGAGGCAACTGCCATTTACGAAACTCCCAGAATAAAAAGAGTGCAGCTCGCCCAATACGGGCCAGCCTTGGATAGTTTGAGCGTTAAGCCTTACTTGCCCGTCTTGACCTTGGTCCAACTACGGGTCATCAAGCGTTGCACTTTCGGGGGTAGCTCGAAGTTGACAAAAGTCCGGTCGAGAACCGCCTGCGGTGGGTAAACCGCTTCGTCGGTGCGTATCGATTGCTCCATCAGTTTGTCCGCCCCTGGGTTAGGGTTGGCGTAACCGACGTAATCACTGACCTGAGCGATCACCTCAGGTTTCAGCAAATAGTTGATGAAGGCGAGGGCCTCTTTGACGTTGGTGGCATCCTTGGGGATGGCCAGCACGTCGAACCACAAGTTGCCGCCTTCTTTCGGAATCACGTAGGCGATGTTCACGCCCTTGCCCGCCTCGGTCGCACGGGCCTTGGCCTGGAACACATCACCGGAGAAACCGGCCGCCACGCAGATGTTGCCGTTGGCCAGGTCCGAGATGTACTTGGAAGAATGGAAGTAGGTCACGTAAGGACGCACTTTCAGGAGTTTCTCTTCAGCCTTCTTATAGTCTTCAGGGTTGGTGCTGTTGGGGTTCAAGCCCATGTAGTTGAGCACCGCCGGCAACATTTCGTCCGCCGAGTCCATGAACGACACGCCGCAGCTCGCCAGCTTCTTCATGTTTTCCGGCTCGAACAGCACGGCCCAGGAATCGATCTTGTCGACGCCCAGCACTTCTTTGACTTTATCTACGTTGTAACCAATACCGTTGGTGCCCCACAGATACGGCACGGCGTACTGGTTGCCCGGGTCGTTCTTTTCCAGACGCTTGAGCAGCGCCGGGTCGAGGTTGGCGTAATTGGTCAACTGCGACTTGTCGATTTTCTGGAACGCCCCGGCCTTGATCTGCTTGCCAAGGAAGTGGTTCGACGGCACTACCACGTCATACCCGGTACGGCCGGCAAGTAACTTGCCTTCCAGGGTTTCGTTGGAATCAAACACGTCATAGACCGGCTTGATGCCGGTGGCCTTTTCAAAGTTGGCCAGGGTGTCCGGGCCGATGTAGTCCGACCAGTTATAAATATGCACAGTCGGGGCGGCCTGCACGCTGACAGCCAGCGTGATACCTGCACCCACCAGCAAGGCTTTGCGAAATAAAGAAATTGGCAAGTGGAGGTCCTCTTAAATAGTTGGGCCCGAAGTTGTTGCCCGGCAACAAAACCGGCGCGCAACTTACCCTCGATAAACCGATCCGGCAAAACTTTCTGTCATTTAATGGGTAGGAGCGGGCTATGTGGGAGCGGGCTTGCTCGCGAAAGCGGCGTATCAGTTGATACATACGCTAGCTGACACACCGTCTTCGCGAGCAAGCCCGCTCCCACACCAGCCTGCTCCCACAGGTCTTAAGGCTTACTTGCCCGATTTGATTTTGGTCCAGCTGCGGGTCATTTCACGCTGAGTAGCAGCCGGCAAGTCAGCAATGGCATACAGCTTGGCTTGCACGTCCGCTGACGGATAAATGCCTGGGTCGCTGGTGATGTCTTTGTCGACCAATGCGGTAGCCTTCTCGTTACCGTTCGGGAAACGCACGCTGTTGGTGATGCTTGCCATGACTTCCGGCTTGAGCAGGTAGTTCATGAACTTGTAGGCGGCGTCGACGTTCTCGGCATCTTTAGGGATGGCGACCATGTCATAGAAGCTGCCGGCACCTTCTTTCGGAATGTCGTAGGCCACCTTGACCTTGCCACCGGCTTCAGCCGCGCGGGACTTGGCCTGCTGCACGTCACCCGAATAACCAACGGCTACGCAGATGTTGCCGTTGGCCAGGTCGGAGATGTACTTGGACGAGTGGAAGTAACCGATCGAAGGACGCAGCTTGAGGAACAGCGCCTCGGCTTGCTTGAGGTCTTCTTTCTTCTGGGTGTCGGTCGGCAGGCCCAGGTAATGCAGTGCCACCGGCAGCATTTCGGTTGGCGAATCGAGGAAGCTCACACCGCAGCCTTTGAGCTTGGCGAGGTTTTCCGGCTTGAGGATGGTGTCCCACGAGTCGATCTTGTCGATGCCCAGTGCAGCCTTGACCTTCTCCGGGTTGTAGCCGATGCCGATGGAGCCCCACATGTACGGGAAGGCGTGCTTGTTGTCCGGGTCGCTGACGGACACGGCTTTAAGCAGGGATTTGTTCAGGTTGTCGTAGTTCGACAGCTTGGACTTGTCCAGTTCCTGGTAAACGCCGGCCTTGATTTGCTTGGCGAGGAAGTTGTTCGACGGCACGACGATGTCGTAGCCGGACTTGCCTGCCAGCAACTTGGCTTCCAGGGTTTCGTTGGAGTCGAACACGTCATAGACCACCTTGATCCCGGACTCTTTTTCAAAGTTCGCGATGGTGTCCGGTGCGATGTAGTCGGACCAGTTATAAACGTGCAGCACTTTATCGTCGGCGTGCGCCGCGCCTGCCATGGCCCCCATCAGGGACAAGGCCAGGAGGGTCTTGCCAGCGTTCTTCAAACCTAATGCCTTCATTCGGTCATGCTCCAATTTTTTCTTTTTTGGGCCACGTTCGTTCTTTAAGTCCAACGTGTTTCGCAGCCCGTCTAAGGGGCAACAAAACAGGGCGACAGTCTGGCAAGTTCAGGGGCCGGCTTTCAACCAATGCCCCGCTTTTCTAACATCCCAGAAGCAGCGCCCGACAGGCGCTGCGTTCTGAGCCTAGCATTTAGCCCTGCAATGCCGCCAAAGTCAGGTCCAGGCAGTGCCGCGCCTTGGTCACCAACTCGTCTATCTCGGCCTTGCTGATCACCAGCGGTGGCGAAATGATCATGGTGTCGCCCACGGCGCGCATGATCAGGCCATTCTCGAAGCAGAACGTGCGGCAGATCATGCCAACACCACGGCCTTCATAACGCTTGCGCGTTGCCTTGTCCTGAACCAGCTCGATGGCACCGAGCATGCCCACACCGCGAACTTCACCCACCAACGGGTGATCCGCCAGTTCCCTCAAACGCTTTTGCAAATAGGGTGCCGTTTCGTCATGCACGCGCTTAACAATTTGTTCATCGCGCATGATGCGGATGTTTTCCAGGGCCACCGCTGCCGCCACCGGGTGACCGGAATAGGTGAAGCCGTGGTTGAAATCACCGCCTTCGTTCAGCACGGCGACCACTTCGTCGCGCACGATCAGGCCACCCATCGGGATGTAGCCGGAGGTCAGGCCCTTGGCGATGGTCATCATGTCGGGCTTGAGGTCGTAGAAATCGCTACCGAACCACTCACCGGTACGGCCAAAGCCGCAGATCACTTCATCGGCGACGAACAGGATGTCGTACTTGGCGAGGATTTCCTTGATGCGCGGCCAGTAGCTGGCAGGCGGTACGATCACGCCACCGGCACCCTGGATTGGCTCGGCAATAAAGGCGCCGACGTTGTCCACGCCCAGCTCCAGAATCTTCTCTTCCAACTGGTTGGCCGCCCACACGCCGAACTCTTCCGGGCTCATGTCGCCGCCTTCGCCGAACCAGTACGGCTGGGCGATGTGGACGATGCCCGGGATCGGCAAGTCGCCCTGTTCATGCATATACGTCATGCCGCCCAGGCTGGCGCCGGCCACGGTGGAGCCGTGGTAGCCATTCTTGCGGCTGATGATGGTTTTCTTGTTCGGCTGGCCTTTGATCGCCCAGTAGTGGCGGACCATACGCAGCATGGTGTCGTTGCCTTCGGAGCCGGAACCGGTGAAGAACACGTGGTTCATGCCTTGCGGGGCGATATCGGAGATGGCTTTGGCCAGTTCCAGCACCGGCGGGTGGGCAGTCTGGAAGAACAGGTTGTAGTAAGGCAGCTCTTTCATCTGCTTGGCGGCCGCATCAGCCAGTTCATCGCGACCGTAGCCGATCGCCACGCACCACAGGCCGGCCATGCCGTCGAGAATCTTGTTGCCTTCGCTGTCCCACAGGTAAACGCCGTGGGCTTTGGTGATGATCCGTGGGCCTTTCTCTTTCAATTGCTTGAAGTCGCTGAACGGCGCCAGGTGGTGATCGCTGCTCAAGGCTTGCCATTCACGGGTTTGCGGGTTGTTGCTGGACATACCAATCTCCTAAGTGTTTCAGGTGAGGGCGCGCCGTTTGAAGGGCGCGCCCGGCGCATCAGACGGCAAAGAGCAGGAATTCCCGCTCCCACGAACTGATCACGCGCTTGAAGTTTTCATGCTCGGCCCGCTTGACCGCGACGTAGCCTGTGATGAATTTGTGACCCAGGTATTTCTCGATGGTCTTGCTGTTTTCCATGCGTTCCAGGGCGTCTTCGATGGTCAGCGGCAGGCGCAGGTTGCGGCGCTCGTAACCACGGCCCACCACCGGCGCGCTTGGGCTGATGCCTTCGACCATACCGATGTAGCCACACAGCAAGCTGGCAGCAATCGCCAGGTACGGGTTGGCGTCGGCACCCGGCAGGCGGTTTTCCACCCGACGGTTTTGTGGGCCGGCGTCCGGTACCCGCAGGCCTACGGTGCGGTTTTCTTCGCCCCACTCCACGTTGACCGGCGCCGAGGTGTCGGGCAGGAAGCGGCGGAACGAGTTGACGTTAGGCGCGAACAGCGGCAACAACTCAGGGATGAATTTCTGCAGGCCACCTATGTGGTGCAGGAACAGCTCGCTCTTGGTCCCGTCTTCATTGGAGAACACGTTCTTGCCGGTGGCGATGTCGATGATGCTCTGGTGCAGATGCATTGCGCTGCCGGGCTCGCCGGTCATGGGCTTGGCCATAAAGGTGGCCGCCACGTTGTGCTTGAGCGCCGCTTCACGCATGGTCCGCTTGAACACCAGGATCTGGTCGGCCAGGGACAGGGCGTCGCCGTGACGGAAGTTGATTTCCATCTGCGCCGTGCCGTCTTCGTGGATCAGCGTGTCGAGGTCCAGTTCCTGCAGCTCGCACCAGTCGTAGACGTCTTCGAACAACGGGTCGAATTCGTTGGCCGCTTCTATAGAGAAGGACTGGCGGCCGGTTTCCGGGCGACCGGAACGGCCAATCGGCGGTTGCAGCGGGAAGTCCGGGTCTTCGCAGCGCTTGGTCAGGTAGAACTCCATCTCCGGCGCCACGATGGGCTGCCAGCCTTTATCGGCGTAGAGCTTGAGGACTTTCTTGAGCACGTTGCGCGGCGACAGCTCGATCGGGTTGCCTTGCTTGTCGTAGGTGTCGTGGATCACCTGGGCCGTAGGCTCTATGGCCCAGGGCACGAGGTACACCGCGTTCTCGTCCGGGCGGCAGATCATGTCGATGTCGGCCGGGTCGAGCAATTCGTAATAGATGTCGTCTTCGACATAGTCGCCGGTCACGGTCTGCAACAGAACGCTTTCGGGCAGGCGCATGCCTTTTTCGGCGATGAACTTGTTGGTCGGCGAGATCTTGCCCCGGGTGATGCCGGTGAGGTCGCCAATCATGCATTCGACTTCTGTGATCTTGTGGTCTTTCAACCAATCGGTGAGCTGGTCGAGGTTGTTACTCATAAATGCCTCTGGGCTGTGTTTCCTGACATCCATTAAAGGTCAGGCGTAAGTTGACGCAGCATCCGCGTCGCGTTGCATCACCCGCTTTCGACAGGCATTGCCAAATGCCTGGAAGATTGCGAGGTAGTGCGGGTTAGAGCTTACCTGCCATTCGGGGTGCCATTGCACTCCTAAAGCAAAAGCCTTGCCCGCGGGAACCGAAAAGCCTTCGATCAGGCCGTCCGGCGCGGTGGCCTCGACCTGAAAACCCGGCGCCAGGCGATCGATGCCCTGTGAATGAATCGAGTTGACCTGGATCGTCGACGGCAATCCCAGGCTTGCCAATACCCCATTCGGGGAGATGGCCACTGCGTGCGCCGGGCCGTACTGGATGTCCAGCGGCTGGGTGTCGTCTTCGCGGTGATCCATCATGCCCGGCACTTCGTGAACCTTCTGGTGCAGGCTGCCGCCAAACGCCACGTTCATTTCCTGGAAGCCACGGCAAATCCCCAGCACCGGCACGCCTGCCGCAATCGCGGCACGCAACAGCGGTAGCGTGGTTTGGTCCCGTGCAGAATCATGAGCAGTCCCGGGCGCGCTGGCCGGACCGTCGTAGTGAAAGGGTTCGATATTGGAAGGTGAGCCGGTGAAAAGAATGCCGTCCAGACCGTCAAGAATATTGGCCGGGTCGAGCACATCCGCCAGGGACGGAATAATCAACGGCAAGCCCTTGGCAGCGGTGGCCACTGCACGGACGTATTTGTCGCCACTGATGTGATAAGCATGCAGACCGACCTGTTTGGAGCAGGCGGTGACGCCGATTAACGGCAGGCGAGACATGAAGCACCCCGGTATTATTGCTGTTATGGGTTTGAATCGAGCTTAGCCTTGTTCATTTTTTTACACAACACCCCCGTAAAAAATACAACACGGCCCGCTCAAACGTGCTGGTTCCAAGAGCACCAATCCCAAAAAATCGCCCCAAAAAGCCCCAAAAAAGCCCTCAAGGCGCTTTTTTAGGGCAAAAAAGGCCTCGCTTGACTTCGGCATGCCGTTCGGGTTGACTGAAACCCGAAGAGATCAATGATTGATATTTTTAACAACAAAGGTGTTGCATCATGTCGGTACCCCCGCGTGCCGTTCAGCTTAACGAAGCGAACGCGTTCCTTAAGGATCATCCTGAGGTTCTGTACGTAGACCTTCTAATTGCGGATATGAATGGTGTGGTGCGCGGCAAGCGCATCGAACGCACCAGCCTCCACAAGGTTTACGAGAAGGGCATTAACCTGCCTGCCTCTCTATTTGCCTTGGATATCAATGGCTCAACGGTGGAAAGCACCGGCCTGGGTCTGGACATCGGTGATGCTGACCGAATCTGTTATCCAATCCCCGACACCCTGTGCAATGAACCCTGGCAAAAGCGCCCAACCGCGCAACTGCTGATGACCATGCACGAACTCGAAGGTGAACCTTTCTTCGCCGATCCTCGCGAAGTACTCCGCCAAGTTGTAAGCAAATTTGACGACCTCGGTCTGACCATCTGCGCCGCATTCGAGCTGGAGTTCTACCTGATTGACCAGGAGAACGTGAATGGCCGGCCACAACCGCCCCGCTCGCCGATCTCCGGCAAACGCCCGCATTCGACACAGGTCTACCTGATCGACGACCTCGACGAATACGTCGACTGCCTCCAGGACATTCTGGAAGGTGCAAAAGAGCAAGGCATCCCTGCCGACGCCATCGTCAAGGAAAGTGCCCCGGCGCAGTTCGAAGTGAACCTGCACCACGTTGCCGACCCTATAAAGGCCTGCGACTACGCGGTACTGCTCAAGCGCTTGATCAAGAACATCGCCTACGACCATGAGATGGACACCACCTTCATGGCCAAGCCTTACCCGGGCCAGGCAGGCAACGGCTTACACGTACACATTTCGATCCTGGACAAGGACGGCAAGAACATCTTTGCCAGCGAGGATCCCGAGCAGAACGCCGCATTGCGTCACGCGATCGGCGGTGTGCTGGAGACCCTACCCGCCCAAATGGCGTTCCTGTGCCCTAACGTCAACTCCTACCGTCGTTTCGGCGCACAGTTCTACGTGCCGAACTCGCCGTGCTGGGGCCTGGATAACCGCACCGTGGCGATTCGCGTACCGACCGGCTCGTCCGACGCCGTACGTATCGAACACCGTGTGGCCGGTGCCGACGCCAACCCTTACCTGCTGATGGCTTCGGTCCTGGCGGGCGTGCATCACGGCCTGACCAACAAGATCGAGCCTGGCGCACCGGTGGAAGGCAACAGCTACGAGCAGAACGAACAGAGCCTGCCGAACAACCTGCGTGATGCCCTGCGTGAGTTGGACGACAGCGAGGTGATGGCCAAGTACATCGATCCTAAATACATCGATATCTTCGTCGCCTGTAAGGAAAGTGAGCTGGAAGAGTTTGAACACTCCATCTCCGACCTTGAGTACAACTGGTACCTGCATACCGTGTAAGCGGTTGCCGGGTTAAAAAGAACGCCGCAGGCTTTTGGCTTGCGGCGTTTTTTTATGCCTGTCTGTAGGAGCAAGCTTGCTCGCGAAAAACCTGAGGGCGCCGCGTTGATTCAGGATGCCCGCGTCATCGTTTACGACCCTCGCGAGCAAGCTCGCTCCTACATGGTATGGATCACAGGCTGTCTCTCGTACAATGCCCGCTGCCCTGTAGGAGACTTCAATGAATCGCCCTGCCACCCCTCGCAAACCCCGCGCCCGCAGCCAGGCCCGGATCGACGCGATTCTCGACGCCGCCCGCACCTTGCTGGCCGCCGAAGGCGTGGCCAGCCTGTCGATTTACAGCGTGGCCGAGCGGGCACAGATTCCGCCGTCCTCGGTGTACCACTTCTTCGCCAGCGTGCCTGCCTTGCTGGAGGCGCTGACCGCTGACATCCATGCAGCCTTTCGCGCGGCCATTCAGGCGCCGATCGACCACGACTCACTCAAGCATTGGCGCGACCTTTCCTGCGTGGTGGAGCAGCGCATGCTCACCATCTACAGCAACGACGCCGCCGCCCGGCAATTGATCCTGGCCCAGCATGGGTTGACCGAAGTGACACAGGCCGACCGCCAGCACGATCTGGAGTTGGGAAACCTGATGTATGAGGTGTTCAACCGGCACTTCGAGGTGCCGAGCCTGCCCGCCGATGTCGACGTGTTTGCCCTGGCTTTGGAACTGAGCGACCGCGTCTACGCGCGCTCGGTGCATCAGCATGGGCAAATCACCCCGCGCATGGCCGAGGAAGGCATGCGGGTGTTTGATGCGTATGTGGGGCTTTATCTGCCGGCGTTCTTGCCCAAGCGCACACCCAGATGATCATTCCCACGCTCTGCGTGGGAATGGCTCATGGGACGCTCCGCGTCCCGCCAGCCAGCACAAGACTTGAGCCCTGCGCATGGGTGACGCGGAGCGTCACGGGATGCATTCCCACGCAGAGCGTGGGAACGATCACAGCTTGGCGATCGACACCTCGGTGGATTTCACGAAGGCAATCACTTCACTGCCAATCACCAGTTCCAGCTCTTTCACCGAGCGCGTGGTGATCACGGAAGTGACGATGCCGGACGCGGTCTGCACGTCGATTTCCGACAGCACGTCGCCTTCGACGATTTCCTTGATGGTGCCTTTGAACTGGTTACGCACGTTGATGGCTTTAATAGTCATGGTCGTTCTTCCTGTGTAAGACAAGTGAGTTATTGAGCCCAACGCAATTGCGTAGGCAGCGGTGAAACAGGTTCGGGTTCCGGCGGGGTGCCGGGCAGCGACAACACACGGTTAAGCACTTCGGTTTCCAGCGCCGCCAGGCGGTGGGAGCCACGCACCCGCGGGCGTGGGAGTTCCACGTGCAGGTCGAGGCCGATTTCGCCGTCTTCGATCAGGATCACCCGGTCGGCAATGGCCACGGCTTCGCTGACGTCGTGGGTCACCAGCAACACGGTGAAGCCGTGCTTCTGCCAGAGGTTCTCGATCAGTTGCTGCATCTCGATCCGGGTCAGGGCATCCAGGGCCCCCAGCGGTTCGTCCAGCAGCAACAGGCGTGGCTGGTGGATCAAGGCGCGGGCCAGGGCCACGCGTTGCTTCTGGCCACCGGACAACGCCGCCGGCCACTCATTGGCGCGCTCGGCCAGGCCGACCGCTTCCAGCGCTTCCAGTGCCCGCGGGCGCCAGTTGCCCTTGAGGCCAAGGCCCACGTTGTCGATGATCTTTTTCCACGGCAGCAGGCGCGCTTCCTGGAACATCAACCGCGTGTCTTCAATCGCCTCGCTCAGCGGCGCGGAACCGGCGAGCAGTTCGCCGCCGCTGGCTTTGTCCAGGCCGGCCAGCAGGCGCAGCAAGGTACTTTTGCCGCAGCCGCTGCGGCCTACGACCGCCACGAATTGACCGGCAGGAATATGCAGGTCGATTTCCTTGAGCACTTCCCGCGCGCCGAAAGCCTTGCGCAACTTGCGCACTGCCAGGGGAATGCCCCGCAGCAGGCGTGGAGGTTGTTGAGCGGTCATGCCGCACCTCCTTTATTCACTTGATAAGCCGGGTGCCAGCGCAGCCAGACACGTTCCAGGCCACGCGCCGCCAGGTCTGCCAGCTTGCCGAGCACGGCGTACAGCACGATCGCCAGTACCACCACATCGGTCTGCAGGAATTCCCGGGCGTTCATTGCCAGGTAGCCGATGCCGGAACTGGCGGAGATGGTTTCCGCGACGATCAACGTCAGCCACATAAAGCCCAGCGCAAAGCGCACGCCCACCAGAATCGAAGGCAAGGCGCCCGGCAAAATCACTTGGCGAAACAGGCTGAAACCGGACAGGCCATAACTGCGGGCCATTTCCACCAGCGCCGGGTCGACGTTGCGGATGCCGTGGTAAGTGTTGAGGTAAATCGGGAACAGCGTGCCGAGGGCGACCAGGAATATCTTCGCGGTCTCGTCGATGCCGAACCACAGGATCACCAGCGGGATCAGCGCCAGGTGCGGCACGTTGCGGATCATCTGCACCGAGCTGTCCAGCAGGCGTTCACCCCAGGTCGACAGGCCGGTGATAAAGCCCAGGGCCAGGCCGATGCTGCCGCCGATCAAAAAGCCCAGGCCCGCACGCCAGCCGCTGATGGCCAGGTGGGTCCAGATTTCGCCGCTGCGCACCAGGCTGATGCCCGCTTCGATCACCGCGCTGGGTGCCGGCAGAATACGCGTCGACAACCAACCGGCCGACACCGACAACTGCCATACCGCCAGCAACAGGATCGGCAGCGCCCAGGGCGCCAATCGATGACTTAACTTTTCAAGGTTCATGGCGGCGCCTCAGCTCTGGGACGCAGCTTTGGGAAGAATGTCGTTGGCGACCATTTCGCCGAACGGGCTGACGTAGCCGGCGCCTTTCGGCAGCTCGGGACGTTCGATGTCCAGGTGCGGGAACAACAGCTCAGCCACGCGATACGACTCTTCCAGGTGTGGATAACCGGAGAAGATAAAGGTGTCGATGCCCAGGTCAGCGTATTCCTTCACCCGTGCAGCCACGGTCGGCCCATCGCCCACCAAGGCCGTGCCGGCTCCGCCACGTACCAGGCCTACGCCGGCCCACAGGTTGGGGCTGACTTCCAGGTTGTCGCGACTACCGCCGTGCAAGGCGGCCATGCGTTGCTGGCCTACGGAATCAAAACGTGACAACGAGGCCTGGGCGCGGGCGATGGTTTCATCGTCCACGTGGGAGATCAGTTTGTCGGCGGCCTGCCAGGCTTCGGCGTTGGTTTCACGCACGATCACATGCAGGCGAATGCCGAAGCGCAGGGTACGCCCGAGCTTAGCGGCCTTGGCCCGTACCTGTGCGATCTTTTCCGCTACCGCAGCCGGCGGCTCGCCCCAGGTCAGGACCATTTCCACTTGCTCGGCTGCCAGGTCCTGGGCCGCTTCGGAGGAACCCCCGAAATACAGCGGCGGACGCGGTTGCTGGATCGGCGGATAGAGCAACTTGGCGCCTTTGACGCTGATGTGCTTGCCGTCGTAATCGACGGTTTCGCCTTCCAGTACGCGGCGCCAGATGCGGGTGAATTCCACCGACGCCTGGTAACGCTCTTCATGGCTCAGGAACAACCCGTCGCCGGCCAATTCATCCGGGTCTCCACCGGTTACCAGGTTGAACAACGCCCGGCCACCGGACAGACGATCCAGGGTCGCTGCCTGACGCGCCGCCACCGTCGGGGAAATGATCCCGGGGCGCAGCGCGACAAGGAATTTCAAGCGTTGGGTCACCGGGATCAGCGACGCTGCCACCAGCCACGAGTCTTCGCACGAACGGCCGGTGGGGATCAGCACCCCGCCGAAGCCGAGGCGGTCTGCCGCTTGGGCTACTTGCTGCAAGTAACCGTGATCAACGGCGCGAGCGCCTTCGGCGGTGCCAAGGTAATGGCCGTCGCCGTGGGTAGGCAGGAACCAGAAAATATTGAGGCTCATGGAGTTGTCTCCTGAAGAAGTCGGATTACGGCGCTTTGGCAACGGCGGCGGGTGGCGTCCAGATCACGTCCTTGATGTTCAAGGGTTTGGGGATCAATTTGAGTTGGTAGAAGCTGTCGGCGATTTTCTGCTGCGCGGCGACCACTTCCGGGGTCAGGAACAGCGCGCCGTAGCCCTGGCGTTTCACCGAGGTCAGGGTGATGTCGGCCGGCAAGCCCAGCAGCGGTGCAACTTGTTCAGTGACTTGCTCCGGGTTGGCCTTGGACCATTCGCCCACCGCGCGCACTTCTTCCACCAGCGCCTTGATCACCTCAGGGTGTTTTTCGGCGTAAGGCTTGGTGGCCAGGTAAAACTGATGGTTGTCGGCGATGCCGGTGCCGTCACGCAGGGTGCGGGCTTGCAGTTGTTTCTCGGCGGCCGCCTGATACGGGTCCCAGATCACCCAGGCATCGACGCTGCCGCGCTCGAACGCGGCGCGGGCATCGGCGGGCGGCAGGAAGACGGTCTGCACGTCGGTGTATTTCAGGCCGGCATCTTCCAGGGCACGCACCAGCAGGTAGTGCACGTTGGAGCCCTTATTGAGGACGACTTTCTTGCCCTTGAGGTCTTGCACCGATTTGATCGGCGAGTCTTTCGGTACGAGGATCGCTTCGCTGGTCGGCGCTGGTGGTTCATAGGCGACGTAGAGCAAATCGGCACCGGCGGCCTGGGCGAACACCGGTGGCGTCTCACCCGTCACGCCGAAGTCGATGGAACCGACGTTCAATCCTTCCAGCAGCTGCGGGCCACCGGGAAACTCGGTCCACTGCACTTGCACGCCCTGCTCGGCCAGGCGTTTTTCCAACGAGCCCTTGGCCTTGAGCAGCACCAGGGTGCCGTACTTCTGATAGCCGATCCGCAGGGTCTCGGCGGCTTGAGCTTGAACGATGGCACCGAAGGACACAGCCGCAGCAAACAGTGCGACCAGACCACGACGCAAGATGACAGTGCGCATGGCGCTCTCTCCAAAATACGATGAGGGGGTTGGCTGCACCTGCTTGGCCGTTGGCGGCTGAGTAAGGTGAGTAGTACTTGTTGAATCCAGGTAAAGCTGGGTGAGGCTTAAATGCTCCAGCGAGCACTCAACAAACGTTCATTCAACACATTGGGGTCAAGGGGTTTCGGGCGGCGGGCCATGGCGCTGTAGAAGGTTTCCAGGGCCTCGCTCAAACGTTGTTCCAGCACCGGCACCAGTTGCGCCTGGGCACTGCCTTCGCCGTAAGCAATCTGGCTGTCTTCGGCGAAAATCCCGTGGAGCAATTCCTGGGCTTTCAGGGCCGACAGCACCGGCTTCAAGGCGTAGTCCACCGCGAGCATGTGGGCGATGCTGCCGCCGGTGGCCATCGGCAATACCACTTTGTGGGCCAGGGCGCGTTCGGGCAGCAGGTCAAGGATGGTTTTCAGCGCGCCGGAAAACGAAGCCTTGTACACCGGCGTGGCGATCACCAGGCCATCGGCATTTGCCACTTGCTGCAGCAGGTCGATGATTTTCGGGCTGTCGAACCGCGCGTGCAGCAAGTCTTCGGCCGGGAAGTCCCGTATCTGATAACTCACCACTTCCACGCCTTGTTGCTGCAACCAGTTGCGGGTGTGATCCAGCAAGACCCCGGACCGGGAACGTTGGCTGGGGCTACCACCAAGTGTTACGACCAGCATGTAGGCAATTCCTTTGGAAAGTGTCGGCGGTTCGCTATGTGGCGATGGCGCCAAGATGGGACAGACCATATCAGCCAATTTATATATCTATAAATCTTATTTTTTCATTTGTTTATTCTTTAAATGCATATGCGGCTGACTAAATTCCAGGCATAAAAAAAGGCCGTCGAAACGGCCTTAAAACCCCTGCTGTGTGAGACTTGAAATGCGATCAAGTGTGGGAGCGGGCTTGCTCGCGAAAGCGGTGTGTCATTCAAAGATGCGTCAACTGACAGTGCGCATTCGCGAGCAAGCCCGCTCCCACATTGGGTTCTGTGTCAGCGATTCGGTTGGGGGGTGAGCCGCAGGTACGGCTTCACTGCGCGGTAACCCTTCGGAAAGCGTTTCTTGATCTCTTCCTCGTCCTTGAGCGACGGCACGATCACCACCTCATCGCCGTCCTGCCAGTTGGCCGGGGTGGCGACTTTGTGGCTGTCGGTCAGTTGCAGCGAGTCGATCACCCGCAGGATTTCGTGGAAGTTGCGCCCGGTGCTGGCCGGGTAGGTGATGGTCAGGCGAATCTTTTTGTTCGGATCGATCACGAACAGCGAACGCACGGTGAGGGTATCACTGGCATTCGGGTGGATCAGGTCGTACAGGTCGGAGACCTTGCGGTCTGCGTCGGCCAGGATCGGGAAGTTGACGATGGTGTTCTGGGTTTCGTTGATGTCTTCGATCCACTTGTGGTGGGAGTCCACCGGGTCCACCGACAGGGCAATGGCCTTGACGCCGCGCTTGGCGAATTCATCTTTGAGCTTGGCGGTAAAACCCAGCTCGGTGGTGCACACCGGGGTGAAGTCCGCCGGGTGGGAAAACAGCACGCCCCAGCTATCGCCCAGCCACTCGTGGAAACGAATCTTGCCGGCGCTGGAATCCTGTTCAAAGTCGGGGGCGATGTCGCCCAGTCTGAGGCTCATGGTGTGGCTCCTGATGAGTGCTTATGGAGCCCACTGTGCCTGTGTCGCGGATTATTTAAAAAGAATAAATATCGATTTATCTAGACGATAAAGGAATATTAAAAATCTGTTCATTGGACTTGGCTACAGGCGAGGATCAACATCGGCTTCAAGGTTCGAGAAGGCCTTGAGACGCTGTACAAAGAGGGGTTCAGGACGGGCTTGCGGGGGTTGAGCCCGACTTGAAAAGTAAAGCACCCTGCCCGGCATTGCGCCGGGCAAGGTTTTACGCTCTTACTTGAACGCGTAGCTGTAGCTGACGATCAGGCGGTTTTCGTCCTGGTCGCGAGTGCTGGCCAGGTCGGTACGCCACATGGCGTTCTTCCAGGCGACGCCCAGGTTTTTCAGCGGACCTTCTGGAATAACGTAGGCCAGGGTCAAGTCACGCTCCCACTCGGTCTTTTCACCGACGGCAGTGTCGATGTTGCTGCCACGCAGGTAGATCACACCGGCTGTCAGGCCAGGTACGCCAACCTTGGCGAAGTCATACGCGTAGCGAGCTTGCCAGGTACGCTCGCCAGCACGGGCGAACTTCTGGATTTGCATGTCGGTAGTGGTGCTGTTCGACGAGCCGTCACCTTGGTTCAGCCAAGGGAAGTCGCTGTCGCCCTTGGTGTACTGGTAACCAGCACCAAAGGTGTGACCAGCAACCGAGTACAACGCCAGGTAGCTGTACAGGTCGTTGTCGACCTTACCTTTGGTAGTCGTGTTGCCGTAGAAACCGGTGGTGTAGTAACCGGCAGTATCACCGTTGGCACCGTTGTCGCGGCTGCGGTAGTAACGCAGGTCACTTTTCAGAGTGCCTGGACCGATCGCCCAGTTGTGGACCAAGCCCAGGAAGTTCTGAGCATAAAAGTCCTTCAGCTCGCCGAAGTAGTACGAAGCGGTCAGGTCTTTGGTGATTTTGTAGTCAGCACCGGCGTAATAGAACTTGTTGACGAAGTTACCAGCGTCGTAGTTCGAGCTACCGTTGGCACCGGCCAGGGACAGACCTTCATTGTTGCTGGAGTTACGGCCTTTGGAGTGCTCGATCTGACCAGCAGTCAAGGTCAGGTCCTTGATCTCGTTCGAAGAGATCTCGCCGCCCTGGAAGGTTTGTGGCAGCAGACGACCGTCGTTGGTCTTGATGACCGGGTTGTTCGGCTGCAGGGTACCGATCTTCAGCACGGTCTGGGAGATCTTGACCTTACCGGTCACGCCCAGGCTGGCGAAATCGTTGACCGCCTTGTTGCCATCACTTGGGAACACGGTGCCGCCGGAAGCAGTACCGGTGTAGTTACCGTGGTTTTCACGGCTGGAATCCAGACGCACGCCGTACAGGCCGATGGCGTCGAGACCGAAGCCTACAGTGCCCTGGGTAAAGCCGGAGATGAAGCGCAGGTCGAAGCCTTGGCCCCATTCAGCGTTTTTGCTGCGGGTGTTGGACGTTCTCGAAGGAACGCCATCACGGTTGTCGGTATTGATGTAAAAGTTGCGCAGACCAAGAGTGACCTTGCTGTCGTCGATAAAACCTGCGGCGCCTGCTTGTTGAGCGATTGCCCCCAAAGCTACGGCCAACGCCAATGTTGACTTCTTCATGTACCGCTCCTCTCATTTCTAATTTTTGTATTTCTTAGGTCTCGGGTCTGACGCCCTTGATCCACAGATGCGCGATTAGCGCCAGATAGTGACTGACAAGTCAATCGTAACCTTGTGTGTCTACTACCTTCGTCTAACCGCAGTTGATTTGGTCCCTGCAGGGTAATGAGTTTTTCATACACCCAAAAAGAATTGTTTCATTCTTTTTCATACGATTCTGGAATAACGCTTTCCATGTGACGGTCTGGCCGTTGAGGCAGTACCGCTGCATAAAGGTGTTCCTGAAGAGTATGTCTCTGCGTTTTTTTAGATCGTTTTGTGTTGACCCAATGGGGCCATACGTCACTCACGATCAAAAACGCGACGCCATCATGGCCAAACGCACATCATTCCGTCAATTTGTTACAGTTTTTGTATCGATGAAACTTTTCTGCCGTCCCGCTAATGCATCTCACCGTACCTGGCGATAATGTCACTTTGATGTCAGTTGTGTGGATAATTCTGCAAACCCGGCGAGTGGCCTCATTGCACCCATCCCGGATGCAAGACTTGCCAAATTGACAGGCGAGAGGATTGCCCCCTCGCCGCTTCAGGCTTACAACGCCTTTTCGAAAATCTTCGAATTACGCTGATAGTTGTACAGCGACGCCCGCGCCGACGGCAGGCGATCCACTGTACTCGGCACAAACCCACGCTCGCGAAACCAATGGGCAGTACGGGTGGTCAGCACGAACAACGTCTTCAAACCCTGGGCCCGGGCACGGGTCTCGATGCGTTCCAGCAGTTCGTCACCGCGACCGCCATGACGGTACTCCGGGTTCACGGCCAGGCACGCCAGCTCCCCTGCGTCCGAGTCGGCGATCTGATACAGCGCCGCGCAGGCGATGATCATGCCTTCACGTTCCACCACACTGAACTGCTCGATTTCCCGCTCCAGCACTTCACGGGAACGGCGCACCAGAATCCCCTGCTCTTCCAGCGGGCTGATCAGGTCCAGCAGACCGCCGACATCTTCAATTGCCGCTTCGCGCACCAGCTCAAACTGCTCCTGGGCGACCAGCGTACCGCCGCCGTCCCGGGTGAACAGCTCGGTCAGCAAAGCACCATCTTCGGCATAACTGACAATGTGGCTGCGGCCTACGCCGCCACGGCAAGCTTCAGCCGCTGCGTCCAGCAGCTCAGCCTGGTAGTTGCTGCCCAAGCGTTGCAGGTGCGCAGGCACCTGTTGCGGACGCAGTTCACGCACCAGGCGGCCGTGTTCATCGATCAAACCAAGATCGGCGCCAAACAGCAGCAATTTGTCCGCGCCCAGGTCAATGGCGGCGCGAGTGGCGACGTCTTCGCAGGCGAGGTTGAAGATTTCACCGGTAGGCGAATAACCCAGCGGCGACAGCAATACGATGGAACGCTCGTCCAGCAGCCGGTTGATGCCCTTGCGGTCGACCCGGCGCACCTCGCCGGTGTGGTGATAGTCGACGCCTTCAAGCACACCAATCGGGCGCGCCGTCACCAGGTTGCCGCTGGCCACCCGCAGGCGCGAGCCCTGCATCGGCGAGGACGCCATGTCCATGGACAACCGCGCTTCGATGGCGATACGCAGATGGCCGACCGCGTCGATCACACACTCCAGAGTCGCGGCATCAGTAATGCGCAAGCCTTCGTGGTAAGCCGGGGTCAGGCCGCGGGCGGCGAGGCGGGTTTCGATTTGCGGACGCGAACCGTGGACCAGCACCAGGCGCACGCCCAGGCTGTGGAGCAGCACCAGGTCGTGGACGATATTGCCGAAGTTCGGATGATCCACACCATCGCCCGGCAGCATGACCACAAAGGTGCAGTCGCGGTGGGCATTGATGTAAGGCGAAGCGTGACGAAGCCAATTGACGTATTCGGGCATAAAACCTGGGCCTGTAATAAAAAGCAGCCAAAAAGGGATGAATCATGAAAACGCACAGCGGGCTGTTGGTTATCGTCGGAACAGGCTTGGCGACACGCTCGCTCTCCTTCTATGTACGGATGGGCAGGGGTTAATTTATGCAGGTGTCAGGCAGTAATGTTGAATCAGTTCCCGCAATAGACGCACTGTAGGCGTCAAGCGTGACATTTCAAGGTACTCGCCGGGCTGGTGGGCGCAGGCGATATCGCCAGGGCCGAGCACCAGGGTCTCGCAACCAAGGCGCTGAAGATAAGGCGCTTCGGTGCCGAACGCCACTGCTTCAGCGCGATGACCGGTAAGTCGTTCAGCCACCCGCACCAACTCGGCATCCTCTGCTTGCTCGAACGGCGGCACTTCGGGGAATAACGGCGCGTAGTCGATCTTCACCTTATGCCGCTCGGCCAGGGGCTCAAGCTTCTGCCGGATGGCCGCGCGCAGCACCTGGGGATCCATGCCGGGCAAGGGCCGCAGGTCGAATTCAAGGGAGCACTGGCCGCAGATGCGATTGGGATTGTCGCCACCGTGGATACAGCCGAAGTTCATGGTCGGTTGCGGCACGCTGAATTGTGGGTTGCGGTATTCGCGCTGCCAGGCCAGGCGCAGGCCACGCAGCTCGCCGATGGCGTCGTGCATGGCTTCGAGGGCGCTGTGGCCCAGGCTTGGATCCGACGAATGGCCGCTGCGCCCGAGAATATCGATGCGCTCCATCATCACGCCCTTGTGCAGGCGGATGGGTTTGAGGCCGGTCGGCTCGCCGATCACCGCCGCGCGGCCTAAAGGACGGCCCGCCTCGGCCAGCGCCCGGGCGCCGGCCATGGAGCTTTCTTCATCGCAGGTGGCAAGAATCAGCAGCGGTTGCTTGAAGGGTTGGTCCAGCAGCGGCTGCACGGCTTCGATCACCAGGGCGAAAAAGCCCTTCATGTCGCAGCTGCCCAGTCCTACCCAGCGGCCGTCGACTTCCGTCAGCTTGAGCGGATCGGTCTGCCATAGCGCGCCATCGTAGGGCACGGTGTCGCTGTGACCCGCCAACACCAGGCCGCCAGGGCCGGTGCCGAAACTGGCCAGCAGGTTGAATTTTCCGGGGCTGACCTGCTGGATGTCGCAGGCAAATCCCAGGTCCCCCAGCCAGGTGGCGAGCAAATCGATCACCGGGCGGTTGGATTGGTCGAGAGAGGCCTGGGTACAACTGACCGAAGGCGCGGCAATCAGCGCGGCGAACTGTTCTTTCATGGATGGTAAAGGCATGCGCTGTCTCTCAACTTCCCGGACGAACCCCATCATAGAACCATCTGCACGACACAATAAACCGTTGCGGCGCGTTGCCGGGCTCAGTCCTGTACACTGCACGACCTTGGCAGCCACTCATTTCCCCGGCTGCGCTCCCGATCCTGGATTTTCCGGCCATGCAGAAAGAAACCGAAATCAAGCTCCGCGTCAGCCGCGAAACCCTCGCCGCGCTGCGTGAGCACCCGTTACTGAAAAAACGCAACAAAAGTGGCTGGGAACGCCGTGAGCTGATGAACCAGTACTTCGACACCCCGGAACGCGACCTGGCCCAGGCCAAAGTGGCCCTGCGCCTGCGCAAAGACGGCGACGAAGTGATCCAGACCCTCAAGACCCGTGGCCAGAGCGTTGCCGGCTTGTCGGAACGCAATGAGTACAACTGGGACCTGGCCAAAGCCAAGCTCGACGTGAAGAAGCTCGACGGCGAATGCTGGCCCGAGCAACTGGCCGAGCTGGACAAAAAGACCCTCAAGCCGATCTTTACCACCGATTTCGTTCGCGAACGCGCCGAAATTGCCTGGGGCCGCGGCAAGGCCAAGGTGGTGATCGAAGCCGCCCTGGACCTCGGCCATGTGGTCGCCGGCAAGCAGAAAGAAGAAATCTGCGAACTGGAACTGGAACTGCGCGAAGGCGACCCGGCCGCCCTGCTGGAGCTGGCCGCTGAACTGGCCGCAACCCTGGCCCTGATGCCGTGCGATATCAGCAAGGCTGAGCGTGGCTATCGCCTGTTCGACGCCAACAGCTACTCCCTGAGCCTGCCGGCACCGGTGCTGCACGCTGAAATGCCGCTGGACGACGCGTTTGCCGCCGTCATGTGGCACCTGTTGGGCAGCAGCCAGCGCCTGGCCGAGCAATACCGTTTCAATGGCCACTGGCGCCTGCTGCAAGACTGGGTAGAAAACCTCGGCGAACTGCGTGCCCTGCTCGGCAGCCTCGGCCAGGCCGCGCCACGCCAATCCACCAGCGAACTGCGCGCCGCACTGGACGCCTTGCTGGAAGACTGGCGTCCGCTGGTTCAGGCCGGTGACGACGATGAAGACATCCGCAAGGCCGCGCCGGAACAGTTCGCTGAAGAACTGGAAGACGTGCGCTGGGGCCTCTTCTCGCTGACCACTTCCCGCTGGCTGCTGGCCCGTACCTGGGCAGCGGAGCGCAACGTGCGTGGCAATCGCCAGGGCGCTGCACAGCTCGCCAACTGGCTGCCACGCCTGCTGGCCGACGACGCCGTCGCCCTGCAACTGCCGCGCTACCAGCAACAGCCGGAAGACCTGGCCGAGCAACTGCCGCGTATCGAACGCATCCTGGCCTGGCTGCACCATGCACGCCAAGTGCTGGATATCGCCGAGCTGGACCGTCTGTATGGCGAGTTGAACAAGCTGGCGCACCTGGCCAACCAGCCGATCACCGATGAGTCGCTGGATGCGCGGATGCATCAGGCAATCGCGGTGTATCAGAATCGCGCCTGGAAAACCCTGCTGCGCCTGTAAAACCCTTGTGGTGAGGGAGCTTGCTCCCTCGCCACTAAAGTCAGGCCATGGCAACTATCAGCGCAACACCGGCAAACTCGTGGTGGACTTGATCTCCGACAGGGCCACTATCGAGTTGACCTCCTGAATCCCCGGCACCATCGAGAGTTTTTCGAAGAAAAACCGCTCATACGCTTCAATGTCCGACGTGACGATCCGCAGTAAAAAGTCCACCGCCCCCATCAGCACATAACATTCCAGCACTTCCGGAAAACCGCGAATCGCCTCGGTGAATTCAGTGAAGTTGGAACGGCCGTGGGCGTTGAGTTTCACCTCGGCAAAGATCTGCGTGTTGAGGCCGATTTTTTTGCGGTCCAGCAGGGTGACCTGGCCGCGAATCACACCCTCCTCTTTCAGCCGCTGAATCCTGCGCCAGCACGGCGACTGCGACAGGCCGACCTGTTCGGCAATCTGCGCGCTGGAAAGCGAAGCGTCCTCCTGCAACAGCGCCAGGATGCGCCTGTCATACACGTCCAACTCACTGTGCATAGAAATACCTGTTAATCGTACTTTCTGGAATTACATGATTCTCTTATAAGCCAATACGGGCTTTTTTAGATAAGAAATCTCCCGGGGCGCATGTAAAAATTTCTCCAGTCGAATCCGGAGAATCATCATGCACGTCGTCGAATCCACCAGTCCCGCCCCACGCGTCGATGCCTGGGCCGTCAGCAACGCTCACTGCCAGGCGCACTATCAAATCCTCGCCGAGGCTGAACCCGACGTGTTGTGCCGGGTGCTCAACTATTTTGCCCTGCAATTCCTGGTTCCTCGCCAGGTGAACGTGCAGCGCGAAGACGACCTGCTGGCGATCGATATCGTGATGGATGGCCTGAGCTGGCACCGGGCCCAGGTGATCGGCGAAAAACTTCGTAACCTGATCAGCGTGTGCTCGCTGGAACTGCAACCGGCTGATGCGGTGCGGCCTCTGGCGGTGCAGGCGGCCGGTCAGTAAAAGCCTGCAATAAACCCCGGAGGCCGAAGCGCAAGGGGTGACTAGCCTGAGGACTACGTCTAATCGTTGCCCAGGAACGTCGCCATGCCCGTTGCGCCAAATACCCAGGATCGCTGGCTGGAAATCCATCAGTTGCTACCTGCCCTGATCGACCAGGGCGTGGTGCCCGCCGACCTGACCGTAACGGCGAACAGCGGGCGGCATCCCCTGGAATGCATTGCCAGCTCGGGGCCGCCGCTGGAAATGCTGACCGAATGGCTGGCCCGTCACTGCGGGCAGCCTTACCTGCGTATCGACCCGTTGAAAATCGATGTCGCCGCAGTGGTGCCGCTGATGTCATACGCCTTTGCCCAGCGGCACAAGATCCTGGCGGTTGCGGTCGACGCCCACAGCGTTACCGTCGCCAGTGCCCAGCCTTACGTGAGCAGTTGGGAAGCGGGCCTGGCTCAAGTGTTGAAGCGTTCCATCAGGCGGGTGGTGGCCAACCCCCAGGATATCCAGCGCTGCACCGTAGAGTTTTACCGGCTCGCGAAATCGGTCAACGGCGCTATTGATCAAAAAACGTCCAGCGCTCCCAACATCGAGCAACTGCTCAACCTTGGCGCCAGCGACCAGGAACCCGACGCCAACGACGCGCACATCGTCAACATCGTCGACTGGCTGTTGCAGTACGCCTTCGGCCAACGGGCCAGTGATATCCATATCGAACCCGGCCGCGAACAGGGCCGCGTGCGTTTTCGCATTGATGGGCTGCTGCACGACGTCTATCAATTCCCGTCCCAAGTGACGATGGCGGTGGTCAGCCGCCTGAAAAGTCTCGGGCGGATGAACGTGGCGGAAAAACGCAAACCCCAGGACGGCCGGGTAAAGACCAAAAGCCCCGCGGGCGGCGAAGTGGAACTGCGCCTTTCGACCTTGCCCACGGCCTTCGGCGAAAAGCTGGTGATGCGAATTTTCGACCCGCAGGTGCTGCACAAGGATTTCCAGCAACTGGGGCTCTCCGACGACGACCTGCAACGCTGGCAATCCATGACCGGCCAGGCCAACGGCATCATTCTGGTCACGGGCCCCACTGGTTCGGGCAAGACCAGCACCCTGTACACCACGCTCAAGCAACTGGCCACCCGCGAGGTCAACCTGTGCACCGTCGAAGACCCAATCGAGATGGTCGAGCCGGCCTTCAATCAGATGCAGGTCCAACCCAACATCGACCTGACCTTCGCCAGCGGCATCCGTGCCCTGATGCGCCAGGATCCGGACATCATCATGATCGGCGAGATTCGCGACCTGGAAACCGCAGAAATGGCGATCCAGGCCGCCCTGACCGGGCACCTGGTGCTATCGACCCTGCACACCAACGATGCACCCGGCGCCATCAGTCGCTTGCTGGAACTGGGCATCCCTCATTACCTGATCAATGCGACATTGCTGGGAGTGATGGCCCAGCGTCTGGTGCGGCTGTTGTGCCCGCACTGCAAGCAGCTCGCCGGGCAGGTCTACCAGGCCGTGGGTTGTGGAGAATGTCGGGAAAGTGGGTATCGGGGCCGGGCCGGGATCTACGAAATCATGCTGATGAACGACCGCCTCAAGGCCTTGATCACCCCGGGCACCAACCTCCAGGTCCTGCGCCGCGCGGCCCTTGACCAAGGCATGTGCAGCTTGCGGTCTGCCGGTACGCGCAAGGTAATGGCAGGGCTGACGACGATGGACGAGGTGCTGCGAGTGACGCCTGGGGATTCAGAAACAAATCCTTTGATTGATGGGCCGGTAAACCGTTCTTATCCGTGACAACACCGTTACAATCGGAAAAACCTCGCTTTACCGCCCACACCAGATAGGGAATCGTTATGCAGATCGGAACCGTACTGCTTCTTTTCGTAGGCTTGGCCGTCGCCATCCTCTTCATGGGTTTCAAAGTGGTCCCCCAGGGTTACCAGTGGACGGTTGAACGCTTTGGCCGCTACACCAACACCCTCAAGCCGGGCCTGAACATCATTATCCCGGTCATGGACCGCATCGGTCGCAAGATCAACGTGATGGAAAGCGTGCTGGATATTCCACCCCAGGAAGTCATCACCGCCGACAACGCCACGGTGCAGATCGACGCCGTGTGCTTCTTCCAGGTGGTCAATACCGCCCAGGCCGCCTACGAGGTGAACAACCTCGAACACGCCATCCGCAACCTGCTGCAAACCAACATCCGTACCGTGCTCGGCTCCATGGAGCTGGATGCGATGCTCAGCCAGCGTGACGGCATCAACGAAAAACTGCTGCGCACCGTCGACGAAGCCACCGCACCGTGGGGCATCAAGATCACCCGGATCGAAATCAAGGACATCAGCCCGCCTGCCGACCTGATGGCTGCCATGTCCGGCCAGATGAAGGCCGAGCGGATCAAGCGTGCACAGATCCTCGAAGCCGAAGGCCTGCGAGCCTCCGCGATCCTGACCGCCGAAGGCAAGAAGCAGGCGCAGATCCTTGAGGCCGAAGGTGGTCGTGAGGCGGCGTTCCTGGAATCCGAAGCCCGTGAGCGTCAGGCAGAAGCTGAAGCCCGCGCCACTCAAGTGGTATCGGAGGCGATCGCCACCGGTAACGTGCAGGCCATCAACTACTTTGTCGCCCAGAAATACATCGACGCACTGGGCAAGCTGGCCTCAGCCAACAACAGCAAAGTGATCCTGATGCCGCTGGAAGCCAGCCAGGTGATTGGCGCCGTTGGTGGTATCGGCGAGATCGTCAAGGCAACCTTCGACAACAAGAAAGCCTGAGGCACGCACCATGTGGGAATTCCTGCAGCACCTGTCGTTTTGGGACTGGCTGGCACTGGGCACGGTGCTGTTGATCCTTGAAGTGTTCGGTGCCGGCGGTTATCTGCTGTGGATGGGCATCGCTGCGGCAGCCGTGGGCGTCATCAAGTTCTTGATCCCGAGCCTGGGCCTCGAATGGCAACTGCTGCTGTTCGCGGTGTTGTCGATCCTGACGGCGGTGTACTGGTGGCGACGCCAGCGCAGCAGCGCCAAGGTCAGCGACCAGCCGGGGTTGAACATGCGCGGTTCTGAGCTGATCGGCCGCACCTTTGTGGTGCATCAGGCCATTATCGAGGGCCGAGGCAAGATCAAGGTGGGCGATGGTGTCTGGATGGCCTCCGGGCCTGACGCGCCGGTTGGGGCACACGTACGTGTCACTGGTCAGGAAGGCGTTATTTTGCAGGTTGAAACTGTTTAGTCATCCATGGAACTCGACTGGGCTATCTACAATCAAACTGTTCAGATAACCCAGTCGGAGTCACCCATCATGCGTCTAAAATATGCTGTCGCAACCCTCGCTGTGCTTTCCCTTCCTGTCGGTTCAGCCATGGCCGACAGCTTCTGGCGTAATGTCATCTCATCGGGTGCCACGACCGGCTCGACGTACCTGACCTTCAAGGACCACAAAATGGTGGTCGCCGCCCAGGACGACGCCGGTAGCTTCGTCGCCAGCGACGGCAGCATCCGCGGCCCTTACCTGGAAGCTGCGATGCAGAAGGTCCGCGCCGATAACCCTGGCCTCAAGGCCACGGACATGGACCTGGCCAACGCGATCCTGGCAAAAAACGCCATTGCTTCCGAGTAATACCGTCGCGTAAAAAATGCCGCTCTTCGAGAGCGGCATTTTTTTGCCCCTTCTTCCTACACCCGACGCTGACGATTCAAAATTCGATCAGGAAAACTCCTGTCGAGCGGGCCGCCCCCCCGGCAACAAGCTATCGATTCCCTATTAGTTCAAGTGAATCGATGACTATGAAAAAACTCACCGGCGCCCTGCTGCTTGCCGCGATCGTCACCCCTTATGCCCAGGCAGAAGGCTGGTACGGGTCGGCAAAGCTCAACAGCGCCCGCCAGAACCTCTCAAGTTCCCTGTTGACCAGCCCACGGGTAACCCACCGGGTAGAAGCGCCTGACAGCAGCAAGACATTCACCGGTTCATTTGCCGTGGGTTATGCCTTGGCTGATGGCTGGCGCCTTGAAGGTGAATACACCACGCCCAGCCACTCGAACTTCAAATCCCATTGGGCACCGTTCAATGCCAACGTCAACAGCCTGCAGACCGACAGCCAGCGCCTGATGCTCAACGGTTATAAAAACATCCCGATCAACGAGTGGCTCTCGTTCTACGGCATGGCGGGGGTGGGGGTGGCCCAAATCGACGCCAAGGGTTATCAGGCCAACGAAACACGTCGCTTTGCCAGCCATCGCCAACACAACTTCGCCTACAGCGTCGGCCTGGGGCTGGATGCCAAGGTCAGCGAAACCCTGACCCTGGGCACCGGCTGGCGTTACGTGGACATGGGCCGGATCGAAACCGGCTACAACACCTTCGCCAACCGGATAAACGCCCGGGACGAGCAGCTTAAAGGCAAGCTCAAGGATCAGAATGTGTTTCTTGAGGCGCGCGTTTCTTTCTGACGTAGACGCCGAGAATGCCGCTTACCAGGCGGCATTTTTTGTTTAAGAGGAGACAATTCATTCACAGGCGACAGGCTATATTCAGTCGAGCCGTGCAACCATGCGCGGCATTGATATGCTTTTTCTCAGCGCCCTTCTGAAACGGATGCCTTCAACGTCATGAGCCAACTGCCCTTTCTGCCGTTCTCCAAGCCCACCATTGATGAAGCCACCATCTCGGCGGTGGGCGACGTACTGCGCTCCGGCTGGATCACCAGCGGGCCGAAAGTGCAGGCGTTCGAAGCGCAGTTGTCGGAATACTTTGGCGGGCGCCCGGTGCGCACCTTCAACTCGGGCACCTGCACCATGGAGATCGCCTTGCGCATCGCCGGTATCGGCCCTGGAGATGAAGTCATCACCACCCCGATTTCGTGGGTCGCCACGGCCAACGTGATTCTGGAAGTCGGCGCCACTCCGGTGTTCGCCGATATCGACCCGGTAACCCGCAATATCGACCTGGCCCAGGTAGAAGCCGCGATCACGCCGCGCACCAAGGCGATCATCCCGGTGTACCTGGCCGGTCTGCCACTGGACATGCCATTGCTCTACGCCCTGGCCAACAAGTACAACCTGCGCATCGTCGAAGACGCCGCCCAGGCCCTGGGCTCCAGCTGGGATGGCGAGCGCATTGGTGCTACCGGCGATTTCGTGTCGTTCAGCTTCCAGGCGAACAAAAACATCACCTCATCCGAAGGCGGCTGCCTGGTATTGAACAACGCTGAAGAAGCGCGCCTGGCGGAAAAATATCGCCTGCAGGGCGTGACCCGCACCGGCTTCGACGGCCTGGACGTGGATGTACTCGGCGGCAAGTTCAATATGACCGACATCGCAGCGGCCATCGGCCTGGGCCAATTTGCCCACATCGAGAAGATCACTGCCCATCGCCAGGAACTGGCACGGCACTATTTCGAATGCTTCGGCAGTGATTTCGAAGAAAAGTACGGCGCGCAATTGCCACCGGCAGACTTCGAAAACAGCAACTGGCACCTGTTCCAGCTGGTACTGCCGGAGCGCCAGGACGGGTTGCCGGCGCGCGCCACGTTCATGGAGCAGATGCAGGCCCACGGCGTCGGCATTGGCTATCACTACCCGCCGATCCACCTGCTGAGCTTGTACAAGGCGCAGGGATTCAAGGAAGGCATGTTCCCGGTAGCGGAAAAAGTGGGGCGTTTGATTGTGTCGTTGCCAATGTTCACGGCGATGACGAAGGCGGATGTAGAGCGTTCGGTAGCGGCGGTCAAAGCGGTATTGAAGCGCGGATAAAACCTTTGCGGGAGCCGGTTGCCGGCTCCCGCAGCGGGATCACTCGCCGATGGCAGCCTTGTAACCGGCAGCGTCCAGCAGCTTTTCCAGATCAGCCGAGTTGCTTGGCTTGAGCTTGAAGATCCAGGCACCGTAAGGGTCGGAGTTCAACAGCTCTGGCTCGCCGCTCAAGGCGTCGTTCACCGCGATCACTTCGCCAGCAATTGGCGAGTAGATATCTGAAGCGGCCTTAACCGATTCAACTACACCCGCCTGCTGAGTCGCCTCAAATACGTTGCCGACTTCGGTCAACTCGACGAACACCACATCTCCCAAAGCTTCCTGGGCATGGTCCGAGATCCCGACGGTCACCGTACCGTCAGCTTCCAGACGGGCCCATTCGTGACTTTCGGCAAAACGCAGGTCGGCAGGGATATCGCTCATAGTCTGTGTCCTCAAGAAAAAATGTCAGCGGCCATTGGCCCGCCGGAAACGTTAAATCAGTGTTTTGCCATGACGCACGAAGGTCGGTTTGACCACCCGAACCGGGTACCACTTGCCGCGGATTTCCACCTCGGCCCGGTCAGCAGTCGCCGACGGCACACGCGCCAGGGCAATGGATTTGCTTAGCGTAGGAGAGAAACTACCACTGGTGATCTCTCCTTCGCCAACATTGGCGATACGAACCACCTGATGAGCGCGTAAAACCCCGCGCTCCTCCAGTACCAGGCCGACCAGCTTGGACTTCACACCGGCAGCCTTTTCGGCCTCCAGGGCGGCGCGACCGATGAAATCGCGCTCGGCCGGTTCCCAGGCGATGCTCCAGGCCATGTTGGCTGCCAGGGGCGAAACGTCCTGATGAATATCCTGACCGTAGAGGTTCATGCCGGCCTCAAGGCGCAGCGTGTCGCGGGCGCCGAGGCCGATGGGCGAAATACCTGCGCCCACCAGATCGTTGAAAAACGCCGGGGCCTGGTTGGCCGGAAGAACAATTTCCAGACCGTCTTCGCCGGTGTAACCGGTGCGCGCAATAAACCAGTCGCCGTCGGCCAGGCCTTCAAAGGGCTTGAGCTGGTGAATCAAGGTGGCACGTGACTGGGTGACCAGCTCGGCGATCTTTTGCCGGGCGTGGGGTCCTTGAATGGCGAGCATGGCCAACTCGGGCCGCTCGTGGATCTGGGCCTGAAAGCTGCCGAGCCGGGCCTGCATCCAGGCCATGTCCTGGTCGCGGGTGGCCGCGTTGACCACCAGCCGGTAACCGGTTTCGGTGCGGTACACGATCATGTCGTCCACCACGCCGCCCTGCTCGTTGAGCATGGCGCTGTACAACGCACGGCCACAGCCGTGCAAGCGGTCAACATCATTGGCCAGCAGGTGCTGGAGCCATTCCTTGGCCTGGGGGCCTTTGATATCGATCACGGTCATATGGGATACATCAAACACCCCGCAGTCGCGTCGCACCTGATGGTGTTCCTCAACCTGCGAGCCGTAGTGCAACGGCATATCCCAACCGCCAAAATCGACCATTTTCGCGCCAAGGGCGAGATGCAGGTCATACAGAGGCGTGCGCTGTCCCATGGGTTTCTCCTTCCGGGCGTGGCGAAGGTGCGGACGGTCGCCTTCGGGCCGCACGCCTTGAAATACAAGGCCTGTAGCCGCGCTCAGCAACCCGATCTGAAAGATCGACCGCACCGAATGCCGCGCATTGTAGCCTCATGCCGTAGGACTGGCACCTAACCGATTCGTCTCGCCGAACGTCGGATCAACCCGATGACCGGTAACAGACCCACCAACACCAGCGTCAAGGCCGGCAGCGAAGCCCGCGCCCACTCCCCTTCGCTGGTCATCTCGAAAATCCGGACCGCCAGCGTGTCCCAGCCGAACGGGCGCATCAGCAGGGTGGCGGGCATTTCCTTGAGCACATCGACAAACACCAGCAACGCCGCGCTCAGGGTGCCCGGCAGCAAAAGCGGCAGATACACTTTGCAAAACAGTCGCGGCCCGCTGACCCCCAGGCTACGAGCGGCTTCCGGCAAGGACGGACGGATTCGCGCCAGGCTGTTTTCCAGCGGCCCGTAGGCCACCGCAATGAAGCGCACCAGATACGCCAGCAGCAAGGCCGACAAACTGCCCAGTAACAGCGGTTTGCCGGCGCCCCCCAGCCAGCCTGATACCGGGATCACCAGTTCACGATCCAGGTAGCTGAACGCCAACATGATCGACACCGCCAGCACCGAGCCCGGCAGCGCGTAACCCACGTTGGCCAGGCTGATGCCGGAGCGGATGGCCCGGGTGGGCGCCAAACGATGGGCGAACGCCAGCACCAGGGCCACGCTGACGGTGATCAGGGCCGCCATGCCACCGAGGTAGAGGGTATGGACGATCAAGCCGGCGTAGCGCTCGTCCAGATCAAAGCGGCCCCGCTGCCAGAACCAGGCCACCAGTTGCAGCATCGGAATCACGAACGCGCAGGCGAACACCAATCCGCACCAACCGCTGGCCAACGCCGCCTTGAACCCGCGCAGGTGGTACAGCGCCTTGCCGCGAGGTCGCTCATTGCTCGGCCGACTGGCGCCCCGGGCGCGGCGCTCGCCGTACAACACCAGCATCACCACCAGCAGCAACAGGCTGGCCAGTTGCGCAGCACTGGAGAGGCTGAAAAAGCCGTACCAGGTCTTGTAAATGGCAGTGGTGAAGGTGTCGAAGTTGAACACCGAGACGGCGCCAAAATCTGCCAACGTCTCCATCAGCGCCAGGGCCACACCCGCACCGATGGCCGGGCGCGCCATGGGCAGGGCCACACGCCAGAACGCTTGCCACGGTGACTGCCCCAATACCCGCGCCGCTTCCATCAGGCCTTTGCCCTGGGCGAGAAACGCGGTGCGCGCCAGCAGGTAAACGTAGGGGTAGAACACCAGCACCAGCACGATGATCACGCCGCTGGTGGACCGTACGCGAGGCAGGCGCAACCCCGTGCCGAACCATTCCCGCAGCAGGGTTTGCACCGGACCGGAGAAGTCCAGCAAGCCCACGAAGACGAAGGCGAGCACATAGGCAGGAATCGCGAAAGGCAGCATCAACGCCCAGTCCAGCCAGCGCCGGCCGGGGAATTCGCAGAGGCTGGTCAGCCAGGCCAGGCTGACGCCCAGCAGCGTGACGCCCACACCGACGCCCAGCACCAGGGTCAAGGTGTTACCCAGCAGGCGTGGCATCTGGGTTTCCCACAGGTGGGACCAGATTTGATGGTCGATGGTCTGCCACGACAGCAACAGCACGCTCAGCGGCAGCAGCACCAGGGCGGCGACGGTGAAGACCGGCAGGTACCAGCGGCGTTGGGCGGGATGGGCCAAGGAACAGATCTCTGGGGATAATATTTTTAACTCGCCACAAAACAGTGTGGGAGCCGGGCTTGCCCGCGATGCAGGCACCTCGGTGTGTCAGTCACACCGCGGTGATGCTATCGCAGGCAAGCCAGCTCCCACACTGTGTTGCGGTGTTTTTAAACGTGCACTTAGTTCCAGCCAGCCCGATCCATTAAGCGAATAGCCTCAGCCTGGCGCTTGCCCGCCACTTCCACCGGCAATGTATCGGCCACAAACTTACCCCAGGTCGCGACTTCAGCCGACGGCGGCACGGCCGGATTGGCCGGGAATTCCTGGTTCACATCCGCAAAGATCTTCTGCGCTTCCGGTGTGGTCATCCACTCCACCAGCGCCTTGGCTGCTTCCGGGTGCGGTGCGTGCTTGGTCAGGCCGATGCCCGACAGGTTGACGTGCACCCCACGGTCGCCCTGGTTCGGCCAGAACAGCTTCACCGCCAGGTCCGGCTTCTGCTTGTGCAGGCGGCCATAGTAGTAGGTGTTGACGATACCAACGTCGCACTGCCCGGCATTGATCGCCTCGAGCACGGCGATGTCATCGGAGAACACCTCGGTGGACAGGTTGTTGACCCAGCCCTTGACGATTTCTTCGGTCTTGGCCGCGCCGTGGGTTTCGATCAGGGTGGCGGTCAGCGACTGGTTGTAGACCTTCTTCGCAGTGCGCAGGCACAGGCGACCTTCCCATTGTTTGTCGGCCAGCGCCTCGTAGGTGGTCAGGTCGCCTGGCTTCACGCGATCGGTGGAATAGGCGATGGTCCGCGCACGCAGGCTCAAACCGGTCCAGGCATGGGCCGAAGAGCGGTATTGAAGGGGGATGTTCTTGTCGATCACCGCAGAGGTGAACGGTTGCAGGATGCCCATCTGCTCGGCCTGCCAGAGGTTGCCGGCATCGACGGTGAGCAGCAGGTCGGCGGTGGCGTTTTCACCTTCGGCCTTGATGCGCTGCATCAGCGGCGCTTCCTTGTCGGTAATGAACTTCACCTGCACGCCGGTCTTTTTGGTGTAGGCGTCGAACACCGGTTTGATCAGTTCGTCGATGCGCGAGGAGTAGACCACGACTTCGTCGGCCGCCTGCACGGTAGTGCTGCCGATCAGTGTGAGTGCCAGGGCAGTCAGGAGGCGCTTGGGTGCCAACATGGGTGCGGTCTCTCATTTGCGAAAAGAGGGCAAATGATAAGGACTCACATTTGGTAACGCTCGACGCAGCCGTTACCAAATGTTGCGCAACCCTCTCAGGCCTTGGCCAGCTCCGGCAAATCCCCGGACAAGCCCAAGGCCTGACGCACAAACAACGCTTTGGCCTCCGGCATCTGCTCAACCACCTTCAGCCCGGCATTACGCAGCCAGCGCAGCGGCAGTTGATCGGCCTGGAACAACCGCTCAAAGCCTTCCATCGCCGCCATCAACGCCAGGTTGTGCGGCATGCGCCGGCGCTCGTAACGGCTGAGCACCTTCGCATCCGCCAGGCGCTCACCGCGCTCGTTGGCCGCCAGCAGCACCTCGGCCAGCACCGCCGCATCGAGGAAGCCCAGGTTTACGCCCTGCCCCGCCAGCGGATGAATGACGTGGGCCGCGTCGCCAATCAATGCCAGGCCTTCTGCCACGTAACGTTTGGCATGGCGCTGACGCAACGGCACGCACACCCGTGGATCGGCGCTTACCACGGTGCCCAGGCGCCCTTCGAAGGCGCTCTCCAGCTCGCGGCAGAAGCGTTCATCGTCCAACGCCATCAAACGCTCGGACTCACTCGGGGTGGTGGACCAGACGATCGAACACCAGTCTTCCTGCCCATCCCGCACCAGCGGCAAAAACGCCAGCGGGCCGTTGTCGGTAAAACGCTGCCAGGCCGTGCGCTGATGCGGCTGACTGCTGCGCACACTGGTGACGATGGCGTTGTGCAAATAATCCCACTCACGGGTGGCGGTGCCGGTCAGGCGGCGCACGGCCGAGTTGGCGCCGTCAGCCGCGACCACCAGCGGCGCGCGCAAGGTGCGGCCGTCAGCCAGGGTCAGCAGCCAGTCATCGCCGGAGCGGCGCATCTGCTCCAGGCGCGCATTCGCCAGCAGGCCGAGGTCGCAGTCGTGCAGCCGATCGAGCAACGCATCCTGAACCACACGGTTTTCGACGATATGCCCCAGCACCTCGGCATGCACACTGGCTGCCGAAAAGTGGATCTGCCCGGTGCCGCTGCCGTCCCACACCTGCATCTCGCCGTAAGGGCTGGCACGCCGCTCGACAATGCCGTCCCACACGCCAAGACGCTCGAGGATGCGCTGGCTGGCGGCCGACAAGGCGCTGACCCGCGGCTCGAACGCAGCATGAGGGTCGAACGGTTTGACGCTCAGCGGGCTGCCATCCAGCAGCAGCACCTGCAGGCCACTGCCCTGCAACGCCAGCGCCAGGGCGCTTCCGACCATTCCGGCCCCGACAATCAGCACATCTGCGCGCATGTCCATGCTTTAAGCCTGTCTCGATTGCAGCTTGCGCCGCACGTAAAGGGTTTTGTCGACCCGCGCCACCAGGGTGCCGGAGCCGTCATGAATCTGCACCTTGAGCTGCGGCAAGTACTTCTCGCCGCCGGCGGTGTGCTGGCGAATCTCGTCCAGCAACCCTTGGTCGATGGAAAATTCGGCAAACACCGGGCCTTTGCCCGGCGAGATGAAATCGATGGCCGCAGCCTTGTCCCAGACAATGTAGTCGCGCCCCAGATTCTCCATCAGCATCAGCATGTAGAACGGGTCGACCATCGAGTACAGGCTGCCGCCAAACTGTGTGCCGACGTAATTGCGGTTGTACCAGCCCAGGCCCATGCGCACCTTGACCTCGCGAAAATCGCTGCCGATGTGCAACACCCGGACTCCGGCCCCGAGGTAAGGCGGGTACAGGGTCATGACCCAGCGCAACAGCCGCGCCTTGCCCAGGCGTTGGGTCAGCCACTCACGCATCGGGACGGGTGCCCAGGCCCATGGCCTGACGCGCGAACCAGCGCTTGGCCGGTGGCAGCAGGTCCAGACCCAACAACCCCATGTTGCGGCCCAGGGCTACCAATGGTTGCGCACTGCCAAACAGGCGGGTGACCTGGTCGGAAAAGCCGACGGTGAGTTTCTGGTCCATGCGCTGACGCTCGCGGTACGCCTGCAAGGTCGCCAGGTCGCCCGGAATTGCCGGCCCGGCCAGCAGCGCCTCGGCCAACGCGTAGGCATCCCGCAGGGACAGGTTGAAGCCCTGACCGGCAATCGGGTGCAGGCTGTGGGCGGCATTACCGAGCACCGCCAGATGGGAGCGCACTTGTTCTTCCGCCTCCACGAGGGCCAACGGGTACAAGTGACGCGCGCCGACCTGCTTGAGAGTGCCGGCGGTAGCCGAACACGCCCTGCAATTCACTCAGGAAGCTGCGTTCGTCCAGGTCGGCCAGGCGCTTGGCGTCCATGCCGATGCGGGTCCACACCAGCGCGCAACGGTTGTCCGGCAGCGGCAGCAAGGCCATCGGCCCTTCGTCGGTGAAACGCTCGAACGCCTCGCCGTTGTGGGCTTCGCTTGGGGTGATGTTGGCGATCAGCGCACTCTGGTTGTACGGCCGCTTTTTGACGCCGATGCCCAGTTGCTCGCGCAAGCCCGAGCGGCCGCCATCGGCCAGCACCGCGAGGTCGCACTCCAGCACGGTTTCGTCATTGAGGGTCAGGCGGTAGCCATCGGCAAGCGGCTCCATGCGGGTGACTTCCGCCGGGCAACGCCAACTGACCACTTCCTTGTCCAGGCCTTGCCACAGGCATTGGCCGAGCCAGGCGTTTTCCACTACGTAGCCAAGCGCCGGCACGCCCTCTTCCATGGCCGACAGGCGCGCAGTAGAGAAGCGGCCACGGTCCGACACATGAATCTGCTTGATCGGCTCGGCGCGACGGGAGATTTCCTGCCATACGCCCAACCGTTGATAAATCTGCCGCGCGCCAAAAGACAGTGCCGAAGAACGTGCGTCGTAGCTCGGCTGGTAACTGTCGCCGGGCGCAAACGGCTCGATCAGCACGATCTTCCAGCCACGGGCCTTGGCTCCGGCCTGCAACGCCAACGCGAGGCTGGCGCCCACCAGGCCGCCGCCGATAATCGCCAGATTGACCCGGCTCATCGGGCACCTGCCATCAGCGCTTCGATCTCGGCGACGGACTTGGGCACGCCACCGGTCAGAATTTCACAGCCTTGCTTGGTCACCACCACGTCGTCCTCGATGCGTACGCCAATGCCACGCCATTTCTTCGCCACGTTCTGGTTGTCCGGGGAAATGTAGATCCCCGGCTCCACGGTCAGCGCCATGCCGACTTCCAGCACCCGCCACTCGCCGCCCACCTTGTACTCGCCCACATCGTGCACATCCATCCCCAGCCAGTGGCCAGCGCGGTGCATGTAGAAGGCTTTATAGGCTTCGCTGGCGATCAGCTCGTCGACGTCACCCTGCAACAACCCCAGCTTCACCAGCCCGGCAGTGATCACTTGCACCGTCGCCTCGTGGGCCTGGTTCCAATGCTTGTTCGGGGCGATTTCGGCAAAGGCGGCTTCCTGGGAAGCCAGCACGATTTCGTAAATCGCCTTTTGTTCAGCAGAGAACTTGCCGCTCACCGGCCAGGTGCGGGTTATGTCGCTGGCGTAGCAGTCGATCTCGCAACCGGCGTCAATCAGCACCAGATCGCCATCCTTGAGCACCGCGTCATTCTGCTGGTAATGCAGGATGCAGCTGTTGCGCCCCGAGGCGACGATGGAGCCATAGGCCGGCATCTTCGCCCCGCCTTTGCGAAACTCGTAGTCGAGCTCCGCCTCAAGGCTGAACTCATACAACCCGGCGCGGCTGGCCTGCATGGCCCGCACATGGGCCGCGCAGGAAATCCGCGCGGCCTCGCGCATCACCTTCACTTCTGCCGCCGATTTATACAGGCGCATGTCGTGAAGCAGATGATCCAGGGCAACAAATTCATTCGGCGGCTGGGCGCCGAGGTGCGCTTTAGAGCGGATCACGTTGATCCACTCCATCAGGTGCCGGTCGAATTCGGCATTGCTGCCCATGGCTGAATACACCCGGTCGCGGCCTTCGATCAGGCCGGGCAGGATGTCGTCGATATCGGTAATCGGGAAGGCGTCATCGGCACCAAAATCGCGGATCGCGCCTTCGGTGCCCGCTCGCAGGCCGTCCCACAGTTCGCGCTCGGCATTGCGTTCGCGGCAGAACAGCACGTACTCGCCGTGCTGGCGGCCGGGCATCAGCACGATCACCGCTTCCGGTTCGGGGAAGCCGCTCAGGTACTGGAAGTCGCTGTCCTGGCGGTAGACGTGCTCGACGTCACGGTTGCGGATGGCCACCGCAGCCGCCGGCAGAATGGCGATGCTGTTGGGTTCCATCTGCGCCATGAGCGCCTTGCGGCGCCGGGTGTATTCCGCTTTGGGGATATGGATCATGGGCAGATGGGCTTCCTTTCTTAGTGCAGCGACGGCTTGGGTGCAGCGGGCTCAGCCGATTTACGGGTCTCGGTGAACAGCAGCAGCGGCGCGACGCGCAGGTATTCCATGACTTCCATGTAGTCGCTTTCGCCGTCTTCGGACTCTTCCAGGGCGTCTTGCACCTGGGAGATGGCGGCCAGGTCTTGCAGCACTTCCTGGGCGTCGGTGCTCAGGTCCAGGCCGCCGGCGTTCACGCCGAAACCATGGAGGAAGCCTTGGCACCATTGGCCCAGCGCGGCGGCGCGCTCGGTGAGCGGCGCGTCATCGGTCGGCAGCAGCAACACGACGGTGACGTCATCACCGGTCAGCTCGCCTTTGACCATCTCTTGCAAACCGATCAACGCGTTGCGCACGTTTTCGGTGGGCTCGGTTTCCAGCAGCTCGGCGACGTCGGCCAGCCAGTTGTCGGCATCAAAGCCGACACCGGTGCAACTGCGCCCCAGCAGCACGCCGTGCAACTCGGCAGGCGAGCAAGGATGACCGCTGGAGCTCAGCAGTTTGGAAAAAGCATCGTACGGGGAGTTCTGAATGGGCATGGTGAGCTAGGCGCCAGACGGCGCAATGTCTAGAATGAAGCGCTGTATCCTAGCATCGGCAGACGTACCAAGACTATCGAGGGCGTCAGATCGTTTATCCAGCAGTTGCCATTCATCAGACAAATCCAGTGGAACCCAATGGAAGACACCGACCTGCAAGCGCTGATGGCCAGACTCGAGCTGCTAATTAACCGGGTCGAGCAACTTAAGAGCCAAAACGGACTCCTATTAGCTCAGGAAAAGACCTGGCGCGAGGAACGCGCTCACCTCATTGAAAAAAACGAAATCGCCCGGCGTAAGGTCGAATCGATGATTTCGCGCCTGAAGGCCCTGGAGCAAGACTCATGAGTTCAAGCAATAGCGTCACCGTGCAGATTCTCGACAAAGAATATTCGATCATCTGCCCACAGGAAGAACGCAGCAACCTGGTGAGCGCTGCCCGCTACCTGGACGGCAAGATGCGTGAAATCCGCAGCAGCGGCAAAGTCATCGGCGCCGATCGCATCGCGGTGATGGCCGCCCTGAACATCACCCACGATTTATTGCATAAGCAGGAACGGCCTGACGTGCAGGCCAGTGGCTCGACGCGCGAGCAGGTGCGCGACCTGCTGGAGCGGGTCGATCTGGTACTTTCTACCGATCCAGAGCCACCCAAGGGCTGATTGCGGCGTCGGTTTCGGGTATACTCGCCCCACTCCCTGGCGTGCTTGCCAGTCGGCGATGTCCCTGAGCCGATTCGCACTACCCTGGAAGTTACACGTTGGGCTGGTGTGCATGTCCGCTAGACGGAAAGCCTTAAAGCCTACTGTTTCTTCCACCTTGAACTTTCGGGTTCAAGGGCTAAGTCGACAGCGGTTCTGTCGGGGAGCCTGATTCCCAAATCCAATGCCAGTCTTAGGACTGGCATTGTTTTATGAGCCGAAAACCATGACCGAACCTGCGCCGCTTTCCCGCCCGCAACTTCGACGCATGCTGCGCAAAGCCCGCCGCGCCCTGACGCCGAGCGAGCAACGCCAGGCCGCCCTGGGCCTGTATCGGCAACTGGCACAGCACCCGCTGTTTCGCCGGGCCAAACACATCTCCTTGTATCTACCGACGGACGGTGAAATCGATCCGCGCCTGCTGCTGCGCGCTGCACAGCGCCGGGGCAAGGCGACGTACCTGCCGGTGCTCAGTGCGTGGCCGCGAACCAAGATGGTGTTCCAGCGGGTACGGCCCGGCGAGAAGCTGAGCCCCAACCGTTTTCGCATCCTTGAGCCACAGGTGAATGTCAGCCGGCAACGCAAGGTCTGGGCGCTGGACCTGGTGCTGTTGCCACTGGTGGGATTTGATGATGTGGGCGGACGGCTGGGCATGGGCGGCGGTTTTTATGACCGTAGCCTGGCCTATATGGCCCGCCGGAAATCCTGGCGCAAACCGACACTGTTGGGCCTGGCCCATGAATGCCAGAAGGTCGAACGATTGGCGCAGGCAAGCTGGGATGTACCGCTTGAGGGCACAGTCACCGATAAGGATTGGTATATAGCAGAGACGCTACTGGAACCAGCAGCGCCTTAAGGACAGGTCAGCGTTTGAACGGTTGCGGTTGTTGCTGTGCGAGTTCAATCGGTGCGTCAGTCTTGTTCGACCACAAGCTCTGCGCATAGCCGGTGGTCACGACGCCCAGACCGAACAAAATAACCAATATCCATAGTAAATCCGGTTTGCGTTTCATCGATTGCCCCCCTTCAGGCATCTTGCACACGATGACAGCAACGTTCCATAAGTAGTCCGTGCCAGCTGCGTCAAGCTCAAAACCCCGGCATTCTGCGTTAACGTGAACCAACACGCAAACCTTGACGCCAACCGACCGTCGGTTTGTCATAAAATTGCCGGACAACTTTCCCAATCGTCTTTTGAGGAGCGAAAACATGGCCTATTGGCTGATGAAATCCGAGCCCGATGAACTGTCCATCAAGGGCCTGGAAAAGCTCGGCGAGGCCCGTTGGGACGGGGTGCGCAACTATCAGGCGCGTAACTTCCTGCGGGCAATGGCGGTAGGTGACCAGTTTTTCTTTTATCACTCCAGCTGCCCGGAGCCGGGGATTGCCGGCATCGGCAAAATCGTCGAGGCGGCCTACCCGGACCCGACCGCGCTGGAGCCTGACAGCCATTACTTTGACGCCAAGGCCAGCCCTGAAAAAAACCCGTGGAGCGCGATCAATGTCGCCCACGTCGAGACCTTTCCCAAGGTCCTGGGGCTGGGCTATCTGAAACAGCAAACCGCCCTCGCCGAGTTGCCCCTGGTGCAAAAAGGCAGCCGCCTTTCGGTGATGCCGGTCACCGCCGAGCAATGGGCCGCCGTACTCGGCCTGCGTTAACTGTAGGAGCGAGCTTGCTCGCGAAAAACTCCAAGGCAACGCGACTATCCAGACAGGTCGCGTTATCGTTGACGCTTTTCGCGAGCAAGCTCGCTCCTACAGTTCATTTGACCCGCATCAAGGGCCTTCGGGCAGGATCGGTCAAACTAGGACGCTAACGCCGCAGGATGCACCCATGTCGACGAACCACCGCACCTCCCATCTTTTCGCCATTCCATTGATTGTCTTGCTGCTGGCCGCCGGCGGCTTTGGCTACTGGCAATCCACTCAGGACCGCTTGCCCGAAGGCTTGAGCATGGGCAATGGCCGGCTGGAATCGACCGAAGTGCAGATCGCCGCCAAGATCCCCGGGCGCCTCGCCGAAGTGCGGGTGGACGAAGGCGACAAGGTGCTCAAGGGCCAACTGCTGGCGCGCATGGACACCCGCACCCTGGAAGCCCAGCGCGCCCAGGCCGAAGCCGAAGTGCTGCGGGCCAAAGAGAATTTCGCCGCCGCCCAAGCCAATGTGCAACTGCGCCAGAGCGAACAACTGCTGGCCAGCCAGGAACTCAAGCGCACCCAGGAGCTGTACAAACGCGGCTTCGCCAGCGGCCAGTTGATCGACCAGCAGCAGGCGCGGCAAAACACCGGCAACGCCGCCGTGGTCGCCGCCCAAGCCCAGGTCAACTCGGTAAAGGCCGCCATCGGCGCCGCCCAGGCCCAGGTCGCACAGCTCACCAGCGAAATCGAGGACAGCAGCCTGCGGGCGCCCATCGACGGCATCATCCAGCTGCGCCTGGCCGAACCTGGCGAAGTGCTCGGTGCCGGTGGCCGCGTGTTGCTGCTGATCGACCCCAACGACCAATACATGAACCTGTATCTGCCCGCATCGGTAACCGGCGCCCTGACCGTCGGCAGTGAGGCGCGGATCGTCCTCGACGCCCTGCCGAAGCAACCGCTGCCGGCGAAAATCAGTTTTGTCGCGGCCAAGTCGCAGTTCACCCCCAAGGAAGTGGAAACCCGCGACGAGCGCCAGAAGCTGGTGTTCCGGGTCAAACTGCGCCTGACCCAACCGAGCGCCGTGCCCCAAGCCAAACCGGGCATGCCCGGCGCCGGTTATGTGCGCACCGCTGACCTGGACTGGCCGGCCAACCTGCAATGAGCGGCCTGGCGCTGCACGCCACGGGCATCAACCATCGCTACGGCAAGCAACAGGCGCTGATCGACATCGCCTTCAGCTTGCCCGCCGGTACACGCTGCGGGCTGATCGGCCCAGACGGCGCCGGCAAGTCGAGTTTGCTGGGCTTGATTGCCGGGGTTAAAAAGCTTCAGGAAGGTCAACTGGACGTGCTCGGCGGCTCTATCGAAGACCGCCGCCACCGCAACAGCCTGTACCCGCGCATCGCCTTCATGCCTCAAGGCCTGGGCGGCAACCTGTACCCCGAGCTGTCCATCAGCGAGAACATCCGGTTCTTCGCCACGCTGTTCGGCCTGTCAAAAGCCGATTGCGACCAGCGCATGCACAACCTGCTGCTGGCCACCGACCTCGCACGCTTCGCCGAGCGACCTGCCGGCAAGCTCTCCGGCGGCATGAAGCAGAAACTCGGCCTGTGCTGTGCGCTGATCCACGACCCGGACCTGCTGATCCTCGACGAGCCCACCACCGGCGTCGACCCGCTGTCCCGTCGGCGCTTCTGGGAACTGGTGGAAACCGTACGCAGCGAACGCCCGCAACTGACATTGCTGGTGGCCACTGCCTACATGGAAGAAGCCGAGCAGTTCGAACACTGCCTGATGCTCGACCGCGGCAAGCTGATCGCCGACGGCCTGAGCAGTGAACTCGCCGCCGCAACGCCCAGCGGCAAACTGGACGAAGCCTTCACCCATTTCCAGGGCGACAGCGCCCATAACAACGAACCGCTGGTGATTCCGCCACGGGAAAGCGATAACACCGACATCGCGATCGAAGCCCACGACCTGACCCTGCGTTTCGGCGATTTCACGGCGGTGGACAAAGTCAGCTTCGCCATAGGCCGGGGCGAGATCTTTGGTTTCCTCGGCTCCAACGGCTGCGGCAAGACCACCACCATGAAGGTCCTCACCGGCCTGATGCCGGCCACCGAGGGTACGGCAACCCTGCTCGGTAATCCGGTCAACGCCAAGGACCTGGCCACCCGCAAGCGCGTGGGTTTCATGTCGCAAAGCTTCTCGCTGTACGGTGAACTCAGCGTGCGCCAGAACCTGGTGCTGCATGCGCAGTTGTTCGACCTGCCGAAGGCGGAAAGCGGCCAGCGCATTGATGAGTTGATCGAGCGTTTTGACCTGGGCGACGTTGCCGAGCAGCCTTCCGGCGAGTTGCCATTGGGTTTGCGCCAGCGCTTGTCCCTGGCGGTGGCGGTGCTGCACCGCCCGGAAGTGCTGATCCTCGATGAACCGACCTCGGGCGTCGACCCGGCCGCGCGGGATGATTTCTGGCGATTGCTGATCGAGCTGTCCCGGGAACAGGGCGTGACGATCTTCCTGTCCACGCACTTCATGAACGAGGCCCAGCGCTGCGACCGAATCTCGCTGATGCACGCGGGCAAGGTACTGGCCTGCGACACGCCGGACGCGCTGCAACAGCAATTCCACGGCGAAACCCTGGAAGCAGCGTTCGTCACCTGCCTGGAACAGGCCCAAGGCGCGCCCGAAGCGGCAACCGCGCCCACCGAAACCGTCAGCGAACCCATGGCCCCGCCCGTCAGCAAACGTGGGTTCAGCCTCGCCCGCCTGTTGGCCGTGGCCAGCCGCGAAGGCAAGGAACTGCTGCGGGACAAAGTGCGCATGGCCTTCGCCCTGCTGGGCGCGATTTTCATGATGGTGATTTTCGGCTACGGCATTTCCCTGGACGTGGAAAAGCTCGCCTTCGCTGTCTACGACCAGGATCAAACGCCGCAAAGCCGGGCCTATCTGGAAGCCTTTCGCAGTTCGCGTTATTTCGCCGAACAGCCGCCGATCACCGATTCCAATGAGCTGCACAAACGCCTGCAACGCTCGGAAATCAAACTGGCGCTGGAGATTCCGCCGGGTTTTGGCCGTGACCTCTACGCCGGTCGCCAGCCCGCCGTGGCCGCCTGGCTCGATGGCGGCATGCCGTTTCGCGCGGAAACCAGCCGCAATTATGTCGAGGCCGTGCACCAAGCCAATCTCCAACAACTGGCCGAACTGAACAGCACACCTCTCAACCAACAGGCCGCCGCCAAACTGGAAACCCGCTTTCGCTACAACCAGGACGTGGTCAGCGTGAACGCCATCGGCCCGGGCGTGATGGCGCTGATCCTCGCCTTCATCCCGGCGATGCTCACGGCCCTGGGGATCGTGCGCGAAAAGGAACTGGGCTCGATCACCAACTTCTACGCCACGCCGCTGACTCGCTTGGAGTTCCTGCTGGGCAAACAGGCACCGTACCTGGCGGTGAGCCTGATCAACCTCGGGCTGCTGGTGGCGATGAACCGCTGGCTGTTCGGCGTGCCGTTCAAAGGCAGCGGCGTGACCCTGGCCTTCGGCGGCCTGCTGTATGTGCTGGCCACCACCAGCATGGGCCTGCTGATTTCCGCGTTCACCCGCACCCAGATCGCGGCGATCCTCGGCACCATGATCATCACCAGTCTGCCGACCATTCAGTTCTCCGGGCTGATCGTGCCGCGCTCGTCCCTGGAAGGCGCCGCCGCGTTGATGGGCATGCTGTTCCCGGCGGGCTACTTCCTCGACATCGCGGTGGGCACCTTTACCAAGGCCCTGGATCTGCGCCAGTTGTGGCCGCAGTGCCTGGCGCTGTTCGGATTCTTCCTGGGGTTTACCGGGCTTAGCCTGGTCATGCTCAAGAAGCAGGAGGCCTGAGATGCACAAGTTCGCCCATATCCTGCGCCTCGGCATCAAGGAACTGACCAGCCTGCGCCACGACAGCGTGTTGCTGCTGTTCCTGTTCTACGCCTTCACCGTCGCCATCTATATGCCCGCAGCCGGTTCGGTGATCGGCGTGCACAACGCCAGCGTGGCTTTTGTGGATGAAGACCACAGCGCGCTGTCCCGGCAACTGGCCGAAGCCCTGCAACCGCCGGAGTTTCAAGCGGCGGTGCCATTACCGTATGACCAGTTGGACAAGGTGATGGACAGCGGCCAGTACACCTTCGTGATCAACGTGCCGGCGAATTTCCAGGCCGACCTGTTGGCCGGGCGCCAGCCGGGGGTGCAGGTCAACGTCGATGCCACGGCCATGAGCCAGGCATTCATGGGCGCCGGGTATATCGGGCGGATTTTCCAGCGGGAATTGCTGACCTATGGCAACCAGGCCGATGCCGCCCAAAAGGCCCCTGCGCTGCTGACCACCCGGGCGCTGTTCAATACCAACCTGGAAGGTGGCTGGTTTCTCGCGGTGATCCAGATCGTCAACAACATCACCATTCTCGCCATCGTGCTGACCGGTACCGCGCTGCTGCGTGAGCGCGAACACGGCACCCTCGACCATCTGCTGGTGCTGCCACTGACGGCGCTGGAAATCATGCTGGCGAAAATCTGGAGCAACATGCTGGTGGTGGTGCTGTGCACCTGGCTGTCGCTGGAAGTGGTGGTGAAAGGCTTGCTCGGCGTGCCGCTGGCCGGGTCGCTGACCTTGTTCTTGCTGGTGACGGCGTTGTACCTGTTTGCCAGCACCGCCTTGGGCATCTTCCTCGCCACCCTCGCCCGCTCGACGCCGCAGTTCGGACTGCTGGCGATCCCGGTGATTATTCCGATGCTGCTGTTGTCCGGCGGCAGTACGCCGCTGGACAGCATGCCGCAGTGGTTGCAATGGGTGATGCAGGGCTCGCCGTCGACGCACTTTGTGAGTTTGAGTGCGGCGATTCTGTTCCGGGATGCAGGCGTGAGCGTGGTGTGGCCGGACTTGCTGGCGCTGGCGGGGATTGGGTTGTTGTTCTTTGCGGTGGCGTTGGCGCGGTTCAGGAAGAGCCTGGCTTCCTGAGGTGTCTGTCAGGGCCTCTTCGCGAGCAAGCCCGCTCCCACATTCAACCGCATTCTCATGTTAGAACTCGGTCAAGTGTGAGAGCGGGCTTGCTCGCGAAGGGCGCGAAGCGACCGGCTTACTGGATGATCAGGTTGTTGAACAACAGATCCTCAACCTGCGGCTTGCCGGTCTCGTCGTTCATTACTTGCTGAGTCTGCTTAAGGGCTTCCTGGCGCAGTTTTTCCTTACCGTCGACGCTGCTCATTGCGTCGCTGGTTTGCTGGGTAAACAGCGCCACCAACTGGTTGCGAATCAACGCATCGTTGGCTTTGACGGCGGCGGCCGCCTCGGGGCCTGTCACCCGCAGGGCGATATCCGCCTTGAATACCTTCAGCTTCGCGGTGCCATCCAGGCCGTAGTTACCGACAAACGGCGGGCTCAGGCTGATATAGCTGACCTTCGGCGCTTCGCCTTCTTTGGCTTCTTCGGCCAGGGCTGCCGTCGGCAGTGTCAGGGCCAGCATCAACAGGATCCACGCTTTCACAGTTCATTCCTCAATTCGGTTGCCCAGTAGCATAACGCTAGCAGCCCTGAGCACAAGCTTATGGCGACTTATCAGGCCGGGGCATGCTCGTTGACCCATCGCCCTGCCCACCTACACTTATCGGCCAACACGCCAAAAGGAATAGTCCGATGAAAGCTGTGCTGTGCAAAGCCTTCGGCCCCGCCGAAACCCTGGTGCTGGAAGACGTCGAAAGCCCGGCGATCAAGAAGAACGAAATCCTGTTGGACGTGCATGCGGCCGGGGTCAATTTCCCGGACACCCTGATCATCGAGGGTAAATACCAGTTCAAACCGCCCTTCCCGTTTTCGCCGGGCGGTGAAGCGGCAGGCGTGATCAGCCAAGTCGGCGAGAGCGTCAGCCACCTGAAGGTCGGTGACCGGGTGATGGCGTTGACCGGCTGGGGCAGCTTCGCCGAGCAGGTCGCCGTGCCGGGCTACAACGTGCTGCCGATCCCGCCGAGCATGGACTTCAACACCGCTGCCGCCTTCAGCATGACCTACGGCACCTCGATGCACGCCCTCAAGCAACGGGCCAACCTGCAACCCGGGGAAACCCTGTTGGTGCTCGGTGCCTCCGGCGGTGTCGGCCTGGCTGCGGTGGAAATCGGCAAGGCCATGGGCGCCCGGGTGATCGCCGCTGCCAGCAGTGCCGACAAGCTCGCCGTGGCCAAGGCCGCGGGCGCCGATGAGTTGATCAACTACAGCGAAGACAGCCTCAAGGACGAAATCAAACGCCTTACCGGCGGCAACGGCGTGGATGTGATCTACGACCCGGTGGGCGGCGACCTGTTTGACCAGGCCATTCGCAGCATCGCCTGGAATGGCCGGCTGCTGGTGGTGGGCTTTGCCAGCGGGCGCATTCCTGAGTTGCCGGTAAACCTGGCGCTGCTCAAGGGCGCGGCAGTCGTCGGGGTGTTCTGGGGTTCGTTTGCCCAGCGCCAGCCTCAGGACAATGCCGCCAACTTCCAGCAACTGTTCGGCTGGTTTGCCGAAGGCAAGCTGAAGCCGCTGGTGTCTCAGGTGTACCCGCTGGAGCAGGCCGCGCAGGCGATTAATGACCTCGGCCAGCGCAAGGCTGTCGGTAAGGTCGTGGTGCAGCTACGCTGACGATTGTTTCATTTTGTCGGCGAGGTGCCTGGGCCCATGATCGGCCGAGGCACTCTTTCATTGGCAGGAAAAATAATGGTCACACGGTTGCGCGCGCTGCTGCTGGGGTTGTTGATGGTGATCTCGGCTCAAGCTTTTGCCCATAAAGAGGACAAGGATGTACGCGGGCTAAACAACGTGACCGTGCTGATCGTGCGTCATGCAGAAAAACCCGATGAAGGCCCGTTGCTAAGCCCCAAGGGCGAACAAAGGGCGGCAGCCTATGCCCGCTATTTCGACCCGTTGCTGTTGAACGGCATCTCGGTGGTGCCCCAGCGGTTGATCGCTACCAGCGACAGCAAGGAAAGCTCCCGCCCTCGCCTGACCCTGACGCCGTTGGCCCAGCGCCTGCAACTTCCACTTGAAACGCCCTACTCAGACGATCAAGTCGGCAAGCTGGTGAAATCGCTACGCAAGTCCAACCAGGCCCAAACCGTGCTGATCGCGTGGCATCACGGGCATATCGACAAGTTGATCGAAGCCTTTGGCGGGGACGGCCCGGCGCTCACCGGCATGAAGAAATGGCCGGAAAACGTATATGACTGGCTGATCGTGTTGCGCTTCGACGAACAGGGCCAACTGGTGGAGTCCCGCAGCCAGAAAGTCCAGGAACACCTGCTTCCGGGCGACATCGCAGCCACCAACGGCAGCTGAGCCGGATCGCTGTCTGTGGCGAGGGAGCTTGCTCCCGCTGGGTCGCGAAGCGGCCCCAAAAGATGGGCCTGCTGCGCAGTCCAGCGGGAGCAAGCTCCCTCGCCACACGTTCGTGATACCCCGCCTGAAAACGCCCCTCACTTGTCTCTAAGCGACATGTTCGTAAAAGAACATGCAATTGCACTCAATTCCTATGCCCGCAGATAAGAGGCGGTGCTATTTTCGGTAACGAAACTGTAACATTCGCATCCGCAGTCAAAACAAGAAATTTGGAGCTCTTGAATGTTTGCTTTCTTCCGCCCTGCCGCACACCAGGCGCCCCTGCCTGAAGAAAAAATAGACAGCACGTACCGACGCCTGCGCTGGCAGATCTTCGCCGGTATTTTCTTCGGTTACGCCGGGTACTACCTGCTGCGCAAGAACTTCTCCCTGGCCATGCCGTACCTGATCGACGAGGGTTACACGCGCGGCCAGCTGGGCCTGGCGATGTCGGCGATTGCAATTGCCTACGGCCTGTCCAAGTTCCTTATGGGCCTGGTGTCCGACCGCTCCAACCCGCGCTACTTCCTGCCCTTCGGCCTGCTGGTGTCCGCCGGGGTGATGTTCATTTTCGGTTTCGCGCCTTGGGCAACGTCCAGCGTGACCATGATGTTCATTTTGCTGTTCATCAACGGTTGGGCCCAGGGCATGGGCTGGCCGCCAAGTGGGCGGACCATGGTGCACTGGTGGTCGCAGAAGGAACGCGGCGGCGTGGTTTCCGTATGGAACGTGGCGCATAACGTCGGCGGCGGCTTGATCGGCCCGCTGTTCCTGCTGGGCATGGCCTGGTTCAACGACTGGCACGCGGCGTTCTACGTGCCGGCCACCGTGGCCCTGCTGGTGGCGGCATTTGCCTTCATCACCATGCGCGATACCCCGCAATCGGTGGGCCTGCCGCCTATCGAGCAATACAAGAACGACTACCCGGAAGGCTACGACGCCAGCCACGAAGACGAATTCAGCGCCAAGGAAATCTTCGTCAAGTACGTGCTGCGCAACAAAATGCTGTGGTACATCGCCTTCGCCAACGTCTTCGTCTACCTGCTGCGCTACGGCGTACTGGACTGGGCCCCGACGTACCTCAAGGAAGCCAAGCACTTCGACGTGGATAAAACCTCGTGGGCGTACTTCTTCTACGAATGGGCAGGCATTCCGGGCACGCTGCTGTGCGGCTGGATGTCGGACAAGATCTTCCGTGGCAACCGTGGCCTGACGGGCATCGTGTTCATGGGCTTGGTGACCGTCGCGACCCTGGTTTACTGGCTCAACCCGCCGGGCAACCCGATGGTCGACATGATCGCGCTGTTCTCCATCGGCTTCCTGATCTACGGACCGGTGATGCTGATCGGCCTGCAAGCGCTGGAACTGGCACCGAAGAAAGCCGCCGGCACTGCAGCGGGCTTTACGGGCCTGTTCGGTTACCTGGGTGGTTCGGTGGCAGCGAGTGCGGCCATGGGCTACACCGTTGACCATTTCGGTTGGGACGGTGGTTTTGTGCTGCTGATCGGCGCGTGCCTGCTGGCGATTGCGTTCCTGATCCCCACCTTGTGGCACACCAATAGCGTCAGTACCGCACGTTAATCGTCGGAACAGCCTTTGGAACACCGCTTGAGCCGCGCCTCCAGATTCTTGTCTGGCATGGCGTGGCTACGCAGGGCGTTGACGGTCTGCTCGACATAATCGCGAGTGGTCCCGTAACGCCCGCAAGCGCTTTGCAACACGTGATTCAGCACAATGTCGGGCAAATTCCCGGCATAGCTGGGCAGGTGCCGCTCCAGTACAAATCCCAATGCCTGCACCTGGCTGCCATCTTCAAGACGGCAGGTGAGCCAGTGTGGCCGGTAGGACGGGTAAGGCATCTCGCGCTGCCACAAGGCATAAAGCGAAGCCTCCAGCTGATCTTCCGGCAAGCGGTAGGCAAACCCACTGCACGAGCCACCCCGATCCAGGCCAAACACCAACCCCGGTGTTTCCGGCGTGCCCCGGTGTTCATGAGACCACAGGTACAAGCCGCGGTGATAACCATGGACCCGCGCCCGCATGCGTTGTGTCGACGAGCATTCAGGCCGCCAGATCAGCGAACCATAAGCGAATAGCCAGACCGGCCCACCCTTATGCAAAGCCATGGTGGCTTGCATCGAGCTCATCAACTGTTCGTGAGTGAGTTGCGGCCCCAGATCGAGCCGCGGAGGGTAAGCCAATTGCAAAAGATCAGATTCAATGGCGGTCATGGCAAATCGCTTAGGTCTCCTTTGTTGTTACGAGAAGCTGTTACCAGTTGTAAGCAACTTTACCGTAATAGAACGCGCCGCTGTAACCGTACGGCGAAAAAGTGCTATAGGCCAAATTGCCACCACTGCTGGCGTAGGCATTGAGTTTTTCCGGGTACTTGTCGGTGACGTTGTCGCCGCCAACGGTGAAGGTCCAGTTTTTCAGCTTGTAGTCGGCTGACAGGTCCAACAGCCAGGCGGCCTTGAAGCTCTGGTCGTTGGCCGGGTCCGCCTGGTAGCTGGTGAACGAACCATAGCGCACCAAATTACTGTGCAGCGCCCAATTGCCGAAACTCAGGTCGTTGCCCAGGCTCAGCTTGTGCTGGGGCGTGGTGTCGCCCAACAGGCCGATGCGTTCGCGACGATCCACCCGGACCAGGCTCGCGCCCAGGCTATCCAGTACAGCCGGGTTGGCTTTTACGTCGGTGACCTTGGTGTGGTTGTAGTTGTAGCCCACGGTGCTGTTCCAGCGCACACCGTTATCCAGCTGGTAGCGATAGTTGGCCACCAGGTCGACGCCATTGGTGGTGGTGTCGGTAGCGTTGGTGAAGTAACGCACGGTGGTGTAGTTGATGTTGCCGACGCCGTTGGCCTGCAGGTACGCCAGCGCAGCCGGGTTTTTGCTCAGGTCCAGGTTGGAGGACAGGCTGATGCGGTCGCTGATGTCGATACGGTAGACGTCGGCGGTCACTGTCAGGTTGTCGGTCGGCTCCAGCACCAGGCCGAGGCTGTAGTTGCGGGACTTCTCGGCTTTCAGGTCTTCCGCACCGAGCAGGCGCGCCACCTGGCTGTTGGCCGGGAACGTACCGGCTTCCTGGATGGTGTTGCCGATCAGCTGCGACGAGGTGTAGGCGAAGTTCTGCTGCGCCAGGGACGGCGCGCGGAAACCGTTGGATACACTGCCGCGCAAGGCCACTTGCGGGGTGAAGTCGTAGCGGGCCGAGAGCGAGCCGCTGACGTTGGAACCAAAATCACTGTAGTCCTCATGACGCACGGCAGCCGAGGCGCTGAGTTTTTCGGTGAAGTTGGTTTCCAGGTCCAGGTACTGCGCCCAGTTATGGCGCGTGCTGGTGCCTGCGTCGGAATCACGGAAGCCGCCCAGGCCCGAACTGCCGGTCTGGTAGTAGGACGCCGGGTCACCCGCCTTGATCTGATAACCCTGGTCCAGGTATTCGCCACCAAACGCTACCGACACCGGATACGGCAACCAGCCCAGGCTGAATTCCCGCGACAGGTCCAGGCTGAGTTGCTTCTGGTCATTGACCAGGGTGCCGTTGTCGAACTTGCGCGGCGTCGCCAGGCCCAGCGAAGTGTTGATGGTTTCGGTGCCGATCTGGTACTGGTTCTTGCCGTAGTTCACCGACACGTCGTAGTGCCAGTCATAGGCCAACAGGCCGCGCAGACCGACCGCCAGGGACGTGTCTTCCACGTCGCCGCGAATCAGCGGCAAGTAGCCGTTGGGGTTGAGCGCTGGAATGTTGTTGCTCGCGTTGCTGGCCCGGTAGAACGCCGCTGTCTCGCCGCGGGTCTTGCTGTAGCCGCCAAACGCGTAGAATTCGGCCGCTTCGCTGAAGGAGTATTCCGAGTTGAGAAACAGCTTGCCCTGATCGGTAGCCGGCTCGCCCTGGCGGAACACCCGCTGGCCGTAAGTCGTCGAACCAACGCTGCCCGGACGCAGGTCCTTGCCGGCACGGTTGGTGTAATCGTTGTCGGCGCCTTCGGCCGAGATGTTGATAAAGCCGTTATCGCCCAGCGCCACACCGGTGTTGCCGCTGAGGTTGCGCTGGATACCGTCACCCTTCTTGTACTCACCGAACTTGCTGGTGATCGAGCCACCGTGGTCGTCATGCTTGAGGATCACGTTGATCACCCCGGCAATCGCATCGGAGCCGTAACGGGCCGATGCGCCGTCACGCAGCACTTCAATATGGTCAACTGCCGACAGCGGGATCGCATTCAGATCCGCCGGTGCCGAGCCGCGCCCCACTGCGCCGCCGAGGTTGACGAAGGCGCTGGTGTGGCGGCGCTTGCCATTGACCAGCACCAATACCTGGTCCGGCGAAAGGCCGCGCAACTGCGCCGGGCGCACCAGTTCGGCACCGTCTACCAGGCTCGGGCGTGGAAAGTTGATGGAAGGAATCAAACGGGCCAACACCGCGCCCAACTCATCAGAGCCGGTGCTGCGCAAGGTGTCGCTGGAAATCACATCGATAGGTGACAGCGAAGCACTGGCGGTGCGCTCTTGGGCGCGGGTGCCGGTCACGATGACTGTGTCGAGTTTGGGTACATCGGCAGTGGCCGTTTCGGCGGCTTCCACTGGACTGAATCCCACAGCGGTCAGCAAATTAGCCGACAAAATCGCCGTGTACAGCAGGTGCTGCTTGTTGCTCCCCATACCGCTCCCCTTGGAATCAAAAGCCAGAACGTCAATGCTCTGAGCTCATACGATCGATCCGTGTGGCGGACGGTGGCGGTCATTTATTGGTTATTGGCAGAAAGTCGGTAGTCCGTTGTCATATAGCTTAATGATATTTATGTAACAAATTAAATACCTTTAAAGAATAAGCGAATGCATAAGCCCGGGCCGCTCCGCTCATCAGGATTGGCTGCCTCAATCCCTGTAGTTTCAGCGCACGTTCAGGCTGGAGGCACGCTGAGCCTTCAAAATAGGCGCCTGTCACGACCCACTTAGCCGCCAACCGAACCGACTATCGAGGTCACACCATGAAATACCGACTTCCCAGCCTGTTGTTCCTGGCCCAAGCCACCACCGCCCTGGCGGTGGAAGCGCCGCCCCAGGACGAAAAAGGCTTCTGGTACGCCCAGACGAGCGTCTACACCCGGCATTTTTCGCCGGACAAGGACCACAACAACAATCAGGACCTGATCGGCCTTGAGCGCAATGAAGCGTCAGGCCTGGTGTATGGCGGGGCGACGTTTCGCAACTCGTTCAGACAGCGGTCGTACTACGCCTACGCCGGCAAACGCTACGACATGCCCGATTACCCGGTGTACTTGAAGCTGACAGGCGGCGTGATCCAGGGCTATCGCGGCAAGTACCGCGACAAGATTCCGCTGAATGGACTGGGCGTGGCGCCGGTGATCATCCCCTCGGTGGGCACTCATTACGGGCCGGTTGCCGCCGAGTTGGTGTTGCTGGGGTTCAATGCGGCGATGGTGACGACAGGCGTTCGTTTCTGATCGGGCCGCTGAAGGGCTTCTGTGGCGAGGGAGCTTGCTCCCGCTGGGTCGCGAAGCGGCCCCTGAAGTTCATGCGGTCTTTCAGATAGAACCCAGCGACTGTTTTGGCGCTGCTACGCAGCCCAACGGGAGCAAGCTCCCTCGCCACAGGTTACGTGCGAGGCGCGTAGGCAAATACGTCAGCACGCATCTGGTGTGCATCCATGCCGGCCTCGACCAGCGCATCCAGGGTGCCATAGATCATCGCCGGTGAGCCGCTGGCGTAGACGTGCACGGCCTTGAGGTCGCTGATGTCTTCGCACACCGCTTCATGCAGCAACCCACAGCGCCCTTCCCAGCCGCACAGGTCGCTGACCACTTTGTGCAGGAACAGGTTGGGCAGTTGCAGCCACTGGTCCCAGTGCTCGATCTCGTAGAAATCTTCCGGTCGACGTACCCCCCAATACAGATGCACCGGGTGCTTGAAGCCACTGGCGCGGCAGTGTTCGATCAGGCTGTGCATCTGCGCCATGCCGGTGCCGGCGGCGATCAGCACCAGCGGCCCGTCGGGCAGTTCGGCCAGGTGGGTGTCGCCAAACGGCATCTCGATGCGTGCCATCTGGTTGCGCTGCAACTGCTCCAGCAGGCTGCGGGCGCTGTCTTCCCGGGCCAGCACGTGCAATTCCAGCTCGCGCCCGGCGTGGGGCGCCGAGGCCAGGGAGAACGCCGACTTCTCGCCGTTTTCCCGCTCAATCATCAGGTACTGCCCGGCGTGGTAGCGCACCGCCTTGCCGGCCGGAGCCCGCAGGCGCACACGCCACACGTCACCGCCCACTTCGACGCACTCACTCAGTTGGCAAGACAGTTTGCGCACCGGCAATTCTCCCGGCGCCAGCACGCCATCCCACAACACAATGCAATCTTCCAGCGGTTCGGCAATGCAGGTATAGAACTCGCCATGGTCACGCACCTCACCGGCTTGCTGCACCCGGCCTTCCACCAGCAGCGCTGCACACACATGGCACACGCCATTGCGGCAGGCCTGGGGGCAATCGTAGCCCAGGCGTCGCGCGCCCTCGAGAATCCGCTCGCCAGGCGTCAGTTCCAGTACCGCACCGGAAGGCTGCAGGGTTACACGCATCAATCTATTCCTAATTCTTTCCAGAGCGCATCCACACGGGCAGTGACCGCTTCGTCCTTGACGATCACACGGCCCCATTCGCGGGTAGTTTCACCCGGCCATTTATGGGTGGCATCCAGGCCCATTTTCGAGCCGAGGCCCGATACCGGCGAGGCAAAGTCGAGGTAGTCGATCGGCGTGTTATCGATCATCACCGTGTCGCGCTTGGGGTCCATGCGCGTGGTGATGGCCCAGATCACGTCGTTCCAGTCCCGGGCGTTGATGTCGTCGTCGGTGACAATAACGAACTTGGTGTACATGAACTGTCGCAAAAACGACCACACACCCAGCATTACCCGCTTGGCGTGGCCGGGGTACGACTTCTTCATCGTCACGATGGCCATGCGGTACGAGCAGCCTTCGGGCGGCAGGTAGAAGTCGGTGATTTCCGGAAACTGCTTTTGCAGGATCGGTACAAACACTTCGTTCAACGCCACGCCGAGGATCGCCGGTTCATCCGGCGGACGGCCGGTGTAGGTGCTGTGGTAGATCGGCTTGATCCGGTGGGTGATGCGCTCGACGGTGAACACCGGGAAACTGTCGACTTCGTTGTAGTAGCCGGTGTGGTCGCCGTAGGGGCCTTCATCGGCCATCTCGCCGGGGTGAATCACGCCTTCAAGGATGATTTCGGCGGTGGCCGGCACCTGCAGGTCATTACCACGGCACTTCACCAACTCGGTGCGGTTACCGCGTAACAGACCGGCGAAAGCGTACTCGGAGAGGCTGTCGGGCACTGGCGTGACGGCGCCGAGGATGGTCGCCGGGTCGGCGCCCAGGGCCACCGAAACAGGGAATGGCTTGCCGGGATGCTTTTCGCACCACTCACGGAAATCCAGCGCGCCGCCACGGTGGCTCAGCCAGCGCATGATGACCTTGTTGCGGCCGATCACTTGCTGACGGTAGATGCCGAGGTTCTGGCGGTCTTTGTTCGGGCCTTTGGTGACGGTCAGGCCCCAGGTGATCAGCGGGCCGACGTCGCCAGGCCAGCAGGTCTGCACGGGGAGCATGCCGAGGTCGACGTCATCGCCTTCGATGACCACTTCCTGGCAGACCGCGTCTTTCACGACCTTGGGCGCCATGGCAATGATCTTGCGGAAGATGGGCAGCTTCGACCAGGCGTCCTTCAGACCCTTGGGTGGCTCGGGCTCCTTGAGGAAGGCCAGCAGCTTGCCGATCTCCCGCAGTTCGCTGACGGACTCGGCGCCCATGCCGAACGCAACGCGGTCGGGGGTGCCGAACAGGTTGCCGAGCACCGGAATATCAAAGCCCACCGGGTTTTCGAACAGCAGCGCCGGGCCCTTGTTACGCAAGGTGCGGTCGCAAATCTCAGTCATCTCCAGGACCGGGGAAATCGGCACCTGGATACGTTTCAACTCTCCGCGCTGCTCAAGTTGCTGCACGAAATCCCGAAGATCCTTGAATTTCATTAACCATGCCACCCGTAAAATAGGCGTACATCCTACCTGCTCTTACGGTCGCTGGCAGCTTATTGAGCAGCATTGCCGACGACACAGACTCAAAGAGCCGATGCCTGGGTTTCATTGCGCAAGGCTTTGAACAACGGTTCAAGGAACGCCTCGACATACCGCGAACCGACGGCCGAGAGGTGATTGTCGTCGGTGTACAGCGACTGACCGTCCAGTTCCACGCGACACCAGTCATTCGCACTGCATAGCTCAGGCGCCGGGTCCATTACCTTTACCCCGGGATCAGCCGCCGCGATGCGCTCGAATACGCTGCTGATATAGGCCTGGCGCTGGAGGTGCTCAGCCAGGGGCATACCTTCTTTGTCGGTGGGCCGGCCGAGCATCGCCAGGCGACTCAGGCGGTAAGGCGGACTGAATTCCTGCAGGGGGACTTCCTTGACCAGCCACACCCGATGGCCGCTGTCGCGCAACTGCTGCACAAGGGCGCCCAAGCTTTCAGCGAAGCGCCGCTCGGCGAAGGCGCGGTCATAGGTTCCGGTCGCCGGGTCCAGCAACGAAGCCTCGGTGTCACCATCGCGCTGCCCATAGACATACAGGCTCCAGCGCGCCACCAGCACCACGTCGCTAAAGGTTTCCTTGCCGAGCAGTTGCGTGACCTGCTGGTTAAAGGTCAAGCAGCCCGGAACGCTTTCCTTGCGATTAAACGGCAGGCAACCGGCATAACCGGCCTGGGTGACGCTGACACCATACTTGCTCGCGCCGTCTTGCAATGCCGGAACCAGGGCCGTGGCATGGCTATCGCCCCATACCAACGCGCGGGTCGGCGCGGACTGAGGTCCGAAATGACAAAATCCATGATGGCGATTTTTCCCCCCATCCACCAGGCAGGCCATGAGGTCCGGGCTCCACTCGCGCGCCTGGGCAAATTGCAGCGCCTCGGGCGACAGGCGCCAAGGCAACCCCTTTGTCCAGACCAGGCCTTTGCCGAGCAGCCCCACCGCCAGCAGCGCGATACCCGCCGCCACGAGGATTTGCTTGCGTCCTGCCAGCAACCGACGCTCACGGAACGGCGCCTCGACGAACCGCCAGGATCCGTAACCCAGCAACAGGCTCAACACAAACAGCGCACCAAGCTCCCACGGCCCCAGGCCATCGACACTGGCGTACTTGCCGAACACGTAGACCGGCCAATGCCACAGGTACCAGGAGTAGGAAATCAGGCCGATCCCCACCAGCAAACGGCTACCCAGCAGCTTGCTCGCCAGGGTGGCTTGCTGGCCGTTGGCCCAAATCAGGCAGACCACGCCGACCACCGGCAACAGCGCAGCGGCGCCGGGAAACGGCGTGCTTGGGTCATAGGCGAAGACCGCCAGCAGGATCAGGCCAAGACCGGCAAGACTGACGACCTGCGCCAAGGCCGGGCTCGCGCGGTATTGCCGTGCAGGCATGACCGCCAGCATTGCGCCCGCCAACAGTTCCCAGGCACGCATCTGTAGCAGGAAAAAGGCTCTTTCCGGAGCGTGGGCCACCTCCCACGTGCTCATCCCGAACGACACCAGCAACAACACAAACAGCGCCGCACGCCAGTGTTTGAGCCGGCTCGACAGCACCGTCAGCAACAGAGGAAAAAGAATGTAGAACTGTTCTTCAACCGACAATGACCAGGTATGCAGCAACGGCTTGATGTCGGAGGCCACATCAAAGTAGCCGTCCTGGCGCATGAAAAACAGGTTGGAGATAAACACCACCTGGTTGTGAATCGAGCGCCCCAACTCGCTGTAATCCTTGGGCGCCAGCAGAAACCAGCCCACCACCAGCGCGCCGAGCATCATCACGAATAGCGCCGGCAGGATACGCCGCGCTCGGCGGGCCCAGAAGCCGACAAAACTGAAACGGCCGGCCTCACGCTCGCGCCAGATGATCGAGGTGATCAAGTATCCGGAGATCACGAAAAACACGTCGACGCCGACAAAGCCGCCGGTAAAGCCTGGTACACCAAAATGAAACAGCACAACAGCAAGCACAGCTATGGCACGCAGGCCGTCAATGTCCCTGCGATAAGCGAGAATGGTCATAAAATCTTGTAATTTGCCTGATCGGATGGACAGCGAGTGTAGTCACACACGCGAATTTGTTTCTAAACAGACACACACTAAAGCCAAAACGCATTTTCCAGAAACAAAAAAAATGGCGCCCCATGGGGCGCCATCTTTTTTGACCGAAGCGTCGTGTTACTTGCGCTTCATCGACAGGAAGAACTCGTCGTTGGTCTTGGTGGTTTTCAGCTTGTCGATCAGGAACTCGATGGCCGCAACTTCATCCATCGGGTGCAGCAGCTTGCGCAGGATCCACATGCGCTGCAGTTCGTCGTCAGCGGTCAGCAACTCTTCACGGCGTGTGCCGGAACGGTTGATGTTGATGGCCGGGAACACACGCTTTTCAGCGATACGGCGGTCCAAAGGCAGTTCCATGTTGCCGGTACCTTTAAACTCTTCGTAGATCACTTCATCCATCTTCGAGCCGGTTTCAACCAGCGCGGTGGCGATGATGGTCAGCGAGCCGCCTTCTTCGATGTTCCGCGCGGCGCCGAAGAAACGTTTCGGTTTCTCCAGGGCGTGGGCATCGACACCACCGGTGAGCACTTTGCCGGAGCTCGGGATCACGGTGTTGTAGGCACGGGCCAGACGAGTGATGGAGTCGAGCAGAATCACCACGTCTTTCTTGTGTTCGACCAGGCGCTTGGCCTTTTCGATCACCATTTCAGCAACCTGCACGTGGCGAGTTGGTGGCTCATCGAACGTCGAGGCAACCACTTCGCCGCGCACGGTGCGCTGCATTTCGGTTACTTCTTCCGGACGCTCATCGATCAGCAACACGATCAGGTGAACTTCAGGATTGTTACGAGCGATGTTCGCTGCGATGTTCTGCAGCATGATGGTCTTACCGGCTTTCGGCGGGGCCACGATCAGGCCGCGCTGGCCTTTGCCGATCGGGGCGCACAGGTCGATGACACGACCGGTCAAGTCTTCGGTGGAACCGTTACCGGCTTCCATCTTCATGCGCACGGTCGGGAACAGCGGGGTCAGGTTCTCGAAGAGAATCTTGTTTTTCGCGTTCTCGGGACGATCGTAGTTGATCGTGTCGACCTTGAGCAGGGCGAAATAACGCTCGCCTTCCTTTGGAGGGCGGATCTTGCCAACGATGGTGTCACCGGTGCGCAAGTTGAAGCGACGGATCTGGCTCGGCGAGACGTAGATATCGTCTGGGCCGGCGAGATAGGAAGCGTCTGCAGAGCGGAGGAAGCCGAAGCCGTCCTGGAGAATCTCCAGCACGCCATCACCGGAGATTTCCTCGCCGCTTTTCGCGTGCTTTTTGAGCAGGGAGAAAATCACGTCCTGCTTGCGCGAACGGGCCATATTTTCTATGCCCATCTGTTCGGCCAATTCGAGCAGTTCGGTAATCGGCTTTTGCTTGAGTTCAGTCAGATTCATATAGGAATGACGTAATCATTTATGGAGGGGGGGAAATTAAGCTTTTGGCTTAATGAGGCCGCGCCGCAGAGAAGGCGACAGGATCGCGTACTAATCGAAAAGGAGAGCGTCGGCGACGGCTTGCAGGGGGCAGTGGAGAAACCAGTGCGGGGCCGAATGTACCACCTGAATTTCAGAGCGTCTAGCCCTGTTTCACGAAAAAGCCCCGCAATTTGCGGGGCCTTTTGAGGACGCTTAGATGTTGGCGTCGAGGAAAGCTTGCAGCTGGGACTTCGACAGTGCGCCGACCTTGGTGGCCTCGACATTGCCGTTCTTGAACAGCATCAGGGTCGGGATACCACGCACACCGTGCTTGGCCGGGGTTTCCTGGTTGTCGTCGATGTTCAGCTTGGCGATGGTCAACTTGCCTTCGTAAGTGGTGGCAATGTCGTCCAGGACCGGAGCGATCATTTTGCAAGGACCGCACCACTCAGCCCAGTAGTCAACCAGCACCGGGCCCTGGGCCTTCAGTACTTCGGCCTCAAAGGTCGCGTCGGTGACGTGCTTGATAAGATCGTTGCTCATGGATGTCTCCGGGTTGTAAGCAAAAAAAACGTTGCCCATCATAGCCGCCCTTCCCGCGTTCAGGAAGCCGCAGCTGATTGACTCTTCCTATGATGGCGCATGAGTTTGGGTATAGCCCAACTCACGGGGTCACGGGAGTGATGAAGGCAATGCCTGTACGCATCGCCGCGTTACGCACATGTTCCTGCATGCTTTTCTGCGCGGCCCCGCTGGCGCGTCGGGCCAGTGCACGGAGGATTTTGCGGTGCTCCTGCCAGGTCTCCATGGCCCTCTCCGGCCGGATGAACGGTAGCTTCTGACTCTCCAGAAACACCTCGGCGCTGGCACTGAGGATGTTCACCATCGCCTGATTGCCGCTGGCCAGCAGGATGCGCTGGTGGAATTCGAAGTCCAGCCGGGCCGCTGCCTCAAAGTCACCGGCCTTGAGCTCCTTGCGCATTGCCTCGACGTTATCTTCCAGGAGGTCCAACTCATCGGTGGTCAACGTCACCGCCGCCAGCCCCGCCGCAAAGCCTTCCAGGGCGTAGCGCAGTTGAAAGATATCCAGTGGCGTCGCCTGCGCCGTAAACGGCCAGGCCAACCCAGGGAGTTCCTCGGCCGCTTGCACGAACACGCCTTTACCCGGTTGCACACTCACCACGCCCAACGCGCTGAGGGACGACAAGGCTTCGCGCAACGAGGCCCGGCTTACGCCCAATTGCAGCGCCAGATCGCGCTGGGAGGGCAATGCGTCGCCCGGCCCGAAGCCTTCATCAGCGATCAATTTGCGGATGGCCTGTAGCGCCACTTCCGGTACGGCTTGGGCGATGGAATTCATAAAAACTCGAGTTTCCAGTCAACTGAGCGGCTAGTTGTAAAGCTATTCGAAGCGCCCGGCAAGCCACGCCCCAAAGGGGCTCGCGGGGTTTTGGCGGCGCCCGAAAAGGGTGCAGAAAGCGCAGTAACTGTTCAGACCAGTAAGACCGCCAAAACTCAACAGCTACCAGCCCTCCAGCGAATTAACACCGTGCTGGCATGGGCTGTGCACTGGCAAAACTCAGAAAATCCTTTCGTCCCTTTCGGAGAGTTGCCATGACCAAGCGTTGCAGCGCCCTGCTCACTGCCCTGTTTGCCAGCCTGATGCTGAGCCAGGCGCCCGCCCAGGCCAACGGTCTGGACGATATCGTCGCCCGTGGCACCCTCAAGGTGGCCGTGCCTCAGGATTTCCCGCCGTTCGGCTCGGTCGGCCCGGACATGAAGCCTCGCGGGCTGGATATCGACACCGCAAAACTGCTGGCCGACCAGCTCAAGGTCAAGCTTGAACTGACCCCGGTCAACAGCACCAACCGCATCCCGTTCCTCACCACAGGCAAGGTCGACCTGGTGATTTCCAGCCTGGGCAAGAACCCCGAGCGCGAGAAGGTCATCGACTTCTCCAAGGCCTACGCGCCGTTCTACCTCGCCGTGTTCGGCCCACCGGATGCGCCGATCAGCACCGTTGACGACCTCAAGGGCAAGACCATCAGCGTGACCCGTGGCGCCATCGAAGACATCGAGCTGACCGCCGTTGCGCCTAAAGAGGCGACGATCAAGCGCTTTGAAGACAACAACTCGACCATCGCCGCCTACTTGGCCGGCCAGGTGGACCTGATCGCCAGCGGCAACGTGGTAATGGTGGCCATCAGCGAGCGCAACCCCAAGCGCGTACCGGCACTGAAAGTGAAGCTCAAGGACTCGCCGGTCTATGTTGGCGTGAACAAGAACGAGCCGGCGCTGCTGGACAAGGTCAACCAGATTCTGGTCGCGGCCAAAGCCGACGGCAGCCTGGAAAAGAACGCAATGCAGTGGCTCAAAGAGCCGCTGCCGGCTGATCTCTGATCGCGGTAACGAGGGTTAGCTATGGCCTACCAATTCGACTTTGTGCCGGTTCTGGCCAATACCGATCTGTTGCTGCGCGGCGCGCTGTTCACCCTTGAGCTGACCGCCATCGGTGCAGTACTGGGCGTGGCGCTGGGAATCGTCGGCGCGGTGGTGCGGGCGTGGAAGATCCAGCCGTTCAGCTGGATCTTCGGGGTGTACGTCGAGTTGATCCGCAACACGCCGTTCCTGGTGCAGCTGTTTTTCATCTTCTTCGGCCTGCCGTCCCTCGGTTTGAAAATCACCGAATGGCAAGCAGCGGTGCTGGCGATGGTGATCAACCTGGGGGCGTACTCCACGGAGATCATCCGCGCCGGAATCCAGGCGATCCCGCGTGGGCAACTGGAAGCGGCGGCCGCGCTGGCCATGACGCGTTTCGAGGCGTTCCGCCATGTGGTGTTGCTGCCCGCGCTGGGCAAGGTCTGGCCGGCCCTGAGCAGCCAGATCATCATCGTGATGCTCGGTTCGGCAGTCTGTTCGCAAATCGCCACAGAAGAGCTGAGCTTTGCCGCCAACTTTATCCAGTCACGCAACTTCCGTGCTTTTGAAACCTATGCACTGACCACCTTGGTCTACCTGTGCATGGCGCTGATGATCCGCCAGTTGCTGAACTGGATCGGCCGTCGCTATGTCATGAGGAACGCCCGATGAGTGATTTTTCCTTCTGGGACATCGTGCGCAACCTGCTCACTGGCTTGCAATGGACCTTGCTGCTGTCGCTGGTGGCGTTTATCGGCGGCGGCGTGATCGGCTTGCTGGTGATGACCATGCGCATCAGCACCAAGGCTTTCCCGCGCAATGTTGCCCGTACCTATATCGAACTGTTCCAGGGCACGCCGCTGTTGATGCAGCTGTTCCTGGTGTTTTTCGGCATTGCCTTGCTCGGCGTGGACATTTCGCCCTGGCTGGCGGCAGCCATTGCCTTGACCCTGTTCACCAGCGCCTACCTGGCCGAGATCTGGCGTGGCTGCGTCGACTCCATCGCCCACGGGCAATGGGAGGCGTCCGCGAGCCTGGCCCTCAACCCACTTGAGCAATTGCGCTACGTGATCCTGCCCCAAGCGCTGCGCATTGCCGTGGCGCCGACCGTGGGCTTCTCGGTGCAGGTGGTCAAAGGCACCGCCGTGACCTCGATCATCGGCTTCACCGAGCTGACCAAAACCGGCGGCATGCTCGCCAACGCAACCTTCGAACCCTTCATGGTCTACGGCCTGGTGGCGCTCGGTTACTTCCTGCTTTGCTACCCCTTGTCCCTCAGTGCGCGCTACCTGGAAAGGAGACTGCATGCCTCTGCTTAGAATTTCCGCCCTGCATAAGTATTACGGCGATCACCATGTACTCAAGGGCATCGACCTGACGGTCGAAGAAGGCCAGGTGGTGGCAATCATCGGCCGCAGTGGCTCGGGTAAGTCCACCTTGCTGCGCACCCTCAATGGCCTGGAGTCGATCAACGATGGCGTGATTGAAGTCGACGGCGAATACCTCGACGCCGCCCGCGCCGACCTGCGCAGCTTGCGGCAAAAGGTCGGCATGGTGTTCCAGCAGTTCAACCTGTTCCCGCACCTGACGGTGGGTGAAAACGTCATGCTTGCACCACAAGTGGTGCAGAAAGTGCCGAAAGCCAAAGCCGTGCAACTGGCGCGGCAAATGCTGGAGCGGGTCGGGCTGGGGGAGAAGTTCGATGCCTTCCCTGATCGTTTGTCCGGCGGCCAGCAGCAGCGGGTAGCTATCGCCCGGGCGCTGGCCATGTCACCCAAGGTGTTGCTGTGTGATGAAATCACCTCGGCCCTGGACCCGGAACTGGTCAACGAAGTGCTCAGCGTGGTGCGCCAACTGGCCAAGGATGGCATGACACTGATCATGGTCACCCATGAGATGCGTTTTGCCCGGGAAGTGGGGGACAAACTGGTGTTCATGCACCAAGGCAAGGTGCATGAAGTGGGTGACCCTAAAATCCTGTTTGCCAACCCGCAGACCGCCGAGTTGGCCAACTTTATTGGCTCGACAGAAACACCCGACTGAGCCGTCAGCCAGCAGGCACCAGCTCAAAACGCCCACCGCCCTCCAGCACGGTTTTGTCGCGCACGGCGGTGGTAGTGTCGAAGAGATAAGTCTCAACCTGCACCTGAGCCGAAAACACGCGACCCACGGCCGGCACCCCCGCAGCCAACACCACCATGGCCTGGTCTTGCAGCAGTTGGCCGCTCCGATCGGCACGATTATGCAACGGGGCCAACTCTGCTGGCCTGCCGTCCAGCACCGCCTGCTGGAGGCTGAGGTTGAAATACCCCTGCTCGCCAAACTTGAAGCCTTGGCCCACAGCGGGTACACCTCGAAAACGCAGGGCAATGAGCGTGTCCTGCGGGCACACCACATTCAAATGCACCGTGCGCTTACCGAACAGTACGCCTTGCCCAGCAAACGCGCCAAGATCAACCTCCGGCCGGCTCAACGACAGACGACATTCTGCGGCATGGACCTCCCCCGCGATCAACAGGCCGGACAACAGCGCGCCTGCAGCGCCTACCTTAATGGCAGGTCGCAGAGGCGGTTTCATAGGGTCGCTCATCATAAGATTGCTCCGCCAGGTCGAGTTGAAGTGTGCACGAAGCCCCGCTTGGCGATGACACCGTAAGGGTTTGCGCGCTATCGATATTGCTCAGGAAAATCATGCCGTCTGCGACGACGTTGGTCAGGAATGCATTACCTGCACCCAGCACCGATGCACCCTGGGGCAGAGGCTCGCCAGCTGTATCCGTGGCCCTCAGTAGCACGCGTCGAACTTTAACCACCTCGAAGTCGACCTTGCTGAATGAACCTCGCCCGGCCTCCAGCACTTTCGTACCGTTCTTGATATCCACCTGCCGCGGCAAGGACTTGCCTTCGATTTCAAGCTGACTGACTTGATAGGCGGGCAGCCCGGGAAGCACCGCCATGCCCCAGCGATCAGTCCACACAGGCCCTTGGGGAGTACTGATACGAGCCCCCGTAATATCACCGGCCGAGGCAACGCCGAACGTATCTTCGACCCGGTACGGCGTAAAGGTCACGCCCCGATCATGGGCCACCACGGCGCCCTGCAATTGCCCGCTGTAGCGTGTACTGGAGCCATCCCGATCAATGCCCGCACCGACCTGGGTATAACGCGACAACGTATTAACCCAACCGCCCACAGCCTGCTCATGATCGCCCCTCAGGTCTCTCTCGCCACGAAGCTCATAGTTCAAGGTCTCATCCACACGTTCGGTATACGTGGTACCAATACTGGAGCGACGACCTTGATGTCGTGCAACAGAGGTGAGAGACCGCTCGCGGCCCAGCGGAACGGCGACCTGCAAGCGAAACCCGACGCCATCCTTATCGCCCCGGGTAGCACCCGACGTACCCACCTGCGAGTCCACTGTCACACCCACGTTCGCGTACCTGAAGTCCTTGCTCCAAGAGCCGTAGATGTTTTGGGTGGTCCTGCTATTGAAATGAGCCGCCCGGGAATAGCCCAACGAAAACTCGCCAAACTCCCGCGCAGCCCAACTGAAGCCCGCGGTGTACTGATTTTTAAACCGTGCGTCCCGAGCGTCGCCGGCGGCAGTACGCAGGGTTTCGAGCACCTCACGATAGCCTGGGGTTTGAGTCGTGGCGCTCAGCGAAACCTGTACGTTGCCAGGCAACGTGCTTCCCACGGAAACGCTATTGCGCGCGCCATGGCGCTTTTTTTTACGGTCCCGCGCAAGGTTGTTACGCAGTCCCAGGGAAAAACGTTCGCCAAAGCCGGTGTCCAGCGCAAAGCCCACCGAATTGTAGTTGTCGGTGCCCTGCACCCCGGAGCTGAAGGCGCTGCTCTTGCCAAACGCCCAGGTTCCGCTGGCCATTCCGAGCACAGGCTCTTTGGCGCCGCTGCGGTCCACATCTCGCACTTTGCCCAGTCCAGCCGTATAACCCGCCCTGACCGGTACCGCCGCGCGAAAAGACGCCGCCGGTACCACGAAGCTACGTTGTGCCCCTCGTGTATCGATGACGCTGACATGAAGGTCACTTGTGCCATTGAGCAAAGGTAAATTGCTCAATGAAAAGGGGCCTTCGGGCACCACCGTGGTGTAAATCAGGGCGCCTGACTGACGCACTTCAACCCGTGATTGGCTGACGGCTACACCCTCGACCACCACGCCACCGCCGCTCGAACTGCTCGCGATCCCATCGGGAAACAACTGCGCGCCCAACAGTTGCACACCGCCAAATACCGGGCTGGCGCCGGATATCTGCCCCAATTGGAACGTAGAAGCCAACGGCACTAAATCACGTTGCGCATAGGCAAATAGATGCTCGGTGGTGGAGCGCCCGTTGCTGGAGACGTACAGCTGGCGACTACGTGCAATCCAGTCTCCGAAGTTGAACCCTGCTTCTGTCGAAGCGGAGAAATAACGGCTGGTGTCCTCTCGCGAATGGCTATTACTGCCCTGCAGGTCATAGTTGAGCATCCCTGCGGTACCGCCCCGGGAATAGTGGCCAGACCCGCGTTGCAGTTCGCGCAATGCCTGGGTAGGCACCACCAGCAATACTTCCTCGCTTCCAGGGCGTAACGTTGTGACCGTATTGGGATACTCAGAGAGGAAGTCATGGCAAGCCTGGTCAGCCGCCGCGTCTTTGTTCAGTACCCGGGAAGGCACTTGCAAGCCCGCCCGGTCAAGCAAACCACGGGTGAAACACAACTCGCCTTCATGATTGAAACGCACATCCGCCAGCCCCACCCGGTCACCATTCACCGTCAGCCCGACAACGCGCACGCCTTCGGTGAAACGCGCAGCGCTACGGAAATAACGAGCGACGCCGGGGTCAATGCCGCGAGCCTGTAAGGTCGCCAGGTCGAATCCCAGCAACTGGGTGCCGGGCTGGGCAGCGTAAGCCTGCTCAGTCAACCCCGACAGGATCGCCACACACACCAGCCCATTACGCCTGAATCGCTCATCGTCACGTTTGGTTTTAGATAGTTTCTTACTGACTGCACCGGGAACTCTTTTGACTTTTCTCATGACCGGTCAAGGCGCATTGGCTAGGAGTAGCGCGTCGTAACTGTCGACGGTAAATCCATAGATGGTGGCCGGCTCGAGGGTCACTGAAGTGGCGTCCGGTACGGCCTTCTTCAGGTCAACCTTCAACACTTCGCCCGGCAAGATGTAGGCGCGAGGAAGGTTGGCTCGAATGTTTTGCGGATTGACCTTCACTTCAGTGCCCAGTCGGACCACATACGGACTGTCGTTGCGCACGATCAGAGTGCTGGCCTGCAGTTGCCAGGTCAGTAGCTCCCAGGGTGCTTCATTTCGAGGCAAGCCTTTGGGGTGCAGGATCAGGGGTAAATTCTGCCGGAGGCTGATACCGATCGTCGCACCCGAACCGGGTCGGGTCTGAGGAACGCCCTCGAAAGACACACGCTTCAAACGCTGAGTCTTGAGCGGCTCCTTGCCAATTGCCAGGAACCTGACCATCTGCTGCTCCCCTGCATCGACTCGCGCAACAGGCGGCGTTATAAGCACCAGCGGCTCAAGGTCTTCAGGAATATCTTCGATCGTCGAATGAAGTAAGGCGGGGCCTTTATCGGTATTGGTTACGTTGATGCTGACTTCGCCCTCCGACTCGTTCAGCACAATAACGGTTGTTTCAGGACGCATACCATCTGCCCATACATCAGCAGCAAACACCATATTCAAACAAACATACAAAGGCGCAAGAACTTTGAATCTCAACTTAGTCATTGACCAACCTTCCATTACCTCAAGATTACAAACCAGTCGACGCAGGTTTTGGCAAGCAACTTTCAGCCCTAACCTGCATCGACCCAATTCAAATGATTCTTAGAGGTAACGCAGTTCCAAAGTCGCCTGACCATCCAGAGCAATTTGACTCGTCATATCAAGCTCAGAAGTTCTATTGATAACCGCCTGAACTTCCAGATTTCCGGCCAGTGTATTCAGTTGAAGTGGCGTATTGGTACCAATGTGCCATGCCGCGATATTCGCGCCTTGCCCCAACGCCGGCCCGCCCTGCACCCAACTGGCGCCATTGTTGCTACTGGTAAGAACGTTTACCGCCCGACCATCAGCGACAGAATTCGCAGATGCACAACGTACCCGCCTATTTTCTGTGCTCTTGCGGTGGTGCCCAAACCGTAGTTATAGGTATCGGTGTAAGGCGCACCGAACTGACTGACCATCAGGTTCGGGATACGGCTGCTGGCCCGGTTATCCACGGCCTTGATGCCCACCTTGGTCTTTACACTGCTGGCACACCTGATTGCATAAGGGGTGGTCTTGGCGGCCAACTTGGTATAGTTGGTGGGGCTCAAGGTACTCGGGTTGATGGCCCCGTAATCAATAACAGAGTTGGTAATTGTGAAACTGCAGCTGCTGGGCGCGATGGTGCCCTTGACACGAAGATCGGCAGCTTGCGCGCTCAGACCTGCAACAGCTACCAACATACCTACCAATACAGCAACATTTTTCTTCATAAGATATTTACCCTTCAATGAGATATGGCTAATTACAGATGGCCAGAAACGAACATTGCCCCTCATCCACGCGGGCAAGTTCATGCTGCACGACGTTCTGATCCATAAATAAATACCGCCACGGCACAAATGCCGAGTCGAAGTATCGGCATATCAATTCCAGAATAAAGTCGGGGAAAATTGCAATCCTCGTATGAACCGTCAGTTCTATTGCCTTGAACCTTCCGGCGCCATCGTGCGAGCGTGCGTAAAATCGCTCAGGAGGAATATAAAAACGTGTAGGAACTATCAGTTACCCCAGTAAGTGCTGGGTTGCACAAATATGGATTACATCACCCGTTAACTAGGTAATACGAGATGAGTGAACATTTCCTACAACGGCAACTCGCCCGTCCCATAGCCGTGCTGGAAAAATTACTCTGGCACTACGCGTTGGCGTCAGCGGTTGATCGTGGCACGATGGCGAGGTTATCGACCGAGACCCCTTAACCATGCCGCAATCCCAAGCCAAGAATCTGTCCCTGATCGCCGCCATCGACCTGGGCTCCAACAGCTTTCACATGGTCGTGGCCAAGGCCCAGAACGGCGAAATCCGCATCCTTGAGCGGCTCGGCGAGAAAGTGCAGCTGGCTGCCGGTATCGACGATGAGCGTCAGCTCAATGAAGAATCCATGCAGCGCGGGCTCGATTGCCTGAAGCGCTTTGCCCAACTGATCAACGGGATGCCCCCCGGCGCCGTGCGGATCGTCGGCACCAACGCCCTGCGCGAAGCCCGTAACCGCGGCGAATTCATCCGCCGTGCCGAGGACATTCTCGGTCACCCTGTAGAAGTCATCTCAGGCCGCGAGGAAGCGCGCCTGATCTACCTCGGCGTGTCCCACACCCTGGCCGACACCCCGGGCAAGCGCCTGGTGGCCGACATCGGCGGTGGCAGTACCGAATTCATCATTGGCCAACGCTTCGAACCGCTGCTGCGCGAAAGCCTGCAGATGGGTTGCGTGAGCTACACCCAACGCTATTTCAAGGACGGCAAGATCACCCCTGCCCGCTACGCCCAGGCGTATACGGCGGCGCGGCTGGAGATCATGAGCATCGAGCACGCCCTGCACCGCCTGACGTGGGATGAGGCCATCGGCTCGTCCGGCACCATCCGCGCCATCGGCCTGGCCCTCAAGGCCGGCGGCCACGGCACTGGCGAGGTCAATGCCGAAGGCCTGGCCTGGCTCAAGCGCAAGCTGTTCAAGCTGGGAGATGCCGAGAAGATCGACTTCGATGGCATCAAGCCTGACCGCCGCACGATTTTCCCGGCGGGCCTGGCGATCCTCGAAGCGATTTTCGACGCTCTCGAACTGCAACGCATGGACCACTGTGACGGTGCCCTGCGTGAAGGCGTGCTGTACGACCTGCTGGGCCGCCATCACCACGAAGACGTGCGTGAACGCACCCTCAGCTCGCTGATGGAGCGTTACCACGTCGACCTGGAGCAAGCCGCTCGGGTTGAACGCAAGGCGCTGCATGCTTTCGATCAGGTCGCTGCGGATTGGGACCTGGAAGACGGCGTCTGGCGTGAACTGCTGGGCTGGGCGGCCAAGGTCCATGAAGTGGGGCTGGACATCGCCCACTACCATTACCACAAGCACGGCGCCTACTTGATCGAGCACTCGGACCTGGCGGGTTTCTCCCGGGAAGACCAACAGATGCTCGCGTTGCTGGTACGCGGCCACCGGCGCAATATTCCGAAGGACAAGTTTGCCGAGTTCGGTGACGAAGGCATCAAGCTGATTCGCCTGTGCGCGCTGCTGCGTTTTGCGATCCTGTTCCACCACATCCGTGGTACCCAGGAAATGCCGCAAGTGGTGTTGCGGGCCAATGCCGACAGCCTGGACGTGGTGTTCCCGAAAAACTGGCTGGATGAAAACCAGCTGACCCAGGCGGATTTCGCCCAGGAAGCCGAGTGGCTGACGCGGGTTGGGTTCACGCTGAACGTGCGCTGATAGGGGTGAGTGACGCGGAGCGTCACAGGATGTATTCCCACGCAGAGCGTGGGAACAATCCAACGCCACAAAACAAATGTGGGAGCGGGCTTGCTCGCGAACGCGGAGTGTCAGTCAACAGACTCATCGACTGATTCACCGCGTTCGCGAGCAAGTCCGCTCCCACATTTTTGACCGCGTCGGCTTTTAGTTCACCGTCAGAATCGGGCTGCCCAGCTTCTCCAACAACGTCGCCTGGGCGCTGCGCGGGTTCTGGTTGCCGGTAGGGGTATTGCGCACGTAGCGTCCGTCCGACTGCAGGCTCCAGCTGTGGGTGTTGTCGGTGAGGTAACTCTCCAGCTCCTTCTTGACCCGCATGATCAGCTTCTTGCCTTCCACCGGGAAGCAAGTCTCCACACGCTTGTCGAGGTTGCGCTCCATCCAGTCGGCACTGGAGAGGTACATCTGCTCCTCGCCGCCATTGAGGAAGTAGAACACCCGTGTGTGCTCCAGGAAGCGCCCGATGATCGAACGCACGTGGATGTTATGGGAGACCCCGGCGATGCCCGGACGCAGGCAGCACATGCCACGCACCACCAGGTCGATACGTACGCCAGACTGGCTGGCCTTGTACAGCGCGCGGATGATCTTCGGATCGGTCAGCGAGTTGAACTTGGCGATGATGTGCGCCGGCTTGCCTTCGAGGGCGAACTGGGTCTCGCGGGCAATCATGTCGAGCATGCCCTTCTTCAGGGTGAACGGCGCGTGCAGCAGCTTCTTCATGCGCAGCGTCTTGCCCATGCCGATCAACTGGCTGAACAGCTTGCCGACGTCTTCACACAACGCGTCATCGGAGGTCAGCAGGCTGTAGTCGGTGTAGAGCTTGGCGTTGCCGGCGTGGTAGTTGCCGGTGCCCAAGTGGGCGTAACGCACGATCTCGCCGGCTTCACGGCGCAGGATCAACATCATCTTGGCGTGGGTCTTGAAGCCGACCACGCCGTAGATCACCACCGCACCGGCCGCTTGCAGGCGGCTGGCCAGTTGCAGGTTGGATTCTTCGTCGAACCGCGCCCGCAGTTCGATCACCGCCGTCACTTCCTTGCCGTTACGCGCGGCATCTACCAGCGCATCGACGATTTCGGAGTTGGCGCCCGAGCGGTACAGGGTTTGGCGCACAGCCAACACATGCGGGTCCTTGGCGGCCTGACGCAGCAGGTCGACCACCGGCGTGAAGGACTCGAACGGGTGCAGCAGCAGAATGTCCTGCTTGCTCACCACGCTGAAAATGTTCTCGCTGTTCTGCAGCAGTTTCGGGATCTGCGGGGTGAACGGCGTGTATTGCAGCTCCGGGTGGCTGTCCAGGCCGGTGATGCTGAACAGGCGCGTCAGGTTCACCGGGCCATTGACCTGATACAGCTCGGTTTCGCTCAGGTTGAACTGCTTGAGCAGGTAGTCGGACAGGTGTTTCGGACACGTATCGGCCACTTCCAGACGTACCGCATCACCGTAGCGACGGGAGAACAGCTCACCGCGCAGCGCGCGGGCCAAGTCTTCTACGTCTTCGGAGTCCAGTGCCAGGTCGGCGTTACGGGTCAGGCGGAACTGGTAGCAGCCCTTGACCTTCATGCCCTGGAACAGGTCATCGGCGTGGGCGTGGATCATCGACGAAAGGAATACATAGTTATCGCCAGCGCCCCCCACCTCTTCCGGTACCTTGATGATCCGTGGCAGCAAGCGCGGCGCCGGGATGATCGCAAGGCCGGAATCGCGACCGAAGGCGTCGATACCTTCCAGCTCGACGATGAAGTTCAGGCTCTTGTTCACCAGCAATGGGAACGGGTGCGTCGGGTCGAGACCGATAGGGGTGATGATCGGCGAGATTTCGTCGCGGAAGTAGCGGCGTACCCAGGTCTTGATCTTGGCGGTCCAGTGACGGCGCCGGATGAAGCGGACCTGATGCTTTTCCAGCTCCGGCAGCAGGATGTCGTTGAGGATCGCGTATTGGCGGTCCACATGGCCGTGCACCAGCTCGCTGATACGGGCCAGGGCCTGGTGCGGTTGCAGGCCGTCGGCACCGGCTTGTTCACGGGCGAAGGTGATCTGCTTCTTGAGGCCGGCGACACGAATCTCGAAGAACTCGTCCAGGTTGCTGGAGAAGATCAGCAGGAACTTCAGCCGCTCCAGCAACGGGTAGGACTCATCCAGTGCCTGTTCCAGCACGCGGATGTTGAATTGCAGTTGTGACAGCTCGCGATGGATGTACAGGCTGCTGTCATCCAGGTTGGTAATCGCAACCACCGGCGCCGGTGCGGCAGCGGGCGTTTCGACCACCACGGCAGGCGGTGCCGGCTCCAGCTCCGGCGGGGTCTCGGTGACTTGTTCAACCACCGGGTGAGCGTCTTTTACGGCAACTTCTGTGAGTCCTTCGGTATTCATCGAGTGTTCCTGTGAGGGCTAGTGTTGCTCTCTAAGCAATTGGGCGGCGCGGGCGGCGAAGTAAGTCAGGATGCCATCAGCACCCGCGCGTTTAAAGGCAGTCAGGGATTCAAGGATCACCCCTTCACTCAACCAACCATTCTGGATCGCGGCCATGTGCATGGCGTATTCACCGCTGACCTGATAGACAAAGGTCGGCACCTTGAATTCCTCTTTGACCCGATAAAGGATGTCGAGGTACGGCATCCCGGGCTTGACCATGACCATGTCGGCACCTTCAGCCAGGTCCGCCGCCACTTCGTGCAGGGCTTCGTGGCTGTTGGCCGGGTCCATCTGGTACGAGGCCTTGTTGGCCTTGCCCAGGTTCAGCGCCGAACCCACCGCATCGCGGAACGGGCCGTAATAGGCGCTGGCGTACTTGGCCGAGTAAGCCATGATGCGCACGTTGACGTGGCCGGCCAGCTCGAGGGCTTCGCGAATCGCCTGGATGCGACCGTCCATCATGTCCGACGGCGCCACCACCTGGGCACCCGCTGCGGCGTGGGACAAGGCCTGCTTGACCAGCGCATCAACGGTGATGTCGTTCTGAACATAGCCTTCTTCGTCGAGAATGCCATCCTGCCCGTGGGTGGTGAACGGGTCCAGCGCCACGTCGGTGATCACTCCCAGTTCCGGAAAGCGCTCACGCAAGGCGCGGGTGGCACGCTGGGCAATACCGTCCGGGTTCCAGGCTTCGGCGGCGTCCAGGGACTTGAGTTCAGACGGCGTGACCGGGAACAGCGCCAGTGCCGGAATCCCCAGTTCAACCCAGTTCGCCGCTTCTTCGAGCAGCAAATCAAGGGTCAAGCGCTCCACACCTGGCATCGACGCCACCGCTTCCCGACGATTTTCACCGTCCAGCACAAACACCGGCAGGATCAGATCATTCACCGTCAGGACGTTTTCACGCACCAGGCGACGGGAAAAATCATCGCGACGGTTGCGACGCAAACGGGTGGCGGGAAACAGGCGGTTGGCGGGGGTAAAGCTCACGGCAGACTCCTGAGCCCGGGTTGACGGGCGAGCGTGACAGTTATAAGCGGCCATTATGACGAAGGAATTACAGTTGTGGTGACCTCATGCACCGTAAGGCAACCGGCATGTGACCTATAGTCGCATTCGTCGTTTATGTAGGAATTGTTCACTTCGTGACACATCTCGATACTTTCATGAATGTTCACGAAGGCGTAGGCTGCGCGTTCATTTCGCCAGCACCCAGACCATGCTTCAACAATTTCTGCATGACTTCGGCTACTTTGCGCTGTTCCTAGGCACCTTCTTCGAAGGCGAAACCATCTTGGTTCTCGCAGGCTTCCTGGCGTTCCGTGGATACATGGATATCAACCTGGTGGTGGTCGTTGCCTTTTTCGGCAGCTACGCCGGCGACCAGTTGTGGTACTTCCTGGGACGCAAGCACGGCCGCAAACTGTTGGCGCGCAAGCCGCGCTGGCAACTGCTGGGCGACAAGGCCCTGGAGCATATCCGCAAGCACCCGGACATCTGGGTGCTGAGCTTCCGCTTTGTCTACGGTTTGCGCACGGTGATGCCGGTGGCCATTGGTTTGTCGGGCTACCCGCCGGGCCGCTACCTGTTGCTGAACGGCATCGGCGCCGCCGTGTGGGCCGCAGCGCTGGGAGCTGCGGCTTACCATTTCGGCGCGGTACTGGAAGGCATGCTGGGCAGCGTCAAGAAATATGAGCTGTGGGTGCTGGGCGCACTGCTGCTGCTGGGCCTCGGCTTGTGGATCCGCCGGCGCATCAAGAACGCCCGCCTGACCCGCGAAGCCTGTGCCGCTGAGAAGGTTCGCCTGGCGGCAGACACCGCTGCAAAAACCGAAAAGCCTACGACGCCAGTCGAGTAAGCCGGTCCCTGCAACAGTAGAGGCCGATGCCGCTGAGCAAGCTGTAACTGACCAGGCCCAGCCAGCCCAACGAGCTGGCCGGCCACAGCCCCACCAGCGGCGCCAGCCAAACCAGCGGCACATTCAGTGCCAGGCGCACCAGCTCAGCCTTCAGCGCCCACGGACGATTCTCCAGCGCCACCCCCAGGGTGAACAACCCCAAAGCCATCGCGCTCCAGCCCAACACCAGGGCGGCGGTCGGCAAACCCTCGCCGAAATTCATCAGATAACTGCCAAAGCCCACGTACGCAGCAAACTGCAGCGCGATGTAAACCTGTTGGCGCCCGTCCAGCGGCACCTCGAACTTGCGGAACTGACTCAAGTCCGGCTTGGTCATCGGGTACTTCGCCGCCACGTCCGCCGGGCGCCAGCCGGTGCGCATGAACCAGATCCGCAGCTTGTCCCACCCACTTTCGGTACGCCGTGCATCACTCCACAACTGCGCATAAAACTGCAGGTTGGCCCACAGCGGGTTCCAACTGGCCAAGGGTGTGGTCACGCCAAAGATCACGGGCTCGTTATCGTCCTCTTCCTGGAAGGAGCCAAACAGACGGTCCCAAATAATGAACACCCCGCCGTAGTTGCGATCCATGTAGAGAGCGTTCTGTGCATGGTGGGCCCGATGATTGGACGGCGTGACGAAAAACCACTCGTACCAGCCGAGCTTCGGCACATGGCGCGTGTGCACCCAGAATTGATACAGCAGGTTGAGGGACGCCACGCTGATAAACACCACCAGCGGCACACCGAGCACGGCCAGCGGCAGGTAGAAGATCCAGCTCAGCAGGAAGCCGGTGCTGGTCTGGCGCAAGGCGGTGCTGAGGTTGTAGTCCTCGCTCTGGTGATGCACCGAGTGCGCGGCCCAGAGGATGTTGCGCTCATGGCCCATGCGGTGCAGCCAGTAGTAGCAGAAGTCATAGAACACAAAGGCGAACACCCAGGTCCAGACGCTTTGGGCCGACAGCTCGATGATTGCCAGGTGCTTGAGCGCGAAGGCGTAGGTAAGGATGCCTACACCTTTGGTGAGCAACCCTGTGGTGGTGGACAGCACGCCGGTGCTGAGGCTGTTGATGGCATCGGCCACACGGTAGTTGCGTTGGCCGCGCCGGTAGTCAGCCAGCAGCTCGACCACGATCAAGGCAATGAAAAACGGTACCGCGTAAGGGACGAAGTCCATGGGCAAGTCCGGTCAATTATTGTTACATCTAGAGTAGGTGTAGCGGCTGGATATCCCATTGGCAATGAGTGACAAATGAGTAGACATTTAACGCCATGAATCAGGAGAAATGCCCATGAGCAAAAAGATTGCAGTGATCCTTTCCGGCTGTGGCGTGTACGACGGGGCTGAGGTTCATGAAAGCGTGATCACCCTGCTGCGCCTGGACCAGCGCGGCGCTGAGGTGCAGTGTTTTGCGCCGAACATTGCCCAACTGCACGTGATCAATCACCTCACGGGCGAAGAAATGCCTGAGTCGCGCAATGTGCTGGTGGAGTCGGCGCGTATTGCCCGCGGCGAGGTGAAGGACATTCGTGAGGCCAACGCCGAGGATTTCGACGCACTGATCGTGCCCGGCGGTTTTGGCGCGGCAAAGAACCTGTCGAACTTTGCCGTGGAAGGCGCCGGGTGCAGCGTCAACCCGCAGGTGCTGGAACTGGCCGAAGCCTTTGCCGAAGCGGGCAAGCCCGTCGGCCTGATCTGCATCTCGCCGGCCCTGGCGGCGAAGATCTATGGCCCCGGCGTGACCTGCACCATCGGTAACGACGCCGACACCGCAGCCGCCATGGACAAGATGGGTGCCACCCACCAGGAATGCGCGGTGGACGACATCGTCGAAGACAAGGCGCGCAAGCTGGTGAGCACCCCGGCCTACATGCTGGGCAAGCGCATCAGCGAAGTGGCGTCAGGCATCAACAAACTGGTGGACCGGGTGCTGGAACTGACCCACGAGAACGATTAGGCCTTCATCAGCCGGGTCAGAATCCGATCCAGCGAATTGGCAAACGCCTGCTTGTCCTTGTCCCCATGGGGCGGCGGGCCACCGCCCATCTGCCCCTGCTCCCGCAGATCGGTGAACAGGTTACGCACCGCCAGCCGCTCGCTCATGTTCTGCGGGCTGAACTCCTTGCCTCGCGGGTCCAGCGCTGCCACGCCGTTCTTGACCAAACGGTCGGCCAGCGGCACATCGCTGCAGATCACCAGTTCGCCGGGCACCGCGTGCTCCACCAGGTAGTCATCGGCCGCATCCGGGCCGCTGGGCACCACAATCAGCTTCACACACGAGAAGCTCGGCTTGATCTGGCTCTGCCCGGCCACCAGCACCACCTCGAACTGGCGCTTGAGGGCGAACTTCACCACCTGGTCCTCGGCCGCCCGTGGGCAGGCATCTGCGTCGATCCACACGCGCATGGTTACGCCACCACCCTGCGCTTTTCAGCCAGCCGGCTGCGACCGTACAGCACCACAATCGCCAGAATCGCAACGGCCTGGGCACTCAGGGAATAAGCATCGGCGTGAATGCCCAGCCAGTCGAAGTCAAAGAACGCCACTGGCCGGGTGCCGAAGATCCCGGCTTCCTGCAACGCCTTGACGCCATGCCCGGCGAACACCACCGACAGCGCACACAACAACGCCGCGTTGATACCGAAGAACAGCGCCAGCGGCAGTTTCGCCGAACCCCGCAGAATCACCCAGGCCAGTCCCACCAGCAGCACCAGCGCCGTGGCCCCCCCGGCCAATACCGCGTTGTGCCCGGCGGGGCCAGCCTGCAACCACAGGGTTTCGTAGAACAGGATCACTTCGAACAGCTCGCGGTACACCGAGAAGAACGCCAGCATCGCGAAGCCGAAACGCCCACCACCGCCCACCAGGCTGCTCTTGATGTAGTCCTGCCAGGCGGCTGCGTGGCGGCGGTCGTGCATCCACACCCCGAGCCACAGCACCATCACACTGGCAAACAGCGCGGTGCAGCCCTCCAGCAACTCACGCTGGGCGCCACTGACATCAATCACATACGCCGCCAGCGCCCAGGTGGCCAAGCCGGCCAACAGCGCCAGGCCCCAGCCGACGTTGACGCTGCGCACCGCCGATTGCTGGCCGGTGTTACGCAGGAACGCGAGGATCGCCGCCAGTACCAGGATCGCTTCCAGACCTTCGCGCAGCAGGATCAATAAACCAGAGATATAACTCAGGGACCAGCTCAAGCCGTCGCTGCCCAGCAGGCCGGCCGACTCGGTGAGCTTGCCCTTGGCCACGTCCAGGCGCTGCTGAACTTGCTCGAGCGGCAACCCGTCCTGCAATGACTGCCGATAGGCCATCAGGGCCTTTTCGGTGTCCTTGCGCACGTTGGCGTCGACGTTGTCGAGGGAGCTTTCAACCAGTTCGAAACCTTCCAGGTAAGCCGCTACCGACAGGTCGTAGGCCTGCTCGTGCTCACCGTTACGGAAAGCGGCGAGGCTTTTGTCGAGGGTGGTCGCGGTGTAATCGAGCAACTGCGCCGGGCCACGCTTGACCTGCGGCGGCTGGGCGCGCTGGGCACGGAACGTCGCCACAGCGTCCGGGCCTTCGGCGGCCAGCACTTCGTTGGGGGTCTGGCGCGCAAGGTCCGCGAGGTTGAAGGACTTTTCGCTTTTCGCTGCAGCCGGGTCGGCGGTGAAGCCCGCAATGTAGGTGGCCAGGTCCCAGCGCTGGCGGTCGTCCAGTTGATCGGCGAAAGACGGCATGTCGGTGCCTTCGACGCCCAGCCCAAGGGTGTTGTAGATCGCGTAGAGGCTCAAACGGTCGAGGCGCGCAGCGTCCCGCAGATTGGCGGGCGGCGGGGTCATGCCAACGCCTGCGGGGCCATCGCCAGCGCCCGCGGCGCCGTGGCACACCGAGCAATTCTGCGCGTACAGCGGCGCACCACGGGTCGGGTCGGGCGTAATGGCCGGGGCTTGGCTGACTTCATAGGCCACCGCCAGCTTGGCGCCCAATTGTCGGGCCTGGTGCGCAACCACCGCGCCGTCCTGATGGGCCGTTACGGCGGCCAGCAGTTCATCCACGCCTTTGATCAGTTCGGCGCGCTCGGGCTTTTCTGGTAGATCGGCCACCAGCCCCTGCAACACCCCGAGAAACTCTACCTGTTCACGGTATTCGGAATCATCGATAACCTTGCCCGCCTCCACTGTCGGGGGGTAGTCCGCACCGATGTAGTCCAGTAAATGCAGGGCTTGGGGCGCGCCCTCGGCAGTTGCAGCCAGCAGGTTGAAACTGCACGACATCAACGCCGGCAGCACCAGCCAGGCAAGAAAACGGAAGGGGGCAATCATGAATGGATCTCAAATGGAAATACGAAGTAACACATTGTCAAACCTTACGGGGTTTGACTCAAGTTGTAACTGATGTGGGCCTGGGTTTACCAAGAGGCGGATGATGGCCTCCTTACCGGAAAATGGATCCAAAAGGCCATTGTTTTGCCAGTAATCGGGCTTATAATGCCGCGCCTTCGTTATTGCGAAATGGCATTTTCGCTCCTCTTTTTATGAGGAATTGGCAGGATGCAACGCCTTCCTGCCATTGGTGATTCGGTCCGACCAGCACATTCGGCCGATTATGTTCAGGGAAGAAGCTCCTCGATGGCATCTCGCGCCTTTACCTCGCTCGCGCTCGCAGCAGTCACCTTGCTGTCCGGTTGTTCGATGTTCCGCAGCTACGACACCGAGCTGCAAGCCACCAATCAGCAGTTGGCCACCGGCAATGTCGACGGCGCGCTGACCCTGCTTGAGAAGAACAACACCGGCGACGACAAGGACCTTCTCTACTACTTCGAAAAGGGCGAGTTGTTGCGGGCCAAGGGTGACCTGACCGGCAGCCAGACCGCCTGGCGCAGTGCCGACCTGCAAGTCTACAAGTGGGAAGAGTCGGTCAAGTTCGACACCGATAAATACCTCGCGCAGTTCGGCGCCTTCCTGGTCAATGACAAGGTCCGTCGCTACGAAGGTTACGACTACGAAAAAGTCATGCTCACCACCCAGATGGCCCTGAACCTGCTGGCGCTGAATGACTTCGACGGCGCCCGCACCGAGATCAAGAAGACCCACGAACGCGAAGCGGTGATCGCCGACCTGCGGGACAAGGAATACCTCAAGAGCGAAAACGAAGCCGAGCGCCAGGGCATCGCGACCCAGTTCAAGGACCTGCGCGGCTACCCGGTGGAAAGCCTCAACGCCCCGGAAGTGGTGGGCCTGAAGAACAGCTACCAGAGCGCGTTCAGCCATTACCTGGCTGGCTTCGTCTACGAAGCCCTGGGCGAAAAAGACCTGGCCGCACCGGGCTACCGCAAGGCCGCCGAACTGCGCCCCAACACTCCACTGCTGGAACAGGCGCTGCTCAACCTGGATAAATCCAAAGTCGGTGCCAACGAGACCGACGTGCTGATCGTGGTGCAAAGCGGCCTGGCACCGGCCCGCGACTCGATTCGCCTGCCATTGCCGATCCCCATCGACGGCCACCTGGTGATCACCCCGCTGTCGTTCCCGGTGATCAAGCCCGACACCTCCACCGCGACCTTCGCGCAGATCGGGGTCGACGGCCAGCAGCAGAACCTCACGGCTCTCAACAGCACCACCGCCATGTCCCGCCGCGCCCTGCGGGATAACATGCCGGGCATCATCCTGCGCACCACCGTGCGGGCCGTCACTCGCGGCGTCACCCAGAACAACCTGAACAAGACCAACCCGATGGCGGGCCTGGTACTCGGTATCGCTTCGGCCGTCACCGAAGGCGCCGACACCCGCACCTGGCGCACGTTGCCGGACATGACCCAAGTGACACGCCTGCGCCTCAAGCACGGCGAGCACCAGGTCAGCCTGCCCAACGCCCTGGGCGGCACGCTGGTAACGGTCAAGGCCGACCAGCGCTACCAGGTGATCACCCTTCGGGTGGTCGGCAACCAGGTATTCGCCGGCGGTCTCGCGGCCCATGTGGTGCAGAGCAATCCGCCCCAGGCCGTCGCCACGCTCAAACAACCTTAAGGAGCACGCTATGCGTCATTTCATCCTCGGCGCCCTGACGCTGATCCTGCTGGCCGGTTGCGCCACCCCGCCACCGCCGGAACCCGGCAGCGCCGCGAGCAAAATCGTGGTGATGGGCAAGTTCAAGGGCATCGCCGTCGGCGCCATCCGCGTCGCCCGGGAAAACGGTTTCCTGACCGCCAAGGTGCAGTTGAGCAATATCACCAGCAGCAACCAGATGATGTATTACCGCTTCGCCTGGCTGGGTGCCGACGGCTTCCCGGTGGGCGACGAAGAGACCTGGAAAGTGCTGAACCTCTACGCCAACCAGGCGACCTTCCTGCCGGCCATCGCCAACCTGCCTCAGGCCGCGGACTTCCGCCTTGAAGTGAAAACGCCTTGATCCGCCCACTCATTCAGTTTCAGAGAGACATCCCCATGTTTGCACGCTTCTCGTTCCTCGCTGTGGTCGCCGTTATGGCCAGCGGCTGCGCCAACACCTCGCCGGTACTGGGCGGTAAAAACATCAGCTACGGCGACACCAAGGCCGTGGAACTGGTGACCAACGAGTTCGGTTCCACCGACCTGCAGATGATCGCCGAAAGCATGACCCGCTCCCTGGCCCAGTCCGGCATCCTCCAAGGCCGCCCGGTGGTGCAGGTGTATGACGTGAAGAACAAGACCAGCGAGTACATCGATACCCGCGAGATCACCACGTCAATCAAGACCCAACTGATGAAAACCGGTACCGCCCGCTTCGCCAGCGACAACACCGACATGCAAAGCCAGGTCGACCAACTGAAGCTGCAGAACCAGAGCGGCCTGTACAAGAAGTCGACCGTCAGCAAGACCGGCAACATGGTCGCCGCCAAGTACCGTCTGGAAGGCTCCATCAGCTCCATCGTCAAGCGCAGCTCGGACTACAAGGACGTGTTCTACAAGTTCAGCCTGCAACTGATTGACGTGGAAAGCGGCCTGGCCGAATGGATGGACGAAAAAGAAATCCGCAAGACCACGGAGCGCTAAGCAATGCGTGCATGGATTGGCATGATCGGCCTGTTGTGCGCCTTTGGCGCCTCGGCCGCACCGAAGATCGCGGTGACCGACCTGGCCTACGAGGCCCGGGTGGAGGAGTACATCCACCTGGTCGCGGCGAGCAACAACTTCCAGGCCAGCGCCTACAACGCCAGCGGCGGCTCAAGCTACAGCGAGTACGAGAGCCGCAACAGCTACATCGAGCAGACCGAACTGCGCAAGTTCAGCGGCGACATCAAGGGGGAAATCCTCAAGTCGCGGCAGTTCCAGCTGGTGCAGGGCACGCCTTACACCGCTGACGCCAAGGGCGATGTGTATGACGTGATCAAGCGGATCAAGGCCGGTAACTTCAAGGGCGCGGACTACGTGTTGTTCGGCACCTTGTCGGACATCGACTTCACCCAGGACGTCAACGCGCTGGACCACACCAACAGCTATTCGGCGGTGCTGGGCCTGACGCTGGTGGCGGATTTCAGCCTGATCAACACCCGCACCTTTGAGATCACCTCGGCGTTTACCGCCATGGGCGAAGGCCAGGACACCAAGCTGGTGAACAACCGTGACGTGCGCGTGAGCCTGAACCGGCCTCGCGTGGTGCGGGAAGTGTCGAAGGCGTTGGGCGAGGATGTTGCACGGCAGTTAGCCGAGCAATTGGGCGGTGGTTATCAGGAAGCACCTGGGCAGCCTGCATTGCGCAATAACCTGCCACGGGATGAAGCGCCGAAGATCCTGCGCTGAACACCGGAAGTACATGCAACACAAAACTAATGTGGGAGCGGGCTTGCTCGCGAATGCGGTGGGTCAGTCACCAGGTGCATTGACTGACCCACCGCATTCGCGAGCAAGCCCGCTCCCACATTTTTTGATCCGGTTTCGTCAGTTACGCCGTTGCGCGATGCAAGCTGGCCAGGAACCCCGCCGCACCAACAAACAGCCCGGCAAACGTGCGGTTCATGCGTTTCTGCTGCTTCGGTGTGCGCAGCAAGCGCAACACTTTCGACGCCAGCCCGGTGTAGCCAGCCATCACGATCATGTCCACGCAGATCATTGTCGCGCCCAGGATCAGGTACTGGTTCAGCAACGGCGCCTGCGGGTTCACGAACTGTGGCAACACCGCCAGCATGAACACCAGGGCCTTGGGGTTGCTGGCGTTGACCAGAAACCCACGGAACATCATCGCCATCGGCTTGCCGATCGGGCGGATCGCCGCATCATCGCTAAGGTCGGTTGGCAGTGCGCGCCATTGCTTGATGGCCAGGTACACCAGGTACGCCACACCGAACCACTTGATCGCATAGAACGCGGTGGAAGATGCCGCGAGAATCGCCCCCAGGCCGCCAGCGACCACGGCGATTTGCATCGCCAGGCCCAGTTGCAGGCCCAGGGCATTCCAGTAACCACGCAGGAAACCGTATTGCAGGCCGCTGGACATCGACGCAATGGCGCCGGCGCCAGGAGAGAGACTGATGATCCAACTGGCCAGGAAAAAGGCCAGCCATGTGTCGAGAGCCATTACACACCTCAGAGCTGAGTTTGCTGAATGTTTCTAAACTAACGCTGCTGGCCGAGAAATGGCTAGAAAAATTTTGGGGTGCGCCTTGGTGGCGAGGGAGCTCCCTCGCCACAGATTAAGGCAGTACGCCACTGTCGCGCCAACGGCGCACCGAGCGCTGGAAGAACAGGCTGTTGGGCACTTGCACCATGACACTGCCGGTACCGGCCTCTTCCACTTCGATCAGCGTGGTATAGAGCAGGTTGATCGCCACCACCCGGCCTTTGACACCGGGTTTGTCGACGGTGTCCACCAGTTCGACCACGTCACCAAGACGGAACGGCCCGACGGTGAAGATCAGAATGGCGCACAGCAGGTTCGACAACACCGACCACATGGCGAAGAACGCCACCGCGGCCACCGCCACAAAGCCCGACAACGCCGTCCACAGCACCGTGGCGGACACGCCCAGGCGCTCCAGCACAAAGATCAGCGCACTGCCCATGATCAGCCAGCGCAGGCCGCCGCGCAGGGGCATCAGCAACTGCGGCGGGAACGGATAACGTTCCCCCAGGCGGTTCAGGCATTTGGCGACGAAACGCTGGGCGAGATAGCCGGCCAGCAGGATCAGCAGAATCTGTACGGCCACCCAGATCGGCGCGATCCACTGGGCCGGCAGGGGCAGTTGCAGCGCCTCCATCAGGACAGCGCCTCCAGCTCCGCTTGCAAGGATTCCAGCAGTTCGAGGGCTTCCATCCAGGTCTCCTCCAACTGTGCCTCACGCACCTTGAGCTTGGCCTGTTCGGCCAGCAGGTCGCGCAATTCATCCTTGCGGGCCGGCTCGTAGATGGCGCTGTCACCGAGGCTGGTTTCGATCTTCGCCAGCTTCTCGTGGATCTTGCCCAACTCGGCTTCCAGCTTGTCGGCTTCACGCTTGTGCGGTGCCAACTGCTGACGCAATGCAGCAGCGGCCTGGCGCTGGGCCTTCTTGTCGGTCTTGTCCGGGTTGACCGGCGTGTTGCTGACCGGCGCGTTGCGCAGGCGGTAGTCCGACAGCCAGCGCGCGTAGTCTTCCAGGTCGCCGTCGAATTCCTCGACCTTGCCGTCAGCCACCAGCAGGAAGTTATCGGTGGTGCTCTTGAGCAGGTGCCGATCGTGAGACACCACCAACACCGCGCCGCTGAATTCCTGCAGGGCCATGGTCAGCGCCAGGCGCATTTCCAGGTCGAGGTGGTTGGTCGGTTCGTCGAGCAGCAGCAGGTTTGGCCGGTCCCAGGCGATCAACGCCAGGGCCAGGCGGGCTTTTTCGCCGCCGGAGAAATTCAACACCGGCTCGTCAATGCGCGCACCACGGAAGTCGAAACCACCGAGGAAGTCTCGCAGAGTCTGTTCGCGTTCGGTCGGCGCCAGGCGCTGCAAGTGCAGCAGCGGGCTGGCCTTGGCGTCGAGGGAGTCCAACTGGTGCTGGGCGAAATAGCCCACCACCAGGTTCTCACCGCGCACCAGGCGGCCGGCCAAAGGCTGCAATTCGCCCGAGAGGTTTTTGATCAGCGTCGACTTGCCCGCACCGTTGGGGCCGAGCAGGCCGATCCGCGCGCCAGGGGTGAGCTGCAACTTGACCTTCTCAAGGATGGTCTTGTCGCCATAACCCAGGCGGGCGTCGGACAAGTCCAGCAACGGGCTGGAGATTTTCACCGACTCGCGGAACACAAAGTCGAACGGTGAATCGACGTGGGCCGCCGACAGTTCTTCCATGCGCTCCAGGGCCTTGATCCGGCTCTGGGCCTGACGGGCCTTGGTGGCCTGGGCCTTGAACCGGGCGATGTAGCTTTCCATGTGCGCACGTTGCGCCTGCTGCTTCTCGTAGGCTTGCTGTTGCTGGGCCAGGCGTTCGGCACGGGCGCGCTCAAAGGCGCTGTAGCCACCGCGGTACAGGGTGATTTTCTTCTGGTCGACGTGGGCGATGTTGTCGACCACGGCGTCGAGGAAATCCCGGTCGTGGGAAATCAGCAGCAAGGTGCCCGGGTAGCTTTTCAGGAAGTCTTCCAGCCACAGGATCGCATCGAGGTCCAAGTGGTTGGTCGGTTCATCGAGCAGCAACAGGTCCGAGGGGCACATCAGCGCCTGGGCCAGGTTCAGGCGCATGCGCCAGCCGCCGGAGAAGTCGGCGACCGGGCGATCCATCTGTTCATTGGTAAAGCCAAGGCCGGCAAGCATCTTGCGGGCGCGGGCGTCGGCGGTGTAGCCGTCGGCGCTGTCCAGTTCCGAGTGCAGGCGGGCCTGTGCGGCGCCGTCCTGGGCTTTCTCGGCCTCGGCGAGGTCGTGTTGCACCTGGCGCAGGCGCAGGTCGCCATCGAGCACGTAGTCGATCGCAATGCGGTCGAGGGTGTCGATCTCCTGGCGCATATGGGCGCTGCGCCAGTCGGCCGGCAGCAGACAGTCCCCGGAATCAGGCGTCAGCTCACCCAGCAGCAAGGCAAACAACGTGGATTTGCCGGCGCCGTTGGCACCGATCAGGCCGGCTTTGTGACCGGCGTGCAGGGTCAGCTCGGCGTCTTCGAGAAGACGTTGCGGGCCACGCTGTAATGTTAGGCTTTGAAGTCGGATCATAATGGCGGCGGAGTCTACCAGCTTCGTTGGCCGCTGGCTTGGGTGTGAATATGTGCGCTGACCTGTGGAGCTTTGCCCTCTCGACTTACGCCCGCCCGGGCGTCGAGGACGCGTGCCTGCGCTTGCAGGCGCAAGGGGCTGATGTGTGCCTGATGTTGTGCGGGTTGTGGCTGGAGCAGCGTGGCGTGGCGCCGGAAACGTCGCGTTTGCAGGCACTGCGGCAAGTCGCTGAGCCGTGGCAGGCGGAGGTGGTCGGGCCGCTGCGGCAAGTGCGCACGCAATGGCGGGCCCTGGCGCAGCACGATGCTGAGCTGGGAGCGTTACGGGAGCGGGTCAAGGCCCTGGAGCTGGAAGCTGAGCAGCTTCTGCTATCGCGTCTGGAAGGCGTTGCGCAGGTTTGGCCGATGGCCGAGGCGGGAGCTCAAGCGTGGCTTGAAGGACTGGCGGCCGAAACCGCCAACCTTGACCACGACGCGCTGCATCAGCTGCGCGCCGCAGTCACCAACACTTAGGAAGCGCTGGTTGGGGTGACGCTTGGCGCTGCCGGTGCAGGCGTGCTGCTGGCCGGAGCGGTTGGCGCTGCGGTGCTGGCAGCCGGTGCGGCCGGTGTTGCTGGCTTTGCAGCTGGGGTAGCTGGCTTGGCCGGTGCAGGCTTGGCGGCTGCTGGTTTTGCGGCTGGCTTGGCGGCTGGTTTCGCAGCAGCAGGCTTAGCGGCCGGCTTGGCAGCTGGTTTCGCAGCAGCAGGTTTAGCGGCTGGCTTGGCAGCTGGTTTCGCAGCAGCAGGCTTAGCGGCTGGCTTGGCAGCTGGTTTCGCAGCAGCAGTTTTAGCAGCTGGCTTCGTGGCTGGTTTCGCAGCAGCAGGTTTAGCGGCTGGCTTGGCAGCTGGTTTCGCAGCAGCAGGCTTAGCGGCTGGCTTGGCAACTGGTTTTGCAGCAGCAGTTTTAGCGGCTGGCTTGACAGCTGATTTTGCAGCAGCAGTTTTAGCAGCAGGCTTGGCAACTGGTTTTGCAGCAGCAGTTTTAGCAGCAGGCTTGGCAACTGGTTTTGCAGCAGCGGTTTTAGCGGCTGGCTTGGCGGCTGGTTTCGCAGCAGCAGTTTTAGCGGCTGGCTTGGCAGCTGGTTTTGCAGCAGCGGTTTTAGCGGCTGGCTTGGCGGCTGGTTTTGCAGCAGCAGTTTTAGCGGCTGGCTTGGCGACTGGTTTTGCAGCAGCGGTTTTAGCAGCTGGCTTGGCAGCCGATTTAGCCGGTGCTTTTGCCGCAGGCTTGGCCGCAGCTTTCGCAGGTGCCTTGGCGGCGACTGCTTTGCTGGCTGGCTTCTTCGCTGCGCTGGCTGCAACGGCTTTAGCCGGAGCACGAGTGCTCAGCACTTTGCCTACAGCTTCCTTCACACGACCAACACCCTGAGCCAGTTTCAGGCTCTCGGAAGCATCACGCTTGAGTTGGGAAATGTAGGTGCGGGTTTCGGATTGACGATCCTTGAGGGCGTCGAGCAAGTCCTCAAGTTCTTTGACGGCGTCCTTGGCTTTGGCTTGTGCCTTGGCTTTGCCAGCGGTCGCTGCGCCTTGCAGTTTGGTACGGGATTTGTGCAATTTTTCCTGAGCTTTGCCGCGTTGTTTTTCAAGCTTGGCGAGCAACTTCTCTGCATCAGCCAAGGCTTGTGAACAAGCGCTTTCCAAATGTTCGAGCAGGCTGCCCGAAAGTTGTTGGAGCAAATGCAACGGGGTATTTACAGGCTTCTGTTTGGCCGACATGGTTTACCTCCTGGCTGACGTGGGTGCGGCTCATACTAGCCCTCTGCTCTTACCGCCGCTAGGGCATGTTGACAGTATCGATTGGCTTGCGTTGCACCGCACGAAAATTCTTATTGATATAACGAAAATCCACGCCACTTTTTAAGCATTCACACTGGCATAATCCATCGCACTTTCGGCTGGAGAACGCCCATGTCGCGTTACCTTTTTTTAGTGTTGAGCGTGGCGCTTTCAGTGGCCAATGCGAGTGAGAAATTGCCGTCCAAAGATGACCACGACCTGGCCTACAGCCTGGGCGCAAGCCTGGGTGAGCGTCTGCGCCAGGAGATGCCGGGCCTGCAAATCGAGGCACTGATCGACGGACTCAAACAGGCCTATCAAGGTAAGCCACTGGCCCTGGACGACACGCGCATCGAACAGATCCTTGCCCAGCACGAAGCGCAAAATGCGCCGGACAATCGAGCGCCACAAAGTGAAAAGGCACTCGCTGCCGAACAGCAATTTTTAGCCAGTGAGAAATCCAAAAGTGGCGTGCGCGAATTGGCAGACGGCATCCTGTTGACCGAACTGACCCCTGGCAGCGGGAAAAAGCCGGCGGCCGATGATCGCGTGCAAGTGAATTATGTTGGGCGGTTACCCGACGGGACGGTCTTCGACAAGAGCACACAACCCCAGTGGTTTCGCCTGGACAGTGTGATCAGCGGCTGGCGCAGCGCATTGCAGCAGATGCCGGTAGGCGCGAAATGGCGGCTGGTGATCCCATCCGACCAAGCCTATGGCGCTGATGGTGCGGGCGAGTTGATCCCACCTTATACGCCGCTGGTATTCGAGATCGAATTGCTTGGCGCGGGAGCCTGAGCCCAAACGAAAAACGGTGCGCAATGCGCACCGTTTTTTTGTGTTGCGGCGAGTCAGGCTTTAGCCGTCAACTCTTCCTTGTGAGCGTTGTGCAGCACTTCGATCAGGCAATCTTCCAACTCGAAACGCTCGTGAAGCAAACCGCCCAGCTCTTTGAATTTTTCGGCAACGCATTTGCCTGCGTCACACAGGTCGTTGAACGCCAGCAGCTTCTCGGTGATGACATCGATGCGCGGGTAAATCGTCTTCGCCAAATCGAGGCCACGTTGATCGTCGAAAGCCTCGGCCTCTATGGTCAATTGCTCGTAGACACCGAAGTGCCCCGCCGAGAGGTAATCCACCAATACCCCACAGAATTCCTGCAACGGCTTGCGATTCTCGCTTAGCGCTTCGGGCTTGGCACCGAGAGCATCAAAGGCCCGAACCAGTTCGTGACGCGCCTTCAACCAAACATCGATCAGTTTGTGCACCCCACCCCAGCGTTCCTGAGCATTCTGACAACTTTCCAGCATGATGATCTCTCTTCCCTATAGGGGCGCCGCACACTGCCCGCGCAACACTTCAAGGTTAAAGCGGCAACCGGGCAAAGGTGCATCGAACAGTCTGTTTCAATGACGCGTGCGAGCCAGATTATGCCCGCATGACTATGGCATCAAGGTACGCAGGAGAGAAAGTTCATACAAGTGTTTAATCCATTCCTACAACCTGCGGGCACCTGTCAGTGCCGCGCAAGGCCAAACCGCTGGCTCAACAGCAGCCGCGAGAACTGCGCTACGCCAAGGATCAGCATGGCCACGAAGAACAGCAGGCTCCACTCGGGAATACTCAAGTCGAACAGCGTCCAGTTGATTTCCACGCAGTCGACGGTGCCCTTGAAGATCAGCGCCAACGCCTCCCGTAGCGACAGGTTTTCAATCATGGATTGAAGGCCTGGCCAACAGGCCGGCAGCTGTTCCGGCGGCGTATTTTGCAGCAGCACCTGGCGTACGGCGGTGATGGCGCCCAACACTGCACAGCCCATGCTGGACGCCCAATACAGGTAGATCCCGGACCGCTTGGGCCCATGAATCGCCGCCACCAGGTTGATCAGCGTGAAGGCAGCTACAAGAATTCGTTGCACCTGACACAGGAAACACGGCCGCAAAAGCGCGGCATATTCCAGGTAAAAGGACGCGCCCAGCGTCAGCGCACCAGCCAGGAACGCCAGGAGGAACAGGGAGCGTGAGGGGGCCAAAGACATTGTTTATCCGCAACGCAAGAGATAGGTAGTTACGGTAGAGGAAAGGCCTTACCCCTTTCAATACGCGTCGGAGCAGACGATTCCGCGAGAGCGTAGGGATATCCCGTCAGAAGGCGAGTGATTAAACGCGCATCTGCGTAGGAGTTTACTACAAGCCATATTGACTACAGCTATAGCGCGCTATTGAAGGGTTAGCCACCAGAAAATCCTGAGGCAACCCTTACACTGTTTCCTACGTCAAACCCTTGCCGGCACCGGCAGCGGTGACGCCAGCAGACGCTTGTCCAGCAGGCCCAGGCCTTCCTGAAACAACTGGTTGCTGCGCTCGGTGTCGCCCAACTGCGCCAGCAGGCGTGCCAGTTCGGCACAGGCTTCAGGGTTGCGCTGCGCCTGCAGGCTGCTTTCCAGGTAGTCCCGAGCCTTGCCCCACAGGCTGTTTTGCAGGCACAGGCGTCCCAGGGTCAGCAACAGGCTGGCATCGCCTGGATGATCCTTGAGCCAGCCTTCGGCAAACTTCAGTTGCTTCGCCGGATCGCTGCCACGCAGCAGGCCGTAGAGCCTGATCAGATGGCTGTCGTACTCGCGCTTGAGCGCGCCGCGCAGCACTTCTTCAGCCTTGGCATCCGCGCCCAATTGGCGCAGTTGTTCGGCGTAAGCCAGCACCAGTTGCGGCTCCTGGCGCTGGGCCGAGGTCAGTTGTTGCCAGGCCCGCTCAAGGGACTGCTGGCCGGCCTCGCCCTGCTCTTCGCGCTGGGCAGCCAGGGTCAGGTTCTCGCCCCAGGCGCGACGTTCCAGGTCAGCCAGCTCGGCAGGCGGCAGCGCTTTGTCTTTGCGCAGCTCCGGCAGCAGCCGGATTACCGAAGACCAATCACCACGCTGTTGATACAGCCGCTGCAATTGACGCAATACCTGGACGTTATGCGGATGACGCTCATGCATGGCCTGCAAGGTGACCAGGGCGCCATCAGTGTCGCCACGGTCCATCTGCAACTGCGCATGACTCAAGGCCACCGCCAGTTCAGCCTGGGGCTGGCGCTCAAGCGCGCGCTCCAGCAGGCCGTCCGCTTCCTCGTAACGCCCCTGCTCGTTAGCCGCGCGGGCGGCGCCGAGGTAGTAGAGCAATGGCTGGCGTTCCGCTTCGGCCGCTCGGTGCAAGTGACGCTCGGCACTGGCCCAACGCCCTTCGGCAAGGTCCATCTGGCCCTGTTCAATGGCGACCTGCACCCGACGGCTGCGATTGCGCCGCGACCACGGGTTGACCACACCACCCGAAGTCAGCACCAGGCTAAGCAGCACCCGGACCAGATAGATCGCCAGGCCGATGGCAAACAGCGCCACCAGCGTCGACCACAGCCCGGACTCGTAATGCAGCACATGGGGATAGGTAATCAGCACGTAACCGGTGTGTTTCGAAATGCCCACGGCCAGTGCCAGGGCGATCGCAATCGCCAGCACCAGAATCACATAGAAGCGCTTCATCGGCTTTACTCCTGGGTCGCCGGCTTGCCAGCGGAAGCTTTGGCTTCTTCGGCAGACAGGTGGCGACGGTCAAGGTAAGCCTGCACGGCAGCCAGGCTCGCGGCCAGGTCAGGCGTTACCACCGAGACGGCCTTGGGCTCGAGCTCGGCAATACGCGCCAGCATGGCTTTGCTTTGCGGGTTGTCTTGATTGAAGTTGTCCTGCAACACGCTGCGGGCCTCGCCCAGGGAGCGGCTGTACACCGCCGGCTCGCCGTTGAGCGCCGCCCATTGCGCTTGCTCCAGCGCCAGGCTCAGGGCCAGACGCACCTGATTCAGACCTTGCCCTGCCAGCAGCGGACGAATGTTGTCATCGGGGTTGAAGTCGATGCGGAAATACCGCGAAATCTGCTCCCACCACTGGCTCCAGCGGCTGTCCGTATCGGTGGTCGGACGGCCCCCATTGGCGGCTTCCGGGAGTTGGTACTCAGGAGCAATGGCCGCCAGTTGCACGACCTGATCGCGCAATGCTGCCAGTTGCAGGTACAGCCCGGTACGGTCCGGCTGTTCGATATTGCGCAACGCGGCGAGGCTCTTGGCCAACTGCTCACGAGCGGCGTAAGAGCCCGGGTCACTTTGTTCGCGGAGGATTTCGTCAGCGCCCTGAACCAGCGCCTGGGCACTGTTGATGTCCTGCAAGGCGGAAAGACGCAGGCTGGCCAGGCGGATCAGGTGTTCGGCCTCGGCCAGGCGCCAGTCCTGGCGGCTGGCGCCCAGCACGGTTTCCAGGCGTTGGCTCAAGCGCTGCTGGTCGCCCTGCAATTGCGCCACCAGCCGGCGGCGCTCTTCCAGTTCCTCAGCGCCGGGCAACTGCCCCAGGCGTGCCGACAGCTGCTGTTGGCTCTGTTTGAGGCTCTGGGATTGGTCGTCCAGGGTTTGCACTTGGCCCAGCTGTTGCTGGCTGCTCGCCTGCAGTGCGCGGACCTGCCAGATCCCCCAGCCGCCGGCGGCAACACCGGCTGCGCCAAGTAACAAGGCCACGATAGCCAGGCCGTTGCCACGGCGCGGGGCGGTGGTGACCGGTGTCTCAACGGGCGCATCAAGCGCGGGCTGAGCTTCATCTTTAGGCAAGGCTGTTTCGCTCACGTATCCATCCTTTGCGTATTAGAGAGTGGGAACGGAGAAACTCCGTAACGCCACTAACAAAGCCGCAGCACTGGCGCCACGACAATCCACAACTTTTTGCGCGCCAGCGGCACGCGCCATCTCGGCGACTCGCGGGCTGGGCACAAACAACGGCAGTTGTGCCACCAGGGGCCAATCTGTGCCGGCCAGGGCTTGCAGGTGTAAAAAACCCTGCCCACTGCTGACCACCACGCCGTTCAAGCGTTCCACGTTTATGCGTTGGATCAGGGTTGCACCGTCGTAATCCGGCAGGAAACGGCGGTACAACTCCAGATAGTCGACACTAGCACCTTGCTCGCGCAAACGCTCAGCGAGCAACTCGCGCCCGCCCTCGCCCCGCAGGATCAGCACCCGGGCCCCAGGCCGAGCGATAGCCTCGCGCAAGGCGACCAGTTCAAGCAAGGCTTCACTGTCGTCGCCTTCCTTGGGGTAGCTGACATCAACGCCGTGGTCAGCCAGCACCTGCGCCGTAGCAGCACCGACGCTGAACCACGGCAATGCCGGTGGCTGTGGCCAGTGTTGAGCCAACAACTGCAAACCCAGGCGCGCCGCCGGCTTGCTCACCACGATCACCGCACAATAACGGTCCAGCTCGCGAAAGATTGCGTGTTGCTCAGGCGTGACGGGCAACGCTTCGATCTCCAGCAACGGCAGGCTGCTGCTGAAGATACCTTCCTCAGACAACGTCGCCGCCAGGGCCGCCGACTCCTCGGCAGGCCGCGTCAGCAGCACACGCCATTGCGTCACTGCGGACCTGCCTCGCCGTAGACCGCTTGCAGAATGGCACCGGCGCCTTTCTCCAGCAGTTCCTCGGCGACTTTGATCCCCAGGCTGGTCGCTTCGCTTTGTGGCCCGCGGATGTCTGCGGTGAGCAGCAACCCACCACTCGGATCGCCCACCAGCCCACGCAGCCAGAGGTTCTCACCTTCAAGCACCGCGTAGCAGGCGATCGGCACCTGGCAGCCACCGTTGAGGTGCTTGTTCAGAGCGCGTTCGGCGGTGACGCGAATTTCAGTGTCCTGGTGGTCCAGCGGCTTGAGCAGCGCATGAATTTCGCTGTCGGCGGTGCGGCACTCGATACCCACGGCGCCCTGTCCGCCAGCCGGCAAGCTGTCTTCGACGCTGATGGCCGAGGTGATGCGGTCTTCAAAACCCAGGCGGATCAGGCCGGCTGCCGCGAGGATGATCGCGTCATATTCACCGGCGTCGAGCTTGGCCAGGCGGGTATTGACGTTGCCCCGCAGAAAGCGGATTTGCAGGTCTGGGCGGCGGGTCAGCAACTGTGCCTGGCGACGCAGGCTGGAGGTGCCGACGACACTGCCCAGCGGCAGTTCATCAAGAGAGGCGTAGGTATTGGAAACGAAAGCATCGCGCGGGTCTTCGCGCTCGCAGATGCAAAAAAGGCCCAGGCCTTCGGGGAAGTCCATGGGCACATCTTTCATAGAATGCACGGCGATGTCGGCTTCGTTCTCCAGCAGAGCGGTTTCCAGCTCCTTGACGAACAGGCCCTTGCCGCCGATTTTCGACAATGGCGAATCAAGCAGCTTGTCGCCGCGACTGACCATGGGCACCAGGGACACCTTCAGGCCAGGATGAGCCTGCTCAAGGCGTGCTTTGACGTATTCGGCCTGCCATAAGGCCAGGGCGCTTTTACGGGTGGCGATGCGGATTTCGCGAGAGGACATGGATCAATCCGTACTGAATAGATACGGCAGATAATAACAGCTCAGGCAAATGCGCTTTGATTTGAATCAGCAAGTGCGGGGCCTCCCTGGCCGCGTCGCACCGGGATATGGGCAGTGAAGCTTGCGTCAGCCCTTGGGCTAAAGCTGCTGCATCATCTTGCGCACACCGGCGACATGGCGCCGGCTGACGATCAAGGCGTCACCATTGAGGCCTTTCAGGAACAGCTGAAAATGCCCAAGCGGCGTGCGCTGCAAGCGCTCGATGCGCTCCCGTGCCACCAGCGCGTTGCGGTGGATACGCACAAAGCGGTCGCCAAATTCATCTTCCAGCGCCTTGAGTGGCTCATCGAGCAGCACTTCACCGGCCTCGTGACGCAAGGTCACGTACTTGTGATCGGCGATGAAATAGACCACCTGATCCAGGGGAATCAGTTCGATGCCCTTGCGGGTGCGGGCGCTGATATGACTGCGCGGCCCGTTGCCGCCCTGGGCTGCGGGCTGGGTCAAGGCAGCGAGCTGGACGCGATTGGGACGCTCGGCCTTTTTCAAGGCGCGGAGCAATGCATCGGCGTTGATCGGCTTGACCAGGAAACTGGCGCCACTGGCATCCAGAGCCTCGGAAGAGAACTCATCCTGGGAGGCGCACAGCACCACCGAAGGCGGCGACTCTCGCTCGCTCAGGCGGGCAGCTACCTGCAAGCCATCAAGGCCCGGCATGCGGATGTCGAGTAACACGACGTCCGGCTTGAGGCTGTCAATAAGGGCCAAGGCTTCTTCGCCACTGGTGGCGCTCGGCTCAAGGACACTGTAACCCTCGAGTTCACTGACCAAACGGCTCAGTCGCTCGCGGGCTTGGGGTTCGTCATCAACGATCAGGACATTCATATTGCGCTGGATTCCTGCGTGAGTCTCGCACAAGGATAGCGTAGACAGGTGCGGTGACTTCCGTCACGGCGATCCACGCTAAGACTAGCGCGAGCGGCAAAAAGTGCCCCGAGAGTGGCACCAATATTTACCCGGACCTGTTCAATCGCGCCCAAAGCCTTCTGCCTTTGGGCATCGTCGTAGGGTTTGCTGATACACAATACGAACACCCCCTCTCTAATGGATAGCCTGGAGTTCGACCTCATCGCCTGGCATTGGTGCAGTGCACCTTCTGTCAGCGCGACGCTCTATCAGTGCAACTGTAGACGCTCGCGAAGACGATATTGCTCAATCGTCAAATATCGTTTCAATAAACACGCTTTGTTTACTCAAGACCGCAAGTTTTAAACCCCCGTTCGGTCATGGCTCCAGTCTCGTCCTGCGCGAGTCCGGCGGCAAGGCACTTAGCCATCTTGGAAACAAATAAAAATGCCGCGCCCCCGCATCCTCGCCTCCGGGGGCAACCCTGTTATTATCGGCGCCACACTTTCATGCCCTCTTTCCAGCAGATCACGAGCGAATCCATGAGCACCGACAAGACCAACCAGTCCTGGGGCGGCCGCTTCAGTGAACCCGTCGACGCCTTCGTCGCGCGCTTCACCGCCTCCGTCACCTTCGACCAGCGCCTCTACCGCCACGACATCATGGGCTCGATCGCCCACGCCACGATGCTGGCCAAGGTCGGCGTACTGACCGATGCCGAGCGCGACAGCATCATCGACGGCCTGACCACCATCCGTGGTGAGATCGAAGCCGGTACTTTCGACTGGCGCGTCGACCTGGAAGACGTGCACATGAACATCGAGGCCCGTCTCACCGACCGCATCGGCGTGACGGGCAAGAAACTGCACACAGGTCGCAGCCGTAACGACCAGGTGGCCACCGATATCCGCCTGTGGTTGCGAGACGAGATCGACCTGATCCTGGCCGAAATCACCCGCCTGCAAAAAGGCCTGCTGGAGCAGGCAGAGCGTGAGTCCGGCACCATCATGCCCGGCTTCACCCACCTGCAAACCGCCCAGCCTGTGACCTTCGGCCACCACCTGCTGGCCTGGTTCGAAATGCTCAGCCGCGACTACGAGCGCCTGGTGGACTGCCGCAAGCGTGCCAACCGCATGCCTCTGGGCAGCGCCGCATTGGCCGGCACCACCTACCCGATCGACCGCGAATACACCGCGCAGTTGCTGGGTTTCGACGCCGTGGGCGGCAACTCCCTGGACGGCGTGTCGGACCGTGACTTCGCCATCGAATTCTGCGCCGCGGCCAGCATCGCGATGATGCACTTGTCGCGTTTCTCCGAAGAGCTGGTGCTGTGGACCAGTGCGCAATTCCAGTTCATCGACCTGCCGGACCGCTTCTGCACCGGCAGCTCGATCATGCCGCAAAAGAAAAACCCCGATGTGCCGGAGCTGGTACGCGGCAAAAGCGGCCGTGTATTCGGCGCGCTGATGGGCCTGTTGACCCTGATGAAAGGCCAGCCGCTGGCTTACAACAAGGACAACCAGGAAGACAAGGAGCCGCTGTTCGACGCCGCCGATACCCTGCGCGACTCGCTGCGGGCCTTTGCCGACATGATCCCGGCGATCAAGCCCAAGCACGCCATCATGCGTGAAGCGGCCCTGCGTGGTTTCTCCACCGCCACCGACCTGGCCGACTACCTGGTGCGTCGCGGCCTGCCGTTCCGCGACTGCCACGAAATCGTTGGGCATGCCGTGAAATACGGCGTGGACACCGGCAAGGACCTGGCGGAAATGAGCCTGGAAGAACTGCGCCAGTTCAGCGATCAGATCGAGCAGGACGTGTTTGCGGTGCTGACCCTGGAAGGCTCGGTGAATGCCCGTAACCATATCGGCGGGACTGCACCGGCGCAGGTGAAGGCTGCCGTGGTTCGCGGCCAGGCATTGCTCGCCAGCCGCTAACCCAAAGGTAAGTACCCCGGCAAACAAGGGCGAACACTGAACCTGTGGCGAGGGAGCTTGCTCCCGTTGGACTGCGCAGCAGTCCCACGGGAGCAAGCTCCCTCGCCACAAAAGCAGTCTTTATTTCTTGGCAGCAACCATCGCCATAAACGCCGGCATTGCCGCTTCCTTGTCCGCCGCCACCCGCCGGGCATTCGGCAACGCCTGCAAGCGTTCCAGCAACGCCTTGGCCTTCGGCAACTCAGCCAACAGATCCAGCCCGAACAACTTTCCGGCCACGGCACAGGCCAGGTCCACGCTGTACACAAAATACAAATCCGCAATCGTGAAGCTGTCTCCCGCCACGTACGGCGCGAACTTCCCGTGCCGCCCCAGCGATGCGATCCCCAGCAGTAACTCAGTCCTGGATTTTTCCTTGATCGCCTCCGGCACCGGCATCCCGAAAAACGCCTCGGCAAAACACGCCCGGGCCGGCAGCTCGATGTACAGCTCGATTTCCCTGCACAACGCCAGCACCCGGGCGCGCTGGAACGGATCGCTCGGCAGCAGCGATGGCCCGCCTTGGGTCTGTTCGATGTATTCGAGGATCACGCTGGTTTCGTTGATAAAGCCTTGCTCGACACCCAGCACCGGCACCTTGCCCCGGGGGCTCACGGCCAAGGCTTCAGGGGTCTGGCCTGCGTAGAACGGCACCTCTTCGAAGGGCAGCCCTTTCTCCAGCAGTGCCAGTTTCACCATGTTGTAGTAGTTGCTGACCGAAAATCCATAAAGCTTGAGCATCACTAAGCCTCCAGGCCGTGTACGGGGTTGGCAGCAGTGGTTATAGAACGGGATGCCACGCCTGACCAGCAGCATCAGCCGAGTGAATGGGGGTAGACTGGCGCCCTTTCCTCCAGGAGCCTGCCATGAGCGAGCCAACCGATATCGACAACGACGAAGAAGAGTTCGCCGAGACCACCTTGATTGAAGCGATCGAAAACCAGATCGAAAGCGACAACCCGCCCGCCGCCAAGGCCACGTTCAACAAGCTGACCCTGGTGGGCTACGAGCGCGAAGACATCCTGCAAATGATGGCCCACGTACTTGCCATCGAGATCGACGCCCTGCTCGAAGAAGACCGTGCCTTCAATACCGAATGGTATGAAACTGCCTTGCGCGCCCTGCCAGAGCTGCCGCCCGAGAAGCAATAAGCCCGACACCGCGCTGGCCAGCAAGCGCTTGCTGGCCACAATCCTGCCCCACATCAACACGGCATGAGTTCCGACTGGACAGCTCGCCAAAGTGCGTTCACCTTATGGCTGCTAACGTCTAAAAATTCCTAGAAAGTCTGGAGTCCTTATGTCGTATACCCCTGAGTTGGTTGCCGAACTGGAAATCCTTGCACTCTTCAACCTGGGCAGCTCCCAGGAAGGTCTGAAAGTTCATCAGACCGCCGCTCCCACTGCCATTGCCGCTGCCCGGCGCCTGTTTGAAAAAGACCTGATCGACCAGCCAGATGGTGGCTACCTCACCAGCCTTGGCCGGGATGCTGCCGAACACGCACAAAGCCTGCTGACTATTCTGACGACCAGCAAAGAAGCCGCCTGACACCTCGTATCGCCCACGGGATCCTCTTTTCACGGATTCCGCGGGCATTCCTGCGCCCGGGATAAAATTTTGGCGCCAAAAACAAAATCCCGCTAAACCTCCTACGCTACTGGCTGTAAACTCCCACACGGCCGCCCACGTCGGGCCCTGCGAGCCACCGAGTTCGACATGACCCGCACCCACGAAATCCGCCCCGACCTGGACGAAGGCATCGACCGCAAGGTGCTGACCCAGTTGCGCGCGCGGTTTCTGGCCCTGAACGAGGGCCGCATGGCGCGCGCCGTCGAAGGGCTGACGCCGCGCCAGCAAAGCGTCCTGACGCTGCTGCCGCTGTTCTTTCACGTCAATCATCCGCTGCTCCCGGGTTATGTGTCGGGCAGTACTCCGGCGGGCCTGTCGAACTTTGAACCCGACGCGCAAGTGTTGGCAGAAGCCCAGCGCCTGACCCGCACGTTTTCCTACAAGCCCCGGCACGGCAACCCACCGCGCCCGATTCATGGCCTGTTCCTGATGGGCAGCCTGGGCACCCTGGCCCAGGCCGATCAAAGTGATATGGACGTGTGGGTCTGCCACGCCGCCGATCTCAGTGAGAACGAGCTGGCCGAGCTGCGCAAAAAATGCCAGTTGCTGGAAACCTGGGCCCTGAGCATGGGGGCCGAGGCGCACTTCTTCCTGATCGAGCCGACACGGTTTATCCAGGGCGAACGCGACACCCAACTGAGCTCCGAAGACTGCGGCACCAGCCAGCATTACCTGCTGCTGGACGAGTTCTACCGCACCGCCATCTGGCTGGCCGGGCGCACACCGATCTGGTGGCTGGTACCGGTGTATGAAGAAACCCGCTACGCCGAATTCACCCACGCGCTGATCTCCAAGCGCTTTATCCGCGCCGACGAAACCCTCGACCTGGGCCATCTGGCTCACATCCCGCCAGGTGAATTTATCGGCGCCGGCCTGTGGCAATTGTTCAAGGGCATCGAATCGCCCTACAAGTCGGTACTCAAACTCCTGCTGACCGAGGTCTACGCCAGCGAACACCCGAAGGTGCAGTGCCTGAGCCTGCGCTTCAAGCGGGCGGTGTTTGCCAATCAGATGGACCTGGACGAGTTGGACCCGTACATCGTGGTCTACCGCCGGATCGAGGAATACCTCAAGGCCCGCAATGAGCCGGAACGCCTGGAACTGGTGCGGCGCGCCCTGTACCTGAAGGTCAACCGCAAGCTCAGCGCGGGCCAGCGCACCGGGTGGCAACGTTTGCTCCTGGAGCGTCTGGCCAGTGAATGGGGCTGGGACCAGCGCCAACTGGCCCTGCTGGACAGCCGCAGCCAATGGAAAGTCCGCCAGGTGGCCTCCGAGCGCCGGGCGCTGGTCAACGAGCTGAACTACAGCTATCGCTTCCTGACCCAGTTTGCCCGCACCGAACAGACCGTCAGCCTGATCAACAAGCGCGACCTCAATGTACTCGGCCGGCGCCTGTATGCCGCGTTCGAGCGCAAGGCCGGCAAGGTTGAGTTCATCAACCCCGGCATTGCCCCGGACCTGGCCGAAGACACCCTGACCCTGGTGCACTCGCCCAACCGCAAAGAGCCGGGCCAGCACCATTGGGGCCTGTACAACGGCAACCTGACGGCTCTGGAATGGGAGCACTTCGCGCCGATCAAGCGCAGCCGCGACCTGCTGGAAATGCTCACCTGGTGCCACCGCAACGGTGTGATCGACAGCAGCACCCGCCTGGCTTTGCATCCCGGCAGCAGTGACATGACCGAATTCGAGCTGTTCAACCTGCTGGGCAGCCTGCAACAAACCGTCGCCCTGCCCTTGACCAGCGTGGACGAGGAGCGCCTGCTGCGCTCGGCAGTGCCCGAGGAAGTGCTGCTGCTGATCAACGTCGGCGTCGATCCGCTCAAGCACCACCGCGACCTGAACATCCTGATGACCACCGAGCGCACCGACTCCCTGAGTTACGCCGGCGTACGGGAAAACCTGGTGCTGACCCTGGACCAGGTCACGCTCAACAGCTGGAACGAGGTGATGGTCAGCCGCTACGACGGCCCCCACGCGCTGCTCGACTGCCTGCGGGATTACCTGAACCAGTTGCCGGCCAATCATCTGCCGCGATTGCGGGTGCGTTGCTTCTGCCACAACCGCGCACAATTCATTGCCCAGCGCGTGGAAGAAATCTTCGACACCGCGCAAAACCTGATGCTGAGTCAGGAAAACCACCGCTATCTGGTGCAGGTGCAGCAGCACTACCACGTGATGGAGCTGACACCCGGCCAGGCCAACCATGTGTCACTGGCGACCCAGGACGCGCTGATCGCCTACCTCAGCGAAGAACTGGCCAGCTACAGCCCGCTGCACCTGGACACCATGGCCCTCGAAGACCATGACCTGGCGCTGTTGCTGCCCATGGGCCTGCCCGACTGTGTGCAGGTGTTCTACCGGATCAACGAAGGGGTTGCCGATCTGTACGTGCTGGATGAATTCAATGCGCTCTGGCAGCAGCGCCTGCCGTTTCACGACGAGCAAAGCCTGTTGGTGCCGCTGCAACGCTTCCTGCAATCGATTATTTATCGGCGCGACGCGCTGCTGCCGCTGGACCCGCAACAGCCCCTCGGCGCGGTGCAAATCCTGTATTACCAGCTGTTGCCGTCAGGCAGCGGCCGCGCACGCCGGGCCGAACCGCGCCCAGCGCCGCAAACCCCGGCCAATAAACCGTTCTACGACGTGCAGGCGATTATCGGCAAGGCGGCCCCGGGCCAGGTGGGGATCACCTTGTACTGCAATCAACGGGAGTTTTCCGAGCTGGAATTTGGCGACCAACTGTTTGCGGTGGTCGCCCAGCAAATCGTCGGGCAACGCCGGGAGACCGAGCGCTACCGCTGCTACATCACCGATCTGGACCTGTCCGGCCTGCTCGGTGATGTTCAAAGCCCGAGCAATCTGTACCTGCGCTACAAGGCTGATCTGGAACTGGCGCTCAATGAAGCGCTGAACCAGGTTTAGAGAGGAAAGGCGCCACCGTCTTTTGGCTGGCCTTCAACGCTGAGCAATTCAAGCTTGAGGGTCTTGCCACCCGGTGCTGGCCAGTCGATGTGCTGGCCGACTTGCAGGCCCAGCAATGCACTGCCCACCGGCGCCAGGATCGAGATTTTGCCTTTGTCGGCGTTCGCGTCCTTGGGGTAGACCAGGGTCAGGTGATAGTCCTTGCCACTGCCTTGTTCACGGCAATGCACGCTGGAGTTCATGGTCACGACAGTTGCAGGCACTTCATCGTGGCCAACCACTTCTTCGGCGCGGTCGAGTTCGTGTTGCAGGGCTTCAACGCCCGGCGACGCCTCGCCGACACGGTCGATCAGTTGCTCAAGACGCTGCACGTCAAGACGGGTGAGGATGATGGAAGGTGCGGTCATGATTCAGGCAGACTCCTTTTTTCTGCACAAAAAAGCAAAACCCCGCCAGGAAAAGGCGGGGTTCTCACGGACCTCGATGAGTTGAGGTGTATCCGGACACTACCACAGCACAATAAATAAACAAGACAGCCTCAGGCGGAGGCCTTGCGCTGTTCGGCCTGGGCGACGATCACGCGGCGCCGCGCGTCATCGGCGGAGCGCCATTCGCGGATGTCTTCCACATGGCGGAAGCAGCCGAGGCAGACTTTGTGCTCATCCAGCCGACATAAACTGATACAAGGTGACGGCACCGCCGGGCTGACATTGCTGAACAGCGGCTTGGGCGGGCGTACGGGTGCGGGCTGCGTCACGATCAGATCTCGTCGAAGTCCAGCTCGGCGCCGGTATATTCATGGGTCAGGCGCGTGAGCATCTCGCCCAACAACTCTTCGCTCTTGTCGCACTGCCATTTGCCGCTTTCTTCGTCGTAGTCGAAGTGAACGCCACCGGAGCGCGCAGCCAGCCACAGCTGACGCAGCGGTTCCTGGCGACTGAAGATCAGTTGCTGGCCGCTCTCGAACTTGACGGTCAGCACACCGGCCGAGTTCTCCAGGTCCACATCCAGGCCGCTGTCGTCGAAAATATCCTCCAGCGCTTGCTGGGTCGAATCCACCAGGTCGTGAAAACGGGCTTCGGTCAAACTCATTGTGGGAACCTCGAAAGTGTCTGGTCTCGCTCAAGCGCCGCACAATACGGACGCACCATCATGATTGCAAAGGATACCGATTTCATTACCCGCAGCTGCGGGAATTATCCCTGATTGGTGTGAGCACAATCGCGACAAACTCGGCAAAGCCCCGCCGGACGGGTATTTCGGCACATAGGCAATCCGGCGGGTGGTCGGTATACTCGGGCGCAATTAATGCATATTCAAGGATTTCGCCATGAAGCGCCTGATCTCTTCCCTTGCTGCGCTCGTCGCGGTCGCTTGCCTCGTTAGTGCCTGTGGTCAAAAAGGCCCGCTGTATCTGCCCGATGACAGCAAAGACCCGAATGAACAGGCGCAATCGTCGCAAACCAAAGCGCACAAGCACGACACCTTCTAAGGGAACATCATGGACGCTTTTAACTACCGGGACGGCGAGCTGTTCGCGGAAGGTGTCGCTCTGTCCGCCATTGCCGAGCGCTTTGGTACCCCGACCTACGTGTACTCCCGTGCCCACATCGAAGCGCAATACCGCTCCTTTGCCGACGCACTGGAAGGCACGCCGAGCCTCGTGTGCTACGCGGTAAAAGCCAACTCCAACCTGGGTGTACTCAATGTCCTGGCGCGCCTGGGCGCCGGTTTCGACATTGTGTCCCGGGGCGAGCTTGAGCGTGTGCTGGCCGCTGGCGGCAAAGCTGACAAGATCGTGTTCTCCGGCGTCGGCAAGAGCCGCGAAGACATGCGCCGCGCCCTGGAAGTTGGCGTGCACTGCTTCAACGTCGAGTCCACCGACGAGCTGGAGCGCCTGCAAGTGGTGGCCGCCGAGATGGGCGTTCGCGCGCCGATCTCCCTGCGGGTCAACCCGGACGTAGACGCCGGCACTCATCCGTACATTTCCACCGGTCTCAAAGAGAACAAGTTCGGCATCGCCATTGCCGACGCCGAGGACGTGTACATCCGCGCCGCCCAACTGCCAAACCTGGAAGTATTGGGCGTCGACTGCCATATCGGCTCGCAACTGACCAGCCTGCCACCGTTCCTCGACGCTCTCGACCGCCTGCTGGCGCTGATCGACCGCCTCGGCGAATGCGGCATCTACCTGCACCACATCGACCTCGGTGGCGGCGTGGGCGTGCGCTATCGCGACGAAGAGCCGCCGCTGGTTTCCGACTACATCAAGGCCGTGCGCGAACGCACCGAAGGCCGCGACCTGACGCTGATGTTCGAGCCGGGCCGCTACGTCGTCGCCAATGCCGGCGTGCTGCTGACCCAGGTCGAGTACCTCAAACACACCGAACACAAGGATTTCGCCATCGTCGACGCGGCAATGAACGACCTGATTCGCCCGGCGCTGTACCAGGCCTGGATGGATGTGACGGCCGTCAAGCCACGCGCGGGCGAAGGCCGCAGCTACGACGTGGTCGGCCCGATCTGCGAGACCGGCGACTTCCTGGCCAAGGAACGTCAGTTGGCCCTGGAGGAAGGCGACCTGCTGGCCGTGCATTCGGCCGGTGCCTACGGGTTTGTCATGAGCTCCAACTACAACACCCGCGGGCGTACCGCCGAGGTGCTGGTGGACGGTGATCAAGCGTTTGAAGTGCGTCGCCGCGAGACGGTAGCCGAGTTGTTTGCTGGCGAAAGCCTGCTGCCGGAGTAAGGCCATGTTGCTGCGTTTTACCAAGATGCACGGGCTGGGCAATGACTTCATGGTTCTCGACCTGGTCAGCCAGCACGCGCACATCCTGCCCAAGCACGCCAAGCTGTGGGGCGACCGACACACCGGCGTCGGCTTCGACCAATTGTTGCTGGTGGAAGCACCGAGCAACCCGGAAGTGGATTTCCGTTACCGGATCTTCAACTCCGACGGCTCCGAAGTGGAACAGTGCGGCAACGGTGCCCGTTGTTTCGCCCGTTTTGTGCTGGACAAGCGCCTGACCGCCAAGCGGCAGATTCGCGTCGAGACCAAAAGCGGCATTATCGAGCTGGATATTCGCAGCGACGGCCAGATCGGCGTCAACATGGGCGCCCCACGGCTGGTGCCGGCGGACATTCCGTTCCAGGCCACCGAGCAAGCGCTGAGCTACGCCGTGGACGTGGACGGCAAGACCGTCAACCTGGCTGCCGTGTCCATGGGCAACCCCCATGCCGTGCTGCGGGTCGATGACATCAACAGCGCACCGGTTCACGAACTGGGGCCCAAGATCGAAAACCACCCGCGCTTTCCGGCGCGGGTTAACGTGGGTTTCCTGCAGGTCATCGACCGTTCCCGTGCGCTCTTGCGCGTCTGGGAACGCGGTGCCGGCGAAACCCAGGCTTGCGGTACCGGCGCCTGCGCCGCTGCCGTGGCCGCGATCAGCCAGGGGTGGATGGATTCGCCACTGCTGATCGACCTGCCCGGCGGACGTCTGTCCATCGAATGGGCAGGCCCTGGCCAACCGGTGAAAATGACCGGCCCGGCCACCCGCGTCTACGAAGGACAGGTCCGTCTATGAGTGAGCAAATCTAATGACTGATAAGCCTCAAGTACCCGCGAAAGCATCCCCAAGCGAAAGTCTGGAGGCCGCAGCCGTTGCGGCGTATCTGGAGGCTAATCCGGACTTCTTCGTCGAACACGAAGAGCTGTTGCCGGCCCTGCGTATTCCCCACCAGCGTGGCGATACCGTGTCGCTGGTGGAGCGGCAGATGAAGATCCTGCGCGAGCGCAATATCGAGATGCGTCATCGGCTCTCGCAGCTGATGGACGTGGCCCGTGACAACGACCGCCTGTTTGACAAGACTCGCCGCCTGGTCCTGACCCTGATGGACGCCGCCAGCCTGGAAGAAGCGGTGATTGCCGTCGAAGACAGCCTGCGCCAGGACTTCCAGGTGCCCTTTGTCAGCCTGATCCTGTTCAGCGATAACCCGATGCCGGTAGGGCGCTGGGTCAGCGGCAGCGATGCCCAGACTGCCATTGGCGGCTTGCTGTCCGAAGGCAAGACCATCAGCGGCACCCTGCGCGAGCATGAGCTGGACTTCCTGTTTGGCGCCGAGCAGCGCCAGCAGATCGGCTCAACCGCCGTAGTCGCCCTCAGCCATCAAGGGCTGCATGGCGTGCTGGCCATCGCCAGCCGCGATCCGCAGCACTACAAAAGCTCGGTGGGCACGCTGTTCCTGAACTACATCGCCGAAGTGCTGGGCCGCGTCCTGCCGCGCTTCACCACCGCCTTGCGCGCGGTGCGCTAGCCATGGAACGACAACTGGACGCCTACTGCGCTCACCTGCGCAGCGAGCGCCAGGTGTCACCGCATACCCTGGAAGCCTACCGGCGGGACTTGAACAAGGTCCTGGCGTTTTGCGAGAAACAACACATCAGCAGTTGGAAGGCCCTGGATATCCAGGGTCTGCGCAGCCTGATCGCCCGCCTGCATCAGCAAGGCCAATCCTCCCGCAGCCTGGCGCGCCTGCTGTCGGCGGTGCGCGGCCTTTATCACTACCTGAACCGCGAAGGCCTGTGCGACCACGACCCGGCCAACGGCCTGGCGCCGCCCAAGGGTGAACGCCGCCTGCCCAAGACCCTCGACACCGACCGTGCCCTGCAATTGCTCGACGGCGCGGTGGAAGATGACTTCCTGGCCCATCGCGACCAGGCGATCCTCGAGCTGTTCTACTCTTCGGGCCTGCGCCTGTCGGAGCTGACCGGGCTTAACCTCGATCAACTGGACCTGGCAGATGGCCTGGTGCAAGTGCTCGGCAAAGGCAGCAAGACTCGCGTATTACCGGTGGGCAAAAAGGCCCGCGAAGCCTTGCTGCTGTGGCTGCCCCTGCGTGCCCTGGCCAACCCGGCGGATGACGCCGTGTTTATCAGCCAGCAAGGCCGACGCCTCGGGCCCCGGGCCATTCAGGTACGGGTCAAGGCCGCCGGCGAGCGCGAGCTGGGGCAAAACCTGCACCCGCACATGCTCAGGCACTCCTTTGCCAGCCATTTGCTGGAGTCGTCCCAGGACCTGCGCGCGGTGCAGGAGCTGCTTGGCCACTCCGACATCAAGACCACCCAGATCTACACCCACCTGGACTTCCAGCATCTGGCAACGGTGTACGACAGCGCCCATCCACGGGCCAAACGCATTAAGGGCAGTGACTCATGAGCATCAAGCTGATCACCTTCGACCTGGACGATACGCTCTGGGATAACGTGCCGGTCATCATCAGCGCCGAGGCGTCGATGCGTGAGTGGCTGGCGATCCATGCGACCAAGGTGGGCGACTTGCCCCTGGAGAAGTTTGCCAGCTTGCGCCAACAGGTGCTGGAGCGGCATCCGGAGCTCAAATACCGCATCAGCGTGTTGCGTCACAAGGTGCTGCAATATGCTTTCGAGGAGGCTGGATATCCGCTGCCGGAAGCGGCGCAGATGGCGGATGTGTGCTTTGAAGCGTTCATCCACGCCCGGCATCAACTCACCGTATTCCCCGAAGCGGAACCGATGCTGCAAGCACTGCGCCGCGACTATCTGCTGGGGGTGATTACCAACGGTAATGCCGATGTGCAACGTGTGGGGTTGGCGGACTACTTCCACTTTGCACTCCGGGCTGAAGACATTGGTATTGCCAAGCCGGATGCCCGGTTGTTTCAGGAAGCCTTGCAGCGCGGTGGCGTAGCGCCGGGCGCGGCAGTGCATGTGGGTGATCATCCAGGGGATGACATTGCCGGTGCGCAGCAGGCGGGGCTGCGGGCGGTGTGGTTCAACCCGGCAGGCAAGGCCTGGGAGGCCGAGAAATTGCCGGATGCCGAGATCCGCAGCCTGACCGAGTTGCCAGCGCTCCTGACCCGTTGGAACGCATAACCTGATGATGAAGGGCTTTTGTGGCGAGGGAGCTTGCTCCCGCTGGGCTGCGAAGCGGCCCCTGAACCAGCCACGACGGCCTTTCTGAAAGAACGCGTCGACCCAACCAGGGGCCGCTTCGCGCCTCAACGGGAGCAAGCTCCCTCGCCACACACACTCTTCATCCTTAGATGGGTGTTGGGCCTAACCATTTTGTAGCGCCCATGAAAAAGCCCGCAGCGACGGCGGGCTTTTTCAGCAAGCAAGCAGCAAACCTTAGATAGGCCGGCTGCCATACTTGTTATCCGGCTTCTTCGGTGGATCAGCCACCACGTTAGCCTCGACTTCCTGCACTTTGCCGCCTTTAGCGAGGAATTCTTCCATCGCACGGGCCAGCGCATCGCGCTCTTTGTTCTTGGCTTCTACGCTCGGCAGTTCGTCGACCGACACCGCAGCCTTGGCCTTGCCTTTGGCTGCCGGGACCGGTGCATCGTCGCCACCGTCGTCGTCAGCCACGTCTTCGGCAGCCGCCTCAAGACCTTCTTCGGTTTCGTCGTCGTCGCCTACTTCGAGGTCGTCGTTTTCCAGATCATCGTCGCTCATGTTCTACCTCATGACTTGCGAAAAGCAGATTAGTTATAGCCCAGCTTCGCCGCCTGTCGACGGCCGCCGGAAAAAAATCAACATCCACCGGATCACCAGTGGCTTATGCCCCATCACCGTGCAAGGTGGCGAGGACTTTACGAGCACCGCCATGATCACGGTGCTCGCCCAGATAAACACCTTGCCAGGTCCCCATCGCCAAGCGGCCGGCCCTTACCGGCAAACTCAGCTGGCAGCCCAGGAGACTGGCCTTGAAGTGCGCCGGCAGATCATCCGGACCTTCGTCGTTGTGTTCATATCCCGCCATGCCTTGCGGCACCAGCGCATTGAAAAAACGCTCGAAGTCACGGCGAACCGCCGGATCGGCATTCTCGTTGACCGTCAACGAGGCCGAGGTGTGCTGCAGCCACAAATGCAACAGTCCCACCCGACAGGCCTTCACTTCAGGCAAGCCGGCGAGCAACTCGTCCGTCACCAGATGAAAGCCCCGGGGCTTGGCCCGCAGGGTTATCAGGGTCTGTTGCCACATACAGTTCTCCGCCTATCGGCGCGCATTCTAGCGCGCTCAGGGAAAAAACAAAGTGCCGAATACGCCTACATGCCTGTAAGACATTCGCACACCGAAAAGTGCGGTGTGGATACCATCACAAAGTCGCGAAAAAACCCATACACCTTTAGCCACAGACAAACCCCGGGCAAAAAAATGCCCGGCAAGCCGGGCATCTTTTTTTCGCGTACTTACAAGTTGTAGCCGCGTTCGTTGTGTTGCGCCAGATCGAGGCCAACCGCCTCTTCTTCTTCGGTCACCCGCAGGCCCATCACCACGTCCAGCACCTTGAGGATGATGAACGTCACGATGGCGGTGTAGATGACGGTGAAGCCGACACCCTTGGCCTGAATCCAGACCTGCGCCGCCACGTCAGTCACAGTGCCGAAGCCGCCCAGTGCAGGGGCTGCGAACACACCCGTGAGGATCGCTCCCACGATACCGCCGATACCGTGAACGCCGAACGCGTCCAGGGAGTCGTCGTAGCCCAGCTTGCGCTTGAGGCTGGTAGCGCAGAAGAAGCAGATCACACCGGCAACCAGGCCGATCACCAGGGCGCCCATCGGGCCCACGGTGCCGGCGGCTGGAGTGATTGCCACCAGGCCAGCGACCACACCCGAGGCGATGCCCAGAGCGCTTGGCTTACCGTGAGTGACCCACTCGGCGAACATCCAGCCCAGCGCAGCAGCCGCGGTAGCGATCTGGGTAACCAGCATCGCCATGCCGGCAGTACCGTTGGCCGCAGCAGCGGAGCCTGCGTTGAAGCCGAACCAGCCAACCCACAGCATGGCCGCGCCCACCAGGGTGTAACCGAGGTTGTGCGGTGCCATTGGGGTAGTCGGGAAGCCTTTACGCTTGCCGAGCACGATGCACGCCACCAGGCCAGCCACACCGGCGTTGATGTGCACCACGGTGCCGCCTGCGAAGTCCAGCACGCCCCAGTCGCCCAGCAACGAACCCGGACCGCCCCACACCATGTGGGCAATCGGTGCGTAGACCAGGGTGAACCAGACGCCCATGAAGATCAGCATCGCGGAGAACTTCATACGCTCAGCGAACGCACCGACGATCAGCGCCGGGGTGATGATCGCGAAGGTCATCTGGAAGGTCACAAACACGGCTTCAGGGAACAACGCCGCCGGGCCGGTGATGCTGGCCGGGGTCACACCCGAGAGGAACAGTTTGGACAAGCCACCCACAAACGAGTTGAAGTTGACGACGCCTGCTTCCATCCCGGTGGTGTCGAACGCCATGCTGTAGCCGTAGACGAACCACAGGATGGTGATCAAGCCGGTGATGGCGAAGCACTGCATCATCACGGAAAGAATGTTTTTGGAGCGAACCATGCCGCCGTAGAACAGCGCCAGGCCTGGAATGGTCATGAACAGCACCAACGCAGTGGATGTGAGCATCCAAGCGGTGTCGCCGGAGTTGAGGACTGGAGCAGCCACTTCGTCTGCCGCCATGGCCAGGCTTGGCATTACGATGGACAACAGGGCTCCGAGCCCTGCGAATTTACGCAGAGTCATATTGTTTTCTCCTGGGGCGTTGGGGTTTGGCGGCTTAGATTGCGTCGGTATCGGTTTCGCCGGTACGGATGCGAATAGCCTGTTCCAGATTGACCACGAAGATCTTGCCGTCACCGATCTTGCCGGTGTTGGCGGCCTTGGTTATCGCCTCGATAACCCGGTCAAGATCCTTGTCGTCAATGGCGACATCAATCTTCACCTTTGGCAGGAAATCGACCACGTATTCCGCGCCGCGATACAGCTCGGTGTGACCCTTCTGCCGACCGAAGCCTTTGACCTCAGTAACGGTAATGCCCTGCACGCCGATCTCGGACAGTGACTCGCGTACATCGTCCAACTTGAACGGCTTGATGATGGCAGTGACTAGCTTCATGAAAACTCTCTCCCGAATTGGTGGACTTGCCCCAGGAAAACAAACCCGTCTCAAGTCTAAGCGCAGTGCCTGGCTTTGTAACGCTTCGTCGCCTTGGCATTTTCCATTGCGACGCTCGCTAACCACTGGTGACGAAACATGTACCGCTGGTCCGTCGGCGCACTGCATCGTCACAGCGACTGCATCAGTGCATGGGTCATGATCGTCTAAGCAGAAAGCTTGCCAGCTCCGTAAAAATCACTGAAATCAGTCCTTTGTTCGCTTGTGCCCACCTCCCGGGCGCCGTTGCTGCGAAGATACGCACGAAAACGGTGCGTGACCGCCCGGCCGCATGCGCGAAAAGCGTGCGCCTGTGCCTGCGAAAAGACTATAGACGCTGCGTGATACACTGCCGGCCAACAGATTTTCCGGACGATTTCCCATGCTCGCGCCCAAAGACCTCCTCGACGCCCTGAGCGGCCACGCCTCCCGCCTGTTCAGCAGCGACACGCCGCTGCCACGCAATGAAATTGAAAGCCAGTTCAAGGCGCTGCTGCAAAGCGGTTTCAGCAAGCTGGACCTGGTAAGCCGGGAAGAGTTTGATAGCCAGATGGTGGTGTTGGCGCGCACTCGGGCGCGGTTGGAAAGCCTTGAGGCCAAGGTGGCGGAGCTGGAAGCGCGATTGACGCCGGCCGCCGAATAAACCGGCCCAACCGGGGCAGGTTTCGCCTGTCCCCGTTAAACCGTTGTAACCCTCAGCTCACCCGCTGATACCCGCCGACAACGCCCTTCTTCGACAATACCCACTGCCACAACTGGATATCCCGCGCGCGAAACGCCCCTGCACACGACAGCAGGTAATAGCGCCACATCCGGTAGAAACGCCGCCCGAAGGTTTCGGCGAAGTCCGGCCACGCCAATTCGAAGTTTTCGCACCAGGCCATCAGCGTCTTGTCGTAGTCGGCGCCAAAGTTGTGCAAATCCTCGGCAACAAACAACCCGTCCATGGCGTCGCCAATCTGCCCGATCGAGGGCAAATCCCCGTTGGGAAAGATGTATTTGTCGATCCACGGGTCCGGCGTGCTGTTGCGTTGGTTCTTGCCAATGGTGTGTAGCAGGAACAGGCCGTCGTCCTTCAGGCAGCGGTTGGCCACCTCCATATACGCCCGATGGTTCTTGCGGCCCACATGCTCAAACATGCCGACGCTGGCGATATGGTCGAATTGCTCGTCGATATCCCGATAGTCCTGCAGACGAAACTCGATCGGCAGATGTGCATACTTGGCGCGACCCCACTCCGCCTGCTCTTTGGAGATGGTCACACCCACGCACTCGACACCATAGTGCTCGGCCGCATGGCTCATGAAACTGCCCCAGCCACAGCCGATATCCAGCACGCGCATGCCCGGCTTGAGACCGAGCTTTTTACAGATCAGGTCCAGCTTGGCGAACTGCGCCTGCTCCAGGGTGGTGGCATCTTTCCAGTAGCCACAGGTGTACGTCATACGCGAGTCGAGCATGCGCGCGTAGAAGTCATTGCCGAGGTCGTAGTGCGCCTCGCCGACTTGCCAGGCGCGCTTCTTGTTTTGCAGGTTCAGCCAGCGGGAGCTGAACGCGTGAAACAACAAGGTGGCCGGGTTGGCCTGGTCGATCACCCCGGACCGCATGAGGCGGTAGAAAAACTCATCCAGCGCCTCGGCGTCCCAACCGCCATCCATGTAGTCCTCGCCAAGGCCAAGGTTGCCTTTGGCCAGGGCCAGGTCGAACGTAGCACTGTGGTGCAGTTGCATATCCGCAGCCGACGGCCCGTTTACCTCAATCTGCGCCTGCGCCAGCAACTCCTTAACGAAGCGCGCTCCCTGAGACATCTCATCAGAACCGGAAAAAGAATGACGCGTTTTGTTAAGCACAATTGCTCTCCAGAAATAGCGTTGCCTTTGATTCATACACTGCGAGAAATCTGGCCATGGAAGCGTCTGGCATGGCCCTCAAGGCATCACCGGGAACGCTGGCTGGGAACAGATGTAACAAATCTTATCCAGCCATTTTTTAAAGATATAATGAATTAATCTTATGAAAACCATGCGAAATTGGAATGCAAAATGGACATCAGGGCGCTTCGTTATTTCGTAGAAGTCGTGGACCAGCAGAGCTTTACCAAAGCCGCCGTGAAGCTGCACTTGACCCAGCCAACGGTCAGCAAAATGGTGCAGCAACTTGAAACGAGCCTTGGCTTGAGGCTGCTGGACCGCATGGGAAAACGTTTCACCCTGACGGACGCCGGTGAAATTGTGCTCAAGCGCGCCAAGGAAATGATCGCACTGCACGATGAGATGACCGTGGAGCTGCAAGACTTGCAGCAAGTCGAACGCGGCGCCCTGCGCATGGGACTGTCGCCCTCGACTCACCTCGCACTGGCACCGATCTTCGCGGAATATCACGCCCGCTACCCGAAGATCGAACTGAAACTGTTCGAAAGCGGCGGCAACGTCACCATTCAGGACCTGCGCCAAGGCACCCTGGAGTTCGGCACCATCCTCGACTCTCCGCGCGTGGCGGATATCTGGTCCGAATTCGAATCCATGCCCTTGTTCGAGTCGCCACTGTGCCTGCTCGCACCCCATGATTCGCCCTGGCAGGGACGCAGCTCGGTGGAGCTGAGCGAACTGCAAGCCTGCGAATTCATCTTTTACGATGACACCTTCACCCTGAACCAATTCGTACTCGACGCCTGTGCCCTGGCCGGTTTTGAGCCGCGTATCAGCGGGCGCAGCAGCCAATGGGACTTTATCGCCTCCCTGGTACGACTGGGCGTGGGCATCACCCTGCTGCCCCGGGCGTTCTGCGACACCCTTGATGCCAACCAATTCAGCATCGCGGAAATACAGTCGCCGGCCCTGAACTGGCGGCTGATGCTGGCGTGGCGGCGCCAGTGCAAATTGTCGTTTGCGGCGCAGGCGTGGTTGACATTGGCGAAGGAGTTTTTGTGTGTGCCGCCGCCCAGTCAGTAACCGATACGTTCTGTAAAACCTCACCGCTGCGTTGCGCCGGCGCTCGACTACCCTTAAAAAACCGCAGGAAGCGGCCACTCATTTCAAGGAACGAGCATGTCCCTCGCCATCGTCCACAGCCGCGCCCAGATTGGCGTTGAAGCCCCCGCCGTCACTGTCGAGGTGCACATGGCCAACGGCTTGCCGTCGCTGACGCTGGTAGGCCTGCCGGAAACCGCCGTCAAGGAAAGCAAAGACCGCGTGCGCAGTGCCATTCTCAATTCTGCGCTGCAATACCCGTCCCGCCGCATCACCCTCAACCTCGCGCCCGCCGACCTGCCCAAGGACGGCGGGCGTTTTGATTTGGCGATTGCCCTGGGGATTCTCGCCGCCAGTGTGCAGGTACCGGCGCTGACCCTCGATAACGTGGAATGCCTGGGAGAGCTTGCACTGTCAGGTGAGGTGCGGGCGGTAAAAGGGGTATTGCCGGCAGCGCTGGCGGCGCGCAAGGCCGGGCGCACCTTGATAGTGCCACGGGCCAATGCCGAAGAGGCGTGCCTGGCCTCGGGATTGAAGGTGATTGCGGTGGATCATCTGCTGCAAGTGGTGGCGCACCTGAACGGTCACGTGCCGATCGAGCCCTTCGTTTCCAGCGGCCTGATGTACTTGAACAAGCCCTATCCCGACCTCAGTGAAGTGCAGGGCCAACTGGCAGCCAAACGCGCACTGCTGATTGCCGCCGCGGGCGCCCACAACCTGTTGCTCAGCGGGCCACCGGGCACCGGCAAGACCTTGCTCGCCAGCCGTCTGCCGGGGCTGTTGCCGCCCTTGAGTGAACAGGAAGCGCTGGAGGTGGCGGCGATTCAATCAGTGGTCAGCCTGGCGCCGCTGAGCCATTGGCCGCACCGGCCGTTTCGCCAGCCGCACCACTCGGCGTCAGGCCCGGCGCTGGTGGGCGGTGGCTCGAAACCGCAGCCGGGGGAAATCACCCTCGCCCATCATGGTGTGTTGTTTCTCGACGAACTGCCGGAGTTTGATCGCAAGGTCCTGGAGGTGCTGCGTGAGCCGCTGGAGTCCGGGCATATTGTGATTGCCCGCGCCCGCGACCGGGTGAGTTTCCCGGCGCGTTTCCAGTTGGTGGCGGCGATGAACCCCTGCCCTTGCGGCTATGTGGGCGAGCCAAGTGGGCGCTGTCGCTGCACGCCGGAGCAGATCCAGCGCTATCGCAACAAGCTCTCGGGGCCGCTGCTGGACCGGATCGACCTGCACGTGACCGTCGCCCGGGAAAGCACTGCGCTGAACCCGGGCAAACAGTCAGGCGACGATACCGCCAGCGCATCAGCCCTCGTGGCCGAGGCCCGGGAGCGTCAGCAACGGCGCCAGGGCTGCGCCAATGCCTTTCTCGACCTGCCGGGGCTACGCCAGCACTGCAAGCTGGCGAAGGCCGATGAAGGCTGGCTGGAGAGTGCGTGCGAACGGCTGACGCTGTCGCTGCGGGCGGCGCATCGTTTGCTCAAGGTCGCCCGCACCCTGGCCGACCTGGAACAGGTGGAAGCCATTGCCCACCATCATCTGGCGGAAGCCTTGCAGTACCGCCCCGCTAGCGCGTCCTAGGTAAAGTCAGAAGCAACCCGGCCACTTCCATCACCTCACCCATCGCCGCCTCAGCCGATTCAACGGAGGGTTTGAGCATCAAGTCATCGGCATACCCCATGGCCACGGCGAAGAGCTGCCGCGCCGCTCGTTTGGGCGACTCACAGTGGAACACTTTGGCCGCCACACCTTGCTCGATGATCTCGGCGAGCATCGCTTGCCATTGGGCGTTGATCGTCAGGTAAGCCTCGGCGAATGGCTCGTCATGCATGGCTTCGTCCCACGCATCCAGCCACAACGCCCATCCGGCATCTGCCGTGGAGGGCAAGCAGTCACGCAGGAAACCTTCGAGTGCTTCCAGTGGAGGCAGCCCCTCCAGCGGCACCCGCACCTCGTCCAGTTGCTCGTTGGCAAACCGCACAAACGCTTCGCGGCGCAGTTCTTTCCAGTCGCTGAAGTAGTGATAGACGTGGCTGCGGGACAGCCCGGCATGTTCCGCCAAGTCGCGGGTGGAAACATCGGCGAAGCCTTTGCTGCGAAACAGCTCCAGGGCGGCGGCGATGATCTGGTCTTTACGGTCGATACGCGACATGAGGCTTTTCCTTCAGGCACCGGCAGATCGACGGCGCTTGCTTTTTGAGCGATCGCTCAAGGATACTTGAGCAGTCGCTCAATACTAGCGTTTATCTCACCCTTGGTGCACCCCATGTCATCCGTAACACCGCAAATTCTGATCGAAGAAAGCAAAAAGATCGGGCAACAATCCGCCAGCCAAACCCTCAAGGCGATCGCCAGGGCTTATCCCGGCAAGCTGTTCTGCACCTTGTCGCTGGTGGCCCTGGAAAACGCGTTGCTGCTGGCCTACCCGCTGTTTGCCGGGTTCGCGGTGGACTCAATTATCCGCGGCGACGCCGGCAGCGCGCTGTTCTACGCCGCCGTGGTACTGGCGTTCTGGGTGGTCGGGGCGGCGCGAAGGGCGCTGGATACGCGCACCTTCACCCGTATCTACGCGGACCTGGCGGTGCCGGTGATTCTCAACCAGCGCCTGCAAAACCACAGCACCTCACGGGCAGCGGCGCGGGTGGTGTTGGCACGGGACTTTGTGGATTTTTTCGAAAAACACGTGCCAATCATCGCGACGGCGCTGGTATCGATCGTCGGTGCGGCAGTGATGCTGCTGGTGATCGAGCCGTGGATCGGCCTGGCCTGCCTGACGGCGCTGGTGCTGTGCACGACCTTGTTGCCACGTTTCGCCCGGCGCAATCAGGAGTTGCATGAGCGCTTGAATGACCGCCTGGAAAAGGAAATCGGCCTGGTGGAAAAGGTCGGCGCGCAGACCTTGCGGCGCCACTACCGGGTGTTGTCACGCCTGCGGATCTGGCTGTCGGACCGCGAGGCTGCCGCGTTCCTGTTTATCGGTACGCTGGCGGCACTGCTGTTTGTGGTCGCCATCAGCCAGTTGGCGCTGTCGCCGGCGGTAAAGGCGGGCCACGTGTATGCGGTGATGACTTACCTGTGGACCTTTGTCAGCAGCCTGGATGAAGCGCCAGGGATGGTCGACCAACTGGCGCGACTCAAGGACATTGGCAAGCGTGTGGACCCGGGGCTGGGCGACCGATCCGACGTTTGAGGCGTCGAATCGTCCGTCATCGCGGGCAAGCCCGGCTCCCACATTGAACCGATTTCTTCAATTGAACACGGTCAACTGTGGGAGCGGGCTTGCCCACGATGAGGCCCGAACAGTCAATCAACGAAACCGGTCAACCTCATGCCGCAAGCCCGCCGCCAGGGTCTCCAGTTCCTTGGCGGTGATCGCCAGGTTCGACACCACTTCACGCTGCTCGCTGTTGGCCAGGGCAATGCTCTGCAAGTTGCTGCTCAGCAAGGTCGCGGTGCTGCTCTGCTCTTGGGTAGCGGTGGTAATCGCCGCAAACTGCTGGCCCGCCGAGCGGCTTTGCTCGTCGATCCGCGCCAGGGCCGAGGCCACGTCGGCATTGCGCGCCAGGCCTTCCTGCATCAGCACGTTGCCTTGTTCCATGGTGCTGATGGCGTTGCCGGTTTCCTGCTGGATGCTCTGAATCATCCCGGAAATTTCATCCGTGGCCTGACGAGTACGCGACGCGAGGTTGCGCACTTCATCCGCCACCACCGCAAACCCACGCCCTTGCTCACCGGCCCGCGCGGCTTCGATGGCGGCGTTGAGCGCCAACAGGTTGGTCTGTTCGGCAATGGCGGTGATCACCCCGACGATCCCGCCGATTTCCTGGGAGCGCTGGCCCAAGGTGTTGATCACAGTGGCCGTGCTATTGAGCGCGGTGGCGATGTGTTCCAGGGACGACGACGCTTCCTGCATCGAGGTGCGGCCGATCTTGGTTTGCTGGGCGTTGTCCTGAGCCAGGCGCTCGGTGTTGCCCATGTTGTCGGCGATGTTCAGCGAGGTGGCGCTGAACTCTTCTACCGCGCCGGCCATGCTGGTGATTTCGCCGGACTGCTGCTCCATGCCTTCGTACGCACCGCCGGACAAACCGGACAGCGCCTGGGCGCGGCTGTTCACGTCTTCAGCCGCCTTGCGAATGTGCGACACCATGGTCGACAGCGCTTCGCCCATCTGGTTGAAACTGCGGGCCAACTGGCCGATTTCGTCATGGCTGGAAACGTTCAGGCGCGCGCTCAAATCACCGGCGCCCAGGGCTTCTGCCTGACGTACCAGGTCGCCCAACGGCTGCAACTTGCTGCGCAGCAGCCAGACCGCCGCGCCCACCGCCAGCAGCATCGCGAGCAAACTGCCGATCGCCAGGCGAATCCCCACCGACCAGGTCACCGCGCGAATTTCGGCTTTCGGCATGCTCGCCACCACCGACCACGGGCCACCTTCAAACGGCACCGCGACGCTGTAGAAATCTTCGTTCTTGTCGCTCCAGAAACGGCCTTTTCCAGGTTTGGCGGCCAGGTCGAGCATGACCGGAATCGACTGATCCAGCGCCTGCACGCCAGCGGGCGGTACCAGCCAATGCTTCTGTTCATCCAGCAGCGCGAGCGAACCGGTCTGGCCGATGCGGAAACGCTTGAGGTTGTCGAACTGGGCGTTCTGCGCGTCGGTGTAGTCGAACCCGACAAACAGCACCGCAATCACTTTGCCGCTGGCATCACGCACCGGGCTGTACTGGGTCATGTAGGAGCGATCAAACAACACCGCGCGGCCGACATAGCCCTGCCCGCCGAGCAAGCGTTGATAGGCCGGGTGCTGATGATCCAGCGCCGTGCCGATGGCGCGGCTGCCGTCCTGCTTGGTCAGGGATGTGCTGACGCGGATAAAGTCCTCGCCGCTGCGTACGAATACGGTCGCCACGCCGCCGGACATCTGCTTGAACTCATCAACTTCAGCGAAATTGTTGTTGAGCACTTCCTCGCCCAGGTACAGGCCCGGCGTCTTCACGCCCGCCACAGTCACCGGCTGCTCCGGCCGCACACTCAAGCCAGCGCTGAAGCGCTTTTCAAACAGCCCGCTCAAACGCTGGGTACTTTCGCGCAAGGTGCTGTGGAAGGTATTGAGTTGGTCAGCCAGCAAGCGAGCCTCGCTGGCCAGATGCTCCTCGCGGGTGTCGAGGTTGGCGGAGTCCAGCGAACGCAAGGCGAACACTGTGCTGCCGCTGATGACGACAGCCAGTATCACGGCGAGGGCAAGCCCCAGTTGAGAGGCGATCCGGGCGCGAGGTTGAGACATGAAGGCTCCTGGCCGAGGCCAGGATCATCCTGATCTCATAGCGCTGCTCGGCAAAATTCTAATAGGGGAAACGTTGCAGAACGGTAGTTCCAACAACCCTACTTCGGCGGGCAGGCTCAATACTTGAGCGAATCACAGGGGTATCACGCAAACGATTGCTCGCCAATGCGCAATCCGCTCAATCCAGTCGCTCTACCTCGGGCAATTCCATCGCTTGGACCTCACTCTGGAGAAAGTCCGCCAGCCGGCGCAAACGCTCACCACCAGGCCGGGTTTTCGGCCACACCAGATAGTAATTTTCCCCACTGGCCACGGCGGTGGGCCATGGCAAGCTCAGGCGGCCCTGGGCCACGTCTTCAGCCACCATCAGCAAGTCGCCCATGGACACGCCGTAACCCCGGGCGGCGGCGATCATGCCCAACTCCAAGGTGTCGAACACCTGCCCGCCCTTGAGCGATACCTGGGATGACAGCCCCATGCGCTCCAGCCAGTAGCGCCAGTCACGCCGGTCCGGCGTCGGGTGCAGCAATTCGGCAGAGGCCAGCCGCGTAACGTCCCAGGGCCCGTCGCTCAACAGGTTCGGCGCGCCCACCGGAATCAGCAGCTCAGGAAACAGGTAACTGGCTTCCCAGTCCGGCGGGAAATGGCCGTTACTCAGCAATACCGCGCAATCGAACGGTTCCTGATTGAAGTCCACTTCATCGACGTTCATCCAGGCGCTGGTCAGTTGCACTTCATTGCCCGGCTGCAAATGCCGGAAGCGACTGAGCCGCGCCAGCAGCCAGCGCATGGTCAGGGTGGACGGCGCCTTCATGCGCAGGATGTCGTCCTCTGCGTTCAACGTATGGCAGGCGCGCTCCAGGGCCGCGAAGCCTTCGCGCACGCCTGGCAGCAACAGGCGCGCCGCCTCGGTGAGCTGCAAGGTGCGGCCGCTGCGCTGGAACAGGCGGCAGGCGAAATGCTCTTCCAGGGTACGAATGTGCCGGCTCACCGCGCTTTGGGTGATCGACAACTCTTCCGCCGCCCGGGTGAACGAGTTGTAGCGGGACGCGGCTTCAAACGCGCGTAAGGCGTAAAGAGGAGGAAGACGACGAGACATGGCGAAAGCTCCGACGGCGCAATCTCGAAACCCTACCAGAATCATTCAGGCATGAGTTTTAATCATGCGTGCCATCGGATTTATCCCTTTGTGCAATGCGCTGTGGGCGCCGAGAATCAACCCTTCCACCCTTCCCTGACTTTTTGAGCGTGATGATCATGCAGCATCCGGCACGTACCGAACTCTGGGCCATTCTGCGGCTGTCAGGGCCGCTGATTGCCTCACAGTTGGCCCACATGCTGATGGTGCTGACCGACACCCTGATGATGGCCCGCCTGAGCCCCGAGGCCCTGGCCGGCGGTGGCCTGGGTGCCGCAAGCTATTCGTTCGTGTCGATTTTCTGCATCGGCGTGATCGCCGCCGTGGGCACGCTGGTCGCGATCCGTCAGGGCGCGGGCGACATTGAAGGCGCCACCCGCCTGACCCAGGCCGGGCTGTGGCTGGCCTGGTTGATGGCGCTGGTGGCCGGTTTGCTGCTGTGGAACCTCAAGCCGGTGCTGCTGATGTTCGGCCAGACCGAAACCAACGTCGCGTCCGCCGGCCAGTTCCTGACCATCCTGCCGTTCGCCCTGCCCGGCTACCTGACGTTCATGGCCCTGCGCGGCTTCACCAGCGCCATCGGCAAGGCCACGCCGGTGATGGTCATCAGCCTGGGCGGCACGGTGATCAACTACCTGCTCAACCACGCGTTGATCGAAGGCATGTTCGGCCTGCCGAAACTCGGGCTGGTGGGCATTGGCCTGGTCACGGCCATCGTCGCCAACTGCATGGCTTTGGCGTTGATCTGGTACATCAAATACAACCGCGCCTACGACGCCTATCCGCTGCGCAAGGGCCTGCTGCGGCCCAACCTGCATTACCTGCGGGAACTGTGGCGCCTGGGCCTGCCGATTGGTGGCACCTACGCGGTGGAAGTCGGGCTGTTTGCGTTCGCCGCGCTGTGCATGGGCACCATGGGCAGTACGCAATTGGCTGCGCACCAGATTGCCCTGCAGATTGTGTCGGTGGCGTTCATGGTTCCGGCGGGCATGTCCTACGCAATTACCATGCGCATCGGCCAGCATTACGGGGCCGGGAACCTGCTGGAAGCACGACTGGCCGGGCGGGTGGGCATCGGCTTTGGCGCGCTGGTGATGCTGGGCTTTGCAGCGGTGCTGTGGTTGTTCTCGCATCAGTTGATCAGCTTGTTCCTCGACCAGCATGACCCGGCGTTTCGCGACGTGATCAACCTCGCCGTGAGCCTGCTGGCCGTGGCCGCTTGGTTTGAGCTGTTCGACGGCGTGCAGACCATTGCCATGGGCTGCATTCGCGGGCTCAAGGATGCCAAGACCACGTTTCTGGTCGGGCTGGGTTGCTACTGGCTGATCGGCGCACCGGCTGCGTGGTTGATGGCGTTCAATCTCGGCTGGGGGCCGACTGGCGTGTGGTGGGGCCTGGCTCTGGGCCTGGCGTGCGCGGCAATCAGCCTGACCTGGGCGTTTGAACGGAAGATGAAGCGGATGATTCGCCAGGAGCCTGAAACCCAACGCGGATTTCAAGGCGCGCAGCCTGAGTAACGATTGTGCTCGGTCAAATGTGGGAGCGGGCTTGCTCGCGAATGCGGTGGGTCAGCCATGAATGGGTTGGCTGAAATACCCCATTCGCGAGCAAGCCCGCTCCCACATTTTTGATCGGGTTCACACCATCAGATCACGCCGCCCACCAATTCCTGGCTGTTACCAAACGTCAGGTAGTCCACCAGTTCCGCCAGCGGCAACGGCTTGCTGATCAGGTAACCCTGAGCCTGATCGCAGCCGAACAACCGCAGCAACGCCAGCTGCTCTGCGGTTTCCACGCCCTCGGCCACCACTTCCAGATTCAGGTTGTGGGCCAGGTTGATCATCGCGTGCACCAGCTTGCGGTTCTCTTCGCGCTCTTCCATGCCGCCGACGAAGCTTTTGTCGATCTTCAGCAAGGCAATCGGCAGGCTGTTGAGGTGCACGAACGACGAGAAGCCGGTGCCAAAGTCATCCAGGGAAAAGCGCACGCCCAGGCGGCCAAGCGCGTCCATGGTCTGCTTGACCAGGTCGCTGCGACGCATCACGGCGGTTTCCGTCAGTTCAAATTCCAGCCACTGAGCTTCCACGCCACGCTCGGCAATCAGCCGGCTGAGGGTGCTGAGCAATTGGCTGTCCTGGAACTGGCGGAACGACAGGTTGACCGCCATGTGCAACGGCGCAATCCCACGTTCGCGCAGGTCCTGCATGTCGCGCAGCGCCCGGGAAATCACCCAGTAGCCCAACGGCACGATCAAGCCGCTCTGCTCGGCCAGGGGCACGAACTCGCTCGGCGGCAACAACCCACGCTCTCCGTGGCGCCAGCGCACCAACGCTTCAAGGCCGACGATATGCCCGTCGTCGAGGTCCAGGCGGGGTTGGTAATGCAGTTCCAGCTCGTCACGGCGCAACGCCCGGCGCAGTTCGCTTTCAAGGTCGGCGAGGCTGCGGGCATTGCGGTTGATGCGCTCGTTGAAGATATGAAAAGTACAGCCCTGGGTGCTCTTGGCTTGCTGCATGGCGATATGGGCGTGCCACATCAGTGGGTCGGCGCCGGCCCTGGCGCGGGCATGTGCCACGCCGAGACTGCAGCCGATCAGCAGGCTTTCGCCATCGACCCAATACGGTTCGGCCATGGCTTCGATGATGCGCTCGGCCATCCATTCGGCGCGCTGGGGCGCGCGGCGGGTATCGATCAGCAGGGCGAATTCATCGCTGCCCAGGCGTGCCAGTTGATCACCGGCCTCCAGCTGGCTCTTGAGCCGCGAGACCACTTGCAGGATCAGCCGGTCGCCGGCCTGGTGGCCGAGGGCGTCGTTGGCATGACGGAAGTTGTCCAGGTCGAGGTGACCGAGGGCGACGCCACGGCCTTCGTTTTCCGCCAGGCGGGCGGTCAACAGGGTCTGGAAGCCCTGGCGGTTGGCGATGCCGGTCAGCGGGTCTTGCTCGGCCAGGCGTTGCAGGGTGTTTTCCAGCACTCCGCGCTCGCGCACATGCCGCAGGCACCGGCGCAATGTATCGACATCCAGTGCATTCAGGATCAGCCAGTCGCTGACGCCGAGGGGCGAAACAAGAGGTTCCTCTTCCAACAGCAATACCGTTGGCAGGCTGCAACGACCGGGGCCGGGCTGAAGGCTGGCCGTGGTCAACAACACCGCACTGTGATCGTCGTCGAACAGATTGCTCACAGACTCCCAGTTTGGCGCGCTGATCAGCACAGCTCCGTCGCCCATCGGCGCCAGGCACTCGCGCAATAACGCTGCCCACGCTGGCTCATCGGCCAGTAGCAGCAAACGCAAGGGTTCGACAGGCGTAGACAAGCTAGCTCCCTAGACTCTGCAAAATTTCGTTGGCGGCGGGCATTATGACGTGCGACCTGACAATGACCAATGATATGGGTTATCAAATACACACTGAGCGGCGCTAGACCGAACAATAGTCCTAAATGCCCTGCACATCCTGCGGCAAAGTAACAAAACCGGCAAATTTAGATCGAGTGGTACGTCACACTGTCGTTCAGAGGCAGCAGAATCTTGCCAGCCTGTTAAAATGCCCGCCCTTTTGATCAATGACTCCCTGAATTCTGTATGTCCCGACTCAATCCCCGGCAGCAAGAAGCCGTGAACTACGTCGGCGGCCCTCTATTGGTGCTCGCCGGTGCCGGTTCCGGCAAGACCAGCGTGATCACCCGCAAGATCGCGCACCTGATCCAGAGCTGCGGCATCCGCGCCCAGTACATCGTCGCTATGACCTTTACCAACAAGGCGGCGCGGGAAATGAAAGAGCGCGTCGGCACCCTGCTCAAGGGTGGCGAAGGCCGTGGCCTCACGGTGTGTACCTTCCACAACCTGGGGCTGAACATCATCCGCAAGGAGCATGTGCGGCTGGGCTACAAGCCGGGCTTCTCGATCTTTGACGAGACTGACGTCAAGGCGCTGATGACCGACATCATGCAAAAGGAATACGCGGGCGACGACGGCGTCGACGAGATCAAGAACATGATCGGCTCGTGGAAAAACGACCTGATCCTGCCCGCCGAAGCCCTGGAAAACGCGCGCAACCCCAAGGAACAGACTGCCGCCATCGTCTACACCCACTACCAGCGCACGCTCAAGGCGTTCAACGCGGTGGACTTCGACGACCTGATCCTGCTGCCGGTGAAGCTGTTCCAGGAACACGCCGACATCCTCGAAAAGTGGCAGAACAAAGTCCGCTACCTGCTGGTGGACGAATACCAGGACACCAACGCCAGCCAATACCTGCTGGTGAAGCTGCTGATCGGCAAGCGCAACCAGTTCACCGTGGTGGGTGACGACGACCAGTCGATCTACGCCTGGCGCGGCGCCCGCCCGGAAAACCTGATGCTGCTCAAGGACGACTACCCGTCCCTGAAAGTGGTGATGCTGGAGCAGAACTACCGCTCCACCAGCCGCATCCTGCGTTGCGCCAACGTGCTGATCTCCAACAACCCCCACGAGTTTGAAAAACAACTGTGGAGCGAGATGGGCCACGGCGACGAGATCCGCGTGATCCGCTGCCGCAACGAAGACGCCGAAGCCGAGCGCGTGGCCGTCGAACTGCTCACGCTGCACCTGCGTACCGACCGGCCCTACAGCGATTTCGCGATCCTGTACCGCGGCAACTATCAGGCCAAGCTGATCGAGCTGAAGCTGCAGCACCACCAGATTCCTTATCGTCTGTCGGGCGGCAACAGCTTTTTCGGACGCCAGGAAGTAAAAGACCTGATGGCCTACTTCCGGCTGATCGTGAACCCGGACGACGACAACGCCTTCCTGCGGGTGATCAACGTCCCACGCCGGGAAATCGGTTCGACCACCCTGGAAAAGCTCGGCAACTACGCCACCGAGCGCAAGATCTCGATGTACGCCGCCACCGACGAAATCGGCCTGGGCGAGCACCTGGACACCCGCTTCACCGATCGCCTGGCGCGCTTCAAGCGCTTCATGGACAAGGTGCGCGAGCAGTGCGCCGGCGAAGACCCGATCAGCGCCCTGCGCAGCATGGTCATGGACATCGACTACGAGAACTGGCTGCGCACCAACAGCTCCAGCGACAAGGCCGCCGATTACCGCATGGGCAACGTGTGGTTCCTGATCGAGGCGTTGAAAAATACCCTGGAGAAGGACGAAGAAGGCGAGATGACCGTCGAGGACGCCATCGGCAAGCTTGTGCTGCGGGACATGCTTGAACGCCAGCAGGAAGAGGAAGACGGCGCCGAAGGCGTGCAGATGATGACCTTGCATGCGTCCAAGGGCCTGGAATTCCCCTACGTGTTCATCATGGGCATGGAAGAGGAAATCCTCCCGCACCGCTCCAGCATCGAAGCCGACACCATCGAAGAAGAACGGCGCCTGGCCTACGTGGGCATTACCCGCGCGCGTCAGACCCTGGCCTTCACCTTTGCCGCCAAGCGCAAGCAGTACGGCGAGATCATCGATTGTGCCCCCAGCCGGTTCCTCGACGAACTGCCGCCGGATGACCTGGCGTGGGAAGGCAACGACGACACACCAACCGAAGTCAAAGCCGTTCGCGGCAATACCGCCCTGGCGGATATACGCGCGATGTTAAAGCGCTAGAATCGACTACTTTTTAATCTACTTTCGGCGCGTGTTGCGCCAACAGAGGAAGCTTTCGTGGAAGCACTGCACAAGAAAATTCGCGAAGAAGGCATCGTGCTTTCCGATCAGGTACTCAAGGTCGACGCCTTTCTGAACCACCAGATCGACCCAGCGCTGATGAAACTGATCGGCGACGAGTTCGCTGCGTTGTTCAAGGATTCGGGCATCACCAAGATCGTCACCATCGAAGCCTCGGGCATTGCACCGGCGATCATGACCGGCCTGAACCTCGGCGTACCGGTGATTTTCGCGCGCAAGCAACAGTCCCTGACCCTGACTGAAAACCTGCTGTCGGCGACGGTGTATTCCTTCACCAAGAAAACCGAAAGCACCGTGGCGATTTCCCCGCGCCACCTGACCAGCAGCGACCGCGTGCTGATCATCGATGACTTCCTGGCCAACGGTAAGGCGTCCCAGGCGCTGATCTCGATCATCAAACAGGCCGGCGCGACCGTGGCTGGCTTGGGGATTGTGATCGAGAAGTCGTTCCAGGGTGGCCGTGCAGAGCTGGATGCCCAGGGTTATCGGGTTGAATCGCTGGCGCGGGTGCAGTCGTTGGCGGGTGGGGTTGTGACCTTTATCGAGTAATTTGCAGCACTGCAAATCCCGAGTGAACACAATTCAAAATGTGGGAGCTGGCTTGCCTGCGATAGCGGAGTGTCAGGCGACAGAGATGTCGACTGTCAGGCCCTCATCGCAGGCAAGCCAGCTCCCACATTTGATTTGTGGTGTTTGTCAGTGCGCGGTGGCTTGTAGGCCCGCTAGCAACAGGCGCTGGTACAAGTCCTCTTTCAACCCCTCCGGCTTATCCAACCCCATCCGCACCAAATGCTCGGGAAACGCCTCCGGCTCCGGTGCATCCAGCGCCGCCTTGCCCAGTTCCAGAATCTCCGTCAGCTTGAATTTGCTCTTGAGCCAGTTCAACGCCCGCAGCAAATCCCGCTCTTCATCGGTGAAATCACAGCCCAACGGATACTCCGGGAACAACCTCGGATGCCGAGCTTGAATCGCCTGCAGACGCTCCGGCGTGTTGTCGGCAAACCGCGGATCCAGCTGGAAATCCTTCGGCAACTTCCCGGCCTTCTGCGCCTGTTCGATCAAGTCTTCCTGGAACCGCGAGTCGGTGATATTCAGCAGCGCCTCGATTACCTTGGCATCGGTCTGCCCACGTAAATCCGCGATCCCGTATTCGGTGATGACAATGTCCCGCAGGTGCCGGGGAATCGTGCAGTGGCCGTATTCCCAGACGATATTGGAACTGACCTCGCCCCCCGATTCGCGCCAGCTGCGCAGGATCAGGATCGAGCGCGCGCCTTCCAGCGCATGGCCCTGGGCGACAAAGTTGTATTGCCCGCCGACGCCGCTGAGCACCCGGCCGTCTTCCAACTGGTCGGCCACGCCCGCGCCCAGCAGGGTCACGGTAAACGCGCTGTTGATAAACCGCGCATCCAGGCGCTGTAAACGCTTGAGTTCTTCCTGCCCGTACAGCTCGTTGATGTAGCTGATGCGGGTCATGTTGAATTCCAGGCGCTTGCTCTGGGGCAAATCCCGCAGGCGCTCGTAGAAACTCTGCGGGCCGAGGAAGAAGCCGCCGTGCACCGAGATCCCGTCGGTCTGCGCGGCTTCGTCCAGGGTGCCGGCGTTGGCCCGCTGCTGGGTCGCCACGTCCGGGTACACCTTGCGCCGCACAATCCCGGCGTCGGCCAGCACCAGCAGGCCGTTGACGAACATTTCGCTGCAACCGTACAGGCCACGGGCGAAGGGTGCGACGCCGCCTTCATGGCTGATCAGCGGCGCCCATTGGTACACATCCAGGTCGGTGAGCAACAGGCGATACGCCTCGTTGTCCGCCTGGCGCGCCAGCAAGGCGGCGGTCAGTGCGTCGCCCATGGAGCCGATGCCGATCTGCAGGGTGCCGCCGTCGCGCACCAGGGTGCTGGCGTGCAAACCGATAAAGTGGTCCTGGAAACCTACAGGCATGTTCGGCGTGGAGAACAGCGTGGTGCTGTCCTTCTCGTCGATCAGGAAGTCGAATTCATCCATACCCAGTTCGGCGTCGCCGGGCATGTAGGGCAAATCACTGTGAACCTGGCCCACCACCAGGATGGTTTCACCGGCTTCGCGGCGCTTGGCGATCATCGGCATCAGGTCGAGGGTGATGTCGGGGTTGCAGCTCAGGCTCAGGCGATCCGGGTGTTCGGCGCTGCCGGCCACCAGCTGCGCAACGAGGTTCAGGCCGGCGGCGTTGATATCACGGGCGGCGTGGCTGTAATTGCTGCTGACGTAATCCTGCTGAGCCGAGGCGCTGTGCAACAAACTGCCGGGCTGCATGAAAAACTGCTGAACATGAATGTTGGCCGGCAGATTGTCCTTGTGCAGGGCGGCGAGGAAATCCAGCTCGGGATAGTCGCCGAAAACCCGTTCGATAAAAGGTTCGAGGAAGCGCTTCTGCAAGCCATCGCCCAAGGTGGGGCGACCCAGGACCAGAGCGGTGTAAATGGTCAGCGCCCGATCCGGCAGCTTGGCGATACGCCGGTACAGCGCGTTGACGAACAGGTTGGGTTTGCCCAGGCCCAGGGGCATGCCCATGTGAATATGCGCCGGCAGCCGTGCCAGTACGTCGTCGACCGCTTGCTCGATTGAACACAACTGCACCATCCGACTTCTCCCGAACATTCCATGAATTGGGGTTGGACCGAGCTTGCCGGGTCTTTGCTGCAAAGAACAGCCTAAAAAGGCAAATCGCGGGCACAAAAAAGCCGCTGGTCAGCGGCTTTTTTGGCGAAGATCGGTTTATTTAAGACCCGACATCTTCTCGATTGCACCTTTAAGCTCGTCATCCGAGCAGTCGGCACAGGTGCCTTTTGGCGGCATGGCGTTCAGGCCGGTGATGGCCTTGGCCAGCAGGCCGTCGAGGCCACCCTGGTGGTCCGCGCGGTCTTTCCAGGCCGCGGTGTCGCCAATTTTCGGAGCGCCCAACAGGCCGGTACCGTGGCAAGCGTTGCAGTGCTTGGCGATTACGTCATCCGGCGATTTCGCGCCACCGCCGCCGCCCGCAGCCACTGCCACTTCCATCCCCTTGCACTCTTGCCCCTGGACGCACACCTGGCCGACAGGCTCCAGGCGTTTGGCAATTTCATCATTGGTCGCAGCTTGAGCGCTGACAGCCCATAGGGCCAGTACTGTTGCTGGTGCAGCCAGCATTTTCATAATTAGGTTCACGCGTTCACCCTCAATGGTGGCTATTCACGCCTGCGGCCACGGTTTCGCAGGCGGCGAAAGTATAACGGTTAGCCCGCCCCGCCGAAACAACCCTATTAACCAAGGGGAGATTCAGCAGGGCGGAATGCTGCTACGGGCGTCTCTGCGACATAGGCAGGACGCCTCTTTTCTTAAAAGTTCGCGGGTGTGGCTGCGCTGATTAGTCGCGCCGGCACTTCGAACGGATTGCGAAAACGGTGCGGCTTGGTGCTTTCAAAGTAGTAGCTATCGCCGGCTTCGAGCACAAAAGTTTCAAGACCGACTACCAGCTCCAGGCGGCCTTCCACCAGAATCCCGGTTTCCTCGCCCTCATGGGTGAGCATCTCTTCGCCGGTATCGGCACCTGGCGGGTAGATCTCGTTGAGGAACGCAATCGCCCGGCTCGGGTGCGCGCGGCCCACCAGTTTCATGGTAACGGCGCCGTCGGAGATATCGATCAGCTCATTGGCTTTATAGACGATCTGGGTCGGTTTTTCCTGGAGGATCTCCTCGGAAAAGAACTCCACCATCGACATGGGAATGCCGCCCAGCACCTTGCGCAAGGAGCTGATGGAGGGGCTGACACTGTTTTTTTCGATCATCGAAATGGTGCTGTTGGTGACGCCCGCGCGCTTGGCTAGCTCACGCTGGGAAAGACCTTTCAGTTTACGGATGGATTGCAGTCGTTCGCCGACGTCCAATGCAGGAGCCTCCTAGGATTCAGGCGTTGTTGTAATTGAGCGTTATCATGGCGACAGCGTTCAGTATTTACAACACTTTGGCCTAAATCCCGGAATCTGCCATTCGTGGGTGCCGCTCAAGCGCCGGAATAGAGCCGTGGCACCCGGCGCAGGTTGCAGAAGATCTGGTACGGAATGGTGTCGGCAGCGGTGGCAACGTCACTGGCGAGGATGTTTTTGCCCCACAACTCGACGGTAGAACCGAGCCCGGCCTGAGGTACGTCGGTCAGGTCGATACACAGCATGTCCATCGACACCCGGCCCAGCAACTGACTGCGCTGGCCGGCCACCAGCACCGGGGTGCCGGTGGGCGCGTGGCGCGGGTAGCCGTCGGCATAACCCATGGCAACCACGCCGATGCGCATCGGTTTCGGGGTGATGAACCTGGCGCCGTAGCCCACCGGCTCGCCGGCCGGCAGTTCACGTACGCAGATGACTTTCGATTCGAGGGTCATCACCGGCTGCAAGCGTGCGGCGATGGCCTGGTCTTCGCCAAACGGCGTGGCGCCGTAAAGCATGATGCCCGGGCGTACCCAGTCACTGGACACGTTCGGCCAGCCCAGCACCGACGGCGAATTGCGCAGGCTGACCTGGGCCGACAAGCCCTGGCGCGCCGCTTCAAACACCGCGACTTGCTCTTCGCTGCTGGTACTGTCCAGCTCATCGGCACGGGCGAAGTGGCTCATCAGCACGATCTTCGCGACTTTGCCGCTGGCCAGCAGGCGCTGGTAAGCGTCGTGATAATCCTTGGGGTGCAAGCCGACACGGTGCATGCCCGAATCAAGCTTGAGCCACACGGTCAGCGGCTTGCTGAGCTGCGCCTGTTCAATTGCATCCAGCTGCCACAGCGAATGCACCACGCACCAGAAATCATGCTCGATGATCAGCGGCAGCTCGTCGGCTTCGAAAAAACCTTCCAGCAACAGCACCGGCCCGCGAATCCCGGCGGCCCGCAGTTCCAGCGCTTCCTCGATGCAAGCGACGGCAAACCCGTCCGCCTCGGCTTCCAGCGCCTGGGCAACGCGCACGGCACCATGGCCGTAGGCATCGGCCTTGATCACGGCGAGGGCCTTGGCCCCACCCGTGACTTCACGGGCCAGTTGATAATTGTGGCGCAGGGCTTGGAGGTCGATCAGGGCACGGGCAGGACGCATGGCGGCAGGCTTCTAGGCGGCAGTGAGAAGAAAAAACCGGCACCCACTGACTGCGCGGGCACCGGGAGAGGAGTTTTGCTTAAGGCAGAGCGGCCACAACCGACAGCTCCACCAGGATTTCCGGTTCGCAGAGTTTCGCTTCAACCGTGGCACGGGCCGGCGCGACGCCTTTTGGCAGCCACTTGTCCCATACCGCGTTCATTCCGGCGAAATCGGCGTCGATGTCTTTCAGGTAGATGGTCACCGACAGCAGCTTGGTCTTGTCGGTACCGGCCAGGTCCAGCAAACGCTCGATATTGACGAGTGTTTCGCGGGTCTGCTGTTCAATCCCGGCACTCATGTCGTCGCCGACCTGCCCTGCCAGATACACGGTACCGCTGTGAACAACGATCTGGCTCATGCGCTCATTGGTGAGCTGGCGCTGGATTGACATGTTTTGCGGACTCCTGGTGGTTGCCATAACGGGAAATATCGAGGCCTTCGGCACTGATTTGCGGAGTTTTCTTCGCCATCAAATCGGCCAGCAAACGACCAGAGCCACAAGCCATGGTCCAACCGAGGGTGCCGTGACCGGTGTTCAGGAACAGGTTTTTGAACGGGGTAGCACCGACAATCGGCGTGCCGTCCGGGGTGGTCGGGCGCAGGCCGGTCCAGAAACTGGCCTGGCTCAAATCACCGCCCTGAGGATAAAGGTCGTTGACGATCATCTCCAGGGTTTCCCGCCGGCGTGGGTTCAGCGACAGGTCAAAACCGGCTATCTCAGCCATGCCACCGACGCGGATGCGGTTGTCAAAACGGGTGATCGCGACCTTGTAGGTCTCGTCGAGAATGGTCGAAGTCGGGGCCATCGCCGCATTGGTGATCGGCACAGTCATCGAGTAACCCTTGAGCGGGTACACCGGCGCCTTGATCCCCAGTGGCTTGAGCAGCTTCGGCGAGTAGCTGCCGAGGGCCAGCACGTAGCGGTCGGCGGTTTCCAGCTTGCCGTCGATCCACACGCCGTTGATCCGGTCACCGGCGTAGTCCAGCCGCTGGATATCTTGCTCGAAGCGGAATTCGACACCCAGTTGCTTGCACATGTCGGCAAGGCGGGTGGTAAACATCTGGCAGTCGCCGGTCTGGTCGTTCGGCAGGCGCAGGGCACCGGCGAGGATATCCGTAACGCTGGCCAGGGCTGGTTCAACCCGGGCAATGCCGGCGCGGTCCAGCAGCTCGTAAGGCACGCCAGACTCTTTCAACACGGCGATGTCCTTGGCGGCACCATCCAGTTGGGCCTGGGTGCGGAACAGCTGAGTAGTCCCCAGGGTGCGGCCTTCGTAGGCAATGCCGGTCTCGGCGCGCAGTTCGTCGATGCAGTCGCGGCTGTATTCGGACAGGCGCACCATGCGTTCCTTGTTCACCGCATAACGGCTGGCGGTGCAGTTGCGCAGCATCTGCGCCATCCACAGGTACTGATCGATATCGGCAGTGGCCTTGATCGCCAGGGGTGCGTGGCGCTCCAGCAGCCATTTGATGGCCTTGAGCGGCACACCCGGAGCAGCCCATGGCGAGGCGTAGCCCGGCGAGATCTGCCCGGCGTTGGCGAAACTGGTCTCCATGGCCACAGCCGGCTGACGGTCGACCACGACCACTTCAAAACCAGCTCGTGCCAAATAGTAGGCACTGGCCACGCCAATGACACCGCTACCCAAGACCAGAACGCGCATTTTTATTCCCTCATCACGGCTTGACCGCTGACGTTTGTTGTTCAGCACAAAGATGTGGGCAGTATAAAAAGCAATCACCAGTGCATTTCACTATATAACTGCCTATATTTGGCGACAATTCTCGGCAAAAACCCTTTTCACGGAGGAGCATCCCCTATGCGGACCAACACTCAGACCAAGCGGGAGCTGGACAAGATCGACCGCAACATCCTGCGCATCCTGCAGGCCGACGGGCGAATTTCGTTTACTGAGCTGGGGGAAAAGGTCGGGCTGTCGACCACGCCGTGCACCGAGCGGGTCCGGCGCCTGGAGCGCGAAGGGATCATCATGGGCTACAACGCCCGGCTCAATCCGCAGCATTTGAAGGGTAGCCTGCTGGTGTTTGTCGAAATCAGCCTCGACTACAAGTCCGGCGACACCTTTGAAGAATTCCGACGCGCCGTGCTGAAACTGCCCCACGTGCTGGAGTGCCACCTGGTGTCAGGGGACTTCGACTACCTGGTGAAGGCGCGCATCTCGGAGATGGCGTCGTACCGCAAATTGCTCGGCGATATCCTGCTCAAGCTACCCCACGTAAGGGAGTCCAAGAGCTATATCGTGATGGAAGAGGTGAAAGAGAGCCTGAACCTGCCGATCCCGGATTAAGACAGCACCACAGGCCAATGTGGGAGCGGGGACATCCGCTAGACCAATACCTGACGCGTCGACGCCATGTACGCGTGAATCTGCTTTTCCACCCGTGGGTGGATCAGCTCCACCGGGCGCCGGTCATTGGGGCATGGCAAGGTCGGCGTGGTGCCGAACAGCCGGCAAATCAGCGGGCGCTCGTCGTACACGGTGCAGCCATTGGGACCGAGGTGCACGCAGTTGAGTTCGTCCATCGCCGCTTCCTGCTCGGCAGCGGTCTTGCGCGGCAGGCGCGACATTTCCTCGGGGGACGTGGTTACCGGCCCACAGCAGTCGTGGCAACCCGGGACGCACTCGAACGAGGGAATCTGCCGGCGCAGCGCGTTGACTTTCTGACTGTTGCAACTCATCGACACAGGGACCGAACGGCGAATAGGCGTGGATTCTGCCTTAAAAGCCCTCGGTGAGACAGCTTCGCCCGACCGCTGTATCCTGCGTCAAATTTTCCAAACAGGGATGCTCCCCATGACCGCCAGCGCCCGGCACGCCAATTCCTACTACGCCGCCAGCAGTTTCCCGCAGCCTGATTATCCGGTGCTGACAGGTGAAATCGTGGCCGATGTGTGCGTGGTGGGCGGCGGTTTTTCGGGGCTTAACACTGCCCTGGAACTAGCCGAGCGTGGTTTCAGCGTGGTCCTGCTGGAAGCCCGCAAGATCGCCTGGGGCGCCAGCGGGCGCAATGGCGGGCAGTTGATTCGTGGTGTCGGCCATGGACTGGACCAGTTCACCAACGTCATCGGCGCCGAGGGCGTGAGCCAGATGAAACTGATGGGCCTGGAAGCAGTAGAGATCGTGCGCCAGCGGGTCGAACGTTCGCAGATCGCCTGCGACCTGACCTGGGGCTACTGCGACCTGGCCAACAAACCCCGCGACCTGGAACACCTGGCCGCCGACGCCGAAGAGCTGCAAGGCCTTGGCTATCGCCATGAAGTGCGCCTGCTGCAAGCCAGCGAGATGCGCAGTGTGATCGGCTCCAACCGCTATGTAGGCGGCATGATCGACATGGGCTCCGGCCACCTGCACCCGCTGAACCTGGCCCTCGGCGAGGCCGCCGCTGCACAGCAGTTGGGCGTCCAGCTGTTCGAGCATTCCGAGGCGGTGCGGATCGATTACGGCCCTGAGGTCAACGTTCACACCGCCCAAGGCAACGTGCGCGCCAAGACCCTGGTGCTGGGCTGCAATGCTTATTTGAACGGCCTCAACCCGCACCTGAGCGGCAAGGTGCTGCCCGCCGGCAGCTACATCATCGCCACCGAGCCGTTGAGCGAAGCCCAGGCGGCCGAGTTGCTACCGCAAAACATGGCGGTGTGTGACCAGCGGGTGACGGTGGACTACTTCCGGCTGTCCGCCGACCGACGCTTGCTGTTCGGCGGTGCCTGCCATTATTCCGGACGCGACCCACAGGACATCGGCGCCTACATGCGGCCAAAGATGCTCCAGGTGTTCCCGCAGTTGGCCAACGTAAAAATCGACTACCAATGGGGCGGCATGATTGGCATCGGCGCCAACCGCCTGCCGCAGATTGGCCGGCTGGCCGACCAACCCAACGTGTATTTCGCCCAGGCCTATGCCGGCCATGGCCTCAATGCCACCCACCTGGCGGGCAAACTGCTGGGCGAAGCCATCAGCGGCCAGCAAAGCGGGCGTTTTGATCTGTTTGCCAAGGTGCCGCACATCACTTTCCCGGGCGGCAAGCATTTGCGCTCGCCGCTGTTGGCGCTGGGAATGCTCTGGCACCGGTTGAAGGAACTGGTCTGAATCAACCGCGCCAGAAGGGCTTCAACCCTTCCTGGCGCGCCTGTTCGACACTCAGGCCCACGTCACGCAGTTGCTCCGGGGTCAGCTCCAGCAAGGTCTTGCGCGTGTGCATGCGGTGCCAGAACAACGCCCAAGAGCGCAGCGCCGGGGCCTTGTGACGCGCCGCCATGCGCCGCTCCTGGCCGACTTCCAGTTCCTGACCGTGTAATGCCAACCGCACATCGCTCAAACCGCTCATTTTCCTGCCCCTCATTTACGTATTGCCATGAGTCGGTAGGATGAGCCGGCGGGCGAAACCATGACAGATTCAACCTCGCTGTATTAAATCCATACAGATGCTGCCTATTGGCGCCTGAATCCTGTATTTTCAGCCTATCTGTACTGGTAATCGGGAAGCATCGCCATGACCCTATACGTCAACCTCGCCGAACTGTTAGGCACGCGAATCGAGCAGGGCTTCTATCGCCCGGGCGATCGATTGCCGTCGGTGCGGGCCTTGAGCGTGGAGCACGGGGTGAGCCTGAGCACCGTACAACAGGCCTATCGGATGCTGGAAGACAACGGCCTGGCGATGCCCAAACCCAAATCCGGCTACTTCGTACCGGTAGGCCGCGACTTGCCCGCGCTGCCCGCCGTTGGCCGCCCGGCCCAGCGCCCGGTGGAAATTTCCCAGTGGGACCAGGTGCTGGAACTGATCCGCGCGGTGCCACGCAAAGACACCATACAGTTGGGCCGGGGCATGCCGGATGTATTGTCGCCGACCATGAAACCGCTGCTGCGCAGCCTCGCCCGGATCAGTCGGCGTCAGGACATGCCGGGGCTGTATTACGACACTATCCACGGCAACCTGGAGCTGCGCGAACAGATCGCGCGCCTGATGCTCGATTCAGGCTGCCAACTGACGCCCCAGGACCTGGTGATCACCACCGGTTGCCACGAAGCGCTGTCCGCCAGTATCCACGCCATCTGCGAGCCGGGCGACATCGTTGCCGTCGACTCGCCAAGCTTCCACGGCGCCATGCAAACCCTGAAAGGCCTGGGCATGAAAGCCCTGGAAATCCCCACCGACCCGCTTACCGGTATCAGCCTGGACGCGCTGGAGCTGGCGCTGGAACAGTGGCCGATCAAAGTCATCCAGCTGACCCCCAACTGCAATAACCCGCTGGGCTACATCATGCCGGAGTCGCGCAAACGCGCGCTGCTGACCCTGGCCCAGCGCTTTGACGTGGCGATCATCGAAGACGATGTGTATGGCGAACTGGCCTACAGCTACCCGCGCCCACGCACCATCAAGTCCTTCGACGAAGATGGCCGCGTCGTCCTGTGCAGCTCCTTCTCGAAGACCCTGGCGCCGGGCCTGCGGATCGGCTGGGTAGCACCCGGTCGGTACCTGGAACGCGTGCTGCACATGAAATACATCAGCACCGGCTCCACCGCGACCCAACCGCAGATCGCGATTGCCGAATTCCTGAAAGACGGGCATTTCGAACCGCATTTGCGGCGGATGCGCACGCAATACCAGCGTAATCGCGACCTGATGCTCGATTGGGTCAGCCGTTACTTCCCGGCCGGCACCCGCGCCAGCCGTCCACAGGGCAGTTTCATGCTGTGGGTGGAATTACCGGAAGGCTTCGACACCCTGAAGCTCAACCGGGTGTTGTTGGATGAAGGTGTACAGATTGCTGTGGGAAGCATCTTTTCCGCCTCCGGCAAGTACAGGAATTGCCTGCGCATGAACTACGCTGCCAAACCAACGCCGCAGATTGAAGAGGCCGTGCGCAAGGTCGGCGCAACGGCCATCAAGTTGCTGGCCGAAGCCGCGGACTGACCTTTCTCGGGAAATAGCCGTCATATGCCGACAACCGCCCTGATTCGGAACCCACGTCATTGATGACCCAACGGCTATTACCGTTTTTCCTGCTGGGCATCCTGGCCCTGGGCGGCTGCGCAACCATCGACCAGCCGCGCACGCCCAGTGAGGCGCTGCCGGCCAGCGAGTCGTCCTTCGGCCGCTCGATCCAGGCCCAGGCCGCACCGTACAAAGGCCGCTCCGGCTTCCGCCTGTTGCCCAACAGCAGCGAAGCCTTCATGGCCCGTGCCGAACTGATCCGCAACGCCCAGACCAGCCTCGACTTGCAGTACTACATCGTCCACGACGGCATCAGTACGCGGATGCTCGTGGATGAATTGCTCAAGGCCGCCGACCGTGGCGTGCGCGTGCGCATCCTGCTGGACGACACCACCAGCGACGGCCTGGACCAGATCATCGCGACCCTCGCCGCCCACCCGCAGATCCAGATTCGCCTGTTCAACCCGCTGCACCTGGGCCGCAGCACCGGCGTGACCCGTGCCATGGCGCGGCTGTTCGACCTGTCGCTGCAACATCGGCGCATGCACAACAAGCTGTGGCTGGCGGACAACAGCGTCGCCATCGTCGGCGGGCGCAACCTGGGGGATGAGTATTTCGACGCCGAACCCAACCTCAACTTCACCGATATCGACATGCTCAGCGTGGGCCCGGTGGCCGAGCAACTGGGCCACAGTTTCGACCAGTACTGGAACAGCGCCCTGAGCAAGCCCATCGGTGACTTCGTCAGCAGCGCCTCCAAAGGCGACCTGGCCAGCGCCCGCGTACGGCTGGAGGAATCCCTCGCCGAATCTCGCCAGCAAAATCATGCCCTGTACAACCGCCTGCGCACTTACAAAACTCAGCCGCGCATGGACATCTGGCGCCGCGAGCTGATCTGGGCCTGGAACCAGGCGCTGTGGGATGCGCCGAGCAAGGTGCTGGCCAAGGCCGATCCAGATCCGCGGCTGCTGCTGACCACCCAGCTGGCGCCCGAACTGGAAGGTGTCAGCCATGAGCTGATGATGATCTCGGCCTACTTCGTGCCCGGGCAGCCCGGGCTGGTGTACCTGACCGGGCGTGCGGACGCCGGGGTATCGGTGAGCCTGCTGACCAATTCCCTGGAAGCCACCGACGTGCCAGCCGTCCACGGTGGCTATGCGCCCTATCGCAAGGCGTTGCTGGAACACGGCGTGAAACTGTACGAGTTGCGTCGCCAGCCGGGAGACGGCGGCGGCAGCGGCCCTCATCTGTTCCGCAAGGGCACCTTCCGCGGCTCGGACTCCAGCCTGCACAGCAAGGCGATCATCTTTGACCGGGAGAAATCCTTCATCGGCTCATTCAACTTCGACCCGCGCTCGGTGCTGTGGAACACCGAAGTCGGCGTACTGGTGGACAGTCCCGAGCTGGCGGAACACGTGCGCAACCTGGCACTGGAGGGCATGGCGCCCCCGTTGAGCTATCAGGCGAAACTGCAGGATGGCCAGGTGGTGTGGGTGACCGAGGACAACGGCCAACTGCACACCCTGACCCGTGAACCCGGCAGTTGGTGGCGCCGGTTCAATGCCTGGTTTGCTACATCCGTCGGGCTGGAACGCATGCTTTAAGAACAGCGCAGAGCCCTGTGGGAGCCGGGCTTGCCCGCGATTGCGGCGTCTCAGGCACAGGATGCGCAAGCTGACACTTCGCTATCGCAGGCAAGCCAGCTCCCACAGTTGTTCGCATTTCAAGGTCAGGCCGGCTGGGTGGCGCCGAATGCACCTTGGCGCAGCAGCAGAATCACCAATCCCAGCGCCCCCGCTGCCATCAACAGCGGCAACGCATGCCCGCTGATCCACTGGCTGCCAGCACCGGCCACCAGTGGGCCGATCAGGCAGCCGATGCCCCACAGCTGCGCGATATGCGCATTGGCGCGCACCAGTGCGTCGTCGCGGTAGCGCTCGCCAATCAGGATCAGCGACAGGGTGAACAACCCACCGGCACTGGCCCCGAACAGCACCCACACCGGCCAGATCAGCAGCGTATCGAGCAACAGCGGAATCGCCAGGCTCGTCGCCAGCAGCATCAGCGCGCAGCCGAGAAACAGTGTGCGCCGAGGCAGGTAGTCCGCCAGTGCACCAATCGGCAGTTGCAGCAACGCATCACCGACCACCACCGTGCTGACCATCGCCAGGGCAATCTCGGCGGTGAAACCCTGTTGCAGGCAATACACCGGCAACAGCGTCAGAATCATCGCCTCGAACGCGGCGAATAACGCCACCGCCCAGGCAATCGCCGGCAAACCCTGGCAGAAGCGCAGCAAGTCGCCGAAGGTCACGCTGAAGGACTCGGCAGTCGGCGCACCGGTGCGGCCCAGCAGCAGGATCGGCGAGAACGTCAGCAGACCAACGCCCACCCAGAAGCCAATGTCGTTATCCGTACCCAGCGCGCCCAGCAGCAACGGGCCTGACAGTTGGCTCAACGCATAGCTACAGCCATACAGCGCCACCAGACGGCCGCGCCAGCGCTCGATCACCAGTTGGTTGATCCAGCTTTCGCCGAGGATAAACACGATGGTCAGGATCACCCCGATCATCAGCCGCAGCACCAGCCATACCGGGTAGCTGGGCAATACCGCCAACAGGCCGATGGAAATCGCCCCGGCCCACAGGCACAGGCGCATCAGGTTTGCCGTGCCCAGGCGTGAGGCCAAGCCACTGGAGACCTTGGCACCCAGCAGCACACCGAAGGCCGGCATCGCCGCCATCACGCCGATAGCGAAGCTGCCGTAGCCCCAGCTTTCCAGGCGCAGGGACACCAGCGGCATGCTCACGCCCAAGGCCAGGCCCACGCTCAAGACCGACGCCAACACGGCGAAATAGGTCGCCCAACGCATTTCCACGCTCCTGTGGATTGTTTTTTCAGGGCCGCAAACGAACTGTAGGAGCGAGCTTGCTCGCGAAAAACTTGAGAGCACCGCGTGCATTCAGAATGCCCGCGTCATCGTTCAAGTCCTTCGCGAGCAAGCTCGCTCCTACAGGGAGTCGCCGGGATGACTTACAACTTGATCCAGGTCGCCTTCAGCTCGGTGTACTTGTCGAACGCGTGCAGCGACTTGTCGCGGCCGTTACCCGACTGCTTGAAACCACCGAACGGTGCGGTCATGTCGCCGCCATCGTACTGGTTGACCCACACGCTACCGGCACGCAGTGCCTTGGCGGTCAGGTGTGCCTTGGAGATGTTCGACGTCCACACCGCAGCGGCCAGGCCGTATTGGGTGTCGTTGGCGATCGCGATGGCTTCTTCCACGCTGTCGAAGGCAATCACCGACAACACGGGGCCGAAGATTTCTTCCTGGGCGATCTTCATGGCGTTGGTCACACCGTCGAAAATCGTTGGCTCCACATAGGTGCCACCGCTTTCCTGCAGCGTGCGCTTGCCGCCGGCTACCAGCTTGGCGCCATCGGCATGCCCGGCTTCGATGTACGACAGCACGGTGTTCATCTGCTGGGTATCCACCAGCGCGCCGACCGTGGTGGCCGGGTCCAGCGGGTTGCCCGGCTTCCAGGCCTTGAGGGCCTCGATCACCAGCGGCAGGAATTTATCCTTGATCGAACGCTCCACCAGCAGGCGCGAACCGGCGGTGCACACTTCGCCCTGGTTGAAGGCGATGGCGCCGGCCGCGGATTCGGCGGCGGCTTGCAGGTCCGGGGCATCGGCGAACACGATGTTCGGGCTCTTGCCGCCAGCTTCCAGCCAGACGCGCTTCATGTTCGACTCACCGGACCGGATCAGCAGTTGCTTGGCGATCTTGGTAGAACCGGTGAACACCAGGGTGTCGACGTCCATGTGCAGCGCCAGGGCGTTACCCACGGTGTGGCCATAGCCCGGCAGCACGTTGAACACGCCTTTCGGGATGCCGGCTTCAACCGCCAGTTCGGCGATGCGGATGGCGGTCAGCGGCGACTTTTCAGACGGCTTGAGGATCACCGAGTTACCGGTGGACAGCGCCGGCCCAAGTTTCCAGCAGGCCATCATCAGCGGGAAGTTCCACGGCACGATGGCCGCGACCACGCCGACGGGCTCACGGGTCACCAGGCCAAGCTGGTCGTGGGGCGTGGCTGCGACTTCATCATAGATCTTGTCGATGGCCTCACCGCTCCAGCTCAGCGCTTGCGCCGCGCCTGGAACGTCGATGTTCAGGGAGTCACTGATCGGCTTGCCCATGTCCAGGGTTTCAAGCAGTGCCAGCTCTTCGGCGTTGGCCTTGAGCAAGCCGGCGAAACGGATCATGGTGGCTTTGCGCTTGGCGGGCGCCAGGCGTGACCAGGCACCGGAATTGAAGGTGGCGCGGGCGTTTTCAACCGCGCGCTGGGCGTCGGCGACGTCACAGCTGGCAACCGTTGCCAGCAGACGGCCATCGACCGGGCTGAGGCATTCGAACGTGTCGCCGGAAACGGCGGCGGTGTATTCGCCATTGATGTAGGCGCGGCCTTCGATCTTCAGATCCTTGGCGCGTTGTTCCCAGTCGGCACGGGTCAGGGTGGTCATGCGAGTGTCCTCCTCTTATTGAATACAAGGGCCGGGCAATGTACCCAGGCACCTTCGAAGAATGCTTGCCCGGCCAGCCAGCTGTTCGGCTCAAGGCAGCTGCCACCCTAAACCAGCGGCGATGGATGTTTCAATATATTTGACATAACGGCAGCAAACGCCCTTGCGATGTTCATTTTAATAAACATAGACTTTGAGCTCTTCAACCGCAGGCCAGACGGGACACGCCCATGAACATCCAGAATATCGTCGACTTCAGCCAGGCCAGGACTGAGCCTGACCGCTACCGTCCGGCCGCGGAGAAAATCCTCAAGGGCGACCCTGAGCAAACCGTCTACAACCACTACAACAGTCCGTGCGGCCAGATGAGCGCCGGTGTCTGGGAAGGTGAAGTCGGGCAGTGGAAGGTCAACTACACCGAGCATGAGTACTGCGAGATCGTGCAGGGTGTTTCGGTGTTGCGTGATGCCGACGGCAACGCCAAGACCTTGCGCGCCGGTGATCGCTTCGTGATTCCGGCCGGCTTCAGCGGCACTTGGGAAGTGCTGGAACCCTGCCGCAAGATCTATGTGGTGTTCGAAGAAAAGGCCTGATCATTTTTCAGGCACAAAAAAAAGCCCGCATCGTGAGATACGGGCTTTTTTTCACAAGAAAGAAAACCAATTACTTGATTTTGCCTTCTTTGTAGATCACGTGCTTGCGAACGCGCGGGTCGAACATTTTCTTTTCGAGCTTGTCCGGGGTAGTACGCTTGTTCTTGTCGGTAGTGTAGAAGTGACCAGTACCGGCGCTAGAGATCATTCGAATCAATTCACGCATGATTTAGCTCCTTAGATTTTGCCGTCGCGGCGCAGTTCGGCCAGCACGACAGTGATGCCGCGCTTGTCGATAACACGCATGCCTTTGGCAGATACGCGCAGACGGACAAAACGTTTCTCTTCTTCAACCCAAAAGCGGTGATGCTGCAGGTTTGGCAGGAAACGACGACGGGTTTTGTTGTTTGCGTGGGAAATGTTATTCCCAGTCACCGGACCCTTACCGGTAACTTGACAGACTCTCGACATGCCTCAGCCCTCTAAAACCACATGCCCAACCCGGCATGGGTTGGCCGCTTAATCTCTCAGTCATTTGGCGCCAGGCGCCGCGTTTCTTTAGGGTCTTACCGGCTACACCTACTAGCGAAGGAACCGGGCCCCTAGAAAAGAGCGCTGCTTTATACCAGAAAGACCCCAGTGCAACAACAGGCCGTGTACTTTTATACGCGTAAATCCAGGCCATGGACGCCTGAACCGTTGCCAGGGTGGGCCGCTATAGAAGCTAACCGCTCGTCGCACAGAATGATTTACAGCGCTCGCGCGCACTGCAAAGTGCTCGGCAAAACGACCTGAGGCGCCATCAAAACAGCATTTGAGGCAAAAGCACAGGCAAAAATGGGCTAGTCATTTGTCAATCAGCCCACTACGGTAGGACTTTTCCAGACTGCACTCGCAGATGGGCCTTCGATCTGCAAAGGAAACCGAATATGCGCCTCGCTGCCCTACCGCTATTGCTAGCCCCTCTTTTTATTGCTGCACACGCCCAGGCGGCCACCACCCTGAGCGTCTGCACCGAAGCCAGTCCCGAGGGCTTCGACGTGGTGCAATACAACTCGCTGACCACCACCAATGCCTCGGCAGACGTATTGATGAACCGCCTGGTGGACTTCGACGCCACCAGCGGCAAGCTGGTCCCGAGCCTGGCGGACAGCTGGGACGTCTCGCCGGACGGCCTGACCTACACCTTCAAGCTGCATCCGGAGGTGAAATTCCATCGCACCGAATACTTCACCCCAAGCCGCACTCTGACCGCCGAAGACGTGCGCTTCAGCTTCGAGCGCATGCTCGACCCGGCCAACCCGTGGCACAAGATTGCCCAGAGCGGCTTCCCCCACGCCCAGTCGCTGCAACTGCCCACGCTGATCAAGAAGATCGACGCCCTCGATCCGCTGACCGTGCGCTTTACCCTGGACTACGCCGATTCGACCTTCCTCGCCGCATTGAGCATGGGCTTCGCCTCGATCTACCCGGCGGAATACGCCGACAAACTGCTCAAGGCCGGCACACCCGAAAAACTCAACAGCCAGCCTATCGGCACCGGGCCGTTCATTTTCGGGCGCTTCCAGAAGGACGCGACGATTCGCTACAAGGCCAACCCGGACTACTTCGCCGGCAAGCCTGCGGTGGACAACCTGATCTTTGCGATCACCCCGGACGCCAACGTGCGCCTGCAAAGGTTGCGTCGCGATGAGTGCCAGATCGCCCTGTCGCCCAAGCCCCTGGATATCGATGCTGCACAGAAAGACGCCGACCTGAAGATCGAGAAAACAGCGGCCTTCATGACCGCGTTTGTCGCCATCAATAGCCAGCATCCGCCGCTGGACAAACCGGAAGTTCGCCAGGCAATCAACCTGGCCTTCGACAAGGCCAGCTACCTCAAGGCGGTATTCGAAGGCACCGCTGAAGCCGCCAACGGCCCGTACCCGCCCAATACCTGGAGCTACGCCAAGGACTTGCCGGGCTACCCGCAGGACATTGCCAAGGCCAAGCAGCTACTGGATCGCGCCGGCCTCAAGGATGGTTTCAAGACCACCATCTGGACCCGGCCGTCGGGCAGCCTGCTGAACCCGAACCCGAGCCTGGGCGCACAACTGCTGCAAGCGGACCTGGCCAAGGTCGGCATCCAGGCTGAAATCCGCGTGATCGAATGGGGCGAACTGATCCGCCGCGCCAAGGCCGGCGAGCACGACCTTCTGTTCATGGGCTGGGCCGGCGATAACGGTGACCCGGATAACTTCCTGACGCCGCAGTTCTCCTGCGCGGCCGTAAAGTCCGGCACCAACTTCGCCCGCTACTGCGACCCGGCGCTGGACAAGCTGATCAGCGCCGGCAAGACCACCAGCGAACAAGGCGTGCGCAGCAAGCTGTACCAGCAGGCCCAGGCGCAGATCCAGCAACAGGCGTTGTGGCTGCCACTGGCGCACCCGACGGCGTTTGCGCTGACGCGCAAAAATGTCGAGGGGTATCAGGTGAGCCCGTTCGGGCGCCAGGATTACTCCAAGGTCAGCGTCAAGCCATAAACCAGGCCCCCTGTAGGAGCGAGCTTGCTCGCGAAGGTCGTCAACGATAACGCGGAAAACCTGACACCCAACGGTGCCCTCAGTTTTTTCGCGATCAAGCTCGCTCCTACAGAGCCTACATCCACCCAAATTCCGCCATCGACAGCGGATCACCCTCCCCCACAATGATGTGGTCCAGCACACGCACGTCCACCATCTCCAACGCCTTTTGCAGCACTCTGGTCAGTTTTCGATCAGCAATGCTGGGCTCGGCGCTGCCGGAAGGATGGTTATGACACAGGATCAGCGCCGCAGCGTTGTAGTCCAACGCGCGCTTCACCACTTGCCGGGGGTAGACAATGGCGTTGTCGATGGTGCCTTGAAACAGCTTCTCGAAGCCCAGCACCCGGTGTTTGGAGTCGAGAAACAGGCAGCCGAATATCTCGTGAGGCTCATGGCGCAGCAGCGCCTTGAGGTAGTCGCGCACGGCCTCCGGACTTTCCAGCACCGAGTCGCTGCGCAGGCGCTCGGCCAAATGACGGCGGGCCATTTCCAGTACGGCTTGAAGCTGGGCGAACTTCGCCGGCCCCAGGCCCAGGTGCTGGCTGAACACCGTCTGCCGGGCCTCCATGAGCGCGCGCAGGCTGCCAAATTGCGCCAGCAGATGCCGCGCCAGGTCGACGGCACTTTTACCGGACACCCCGGTGCGCAGGAAAATCGCCAGCAATTCAGCGTCGGAAAGGTTCTCCGCGCCCAGTTCCAACAGCTTCTCCCGCGGACGCTCTGCCGCAGGCCAATCGCGAATACTCATGGCACCTCCGTGTGCATGTGCGCCGCTGTTGCATGGCGGACGCTGTGGTATCTTAGGCCATCTTTTTGCGTGCGATTTCACCTGGGGAGGGGGCATCGCAACGCCATCACTGAACTGGAAAGGCAAGCCAATGCAGCGTCTGTATCGGAAACGCATCGTTCTCGGCGTCGGCGGCGGCATTGCCGCCTACAAGAGCGCAGAGCTGGTTCGCAGGCTCCTCGACCAAGGCGCTGAAGTGCGCGTGGTCATGACCCGGGGCGGCAGTGAATTCATTACCCCACTGACCATGCAAGCCCTGTCCGGCCACCCGGTTCACCTCGACCTGCTGGACCCCGCAGCCGAAGCTGCCATGGGCCACATCGAACTGGCCAAATGGGCCGACCTGGTGCTGATCGCTCCGGCCACGGCCGACTTGATCGCCCGCCTCGCCCAAGGCATTGCCGACGACCTGCTGACCACCCTGGTGCTGGCCACCGACGCCACCGTCGCGATCGCCCCGGCCATGAACCAGGCCATGTGGCGCGACCCGGCCACCCAGGCCAACACCCAACTCCTGCAAAGCCGTGGCCTCAAGGTCTTCGGACCGGCCTCCGGCAGCCAGGCCTGCGGTGACGTGGGCCTGGGCCGCATGCTCGAAGCCACCGACCTCGCCCAATGCGCCGCCGACTGCTTCCAGCACCTGGCCCTCACCGGCAAGCACGTGCTGATTACCGCCGGCCCGACCCAGGAAAACATCGACCCGGTGCGCTACATCACCAACCATAGCTCAGGAAAAATGGGCTTCGCCCTGGCTGAAGCGGCGGTCGAGGCAGGCGCCCGGGTAACCTTGATCACCGGCCCGGTGCATCTGCCGACCCCGGATCGCGTCACCCGAATCGACGTAGTCAGCGCCCGCGACATGCTGGCGGCCTGTGAAGCGGCGATTCCCTGCGACCTGTTTATCGCTTCGGCAGCGGTCGCGGACTACCGCCCGGAAGTGGTTGCACCGCAAAAACTCAAGAAAGACCCTACAAGCGGCGACGGCCTGCTCCTGCAAATGGTCCGCAACCCGGACATTCTGGCGACCATCGCCACCCGCGAAGACCGCCCGTTCAGCGTCGGCTTCGCTGCCGAAACCGAGCATTTGCTGGACTACGCCGCACGCAAATTGAAAGACAAGAACCTCGACCTGATTGTCGCCAACGATGTCGCCAACCCGAGCATCGGCTTCAACAGCGAGGAAAATGCCATCAGCGTGATCGACCGCGAGTTGCACGCTACCGTTTTCGCCCAGACCAGCAAGGGCAAGATTGCCCGCCAACTGATCTCTTTTATCGCCCTACGGCTGAACCAGGTTTAATTTCCATGCACGCTTTGCAAGCCAAGATCCTCGACCCACGCATCGGCAACGAATTCCCGCTGCCGGCCTACGCCACTCCAGGCTCCGCCGGCCTCGACCTGCGCGCCATGCTCAAGCAGGACACCGTGCTTGAGCCGGGCCAGACCATTCTGATTCCGACCGGCCTGTCGATCTACGTGGGCGACCCTGGCCTGGCGGCGCTGATCCTGCCGCGCTCCGGCCTGGGTCACAAACACGGCATCGTCCTCGGCAACCTGGTGGGCCTGATCGACTCGGACTACCAGGGCGAGTTGATGGTGTCGTGCTGGAACCGTGGCCAGACCGCGTTCAACATCGCCGTCGGCGAGCGCATTGCCCAACTCGTACTTGTGCCGGTGGTGCAGGCGCACTTCGAGCTGGTTGAAGAGTTCGACGAAACACAGCGCGGTGCAGGCGGCTTCGGACATTCCGGCAGCCACTGACTAAGCTGAACTGACTTAGCCGGACAAGCCGGGTCCCTCACCCGGCCTGACGCCAACGCATGGCCTTTCAGGATGAAGAATGCGCGGAACTTATCAGCAAGATTTCCCCAGTGAAATCAGGGCATTAGGCGGGCGAAAGGGCGGTGCTTCGGCGCCGATGGCACTTTTGCACCACGAACTCTATGCCAAAAACGCCGTCTTACCCTTCAGTTTGAGCCTGCCGGTCAGCACCCCTGAGGCCAGCCCAGCCCCTTATCGATGGAGTTCCCCCCCGCAATGAGCAACGCAGCCCGAGTCGCCCCGACATTTCCCGACAGCATTTTCCGCGCCTATGACATCCGTGGCGTGGTCCCCAAGACCCTGACCGCCGAAACCGCCTACTGGATCGGCCGTGCCATTGGCTCCCAGAGCCTGGCCCAAGGCGAGCCCAACGTCTCCGTTGGCCGTGATGGCCGCCTCTCCGGCCCCGAGCTGGTGGAGCAACTGATCCAGGGCCTGGCCGACAGCGGCTGCCATGTCAGCGACGTGGGCCTGGTGCCAACGCCTGCGCTGTACTACGCGGCCAACGTACTGGCCGGCAAGTCGGGCGTGATGCTCACCGGCAGCCACAACCCGTCGGACTACAACGGCTTCAAGATCGTCATCGCCGGCGATACCCTGGCCAACGAACAGATCCAGGCCCTGCACACCCGCCTCAAGACTAACGACCTGACCAGCGGCACCGGCAGCATCACCAAGGTGCAAATCCTTGATCGCTACTCGGACGAAATCACCCGCGACGTCAAACTCGCCCGCCGCCTGAAAGTGGTGGTGGACTGCGGCAACGGCGCGGCCGGCGTGATCGCCCCGCAACTGATCGAAGCCCTGAACTGCGAAGTGATCCCGCTGTTCTGCGAGGTCGACGGCAACTTCCCTAACCACCACCCGGACCCGGGCAAGCCTGAGAACCTGGTGGACCTGATCGCCAAGGTCAAGGAAACCGGCGCCGACCTGGGCCTGGCTTTCGACGGCGACGGCGACCGCGTCGGCGTGGTGACCAACACCGGCAATATCGTGTTCCCGGACCGCCTGCTGATGCTGTTTGCCCGCGACGTCGTGGCGCGCAACCCGGGTGCCGAGATCATCTTCGACGTCAAATGCACCCGCCGCCTGACGCCGCTGATCAAGGAATACGGCGGTCGTCCGCTAATGTGGAAGACCGGCCACTCGTTGATCAAAAAGAAAATGAAAGAAACCGGCGCCCTGTTGGCCGGCGAAATGAGCGGTCACGTGTTCTTCAAGGAACGCTGGTTCGGTTTTGACGACGGTATTTACAGCGCCGCCCGTCTGCTGGAGATCCTCAGCAAGGAAAAATCCACCGCCGAAGACCTGTTTGCAACCTTCCCGGATGATATTTCTACGCCAGAGATCAATATCCATGTGACCGAAGAGAGCAAATTCAGCATCATTGACGCACTGCACGATGCGCAGTGGGGCGAAGGCGCCAACCTGACCACCATTGACGGCGTGCGGGTCGATTACGCCAAAGGCTGGGGCCTGGTTCGCGCATCCAACACCACACCGGTGCTGGTGCTGCGTTTCGAGGCGGATTCCGAGGCTGAGTTGCAGCGCATCAAGGACGTGTTCCACGCCCAGTTGAAACGTGTTGCCCCTGATCTCCAATTACCGTTCTGATTTTTTTACCGGAGCCCTGAATGACCCTCGAACGCGAAGCCGCCGCCAATACCGCCAAGGTCCTTTCCGAAGCGTTGCCTTACATTCGACGCTACGTCGGCAAGACGCTGGTGATCAAGTACGGCGGCAATGCCATGGAAAGCGACGAGCTGAAAACCGGCTTTGCCCGCGACATCGTGTTGATGAAAGCCGTCGGGATCAACCCGGTGGTGGTACACGGTGGCGGCCCGCAAATCGGTGACCTGCTCAAGCGCCTGTCCATCGAGAGTCACTTCATCGACGGCATGCGTGTCACCGACGCCCAGACCATGGACGTGGTGGAGATGGTCCTGGGCGGCCAGGTGAACAAAGACATCGTCAACCTGATCAACCGCCATGGCGGCAGCGCCATCGGCCTGACCGGCAAGGACGCCGAGCTGATCCGGGCGAAGAAGCTCACCGTGACCCGCAAGACCCCGGAGATGACTCAGCCGGAAATCATCGACATCGGCCAGGTGGGCGAAGTGATCGGCATCAACACCGACCTGCTGAACCTGCTGGTGAAAGGCGATTTCATTCCGGTGATCGCGCCAATCGGCGTGGGTGCCAACGGTGAGTCCTACAACATCAACGCCGACCTGGTGGCCGGCAAGGTGGCCGAGGCGCTGAAGGCCGAGAAGCTGATGCTGCTCACCAACATCGCCGGCTTGATGGACAAGGAAGGCAAGGTCTTGACCGGCCTGACGACCCAGCAAGTGGACGACCTGATCGCCGACGGCACCATCTACGGCGGCATGCTGCCGAAGATCCGCTGCGCACTGGAAGCGGTGCAAGGCGGTGTCGGCAGCTCGTTGATCCTGGATGGCCGGGTTCCAAATGCGATCCTGCTGGAAATCTTCACCGACACCGGTGTGGGTACGCTGATCAGCAATCGCAAGCGCCCTTAAGCGCTGGTAAACAAAAAGGCCCCGTTCAATTCGATTGAACGGGGCCTTTTCTATGTACTCGGCCTAAAAATGTGGGAGCGGGCTTGCTCGCGAAAGCGGCGGGTCAGTCGACACATATATCAACTGACAAGCCGTATTCGCGAGCAAGCCCGCTCCCACATGGATCTTCTAAACGCCGAACTGCTCGCGATAGGCCTTGACCGCCGGCAAATGCTGCTTGAGCTGCGGGTCGTCTTCCAGGAACTGCAGCACTTGGTTCAACGAAACAATGCTCACCACCGGAATCGCGAAATCACGTTCCACTTCCTGGATCGCCGACAATTCACCGTTGCCACGCTCCTGGCGGTTCAGCGCGATCAGCACACCGGCCGCCTTGGCGCCGTCCTGGGAAGCGATGATCTGCATCACTTCGCGAATCGCCGTACCGGCAGTGATCACGTCGTCGATGATCAGCACGTCGCCCTTGAGCGGCGCGCCCACCAGGCTACCGCCTTCGCCATGGGCCTTGGCTTCCTTGCGGTTGAAGCACCAAGGCAAATCCAGCCCGTGATGTTCGGCCAACGCCACGGCAGTCGCGGCGGCCAGGGGAATGCCCTTGTAGGCCGGGCCGAACAGCACGTCGAAGGAAATACCGCTTTCAACGATGGCGGCCGCATAGAAACGACCCAACTGCGCCAGGGCGGAACCCGAGTTGAAAAGGCCGGCATTGAAGAAGTAAGGGCTGGTGCGCCCGGACTTCAGGGTGAACTCACCGAAGCGCAATACGCCGCGATCGATGGCAAAACGAATGAAATCGCGTTGATACGCCTGCATGAAAAAAGCCTCAGATACCACGGATTTAGCTAATTAGGTAGACGGCGTGTATCATACACGCACGCGATTTTTGGGGCCATTTATGCGGATCATCAGTGTGAACGTCAATGGTATTCAGGCTGCAGTCGAGCGTGGTTTGCTCAGTTGGCTGCAAGCCCAGAATGCCGACGTCATCTGCCTGCAGGACACCCGCGCCTCCGCCTTTGAACTGGACGACCCAGCCTTCCAACTGGATGGCTACTTCCTTTATGCCTGTGATGCCGAAGTTCCCGCCCAAGGCGGCGTGGCTTTGTATTCGCGGTTGCAACCCAAGGCGGTCATCAGCGGCCTCGGCTTCGAGACAGCCGACCGCTACGGGCGCTACCTGCAAGCCGATTTCGACAAGGTCAGCATCGCGACCTTGCTGCTTCCATCAGGGCAGAATGGCGATGAAGACTTGAACCAGAAGTTCAAGCTAATGGACGACTTCGCCCGTTATCTGGATAAACAGCGGCGCAAACGTCGCGAGTACATTTACTGTGGCTCGCTGTATGTGGCGCAACAGAAGCTGGATATCAAGAACTGGCGCGACAGCCAGCAATCACCGGGCTTTCTCGCGCCGGAACGGGCCTGGATGGACGAGATTGTCGGCAATATGGGCTATGTCGATGCCCTGCGTGAAGTCAGCCGCGAAGGCGACCAGTACAGCTGGTGGCCGGATAACGAACAGGCCGAGATGCTCAACCTCGGCTGGCGTTTTGACTACCAGCTGCTGACGCCAGGCTTGCGCCGCTTCGTGCGCAGCGCACGCCTGCCACGCCAGCCGCGCTTCTCACAGCACGCGCCGCTGATCGTGGACTACGACTGGACCTTGACCATCTAAGGTCTTTTTCCAGGCACAAAAAAACCGACATCGCTGTCGGTTTTTTTGTGGGCGGTGGTTATTTGATCAACCGCAACGTCCACGGATAACGATAAGCCACGCCCTTGTTGGCCTTGATGCCCCCAATGATCGTCATCACTACCGCGCCGATCACCAGGACGGTCATCAACACGAAGCCGATCACGATAAAGCCCAGCAGGAAGCAGACCGCCCAGGCTATGCCCACGGTGATCTGGAAATTCAGCGCTTCCTTGCCCTGGTCATCAATGAACGGGTCCGTGTCCTTCTTCACCTGCCAGAGAATCAAAGGCCCCAGCAGGCTGCCGAACGGGAACATCAAGCCGAAAAACGCCGCGAAGTGACAGAGCATCGCCCACTGGCGAACTTCCTTGGACGGTGTCGGCAGCGGAAGTTGACTGTCACTCATGGCGTAGCTCCTTGGGGTTGAATCAGTCGGCCAGGGCGGCGTTCTGCAGTTCGAAGATCTCGGTCATGCCTTTCTGGGCCAATGCCAGCATGGCATTCAGGTCCGCCGGCTGGAATGGCGCGCCTTCGGCGGTGCCCTGCACTTCGATGAAACCACCGGTGCTGGTCATCACCACGTTCAGGTCGGTCTCGGCAGCCGAATCTTCAAGATAGTCCAGATCCAGCACTGGCTCGCCCTGATACATGCCTACCGATACAGCCGCGATCATCTGCTTGAGCGGATCGCCGCCTTTCAGGCCGCCACGCTTCTTGATGACTTTGAGCGCATCGACCAGGGCAACCATGGCGCCGGTGATGGATGCAGTACGGGTGCCACCGTCGGCCTGGATCACGTCGCAGTCGACATACAGGGTCACGTCGCCCAGCTTGGACATGTCCAGGGCAGCACGCAGGGAACGACCGATCAGGCGCTGGATTTCCAGGGTGCGCCCGCCTTGCTTGCCACGGCTGGCTTCACGCTGGTTACGCTCGCCGGTGGCGCGCGGCAGCATGCCGTATTCGGCAGTCAACCAACCCTGGCCCTGGCCCTTGAGGAAACGCGGCACGCCGTTTTCGACGCTGACGGTGCAGATAACCTTGGTATCGCCAAACTCGACCAGTACAGATCCCTCGGCGTGTTTGGTGTAGTTGCGGGTGATGCGGATCGAGCGGAGCTGATCGGCAGCGCGACCACTTGGACGTTTCATAGGGGATACCTGTACGGAGGACGAAAAACTGCCGAGCATTATAGAGCCGCCAGCCCTGATCGGCACTTCTAAAAAATCCTGTTACAAACCCGGTCACCGAAGCCACTGTTTGGGGCCACCCGTCCCGTTGAGCTACAATCCTGCGCCTTCGCAGCCTGTCGGCTTCAATCTACCCATCAGCCCGCCTGTTTGCGGGACTGCATCGCGAGGTACCGCCATGGTGCACAGCATGACCGCCTTCGCCCGCGTCGAAAAAGCCGGCGTCCAAGGCACCCTGAGCTGGGAATTGCGCTCGGTCAACAGCCGCTACCTGGAGCCGCACCTGCGCCTGCCGGAATCGTTTCGCGACCTCGAAGGCGCGGTCCGTGAAGCGCTGCGCCAGGGCATCTCCCGCGGCAAGCTGGAATGCACCCTGCGCTTCACCGAGGAAACCACCGGCAAGCCGTTGCAGGTGGATCGCGAGCGCGCCGCGCAATTGGTCGCCGCCGCCGAAACCATCGCCAGCCTGATCAAACAGCCTGCCGCCATCAATCCTTTGGAAGTTCTGGCCTGGCCCGGCGTGTTGGTGGCCGACGCCACTGACCCGCAGGCGCTGAACGCCGAGGCCCTGGCCCTGTTCAACCAAGGCTTGAAAGAACTCAAGGCCGGTCGCGAACGCGAAGGCGCCGAGCTGGCCCGCCTGATCAGCGACCGCCTGACCTCCATCGAAGAAGACGTGGTGACCCTGCGTGAACTGGTGCCGCAGATGCTTGCCACCCAGCGCCAGAAGGTCCTGGATCGCTTCGCCGACATGCAGGCCGAGCTGGACCCGGTGCGCCTGGAGCAGGAAATGGTCCTGCTGGCACAAAAGAGCGACGTTGCCGAAGAGCTCGACCGCCTGAGCACCCACATCCTGGAAGTGCGCCGCGTGCTCAAGTCTGCCGGTGCCGCCGGTCGGCGCCTGGACTTCCTGATGCAGGAACTCAACCGCGAAGCCAATACACTGGGCTCCAAAGCCTTTGATCCGCGCAGCACCCAGGCTGCGGTCAACCTCAAGGTGTTGATCGAGCAAATGCGCGAACAAGTACAGAATATCGAGTAAGGCACCCTGACATGACCCACAGCACCGGCACCCTTTACATCATTTCTGCCCCATCGGGCGCGGGCAAAAGCAGCCTGGTCAAAGCCCTGACCGACGCTGACGAGCAGATCCGCATCTCGGTGTCCCACACCACCCGCGCCATGCGCCCGGGTGAAGTGAACGGCGTGCACTACCACTTCGTCGAGCGCACCGAGTTCGTCAAGATGATCGAGCACGGTGATTTCCTCGAGCGCGCCGAAGTCTTCGGCAACCTCTACGGCACCTCCCAAAGCCACCTGCAGCAGACCCTGGACGAAGGCCACGACCTGATCCTGGAAATCGACTGGCAGGGCGCCGAGCAAGTGCGTCAACTGATGCCCAAAGCCCGCTCGATCTTCATCCTGCCGCCGTCGCTGGAAGCGTTGCACCAGCGCCTGACCAACCGCGGCCAGGACAGCGACGAGATCATCGAAGGCCGCATGCGCGAAGCCGTCAGTGAAATGAGCCACTACGTCGACTACGACTACCTGATCATCAACGACGATTTCGCCCACGCACTGGACGATCTGAAGGCGATTTTCCGCGCCAATCAGCTCCAGCAAAAGCGTCAGCAGCAGCGTTTCGGCAAATTGTTGGCCGAACTGCTCGGCTGATTGGCTCTTCCCAAAACCGCTGCAAGGGCTTTACATTGGCACTTGTAGCGCGTTTGCGATGGCCTGCGAAAAATCAGCGCTTCCCTAAACGCTGGTGATTTTTTAAACTGTTCAGTCCGCTCGCCCAACCGGGCAGCGCGCATATTGCATTCGCTCCGAGGAATACCATGGCCCGCGTAACCGTTGAAGACTGCCTAGAACACGTGGATAACCGCTTTGAGCTGGTCATGCTCTCTACCAAGCGTGCCCGTCAACTGGCTACTGGCGGCAAAGAGCCTCTGGTCCAGTGGGAAAACGACAAGCCTACCGTTGTAGCCCTGCGTGAAATCGCTGAAGGCCTGATGAGCTACGAGTTCATCGCCAACGCCGAAATCGTTGAAGACGAACCGCTGTTTGCAGCGTTCGAGGACGAGTCCAACGAGGCCGTCTAAGCCTATGCCTGGTCGACGTAGCACGGCGCGGGGTCACAGCCAACGGCAGGAGTTAATACTTTGCCGAGCATAGACGCCCTCGCCGATCGCTTATCGACCTACCTCGGCCCAGACCAGGTCAACCTGGTCCGCCGAGCGTATTTCTACGCCGAACAAGCCCACGACGGCCAACGCCGCCGCAGTGGCGAGGCGTATGTCACGCATCCTCTTGCCGTGGCAAATATTCTTGCCGACATGCACATGGACCATCAGAGCCTGATGGCCGCGATGCTGCATGACGTGATCGAAGACACCGGTATTGCCAAGGAAGCGCTCAATGCGCAATTTGGCGAAACCGTGGCCGAACTGGTCGACGGGGTCAGCAAACTGACCCAGATGAACTTCGAAACCAAGGCCGAAGCCCAGGCGGAAAACTTCCAGAAGATGGCCATGGCCATGGCCCGGGATATCCGGGTGATCCTGGTCAAGCTGGCCGACCGGCTGCACAACATGCGCACGCTGGAAGTGCTGTCCGGTGAAAAACGCCGGCGCATCGCCAAGGAAACCCTGGAAATCTACGCGCCCATCGCCAACCGGCTGGGCATGCACGCCATTCGTATCGAGTTCGAAGACCTCGGCTTCAAGGCCATGCACCCGATGCGTTCCGCGCGCATTTATCAGGCGGTCAAACGCGCCCGGGGCAATCGCAAGGAAATCGTCAACAAGATCGAAGAGTCCCTGAGCCATTGCCTGGCGATCGATGAGATCGAGGGCGAGGTCAGCGGCCGGCAGAAACACATCTACGGCATCTACAAGAAGATGCGCGGCAAGCGTCGGGCCTTCAACGAGATCATGGACGTGTACGCGTTCCGGATCATCGTCGACAAGGTCGATACCTGCTACCGCGTGCTGGGCGCTGTACATAATTTGTACAAGCCCCTGCCGGGGCGCTTCAAGGACTACATCGCGATTCCCAAGGCCAACGGCTATCAGTCACTGCATACCACGCTGTTCGGTATGCACGGGGTGCCGATCGAGATCCAGATCCGCACCCGCGAAATGGAAGAGATGGCCAACAACGGCATCGCCGCCCACTGGCTGTACAAATCCACCGGCGACGAGCAGCCGAAAGGTACCCATGCCCGCGCCCGCCAGTGGGTCAAGGGCGTGCTGGAAATGCAGCAACGTGCCGGCAACTCCCTGGAATTTATCGAAAGCGTGAAGATCGACCTGTTCCCGGACGAGGTCTACGTGTTCACGCCCAAAGGCCGGATCATGGAGCTGCCCAAAGGCTCCACGGCGGTCGACTTTGCCTACGCGGTGCACACCGACGTGGGTAACAGCTGCATAGCCTGTCGGATCAATCGTCGACTGGCCCCGCTGTCGGAACCGCTGCAAAGCGGCTCCACGGTGGAGATCGTCAGCGCACCGGGCGCACGCCCGAACCCGGCCTGGCTGAACTTTGTGGTTACCGGCAAGGCCCGCACCCATATCCGTCACGCCCTGAAACTGCAGCGCCGCTCCGAGTCCATCAGCCTGGGCGAACGCCTGCTGAACAAGGTGCTCAACGGCTTCGACAGCTCCCTGGACAAGATCCCGGCCGAGCGCGTGCAGGCCATGCTCCACGAGTACCGTCAGGAACTGATCGAAGACTTGCTGGAAGACATCGGCCTGGGCAACCGCATGGCGTATGTGGTCGCCCGCCGCCTGCTGGGCGAAGGCGAACAGCTGCCAAGCCCCGAAGGCCCGCTGGCGATTCGCGGTACCGAAGGCTTGGTACTCAGCTACGCCAAGTGCTGCACGCCGATCCCGGGTGACCCGATTGTCGGCCACCTGTCCGCGGGCAAAGGCATGGTGGTGCACCTGGACAACTGCCGCAATATCAGTGAAATCCGCCATAACCCCGAGAAATGCATCCAGCTTTCGTGGGCCAAGGATGTCACCGGCGAATTCAACGTCGAGCTGCGGGTCGAGCTGGAACACCAGCGCGGCCTGATCGCCCTGCTGGCCAGCAGCGTCAATGCGGCCGACGGCAATATCGAGAAAATCAGCATGGACGAACGCGATGGTCGCATCAGCGTGGTCCAACTGGTGGTCAGCGTGCACGACCGCGTGCACCTGGCCCGCGTGATCAAGAAACTGCGCGCCCTGACCGGGGTCATCCGCATCACCCGCATGCGCGCCTAGCCCATCCATTACAAGGAGTCATTCATGACCAAGACTGTTATCACCAGCGACAAGGCACCAGCAGCAATCGGTACTTACTCCCAGGCGATCAAGGCGGGCAATACCGTCTACATGTCCGGCCAGATTCCACTGGACCCAAAAACCATGGAGCTGGTTGAAGGCTTTGAAGCCCAAACCATCCAGGTCTTCGAAAACCTGAAGTCGGTTGCCGAAGCTGCAGGCGGTTCGTTCAAGGACATCGTCAAACTGAACATCTTCCTCACCGACCTGAGCCACTTCGCCAAGGTCAACGAGATCATGGGCAAGTACTTCGAACAGCCGTACCCAGCCCGCGCCGCCATTGGCGTTGCCGCCCTGCCAAAGGGCGCGCAGGTTGAGATGGACGCCATTCTGGTCATCGAGTAAAACATCCGGCGCAGCGCTTCCAAGGGAAGGCTGCGCCGAATTGGTTTTTGGAAGGATTTCGTAATGCGCAAAGCGCTCGTTGCCTCTTCGTTGCTCGCCCTGTTGCTCGGCGGCTGCGCCAGCAATCCCGCCGACCTGGATGTGAGCGGCACCTGGATCAACCAGGCCGCCATCGACGCGGCAGCCAAGGGCGGCCCTTTGCGTGAAGCCCTGCAGAGCTACGGTCCGAACCTCGAATGGGAGGTGAACACCAAAGCATCCCAGGCCCGCTACTACAACGGTTTTGAAGTAGCTGAAGGCAAGTTGCTGGGTGAAAAATCCGGCGCCTGGAGCGTCGATTTCTACGGCAGCTCCGCCACTGAACTCAAGCGTAAAGGCAAACTACTGCTGCAAGGGGCCAATGATAACGAGCCCGAGCAGCTATTTGCCCGCGCCAAGGACCCTGCCCCAGAAGGCGCGCCACTTGGCGCCAACTTCGAACGCACCCTGTACGCCGCCTATATGGGCGGCACCTGGAAAATCAGCAGCGGCAACGGCGAAGGCGCGACGGTGCAGTTCCAGGCCAATGGCCAGGTAACCGGCTTGCCCGGCGCTGATCAGTACTCGCTGTGCCTGGCGGGCGATTGCGCCTCCATGAGCGGCGGCTACGACAGCATCTGGCTGCAACTGAACGGCCAGGGTAACCCGTGGATCTTTGCGCGCAAGGGCAAGCAACTGGAGATCTTCCAGGCGATCAACACCGCTCAGGCCGACGAGGTACCCTCGTTTACCCCCGGGCCACGACAGTGGTTGCTGGAAAAACAGTGACGCAAAAAAAGGAGCCCTTAGGCTCCTTTTTCTTCACGCCGCGATCAACCCTCCAGGATCGCCGCATACCCTTCGCGATAACTCGGATAACGCGGCACCCAGCCCAGCGCCTTGGCCCGGGCATTGCTGCATTGTTTGCTGCCAGCACGGCGGACGCTGGCGTTCTCGGCCCATTCGGTCACGCCAAGGTACTCGCGCAACCAGGCAACCACCTCGGCCAGCGGGGCCGGAGCGTCGTCGACGCCGATGTAGCACTTATCCAGCACACCGCCCTGCTCCACGTGCTGCAGCAAAAACGCGAGCAGACCCGCCGCGTCATCGGCGTGAATCCGGTTGCCATATAAAGGCGGATCAATCGCCACGCGATAACCCTGGCGCACCTGGCTCAGCAGCCATTCCCGGCCCGGGCCATAGATACCGGTGAGGCGCACCACGCTCGCGGGAATGCCGCTATCCAACGCCACTTGCTCGGCTTCCAGCATGACTTGGCCGGAATAACCGCCTGCCTTGGTCTCGGAGCTTTCGTCGACCCACTCACCGTTCTGCTGCCCATACACACTGCTGCTGGACACAAACAGCAGGTGTTTAGGTTCCTGGCCGTAGTCGTTCAACCATTCCAGCACATGCCGCAACCCTTGCACGTATGCCGCACGATAGCCCGCCTCGTCGTGATCGGTGGCCGCCGCGCAATACACCAGATAATCCACTCCGCCCACCGGCCAGGTGTCGGGGCAGTCTTCTTTGAAAAGATCGCCAGCGATCCCGATCACGCCCTCGGGAAGGCGCGAGACATCCCGCCGCAGGCCGTGAACCTCCCAGCCCTTGGCCAGCAATTGGGTGGCCAGACGGCTACCGACATCGCCGCAACCGGCAATCACCACAGAAGGCGCAGACATCACAAAACTCCATTCTTAAAGGTCAAGATTAGCCCCCACAGATGACCAGCGGCCAGCAAAACGACAAATAAAGTTACTGTATTACTTCTGTTAACAAGAATTACTTGCAATAATAACCGCCCATTTGTCCTCGACCCGTTACGGTCTGGAAGGACGCTCACTCATTTTTTCTCTCAGGTCCGGCCAGCATGACACGCAATAAATTCCCCGCTTCGCCAACCAAGCCTCACAGCCCATCCCGCGCCTGGCGTGCGATAGCTGCAGTGCTGTTCAGCGTTCTGCTGGCACCGACCGCCGCGTTCGCCGACAACACCGCACCGGCCACCCCGCCGGCTGCCACTGCGCCAGCCTCCGAGCAAAACGCTCCTGCACCAGCCGCCGCACCCGCTGCCACCGACCCGGCCCTGGCCGCCGAAGGCGCACCGGCTGACGATTCCGGCGTTGTGCTGGAAGAAGACAACAGCCTGGGCATGGCCCACGACCTGTCGCCCTGGGGCATGTACCAGAACGCTGACATCATCGTGAAGATCGTGATGATCGGCCTGGCCATCGCCTCGATCATCACCTGGACCATCTGGATCGCCAAAGGCTTCGAGCTGCTGGGTGCCAAGCGTCGCCTGCGTACTGAAATCGTCCACCTGAAAAAAGCCACCACCCTTAAGGAAGCCAGCGAAAGCGCGGCGAAGAAGGGCACCCTGGCACACCTGCTGGTTCACGACGCACTCGAAGAGATGCGCCTGTCCGCCAACACCCGTGAAAAAGAAGGCATCAAGGAACGCGTCAGCTTCCGTCTTGAGCGCCTGGTTGCCGCCTGCGGTCGCAACATGAGCAACGGCACCGGCGTGCTGGCCACCATCGGTTCCACCGCGCCCTTCGTCGGCCTGTTCGGTACCGTGTGGGGCATCATGAACAGCTTCATCGGCATCGCCAAAACCCAGACCACCAACCTCGCCGTCGTGGCTCCCGGCATCGCCGAAGCCCTGCTGGCAACGGCACTGGGCCTGGTTGCCGCGATTCCTGCGGTCGTCATCTACAACGTCTTCGCCCGTTCGATCGCCGGCTACAAGGCCCAGGTGTCGGACGCTTCGGCAGAAGTCCTGTTGCTGGTCAGCCGTGACCTCGATCACCTGCCTACCGAGCGCAGCTCGCAACCGCATATGGTGAAAGTGGGGTAATCGGCCATGGGCCTGCATTTGAATCAAGGCGACGACGAGCTCGTCGAGAACCACGAAATCAACGTCACGCCGTTTATCGACGTGATGCTGGTGCTGCTGATCATCTTTATGGTGGCCGCACCACTGGCTACTGTGGACATTAAGGTCGACCTGCCCGCCTCCAGCGCGAAACCTGCGCCGCGGCCGGAGAAGCCGATATTCCTCAGCGTCAAGGCGGACCAGCGTCTGTTCCTGGGCGAAGAAGAAGTCAAATCCGAAACCCTGGGCGCGGTGCTCGACGCCAAGACCCAGGGCAAGAAAGACACGACCATCTTCTTCCAGGCCGACAAGGGCGTGGACTACGGCGACCTGATGAGCGTAATGGATGCCCTGCGGGCAGCCGGCTACCTCAAGGTAGGCCTGGTCGGACTTGAGACGGCAGCCAAGAAATGATCACGACGCGCCACAAACTGACGCGTTATGGCACCAGCCTCGCCGTCGTGCTGGGCGTCCACGCCGTCGCGATCATCATCGCGCTCCAGTGGTCGGCGCCACATAGGGTGGAGCTGCCTCCGGCGGCCATGGTCATCGACCTGGCACCGATGCCGGCGCCACCACCTCCGGCACCGCCGAAGGTGGTAACGCCGCCGCAACCACCCGCGCCGGTGGAAGAGCTGCCATTGCCGAAACTGGCCGAGGCACCCAAGCCGACGATCCAGGTACCAAAGCCGGTCAAGCCCAAGCCAAAACCACAGCCGCCCAAGCCTGTGGAGAAGAAGCCCGATCCGCCCAAGGAAAAACCTTCCGAAGAGCCGCCGAGCGAAACTCCGCAGAACAACGCGCCTACGGAGAAGTCCGCTCAGCCACAACCGGGCCCTTCACCGCAGCAGATCGCGGCCAAGGCCACCTGGGAAAGTACCCTGCTGGGCCACCTGCAGAAGTACAAGAAGTACCCGCCAGGCGCCCAGGCGCGTGGCAAGGAAGGCCTGAACCGCCTGCGTTTCGTGGTAGATGCCGATGGCAACGTGCTGTCCTATGAACTGGTGGGCCGCTCCGGCAACGCCGATCTGGACCGCGCCACCCTCGACATGATCCGCCGTGCCCAGCCGCTGCCCAAGCCGCCGGCCGACATGTTGAAAGGCGGCAGCATCGAGATCGTTGCGCCGTTTGTTTACAACATCGAAAAACGTCGCCGGTAATCCTCTCCCGTGGGCACTCTCGAGTGCCCACGGCTGCTTCGCCTCCCCTGCCTATCGCCGCAAGCTGAACCCCAGTTGAACAGGCCTCAACCTAACTTTATCTTCACTTGTAACATTTAAAGACAAAGCCAATCATCCGCGAATCGTTCTCATTAGCGGACATTCGGCATGCCCAACCTTGCCCGGCTGGCTCTTCTCCTACTGGCTTTTCCCGTCGCAGCGCAGGCAGATCAGCTGGTCACCCTGGTCATTCAAAACCACACCTTCAGCCCCTCGACGTTCGAGGTGCCTGCCGGTGAACGTTTCCGCATTCAGCTCACCAGCCACGACGAAAGCGTCGATGAGTTCGAAAGCTATGACATGAAATTCGAAAAAATCATCGTCCCCGGCAACACCGTTACGGTGTTTGCCGGCCCGCTGCATCCCGGCACCTACACCTTCTTCGATGACTACCACCCCGACCAGGCCAAAGGCACGGTCACGGCTGTCGCGGCCAAGGAGTAAGCCATGCTGGCCTGTCTGTTGATCGTGTTTCGAGAAGTGCTGGAAGCCGGGATCGTGGTGGGAATTGTCATGGCCGCCACCCAAGGCCTGGCCAGACGCGGGCTGTTCATTGGTGGTGGAATCGCGGCCGGCGTGCTCGGTGCCGGCATCCTCGCGCTCTTTACCGGCGCAATCACCCAGGCACTGCAAGGCTTCGGCCAGGAAATCTTCAACGCGGCCATCCTGGTGGTCGCCGTGGTGATGCTGGGCTGGCACAACCTGTGGATGGCCAGCCACGGTCGCGAGCTGGCAACCCAACTGCGCAGCGCCGGCAATGCCGTACTCACTGGGGAAAAATCACTCTGGGCCCTGGCCGTAGTGATCACCGTGGCCGTGCTGCGCGAAGGCTCGGAAATCGTGCTGTTCCTTTACGGCATCGCCGCGTCGAGCCAGGCAGACCCGCTCTCGATGCTGACCGGCGGCGTGCTCGGCATCGCTGCCGGGGTCGCGTTGTCCTGGCTGATGTATCGCGGCCTGGTCGCCATCAGCCTCAAGCGCCTGTTCTCGATTACCGGCTGGATGATCGCCTTGCTCGCCGCCGGCATGGCTGGCCGGGCCGCCGCGATCCTTGCCGGTATCGACCTGATTCCCGCCTGGGGCTACCAGCTCTGGGACACCTCCTGGCTGGTCTCCGATGGCAGCCTTACCGGCCGCGCGCTGACCGCGCTGGTGGGCTACACCGACCGGCCACTGGGGGTCCAGTTGGTTGCCTGGTCCGTCACCCTCGCGCTCCTGGTGCTGGGTAACCGCTTACTGCATTCACGCCCGACACAATCACGTTAACCGCCCCAGGAGCCCCACCATGAAACCTTTGCGCAATCCCTTGGCCGCCGCACTGCTACTTGTCAGCGCCGTGGCCGCTTCCTCCCTGGCCCAGGCCCGCGAATACCCGATTGGCGGGCCCGTCCAGGTCAACGACATGGAAATCGCCTCTTCCTATCTGGTGGGCATCGAAATGGCCCCGATGCCACCGGGCATGGTGATGAGCAAGGACTCGGTGCACCTTGAAACGGACGTGCACGCCACCGCCGACAACAAGTACGGCCTGTCCAACGGTGAGTGGGTGCCCTACCTGACCATCACCTACTCGCTGGTCAAGCAAGGCTCGCCCGACTACAAGGAAATCGGCACCTTGTTGCCGATGGTGGCCAAAGACGGCGCTCACTACGCCAACAACGTGAAAATGGACGGCCCCGGCACCTATACCGTGGTGTTGCGCTACGAAAGCCCGCAAATCAAAGGCTTCTTCCACCATGTGGACAAGGAAACCGGCGTGCCGGAATGGTGGGGGCCCTTCACCAAGACCTTCACCTTCAAATACCCGCAAAGCTGAAAGCATGAACGCGGCACCTGATTACCAGGTGTCGTAAACCCCATGCTGTCTGATAACGTGCGTCTATCGATTGCAGCCGGTATGCTTGGCCCGCAACCTCATGGACGCCCGCTATGACTCTTACAGAATTACGCTACATCGTTACCCTCGCCCAAGAGCAGCACTTCGGCCACGCGGCCGAGCGTTGCCACGTCAGCCAGCCGACGCTGTCGGTGGGTGTGAAGAAGCTTGAAGACGAACTCGGTGTGCTGATTTTCGAGCGCAGCAAAAGCGCCGTGCGCCTCACGCCCGTCGGCGAAGGCATCGTTGCCCAGGCCCAGAAGGTTCTGGAACAGGCCCAAAGCATTCGCGAGCTGGCCCAGGCCGGTAAAAACCAGCTGACCGCCCCGCTGAAAGTCGGCGCCATCTATACCGTCGGCCCGTACCTGTTCCCGCACTTGATTCCGCAACTGCACCGCGTCGCGCCGCAGATGCCGCTGTATATCGAAGAAAACTTCACCCACGTGCTGCGCGACAAACTGCGCAACGGCGAGCTGGACGCGATCATCATCGCCCTGCCGTTCAACGAGGCAGACGTGCTGACCCTGCCGCTCTACGATGAGCCTTTCTACGTGCTGATGCCGGCGTCCCACCCGTGGACGCAGAAAGACACCATCGACGCGGGCTTGCTCAACGACAAGAGCCTGCTGTTGCTGGGCGAAGGCCACTGCTTCCGCGACCAGGTGCTGGAAGCCTGCCCGACCCTGACCAAGGGCAATGACGGCGCCAAGCACACCACCGTGGAATCCAGCTCCCTGGAAACCATTCGCCACATGGTTGCCTCCGGCCTGGGCATTTCGATCCTGCCGCTGTCGGCGGTGGACAGCCATCACTACGCCCCCGGCGTGATAGCCGTGCGCCCACTGACGCCGCCGGTACCGTTCCGGACCGTGGCCATTGCCTGGCGCGCCAGCTTCCCGCGGCCGAAAGCGATTGAAATCCTCGCCGACTCGATCCGCCTGTGTTCGGTGGCCAAACCGCCTGCTGCGAGCTAAGTAACGGTATGACTGAGCTGTCGCAGGTGTCGGTGACGGCACTCAAGGGTGTCGGGGAGGCCATGGCCGAGAAATTGGCCAAGGTCGGCCTGGAAAATCTCCAGGACGTGCTGTTCCACCTGCCCCTGCGTTACCAGGACCGCACCCGCGTGGTGCCCATCGGCCAGTTGCGCCCTGGGCAGGACGCGGTGGTTGAAGGCACCGTCAGCGGCGCCGATGTGGTGATGGGCAAGCGCCGCAGCTTGGTGGTGCGCCTGCAAGACGGCACCGGCGGCCTGAGCCTGCGCTTCTACCATTTCAGCAACGCCCAGAAGGAAGGCCTCAAGCGTGGCACCCGCGTGCGTTGCTACGGCGAAGCCCGGCCCGGCGCGTCGGGGCTGGAAATCTACCACCCGGAATACCGCGCCATTACCGGCGACGAACCGCCGCCAGTGGACACCACCCTCACACCGATCTACCCGCTCACCGAAGGCCTGACCCAACAGCGCCTGCGCCAGCTGTGCATGCAAACCCTGACGATGCTCGGGCCAAAAAGCCTGCCCGACTGGCTGCCTCAGGAACTGGCGCGCGACTACCAACTCGCACCGCTGGATGATGCGATCCGCTACCTGCATCACCCACCTGCCGACGCCGATGTCGACGAGCTGGCCCTCGGTCATCACTGGGCCCAGCATCGCCTGGCGTTCGAAGAACTGCTGACCCACCAACTGTCCCAGCAACGCCTGCGCGAAAGCATGCGCTCCCTGCGCGCACCGGCAATGCCCAAGGCTACGCGCCTGCCCGCGCAATACCTGGCCAACCTGGGGTTTGCACCGACGGGCGCCCAGCAACGGGTCGGCAACGAAATCGCCTACGACCTGAGCCAGAAAGAACCCATGCTGCGGCTGATCCAGGGTGACGTGGGCGCGGGTAAAACCGTGGTCGCCGCCCTCGCCGCCTTGCAGGCACTCGAAGCGGGTTATCAGGTTGCACTGATGGCGCCTACCGAGATTCTTGCCGAACAGCACTTCATCACCTTCAAGCGCTGGCTCGAACCACTGGGCCTGGAAGTCGCGTGGCTGGCCGGCAAGCTCAAGGGCAAGAACCGCGTAGCCGCCCTGGAACAGATCGCCGCTGGCGCCCCGATGGTGGTGGGCACCCACGCGCTGTTCCAGGACGAAGTGAAGTTCAAGAACCTGGCGCTGGTGATCATCGACGAACAACACCGCTTCGGCGTGCAGCAGCGCCTGGCCCTGCGCCAGAAAGGCGTGGGCGGCCGCATGAGCCCGCACCAGTTGATCATGACCGCCACGCCGATCCCTCGCACCCTGGCCATGAGCGCTTACGCCGACCTCGACACGTCAATCCTCGACGAACTGCCGCCGGGCCGAACGCCGGTCAACACGGTGCTGGTCACTGACACCCGCCGGGTCGAAGTGATCGAGCGGGTGCGCGGTGCCTGTGCCGAAGGGCGCCAGGCGTATTGGGTGTGCACGCTGATCGAAGAGTCGGAAGAGCTGACTTGCCAGGCTGCCGAAACCACCTATGAAGACCTCACCAGCGCCCTGGGCGAACTCAAGGTCGGGCTGATCCACGGTCGCATGAAGCCGGTGGAAAAAGCCGCGGTGATGGCCGAGTTCAAGGCCGGCAATTTGCAGTTGCTGGTAGCGACCACCGTGATCGAAGTCGGCGTCGACGTGCCCAACGCCAGCCTGATGATCATCGAGAACCCCGAGCGCCTCGGTCTGGCCCAACTGCACCAATTACGTGGCCGCGTCGGCCGGGGCAGCGCTGCCAGCCATTGTGTGCTGCTGTACCACCCGCCGCTGTCGCAGATTGGCCGTCAGCGCCTGGGTATCATGCGTGAGACCAACGATGGTTTCGTGATCGCCGAAAAAGACCTCGAACTGCGCGGCCCCGGCGAAATGCTCGGCACCCGCCAGACCGGCCTGCTGCAATTCAAGGTGGCCGACCTGATGCGCGACGCCGACCTGTTGCCCGCCGTGCGCGATGCCGCCCAGGCGCTGATCGAGCGCTGGCCGGAGCATGTCAGCCCGCTGCTGGATCGCTGGCTCAGGCATGGGCAGCAATACGGCCAAGTGTGACGCTGACCCACCGTAGGAGCGAGCTTGCTCGCGAAAAACCTGAGGGCGCCGCGTTGAATCAGGATGCCCGCATCATCGTTAACGACCTTCGCGAGCAAGCTCGCTCCTACACATGCCTGCAATAGCCGACAGTGTCACAAACCGCACTTAGACGACCCTCACTTGTATCAAGCTGGTTATACTCCAATGACTGTAGGAAATTGGATTCAGGCCATGTCAGAAGTTGCCCTCGCCACAGCCCCACCGACCGCACCCTCGGTGATTCGGACGCTGCTTGCAAAGCTCGCCATCAGCTACACGGAAGTTGCCGAACGCCCTGGCCTGAACCCGGCACAGAAGGTTCAGGCCGTGCTGCTCGACGATGCCGTGGGTGCACTCATGGTGCTGTTTCCGCAGAATCAGCTGCTGGACCTCAACCGCCTGGCCGAACTCACCGGCCGCCGCCTCACGGCGGTGTCGCCGGAGCGCCTCGAGCGCATGCTCGGCAAACACAGCCTGAGCCTGCTGCCTGGCCTGCCACCGCTCACCAGCTCCCCGTGCCTGTACGAAGAAAGCCTGTTGCGTGAGCCAACCGTGCTGGTGCACTCGGGCGAGGCCGGGCTGCTGCTGGAGATTTCCAGCGACGCCTTCAAGAGCATGCTGACCAAAGCCAGCGCCGCGCATTTCGGCGAGCCGCTGAGCAGCATCCGGCCGAACCTGGATCGCCCCAACGACGACCGCGAGGAAATCACTCAGGCGATGCAGGCGTTCACCGCCCGCCGTATCCAGCAGCGCCTGGAAGCGACCATCGAGATTCCACCGCTGGCCGACACGGCGCAGAAGATCATCAAGCTGCGGGTCGACCCCAACGCCACCATCGACGACATCACCGGCGTGGTGGAAACCGACCCGGCCCTGGCCGCCCAAGTGGTGAGCTGGGCCGCATCGCCCTACTACGCCTCGCCGGGCAAGATCCGTTCGGTGGAAGATGCCATCGTGCGCGTGCTGGGCTTTGACCTGGTGATCAACCTCGCGCTGGGCCTGGCCCTGGGCAAGACGTTGAGCCTGCCCAAGGACCACCCGCAGCAGGCCACGCCGTACTGGCACCAGTCGATCTACACCGCCGCCGTCATCGAAGGCCTGACCCGCGCCATGCCCCGCGCCCAGCGCCCGGAAGCCGGCCTGACCTACCTGGCCGGCCTGCTGCACAACTTCGGCTACCTGTTGCTGGCCCACGTCTTCCCGCCGCATTTCTCGCTGATCTGCCGGCACCTGGAGGTCAACCCGCACCTGTGCCACAGCTACATCGAGCAGCACCTGCTGGGCATCAGCCGCGAGCAGATTGGTGCGTGGTTGATGCGTTATTGGGACATGCCGGACGAACTGTCCACCGCCCTGCGCTTCCAGCACGACCCGACCTACGACGGCCAATATGCTGAATACCCGAACCTGGTGTGCCTGGCCGTGCGCTTGTTGCGCAGCCGTGGCATCGGCTCCGGGCCACACGAAGATATCCCGGACGAACTGCTTGAGCGCCTGGGGCTGACCCGGGACAAGGCAGAGGATGTGGTGGCCAAAGTGCTGGATGCGGAAACGTTGCTGCGCGAGTTGGCGTCGCAGTTCAGCCAGGGATAAACCGGGCGCCTGTGATACCGCTATCGCAGGCAAGCCAGCTCCCACACTTGACCGAGTTCTACCTATAGAAACGCGGTACATGTGGGAGCTGGCTTGCCTGCGATGAATTCACCTCGGTCTTAAGCCTTCGGCTTTTTCTTCGGCTTCAAATACTTGGTCAACCCCTGGAACCAGATCACCAGCGCCGGGTTGCCCTTGATCTGGATCGACTTGTCCTGAATCCCCGTCATGAACGCCAGTTGCTTGTTCTTCGCCTGCATCGTGGCGAAGCCGTAGGCGGCATCCTTGAAGGCAATGGCAAACGCAGGCGCGGGATGAACACCCGAACGGCTGGTGATGCGCTGGTCTTTGACGATGAAGTGACGGGCAACTTTGCCGTCGAGGGTCTGCAGCTGGAACGCCAGGTCCTTGTCACCCAACTGCTGCTGGAACGCAGGGTTGGTGCGGCTGGCTTTGCCCATCAACAGGCCAAGCATCCAGAGGAGAAAACGAAATTTCATGCACACGGCCTCAGTGTAATTATTGGGTGGCCGCAGCAGTTTAACGATTTGTGCAAATAACGCTACCGATCTCCCGTTTTAGCAGGAGATCGGCTGGCGTTTACCGCTTATAGCAACAACTTGGCTTAGACGTTAGGGCAAGGAACCGGTGCCCAATCCGCCAGGTTTGGATCGCGGCAAGTGCCTTCGATCTGTGCTTTACCGGCGCTGGCAACCTGCTTGCTTTCAGCTTGCTTGGTCTGGGCGGTCTGGATGGTTTTCTCGGTGGCTACGGCTTCTTTCGGCACGGTAGGCAGTACCGGCTTCTTCGCGACTTTTACCGGCTTCTTGCCTTTGGCTGGCGTCACCACCGGCGTGGTATCGGCAGTCGCAACAGTGACGACGTCAGCACGTTGTACGCCCACTTGTTGCAGGTCCTGCTCGTAAGCCTGGGTGTAGTTGTTCAGGTCTTCGCTGGCCTTGCCATTCACCGCGACGATCAGGTCGTTGGACTCTTTCAGGCCCGAAACGATTTCTGCCAGGCGCTTGCGGCCTTCGGTGTCGTTAACGGTCTTGGCCTTGCGGTCAGCCACCAGTTTGGTGAATGCGCTCTGGTAGCACTGCTGGGACGCCTTGGCGTACGCGGTGCTGCGGTCGATGTCCGAAGCGCGCTTGTTGACGTCAGTGGCGTAGGACGCGATGCGCTGGTTGTCATCGGTGATCTGCTTCTGGCGCTCGGTGTAGTAACCCGCTGCACCACCGGCCAGGGCGCCGCCCGCTGCACCGATGGCGGCGTTGCGGCCACGCTTGTCGGAATCGCCGGTCAGGGCGCCCAGCAAGGCACCGCCGGCCGCACCAATTGCAGCACCGGTGACGACCGACTTGGTCAGGTCCGAATCGGTAGCGCGCAGGTGCTGCACCGGCTCGTAGCAGTTCGGGTAGTACTCGACCTTGGTGGTCGAGGAGACCTTGGAGGTCGGCGACGTTGCACAACCGGTCAGCACGGTGCTGAAACCAGCAGCGATCAACAGCAGATGACGCTTGGAAACTGCCTTACGGGAAAAAATCATCGTTGTGTTCTCTTTTAAGTTTGACTTGCCCAGCACGGCCCACCGCCGCCTGAGTCCTTTCCAAGCTCGCCATACAACCAACGGTCAAGACCGCTGACCGCTCGCTGCGAGCAATTCCTTCAAAATCGTCGCCGGGTCGGCCCGCTGTTGCTTGCGGTAGTTGCCCACATGACGAACGAATAACGTCGCACGCGTCACCAGGCTCTTGCCCAGTACCGGCTTGCGATCCAACTCTTCCTTGATCCGTTGAAACTGCGCCTGGATCACCGCATCGGTGTAGCGCGTGCCGGTGGCCAGGTTGTCGATGTAGATCGCCACCGCGCCGTCCAGCGCGCTGCGCCCATTGGTGATGGCCGTGGCGAACAGTTGCGCGCTGGCTTCGTCCTTGGCGTCGATGGCCTGCTGGCGGCTCTTCTGCAAATTGATCAGGCGGATGTTGTAGTTGTTGATGGTCTCGGCCACCAGGGCTGCGGACTGAATCAGGTTGCCGGCCGCTTCTTCGCGCTGCTGGGCGATCAGCGAAACGTTGCGCTTGAGCTCTTCGTTGACCAGCCCAAGCTCGGCTTGCAGGCGCGGGTCGACGCTGGCGGCGATGATGCTGTCCAGGCGCTTGGTCGGGTCCTGGGCGTCATCGATGGCGTCGGTCAGCGAAGCCAGGCGGCCTTCTTTCTGCCACTGGGCGAACAGCTCCTTGTAGCGCGAACGCGGTGCCGACAAGGCGCCAATCGCCACGCGAAAGCCGGTGGTCTCGTTGCTTTGTTCGGTACCGTCAGCGGCGAACAACGGGTACTCGCGGCGCATGCCGGTGAACAGCGTGCCCTCGCCTTCCAGGTAGTTGCCGCCCTTGACCACGAACCCGCCATAGGTGCCCTGACGACGCCCGGCGTGCACCAGTTGAAAGGATTCCTGGACCATTTCCGCCGCGTTGCCGATCACATCGAACATGCCGATCGGGTTGGGCAATTTGGTGCCGATAGGCATCAACCGCGCCGCTTGGCCGGTGCCACCGGCGACCTGGTTGAACACCGCATAATCGGCGAGAGGGCCGTCGCTTTCGCTGCCCTCGGTGCGCCGTGGGAACAGTCGGCCTTCCAGGTCCTGACGGCTGACCGCCTGGCCACCGCGAGCGGCAAACTCCCACTCCACTTCGGTAGGCAGGCGCACAAAACCCAGGCCGCCGTCATCCGCCGAAGCGCCGCGACCACTCACCGGCAACAGCTCGCGGTGGTATTTCATCAACCACGCGCTGTACACCGCCGAGAAGCGTTCCGCCTCAAAGCGCGACAGCTTGACCTTGGGCAGGCGCGCCGCCATGCCGGTGGGTACGTCGCACGCCGGGGCCGGCTCGCCACTGGCCAGGGACTGCGCCTGGGACATGACCTGCGCGTATTGCCGTGCGGTGACTTCGTACTTGCCGATGAAGTACAGCATCGGCTTGAGCGGGGTCTTGGCGTCGGTCTTGGGCATCAGCGGCGCGATGACCTTGTTCCAGTCCTTGGGCAGGTCCTTGAGGGTGAACTGGCCGTTGATAAAGTCCCGGCGATAACCGGAAATGAACGACTGCTGATAGCCCGCCTCGCCCTCGCTGAACGGGTAGCCGAGGCTGATCTCGCGGTCATCCAGGGTGCCTTGGGCCAGCACATAGGCGTAGCGGAACACCATGTTGCCTTCGCAGGGCAGCGGCAGGCTGACGTCATCCGGCAACGGCTTGGGGTTGTCCAGCTTGTCGCTGGCCTCATCGGCCCAGGCCACGCAGGACAGGGTCAGCGCCACGGCGGCGCCCAGTAACTTATACATCTCTGATTCCTTCAGAAGCCTGGATACGCGCCACACGCCAACCGCCACAGGCCGCCGCCACGGCGCTGACGCCAAGGACAGCGGCCAAGGCCAGGCCGTAATGACGCGCCAGCAGATGACTGGCGTACTCGCCTGGCACCTGCACGAATAATTGATTCAGACCTGACTGCGCCAGGCCATACAACACGCCACTCAATACAGCGGCAAACCCCGCGCTGTAGAGCGCCTGCAACACCACGAACAGCAACAGCCCGGCGGTGGAAAACCCCAACAGCCGCAACACCGACAGCTCCCGGCGCTTGCGTGCAACCGAAGCCAGCGCACCGGCAAAGATCGCGGCAAACGCGCCCGCCAACGCCAGCCCGGCGATGATCCAGAACACGATCGACAGGTTGCGGCTCAACGACTGCACCTGGGCGATGGTCTGGGCCTGGGTCGACACCAGCAGATTCTGCCCGGCGAAATACACCCGCAGCGGTTCCACATCCATCAGGCGCCGCGCATACAAGCGGAACGCCGGGTATACCCGCTGCTCGCTGACGCCCACCGCATCGCCGTCCCAGCCAAACGCCGGCACCGCGCGGCCATCGCGATAATCTTCCGCCGCTTCCAGCAAGCCCAAGGGCGCAAACAGTCCATCCCGGGCGAAGGCTTCCAGTGGCAATACGTGCAGCACTTGAACCCGAGTGCGCTGCGACTCGACCCGCCCTGCCACCTGGCGACCAAAACTGGCCTCCAGCCAATCCCCAGCCTTTGCCCCGAGCTTCTCGGCGGCGGTGTGGCTCAGCACGATTTGATCCAGGCCCTTGGGCATCGGCATGCCGGCCAGCAATGGATCGTTGTCGGCGGTCGGCAGCATCTCCACCGTCACGGCGCCCAACTGCGCCGTCGCTGCAATCTGCCGGGTGCGCGGCAAGGCAAACGCCACGTCATTGCGCTGGCGCAGTTGCTCGACAAATTCACTGCTGAATCGACCACCGCCCAACGGAATAATTTCCCGGGTGGCCGGGTCGTTTTCCAAACGTTCGGTCAAACTGCTGACCAGTCCATATTTCAGGCCAAATAACACCAGCAGCGGGGCGATCACCGCCACCAGCGCGAGCACCGAACACACCGACAGCCACGCATCGTTGCGGTAATCCTGCCAGGCCAGGGAAGCCACCAGCGCGATACGCATCAGCACGCCTCCCCGAGGGTCGCGGTGACGCCGCCGTCGGTGTCGCGACGGCAACTGATGCGCCGCACCTGCAAGCCACTGGCCCGGGCCAGGGGTTCGTCATGGGTAGCGATCACGCAGCACGCGCGGTTATTCCGGGCTTGGGCCAACAGCGCCTGCATCACCCGCTCGGCGTTCAACGGGTCAAGCGCAGCGGTGGGCTCGTCCGCCAGCAACAGCTGCGGACCGTGAGCCAGTGCCCTCGCACAGCTGACCCGCTGACGCTGGCCGACGGACAACGCCGCCGGCTTCTTATCCAGTTGATCAGTGATTTCCAGCTGCTCGGCCAACCGCGCCACGCTGCCATCGTCCCTCAGCCCCAGAAGTTGCCGCGACAATGCAATGTTGCCGCGCACATCGAGAAAACCCAGCAGGCCGCCGGTTTGCAGTACATAACCCAGGTGCCGACTGCGCAGGTCCGCCAGCGCACTTCGCTGATCGCCGCGCCAGAGCCCGGCGATGTCGACGCGGTTGAACTCGAACTGCCCGACCTGATCCGGCGCCAATACCAGCGCGAGCAAATCCAACAAGGTGCTCTTGCCACAGCCACTCGGTCCGACCACCGCCAACTGTTCACCCGCACGCAGTTGCAGGCCCGGTATCACCAGGCTGTAGCGCTGGGCACCAACGCCCCGGCTCTTGTGCACCGCGCTCAAGTTCAGCATTACGGCAGCGTCGACAACGGCACGCGGTACAACGCATCACCCGGCTCGGCATCGCCGAAACGGACCCAATTCGCCACGTCATTGTGGAAGGTTTCGTAGAGGCGGATCTTCGAATCCAGCTCGTCGATAAAGTCTTCCTGCTCGGCCACGCTCAACGACAGCCACAAGTCCTGGGTCATGTTCAGCGACTTGCTGCGGTACGGCAGGCCTTCCAGGTATTCGCCAAGAATGCCGCCGTCCGCCAGGTTGCCGCCTTTTTTCAAGGCCTGTGGATCGCGGCTCATATAGGCCGAGGCGCTGGCGATTTCCTGGAAGAAATCCTTCGGTGAGGTCTGGGTTTTACGCGCCGCGTCGACGATCAGTTTCAGTGACTGCTGCAAGTCGTTGAGCTGCAATTTGGTCAACATCACGCACACCTGGAAGGCCGGCAGCGCGGCGTTGGTCAGGTCGCGGTCGGCGGTCCAGGCACTCACCAGTTGCGGCGCCTGGCTCGCGGTTTTGCGGCCGAGGAAATCCATGTGCATCGCGTAACCGACGGCGGCGGATTTGTCCGCCAGGGTCGGCGCGGTGCTGAGCAGCGGCACCGGCTGCGGCGTATTGCTGCGCACCTGATGCACCAGGTTGGCGAACACCGTACCGATCTCGTCGACACGCTCGCCGAACTTGCGCACATCGCCACCGGGCACCGGCGTGTACAGGTCGCCGATCTGCGGGTTGGCGTCGGCGGTGAGGGTGCGGTATTGGGTTTCGGCGCCGCTGTGGGTTTTCTTGCCGGCGTCGGTACGCAGGTGCAAAGCGTAGATCTTGATCTGCTTGCCCAATGCAGCCTGGCGTACTTCGGCTTCGTTCATCTGGGTGGTGGCGAACGGGTCGTTCTTGCGCAACGCACCGGCGTCGGTCACCAGCAGGATCAGGCGCCCGCCGTAGCCGGACCAGTCCATGCCCTCCACCGCCTGCATCACACCGGCGAACGCGTCTTCGTTGAACGAGTGGCTGGACACCGTGGACGCCTTCACCTGGCGCGCCATGTCGAGGAAGCGTTGCGGATCGCGGCCCTGGTCGAGGGTGATCAGGGTCTTGGCCACGTATTCCAGGCCCGGGGTTTTCTTGATGCTGTTGCGAAAACCCACCAGCCCAAAGCTCACACTGTCCAGCTCGCCACGCTCGGCGATGCGGGTTTGCAGCTCGTGGACCACGTCGCGAACCTGGTCGATGTAGGGCTGCATCGACACCGTGGTGTCGACCACCAGCACCACGGCGGTGCGAAAGGCGTCGGCGTTGGCATCGGTCACCGGCGTTCGGCCGACAGCCTTGGCGATGACATTAGACGTGTTGCCCGGGTCGATGGAGGCAACGTTGAGCAACTGCACCGGCTGGCCGTTTTCGTCGAAGCTCTCTTTGGAGTCGAAGATCGGCAACAGGTAGAACTGGTTCTGCGGGACGGCGCTGGCGCTGGGTTCCAGGGCCAGCACTTGCTGATTGTCCTCGCTGTTTTTCTGCACCTTGAGCAGCAGGTTTTTCGCCGCCGCCGGATCAGCCAACAACTTTTCCACTTCTGCGGATTGGCGCAGGAACATCACCGGCGCCCGGCCCGAACGCTCAGTGAACTTGAGCACCAGGCTCTGCTTCCAGTCGCTGACTTGGGTGGCCGGCAACCAGCCGTCGCTACGCCCGTCGGTGGCGGCGCCAACACGCAGCCACGGGCTGCCGTCGACGTCCTTGCGCTGGTAGACGTAGAGCACGGAAAACGCCGGCAAACCTTCGCCTGCCGTGCCGCCCGCGTCACTCGACAATTTCGCGCCGGGCTTGCTCAGTACCCGCTGGAACAGGGTTTTCTTGCCAGCCATCAGCAACGGGCGTTGGCCGCCGTCGGCCTGCGCCGCCACCGGTTGCGCGGCAGGCGGCGTGGCAGTCGGTTTGGCGGTCTTGGCCGCCTCGACAACCGGCGGCGCGGCGGGCGCATCATCTTTCAACCACCAGTAGCTCGCGCCCCCAATCGCCAGCGCCACTGCCACGGCAACCGCTGCCAACGCCAGCACCGGACCACGGTTTTGTTCGGACACGGCGGAGTGTTGCGTCGGCGTCACCACCGGTTGACGCACCGGTTGCGGCTGCGGTTTGTCGGTCGGGATTTCGATGGAGACCGGCGTGAGTCCGGCCAGGTCATTCGAGACCGCCACCGGAATCGGCAAAGGCCGAATCAACGTCGCCTCGACCTGCTCTTCCTTCGGCAACTGATCCAACGCCCGCAACAACGCCGCCGCATCCGGGAAGCGTTCCGCCGGGTCTTTGGCCAGCAGCTTGCGCAGCACCTCCTGATAACGCCCATGGTGCACCGGCAACTCCGGCAGCGGTTCAGTCAGGTGCGCCAGCGCGGTGGAAAGCGCATCGGTGCCGTTGTAAGGCAGCTTGCCCACGAGGATTTCGTAGAGCACCACGCCCAGCGCATACAGGTCGGCGCGCCCATCAATCTCCTGGCCCCGGGCCTGCTCCGGGCTCATATAGCTCGGCGTGCCGACGGCAAATCCGGCCTGGGTGAACTGCGTGCGGTCATCCAGGGACTTGGCGATACCAAAGTCCGATAACACCGCCGTGCCATCCGCGCGAAACAGAATGTTCGCCGGCTTCACGTCTCGGTGGACCAGGCCCTGGGCGTGGGCATAACCCAGCGCCGACGCAATCTGGCGGATATACGTCAGCCCCTGCTCCGGCATCAGGCCGGCGGCAATGCGCTCCTTGAGCGTGCCGTTGGGCAGGTATTCCATGGCCATGTAATACAGCTCACCGACATTGCCGATGTCATGGATGGTCACGGTATGCGGGTGGGACAGGCGCGCCAAAGTCTTGCCTTCGCGCAGGAAGCGTTCGCAGAAGCTCGGGTCGGCCGCCAGCGCTGCCGCCATGATCTTCAGCGCCACCTTGCGCTCCAGGGACCGCTGGGTCGCCAGGTACACGCTGGCCATGGCGCCAACGCCAATTTCGCCTTCGATGTCGTAGCCGGGAATGACGATGTTCATGTCGACACCTTCACAACGATGGCGGTGATATTGTCCGGCGCGCCGCGATTGAGCCCCAGGTGCACCAGGCTGCGGACGATTTCGTCGGGCTCGGCATGGCTCAACACTTCGCGAATCTCGTGGTCTTCGACGGTCTTGTTCAGGCCGTCGCTGCACAGCAGGTAGCTGTCGCCGGGGGCGATCAACAGGTCGACCGACGACAACGCCAACTGCGCTTCCACACCAATCGCTCGGGTGACGATATTCGCCCGTGGATGCACTCGTGCATCGGCTTCACTGAGCAGGCCGCTGTCCTGCAAGTCCTGCACGTAGCTGTGGTCGCGGGAGATGCCTTCCAGCACGCCGTCCCGCAGGCGGTACAGGCGGCTGTCGCCGGCCCACAAGCACACACCGCGCAAGCCTCGGGTGGCAAGCAACACCACGGTGCTGCCCATCATGCTCACGCCACGGTGGGCGGTTTCTTCGCGCACCGCGCCGTTGACCCGCAACAGGTCGCTGCGCAATGCCGCCGTGTATTCCTCAAGGGAACGGCCGACGGGAATACTGCGCAGGCTGTCGACGATCAGGCTGCTGACGTAGTCCCCTGCCGCGTGCCCGCCCATGCCGTCGGCCACCACCCACAGGCCGTTTTCCGGCAGGTCGAGGCAGGCGTCTTCATTGACTTGGCGAACCATGCCGACATGGCTTTTGCTGGCGGATTTGAACGTGGACCGCATCTACACAACACCTTCTTGGCCAAGCAAAAATTGCGCAAAATCGTCGGCGGCAGGCAGGCCCTGACACCGCAATAAACCGGGGGAAATCTGTTGCGAACCCCGCCCCCACCACAGGCTCGCGCCTTCGCAGGCCTGTTCGGCAAGCGCAGTCATCCGCGCTTGCGGGTCTGTGGCAGCGACGCGTTGCAGGCCGGCAAATCGGCTACCCAAGGTGCGTGGTTGGCAGGCCGGAGCGCCGAGGGATTCGACGCCGTCGCTGAAACCTTCGAAGGTGGCACCGGCATCCAGCGTGCTCAGCAGCAGTTCTTCCACCTGTTCAAACCAGGCGTCCGGCCCGCCGATGATGGAGGCCGGATCGCTGTCGTGGTCCAACAGCGCAGCCACCGTCAGCGGGAAATAGCGCCCCACCCGGTCGATGCTCGGCATCACCACGCCCACCGCCGCGTCCGGCCCGCACACGCCCGGTGCCAGCACGAAACGCCACAGCGGGCTGACCAGGTAAGCGTTCAACCAGTCACCCCCAAGGCGGGTCTGGCTGGCGAGTAATCCGGACGCCAGCCAGCTGTCCCAAGGGCCGATAAAGCTCTGGGGCAGCGCGCGGCTGACAAAGTCGCCGCGGCTGGCCAACTTGCCGTAGAAACCCAACGTGGTCATAACCGCTCCGGCAGGCTGAAGCCGTTAAGCACGCGGCTCTTGAACGGGTTGAAGGCGCTGTTGGCCCGCAACTCGTAGGAGATGCTCGCGCCGTCGACCCGCAGGCGCAGGTTGAAACGGTCCGGCGAATTACCGGCGGTCAGGTCTGATTGTTCCAGCAACCGGAACCACGCCCACGGGCCATCCAGCGTCACGCCGGAGCGCCCGCTGGCCGACGGCGGCATGATGGAAATGCGCACCACGCCAATGCTGCCGGGATTCGGCCACTGCATCGCAACCGGGCGGCTCGGGCCGTGGTCGTAGCTCAGTTGTTGGCCGTCCAGGTCCAACAGGAACTGGGTGATGGTCGCGTCCATCGCCACCGGCTTGAGCTCAAAGCGCACGATCGGCTGGGTGCCACCGGCACGGAAAAACGCATCACGAATGGTCGCCGCGCGCTGGAAGGTTTGCAGCACACCCGGCGCGATGCCGAGTTTCTGCGCCGCGCCCGGCTGCCAGCGCCAGGTTTGCGTGGAGGTGTCGACGTAAGGTTGCAGGTACTTGCGGAAGTAGTTGTCCATCACCCCGCCCACCCCAAAGAACTGCCCGAAGTCATCCAGGGTCGCGTCCCGCGCACTGCCAGGCGACATCGGATAACGCCCGGCCAGGGACTGGCGATACACGTTCACCACTTCACTGACCCACGCCGCATTCAACTGGTTACGCACCCCGCCCATCATGCTGTTGGTGGTGGAGTTGACCACCGACTTGACCATGCCCTGCACCAGCGGCGGCTGGCGTTCGGCATTCAGGCTGACCCGCGTGGCCGCGGCCGCCGCCTGGTTTTTCGCTTCGCCGAGCAACGCATCGCCGCTGGCGCCGACCATGGCGCTGACCTGCACATACAACGCATTCATGTCCGCCAGCAGGCCATCAATGGCCGCCGGTTCGCCTTCGTTCTTGCTGACGATGCTGTTGAGTTCGGCGAAGTGCGCCGTCACCGGATCTTCACTGGCCGCTGGTGCATTTGCAGTTGGCTGGTCCTGGCCAAGCAGGCTGCCGAGGCGTTCCTTGAGCTTGTCCACGCCACCTTCCACCGGCGCGCCCTTGGCGGCCAGCAAGCGTTCTTCCGCCTGCAGGTCGGTCTCCTTGGAGACTGCCACCAGCAGCTTCTTCAGCGGCGAGTTCGGCCCGGAAATCACCCGCAAAACGTCGGCCGCCTGGGCCACGCTGGTGATCGGCACAAAGTCGATGTCCGCCAGCAAGGCGTCCCACTGGCGTTGATAGTCCTGGAAGTAAAGGCGACGCACGTCCGCCGCGAGGCTGACCACGTTCTGTTGATCGGCCGGCTCGCGGCCCAGCACCCATTGCTCTTCAGCGAGGGTGCCGGTCTGGTTCAGGCTGGTCAGCAGGAAGCCCTGGCGATAACCCTTGGCGGTGAAGAAGCCGCTCAACGGCTCACCCAACGGCTTGCCACTTTTGCGACTGAACACCAGCGCGGCATCGCGGCCCGCCGCTTCGTTGATGCGAAAGTCCGGCACGCCTTCCGGCAGTTTCTGGCGCTTGATGCGGTCGTAGACGCGCTGGGCCACCGGCAGTTGCTGCAGTTGCCGGCGCAGGTCGTCGATCAAGCGCGGGTCCAGCCGGGCGCTGGGCGGATGCCGCTCGAACAAGGCCTGCAAGTGCCCGATCAGAGCCTGGCGTTGGTCCGCCGGCAGGTCGCGCGGCAGGTTGCGGTCCCAGTCCAGGGCGATCCAGGCCTTGATGAAGTCCGGGTCGTAATGCTCGCTGTCAGCGAGCATCAGGTAGGCCTTCAAGCCTTCGTAGAGGAAGTCGGAATTGCCGCCGCCGTGCAGTTGCTCTTCGATGCGCGTCACCAAACGGGGCGCGAACACGGCAATCAACAGCTTGCGGTAGACGCTGGCGGATTCGGCTTCAAGCATGTCGCCCTGATACAGGCCCAAGCCTTCGGACCAGCTCGGCGAGTCGCCCGCCAGGTTCTTCACGGCGTTGAGCAACGGCAATACCGCGAGCACTTCGCGTTGCGCCGGGCTCAGGTTCTGCACGGTCTGGCCCAGCGGTGCGACCTTCTGATCAACCTGGGCAATGTAGGCCTGGTTGGCGCGATAACTCACCCACCAGAGGGTACTGACCACCAGCACCAACGCCACGGTTGCGGCCAACACGCCACGGGCAATCCACTTGCGACGGCGCTCGACCTTCGGGTTGACGCCCACCAGGCCACGCTCGGCAAACGCCACGGCGGTGAACAGTTTTTCGATGAAATAACTGCGCCCGGTGCCGGTCTGACGCGCCAGGTGCTGGCGGTCCAGGTTCATGCTCTGGGCCATGGCGCCGATCAAGCGGTCAATCGGGCTGCCTTCCTGGGTGCCGCTGGTGAAGTACACCCCGCGCAGCAAGACCCGCTCTTCAAAGGCGTTGGGTTTGAACACGCCTTCGAGGAAGCCTTGCAGGCAATCCTTCAACGCGCCGAACTGCTGCGGGAAGCCGTAGATCAGGTCGCGCCGCGCCGGGTCGCGTTCCTGTTGCAGGCGCTCCACCAGCCGCTCGTTGAGGCGCTGTTCCAGGCCGGCGAACTCGCTTTGCAGATGGGCCAGCGGGCCGTCGCTGTTCTTGCCGTCGTCCAGGGCGAAGGTCATGCCCCACACCTGGGCGCGCTCTTCCTTGCTCAGGTTGTCGAAGAACTCCATGAAGCCCGGTACCAGGTCGAGCTTGGTCAGCATCAGGTAGATCGGGAAGCGCACGCCCAGTTGGGTGTACAGCTCCTGGATGCGCAGGCGGATCGCGGCGGCATGGGCGGCACGCTCGGCGTCGCTGCCCAGCAGCAGGTCCGAGAGGCTGATGGCGATAAACGCACCATCAATCGGGCGCCGGGAACGCTGCTTTTTCAACAGGTCGAGAAAGCCCAGCCAAGCGGCTTTATCCACCGTAGAGTTGCTGTCCTGGGTGGTGTAGCGGCCGGCGGTGTCGAGCAATACGGCCTGGTCGGTAAACCACCAATCGCAATTGCGCGTACCGCCCACGCCCCGTACAGCACCGGCACCCAACTGCGCGGCCAAGGGAAAGTGCAGCCCGGAATTGACCAGCGCGGTGGTCTTGCCCGAACCCGGCGGGCCGATGATCACGTACCACGGCAGCTCATACAGGTTGCGGCGCTCGTCACCGCCCAGCTTGGCCTTTTTCAACAGGGCCAGGGCTTCGTCCATGCGCTGGCGCAGGGTCGCCAGCTCTTCGGCGGTGGCAACGCTGGCCGGGTCTGGCGGGGTTTCTGCGGCGAGGCTGCGCATCACTTCAGCGGCCTGGCGGCGGGCCTGGATAATCCGGAAAACGCGGTAGGCAATCCACACCGCGAACACCAGGATGATCAGCGCCCAGCGGCGTCCTTCCGGCACCAGCACATCGAGCAGCGGCCCCACGAACCAGATGATCAGGCTCAAGGCGATCAGGCCCAGCAACGGGATCACCCAGCGAATCACAAAACTGAAAAACGCCTTCACTCGACCCCCTCCGCCAATACGGTGATTTCTACCCGGCGATTGCGCGCACGGCCTTCAGCAGTGGCGTTGGTCGCCACCGGCTCGGTGTCGCTACGGCCCTCGGCACTGAAGCGTTCCGCCTGGCCGGTCTTGGCCGCGAGAATCTCCAGCACCGACTTGGCCCGCGCCTCGGACAGCGCCCAGTTGGACGGGAACCGCAGGGTCGCAATCGGACGGTTATCGCTGTGGCCGGTGACCCGCACCTGGCCCTTGACCTTGCGGATGGCGTCGGCAATGCGCAGCATCAGTGGCTGGAAGTCATCGACGATGCTGGAGCTGGCCGAGGCGAACAGTTCATCGCCACGGATGGTTACCACCGAGCGGTCGACAGCATCTTCCACCGCCACGCGACCGGCCTTGATGTCTTCCACCAGGAAGCCCGCCAGGCGTGGCCGCTCGATGATTTTCGGCTGGGCGACCGGACGGTCGATGGCCTGCACCGGGATCTCGCCCAAGGCATGAATATTCTTGAACACCGGCTCGGCATCCGACGCCAGTTTCATCCGCAATCCGAACAGCAACGCCAGCAACAATGCCACGCCGATGGCCACGGCGATCCACGGCGGCATGAACTGCGCCAGGCGATCACGGGCCACGGTTACGCCGCGCCAGTGGGGCGACAGCTCGCGCTCATGCTCGCCACGGGCACTGCGAATTGCCGCCGCGGTGCGCTCACGCAAGGCTTCCAGCTGGCTACGGCCGTCGTTCATCACGCGGTAGCGACCTTCGAAACCCAGGCACAGGCACAGGTACAGCAGTTCCAGCAGGTACAGACGTTCCCGTGGGCTTTGCAGGCAGTGATCCAGCAACTGGAAGACCTTTTCGCCGCCCCAGGCTTCGTTGTGCACGGTGATCAGCAGGCTCTGCTTGCCCCAGTCACTGGCACTGCCCCACGGCGTACTCAGCACGGCTTCATCGAGGGCGGTGCACAGCGCGTAACGCGCCAGCAGCACGTCATTGCGGGCCACGCCGGCGGCCTCGGCACGCTCTTCAAACTGGCGCAGGTAGGCCAGCAATTGTGCGCGCAGGCTCGACGGCGCCGGGTGCGAAATCGTGTTGCGCAAGCGCGTCAGCAGCGACAGCAACGGGCCGGCGGCGCTTTCCAGCGGGTTCAGGCCCTGGGCCTTGCCGGTCAGGATCGGCGCGGCAGGCATCGACAGCGGCGCCGGCTCTGCGCGAACCGGCTCCGGTGCGCGGCCACCCGGGCGCGGCATGAACTGGGTGCGGTCATCATCATTGGGATGCATCGCGGATTATCCTCGGATGGCCCAGAAAGCCAGGTTCAACCCCGGGAACTGGCCGGCGATGTGGAACGCAAAGCCGCCGGAATTACTCAGTTGCTGCCAGTGCTCGCTGCCCCGGTCCAGCTCGTAATAGGTGCTGCCTGCGTGGTACGGAATCTGCCGTGGCGCCACCGGCAGCGGCAGCAGGCCGATGCCCGGCAGTTGCAGGTTGACCAGGTCGCGGATGTGTTCCACCGAGCCGACTTTGCTTTGCTGACCGAAGCGCGCGCGCAGGGTTTCGCCTGGCACATCGGCGCGCACCACCAGGATGAAACTGGCGCTGTCGATCAAGGTTTTGTCGGCCAGCATCGCCACGTGTACGCCGTAGGCTTTCTCGACAATCGGGATCGGCGTGGCCTTGCTGTCGATCAGCATCGACAGTGCTTCACGCAGCGCCTGCATCACCGGGGTGAAGCTCAGGGCCAGGTCGTCATGCTGGTATTGCGGGTATTCCTGGGGGCGGCGGCCAGTGGTGGAGAAGGTCGAGAACTCGCCGGCCAGGCTCACCAGTTCACTGAAGAAACGCTCCGGGTGCAGCGGGCTCAACTGGCTCAGGTGCTGGATCAGCGGCTGGGCGCGGTTGACCAGTTGCAGCAGCATGAAGTCGGCAATTTCCGAAGCACCACCGGCGCCCGAAGCCACCACGCGCCCGGCCAACGCTTCGCCACGCTGGTGCAGCAGGCCCAGCAGTTCGCTGCGAAACGCAGTCAGCGGCTTGCTGGCCGTCACGTCGAGGACCGGCGGAATGTAGCTGTCGTCCAGCACCAGGGCGCGGTCGGCGCGCTTTTCCTTGATGCGCACCAGGCCGATGGCCGCGTAATCGCTGATGCCATCCTGGGCAGTCAACAGCCGCAGGGCACGGGAACCGACCGCCACCGGCGCACGGTTTTCAAAGGGCGCGTTGTCGTCGCGCACTTCGCGCACCTGGCTGACGTAGCGCGCCGCTTCCAGGGCTTCGCCTTCGTCGACGGTGTCGCGGGCGCCGGCACGCTTGAGGGGCAGCGCCAGGTAGACCAGACCATCACGCAGGTGGTCGTCAATGTTCAACGGGCTCGGCGCCAGGTCATCCTGGGGGATATTGAACGGCGTACCGTCGGGCAACAAACCGCGTGCCGAGACAATCGCCAGCTTGCCCTGGGCCAACAGGCCCTGGTCGATCAACAATTCGGAGAAGCCCCAGGCCCCTGCCGACAACGGGCGGCTGCGCGCATCGATCAGGTTTTCCAGGTAACGGTCATGCTGCTGGAAGTGCTGCGTTCCGATGAACATGCCTTCCGACCAGACCACGCGATTGTTCCAGGACATGGGGGCTCCGATTCTTATTGGGCAGGGCTGGATGGGGGAACCACGACGTCGGCACGTACGGCATGCACATCGAGGCTGATCTGGTATTCGGTGTATTGGCGCGCCGGCACGTTAAGCACGGTGCGCCACACGGCGCGGTCCAGTTCGCGATAGCCCACCAGCAGGCCAATCTGGCGGGTGGACGGGTCGAGGTCGCGCTGGATGCTCAATTGCTGGCCGGGCTGGATCACCACTTCGTCCTGGTCGAGCAGGTCGAGGCCGAGGGTCGACTGGGCGCGATCGGCCAAGGCGAAGTAGTCGGAACGGCTGAAGGTAGCGGCGTTTTTCAGTTCGAAAATCCGCACCCGTACCGGGGCTGCCTGACCATTGGCGCCGGGGTTTAGCCCGGCGATGGCGTGGAAATGCAGCTCGACGGCGGCGGTGTCTGCCTCAGCCTCGGGGGCTTCGGGTTTGGCCGTGTCCTTGGCACACGCCGTCAGCAGAAGCGCGGTGGCGGCTGCGAGTAAAAACCTGGGAATCATCCTGCGTCCTCAATGACGTACTTAGCTATCCGTTGTTCCATGTACTGCGTTGTTAGTGACGTTGTCGGCTGCTGTGCTCTTCGTAGGCACGGCTGAATTCACGCCCGAACAAGTCCTGGAAATCTTCCTGGGCCTCGCGGGAAATATTGCTGTAGAGCTCGGTGAACTGCTGCCAGTACTGGGCCTGGCGCGAACCGTTGAAAATGCTCGACAGCCCGCCGGGTTTGCCCATGCGCTCTTCAAGCTGCGCCGGCTCAAAGCGCGTCAGCAGGTGTTTGATGGCGGCTTCGACACCGGCCATTACCGCCAGTTGGTGAGCGCGCAGATCGTCGAAACTGTCGCGTACTGCAACGTCCGGCGCCATAAACGCCTGGTTGCTGTGACGCAGGAGCAGCAGTAACGCTTCATCGGCATTCGGGGCGAATTTCAACGGGTTGTTTTCCACCGGTTGAATCACCGTCTGCTGCATGCGGAACTCGCCCTTGAGGCTGCTGCGGGCACGCAGTACGTCGATCAAACCTTCGACCATCAGCCGGTAGCTGCGGCCGATGCTTTCCATCTGGGCTTCAGCCTGGGCCTTGTCCAGGCGCAACTGATCGAGGCCGGCACCGCGCAGGAAGGCTTGCAGCAAATCGGGTTGGTTGGCGTCGGCCAACGGGAGCGGCTGCTCGACCTTGGGTGGCTCGATGATCGGTGGTGGCGGTGGTGGAGGCGGCGCAACAGGCTTGGGTGCCGGGGCATCGCCAAACAAATCCCAGTCGTCGGGAATGATTGAGCCCGAAACTACCGGCGCAGGCGGTTCAGCCACGGGCAGCGGTGTCGGCGGACGAAAGTCGTGTTGCTCGGCCGGTACGTGGTCGTGCACGGTGGCCGGCGGTACGCTGGTGGGCGCGAGGAAGTCGAACAGGTCCGGCAGGGTGTCCATCGACGAGGCGCCCTGGAACTGCGGCGCGATCACCGGGTGCGGCGTCGGGGTGCTCACGGCGGCGCCCATCAGGGCTTCGAAGCTGTTGGAGGCGTCACCGGTGAAAGACGGGGTATCTGTCACTTTCAGGTTGAAATCGATACGCGCCTGGATTTCGTAATCACCGATGCGAATCAGCTCACCGTCTTGCAATGGCTCACTGTTTCCCCGGCGCAAACGGATGCCGGCGTTGACTAGCTCAACACCGTTAGTGCTGTTATCGGTTAAATAATAACGACCATCTTTGTATTGAATAACGCAATGCTGCGTGGAAACCAGGCGCTCCGGGTCAGGCAATATCCAGTCATTTTCGGAACCGCGGCCAATAGCCATCGCTCCCTGATCCATGGACTTTTCAGGGCACTGGCCAGGGGTAATCTTGTGATAACTAGTGATAGTCAAACACAGCGACATCATGCCTCCTTGCTGATACTTCGCGCGCGGCCGTTCCCTGGGAGAAATGCTCCCGAGGGATCCACGACAGATCCTTTCAAAACCTTGAAAGCCTGCTTCAACCCGCGTAATAGCTGATCTTAACCGGCCTGTATGACAAAAATCCTGCCTCGGCACCTGCTTCGACCGATCAGTCGCGCAGGATGTTAAGCACCGCACATCTGTCATAGAGGGCGAATAGCTTACCTTGACAAGGCATAAGTACTACACCAAAAATGCACAACTTCTTGAACACCAGTGATGGCACTTTGAAATCAGCATGATGTCAAAGCGCTAAATATGACCAAGAAAACATGCAAAGTTCCTCGCGCAACTAATGCATGAGCTGCCCGTCATCTAACGGGCTGATAGGGAGATCGAATTTAGTGGATGTGCCTCTGCTGCTCGCCGCCGTTTCCGCGACTTCGCCTTGTGGCGAAGACTTGGAATATGACGCCGATTATTTGCATCTTGAGCGTGCCGCACAGGGTCAACCCGAGCGCAGCATGGGCGACTCGATTCTGCCTGCCGAACCTCCGGAATGGCGCAGCATCCAGCAGCAAAGCCTCGACCTTCTGCAACGCAGCAAAGACCTGCGCATCACCCATTTCCTGTTGCAAAGCGCCCTCGCCCTCCAGGGCATCGCGGGGCTTGCCGACGCGCTCACGCTGATCAACGCGCTGCTGCGCGAATACTGGGCCGACCTGCATCCGCGCCTGGATGCCGATGACGACAACGACCCCACCGTGCGCATCAACGCCCTCAGCGGAGTGGCCAGCGACGCGAACATCCGCCTGCTGCGCGAAGCCATTCTGACCCGTTCGCGCACCTTCGGCCCCGTCAGCCTGCGCGCCGCGCTGAATGCCAGCGGGCTGCAGAGTTTCCCCGGCGAAAGCCTCGGCGCCGAACAGCTCAACGGCGCGTTTCTCGACAGCGATGCCGAGCAACTGCAAGCCACCCGCGACGCGCTGAACGCCGCCCGCGCCGCCTGTGATGCCATCGAACAATACGTCAGCGACCAGGTCGGTTCCGCCCAGGGCGTGGACCTCGGCCCCTTGAAGCAACTGCTCAAGCAGGCCGTGCAGATACTCAACCAATATGCCCCACACAGCGGTGCCGCCAGCGAGCCCGAGGTTGTCAGTGACGACAATGCCCCCTCGGTTGAATACGCCGCCGCGCCCGTTGCAGCACGCCCGACCGGCGACATCGCGAGCCGCGATGAAGTGCTGCGCAGCCTCGACAAAATCCTTGCGTACTACACCCGCCACGAGCCTTCGAGCCCGCTGCCGGTGCTGTTGAACCGAGCGAAGAATCTGGTGCACGCCGACTTTGCGGCCATCGTGCGCAACCTGATTCCCGATGGCATGTCCCAATTTGAAAATCTGCGCGGGCCGGACAGCGAATAAGCGTACGGATCGCGCAGTTACAACACCGTCGCTCAAGCGACCAGGAGCAGCAACGTGGCGAAGCAAAGTTCTCAGAAATTCATCGCGCGCAACCGTGCGCCTCGGGTGCAGATCGAGTACGACGTCGAGCTCTACGGCGCCGAGAAAAAGGTCCAGCTGCCCTTCGTCATGGGTGTGATGGCCGATCTCGCCGGCAAGCCCGCGGAGCCTCTGGCGCCTGTGGCCGACCGCAAGTTCCTTGAAGTGGACGTCGACAACTTCGACTCGCGCCTCAAGGCCATGCAGCCACGCGTCGCGTTCCACGTGCCCAACGAGCTGACCGGCGAAGGCAACCTGAGCCTGGACATCACCTTTGAAAGCATGGACGACTTCAGCCCCGCCGCCGTGGCGCGCAAGGTCGACTCGCTGAACAAGCTGCTCGAAGCCCGCACGCAGCTGGCCAACCTGCTGACCTACATGGACGGCAAGACCGGCGCTGAAGAAATCATCATGAAAGCGATCAAGGACCCGGCATTGCTGCAGGCCCTTGCGAGCGCGCCGAAGCCGGCAGGGGACCAGTAATCATGACCGAGAATACCGCCCGCGAAGGCGCCCAGAACCTGGGCGCTACCGAAGAAACCAGCGAGTTCGCGTCGCTGCTGCTGCAAGAATTCAAACCCAAGACCGAGCGTGCTCGCGAAGCCGTGGAAACCGCCGTGCGCACCCTGGCCGAGCAGGCACTGGCACAGACCGACCTGGTGTCCAACGACGCGATCAAATCGATCGAATCGATCATCGCCGCCATCGACGCCAAGCTCACCGCCCAGGTCAACCAGATCATCCATCACCAGGATTTCCAGCAACTGGAAAGCGCCTGGCGTGGCCTGCACTACCTGGTGAACAACACCGAGAGCGATGAGCAGCTGAAGATTCGCGTGCTCAACATCTCCAAGCCGGACCTGCACAAGACCCTGAAGAAATTCAAGGGCACCGCGTGGGACCAGAGCCCGATCTTCAAGAAGATGTACGAAGAAGAATACGGCCAGTTCGGCGGCGAACCTTACGGCTGCCTGGTAGGCGACTACTACTTCGACCAGTCGCCTCCCGACGTGGAGCTGCTGGGCGAGCTGTCGAAAGTCTGCGCCGCGATGCACGCGCCGTTCATTGCCGCGGCTTCGCCAACCGTAATGGGCATGGGCTCCTGGCAGGAACTGTCGAACCCGCGCGACCTGACCAAGATCTTCACCACCCCGGAATACGCCGGCTGGCGCTCCCTGCGTGAATCGGAAGACTCGCGCTACATCGGCCTGACCATGCCGCGCTTCCTGGCGCGCCTGCCGTATGGCGCCAAGACCGACCCGGTGGAAGCCTTCGCCTTCGAAGAAAACACCGACGGTGCCGACAGCTCCAAGTACACCTGGGCCAACGCGGCCTACGCGATGGCGGTGAACATCAACCGTTCGTTCAAACACTTCGGCTGGTGCTCGCGCATCCGTGGCGTGGAGTCTGGCGGTGAAGTCGAGAACCTGCCGGCCCACACCTTCCCGACCGATGACGGCGGTGTGGACATGAAGTGCCCGACCGAAATCGCCATCAGCGACCGCCGTGAAGCGGAACTGGCGAAGAACGGTTTCATGCCGCTGCTGCACAAGAAAAACACCGACTTTGCCGCCTTCATCGGCGCCCAGTCGTTGCAGAAACCGGCCGAATACGATGACCCGGACGCCACCGCCAACGCCAACCTGGCCGCGCGCCTGCCGTACCTGTTCGCCACCTGCCGTTTCGCTCACTACTTGAAGTGCATCGTGCGCGACAAGATCGGCTCCTTCAAAGAGAAGGACGAGATGCAGCGCTGGTTGCAGGACTGGATCCTCAACTACGTGGACGGCGACCCGGCGCACTCCACCGAAACCACCAAGGCCCAGCATCCATTGGCGGCTGCCGAAGTGATCGTGGAAGACGTTGAAGGCAACCCGGGGTACTACAACTCCCGGTTCTACCTGCGCCCGCACTACCAGCTTGAAGGGCTGACCGTGTCGCTGCGCCTGGTATCGAAACTGCCTTCGGCGAAAGGCGCGTAAAAAATCGGGACTGGCTCGCTCCCTGTAGGAGCGAGCTTGCTCGCGAAAAACTTGAAGGCGCTGCGTTCATCCAGGATGCCCGCGTCACCGTTGACGACCTTCGCGAGCAAGCTCGCTCCTACAGGGGTCGGCGGCGTTAACAAATACAGTGGCTGAGACCACACAGGGAGAAAACATGGCTGTTGATATTTTCATCAAGATCGGCGACATCAAGGGCGAGTCCATGGACAAGGCCCACAAGGACGAAATCGACGTATTGAACTGGAGCTGGGGCATGGCCCAGTCCGGCAACATGCACGTGGGCGGTGGCGGCGGCGCGGGCAAGGTGAACATCCAGGACCTGTCACTGACCAAGTACGTCGACAAGGCCTCGCCTAACCTGATGATGCACTGCGCCAGCGGCAAGCACATCGACAAGGTCACGCTGACCGTGCGCAAGGCCGGCGGTGAAAGCCAGGTCGAGTACATGATCATCAACCTGGAAGAAGTGCTGGTTACCTCCCTGAGCACCGGCGGTTCGGGCAGCGATGATCGCCTGACCGAAAACGTGACCCTGAACTTCGCCCAGGTGATGGTGGACTACCAGCCACAGAAAGCCGACGGCACCAAAGACGGCGGCGCGATCAAGTTTGGCTGGAACATTCGCTCCAACACCAAACGCTGATTTGTCACCCTCGCTCCGTAGCAGCTGTCGAGCGGAGCGAGGCTGCGTTCGAGGACGAAGTCCTCGCAATCCGGCACCGATAGTTGACTGATAAGTCCCGGTGTCCGGTTTACGACTGCTTCGCAGCCGAACGCAGCCTCGCCTCGCTCGACAGCGGCTACGGGTCAGGCACTTTGTTCCTCTCGCAACCCGTCCGTGGAGCTGCTTTGGTGGTAACTGAAATTGCTTCCCGCGATCGCCTGCAACCGTCCCTGCTGGACCGGTTGACTGACGATGACCCGACCAATCCCAAGGAAAGCGCCGACAAACGCGTGCTGTCCCTGAGCCAATTGAAAGCCTCGGTGCTGCGTGACCTGACGTGGCTGCTCAATACCACTTCACTGCTCAACGCCGATGCCACGCTGCACACGCCGGCCGGCACGTCGGTGGTCAATTACGGGCTGCCTGCCCTGGCGGGCAACAGTGTCTCCAGCGTCGACGTCAGTGCCCTGGAAGCCTTGATTCGACAAGCTATCGCCACCTTCGAGCCGCGTATCCTGCGTCATACCCTGCGGGTCAAGGCACGCGTGGGCCATGGCGAGATGAACCATAACGCCCTGAGTTTCGAGATCGAGGGCGACCTGTGGGCGCAGCCGGTGCCGTTGCGCCTGTTGCTGCAAACCGACCTGGACCTGGAAACCGGCCATGTGCGTGTGGTCAACGCCGACCAGCGGAGACGCCCATGAACCCGCGCCTGCTGGAACTGTACAACCAGGAACTGCACCACGTGCGCGAAAGCGCCGCCGAGTTCGCCAAGGAATACCCGAAGATCGCCAGTCGGCTGACCCTGTCCGGCATGGACTGCGCCGACCCGTACGTCGAACGGTTGCTCGAAGGCTTTGCGTATCTCACGGCCCGGGTCCAGCTCAAACTCGACGCCGAGTACCCGACCTTCACCAACAACCTGCTGGAGATCGCCTACCCGCACTACCTGGCGCCGACCCCGTCGATGACCGTGGTGCAGTTGCAGGCCGATCCCGATGAAGGCTCCCTGGCCAGTGGTTTTCCACTGCCCCGCGACACCGTCCTGCGCGCCGCGCTGGGTCGCGAAACCCAGACCTGCTGCGAGTACCGCACCGCGCACCCGGTGACGCTGTGGCCGTTGCAGGTCGCCCAGGCCGAGTACTTCGGCAACCCGTCCGCGGTGCTCGGGCGTTTGGCCGCCAGCGAACCCAAGGCCAAGGCCGGCCTGCGTCTGACCTTGCGTACCGGCGCCGAGCTGCCGTTCAACAGCCTCGCCCTGGATAATTTGCCGCTGTACCTCAGCGGTGCCGACGAACAACCGTTCCGCCTCTACGAACAACTGCTGGGCAATGCCTGTGCGGTGTTCGCGCGCAAGCCCGGCGGTGATTGGGTTGAACGCCTGTCGCCGGATGCCTTGCGCTCCCGGGGTTTCGACGACGCCGATGCGGCAATGCCGGTGGTGCCTCGGGCATTCCAGGGCTATCGCTTGCTCCAGGAATACTTCGCCCTGCCCCACCGTTTTCTGTTCGTTGAATTCGCTGAACTGAGCCGCGCCGTCAAGCGCTGTGACGGCCAGGAGCTGGAACTGATCGTGCTGTTCGACCGCCACGATCCGAGCCTGGAAGGCAGCGTCGGCAAGGCGCAATTCGTGCCGTTCTGCACCCCGGCAATCAACCTGTTTCCCAAGCGCGTGGACCGGATTCACTTGTCCGAGCGGGTCAACGAACACCATGTGATCGCCGACCGCACGCGACCGATGGACTTCGAGATTCACTCCTTGAGCGGCATCACGGGCCACGGCACCGGACCGGAGCAACCGTTTTTGCCGTTCTACGCAGTACGCGATCCGTCGCGCTATGGCCGTGACCAGGCTTATTACACAGTGCGTCGCGAACCCCGCGTGTTGTCCAGCGACCAGCGTCGCAACGGGCCGCGCTCCACCTATGTGGGCAGCGAAACCTTCGTCAGCCTGGTGGACACCCAGCAAGCGCCGTACCGCCATGACCTGCGCCAACTGGGCGTGACCGCACTGTGCACCAACCGCGATTTGCCGTTGTTCATGAGCGTGGGCAACGGCAAGACCGACTTCACCCTGGCCGACAGTGCGCCGGTATTGGCCGTACGTTGCGTCGCCGGGCCAAGCCGCCCGCGCGCCAGCCATGCCCATGACGCCAAGGCCTGGCGCCTGATCAGCCAGTTGTCGTTGAACTACCTGTCGCTGAGCGAGCAAGGCCAGGGCGCCGCCGCGCTGCGTGAACTGCTGCGTCTGTATGGCGACAGCAACGATGCCGCCCTGCAATTGCAGATCGAAGGCCTGCGGGAAGTCAGCAGCAAAGCGGTGACCCGCCGCCTGCCGATGCCCGGCCCGATCGTGTTTGGCCGGGGCCTGGAGATCACCCTGGAATTTGATGAAAACGCGTTCCGCGGCACCGGCGTGTTCCTGCTCGGTGCGGTGTTTGAACGGTTCCTGGCACGCTATGTGTCGATCAACAGTTTTACCGAGACGGTGATCCGTACCACCGAACGCGGCGAGATCATGCGATGGAAAGCCAAGCCCGGACGCCGTCCGACCCTGTGAGTACCCTGGATGCGATGCATCAGGAGCCCTGGGAATATGACTTCTTCCAGGCGCTGCGGCGCATCGAGTGCGAATCGCCGGACCTGCCACGCCTGGGGCATTCCCTGCGCCTGGCGGATGACCCGCTGCGTCTCGGGCAGCAGGCCGATTGCACCTTTGCGCCGGCTACATTGGCCTCGGTCGAACCTGGGGCTGAAGGCCAGCCGGCACGGCTTGAGCAGTTCTTCTTCGGCCTCGGCGGCCCTAACGGCCCGCTGCCGCTGCACATCACCGAGTACGTGCGAGAGCGCCAGCGCAACAACGCCGACAGCACCAGCAAGCGCTTCCTGGATGTATTCCACCACCGCCTGTTGACCCTGTTTTATCGCGCCTGGGCCGAGGCACGGCCTACCGTCAGCCATGACCGCCCGGACGATGACTACTGGTCGGCGCGCCTCGCCGCTTTGAGCGGTCGCGGCACCCCGAGCCTGCTCAACCAAGGCCTGATCCCCGACACGGCGAAGCTGCATTACAGCGGCCACCTGTCGGCGCAAACCCGCTACCCGGATGGCCTGAAGGCGATTCTCGGCGAGTACTTCGGCCTGCCGGTGGAGATCGAAGAATACGTCGGCCAATGGCTGGAACTGCCCGAGCGCAGCCGCGTGAGTGTCAGCGCCAACCAGCTGGGCGTGGACTTTTGCCTGGGCAGCCACGTGTGGGACCGCCAGCACAAATTCCGCATCCGCCTGGGCCCGCTGAAGCTCGATGACTACATGGGCATGCTGCCCGGCAGCCAGCCGTTCAACGAGCTGGTGGCGTGGGTCGCCGAGTACCTGGGCCATGAACTGGACTGGGACCTGAACCTGATTCTGCAACAACCGGAAGTGCCGGCCCTGCAACTCAACGGCCAGTTCCGCCTGGGCTTCAACACCTGGCTCGGCCAACCCGAGCATGACGCCAACGACCTAATCCTGGCCCGGCATTACGCCGAACACGCCAACACCTCAAGGAATCCAGAGCATGGGTGAAATCAGTCGCGCCGCACTGTTCGGCAAACTCAACAGCGTGGCCTACAAGGCCATCGAAGCCGCCACCGTGTTCTGCAAGCTGCGGGGCAACCCGTATGTGGAACTGGCCCACTGGTTTCACCAGTTGCTGCAACTGCAGGACTCGGACCTGCACCGCATCATCCGTCAGTTCAACGTCGAGCCGGCGCGCCTGGCCCGTGACCTGACCGAGGCCCTGGACCGCCTTCCCCGTGGCTCGACGTCGATCACCGACTTGTCGTCCCATGTGGAAGAAGCGGTCGAGCGTGGCTGGGTCTACGGCAGCCTGATGTTTGGCGAAAGCCAGGTGCGCACCGGCTACCTGGTGCTGGGGATTCTCAAGACGCCAAGCCTGCGCCATGCGCTGTTGGGGTTGTCCGGTGAATTCGACAAGATCAAGGCCGAAGCCCTGAGCGAACGCTTTGATGAATACGTCGGCGACTCGCCCGAAAATGCACTGAGTGCCAGCGACGGTTTCAACGCCGGCGCCGTACCCGGAGAGGCCAGCGGCGCCATGGCCCCGAGTGCGATGGGCAAGCAGGAAGCCCTCAAGCGCTTCACCGTCGACCTGACCGAACAGGCCCGCAGCGGCAAGCTCGACCCGATCGTCGGGCGTGACGAAGAGATCCGCCAACTGGTGGACATCCTCATGCGTCGACGCCAGAACAACCCGATCCTTACCGGTGAAGCCGGCGTCGGCAAGACCGCCGTGGTCGAAGGCTTCGCCCTGCGCATCGTCGCCGGCGACGTACCACCCGCGCTGAAAGATGTGGAACTGCGCAGCCTCGATGTGGGCCTGCTGCAAGCCGGCGCCAGCATGAAAGGCGAGTTCGAACAGCGCCTGCGCCAGGTCATCGAAGACGTCCAGGCCTCGCCGAAACCAATCATCCTGTTTATCGACGAAGCCCACACCCTGGTAGGTGCCGGTGGCGCCGCCGGGACCGGTGACGCGGCCAACCTGCTCAAGCCGGCCCTGGCCCGTGGCACCTTGCGTACCGTGGCCGCCACCACCTGGGCCGAGTACAAGAAGCACATCGAAAAAGACCCGGCCCTGACCCGCCGTTTCCAGGTGGTGCAAGTGGCCGAGCCGTCGGAAGACAAGGCGCTGCTGATGATGCGCGGCGTGGCCTCGACCATGGAGAAACACCATCAGGTGCAGATCCTGGATGAAGCCTTGGAAGCGTCGGTGAAGCTGTCCCACCGCTACATTCCGGCGCGTCAATTGCCGGACAAATCCGTGAGCCTGCTGGACACCGCCTGCGCCCGCGTCGCGATCAGCCTGCACGCGGTGCCGGCGGAAGTCGACGACAGCCGCCGTCGAATCGAGGCGCTGGAAACCGAGCTGCAAATCATCGCCCGCGAGCATGCGATCGGCATCGCCATCGGTGCGCGCCAGACCAACAGCGAAGCGCTGCTGGGTGCCGAACGCGAGCGCCTGGCCACCCTGGAAAGCCGTTGGGCCGAAGAGAAAACCCTGGTGGATGAGTTGCTCGCCACCCGTGCAACCCTGCGCGAAAAAGCCGGTGTGGTGGACAGTGATGCGGGTAACCACGAGAGCGACGAACTACGTGCAAAACTGGTCGACCTGCAACAGCGCCTCTCCACACTGCAAGGCGAAACCCCGCTGATCCTGCCGACCGTGGATTACCAGGCCGTGGCCTCGGTGGTCGCCGACTGGACCGGCATCCCGGTGGGCCGCATGGCCCGCAACGAACTGGAGACGGTGCTCAACCTCGACCAGCACCTGAAGAAACGCATCATCGGCCAGGACCACGCCTTGCAGATGATCGCCAAGCGCATCCAGACCTCCCGCGCCGGCCTCGACAACCCGAGCAAGCCGATTGGCGTGTTCATGCTTGCCGGCACCTCCGGCGTAGGCAAGACCGAAACCGCCCTGGCCCTGGCCGAGGCCATGTACGGCGGTGAGCAGAACGTGATCACCATCAACATGAGCGAGTTCCAGGAAGCCCACACCGTGTCCACCCTCAAGGGCGCGCCACCGGGCTACATCGGCTACGGCGAAGGCGGCGTACTGACCGAAGCCGTGCGGCGTAAACCCTACAGCGTGGTGCTGCTGGACGAGGTGGAAAAAGCCCACCCGGACGTGCATGAAATCTTCTTCCAGGTGTTCGACAAGGGCGTAATGGAAGACGGCGAAGGCCGGGTGATCGACTTCAAGAACACCTTGATCCTGCTGACCACCAATGCCGGTACCGAGCTGATTTCCCAGGTCTGCAAAGACCCGGCGAACATCCCCGAGCCCGAGGAAATTGCCAAGGCCCTGCGCCAGCCGTTGCTGGAGATTTTCCCGCCGGCGCTGCTTGGCCGCCTGGTGACCATTCCGTACTACCCGCTAAGCGACGAGATGCTCAAGGCGATCACCCGCCTGCAACTCAACCGCATCAAGAAGCGCGTGGAGAACACCCACAAAGTCGCCTTCGATTACGACGACGAAGTCGTCGACCTGATCGTATCCCGCTGCACCGAAACCGAAAGCGGCGGGCGGATGATCGACACCATCCTGACCAACAGCCTGCTGCCGGACATGAGTCGCGAATTCCTCACCCGCATGCTCGAAGGCAAGGCGCTGGCGGGGGTTCGGATCAGCACGCGGGATAACGAATTGCACTACGACTTCAACGATTGACCTGACGGAATGCGATCAAAACTGTGGGAGCGGGCTTGCTCGCGAACGCGGCGTATCAGTTGATGCATCCGGTGACTGATTCACCGCGTTCGCGAGCAAGCCCGCTCCCACAGTTGGAGCCGGTTCCTACAGTTATTACGCAATTTACGGGTTAACCGATGTTATTCAACCAATCGTCACGCCTGGCCAAGATCACCAGCCCACTGGGGCCGGATGTGCTGCTGCTCAATGAAATGGGCGGCGGTGAAGAGCTGGGCCGCCTGTTCAACTATGAGCTGCAACTGACGTCCCTGGACGCCAACATCGACCTCAACCAGTTGCTGGGCAAGCCCATGAGCGTGGGTCTGCAACTGGCGGACGGCGGCGAGCGGCATTTCCACGGCATCGTCGCGCGCTGCAGCCAGAACATCGATCAGGGCCAGTTCGCCAGTTACCAGGTGACGTTGCGCCCCTGGCTGTGGCTGCTCAGCCGTACGTCCGACTGCCGGATTTTCCAGAACCTGAGCATCCCGCAGATCATCAAGCAGGTGTTCCGCGACCTGGGCTTTTCCGACTTCGAAGACGCTCTGAGCCGGCCGTACCGCGAGTGGGAATACTGCGTGCAGTACCGCGAGACCAGCTTCGACTTCGTCAGTCGCCTGATGGAACAGGAAGGCATCTACTACTTCTTCCGCCACGAACAGGACCGCCACGTGCTGGTGCTGGCCGATGCCTACGGTGCCCACGCCAACGTACCCGGCTACGCCTCGGTGCCTTACTACCCCAAGGACGAGCAGCAACGCGAACGCGACCATATGCACAACTGGCACCTGGCGCAGGAAGTGCAACCGGGCTCCCTTGAACTCAACGACTACGACTTCCAGCGCCCCAGCGCCAGCATCGACGTACGCTCGGCCATGCCGCGCCCGCACACCGCCGGCGACTACCCGCTGTACGACTACCCCGGCACCTACGTTAAAAGCGAAGACGGCGAACACTACGCCCGCACCCGCATCGAAGCCCTGCAAACCCTGCATGAACAAGTGGAGTTCAGCGGGAATGCGCGGGGCCTGGGTTCCGGCCACCTGTTCAGCCTCACCGGCTTCAGCCGCCGCGACCAGAACCGCGAATACCTGATCGTCGGCGCCCGCTACTACATCTCCCAGGAAAGCCTCGAAAGCGGCGGTGGCGCGCCTTCGGCCCAGTTCGAAAGCACCCTCACCTGCATCGACGCGCAACAGAGTTTCCGCCCACTGGCCAACACCTACCGGCCCATCGTCAAAGGCCCGCAGACGGCGCTGGTGGTGGGGCCCAAGGGCGAAGAAATCTGGACCGACCAATATGGCCGGGTCAAGGTGCATTTCTATTGGGACCGCCACGACCAGTCCAACGAAAACAGCTCGTGCTGGATTCGCGTGTCGCAATCCTGGGCCGGAAAAAACTGGGGCTCGATGCAGATTCCACGGATCGGCCAGGAAGTGATCGTGAGCTTCCTGGAAGGTGATCCCGACCGGCCGATCATCACCGGGCGGGTGTACAACGCCGAACAGACCGTGCCTTACGACTTGCCGGAAAACGCCACCCAAAGCGGGATGAAAAGCCGCTCCAGCAAAGGCGGCACACCAGCCAACTTCAATGAAATCCGCATGGAGGACAAGAAGGGGTTGGAGCAGTTGTACATCCATGCCGAGCGTAATCAGGACATCGTGGTGGAGGTGGATGAAAGTCATTCGGTGGGGCATGACCGGAACAAGAGTATTGGGCATAACGAGACGGTGACGATTGGCAGTAACCGCCTGCGGGTTGTGCGCAACAACGACACCGTGATTGTGGGCGGGGCCAAGTCTGACAGTGCCGCCACGACCTACACCGTCGAGGCTGGCGACAGTATTCGCCTGGTGTGCGGCGCCAGTGTGATTGAGCTCAAGGCCGGTGGAGACATCAACCTGACCTGTGGCTCGTTCAACCTGTTTTCCACCGGCAGCAGCAAGATCCAGACGAAGGGCAAACTGGATATCAACCTGGGCAGTGACAAGGGCACGGTGCCCGGTGCCCAAGGCGTGCAAAGCACGATCAAGTCCGCCGTCGAATCAAAATTCCCTGGCAAGCCCGGCGCTGGTCAATAACGAGATTTATCCACCATGAATTACCTGATCAACGAAGCCCAATTCACCCTGCCCGATGCAGAGGTGCAGGACACCTCGATCAACATTCTCAAGTTCGCCAAGCTGGGCACCACCCTGGTGGTGAGTCGCAGCCCCTTGGCAGATGGCGAGACCTTGCAAAACAACTTCGAGGGCCAGCTGAAAAAGCTCGAACAGCAGGTCAAGGACCTTCGTTATTCGCCGGCGCAAGCCATCAAGGTGGGGCCAGCGCAGGACATCGACGCCTTTGAAGTCCAGAACCGTTTCAACAAAGGCAGCGACAATATTTACCAATATCAGTTGGCAATGCAGATACCCGGCACACGCAACCTGATCGCCTTGAGCTACGTCAAGACTCAGCCCCTGGGGCCTGCCGAGGCGGCACATTGGGCAACGCTCAAGAACACGCTCAACTTTGCCGTCACCCCCTGAGCAGAGTCTGAACAATGAGTGAAGACCTCTGGGCTGCCCGCGAAGGCGACGCGCTGCTGCACACCTCGGTGATGGCCGATATTCTCGGCGGCGTGCTGGAAGTGGCCGCCTATGCCGCACTCACTACTGTGGGCTGCCTGGCCGTTGCAGGGGCGGTTTTCCTCGCGACCGGTGCGACCATCGCCACAGGCGGCGTTGCATTGGTTTTGGTAGTGGGGGCAGTCATTGGGATCACTGCGGGGCTTACAGGGGCCGACCTGAAAATATCCAGTTGGTGCGAGTCCGCCGCCAACTGGGTGTTCCCGCCGGTGATTGATGCCTTCATCACCAGCGGTTCGGACGACGTCTTCATCAATGGCAAAAAAGCTGCCCGCGCTGCCGGCAAGATGACTGCTGTTCCGGTCGCACCCAGCGAGCCGCCGGCCCCCAGCTTCCTGGACATGGCAGGCGAGTTTTTCTCGCAGATGTGGCGCCCGACTGTCGCCTCGCCTGCGCCCGGCACCGAACCTTGTCAGCTGGATACCGTGGCATGCAACAAGCATCCACCCACGCCGCTGCAGTTCATTGCCGAGGGTTCCAGTTCGGTATTCATCAATGGTCAGCCGGCGGCACGCAGCGGGGATCGCAGTACCTGCGATGCGAAGATTGGGACGGCTGAGGGCCTGATTTCGCCGGATGTGCGCATTGGTGGCGAGACCATCGTGGTGCAGGAGATTCGTAGCGGGAAAACGCCAGGAGTGGGGCTGGCGATTGCCGTGGTGATGGCGTTGCGGGGCAATGTGAAGTGTTTTTGGACCAAGCTGCCGTGCATGATCGGAAGTGCGCTGGTGGGGGGAGCGATCTCTTATGGAACTGCCAAGGTCACCTCCGCCCTCAAGAGCGCCATGAATGGCTCGCCCAACCCGGTGCACAGCGCGACGGGGGCCAAGGTACTGGGCGAAGAGGAGGAGCTGGATTTTGTTCTGCCCGGCCTGCTCCCTATCGATTGGCAACGTTTTTATAACAGTCTCGATACACGCTGCGACGGCCTCTTCGGCGCTGGCTGGAGCGTCGACTATGAGGTGTCGGTCGAAATAGATGCCGACGAAAACCTGTTCTATATCGATGAGCAGGGACGCCGCCTGGAGATCGGTTATATCCCGTTGTCCGGTGGATCGTTCGATCCGGGCGAAGGCCTCGCGGTGAGACGCAGCGGTGAAGGCGCGGTATTGATCGAGAGCATCGACGGTCTGTATCGGCTGTTCGAAATCGACCCACAGAACAACTCACGGATGCGCTTGCACCTGCTGGGTGATCGCAATGAAGGGCGGATCTTTCTCGATTACGATGCCCAGGGAAGGCTTCACCGCTTGCGTGACACCCATGATTTCATGCACGTCGAGTTGAGTTATACAACCCAGCATCCGCGTCGTGTGAGCCACATCGAGCGGCGATACCTGCGCCAGGACCATTTCGATGCACGCAGCGATGTACTCGTCAGTTATCGCTATGACAGCAATGGCGATCTTGCCGAGGTCTTGGACGCACAAGGCACAACCCTTCGACGCTTTGCCTACGACAGCGGCAGGCGCATGGCCGAGCACCAATTGCCGAGCGGTTTGCGCTGCTTCTACCAATGGGCTGAAGTACCTGGGCCAGGCGGCGCGGAATGGCGCGTCAGTCGTCACTGGACAGATGCTGGCGATGAATACAGCTTCGATTACGACCTCGATGCCGGTATTACCCGCGTGACCGACGGCCTGATGCGGGTCAGCACGCGGCATTGGAACCCGCAGTACCAGATCAGTCGTTACATCGATAACCTGGGCCATACGTGGCAGTTTGAGTGGAGCGAAGATCGCCAGTTGCTCGGCGCAATTGACCCGCAAAACGGACGGTGGCGCTTCAATTATGACGCGTCCGGCAACTTGAGCGCCGTCATCGATCCGCTGTCCAGAACCCGTGGCACGCAGTGGCTGGCAAATTGGGCATTGCCCCAAGTGGAAACCGATCCGGCGGGCAACAGTTGGCATTATCGCTACGACCAGCGTGGCAATTGCATCGAAGAAATCGACCCCTTGGGAAACCGTACGCGGTACGTCTATGACGGTTTCGGTCAACCGGTGCAAATCATCGACGCCACGGAAAAGACCAAAACGTTGCATTGGAACGAATGGAGCCAACTGGTCGAAGAAGTGGATTGCTCGGGTTATCCGACCCGGTATCAGTACGACGCCTTTGGCAATCTGGTGGTGCAGACCAATGCGGAAGGTGAGTCGGTGCGCTACCGATACGGACCTCAGGGACTATTGCTGGAATGCCAGCTTCCGGATGGCCGCGTGGAACAGTTCCAGCGCAGCGCCAGCGGTTACCTGACGGCCCATGTCGACCCGGCCGGTAGCACCACGCGCTATGCTTATGACTTGCGTGGTCTAGTCAAACAGCGCTGGGATGCGCACAACCGCACGGTCATGTTCGACCATGACGCCTATGGCCGACTGCGCAGGCTGACCAATGAGAACGGTGAAAGCTATCGCTTTGAGTGGGATGCAGCAGATCGCTTGGTGCAGCAGCAGGACCTGGATCAAAGCCGGCGCAGGTACACCTACGATCCGCTGGACGACGTTATCGCCGTAGACTACCTGCCGGGAGTCGAAGGCGAGCCAGTTGCCCCACTGTTACACCAGTTTCAGCGAGATGCAGTTGGGCGCCTGGTCAGCAAAATAACTGCGGACGGTACCACCATCTACGAGCACGACCTCAACGACCAACTGGTCGGTGTTACTTTCACGGCGCCTGATGGTAGTGAGCAATCACTTGGCTTCAGCTATGACGCCATGGGGCAGCTCCTTGAGGAGAAAAGCTCGGCAGGGTCTGTGCAGCATCGTTACGACGAACTGGGAAATCTGATTCAAACCGGCTTGCCCGACGGTCGATGGCTGAACCGCCTGTATTACGGCAGTGGCCACCTGCATCAGTTGAATCTCGATGGAAAGGTTATCAGCGACTTCGAGCGTGATCGCTTGCATCGCGAAGTGCAGCGTACTCAGGGTCAACTCAAGACGAGTAGTGCTTACGACCGGACCGGAAGGGTTCGGTCCCGACAGCGTCGCAGCATCGACCAACCATGGCAGCTACCACCATTGGTAGAGACCGACTATAGCTACGATCCCAGCGACAACGTGATTGGACGTCATCGCGTCGATCGCGGGCACGATCATCAAGAGCATCTGGGTTACGACAGTACCGAACGGATTCTTGTCAGCCACCAGGCAGGACGGAGCGAAACCTGCGCCTATGATGCCGCAGCCAACCTGCTCGATAGTTCACATCAGGGTGGCCTGGTAAAACATAACCGGCTGCTGACCTATCAAGATAAGCGTTACCGGTACGACGCCTTGGGTCGCATGGTCGAAAAGCGCAGTGCCTCTCGCGGTTTACAGCGCTTTGTCTACGATGCGGAAAGTCGTCTGGTTGAAGTACGAAATGATAGCGGCAACAGGATAAGGATGACCTATGACCCCCTGGGGCGTCGCATTGAAAAAGCCGAGTATGGCAGCGATGGCTATCAGTTGGGGATGACACGCTTCCTCTGGGACGAGCTGCGTCTCTTGCAGGAATCCAAGCATAGTCAGTCCAGCCTTTATATCTATGAAGATGAAGGCTACAAGCCCGTAGCCCGGGTCGACGGCACGGGGCCTCTGCAAAAAATCCGTCACTACCATAACGACCTCAATAGCCAGCCGGAGCAGCTAACCGAAGAAGGCGGCGAAGTCATCTGGCGGACCAGTTATCGAATGTGGGGCGGTACGGTGGAGGAAGTGCGCGAGCCTACCTACATCGAAGAGCAGAACTTACGGTTTCAGGGGCAATATCTAGATCGAGAAACCGGACTGCATTTTAATACATTCCGGTTTTACGACCCGGATATCGGGCGGTTTACCACACCGGATCCTCTTGGGTTGGCGGGAGGGATCAATCTCTATCAATATGGGCCGAACCCGATCACCTGGATCGACCCGTGGGGCTGGAAATGTTGGAGCACAGCAAGGAAAGGCGTTTGGAAAGCCGAGGCTGCCAATGCCCGGCCAGGTCAGTACTCAACTAGAAACCTGGCTCGAATGGCCCTAGGCAAAGCACCGCGGATGAAAATAGAGGTTCGTTATCGTAATACTCCGAGAAGCCGACTAAAGGGACGTGTTGGCACGACCAAGGAAATCACAGTGTCGATGGAACTGAATCATCAATACATTCCACAACGCGCCGGATCAAAAGTGGCTCATGAAGATTGGAACTTGACCAAGGCGACGCCTTGGGGACATGAGTCAATGGACAAGTATCGCCATACCGGCTGGGATTTGGTGAGGATTGTAAAAACCACAGGGCAATGGTAAAGAACCCTTTCAGGAGCAGCAGACATGAGTGAGTTGACTGATTTTCACGTTTTCTGGGGCACGGCAATGACTGTCGCGGAAAAAAAATCCGCCTCGATGGAAGACGAAAGCGCGGAGGATTTTGCTCACAAGCTTTACGAAGAGTATGTAGCGCAAGGCTCACCAAAAAATAAAAAAAAATGGCTAACGGAGCGACTCGATAACGAATACCTTTGCATGAAGGATAAACCCGTGTGGGTAGGAGAACCTGCCTGGCTTTATCATCAGGGTCACCCTATGGTCTTTTTGCATCAATTCTTGGTACCCCCTACAGCGCAGCACATCAAAGAAAAGATATCTCTAGGTGAAACTGTTTATGTATTTGGTGCAAAACACCTTATTAAAAGGCCAACAGGGGATATATGCACCGATATCTATCGGATGACTGTCCAAACTTACGAGGGGGAAACAACGACGGAAATCTTCAAGTAACCTCAAGGTTTTATTTCTACGCCAGTAAGACGCGCCTGTATATTTTGCTCCTCCGTCGCGGCAAGATCTACAGTGCCCGTCGTGCCGTCTGATTTCTTTACTTCTGTTCCAGGCATCGTTGCCTGTGCTTCAATCCTTTCCTCTAGACCTTTGGACACGAAATGCTGCCCCCCGGTAAAACCGCTGTTGACCAAATTACCGGTACCTGAGCTTAGAAGCGCATCACGTATGATAACCGCCACCGACGGCGACTTGATCTCCGTCGTTTTTTGGTGGGCTAACGGTGTGAGCAATGGAACACTGGGCTAATCGAAGACTTGCATATATACGCCTCTAAAAATTAGTTTAGAGCGCGCGCCCTGATGCCCCATGCCATATATGTCACATGTGCACCGACATAGTTCCACATCAACTATATAATTCGATTTATTTCAATAAAAACTCACTACAACTCAGCTTCCACCTCAACCATTAAGAATTCTGCAAGAGACAACTACTTATATTCCCCACTACCATTTTTTCATCCCCAACAAAAATGGGCACCCGACCCAGTCGGCGTGCCCATTTTTTATCCCGCGCTCGCACTCGCATGTGCGTAGCGCAGGCTTCTTTACTTACGGATTGACGCTGTCTTTAAGCGACTTGCCTGGCTTGAACGCAACGGTGTTGCTCGCCTTGATTTTCACCGGCTCGCCGGTTTGCGGGTTTTTGCCGGTGCGGGCGCCGCGGTGGCGCTGCAGGAAGGTGCCGAAGCCCACCAGGGTGACGCTGTCCTTGCGATGCAGCGCGCCGGTGATTTCTTCGAGTACGGCGTTGAGTACGCGGTTGGCCTGTTCTTTGGTCAGGTCTGCTTTTTCAGCAATAGCGGCTGCGAGTTCTGGTTTACGCATAAGTGAAGCCTCTTTGACGGTTTTTTGTTGTTATGTCCGTGCTGCTCTCTTTCGGAGCAGCGCCCAAGGCGCCGCAGGCTCTACTCTGCGGCAGACGGGAGTGAGGATGGCATGCCATCGGGGCCTGCGCCAGTCTCACGGCGACCTTTCTACGGTCAAAATGATGCTTATTCCGACAGAACGACCAGCATTTACGCCAGCAGCGGCGGAAGTTCTTTGTTAAGGGCCAGTTTTTCCATCACGGCCGTGCCGGTCAGGGCGTAACCCAGCAGGCGGCCGCTGGCGTCGCGGCACAGGGCCTTGATGTCGCCGCCCTGCCCTTCGACGCTCCACACACCTTCGGTGCCCCGTGGCGGTGGCGAGACGACCAGCGGGCAGACCGGGGTTTTTACTGTGACAGGCATCGGCCCGTAGCTGACAGCGGTCGCGTTGCCCGCCAGCGTCTGCGCCAGGGCGCGGGCGCAGTTCATCAGCGGCATCACGTACAACAGGTTCAGGCCATCGACCTCGGCGCAGTCGCCCAGGGCGTAGATATTGGCATGGGAGGTCTTGAGGTGGCGGTCGACCATGATCCCACGGTTGATCTGCAAGCCGGCGGCGGCGGCCAGATCGACACGGGGGCGCAGGCCGATGGCAGACACCACCAGGTCGCACTGGATCACTTCGCCATCAGACAGGTGGGCTTCCAGGCCGTCAGCGTTGCGCTGCAGGCGATTGAGCACCGGGCCCAAGTGGAAACGCGCCCCCAGGCCTTCGAGGCCGGCCTGCACCGCTGCGGCGGCTGCCGGGTGCAGCAGGGTCGGCATGACTTGCTCGCACGGCGCCACCAGGTCGATCTCGTAGCCGCCGAGGATCAGGTCGTTGGCGAACTCGCAGCCGATCAGCCCGGCACCCAGCAAAAGCACCCGGCGTTTTCCGGCCGCAGCGGCACGAAAGCGTGCGTAGTCTTCGAGGTCGTTGATCGGGAAAATCAGCTCGGCGGCGTCGCCCTGTACCGGCACCCGCACGGTTTCTGCGCCCCAGGCCAGGATCAGGTCGCGGTAGATCACCGCTTCCTCACCGATCCACAGGCGCTTGTGGCCCGGGTCGATGCCGCTGATGCGGGTGTGGGTACGCACTTCGGCCTTCAATTGCTCGGCCATGGCGCCCGGTTCAGCCATGCTCAGGCCATCGGCTTCCTTGTTCTTGCCAAAACCGGTGGAGAGCATGGGCTTGGAGTAGGAGCGCCCGTCATCTGCGGTGATCAGCAACAGCGGGGTTTCGCTATCGAGCTTGCGAAACTCCCGAGCCAGGTTGTAACCGGCCAAACCCGTGCCGACGATCACGACAGGTGCGTTCATTCCTTTCTCCTTGTAGTACGTTTCTTGAATTGCGATTTAAATCAGCAATCAGCCGATTTCGATCATTTCGAAATCCATTTTGCCCACGCCGCAGTCCGGGCACAGCCAGTCTTCGGGGACGTCCTGCCACAGGGTGCCCGGGGCGATGCCGTCATCCGGCCATCCATCTTTCTCGTCGTAGATCAGCCCACAGACGACACATTGCCACTTCTTCATCACTTGCTTCCTCAGGGTCCAGGCGTACTGGCCGACGGTCGATAGATTCAGCCTTGCCGTGCGGCTCAGGGCGTTTTGTACTGATCAGCAGGCGCAGATGCAAGCTTGATCGACGCATGGGCCTGGCGCGCTCCGGCAAAAGTCCAGGGCACCATGGTAAGCTCGCCGCCTCATTAACTGCCAATAATGACCCTCCGTGCCGCATTCAAACGCCCTTCCCGATGCTTGCCGATGGCTGAGCCAGAGCCTTCTGAGCCCACTGCCCGCGCCGCTGACACTCAACTGGCTGTTCGATGAAGGTTCCCTGACCCGGCGCCTTACACGGCTGTCCAGTGATGGCTTCAGCGTGACGCCGCTGTTCGAAGGCTGGCAACCACTGCGAGACGACGAATGTGCCACCCTGGAGTTGCCCGCCGCCAGTATCGGCTGGGTACGCGAGGTGTATTTGCGTGGCCATGGCCAGCCGTGGGTGTTTGCCCGCAGCGTGGCGGCCCGCAGCGCCTTGCAGGGCGACGGTTTGCACATGGATGAGTTGGGCAGCCGGTCACTGGGGGAATTGCTGTTTTGTGACCATGCCTTCACGCGCCAGGCCATCGAGGTGTGCCGCTATCCACGGGAATGGCTGCCCACCGCCGATCAGGCCGATAACCTGTGGGCGCGTCGCTCGCGCTTTGATCGCGGGCCGCTGAGCGTGCTGGTGGCGGAAATTTTCCTGCCGACCCTGTGGCAAGCCGTGCACGACCATCCGGAGAATTGCTGATGTACCAGCGCCTGCTCAAGTCCATGAATCGCTTGAACCCCAGGGCCTGGGACTTCATCCAGTTGACCCGCATGGACAAGCCCATCGGCATCTATTTGCTGCTATGGCCCACGCTGTGGGCGTTGTGGATTGCCGGCAAGGGTTCGCCATCGCTGCTCAATATCGCGATCTTCGTGCTCGGGGTGATACTCACCCGGGCCGGTGGTTGCGTCATCAATGACTGGGCTGATCGCAAGGTCGACGGTCACGTGAAGCGCACCGAACAGCGGCCGCTGGTGAGCGGCAAGATCAGCTCGAAGGAGGCGCTGGTGTTCTTCGCGGTGCTGATGTTCATCAGTTTCCTGCTGGTGCTGCTGACCAATTCCATGACGATCTGGCTGTCCCTGGGCGGCCTCGCGCTGGCGGCCAGCTACCCGTTCATGAAGCGCTACACCTATTACCCGCAGGTGGTATTGGGCGCGGCGTTTTCCTGGGGCATGCCGATGGCGTTCACCGCCGAGACGGGCAGCCTGCCCGCCGCTGCCTGGCTGCTGTACATCGCCAACCTGTTGTGGACGGTGGGTTACGACACGTACTACGCCATGACCGATCGCGATGACGACCTGAAAATCGGGGTCAAATCCACCGCCATTCTGTTTGGCGAGGCCGACCGGGTGATCATCCTGACGTTGCAGGGCCTGGCGTTGGCTTGCCTTTGGCTGGCGGGGATGCGCTTTGAGTTGGGTGGCTGGTTCCACCTGGGCTTGCTGGCGGCGGCCGGGTGTTTTGCCTGGGAGTTCTGGTACACACGGGACAAGGACCGGCTCAAATGCTTCAAGGCGTTTTTGCACAACCACTGGGCCGGGTTGGCGATTTTTGTCGGGATTGTGGCGGACTACGCCTTCAAGTGATCAAGGGCGAGGGGCACGTCCCCTCGCCACCGCCGTGATCAGGGTTTGATGACGTGCCAGACGTCGCCTTTACCGTCTCCAGACTTGTCGCCTGCCGCTTTGTCATTCTTGAAGGTATAAACCGGCTTGCCTTCATACGCCCACTGACTGGTCTGATCCTCACGGGTGATGACCTTCCATTTGCCGGCCGGTTTATCCGTGGATTCCGCCTTCAGGGGCGGCCAGTTGGTTTCGCAGGGGTCTCCGTTGCAGTTGGACTTGCCATCCTTGTCTTTGTCGAAGGTGTAAAGGGTCATGCCCTTGTGGTCCACCAGCATCCCGCCCTTCGCCATCCCGGGCTCCGCCGCAACCGCCAGTGTCGGCAGCGTCAACGCGGCCGTTACCAGCAGGGCTTTCCAGGAAAAAGTACTGTGAGTCATGGGAACCTTCCTTTTGTGGTTGTCAGGATTCGGACCCAAAGCGTAGTCCAGAGAGGCGCCGATTGCCCGAGCGACTAAATTACTGTCACACGACTGCAATAATTCCGTTATCTAATGCGGCGCAAGACAGTTAAATGACAAGAGGATTTAGCATGGTTGGCAGGAGCATTCTGATCGTTGACGACGAAGCGCCCATTCGCGAAATGATCGCCGTTGCGTTGGAAATGGCCGGCTATGACTGCCTGGAGGCGGAGAACTCCCAGCAGGCCCATGCCATTATCGTCGACCGCAAGCCGGACCTGATCCTGCTGGACTGGATGCTGCCCGGCACCTCTGGTATCGAATTGGCCCGCCGTCTCAAGCGTGACGAGCTGACCGGGGATATCCCGATCATCATGCTCACCGCCAAGGGCGAAGAGGACAACAAGATCCAGGGCCTGGAAGTCGGCGCCGATGACTACATCACCAAGCCCTTTTCCCCACGGGAACTGGTCGCCCGTCTGAAAGCCGTTCTGCGCCGTGCCGGCCCAACCGATGGCGAAGCGCCTATCGAAGTCGACGGCCTGATTCTGGACCCGATCAGCCACCGTGTGACCATCGACGGCAAACCCGCCGAGATGGGCCCCACCGAATACCGCCTGCTGCAATTCTTCATGACCCACCAGGAGCGCGCCTACACCCGCGGCCAACTGCTGGACCAGGTCTGGGGCGGCAATGTGTATGTGGAAGAGCGCACCGTCGACGTGCATATCCGCCGCCTGCGCAAAGCCTTGGGCGACGCTTACGAGAATCTGGTACAAACCGTGCGCGGCACCGGCTACCGGTTTTCCACCAAAGGCTAAGCCAGCCCGAACTGCCCAGACAGCTGAAAGGACGCGTGTTTAAGTGAACCAAAACTGGTATGGCACCCTGATCCGCCACATGCTCCTGTTGATCACTGGCTGCCTGCTGGTGGGCCTGGTCAGCGGCTATTACGGCTGGAGCCTGGCCGTCGGCCTGGGCGTTTACCTGGGCTGGACCCTCAAGCAATTGCTGCGCCTTCACGAGTGGCTGCGCCAGCACAAACCTGATGAAGCACCACCCGACGGTTACGGCCTGTGGGGCGAGGTGTTCGACAGCATCTACCACCTGCAACGCCGCGACCAACGCGTACGCGGGCGGCTTCAGGCAGTAATCGATCGGGTCCAGGAGTCCACCGCTGCGCTGAAAGACGCCGTCATCATGCTCGACAGCGACGGCAACCTGGAATGGTGGAACCGCGCCGCAGAAACCCTGCTGGGCCTCAAGACGCCCCAGGACAGCGGCCAGCCGGTGACCAACCTGGTGCGCCACCCGCGTTTCAAGGAGTACTTCGAGCAGGACAACTTTGAAGAAGCCCTGGAAATTCCGTCGCCTACCAACGACCGCGTGCGCATCCAGCTGTACCTGACGCGCTACGGCAATAACGAACATTTGATGCTGGTGCGCGATGTCACGCGCATCCATCAGCTGGAACAGATGCGCAAGGACTTCGTCGCCAACGTCTCCCACGAACTGCGCACGCCGCTGACGGTGATCTGCGGTTATCTTGAAACGCTGCTCGATAACGTTGAAGACGTGAACCCGCGCTGGACCCGTGCCCTGCAACAGATGCAGCAGCAAGGCGGGCGCATGCAAACTCTGCTCAACGACCTGCTGTTGCTGGCCAAGCTGGAAGCCACCGATTACCCCTCGGACAACCATCCGGTGCCGGTGCAAAGCCTGTTGCAGACCATCAAGAGCGACGCCCAGGCATTGTCCGGGCAGCGTGAGCAGCAGATTACCCTCGAAGCCGACCCGTCGATCCTGCTCAAGGGCAGCGAGGGCGAGCTGCGCAGCGCGTTTTCCAACCTGGTGTTCAACGCCGTCAAATACACCCAGGACAAGGGCAACATCCGCATCCGCTGGTGGGCCGATGACCAGGGCGCGCACCTCAGCGTGCAGGACTCCGGGATGGGCATCGACGCCAAGCACTTGCCGCGCCTCACCGAGCGCTTCTATCGCGTCGACTCCAGCCGCAACTCCAACACCGGCGGCACCGGGCTCGGCCTGGCCATCGTCAAGCATGTGTTGCTGCGCCATCGCGCGCGGCTGGAAATCAGCAGTGTGTTGGGCCATGGCAGTACCTTTACCTGCCATTTCCCGCCGGCACAGATGACACGTTCACGGGTCATTCATCAGGACGAGTGACCCTCCACCCGGCAGCCGCCACTAGGCAAGCGCCCCGTCAGCCGCTACATTGGCGGACTTGCGCCTGCCTTTCAGGCCCACCTGCTCACCCTTTTTGATTAGACGGAACCCGCAAAACCCCATCATGGACCCTTCCCCTGGCATCACCCTCGCGACACTCTTCGCCGACTTCGGCATGATTCTTTTTGCACTGATCCTGGTACTGCTCAACGGCTTTTTCGTTGCGGCGGAGTTTGCCATGGTCAAACTGCGCTCGACCCGGGTCGAGGCCATTGCCCACAAAAACGGCTGGCGCGGGCAGATCCTGCGCACCGTACACAGCCAGCTCGACGCGTATCTGTCGGCCTGTCAGTTGGGTATCACCCTCGCCTCCCTGGGCCTGGGCTGGGTCGGTGAGCCGGCCTTCGCGCACATCCTCGAGCCGTTGCTGGGCGCGATCGGCGTGCAATCGCCGGAAGTGATCAAGGGCGTGTCGTTCTTTGCCGCCTTCTTCGTCATCTCGTACCTGCACATCGTGGTCGGCGAGCTGGCGCCCAAGTCCTGGGCCATTCGCAAGCCTGAGTTGCTGTCGCTGTGGACCGCCGTTCCGCTGTACCTGTTCTACTGGGCCATGTACCCGGCGATCTACCTGCTCAACGCCAGCGCCAACGCCATTCTGCGCATCGCCGGCCAGGGAGAGCCTGGCCCGCACCACGAGCACCATTACAGCCGTGAAGAACTGAAACTGATCCTGCACTCCAGCCGTGGCCAGGACCCGAGCGACCAAGGCATGCGTGTATTGGCCTCCGCCGTGGAAATGGGCGAGCTGGAAGTGGTCGACTGGGCCAACTCCCGGGAAGACCTGGTGACCCTGGACTTCAACGCCCCCCTCAAGGAAATCCTGGCGCTGTTCCGTCGCCACAAGTTCAGCCGCTACCCGGTGTACGACGCGGTGCGCAACGAGTTTGTCGGCCTGCTGCACATCAAGGACCTGCTGCTGGAGCTGGCGGCCCTCGACCACATTCCCGAGTCGTTCAACCTGGCCGAGCTGACCCGCCCGCTGGAGCGCGTATCGCGCCATATGCCGCTGTCGCAATTGCTCGAGCAGTTCCGTAAAGGCGGCGCGCACTTCGCCCTGGTGGAAGAAGCCGACGGCAAGATCATCGGCTACCTGACCATGGAAGACGTGCTGGAAGTGCTGGTAGGTGACATCCAGGACGAACACCGCAAGGCCGAGCGCGGCATCCTCGCTTACCAGCCGGGCAAACTCCTGGTGCGTGGCGACACGCCACTGTTCAAGGTGGAGCGCCTGCTGGGTGTCGACCTAGACCACATCGAGGCCGAAACCCTGGCCGGGCTGATCTACGACACCCTGAAACGGGTGCCGGAAGAGGAAGAAGTGCTGGAAGTCGAAGGCCTGCGGATCATCATCAAGAAGATGAAAGGGCCGAAGATCGTGTTGGCCAAGGTGCTGTTGCTCGACTAGGGCACACCCCCTGTAGGAACGAGCTTGCTCGCGAAGGACGTTAACGATAACGCTGGGACCCTGACACCCGGCAGCGCCCTCAGGTTTTTCGCGAGCAAGCTCGCTCCTACAAAAGCCTTATCGCGTGCCCAATGCAAAATTGGGCAACGCCTGCACCGGCTGGCTGAATTCATAGGGAATCGACACCAGCCCCAACGCCGTCGTGCGTTGCACCACAAAATGCAGATGTGGCCCGCTGCTGTTGCCGGTATTGCCCGACAACGCCAGCGGGCTGCCCACCGCCACTCGCTGCCCTTCCCTGACGCTGACCGAACCTTGCTTGAGGTGCAGGTACACGCCTTGCGTGCCGTCATCGTGCTGGACCCGCACGAAATTGCCCGATGGGTCACTGCCGCGCCCGGATTGGGTGTTCTCGGTTTTCAGCACCACACCTGCGCGTGCCGCAATGATCGGTGTGCCTTCGGGCATGGCGATGTCCATCGCGTAGCGGCTTTTGATCTCGGAGTGGCTGAAGGTGCCATTGGGGCCTTGGGTGAGACGGAACGGGCCGCCACGCCAGGGCAAGGGATAACGATATGAAGTGGGTTGCGACGGATATACAGGCTTGGGAATCACCCGATCCTGATACACAAACGCCTGCGCCCCGGGCGTGTACCGGTCGCTGAAGACCACAGCGCCGTCCGGGTCGATGGATTTGTAGAGGGTCATGGACATCGCCGGCATGACGACGGCGAACAGTCCACAGAACAGCAGTAAGCGCACGAGCATCGGGTTGGCCTGCCAGGGACGACTGGATGGCAGGCTAACAAGGGATCATGACAGTGCTATGTGAACCAAACACTAACCCTGTGGCGAGGGGGCTTGTCCCCCGTTGGGCTGCGCAGCGGCCCCAGTAGAGTTATCGCGCAGGGTCAGGCAGAACTCAATTACAGGGTTTGGGGCCGCTACGCAGCCCAACGGGGGACAAGCCCCCTCGCCACAGGTTTTTTGGAGACCCCATCAAGTCACGCACCCGGCACAAAATGCTTCTGTGCAGTCCCGCGGGCGATCAGCCGCGAAATGTAGTCGAGCTTCTGCGCATCCTGGTCGATAAACCGGAAGGTCAGCTGCAGCCAGTCACTGTCAGGCTTGGGCTCGTAGGCCACGACGGCGTGCAGGTAGCCATTGAGACGGGCCACCTCGGCATTTTCGCCCTGCTCCAGGTCGAGCACTGCGCTTTCCAGTACCTGAGGCAGGATTTCACCGCGACGCACCACCAGCAGCGCCTCCTTGATGCTCAGGGCCTTGATCACGCATTGCTGGGTGCCGCTGGACAGGCGTAACTGGCCCTGGCCACGACCACCGGCTGGCGATGCCGTCGCAGCAGCCTGCACCGGCTGGCTGTTGAGCAGGCCTTTGCTCGGTGCGGCCACCGGAGCCGGCTTGAGCGCTTCAGGCTTGCCGCCGGTCAGGGCGCTCAGGGAGTCATTGCCGAACGCCGAGTTCATCTTGGTCGGCGCGCTGGCGATCAGCGCGTCGAGGCGGCCGATCTTGTTCAGCGCCTGCTTGACCTTGTTCAGCAACTGCTCGTTGGTAAAGGGCTTGCTGACGTAGCCGGAAACCCCGGCCTGGATCGCCTGCACCACGTTTTCCTTGTCGCCACGGCTGGTCACCATGACAAACGGCATGGCTTTGAGATGAGGCTGCTCACGGCACCAGGTCAACAGTTCCAGGCCGGACATTTCCGGCATTTCCCAGTCGCACAGCACCATGTCGAAGGTTTCGCGCATCAGGATGGCCTGGGCCTTTTTGCCGTTCACCGCGTCTTCGATCTTGATACCCGGGAAGTAGTTACGCAGGCACTTCTTCACCAGGTCGCGAATAAACGAGGCGTCATCCACCACCAATACACTGACTTTGCTCATCGACCCTTCATCCTATAAAAACCCCGGCAAGCATAACGCTTCGCTGATGGCGTTTTGCCAAAAATTCCAACGCCACAAACGAAAACGCCCGACCAAAGGCCGGGCGTTTATTTCTCGGGCAATCTTACTTATCGTCAGGAACGCCCGGAACATTAGGGATTTGATCGGTTGTGCCTTCAACTTCTGCTTTCATGCGCTTGAGGCCCATGTGCCGCACGTCGGTACCACGGACCAGGTAGATCACCAGTTCCGAGATATTGCGCGCGTGATCACCGATACGCTCCAGCGAACGCAGCACCCAGATGATGCTCAATACCCGCGAGATAGAACGCGGGTCTTCCATCATGTAGGTCGCCAGCTCGCGCAGGGCGGTCTTGTACTCACGGTCGATGATCTTGTCGTACTGGGCCACCGACAACGCCAGCTCGGCGTCAAAGCGGGCAAACGCGTCGAGGGCATCGCGGACCATGTTGCGCACCTGGTCACCGATGTGGCGCACTTCGACATAACCACGCGGCGCTTCGCCTTCTTCGCACAACTGGATGGCCCGGCGGGCGATCTTGGTGGCTTCATCGCCGATGCGCTCCAGGTCGATCACTGACTTGGAAATGCTGATGATCAAACGCAGGTCGGACGCCGCCGGCTGACGACGGGCCAGGATGCGCAGGCATTCTTCGTCGATGTTGCGCTCCATCTGGTTGATCTGGTCATCGATCTCGCGCACTTGCTGGGCCAGGCCGGAGTCGGCCTCGATCAGCGCGGTGACCGCGTCGTTGACTTGCTTCTCCACCAGACCGCCCATGGCCAGGAGGTGGCTGCGCACTTCCTCAAGCTCGGCGTTGAACTGCGCGGAGATGTGATGGGTAAGGCCTTCTTTGCTAATCATGTTGGCGTCCTTGGAACGTCCAGTAAGGTGCGGTCGACCGCAGCATCAGTTCAGTGAGCAACCAGCCACCTGCTAGCCGTAGCGACCGGTGATGTAGTCTTCGGTCTGCTTCTTCGCCGGGTTGGTGAACAGGGTATCGGTGTCGCCAAATTCCACCAGTTTGCCCATGTACATGAACGCGGTGTAATCGGAAACCCGCGCCGCCTGTTGCATGTTGTGGGTCACGATGACGATGGTGAACTTGGACTTGAGTTCGTAGATCAGCTCTTCGACTTTCAGCGTGGAGATGGGGTCGAGTGCCGAGCAGGGTTCGTCGAGCAGCAGCACTTCCGGCTCCACGGCGATGGTGCGGGCGATCACCAGACGTTGCTGCTGGCCACCGGACAAACCGAGGGCCGACTCGTGCAGGCGGTCCTTGACCTCGTCCCACAGTGCCGCGCCTTTCAAAGCCCATTCAACGGCTTCGTCGAGGATGCGCTTCTTGTTGATGCCCTGGATGCGCAGGCCGTAGACCACGTTTTCATAGATGGTCTTGGGAAACGGGTTGGGCTTCTGGAACACCATGCCCACCCGGCGACGCAGCTCGGCCACGTCTTCGCCCTTACGGTAGATGTTGGTACCGTACAGATTGATCGCGCCCTCGACGCGGCAGCCGTCCACCAGATCGTTCATCCGGTTGAAGGTGCGCAGCAGGGTCGACTTGCCGCAACCGGACGGGCCGATGAAGGCGGTCACGCGCTGCTTCGGGATGTTCATGCTGACGTCGAACAGCGCCTGCTTGTCGCCGTAGTACAGGCTCAGGCTCGGGACTTCGATCGCCACGGTTTCCTGGGCCAGGCTCAGGCTCTGCTTGTCGCGACCCAGGGCTGACATGTTGATGCCGTGGGAATGGGTTTCATGTTGCATGGGATGCTCCCTGTGCTACCAATTCGTTTTGTGGGAGCGGGCTTGCTCGCGAAGGCGTCAGGTCAGTTGACCCATGTATGACTGATACACCGCATTCGCGAGCAAGCCCGCTCCCACATTTAGTCCGCGTTCACTTCAATTAACTGTCCAACGCTTTGTATTTTTCGCGCAGGTGGTTACGAATCCACACCGCCGACAAGTTGAGCGTGGCGATCACCAGCACCAGCAGCAAGGCAGTGGCGTACACCAGCGGCCGTGCGGCTTCGACGTTAGGGCTCTGGAAGCCGACGTCATAAATATGGAAGCCCAGGTGCATGATCTTCTGGTCCAGGTGCAGGTACGGGTAGTTGCCATCCACCGGCAGCGACGGCGCCAGTTTCACCACACCTACCAGCATCAGCGGCGCCACTTCACCGGCGGCGCGGGCCACGGCGAGGATCATGCCGGTCATCATCGCCGGGCTGGCCATCGGCAGGACGATCTTCCACAGCGTTTCCGCCTTGGTCGCGCCCAGTGCCAAAGAACCTTCACGTACGGTGCGAGGGATCCGCGCCAGGCCTTCTTCGGTGGCTACGATCACTACCGGTACCGCCAGCAGCGCCAGGGTCAGGGACGCCCAAAGCAGGCCGGGCGTACCGAAGGTCGGTGCCGGCAAGGCTTCGGCGAAGAACAGCCGGTCGACCGAGCCGCCCAGCACGTAGACAAAGAAGCCGAGGCCGAACACGCCGTAAACGATGGCGGGTACACCGGCCAGGTTGTTCACCGCGATGCGGATGATCCGCGTCAGGGTGTTCTGCTTGGCGTATTCACGCAGGTACACCGCCGCCAGCACACCGAACGGGGTCACGATCATCGCCATGATCAGGGTCATCATCACGGTGCCGAAGATCGCCGGGAAAATCCCGCCTTCGGTGTTGGCTTCCCGTGGGTCGTCGCTGAGGAACTCCCAGATCTTGCTGAAGTAGAAGCCGATCTTGGTCATGTAACCCATCGCGTTCGGCTGGTAGGCATGCACCACCTTGCCGATGCCGATTTCGATTTCTTTGCCGTTGGCATCGCGGGCGGTGAGGCTGTCGCGGTTGAACTGGGTGTGCAGGTCCGCCAGGCGGGCTTCGATGTCCTTGTAGCGGTTGTTCAGTTCGGCGCGACCGCTGTCCATATCGGCTTGAGCGGTGGCGTCCAGCTTGCCTTCCAGCTCCAGCTTGCGACCGTGCAGGCGGATGCGTTCGAGGCCGGCGTTGATGGCGCCGATATCGGTTTTCTCAAGGGTCTTGAGCTGGGCCGCGAGCTTGTTGACGCGGTCGACGCGGGCTTGCAGTTCCGGCCAGGCCGCCTCGCCTTCAGCGATGACCTTGCCGTCCTGCTTGACGTTGACCAGGGTGCCGTAGAAGTTGCCCCACTCACGACGTTCGATGGCCATCAGTTCGACCGGCTTGGTCTGGTTGGTCAGCCACTCGCCGACGATCCAGGTGAAGTCGTTGCCGTTCAAGTCACGGTTGCCGACCTTGATCAGCTCGCGGGTCATGAACTCCGGGCCTTGGTCCGGCACCGGCAAGCCAGCGCTTTTCAGACGCTCGCGGGGCACCTCTTCTTTCTGCACCACTTCGCCGACGACGATATGGTTTTCCTGGCCCGGCACGTTGTAGCTGGCCTGGATCAGGTCGGCCGGCCAGAAGTGGCCCAAACCACGCACGGCAATCACGGCCAACAAACCAATGGTCATGATGACCGCGATGGACACCGCGCCACCGCTGATCCAGACGCCCGGGGCGCCGCTCTTGAACCATCCATTCAGGGAGTTCTGTTTCACAGACTTCTACCTTTCTTAAAGCGACGAGTATTTCTTGCGCAGACGCTGACGAATCAGCTCGGCGAGGGTGTTCATGACGAAGGTGAAGAGCAGCAGCACCAGCGCCGAGAGGAACAGCACGCGGTAGTGGCTGCCGCCGACTTCCGATTCGGGCATTTCCACCGCGACGTTCGCTGCCAGGGTGCGCAGGCCCTCAAACAGGTTCATCTCCATCACCGGCGTGTTACCAGTGGCCATCAGCACGATCATGGTTTCACCGACCGCGCGGCCCATGCCGATCATCAGTGCCGAGAAGATGCCCGGGCTGGCGGTCAGGATCACTACGCGCGTCATGGTCTGCCATGGCGTGGCACCCAGGGCCAGGGAGCCCAGGGTCAGGCCGCGCGGCACGCTGAATACGGCGTCTTCGGCGATGGAGTAGATGTTCGGGATCACCGCGAAACCCATGGCCAGGCCGACTACCAGGGCGTTGCGCTGGTCGTAGGTGATGCCCAGGTCGTGGGAGATCCACATGCGCATGTCGCCGCCGAAGAACCAGGTTTCCAGGTACGGGCTCATGTACAGCGAGAGCCAACCCACAAACAGGATCACCGGGATCAGGATCGCGCTCTCCCAGCCATCCGGGACCCGCAGGCGGATCGACTCAGGCAGGCGACTGAAGATGAAGCCGGCCACCAGGATGCCAATCGGCAGCAGCATCAGCAGGCTGAAGATCCCCGGCAAATGCCCTTCGACATACGGCGCCAGGAACAGGCCGGCGAAAAAGCCGAGGATTACCGTCGGCATCGCTTCCATCAACTCGATCACCGGCTTGACCTTGCGGCGCAGGCTCGGGGCCATGAAGTAGGCGGTGTAGATTGCAGCGGCGACGGCCAGTGGCGCGGCCAGCAGCATGGCGTAGAACGCGGCCTTCAGAGTACCGAAGGTCAGGGGCGCCAGGCTCATCTTGGGTTCGAAGTCGGTGTTGGCGGCGGTCGATTGCCAGACGTATTTAGGCTCGTCGTAGTTTTCGTACCAGACCTTGCTCCACAACGCGCTCCAGGAGACTTCCGGGTGCGGGTTGTCCAGCAGCAGCGGTTGCAGCTTGCCACCGGCTTCGACGATCACCCGGTTGGCCCGTGGCGACATGCCGAAGATACCGGTGCCATCGACCACCTGGTCCACCAGCAACGTGCGGTGGGCGGTGCTGTGGAACACGCCGAACTTGCCGGAGGCGTCGAGGGCAGTGAAGCCTTTGCGACGTTCTTCGGCGGTGATTTCAACGATAGGCGCGGTGCCCATCTGGAAAGTACGAATCTGCTTCAGGCGTTGTTCGCCGTCCGGGTCGCGGGCCATGAACCACTGCGCCAGGCCACCGCTGGAGTTACCGATGATCAGCGAGATGCCGCCCACCAGCTGGGTGCTGGCCGTGACTTGCGCCACGCCGTCGTCCAACAATTTGTAGCGACCGTTGAGGCTCTTGTCCCGCAGGCTGAACACATCGGCCTGGGCGCGGCCGTTGATCACGTACAGCCACTGTTGGCGCGGATCAACGAAGATGGCCTTCACCGGCTCGGCCATTTGCGGCAGTTCGATGCGCTTCTGCTCGGTGGTGACTTCCTCGGTCATCATGTTTTCTTCACGGCTGATGGACAGCACGTTCAGATGAGCTCCGCTGGAACCGGCCACCACCAGCGTCGAGTCGGTCGCGTTCAACGCGACGTGCTCAAGGGAGCGGCCTTGTTCGTCGAGGACGATCGGCGTTTCGCCATAAGGGTATTCGACGGCGGGCGAGATGGTCTTCTTGCCGTCCGGGTACGACACTTTATAAGTGTGGCGGAACACCAGCGACTGGCCGTTGGACAGGCCGAGGACCACCAGCGGGCTGCCGGGCTGGTCTTCACCGATGGAGGCGACGGTCACACCGGCCGGCAATGGCAGGTCAACGCGCTTGAGTTCGGCACCCGTGTCAACGTTGAAGAACAGCGCCTGGCCCTTGTCGGAAACCCGCATGGCGACCTGGTTCTGTTCTTCCATGGAGATCATCAGCGGTTTGCCGGCGTCCTGCAGCCAGGCAGGCGCGAGGGCGTCTTCCTTGGTCAGGTTGGCGCCGTGGAACAGCGGGGCGACCACGTAGGCGAGAAAGAAGAAGATCAAGGTGATAGCGCCCAGGACGGCAAGGCCGCCCACCAGCACGTACCAACGGGTCAGGCGGTCCTTGAGCGCGCGGATGCGGCGCTTGCGTTGCAGCTCAGGCGTATTGAAATCAATGCGCTTGGGGGGAGAAGTCGTCGTCATGGTGGAATTGGCCAGATCATTCATGCGCACACCCTAGCGATCCTGTATGACAGAAAGATGACAATGCAGTGACGCAAGAAATCCGCCGCGTAGCAGGGCTGGCAGCGGATTAAAAAATGGGAGGCGAGGTCCAGGTCTTACAGACCCCGCCCAGGCCTTGAACCGTGGGTAAACCCCGGTTCAAGGCAGGTTTACCGGAGGCTTATTTGCCACCTTCTTTCAAGCCCAGGTCAGCCAGTGCCTTGGCGGCAACTTTGGCTGGCAGCGGGATGTAGCCGTCTTTCACTACAACTTCCTGGCCCTGTTTGGACAGAACCAGCTTCACGAACTCGGCTTCCAGCGGGGCCAGAGGCTTGTTCGGGGCTTTGTTGACGTAGACGTAGAGGAAGCGCGACAGCGGGTATTTGCCGTTCAGGGCGTTTTCTTCGGTGTCTTCGATGAAGTCAGTGCTGCCTTTCTTGGCCAGGGCCACGGTCTTCACGCTGGCGGTTTTGTAACCGATGCCCGAGTAACCGATACCGTTCAGCGAGGAGCTGATGGACTGCACAACCGACGCCGAACCGGGTTGTTCGTTCACGTTAGGTTTGTAGTCGCCTTTGCACAGGGCTTCTTCTTTGAAGTAGCCGTAGGTGCCGGATACCGAGTTACGGCCGAACAGTTGCACTGGCTTGTTGGCCAGGTCGCCGGTCACGCCCAGGTCGCCCCAGGTTTTGACGTCAGCTTTGGCACCGCACAGGCGAGTCGAGGAGAAGATCGCGTCGACTTGCTCCATGGTCAGGTGCTGGATCGGGTTGTCCTTGTGCACGAACACGGCCAGGGCGTCCACGGCAACCGGGATAGCGGTTGGTTTGTAGCCGTACTTCTGCTCGAAGGCAGCCAGTTCGGTGTCCTTCATCTTGCGGCTCATCGGGCCCAGGTTGGAGGTGCCTTCAGTCAGCGCAGGAGGAGCAGTGGCGGAGCCGGCGGCCTGAATCTGGATGTTGACGTTCGGGTATTCCTTTTTGTAACCCTCAGCCCACAGGGTCATCAGGTTTGCCAGGGTATCGGAACCAACGCTGGACAGGTTGCCCGACACACCAGTGGTCTTCACGTAAGCCGGAATTGCCGGGTCAACACCAGCGGCTACCGCGTTAGCGGTCGCAACGCCAGCAGCGACAAAAGTCATTGCCGCCATCAAACGTTTCAGTTTCATGCCTTGCTCCTAGCAGATAGGGATAGTTGGATCGGGGCCAAGTATCGGTAGGCCGTGTGAACACTCTATGTCTGGAATATGACAATTAGATGAAAGGCCAGCATTTATGAAAAAGCTGACAGGAAGGAGAAACGTCAATAAATCCGGGGCTTGCGAGGAAGTTGGAGCGATTTCGTGGAAACAATCTGTAATCGTTGTAAGGCAAAATCTGTGGCGAGGGCGCTAGCTCCCGTTGGGTCGCGTAGCGACCCTCAAAATGGAACTGCTGCGCAGTTCAGCGGGAGCAAGCTCCCTCGCCACGAGGTTATCCGTCAGTTTTCAAAAAAAGTGTCAGCGCCCACGCTTCCACAGATACGCACCCACGGCCATCCCCATCACGCACAGGACAGCCACGTAGTAAGCAGGGCCCATCGGGCTTTCCTTCATCAGCAACGACACCGCCAAGGGTGTCAGGCCACCGAATACGGCATAGGCGACGTTGTAGGAAAACGACAAACCACTGAAACGCACCACTGGCGGGAACGCTTTCACCATGACATAGGGCACCACACCGATGGTGCCTACAAACAGGCCGGTCAAGGCGTACAACGGGAACAGCCAATCCGGGTGAGCCATCAGGCTGTGATAGAGCGTCCAGGACGTTGCCAGCAACAGCGCGCAACCGATGATCAGCACACGCCCGGCACCGAATCGGTCGGCCAGGGCCCCGGAGGCAATACACCCCAGGCTCAGGGTGACGATGGCCAGGCTATTGGCCTGCAGCGCCACCGTAGGGCTGAAGTGGTAGACGGTTTGCAGCACGGTCGGCGTCATCAGGATAACGACGACCACACCGGCCGAGAGCAACCAGGTCAGCAACATCGACAACACGATGGCGCCACGGTGGTCACGCAACACGGCGCGCAATGGCAGCTCGGCCGCCAGGGTCTTGCGCTGTTGCATCTCGGCGAAGATCGGGGTTTCGTGCAGCCAGCGACGCAGGTACACCGACAACAGGCCGAACACACCGCCCAGCAGGAACGGAATCCGCCAGGCGTAATCCGACACCTGCTCCGGGCTATAAAGGGTGTTGATGGCCGTGGCCACCAGCGAACCCAACAGAATGCCCGCCGTCAGGCCGCTGGTCAGGGTGCCACAGGCATAACCGATGTGACGGGGCGGCACGTGCTCGGAAACGAATACCCACGCGCCTGGCACTTCACCGCCAATCGCCGCGCCCTGAATCACGCGCATCAGCAGCAACAGGATCGGCGCCCACAGGCCGATCTGTGCATAGGTCGGCAGCAGGCCCATGATCAGGGTCGGCACGGCCATCATGAAGATGCTCAGGGTGAACATCTTCTTGCGCCCCAGCAGGTCGCCGAAGTGCGCCATGATGATCCCGCCCAGCGGCCGCGCCAGGTAGCCGGCGGCGAAAATACCGAAGGTCTGCATCATGCGCAGCCATTCGGGCATCTCGGCTGGGAAAAACAGTTTCCCGACCACCGTGGCGAAAAACACGAAAATGATGAAGTCGTAGAACTCCAGCGCCCCGCCCAAGGCAGACAGCGACAGGGTTTTGTAGTCGTTGCGGGTCAGCGGGCGCGAAGGTTGCGCACTGCTTGCGGGCACGGAGGACATGGCAAGGCTTCTCTTATAGTAGTCAGGACGGCAAGCCCGGGACTTGCGGCAGGCTTGGCAAGATAGCAAATCGCTTGAAAAAGCACAGCGTTGGGCCGTTAACAGTTCAGATAAGCGAAATATTCCCGTAGCAGAAGCGCAATTAGCATGAGCAGGAGCACAGTTGCCGGAAAAAGCCGCGATACAGCGTCTATTTACCGACCAAATGAGCGACGGGAGGTCGTCGTGGCGCCGACGGCTCGATATACTCGCCCATTGCAAGCGCCAGACCCGCATCCTTGAGGGGCTGCTGTGCCAAAACGCCGTTGGTGTCCCTCCAGCCGATTTGGCAGAGTTTCCCTTTAGTACGCCTTACGAGAAACGCATCGAGCGGTGTATGTTGGTGCTGAAACGTTTTTCCAGAGACGGCTATCCACTTGAAATACCCATAAAGCGTCACGGGTCAGAGGCACCGGCATGATCGAACTCGAACAAGAAGATCCTATCCCGCAAGGCGATCTCGCCCTGCAAATTACCGCACTCCCGCGTGAAACCAACGGTTTCGGCGACATCTTCGGCGGCTGGCTGGTCGCGCAGATGGACCTGGCCGGCACGGCCATGGCGAGCAAGGTTGCCGGTGGCCGCGTCGCGACCGTGGCGATTGATCGCATGGCATTCCTGGTGCCCGTGGCCGTCGGCGCACAGTTGTCTTTCTATACCCAGGCCCTGGAAATCGGCCGCAGCTCGATCCAGATGATGGTCGAAGTGTGGAGCGACGACCCGCTGTCCAGCGAATGGCGCAAAGTCACCGAAGCTGTGTTTGTGTTCGTTGCCATCGATGGCAGCGGTCGCACCCGGTCGGTTCCGTCGCGGGCGCGTTAAACATCGCGACGTTTTGACGGTCCATTGCCCCATTGTCTGCCATTGAGAGCGCGCGCCTATGTCTACGCCCAACGTTGAAACCGTAAAACTGGATGAGCTGAACGCTTGGCGCATCCACTATAACGGGGCCGAATTGGTAGTGGCCCAGCAAGGCGCGCATATCGTCAGCTACCAGCGCGCTGGCGAGAAGCCAATCATCTGGCCCAACGATCAGGTGGTGTTCAAGAAAGGCAAAGGCATTCGTACCGGCGTGCCGGTGTGCTGGCCATGGTTTGGCGTGTTCGACCGCAATCCGCAAAGCGTCAAGGCCATGTACCAGGGCGACGAGCCGGCTGGGGCGCATGGTTTCGTACGGACCGCCGACTGGACGTTGGCTGGTGTTGAAGCTGAAGGCACGGCGTTGCGGGTTGAACTGGAACTGCCGGTGCCTGAAGGCGGCTTCCCGGGTTGGCCGCATCCAGTTGACCTGACGATGAGCATCCTGCTGGATGATCAACTGCACATCCGCCTGACCAGCCACAACCGTGGCACCGAGACCGTCAGCCTCAGCCAGGCGCTGCACAGTTATTTTGCGGTCAGTGATGTGCGCAACGTGCAGGTCGACGGCCTGGACGGGCGGGCCTATATCGATACCGCCGACGGCTGGACCCACAAGCAGCAATCCGGGCTGCTGCACTTCACCGCCGAGACCGACCGCATCTACCTCGACACGCCGGCGCAACTGAACATTGTCGATAAAGACTGGCAGCGTCGCGTTCAACTCACCAGCACAGGCTCGCATTCGACGGTGATCTGGAACCCGTGGACCGAACGCGCCAAGGCTTTCGCCGACATGGCCGACGACGGCTGGCAGGGGATGTTGTGCATCGAGACCGCAAACGTGCTGGATGATGCAGTGACACTGGCGCCGGGTGAAAGCCATACCTTGGGCGTGAGCATCGCCGGTATTGCCCTGTAAACCCGATCAAAAATGTGGGAGCGGGCTTGCTCGCGAATGCGGTTTTCCAGTTAGTGCATGTGCTGACTGACACACCGCTTTCGCGAGCAAGCCCGCTCCCACATTAGGTGCTGTGTCAGATCAGAGATCCGACTCTTTGACCGCCCGCACTTTCCCCGCATCCAGCGCATACGCCGCATCGGCCAGGTCATTGTTGACCTTTTCCACCTTCAGCGTGCCCGTCACCCACAGCGGCGTATAGATGTCATCCAGCTTCAAACCCTTGGGATAACGCACCAGCACCAACTGGTTGGGCGGCGGTGGCGGCACGTGAATGCAGGCGCCCGGGTAAGGCACCAGGAAGAACAGCGTGCTGCGGCCCTTCGCGTCGGTTTCCAGCGGCACAGGGTAGCCGCCGATGCGGATGTTCTTGCCGTTCATGGCAGCCACGGTCTTGGTGGAATACATCACCGCCGGCAAGCCCTTGCTCTGCTTCAGGCCACCCTTTTCGGTGAACGTGCCTTGGGCTTCCGGGGAGTTGTGGTCGATTTCCGGCATTTCTTCGAGGGCTTTCTGGTCCGACTTGGGCATCAGTTCCAGCCAGTCGGTTTCCGGCAGTTCGCCAGCGTGGGCCAACCCGGTGCATAGAAGAAGGGATAACAGAAGACGGCGCATGGAGAGGCTCGGCATGGATTACAGTGCCGGCATTCTAGCCCTCTGCGCCTGCGCAGCGCAGAGGGCTTGGTCGCTAAATTACTTCTTTTTCAGCAGACCGTAGATCACCAGCAGCACCACCGCACCCACCAGCGCACCAAGGAAGCCTGCGCCTTGGCCCGCCTGATAGATGCCCAGTGCCTGGCCACCATAGGTCGCAACCAGCGAACCGGCGATACCCAGCAGGATGGTCATGATCCAGCCCATGCTGTCGTCGCCTGGCTTCAGGAAACGCGCCAGCAGGCCGACGATCAAACCGATAAAGATGGTCCCAATGATACCCATGGCATTTCCCTCTGATTGAAGTGAGCTAAGTCAAAGCCTAGTCAGACTTTGGCTTCCTGCAATCAGAGGGTGGCGGGTACCAATGGTTCCGCCCGGCCTTGGGTTATTGCTCGGCGATCAGCGCTTCGACCTTGAGGATCTGCGCTTGCAGCGTCGCGCGGTCCTTGCAGCACAGGTTGGCGTGGCCGACCTTGCGCCCGGCCTTGAACGCCTTGCCGTAGTGATGCAGATGGCAGTCATCAATCGCGATCACGCGATCAACCGGCGGCACCACGCCGATGAAGTTGAGCATGGCGCTCTCGCCGACCTTGGCCGTGGAACCCAACGGCAAGCCCGCCACCGCCCGCAGGTGGTTTTCGAACTGGCTGCACTCGGCGCCTTCGGTGGTCCAGTGCCCGGAGTTGTGCACCCGCGGAGCGATTTCGTTGGCCTTGAGGCCGCCGTCGACTTCAAAGAACTCGAACGCCATCACGCCGACGTAATCCAGTTGCTTCAGCACACGGCTCGAATAATCTTCGGCCAGGGCTTGCAGCGGGTGGTCGGTGCTGGCCACGGACAGCTTGAGGATGCCGCTGTCGTGGGTGTTGTGTACCAGCGGGTAGAAACGGGTTTCACCATCCCGCGCGCGCACGGCAATCAGCGAGACTTCACCGGTGAACGGCACGAAGCCTTCCAGCAGGCAGGCAACGCTGCCCAGTTCGGCGAAGGTACCAACCACGTCATCAGCGGTGCGCAGGACTTTCTGGCCCTTGCCGTCGTACCCCAGGGTGCGGGTCTTCAGCACGGCCGGCAGGCCGATGGAGGCGACTGCGGCGTCCAGGTCAGCCTGGGACTGGATGTCGGCGAAGGCCGGCGTCGGGATGCCCAGGTCCTTGAACATGCTCTTCTCGAACCAGCGGTCACGCGCGATGCGCAAGGCTTCGGCGCTCGGGTACACCGGCACGAACTGCGACAGGAAGGCCACGGTTTCAGCCGGGACACTTTCGAACTCGAAGGTCACCAGGTCGACTTCATCGGCCAGTTGGCGCAGGTGATCCGGGTCGCTGTAATCAGCCCGCAGATGTTCACCCAACGCAGCCGCACAGGCGTCCGGCGCCGGGTCCAGGAAAGCGAAGTTCATCCCCAGCGGCGTACCCGCCAGGGCCAGCATGCGGCCCAGTTGGCCGCCACCGATTACACCGATTTTCATCAATCAACAACCTCAGGCAATGCGTGGGTCTGGATTGTCCAGGACGCTGTCTGTCTGTTCAGCACGGAATTTTTTCAGCACCGCGTGGAACTGCGGGTGCTTGGCGCCGAGAATGCTGGCGGACAGCAAGGCTGCGTTGATCGCGCCGGCCTTGCCGATCGCCAGGGTGGCCACCGGAATACCGGCGGGCATCTGCACGATGGACAACAGCGAATCCACGCCCGAGAGCATCGACGACTGCACCGGTACGCCAAGCACTGGCAGGTGAGTCTTGGCGGCACACATGCCTGGCAAGTGAGCTGCACCGCCGGCACCGGCGATAATCACCTCGATGCCACGGGATTCTGCCTCATCGGCATACTGGAACAGCAAATCCGGAGTGCGGTGGGCGGAAACCACCTTCACTTCATAGGGAATGCCGAGTTTTTCCAGCATATCGGCGGTGTGGCTAAGGGTGGACCAATCGGACTTGGAGCCCATGATCACGCCAACCAATGCACTCATCGTCGTGCCTCTTCTCTCTGGGCGCCCGCAGGCGCGTCAAAAAACAACAAGCCACGCGGGAAATCCAGCGTGGCTTGTTGTACGAATTAAGGCCGGTTGGACCGGCCGAAGGCCGCGCAGTATACCGTAATAACGCAGATAAACAGCCCCTGGAATGACCATCTGTCTTACACCTCAACAGGCGGTTTTATTGACTTCCAGGTCAGCGAACACACCAGAAAACTAATGTGGGAGCGGGCTTGCTCGCGAAGGCGGTGGATCAGCCACAGATGGGTTGACTGACACTACGCTTTCGCGAGCAAGCCCGCTCCCACATTTGATCTGTGTGGGCTCAGGTATTCTGCGCCGCACCACCTTCCAGCTTGCGCCACAACAACCGCACGTTCGCCTTGCGCACCAACGCGCAGCGATACAACCGGATTTCCAGCGGCACATGCCATTGCGGGCCGCCGCACACCACCAGTTCGCCCCGGGCCAACTCGGCGCGCACGCTCAACTGCGGCACCCAGGCGATGCCCAAGCCTTCGAGGGCCATGCTTTTCAAGCTGTCGGCCATGGCGGTTTCATAAATCGTGGTAAAGCGCAGCGCCCGCTGACGCAGCAGCAGGTTTACCGAGCGCCCCAGGAAAGCCCCGGCGCTGTAGGCCAGCAGCGGCACGCTGCCCTCGCCTTCCAGGTCGAACAGCGGCTTACCGTCAGCATCGGCGGCGCACACCGGCAGCATCTCGGTGTTGCCCAGGTGCAGCGACGGGAAGATCTCCGGGTCCATCTGCATCGCCGCATCCGGGTCGTAGAACGCCAGCATCAAATCGCAACCGCCTTCGCGCAGCGCATGCACTGCGTCGCCCACGTTGGTGGCGACCAACCGCGTGGCGATGTTCAGCCCTTCGTTGCGCAACTGCGCGATCCAGCGCGGGAAGAAGCCCAACGCCAGGGAGTGCGCCGCCGCGACTTGCATGACTTCGCCCTGCCCGCCTTCCAGGTGATGGAGGTGGCGGAGCACTTCACCCAGTTGCTCGACCACGGTACGCGCGGTGACCAGGAATAACTGCCCCGCCGCCGTCAGTTCGACCGGCGTGCGCGAACGATTGACCAGGGTCAGCCCCAGCGCGGCCTCCAGGCTGCGGATGCGCCGACTGAACGCCGGCTGGGTGACAAAGCGCCGCTCCGCCGCCTGGGAGAAGCTGCGGGTGGCAGCCAGGGCGCTAAAGTCTTCCAGCCATTTGCTTTCAAGGTTCATCACATCCTCCCGGGGCATGCACCATTTTGGCACACACGACCGTTATGGTAACGGGGTCACACCGACATTATGCCGTTTATGCATAGGCCAGTGTTTAACAGCATTGGCCCTAAATCTCCTGCAAGCCTAGCATTCACAGCGTTCCGGCCTAGCCCGGGTCCATATCGAGATGATTTCCGTCATGTCCTCCGCTGCATCTTTCCGCACAGAAAAAGACCTGCTTGGCGTACTCGAAGTACCCGCTCAAGCGTACTACGGCATCCAGACCCTGCGAGCGGTGAATAACTTCCGTCTCTCGGGCGTTCCGATTTCGCATTACCCGAAATTGGTGGTCGGCCTGGCAATGGTCAAGCAGGCAGCTGCTGACGCCAACCGTGAGTTGGGCCAGCTCAGCGAAGCCAAGCACGCTGCCATCAGCGAAGCCTGTGCCCGTCTGATCCGCGGCGATTTCCACGAAGAGTTCGTGGTGGACATGATTCAAGGCGGCGCTGGCACTTCAACCAACATGAATGCCAACGAAGTCATCGCCAACATCGCGCTGGAGGCCATGGGCCACAGCAAGGGCGAATACCAATACCTGCACCCGAACAACGACGTGAACATGGCGCAGTCGACCAACGACGCCTACCCGACCGCGATCCGCCTGGGTCTGCTGCTGGGCCACGACGCTCTGCTGGCCAGCCTCGACAGCCTGATCCAGGCGTTCGCCGCCAAAGGTGAAGAGTTCAGCCACGTCTTGAAGATGGGCCGTACCCAGCTGCAAGACGCCGTGCCGATGACCCTCGGCCAGGAATTCCGTGCCTTCGCCACCACCCTCGGTGAAGACCTGGCTCGCTTGAAGACCCTGGCGCCTGAGCTGCTGACTGAAGTGAACCTGGGCGGCACCGCCATCGGTACCGGCATCAACGCCGACCCGCGTTACCAGGCCCTGGCCGTTCAACGCCTGGCCACCATCAGCGGCCAGCCGCTGGTACCGGCTGCCGACCTGATCGAAGCCACCTCCGACATGGGCGCCTTCGTGTTGTTCTCCGGCATGCTCAAGCGTACCGCGGTGAAGCTGTCGAAGATCTGCAACGACTTGCGCCTGCTGTCCAGCGGCCCACGCACCGGCATCAACGAAATCAACCTGCCAGCGCGTCAGCCAGGCAGCTCGATCATGCCCGGCAAGGTCAACCCGGTCATCCCGGAAGCCGTGAACCAGGTCGCGTTCCAGATCATCGGTAACGACTTGGCACTGACCATCGCGGCCGAAGGCGGCCAGCTGCAACTGAACGTGATGGAGCCGCTGATCGCCTACAAGATCTTCGACTCGATCCGCCTGCTGCAACGCGCCATGGACATGCTGCGCGAGCACTGCATCGTCGGCATCACCGCCAACGAAGCCCGCTGCCGCGAACTGGTGGAGCACTCCATCGGCCTGGTCACCGCGCTGAACCCGTACATCGGCTATGAAAACGCCACCCGCATCGCCCGTATTGCCCTTGAAAGCGGCCGCGGCGTGCTGGAACTGGTGCGCGAAGAAGGCTTGCTCGACGACGCCATGCTCGACGACATCCTGCGCCCCGAAAACATGATCGCTCCACGTTTGGTCCCGTTGAAGGCCTAAGCGTTTGTTGCACCGCTCACCAGGTTGAGGGACTAGACACCTCTCACCTTTTGAGGGCCTGAAGGCTCGTTCTTCAGGCCCTTTTTTTTGCCTTACGGTTGCGAAATGATGCCTATAAAAACTCCAAGATCGCCCCACAAACCCGCCTTGCCCGTAACGCCTTGGCTGAAACCTTTAATCGCCTCGTGCAGACGGATCACACACTCCTAGGTATAGTGCCGCCCCTCTTCGCGTCAGCGGTCGTCGGTAACGAGACCCTGGGAAGCGCGAAACCGCATGAATAACAACACCCGCAAAAGGATTGGGGTCGAAGCGTCGTGCACTGCCTGGTGCCGAGCGATGCGCCGGACCGTCCTGCGTTTGCCATTAGAAAAATCAGCGAGGAACACTCCATGCTAGAAGTCATCAACGACTTCCTCTCAGGGAAAGTATTGATCGTGCTCATTGTCGGGCTAGGTGGTTACTTCACGATCCGCTCGCGTTTCGTTCAGTTGCGTCACTTTTTCCACATGTTTTCGGTGTTTCGCGACAGCCTGAAAAGCAGCGCCGGCCAACTCAGTTCGTTCCAGGCGCTGATGCTCAGCCTCGCCGGGCGCGTGGGTGCCGGCAACATCGCAGGCGTCGGCATTGCCGTGACCCTGGGTGGCCCGGGCGCCGTATTCTGGATGTGGGTCACCGCACTGGTGGGCATGTCTTCGAGCTTTATCGAATGCTCCCTTGGCCAGCTCTACAAACGCACCGACGCTGAAGGCACCTACCGTGGCGGCCCGGCGTATTACATCCAGCACGGCCTGCACAAGCGCTGGTTGGGCATGGTGATGGCGTTCCTGCTGCTGGTGACCTTCGGTTTCGCCTTCAACGGTCTGCAAGCCCACGCCGTCACCCACTCGCTGAACAACGCGTTTGGCCTCGACACCACCTACACCGGCCTCGCCCTGGCGGTGCTGCTGGGCCTGGTGTTCATCGGTGGGATCAAGCGTATCGCCTCGATCGCCGACCTGCTGGTGCCGGTCAAGACCCTGGTCTACATCGCGGTGACCCTGTATGTGATCGTGCTGCAATTCGACCACGTGCCGGCCATGCTCGCGACCATCGTCAAGAGCGCCTTCGGCCTCGACCAAGCCTTCGGCGGCCTGGTGGGCAGCGCGATCATCATGGGCGTGAAACGCGGCGTGTTCGCCAACGAAGCCGGCCTGGGCAGTGCGCCTAACGTGGCGGCAGTCGCGTCGGTAGAGCACCCGATCGCCCAAGGCGTGGTGCAAGCGTTCAGCGTGTTCCTCGACACCTTCGTGATTTGCACCTGCACCGCGTTGCTGATCCTGCTCTCGGGTTTCTACACCCCAGGCTTCGAAGGCGACGGCATTGCCCTGACCCAGAACTCCCTGGCGGCAGTCGTGGGTGACTGGGGCCGGATGTTCATCTCGGTGGCCCTGGCGTTGTTCGTGTTCACCTCGATCATGTACAACTACTACCTCGGCGAGAGCAACCTGCGCTTCATCGTGGGCGATAACCGCAAGGTCCTGATGGGCTACCGCGCGCTGGTACTGGTGCTGATTTTCTGGGGTTCCATCGAGAACCTGAGCACCGTGTTCGCCTTCGCCGACATCACCATGACCATGCTGGCGTTCGTCAACCTGTTCGCCCTGGCGTTCCTGTTCAAGATCGCCATGCGCATCCTGAATGACTACGACGGCCAGCGTGCCGCAGGTATCAAGACTCCGGTGTTTGATTCCAGCAAGTTCCCGGACCTGGACCTGGACCGCAAGGCGTGGCCGGCGAATCCGGTGAAGCCTGAGCCAACCGCTCAAGCATCGGCTGAACTGAGCGCTCAAACGCAACGCTAAACCTAGATAGATGACACGCCGCCCGGCCTTGGGCATGCTCTGGGCCCGGCGGCGTTTTTCGTTCAGGAGATTCTTCAATGCAACCAGCCAACAACGTCATGGTGCTCTACACCGGCGGCACCATCGGCATGCAGGCCAGTGCCAATGGCCTGGCCCCCGCTTCGGGTTTTGAAGCGCGCATGCGCGAGCAACTTGCCCACCTGCAAGCACCCGCCTGGCGTTTCCGGGAAATGTCCCCACTGATCGACAGCGCCAACATGACCCCCGCCTACTGGCAGCGCCTGCGCGCCGCCGTGATCGAGGCAGTGGACGAGGGTTGCGACGCCGTACTGGTGCTGCACGGCACCGACACGCTGGCCTACAGCGCGGCCGCCATGAGTTTCCAACTGCTGGGCCTGCCCGCGCCGGTGCTGTTTACCGGCTCGATGCTACCGGCCGGTGTGCCCGACAGCGATGCCTGGGAAAACGTCAGCGGTGCGCTGGTAGCCCTGAGCCAAGGCCTGGCGCCGGGCGTGCAACTGTACTTCCACGGTGCACTGATGGCCCCGACCCGCTGCGCGAAAATCCGCAGTTTTGGTCGCCACCCGTTTGCCGCGTTGCAGCGTAACGGCGGCGTCGCCCAAGCTGAGCTGGTTCCGGCGGCGCTGCATTACCGCCAGGCCAAGGCGCTGGCCAATGTGGGCGTGCTGCCACTGGTGCCGGGCATCGCCGCCGCGCAATTGGACGGGTTGATCGACAGCGGCATCCAGGCGCTGATACTGGAATGCTTCGGCAGCGGCACCGGGCCGAGCGACAACCCGCAGTTCCTCGCCAGCCTCCAGCGTGCGCAGGATAACGGCGTGGTGGTAGTGGCAATCACCCAATGCCATGAAGGCGGTGTGGAGCTGGATGTGTACGAAGCCGGTAGCCGCTTGCGTGGCGTGGGCGTGTTGTCAGGTGGCGGGATGACCCGCGAAGCTGCGTTCGGCAAGCTCAATGCGCTGTTGGGTGGCGGCCTGCCCGTGGCAGAAGTGCGTCGCCTGGTAGAACTCGACCTGTGTGGCGAGCTGAGCTGACCTACATATCCACCGCTCTCCCTGGCGTGCCGCTCCCTAGCATGAGGCCTGTTTCCATGCACGCCAGGCCTCCCCATGAGTTCACCCGCCGCACAGCCCAACGCCAATACCGCCACCCAAGCCCTGCTCGCACAACTATGCCTGGGCCCTTCGTTCCTGGAGGTCGCAGCCGCGTTGCTGCGCCCGGAACTACGTCGTTTGTACCCTGCGTTGGATATCGACCCGGACATCGCCATGGTCTGCACCCCAGGCTGGGTGCTGACCGACGACCAGATCCAGGCCACCACGCCGCAGTACCAAACACTCACCGGCATTCTCGCCCGGCAGGCGGTGCTTGAAGTGCCTCGCCTGTACATTGAAGGCGAACACTTCCTGACCCAGCAGCCGCTCACCACGACGCCCATTCACCTGCCGGTGCGTATCGCCGAAATCGCCCAGGTTATTAATGTGCTGGCGCCAGTCATGCTCAGCGCCTATCAGGAACAGCAAATCGCTTTCTGGAACGGCGACAACAAGGACGGCCCGCAATGGCATACCCTGTCCAACCACCTGCGAACGCTGTGGAATGTCCAAGGGGTAACCGGGTGGAGCGCGGTAGATTGCGCCATGGCGCGCCAGCTCTATAACGCACCCGACCTGAAGAGCCGGCAGACCGAGCCTCTGCTTAACGGCAAGGCCTACCTGATCGACATCAGCCTGATGAAAGGTGAAGCCGTCACCCCGCTGAGCCTGATGCCCATCGCCGTGCTGGTGGGCACCCATGAATCGCGCACGGTGATCCTGGTGCACTCGCTGCTCAACGGTTATGAAAAGTTCACGTCCTTGCAGCAGCTCGGCGCCTCCCTGCCCGGGCACCTGAACCCCGGCCTGTCTTACACGGGCCTGCACTGGCGCTTGCTGGAACCCGAAGGCGATTTTTTTGACCAGCAAGCCTGCTCGCTGATTACCCTCCAGATCAACGCCATCGGTGCCATTGATTTCTCCGCGCTCAAGCACAAGGATGCCAACCCGGCCGCGCTCGGCTCACCACCGGCAATAGCCAGCTTCGTCGCGGACCAGGGGCCCGACCTGAGCCAGTATCAGGACGCTATGCCCGCCTGGCTGAACACGGCATCCAGCAGCGACCTGAGCCTCTATTCCCGTCACCTCAAAGACCTGGCGGCCTTGCACAGCCTTAACGCCGGCAAGGGTTACCAGGACGGGATTGCGCCCATCCGCGAGTACACCCTCAAAACCCTCAAGGATTTGATGGTCGCCGACCACGCCGAAGCCGCCACACTGCATCTGGACGATATCGAAATACGCGTCGCCAGCCAGGTGGTATGGGGCACATTCCCCGTGCCCGGCAAAATCGAAATGAGCACCTTCAATCTGGTCGACCTGGCGCTGCAAAACCTGATCGCGCTGCCCCTGGGAGACAAGAGCCTGCGCCTGCGCAATGCCCGGGCGCTGCCCGCCTGGCTGACCGTGAGCTATGTGGAGACGCTGGTCCAGCAAGCCGACATCGGTCGCCAATATCCGGCACTGGTTAAGGCCAAACTACTGGACGACCCACAGGAATCGCTGCGCCGACAACAACTGTACAGCCAGCACCTGCGCATCCAGCTGCCGCTGCTGGCCCTGCAATACAAAATTCGTCAGCAGGCCGGCATCGACGAGCGTGGCTACCGCTACATCGTGGCAGTGCTGGAGCCACAGGCCGGCAACCGTCAGGTAGATGGGCAAACCATCGTGTTACGCCCCCTGGCCTTCGTCCCCCTGCGACGTGCGGGCGGTGCGGCCGATGAGGTGGCCAATATGTTCTTGATCGGCCCCCAGAATCCTTCCGCCGGGCCTTGCCTGTTGTATCGCCCATTGTTCGACCAACCGCTGACCCAATATCCGTCGCCCGCCAACGTGCTGTATGCCCTGCAAGAGGACGCCGACCTGCGTGACTCGGTACTGGCCTGGCTGCCCGACGCAGTGCGCAGCGACTATAGCAACTATGTGTTTCCCGGCGCGCTGCCTTCGCCCTGGGCCATCATGCGGTTTATCGTCGAACCCAGCAAACTCTGGGCCATGTGCGGCCCTATGCGCCTTGGCGGCGAGGCCATCAACGATGACCTGGCGGCCCACCTTTTCAAGGCCAACGCCAACGCCGTGGTGGAGTTGGCGGACCGCCAGTCGGTGTCCAATCGTGAGAACCGCTGGGCCACGTTCAAGCAAGCCGGATGGCTGATCTTCAATGCTGCACTGCCCTTTCTCGGGCGCGGTGTGGGGGTTGCCGCCTGGATCTGGCAAATTCTCGATCAGCTGCAGCAAGCCGCCGAGGCACACCGGCGCAACCATTCACAACAGGAGTGGGCAGCGCTCACCGACGTACTGCTGAACCTGGCAATGGCCATTACCTTGCACTTGGCCAGCCGCAATCAGCCGGCCAGTCGTCGACTGCCCGGCTACCAAGCGGAAAAAAAACCTGCGCCGCCCACCTCAACGCCCACGGCGCCAGCCATCCAGCAAGGCCCGACCATCCTTCCCCACGAATTGCCGCCAGAGTTGCCGCAATCGGTGTATTCCCTAGGTGCCGTGGCCCGCAAACCCGAGACCCTGGCAACCGTGCTGGAACGCTTCAAACTCCCCAGGCCCTCCGGCCTGGGCAACGTTGTCACGCCAGTGGGGCCCCACCAATACCTCTACCCTCTGGGTGAAAAATGGTACGCACCGGTGGGTGAGCGTTGGTTCGAAGTACAGGTAGGTGAAGACGACGCGGTGGTGATTGTCGACCCCAGCCTACCCACCCGCACCGGCCCGCTGCTGCTACACAACCTCAAGGGTGAATGGTTCGTCGATACCCGCCTGCGCTTGCGCGGTGGCGGGCCCAAGGTTGTGAAAAACAAAGCTCAGAAGGAAGCAACCCGCAAGGCCGCCGAGGTACGCGCGCGCCTGGAGCAGTTCGAAAACGACAAACAGCGAGCCCAGCTCGAACTGCAGCAGGCCCGCCAAGCCCTGAGTGACGCGCCGGGCACCTCGGCGCAAGCCGCGCGCCAACTCTACCTGGACAAACTCGTAAGCCAGCGCAACGACTACGAAACCGCCCTGCAACAGCTCAAAACCCTGAACCTGTATGCGCCCATGAGCAATTACCAACCCAAGGCCCTGAGCTACCTTAAAGCACAGCTGGACCTCACCCAGGCCGGCATTGCAGAAGTCCAGACACGCTTCACACCCAAGCTTCGGACCGTACTCGACCAGATCGAACGCCAGGCGACGGCTCCTCAGGAGCGCCATATTGAAGACGCGCGGCAAATGACCGAGTTGAGCCAGGACATGCTGACTCGCCTGGACTACGCCCAGTCACGCTTCACTGAACTGAAGGCCCTGGCCCGGGATGGGTTGCGCCTGATCCAGAGCACCCGGCACCTGCTGCCCTCCTACAGCAGCGATGATCTCAAGGCATTGCAGGTAACGATGGCTCGCAACCTGTGCCTGTCTGAAACCAGCCAGCAAACCCATCCCCAGGCCTGGAGCACTCTCGACCGGATCGTCGACGCCGCCGACCTGGCGGTGCAAACCCTGCGCGACACCCTGCACGAACGCAGCGAATCACGGCTCGATGAGCGCATCGACAGCCTCGGCAGCCTGATCGACCAGTTCAAGGTGGTCGATGAGCGTTTGCAGGACTTTTCCGCTGACTTTTCCGAGCACGCCCTTGGCGAACCACTAAGCCAATTACGCGCGCAAATCCGCAGCTATTTGCAACGGACGCTGAACAGCCTGGCGCTGCTGCATGCCGAGCGCGACCTCATCAGAACCCGTCCCACCCCTCCGCCGACTCCGCCACGCCCGCTGAAGAAGTTCATCAGCACCCGCTTCAACGGCGTGCTCATCGGTGAACCGCGACTGACCGAAGCCGGGCTGGAAACAAACATGGTGGATATTCGCTCTCCCCTGACCCATAACGTCCTGGCCACCTTCCATGAGAAGCAACCGGGGATCTGGGTCCAGCACGTCAAGGCCAGTGTGCCAGCGCCAGCGCCCGACCTTGAAACCAGCCTGCATGCCGGCGAGACCCTGCTCCTGGAACTGCCGGCGTTCAACCGGCGCGCTGCGGAGCAAGTAAAAAAGGCCGACCGGACCGTCATCGGCATCGAGCAGATGTTTCATCAGCACGCCATGCTGCTGGAGCAGGCCGAGCAAGACCTGGAGAGGGCACTGACAAACGCCAACGTCACTGACAGCGATTCAAACTCGGCCGCCAGCCTCTCGAGCCAGCTCAACACCGCCGCCCAAAGCCTTTACCTACAGGCGAAGAATCACCGGATACAAACGACCAAGCAACGCCCGCCGACTATCGACGGGGTTGAATGGCTAAAAACCCACAACGAAATCACGGTACGCAAAACCATCACCCGCCGTCGCCTGAAGGCGGCTCAACCGGATTATCTCGACGAATACACCATCAGCGAGCAATCCAGCGGCAAGGTGCTCTGGTACGCGCACTTCCACTACTCCACCAGTTGGACGCCGCCCAAGGCATTTATCTCGGCCCGCCTGAAAACCCCCGAGGAGGCGCGCCGCGGCTCGGCAGCCGACAGCACCGGAGGCTTGAACGAGCAGCAATTGACGGACTTCTACCGCAGTGAATTTGGCCTGGAGCAAGCCCGGCGAGTGTTCTTAGACGCCGGCTGAAACCGGCGGCACACAACTTGCTCGGCTCCTGTCCACCACGGTTGGAGCCGCCCATGCTGCATTCGCACCTCACCACCCTCAACGCCGTGTCACTGGTGTTGAGCACGTTCCGCGCCAAAGGCCTGCCGAGTGCCGCGCTGCTCGCCGGCAGCGGCATTTGCGCGGCGGACTTGAGCCGCACCGACACGCGCATCACCACTCACCAGGAGATGCGCGTGTGTGCAAATGCCGTGGCCTTGCAGTGCGATATCGGCCTGGAACTGGGCCAGCGCATGCATGTTTCGTCCTACGGCATGTTGGGCTATGCGTTACTGACCAGTGCCACCTTCGGTGACGCTTTGCGCCTGGCCCTGCGTTATCCGGCGCTGCTGGGAACACTCTTTGAACTGAGCCTGGTGCAGGACGGTGAGCGTATCTGGTTCACCGCCAGCGATTACCGCGAGAGCGCCGCGCTGACCCTGTTTAATGTCGAGCTGTGTCTGGTGTCGTTGAAAGTCATCTGTGACGACTTGCTCGGCCACCCCCTTCCTCTGCTGGGCGCACGCTTTGAACACGGTGCGCCGGCTTACCAGAGGCGTTACACCGAACGTTTCGACTGCCCCTTACAGTTTCAGGCCACAACCAATGCATTCGCGTTTGACCCACGCTGGCTCGAACAACCATTACCCTTGGCGGACGCCGTGACGCACCAGGCCATGGCCGAACGCTGCCGTAAACAGAACACCGAATTCACCGGGCGTGAAGCCTGGCTGGGGCGTATCCGTCAGTTACTCGCGGCGCAACTGCACGCCGCTCCCGGGCTGGATGGCCTGGCGCAGCAAATGAACTGTTCAGCCCGCACCTTGCGCCGGCACTTGCAGAACCTGGGGTGCAGCTACCAGGAACTGCTCGACGAGCTACGCTTCGAGCGGGCCAAGCAGTTGCTGGGGGAAGATGCACTGCCGATCCATCGGATTGCCGAGCAGTTGGGTTTCAGCGAGACCGCCAGTTTCCGCCATGCATTTGTACGCTGGAGCGGCGTGGCGCCCAGCCAGTTCCGGCCTTGATCCATTCAAGGGCATGGCTGCGCCATTGAGGGGCGAATTGCGGACAGACAATTTGGCCATATCGATCCCCTTTTGGCCGCTCCTGCCATTTTCATAAATCCCACCCGCCGCAAGACTGGACCTCACCGATTCAGCCTGCGGAGAACAACAATATGCTGACGATCTACTCGGACGATCACCACCTGCACCATGGCCGGTGCGAGTTGATGGACGGGCAACTGATGCCCTGTTTTGAAATGCCCTCCCGCGCCGACCACGTGCTGCAACGGGTCAAGGAGCGCGAACTGGGACCGGTGCAAGCGCCCAACGATTTTGGCCTGGCGCCGCTGCAACGCATTCACAGCCCCGCCTATCTGGACTTCTTTAAAGGCGCCTGGGAGCGCTGGACCGCGTTCGGCCAGGATGGAGATCTGCTGCCCTACACCTGGCCCGCACGCACTTTGCGCCGGGTCATCCCCACCAGCCTGCACGGCCAGCTCGGCTATTACAGCTTCGACGGCGGCGCGCCGATCACCTCCGGTACCTGGCAAGCGGCCTACAGCGCAGCGCAAGTGGCGCTGACGGCGCAACAGGCGATCCAGCAAGGCGCCCGCAGTGCCTTCGCCCTGTGCCGTCCGCCCGGGCACCATGCCGCCAGCGACTTGATGGGCGGTTATTGCTACCTGAACAACGCGGCCATCGCAGCCCAGGCATTTCTCGACCAAGGCCACATGAAGGTCGCCATCCTCGACGTGGACTACCACCACGGCAACGGTACCCAGTCGATTTTCTACGAGCGCAGCGATGTGCTGTTCACCTCGATCCACGGCCATCCGGAGGCGGAATTTCCGTTCTTCCTGGGCTACGCCGACGAGTCGGGCGAAGGCGCCGGTGAAGGTTTCAACTTCAACTATCCCTTGCCCGCCGGCTCTGGCTGGGACCGCTGGAGCGCCGCCCTGGAGCAGGCGTGTGAAGAGATTGAACGCTATGGCGCCGACATCATTGTGGTCTCGCTGGGCGTGGACACCTTCAAGGACGACCCGATCTCCCAGTTCAAGCTCGACAGCCCCGACTACCTGGCGATGGGTGCGCGAATCGCCCGCCTCGGCAAACCGACGCTGTTTGTGATGGAAGGCGGCTACGCCGTGGAAGAAATCGGCATCAATGCCGTCAACGTTCTCGAAGGTTTTGAGGGATTCGCCCAATGAACATGCTCAAGCATCTCGTCCTCTGCGCCGCCGTGCTGAGCGGGGCCGCGCACGCCGAAGAAAGAACCCTGCGGGTCTACAACTGGTTCGACTACATCACCCCCAAGGCCCTGGAAGATTTCAAGGCCCAGAACCCCAGCGTCAAGCTGGTCTACGACATCTTCGACACCAATGAAGCCCTGGAGGCCAAGCTGCTGACCGGCAACTCCGGCTATGACGTGGTGGTGCCGTCCAACGTGTTCCTGGCCAAGCAGATCGAAGCCTCGGTGTTCCAGCCGCTGGACCGCAGCAAACTGCCCAACTGGAACCACCTCGATCCCAAGTTGATGAAGCTGATCGAGGCCAACGACCCCGGCAATAAATTCGCCGTGCCCTACATGTACGGCACCATCCTGATCGGCTTCAACCCGGACAAGGTCAAGGCCGCGCTGGGGGCCAACGCGCCCGTGGACAGCTGGGACCTGATCTTCAACGTCGAAAACATCAGCAAGCTCAAACAATGCGGCGTGGCGCTGCTGGATTCACCGTCGGAGATCCTGCCGCTGGCCTTGCAGCACCTGGGCCTGGACCCCAACAGCAGCAACCCGGCGGACTATGTCAAAGCCGAAGCACTGCTGATGAAGATCCGTCCGTACATCACCTATTTCCACTCGTCCAAGTACATGGCCGACATTGCCAACGGTGACATCTGCGTGGCGGTCGGCTATTCAGGCAGCTTTTCCCAGGCCGCCAACCGTGCCAAGGAAGCCAAGAACGGCGTGACCGTGGACATGCGCCTGCCGAAAGAAGGTGCGCCGATCTGGTTCGACATGCTCGCCATCCCCAAAGGCGCCAAGGACCCGGAAGACGCCTACGCCTTTATCAACTACCTGCTGCAACCCGGGGTGATCGCACCGATCAGTGACTTTGTCGGCTACCCCAACCCCAACAAGGACGCCACCGGGTTGGTAGACCCGGCGATTCGCAACAACCCCAACCTGTACCCGACCGAGGCGGCCATGGCCACGCTGTATACCCTCAAGCCCCTGGGACGTGACGCCGAACGAGCCAGGACCCGCGCCTGGACCAAGATCAAGTCAGGCACCTGATCGGTTGCCGCCGGTTGCGTCTCAGCACGTAACCGGCGCGCGCCAAACCTGGCCCAGGCGCTTCAACGCCTGACTGATCTGCGCCTCGGGCACGGCAGCAAACCCCAACACCATTCCGGCACGCTGATCCAGCGGCGTGAGTGAGTCCGGCAGCCAATAGCTGCTCAGGCCATTGACCTCCACACCCACTGCCGCCGCCTGTTGGATCAGCGCCTGTTCCCGCGCCAGGCTGTCGACCCGCACGGTCAAGTGCAGCCCGGCCGCCACTGACGGGAGGCGGCCAACACCGTCGATACCGGCGGGCCATTCGGCCACCAGCGCATTGAGCCGGCTCTGCGCGGCTCGGCGCATACGGCGTACATGGCGTTGGAAATGCCCGGTCGCCATGAACTCCGCCATCACCGCCTGGGTGCTGACCTCCGAGTGGCGCACGTCCACCGCGCGGCGACGGGCAAAGGCCTGGACCAGGCCGACCGGCAACACCAGGTAGCCCAGGCGCAGCGCCGGAAAAGCCACCTTGCCGAAGGTCCCGACATACAGCACCCGGCCAGTCCGATCCAGGGCCGCCAGCGGAGCCAGGGGCGCGCCGCTGTAGCGGTACTCACCGTCATAGTCGTCCTCGACGATCCAGCCGCCCGTACGCTCGGCCCAGGCCAGCAGTTCCAGGCGCCGGGCCAGGCTCATCACCACGCCGGTGGGGTATTGATGCGACGGGGTGACGTAGGCCAGGCGGCAACTGCCGAGGCCGTTCAACGCGGCGCAGTCGATGCCCTCGCTGTCCACCGTCACGCCGTGCAATTGGCCACCCGCCACCGCGAACGCATGGCCCGCCGCCCGATACCCCGGATTTTCGATGGCAACCGCATCGCCGGGCTCCACCAGCAACTGTGCACAAAGGCTGATTGCCTGCTGCGCGCCACTGGTGATCACTATTTGCTCAGCCGTGCACTGCATGCCGCGAGAGCTGCGCAAATAGGCAGCAATCAATCCACGCAGGCGCGCGTCGCCCGCCGGGTCGCCATAACACAGTTGCTGCAAGTCCGGCTTGCGCCAGAAAGCCGCACTCAGCTTGGCCCACACGTCAAAGGGGAACAGATCAAACGCCGGTACGCCCACCCTGAAAGCCCTCGGCGGACCGCTGGGTGGAAGTGCCAAATGATTGTTTTCTACCCTCGTCAACGCGCCACTGTGGATAACTTGACTGGACGAAACCCCAGGCAAATCCGGCCGTTTTGTGGATAAACCTGGGGGTAAGCCTGTTGATAACCCTGTGGACACTTTTGTGGATAGTTTTTTTGCGGGCGTCGGCGTCTGCGGCAATTGCGCCACGTAGGTGCCATCCCCCACGCGGCCTTCGATAAATCCTTCGGCATACAGCTGGTCGTAGCGGACCACGCTGTTGCGAGAGATCGACAGCGCGGCCGCCAGGTCGCGGCTGGCCGGGAGCCGGGTGCCACTGACCAATCGGCCATCCAATACCCGCTGGCGCAAGGCCTGATAGAGCTGGCGCGTGAGGCCCTGGCGGCGGTCCAACTCGATACCTGCCGGGTTAAACGAGAGCGGTGGTTCTAACGCAGGCATGGAATTGGACCTATGAAATTGACTGGAGATGGCTCTTACAACGAACCATTAGCCTGCCTAGGATGCAGGCATTCGCCAAGGAAAATCTTCATGTACACACCACGTGCCTTTGCCCTCGATGACTTGCCTGAAATCCAGCAACTGATCCAGCACACGCGCTTGGCGCAACTGGTGACCTTTGGTGAACAAGGCCTGCAAGCCAGCCACCTGCCGTTGCTGCTCAACCCCGATGAAGGGCCAAACGGCACCCTGTACGGGCACATGGCCAAGGCCAACAGCCAATGGCAGGCGCTGCAAAATGGCGGCGAGGCCCTGGTGATTTTTGCCGGGGCCGAGGCCTACGTCAGCCCGTCGTTCTACCCGGCCAAAGCCGAACACGGCAAAGTGGTGCCGACCTGGAATTACATCGCGGTACACGCCTATGGCACCGGCGAAGTGTTCACCGATGCCGAGCGCCTGCTCGAGCTGGTCAGCGCCCTCACCGACCGCCATGAAGGCAAGCGCGCCCAGCCCTGGAACGTCAGCGACGCCCCGGCCGACTACATCGACGGCATGCTCAAGGCCATCGTCGGCTTTGCCCTGCCGATCCAACGCCTGGAAGGCAAACGAAAACTCAGCCAGAACCGCAGCCCGGCGGACATCGCCGGCGTTCGTGAGGGCCTCGCGGCCAGCACCGACGTACGCGACCAGACCCTCGCCCGCTTTATTCCCAAGGAGCCAACATGAGCCAGATCGAAATCCGCCAGGTCAGCGCCGCCGACCACGCCGCGTGGCTGCCCCTGTGGCAAGCCTACCTGCGCTTCTACAACACCGAGTTGCCGGACGCCGTCAGCCAGAACACCTGGCAACGCCTGATCGACGCCCATGAGCCGACCCATTCGGCCCTGGCCTGGCAGGACGGCAAGGCCGTAGGCATGGTCAACTTCATCTACCATCGGTCCAACTGGAGCATCGAAAACTCCTGCTACCTGCAGGATTTGCTGGTAGACCCGGCCCAACGTGGCACCGGCGTCGGCCGCAAACTGATCGAGTTCGTCTACGCCACCGCCAAGGCCGACGGCTGCTGCAAGGTCCACTGGCTGACCCACGAGACCAACGCCACCGCCATCCAACTGTACGAACGCATCGCCGAACGCCCCGGCTTTATCCAGTTTCGCAAAGGTCTTTAAGGAGAAGCACAGCATGACGACATCATTGGCCGACTGGAAAGGCGTCCCGGCGCCTATCGTCACCGTTATCGAAGGGCGCTTCATCCGCCTGGAAAAACTCGACCCGGCCCGCCATGGCGATGACCTGTTCAACGCCCTGCAAGGCCCCGGCGCGGATCCGACGTTATGGGATTATTTGCCTTACGGCCCGTTCCCCGAGCGCGCCGCCTTCGACGCATGGCTGAACAACCACGCGTCCCACAGCGACCCGTACTTCTTCAGCGTGATCGACAAAGCCAGCGGCGACGTACAAGGCATCCTCAGCCTGATGTCCATCGTGCCCGAGCAAGGCCGCATCGAAATCGGCCACGTGACCTTCGGCGCACCGATGCAGCGCTCACCGAAAAGCACCGAGGCGGTGTACCTGCTGGCCAAGCACTCGTTTGAGCTGGGCAATCGTCGCCTGGAATGGAAGTGCAACAACGCCAACGCCCGCTCCAAAAATGCGGCCGAGCGGTTGGGATTCAGTTTTGAAGGGGTGTTTCGCCAGCACACCGTGGTCAAGGGCCGGAACCGGGATACGGCGTGGTATTCGATCCTGGATGGAGAATGGCCGGCGATTGGGGCGGGCTTTGAGCGGTGGCTGTCAGATGCCAACCAGACGGGTTCGGGACAGTTGAAAACGCTGGTGGAATGCCGTACCTAATCCACCCTGCCACCCCCTGACAAATGTGGGAGCGGGCTTGCTCGCGAAAGCGGTGTATCAGTCACAAATGTATTAACTGACCCACCGTCATCGCGGGCAAGCCCGGCTCCCACATTGTATCTTCAGCGTATCCGGGCCTTGTGCTCAGCCGAGGCGAATAGGCGAGCATCTATACCTTGAAATACTTGCTCACGCTCAAACACCACGGCATCGCCTTCCTACAAGCTTCTGCGAACCTTCACCACTCCCATCTTCAACCCAAACGGCCTGAACACTGCGTTCAACGACTTCAGCGTCTGATTGCCCTCGCCATGTTCGATATGCACCAGCGTGCGTACGGAGATTTTGCACATCTTGGCAAACTGGCTCTGATGCAGCCCAGTGACTTCCGTTCGCAGCCGGCGTACCGCCTCGGCTATTTCCAGCGTTCCCTCGGCCAATGCATCCTGAATGCTTTCGATCAACCGGGTTCGTTCTTCAACCGTCAGGCTCATTTCAATCCCCGTCACCTCCCCGCCATCATTCTGTAAAAAACCTCCGCTATACAGGTCGACTCTTTTCCAAAAACAAGGTCGCCCGCCATGCCCCCTTCGCCCCAGCGCCTTGCGCTCACTCTCGGCCTGCTGGTCAGCAGCGGTTTTGCCGATGCGGCGCCCACGCCAACCAAGACGCTGCAGATCGACACGCCCACCACCACCGGGCAAACCCTGGGCGGCAGCGACTCGTTGACGATTTCGGCACCGGGCAGTATCACCACCTCCAAAGTCGCGGTGACCTTGAAGGACGGCACCACCGGTAATGGCGTGGTGATCGACAACTCCGGCAGCATTACCTCCACGGGTGGCCGGGCCATCGACAGCAGCGGCAGCCTCACCGGTACGCGCAACTACAGCATCTACAACCGAGCCGGCGGCGTGATCCAGGGCGCCAACGACGCGCTGCGTATCGATAGCAATTTCGCCAGCGGCAGCCTGTTGATCGACAACAGCGGCACCATTCGCTCTGCTACCGGCCAAGGTCTGGACCTGGATGCGATCCGCAGCTCCAACGTCACCACCACTATCATCAACCGCCAGGGCGGGCTGATTCGCGGTGACGCCAGCGACGGCATGAAGACCGGCGGCAACGCCAGCATCACCAACTATGGCGAGATTTCCACCGGCGACACTCACTCGCGCGATGACAAATTCGACGGCGTCGACATCGACTCCGCCACCGGCGTGACCGTCACCAACTACGGCCTCATCTCCGGCGGGCGCCACGGCATCACCACCGACCTGGGCGCCACGCTGACCAACTACGGCACGGTGATCGGCCGCAACGGCTCGGGCTTTGGCTCCGACGGCGACGGCACGGTGATCAACCACGGCACCATCACTGGCGCATTCTCCGGATTGCAGCCGGATGGCGACGGCGACGGCGTGGACATCGACAAGATTGCCCACATCGAAAACTACGGAGTCATCCAGGGCGTAGGCGCCGGTGGCGTCGACAAGAACGGCTTTGCCAACGGCAGCGAAGGCATCGCCCTTGGCGGTGGCTATGTGTTCAACGGTGTCGGCGCGCTGGTGAGCGGCGCCAATAACGCGGTGCTGGTGGACGACGGCAGCGACGGCCCGGGACTGGCAGCCACGACCCTGATCAACCACGGCACCATCCAGGGTCTGGACGGCTTCGGCGTGAAGTTCGTCGGCGAGTTTGCCGACACGGTGGTCAACGCTGGCTTGATCAGCGGCAGCAACGGCCTGGCCCTGGATTTGGGCGGCGGCGATGACAAGCTGACCCTGCTCGGCGGCAGCCGTTTTGTCGGCGTGGTGGATGGCGGCACGGGATATGACCGCGTGATCATGGACGACGCCGCCGGCGGCACTTTCGGCGACAGCCGCAACTTTGAATGGCTGGACGTGAAGCAAGGCATCTGGACCCTCACCGGCAGCGGTGACTTCAGCGATGGCGGCGAGATTTTCAGCGGCGCCAAGCTGATCAACCAGGGCGGGATCGCCGGCAACGTGACTGTCGATGAAGGCGGTATTTATGCCGGTGGCGGCAGCGTCGGCAGCCTGTTGGTCAAAGGCACCTTGCAGACCAACACTGCACTTGGCACCGCCAGCATTACTCGCGACCTGACCATGACCAGTGGCTCGACCCTGGCCTATGGCGTGAATGCCGACGGCAGCAGCGCACCGGTCCAGGTCGGTGGCACTGCGTATCTGAATGGCGCGACCCTGGCGGTCAATCCCGGCACCGGCACCTACCCGTGGCAAAGCCATTACACGGTGCTGCAGGCCGGCAGCATCAATGGCACATTCGGCAAGGTCACCAGCGACTATGCCTTCCTCACCCCCACCCTGGATTACAGCTCTACCCAGGTTGGCCTGACCTATACCCGCAACGACGTGGCCTTCAATCAGTTCGCCAACACCGGCAACGGCGCCAGCGCCGCCAACGCCCTGGCGAGCCTGGGCAACAATAACCCGCTGTATAACGCCCTGCTCAACACCACCAACAACAGCGCCGGTGCCGCCATCGAGCAACTGGCGGGCAGCAGCACTGCCAACCTGACCAGCGCCACCCTCGGCGCCAGCGCCCAGGTCGGCAACAGCATGCTGAGCGCCATGCATCAACTGGGCGGCGGTGCCGGATTGCTGGTGGGCCTCGATCAGAAAGACACCCCCGTACTGGCCGCCACCGGCGTACCCGCCGAAGCCGGCAACCTCAACGACCCCAATGCCCGTGGCCGCCTGTGGCTGCAAGGCATCGGCAGCTACGGCAAGCTCGACGGCGACCACGGCAGCAATGGCCTGACCCAGCGCACCAAAGGCAGCGTCCTGGGTGCCGACTGGGCACTCGATTCGGACTGGCGGGTGGGCGTACTGGGCGGATATTCGAAGACCGACCTGGACACCACTGGCGTCGATGGCAGCGTCGACAGCTGGCACGCAGGTGTCTACGCCATGCGCCAGAGCGGCCCATTGGCCTTGCGCCTGGGCGCCGCCTACAGCGGGCACCAGGGCGACAGCAAACGCACTGTGGCCTTCGACGGTTTCAACGATCGCCCCAAAGGTGACTACGACGCCAACAGCCAACAAGCCTTCGCCGAACTGGGTTATGCCATGGGCAGCGGGCGTCTGAGCGCCGAGCCGTTCGCCAACCTCGGCTACCAGCGCTATCACCGCGACAGCTACAACGAAAAAGGCGGCGCTGCCGCCCTGCGAGTCGATGGGCAAACCCAGGACAATTTCAGCAGCACGTTCGGCCTGCGCCTGGCGCACCTGAGCCAGCTCGACAATGGCATCAGCCTCACGCCACGGGTCAGCGCCGGCTGGAAACACACCTACGGCGATGTCGACAGCAGCACTCGCCAGGCCTTCCTGATGGGCGGCACCGCGTTTAACGTCGAAGGCAGCGCACTGGACCGTGACAGCCTGATGCTGGAAGCCGGGTTGGATGTTGGCTTGTCGGCCCGCCACACGCTGGGTGTGGGCTACAGCGGCGAAATAGGCAGTAACAGCCGCAATCACGGGTTGATCGGGCAATGGCAGATGAGTTTTTAATCGCAGTTCACTAGAGACATTCCCCGCAAGCACGAGGGGCGCGGCCTGACAGTGGTCGCCCCCCCTACCTCGCTAAATTCCCGGCCTCACATTCATAGGTTGGGATTTCATGCCATTTACCAAACAACGACTCATCTTCGCCATTGCGCTCGCCCTCGGCGCCTCCAGCATCCAACACGCCTGTGCGCAGGATGACCTTGGCCTCGGCTCTCAGCACCCAGCCCCCCCTGACGCTTCCTTCGCTAACCATGCAACCACCGCCAATGGTCGCCAGGTCGGCAAAATACTGGATGGCGCCATCCAGTCAGCGATGGAAAACAGGAACATGTCGCCTGAACACAGGAGGGCTCTGTTTGACCTCCAGGACGAACTCCTCCGGAACCCGAACGCTGCCAGTGAGGCCCTGGAGCAACTGGCAGGCAGTCAAAACGCCAACCTGGCCGCCGCCACCCAGAACGGTACCGAGCAGATAACCGCCCACCTGCTTTCAGCCATGCGCGCCATCCCCACCGACTCGGTAGGTGACGATAACGGCCGCCTGTGGCTTCAGGGTCTGGGCGCCTCCGGCCGCCTCCACAGCCAGGGTGGCAGCGCCGGCCTGAAACAAGGCACTCAAGGCCTGCTGATGGGTGCCGATTGGGCTGTCGACCCTGCATGGCGCGCAGGTGTGATGGGCGGTAAAACCACCAGCGACTTCGACGCCAAGCGCTTCGACGCTGCGCTGGACAGCTGGCACTTGGGCGCCTATGCCGTGCGCCTGGACGGGCCGCTGGCACTGCGCCTGGGTGCGATCTACAGCAGCCACGACGGCAATAACAAACGCAACGTCGATGTCTTTGGCGAAAAAAATCAGCTCAAGGGCACGTACAACGCCCAGAGCCAGACAGCGTTCGGTGAAGTGGGCTACCAGGTAGGCCAAGGTACCTTCAGCGTCGAACCATTCGCCGGCATCGGTTATCAACGCTACCACCGCGACAGCTTCAAGGAAAAAGGCGGCGATGCGGCCCTCAACGTCGGCGCACAAACCCAGGAAAACCTCAGCAGCACCTTCGGCATTCGCCTGGCCAGCCTGCATACGCTGGATAACCAGATGAGCCTGACTCCACACCTGAGCTCCAGCTGGAAACACCTCTACGGCGATGTCGGCAGCCAGGTTCGCCAATCCTCTCGCCGGATAAGCAAGATGGACCTCAATGGCAATTTCACCACCCAGGGTACATCCCTTGACCGTGATAGCCTGGCAATACGGGCGGGCCTGGATCTGGCCCTCTCGGAGTACCAGACGGTGGGCCTGACTTACAACGTTGAGACCGGCAACAACAGCCATCAACAAGGACTGACGGGCAATTGGCAGATGGCGTTCTAACCTCGGTGAATTGAGGAACAATCCCGCAAGCATCGGCCCCCTGCACTGACAGTCGGCGCCCTGGGTTCCTCGCTACATTCCGGTCTCTTTCACCCAAGAGGCCGGAACATTATGTCGTCGACAATCCCGTACCTTCCTTCCCTAGGCTCCCTGCTGGCCTACGGCACTCGGTCACTCGCCGAGGCCGTCGCACCTCGCCCACCTTCAGCCGCCCCCGTCGGCGGTAACTTCACCTCCGTCTCCGTTACCCTCAACAATGGGGCAGGACTGGACATCGATAATGTCAGCCAGCTGATTTCCCCCTATGCCAAAACCGGCCCTCGCACTTCACTGCGAGGCATCGAAATCAACAACTCGCCTACCGCCACGACCCAGGGCCTTTCAAGCGCCGGACAGCACCCCGTCTGGCTGGAAAACCAGGGCCTTATTGAAAACAAAAAGGGCACCGGGGTAAAACTCGCGGGCAATCAGGCGGACGAGGTGGTGAACGCCGGCATGATCAAAGGCAGCAACGGCATGGCCCTGGACATGGGCGGCGGCGATGACCTGTTGATTGCGCGCAGCAGCAGCGGTTTCGACGGCGCAGTCGACGGAGGCAGCGGCACCAACCAGTTGCTGCTGGACAGCGCCAAGGGTGGCACCTTTGACGGCGCCAGCCAGATGCAACACCTGTGGGTGGGCAGCGGCGCCTGGACCTTGACCGGCCCTGTGCCCGCCAACCAGAAGGGTGAGGTCTACGCCAACGCAACCCTGATCAATAAAAGCCAGATCGGCGGGGAGATGCACATCCGCCCGGGTGGTACTTACACCGGAGGCTCCGTTGGTAGCCTGAACGTCGCGGGCACCCTGCTGCTCGACCCGGCCACGAAGTCGCAGACCAGGGTCAAGGACACCTTGCACCTTGAACAGGGTTCCACACTGGCCTTCAAGGTCGGCACGGATGAAGCCCACAGCACGTTGAAAGTCGAGAACCGCGCCGTCTTGAACAATGCCACGCTGGACATCGACGTCACGGCCGAGAATGACCAGCTTCTGGAGCGCCAGCTACGGGTGGTTGACGCCCAGCAGGTTGACGGCCAGTTCGGCACGGTCACCAGCAACCTGAAGGCCTACACCCCCGAGCTGATCTACACCCCAACCGGGGCTTTTGTGGCGTTCAAACCCAAGGAAGCCGTGGCGGCCTGAAGGCAAATTCCAGGCGAAAAAAAAGGGGGCACATGCCCCCCCGAGGTTTAAGCGGTAGTCTCGAAGGCTGTTGATCAGCCTTCGATTTCAATCAGGATTTCACCCGGGTTGACCCGGTCGCCCTTGGCCACGTGAACGGCGGTGACCTTGCCGGCGATAGCCGCCTGTACTTCGGTCTCCATCTTCATCGCTTCAGTGATCAACACGGCCTGGCCGGCTTTCACCACATCGCCTTCCTTGACCAGCACGTCGACGATGTTGCCCGGCATTGCCGTGCTGACATGGCCCGGCGCGGTAGCGTGCTTGCGCTTGCTGCCGCCGCTGCTGACAAATTCGTTGAGCGGTTCGAACACCACTTCTTCGGGCATGCCGTCGATGGACAGATAGAAGTGGCGCTTGCCTTCTGCCTTGACGCCGACACCGGTGATATCCACGCGGTAGCTTTCGCCGTGCACGTCGATCACGAACTCGGTCGGCACGCCTTCACCACCGACACGGGCCACGCCGCCGGCTTCAGGGATCGGCAACAGCACTTCAGGGCTCAAGGTGCCGGCATCACGCTCTTCGAGGAACTTGCGCCCGATGTCCGGGAACATGGCGTAGGTCAGCACGTCTTCTTCGGACTTGGCCAACGCGCCGATTTCGCCGCGCAGCTTGGTCATTTCCGGCTTGAGCAGATCGGCCGGACGGACGTCGATCACCTCTTCGCTGCCGATGGCCTGGCGCCGCAATTTTTCATTCACGGTACCCGGCGCCTTGCCGTAGCCGCCTTGCAGGTACAGCTTCACTTCGTTGGTGATGGTCTTGTAGCGCTCGCCGGCCAGCACGTTGAAGAACGCCTGGGTGCCGACGATCTGCGAAGTCGGGGTAACCAGCGGCGGGAAGCCGAGGTCTTCACGCACCCGCGGGATTTCAGCCAGCACTTCGCTCATGCGGTTCAGCGCGCCCTGCTCTTTCAACTGGTTGGCCAGGTTGGAAATCATCCCGCCCGGTACCTGGTTGATTTGCACACGGGTGTCGACGGCGGTGAATTCGCTTTCGAACTGGTGGTACTTCTTGCGCACGGCGTAGAAGTACAGGCCGATTTCCTGCAGCAGTTCCAGGCTCAGGCCGGTGTCGAACTCGCTGCCTTTGAGGGCGGCGACCATCGACTCGGTGCCCGGGTGGCTGGTGCCCCAGGCGAAGCTGGAGATGGCGGTGTCGATATGGTCGGCGCCGTTTTCGATCGCCTTGAGTTGGCACATCGCGGCCAGGCCGGCGGTGTCGTGGGAGTGGATGAAGATCGGCAGGCTTTGCTCGGCTTTCAGCGCCTTGACCAGTTCGCCGGTGGCGTAAGGCGTCAGCAGGCCGGCCATGTCCTTGATCGCGATCGAGTCGCAACCCATGGATTCCAACTGCTTGGCCTGGGCCACGAATGCCTCGACGGTGTGCACCGGGCTGGTGGTGTAGGCGATGGTGCCCTGGGCATGTTTGCCGGCCGCTTTCACCGCTTCGATGGCCACCCGCAGGTTACGCACGTCGTTCATCGCGTCAAAGATGCGGAACACGTCGATACCGTTGACGGCAGCTTTAGCGACGAAGGCTTTGACCACGTCGTCGCTGTAGTGGCGGTAGCCCAGCAGGTTCTGGCCACGCAAGAGCATTTGCAGGCGCGTGTTGGGCAAGGCCGCACGCAGTTTGCGCAGGCGCTCCCACGGGTCTTCTTTCAGGAAGCGTACGCAGGCGTCGAAGGTCGCGCCGCCCCAGACTTCCAGGGACCAGTAGCCGACTTTGTCGAGCTTGTCGCAGATCGGCAGCATGTCGTCGGTGCGCATGCGGGTCGCCAGCAACGATTGGTGAGCGTCGCGCAGGATGGTGTCGGTGACAAAGATTTTCTTGGACATTGTTGTATTCCTCACAGGCCTGCGTGGGCGGCAATGGCGGCGGCGATGGCCAGGGCCAGCTCTTCGGGTTTGCGCTTGATCGAGTAGTTGGTCAGCTCAGGGTGGCTTTCCACGAAACTGGTGTTGAACTGGCCGCTGCGGAATTCCGGGTTGCGCAGGATTTCCTGGTAATAAGCGGCGGTGGTCTTCACGCCTTGCAGGCGCATGTCGTCCAGGGCGCGCAGGCCGCGGTCCATGGCTTCTTCCCAGGTCAACGCCCACACCACCAGCTTCAGGCACATGGAGTCGTAGAACGGCGGGATGGTGTAGCCGGTGTAGATCGCCGTGTCGGTACGCACGCCGGGGCCGCCGGGCGCGTAATAACGGGTGATCTTGCCGAAGCTTGGCAGGAAGTTATTCTTCGGGTCTTCGGCGTTGATCCGGAACTGCAACGCGAAACCCCGGTGCTGAATGTCTTCCTGCTTGACCGACAGCGGCAGGCCCGACGCAATGCGGATCTGCTCACGCACGATGTCGATACCGGTGATCTCTTCGGTGATGGTGTGTTCCACCTGCACCCGGGTGTTCATCTCCATGAAGTACACCTCGCCCTCGGCGAGCAGGAACTCCACGGTGCCGGCGTTCTCATAGCCCACGGCTTTGGCGGCACGCACCGACAGGTCGCCGATGTAGGCACGCTGTTCAGGGGTCAGCTGGGGGCTCGGGGCGATTTCAATCAGCTTCTGGTTGCGGCGCTGGATCGAGCAATCGCGCTCGAACAAATGCACCACGTTGCCGAAGCTGTCACCGAGGATCTGCGCCTCGATGTGCTTGGGATTGACGATGCATTTTTCCAGAAACACTTCCGCCGAACCGAACGCCTTGGTGGCTTCGGAAATCACGCGAGGGAAGGCTTGTTCGAGTTCTTCACGGCTGTTGCAGCGACGAATGCCGCGACCGCCACCACCGGAAGTGGCCTTGAGCATCACCGGGTAACCGATACGGTCGCCTTCGGTGAGGGCTTCGGCGATGTCGGCAACGTTGCCTTCGGTGCCCGGGGTGACCGGCACGCCGGCCTTGATCATGCTGCGGCGGGCTTCGGTCTTGTCGCCCATGCGGCGAATCACTTCGGCCGATGGGCCGATGAATTTGATCCCGCGTTCGGCGCAAATATCTGCCAGCTCGGCGTTTTCCGAGAGGAAGCCGTATCCGGGGTGCAGCGCGTCGCAACCGGTTTCCACCGCCAGGTTCACCAGCTTGCGCGGGTTCAGGTAACCGGCCAATGGCTCGGCACCGATGCTGTGGGCTTCGTCTGCACGCTTTACATGCAGGGCATGGCGATCGGCATCGGAATAGACCGCGACCGAACGAATACCCATCTCGGCGCAAGCACGCACGATACGTACGGCAATCTCACCACGGTTGGCGATCAGGATCTTTTTTATCACTTGGAAATTCCCTTGAGCCGATTGCTAGCTACTTCGACCCACTGGAGCCGGGTCGGCGCGTGACCAAATGTTTCAAGCCAGTCGCGAGACACACACTATGCCCCTGCAGGGATTAACAAAAATCAATAATAATTGGGTTGTGTATAAGTAAAGACTTATAGTCAGCGCATCAGGGGTTGGCGGGGAGGTTTGAGTAATGCGTAAGTCATTGATGCGTATGACATTGCGTCAGTTGCAGATTTTCAATGAGGTCTGTGATTTGCGCTCCTACAGCCGCGCGGCCGAGGAAATGTCTCTCACGCAGCCGGCCGTTAGCCTACAAATCAAGCAGCTGGAAGAGCTGCTGGGCCAGCCGTTATTCGATTACGTCGGCAAAAAGCTCTATATGACTGAAGCAGCCGAAGCGTTGCAAAGGGCCAGCCGAGATATCTTCGGGCGCCTGGAAAACCTCGATATGCAGCTTTCGGACATGCAGGGCTCGTTGCAAGGCCAGTTGAAACTGGCGGTGGAATCCAGCGCCAAGTACTTCGTGCCGCACCTGTTTGCCGCCTTCAAGCGCCAGCACCCTGAGGTCAACCTGCACCTGACGGTGGTCAACCGCGCCCAGGTGATTCGCAGGCTGTCGGACAACCGTGATGACCTGGTGATCATGTCCATGGTGCCCCAGGACATGGGCCTGGAATTCCTGCCGTTCCTGAACAACCCGATTGTCGCGGTGGCGCCCCACGATCATCCGCTGAGCCATCAAGGGCCACTGCGCTTGCAGGACCTTGAGCCTTACACGCTGCTGTTGCGCGAGCCAGGGTCCGGGACGCGGATGGCGTGCGAGGAGTACTTCAAAGAGAAGCGCGTGCACTTCACCCAGACAGTGGAAGTGTCTTCCGCCGAGGCACAGCGGGAGTGCGTGACCGCCGGGTTGGGCGTGGCGCTGCTGACACGCCACGCGGTCAACCTGGAACTGGCCACCGGCGGGCTCAAGGAGCTGCCGGTGGAAGAACTGCCGCTGTACCGCAGCTGGTGCCTGGTGAAGGCCAAGGCCAAGCGTCTGTCACCGGTGGCCCATGCCTTCCTGGGCTTTATCCGCAGCGAGCGGCTACAGATCAGCGCGCTGGCTGAGCGCTTCGCTGGGCAGCTGCGGGCGCCTGCCAGTGGAGCTCCGGATAGTCACTGATGCTCTGTTGCAATTGGCGCTGATCGCAGCGGTCTTCAATTGCGCGACGGAAGGCCATGCGGCGCTGGTCTTCCTGTTGGCGGCGGGTTTTGACAGCGCTGTTGCTTTCTTCGTATTGCCGAGCCATTTCGAGTCTCCCAATGCGAGTAAGGGGAGTTCAGGATGGGCTCGGGCAATGACGGTTTAGCGGCACGGGGATGACAGGACGATGAATCTTCCGAGGCTCAACACGATCAACTGTGGGAGCTGGCTTGCCTGCGATAACGGTGCATCAGCCAATGAAGATGGCAACTGACAGATCGCTATCGCAGGCAAGCCAGCTCCCACATTTTGACCGTGTACGCCCTTGAGTCAGTCGTCGAGGGCTTTTACGGACTTGGGTGACAACCGAAGGCTGCGCAAGCTGCGCTTTACGCTCTTGAGGTGGTTGACCAGGCTCGGGCCGCGCGCCATGGCCACGCCCATCGCCAGCACGTCGATCACCACCAGGTGGGCGATACGCGAGGTCAGCGGCGTGTAGATTTCAGTGTCCTCGTGCACATCGATCGCCAGGTTGACGGTCGACAGCTCCGCCAATGGCGTCTGGCTCGGGCACAGGGTAATCAGGGTCGCGCCGCTTTCACGCACCAGGTTGGCGGTGATCAGCAAATCCTTGGAGCGGCCCGACTGGGAAATGCAGATCGCCACGTCGCTAGGCTTCAACGTCACCGCCGACATCGCCTGCATGTGCGGGTCGCTGTAGGCCGCCGCCGTCAGCAGCAAACGGAAGAACTTGTGCTGGGCATCCGCCGCCACCGCACCGGACGCGCCGAAACCATAGAACTCCACGCGCTGGGCCTGGGACATGGCAGTCACGGCTTTTTGCAGTTCTACCGGGTCGAGCTTTTCCCGCACTTCCATCAGGGTATGCAGGGTGGTGTCGAAGATTTTCAGGCTGTAGTCGGCGACGGAGTCGTCTTCGTGAATCGCGAACTGCCCGAAGCTCGCACCGGCGGCGAGGCTCTGGGCCAGCTTGAGCTTCAAGTCCTGAAACCCGGAGCAACCAATGGCGCGGCAGAAGCGCACGATGGTCGGCTCGCTGATGCCCACGCTGTGGGCCAGGTCGGCCATGGAACTGTGCATCACAGCCGCAGGGTCAAGCAGCACGTGATCGGCAACCTTGAGTTCCGATTTGCGTAACAGGTGGCGCGACTGGGCGATATGTTGCAACAGGTTCAAAGGGCTGGACTCTTGTTATTGGCAGACGCCAGGGATGTAGCAAGCTTGTAGTTATACTACAAGAATTACCGATTTGCCCGCTCGATGCATCACTTAATCACGCTGCTGCCCGCTGAAACAGCGGGCAGGACCGATGTAGCCCCGCGTGCGGCTTGGGCTCAACTACGGAAAATCGGCATTTTTTCGTAACAAATCCGCCAGGCCGTCCGCTTCCACCGGCCGACTGATCAAATAGCCCTGCACTTCATCGCATTGCTCGGCCCGCAGGAAATCCAACTGCTGTTGATCTTCCACGCCCTCGGCCACCACCTTGAGCGACAGCCCGTGGGCCATGGCGATGATTGCACGGGTGATCGAAGCATCTTCGCGGCCCTGCCCGAGGCCGCGGATGAAGGTCTGGTCGATCTTCACGTAATCCACGGGGATGCGCTTGAGGTAGCTGAGGGACGAGTAGCCGGTGCCGAAATCATCAATCGCCAGTTTCACACCCAAGTCACGCAGTTGCTGGAAGGTGGAAATGATGTGTTCGACACTGTCGAGCAGTTGGCTTTCGGTCAGCTCCAGCTCCAGGTACTGCGGATCAAGCCCGGTTTCTTCCAGCACCTGACGCACCAGACTGACCAGCTTCCCTTGGCGCAACTGGTGCACCGACAGGTTGACCGACACACGGATCGGTTCAAGCCCCTGGCGCTGCCACTCACAGGCCTGCCAGCAGGCCTGGCGCAACACCAACTCCCCAAGCGGTACGATCAATCCGGTTTCTTCGGCCAGCCCGATAAAATCCCCCGGCGGCACCATGCCCCACTGCGGATGCTCCCAGCGAATCAAGGCCTCGGCGGCATTCAGCTTGCCACTGGCCAGGCACAGCTTGGGCTGGTAGAACACCGTGAGCTGGCGCTCATCAATCGCCTTGCGCAGCTGGTTTTCCAGTTGCAAACGCTCCAGGGTGCTGGCCTGGAGGCTGTCGGTGTAGAACTGGAAATTATTCCCGCCCAAATGCTTGGCGTGCTGCATGGCCATGTTCGATTGGCTGACCAGCGCGGATATTTCCCGCGCATTGTCGGGCAACAGGCTGACGCCCATTGAGGCGCTGACCACCAGTTCATGCCCCTCCACCGTCACCGGCACCCGCAACTTGGCCAGCAGCCGCGTGGCCACCCGCGCCAGGCTCGACAGGTTGCCGTACGCATCGAACAACACGGCGAATTCATCACCAGAGAGCCGCGCAATGGTGTCGGCTTCGGGCAAGGCATTGATCAAGCGGCGGGCCATTTTCTGCAATAACTGGTCGGCCACTTCATGCCCGAGGCTGTCGTTGAGCAGCTTGAACCGGTCCAGGTTGATATGCAGCAAGGCCAGGCTGCGGCCGCCTTGGCGCACCCGTTGATGGGCTTCGCGCAGCCGCTCGCGGAACAGCGAACGGTTGGCCAACCCGGTCAATTCGTCGTAATGCGTGAGGTAGCGCATGCGCTCCTCGGATTCGCGCCGCGCAGACAGATCAGCGAAGAAACCGACGATATGACTGACATTTCCCCGAATATCCCGCACTACATTGAGTTGCAGCCATTGTGGGTAGAGTTCGCCGTTCTTGCGGGTTTCCACCAGCTCGCCCTGCCAGGTGCCGTGGCTGAGCAGCGCCTGGCGGATCACCGGGAAATGGCGACGCGCGTCGCGGCTGCTGGGCAGTTCAACGACATTGAGGCCGATCATGTCATCAATATCGAAGCCGGTGACGCGGCTGAACGCTTGGTTGACCGCCACCAGCACGTAGTCCGGGTTCAGGATCACAATGCCTTCGCTGGCTGCCTCGAACACCGTCGATGCCAGGCGCTGCTGTTCTTCCAGGACCTTGCCGGCGCTGATGTCGCGGCGGGTGCCGAGCATCCGCGTAACGCGCCCACTGGGCGAGCGCTCCACGGCGCGGCCACGGTCCTGAATCCACACCCAATGGCCATCGCCATGGCGCACCCGGTATTCCACCAGGTAATCCTCGCTGCGGCCTTTGAGGTGTTCCACCAGCGCACGCTTGAGCAGCGGCAAATCGTCCGGGTGCAGCCGCGGCTTGAGATGGCTGAGCATCGCCGTGACGTATTCCGGCTCCAGGCCGAACAGTTCCTTGAGTTGGGTGTGGTGGACCTCGTCGGTTTGCAGGTTCCAGTCCCACAGACCCAGTTCGCTGGCCTGCAACGCCATCGCCAGGCGTGCCTCGCTTTTGCTCAGGGCCAGGCTGGCGGCATCCAGTTCCTGGCTACGCTGATCGACGCGCTGCTGCAGGCCGATCTGCGCCTCACGCAGCTCCTGCTCGACCTGGCGTCGTTGCTCCACTTCACGCACCAGCTCCTGGTTCAACTGCTCGCTGCGCTGCTGCGCTTGCTGCAGATGCTCGATCAACGCCTGGTTCTGGAAGCGCCTGAGCAGCCCGCGCTGGATCAGGCGATTGACCTGCCACGCCACCAGGCTCAGGGATGCCAGCAGAATCAGGCCCAGGCAACCCCAGCCTTGTTGCTGAGGGTCACCGCTCCAGAACAGATAGATAATCGCCGGCACCAGGCAAGGCACGGCAAACGACAGGAATGCTGGCAGGCTGACGGCGTAGGCCACACTGGCGGACAAGGTCGCCGCGCCGAGCAAGCCGAACACCCAGGCCTGCTGCGCAAAGCTGTCCACCGGTACCAGGGCGATGGCAGCACTGGCCAGCGTCAGGCCGCTGACGGCCGAACCCAGCATGAACATGCGGCGCCAGATCGGCTGCGCCTGGCGGCTCGGCATGGCCGAATCGAACGCCGCCACCTGAATCACCCGCAGGGCCACCAACGCCACCAGCCACACCAGCCAAATGCTGTCCAGCAGGTAACGCTGCGGGCTCCAGAGTAACCAGGCGCAGACCAGTCCGTTCACCAGCATTAATAAGGTAGGCAGCAGGGAGCCTTGGTAAAGCAGGCGCGTGCGCTCGACCGCCATCTCCATGGCGTAGTGTTTGCGGATAACCTGCGCCGGCGCCACCGAGGGGCCAGCCAGGTCAATGCTAAGGGTCATAGGCAGTGTTCTTATAATGGTGAGCCCGAAACGTCGACGGAGCATACACAAGCAAACGCTCGGGCCAAACTGCTCCACGTCATAAAAACAGCGCGACAATCAGGCGCAAACCTTGGAGCCAGACAGCTTGAGTGAGACAGGGCGCGGGCTGCGGCCAATGACCGACCGGTCATCACCGTGAATAGATTGTTGCCTTATCCAGTGCAGGCCCTGAAGTTTTCCCGCGACCATCCGGCATTGGGATTTGCCCGACTCCCCCGGGCACCCTAGAATGCGCCGATGCGCGATGATCTCTCCCTTTTGCTGAACTCCCTCAACGATGCCCAACGCCAGGCCGTAGCTGCCCCCGTTGGCCGTCAGTTGGTCCTGGCCGGTGCTGGCTCCGGTAAAACCCGAGTGCTGGTGCACCGTATCGCCTGGTTGATCCAGGTCGAGAACGCCTCACCTCACTCCATCCTGTCAGTGACCTTCACCAACAAGGCCGCTGCCGAGATGCGTCATCGCATCGAGCAGTTGATGGGCATCAGCCCGGCCGGTATGTGGGTGGGCACCTTCCACGGCCTGGCGCACCGCCTGCTGCGGGCTCATTGGCAGGAAGCCGGCCTGAGCCAGACCTTCCAGATTCTCGACAGCGACGACCAGCAACGCCTGGTCAAGCGGGTGATCCGCGAGCTGGGCCTGGATGAACAACGCTGGCCGGTCCGTCAGGCCCAGTGGTTTATCAATGGCCAGAAAGATGAAGGCCTGCGTCCGCAACATATCCAGGCCAGCGGCGATCTGTTCCTGGCCACCATGCGCAGCATTTATGAAGCCTATGAAGTGGCCTGCCAACGCGCCGGCGTCATCGACTTCTCCGAATTGCTGTTGCGCGCCCTCGACCTGTGGCGCGACAACCCGGGCCTGCTGGCGCACTACCAGAAGCGCTTCCGCCACATCCTGGTGGACGAGTTCCAGGACACCAACGCCGTGCAGTACGCCTGGTTGCGCCTGCTGGCCAAGGGCGGCGACAGCCTGATGGTGGTGGGCGACGACGATCAGTCGATCTACGGCTGGCGCGGCGCGAAAATCGAGAACATCTACCAGTACAGCGACGACTTCCCGGACGCCGAAACCATTCGCCTGGAGCAGAACTACCGCTCCACAGCCGGGATTCTCAAGGCCGCCAACGCCTTGATCGCCAACAATACCGGGCGCCTGGGCAAAGAGTTGTGGACCGACGGCGGCGAAGGCGAAGCGATCAACCTGTACGCCGCCTTCAACGAACACGATGAAGCGCGCTACGTGGTGGAAACCATCGAAAGCGCCCTGAAAACCGGCCTGGCCCGCAGCGATATCGCGATTCTTTATCGTTCCAACGCCCAATCGCGGGTGCTGGAAGAGGCCTTGCTGCGCGAGCGCATTCCGTACCGTATCTATGGCGGCCAGCGCTTCTTCGAACGTGCTGAAATCAAGAACGCCATGGCCTACCTGCGCTTGCTGGAAGGTCGCGGCAACGATGCGGCGTTGGAGCGGGTGATCAATATCCCGGCCCGCGGCATCGGCGAGAAGACCGTCGAGGCGATTCGCGACCATGCCCGCCACAGCGATGTGTCGATGTGGGAAGCCATGCGCCTGCTGATCGCCAACAAGGGCCTGACCGGCCGTGCTGCCGGTGCCTTGAGCGTGTTTGTCGAGCTGATCGAGAACCTGGCCGCCAAGTGCATGGACATGCCCCTGCACCTGATGACTCAGACCGTGATCGAGCAGTCCGGCCTGATCGCCTACCACGAAGCGGAAAAAGGCGAGAAAGGCCAGGCCCGGGTAGAAAACCTTGAGGAACTGGTCAGCGCCGCCCGCGCGTTCGAAAACAACGAAGAGGACGAAGACCTGACGCCACTGGCGGCATTCCTCGGCCACGCTTCGCTGGAAGCGGGCGACACCCAGGCTGACGAGCATGAAGACAGCATCCAGCTGATGACTTTGCACAGCGCCAAGGGCCTGGAGTTCCCGTACGTGTTCCTGGTGGGCATGGAAGAAGGCCTGTTCCCCCACAAGATGAGCCTGGAAGAGCCCGGCCGCCTGGAAGAGGAACGCCGCCTGGCCTATGTGGGCATCACCCGGGCGATGCAGAACCTGGTGATGACCTACGCCGAAACCCGGCGCCTGTACGGCAGTGAGACCTACAACAAGGTGTCGCGCTTCGTACGTGAAGTGCCGAAAGGGCTGATTCAGGAAGTGCGCCTGTCCAACAGCGTCAGTCGCCCGTTCGGCGGCGGCCAGCAGCAGAACTCCAGCAGCATGTTTGCCGGTTCTGAAATTCCCGAGACGCCGTTCAGCCTTGGCCAGCACGTCAAGCATGCGGTCTTCGGCGAAGGCGTGATCCTCAACTTCGAAGGCTCCGGTGCCCAGGCTCGGGTGCAGGTGAACTTCGCCGAAGGCAGCAAGTGGCTGATGATGGGTTACGCCAAGCTCGAAGCAATCTGAAACAACTGCGGAACATGAAGGATGTTGGCCCGCCCTTGTATTTGGCAACGGTGGGGCCAATATCTGTACTAAGTCCTACAGACGATTCGGTATTGGCCCTACGCAAAAGCCCGAAACATTATGCCGCTGGCCACTGCCAACACACCTGTGCAACATGGCGCGCGTGCAATCCACAAATGGGAATTCCCTTTATGAAACGTTTTCTTAGCATCGCCATGGCGTTGTGCATCGGCCTGACGATGAGCCTCGACGCCAACGCCAAGCGCTTCGGTGGCGGCAAATCCATGGGTTCGGCTCCGAGCCACCAGACCAGCCAAATGGCCCCTGCCGGCGGCGGCATGGGCGGCGCAGCTGCGACCGCGGGTGCTGCCGGTGCCGCAGGCGCTGCTGCCAAGGCTGGCGGTGCTTCGCGCTGGTTGGGCCCTCTGGCCGGTATCGCGGCCGGTGGCCTGCTCGCCTCCATGTTCATGGGCGGCGGCTTCCAGGGCATGCAGATCTTCGACATCCTGATCATGGCGGTCATCGCCTTCCTGATCTTCCGCTTTATCGCCGCCCGTCGTCGCAAGCAGCAGGAGCACATGGCTCCAGCCGGCGCGCCGATGCAGCGTGAAGTGTTCGAACAGAAGCCTGCTGCCATGGGTTCGATCTTTGGGGGTTCGGCCGCACCTGCCGCTCGTCCGGTGATCAATGCGCCAGCCTGGTTCAACGAAGAGCGTTTCGTCGAAGCCGCTCGTGGCCACTTTCAGGCGCTGCAGCAACACTGGGACGCCAACGAAATGGACAAGATCGCCGAGTTCGTGACCCCGCAATTGCTGGAGTTCCTCAAGCGCGAACGGGCTGACTTGGGCGACGGCTTCCAGTCGACCTACATCGAAGACCTGAAAGTGCAGCTTGAAGGTGTGGATGACCGCGCCGACAAGACCATCGCCACCCTGACCTTCAGCGGCGTATCGAAGACCTCGCGGTTCGACCAGGGCGAAGTGTTCAGCGAAAGCTGGAACATGGAACGTCCACAGGGCGAAAACCAGCCTTGGCTGGTCGCCGGTATCCGCCAGAACGGCTGACCCCTGCACGCTTCGAGTGCGCTGTAACAAAAACCCCGGACTTGTCCGGGGTTTTCTATTTCACGGTTGCACTTATAGCGAGCTACTGTATAAAACGCCCCTATAAACCGCGCCATCTAGCAAGAGGATCCCGGCCGTGGAAGAAGTTATCGAACAATTGCGTGAAGCCAACGAACCGGTCCCGGTTCCTCTGGAGCTGCCTGACGAAGACCAACTGGTGGAGATTGAAGAAGAACTCTTCATCAATATTCCATTCGTCTTCAAAGAGTTTCTACTGACCGTCAGCGATGTGGTCTATGGCAGCCTTGAGCCGGTGACAGTCACCGACCCGGGCTCACACACCTACCTGCCTGACGTGGCCTCGACCGCCTGGGATCTGGGTGTACCGCGCGAATTAATCCCGATCTGCCAGGACGGCGACGACTACTACTGCGTCGAAGAAGACGGCACCGTGGTGCTGTGGTCCGGCGAAGAAGAACTCGTCACCGAAGAGACCTGGGAATCGGTGTGGCACTGGGCGCGGGACGTCTGGCTGGAAAGCTGAAACCCTGCACCACCCTGTAGGAGCGAGCTTGCTCGCGAAAATCGTCAACGATAACGCTGCCCTCCTGAGGGACGCGGCGCTCTCAGGCTTTTCGCGAGCAAGCTCGCTCCTACAATGTGTCCTTATGGTTATCCAGGGTCTCCAGCAAGGCGACCTGCATCCGCGTATGCACGCGGATGAACCACCGCCAGAGCACGGCGGCCACGGCGGCCGCTACCACGGCGATCAGCACCAGCAACTTGTTGGTCGGCAGGATACTGGCCGACAAGGCTGCCAATAGCAGGAAAATCACCAGCAGCGAAATAATCGGGATCACCTCGGCGATCACCCGGCGCACGCGCTGAGTGTGGCGCCCCGCCATTTCCGGCTTCACGCTCATCTCCGCCAGCAGCATCGACAGCGCCTTGAGCTTGCGGTACGCCGCAATCAAGAACGGCAGCGACAGCAGCAGCGCGCCACCCCAGATCAATGCTTTCTGCCAGCTCGGATCGCTGATCCAGCCTTCCAGATAACCGCCAATGCGCGCCGCAAAAAAGCTGCCGGCAAAAAAGATCGCCACCACCAGCGCCAGATTCACACCCACCTGCAAAATGATCTTGCGGATCATCGACGCCAGCATCGCACCCTCACCCTGGGGCTGAATGCTGCGCAGCCACTCGCCATACATCCCGAACACCCGGCTCATGCGCTTGGGCATCACAGCCGCTATCTTCAGCGACAGCGGGTCAGCGCCACGAATCAGATACGGGGTAAGCAGCGTGGTGATCGCAGACACCGCCACCGCCACCGGATACAGGAAATCGCTGGTGACCTGCAACGTCATCCCCAGCGCGGCGATGATGAATGAAAATTCGCCAATCTGTGACAGGCCCATCCCCACCCGCAGCGAGGTGCGGCCATCGTTACCCGCGATAAACGCCCCCAGCCCGCAGGACAACATCTTGCCCAGCACCACGGCCACGGTAATCACCGCGATCGGCCAGGCGTATTGCAGGAGGATCTGCGGGTCGATCATCAAGCCAATGGCAACAAAGAAGATCGCACTGAACATGTCGCGAACCGGTTCGATCAGGCGTTCAATCTTCAACAACTGCCGGGATTCGGCCATGATTGCGCCGATCAAAAATGCCCCCAGCACCATGCTGTATTCCAGCTTGACCACCAGCAGGCAGAAGCCGAAACACAGGCCCAGCACGGTGATCAACAGCATCTCGTTGCTTTCGAATTTGGCCACGTACTCCAGCAGGCGTGGCACCAGCAAGATCCCGATCACCAGCGCGACAATCATGAACAACGAGAGCTTGCCGACGGTGGAGAACACCTCGCCGGAGCTGACCGTGCCACTGACGGCGATGCTCGACAGCAGAGCGATGATGCCGATGCCGAGGATGTCTTCGACGATCAGCACGCCAAAAATCAGCTGGGCAAAGCGCTGGTTTTTCATCTTCAGGTCATTGAGGGCCTTGACGATGATGGTGGTGGAGGAAATCGCCAGGATCGCGCCCAGGAACAGTGAGTCCATGGTGTTCCAGTCGAACCAGCGGCCGATTTCGTAGCCGATCCAGATCATCAGGATGATCTCGAGGAACGCCGCGATAAACGCCGTGGCACCGACCTTGAACAGCTTGCGCAGGCTGAACTCCAGGCCCAGGCAGAACATCAGGAAGATCACCCCAAGCTCGGCCAGGGTCTTGATCGTGTCTTCGTCGTGGATCAGGCCAAAAGGCGGTGTGTGTGGGCCGATAATGAAGCCGGCGACGATATACCCCAACACCACCGGCTGCTTGAGCCGATGGAACAGGATCGTCACCACCCCGGCCACCAGCATGATCACGGCCAGGTCCTGGATAAAGCTGATGGCGTGCATGGCGAGGGGCTCCTTGAGGGTACTGGCGCTTTTCCCATTTCCACGCATTCACCCCGAAAGGTCGCAATGAACGGAAAGAAAAGTCTGCCTTGATCGTAAGAATTGCCCTTGAGGCGGGCTTTTGAAGGGTAACACCGCGACTTGCGACAGAAAGCCGGTGCAATATATGGAAACAGATCGCCCCGGGCGTGACGGCAAGCCGGGGCCCAGCGTCCCGTTATGAATGGCTCTGCAAAGATTCCAGCACCCGCAGAGGTGCCTCCCCACCCAATGCCTACAACCCGTGAGTGTGCTATGGAACCCGGAAACGCCCAGCTGTCGATGACCGTATTGATGACCCCTGACATGGCCAACTTTTCAGGCAATGTGCACGGCGGCACGCTGCTCAAATACCTCGACGAAGTGGCCTACGCCTGCGCCAGCCGTTATGCCGGCCGCTATGTGGTGACGTTGTCGGTGGACCAGGTGATTTTTCGCGAGCCGATCCATGTCGGTGAGCTGGTGACCTTCCTGGCTTCGGTCAACTACACCGGCAACACGTCGATGGAAGTGGGGATCAAGGTGGTCACCGAGAACATCCGCGAGCGTTCGGTGCGCCACACCAATAGCTGCTTCTTCACCATGGTCGCGGTGGATGACCAGCGCAAACCGGCCGCCGTGCCACCGCTGCAACCACACAACAGCGAAGACAAGCGCCGGTTTGTACAGGCCCAGCAACGTCGGCAGATTCGCCAGGAGCTGGAAAAGCGCTATCAGGAAATCAAGGCCGACGGGCCTTAAAGCCCTATGGGGGTTGCCTCGAAGCGAACCCGCGGATGGGCAATCCGGTCCTGGGCGCGCACCAGTTCCAGCTCATAGCTGGCGCATGCCTGAGTTTCCAGCAGCACTTCGTGCACCGCTGCAGCGGTGAACTCAAAGGCCGCCACCAGGCTGTCGCCCAACAACACCCGCGCCAGGAACAGGCCCGACGTCAGGTCACCCACGCCCACCGGCTGACGCGGGAACGCCAGCAACGGCCGGCGCAGGTGCCAGCTGCCTTCGGCTGTTACCAGTAGCATCTCGAAGGCGTCCGGCAGCTTGCCGGGATAATCCAGGTGCTTGACCAACACCGCTTTCGGCCCACGAGCCAGCAGCGCACGGGCCATGCCCAGGCAATCGAACAGCGACTGCGGCTTGCGCCCGGCAAAGCTGTCCAGCTCCAACTGGTTGGGGCACAGGAAGTCGGCCATCGCCGCCGCTTCGTCCAGCAGAAAGTCGCTGACCTCCTGGGGCACGATGCAGCCTTTCTCCGGATGGCCCATCACCGGGTCGCACAGGTACAGGGCCTTGGGGTTGATCGCCTTGATTCGTGCCACGCCGGTGAGGATCGCCCGCCCCTGGGCCGCACTGCCCAGGTAGCCCGACAGCACTGCATCACAGTTGCCCAGCTCGCCAATCGCCGCGATGCCTTCCACCAGCGCAGGAATTTGCTGCGGCGCCAACACTTCTCCCGCCCACTGACCATACTGAGTGTGGTTGGAGAACTGCACGGTATTGAGCGGCCACACGTTCACCCCGATCCGTTGCATGGGGAACACGGCGGCGCTGTTTCCGGCGTGGCCAAAGACCACATGAGACTGGATCGCAAGCAGATGGGGCGTACGTTTCATGCAGGGGATTTCCGTAAAGCGGTTGAATTTCTGGCTGCGCAGTATGCGACTAAACGCGGCCTGTACGACAGACCGGAGACGCAGTTAAGCTGGCCACACTTTGTTGGAGTTCATCGAATGCTGACCCTCGGAAATATCTTCGTGCTGATGCTGCTGGCGACCGGTGCCGCCTGGCTGTGGCACAACCACGGCCTGCGCGAGCGGGCGCTGGAACGGGTCAAGCAGCATTGCGCCAAGCTCGACATCGAGCTGCTCGATGGCGCCGTGGCGTTGAAGCGTATCGGTTTTGTGAAGGATGCCAGCGGTCGGCGGCGTCTGGCGCGGATCTACAACTTTGAATTCACCGTGACCGGCGAAACGCGGCACCCGGGGACCATCACCCAGTTCGGCGCCCATAGCGCGCAAATCGAGCTGGCGCCCTACCCGTTCGAAATCAAGACGCCACTGCCCAGCGCCGAGATCATCGAGCTAAGCCAGTGGCGCCAGGAGCATGGCAGCAGCAAGACCCGTCACTGACGGCAATCGGCTAACCCACGCTGTAACTGCGCAATGTCCTGCGCTTCACTGAAGATCAATTCGATACGCGAATCCCGGCGCCATTCGCTAGGCTGCCAAGCCAGCTCGGCGTTATCCACAGCGTTGGCCGACATCCAACCGTCGAGGCTGTGGATAACCAGTTTTGCCCGCCGCCAGCCCAGCGACTCCAGCCATTGCTGCAAGCGCTGCCGGTCGAATTGCTGGCTCGGATGCCAGCGCCAACCAATACTCCAGCCATCCTCCTGGCCCTGACTCAGGCAAATCGGCGCCGACGGATCCGTCCAGATGGCCGGCATTTGCCCCACGCCTTTGGGCACTTCGAAGTTATCCACAGCCGCTGCGGCTTGAGCGCTCAAACCCGGCAATTGCGCCAGGGATAGTTGCGCCTGCTGAGTCCAATAGATCGGCCGGTCAGGCAATTGCCCTTGAATCACCAGGCGCTGCGCATCACTCAGGGCTTCATTCTTGTTCAATACCAACAGTCCGGCGCTGGCCAATGCTTCACGTTGGGCATCAGGTAATGGCTTGCCCGCCGCCAACGTCTGGGCATCCAGTACCAACACGCACGGCTGCACCGCCAGCACCTGCTGCCAGGGCGCTTCCCGCAATTGCTTGAGCAGTTGAGCCGGATGCCCCAACCCGGACGGCTCTATAAACAGCCGGTCCGGCTTGGCCTTACGCAACAAACGGCCCAGTCCTACCTGGAACGGCGCACCGTTGACGCAACACAGGCAGCCACCCGCCACTTCCCCGAGGGCGATACCGTCGTCATCGCGGGTCAGCAACGCGGCATCCAGGCCAATCTGCCCGAACTCGTTGATCAACACCGCCCAGCGCTCGTTGGCCGGGCGCTGGGCCAGCAGGTGCTTGATCAGGCTGGTCTTGCCGGCGCCCAAGGGCCCGGCAATCACGTGGGTGGGAATGTTCTGCAGCATGGTGGACATCATTCAGACCGTGTAGAGAGGTTTGATCCTACCCGGTTACGCCAACCAATCCAGCGTCAGGATCAACCGTCGCTCATCCGCTTGCAGTTGCGGCGAGCGGTGGATCAGGCCAAAGCCTTCGTTGCCGTGCCATTTTTCGCCCTTGAGCAACGCCACTTCACCGCAGTGGATTTGCTCAATGCGCGCTTCCGGCTCCGCGCTCGCCTGGCTCAGGTGCCGCCGCTCCATCACGCCTTCGCGCAACCACTGGCTGCCGATACCGGCGTAAGTGGTGATCAGCCGCACCGGCACATGGTCCACGTGAAAACGCGGGCACATCGCCTTGTCCAGCAGCCGCAGGCGCACGCCGATGCGCTTGGCGCCCAGCAAACAGGCAAAGGCGCTGACCAGCCACGACACATCGGCGATAAAGCCTTCGTAACCTTCAAGGTCGCGGCTACCTGACGCAAAGTCCTGCAGGTTCGGCTCGGCGTCTTCGCTGTTCAACTCAACCACCAGCGACTCGGCCAACGGCTCATTGAGCGCCACCAGCAACGCGCCGAACTCGGCGATGTGCAGCGGCAACTGACGCTGCCACACCGCGAGATTCACGCCATCTTCAAGGATATCGGTGAGCACGGCCGGGGTTTCACCATGAGTCTGGCGAATCACCGGGCGCAGTTTCAGGGTCGGTGCCAGCATCAGGCAGCCTCTTCGAACCAAGGGCCAAAGGGATCAGCCAACAAGCGCCAGCCTTCGACGCCTGTGGCCATTTCATCATCGTTGAGCAGGCAGGCATCCAGTTCGGCGGTCATCTGCGCGAAGTCGATGTTCTGGCCGATAAACACCAGTTCCTGGCGGCAATCGCCGGTACTCGGCTGCCAATTGTTCATGATCGCGGCGACACCTTCCTCGTCCTGCGGCCACTGGGTTTTCGGCACAAAACGCCACCAGCGCCCGGCGAAACCATGGCGCATCAGGCCGCCGGCCTGGGACCAACTGCCGGCGTCCTGATGTTTACTGGCCAGCCAGAAAAAGCCCTTGGAGCGCAGCAGTTTTCCATTCACCCAAGGCCGGTCGATAAAGTCGAAAAACCGCTGCGGATGAAATGGGCGGCGGGCGCGATACGCGGTGGAGGCGATGCCGTATTCCTCGGTTTCCGGCACATGCTCGCCCCGCAATTCCTGCAACCAGCCCGGCGCCTGGGACGCGCGTTCGAAGTCGAAACGACCGGTGTTGAGGATCTTCGCCAGCGGCACTTCGCCCATGACCATCGGGATGATTTCCGCCTGAGCATTCAGCCGCTCCAGGATCGCCATCAACTCCTCGCGCTCGCGGCTGCTGATCAGGTCGATCTTGCTGATGAGGATCACGTCGGCGAATTCAATCTGCTCGATCAGCAGGTCGGTGATCGAGCGTTCGTCTTCTTCACCCAGGGTTTCGCCCCGCGACGCCAGGCTTTCGGCAGCCTGGTAGTCGAGCAAAAAGTTCATGCCGTCGACCACGGTGACCATGGTGTCGAGCCGAGCGATATCTGCCAGGCTCTGGCCTTCTTCATCGCGAAAGGTGAAGGTTTCCGCCACCGGCAACGGCTCGGAGATACCGGTGGATTCAATCAGCAGGTAATCGAACCGACCTTCCTTGGCGAGCTTTCCGACTTCCTCCAGCAAATCTTCGCGCAAGGTGCAGCAGATGCAGCCGTTGCTCATCTCCACCAGTTTTTCTTCGGAGCGATTGAGAGTGACGTCGCGCTGAACCTCACTGCCATCGATGTTGATTTCGCTCATGTCGTTGACGATCACCGCCACCCGCAGGTTTTCGCGGTTGCGCAGGACGTAGTTGAGCAGCGTGCTTTTACCGGCGCCGAGGAATCCGGACAGCACAGTAACGGGGAGACGATTGGGCATCAGGTATTCCTCATCAGGGTTGGCCGGTCAAATCGCCCGTTGATGGCGTTCGCGCAGCTCTTCACGTTCTTTGGCTTCGATACACAGGGTGGCCGTGGGGCGCAGCAGCAGGCGCTTGAGGCCGATGGGCTCACCGGTTTCACGGCACCAGCCGTATTCGCCGCGGGCCAGGTGTTCCAGGGCTTCGTCGATTTTGTCCAACAGCTTCTTTTCGCGCTCCAGCAGGCGCAGTTGCCATTGGCGCTGTTCTTCAGCACTGCCCACATCGGCCGGATCGCTGTTGGGTTCCTGTTCGCGCAGCACCATGAATTCAGCGTCGATGCGCACTTGCAGCTCATTGCGCTGGGCCAGCAACAGCTCGCGGAAGAAACCTTGCTGAGCTTCATTCATGTAGTCGGCGGAGGGTTGGGCGAGAAGGTCTTGTTCGGTCATTGGAGGTGGTTCACGGGTCAGGCTGTTTTTTAATGTTATAGTATAACAATGCAAATAAGCCAATCCCCCTTGCTCGTGACGACGAAGGGCGCAATGCTGGCAGCCGAATAACGCCCCGAGAGCCTCTATGAAATACCTGTTGTGCGCTGTGTTGCTGATGGTGGCGAGTCAGGCCAATGCCCAGGTTCCCAGCCTGTTGGCCAACTGCACCCGCAGCGCCAACCTGCTGGCGTGCGTCGACGCGCAGGGCAATGCCTACAGCGTCGCGACGGCGGGCAGCACCACGTATTTGCGGGGTTTCGAGGTGATCGGCAAACGCTACTGGGCACAGACCAACAGCCGCTACGGACAGCTGACGTTCTTTACCGGGTTGGCATCCGATGGTGAGGCGTGGGTGGGCTACACACGGCGAGTGGGCTGGACCACCATCAACCGGTTTTCCAGTTCCGGTGGTGCCAGCGCCACATTCACCTGCAGCCGGATTACCGGCTGTTAGACCTGGCCATTCTTCTGTTCCTGAACCCACGCCATGTAGCTGTTCATTGGCGGGTTCTTCTGGAAGTAGTTTTTCAACCCTTCAAATAAACCGTCTGCCACCGCCTGTTGATGGCGCGCGGTGACCAGCCGCTGGGCGTCCTGGGTGTTGGAGATAAATCCGGTTTCCACCAGGATCGACGGCACATCGGGCGACTTGAGTACCGCAAAGCCGGCCTGTTCCACGCGTTTTTGATGCAGCGAGGTGATGCTTTGCAGGCTGCCCAGCACCGAACTGCCCAGTTGCAGGCTGGAGGCGATGGTGGCGTTCATCGACATGTCGAGAATGACGCCGGCGAGCATCGGGTCTTTGTCCTTGAGGTTGAGCAAGGTGGTGGCGCCCAGCAGGTCGGCGCCGTTCTCCCGCTGTGCCATGAACCGCGCGGTGGCGGACGTCGCACCGCCTTCAGACAACGCATAGACAGAAGCGCCTGACGCCGTGAGCCGTGGCGCCGCATCGGCGTGCACCGAGATAAACATGTCGGCCTTGTGCTGACGGGCGATGTCCACGCGTTTACGCAGCGGCACGAAGAAGTCGTCGTTGCGCACCAGCTTCACATCGAAGCCCTTCTCACGCTTCAAGCGCTTGGCCAGCAATTGGGCGATGGACAGCACCACGTCTTTTTCGCGCTGGCCCTTCGAGCCGATGGCGCCCGGGTCTTTACCGCCATGGCCGGGGTCGACCACCACGATGATGTCGCGCTTCGGATGCGCCTTGTCCACCGGCGGTGCCAGGGGCGCCGGTGCCGCGGCGATTTGCTGAGGTACACGGGTGGCGCTGGTCAGGTCCAGCACCAGGCGATGACCTTGGCCATCCTGGGGCGGCAGCAGAAAGCTGTTGAGCTGCATCGGCGCCTTCAAGTCCAGCACGATCCGCGTATCACCCTGGCCAAAGTGCCCCGAGCGAATCGAGGTAATGCCGCTGTTGGTCAGGGCCAGTTGGCTGAAATCCCCGGTCAACTTCGCGCCGCTCAAATCAATGATCAACCGCTCCGGCGCGGTCAGGGTGAAGGTCTTGTATTGCACCGGGCCGCTGAGATCCAGCACCAGCCGCAGCTTGTTATCCGAGCGCCACAGCCGTGCTTTGCGGATCTGCGCGGCAGATACACCAAAGGGCAGGGTGAACACCGCGCTGGCCAGCAGCAGGTTGAGGAGTTGACGTCTGTGCATGACTTACACCGCAAATAAAGGAGCGTCCGTACTCGACATGACTGAATAAAAGACAGAGCAGAAAAACTTTCGTCGATTCAATTGTAATAATATAACATGTCTTTTTATTTCCAACGATGGACTGCTCATGAACGCGCTGACTCTGCCCGATATCGCCGCGCAGGCTTCACGCCAAGCCTTGCCGCTGGATTGGGTGGGCATGTGCGGCATTGCCCTGCCCATTCAGATCGACGGCCAGCGCCTCAGCGCCAAGGCCGATGCAGGCGTCAGCCTGGACGACGGCGAAGCGCGTGGCATTCATATGTCTCGGCTTTATCTGGCGCTGGAGATGCTTGAACAGCAGCCGCTTACGCCAGCACTGCTGCGCAGTGTATTGCAACGTTTTCTCGACAGTCATGAAGGTTTATCCACAAATGCCTACCTGCGGATTCATGCGGATCTGCTGCTGAAGCGCCCCGCTTTGGTCAGCCCGCTGGCCGGCTGGAAAAGCTACCCGGTGAGCATCGAAGCCCGTCTGGAAAACCAGATGTTCCACGTGGAACTAAAAATTGACGTTACTTACTCTTCAACCTGCCCGTGCTCGGCTGCCCTCGCCAGGCAATTGATTCAGCAGCAATTTATCGAAGACTTCGGCAACACCCCGTTGCAACACGAGGACGTGCTGACCTGGCTGGGCAGCGCGAACGGCATCGTCGCCACGCCCCACAGCCAGCGCAGCAGCGCGCTGTTAAAGATCCGCCTTCAAGGCGACCAGCCAACCCTGCCGCTGACGCAACTGATCGACGAAACCGAAGCAGCCCTTGGCACCGCCGTACAAACCGCCGTAAAGCGCGCGGACGAACAAGCCTTCGCCCTGGCCAACGGGCAGAACCTGATGTTCTGCGAAGACGCCGCCCGCCGCCTGAACCTCGCCTTGAAACGCTCGGATGCGGTCATTGCCTTCCACTTGAAAGTGATCCACGCCGAAAGCCTGCACGCGCACGATGCCGTGGCTGAAAGCCGCTGGACGAGACCTACCGAATGATCACCTGCACCGCCCTGCGCTGGGGCGCTCCCGGCCAACCACTGACGCCCGCTGTCGACTTCACCCTGGAAAAAGGCAGCCTCACCGGCATCATCGGCGCCAACGGCACCGGCAAAAGCAGCCTGCTGAAAGTCATCGCCGGCTTGCAAAAGCCATTGGCCGGGAAAGTGACGATTGATGTTCCACGCCGGGGTGGCCTGTCGTTCCTGCCCCAGCAACAGAACCTCGACCGCCAGTTCCCCATCAGCCTGCAAGAGTTGGTGGCCGCGGGCTTCTGGGGCAGCAAGCAAACCCCGCAACAACGCACCGAACGCCTGAACGCCGTGCTCGAAGACTGGTGCCTCAGTGGCCTGGAGCATCGGCCGCTGATGGCCTTGTCGGGCGGCGAACTGCAACGCGCCCTGCTCGCCCGCATGAGTTTGGCCGAGTCACCGATATTGCTGCTGGACGAACCCCACGCCGCCCTCGACGAAGACGGCCAAGCGCTGTGCTGGAAACACATCCACGCCTGGCACGACGAAGGCCGCACCGTGGTCGTGGTGTGCCATGACCTGGGCTCCGTCCGCCAGCACACCCAGCAAGTGGTGCAGATCAAAAGCAGCGGTTGTGTGTTCGGCTCAAGCAAAGAACTGATCCGCCCCCAGCCACACATGCAGGTGGCCTGATGCACTTCGCCGTTCACCTGTGGATGCCGTTTCTCGACTTCGTTTTCATGCGCCGCGCGCTTGTCGGCGGGCTGGTATTGGCGTGCAGCACGGCACCGCTGGGGGTGTTCCTGATCCTGCGTCGCATGAGCCTGATTGGTGACGCGGTGTCCCACGGCATCCTGCCGGGCGCCGCCCTGGGCTTCTGGTTCGCCGGCCTGAGTTTGCCCGCACTGACCATCGGTGGCCTGGGCGCCGGCCTGAGCATGGCCGGCCTCGCCGCGTGGATCACCCGTCGCACCGGGCTGAAGGAAGACGCGAGCCTCGCCGCTATCTACCCAATCTCCCTGGCCAGCGGCGTGCTGATTCTTGGCCTCGCCGGCAAGCGCCTGGACCTGCTGCACCTGCTGTTCGGCTCGGCCCTGGCGGTCGACGGCCCGACCCTCACCGGCATGCTCTGGGTCTCCGGCTTCAGCCTGATCGCCATGGTGGTGATCTACAAACCGCTGCTGCTGGACACCCTCGACCCGCTGTTCCTGCAAACCGTCAGCCGCCTCGGCCCGTTGGCTCACGGCCTGTTCCTGACGCTGGTGGTGCTGAACCTGGTGATCGGCTTCCAGGCCATCGGCGCCTTGATGGTGGTCGGGTTGATGATGTTGCCGGCGATTGCTTCACGTTTCTGGAGCCGGCGCCTGCCGGTGTTGATCGCCATATCGGCGGTGCTGGGATGCCTGTCGGTGTGGCTTGGCTTGTTGCTGTCGTTCTACTACTCGCTGCCCAGCGGCCCGGCGATTGTGCTGGTGGCTGGCGGCTTGTACTTGCTGTCCGTGGTCTTCGGTCCGGTGCACGGCTTGTTGCGCCGCCCGCCTTTGCTTACATCCCAATGAGGTGTTTCCCGATGCGCGCTCTACTCGTTCTGTTCAGTGTGTTGCTGCCGCTGTCGTTCGCGACGGCCCAGGCTGCCGACAAGCTTCAGGTGGTTACCAGCTTCAGTATTCTTGACGACATGACCCATCAGGTCGGTGGCGATCATATCCAGATCAGCAACATGGTCGGCCCCGACGCCGACGCCCACACCTACGAACCGACGCCAGACGATGCAAAGGCCCTGCTCAAGGCCAAGGTCATCATCAAGAACGGCCTGGGCTTCGAGCCTTGGCTGGATCGCCTGGTCACCAGCACCGAGACCAAGGCGACGGTGGTCACCGCCAGTAAAGGCGTGCTGTCCCACACCATGGAAGAAGACGGCGAGACCATTCCCGACCCACACGCCTGGCACAACCTGGCCAACACCGTGATCTACGTGAACAACATCACCAAGGCGTTGATCGCTGCCGACCCGGCCAACAAGGCGGACTACGAGCACAACAGCCAGGTGTACCTGAAAGAAATCTACCGCCTGCTGGCTGAAGCCAAAGCCAAGTTCGGCGCCCTGCCACCGGGCAACCGTCGCATCGTGACTTCCCATGATGCCTTTGGCTACCTGGGCCAGGCTTACGGTATCGAGTTCCTGTCGCCTCAAGGTTTGTCCACCGAACGTGAACCGTCCGCTGCCGAAGTCGCCACGCTGATCACCCAGATCCGCAAGGACAAGGTCAAGGCCGTGTTCATGGAAAACATCAAGGACTCGCGCCTGCTCAAGCAGATCGCGGACGAAAGTGGCGCGCAAATCGGTGGCACGCTGTACTCCGACGCCTTGGCTGCGGAAGGCCCGGCCAGCACCTTTACCGGCCTGTTCGAATACAACCTCAACACCCTGTGCGCGGCCCTGAGCAAGCCATGAAGCTGAGCATGCTCGACCTGGAAAAGGCCGCCATCGGCAGCCGCTTTCCACTCGACCGCGTGCTCGACGCCCTGCCGTGGAACAGCGATGGCCTGATCGCCGCCATCGCCCAGCAACACGGCAGCGGCGAGGTGTTGATGCTGGCCTGGATGAACCGCCCGGCCCTCGAAGAAACCCTGGCCACCGGGCAGGTCTGCTACTGGTCCCGCTCGCGCCAGCAGTTGTGGCGCAAAGGCGAAACCTCCGGCCACTGGCAATTGCTGGTGGAGGCGCGCCTGGATTGCGACGGCGACGCCGTGTTGCTGATCGTCGATCAGCAAGGCCCGGCCTGCCACACCGGGCGCCCCACCTGTTTCTACAACGCCATCGACGGCCGCCACGTACACATCCTTACCGCGCCCCTCCAGGAGCCTGCCCCATGATCCGCAAGAACCCTTCCGGCGATCTGCCCGTGATTGCCGAATCGGCCTACGTCGACAAAACCGCAATCATCTGCGGCAAGGTGATCATCGGCGAAAACGTGTTTGTCGGCCCTTACGCGGTGATCCGCGCCGACGAAGTCGACGCCAACGGCGACATGGACCCGATCACCATCGGCGCCAATTCAAATATCCAGGACGGCGTGGTGATCCACTCCAAATCCGGCGCCGCCGTGACCATCGGCGAGTTCACCTCCATCGCCCACCGCTCCATCGTTCATGGCCCGTGCACTGTCGGCGACCGGGTGTTTATCGGCTTCAACAGCGTGCTGTTCAACTGCATCGTGGGTGACGGTTGCGTGGTGCGCCACAACTCGGTGGTGGACGGTCGCGATTTGCCCGCCGCGTTCTACGTACCCTCCACCACCCGCATCGGCCCCAATACCGACCTGTCCCAGTTCCCGCCGGTGAGTGTCAGCGCCTCGGAGTTTTCCGAAGACGTGGCGCGCACCAACGTCGACCTGGTACTGGGTTACAAAGCCCTGCAAAACGAGTTCTGACCATGAGCCGCCTGCTGATCCGCAATGCCCGCCTGGTGAATGAAGGCCAGGAATTCGAGGCTGACCTGCTGGTCGCCAATGGCCGCATCGAGAAGATCGCCAGCAGCATCGACAACGCCAATGCCACCCTGGAAATCGACGCCCAAGGCCAGTGGCTGTTGCCCGGCATGATCGACGACCAGGTGCACTTCCGTGAACCCGGCGCGCCGGACAAGGGCAGCTTCTACAGCGAGTCCCGTGCAGCGGTGGCCGGTGGCATCACCAGTTTCATGGACATGCCCAACACCAACCCGGCGACGTTGAACCTGGAAGCCCTGGCCGACAAGAAGCGCCGCGCGGCGCTGCATTCGGTGGCCAACTACGGCTTTCATTTCGGGGTGAGCAACGACAACCTCGACACCGTGGCCGCGCTGGATCCGCGCGAGGTGGCTGGCGTCAAAGTCTTCATGGGCGCCTCCACCGGCAATATGCTCGTGGACGATCCGAAGATTCTCGAGCGCCTGTTCGCCGAGGTGCCGACCATTCTCCTGGCCCACTGCGAGCACACGCCCAGCATCCACGCCAGCGAGCAACGGATGCGCGAGCGCTTCGGCGAGCACATTCCTGCCGTGGCTCACCCGCTGATTCGCGATGCCGAAGCCTGTTATCGCTCGTCGTCTTTGGCGGTGGAACTGGCCAGGCGGCATGGCACGCGCCTGCATGTGTTGCACATCACCAGCGCCCGGGAGTTGGTGCTGTTCGAAGACAAACCCCTGGCGGAAAAACGCATCACGGCGGAAGTCTGCCTGCATCACCTCTTGTTCGATGACCGCGACTACGCGCGCCTCGGCCACCAGATCAAATGCAACCCGGCCATCAAGACACGCGCTGACCGCAACGCCCTGCGCCTGGCATTGTTGAGTGATCGTCTGGATGTGATTGGCAGTGATCACGCGCCGCACACCTGGGCGCAAAAACAGCTGCCGTATCGTGAAGCGCCGTCAGGCTTGCCGTTGGTGCAACACGCCCTGCCGGCGCTCCTGGAACTGGTAGCCGACGGCTTGCTGCCGCTGACCACCCTGGTGGCGAAGACCAGCCATCGCGTCGCGGACCTGTTTGCGATCCCCGACCGTGGCTATCTGCGGGAAGGCTATTGGGCCGACCTGGTGTTGATAAAACCCGAACCCCAAGGCAAGCCCGTCAGCAGCCAGCCGATTATGGCCCGTTGCGGCTGGACGCCCTTCGCCGAGCGCAGCTTCCGGCACAGCGTCAGCACCACCCTGGTCTCCGGTCACCTGGCCTGGCACGACGGGCGCGTGCACGACAGTTGCCAAGGGTTGCCGCTGCACTTCCAGCGCTGAAGGGAATCAGGCACTGGCAATCTAATCAAATGTGGGAGCGGGCTTGCTCGCGAATGCGGTAGGTCAGTCGCCACATGTATTAACTGATCCACCGCATTCGCGAGCAAGCCCGCTCCCACATTTTGATCGGGGGTTTATCTTAGGTTAAGCGCGCGGTTTGACGGTGCCGCAGTCGTTGCCCAACCACTGCGCGTGAGTGTCCAGGCTGCCCTTCTGCTGAATGCCGGTAGCGTTGAAGGTGCCGTTCACCGTGGTGGTGAATTCCTGTTGGCTCTGGAACGTCGCCACGCCAGTGCCCTGGGCTTTCGGGCAGCTGAAGCGGAACTTCCACTGGTTGCCGGTCTTGTCCGTCACTTGCTGTTTGCAACCCGATTGCGGGTCCGTCAGCGGGATGGAATCGGACGCCACCTGGGCCGGGGTCAGGCACACCTGCACGCCTTTGCCGGCCATGGTGATGCCTTGCTTCTCAAGCATGGCGCGTTGTTCCGGGGTCATCTGTTGCTTGAGCTGACCGAGGATCAGCGACAAGTCCGGCAGGTCCTGGTTATCGACCTTCATATTGCTGGTGGTCAACTCCCACAAGCCCGGCGCCAGCATCTGCGCTTGCGCCGCCACGGGCAGCGTTAAACCAACAACCATGGCCAAACCAAGCAGACGAGCATTCATCGGGTAACTCCTGGGCAATTGTCGGCGTTAGACGCCGCAAAAGCGCCAGTGTTGCACAGCAAATAAAATAGCGACATTCGTGGCCGAACATGGTCTGTTAGGCACTTGTTCGTCAGGAGTACCGTTGTCCATGGATTTCTTTGGCCCGCACCTGCTCGCCTATTTCATTGCCACCCTGCATTTTCTGGGCTCCCTCGCTGCCATCCATGCGGTGCTGACCGTCAGGACCGCCCAAGGCTCGATTGCCTGGGCGTTGTCGCTGATGTTCATCCCTTACCTGACGCTGATTCCCTACCTGATCTTTGGCCGCAGCACCTTCGACGCCTACATTCAGGCGCGTCGCCAGGCCAACCAGGAAATGCACAAGGCGATCACCGAGCTGAACTGGCGCCCATGGGTCGAAGAGGCACTGGCCGCGCGTAATTCCCACGCCTACGCCTCGCTGCGGGCCATGCCGAAGCTGGGGCGCATGCCGTGCCTGGCGAACAACCAGGTGCGCTTGTTGATCAATGGCGAGGCCACCTTCAGCGCGATTTTCGAGGCGATCCGCTCGGCAAAAACCGCCGTGCTGTTCCAGTTCTTCATCATTCATGACGACGAGCTCGGCCGCCAACTGCACACCTTGCTCAAGGAAAAGGCCGCCGAAGGCGTCTCCATTTTCGTCCTGTATGACCGTATCGGCAGCCACGCCCTGCCCCATCGTTATGTGCAGTCACTGCGGGACGCCGGAGTGCAGGTCAAGGCATTCGCCACCCGCAGTGGCTGGCTCAACCGCTTCCAGGTCAACTTCCGCAACCACCGCAAGATCGTGGTGGTCGACGGGATTACCGGGTTTGTCGGCGGGCATAACGTCGGCGATGAATACCTGGGTAAAAAGCCGCCCCTGGCGCCATGGCGCGATACCCACGTGCAGGTCAGCGGCCCGGTGGTGGCGTGCCTGCAGGAATCCTTTGCCGAGGACTGGTTCTGGGCCGCGCGGGAGTTGCCGCCGCTGTTGCTGCCGGATACCTACCCGGATGACGGCGTACTCTGCCAACTACTCGCCAGCGGCCCGGCGGATCCCTACGAAACCTGCTCGCTGTTTTTCGTCGAGGCGATTCATGCCGCGACCGAGCGGGTGTGGATCACCAGCCCGTATTTCATTCCCGACGAGGCGGTGTTTGCGGCATTGAGGTTGGCGGTACTGCGCGGCGTCGACGTGCGCCTGCTGCTGCCGTCACGGCCGGATCATCGCATCGTCTACGCCGCTTCCAGCCTGTACGCGATTGAAGCCGTGCGCGCCGGGGTGCGGGTATTCCGCTACACGCCGGGGTTCCTGCATCAGAAGGTGGTGTTGGTAGACAGTGAGATCAGCGCCATCGGCAGTGCGAACCTGGATAACCGTTCATTCCGGCTGAATTTCGAAGTGATGTTGCTGACCGTGGATGAGACCTTCGCCAGCCAGGTAGAGCACATGCTGTTGGATGACTTCGCCCAGGCCCATGAAATCAGCCAGGAAGAAAGCCGCCAGACCCACCGCCTGCAACAGCTGGGCATGCGAATCGCGCGGCTTATTTCCCCCATTTTGTAATGGCTTGCACCGAACCAAATGTGGGAGCGGGCTTGCTCGCGAAAGCGGAGTGTCAGTCACTGAATGTGTTTCTGATACAACGCCTTCGCGAGCAAGCCCGCTCCCACATTTAGATCACCGGTACCATTGCTTACTGGTACAGGTCATCCCGCGTCCAAGGCAGCTCATGGCTACCATCGGCATGGGGTTTCACCGCCAGAATCTGGTGCAGGTTGATCCAGCCACGGGCAAATGCATACGCACAGCCGGCCAGGTACAGGCGCCAGATGCGCAAGGCCTGCTCCGGCACCATCCTGCCCGCCGCCTCCAGGTTGTCTTCCAGGCGCTCGCTCCAGTGGTCCAGGGTGCGCGCGTAATGCAGGCGCAGGCTTTCCACGTCGACCACTTCCAGCCCGACTTCGCTGATCTCGGCGGTCATCATTGCCAGGTGCGGCAGCTCGCCATTGGGAAACACATAGCGCTCGATAAAGTCCCCGGCGCCACGGCCCACTGGCCGGCCATCGGTGTGCTTGGCGGTAATGCCATGGTTCATCACCAGGCCGCCCTCACGCACCGCGCCGTAAAGAATCTTGCAGTACTCCGCCAGGTTGGCGTGGCCAACGTGTTCAAACATGCCCACGCTCACCACCTTGTCGAACCGGCCATCCTGGGGCAAGTCGCGGTAGTCGAGCAGCGTCAACTCAACCTGATCTTCCAGGCCTTCGGCTTTCACCCTTTCCTGGGCCAGTTCCAGTTGTTCCTTGCTCAGGGTAATGCCGAACACCTTGACCCCGAATTCCCGCGCGGCATAGCGTGCCAGCCCACCCCAACCGCAGCCCACGTCGAGCAGATACTCCCCCGGCTGCAGCCGCAATTTGCGGCACAGGTGGCGGAATTTGTCTTGTTGGGCTTGATCGAGGGATTCACTGCCGGTCTCGAAATACCCGCAGGAATAGGCCATGTCGCGGTCCAGCCACAGCTGGTAGAACTCGTTGGACAAGTCGTAATGGTAGGAAATAGCGGCTGCGTCGGTGGCCTTGTCGTGGATCGAGCGTACTGGACGAGTGTCCTCGTCGTCATTCACCAGGGCATGACTCAACTCGTCAACCACCCTGATCACTTCGGAAATGGAGCCTTCCAGCTCCAGTTTGCCCTCGACGAAGGCTTCGCCCAGAGAATCGAGCGTCGGATGGCTAAGCTTTGAAACCATCATGGGGTCCTTGACCACAATGGTGACACTGGGATCCGGGCCCAGGTTGAATTCATGGCCGTCCCAGAGTCGAAGACGCAGCGGTAGCTGAAGATTCTGTAAGGCCGGTGGAAGTTGCGCGAGCATGAGTAGTCCCCCCTTGTTTCAGACGTCTGAAATGAGGGTAGACCATCCACGGAAAAATTAGCAGGCTATCGAAACAATAGCCCTTTTCTATGGTGCCCGCCGCTGGAGCAAACCCTCCTGGACCCACTGTTTCAGCCAGGTAACCGCTTGCAATGGCGCGCCCTCCTGGTAAGTGACTGCCAACTCGGCACACAGTTCGGAAAAACTCCAGCCACGGGTGACCATGCCAGTCAGCGCGCTGGCTTCAGCCGCTTCCAGGCTGCGGTACTGGCAAACATTCTGATGCCGCCAGACCAGGCAGACCTGCGCCAACGGCAGGGCCTCGCTGCCGGGAAAGTCCCATTCACCCTTGCTGGCGCGCCAGATGCCCAGACTGTTGAAGTCACACGTCACCTGCTGCACCGAAGGTGCGAGCTGCACGTGCAACCCGGGCCAGTCTTCAGGCGGCAGCGTTGCCATGTCTTGCAGGGTCAACGGCTCGCCTTGCGGTGCATCAAAGGCCAGGGTGAAGGCCCATTCCAGCCGCGCCAATTCGGCCAACGCCAAACCTTGCCCGGCGTAATGCTCGACGATAAACCCGGGTAAACGCTCGCCAAACCAACGCAGGCTGTAATGGGCCGAGGGGTAACGCCGGATATAGGCCGAACCCAGCTGCGCAAACTCCTCATCCCCCAGCCAATACCAGACGGCGCTGAAGTCATCGCGCAGCACTTCCTGCAACCGGGCGTGATAGGCGTTGTGGTAAATCGCCAGCCCCGTCTCGACATCCAGGGTCGGACCGCCAATCAAGGTGGCGCTGAAGCTGTTGCTGGCAGTGGACGTCTCGGCCAGCAAATGCTGCTCAAACGCCAATTGCCAATCGATCAGGCGCATAACGCTCTCCTGTCCAATGCGCTCGCGCCCAGTTCGCGGGCTTTGCTCAGCTCGTCGAGCAGTTCCTGGAACGGCGGGAAATGGTCATCGCGCTCCAGCAAGGTCGAGACCGGCCCAAGATGCTCCAGGGTCTGCTGATACAGCGCCCACACCGGATCGCATACCGGATGGTCGTGCGTGTCGATCACGTAGTCGCCGTAGTCCATGTGCCCGGCCAAGTGCAGTTGGCGGATGCTTTCGGGCGGCAGGTTGCGGATAAACGTCCAGGCATCGAAGCCGTGGTTGCGTGAGCTGACGTACACATTGTTCACGTCCAGCAACAGCTGGCAGCCGGTGAGATGGGTCAGGGCGTTGAGAAATTCCCACTCGGTAAACTCATCCGCCTTGGAGCGCACATAGCTGGAGACGTTTTCCAGCACGAAGGGACGCTGCAACACATCCTGCACTTGCCGCACGCGACCGGCGACGTGGTACAGGCTTTCTTCGGTGTAAGGCAGCGGCAGCAGATCATGCAACTGGTGCGCGTTGCCGCGGCTCCAGCACAAGTGGTCGGAAACCCACGACGGGTGGATGCGCTCGGAGAGCTGCTTGAGTTGCTTCAGGTAATCGATATCGAGGGCATGGGGCCCGCCGATGGACAGGGAAACACCATGCATCACCAGGGGATAACGCTCGGCTATTGCGTCCAGGTAGTACAAGGCCTTGCCGCCCTGCACCAGATAATTCTCGGAGATCACTTCGAACCAATCCACGGCCGGCGATTGTTCAAGGATCTGCTGGTAGTACTCGCTGCGTAAACCCAGGCCGTAACCCAGACTCGGAAGGGAAGCGGACATAAAAACACTCCTGGGGAAAGTGTCCGCAGCGGCGGGGGGCCCGCTGCGGTTGCACTCGGTTGTCGGTTACTCGCCGACTTTGCCGCCCTTCTGGTCGCACATCGCCTTGCTCATCGACAGGAAGCCCTGGCCTTTGCAAGAACCCATGCCTTTGCAGGCGTGGTCTTTGGTTTTGCAGTCATTCTGGCCTTTGCAAGCGTTGACGCCATAGCAATGGACCTGGGCGTCTGCTGCCTGTACCTGGGTGGCAACACCGGCAAACATGCCGGCAGCGGCGATAGCGAGGGCGGCACCAGCAGCAGCGGATTTGATGTTCATTGTGTATTCCTCATGATCGGTAGTGGAGCCGGTCTGAACGGATTGTTCAGTCTCGACATAGCACTAGAGTGAGGTCCCCCCATGGCGTTACAGCGCGACTGAAAAATTTATTCCTCGAGTTTCAATAGCGGCTCCTGGAACCGCAACAGACGCCCCGCATTGCCCAGCACCAGCAGCGTACTGAGGTTGTGCAGCACCGCCGCAATCATCGCTCCCGCCGCGCCCAACCAGCCGAATGCGGCGAACACCACGATCGCCAGCGTCCAGCCCAGGCCGATGATCACATTGACCTGCAGCGTGTGCCGGCACTGGCGACTCAAACGCACACAGGTACCCAGGCGCCGCAGGTCGCTGCCGATCAGCACCACGTCCGCCGACGCCAGGGCGATATCCGCCCCGCCCGCGCCCATCGCCACACCGACCACACCCGCCTTGAGCGCCAACGAATCGTTGATCCCGTCGCCCACCACCATCGGCCGGAAACCGCTGCCGATTTCCCCCAGCACGCGGTTGAGTTTGTCCTCCGGCAACGCCTGGGCTTCGACGTCGCTGATGCCCACTTCCAGCGCCAGGCTGTCGGCCACGCTTTGGCGGTCGCCCGTCAGCAACAGTTGGCGACCGAGGCCCAGTTCACGCAGCTCCTTCATGGCCTGGCGGGCTTCAGGTTTCACGCTGTCCGCCAGCAACAGCCAGGCAAGGAATTGCCCGTTCAACGCGAGCCCGGCAATCGGGCCGTCGTGATTGGGGACCGCCGTGGTCGCGATGCCCAATTGTTCAAACAATTCCGGCCGGCCGAGGGCGGCTTCGCCCTGCCCGGTCTGGGCGACCACACCGAGGCCCTGGCGCTCGCGAATATCTGACAGCACCAGCATTTGTTCCTGAGTCGCCAGCCCCGCCAATGCCCGGCTGACCGGGTGGCTGCTGGCAGAGCCGAGGCTGGCCGCCAGGTTGAGCAGCACTTGCCGATCCGGCTCGCGGGTGTCGATGGACTGCAAACGCAGGGTGCCAAACGTCAGGGTGCCGGTCTTGTCGACCACCAGTGACGTCAGGTCCGCCAACTCTTCGAGAAACGCCGAGCTGCGAATCAGAATGCCGTGACGTGCCGCCACCGCAATGCCCGCAATCGCCGTAGCTGGTGCCGACAACACCAATGCACACGGGCACGCCGCCACCAGTACAGCGAGCATCGCCTGAGCGTCATTGGTGACAAACCAGGTGACCGCCGCCAGCAACAGCACCAGCACCATGTAGCTGCCAGCGTAGCGCTCCAGCAATCGAGTGATCGGCGGCTTGGAACGTTCGGCGCTCTGCATCAGCGCGATGACTTTGCCCAGGGTCGACTCATTGCCGGTGCGGGTCACTTCCAGGCGCAGCAGGCCGTCGAGATTGATCGCGCCACCAAACACCTGCACGCCAACACTCGCTTCCAGCGGCACCGATTCGCCGGTGATCGGCGCGGTGTCCAGGCTGGCCTGTCCCGACAGCACCACACCATCGGCGGGCACCCGGTCACCGGCACGCACTTCGACGATATCGCCGGTCTTCAGGATGCCGTTGTCCACTTCCAGGATCGTCCCGTCCGCCTGCACCAACCGTGCGTGGCTACGGGTCAGCTTGCCCAGGGCATGAATCGCTTCCTGGGAACCGATGACACTGCGCTCTTCCAGCACATGGCCGAAGATCATGATGATCGGCAGCAGCGCGGCGGTCAGCAGGTCACCGGTAGCCCAGGCACCGAGCATGGCCAGTGCGATCAGTTGGTCGGTGATGCCATGCAGGCTCGGGTAACGCAGGCTGTACCAGGCCGAGCGCATCACGGGCACGGCCACCAGCAACGAGGCGACGCCCAGCAGCAATTGGCTCACGCCGGTCTGGTCCGGCGCCAGCCAGCGCCATACCAGGCCCAGGCTGAGCAAGCCCAAGGCGAGCATCGCCAGGGTCAGTTGCCGGGCGGCGCTGCGTTGTTCGGCCGATGAGAGCATCGGGGCGGCGTGGGCGGTCATTGTTCGGCTCCCTGAATGATCAGGCGGGAATCGTCTTTAGGGTCAACCGTGGTCACGGAGCCGGCCTGGCCGAGAATCTTCGGCAGGCGTTCGCGGTACAGGCGCAGCAGCAGGCCGGGGTCTTTGACCTGGGCCAGGCTGGCGACGGTGGCGGTTTGGGCCTGGGCGCTGGCCAGGCGCTCGCTGGCCTGGGCGTGGGCCACCTGCACGGCGCGGTCGGCGTCCTGGTTGGCGGTCTGGGTGAGTTTTTCGGCGTCGGTGCGCGCATTGGCCACGGTCTTGTCGGCTTGCTGGCTGGCGGTCAGCACCGCGTTGAAAGCGTTGACCGCAGGGCCCGGCAGGCTTGATTGCACGTCGACCCGGGTGACTTCGATGCCCAGGCCAAGGCCGGTAGACGTCAGATCAGCCAGGCGTTGATTAATGCCGCGTACCAGATCACCGCGCAGCCGTTCGCGGCGTTCCGCAGCCTGGTTGTCGGCGCCGATCAGTTCGGGGCGCGCCACCAGAATGGTGTCCAGGTCTCGCGCAGCGGTCAGCACCACGGCGCTGCGGGTGACCAGTCGATCCAAGGCCGGCAGCACGTGATCGCCCTGCAACACAAACGCATAGGGCTCGGTGACCTTGTAGAAGACCCGCACATCCAGTTGCACCACCCCGGCATCGCCGGTCAGCAGGTAACCGGAGCCGGCCAGGGCATCGCTCAGCGGCGTGGCAAAACTGGCCACGCGGTCGGCTTGGGTGGCCGCATCGGAACGCAGCAGGTTTTCCACCCGGCGCTCAATCACCCGGTCCGCTGCGGGCAACAGCACCACTTGCTCGAACGGACGCGGCCAGGCCAGCAGCAGCCCGGCATTCTGGATCCGGTCCAGCGCGCCGAAGTGCAACACCACGGCGCGGTTCTGCGGGTCGATCTGCCGCACGTTGGAAAATGCCCACGCCAGCGCAGCCAATACCGTCACCGCATACAGCGCCAGGAACGTCAGCCGTCCAGCCTGGATCCACGGGCTGTCGAGGCTTTCCCGCTCACTCATGGCTGAATATCCTTCGGCCCATCCACCAAAGCGCGGAACGGCGCAGCGTCGGTGCGCAGGATGATTTTGGTACCCGTTGTGACCACTGTGCCCAGGGTGTCGAGGGAGCGCAGCAGGTTGTACAACTGCGGATTGCCAGCGTAGGCACGGCCATAAATCTGCGCGGCTTCGACCCGGGATTGCGCTTCGATATCGGCGGCTTTCACCGTGGCGTCGGCCTGGACGATTCGCGCATCACGCTCGGCAGCCGAACGAATCTGCGCCGCCTCACGCTTGCCCACGGCGGTGCGTTCAGTGGCGATGGTCTCGCGCTCGGCACGCATGCGGTCGACAGTGGCGGCCAGGGTCACCGACGGCAAGGTCAGCCGTTCAACGCCGACCTGCACCACACGCACGCCATAGGTGGTGAGCAATTGTTGATCAATCTGCTGGCGCAACTGCGCTTCAAAATCAGCAATGCGCACCTGGCTGGCATCGGTGTTCACCAGGTTAGCCAGGTCGAAACTGGCAGCGGTGGTTTCCAACGCCGAGCCGACGAAGGTGCGAATCTGCCGCGCCGCTTCATCCGGCTGGTTCTGCACCGCGCGCATAAAGCGCTTCACATTGTCGGGGTCGCCCTGCACCTGCCAGGCCACGTAGGCCTGCACGATGATCCGCAGGCCATCCCGGGTGCCCACATCCTGCAAACCGCTGGAGGTGGTGCGCAGACGCAGGTCCACCGGAATCGCCGCTTCGAACGGCGCCGGCCAGCGCCAGCCCAGGCCCGGTTCCAGCAATACCCGCGACGGGTTGCCGAAGCGGGTAATCACCGTGGCTTCACCGGAACGCACCTGCACCAGGCTCGCCGCGGCAACGGCGAACAGCACCAGCAACACCGCCCAGCCCATACGCCGCCAAGGGAACGGGCCGGCTTCCTGTTCATCACCGTGATGGTGATGATGATGGCCGTGGTGGTGACCATGGCCTGCGTGATCGTGAGAATGAGCGCTCAACAGATGAACTCCTTATTGAACGGCTTTACGCGGCACTGCAGGGTCGGCCGGTAAGGTAAAGGAACGCAGATCAATGGTCGGTGCGCCTCTGGCGCCTAGGCGATGATCAAGAATGAGTAATTTGGCGTGGGACAGGCCCTGGCTCAGTTGGCTCAGGTACTGCTCCAGCACGAAGGCCTGGCCCGCTTGCTGATAGGCCTTTTGTTCGGCACTGAAGCGCAGATCCGCCGCCTGGGCGCCAGCACTGACTTCATGGGCCGTGGCCTGGGCCTGGTCGCGGGCGGTGCTGGCTTGCAGCAACGCCTGGTTGGTCTGCTCGCTGGCAGCGCCGCGCTCCCGGGAGATCAGCGCCTGGGCGCCAATCTGTGCGGCTTGCACCGCGTGGTAAGCGTTGGCCGCACCGGAAGGCGGGTGAATCGCTTCCACCACGGTGGCGAGGATTTCCACGCCGCTGTCGAGTGTCTTCAGGTCCGCTTGCACTGCCTTGCCAATTTCATCGGTGAGGCTGTTGCGTTCTTCACCCAGCAATTCATCGAGGGTTCGCGAGGCAAATTCGTGCACCAGGATGCGGCTGGCGGTGCTGCGGATCAGCGTAGGCACATCGGCACTGTTATAGGTGGCGGCGAGTGCGGCCTGGTCGGTCAAGCCGATGCGGTACACGAAGCGCACATCCATATTGACGATCTGGAAGCTCTGTTTGTCGCCGCTGCTGCTGGCGATGACCTGGGATTTGTCATTCACATGGCTCGCATCCCACAGGCGGTTGGCGATCAGCGGCGCCGGGCCCTCGGCCGGAGCGACGTCGGTGTTTGCCGCTTCGCCAACGCTGGTGGCCAGCTCATGGACCACGCCGTTCTCCACGTTCAGCACGCGGCCCAGCGGCCATGGCAAACCGGTATGCAGGCCAGGCCCGAAGACCTCCACCGGCTTGCCAAAGCGTTCATAAATCCCACGGCTTTGCAGGGCGACTTCATGCACGCCGGTCAGCAACCAACCTACGGCCAGCACCACCACCAGCACCGGCAGGAATGCCCGGCGCATGTAGGTAAAGGCCCAGATCTGTCGCAGGTCGATGCCGAAACGGTTGTGCAGTTCGTGCTGCAAGGCGAGCAACGGTTGCGGCGGCCAGCGCAGCATCCCGGCGATAAAACTTTGCGCCATCAGGCGCGGTTCAAGGCGCTCCTGGCGCGGGCTGAACAGCGACAGCAAGCCTCTTAGCAGAAACTCCAGCGCCACCAGAATCGGCAACAAGCCGATCAACACGGCCAGGCGCAACGGCCACACGGATTCTTCACCGGCAAACAGCAGACAAATCCCACTGACCACCAGGCAGATAATCGCCACCCGGCTCAATTGCGCGAGTTGCGCGGCTTCCGGCCATTGGGCGGTGCTTTCCTGGGCCATGCGCCGTTCAAACACCAGCAAGCCGAATGCCAGTGCCAAGGCAATGGCCGCGCCGACACTGGCAGCCTGGCCCACTGCAGCGGCGGGCAAGGTCAGGCTCCAGAATTCCAGGACGCTGAACAGCACCAGCAACGACCAGCCACACAGCCAGAACACCGGCGCGCCAATCTGCACCCGCAAGCCATTACCGACGCGACCGAACTGCCGGTTAAGCCAGCCAGGTTCTTCTTGTGGCAGCGGCTGCTCGATCAACCGCGCAGCCGGCTCCTCCAGCGCCATGGCCCGCCAATCCGCGACCCACCACGCCGATTGCAAACCGGCCACCAGCACCAGCAACGCCGAGGCGCAGTTGATCAGCACCACCGGCCAGATCGACAGTGGGGCGAACAGCGCCACAAACAGCGCCAGCATCCAGCCGCCGACCGCCAGCACCGTCAAGCCAATGCCGGCCTGCCTTAACCGGCGGGCATGAAACAACCCCTGCTGAAAACGCGGCAGCCCTTCGATGGCCACGTCATCAGCGTCTAGATCCACTCGCATCCCCAAACGCCCACCCAGAAACAATTAGTTACTCTATAACCCGAAGCGTGAAATTTTTGTTTGGTTTCACACAGATAGTGATGAAAGCCCCAGAAACACGAGCCATCACTGGTTTCAGCCGTGATAAATCGGCACACTCCCCACAGTTTTTCGCGGGCTTACGGACAAGGAAGCGTCACTCCCCATGATTTCGATCTATCAGCTTAAACCGCGTTTTCAGAACCTGCTGCGCCCGCTGGTGCAGCGCCTCTACGACAACGGCACCACCGCCAACCAGATCACCGTGCTGGCCGGGGTAGTTTCCCTGCTGGTGGGATTGCTGATTGCCGGCTTCGCCCAGCATCTGTGGCTGTTTGCGTTGATCCCGCTGTGGATGATCCTGCGCATGGCCCTCAACGCCATCGACGGCATGCTCGCCCGGGAATTCGGCCAGCAGTCGCGACTCGGCGCCTACCTCAATGAACTGTGTGACGTGATCGCCGACAGCGCGCTGATCCTGCCGTTTGCGCTGATCCCCGAGGTCAGCCTGGCGCCGGTGTTGCTGGTGACGCTGCTGGCGGTGTTCAGCGAATACGCCGGCGTGCTCGGGCCGATGGTCGGGGCCTCGCGGCGCTACGACGGCCCCATGGGCAAGAGCGATCGGGCATTTGTGCTCGGGGTGCTGGCCACCGGCGTGGCGCTGGGCTGGCTCGGTGCCGGTTGGGTCGATGCCGTGATGTGGCTGGTCGCGGCCTTGTTGGCCTATACCTTGGTCAACCGCGTGCGCCAAGGCCTCAAAGAACAACAAACCTCCCCTTCTGCATAAGGATTTTGCGATGCGTGAACAGCAAGAGCACACCTTCAGCACCCATGACGGGGTGGAGCTTTTCTACCGTCACTGGCCCGCCACGGCGCCTGCGGGCTTTGCACCCCGCAAGGCGATTTTGCTGTTCCATCGCGGCCACGAGCACTCCGGGCGTATCGCGCACCTGGTGGACGAACTGAACCTGCCGGAGTTCGACTTCTTCGCCTGGGACGCTCGCGGCCACGGCCAATCCCCCGGCGCGCGCGGCGACAGCCCGAGCTTCGCCACCAGTGCGCGGGACGTGCAGACCTTCGTTGACCATATCGGCGGCGCCTACAGCATTGAGGAAGAAAACCTCGCGGTGATCGCCCAGAGTGTCGGCGCAGTGATCGCAGCGACCTGGGTGCACGACTACGCGCCGAAGATCCGCTCGTTGGTGCTTGCCTCGCCCGCGTTCAAGGTCAAGCTCTACGTGCCCTTCGCCCGGCCGGGCCTGGCGCTGATGCGCAAGTTTCGCGGCAATTTTTTCGTCAACAGTTACGTCAAGGCCAAGTTCCTGAGCCATGACCCGGAGCGCGTGGCGTCCTACGACAGCGATCCGCTGATCACCAAAGCCATTTCCGTAAATGTGCTGCTGGGCCTGTACGAAGCCGCCGACCGGGTGGTAGCCGATGCCCAGGCAATCCAGGTGCCGACCCAACTGCTGATCTCCGGCTCGGACTTTGTGGTGCACCGCAAACCCCAGCAGCAGTTTTTCGACCGCCTGGGCAGCCTGAAAAAAGAACTGCACATCCTCCCCGGCTTTTTCCACGACACCCTCGGTGAACGTGACCGCGCCGTGGCCTTGAGCAGTGCCCGGCGCTTTATCCTGCAGAACTTCGAACACCCGCTGGACCGCGCCTCCTTGCTGGACGCCGACAAGATCGGCCTGACCTGCGCCGAATCCGAATCCCTGGCCGCGCCGTTGCCACGCAACTCCCTGCGCGACCTTTACTGGCGCATGACCCGCGCCAGCATGGGCCTGGGCAGCAAACTGTCGGATGGGGTGAAGCTTGGTTTCGACACCGGCTTCGACTCCGGCAGCACCCTGGACTACGTGTACCGCAACACACCCACCGGCAAAGGCGGGCTGGGGCGGATGATCGACACTAACTACCTCAACTCCATCGGCTGGCGCGGTATTCGCCAACGCAAGCTGAACGTGGAAGAGCTGCTGCGCCTGGCGATGGCCAAACTGCGGGACGAGCAGCGGGAAGTGCGCATCGTCGACATCGCCGCCGGGCATGGTCGGTACATTCTGGAAGCCTTACAGGGCGTTTCGCCGTTGCCGGAATCGATCCTGTTGCGGGACTACAGCGACATCAACGTGCGCGACGGTGGCGCGCTGATTCGTGAAAAAGGCCTGGGAGACATCGCACAGTTCGTCAAAGGCGATGCGTTTGACCGGGCGGACCTGGCAGCGCTGGAGCCCAAGCCGACGCTGGCGGTGGTGTCCGGGCTGTATGAACTGTTCGCGGATAACGCGATGGTCGGTGGCTCGCTCGCCGGTTTGGCCGAAGCCGTGGAGCCCGGTGGCTATCTGGTGTACACCGGCCAACCGTGGCACCCGCAACTGGAACTGATCGCCCGCGCCCTCACCAGCCACCGTCAGGGCCAGGCCTGGGTAATGCGCCGGCGCAGCCAGGCAGAAATGGATCAACTGGTGGAAGCCGCCGGTTTCCGCAAGATCACCCAGCGTGTGGATGAATGGGGGATTTTCAGCGTGTCCCTGGCACAGCGAGTCTGACCCATGCGTGAACCGGGCCTGTTAAAACCGGCGGTGCTGTGGCTGCTGCTGTTGGCACCGCTGTTTTTCAGCACCTACGGCTTTGCCACGTGGGTCACCAGCCAACGCAGCGACGTGGGCACCATGGTGTTCGGCTGGGAAACCCATATCCCGTTCTGGGCCTGGACCATCGTGCCCTACTGGTCGATCGACCTGCTCTACGGTTTTTCCCTGCTGCTGCCCAGCACCCGCCATGAGTTGAAGCAACACGCCTTGCGCCTGCTGACGGCGCAAGTGATCGCCGTCACCTGCTTCCTGATCTGGCCGTTACGCTTCACCTTCGAACGCCCGGAGCTGGATGGGGTGTTCGGCTGGCTGTTTGCGGTACTCGCCGGGTTCGACAAGCCGTTCAACCAGGCGCCATCGCTGCACATCGCCCTGCTGGTGGTGCTGTGGATAATGTACCAGCGGCATAGCCAGGGCCTTTGGCGCTGGGTGGTGCATGGCTGGTTTGCGTTGATCGGCATTTCGGTACTGACCACTTATCAACATCACTTTATCGACTTACCCACAGGCGCCCTCGCCGGCTGGCTGTGCGTGTGGCTGTGGCCGCTGGAACATCCGAGCCCGCTGCTGAATGCCCACCTGACTCGGGACCGGCAGCGTTGGCGGCTGGGGTTGCGCTATGGCTTCGGGGCTTTGGTGTGTCTGATCCTCGCGTTTTCCCTCGGCGGCGGCTGGTTGTGGCTGCTTTGGCCGGCAGTTTCCCTCGGGTTGGTGAAGGCGAATTATCTGGTGCTGGGCGTTTCAGGCTTTCAGAAACGCGCCGACGGGCGACTCACTCCGGCGGCACGCTGGTTGTTGGCGCCATACCTGGTAGCTGCCTGGATCAATTCCCGCCTGTGGACACGTAAACATCCACAGCCCGATCAGGTTGTGGATAACGTTTGGCTCGGGCGAATTCCCACCGGCGGCGAGCTGGAGTCATTCAAGGCGGTGGTCGATCTCTGCGCCGAGTTACCGATCAATCCACAGGGCCGCGCCTATTACAGCCTGCCGGTGCTCGACCTCACGGCGCCCACCGCCGCGCAATGTCTGGAAGCCGCCCAAGCCATTGAACGACTGCGCTCAGCCGGGCCATTGCTGGTGTGCTGTGCCCTTGGTTACTCGCGAAGTGCCACGGCTGTGGCTGCATGGCTGGTACACAGCGGGCGCGCAGGCAATGTTGACGACGCGGTAGCTATTATTCGTACAGCACGCCCGCATGTGGTCCTGCATCCCGCTCACCGTGAAGCCTTGGAGGGTTTAGCCCATGCCCGCTGATATGGAATTACAGGTCGTCGCCAGCCTGCTACGTCGCGGCCGTTCCCTGGATCAGTTATCCACAGGCCTGACCTTGCTCGGCGTACTGTTCGGCCTGGCGCAACTGCTGATGGCCAGCATCACGCCGATCTGCCTGATCCTCAGCCTGTGGATGATTGTGCTCGGGCTGCTGCAAAAATACTGGGCGCTGCGGGTGGCCTTCGACGCTGACCTGTTCGCCCTGCTCGCCCGTGATACCGAGCGCACGGCCGATTTTGACCAGGCGATGCAAACCCTCGGCCTGCAATCCGCCAAACGCGCGGGTCGGCCGTGGAACGAACGCCGTAGCGGCGCCCTGAAACTGTTGCGCAAGCAAGCCTACCTGCTGGCGGCGCAAGTGCTGCTGACCGTGGCCGTCATCCTGGCCAGCCCTTGGCTGCCCTTCGCCGGATAAGGAAACCTCATGTTCGAACCCGTGGTCGCCACCCTGATTACCTCCATGGCCCGCACCGTCACCGGCGCCCGCAGCCTGTGGCTTGGCTGCGCGCCCGTGCCGGTGCAGCGCATCTATTACGCCAACCACAGCAGCCACGGCGATTTCGTGCTGCTGTGGGCCTCGTTGCCACAGAACCTGCGTAAATTCACGCGCCCGGTGGCCGGCAGCGACTACTGGAATCAAAGCGCCCTGCGCCGTTACATCATCAACCGGGTGTTCAACGGCGTGCTGATTGATCGCGAGCGCAAGGACCCTGTGGATAACCCCCTGCAACCGATGCTCCAGGCCCTGGAGAACGGCGACTCGCTGATTATTTTCCCCGAGGGCACTCGCAACCTGGAAGACGGCTTGCTGCCGTTCAAAAGCGGGCTGTATCACTTGGCCAAGAGTTATCCACAAGCCGAGTTGATCCCGGTGTGGATCGCCAACCTCAACCGGGTCATGCCCAAGGGCCGCGTGCTGCCGCTGCCCTTGCTGTGTACCACCAGCTTCGGCGCACCGCTGCAACTGGAGGACGGCGAAGACAAGGCGTTGTTCCTCGCCCGCACCCGCGACGCCTTGCTCGCCCTCGCCCCGGAGCATTCCTGACATGGATAGCCAAACCCTGATGTTGTTCGGCGGGATCGGCGCGATCCTGGTACTCGCCTCGCTGATCGGCCTGATCCTCAAACTCCGTACCCGTGGCACGCCCAATGCGGTGATCGACAACCTCAACGCCCGCATCAATGCGTGGTGGGTGATGGTGGTGGTGATCGGCGTGGCCTTCTGGCTCGGCACCGGCGCGGTGATCTTGCTGTTCTACGCCGTGTCGTTCTATGCGCTGCGGGAATTCCTCACGCTCACACCCACCCGGCGCAGCGATTACCCGGCGCTGGTGGCGGCCTTCTACCTGGCGCTGCCGCTGCAATACCTGCTGATCTACTTCGACTGGTACGGGCTGTTCTCGATCTTCATCCCGGTGTACGTGTTCCTGCTGCTGCCGATCCTCGCGTCACTGGGCGGCGACAGCACGCACTTCCTGGAACGGGCGTCGAAGGTGCAATGGGGGCTGATGATCGCGGTGTTCTGCGTGTCCTTCGTGCCGGCGCTGCTGACCCTGGATATCGTCGGCTACGAAGGCCGCAACCTGCTGCTGATCGCCTACCTGGTGATCGTGGTGCAGCTGTCGGACGTCTTGCAGTACGTGTGCGGCAAGCTGTTCGGCAAACACAAGATCGCGCCCAACCTGTCGCCATCGAAAACCGTAGAAGGGTTTGTTGGCGGGATTTTGCTGTCGTCGCTGATTGGCGCGGCGCTGTGGTGGACCACGCCGTTCAACCCCTGGCAGTCGTTCCTGATTGCGCTGTTGATCAACCTGCTGGGGTTTGCGGGCGGGATTGTGATGTCGGCGATCAAGCGCGACCGGGGCGTGAAGGATTGGGGGCACATGATCGAGGGCCACGGCGGGATGCTGGACCGTCTGGATTCCGTGTGTTTTGCCGCGCCGATTTTCTTTCATCTCGTACGCTACTGGTGGACCTGACACACACACCAAAGACAACACAGATCAAATGTGGGAGCGGGCTTGCTCGCGAAGGCGGAGTGTCAGCCACTGAATGTGTATCTGATACTCCGCCTTCGCGAGCAAGCCCGCTCCCACACTTTTTCGCAGTGTTTTCAAGGTTGCGACAAAGTCTGAAATGCCATGCTTGAGCGCCCCTTCCCTTTCTGATCGTTCCCACGCTCTAGCCGGGAAGATGCCCCAACGGCAACGCACCCGGGGTCTTCACCGTCTGAATCGCGAAGTTGCTGCGGATATCGCTCACTCCCGGCAACTTCAACAAGCTCCCGGTCAGGAACCGCTCATACCCGCGCAAGTCCGGCACCACCACTTGCAACAGAAAGTCGGATTCCCCCGACACCAGAAACGCCGAAATCACCTGAGGCAACGCCGTCACCGCCAACCGAAACGCCTCGGCCTGTTCGTCGTTATGCCGCTCCACTTTGACCCCGACAAACACCGTCAGCCCCAACCCGACTTCATCCCGATCGAGGCTTGCCTGGTAACCACGAATCACGCCCGCCTCTTCCAACAACCGCACCCGACGCAAACAGGGCGAGGCCGACAAACCAATCTCGTCCGCCAGTTGCACGTTGCTCAAGCGGCCATCCCGTTGCAGCGCCTCAAGAATCTTGCGGTCAAACGCATCCAGTTTCAGGTTTGGCATAAGTGAAGTGTTTCGCCCGGTAAAAGTGGCAGGTTATGCCAAGACTAGACGCCTTTCCGGTCGACTACGCAAGCACCTGCCCCGGCCTTCACCTCTAAAATTGCCCTACGAATCACCTACCGCAAGGGGCAGGCACATGGCAGAACTCTGGTTGTTTTTAGTCGCGCTGGCGGTGGTGTACCTGCTGCCCGGCCCGGACATGATCCTGCTGCTGCAAACCGGCGCCCGCCAGGGCAAGGCGATGGCGCTGGCAACCGCAGCCGGTTTGGGGCTCGCACGGGCCTGCCATGTGGCGCTGGCGGGGATGGGCCTGGCGACGTTGTTCAAGGTCGCACCCTGGACTTTCGATGTGGTGCGCCTGGGCGGTGCGGCGTATCTGCTGTGGATCGGCGTGCAGTGCTTGCGCTCCAACCTGCTGCCCAACCTGAATACTCAAAACGGCCCGGCACCGGCCCATGCCTGGCGCGAAGCCTTTCAACGCGGCCTGCTGACCAACCTGCTCAACCCCAAGGCGTTGCTGTTCTGCTCCGTATTGCTGCCGCAGTTCATTGATCCACACGGCGCTTCGGTGACGGCGCAGTTCGCAACGTTGGGCGCAATTCTGGTGGCCGTCGGCCTGGCATTCGACAGTGGCTATGGATTGGCCGGCGCCAGAATCGGCCGCTGGCTGCAACGCAGCCCGTCCGCCCAACGCCTGCAACAGTGGCTGTTTGGCAGTCTTTTGATCGGTTTTGCGATACGCCTCACCTTCGTGCAGCAAGCCTGAGCAAAACGAGGTCTTTTACCGTCATCTTTTGTATTAAAGAGACGTGTAAGATACGCGACACATTGCCAGGGATGCTCACCATGTTTGATTCGTTAAAAGCGACCAGCCGCCGTTTTTTCGGGGCCTTGATCTCAGTGGTGAGTGTTGTGTTCCGCGCCGTGCGATGGCTGGCGCGCAGCCTGTTCGGCCAGTGGCAACCGCCGCGTTGGATGCAAGCGTCCGGCAACGGCCTGGTCAATGTCGGCCATAAGGCCCGGGCGTATCCGCGTCAGGCCGCAGGCGGTGTACTGGCCCTGGCGTTGCTGGTGGCCGCAGGCGTCTATGGCTGGCATTGGTATTCCCACCTGCCGCAGCCCCACACCGTGGGCTATTCGCTGCACAAGCCCAACCTGACGGATTACACCCAGCCGCAGCCGGTTGTGGATAACTTGCAGGTGCGCTTCGCGGAATCCGTGGCTCCGCTGGCGGCAATCGGCAAACCGGTCACCGAAGGCATCACGCTCAAGCCGAGCATCGCGGGTACCTGGCGCTGGTCGGACGACCGCAGCCTGGTGTTCACCCCGGAAAAAGACTGGCCCGTCGACGCCCACTACACCATCGACCTGGCCAAGAAAAACCTGCTGGCCGACGGTGTACTGCTCAGCCAATACACCAGCCAATTCTCCACCCAGCCGTTCCGCGCCACCTTGACGCAAAACGAGCTGTACCAAGACCCGAGCAACCCGACGCAGAAACAGCTGGTCGCGACCTTCCACTTTTCCCACCCGGTAGATGAAGACAGCGTACGCAAGCGTGCCTCGGTCACCCTCGGCAAAGGCCTGGCCTACCGCGACGCGCAACTGCCCAACCGTCCGGAAGTGACCTTCGACGAGCACAAGCTCAACGCTTTTGTACGCTCCGCCGCCCTGGCCACTCCGCTGGAAAGCACTCCGGTCAGCGCCAAGCTCGATGAAGGCCTCAAGGCCCGTGACGGCGGCAACGCCAGCACTGCACCGTTGGTGGCCGAAGTCACCGTGCCCGGCCGCTATCGCCTGACCTTTACCGGCGCCGAAGTCAGCTTTGTCGACAACGAGCGCGGCGAGCCCGAGCCGGTGCTGATGTTCAGCAGTTCCAGCGCCGTGGCCGACGAGACCATCGCCAACAAGGTCCAGGCCTGGATGCTGCCGGAAAAAGCCGAGGACGATACCCGCCCCTGGAACCTGCAAGACATCGACGACAAGCTGCTGGCCAGCAGCACCAAGGTCAAGCTGACCCACGTACCGAGCGTCGAACCGCTGAACACCCTGCACGCCTTCAAGTTCAAGGCCCCGCCGGGCCGCGCCCTGTATGTGCGGGTACCGGCCAACCTGGAAGCCATCGGCGGCTACCTGGCGAAAAATCCGACAGCCTCCCTCGTGAGCATGCCGGCTTATCCGCGCACGCTGCAGTTCCTGTCCGACGGCGCCCTGCTCAGCCTCACCGGCGAAAAACGCCTGGGCTTCATGGCCCGTGGCGTACCTGGCGCCCATGTGGAAATCGCCCGCCTGCTGCCCAACCAGTTGCAACACCTGGTGGACCAGAGCAGCGGCAGCTTTGCCCGACCGAATTTTGCCAATGACTACTTCGACCGGATGGTGGAACGTCAGAGCCTGGACATTCCGCTGTCGGCTGGCGACCCGTCAAAAACCGTCTACGACAACGTCGACCTGAGCAGCTACCTGACAGCCAACGGCGGCCGCCGAGGCATTTTCGTGCTCAAGCTGAGCCCGCAGGACGACCCGGCTGATCGCACCTTCGACTACTCGCGCAACACCACCAGCGACCTGCGTTTCATCGTGGTTACCGACTTGGGCATCATCGCCAAACGCTCCAGCGATGGCAGCCACGACGTGTACGTACAGTCCATCGGCAACGGCTCGCCGGTGTCCGACGCCCAGGTCGATATCATCGGCCGCAACGGTTTGCCGGTCGCCAGCGGCCATACCGACGCCGAAGGTCACGCGCACTTCGCCAAGCTGGATGAACTGCGCCGTGAGAAAACGCCATTGATGTACGTGGTCAGTCGTGGCAATGACCAATCGTTCCTGCCAATTGCCCGTCAGTCCCAGCAGCTGGATTTGTCGCGCTTTGATGTAGGCGGCCTGGAAGAAGACGGTGCGATCAATCGTCTCAGCGCCTACCTGTTTACCGACCGCGGCCTGTACCGGCCTGGTGAGACCGCGCACCTGGGCATGATCGTGCGCAGCGGCGACTGGAAAGGCGCCCTGCAAGGCCTGCCGGTTGAGCTGCAGATCACCGACCCACGTGGCCTCGAGGTGATTCGCCAGCCATTGAAACTGTCGGCCAGCGGTTTTGAAACCTTCGATTTCCCCAGCAGCGAAGTGGCGCCTTCCGGCGATTACACCGCGACCCTGCAACTGATCGGTGAGAAGCAGCGACGCACTGACCTGGGCAGCGTCAGCTTCAAGGTTCGCGATTTTGAACCGGACCGGATGAAAGTCAGCCTGAGCCTGCACGACACCCCGGTGCTGGGCTGGATCCCGCCAGACCAGGTGGTGGCCAAGGTCACCGCGATGCACTTGTTCGGCGCTCCGGCGGCGGGCCGTCGCGTCACGGCAAAAATGTCCCTGAGCCCAACGCTCGCGGCGTTTGATCGCTACCCGGATTACCGCTTCCGCCTGAATGACTCGCTGGAAGAAGCCAGCTCCGAAGACCTGGCCGAAACCACCGTCGACGACAACGGCCAAGCGGTGCTGGACCTGAACCTGCAACGCTTCGCCAACAGCACCTACCGCCTGCAAGTGATGACCCAGGTGTACGAAGCCGAAGGCGGTCGCAACGTCGCCGCACAAAGCGCGTTGCTGGTGTCGGCAGCACCGTACCTGGTGGGTGTGAAGAGCAAGGATTCGCTGTCTTTCGTCGCCAAAGACGCCCCGCGTGAAGTGCAATGGCTGGCCGTGGCGCCAGACCTCACGCCAGTCGCCGTGGACGGCCTGACCAGTGAAGTGGTCGAACACCGCTACGTCTCGGTGCTGGTGAAGCAATCCAACGGCACCTACAAATACGAGTCGCGCATCAAGAACATCAGCCAGCCGGCCTCGCCGCTGGTGATGACCAAGGACGGCGCCAAGCAAACCCTGAACACCGGCACCCCGGGCGATTTCACCCTGCAACTCAAGGATGCCAACGGCAACCTGCTGAACCAGATCGACTACAGCGTCGCCGGTCGGGGCAATACCTCACGTTCCCTGGAACGCAATGCCGAGCTGCAACTGCGCCTGGATAAACGCAGCTACGCCACCGGTGATGAGATCGCCATCAGCATTCGTGCGCCGTACACCGGGGCCGGGTTGATCACCATCGAGCGGGACAAGGTCTACACCCAGCAGTGGTTCAAGGCCGACAGCACCAACAGCGTGCAACATATCCGCGTTCCTGCGGGGCTTGAAGGCAACGCCTACGTCAACGTGCAGTTCGTGCGGGACATCGGCTCGTCCGAGGTCTACATGAGCCCGCTGTCCTACGGCGTGGTGCCGTTCAGCATCAACCTGGATGCGCGGCGCATGGCGCTGAAAGTCGAAGGCCCGGCGAAGATCGAGCCGGGGCAGACCCTGGATATCAAGGTCAACGCCGACCGCCCTGGCCGCGCAGTGGTCTACGCGGTGGACGAAGGCATCCTGCAAGTGGCGCGCTACCAGACGCCGGACCCGCTGGGCTTCTTCTTCCAGAAGCGTGCGCTGGAGGTCGGTACCAGTCAGATTCTTGACCTGATCCTGCCGGAATTCAGCCGCCTGCTCAGTGGGGCAGCGCCGGGTGGTGATACCGAAGGCGCCCTGGCCAACCACCTCAACCCGTTCAAGCGTAAACATCAGCCGCCAGTGGCCTGGTGGTCGGGCTTGGTGGACTTGCCGGCCGGTGAAACCGTTCTGCACTACCAGGTTCCGGACAGCTTCAACGGCAAACTGCACCTGTTTGCCGTCGCGGTGGACAGCGACAGCGTGGGCGTCAGCGAGGCCAATACCGAAGTGCGCGGGCCACTGGTAATCACGCCGAACGTGCCGGCTTTTGTCGCGCCGGGTGATGTGTTCAGCGTCAGCGCCGGGGTGTTCAGCAACCTCGACGCCGCGGCGGACGTGAAGTTTGAAGTGCAGACCAGCAATGGCCTGCAGGTGCAAGGCGACAAGGGCAGCACCCTGGCGCTGCAACCGCGCAAGGAAGGCGTCGCCGAGTTCAAGATCAAGGTGGGTGAAAACCTCGGCTCGGCCGACTTGCGCTTCGTCGCGGTGCTGCCGGATGGCAAGCGGATCCAGGTGGCGGAAACCACGTCGATCCGGCCATTGAGCGAACATCGGGTGGCCCTGAGCCTGGGCCGTTTCGACAGCGCCAGCAAAGAGCTGAAACCGACCCGCGACCTGTTCGGCCAGTTGCGCGATGTGCAGTTGGGCGTCGCCGCTTCGCCGCTGGTCTGGGCCAACGGCCTCAAGCATTACCTGGATGACTACGGCTACGCCTGCACCGAGCAATTGGTGTCCAAGGCCATGCCGGCGTTGATCTGGGGCGGTAACGCGCCGGAGGCCGAGCAGGCCTTCAACGGCGCGGTGCGCATGCTGCGTCAGCGGCAGAACCAGGCCGGTGGTTTCGGCCTGTGGGCGGCCAACCCGGACGTGGCGCCGTACGCCAGCCTGTACGCCACCGACTTCCTGATCGAAGCCAGGGAGCGCGGGCTGCCGGTACCGGAAGACCTGTTGCAACGTTCCAACGCGTACCTCACCGACCTGGCCAACGGCCCGAGCGAAGGTCTGTCGGAACTGCGCAACCGCGCCTATGCCAGTTACCTCCTGAGCCGTCAGGGGATTCTGGTGAGCGGCGCCTTGAGCGATATCCGCGAACGCTACGAGAGCTACTTCAAGGACACCTGGCAGAACGACATTGGCGCCGCGTACCTGGCTGCCAGCTACAAGTTGCTCAAGCAGGATCGTCAGGCCGACACGCTGTTCCGCAAGGTGCCGTGGCTTTCCCTGTCGGATAAATGGAACAGCGACGGCCTGTATTACGACCCGCTGGTGCACGACGCAGAGCACCTGCATTTGCTCGCCCGTCACTTCCCGGAAATGCTCGACGATGTGCCGGCAAGCCTGCTGGATAAACTCGGCAAGCGCCTCAACGAGCAACGCTACAACTCGCTGTCGGCGGCACTGTTGCTGCGGGCCCTGGACAACTATGGCCAGCGCGCGCAAAGCGACATGACCCTCAAGGCCACCGCATGGCTCAGCGACAAGCAGCAACAGTTGTTGCAGATGGCCGGCCAGCCGCCACGTGCGGCGGTGCCTGCCGGTACGCAAAAACTGCAGATGGAAAAATCCGACGGCCCGGCGGCGTTCTACATGCTGAGCGAAGCCGGCTATGACAAGGGCGCCAACCTCAAGCCGATCAACAGCGGCCTGGAAATCATCCACGAATACCTCGACCTCAAAGGCAACCCAGTCAGCAAGGTCGCGGTAGGCGATGAGTTCCTGGTGCGCCTGCGCTTGCGGGCCACCGACCGTGATCAGGTGCAACAAGTGGCCGTGGTCGACCTGCTGCCGGGCGGCGTCGAGCCTGTGTATAACTTGCCGCCAGAGCCGGAAGCGGCCAGCAGCGAGGAAAGCGAAGGCGACGATTCGGAGTACGTTGAAACCAGCGAAGACACCGAGGAAGCCGACGCCTGGCAGGCGCCGATTGGCGAGACCGACTTGAGCAACTGGCAACCGGACTATGTCGATGTGCGTGATGACCGAGTGGTGTTGTACGGCACCGCGCTGCGGGACGTAGGCACCTTCGTGTACCGCGTGCGCGCCACCAACGCCGGTACCTTCAATACGCCACCGGCCTACGCCGAGGGCATGTACGAAACCACCTTGCAAGGACGCGGCAAAGTAGGCCAGCTTGAAATTACCAAGCCTTAAAAGCCTGACGCCGCTGCTGGCAGCGGCGTTGGTTCTGGCGGGGCTACGGTTGTGGCCCCACGCGCCGCTGGAACAGGCAGCCACCTCCTCACGGGTGGTGCTGGCCGATGACGGTTCGCTGCTGCGCATGACCCTGGCGGCTGACGGGCAATATCGCCTGTGGCTACCCCTGGAACGGATTTCTCCGTCATTGGTGGAGGCGTTGCTGCTCAAGGAAGACCGCAATTTCTACTGGCACCCGGGGATCAATCCCCCGGCGTTGCTGCGGGCGGCCATGGCCACCTATAGCGGCGGCCAGCGCCAGGGCGGCTCGACCTTGAGCATGCAGTTGGCCAGGCGCCTGTGGGATCTCAATACCCGCCAGGTACCCGGCAAGCTGCAGCAAATGGCCTTGGCGTTGTGGCTGGAGGCGCGTTACAGCAAGCACGACATCCTCGAGGCCTATCTCAACCTGGCCCCCATGGGCGGCAATATCGAAGGTGCCGAAGCGGCCAGCCGGATCTATTTCGGCAAGTCAGCGGCGCAATTGTCCTTGTCTGAAGCCCTCGCGCTAGCTGTGATACCCCAGCAACCCGGCCGCCGCGCGCGCTTCGGGCCATCGCTGCAAACCGCTCGGCAACGGCTGATGTCGGACTGGCGGGAAACTTATCCACAAGACCCGCGTAACGACAGCTTGCTGGACCTGCCGCTGGAAGCCCGCAACCGCCAGCAGATCCCGTTTCTGGCACCGCACTTGAGCGAACAATTGCTGGCCTTGCAAACCGGCAACGAGTTGAACAGCACCCTCAACCTGCCGCTGCAACAATTGCTGGAACGGCTGATCACCGGTTTTATCGCCGAGCGCCGCAGCAGCGGTGTGGAAAACGCCACGGCTATCCTGATCGACAGCCGCGACCAGAGCGTAAAAGCCCTGGTGGGCTCGGCGGACTACTTATCCACAAGCATCCACGGCCAGGTCAACGGTGTGCTGTCGCGGCGCTCGCCCGGCTCTACGCTCAAGCCATTCCTGTATGGGCTGGCGCTGGACCAAGGGGTGATCCACCCCATGAGCATCCTCAAAGACATGCCGAGTAACTTCGGCTACTTCCAGCCGGAAAATTTCGACGGCAGTTTTGTCGGGCCGGTGACAGCCCGTGATGCGCTTATCCGCAGCCGCAATATTCCGGCGGTGTGGCTGGCCAGCCAAACCCGCTCGCCGTCACTCTACGGATTGCTGCAACGCGCCGGGATCAAGGGCCTGCGCGGCGAAAGCCATTACGGTTTGGCCCTGGCCCTGGGCGGCGGCGAGATGACGCCCGAGGAGCTGGCGCGGCTGTATGTGATGCTGGCCGGAGACGGGCATTTGCGGCCACTGCGCTATTTGCAGGAGCAACCGCAAACCACTGGCGCCCAGCTACTCACACCGCAGGCCGCGTTTATGGTGCGCGACATGCTGCGGCGCAACCCGCGCCCGGACGGCCTACCGGGACGCCATTGGCGCACGGCCTGGAAGACCGGCACCTCATGGGGTTTTCACGACGCGTGGAGCGCCGGCCTCGTAGGCCCTTACGTGCTGGTGGTGTGGGTCGGCAATTTCGACGGCCGTCCGAATCCAGAGTTTATTGGCGCGAAAACCGCCGCCCCCCTGTTCTTCCGTATCGCCGACGCCCTGCCCCTGGCCTTGCCGAATGTGGTGATCAAACACGACAAGCCGCCCGCCGGGCTGATCCGCATCGACGTCTGCACGGCCTCCGGCGACTTGCCCAACCGCTGGTGCCCGCGTACCCGCAAGACCTGGTACATCCCCGGCGTGTCACCGATTCGCGTGTCCAACCTGCACCGCCCGGTGCTGATCGACACCCGTACCGGCAAGGCCGCGTGCCCGCCATTCGACCCGCAGTACACCCGTGAAGAAGTCTTCGAATTCTGGCCCAGCGATGTGCAGCGGCTGTTCCGCGCTGCTGGCCTGCCCCGGCGCACGCCGCCCAATGTGCAGAAAAGTTGCCAACCCAATCGCATCGGCGACCAGAGCGAGGCGCCGCAGATTCGCTCGCCGCTGACCCAGGTCAGCTATCACCTGCGCCTGTCACAGCCTCAGGAAAGCATTCCGCTGAACGCCAACGCGGCCAGTGATGCACTGACGCTGTATTGGTTTGCCGATCAGACCCTGATCGGCCAGGGCCCGCCGCAAACCACGCTGAACTGGCGGCCGGGTAAGTCGGGGGACTATCGGTTGCGGGTCACTGATGATCAAGGCCGCAGCGCCAGCCGGGGACTGAAGGTGGAGTTTGTGCCCTGATCAGGGATCTTCGTCGCCTGAACCGGCGGTGCCGGCATCTTTTGCGAAATGCTTGTACGCGACCCCTAGCTTGCGTTGCTCAAAGATCGAAAACACCAGGGTGCCCAGCAGAATCATCATCCACACCAGGAACACCTTCATGGTGTCCACCTGAGCCACCACCAGCAGCAACGTCACCACGCCGCCAATCACCATGCCCAGGCCCATCCAGGCGCCCAGCACACGGCCTACCGCCAGGCGCATGCCCTTGGGCAGCAACAGCCGTAGCGCGAGCAACACCACGAACATTGTCAGCAAGAAGCCAAACGCGGCCATGAAAGGAATCACGAAGCCATTGTCACGGTACAACCAAGCCAGAAAACGATAGGCCGGGTTCAGATCTGCCATTTGCTGGTAGGTGGCAGGGCCCGGCAGATGCAGTTGGGCAAAATGCTCCGGGGTCATGGCCATGATGCCGACACCGATCAGGCCCACCACCACCGCGTAGAAACCACCGGCGCGCCACAACGGCGCCAGCACACGGCGATTCTCCACCTCCTTGGTCTCGGCCAGGCCGAACACCGCATCACGTTGCCGGCCCTGGGCAATCACCGTCTTGCCCTCACGTTCGCAGGCGTCGCCAATCAGCATCACCTGCATATCCTGGGTGAGGAGCAGTTCGCCCTGGCGGCGGGAGCTGCTGATCCACTCATGGTCGTCAGGGCGCTTCTTGCCGAACAGGTCGATGCCTTCGGCAATCACCGTCACTTCGCCGGTGGCGTCCTGCAGGCGGAAGTCGTTGCAGCGAGCCTCGGCTGAGACCTGGCTCCAGCTCCAGTCGCCGTCCTTGTCTTTGGTGCCTTCCTCGATGATCCACACATAACCCGCACAAGGCTTGCCGTTGACCGGTGAGATCAACGGCGTGTCGACGATCACCTTACCGTTCACTTCCACCAGGCCCATGGCCAAGGAGCGTATCTGGCTGGTGGCCAGGCGTTGTTCGGTGCGATAGAAGTTGGGGCCGAAGCTGGCCAGCAAACCGATCAAGATGCAGACAGGGAAAAACAGCGCCACCAGGATCGTCGGGGCGTAAACCATCAGGCCGATGAAGCCGGCGAGAAAGACCAGCGCCACTAGGGTTTTCCACGCCGGCTTTTTCGCGACAACGCCCGCCTGAGTGGTTTTCATGCTCCCGGCACCTCAAGCTTCACGCCCTCGTAGCGGGTTTCTTCGGCACTGATGGCCAGCAGCGGAATGCGCTGGTAGCCGAGCATTTTTGCGAAGAACAGATCAGGGAAAATCGCGATGGCGATGTTGTAGAGGTTGACCGACTCATTGAAGAACTCGCGGCGGTCGGCGATGCGCTCCTCCACCGCCGAGATCGCCTGCTGCAACTCGACCATGTTGGGGCCGGAGATCAGCGTCGGATAATTCTCGGCCACCGCAATCACCGACTTGAGCGCCGTATTGAGCAGGTTGGAGGCATCGACCTTATCGGTGAGGCTGCTGGCGTTGAGGTACGCGGTGCGGGCGTCGCTGAGGCGGGTGAACAGCGCGTTCTCATGGTTCATGGCGGCTTGCACCACGCGCATCAGGTCGGGAATCTGGTCCGCCCGTTGCTTGAGCAACACGTCGATGTTGGCAAAGGCTTTATCCACATCGTTGCGGCGCATCACCAGGCCGTTGTAGACCCCCACCAGCCAGCCGACCAGGCCGACCACAATAATCAGCACGACGATACCGGCGATCAGCAGTTCGATGTTCATGGGGCGGCATTCCCTGGCTAGTTATCCACAGCGCATTCTAGGGGTAAAGCGGGGGAATACCTCGGAATTAGTCCACAGAAACGGTAAGAGCTACCTGCAGCAACCGTCAGACCCGTTCACTTCCCATCAAAGCCTACATTCGTTGCAGCACGTAACTGTTCTCGAAGCCATGCACACTGCCCAGCACGTTGAAACCTTGAAAGAACCCTGTTGCTCTCAGCAGGTCGACAGTCGGGCCCACCTCTGGCGAGTGCTGAAAATCGCGGTAGTCGTCTAATACGATAAAGCCGCCCGAGACGACGCTTGGCGAATACAGCAAGAAGTCCAGCACTACGTTGCGACGGGTGTGGCCACCATCGATATGCAACAGCGCAACGTTGGGCGCGAGGTTGTAGAAACGTTCAGCACTCAGTTCCGAAAAGCCACGAATCACCTGCGCATTAGGCAACATCAGGTCCTTGTAGTAACTGAACTCTTCGAACTGGTTTGGCAATTCGAACGGGTCAATACCAATGATACGACGCTCGTGGTTGCATACCTCGTTCATCAGCATCAACGATTTGCCCTTCCACACGCCAATTTCCACCACATCACCCGGCAGCTCGGCAATCAGAAACGTAAGGTAGCCCAATAGACGTACCTGATCATGGAACGACAACTCGCGACGCTCCATTGCGAACTCAGCCGGCAAGCTGTCTTGCGCCTGCTCGAAATGCTGGCCGATAAACTCCCAGATCTGCGTGATGTTGTCGGTCAATTCCGGGTCGCTGGTAAATTCGTTGAGCGCTTGAATAGTGATCATGGTTTTCTCTGCTTACTTCCAATGATTACGAGGGAAGCTCTGAAAAAGGCTTCCAGAATTGATAAGACGTTGAAATAACAAGCGAATCAGTCAATCCCTAAACCATGCGTTTCGCCAGGCAACCAAGTGTTCATCCCGGAGCATCCATTTATCGACTACAGCGCTGCGTAGAGCATCTCCGGCAACGGCACTGGCGCGTGGTTCAGCAAGATGTTCGCGGATAGCGGCAATCCACTCTTTTGACGTGTTCTGGACCCGAGTCACTGGCAGGTCACCACGATAACAAAGGATGTCCGAGCAGATTACGGGGAAGCCGCAGGCGCCATATTCCAACAACCGTAAGTTGCTTTTACAGGCGTTGAAAAAATTGTCTTCCAACGGCGCCAACGCCAGGTCCAGATTCAAGTCGGCCAGCCGTGCAGGATATTTCTCGATATTGACGCCCTTATGGAACTCATGGACATACGGACGAAGCTCAGGTGGGCACATGCCCATAAATACCCATTCCACTTCGCCAGCCAGTTCACGAACGACATCGGCGATCACTTGCAAGTCACCGCCGTGGCTCGACCCGCCCGCCCAACCGACCCGAGGTTTCCGGCCTTGTTGGCGGTAGCTCATCAGCCCGCTCCACCACTGACTTGGCAGGCGATTCTCTACGACACGAATGTCCGCGTTAAAACCCTTCAACGCACTGGCCAGTGGCTGGGTCGACACCACCAGCCGGTCGCACATACCGACCGCTTTCTTCAGGCGCTTGGCGATATCCTTGGGAAACAGTTCTCGGCTTGGATTGCTGTTGGGTATCTTAAGAATATAGTCATCCAGCTCGTAAACCTTGAAGGCCCTGGAGAATGCCTTGGTGTTCTGGATGGTTTCCAGCTGAGGCGTCGTGCATTGCCGTTGGAAAATGATCGTGTCTGGCGCCAAGCGATGCAGCTCCACGGGATGAAGCAGGCCATCGCTTATCGTGCCCTCTATCAGGCGTGCGGCTTCAAGGGCTGCGAAGGGCTGGCGAACCCGATAGTTTCCGCTGCCGAAAGCGTCGGCGGGACAGCACAGCGCGTAAGGCAAAGAGCGACCGGCCAGCGGTTCCCAGGCGACCTCGCTACGGCATTCGTAGCCAAAGCCGCCGCCTTCCAAGGTCAGGTTGGGGTTGTAGGCAGGGTCACTGGCGAGCCGGGGCAGCCAATTCTTGTACATCACCGATTGCTCGCGCTTGAAACGCTCTTGCTTGGCTTTTAACTTCGTCTTGTCGACCTTATTCTGGCTGACGTTAGCTTCGTGCATGAGCACCGCATAAGGCGTCCAAACGATCAGTTGCCCGGCCTGGCCGACTTTCAGGCACAGATCGACATCGTTATAAGAAACCCCCAGGTTGATCTCGTCCATTCCACCCACCTGGCGGTACAGCTCGGTGCGGATCATCAAACAGGCAGCCGTCACGGCGCTGTAATTCTGGTCAACCTGGAGACGGTGCAGGTAGCCATTGGACTGCATTGGAGCGCCGATGAATGCATGGTCTGCCAAGCCACGTAAGCCGAGCACCACACCTCCATGCTGAATAGTCCCGTCGAGGAACAGCAATTTGGCGCCGACTATCCCGACTTCTGGCCGCTGAGCGTGATGGAGCAGCGAACCCAGCCACTCCCCATCAATGACGGCAGTGTCATTGTTGAGCAACACAAGGTAATCACCACGGGCGTGTCTGACGGCAAAATTATTGATCGCCGAATAGTTGAACGCGTGGGGATAACGCAAGATGCGCACCTTATCGCTGTTCAGACGCTCCATACCCGCGAACCAATTTTTTGCTTCAACCGTTTCACTGTTGTTGTCGACGATTATGAGTTCGAAGTTCGTGTAAAGGGTTTTTTCCATCACACTTTCGACGCAACGCATCAGCATCGGCAGTTGGTCTTTAGTGGGAATCACTATGGACACCAACGGCTGCGAGCTGTGCTGGTAAACCACCCGGTTGACCATCGGTAAAGGTCCCGGGCGCAACTCATGAGCGACGCCCAGGCGCTGCAGGTGCGCCTCGACTATAGCCGCGGAGTACTTAACGACCTGGGGTTCGACCAGCCACTGGCCCAGGTTGATTACATGATGCACCAGCACTTCACTGATGTGGCCGACAGCGCCCAGTCCATTAACCTCAATCAACCGATAAAGCAGGTCGTGGGGTGCCAGTTCGGCGAAAGCGAGATCGAAGCCATCGGCACCCAGAGCGGCCGCTCGGTTGAAGGCCAACGCTCGGCCGACATACGGATAACTGCGCAACAAGTCCAGGTTCAGGTCCGGCTTGAATATCGGGTCTTGGCAACCATTTGCGGTAAGCGTGCCTTCATCGCTGTAGCAAACGCTGATACCAGGGTTCAGGGCTATACCCTCCGCGAGTAGCAGCAGAGCGTGGGGGTCGAGTTGGTCTCCTCCCCGAAGCAAATAGCACCAGTCGACATCGATCTCATGCAGCAGCTCATTCAGCTGACTTGGCCAGCATTCAGCGAGCGGCAACCACACCAGGTTGTCGGAAGCTTCTACCCCTACAGGCTCGACGTTAGAAAGCACCGCAATGGCTGCCGCGCCGTAAAGCTGGCGATCAATGCTTTCCAAGCTGGAACGTAACTGCGCAATGTCACCTGTGGTATCAGTCAATACCACCAGAATGTTTGTGTGCTGCGGCCAATTCGCAAGCCGTGCGGGTAAACCTTCGAACTCAGCCGCAGACAGTTGCCGGGTATCCAGCCAGCGACGATACAGATTGATATCGCGCTGCTCTTTACCAATATTTGCCAGCACGCCGAAAAACCGTTCCACGGCGTGAGCCATGGTGCCGTCCAACTGGCCGCATTCAGGCTCAAAGTCTTTGTCGGTCAATTGCATCCGTTCTAAGTGCGCCAGCACCTCGGTACGCACAAAGAACATGGTACCGCCAAAAAAATCGGCCTGGTCCATTCGTTGTGGATCAATGCCGGCACGCTTAGCCAGGAAAAGTAGGTGAGAGCGGTTTTGTCCATTGAGGTTTTGGGTTACGGGCTGCCGGAACGCCTCAGTACCGATCAGCGGGTGGTGCATGGGATCAGCCAGGTATTCCACCGATTGGCTGAAGCGCGCCGGGTTTAGCAGGTCATCGAACAGGTCTTGGGCCCAGGAGTCTTCCACCCCCATGTGCAGCGAGCGCTTGGTGTGGAGTTTGATCAGCGTGTGGATGTTGTCTGCACGTAAAAACGGCAACACTCGCAGGAACGGCAAAATATCCCTGCCGTGATTGGGTACCCGATACAACGAATAGCTCAGCCCGCTCGCTGCCAGCAGGTCGCGCACCTCTTTATCAGCACCTCCCACGCAGGTTACGTACAGGTGCAGGTGCTCATTCAATTTAATCAGCCGGAGCAAAATTTCTTGCAGCACACCCGGATAATACGCATGGATGACGACACCGATTGGCGGCTTGCCGTCTTCAAGCGAAGGCTGACTTGAGAAGAGGACTTCGCACTGCTCGGCGAAGGGGGTAATGCTGCTGGCGGTATAGAGGTTCTGGGTATCAGGTGCCAGGTAAGCCTCTCGCAAACGAAACAGTTGAAAGGCCTGATCGGCTGACAACGGCGCACGGCGCACTTGCTTTAACGGCTGTGGGTTATACAGTCCCAGGGCATGTATCTGATTGATAAATCTTGCATGACCCTCTGCGAACAACGCTGGCATGTCTGGCTGTTTCTGGCGCTGTTCGGCGTGATGGCGAAAGAGCGACAGAGGCTCACTTAGAAACGCCAAGTGGCCGCGTTGAAGTAAGTTCACATACAGCGACAGGTCGTTGATAGCATCAACGAGCACGCCTCCAAGGGCGCAAATATTCGGAACTTTGTCTACCAACTGAGCCCGTCGAAACATGACGGTGGTGGGTTCGCCGATGAAGTTAACGGGCCAGTCACAGAGCAGTGAAATAAGGTCTGCACCATGAAGGCAGACATCTTCGCCAAATACTTCAGACGTCTCGAGGATGTCTGGCAGCGTCTCACCTTGGGCATCGATCAAACGGCGCCGCGAGGTGACCAGCGAGATGTCCGCGCGAGCATCCAGCACCGCGGCCATGCGCGTTACACAATCTGTCAGTAATACGTCATCGTCGTTGAGAAACTTGATGTACTCGCCCCTGGCTTCTTCCAGCCCACGGGTGAGGTTAAGCAGGCCGCCCAATTGCTGTTCGTTTCGCAGGTAACGGATCGGCACCGTGGTGTGTGCAGCAAGACGTTCGGTGATCAAACGAATACCATCGCCGCGACAGTCATCGTTGATCACGATTTCGATATTCGCGTAGCACTGGTTGAGCGCACTGTTCAGCGCGGCTTCGAAGAAGCGCGGGTTGTAAGCCGGTATCGCAATGGTGACAAGCGGCAAGCGCTCAGCCAAGAGGGGGTTTGTCATGCTCATACCAATTTGCATAAGGGACGAAGGTAGAACTCGCTTAAGCCGCTTTCACTGCCTGGGCGGTTGCAGGTACGGCCTGATCGAATACACGGTGCCAGTAATTGTTCTTGGGTCATTGGCGTGTACCAGAGCGAAGTAATTCCAGGAGCTGATGATTTGCCATATTGGCGCCAGTGACTATGACGACCAGAGGCTTTTCACAAGGCATAACGGTCATTAACTCACCTGCTTTTCAGCAAGCAACTCAGCCAGGCAATCGATAACTCTTCGGATGCTTGCATCGTTCAATGAAAGATGAAATGGCAAACCCAACAGGCGTTCAGCCAGGAGGTCAACCATTGGCAGCGGGCCCTTCGCGAACGCCTGAAAGGCCGGGTGGTCTTGCAGGGGTGGGCAGTACCAGCGGCGGGTTTCGATATCTTTGCCCAGCAGCCGCAGTTGAATATCAACAGCCCGGAATCCCGGGGGCAGTAGCACCAGCATCAGGCTGTAAACGCCATCCATGGGTTTGACCTGAAGTTTCAGCGCGGGAATTTTTTCCAGAAGCTGCTCGGTGTAGTGTTGATGCAGGTTGCGTCGTGCTTCAGCAGTGGTTGGCCAGTTGTCCAGGGCAGCCAGTGCAACGGCGGCGTGATATTCGCTCATCTTGCCGTTCTCACCCGCCTCGAACACCAGCCCGCCGCTGTGTGCATCGATACCGAAGTTACTCAACGTTCTCATGCTCTGGGCATAGGCATGGTTCCGCGAAGCGACGAACCCCCCTTCTCCACCACCGAGGGCCTTAGTGGCGTGCAGGCTGAAGGCGACTTTGGTGGTCAGGCCGATCTTCTGGTTACCCCAGGCACCTGCGGCGTCGATAACCACAGGGATGCCGGTTTCGGCACTGAACAGGTCCCAGCCTGCGACATCCTGGGGGCAGCCGTAAGTGGAGACTGGCATCACTGCGTCGAATGGCATTTCAGCGAGTGCTGCGCGTGCGATAGCAGGCGTCAGCAACCAGCTTTCGGAGTTTACGTCGCTGATCAAGGGAGTGAGCCCAGCCCTGATGATCGCTGTTGCCGTGGCGACGAATGTCAATCCGGGCACCAGTACGCGCGCCCCGCGGCGTAGCTTCAAAGCTTCCAAAGCTATTTGCAGCGCACAGGTACCATTCGCCATAGATACGATGTGTACCTGCGTTGGCTCCCGACTAAATGAGAGCGACAGCCGACGTTCGAGCTCGATTACAAGCGGGCCGAAGTTGGTGTACCACTGGTTTTCATCGATTTGCTGCCAGTAAGTGAGGATCTGCTCGACTTTAGGCACCTCAGGAACTAACAACTTGATGATGTTTTTCATGGTACACACTGCCGTCAATGAAATGTCGTCCCGTATTATCCAAAGAGGGCTTAAGCAGAAATCGCGCCAACTTCTAACTACCCTACCGCTGACGGGCTAATGGGCCCTTACACAGAACTGCATTATTTGACATGGGACTGTTGATCCATTCAGCTGCCGCCATCCTTCAGCGAGACCGCCGGCAACGCGCATTACCCTGCTGGATGCCGAAGGCGAGCCCCGGGACAACATTCCACGGCTGGACGTGCTTCTCCAGCCCGACAATCAAGCTACGGTATGTGCTATGGGGCCGTGAACATCAGGCAGGCAGAGCATCCATGCTTCCCTATTCAACTCCCCCCGACATCCACTTCCTGGATGTGGAGCGCTTATTTCGAGGCATCACGGTGTGCCTGCGCGACGGCAACTTCGTCCCGTGCTTGCGCTGGAAAGCGCAATTGCAACATCCAGGGGGTTACGCAATACTCAGCCAACCCAATATGTTTGGAGCGCAAAGCGAGAAGGGATGTTGAGAAAAACTCAACGAATGCTGGAGACGCTTTGATCCGGAAATTATAAGTAAGTTATTTCGAGAACAGTGCACTAGACCACTCCAGACACTGGCAACTTTCGGCTGTAGAGTCGCTCAGACCAGGAATGATTCATAAGAACTCTCAGGAGCTGAGATGAAAATTTACGCAATTGTAGGCGCAGGCGGTTTTGGGCGTGAGGTTGCACCGCTGGTCAACACAATGCCGAGCGTGATAAATCAAGATAACTTCAAAATTATCTTCGTGGTCGATAATTCGAAAGAAAAGACCGTGAATGGCTATGATGTGGTGAGTAGTGAGTCTTTCTTAAGCATGGAGGGGGATAAGTTTTTCAACATCGCTATCGCGGATAGTAAACCGAGGCAGGAAATCTCCGAACGCCTTATTTCGGCGGGCATAACTCCCTTCACTATTTCAGCTCTGAATGCCCTGAATTTAAGCAACAATACTATTGGTCAAGGCGCGATCCTCTGCCCATTTACCACTATCACTGCGAATGCAAAAATCGGTGATTTTTTTCACGCGAACATTTATTCGTATGTTGCCCACGACTGTGTGATTGGTAACTTCGTGACGTTCGCCCCTAACGTGCATTGCAATGGACGCGTTGTAATCGAAGATCATGCCTACATTGGGACTGGCGCGATTATTCGTCACGGCTCTCCCGACAGACCCATCGTCATTGGTGAGGGCGCCGTTGTTGGGATGGGATCCGTTGTTACGAAAAGCGTGGAACCTTACACAACAGTATTTGGTAATCCAGCAAAGCCATTGCGCACGACTCAACAATAATCAACGCGAATAAACCACATGAAAAAGTCTGGTTTTAAGACGTCGCTTTGAGCGATAGCCGGCCGCGTAACTCAGGCTGAATCCCACGAGCAAGCGCCTCGACGTCATGCTTCGCGCCTCACGTCGCGTGATTCATAGATCACTCGTTGAACGAGCTAGCCCTGATTCCAGCTGTGTCACGTGAGGCGCCGCCCGAGATCAAGCGGCACCTGCGACGGTTTTGATTCTCAAAATGAATTTAGAGAATTAAAACTGTCGCGGAAGGGGCCCGTTTTTTGTGGCCTGCAGCCTATTGGGGAGGAAACGCAAAACTGTCGCAACCACTCAGAAAACCGATTCGGACACGTGCACTAGAGAATTAAAACTGTCGCAGCTAGAAACGACGGGCTCTCACATGCGTTCAAGAGCACCGGCGGTTGGTCGGCCGCCGGCCCTGGAATCATAGACGTGGGATGAAGTAGGCAACGAGACCGATGGTCATCAACCAAACGTGAATTGAGCCGTCGACCGGGGTGTCACTGGAAAAAGGATCATGGTGTACATGGGCCGATTTTCCGGCCAGGGGAAGGGTCACCGCCGGATTTGACTGGTGACTGGCCTGACTTCGTATTTATTGGTCGTGATAGTCGAGTTGACGAATTCAGAGAAAAAAGCCGCGTCGGCTGAGTCTCTAGTCGTGGCAGGTTACGCGTCGATTCATGCTCTGCTTTAAACGATAGCGCCACAGTCGCTGGCGGAAGCTTTGGGAGTCGTGCTGGCTTCCCTAGTCGCTGTAAAACAGCAGACGTGCCAAGCTTGTTGATAAGTGTGTCTGCATCATGATTCGATCACCGTTGGTGTGACGCCTCGGTCCCCGTTTGAGAAGCAGCAACGGATTCGGTAAGTCGGAAAATGGCGCACCATTACGCGGTGAATCGTTCGCTTTTCAGCAAGTAGCGGCGCCTGTCGGGGAATTTCGTCTTGCTGCCAATGTTCGGCAAGTTGATCGGAGCACCCTAGATTTGGTTCTCCCTTAAATAGCCTCTGAGCTTAGTATCCAGGGATACACAGCCATAAAGGTGTGAGCTTTATCGAGTCGCTTTGATAGGCATCCTTCCCCTATTCCGGTAGTCTGCGGACAGGGTAAAACAGAAGCGAAACCGTCATGTGGATTAAAGAGTTCTCCATCGAAAACATCAAATGTTTCGAGCAGCAGACCTTGAAACTCGATCAGGAGAATACTCCCTACCAGTGGATTACATTTCTCAGTGAGAACGGCTGCGGGAAAAGTACAATTCTGCAATCGCTCGGCTTGCTGCTTGCCGGGCCAGACAGTATTCCCAGCCTGCTGCCTCGCCCCACTGGTTGGCTGCGCGATGAGAAAATGGCGGGTAAAATATCTATTCGAGTTCACCAAGGTCCTATGGACCCAGGGGACTTTGGCGAGGAAAAACGCCGACGCGTTTTCGCCTACAGCTACCACATTACAGGTGACCGGCCTGTCACAATCCGGAACAAGACCCACACAGCACCGGGTGTTCACGAAAACCCGGATCGGGCTTTGAGCTGGCTTCGGCAGAACGCATTCACGAGCAAGGGGCAAGGTTGGTTCTGCGCAGGTTACGGACCTTTTCGACGACTTACACGCTCTCATCAGATCATTGTGCCGACCCTGGAACCGCAGGCTCGGCATAACAACTTCATCAGCCAGTTCCAGGAAGACGAAGCGCTGGCGGTTTTTGAACGTTGGATGGTCTACCTGGACTATCGAATTGCTAAAGACGGTCATGAAAAAGACCGAAGGACTTTGAAGTACGGTATCGAGGCCATCGACAGTCTCTTACCGGATGATGTCTACTTCGACTCCATCTCCTCCGAAGGACGCATCCTCTACAGCGTCAATGGAGAAAAAGTACCCACGCTCTCGCTCAGTGATGGGTATCGGAGCATCTTGGCGTTTGCGGGCGATTTGGTCTGGCGCTTGCTGCTAGCGTTTCCTGAGAGCAAAAACCCAGCCCACGAGCAAGGGGTGGTGCTGATTGACGAGTTGGACATCCACCTGCACCCGCTGTGGCAAAGAGACATTGCCCTCAAACTCAGACGTGCGTTCCCCAAGCTTCAATTCATCGTGACCACCCACAGTCCCTTGGTCGCCGCAGGCGCGGGCGAAGATGCGTTGACAGTCAAGATTTCGAAGGGCGACAAGGGAGCTACATTCCATCCAGTGGATGACCTACACAAGCTATCCGTAGACAAGATATTGACTACAGAGGCGTTTGGCTTGGTGTCAGCATATTCGCCACAAACCAACGAAAAAATGGAACAGTACTCCCAGTTATTCAATAAACCGGACAAAACGCGTGCGGATAAGGCCGCTCTGAAAAAGCTCCAGCCCCAGATCAAAGATCTTACGAGCGGCCCATCTGGCGCTCAGGAACTAGATCAGAGGATTGATAAACTCCTGGCGAGCTTTATAGATGATCAAGCTTAAGCGACCGTTACAACCCAACATTCTCAAGCAGAATGAAACGACTTGGACGGCTGATTACTTGGCAGCTAGGGCATCTGGTGATGCTGACGCGATCGACTCTGCAGAAAGGAAATATCGCCATAAAGAAATCAAGAATGCCTTACGCGACATGCACCAGCGTAAATGTGCCTTTTGTGAGTCTTTCATTGAGCATGTTTCTTACTCCCATATCGAGCACTTCAAACCTAAAAAGCGCTATCCGAAAATGCTTGTCCGGTGGAGCAACCTCCTGCTAGCTTGCGGTGTGTGCAACGGGGCGGCCTATAAAGGTGAAAAATTCCCGAATGCGGCTCAAGATGGGCCTCTTATTAACCCTGCTAAGGAAAATCCTGACGATTTCCTGACCTATACATTTGATCCTGTGACGAATGTAGCGCTGGTCGGTTACAAACATCCCCGAGGGAAAACCACCATTGATACGCTAGGCCTAAATCGTCCGGATTTAGCGAAAGACATTCGATGCCAAGTTGTCAAAAAATTATTCGCCTTGCGAAAGATTATTGATCAGCCAAACGTGCAGGATGATGTTCGACAGCCCATGCTAGACATCCTGTCCGAAGCGGCTGATAGCGGCCAACATTACTCCGCGTTTGCAAAGGCGTTGCTACCCTGAATGAATTTTTCCGGCTTTCTTTAATACTGTTCAGCCTGAATGACGTCCTAACATGAGAAACTCAACCAGCGGCGGTTTCTGGCCGGAAACCGCCTGTCATGATTGACTGCTATCGGCAAAATCCGTCACTCAGTTTATTCGCGAAACAAGGGCAGTTCAGTTACCGGCAAAGTGAATGGTTGACTAACTTGAAAACGTACACATCAAATAATCCTTTCTAAATGCCCGGAATAACTATGGAAGATATAAACAAGTCACTCAAAGACAATGGAATTAGGATTGGCTCTGACTTAGTTAGCAACGGCAAAATTCTAAAAATATATCATAATGACATATTATGCAAAATAGCAAAGATCGATTCTCACCCTGCTAGATTGACGGCAGGATATCAAGCAATGCTCAACGACGTTTACAAAATTCAAGCTTATACAGAGCTCGGCAGCAAAATAGTCAACGAAAAATTGCAAAAAGACTTACCGGTTAAAGAGTTTAAATTCGATGACCCAAACCAATTGATTTGCAGTAGCTTATACCTGTCCGCAATTACCCTGTACGGAAAATGCTTTACCTCGGCTGAGGGAAGAATTGCCCAACTACAAGAAACACAAATATTGAAGAGAATGTCAGAATCTCAGCAAAAAAATCACGCGAAATTTATGGATCTTCGACACAACTGGGCCGGGCACGGCGGAAATAGTAATCACGAATTGATGTGTGGGGTAGTGGCTTTTTTGCCTGACAATAAAGCCTTGACCCTTTACCCAGCTCTAAGCACTGGCTTCTCTGTGGCAGGAAGCTTCGAAGATCTCTCGGACTTGTGCTCTATTTTGGCTGAAGAGATTCAATATCGTAAGGACCAACATTCGGCAGATGTATTTAAGAACAGGGACCAGCAAGAATATCTATATGAACTACTGGATAAATCTAAACTTTTTCTCCATATTGAAGATCCACAGCCAGAAACAAGCAAAAAGGCGAAAATGAAGCAGAAGAAAAACAAGCGTACTTAACATTTTAGGTCGGAATCCGACCAATTCGCCTTGAAAGAGACCGTAAGCCCGAGCCGAATCGTACTTGGTAATAAATACCCTTCTTTTCCCCAAAGCAGCCCTTCGCATAGTGTTGCTGATGGCCGAATAGCAAGGGCGAAGCTGCAACAGTCGACCTCTAGTATCGGCGCCGATGCCCAGGTGACCCAGTTGCCGAGATTTCACTGCCCCAGCCTGACTTCTCGTGAATCATTGTCTGTGCTGGATTTTTGCAGGTTTTGAGATGGGGCAGTCTTGCGTCGGCAACTGGATCAATCCAGGGGCAGCGCCAGGCGAGGAGCCAAACAGCAGTTCGCCCCCAGATATGCCGGGCATCGACACCCTGCTCGAGCATTTTCGAGGATATAGGGCTATACATGATAGATGGTTGAGGAGCTGGGGACTTCTCAGTTTGAGCTAGCTAATAATTTAGAAATCAATGAGGAATTAATAACAAAAGAGTATTTACTGATGAGAAAATTAACAACTGATTTTAAAAAACCAACAAGCCTGCACAATTAGTCGGAAGAGAAAATACATGAAGATAAAAGTAGAAAATGATGACGAATTATTATCGAATGCAGAGTCTGCAAAGTACAGAATCGAGATTGCGCTATTAAAAATCAAATATCAGCGCCTACTCAGCCTGACCGCGTTAGCGGCCTCATTTATATTGCTAATGGTTCTTCTATCCTTGCTGATTCACTCAACTTTTGAGGACGTAAGATTTGAATTGTACCTGCCAACCGTGACGCTGCTGGTTGGTTTTGTGTTTATTCAATCGTTACGCTGCTTCAGGATAAGCTGTTTCCTTTATTCATCTGCAATCCTATCGCGCCGACGTATAGCTGCTTCAATTGATGAGTGGCAAATGGTGTGTAGCGTGGAGAACCAGTTTGTGAGTCTTTCATTGAGCATGTTTCTTACTCCCATATCGAGCACTTCAAACCTAAAAAGCGCTATCCGAAAATGCTTGTCCGGTGGAGCAACCTCCTGCTAGCTTGCGGTGTGTGCAACGGGGCGGCCTATAAAGGTGAAAAATTCCCGAATGCGGCTCAAGATGGGCCTCTTATTAACCCTGCTAAGGAAAATCCTGACGATTTCCTGACCTATACATTTGATCCTGTGACGAATGTAGCGCTGGTCGGTTACAAACATCCCCGAGGGAAAACCACCATTGATACGCTAGGCCTAAATCGTCCGGATTTAGCGAAAGACATTCGATGCCAAGTTGTCAAAAAATTATTCGCCTTGCGAAAGATTATTGATCAGCCAAACGTGCAGGATGATGTTCGACAGCCCATGCTAGACATCCTGTCCGAAGCGGCTGATAGCGGCCAACATTACTCCGCGTTTGCAAAGGCGTTGCTACCCTGAATGAATTTTTCCGGCTTTCTTTAATACTGTTCAGCCTGAATGACGTCCTAACATGAGAAACTCAACCAGCGGCGGTTTCTGGCCGGAAACCGCCTGTCATGATTGACTGCTATCGGCAAAATCCGTCACTCAGTTTATTCGCGAAACAAGGGCAGTTCAGTTACCGGCAAAGTGAATGGTTGACTAACTTGAAAACGTACACATCAAATAATCCTTTCTAAATGCCCGGAATAACTATGGAAGATATAAACAAGTCACTCAAAGACAATGGAATTAGGATTGGCTCTGACTTAGTTAGCAACGGCAAAATTCTAAAAATATATCATAATGACATATTATGCAAAATAGCAAAGATCGATTCTCACCCTGCTAGATTGACGGCAGGATATCAAGCAATGCTCAACGACGTTTACAAAATTCAAGCTTATACAGAGCTCGGCAGCAAAATAGTCAACGAAAAATTGCAAAAAGACTTACCGGTTAAAGAGTTTAAATTCGATGACCCAAACCAATTGATTTGCAGTAGCTTATACCTGTCCGCAATTACCCTGTACGGAAAATGCTTTACCTCGGCTGAGGGAAGAATTGCCCAACTACAAGAAACACAAATATTGAAGAGAATGTCAGAATCTCAGCAAAAAAATCACGCGAAATTTATGGATCTTCGACACAACTGGGCCGGGCACGGCGGAAATAGTAATCACGAATTGATGTGTGGGGTAGTGGCTTTTTTGCCTGACAATAAAGCCTTGACCCTTTACCCAGCTCTAAGCACTGGCTTCTCTGTGGCAGGAAGCTTCGAAGATCTCTCGGACTTGTGCTCTATTTTGGCTGAAGAGATTCAATATCGTAAGGACCAACATTCGGCAGATGTATTTAAGAACAGGGACCAGCAAGAATATCTATATGAACTACTGGATAAATCTAAACTTTTTCTCCATATTGAAGATCCACAGCCAGAAACAAGCAAAAAGGCGAAAATGAAGCAGAAGAAAAACAAGCGTACTTAACATTTTAGGTCGGAATCCGACCAATTCGCCTTGAAAGAGACCGTAAGCCCGAGCCGAATCGTACTTGGTAATAAATACCCTTCTTTTCCCCAAAGCAGCCCTTCGCATAGTGTTGCTGATGGCCGAATAGCAAGGGCGAAGCTGCAACAGTCGACCTCTAGTATCGGCGCCGATGCCCAGGTGACCCAGTTGCCGAGATTTCACTGCCCCAGCCTGACTTCTCGTGAATCATTGTCTGTGCTGGATTTTTGCAGGTTTTGAGATGGGGCAGTCTTGCGTCGGCAACTGGATCAATCCAGGGGCAGCGCCAGGCGAGGAGCCAAACAGCAGTTCGCCCCCAGATATGCCGGGCATCGACACCCTGCTCGAGCATTTTCGAGGATATAGGGCTATACATGATAGATGGTTGAGGAGCTGGGGACTTCTCAGTTTGAGCTAGCTAATAATTTAGAAATCAATGAGGAATTAATAACAAAAGAGTATTTACTGATGAGAAAATTAACAACTGATTTTAAAAAACCAACAAGCCTGCACAATTAGTCGGAAGAGAAAATACATGAAGATAAAAGTAGAAAATGATGACGAATTATTATCGAATGCAGAGTCTGCAAAGTACAGAATCGAGATTGCGCTATTAAAAATCAAATATCAGCGCCTACTCAGCCTGACCGCGTTAGCGGCCTCATTTATATTGCTAATGGTTCTTCTATCCTTGCTGATTCACTCAACTTTTGAGGACGTAAGATTTGAATTGTACCTGCCAACCGTGACGCTGCTGGTTGGTTTTGTGTTTATTCAATCGTTACGCTGCTTCAGGATAAGCTGTTTCCTTTATTCATCTGCAATCCTATCGCGCCGACGTATAGCTGCTTCAATTGATGAGTGGCAAATGGTGTGTAGCGTGGAGAACCAGCTATGAATAAGAGAAAACAAGCTCGTGCATCTCTAGAATCTGCTACACGTGATCTGAAGAGCTACGCAGACGGAATCATACAGACGAGTGAAAATCTCAATAAGCTGTCGACAGCCGCACTTTATGGTGTGGTGGGTGGAGTGGTCGGAATGCTCATTGGTGGTTTAATTCCGAATATTCAGTTTTTGCCTCAAGCTGGCGTAATAGCCTTGATGAGCCTTGCGGGAATTGCAGGAGGGATTATCTTTCATCGCTCTGGCTCTAAGGGTATTCAGCAGGAGCAGCGGTTGAAAGCTCATCGTATGGTTCGCCAAGAGATGCTGAGCGGAATCAACGACGCGAGGAAATTAAACGCACCAGAAGCTGTACTTTTAAAGTTATGGGGTCAATATGAAAACCACAACTTAAACTTACAAGATTCTAGCCAAATTACTCAGCCAAGAATTGGAGGAGTTACCGGAGCGACCATATATATTGGGAGCGAAGACTTACACAAAACTGACGCGAAATCAGGAGAAGCGTGAATTATTCATATGCAAACAGATAAACCACCCTTCTGCATTGGTGTTAGAAAGAGCATATTTTATCGTAATTTCACCAGGTTATTACGTTAACCGAAGGCCTTTTAGATGATCTGAGCACCTCTCACTAAATCGCTAATAAGGAGATATGGAATACCGAGCATCATACTAGGTGTACCGCTTGTGAAGCGTGAATTATGGGATCCACTCGATGAGGACGCGACATGGGGAAGTTGATATAGGTAACCGCGAACAGCTTAAGGCGGAAAAAGTCGCAGATAAGCTGAAGAAACCCATTGCAGTGGTACCTGCGACTCCCCCAGTCAGCCCTTAAGCCCGTGAGCAAACTGGCTCCGTAGGCCCTTAGCCGCGGGTAGAACTGTCCCACCCGGGGTTAGGCATACAGCCAGCTCAGGCAGGAGAGGCCGCGAGCCAGAGAACCTGATTTTTTCATATCACCTCCTCATATATTCCAAGGCAACAAATCCGGTTCGTATTGTTCCACTAAAGGCTGGACTACATTCTTTAGCGCTCGCATAACCCTTGCCTGACTGAAAACCTCTGCGCCATTTATACCCCTTAGTTCCTCACTCACCTTTTTAGCTGCCTTGGACTCGACCATTCCACCGTCAATAAGATCCCAAGCTCGGAGTCCGGCGATCATAGGCCTGACACTATTCACAGCCTTCATAAGTTTATGGGCCCCGGGAGGCTCGACTAGCAAGGCAAGTAATGTGTCGATGTTTGCTCTATCTGCGAACGGGGCCTTTTCAGGAAGAATGCCCTTTTGGAGCAGAGCTAAATCGCGAAACGCATTGGCAGCACGCTGCTTGCTAACCAACATAGCTTCGATTCTCTGCATCGATGGCAACGGCTCAAATAGATCAACGTGCAACACAAGCTGATTTATCAGCTCGTGTCCGTTTATAACAATTTCCGCCTCATCTGTAGAGTGGACCCAACAACGCTGCCTACTCACCCGCCTAGGAAACGAAACTGGCGCTTGAAGCGAGGTGATAGTACTAACAGAGTCACCTACCCTAATCGTAGGTTCATCATCGCCCGTGAAGGTCACGTCCTCGGTTGCCGCAATCGGCCTTGCCTCTCCAACAGTGGAAAACTGTCCAGACGTACCCAGGTCCTCTCGACCTCTGTGAGACGTAATGTAGGACCACCAATCATGAAGTGCCTCCAAATCCGTTTCCAGAGAAAAATCGTAGAAGTAAAACCCTTGGTGATAGGGGATCTGATTGTAGAGATCAGTTGCCACCCCAAAGTATTTTTGGGCCGCTTTTTCAATCAGTGCGGCATGGCTAGGATCTGACACACGGTCCAGCACGTGCCATCCGAACTGCACAATATTGAGTACAGCCGCGTCGCCATCTGTCCACGGCTCGTCCAGATCGTCGGCAACACTGACGAAATACTCCTCGAGCTCACTTCTCAAGCTCACCAGTCGTGCATAAGCATCTCCAAACAAAAGACGTGCCTTCCGCTTGGCGATCTCAATCCAGAACAAGCGCTCTAGGTCATCTTTAACGTAGAGCTCTGATTTCGTATACTCAATTCTTGGCAATTGTCAACTCCAAATTGGGGTTTCCCGGTTTGAAATAGCGCACCTCGTAAAACAGCCGTAAGCTTGAGATCGCCAGGCAGCAGAATAAGACCTAGCATCCAATAATCGGCAGAGAGGAAAAACCCATGCCAGTACTAGCCCCATTGTTCCGCGAAATAAACTACTCCCGCATCACTCAGCTTGATGAGGCAGGGATGAGCGCACAAACAATTGCAAACATCATCCGCGACGAGACAGACTCGCAAGTGAAGCTCACCCCCTCTGATATCCGCAGCTATTTGAAGATCCAAGATGTGGCTTCTGAACGGATGCTGATCACGAAACCCACAATGAAGGAGGTGCTAAAGCGTCCACCGCTCGAGTCTCAGCCTGAGTGATCCTCAGACATCAGTGGCCCTCCGGCGAGCCCCGCAGGGCCACTGTGCTCCCCTCAAGTGAACACGCCGGCTGAACAAGTATATTGACACCTTGAATCGCCCTGGATTCTCTAGAGACCTTGCAAGCTCAACTCGCGGGACTCTTCGTCTGTCGCAGAAAGGAACTCATTGCCAGAAAGGTCTGGGTCGTCGTCTGGGTTCAACGGTGCGCGCGCATTGAATTGGTCAAGCAGCTTCTTCAGTTCTGGGGTACGACTTTTTTGCCAAGGTTCAATCATAAGCTGCTCCCCTTCCTAGTGAATTAGGCGTGGGTGCACTTGATCGAATCTCTAGCTCGTGCGGCCCCGCCTAAGCCCATGATCCGTACTATCCTTCTACGCACATAGCCTTCTGTTTTTCAGGGAAATACGTCGAGTCCAAGCCGCACCTCAGTTCATGGAAGGTGAGCAATTTTCTGAGTTGGATCGGCAAGAAGGTGATCGTAGCCCCAGCATTGATCGCCGCCGAAGGTATCTTCACCGGCGTGACATTGGATGGGCTTAAGGCGCTTCTCGGTATCAGCTAGTACCGATCTGGGGCGATTCATATAGGGGGAAAAAAAATGAGTCATCCGATGTGGATTGCTCAACGCGATGGGCATGATTGGACGGATGACTCTGTGCTACGCGTAATCGATTGGTTCCGAAACATGGTGACGGAATCTGTTTGGTCGCAACGTATGGATGCAGTGAGGGATCGATTCGAGGCTGGAAAGAGAGCATGGGCGCAAGGCAATCCTGAGCCCCTTTTTGATCCGGAAGACGCAATCTTCTGGTACCTCTTCCAGGCTGCTGCATATGCTTCCCCTGGTCGACGACATGACTATTTCGAGCCCGATGCTTTCAGGATTAGCCCGGTGTTCGCTCGGCTGGGTCAAATGCTCCCGCAGCTATCTCATGTCGTTGGCATTGAAGATCGCCTTGAGACATTAATAACTAAAGGTAAACGCCAGCCGGATGCAGGTCTCTATGAGGTTCTTGTTGCCGGTGCCTACAAAAGCCGAGGATGGAGAACAGTCACATTTGTTCCCGAACAGCCGGGTGTTGCGAAAACCCAGGATTTGCTGGTCACCAATGGCCGGCGACGGTGGGCGGCGGAATGCAAGCGGGTAAACCGAAACGAATATGAGGAGCAGGAGTATCAGTACGCCTTGGTTTTGGCGCAGCCTGTACACGAATTATCCGAACAGCTTGGATTGTCAGTCCTCTGTGAGGTGATGTTTCTAGTCGAGCTAAAAGACGTCCCCATGGGATATCTAGTAAACAGGTTGCGCGATTGTTTATCCGATCCGAGTTCGCGTGTTTGGGAGGACGAGATCGCTATCGGTTTCATTCAGGACGCTCGGCTGGATCTCCTCCAGCAGGTGTTGCAGCACGATGATGTGTTCTATGGCTCAAGCAGAATGGTTGAGTTGCTAGCAGGGAGGTATCGGCAGGATTTCGACCACAGCTTTAAGGCGCTGTGGGAGCCATCTCCGCAGCGCCCACTCCATGCATACTGGGTAAACCAAGCCAGTGTGGTCAGCTGGCGTAGTGGATCGCCTGAGGCAGCGGAGAGCAAGGCACGCCACTTTCGGGCTCTTATTGCAAAAGCCACCAAGCAATTACCTACTGATTGCCCTGGCGTTGTGCACGTGGGCTACGAGGCGCTCGGTAACAATTCTGTGGATCAACAGCGTCATGCACGCAATACTTTCGAGATGTGGCGATTTGATCCAGAAGGTTCCCGATTACGCTGGGTATATGCCAACTACCTCATGCCCGAACACACGACGGCGAGAAATGAGAATTGGGCGGTCAATGAAACCACCGCTCACTACCGCATAGGTCGGCATAAAACGGCTCAGCCATTGCCCGGTCATTTAGTACTAAGCCAAGAGGATGGAGAGCCGGGAGATCATTGGTAAGAGGGACAGATGAATGTCGACATCTGCATACCTGACAACGCGGCTTGTGAAGGTTTCTTCGGCCGACTGAAAACGGAGCTGTTCTATCCTCGCAACTGGCAGTCAACGAGCATCGAGCAGTTCATTCAGGCTTTGGATTCATACATTCGCTGGTACAACGAAAAACGTATAAAGATTTCCCTCGGCGCGCTCGGTCCCATTGAGTATCGTGAAAGCCTGGGCTTCGCGGCATAACCAGTCCAAGTTTTTGTCCGCATCCCCACTGGGTCAGTTTTCGGTCAGCGGCAACAATATGGGCTCTCTACCTCCCTACTTCTCTACATGCCTCCATCGGACACGACACATAGATCATGACCGCACCTTCCGCAATAGACACAACGAACTTGTTGACCATTCTTGGTGTGGTTGCCGCTGTATGGGCTCTCATTTCACCCACCAGCAAGCTGCAGCTCCGCTTCTGTTTGACATGGCTGGATTGGACGATAGGGTTCTCCATCCTTTTTCTCGCTCACTACCTGGTTTTCGCCCCTGCCTTGATGGAGCTCGGTCTGTATTACAGTCTTGGGCCGTGGCGGTGGGGACTGAACAGTTCGAGTGCGGTCTATCTCCTCCTATTAACGGGCGCTTTGTATTTCTTCTGGAGAACACGAACACCATCTTTAGTCCGAGGAAAAATCCCTGTCTTCCGCGAATTAATCGAAAACTTTCTTTTCACCAAGCGCTACGGCGAGCTGGTTCTGCATGTTGAGCCGCAATTGCCGAAGCTAATCCGCATGAGCAAAGGAGAACATTGGCTCGTTCGTTGGATCGATTGCGTCGCCTATTCTCGTTTGGATTTTGTGGTGCTCCTGCATGGCAGGACGCCCCCCTCCCCAAGCATGTGGCGCCAAGGCATGAGCAAAGTGCTGAGAAAGGTGAAGGTTTGGTTCTTGAAAATGGACCATTCAAGAGTGCAGGCCCGCGAAACCTTGCTAATCCTCGTGACATCACCTGAACTAGTTCATTACCTAGCAGTAACCCACCCCTACTTCTGCCTCAAGCTGACCGAGTCCGATGAGGCGACACGCTCCGATTTCATCGAAGAGTGTCTGGATGCCATGCTCGCCGCCCCAGGCAGCCGTCTCTACGTTGAACTCAAGAACAACCAAAACCTAAATAGCGGAAATCGCCTAGCACTCCCGGAGAGCAATCGACTGCTGCGCTTTTTTTTCGCAGATGCCTCTAAAGCAGCCGATAGTGGAGTGTCTCAGGCAATCGGTAATGCCGTACTCCGGCGACTGTCCGAAGATAGAAAGCTAGTCACGAAACTCAATGAACCGCTGATGTCTTATTTTGAGCAAGGGCGATTTCGCTGCCCAATCAACTCCGGCATCACCATGTTCGAGATCATGGTCCACGAAGGTATCCATCAGGGGCTAACAGACCACATGTGGCTGCATTACTTTCAATATTTTGCGAAAGAAATTATAAAGCAAATGCTGCCACTTACAGCCAGAATCGATCACTTGGAATGGCCTACGCCATTTCACTACCTGCTGTATCGTTTGATCAGCGTTGCTACGGATTGGGCTGAACAATGTGCACGCATAAAGGACTCTGAAATACCCGAAGAGATCCGCAATGTGGAAGGCTTTGATCGATATTACATATCCAAGCAAGCCACCAAATCCATGGGTGAAATGCTACAAATCATTATCCCAAGCGAGAAAATCTCAGACTCCTTTAAACGTTATTTGCTGGGGGTAGTCATTCGTGGTCACAACAAGCTTCAGGCCAACGCCGATCTTGTCGAAGTTGCAAACACTCTCCGCACCGAGGTGATTCAAGGTATAGATATGCAGACAACGTGCGACTATCGGAGAGATCTGCAGAATCAATTCAAGCAGCTCGACCACCGACTCAGAATGGATGCAGAGCCATTCGAAAAAGCCCTGCAGTTAGCTATTACGGAGTGCGAAGGCACCTAAGATTTGTCAAATCCAGCAGCACCCCATGGCTTCACTACGTACGCCTGGTGAATTGAATCGCCGAGGTGGAAAAGACTGTTTGGGATACGTTTTTGACCCGAGCTACCGGAACTCATTGACCCACTCGAAGGGTCAGCAACGATGACCCAGCGCGGAATTTCACACATCTAGGTGGGGCTGAATGGTAGTGGTCAACTAATCTCGGACACTGCGTTAAGTTTTTCCTCGGCCACAGCGGACGTCAGCCCGCTGTTTGTTGATGGAGGTATGTGGAAACGTCTGGCTGGAACATTATTAGCGTCGGAAGGGAAGCGAGCCGATCGGGGCTAATGCCCTTCGGGCCCATCAAACGACTGCTCTGCCAATCTCTTCACCTCTCCGGCTCGGAAGCTTCTCGGTATCGATGCGTTTCCGATACGAAATCGATAAATGCCACTGCTGCGGCAACCGCAAGCCGAGCATGCCTGGGCTGCAGACCGCGATGTTGGCCATCTTTGCCATGCCCGGTACCGTACAAACCTCTCAACTGCGTGAGATTGCTGGTCAACTGAGTGAGATTGCGGAGAATATTCTTGATGTTTTCCGAGCCTTAGCTGCTTCACTGACTCCGTCGGGAACCAGCTGCAATGCTTTGGTGACCTTCTTTGTAAGATTGCCTAGGTCATCGGCCTTGGTGAACGGAATTTCTCGTTTCGTGAGAATGGACTTGCAGCAGCTTTCCACCAGTTCTTTGGCTGTCCCGATCGCCAGTTCGGGGTCCGAATCGACTGCATATTCCAGACGTTCAATTTGCTTCGCCATCCATCCGGCGCTCAGCGCCTCGACAACAACTCTCGCTCGCATGACCGACCTGGTTGCGTTCGCTTCTGTCGAAGCGCTGCTTATCAACCGGTAGGAAAAGCGCGGGCGGCCGGCGATTTGCTGCTCCTGGTACAATTCCCAGCCGGCGTTCTGGAGTTGATCGTTGAAATGCTCAACGAGCTTAATCGCTTCTTCTCGTTGGGGGCGAACTACGGGGTGCACCGTTTCGCAGAGAAACCGGAGAAATGCCTCAGCGCTCCCATCGAAGAGGTTGAATCGGGAGTCGCTGAAGACCCAGTCATCCTCCCAGTCATCGTTGTTGTAGCGATGTTGCCAAATGTCGCCGACGGCGTCTTTGTAGCGATTGTCCGTGGAAGGAAGGGTTTCGAGCTCATACAGGCGACTCAGAAACTCAACATCATTGAGCTCCCCATACCACTTTACGTTCTCTAGACGTAGCCCATCCGTGATGTTTTGCCGCACCGATTTCGGTAGGTTGGAAGACTTCCCGGAACGCCAATCCACCTGATACTCACGTGCAGGCACGATCAGCGCCGAGTACGCATCGCTTTGTTCGTGCTCAGTTACCGTCCTTAACGCGGTTGTGATCCTTTCCTGGAGTTGGACCCGTTTGACCCCGAGCTTGGCGTACTCCAAAGCAGGAATGATGAAGCGAATTTCCCAATAGTTGGTTCCGCCATTCCAGTTGTCGTTGCCTGTCAGTTCCGCATTCGCAGGATGACCGCGGACTACCTCCGCCGCCTCATCAGCACCCTCTGCGCGGAGAACCGCGTATACCGTCGCCAAAAGCGGCTCAATTTCGGTTTGCTCCATACGGCCCCCCAATCCTGATAACTGAGAGTCATCGTAGCTAGCAGGAAGGGCCATCTGCTATCAAAAAATAGATAGGTCGGTGAAAAGCTAAACCCGAGCATGCCCAGTAAACCACGGGCCATGCACATGCCCTTCAGTTTTCAACCCTTTCCCTACTTGTGGTCCTCATTCCCTGAACCTGCAAGCGTGCCCTCCCTTCAGCTAACCCCGCTTACGAGATGTAGATCCGCGCGATACCTCCCTGTTGTGCGGCTATGACCTGATAGATTTTTACGAGAATGCTGGGCTTGAGCAAAAAGGCGCATTCACGGCTCCAGGGAAGCAGCAAGGATTTGCACTAACTCAAGGTATGTACGCAGACCTGGTTGTGATGGGCACACGAGGAGCAAATGTGGCGGCAGGTGTGTTCATGCTCAACGATCACGACGTAAAGGCGTTATTGGCTTACGCCTGACCTCATTTGAGCAAGCTTTGAAAAAAGCGCCGCACACCACGATGCATGAACTGATGATCAGAGCGGGCTTCAAAGAAGCTGCCAAACGTAGTCTCGATAGTTACTGACGTTTGCAAGCAAGCTTGGGGGGTGGACTGTAGCTTCGCCGAAATGAAAGTCAGCGTACAAAATCCTGACAATCACGCTAAAGAGCAAATCAATGGTAATTCAGGCCATCCTTTTTTTGCTGTGACAGAGCGCTGATCGAATTTTGATTTTTTTTATGTGTAACTAATTGATTTTAAACAAAATATTTAACAGCTATTTTTCACCATGCAAGGAGTATTGATTTTAAATTATAAATAGCGCTCTGTGACATAACGTGAAGGAGGATCACATGATCAAGGATGCGCTGGAGGAACTGGGACCTTGCCTAAGTACAAAGCTGGCGAGTTACCTAGCTGGGAAGCACGGCCTCTCTTCTGAGGCCGCTCGCCAACGCATAAGCCGTGCTTCAGATGAATTTCAAAAGCTGAAGAGCTTGCCTTTCGCACGCGGCGCAACATTTGTATACCTCAAAAGGCAGTATGCGACGGATGAGTACTGGGAAAACCTTTATAAAGCAATTTTCTCCGTCGATGGCGCCTACTCGTGGGCACTAGCTGCTGTCCTTTGCCGTGAGATATTGCCAGTCCATCACTTTCACATCGCCTGTGGCGCACCGATAGCTCAGAAGCGACATATTGCCTCCGCTGCTGTCCTCAAACGCATGACAGAGGCTGGCGTCTTAGTGGTGAAAGACCAGCCTGGAATTGGACCATGCGTGATGACTAGACAGACATGTATGAGCCCGGATTTGGATGCAATCTCAGCCGGTGTCCGTGCACGCCTGATGGCAGAATCCGTGCTTCTCGATAGCATCAAGGAATGGCTACGAAACCTAGCGTTCGCTAGCTACAACAGCGTCATCCTCAGAGGAGGAATTGAAGAGAAGTTACCTAGCGTCGGCACCTTTAACTGGGATCTCAGCGCTCCGAGCTACAGCACCGCTCTAGCTGATCGTGGCAAAGGCGAACTCAAGCCTGGATTCATCGCGTGCGATGTTCTCCTACTCGACAATGTCAGCGTCAGCGCAATCAAACCTTTTCTCCACAAAGTTAAAACACTCCAAGCATTGGGGAACATTGGTCGCGTGATGTTCCTATTGGTCGGACAGCGCTTCGAAAACGGCGCATTCGCTGAACTGAGATCGGCCGGTGTCATACCCGCGACTCCTGAGTCTCTTTTTGGTAAGGACGTGGCTGAGGCATTCCGCGATCTGACCAAAACACTAAAGAACGCCGTACAAGGAGTGGTGGACTCCGGAAAACTCGATGATGTCATTACAAGGCTAAGCAAGCTCGAAGGGGCTTTAGGGAACATGCGAGGATCCTTCTTCGAACTACTCATTGCCGAGCTCGTTCGGAAGACTTTTCCTGGGGAGGTTCAGCTCAACAAAATCTGCTCGGGTGTGGACGGTAAGGCTGAGGTGGATGTCTGGGCTGTGAAAGACGGAGTTTCAGCCCGATTCATCGAGTGTAAAGGTATGGGGCCTGGCATCCTTGTCAGTGATGAGGAGATAGGCCTATGGCTAAATACTCGCATTAAGCGGGTCAGGCACCATTTGCAAAACATAAAGTGGGACAAACCCAAACCACAGTTTGAACTGTGGACGAGCGGACTTCTGTCTCCTGAAGCCCTGCAACGGATCGAAAAAACACGCATCGCGAACAGTGCCAAATTTAACTTGATCGTGTGTGGCCCCGAGGATATTCGACAGGCTGCTAAATCTGTGGGGGATGCGTCTTTACTGAAAACCTTGGAGCACCACTTTATCCCTGTAAGTCACCCTTGATTTTTTGTACTCCTTCTAAGTTCATGGCTCGACTCGATGGTTGCCTGTAGTAGTCAACAATTCCCGGACAAAGAATTGAGTTTTTCTTCCGCAACCTCCAGCGGTGCGAAGCTGTTGTGCTGATGCGGCCCTGTCCAGTTGTAACGCTGAATGAGATATACGCTCCACAACGACCTCTTCGCGTCGAAAAAAGAGGTCAACGGTAGTGGATAGTCCTGCATTGCTGGTTGACTGGGCTTGGATAGAATCAGTGGAAGTCACAGTCCAAGTGGCTATGAAATGAGTGTCCAAGTATTCATGGAATGAGCATCCAAATGCTCATGGAGTCCTCATTCCAGCCTCATTAATGGCTTCCAGCCACTAACTCACCCTTCCGACCCGCGTTCTCCCGTGATAAAAGCCAATCACACCCACAGAGCGCACGGACTGCCTTACGCCATTTGGGACAGGCTTTCCAACAGGACGGAGAAGCAAGATGCATTTGAAGCGGATAAGGGCGTCAAATTTTCGTGCGTTTGGCGACGGTACGGTTGCCCCATCACTTGATTGGGAGCTTGCCCCAGGACTGAACATCCTTGTGGGGGAAAACGACTCCGGCAAAACCTCTGTAATAGACGCGATCCGCTACGTTCTATGGACAACCAGCTACGAGTTCATTCGCCTCTTCGAAACTGACTTTCACATCAGGGGCACAACACGAGCCCGCTCCCTGTTCATCGAAGCCACCCTTGTGGACCTGGACCCCGCGCAAGAAGCCTCCGTTCTCGAATGGATGACCCACGAAGCAGACGGGTCTCATAGCTTGATCGTCCACGTGTATGCGCGTTGGATACCACCGAAGGCCAACAAGCGTGGACGGGTCGAGGCAATCACCTGCTCTGGCCCGAACGGCACGGGGCCAGAGATCGGCACGGCGGTTCGCGAGCTCATACGGGCCACCTACTTGCGCCCCCTTCGAGATGCCGAAGCCGAGTTGCGCCCTGGTCGCCAGTCTCGACTGTCTCAAATTTTGGGCGCCCATAAACGCATTGATGGCCAAGAGCAAAATGACTTCGACCTAGCGGCCCCAGCTACCGTCCCCAGCAACCTGGTAGGGTTGATGGCTTTTGCTCAGCACCACTTGGGCGAGCATCAGGTCATCAGAGATGTCCAGGACGACATCAACGACAACTACCTGAACAAGTTCGCGTTCGCCGGCGATGCGCTGTCCTCACGTATCCAGATCGCTCCGGAGCTGGGCCTGCAGCCCATTCTGGAGCGCTTCGAATTAGCGCTGCTGCCATCCTCCACCATAGACCCAGGTGAGCGGTGCATTCGCGGACTCGGCTATAACAACGCTCTGTTCATGGCGACTGAGCTTGTTCTGCTGCGGGACGGTGATGAACTCGGATTGCTTCTGATCGAGGAACCCGAGGCCCATCTCCATCCGCAACTGCAGGAGCGCGTTCAACAGCTGCTCGAACGCACCTCCAAGGCAGCGGAGCCAGATAGCCGCGCTGTTCAGATCATCATGACTACTCACAGCCCATCTCTGGCGGCGGGTGCGGACATCGCAAGCCTGACCTTGGTAAACCGTGCCCACCTATTCAGCCTGGCTCACGGGAAGACCAAACTGCTAAAAAGCGATTACGAGTTTTTGAGGCGCTTTATCGATGCCACCAAAGCGAATCTGTTCTTCGCTCGGGGCGTTGCGATCGTGGAAGGGCCAGCAGAAGCGCTGCTACTGCCCGCTTTGGCTGCAGCTTCAGGATACTCGTTCAACGAACACGGCATTTCTTGCGTTAACGTCGGCGGAGTTGGGCTTTATCACTACGCGCGAATCCTGCAGCCGATTGATGGCTCGGCGATTCCCATTCCTGTCGCCTGCATCACGGATCGTGACATCGTTCCCAATGAGGCCACATACATATCTCCTCCCAAGAACAACCGTAAACGATTCGAAAAAGACTACACGCCAGAGGAAGTCGACGTACTAGTCAAAGCGAAGGTCGACCGCGCCCAGGGTGGCAGCACAATTGTCTGCGTCTCCAACAACTGGACGCTGGAATTCGATCTCGCCCTTCATGGATGTGCCCAGTTGATGCATGACGCAATCCACCTGGCTAAAAAGGCAGATTCGAGGGGTGAACGACTAACGGAGGACGATGAGAAGAAAACGATCTTCGAGGCAGGTGAGCGTTGGAAAGACCTCTCGAACGCTGGACACTCGCCAGTGGAACTGGCGTCACTCATTTACCAGCCACTCGTTGAAAAAGATGCATCAAAAGCGATCACCGCCCAATACGCTGCTCACCTGATTTCAACAGGCAACTATGGGAAAGGCGAGGACCTGTTTAACAAGCTGCCGCCTTACCTACAGCAGGCGTTACGGCATCTGACTGGCAGGGCTGAGCCATGACAGTCCCTGTGATCAATGCTGCCGATCTAGCGGCTCTACGCGAACTGACACCTGACTTGAACTTCGATGATCAAGAGCGGCGTGCCGTATTACTGGAGAACCTGTCTCGTGACATCAACGCCGCGCCAGGCAGTGGCAAGACCACGGTACTGGCTGCGAAGCTCTTGATGCTGAGCCGCAGATGGACCTCAAGCCGCGCAGGCGTTTGTGTGCTCAGTCATACCAATGTCGCACGGGATGAGATTCAACACCGGTTAGGTACAAGCCATGACGGGAGTCGCCTGCTCTCGCATCCCCACTTCATCGGGACGATTCACGCCATGGTGAATCAGTTTCTGGCTCTGCCCTACCTGCGAAGCAATGGGATGACTGTCGAGGTGATCGACAACGATATCTTTGCTCGGCGAGCATTGGCGTTAGCCCAAGCTAGCTTTGGTTTGAAGCTTTATATGCAAAATAATGCAAGCGTCGCGCCCATGCTAGAGGGGCTGGTGTACAAAGGTGCCTCTCTGGACCTCGCCAGCGAGTTTGGCTCGCTCCCTAAACCAGGCGCGAAAACCCTTCCAACAATCGTCGGTATCAAAGAAAAGCTCGTTGCTGAAGGGGTTTTCCGGCACGCGGACATGTTCGCGTACGCAGAACGTTTGCTGACCCTTTTCCCTAAGGTTCGTACCCAGCTATCCCGAAGATTCCCTATCGTCTTTATCGACGAAATGCAGGACACGTCCTGGGAGCAAGAGCGTTTGTTGAAACTGATGTTCGATGAGACCGTTATCGTTCAGCGCTTCGGCGACATCAATCAACGAATCCTTGGAAGCTCGGAAGGCGCGGAAAACCTGACTTTCCCCCGAGGCGACGTACTTCCTATCTCCTCCAGCAAGCGCTTTGGTCCCCACATCGCTAAGTCTGTGTCTAGAACACAGCTAGCAGGTACCGCTGTTACTGGAGAGGCCGTAGACCGCCACGCGTCCATGCTGATCGTCTACAGCACAGGGCGAGTAAAGGATGTGATTTCGACCTTTGGAGATCATGTACTAGACCGGTTCAGCGATACCGATCTGACCAGTGGAAAAGTCAAAGCCCTTTGCGCTCGCAAACAGGGAGATGCCATAAAACAGTTAGCAGGCCGTACCCTCTTAGACTACTGGCCGGCCTCGGGTGGCGGCCAATCACCCGGACTCAAGCTTGTGCGAATCTGGGCGCTTCTCGGGGGAGCCAAGCCTGCCGTAAACGCATCATTTTCATTAAGATTTGAGGAGATCCGCAGAGCACTGTTTTTGGTACTGCGCGCGGCCAAGGCAGAGATTGTCGAAGGCTTGAAAACCGATCATCAGTTAATTCGAAAACTCCGCGATGCTGATGGAGATGTTTCAGCCTTCCGGCTACTGATTCGTGATCTGTGCATGGCAAACGTGAGCGATGCGGATGAAGCTAGGCGTATCCGTATCGTGAATTCTTTATACGTCAGACTGCGTCCGTTGCTACCTAATCACATGACGCCACAGATATTCGCCGCGCTCCCGGTTTTTGAGCGACCAGAGGCCATGGCTATTCAAGGAGCCCACCGGTCCATGTGCTCTATCGAAAAAAATGGTCGCAGCTTAAATATTCATATCGGTACCCTCGCCTCGATGAAAGGCGAAACGCATCTGGCGACCCTCGTCATGGAGTCACTAGGCCATCCAAGTCGTCGCTTCGACCTGCAGCTAGCATTGCCCATCATCGCTGGGATTGGCACTCGCTCCGGGAAAATGCCTGAGACTCAGCTTTCTCAATTTCGAAACCTGTATGTCGGTATGTCGCGACCTACCAGCTTTCTATGCTTGGCAGTCAATGCAGAACGGGTTTCGGAGGAGTGTAAAACGGCATTGGCCGATCAAGGGTGGGCCATCACCTATTTGCTGTAGCAGGACAAGGAGTGCAGCCTTCGAGAGCGAGGGCTTCCTGACAGGCGTTGAGCCATTAGCAACTCATCGTCCAGAACTGATCGAGACCATCATCAGCTCGATGTACAGGTGCAACGCTTCGATGGCTGAGAGACGGGACACATTGCTCGTATCAGCCCACCCGAATGGTGTTAGGGATTGAAGCCCGAGTGGGTGAGACGGGGCGGCTGTTTGACCTGGCTCGATAATCAGCACGAAAGCCCGGCCCCCAGCGTAGCAAGGGAAACACCCCAAGGAGGGGATCACCCAATGCTAGACATGCTCAGTGCATCCATGTTTATAAAAAAGCCCTTCCCATTTACTTTCAGACCAACGGCCATCAATTTTCATTTACCGATTTTGTGCATTTTTTGGCTTCTCATTTACTACTATGCGCAACTCATTTACCAAAAATACCTTACGTAATGTACTGATTTTCATAGAAAAAATACATATATTTTATACATAAAAAAAAACACTCCTTCTAGATAGACGTAGAATATTGTCGTAGCCTGCGCTGACACTCTCGATGAATAGGTGCTGAGATGAATACCTTTGTTTCGTTTATTTCTGCAATTTCCAATGCTAATCCGTTGGTTTTAGTAACTGTTATTTCTGTGGTTGCCCTCCTAGTTGTAGCCGAGTGCGTCCGTCAGCTTTGCCGCGCGATTTCAAAAGGAGATGATTAATGGCAATCCGTTTCAGCAAGTGCCCTACCTGGTGGATTAGGGATCCGCAGATAGGGCTAATCAAATTTGGTGGTGGAAAAAGCGCGGGGTTAAACATCGCTGCATTGAAATGCTTCCTGGCAATTTCAACCTCGATCGACTTTCACTCGCAAAAAGCAAAATTGTCTATCTCAGACCTAGAAGCTCTGACCGGCCTATCAAGGCCAATGGTCATACGTGGCCTTCAAGTACTCGTTGAGCGCGGGATGGTCAAGGTGGACAAAACCGCACACATTTATGAGTACGAACTGACGTCAACGAGGAAAGATGAGGGCTGGGGAAAGATTCCTTACGAGCGTATCCGTAAGCAGTTGCCCGAAATTCTGAATCGGGGTGCTATTCCACTGACAGCTTTGAAAATCTACCTTCTGTTGATCTCGCTGCGTCCTAACGGATCGGAGTCCATCCCAATAAACTACGAGACGATGTTGGGATATTTGGGTTGCCAAAGGGCTCATATTCGACCGGCACTCGACATCCTTTACAGCCATACCTTGGTGCGCATCACGTTGGAGGGATCGGATGCAAGGCAACGGCATAATGTCTACACGATTCTGGGGATATAGATCTTGTGCCAGTACACTAAGGTAGTGAACCGCTTAAGACTGAATCTCGAAATGCAGAGTCAGGTCGGTTGCTAGGCCTGGCTCGAGTCGCGGCACGAAAACGTGGCCCGCTTGACCGCAATGGACACAACAGACAAGTCCCCCCAAGGTTAGCCAACAATCAGGCGACCAGAAGTGTTGGCGCCAGCGCCGAATTGATCCAGTTGCCGAGATATCACTGACCCGGGCAGCCCCCTCGCAACCACTACTTTTACTGGATTTGTGTTGACTTGAGGGTGGGCTAATCCCACGTCAGCAGGGGGTCAATTCAGCGTTGGCGCTAATACCATTTGATGAAATCCTCGTCAGCTGTAGCCGAGTGCATTCCAATCTGCCCCCCCCACAGCCCCTCAAGCTATTGCGACTGGGCGGTTCTGTAAGAACTGACCGATGGCAAAGCGGCCAAGCTTTGAACCTCTAAACTTGAGTTATGTGTTAACCGAGGCTTGGATGGGATGAAAATCACAGGTCGTGTAGAAGTCGAAGCTGTGACCGACGTGCGTTGTGACGTATGCGATTGCTCTACCCGTCTAGGAAGCGGCAACTTGGAGTATGGGAACCTCCATGCGCATTGGGGCTATGGTGCCTTGCACGACGGTGAACGCTATGAGGTGCATCTCTGCGAAAACTGTTTTTTAGCTACCCTCGCTTACCTCAAGCAGGAGAAACGCAAAGCGCACATGTTTGAGACTGGCCCTAAAAGGCCGGGAGACGATTTCGGGCTGGCCGCTAAAGATGACTTTTTCCGTGACAGTCACTGACCGCCCCCCATGATCAGGTCAGCTATTTAGGCTTTTTGGGACTGGATGACGGTGACTCCATGTACTGACGGAAGGAGCGCATTAAGTCCTCGTCGGTCGCCTTTGGGACAGGCAAGCGTCGGGTGGATTTGGCAGGGGTTTTATCTTCTGGCAAGGCGATATGCTTTAGCAGCGAGCGCTCCGCCTCAGTAGCCGACGAATTAAAAACCCTTGCCTGCACACGCTGGTCGCGATCTGCCCGTGTGAAGCTCACTACGTTCGACTTGTACTCAACGGGTAAGTCGAATGGGCAACGCAGGTCCAAGCGCTTGCTGGATCCTCTGCTGATCGTCTCCAACTGCAGGTATTCGACATCTCTCGCGTTGCTGGTATACGCACTGGACCGGTAGGCCGTATGAAGGTCATCGACTTCAATCCGGTGCCTGCCAGCGGCACGACATTCAATGTAAGCAAGCTTTAGCAACTGTACAACGAGTCGCTTGATACCAAAGGTGGAACGGTAAAGCTCCACCCCAAACTCATCATTGCCGACTTTGACACGGCCCCCACTAACCCTCATGCACTCGTCAACATAGTCAGCCCAATCCTGGCTCTTGGGATCATCGGGCAGCATGATCCGCGGCTCGGAAAGCAGTCTCTGCTTATCCTCGCTGTTACGACGGAGTAACTTGTGCACCAGGCTGTAATTGGACACAAAGATCATAGGGGGTCCGATGACTGCCATCGTCAGCAGGATGTCGGTCACTTTAGACGCGCCCTCACCAGTGTTGATGTGCTGGGTTTCATCCAGAACGACCAGCGTGACGCCATCCCGGTTGGCTAACCGACGGCAGTCCACGAGCAATTTCTTTAGATTGCCCCCACGACCGTCGTGACCACTGCCATGAACGAAATCCAGGAGAAGCTGCTTACCACCAGCTTTGCCGCGAGCGCTCGCATACCACAGCGACATCAGCTCGACGGTTCCTTGGTACAGGTCACAAGTGAGTGCTATCGGTGGAGGGAGAGCCCTCCATAGAGCAGCAATCGTCTGGCTCTTACCCACGCCCGCCAGGCCGGTAAGACAGATTGGTGAAACCTCCACCTCTGGAGGTGTGAAGATTCTGGCCGCGTACCCAGCCTCGCTGCTGAAAACTTTGAGGTTGTGCAGATACGCCAAACCGATCATTTCATGAATAAAGTTGAGAGATGATTCGCTGGGGATGTATATCTCCATCAGCCTCTCAGCGAGGAGTTGAGCGCCAATCGAAGGGTGAAGCGTCTCCAAATCTGAAACGGGCTCGGGTCGCACGACAACTCGTCTACGGATGCTTTCAATGTCCATATAACCGTCGAAACGAGATTCGATGGTTTTGTTCATTTCGTTGCACCTCTGAAACGGTTGTAATCGGCACTGTCACGCCGTGCCGCGCCGCCTTTGGAAGGCCGCCCTATTTTCCGCTCACCTGCGTCCCAATCCTCGCCTGTATTCAGTTTGAATCTGTCTTCGAAATGTTGATCATGAGCAGGCCTCTCTTCTCGAAGATCAGCATCAGTATCTCGTCGCACATGGTCAATTTCCTGCAGTTGGCGAAGTGAGATATCGATGGTGCCCTGCGACGTACGCACCGATCTCATAAAATCTAACTCATACAAAATCCCTTTAACTTCTATCCAGATGTGGCGAACACACATGACTAATACATATGCTGAAGTGTTGATGACGCCTTGCCGAGCTACCAAATCAAAAACTCCCGTCTCTTCCAGAGCACGGGATCTATATTTACGTCCGTAAAAATAGACGCCATCTTTTCTTATCGCGGCTGGTCGCACATCAAGAAACTCCTTTACAGCGGTATCGAAAGGTACGCCGATCGAGGAATCTCGACCACGCACGCTCCAGTAGCTGTAGATGTCATGGGGCGTTGGCTTAATGCCAGCCAGAATCATTTCCTCGTCCATACGCAGTCGTGCGTCAGAGGTGTGGTTGTCCTTCAGAACGCGCAGAATCTCGCGCTTGGCCATCTGCACAAAATCCAGCCTGCTATGAAAATAGGTCGGCTGTCCGAGTATTTTCTTATCCCTCGGGTGAGACGACTCTACGGAGGCCTTGGATTGACCAGAATAGACAGGTGTCAGCTCTACTGACTTCAGCCAGTGAATTTCTGGTTCTACCTCGTAGCCAGCTGCGGGGCCTCTATCCAGTACGATTCCACCTGACAGACCAATACTAGGCCATTCTTCCGCGCTGATCTCCACACCATACTGCTCGCAGTATTTGACCTTGTCGCACGCCATGGAATAGATCGCCATGCGATAAGCAGCCATATTTTCGCTGCCTTCCGAAAAGCCAATCCCTAGCACCATCCCTGACAGCGCACAGACAGCTCGGACAACACAGAAACTATCTACAGCACTACCTTCAGTTAGACCTGAAAGCTTCTCCGATATGTAGTAGCCATCAAACTCAATGCGTTGGTTAACATTGATGAGATTGTCGGCAAAACTTCCTTCGGAGCCTGATTGAGCACGAGCGCCATGCTTTCCTTTTAAAGAGATACGAAGCTCTTTCGGACTAATCATTTTAGATACCCAATACTTAAACTGGGGGAAGGACGGGAAAGGCTTACTTTGGGGATGTCTAAACTCCACTGTCTTACTGCTCTGTTTGGCTGAAACACAACCAAAAACTCTCGTGAGGACTTCGCTGTAAATCTTGTTTTGAGTCTTGTGGGGAGACTTATAAGTGAGAAAGCCTTCCAATATCAGTTGCTGCATGGCTGCATCACAACGATAGCCATGTCTTTTCCACTTGCGAGAGGGGCGACCAAGCTTCTTCGTTCGACCAGGTCCTTCTCGACTCCATGCCCCGATTCGGTGAAAAGGTGGCAACAGGGACCATTTGGTCTGGCCAAACACTACATAGGAATAGAACCAAAGCCTCATCCTTGCAGCGTTCTGATGGGGGCGCAGCGCTTTAGCGTGAGCGTTGATGAGAGCGTCAGGATCAGCGCTCGCAAAAATTTCATCTCGGCGAGCGACCAGGCTCGAGATTGCAGCAAAACGCTTATTCACCTTCTGCTCGTAACTCTGTTTCGATGAGGCCCGACGGTTTTCCAGATGCTCGATGGCCACACCTTCGATGGGTATCAGCCAAGGGGGGGTTGAATCGGCCAAGCCATCCTCCGCCAACCATCCATTCTCAACCGCGTCCTCAAAGTCAATCTGGCTCAGCTGAATCAGATGAGTACTGATTCTTTTCCCATCGTCCTTGAACTCGACCAGACGAACCCGGTTTCGCCGACCATCGCTCACGAGGAAGTGGTAGATAATGCCCTGTACGAGACTGAGAAACCCCTCTGGGGCGATGATCCGTGAACCTGCTCTCATGGCGCCGCCTCTTCGAAAAACGAGCCAAAAGCCTGAAGTAGATCGCAGCCACCCGTGATGAGCGGGCGATCGATCAGGATAGGTTCGTTGAAGTCGACGAGGAGCTTTCTATCCCAAATATCCTGGTAAATCTTGGCAATGAACTGATCGCGGAAGCCCCATCTAGCGCTATGTTCAATCGCCACATAAGCGACTGGTTTTCCGATTTTTATGGCATCAGTCACTGCACCACTGAAGTCTTCCAGCAGAGCTGCCCCAAGCGAGAAATCAAGATCGTGCATGCCAAACAAGAGATCCAGATTCGCTTGGATCGTAGGTGATACAAGATCGCGAGAAACTTCAACGGTTCGGATTCCGGCGCTTGCATAGTAGCGCCGCTCTAACTCGCCCCTTAGTTCTGCATGCTCACGGTCTTTCCTCTGCTGGACAGGTGTCTTGGGCGACATGCTTCGGCGTTCACGAAAAGCTAGAGCCTGGTCTTTGACAGTCCAGTTTACGGCGAAGGGTTCCCCTCGACTGTTGAGAAGGTACAGCAGCAGGTCCCCTTGGTAAGGGAATGGCATTTTGTGCCTGTTCCCGCTCGCATCCTCCACTACGATTTCAAAATGCTTAAAACCAATCTCCCTCGCGACATCAACAGTGCCGCGCAGAGGGGGCGGGAAGGTCCCTTTCGTCAGGGGATGTCCTCGAAGTGGATGGCCTGAATTAACTGGCCAGAGCATTTTCTGCTCGTGGAGCTCAAACAGATCAGGGTGATAAAGGGCTAATTGCGTAAATACCTTCTCGGGTCCAGAAAGTAGATGAAGTGTGCGTTTCAGCTTTCGACTGCGCAGCCTACTGATTCGAGATCCCTTTGGCGCCTCGCGGGGAACAGCCAGCGTGGACGGTATGTATTCACCGCCCCATTCGAACCGGCTTTGGCGACTCATAATGAGGGCAAATCTGTCTTGCGGTTTCATCCGAATATTCCAATCTCATCAGGATCGCGCGAGCTACATTTGCTGGGGATAACAGCATACGCTCCGGCGAAACCCTTATCCTGCGGGCAGGTAACCGCGCGTCCGGTTGTGGATAACGCGCAGCGTCTTGTGGATGAGCGAAGCCGTGCGAGACTTGACGTCTCACATGTTAGGGATAGAAAATGGATGAGTCAGGGATCGAAATCTGACTTATCCACAGAGGCCCAAGGTCGCACTTGGGCCTCTGTCTATCTGACATACAGCGCTCACGTTTAACGAGCTGTCATCTGATTTTTCGAATAGGGCATACCTTAGGCGTCATCGCCGATTGTGAACCGCCCACCATGACGAAGCCTATTTCAGGCGTTACGAGCATAGTGTTTCCTTCGCTAGCATTTCGATTAAGCAGAATATGTTACAGCCGGTAATTCCTAACTGACAACAAGTTTGCGCACCAACCAAGCATGATCTGAGTCGTTGATAAAAGCGGCATCAGTCTGCACCTACCTAGGCGTACACAAGATTCCGGTCCATGGACGGATTTTTTTCCGTTTTGAACTTTGGCTGGCGGTACGACGCCTCGACTCTGAAGGCTTTGAACAAAACAAAATAATAACTAGCTAAGTAATAACTTAAAGAGATTTCACAATTTTACAACGTGGAATTATGGTGACTCCTTTGAGCTACGAGATAAGGGCGCGCCATCAAAATGCGAACTGCGTATCTGCATTGGTTAGAGGACGAGTGCTTTTTTAGCCTATGTAGTCGGCAACATCTTCTTTGCGCCAACCATTCATCTGCGGAAACACTAAGCTATCTCTTTGGAAGCGAAACTACGTCGTTCTCACACGACTTCCCCCGAAGCCTCGAACTGCTGAATGAAGATGCAAAATTAACATGGGGTAGCTCAGAGGAAATAATTCGTAAGCATACGATTTCCCCTATATTCTTCCCTTTCCAATCACCTGAACATGTAGGTGCTCTTGAGCAAGCCATGAACAGGCCCACGCTGGGTTCTTTTAAATACAGACTAGGACTTGTCACCGGCAGGTTTGGAGGAGAACACCCTTTAAAGGCTTGTACTCAATGTATGACTGCTGATCGTGCGCTTCATGGAGTAGCTTATTGGCATCTATCTCACCAGTTTCCAGGCGTATCGATATGCCCACTTCATAATTGCTTACTTATGGAATCCACGGAAAATAGACAATGGTCGAGACGCTTTCAATGGGTTCTTCCAGATGAGGCGGCCCTTATTACGATTGGTTCACGTACACCTAGTGCTTCAACCCTCAAAACGCTGCAGGCTATGTCTATCGCAGTGGTAGCGCTCGGTAAATGGGGTAGCTCTTGTCGTTTTGAGCCCAGCATGGTCGTTCAAGTCTACAAGGCCGCGATCAATCTTCAGGGAATTTCCCCTCATGCGCGAGAGGCGACTGCAGAGCGCTTTGCGGAATATTGCTCTATTCTTCAACCTTATCCGCCTTTTTCTGCATTACCCTGCGACGCGCATTGTGCAATACGTTTCATGACTCAAATGACTCGCAAGCCGCGTAGCTATTGCCATCCGCTGAAGCATTTGACTCTCATAATGTTTCTATTCGGACGCTTCGATTTGTTCGTGGCCTCGTACCAACAGCTCGCCGCACAGCAGGAAATATCAGTATCAAGGAATGCTAAACTGATTAGTCAAATTCAACCTAATGAGTGCCCGCTACCAAAATTAGAACTAGAAGCATGCATTCCAAAACCAAAAAAGCTAATCAAGGAACTGAAAGATCAAATTATAAAGTCATTGATGGTAGGTACATCCAAAAAAGAAATCTGTTCAAGATTTGAACTATCAATAAGTACAGTGAATCGGGTGCTGCGCTTTAACCCTTTAGTTGAAAAAGAATTCAACAAGATAATTTATCTTAGAAAGCAAGAGCAACAACGAAACAGATGGGACACCAGTGTCAGTCTAAACCCCAACCTCAGCACGAATGATATTAAAAAGTTGAATCCTAATGTCTACGCTTGGCTTTATCGAAACGATCGTTCCTGGTTATCTAATCGAACCAGTAATCTACCGAGTGGCAGACGCGGTAATCATGTTTGCATGGACTGGGACAGCCGCGATGAAAAGTTACGCACTTTAATTAAATTAACGCTGATCGAGCACCCTACCAAACTTCGCAAGAGTGACTTATACCTGCTGGTGCCAAGTTTATTTTCATCACTTGAGAAGAGGTCGCATTACCCTAAAACTAGAAAGTTTCTCTCTGAAATGCGGCAGAGTTTCACTTAGCTTCGGACTACTGGATTCATATCTCTTGGAGCTGACTAAACATCATATTGAGCCGGGCGCTCACCTCATCTTCCTCGGTTGAGAGCTTCCGCAATTCGAAATTTGACTCCATTGGGCCGTATACGGTTCAGCCGCTAGGTATCAATGAGCTAGTCTTAGGCAAAGGAGATTGCTCTGCCGCCAATACACCCATCCGGTGGGGCGTAAAAAACACCACATTACTCCAACGTGAGCGAGTTTGTATGCCTGTTTCCGCAGCTATTTTTGACGCGTTCGGTACGCTGATAGAAATCAACGAAGGCAGTCACCCCTTTCGAAAAATTCTCAAACTCGGCATTGAACAGGGACGTCGGCCCCAACCTACTGATGCTGAACAGCTCCTTACCTTACCAATGGACCTGCGCCAGGCTGCGGATTTTTTTGGCATCCTGGTCGATCCATCCGTGATGTCACGTTTAGAGTCCGATCTACACAATGATTTAGCAGATATTCGAGCCTATCCGGACGGCGTTGTTGCGGTAGAGGCACTTCAAGACGCTGGAGTAAAAGTGGTGGTGTGTTCCAATCTGGCTAAACCCTATGCAGCAGCTATCGAAAACCTCTACCCAAGATTGGACGGTTACAGCTACAGCTTTGCTGTAGGCTCCATCAAGCCCTCCTTCGACATCTATCGCCACGCGACACAACTAATATCGGCAACGCCCTCTAACACTTGGATGGTCGGTGACTCAAAGCGATGTGATTGCGAAGGGCCCATCGCATTTGGTATGCACGGTTTTTGGCTCGACCGGCAAGGCCGTGGCACATTTACGTCGTTGCATCAATTCGCTGAAGCCATTTTGCGCACCCGCTGAACTTGGCCAATTAGTGCAGCGTATGGAAGCTTTCCTGAAGCGGAGTTACCAGATTTCCTATTATAGATTGAGCGGCCGCTTGGCCCACTTAAAGTATTCATCCGATATCCGCAGAGGTTTAGGGCTTTATTTGGGGGATGCCTGGTAATATCTCGCTCACCCTTCCCATCTTTAATTTTTGCCCATTAACTTTAGGATTGGGGAAATTACAACAAGGGTATTGCTTGGGCCGCCGTCTGTAATACCCATCTCCACTGCGATCATTTTCAGATAGCGAGCTTGGATAAGGGCAGAACCAGCGACCTACCCCGGAGGCGTAATCTTCTTCAACATAGTGAGCGGACTCTATCCCGCCCGACTGATACGTTGCCCATAGCGAGTCTATAGGTCGGGTATCAGCCTGCCTCGATCTCAGGCCCAGCAAAAAATCATCAAACCGCTCATAGAAAGTTGCAATAGCATCAATGATCCAAAGGTTTAAGTAGCCTATGCAATTCGCTTTGTTGTTCGAACGCGATTCAGTCAATATTTTGAGGTAGCCATCAATCCTTTGGAGTTCAGACTCTATTTCCACAGCGCGAGCTTTAGGCACGATCGAAATTAGAGACCCGGCCTTTTCCTGCAAGACGCGGAGCGCCACCTCATCACAGATGTGATGTGAAGACGAGCAAAGTCCATGGATGGTAATGGCACGCTTGAGTTCCGATAAATTATCGTTACGCAGGGACGGTGCCTCGGCAAGATGTTTGCCATCACACTTCCGCCACATTACATCCAATGTATGGCCTTTGCGTGAAAACGGTTTGCCGCAAAATGGGCAGTGGTTAAGAAGGACTACGTTGTGCTTGTAGCAGACCTTCACGTACCGGTTGCAGAAGCGTTTCCAATACGAAAAACCGAAGCTCTCAAGATCTTCTCTTACGCAGTCAGGGCAATAAGAAGCATCCCAGTCGCTATAGCGAACTTCCTCAGTAGCATAGTGCTTTCCAGAATAGGAAACATCTTGAGAGTTCTTAATTACAAACAGCTTTGCCACATCTGTGTGGTAATGAATCAGGCGATTGAATCCATAACACCCCTGCCATCCTATAGCCGACGCCAATTTCTTTACCTCGGCTCTACTGAATGAGGCACGCTTTGCCAGCTCTATAAAGACCTCCATATCGGATGCATACCTGTTGATAAGGAGGTTTCGCATTACAAAGGAAGTAAGTGACTCATCAGGTCGTATTTGCAAGAGCATCGGAAACGCCGGTGCATTGGTGCCAATTTAGGAACCGGGCGGGAGAAGCCTGTCGCGACATCAAGGGAGCCAACGAGCGCTCCCCTGTGCTGCGACAGTTTTAATTAGCTAGCGACAGTTTTAATTCTCTAAATCCAAAAAAACCATGGTTTGGGTGGGGCTTATTCCACCGTCACCGACTTCGCCAGGTTGCGCGGCTGGTCAACGTCAGTGCCCTTGAGCACGGCGACGTAGTACGACAGCAACTGCAGCGGGATGGTGTAGAGGATCGGCGACAGGGTGTCGTGGATGTGCGGCATGTTGATGACGTGGGTACCTTCGCCATTGGTCATGCCGGCCTTCTCATCGGCGAACACGATCAATTGGCCGCCACGGGCGCGCACTTCCTGCAGGTTGGATTTGAGCTTCTCCAGCAGTTCGTTGTTCGGTGCGACGGTTACCACTGGCATGTCGTCATCCACCAGGGCGAGCGGGCCGTGCTTGAGCTCACCGGCCGGGTAGGCTTCGGCGTGGATGTAGGAGATTTCCTTGAGCTTGAGCGAACCTTCCATCGCCACCGGGTATTGCGCGCCACGGCCGAGGAACAGGGTGTGGTGCTTGTCGGCGAACAGCTCGGCGACTTTCTCCACGGTGCTGTCCATGGCCAGTGCTTCGCCCAGGCGGGCCGGCAGGCGGCGCAGTTCTTCGACCAGGTGCGCCTCGACGCCTTCGCCCAGCGTGCCGCGAACCTGGCCCAGGGACAGGGTCAGCAGCAACAGACCGACCAACTGGGTAGTAAACGCTTTGGTGGAGGCCACGCCAATTTCGCGACCGGCCTGGGTCAGCAAGGTCAGGTCGGATTCGCGCACCAAGGAGCTGATGCCGACGTTGCAGATCGCCAGGCTGCCGAGGAAGCCCAGTTCCTTGGCGTTGCGCAAGGCGGCCAAGGTGTCGGCGGTTTCGCCGGACTGGGAGATGGTGACGAACAGGGTGTCGGGCTGCACCACCACCTTGCGGTAGCGGAATTCGCTGGCAACTTCGACCTGGCACGGGATGCCAGCCAGTTCTTCCAGCCAGTAACGGGCGACCATACCAGCGTGGTAGCTAGTGCCGCAGGCGACGATCTGTACGTTGCGCACTTTGGCGAACAACTCGGCGGCTTGCGGGCCGAAGGCTTGTACCAACACCTGGTTCTGGCTCAGGCGACCTTCCAGGGTGCGTTGCACCACGGCCGGTTGCTCGTGGATTTCCTTGAGCATGAAGTGGCGGAACTCGCCCTTGTCGGCGGCTTCGGCACCGTCGCGGTACTGCACGGCTTCACGTTCCACAGACTGGCCGTTGACGTCCCAGATGGACACGCTTTCACGGCGGATCTCGGCGATATCGCCTTCTTCCAGGTACATGAAGCGGTCGGTCACCTGGCGCAGGGCCAGTTGGTCGGAGGCGAGGAAGTTCTCGCCCAGGCCCAGGCCGATCACCAACGGGCTGCCACTGCGGGCGGCGACCAGGCGGTCGGGCTGGCTGGCGCTGATCACGGCCAGGCCATAGGCGCCGTGCAGTTCCTTGACGGTGGCCTTGAGGGCGTTGGTCAGGTCGCCGAGGTCCTTGAGCTTGTGGTTCAGCAGGTGGGCGATGACTTCGGTGTCGGTGTCCGAGGTGAAGACATAACCCTGGCCTTTCAGCTGCTCACGCAGCACTTCGTGGTTTTCGATAATGCCGTTGTGCACAACCGCCAGGTCACCGGAGAAGTGCGGGTGGGCGTTGCGTTCGCAGGGCGCACCGTGGGTGGCCCAGCGGGTATGGGCGATGCCCAGGCGGCCTACCAGCGGCTCACCGGCCAGTGCCTGTTCCAGTTCGCTGACCTTGCCCGGGCGACGCATGCGCTCAAGCTTGCCGGCGTTGGTGAAAAGCGCCACACCGGCGCTGTCGTAGCCACGGTATTCCAGGCGTTTGAGGCCTTCGAGCAAAATAGCGGTGATGTTTCGTTCAGCGACTGCGCCAACAATTCCACACATGGTTTCTCTCCTAGATGACTGCCGCGCAAATCAGCGTGATGCCGCGGGCTTGAATCTGGTCGCGGGCCTCAAGCGGCAGGCGATCATCGGTAATAAGGGTATGGACGCTGCCCCAGGGCAGTTCCAGGTTGGGGATCTTGCGGCCGATCTTGTCGGACTCGACCATCACCACCACTTCGCGGGCGACCTCGGCCATGACGCGGCTCAGGCCCAGCAATTCGTTGAAGGTGGTGGTGCCGCGCTCCAGGTCGATACCATCGGCACCAATGAAGAGCTGGTCGAAGTCGTAGGAACGCAATACTTGCTCGGCGACCTGGCCCTGGAACGAGTCCGAATGCGGGTCCCAGGTGCCGCCGGTCATCAATAACACCGGCTCGTGTTCCAGTTCGCTCAAGGCGCTGGCGACGTGCAGGGAGTTGGTCATCACCACCAGGCCGGGTTGCTGGCCCAGTTCGGGGATCATGGCGGCGGTGGTGCTGCCGCTGTCGATGATGATGCGTGCGTGTTCCCGCAAGCGCCTGACGGCCGCACGGGCGATGGCGCGCTTGTAGGCCGAGATGGGCTGGGCCGGGTCACCGACCAGTTCCTGGGGCATGGTGATGGCGCCGCCGTAGCGACGCAGCAACAGGCCGTTACTTTCAAGGGCAGCCAGGTCCTTGCGGATGGTGACTTCCGAGGTTTCGAAACGCTTGGCCAATTCGTCCACGCTGACTTCGCCTTGCTCGGTGAGCATGGCAAGAATGTTGTGGCGACGTTGGGGTGTATTTCGTTTCGACATGGTGGTGATAAGTTTCGTTTCGAAAGATAACGAAGGCAATCAAAACCTATTCACTCAAAATGGTCAAGCATGCGACTGAGTTTTTTGAATAAACGCAGATAAAAATGTGGGAGCGGGCTTGCTCGCGAAAGCGGTGTGTCAGTCAGCGCATGTGCAACCGAAAGACCGCCTTCGCGAGCAAGCCCGCTCCCACATGAGTACTACAGTGTTTCCGGGTTGTGGATAACTCAGGTCTTCTTGATTTTGACCGGGCGCTTCCAGCCGTCGATGTTGCGCTGGCGGGCGCGGGCTACACCGAGCTGCAACTTATCCACAGTCAGGTTGATTGTCGAGCCGGCGGCAGTGGTGGCGCCGTCGTCAATCGTCACAGGTGCTACAAGGGAGTTGTTGGAGCCGATAAACACGTCTTCACCGATGGTGGTCTGGTGTTTGTTGGCGCCGTCGTAGTTGCAGGTGATGGTACCGGCGCCAATGTTGGTGCGAGCACCGATCACAGCGTCACCCAGGTAGGTCAGGTGACCCACTTTCGCCTCATCGGCCAGCCGTGCGTTTTTCAGCTCAACGAAATTACCCACATGAGCTTTAGTGCCCAGCACGCTACCCGGACGCAGACGCGCGAACGGACCGGCATCACTGCCCTCGCCCATCTCCGCACCATCAATATGACTGTTGGCCTTGATCACCACGCCTTTGCGCAGGGTACTGTCCTTGATCACACAGTTCGGGCCAATCACCACGTCGTCTTCAATGACCACGCGGCCTTCGAGGATCACGTTGATATCAATCAGCACGTCGCGGCCTACGGTGACATCACCCCGCACATCGAAACGTGCCGGATCGCGCAGCGTCACGCCCAGCGCCATCAGGCGACGCCCTTCACGCAATTGGTAATGACGCTCCAGCTCCGCCAGTTGCTTGCGGTCGTTGGCGCCCTGCACTTCCATTGGGTCGTGGGGCTGTTCGGTGGCGACCACCAGGCCATCGCTGACGGCCATCTCGATGACGTCGGTCAGGTAGTACTCGCCCTGGGCGTTATTGTTGGACAGGCGGCTCATCCAGTCAGCCAGGCGATCGGCCGGAACCGCCAGGATGCCGGTGTTGCCTTCGGTGATGGCGCGCTGGGCTTCGCTGGCGTCTTTATGTTCGACGATGGCAGCGACCTTGCCGTCAGCGTTGCGTACGATGCGGCCGTAGCCGGTGGGGTCGTCCAGCTCGACGGTGAGCAGGCCCATCTGGCCTGGCACGACGTGTTTGAGCAGGCGCTGCAAGGTTTCCACTTCGATCAACGGCACGTCACCGTAGAGGATCAGCACGGTGTCGGCCTTGATGAACGGAACGGCTTGCGCAGTGGCATGGCCGGTACCCAATTGCTTGTCCTGCAATACGAAATTCAGGTCATCCGCCGCCAACCGCTCGCGCACCACATCAGCACCGTGGCCGATCACGACATGAATGCGCTGCGGATCCAGCTGTCGGGCGCTGTGGATAACATGGCCAAGCATGGAATTGCCGGCAACCGGGTGCAGCACCTTGGGCAGGGCCGAACGCATGCGGGTGCCCTGGCCTGCGGCAAGAATTACGATTTCGAGAGACATGAATGGCTACCAATCCTGGGCGGTCAGACTTCAGACCAAAGAAGTGTTTTGCAAAAAAAGAAAAAGGGTAGCCGAGGCTACCCTTTTTAATCAATCACGCATGAGGTTTGACGGCTTAGCCGCCAAACTTCTTGCGGATCTGCTGGACGGTGCGCAGCTGAGCTGCGGCCTCGGCCAGACGTGCAGCAGCAGAACCGTAGTCGAAATCTGCGCCTTTTTCGTTCAGGGCCTTCTCGGCAGCCTTGACGGCTTCCTGAGCGGAGGCTTCATCCAGGTCAGCAGCACGTTGCACGGTGTCGGCAAGTACCTTGACCATGTTCGGCTGAACCTCGAGGAAACCACCGGAGATGTAAAACACCTCCCGTTCCCCGCCCAGCTTGGTCAGAGTGATCGGACCAGGCTTCAAGGATGTAATCAATGGCGCGTGGCCAAAGTTAATACCCAGGTCGCCCAGTTCGCCGTGTGCAATCACACTCTCGATCTTACCGGAGAAGATTTCCCCTTCCGCGCTGACGATATCGCAATGGAATGTCATAGCCATCTGCTTGCCTCAACCTGATTAGCGCCCGTTGCCGGGCGCCGGAATTACAGTTTCTTGGCTTTCTCGATCGCTTCTTCGATGCCGCCGACCATGTAGAACGCTTGTTCTGGCAGGTGGTCGTAGTCACCGTTGAGGATGCCTTTGAAGCCAGCAATGGTGTCTTTCAGGGAAACGTATTTACCCGAGGCACCGGTGAAGACTTCAGCCACGAAGAACGGCTGCGACAAGAAGCGCTGGATCTTACGAGCGCGGGATACCAACTGCTTGTCGGTTTCCGACAGCTCGTCCATACCCAGGATCGCAATGATGTCCTTCAGTTCTTTGTAACGCTGCAGAACGTACTGGACGCCGCGAGCGGTGTCGTAGTGTTCCTGGCCGATGACGTTCGGGTCCAGCTGGCGCGAAGTCGAGTCCAGTGGATCAACCGCTGGGTAGATACCCAGGGAGGCGATGTCACGGGACAGTACGACGGTGGCGTCCAAGTGGGCGAACGTGGTCGCTGGCGACGGGTCAGTCAAGTCATCCGCAGGTACGTATACCGCTTGGATCGAGGTGATCGAACCGTTTTTGGTCGAAGTGATACGCTCTTGCAGAGTACCCATCTCTTCGGCCAGGGTCGGCTGGTAACCTACTGCGGAAGGCATACGGCCCAGCAGTGCGGATACTTCAGTACCGGCCAGGGTGTAACGATAGATGTTGTCGACGAACAGCAGAACGTCGTTACCTTCGTCACGGAACTTCTCGGCCATGGTCAGGCCGGTCAGTGCTACGCGCAGACGGTTACCCGGCGGCTCGTTCATCTGACCGTAAACCAGTGCCACTTTGTCCAGAACGTTGGAATCCTTCATCTCGTGGTAGAAGTCGTTACCCTCACGAGTACGCTCACCCACACCGGCGAACACGGAATAACCGCTGTGCTCGATGGCGATGTTACGGATCAGTTCCATCATGTTTACGGTTTTGCCTACACCGGCACCACCGAACAGACCGACTTTACCGCCCTTGGCGAACGGGCAAACCAGGTCGATAACCTTGATGCCGGTTTCCAGCAGGTCGTTGCCGCCCGCTTGTTCCGCGAAGGAAGGCGCAGGACGGTGAATGCCCCAGCGCTCTTCGGTGTCGATTGGACCGGCTTCGTCGATCGGGTTACCGAGGACGTCCATGATCCGGCCCAGGGTCGCTTTACCGACCGGTACGGAGATGGCTGCGCCAGAGTCAGTGACTTCCAGACCGCGCTTCAAGCCTTCGGTGGAACCCATTGCAATGGTACGAACCACGCCGTCGCCCAGCTGCTGCTGAACTTCCAGGGTGGTGCCTGCATCGCTTTTGACTTTCAAAGCGTTGTAGATGCTCGGTACGCTGTCGCGTGGGAATTCCACGTCGATAACGGCGCCGATGATTTGAACGATACGTCCGCTACTCATAGCTGGATCCTCTGAATATTTGAACCGTTAAACCGCGGCAGCGCCGCCGACGATTTCCGAGATCTCTTGGGTGATCGCAGCCTGACGCGCCTTGTTGTAGATCAGCTGCAAATCGCTGATCAAATCACCGGCGTTGTCGGTAGCGTTCTTCATCGCGATCATCCGCGCAGCTTGTTCAGCCGCGTTGTTCTCGACCACCGCCTGGTACACCTGCGACTCCACGTAGCGCACCATCAAGCCGTCAAGCAGCTCTTTGGCGTCTGGTTCGTAGAGGTAGTCCCAGTGGTGCTTGAGTTCTTGTTCCGGGGTCGCCACCAATGGAATCAACTGCTCCACGGTAGGCTGCTGCGTCATGGTGTTGATGAACTTGTTGGACACCACGGAGAGGCGGTCAATCCGGCCTTCCAGGTATGCATCCAGCATCACTTTGACGCTGCCGATCAAATCATTGATCGACGGTTCTTCACCCAGGTGGCTGATAGCTGCAACGACGTTACCGCCGAAGTTGCGGAAAAAGGCCGCACCCTTGCTACCGACCACACACAGATCGATCTCGACGCCGTTTTCGCGGTTTACCGCCATGTCCTTGACCAGGGCCTTGAACAGGTTGGTATTCAAACCACCGCACAAACCACGGTCACTGCTCACCACGACATAACCGACGCGCTTAACTTCACGGTCGAGCATGAACGGGTGGCGATATTCCGGGTTGGCGTTGGCCAGATGACCAATAACCTGGCGGATACGCTCCGCGTAGGGACGGCTAGCAGCCATGCGCATTTGTGCCTTGCGCATTTTGCTGACCGCCACTTTTTCCATGGCGCTGGTGATCTTTTGCGTGCTTTTGATGCTCGCAATCTTACTGCGAATCTCTTTTGCGCCTGCCATGTAACACCTATCAGGTTAGCAAGCGGGAGCCTCGCGGCCCCCGCTGCGGCTTACCAGGTTTGGGTGGCCTTGAACTTCTCGATACCGGCTTTGATGCCAGCGTCGATGTCGTCATTGAAGTCACCCTTCACGTTGATCTTCGCCATCAATTCGGCGTGATCGCGGTTGAAGTAAGCAATCAGCGCTTGTTCGAAGCTGCCGACCTTGGTGATTTCAACGTCGGTCAGGAACCCACGCTCAGCGGCATACAGCGACAGCGCCATGTCAGCGATCGACATTGGTGCGTATTGCTTCTGCTTCATCAGCTCGGTAACGCGCTGACCATGCTCAAGTTGCTTACGGGTCGCTTCGTCCAGGTCAGAAGCGAACTGGGCGAATGCCGCCAGTTCACGGTACTGAGCCAGAGCGGTACGGATACCACCGGAGAGCTTCTTGATGATCTTGGTCTGAGCGGCACCACCCACACGGGATACCGAAACACCGGCGTTCACTGCAGGACGGATCCCGGAGTTGAACATGGCCGATTCCAGGAAGATCTGACCGTCGGTGATGGAAATCACGTTGGTCGGAACGAACGCGGAAACGTCGCCAGCCTGGGTTTCGATGATCGGCAGTGCGGTCAGGGAACCGGTTTTGCCGGTCACTGCGCCGTTGGTGAACTTCTCTACGTATTCTTCCGAAACGCGGGATGCGCGCTCCAGCAGACGGGAGTGGAGATAGAACACGTCGCCTGGGTAAGCTTCACGGCCTGGTGGACGGCGCAGCAGCAGGGAAATCTGGCGGTAAGCCACTGCTTGCTTGGACAGATCGTCATAAACGATCAGCGCGTCTTCACCGCGGTCGCGGAAGTATTCGCCCATGGTGCAACCGGAGTACGGTGCCAGGAACTGAAGTGCAGCGGATTCGGAAGCACTGGCGGCCACGACGATGGTGTTAGCCAGGGCGCCGTTTTCTTCCAGCTTGCGAACCACGTTGGCGATGGTCGATTGTTTCTGACCGATGGCTACGTAGACGCAGAAAATCCCGCTGTCTTTCTGGTTGATGATCGCGTCGATCGCCAGAGCGGTTTTACCGATCTGACGGTCACCGATGATCAGCTCACGCTGGCCACGGCCGACAGGAATCATGGCATCGACAGCTTTGTAGCCAGTCTGTACAGGCTGGTCTACCGACTTACGCCAGATCACGCCTGGAGCAACTTTCTCGACCGCATCGGTCTCGGTGTTGTTCAGCGGACCTTTGCCGTCAACTGGGTTACCCAGTGCGTCGACAACGCGACCCAGCAGTTCCTTACCAACCGGAACTTCCAGGATGCGGCCTGTGCACTTGGCGCTCATGCCTTCAGCCAGAGTCTGGTAGGAGCCCAATACAACGGCACCTACAGAGTCTTGCTCCAGGTTGAGAGCCATACCGTAGACGCCGCCCGGAAACTCGATCATCTCGCCGTACATGACGTCGGCCAGACCGTGAATCCGCACGATGCCGTCAGATACGCTGACGACAGTGCCTTCGTTACGGGCTTGGGAGGTCACATCGAGCTTGTCGATGCGGCCCTTGATAATTTCACTTATTTCGGAAGGATTGAGTTGCTGCATTGCTCTGCTGCCCCTTCAAACTCAAGATTTCAATGCTTCGGCAAGATTCGCGAGTTTGCCGCGAATCGAGCCATCGATAACCAGGTCGCCGGCGCGAATGATGACACCACCAATCAGGGTGGCATCCTCCGCAACTTGCAGGCGCACTTCCCGGTCGAGTCGTGCACTGAGAACCTTGGCGAGTTTGTCTTGCTGTTCTTGGTTCAATGCAAAAGCACTGGTCACTTCAACGTCTACCGATTTCTCTTGTTCGGCCTTGTACAGGTCAAACAGAGCGGCGATCTCCGGCAGAAGCGGGAGACGGTCGTTTTCGGCAACGACGTGGATGAAGTTCTGCACTTTTACATCAAACTTGTCGCCGCACACGTCAATAAACGTGGCGGCCTTGTCTGCGCTCGTCAGTCGCGGGGCCTTGAGCACGCGCTGCATGGTGTCGTCTTGCGACACTGCTGCAGCCAGGCCGAGCATGGCTGACCAAGAGGCCAGCTGCTGGTGGGCCTGGGCGTGCTCGAAGGCTGCCTTAGCGTAAGGTCGGGCCAACGTGGTCAATTCTGCCATGATCGCCCTCGCTTAAATTTCAGCAGCCAGTTTGTTTACCAGCTCCGCGTGCGCGTTTTGATCGATTGTGGCACCCAGGATCTTCTCAGCACCGCCGACGGCCAGAGCACCCAGTTGGGCACGCAGCGCATCTTTGACACCGTTCAGTTCCTGCTCGATCTCGGCTTGAGCCTGAACCTTCACACGGTCAGCGTCGATACGGGCTTTTTCAACAGCCTCTTCAACGATCTGGTTACCGCGTTTCTTGGCTTGCTCAATGATTTCAGCTGCCTGAGCTTTCGCTTCGCGCAGTTGTTGACCCGCTTTATCTTGGGCCAACTCCAGGTCGCGAGCTGCTCGTGCGGCAGCGTCCAGTCCATCTGCGATCTTCTTCTGACGTTCGTGCAAAGCCGCGATGACCGGAGGCCATACGAACTTCATGCAGAAAACTACAAAAATCAAGAACGCTAAGGACTGACCAATAATGGTTGCATTAATGTTCACGCCAATACCTCGCTCGTTCGTTGCACAACACACCAATCACTCGAAAAAACGAGTGATTAACCGGCGAGTTGACCAACGAAGGGGTTCGCGAAGGTGAAGAACAGAGCGATACCAACACCGATCATGGTCACGGCGTCGAGCAGGCCGGCGACGATGAACATTTTAACTTGCAGCATTGGAACCATTTCTGGCTGACGCGCTGCGCCTTCCAGGAACTTGCCGCCCAGCAGGCCGAAACCAATGGCAGTACCCAGGGCGCCCAGGCCGATCAACAGTGCAACAGCGATAGCGGTTAGACCAACTACAGTTTCCATCTTTCCTCCCGACTTTTACGTCGTATGGTTTAGGTTTTTTAGATTTTAAAGCGGTAAAACAAATCGTTTCATAGCCCTTCAGGGCTACCCTCCCGTTTGACCGGGAGGGACATCAGACTAGTCGAGACTGGTCTTAATGGTTCTCTTCGTGCGCCATCGACAGGTAGACGATGGTCAGCATCATGAAGATAAACGCCTGCAGGGTGATGATCAGGATGTGGAACACAGCCCACGCCCACTGCAGAACAATGCCCAGGCCGCTAAGCCAGAGCAGACCACTGCCGAACATCACAGCGATCAGAATGAACACCAGCTCGCCGGCATACATGTTGCCGAACAGTCGCAGAGCCAGGGAAATCGGCTTGGCGATCAGGGTCACGAATTCCAGCAGGAAGTTCACCGGGATCAGCAGGGCTTGAACGAAGATGTTCTTGCTGCCGAACGGGTGCAGGGTCAGTTCGCCGATGAAGCCGCCGATGCCCTTGATCTTGATGCTGTAGAAAATGATCAACACGAACACCGACAGGGCCATGCCCAGGGTAGCGTTCGGGTCAGTGGTCGATACGGCACGGAATGGAATGTGCGGATCGCCGGAGATCGCCATGGCCAACTGAGGAATCCAGTCGACCGGAATCAGGTCGACGGCGTTCATCAGGAACACCCAGACGAAGATGGTCAGTGCCAACGGTGCGATCACCGCGCTACGACCATGGAAGCTGTCTTTCACGCTGCCATCGACGAATTCGACCAATACTTCAACGAAGTTCTGCAAAGCACCTGGCTGACCGGAAGTCGCCTTCTTTGCCGCCATGCGGAAAATCAGGACGAAGATCAGACCCAATGCGACAGACCAGCCCAGAGTATCCAGGTGGAATGCCCAGAAGCCCATTTCTTTGGCTTCTGCTGCGGTGTGGGCAAAGCCCCAGCCGCCGTTGGGAAGCTGACCGAAGGTCAGGTTCTGCAAGTGGTGCTGGATATAGCCCGAAGCGGTTGTTTCTGCCATGGTTGCCTCAAACGCCCTAAGGTTTCGAAAGTCTTGTTTTCATTAGCAGGGGAGCGAACCAGCTGACCAGTTGGGTCAACACGAAGACGCCGAATACAGCCAGCGGCGCCAATGGCTTCACACCTGCAAAGGTCAGTGCAAACAGCACTGCCGTCAAAATCAGTTTCCCCGCTTCGCCGGCATAAAAAGACCGGACGATGGCTTGGGCTGCTCGGGCGCCGGAAAACCGAAAGGCCCTGTGAGCAAAATACATATTGGGCAGCAAGGCTATCAGGCCTCCGCAGAGTCCCGAGTATCCCGCTACGACTCCATGCCAATACCAAAGCGCCAAAGCGGCGATCAGCAAGATGACAAATTGAGCCACTAAAACCGGGAAAACGGCCAAGCGATGGAACGGCAACGTGTTTGGCGTGCGGGTTTCCATCACTCTTGCTCCTCAATAGTCGGCTGCCGGAAATCAATAACTTGGCATAATTTGTGCCGACAAAATGCGCGCAGAGTATAGGGGCGGTTCTGCCCCTATTCAACTGCCGGGTAGTGATTTCCGACTGCGCGCTACATAAGCAATTGTTTCAACGGATGTGGGCAAGGACGCCCTGAAGCTCATCCAATGAGTTATATCCGATGACCAATTGCCCTTTACCTTTCTTGCCGTGGCGAATTTGCACCGCAGAGCCTAGGCGCTCGGCCAGGCGCTGCTCCAGGCGTGCAATATCCGGATCAGGTTTGGCGGTTTCGACCGGAGCAGGTTTGCCACTGAGCCACTGGCGAACCAGGGCTTCGGTCTGACGAACGGTGAGGCCTCGTGCGACAACGTGTCGCGCCCCTTCAACCTGTTGATTTTCCGGCAAACCGAGCAAGGCACGGGCATGACCCATTTCCAGGTCGCCGTGGGAAAGCATGGTTTTGATGACTTCCGGCAACGCAATCAGGCGCAGCAGGTTGGACACGGTCACGCGGGATTTGCCCACCGCATCCGCGACCTCCTGCTGCGTCAGTTTGAATTCCTGCTGCAAACGCTGCAGGGCGATCGCTTCCTCGATCGGATTGAGGTCTTCACGCTGGATGTTCTCGATCAACGCCATGGCGATGGCGGTTTCATCCGGCACATCACGCACCATCGCCGGGATGGTTTCCTTGCCGGCCTGTTGGCTGGCGCGCCAGCGGCGTTCGCCGGCGATGATTTCAAAGCGGCCAGCACCAATCGGGCGCACCACGATCGGCTGCATCACGCCCTGGGCCTTGATCGAATTCGCCAATTCTTCCAGCGCCTGCGGGTCCATGTCCCGGCGCGGCTGGTATTTGCCGCGCTGGATCAGGTCCAGCGGCAGGTGCTGCAGCTCACGCTCGTCGGCCTGCACCGCTTGCTCTTCAAGGATCGTGACAGTCGGACCACTCAGCAGTGCATCCAGTCCACGTCCGAGACCTCGTTTCTTGACGGCCATGGGGATTCCTTAAGTTGGCTGGGCTGCAGCGGTGCGTGAATTGCGGCGTTGACGACGAACCATCTCGCCGGCCAGCGCCAGGTAGGCAATGGCACCACGGGATGATTTGTCGTACGCCAGCGCGGGCATGCCATAGCTTGGCGCTTCGGCCAGGCGGATATTGCGTGGAATCACGGTGTCGTAGAGCTGGTCGCCGAAGTGTTCCTTGAGCTGCGCCGATACATCGTTCATCAGGCTCAGGCGCGGGTCATACATGGTCCGCAGCAAGCCTTCGATTTGCAGGTTCGGGTTGAGCAACTCGGCAATACGCTTGATGTTATCCACAAGGTCGCTCAAGCCTTCGAGCGCGAAGTACTCGCACTGCATGGGGATAATCACCCCGTCGGCGGCAACCAGCGCGTTCAACGTCAGCATCGACAGCGACGGTGGGCAGTCGATCAAAATGTAGTCGTAATTCTCGCGGATCGGCGCCAGGGCGCTGCGCAGACGGCTTTCTTTCATCTGCATTTCCAGCAGCACCACTTCCGCCGCAGTCAAATCGCGGTTGGCCGGCAGCAGTTGATAACCGCCGTGCTCGGAATAGTGCATGGCCTGGGCCAGGTCACACTCGCCAATCAGCAAGTCGTAGACCGAGTTTTCCAGGCCGTGTTTATCCACACCGCTACCCATGGTGGCGTTGCCCTGTGGATCGAGATCGATCAACAGCACCCGACGCTTGGTAGCGACCAGGGATGCTGCGAGGTTGATGCAGGTGGTGGTTTTGCCCACGCCACCTTTCTGGTTCGCTATCGCGAATACCTTAGCCATTCTTGCTTGTGTTCCCAATCATGCCGTGCGGCGCAGTATCAGCAGATGGCGTTGGCCTTGGCAACCGGGTACGGCCAAGGCGTGTTCGCTATCGAGGTGGAAGTCTGCCGGCAATGCTAACAGCTCGTCGCTTGGATGAACGCCCTTCATTGCCAGCCAACGGGTATCGCGGTCGCCGAGGTGGCGGGTCCAGTTGCTGAAGTTCTCCATGCTGCTGAACGCCCGGGAAACAATTCCGTTGAAAGGCTGTTCAGGCGTAAAGGCTTCGACGCGACTGTGGATAACTTGCAGGTTATCCAGCTTGAGTTCGAGTTTCACCTGGGTCAGGAAGCGGGTTTTCTTGCCATTGCTGTCGAGGCAGGTCACTTGTGACTCGGGAAACAAAATCGCCAACGGGATGCCGGGCATGCCGCCGCCGCTGCCAACGTCAAGCCAGCGGCCGTTTTCGATAAACGGCATCACACTCAGACTGTCGAGCAGGTGGCGAGAGACCATTTCGTCTGGATCACGCACCGCCGTGAGGTTGTAAGCCTTGTTCCATTTGATCAACAGGGCCAGATAACCCAGCAGCAACTCGTGCTGGGCTTCGGTCAGGTTGACGCCAAGCTGGCGAGCACCTGTGGATAACTCTTCGGCGTGTTGCGAGGTGACCAACGAACTCAAGCGCTTTGCTCCAACTGACGGCCCGCGCCGCGTTTTTTCAAATGAATCATCAACAGCGAAATGGCTGCCGGCGTGACGCCCGGGATACGGGACGCCTGGCCCAGGGTCTCTGGTCGAGTTATCCCCAGCTTGCCTTGAATCTCTTTCGACAGCCCGGAAATGTTTGTGTAATCGATATCCACAGGCAACTTGGTGTCTTCACTGGCCCGCAGGCGAGCGATTTCATCCTGCTGGCGGTCAATGTACCCGGCGTATTTGGTCTTGATTTCGACCTGTTCGGCGACCTGTGGATCTTCTGCGCCAACGCCGGTGACCGAGATCAGCCCAGCGTAGTCGATTTCCGGACGGGACAGCAGGTTCAGCAAGTTGTATTCGTGAGTCAGCGGCGTGCCGAATTTTTCGGCAATCGCGTCGCCTTGCTCGGTGCCCGGGCGAACCCAGGTACTTTTCAGGCGCTGCTCTTCCAACTCGATGCTTTCGCGTTTTTTGCAGAAGGCAGCCCAACGCACATCGTCGACCAGGCCCAGCTCACGACCCTTTTCGGTCAAGCGCAGGTCGGCGTTGTCTTCCCGCAGGATCAGGCGGTATTCGGCCCGGGACGTAAACATCCGGTACGGTTCCTGGGTACCGAGAGTAATCAGGTCGTCGACCAACACCCCGATGTACGCCTCATCGCGACGCGGGCACCAGCTGTCTTTGCCCTGGGCACGCAGTGCCGCGTTGGCTCCGGCCAGCAAACCCTGGGCGCCTGCTTCTTCGTAACCGGTGGTGCCGTTGATTTGCCCAGCGAAGAACAAGCCGCCGATAACCTTGGTTTCCAGGCTGTATTTCAAGTCACGCGGATCGAAGTAGTCGTACTCGATGGCGTAACCAGGCCGCACGATGTGAGCGTTTTCCATACCGCGAATCGATTGCACGATCTGGATTTGCACGTCGAACGGCAAGGAAGTGGAAATCCCGTTCGGGTACAGCTCGTGGGTAGTCAACCCTTCCGGCTCGATAAAGACCTGGTGGCTTTCCTTGTCGGCAAAGCGGTGGATCTTGTCTTCGATCGACGGGCAGTAGCGCGGGCCAATACCTTCGATCACCCCGGAATACATCGGCGAACGGTCGAGGTTCGCGGCAATTATTTCGTGGGTGCGAGCGTTGGTGTGGGTAATCCAGCAACTGACCTGTTTCGGATGCTGTTCCTTGGAGCCCATGAACGACATCACCGGGATCGGTGTATCGCCGGCTTGCTCGGTCATCACCGAGAAATCCACAGACCGGCCATCAATTCGCGGCGGCGTGCCGGTTTTCAGGCGACCAACCCGCAGTGGCAGTTCGCGAAGGCGCTGAGCCAAGGCGATTGACGGTGGATCACCGGCGCGACCACCGGAATAGTTCTGCATACCGATGTGGATAAGTCCGCCGAGGAACGTACCGGTGGTCAACACCACGGATTCTGCGAAGAAACGCAGGCCCATTTGCGTGACAACACCGCGTACCTGGTCTTGTTCGACGATCAGGTCATCGGCTGCCTGTTGAAATATCCACAGGTTCGGCTGGTTTTCCAGGGTTTCGCGGACAGCGGCCTTGTACAGGATCCGGTCGGCTTGAGCACGGGTGGCTCGCACGGCCGGGCCTTTGCGGCTGTTCAATACGCGAAATTGAATACCACCTTTGTCGGTAGCCATGGCCATCGCGCCGCCCAGGGCATCGATTTCCTTGACCAAGTGGCTTTTGCCAATCCCGCCGATTGCGGGATTGCAGCTCATGGCGCCGAGGGTTTCCACGTTATGCGTCAGCAACAGGGTTTTTGCCCCCATGCGTGCTGACGCCAGTGCTGCCTCGGTACCGGCATGACCGCCGCCGATGACGATCACTTCAAAACGGGAAGGGAAATCCACCACGCACCTCGTGCCTGCTTCTGTAGGTAATTAGGAATGAGCGTTCGAGATCAGGTTTTCGAACGAGTCGGCAAGTATAGGGACTTCGCCCTTCCTAAAGAACCCTTTGCACAAAATTTAACCAGCTGTGGATGAATCACGAACAATAGAAATTAAAAGAGAGAAATTTATTAAATCTTTGTTTTTATGTTTATTTCTACTGAGGCATGTTTCTGTGGATAGATCTCTACAGGCCTTTATTTTCGTTATGTACAAAGATTCAAAAGTCTGTGGTTAGGTGCCAAGGAGGCCGTTGGATAAGTGCTTTAAGCCTGTGGATTAAACAGGTGGTTATCCACAGATGGGTTTTTACTCAGGTTTCAAGCCTGGTTATCAACCGGGCACAGGGGCGGTTATTCACAGGGCTTAATCCACAGAAAATACGGATTTCGATAAGTTTCAGGCACACGGCGGCCTCCAAGAATCTTCGGATAGGCAGGAAACGCTTCGTTTGCATTTGTGAAACGGGTTGATGGCAGGCCTATTGTGAGAAAGCGTCACGGCAGTTAATAATAGTTATTATCATTAACCTACCTCGTCACCTCTCATGGCCCTTCCCCCACATACCCTTGCAGTCCAGCACATCTATGAGCAGCACCATTCGTGGTTGCATAGCTGGCTCAAGGGAAAGTTGCATAACGCCTGCGATGCAGCTGACGTGGCACACGATACGTTCGTGCGGATTCTGGGTGGCCGCAATGCGGCGCAGATCCTCGAGCCCAGGGACTATCTGGCCACGGTTGCCAGGGGACTGGTGATTGACCGCTATCGCCGCCGTGCCATTGAACAAGCCTATCTGCAAACCCTCGCAGACCGGCCAGAAGCAACCGCAATCAGTGAAGAAGACAAGGCCATCATCATTGAAACCCTGGTGGCTGTGGATAAAGCCTTGTATGGGCTGGGCGAGCGGGCTCGGCGAATTTTCATGCTGTCCCAGGTCGAAGGCCTGACTTATCAACAGATCGCCGATCAGCTGCGGGTCTCGCTGACCACCGTCAAGAAACATATGGTCCGCGCCCTGACAGAATGCGCCCTGATCATGGCGGGCGCGTAATGGCCGCCCCGGATCGCAAGACGTTCGAAGCCGCCGCCAGTTGGTACGTGCAATTTCAATCGCAACCCCCTACACCTGCGGAACACAGTGCCTGGCAGCAATGGCTCAACGGTGATCCATCCCATCAGGCGGCCTGGAACCAGATGGAGCAGTTGCAACGTGGCCTCGGTGCGCTACCCAAGGACTTCACCCGTCGTGCGCTCTCGGCCAGTCAACAACGGCGGCAAGTGCTCAAGCTGATGCTGATGCTCGGTGCCGCCGGGTACTTGGGGTGGAACGTTCAACAACACACGTCCCTGGGCAACCTCTGGGCAGACTATCGAACAAAGGTCGGCGAACGACGGCGAATCGGGTTGGCCGACGGCACTCAAATTGACCTCAATACGAACACGGCTATCGACGTACTTTTCGATGGGCAGCAGCGACTGGTCCGTTTGCGTGAGGGGGAAGTACTTATCCACACCGGCAAGTCGGGCCGGCAAACACCGTTTTATGTCGAAACCCGTGAGGGCCGTGTTCAAGCCTTGGGGACGCGGTTCACTGTTCGCCAACTGCAAGGGTCGACGCGGGTTGGTGTGCTGGAAGACCGGGTCAGTGTGCAACCCGTCGACCAGCCGGGCCATAGCCGAGTGCTCGGACCTGGTGAGAGTGTCGACTTCGGTACGCAAGACGTTGGCCCCAGCCATATTTATCGCGGGAACCAAGCCGCATGGGTCGACGGCCAATTGATCGTCCTGGACGCGCGGCTGGGGGATGTCATCGATGAACTCGCGCGCTATCGGCCGGGCGTCATGCAGTGCGATGCCGCATCGGCACGGCTGCGGGTGTCCGGCACTTTCCGTCTGGATTCCACCGACGCCGTATTGGCCAACCTGCAGGTCACGCTGCCGATCCAGGTGAAGTATTTCACCCGCTACTGGGTTGCCGTCACGCTTACAGGTTGATACCGAAAAATACTCTCAGCAGGGGTTATCTTTTTTTTACCTGGCGCGGCCCTACAGGTAATCACGATGCTACCTTCAGGGCTTACTCACACATGCGCCTTCCTACAAAACTTCGCCAGCGTCTCTCCTATCACGGCATCACGTATGGCTTGCTGCTGACTACGGCAGCGACTGCCAGCGCCTTGTCATGCACCCAGGCCATTGCTGCCAGTTCGGTGCAACATTACGCGATCGCCCCCGGGCCACTCGACAATGCCTTGAGCCAATTCGCATCGAAGGCCAATGTGATTCTGTCATTCTCGCCGCAACAGACGGCGAGCTTGCAGAGTCCTGGGCTGGAGGGTGACTACTCGGTGGAGCAGGGGTTTGCGTTATTGCTGCAAAACTCGGGATTGCAGGCGGCGGCTCAAGGCCCCGGCAGCTATGCGCTGCAGCCGGCCACGAGCGGGGAACAACTCATGTTGGCTCCGACGACTGTCAGCACTTATCAACAGACCGGTTTCAATCAGGAGATTGCCGGGGACGTAGGTTACAAGGCGCAAAACAGCCGAATCGGTACCAAGACCAGCACACCATTGTCGGAAACCCCACGCTCGGTGTCAGTGGTGACCGGCCAGCGCATCAAGGATCAAAAATCCCAGACGCTCACCGAAGTGCTGGGCTATGTGCCGGGAATCTTCGCCCCACCCTTCGCTGCGGGCGATGGCCTGGCGGGTGACCTGTTCTTCATTCGCGGCTTCAACGCCACGGATTATGGCTACGGCCTGCTGCGCGATGGCTTGCGAGTACAAGGCAACCGGTATGACACCACCAGCGAACCTTATGGGCTGGAACGGGTAGAAATATTCCGTGGTCCTTCTTCCCTGCTCTACGGCGAAAACGCACCCGGTGGTCTGGTCAACCTGGTGAGTAAACACCCGACAGCTACACCACAAGGCGAAGTTCAGCTGACCTACGGTTCGAATAATCGCCGCCAGGTAGGTGTGGATATCTCCGGTCCGTTGAACGACAACGACAATATTCTTGGACGCGTGGTGATGCTCGGCAGAAAGTCCGACACCCAGACCGATCACGTTCCCGATGACCGCTTGTATATCGCACCGTCCCTGACCCTCAATTTCGACGACTACAACACTCTGACGCTGCTGGCCAACTACCAGAAAGACCACACTAATCTTGAACTTGGCCTACCTGCCGCCGGCACGTTACTGACCAACCCCAACGGGAAGCTCTCCAAGCACACCATGCTCGGTGACCCGGACTGGAACACCTTCGAACGGGAAACCTGGAGCACCGGCTACGAGTTCAGCCACAGCTTCAACGATGACTGGCAGTTTCGGCAGAACTCGCGCTACATGCAGTCGCGAATCACCCGCCATGAAACCTGGCCAGGCAACCTGAATAATGCGGGGTTCGGCACCCAGCTGAACATGAATGCCTACGACCGCTACAACAAATCGATGGTCTACTCGCTGGATAACCAGTTGGAAGGAAAATTCCAGGTAGGCGGCCTGGAAAATACCGTGCTGTTCGGTGCCAGCTATGACCGGACCTCCTTCAGCCAGGATTGGAATGCCGGATTTGCAGGCACGATCAATGTGTATAACCCGGTGTACCTGAGGGACCCATTGACGCCTCTCGCGGTGCAAAACACGTTGCTCGAACAGCAGATGAAAGGTGTTTATGCACAGGTCCAGAGCAAGTATGACCACTGGTTATTCTTGCTCGGCGGACGCCAGGACTGGGTCGACAGTGATTTCCGCGACAAGGTGGCCAAGGCCGGCAACATCAGTTCTGAAGACCGCAAATTCACCTATCAGGGCGGGATCATGTACCAGTTCGACAACGGCCTGACGCCGTATGTCAGCTACTCGACTGCGTTCGTCCCGGTACAGCAGATCTCCAATGCCGGCACACCGCTGGACCCGATCACCAGCAGTCAATATGAAGTAGGCCTCAAGTACGAGCCGATCGGCTGGGACACGGCGATGACGTTGTCGGTCTATGACTTGCGCAAGCAGGACGACACGTACCTCGACGCCACGACCAATACCTACCGCCAGGTGGGCGAAAGCCGGGCCAAGGGCGTGGAAGTGGAGGTCAACAGCAACCTCACCCCTAATTTGAACGTGACTGCGGCCTACACCTACACCGATGCTCGGATTACCAAGGATTCGGCAACGTCGCTCGTGGAAGGTCACCAAATGACCGGTGTCCCACGTAATCAGGCTTCGGTCTGGGGCAAGTACCGCTTTCTTGATGGCCAACTCAAGGGCTTGTCCGTCGGCGGCGGCATGCGCTACTTCGACAGCACGTTCGCTTACACCGCGCCTTCCCTTTACGGGAAGTTGGATGCTGGAAGCGTAACGTTGGTGGATGCCGCCATTGGTTACCAGATTGACAAGCACTGGTCGGTGGACGTGAACGCTAAGAACCTGTTCGACAAGGAGTATGTGTCCGGCTGCAACGATGCAGGCCGCTGCTATTGGGGTGAAAGCCGGACGTTACTGGGAACAGTTTCCTACAACTGGTGACGTGCCAGCTGTGGATAACCTGGCTATTTACCGATACAGAAGCTTGAAAAAATCCGCCCCAACAAATCATCGGAGCTGAATGCGCCGGTGATCTCACCCAACAGCTGCTGCGCCTGACGTAAATCTTCAGCCAGCAGCTCACCGGCGCCTGCCAGCGTCAGCTGCGCGCGACCATGCTCGAGGGCGGCGCTGGCATGCCGCAGCGCCTCCAGGTGCCTGCGACGAGCGCTGAAGCTGCTTTCCGAGGTCTGCTCGTAGCCCATGCACGCTTTCAGATGATCGCGCAGCAGTTCCAGCCCCTCTCCCGCAGACTTGGCACTTAAGCTGATCGTCACGTGGCCGTCCTCACTGACTTCCAGGGTGATCGCCTCACCCGTCAGGTCGGCCTTGTTTCGAATCAGCGTGACCTTGGCCGGGTCTGGCCGCTGTTCGAGAAATTCCGGCCACAGAGCAAACGGATCTGCTGCCTCTGGCGCCGTGGCATCCACCACCAGCAGCACACGATCGGCCTCAGTGATCGCCTTCAACGCGCGTTCCACCCCGATCTTTTCCACCTGATCATCGGTGTCACGCAGCCCGGCCGTGTCCACCACATGCAGTGGCATACCATCGATGTGGATATGTTCGCGCAAGATATCCCGGGTGGTGCCGGCGATCTCGGTAACGATGGCCGCTTCTCGCCCCGCCAGTGCGTTGAGCAGGCTCGACTTGCCGGCGTTGGGTCGGCCGGCAATCACCACCGTCATACCGTCACGCAGCAAGGCACCTTGCCCGGCTTCGCGCAGCACTGTGGATAACTCATCACGAACCTTATCCAGCATCGCCAGGACATGGCCATCGGCGAGGAAGTCGATTTCTTCCTCCGGGAAATCAATCGCGGCCTCAACGTAGATTCGCAGGCTGATCAATTGCTCGGTGAGGTTATGCACACGCAGGGAAAATGCGCCCTGCAACGAGCGCAACGCATTGCGCGCGGCTTGTGCAGAACTGGCTTCGATCAGGTCGGCAATCGCCTCGGCCTGGGCCAGGTCGAGTTTATCGTTGAGGAACGCGCGTTCGCTGAATTCACCCGGGCGTGCCAGGCGGCAACCCAACTGCAGGCACCGCTGCAGCAGCATGTCCAGAACGATCGGGCCACCGTGGCCTTGCAGTTCCAGGACGTCTTCGCCGGTAAATGAGTTCGGCCCCGGAAAATAAAGGGCAATACCTTCGTCCAGCACCTCTTCATCAGTACCTAAAAACGGCCCGTAATGCGCATACCGCGGCTTCAGCTCCCGACCGCTGATGGCTTGGGCAGCCACGCCGGCGAGCGGCCCGGAAATACGAACGATACCGACACCACCACGACCTTGAGCGGTGGCGACAGCGGCGATGGTTTCACGAGGAGCGCTCATGGCGGGTACTCGGATAAAAGTGACGGAAAGCAAAACGCCCCACTAGGGGGCGTCTTGAGTGGTGTTATCCACAGAGTAAATTACGCCTCGGCTTTTTTGGTAGCCGCTTCGATTTTACGTGTGATGTACCACTGTTGGGAGATCGACAAGCAGTTGTTGACCACCCAGTACAGCACTAGACCAGCCGGGAACCACAGGAAGAAGAAGGTGAAGATGATTGGCATCATTTTCATTACCTTGGCCTGCATCGGGTCCGGCGGAGTCGGGTTCAGACGCTGCTGGATGAACATGGTCGCGCCCATGATGATCGGCAGGATAAAGAACGGGTCTTTGATCGACAGGTCAGTTATCCACAGCATGAACGGAGCCTGGCGCATTTCCACGCTTTCCAGGAGCACCCAGTACAGCGACAGGAACACCGGCATCTGCACCAGAATCGGCAAGCATCCACCCAGCGGGTTGATCTTCTCTTTCTTGTACAGCTCCATCATGGCCTGCGACATTTTCTGCCGGTCATCGCCATGTTGTTCTTTCAGCGCGGCCAGTTTCGGGGCCACGGCACGCATACGTGCCATCGACTTGTAGCTGGCAGCCGACAGTGGGAAGAAGATCCCCTTGATCAACATGGTCAGCAGGATGATCGAGAAGCCCCAGTTGCCGACGATGCTGTGGATATGTTGCAGCAGCCAGAAGATAGGCTGGGCAATGAACCACAGAATGCCGTAATCCACAGTCAGTTCCAGACCTGGGGATAACTCTTTCAGCACAGCCTGGCTCTTCGGACCGGCGTACAACGTAGCACTCGCTTCGGCCTTGGCACCCGGAGCGACGGTCAACGTCGGGCCAGTAAAGCCAATGATGTAGTTGCCTTGGCTGTCTTTACGGGTTTGAACCAGGTTGGCATCACCCTTGTTCGGGATCCATGCGGTCACGAAGTAGTGTTGCAACCAGGCAACCCAGCCACCTTGAACGGTTTCTTTCAGCGCGCCCTTGTCGATATCTTTCATCGACACTTTTTTGTACGGCTCGTTACTTGTCCACAGGGCGGCGCCCAGGTAAGTCGCGGTGCCGGTGGCAGTGCTGGAAGAAGGATCGGCGCTGTTGTCACGCTTGAGCTGGGCAAACAGGTTGCCAGTCCACGGCTTGGCGCTCTCGTTGTCGATCAGATAAGTGACTTTCAGATCGTACAAACCGCGAGTGAAGCTGAAGCGCTTGATGTAGTTGACGCCGTCGTGACTGAATTTCAGGTCAACGTTCAACTGGTTCTGGCCATCAGCCAGTTGATAAGTCTTCTGTTCGGTCGAATAAACCGGACGACCGGTAGCACGAGCATCCGGACCGTCAGTGCCAGTCAGGCCACTTTGTGCCAGATATACACGTTCGCCGCCGTTATCGAACAGCTGGAACGGAACATCCGGATGGTCTTGGCGACGTGGATACAGCGGCAATTTCAGCTGCGCGATATCGCCACCCTGAGGATCGATTGCCAGGTCCAGTACATCCGTTTTTACATGGATGAGGTCTTTATTGGTGACGACCGGGGTTTCTACCGGGGTGCTGGTATCGGCATTCGCGCTGGGTACATCGGCACTGGCGGCAGCATTGTTACCCAGTGGCGTATCCGGAATAGCCGGCGCCGACTGATTGGTAGCAACATTCTGAGTCGGCAGGGCAGCTTGGCCATAATCCTGGTTCCACTTAAGAACCATAGAGTAGGACACGATTGCCAGGGCGACGATCAGGATCGTGCGTTTAATATCCATGATTACTCGGCCATCGAAGAAGAACGGGAGGTAGGGATAGGCGGAACCGGGTCATAACCACCGGGATTCCACGGATGACAGCGACCTAAACGACGAAAGGTCAGCCAGCCACCGCGCAGAAGGCCATGATTTTCTATGGCTTCCAACGCGTAGCAGGAACAACTGGGGTAGAAACGACAGTGGTTTGCCATCAGGGGACTAATGGCATAGCGGTAAAACTGGATCGGAACGAGCGCCAGTTTACGCATCAGTACTGTCTACCCCTACAGTTTCGGTGCTGACAGCTGGTGCTGGCTTGTTGGTACGAGCCAAACGTTTCCAGAGCTTGCCGAAATGCTGAATCAATTCGGGGTTTTCTACGTCCCCCAAGCCTTTGCGCGCGACGATAACAATATCCCAACCAACCAGAGTCTCCTGGTGGAGGCGAAACGATTCGCGCATCAGACGCTTGAGGCGATTGCGCTCAACGGAGAGCTTTACGCTCTTCTTGCCGATCACCAACCCGAGACGGGGGTGATCCAGATCGTTGTTACGCGCAAGGAGCAGGAGATTTTTCCCCGGAACCTTGCCGGTGGGGGAGTCAAAGACTGCCTTGAAATGCCGGGGGGTTAGCAGACGCTTTTCCCGACTGAAGTCCTGACTCACCACCAGTACCGGATTATCAAACTGCCAGACGCGCACGACCTTTGGCGCGGCGACGCGACAGGACAGCACGGCCGTTCTTGGTGGCCATGCGAGCACGGAAGCCGTGAGTACGGGCGCGTTTGATGGTGCTTGGTTGGAAAGTACGTTTCATGGCGTGTTACCTGGTTCGTCCACAACGGGCCGGAATGGCCCCCGTTTTAAGAGACCGGCGATTCTAGAGAAAGCAAGCCTCTAGGTCAATTTCCAACCAGCTTTTCCTTTAATTAGATATCTGGAGGCCTCTGGACCGAATCCGGGCGGTTCGGCTTTCACGAGCAATGCCATAGATATAAAAATAAAGAAGGAAGTTATTTAAAGCTTTTCTGTAAAGCTTATAAAAGCTAGGGAGGCCATCTTCTGTGGATAACTGCCTTTAGGCCATATTCCACGTGGTGTACAGAGAATGACAACACGGGGGAGAAACGGTGCTCTACCTGTGCTGCGCTATCGGATAAGCTGTGTGTGGAATGGCCACTTATCCACAGGCCAGTTACCCACAGACTTTCGACCCCACTTGTACAACGGGCTTAGGGGCGCTTATCCACAGAGCTTATGCACAGACCATTTGTCGCCTTTTTTACGGTTAAGGCATTGATTCTTGGCGGCCTGTAAGCAAGCTACATGTGGATAAGTGGACGGCTGGCCGCTACAATGGCGGCTGTTTTTGCCTCACCGGCTTTCAACTTAGGGGATATCCGTGTCAGTGGAACTTTGGCAGCAGTGCGTGGAGCTTTTGCGCGATGAGCTGCCTGCCCAGCAATTCAACACCTGGATCCGTCCGCTACAGGTCGAAGCCGAAGGCGACGAGTTGCGTGTCTACGCGCCCAATCGTTTTGTTCTCGACTGGGTCAACGAGAAATACCTGAGCCGCGTTCTCGAATTGCTCGATGAACATGGCAACGGGCTTGCTCCGGTGCTCTCCTTATTAATAGGCAGCAAACGTAGCTCGGCACCTCGTGCTGCGCCGAATGCACCGTTGGCAGCCAGTGCCTCGCAGGCTCAGGCCGCTGCGGCACCTGTTAATAACTCGCCAGCCCCGGTTGCCCAGACGCCTTCGAAATCCTCGTCGCAGAAAAACGCGCCTATAAATGAAGAGCCGTCCCGCGACAGCTTTGACCCAATGGCCGGCGCCAGCTCCCAGCAGGCTCCGGTTCGTGCCGAACAGCGCACTGTCCAGGTAGAAGGCGCGCTCAAGCACACCAGCTATCTGAACCGCACGTTCACCTTTGAGAACTTTGTCGAAGGTAAATCCAACCAGCTGGCCCGCGCGGCTGCCTGGCAGGTCGCCGACAATCCCAAGCACGGTTACAACCCGCTCTTCCTTTATGGCGGCGTTGGCTTGGGTAAAACTCACTTGATGCACGCCGTGGGTAACCACCTATTAAAGAAGAACCCGAATGCCAAGGTCGTGTACCTGCACTCGGAGCGCTTCGTGGCCGACATGGTCAAGGCGCTGCAGCTCAATGCAATCAACGAGTTCAAACGGTTCTACCGTTCCGTTGATGCCTTGCTGATCGATGACATTCAATTCTTCGCCCGCAAGGAACGTTCCCAGGAAGAATTTTTCCACACGTTCAACGCGTTGCTTGAAGGTGGCCAGCAGGTCATCCTGACCAGTGACCGTTATCCGAAGGAAATCGAAGGCCTGGAAGAGCGCCTGAAGTCGCGCTTCGGCTGGGGCCTGACCGTTGCGGTAGAGCCGCCGGAACTGGAAACCCGCGTCGCGATCCTGATGAAAAAGGCCGACCAGGCTAAAGTCGACCTGCCTCACGACGCCGCGTTCTTCATCGCCCAGCGTATTCGTTCCAACGTGCGTGAGCTGGAAGGCGCCCTCAAGCGTGTCATCGCTCACTCGCACTTCATGGGCCGCGACATCACCATCGAGTTGATTCGCGAGTCCCTGAAAGACCTGTTGGCGTTACAAGACAAGCTGGTGAGTGTGGATAACATCCAGCGCACTGTGGCCGAGTACTACAAGATCAAGATTTCCGACCTGCTGTCCAAGCGCCGTTCGCGCTCGGTAGCACGTCCCCGTCAGGTAGCGATGGCGCTCTCCAAAGAGCTGACCAACCACAGCCTGCCGGAAATTGGTGATGTGTTTGGCGGTCGCGACCACACCACGGTCTTGCACGCGTGCCGCAAGATCAACGAACTTAAGGAATCCGACGCGGATATTCGCGAGGACTACAAGAACCTGCTGCGTACACTGACTACTTGATGAACACCAGCGCAGCTTATTAAGGCAAGGGACTAGACCATGCATTTCACCATTCAACGCGAAGCCCTGTTGAAACCCCTGCAACTGGTCGCAGGCGTCGTCGAGCGCCGACAGACCTTGCCGGTGCTTTCCAACGTATTGCTGGTTGTCGAAGGCCAGCAATTGTCCTTGACCGGTACCGACCTCGAAGTCGAACTGGTTGGTCGTGTCCAGCTCGAAGAACCCGCCGAACCTGGCGAGATCACCGTGCCGGCGCGCAAGCTGATGGACATCTGCAAAAGCCTGCCCAACGACGCGCTGATCGACATCAAGGTTGATGAGCAGAAGCTGGTGGTCAAAGCCGGTCGCAGCCGCTTCACCCTGTCGACCTTGCCGGCCAACGACTTCCCGACTGTGGAAGAAGGTCCTGGCTCGCTGACCTGCAGCCTGGAACAAAGCCGACTGCGCCGTTTGATCGAGCGTACCAGCTTCGCCATGGCCCAGCAGGACGTGCGTTACTACCTGAACGGCATGCTGCTGGAAGTCTCCGAAGGCATCATCCGCGCTGTTGCCACTGATGGTCACCGTCTGGCCATGTGCTCGATGAAAGCCGATATCGGTCAGCCGGATCGCCACCAGGTGATCGTGCCGCGTAAAGGTATTCTGGAACTCGCGCGCCTGCTGACCGAGCCGGATGGCAATGTCAGCATCGTCCTGGGCCAGCACCACATCCGTGCGACTACCGGCGAGTTCACCTTCACGTCCAAGCTGGTTGACGGCAAGTTCCCGGATTACGAGCGTGTTCTGCCTAAAGGCGGCGACAAGCTGGTGATTGGTGATCGTCAGGCACTGCGTGAAGCATTCAGCCGTACCGCCATTCTTTCCAACGAGAAGTACCGCGGTATTCGCCTGCAATTGGCCAACGGCCAGCTGAAAATTCAGGCGAATAACCCTGAGCAGGAAGAAGCGGAAGAAGAAGTGGGCGTCGACTACAACGGCGGCAACCTGGAAATCGGCTTCAACGTCAGCTATCTGCTGGACGTGCTGGGCGTGATGACCACCGAACAAGTTCGCCTGATTCTGTCTGACTCCAACAGCAGCGCCCTGGTGCAAGAATCCGACAACGATGACTCGGCTTACGTTGTCATGCCGATGCGCCTGTAATCATGTTCAGCAGAAGCTAGATGTCCCTCAGTCGCGTCTCGGTCACCGCGGTGCGCAATTTGCACCCGGTGACCTTCTCCCCTTCCCCCCGCATCAATATCCTCCACGGCGCCAACGGCAGTGGCAAAACCAGCGTGCTGGAAGCCATTCACCTGCTAGGGCTAGCCCGTTCCTTTCGCAGTGCCCGCTTGTTACCGGTGATTCAGTACGAGCAACTGGCGTGCACGGTATTTGGCCAAGTCGAATTGGCGGAAGGCGGTCATAGCAGCCTGGGGATTTCTCGTGATCGTCAGGGGGAGTTTCAAATACGCATCGACGGGCAGAATGCTCGCAGTGCCGCGCAGCTGGCGGAAATCCTGCCACTGCAACTGATCAACCCAGACAGCTTCCGCTTGCTGGAGGGTGCGCCAAAAATCCGTAGGCAATTCCTCGATTGGGGAGTGTTCCACGTGGAACCGCGTTTCATGGCCACTTGGCAGCGCCTGCAGAAGGCCCTGCGGCAGCGGAACTCATGGCTGCGGCATGGTACACTTGACGCCGCTTCGCAAGCTGCTTGGGACCGGGAACTGTGCCTGGCCAGCGCTGAAATAGATGAATACCGCCGCGCCTATATCAAAGCCTTGAAACCAGTCTTTGAGCAGACCTTGAGCGAGTTGCTTGAACTCGAGGGGCTGACGTTGAGCTACTACCGTGGTTGGGACAAAGACCGGGAACTGAGTGCAGTGCTCGCGACGTCCTTACAGCGGGATCAGCAAATTGGTCACACCCAGGCCGGACCACAACGAGCTGATTTGCGCCTTAGATTGGGCGCACATAATGCTGCGGACATCTTGTCCCGTGGTCAGCAGAAGTTGGTGGTCTGTGCCCTGCGTATCGCCCAAGGGCATCTGGTTAGCCAGGCCCGGCGCGGGCAATGTATTTATCTGGTGGATGACTTGCCGTCCGAACTGGACGAGCAGCACCGCCGCGCGCTATGCCGCTTGTTGGAAGACTTACGCTGCCAGGTGTTTATCACCTGTGTAGACCACGAATTATTGAGGGAAGGCTGGCAGACGGAAACGCCAGTCGCTTTGTTCCACGTGGAACAAGGCCGTATCACCCAGACCCACGACCATCGGGAGTGAAGGCATGAGCGAAGAAAATACGAATACGTACGACTCGACCAGCATTAAAGTGCTTAAAGGTTTGGATGCCGTACGCAAACGTCCCGGTATGTACATCGGTGATACCGATGATGGCAGCGGTCTGCACCACATGGTGTTCGAGGTGGTCGATAACTCGATCGACGAAGCTTTGGCCGGTCACTGCGACGACATCAGCATCATCATCCATCCGGACGAATCCATCACCGTGCGCGACAACGGTCGCGGCATCCCGGTAGATGTGCATAAAGAAGAAGGCGTTTCGGCGGCAGAGGTCATCATGACCGTGCTCCACGCCGGCGGTAAGTTCGATGACAACTCCTACAAAGTATCCGGCGGTTTGCACGGTGTAGGTGTTTCCGTGGTGAACGCCCTCTCCGAATTGCTGGTGCTGACCGTGCGTCGCAGCGGCAAGATCTGGGAGCAGACCTACGTTCACGGCGTTCCGCAAGAGCCGATGAAAATCGTTGGCGAAAGCGAAACCACCGGTACCCAGATTCATTTCCGTCCTTCCGACGAAACCTTCAAGAACATCCACTTCAGCTGGGACATCCTGGCCAAGCGGATTCGTGAATTGTCCTTCCTCAACTCCGGTGTGGGTATCGTCCTCAAGGACGAGCGCAGCGGCAAGGAAGAGCTGTTCAAATACGAAGGTGGCCTGCGGGCGTTCGTTGAATACCTGAACACCAACAAGACTGCGGTCAACCAGGTGTTCCACTTCAACATCCAGCGTGAAGACGGCATCGGCGTTGAAATCGCCCTGCAGTGGAACGACAGCTTCAACGAGAACCTGTTGTGCTTTACCAATAACATTCCTCAGCGCGATGGCGGTACTCACCTGGTGGGTTTCCGTTCTGCGCTGACGCGTAACCTGAACACCTACATCGAAGCAGAAGGCCTGGCGAAGAAGCACAAAGTCGCCACCACCGGTGACGATGCCCGTGAGGGCCTGACCGCGATTATTTCGGTCAAGGTTCCGGATCCGAAGTTCAGCTCCCAGACCAAAGACAAGCTGGTGTCTTCCGAAGTGAAGACCGCCGTTGAACAGGAAATGGGCAAGTACTTCTCCGACTTCCTGCTGGAAAACCCGAACGAAGCCAAACTGGTTGTCGGCAAGATGATCGACGCGGCGCGGGCTCGTGAAGCGGCGCGTAAAGCCCGTGAGATGACCCGTCGTAAAGGCGCGCTGGATATCGCTGGCCTGCCCGGCAAACTGGCTGACTGCCAGGAGAAAGACCCTGCCCTCTCCGAACTGTACCTGGTGGAAGGTGACTCTGCTGGCGGTTCCGCCAAGCAGGGCCGTAACCGTCGCACCCAGGCCATCCTGCCGTTGAAGGGTAAGATCCTCAACGTCGAGAAGGCGCGCTTCGACAAGATGATTTCCTCGCAGGAAGTCGGCACCTTGATCACCGCCTTGGGCTGTGGCATCGGCCGCGACGAGTACAACATCGACAAGCTGCGCTACCACAACATCATCATCATGACCGATGCTGACGTCGACGGTTCGCACATCCGCACCCTGCTGCTGACGTTCTTCTTCCGTCAGTTGCCGGAGCTGATCGAGCGTGGCTACATCTACATCGCCCAGCCGCCGCTGTACAAAGTGAAAAAGGGCAAGCAAGAGCAATACATCAAAGACGACGACGCCATGGAAGAGTACATGACGCAGTCGGCCCTGGAAGATGCGAGCCTGCACTTGAACGACGAAGCCCCGGGCATCTCCGGTGAAGCGTTGGAGCGTCTGGTAAACGATTTCCGCATGGTGATGAAGACCCTCAAGCGTTTGTCGCGCCTGTACCCTCAGGAGCTGACCGAGCACTTCATCTACCTGCCTGCCGTCAGCCTCGAGCAGTTGGGCGACCACGCTCACATGCAGAATTGGCTGGCCCAGTACGAAGTCCGTCTGCGTACCGTCGAAAAATCCGGCCTGGTTTACAAAGCCAGCCTGCGTGAAGACCGTGAACGTAACGTCTGGCTGCCAGAGGTCGAACTGATCTCCCACGGCCTGTCGAACTACGTCACCTTCAACCGCGACTTCTTCGGCAGCAACGACTACAAGACCGTAGTTACACTCGGCGCGCAATTGAGCACCCTGCTGGACGACGGTGCTTACATTCAGCGTGGCGAGCGTAAGAAAGCGGTTAAAGAGTTCAAGGAAGCCCTGGACTGGTTGATGGCTGAAAGCACCAAGCGTCACACCATTCAGCGATACAAAGGTTTGGGCGAAATGAACCCGGATCAGCTGTGGGAAACCACCATGGACCCCGCTCAGCGTCGCATGCTGCGTGTGACCATCGAAGACGCCATTGGCGCGGATCAGATCTTCAACACCCTGATGGGTGATGCGGTCGAGCCTCGTCGTGACTTCATCGAGAGCAATGCCTTGGCGGTGTCCAACCTGGACTTCTGATCAGGTTGCAGCGCAGACAAAAAAGGCCAACGCTAAGCGTTGGCCTTTTTTTATTGGCTGGGATTTGGGCATTTTATAAATGCTCCACGTGGAACATCTCAATCCTCGGCAGCAGATGTCACACTCTCCAACCGATACCCATACCCATAGATCGTCAGCAACTGCCACCCCCGCTCCGCCGTCAGTCCGAGCTTATTCCGTAGCCGATAAATATGCGTATCCAGCGGCCGTGACGACACCATTTCCTCATGAGTCCAAAACCGCTCATACAAATATTCCCGAGAAAGTGGTCGCGCCAGATTCTCAAACAGGCACCGAGCCAGGCGATATTCGCGCTCCGTCAGGTTGATGGGCTTCCCTGCCCTGCTCACTGTGAGTTCAGCATCATCAAACGTCAGGTCGTTGAAGGTCAGCACTTCGCTGGCCGCGGACTTTTGCAGGCCGTGGCGCCGCAGAACGGCATTGACCCGTGCCTTAAGCTCGTTAGGGCGAAATGGCTTGCTGACGTAATCGTCGGCGCCACTGTTCAGCGCCTGGACGATATCGCTCTCGGCATCGCGGCTGGTGAGCATGATGGCGGCGGGTGGCGCCTCCATGTGCTCGCGGGTCCAGCGCAGCAATGCCAAGCCGCTGAGGTCGGGCAGTTGCCAGTCAAGGATCAGCAGGTCAAAGGTTTCCCGGCGCAGTTGGCGCAGCAGGTCTTCTCCACGCTCGAAGCAGTGCAGCGTCCATGGCTGATCCGCAGCGCTGGGGATTTGTCGCAGTGTCTGTTCCACCCGCCGCAGTTCAGCAGGTTCGTCATCCAGTATTGCGACACGCATGGCAGGGTCCTTTCTGATTGAAGAATGCGGGCATGAATCTGAACAATTATGGCCAGATTCTCAGGCCCTCTGAATCTCTCGGTACGCTGATATCAAATGGCCGTAGCCATTGGAAATCGTCAATACCCAAGCTGGGAAGATACCGGCTCGAGACCTTCAGGAAAAGGATCAATGGCAATCTGGTTTTATGCTGTTTCGAGACGTGTGGCCCTTCTGGAGAAGATCAATGTATGGGGGCGATTGGTATTGGTGGTAATGGCGGCAACTTTGGGGACCGAAACGGTGGGGGCATCGAAGCCGGTAGTGCCTGCATCGTTCGATGAGCGTCAAACCCTGAGTGAGCCCGGTAACGGCATGGGCTTCGCCAGCTCACCCTTTGAGCCGCTCAGCGAACCACAGCAGAACCAACGCTGGGTGTTTTAATCAGCGCCAAATCTGAACAAATGTTGCGAATTGGTCCGATGAACCTCTCTTGTATGTAAATTCGTTGTCGCTGTATGACACACGGATTGGAGCGAGGGAATTGCTCCGGCACAGGGATGTGTCATCTTCTGCCATAGATCCCCACGCCCCAGACATTTCGGCTATCGACTGGATACCTCATCGAGTATCGTAGGCGGTATTCAAGGTCTTCCCCGCGAGACGCTTCCTGAACGTGCTTTCTGATGATCCATTAGAACTAGAATCTTGATGAGCGCCATGACCTTTTTCCCCTGCCGATTCCGCTTTGCCATTTCTACGCTGTTGGGCTCAGGCTTGATTGTTACGCTAGGCGTAGTGAGCCTGCCGGCCTTGGCACGTTCCGCCCCTCCCCGCGCGCCCTACATTGACGACAACCAGATGTGCCGCGCGCAGCCGCTACCGGCGGTGGTTCAGCACCTGACAGGCGAGGCCTGGAAGCTGGATGCCAAGGGTGTGTCCACTGCCTTGCAAGAAGGCATGGTCATTGATGAACAAGAGCGTGTAAAAACCTCACCAGACGCATTTGTCAGCCTTCTGCTGGGAGACGGTTCGCGGATTGTCTTGCCGTCCAGCTCCCAGGTTCGACTGCACCTGGTCGAGGAGCAATCGATCCCTCAGGTGATACTTGAAGAAGGTCAGGTTGAGGCTTATGTCATCAAGCGTGCCAGTGACTATGACCGTTTTCAGATCGTGACCCCGGTAGGTGTGCTCGGTGTGCGCGGCACGCATTTCCGTGTGCGTAACGACGGCGAACAATCCCTGGTGGAAGTGCTCAATGGGCAAGTCGCGGTCAATCGGGATGATGCTCCAGCAACCCTACGACCGATCAAGAAGAAGCCCATTACCGGTCCGGTTTCGGGTGAAGTGAAGGTCGGTGCGAGGCAGGGGCTGGCATTCAAGAAACAAGGTGAACTCAAGCCCGTGGAACTGCTGGATGCGCCACGTCTGGTGGGCCAGGACGGGCAAAAAGGCGATGCGCCGGTATGGACGCTGTTCCTGCGTCCGTTAGCCGGTGCCCAGCGTTACCGGGCCCAGGTCGCGACCGATAAGGCGTTTCTGAACATCAAGCAGGAAAACTTCTCCGACAAGCCGCAAATGCGCTTCACTGGGCTCAAGGCATCGTTCTATCACGTTCGTTTGTCGGCCTATGATGAGCAAGGGCTTGAGGGAGAAACCGGGGTCTATGACATCTTCTATTACCCGCCCGCGAACCGCGTGCAATAACGCTCTGGACGCTAACCGGTGAGGCTTTGGCGCAAGGCTGAAAAGCGCCAACCGACCCAGGCTCAGCGACTGTTCAATGGCTTGGTGCGCGAATGGCTCTGGGTCAGCCTGTTGCTTTTACCCATCACGGCATTCCTGTCCCTGAGCCCGGGCTTTTCCCTCAACAACCTGCTGTATGACAGCCTTCGCCGCTTGGCCCCGTTGCCGGTGGATCCACGCATCTTGCTGGTGACCATTGATGACCGCAGCCTGAAGGAACTTGGCCAATGGCCTTGGTCCCGACGCGTACACGCCGACCTGCTGGATCGGCTGAGCGTTGCCAAACCCGCAGGTGTTCTGTTTGATGTGATCTTCAGTGAGCCCGCCCGGGAGCCGGCCAATGACCTGCGCCTGGCCGAGGCTATGTGCAACGCCGGCACTGTTCTGTTGCCCTTGATTCGTGAAGGCTCGCCCCGCTACGAGCAAGCTGTTGCGCAAATCCTGCCGGTGTTGCCCTTGCGCGATTGTGCCAGGGGCGTCGGCCATATCAATGTTGAAGCGGACAGCGACGGTATCGTTCGAAGTCTGTATTTGCGTGAAGGCCCACCAGGGGACATGACGCCCCAATTGGCCTGGTTGGCGTTCGAGCTGAGCGGCCAGCAGGCTGTTATGCCGGGCGCGCTTGGTCCGGCGGACAGCAACCATTGGCAGCGGCAAAACTCCATTCGAATTCCGTTCATCGCCAGCCATGCCGGCTTTCCCAGCGTGCCGTATATCAGCGTTTTACGCGGTGAGGTGCCGCCTGAGCTGCTCAGAGGCCGCTTGATCCTGGTCGGCGCCACTGCGCCGGGTATGGGCGACCGTTACGTCACGCCACTGTCAGCCAGTGTCGGCACGACACCTGGTGTGGAGATTCAGGCCAACATCCTTAATGGCTTGCTGCAAGGACGCAGCATCGTTGACCTGCCTGCCTGGACGGCAACGCTGCTGGCCACTGCCATGGTCGCGCTGCTATTGGGCTTGCTGTTGTTTCGCCCCCGTTATGCGCTGTGGTTGACCGTCGGGTGCATGAGTGCCGCGCTTCTCGGTTCTTGGTGCCTGTTGCGCCTGGGTCATTGGTGGTCACCTGCGGCGTGCCTGATCGGCATGCTGCTCAGCTACCTGATCTGGAACTGGCGGCGCCTGAGCGTGATCCTGGCCTATTTCGGTTGGGAACTGGCACGCCTGGACAACGAACCCAAAGTGCTCCCGGAGCGGCGTAGAGCGCCCGCCAGCCAGGGTGATGTTTTGCAGGGACGGATCTTCGCCCTGGAACAAGCGGTCAGCCGTACCCGGGACACGCGCCGCTTTATGGCTGATGGCCTGGAATGCTTGCCCGTAGCGACCTTGATTACCGATCCCAAGGGCAATGTCCTGTTGGCCAACCGAATCGCTCGTGATGTATTCGGCAATGAATTGGTGGCTGAAAACCTGCTGGAGCAGCTCGCTGCATTGGGTTATCCACCGCTGCAGGACGGCATTCGCCCTGCCCTGTCGGCGCTGGAAATCGTCGAATTCCGCGACACCCATAACCGTAGCCTGCGCCTCGACCTGGCCCCGCTGCTGCCCGCGGACGGTGACGTGGCATTGGGCTGGTTACTCAGCCTCACAGACCTGAGCATCGAACGCGACGCCCAGCAGCAGCGGGAAACCTTGCTGCGCTTTCTGTCCCACGACCTGCGTGCTCCGCATTCGGCGATCCTCGCCCTGTTGGATGTCCAAGACACTGCAGCGCCAATATTTGGCCTGATCGAACAACAAGTCCGTCGCGCCTTGAACTTGACCGAATCATTCGTGCAACTGGCGAAAGCCGAATCTGACGGCTACCAATTCCAGCCCAGCCTGTTCGCCATGCTGGTGCTCGACGCATTTGATCAAGTCGCGGTGCACGCCCAGTTGAAAGGCATCCATCTGGTCCACGATCTGGATGAAGACGGCGAGGAAATGGTCTGGGCAGATCAATCGCTGCTGACCCGTGCCTTGTTCAACCTGCTGGAGAACGCAGTCAAATACAGTCCTTCGGGGACCACCGTGACGTTAAGCCTGACCAGCAGCGAAGATCGTTTGGAATGCCGTATCAGCGACCAGGGGCGAGGAATCGCCGCGCAGGATTTGCCAGAGCTGTTCGCTCAATACCGGCGCTTCACCTCTGCTCAAGGCAGTGAGGGATTGGGGTTGGGGCTGACCATGGTCAAGGCGGTAGTGGACCGCCACGGGGGGCGGATTGGCTGCGAAAGCGTGCTGGGTAAAGGCACGACCTTCATCCTTCAGCTGCCATTGTGGAGAGAGTGAACGGCTGCTTTTACCTGTGCATAAAAAACCGGTCTCAACGACCGGTTTTTTAATGCGGAAAAAACTTATGCACCTTTTCCGCTGTTTTATGAGGTTGGGAAATATGTAAGTAAATCAGCAGCCTATAATCAAAAAAGCCCAATTCGCCAACAAACCGTACACAGGTTATCCACAGAAACTCAAATCACCGGAGTGTCGACGACGACCGGCTCCGGCGGCAGCGAACCCATGGCTCTTTGTTGCGCTTCATTCCATGCCTGGGCACGGTCGTTCAGCGCAGCAATAGCGCGCGGGCCTTCACCCTCGGCATACATCGGTTCGCCAATGATCACAGTGATGGTGCCTTCACGCTTGGCCCAGCCGGTCTTTGGCCAAAACTTGCCTGCGTTGTGGGCAATTGGCAGCACCGGCAGGCCTGCGTTTACCGCCAAAGCCGTACCGCCACGTGAGAACTTGCCCACAGTGCCGTAGGGCACCCGCGTACCTTCGGGGAAGATCAGCACCCAAACGCCGTCCTTGAGCAGCTCGTCGCCCTTCTTCGCCACATGCTTGAGCGCTGCCTTGGGGTTGTCGCGGTCGATGGCGATCGGACGCAGCATGGCCATGGCCCAGCCGAAGAACGGCACGTACAGCAGCTCCCGCTTGAGCACTTGGCTCAGGGGCGAGAAGTAGGCAGACAGGAAGAAGGTTTCCCAGGTGCTCTGGTGGTTCGACAGAATCACGCAAGGCTGGTCCGGGACGTTTTCGGCGCCTTTGATCTCGAAACGAATGTTCAGGAACACCTTGGTCAACCACAACGCGCAGTTGCACCAAAAGACGTTGATGAAACGATAGCGCGCCTTGAACGGCAGAAAAGGCGCGATAAAAAAGCTCAGGGTGCACCAGAGGAAAGAACTGGTGCCCAGCAGCAGGTAAAAGAAGAAGGTTCTGATGGCCTGCAAAATCGACATGGCGGCATTTACCGTTGCGGGACAAGGCCCGCCTGTTAAAAGCGCGCTCCCGAACAGTCCTTGGTCAGGAAGTCAGAAGGGCTGCTAGTTGTTGATAAGTTCTGCGGCAACCGCCGCCAGATCGTCAAAAATCAAGGTGCCTACCGGCAGGGTTTTAGCCTGGGTCTTTTCGCCTTTTCCGGTTTTTACCAAAACTGGCTGAGAGTCGACGGCTTTGGCAGCCTCCAGGTCACCGAGGCTGTCCCCGACAAACCATAGCCCAGCCAATGGCACGTTGTAATGTTCAGCAATAGTTTTAAGCATACCGGGTTTGGGCTTGCGGCAATCGCAACCTTCATCCGGGCCATGTGGGCAATACACCACCAGCCCTACTTCACCGCCCTGCTCGGCCACCAGCATGCGCAAGCGCGCGTGCATGGCGTCGAGGGTGGCGATGTCGTAGTAGCCGCGGGCGATGCCGGACTGGTTGGTGGCGATGGCCACCGTCCAGCCCGCTTTGCTCAACTGCGCGATGGCCTCGATCGAGCCGGGCAGTGGAATCCATTCCGCCACCGATTTGATGTAAGCGTCGGAGTCGTAATTGATCACTCCGTCCCGATCGAGAATCAGCAGTTTCAACATGGTCAGCTCAGTACGGAAATGTCAGCGATATTGATGAACAAGCCACGCAGACGCGCCAGCATGGCGTAGCGGTTTTTCCGCACGCCCGCATCTTCGGCATTGATCATCACCGCTTCGAAGAACGCATCCACCGGCTCACGCAAGGTGGCCAGGCGCGCCAGTGCTTCGGCGTAGTTACGTTCGGCGATCAGCGGCTTCACTGCGTTTTCTGCCTTGGCGATGGCCGAGTTCAGCGAGAACTCTTTGGCATCGGCAAACAGGCCTGGGTCGACTTCGGCATTGCCGAGGTTGTCGGCCTTGCTCAGCAGGTTCGATACACGCTTGTTCACGGCGGCCAGTGCACCGGCTTCCGGCAGCTTGCGGAAGGCCTGAACGGCTTGTACGCGTTGGTCGAAGTCCAGCGCCGAACCCGGTTGCAGGGCACGTACCGACAGGTACACCGAAACATCCACGCCTTCGTCTTCGTAACGTGCACGCAGACGGTCGAACACGAACTCCAGCACTTGCTCGGCCAGGCCCGCTTGCTTGACCTTGGCACCGAACTGGCCGACAGCGAACACCACGGCCTGGGTCAGGTCGAGGTCGAGCTTCTTGTCGATCAGGATCCGCAGTACACCCAGGGCTGCACGGCGCAGGGCATACGGGTCTTTGCTGCCGGTAGGCAACATGCCGATACCGAAGATACCGACGAGGGTATCCAGCTTGTCCGCGATAGCCACGGCCGCACCGGTGAGGGTGGTCGGCAGCTCGGCGCCAGCACCGCGCGGCATGTACTGCTCGTTCAGCGCCAGGGCGACGTCTTCCGGCTCGCCATCATTCAGGGCGTAGTAGTAACCGGCGACACCTTGCATCTCCGGGAACTCGCCGACCATCTCGGTGGCCAGGTCGCACTTGGACAGCAGGCCGGCACGCGCAGCCCAGGCAGCATCGCCACCAATGCGAGGGGCGATGTAGGCCGCCAGCTTGGAAACCCGCACGGCCTTGTCGTAGACACTGCCGAGTTTTTCCTGGAACACCACGTTTTGCAGGCGCAGGTTGAAGTCTTCCAGCTTCTGCTTTTTGTCTTGCTTGAAGAAGAACTCGGCGTCAGTCAGGCGCGGGCGAACGACTTTCTCGTTACCGGCGATGATCTGCTGCGGGTCCTTGCTTTCGATGTTGGCCACGGTGATGAACCGAGGCAGCAACTTGCCGTCGACGTCCAGCAGGCAGAAGTACTTCTGGTTGTCCTGCATGGTGGTGATCAGTGCTTCCTGTGGCACGTCGAGGAAACGTTCCTCGAACGAGCACACCAGCGGCACTGGCCATTCAACCAAAGCCGTCACTTCGTCCAGCAGGCTTGGCGGCACGATGGCGGTGCCTTCCTGCTGGCGGGCCAGCTCTTCGGTGCGCTTGCTGATCAGCTCGCGACGCTCATCGGCATCGGCCAGCACGTAGGCGGCACGCAGGTCAGCGGCGTAGTTGGCCGGCGAGGTGATGCGTACGGCTTCAGGATGGTGGAAGCGGTGACCGCGGGAATCACGACCGGCCTTCTGGGCGAGGAGGGTGCAATCGATGACTTGGTCACCGAGCAGCATCACCAGCCATTGGGTTGGACGCACGAACTCTTCCTTGCGGGCACCCCAGCGCATGCGCTTCGGGATCGGCAGGTCGTTCAGGGAATCTTCAACTATGGTCGGCAACAGGCTGGCAGTCGGCTTGCCGGTGATGACCTGGCTGAAGCGCAATTTTGGGCCGCTCTGGTCGATCTCGCTCAGCTCGACGCCACACTTCTTGGCAAAACCAAGGGCGGCTTGAGTCGGGTTGCCTTCAGCATCGAAGGCGGCCTGGCGTGGCGGGCCGTCGAGGTTGATGCTGCGGTCCGGCTGCTGGGTTTCCAGCGCGGTGAGCAACACCGCCAGGCGGCGTGGCGCGGCGTAGACCTTCTTCGCTGCGAACTTCAGGCCAGCGGTTTGCAGGCCTTTTTCGATACCGGCCAGAAACGCGTCGGCCAGGGTGTTGAGTGCCTTGGGTGGCAGCTCTTCGGTGCCCAGTTCAACCAGGAAATCTTGAGCACTCATTGTGCAGCCTCCAGCTTAGCCAACACTTCATCACGCAGGTCCGGGGTTGCCATCGGGAAGCCCAGCTTGGCGCGAGCCAGCAGGTAGGCTTGGGCGACGGAACGCGCTAGGGTGCGTACACGCAGGATGTATTGCTGGCGCGCGGTGACCGAGATGGCACGGCGAGCATCCAGCAGGTTGAAGGTGTGAGACGCCTTCAGCACCATTTCATAGCTCGGCAGCGGCAGTGGCTGATCCAGTTCGATCAGGCGCTTGGCTTCGCTTTCATAGAAGTCGAACAGCTCGAACAGTTTCTCGACGTTGGCGTGTTCGAAGTTGTAGGTCGACTGCTCCACTTCGTTCTGGTGGAACACATCGCCATAGGTCACCTTGCCGAACGGGCCGTCAGCCCACACCAGGTCGTAGACCGAGTCCACACCTTGCAGGTACATGGCCAGACGCTCGAGACCGTAGGTGATCTCGCCGGTCACCGGGTAGCACTCGATGCCACCGGCTTGCTGGAAGTAAGTGAATTGCGTCACTTCCATGCCGTTGAGCCAGACTTCCCAGCCCAGGCCCCAGGCGCCGAGGGTTGGCGACTCCCAGTTGTCTTCGACGAAACGGATGTCGTGGACCAGCGGGTCCAGGCCGACATGTTTCAGCGAGCCCAGGTACAGCTCCTGGAAGTTGTCCGGGTTCGGCTTCAGAACCACCTGGAACTGGTAGTAGTGCTGCAGGCGGTTCGGGTTTTCGCCGTAGCGGCCGTCAGTCGGGCGACGACTGGGCTGCACATAAGCGGCGTTCCAGGTTTCCGGGCCGATGGCCCGCAGGAAGGTAGCGGTGTGGAAAGTGCCGGCGCCTACTTCCATATCGTAGGGCTGAAGTACCACACAACCTTGCTCGGCCCAGTATTGCTGGAGGGCGAGGATCAAGTCTTGGAAGGTACGCACGGCTGGCGTAGGCTGGCTCACGAAATTCACCTGTTACTTGGGCTGCGATTTAAAGAGCGGGAGTATACCCGATTCGGCCGCGCCACCATCCCCTGGAGCCTTATGCCACGCTGCTTTTGGTGTTCTGAAGATCCGCTGTACATGGCTTATCACGATCAGGAGTGGGGAACGCCGCTGCGCGATGCGCAGGGACTGTTCGAGTTGCTTTTGCTCGAAGGGTTCCAGGCGGGCCTGTCCTGGATCACCGTTTTACGCAAACGCGAGCACTATCGAAAGGTCTTGTTTGGATTTGATGCTCAGCGTTTGGCGCAACTGAGCGATGCCGAGATTGAAGCGCTGATGCTCGATCCGGGCATCGTGCGTAACCGCCTGAAACTCAATGCCACCCGGCGCAATGCCGCCGCCTGGCTGGCGCTGGAGGATCCTGTGGGGTTGCTCTGGTCGTTTGTCGGCGGCGTGCCCAAGGTCAATCATTTCAAGGATCGCAGCCAGGTTCCGGCGATTACGCCTGAAGCGGAAGCCATGAGCAAAGCCCTGAAAAAAGCCGGCTTTACGTTCGTCGGACCGACCATCTGCTACGCGTTCATGCAGGCCTCGGGCATGGTCATGGACCACACCCAGGACTGCGACCGTTACGCGGACCTGGCCAACGCCGGTTAGAATGGCGGTTTTGCGCACCACACACGATCAGGAGTGACCTGTGGAAAAGTTTAAAGGCGCCTTGCTGGTAGGCGCTCTTCGGTTGTTTGCCCTGCTGCCTTGGCGCGCGGTGCAAGCGGTCGGTTCGGCGATTGGCTGGATCATGTGGAAAACCCCCAACCGCTCCCGCGAGACGGTGCGGATCAACCTGTCCAAATGCTTCCCCGACATGGACCCGGCCGAGCGCGAGCGTCTGGTGGGCCAGAGCCTCAAGGACATCGGCAAGTCCCTGACCGAAAGCGCTTGCGCCTGGATCTGGCCGGCCCAGCGTTCCATTGACCTGGTGCGTGAAGTCGAAGGCCTGGAAGTGCTGCACGAAGCCCTGGCCTCGGGTAAAGGCGTGGTCGGTATCACCAGCCACCTGGGCAACTGGGAGGTGTTGAACCACTTCTATTGCAGCCAGTGCAAACCGATCATTTTCTACCGCCCGCCGAAGCTCAAGGCGGTGGATGACTTGCTGCGCAAACAGCGGGTGCAATTGGGCAACCGTGTGGCGGCGTCCACCAAGGAAGGCATCCTCAGTGTCATCAAGGAAGTGCGCAAAGGCGGCCAGGTGGGCATTCCTGCCGACCCGGAGCCGGCAGAGTCCGCCGGGATCTTCGTGCCGTTCTTCGCCACCCAGGCGCTGACCAGCAAGTTCGTGCCGAACATGTTGGCGGGGCACAAGGCGGTCGGGGTGTTCCTGCATGCCCTGCGGCTGCCGGATGGCTCGGGCTACAAAGTGATCCTGGAAGCGGCGCCGGAAGACATGTACAGCACCGACACCGCCACTTCGTGTGCGGCGATGAGCAAGGTGGTGGAGCGGTATGTGGCTGCTTACCCAAGCCAGTACATGTGGAGCATGAAGCGCTTCAAGAAACGCCCGCCGGGTGAGGCGCGGTGGTATTGACCCGCTTCCTGTAGGAGCGAGCTTGCTCGCGAAGGTCGTTAACGATTATGCGGTCTTTCTGATTTGACGCGGCGCTCTCGGGTTTTTCGCGAGCAAGCTCGCTCCTACAGGTGTTTATCGAGTTTCTTCAGGAACACCGTCATTTCTTTTTCGGCCTGCTTGTCGCCATGGGCCTGGGCCGCTGTAATCCCCTGCTCCCAAGCCAACCGCGCCGCAGCATTATCACCCTGCCCCACTTGCGCCTTGCCCAACAGCTTCCACGCCGCCGAATACTTCGGATCAAACTCGACGCACTTCTGCAAATGCTCCGCCGCCCTGGCGTTGTCCTTCAGATCCAGATAACCCTTGCCCAACCCAAACCGCAGCAGTGAGTTATCCACACCCTTGGCGAGCATTTTTTCCAGGGATTCGAGCATGTCGGTCACTCCGTTTGATCAGAAAAAGCTCAGGCCCACGTGGAACAGTTTCTCCACATCGCGGATATGTTTTTTATCCACAAGGAACAGAATCACATGGTCGCCGGTGGCGATCACCGTGTCGTCGTGGGCGATGATCACTTCTTCATCGCGAATGATCGCGCCGATGGTAGTACCCGGTGGCAGGCCGATATCGCGGATCGCCTTGCCAATCACCTTGCTCGACTTCGAGTCGCCGTGGGCAATCGCCTCGATGGCTTCCGCCGCGCCCCGGCGCAATGAGTGCACACTGACGATATCGCCGCGCCGTACGTGGGCCAGCAAGGTGCCGATGGTTGCCAGTTGCGGGCTGATGGCGATGTCGATATCGCCGCCCTGGATCAGGTCGACATAGGCCGGGTTGTTGATGATGGTCATCACCTTCTTCGCCCCCAGCCGCTTGGCCAGCAACGACGACATGATGTTGGCTTCGTCATCGTTGGTCAGCGCCAGGAAGATGTCGGCGTCGGCAATGTTTTCTTCCAGCAGCAGGTCACGGTCCGAGGCACTGCCTTGCAGGACCACGGTGCTGTCGAGGGTGTCGGACAAGTACCGGCAGCGTGCCGGATTCATCTCGATGATCTTCACCTGATAGCGGCTTTCGATGGCCTCGGCCAGGCGCTCGCCAATCTGCCCGCCGCCGGCGATGACGATGCGTTTGTAGGTTTCATCCAGACGGCGCATTTCGCTCATCACCGCGCGAATATTCGCCTTGGCCGCGATGAAAAATACTTCGTCGTCGGCTTCGATCACCGTATCGCCCTGCGGCAGAATCGGCCGGTCGCGACGGAAGATTGCCGCCACTCGCGTCTCGACGTTGGGCATGTGCTCGCGCAGTTGGCGCAGTTGCTGGCCCACCAACGGCCCGCCGTAGTACGCCTTGACCGCTACCAGCTGCGCCTTGCCTTCGGCGAAGTCGATCACCTGCAAGGCGCCCGGGTGTTCGATCAGGCGCTTGATGTAGTGGGTCACCACCTGCTCCGGGCTGATCAGCACGTCCACCGGGATCGCGTCGTTGTCGAACAGCCCGGCGCGGGTCAGGTAAGCCGCCTCACGTACCCGGGCGATTTTGGTCGGGGTGTGGAACAGGGTGTGGGCGACCTGGCAGGCGACCATGTTGGTTTCGTCACTGTTGGTGACTGCCACCAGCATGTCGGCATCGTCGGCACCGGCCTGGCGCAGTACCGTAGGAAACGAGGCACGGCCTTGTACGGTACGGATATCCAAGCGGTCGCCTAAATCCCGCAGGCGCTCCGCGTCGGTGTCGACCACGGTGATGTCGTTGGCTTCGCTGGCCAAATGCTCGGCCAGCGTACCGCCGACCTGCCCTGCGCCGAGGATGATGATTTTCATCCGGTCACTCCCTTAAAACCATTCAGCCGCGAGCGGCGGCAATCTTGATCAGCTTGGCGTAATAGAACCCGTCGTGGCCGCCTTCCTGGGCCAGCAACTGGCGGCCATGAGGCTGCTTGATCCCGGCCTGGATGTCGAGGTCCAGTTCCCGTGCGCCGCTGGTGCGGGCCAGGAAGGCTTCGATGACTTCGGTGTTTTCGGTGGGCAGCGTCGAGCAGGTGGCGTACAGCAGGATGCCGCCGACTTCGAGGGTCGGCCACAACGCGTCCAGCAACTCGCCTTGCAGCACGGCCAGGGCGGCGATGTCGTCGGGTTGGCGGGTCAGCTTGATGTCCGGGTGACGGCGGATCACGCCGGTGGCGGAACACGGCGCGTCCAGCAGGATGCGCTGGAAGGGCTTGCCGTCCCACCAGGTGGCGGTGTCGCGGCCGTCGGCGGCGATCAGTTCGGCGCTGAGGCCCAGGCGCGCGAGGTTTTCCCGCACGCGCACCAGGCGCTTGGCTTCCAGGTCGACGGCGACGACGCCGGCCAGGTCAGCTTGAACTTCCATAATGTGGCAGGTTTTGCCGCCGGGGGCGCAGCAGGCGTCCAGCACCCGTTGGCCAGGCGCCAGGTCCAGCAGGTCGGCGGCCAGTTGTGCGGCTTCGTCCTGCACGCTGATCCAGCCTTCGGCGAACCCGGGCAGGTTACGGACATCGCCCGGTTCTGTAAGAACGATGCCGTCCTGGCTGTAGACACAGGCCGTAGCTGCTACGCCGGCTTCGCCAAGCAGCGCGAGATACGCATCGCGAGTGTGATGACGGCGGTTCACCCGCAGGATCATCGGCGGGTGCGCGTTGTTGGCGGCGCAGATGGCTTCCCATTGCTCGGGCCAGAATGCCTTCAGGGATTTTTGCAGCCAGCGCGGGTGGGCGGTGCGCACCACCGGGTCATGTTCCAGTTCGGCCAGCAGCGCTTCGCTTTCGCGCTGGGCGCGGCGTAGCACGGCGTTGAGCAAGGCCTTGGCCCAGGGCTTTTTCAGTTTGTCGGCGCAACCGACGGTTTCGCCGATGGCGGCGTGGGCCGGCACGCGGGTATAGAGCAGTTGATAGAGGCCCACCAGCAACAGCGCCTCGACATCGGCATCTGCGGCCTTGAACGGCTTTTGCAGCAGCTTGGCCGCCAGCGCCGACAACCGCGGCTGCCAGCGGGCGGTGCCGAAAGCCAGGTCCTGGGTGAAGCCGCGATCGCGGTCTTCGACTTTATCCAGCTGGGTCGGCAACGAACTGTTGAGGGAAGCCTTGCCGTTGAGTACGGCGGCCAGGGCCTTGGCGGCGGCCAGACGTGGGTTCATTGGGTGTCTACCGCTTGGCCGAGGACGATGCCGACGGCAAATTTCTCACGACGGCTGTTGAACAAATCGCTGAAATTCAGCGCCTTGCCGCCGGGCAGTTGCAGACGGGTCAGGCACAGCGCCTGTTCACCGCACGCTACCAACAGGCCGTCTTTGCTGGCGCCGATAATCTCGCCGGGGGCACCTTTTCCATCGGCCAAGGTGGCGGCCAATACTTTCAGGGCTTCACCATTGAGGGTGCTGTGGCAGATCGGCCACGGGTTGAAGGCGCGTACCAGGCGTTCCAGCTCAACGGCCGGGCGGCTCCAGTCGATGCGGGCTTCATCCTTGTTCAATTTGTGGGCGTAGGTGGCGAGGCTGTCGTCCTGCACTTCGCCTTCCAGGGTGCCAGCAGCCAGGCCGGCGATGGCCTGGACTACGGCCGGCGGGCCCATCTCGGCGAGGCGATCGTGCAGGCTGCCACCGGTATCTTCAGCGGTAATCGGGGTGGTGACTTTCAACAGCATCGGGCCGGTGTCCAGGCCCGCTTCCATGCGCATTACGGTCACACCACTTTCGGCGTCACCGGCTTCAACGGCCCGTTGGATCGGTGCCGCACCGCGCCAGCGAGGCAGCAGCGAGGCGTGGCTGTTGATGCAACCCAGGCGCGGGATATCCAGCACGGCCTGAGGCAGGATCAAACCATAAGCCACTACCACCAGCAGGTCCGGCTTCAGCGCAGCCAGTTCGGCTTGGGCATCGGCGTTGCGCAGGGTTGGCGGCTGCAGCACGACAATGTTGTTCTCAAGTGCCAGCTGCTTGACCGGGCTGGGCATCAGCTTTTGCCCACGACCGGCCGGGCGATCGGGCTGGGTGTAGACCGCCACGATTTCATACGGGCTGGCGAGCAGGGCCTTGAGGTGTTCGGCGGCGAATTCGGGGGTGCCGGCAAAAACGATGCGCAGTGGCTCGGTCATGGGAAACGTCTCACAAAAGAAAAAGGCTTGCCGGAGCAAGCCTTTGAAAGAAGGGAATCAAGCTTGCTGGCGATGCTTCTTTTCCAGCTTCTTCTTGATCCGGTCGCGTTTAAGCGTGGACAGGTAATCGACAAACAGCTTGCCGTTGAGGTGGTCGCATTCGTGTTGGATGCACACCGCCAGCAGGCCTTCGGCAATCATCTCGAACGGCTTGCCGTCACGGTCCAGGGCCTTGATCTTGACGCGCTGGGGACGGTCGACGTTCTCGTAGAAGTCAGGCACCGACAGGCAGCCTTCCTGATACTGGCCCATCTCGTCGGTCAGGGTTTCGAACTCAGGGTTGATAAACACCAGGGGCTCGCTGCGGTCTTCGGACAGGTCCATGACCACGACGCGCTGATGCACGTCGACCTGGGTCGCGGCGAGGCCGATACCCGGGGCTTCATACATTGTTTCAAACATGTCATCGACCAACTGACGAACCTTGGCGTCCACTACGGCCACTGGCTTGGCGATGGTGCGCAGGCGTGAGTCCGGAAATTCGAGGATGTTCAAAATAGCCATAAGCGTAATTGCTGCACATGTGAGGTAAAGGCAAGTCGGCGCCGGGGATGGACCCTTGATGTGCCGGAATAAGTGCCGTGGGAAAACGTCCGAAAGCCGCGAAGGCCAAGGCGTTTCACGCGAATGCACATAATAAAGGAGATTCACCCCATGAGGAAATCGCTACTCGTCTTGCTGCTGTGGGCCCAGGCCGTTGTTGGCCAGGTTCCTGCGAGCTTTCCACAGGCGGGTCAACCGCTGCCGCTTCATACGCAACAAGCCATCCAGCGCTTTTTACTGCACAACCGCATTCTCGATACGCCCCAGGAACTGGACCACGCTCCCTATATTGTTGCAGCAGATGCCGGCCGAGTATTGGGCGCCAATGGCGAACGTGTTTATGCGCGTGGGGCCCTGGACCCTGCCGTCCAAAGCTACGGGATCTTCCGCCGGGGCAAGGCTTATACCGACCCCGATAGCCAGGAATGGCTGGGCATCAACGCTGACGATATAGGCACCGCACGTTTTGTGACAGCGAGCGACGTCAGCACATTGGGTGTGCAGCGGGTGACCCAGGAGGTGCGTCCCGGGGACCGGCTGCTCAGCCAGCAAGCACCCACGGACCTTGCCAGCCTGGTGGTTCAGTGGCCTGCCCGCGCCATTGCCGGGCACATCATCGACGTGCCCCGGGGCGTGACGCAGATCGGCGTGCTGGATGCGGTGACGTTGAACAAGGGCCGCCGTGACGGGCTGATGGAAGGTCATTTGCTGGCCGTGGTGAGAGCCGGTGAAACCGTTCGGGACAGAGTGACCGGCGTTCCGGTGAAGATGCCTGATGAGCCTGCCGGGACGCTGGTGGTGTTTCGCACCTACGAAAAACTCAGCTACGGCCTGGTGCTCAGCGCGTCACGTTCGCTGGCGGTAATGGACCGTTTTGAGGCGCCTGATCAAAGGCAATAATTAGGTTGCTAAATAAGTTACCAACAGAGTTATCCACAGTTTATTCCGATCAAGGACGATCAAATGTTACCGACGAATAACCGCGAAATTTCCCCGGCAGAGCTGGAAGCCCGACTACGCTTGCACAGGCTGCCGGAGCTGGGTCCCAAAGGTTTTCAAAAGCTCATCGAGGCGTTTGGTTCTGCGTCAAAAGCCATCAGCGCACCGGCGAGTGCCTGGCGTTCATTGGGACTCAAGGTGGCCAGCGCCGACGCCCGGCGCAGTGAGGAAGTACGTGATGGTGCCAGTGCAGCCCTCGCCTGGCTGGAGCGTCCGGCCCAGCATTTGCTGATGTGGGACCAACCCGACTACCCGGCATTGCTCGCAGAATTGGATGACGCGCCCCCGCTATTATTCGTCGCCGGCAACCCGGCGATTCTGGAAAAACCGCAATTGGCGATGGTCGGCAGCCGTCGTGCCTCCAGGCCAGGAATGGACACCGCCGCCGCGTTTTCCCGCAGCCTGGCGAGTGCCGGTTTTGTCATCACCAGTGGCCTTGCCCTGGGGATCGACGGCGCTGCTCACCAAGCGGCTTTGGATGTTGGTGGACATACAATTGGCGTACTGGGCACCGGGCTCGAAAATTTTTATCCACAGCGCCACCGACGCCTGGCCGAAGCGATGATTGCCCAAGGCAGCGCCGTGGTTTCCGAGTTTCCGTTGGACGCCCCGCCCCAGGCCGGTAACTTCCCACGCCGCAACCGTATTATCAGTGGCCTGTCCCTTGGGGTGCTGGTGGTGGAGGCCAGCATGGCCAGCGGTTCGCTGATCACCGCACGCCTGGCGGCGGAACAAGGCCGCGAGGTATACGCCATCCCCGGGTCGATCCATCACCCTGGAGCCAAAGGCTGCCATCAATTGATTCGAGATGGTGCGGTGCTGGTGGAAACCATTGAACACATCCTCGAAAACCTGCGCGGCTGGCAGGCACTGTCCCGCCCGGCGCCGATTGCGGTCACTCACCCACTGGTGGCGCTGTTGCACGCGGCGCCCCACACCAGTGAAGCCTTGGCGATTGCCAGCGGAAGGGCCTTGTCCGAGGTGCTGGCCAGCCTGACGGAACTCGAGCTGGAAGGCCGGGTAATCTGCGAAAGCGGGCGCTGGCTTGCGCGCGGCTAGGTTTTGTAACGAAGATCGGTAAACTGCGCAGAGCTTTAGTCCGGAGAGTGAGCAATGGTCAACAGGTGGCGTGTGCGAGAAGCCGCACGAGAAATTCGCGCAGGCGCGGTGATTGCCTATCCAACCGAGGCGGTCTGGGGCCTGGGCTGTGACCCTTGGAACGAAGAGGCCGTGGATCGGTTGCTGGCGATCAAGGGCCGGTCTGTGGATAAGGGGCTGATCCTGATTGCTGACAACATCCGTCAGTTCGATTTTCTCTTCGAAGACTTTCCTGATGAGTGGATGGACCGCATGGCCAGTACCTGGCCGGGTCCCAATACGTGGCTGGTGCCCCATCAGGATTTGTTGCCCGAGTGGATTACCGGGGTGCATGACACGGTGGCGCTACGGGTGACTGATCATCCGCAAGTGCGGGATCTGTGCTCGCTGGTCGGGCCGCTGATTTCCACCTCGGCCAACCCACAGGGCCGCCCAGCGGCGCGCACGCGGATTCGTGTGGAGCAGTATTTCCGTGGGCAGGTGGATCTGGTGTTGGGCGGGAATCTGGGGGGGCGCAAGAACCCGAGTTTGATTCGGGATCTGGCGACGGGTGAGGTTGTGCGGCCGTCTTAAGACCGAGTCGCGGCTATCGCGGGCAAGCCCGGCTCCCACACGGATCTCCAGCGAACACAAAATTTATGTTCACCGCAGACTCCAGTGGGAGCCGGGCTTGCCCGCGATGAGGCCCTTACAGGCCCCAGAGACCTAAAGCCCTAAGGCAACAGAATGGTCGACCCAGTCGTCCGCCGCGCCGACAACTCAATCTGCGCCTTTGCCGCATCCCCCAGCGAAAACCGCTGATTAATATCAATCTGCAACTTGCCACTGATGATCATCGAAAACAGATCATCCGCCATCGCCTGCAGGTTTTCCGGGTTGTTGGCATAAGTCGCCAGGGTCGGGCGGGTCACATACAGCGAACCTTTCGCCGCCAGAATCCCCAGGTTGACCCCATCCACAGCCCCCGAAGCATTCCCAAAACTCACCACCAACCCGCGTGGCGCCACGCTGTCCAAGGAGGTGAGCCAGGTGTCCTTGCCTACGCCGTCGTACACCACCGGGCATTTCTTGCCGTCAGTCAGTTCCAACACGCGCTGTGCGACATTTTCCTTGCTGTAGTCGATGGTTTCCCAGGCGCCGAGGGATTTTGCCAACGCTGCCTTTTCCGGCGAACTGACGGTACCGATCAGCTTCACGCCCAAGGCCTTGGCCCATTGGCACGCCAGCGAGCCCACACCACCGGCGGCGGCGTGGAACAGGATGGTTTCACCGCCTTTCAGCTCATAGGTCTGGCGCAACAGGTACTGCACGGTCAGGCCCTTGAGCATCGCGCCGGCGGCCTGTTCGAAGCTGATGTCGTCCGGCAGGTGCACCAGGTTGGCGGCCGGCAGCACATGCAATTCGCTGTAGGCACCCAGCGGGCCGCTGCCGTAGGCCACGCGATCACCTACCTTGAATTGAGTGACTTCACTGCCTACTGCCTCAACAACGCCGGCGCCCTCAGAGCCCAGGCCCGACGGCAGGGCCGGTGGCGCGTACAGGCCGCTGCGGAAATACGTGTCGATGAAGTTCAGGCCAATGGCCTTGTTCTGCACGCGAACCTGCTGCGGGCCGGGTTCTGCCGGGGTGTAGTCCACATACTCAAGTACTTCGGGGCCGCCATGGGCACGGAACTGGATACGTTTGGCCATCTGCACTCTCCTCAAGTCAATTTCGCGTAGCCCCCTATCGGACTCCTAAGCTTGATCTTCGTCAACTGCGGCAATACGGGGTGCAGTGGTATCCTGTGCGCCCATTTGCCGCCGACGCCCAATGGCCTCGCGTAGCTTTGCCCGATTCAAGGTGATGTCATGACTACCCGCACCGAGGCTGTCAAAGCCTACCTGCTCGACCTGCAAGACCGTATTTGCAGCGCCCTGGAAACCTTTGAGACGGACACTCGCTTTATCGAAGACGCCTGGACCCGGCCGGCCGGCGGCGGTGGTCGCACCCGTGTGATCGAAAACGGTTCGGTGATCGAGAAAGGCGGCGTTAACTTTTCCCACGTGTTTGGCAGCGGCCTCCCACCGTCCGCCAGTGCGCATCGCCCGGAATTGGCCGGTCGCGGTTTTGAAGCCCTCGGCGTGTCGCTGGTGATCCACCCGCACAACCCGCATGTGCCGACTTCCCACGCCAACGTACGGTTTTTCATCGCTGAAAAAGAAGGCGAAGAGCCGGTGTGGTGGTTCGGTGGCGGCTTCGACCTGACGCCCTACTACGGCAACGAAGAAGACTGCATCCACTGGCACCGCGTCGCCGAGCAGGCCTGCGCGCCGTTTGGCCCGGACGTGTACTCGCGCTACAAGGCCTGGTGCGACACCTACTTCCACATCAAGCACCGCAACGAACCCCGGGGCATCGGCGGTTTGTTCTTCGATGATTTGAACGAGTGGGACTTCGACACCAGTTTCGCCTTCATGCGCGCCATCGGCGACGCCTACATCGACGCCTACCTGCCAATCGTCCAGCGCCGCAAGGCCATGGCCTATACCGAGCAGCAGCGTGAGTTCCAGGAATTCCGCCGTGGCCGTTACGTTGAGTTCAACCTGGTCTACGACCGTGGCACCCTGTTCGGCCTGCAATCAGGCGGGCGCACCGAGTCGATCCTGATGTCGCTGCCGCCGCAAGTGCGCTGGAGCTATGACTGGAAAGCCGCGCCCGACAGTGAAGAAGCGCGTCTCACCGACTACTACCTGCAAGACCGCGACTGGCTGGGCGTGCTGCCCAAGGCGGCGGTCTGATGGATCGTTATGTCGTCTTCGGCAACCCCATCGGCCACAGCAAGTCGCCGCTGATTCACCGTCTGTTCGCCGAACAGACCGGTGAGCAACTGGACTACAGCACCTTGCTCGCGCCACTGGAGGATTTCACCGGCTGTGCAAAAGCATTTTTCGCACAAGGCCGTGGCGCCAACGTCACCGTGCCGTTCAAGGAAGAGGCCTATCGCCTGGCCAATACCCTGACCGAACGGGCCCAACGTGCCGGCGCGGTGAATACCCTGAGCAAACTCGCCGATGGCAGCTTGTTGGGAGACAACACCGACGGCGCCGGCCTGGTGCGGGATTTGACGGTGAATGCCGGGTTCAGCCTGCAAGGCAAACGCATCCTGTTGCTGGGCGCCGGTGGTGCGGTGCGCGGCGCGTTGGAGCCGTTGCTGGCTGAGCAGCCGGCTTCGCTGATCATCGCCAACCGCACCGTGGAGAAAGCGGAGTTGCTCGCCGAGTTGTTCGACGATCTCGGCCCGGTGTCCGCCAGCGGTTTCGACTGGCTGCGTGAGCCGGTGGACCTGATCATCAACGCCACCTCCGCCAGCCTGTCAGGCGATGTACCGCCGATTGCCGGCAGCCTGATCGAACCCGGAAAGACTTTTTGCTACGACATGATGTACGGCAAAGAGCCTACGGCTTTCTGCCGCTGGGCCAGTGAGCAGGGCGCCGCGGCAGCGATGGATGGCCTGGGAATGTTGGTGGAGCAGGCGGCGGAAGCGTTCTACCTGTGGCGCGGCGTGCGCCCGGATTCGGCCCCGGTTTTAGCTGAACTGCGTCGGCAACTGGCCTGATGCAACGCTAAATGTGGGAGCGGGCTTGCTCGCGAATGTGGTGGATCAGTCGATACATACGGCGACTGTCACACCGCATTCGCGAGCAAGCCCGCTCCCACAGTCTTAACCGCATTCAGTCTTCGAAATGGATGGGGCATTTGTCGGCCCCTTCCAGTTTCTTCAGCTCTTCCACCACCTGCGGCCGGGCCTTGCGCAACGCCAGGCTGCGCCCCAATCCGTTCAATCGGCGCGCTTCCTGGTGCAGCATCTCCACCCCGGAATAGTCGATAAAGTTGATCTGCTGCGCCTCGATCACCACCCGCTGGCCGTGCAGGCTTTGCAGCCGCACCTGCAGGTAATGGCTGGCGCCGAAAAAGATCGACCCGCCGACCCGCAGCACATCGTCCTCACCGTCACGCCATTGCTGGACTCGCGGTTGCGAGGTGCGCTTGAGGTAGAAAAACAGCGACGCCAGCACACCCGCATAAATCGCCGTCTGCAATTCCAGCAGCAGCGTGGCGATGCAGGTCAGGCTCATCACCGCAAACTCTGCGCGGCTGACCCGGAACAGCGCCCGAATACCGCGATGGTCCACCAACCCCCAGCAAATCAGCAGGATGCTCGCGGCCATGCTCGGGATCGGGATATGCGCGATCAGGGCCGCGCCGAACAGCGCAAACAGCGCCACCCACAGCGCAGAAAACACCCCGGCCAGCGGCGAGCAAGCACCTGCTTCATAGCTCAGGCCCGAACGGGTGAAGGAACCTGCCGACAAGTACCCGGAGAAAAATCCGCCGACGATGTTGGATAAACCCTGCGCACGCACTTCCTGATTCGCATCGAGCAATTGCTGGGAGCGGGCCGACAGCGAGCGCGCAATCGACAAGCTGGTCACCAGCCCCAGCATGCCCACCGCCACGGCACTCGGCAGCAGGCGCAGAACCATGTCCAAGTCCATCGGCAGCGGGCTGAAGGGCGGCAGTTTGCCGACAAATGAACTGACCAACGCCACCTGCCCGAACCTCGCCGGCCATAGCCATGGGATGAGGCTGCCCAAGGCCAGCGCGATCAACAGTGTGGGCCAGCGCGGCACCCATAGTTTCAGCAGCACCCCCACCAGCAAGGTGCCGAGCCCGAGCACCAGTGAAGGATGATTCCATTCCCCTGCGTGGTTGATCAGCGCCAGCAGGCTGTTGATCGCCGTGGCCTGGCTGGGCAGGTCCAGCCCCAGCAGATTGGGCAATTGCCCCAGCGCGATTACCACCGCAGCGCCGAGGGTGAAGCCGAGTACCACCGAGTGCGAGACGAAATTCACCAAGGCACCGAAGCGCAGCATGCCCAGCAGCCATTGGAAGACGCCGGCCAGGAAGGTCAGCAACAGGATGAGCGTGATGTAGTCCTGGGAGCCGGGCACGGCCAGCGGGCTGACGCTGGCGTACAGCACAATGGAAATCGCTGCCGTAGGCCCGCAGATCAGGTGCCAGGAAGAGCCCCACAAGCAGGCGATCAATACCGGAATGATTGCGGCGTACAGGCCGTATTCCGGTGGGAGACCGGCGATCAGTGCGTAGGCAATGGATTGCGGTAATGCCAGGACTGCACCGCTCAGGCCGACGACCGCGTCCCGCCCGACGCTGGCGCGGGTTTGGCGCGGGAGCCAGCTGAGGAAGGGGAAGAGTGTACGGCGGTTGGGCCAGGGCATTGGAAACTCGGGCTGGAAGGATTAGGTCAGGATATCAGTTGGTCACGCGTAGCAGCTGCCGAGCCTTGGCGAGGCTGCGTTGGCGGCGTATCGCAGCCTCGCCAAGGCTCGACAGCTGCTACGCGGGTTTTAGCGTTAGAGTTGATCGTTCCCACGCTCTGCGTGGGAATGCCGTCTTGGACGCTCTGCGTCCGCTCTTGAGTCGTGACGCGGAGCGTCACCGGATGCGTTCCCACGCAGAGCGTGGGAACGATCAGTGCATCAGAGTTTGGCTTTTACGGCGGCCAGCGCATCCTGGCCGTCGACGGTTTTAACCCCGTCCAGCCACTTGTCCAGCACCGCCGGATTTGCCTTGATCCAGGCCTTCGCCGCATCAGCGTTGCTCACCTTCTTGTTAACCACCTCCGCCATGATGGCGTTCTCCATCTCCTGGGTGAAACTCAGGTTGGTCAGCAATTTCCCGACATTCGGGCAGGCTTGCGCATAGCCCTTGCGGGTCAAGGTATACACGCTGCCGGTGTCACCAAAGTACTTCTCCCCACCCTTGAGGTAATGCATCTTCAACTGCACGTTCATCGGGTGCGGCGTCCAGCCGAGGAACGTCACGAACTTCTGCTTCTTCACCGCCCGGGACACTTCGGCCAGCATCGCCTGTTCACTGGACTCGATCAGCTTCCACTGGCCCAGGTCGAAGTCGTTTTTCTTGATGATTTCCTGCAACGAGATATTCGCCGGCGCACCCGAACCGATGCCGTAGATCTTCTTGTCGAACTTGTCGGCAAACGTGTTCAGGTCGGCAAAATCATGCACCCCGGCGTCCCACACATAATCCGGCACGGCGAGGGTGAACTCGGTGCCGTCGAGGTTTTTCGCCAGTTGCGTCACATCGCCATTAGCCACGAACTTGTCGTAGAAGCCCTGCTGCGCCGGCATCCAGTTACCCATGAACACATCCACCTGGCCGTCCTTGAGCCCGCCAAAGGTGATCGGCACCGCAAGGGTATCAACCTTGGCCTTGTAGCCCATGCCGCTCAACAGGAAACCGGTAATGGCATTGGTGGCGGCGATATCGCTCCAGCCCGGATCGGCCATCTTCACGGTGTCGCAGCTTGAGTCCGCGTAGGCGCCGGCACTGCTCAATGCCAGCAGCGCAACGCTCAACACGGTGGATAACTTTTGCATGGCCTTCCCCTCAGTTTTATTGGTTTTGGCAGGGTTGTGGAAAACGTGCCTTGCGCTCCAGATCGTCGAGGTCGATATGGTTGCGCATGTATTGCTGACTGGCGTCTACCAGTGGCTGGTGGTCCCAACTCTTCAGCTTGCCTTGGGTCAGCGCCTCGAATACCAGGCGGCGACGGCGTTGGCTGGCGAGCACCTGCTGGTGGATCGCCGGGATGTCCCACTTGGCCCGCGCCTCACTCAAAAACGCCTCGAACAGCGGCCGGTGTTCCGGTGACTGGCTGAGTTCTTCCCGCTCGTGCGGGTCGTTGTGCACATCGAACAATAGGCAAGGATCGTCCTCGCTGTAGATGAACTTGTAGGCGCCACGGCGAATCATCATCAGCGGGCCGATGGTGCCTTCGGCCATGTATTCGCCGAACACTTCGTCGTGCCCGCCCTGCCCTTGCAAGTGCGAGACCAGCGAGCGGCCGTCCAGTGGCAGGTTGGCGTCGAGTTGGCCGCCGGCCAGTTCCACCAGAGTCGGCAGCAGGTCGGCGGTGGACACGGCAGCCGTCACGCGGCCCGCCGCAAACTGCCCCGGCGCGCTGATCAGCAGCGGCACCCGGGCGGCCATTTCAAACCAGTGCATTTTGTACCAGAGCCCGCGTTCGCCGAGCATGTCGCCGTGGTCACCGGAGAAGATGATGATGGTGTCATCGGCCAGGCCCGTGTCTTCCAGGGTTTGCAGCAGCTTGCCGACGTTGCTGTCGATGTAGCTGCACGCGCCGAAGTAGGCGCGGCGTGCATCGCGGATCTTGTTCAGCGGCAGCGGCTTGTCCCACAGGTCATAGACCTTGAGCAGGCGTTGGGAGTGAGGGTCGAGATCTGCTTGTGCCGGCGTTGTGGGCAATGGGATATCGTTGTCGTCGTACAGGTCCCAGAACGGTTTGGGAATGGTGTACGGGTCGTGTGGGTGCGTCATCGACACGGTCAGGCAGAACGGCTGGTCGCCATCCTCGCGGATATGGTCGAACAGATACTGCTGGGCCTTGAACACCACCTCTTCGTCGAAATCCAGCTGGTTGGTGCGCACGCAGGGCCCGGCTTGCAGCACCGACGCCATGTTGTGGTACCAGGTAGGGCGCACGTCCGGCTCATCCCAGTTCACCGCCCAGCCATAGTCGGCCGGGTAGATGTCACTGGTCAGGCGTTCTTCATAACCGTGGAGCTGGTCGGGGCCGCAAAAATGCATCTTGCCCGACAGCGCGGTGCGGTAGCCGAGGCGGCGTAGGTAGTGGGCATAAGTCGGCACGTCGGCGGGGAAATCGGCTGCGTTGTCGTAGGCGCCGATCTTGCTCGGCAACTGCCCACTCACCAGGATAAAGCGCGATGGTGCACACAGCGGGCTGTTGCAGTAAGCGGCGTCGAACACCACGCCCTCAGCGGCGAGGCGGCTCAAGTTCGGCAGTTTGATAGGCGAAGGACCGTAGAACGGAAGCATCGGCGCGGCCATTTGATCGGCCATGATAAAAAGAATGTTCTTGCGCTTCATGGTTTCGCGGCATTCCATAGTCAACGTTTATGCGAATGAGCATGCAGGCCATGGAAATCGTGGTAAAGCCCATGAGAAGCAATGTCTAGGATAAGCACAGCTTATGTATGAATCCCTCGGTCACCTGTCACTCGACCTGCTGCGCGCGTTTGAAGCGGCGGCTCGCCAACGCAGCTTTACGGCAGCGGCGATGGAGTTGGGCACTACCCAGCCGGCCATCAGCCAACAGATCAAGCGCCTGGAAGAACAGCTGAAGGTGCGCCTGTTTGATCGCATTTACCGGGGCATCGAACTGACCGACGCGGGCGCCCTGTTGTTCGAGCAGGTGCAGGCCGGTTTGCAGAGCATCAACCAGGGCCTGAGCGCGATTGCCGAGCAGGACCAGCACGAAGTCCTGCAGGTGGCGACCGACTTTGCGTTCGCCGCTTATTGGCTGATGCCGCGCCTGCATCGTTTCCATGAAGCGAACCCGCAGGTGGACGTGAGTCTGGTCACCAGCGAGCGCAATCACGCCGCGTTGCGCAGCGATATCGATGTGGCGGTGTTGTTCGGCGACGGCCGTTTCAAACAGGGCGACAGCCTGTGGCTGTTCAACGAGGAGGTGTTCCCGGTGTGCAGCCCGCAGTTGCTCCAGGACCGCAGCGCGCCGTTGCCGGTGCAGAGCCTGCTGGAGTTTCCCTTGCTGCACCTGCGCCAGCAAAACAACAACCAGTGGTTCGACTGGAGCGGCGTGTTTCGCGAGCTGGGCATCACCACGGCGCCCACCCCGGGCCAACTGCGTTTCGACAATTACACGCTGTTGATCCAGGCCGCGATCGCCGGCCAGGGCGTGGCCATCGGCTGGCGCCACCTTGTGGATAACTTGCTCGAGCAAAAGTGGCTGTGCCGGCCGATTGGCGACACTGTGATCTCACGCTTCGGCTATTACGTGGTGCTGCCCCAGCGCAAACGTCGCAGCCAGTTGATCGAACGTTTCGTCGACTGGCTGATGGCCGAACAAGCCAGCAGCGCACAATCACTGACCGGCCTGGCCCTGCCGTCCATTGCGGTCTAGGATTTGCCGATCATTGAGCCCGGAGCCTGTCATGCAACGTATCAAGGGCTACCACGCCCACATCTACTTCGACGCCAACACCATCGACCAGGCGCGCAAACTCTGCGAGGACGCCGCGCAAATGTTCCCGTTGCGCATGGGCCGCGTGCATGAACGCCCGGTGGGCCCGCACCCGGACTGGAGCTGCCAGCTGGCGTTCGACCCGGAATACATCGGCGTTGTGCTGCCGTGGTTGGCACTCAACCGCAACGGCCTGGTGGTGTTCCTGCACCCGACTACCGGCGATGACCTCAAGGACCACACCGACCACGCGATCTGGATGGGGGCGATGCGCACGTTGGACCTGTCGATATTCTAAGTATGTTAATTCCCTATATGTGGGACTGATATTTATATATTGAGACTTTGACGGTCTTGGGTTTATATTCGCCTCATCCGCTCAGAACACTCAGGTGAAGCGATGCAGGCGCAATTGATCGCGCTCGATTGGGGAACCAGTTCCCTTCGTGCTTACAAGCTCGGCCCGGCAGGCGTCGTCATCGAACGACGCGCCCTGGCGTCGGGGATCATGCACTTACCCACCGAACCCCGGGACATTGCCGGTGTTCGCTGCAGCAATGGCTTCGAGCTGGCATTCGACGCGGCCTGCGGTGACTGGCTCGATGCCCAGCCCGGCCTTCCGGTCATCGCCTGCGGCATGGTCGGCAGCGCTCAGGGCTGGAGCGAAGCGGCTTACCGCGACACCCCGGCCGACGTCTCCACCCTCGGCCAGGCGCTGCATGTTGTGCGCAGCCTGCGAGGTACAGCGGTGCACATCGTGCCCGGCGTGATTCAACGCGGCGCGTTGCCCAATGTGATGCGCGGCGAAGAAACCCAGGTGCTTGGCGTGCTGCAAAGCGTGTCCGCCACTACCGGGAGCGACGTACTGATCGGCCTGCCGGGCAGCCATTCCAAGTGGGTCGACGTGGTGGAAGGCTGCATCACCCACTTCGACACTTTCATGACCGGCGAGCTGTTCGCCGTGCTCAGCCAACACAGTATTTTGGGGCGCACCCAGCGCCCTTCCGAAGCGTTCCAGGCGGCGGCTTTTGATCGCGGCGTGCAGGTGGCGCTGTCGGTGGACGGCCAGGCCGGGCTGCTGTCGAACTTGTTCAGCGCCCGCACCCTGGGATTGACCGGTGAACTGGCGCCCGAGGAGCAGCCCGACTATTTGTCCGGCCTGATGATCGGCCACGAACTCATGGGCCTGCGCACCCGCCAGCCTGCCCAGCAGCGCGACATCGTTCTGGTGGGCGCTACTCAACTCTGCACCCGCTACCAGCGTGCACTCCAACTCTGTGGCTTCCCCCGCGTGACCCAGGCACAGGAGGCTACCGAGCGTGGCCTTTGGCAGCTGGCCATGGCGGCGGGGCTGCTGCCTGCAACCTGACGAGAGGCTCGACATGCTCAAGCAAGCACTGACACACAACGGTTTGATCGCGATCCTGCGCGGCCTGCGACCGGAGGAGGCGCTGGCAATCGGCGAGGTGTTGTACCAGGCGGGCTTCAGGGTGATCGAAGTGCCGCTCAATTCACCGGACCCTTATTCCAGCATCCGCATCCTGCGGGACAGCCTGCCCGCCGATTGCCTGATCGGCGCCGGCACCGTGCTGACCCCGGAACAGGTTGATCAAGTCAAAGCCGCCGGCGGCCAGGTCATCGTCATGCCCCACAGCGATGCCAAGGTGCTGCGTGCCGCCAAGGCTGCGGGCCTGTATCTGTCGCCGGGTGTCGCCACGCCCACCGAAGCCTTTGCCGCGCTGGCCGAAGGCGCCGACGTGCTGAAGCTTTTCCCCGCCGAGCAAATGGGCCCGGCGGTGGTCAAGGCCTGGCTCGCGGTACTGCCCGCGGGCACGGTGTTGCTGCCGGTGGGCGGCATTACTCCGGACAACATGCAGGTATTTTTCGACGCGGGCGTCAAAGGCTTCGGCCTGGGCTCCGGGTTATTCAAGCCGGGCATGAGCGTCGCCCAAGTGGCGAGCAACGCCCAGGCCTACGTCGCGGCCTGGCACGCCTTGGGCTGATCAGCGTTCTCCATCTACAAGAGAGATAAGAAGATGAAAATCACCAAACTGACCACCTTCATCGTCCCGCCGCGCTGGTGTTTCCTCAAGGTTGAAACCGACCAGGGCGTGACCGGTTGGGGCGAACCTGTGGTCGAGGGCCGCGCCCACACCGTGGCTGCCGCCGTCGAAGAACTGTCCGACTACTTGATCGGCAAAGACCCACGCAATATCGAAGACATCTGGACGGTGCTCTACCGCGGCGGTTTCTACCGTGGCGGCGCGATCCATATGAGCGCCCTCGCCGGCATCGACCAGGCGCTGTGGGATATCAAGGGCAAGGCTCTCGGTGTGTCGGTCAGCGACCTGCTGGGTGGCCAGGTGCGCGACAAAATCCGCGTGTATTCATGGATTGGTGGCGACCGCCCGGCCGACACTGCCCGCGCCGCCAAGGAAGCCGTGGCCCGTGGTTTTACTGCGGTGAAAATGAACGGCACCGAAGAACTGCAATTTCTCGACAGCTTCGAAAAAGTCGACCAGGCCCTGGCCAACGTCGCCGCCGTGCGTGATGCGGTAGGCCCCAACGTCGGCATCGGCGTCGACTTCCATGGCCGGGTGCACAAGCCCATGGCCAAGGTGCTGATGAAGGAGCTCGATCCCTACAAACTGATGTTTATCGAAGAGCCGGTGCTTAGCGAAAACTACGAAGCGCTGAAAGAGCTGGCGCCGCTCACCAGCACCCCGATTGCCCTTGGCGAGCGCCTGTTCTCGCGCTGGGACTTCAAGCGCGTGCTCAGCGAAGGTTATGTCGACATCATCCAGCCGGATGCCTCCCACGCCGGTGGTATCACGGAAACCCGCAAGATCGCCAACATGGCCGAAGCCTACGACGTGGCCCTCGCCCTGCACTGCCCGCTCGGCCCGATTGCCCTGGCGGCGTGCCTGCAGCTGGACGCGGTTTGCTACAACGCGTTCATCCAGGAACAGAGCCTGGGCATTCACTACAACGAGAGCAACGACCTGCTGGATTACGTGCGCGATCCGGGCGTTTTCGACTACGACCAGGGCTTCGTGAAAATCCCCAATGGGCCGGGCCTGGGCATCGAGATCAACGAGGAATACGTGATCGAGCGCGCGGCCATCGGGCATCGCTGGCGCAACCCGATCTGGCGTCATGCCGATGGCAGTTTTGCGGAGTGGTAAACACCGCGAACTTGAGGTGAAAACCCGATCAATGTGGGAGCGGGCTTGCTCGCGAAGGCGGAGTGTCAGTCAACATATCCGCTGCTGGTAGACCGCTTTCGCGAGCAAGCCCGCTCCCACATTTGATTCGGTTTCTTCAGTAAGACCTGTCCTCAATAACCATAAGAAGAGGCAACCCCCATGCAATCCGAGTCCTTCACCGGGCAGGCTTCTTTAGTCACGCCCAGCCGAAAGCGTTTCTTCATCATGGTGCTGCTGTTCATCACCGTGGTGATCAATTACCTGGACCGCAGCAACCTGTCGATTGCCGCCCCGGCCCTGACCAGCGAGTTGGGGATCGACCCGGTGCATGTCGGGCTGATTTTCTCCGCGTTCGGCTGGACCTACGCGGCCATGCAAATCCCCGGCGGCTGGCTGGTGGACCGGGTACCGCCGCGCATTCTCTACAGTGTCGCCCTGCTGCTGTGGTCGATCGCCACCGTGATGCTCGGCTTTGCCGCCAGCTTCATCGCACTGTTCGTATTGCGCATGGCGGTCGGTGCCCTGGAAGCCCCGGCTTACCCGATCAACAGCCGCGTGGTGACCACCTGGTTCCCTGAGCGTGAGCGGGCCACGGCGATTGGTGTTTATACCTCCGGCCAGTTTGTCGGGCTGGCGTTTCTCACGCCGGTACTGGCCTGGCTGCAACACACCTTTGGCTGGCACATGGTGTTTGTCGCCACCGGTGGCGTGGGCATTGTGTGGGCGTTGATCTGGTACGCCGTGTACCGCGAGCCACGGGATTTCAAAGGTGCCAATGCGGCGGAAATCGAGCTGATCCGCGAAGGTGGCGGGTTGGTGGACATCCAGGCGCAGGCGGCCAAGGCGCCGTTCAGTTGGGTCGACCTCGGCATCGTGCTGAGCAAGCGCAAGCTGTGGGGGATCTACCTGGGGCAGTTCTGCCTGAACTCCACGCTGTGGTTTTTCCTGACGTGGTTCCCGACCTACCTGGTGAAATATCGCGGCATGGACTTCATCAAGTCCGGCCTGCTGGCGTCACTGCCGTTTCTGGCGGCGTTTGTCGGGGTGCTGTGTTCGGGGCTGTTTTCCGATTGGCTGATTCGCCGCGGAGCGTCCGTGGGGTTTGCGCGCAAGTTGCCGATCATTGGCGGGCTGTTGATTTCCACGGCGATCATCGGCGCCAACTTTGTTGACTCCACGGCGTGGGTGATTGCGTTTCTGGCGGTGGCGTTTTTCGGCAATGGCCTGGCGTCGATCACCTGGTCATTGGTGTCGACTCTGGCGCCGGCGAGGCTGCTGGGGTTGACGGGTGGGGTGTTTAACTTCATCGGCAATCTGTCGGCGATTACCACGCCGATTGTGATTGGCTTTCTGGCGACAGGGGATTCGTTTGCACCGGCGATTACGTATATCGCGGTGCTGGCGTTGCTGGGGGCGTTGTCCTACATCTTGTTGGTCGGCAAGGTCGAGCGCATAGAACTGTAGGAGCGAGCTTGCTCGCGAAAAACCTGAGAGCGCCGCGGGGTGTCAGATGCCCCGCGTTATCGTTAACGTTTTTCGCGAGCAAGCTCGCTCCTACAGGAAGCTACTAGTACAGCGCGCCATCCAGGATTTGATAAACGATGCTGGTGCCAATCGCGATCAACACGATGTCCCCACCCGAGCGACGCCATTCATAACCAGGGTATTGCGGCAGATGCGACAGAGCCCGAGGGTCCAGGCGCTCACCATAGTAGTTTGGCGGCAGGCGCTGGCCGCGCACCAGGTGGATGCCGGGAGGCGGCGGTGCGCCACGGCGGAAGTCGCCATGGTTATCGCGGATGACCTGCCTCACAGGGCCGAAGTCCTGAGGAGGACCGCCACGGTGGTTGTCCTGCGGCCCGCGATGGTCATCGCCACGTTGATCGTGCTGGCCCTGTGGGCCGCCACGGTCAGGTCCGCCGCCTTGGTCATACGGTGCGGCTTGCACCAGCGCGCTGGCGCCGAGCAACAGCACGCCCAGACCGGCTATCACACGTTTAGGCATTTTCATCAGGGGTTTCCTCAACTGCACAAACAACAAAAAGGGATTTCGAACCACGTTCGAAATCCCTTGGTCTTGTTAGCTTAGGTGCTGATTTCCCGGCTTGATTCCTCTGTATCAGGAACTTTACCTACCGCTTACGAGCCGCTTACTTACGGGCGTTGCGCACACCTTCCGACAGCGCTGAACACAGGGTCAATACACCGTCGATGGCCTGCTGATCGTTGCTGGCGTTGGCGATGTGATCGATCAGTGCCGAACCCACCACCACACCGTCTGCCAAACGGGCGATTGCAGCGGCCTGCTCCGGGGTGCGGATACCAAAACCGATGCTGATCGGCAGGTCGGTATGCCGACGCAGACGGGTCACGGCTTCTTCAACGTGTTCCAGGGTGGCGGCACCGGCACCGGTCACACCGGCCACCGAAACGTAGTACACAAACCCGGAGCTGCCGTTGAGTACGGTTGGCAGGCGCACGTCGTCGGTGGTCGGCGTGGTCAGGCGGATAAAGTCGATACCGGCAGCCTGGGCCGGGTCGCACAGCTCGCCGTTATGCTCGGGCGGCATGTCGACCACGATCAGGCCGTCGACGCCGGCTTCTTTCGCGTCGCTGATAAAGCGTGGCACGCCGTACATATGGATCGGGTTGAAGTAGCCCATCAGCACCAGCGGCGTGTCGCTGTTGCCCTCGCGGAACTCGCGAACCATTTGCAGGGTTTTCGTGAGGTTCTGCTTGGCGGTCAGTGCGCGGATGTTGGCCAGCTGAATGGCCGGGCCATCGGCCATCGGGTCGGTGAACGGCATGCCCAGCTCGATTACATCGGCGCCGGCCGCCGGCAAGCCCTTGAGGATCGCCAGCGAGGTGTCATAACCCGGGTCACCGGCGGTGACGAAGGTCACCAGGGCGGCGCGGTTTTGTTCTTTCAGTTGCGCAAAACGTGTTTGCAGGCGGCTCATCAGTGTTTCTCCTGCTTGGACTGTTCCATGTGGTGCATCACGGTTTGCATGTCTTTGTCGCCACGACCGGACAGGTTGACCACCATCAGGTGATCTTTCGGCAAGGTCGGCGCGCGCTTGAACACTTCGGCCAAGGCGTGGGCGCTTTCCAGTGCAGGAATAATCCCTTCCAGGCGGCAGCATTTGTGAAAGGCGTCGAGGGCTTCGTCGTCGGTCACCGAGGTGTACTGGACGCGGCCGATGTCGTGCAACCAGGCGTGTTCAGGGCCGATGCCCGGGTAGTCGAGGCCCGCGGAGATCGAGTGGGCGTCGATGATCTGGCCATCGTCGTCCTGCAACAGGAAGGTACGGTTGCCGTGGAGCACACCCGGTACGCCGCCGTTGAGGCTGGCCGCGTGTTTGCCGGTCTCGATACCGTAGCCGGCCGCTTCAACACCGATGATTTCGACGCTGGTGTCATCCAGGAACGGGTGGAACAGGCCCATGGCATTGGAACCGCCGCCGATGCACGCCACCAGGCTGTCGGGCAGACGGCCTTCCTGCGCCTGCAGTTGGGTACGGGTTTCCTTGCCGATCACGGCCTGGAAGTCGCGAACCATGGCTGGGTACGGGTGCGGACCGGCCACGGTGCCGATCAGGTAGAAGGTGCTGTCGACGTTGGTCACCCAGTCACGCAGCGCTTCGTTCATCGCGTCTTTCAGAGTGCCGGTGCCGGCGACTACCGGGATCACTTCAGCGCCCAGCAGCTTCATGCGGAATACGTTGGCCTGCTGGCGCTCGATGTCGGTGGTGCCCATGTAGATCACGCATTGCAGGCCAAAACGCGCGGCGACGGTGGCGGTGGCCACACCGTGCATGCCGGCGCCGGTCTCGGCGATGATGCGTTTTTTACCCATGCGCCGCGCCAGCAGGATCTGGCCGATGCAGTTGTTGATCTTGTGGGCGCCGGTGTGGTTCAGCTCTTCGCGCTTGAGGTAGATCTTGGCGCCACCGCAGAACTCGGTCAGGCGCTCGGCGAAGTACAGCGGGCTTGGGCGTCCGACGTAGTCACGCTGGAAGTAGGCCAGTTCTTCATTGAAGGCCGGATCGATCTTGGCCGCTTCGTATTCGCGGGCCAGATCAAGGATCAACGGCATCAGGGTTTCCGCCACGTAGCGGCCGCCGAACGAACCAAACAGGCCATTGGCGTCTGGGCCGTTGCGTAAATCGGTCTGGGTCTGAGTCATGGGACGCTCCAGGTAGAAAATGTGTAAGAGGCAATGACGGTCACTCTACCTCTGACGCTTCCACGTGAAAACCGATAAGATCGCCACAACCTGTCAGGAAAACTCACAGATGAGCCGAGACCTCCCACCCCTGAATGCCTTGCGCGCTTTCGAGGCGGCTGCACGCCTGAACAGCGTGAGCCAGGCCGCTGAGCAACTGCACGTGACCCATGGCGCGGTCAGCCGGCAGCTCAAGGTGTTGGAAGAACATCTCGGCGTCAGCCTGTTCGTCAAGGACGGGCGCGGCCTCAAACTCACAGATGCCGGCATCCGCCTGCGAGATGCGAGTTTTGAGGCGTTCGAGCGTCTGAGGGACACCTGCGCAGAACTCACACAAAGCAGCGCAGACGCACCGTTTGTGCTCGGCTGCTCCGGCAGTCTGCTGGCGCGCTGGTTTATTCCGCGGTTGGGGCGCCTGAACGCCGATCTGCCGGATTTGCGCCTGCACCTGTCGGCGGGCGAAGGCGACCTCGACCCGCGCCGCCCCGGGTTGGACGCGCTGCTGGTGTTCGCTGAGCCGCCGTGGCCGGCGGATATGCAGGTGTACGAACTGGCCAGCGAACGCATCGGCCCGGTCATGAGCCCGCGATTTGCCGATTACGAGCGTTTAAGCCAGGCACCTGCCGAAGCCCTGCTGGATCAAGCCTTGTTGCACACCACTTCGCGCCCACAAGCCTGGCCCAGCTGGGCGCAGCACCACGGAATCGACGCTGGCGCGTTGAAGTACGGTCAGGGGTTCGAGCATTTGTATTATTTGCTGGAGGCGGCGGTGGCCGGGCTGGGAGTGGCAATTGCGCCTGAGCCGCTGGTGGCAGAGGACCTGCGAGCGGGTCGCCTGGTTGCGCCGTGGGGTTTCAGTGAAACCCCGGCGCAACTGGCGTTGTGGCTACCCAAGCGCGCCGCGGATGGGCGCGCCCGGCAACTGGCGCAGTGGCTCAAGGCTGAGCTTGCGCGCCAGGTTGTTTAGTCGCCGCGTTTGCACAGCAAGTAAGCCGCCAGCAGGCCCAGCGCGCCAACGGCGACGCCAGCGGTAGTCCAAGGGTGCTCTTGCGCGTAGTCCCGTGTCGCAACACCGGTTTCGCGGATTTTGACTTTGCTTTCTTCGTAAGCATCGCTGATCAGGTGACGGGAATGCTTGAGGGCGTTCTCGGCATTGCTTTTCAGGGCCTTCAGGGTTTTGCGCGACTCGTCAGACGCATCGTCCTTGAGGCTTTCCAGAGATTTGAGCAGGCTCGAAATCTCGGCTTCCATGCTTTCCAATGACGCTTTGCGTAAAGAGGTGTTGGCCATGTGGGCTCTCCTGGAGTGATTGAGTGGCGTGTGTTGCTTCCGACTGCTGCGGTTTCAGAAAGTGCAGTAAATCTGAACTTTCGTATGGGAATAGTCGCCAGAAGCAGTACGAGAATTCACTGCTAGGCTTCATTAACGACCCCAGGAGAAAACCTTATGAGTGATCATCACACCTACAAGAAAGTCGAACTGGTGGGTTCTTCCACCACCAGCATCGAGGACGCCATCAACAATGCCCTGGCCGAAGCCAGCAAGAGCATCAAGCACTTGGAGTGGTTTGAAGTGACCGAAACCCGCGGTCATATCAAGGACGGCAAGGCCGCGCATTTCCAGGTGACCCTCAAGGTGGGGTTCCGAATTGCCAGTAGTTGATTGAGCCGGTTGAACTTGCGCGCTGGCCGATTGCCATAAACTCCGCTACAACCTTTAGGCACGTCGACGTGACGAGCGGCGATGTGCTTCCTTTCGATCAACCCAAGGAAGTGACGGATGAAGAACTTTTTGTTGGCGGTAGGTTTGTTGAGCATTGCGGGCACAGCTCTGGCGGCGGGCAAGCCTTGTGAAGAGCTGAAAAGCGAGATCGCGGCGAAAATCGACGCGAAAGGCGCTTCGGGCTACTCCCTGGAAATCGTGGACAAAGGTGCTGCACCTAGTGACCACACGGTTGTCGGCAGCTGTGAAGCCGGTACCAAGGAAATCGCCTACAAGCGCGGGTGATCCCGTGTTGCAGACGTAAAAAACCGACGCAAGTGCGTCGGTTTTTTTATGCCTGCGATCCCTCGCTCCGCGTGGGAATGTAGCCTGGGATGCTCTGCGTCCCGCCTCACTCCTGGATTCAGCCCTTCATAATCTGGGCCAGCAGCTCGTAGGAATGAATCCGGTCGGCATGCTCGTACAGGTCACAGGTGAAGATCAGCTCATCCGCGCCGGTCTGCTCCACCAGCACTTCCAGCTTGGCGCGGATCTTCTGTGGGCTGCCCACCATGGCCAGGCCAAGGAAACTGCCTACAGCGTCTTTCTCATGGGGCAGCCACAGGCCGTCCATGGTCTTGACCGGCGGGCGCTGCACCAGGCTTTGCCCACGCATCAAAGCGAGGATTCGCTGGTACACCGAGGTGGCCAGGTAATCAGCCTGTTCATCCGTATCGGCGGCCACCAACGGGATGCCGAGCATCACGTAGGGCTTGTCCAGCACGGCCGAAGGCTTGAAGTGGTTGCGATAGACGCGAATCGCTTCATGCATCAGGCGCGGTGCGAAATGTGAGGCAAAGGCGTAAGGCAAACCGCGCTCGCCTGCCAGCTGCGCACTGAACAGGCTGGAGCCCAATAGCCACACAGGGACGTTGGTGCCGGTGCCGGGTACCGCGATCACTCGTTGGTCCGGAGTGCGCGGGCCGAGGTAGGCCATCAGTTCCGCTACGTCTTCCGGGAAATCATCGGCGCTGCCGGAGCGTTCACGGCGCAGGGCGCGGGCGGTCATCTGGTCGGAGCCAGGCGCGCGGCCCAGGCCCAAATCGATACGGCCCGGGTACAGGCTTTCCAGGGTGCCAAACTGTTCGGCGATCACCAACGGCGCGTGGTTGGGCAGCATCACGCCACCGGAACCGACACGAATCGTCGAGGTGCCGCCCGCCAGATAACCCAGCAATACCGAGGTCGCCGAGCTGGCGATACCGTCCATATTGTGGTGTTCGGCCACCCAGAAACGGTTGTAGCCGAATTTTTCCACGTGCTGGGCCAGGTCCAGGGAATTGCGCAGCGACTGCGCCGGGCTGCCGTTGGCACGCACGGGTACGAGGTCGAGGGTCGAGAACTTTACGTCGGACAGCGATTTCATAAGCCTGCTTCTCCAATGGGGGCGCAGGCTTCTTAGACGAACCAAAACCTGCCGCTTCATGTGCATGCTCTATGCAATGAGGGCATATACCCGAGATTCAATAGCGAAGGTGAAATTTCCTACTTAATCGCTAGGTTTCTCCGACAAGATGAACTTTGCCGGGGCGTCTATCCTCAGAACCCTTACTGAGGCAAAACCACCGTTCGAGGAGACCGCTATGAGTATCGTTAAACAAGCATCCGCGCATTGGGAAGGCGACCTGAAGACTGGCCTGGGTTCCATTTCCACGGAAACCGGCGTGCTGCGCGAAGCGCCCTACGGCTTCAAGGCCCGTTTCGAAGGCGGCAAGGGCACCAATCCTGAAGAACTGATCGGCGCCGCCCATGCCGGTTGTTTCTCCATGGCCTTTTCCATGATTCTCGGCGACGCCGGGCTCAAGGCCGATAGCATCGACACCCAGGCCGAAGTGACCCTGGACCAAGTGGACGGTGGCTTTGCGATTACAGCCGTGCACCTGATCCTCAAGGCGAAGATCCCGGGCGCCAGCCAGGCCCAGTTCGATGAGCTGAGCAAGAAAGCCAAGGAAGGATGCCCGGTATCCAAGGTACTGAACGCAACCATTACCCTGGATGGCACCCTCGTTAATTGATCGACCCTTGTAGGCGCGAGCTTGCTCGCGAAGAGCTCAAAGGTGCCGCGCCCTTCCAGGCGGCACGCGTTATCGTTGAGGTTTTTCGCGAGCACGCTCGCTCCTACACGTTCAGGTGTGGTCGAATAGCCGATTGCAGACTCAGCGCACACCCGTGCGCGTGCATTCAGGGAGCTTCACACATGAAACGTATTGCCTTGGCGGTTATCTGCTGCGCACTGGCCACGTCGGCCTTAGCGGCGCCGAAAGACTGTGAAGAGCTCAGGAAAGAGATCGAGGTCAAAATCCAGGCGAATGCCGTCCCGTCCTATACCCTCGAAATCGTCACCAAGGAAGAAGCAGACAAGCACGACAGCGCCATGGTTGTCGGCAGCTGTGAGAATGGCACCAAGGCCATCGTCTACCAGAAGAACAACGACTGATCAGATGCAGTTGACGCTACGTTCTTCGGCCAGCAATTGACCCGCTTTGTTGTACAGCCGGATATTCGGGTTGTAGCCCAGTGAGCGCCCTTCCAGGCGATAGCGCTGGCCTGCCTCGAAACGATCGTATTGCAGGGTCATGAAGCAGGTTCGGTCAGTGGTTTGGCCAAATCCGCCGAAACTGCCGCCGGTAGGCACCTCGAAATCAAACCGCACCATCAATTCGTGGCTGCCAGGTGGCACCTGGAAGTAGCGCCCGTCGTTCAGGTTTTTCCCGTCCAGGCGTTGCGCCATCACCAGCTTGGCGCCGGGCGTCGGTGTGGCGAAGTCGACCCAGGCTTGTTGCGGATCAACCGCCGGTAGCGGCGTCGACGTGCAGGCGCTGAGAAAGATCGCGGCGACGGGAAGCAGTAGCTGACGCATGTTAAGCACTCAACTGTTGGAATGGTCGTTTGAGCGGCTGCGCTCGGCAGCACGCTCCCTGAGTATAAACACGCCACGCCATGGAAAAATTCCCCACAGGCGAGATAGTCTGGCGGGATAGTCACCTGCGAGAGGTTTTAATGGTCAGGCGTTTACTTCCCGGGTTGATGCTGCTGTTGCTCAGTGGCTGCTCCAGCGTCAGTTATTACAGCCAACTGGCAGACGGCCAATTGCAATTGCTGCGGGCCCGGGAGCCAGTCTCCAAGGTCATCGCCGACCCGTCCCGGCCACAGGCGCTGCGGGACCACTTGGCGCAGTCGCAGAAGGCCCGTACCTTCGCCAGCGAGCACCTGCACCTGCCGGACAACCAGAGTTACCGCCTGTATGCGGATATTGGCCGCCCTTACGTAGTCTGGAACGTCTTCGCCACGCCTGAATTTTCCCTGTCGCCGCAAACCCACTGCTTCCCGATTGCCGGGTGCGTGGCCTATCGCGGTTACTACAACCAGGGCGCCGCACGCGGCCAGGCGGCGTTGTTGAAGCAGCAAGGCATGGACGTGTCGATTGGTGGCGTGGAGGCCTATTCCACCCTTGGCTGGTTCAATGATCCGATCATGAGTTCGATGATGAGCTGGGGCGACGAGCGCCTGGCCACGCTGATTTTTCATGAACTGGCGCACCAGCGGTTTTATGTGAAGGACGACACCGAGTTCAACGAGTCGTACGCCACCTTCGTCGAGCAGGAAGGCACTCGACAATGGCGCGCGGCCCGGGGCTTGCCGCCTGCCAGCGAGTCGGCGTTGAAACAGCGCGACCAGTTCACCCGGCTGGTGCTCGACACCCGCAAACGCTTGGAGCAGCTGTATGCGCAGCCGCTGGCGGCAGATGCCATGCGCCAGGCCAAGGCGGCCGAATTCGAACGTCTGCGCCGTGATTACCGGCAAATGCGCGATAGCCAGTGGGGTGGCGACAAGCGTTATGACGCCTGGATGAACTTGCCGATGAACAACGCCAGGTTGTTGCCGTTTGGCCTGTATGACCAATGGGTGCCGGCATTTGCCGCGTTGTTCCGGCAGGAAGGCGGGGATTGGCTGAAGTTTTTTGCGGCGGTGGAGAAGCTGGGCGGGTTGCCGGTAGAGCAGCGCAAGGCGGCACTCAGAACACTGGAAGCCCCGCCCTCGTCCTCGTAGGGATTGTTTTATGGCCGCTGCAAAAACGCCTGATGCATTTCGGCCAATGTTTCGAAGTGCCAGGTCGGCGCTTCGGCACTCAGCTCCTCACGGCTGCCAAATCCATAACCCACCGCCGCCGCATCCAGCCCATTGCTGTGGGCGCCGATCAGGTCGTGCTTGCGGTCGCCAATCATCAAGGTGCTGGCCGGGTCCAGGCCTTCTTCGGCCATCAGGTGGGCGATCAGCTCGACCTTGTTGGTGCGGGTGCCGTCCAGCTCGCTGCCGTAGATCACCTTGAAGTGTTTGGCGAAATTGAAATGCCGGGCGATTTCACGGGCGAACACCCAAGGCTTGGACGTAGCCACATACAGCTGGCGGCCCTGGCCATTCAAGTCCTCAAGCAGCGGCATCACGCCGTCGAATACGCGGTTTTCGTACAGGCCGGTGACCTTGAAGCGCTCGCGGTAAAAATTCACCGCTTCCCAGGCCTTGGCTTCGTCGAAGCCATAAAACTGCATGAACGCTTGCAGCAGCGGCGGGCCGATGAAGTGCTCAAGCTTGGTCAGGTCCGGCTCATCGATCCCCAGTTTGGCGAGAGCGTACTGAATCGAGCGGGTGATGCCTTCGCGCGGGTCGGTGAGGGTGCCATCGAGGTCGAACAGAACGGTTTGGTAATGCATGGGTGTCCTTGTCATTGGTCGAAGCCTTCGGCCAGGTGCAGGTCTTTGAGCTTCACGTAGTTCGCGGCGCTGTAGGTGAAAAACGCCCGTTCCTTGTCAGTCAGCGGGCGGATCTGTTTAACCGGGCTGCCAACATACAAGAACCCGCTCTCGAGTTTCTTGCCCGGCGGCACCAGGCTGCCGGCGCCGATGATCACGTCGTCTTCCACCACGGCGCCGTCCATCACAATGCTGCCCATGCCGATCAGGATCCGATTGCCCACCGTGCAGCCATGCAGCATGACCTTGTGGGCAATGGTCACATCGTCGCCGATCAACAGCGGGAAACCATCAGGATTGAAGGGCCCGGCGTGGGTAATGTGCAGCACGCAGCCGTCCTGCACGCTGGTGCGCGCACCAATGCGGATGCGGTGCATGTCGCCGCGGATCACCGTCAGCGGCCATACCGAGCTGTCGGCGCCGATTTCGACGTCGCCGATCACCACCGCCGATGCATCGACGAAAGCCCCGGCAAGCAAGGCCGGCGTGTGATTCTGGTAGGTGCGAAGGGTCACGATAGGCTCTCTCTCTTCTGCTGATAGCTGCGGTGGGCGTTGATTGTAATTAAGATGGCCCCATCTTTGTTCTTACATGTTTCTTCAGCCAAGGTGCCCACCGTGAGCGCGAACAACCCTCTTCTGCAGTCCTACGACCTGCCGCCGTTCTCGGCGATCCGTGCCGAGCACGTACAGCCGGCCATCGAACAGATCCTCGCCGACAACCGCGTCGCCATCGAAGGCATCCTGCAAAGCCAGGGTAAACATCCGACCTGGGCCGGGCTGGTCCTGGCCATGGACGAACTCAATGACCGCCTGGGTGCTGCGTGGAGCCCGGTCAGCCACCTGAATGCCGTGTGCAACAGCGCCGAACTGCGCGAAGCCTACGAGGCTTGCTTGCCGGCACTGAGCGCCTACTCCACCGAGATGGGCCAGAACCGTGAACTGTTCCAGGCGTTCGAAGCCCTGGCCAACAGCCCGGAAGCCGCCGGCTTCGACGTGGCGCAAAAAACCATTCTGGAACACTCCCTGCGGGACTTCCGTCTGTCGGGTATCGATTTGCCGCCTGAGCAGCAAAAGCGTTATGCCGAAGTGCAGAGCAAGCTTTCCGAGTTGGGCAGCAAATTTTCCAACCAATTGCTCGACGCCACCCAGGCCTGGACCAAGCACGTCACCGACGAAGCGACCCTCGCCGGCCTGACCGATTCGGCCAAGGCGCAAATGGCGGCCGCTGCCCAGGCCAAAGGCCTCGACGGCTGGCTGATCACCCTGGAATTCCCAAGCTACTACGCGGTGATGACCTACGCTCACGACCGCGCCCTGCGTGAAGAAATCTACGCGGCCTACTGCACCCGTGCGTCGGACCAAGGCCCGAATGCCGGTCAGAACGATAACGGCCCGGTCATGGAACAGCTCCTTGACCTGCGTCAGGAACTGGCGCAACTGCTGGGCTTCGCCTCGTTCTCCGAACTGAGCCTGGCCACCAAAATGGCCGAGTCCAGCGACCAAGTGCTGAGCTTCCTGCGGGACCTGGCCAAGCGCAGCAAGCCGTTCGCCACCCAGGACCTGCAACAGCTCAAGGCCTATGCCGCCGAACAAGGCTGCCCGGACCTGCAAAGCTGGGACAGCGGCTTCTACGGCGAAAAACTGCGTGAACAGCGTTACAGCGTTTCCCAGGAAGCCCTGCGCGCCTACTTCCCGATCGACAAGGTGCTCGGCGGCCTGTTCGCCATCGTGCAGCGCCTGTACGGCATCGAAATCGCCGAGCAGAAAGGCTTCGACACCTGGCACCCGGACGTGCGCCTGTTCGAAATCAAGGAAAACGGCCAGCACGTCGGCCGCTTCTTCTTCGACCTGTACGCCCGCGCCAACAAGCGTGGTGGTGCCTGGATGGACGGCGCCCGTGACCGTCGCCGTACCGTTGATGGCGTGCTGCAAAGCCCGGTGGCCAACCTGGTGTGCAACTTCACCCCGGCCGACAGCGGCAAGCCAGCCCTGCTGACTCACGATGAAGTGACCACACTGTTCCACGAATTCGGCCACGGCCTGCATCACCTGTTGACCCGTGTCGACCATGCTGGCGTGTCTGGCATCAACGGCGTGGCCTGGGATGCGGTGGAGTTGCCGAGCCAGTTCATGGAGAACTGGTGCTGGGAGCCGGAAGGCCTGGCGCTGATTTCCGGTCACTACGAAACCGGTGAGCCGCTGCCTCAGGACCTGCTGGAAAAGATGCTCGCGGCGAAGAATTTCCAGTCTGGCCTGATGATGGTTCGCCAGTTGGAGTTCTCGCTGTTTGACTTCGAGCTGCACGCCACCCACGGCGATGGCCGCAGTGTGCTGCAGGTGCTTGAAGGCGTGCGTGACGAGGTGTCGGTGATGCGTCCGCCGGCCTACAACCGCTTCCCCAACAGCTTCGCGCATATCTTTGCCGGCGGTTACGCGGCGGGTTACTACAGCTACAAGTGGGCCGAAGTGCTGTCGGCGGATGCCTTCTCCAAGTTCGAAGAAGACGGCGTGCTCAATGCCGAGACTGGCCGCGCGTTCCGCGAGGCGATCCTGGCCCGGGGCGGTTCCCAGGCACCGATGGTGCTGTTCGTCGACTTCCGCGGACGTGCGCCGTCGATTGACGCACTCTTGCGCCACAGCGGCCTGAGTGAGGACGCGGCAGCATGAGCGAAGCGCCTGTGAAAACCAAAAAACGCTTTATCGCCGGGGCCGTCTGCCCGGCGTGCAGCGAGCCGGACAAGTTGATGATGTGGAGTGAAGACGATGTGCCGCATCGCGAGTGTGTGGCCTGCGGCTATTCCGACACGCTGAATGAACAAGGTCTGTCGGTACCCAAGGAATTGGGTACGCGGGTCAATACATCGGCGTTGAAAGCACCGGATCCCAAGGTGCAGGCGGTGCAGTTCTTCCCCAACCCGAAGCTGAAAAAAGACTGACCGGCATGCGCTCCCTGAGTCGATGGCTCAGGGCGCGACCACCCAGGATGTTTTTTCCTGGGCAGGGTCTGTGGCGTTGTCCGCGGTATTCAGCCAGCTTTTCATCGAGCACAGCGCAAAAGCGCTGGTGCTGCATTCACCGCTGGCCAGTGCCGTGCGTAACTTGTCGACATCGGCCTTCATCATGTAGCGAACGCCGGCTTTGAAACCACTGCTGGCGCCAAATCCGCCCAGGGTCATTTCGTTCAGCGCGTCTTCCTTGCTCCATCCCTGAATCACCACCCGATACATCGCCGCCATCAGGCCCGTGCGGTCGGAGCCGTGTTTGCAGTGCATCAGCACCGGGCCATTGGCTTCGGCGTCTTGAATGGCCCGCAGCGCCGCGAGCACATCGGCGTCGTCGACATGGTTGGTGCGATAAGGCAATTGCACCTGGTTGATGCCGGGTGATTTCAGCCAGCTGGCATCGGACTCGGGCAGAAAGTTGATCACCGTTCCGATCTTGAGTTTTTCCAGTACAGGAACAGCACCGCTATTTGGCAGCGCGCTGCGATAGAGCGTGGGCGTCATCTGATACAGGTTGTATTGATCGCCCACCGGCTGAGCCCATTCCAATGAACGCATGGGCGTGAGTTCTTCGGCTTGGGCAGGGGCAGTTGTGAACAGCGCCATGAACACGAAGCTGAGAGCAGGCAGCAATTGATTCTTGAACATGCGCGATGTAACCGAATAGGGAGAGGGCTGATAGGGCCAAGATTCGCTTACAGGGGGTCAATGCCGTGTGAGGTGCTCGTCAAAGAATCGTGAATAAGCCGGCTACCGGTGTGTTTTTTCCTGCTGAATCGATTTTCATCGATCCTTAGCCTGCTATCATTTGTAACTATTGATTACTACTGTGTTCTATCCCTTTGGGTCCTTTGGATCCCATTTGCTGCCAAAACTATAAGTCGCTCCTTGAAGCGGCTGATAAACCCGTGACCACATGATGAGGTGCCACCATGTCTGATCAAGATCAAGACAACCCCCGGCGTGAGTTTTTGCGCAAATCCTTGACCTTGATCCCCGTGGTCACTGTCGCCAGCACGGGCCTGGGCGGTTCGATGCTGATGGCGGTTCCCGAGCCGGCTCAAGCCAGCCCCGAAAAGGCGCCTGCCAGCAGCAAGGCCTATGAGCCGAGCTATTTCACTGCCGAGGAATGGGCGTTTATCAACGCGGCCGTTGCCCGCTTGATCCCGGCGGACGACCAAGGCCCAGGCGCCCTGGAAGCCGGCGCGCCGGAATACATCGACCGTCAGATGAACACCCCATACGCGGCTGGCGCCCTCTGGTTTATGCAAGGCCCGTTCAATGCCGACGCGCCGCCTGAAATGGGCTGGCAGAGCAAGTTGGTGCCCAAAGAGATCTACCGCCTGGGCATTGCTGCCACGGATGCCTGGTCGAAAGCGATGAACGGTAAGCTATTTGCTGAGCAAGACAGCGCTACCCAGGAAAAATTGTTGCAACGACTGGAGGCTGGTGACGCGCAGTTCGACAGCGTACCGCCGAAGATTTTCTTCAATCTGTTGCTGCAAAACACCAAGGAAGGGTTCTTCTGCGACCCGGTCCACGGTGGCAACAAAGGCATGGTCGGCTGGACCATGATCGGCTTCCCCGGCGCCCGCGCCGATTTCATGGATTGGGTTGAACGCAACGAGCAATACCCCTTCCCGGCTGTATCGATCCGTGGCGAGAGGGCATAAACGTGGCGACCATCATGAAGAAAGTGGATGCAGTGATCGTCGGCTTCGGCTGGACCGGCGCGATCATGGCCAAGGAGCTGACGGAAGCGGGCCTCAACGTGGTAGCGCTGGAGCGCGGCCCGATGCAGGACACCTACCCGGACGGCAACTATCCCCAGGTCATCGACGAACTGACCTACAGCGTGCGCAAGAAACTCTTTCAGGACATCTCCAAGGAAACCGTGACCATTCGCCATAGCGTGAATGACGTGGCGATGCCCAACCGACAACTGGGCGCCTTCCTGCCTGGCAATGGTGTCGGCGGTGCCGGCCTGCACTGGTCCGGCGTGCACTTTCGGGTGGACCCGATCGAGTTGCGCATGCGCAGCCATTACGAAGAGCGTTACGGGAAAAACTTCATTCCCAAGGACATGACCATCCAGGATTTCGGTGTCAGCTATGAAGAGCTGGAGCCATTTTTCGACTATGCCGAGAAAGTCTTCGGCACCTCCGGGCAAGCCTGGACGGTGAAGGGCCAGTTGGTAGGCGAAGGCAAGGGCGGCAACCCTTATGCGCCGGATCGCTCCAATCACTTCCCGCTGGAATCGCAGAAGAACACCGTCTCCGCACAGCTGTTCCAGAAGGCCGCCACGTCCGTGGGCTATAAACCCTACAACCTGCCTTCCGCGAATACGTCGGGGCCGTACACCAACCCTTACGGCGCCCAGATGGGCCCGTGCAACTTCTGCGGCTTCTGCAGCGGTTATGTCTGCTACATGTATTCCAAGGCTTCGCCGAACGTGAACATCCTGCCGGCATTGCGCCTGGAGCCCAAGTTCGAACTGCGGCCCAATTCCCACGTACTGAAGGTCAACCTCGACAGCACCAAGCGCAAGGCGACCGGCGTGACGTATGTCGACGCCCAAGGTCGGGAATGTGAGCAGCCGGCGGATCTGGTGATTCTCGGTTCCTTCCAGTTCAACAACGTGCGCCTGATGCTGCTGTCGGGCATTGGCAAACCCTACGACCCGATCTCCGGCGAGGGTGTGGTGGGCCGAAACTTCGCCTATCAGAACATGGCCACCATCAAGGCGTTCTTTGACAAGGACGTGCACACCAACAACTTTATCGGTGCCGGCGGCAATGGCGTGGCGGTCGATGACTTCAACGCCGACAACTTCGACCACGGGCCTCACGGCTTTGTGGGCGGCTCGCCGATGTGGGTCAACCAGGCGGGCAGTCGGCCGATTGCCGGTACCTCCAACCCGCCGGGCACGCCGGCCTGGGGCAGCGCGTGGAAGCGCGCCACGGCTGATTACTACACCCACCAGGTGTCGATGGATGCTCACGGCGCCCATCAATCCTACCGTGGCAACTACCTCGATCTGGACCCGGTTTACCGCGATGCCTATGGCATGCCGCTGCTGCGCATGACCTTCGATTGGCAGGAAAACGACATCAAGATGAACCGCTTCATGGTCGACAAAATGAGCAAGATCGCCGAAGCGATGAACCCCAAGGCGATTGCCTTGCTGGGCAAAAAGGTGGGCGAGCACTTCAACACCGCCTCTTACCAGACCACCCACCTCAATGGTGGCGCGATCATGGGCACCGACCCGAAAACCAGTGCCTTGAACCGCTACTTGCAGTGCTGGGACGTACACAACGTGTTTGTCCCGGGCGCTTCCGCGTTCCCACAAGGCTTGGGCTACAACCCTACGGGCCTGGTGGCGGCGTTGACCTACTGGTCGGCGCGGGCGATTCGCGAGCAGTACCTGAAAAACCCCGGCCCACTGGTTCAGGCATAAGGAGCGATGACCATGAAAGCATTTGTGATTGCCTCCTTCGCCTTGATCAGCAGCTGCTCGGTGAGTGCGGCGGAAACCGATCTGGTAAAACAGGGTGAATACCTGGCGCGCGCCGGTGACTGCGTGGCCTGCCACACCGCCAAGGGCGGCAAGCCGTTCGCCGGCGGCCTGCCGATGGAAACCCCGATCGGCACCATCTACTCCACCAACATCACCCCGGATAAAACCGGCCTGGGCGACTACAGCTTCGAAGACTTCGACCAGGCCGTGCGTCATGGCGTCGCCAAGAACGGCAGTACCCTTTACCCGGCGATGCCCTACCCGTCTTACGCGCGCGTCAGCGAAAGCGACATGCACGCGCTGTACGCGTACTTCATGAAGGGCGTGGAGCCGGTGGCGCAAGCGAACAAGGACAGCGACATTCCCTGGCCGTTGAGCATGCGCTGGCCGTTGGCCGGTTGGCGCTGGATGTTCGCGCCCAAGGTTGAGGACTATCAGGCTCAGGCGGGCGCAGACCCCGTGATCAGCCGTGGCGCGTATCTGGTGGAAGGCCTCGGCCACTGTGGTGCTTGCCACACGCCACGGGCGCTGACCATGCAGGAAAAATCCCTGAGTGCGTCGGACGGCAGCGCCTTCTTGTCCGGCAGTGCACCGCTGGAAGGTTGGATCGCCAAAAGCCTGCGCGGTGATCACAAGGACGGCCTGGGCAGTTGGAGCGAGGAACAGCTGGTGCAATTCCTCAAGACCGGTCGCAGTGATCGCAGTGCGGTGTTTGGCGGCATGAGCGACGTTGTGGTCCACAGCATGCAGTACATGTCGCAAGATGACCTGACGGCTATCGCCCGCTATCTCAAGAGCCTGCCGGCGGTGGATCCCAAGGATCAGCCGCACCAGTACGACAAGCAGGTCGCCGACGCGCTGTGGAAAGGCGATGACAGCAAGCCCGGGGCATCGGTGTATATCGACAACTGCGCGGCGTGCCACCGCACTGATGGCCATGGCTACACCCGGGTATTCCCGGCGTTGGCGGGCAACCCGGTGTTGCAGACGGCGGATGCCACCTCGTTGATCAACATTGTGTTGAACGGCGGTACGTTGCCGGCGACCCACACCGCGCCTTCGACCTTCACCATGCCGGCGTTCGCCTGGCGTTTGTCGGATCAGGAAGTGGCGGATGTCGTCAGTTTCGTGCGCGGCAGTTGGGGTAACAAAGGCGAGCCGGTGAAAGCCAGTGACGTGGCGAACCTGCGCAAAAATGATATGCGGACCACTTCCGGCGATGATCTTGGCCAGGTGACCTCCAAACATTGATTGGAGGTTGACCGCCCAACGGCACTGGTCAGAAACCCCGCGCCTCTATACTGTATAAAAAAACAGTATAGAGGCGCTTTCATGTCCACTCCTCTGCCGCCTCGCGGGCGCGGCACGGCCACCAACCTGCACAACCGTTTTGCGCCTACCGTCAGCGTGGCGGAAGACGACGGCTGGTATCAGGAAGTGCCACAGACCCAGGGCACCGAAGTCCGTATCGAAACCGCGAAAACCATCATCACCCGCAACAGCTCGCCGGATATCCCGTTTGATCGGGCGATCAATCCGTATCGCGGCTGCGAGCATGGCTGTATCTACTGCTATGCGCGGCCCAGCCATGCGTATTGGGACCTGTCGCCGGGGCTGGATTTCGAAACCAAGCTGATCGCCAAGACCAACGCCGCCGATGTACTGGAGCAGCAACTGTCAAAACCGGGCTATACCTGCGCGCCGATCAACCTGGGCTCCAATACCGACCCGTACCAGCCTATCGAACGCGAGTACAAGATCACCCGCCAAACCCTCGAAGTGCTGCTGCGCTATCGGCACCCGGTGACGATCATCACCAAGGGTTCGCTGATCCTGCGGGACCTCGACCTGCTGACCGAGCTGGCGCAACAGCAGCTGGTGGCGGTGATGATCAGCCTCACCAGCCTGGACGACGAGCTCAAGCGCATCCTGGAACCGCGTACGGCTGCGCCCAAGGCGCGGCTGAGGGCGATTCGGGTGATGCGTGAGGCGGGAATTCCGGTAGGTGTGTTGTGTTCACCGATGATTCCGATGATCAACGACAGCGAGCTGGAAAGTTTGCTGACCGAGGCGCATGCCGCTGGCGCACAAAGTGCGGCCTACATGATGCTGCGCCTGCCCCTGGAGGTTGCGCCGCTATTTGAAGAATGGCTGGCGGCCCACTATCCGCAGCGCGCGGCCCATGTGATGAGCCTGGTGCGGCAGGTGCGCGGTGGTGAGGTCTATGACAGTCGCTTCGGGGTACGCATGCGTGGCGAAGGGCCGTTTGCCGATTTGCTGGCGCAACGTTTCGCCAAGGCGATCAAACGATTGGGGCTCAACCGGCGGGAAGGGTTTAATCTGGATTGCACCGCGTTTTGCCCACCGGGCAGGCAGATGGCATTGTTGTAAACTGCTGGGTAAGGTGCGCGGCCTTGTAGGAATAGTCGCGTTTTGATATCACTGAAAGCCCCGATCTAGAGCGGTTCATTCAGTTTGAGTTAAGTTTCGGCGGGTACCTTGTTTATCGAGTGACTAATGAGTCGGCGCTTCGGTTTGGGCGCCAGCCGCACTGGAAAACGCCCCTGCTCCAACCAAGAGGATGAATCATGAGTGACAAGGATAAACAGCCGTTGGCTGCGTCGGCTTCAGCCCCTCACGAGGCGGAGTCCGCCGATGCAGCGCTGCAGCACATCGTTGAAGGCTTTTTGCATTTCCATAACGAGATCTTTCCACAGCAGGAAGAACTCTTCAAAAAACTCGCCACGGCCCAGAGCCCACGAGCGATGTTCATTACCTGCGCAGATTCGCGCATCGTTCCCGAACTGATCACCCAGAGTTCCCCGGGGGATTTGTTTGTGACCCGCAACGTCGGCAACGTCGTGCCGCCTTATGGGCAGATGAACGGCGGTGTTTCCACGGCCATCGAGTACGCGGTACTGGCCCTCGGCGTGCAGCACATCATCATTTGCGGCCACTCCGACTGCGGCGCCATGCGCGCAGTGCTCAACCCTCAAAGTCTGGAAAAAATGCCCACGGTCAAAGCCTGGCTGCGTCACGCCGAGGTCGCCAAGACCATGGTCCAGGACAACTGTGACTGCGCCAACGAACACGAAAGCATGCATGTGCTGACCGAAGAAAACGTGATCGCCCAGTTGCAACACTTGCGCACGCACCCGTCGGTGGCCTCGCGCATGGCCAACGGGCATCTGTTTATCCATGGCTGGGTCTACGACATCGAGACCAGCGAGATCAGGGCCTACGATGCGGATCAGTCGGCGTTCCTGCCGTTGAACGGTACCCAGCCGATCCCATCCGCGACGCCTAAAGCGCGCTTCTAAAACAATCCCCTGTCGGGTAACGCGATGGCTGCCATTCGAGCAGCCAGGCGTTGCCACGCCCGGCAAATGCCTCGGGAGAGTCATCATGCGTGCTGCTCAATTAAAAGCTGTGCTGCCACGGGAGCTGCTGGCCTCCGTGGTTGTGTTTCTGGTTGCCCTGCCACTGTGCATGGGGATCGCAATTGCGTCAGGAATGCCGCCTGCCAAAGGCCTGATCACCGGGATCATCGGTGGGCTTGTGGTGGGCTGGCTGGCGGGGTCGCCGCTGCAAGTCAGCGGCCCGGCTGCCGGCTTGGCGGTGCTGGTGTTCGAATTGGTGCGCCAGCATGGCATGGCTATGCTTGGGCCGATCCTGTTGCTGGCGGGCTTCCTGCAGTTGGTGGCCGGGCGCTTGCGCCTGGGCTGCTGGTTTCGTGTTACGGCACCTGCAGTGGTCTACGGGATGCTGGCGGGGATCGGGGTGCTGATTGTCCTGTCGCAGGTCCATGTGATGCTCGACGGTGTGCCAAAACCCTCCGGGCTGGATAACCTCGCCGCCTTTCCCGCCGCGTTGATTCAGGCGATTCCTGCACTGGGCGGCGGGCTTGGCTGGCAGGCGGGCCTGCTAGGGCTGTCGACGATTCTGGTGATGTGGCTGTGGGACAAGTTCCGTCCGCAAAAGCTGCGTTTCGTCCCCGGCGCCTTGCTTGGCGTAGGATTGGCGACAGTCACCAGCCTGGTGCTGGCGTTGCAGGTCAAGCGTGTGGAAGTGCCGGAAAACCTGGCGGACGCCATCGACTGGCTGCGCCCCAGCGACCTGTTGAACCTGGCGGATCCCAATCTGTTGATCGCCGCGTTCGCCGTCGCCTTTATCGCCAGCGCTGAAACGCTGCTTTCGGCAGCAGCCGTTGATCGTATGCACAGTGGCCAACGTTCCGATTTCGACAAGGAATTGTCGGCGCAAGGCGTGGGCAACATGTTGTGCGGTCTGGTCGGCGCCCTGCCGATGACCGGTGTGATCGTACGCAGTTCGGCCAACGTCCAGGCCGGTGCCACCACGCGCTTGTCGGCGATGTTCCATGGTTTGTGGCTACTGGCGTTCGTGCTGTTGCTGTCCAGTGTGCTGCAAAGCATTCCGGTGGCGAGCCTGGCGGGTGTGCTGGTGTACACCGGGATCAAGCTGGTGGACATGAAGGCGTTTCGTGGCTTGGCGCGTTACGGGCGGATGCCGATGTTTACCTACGCAGCGACGGCCCTGGCGATCATCTTTACCGACTTGTTGACGGGGGTGCTGGTGGGCTTCGGGCTGACCCTGGTCAAGCTGGCGTTCAAGGCTTCACGCCTGAAAATCAGCCTGGTGGACCTGCCGCAGGAGGGCGAGATGGAGTTGCGATTGACGGGGACTGGGACCTTTCTCAAGGTGCCTGCGTTGACTCAGGTGTTGTCGACGGTACCCGCCGGGACCACCTTGCATGTGCCACTCAATAACCTGAGTTACATCGACCACTCCTGCCTTGAGCTATTGGAGGAATGGGGTCGGGCCAATGCGGCCAAGGGCTCGAAGCTGATGATCGAGGCGCGGGGGTTGAAGCGCAGGTTGGAAGGACGGGTAAGAACCACGACCGGAATAGGCTCGGCGCCGTCTGTTGGCTGACGAAACCGGATCAAAAATGTGGGAGCGGGCTTGCTCGCGAAGGCGGAGTGTCAGTCACTGAATGTGTTTCTGATACACCGCTTTCGCGAGCAAGCCCGCTCCCACATTGGATCTTTGCAAGCGGGCAAATCTAAGCTGGCTGGTCCAGCTCAAGGCCCACACCCAACTGCCGCGACAGGCACGGCCAGCGCTTCCATGCCGCTTCCGTGTCCGGGCTCTTGAGCTTGTCGCGGTACGTCTCGACCGACTCCAGCGCAAAGCTCTCTTCGTTAAGCATCTCATCCACCGCGTGGTGCACCGCTTCATCCAACTGATTGGCAAAGGTCTCGCCGATCAATTGGTGAGCAATCACGTTCGCCACAGTGGTATCCAGCGGAATCAACGGCTGGCCGAAGTGCTTGATATACAGATCGTTGACCTCTTCCACCAGGCGATGAGCCAGGTAGGCCTCGTCCAGCAAACCGTCCAGGCCTTCATGCCCGGCCAGGATCGCTGGCGGTTGCAGGAAGAAATGCTCGGCGATTTTCAGCACCGGTTTGATCTGGCTCTCAATACCGGCTTCGCGGGCGACATCATTGGCTGCGTCCAGCAGATCCGGGACCTGGTCGATGTAGGCGCTGACAAAACGCGTCATCACGCCCTTGGCGTCGACGTCAGGCAGGGCAATCGCCGGGTGCAGGTGCGGTAACTGGACTTCCAGCTGCTGAGCAAGCTGGCCAGTGCTGGATTCGTGTTGATGGGCACGGGAAATCTGCTCGCGCAATGCGGCGGTGTTCATGAAAGCTCCAGTGATGCAGGCGTAGGAAATAGGGAGAGCATAAGGTAGCTCGTTTGTACGAGCACCTAAGACGTATTTGTCATAATTATTTCATGGTTATGCGCTGTCGTTATATCAAATTGCCAGCGTTCGTCGGATAACTCGCGCCACCGGTCCTGTTGTGTGGTCGCTTCACCCATTTTCGTTCATTTGCCCGATCACATTGCGGGGTGGCGGTCGCTGTCTATACTCGTTTTGTACGCAATTAGCTGATGACGCCCGACTGCATGAGCAGGCAAGGCTTGGCGGTTGTAAGCAGTATGGAAGCCGCTCCCTTGGCCGCAGGTGCAAACCGGCGGGATAACAAGAACGATAAGGGGAACCCGCAATGACGCGACATCCACATGTTTGGATGGGCCTACTGTTGTGGTCAGTATTCGGCCAGGCGCAAGCCGCCTGGACAACGAATATGGCGCCAGGGGCCACTGAAGTCAGTCACGCCGTGTTTGACCTGCACATGACCATTTTCTGGATCTGTGTGGCGATTGGCATCGTCGTGTTTGGCGCGATGTTCTGGTCGATGATTATTCACCGGCGCTCAACGGGCCAAGTGGCGGCCAAATTTCACGAGAGTACGACGGTGGAGATTCTCTGGACCGTGGTGCCCTTGCTGATCCTGGTGGCGATGGCCATTCCGGCCACCAAGACGCTGATCAACATCTACGACAGTACGGAATCGGATATCGATATCCAGGTCACCGGCTACCAATGGAAGTGGCATTACAAATACCTGGGCCAGGACGTCGAGTTCTTCAGCAACCTGGCTACGCCCGCCGAGCAGATCCATAACCAGGCCGTCAAAGGCGAACATTACCTGTTGGAAGTCGACCAGCCGCTGGTGCTGCCGGTGGGTGCCAAGGTGCGTTTCCTGGTGACTGCCGCCGACGTGATCCACTCCTGGTGGGTGCCCGCGTTTGCGGTCAAGCGTGATGCGATTCCAGGCTTCGTCAACGAGGCGTGGACCCGGGTCGAGAAGCCCGGCATCTACCGTGGCCAGTGCGCCGAGCTGTGCGGCAAAGACCATGGTTTCATGCCGATCGTGGTGGAGGTCAAGTCCAAGGCGGACTACGAGACCTGGCTCGGCGAGCGTAAGGCAGAAGCCGCCAAGCTCAAGGAATTGACCTCCAAGGAATGGACCCTGGATGAGCTGGTGGCCCGTGGCGACAAGGTTTACCACACCACTTGCGTGGCCTGTCACCAGGCTGAAGGCCAAGGCCTGCCGCCGATGTTCCCGGCGCTCAAAGGCTCGCCGATTGCCGTCGGGCCCAAGGAAGACCACCTGCACCGCGTGTACTTCGGCAAACCCGGCACCGCCATGGCGGCGTTCGGCAAGCAACTGTCGGAAGTCGATATCGCGGCGGTCGTGACCTACGAACGTAACGCCTGGGGCAACAACAAAGGCGACATGGTCACTCCTAAAGACGTGCTGGCTCTGAAACAGGCGGAAAGCAAATGACCTCCTTCATTGCGTATTCCCTGAACCGTCCCGCCCACTCGTTCGCAGGAGAAAGGCCATGAGCGCTGTGATCGACGACCACGGTCATGCCGGTGGCCCCGCCAAGGGCCTGATGCGTTGGGTGCTGACCACCAACCACAAAGACATCGGGACCATGTACCTGTGGTTCAGCTTTGCCATGTTCCTGCTTGGCGGCTCGTTCGCCATGGTGATCCGCGCCGAGCTGTTCCAGCCGGGCTTGCAGATCGTGGAGCCGGCGTTCTTCAACCAGATGACCACCATGCACGGCCTGGTGATGGTGTTCGGTGCGGTGATGCCGGCGTTTGTCGGCCTGGCCAACTGGATGATCCCGTTGATGATCGGCGCGCCCGACATGGCCCTGCCGCGCATGAACAACTTCAGTTTCTGGCTGTTGCCGGCGGCGTTCCTGATGCTGGTGTCCACGCTGTTCATGCCCGGTGGCGGGCCGAACTTCGGCTGGACCTTCTACGCCCCGCTCTCCACCACCTACGCGCCGGAAAGCGTGACCTTTTTCATCTTCGCCATCCACCTGATGGGTATCAGTTCGATCATGGGCGCGATCAACGTGGTCGCCACCATCCTCAACCTGCGTGCCCCTGGCATGACCTTGATGAAAATGCCGCTGTTCGTCTGGACCTGGCTGATCACCGCGTTCCTGCTGATCGCGGTGATGCCGGTGTTGGCAGGTTGCGTGACCATGATGCTGATGGACATCCACTTCGGCACCAGTTTCTTCAGCGCCGCCGGTGGCGGTGATCCGGTGCTGTTCCAGCATGTGTTCTGGTTCTTCGGCCACCCCGAGGTGTACATCATGATCCTGCCGGCCTTCGGTGCCGTCAGCTCGATCATCCCGACCTTCTCGCGCAAGCCGCTGTTCGGCTACACCTCGATGGTGTACGCCACAGCGAGCATCGCGTTCCTGTCGTTCATCGTGTGGGCGCACCACATGTTTGTGGTGGGCATCCCGCTGGTGGGCGAGCTGTTCTTCATGTACGCCACGCTGCTGATCGCGGTACCCACGGGCGTGAAGGTGTTCAACTGGGTCAGCACCATGTGGCAAGGCTCGCTGACCTTCGAGACGCCGATGCTGTTCGCGGTAGCGTTCGTGATTTTGTTCACCATCGGCGGCTTTTCCGGGCTGATGCTGGCCATCGCTCCGGCGGACTTCCAGTACCACGACACCTACTTCGTGGTCGCGCACTTCCATTACGTACTGGTACCCGGCGCGATCTTCGGGATCTTCGCCTCGGCCTACTACTGGCTGCCGAAATGGACCGGCCACATGTACGACGAAACCTTGGGCAAGCTGCACTTCTGGCTGTCGTTCGTGGGGATGAACATGGCGTTCTTCCCGATGCACTTCGTAGGACTTGCCGGCATGCCGCGTCGGGTGCCGGACTACAACCTGCAGTTCGCCGATTTCAACATGGTCTCCTCCATCGGTGCCTTCACCTTTGGCGCGACGCAGATCTTCTTCCTGTTCATCGTCATCAAGTGCATTCGTGGCGGTAAGCCTGCGCCCGCCAAGCCGTGGGATGGTGCCGAAGGGCTGGAGTGGAGCATCCCTTCGCCTGCGCCGTACCACACATTCACCACACCGCCGGAGGTCAAATGAACACCTCCCTATCCTGTGGGAACTGGCTTGCCTGCGATGGCGTCACTTCGGTGTACCTGAAAGACCGAGTTGCCAGCATCGCAGGCAAGCCAGCTCCCACAGAAAAGCCACTCACAGAACATTCATTCGTAGGTGGCCGCCATGCTTGAGTCCGTGCCTATCAAGCGCCTGGTCACGCGGCTGTTGATCCTGGTGGTGGCGATGTTCGCCTTCGGCTTTGCCCTGGTGCCGATCTACGACGTGATGTGCAGGGCGTTCGGCATCAATGGCAAGACTGCCGGGCAGTACGAAGGCGAGCAGGTGGTGGACCCGACGCGCCAGGTGCGGGTGCAGTTCCTGTCCACCAATGCCATCGACATGGTCTGGGAGTTCCACTCCAAGGCCGACGAGGTGGTGGTCAATCCCGGCGCGGTCACCGAGATGCTGTTTGTGGCCTACAACCCCACCGACAAGCCGATGACCGCCCAGGCGGTGCCGAGCATTTCGCCCGCCGAGGCGGCGATGTATTTCCACAAGACCGAGTGTTTTTGCTTCACCCAGCAAGTGCTACAGCCAGGTCAGCGCATAGAAATGCCGGTGCGCTTCATTGTCGACCGCGACATGCCGAAGGATGTGAAGCATTTGACCCTGGCGTACACGCTGTTCGATATCACCGCGCGCCAACCGCCCGTGGCTGTCCATACCGGCGGCTAGGCGTTGCTTGCGGGCTCGATTAGGAGAACGAATACATGTCGACTCATGATACGTACTACGTACCAGCACAGAGCAAATGGCCAATAATTGCCACGCTGGGCATGCTGATTACGGTGGTCGGGCTGGCTACCTGGTTTAACGATTTGAAGGCCGCACGCCCGGAATCCCACGGCCCGCTGATCTTTTTCGTCGGCGGCCTGCTGCTGGCCTACATGATGTTTGGCTGGTTCGGCGCGGTGATCAAGGAAAGCCGCGCCGGTTTGTACAGTTCACAGATGGACCGCTCCTTTCGTTGGGGCATGACCTGGTTCATCTTTTCCGAGGTGATGTTCTTCATCGCGTTCTTTGGCGCACTGTTTTATGTGCGGCATATGTCGGCGCCGTGGCTGGCGGGCGAAGGCTCAAAAGGCGTTGCCCACATGCTGTGGCCGAACTTCGAATTCGCCTGGCCGCTGCTGAACAATCCTGACCCGAAACTGTTCCCTGCGCCCAAGGGCACCATCAGCCCCTGGGGCTTGCCGCTGATCAACACGATCTTGCTGGTCAGTTCCAGCGTGACCATCACTATCGCCCACCACGCCTTGCGCAAAGGTCATCGCGGCGCGCTGAAGATCTGGCTGGCGATCACCGTGTTGCTGGGTTGGGCGTTTCTCGGGTTCCAGGCCGAGGAATACATCCACGCTTATAAAGAGTTGGGCCTGACCCTCGGTTCCGGCGTGTACGGCGCGACCTTCTTCATGCTCACGGGCTTTCACGGCGCCCACGTAACCATCGGCACGATCATTTTGTTTGTGATGCTGATGCGCATCCTGAAAGGGCATTTCAACAACGAGCACCAGTTCGGTTTCGAGGCGGCCAGTTGGTATTGGCACTTTGTGGACGTGGTGTGGATCGGGCTGTTTTTCTTCGTTTACGTGCTTTGAGGCCGTTCACCAAGGCGCATGAGATACCAGCTGGCCGCTGAAGAAACCCCAGGTGATCAGCCCTAAGGTGATCACAGCCAGCACCACACGCACGGTCAAGGCAGTGACGAGGCGATTGGAGTTGCCCTCGTCCTTGACCAGGAAGAACAAGCCACTGAACAGGCTCACAACGGTAGCAATCAGCATCAGGGCAATGGCTGCTTTGAGCATGGTGGGCTCCGGGGCTCTTTTTTGGAGGGGGCGAGCAATGAGATTCAGTATAGCCAGCGCAGCACCGACCTCTGCGGCAATGCCATGAAACCCTTTCGCCCCGGTATTGCGCCGACGCTGGTGGTGCTTGTTCTGCTGCCGTTGCTGGTGTTTCTCGGCTTCTGGCAGCTTTCCCGCGGCCAGGAAAAACAGGCGCTGCTGGAAACCTACGCCGAGCGCCGCGCTGCCGAGCCCATGAGCAGTGCGCAATTACAGGCCATCGAAGATCCGGCCTTCCGCCGCGTGCATTTGCGCGGGCAATTCGATGCCGAGCACAGCGTGCTACTGGATAACCGCTTTCGTGACGGCAAGGTCGGTGTGGAAGTGCTGCAACCCTTCCACGATCAGGCCAGCGGTCAGTGGCTGCTGCTCAATCGCGGCTGGCTGCCTTGGCCGGACCGGCGCACGCCAGCGATTTTCACCACCCCCGAACAACTGCTGAATCTCGACGCCTGGGTCTATGTGGCTCCCGGCGAAACCTTCCAGTTGCACGCCGATCCGGCGGGCGCACAGTGGCCACGATTGTTGACCGCGCTGCATCCCGAAGCGCTGTGGACCGAGTTGGGCCGTAGCGGATTCGCCTATGAAATGCGAGCCGAAGCCGGCCCCGGCACTTTCGAAACCAACTGGCCCGTGGTCGCCATGGGCCCGGAAAAACACTTGGGCTACGCCGTGCAATGGTTCGCCATGGCGCTGGCGCTGTTCGGTCTTTACCTCTACCTCGGATGGCACAACACAAAGGAGAAGCGCCATGGGAGCGGCCATGAATCCACCCAACATGTCTGACGCGCCAGCAGCGCCCAACCGGCGCAAGGGGCGCTGGCAACTGATCCTGATTTTGCTGATGGTGATCGGCCCGATGGTGCTCGCCACCTTCATGTACAAGTTGCAGTTCTGGGTACCGGACAGCCGCAGCTACCACGGCGAGATGATCGGCAATGGCCAGACCCGTGCCGACATTGGCGTGCAGGCCGACGAAGACCGCTGGCAGCTGCTGGTGACCGCGCCCGCTGCCTGCGCCGCCGACTGCCAGCAACTGGTTTACCTGGCTCGCCAGCTGCAAATCGGCCTGGGTCGCGATGCCTCTCGTGCCAGCCACGCCCTGGCCAGCGCGCAGCCTTTGAGCACTGCGTATGACGCCAAGCTCAAGGCCGAATATCCGCAACTGCAACGTTATCCCCTGGACCTGTCGACCTTCAACAAAGACGCCGCCGCCCAAGGCAGCGGCGATGCCCAGCTGTGGATCGTCGACCCCCACGGCAACCTAGTGCTGCGCTACGACGCCCGGGTCAAGGGCAAGGACCTGCTCAACGACCTGCGCCTGCTGCTGAAACTGTCGAACATCGGATAAGGACACCGTCATGGCCAAACCTGGATTTCGCCTCGCGCTGTTTGCCACCCTGCTGGCCCTGATCGTGGTGCTGCTGGGTGCTTATACCCGGCTGACCCACGCGGGCCTCGGTTGCCCGGATTGGCCGGGTTGTTATGGCTTTATCAGCGTGCCAAAAAGCGAAGCCCAACTGGCCCATGCCGAACTGCATTACCCGGACACGCCGGTCGAGGCGGACAAGGGCTGGAACGAGATGACCCACCGTTATTTCGCCGGCACCCTCGGGCTGCTGATTGTGCTGCTGGCGGCGCGCGCCTGGACCCACCGGCATCATCCGGGGCAGCCGTTGAAATTGCCGTTGTTCCTGCTGGTGGTGGTGTTTGCCCAGGCGGCGTTTGGCATGTGGACGGTGACGCTGAAGCTCTGGCCGCAGGTGGTCACCGGGCATTTATTGGGCGGGTTTGCGACGTTGAGCCTGCTGTTTTTGCTGACACTGCGGCTGTCCGGTGTATTGCCGGCGCTGATTGTGCCCAGGCGTTTGCAGTATTGGGCCACGGCTGGCCTGGTGCTGGTGATCGGCCAGATTGCCCTGGGTGGATGGGTCAGCTCCAACTACGCGGCCGTGGCCTGTATCGACCTGCCGACCTGTCACGGCCAATGGTGGCCGGCGGCGGATTTCGCCAATGGCTTTCACCTGACCCAGCATATCGGTCCCAATTACCTCGGCGGGCAACTGGACAGTGATGCGCGCACGGCGATTCACCTGACCCACCGAATTGGCGCGCTGCTGGTCACTGTCGTACTGCTGGGCCTCGCCTGGCAACTCAAGGTGGTCGGCATGACCCGCTTGGCCGGCCTGTTGCTGATCGCCCTGGCGGCGCAAATCTGCCTGGGCTTGAGCAACGTGTACTTTCACCTGCCGCTGCCGGTTGCGGTCGCTCATAACGCCGGCGGCGCGGCGTTGCTGCTGACGCTGGTGCTGGTCAATTACCACGCCCGCACCAGTCTGGTCCGGGTGCGGCACCAGTTGCCGTTCGGCTGGCGCTTCAGCCCGCGTAAACACGTGTCGGGCCTCATTACCCTTAAAGGAGAGATGCCATGGCGACCTTGATCGGCGAGCGTCATAGCCAGGCGATCTGGCGTGACTACCTGGAGCTGACCAAGCCCAAAGTGGTGGTGCTGATGCTCATCACCTCGCTGGTGGGCATGTTCCTCGCCACCCGCGCCGGGGTGCCGTGGCCGGTGCTGATTTTCGGCAACCTGGGGATCGCCCTGTGTGCCGGCGGCGCGGCGGCGGTCAACCATGTGGTGGATCGGCGCATCGATGCGCTGATGGCGCGCACCCATAAACGTCCACTGGCGGAAGGGCGCGTATCGCCTGTGGCGGCGCTTGTTTTCGCGATGGTGCTGGCGGTGGCCGGGCTGGCGTTGTTGCTGGCGTTTACCAATCCACTGGCCGCCTGGCTGACCCTGGCTTCGCTGTTGGGCTACGCCGTGATCTACACCGGTTTTCTCAAGCGTGCGACGCCGCAGAACATCGTCATCGGTGGGCTGGCCGGCGCCGCGCCGCCGTTGCTGGGTTGGGTTGCCGTCACTGGCCACGTCAGCGCCGAGCCGTTGCTGCTGGTACTGATCATCTTCGCCTGGACTCCACCACACTTCTGGGCCCTGGCGATTCACCGCAAGGAGGAATACGCCAAGGCCGATATCCCCATGCTGCCGGTGACCCACGGCGAGCACTACACCAAAGTGCATATCCTGCTCTACACCTTCGCCCTGCTGGCGGTCAGCCTGATGCCGTATGTCATCCATATGAGCGGCATGCTGTATCTGGTGTGCGCACTGGTTCTGGGCGGGCGCTTTCTGCAATGGGCCTGGGTGCTGTACCGTGGCAGTCGGCCGCACGCGGCGATCAACACCTTCAAGTACTCTATCTGGTACTTGTTTGCGCTGTTTATCGCCCTGCTCGTAGACCATTACCTATTGTTGAATCTATGACTCGAACTCAAAAAACTGTCTTCATTCTGGTGGCCATTGTCGCGTTGATCATGGGCCTGACCGTCAACAAAGTACTGAGCGGCAAAGGCCAGGGCGACCCGACTGCCTTGATCGATGCCGGCATCATCCTGCTGCCGCAAAGCCGCCAGTTGCCGCCGGTGACCATGACCAACCAGGACGGCCAGCCGGTGGTGGTCAACGAGCTGAAAGGCAAGTGGAGCGTGCTGTTCTTCGGCTACACCTTCTGCCCGGACATCTGCCCGACCACCCTCGCCCAACTGCGCCAGATCAAGAGTGAACTGCCTAAAGACGTTGTGGATAAGTTGCAGGTGATCCTGGTCAGCGTTGACCCGAACCGCGATACGCCGGCGCAGCTCAAGCAATACCTGGGCTACTTCGATCCGCAGTTTGAAGGCCTGACCGGTGCGAATGTGGAGGATGTGCAGAAAGTGTCCAATGCGGTGAGCATTCCGTTTATTCCGGCGGACACCAGCAAGCCCAACTACACCGTCGACCACAGCGGCAACCTCGCGCTGATCGGGCCGGACGGCACCCAGCGCGGGTTTATCCGGGCGCCGTTGAACAACCAGAAATTGGTGGCGCAGTTCCCGGGGTTATTGCAGCGTAAATAAGCCTGCCGACCATTTCCTGAGCGACACAAATCAAATGTGGGAGCGGGCTTCGCGAAGGCGGTGTGTCAGTCAACAGATGTATCGACTGAACCACCGCCTTCGCGAGCAAGCCCGCTCCCACATTGGTTTAGATCGTTCCCACGCTCTGCGTGGGAATGCCGCACTGGACGCTCTGCGTCCGCTTTTGAGGTCGTGACGCGGAGCGTCACAGGATGCGTTCCCACGCAGAGCGTAGGAACGATCGATCGGGGTTTCGGCCTTGGATCAGAACGCCGGCAGGATCGCGCCTTTGTACTTCTCGAGAATGAACGCTTTCACTTCCGGGGTGTGCAGGGCTGCAACCAGCTTCTTCACCGCATCCGAATCCTTGTTGTCTTCGCGGGTCACCAGGATGTTCACGTAAGGCGAGTCGTTGCCTTCGATCACCAGTGCGTCCTTGGAGGGGTCCAGCTTGGCTTCCAGGGCGTAGTTGGTGTTGATCAGCGCCAGGTCGACCTGGGTCAGCACGCGCGGCAGGGTGGCGGCTTCCAGTTCGCGGAATTTCAGGCTTTTCGGGTTTTCGGTGATGTCCTTGATGGTCGACAGGATATTGGTCGGGTCCTTCAGGGTGATCAGGTTGTGCTTGGCCAGCAGCAACAGCGCACGGCCGCCATTGGTGGCGTCGTTCGGGATGACTACGTTGGCGCCGCTTGGCAGTTCTTCCAGCTTTTTGTACTTGCTGGAGTAGGCGCCCAGAGGTTCCAGGTGCACAGCGCCGACGCTCACCAGGTGAGTGCCCTTGGCTTTGTTGAATTCATCCAGGTACGGCTGGTGCTGGAAGAAGTTGGCGTCCAGGCGTTTTTCGGCAACCTGTACGTTTGGCTGGACGTAGTCGGTAAAGACTTTGACCTGCAAATCCACGCCTTCTTTAGCCAGGGCCGGCTTTACGAATTCGAGGATTTCAGCGTGGGGTACCGGGGACGCGGCCACGGTCAGGGTTTCGGCGGCGTGGGCGGAGAACGCGGCAACGGCGGCGAAAGCAACCAGTAGTTTTTTCATCCAACAAGCTCCTTGTTCGGGCATTGGCCGGCTTCGCGCCGGCAATAGCCGTTATTTTCGAGAAAAGTGCACCACCAGCTTGTCGCCGACGGTTTGCAGAATTTGCACCAGGATCAACAGCAGCACCACGGTGACCACCATCACATCGGTCTGGAAGCGTTGATAACCGAAGCGGATGGCCAGGTCACCCAGGCCGCCGGCACCCACCACACCGGCCATGGCCGTATAGGAAACCAGTGTAATCGCCGTCACCGTAATCGCCGCGAAGATGCCGGGGCGGGCTTCGGGCAACAAGGCGTTGGTGATGATCTGGCGAGTGGTGGCGCCCATGGCCTGGGTCGCTTCGATAATCCCGCGGTCCACTTCGCGCAGTGCGGTTTCCACCAGGCGCGCAAAGAACGGTGTGGCGCCCACCACCAGCGGCGGAATCGCACCGGCAACCCCCAGCGAGGTACCGGTGATCAGCACCGTGAACGGGATCATCACGATCAGCAGAATAATGAACGGCAGCGAACGCAGGATGTTCACGATCAGTGACAGCATCGCGTACAGGCCTTTTTGTTCGAACAGCTGGCGCGGGCTGCACAGGAACAGCAGCACGCCCAGCGGCAGGCCCAGCAACACGGTGAACAGCAGCGAGCCGAACAGCATGGTCATGGTGTCGCCGGTGGCCAGCAGGATTTCGGACCAGTCGATGTTCGAGAAAAAGCTCAAGAAGATTTCCATTAGCGCAGCACCTCCATGTGGACGTCTGCGGCGGTGAAGGCGGCAAAGGCGGCCTCCATGTCGCCACCGGTGACGGCGAGGGTCAGTTGCCCGTAGGGAATGTCTTTAATACGGTCGATACGACCGGCAAGGATGCTGTAGTCCACACCCGTTTCACGGGCGACGGTACCCAGCAGCGGTGCGTAGGTCGCTTCGCCCTGGAACGTCAGGCGCACGATGCGGCCCGGCACGTGAGCGAAGTCATCACGCTGCTCGCCTTCGTCAACCTGCTCGGACTCTTGCACGAAACGCTTGGTGGTCGGGTGCTTGGGGTGCAGGAACACATCGGCGACGGTGCCTTGCTCGACGATCACGCCGGCGTCCATCACGGCCACGTGGTCGCAGACTCGACGGATCACGTCCATTTCATGGGTGATCAGCACGATGGTCAGCTTCAGCTCACGGTTGATCTCGGCCAGCAGTTGCAGCACCGAGGCGGTGGTCTGTGGGTCGAGGGCGCTGGTGGCTTCGTCGCACAGCAAAATCTTTGGCTTGGTGGCCAGGGCGCGGGCGATGCCGACGCGCTGCTTCTGGCCGCCGGACAGCTGCGCCGGGTACTTCTTGGCGTGGTCGGACAGGCCAACCCGGGCCAGCAGTTCGGCCACGCGCACGTCGATTTCCTTGCGGGAAAGTTCGCCCGCAAGCGTCAGCGGCAGCGCCACGTTGTCGGCGACGGTCTTGGAGGCCAGCAGGTTGAAGTGCTGGAAGATCATTCCGACCTGTTGCCGGAAACGGCGCAGGCCGTTGGCGTCGAGGGCGGTGACTTCTTCGTCATCGACCTTGATCTGGCCACCGCTGGGTTCTTCCAGGCGATTGATCAGGCGCAGCAAAGTACTTTTTCCCGCACCGGAATGGCCGATCAGACCAAACACCTGGCCATTTTCGACGCGCAGGTTGGTGGAATGCAGTGCGGGGATATCCTTACCGGCGACCCGGTAGGTTTTATGGACGTTATGAAACTCGATCACGTAGCGAACCTTGTGGGGCGCATTAAAAAGGGATCAGCGGTTAGCCGGGCGCGCATTTTAGCCTGTCCGTATAGCGTTTCTTAGCATTTATTTCTCATCCGACCAGCGATTTGGCAATAACGCGATCAAAGGTCATAAAAAAGGAACGGTACAAAACCGTGTCAGTCACTACATAAGCAACTCGAAATTCCCAGGTGCCGTGCCTGGGGTTTTGCTCAAGAAGAGCCGGGGATCGCTCTGGCCTACGCAAACGAGGAGTTTTTGTCTGATGAGTACTAAAAAGCCAGTCACCCCGCCCAAGAGCGAACTTGCGGGTACCGACACTCTGGACCGTGGTAACACCAACGCCAAGCTGCAAAGCCTGGAAACATTTCGCTCTGACGCTACCGGCCAGGCGCTGCGTACCAATCAGGGCGTGAAGGTTTCCGACAACCAGAACAGTTTGAAGGTCGGCTCCCGTGGTCCTTCGCTGCTGGAAGACTTCATCATGCGTGAAAAAATCACGCACTTTGACCATGAGCGCATCCCGGAACGTATCGTTCATGCCCGGGGTACCGGTGCCCATGGTTATTTCCAGACCTATGAAAACCACTCGGCGCTGACCAAGGCCGGGTTCCTGCGTAACCCCGAACACAAAACCCCGGTATTTGCGCGTTTCTCTACGGTGCAGGGCCCTCGCGGCTCGGGTGATACCGTGCGTGACGTGCGTGGCTTTGCTGTTAAGTTCTTCACCGACGAGGGCAACTTCGACTTGGTGGGTAACAACATGCCGGTGTTTTTCATTCAGGACGCGATCAAGTTTCCTGACTTCGTGCATGCGGTAAAACCTGAGCCCCACAACGAGATTCCTACGGGCGGCTCGGCCCACGATACGTTCTGGGATTTTGTCTCGCTGCAGCCGGAATCGCGCACATGGTGATCTGGGCCATGTCTGACCGGGCCATTCCAAAAAGCTTGCGGACCATGCAGGGGTTTGGTGTACACACCTTCCGCTTGGTGAATGCCGAGGGCAAATCCAACTTCGTCAAATTCCACTGGCGTCCTACCGTCGGCACCTGTTCCCTGGTGTGGGACGAGGCGCAGAAGCTGGCGGGCAAAGACACCGACTTCCATCGTCGTGACCTGTGGGAATCCATCGAAAGTGGCGATTACCCGGAATGGGAATTGGGCGTGCAGATCATCGCCGAAGAAGACGAGCATAAGTTCGACTTCGACATTCTCGACCCGACCAAGCTGATCCCCGAAGAGCTGGTGCCGATCACGCCGCTGGGCAAGATGGTGCTCAATCGCAACCCGGACAACTACTTCGCCGAGACCGAGCAAGTGGCGTTCTGCCCGGGGCATATCGTGCCGGGTATCGACTTCTCCAATGACCCGCTGCTGCAGGGTCGGTTGTTTTCCTACACCGACACACAGATCAGCCGACTCGGCGGCCCGAACTTTCACGAGTTGCCGATCAACCGTCCGGTGGCGCCGTTCCATAACGGCCAACGCGATGCCATGCACCGCACCACCATCGACAAGGGGCGCGCGTCCTACGAGCCGAACTCGATTGATGGTGGCTGGCCGAAAGAAACTCCGCCTGCGGCGCAGGACGGTGGCTTTGAGACCTATCCGGAGCGAATCGACGCCCACAAGATCCGCGAGCGCAGCGAGTCGTTCGGCGATCACTTCTCCCAGGCGCGGTTGTTTTTCCGCAGCATGAGCAAGCACGAGCAAGAGCACATCATCGCGGCTTATAGCTTCGAGCTGGGCAAGGTGGAGCGTGAATTCATCCGGGCCCGGCAGGTGAACGAGATCCTCGCCAACATCGACCTGGAGCTGGCCAAGCGCGTGGCGCAGAACCTGGGCTTGCCGGCGCCGAAGAAAGGCACCGTGCCGGAGCGCAAGACGTCTCCGGAACGTTCGCCAGCGTTGAGCCAGGCCAACTTGCTGTCGGGTGATATCAAGACTCGCAAGGTGGCGATTCTGGCCGCGAACGGCGTTGATGGCGCGGCGATTGCTGCCTTGAAGGCGGCGCTGGAAGCCGAAGGTGCACACGCGAAGCTGCTCGGGCCGACATCGGCACCGGTGACGACGGCGGATGGCAAGAGCCTGCCGGTGGATGCGTCCATGGAAGGTTTGCCGTCGGTGGCGTTCGACGCGGTATTTGTGCCAGGTGGTGCGAAGTCGGTGCAGGCACTGAGTGGTGACGGCGTTGCGTTGCATTACCTGTTGGAGGCGTACAAGCACTTGAAAGCGATTGCCTTGGCCGGTGAGGCGAAGCAGTTGCTGGATGTGTTGAAGCTTGAGGCGGATGCGGGCTTGATTGTGGGCGGCGATGCGAAGGCGTTTAAGGCGTTCTTTGCGGCGATTGCCCAGCATCGGGTCTGGGATCGGGAGCCGAAGGCTAAAGCTGTTCCGGCTTAGTCATTGGTTGATTGTTAGACCGCTTTCGCGAGCAAGCCCGCTCCCACATTTTGAATGGTGAATACATTCAAGTGTGGGAGCGGGCTTGCTCGCGAATGGCGTTATTCAGTCTTACGCGGAATCAGCACAACCTGCGCCGGAACCTTCTTCAGGATCTGCCGGTGAATCTTCAGGTCATACCCCGAATCGATGCGCTTCACCCGTTTGGTCAGCAACGTGGCCAGCCATGGGTAATCTTCGGTGCGCGGTGCCTGGATGCTCACATCGCACTGGTAATTCACCACATCGGTGGCGATTTCATCCAGTTGATGGCGCAGCGCTTCAATATCGGTGAGGTTCAGCGCAACCGTGGTGCTTGGCGCTGCCGGGTCGATGACCTTGGCAGGCGGCTTGGCTTCAGCGGCTTTCAAGGCAGCCTCGGCTTTATCCAGTTCGACCTTGCGGGCGTGGGTAATCGCGCTGTTGACGCCGCCGGTCAGCGCTGGCGCTTTGGGCATCAACGCCCGGGCGCGGCTCAAGGCCGTGGCGGCTGCATTGACGTCACCTTTTTGCAGCACGATCTGGCTGCGCTGCAAATAGGCTTCGGCCAGTTGGCGCTGATAAGGCTCCAGCGCCGGGTCGTTGGGCGACTGGGCCTGCAAGGCGGCCAGCTCGTCTTCGGCGGTGGCCAGTTCACTGCTGGCGAGGTTTTGCTCCAGCTGTGCGATGGCCGCAGCACGTGCGTCCGGCGCGTTGGGGGCGGCGGGCGGGGTGCTTTGGCAGGCGCCCAGCAGCAAGGAAAATGCGGCAAGGAGCAGATAACGGGCGTTGAACAGCTTCATTCCTGCGACTCTCTAATTGCGCAAAAAGCGAGCAAGTCTACACCCCACGACGGGGCAGGACAAAACTCAGCAGAAACAGGGCGGCCGCCGTGACCACAATCGACGGGCCGGCCGGGGTGTCCTTGAACCATGACAGCGCCAGGCCACCACACACCGCAAGCATCCCCAACAGGCTGGCGCCGACCGCCATTTGCTCCGGCGAACGGGCATGACGCTGGGCCGCTGCCGCCGGGATGATCAGCAGCGATGTGATCAACAATACGCCGACAATCTTCATCGCGACAGCAATCACCACCGCGATCAGCAACATCAGGGTCATGCGCAGCGCCGCCACGGGCAAGCCTTCGACAGTGGCCAGTTCTTCGTGGACGGTAATCGCCAGCAGCGGGCGCCACAGCGTCACCAGCAGCACCAGCACCGCCGCGCTGCCGCCGAGAATCCAGGCCAGGTCGGTGGGGCTGATTGCCAGCAGGTCGCCGAACAGGTAGGCCATCAGGTCGATGCGCACTTCATGCATGAAGCTCAGGACTACCAGGCCCAGGGACAAGGTGCTCGGCGCCAGGATGCCCAATAACGTATCGGAAGCCAGCGGCTGGCGCTGTTGCAGGGTCACCAGCAGCACAGCCAGCAGCAGGCAGCCGACGGTGACGGCAATGGTCGGGCTCACATCCAGCAGAAATCCCATGGCCACGCCCAGCAGCGCAGCGTGGGACAGGGTGTCGCCAAAATAGGCCATGCGCCGCCAGACCACGAACGAGCCCAGTGGGCCCGCCACCAGCGCCAAAGCCAAGCCTGCCAGCAGGGCGTAGAGCAGAAAATCAGCCATGCTTGCAGCTATCTCCATGAACGTGGGTATGGGATGCGGTGGAGTCATCGACTACGGCGCCATGCAGGTCATGGGCGTGGTCGTGATGGTGGTGGTAGATCGCCAGGCTCTGGGCGTTCTTGCCGAACAGCTCGACAAAAGCCGGATCGCCGCTGACTTGTTCCGGGTGGCCGGAACAGCACACGTGACGATTGAGGCACACCACCTGGTCGGTGGTGCTCATCACCAGGTGCAGGTCGTGGGAGACCATCAGCACGCCGCAACCATGGCGGTCCCGCAGGCGGGTGATCAGGCTGTACAGCTCGGCCTGGCCGGCCACGTCGACACCCTGCACGGGTTCATCGAGTACCAGCAATTCCGGCTCGCGCAACAGGGCACGGGCCAGTAGCACGCGCTGCATTTCGCCGCCCGAGATGCTTTGCACCGGGCTGTCGATCACCTGTTCGGCGCCGACTTCCTTGAGCGCGGACTGCGCGCGAGCACGGTCAACACCGGGCACCAGGCGCAGGAAGCGTAGCACTGACAGGGGCAAGGTCGGGTCCACATGCAGCTTCTGCGGCATGTAGCCAACTCGCAGCTTAGGCTTGCGCCACACGCTGCCGCTGTCGGGCTTGAGCAGGCCGAGCACGGCGCGCACCAGCGTGGTCTTGCCGGCGCCGTTAGGGCCGATCAGCGTGACGATCTGCCCCGGCTCGACGCTCAGCGCGATGTTATCCAGCACGTTTTGCCCGGCGAACGTGACCCCGACCTGTTCCAGGCGGATTAACGCAGTGCTCATCAAGCCCCCTGGCAGCCCGAGCACACACCGACCACTTCGACGGTTTGCCCTTCGACCTTGAAGCCGACGTCGCCGGCGCTCTTGATGATGCTGTCGCTGATGCTTTTTTGCTCAAGTTCGATGGCGGCGTGGCACTCGCGGCAAATCAGGAACTGGCCCTGGTGCGCGTGTTCCGGGTGGTTGCAGCCGACAAAGGCGTTGAGCGACGAGATGCGGTGCACCAGGCCGTTGTCCAGCAGGAAGTCCAGCGCGCGGTACACCGTAGGCGGCGCGGCGCGGCGGCCGTCCTGCTCGCTGAGTACGCCGAGGATGTCGTAGGCACCCAGCGGCTTATGGCTTTGCCACACCAGCTCCAGCACCCGGCGACGCAGGGCGGTCAGGCGCAGCCCTTGGCGCGCGCACAGTGCGTCGGCCTCTGACAGCGCGGTGTGCACGCAGTGAGAGTGGTCATGGGGACGGCTGGCAAGCGGTGTTTTAGGCATGAGCGGCGACAGATATTTGTGAGAGACGTTATTATGTTACCTGTTCCTGCCTCCTTGAGTGGTCATCGTGTCCAGACTTTTTCCCGTTTTTGTCGTATTTGTCACCAGTTTGTTGATTGCCGGTGCCGCTCAGGCGGAGGTTCGGGTGCTGACCAGCATCAAACCCTTACAGCTGATTGCCGCTGCCGTGCAGGACGGCGTGGCGGTTCCCGAGGTCTTGCTGCCGCCGGGCGCATCGCCGCATAACTATGCGCTGCGTCCATCCGACGTACGGCGCGTGCAGTCGGTGGACCTGCTGTATTGGATTGGCCCGGACATGGAGAGTTTTCTGCCGCGTGTCCTGAAAGGCCGGACTCTGCCGACGGTAGCCGTGCAGGACCTTGCGGGGATGAAACTGCGCCGGTTCACCGAAGATAGCCACTCCCATGCTGAAGATGCCGACGAGCATGATCACGATCATCGTCCGGGCAGCCTGGATGCGCATTTGTGGTTGTCGACAGTCAACGCCCGAGTGATCGCCAACCGTATGGCAGCGGACCTTAGCGCTGCTGACCCGGCCAATGCAGAGCGTTATCAGAGCAACGTGAAGGCCTTTGATGGCCGTATGGACGCCTTGGATGCACGCTTGAAAGCACGTATGGCGGATGTCGCCGGCAAGCCTTACTTCGTATTCCATGAGGCGTTCGATTACTTCGAAGATGCCTACGGCCTCAAGCACACGGGTGTGTTCAGCGTTGCCGCAGAAGTGCAGCCGGGCGCCCAGCACGTGGCGGCGATGCGCACGCGGTTGCAGGAAGTGGGCAAGACTTGTGTGTTCAGCGAGCCGCCGCTGCGCCCTCGTCTGGCGGAAACGCTGGTGGCGGGTTTGCCGGTGAAGCTGGCGGAACTGGATGCGTTGGGCGGCTACACACCGGCGACGGCTCAGGGTTATGAGCAGGTGCTGGAGAAGCTGGGGAATGACCTGGCTGGGTGCCTGGAGTCGTTGTAAGCCACTGCGCAAAACAAATGTGGGAGCTGGCTTGCCTGCGATAGCGGGGTGTCAGTTACCACAGAGTCAACTGGCCCACCGCTATCGCAGGCAAGCCAGCTCCCACACTGACCGCGCACGACCGGGTGATTGCTTACAACGCGAACGGCAGGGGAGTTTTGACCTGCTGGCGTTGCGCCAGGCGCACTTGAAACTCTCGCGGGTCGTGAATCAGCACGTCCTGCCCGGCGAACGATTCCGCCGCAATCAGGCGTGACAGCCAGAACCGCACACAGGCCACGCGCAACATCGTCGGCCACAGCTCCGCTTCCTTGGCGGTAAACGGTCGCAAGCCCGCATAAGCCCCCAACAATGCCCGCGCCCGTTGGCCGTCGATCACGCCGTCGGCGTCCGAGCACCAGTCATTCAGGGCGATCGCCACGTCGTACAGCATTGGCCCGGAGCAGGCGTTGTAGAAGTCGATCAGCCCGGTCAGGTGCGTGCCTTCGAACATCGCATTGTCGCGAAACAGGTCGGCGTGGATATTCGCCCGGGGCAGCGCGAGGATCTGCGCCTTATGCGCCTCGATCTCGTCCAGCGCGGCTTGCAGCAGGCGCTGTTGCTCTGTGTCGAGGTGCGAAATCAGTTGCGCGCCTTCGCTGAGCATCCAGTCCAGCCCGCGATCGGTCTTGCGTTCCAACACCTTGTCGCCTTGGGTGGCCAGGTGCAGGTGACCGAGCAATTCGCCCACTTGCACGCAATGCTGGGCGTTGGCGTCCTTGATGTGCTTGCCCGCCAGGCGCGGTTGCAGCAGCGCCGGTTTGCCCGCCAACTCGCGCAAGGCCACGCCGTCGGTGGTACGCAGGGCGTAAGGCACTGGCAAATCAGCGTCGTGGAGCACGTCCAGCAGTTCGATGAAGAACGGCATTTCCTGCACGGGGCCGCGTTCGACCAGGGTCAGGACAAATTCGCCCTGTTCCAGGCTGATGAAGAAATTGGTGTTTTCACTACCAGCGGCAATCCCCTGGAAATCAAGCAGGCGGCCGAGCCCGTAAGGGGCAAGAAAGGTTTCCAGCTCGGGCCGAGCCAGGGGGGTGAACACAGACATGGTTAAAACTGCCGTTACGGGCGCTGCGGGGAGCAGCGCCGATTAAAGTTAAGAAATCATTTCCATTCGAAGATCTTCCATGACGGGATCAGCATATCCGGCTGGTCAGAGCGGATGAAGTTCGCATCGGTTCCGTCCGCGCGCACCAGGAAGTAAGGCGGAAAGCCTTTCTGGGTCACCTTGATTGCGTACAGGAAGCCATTCTGGCGGTATTCCTGGATGGTCTTGTCGCCTTCCGTGCGAATGGTGACTTCCGGGTCGCCTGAAGGGGCAGTATCTGCCGCCATGGCCACTAACGGAGTGAGTGCAATCAAGCCGGTCAACAACAGGCGATTTACTGTACGCATGATAACCTTGTCCCTTTGTCGTCATTGGTCCGGCTATTCTAGCGCCTGACCCGCCGAAAAGGTTGATCCTGCTCATGAGCCAAGCCCCCCTCGTCCTGGTGGACGGTTCTTCTTACCTGTACCGCGCCTTTCACGCGCTGCCGCCGCTCACCACTTCCAAAGGCCTGCCTACCGGCGCGGTCAAGGGCGTGTTGAACATGCTCAAAAGCCTGCGCAGGCAATACCCGAACAGTCCGTTCGCGGTGGTGTTCGACGCTAAGGGCGGGACATTTCGCGATGAGCTGTACGCCGAATACAAGGCCAACCGCGCGAGCATGCCCGATGACATGCGCGTGCAGATCGAGCCGCTGCACCAGAGCGTGATCGCCCTGGGCTTCCCGCTGCTGTGCGTCGAAGGCGTTGAAGCGGACGACGTGATCGGCACCCTGGCACGCAGCAGCGCGGCCGCCGACCGGCCGGTGGTGATTTCCACCGGTGACAAGGACATGGCGCAGTTGGTGGACGGGCACATTACCTTGGTCAACACCATGACCGGTAGCGCCATGGACGTTGAGGGCGTGAAGGAGAAATTCGGTGTCGCTCCCGAGCAGATCATCGATTACCTGGCGTTGATGGGCGACTCGTCCGACAACATCCCGGGCGTTCCCGGCATTGGTCCGAAGACAGCGTCCGGCTTGCTGGTAGGCGTGAACGGCGGTTTGAAGGAGCTCTACGAGCAGCTCGATATCGTGCCGACCTTGCCGATTCGTGGTGCCAAGACGTTGGTCGCCAAACTCGAAGAGCATAAGGCGAGTGCGTTCCTGTCCTACGAGTTGGCGACGATCAAGATCGACGTGCCGCTGGATGTGGGCCTGGACGACTTGCACCTGATCGAGCCCGACCGCGAGAAGCTGCTGGAGTTGTACACGCTGCTGGAGTTCAAGAGCTGGATTGACGAGATTCAGCGCGATGCCAAGCGTGTTGAGCTGAGCGCCGCCCCATCGGCTGCAGTCGCGGAGGAAGCGATTGAAACAGTCGCTCCGGTCTCTGTAGAGCCGGTGTACGAAACCATCCTCACCCAGGCTCAGTTTGATGTCTGGCTAAAGAAGCTTAACGACGCCAAGCTGTTCGCCTTTGATACTGAAACCACCGGGATCGACGCCCAGAAAGCGCAACTCGTGGGTGTGTCGTTTGCCGTACAGGCCCATGAAGCGGCCTACATTCCGCTGACCCACTCCTACATCGGCGCGCCGGAACAGCTGGATCGGGACACCGTGCTGCTGGCCCTGAAGCCGTTGCTCGAAGACCCGGAAAAACTCAAGGTCGGCCAGCACGCCAAGTTCGACATGAACATCCTGGCCAACTGCGCCATCGGTGGCGACCCGGCACACGGCATCACCGTGCGCGGCATTGCCTTCGACACCATGCTTGAATCCTACGTGCTGAACTCCGTCGCGACCCGCCACGACATGGACAGCCTGGCGAAGAAGTACCTGGACTACGACACCGTCAGCTTCCAGGACATCGCTGGCAAAGGCGCCAAGCAGCTGACCTTTGACCAGATTGCCCTGGAGCAAGCCGGGCCTTACGCGGCGGAAGACGCTGATGTAACCCTGCGCCTGCACCAGGAACTGCATAAGCAGCTCTCTGCGATTCCTACCTTGGCCAGCGTCGTGTCCGACATCGAGATGCCGCTGGTACCGGTCTTGGCGCGCATTGAGCGCCAGGGCGCCCTGGTTGATGCTGCCTTGCTGGGTATCCAGAGCATCGAGCTGGGCAACAAGATGGTCGACCTGGAGCGCCAGGCTTACGAGATCGCAGGCGAGGAATTCAACTTGGGCTCGCCCAAGCAGTTGGGCGCGATTCTCTACGAGAAGCTTGGGCTGCCAGTGCTGAAGAAGACCGGCAAAGGTCAGGCGTCTACGGCCGAGGAAGTCTTGGCCAAATTGGCTGAAGACGACTATCCGCTGCCGAAAGTGCTGATGCAGTACCGCAGCATGAGCAAACTGAAAAGCACTTACACCGACCGCCTGCCCGAGCAGATCAACCCGCGTACAGGGCGGGTTCACACGTCCTATCACCAGGCTGTAGCAGCTACCGGGCGCCTGTCTTCCAGCGATCCAAACCTGCAGAACATTCCGGTGCGTACCGCCGAAGGCCGGCGCATCCGCCAGGCGTTTGTCGCGCCCAAGGGCTACAAGCTGCTGGCGGCGGACTATTCGCAGATCGAGCTGCGCATCATGGCGCACTTGTCCAAGGACGAAGGGTTGCTGAATGCGTTCCGCGACGACCTGGACGTGCACACCGCCACCGCGGCCGAGGTGTTCAAGGTTGAGTTGGCCGAGGTCACGTCCAATCAGCGTCGCAGTGCCAAGGCGATCAACTTTGGCCTGATCTACGGCATGGGCGCCCAGAAGCTAGGCAAGGACATCGGCGTCGACACCAAGACCGCCAAGGCTTACATCGATGTGTATTTCGCCCGTTACCCGGGGGTTCGCGAGTACATGGACCGCACCCGTGCCCAGGCGGCTGATCAGGGCTACGTGGAAACCCTGTTCGGGCGTCGCCTGTACTTGCCGGAGATCAATTCCAACAAGCCCCAGGAGCGTGCTGGCGCCGAGCGTACGGCGATCAACGCGCCGATGCAGGGCACGGCGGCCGATATCATCAAGAAGGCCATGGTCAAGGTCGACAACTGGCTGACGGCCTCGGGCCTGGATGCCAAGGTCATCCTTCAGGTGCACGATGAATTGGTGCTGGAAGTGCGTGAGGATCTGGTGGCTGAAGTCAGCGCGAAGATTCGTGAGCACATGAGCGAGGCGGCGAAGCTGGATGTGCCGCTGGTGGTAGACGTCGGCGTGGGCGACAACTGGGACGAGGCGCACTAAGCCAGGGGCTTGGGCCGCGGCATCATGCCGCGGCAGCGCTTTAGATCGGAAAACGCGGCGAGTTATTTCCAATAGTTTTTTGAGCGTGCCGGAACTTAACCCGTGAATTGCTACTCAGAGTTACTGAATGGGTGGTGAAGCCCTTCAATGCTCCTATGTTGTGTTAAGTGTTGGCAGATATCTGGACCCCGCCCTAGCGGTCCGGAACTTGGACCCCGAACTTCCCCTCCCCATACGAAGTCCGGGGTTTTTTTTGCCCCGAGTTTTTACTCGGCAGCTTCCGAACCCTTGTCAGCCAGTTCCATCCAGCCTGCCAGCACAGTGTAGGCATCTTCCAGGCCCATGCGTTTTGGCGCCGAGAACAGCTGGATCGTCACCGCATCGCCCCAACCCTTACGGATTTCTGCCTGCACTTTGAGCAGGGTGTTTTTCGCTGCGCCGTAGGTCAATTTGTCGGCCTTGGTCAGCAGAACGTGCATCGGCATGCCGCTGGCGACGGCCCAATCGAGCATCAACAGGTCGAAGTCGGTCATTGGATGACGGATGTCCATCATCAGAATCAAACCCTTCAAACTCTCCCGGCCACCCAGATACGCTTCGAGGTGACGCTGCCAGTGCAGCTTCAGCGGGATAGGTACTTTTGCATAACCGTAGCCCGGCAGGTCGACCAGACGCCGATCATCGTCTAGCTTGAAGAAGTTGAGGAGCTGTGTGCGCCCCGGGGTTTTCGAGGTGCGGGCCAGGCTGGCGTGGGTCAGGGTGTTCAGCGCGCTGGATTTGCCGGCGTTGGAACGGCCGGCGAATGCGACTTCGAAGCCTTCGTCATCGGGGCATTGGTCGACTTTGGCGGCGCTGAGCATGAAGGTGGACTGTTGGCACAGGCCGAGGATGGGATTCTTGAGTTGCATGAGTTTTCCGATGTGGGCGGTGCCGGGAATGGGTGCGGCAAGCGGTGTCGTTTCCGTTTCAGTAGCGCCAGTATATAATGCCGCAGATTTTGTGTGTGCTTTGTCCCAGCGAAGGATGAAGTTCACGGGAGCGATAGACCTTTATTGCGCATTAGAACGCAAAACGCTCTCAAACCCTGAAAAGGTCGATGTATGACCAAGTGGCTGCTAGCCGTCGGTGTCTTGATGCCACTTTACAGTGCTCAGGCTACACAGGATCCGGAGGCTGTGTACAACCGCGTTTGCGGGGCCTGCCATGCCGGACAGTTGCCCAACGCCCCGAAACGGGGTGACCAGGCAGCCTGGAAGCCAAGACTGGCTCAAGGTATGGACACGCTGGTGCAACACGTGACCCAGGGTTTCAAGGCGATGCCGCCGCGTGGTTTGTGCATGGACTGCAGTACCGAGGATTACCATGCCGTCATTCAGTTGATGGTGAGTGAACCCGGTCCATAACTCTTTAACCCTTAGCCGTAGTTGGATTAGCTGATGAACAAACTGATCGTGAGTCTGCTGTTGACCTTGGGCATCACCGGTGTTGCCCATGCCGCAGGCGACGCCACAGCCGGCCAGGCGAAAGCCGCCGTATGTGGTGCTTGCCATGGACCGGACGGTAATAGCCCGGCGCCAAACTTTCCAAAACTGGCCGGCCAGGGTGAGCGTTACCTGACCAAGCAGATGCACGACATCAAGGACGGCAAGCGTACGGTCCTGGAAATGACCGGCTTGCTGACCAACCTCAGCGATCAGGACCTGGCGGATATCGCGGCGTATTTTGCCAGCCAGAAAGGCAGTGTGGGAGCTGCTGATCCGAAACTGGTGGCCCGCGGTGAAGAATTGTTCCGCGGCGGCAACCTGGAAAAAGGCATGCCTTCCTGCATCGGTTGCCACTCGCCTAACGGCGCAGGCCTCGCTGCTGCTGGCTTCCCGCACTTGAGCGGCCAACATGCCCCGTACATCGGCAAACAGCTGACGGACTTCCGCGAAGGCAATCGCACCAACGACGGCGACACCAAAATCATGCAGAGCATCGCCGGGAAACTCAGCAACAAGGACATCGAAGCCGTGTCCCAATACATCCAGGGCCTGCACTAAGTGCCCCGGCTACGTTAACGCTCGATTAATCCGTCGATGCAAGCATAAAAAGGGTGGCCCAGGCCGCCCTTTTTTGTGGTCGGTGCCGTTACACTAACGAACTCATGCCCGCGTAGACCTGTCACAACAAAGGTCGCGTGAGGCGACTTTATTTGTCCAGGAGTAAAGCATGCGTAATCTGATCCTCAGCGCCGCTCTCGTCACTGCCAGCCTTTTCGGCATGACCGCACAAGCAGCCGACGTGCCGCTTGAAGCCGGTAAAACCTATGTCGAATTGACCAATCCTGTGCCGGTTTCCGTACCGGGCAAGATCGAAGTGGTGGAGCTGTTCTGGTATGGCTGCCCGCATTGCTACGCCTTTGAGCCAGTCATCAATCCGTGGGTCGAGAAGCTGCCTCAGGACGTGAACTTCAAACGTATTCCTGCCATGTTCGGCGGCCCATGGGATGCCCACGGTCAGCTGTTCCTGACCCTGGAAGCCATGGGCGTGGAGCACAAGGTCCACAACGCGGTATTCGACGCGATCCAGAAACAAGGCAAGCGCCTGACCAAGCCTGATGAAATGGCTGACTTCGTTGCCACCCAGGGTGTCGATAAAGACAAGTTCCTGGCCACCTTCAACTCCTTCGCTATCCAGGGCCAGATCAAACAGGCTAAGGAACTCGCCCAGAAATACGGCGTGCAAGGCGTACCGACCCTGATCGTCGACGGCAAATACCGTTTCGACATCGGCAGTGCCGGCGGCGAAAAGGAAGCGCTGAACGTGGCTGACCAGTTGATCGCCAAAGAGCGCGCAGCCAAGTAAGGGGCCCGTCATGCGTCGCTGGGGTACTGAACGTGTCGTTGGCCTGCATGACCCGAAGGTCAACGAGCACCATCTTGAATCCACGGGCCTGCCGGCAGACAGTCGGCTGCGTCTGCTCAGTTTCAATATCCAGGTGGGCATCAGCACCGAGAAATACCGGCACTACCTGACCCGTGGCTGGCAGCACCTGCTGCCCCACAATGGGCGTGCCGGTAATCTGCAGAAGATCGGCGCCCTGTTGGGCGATTTCGACCTGGTAGCCCTGCAGGAGGCCGACGGTGGCAGCCTGCGCTCGGGCTACATCAACCAGGTCGAGCACCTTGCCCAGCTCGGTGCCTTTCCCTACTGGTATCAACAACTCAATCGCAACCTCGGCAAACTCGGCCAGCACAGCAATGGTGTGCTCAGCCGCCTGAAGCCGTGGGCGATCGAGGATCACCCGTTACCCGGTCCAAAAGGCCGCGGGGCGATTCTCGTTCGGTTCGGCGAAGGGCCGGAAGCGTTGGTCGTGGTGATGATGCACCTCGCGTTGGGGGCACGAACCCGCACCCTGCAGTTGGCCTACATCCGCGAGTTGATTGGCAACTACAAACACCAGGTGCTGATGGGGGACATGAACACCCACGCTACAGACCTGCTACAGAATTCCCCGTTGCGCGACCTTGGGTTGCTGGCGCCGCAAGTCGAAGCCACCTTTCCCAGCTGGCGACCGCAACGTTGTCTTGATCACATCCTGCTCAGCCCGACCCTGACACTCGAAAGTGTGCAGGTACTGGCGCAGCCCATCTCCGATCACCTGCCCGTCGCGGTAGAGATTCGTCTGCCGGGTTCGCTCACGGCTGATGCATTGCCCGCGTTGAGCCCCGGCCCTCGCGGACCCCTTGCATGAGCGACGACGCCCAGCGTTGGAAAGAAAAATACCTTAAAAGTGTCGAGCAACAAGAAAAGCTCGAGCGCCGCTGGGCCGCCCGCCTCGACCTGCTGCGCCGGGGGCTGGTGCGCAGCACCCTGGCGGCAGAAGGAACTGATCGTGCGGTTGACCAATGCATGAAGGAAATGCGCGATGTAGTGCGCACCGACGACATGGACGCCGCCCTCGCCGCATTGTTGCCGCGCCTGGAAAAGGCCGTGCTGGATTCGGAGCAGCGCCGCGAAACCCGGGTTGACCAGATCGGCAGTGCGTTGACGGCCTTGGTCACCCAGTTGCAGAAATTGCCCTTGCCGCGTGAGGTGAGTCGCCCGCTGAAGGCGTTCGCCAAACAGCTGGATGGTCGGGTCGGCCAGGCGCGGGAGATCCCGCTGTTGCTGAGTGAACTGAGCGGCCTCCAGGGGCAGGCCTTGAGTAACCTGGAGCCGGAGGGCGAAACCAACCGCTCGAGCCCGGGGCTGTTGCAGCGTCTGTTTGGCGCCAAAGATACCGCGGCCGAAGCCCCGGAGGTCGAGCTACCCGCACCATCCCGTCCGGCTGTTCAGGCGCCAGCTGCATTAAAGCCGGTGGATGAAGTTGAAGCGCCGGCGCAATCGGCGGAGCTGACTCAGGCGCTGCAGGCTTTTGCACCGCAGCCAAAGGTCACGGCCCCCGTCGAGTCGTCCCCTGAGCCCGTACCGCAAATAAAGCCTGTCGAGGTTGTCAGCGAAGCAGCGCCAGTGGCACCCGCCGTCGTGGCCAAAGCGCCCGTCATCGAGGCATCTACTGCGATTATCGAACCATTGGAGCCCGAACAACCGCTTGAGCCGGAAGTTGAGCCAGCGCTCGAGAGTGCTCTTGCCGCCATGGTCGAGGCACCAGAGGTTCAGGCCCGTGAGCCGGAGCGCACGGAAATCGGCAGTCTCTCCTTGCCACCGGTCATGTCCGACGAGCCCGAAGAGTCGCCAGAGCTGAACCCCGACGAGCTGCAAGCGGATCAGACCTACGCCCTGCCCGACACCCCCGAGCCGTCTTACAGTTCGGTGGCCAAACACATTGAAGACACCCTGCTCGGCTTGCTGGAGGACCTGTCGCTGCCCGAGCGTCATAGGCCCCAGGCCGAAGCCATGCGTGAGCGCCTGGCTCACGGATTGAACTGGTATGAACTGCTGCCGATCCTCGATGACCTTGCGGTGTTGATGCTGGCGATCACCGACAGCGGCCAGCACGAGTTTGAAGCCTACCTCAAGCAACTCAACGAGCGTCTCGAGGCATTTCAGGGGCATCTGCAGGTCGCCACCGACGGTCACGCCGACAGTCGCTCGGCCGCCAGAGAACTGGATACGCAGATCCGCGAACAGGTGGATGGTTTGCAAACCAGCGTCCAGGATGCCGCGGATCTGGACAGCCTCAAGCACGTGCTGGAGAGCCATCTCGAAGGGCTGCTGGGCACCATGGACCAACACCAGCACCAGCGTGACCAGCGCGAGCAGGAAGTGGCTGCACGCCTCAAAAGCCTCGCCGAACGAGTCGCCAATATGGAGCAAGAGGCTCAGGGCTACCGAGAGCATTTGGAGGTTCAGCGCCAAAAAGCCTTGATCGACCCGCTCACCGGCTTGCCCAACCGTGCCGCCTGGACCGAGCGCCTGGAGCAAGAGGTCAACGCCTGGCACCAGCACGGCAACAGCCTGTCATTGGCGATGCTGGACCTGGATCACTTCAAGCGCATCAATGACGGCTATGGCCATCTGGCGGGCGACAAGGTGCTGAAGATCATCGCCACGGTGCTGCGAAAACGCTTGCGGCCCAACGACTTCATCGCACGCTTTGGCGGTGAAGAGTTTGTGTTGCTGATGCCCAACTCATCACTGTCCGATGCCTTGGCCGTGGGTGAGACCCTGCGCGCAGCCATTGAAGCCTGCCCGTTTCACTTCAAGGGCGAGCCGGTGACCATCACGGTTTCCATGGGCATGGCGCAGTTTCAGCCGGCAGAGCGCAGTGACCTGGCGCTAAAACGCGCTGACGAGGCGCTTTACCGTGCCAAGGCTGCCGGACGCAACCAGGTGCAGGCGGCCTGAAAATGTTCCATTTTGTTTAAAACTTCGCATTTGGCCGCCGGGCAGCAAACGGTACGTTACACTGTTGCATTATCGTCTTAAGCGTATTGTCTGCTGCCATGAAATTTCTGTGCTCCGCTTTTCTGTTTCTCCTGCTCGCCGGCTGCGCGAGTGGCCCTCGTCTGGACACCAGCCATCCGTCGGTGAACCACGACAATCGTGTTCAGTTCGTCATCGTGCACTACACCTCGGCGTCCCTGGAGCGTTCCCTGGCGCTGTTGACCCATGGTCAGGTCAGCAGTCATTACCTGATCGGTGATGACGCCTCGGCCACCATCTATAAGCTCGTGGATGAAAGCCAACGCGCCTGGCATGCCGGAGAAAGTGAATGGATGGGCCGCACCTGGCTCAACTCCAGTTCCATCGGGATCGAGATTGTGAACCCGGGCTATCGAGACCTGTCGACGGGCCGCGTGTGGTATCCGTACTCCGAAGCGCAGGTGCAGTCGCTGGTGGTGCTCCTCAAGGACATCAGCAAGCGCAACGGCATCGACCCGCGAAACATCATCGGTCATAGCGACATCGCCCCGCTGCGCAAACTGGACCCGGGGCCGCTGTTCCCCTGGAAACGCCTGGCGGATGAAGGCCTGGGCATATGGCCGGACGCCAAGGCGGTTGCCCGTTACCAGGTGCAGTACGCAGCCGAGTTGCCGAGCATCACCTGGTTCCAGGAAGAGTTGGCGAAGCTGGGCTATCCGACGCCGCAGACGGGCGAGCTGGATGTGGCAACGCGGCATGTGGTGGCCGCATTCCAGATGCATTTCCGGGCGTCGCTGTTTGATGGGACGCCGGATGCCGAGAGTGCCGCGATCCTGCGGGCGTTGAATCACCAATAACGGTTGGCGCGTGATCCTACAGGGGCAGCGCCATATAGAACTGCGTTCCCTGCCCTGGCCGTGAATAAACCCCCATCCGGCCACCGTGCAATTGCACGATCTCCTTGCACAGTGCCAGGCCCAGCCCGGCGCCGCCTTTCTTGCGGCCTACCTGCACAAACGGTTCGAAGATTCGTCCCTGTTGGCCGTAGGCAATGCCTTCACCGTTGTCCTCGACGCTGACAATCACCCGTTCGCCATGACGACGCGCCTGCAAGCGGATCTGCCCACCGTCGGCCGTGTGCCGCAGGGCATTGCCTAAAAGGTTGTCGAGCACCCGCTCCAGCTGCGCTCGATCAGCATGCAACCTTGGCAGCGGGGATTGCTCCTCAACCAGCAGCTCGATGTTCTGCGCATTCGCCTGCTCCGCGAAACGCGCGCGGGCATGTTCCAGCAGGTCGCTGATATCGCACGGGCCAAGGGTAAGTTTCTGCAAGCCATTCTGATAGCGCGAGAAGTTGAGCAAGTCGTTGATCAACTGCATCAGGCGCTGCATTTCCTCATTGACCGTATCCAGCAGGTCCGCTTCGCGGGATTCCGCAGGAAACTTCGCCCGTTCCCGGAACAATCCGAATGCCATGTGCATGCCCGTGACTGGCGTGCGTAATTCATGAGACGCGCGCAACACGAACTCACTGCGCACCCGTTCAAAGGCGCGTTGTTCGGTAACGTCATGCAGCACCATGACCGCGCCCAGAATGTGCCCCTGGGTATGGCTCACCGGCGTCAGGCTGTACGTCAGCAGGCGTAGCTCACCCTCAACCTCCACTTCCAGGTCTTCGGGTGCGCGTTCGAGGTTGCCGCCGCGCAGCACCAGATGCAGCTGTTCATCCAGTTCGGGGCGCACCAGTGCTTCGCCAAGGCCTTGGCCCAGGCGGTTTTCGTCCCAGCCCAGTTGGCGCTGCGCCACCGGGTTAAGGTGTTCCAGGCGACCTTGGCGGTCGATCATCAGCAGGCCGTCGTCGATGCTGTCGAGCACCGCCTGCAGGCGTTGCTGCCCGGCGAGCAGCTCGTCGACATTGGTTGCCTGATGCTGGCGCAACGCCTCGGCCATGATGCCGAAGCGTCGGGTCAGCAAGTTCATCTCGGCGGCTGACGAAATGGGCAGCGTGACTTCGAAGTTGCCCTGGCCGATCTTGTCGGCGGCCTTGGCCAGCGCTTCGATCGGCCCGCCAAAGCGCCGGGCGATCCCGTGGGCAGTGACGAAGCCAATGATCAGCACCGCCAGCCCGACCAAACCCAGCAAGCCGGCGATCAACAGCGCGCGCTCACGGGACTTGTGTTCGGTGTCGTTGATGTTATCCAGGGCCTTCTTGTGCTCGGCGATGAGGCCGTTGCGCAAGATGTTGAAACGCTTGGTCAACTCGTCGTTGTTACGCAACTGCGCCGGAGCATTCTCCTTTTGATCGAATGCCTCGAGAAAGCTCAGGTAATCGGTCTTGGCCTGGGTGAAACCGCTGGTTGCCGCATCCTTTTTTTCGTGTTCGATGCCTTGCTGCAGCAGCGCGAAATAACGTTGCTTGGAATCTTCCAGCGCAGCGGTATTTGGTTGCTCGTTGAGCATGATCATCAGCTGGTCGCCGAGGGTCTGCCGCAGCTTGAGGCCCAGGTCCAGGGTGATGAAGTTGCTGCGAATCAGCGATTCCTGGGTCTTGGCCATTTGCATGACACTCACCAGGCCCAGCAGCAATCCCAGCAGGGCAACGGTGATCAGCGCGGAGATGCTCAGGAACAGCCGAGTGCGCAGCTTCATCGCAAGCTTCATAGGGTACAGCTCACAGGTTGTATTGTTTGCGTTTGCGGTACAGCGTTGACGCATCAATGCCGAGGGTTCGTGCCGCCTGGTCCAGGGTGTCACTGGTGGCCAGCACGGCGCCGATATGGGCCTTCTCCAGTTCATCCAGGCTCAACGCCGCACCAATACGCGGGGCGTTGTTGGTTGGCTGTTCGGCCATGCCGAGGTGGCTGATCTCAACCTTTTCCTGTGGGCAGATGATGCTCGCGCGCTCGACCACGTTGCGCAGCTCGCGAATGTTCCCCGGCCAGCGGTAGTTGAGCAGCGCCTCGCGGGCTTCATCGCTGAATCCGCGGGCAGGCCGCGCATATTCCTTCACGAAGCGCGCCAGGAAGCGGTCGGCCAGGGTCAGGATATCTTCGCTGCGTTCGCGCAGGGGCGGCAGGTGCAAGGTGATGACATTCAGGCGATACAGCAGGTCTTCGCGGAAACGGCCGTCGCGGACCATGTCTTCCAGGTTCAGGTTGGTAGCGGCGAGAATTCGCACGTCGGCGCGACGAGTCACCGGATCGCCGACGCGCTCGTATTCCTTGTCCTGGATAAAACGCAGCAACTTGGGTTGCAAGGTCAGCGGAAAGTCGCCGATCTCGTCGAGAAACAGCGTACCGCCATCTGCCTGGTTGACGCGACCCAGGGTGCTTTCACTGGCGCCCGTAAACGCACCACGGCTATGGCCGAACAGCTCGCTTTCCATCAGCTCCGCCGTCAGCGACGGGCAGTTGATGGTGACGCAGGATTTTTTTGCCCGCTTGCTCCAGCCGTGTATCGCTCGGGCCAGCTCACCTTTACCGGTGCCGGACTCGCCGAGAATCAGGATGTTGGCATCAGTGCCTGCCACTTGGCGTGCGGTTTCCAGCACCACCATCATTGCCGGGCTGTGGGAGTCCAGACCGTCCTTGGGCTGGCGCACTGCGCCTTCCAGGGCTTCCAGGCGCGCCGAGAGCTGGCGTACTTCCAACTGTTTGGCCGTGGCCAGGCGCAATTGGTCGGGGCTGCAAGGTTTAACCAGGTAGTCGGCCGCGCCGGCCTGAATCGCGTCTACTGCAGTGTCGACAGCCGAATGGGCGGTGACGATCACCACCCGCATCCATGGCGCCTGGACGCGCATTTGCGCCAATACGTCGAGGCCGTTGTCTTCGCCCAAGCGCAGGTCAAGGAAGCACAGGTCAAACACCTGGCGTTGCAACAGGGCATCGGCTTGGGCGGCGCTGTTGGCGGTGGCTACGGTGTAGCCTTCATCTTCCAGGCAGTATCGGAAGGTGCGAAGGATCGCGGATTCGTCATCCACTAAAAGAATGCGGCCTTGAAGTTCCTTGGCTGATTCCATCTGTCCCGCGCTCCCACTAAGAATGAATGATGTTGTTTAGTCCCGGAATAATCGGGCAAGTTGCATGGTTTATTCTGATTGATTAAAGCCGTCATCGCGCAGCTATCTGCGCTTCTTCTTACAGAGACGCCGATTCGTGGCGTTTTTACCTCCCTGTAGCCACTTCGGCAGTCGAACGTTGCTTTCCTATCCCCTGATCCGACCAGTGACCATCGTGCATTTCGCACGGTAAGGATAGGGGCATCGTGCAGGATGCTCGTGGTGTCAAAGCGCTTTTGTTTTTAACTATTTGATTTTATTGAGTTTTATTTTGTTAAAAAACTGGCACGCAGGCTGCAATACACCTCATACGAGCGTCACCAACGAATAATCAGATCAGAATGCGGGAGAGACACAGCATGACTCGCCAAAGCCTCACTCAATTGCGTGTATCGCCACTGCGTCTGCAACAGGGGCTGTTTGCCAGCCTGGCCCTGTTGGTGACTTTGATCGGCGGTCAGCAATTGGCGCATTGGCAGCAGAGTCACCAGCAAGTCGCGCATTTTGAACGTCCGATGATGACCCAGACCCATTTCCGTTCCGTCGGCAGCACCACCGCCGACGTGACAACCCCGCAACTGACGGCGGTTGAACAAGACTCCACCCTCGGCGACCTGCCTTATCAGGAACGCTGGGTGTTCTAGGCAATACACGGTCCTTGAATCAAGCGACCGCACGCATCACCGCTGTTACCCCTAAAAGAAGCGTAAGGAGAATCACCATGTTGAGTTGGGCAATCACATTTCTGATCATCGCCATTGTGGCTGCAGTCCTGGGCTTCGGTGGTATCGCGGGCACCGCCACGGGTATCGCCAAGATTCTGTTTGTGGTCTTCCTGGTGATGTTCATCGCTTCCTTCTTCTTTGGCCGTCGTGGCCGAGGCTAAGCATGTTCAATTCGTCCCTTAAAGCCCTGACTGCCGCCCTGTTGTTGGGCGGCAGCGGCCTGGCGCTGGCTGCCAATGACGGCCAGACTCGGGCCAACGAACTGCTGAGCGCGGACCCGCAATACCGCGAAACCTGGCAGAGCGTGGTCAAGAAGGAAGAGCGTCTGCCGGAATGGGTGATGAACCTGTCGGGCAGCGCTGAACAAATGAATGCCGTTGAAGAGGACGGTGACAAGTACTTGGTAGGGCCGCTGTGTGAAACCGCAGATACGTGCCTTAACAAGCGCCTGATCGTCGCTTTCAGCTTCGACAAAGAAGATGCGTACGCCATGTTGGTGGAAGTTCCTGCGGGCTTGCCTGCGGACAAATCGCCAACGCGGCACGCCGACTACCGCTTTCTTGGCAAGCCTGATGAAGGCATGCAGAAGCTGTTGATGGAACAGCTCAAGAAAGATCCGAATTGGTACTAGGTTCGGTCTGACGACCCTGTCGTCTATCGGCCTATCGTCCATAGAAAGAAGCGCCATGCTTCTTTCTGTTTGCAGCGCCCGACAAGGGCGGTGCATGACCAAGGGGTCGGGTTGCTCTGATCGTTCGGATCGGCGTGACCTACGGGTACAGGGAGTGCCTGCGCAAGGGCCGGGTCAGGTGAAAAGCTGCGACGCAAGTTCCCAAGCCGATGGTTTGTGGAACTTGCGACGGGCTTGCGGCTCTTATGCCCGCTTCTGTCATACCGCCCATAGCGGCAATTTCCCTTTTTGCTTCGCCTCAACCATTTCCTGGTGTTTCCGTGTGACCATCTATCGAGAAAGTTTGTCTCCTGCCAGACAAAGTTTTCGATGGTATGCGTAGGAATTTTCAGCAGTTTTCAGCAGCAGCCGTAGATTCTCAAAAAACCTGCGCGAGCCTGAAATGGCCGGTTCGCGGCATTTATGCCTGCCGAAATGTCACATTCGAACTGACCGTTCAGACAGAAAAACTCAAAAAAACTCATGCCGATTCGGCATAGGGTAGGCGTTTACGGCATTAGACGTCGCCTCCTTGCATCGGAATAGTTGCGCCTTTTTTCGCCTGCCAGTGAGCCATATCGGCCAACTGCGGTGACCTTCTACGGGGGCAGATGCACACACCTTTTTCGCTTCCGAGCGTTCCAGCTGCTGGCGCATCTGCCTGAGTCCACTTGAAGTAAGGGTAATGACATGAAGAAGGCAAAGCTAAGCCTCGCCTGGCAGATCCTCATCGGTCTGGTGCTGGGGATTGCAATCGGTGCGGTGCTTAACCATTTCAGTGCTGAAAAGGCCTGGTGGATCAGCAACGTGTTGCAGCCCGCTGGCGATATCTTTATCCGCCTGATCAAGATGATCGTTATCCCGATCGTGATTTCGTCGCTGATTGTCGGAATCGCCGGTGTTGGGGATGCGAAAAAGCTCGGTCGGATCGGCGTGAAAACCATCCTTTACTTCGAAGTAGTCACCACCATTGCTATTGTGGTCGGCCTGCTGCTGGCCAACCTGTTCCATCCGGGTACCGGCATCGACATGAGTACCCTGGGTACCGTCGACATCTCCAAATACACGGCCACTGCCGCTGAGGTCCAGCACGAGCACGCGTTCATCGAGACGATCCTCAACCTGATCCCGTCGAACATCTTCGCCGCCGTCGCCCGTGGCGACATGCTGCCGATCATCTTCTTCTCGGTGTTGTTCGGCCTCGGCTTGTCGAGCCTCAAGCCTGAACTGCGCGAGCCCCTGGTCACCATGTTCCAGGGCGTGTCCGAGAGCATGTTCAAAGTCACCCACATGATCATGAAATACGCCCCGATTGGTGTATTTGCCCTGATCGCGGTGACCGTCGCCAACTTCGGTTTCGCCTCGCTGCTGCCGCTGGCCAAGCTGGTGATTCTGGTTTACGTCGCCATCCTGTTCTTCGCCTTTGTGGTCCTCGGCCTGATCGCCCGTCTGTTCGGCTTCTCGGTGATCAAGTTGATGCGCATCTTCAAGGATGAGCTGGTGCTGGCCTACTCCACTGCCAGTTCCGAAACCGTGCTGCCACGTGTGATCGAGAAGATGGAAGCCTACGGCGCGCCGAAAGCGATCTGCAGCTTTGTGGTGCCGACCGGCTACTCGTTCAACCTCGACGGTTCGACCCTGTACCAGAGCATCGCGGCGATCTTTATCGCCCAGCTGTATGGCATCGACCTGTCGATTGGCCAGCAACTGATGCTGGTGCTGACCCTGATGGTCACCTCCAAAGGCATCGCCGGCGTACCGGGTGTGTCGTTCGTGGTACTGCTGGCGACCCTGGGCAGCGTGGGTATTCCGCTGGAAGGCCTGGCGTTCATCGCCGGTGTCGACCGCATCATGGACATGGCGCGTACTGCACTGAACGTGATCGGCAACGCCCTGGCCGTACTCGTCATCTCCCGCTGGGAAGGCATGTACGACGACGCCAAGGGCGAGCGTTACTGGAACTCCCTGCCGCACTGGCGTACCAAGCAAGTGATGCCGGCCGGCGAGACCACTCGCGGCTGATCGCCAGAGTTGGCTCCTACACAAACCCCGGAAAATTCCGGGGTTTGTCGTTTCTGCCAGCCCCGCTATCATTCGCCCCATCTTTCGGGGGATTCAACTGATGCTCAATGGCCTGTGGCTTGGCTTTTTTATCGTGGCGATGGTGTCCGCGCTGGCGCAATGGCTGATAGGCGGTAACGCCGGCATCTTTGCGGCGATGGTGGAAAGCATATTCGCCATGGCCAAGCTGTCAGTCGAGGTCATGGTGTTGCTGTTCGGCACGCTGACCTTGTGGCTGGGCTTCCTGCGCATCGCCGAGAAAGCCGGGATCGTCGATTGGCTGGCCAAGGCCCTGGGGCCACTGTTCCGTCGCCTGATGCCGGAGGTGCCCGCCGGCCACCCGGCCATCGGCTTGATCACCCTCAACTTCGCCGCCAACGGCCTGGGCCTCGACAATGCGGCCACGCCTATCGGCCTCAAGGCCATGAAGGCGCTGCAAGAACTCAACCCTATTCCCAACACCGCCAGTAACGCGCAAATCCTGTTCCTGGTGCTCAACGCATCTTCCCTGACCCTGCTGCCGGTCACCATCTTCATGTACCGCGCCCAGCAAGGTGCGCCGGACCCGACGCTGGTATTCCTGCCGATCCTGCTGGCCACCAGTGCCTCGACGCTGGTGGGCCTGCTGTCGGTGGCGGTGATGCAACGCCTGCGGCTGTGGGACCCGGTGGTGCTCGCGTACCTGATTCCGGGGGCGTTGGTACTGGGTGGCTTCATGGCCTTGCTGGCGACGCTCTCAGCCACTGCGCTGGCGGGGCTGTCCTCGATCCTCGGCAACCTGACGCTGTTCGGGCTGATCATGTTGTTCCTGGTGATCGGCGCGCTGCGCAAGGTCAAGGTCTACGAGGCGTTTGTCGAAGGGGCCAAAGAAGGCTTCGACGTGGCCAAGAACCTGCTGCCGTACCTGGTGGCGATGCTTTGCGCGGTAGGCGTGTTGCGGGCGTCTGGCGCGCTGGATTTCGGCCTGGAAGGGATTCGCCATCTGGTGGCCTGGACCGGCATGGATACACGCTTTGTTGATGCGTTGCCGACGGCGATGGTCAAGCCGTTCTCCGGCAGCGCGGCGCGGGCGATGCTGATTGAGACGATGCAGACCCAGGGCGTGGACAGCTTCCCTGCGCTGGTGGCAGCGACGATTCAGGGCAGTACCGAGACCACGTTTTATGTGTTGGCGGTGTACTTTGGCTCGGTGGGAATCCAGCGGGCGCGGCATGCGGTGGGGTGTGCGTTGTTGGCGGAGTTTGCTGGCGTCGTGGCGGCGATTGCGGTGTGCTACTGGTTCTTCGGCTAAATCGCTATCCCTGTAGGAGCGAGCTTGCTCGCGAAAAGCCTGAGAGCGACGCGGGGTATCAGGTTCCCCGCGTTATCGTTGACGATTTTCGCGAGCAAGCTCGCTCCTACATTGGTGGGCTATCTTCTCGGTGCGGAATTGCCCTGGCTCACAACCCAATCCACCACCTGCTTGTTCAACGCATCCCCAGCCTGACCAAACCCGGCCACCACCGCCGGCACCTTGGTATCCCCCACCGGCTGCCTCACCTCAAACCGCTTGCTGGCAATAATCCGCTGATCACTGCCGCGCACCAGCCGCGCATCCAGGCGTATCACCACCTCAACCGCACTGCCGCGATACTCACTCTGAAACGCCTGCAACTGCCCGCCCAGCTCAAAGTCCGCCTGCAGATTGGTCTCGTCGGTACTGAGCAACGTCACCCGCCCGTCCCGCTGGAACCCGTCCAGCAACCGGTTACGCAACAGCACTGGCGCCGGATCGCTCCAGCGGGAATTCGCGTAGCTGCTGATCAGGTCACCGTTAGGCACTACGGCAATCCGCGGGCTGTCGAGGAATTCGCTGGTCTGCGGCTTGGCCACGCGCAGCGACCAGGCCACAGGGCTGGCCTGCGCGGTGGTCTGCGCCGAGGGCAGCCGGTACACGTCCGAAGGGTCCGCCTTGGGTAAGATCGAACACGCACTGACCAATGCCAGGGCAACGGGGGCGATCACTTGGTAAGCACGCTTCATGGCGTGAACTCCTTGTTCTTGTCGCTGCCCAGCAGGTAACCGCTGGGGTTGGCTTCCAGGCGGCGGGAAATGGCGCGCAACGAGCCCAGGGTCTCCCGCAACTCGCGCACCGCAGGTGCCAGTTCGTTGAGACCCTGCATGCCGCTGTTGAGGGAGTCCTTGTTGTTGGTCAGCAAGGTGTCGAGGGTGGCGGTGCTTTGTTGAAGGGACTGCATGGCCTTTTCAGCACTGCCGAACACCTGCTTGCCCTGATCATTGAGTAAACCGTTGGCGTTGCGCATCAGTGCGGTGGTTTGCTCCAGGGTGGCGCTGGCCTGTTTGCTCACCTGCATCAATTGCTGCATCACTACCTTGATGTCGCCGCGTTGGTCGGCAATCGCGCCGGTGGTCTGTTGCAGGTTGACCAGGGTATTGCTGAGGCGCTCGACGTTCTCCCGGGAGAACATGTGGTTGGCGTTGTGCAGCAGCAAGTTGATGCTGGTCATCAGGTCATTGCTGTTGTTCAGCAGGCGAGCGATAGGTGACGGTGAGGCGATGATTTGCGGCAACTCGCCGTCCTTGCCCTTGAGTTCCGGGCTTTGGGGCGTGCCGCCGCTGAGCTGGATGATCGAGGTGCCGGTGATGCCGGTCAGGGCCAGCTTGGCCTGGGTGTCTTCCTTGATCGGTGTTTGCCCGGCCAGACGGATGCGCGCCAACACCCGGCGCGGGTCTTTCGGGTCGAGGCGCAGGCTGGTGACGTCGCCCACCTTGATCCCGCTGTACTGCACGGCGCTGCCTTGGGACAAACCACTGACCGCCTCGTTGAAGATCACTTCGTAATCCTGAAAGGCGCTGTCGACGCTGGATTTGGCCAGCCACAGGCCAAACAGCATGGCGCCGACCACGACGATCACGCTGAACAGACCGATCATCACATGATGGGCTCGGGTTTCCATGTCATACCTCGTTGAGCAGTTGAGCGGCATCCAGTGCCGCGCGGCCCCGTGGGCCATGGAAGTATTCGTGAATCCAGGCGTCGTCGGTTTCCGAGACGACATCGATGGCATCTGCCACCAGTACCTTTTTCTGCGCCAGTACCGCCACGCGGTCGGTGATGGTGTACAGCGTGTCGAGGTCGTGGGTGACCAGGAACACGCTCAAGCCCAACGCATCACGCAGGGTCAGGATCAGTTGATCGAAGGCGGCGGCGCCGATCGGATCGAGGCCGGCAGTGGGTTCGTCGAGAAACAGGATGTCCGGGTCCAGCGCCAGGGCGCGGGCCAGGGCCGCACGCTTGATCATGCCGCCGGAGAGTGACGATGGATATTTGTCCGCAGCCGACAGCGGCAACCCGGCCAGCGCCAGCTTTACCGCCGCCAGGTGTTCGGCATCGGCACGGCTGAGGCCGGCATGTTCGATCAGCGGCAAGGCAACGTTTTCGGTGACCGTCAGCGAAGAAAACAGCGCGCCCTTCTGGAACAGCACGCCGAAACGCCGTTCCACCATCGAGCGTTCGTGCTCCGAGAGGCTCGGCAAGTTCTTCCCGAACACCCGCACTTCCCCTTCGCTCGGCTGGCGCAGGCCAATGATGCTGCGCAGCAGCACCGACTTGCCGCTGCCGGAGCCACCGACTACGGCGAGGATTTCGCCCTTGTACAAATCCAGGTCGAGGTTCTCGTGCACGCTTTGCGGGCCAAAGCGGTTGCACAGCCCACGGACTTCGATCACCGCCTCGGTGGGCGCGCGGCGTAAACGACTCACCAGCCCATCTCCATGAAGAACAGTGCGGCGACCGCATCCAGTACGATCACCACGAAAATCGATTGCACCACGCTGGAGGTGGTGTGGGCGCCGACGGACTCGGCGCTGCCGCTGACCTTGAAGCCTTCCAGGCAGCCGATGGCCGCGATCAGGAATGCGAAGATCGGCGCCTTGATCATGCCGACGATAAAGTGCTGTACGCCAATGTCCGATTGCAGCAGCGAGAGGAACATCGCCGGTGAAATATCCAGGGCCACTGCGCACACCACACCACCCCCGATAATCCCCGAGATCATCGCCAGGAACGTCAGCATCGGCAGCGCCACTAGCAATGCCAGCACGCGGGGCAGCACCAGTAACTCCATCGGGTCGAGCCCCAGGGTGCGAATTGCGTCGATCTCTTCGTTGGCCTTCATCGAGCCGATTTGCGCGGTGAAGGCACTTGCGGTGCGGCCGGCCATCAGGATCGCGGTGAGCAACACGCCGAATTCCCGCAGGAACGAGAACGCCACCAGGTCCACGGTAAAAATGCTCGCGCCAAAACTGGCCAGCACCGTGGCGCCGAGAAACGCGACCACCGCGCCCACCAGAAAGGTCAGCAAGGCCACAATGGGCGCGGCGTCGAGACCGGTTTGTTCGATATGCGCAACCATTGGCGTCACGCGCCAGCGCTTGGGCCGGAACACGCCACGGGCGAAGGTTTCGAGGATCAGGCCGATAAAGCCCAGCAGTTTCATGCCGTCTTGCCAGACGGTGTAGACCGCGCCGCCGATGCGCGCCAGCAACATGATGCCGGCGGCTTCTTCCGGTTCCTTGACCGGCACACAGAAGTCGTTCAGGGAGCGGTAAACGGTTTTGAGCAATGCGCGGTCGGCGGTAGAGAGGCTGCAGTCGGTCTGTTCGGCGGATTGTTCGATACGCTCGGGGCCGAGCAACTCCACCAGCAGCGAGGCGCCGGCCGTGTCCAGGGCGCCGAGGCCGTTAAGGTCGATGCGCGCGCCCGCGTCGTACTGGCCGTCGAGCTTTTCCGACAGCTTCTTCAGGTTGGCATAGTGGGCAAGCGTCCAATCCCCCGTGATCCTCAGCTGTGGAGGTTGGGTGGACGTGTCCAGATGGGCTGCACCGGCCGTTGTGCTACTGGTCATAAGCTCCGAGCTTGTTTGGCTATTCCAGAATTCCTACGTAATAGCACGATCCTGCCTACTTTGGCGCGTCTGGCGTAGTAGCGCCCTGACCAGGGTCAGTCACCTTGAAGCGCAGCACGCCGATCACCTGACCATCTTCGGTCAGCACTCGCACCTGCCAGCGTCCCACCGAGTCGGGTGGGAAGTTCTGCTTGTGGGTCCAGGCCCGATAACCTTCCTTGCGCCCGCCATGGATATCCAGGGCGATACGGTCGACTTCCTTGCCGTTGAATTTCCACACATGGTAGATCCGCTCATCCAGCCCGCGCGGCGCGTTGATCGCGGTGTAGGCATACAACCCGCTGCTGCGCAGTTGGGCGGCGCTGACTTCTTTCAGGTCATCGCCGGGCGTGCGGTCCTGCAATTGAGTGCTGATGGCCACTTCGGTCATCCACAGCGTGGCGGGCGGCACCCAACTGCGCAAGAACCAGCCGGCGCAACCAATTGCCGCGGTAACCCCCAGCAGCATCGCCCAGCCTTTGATGCTGCGCAGCGGCAGGCTCACGGCCAGGCTCGGGATAGAGAGCGCCATAGCCACACCGAGGGCCAGTTTGTAACTCTCGGCGGTGGTCAGGTGCAGGATGATCGGCAGCGCGGTCAGCAGGGCTGCGAACAGGGTCAGGGTATGCAGTGCCAGAAACAGCGAGCGCTTGGGCGCCAGCCACTTGTAGTACAGCGGGTCGGTGATCGAGACCAGGGCCGCCGCGCCCAGCAGGCCGGTAAAAATCGACTGGCCGCTGTTCCAGGTGGTGGTGACAAAAAAGAACGGCAGGACAAAAAACAGACTTTCCTGGTGGATCATCTGCGTGGCGTAGCGCAGCAGCGGTTCGGGAATCTCCCGTTTGAAGACTTTGCTGAACAGCTGGGTGAGGCTGTTTTCGAGCATCAGCCATAACCAACTCACCAGCATGATGACCGCGATCCAGCTGGCCATGCCTTGCTGGCGATCCACCAGGATGAAGCTGCCCACACCCGAGATGAAGCCGCCGAGTGCAATCACCCCTGGGTAGCGCTTCATCAGCTCGAGGATGCGCTGGATGTAGTGGGTCAGGTTAGGCATTCGGCAGTTCACAGTCTTTGTAGGAAAAAATCCCAGACAGAATAACGTTTTAGCCGTTTTCCCGGGGCCTCATTACGTAATCCCTTTGCGATAACGCCACACGCCGAGCAACACAATCGCAATCAGCCCCAGCACACCGGCGGCGATCCAGTTGAGGGAATCGTAGCTGAACAACGGTTTCTCGATGCGCCAGTAGCCGTTCTGCTTGAACAACTCGCGCATCGCCTGGTTGGCTTGCGCCAGGCTGACGGCCTTGATGCGCTTGGCCGGGTCACTGAAGCGCCCTTTGGCGTAGTCGCCCGAGGCACTCCAATAATAGTCGGCCAACGCGCTATTGCCTTGAACGGCCCAGGCCTGGCGGGCAACGGCGGCTTGTTGCAGGCGGGCAAAGGTGGTGGGGTCGAGGCCGTCCTGCAGCAGTTGGGCCTTGAGAGTTTCCAGCACCTGCTCGGCTTCGGGCAGGTCGTCGCGCTCAAGGTCGGCGTTGAGGCTCATGAAGCCGACGCCGCCCAGTACTTCGCGCTCGCTCCATGGGCCGTAGGACAAACCATGCTGCAGCCGCAGTTGGCGATACAGCGCCCAGTCCAGGTAGTCCTTGAGCAGGTCGAAGGTTTCATCGTACTGATCGTCCAGCACCGGCTCGGGGAATAACCAGTGCAGTTTGGCGTTGTCACCGACCCAGCCGTGGATCAGATCGCGGCGGATGGCAGCGGCGCGTTGAATCTCCGGCAATGGCCGATGTTCGCTGGGGTCAACCGGGTCAAGCGCGCCGTAGGTGCGTTCGAGGTAGGCCGGTAACAGCTTGTCGAGGTCGCCGACGATGATCAGGGTCATGTTGTTGGGGGCGTACCAGGCCTTGCGCAGTTTTTCCAACTGGTCGCGGGTCAGGTGCTCGACTTCGGCCCGCTCGGCGCATTTGAGGCCCAGCTCCACGGCAAGCTGGCTGCTGGCCTTGTGGCCGAGGTCCTGTCGATCCAGCAGGCGTTGCAGGTGCGAGTAGTGCCCGCCGTCTTCGCGCTCCACCACTTGTTTGGCGGCGTTGATGTTGGCGTCGGTCAGTTCGGTGCGGGTGATGATGGCCAGCAGCAGGTCGAGCACCTTGCGCTGGTTTTGCGCCGGAGCCTCGATGACGAAGGTGGTGTCGGCGTTGCTGGTGTAGGCGTTCCAGTCACCGCCGAGGGCTTGCATGCGTTCTTCCAGCTCACCTTCGCCACCGCCGTCGATACCGCTGAACAGCAGGTGTTCCAACAGGTGCGGCAGCTCCTTGTCTTCGCAACTGAAGTCATCCAGGCCCACACCCACCACCAGGCGAATGGCTACGTGGCCGCGCTCAGTGCCCGGTTTGAGCAGCAATTGCAGGCCGTTGGGCAGGGTGTAGCCCTCGACTTGCAGGCGGTCAAAGGCAAAGGTGTGTGCCGAGCCGATGAGCAGGCAGGCGAATAGCAGGCGACGCATAACAGGCTTCCTGGCGAATGAGGTCCGTTGTTAACTGACTTCACTCGCCGTCGTACGTTCAGGGCGAATGGGTGATGTCGGCAATATCGTCCGCCGAGAGCGCACCGGTGTCGGTGGTTTCCAGCACCACATAAGCGCTGCTGCAGAACAGCGAGTTGAGACGCTTCATGTCGGCAATCAGCTCCAGGTGCAGGGAACTGGTCTCCAGACTCTGTACGATTTTACGTTGCAAGCGGCTGACGTGGGCGTGGGCCAGGCGACGCTCCTGGGCGCGAAAACGACGTTTCTCCCGCAGCAGTTGCCGGGCGCTTTCCGGGTCGGCGCTGAGGAACACCGACAGGCCCAAGCGCAGGTTGGCGATCAACTGAGATTGCAGGCCGGCCAGTTCCTCCAGGCCGACTTCGGAGAACGAGCGGCGCTGAGAGGTTTTTTGCTGCTGGACCTTGCGCAGCATGCGTTCGATCAGGTCGCCGGCCAGCTTCAGGTTGATCGACAGCTCGATGATCTCCGCCCAGCGTCGGCTGTCTTGCTCGCTGAGGTCTTCCCGGGGCATTTGCGCGAGGTAGAGTTTGATCGCGCTGTAGAGCGCCTCGACATCGTCGCTCAGGCTGCGCATTTCCTGAGTGATAGCGGTCTGCTTGCCCCGCAGCACTTCCAGCATTGAGGTCAGCATGTTGTCGATCAGGTCGCCCAGGCGCAGGGTTTCGCGGGCGGCGTTGGCCAGTGCCAGGCTTGGGGTGGCGAGGGCTGCCAGGTCCAGGTGGCGTGGCTTGGCCAGGCCGTTGACCTCTTCGCGTTCCGGCAGTAACCAGGCGCACAAGCGGGACATTGGGCCAATGGTCGGCAGCAGGATCAGGCAACGGATAACGTTATAGAGCAGGTGAAAGGTGATCACCATGCCTTGGGCGCTGTAGTCCAGGTTGTCCATCCAACCGACCAGCGGGTCGAGCACCGGGATGATCAGCAGCAAGCCGATCAGCTTGTAAAGCAGGCTGCCCAGGGCCACCTGGCGACCGGCGGCGTTCTGCATGCTGGTGCTGAGGAAGGCCAGCACACCGCTGCCGATGTTGGCGCCGATCACCAGGCCGATGGCCACGTGCAGGCCGATCACGCCGGCACCGGCCAGGGTCGCGGTCAGCAGGACGGCGGCCAGGCTGGAGTAGGAAATCATCGCGAACAGTGCGCCGACTAGGGCATCGAGCAAGATGTCGCCGGTCAGCGAGGCGAACAGGACTTTAACGCCCTGCGCGTGAGTAATCGGGCCTGCGGCTTCGACGATCAATTGCAACGCGAGGATAATCAGGCCGAGTCCGATTCCGACACGGCCCATCTGCCCGGCGCGCGTCTGTTTGCGCGACAGGAAGAAAATCACCCCGAGGAAAATCAGCAGCGGCGACAGCCATGACAGGTCAAAGGTCAGCACCCGGGCCATCAGCGCGGTACCGACGTCGGCACCGAGCATAGTCGCCAAGGCGGGCATCAGGCCCATCAGGCCCTGGCCGACAAATGAGGTCACCAGCATCGCCGTGGCGTTGCTGCTTTGCACCATGGCCGTTACCAGGATGCCGGCGATAAACGCCAGCCACCGCTTGGACATGTTCTGCCCGATAACCTGGCGCAAGTTGGAGCCGTAGACCCGCAGGATGCCGGTACGGACGATGTGCGTGCCCCAGATCAGCAGGGTTACCGCGGAAAGCAGATTGAGCAGGGTCAGCATGCTGGGCCCCCTGTGTTGAGTCGTGCTCCAATCGGAGCCAGTGAATAGTGCCGCGTGCCTTTCTACGTCTTGTACTTAAGCTGTAGTTGGCGAATGGGCTCGGCGCCAGCATCGCATAGCTAAAGTCGGGATTGAAACAAAACTGTCATGAAATCAGCTTTTTGCAGATGAAAAAAAGGGGCTTTGCAGGAGCGAGCTTGCTCGCGAAGCACTCCAGGACAACGCGTTCAATCAGACTGCGCGCGTTATCTTTGGCGATCTTCTCGCGAGCAAGCTCGCTCCTGCAGGAGTTCCAGGTTATTGACCCGGAATGTCCTTGCGCAGTTTCACAGGGTCCTGCTGTTTCTTCTTTTTGTTGATGGCAGTGCGCATCTTGATGTTCACCGCTTCTACCGCCAGGGAGAACGCCATGGCGAAGTAAACGTAGCCTTTAGGCACGTGCACGTCGAAGGCCTCGGCGATCAGCACGGTACCCACCACCAGCAGGAACGACAGCGCCAGCATTTTCAACGACGGGTGTTTGTCGATGAAATCGCTGATGGTGCCAGCGGCCATCATCATCACCAGTACCGCGACGATGATCGCGGCCACCATCACCGGTACGTGGGAAACCATACCAACGGCGGTAATCACCGAGTCCAGCGAGAACACGATGTCGATGATCGCGATCTGGATGATGGTGTAGATGAACTGGCCACCGGCACCTTTCGGTTCGTCGTGGGTTTCGTCTTCGCCTTCCAGCGCGTGATACATCTCCTGGGAGCTTTTCCAGAGCAGGAACAGCCCACCAAAGAACAGGATCAGGTCGCGGCCGGAAATGCCTTGGCCGAACACCACGAACAGGTCGTCGGTGAGGCGCATCACCCACGTAATCGACAGCAGCAACATGATTCGCGTGACCATGGCCAGGGCCAGGCCGAAGATCCGGGTGCGGGCCTGCATGTGCTTGGGCATGCGGCTGACCAGGATCGAAATCATGATGATGTTATCGATGCCCAGGACGATTTCGAGGGCAGTCAGGGTGAAGAAGGCAATCCAGATTTCTGGATTGGTCAGCCATTCCATGTGTAGTCCTTTGAACGAGTTTGGACCGCGCCAGCCTTAAGATCCGGCGCGGTGAGTTGTACGATTACAGAGTGCTGAACAGCGGAAAAATCCCCATCAGCAACGCTGCGACCATTATGCACAGGCACACCAGCACCGCCCACTTGAGGGTGAAGCGCTGGTGATCGCCAAATTCGATACCCGCCAGCGCCACCAACAAGTAGGTTGATGGCACCAGTGGGCTCAACAAGTGCACGGGTTGGCCAACGATCGAGGCGCGGGCCATCTCCACGGCAGTGATGCCGTAATGGCTGGCGGCTTCGGCCAGTACCGGCAGTACGCCGTAGTAGAAGGCATCGTTGGACATGAAGAAGGTAAACGGCATGCTCACCAGTGCCGTGATCACCGCAAGATAAGGGCCGAGGGCGTCAGGGATGACTGCGAGCAGGCTCTTGGACATGGCGTCGACCATGCCGGTACCGGACAGAATACCGGTGAAAATCCCGGCGGCGAAGATCAACCCGACCACTGCCAGTACGCTGCCGGCGTGGGCGGCGACGCGGTCTTTCTGCATTTGCAGGCATGGATAGTTGACGATCATCGCGATACTGAACGCCACCATGAACAGTACGGGCAGCGGCAGCAGGCCGGCGATCAGGGTGCACATCAGGGCCAGGGTGAGGGCGCCGTTGAACCAGATCAGTTTCGGACGGCGTGCATCCGGGTACTGCGAAACGCTGATTTCGCTATGGTCGATCTCGTCGCCGTGCAAGTGCAGTTCGCCGAGGCGCGCACGTTCGCGTTTGCCGTACAGGTAGGCAATCACCAGGATCGCAACCACGCCCGCCAGCATCGCCGGGATCATTGGCACGAAAATGTCCGACGGGTCTACATGCAGCGCACTGGCCGCACGGGCAGTCGGGCCACCCCACGGGGTCATGTTCATCACGCCGCCGGCGAGGATGATCAGGCCGGCCATGATCCGCGGGCTCATGCCAATGCGCTTGTACAGCGGCAGCATGGCGGCCACGCAGATCATGTAGGTGGTGGCGCCGTCACCGTCCAGCGAGACCACCAACGCCAGTACGGCGGTGCCGACCGAGACCTTCAACGGGTCGCCTTTGACCAGCTTGAGGATCTTGCGCACGGCCGGGTCGAACAGGCCGGAGTCGATCATCAGGGCAAAGTAGAGAATGGCGAACATCAGCATCACGCCGGTCGGCGCGAGCTTGGTGATGCCTTCGAGCATCATCGGGCCGATCTTCGGCGCAAAGCCGCCGAACAGCGCGAACAGGATCGGCACGATGATCAGGGCAATCAGCGCGGACAGGCGCTTGGTCATGATCAGGAACATGAACGTGATGACCATGGCAAAGCCAAGGAAAGTCAGCATAGGAATACTCCAGGCGTAGCGCGGCTAAGGAATGGCGAACCGGTTGGGGTCAGCGCAGAACGAACAGCACGAGGCGTACGGGGGGAGTTGGGGCAAACAGGCGGGTACGAGCGGACATCGGGAATCACCATTGTTGTTGTTAATAACCGGTCTGTTGCCGGTAGTGGTGGGCGATCCTAGTCCCGGAAGCTTTCAGCCAGCTTTCGCTTAAGAAACAGGCTACGTTGAGTGACGACTGGTCCTATATGAAATGAGGATATGGGAGACAAAGCATGCATGAGCAACACCAAGGCGGCTGCCATTGCGGCCGGGTGCGCTATGAGTTCTGCGGGGCGTTGGTGGACATTGCCCACTGCCACTGTTCGATTTGCCGGCGGGTCAGTGGAGGGTTGGTGACCACCTGGATCACCCTGCCCCGCTCCGCATTTGCCTGGGTGGCGGGAACGCCCGCGCAGTACGAATCGTCATCGACGTGTGTGAGGTATTTCTGTTCGAACTGTGGGGCGCACCTGGCATTGACGACCCGCCTGAGCCCTGAGGGTATTGATGTGACCATCGCGACCCTGGATCACCCGGAGCGAGCCCCGGCAGATCGGCACATCTGGGTAGAGAGCCGATTGCCGTGGTTGCATCTGGATGAGCAGTTGCCGGAAGAGGATGAAGAGGCGCTCTAGGGCAGCTCGAATCCGCCGGAGGCCTTGTGCAAGGCGCGCAAGTGCTCGCCCAGCAGCTTGAGGTTGGCTTCACACGCGGCAATCTCCGCAGCGCGGGACGGCTCCAGCAGCGCCCTCACCTCTTTGTCCAGATCGCCCGTCAGCGACTGCAATTGCTTCTGGCGCGCGGCGCTTTCCGATTCCAGGCGCTGGGATTCCGTGGGCTGTGGCAAGCCGTAACCGCTGGTGCCCAGCAGCTCTGCCGGGCGACTGAGGAAGCCGCTGTTGGCGAGGATCTGCTGCAAGGTCGCGTTGGCTTTCTCCATGCCGCCGTTCTCCAACTCCCGGGCGCCGAGGTAGCGTTGTTTGACTTCATCCTGGGCCAGCATGAGCTGCTTGCGAAAGCTCGCCTGCTCCAGCAACAGCAAGGCCGCGCTGGCGCGCAGGTCCGCCTCGGCAAACCATGGGCGCCGTTCCTCCGCGCTCAGGGACAACCAATCTTCCACCTCGGCCTGTTTGATCGGCAGGCGCTTTTTCAGCACCTCGAACATCGCCTGGTAACGCTCGCGAAAGGAATCGAAGTGATAGCCGAGGCGCAGCGCGCGCTTTTTGTCATCCAGCACGCTGGTATCGGCCAGGCCCCGGCCCTTGAGGACTTCCAGCAGGCCATTCGGCGTGATGTTGTCCAGGCCAGTCAGTTGCGGGTTGGCGCTGCCGCTGCGTAACAGTTTCAGGCTTTCGACTGCGCAGTTGTTGGAGATGAAGAAGTAGTTGCCGTCATAGCTCCAGTGCATTTCGGCGGCGTGCTCAACGGTGTCGTTGATCTCCTGGCGCGTCAATTTCAGCGGCACTGAGGCCAGGCCACGCAGTTCGGTCTTGGTGTACTCGTCGATGACCTGGGACAACGGCAGCACGAACAGCCGCGATGGGTACTTGCCGATCAGACCGTCCCAACTCGACAGCTGTACGTCACCGACAAACGCGCGGTAGGACAGAACCAGGTGCTGGTCCAGGTCCAGCCGGCAATCCGGGCCGCGTGGCCGGCCCGGAGCGCAGATCACCAGGCGCAACATGCTGTGGCCCCAGCGGCTCACCAGGTTCTGGTTGGCTTCGGCCAGCAGGTAGTCGATTTCATAGACCCGCTCGGGATCGACCTGGCCCAGTGGCGTCTTGGCGAAGTCGTTGCCGGCGTTGAGGAAGGCGTAGGTTTTGGCGCAGGTGTCCTTGGCCGGCGGCGCCCAGCCAAAGTGTTCCTTGTAATAGCGGTACAGCGAAGGCCGGCGGCAGGCGTAGCTCGGGTCGAGGAGGAAGTACTCCATGTTGACCGCGACGAACTCCAGCGGGCTGGTGGTTTCGTAGATGTCCGGGCTGCGGGCGACCTGGTGGTTGTTCTGTTCACGTTCGCCGCGGCGACCGACGTATTGCGGCCACCCGGCGAGGTCCAACAGGCGCGGGTCATCGCTGAGGGTAAAGCGGCGGTCGTTCTGGCCACGGCATTGATCGGGCAGGCCGATCAGGCCAGTGATGTTGTTCTGGCGACTGCAACGCTGGATCAGCTTGCGGTCGGCGCTGGACCACAGGCGGGCGCGGTCGTAAATGTGGGTCAGTTCATGCAGCACGGTGGCGAGCATTTCCCGGCGCACGGTCCCGTGGGGGCGATTGGTTTTTTGGGTTGCGGCGCTGCCGTCGGTAAGGCTGTCCAACAGGTTGCTGTTGAGGTCCAGTTCGGACACCAACGAGGCCTGGCCGTAGGCGTTCTCGGGCATCTTGTCGGTCCAGCCGACGTCGATGGTCCGGTCCAGTTGCTGGATGAAACGCGGCGGCAACGCCTGCATCGCTTCATCCAGCAATGCCTGGCTGGCCTGCTGTTGGGCCGGGCTCAAGCCATCGGTCTTGAGCCGTAGTTGCAGGTCGGCCTGAGCCGCGCTGGCGCCCAGCAGCAAGGTGCCGGCCATTAGCCAGGCGGCAATGCGCCTCACAGAGAGAGGATAGCTTCGGCGAGGACCTGGTCGCTGGCGTCGCGGGCTTCCGGCACGCGGGTTCGCAGGGTGTCGAAGGCGGCTTCCAGTTGAGCGCCGCGAATCTCACCATTGCTGGCGACGAAGCTGGCGGCATCGTCATGGGCTTCGCGTACGACTTTGGAGTCGCGGATGGACGTGGTGGTATCCGAGGTAAAATCAATGGTGCGGGCCGAGGCGCGGACGATGATGTTACTGGTGGCCTTCAGGGTTTGTGCCTGGGCAACTCCGGCCAACAACAGCAGGCCGAGAGCGGCGGCGATCAGCGGGCTACGCATGGAAAGACTCCGAAATACAAAGATGATTATTGGACGAGAATTGCTTGCGCCAGTTCAAGGTCACTGGCGTTAAGTTTTGGCTGGGCATGGCGCAGATAATCCAGCGCTGATTCCAGTCGGGCTCCCCGCCATTGGCCGTCAGTGGCAATGAAAGCGGCAGCGTCATCCTGGGCGGCCAGTATCAGTTTATGGTCGAACGGTGCGGAGGTCACTTTGCTGGTGGCGTACGCACTGACAACGAGGCTCTGGGTGGACAGGTCAAAGGCCAGAACTTGCGTGGACCAGCAGGCGCAAAACATTACGGGAACGATCAACAGGCGGTATGAAAAAGCCATGGGACTCGACAACTGAAAACGAGCGCCAAGGCTAGCGCAATGCCCGTGCGAGAGCCAGCGCGGAGGGTTCAGGGAGCGCTTGGCGCTCCCTTCTTCCTCGCCTGCGGTCAGATGGCCAGGATCGCCTGGGCCAGTTGAGCGTCTGTCGCGATGTTCAGTTGTGGGGCCTGTTGGCGGATCTGGGCCAGGGCGCTTTCCAGTTTCACACCACGGATGGCACCTTCGCTGGCCACAAAGCTGGCGGCGTCGTCGCGGGCGGCACGTACGACTTTGTTGTCACGCAGGGAGGATGTAGCGTCGGAGGTCGCATCTGAGGTGGCTTTCAGTGCGCCGACGATCGAGTCCGTGGTCACGATCAGGCTGGAGGCGTTGGCATTGGCAGCCAGGGACAGCAGTGCTGCAGTGCTCAGCAGGCGAAGACGGGACATAGGGTGACTCCTGTGGATGAACGAATAAAGGTGGCACAAAGCCGCTAAGTGAGCAGCGGGACCATGGGCATCAGACGCCCGTTCTACAGGGTTCGCCACGTGGTAACCGGATATTAAGCCGCCGTTTATCTGTTCGGATAGCCACCTGAGCTGATTACTCGCTCCAGAACGATTTGGACAGCTCAGATGCTCGGTCCCCGTGACTGATTCCCGCGTCAGATAATTCCCGTGGATCCAGTTGAGCCAGCAGCCTGCGTGTGCGGGTACGTTGCCCCCAGCCGTCGAGCGCTGCGGTCGTGCGCTTGAGTAGCCGTATCAACAGAGGGCGTTGCTGAATTTGGGTAGTCATGACGAGCGCCTTTCATGGGGTTCTGGAACACCATGTTGGGCCGGAAGGTATTACCGGTACAGATACACCAATGCTTAATTGTACTGCTTAATTGTTATGTTTTTTCAACTGTACCTGTCTGTATGAGAGCCTACTGTTTTCGCCCTTGAAAATCCAAACCCCAGAAACCACAAAACCCGCCTCCGGTTACCCGGGGCGGGTTTTGCTTCAACAATTCGGAGTGCTGGCGGTGGACCCGGTGGGTCAGGGCCAGCGGACGCTAATTAGCGCCAGAACGGCTTGCTCAGCTCTTCGTAGCGTTGTGCTTCGCTGATACCGGCGTCAGCCAGCAAACGCGAATCCAGACGAGCCAGTTGATGGCGGCTGGAGATGCGGCGCTGCCACAACATCAGGTTGGCGAGAACGCGCAGAGGCAGGGAAGCCTGGGTGTTTACAGCTTTTTCTTCGAAGAACAGATCGGAACTGAGTGTACGTTCCATGATGACATCCTTCCGCTTGTGGCGGGATTAGGTAGTGGTTTAACTGATGCCAATGATCCTCCTCCGGCGCAAGACTCTCTAGATACAGTTCACCTGTATTGTGAGGGGCCAGTTAACTGTTTATAGAGGCTGTACTGTACGAAATTGGGGCAACTGTACCTATGAGCACTTTAATGGTGCGTTTTAGGTGATTTTTGAGGTGTGAGTAGGATTTTACGGTAGGAAATGACCGGTACAGCAGTACAGTTTTTTATAAAAATTGGGTTTGGAAACCCGGACTGATGAAACTGTGTTTGCATCAGTCCGAATCTGTATCAATCACGCCTTCAGCATATGCCCGGTTTCTTCCAGGTTGATGTGCCAACTCAGGGCTTCTCGCAGGATATGCGGGGTGTGCCCGCCTAGAGCACAGGCTTGGGTGAAGTACGTGTTCAGGGCATCGCGGTACGCCGGGTGCACGCAGTTGTCGATGATGACCCGAGCCCGCTCCCGCGGCGCCAGGCCCCGCAGATCTGCCAGGCCGACCTCGGTCACGAGGATGTCGACGTCATGCTCGGTATGATCCACATGGCTGACCATCGGCACCACGCTGGAAATCGCGCCAGCCTTGGCGATTGACTTGGTGACAAAGATCGCCAGGTGCGCGTTACGCGCAAAGTCGCCCGAGCCGCCAATCCCGTTCATCATCCGCGTGCCGCAGACATGGGTGGAGTTGACGTTGCCGTAGATGTCGAACTCCAGTGCGGTGTTGATACCAATGATACCCAGGCGCCGCACCACTTCCGGGTGGTTGGAGATTTCCTGAGGCCGCAGCACCAGTTTCCCTTTATAGCGTTCCAGGTTGCCGAACACGTCGGCGTTGCGACGCTCCGACAACGTGATCGAGCTACCGGAGGCGAAGCTGAGTTTGCCGGCGTCGATCAGGTCGAACGTGGAGTCCTGCAGAACTTCCGAATACATCGTCAGGTCTTCGAACGGCGACTCGATCAGGCCACACATCACCGCGTTGGCGATGTTGCCGATGCCGGCCTGCAGCGGACCGAGCTTGTTGGTCATGCGCCCGGCGTCCACTTCTTCTTTAAGGAAGTTGATCAGGTGATTGGCGATCGACTGGGTGTCGCTGTCGGGCGGCGTCACGGTGGAGGCCGAGTCCGATTGGTTAGTGATGACGATGGCGACGATCTTCTCCGGCGGGATCGGGATCGCGGTGCTGCCGATACGGTCGTCCACGGCCACCAACGGAATTGGCGTACGGGTCGGGCGATAGCTAGGGATATAGATGTCGTGCAGACCTTCCAGGTTCGGGTTATGCGCCATGTTGATCTCGACGATCACCTGCTTGGCGAAAATCGCGAAACTGGCGGAGTTACCCACAGAAGTGGTCGGAACAATATGGCCCTGCTCGGTGATTGCCACGGCCTCGATCACCGCAATGTCTGGCAGCTTGAGCTGATTGTTGCGCAGTTGCTCGACGGTTTCGGACAGGTGCTGGTCGATAAACATCACTTCGCCGGCGTTGATCGCCTTGCGCAGCGTGCTGTCCACCTGGAATGGCATGCGTCGCGACAGTACGCCGGCTTCGGTCAGTTGCTTGTCCAGGTCGTTGCCCAGGCTGGCGCCGGTCATCAGAGTGATTTTCAGCGGTGATGTCTTGGCGCGTTCGGCCAAGGCGTGCGGCACGGCCTTGGCTTCACCGGCGCGGGTGAAGCCGCTCATGCCGACGGTCATGCCGTCCTGGATCAGTGCGGCAGCGTCAGCCGCGCTCATGACCTTGTTCAACAACGAAGGCAAGCGGATACGATCACGGTACATGGATTGTTATCTCGGGCTACGGAAGCAAGATGCGCAGTCTAGTGATTTCAAAAAGTTTCGTCCCGCTACCATGGTCGAATGCCAGGCAGCGATTTAGAGCCTTTTGTCGGTTTCTATCCACAATAAAAAACCCCAGCCTACTAAAGGCCAGGGTTTTGGGTATTGCGCTGGCGCAGTGTTTATTCGACGGCCTTGACCATGTCTTCGATGACCTTCTTGGCATCGCCGAAGACCATCATGGTCTTGTCCAGGTAGAACAGTTCGTTGTCCAGGCCGGCATAGCCGCTGGCCATCGAGCGCTTGTTGACGATGATGGTCTTGGCCTTGAACGCTTCGAGGATCGGCATGCCCGCAATGGGCGATTTTGGATCGTTCTTGGCGGCCGGGTTGACCACGTCGTTGGCGCCAAGTACCAGCACCACGTCGGCCTGGCCGAACTCGGAGTTGATGTCTTCCATCTCGAACACCTGGTCGTAAGGCACTTCTGCCTCGGCCAGCAGCACGTTCATGTGGCCAGGCATGCGCCCGGCAACCGGGTGGATCGCGTACTTCACGGTCACGCCGCGGTGAGTCAGTTTCTCGGTCAGCTCTTTCAGCGCATGTTGTGCCCGTGCTACCGCCAGGCCGTAGCCCGGGACGATGATCACGGTGTCGGCGTTGGTCAGCAGGAAGGTCGCGTCGTCAGCCGAACCGGACTTCACCGGGCGCGCTTCTTTCGAACCGGCCGGGCCGGCGGCGTCTGCCGTATTGCCGAAACCGCCGAGCAGCACATTAAAGAAGGAGCGGTTCATCGCCTTGCACATGATGTACGACAGGATCGCGCCGCTTGAACCCACCAGCGAGCCGGCGATGATCAGCATCGAGTTGTTCAGCGAGAAGCCGATACCCGCCGCTGCCCAGCCGGAGTAGCTGTTGAGCATCGAGACGACCACCGGCATATCGGCGCCGCCAATCGGGATGATGATCAGCACGCCCAGCACGAACGCCAGGGCCAGCATCAAGGCGAAGGCGCTGAGGTTGCCGGTGAACATGAAGGCCAGGCCCAGGCCCAGCGTCAACAGGCCCAACACCAGGTTAAGCTTATGCTGACCGCCGAACTGTACCGGTGCGCCCTGGAACAGGCGGAACTTGTACTTGCCCGACAGCTTGCCGAAGGCGATGACCGAGCCGGAGAAGGTAATTGCGCCGATGGCTGCGCCGAGGAACAACTCCAGGCGGTTGCCGGCAGGGATCGAATCCCCCAGGTGTTTGACGATGCCCAAGGATTGCGGCTCGACTACGGCGGCAATCGCAATAAACACCGCAGCCAGGCCGATCATGCTGTGCATGAACGCCACCAGCTCCGGCATCTTGGTCATTTCCACGCGCTTGGCCATGATTGAGCCAGCGGTGCCGCCGACCAGCAGGCCAACGATGACGTAGCCGATGCCGGCAGTCGCCAGCTCGGCGCCGAGCTTATAGATGAGGCCCACAGTGGTGAGCACCGCCAGTGCCATGCCGAGCATGCCGAACAGGTTGCCGCGCCGCGAAGTGGTTGGGTGTGACAAGCCCTTGAGGGCCTGGATAAAGCAGATCGACGCGATCAGGTAGAGCGTCGTGACCAGATTCATGCTCATGACGATGGCGCCTCTTCTTTCACTTTCGGGGCTTTCTTCTTGAACATCTCAAGCATCCTGCGGGTAACCAGGAAGCCACCGAACACGTTGACCGCCGCGAGGGCTACGGCCAGGGTGCCCATGGTCTTGCCCAGCGGTGTCACGGTGAGTGCGGCTGCCAGCATGGCGCCGACGATCACGATCGCCGAAATCGCGTTGGTCACGGCCATCAGCGGGGTATGCAAGGCCGGGGTGACGTTCCAGACCACGTGATAACCGACATAAATCGCCAGCACGAAGATGATCAGGTTGTAGATACCGGGGGAGATAAGCTCTTCCATCGTCTGAATCCCTGCTTAGGCGTTTTTGCGGATGACTTGGCCGTCGCGGCACATCAGGCACGCGGCGACGATGTCGTCTTCGAGGTTGATTTCAAACTGCCCTTCCTTGGTGAAGACCAGCTTCAGGAAGTCCAGCAGGTTGCGTGCGTACAGCGCTGAGGCGTCGGCTGCGACGGCGCCTGCCAGGTTGGTCGGGCCGCAGATGGTCACGCCGTTTTCCACGACCACCTGGTCTGCCACGGTCAGCGGGCAGTTACCGCCTTGGGCTGCGGCGAGGTCGATGACCACCGATCCTGGCTTCATCTGTGCGACGGTCTCGGCGCTGAGCAGGGTCGGTGCCTTGCGGCCCGGGATCAATGCGGTGGTGATGACGATGTCGGCCTGCTTGGCGCGCTCATGCACGGCCAGGGCCTGACGTTGCATCCAGCTTGTTGGCATCGGGCGTGCGTAGCCGCCAACACCGACGGCGCATTCACGCTCTTCGTCGGTTTCGTAGGGCACGTCGACGAACTTGGCGCCCAGGGATTCGATCTGTTCCTTTACGGCCGGACGCACGTCGGACGCTTCGATGACTGCGCCCAGACGTTTTGCAGTAGCGATCGCCTGCAGTCCCGCTACGCCTGCGCCGAGAATCAACACGCGGGCGGCTTTCACCGTACCGGCTGCGGTCATCAGCATTGGCATAAAGCGCGGGTAGTGATGGGCGGCGAGCAATACAGCCTTGTAGCCGGCGATGTTGGCTTGGGAAGACAGCACATCCAGGCTCTGCGCGCGGGAGGTACGCGGCGCGGCCTCAAGAGCAAAGGCCGTGACGCCATGCTCGGCCAGCCGGGTAATGGTTTCGTTGCTGAACGGATTGAGCATGCCCACCAGCACGGCGCCGCTTTTGATCAGCGTCAGTTCGCTGTCATTGGGGGCGACCACCTTGAGGATCAACTCGGCGCCGAATGCATCACTGGCGTTGCCAATGGTTGCGCCTGCCGCTTCATAGGCACTGTCGACGACACTGGCATTGATGCCTGCCCCGCTTTGCACAGTGACCTTGTGGCCCTGGCCGATCAGCTTCTTGATGGTTTCCGGGGTGGCAGCCACCCGCGTTTCACCGGTCTGGGTTTCGAGAGGAACACCAATGTGCACGTCAAATCTCCTGCATGATCTTTTTGCATTGATTTTGTAAAAAGGCCAGTGCACCGCAAGAGGCACATCTGGGCGGCCGATCAGCACGATCCCGCTGAAACACAGCGGGGCGCGGCATTTTGCAGGCGAACTTTACGGCCTTCAAGAGATTATGACGGGTGACGAAAAATTAACTACAAGTCACCCCGTGACCGATTGTCGCAACGCTTGGTTATAAAGCCTTAAAATACAGGTGGTTAAAGGGATTAAGCTGAAGCCAGAGCCTTTTTCAATGACCGATGTGAATGGCTGTGTATCGCTGGAGCTTTATGGCTACAGGCCAATATAAACATGGCCTGAAGGCTTATTTATGGATAAAAGGTACGGTCTTCTAAATTGCGACATATATATACATATGTAGGTATTTTTATTATTTGACTACAGGGTCAGTTAATTGCCGTTCCCCTTTAAATGTTGGGGTTATAGCGTTGTGACTGATCAATCAGCCAGTCTCTGAATGCGTGGAGAGAAGCAGATTCGACTTTCCTCTCGGGAATCATCAGGTAGTAAGCCTTTGAGCTGGCCAATTTCTGAGGGCTGGCAATCACCAGGTGCCCTTCGCTCAGTTCTCTCTGAATAAGGAACGGTGGGATCAGTGCAATGCCCATGTCGTGTATGGCTGCCTGGGACAACATGGAGAATAGCTCGTAACGCGGCCCTGTCATGTCGCGGGGTATGTCCAGCTGTTGCGCGTTGAACCACTGGCGCCAGGCGTAGGGTCGTGTGGTTTGCTGCAGAAGAGGCAGTTCGGCGATCTCCTGCGCGGTGAAGTGCATGCGCTCACCCAGCAAGCGAGGGCTGCACACTGGGAGTGGGTTTTCTCCCATCAGTTTGTGGGATTCGGTACCGGACCAGTCGGCATCGCCAAAGTAGATCGCGGCATCAAACTCCGTATCGGCGAACAGGAAAGGTCGTGTGCGGTTGGTGAGGTTGACGGTGACTTCGGGGTGTTGGCGCTGGAAGTCCTTGAGGCGCGGGATCAGCCATTGGGTGCCGAACGTTGGGACCACCGCCAGTTCGATAACGTTGGTGCCCTGCTGGCCCATGACCGACAAGGTGTCGCGCTCGACCGCGTCCAGCTGTGTAGCCACCCGGCGGCTGTAGGAAAGCCCGGCTTCTGTCAGTTTTACGCCGCGGCGCGAGCGCCGAAACAGCTCGACACTCAAAAATTCCTCGAGGCTGGCGATCTGTCGGCAGATTGCGCCTTGGGTGATTGAAAGCTCCTGCGCAGCCTTGGTAAAGCTCTCGTGGCGGGCTGCTGCTTCAAAACTGACCAGAGCTGTGGTGCTGGGAATCTTTCTGCGCATGTACCGTAGTCTCACAAGTAAAGAGCATCTATAACGCTTATGGATGTTACGGAGTGAGAAATTAGCACAAGGCTATGCAAAAACCTCGTTTGCCCTCTTCGCCTGCCCGGCCTAGGCTCCATGCACGACTTTTGATTTATTTCGCGAGGACTCACTCATGGGCGGTAAGGCAAGCTTCAACTGGATCGATCCACTGCTGCTGGATTCACAGCTCACCGAAGAAGAACGCATGGTGCGCGACAGTGCCGAGCGGTTCGCTCAGGACAAGCTGGCGCCGCGTGTGCTCGAAGCCTTCCGCCACGAAAAGACGGACCCTGCGATCTTCCGCGAGATGGGTGAGACCGGCCTGCTGGGGGCGATGATTCCAGAGCAGTACGGTGGCAGCGGCTTGAACTACGTCAGCTATGGCCTGATCGCACGTGAGGTCGAGCGTGTGGACTCCGGCTACCGTTCGATGATGAGTGTGCAGTCCTCGCTGGTGATGGTGCCTATCAATGAGTTCGGCACCGAAGCGCAAAAGCAGAAATACCTGCCAAAACTGGCCTCTGGCGAATGGATTGGCTGCTTTGGTCTGACCGAGCCTAACCATGGTTCCGACCCGGGCGCGATGATTACTCGTGCGCGTAAGGTGGATGGCGGCTACAGCCTCACCGGCAGCAAGATGTGGATCACCAACAGCCCGATTGCCGATGTGTTCGTGGTGTGGGGTAAGGACGACGCTGGCGACATCCGTGGCTTCGTTCTGGAGAAGGGTTGGAAAGGCCTGAGTGCTCCGGCGATTCACGGTAAGGTCGGGCTGCGCGCGTCGATCACCGGTGAAATCGTCATGGACAACGTGTTTGTGCCTGAAGAAAACATCTTCCCGGATGTGCGTGGCCTGAAAGGACCGTTCACTTGCCTTAACTCGGCACGCTATGGGATCTCGTGGGGGGCGCTGGGCGCTGCGGAGTTCTGCTGGCATACCGCGCGTCAGTACACCCTTGATCGTCAGCAGTTCGGGCGACCATTGGCGGCTACCCAGTTGATCCAGAAGAAGCTGGCAGACATGCAGACTGAGATCACCCTCGCCCTTCAAGGTTGCCTGCGGTTGGGTCGTATGAAGGATGAAGGCACTGCGGCTGTGGAAATCACCTCGATCATGAAGCGCAACTCGTGTGGTAAGTCCCTCGACATTGCCCGGATGGCGCGTGACATGCTCGGTGGGAATGGCATCTCCGATGAGTTCGGCATCGCCCGTCACTTGGTCAACCTTGAGGTGGTAAACACCTATGAGGGCACCCACGACGTGCATGCGCTGATCCTGGGGCGCGCGCAAACCGGTATTCAGGCGTTCTATTAATAGGAGGACGACCATGGGCGCGCTATCGCACCTGCGGGTACTGGATTTGTCGCGAGTGCTGGCGGGCCCATGGGCCGGGCAGATACTGGCGGACCTTGGCGCTGAAGTGATCAAGGTCGAGCGGCCCGGCAACGGCGACGATACTCGTGCCTGGGGGCCGCCCTTCCTTAAAGATGCCTATGGGGAGAACACCACAGAGGCGGCGTATTACCTGTCGGCCAATCGCAATAAGGAGTCGGTGACGATCGACTTCACGCGGCCGGAAGGTCAGAAGCTGGTGCGTGACCTGGCGGCAAAGTCCGACATTCTGATCGAGAATTTTAAGGTGGGGGGCTTGGCCACCTATGGGTTGGACTATGAGTCGCTCAAGGAGATCAATCCGGAGTTGATCTACTGCTCTATTACCGGGTTTGGTCAGACCGGGCCCTATGCGACACGGGCGGGCTACGACTTCATGATCCAGGGGCTTGGCGGGCTGATGAGTCTGACTGGTCGTCCGGAGGGTGAAGATGGCGCAGGGCCGGTCAAGGTGGGTGTAGCGCTGACGGATATCCTTACGGGGCTCTATTCAACGGTCGCGATTCTGGCTGCCATGGCTCACCGGGATCATGACGGCGGTGGTCAGCATATCGATATGGCGCTGCTGGATGTACAGGTGGCTTGTCTGGCCAATCAGGCGATGAACTACCTGACGACGGGAGTCTCTCCCAAGCGTTTGGGTAACGCTCATCCGAATATCGTGCCGTATCAGGATTTTCCTACGGCGGATGGCGACTTCATTCTCACTGTGGGTAACGATGGGCAGTTCCGTAAGTTTGCCGAGGTGGCTGGGCAGCCCCAGTGGGCGGATGATCCTCGGTTTGCCACTAATAAGCTGCGAGTGGCCAATAGGGCGACGCTGATCCCGTTGATTCGTCAGGCTACCGTGTTCAAGACCACTGCTGAATGGGTGGCCCAGTTGGAGCGAGTAGGTGTGCCATGCGGCCCTATCAATGACCTGGCACAGGTGTTTGCCGATCCTCAGGTAAAGGCGCGCGGGTTAGCAATGCAGTTGCCTCATGCGTTGGCGGGGGTGGTGCCCCAGGTGGCTAGTCCTATGCGCTTGTCCAAGACGCCTGTTGAATACCGCAGTGCGCCTCCTCTATTGGGTGAGCATACTTATCAGGTGCTGCAGCAAGTGCTCGGTTTGACGCCGGCGAGTGTGTCGGCGTTAAGGGAGGCTGGGGTCATCTGAAGCTTCTCTCTATAGAGGGCTTCTGTGGCCCTCTTTATAGAGGGGGAATTGGTCGGTTTTTAGTCAAAATTGTCTATTTGATAGAAATCCTGAATTAAGGGTTGACGGCAGATTCTGGAAGTCTATAATTCGCCCCACTTCCGGCGCAGTCGAAACGGAAAACTCCTTGGTAAACAAAGGGTTATGTAGGTTTCGACAGCGAGCTGCTTCAGATCATCGAGGCCCAGAAGGAGTTAGTAAGGCAGTGTTGTTTAGCTCTATTAACGGTTCGATCTTCTCGGTCGAAAGCGGAGAAAAAGAGGTGTTGACAGCAGCGTGTAACGCTGTAGAATTCGCCTCCCGCTAACGAGAGATCGGAAGCGCAAGTGGTTGAAGTTACAAAGGAAACTTTGAAAACTTCTTAAAAAAACCGCTTGACAGCAACAGGGGCTGCTGTAGAATGCGCGCCTCGGTTGAGACGAAAGATCTTAACCAACCGCTCTTTAACAACTGAATCAAGCAATTCGTGTGGGTGCTTGTGGAGTCAGACTGATAGTCAACAAGATTATCAGCATCACAAGTTACTCCGCGAGAAATCAAAGATGTAACCAACGATTGCTGAGCCAAGTTTAGGGTTTCTTAAAAACCCAAAGATGTTTGAACTGAAGAGTTTGATCATGGCTCAGATTGAACGCTGGCGGCAGGCCTAACACATGCAAGTCGAGCGGTAGAGAGAAGCTTGCTTCTCTTGAGAGCGGCGGACGGGTGAGTAATGCCTAGGAATCTGCCTGGTAGTGGGGGATAACGTTCGGAAACGGACGCTAATACCGCATACGTCCTACGGGAGAAAGCAGGGGACCTTCGGGCCTTGCGCTATCAGATGAGCCTAGGTCGGATTAGCTAGTTGGTGGGGTAATGGCTCACCAAGGCGACGATCCGTAACTGGTCTGAGAGGATGATCAGTCACACTGGAACTGAGACACGGTCCAGACTCCTACGGGAGGCAGCAGTGGGGAATATTGGACAATGGGCGAAAGCCTGATCCAGCCATGCCGCGTGTGTGAAGAAGGTCTTCGGATTGTAAAGCACTTTAAGTTGGGAGGAAGGGCAGTAAATTAATACTTTGCTGTTTTGACGTTACCGACAGAATAAGCACCGGCTAACTCTGTGCCAGCAGCCGCGGTAATACAGAGGGTGCAAGCGTTAATCGGAATTACTGGGCGTAAAGCGCGCGTAGGTGGTTCGTTAAGTTGGATGTGAAATCCCCGGGCTCAACCTGGGAACTGCATTCAAAACTGACGAGCTAGAGTATGGTAGAGGGTGGTGGAATTTCCTGTGTAGCGGTGAAATGCGTAGATATAGGAAGGAACACCAGTGGCGAAGGCGACCACCTGGACTGATACTGACACTGAGGTGCGAAAGCGTGGGGAGCAAACAGGATTAGATACCCTGGTAGTCCACGCCGTAAACGATGTCAACTAGCCGTTGGGAGCCTTGAGCTCTTAGTGGCGCAGCTAACGCATTAAGTTGACCGCCTGGGGAGTACGGCCGCAAGGTTAAAACTCAAATGAATTGACGGGGGCCCGCACAAGCGGTGGAGCATGTGGTTTAATTCGAAGCAACGCGAAGAACCTTACCAGGCCTTGACATCCAATGAACTTTCTAGAGATAGATTGGTGCCTTCGGGAACATTGAGACAGGTGCTGCATGGCTGTCGTCAGCTCGTGTCGTGAGATGTTGGGTTAAGTCCCGTAACGAGCGCAACCCTTGTCCTTAGTTACCAGCACGTAATGGTGGGCACTCTAAGGAGACTGCCGGTGACAAACCGGAGGAAGGTGGGGATGACGTCAAGTCATCATGGCCCTTACGGCCTGGGCTACACACGTGCTACAATGGTCGGTACAGAGGGTTGCCAAGCCGCGAGGTGGAGCTAATCCCAGAAAACCGATCGTAGTCCGGATCGCAGTCTGCAACTCGACTGCGTGAAGTCGGAATCGCTAGTAATCGCGAATCAGAATGTCGCGGTGAATACGTTCCCGGGCCTTGTACACACCGCCCGTCACACCATGGGAGTGGGTTGCACCAGAAGTAGCTAGTCTAACCTTCGGGAGGACGGTTACCACGGTGTGATTCATGACTGGGGTGAAGTCGTAACAAGGTAGCCGTAGGGGAACCTGCGGCTGGATCACCTCCTTAATCGACGACATCAGCTGCTCCATAAGTTCCCACACGAATTGCTTGATTCATTGAAGAAGACGATAAGAAGCAGCCCGAAATTGGGTCTGTAGCTCAGTTGGTTAGAGCGCACCCCTGATAAGGGTGAGGTCGGCAGTTCGAATCTGCCCAGACCCACCAATTTTGTGTGGGAAACGCCTGTAGAAATACGGGGCCATAGCTCAGCTGGGAGAGCGCCTGCCTTGCACGCAGGAGGTCAACGGTTCGATCCCGTTTGGCTCCACCACTACTGCTTCTACGTTATGAAAGCTTAGAAATGAGCATTCCATTGTTATGATGGTGAATGTTGATTTCTAGTCTTTGATTAGATCGTTCTTTAAAAATTTGGGTATGTGATAGAAAGATAGACTGAGCGTTACTTTCACTGGTAACGGATCAGGCTAAGGTAAAATTTGTGAGTTGCTCTTTATGAGCAAGAATCGAATTTTCGGCGAATGTCGTCTTCACAGTATAACCAGATTGCTTGGGGTTATATGGTCAAGTGAAGAAGCGCATACGGTGGATGCCTTGGCAGTCAGAGGCGATGAAAGACGTGGTAGCCTGCGAAAAGCTTCGGGGAGTCGGCAAACAGACTTTGATCCGGAGATGTCTGAATGGGGGAACCCAGCCATCATAAGATGGTTACCTTACACTGAATACATAGGTGTATGGAGCGAACCAGGGGAACTGAAACATCTAAGTACCCTGAGGAAAAGAAATCAACCGAGATTCCCTTAGTAGTGGCGAGCGAACGGGGACTAGCCCTTAAGTGGCTTTGAGATTAGCGGAACGCTCTGGAAAGTGCGGCCATAGTGGGTGATAGCCCTGTACGCGAAAATCTCTTAGTCATGAAATCGAGTAGGACGGAGCACGAGAAACTTTGTCTGAATATGGGGGGACCATCCTCCAAGGCTAAATACTACTGACTGACCGATAGTGAACTAGTACCGTGAGGGAAAGGCGAAAAGAACCCCGGAGAGGGGAGTGAAATAGATCCTGAAACCGTATGCGTACAAGCAGTGGGAGCAGACTTTGTTCTGTGACTGCGTACCTTTTGTATAATGGGTCAGCGACTTATTTTCAGTGGCGAGCTTAACCGAATAGGGGAGGCGTAGCGAAAGCGAGTCTTAATAGGGCGTCTAGTCGCTGGGAATAGACCCGAAACCGGGCGATCTATCCATGGGCAGGTTGAAGGTTGGGTAACACTAACTGGAGGACCGAACCGACTACCGTTGAAAAGTTAGCGGATGACCTGTGGATCGGAGTGAAAGGCTAATCAAGCTCGGAGATAGCTGGTTCTCCTCGAAAGCTATTTAGGTAGCGCCTCATGTATCACTGTAGGGGGTAGAGCACTGTTTCGGCTAGGGGGTCATCCCGACTTACCAAACCGATGCAAACTCCGAATACCTACAAGTGCCGAGCATGGGAGACACACGGCGGGTGCTAACGTCCGTCGTGAAAAGGGAAACAACCCAGACCGTCAGCTAAGGTCCCAAAGTTATGGTTAAGTGGGAAACGATGTGGGAAGGCTTAGACAGCTAGGAGGTTGGCTTAGAAGCAGCCACCCTTTAAAGAAAGCGTAATAGCTCACTAGTCGAGTCGGCCTGCGCGGAAGATGTAACGGGGCTCAAACCATACACCGAAGCTACGGGTATCATCTTCGGATGATGCGGTAGAGGAGCGTTCTGTAAGCCTGTGAAGGTGAGTTGAGAAGCTTGCTGGAGGTATCAGAAGTGCGAATGCTGACATGAGTAACGATAATGGGTGTGAAAAACACCCACGCCGAAAGACCAAGGTTTCCTGCGCAACGTTAATCGACGCAGGGTTAGTCGGTCCCTAAGGCGAGGCTGAAAAGCGTAGTCGATGGAAAACAGGTTAATATTCCTGTACTTCTGGTTATTGCGATGGAGGGACGGAGAAGGCTAGGCCAGCTTGGCGTTGGTTGTCCAAGTTTAAGGTGGTAGGCTGGAATCTTAGGTAAATCCGGGATTCTAAGGCCGAGAGCTGATGACGAGTTAACTTTTAGTTAACGAAGTGGTTGATGCCATGCTTCCAAGAAAAGCTTCTAAGCTTCAGGTAACCAGGAACCGTACCCCAAACCGACACAGGTGGTTGGGTAGAGAATACCAAGGCGCTTGAGAGAACTCGGGTGAAGGAACTAGGCAAAATGGCACCGTAACTTCGGGAGAAGGTGCGCCGGTGAGGGTGAAGGACTTGCTCCGTAAGCTCATGCCGGTCGAAGATACCAGGCCGCTGCGACTGTTTATTAAAAACACAGCACTCTGCAAACACGAAAGTGGACGTATAGGGTGTGACGCCTGCCCGGTGCCGGAAGGTTAATTGATGGGGTTAGCTAACGCGAAGCTCTTGATCGAAGCCCCGGTAAACGGCGGCCGTAACTATAACGGTCCTAAGGTAGCGAAATTCCTTGTCGGGTAAGTTCCGACCTGCACGAATGGCGTAACGATGGCGGCGCTGTCTCCACCCGAGACTCAGTGAAATTGAAATCGCTGTGAAGATGCAGTGTATCCGCGGCTAGACGGAAAGACCCCGTGAACCTTTACTATAGCTTTGCACTGGACTTTGAATTTGCTTGTGTAGGATAGGTGGGAGGCTTTGAAGCGTGGACGCCAGTTCGCGTGGAGCCAACCTTGAAATACCACCCTGGCAACTTTGAGGTTCTAACTCAGGTCCGTTATCCGGATCGAGGACAGTGTATGGTGGGTAGTTTGACTGGGGCGGTCTCCTCCTAAAGAGTAACGGAGGAGTACGAAGGTGCGCTCAGACCGGTCGGAAATCGGTCGTAGAGTATAAAGGCAAAAGCGCGCTTGACTGCGAGACAGACACGTCGAGCAGGTACGAAAGTAGGTCTTAGTGATCCGGTGGTTCTGTATGGAAGGGCCATCGCTCAACGGATAAAAGGTACTCCGGGGATAACAGGCTGATACCGCCCAAGAGTTCATATCGACGGCGGTGTTTGGCACCTCGATGTCGGCTCATCACATCCTGGGGCTGAAGCCGGTCCCAAGGGTATGGCTGTTCGCCATTTAAAGTGGTACGCGAGCTGGGTTTAGAACGTCGTGAGACAGTTCGGTCCCTATCTGCCGTGGACGTTTGAGATTTGAGAGGGGCTGCTCCTAGTACGAGAGGACCGGAGTGGACGAACCTCTGGTGTTCCGGTTGTCACGCCAGTGGCATTGCCGGGTAGCTATGTTCGGAATAGATAACCGCTGAAAGCATCTAAGCGGGAAACTAGCCTCAAGATGAGATCTCACTGGAACCTTGAGTTCCCTGAAGGGCCGTCGAAGACTACGACGTTGATAGGTTGGGTGTGTAAGCGCTGTGAGGCGTTGAGCTAACCAATACTAATTGCCCGTGAGGCTTGACCATATAACACCCAAGCAATTTGCAGGCTTCGAGCTGAAAAGCGAAAGAGCACCAGATTGCGGTGTGTGAAGACGAAACGAACCGAAAGTTCGAGATACTCACAAACACCGAAAGCTATCACATACCCAATTTGCTGAAGCGAGGCCAGCTGGTCACGACTCAGTACCCGAATTTCTTGACGACCATAGAGCATTGGAACCACCTGATCCCATCCCGAACTCAGCAGTGAAACGATGCATCGCCGATGGTAGTGTGGGGTTTCCCCATGTGAGAGTAGGTCATCGTCAAGATTAAATTCCGAAACCCCTGATTGCTAACGCAATCAGGGGTTTTGTTTATGTAGAAGTCCATGATTTTCACCGGCACGTTGCGAACGCAACGGTCTGGTACACAGAATTTCTTGACGACCATAGAGCATTGGAACCACCTGATCCCATCCCGAACTCAGCAGTGAAACGATGCATCGCCGATGGTAGTGTGGGGTTTCCCCATGTGAGAGTAGGTCATCGTCAAGATTGAATTCCGAAACCCCTGTCTGCTAACGCAGCAGGGGTTTTGTCGTTTAGGGGCCACATAAAAAAACAATACCTGCTCAACCCTTACGTGTCTTACCGCTTCGTCTGGCCAGTAACTTACGCCACCAAATGTAGATCCCGGTAGCAGACAACATCGCGATCACTACCCCCAGTAGCGCAATCAACACCTGCCCCGTCAGCCCTATGATCCTGCCCCCATGGATCGGCAGTTGCAGCCGATAAAAGCGCTCTCCCAACGTACCTTGCCCTGCTATTTCCTGCCCTAATAAACGCCCGTCCGTCCCATGGAAAAACAACCAGGATTTCCCATGGGCCTCCGTATCATGTTGCCCAAAACCAGCTCCATAAAAGTTGTATTCAAAGCTGTAATACAGCTCTCCAATCGCCGCCGTCAGCCCTAGCCGCTTGCCTTCCTCCAGCGCCCGCTCATAGGCCTGTTGATAACTCAGTTGGGTTACGCCCAATTGTTCGGCCGGTAACCTGCCACGGGCCTCATAGACGCTGGCCTCGACCGGTGAGAACAGCGACACTGCGGGCTTGAACACCTGACTCGGCAAATTCATTGCCACGCTGCTAACTGCGATCGGCAGTAACAACAGCCAAAGCCACAGGCCGCCTGCGCGATGCAGGTCGAAATTCAACCGATAAGCATGACCACCCTTGATCTTCCAAGCTGTGGACCACTTCTTCCAGAAGGGTTTGCCCCGAGGCAGAGTCAGCCACAGCGCGATAAAACAATCGAACACCCACGCAATCGCCACCAGCCCCATCAGCCACAAACCCCAATTTCCCGGCAGTGTCAGGTTGTAGTGAAACTCCAGAATGAACGGGATGAGATTCTCACGCTGAAAGCAGCACGCGCCCCAAACACGCCGGCCCAGTTCTTCACCACTCACCGGATCAAGATAGAAAACCTGGTTAGGTTCATCAAAGGGTTTGCCCGTCGCCGGATCGTTTCTGGCGACTGCCGCCAACATAGCGGTATGACCGGCCTCTTGTGGATATTCCATGTACCAGACTTGCAGCTTGGGATGCTGCCCCTGCAACGTATCCACCAGTTCCCCTGGCGGTAATGCACGGCCCTTGGCTGTCGCTTCGTAGAACCCGGGATTGAGCCATTCATCCAGCTCATGGTTGAACGCCAGAAGGCTGCCCGTTATCCCCGCCATCATCAGAAACAACGCCGTCGCCAATCCGATGTAGCGGTGAAATAAAACCAGCAATGCACGCATAAAGTTTTCCTGCAAAGACGACAAAGCCAGCGCCTGGAATCAGGCACTGGCTTTGGATGAATCGAGAGAAATTAGAACTGGTAGCTCACCGTCGCACTGACGTTGCGCTCTTCACCCAGGTAGCAGAAGTTCAGGCTCGCGCACGACGCCACGTAAGACTCGTTCGTCAGGTTGTTGGCATTCAGGCGCACATCCACACCCTTCAAACCAACCTTGCCGAGGTCATAACCCATCGAGGCATCAAACAGCGTATAGGCGGGCACTTTCATGGTGTTCTCCGCATCCGCCCAGCTGTAGCCGACATAGCGCACGCCACCGCCGAGCCGCAGGCCATCCAGGGCGCCGCTGTCGAATTTGTAGTCGGCCCACACCGATGCCATATGACGCGGAGCCTGGGTCGGCGAATTTCCCTCGTTCTCGATCACGTTGCCCGCAGTACTCAACGTGCTGACCATCGACTTTGAATACTCGATATCAGTGAAGGTGTAGCTGCCCAGCAACTTGAGATTGTCGGTCAGCTGCATATGCGCCTCCAACTCCAGGCCCTGGGAGCGCACAGCACCTACCGCGCGATAGAAGTTTTCCTGCGGCAGTTTGGTCGCCAGGTTTTCCTGATCGATGCGGAACAGCGAAGCGGTGAACAGGTTGTCAGTACCCGGCGGCTGATATTTCAAGCCAACCTCCCACTGGGTGCCGTCGGTAGGTGCCAACGGATTGCCGGCACTGTCCGAATAGGAGTTCGGGTTGAAGGATTCCGAATAGCTGACGTAGGGTGCGAGGCCGTTATCAAACAGATAAAGCGCTCCTGCACGCCCAGTCAGCTTGGTACGTTTATCACTGATCTCCGTGCCCAGCGGCCGTCCCGCTTCAGCAATGCGGTTTTCATCGGAGGTCTCAACCCAGTCCTGACGCAGCCCGAGAGAGAACCGCCACTTGTCCATCTCAATCAGGTCCTGCAGGTAAACACCAGTCTGCTCAAGCCGACGCAGATAACTGGTTGGACTGTAATAACTGATCTCGGAATTGCCATACGCCGGATTGAACGCATTGATCGGCGCAAGAGAGCCACTGGTCCAGTCCACAACGGTTTTGCGCCGCTGATAGTCCGCCCCCATCAACACCGTATGCTTCGTCGCACCGGTAAAAAATTCAGCCTGCAGCATGTTGTCGATGATGAACGCATGCAGCTTCTCGTCACCGCCTGAATAGTAGCGATTCAGCTCATTACTGGTGGGCGTGGTCCAGCCATAGGCATACACCTGGTCCAGCCGGACCTTGGAATCCAGATACCGAAAGTTTTGCCGCGCGGTGAAAACATCATTGAAGCGATGCTCAAATTGGTAGCCGAACGACTGTTGATCCCGCTTGTACCCATCAATGTCCGGCTCGCCCTCGAAGAAGTGATTGGAGATCCGCTGGCCATTGCGCTGATGCAACGCGCCATCCGCCGGCATGCCACCGTGGTAGCCACCGTCGGGATCATGCTGCAGATAAGCCTGGAGTGTGAGGGACGTATCATCGGTAAAGTCGATGCTCAAGGTGGGCGCCAGTGCGTAGCGTTTTTCCTTGGCATGGTCGAACTGTGTGTCGGACCTGTCCGCAAGCCCGGTCAGTCGGTAAGCAATACGCTTGTCGTCATCCACCGGGCCGCTGAAGTCGAAACCCATGCCTCGCTGCCCTTGGGAACCCACAGTGGCCTGCACCTGATGGTAGGGCTCAAACAATGGCTTCTTGCTAGTCAACGCCACCAGCCCGCCCGGCGAGCTGCGCCCGTAGAGCACCGATGACGGGCCTTTAAGAATATCCACGCGCTCGAGGAAGTACGGGTCCACCTGCATGGTGCTGTACGTCCCGCTGTCCCCCATGGATTTCAGACCGTCGAGGTAGATGTTGTCCACCGAACCGTCGTTGAAGCCACGCATCGCCACATAGTCATAGCGGTGAGTCGCGCCATACGGGTTGGTCAGCACGCCAGGGGTGTAACGCATGGCCTGGGCAACGGTTTGCGAGCCTTGGTCATCCATCTGCTCGCGGGTCACCACCGAAACCGTCTGGGACGTTTCCAGCAGCGCGGTACTGGTCTTGGTGGCGATCTGGCTGTGAGTGGCGTTGTAGCCCTCCATGCTGCCCAAGGCGTTACCCAGGGCGAAGCCTTTGATGTCGGTGGTCGGCAAGGTCAGCGCCTCGCTCTCGGGCTGCGCCTGCAACACGAAACTCACGTCGTCCTGAGCCTGCGCCTGCAAGCCTGACCCGTTGAGCAACTGGCTCAAACCTTGTTCGGCAGAATACTCCCCATGCAGTCCGACAGATTGGCGGCCCTGAGTCTGCGCAGGCGTGCTGGAAAGCGTGATGCCTGCCTGACGGGCGAACTGATTGAGCGCATCGCTCAGCGGGCCTGCAGGGATGTCATAGCGCTGGCTGATACGCTCGACGCCGCTATCAGCCGCGACACCGGCCACCGGCAGCAAGCCGATGCCCATTGTGGTCGACAGCAACGCTGCACGTACGGCTTTACCGAGCAAAGGGTAGGAAGAGGGTGGGTTACTGAAAAAACGCACAGTCATTGTCGAGATCCGTAGAGGTCGCTGAAGGCAGATTGAATTGCTTACTGTCTAAGCCGGACTTACGGAAAAAAGCCGCCAAAAATAATCAGGTGCGACAGAAATAATCAGGCCTGACGCTCCAGGCTCACCCACCAGCGTGTGCGATAGCGCAGGCGCACAGGCAGCGTCTGCGGAAGGATTGCCAACAGCTTCTCGGTGTCTTCCAGGCGAAAAACACCCGACAGGCGCAAGTCTGCGATATCACTTGAACAGCCCAGATAGCCCTGGCGATAGCGCCCCACCTCCGCCAGGAAGTCGGCAAGACGCATGTTGCGGGTGACGATCAATCCGTCGGCCCAGGCCCCAGTATCCATATCCGAGGGCGGCGCGAGAACGGCCCCGTTCTGACGCACCACGTAGCTTTCTCCTGCATGCACTTGAGTGAACAGTCCGTCGGCGGTATGGGGTGAATGAATCGCGACGTTGCCTGAAGCCACGCTCAAGCGCGTGCAATCACCGTCCTGACGCACCACAAACCGCCCGTCGATGCCTTCGAACAAGCCATGGCGCGTGCGAACCAGCAACGGTGCGGTCGCAACGGCGCCGCAGGTCACCAGGATTTCCCCGCGTACCAACGTGATCAGGCGTTGCTGCGGGTTGAAGTCCAGGTCCACCGCGCTGTCGGTGTTGAGCTGCAGGCGTGTGCCATCCGGCAGTTGCACGCTGCGACGCTCGCCGGTGGTGGTAGCCAGGTCCGAGGTCCAACGCTGCCAACCGGTGAGGTCTCGGCTGACCCAGGCCGCCGAGCCCATCAACAGCACACCGGACAACACCTTCAACGCTTGCCGGCGACCAAGGCGCTGGGCACTGTTCTCCAGCGTCGCATGGGCGCCAGGAATCGCCGCTAACTGGCTGCTCAACTCATGTTGCAGCGCCTGCACGCGTTGCCAGGCCAACTCGTGTTCATGATGAGCCTCACGCCAGTGCTCGCACTGCGCCTTCAACCGGACATTCGCGCGATTATTACGCAAGCGCAGCATCCAGCTGATGGCCTGCTTGACCACCTGCGGGTCGGGCCCGGAGCGCGCCGTGTTATCCATCGAGGTCATGCCTCATACCGCAGCACATAACAGTGATACAGGGCCTCGGCGACATACCGCTCCACCGAGCGCAACGACACGCCCATCTGCTGCGCAATCTGCTTGTATGTCAGCCCGTCGCACTGAGCCAGTAGAAACGCCTTGCGCACCTTGGGCTTGAGTCCGTCCAGAAGCCGGGCGACGGACTCCAGCAATTCCAGAATCAGCGCACGCTCTTCAGCACTCGGTGCCAAGGCGTCGGGCAAATGCGCGATGGACTCCAGATAGGCGCGCTCGATTTCTTCGCGACGCCAATGATCGATCACCAGGCCTCGGGCGATGGTGCGCAGGAAGGCCCGAGGAGCCTTGAGTTCGAAGCGTTCGGTTTTTTGCAGCAAGCGCACGAACGTGTCCTGCGCCAGGTCTGCCGCATCTGCTGCATTACCCAGTCGGCTGCGCAGCCAGGTGTTCAGCCAGCCATGATGGTTGCTATAGAGCGTCTGTACTGCGTACTCGGAAGAGGGCATTCACGCGGCCTGGCAAAGCGTCACAAATGATAATTAGTCGCATTGTCGGCAAGGCTGAAAAATTTTGCAACTCCTGCCATCGGGGGGCTACCGCTGGTCGGCTTCTGACGCAAAAAGCAGATGCTTCTCACAAATTCCTAAGATTTATCCTGACTTGGCCGACAGCCTGACGAGCCATGCGTGCACCGAAATAGAGCAGTCACAGAGTCTGCCTATCCCGTTACATGGAATGTTGCATCCGGCACGCTCACCCCCTTTTGGCAAAAAGAAGTCAATGAAATGAATCTCAAGTTCAGTCATAAAATTCTGTTGGCCGCGTCAGGCGTAGTGGTTCTGGCCTTCGCGTTATTCACGTTCTACAACGACTACCTGCAGCGCAACACCATCCGGCAAAACCTGGAATCGTCTATCCAGCAGTCCGGTGAGCTGACCGCCAGCAGTGTGCAGAACTGGCTCAGCGGCCGGGTACTGGTGTTGGAAAGCCTGGCGCAAAACGTGGCCCACCAGGGCAGCGCTGCCGATCTTCCGGGGTTGGTCGACCAGTCGGCATTTACCTCCAACTTCCAGTTCACCTACGTCGGTTCAACCAACGGTGTGTTCACCCAACGGCCCGACGCCAAAATGCCGGATGACTATGACCCACGTCAGCGTCCTTGGTACAAACAAGCGGTGGCCGCCGACAAGACCATGCTCACGCCGCCCTATATGGCAGCGGTAGGTGGGCTGATCGTGACCATCGCGATGCCGGTGAAAAAGAATGGTGAACTGCTAGGCGTGGTTGGCGGTGACCTGAGCCTGCAAACCCTGGTGAAGATCATCAATTCGGTGGATTTCGGCGGCATCGGCCATGCATTCCTGGTCAGCGGTGACGGCCAGGTGATCGTCAGCCCGGACCAGGACCAGGTGATGAAAAACCTCAAGGACATCTACCCGGGCACTAACGTACGCATCGAGAAGGTCAGCCAGGAAGTGGTCCTCAATGGCCAGGAACGGATCCTGTCCTTCACCCCGATCAGCGGGTTACCGAATGCAGATTGGTACATCGGCCTGTCGATCGACAAAGACAAAGCCTACGCACCGCTGGGCAAGTTCCGCACCTCGGCATTGATCGCCATGTTTATTGCAGTCGCCGCCATCGCGGTGTTCCTGAGCCTGCTGATCCAGGTCTTGATGCGCCCGCTGACCACCATGGGGCGCGCCATGCAGGACATTGCCCAGGGCGAGGGTGACTTGACCCGCCGCCTGACCGTGGAAAGCAAGGATGAATTCGGTGACTTGGGCAGTGCCTTCAACCAGTTCGTCGAGCGTATTCACGCGTCAATTTCCGAAGTTTCCTCGGCTACCCGCCAAGTACATGACTTGTCCCAGCGTGTAATGGCCTCGTCCAACGCATCGATCGTCGGCTCCGACGAACAAAGCGCCCGTACCAACAGCGTGGCCGCGGCAATCAACGAGCTGGGTGCCGCCACTCAGGAAATCGCGCGCAACGCCGCTGATGCTTCGCAACACGCCAGCGGTGCCAGCGAGCAGGCTGATGACGGGCGCAAGGTGGTGGAGAAAACCATCCTCGCGATGTCGGAGCTTTCGCAAAAAATCAGCCTGTCCTGCACACAGATTGAAACCCTGAACGCCAGCACCGACAACATTGGCCACATCCTGGATGTGATCAAAGGCATCTCCCAGCAAACCAACTTGCTGGCCCTCAACGCTGCGATTGAGGCTGCGCGCGCCGGTGAAGCCGGACGTGGGTTTGCCGTGGTGGCGGATGAAGTCCGCAACCTGGCGCACCGCACCCAAGAGTCGGCGGAGGAGATCCACAAAATGATCACCTCGCTGCAGATTGGTTCGCGTGAGGCTGTGACCACGATGAACGCCAGCCAGACCTCCAGCGAAGAAAGCGTCGAGGTCGCCAACCAGGCCGGTGAGCGCCTGGTCAGCGTGACTCAGCGGATCGTCGAGATCGACGGGATGAACCAGTCGGTAGCGGCCGCCACCGAGGAACAGACTGCCGTGGTGGAAACCCTCAACGTCGACATCAACCAGATCAACCTGCTGAACCAGCAAGGCGTGGCCAACCTCAACGAAACCTTGAAGGATTGCGACGCGTTGTCTCAACAGGCCAACCGGCTGAAGCAGTTGGTCGACAGTTTCAAAATCTGATGATTAACCTGTAGGAGCGAGCTTGCTCGCGAAGAACGTCAACGGTAACGCAGCGCTATCAGATAGCCCGTTTCGCCTATTCGTTTTTCGCGAGCAAGCTCGCTCCTACCGTTCAGGCAAGCATCGCCCGCACATTCTCCAGCGCGCTGTCGGCGAATGCCTGCACAAACGGCTCAAACTCTTCCATACCCTGTTCAACCGGTTCGGCGATGATCGTCCAGGTCACCCGTGAGCAGCGCTCTCCCAATGCTTCGACATCCATGGCTGCCCACAGCCGTGCCACGTCCAAGGTGTTGTAAATCGTTGTCCAGCTCATGTGCATGGCCTGCTCGTCCCGGCTGTTGAGTTGTTCCACCACCAGATTTCCATCGTGGAAGCATTTCTTGCGCAGCGATCCGGTGCCCTCACCGGTCATTTCGATGTGAGACAAGGCGGGGATAAATCTATCAAACCCAGAAAAATCACCGACTACCGCCCAGGCACGTGCGGCATCACAGGCAACCATCACTGAAGACACCACAGGCTTGCCGCAAGGGTTGCGAATCAACGTATCGGGTTTCATAGGGTTTCCTTCAATTGAGAGCCTGGCGGCAGGAAGCCGATGCTCTTGAGGTACTCGCAGCCCTTGCGTAACAGCGCCGGATTTTTCTCGGGGTAGTGCGTGCCCATTTGCTCGACGCCACGTCGTGCGTTGTCATGCCGGATCATTGATGTATCGCCGATGTCCTCGCCCACGCCATTCAGGTAGAAACCCAGTACGCCGAACAGCGCATTGCGGCTATCTACTGTGTGCAGGTGACGTTGCCAGTGGGCGACGCTCACCAGTTCGAATGCATGGCCTGCCTGGCGAAAGGCGTCGACGTAGGTTTCCCAGCTCAAGGGCCGCGGGTTGTGCAGGTTGAACACGGTTCCTCCATCACCACAGCGGCCACTGTGGAACGCAATAAACCGGGCAAGAAAGTCCACGGGCATCAAGTCAAAATTCAGCTTGAGGCGGGGCACCAGGCCCAGCTGGAGTGAGCCTTTGAGCATCAGCATCAGGCGATTTTTCTGTGGTTCGCAGACACCGCTGCGGCTGTTGAAACTGATGTTCCCGGGACGGTGGATATTGACCCACGTTCCTTGCTCGGCGGCCCGTCCCAGCAAGCGTTCCGCGACCCATTTGGACAGGTTGTAGCCATTCTGGATGTAGAGCGGCGGGTTGGTGGCAGCGAGTGTTTCGAGAACCTGGCCTTGTGCGTCGACGCTACTGGCCGCCGACAGCGTCGAGATAAAGTTGAAGACCTTCTTGCACCGGGTTTCACACAGGCGCAGGCATTCCAGCACGGGTTCGACGTTGTCCTTGGCCAGCGTGGCGTAGTCCATTACGTGATTGACGTGGGCGGCGTTGTGCACCAACACGCCGAACGTCCCGGCGAGGTACTCATACGCCTCGCTGGCCAAGCCAAGACGCGGCTGACTGATGTCGGCGGCATACACCCGCACCCGGCTCAGGTCCAGGTGTTCCAGGCGGTACTCGCGCAGTGCCTCGGCAAACCTCTCGGTCGCCGAATGTCCAGGGTGATCGCGCACCAGGCACGCCACTTCAAGTGCGCCCTCGGCCAGTAACGCCTCGACGATATGCACCCCGAGAAAACTGTTGGCCCCGGTCACGATCACTTTACGACGTTCGCCTGCCCGGTCCTCTGGCAATGCCTGCAAATGCAGCTCACGCAGCGCATCCCGGGTTGCCTGGCCGGTCGGTGCTTCGGGAGGTGCATCGTCACCCATCAGCGTCGCGAGGGTGCGGACCGTGGGGGTCTCAAAAAAACGGCTGAGGGAGAGGCTGCGCCCGAACTGCTCGCGAATGCGCAGCAGCATCCTCGACAGGAGGATGGAATGGCCACCGAGATTGAAGAAGCTTTCATCCGTCGACAACTGCGTGACCGGTACGCCCAGCAACTCGCTCCACAGGTTGAGCAACTGGACTTGCATCGGCGTGTGCGGTTCGCCGTGATGGGTGGTCGGCAGCGGTTGAGTCGGTAGCGCAAGCAATGCCTGGCGGTCGACCTTTCCGTTGGGCGTGCACGGCATGCTCGCAAGCTCCGTGCACAGCGTTGGTTGCAGATAGTCCGGCAGTGTTTGCCGGGCATGCTGTTTCAGTGCAGTCAGGGCGTCTGGTGTTTCGGGCTGGGCCACAAAGGCCAGGATTTGCCGGTCACGATCAATCACCACCGCCACTTGGCGAAACAGCTGACTGCTGCGCAGGCAATGTTCGACCTCTTGCGGCTCGACCCGGAAGCCACGGATCTTCACTTGCTGATCCCGCCGCCCGCCCAGTTCGATCCCGCTTTTCGTCCACTTCGCCAGATCGCCGCTGCGATAGGCCCGCAAGGTCTGCCCGTCGGGCAACGGCAGGTGTACGAAATGCTCGGCGGTCTGGCGAGGCTGGTTGAGGTAACCCAGGCTGACACCAGGGCCGACGATGTACAGCTCGCCCATCACCTGTTCGTCCACCGGTTGTAGCTGCTCGTCGAGGATCAGTACCTGGCTGTTGGCGATGGGCGTGCCGAGGTTGCGGTTACTGTCGCCTGGCAGCAACGTGCGGTGGGTCGCCAGCACGGTGGCTTCGGTGGGGCCGTAGAAGTTGTGCAGGCGACACTGCCCCGCCAGTTGCTCGATGACACAGGGCTCGCACACATCACCGCCGGTGATCACATGGGCCAGGCCCAAGGGTTGATCCAGCGGCAGGATGCTCAGCAGCGCGGGAGGCAGGAAGGCGTGAGTGATACGTTGTTGGCGGATCAGCTCCACCAGTTGCTGCGGGTCACGTCGCTGGTGTTCACTGGGCACGATCAACTCGGCGCCCGCTATCAGGCTCGGGAAGATATCAATCAGCGAAGAGTCAAAACTCAAGGGCGAGAACTGTAAGACCCGGCTGTGTTCGTTCAGTCGTACATGGCTACCGAACCATGCGGTGAAATGCGCCAGATTGTGCTGACTGAGCAGCACGCCCTTGGGCTGGCCGGTGGTGCCCGAGGTATAGAGCACCATGCAGGCTGCGTCCATGGATGGGCGCTGGCGCATTAGCTGCGGGTTGCCGGTGGTGTCGAGCGTGCTCACATCCAATGCAGAAAAACCGTCCCGCAGTGGATGCTTGCCGTCATCCAGCAGCACCGCGACGCCGGCGGTTTCCAGCATGACTTGCTGGCGTTGCAGCGGGTGGCCTGGCTCCAGGGGCAGGTACACCGCGCCATAGGCCAGCACCGCGAGGATGCTGGCGTACAGCTCTGGAGACTTGCCCAGGCAGACACCGATCACCGGCGGTGTGTCGTGGTGTCTAAGCAGAGGCCCCAGACGTTGCTGGATGGCCAGGCTCATACGATGTAACTGTCGATAACTCAGCACGCTGCCAGCCATGTTCAGCGCCGGCCGGTCGGCGAAGGTTTGAAGGCTGTTTTCCAGTCGTTCGATCAGTGGCACCTGGGCTTGCTGCCACAACTCCGCATCGGCGGTCTGGTTAAAGCGATGCAGGTAAGCCAGCGATGCGAGCGCTTGCAGGCCGTGTTCCGGATCATCGGAGGCGACGGCCGTCTGCGAGAAGTAGCCCGGGTCCCGGGAGAACCCACTCACCTGCTGGGCCACCCATTCCACCAAGTCGCTGACTGCCTGTTGACGCCACCGTTGACCATTCCCACTGGCTTGGTCGGCAACGTCCAGAGTCGCCAGAAGTCGCCGTGAGTGGTCGTAACACCTGAACTGCAGGGTTGGCAGTCCGCAGTCACTCAACGTTCCCATACCCACGCGCAGGCTCATCAAGGCTGTGCAAGTCAGGCCTGGCGGAACCTCCTCGCTGCCGTCATCGATCAGCAGATCGACGCGGGCTATATCCCGTGCTCGCACCAACCCATGACCGTATTGCGCCAGCGCCTCACTGATTTCATTCAACGCCGCACTGGAACCCGTCAGCCCAATTTTCAGGTGCCTCATGGGTGCCCTCCTGATGCCGGAAGAAAGGCATCCAACGCCCGAACCACGCTCGGTGTTTGCAGCAGGCCGCTGTGATTCAGGAACCCCATGATATTGCCCATCAGTGGGTGCTGGCGGGTAATGGGAAAGCCCATCGCCTGCACTTCAGCACGCAGCGCAGAGCGCGTGTCGTCACTGACATCCAGGTGCTCGATCAATTGCAGGTCGAAGTTTTTTTGCAGGTCGTGGGTCAAATAATGCTGGAGAAATACCGGCAGGATCCGGGCGATGCAGTCGCGGTCCGAGGCGTTGGCAGAGTGCCAATAAATACGCACCAGACGCGTCCAGAAAACTGCATGTCGGCCCTCGTCACACAAGTGGTCGGCCATCAATCCACGGATGGATTGCTTGACACTGTCGTCCTTTGAAAACGCGGCCACGTCATGGGTCACTGTGTTCTCGGCGATGGCCACCGCGATCAGTTCCATGGCATCGCGCAGGTGTTCGGGGGCCAGCGCCAGCGCGGCAGGCAAGGCACGGCTCAGCTCGATTTGCCCAGGCAGCTCCAGGGCCGGGATGCCGGTCATCTCGACGGTCTGTTGCATGAAATCGAGGGCGACGAGGGCGTGGTAATCCTCATCCACTACTACGGTCATGGCGTCGTAGCGACAGGCGAGCGGGAAGGGCACTGAAAAGCGATTCTTGGCAATGCTGCGTGCGGTCTTGTCGACGATCTCGGTTTCAAAGATCACCACGTCGTTGATGAACTTATAGAACGTCTGCAGCAAGACAAAATCCCGATGCTGTGGGCATTGATCGATAAAGGTCGCGCTCAGCACCAAGGGTTGTCGGCTCAAGGGATAAATCAACTTTTGATCATTTTCCAGCAAGCGGCGCGGGCGCGTGCGGATAGTCGCGCGGCGCTCCCAGTCGTCCGCAAATGAGCGGTAGTCGGCAGGGTTCATACGCTCACCTCCAACAGGCGCAGGTACAACCCGTCCCAAAAGGCCAGGCGGCTTTCCACGGCGCCGAGGGCGCTACTGTTGGCTTGCTGCTCGCGACGCGGGTCGGCGAGGATAAGGCGTTGCAGCAATTGCGCCGCCGCCGGGCCATGCTCTTCGGCGTCGATTTCCATGTGGCGGTTGAGGTAGTAGCAGAAGGTCGGCGCCTGGCGGTGAGCTATCTCGCAGCTCTCCAGAATGCGTTTGAACATTGACGGGATGACGCTCTCGCGGCCGTGCAGAAAGGCAGCTGCTACGCAGTGGGTGGGCGCGTTCAGCGCAACCTGCAGTGTGCTTCTGACGAACCGGGCCACGACAGGGTGAATATCGATTTTTTGCAGGGCCGTTTCTGCATCGTCGCCGTCACGTTGCAGGCTGACGAACCGCTCGATGGTCGCCGTATTCGCGCCAACTTCACGCATGGCCTCCAGGTACAGTTCGAAGTGGCTGCGGTGTCCGTGGCCGGGGTACGCGTCCGACTCTTCGCCCAGTACGATTTCATTGATCAGGCGAGCCGCTTGTGGATCCGTTGGCGGTAACCAGGGCAGGCGCATACCAGTGAGGTCATGTTGCAGGCGCTTGGTCAGTGTCATGAAATCCCAAACGGCGAATACGTGGCTCTCCATAAAGTAGTGCAACTGTTGAAGCGTATTTATTTGTAAAAATAATGGATGGCTGTGCAACTGCAGCTTTTTTTGTTTAAGCAGGTGTGAATGCTGGAGCATGGTCGATGCCTATAAGTCGTTGTCTCTTCCCTGATAAAAGCGTTTTGCTTCAGCGACAAATAAACATTGGTTTTCACGCGCGCGGATGCCTTGATAGCGGATTAGCCATGCTTGAGGCTGGCTCCGTTATTCAAGAAGTCGCACGCTGTGACAAAACACAAGGCTTTATTTAAAGGAACGCCACTCACGGTGACGCCCGAGCATGAGTTCACGCTATTGGTTTGGGAGATTGGGAGTATGGATAATAAAAAACAATAATCTGATTGGGTGTTCAGCGGCTTTAAGTTTTATAAGTTTTTGCAAATAAATGTGTTGCTGTAGTTGGTGTGTTATATGAGGTGTGGGAAGTTTCCTTGGGTATTAAATATTGAGCTGGAGTGGTTATTTTTAACTAATGTTTCGCCGGGCAAAAACTTCGCCGCCGTAATGCACTGAGCTCCCCTGACCCAGGCGGCTTCGCAGCGCTATGTGGTCGAAGGGAGAGATTCAGTTCCTAAGAGCATTCACAGCGATGTTTTATCGTCGCTCTGCTCAAGGCTCCTGAGGTAACCCGTAATCACCTCCATGCCGCGGGTGAGGTGGTTACGCAACGTCAGGATGCTTTCTTCGATCTTCTTTTTTGCCACCAAATCCAGCAGTTCCCGGTGGTCTTCCTGGGACGTCTTGCCCAGGCCCATGGCTTCGAGGTTGAAGCGCAGGAAGCGCTCCTCTTCATTCAAGCCGTGCTCAACCAGCTTGAGCAGCCGCTGATTGCCTGCCTTGCCATACAGCGCCATGTGAAACAGGCGGTTGAGCCGGCCGATTTCGGTGTAGTCGCTTTCTCGTTCCAGCGCATCAATGAAGGCGCCAGCCTGGGCAATGTCATCGGGCGTGAGCAGGGGAATCGACAAGCGCAGCGCTTCGGATTCCAAGAGTATGCGCAGAGCGTAGGTTTCCGCCGAATGGTCTTCAATCAGCGGGGCCACCACCGCGCCTTTGTGGGTGACCACATGCAGCAGTGACTGGGCTTCCAGTTGACGCAATGCCTCGCGCACCGGCATCCGGCTGACCCCGAACAAGCTGGCCAGCTCCTGTTGGCGCATGGCGGTGCCGCAGGGCAAGCGGCCATCCAGGATGGCGTTGCGCAATGTTTCTTCAATCACGGAGCGAGCGAGATGGGCGGGGATAGGCCCGCTGATCTGGATGCTGCTCAAAGGGTTCGGCTTCTGCGTCACGACTACGCTATCCTCCTTTTCAGGGTGAGGTGGCTAATTGGATCCAATGCACACTAGAGTTTGTCCACAAGCTTGTCAAACAGGCAAGGTTTCGGCTTGTAAGCGACTCAACAACGCTGCTTTTTGACCCACATTTCTTGCTTGCTGCGTCTTACGGCCGCGGTGGAAAAATGGGTGCTGCCGCGGTGATTGCACCGTGCCATTGTTTTTTACCATTCGAACCTTCACCATCCAACGCTACTCCGTCTTCTTCTACGGATTGAACGCTTTGGCGGTACGTTTTATTCCCCCTTGGGTCCTGCGCTGGCTTTTTTCGGTGCTATTGCTGGCTGGCTTATTGCCTGGCGGGTTGCATGCCGATTGGGATTTCTCCCAGATCAGCCGCAAAGCAACCGCACTGTACGGCCCGTTGGGAGAAGGGCAGCAGCGCATTGATGCCTGGCAGCGGTTGTTGGCGACGCAGAAACAAGTCAGCGAGCTGGAGCAGCTTAAAGTAGTCAACCTGTTCTTCAACAAGCAAATGCATTATGTGGAAGACATCGACCTGTGGCACCAGGTGGACTATTGGGAAACCCCTATCGAAGGCCTGTGGAAGGGCGCCGGGGATTGCGAAGACTATGCAATCGCCAAGTATTTCAGCTTGCGTCATCTGGGCGTCGCCAGCGACAAATTGCGCATTACCTACGTCAAGGCGTTGCGTCAGAATCGCGCCCACATGGTCTTGACCTATTACTCGACGCCGGACGCGATGCCGCTGGTGCTCGACAGCCTGACTGATGAAATCCAGCCGGCAAGCCAGCGTACCGACTTGCTGCCTGTCTACTCCTTCAATGCTGAAGGCTTATGGTTGCCGGGCGCCAAGGGCGACAAAAAAGTCGGTGATACCAAACGCTTGTCACGCTGGCAGGATGTGTTGAAAAAAATGCGTGCGGAAGGCTTTCCAGCCGAGCCTGCCAACTAGGAGTACCTGTACAGATGTCTCTGTTCAAACAGCTTTTGATCGCTATCTGTCTGTTTTTGGTGGTCGCCTTCAGCGGCAGCTTCATGGTGAGCCTGGAAAGTTCGCGCACCCAATATGTCAACCAGCTGCGCTCCCATGCGCAGGACGCCGCGACCGCATTGGCGCTGTCATTGACCCCCAATATCGATGACCCGGCGATGGTGGAGTTGCTGGTCAGCTCGATCTTCGACAGCGGCTACTACGCCAGCATCCGCGTGGTAGATCTGAAGAATGACCAGGTCATTGTCGAACGCAACGGTACCCCCGACAGCGACGGCGTGCCCAAATGGTTCGTCAACCTGATCGGCCTGGAGCCGGCGGGCGGCGACGCCCTGGTTAACCGTGGCTGGGAGCAGGCGGCACGGGTCGAGGTGGTCAGCCACCCGATGTTCGCCCTGGCCAAGCTCTGGCGAAGCGCGCTTGGCAGCCTTGGCTGGCTGTTGCTGTGTGGCGCTGTCAGCGCCGTGCTGGGAGCCCTGTTGCTGCGCCGACAATTGAAGCCCTTGGACTACATGGTCAAACAGTCCCATGCGATTGCCCGTCGGGAATTCTTGAGCTTGCCTGAGCTGCCGCGCACCCCGGAGTTACGTCGTGTGGTGCAGGCGATGAACCAGATGGTGGAGAAACTCAAGGCGCTGTTTCAGGAGCAGGCCGAGCGCAGTGAAAGGCTGCGGGTCGAGTCATACCAGGACAACCTCACCGGCCTGGCTAACCGGCGCTATTTCGAGATGCAACTCAACGCCCGGGTGAGTAATCCGGAGGAGACCAACTCCGGTTATTTGCTGCTTCTGCGAGTCAAGGACCTGGCCGGGCTCAACCAGCGCCTGGGCGGCCAGCGCACCGACCAATTGCTGCAGGCGGTGGGCGAGCAACTGTTGCGTCAGTGCGAGCCGTACCCGGAAACCCACAACCTGGTCACCCGGATCCGCGGCGGCGAGTTTGCCGTGCTGGCGCCGGGGCTGGTACGCGAAGAGGCGTTGCAGCTGGCGCAAAACCTGGAAAACGTCCTGCTTAGCCTGCAAGCCACGGGTGCCAGCGATGTCACGCCGGTCGCTTACATCGGCCTGGCACCGTTCAACCATGGCGACGCACCCCAGGCCGTGCTGACACTGGCCGACCAGGCCCTTGCCCAGGCGGAGACCCAAGGGGACACCAGTTGGGTGTGCCTGGACCATAGCGCGCCGGCCAGCGTTGGCGATGACCATCATGCCTGGCATACCTTGCTCGACCGTGCGTTGACCGAGCAACGTTTTCAACTCTATTTCCAGCCGGTGGTTGCCAGCCACGACCCGCAGATGGTGCTGCACTACAAAGTGCTGTCACGCCTGCAGGGCGACCAAGGACAGACGATTGCGGCGGGGCGTTTCCTGCCATGGCTTGAACGCTTCGGCTGGTCGGCGCGCCTTGACCGCATGATGCTGGAGCTGGTGTTCAAGCAGATGGCCGGCCACACCGAATCCCTCGCGCTGAACCTGTCGGCCGCGACCTTGGCCGACCCTCAAGCCCTGAATCGAGTGTTCGAGTTGTTGCGTCAACACTCCAATCTTGGCCCACGGCTGACCCTGGAAATCGGCGAAGAGCAACTGCCGGAACAAGCGGCGCTTGAGCAACTGACCCATCGCCTGCGCGAGCTCAATTTCTCCTTGAGCCTGCAGCGCTTCGGCGGGCGCTTCAGCATGATCGGCAACCTGGCGCGCCTGGGCCTGGCCTACCTGAAGATCGACGGCAGCTACATTCGCGACATCGACCAAGAGAGCGACAAACGCCTGTTTATCGAAGCCATCCAGCGCGCCGCCCACAGCATTGACCTGCCACTGATCGCTGAGCGTGTGGAGACCGAGGGTGAGCTGGCGGTGATCTGCGAGATGGGCGTTTTCGGCGTGCAGGGGCAGTTGTTTGGCGAGCCGGCGCCCTGGAAGTAATGCGTGTAGCCGCTGCCAAGGCAGTGGCTACCGTCTGTGGCTTCAGATCAGCCCGGTTTCTTCATCGTTGATCAAGCTGTTCAGCCCACCGAGTGCTTCCCGCGCCTGGTTGCGATCCAACAGTTTGGCCTGGGCTGCCGGCGGCAGGTCGGTGACGCGAATCACCCCCTTGCTGGTCAATACCTGGATCAAGTCATCCAGCACCCGAATCATCTCCAGGTCGCTTTGCTTGAGCTGATTCAAGCTGGTTTCGACGAGCGTATTGGCATACCACGCTTCAATCTCATGGTGATCGGCCGGCAGCGTTTCCGTTGACTCGGTGAAGGGCGCGGCCTCTACGCGAATCAGCCCGCCGTGGGCATCACGTTGCACATAAAACATAACAATCCCTCAGCAATGAAGCCCGCAGCCATCAACACAGGCTAACGGTGGGTAATGGGTGCGAGTATGCGGTGCAATCGTCCCACAGAGCCAGTGACGAGCCATTAATGGACATCGGCCGCCCGGTTGGGCGGCCGATGAACGCAGGCTTAGGCGGTGTGATCGATCTTGATGGTCGGGTCGGCACCACTGATCAGCGAGTTGATGCTGGTGTGAGACCAGTCGTTGCCTTCCAGCTTGATGGTGACATCTGCGTTCGCCAGACCGCCGGCCTTGTTCAGGTTACCTTCGGTACTGACTTGCAGTGTCGAGACGCCTTCCACCGTGGTGATCTTGAGGTAGTTGTCGATGGTGCTGTCGCTCTCACCTTTCAACAGATCCCGCAGGTCAATCCGGTCACCGTCCGCGGCCTTAAAGTCCTTGATCACGTCGTTGCCCAAGTCACCAGCCTTCCACACGAACAAATCAGCACCGGAACCACCCACCAGGATGTCGTTGCCCTGCCCGCCGATCAACGTGTCGTTGCCGGTACCGCCCAGCAGGATGTCATTACCCTTGCCGCCATCGAGGTAGTCATTGCCGCCCTGACCGAACAGGATGTCGTCGCCGTTGCCGCCCAGCAGCGTGTCGTTCCCGTCCTTGGCGCCGGACACATCAAAGTCGGCGTAGTGTTCGGTCACGTACTGATGCACGTTCGACGTGGTGACGGCCGTGACGGCCACCCCGGTTTTCTGTGCGACGAAGGCCTGCAGCGCGTTGTAGCCCTCGCCGGTGACCCCACTGAAGCTCACCAGGTCACCGAAGATGATGTCATTGCCATCGCCGCCGTTAATGGTGTCAGAGCCCGGCAAGGTCGCCTCGGTGTGGCCCAGGATAGCGTTGGCCAAGTCCTTCGGATCGATGTTGCTCTGTGGCTTGCCGTCCGAGTCGTACGGTTTGAGGTCGTTGAGGCTGACCCCGCTGTTGATACCAATGGCCTCCACGCTGGACAAGCCGCTGAGCAATGCAAACCCGCTGCCGGCATTGCTGGTCGTCGCAGAGCTGGTGCTGCTACCGCTGCCGTCCAGGTACGAGACCTCATAGGTGCCGTCGCCTTGGGCATGCACGGTGCCGATGACGCCGCTGTCGTACCAGCTGCCGTTCCAGTTCTGCATCCACTTGTGAACCTGACCGGCGCTGTCGATCAGTTGCAGCTTGCTGCTGCCGACGGTGATCGAGAACGCGTTGCCCAACTGATAGTTGTTGGTGTTGATGTAGTCATCCAGCCGGCCATCGGTGGCAAAGTAGTTGTAGAAGTCGGCGACCACCGGGTTGGTCTGTTCGCCGTTCTGGAAGTACGTCGGCTGGCCATCAGTGATGAAGTAAGTCAGGTTGGTCGCGCCGGTATTGCCGGTCGCCAGGTTGCTCTGGAAGAAGTTGGCGGTGGCCTTGAACACGTCTTCATAGTTGGTGCCGCCACCGGAGACCATCGAATCCAGCACGCCCTTGAGTATCGCCAGCGCATTTGGATCGTTCAGGTTAATCGCCACCGATTTATTGACCTGGGTATCGAAGTCCGCCACGAAGATATTCACGGTGCCCGATGTGTTGGCGCCGAGGCTGTTTTTCAGTGAGCTGAACACCGAGGTCAGCGACGCCTTGGCCGCGTTGACCGAGTCGGTGCTCATGCTGCCGGAGCTGTCGACCATGAACGCGATGTTGTAGTTCTTGCCTTGCACCACGTTCAGGCCACCGATGTCCGCGACCACAATGTCATTGGCATCGGTGCCGGTGATGTTGTCGCTGCCCGACGTCGCGGTGATCGAGTTGTAGTTCGCCGGGTAAACCGTGACCGGCAACTGCGCGGTGGTAACGGCCGAGCCGCCCAGGCTTTCAGTCGAGGTCGAGGTCACCGTCAGGTTGAACTGGCCGCTGTAGTAGGTCGGTGGCTTGATGGTCAGGGTGCTCAAGTCCCAGCCCGTTACGTTCACTTCACCGGTGCTCGCGCCGGCGCTATAGGTATGCCCGGCACCATCGGTGAGTACCGAACCTGCCGGGATCCCGCTGATCTTCACGCTCAGGCTTTCCGAGCCGTCAGTATCGGTCAGGCTGGTGGTGACCTTGGACAGGTGCACCGAGCCATTCTCCAGGCCTTCGTTGAGCTTGTAGCCGGTGTAGTAACCGTCGCCGTTGCTGCCATGCAGGTCGGACACGGTCACGCCGGCATTGATCAGGTCGCTGACGCCGGTGTAGAGCGGTATGCCGCTGGTGTTCAGGGGCTGGACCGCACCGTTGCCGATTTGCACGTTGACGTTATAGCTGCCAGGTCCGGACTGGTTGGCGTGGTAGATCTCGATGCTGTAGTAGCCGCTGACGGTCGGGGTGATCGAACCGCTGAACTTGCCGCTGTTGGTGCCCCACAGCGCGCTCGCTACGTCTTTGCCGCCAACGTTGATCACCAGGCTGTCATCGCCGGTGCCGCTGAAGGTGTAGCTCTTCCCGGCTTCCATGTAGATCAGGCCGGAAGTCTTGGAGCCAGAGCCCCCCGCAACGTTCGTTTCAGACACGACAGTGGTCACGGTGGTGCTGGTGTTCGGCGTGCCGGCGTTATCAATCGCGTTTTTCAGGTCTGCCGGTGCAGCGCCGTTGCCGTTGGTGCCCAGGTTCGCAATGCTGTTCCAGCTTTGCTTGGTCAGGCCTACGGAATTCACGGTGTTATCCGCGACCGTCAGGTTCGGCGCGTCCGCCACTGGGGTGATATCGACTTTCACCGTCGCGGCAGTGCCCAGATCCTTGCCATCGGTTGGCTGGAACTTGAACTGCGCATAGTCGGCCTGTTTATTGCCAATACCAGTACCGCCGTAACCATCGGTTCCGGACTCGTTGGCATTGGGCGTAAAGCGCAATTGCCCGGCGTCGATCTGGGCCTTGGTAAAGGTCTGGCCGCTGGTCACGTTGGACCAGGTCACCCCGTCCGCTGCCAGGAACTGCAATTTACCGGCAACCGGCAACTCGGTGATTTTCACCCCGAGGCTCGCTTGTGGCGAGTCGACGTCAGTCACGCCGAAGTTCGACCAGGCCAGGGCCAGCGGCGTGTCTTCGGTACCCGTGACGGCGCTGCCGGTAGCGACCGGCGCATCGTTGACGGCCACCACGTTGACGGTGGCAGTGGCAACGTTGGAGTAGTTACCGCCATCGGTCACCGTCACGGTAATGATCCGCGGCGTGGTGCTCGGGTCATGGCTGTTGTTGGTGAACGTGATGTTCTGGATCCGCGTCATGTAATCGGCCAGCGTCGCGGTGCCTGACAGCGTCAGGGTGATGGTGCCCGTCTGGTTGTTGGAGTTGATCGTGATGCCGTTGACGCTATTGCCCAGGTTCAACGCGTCGCCCACTTGCGCGTTGGTCAGGGTAACGGTGGCGCCGGTCAGCATGGTGCTGTCCGGGTCGGTGATCTTGATGTCGGTGTCAGCAATCGACACACCCGGCCCGGTGGTGCCTTCGGTGAACGTCACCTTGTAATCTGCACCGGTGGCGCCGCTGGAATTGTTGGCGTCCAGGTCGATGACCGGCGGGGCGTCGTTATCGATGATATTGGTGCTGATGCTGCCATTGGTGCCGCTGATCGCCAGCTTCTCGAAGTTGCCACCAGAGGTCTTGTCGATGGTGATCACCAGCGTTTCGGTAGGTTCGGTCAGCTTGTCGTCAAGGGTGTTCACGTTGAAGGTTGCACTGCTGGCGCCAGCCGGGATCTTCACGGTGTAGACGCCGTTGAAGTCCGAACCGTCGGTGGCCGTGCCGCTGTATTTCAGCGTGACGGTCACGTCAGTGGCCGCCGGGTTGCTCAGCGTGAGGGTGTAGTGGGCTGTCTGGCCCTCATTCACTGAAGCATCGCCAGTGATGCTGATCGTGGTGGTGTCGATCGAGTCGGTGATGGTGGTGACCGCTGGGTGGCTATTATCCGGGACCAGCTTCTCGAAGTTGCCGCCAGTGGCTGTGGTGATGGTGGTACTGACGGTTGAGCTGTTGTTGTAGACGTCGTTGGCTGGCGTCTGGAAGACCACGGTACCGGTGGTTTTGCCGGAATCGATAGTGATCACCTGGCCGTTGGACAAGGTCACGGTCACCGGGGCGTGAGCGACGTTGCTCAAGGTCGCGGTGTAGGTGATCTGGCCGCCTTCAGTGATCGCGGTGTTGGCCGTCGACAGCGTCACAGTGGTGGTGTCGATCGAATCCGAAATGACAGTGGTCGGCGGGTTGGTGTTATCCGGGACCAGTTTCTCGAAGTTGCCGCCAGTGGCTGTGGTGATCGTCGTGCTGACGGTGGAACCGTTGTTGTAGACGTCGTTGGCTGGTGTCTGGAAGACCACAGTGCCGGTGGTTTTACCGGAATCGATAGTGATCACCTGGCCGTTGGACAAGGTCACGGTCACCGGGGCGTGAGCGACGTTGCTCAAGGTCGCGGTGTAGGTGATCTGGCCGCCTTCAGTAATGGCGGTGTCAGTGGTGCTCAACTTGACGGTCGTGGTGTCGATCGAGTCGGTGATGGTGGTGACAGCTGGGTGGCTGTTATCCGGGACCAGTTTCTCGAAGTTACCGCCAGTGGCCGTCGTAATGGTGGTGCTGACGGTGGAGCCGTTGTTGTAGACGTCGTTAGCCGGAGTCTGGAAGACCACGGTGCCGGTGGTTTTACCGGAGTCGATAGTGATCACCTGGCCGTTGGACAAGGTCACGGTGACCGGGGCGTGAGCGACGTTGCTCAAAGTCGCGGTGTACGTGATCTGGCCGCCTTCAGTGATCGCGGTGTTGGCCGTCGACAGGGTAACGGTGGTGGTGTCGATCGAATCCGAAATGACAGTGGTCGGCGGGTTAGTGTTATCCGGGACCAGTTTCTCGAAGTTGCCGCCAGTGGCTGTGGTGATGGTCGTGCTGACGGTGGAGCCGTTGTTGTAGACGTCGTTAGCCGGAGTCTGGAAGACCACGGTGCCGGTGGTTTTGCCGGAATCGATAGTGATCACCTGGCCGTTGGACAGCGTCACGGTGACCGGGGCGTGAGCGACGTTGCTCAAGGTCGCGGTGTAGGTGATCTGACCGCCTTCAGTAATGGCGGTGTCGGTGGTGCTCAACTTAACGGTCGTGGTGTCGATCGAGTCGGTGATGGTGGTCACCGCTGGATGGCTGTTATCCGGAACCAATTTTTCGAAGTTGCCGCCAGTAGCCGTCGTAATGGTGGTGCTGACGGTGGAACCGTTGTTGTAAACGTCGTTGGCCGGCGTTTGGAAAACCACAGTGCCGGTGGTTTTGCCGGAATCAATGGTAATCACCTGGCCGTTGGACAGGGTCACGGTGACCGGCGCATGCGCTTCATTCGAAAGCGTGGCGGTGTAGGTGATCTGGCCGCCTTCGGTGATGGCGGTGTCAGTGGTGCTCAACTTAACGGTCGTGGTGTCGATCGAGTCGGTGATGGTGGTCACCGCTGGATGGCTGTTATCCGGAACCAGCTTCTCGAAGTTGCCGCCAGTGGCCGTCGTAATGGTGGTGCTGACGGTGGAACCGTTGTTGTAAACGTCGTTGGCTGGCGTTTGGAAAACCACAGTGCCGGTGGTTTTGCCGGAATCAATGGTGATCACCTGGCCGTTGGACAGGGTCACGGTGACCGGCGCATGCGCTTCATTCGAAAGCGTGGCGGTGTAGGTGATCTGGCCGCCTTCGGTGATGGCGGTGTCAGTGGTGCTCAACTTAACGGTCGTGGTGTCGATCGAGTCGGTGATGGTGGTCACCGCTGGATGGCTGTTATCCGGAACCAGTTTCTCGAAGTTGCCGCCAGTAGCCGTCGTAATGGTGGTGCTGACGGTGGAACCGTTGTTGTAAACGTCGTTGGCCGGCGTTTGGAAAACCACAGTGCCGGTGGTTTTGCCGGAATCAATGGTAATCACCTGGCCGTTGGACAGGGTCACGGTGACCGGCGCATGCGCTTCATTCGAAAGCGTGGCGGTGTAGGTGATCTGGCCGCCTTCGGTAATGGCGGTGTCGGTGGTGCTCAACTTAACGGTCGTGGTGTCGATCGAGTCGGTGATGGTGGTCACCGCTGGATGGCTGTTATCCGGAACCAGTTTCTCGAAGTTGCCGCCAGTAGCGGTGCTGATGGTGGTACTGACCGTCGATCCGTTGTTGTAAACATCGTTGGCTGGTGTTTGGAATACCACGGTACCGGTGGTTTTGCCTGCGTCGATGGTGATGACCTGTCCGTTAGACAGAGTCACGGTTACCGGCGCGTGAGCTTCGTTGCTCAAGGTCGCGGTGTAGGTGATCTGGCCGCCTTCGGTGATCGCGGTATCGGTGGTCGACAGCGTCACAGTAGTGGTGTCGATCGAATCCGAAATGATGGTGGTCGGCGGATTAGTGTTATCCGGAACCAACTTCTCAAAGTTACCGCCAGTAGCCGCCGTAATCGTGGTGCTGACGGTGGAACCGTTGTTGTAGACGTCGTTGACCGGAGTCTGGAAAACCACAGTGCCGGTGGTTTTACCTGCATCAATGGTAATGACCTGGCCGTTGGATAGCGTCACGGTGACCGGGGCGTGAGCTTCGTTGCTCAAGGTCGCGGTGTAGGTGATCTGGCCGCCTTCGGTAATCGCAGTGTCTTTGGTCGACAATGTCACCGTAGTGGTGTCGATCGAATCCGAAATGATGGTGGCCGGCGGATTGGTGTTGTCCGGAACCAGTTTCTCGAAGTTGCCGCCAGTCGCGGCTGTGATCGTGGTGCTAACGGTCGAAGCGTTGTTGTAAACGTCGTTGACTGGTGTCTGGAAAACCACGGTACCGGTGGTTTTACCGGCATCGATGGTAATCACCTGGCCGTTGGACAGCGTCACGGTCACTGGCGCATGAGCTTCATTGCTCAAGGTCGCGGTGTAGGTGATCTGGCCGCCTTCGGTAATCGCAGTGTCTTTGGTCGACAATGTCACCGTAGTGGTGTCGATCGAATCCGAAATGATGGTGGCCGGCGGATTGGTGTTGTCCGGAACCAGCTTCTCGAAGTTGCCGCCAGTCGCGGCTGTGATCGTGGTGCTAACGGTCGAACCGTTGTTGTAAACGTCGTTGACTGGTGTCTGGAAAACCACAGTGCCGGTGGTTTTACCAGCATCAATGGTGATCACCTGTCCGTTGGACAGGGTCACGCTCACCGGCGCATGCGCTTCATTCGAAAGCGTTGCCGTGTACGTGATTTGGCCACCTTCGGTGATCGCAGTGTCAGTGGTCGACAGCGTCACAGTGGTGGTGTCGATCGAGTCCGAAATGACGGTGGTCGGCGGATTGGTGTTGTCCGGAACCAGCTTCTCGAAGTTACCGCCAGTAGCCGTCGTAATGGTTGTGCTAACGGTGGAACCGTTGTTGTAGACATCGTTGACGGGGGTTTGGAAAACCACGGTACCGGTGGTTTTACCGGCATCGATGGTAATCACCTGGCCGTTGGACAGCGTCACGGTCACTGGCGCATGAGCTTCATTGCTCAAGGTCGCGGTGTAGGTAATCTGACCGCCTTCAGTGATCGCCGTGTCGTTAGTCGACAAGGTCACGGTGGTGGTGTCGATCGAGTCGGTAATCGTGGTGGTCGGCGGATTGGTGTTATCCGGAACCAACTTCTCAAAGTTGCCGCCAGTAGCCGCAGTAATCGTGGTGCTAACGGTCGAGCCGTTGTTGTAAACATCGTTGACCGGTGTCTGGAAGACCACGGTGCCCGTGGTTTTACCCGCATCGATGGTGATCACCTGGCCGTTGGACAGGGTCACGGTCACTGGCGCGTGAGCCTCGTTGCTCAAGGTCGCGGTATAGGTGATCTGACCGCCTTCGGTAATAGCGGTGTCATTAGTCGACAGCGTTACCGTCGTGGTGTCGATCGAATCCGAAATGACAGTGGTCGGCGGATTCGTGTTATCCGGGACCAGCTTCTCGAAGTTGCCGCCAGTAGCCGTCGTAATCGTGGTGCTAACGGTAGAACCGTTGTTGTAGACGTCATTGACCGGGGTTTGGAAAACCACGGTACCGGTGGTTTTACCGGCATCGATGGTGATCACCTGGCCGTTGGACAGGGTCACGGTCACTGGCGCGTGAGCCTCGTTGCTCAAGGTCGCGGTGTAGGTGATCTGACCGCCTTCGGTGATCGCCGTGTCGTTAGTCGACAAGGTCGCGGTGGTGGTGTCGATCGAGTCGGTAATCGTGGTGGTCGGCGGATTTGTATTGTCCGGAACCAACTTCTCGAAGTTGCCGCCAGTGGCCGCCGTAATCGTGGTGCTGACGGTGGAACCGTTGTTGTAGACGTCGTTGACCGGAGTCTGGAAAACCACGGTACCCGTGGTTTTACCGGAGTCGATAGTGATCACCTGGCCGTTGGACAGAGTCACGGTCACCGGCGCATGCGCTTCATTGCTCAAGGTCGCGGTGTAGGTGATCTGACCGCCTTCGGTGATCGCCGTGTCGTTAGTCGACAAGGTCACGGTGGTGGTGTCGATCGAGTCGGTAATCGTGGTGGTCGGTGGATTGGTGTTGTCCGGGACCAGCTTCTCGAAGTTGCCGCCAGTAGCCGTCGTAATGGTGGTGCTAACAGTGGAACCGTTGTTGTAGACGTCATTAACCGGCGTTTGGAAAACCACGGTGCCCGTGGTTTTACCCGCATCAATGGTAATAACTTGACCGTTAAACAGGGTCACGGTCACCGGCGCTTGAGCTTCGTTGCTCAAGGTTGCGGTGTAGGTGATCTGACCGCCTTCGGTAATGGCGGTGTCAGTGGTCGACAGAGTTACGGTGGTGGTATCGATCGAGTCCGAAATCACAGTGGTCGGCGGATTGGTGTTGTCCGGAACCAACTTCTCAAAGTTGCCGCCAGTGGCCGTGCTGATGGTGGTGCTAACGGTGGAACCGTTGTTGTAAACGTCGTTAACCGGTGTTTGGAAAACCACAGTGCCGGTAGTTTTGCCGGCATCAATGGTGATCACCTGACCGTTAGACAGCGTCACGGTCACCGGCGCCTGCGCTTCATTCGAAAGCGTGGCGGTGTAAGTGATCTGACCGCCTTCGGTGATGGCAGTGTCGTCGGTCGACAACGTCACCGTAGTGGTATCGATCGAATCCGAAATGACGGTGGTCGGCGGATTTGTATTGTCCGGAACTAACTTCTCAAAGTTGCCGCCAGTAGCCGCTGTAATCGTGGTGCTAACGGTGGAACCGTTGTTGTAAACGTCATTGACCGGAGTCTGGAAAACCACGGTGCCCGTGGTTTTACCCGCATCAATGGTGATCACCTGACCGTTAGATAGGGTCACGGTCACCGGCGCTTGAGCTTCGTTGCTCAAGGTTGCGGTGTAGGTGATCTGACCGCCTTCGGTGATTGCAGTATCGGTGGTCGACAGCGTCACGGTGGTGGTGTCGATCGAATCCGAAATGACGGTGGTTGGCGGATTGGTGTTGTCCGGAACCAGTTTCTCGAAGTTGCCGCCAGTGGCGGTGGTAATCGTGGTGCTAACGGTGGAACCGTTGTTGTAAACGTCATTGACCGGAGTCTGGAAAACCACAGTGCCCGTGGTTTTACCCGCATCAATGGTGATCACCTGGCCGTTAGACAGGGTCACGGTCACCGGCGCTTGAGCTTCATTCGAAAGCGTGGCGGTGTAAGTGATCTGACCGCCTTCGGTGATGGCGGTATCGGTGGTCGACAGCGTCACAGTGGTGGTGTCGATCGAATCCGAAATGACGGTGGTTGGCGGATTGGTGTTGTCCGGAACCAGTTTCTCGAAGTTGCCGCCAGTGGCGGTGGTGATCGTGGTGCTAACGGTCGAACCGTTGTTGTAGACGTCGTTGACCGGAGTCTGGAAAACCACGGTGCCCGTGGTTTTGCCTGCATCAATGGTGATCACCTGACCGTTAGACAGGGTCACGGTCACCGGCGCCTGCGCTTCATTCGAGAGCGTGGCGGTGTAAGTGATCTGGCCACCTTCAGTGATCGCAGTGTCGTTAGTCGACAAGGTCACGGTGGTGGTATCGATCGAATCCGAAATGACGGTGGTCGGCGGATTAGTGTTATCCGGAACCAACTTCTCGAAGTTACCGCCAGTGGCGGTGGTGATCGTGGTACTAACGGTCGAACCGTTGTTGTAAACATCATTGACCGGCGTTTGGAAAACCACGGTGCCCGTGGTTTTACCCGCATCAATGGTGATCACCTGACCGTTAGACAGCGTCACGGTCACCGGCGCCTGCGCTTCATTCGAAAGCGTGGCGGTGTAAGTGATCTGGCCACCTTCGGTAATGGCGGTGTCAGTGGTCGACAGCGTCACCGTAGTGGTATCGATCGAATCCGAAATGACGGTGGTCGGCGGATTCGTGTTATCTGGGACCAGCTTCTCGAAGTTGCCGCCAGTGGCTGTGGTGATAGTCGTGCTGACGGTGGAGCCGTTGTTGTAGACGTCGTTAGCCGGAGTCTGGAAGACCACGGTGCCGGTGGTTTTACCGGAATCGATAGTGATCACCTGGCCGTTGGACAGGGTCACGGTAACCGGCGCTTGAGCTTCGTTGCTCAAGGTCGCGGTGTAGGTAATCTGCCCACCTTCGGTGATGGCGGTGTCAGTGGTCGACAGCGTCACGGTGGTGGTATCGATCGAGTCCGAAATGACGGTGGTCGGCGGATTGGTGTTGTCCGGAACCAACTTCTCGAAATTGCCGCCAGTAGCGGTGGTGATCGTGGTACTAACGGTCGAGCCGTTGTTGTAAACATCGTTGACCGGAGTCTGGAAAACCACAGTGCCCGTGGTTTTACCGGCATCAATGGTGATGACCTGGCCGTTTGACAGAGTCACGGTCACTGGCGCCTGCGCTTCATTCGAAAGCGTGGCGGTGTAGGTGATCTGACCGCCTTCAGTGATGGCGGTGTCAGTGGTCGACAGCGTCACGGTGGTGGTGTCGATCGAATCCGAAATGACGGTGGTCGGCGGATTAGTATTGTCCGGGACCAGCTTCTCGAAATTGCCGCCAGTCGCGGTGGTAATGGTGGTGCTAACGGTCGAACCGTTGTTGTAGACGTCATTAACCGGCGTTTGGAAAACCACGGTGCCGGTGGTTTTACCCGCATCAATGGTAATAACTTGGCCGTTAGACAGCGTCACGGTCACCGGCGCTTGAGCTTCGTTGCTCAAGGTCGCGGTGTAGGTAATCTGCCCACCTTCGGTGATAGCAGTGTCGGTGGTCGACAGCGTCACGGTGGTGGTGTCGATCGAGTCCGAAATCACAGTGGTCGGCGGATTGGTGTTGTCCGGAACCAACTTCTCAAAGTTGCCGCCAGTGGCCGTGCTGATGGTGGTGCTAACGGTGGAACCGTTGTTGTAAACGTCGTTAACCGGTGTTTGGAAAACCACAGTGCCGGTAGTTTTGCCGGCATCAATGGTGATCACCTGGCCGTTAGACAGCGTCACGGTCACCGGCGCCTGCGCTTCATTCGAAAGCGTGGCGGTGTAAGTGATCTGACCGCCTTCGGTGATGGCAGTGTCGTCGGTCGACAACGTCACCGTAGTGGTGTCGATCGAATCCGAAATGACGGTGGTCGGCGGATTTGTATTGTCCGGAACCAGCTTCTCGAAGTTGCCGCCAGTAGCCGTCGTAATGGTGGTGCTAACAGTGGAACCGTTGTTGTAGACGTCGTTGACCGGCGTTTGGAAAACCACGGTGCCGGTGGTTTTACCCGCATCAATGGTAATAACTTGGCCGTTAGATAGGGTCACAGTCACCGGCGCTTGAGCTTCATTCGAGAGCGTGGCGGTGTAAGTGATCTGGCCACCTTCGGTGATCGCAGTATCGGTGGTCGACAGCGTCACGGTGGTGGTGTCGATCGAGTCCGAAATCACAGTGGTCGGAGGATTTGTATTGTCCGGAACCAGCTTCTCGAAATTACCGCCAGTAGCGGTGGTAATCGTGGTGCTAACGGTCGAACCGTTGTTGTAAACGTCATTGACCGGAGTCTGGAAAACCACGGTGCCCGTGGTTTTGCCTGCATCAATGGTAATGACCTGGCCGTTAGATAGGGTCACGGTCACCGGCGCCTGCGCTTCATTCGAAAGCGTTGCCGTGTACGTGATTTGGCCACCTTCGGTGATCGCAGTGTCAGTGGTCGACAGCGTCACAGTGGTGGTGTCGATCGAGTCCGAAATGACGGTGGTCGGCGGATTGGTGTTGTCCGGAACCAGTTTCTCGAAGTTACCGCCAGTAGCGGTGGTAATCGTGGTGCTAACGGTCGAACCGTTGTTGTAAACGTCATTGACCGGAGTCTGGAAAACCACGGTACCCGTGGTTTTGCCCGCATCAATGGTGATCACCTGGCCGTTAGACAGGGTCACGGTCACCGGCGCTTGAGCTTCGTTGCTCAAGGTCGCGGTGTAGGTAATCTGCCCACCTTCGGTGATGGCGGTGTCAGTGGTCGACAGCGTCACGGTGGTGGTATCGATCGAGTCCGAAATCACAGTGTTCGGCGGATTAGTGTTATCCGGGACCAACTTCTCGAAATTGCCGCCAGTCGCGGTGGTGATGGTGGTGCTAACGGTCGAACCGTTGTTGTAAACGTCGTTAACCGGTGTTTGGAAAACCACAGTGCCGGTAGTTTTGCCGGCATCAATGGTGATCACCTGGCCGTTAGACAGCGTCACGGTCACCGGCGCCTGCGCTTCATTCGAAAGCGTGGCGGTGTAGGTGATCTGGCCGCCTTCGGTAATAGCGGTGTCATTAGTCGACAGCGTTACCGTCGTGGTGTCGATCGAATCCGAAATGACGGTGGTCGGCGGATTGGTGTTATCCGGAACCAGCTTCTCGAAATTACCGCCAGTAGCGGTGGTAATCGTGGTGCTAACGGTCGAACCGTTGTTGTAAACATCGTTGACCGGCGTTTGGAAAACCACGGTGCCCGTGGTTTTACCCGCATCAATGGTAATAACTTGGCCGTTAGACAGGGTCACGGTCACCGGCGCTTGAGCTTCGTTGCTCAAGGTCGCGGTGTAGGTAATCTGCCCACCTTCGGTGATGGCGGTGTCAGTGGTCGACAGCGTCACGGTGGTGGTGTCGATCGAGTCCGAAATGACGGTGGTCGGCGGATTAGTGTTATCCGGAACCAGCTTCTCGAAGTTGCCGCCAGTAGCGGTGGTGATCGTGGTACTAACGGTCGAGCCGTTGTTGTAAACATCGTTGACCGGAGTCTGGAAAACCACAGTGCCCGTGGTTTTACCGGCATCAATGGTGATGACCTGGCCGTTTGACAGAGTCACGGTCACTGGCGCCTGCGCTTCATTCGAAAGCGTGGCGGTGTAGGTGATCTGACCGCCTTCAGTGATGGCGGTGTCAGTGGTCGACAGCGTCACGGTGGTGGTGTCGATCGAATCCGAAATGACGGTGGTCGGCGGATTAGTATTGTCCGGGACCAGCTTCTCGAAATTGCCGCCAGTCGCGGTGGTAATGGTGGTGCTAACGGTGGAACCGTTGTTGTAGACGTCATTGACCGGCGTTTGGAAAACCACGGTACCCGTGGTTTTGCCCGCATCAATGGTGATCACCTGACCGTTAGACAGCGTTACAGTCACCGGCGCCTGCGCTTCATTCGAGAGCGTGGCGGTGTAAGTGATCTGGCCACCTTCAGTGATCGCGGTGTCAGTGGTCGACAGAGTCACGGTGGTGGTGTCGATCGAATCCGAGATAACAGTGGTCGGCGGATTTGTATTGTCCGGAACCAGCTTCTCGAAATTGCCGCCAGTGGCGGTGGTGATCGTGGTGCTAACGGTGGAACCGTTGTTGTAGACGTCGTTGACCGGAGTCTGGAAAACCACAGTGCCCGTGGTTTTACCCGCATCAATGGTAATAACTTGGCCGTTAGACAGAGTCACGGTCACCGGCGCTTGAGCTTCGTTGCTCAAGGTCGCGGTGTAGGTGATCTGACCGCCTTCGGTAATGGCGGTGTCAGTGGTCGACAGCGTCACGGTGGTGGTGTCGATCGAATCCGAAATGACGGTGGTCGGCGGATTCGTGTTATCCGGGACCAGCTTCTCGAAGTTGCCGCCAGTAGCCGTCGTAATGGTGGTGCTAACAGTGGAACCGTTGTTGTAGACGTCATTAACCGGCGTTTGGAAAACCACGGTGCCCGTGGTTTTACCCGCATCAATAGTGATCACCTGACCGTTAGACAGGGTCACGGTCACCGGCGCTTGAGCTTCGTTGCTCAAGGTCGCGGTGTAGGTGATCTGACCGCCTTCGGTAATGGCGGTGTCAGTGGTCGACAGAGTTACGGTGGTGGTATCGATCGAATCCGAAATCACAGTGGTCGGCGGATTTGTATTGTCCGGAACTAACTTCTCAAAGTTGCCGCCAGTAGCCGTCGTAATGGTGGTGCTAACAGTGGAACCGTTGTTGTAAACGTCATTGACCGGCGTTTGGAAAACCACGGTGCCCGTGGTTTTACCCGCATCAATGGTGATCACCTGACCGTTAGACAGCGTCACAGTCACCGGCGCTTGAGCTTCGTTGCTCAAGGTCGCGGTGTAGGTGATCTGACCGCCTTCAGTGATTGCGGTGTCAGTGGTCGACAGCGTCACGGTGGTGGTGTCGATCGAGTCCGAAATGACGGTGGTCGGCGGATTGGTGTTATCCGGGACCAACTTCTCGAAGTTACCGCCAGTGGCGGTGGTGATCGTGGTGCTAACGGTCGAACCGTTGTTGTAAACGTCGTTAACCGGTGTTTGGAAAACCACAGTGCCGGTAGTTTTGCCGGCATCAATGGTGATCACCTGACCGTTAGACAGCGTCACGGTCACCGGCGCTTGAGCTTCGTTGCTCAAGGTCGCGGTGTAGGTAATCTGCCCACCTTCGGTAATGGCGGTGTCAGTGGTCGACAGCGTCACGATGGTGGTGTCGATCGAGTCCGAAATGACGGTGGTCGGCGGATTGGTGTTATCCGGAACCAACTTCTCGAGATTGCCGCCAGTAGCGGTGGTGATCGTGGTACTAACGGTCGAACCGTTGTTGTAGACGTCATTGACCGGCGTTTGGAAAACCACGGTGCCGGTGGTTTTACCTGCATCAATGGTGATCACCTGACCGTTGGACAGCGTCACAGTCACCGGCACCTGCGCTTCATTCGAAAGCGTGGCGGTGTAAGTGATCTGGCCACCTTCAGTGATCGCGGTGTCGTTAGTCGACAGCGTTACCGTCGTGGTATCAACCGAGTCGGTGATCGTCGTCACAGCTGGCGTAGTGCTCGGCACCAGGTTCTCAAAATTACCGCCAGTAGCCGCGGTAATGGTGGTGCTAACCGTCGAACCATTGTTGTAAACATCATTGGCTGGCGTATCGACGACAACCGTCCCGGTGGACTTCCCGGCTTCAATGGTAATCACCGAGCCATTGCTCAAAGTGACAGTCACCGGTGTCTGCGCGGGGTTGGTCAAGGTAGCGGTGTATGTAATCTGACCGCCTTCGGTGACGGTATCACCGGCCGTCAGCGTGACCGTAGTGGTATCGACCGAATCGGTAATGGTGGTAACCGCTGGCGTAGTCGCCGGCACCAGGTTCTCGAAGTTACCGCCGGTAGCCCCGGTAATCGTGGTGCTGATGGTTGAACCGTTGTTGTAAACATCGTTGGCTGGCGTATCGACGACAACCGTCCCGGTGGACTTTCCGGCTTCAATGGTAATCACCGAGCCATTGCTCAAAGTGACAGTCACCGGCGTCTGCGCGGGGTTGGTCAAGGTAGCGGTGTAAGTAATCTGACCGCCTTCGGTGACGGTGTCACCGGCCGTCAGCGTGACCGTAGTGGTATCGACCGAATCGGTAATGGTGGTAACCGCTGGCGTAGTCGCCGGCACCAGGTTCTCGAAGTTACCGCCGGTAGCCCCGGTAATCGTGGTGCTGATGGTTGAACCGTTGTTGTAAACATCATTGGCAGGCGTATCGACGACAACCGTCCCCGTAGACTTCCCTGCTTCAATGGTAATCACCGAGCCATTGCTCAAAGTGACAGTCACCGGTGTCTGCGCGGGGTTAGTCAGGGTAGCGGTGTAAGTGATCTGACCGCCTTCGGTCACGGTATTGCCGGCTGTCAGCGTGACAGTGGTGGTGTCGACGGTGTCGGTGATTTGGGTCACCGCCGGCGCGGGGTCGGTGGTCAGCACCAGGTTGTTGCCACCGGTGGTGCCGGTGACGGTGACGCTGATCTGGCTTGCATCGATGTACGGGGTGTCGTTGGGGGCCAGGGGCACATTCACGGTGCCCGTCAATTGGCCGGCCGGGATGGTGATCACCGCGCCATTGGACAGGGTGATGCTCAGGTCGCTGGTGGGCGCCTGCGTCACCGTGGCGGTGTAGGTCAGCACGCCGCCCGCTTCGGTGATGGTCGGGGTCGCGCCCAGGGTCAGGGTGGAGGCTTGCAGCACCAGGCCGCCCGCGTCGTTCGGCTGTCCGCCAGTATTCTGGGTCAGGGCCGAGGTGGTCACACCCAGGCCGGCTGTTGGGAAGCCAATGGTCGGCGCGACGCTGGCCGCCGTTGCATCCAGCACCACGAAACTATGGCCGCCACCCGCTGCGCCCGTGCCGGCCGCAGTCGGCCCTGCTGCGGTAGCTTCCAGGTCGGTGGTCGGGTCGGCGCCGGCAGCGATGGCTTGCTGCAGCTCGGCAACCGACGGCGCGGCCTGGGCAGTGGCTTGGGCCAGGTCGAGGCTGGAGTCCGGCGTGTCGGCGCTCCACTGGGTTTCACGGCCCAGGTCCAGTGTGCGGCCGTCGGCCAGCTCCAGGCTAACGGCGCCCGAGAGGCCGGTGTCTACCTGATCCCCTGCGAACAGTCGGTCGCCTTCGACAAGTACACGTCTGACTCCTTCTGGAGAAATGACGAAAACTTGGCCAACAATGCTTTTGACGATGGCAACAACACTGCTCATTGAAGATTTCTCCGGCGATCCGTTCGGGTAACTTCCATAGACCTGAGCACTAGTTAGCGTCAGTTTGGAGGTGTTAAGACTTTTGACAGGTGATTCGTCAATAATTTGGCGATAATTTTTAGGAATTAACTTTATGCCAAACTATTGACCTTATGGCCGCCATCCTAAACAATCGCCCCACTAATGTCACATTGATATTTATGCGGCGAACCGTCCTACATGTGTGAACCAGTTCCGCTTTTGAACTTTCCGACGTACGGTCATTACGGTTGCCATTTTCCGACACAGCGACTCGATCTGCTGTGATTTGAGACAAGAAGTCCTGGGGAATTTTTGAAATGCGTTTGCACCTGTTTAAGGCACTGCCGTTCGTCCTCGCCGCGAGTTTTGTACACGCCCAAACATTGCCTCAGGCCATGCAACAAGCGCTCGACGTGCACCCTGAGATTCAGGCCGGCGTAAATAGTCGTATCGCCGCCGACTACCAATTGCGAGCCGCCCAAGGTGGCTACCTGCCGAAGGTGGATGTGGCCGCCGGCTACGGTCGTGAAGGCGTGGACAACTCCACCACTCGTGCCGCCAATGGCCGTGGCAACAACCAATGGGACACGCTCAACCGCGGCGAATCGAGCCTGCGCCTGCAGCAAATGATTTTTGACGGTTTTGCCACTTCCAGCGAAGTAGGGCGTCAACAAGCCACCGTTAACTCCCGTGCCTATTCGTTGCTCGGCACCTCTGAGCGCACCGGCCTGACCGTTGCCCAGGTCTACCTGGACGTGCTGACCCGTCGTGAATTCGTGCGCCTGGCTGAAGAGAACCTGCGCAATCACGAGCGCATCTACGACCAGATCAAACTGCGCACCCAGCGCGGCGTCGGTAACGGTGCTGACCAGGACCAGGCTGAAGCCCGCCTGGCTCAAGCCCGTAACAACCTGATCACCGAGCAGACCAACCTGGCCGACTCCCAGACTAACTATCTGAGTGCCGTGGGCCAGATGCCTGATCAGTTGGAGCGCCCGGCACCGTTCATGACAATGCTGCCAGCCGACCTGAACGAAGCGCGTCGCCAGATGCTCGACAACAGCCCGATCCTGCGCTCGGCTGAATCCGACATCGTCGCAACCGAACAGCAGTACCAAGCCGCCAAATCGACGTTCTACCCGCGTTTCGATGCTGAACTCGGCACCAATGCCGACAACAACGTCAGCGGTGACCCGTCCCACAGCAATGGCTGGGAAGCCATGTTGCGCATGCGCTTCAACCTTTACTCCGGGGGCAGCAACAAAGCTGACCTGGAATCCAAATCGGCCCTGTCCAACCAGGCCCTGGATATCCGCAATAACGCCTTGCGCCAGTTGAACGAGGAGCTGGGCCTGGCCTGGAACGCTCTGAACAACGCCAACGCCCAAGTGCCGATCGCCCAGCAATACGTCGATCACAGCACCCGAGTACGCACTTCCTACCAGCAGCAATTCAGTTTGGGCCAACGTACCCTGCTCGATTTGCTCGACAGCGAGAACGAACTGTTCACCGCTTCCCGCCGTTTGGAAGAGATCAAAAACATTCAGTTATTTACTCAGTACCGAATCAAGGCGACCATGGGCGAATTGCTCAAAAGCCAGGGAGTGGTCGCGCCAATGGCCTCCGTCGTGCAAAACGACGTGAAGCCTAAAGTCCAACTGCCAGGGATGAATTGAGCCACCCCTCCAAGCCCCATCTGTTAGTCGAGAGTACCCGCGTGGAATCAGAAGTCAGTCGAGTTCATCTCAGTCATGATCCACGCATGCTGCACGACGACCCGTTACTCGACGGGTTGCTTGCGCTTTGTGCACTGCATCAGAAACCTGCCAGCGCGGCGATGCTCACCACCGGCCTGCCGTTGCCTGCGCAACGCCTGAGCGCCGAACTGCTGCCTCGCGCCGCCGCACGCGCGGGGCTCCAGGGGCGTTTGTTGCAACGCAAGCTGGAACAGATTCCGACCATCGCCCTGCCGGCCTTGCTGTTGCTCAAGGACGGTCGCAGCACGGTGTTGGTCGGTTGGCACGGCGAGGACGAAGCCCGCATTCTGCTGAGCGAAAGCGACGGCGGTGAAGTCATCATCAAGCGCGACGTGCTGGCCGATGATTACACCGGCAAAGTGTTCTTCGCCCAACCCCAGCACAAGTTCGACGTCAACCACGGCACCCTGATTCCCCGTGCCCGCTCCTGGTTCCGCGACACCTTGAAGCGCTCGCGCTGGCTTTACACCGACGCCATCGCCGCCAGTTTCCTGATCAACATCATCGCCATGGCCGCACCGCTGTTCGTGATGAACGTCTATGACCGTGTAGTGCCGAACCAGGCCACGGCCACCTTGTGGGTGCTGGCTATCGGCATTGGTGGCGCCTATCTGTTCGATCTGATCCTCAAGAGCCTGCGCAGTTTGTGCCTGGACCTGGCCGGGAAAAAAACTGACCTGATTATCTCGGCGACGCTGTTCGAGCGCATTGTCGGGATGTCCATGAAATACCGCCCGGCGCGGGTGGGCAGCTTTGCCCAAAATATCCACGAGTTTCAGAGCCTGCGGGATTTCCTCGCGTCGCTGACCCTCACCAGCCTGATCGACCTGCCGTTCACCCTGCTGATTTTCCTGGTGATCGCTATCCTCGGCGGGCACCTGGTGTGGATCCCGGTGTTGGCGTTCCCGCTGGCCCTGGGCATCGGTTATGCCTTGCAAAAGCCCCTGGTGGCGACCATGGAGCGAACCATGGCCCTGGCCGCCGAGCGCCAGTCCAGCCTGATCGAAACCCTCGCCGGGCTGGACGCGGTCAAGGTCAATAACGCCGAAAGTGAACGTCAATACCAGTGGGAACAAACCATTGGCACCCTCAGCCGTCTGGAACTGCGGGTGAAGTTGCTGTCGGGCCTGTCGATGAACATGACGCTGCTGATTCAGCAATTGGCGGGCGTCGTGATGATTTGCTTCGGTGTTTACCAGATCATCGATGGCAACCTGAGCATGGGCGGCCTGATTGCCTGCTACATGCTCAGTGGCCGTGCCTTGAGCCCGCTGGCTTCGCTGTCTGGCCTGCTGACCCGTTACCAGCAAGCCAAAGTCACCATGAAATCGGTAGACCAGATGATGGAGTTGCCCCAAGAGCGCAACTTCGAAGAGCGTCCGATGAGCCGCCGCACGCTGCAAGGTGCGATCGAATGCCGGGGCCTGAACTTCACCTACCCGGACCAGCAAAACGCCGCGCTGAAAAACCTCAACCTGGTGATCAAACCCGGGGAAAAAATCGGCATTATCGGACGCAGTGGTTCGGGTAAAAGCTCACTCGCCAAATTGATTGTCGGCCTCTACCAGCCTGACTCCGGCGCCTTGCTGGTGGACGGCGTGGACGTTCGCCAGATCGACGTCAGCGAGTTGCGCCACAACATCGGCTACGTGCCCCAGGACATCCAACTGCTCGCCGGCACCCTGCGCGATAACCTGGTATCCGGTGCCCGCTATGTCGAAGACGAAATGGTCCTGCAAGCCGCGGAATTGGCCGGTGTCCACGAGTTCGCCCGCCTGCACCCCCAAGGTTACGAACTGCAAGTCGGCGAGCGCGGGCAGAACCTGTCCGGCGGCCAGCGGCAGAACGTCGCGCTGGCCCGTGCCTTATTGCTCAACCCGCCTATCCTGCTGCTCGACGAACCGACCAGCGCCATGGACAACACCGGTGAAGAACGCTTGAAACAACGCCTGCAAGCTGTGGTGCAAAACAAGACGGTCGTGCTGGTCACGCACCGCGCCTCGCTGCTGTCCCTGGTGGACCGCCTGTTGGTGGTCGATCGTGGTCAGATTCTCGCCGATGGCCCGAAAGCCGCCGTCATGGAAGCGTTGAAAAAGGGGCAAATCAGTGTCGCTTAAGTCCTTCAAAAACGCGATTGGCCGCTACTTCAAAGGCTCCGAATCCCTGCAAGACCAGCCGCTGCCCGAGGTCAACAAAGCACTGATCGAAGATGCGCCGCGGGTCATCCGCCTGACCATCTGGGCGATCATCGCGTTTTTCCTGTTTCTGGTGGGCTGGGCGTATTTCTCCAGTATCGACGAAGTGACGCGCGGCGACGGCAAGGCGATTCCGTCCTCCAAACTGCAGAAAATCCAAAACCTTGAAGGCGGTATCGTCGCAGAGCTGTACGTCAAGGAAGGCCAGATCGTCGAAGCCGGGGCGCCGTTGATTCGTCTGGATGACACGCGCTTTGTGTCCAACGCCGGCGAAACCGAAGCCCTGCGGTTGTCGATGTTGCTGCGGGTCGAACGCTTGAGCGCGCAGGTGGATGACCGTCCGCTGAATATTCCGGACGACGTGCTCAAGGCCGCGCCAAGCCAGGCCGCCAGTGAGCGCTCGCTGTACGAAAGCCGTCGCCAGCAGCTCAAGGACGAAGTCGGCGGGTTGCAGGAGCAACTGGTGCAGCGTCAACAGGAACTGCGCGAGTTCTCCTCCAAGCAAGGCCAATACCGCAACCAGCTGTCGTTGCAGCGCCAGGAAATCAACATGTCCGAGCCGTTGGTGGCCCAGGGCGCGGTTTCTCCGGTTGAAGTGCTGCGGCTCAAGCGTGCGGAAATGGAAACCCGTGGCCAGCTCGATGCAACCACCCTGGCGATTCCACGTGCCGAATCGGCGATTAAGGAAGTGCAGCGCAAGATCGACGAAACCCGCGGCAAATTCCGCAGTGAGGCCCTGACGCAACTCAACGAAGCCCGTACCGAACTGAACAAGGCTGCGTCTACCGGCAAGGCCCTGGAAGATCGTGTCAGCCGTACCCTGGTGACCTCGCCGGTACGCGGCATCGTCAAGCAGCTGCTGGTGAACACCGTAGGCGGCGTGATCCAGCCAGGCAGCGACATGGTGGAAATCGTGCCGCTGGATGACACCCTGCTGGTGGAAGCCAAGATACGCCCGCAAGACATCGCCTTCCTGCATCCGGGACAAGAAGCGGTGGTCAAGTTCACCGCCTATGACTACACCATCTACGGCGGTCTCAAAGCCAAGCTCGAGCGCATCGGTGCCGACACCATCACCGACGAAGACAAGAAAACCACCTACTACATGATCACCCTGCGCACCGACCGCAGCCACTTGGGCACGGATGAAAAGCCGCTGATCATCATCCCCGGCATGGTGGCTTCGGTCGACATCATCACCGGTAAGAAAAGCATCCTCAGCTACTTGCTCAAGCCGATCCTTCGGGCGCGGGCAGAGGCGTTGCACGAGCGCTGATCCCGACTGCACGCCCAGGCAAGCCCGCCCCCCAGGAATGAATGTTTCCCTGTGGGAGCCGGGCTTGCCCGCGATGAGGCCCTCCAAAACACCCAAGCGCCATGGCCTGTACAAAAGCCATATCGATATTCATTAACGGTATTTAAAATGCCGTTCTTATGACTATAAAGTCACTCTCCTGACCGTCCGGGAGTGAACTCATGTCTGCCACCTCTACTGTTCCAACAGCGAACGATACTGCACAAACCTTTGAGATCCGTCCATTTCCCGGCAGCGTCGGCGCCGAGATCGTTGGCCTGGACCTGACCCGTCCGATCAGCGACCAGGACTTCGCCCGCATCCATCGCGCGCACCTGGATCATCACGTCGTGGTCTTCCGCGACCAACGCATCACTCCCGAACAACAGATCGCCTTCAGCCGCCGCTTCGGTGTGCTGCAAATCCACGTGCTCAAACAATTCCTCCTGGCCAACCACCCGGAAATCCTGATCGTCTCCAACATCATCGAAAATGGGCAATCCATCGGCCTGGGAGACGCCGGCAAGTTCTGGCACTCGGACCTCTCCTACAAAGAGCTGCCGAGCCTCGGCTCAATGCTCCATGCCCAGGAGCTGCCGTCCGAAGGCGGCGACACCTTGTTCGCCGACATGCACAAAGCCTGGGACCACCTGCCCGAGCACCTGCGCAAGGCTGTCGAAGGTCGCAGCGCCGCACACTCCTACACGGCGCGCTACAGCGAAACCAAATTCGAAGGCAACTGGCGCCCGACCCTCACCCCTGAGCAGCTCGCTCAGGTGGCGGAAGTGGTGCACCCGATCGTGCGCACCCACCCGGAAAACGGCCGCAAGGCGTTGTTCGTCAGCGAGGGCTTCACCACCCGTATCGTCGGCCTGCCGGAAGATGAAAGTCGCGACTTGTTGGCCCAGCTCTACGCCCACAGCGTGCTGCCCGAAAACATCTACCGCCATCAGTGGCAGCCCCACGACCTGGTGTTCTGGGACAACCGCTCGCTGATCCACCTGGCGGCCGGCTGCCCAAGCCACCTGCGGCGCAAGTTGTACCGCACCACCATCCAGGGCGACGCGCCTTTCTGATCCGGAGCATGACCATGTCCAAAAAAATCCCATTTGCGCGCCTGGCCGCCACGGTCGGCCTGGGCGTCAGCCTGGTGGCCGGCAGCCTTGTTGCACCTGCGGCCGCCCAGGCCGAAGGCGAGATTCGCATCGCCGAGCAGTTCGGCATCGTCTACCTGTTGCTCAACGTGGTACGTGACCAGAACCTGATCGAAAAATACGGCAAGCAGGAAGGCATCGACATCAAGGTCGACTGGACCCAGCTGTCCGGCGGCGCCGCCGTCAACGATGCGTTGCTCTCCGGCTCCATCGACATCGCCGGCGCTGGCGTCGGCCCGCTGCTGACCATCTGGGACCGCACCCACGGCAAGCAGAACGTGAAAGCCGTCGCCTCCCTGGGCAATTTCCCTTACTACCTGGTGAGCAACAATCCCAAGGTCAAGACCATTGCTGACTTCACCGAAAAAGACCGCATTGCCGTACCCGCAGTGGGTGTCTCCGTACAGTCGCGCTTCCTGCAATACGCCGCGGCCAAGCAGTGGGGCGACAAGGAATTCAATCGCCTCGACAAGTACACTGTCGCCGTCCCGCACCCGGATGCCACGGCTGCGTTGATCGCCGGCGGCACCGAGCTGACCGGGCACTTCTCCAACCCGCCGTTTCAGGAACAGGCCCTGACCAACCCGAATGTGCACGTGGTGCTCAACTCCTACGACATCCTCGGCCCCAACTCGCCGACCGTGCTGTTTGCCACCGAGAAATTCCGCAACGACAACCCGAAAACCTACAAGGCGTTTGTGGAGGCGCTGACCGAAGCCGCGCAGTTCGCCCAGAACGACAAAGGCGCCGCTGCCGATACCTACATCCGCGTGACCAAGGCCAAGATCGACCGCGCCGAGCTGCTGAAAATCATCGAAAACCCGCAATTCGAATTCAGCGTCACACCGAAAAATACCTATCCGCTGGCGGAATTCCTCTACCGCGTCGGCGCGATCAAAAACAAACCTGAATCGTGGAAGGATTACTTCTTCCAGGACGCCAAACCGCTGCAAGGGAGCTGACATGAACGCGCCCTTGCAAGGCCACACGGCCAGCAACCCGAAAACCATCGAAGCGCTGCTGTCGGTGGACCACGTCAGCCTTGAATACCGCACGCCGGAACGGGTGGTGCGGGCCACCCATCAGGTCAGTTTCGAGATCGACCCGGCGGACCGCTTTGTCCTGTTGGGGCCTTCGGGCTGCGGCAAATCCACGCTGCTGAAATCCATCGCCGGCTTTATCAAACCGTGTGAGGGCGAGATCCGTCTGCTTGGGCAAAAAGTCGAGCAGCCAGGGCCGGACCGCATCGTGGTGTTCCAGGAGTTCGACCAACTGCCGCCGTGGAAAACCGTCAAGCAGAACGTCATGTTCCCGCTGCTCGCTTCCAAGACCCTGAAGCGTCGCGAGGCCGAAGAGCGGGCCCTGTACTACCTGGAAAAAGTCGGCCTTACGGCCTTTGCCGATGCCTATCCACACACCCTGTCCGGCGGCATGAAGGCCCGCGTGGCCATCGCCCGGGCGTTGGCCATGCAGCCGAAAATCCTGCTGATGGACGAACCCTTCGCCGCCCTCGATGCGCTGACCCGACGCAAGATGCAGGAAGAACTATTGCTGCTCTGGGAAGAGGTGCGCTTCACGCTGTTGTTCGTCACGCACTCCATCGAAGAAGCGCTGGTGGTGGGCAACCGCATCCTGTTGCTGTCGCCGCATCCCGGGCGTGTGCGAGCGGAAATCCACAGCCATCAATACGACCTGCACAGCCTCGGCGGTGTGGAGTTCCAGGCTTCGGCGCGGCGTATTCATCGCCTGCTGTTTGATGAAGCGCCCGAGGCGGAAACCGAGCTGGGTTTCGCCGATATCCGCATCGCTTATTGAAGGGGTTCCACCATGCGCCAGGAATATGAAATCACCCTCGAACCGTTGCCCGGTGTTCGCGTAGAGCGCGAGTTGCCGTGGCGTCAGCGCTTGTGGCAACAAGGCTGGCTGCGTAAAAGCCTGATCCTGATCGTGCTCGCGATCCTCTGGGAAGCGGCCGCGCGTTATCAGAACAATGACCTGCTGCTGCCAAGCTTCCTGCAGACCCTGAGCGCGTTCTACGACGGCATGGCCAGTGGCGAGCTGTTGAGCAAGGTCAGCATCTCGCTGGTAGTGCTGATCAAGGGTTATCTGATCGGCATTGTGCTGGCGTTTGCCCTGACCACCCTGGCGGTGTCGACCCAGCTGGGCCGCGACCTGCTGAGCACCCTGACCTCGATGTTCAACCCGTTGCCGGCGATTGCCCTGCTGCCGCTGGCGCTGTTGTGGTTTGGCCTGGGGCAGAACAGCCTGATCTTCGTGCTGGTGCATTCAGTGCTGTGGGCGCTGGCGCTCAACACCTATTCCGGGTTTCTCGGTGTCTCGGAAACCCTGCGCATGGCCGGTCGCAATTACGGCCTCAAGGGCATGCGTTTTGTGCTGTTCATCCTGATCCCGGCGGCGCTGCCGTCGATCCTCGCCGGGCTGAAAATCGGCTGGGCGTTTGCCTGGCGCACGCTGATTGCGGCCGAGTTGGTATTCGGCGCCACCAGCGGCAAGGGCGGGCTGGGCTGGTACATCTTCCAGAACCGCAACGAGCTGTACACCGACAAGGTGTTTGCCGGCTTGGCAGTGGTGATCCTGATCGGTCTGCTGGTGGAGAACCTGGTGTTTGACACCCTGGAGCGGGTCACCGTGAAGCGTTGGGGCATGCAACGCTAATCACCTGCTGCTCCCTGTAGGAGCGAGCTTGCTCGCGAAAAAATGCCCAGGCGACGCGTCCCTTCAGGATGCCCGCGTTACCGTTAACGTTCTTCGCGAGCAAGCTCGCTCCTACAGAGAAGCCTGCTACGATTGCGCCAAGTTCACTCCCAACCCATCACGAGTGCTTGGCATGCAATTACCGGACATGAACCTGCTGGTCGCCCTCGACGCCTTGCTCGACGAGGGCAGTGTGGTGGGGGCCGCACGGCGGATGAACCTGAGCCCGGCCGCCATGAGCCGCACCCTCACGCGAATCCGTGAGGCGGTGGGCGATCCGATCCTGGTGCGCGCCGGTCGCGGCCTGGTGCCGACGCCCAAGGCCCTGGAGCTACAAGGCCAGGTGCGTAACGTGGTGGAACAGGCGGCGCTGCTGTTTCGCTCGGCGGACGAAGTGGACTTGCGCACGTTGCGCCGCCGGTTCAGCGTGCGGGCCAATGACTTTTTTGTCGGGGTGTATGGCGGTCGGCTGTTCGACACCATGGAGCGCATGGCGCCGCTGTGCGAGCTGCGCTTCGTGCCCGAAGGCGACACCGACGACGAAGCCCTACGTGAAGGCCGGCTCGATCTGCGGGTGGGTAACACCATGCCGATCACTCCGGAAGTGAAGGTGCAAAACCTGTTCACCACCACCTTCGTCGGGCTGGCGCGGGAAGGGCATCCGTTGTTCGACGGGGAAATCACCGCAGCACGGTTCGCCAGCTACTCCCACATCAGCATCTCCCGGCGCGGCATCGCCCGTGGGCCGATCGACACGGCGCTCAACGCCCAGGGCCTGGAACGTCGAGTCGCCATGATCGCCCCGGGGTTTCACGGCGCGATGTTCATGCTGCCGGACTCCGACCTGATCCTGCCGGTGCCCAAGGAAGCGCTCTACAGCGCCAATCGCCTGAAGCTGCCGTTGCGCGCCTTCACCCTGCCGATCTCCCTGCCGACCCTGGTGTTGACCCAGGCATGGCACCCGCGTTTCGACAAAGACCCGGCCCATAAATGGCTGCGCGAGACCATGCGTGAATGCTGCGAGGCGACGTGGCAAGAAGCGCAACCCACGTGAGTCGCAAGTGAGCTCGGTCAATGTGGGAGCTGGCTTGCCTGCGATGCGGGTGACCCGGCTTTTCAGGAATAGCGAGGTGATGCCGTCGCGGGCAAGCCCGGCTCCCACAGAGATCGCCTACATTTTGATCATTGCGTCTGGTGCACTTATAAGCTTCCTATAAGTCACTTTTTGTCATGTCTAAGCCTGATTAAACTGCTCGGGTATTTCTTATTCCGAGTTGTAGTTCATGACGTCCCTCGCTGCTCCCGCACCCCTGGCCGCAGCCAAGCCGACCGCCATCACCCCGCCCGTTTTCGGCCCGCGCATCATCATCGGCCTGGTGGGCGTATTGCTCGCAGTGCTGGTGTCCGGCCTCAACGAGATGGTGACCAAAGTCGCCCTCGCCGATATTCGCGGCGCGATGTACATCGGCTTCGACGAAGGCACCTGGCTGGTGGCTGCGTACACCGCCACCTCCGTCTCGGCGATGGCCTTTGCACCCTGGTGTTCGGTGACGTTCTCTCTGCGCCGTTTCACCCTGTGCGCCATTGGGCTGTTCACCGTGCTTGGCGTGCTGTGCCCGTTCGCACCGAATTACGAAAGCCTGCTGATTTTGCGCACCGTGCAAGGCCTGGCCGGCGGCGCTTTGCCGCCGATGCTGATGACCGTGGCCCTGCGGTTCCTGCCGGCCCACGTGAAGCTGTACGGCCTGGCCGGCTACGCCCTGACCGCAACCTTCGGCCCCAGCCTCGGCACACCGTTGGCGGCCATGTGGACCGAATACGTCGGCTGGCAATGGGCGTTCTGGCAGATTGTCGGGCCGTGCCTGCTGGCCATGGCTGCTGTGGCCTACGGCTTGCCTCAGGATCCCGTCCGCCTGGAGCGCTTCAAGCAGTTCAACTGGCGCGGCCTGCTGCTGGGGTTCCCGGCGATCTGCATGCTGGTGATCGGCCTGTTGCAGGGCAACCGCCTGGACTGGCTCGAATCACCGCTGATCACCTCGTTGCTGATCGGCGGCCTGGTGTTGCTGGTGCTATTCATGATCAACGAGTGGTCGCACCCGATGCCGTTTTTCAAGTTGCAGATGCTCGGCATCCGTAACCTGGCGTTCGCGCTGATTGTGCTCGCCGGCGTGCTGATCGTGCTGCTGGCGGTGACCATCATTCCGTCCAGCTACCTGGCCCAGGTGCAAGGCTACCGCCCGCTGCAAACTGCCCCGGTGATGCTGATCATGGCGCTGCCGCAGTTGATTGCGCTGCCGTTGGTGGCAGCGCTGTGCAACCTGCGTTGGGTCGATTGCCGCTGGGTATTGGGCATCGGCTTGAGCATGTTGATCCTGTCCTGTGTGGGCGGGGCGCAACTGACGTCGGCGTGGATCCGCGATGATTTCTACGCGCTGCAGTTGCTGCAAATCTTCGGGCAACCCATGGCGGTGTTGCCGCTGTTGATGCTCTCCACCGGCAGCATCACGCCCCAGGACGGGCCGTTCGCCTCGGCGTGGTTCAACACCGTCAAAGGCTTGGCCGCCGTGGTCGCCACCGGCGTGATCGACGCCCTGACCACCCACCGCCTGCATTTCCACTCGACCATGTTGGTGGACAGCCTGGGCAACTCGCCCCTGGCCGACAGCGATGCCGCCGGCCTTGCCCATCGCTTGCACCAGCAGGCCGTGGTGCTCACTTCTTCGGATCTCTACTACGTCATGGCCGGTGTCGCGGCGGTGTTGATCCTGCTGATTTTCTGGATGCCGACGCGGATTTATCCGCCCCGGGCGCCGACTTGATTGCTCACTGAGCCAAAGGGATCGTTATGAAACGCAAAGACAAAATCGCTGTAACCGTCATCACCGTGTTCGCCGTGGGTGTGCTGGTTTACCTGCTGGCGCCGGGCGTGTTCGGCAGCAAGCGCCAGACCACCAACGACGCTTTCGTCGCCGCCGACTACACCCTGGTGGCGCCACGCGTGGCCGGGTTTATCAAGGAAGTGCTGGTGGAAGACAACCAGCGGGTCAAGGCCGGCCAGTTGCTGGCGTTGATCGATGACCGTGACTTTCGCGCCGCCGCCCAGGCGGCCGACGCCGATACATTGGTGGCCCAGGCGCAACTGAAAAATGCCACGGCGACCCTGGAGCGGCAAAGCTCGGTGATCGCCCAGGCCCAGGCCACCGTGGCGGCGGATCGCGCCGAAGTGGCGTTCGCCGAACATGAACTGAACCGTTACAACCACCTTGCCGGCGTAGGCGCTGGCACCGTACAGAACGCCCAGCAAGCCAAGACCCGCATCGACCAGGCCACTGCGCGCCTGGCGAGTGCCACGGCGGTGCTGGCTGCCGAGCGCAAGCAGGTGGAAATCCTCAGCGCCCAGCGGGATGCGGCCGAAGGCGGTTTGAAACGTGCCCAGGCCGCACTGGAAATGGCCAGCTTTCAGTTGTCGTACACCCGCATCGTCGCGCCGGTGGACGGCATGGTCGGTGAGCGCGCGGTGCGGGTTGGCGCCTATGTGACGCCGGGCAGCAAGATCCTCGCCGTAGTGCCGCTGGCCGAGGCTTATGTGGTGGCCAATTTCCAGGAGACCCAACTGTCCCACATGCACGCAGGCCAAGCGGTTGAAGTGCGGGTCGACAGTCTTGACGGTGACGTACTCAAGGGGCATCTCGAAAGCCTGGCGCCGGCCACCGGCGTGACGTTTGCCTCAGTCAAGCCGGACAACGCCACCGGCAACTTCACCAAGGTGGTGCAGCGCATTCCGGTGAAAATCATCCTGGAGCCCGGCCAGGCGCTGACCGAGCGCCTGCGGGTCGGCATGTCGGTGGAAGCCAGCGTCGACACCCACGCCGCCGCCCAGCCACGGGAGGTCGCCCAGCAATGAGACGCCTCGCCTGGATTACCTTGAGCTTGTTCAGCCTGAGTGCCTGCACCGTCGGCCCGGACTTCCAGCGCCCGCAAAACCCGCTGGGCAAATGGACCGAGCCTCAGGGCCGACAAGCCGTCAGTCATGCGGTCAACGACCCGTTGGAAGAGCGTTGGTGGGAAGTGTTCCATGACCAGCAACTCACCGCGCTGACGCGTCGTGCACTGATCGACAACCTCGACCTGAAACTCGCCAGCAGTCGCCTGCAACAAAGCCGCGCGGCGCGCCAGGTGATCACCGCCGAGCGCTACCCGACCGTCAACGCCACCGGGGATTATTTGCGCCAACGCAACAGCGCCGATGGCTTGAGCGATCCCTCCGGCAAGAATGGCCGCTCGGCCTTTAACCAGTGGGATATGGGGTTCTCCGCCGCCTGGGAACTGGACTTCTGGGGCCGGGTAAAACGCGAAACCGAAGCCGCCGACGCCACTCTGCAAGTCGCCGAAAACGACCGCCGTGCCGTGCTGTTGTCAGTGCTGGCGGAAACTGCCCAGGACTACATCCAACTGCGCGGTGTGCAGAACACCCGGGCCGTCACCGAGCAAAACCTCGACGTCGCCCGCCACAGCCTCAAGCTGTCGCAGCTGCGCCTGGCCGACGGGGTTGCCACTGACCTGGACGTCGCCGAAGCCGCCGCTCAAGTCGCCGCCATCGAGGCGCGCCTGCCGGACTTGCAGCAACGCCAGGACCAACTGATCAACGCCCTGAGCCTGCTGATGGGCGAACCGCCACAAGCGCTGTATGCCGAACTGTCCAAGGACGCCGCCGTGCCGCAGACACAACGTCAGGTTGCCATTGGCCTGCCGTCGCAACTGGCCGAACGTCGCCCCGACATCCGTCAGGCCGAAGCGCGCTTGCATGCCGCCACCGCTTCCATCGGCGTGGCCAAGGGCGACTTCTACCCGCGTATCACCCTGTCCGGCAGCGTGGGCTCCCAGGCGTTGCAGTTGGCGGACTTAGGTTCATGGAGCTCCCGTGCATTCGCATTTGGGCCGCAGTTGAGCTTGCCGATTTTCAACGGTGGCCGGCTGCAAGGCATGCTCGATCTACGCGAAGCCCAGCAACAGGAAGCGGCCCTGGCCTACCAGCAGACCGTGCTGCGGGCCTGGCATGAAATCGATGATCAACTGACCCGCTACAACGCCAGCCAACTGCGCCGCGACAGCCTTGCCGAAGCCGTTCGGCAGAACCAGATCGCCCTCGCTACTGCGCAGCATCAATACGTCGAAGGCGTGGTGGATTTCGTCAACGTGCTGACGGTGCAAAGCGCGTTGCTGGCGACGCAAGAGCAGTGGGTGGAAAGCTCCACCGGCGTGTCTCTGGCCATGGTCGGGTTGTACAAGGCGTTGGGCGGTGGCTGGGAATCGGTGTATCCGTTGCAAACCGCCGGACGCTGAATGACAAAGAACTTTGCCAGCCGCGCAACAAGGTGTAATGATAATTGCTCTCAATAACGTATCTGAGCTTTTCATGGACACCGCGACTGACGGCCGGCAACAGCTTCATCTCCTGTATCGCGACCATCACGGCTGGCTGCAAGGCTGGCTGCGCAAACGCCTGGGGGATCGCGAACACGCCGCCGATGTGGCGCAGGACACCTTCCTGCGCTTGCTGGTATCGGGGCGCTTTCCCGGTGACAAGGAAAGCCGCAGCTACCTGACACAGATCGCCCGCAACCTGGTGATTGATCAATGGCGGCGCCTGCGCATCGAGCGCGCCTACCTGGAAAGCATCGCCCACCTGCCGGAGCCCGAGTCGCCGTCCCTTGAGACCCGCGCATTGATCCTTGAAACCCTGATGCAAATCGACGCCATGCTCGACCGCATGCCCGACAACGTGCGCCGCGCGTTCCTGTTGTCGCAGTTCGAAGGGCTGAGCTACGCACAGATCGCCGAGCGCCTGGAGGTGACCGTCAGTTCAGTGCAGAAGTACATGACCCGGGCGATTCTCGCCTGCTATCAGGTCGTCTACGAAGAATGAGAACCCGGCACGAAGCGCCGATTGCCCCGGCCATTGTCGAGCAGGCCAGCGAGTGGTTGATGCTGCAGTGGGGCGGCGAGATGGACGGCGATCAGCGCCAGGCCTTCGCGCGCTGGCAGGAGGCCGACCCGGAACACCGGCGCGCCTGGAAGCGCTTGCAGCAGTTACAGCAAACCCTCGGCGGTGTGCCGGTCGACAGTGCCCGTGCGGTGTTACGCGATACACCGGACACCCAACGCCGCGCCGCCTTGAAACTGCTCGGGCTGTTGCTGGTGGCCGGTGGCAGCGGCTATCTGGTGCAAAGCAGCCAGCCTTGGCAGGCGGCGTTTGCCGACTACCGCACCGCCACCGACGAGATTCGTCACCTGACCTTGAGCGATGGCACGCGCCTGGACCTCAACAGCAACAGCGCGGTCGACCTGCGGTTCAGCGCCAGTGAGCGGCGTATCCGCCTGATACGTGGCGAGATCCTGCTGACCAGCGGCCACGATCCGTCCCGGCCATTGATCGTCGAAACCCCGGCCGGAGATGTGCAGGCCTTGGGCACCCGGTTTGCCGTGCGTGAAGTGGACGATGGCAGCCGCGTCGACCTGTATGAAGGGCGCGTGCAGGTGCGTCCGGTGCACGGTGTCGCGGTGCAGATGAATGCCGGGGACAGCCTGTGGTTCAGCGCCAGCCAGGCCTCGACGCTGGCGCCTGTGAATGCCAACGCCAGCAGTTGGACCGAGAACCGCTTGATCGCCGAGCGTCAGCCGCTGGGGCAGTTCGTTGCCGAGTTGAGCCGTTATCGCCCGGGGCTGTTGCGCTGCGATGCGGCAGTGGCCGGCTTACTGTTGACCGGCGTGTTTCCGCTGAATGATACCGACGCGATCCTCCACGCGCTTGAACGTTCGTTGCCGGTGCAGGTACAGGCGGTGACGCGCTATTGGGTCACGATCAAGGCGCGGGTCTAAAAAAATTTTTTGCCTACGGCTTGTCGGTTTTCCAACCCCGTCCGGGATACCTCTTGAAAGCCAATCAAGAAGCGTTCTCACGGGGAGCCCTGCAATGTCGCACCACCCAATCCAACCTCTGGCCCGCGCCCTGCGCCGTGGCCTGTTTGTCAGTTTGCTGGCGACGGCGCCTGTGGTGCCGAGCGTGGTCCAGGCTCAGGAGAGCGCTGAAGCCCTGCGCCAATACAACATTCCCGCAGGCAACCTCGACCAGGCCTTGAACCAGTTCGCCAGCGCCTCGGGAATCCTGTTGTCGGTGGACGCCTCGCTGACCCAAGGCAAGCGCAGCGCCGGCTTGCAGGGCCGCTACGCCACCGGGCCAGGGTTGGAACGGTTGTTGGCCGGCAGCGGGTTGGTCGCGGTGCAATCCCAGGGCGGCTGGTCGTTGCAGGCGCTGCCAGCGAACGGTGCGCTGCAACTCGGAGCGACGCAGATCAGTGGCCAACAGGATCAGGAAACGGCCTGGGGCGCGGTCGACGGCATCGTTGCCAAGCGCAGCGCCACCGGCAGCAAGACCGATTCGGCGCTGGTGGAAATCCCCCAGACCATCAACGTCATCACCGCCGCCGAGATCAAGGGCCGCGGCGCCCAAAGCGTCACCCAGGCGCTGCTTTATACGCCGGGCATGACCGCCGGCGGCTTTTCCGATCGGGTCAAACTGTTCGATGAACCCACCTCCCGTGGCTTCTCGCCGACGCCGCTGTACCTCGATGGTTTGCACTTGCCTTATGGCGGCGGCAGCACCGGCGGTGCATTGCAGATCGAGCCGTACTCTCTGGAACGCATCGAAGTGCTCAAGGGCCCGGCCTCGGTGTTATACGGGCAGAACCAGCCGGGCGGCATCGTCAATATGGTCAGCAAGCGCCCCAGCGAAACCCCGGTGCATCAAGTGGTGCTGGAAGCCGGCACCTACGAACACAAAAGCGCCGCCATCGACCTCAGTGGCCCACTGGATGAACAAGGCCAGTTTCTCTATCGCCTCACTGGCCTGGCCAAGGACGAGCAGGGCGAGATCAACTACGTCGAGAACAAACGCCAATTCATCGCCCCCAGCCTGACCTGGCAGCCCAACGACGACACGCGCCTGACCGTGTTCGCCCAGTACCAGAAAGACAAAGGCGTGCCCGAGGCCCAGGGTTTGCCCGCGTCCGGGACGATCTGGGACAACCCCAACGGCAAGATCAAGCGTGATGTGTTTATCGGCGAGCCTGGCGTCAACCAGTACAACCGCGAGCAGTACGTGTTGGGCTATGAGGTGTCCCATCGCCTGAACGACACCTGGACCCTCAAGCAAAATGCCCGCTACGCCGAGGTGGACGACCGTTACACCGCACCGCTGCACGGCTACAGATTTGTACCCAACCCGGCAACTGGCGTGCAAGACCAACGCTACCTGCAGCGCTTCGGCGTGGACTGGTCGCAGAACAACAAAGTGTTTGGCGTGGATAGCATCGCCCAGGCGGAATTCGACACCGGGGCACTGTCCCATACGCTGATCGTCGGCCTCGATTACTACCACTTCAACTCGCAATTCCACGGCCTGTACGACCGTAATCCGCCGGTGATCGACCTGTTCAAGCCGGTCTACGGCCAGCGGATGAATTTCGGCCAGCCTTACCGCTGGGACCGCACCGTGACCCAGACCGGCCTGTATGTGCAGGACCAGATCAAACTGGATAAGTGGGCGCTGGTCCTTGGCGGGCGCTACGACTGGGCCAACGTGGTCAACAAGGAGCCGTTGGCCGACACCCGCACCAGCAGCAAAGACCAGGCGTTCACTGGTCGGGCCGGTTTGGTGTACCTGTTCGATAACGGCCTGGCGCCGTTTATCAGCTACTCCGAATCCTTCCTGCCGCTGTCGGGCACCGATATCAGCGGCAAACCGTTTGATCCCTCTACCGGCAACCAGTACGAAGTCGGCCTGAAATATCAGCCGCCGGGCCAGAAGAGTTTTGTGCAGGTCTCGGTCTACCAACTCGACCAGGAAAACGTGCTGACCACTAACCCGGTAGACACCACCTTCAGCACCCAGAGCGGTGCCATGCGCTCACGGGGTGTGGAGCTGGAGGCCAAGGCCTCCCTCAGCGATGCCTGGGACGTGGTCGCCTCGGCAGCGCGCAACGACATCAAATACACCAAGGACAACGACGGCCGCCAAGGCCGACACCCGGCAGGCATCTCACCGCTTACCGCTTCGGTGTGGGTCAATTACACCGTCCTCGGCGACACGCCCCTGGCGGGCCTTGGGGCAGGCGTGGGTACGCGCTACGTTCGCAGCAGCTTCGGTGATTACTACGCAGGAGCGTTCAGCATCCCGTCCTATACCGTCTACGACGCCAGCCTGAGCTACGACCTGGGTGCCTCGCCGTTCAAGCTCAAAGGTGTGAAGCTGGCGATGAATGTGCAGAACCTGACCAACAAAACCTACGTGTCGCAATGCACCAGCGACCTAGATTGTTACTACGGGGAAGGGCGTACGGTGGTGTCGAGTTTGACCTATGACTGGTAAAACACCGGGCATTCGCGGGCGTTAGTCTTTAAGCCATCAGTGCCCGCAGTCCACGGACTGCGGCACTCAAGGATTCTGCAAAAACACCACATACCCACGAAACCACTCATTCCCCTTCAAATACCCCGGCTCCTCCCATTCCCCACCCTGAATCAAGCCAATCTTGAACGGCACTCCCAGCCGGTTCATGCGTGGCAGGTACGCCGCGTAATCCGGAATGCTGTGGCGGCCCTGGTAGGTCTGCACCACCACTTCATCAATCACGCCTTTGAGTTGGGCGATGGCGGCCGGGTCAGCGTTGCTGCTCCAGTCCATCAGCCCGGTGATGCTGAGGCGCAAATCCTTGGGCAGGCGCTGGCGCAAGTCGCGCAGGAAGTCGGCGTATTCGTTGAGGTATTGCGTGCGTGCGTCGAAGTCGATCTGGATGCCAACCACCGGGTTGCCCGCGTCTCGCCAGCGTTGTACCTGGCCGAGCATCTGGCTGTAGACCGACTCGGGCCAGTGCAGGGTGTGGGCGCGGTACACCACCCAGATTTCACCTTGGGTGATGCGCGGCACACTCATGCCCTGGGCGATGAACTGCACGCCACGCTGGGGTGCGCGGCGGGTTGAGTTGATCTGGCCCTGGAGGATGTACAGGGTTTTCGCCTGCTTGAGCACCGGCTGCGGCGCGACGCCGCTCCACAGCCAGAACGCATCATGGTCGCGGGCGTCTACCGCGCCGAAGGCCGGGCTTGCCAGCAGGAGCAGGGCCAGCCAGAAGCGCTTCACGGCTTACCAGTAGTACTGCTGCGACTTACCCCATTGGGTATCGGCAAACCCGGTTTTCAGCTGGCGGAACCAACCTTTGCGCACGGCCTTGTCGACGTCTTCCCCACCGCAGCTGTTGTAGCCCGAAGGCCCGTAGCAGTTGATGGCGCGAAACAGTGCGTAGGCCTTGTCGTTGTGAGGAGTTTTGGGATTGCCGATCACCCGCTTGTAGCCTTCGAGCCGCGAGAAGGTTTCGCCCTTGAAGGGCGAGGCGGTACTGCCCAGGCTGCCGGCGGAGCGCGCTTGTTCCAGGGGCATGCCGTCCAGACCGTTACGCAGGACGAATTCACCGAGGCAGTTCAGGCCTTGCGGGTTTTTCGGATCGGCCTGCAGGGTGCTGGCGATTTGCGCGATGCTCGGGCAGGTGTAGCCGGACTCGGCCTTGTCACCGTTCCATTGGAACAGTTTCAACGACTGGCCGCCGCTATAGACGTAACCCAGGCTGGTGCCGAGCTTGTCATCGGGAACCGAGGCGGGCAGTTGCTTCAGGTCCTCGGCAAAGGTCTCAAACTGGCCGCGCAGCAGGTCTTTATAAAGCAGCGTGAATTGCGCGGTCTGGCGCTCTACCGGGTCGCCGGCATGGGCAAGCTGTTGGCGCAGCAGATCGGGACCGGCGACGTTGCGCAGCAGGATATAGCGCACCTGTTTGGCACTGATCGGCGAATCGGCGGCGAATACCTTGGCCAGCTGGCCGCTGCGTTCGTAGTTCATCGCCAAGGCCAGCTCCAGCTGGTCGCGTTGCAGCGGTTGCTTGGCCAGCGGCAGCAGTTGCAGCCACAGCGCTTCGGCGGCTTTCCAGTCTTCCTTGGCTTCCAGTGCCAGGCCGCGCAGGGTCTGCTGGCTGAAGGCGAAGTAGTCCAGATTCGACGGCACGTCTTGCGGCAACAACTTCAAGGCGCGATCAGGTTGATGCTCGACGTACACGGCAAACGCCGCTTGCACGTAGTCATATAACGCCGGTTCTTGGGCGAATATCGTTTTTTGCCCGTCGAGGGCGTCACGGGTGAGCTTCGGCGGGTCACCGGCGCGCATCCACATCAGGTCGTTGAGGGCCAGGATCAACGGATTGCCCACGGGTGCCGTGGTGCTGGTCAGCAATTTGGTGTCGGCTTCCTGCACCAGTTCATCCAGCGATACGTTGCGCTGGGCCTCGGTGGCCTGGGTCAGTTGCCAGGCGAAGTCGTCCGCCAGTTTGTCGGGGTTGGGCGCCAGCCAGTGCACCCGGCGCAGCAGGCCGCGGGCGGAGGCGGCATATTCGCCCTGTGGATAAGTTTTCAGGTAATCATCGAATCCAGTCTCGGCCTGTTGCAACGCGGACTTATCCACATGCTCAAGCGAGGGCGTGCCGTATTCGTCGAAAGCGTTTTGCTGGGCGTCGTTCAGCGCGGTGCGCGCCGTCATGTACAACGCCGTTTCCTTGAGCCAGGGCAGCGAACTGCTCGTCAGGCCGGCAAAGCCTTTTTGCGCATCGCCGAAGCGCCCGCTGTAAAAATCCCCGGCGGCTTTCAGATAGGCCAGCAATGCCTGGCCGTCTGCCGATTTCAACTGATCGGCCTCGCCCGCAGGGACGCCGTCCGAGGAACAGCGGGTGAGCATCTGCAAGCGCAGTTTGGCCAGCACCTGGCGCTCGGCCTGCGGTACATCGGCCTTCACCACCTGGCTGATAAACGCGGCGGCGCTGTCATCGGCGTTGCTGCGGCAACGGCTGCCTTCGCCGGAAAGGAAGGCTTCACCGGCGGCCTTGTAGTCATCGCGCTTGATGCCGAGTGGGCTGAGCAGTTCATCCAGTTCGGCGGTGCGCGAGTCGTCGGGTTTGTTGTCGGGCTCATCCGCTGCGGGCGTGAGCCGATACACCGGGAATGGCACCGGGCCAAATCCTTCGGAAAAGTCCTGCTCGCCCAAGGCATTCGGTGCCAGCGGCATGACGTTTTTGTCCGCCAGCAGCAGCCGCAGGTTGACCCGGCTGTCATTGCCCGGGCTCAAAAACGGCAGGTTGCTGCACACGTCCAGGCTGTTACGCGACACCCGCCAATCTGGGTAGCACGAATCATCGCCGCTGGCGTGGGCCTGAAAGGGCAGGGTGGCGAGCAATGCCAGTGTCAGGGGTGACAGAAGACCGATGCGCATGAAGTGTCCTTGATCCTGAATCCATGGAAGGCAGCAATCATAGCCTGATCCGACCAAAGCGTCGGAGACACCCTGCGCAAAATTCAGATTTGTCCGATTGGCGGATGGCGGCTCAAAACGAGCAAAACAGCGGGCGAATCAAGGCCTTTTCACCTAGAGTGGCGGGTGTTCGCGCAAGCGCAGGTTCAGTAGTGGGTGAGGAAGTAGAGGTGCGACGCTCTGTGGCGGAACAAGACAACAAGGCCGGGGCCTTTCCCGTGGTCAATCCTGGTCTTTGGGAGAATGCCGGCTGGCTGGCTCGATTGTGGTGGGTGCCGCTGGTGGCGTTGGCCATGGCCGTGCGCTTCTATGGTTTGACCGCCTCCGCAATCTGGGGAGATGAAGGTTCAAGCCTGCTGCTCGCCGAGTACTCCCTGGAAGACCTGTGGTTTCACGCCGCCCATGACGTTCATCCGCCGCTGTATTTCTTCATGCTGCGCGGCTGGATCGAGCTGTTTGGCGACAGTATTTTCTCCCTGCGCAGCATGAGTGCGATCCCTGGCGTGGTCGCCGTCGGCCTGGGCGTCTGGCTGACGCGCCTGATCGCGACCCGTCGCGCGTCGGTACTGGCCGGAATTCTGCTGGCGTTGCTGCCCACGGCGGTGCGCTACAGCCAGGAAGTGCGGATGTACTCGCTGCTGGGCGTGTGGCTGCTGGCCGCCACTTTGGCATTGGTGTATTGGGTCCGCCAGCCTGAGCGTAAGCGGTATCTGGTGGTCTATGCGCTGTTGATGACCGCCGCCTTCTACACCCACTACTTCACCGCGTTGTGCGTGCTGGTGCACTGGGCGTGGCTGGTATTGCTGCGGCTGCCACGGGCCGGGGGCCTGCGCCTTGTCACGCGTCCGGGCTGGTGGTTGGCCAACGTGGCGATTGTGTTGCTGTACTTGCCCTGGCTGCCGAACCTGCTCGGCCTGGTGCAGCACACCGAAGAACTCAAGGTGGGCGGTGATATTGGCTGGGAGGATCCGGTCAACCTGTATTCCATGCCATCGATGGTGTGGCAGTTCCTCATTCAGGACCCAGGCGACCATTTGTGGCGTCCCCTCTTCATTGCGTTTCCTTTACTACTGATAGCGTTGGTAGGCGTGACCGCCTGGCGCGATCAAAGCCGCTATCGCTTCGGCTGGCTGCTGGCGCTGTTTTTCATCCTGCCGGTGCTGCTGGTCTATGGGGTTTCGTTCATTTCCCCGGTGTTTATCGAGCGTTATCTCACCGCCTACGCGATGAGTTTGCCGATCATCGTGGCGGTGGCTGTCGACCGTCTGTCGCCACGCCTGCCGCTCGCGGGGGCTGCGCTGCTGGTGCTGTTTGTCGGGGTCGAGTGGGTGGGCGTGAAGACCAACGCCACCGTCGATGAGCATGATCAATTCAACGTGGTGGTGGAGTTCGTCAACCGCAACTACCAGGAAGATGACCGCATCGTCATCAGCGACATGCTGTGGTATTTGCCCTACGTCTATTACGACGAAACCGACGCCCAGTTGCAGCTCTTCACACCGCCGACCGCCGCCGGCAAATCAACGCGGCCGAATGCCTATGGTTTTGGCACCTTGGTGGACCAGGATGGCGGGCGAATTTACCTGGATCGCCTGTCGGCGTTGCCGGCCGAAATCCAGCGTGTCTGGCTGATCAGCGCCGCTGATGGCCCGGATGATTTTGCCCCATTGCCGGCAGGATGGCGCCAGCTCAGCCAGCAGGATGGCGGTGGCGCACGGGCCAGACTGTTTGTGCTGTGCAACGCGCCGGCAGGTGTTCACCGCACTGGCTGTGATTAATCTGCGCGGCACCTCAGAGGTTCTAGACTCAGATGAGCCCTCCTTCAGGAACACATCATGGAATCTCCAGTCCACAGCTTGCCGTCATTGTTCAAACAGCTTGGCTTGCCGGATGACCCGGTGAGCATCGAGCGCTTTATCGCGGTGCATTCCCCGCTCAAACCCGAACTGCATCTGGCGGAAGCGTTTTTCTGGACGCCAGGCCAGAAGGCGTTTTTGCGTGAAGAGATTTTGGAGGATGCGGATTGGGCAGAGGTGGTGGATGAGTTGAATTTGCGGCTGAGAGAGGGGCGCGGGGTGTAAAAAAAATTTTGTAAAAACCCCATAATGTAAAAATAAATGGTGAGAGGTAAAAAAAACTGAGCTTTAATCCCCCCTGGTTAATGTTTTCTAGGGACGCTCACCATGCCCGTCGTTGGTTACGCTCATTTATGTGAGGCGTTGAGCCTTAAGGTCATCGCTCCCAAGCGCGTCGCCATGATCAAACCGGTGACGCGCATCACCTTGATTGGTGATTGCCTCGCGGTCCCGCAATCGGTGGCACCCGGACAAGATTCTTTATTCGAGCATGTGCTGTTCGCCCTCAAGCATGAAGGCATCAACCTGCCTGTTTTGGCTCAGACATTTGAGCAGTTTGGCCCTGAGCCTTTTCTGTCTGAACTCGCCAAGTCTCCCAATGGTGTGTTTATTCGCAAAGCCTGCTTCCTGTGGGAAGGGCTCACTGGACGCTCGCTGGATTACACAACGCCGGTGCGCGGAAGTGTTGTTTTCCTGTTCGATCCCAAGCGCTATGTAACAGGCCCCAGTACCCGCAATAGCCGCTGGCGAGTCGATTTCAACGGTCTGGGCTCGTTGCATTACTGTGCCACCGTAGAGCGCACTCCACAGATAGAGGCGTTACTGGCGCTGGATGTGTTGGGCCGCGCCAAGTCCTTCATGGCCACCCTCCCGCCTGAAATGATGGACCGCGCCATCCAATGGGCTTACCTGCATGAAACCCGCGACTCGTTCGCCATCGAAAAAGAACAACCTAGCGAAGAAAAGTCCCGTCGCTTCGTTCAACTGCTGCGCCAGGCCCATGAAGGGCGCCTGCTCACCGAGGACTACCTGGTAGAGCTGCAAAACAGCACTGTATCCAATCCCTTCGACAAAGCTGTCGCCTTCCGTCACGAGCAGAATCACCTGCATAACGGTCTGAGGGGCGCTGCGGGCGTCAGCTATGTGCCCCCCGCGCCGGATTTGTGCCAGGAGTTGATGGAAGAGCTAATGGCTTTTGCCAACCAGCCAGTGCGGGACGTCGACCCATTGGTGGCAGCAGCAGTGACCGCCTTCGGTTTCGTGTTCTTGCACCCGTTCATGGACGGCAATGGGCGCTTGTCGCGCTTTCTGGTGCATCAGACGCTCTGTCATTACGGTGCTTTGGAAAACGGCCTGCTGCTGCCGGTATCGGTCGCGATGAAGCATGAGGAACAAGCCTACCTGCAAGCCCTCAAGGCATTCTCACAACCCTCCCGGGAATTCTGGAATGTCACCTGGCTGGATGGCGACCAGATGGCCTTTGACTTCATTGGCCATCCTTCGATTTACCGCTATTGGGATGCCACCCGCTGCGTGGAATTCACCTTGCAGATGGCCCGCCGGGCGCTTGAAGTAGAGCTGCGCGAGGAAACCGAATTCCTGGATCGCTACGACCGCGTGGTTAAAGCCGTAAACGAGCGCTACGACGTGCGCGGCAGCGATCTGTCGAAGCTGGTGATGATGTGCCTGGATAACGAGGGCAAGGTTTCCCGGCACCGACGCAAGCAGTTCCAGTACAGCGTTGCGCAGGAGGTGTTTGAGTTTATTGAGGAGGAGGTAGGACGGGTGACGGCATAGCGGCGATCGGCTCGGTGCAAAAAAATCGCCTTTCGCACGGACGTTTCCGGCACATGAACTAGGGTAAAGAGCAGCAGTTCCTTGGGCTGCGGCGCTTCGCCACCCATCCGCAAATTTGTATCAAAACTTGACTGCTTTGGATCCATCGACCATATTGATAGTTAGCAAACTAACTGTATGCGAAGAGTCCAGTGTCCCAGACCCTCGAACAACTCCAGATGAACATCAGCAGCAGCATGGTGGTAGGTGCCAGGACCTGGCGCAAAATCTGCCAGACCACGCTCGTCAGCTATGGCATCTCCGAAGCCTGCGCCGTGCCGCTGCTGATGATCGGCCGCCTCGGCGACGGTGTGCATCAGGTCAAGGTGGCCCAGGCCGCCGGGATGGAAAGCCCGTCCCTGGTGCGTCTGTTGGACCAGCTGTGCAATTCCGGCTACGTGTGCCGCACCGAAGACATCCACGACCGCCGCGCCAAGGCCTTGAGCCTCACCGAGCGTGGCCGCGAGCTGGTGCAGGCGGTGGAGGAACAGCTGGTGCGCCTGCGCCGCGAGGTGCTGGCGACGATCGATCCCGATGACCTGGAAGCTGCGCTGCGTGTACTGCGGGCCTTCGAAGGCGCCAATCAACATCCCATGGTTGTGAGTTCTTGAACGGATTTTTTACCGGCATGCCGCCGGCCAAGGATTGGTTCTACGGCGTAAGGACATTCGCCGCTTCAATGATCGCGTTGTACATCGCCATGCTGATGCAAATGCCGCGTCCGTATTGGGCGATGGCCACGGTGTATATCGTTTCCAGCCCGTTTGTCGGCCCTACCAGCTCCAAGGCGCTGTACCGGGCGGTCGGTACCTTCATGGGCGCCGCCGCTGCGGTGTTTTTTGTGCCGATGTTTGTGCAGACGCCTTACGTGTTGGTGGTGGTGATCGCGCTGTGGACCGGGATTCTGCTGTTCCTGTCCCTGCACCTGCGCACCGCCAACAGCTATGCGCTGATGCTGGCCGGCTACACCTTGCCGCTGATCGCCCTGCCGGTGGTGGATAACCCGCTGGCGGTGTGGGATGTGGCCGAAGCGCGGACCGAAGAAATTTTCCTCGGTATCGCCGTGGCCGCCGTGGTGGGTGCGATGTTCTGGCCACGACGCCTGGCGCCGGTGTTCGATGATTCGGTAAGCAAGTGGTTTGCCGACGCGCAGGTCTACAGCCGGCGCTTCCTCAGCCGCAACGTGCAGCCCGAAGAAATCAGCACCCTGCGCGGCGGCATGGTTGCTACCTTCAACACCCTGGAATTGATGATCGGCCAGTTGCCCCATGAGGGCTCGCGGCCGCAAACGGTGCGCAACACCAAGGAGCTGCGCGGGCGGATGATCCACCTGCTGCCGGTGATCGATGCTCTCGACGATGCCGTGTATGCCCTGGAACACCGCGCGCCGGAATTGCTCGACCGTTTCACACCGTTGCTGACCGCCGCCAACGAGTGGCTGGACAGCACGCAAAAGGACGCGTCCCTCGAACGCTGGCGTGTTCTGCGCGACCAGATCGAAGCCCTGCAACCCGATGCCGACGCCCTGGATGACCGCCACCAGTTGCTGTTCTCCAACGCCCTGTATCGCCTCGGCGAGTGGGTGGATCTGTGGCAAGACTGCCGCAGCCTGCAAGCTGCCATCCAGTGCGAAAGCCAGGACAGCTGGCGCGCGGTCTACCGCCACTGGCGCCTGGGCCGGCTGACACCCTTCCTCGACCGTGGCCTGATGTTCTACTCGGCGTTTTCCACCGTCACCGCGATCATCGTCGCCTCGGTGCTGTGGATCCTGCTGGGCTGGACCGACGGTGGCAGCGCGGTGATCCTGGCGGCGGTGGCCTGCAGCTTCTTCGCCTCGATGGACGACCCGGCGCCGCAGATCTACCGGTTCTTTTTCTGGACGGCGATGTCGGTGCTGTTCGCCAGCCTCTACCTGTTTCTGGTGCTGCCCAACCTGCATGATTTTCCGATGCTGGTGCTGGCGTTTTCGGTGCCCTTTATCTGCATCGGCACGCTGACGGTGCAGCCGCGCTTCTACCTCGGCATGCTGCTGACGCTGGTCAACACCTCGTCGTTCATCAGCATCCAGGGCGCCTACGACGCGGACTTCCTGGCCTTCGCCAACTCCAACCTGGCGGGCCCGGTGGGCTTGTTGTTCGCCTTTGTCTGGACCCTGATTGCCCGACCGTTCGGCGCTGAACTGGCGGCCAAGCGCCTGACCCGCTTCAGCTGGCGCGACATCGTCACCCTGACCGAGCCTGCGACCCTGGCCGAACACCGCAAGATGGGCGTGCAGATGCTCGACCGCCTGATGCAACACCTGCCGCGCCTGGCCATGACCGGCCAGGACACCGGCATCGCCCTGCGGGAAGTACGGGTGGCGCTGAACCTGCTGGACCTGCTGGCGTACTCGCCGCGCATCCTCGGGGTTCCGCGTGTGTTGTTGAACCAGGTGGTGGAAGGCGTCGGCGGTTACTTCAAGGCCTGCCTGAAAGCCGGTGAACGTCTGCCGGCCCCCAGCGGTCTGCTGATGACCCTCGACCGTACCCGCCGCGCGCTCAACGGCCAGGGCCTGCAAGGTGAGGGCGAAACCCGCCTGCACCTGCTGCACGCCCTCAGCGGCTTGCGCCTGGCGTTGTTGCCCGGCGTGGAATTTCTTGGCGGCACAGAGACGCAAGCGCCGTTACCCGATGGAGCGCCTTTATGATCGGTGATCTGGATATCAGCGGGGTGTTCCTGCCCACGCTGCTGGTGCTGATGGGCATTACGTATGTGTTGTACCTGGTGGTGCACGGGCTGTTGACCCGCCTCCACTTCTATCGCCTGGTCTGGCACCGGGCATTGTTCAATGTGGGTCTCTACGCTCTGTTGCTGGGCGCAGTGGACTCACTCAGTCGATACCTCATGACATGAAAAAACCTTTTTTGACCATCGGCCGTGTAGTCCTGACGTTATTGGTGGTGACCTTCGCCTGCGTCGTCGTGTGGCGCATGGTGATGTACTACATGTTCGCCCCCTGGACCCGTGACGGCCATATCCGTGCCGACATCGTGCAGATCGCCCCTGACGTGTCCGGGCTGATCCAGCAAGTGGACGTGCGTGACAACCAGTTGGTGGTGCGCGGGCAGGTGCTGTTCTCCGTCGACCAGGACCGCTTCAAGCTGGCCCTGCGCCAGGCCCAGGCCGCCGTGGCCGATCGCCAGGAAACCCTGGCCCAGGCCGTGCGCGAGAACAAGCGTAACCGTGGCCTCGGCAACCTGGTGGCCAGCGAGCAACTGGAAGAAAGCCAGTCGCGCGTGGCCCGTGCCCAATCGGCCCTGGCGGAGTCGCAAGTGGCGGTGGATGCCGCGCAGCTCAACCTGGACCGCTCGGTGATCCGCAGCCCGGTGGACGGCTACATCAACGACCGTGCGCCGCGTAATCAGGAGTTCGTGACGGCCGGGCGCCCGGTGTTGTCGGTGGTGGACAGCAATTCCTTCCACATCGACGGCTATTTCGAAGAGACCAAGCTCGACGGCATCCACGTCGGCCAGAGTGTCGACATCCGCGTGATCGGCGACAACGCTCGCCTGCGCGGGCATGTGCAGAGCATCGTCGCCGGTATCGAAGACCGTGACCGCACCAGCGGCTCCAACCTGCTGCCCAACGTCAACCCGGCGTTCAGCTGGGTGCGCCTGGCCCAGCGGATTCCGGTGCGCATCGCGTTTGACGACGTACCGGCAGACTTCCGCATGATTGCCGGGCGCACAGCCACGGTGTCGATCATCGGCGATAAACCCACGTCGGAGAACCAGCCATGAAACGGCTTTTAGCAACCGCCGGGTTGGGGTTGTTGCTGTCGGCCTGCCAAGTGGTGGGCCCCGATTACAAGCTGCCGGACAAAGCGGCCGTGAACCGTGGTGACCTTCAGGGCCAGTTGGCCGGGGAGGGCAACAATGTGGTGTCGGCGCCGGTGCCGGCGGACTGGTGGAAGCTCTATCAAGACCCGCGCCTGGATAAGCTGGTGGAGCAGGCCATGGCCTCCAACACCGACCTGCGGGTGGCTGCGGCCAACTTGCAGCGCTCGCGCTATCAGGTGCAGCAAGCCGAGTCTGCCGGCGGCTGGAGTGCCGGCGCCAAAGCGGAAGCCCAGCGCTTGCAAGAGTCTGGTGAGGCCTATTTGCTGACGGAAAAAGTCCCGGTGGCGAACATCGGCAGCGCCAGCATCAGCACCTCCTACCAATTCGATTTGTTCGGCACCTTGCAGCGCGGCATTGAAAGCTCCCAGGCCAGCGCCGACGCGGCCCAGGCGGCGGCTGATATTGCCCGTATCACCCTGGTGGCTGACGTGGTGCGTTCCTACACCCAAGTGTGCGCGGCCAACGAAGAGCTGGCGATCGCCAACGAGTCCCTGGACCTGCAAGCCCAGAGCACGCACCTGACCCAGCGCCTGCGGGACGCCGGGCGTGGCGATGAAACCCAGGTCACCCGTTCGCAAACCCAGTACAAATCCCTGCGCGCCGAAATGCCGCGCTATGAAGCATTGCGCCAGGCCGGGCTGTTTCGCCTGTCGATGCTGTTGGCCAAGCCACTGAATCAACTGCCGGCCGGCACCGCCCAATGTGCCGAGCTGCCGCATATCGCCCAATTACTACCGGTGGGCGACGGCGCCACGCTGCTCAAGCGTCGCCCTGATGTGCGCCAGGCCGAGCGCCAACTGGCGGCTGCCACGGCGCGCATCGGTGTGGCCACCGGCGCGCTGTACCCGGATATCAGCATCGGGGCCACCGTCGGCACCGTGGGTATTCTGGATGACCTGGGCACGCCAGCCACCAACCGCTGGGGTTTTGGCCCGTTGATCAGCTGGACGCTGCCGACCAACGGCGCCCGCGCCCGCATCCACGAAGCCGAAGCCGCGACCCAAGGCGCCCTGGCGCATTTCGACGGCGTGGTGCTCAACGCCATCCGCGAAACCCAGACGGGCCTGGCGCAATACACCGCGCAACTGCAACGTCGCGATGCGTTGGCCGATGCTGGCGCGTCGGCCAAAGAGGCCGCGGAGCAGACGCACCGCTTCTTCCAGGCCGGCCGCGCCTCATTCCTGGCCGACCTGCAAGCCACCCGCACCTACACCGATGTACGGGCGCAACTGGCGGCGGCGAACACCCAGGTTGCCATGAGCCAGATCGATTTGTTCCTGGCCCTGGGCGGCGGTTGGGAAAGTGGACGAACGCAAGCCACACAAGCCAGCAAACCCTGAGCTGATTGCTATGCTTTGACTGGCGGGTTCTGTTGATGACCCGCTTGTCACTGCTCGCGTTTGCTCATGGGGATTCCAATAATGAAAAACCCTTATGCTCCCGCTTTCTGGTGCGTGTTCTTCGCACTGGTGTTGCTATCGGCGACGTACTTCTACGGCATCATGCTGGCCCATCAAATCGACAAGGCCATGGTGTTCCTCGACAGTGCCAGCGCGCTGATCGCGGTGCTGTCCATCGGTGTGGTGGCGTGGGCCACCTACCAGGGCCAGCGAATCAAGCGAAGACTGCTCGAACAAGGCAAGACCCGCGTGGCGATCTGGGACACCAAAGTCGCCCTGCGCCGGGTCGAGACGGTGTTCGACCGCTACTTCTGGGGCAGCTACTGGCAACCGGGGCGCACCTTCCAGGAAGTCATGGGTGAACTGACCGGCACCCCGCTGGAAAAAAGCCTCGAAGCCCTGAAAAAACAATGCGTGATGCTTGATCGGCAAGTCGCCGACGGACGGCATTGGCTGAATAACGCCCGGGAGTTATCCGACGTGGCCACCGCGATGGCGCGAGAGCGTTACCAGCTGGATTTTTATGATCCCAAGTCGGATACGCCGGGCAATGCGGTGATTCACCGTGAGTTTGAAGTGCTGGTGTATACGTGGACGGCGCGGCTGAAGAGCTTTGATCATCAATTGGATGAGATTGAAACCGAGTATTCCTGAAGTCTGTGGTGTCTGTACTGACGCCTTCGCGAGCGAGCCCGCTCCCACATTCGACTGCATTCCAAAGATGGAACTCGATCGAATGTGGGAGCGGGCTTGCTCGCGAAGGCGCTTTACCGTTCACCGCTGAAGCCTGCGCCTATTGAAAAACTGGGCCGCATACGCCAGCCAATGCTAATCTTCCCCGGATTTCGGCGGGCTTGAGCCGACACCCTTCGGGGTTCAGGGAAGACAGCCCACTTCACAGGATTTGATCAGGTCACTACATGAATAAGCCAGCAGTCGTTCTCTTGGGTATCGTCGTCGCCATTGGTGCAATCAGTGCAGGCGGTGCCTGGTACACCGGCAAGCAACTGGAGCCGGTGCTGCAAACCGCCATCCAGGACGCCAACAAGGAACTGCAGACCTCCATGGCCGGCGTCGACGGCACCGTGACCCTTGAACTGGTCTCCCTCGACCGCCAGCTGTTCAGCAGCACCGCCCACTATCGCCTCAAGGCCCAGGGCGCAGTGTTCGGCGAAAACAATCAGGACACCGAACTGCTGTTCGTCGACCATATCGAACACGGCCCGCTGCCGTTCTCGCGCCTGGTGTCGCTGAAGTGGTTGCCGGTCATGGCCACCAGTCACTACGAGCTTGAGAAAAACCCCACCACCGAAAAATGGTTCGCCGCCAGCAAAGACGTGTCGCCGCTCAAAGGCGTGGCCAACATCGGCTACAACCGCTCGGTGAACGGCAACGTTGAACTGCTGCCCCTGGAGCTCAAGGACGACAAGTCGGCCGTGAGCTTCTCCGGTGCCAACCTGGACTTCGACTCCACTGCCGAAGGCAAGAAGGTCAAGGCCAGCGGCTACATGGACAGCCTCAAGGTTTCGGTTGTCGATGCCAACAACGCCAAGCTGGATGCCGAGCTGAGCGGCCTGACCATCGCCAGCAACCTGGAAAAAACCACCTTTGGTTTCTACACCGGGCAAAACACGGTCGAGCTGACCAACACCAAGGTCACCTTCGGCCCGCAGCAAGCGGTGCTGACCCTCAAGAACTTTGAGCAGAAAGACAGCAGCGAAACCAAGGACAACAACCTGGCCGGCCGTGTCGACTACAAGATCGACGAGATCGGTTACCAGGGCAAGCCAGTGGGTTCGGCGGCCATGGCGGTCAGCATGAAGAACGTCGATATCCCATCGATGCTGGTGCTGACCAAGCTCTACCAGGAAAAAGTGCAACCGGCCCAAGCCGCTGCCGCTGCAGGCCAGCCAGTGCCTGAGTTGCAACTGACCGAAGCCGAGCAAACCCTGGCCCAGGCCAATGTCAACCAACTGCTGGCTGCCAAGCCGCAGGTGGCGGTAGAAAACCTGTCGCTGAAAACCACCAATGGCGAGAGCCGCTTCAACCTGGTGGCGGACTTCGCCAAGCCGTCGAGCATGGACCTGCCGCCGGTTGAACTGGGCAAGCAAATCGTTGCGCTGCTGGACGCCAACCTGACGCTGTCCAAGCCGATGGTTCAGGACGTTGCCGCCCTGCAAGCGCAGATCGGCGGTGTGACCGACCCGAAAGCCATCGAGCAGCAGTCCCAGATGGCCAGCGAGATGATCAGCGGCATGGCCGTGGGCACTCAACTGGCGACCCTGGTGGGCACCGATATCGTGTCCAAGCTGCACTACGCCAACAATGAAGTGACCTTCAACGGCCAGAAAATGACCGTCGAGCAATTCATTGGTTTTGTGCTGGGCAAGTTCGGCGCGGTCAACGGCGCTCAATAAAACTCGTCTCAAAGTGATGTAGGCCAATTCTGAAGAATTGTTCGGAATTGGCCTTTTTTGTACCCCTCTCAAGGATATTGCGCCCCAGGAAAGCTTGGCCGCGTCATCAGATGCTGGCCGCCTGGAGTGTCGTGCAGGTGAATTTATCGCTACAGCTTTCCCAGGTGAGGAAGCTGACGACATGTCGCGTAATGTTCATCCCTTTATCCGTTTGGCCCTGTGTAGCCAGTTGCTCTGGCCTTTCATCGCGTCGGCGGATGCTGCCTATGATTCGCTGATCAACCAGGCCCGCAGCGGCAACTATGGCCCGGCCCTCAATCTGTTGCGCCAATTGCCCGCCGAGCGTCAGACGCCGGGGCAGGTCAGCGATCACCTGTTGATTGCCAGCTGGGCACGCCAGGACGCCGAAGTGCTTTCGGTCTACGAGACCCAGGGCCGCAGTCGTACCCTGACCACCCAGGCGCTGGCCACCGTCGCCCGCACTTATCGCAACCAGCAGCGTTGGGAGCCGGCGATTGCCGTGTATCGCCAGGCGCTGCAACGCGAGCCGAATAATCCGGACCTGCAACTGGGCCTCGCCCTGACCCAGGCCGACGCAGGCCAAACGGCCGAAGCCGTACAGCGCGCCCGTGCTCTTGTGGCCGCCAAGCCCGACGACGCCGACCGCCGCATGGCCTTGGGTTACGCCCTGACCCGCGCCGGTTCAACCTATGACGCGCTGTTCGAGTTCGACCAGGCCTTCATCCGCGCCGGCAACAAACCCGAAGTCGCCCGCGAATACATCGTCGCCCTGCAACGCGCGCGTCTGCCGGAACCGGCCCTGCGCCTGGCCGCCCGGCGCCCGGGCCTGTTGGACCCGGTCACCCAGCGCCGCCTCGAAGGTGACCTGGCTGCCGAGCGCGTGCGCATGGCCGAGTTCGCCTCACGCAGTGAAAAAGAGCGCTACGTCATCGCCGACCGCGCCCTCAAGGACTACGACCAACTGCTCGCCACCTGGACACCGGATGCCACTGCCCATGACGACGTGGTGCGCTGGCGCATAGACCGCCTGGGCGCGCTGAAGGCCCGGGCACGCACCGCCGAGGTGATCCGCGAGTACGAAGCCCTGACGGCCCAAGGTGTGCAACTGCCGACCTACGCCGTGCGTTGGGTCGCGGCGTCCTACCTCGACCAGCGCCAGCCAGAAAAGGCTACGCCGCTGTATCGCCAGGCGGTGACCGCTCCGGACGCGGACGTCGGCGACCATGTTAAAGACAGCTCCGCCCTGTTCTACGCCTTGTTGGAAAGTGACCAAGTGGCCGAGGCTCGCGCGGTCGCCACTCACCTGGCCGAAACCGAGAAGCCCCGGGTTGAACTCAAGGGCCTGCCCATCGGCAACCCTAACGATGAATGGATGGACGCCCAGCAACTGGCGGCCCAGGCCGGTACCTATGGCGCGGACCTCAACGCCAGTGAAGAAAGCCTGGAGGCCCTGGGCAATAAAGCCCCCGGCAGCATCGGCGTACGTCTGGCCCAGGCCGAGATGTACCGTGCCCGTGATTGGCCGAGGCGCGCCGAAGATTCGCTCAAGGAAACTGAAAACCAGAGCCCGCGCGACATCGGCGTGGAAATGTCCCAGGGCTTCACGGCGTTGGACTTGCAGGAGTGGCGCCAACTCGACCTGCTCACCGACGATGTGGTCGCCCGCGCGCCCGAAAACCGCCAGGTGCAGCGCCTCAAACGCCTGCGCGATGTGCACGACATGGCTGAAGTCCGGGTAGAGGCCTACACCGGTAAAAGCTTCGGTGGCGGCAACGACCAGGAAGCCGGTGCGGTGTCCGGTAGTCGTGACTGGGGCATTGAGACCGTGATCTACACCCCGCCCATTGACGAAGACTGGCGCCTGTTCGCCGGTGTCGGTTATGGCACCGCCGACTTCGCCGAAGGCACCGGCCATCATCGCTGGCAGCGCGTCGGCGTAGAGCGGCGTACCCGCGACATGACCCTCGAAGCGGAGGTCTCCAATCACTCCTATGGCTTTGGTTCCAAACAAGGCGCGCGGGTGTCGATTGCCAGGGACATCAACGACCACTGGCAATACGGGGGCAGCCTCGATTACCTCTCGGCCACCACCCCGTTGCGGGCGCTGAACACCGACGTCACGGCCAACGGCGGCAGTGGTTTTATCCGCTGGCGCGCCAATGAGAGTCGGGAGTGGAAACTCGCGGTCAGCCCGTCCCATTTCAGCGATGGCAACAACCGGGTCGAAGCGTTGCTCACCGGCCGCGAGGGTGTCTACAGCTCGCCCAAGGTGCAAGTGGAGCTGGGCCTGGATGTCAGTGCCAGCCGCAACAGCAAGGAAGACACGCTGTACTTCAACCCCAAGTCGGACCTCGGCGTGTTGCCCACCGTCACCGTCAACCATGTGCTCTATAACCGCTACGAAACCCAGTGGAGTCAGCAGTTCCAGGTCGGCGCGGGTACCTATAGCCAGCGTGATTACTCCACCGGCGGTGTCGGCTTGATCGGCTACGGTCAACGCTTGCGCTGGAACGACGTACTGGAAGCCGGCGCCAACCTGAGCCTGGTCAGCCGACCTTATGACGGTGAGCGCGAGCGCGATCTGCGCCTGCTCGTCGACCTCACTTACCGTTTCTAGAAGAGCCTGACCATGACCCTCCTCAGCCGTTGCTTGCTGGTCCTGGGCGTATTGCTGGCCGCCGCCTGCGCCCAGCAACCCGCGCCATTCACTCCTCCCGCCGAGCGGCCGACCCTGGCCAACGAAGCGCCGTGGCCGAAGAACCACTTTTTGGGCATTGCCTACCACGATGTCGAGGATAACGACCCCGATCAGGCGGTGGTCGCCGTACGCACCGAGCGTTTGATCGAGCAGTTGGCCTGGCTGCGGGAGAACGGTTACCAGGCGGTCAGTGTGGACCAGGTTCTGGCCGCTCGCCGGGGCGGGCCGACACTGCCGCCCAAAGCCGTCATGCTGAGTTTCGACGACGGCTATTCAAGCTTCTATACCCGCGTGATGCCGATTCTGCGGGCGTATAACTGGCCGGCCCTGCTGGCGCCGGTAGGCAGCTGGATCGATACTCCGCTCAACCAACCGGTGGATTTCGCCGGAACGCCTCGGCCCCGTGGCGACTTTCTGACCTGGCAGCAGATTCGGGAAGTGTCCCAATCCGGCCTGGTGGAAATCGCCGCTCACACCGATGCCAATCACAAAGGCATCCTGGCCAACCCCCAAGGCAACCTGGAGCCGGCGGCCACCACACGGCGCTTTGATCCGGCGACCCATCGCTATGAAACCGAGGCGCAGTTCCAGGCGCGGATGCGCGCCGACGTGGTCGCGATCTCCAACAAAATCCGCACGGTCACCGGCAAGGCGCCTCGGGTATGGGTATGGCCGTATGGCGCCGCCGACGGCACCTCGCTGGCGGTGGTGGGTGAGCACGGCTATGAGATGGCGCTGACCCTGGACGACGGCCTTGATGACTCGAACAAGCTGATGAACAGCCCGCGCTTCCTGGTGGATTCCGACCCGGACGGCGAGCATTTCGCCAGCAGCATTGTCTCGGTGCAGGCCAAGGCCCCGCTACGCGTGCTGCATGTGGATCTGGATCACGTCTACGACCCCGACCCGGTGCAACAGGCGCATAACCTCGACGTGCTGGTACAGCGTGTGGTGGACATGGGCTCTGTGACCGTGTTCCTGCAAGCCTATGCCGACCCCAAAGGTGACGGCCTGGTGCAATCGTTGTACTTCCCCAACCGTCACTTGCCGATGCGCGCTGACTTGTTCAACCGGGTTGCCTGGCAGTTGCACACCCGTGCCCGGGCCAGCGTGTTTGCCTGGATGCCGGTACTGAGTTTCGACCTTGATCCCAAACTGCCACGCGTCACGCGTTGGGATCCGGAAACCGGCAAGGTCAGCCCTGATCCTGACCAATATCGGCGCTTGTCGCCGTTTGATCCGAAAGTGCGGCAGATGATCGGCGAGATTTATCAAGACCTGGCGAGCACCGGCAACAGCGCCATCGACGGTGTGCTGTACCACGATGACGCGCTGCTCAGCGATTTCGAAGATGCCAGCCCAGCCGCGCTCAAGGCCTATGCCGCCAATGGCCTGCCCAACAGCATCGCCGCGCTGCGCGCGGACCCTGCCGTTCTGCAGCGCTGGACCCGTTTCAAGAGTCGCTACCTGATCGACTTCACCAACGAGTTGACCGCCAAGTTCCGCGCCATCCGTGGCCCACAGATACAAACCGCGCGCAACCTCTTCGCCGAGCCGATGCTCAATCCCGGCAGCGAAACCTGGTTCGCACAAAACCTCGATGACTTCCTCCAGGCGTACGACTGGACCGCGCCCATGGCCATGCCGCTGATGGAAGGCGAGACACTCAAAAACTCCAATGCCTGGCTGGAAAGACTGGTGGCGACGGTCAAGGCGCGTCCCGGTGCGCTGGAGAAAACCGTATTTGAGTTGCAAGCCAAAGACTGGCGCACCAAGGCCGCTCCCGACATCAGCGGCACGCAATTGGCCGAATGGATGAATGTGCTCAAGCGCCAGGGCGTGACCAGTTTTGGCTACTACCCGGACAACTTTCTGGAGAATTCGCCGGACCTGAAAACCGTGCGTCCGGCCCTTTCCAACCAGTGGAATCCTTGACTCATGTTCGACAGAATCCTCGCGCTTATCGTTTTGTCGTTGGTATTGGGTGTGCCCCTTGGCCTGATCTTTTTGATCACCGGGCAGTTCCTGATGGACTTCGTATTCTTCTATCCGCTGTTCATGTCCGGCCTGTGGATCGCCGGCGGCCTGTACTTCTGGCTGCACTGGGAGCGCCATTGGCCATGGGCGGACGACACGCCGGCGCCGGTGTTGGCCGGTGAGCCACTGATCTCGATCCTGATCCCTTGCTACAACGAAGGCGACAACGCCGCCGATACCATCGGCGCCGCGTTGGCCCAGCAATACCGCAACATCGAAGTGATCGCGATCAACGACGGCTCCAGCGACAACACCGCCGCCGTGCTCGATGCGCTGGCGCTGAAAGAACCGCGCCTGCGGGTGCTGCACCTGGCGCAAAACCAGGGCAAGGCCGTGGCCTTGCGCATGGGTGCGGTAGCCGCGCGCAGCGAATACCTGGTGTGCATCGACGGCGATGCATTGCTCTCGCCGAACACGGCGGCGTACCTGGTAGCACCGATGCTCGACAACCCGCGTCTCGGTGCCGTCACCGGCAATCCGCGGATTCGCACGCGCTCCACCTTGATAGGCCGGGTGCAGGTGGGCGAGTTCTCTTCGATCATCGGCTTGATCAAGCGCACCCAGCGGGTCTTCGGGCGGATCTTCACCGTCTCCGGCGTGGTGGTGGCGTTTCGGCGGGCGGCCCTGGACCGGGTCGACTACTGGAGCACCGACATGATCACCGAAGACATCGACGTGAGCTGGAAGCTGCAACTGGACCACTGGAGCATCTTCTACGAGCCCCGCGCGCTGTGCTGGATCCTGATGCCGGAAACCCTCGGCGGCCTGTGGAAGCAGCGCCTGCGCTGGGCCCAGGGCGGCGCTGAAGTGCTGTTCAAGAACATCCGGGGCATCTGGCAATGGCGCCATCGCTACCTGTGGCCGCTGCTGTTCGAGTACTGCCTGTCCACCGGTTGGGCCTTCACCTTTTTGCTCTCGGTGATCTTCTGGGCCGTGGGCAAAGTCGTGACGCTGCCCGCCGCCATCGCCGTCGACTCACTGATGCCGCCGGCCTTCACCGGCCTGTTGCTGGCAGTGGTGTGCCTGGTGCAATTCGCGGTGAGCATCATGATCGACCGGCGCTATGAAAAGGGCCTGTGGAAAACCCTGTTCTGGACCGTCTGGTACCCGCTGGTGTTCTGGCTGGTGAGCCTGTTCACCACCCTGGTCAGCTTCCCCAAAGTGTTGTTCCGCCAACACCAGAAACGCGCGCGCTGGGTCAGCCCGGATCGCGGTATCAAAGCCCCCGCCAAGGAACTGCAACCATGAACCTGATCCGAACCCAACAACGCCCGGTAATGTGGGCGATCGACGTATTCCTGACCCTGCTGGCCTGGGCCGGGCTGATCCTCCTGCTGGTGCGCGGCATGGTGCCGATGCTCGACAGCCACGGCGGCCCGCGCATCGAAGCCCCGATTTTCGCCACGCTGGACACCTTGCAGATCTACCTGTGGATCGCCGTGTTCAACGCCGTGATATTGATCAGTTGGGCACGTTACCAGCAGCAACGCGGCAAGCGCTTTGCCCAGCGCCGCTCTGCGGCCAAGGCCTTGAGCGACCAGCGTTTGAGCCACAGCTTCAGCCTGGGGGAAGGTGACCTGGAGCAACTGCGTCGCCCGGGTGTGCTGGTCATTCATAACGACCATGAAGGTGGCGTGCAGGAAGTGACAGCGCATGTGTCCCGGCATGTGGAGAAGCCAGGGCTGAAGCTGGTGCCGGGGCAGGAGCGGGCGAAGGAGGTCGGTTAACCGGAATGCCGAAAATTGGGATCCAATTCACAAAATAGCCGCGAACTTTTCCGGTTTTTTGGCTACTAACCAGTCGTGATAACAGATTGATGGCCAAGTAGTGGCAACTGTAAGCCCTTTAGCCGAAGTTGTATCAATACTGTTACCGCTTGTCGGAATAAAAATTCCAATTGCAAGCGATTAAGCGTTGCATGATTTATTTATTGTTAATAATCAGCAACTTAAAGGCCTATTAAACATAATTTCCAACTAAGTCAGATTCTTGGCCGACTGGAAGTTCGATGTTAGTTTGCCGGCCCCCGCTTTCTCGACGGATCGAACATGTCTTTATTACTGCCACGGACTCGGCTGCTGCTGGGCGTTTGCCTGCTGACTTGCTTTGCACTCAATAGTGCGACGGCTGCGCCCACGCCTGGCGATCAGGACCTGATCCGCGACCGGCAAAACCGTCTGCTGGAAGAACAGCGCCGGCGCCTTGAAGACCTCAAGGAACTGCCCGGCAAAGAAGCCAAGCCCGAAGCGCCTGCCACCCCGGCTGACACCCGTTGCTTCCCGATCAAAGACATCGAACTCAAGGGCGCCGACAGCCTGCCTGCACCGGACCGCGAGCGCCTGCTCAAGCCCTATATCGGCCAGTGCCTGGGCGTGTCCCAGCTCAATCAAGTGCTCAAGGCGATCACCGACTACTACATCGACAAAGGCATGGTCACCAGCCGTGCTTACTTGCCGCAGCAGGACCTGTCCACCGGCCACCTCCAGGTGTTGGTGGTGGAAGGCAAACTCGAAGGCTTGAAGGGCGCCGACGGCAGCAACCTGTCCCAACGCGAGTTGGCCATGGCCTTTCCCGGCAAGGTTGGCGAGCAGCTCAACCTGCGGGAAATCGAGCAGTTGGTGGACCAGTTGAATCGCTTGCCGTCCAAGCAGGCACAAATGGAACTGACCCCCGGCAGCCAGGTGGGCGGCAGTGAAGTACAGGTCAAGAACGTCCCGCAAAAGCCCTGGCGCGCCAGCCTGTCGCGCAATAACGACGGGCAGAAAAGCACCGGCGAACAGCAGTGGGGCGCCGGCCTTGAGTGGGACAGCCCGCTGGGCCTGGCCGACCAGCTTGTGTTGCGCGGCGGCCACGATGCCGTCAGCGACCACCAGAAGACCTCGAAAAACACCATGCTCTACTACAACGTGCCGTGGGGCTGGTGGAACTTCAGCTACATCTACAGCGAGAGTGATTACCGCACCTTTGGCGTAACCAACGACTTTAAATTCAAGCAGAACGGCGACAACGAAAACCACCAACTGCGCGCCGAGCGGGTGATCCATCGTGACGACGTGAGCAAGACCTCGGTGAACGTCGGCCTGTCGCACCTGCGCACCAACAACTACATCCTCGACGTGCGCACCGAGCCCAGCAGCAACCGCCTCAGCGAACTGCAACTGGGCATCAACCACGGCCGCCGCATCGGCAATGCCTTCGTCAACCTCGACCTGGGCATGCAGAACGGTATCGGCGCCTTCGATGCCCAAGCCGAAAACGAGCGCGATCAGAACGGCAATCGCCTGCCCAACGCGCGCTACCGCAAATACACCGCCACCGTCAGCTACTTGCAGCCGTTCACGCTGTGGGGCGAGTCGTTCAGTTTCTCCAGCCTGGCCACCGGCCAACGCAGTGAAGACATTCTGTTCAGCCCCCAGCGCATGAGCCTCGGCGGCTCGGCCTCGGTGCGCGGTTTCAAAGACCAGCAGCTCACCGGCGACAGCGGCGGCTACTGGCGCAACGACGTGCGCTGGGCGCGCCCGGTGACCTGGGACTGGATGCGCCCGGCCTTTGCCGAATACGGCGCCAGCGTCGGCTACGACCAGGGTGTGATCAGCAACGACCGCTACAACGGTGAAGTGCATGGCCGGGTCTCGAGCAACTCGTTGGAGTTGTTCGCCCGTGGCAAATACGTCAGCACCAGCGTGACCTTTGCCCATTCCCTGGAACGCCCGGCAGTGATGAGCGAGCGCGAAGCGCCGATCTACTTCCGCATGGATTTCTTCCTGTAATTCAACGCCCCGTTACATCGAGAATATGACAATGGATGTTCGCCACTTTGCCTTCCTGGCCCGCCAACCTTCTGCTGCGCTGAAACCGCGAGACTCGTTCTTCGGCCTGCCCAAGCGCGGCCTGGTGCTGATCCTGGCCAACGCGCTGTTCTGGCAGCCGCTGCTGGCTCAGGCCGAAGGCATTGTGGTCAGCGCGCCGGGCACCACCGTCGGCCAGGCCGGCAATGGCGTGCCGGTGGTGAACATCGCCACCCCCAATGGCAGTGGCTTGTCCCATAACCAATTCAAGGACTACAACGTCGGCCCCAACGGCGTGATCCTCAACAACGCCAACGGCCCCGTGACGAACACCCAACTGGGTGGCTACATCGTCGGCAACCCCAACCTCAAGGGCGGCGCGGCCAGCGTCATCCTCAACGAAGTCAACGGAGGCAGCCCCAGCCAACTGCGCGGCTATACCGAAGTGGCGGGCCAGTCGGCCAAAGTCATCGTCGCCAACCCGTACGGCGTCACGTGCAGCGGTTGCGGCTTTATCAACACCCCCAACGTGACCCTCACCACCGGCAAACCGGTGCTCGACGCCAGCGGCCAGTTGCAGCGCTACCAGGTTGACGGCGGAGCCGTGACCATCGACGGCGAAGGCTTGAATGCCAGCAACGTCGACCGCTTCGAAATCATCACCCGCTCGGCCAAGATCAATGCGCAGATCAATGCACGGGAATTGACTGTGATCGCCGGGCGCAACGATGTCGACGCCAAAAGCCTGAAAGCCACCGCGCGCGCCGATGACGGCAGCGCCAAGCCCGAGCTGGCCATCGACTCCTCGGCATTGGGCGGCATGTACGCCGGTGCGATCAAACTGGTGGGCACCGAGGCCGGCGTGGGCGTGAAGCTTGACGGTACGCTGGCCGCCAGTGGCGGCGACATCCAGCTGGATGCCAACGGGCGCCTGAGCATGGCGCAGACGGCGACCACCGGTAACCTCAAGGTCACCGCGCAGAACGTGAACCTGACCGACAAGGTCTACGCCACCGGCAATGTGCAGGTGAGCAGTGCTGAAGAACTGGTCAACCAAAAGAGCCTGGCCGCTGGCCAACGCATCGAACTCAACGCCACCACCGTCACCAACCCGGGCATCATCGAAGCAGGCGTGCAGGCCGATAACAGCCGCAATGCCACCGGCGATGTGGTGGTGAATACGCAAACCCTGAACACCAGCGGCAACGTCCTGGCCAGCCGCTCGCTGAGCGCCACGGCCACCCGGGAACTGAACAACCAGGGCGCAGTGATCCAGGGTAAAACCGTCACGCTGAACAGTGCCAGACTGACCAACCAGGGCGCCACCGCGCGGGTGTATGGCGAGCAAGCGCTGGCGATCAACGCGCCGGCCATCGTCAACCTCGGCGGGCTGATTCGCTTCGGTGCCGATCAGGCGGCAACGCTGCAAACCGATTCGCTGGATAACCGCCAGGGCCATATCCAGGTCGCGGGCGGCAGCTTGACGCTCAACAGCGGCACGCTGAATAACACCGGCGGGCAGATTGTCGCGGGCAACCTCGGTGTAACAGCGGACACAATCAACAACCAGAACGGTTTCCTGGTTGCCGACGCCGTGACGGTCAACGCCGCCCGCCTCGACAACAGTGCCAAGGGCTTGATCAGTGCCGAGAAAGGCGCGCTCAACCTCACCGTCACCAACACCTTCAACAACAGCCAGGGTCATGCCCAGGCTGGCACTGACTTGAACCTGCGCGCCGGTGACGTCGCCAACCAGGACGGCAAGCTGGTGGGTGGGCAACTCACCGCTACCGTCGGCAGCCTCAGCAACAACGACGCAGGTGTACTCAGCGCGGATGCCGGCAAGTTGACCTTGACCGTCGCCCAACAGTTGAACAACGCCAAAGGTCACTTGCAGGCCGCCCAGGGCGACATCGAACTGCACGCCGCGAGCCTGGATAACCAGGGCGGCGCCATCATCGGCAAGCAGTTGCTGCTGGATGCGCGAAGCGGGCAGATCGACAACCGCGCCGGGCGTATCGTCGGTGACCAACTGGACGTGCGCGCCGGCAGCCTCGACAACCGCAGTGCCGGGTTGCTGGCCGGTGGTGTGCCGGGTGTGAGCGTGGTGCTGAACGACCAATTGCTCAACACCCAGGGCCGTATTCAAAGTGAGGGTGACCTGCTGCTGACCGGCAAGCGCCTGGGCAACAGCGCCGGGATCCTGCTGGGCAAGGCCCTCACTGTCACCGCGCAAGACCTCGACAACAGCAGCAAGGGCGCGCTGGTCAGCAATGAGGGCGACATCACCCTCAACATCAGCAACCTGCTGACCAACACCAACGGTGTGATCGACGCCGCCGAACGCAGTGTGCTGGTCAAGGCCTTGACCACCCTCGACAACCAGGGTGGCACCTTGCGGGGCAAGCGCCTGGATATCGCGGCGCAAACCCTCGACAACGACCAGGGCCAACTCCTGGCCGGCAATCAGGGCGTGAGCTACCGCGGCCAGGACCTGAGCAATCGCCAGGGCATGATCCTCAGCGGTGGCGCGGCGGTCGACCTGACGCTGGGCACCTTGAACAACCAGGGCGGCACCGTGCAGGGCGATAGCTTGACGGTGACAGCCGACAGCGTCGACAACAGCCAAGACGGCACCAAGGCCGGCGCGTTGACCGCCTTGAAGAGCGACCTGCAACTGACGGTCGAGGCCTTGACCAACCGGGGCGGCAAACTGTTCGGCAAGGAGCACGTCACCGTCTCCGGCGCCACCCTGGACAACAGCGCCAACGGCCAGATCAGCGGCAATCAGCTCAGCCTGACCTCGCGTACCCAACTGACCAACCAAGGCGGCCTGATTGAGTCCAACCAGGGCCTGACCTTCAATGGCGGCAACCTCGACAACAGCGCGGGCGGCCAACTGCGGGCGATGGAAGGCGCCAGCAGCACGCTGACGGTCACCGACCAACTGAATAACCAGAACGGCATTCTTGAATTCGGCAGCCAGGCCTTCAGCCTCAGCGCCGGGCATCTGAATAACCAGGCCGGGCAACTGCAGCACGCTGGCACCGGCGTGTTCAGCCTCAATACCAGCAGCCTCAGCGGCAGCCAGGGCAGCATCAATGGCCTGGGCACCGCCGACTGGTCGTTCGGCCGGGTCGATGGCCTCGGCCGTGTGCAACTCAATGAAGCCTTGCACTACACCAGCACCCAGGGCCTGAGCCTCAAGGCCGGCGACCGCCTGGCCAGCGCCAAGGGGCTGACCCTGGATATCGCCAGCCTGGATAACGCGGGCGAGTTGCTCAGCGACGGTGACCTGACTGTCAACCTGACCGGCGACATGACCAACAGTGGCCGCCTTTCGGCCCAGCAAAAGCTGAGCGTGGTCGCCAACAACCTCAGCCAGAACGGCGGGCGTTTGGCCGGCGGCACCACCACCCGCATCACCCTGGGCGGTACGCTGGATAACCTCGGCTACCTCACCGCACGCCAGCAACTCGACATTGCCGCCGCACACATCAACAACCGCGGCACCCTCGGTTCACAAGGCAACGTCAACCTCAACGCCAGCAATGGCATCAGCAATAGCGCAGACACGCTGCTGTTCAGCGGCGGTGATCTGACCCTGCGCGGGAACAGCTTCAGCAACCTGTACGGCGACGTCTACAGCAAGGGCAACCTGAGTTTCGCGGCGCTCGATGGCGGCATGGCGGCGGGCTTCAGCAACCTTTCCGGTACGGTTGAAAGCGAAGGCAATATCGGCATCAGTGCGCGGAATGTGGAAAACGCCAAGGCTGAATTCGAGTTGGGCCAGACCGTCACCACCGGCAGCCTCAATTGGCAGTGCGGCCAGCACTGCGGCGGGCACGACTCGTTCAAGCGCGGTCAAATCACCATCAACCAGACCTACCTTGAATCCGCGATCAAGGACTCGGCCTCTGCACGCCTGGTGGCGGGCAAAGACCTGCTGATCCAGGGCGACAACGTCCAGAACCGCTATAGCCTGCTGGCGGCGAATGGCAACCTGAGCATCACCGCCAACGACCTGCTCAACCAGGGCGCCGCGACTCGCACCGGGCAGAACACCATCGTCATCGGCACCCCGCAGCGCATCGACACCGATGAGTGGGACCGGATGGAATACATCGACGTACCCGCCTTCAACGCAGCGGTGGCAGCGGGTAATTTCGATGAAGCACGCTTTGAGGTGCTCAAGGCCCGGTCGAGCGACTGGCGTTTCTCCGAACAAAGCAACGTCACCACCTGGACCGACAACGGCGGCCCAGGCTACACCGCGACGATACAGGCCGGTGGCGCGGTCAACCTCAACGTTGCGCGCACCCTGCAAAATGGCACGTTGCACACCAACACCCTGGAGCAACTGACCGGCACCCTCGGTGACGACCAGACCGGCATCCCCGTCGGCGGCATCAACATCAACCTGAGCAAGCACGTCAACGACGCCACCGCCCAGGCGCCAAGCAGCGTATTGCCGGTGACCAGCATCGCGCCCGACGGCCGCTACGTACCCGTGGACTACACCGGCGAGTCCTTCACCCCGGTCGACCCCACCACCGCGCCCGGCTTCCAGTTGCCCAAGGGCGACTACGGCCTGTTCATCAAAAACGCCGACCCCACCAGCCACTACCTGATCGAGACCAACCCGAACCTCACCACTGTGGCGGGCTTCTTCAGCTCCGACTACATGCTCGGCAAGCTCGGCTACAGCCCCGACAACGCCTGGCGTCGCCTGGGTGACGGGCAATACGAGTCACGGCTGATCCGCGATGCCGTGCTGGCGCAAACCGGGCAACGCTTCCTCGCCGGTGGCCTGACCAGCGACTACGACCAGTTCCGCTACCTGATGGACAACGCCCTGGCCAGCAAGGACGCCTTGCGCCTGAGCGTTGGCGTGTCCCTCACTGACCAGCAAGTCGGCGCCCTGACCCACGATATCGTGTGGATGGAAAACCGCGTGGTCGACGGCCAGACCGTGCTCGTGCCGGTGCTCTACCTGGCCCAGGCCGACTCCCGCAACGTGCGCGGCAACAGCCTGATCCAGGGCCGCGACCTCAACCTGATGACCGGCGGCGACCTGATCAACGTCGGCACCCTGCGCGCCAGCAACAACCTCTCAGTGGCCAGCAGCGGCAACATCTACACCGGCGGCCTGATCGAGGCCGGCAACAACCTCAGCCTGCTGGCCCAGGACAGCATCCGCAATTCCATGGCTGGCGAGATACGCGGCACCCAGGTCAGCCTCACCACCCTGAAGGGCGACATCACCAACGACAACACCGCCATCCAGGTGCGCCAGGGCGCCGGCATGCGCACCCTCACCGACAGCAGCGCCGGCACCATCACCGCCCGCGAAAACCTGGCCATCGACGCTGGCCGCGACCTCACCAACCACGGCGCACTCACCGCCGGCGGCGATGCCGACCTGAAAGCCGGGCGCGACCTCAACCTGATCGCCGTCAGCGACACCAGCGAGATCCACGCCTTCAGCGACGGCGGGCACAAATCCACCATCACCACCGACGTGAAAAACCAAGCGGCCACGGTCACGGCCGGCGGCAACCTGAGCATGGTGGCGGGGCAAGACGTCAACATCATCGGCAGCAACGCCACCGCGGGTAAGGACCTGAACATTCAGGCCGGGCGCGATTTCAACGTGGCGTCTGTCAGTGATGTGCACAACGTCGAAGGCAAGGAAAAGGACGGCAAGAAACGCATCAAGACGGCGGACGAGCAGACTACGCAGTTGGCCAGTGTGCTGACGGCGGGCAGGGACTTTACGAGCCAGGCCGGGCGCGACACCACGCTGGTGGCGAGCAAGATCAGTGCGGGGAATGAGGCTTATCTGTATAGCGGGGATAAGTTGAATTTGCTGGCGGCTGAGAACAGTACGCATACGTTGTATGACATGAAGGAGAACGGTGGCTGGGGCGCGAAGAAGACCAAACGTGATGAAGTCACCCGCGTTACCAACGTCGGCACCGAGATCAAGACCGGCGGCAACCTCACATTAGCCAGTGGCGGCGACCAGCTGTATCAGCGGGCCAAGCTCAGCAGTGGCAACGATCTGACGATTGCTAGTGGCGGCGCGATTACTTTTGAGGCGGTCAAGGACCTGCATCAAGAGAGTCACGAGAAGAGTAAGAGCGACCTGGCGTGGACCAGCGCCAAGGGTAAAGGCAATACCGATGAGACGCTGCGCCAGAGTGAGTTGATGGCGCAGGGACAGTTGGCGATTAAGGCCGTTGATGGTTTGAAGATTGATATCAAGCAGATCGATCAGAACACGGTTAGCCAGACGATTGATGTGATGGTGAAGGCTGATCCCCAGTTAGCTTGGTTGAAAGAAGCCGAGAAGCGTGGGGATGTGGATTGGCGGCATGTGAAGGAGCTGCATGATTCCTTCAAGTACAGCCATTCCAGCCTAGGCCAGGGGGCAATGCTGGCGATCATCATTGTCGTCACTGTATTGACGGCAGGAGCGGCCAGTGCGCTTGCTGCGTCAGCTGGCAGTGCAGTGGGTGCCGGGTCGACCATGGCTGCGGCGACAGCCGGAACTGTTTCGGCATCGGGAGCCGTAGTAGGCGCAACGTCAGCCGGCCTCGGCAACATCATTGCGACTGCCTCGTTGACCTCCTTGGCGAGCACTGGCGCGGTCAGCACGATCAATAACAAGGGCAACCTCGGGGCGGCGTTCAAGGAAACCTTTAGCAGCGATAGCATGAACCAGGCGCTGATCGCTGGCGCCTCGGCAGGCTTCGTAAATTACGCCAGTGGCAATTGGTTCGGCGCACAAAGCGACCCTGTTACCAACAAAGTGAGCGGTCCCAGCGTAGTGCCTCACTGGAACGACCCGGCCGCTATTGGGCGTTTCGGAACGATCCAATTGGCGGGCGGAGCAGTGCGCGGAACGCTTTCTGAAGCGCTTGGGCAAGGCAGCTTCAAGGACGCCATGAAAGGCAGCCTTTTCGATGTACTGCAGGCGACCGCGTTCACAGGCGTTGGTGATTTTGGCAATGCCTTCAAACTTCAAGACAGTGGCCTGAGTAAAACAGCACTGCACGCCGTTGTGGGCGGGTTGCTTTCGGAAGCAATGGGCGGCGACTTCAAAACGGGGGCGATTGCTGCGGGTGCTAATGAGGCGCTTATTGTGGCGCTGGATAAGTCGCCTTTGCTGAGCAGCAGTGATCCAGCAGAGCATGATCGACTGGTCAATGCGGCGTCTAAGCTGGTGGGTTTACTCGCTGCGGCCAGTGTTAATGGCGATGTCGCCATGGGCTCTGAAATCGCTGGGAATGCACAGTCGTACAACCGGAAATTGCACGTCCAAGAAGAGAAAAGATTGGCTCAGGAGGCCAAGAGCCTAGATACCACAAGGAAAAGCCGCTCTGGCTTTGAGTGGGACGCTCTCCTGACGTTTGTTGCGGGAGGTGAAGTCGATCAGAAAACCAACAATGAGCTCCAAGAAGTTCTTTCCCGCTACAGCCCTACCAACCCTGAGGGGCAGGCATTGGGTGACGACCTGAGTGTTGCGCGGGAAGTGATCACTAAGCTGCAAAACGAGAAAGTCCTTCTGACCTGGGCAGATGGTAGCCCGATTGTCGCGAACGGGGCTCAGGTCGTTGCGTTCAAGTCTACGGACAAGCAGTACACAGACTCGCGGCTATTCAATCCTTCGAGTAACACCACCTACAACAATGAACCCGGTGGTATGGGGGTCGTGCCTGATGCGTGGGCCGAGCAATACGGTGAGGGTACGGCTATCAGGAAGCTCCCTGAAATCGCCGCGCTCAGTTCTGACGCCATTTCCCAAGCAGAGCAAATCGACCGATTACGCGTATTGGTGGGCGGCGGCATCAATTCAAATATCGATCTAAAGCTCCTTGCTGAGCTTATGCCTATCGGTGGAGTGGGTAAGGGAACACTCTTAAACGCGATCAAAGAGTTGGCTGCGCGGGATGTATTGGCGGTCAAAGGTACGGAGGCTATTGCAGAGAGGGCGGCGGAAACGGTTGCTGGTAAAGGTCTCGAGTCTGTTGCAGGTAAAGGCATAGATGCCGCGGCCGGCAAGGGCACCGAACAGTTTGCCAACCAAGCTCAGGCGAAATTAGCTGGCTATAGCCCCTGCTGTTTTGCTGCTGGGACGATGGTTGCCACTCCTGATGGTGAGCGAGCCATTGATGCACTCAAGGTGGGCGATATCGTCTGGACCAAACCTGAAGAGGGAGGTGAGCCATTCGCCTCCAAGGTTTCCGCTACCCACATTCGAACAGACCAGCCGATTTATCAGCTGACGCTGGTGAAAAACGGCGCTGCGGGCGAAGGTACAACAGAGACCTTGCAAGTCACCCCGGGCCATCCATTCTACGTCCCGGCGCGCAAAGGCTTTGTACCAGTGATAGAGCTCAAACCGGGCGATCAACTGCAATCGTTGGGGGATGGTGCTACGCAAGATGCTTCGATCTCTGTGGTATCCATAAAGCTGCTGCAGTCACAGGGAAAGACATACAACCTGACGGTGGATATCGGGCATACGTTTTATGTCGGGAAGCTAAGTACTTGGGTGCATAACACCGGGCCTTGTTATACCTGTAATGCAGGGAGTTGTTCGATCCATCAAACGACATCCGCCGGGTCACCTGCTAGTAAAAGTCACTCCGACCGGACGTTTCAAGAGCTTGTGCCTGACGGTAAAGTGCCTACCGTTCGCAACGGCGCTTTCACACGATGGTTTGACGACCTGTCGCCTGCGGAGTTAGATGTTCTCTGGGAAAATAAGGCTACTCGAGAGGCTATTGAAGCGAGAATTCGACAGCCAGGAGGTTTGCATGAGTGGTGTATGGTTTGTCGCGCCCCAGAGTTTAAACAATGGGGTGTCCCAATGAGTGAGATTCAGCGGTTCAGAACAAAGACATCTGAATTGACCTGGGTCAATCCGATTGACGGAGTACCGGGTGGACACGGTGGGAATGCTTCAGGCGCTTTCCACAACGAATTAAAGGCTGTTATTGATAATAGTAAATCTCTTAATGAGTTCAATAATGGCGTAACGGCTTTGCGTGATCGATGGAAAATCGATCCTTCTCTTTTGCCAGATTTGCCAAGAGGAGCGAAATAATGTCATCCCTTTTAGATGATTGGTGCGCTTTTTGCGAGGGGCAGACTTATTTTGATAAGTCGCATTTTTTGGCTTTGTTCAAAATTCACACTTCCTTGCCTGAGATTACTAAAGCGACGCTTTATTTTCCTCATGCCGACAGTCTAGTGCTGCGAATAAATGAAGTGATTCAGGCAGGTACGCTAAAAGAAAGGTTATACCTGTTCCCAACCACGGATTCGACCGACTTTGAGTTGATGCGCAAGGGGAAGGCCTGGTTGCAAGATCAGGCAAATTTTTGTAAATCGCTTGGCGACAATGAACTGTACGAAATATGCAGTCATGCAAAACTGGTTTACGGCGACAAAGATGATTTTAAGTCTTTTGACAAGCTGGATACTCCAAGTAGTTGGATACTTGAGCTGGTGGGGGATCAGGTCAGGGATTCAAGGTTGCTCAAGACTGAGCAAGAATATGCGTTGTTTGAGGCGCTTTACGGCGTCGCTGCTGACTATTATTTGGCGTGGTATATGGGGCAACCTTTGATAACGCTGGAATTCGATTTTCGGTCATATTTTGAATTTTGGCGTGTGGGCGGTGTTGGGTATCTCAGTGAAGATCGATTTTTGATATGCCGAAGATAACGGATTATACGTAAAGTGCGTAAAGGGGATGCGTAAAGGGGACGGATTTATTTAAACAATTTAAAACTCCAGATGAGTTGATTAAATAAATCCGTCCCCTTTGACCTCCTGGTCGCGGGTAACGACGCCAGCCTCAGCGCCGGCCGCGACCTGAACCTGGTCGCCGTCAGCGACACCAGCGTGATCCACAACACCATTGATGGCGGCGAAAAATCCACCATCACCACCGACGTCAAAAACCTTGCAGCCAGCGTCACGGCGGGCGGCAACGTCAACATGCAGGCCGGGCAAGACGTCAACATTATTGGCAGCACCGCCACCGCCGGTAAGGACCTGAACATTCAGGCTGGGCGCGATTTCAACGTGACCTCTGTCAGCGATGTGCACAACGTCGAAGGCAAGGAAAAAGACGGCAAGAAACGCATCAAGACAGCGGATGAGCAGGCTACGCAGTTGGCCAGTGTGCTGACGGCGGGCAGGGACTTTACGAGCCAGGCCGGGCGCGACACCACGCTGGTGGCGAGCAAGATCAGTGCGGGGAATGAGGCTTATCTGTATAGCGGGGATAAGTTGAATTTGCTGGCGGCGCAGAACAGTACTCATACGTTGTATGACATGAAGGAGAAGGGAAGCTGGGGCGCGAAAAAAGCGCAGACAGATGAAGTCACCCGCACGACTCAGATGGGCACCGAGATCAAGACGGGTGGCAATCTGACGCTTAAAAGTGAAGGCGACCAGCTGTACCAAGTTGCCAAGCTCAATAGCGGTAAGGACATCGTCCTCGATAGCGGTGGTGCGGTTGTCTTTGAAGGGGTCAAAGACCTGCACGATGAGAGCCACACCAAAAGCAAAAGTGACCTCTCATGGTTCAGTGCCAAAGGTAAAGGCAATACGGATGAAACCTTGCGCCAAAGTGAACTGGTTGCTCAAGGCCAGCTCGTCATCAAGGCCGCCGAGGGAATTCGCATCGATGTCAAACAGGTCGATCAGCAGACCGTAAGTCAGACCGTTGATGCTATGGTCAAGGCTGATCCCAATCTGGCGTGGCTTAAGCAGGCCGAAGCACGTGGCGACATTGATTGGCGCCAGGTCAAAGAGATTCACGAGAGCTTCAAGTACGACAACTCTGGCTTGGGCGCCGGCGCCAAGATCGCGATTGCGATCATGATGGCCGCGATCATGGGGCCGGCAGGTTTTGGTCTTGGGGGCTGGGAGTTGGCAGTTGCCACGAGCTTCTCGACCACAGGTGTTACCAGCACGATTAACAATAAAGGCAACCTCGGCAGAGCCTTAAAGGAAACCGCTAGTAGCAACAGTATTAAAAGTGCGGCAGTCGCCGGTTTTACGGCTGGCGCGCTTTCTTATGCTGACACCAATTGGTTCAGCGGCACTGAGAGCACAAGTACAACAGCAGTCCAAGGCGTGAGCCCCAGCGCGGGGTCAACTTTGGCCGTCACCAACTCTTCCAGCGATATTTTTACCTGGACCTCCGCAGGTGATATTGCCTTGCGCGCTGGTGGTCGAGCGGTCATCTCCAGCGGAATCTCGACGGCTATCCAGGGAGGAAGCTTCGGCGACAACTTCAACGCGGCATTACTGGGAGAGGCTGGCAACGTAGCAATGGCGACCGGTTTTAACTGGGTGGGTGACTACGTCACCTTCCCGAACGGTAGCCCTCAAAAAATTCTTGCCCACGCCTTAATGGGCGGCCTGCTGGCAGAAGCGACTGGCAGCGACTTCAAAACCGGTGCTGCTGCTGCGGGGTTGAATGAGGCGCTTATTAATCAACTGGTGTGGGCGGCTCAAGGTAACAACGATATAACGCTGATGCTTTCACAGCTGACTGGACTGATAGGCGCGGCGGCGGTCGATGGCGATTTGGAGAAAGGCTCACAGATTGCTCAGAAGGCTACGACGTTCAACTACCTCTACCATGAGGAAGTTGAGCAGATGCTGCGGGAGGTCGACAGCAAAAGTACGGAAAAAGAGAAGCGTGAGGTCAGGCAGCGCTATGAGGAACTTGATCAACAGAGAAATGACGAGTTGGATACGCTTTGCGCGCGCGATCCGCAAAGATGCAGAGGTATCGCTACCTCCTTGGCGAACGATGATCAGAAACTCGTCGATCTGGTAGGGAGACTTAGAGCGCAAGGGCAAGGTGGGGCAGCTTCGGTAGTCGGTTATATCCTAGGAAACAACCTAGACGCCTCCAATAGAATCGCCGCAGATCTTGGCTCTGCAGGCGGTGGGGTATTGGTTAAACTCAGCGCAGAGGCTATCAAGGCGGGCGTTGGGGTAACATTACCCTCGCGTGCTGGGGCAGGGAAAGGTAAAGGTGGTCAGGGTGACGCAGCGACTCCTGACTTACCGCTAGGTGCAAAAGACACTACTCGATTCATCGATGGCATCAAGGTTGTTGATCAAAAAACTGGTCAGGTCCTCCAAGGCACAGTTGATCTTGGCCCAACCTTGGATCGGATAAAGTCAGGTGGATCTTTCCCTCATCGAAACGACGGCTCTATATTCCAGAATCGCGCATCGGATCTGCCGCAGAAACCAGCCGGTTACTACACTGAATACGTCCATCCTACGCCCGGTATTGCAGGGCCAGGACCTCAGCGAATCGTCGTAGGAAAAGGCGGCGAAATGTATTACACAGCCGACCACTACAAAACCTTCATCCCGATAAAAAATTGAGGCCTGTCGAAAATGTTGCCATTCAAGTTTGTGGACATCCCGCCTTCATATGACGCGGCCGAGGTTTTTTATGTGCGGATTGACCCGTCCATTGGGATTGCAGAGGAATTGATAAGATCGCTGTATTACCTGCTTTGGTTGCCGGGGTATTTTGGATTTAACTGGGATGCCTTATATGATTGCTTAAGAGATCTTAGCTGGATTCCATGCCACAAAATCGTCCTTGTACATGTGACTCTTCCAGAATTGCCAAGAGAGGATCTACAGGTATACCTTGAGATTCTACGTGATGCGGTCTTTGATTGGATTGGTGACGAAGGGCACGAGATAGAAGTAGTCTTCAGAGAAATTGATAGGCTTACGGTCGAGGATCTGCTAGACAAATAGCTTAAGCCGCTGGTGCAAAAGCAACTGGGGCCGCTGGCGGTGACGCTGAAAAGATTGTCACAGTCAGCAAAAGCCGCTTTCCTGAATCAGCGCAACACATCGAAGATGCTATTGACGCGGGTAAGCCAACGTAAAGGGGACGGATTTATTTAAACAATTTAAAACTCCAGATGAGTTGATTAAATAAATCCGTCCCCTTTGACCCCAGGATCCTACGACTTTGTTACATTACCTGACGGAACTATTAAGGTTAGTAGACAGAATGTGAATGAGCATTTTTCGACACATCTCGGGCTTAGGGGTGGAGGAGAAGTGAAATATGCCGGCTCGGTACGCTTTGGTAATAATGATGGTCCAGAGCGAGGAAAAATAACAGGTTGGGATAATAGTTCTGGCCACTATCAGCCGCCGGCCACCTTAAAAGGTAACTCGGGGCTTCCAGAAAAAACATTTAATCCAAGAAAATAGGTTTGATATGGACGCTCGGTTAACGTCACTTTGTAAAGAAATAGTGAAGATGACTTCTGATCAGGCTGCTGCTTGGATAATGAGTGAGTATCCTATCAATTCTGAACATTGGAGTGAGGCTTTGGTGCTTATACCTCACCGATCTTGGAAGAAGTCCGAACAAAGACTCTTAGCGGAGTACTATTTCAAGAATGTCCCTTTTTCAAGTGGAAGAGGCTATGAAGCGTTCGCGTCAATTATGTCTACTAAACTGATGATTGCATGCCTTAAGGACGCTGTGCCGAAGGATCCGGCCAGGTGTGATTTGATGCAGTATTATTTAATTCCGGTGCTGGAGCGTTTTGCGAAAAATGATACGGATCGAATGGCTATAAATGATTTTTTTTGTGCTGTTTCCGCAAAATAAAAAGAAGCGCTTTAGGAAAAGCGGGGTCGGGCTACGATTAATGTGAATGCGGGTATTGGTGGTCTAGCCCCTGTTTTGGCAAAGAGAAGAATAGCGGTCTGATCCCTATTTCCTCATCTAGAGAGTTGTTAAGCAGAACCGTAAAGCGTAAAGGAAGAGCGTAAAAGGACGGATTTATTTAAATATATAAATTCAGATGAGTTGATTAAATAAATCTGTCCCCTTTAACCCTTCCTTGCCTGAGATTACTAAAGCGACGCTTTATTTTCCTCATGCCGACAGTCTAGTGCTGCGAATAAATGAAGTGATTCAGGCAGGTACACTAAAAGAAAGGTTATACCTGTTCCCAACCACGGATTCGACCGACTTTGAGTTGATGCGCAAGGGGAAGGCCTGGTTGCAAGATCAGGCAAATTTTTGTAAATCGCTTGGCGACAATGAACTGTACGAAATATGCAGTCATGCAAAACTGGTTTACGGCGACAAAGATGATTTTAAGTCTTTTGACAAGCTGGATACTCCAAGTAGTTGGATACTTGAGCTGGTGGGGGATCAGGTAAGGGATTCAAGGTTGCTCAAGACTGAGCAAGAATATGCGTTGTTTGAGGCGCTTTACGGCGTCGCTGCTGACTATTATTTGGCGTGGTATATGGGGCAACCTTTGATAACACTGGAGTTCGATTTTCGGTCATATTTTGAATTTTGGCGCGTGAGCGGTGTTGGGTATCTCAGTGAAGATCGATTTTTGATATGCCGAAGATAACGGATTATACGTAAAGGGGACGTGTAAAGGGTGGTGTAAAGGGGACGGATTTATTTAAACAATTTAAAACTCCAGACGAGTTGATTAAATAAATCCGTCCCCTTTGACCCCTGCTCTTCTGCTAAGAGTTACCGCTGAGGGAGGGGCAGCAATGCCAAATCGTCTAACAGTCCTAGTTAAAGATGGGAGAATAGGTAATGGACAATGAAGAAGCGCTTAAAGTCATTGACAGTATGATGTGGGTAAAGAAAGCCTCAATTTTCCTTCTGTTGCTTGATTATGCTCTACGTAACCTTGACTCGGCGAGTGATACGCAAAAAAAATGTCAGGAGGCAGTTGATAAGTGTTGGCGATGGTTGTCTGATCGAGGGCTCAGTGCTGATGAATTAGCATATTATCTAGACTCCGATGATATGCAGAGCGGACCGCTGGCAGAAGGAAATTTTGCATCTGAAAGCGTAGAACAAAATAGTTTAATTTTAATATTGTTGGTGATCGGTTTTTTTGCCAATAAGGCCTATAAGATTGTAGGGCTACAAGAGCAAATGTCTGAGCCGGTATGTGAGGCGGACGAGAGCTCTGCTGTATATATTGTTGATTATATTGAACGGATAGGCTTGTCTGATAAGTTGAGTGTTTATCTATCTGCACACGTTTTGGAAAATAGGGGGCAATCCACGTTTTAATGCTGGCAGAGTTGCTCTTTAACGTAAAGGGGAAGGATTTATTTAGGACGTAAAAGTGACGGATTTGTTTAAATATTAGATTTAAAAACTCCAGCTAGGTCGATTAAATAAATCCGTCCCCTTTGCCCACTGAGAGCTTGGATCCTCGCACAGTTAGCTACGTTGAGAGCAAGCTTGGTGTGAAAATAGGTGAATTAACAAGTTTTTGCAGGAATTCTGCTGGTGCATGTGCAGAGGTATCAGCAGTAGATAAGCTTGTCAGGTCAGGAGGGAATCCAGAAAATATCAAATTCACACAGGCTTTACGTCCTAAAACCATCAGGGATGAAGGTGGATACACCCCTAAAGCAGTTATAGAAACATGCCCGAATTGTAAGGTGACTTGGCCGGGGAATAAATGATGGTTATTGATGAACAATGGGTTCCAGGATTTGGAGAAATTGTTACTTGGTTTGCGATGGACAAAGCCGGTGCTATTGCCGTCATGGTGAATAACTGTTTTGGATCGTTACCAAAGGTTTTGTTGGAAGTTACAGCTGTGGAGCAGAAGCTTGATAGCTTAAGTGAGTACTTGTGGGAAGAGTCTGGTGATTACGAAGAATATCCGAAAGCTAAAAACGGTAAAACAATTCTTGATTTATACTCTGCCTGTGCATATCGTCACCTAGACTCTAGGGCTGAAGTGGAACGATGGATAGCGGATCGATCTTCACTCCAAGCCAGGCTGACAGAATATAACCTTCCAGCAATTAAAGGTGTCTATATATACCATGCTATAGAAGGTAGTGTGTCTGGGGAGGACTTCCCTTCCGGTTATGATGGAGAGTCTAAAATGGGGGACTATTTTCGCTACTTAATCCCTAGCGTTAAGGCTGGTATAGAAGATATTCCTTTTGAGCTTAGGGGGATAGTTGTTGTTTCTGATAGTCTGGAATTTTCAGATGTGAGTTTTTGGTCTGGAAGTTCTATTGATGAGCATTTCTCTCGTATGTATTGACGTAAAAGGGGCAGATTTATTTAAATATTAAATTTAAAAAACTCCAGATGGGTCGATTAAATAAATCCGTCCCCTTTGACCCAGTCCCCTTTGACCCATTAACCCAAGAGGTTCCTACAAGGACAGAAGGACCTACTCGGGGTGCTTCTTTCGCCACGGAGTTTGATCCTAAAACGGGCAGTACGAGGCAATGGATGGAAAGCTATGACCATGCAGGAGAAGTAATCCGTGTCCACCCGAAAAGTATTAATGGGCAGCCGGTTGATGCTCAGCACTACCCTCCGACCGCAGCAGAGCTAAAGAGTTGGGGGCAGCAATGAGCATGGAAGACATAGTGGCTGACAGACTTGGAAGAGCAGTTGCTGATGGATTTGATATTTTTAAAATATCAAAAGAGGCACTTGATATTTACCAAGATCCAAACCTTTCTCTCACAAAAGATTTAGACATTGCGTTGTTGTCACTAATGGCAATGGTCGAAGGGCCAGAGTTTGAGATGACAGAAAAAGAATTTTATGATTTTTTATCTGATATTCGACAAATGTAGTTTTCAATATACCCAACTTGATCAGGCACTATCGACACCGGCCTTGCGCCGGTGTTTTGCACTCTATTTGCACCCTTTTTGCCGCCTTCCTGCACTCATCCTGTGAGCGTAATGCGTAAAGGGGACGGATTTATTTAAATATTTAAAAATCCAGATGAGTTGATTAAATAAATCCGTCCCCTTTGACCCTCTTTGACCCTAAAGATGCTTTAAAAGTTTTGCTTCATGGCAAGTGAGGTTGTTTAACCGAGTAAAAGGGGCGGCACCCAGGCCGCCCGGCTTTTACTCAGGATGGATCGGTATTGAGTCTGCGACTGATGACATCCAGCAAATCACACCCATCGCGCAGCGGAATAGCCAGCAATTGGGCGAAGTCTTGAAGCACCACAGCATCGCTGCTGAGCTGTTCGCGAAAGGCCAGGTTTTCCAGCAGTTGGGTGACGGCGCGAATCCGGTACACGGCGGCGTCGTGGAGGACATCGAGGGGCGCATGGGTGTCGATAAGCAGGGCGGGGACGGTGCAGTCGTGGCCCGTGAGGGGCATGTATCGATTCATTGTCAGTACTCTGTTGGTGGATTAAGCCACCACTCACTCGTCGCCAAACGAATGGGTGGCAGCTGTACGCAGGTTGGCGAACCGGCAACAGAGTAAACCGGCAGACCCGGAGGTCTCCCGCGCACAGCCGCCATATCATGCACAGCTTTGCGGGTGCAAAAACACCTGCATAGAAGCGGGATGCTTTTGCGCTCTGTTGTCAGGTCGCCAAACCTGAATCGCCATATGGGCGACGGCCCGGACTATAAGCCCGCACCCAAACCCACGCAAGGCAGCAAAGTACTGGCCCAATCACAAGGCTTCATGTCTTCACCCCCATTGCCGACACACTGGCGTTGATTAAACGCATCCACCCACCACCAACATTAAAGGACTGATGTGAAAAACCTTCTCCTGGTTCTCCTCTCCACCCTCATCCTCGGCGGCTGCGTCAGCCAGCCCCTCACGCCCGAGCATCGTGCGCAGGTCAAGACGGTCAAAGTGCTGCCCGTAAAGTGGGAAAAGAACATGGTCTACATGGGCCGTGAACAAGCCTGGGGTGCGGCCTTGGGTGCCGGGCTTGGCGCGGGCGTCGGCATGGCCAGCGGCGCGTCCAAGCTGGGCACGGCAGCCTTGAGCGGCGCGGGGTTTGCCGCCGGCATGAAGGCGGGGCAACTGGCCGAGATGTCGACGCCGGCGGCGATCCTCACGGTGATGGACGCCGAAAATATCGACTTGGGTGTGTTGCTCAAGCAGGCCTTCATTGATGCCTTGGGTAAGACGTCATCGCTCAAAGTGGTGGGTGACGACGAGCCGGCCGATGCGCAGATTCAACTGACGGTAGGCGAGTGGGGCTTTCGCCTGACCCAGGGTTTCAGCAGCGTGGTCTACCCGACGCTCACCGTGGTGGCGCGCATGGACCGTGGCGACGAGATGCTCTGGCGCACGGTGGAGTCGATCACGCCGTTCAATGGCCAGAATGTCTACGGCTACACGCCGCTCACTTATCGCACTGATCCTGAGGCGTTGCGCCGCGCGTTGACGGGTATCACGCAGATCTCCGGGAGTTATCTGGTGAAGGAGCTCAAGTAGACCAGCGAGAGGTCTCCGCGTGGCTTGCGGTGGCTGATCCTGACGCGAGCAGTTTGATAGAACTCGCCGAGCACCTTGAACATTTTGTATATCCCAGTGTCTTTACCCCGCCCACCCGCAACCGGTCGGGCTGCATGGACTGCAGCGTTTTCAAATGACATTAAGGATTAATGTGAACCTCACCCCCCAAGCCTCTTTTCTGTCACCGCCCGCTGTGGTGCACAGGCGCGCGCCTGCGTTTCGGGAAGGCACCCTGGGGGAATGCATTCGGATCAATTGATCCCTCGCTTAGCACACCTACTGCCGCCGGGCCTATTGGCGGCTTTTAATGTAGTTCATGGAGTTTGAAATGAAGCGTAAGCAGTTCCAGAAAAGCCTGTTGGCACTCATGGTCGGCGCAATCAGTACGCAAGCGCTGGCGGTGGAATTCGACCTGGGGCAGGGCAAGAACATTTGGGTCGGCGAGACCTTTAATGAGTCATTGATTATCAACGGGACGTTCTCCGAAGTAGTGGTGCCGACCACCACCAACCCTGCCGGACTGGGTGTGGCCAACACCACTATCCAGGGTTCGTTGATCAACCGTGCCGACATCACTCTGGATTCCCAGGGCGCCGCCATCCGTGCGATTGCCCTGGACCCGCTGTTCTGGTCGGGCCCGCAGAACCTGAGCCCGGGAACTGTCACCGGGGACGTGGTCCAGGCGGGCAACATTCTTATGAAAAATGGGGGTTACGAGGGGCTTGAGATCGGCGCGACGACCATCGGTGGAAGTGTCATCAACTCCGGCACCATCCGTTCCACGCTGCCCCTGAGCCCGCCGGCTTCACCCTCCTACGTGGATGGCGGCGAAGGCATTTACCTGCATGGCACCACCATCGCCGGCGACGTCTTGAACACCGGTGTGATCGACATGAGCGGTGATTACGCCATCGGCCTGATCCTCGACCGTCAGAACAATCTGGGGACCACCGTCGGCGGCAAAATCCTCAACGCCGGCACGCTCAAGGCGACGGGCGAGGGCGCCTGGGGCATCGAGGTGGAAACCGACACCAACCCTCTGCGCATCGAAAACAGCGGCCTGCTTTCTGCCAACGGCAATGACGCCAAGACGGTGATGTTTCTAAACGGTAAGGTCGACTACATCCTCAACACCGGCACCGTCGAGGCCACGGGCACCAACGCCAATGCCTTCGAGTTTGCCGGGGCAACCTTTGCCCAGAACAGCGCGACCGGCGCGCGCGGCATCGTTAACCGCGGCACGATCAGCGCCGATGGTACAGCCATTCATGTAGATGCCGCGGACCAGACCTCGGCGTTCGAGATCAACCAGCAAGCCGGCGAAATCCGCAGTAACGCCGGCATCGCCATCGACGCCGCCAACCTTGCCACGCTGAATTGGACCGGCGGCAAAATCACCGGCGACCTGCTCAACTTGAGCGCGGTGAATGTCGCAGGCCAGGCCGATTTCACCGGCAGCCGCATCATCGCGCCGGTATCGGTCAACTCGGGCTCGCTGAACCTGTCGGCGCCCGGTACTGCGATCACTGGCAACCTCAACGTTGCTAGCGGCGCAGGTATTGATATGCACCTGGCCGACAGCGTAGTGCCGACCACGCCGTACCTGACCGTCAACGGTGCAGCGAATTTCGCCCAGGCTTCAAAGCTGACCGTGAGCGCCAAGCCGGGCGACTTCGCCAGCACCAACAACGGCACTCAGTACACCCTGTTGCAAGCCACCAGCGTGCAAGACAATGGCCTGTCTGTGGCCAGCTCGTCCTCTCTGCTGAACGTGCTGAGCTACTCGGCCGACGCGCAAACGGTCAAGGCCGTGGTGGCGGTTAAAGACAACCAGCAAGTGCAGCAGGAGCTCGCCGCGGTGGGCGCCGGCGCTGCGTCAGCGACGGCGGTGAACACCTTTAAAAACGACGTACTGAGCGGACTCAATCAGAACGACCCAGTGTTCCAAACCCTGGCTGACGCCGGCACAGCACAGCAGCTTGCTCAGGTCAGCGAACAACTCAAGCCGGACGTCAATCGCGGCGCCCTGGACGTGGCGTTGTCGGGCCAGACCGTGGTCAACGGCGCGATCTTCAACCGCCTCACCGACCAGCGCGAAAGCCATCAAACCGGCGGCGTGTGGGTGCAGGGCCTGAGCAGCAACATGGACCAGGACGGGCGTGGCGGCAACAACGGCTACTCGGCCAACAGCAGCGGCATGGCCGTGGGTGTGGACGGGCGCTTGAACGACACCACCACGTTGGGCGTGGCGTACAGCTACCTTAACTCCAACATCCATTCCGACCTCGGCAACAAGACCGATGTGGAGGGCCATGCGCTGTCGCTGTACGGCAACTGGTCGCTGCAAAACTGGTTTGTCGACGGCAGCCTCAGCTATGGCCATAACGACAACGACAGCAAACGCCATATCGCCGGCACCACAGCCAAGGGCAGTTACGACAGCAATGTGCTGTCTGCGAGTGTGATCGGCGGCTACAGCTTCAAGCCGTCGCAGGCCGTGGTGATCGAGCCGCGCGTGGCAGCGCGTTACGCCAACGTGCGCATGGACGGTTTCGACGAGAAGGGTTCTTCGGCCGCGCTGAGCACCCAATCGCAACGCTATGAAGTGGGCGAGCTGGGCGCTGGTGTGCGCTTGGCGGGCAACTTGCCCATGGGCGCCGGTAGCCTGCAGCCGGAAGCAACCTTGATGGCGTATCACGACCTGATGGGTGATCGCGTCGCACAAACCTCCAGCTATGTGCTCGGCGGTTCTGCGTTCACCGTCACCGGCGCTTCGGTGGCGCGTGACAGCTATGAAGCCAGTGTCGGCGTGAACTACCAGGTGTCGGACTTTACCGTGGGGGCCAGCTACACCCGCCAGGCCCGCAGTGGGTTTGATGCCGATGGGGTGATGCTCAAGGCGCGGTACGCGTTTTAAGTATTACGGCCGATAGAAAACGGCATCGGGCTGCGGTTCTCCCACGTAGCCCGAGCCAGATTTTTAATTGTGTTCAAGGAAGTTACCCATGAAAAAGACCTCACTCCTAATCCTCGCCCTGGCCTTGGCCGGCTGCCACTCCACTGCCAGGAACTCCTCGCCAAGCCTGCTGACGGACGGCGTTCAGTTGCAGCAAAAAAAGGTCGAGGTGGACGCCGAACACGCCAAGGTCATCATGAAGGCAACCGGTTTCACCTACCCGGTGCAGTTCTCCGTACGCCGTAGTTCCGATGTGGACCAGCGCCCGGAAATCCTCGGGACGGTGGTTGATTCCGGTCGCGGCAAGGTATTTGGCTGGATCGCCAAGATGAGCGAAGTGGGCAACAGCGCCGTCGCCAAACGCTTCCCGCAGTTGGAAGTGCAGGCTGACCCGGGGCAGCCCTTTGAAGTGATCGGTGAGTCTCGGGTCTACAACGCCAACTACGTTGGCCTCGTCAAAACCTATGTGTATGAATGCGGCCCCATGAGTTCGACCTTCAAGCCTGAGAAGCAAAAGGTTTACCTGGTGGAGTTCGTGATTATCGGGAAGGGGTGTGAGCAGCATGTGTATGACGTGACTGCGCCTAATGAGCGTGTTCCGGTCGCAACGGTAGCGACAGCAAACTAAGCTGCCGCCCGACGCCGCTGTAAAGGTTGCCATCGGCGAATAAGTATTTACGGCGGCGGGCGGATGAAGCAGGACTCGAAAAGGTGCCTGCAACGTCGTAAAATGAAGTCAAATTGACATCATTCAGGGACGAGTTCAGACATGCGCGTTGTTGCTTTACTCCTGGCATTCAGCTTTCTGGCTGGCTGCGCCTCCAAGCCGGCTTACTACATTTCCCCCGCACCGGTTCACATTCCCAAGACCGCCACCTATTGGCTCGATACCTTCGACGTTGACGTGGTGGGCAAGAACCCACGCTTCCTGCCTGATGACAAAGTCCGCGAGCAACTGGGTGTCGACCTGGTCAATCGCCTGATCACGGCCAAGCGCTACGCCACCAGCAAGGAAAGCGCCGACTATCTGTTGGATGTGAAGGTCGTCTACGCCCGTCATTTCCAGGATTCGAAGGGCGGGATCGCCACGGTGCTCGTTGATGACAACACGGTCCTGACCAGTGTGGATTTCAACTACCTGGTCAAGGTCAAGAAGGCCGGTGCCGAGGTATTACACTTCGCCAAGGACCGCGACAGCCTGGTTCCCGCGGGCTTGTTTGGCCAATGGCAGCAATACAAGACGATCGGCGGGATCGTCAGCAATACCGGCAACACCAGCGTCGAGCCGTTTTACACGGGCGTGTTGAGCCGCTTTATCGTCGATGATTTGCGCGATATTCCGTCACGCTAAGTTGCTTTAACCCGAATCACCCACTCCTTGCGTCTGACCTTGTGAACGGATCATTCACTCACGAGGTTCAGACTATGTCCCGTCCTGTTCTGCTGTTGCGTCCTGCCGCCCAAGGCTTCGCCGTGACCCTGCTGGTGGCGCTCGCCGGGTGTGGGCTTTCTTCATCCCGTGATGTGGCCAAGCCTGCTGAATCGGCACCTGTTGTGCAGGTGCAAAGTGAGCCCGCCAGCGTTCAGGGGGCCATGGTCAAGCGGATGGTTGCTCCTGCACCGATGGCGTCGCGGTTGGTCATGAACGACGCCGTCGCCCTGCAATACCAGGCCGAGCCTCGGGAGCACTATCAGAACCTTCCGGACAACCCGATCCGCAGCGTGGCCGAAGCGCCGGTTTCCACGTTCAGCGTCGACGTCGACACCGGCAGCTATGCCACCGTACGACGTTTCCTCAACCAAGGCAGCCTGCCGCCCGAGGGTGCTGTACGACTGGAGGAAATGGTCAATTACTTTCCCTACGACTACGCCCTGCCTACCGACGGCTCGCCCTTTGGTGTGACCACGGAAGTGGCCCCCTCACCGTGGAACCCCCACACCCGACTGCTGCGCATCGGCATCAAGGCCTCGGACCGCGCCGTGGCGGACCTGGCACCGGCTAACCTGGTGTTCCTGGTCGACGTGTCCGGCTCAATGAATCGCCGCGAAGGTCTGCCGTTGGTCAAGAGCACCCTCAAATTGCTGGTGGACCAATTGCGCGACCAGGACCGCGTGTCGCTGGTGGTCTATGCCGGCGAATCGCGAGTGGTGCTCAAGCCCACCTCGGGCCGGGACAAAACCAAGATCCGCAACGCCATCGACCAACTGACCGCCGGCGGCTCCACCGCAGGCGCTTCGGGTATCGAAATGGCCTACCAAATGGCCCGCGAAGGGTTTATCGACAAGGGCATCAACCGCATCCTGCTGGCCACCGATGGCGACTTCAACGTGGGCGTCAGTGACTTCGACAGCCTCAAGCAAATGGCCGTCGACCAGCGCAAAAGCGGTGTGTCCCTGACCACCCTCGGCTTTGGTGTGGATAACTACAACGAACACCTGATGGAACAACTGGCCGATGCCGGTGATGGCAACTACGCCTACATCGACAACCTGCGCGAAGCCCGCAAGGTGCTGGTGGACCAGCTCAGCTCGACCCTCGCTGTGGTGGCCCGGGATGTGAAGCTGCAAGTGGAATTCAATCCGGCGCAGGTCAGCGAATACCGATTGCTCGGCTATGAAAACCGCGCCTTGAAACGTGAGGATTTCAACAACGACAAGGTCGACGCCGGCGAAATCGGTGCCGGGCATACGGTGACCGCGTTGTATGAAATTGTCCCGAAGGGTGAACAGGGTTGGCTGGAGCCACTGCGCTATGCATCGGCGGCCAAGGCTGACGGTAAAACTGATGAGTTGGCGATGTTGCGGGTACGCTACAAACCAGCGGAAGGCGGCAACAGCCGACTGATCGAACACCCGATCAGCAACCAGCAGAGCGGCGAACCCAGCGACGACCTGCGTTTCTCTGCCGCCGTGGCCGCCTTCGCCCAGCAACTCAAGGGTGATGGCCGCTACACTGGCTCCATGAGTTTCAAGGACACGGCCGCACTGGCCCGCTCCGCCCGGGGCGACGACCCCTTCGGCTTGCGCAGCGAGTTTGTGCAACTGGTCGAATTGGCCCAGAGCCTCCAGGCCCCGGCCAAACACTGATCCACCTCAAAGGAGTGCGCCACCTGATGGATTCACCCAGCGACGAAGCCCTGCTGTCCCGCTACCGCAGCGGCGACGGTGCAGCGTTCGAAGCCCTGTACGCGCGGCATCGACAGGGCCTGTACCGTTTTCTCGTGTCCTTGAGCAACAAGGCCGAACTGGCCGAGGAAGTGTTCCAGGACACCTGGCTCAGCCTGATCCGCAGCACCAGCGAGCCACAGGGCCGGGCGAGTTTTCGCACCTGGTTATTCCAGATTGCCCGCAACCGCCTGATCGATCACTGGCGCAAACACGGCATCCACAACCCGCTGCACGACAGCTACGATGAGCAGCTTCACGGCCAGCCCGACGACAGCGCCGGGCCAGAGCAACTGCTGAGCCTGAGCCGCGACCAGGCGCGCCTGGACAGCGCACTGCAAGACTTGCCCGAAGACCAGCGCGAAGTGTTCCTGCTGCGCCTGCATGGCGAGCTGGAAGTGCCACAAATCGCCGCGCTCACCGGCGCCCCACTGGAAACGGTAAAAAGCCGCTTGCGTTACGCCCAGCAGAAACTGCGCCGACTGCTGGCCGAGGAGGTACCCGCATGACTGACTCCCGACATACCCAGGACTCGAACGACGAGGTGCTGATCGAGCATTTCCGTCAACACACCAGCGGCGAGCCGCCGGCTTCCCTCGACGCGTTCATCCTGGCCACCGCCCACCGCGAAGCGCCCGTGCGGCAACCCGGCCTGTGGCAGCGCTGGTTGCAGGCCTGCCAACGGCCGCGCTGGCAGATGGCATTTGCCACCGTCGCGGGTGTGGCCCTGATGATTGGTTTGGTCACGCGCTCGCCGGTGCCGCAGCCGGAGTTATCCACAGGCACTTACGCGGCGGCTCCGCAAGAACTCGCTCGCCCGGCCCCGGCAGCGGCGCCGATGGCTCGATTCTCAGTGGCTCCGCAGGCCGATAGCGCACCGCAGGTGCAGGCAGAAGTCGCGGGTTCGCTGGCGGATGAGCCGGTGGCGAAGATGAGCAAGCGCTCGGCTGTTGTGCTGCCGCCATTGGAGCAGGGGCTGCAGGAAATCCTGCGGTTGCGGCAGGCGGGAGAGGCGAAGGCGGCGGATGAGAAGCTGCTGGAGTTGCATAAGCGCTTTCCCAAGGAAGACTTGCCGGCGCGGTTGGAGGCGTTGAAAAATCCTTGAGGTGGAGGTCGCCAGCCGGCGGTTGACGAGAAACTTCCGGCCTTTATAATCATCCGCAACACGGCCCCTGTCGGTTGATGCGCTTCGGTGCAGCAATTGCTCAGGGGTTTTTTATTGCCTTGATTTTTTCGATTACCAATCGCGCTCCTGCCAGTGGTGATCCACTCCCATGCCCTCCAAATTAAGATCAAGGTGGGACAAGTCTGGAAAGTCATTCTCCAATAGTGCTTTCAGCCGTCGTCCCCAGCTTGATGACGGATTGATGACCTTCATCAAGTGGTGGGTGAGGCGTTATATCGTTCTGTAACGATCATTCCGCGAGCTATCAATATCTCAAGTTGGTCCTGGTAGCTCTGCCAAGGTTTAGGGTAACCCTGGATCATTGGTGCATCACTTTAGGCATGTGCAAGTCCCTCCTGCTTGAAATCGATACAAGCGCCCGCCCTTCGATGTGTGGCGTCACTCGGGCTTTCACTTTGCTGGTCGAGAAACTTATGGTCAGCCATAAAACTGTTACTTTATTTGCATCTTCTTCCTTATCTTGCGCCCACAAAAAAGCCCCAGGCCTTTCGACCTGGGGCTTTTTCATCTGTATCTGGTGCCCCGGCGTCGTTTGAACCGGTCAGTAATAGGCCCGTATTCATTGGGTTTGTTTGGTGGTGCTTCGGTTAGGCATACACGTGGGCATACACGGTGCTTCCTTCTGGTCACTTTTTCGAGGTATCCCCGTAGGGTAAAGCAACATCAAATGGTGGCTGATGTGTTGCCATCCAGCTGAGTAGTTACTTCTTCGCTCGATCTTCTGCCGCCAGTGAGGCGAGCGCAAGGGTGATGAATCCTGCATTTCCATCCAGGGTATCCAGTGCCCCTCGAATGTTCTGTGCCACTTCTGTAGATCCTCTTTGCTCAACCCAGTTTGACAGCTCCTCGAAAGCTGCCCCCAGGGCCAGTTGGTTTTCATTCATGCGCTTGAGTAATGAAGCAAGCAAAGGGGTGTCTTCCATGATGTTCTCCCGCCGTGTTGTCAGGTAGTCAATCTACCTCGAGCCAGTGGCATTGCATATCAGCTGTCCTCACCATCTGGTGATCAGAAATCATGCCGACCATCTTGATTCACTAGAGGCCAACAATGTGTTGTAGGGCCAATTTGGAAAGGCAGCATGAGAGCACACACCCAGCCCCCCTCAAAAACTGGTGTAACCGGTGTTACGAGTGTAACGCCCTTCACCAAACGCCCGGTTTCATTGGCTTTCACGGCTGTTACACAGCAACGCTGCATCGCGTACATCGGATGTAACGCTGCCCGTGCGTGTAACGCTAAAGTCAGCATCCAGGTGTTGTGGTCAGGCGCTTTGCGCTCCAGCCTACCAAGCGAATTTCGCTGGCTCCGCCTCTCGATGAGAGGAAATCACGCTGGGGACCCTGAGAGGTTTCGCTTCACACGGGGCATGAAACCCGCGGGATCGAGTTAGTGGGAGGTGCCGGAAGTTACTGAAATTTCAATCGTTGAAATTGAAAGGATCGTGAAGAAAAAGGGCTATCGTTACAGCTTCGGTAAAGGTGGCTGTATTTGTTGCGTATAGTGAACACCTCCATTGCGTCAACCATGGTGACGGGTGTCAACCACGTCAACCTGTCAACCAACTTAAAAAATCCAGCCGCTAACACGAACGCGCGGGTTCTATGCCCCGTGTCTATCCGAAATGCCCAGGGGCCCCGGCGGCTTTCCGATTCATTGGGCAAATGCACTGGTGAACAGCAGTTCACCCGGTTTACCTGTTCACTAAGCTGGGCACCTTTCTGCTGACACGATCACGCGGGTTTCCGACCCCGTGTCTCAATGAAAACCTCAGGGGCCCCGGCACGAGGCGCACCTGAAGTTCGCTGGAGGGATTGGTGCTACCGGGGAGCGGGGCTCGTATCTATTCATAATGCGGTCCTATTGTTTTTATGGAGATTTATTTGAGTTACACCAATCTGAAATACCAATTTTCAAGTGTGTAACTGAGTCAAGTCGGGTAACAGTTTCAGATGAAAGCAGGGCACGCCAACTGGTTGACCGCCCGTTAGTAATGGTTAGCCGTCGGTAATCATCAGGCATGAGGCCGTCAGCTGTGTCAGCAATTCGCAAGCAGTCGCAAAAGGCTGCTTTCGGCCGAGGCTGTGTGAAAACGTTTCTCAGCGTTACAGGTACTCAAAACCGGACTGGAAATCGCGCTTCTACGAGAAATCCACATCTGCTGACGTGCCGATAAATTTCAGATTTAACGTAGACGCGCACACTTTAATTTTGGCGAAGCGTTTTTACACACTCTGGGCCAAAAGCAGCCAGTCGATCCGGTTCTGTTTTCGCCCGATCCGTATGGCATTCGAGCCTATGCAATAGACAACTATTGGTATTGAGATCTAGTTTCTGATTGGTGGCATTCACGTTCGCGACATTTTTAAGCGAGCAGTCGTGTGAACCCAATTCTCATCCTATCGCTTTCCCGTATCAAATAGATGGCTTTTGGCTGGATGGCTGATTAACATCGGCATGCCTCGCCTGCTTGCTGGTGCAGCCGCCTCACAGCACTGAACCAAGTTTGACAGACGCCAGCCATCTCTCTTGGGAGGTTGCTGTACGGGTCGCGACCAAGATCGCCGTTAAGGCTTCGCGGTCTCCCGAAGGTTGAAGATCCTCTGTAGCAGTTGGGTGAGAGTTCGCTGGTGTCTCCCAACAAACAAGGAGTTTTTGTGGCTTCGTCACTTTACCGTCGAATCTACAGCGGGGATTCGTTGTATTCGGCCTTGAGAAAGGTCAAAGAAAGCGCTTTTTCTTCATCATCCGAAACTATTCGAAATGAAGCCAAGGATTTTGAAAGCCAACTCCCCAAGTCGCTTTCCGACATCCAGCGCGCGCTATCGAAGAAGATATTCGCCTTCCAAAAGCAAACCGGCGTAGCAAAGACCAAAACCAACTGTAGTGGTCTAATGAAACCGGACACCCATTTAGGCGAGAATGCTCGCCAGATCGAGGTGTCAGATGACCAAACAACGCCGTTCCTTTTCTGCTGAATTCAAACGCGAGGCTGCCGACCTCGTGCTCAAGCAAAACTACAGCTACATCGAAGCCAGCCGTTCACTCGGCGTCGGCGAGTCGGCCCTGCGCCGCTGGGTCGATCAGGTTCAGCAGGAGCGCCAAGGCGTCACTCCGCAGAGCAAAGCGCTGACCCCGGAACAGCAGAAAATCCAGGAGCTGGAAGCCCGGATCGCCCGTCTTGAGCGGGAAAAATCGATATTAAAAAAGGCTACCACGCTCTTGATGTCGGAAGATCACGAGCGTACGCGCTGATCGATCAGCTAAGCGTCCATGAGCCGGTTGATTGGCTGTGCAAAGTGTTTGATATCAACCGCTCAAGTTATTACGCCCAGCGCCTCAAGCGCCGAACGCCGGATGTCGAACGGCTTCGGTTGCGCAGTCGGGTGAGCGAGTTGTTTTCGCAAAGTCGCAGTGCTGCGGGCAGCCGCAGCATTCTCTCGTTGATGCGTGACGATGGTGAGCAGCTCGGTCGGTTCAAAGTGCGCAGCCTGATGCGTGAACTGGATCTCGTCAGCAAACAGCCAGGTTCTCATGCCTATAAACGAGCGACGGTTGACCGGTTGGATATCCCGAACATCTTGAATCGGGAGTTCGATGTTCCGGCACCCAATCAGGTGTGGTGCGGCGACATCACCTACATCTGGGCCCAGGGGAAATGGCATTACCTGGCTGTCGTGCTGGATCTTTGCACGCGCCGGGTGGTGGGCTGGGCGTTGTCGGAAAAGCCGGACGCCGAGCTGGTTATCAAGGCGCTGGATATGGCTTACGAACAACGAGGAAGGCCTCAGGGTCTGCTGTTTCACTCGGATCAAGGGTCGCAGTATGCGAGTCGTTTATTTCGCCAGCGGCTGTGGCGTTATCGAATGCGCCAGAGCATGAGTCGCCGGGGAAATTGCTGGGACAACGCGCCAATGGAGCGCGTGTTCCGCAGCTTGAAAACGGAATGGATACCGACCACGGGTTACAGAACGGCTCAAGAAGCCCAGCGCGATATCAGCCACTTCTTGATGCATCGGTACAACTGGGTTCGCCCCCATCAATTCAACGGTGGGCTGGCGCCAGCTCGGGCCGAAGAAAAACTTAACGTCGTGTCCGGGATTAGTTGACCACTACAATTGCGGCTGGTTCGGCCCGGCCGGGCAGCGACAGGGCGGCGCGTGCCCAGCCTGCGGCTCAACTAGGGCTAAAGCGCCCAGCAAGGCAGTGACCCATGTTTACGAAGCCTGGCCAAGCTGCTGAGCGACTTAAGGGCGCCCAGGTTGACTGCATATCAATGCGCGCGATGGTGGATCAGTCTGTCCAGAATTGCCGAACGCTTCAGGACGTTCAGACATCACTCACCGCAAAGGCGGCTGCATTTGACGCTTCAATGAAGTTGATCGGCCTGCCGGCTGATACTGCGCCTGATGTGTTCCCTGGTGTGGTTCAGTCCATTCTGCACGGCCAGCTTCGCTACACCATGCACCGCGACGTGCTGCGGCTTGATCAGGCTACGTGGGATTCCGTGCAGGATTTCCCGCAACACAAAATGTCAGCCTTGGACTACGACCAGGCGGTCGACCGGCAGATCTCGCGCTGGCGACGTGTTCAACAACATGCTCAAGCTCGACTTGAGGATGAAGATCGCCTGGTATAGGTGGAAGCTACTGAATCGCAGGGAACTGGTTAGCGCCTGACCCGTCACCAGCAGTTTCCCAGCAAGTATTAACGACACATTAAGAAATTATCTTGCGCCAAGTGCAACAGTGCTTTGCTGGGCCATAGTCATTGCCGATGATGATGTGCGGCCGTCGTTCGTTCTCAACGCAAGGGGGGGGCGCTAATGACTTGAAAGTGCCTTCCACATTCATCAGCGTGGTTTTCAACCCATAGACCCCAGCTTGACTCTCCGCTTGTTCGAAGAACTATCATCATCGCTGAAGACTGGTGCCAAGGGATGATCGCCCTGCGTGCCTGTTAGAGATATGTTGCTGATTTTCGCTATTAACCTAAAATTTAAGAGCCATAAAGCTGGTGTGGTTTATATTTTGAAACGACCAACCATTTGATTAAGAGATATTGCAAGCCTCGAAAGCTCATTGCTGGCTAGCAGAGTCTGATGAGTGCCCTCGCTACTTTGAATACTAAGTTCTCGAATACTTATTAGGGCTCTATCTACCTCTCTCGCAACATGGGCTTGCTCTTCGGATGCAGTCGCTATCTGTTGATTTCTATCGTCAATCAGCCGAACGGCCGAAGTAATAGCTTTAAGCGACTGGCCAGCTTCTTCAGCTGTCTGCCGAGTGCTATGGGCTTCATGGGTGCTACTTATCATAGACTCCACAGCTTGAGCGCTACCTGACTGAATGCTGGAGATCATTTGTTCGATTTCTTGAGTTGCAGTTTGAGTGCGATGGGCAAGCGCTCTAACTTCATCTGCTACAACTGCAAACCCTCTTCCTTGTTCACCAGCTCTAGCAGCTTCAATGGCCGCGTTTAGTGCTAAAAGATTAGTTTGCTCCGCGATCGCTCGAATCACACTTAAAACCTTACTTATGTCTTGCGTTTGTCCGGCTAATAATTGGACCTGTTCGGACGTGAGCTCAATCCTGTCGGTTAAACTCCGCATCGCCTTGAGTGTCTCATCAACTTTATCATTACCAGCCGTTGCCGCTTTATTTGAGTCACGAGCTGATTCTGATGTGGAAATAGCGTTACGAGCTACCTCATCCACTGCAGCGCTCATTTGGGTAACTGCAGTAGCAGCCTGCTCGATTTCACTATTTTGTTGCTGAAGGGTCACACTTGCACCCTCTGTTATTGAACTCATTTCAACTGCGGCAGTGCTAAGCTGGGTGGCAGCTTCCGATATTTCGCCGATAGTGTCGCGCAAAGTGGCTTGCATGGTATTAAGCGCTCGCATTAACCTCGCCGACTCATCATTTCCTGTAACCTGAAGAGACAGCCTCAGATCACCTGCGGCTATTTCTTCTGCCATCTTCAAAGAAGAGTTCATTGGTCGAACTATGCTTCGAGTGAGTGCGGTTGCGAGTAGGACTGTTAGAATCAATGAGATGCCAATTACTGAGTCGACAATGGTAAGGCTCCGTGAGTAGACCGCCGTAGCAGTAGTACCTGCCGTCGCCGCACCTTTGACGTTGTGATCTCTTAGTGCAGTAAGCTTAACCTGGTAATTGTTGGCGCGATCTCGCTGTTCTGTATTTGCAAATTCCACAGCTTTCTCATGCTGTGTTCTGTCTAATTCGATTATAGTTTTGAGCCCCTCAATATATTTCTCCATGGTTGCAGCTGCTTCATTAAATGTAGAAAGTTCTTCTTTGTCTGATATTAAATTTTTTCGATAGTATTCTGTTTGCTTGTTTAGTAAGTTTTGCGCATCGATTAATTGTTGTGCGGCTGTAATTTTTTCTTCTTGATTAGAGGTGGCCAGCAAGCGAATACTTTCTAGTCGGGCGCCTAGCAGTGCAATCTGTATATCGTCAGCAGTCCGTATGCTTGCAAGCCAATTGGTTTCAATATCCTGTTCAGTTCCTCTTAACTTGCCGAGTTGCACATATGAAAACGACCCTAAGGCAATAACAAGCATGGTGATCATGCCAAAACACAGGGCCGATCTCGGAGCGATATTGATGGAACGAAAATTCATAATGCCTCCATTGGCAAAAGCAGACGTGCTGCTAATATTGTTTCCTTATCGGCAATAAACTCTACAACATTAATAAAAAAAATCTATCGAAAGGCAGCTTTTATTAAAGAAACAAGCTTTCCTGGGGTTTATGGTCACGTTGGTTTGCCAGTTCTAGGCCTCATCAATCGCGATTATTGAGTTGAGGGGAGTTCGGAAGATGCCTCAAGTGGTGAGCCGATGAAACCGCTATAGCTATAGTAGTCAATAAGTTTTATCTCCCTGATCGCTGATAACCTATGACGAAATAGCTCAGTAAGTGCTAGTCCAAAATGAGCACTGATATGAGCGTAGCAGTAATTTTTGCTATTCGCTCATAAGAAAATAGGTTTACTTATCAGATAGTTACAGGCTCGGTGGCGAGTGTCTCAGACTCGCTGTTCATGGTGTGCGCCTCCAGCAGGGGCTGCCTGCTACAAGGTTAGTGAATCCTTGCATTGCTGGGCAGCACGTTCAGTTCCTAGATTTCATGCTCTAGGATGTGCATGTGCTGTTTTTACATTTCCCGGGCCGCCGGTAGACGAAGTCATGGAGAAGCGTATCCGTCAATTTATATTATGTTTATCAGGCAATTCATGTGTTTCCATTGATATGTATTTTACCATTGTGTGAATTGAACCTAAAAACCGTCGACTTATCCATAGAGGAGTAGGCTTCCTCGTGCCCTGGTACCTTCTGTCGGATGCTCTGTCGTTCAGGTATGCGGTGATGGCAATTTGGTATTGCGGCGGCTAAGAATGTACCCTAGCGAGTTGCCGCTATCACCTGAATGAGGCGTGTATGAAGTGGATTCTGCGACTAATTAACCTAGAAGGCGAGAGCGTCTATAGCGAAGCCATGGACATCCATGGCAATAGGCGCGTGTGTCGTAAACAAAAATTCGCCGAGCAGTTCGAAAGCTTGCCATCCGCTGAGCACGGATCGAACTATTTCCAGCTGTTGTGGGAGTTTCGCGCTTACGTTATTGAAATTGTTGAAATACACGATGCAGAAAGCCTTGGCGTATCGGGTAGGTCCGCACTTTGATTCGCCGAAAATGCAGATACCTGCGAATCTCGTGACTTCCGAAGCAGGCGCAGGCGGCCCTCGACTCTGACCAAAGCCTAATCAACCTTCGCGAAATTTCGATCCGGGATTCTGCGTGCCTACCAAGGCCAACCCTCGGAAGGATGTAGCCTAAAAACAGGCTAGCTGGCGATCATAAATTGGTATTAGTCGCTATCAGCGCATTGGGTACTATCTGGCCGCAGTTGCCTTCGGCCAGTTTGCTGTCTGGAAGCGGAGAAGCAAACGACAGGAAGCATTATCTCTATCGGTGATATCTGGAAATTTCGAAGGACCCCAGCCATTTCGTAGAGATATTCCAGGTTCATCAGCGGTTGTACTACGACGGTAGGCTCTTGGAAATGACGATGTGATGCATATCCATGCGAGTTTTAGGGACGTTGGACCGATAGATTGCGCCCGGAACTCTATGCCTCTCGAATATCTGTATTGAGCATTAAGCTTCAAGCAGCCGGCTTTGACCATATAGGTCTGCATGAGAGCAGGGGGAACTGATTTCTCCTAGAGACCATCTAAAATAACGTTAGACTTGTATGGACACAAACGTAGCTCTTACCATGCTTTTGGTACATGATCAAAATCGATCCGCCGCTTTTCGTCACCTAGGAACGCTTGAGATACCTTGTTGGTCAATTAAATCCGGTGGGTGAGTTTTGATGAGCAATGACAGGAAGTCAAAAGCGTTAGCCGCTTGGCGCTCCATGATTGAAGAAACTGAACTGTTCATAGACCACGAGGAGCTTTACTCGATTCTCATCGAAATGGCCAACTCCTTGGAGCGAGACAAAGTCATTTCTGAGTCGGAGTGGCGTGATCTTGTTCGGCAAGCGTCCACGATTCTTGCTTAGTAATGTTGCGGGCTCGGATCGGGGAGGGCAAATACAAGAAGCCCGGTGCGGGGCCGGGCTTGGATTGCTATCTGGGAGGTCATTGAAACAGGCGAAGTGCTCTTTTTTTACCGTCCGAGACAAAATTGGTGTGTTGAAAGTTTAGACGGGTTCGATCCCAAAAAACGAAGGCTGTTAAATCACCGCCCCAAACATTAAAGTCACCTGCTACTGCCCAGCGTGGGCATCACGCCTTTAAGATCCTCTACAGCGACCTTGAGTTTCTCGATTTGCTCGCCAACGGCTTCTGCTAGCTCATTTAAACCGCAGCCTTTGAGCACATCAGCTTCATGTTCCATTTGCGCGATACATTTTTGAATTTTATTAATTTGGCGCCCGAGCACTGCCTGATCAAAGTTATAAATGTTAGGCATGATTATTATGCCTCCGACCTAATAATAAGCCCGATCGATTATCCTCCGCATCCCCCACCAGCCTGTCCTCAGTTTCCTGAAACGAGAATGCGATCTTCATAAGCTCGTTGGCGCCTTGCTCGTCACCGGCGGCCAGCATTCGGTTCGCTACTCCCAACAAGTCGACGTCTGTAACCGTCCGGCAAAGTCACCTACCAACCCCCTGCAATAAGGGCGATGTTCTCCACTTAAAAAATACGTGGACACCATCGCCCTTATCATCAGGATTGCCATGCGCCAGAGAACTTCTTACCCCAAGCCCTTTAAAGCTCAGATCGTCTAGGAATGCCTGCAACCTGGCATGTCGATGGCCAGCGTAGCCCTGCGCCACGGCATCAACGCGAATCTAGTTCGCAAATGGATACCTCTTTATCGTGATTGTGAGGCGACAACGTTGCCCGCTTTTGTTCCGATAAAACTACCATCCCCACCCCAGGCCGATCTGCAAATGTCCGTCAGTATCGACGTTCCTTTCGGCCATCAAAACCTCACCGTGAAGTGGCCACTGGCCGATCCCGACGGGTGCGCCCGTTTTATCCGTGGTCTCACTCAATGATCCGCATCGACGCCATCTGGCTCGCCACCGAGCCCATGGATATGCGCGCCGGCACCGAGACCGCCTTGGCCAGAGTTATCACGGTGTTCGGTGCGGCGAAGCCGCACTGCGCTTATATCTTTGCCAATCGACGGGCTAACCGAATGAAAGTGCTGGTTCACGACGGGATTGGTGTTTGGTTAGCGGCTCGGCGGTTGAACCAAGGCAAATTCCACTGGCCAGGCATTCGACGAGGTAGCGAGCTGGAACTGGATGCCGAGCAACTTCAGGCCCTGGTACTTGGTCTGCCTTGGCAGCGCGTTGGCGCTGGCGGTGCAATAACGATCCTTTAAAAAGGCTGTAATTAACGTCTGAGCCTGCTGCCGCAGGCGGTCTGCTTTGGTAAAGTCCACGGCATGACTTCCTTGCCCAACCTCGACCAAATGACCCCCGACCAGCTGCGCGTTCTCGCTGCGCAGTTGCTGTCGAAGGTCGACACCATGGGCAGAAAGAGCCACCGCGATGACACTATCATCGAGCAGTTGACCCACGAGATCGCACTCCTCAAGCGGCACCTGTTTGCCAAGCGCAGCGAGCAGATCAGCCCTGAGCAGGGCAGCTTGCTCGACGATCTGCTTAACACTGATCTTGAGGCAATCGACGCTGAGCTGACGGCACTCCAGCCGGCTCCGGCTCCAGAAGAGGTGCGCCAAAAACCAAAGCGCGCGCCGTTGCCGCCACAGTTTCCACGCACCGTCATTCATCATGAGCCAGAAAACACTCAGTGCTCCTGCGGTTGCCAGCTCCAGCGCATCGGCGAGGACGTCAGCGAGAAGCTCGACTACACGCCAGGCGTGTTCACCATCGAACAACACGTGCGTGGAAAGTGGGCCTGCCGTCAGTGCGAAACACTGATCCAGGCGCCGGTACCGGCCCAGGTGATCGACAAGGGCATTCCAACCGCAGGCCTGCTGGCCCACGTGATGGTGGCGAAGTTTGCTGACCACTTGCCGCTGTATCGGCAGGAGAAAATTTTCGGGCGCGCCGGTTTAGCGATCCCGCGCTCGACACTGGCGCAATGGGTTGGGCAGACCGGTGTGCAGCTTCAACCGTTGGTTGATGCCTTGCGAGAAGCTGTCTTGGCACAGCGAGTCGTCCATGCCGATGAGACGCCGGTGCAAATGCTTGCGCCCGGACAGAAGAAAACTCACCGTGCTTATGTCTGGGCTTACTGCACCACACCGTTCTCGGCAATTAAAGCTGTGGTTTATGACTTCAGCCCGAGCCGGGCCGGTGAGCATGCGCGTAACTTCCTCGGTACATGGAACGGCAAGCTGGTGTGCGATGACTTTGCTGGCTACAAAGCAGGCTTCGAGAAGGGCATGACCGAAATCGGCTGCATGGCCCACGCCCGCCGTAAGTTTTTCGATCTGCACGTGGCCAATAAAAGCCAGTTGGCAGAGCAGGCGCTGCACTCGATTGGCGGCTTGTACGAGGTTGAACGCCAAGCGCGAGACATGAGTGACGAGGATCGTTGGCGAATCCGGCAAGAAAAAGCAGCACCATTGGCCAAAGCACTTCACGACTGGATGTTGACCCAGCGCGATCTTGTGCCTGACGGATCAGCGACGGCTAAAGCCCTGGATTACAGCCTTAAACGCTGGGTAGCGCTGATGCGCTATGTGGAGGATGGGGCTGTGCCCATCGACAATAATCCGGTCGAGAATCAGATCCGGCCGTGGGCACTTGGGCGTTCGAACTGGTTGTTTGCTGGATCGCTACGCAGCGGCAAACGGGCGGCGGCGATCATGAGCTTGATCCAGTCTGCGCGCATGAACGGGCATGATCCGTATGCGTATCTGAAGGACGTACTGACTCGTTTGCCGACACAGCGGGCGAATGAAATTACGGAGTTGCTGCCGCATAAGTGGGCGCCAGTGTAGCCTCGGAAAGCGCGCTCAGCGGACGCTCGATGTTAGAAAGCGAAAACTATGAGTTGGCGGCCAGACCAGCAACCGCCGCTATCTAGGGAAGGAGCATTAATTGAATATAATCAGCCTCAAAGATTTGACTGCGCGGCATGTCTTGGAGATATGGGAGCAGGCAAAGCAGCCTCCCAAATCCGTCAAGGGCACCGTGGGTTGGTCATTCGAAGGGAATGGTATTCGCACCCGTACCACGTTCATACAAGCTTTTGGACAGCTTGGTTTGCAATTCATTGAGCTTCCGAATCTTCTCAAGTCGAAGGAGCGTGTAGAAGATCTAGCGGGCTACCTTGATCATTTTTACTCTATTTATGTCATCAGGGAGTCGAGCCATGAAAAGCTGAAGGAATTTGCTTCGGCGAGTGGAAGGCCCGTAATAAATGCCATGTCGGCTCAGGGGCATCCCTGCGAGGTTCTTTCCGATGCCTTCTACGTCCACTCTAAATTTGGTGAGATCCGTAAGGCAAAGATAGGGCTGTGGGGCCCAACCACAAATGTGCTGCGCTCATGGCACGAGCTGGCGGAAGTGCTAGGAATAACGATCATGCATTTCTGTAGCCAAGACCTTCATCATTTAAATCCTCATATTGCCTTTTCCGACGTTGCCAATCGGCAAGTGGATATCTTGATTACCGATTCGTGGCCAGCCAACTTCACAGACACTGAGTGGTCGCTCACAAAAGAACATCTGGCAACGCTAGGCAACCCGATCTTGTTACCAACACCGCCCTTTTTTATCGGTGAAGAGGTTGGATTTGATCCTGTCGACTACAGCGGTTTCGCTGGATACGAGCAGAAGGCAGCACTGCTTCAGATTCAGCGCGCAATCATGGAATACGCCATGGGTGCATGCCTTACCTAGCCGCTGACCGCCTGAATGCTGGAATTGGCAAGGTGTGTTCTCGGAACGCTTACGAATGGACGCACAGTAGTCACCGGCACACTGCCATGACATCCATGATGCGCCCCGATATCTCATCAGGATTGCTCGTCAGAGACTTTTAAAGGACTGTCAGCCCCAGCCCAGCCAGCAGCATGCCTGCCTGACTACGAGAGATGATCGCACCTTTGAACAGTTTGGCGTCGACCAAGCGCAGTCCTTGCAGGCTAGCCTCACGCAGATCTGCGTCATCAAATCGTGCATTGTTCACACGAGCCATAGACAGACTTCCGCCATCAACAAATACTGCTTTACGAAAATCGCAGTACGTCAGATCAGCATCGCTAAAATCGATCTTATGCAACTCTGTCTTAAAAAAAGAAATGCCAGAAAGCATGGCGCTATTCAGCAGGCAGTCAGAAAAACTCAAGCCAAGCGCGGACACATCACCGAAATTCGCTCCGGTGAGCTTGCATCCTTCAAATCGCACATGGGCTACCTTGCCCCGTTGCCAGTTCGTGTTATTGAGATCGCACCGTTCAAAAGCTGCATCAGTGAGAGCAGCAGAACGGAAAATAGATCGTCCAGCGCGACAGCTAACCCATCGGGTATTGGTTAGGTTCGCAGCGGTAAAATCCGTGCCTGTTAAAATACACCGTTCCAAATGGGCGCCTGCGAGGCTTACTCTGGATAAATCCTGGCCACTCAAATCGATCCCTTCACAGCGCAACGGCAATGACTGGAGGTTAGCCAACTCAGAAAGAGCCCGATCCTCTAGATCGTCAGGGCCGATACAGAAGTAACCATTTTGGCTATTCATTCCTTTCCCTACGTTTGTATTGAAGCAGCGCATTCTCTGGCATACACGTAGTCAGATCAATGGTTACCGACGTCTGCCCATTTGAGGGTGACCGCCGCCTCCTTCAGGTCTCGTCGCAGCTGCTGCTTGGGCTTGGTGAGGGACATGGCTATTTCTCCGTCGTTTTCCTATGGTCCTTTACCACGCGCTTCAATTGCGCTGATTGGTCGAACCCGATCTGGCCAACTCGTCGTAACCGCTCTCTTTGAAGTCAACGCGCTGGTCGAAAAGAGTATGGACCATCTGCTCCAGCTGTTTGGTGTACAGCTCGGTTTGATACTCGGCAGAGTGACCATCGCCAGCCTCCTAGCGAAATCCAGCTTTCAGCTTTTAGTCCAATATAGACAGGTCTCAGCGTGACTCTTTTTGAGGCTCGGTGGTGCTGATAATCCCGATGTCACTTAGGCCAACCTTGACGATTAGGCCATCCATCACCTGCTTGGCGTAGGTCCGCAGGACATCCACATGGTCATGAATCCTACTAATTCTCTCCATGGCCGTGAGGAACTCAGGCTCATCGTATGCCTTCGCCTTTCTAAATAAATCCTGAACAGCAGCCTCAATTTCATCTGCGGCAGCTTCTAAGGTTTGGTGAAGTTCTTGGTTGGGTTTGGTGAGGTGCATGGGGTTGTACCATCAGATTGCTAGTTGGTGAGTATGAGCGGAAATACGAGATGAACTCAATGTAACTGTGCAGTCAGCAAGATATAGGCATCACCAATAACGAGGGCTGCGCAGTGACTGCTCTACGCGACTGCCAGCGTAGTCGGGGAAATTCTGCGCTAGTCTGATAGGGCAGACCAGCAAGCACAGGGAAGGCTATGGATTATCAGATGATATGGATGGCGACAATATTAACCGGGTGCTGGGTAATCGCAGTGTCGATGGTTATTTATGCGATTTTTGGATAAAGCAAGCTCTGGAGTGCGCGGCTACAGGGCTTCTTTTTTTGCCTCCACAACCTTGATTTATGGCAAACGTTGTGCGGAGATTGCCAGCGATGCGATGACGAATCATAGCTGCTATAGGTGGGTGTATTGGGTGTGCAAGGCCCCGGGGGCGTAGGCCACCGCCACGCTTTATCATTATCGAAACACGGTGCGCAACACTAAAAAAATGTCTAATAATGTCTTGATCTATCCCTGTTTCACTGGCCTAAACCGGCGCTGTATCGTTGACCAATTTAGACAGTGAATCCCTGCAAGCCAGGTTGTACGCTGCCTACGCCCCTCTCAAGTCCATACTGCTGCATTAGCAGCGCCAGGCATTCAAGAAACAACGTTTAAGAATTGTTTGAAAAATTCAGTGTATTTCGCGACTGCCCCCAACGCGATTGCAATGACGGTAAACGCGGAAAATAGCGGGTGACCTTTTGCGATTTCCAGCATTGCAATCGGACGGACACCAAGCTTGTCTGCCCAGGTAGCGTTTGTTTTAAGGCGTTTTTCATGTGTACGCTCGAAGAAATTTGCAAACATGTCCAGCTTTCTGAGCGTTGATCTGTGCATCTTAAGATAATCACCGCTGACGAATGCGTCAGCTTCCTGTTCGCCTGTCAGCGCGTCGACGTCCGATACATTGTTCAGCTCTGTCAGGCTCATTATTCGGCCTCTGCGGCCCTTGCTGTCCTCGTGTGGAGCATAGGACTTGCCATACAGGCTAACTAGTACCCTAGCCAGATCTACTTTTTTGTCATCCTGAAGCTCAAAAGGCTGCCCGCCCATGACGCGGTGTCGATGTTCAAGGGCGAAAAAGCCAAAATGCTCGTCTCGCATATTCCAGTGAATGAACCGGCAGTCTCTATGCTGCTCTAGAAAAGTAAAATAGCCATCAAGCATTGATTTTTCATGGCTATCCAGCTCATCCGACATCGTCGCAAGTGAACCCTTCAGCTCTGCTGATTTATGAAGCGACCAAGATTTTGTCTGTGCAGACTTTAGGTTTCTCACGGCGATGGACGTCACTCGTTTCGAAGCGCCGGTGGATCCTTCATAAAATGATTCGCATGAGTAATGCACTACGTATACACGGCTTGCGTCTTGGTAGAGCTCATCCACCAAGGCCCGGCTTCTAGCGCGATCCTTTACCCGGTCAATCTCCGAACTCATATTTTGCCCCAGTCGCTTCACGTGACGCTGTCATTAAGCTGGCATAACCGAGCCAAAACCAACCATCCAGCCACAAAAAAGGCACTCGCGGTAAACGCTAAGCGCCTGATTTGTATAGCTTATTTGGTGGGTCGGGGTAATCTGAAACGGTAATTTATCTTATTGATTATTATAGTTAATATTAGTTGTGTATTTTTATTGGAATACCAAATGGAATACCTCATGGGATAGCACTCCGTTGACCCCCGCCTGTATTCGATCTGAAAACCTTGCTTCGCATCCATGATAAGCAGTGATCTTCTCGCAGCAGGCGGGACAACGGGCAGCACTCGATCCGAGTCGGAAGGTGGCAACAGGCAGAAACCGGCCATAAGTTGCCGTTCGAACAGATCAGCTTCGATCCCAAACGTAAGCGTTCCGGAAACACACCTTTCGAACTCCAGAATTAATGGCGATGGTGTCCGCGTATTTAGGTGGACGCCATCGCCTTAAGCGATGGCATCAGGAATGTGTGTTGCCCGGACGGTTGAAACTGATATCGCTCTGTGTCCGAGGCACGGGGGGACGTGTCGGCGTTGGCTGCCCATCCGCACCATATACGTATATGTCTCCAGTCTATACCTAGGCCACTTAGGAGGTGTCATGAGCGCCTCAAGTTCACTTATACAAAATCGCTTGATGAATATCCTCCAGTGCCATGATGCGCTGGGCGGCGTTGAGTTTGATGGCTTCCTTGGGCATGCCGAACACCACGCAGCTGGCTTCGTCCTGGGCGACTGTCGCGGCCCCGGCCTCAAGCATTTCTTTGAGTCCGCGCGCGCCGTCGTCGCCCATGCCGGTCATGATGATGCCGGTGGCGTTCTTGCCGGCGAACTTGGCCACCGAGCGAAACAGCACATCCACTGATGGCCGGTGCCGGTTGACCAACGGCCCATCAATGACCTGGGCGTGATAATAGGCGCCGCTGCGAGTGACCATCATGTGCTTGCCCCCAGGGGCGATCAGGGCCAGGCCAGGCAGGATGCGGTCGTTGTTGCGCGCTTCGCGCACCTCGACCTCGCATAAACCATTGAGGCGTTCGGCAAACGAAGCGGTGAATTTTTCTGGCATGTGCTGCACGATCACCATGCCTGGGCACACCCTCGGCAATGCCGTCAGTACCGCCTCCAACGCTTGGGTACCGCCGGTAGACGTGCCGATGGCGATGATACGTTCGGTGGTCTGTGCCATGGCATGGCCATTGGCGGCAGGCAGGATCGCATCCGCACTGAGCTTGCTGGCCGGGGCCAGTGCCGGGCTGGCGCTGCGCTTGCTCAAGTTCCTGACGTTGGAATTCGCTGCGGCGCGGATCGCTGCCACCAGCTCGGCCGCCGACTCGATCAGGAAACTCTTCAACCCGGTACTGGGCTTGGTGATGATTTCCACAGCACCCGCCGACAGCGCCTGCAGGGAAGTTTCCGCGCCTTTCTGGGTCAGCGAGGAACAGATCACCACCGGTGTCGGCCGCTCGCTCATGATTTTCTTGAGAAAGGTGATGCCGTCCATGCGTGGCATTTCCACGTCCAGCACGATCACATCCGGCCATTCCCGGGCGAGTTTGTCCATGGCGAAAATCGGGTCGGAGGCGGCGCCCATAACGTGGATATCCGGCGTATCGCTGAGGATCGCCAGCAGTACCTGGCGCACCACCGCCGAGTCATCGACCAGCAGTACACTGATTTTTTTGGTAGGCATCTTGTTGAATTATTCCCATTGGTTGGTGCCGTACCCAGACGTTGCCGTTCCACAGGTCGAACATGATCGTGCGGTAACCGGTACTGCCCATGTCCTGGGCTGTCAGGTGCAGGTGATAGTGCTTGGCCAGCGCCAGCGCTGCGCGAATATTCAGGCTGGCCACGTCCTGCGTTGGCAGGCGGCGCTGCTGCTCGGGAAACATCTTGCCGCCGCCGAACAACTTGACCTGGTAATCCTGTGCATACGTGCCATTGACCTTGGCGTGGAGCAGCAACAGTTCCATGGCTTCGTCGGCATACCTGCCATCCAGGGGCTGATGGTCGCGCAGGCGCCCCGGCAGCATGAAGTGACACATGCCGCCGATCAGCCGTTGCGGGTGCCAGAAGGTGATCGCCACGCAGGAACCGAGCAAGGTGCGTAGGCGCGTCGGCCGCGTCGCAAAGCTGACCTGGCCAGGCGCCAACACCACTTCGCTCACACCGACTGGTTTTTTCATGGCTTGCGGTAAATCGACGGCGCCACCAGCTTCAAGGTGTCGTTGACACCGTTGAGGCTTTCCGAATGGCTGATGATGAAATAACCGCCGGGCTTGAGCAGCGGCAACAGACGCGCGACCACCTGGCTCTTGGTCTGCTGGTCGAAATAGATCATCACGTTGCGCAGGAAGATCACCTCGAACTCGCCCAGGGCCGGCAGCGCTTCGTTCAGGTTGACCTGCACAAAATTGACGCGGTTGCGCAAGGACTTGTCGATCAGGAAGGTGCCCTCCTGGCGGCCAATGCCCTTGAGGCAATACTTGGTCAGCAGCGGCTGGGGCAGCGTCGCGGCGCGCTCCATGGCGTAATGGCCGTTGCGTGCCTTGGCCAGCACCTGGGTGCTGATGTCCGAGCCGATCACTTCCCAAGGCGTGGTGCCCAGGCTCTCGGCCAGGGTCATCGCCAGGCTGTAGGGTTCTTCGCCCGAGGAACTGGCCGCGCTCCACACGCGAAATACCTTGCCAGGCGCGGCCCCGGGCAGCACCTGCTGGCGCAGGAAGTCGAAGTGCTTGGGCTCGCGAAAAAAATAGGTTTCGTTGGTGGTCAGCAAATCCAGGGCAACCTGCAGCTCACCCTTGCGTTGGTCACTCATGATCAGCTTGAAGTACTCGCCATAGCTGTGCAGCTCGTAGTGCTTGAGGCGCTTGAACAGGCGCCCGGCCACCAGGGCTTTCTTGGCCGGCGACAGGTTGATGCCGGCCGCGCGGTACAGCCAGCTCTGGAACTGGCCGAATTCACGATCGTCGATGGAGGCGGTATCTGGCATGGTCGGGACTCAACGCGGATCGAGGTCGAGGGCCGCCGCCTGGCCGTCCTCGGCGAGGCTGGACATCTCATCGATGGACAGCACCTTGTCCACCTCCAGCACAATCACGAACTTGCCGTCGACCTTGGCCATGCCGCCGATGAAATCGGCGCGAATCCGCGCGCCGAAACTGGGCGGCGGTTCGATCTGCGCGGCCGGGATCTCCTGCACGGCGGACACGGTGTCGACCAGCAACCCAATATCCTGGGGCCGGCCGTCGTCGGTATTCGCCTCGATGATGATCACGCAGGAGCGCCGGGTGATGGCCGAGTTGGCCCGCCCGAAGCGCGCCGACAAGTCCACCACCGGCACCACCGCGCCGCGCAGGTTGATCACCCCGCGCACGAACGCCGGCATCATCGGCACCACGGTCAGGCTGCCGTATTCGATAATTTCCTTGATGCCCAGAATGCCGATGGCGAACATTTCACCGCCGAGCATGAAGGTCAGGTATTGCGCGTCCTCATCCACCGCAACCGCGGTATGCCGAGTCGTCATCACTGCGCCCATGTCACTCTCCTTGTAGGCCCGTATCGATCGTGGGATCAGAAGCGGGTGAAGTCCGATTCGTCAGGTGCGCCGGCCATGTTGTAGGCGAAGGCCTTGCGCGGTGCCTGTGGTTTCGGGCGCGGCGGCTGACGGCTGGGCTTGCTGCCGGGGCTGTCGACGCTGCTGCTTTGAACCGCGGACTTTGGGGTTGAATCGAGCACGAAGAAGCTCATGGCTTGCTGCAATTGCTCTGCCTGGCTGCTCATTTCTTCGGCCGTGGCCGCCAGTTCCTCGCTGCTCGACGCATTTTGCTGGGTCACCTGGTTGAGCTGGGTCATCGCGGTGTTGATCTGCCCGACACCGGCGGCCTGTTCTTCGGAGGCGGCGCTGATTTCTTGCACAAGGTCGGACGTTTTGTTGATGGACGGCACCATTTCGTCAAGCAGCTTGCCGGCCTTCTCAGCCATGTCCACGCTGCTGGACGACAGCTCGCCGATCTCCTGGGCCGCGACCTGGCTGCGCTCGGCCAGCTTGCGCACTTCGGCGGCCACCACGGCGAAGCCCTTGCCGTGCTCGCCGGCCCGCGCGGCCTCAATGGCGGCATTGAGGGCGAGCAGATTGGTCTGGTAGGCGATGTCATCGATGATGCTGATGCGTTGGGCGATTTTCTTCATCGCCACCACGGTCTGCTGTACCGATTCGCCGCCTTCGGTGGCTTCCTTGGCGGCCTTGCTGGCCATGCCATCGGTGACCTTGGCATTCTCGGTGTTCTGGTTGATGCTGGCGCTCATCTGCTCCACCGAGGCGCTGGTTTCCTCGACACTGGCGGCCTGTTCACTGGTGGCCTGGCTCATCGATTGCGCCGTGGCGCTGACCTGTTCGGAGGCGCTGGCAAGGTTGTCGGCGGCGTTACGCACTTCGCCGATGATATGCGCCAGCTTGCCGACCATGTTGCGCATGGCGTTGAGCACCATGCCGGTTTCATCCTTGGCACCCGGCTCGATGTGGGCGTTGAGGTTGCCTTCGGCCAAATGTTCGGCGGCGGTTGCGGCCTGCCTCAACGGGCGGGAAATAATCCGGGCGATGAATACCGCCAGGCCCAGGCCGATCAACAAGGCCGCGACCAGTACCGCGCTGATCGACAGGCGTGCGTTTTCATACAGCGCCGAGCCCTTGTCACCCGCAACCGTCGCACCGGCATCATTGATCTCGATCATTTTCTGCAGGCGGCTGGTTACCTCGTCGAAATGCCCCTTGGACTCTCCCCTGAGCAAACCACGTGCCTGGACTTCCTGGTTCTGCCGGGAAAACTCGAGCACTTGCTTGCTGCTCGCCAGGTACGCGTCCCACGCACTTTTCACGCTGGCCAGCAGTTGGCGATCTTCGTCGTTCGACAACAACTGCTCGTAGGTGCCCATGCGGGTGTCGAACTGTTGGCGCGCGTCGGCGGCCTCACGTTCGGCCTGGGCCTTTTCCTCGGCGATGTCCGTCGCAAGGTGGCGGTTTTCTTTCAAGCGATAGTTGGCAGCAAAAAAACGCATACCGGCTGCTGCGCGCATGGAAGGCATCCAATTGCCCCTGATGTCCTGGGCCGCCTGGTTGACGGCGCCGAGCTGGAGAATGGCGAAGCCGCCCATGGCCGCAGTGAGCGCCAGGACCACCAGGAACGAGCTGATCAGCTTGGTGGATATTTTAAGATCGTAGAACCATTTCATCGGGGAACCTCCATGGAATTGCTTATGCGTCAGCGAGCGACGACCGGCGGCGATTGAGGCGCCTGGGGCGTGCGGGCTTCCAGTTGTACGAGTTGGTTGAGCAGTGCCGGTACATCCAGGATCAGCGCCACCGCGCCGCTGCCCAATATGGTCGAGCCGCTGATGCCGCGCAGCGCGCCGAACAGCTTGCCCAACGGTTTGATCACGGTCTGGAACTCACCGAGCAGGTCATCCACCACCAGCCCGGCCTTGTGCTCGGCGTAGCGCACCACCACCACGTTCTGGCGCCGTGCGGCCGGCCCCTCGTGGCTGAAGTGTTCACGCAGGTCCACCAGCGGCAAGACCTCGCCACGCAGGTCCAGATAGCCGTCGTCGCGGCTGGACTGGCGCTGGCGTTCATCCAGTTCGATACATTCCTGGACCATGTCCAAGGGAATCACATAGGTGGATTGGTCGATGCCGACCAGGAACCCATTGATGATCGCCAGGGTCAGCGGCAAGCGGATGCGCACCACCGTGCCCTCGCCGGGGCGGCTGTCCAGGTCGACGGTGCCGCGTAACAAGGTGATATTGCGCTTGACCACGTCCATGCCAACGCCCCGCCCGGACAGGTTGGTCACCGCCTCGGCGGTGGAGAAACCCGCTTCGAAGATCAGGTTGTAGATTTCCTGGTCGGTGAGCACCGCGCCGCTGGCCACCAGCCCGCGTTCCTGGGCCTTTTGCAGGATGCGTTCGCGGTTGAGCCCGGCGCCGTCGTCGGCGATTTCAATGACGATGCTTCCGGAGTCATGGTAGGCATTGAGGCTCAAATGACCCTTGGTCGGCTTGCCGGCCGCCTGTCGCGCATCGGCGCTTTCGATACCGTGGTCCATGGCGTTGCGCAGCAGGTGCATCAGCGGGTCGCCGATTTTCTCGACCACGGTTTTGTCCAGCTCGGTGTCCGCACCGCTGATGCTCAGTTCGATGTCCTTGCCCAATTCCTGGCTGATATCGCGCACCACACGGCGAAAACGGTTGAACGTGTCACCAATGGGGATCATGCGCAGGTGCAGGGCGCCATCGAGGATTTCTTCCACCAGCGCCGATACTGTCGAGGTCGCCTCTTGCAAAGGGTCGTTGTTACAGGAGCGGGCCAGCAGGCTTGAGCCGGCACTGGCGATCACCAATTCGCCGACCAGGTTGATCAGTTCGTCGAGCTTGTCGGCGTTGACCCGCAAGTAATTGCCGTCGCGGGGTTTCGCCTCGCTGGCTGGCGCAGAACGCTGCGGTGTCGCCGCCACAAGGCCTTGCTCTGCCTGGGTGACCTGGTCGCCGGCGACGACCGCCGTGCTGCCGGGCGCTTCGTCGACCGCCCTGATGTGCACCTCGCAGTCGTCACGCACAAAGTCGAACACTTCGTTGAGGGTGGCGTGACTGGCCGTCGAACGCAGGTCGATCTCGAATCCCAGGTAGCAGCTTTCCGGGTCCCAGCGGTCCATGGGCGGGATGCTGTCGGTCAGGGTGGTGACCTGCAGCACCTGACCCAGGGTCTCGAGGTAGCGCAAAAACGACAGCGGGTCCATGCCGTTACGGAACACGTCGACGCCAAAGCGCAGGGAGAGGTGCCAGAGCACGTCGACCGCCGCGTCGTCGGCCACCTCTGCGGTTTCGACGCCGGCAGCGGCGGTTCGCATCGGCTGATAGGCACTCAGTGCCTCGCGCAATGCCTCACCGCGCTCCAGCGCTGCGGGCGTCGGCGCCTCACCGCGGTTGGCGACCACTTCGACCAGTTCGAGCATGTGGTCGCCGCATTTGAGCAGCAGCGCGATCAACGTGGCGTCCACCGCCACCTTGCCTTCGCGCAGGCGGTCAAGCACGTCTTCGACGATATGCGTGAACCCCACGATCGACGCCAGACCGAAAAGGCCCGCCGAACCCTTGATGGTGTGTGCGGCGCGGAAAATCGCGCCGATGGCATCCTGGTCGCCGGGCTCGCTTTCCAATTGCAGCAGGGATTGCTCCATGGCCTGCAACAGCTCGCGTGCCTCAACGATGAATGTCTGCTGTGCCTGATCGAGATTGATGCTCACCTGGACTGTCCTTGTCGATCAAAAAAACATGGGAAGTGGCGACTACAAGCCTGCGCTACGGCAAAGTTGCAGTGCGTGCATGACCGCCTGGCTTTGGCCGGTCACACTCAAGGCCGTACCGGCAACGCCCGCCTCACGCTGGACTACTGCGAGCAACTGCAAACCGGCGCCATCCATCTCCGTGACCTGCGACAGATCCAGCTCCAGGCGGGGAGTCGCGCCGATCCGGGGCAGCAGCGTGGCCGCCAGTTCCGCTACGGTGTAGATGGTCAGCTCGCCGTCGATGCGCACGCAGGCAATATCGTCGGCTGTTTCAGTAGTAATCGGCATGGGAGCCTCCCTGGCGCCGGGATCAAGGCAGGATCAGTTTAGACACTGCCGCCAACATCTGCGCAGGCTGGAACGGCTTGACCACCCAAGCCTTGGCGCCAGCGGCCTGGCCCTCGGCCTTCTTCGACTCCTGGGACTCGGTTGTCAGCATGATGATCGGGGTGAACTTGTAGTTGGCCAGCTTCTTGACCTCCTTGACGAAGGTGATGCCGTCCATGTTGGGCATGTTCACGTCGCTGATGATCAGGTGCACTTTCTGCCCGGTCAGCTTGCCCAGGGCATCTTTGCCGTCGCTGGCCTCGATGACGTCGTAACCGGCGCTTCTCAAGGCTATGCCGACCACTTGCCGCACGCTGCTGGAGTCGTCGACCACTAGTACATTCTTCGCCATGATGTGCTCCTAAAAGAAGGTGATGTCTTGAGAATTCTGCTGCACGGCCGCCTCTCCATGATGGAGGCGCCGCTGCTCGTCGGTGGCATAGGTCGCCTCCATGCGCGCCAGCCATTGGCGGGCGTCGACGGCCATCCGCTGGTCCGGGGTCTGGCTGGCCTGCAGGAGGTGCTCATGCAAGGCGTGCATGTTGTCTCGCACGTGGCTGAGGATCTGGCTGACCCGGTCCTGGAATTGCAGGTTGACCAGCACCTCGGTCATCTCATCCCGGATCCCGTAGCTTTCCTGCTTGAGCAGGTCGGCGGATTCGGCCAGGCGCCCGGTGATGTTCTGGAAGCGTGCGAGCACCACTTGAATACTGTTTTCGGACTCGGCCACCGAATGGCTGTCCTGGTCGGCACTGCTGGACGCGGCCTGGACCAATTGCGTAATGGCGTTATTGATGATGTCGACCTTGGCCGACATCTGCTGGCCGGTTTCACTGGATTTGCTCGACAGGCTGCGCACCGCGTCGGCTACCACCGCAAAGCCGCGACCGGCCTCACCGGCACGCGCCGCCTCGATGGCTGCGTTGAGGGCCAGCAGGTTGGTTTGTGCGGCAATCGCCGCCACATCAGCGGCCATGGTGCGCAGTTCGCCGGTGTAGGCGGTAAGGCTGCGGACCTGGGCCAGGGTCTGGTCACGGCTGGTCTGAGTGGCCTTGAGCGAGTTGATTACCTGGCTCAACTCGCTGTCACTGCGTGCCAGCACCTCAAGCGCGCCGTCGGCGGCGTGGCCATCCAGTTCACCGGCTGCCTGCTGCGAGGCTTGTACCGTTTCCTGCAAGCGCGCGGCGATCCCGGTAAACCGGTTAGCCAGGCTCACAATCGCTTCTTCGGTCTGATGACGCGAGCTTTCCACCTGCTTGGCCCAGATAGGGATGGCGCCAAGCAACACTTCATCGAGCTGTGTCCGGGAGGCCATGCCGTTGCGCGCCGCGTCCGCGTCGGCCAGATCCGACTGCGCCCGCGCAACGCCTAGCAGCACTGCGTCACGCTGCGAACCCGCGCTCCAGCCGCTGGCACCGAGGCCGATCAGCACTAGTACCGCGCAGACCGCCAGGTTGGCCGCAGAGGTTGATTGCACGAGTATCCAAATCACAGCGGGTACGACCGGGATGAAAGCGAACCAGCGAAAAGGCGGATAAACGGGAGGGGTGATGCGGCTAGATTGGCGCTGGGTCATGGGTTCGATCCTTGAACTTTGTTGCGGATATAAACGACATAGGAGTTATCTGCCCTGTGCGTAACAACTTTAGATATCCAATGTGCCTTCCGTCTGATTTATGACCAGCAGGTTACTGTTTCTTGGGTTTACCTACAGAGCCTAGGTCTCGCATGAGCCAAACCAACGAAACCGGCAGTGACAGCTTTCTTGGCAAAGATATTTTTGAGTGCTAAATGCCGAAACGACTAGTTCATTAAAATGAAACTTGCGGCGCTGATAGCGCCGGAGTGAAGTCGTCTAGGGGACACATGCGGAGCGCTGCGTGATGCCTCCGAGGGCAAAAGTATCCAAACAATCCCGTTGGGTAACTGCCTGAAAAATGCTTCTGCAACTCGACCGCTGATCCCCACCTCCGACTGCCTCTATCTGTTGACAATAGGCAAAAATCGGCCAAAAGCAGGCGTTCGCGGGTGGCCGTTTTCATCCTTTTGCAGCCAGTGGTATTGGGTAAAATTGGACAGAAGCAAATCTTTGCGTTGTCGCTATCGTTCTACTATCACCGGTAAAATGAACAGTCTTCCTTGGATATAGACATGCTAAATCCACATTCTTTAGGAAAGAGGTAATCAATGGTGCAAAATTTCGATTTCTCCAACGAAATTGAGTGTGGTGTAGAAGTTTATCATGACGGCGATGGCATATTAGGTGAGGGGCAGTTAACATTTGGCGGCGGCAGTTTTGTCTGTATGCAGCTAGACTTTGACTCTAATTTCATAGCATCACAAAAAGAGCTTCCGATCCTTAAGGCGAGAACAAAAGAGGGACGGCACTTTACTTTATTCAATTGCGAAATTGACGACCGATTATTATATACGCGCTTTATTGTTTGTGGCGATGTTAAAGCGGATATAAGCGAGTTTCATGTTAAGTATGCAGAATTGTCTGATTGGTTTTTACATGGCCAATATATTACTGGTGAGCTGGGTGAAAGTGTAAGCTGGAACAATCCATCGCCCCAGCTTTCTATAACTATTAAAATGGCTGACCAAGATTTTTCTCTAAAAACTGATACATTTAGCAGCTTAACAAAACGTGGCGAAGATCATGTAATACATGAGCATACGCGTTTTGTTTTTGAGCGAGCTTGTGGAGTGTTTTCAGTTGATGAGCTCAGGGAGAAATCTTTAGAACTCTCCACTTTGTTATCTCTACTGACTGCAACCCCGGTATCTATTGCAAATGTATGGGTTCGTTCAGGCGTAGGTTATCCTATCCAGACCTACTTTTCAGCCTTTAAAAAAATCGGCGAAGGATCGTCGAGCGGAGCTTATTGGCTAAGCTGTTTAACACAAAGATATTCGTTGGATGATAAATGGCAATCAATATTTGAGCGATTTTATGCCTCCGACTACCGAATAACTTCCTGGGTTCGTCTTGCAGGAATGCAACGTTATGAAGGGTTTTGGGAGTTCAAAATTCTAGGGTATGTGAGTTTGCTTGACGAATATGTTAGCAACTACGCAAAAATTGCAAATCAAAAAGTAACAAAATCCGAGAATGAAAAAGTCACAAGATTCAAAAAACAGATCAAGCTTCTAAAAAAACCTTTGGATAAATATCAGATTGAAGATGTAGAGTCTCTTATTGAGTCAATTTTCGTGACATCGCGCGAGCTGACATTCAGAGAGAAATATGATTACGCAAAAAACTTGACGGATGAAAATATCCGCAGAGTTATCAATTTTACAGATGATGACTTTTCGCTAATAAAACGAATTAGGGATAAAATTGCGCATGGGGCTGCGCCAGAATTAGCTGATACGTCATATCGGGAGCTTCATGTTATTATTGAAAAGATTGCGCTTCTAATGACGTATTGGGCGCATTCCGATCTCGGATTTTCACCGTCTGATTTTGCAGCTTCTTTGAAGCACACACACAATCGCCTTCAATTTAATCAGGGATTAGACAAGGTCCATCTCGACCGCATAACCAATTCTGCACAATTCATTAAAGTTTCAGAAAGTCTTTTTGAGCAATTTGCCTCTGGTGAGGTTTCGATTGTTAACGCCTGCTTTATTCAAAGCGCTGAAGGAGGCTTGGCGTACTCTGAAAGGCACAAAGAAATGTACAATGCATGGATTAATAATCGAGCTAGAACTAGCAGTAAAATTATTGATGCTTTTGGATCCGAGTCTGAGAGAGTGACCGCAGCAGGTAGCTTGTATTTGGAGTGCGGAGAAAAAACAATACGATTGCATATGGCATACGTCATTCAAGAAGTATAAATACAGGAAGCAACTTTCTATGGGATATGTAGTAAGGGGCGTGCGCAATTGGCTCCATAACAGTCAGTCATCAGTGACCGCTTATGGCCGAAACCGGTCAAAAGCCTGCAGCCGCCACAGATCAGAAGCCGAACAATCTGAAACCTTGCTTGTAATGGGAGGATCTAGCGAAACGGAAGCTGCTTAAGCTTCCGCTTCTTTATCAACCGCTCTTTCTTTTGAGCTGGAGGTCAATGAAATCAAGCTCGGCCTTGATTGCATCAATCGTGCGCTTCTCGACTTTCGTTTCTTTGTTTGCTCTTGCATTGAGCTTTTTCATGTCGTCCACGACGGCGATTATCCCGTTCAAATGGAGCTTTCGGGCCCTTAGGTAATCAGCCATCTTTGCGCTGTTCTGTGGTGGTGTATTCATGGTGAGACCGATAGTAGGCCCGAAACAACCTGCCTTTCTCAGGCTGCTTCGGGGAAGGTTTGCGCTACGCTGCCAATAGGTCAAGCAGGCTGTGTCGGTGTGAGCGCTCCAGGAGTTCGCGCCAGGTCCAGCTTCCAAAGTGCTCGCCCTGTTCAGGGATATCCAGCTTCATCAGTGCAACCGGGTCACGACTAATCAGGCTGCGTGCGGCCCACAACTTACCGCCTGTTTCCAGCAGCGCTTTCGCAGCCTCATTCCACTTTTCTTCTAATACCGTGTTTGCCAGATGTGCTGCTTCTTTTTCAATCTTGGCATGTTCCTTTTGTGCCTCCGTAATGTGCAGATCAATCGTCACCAACTCCTGCTCCAGCGCCTTGATGAGCAGTTGTTGGCGGCGGTGATGCTCAACCGCCGCCGTGAGGTTTTTTGCTGCCTTTTGAGCTTCTGCGTTAGCGGCTTTCTCGCCCTCCACATCGCCCCACGCGACAGCCTGCGCATAAGCGGTGCAGCGTCCGTTTCAGCTTGTCGGGCCTTTGCCATGTCTTCCTGATCGCTCTGGCGGACCTGCTGCAACCGCGTCTCGATGCTGCTTCGCTTTTCGTTGAGTTCCATCTCGTCGGCTTTCCAGTTCGCCATATCGCTGAGATAGCCCGCAGCTAAGGTCTCACGGTTCGCCAATGTCTCAAGGCGATCAATTTTTTGATTCAGGTTGCGGATCTCAAGGCTTCGCGAGTCGATGCGTCTTTTGTGATCGTTGATTTCATCCTGCACTGCCCGTTAGCGCCCTTGCTGGATAACCTCTGGGCTTTCCAGCGCCTCTTCGAAGGGCGCCAGGTCGGCCTGAATGCTCTCCATTTCGAGGGTCAGTGTGTCGCGGCGGTCTTTCAATTCTTGAATAGTGTTCATTTGTATTGTCTCTGGGTAATACGGTTCATAGAGATGGTTGTCGAACGGCTGGCGAGGCCGAGAATGAGCCGGCGCTACCTTTATCAGCAGGCATGCCGTTAGGCAGCCCAGACCTCGCTCTCATCCGTGCCCGGAATCGTCTTCACGATGTAGCAGCGTTGCTGACCCAGACCGGGTAACCGAACCAGACTCGACGCCTTGCCGTCACTGGACGGTTCCAGCACTCCTCGTTGCAGCAGCTCCTTGTTCACTGCACTGATATTCATGCCCTTGAAGATTTCGGCCCTCCAGGCTTCCGGCAGCACGTAGTAGGTGTTGGTGGTGTGCAGGGCGTCGCCCATGCCGTGTTCCATCGTCTTGCGAAAGCCCAACCGATCAATCGTGCGTGGGCCGTGTTCATCGATCTTGGCGGCGGCGGATTCCCAGCGGGTGAAGCGGCTTTCTCCAAAGCGTTCGATGACTTGGCGCAGCCGCGCCAAGATCGCATCGCCCTCGAAGTTTCCGGCTCCGCCGCGTTCGGCCAGCCACGCATGCAGACACACCCGTGCTGCGGTTGTGGCTGTGCCATCGGGCCAGCCAGTAACGCCGAAGGCGGTGGCTAACTCCCCGGCCGCTGCTGCGAGGCCAAAGCGAAGGGCGGCGCGTTGGGCCTGCCCGCTTGCCGAGGCTGGCAGGTTTTGGGTGATGAACTGTTCCACCGTGCGGCGAACGATCACTGACCACCTGAGCATTTCTCCGGGTGCGCACAGTGCGTGCAGGAAGGCGGTGAGCGGCGTGCCGTAGTATTTGGCTACGCGGGCCTTGAGCGCATCGGAGAGGGCAGCAGCATCCTCAAAACCATTCAGCACATCGAACATGCCGAGGCCTTTGCTGGCATCCGCAGGCACGGCGAGCATGCGCACCTCCATACCGGCTTTCAGCTCCTTGTTGGCATCCGCCATGTGCTGCGCCAACGTCTTCTCTCCCGTAGAGAGAAACAGCAAGCGCCACTCCTGCACCTGTCGGCCCGCTTGTCCTCGATCGTTCGCCCGTGCCTTACCGGCGCCATTGCCGAGCATGTAGACCGTCTCGCCGATAATGCGCGGGTCGCACATGCCGATTTCATCCAGGACCAGTAGGCCGTCTGAGTGTGCGGCGGCGATGGACTCCAAAGCGTTGTCTGTCGAGCGCCACGAACGCACCAGACGCGGCCCGCCATAGACCGAGGCAGCAACTTGCAGGTGGGTGGTCTTGCCCCCGGAACTGTCGCCATAAAGGTGGAAGCCGCCCGACTCATGCCCCAGCAGGTTCAGCAGAGGCCCTGCAAACGCCACAGAGACGACAAACGCTAAGCGGTGGTTACCGATGCATAGCGCGCCGATGTGCTGCTGCCACTGCTCCAGAGAACCCGCCTCGTTGATGGGTGGAAGCTGCGCCCCGGCTTCATAAAAATGCAGGTGTTCGGCGTGCGAGCCGATCTGTTGCTCTGGCAATAGAAACGCATTGTCGTGCCAGCCCAAGCGCGTCACCAAGCGTGCGCGCTGGGCGCTGTCGAAGCCGCCAAGGTAACTCTGCAGGTCATTGCGTGCGTTGCGCCCTGATCGGCTTCCGGCAAGGCGCAGGCCCATGTCTACCAGCGGGCCGAGTACGTCTTTGCCGAAGTCGCCGGTCATGGTTCGGGCTGGAATGTTCCAACGTTTTTTAGCGCCGTCCGGGTCGTCGAACTCAACCAACAAGCCCCAGTTGTGGCCCTTGTCGTCGCGAGTGCGAGCGATGATTTCTAGAGGCGAACACACGGGGCGTGCCTCACCATCATCGCCGGAATAAAACACTCCTTCGGGCGTCAGGCGAAAGCCGCCCGGCAACAGATCATTTTTCGATTTCGCGGGGCGTTTGACGGGCGCCTTGGCCGCCTGTTCTTTGGGGTCAGTTGGCTCAGCGGCACCGCCGAAAAACTCACCGCTGCGCACCAGCTCGGCTACGTGCCCAGCGGTCCAGCCTTTGGCTAACGCATCCGCTGCATCATCGCCGTCTGCCCATTTTCCACCCTTGATCAGCGTAGGCTTGCCGCCTTTGCTGCTGGGCTTGAGCTTGAACACGTCGAGCGCAATTCGTTGTACCGAAGCGGTGACCAGCTCAATCAGCTTGAGCTCGATGGCGTCCATGCAGGTCTTGCCGCTGGCGTCGTTATCCGGCCACAGCACCACAGCGCGTCCTTTGAGGGGCGTCAGGTCGGCCTTGTGCCAAGAGTTGGAGCCGTTCGGCCAGCAGGTGGCTACGTGGTCGGGCATCAGTTCGGCGGCGGCATCAGCAGCCTTTTCGCCTTCACACAACACCACAGGCGCATCGACGCGCTGTGCCAGCTCATCCAGGCGCAGCAGTGGCCGAGGCTCGGGCAACCCCTGCCAGCGCCATTGTGTGGTTTGCCCATCGGAGCGCTTGCACCAGGTCAACGGCGCAAAGACCTTTCGCGGTTTGCCATCTTCATCGGGGCCCAGGTCGAAGCGATACAGCGCCATGATCGCCTGGCCCTGCGCATCGCGATAGATCCACACCTTGGACGGAACTCCGTGTTGCCGGTGTTTGGCAGGGCACTTGCTCATGGCCTCGGCCGGGATCGGCTGAATCGCAATCCACTCCGGCGTTGCGCTCTTGACTGGCGTGCTTTTGGTGGTTGCAGATCCTGCGGAAACGCTGAGCAGATCCGCAAGTTTTTTACAGGCCTCAACGTCCGTGCCGCCGTCGATGTAACGCACCAGGTCGATCAGGTCGCCGCCCTTATCGCCGGTAGCAAAATCCGCCCATGTGCCTTTGCTCAAATTGACCTTAAGTGAGCCTGCACGTTTGTCCGTGCGCGTCGGGTTTGGTGCAGTGTATTCCTTGCCGCCGTCGACGCGTTTGCCGTTTGGCAGCCAGTGAGCAAGCACGCGGTCGATGTTCTTCAGGGCAGCGCTTTTCACATCGGCAAAGCTGGGACGTTTTGAGGTGTTGCCGGTGCGCTGAGTCATGGGGCTGTCCTCGTTGCATACAGCGCATCGTTGACGTCATCGATCAGTGCTTTTGCCATCTCGCCCAGGTAGAACGCCGGCCAACTGAAACGCTCGCCCTCGTTACTCATGGCAGCATCGAGGGTCAGTTGATTGGCGTAGTGCTGAAACAGTGAAATTGCTTCAAGCGCATCCTCAAGGGGCACGCCTGCATTCACCCGAAACAACTTCTGGTGGGTGTCGTTGGCACACGAGAACTCGGCACGCCCAAGAGTGGTGGCAGTGTTCACAGTGCACCGCCTTTCTGGCCCATTGGCACAGACGAGGCATCACCGTACATGGTGAGTGTTTTGATCAAACCCAAGGTCCCGCGCACGTCCCAAATGACGGATGACAGCACGCGGTTGGAAAGCAGGGGTTTATCGCCGTCTAAGTGATCTTCCAACAGCATGAGGACTGAATCGGCACGGTCGAGCGCACAGGTGATGGCGTCGATAGGTAGACCGGCTTCGGCGTCCTGGCTGACGCAGAGCAGATCCTCGGGCAGTGAGAAGCCTGGGAGTATGCTCATTGGGCACCCCTTGCGGATTCCAGGGCGCGAGCCTTGGACATATGGGCGTTGTAACGGGAAAGGCGTGTAGCGAGGCTGGAGTTGGCGTGTAAAGCGGCGAGAGCCATTGCTCGATGAGCAGCGGCGCGAATTTTGGACGGATTGAGGGCGGGCATAGGTGACACTCCAAGTTTGAAGATGGAGCTGCCACTGATCGTCGCCAAACGAATTAGGGTGGCAGCTGTGCGCAGGTTGGCGAACCGGGAACTTGGAACCCGGCAGACCCGAAGGTCTCCCACGCACAGCTGCCATAACACGAAACGGCAGGCACAAAAAAAGCGCCTGCTGTCGGATGGGGCGCCTGTGCGCCAAGTAACTCGGGTCGCCAAACCCGGTCGCTGAATTTGCAGCGACAACCGAAGAGTAACGTCCGTTTTTTGAAAGTGCAACTGTGCAGATAGCTTGCGGAATTTTTTGATGCGGCATAAATTGATCAGGCATGTAGATTTACCTCAACGCCTCCGGTTGCCGCCGGGGGCGTTTTCATTTCAGGCTTGGATTTCCCAGCTCAGGGAAACAAAGGGCAAGAAGTCGCTATCGAGGCAAGCGCGTGCATCTTCGTAGGCGTCTAGTTGTTGGCCTTCGTCTACGATGATTGCTCGGGGTGCTTGGCAGGGAACTGACAATGCGCACCAGATGCCGTCTGCCCATCGCATCACCATCACGTCCCGATTTAGGCGTTTTTGCTCAGTGCGGTAGCGTTCGAAGCGTTGCATCCACCGCGGCGTGAATCCGACTGTTCTGAGTACAGAAAAGGGCTGCAAAATGGCCTTGTTGGCGACTCGATTTTTCATGCTGCCACCTGGTCGCGAGCCTCTATACGACTTCGTGCCCATGTTTGGATTTCAGATAAAACCCAAGCTACGGGTGCACCGCGAGCATTGCTGTTGCTCAGCTTGACGGGCAGGGGAAAGTCTCTATCTGTGCGCTGCATGAGTTTGTAGATGGTGGAACGCTTCATGCCCACGATCCGCTCGACCTCGGGCATACGGATCAATGTCGACGATGCGTCAAAGATTGAGCTTGGAGTGGTTGGGTTAAGGTGGGGAATTTCGGTGATAGGGGCTTTCATAGGTCTTGCTCTCGACTGGTTAGGACTGAGAGCAATGATCTAGGTGCAGATCTGTGGTGAGCAGTTCACTTCCAATTGAAATCCGATTGAAATTTCTGGCTTACAGCACGAAATAGCGTTTGAGAATGGCCTCAACTCTTTTGCGTGTTAGGGCTTTTTCGGTCTCAAGCGTAATCCACTCAGGCCGCTGTGTTGGAGGTTTTGCCACCTCACCTTGTAGCCAGGCTTGCACCTTCGTTGCAACGTTGCGTTTGGGCATCCCCGCTGCGCGGTAGTGAAGCCCCTGTTTAACTATCGCGGCGTCTCGAACGCTAATTTCTTCGTTACGCTCCATACCGCTGACGAGGCCGCCTTTTTTGCGGATGGCATTTTTGATCGCTCGGTCGGCGATGTGTCTTAGTTCATCGTCGGTCAGGCAGGGTAGGGATATGATTGGTTTCAGATAGAGGGCGTAATCATCAAGTGTCTGAATGCGTTCATCCGGATCGACCTGCATCTCGACGAACTGACAGTAGAGATCCCTGGGCCAGTCGGTAGGACGTTCAGAGACGTGAGACCAAGCCTCTTGATCGACTGTCTGCATCCAGTTGGCTAACGTCTCCAGCGCTTTTACGGCACAAGCCATGATGTATGCAGAATGAGCATCGCGCTCTGACGCTGAGTAGCAATTGCTGTACATGCGGACCCAATGCGCGAGGCGTGCCTTGGTATCGGTGGAGGCATATTGAAAAATCGTCTCCTCATGGATCGTCGTCTGAATGCACATGCTGGCTAAATCTTTGTTGATATCGTCACCATGAATGCGCAGAAAGCATTGGTCGATCAAACGGCAGGCGTCAGCGGCCTGCTCACGGCAGAGGTCATAGAGCGGTTGCGCAGAGAGATAACTAAACAAGCCTCGGCTTAACGCCAAACGCAAAATGGGTTGGTGATCATTCATTGCCAACTGTCTCATTCACCCTGTAAAGGTGATTCCCGCGCCCTGCATTCGAAGCGAATACCCAGCGAAAGCCATTTTGTAGGCGCATGTTTAGACCGCTTGCCCTCAGGCGTGTAGTGACTTTGGCGTTACACGCAAGGGCAGCGTTACATCGCATGTACGTTAAGCTGTTGAAATGTGTAACGGGCGTGAAAGCCAATGAAACCGGGCACTTGGCGCGTGGCGTTACACGAGTAACACGCGTTACACCGGATTCAGAGGGGGGCAGGGTTAGTGCTCTCATACTGCCTTTCCAAATTGCCCCTGAACGACATTTCCACTCACTAGGGCATCAAGGTGATCGGCGTACCACTGCATCATCACTCTGCGCTGAGGTAGGTACACCGCTTTGTTATAGACTCCGGCAATACCCTCCTTTACATGAGACAGCTGGGCTTCAATGTGATTCTCATCGAAACCCTGCTCATTGAGTATGGTGCTGGCGATGTGACGAAAGCCGTGGCCTGTTTGCCGACCGGCATATCCCAGTCTGCGGAGCGCCATTAGAAAGACTGTATTGCTACGGGGGATTGTCCTGTCTTTCCTGCCTGGAAATAGGAGAGGGTAGGCACCTGTCAGTGTTCGTAACTCAGTGAGTGCTTCAATTGCCTGTCGAGAGAGAGGCACCACATGTTCGCGACGACGTTTCATTCGCTCGGCCGGGATCGTCCATAGCTTTTTGGAGAGATCGATTTCTGACCAGCGTGCTTCTCGGATCTCGCTCGGGCGCGATGCTAATAAAGATAGCAAGCGAAGCCCTATACGAACGTCCTTTGCGTGAGGGTAGGAGTTGATCGCTCGAAGTAGCGCAGGCAGTTCTTCAATTGAAACGTGTGCATAGTTTTCAGCGCTACGTGATTGCAGGAATTTGCTGAGACCTTCAAGGGGGTTGTGGACGGCTCGTCCTGTTACGCGGGCCAGGTCATAGATCTCTTTACAAAAGGCACGAACTCGGCCCATTTGTTCAATGATCCCCTTCTGCTCCATGCCGCGTAGAAACTCCATCCATTCCAGGGGCAGTATTTCCGTGTATACGCGTTTGCCGAACACGGGGAACACGTGAAGCTCCAGTGCGCCAAGCACTCGTCGAGACGTACCTGACTCCCAGCTTGTGCGTCTGGCATCAAACCACTCCCGGCCTAATGCTTCAAAGGTGTTGTTGGCAGCAACCTGGTCTGCAACCTTGCGAGCTTGCTTGCTCACCAATGGATTTTTGCCGGTCGATGCGTCTTCCCGCAGTTGAGCTGCTTTCTGTCTCGCCAAAGAGCCACTGATTTCCGGGTAGCCTCCGAGCCCCAGCCAAGACCATTTCCCGTCTGGCTTTTTGTAGCGCAGCTCCCACGATTTTTGACCGTTAGGTTTCACCCGGAAGTGCAGGCCATTCCCATCCTGCTCCCGATATGTAGCGTGCTCAGGCTCCAGGCCTGCAAGCGTGGTATCTGCTAAGGGGCGGCGTTTGATTTCAGAGCGTTTCACTTCCTGTATGCCTCCAGTTATAGGAATCTCAAAGCATACACGTGGGCATACACGGCGGGAAGTTATAGGGGAGGACAGGGATGGATAGCCAGAAACAAGAAAGCCCGCACAGGGCGGGCTTCTTGGGGTGTTTCGTAGACTGTCTGAGACAGCCCGAGACTGCTATATGGTGCACCCGGCGGGATTCGAACCCACGACCCCTGCCTTCGGAGTCCTAAAAGTCGACGTTTAGAATCAATACGTTAGCGAGGATTAGCTGGGAAATCAATGGGTTGTGTTAGCTGGGGTTAGCGGGTTTTCGCCCCAGTTAGCGGGGCGAGTGTGGCAAATTTGTGGCATTTATGGGTATTGAGCGTGGTTACCATTGGCATGGCTGGCTGTGAGTTATCGTATATCGCCGACATTTATGGGCGACTGGTGAATCGCCCCTGGTTTCATAGACATCTCCAAGCCTCATAATGAGGCCCAAATAGGAGGTGCCATGAGTCATTAGCGTTACCCCGAAGAATTCAAGATCGAAGCGGTCAAGCAAGTGACCGAGAAAGGCAAACCTGTCGCCGATGTTGCCCAGCGCCTGGGCATGTCCGTTCACAGCCTCTACGCCTGGATCAAGCTCTACAGCAAACCCCGAGAGCAGCGTCAGCAAGACGATGACCAGCAAGCCGAGCTGCATCAGCTTCGCTCCGAACTTAAGCGTGTGACTGAAGAGCGAGACATCTTAAAAAAGGCCGCCGCGTACTTTGCCAAGGAGTGCGGCTGAAGTACGCCTTCATCAAGAAGCACTCAACTGATTACCCGGTACGGCGCCTTTGCCAAACTCTCAAGGTGCACCCCAGTGGCTACTACGCCTGGCTGAGCGAGCCTCAATCTGCCCGAGCAAAAGAAGATCAACGCCTGCTTGGCTTGATCAAACATGCTTGGCTGGAGAGCGGAAGTGTATACGGCTATCGCAAAATTCACGATGACCTGCGTGAGCTGGGAGAAGCATGCGGGCGAAATCGAGTTGGGCGCTTGATGCAGGCGGAGGGGCTGCGTTCGCAAACGGGCTATCGGCGGCGTCCAGGGTTTTACGGTGGAAAACCAACAGTGGCCTCGCCCAACCACCTCGCGCGGCAGTTCAAGGTCAGTGAGCCGAACAAGGTCTGGGTGACAGATATCACTTACATCCGCACCTATGAAGGATGGCTCTACCTGGCGGTAGTGCTGGATCTGTTCTCACGCCAAGTAATTGGTAGGTCAATGAAGCCAAGGATGTGCAGCGACCTGGCTATCGACGCGATGTTGATGGCTGTATGGCGACGCAAGCCACAGCAGCAAGTGATGATCCACTCAGACCAAGGCAGTCAGTTCAGTAGCTCAGACTGGCAAAGCTTCTTGAAGGCCAACAATGTAATCAGCAGCATGAGTCGGCGAGGAAACTGCCACGACAATGCCGTAGCCGAAAGCTTTTTCCAGCTTTTGAAGCGGGAGCGAATTCGACGAAAGATCTACACAACGCGTGAAGACGCCCGAAGTGATATTTTCGATTACATCGAAATGTTCTATAACCCTAAACGCCGGCACAGCAGTGCTATGCAGCTGTCTCCAGTAGAGTATGAGAAACGCTATTTCCTGAGCTTGGAGAGTGTCTAGAAAATCCGGGCGATTCAGACAGCCGCAAATCATCTCTGAAACTCATGGTCGTAATTTTCCAGAGACAAAGCGCGCAACTCACTTTTGAGAAGCGTTAGAACCTCATCTCCCCCAAACTCATCGCGCCAACACATGCCGAGCGAGCCTACGGTGTCTAGAGAGAAGTCTAAGGTCACGATTTGTCCTTGCGCCATGAAGTGCGAGGCCACCCGCTCGGAGGCGACGGACAGCATATCGCTGTATTGCAAGAGACATAAATTCCCGATCACTGACGAAGACTGCACACGGAAGGGTGGGGGACCCATTCCGGCTCGAACCAACGCGAGATCGAGCTTGTTGCGGATGGGCGTTCCTTCTGCCCAAACGATCCAGTCAAAGCGGTAAAGCCGCTCCCACGTTATTTCAGCATCAACTACCAATGGATGTCCTGGGCGACAGATGATCTTCATTTCCTCGTCATAAAGTAGCTCAGTACGCAGGTTGGTACGTGGTGCAACGTTGTCCATACGCCCTACGACTAGATCGACTTGACCCATTTCCAGTTTGTTGAGCAGCTGATTCATGGCCCCTTCGCGTAACTCGATGCGGCCTTCCGGTTTCCGTTCCAGGATTCGAGCGACTGCCCTTGGCACCAGGTAGGGTGCGGACGCAGCTGTAGTCCCGACTACCACTAGCGACGCCTTGCCATTTTGCGCCGCAGCGAGATTGACCTGAGCCCTATTCATCTCGCTCAAAATGCGTTGCGCGTGCCTGAACAGCAAATTGCCCTGCAGGGTCGGAGTCAGGCCGCGCGCGTGCCTTTCAAACAGTGGGGCGCCCACGTCGTCTTCCAGCTCTTTGAGCCATTTCGATAGCGCTGGTTGTGTGGTAAATGTCGCTCGTGCGGCTTCACTGAGGCTTCCGGTCTCTACCAGACTCACCAGCAGATGAAGGTGCTGCACGCGGATTCGTCGAGTCCAGTCGTAGCTCATGCTCAAGCCTCCTTCTTGCAGTCAAACGAGCCCTGCTTGGGCCGTGAAGGTATACGAGATAATACATAGATGTATCATTAAATACCATTATTCCTATATGGCTACCTTGCTGATAATCAACGCACTTCGATTGCCTGACGGTGTTTGAAAAGCTCCGTCGTCGGTCCTAATGCAAGAGGTGCCCATGAATAACAACAGCAAAGGGGTGCGCGAGGCTTTCTACCAGCGCATCAACGAAATCAACCTCTTCCCGCTCTGGGAGCAACTCCACAATCTGGTTCCGCAGGCGCCGGCAGGTGCATGCGTTCCCGCGCTGTGGCGCTATTCGGATGTCCGTCCCCACTTGATGGAGGCGGGCGAGTTAATCACCGCTCAAGAAGCGGTGCGCAGGGTGCTGGTTTTGGAAAACCCCGCATTGCGCGGACAAGCGTCGATTACCTCCAGCCTTTATGCAGGCTTACAGTTGATTCTGCCTGGCGAGATCGCTCCAAGCCACCGGCATAGTCAGTCTGCGCTGCGGTTTGTGATCGAAGGGCAGGGCGCGTATACCGCTGTCGACGGCGAACGCACGACGATGTCTCCGGGTGATTTCATCATCACCCCATCCTGGGCCTGGCATGACCATGGCAATCCTGTGGAGGCTGAGGGTGGAGAGCCAGTGGTTTGGCTCGACGGGCTGGACATCCCGTTGGTGCGATTCTTCGACGCAGGATTCGCGCAAAACTGCGATGTTGCGGCTCAACCACTGAGTCGCCCGGAAGGCACCAGCCTCGCGCGTTTTGGTAACAACATGTTGCCCGTCAATCACGTGCCTGGATCGCTCACCTCTCCGATTTTTAATTATCCCTACTTGCGCACACGCGAGGCGCTCGACACGCTGCTCCGACAGTCGCCGCTCGAGCCCTGCGACGGGGTCAAGCTGAGATATATCAATCCCGAGACGGGTGGCTCGCCCATTCCGACAATGGCGACCTTCATGCAGCTCTTGCCGCGTGGATTTCGAGGTGCAACTTACCGTAGCACCGACGCCACAGTGTTCTCGGTCGTTGAGGGCAGCGGTGTAGTTGTGATCGCAGGTCAGCGTCTGTCATTCACTCCCAAAGACACTTTCATTGCGCCTAGTTGGAGTTCGATCAGCTTCGAAGTTGACGAAGAGTGCGTGCTCTTCAGCTTCTCCGATCGACCTGTTCAGCAGGCATTGGGCATCTGGCGCGAATCGCGCGACCCGGCCTAACCATCCATACCAACTCAGGATTAAGTCATGAATTACGTTTTGCCTCCGGTTGAAGTGACCGCATTGGCTATCAACGGCAGTAGCGACACTTTTCCAGTGCGTCGCGTCTATTGCGTCGGCCGCAACTACGCGGCCCATGCACGGGAGATGGGTTTCGATCCAGATCGTGAGCCGCCCTTCTTCTTTTGCAAACCCGCAGATGCGGTAGTCCCTCTGCAGCCGGGTCAGACACTGGACCTGCCTTACCCCAGTGAAACTGCCAACTATCACTATGAAGTTGAGCTGGTGGTGGCGATTGGCAAAGGCGGTCGCAACATTGCACTGGAACAGGCTACCGATCATGTCTGGGGATATGCCGTTGGCCTTGATATGACTCGCCGGGACTTGCAAATGGCCGCTCGTGAGATGGGACGTCCATGGGAGCTTGGAAAATCATTCGACCAATCCGCGCCCATTGGTCCGCTGACTCGACGTGCAGAGTACGTCGAGGCGGGGAGTACGCCGATCTGGCTGCAAGTGGACGGCTCGGACAAACAACGAAGTGCGCTGGAGTACCTCATCTGGTCGGTGCCAGAAACCATTGCATACCTGTCCAAGTTTTTTGAGCTCCGTCCAGGCGATCTGATCATGACCGGTACGCCGGAGGGTGTAGGTCCTGTCGTTGCGGGCCAACTCATGACCGGGGGGGTTGGTTCGCTGGCGAGCATCAGCGTGCGGGTGATCTAGGCCCGCGATTGCAAGCCTCAGCGTTTGACTTCTCTCTGCAACTTCGAGAACCCGTTATGCAACTTCATAGTTTCTTCAACAGCTCGACCTCTTATCGCACGCGGATTGCGTTGGCACTAAAGGGCTTGAGTTACGACTGTCTGCCGGTAAACCTGAGAGCCGGGGATCAGCGTCTGAGCGATTATCTCAATCTCAATCCATCAGGCGGTGTACCCGTCTTAACTACTGATGATGATCTGTTGATCACTCAGTCGCTGGCGATCATCGACTACGTGGACAACCGGTACGGTGGTATCCAACTCATCCCGCAAGCATCGGAAGAACGAGCACGCGTACTCGAAATAGCCTACCTGATCAGCTGCGATATCCATCCGCTGAACAATCTGCGGGTACTGGCCTACCTCGAGAAAAATCTGGGTGTGAACCCAGAGCAGAAGTCGCAGTGGTACCGACATTGGATTGAACAAGGAATGCAGGCGTTAGAAACCCTCCTTTCGCGCTATGGACATGGGCCTTACTGTCTCGGGGACGAACCTACCCTGGCCGATTGTTGCCTGGTCCCGCAAGTCGCCAATGCCCTGCGTATGGGCTGCGATGTTGAACGCTTTGAGCTGACGCTTGCCATCTATCGGCACTGCCTCAAGCACCCTGCATTCCAGGCTGCTGCCCCTAAAAACCAGCCGGATTACGTGAAGTAAGTTCTTTGCTTCTGGAGACTGATGTAATGAATAACAACAATGTAGATAGTCAGAAGGTCATTATCGTCGGAGGGGGTATCGGCGGTTTAGCTGCCGCTCTTGCACTTACCCGTCAATGCGTCAGCGTAGAGTTGCTTGAACAAGCCGACGAAATTGCCGAAATCGGTGCTGGCATTCAGTTGGGGCCAAATGCCTATGCGGCATTGGACGCGCTTGGCGTTGGCGACGCTGCGCGCAAGCGCTCAGTATTCACCGACCACATCATCATGATGGACGCCGTTGATGCTACTGAAGTCATGCGAATCGAAGTGGGCGAGGCTTTTCGCCAGCGGTTCGGTAACCCGTATGGAGTGATCCACCGCGCCGACATTCATCGCACTATTCTCGAAGCAGTGGAAAAAGATCCACTGATCAGCTTTCGTACTTCCACGCGCATTGTCAGCATGGAGACGACTGACGCTGGTGTCAGTCTGGTTGACCAGCACGACAATCGGTTTGAAGCCCACGCGGTCATCGGCTGCGACGGGGTCAAGTCTGTCGTAAGGGAGAATCTGCTGGGCGATTCTCATCGTGTCACCGGCCATGTTGTGTATCGGGCTGTGGTCGATAAAGCCGAGATGCCGGAAGAGCTGCATATCAACGCCCCAGTACTCTGGGCGGGTCCGCATTGTCACCTGGTGCATTATCCGTTGCGCGGTGGTGAGCAATACAACCTGGTCGTGACCTTCCATAGCCGGGAGGTTGAAGAATGGGGCGTGCGCGAAGGAAGCAAAGAGGAAGTCATGTCCTATTTCCAGGGTATCCATCCGACTCCTGCGAAACTGCTGGACACACCTAAATCCTGGCGCCGTTGGGCGACTGCCGACCGAGAGCCGGTCGAGCGGTGGGGCGAAGGCAGGGCAACCCTGCTCGGTGATGCTGCACACCCGATGAGCCAATACCTGGCGCAGGGCGCCTGCATGGCACTTGAGGATGCGGTGACTTTGGGTGAAGCCGTAAACGCATGCAACGGTGATCTAGAAGCCGCCTTTCGTAGGTATGAGGCAGTTCGTATTCCTCGCACCGCGCGGGTAGTGTGGTCTACCCGTGAAATGGGAAGGTTTTACCATGCCAAGGGCGTGGAACGCACTGTGCGGAACTCGCTGTGGGTCGGGCGAACTCAGGATGAGTTTTATTCGGCAATCAGCTGGTTATACAACTGGAACGTTCGCGACTGCCTCAAATCGCGCTGCCTTGCTTCAGAGAAAAAGATATGACGACGAATACATCGCAGCATTGGGACGAGAAAGTTGATCTTCTCGTCCTCGGTGCGGGCGCCGCTGGCATGGCAACAGCCCTCGTGGCAACTCAGCAAGGCTTGAACGTTAGATTGGTCGAGAAATCCGACCAAGTAGGTGGCACAGCGTCGACCTCCGCTGGCACCTTGTGGATTCCTGGCAACCGGCAGGGCATTGCTGCTGGTTATAACGACTCTGTGGGAGCGGGCCGCCGCTACCTGCGCGAACTGGTAGGCGACGAATATGGCTGGGCAGCGCGCGAAGCTTTTCTGGCCAACGGTCCGGACGCTGTGGACTATTTCAACGCCAATACTCAGGTTCAGCTTGTGAGCTGTGGCAAGCATCCCGACTACCTGGATCGGCCAGGCTCGGCGGTGTCTGGACGTGCTCTCGTTCCCCGTCCATTTGACGGTCGATTGCTGGGTGAAAAATTCCGACGTATTCGCGCGCCTATTCCGGAGTTCCTGATTTTTGGCGGCATGATGGTAGGCAAGGATGATATCCCTCGCTTGGTGAGACGCTTCAAATCCGTCTCCGACTTTGTGTACTCAGGAAAACTGTTCGCACGTTTTCTGTTGGACCGGATTCGGTATCCGCGAGGCACCCGGATAACCATGGGGAATGCACTGGTGGCGAGGTTGTATGCGAGCCTGCTCGATGCAAAAACCACAGTGGAATTCGATACCAGTCTTAAAGAGCTGGTTTCTGAAGGCGGCGAGATTATGGGAGCCGTCCTGGAACGTGCAGATGGGACACTGACTCGCATCCGCGCAACCAGGGGTGTGGTATTGGCCACTGGCGGATTCGCCCATAATCCAGCATTGCGCAAGGCCTTTATTCCCCACACCATTGCGCGCTCCGTGGCGTGTAAAACCAACGAAGGCGAAGGTATCGAAGCTGCCATGCGCCTGGGTGCGCACGTCAACGTAGCTGAGCACAGTCCTGGTGGCTTCTGGACGCCGGTGTCCGATACCCTGCGAAAGGATGGCAGCAAGGGGGTGTTCCCGCATCTCTCGCTTGACCGTGCCAAGCCAGGCTTGATTGCTGTCAATACCAGGGGGGAGCGATTCGTTAATGAGGCAAATTCATATCATGATTTTGTCTCTGCGATGCTGGAGTCGAACGGAGAAGCCATTCCGGCCTATCTGATTTGTACAGTGGCGTTCATTAAAAGCTACGGCTTGGGTCTGATTCCTCCGGGGGCCAGTGACCGCCAAGTGACCACTTTCGCCAACCAGGGCTACCTCAGGCTCGCTGACAACCTGGCGTCGCTGGCAGCACAAATTGGCGTAAGTGCAGAAGCTCTTGAGCGCACCGTTAATCGCTACAACCTCAATGCCGCGAAAGGTATCGATCCCGATTTTGGAAAAGGAAGCACTGAGCTCAATCGATTCAACGGAGATCCCTCCGTCCGTCCCAACCCTTGTCTGGCACCGCTTTTAGCTGGCCCAGTATGTGCCTTGGCCGTATGGCCAGCTGAAATTGCAGGAAGTACGGGTTTAGCCGCGAACGAGCACGGTCAAGTGCTTAATGCAGCAGGCGATATTCTGCGAGGGTTGTATGCCTGCGGCAATGACATGGAATCTGTCATGAAGGGCACCTATCCTGGGCCAGGGACGACGTTAGGTCCTGCTCTAACGTTCGGTTACATAATCGGTCGCCATGCCAGTAATAACGAAGCTGCTGCGACACGAACTCAGTCGCCGGAATTTGAGATTAACCCGTCCTGATTTAAAAAATGTAAATCACTATCGGAATGGGGGTACAGCCCTTTTACGGCAGTATTTTGCCCAGTGGTTTAAATACTGCGATAAAAACAATAAAATACGGGCACTTTCATGACGTATAAAAATCATAAGGCCCTTTGCGCGGCGTTATGCATCAATTGCATGAGTGTTTCTCTCTTGGCCCATGCTGCATTTGTGGAGGATGCTAAGTACAGCGTGCAAATGAGAAATTTCTACATCAATGGCGATTACCGTTCCAGCGGTGTCGCTCAATCTAAAAGAGAAGAATGGGCGCAAGGTTTCCTCTTTACAGCTCGGTCGGGCTGGACGGAGGGAGACTTAGGCTTTGCTGCGGAAGCAAATGCATCTCTGGGTATCAAACTGGATACAGGTAGATCTCGATCTAATACGGGCTTGCTGCCTGATAGTTACGGAAATACCGGGCCAGATGAATACTCTCAACTCAGTGGGATCGCCAAACTTCGCTATGCAAAGACACTATTAAATATCGGGGAATTACGTCCGCAGTTGCCTATTTTGACGTCCAGCGACTTGCGATTGCTCCCCCAAACTTTTACCGGATTTATGCTGGAAAGCCGAGACTTGGACCCCGTCACCTTGCAGATGGGGCGATTTACGGGCACCAGCTACCGAGCGTCGACCAACGCCAATGAAAAGCTGCAAATCTATAATTCTTCAGCAGAAAGCGATGATTTCCGTTATGGCGCTATCCAGTACAAAGTCAATCCGTCGCTGCAGGTGGATGTGTGGCATGACGACCTGCAGAATATCTACAGTCAAGAATATTATAATGTGGTCACCAGCACGTCGCTTTATGATTGGCAGTTAGGAGCCAGTTTAGGTTTGTTTGTCAACCGTGATGCGGGCTCTCAACGCGCGGGTAATATCGACAATCAACTGACATCCCACATGTTCAGTGCCTCATCAAAAGGTCATACGTTTCGGCTCGGTTATCAGAAAAGTCGAGGCGAAACGGCTTTCCCTCAGATTGTTCAGACCGACGTAGCCATGGCCAACGGTGTCATGGTATTGGGATTCAATCGTGCTTACGAAGAGTCATGGCAAGCGCGTTACGACTTGGATTTTGCACCCTATGGTGTCCCAGGTCTTCGTTTCTTCGCGCGTTACTTGCGGGGCGATGGCTTTGAGGTTGCGGGACAGGACGGCAAAGAGTGGGAGCGCAATTTAGATCTCAGTTATGTCATCCAGGGCGGTCCTCTGAAAAATCTTTCCTTCCGCTGGCGACATGCGTCCGTGCGTTCGGATGCCGTCACGGCATTGGATGAACATCGACTGATTATTCAATACACCTTTAACTTTAACTAGGTAGCCCGGGCATCGAGCCGCGGTGTGATCCATGTGACCTCTAATAAGGCTGACTTCATGCAACAGGCTTCTTCGAATTTTGAACTTCCTTGGATGTTTCATCCCACGCAGTTGGTCGATGATCTGGAACACGCGGCTGCATGGTTCCAAAAGGTCTTCGGTCGTGACCGGGTGACATGGGCTCAACGCTGGGACTTGAGCAAGCTTTCTCCGGAGTACCCTGTCGACTATTCCTTCTGGATCATGATTGGAGAGGTTGTGCATGACGTGATCTGCCCCGCGCTCTATAAAGTTGAAGGAGACGCGGTGCCATGGGGTGAGTACGCTGGACTCTCGGGAATCAGTTGGTGGGTGAGGGACTCCAGTGGGTTTGCGACCGCCATGGAGTCACATGGATTGACGCTCATCGATCAGGCCGGACAATCGATCAAGAACGGGCGATTCGCTCGCTCTTTGCTCACTGATGAATTCACCCTGATGTCGATGAGTGCCGAAGAGGTTGGATTCCCGCACACATTCTCTGAAATTCTGGGTCAGTCCAAAGCACGATTTGCTCAGGTGGACCATCGCTTGGCTGATGGATGGCGTCTCCCATCTGCGGGAGCAACGGACCCTCTGGGCATAGTGGCCTGCGCTTGGCAGACCATTTCGACTGTCAATGTTGATCGGGCAAGATGGTTATTCACTGACGTTCTACGTGGACAGTTCCTCGGTCAAGCGCAGGATGTGGTCAGCTCTGGAGACGCTCACTATGTCTACGCTGCCAATACTGTAGTCGAGCTAGTAGGGCCTCGGGGCTCGCAATCTGCTGACGCGGCGGACACCTTTGACTCCATCACATTTTTGGTGGAAGACCTCGATAAGACCCGGGCACACCTGAGCGCTTGTGGCATTCGCTTGGCGCTCGAAGCTGGCGATCTCATCCGAACTGATCCGCGTGATTGCCTGGGTGCAACCTGGGGCTTCACTCGACGCCTTGCGCCTTCGGACCCAAGGCTTGAAATACCTGAGTGGGCTGCGTTGGCTTCTTAATTGCCCTTCTCTGCTCCGACTGCTGATCTCAGCGCTATTAATTCGCAATTATTGGAGATGCACGATGAACACTCACGGCAAAACGGTGCTGATCACAGGGGCCGATGGTGGGCTTGGTCGAGACATGGCCGCACACCTGGCCAAGGCAGGCTGGTCGCTTGTTCTGGTTGACCGCAGTGACACTATTCATCAATTGCCTGCACGTTTGAATGTGGCGCCAGATCAGGCCAAAACCCGCCAGTGCGACCTTGCTGACGAGGCTCAACTGGAAGCGCTGTGTAGTGAAATCCGCGAGGGTGAACTGCGCTGTGACGCGCTGATCAACAACGCTGGTATTTCCTCCTACGGTCAAGATGGCAATCGCTTGTCGATCGACGACATCGATCGAGCAATTCTGCAGAATGTGCTAGACATTAATCTCATCGCGCCGTTTCTGCTGTCGCGCGCGGCTTTGCCAGCGATGCGCGAGCGCAAGTGGGGGCGGTTGGTTCACATTGCCTCCCGAGGAGGCCGCACTTTTTCCGAAGTGTTCCCGTCGAACTTCTCGGCCTCAAAGTCGGGGTTGATTGGGCTAAGTCGCAGTATCGCCGGGGAATCGGCGCGCTTTGGCATTACCTCCAATGTCATTGCTCCTGGCGTCATCATCACTCCGCAAACCGGCAAAGTTGATCCAGCGCTGCTCAGTCAGGCCAAGATTCCCGCTGAGCGCTATGGCGAGCCTGCGGAGATTACCGGCGCAGTTGCCTATCTCCTCTCAAATGAGGCTGGCTTTACCACGGGGTCAGTCATGGATATCAACGGCGGTGCCTTCATGCCGTCTTAAGGCGAATGTATTCTCCTCCCAACTGCTTAACAATAATAAGAGTAACTCACATGGCTATAACCAAAACCTTGAATGCTGAGAGCGTCTCAAGGCCAATTAGTAAATGGTGGTATGTCATTACCAGCTTCGTCGCGTTGATGGTCGGCGTGAATTCGGTGAACATTATATTTAACGTCATGGCGCCGGCGCTGATGACTGAATTTGGATGGACTCGCTTACAGCTGAATTCGGGTTTGACCATTTTCACCATTGTTGATGGCATCAGTGTATTGCTGGTCGGCTTCTTGATTAGCAAATACGGAATAAAGAAGGTCGCAATCCCTACAGCGGCTCTGTTTGGCATGGGGATCGGGCTGGTCGGGATATTGCACAACGATATTGTGCTTTTTTACCTGTGCTGTGCCGTCGCGGGAGCGGGCGCTGGCGCCGTGGGTCCCTCTGTTTACTCGGTAGTAATAGGCGCCTGGTTTGAAGATAAGCGTGGCCTGGCATTAGGTATCATCAATGTCGGGCTTGGGCTCTGCGGCACCCTCATGCCATTTCTGATCCACTACCTGTTTTCTGCGTATGGATGGCGCTGGACATTCGGTGTAGTGGGTATGCTGTGCGGATTTATCCCAGCTATCGCCTATGGCTCCGTACTGAGGATGCCTGGAGCATGGGAAACTGCACGCGTGTCGGCCCAATCCGACGGCAGGGCAATTGGGGAGCCACTCGGCGTGCTGCTAAGACAGCGTCCACTCTGGCTCATCAGCATTTCCATCATGCTGGTTTCAGCGGCAACGTACGGCATGCTTTCGCAGATTGTGGCCATTTGTACTGACTACAACATTGATCGGGCTGTGGCGCTCTCCATTTTGGCAACAGCAAGCATCAGTTCGATCGCATCCAGGCTGGTGGTTGGCTATCTGCTTGACCGATTGTTTGCTCCCTTCCTGGCATGCTCGATCTTTGTTCTGTGTGCAGTGGGTGTCATTGTCATGACTCAGACTTCACAGGTTCCCATGCTCTATCTTGGAGCTGTTTTGCTGGGCCTGGGTCTTGGCGCAGAAGGTGATGTCGCTGCTTACATCATTAGTCGTTACATCGACAAAAACTCTTACGCCAAAGCACTGGGTGTCGTTATTTTCCTGTTTGCCCAGGGCGGGGCATTAGGCGTTGCTCTGTTGAGTTACACCTATTCAATCACCGCCAGTTACACCATCGCCGGGGTGTTGATCTGTGCCCTGACGGTCCTCTCTGCCATTTCATTACTGCTTCTGGGCCCTTATCGATATGACGTGAAAGGCAAAAAAATTGATCGGGTGTCCACAGCAAGGCACACCAGCCCATTGGAGGATCACTGATGCCTGCCTCAGTACCTGCTCTATATCACCCAACGCTTGCGGTTCATGATCTGGAGGCTGCTCGGGATTGGTTTCGACGTGTTTTCAACCGCCCGCCATTGCGCTGGGAGGAAACCCTGGATCTTAATACCTTGAATCCGGAATACCCTGTCAATTATTCATTCTTCGCGTTTATCTGTGATATTCATTGGGTCTTTCTCTGCCCCGCCTTGCATGCGCAGGGCGCCTTGAAGGGGCAAGCTCGCTACCAGCATAAGCCGGAGGGGATGATCGGCCTCGGCTGGTACGCAAACGATGCGGTAGCGATGTTTGCCAAGCTGGGGGCCCACGGTATCCGTTCCCATAACCAGCGTGGGGAACGCATCACTGCTCAACAGCCGCCCACTTCGTCTTTTCTGCCCGATGTATTCACCGGGTTTACCGAGCCCGAAGACACAGGCATTCGCTACGAATTCCAAGAGACGGGAAGGCGACACTGGGCAAAGTATTCCGAGAAAGCCGATTTGCGATTACGCCCCGATTGGCGTGGGCCGGAGCTTGACCCTGAGGATCCTTTAGGCTTGTTGTTGACCTCCCATCACACCATTGTGACGGCCGATCTCGGGCGGGCGTTTAAGCTTTACACTCAAATTCTCGAGGGTGAAGAGATCCAGCCAATCGCAGACGTCGAGGCCGGAAGGCGCAGCACCTTCGTTCGTCTGGCTGACACGATCCTGGAATTCCAGGTCCCACTGCCTGGCACTGAGTTGTGGACACGGGTATCAGAGGGGGAGGACTACTACCAGGGCGTTACTTATCTGGTGGTAAATACTGATAATGTCAACGCGCACCTCGATGACGCAGGAATACCGTACATCGTCGGAGCGGATGGTGAAACCATCATTCCATCGGCATCCGGTTTCGGGGTTCAATGGCGCTTTGTATGGTCATTACCCTATTGCAAGGAAGCACGAAGACCTCCTGCCTTCTGACACCCTGAAATGCGAACGCTCCAGCGTCAATCCGCTAAGCGTTCGCGATGCTGGCCACAGCCTCGACTCTGAATTTTAGAGCAACGCCCAGTGGGGTATCAGAGTAAGCGTCCGGCCATCACATATTTACAAACGTTTAATATTCGCTTTTCAAGCCGTGACGTGCAGCAAAACCGCGCCAACCAGCACCAAAACCACTCCTATCACTTGGGTAGTTGACAGTCGCTCCTTGAAGAAAAAGTAGCCCAGAATGGCTGCAATCCCGCCCGAAAGAGTGCTAATGACTGTTACTATTGAAACGGATCCTACTGTCGTTCCCAAAGAGAATGCCGAGAATCCGCCTAGGTTCATAAGACTGGTTCCGGTTAGAGCGATGCAATTTTTGGGACTCGGGATTTTCATTCCCTCCCTGAATCTCAGAATGATAAACAGTAGCACGGTGATCCCCACTGAGTATCCGAGCCAAAGCATCGGGATTGGGCCAAGCAGTGGCAGAGTGAATTTGCCTTGCAGCCAGAAGCTCGATCCATAAAGAACAGCCGCAAGCAGGGCATAACCGACTGACCGGGTAGTGTTTACGTTGTGCGGTAGGTCGGAGCCCCTATGGATGCTCGAAAGCATTACCCCAACGACGCAGAGACCGATCCACATAAATTGCATCATGTTGATTTGTTCGCCGCTGACCCAGGAGAGTAGAGTTGTGATCACTCCATAAGAGGTGACTAGCGGTGCAATGATCGCTGCCTTTCCCAATGCGAAAGCCTTTGATAGCGCTAAGGCTCCTGACACAGTAAATGCGGCAGCTACAACTCCCATACCCCACACGTGTTGCCGCTGACCGAAAACTGACCCAGTAGAGGCTGTTCTGCCGACTGAAAACTGACCCAGGTGCTCAACTGCTTCTGCTCACTTTTTGAGCAGGAGAACACAGGGTGATCAGCATGGAAATGTTGGGAAAAATCCGGCGGATGTACTTCCGCGACAAGCTCTCGCTGCATCAGATAGCCAAGCGTACCGGGCTGTCGAGAAACACCATCCGAAAATGGGTCAGAGCGCCCGAAGCCAGTCAACCAGCGTACCAACGGTGCGCATCCTTCAATAAGCTCAACCCTTTTCACGAGACCCTGGAGCAGGCGCTCAAGGCCGATTCGTTCCGGCCAAAACACAACCGTAGGAGCGCCAAGGCACTTTTTGAGCAGATCAAGGCCGCGGGTTATGACGGCGGTTACAGCCAGCTCACGGCGTTTGTCCGCTCTTGGCGAGGGGAGCAAGGCAAGTCTTACGCGCTTTTGTACCGCTGACGTTTGCGCTCGGTGAGGCCTTTCAATTTGACTGGAGCGAAGAAGGTCTGCTGATCGGGGGTCTTTTTCGACGTATCCAGGTCTCCCACATGAAGCTGTGCGCCAGCCGCGCATTCTGGTTGGTTGCGTACCCCAGCCAAGGCCACGAGATGCTCTTTGATGCCCATACCCGTTCGTTTGGAGCATTGGGTGGTGTGCCGCGTCGCGGCATCTACGACAACATGAAAACGGCTGTCGACAAGGTTAACAAAGGCAAAGGCCGCACGGTCAACGCCCGGTTTTCCGTGATGTGCGCGCACTATCTGTTCGATCCGGACTTCTGCAACGTGGCCTCTGGCTGGGAGAAGGGCATCGTCGAAAAGAACGTGCAGGACAGCCGGAGGCGAATCTGGCTCGATGCTCAAAATTGCATGTTCCATACCTTTGAGGAACTGAATGTCTGGCTCGGCCAGCGTTGCCGGTCGCTCTGGAGCGAACTGGTGCATCCGCAGTACAACGGGCTGACGGTGGCCGAGGTCTTGGAGCTGGAGCAGGTCGAAATGATGCCAATGCCGACGGCATTTGATGGCTATGTCGAGCGTACCGTGCGGGTCTCCAGCACCTGTCTGATCAGCGTGGCGCGAAATCGCTATTCAGTGCCATGTGAGCGAGTCGGCCAGTGGGTCAGCAGCCGTTTGTACCCTTCGCGGATCGTGGTCATTGCCGACGAAACGGTAATCGCCAGTCACGAGCGCCTCTTTGATCGAGATCAGGTCAGTTTTGACTGGCAGCACTACATCCCACTCATCGAACGCAAGCCTGGTGCATTGCGCAACGGCGCGCCATTTGCTGATCTGCCAAAACCGTTACGGCTTCTCAAACGAGGACTGAGGCGTCACACCAACGGTGATCGAATCATGATGCAGGTACTGGCTGCTGTGCCAATTGCGGGTCTCGAACCAGTGCTGGTGGCGGTGGAGCTGGTACTTGAGTCGGGAAGTCTGAGCGCCGATCACATCCTCAATGTCGTTGCCCGCCTGACCTCCACCGCACCACCTCCCTGTGTAGAAACCAGCCTGCAACTCAAGGTCGCGCCTGTTGCCAATACGGCACGCTACGACCAGCTCCGTGCGACCGATGAGGAGAATCGCAATGCGTGACCTAATGACTGAACTCAAAGAACTTCGCCTGCACGGCATGGCCAGTGCTTGGGAGGAACTGGTTTCTCAAGGAACAGCGTCGACGGCTTCATCGAAATGGCTGCTGGAACATCTGCTTCAGCAGGAACATGCGGATCGCGCGGTGCGCTCGGTGAATCATCAGATGAACATGGCAAAACTCCCCATGCACCGTGACTTAGCTGGCTTTGACTTCAGCGCTTCCAGCGCTGATGCCCGACTGGTCAGCGATCTATCCAGCTTAGCGTTCACTGAAACCGCGCAGAATGTCGTGTTCATCGGCGGCCCTGGAACCGGGAAAACACACCTGGCCAGTGCCTTGGCTGTATCCGGAATCACGGCCCACAACAAACGCGTGCGCTTCTTTTCCACGGTGGATCTGGTGAATCTGCTGGAGCGTGAGAAGTACGATGGCAAGGCAGGGCGAATCGCCCAGGCACTGCTGCCACAGACCTGGTGATACTGGATGAACTCGGATATTTGCCCTTCAGCCAAAGCGGTGGCGCCCTGTTATTTCACCTGCTGTCCAAACTGTACGAACACACCAGCGTGGTCATCACCACCAACCTGAGCTTCTCGGAATGGTCGAGTGTGTTTGGCGACGCCAAGATGACCACCGCGTTGCTGGATCGGCTGACACACCACTGCCACATCGTCGAAACGGGCAACGAGTCCTACCGCCTGCAACACAGCACCTTGGCCGCCCAGACAAAGATCAAGTCACGGGAACGAAAGCGCAAGGACGGAGATAATATCGAGGACGATGAGCCATTTTGATCCGCACCATAAATACCCTGCTGCATGCATACATGCGGTGGGGCTTGATGCGTCTTGAATCGGCACACTGCTGCTAAGCTTATCCACAATTGCTGGGACAGAAATCAGCAATCCGTCCTGGGTCAATTTTCAATCGGCAGGGTGGGTCAGTTTTCAATCAGCGCCAACAGCCGTCAAGCAGAGCTACAGAAGTAGGAAGGAAAAGTACGGCCGCAGCGCCAGATCGCGTGTGGTGAGAGACGGAGATGTATTTCCCCTGACTCGACCTCAACAGGTTTACGGGGAGAATAGTCCCGAAGTGATTCAATCGCCTGTTTCGCGGGTCAAGAGATGATCGCCATCACCGATGATGCCGGTGCTTTTGAGTTGGATTCTAAAGAAATTGAGCCGGATGACTAGTTGCGGTCATCCGCTAGAATGTTCACCCATCAAGAAGACAGAGTAGTCTCTGTGAAATCGTTATCGCACCACGCAAGTCGACGGGCCCTGATACTTGGCGTCTTTTCTATGACGCTACAGCTTTCCGGCTGTGTTGGGATGTTCAATAAAGAACCTCGCGAAATAGCTCAGTCCTGGGTAGGCTATAACGTCAATTTATTGCTGAAAAAATGGCATGGAGATCCTTCAGATTCTTTCAAGGTTGGCAATGAAACGGGATACTACTGGAGCTTTGGCGACAATGGTGGCTACGTCAACGCCTCTCACCAAGAGGCCCAAGGCTATGGCGGCAATGGCCAGATGGTCATGGGTGAAGTCGGTGGCGGTTACTACCGACCTGCGGTCAGCTATTGCGATCTGACCTTCTACACCGATAGCTCGGGCATCATCACCCGCTACGCTTTGAAAGAGTATGACCGCAATAATTGCTCGCGATACATCAACAGTTGGGGCGGTCCAAACCATAGCCGATCCGGTATTGCTCAAATATTTGAATGATTAATTCATCGCTTCGCTGCTGAACATAAACCGGTAACCAAGACCCACGCGGTCCGCGGTTCACTCAGGTTAAGCCCTGCTAGCCTAGGCTCCAGCACCCTTTATGAAAAAGTGAATGAACATTGAACAGGGCGACGCATAAGGCTTAAGCGGGTTTCAGCGTGTAAATCGACGATGGCCGAATGCTTGAATTGTTGGTTGACGAAATCTTTTCGGGTGACTGCGTATGGCAAGTCATGGATGCAAACGGACAGGTTTTGGATCGTTCCGACATTTAGCACGATCAGGCGATCAGGCTCACGGCCTGTGCGCCGGTCTGAACAAAACGTTGAAGTAGGAAAGTCGGATGAAGCATAACGAGCATGTAATGACCTGGCTCGGCACATCTGTGCGATGAAGCCTCGCGCCCAGGGTGCGAGTTGAAGCGCATCATCGAAATCACAGAAATCGTCGCTCGGTACGCTTTCAGCACCGGAAGCGTTTGAATAGAAAGTCACCCCAGGCACGACAGCCGAGGTTTGGCGCGACGTGGGCTATGACGCTGGCATGCGAGGCCAACTCACGACTCCGGCCCGCACGATCAGAGCCAAGGAGCTTTTTCTACCATTGGGAGCGAGGCTACTACACCGCCGAGGCCGACCGGATCGCCGAGGAAGGCTAGTAGCCTACCGACTCCGCATAACGAACCGATAGGAAAAATGGCTACCAAAAGCAAGCTTGTACTGGCGCTTGCTTCAGATATCTGCTGCCCGGTACATCCGGGGCCAATAACGCGACTCCACGCCAGCGCAGCGCCCCATGCCAGACAGCCACAGTGGCTGGAACCGCTTACCGTCGAAGCGCCAGAACTGCTCACTGCCACAGTCACCAAAGCCCCTTGCCCGGTTAAAACTCGACAGTTCTCCTGTGTCCGGATCGTAACCAACAGCGCCGTTTGGCTCATCGCCCAAGGCATCAGGAAAATCCTGCATTTCAAGAGGGCTGGCCTGCTCAGGATGCTCACGCGGTGCTTGGTACAGCGCATATGCGCAGTTGTAGGCTGCACACCAGGTTTGGATGATAACCAGCGCCTTTTCCTTGGTCAGGGCGTAAACGCTGGCCTCGACCTTGCTCATATCATCGACGTCTTGCTTCCAGCTATCACGAGTCGCAGCGATCACCGCATCGCCGATCCGCTTTTGTTCTGCATCATCCGGTTGCCCAACAGGCGTGAACTCCGGCAGTATAGGTGCGACCGGCGCCGACGGCACTTCACTGTCAGGCTTGTCGCCTCGACGCATCAAAGCGCTCTGTGTGCCGACTCGCTCTTGCACTGCATCCATCAACAACAGTGAAGCACTGATTCCATCAAGCGACGCTACCTGCTCGCCCTGTGTCGCAGCTACAGTCAGGCGATTGCCATTGCGTAACTCGTCGATCAGCGTCAACGCTGCGGCACCGGTGGCGTACCAATCCTCGCCTGATTCTGCATCGCCTTGTTGCAGTGCACTCCTTAACGGTTTGCCGTCCAGTTGGGGCTGGCCTTTGACGTCCTGTTGGGTATAAAGAGCAACCCTTGGCCTTCCTTCAGGACCGGCCTTGCGTGTAATGCGTACCGTCCACTGCGCAATCTCCATGTCCTCGGACGCAGACACTGCTGTGCACTGACGTGTGTTGTCGCATCCCACCACCCAGTCCTTGATTTCACGATACAGCGGCACGTGCTCAGCTGCGTATGGCGCAGAGCTCACCGCAGCGGCCGCCAGCCCTGCGGCGATCAATGCGGACTTCATACGAAACCCACCTGACGCTGACGCAGCGCTGCCAGTTCCTGCTCGGCGCGAGCCACGTTCAAGTAGCTCTCCATCACGCCCATGAGCTGGTCATCGCGCAGCGGTTTTCCGTTGACCCGATAGCCCACGGACATGATACGTACCTTGGGCGTGCCACGGTGCGCGTAAACAGGGCCTTGGAGAACTGGAAGCTGACCTTGCGTTGGTGCGCGTTATCGCCGGAGTCCGGGCCGAGTTCGAGCATCAGCGATTCCACCCAACCGCCGTTCTTGTAGCTCACACGCCCCACCTGCAGCAGATCGATGGGCTGCTGAAGGTTGTGCACACGTAGATGACGGTGATCCAGAGTCATGAACACAAACTTGCCTGAGTGGCGGTTGGCCCAGGTAGCGGCAACCAGTACGGCAACCCCGACCAGGCAGAAGATCAGGGCACCCACGCCGCCCTTGTCACCCGGACGATGCAACCCACCCATGTCACGCAGCACCGCCAAGGCCAGCAGTGCCATCACCAGCGCGGCGATGGGCAACACGTATTTGACACGGGGTGAGGAGGTGAACTCGGTCTTGTCCGGCACCGAGTCGATGAAGGCTTGCAGGTCGCCGGCGGCGTCTTCGGCCTCGATGCGGGTGGCCTGGTTGTATTCGTCGGTCAGCGACGCAGCAAGGTCGGCAGCGCTGCCAGGTTGGTAAGGTTTATTCATGGGTCGAGTCTCCGTGCTGCTCATGCGGCGTGCTCCGTGTCTGCGAGCAATTGGTTGAACCACTGGCTGTCGGCCTCGCTGGCCGGACGGGACGCCTGACGTATCAAGTCATCGTCCAGTGCCACCTTGAGGTTGTGTACGCGTTGCAAGGTCGGCGGATGGGTGTCGAAGGGGTGCTCGACACGGTGTTCGAGGGTGTGGGGGCTGACCGGCAACGCGTGCTGCCCCATGTGGCTGTTGAGCGCCTGCACAATGTTGCGGGTCTGCGGGCTGGCGAGCAGCAGGTCGATCAGCTCGGACAAGGCACACACCCGTAGCAAGGCGCTGGCGAACGTGCGGGCACCGGCCACCCTGGCGCCCACTTCGTCGGCGGCCAGTTCCTGCCGGCGGCTCCAGTGATGGAAGGCCTGATCGAATCGCTCAAGAAAGTACAGCGACACCCAGATGCCAGGACCGGCCAGCAGGGTGTCGCTATCGTTGTCTTCGAGCATGGTGTGGATACGTGAATGCACGCTATGGAACAGCGACGACAGCTGCGAGCCCTTCTCCGTGTCGCCGGACGCGAAGTGTCCCAGCTCATGTCCCACCACAGCGCCTGCTTCGTCCTGGCTCATGGCCGAGGCGTAGGTGAGCGGGATATACAGCGTGCGCCCAAGCAACGGCGCTTGCGCTGATTGCAGGAACACCTGGCTGCTGGTCACGAACCAGGAGCGATCAACGCCCACCACGATATGATCCGGCGAGGGCGCATTGGCCGTGCGTGCAATGTCGTCCACCCAACGCCACAGGCCCGGCGCATGCTCGCGTGGCAATTCACGCCCCAGCAACCCTAGCGCAGGTGCCTCCAGCGGTGCCAGCCGCTTGCGGATGCTGCGCAGCAACAGCACGCCACCTGCCAGCACCACCCACAGCGGCAGGGTGAACAGCAGCGGCATGGCGCCGCCCCTGTCCCAGTTGCTGTAGGCCCAGACCATTTCGTAGAGCAGGCACAGGCTGATGCCTGCCACTAGCAGCGCCACATCAAGGAAGATCAGTTGGGTAACCCGCTGCCAGGCCAGTGTCAGGTGCTGCAGCATGTAGTCTTGCGAACGCATAGAGCGCAGGGCGTCGTACTTGAGGTTACCCAGCAGCGCCAGACCGGTCAGGGCGGCCGCCAGCGCACACAGCTCAGCCAGGTGCGCGAGTAACCCGCGTAGCGTCAGCCAGCCGTGGTCCTGCACGATGCGGGCGATCTCCTGCTGCATATGCGGCACAATGTACTCGGCCCCCACATACCCGCCGGTCAGGCTCTTGTGCACCGGCAGCAGATGCTCGGGGTCTTTTTCTGCGGCCACGATCCAGTCGCGCATTTGCTGCTCGTCGCTCAATGCCCAGTGCACGCGACCGTCTTGCAACAGTGCGTAAAGCATCAGCCCCAACGGGACCAGAAACAGAAAGGCCAGCAGCCGCAGCCTGCGTGATGAGGTGGACATGATCACTTCTGATTCAGGTAGTCGGTGAGGAACGCTTGGGCATCGCCCTGTGAAGATAGCCCTTCGCTGTAGCCCACGTTCAACTCCTGGCTTTCGTCAGGCAGGTACAGCTCGCCATAGCCATCTTGAAGGATCAACGCCACGAACTTCTGGCCGTTGACCACGGTGCTGTAGCGCGTGTCTTTGGCGGTCTTTTCCACTTTCATTTTCTGGATGCGCAGGTTCCAGTCATGGTCCACCCCTTCCACTTGCACCAGGGCCTCGTTGGCAGCGCGGGCGCCGATGCGCAGCGTCCATACCTTCATGCCTTGCTCACCTTGGTAAGCCATGACCTTGTCGGCCACTTCCGGGCGGGCGTCGTCGGCCAGGGTGAAAGCGGAAGTCAGCAGCAACGCGCCAACGGTAAGTGCGCGCACGCAGGTGCTCAGAAACATGCCAGTGTCCTCGGTAATGAAATGAGGGTACCTGATAAGCCAGAGTCACCGAATCGTCAAGGTTGCTGACCGCCTCACACAAGTGAATAGCCGCCGGTCACAGGCACTGGTTAAAAAATCACCACCTGCACTATACTGTGACCCCGTTGTCGGATTGACGTCAAATAGCTGTTAGCCAGTATTGAAAGCCATGCAGAGCTGGACCCCTTATCGGGACACCGAAGTGTTCTTTGATGGCCCGCAGCCCTTGAGCCGGTCAAATATCCTCGACGCGTCCGCGCGCGAGATCATCGGCAGTGCCAGCGGGTACTATCAGGCGCGAACCGTGCGCCCATTAATGCAGTATTTCGACTGCGACCTTCGCTTTACCGAACCGCTACGCATCCACAAGGTGCTGCCCGACAGTCTGTGCATTGTGCAGGTCCTCGAAGGAGGATGGAGCCATAGCATCGACCGCCGCACGCCTAATCGCTACACGACGGAAGCAACAGTCAGCCTGGGCCTGAGCGAGCCAATGGAAGCGGTGGACATCCTGCCGGCCGGTAGCCACGCACGTCTGGCGGGGCTGCGCATCGCCGGATCGTTCATTCACGAACAGGCTGAGGAAGGCGACACCACACTGTTGCCGCTGCTGCGCCTGCAACAGGACGGTGTACGTTTCACGCCACTGCCCCGCTGCATGGCGCTGCGCTCGCTGTTCGAGCGCCTCTACCAGACGCCCTACCACGGCGCACTGGGCAGGCTGCATCAGGAAAGCCTGACCCTGGCAGTTCTGGTGGAGCTGGCAGTGCACCTGGGCGGCCAGCAAACCCGCCCCCAGGGCCAGACCCGTGCCCAGCGCGATCTGGCACACGAAGCCCGGCAACTGCTCGAAGACAACCTCCCCCGGCCACCGTCCAGCCCTGAGCTCGCATACATGCTAGGTGTTGGGGAAACCACGCTGCGCCGCGCCTTCAAGCAGGCGTTCGGCAGGTCAATGCTGAACTACCTGCGCGACCGTCGCATGGAGGTGGCTCGCCAACTGTTGCGCGAACGCAAATGGCAGGTGGCGCAGGTCGCGTACCGTGTCGGCTACGCAGACCCGGCCAACTTCACCCATGCTTACAAGGCGCGGTTCGGGTATCCGCCGGGGATGGAGTGAGCGGCGTATTGAATCAACCTTAGCTAAGCCGACTTGTTTGAGCACCTCTGCGGCCATCTGGGGCACATCGTACAGCCGAACGATCTGTGCTGCAGCAGCCCGCCGTGCTCGAATTTCGTGAGTGCCATGATCGTTTTTCGTGACTAGTGGCTGTCTTTGAGAAAGATATGTGTGCTTGCTTGAAAAGCGATGTTTTCAGCGGTTAGAGGGGTTTAACGCTTATCCTGCAGAAGCGAGGCTGAAATATCTGGGTCGTTTTCCTATGGCTGGGATCAAAATGAAATGGACTCATCCCAGAAAGGATCTTCAGCTTTATGAACAGTGGCCTTTGCCTTTATTCTCACTTCTACCGCCTTGATGAAACGGATGGATGAGGCCACGTGATTGAAGATCAGCAGGCTTTCGTCGTAGTTCAGAATTGGATTGTCATGCGCGAGGCTCTTGTTATTGCGCACATCATTGAAGGCCTCCAAAACTGAGATGCTGGATCGTAATATGCGCTCTGTCATCGCCGACTCAAGATGGCCACTCACGCGTAGCGCTTTCGCATATTCACCGAACACACTGTGTAACGGTTTGTCCCGCGTGACCGTTATGCCATGAGGCTCACAGGTGACCCGGATGAACTTGTTTACGAATGTGTGCAAGCGATCTAAAGCGCCCTCCGGCTGGTTTTTTTCGATGGCTTCACGCACATGTTGGGCCACCACTTCGAAATCACGCTCGTCGGCAATCGCCGTCAGTGCCTCTAGGTCAGCGACAGGCTGGTTACTCAAGAGTCGCTGAGCAATTCTACGGCAGTCATCTTCGAGCGTTGAGTTACTGTCTCTCAGCAATTTGAATTGGAGGCCGTAGCAAATTAGCCCTTCGAGGACTTTACCAACAGTGTGGTTTTGCCCAATGCCCCAGAAGGTACGCATCCTCTTGGCCTTCGAATCACCACTTACTCGAAACTGAGCTGCCTCAATATCGACACGGAAGTCGAGAAAAAACTCTGCATAGGTGCGATCCGAGAAGCTCAGGACATACCCATCACCCATACCAAACAGCATTTCAAGTTTGCGCCGCTCTAAAGCACTTATCTCTGCCATGTCTTTTGTCTCAACTTCGTGAACGCGAATATCTACGTCATCGCCCCCTCAGTTGACGGCGGGACTGTGGTGTACCCAGCAACGATACAATGCCGGCCTCTCATAGTAGCCGGCCCACGTGCGTATTGGTGACGTGTACTCATGGTTGATTTCATAGCAGTTAGAAAGGCCGGAGCGTATCGAGCTCATGGCAGCTTCATTCGCTTGGCAGCCGTCAGCCCTCTCACTGGCGAGCCATCCGGCTGGGTCAGGTCGGTCAAGCTAAAATTCTATTCTTTTTGGAGGACCATGGTGTTCATGCTTGTGGCCTAAGTAGCGACGCACTAGCTGAACCAATGCAGGCTTCCAGCCGCTCGCTGCTCAAGGCATTCACGGCTTCCGGTGTCATGCATCCTGCGTGGAAAAGCCCGAGGTGTTGCCCCCTGGTCCGGCCGAGCGGTAAGTTTGTGAGCGGCAGCGCACCGGCCGGAAGGCCGAATTCGAGTCGTTGCAGGACTTCGTCGAGTCCCGCCAGGAACGTGGGTTGGTCCGGGAAGAGTGCCGACAGGATTTGATGCGTGGAGCGCAAGTGAAAGCGGGTTGCGTCGGCGATTCCGATGATGTTCCCGTATCCGACAGCGCCTCCGGAGGGCGTGGTTGAGAACCGCCTCTCCAACACGTCGACAGGGGTGCCCTTGATCCAGTCGTGCATGAGCGCCGCGCGTTTGCACCGGCACCAGAACTCAATCTCGTCCTGGCAATATCGCTGCAGCGCCGGTGTCATCGCATGCCCATAACGCTGCGCCCCATCATTGGCGCGCACGCTCTCCGACCGTCCCCGCTTCATAACCGGAGTGTAGATCGCATCCATTTCGTTGAGGACCTGCACCATCGCCAGCACCTGGGTGGGGGACGTCTGTGCGGCGTTCAGTTGCTTCATCAACTCGACCAACCGCAGGCTCGACTCAAACGATAAGGACGAAGCGCCGCAGGCGCGTCCGAGCAAAGTTAGGTGGATCAACTCGCCCTCGCGCTCGGCCAGCCCGGCCTGCTGCAGGCGCTCAACCAACGCAGTGACTTCACGCTCCACGATTGCGATCCATTGCGGGTTTGCGCGTGATGCAGAGTAGCCGCCGAACTTGTTGACCAGAAGGCCAGGAATTTCGGTGGCTCGCACTTTCCGAACCTGACTAAGCAAGTGCAATGTCCAGGTCGGCAGGTCGCGCTGCTGGAAGGATGACTTCACGTCTTCAGGCACGCCGAGTACGTACGTCTGGAACAGTTGCGCGCGTTCCATCGGCGTTTCAGCAAGGATGATGGCCTTGCCGGTCTCGTTGTATCGGAGCCGTCCTGCCCGTCCTGCCATGTTCTTGTACTCGGCGACGGTGAATGGGCGGCCGTCCTCACCGACGAACTCGTTCTCGGCCAGGATCACCGTCGATGCCGGCGTGTTGATACCTGCAGCTAGCGTTGTGGTGGCCACAAGCGCATGGATACCGCCGCCAGCGTTGCGATAACCTTTCTCGACGGCTTCGCGCTCCGCGCGCAACAGATTGGTGTTGTGGAACGCGGTGCCACCTGCTAGGCATTCTCGCAGATCCTGCGAGACGCCGGTCAGATCCTGAGTCGGCAGCACGTCCAGGACGGTCGTCGCAGGACCCTGGTCCAATTCCTTGGACAAGTATTTGGCGCAACCCTGTGCAGGACCACGCATGTTGCGGAAGACCAGCAACTTCTCGCCCTGTGCTACCAGTTGTTGAATCAACGGCACGATCACGTCTTGCGAGCTGGGTTTGTCTCGACGCTGCACGATGCGATGCACAGGCAACAGGGCTTCGGTCTTGGTGGTGCCGTCTACATCGATGAACTGGAGCGTCCCGCGCCGATCGAGTACGCCCTCAACCAGAGGCACAGGCCGCTCGCGGGACATCAATAAGGGCAGGTCGAGCCAGCGATCGAAGCTGTTGAGGTTGCCAATGACCGCCGACAAGATCACCAGTTGCGGCTCAATGCCGCGCTGACGTGCCCGCAGTAGGAGCGCGAAAATCAACTCGACCGTAATGCCTCGATTCGGGGCCGTGATGAACTGGCCCTCATCAAGCACGACGAGGCCGAGGTGGTTGAGCAGGCGCGGCGAGCCGAGCGCCAGATTGAGATAGGTTTCGTAGGTGAGGAAACCCAGGTTGTTGGCGCTGATTGAAAATTGACCCAGGACGGATTGCTGATTTTTGCCCCAGCAATTGTGGATAAGCCTAGCAGCAGTGTTCCGATTGAAGACGCATCAAGCCCCACCGCATGCAGCAGGGCATTTATGGTGCGGATTAAAATGGCTCATCGTCCTCGACATCATCTCCGTCCTTGCGCTTTCGTTCCCGTGGCTTGATCTTTGTCTGGGCGGCCAAGGTGCTGTGTTGTAGGCGGTAGGACTCGTTGCCCGTTTCGACGATGTAGCAGTGGTGTGTCAGCCGATCCAGCAACGCGGTGGTCATCTTGGCGTCCCCAAACACACTCGACCATTCCGAGACGCTCAGGTTGGTGGTGATGACCACGCTGGTGTGTTCGTACAGTTTGGACAGCAGGTGAAATAACAGGGCGCCACCGCTTTGGCTGAAGGGCAAATATCCGAGTTCATCCGGTATCACCAGGTCTGTGCGCAGCAGTGCCTGGGCGATTCGCCCTGCCTTGCCATCGTACTTCTCACGCTCCAGCAGATTCACCAGATCCACCGTGGAAAAGAAGCGCACGCGTTTGTAGTGTGCCGTGATTCCAGATACAGCCAAGGCACTGGCCAGGTGTGTTTTCCCGGTTCCAGGGCCGCCGATGAATACGACATTCTGCGCAGTTTCAGTGAACGCTAAGCTGGATAGATCGCTGACCAGCCGGGCATCAGCGCTGGAAGCGCTGAAGTCAAAGCCAGCTAAATCACGGTGCATGGGGAGTTTTGCCATGTTCATCTGATGATTCACCGAGCGCAACGCGCGATCCGCATGTTCCTGCTGAAGCAGATGTTCCAGCAGCCATTTCGATGAAGCCGTCGACGCTGTTCCTTGAGAGACCAGTTCTTCCCAAGCACTGGCCATGCCGTGCAGGCGCAGTTCTCTGAGTTCAGTCATTAGATCACGCATTGCGATTCTCCTCATCGGTCGTACGGAGCCGGTCGTAGCGTGCTGTATTGGCAACAGGCGCCACTTTGAGTTGCAGGCTGGTTTCTACACAGGGAGGTGGTGCGGTGGAGGTCAGGCGGGCAACGACATTGAGGATGTGATCGGCGCTCAGACTTCCCGATTCAAGTACCAGCTCCACCGCCACCAGCACTGGTTCGAGACCCGCAATTGGCACAGCAGCCAGTACCTGCATCATGATTCGATCACCGTTGGTGTGACGCCTTAGTCCTCGTTTGAGAAGCCGTAACGGTTTTGGCAGATCAGCAAATGGCGCGCCGTTGCGCAATGCACCAGGCTTGCGTTCGATGAGTGGATGTAGTGCTGCCAGTCAAAACTGACCTGATCTCGATCAAAGAGGCGCTCGTGACTGGCGATCACCGTTTCGTCGGCAATGACCACGATCCGCGAAGGGTACAAACGGCTGCTGACCCACTGGCCGGCTCGCTCATATGGTACTGAATAGCGATTTCGCGCCACGCTGATCAGACAGGTGCTGGAGACCCGCACGGTACGCTCGACGTAGCCATCAAATGCCGTCGGCATTGGCATCATTTCGACCTGCTCCAGCTCCAAGATCTCAGCCACCGTCAGCCCGTTGTACTGCGGATGCACCAGTTCGCTCCAGAGCGACCGGCAACGCTGGCCGAGCCAGACATTCAGCTCCTCGAAGGTATGGAACATGCAATTTTGAGCATCGAGCCAGATTCGTCTCCGGCTGTCCTGCACGTTCTTTTCGACGATGCCTTTCTCCCAGCCAGAGGCCACGTTGCAGAAGTCCGGATCGAACAGATAGTGCGCGCACATCACGGAAAACCGGGCGTTGACCGTGCGGCCTTTGCCTTTGTTAACCTTGTCGACAGCCGTTTTCATGTTGTCGTAGATGCCGCGACGTGGCACGCCATCTAACGCGCCAAGTGAGCGGGTATGGGCATCGAACAACATCTCGTGGCCTTGGCTGGGATACGCAACCAACCAAAATGCGCGACTGGCGCACAGCTTCATATGAGAGACCTGAATACGCCGGAACAGGCCGCCGATCAGCAGACCTTCTTCGCTCCAGTCGAATTGAAAGGCCTCACCGAGCGCAAACGTCAGCGGTACAAAAGCGCGTAAAGACTTGCCTTGCTCACCTCGCCACGAGCGTACAAACGCCGTGAGCTGGCTATAGCCGCCGTCATAACCCTCGGCCTTAATCTGCTCAAAAAGTGCTTTGGCGCTTCTGCGGTTGTGTTTTGGCCGGAACGAATCGGCCTTGAGCGCCTGCTCCAGGGTCTCGTGAAAAGGGCTGAGTTTGCTGAAGGTCGCGCACCGTTGGTACGCTGGCTGAGTGGCTTCGGGCGCTCTGACCCATTTTCGGATGGTGTTTCTCGACAGCCCGGTACGCTTGGCTATCTGATGCAGCGAGAGCTTGTCGCGGAAGTACATCCGCCGGATTTTTCCCAACATTTCCATGCTGACCACCCTGTGTTCTCCTGCTAGAAAAGTGAGCAGAAGCAGTTGAACACCTGGGTCAGTTTTCAGTCGGCAGAAGAGCCTCTACTGGGTCAGTTTTCGGTCAGCGGCAACAGAGCATCGGCTTGGTCACTCGCTTGAATGCACGATGGTCTAGCTCGACAATGTTATAGCATCGATTGCATCGAAGTCTGCCTGTCCATCGCGACCTTGCCGGGCTCACCGTTCGTTTCCATAGCTTTGTCGAAAAGGCACTTGGCTACCGCCTAATCGCGTTTGGCGGTCAGCAAAGAATCGACGGTTTGGCCGTGCTTGTCGACAGAGTGTGTAGAAGTATTTCCAGGCACCTTTGACCTTGATGTAGGGGTCGCTTCAGAAAACGGAAAACATCGTACGCTAAGCCGGTTGCAGCGGTCGTAGCGACCTGAATTTGCCCGCGCCGATCTTGGCGCTGCTGCGCCAGAGGTAATCGCCGGTCAGGTTGATGTGCTCCGAGCCCAGCGGCGACAGGTATTGCAACAGCATGTCATCGACAGCGTGGCCGTGGCCGCGCAAAGCCCTTGCGGCACGTTCCAGATAGATCGTGTTGCACAGCACGATTGCCGCCGTCACCAAATTGAGGCCGCTGGCCCGGGAGCGTTGTTGCTCGAAACTGCGGTCGCGGATTTCGCCCAGGCGGTTGAAGAACACGGCACGAACCAAGGCATTGCGCGCTTCACCTTTGTTCAGTCCGGCGTTGACACGGCGGCGCAGGTCGACACTTTGCAGCCAGTCCAGAATAAACAATGTGCGCTCGATACGGCCCAACTCCCGTAGGGCATGGCCAGGCTGTTTTGGCGTGGATAGCTGCCCAGCTTGCGCAACATCAACGAGGCAGTGATGGTGCCTTGTTAGCTTTGTGTCGATAGCGGACGGTCAGTACCACCGTCAGACCGCTCAAGTAGAAAACTCAATTGCCACAGCCGTTAAGAACACTGCCACCGCTGCCTTGCCGGCCAGCGAAATGAAACGCGGGAAATAAGCTAACCCCACGCTTATCGTGTAGCCCAACACCGCGAATGTGCAGAACCACGTGACCCATGATCGGCCATCTGGCGCACTCGCTATACAAAAGATTAACGATCCCGCAACGCCAGTGAATCCCAGCCAACGCAACGCCCGCTGGCCGGGCCATGTCGGTCGGTTGTTGAAGACGTCGCGGTAGTGCCTGTTTAACGAAAGGCACAAAGCCGTCAGGGCCGCGTATAGCAAAGCGCTCCATGTCAGCAGGCTCATGAATGCTTCTCGCGTCGGGAGGCCCTTGAACCCGGCGCACGAGTTTGCGGTATGCACTGCTGCACAGGTTGGTAGAGCCGCCAGGCCACAATCGCGAAACTCATTCCAAGCAGTCCGCAGACCAGGTTCAGCCCGTTCATTGGATGGGGACCTGTAAGGATATCGAGCACAGGTAACCCACCACACGTCAACGCACACAGCATTGTCTGCTCTCGCCAGGCACGTTGGATCGACCGAATTTGAGCGTGCAATAGCGTTAGCAGCCAGGTGCAGAAGAAGGCCTGTATTTCACGAACATCCCGAACGGGCATTTCGCCGGGCAGTAGCCGGTTGGCCCAGAGAAACGCAGCCATAGCCGTGGGCAGGCCGAGCATTGCCGCGATGTTCAGGCCTTCAATATGGCGATAGACCCTGCGCGTTGCGTTGCCTCTTCGTTTGATCACCCACAGCTGCAGCCCTGTGGCAATCATCGCGCAGCCGCCCAGCCCACTGAGAAATAACAACACACGCAGCAGCGGATCGGCGAAATGCGCCAAGTGCAGCCCGTACATCACACCATAGAAAGCCTTAACGGGCCCCGTTGATGGGTTCGTGCCGACCCACTCACTACCCACGCCGTCCAGCACTAGACGTTGCGGCTGCGATGAGACGTGATCCAGAGTGTCCCTGAACAGCTCGACGCGGGCATTGACGGCTCCCGGCGCAGCGATCGACACACGAGCAATATGCTCTTGACCCCAATGCTGCCGGGCTTGCTGAATGAGGGTTTCTGGCGAGGCCAGAACGGCCCTCCCGAGCGCCGGCACCTGCGGCGGACTGAAGTCGCGAATGTCACGAAAGAACGCTGCGCGATCAGGGCCATAGACCAGATCGACGCCCCACGGGATATACACGAACATTAAGGTGATCAGCCCGGTGTAGGTGATCAGTGCATGGAACGGCAGCGCTAACACACTCAACGTATTGTGCGCATCGAGCCAGGAGCGCTGGCCTTTGCCTGGTCTGAAGGTAAAGAAGTCCTTGAAGATGCGCCGATGGATAATCACGCCACTGACGATGGCGATGAGCATCGCCATGCTGGCAACGCCAACGATCCAGCGGCCGATCTGCGACGGCAGGCTGAGCTGAAAATGAAACCCGTAAAAGAAGTCTCCGCCAAAGGTTTTGCGCGGGTTTAGTGTCTGCGCGGAGGCTGGATCAAGCCACTCGCTGTTGTAACGTCGCTCCCCTGCACCTTGCCACATAACCTGAGTCACAGGCAGACGCGTCGTGGGCAGGTCAATCAGCCAGGAAGCGGCATCCGGCGCACGCAGCTCCAACCAATTCATCGCTTGTTTGAGTGAAGCGGCCTCGCTGATCGGCGCCGAGGGGCGAATTTCCGGGTGCATCCAGGCGGTAATCTCACTGCGGTAATAGCTGGCAGTGCCGGTCATGAAAATAGCCAGCAACAGCCAGCCGACAACCAGCCCCGACCAAGTGTGCAGCCAGGCCATGCTTTGACGTAATCCTTCTTTCATCAGGTATTACCAGGCTGGGAGACGGCGGACAACCACACATAGCCACCCCCGAGCAGCAACGTCGCGGCATGCAGCCCCAGCCAGGCGCGCAAGGCCGAGCGTGCCGCGAAAACCCAGATGGCTGCAAGGCACAGAATCAGGCAGGCAGGCAACGTCGCCGCCAATACGGTCTCGCCGCGAGGCTGTAACACGACAAGGGGCAGCCCGATGGCCAGGCAGGCGGTGAACAGCGCGGTGACGGCGTACCCGCCTATCACCGCTGCGAGGATTCTTGAGAATATCCCTAACCTATAGCGAACGGACGGCTGGGGCTTGCCATGCCTTACCACTGGTAGCTCACAGAGCCGATGACACTGCGCTCGTCGCCGTAGCGGCACGAGGTATTGCACGACAGATACGACTCATTGGTCAGGTTCTGGGCCTTGGCAGTCAACTGCCAATGGTCGCCGATGTCATAGCTGACTCGTGCATCAAAGCGGGTGTAGGCCGGGATCTTGCGATCAGTGATGGTCGGTGTGGTGCGGGTGGTACCGGTGTACAACGCGCCCACGCCGATCTTGACCTGCGGCAGACCGAACGCAGCCAGACGATAGTCCGTCCAGAGCGAGGCGTTGTGGTAAGGCACCCCTTCAAGGCGTTTGCCAATGTTGGTGACGACGTTATCTTCCAGGACATGCGCGTCGGTATAGCTGTAGCTGGCCGTCATGCTCACGGTGTCAGTCAGGTCGGTCTTGGCTTCAAGTTCCAGCCCCTTGGAGCGACTTTTGCCATACTGCTCGTACTGCGCGGTCAGAGCGTTGTAGGTGATCGCGTTGGTCTGTGTCAGCTCGTAGACCGCCGCGCTGAGCATCGTGTTGCTGTCCGGTGGCTGGTAGCGAATGCCCACCTCGTACTGCTCGCCTTCGATCGGGTCGAACGTCCCCGCGACGCCAGGGTTGGCAACATCGGCCGGCTGGAACGACTGGCTATAGCTGACATAGGGCGCTACGCCGTTATCGAACAGGTACAACAGCGCGATACGGCCGGTAGGTTTCTGATCGCTGCGTGGCGTACGGGCGCCGTTGACGAAGGAATAATTATGGCTTTCTGCCCAGTCCTGACGGCCACCCAACAGGAACACCCAATGGTCGTCAAAGGTGATCTGGTCTTGAAGGTAGAGACCCACCTGACGGCTGTGGATATCCCACCCGGATTCGGGTCCGGTGTTCGCCCCTACACCGGTGTAGGTAAAGGTCGAGAGGTTCAGGCTGGGAGCAAGTTGCGCTGCTGTGGCGCTGATGTGGCGATGGGTGTCGTAGGTCTTGTGGTAGTAGTCCACACCCGCCAGTAGCGTATGGCGCCAGCGGCCTGCGTCGATCTTCCATTCAACATTGTTGTCGCTGGTCCAGCCGGTGGAGGTTTCTTCACGTTCGCTGTAACGGCGGTTCAACGTGTTACCGGACATGCTGAACGGTAACAAGTAGTTCCAGGACACCCTGGACTGGTAGTAGCGCAGGGCGTGACGTACTTTGAGCGTTTCACTAAAGCTGTGTTCGAACACGTAGCCCAAGGTATCGATGCGGCTGTTGAAATGATCGTAACCGGGCTCGCCCACAAAATCGTCGCGCCCGATCTTTCGTCCAGGGTTTGGACTGTAGGTGGTCATGGCGTAAGTCAGCGGCGGCGTCAGGCCGGTGAGTGCTTCGGTGTGGCTGGCGAGCACAGTGAGAGAGGTATCGTCGTTCGGCTGCCAGGTAAAAGAGGGAGCGATGTAGCGCTTGTCGTCGCGAATGTGGTCTACCTGCGTGTCAGCGTCGCGCCACAGACCGTCGAGCCGATAAGAGAACTCACCTTGTTCATCCAGCGGGCCGGCCAGGTCCAAGGTGTACTGCTTGCGATCATGGCTACCGTATTCGACGCTGACCCGATGCAACGGGATATCGGTGGGCCGCTTGCTCACAGCGTTGATCATGCCTCCCGGCGACAGTTGGCCATACAGCACAGACGACGCGCCCTTGAGCACTTCGGCGCGCTCCAGACCGAACGGCTCGATGCCGCCGTCGTAGACGCTGGACTGCAATTTCATGCCGTCGAGCAGGATACCGCCGGTCCCGGAGCCAACGTTGAAACCGCGCAAGGTATAATCGTCCGCCACCCGACTGAAACCATTGGGCTGGCCTACAAACCCAGGCGTGTAGCCCAAGGCATCTGCCAGGGTGTCACTCTTGCGGTCGTCCATTTCGGCGCGGGTAACTACAGAAATCGATTGCGGCGTCTCAATCAGTGGCGTGTCGGTCTTGGTCGCACTGGCGGCACGTTTGGCCACATAGCCATAGACCGGACCGTAAGCCGATTCCTGATCGGACACTGCATCGATGTTCGACACACCCAACATCAGCGCACCGGTTTCCGGCTGCACGCTCAGCGCTCCGCTGCCACTGATCAAAATCGACAGTCCGCTGCCCTGCAGTGCCTGTTCGACGGCCTGCTCTGCTGTCAGTTGGCAGGAAACTCCATGGGCCTGTCGCCCTCTGACGTCATCCGGCAGGAACACCACCTGACGACCACTGCGCTGACCGATCGTGATAAGCGTCGCCTCCAGAGGACCTGCGAGCAAGGCGTACATCTGGCGCCCGGCCGCGCTGACCGGCTCTGCAGCAAAAATGATGTTTATAGGCGCAACGACAATGCTGACAGCAATGGCCAAAGGGCAAAGGAGCTGGGGACGCATGGGCGAATGACTCTCCGGTGTCAGGACAGAACAGCTGCAAACGGCGCAGCACTGTCTTGCTTGTGCGATGAGCCAGCAAAATATTAAGAGCCGATTGAAACAATTTTCAGGCGGACCTCAGCTCAGGGACACACGGGTCCAGAATCCCAGAAAATGCTCGATCCGCAGCGGCAACACATCAGCCATTGCAGCCAGCGCCTGTTCACTTTGATCGAGGCTGAACACGCCGGAGATTTTCAGTCGCGCAGCTTCGGGGCTGATGGTCAACACGCCCCGGTGATAAGGTCGCAACGCCTCGATGACCGTCGCCAGCGTCTGATCGTGAGACTCCAGCATGCCCTGCGACCAGGCTGAGGCACTGTTCGCAGACCTTCCGATCGGCTCGATGCCTCTGCCGGTCAGCCGTACACCCTGCCCCTCTGCCAACGTCGCACCCGAGCCGTTGATGTGCGTTACCCGCAGGCCTTTCTTCAAAGCCCAGATACGGGACTCATCCGGCAAGAGCATCATCATGCAGCGTCCTTCGGCCATGCTCGCAGTCCCCAGGCGAGAACACAGCCGCAGGGCATCCCGCTCGCTGGCCCGCACGTCGGCAATCACACCGCCGTCAAGCAATTCAACATCGCGCTTATGTGCCCCGAAACGCAGGTTCACTGCACTTTGCGCATTGAGCAGCAGAGACGAACCGTCTGGCAGAGCGATGCGTTCACGCTGGGCGGTGCCGGTACTCAAATCTGAGCGCAGTCCCGCCAGTCCCCACCCCGGGCCGGTCAGGCAATAACTGCCAGCGGCCAACCCGCATAGCCCCAACGCCCCTCGCAGAAAGGCACGACGACGAACCGGTCGGTCCTTGGCCAACATTCGGCCCGACACACCGTCAACGCCGGCAAACGTTGCCTGCAACCGAAGCTGCAACTGTTGCCAGGCCTCCTGATGGTGTCGGTCGGCCGCAAGCCACTGCTCGAAAGACAGTTGCTGCTGCGCATCGAAAAACCCGGAACGCTGATAGGCCATCCAGGCGATGGCTTCATCCACAGCAGCAGGCGGTGCAGCCGTCATAGCCGCGCCTCGAAACAGGCACGCAGCCCCTGGACCACGTACTGATGAACCCGCGGCGCTGACACCCCCAGCTCGCGGCCGATTTCGATGTAAGTCATGCCATCGAGCTGACTGTACAAAAACGCCGCCCGGGCTCGGGACGATAGCCCCTCAAGCAAACGATCAATCTCGACCAGGGCTTCGATCGCGAGCGCTTGCTGCTCTGCTGACGGGGCAAACTGCTCAGGCTCGCCGGCCAACGTCTCCAGATAGGCACGCTCCAGATCGCGTCGGCGCCAACTGGCGTACATCAAGCGCTTAGCGATGGTCGTCAACAGCGCCCGAGGCTCGCGAATCGACTGCGGATCGTCCAGTGCGACCACGTGGGCGAAGGTTTCCGACGCCATGTCCGCGGCGTCGCTGGGGCAACCCAATCGCGCCCGCAACCGGTCGAACAACCACCCATGGTGATCGCCGAACAGCTGATGGAGCAGGCTTTGGCGAGCAGTCAACTTGACGCAGGCGACACTGGGATGGGCTGCCATTGAGAGGATCACTAATGGAAATGGTTCTCAATTCTGCCAAACCCAAACCGCTCTCGCAATAAAAGTCATTGGCAGGACAGAAAAAGACCGACCAGATTGGCGGTGATATTCTTCACGCGTAACAGCACACCAACTTATTAAACTGCTAGTGATCACCGAGCATGTCGGATACTCCCGAGCCAGAGCTTTCACTAGGGATGGTCTGAAGTAGACCGCTATTTTCCGGCTACCGAGCCATCGGGGCTTTAAAAAACGGCCGCCGTTCAAGATTGATCGAATCTGCCCCGTACTTCATGCTTTTTGGTTGCTGCGAGCGCCTCGCAGCAACCATTTGCCCTATTAAGGGCGCACCTCTCCTGCGCTGGAGAGCAAATATCGACGTGCCATCCACAGGTTCGACAGGGCGAACAGCGTCACCATCTGAGCCGTGTTTTTCACCAAGCCTCGAAAGCACACTTTCGTATAGCCAAACTGGCGTTTGATCACGCGAAATGGATGCTCAACCTTGGAGCAAACCTTAGCCTTGGCTCTCTCGATCTTGCGTATCGCTTTGTACAACACGCTGCGTTTGCCGTGTTTTTTGTAGGTGCTGCGTCGGGCGACAACCTGCCAGACGACTTGGCGTCCCGCATGTTCTTCGCGCTTATTGACACCGGTATAGCCCGCATCAGCGCAGACCACGTTCTCGGCGCCATGTAGCAGTTTATCGACCTGGGTCACGTCCGCAACGTTGGCCGCAGTGACTACCACGCTGTGCACCAGCCCTGACTCATCGTCGACCCCAATGTGCGCTTTAGCGCCGAAGTAATACTGGTTGCCCTTCTTCGTCTGATGCATTTCCGGATCGCGTCTGCCGTCCTTGTTCTTGGTCGAGCTGGGCGCATGAATCAGCGTGGCATCGACGATGGTGCCTTGTCGCAGCGACAAGCCACGGTCGTCCAGATAGCCATTGATCGCGCCGAGAATACCAGTGGCCAACTCGTGCTTTTCCAGCAGGCGACGGAAGTTGAGGATGGTGGTTTTATCCGGGATTCGCTCCAGGCTCAGTCCGGAGAACTGGCGCAGGATCGTCGTTTCGTAAAGCGCCTCTTCCATCGCTGGATCGCTGTAACCGAACCAGTTTTGCATGAGATGAACCCGTAGCAACGCCATCAACGGATAGGCTGGACGGCCGCCTTCGCCCTTCGGGTAATGAGGTTCGATCAGGGCGATCAACCCCTTCCAGGGCACGACCCGATCCATCTCGATCAGGAACAGTTCCTTGAGGGTCTGTGTGCGCTTACCGGCGTACTCGGCGTCGGCGAAGGTCATTTGCTTCATCATCGAAAAGCTCGGCGATTGGTGTTCGGGGATTTTGCCAAATCAGGAAGTCTTTTTCAGAATTTCCCTAGCTCGCGAAGAGTTCGGCTTGGGGGGATTTGAATATTTAGGAAACATTCCTGGATCGGTTGGAGGGGGCCGTCATGAACGCAGGGGCGTTTGGGCACGAGATCGCGACGGTGACCCAAAGGGTGCGAGTTTATGCAATTCGCACTCAGCAGGTGATCGAACTGAGCCATGCGGAGTGCCGATGGGGGTACCGTTCGTCCTTGTTTCAAAACGAGGAGTACGTGGTGTTGGGAGCGTATTTTCGATTGCATAATGCTGATCGGAAGTATTTACGTGCCAGCAGGCTATCAAATCTGGCGCTTAGGCGGGCGCGTTATCCCAGATCGCAACCGAATGCGGGGAGTGTTTTCAAACGCCCACCGCATGGTCTCAAAGTCGGGGAAATGATCGAGACTCTCGGGCATAAAGGATACTCCATCGGCACCGCTGAAATCTCAGACAAACACGCGGGGTTTATTGTGGCTAAACGTCCTGCACAAGCAAGCGATATATGTGCGCTGATCGCATTTATGCAGAGAGAGATGCGACAGCACTTTGACGTGGAGACGGAGGAGGAGCAAAAGCTGTTGTAGAGGTAGTTAGAATTTTTTCTTGAGGAACGGCTATGACAATTTATCAAAAGCACTCGCGGGTGCTAGCGAAGCTTGAAAAAAACGTTCGGTGGGATTTTGAATCTTCTCATCTATCTGATATATCTAGGATATGGAACTTTTTGACAGAGCGCGTACCTAAAATATTTAACGGGCCGGTGCTCATGTCAAATGATATGTCGGGTAACTTTGACACTCTCGAGGTTAACTTGCTCCGGACGTCCTATGCAGCATTCATGGCATGGCGCGAGCTCAATCACCCAAGCAAGAGCGCAAACCTCTGATTTCCGATCGCTGCTATCAAGACGTCCAATGGCTTCTTTCTTCTGGGCACCATGGCCGCACATACTTCGAATGCCGGAATAAGCTATTATACCTCTGGAACATTGAATGACGATGACGTGCTAGAAGACGAAACCGTCGCGTTGGAGAGGTCGCTTATTCGAGAGGTTGAAGAAGAAACAGGGTTGACCGTTGACGATTTTGACCTAAAGACAGTTGGACTAGAGTAGAGAACGACGTGTACTGCGCTTTTTTCAAGGAGGCGCAGTTGAAATGGACGCGAGCCGAGGTTTCCGAACGGATTGAGAAATTTCTGGCGGAACAGTTAGATCCTGAGCTGTCAGGTATCTTGTTCGTAAAAAAACGGTCAGATCTAACTGGACTCAAGCTACCTGCCGACCAGAGAGATTACTTCGAAAGGATCTTGCCTGGTCATTGAATTCGCATGTGGTAGTTGTCCACGGTCGCTCACGAATGCAAAATCTGAGTATTGAGTACACCGACAAGCAACGCTGGTTTGCGTTCACCAAGATATACACCCTCTCGGCCCTGTCGCAGATCGTGCAGATCGGTATAGTCACTCCGCTGCTGTCGCTTTCGCTTGAGCCGGGTAATTTGAATCGGTCTTTTATATTTTTGATTATTATAATAAATATTTGGTTTGGATTTTTATTGGAATGCCAATTGGAATACCTTACGAGATAGCAACGCCATTGCTCCTCGCTTGTAATCGACTTGCCAACTTTACTTCGCATCCGCATTACGCGGTGATTTTCTTAAAGCTGTCGGGGCAACAGGTCGCGGACGATCCGAAGCTGAAGGAGATTGAAGGCTGAGACCGTGCCAAAAGCGGTCGCTGGAGTTGTCTAAAACAAGAAGCAATTCAAACCTGCGCTCCTGGAAGTCGCCCAAATATCTCGGAAGGCCCAGCCGCAGAATCGCGGCTGTTCCAGGCGTCGTTGCGGATCGCCGTGCAGGCCACTCACGAATGTCTTCCCCAGTAGACTTATGACCGGCTTCTGACCGGACTGGCAGTCCATCGAGACTGATCCACGATCAGCCGCAACTTTCGCCAGCGGCTGTGGCGTTATCGCATGCGTCAGAGTATGAGCCGCCGAGGAAACTGCTGGGATAATGCGACGATGGAGCGGGTTTTTCGCAGCTTGAAAACAGAGTGAATACCAACCACTGGCTACATGACCGGCCACCAGTCTCAGAGAGATATTAGCCAGTACCTGATGCATCACTACAACTGGATCCGACCTCATCAATTTAACGATGGATTGGCCCCAGCGAAAACGGAAGAAAAACTTAAAACCGTGTCCGGGATGAGTTGACCACTACACTTGATCGCATAGCCCGAATAGGACTGCTAATCTGCAGCTACGCGCTTCAAGCTCAGAAAATCAGTTGAAGGTTGTCCGATTTGCGACATGTAAGCTTCAGGTTCAGGGAGCGGAACGCCTACCTCCAGTGCATCTAATAATCCGCCCAGAATTGCATCATCCTACGTCTCGGCTCGACGTATTCTGCATGATTGTATGCAGCCCGTATTTGGTTGGCATCAGCATGTGAAAGCTGCGCCTCAATCCACGCCTTTACAAAGCCAACCTCATTGAGCGCCGTTGAGATGGTGGCCCTGACGCCATGACCAGTGAGCCTCCCTTTGTAACCCATCCGGCTAATCGCAGTGTTAAGGGTATTTTCACTGATCATTTCCTGCGGTTCGTATCGGTGAACCAGTAGGTACCGCGCACCGCGCGCCCTTAACTGCATTAGCCGCTGCACAATTGCATTTGCTTGGGTAGACAGTGGAATCACATAAGGTGGGATCTCGTCCCCCTGGGTTCGAACACGGCTCCGGAGTTGCTTGACACCCTCCGGGGGCACCAACCAGATCCCTTTGTCGAGGTCGAATTGGTCTGGCGTCGCCGCCCGCAGCTCTCCTGTATGGAGCCCTGTCAACAACAATAGACGAATACCAAGCCGTGTCGCTTCTGCACACCCGTAGTGGGTGAGGGTCCTGAGCAGTCCTGAAATTTCATTTACCTGGAGGAAGGGATTATGGAGAACTGGCCGCGGCGTCTCGGCAACGATGTCAAGATCTGCTGCTGGGTTCACATCAACGAGCCCTTCCGCTATGGCAAAACGAAAGATCTGGTTGAGCCAGGTCCGTACCTTTCGAGCAGAGACCAGCGCACCTCTGCGCTCAATTCGCCTAATGAGCTCCAGCACGTCACCACGAGAAATATCTGAGATCGGAAGATCGCCCAAACACGGCAGCATGTCCTTCTTCAGGTATTTGCTCGCTTGCCCTGCACTGCCCTTCTTACTTTTCGTCAGTTTTTTACTTCGGAACTCAAGCCAGCGACCAGCAACCGCTTCAAACGTGTTGTTGGCGGCGTGAGAGGCTTTTTGGCGCTCGGCGCGACGATGTGAGTGGGGATCGATATTGTTGGCCACCAGCGCACGTGCAGCCTCTCTCCGGTGGCAAGCCTCCTTGAGACTGACGTCGGGATAGATGCCAAGGGAAATACGCAGTTGCTTGTCATGCCAATAGAAACGGAAATGCCAGCGCTTTGAACCCGTCCTGGGCACCTGCAGAGATAAGCCATCCCCATCCGTTAACGTATAAGGCTTGCTGGCGGGCTTGGCTTGCTTGATCGCTGTATCTGTCAGAGCCATCAGACACCTCCTTTTGCATCAAGGAGGGGAATACAACCCAGCGGTAGACGAACCAATACGAAAATTGATGCGCAAGGAATCGTAAAAGGCTGTGCCAGCGGTGTACTTAAATGTGTACTTAAAAACCGCGGCTGGAGATGGATTCCAGTGGAATTCAGTGGAATTCAGTGGAATTCAGAAAACGAAAAAAGCGGCTCAAGGGCGCTATTTCCGTGACTTCCAAGCGTTCAGTGGGCCTTAGTGGAAGCAAATATGGCGCAGCGGACGGGATCATAACTCATCCTTCAAGTGTTTGAAAGCTCAAGATTTCCAAAGTATAGCGTTACGCTGATGGCCTTAATTGTGTACTCATTATTTGTGCTGGCGTTTTTACGTGGCTACGGCCGAATCACACGGGGTCAGGCCGGGTAAGACTTCTCATGCTATATCCGCATCGGTTTAACCAAAAAAATGGATTCGTACTCATTGGGGAGTCGCACAGGCGTACACCCAGCAGTGGGCACGTGAACTCTGAACAGGTTTCTGAATCGGCACGATCTCGCCCTCTTCTGTTACCGATGACGCAGCATTGAGTAGCACATGATTTACTTCCGGATCGCCACGTCTGGGACTTCGATCACCCGCATCTTGTATAACTTGATGGAAGTGCCACGCAAGCTATGATCGTACCTAACGGTTATTGCCTACCGCCCAACTCGCTGGTGATGGATCAAAGGCTAAAAATGCCCCACGATGTCTGCATTGGATTCTATCACTGTCGACCACCGGCCTTCAGACCCACAATCGTGTAGCAACCCACCGCCACCACGTAACCATCAATTCGTTGTAGAAAGGTCTGTTTGAGCTCGTTCTGACCCGTCATAGGGTTACGCCACAAGTAAGTCATCTCGGCGTTGTCCTCAGTGCGCATCAGTTCAAGCATGGCTTCGCCAATGGGCTTGCCATCGGTGGAACGCAGCGACTTGAAGTCAGTGCCCACCAGCCTGGGCAAGAAGCCATGGGCGGCGAAGCGTTGGGTCTTCAGGTCCACCACAAAGGCATACAGATCATCTTCGGTGAGTTGCTTGTCGTGTTTGTTGATGCGATCCAGCGTAGAGGCCGGGTCGCTGGCCAGTTGTTCGGTCATCCGTTGCAGCAACTGCCTGGCCTGTTCAGCGCTGGCTCGGGGCATGTAGTAGCCCACCGAGATCACCCGATCGGCCACACGCTCGTAGAACACACGCTTGCGCTCCACTTTGCCGTGCTGCCAGTTCCACCAGCGGTATTCGGCGCTGCGCACCGTACCGTCAGCCGGTTGCGAAATAGCGTGCTGGAAGGCGGCCTTGAGGTCGTCATCCAGCACGCTGACCACGGGCTTGCCCACCAATGACGCTGAAGGTCCGCCACTGGCTAGCATTACGCCGGCGGTGTCGACCACGTAGATGTATAGCTCACCATCCACATAGGCGCCCTGGCGACTGAACTCGGCGAGGGCACCATCACCCCGCGTCTTGTAATCGGCCACGGCCTTGGCCAGCAAGGCATTGGCGCGCTGGGCTTCGCCACCGTAGACATCCGTCGTCGCAGCTTGGGCCCCATTGATGAACGCGCTGCACCACAGGCACAGCAGCACGAAAGGTCGGTAAAGGCTCATTAATGGTGTTCCTCAAAAGGTGGCTGCATCATCTGGTGTCACAGGGTCCGCCCGATGATCTCCTTCATGATCTCCGAGGTGCCGCCGTAGATTCGCGCGACACGGGCATCCACCCACGCCCGGCTGATCTTGTACTCGCTCATGAACCCGTACCCACCGTGCAGTTGCAAAAACTCGTCGAGCAGCTTGCCCTGCATTTCCGAGCCCAGCAGTTTGGCCATCGCCGCGACATCCGGCGCCAGCTCGCCGCGCATGACCTTGGCCAGGCAATCATCGACAAACACACGCAACATGGTGAATTGCGCCTTGGCCTCGGCCAGCTTGAAGCGGGTGTTCTGGAAGTCCAGCACCGGCTTGCCGAATACCTTGCGCTCACGGGTGTACTCGATGGTTTCCGAGAGCAACGTGTCGATCGACTGCGCGGCCCGGATGGCAATGATCAAGCGTTCCCAGGCCAACTGGTGAGTCAGGTATTTGAAGCCCTGCCCTTCCTCGCCCAGGCGGTTGGCTGCGGGTACGCGCACCTCATCGAAAAACAGCTCGGCGGTGTCCTGGCCCTTGAGGCCGATCTTTTCCAGCAGGCGCCCCTTGGCGAAGCCTGGACGGTCCTCCTCGATACAGATCAGGGTCAGTTCCTTGGCGCTGAGGTCAAGCTTGGTGGCGGTGACCATCAACCCGGCGTTGCCGCCGTTGGTGATGAAGGTCTTCTGCCCGGAAACGATGTAGTCATCGCCGTCGGCGCGCGCCAGGGTGCGCATCGAGCGCAGGTCACTGCCGATTCCCGGCTCACTCATGGCGATCACGCCGATCAGCTCGCCACTGACCATTTTCGGCAACCAACGCTGCTTCTGTTCTTCGGTGCCGTAGGCAACGATGTACGGCGCGACGATTTCCGAGTGAGTGGTAAAACCCACTGCCGTGGCGTTGGCACGCGCCAGCTCCTCGATCATCACGGCGCTGTGGCCAAAATCGCCACCGGGGCCGCCATATTCCTCAGGCACTGTGGAGCACAACAGCCCGGTTTCCCCAGCCTTGAGCCAGACTTCCTTGGGAACGATGCCGGCCTTTTCCCATTCATGCAGGTAGGGCACGATCTCGCGATCGACAAACCGACGGGCTTGGTCGCGGAACATGCTGTGGTCTTCGCGAAAAACACTGCGCATTGTCAGTCTCCAGAATTGGGTCGATAAGCCATCAACGGTCGCGGTAGTCGGGTGCGCGTTTTTCGACAAACGCCGACACGGCTTCGTGATGGTCTTCGGTGTGATGAGCCAGCGATTGGTACGCGGCCGACAGCTCCAGCAAGGAGTCCAGGCGCATATGCTGGCCTTCGCGGAGCAGGCGTTTGCACAAGCGCAACGAATGCCCCGGGTTGCTGGCAATCCGTTCGGCGAGCGAGCGCGCTTCGGCCATCAAGGTCTGGTGCGTGCACACTTGCTCCACCAGCCCCCATTCCTGGGCCTTGACGGCATTGATGGCGTCGCCGGTGAACGACATCAGGCTGGCCTTGGGAATGCCGATGATCCGCGGCAGCAACCAGGCGCCGCCGTCTCCCGGAACGATCCCCAAGCGCACGAAACTCTCGGCAAACACCGCCGAGGTCGAAGCCAGGCGAATGTCGCACATGCACGCCAGGTCAAGGCCGGCGCCGATTGCCGGACCGTTCACGGCCGCAATCACGGGGATATCCAGCTCGTAGATCGCCAGGGGTATGCGCTGAATCCCATCGCGGTAGGTATTGCGCAGTTCATAGGGTGAGCCGGCGAAAATCCCGCCGCGCTCATGCATATCCTTGACGTTGCCACCGGCGCAGAAAGCGCTGCCATTGCCGGTAAGAATCATCACCCGCGCCGATTGGTCGCGGCGCAATTGGCTGCACAGCTCGACGAACTCCTGGATCTGCTCGGGGGTCGTCAAGGCATTGCGGGTGTCGGGATGGTCCATGCGCACGGTGACAATGCCGCCGTCGCGCTCGATCTGCAGAAACGGCTTCATGATGCATCACTCCCGGATGGGCACAAGGGTTGCCTGCCATGGTCGGTCAGCAACGGCCAGAACCCATCGCTGCCACCCTGGCAGATGCGCTGGCCCAGACGTTGACTCCAGAGGCTGGCCGAGCCTGCCTCGCTGCGCCACGCCCATAGCCGGCGGGTCAGCAAGTGCAAAGGGTATTCCTCGGTAAAACCGATGGCGCCGTGCACGGAGTGAGCAAAGCCGGCGCCTATGCCGGCCGCCTCGGCGGTACTGATCTTCGCTGCAGCGATAGTCAATTCGGCCAGCCCGTCGCCTGATTCGGCAAACGCCGCTTCGGCAGCAATCCCGGCAGCAGCGGCCTGTTCGGCAAACACCGCCAGTTGCTGCTGGATAGCCTGGAACGACCCAATCGCCTTGCCAAACTGCTGGCGCTCGCGGGCATAGTTGGCGGTCATGTCCAGCAAGCCGTGCAGCGCCCCGGCAATCTGCGCCGAACGCAGCATGGCGGCGCCCAGTTCAAGTACGTTGCCGGCAAAACTCTCAGGCAAGGCTGCCTGCGCCAGCACCTGGGCACCGGTAAAGCCCAGGTCGTCGCGGGGCTCACCGGCGATATTCAAGCTGAGCGTCAACTCGCTGGCATCGCTGCGCTTCAACAGCACCACGCTCGGCTTGCCGGACGACGACTGGGTCGCCACCGCCACCAGCGCTTCAACCTGACGGCCCCACGGCACCGCGTACGCCGAGCCGAATACCCGATCATCGTCGAGCAGCAAATCGGTGTCGGCCGCGATGCTCAAGCTCCCCGCGACCCCTTCCAACCCGGCCTCGCTCAACAGCCAGTTGCCAAGCAGGGCTTCAGCCAGTGGCGCCGGCACGCTATGACGCCCGGCCGCACGTACCAGCACGTACATATCGGACCAGCTGGCACCGGCGCCACCGAGCGCCTCGCTGACGCCGGCCAAGGTAAAGCCGGATTCGTCCAGGGCTTGCCACAACGCCGTAGGCCATTCGCCGCCGTCACACGCCATCACATAACTGGGCGTCGCCAGGTCGGCCAACAGGCGTTCAATTGTCGATTCAAATAGTTCGCGCATTATCGCAACCCCAAGCCACGGGCAATGATGCCCCGCAGAATTTCACGCGTGCCGCCGCGCAATGAGAATGACGGCGCCATTTGTGTCAGGTAGGCCAGCACTCGCGCGTGTTCACTCCCACCGTCCTGGCGCGGTTCGGTTTCCAACAGCAACTGGGCCACTTCGGGGATTTCCTGCTCGAAGGCATTCCCCAGGTCCTTGACGCAGGAGGCCGCCCACGTCGGTTGCGCCCCCGCCGCCAGTTGGGCAGTGACCGAAAGCGACATATTGCGCAGGGTCAACAGCTTGGCCGACATTCGGCCGATCTCCCGCGACTGCAAGGCGTCGGGATGGTTGCCCACCGCATCGATCAGGGTTTTCAACAGCGCGATGCAACTGAGAAAACGCTCCGGGCCGCTGCGTTCGAAGGCCAACTCGGCGGTGACCTGGTCCCAGCCTTTGCCCTCGCTGCCGATCAGGGCATCCACCGGCAAGCGCACGTTGTCGAAGAACACTTCATTGAAATGCTCACCGCCAGCCAAGTCACGGATCGGCCGGATCGTGATGCCCGGCAGGCTCAGGTCGACAATAAATTGCGACATGCCCTCGTGGCGCGCCGCCTGTTTTTCCCCGGTGCGCAATAGAGCGATCATGTAGTGCGAATGGTGAGCGTTGGTCGTCCAGACCTTCTGCCCATTGAGCACCCAGCTGTCGCCGTCACGCACCGCGCTGCTTTTGATCGACGCCAGGTCCGACCCCGAATTGGGCTCGCTCATGCCGATACAGAAGTAGCTTTCGCCGCGACAGATAGCCGGCAGGTAATGCTGTTTTTGCGCCTCGGTACCGAAGCGATTGATCAACGGACCGCTTTGCCGATCGGCAATCCAGTGCGCCGAAACCGGAGCCCCGGCCGCCAGCAGCTCCTCGATGATCACGTAGCGGGCAAAGGGCCCGGCCGCCGCCCCGCCATATGCCTTTGGCAAGGCCATGCCAACCCAGCCCTGGGCTCCGAGTTTTTGACTGAAAGCCGCGTCGAACCCCATCCAGGATTCCGCCCGCAAGGTATTCGGGTATTCGGCCAGGTGCGTATGAATAAAGGCGCGGACGCTTGCGCGAAGCGCCTCGGCTTCGGCAGGAATACTACTGTAGGAAAATTGGCTGATGGGCATATGCGTTCTCTTACGCTGAACACGAGCGCGACCGCCTCGAACGAGGCGACCACGGAACCTCTACCGCCCCACTGCCGCCCTTGGTGGGCGACGGTGGGAGCAGCGGCAACTTACAACGCGGTTTGCGCGTCAGCTTCGGCGAACATCGCGTTGATGTCGCCGGATGTCACCGGCTTGTTGTCTTGCCGACCGTGGTCGGCACCGCCCAGGCCCAGGGCCGGTTCGATGCTGACGTGAGTCGCCTTGGCCCGCAGCGCGGCGACCGTGCAGTCTTCGCGCTTATGGATCGAGAACGGGTCGTAGGAGAACTCGCGCATCGCGTTCAAGTGGGTGATCTTGTCGATCATCTCTTTATCCAAGTGCTGCAAGCCTTCCCACGCGGTTTCAGGCGAGTTCGGCCAGGTGCAGTCGGAGTGCGGGTAGTCGCTTTCCCAGGTGACCATCTCGGTGTTCAAGTATTTGAGGTTCTGCAGACCGAAATTGTCTTCGATAAAGCAGGTGACGAAATGTTTGTTGAAGATGTCGCTGGGCATCTTCCCGCCGAAGTTGGAGTTGGTCCATGCGTTGTGGTGGCGGTGCGTGAAGTCCGCACGCTCCAGCAAGTATGGAATCCAACCGATGCCGCCTTCGGAGAGTGCCATGCGCAGATCGGGGAATTTCTTCCACATCGGCGCCCAGATCCAGTCCGCCGCCGAGTTGGCGATGGAGATCGGCATCGAGGTGATCCAGGCGTCGATCGGTGACATGTCCGAGGCGTGATTGGCTTTGACGCCGGTGCCGATGTGGCAGCAAATAACCACCTTGTTATCGCTGCAGGCTTTCCACAACGGGTCCCAGTAATCGCTGTGGATCGACGGGTAACCGTGAATCGCCGGGTTATCCGACAGCGACAGTGCATGCACGCCCTGCCTGGCCAGACGCTCGACTTCGGCAGCGGCGGCTTTCATGTCCCACCACGGCACGATCATCAACGGGATAAAACGCCCCGGTGCGGCATTGCACCAGTCGTGCAAGTGCCAGTCGTTGTACGCCTGGATCGCGGCCAGGGACACATCGCGGTCGGCATGCACCTGGAAACGCTGCCCGGCAAAGCCCGGGAAGGTAGGAAAGCACAATGAGCCGAGCACGCCGTTGGCGTTCATGTCGTCGACGCGGTCCTTGATATTCCAGGTACCACGACGCATCTGGTCGTAGCCCAGCGGCTCCATGCCGTATTCCTCTTTCGGCCGGCCAACCACAGAGTTCAACCCCATGTAACCGGTGGCCTGCTCTTCGAACACCCACACATCACGGTCGCCCTTCTTGACCACATGAGGCTCACGCCCCTTGAAGCGCGCAGGCATGTGACGGGCAAAGGCATTCGGCGGCTCAATCGCGTGATCATCGACGCTGACGAGAATCAGATCTTCAACTTTCATTGTTTTTCCCCTTCGCATTCGGGCTTGTTGTTGTGCCTGAATGATAGAGCAGGATCTGCATTAATTAAACACTTTTTTTAATTGTGTTCATTTAATGCAGTTTTTCAAGCGTTTGGCTGGCTCTTGATTTTGATCTAGAGCGCCCCGTCAACCACGCTGGCCGAGGTACCGAGTGGTGGGGCGAAGACCTTTTGGTTACTTTTGGCTGGGCCGGCATTCCGGGCGGTTGCCAAAAGTGACCCGCCGTAAGGGCGGAACCAAAAGAGGCCATTACCGCAGAAACGGATATGTACTCCGACCGATAGCTCTGGCGCCCAACACACAGCCATCGCAGGCAAGCCAGCTCCCACCTTTTGATACGGTTTACACCCGGCAAGTGACCTGCTCGCCTGTAAGACCGCTTTCGCGAGCAAGCCCGCTCCCACAGGTGGGTCGCGGGGCATCAGTCACATCCCGGTCGACCTAGAGGCCGCTTTCGCGGGCAAGCCAGCTACCACAGTATGATCCGGTGTACGTCGGTCAATCCCACAACACATGCAGATAATGCGGCCCGCGCAACTGCGCCCCCACGATCTGCGGCCCAGGCTTGGACGGGTCAAGGCGAATGTTCGGCATCAAGTCAAGAATGGCATTTAGCGCGCAGTTGATCTCCGTCTTGGCCACAAACTGCCCGATGCACATGTGCGGGCCAAAACCGAAGCCAAACGAGGGCTTGGCCTTGCGATCGATATCGAAGGTATCAGCTCGTTCAAAGGCGTCTTCGTCGCGGTTCGCCGAGGTTACGATGCACTGCACCATGGCGCCCTTGGGAATCGCCACACCGCGAATCTCCAGGTCCTTGGCGGCCTGGCGTACCTTGAACGTGGCCACCGGCTCAAACCGCACCGCTTCATCGATGGCTTTGTTGACCAGGCTGCGATCGTTGCGTACGCGCTCCAGCACATCCGGGTGCTGCAACAGCAACGACATCAAGGTGCCAAAGGTGCGCGTCGTGGTTTCGCTGGCAGCTGGCAACAACGAGCGCACGAACGTGGCGATTTCGTGATCGTCCAGGGACCGGCCCTGGTACTCGGCATTGATCAGGCGACTGATCAAATCATCGCCGGTGGCGCCGTTGGCGCGGCGCTCAGCCACCACCGTCTTGACCACATCGTAAAGCGCCTTGGCCGCTTCCATCGCGGCACCGCGTGCGGCGGCGGCCTTTTCCGGGTCGACCTGGGGGCCGGCGAGAATGGCCAATGCCCAGGCGGCGTACTGCTCGATCTGTTCAGGGCGGTCTTCGGGAAAGCCGATCAGCGAATAGATCACGCGGATCGGGAAATACAGCGCGAAGTCCATCAGGTCGGCGCCCTTGGCCGGCACCATGGGCTTGAGGTATTCCTCACGAATGACGCGGTCGATCTTGGTTTCTTTCCAGCGGTTGACCGTCTCTGGCATGAACACCGGTTGCAGCAGGTTGCGGACATTCTTGTGGGCATCACCGTCCATCGCGGTAAGGATCAAACCATCAAAGAATGCGCCCAGGCCCTCGGCAATAAACCCGCTGGTGAACGTCCCGGCATCGCGCATCACGGCCATGACGTCGTCGTATTTGAACAAGGTAAAGGTGGGCCGACTGGCGTCCAGACCGGCAATCGTCGGCACACCCAAACGCGCCATGAAGTTGTCCTGGAGCACCGGGGAGTTTGCGCGCATGTCGCGGTAAGTCGCGTGCAGGTCAATGTCGCTGGTACCCCGGTAATTACTGGCGACATCGTTGAATGCCTTGGTCAGGTCACTCTGTGCAGGTGTGGACATGAGCATCTCCGTCATTTTTGTCGTTATTGTTTGAGGCTGATCGCAGTCAGGTCGCTATCAGGCGACGGCAGCCGGACTGCGCGCGAATATATGGACGCTTTTTCGATAATTGATCAGTTTCACATCCAAATGCAATCAGTAAGCTTGTTGAACGACGGTCATACGTCCGCCTGCCAACATCAACGCACAGAACATACCCAGCTCCACCACCTGCTCCGGCGAGAAGAAGATAGCCAGTTGGGCAAAATGCGTATCGTCGATAGCCAGGTAGTCACCGGCGAACAGCTCGGCGTAGGCAAGTGCCGCCTGTTCAGCGGGTGTGAAGTGCGCGCTGTCCGAGTTCATGCAAACAATGTCCTGCTCGGTAACGCTGTCGGACTTGCGCGCCAGCCGGCAGGCCTGACAGGTGGTGATGCTGGCAATCTTCAGCCGCACCAGTTCCCGCAAGCGCTCATCCAGCAGGCTTTCACTGTGCAGGGCCTCCATCAACCCCAGCCAGGCCAGGGCTGCCCGAGGCCGGTGAGCCCAGACTTGCACCGGGGTGATGGCGCTGAGCATGCGGCTTTGCCGGCCGCGCGCGACCGCCTCCTGCAACGCAGCCGGCATCGCCTCCAACGTAATCAGCGGCAGGCGCGCCACCTCAGTCGAGCCGTTCGATAATGGTGGCGGTACCCATGCCACCGGCGCAGCAGATCGCTTGCAAACCGTAACGCGCGCCACGTCGCTCAAGTTCGTTGAGCAAGGTGGTCATCAACCTCGCGCCACTGGCGCCCAATGGGTGACCAAGGGCAATCGCGCCGCCATTGACGTTGAGCTTGCTGTGGGGCACACCTGTTTCCTGCATCCAGGCCAGCGGCACCGAGGCGAACGCCTCATTGACTTCGAACAGGTCGATATCCGCAAGACTCAACCCGGCCTTGGCGAGCACCTTGTGGGTCGCGGCGATGGGCCCGGTGAGCATCAGCGTCGGGTCCGAGCCCACCGTGGTGAAGGCCACGATGCGCGCCCGTGTCTTGAGCCCGAGCTGACGCGCAGTATCGGCCCCCATGATCAGCAGGGCCGCGGCGCCGTCGCTGATCTGCGACGAATTGCCGGCGGTGATACGCCCGCTTTCCGGGCGAAAGCTGGTCTTGAGAGTCGCGAGTTTTTCCAGCGAAGTATCACGACGAATGGTCTCGTCGCGACTTAGCGTCGTGGCAGGCTCCTCCAGCGCCTTTTCCCGCAATGCCTCGACAGGTACGCCGACGATTTCGTTATCGAAATGGCCGGCATCGCTCGCGGCGGCCGCGCGCTGCTGGCTGGCCAAGGCAAACGCATCCAGCGCTTCGCGGCTCAGCGCCCACTTGTCGGCAATGCGCTCGGCGGCCTCGCCCTGGCTGGTCGGTTCATAGTGCTGCGCTGCCATCCAACCGAATGCCTCGCCGTGGATCTCGCGGTTACTGCCCATGGGCACGCGGCTCATGTTTTCCGCGCCGCCCGCCACCACGATGTCGGCAGAGCCTGCGGCAATCATACCGGCCGCCAGGTGCACTGCGACTTCACCGGAGCCGCATTTGCGGTCAATGGTCAGCCCTGGAATGGTCACCGGCCACCCAGCCCCAAGCAACGCGGTACGGGCAATGTTGGCCGATTGCTCGCCAATTTGCGTGACACAGCCAAAAATCACGTCGTCGACGCACGTCGGTGACAGATCATTGCGCTTGAGCAACTGGTCGATCACCCACGCACCGAGGTGATCGGCACGCACCCCCGCCAGGCCGCCGCGAAACCGGCCGATAGGCGTGCGCACCGCATCCACAATCACGATGTCGTTCATAGCGCACTCGCCTTGAGCCCGGAACCCGCGACCGGCTTACCTTCTTCGTAGCGGTAAACCCCGTGCCCGGTCTTGCGCCCCAGGCGCCCGGCCGCGACCATTTTGATGATCAGTGGGCACGGCCTGAATTTCTCCCCGAGGGTCTGGTGCAAGTAGCGCAGCACTGACAACCGCGTGTCCCAGCCCGTCAGGTCGCCCAACTCCAGCGGCCCCATGGGATGGTTGAAGCCAAGGCGCAGCGCGGTGTCGATGTCTTCGGCGGTGGCGGTGCCTTCCTGCAGCATCCACATCGCCTCATTGCCCAGCAGGGCCGACATACGGCTGGTGGTGAGCCCCGGGGACTCATTGACCACAATCGATGTTTTGCCCAACTGATCGCACAGGGTGCGCGTGCGGGCCACCACCTCATCGCTGGTCGCCAGGCCACGTACCAGCTCGATGAGCTTCATCTTGTGCACGGGGTTGAAGAAATGCATGCCGATCACCCGTTCGGCGCCCGGTATTGAGGCGGCAATCTCGGTGACGCTGAGCGCCGAGGTGTTGGTTGCAATGATTGCATCCGGCGCCAGCAGCGGTGCCGCCAGGCCGATCACCGCCTTCTTTACCGCCAGTTGCTCGGAGACCGTCTCCACCAGCCAGTTTGCGCCGGCGGCGGCTTCACTCAAGTCGCCGCCGGTCAGCAGGTTCGCCAGAGAAGCCTTGGCTTGCTCTTCGCTGACCTTGCCCAGGCGCACGCCGTCGCTGAGGATTTTTTCGATACTCGCTCGGGCCTGGGTCAACGAGGCGGCATTGGTGTCGACCAGCAGCGTTGTAAAACCCGAACTGGCGAACGCGTGTGCGATACCGGTTCCCATCAAACCGGCACCGACGACCACTATTTTTTCTTGTTTGGCGTTCATTTTTGTCTCTCGATTAAGCGTGGATTTTTCGCCCGACAACATTACGTAACGTGCCAATGCCTTCGACACTGGCCTCCACCACATCGCCCTCTTTAAGAAACAACCCGGTGCCCATGCCGACGCCTGCGGGTGAACCCGTGAACAGCACGTCGCCACAGGCAAAGCTGGAGCGCTGCTGCACAAAGCGAATCAACTGGCCTACATCCCACGTCATTTCGGCGGTCGAGCCGTCCTGGCGCGTTTCGCCATTGACCTTCAGCGTCAGGCGCAGCTTGGGCGAGCCCTCAGGGAACTCGTCCTTGGTGACGATCCAGGGGCCGAGGCCCGTGGTCTGGTCCTGGCTCTTGGCCGCGAATAAATCCATGCCGATCCCGGCCGCACCGCTGCGCTGCAGGTCGCGGGCACTGACATCATTGCCAACGGTGTAACCCAGCACGCAGGCCAGCGGGTCTTCCAGATCGATTTCATGGGTGCCGATCACCGCCACCAATTCCACTTCGTGATCGAGCTCTTCGGTCAGTGGCGGAAAACGGATCGGATCATGGGCGCCGATCAGTGCGCCGTAGGCCTTGAGAAAGGCCACCGGCTGAGCCGGTGCCCCCAAGCCGAACTCCACCAAGTGCTTGGCGTAATTGGCGCCCGCGACCACTACGCGATTGACCGGCTCGATCGGCGGCAGCAAGCGCACCTTGGACAGCGGCAACGCAGGGCCGGCAATGCGCACCGAGCTGATCCCGCGTCCTGCAGCCACCGCCGGCGCCCAATCCTTGAACTCACCGGAAATCGGCGTCACTTCGTTCTGCGCAACATCCACCACGGCCCAGAACACGCCGGACGCGAAATATTCACAACGCGCCAGCTTCATCAGGCACCTACCTTGCCCAACTTGGCGGGATCCAGGTGCAGCAGGCGGCAGGCATTTTCATAGCGGATCTTGCGCAGGTCGGAATCCGACAGACGCAGCCCGTCGGTCAGGTCGTGACGCACCGCATCGCTACCACCGAAGTTGCTGCCGTACAGCACATGGTCGGCGCCAATGATGTCGACCAGGGCCTGGCGCATCGGCACTTCATGCAGCTCGACATCAAAGTAGAAGTTCTTCATGTATTCCAGCAGCGGCTTCTTGTTGAATTTGACGTCGAGGTTTTCGTTGGTCTTGGCCAGGCGTCCCAACTGGTACGGCACATAACCGCCACCGTGGGTGATGTACACCTTCAGATTAGGGAAACGGTCGAGCACGCCACCGCAGATCAGGTTCCAGAAGCAGCGGCTCTCGTCGTACTGCATGCCGACGATGGCAGTCGTTTCATAGCGGTCGTCATTGGCGTTCTTGCCCCAGGTGACCGACTGGTTGTAGCCGTGGATGAACATCGGCAGGTCGAGGTCGCAGAGAGTTCTCCAGACCACGTCGAGTTCCGGCGAGTCGAACTCCAGGCCACCAAAGTTGGCGCCACCGGCAACCATGCCTTTGGCTCCCAACTCGGTGCAGGCATAGCGCAATTCGGCGGCTGCGGCCTCGGGCGAATTCAATGGCACATGCGCCCAGAACATCAGGCGGTCAGGAGCGGCCGAGCAGTATTCGGCCAGGGTGTTATTGACGGTGCGCGCAAACGGCACCGCGAACTCGGCTTCCGTCCAGTACATGTAGCAATGGGACGGGACGGACACCACTTGCAGGTTTTGCCCCGCCTTGTCCATGCCGGCCAGGCGCACTTTCGGATCGGCCCAGCGCGACAGGTACTCTTCAAGCTTTGGCCCGTTACCGGAACGTACGGCGGCTTTGCGCTCAGGCGAGCCCAGGCCCAGGATCCAGTCCCCGACACGCAGTTTGATATCGCCGTCGGAATGTTGCTCGAAGAAAGGCCCCCAGTGCGGGTGCTGGTTGTAGTAGCCCGGATGGGGAGCATGAGCGTGGAGATCGATGAGCATGTCTAGGTACCTCGAAGTTGGCACTTTTTGTTGGGGATTAGCGCGGTGCCTTCACGCGACAAGGTCGGTCTGCCGCGAAAAGGGGCAGCCGTACGGCTCGCTGCTAAGGCTTGAGCTTAAATTTAATTTGAGCATAAATCAAAAAACTGTTCATATTAATTTCAATCAGGCGTCCGAACGCCCGAGCCAGAGCGCTCGATCGGCGTGAGAAGCAAAGAAAAAGCACACGCAATTGCCCGCGAATCGAAAAAAACGCCGCTTAAGATTGCGATTAGTCAGCCATGCAGAAACACAAAGCCCCCCGAAATTCGGGGGCTCTAAAGGTGGTGCGGGAAAAACGCGGGGTTTAACGGCGGGTGCGCGACGTGGAGCCCATGATCAAGGCCCCGAGCAGTTTTTTCACGCGGATCGGGAACAGACGCCGCCCTGCCGCTTCCGGCACCAGAATTTCGCTGAGCACGTAGCGGATGATCATTTCACAGACCAACTCCCGGTCCAGGCGAACGCCCAACCGGTCGTCCCAATCGTCGAACACGATGCTCAGGCCGTCCTGAAAACGCACGATCGAGTCATGAAAAATTCGCCGGAAGAAGCCCAGGGCGTAATCCGGCGCCACGACCAGCAGGCGTCGTGCCCGGCTTTGTTCCAGGTAATTGTCGAGGTAAGCGAACAAGGCGTTGAGGCGCGCTTCGGGGTCGGTGATCGGGCCCAGTTCCTGGGACAGCGAACTGTGGAAGCTTTCGCGCTTGTGTCGCGAAAACGTGTCCAAAAGGTCTTCTTGTGAGGCGAAATACCGATAAAAAGTCCCCCGCGAAACCCCCGCGACCTGACACACATCGAGAATCGAAATGCGCTCGGCGCCGGACATCAACACCACTTCTTCAGTGGCCTTGAGGATATTCGCGATGGTTTCTTCCGAGCGCCGGTTCGGCTTGACCGGTGCACCGGACACGGCTTTGTTCCCGGCGCGCCGCTCGACGGGCTTGACCGCACGGGGAGCCGCTTCTGCCACTGCGGCTTTTTTAATTTTTGGGGTTTTCGCAGCTGGCTTAGGCGTTTCGGCTTTCTGCGGCGCAGTTTTTGGCATGGATTGGCAGGCTCATGAAGAGAAAAGATGGCCAACATTAGCACAGGATCTGTGCATAAATAACACAACATGTTCAACTTATTCCTAAAGACATTTTATTAGTTTGTATTTAGAATCAAATTCTTTCACCAAAATAAAATCAGGTAACCCCTTCGCTGCGGGCGCCTAAACGGAGAACCGATATGGGTAGCACTGGAAATCCCGAGACCTGGGCCGTCGGAGATCGAGACACGGTCATCGATGCGCTTGAACGTGCAGTGGCGAGGCATCCAGACAAAATATTGCTGGATTTCAGTGGTGAGTTATACACATATGCCGAGGTTGACTCACTTTCCACAAAAATGGCCAATGCGCTCACGGTGCTGGGGGTCAAGGCCGGTGAAACCGTACTGACGATGCTGGACAACAACATCGACGCGGTAACCACCTGGCTCGCGATCAACAAGTTGTGCGCTGTCAGCGTGCCCATCAACACGGCGCTCAAGGGCGAATTTCTGCGACATCAGATCGCCGATACCGGCACTTCGGTGGTGATTTGCGAAGCCGCTTACCTGGCGCGTATCACACCGCTGGCGGAACAACTGCATGACGTGCACCACATTCTCCATCGCGGCCTGCTGCAGAACGCTCCAGACTGTCGGATTCGCATCGCGCCGCTGGATGCGTTTCGTGGCCACGATGCCACCCCGCTGCCGACCAAACCGCAGCCATCCGACCTTGCCTGCCTGATCTACACCTCCGGCACCACCGGCGCATCTAAGGGCTGCATGATCAGCTACAACTTCATGTGCAACCTGGCGCGCCTGCAATTGCGTGCCGGGCCGGCCAGCGCCGATGACATCACCATCACCCCGCTGCCGTTGTTCCATATGAACGCGCTGTGCGTGTCGATCATTGCCAGCATCCTGGTGGGTGCGCGGGCGGCAATCCTGCCACGGTTCTCGGTGTCGAACTTCTGGCCGGAAGTGGAACGCTCGGGTGCCACCATCGCCTCGATCCTCGGCGGCATGGGCGGCCTGCTGGCACAAGCGCCGGATAACGATGCGATGCTGCGCTGCGTCGGGCAGATCCATACCGCACGTGGCAACCCTTACACCGAAGAGACCAAGCAGCTCTGGCGCGAACGTTTCGGCACGCGGCTGGTTGGCGGCAATGGCTACGGCCTTACCGAAGCGTGCGTGATCACTTCCCTGGCGGCCGGCGAATACGCCGCACCGGGTTCGTCAGGCAAACGCATTGCCGACTTTGACGTGCGCATCGTTGATGAATTCGACCAGGAGTTGCCTGCCAACTGCGCCGGCGAGATCGTGGTACGCCCGCTGCGCCCGGACATCATGTTCCAGGGTTACTGGAAGCGTCCCGAAGACACCCAAAAATTGATGCGCAACATGTGGTTCCACAGCGGCGACATCGGCAAGTTCGACGACGAGGGTTTTTTCTACTTCGTCGACCGCAAAAAGGATTACCTGCGGCGCCGTGGCGAAAACATCTCCAGCTTCGAGATGGAAGCTGCGTTCGCGGTTCACCCTGCACTGGCGGAAGTGGCGGTGCACGCGGTGCCATCCGACAAGGGCGAGGACGATGTGAAAGTCACGGCGGTGTTGCATGAAGGCGCAGCGCTGCAGCCCGAAGATCTGTTCCAGTGGGCGACGGATTCGGTGCCTTACTATGCCCTGCCGCGCTACATCGAGTTTCGCAGCAGCTTGCCGAAAAACCCTCAGGGCCGGGTGCTCAAGTATTTGCTGCGGGACGAAGGCAAGACCGCGACCACCTGGGACCTGGAAACCACATCTATCGTGGTCTCCAAGAAATAGGCGCTACGGCAACATCAGAAAAAGCGCGGCACTCGCCGCGCTATTTTTATCGCGCCAGGCTCAGTATTCCCGCACCGGCACCGCTTTGGGGCGGGAGTTGTAGCCGGGCAAATGCAGCCCACCGTCCACGTGGATGGTTTCCCCAGTGATATAGCGCGACATCTCCGACGCCAGGAAGACCACGGCCGGGCCGATATCAGCCTCTGGCTCGCCACAGCGACCCAATGGACGCATCGAGGCAGACATTTCGGCAAAACCCGGGTTTTCCGCCGCAAGCTTGTGGAACGTCGCGCCCATGGCGGTCGGCGCTATGGCGTTGACGCGTACATTGAAGCGTCCCCACTCCGATGCCGCGCTGCGCGTCAGCCCGACGATCGCCGCTTTCGCAGTGTTGTAGTCGCCATGCAGCCAGGCGCCGATTTCAACATCGATGGAGTAAAAGTTGACGATCTTGCCACCGCCGCGCGCCTTCATGTGCGGCAGCGCGGCACGCATCGCCCACCAGGCCGCCCACACGGTGGAACCCAAGGTCTGTTCAAGCATCGCATCGGTCTTGTCTTCCAACAGAACATTGGGCGTGGGGGCGAAGGCATTGTTGATGAGGATATCCAGGCCGCCGAATTCATCCACCGCCAACTGCACGGCCGCCTCGACCTGCGCCTTGACGCACACGTCGGTCTTGATGAACACCGCCCTGGCGCCCAGGGCCTTGAGCTCGGCGACAACGGCTTCGCCACTGGCGACATCCAGCTCCGCCACCACGACTGCCGCCCCCTCTTTAGCGAAATTGAGCGCAATACCGCGGCCAATGCCGCCCCCTGCGCCAGTGATCAGCGCGACCTGTTCGGTTAGCAGTGCCATGAGCCACTCCATTTTTTGTTTTTAGTGAACATTTTTGGTTATAGTGTTCAAATATAACCGATTTCTTACGCCTGAACAGCTGTAGTACAAAGGATATTGAGGATGACTGCATTTCGCCGCCGCGTGGATATCATCGCCAGCCGCCGCCATGGCTCTGGTGAAGTGCGCGCCGCCCTGGAAGACGACTTTCACCACTTTCGCGTTTGGGTCCGGCATGCAGACGCCACAGTCATCGCCATCGGTGGCGAAGCGCTGCGGTATCCGTACTCGATGTGCCCGCAGGCTTGCGACCAATTACAGCAGTTGGTTGGCATGCCGTTGGATCGCGTGGCGCATTCGGTCACCCGGCAAACCGACGCCAGCCATCAGTGCACCCATTTGCTCGATCTGGCCGGCCTGGCCATTGCCACCGCAGCACGCGGCACCACCGCGCGACGCTATGACATCCAGGTGGACCGCCGCGTCAATCAGCGTACACGCCCCACGCTGGTACGGGATAACCATGAGGAACTGGTCTGGGAAGTCAACGGTACCCTGATCGAAGGGCCCTCCCCCTACGCCGGTGTCAACTTGCGTGAAGGCATGGCGCGCTGGGCGCTGGCGACCCTTAACGAAGAAGCCGCAGAGGCGGCGCTGCTGTTGCGGCGTTGCACGCTGATTTCGATGGGCCGAGCATTCAACCTCGATGACCAGGCACACGCCGAGAACAGCAACCGGTGTTACAGCCAGCAGGCGGTGAGGGCCGAACAGGCCCTGCGGATAAAAGGTTCGACCCTGGATTTCAGCGACCGACGAGAACGCCTGTGCGCCGACGACCAGGCATGGCTGCAAGCGGTCAATGCACTCCCTGTGCATTGACCCTGTGCCTTAGAGAAACACCGCCAGGTTTGGCGTACCCAAGACCGCCTGGTCGAGAATGACCTCACGGCGCGCCAGCTTGAACCCGGTTTCACCCAGGCGCAGCACATCACGACGTTCGCCACTGATGACATCGACATGAGTGTCCTTGAAGCGGCTGCGGGTCAGCAGCAGATAGCTGGTCACCACGAACTCATCCGGCTTGGCGGTTTCCTCGACGAACACGTTGGTCACCAGACGACGCGTACGCGAGGGCGGATCTTCGGCCCAGGCGCTTTTGCCGGACAGGCGCAACACCCGGCCCATGATCGAACGATAATCGTCGTGGTAATGCTGCACCGTACGCACGATGGTGGTTTTCAGCTCTGCGGCCAGGCGCGTCTGGCGCAATGGCACGGTGTACACCAAGTCGGTATCCAGGCGCTCGGACCATTCCTGCAGGCGGATCTGGTCGAGCAGCGTGGCTTCCTCGTACAGAAAGGTCACCACGTCGTTATAGATCGGCGAACCCACCGGCACCCGTTTGGTGCCCACCGGAGAACCCGGCTGGATGTCTTCCTCGCCGCGTTGTTGAACCTGAGCCATGAGTCATTTCCTCACTGTTATTGTTGTGCTGATAGAGAGCGCTGCCAGCGAGCGCGGCCTGCAAGGGCCGCGCCGCCTGGCACGGGCTTACTGCTCGTCCGAAGCCGTCATCAATTCATGCCAGTACAACCACCAGTGCCATTGGGTGTCGTCCTTGGTGAAGCCTTCGTTGACGATCCCTGGGCCCGGCCAGCCTTCCGGCGCACCGGTTTCAAAGCAGGCCTGGTATTTGAGCGTGCTCTTGCGGCCCATGGCGCCTTTGGCGGCCAGGGTCATGTGCGGCCAGGTGTCGGAGTCATCCTGTTCAACCATGCCCGACGTGCCGAACAGCTGAATGGTCTGCTTGAGCATTTTGTCGCGCAGTTCCGGCGAAGCGTCCTTCTCGGCGAACACCCAGTTGACGAATTCCAGCTGGTTCGGCCCACGCGGCACGTAGGCGTGCAAGGTCATGGAGCCGACTACGCTGCCGTCCGGCTGCGGGATGTAGACAAAGCCGAAGAGAATGTTCGGGAACATCCCACCCACTTGCGGGGGCATGGTGGTGAGGACTTTCAGTTGATCCTCGCTGAGGTTGCGCGCCAACTGTTCAACCATGTCGGCGGTCATGCCGGCCGGAGGCAGTGCCTGGAGTTTCTGCTCCACGCTCAACTCCGCCGGATCGAGCCCGGTGAGGCGCTTGATCTTGCGCGCCAGGTCGATGCAGCGCAGCGCATGGCCATGGGGCGAGCTGATCTCAACGCCGATCATCTCCGGGCTCAGGTCGGCGGTCTCGCCTTCACCTTTCTTGGCATAGTTGCCCACTTCACCCAACCAGCGGTGCAGGGTCAGGGTGTGAAAGCCATCGGCAGCCGATTGCTCGCCGGCGGTTTTCCAGTTGGCGTTGACCACGAAGCGCTGCGGCGGGCCAAGCACTTCCATGCCCTTGTCCGAACGGCAAAAGAGCATGTCGTAATACCACTTGGCGTCACCGAGGAACTCGTCGAACGAAGGCCCGTCGATGTTCCAGGTAGCGAATACCAGGCCGCCGTACAACGTGACCCGGGCCTTCTTCAGGCCCAGCTCTTCCTTGGGCAGCATCTTGCCGTGCATGCATTCGCGCTCGACCGGCGAACCGACGAAGTCACCGTTGGGACGGAAGGCCCAGCCGTGATAGATGCATTTATGAATTTGCGTGTTGCCGCAGTCAGCGGTGCTGATGCGCATACCACGGTGCGGGCAGACGTTAAGCGTGACGAAGACTTCGCCTTCTTTGCCGCGCGCAACAATGACCGAATCGGAGCCCAGGTCACGCACCATGAAATCCCCGGAATTCGGAATTTCCGACTCGTGCCCCAGCAGCACCCAAATCTTGCCGAAGATCTTCTCCATCTCCAGGTCGTAAATCTCGCGGTCAGACAACACGCGCATCTGTACTTCACGGCTGGAGGGGTAGATGAGGTCAGAGACCTTGGTTCCATCAGACAACACGGGGCTTGTTATTGTTAGCATGCTTGCCTCCTACTCTTGGCTTCACGGCGGTAAGCCGCAAGATAATATAAGACACTTTTCAGATTTGCGTATACTAAATTCACGCACAATTTGTGGGTGAAATCACTCGAATCCGCTTTCACTGGGCAGGCTTTAGGCCCACTTGGGTACGCAGTACGCCGATACCGTCAATTTCCAGCTCAACCACATCACCGCGTTTCAGATACCGCAACTGCTCCAGGCCGCAACCGTTACCCACGGTGCCGGAACCCAGGAACTCACCGGCGTGAAGCGTTTCATCACGCGAAACGTGGGCGATCACATCTTCAAATTGCCAGCGCATGTCACGGGTATTGCCACGCCCCCATTCCTCACCATTGACCCGGGCAATCATGTTCAGGTCATAGGGGTCGCCCAGCTCATCAGCGGTGACCAGGCACGGGCCCATGATGTTCGCCGTATCGAAGTCCTTGCTTTTGGCCGGCCCGAGCATCCCGGGCATTTCCAGGGCCTGGGCATCGCGGGCGCTCATGTCGTTGAAAACCGTGTAGCCGACGATGTGTCCGCGGGCCGCCTCGCGGCTGATGTCCTTGCCACGCTTGCCGATGTAGCAGCCGAACTCCAACTCGAAATCCAGCGCCCGGGTGAAGCTCGGCCATTGGAATTCATCATCGATACCGACCACCGCAAAGCGGTTGCCCTTGTAGTAGATCGGTTGCTTGTTGAAGGTCTCGATCACGCGGTCATCGGCGCGGGTGTTCATGGCTTTCAAGGTGGCTTCTGGGTCGTCGGTACGCAGGGCGCGCGCGCGACGGGCTGCGGCGAAGCTCTGGCGCAGGTGCAGTTCGAAGCAGGAGCAGTCACGCATTTGCGGTGGCGGCTGGATCGGCGCGCGCAGCTTCACATGGGCACGCTCCAGCACCGCGTCGGCCGGTGCTTTGGCCAGCAGGCCACGCGCCAGCTCCAACGCCGGCTCGCCAGCCTCCACCAGCCCGAGAATGCTGCCCAGCGCCGCGCTGTCACGCCCTTGCACCGCGCGGTAGGCGCGTTGCAGGTCCAGCACCTGCTGATCGTCGTTGAACAAGGCTCCCGCGCGATCAATGCCCTCGGCATCGGTGTAGGTCACCAGCCTCATACGCGGCCACTCACCGGCAACAGCGCGCCGGTCACCGCTGCCGCGTCATCCGACAACAGGAACGCCACCACCGCTGCCAGCGCCTCGGGTGTAACCCAGCGGCTGCTGTCGGCGTCGGGCATATCGGCGCGGTTGGTCGGTGTATCGATAATGCTCGGCAACACCGCATTCACGGTCACGCCACGGTCTTTCAGTTCTTCCGCCAGGGCTTCGGTAAAGCGTGCCACGCCGGCCTTGGAGGCGGCGTACGCGCCCATGCCGGCCGACGCCTTGACCGAGGCCAGCGCGCCAATGTTGACGATGCGCGCGGCGTTGCCCGCCACCAGGTGCGCCAGCGCCGATTGGGCGCTGACCACGGCAGTGCGCAGATTGATCTGGTACAGGCGGTCCCAGGTCTCCAACTGCCCTTCCTCGACCGTCTCCCAGGCGAAGCCGCCCGCCACGTTGACCAGGCCGTCAATGCCGCCCCACTGCGCGGCGACCCGTTCAAAGGCAACGCCGGCCGACGCTGCCGACGTCAGGTCTACCCCATCCAGGCATAGCAAGCCTTGTGTGTCCAACAGCGTGGCAGGTGCCTCACTGCGATCGAGCAAGGCCACCTGCGCACCGCGCGCCAGTAAATACTTGCCCAGCGTGCTGCCCAACACACCGAACCCACCGGTGACGACTATCCTCTTGCCCTGTAATGGCTGGGACATAGCGCAATCCTCTTGTTGTTTTTAGTGCGCGAACAGTCGATTCGCACATTCACTACGGCGAATATATGACACTTTTCGAAAATATGTTCAAATGATACCGTACGACTTCGAGTCAAACACTTCGCAGCGGACTACGTCATGCCTAGAAAACTTCCCGCACTCAACGCCGATAACCGCGCCTTCTGGCAAGGCGGTGAACAGGGCACCTTGTTCGCTCACCATTGCGCGGCGTGCAGCCTGTACTTTCACCCGCCCGCCCCACTTTGCCCGCATTGCGCCAGCCTTGACGTGGCGCCCAGGGCGGTGAGCGGCAAGGGCAAGGTGCTCAGTTACACCGTCAACCACCAACCCTGGACGCCGGGGCTGGAGGTGCCGTATGTGGTGGCGATCATCGAACTGGTGGAACAGGCCGGCTTGCAGTTCGTCAGCAATGTGGTGGGCATGCCAGTTGATGAAGTGCACATCGACATGCCGGTGCGGGTCAGCTTCCTCAATATCGAGGATGTGTGGTTGCCTCTGTTCGAGAAGGATCAATGATGTTCGATCATCGGTATGAAAAAGACGTGGCAATCACCGGCGTCGGCCAATCCGAAGTCGGCCGACCGTCGAGCCTGTCGGCCATGCGCCTGACGGTCGACGCCTGCCTTGAAGCGATCGCCGACGCTGGCCTGCAGCGCAGTGACATCGACGGCGTGGCCTGCTGGCCGGGCGACAACAACAACGGCGATGCATTCTCGCCGGTGGGCCCGAGCGCATTGAAAAACGCGCTGGGCCTTAACGTGAACTGGTTCGGCGGCGGTTATGAAGGCCCGGGGCCGCTCGCCGGGGTGATCAACGGCGCCATGTCGATTGCAGCCGGGCTGTGCAAGCACGTGCTGGTGTTTCGCACCATCACCGAGGCCTCGGCACGCGTGGTCGACAAACAAGCCGGAGCCTTGACCAACAAGACCCAGGGCCGCGACAGCAGCTTCGCGTGGCAATGGTTTACCCCGTTCAACGTGCAGTCAGGCATCAACTTGATGGCGTTGTATGCGCAACGGCATTTTCATGAGTACGGCACCCGGCCGGAGCAGTTGGCGCAAATTGCCCTGACCTGCCGCCGCAACGCCATGCGCAACCCGAAGGCGGTGTACCGCACGCCAATGAGCATGGATGACTACATGGCGTCCCGGATGATTTCGTCACCGCTGCGTATGTTCGACTGTGACGTGCACTGCGACGCGTCCACGGCCATCGTGCTGTCGCGGCGGGACATTGCCAAGGACCTGCCCAACCGCCCTATCCGCATCGAGGCCATGGGCGCGGCACTCAACCAGCCCTGGTCGTGGGACCAGATCTCGCTGACGAAGATGGCCGCGTTCGATGTCGGCCAGATGATGTGGGCGCGCACCGACTACACCCCGCAGGATGTCGGCTCTGCGCAGCTGTATGACGGCTTTTCGATTCTGACGCTGATCTGGCTGGAGGCGCTGGGGCTGTGCCCCACCGGTGAAAGCGGCGCGTTTGTCGAGGGCGGTACCCGCATCGCGCTGGAGGGCGCCCTGCCGATCAACACCAATGGCGGCCAACTGTCCGCTGGCCGAACCCATGGCCTGGGCTATGTGCATGAGGCTTGCCAGCAACTGTGGGGGCGCGCCGAGGGCAGGCAGACGCGCGACCACGAGGTGAGCACCGTGGCTGCCGGCGGCGGCCCGCTGGGTGGCAGTTTGCTGTTGGTGCGCGAGTAACCGCGCGCCTCAGTACAGCACGCAGGCCACCTCGCCGCAGAACTCGATCAACGCCTTGCCCAGTTCGGCAAGGCCTTCCTCGTCGCGCTGCCCGCGAAACATCACGGCCGAGACGGTGAAGTCGATGCTGTCGGACGGCGAATAGATCGGCGCCGCCACCGCCAGGATGCCGACCGAAAAATGCCCGTCGTCCATGGCCCAGCCGCGCTCGGCCGCCAGTTTGACCTCCTCGCGATAAGTCGCCAGCGGCAACGGTCGGGCCCAGCGGATGGTCTCGTAACCGCTCTGCACCAGAGGGTCTTCCATGTCGATCTGGGTCGCGAACATGCGTCCGCTGGCGCCCATCAGCAGTGGCAAGCGTTGGCCTTCGGCCATGTCGATGCGCACGTCGGTCGGGCTGGCGGCGGAGCTGACGATCACGATCCGATCCGGGCTGGTGCGGCGCCACAGGGTGATCGTCACCCGCAGGCGCGCGGCCAGGTTCTGCAGCAGCGGCTTGGCCATCTGCACACGATGGCCCTGGGTCACTTGCTGTTCCACCAACCGCGCCAGGCCCAGGCCGACCGAGTAGCGCTTGGACATGGCACTGAAATCCACCACATCCTCCTGCACCAGCGTGCGCAGGATGTTAAAGCAGGTGCTGGGGTTGATTGCCAATTGTCGGGCGATGTCCACCGAACGTTCGGGCGTGCCGACCTGGCTGAGGTAGCGCAGGATACGTATGGCGTTGGAAACCGGCTTGACGGTAACCGCTGTGCCCAATTTAGTGCTGTCGTTGACGTCGGAAGAGTCCATGCCCAGTCCAGGTAACCAAAGATTGCTGGCATTCTAGCTTGAGAATGAAACCCTACGTGAAAGTTTTATCTGGGAATTTTCCTACGCATCGCTGACCGACGCCAAGGGCGGCTGGTAAATCAGCCGACGCGTCTGCAGGTCTTCACAGCAATAGCGCTCTATCAGGCGTTCCTGGGCGTGGTCCGCCTGTGTGACGCGTAACTGCTGGCGCAAATAGTCGAGCCAGGATTCAACCGTAAACCGCTCGACATACAGCTGCGGCTGCGCCATGTCGCGGTAAAGCCGCCAGTTCTGCGCGCCGTTGCGCCGACGCGCCTTGCCCACTGCGTAGACGCTGTTCAGGAAGTCCGCGCGCTGCGCATCCGTGACCTGATAGACGATCTCTACCGACACCGGTCCGTCGGCGTGGGCGACCGTAGCGGTCAGCAGGGGTTTTTCGGTCAGGGCCACCAGGGCGAAATCCGCTTCCTGGCCCAGCTCGAACTGCCCCTTGCGAGTGAGCATCAGCCCGCCGATCAACAACAGTGTCGCCAGTAGCAAGCTCTGCTCGAGCCCCACGTACTCGGCCAGTGCGCCCCATAGCACGCCACCGGCCGCCATGGCGCCCATCAACGTCAGCACGTACACCGAGGCCACGCGCGCGCGCACCCAGTTGGCCGCGTAGGTCTGCACAACCGTGGAAATGGTCGCGTTGACTGCCATCCAGCCAAAACCTGCCAACAACATCATGGCGCAGACCACCGCGCGGTTATGCGACAACGCTGCGCTGAGGGTGGCGGCGCTGAAGGCGATCACACCGCAGACGATCAGGCGTCGCAGGCTCAAGGTTCGGTACAGCTTTGGCAGGCAGATGGCCGACAACACCGCGCCAGCGCCGAGAAATGCCATCAGCAGGCCGTAACCACCGGCATCCATGCCCAGCTCCTGCTTGGCAACCAACGGCATCAATGCCCATAACGCACTGGCGCAACTGGTGAACACCAACACCTGTCGCAGCGCGCTGGATAAAACCGCCGAATGCCGGATATAGCGCAGCCCGCTGCGCATACCGCCCGCCAGGGTTTCCGGCGGCAAGCCAAACTCGGGCGGCGCGGGTGCCAGGCGAAACAGAAACAACATGACCACAAACATGCACAAGGCGATCACCACGAATACCAGAGTGGTGCTCCAGTAGGCAATCAACGCGCCTGCCAACGCGGGGCCCAATGCCCGTGTGGCATTGATGGCAATGCCATTCAAGGAGACGGCTGCAGGCACCTGGTCACGCGGCAGCACACCCACCATGGTCACCATCCACGCCGACATGCCCAAGGCACTGCCGGTACCCAGCACAAAGGTAAAGGCCAGCAACCCCAGTGCTTCAAGGTGTGCGGTCCATGCAAGGAGGCTGAGGACCACGGCGGCGAACAGCATCATGCACTGGGTGATGATCAGCCAGTTTCGGCGATCCACGCGGTCTGCGATCACCCCGCCCGGCAAGGCAAACAGGAACACCGGCAAGGTCACGGCCGTTTGTACCAGTGAAACCATGGTGGCGGATGGGGTCAGCGTGGTCATGATCCACGCCGCTCCCACGGTGTGCATCCAGATCGCCAAGTTGACCAGCGCACCGCCCAGCCATAAGCCACGGAACGCCTTGTTACGAAACGGCGCCCACGCCGAGCCATCGCTCATAGTTACTCCTGCCAGGAATTCATTGTTTAGGAACACCGGTTTACGCCAGCGGTTGACCCAACCTGCCCTTTGCCCGCGCGCCACTCAGGGCGCGCGGCGCGGCAATGGTGTTGCGCAAACGGCCGACACCGCTGATCTGCGCATCGACGCGATCGCCTGGCTGCAGGAAGCGCCCTGTTTCCAGCCCGACACCATGGCTGGACCCGGTAAACACCAGGTCTCCGGGGCGCAGGGTGATGCGCGCATCGAGGTAGTTGAGCAGCTCGTCCAGCGGGAAAATCATCTGCCGGGTGTTGTCCTGCTGGCGTAGCTCATCGTTGACAGTCAGTTGCATGTTCAACATCGGCTGCCCTCTCACACCCAACTCGTCAGGCGTGACGATCCACGGGCCGACGGGTGTGGTGCGGTCCATGGCCTTCTGGGTCAGCAAGTCCAGGCGGCCGATCTGTTTGCCGGCGTCCCGTGCGCTGATGTCGTTGCCGACCGTGTAGCCCAACAGGCAATGGCTGGCGCGCGGCTCATCGAGCAGCGGCCGGCCAATCACGGCGACAAGTTCGACTTCGTAATCGAGCTGGGTGGTCAGGGGTGGATAGTGGATCTCATCATTGGCCCCCACCAGAGCCGATTCAGGCTTCATGTAGGCCAAGGGGTGGGCCGGCACCGTGCTGCCCAGGCGTTGCAAATGGGGGTAATTCAAACCGACGCCAAACACCCGCCCGCCAGGCTCCAGGGGTGGAAGCAGCCGAGCGGCGGACCGGGGCAGGCGTTCAGGCCCCAGGTCCAGGGCATCCAACGCCTGCGCCCCCGTTAACCCGGCCCAGTGTGCGAACGGTGCATTAATGGGCCGCAGGCGATGGGTCTCATCTTCAAGCAGCGCCCAGAATGCCCTGCCGCCCACCTCGACCCGCGCAATGCGCATGTCAGCGCTTGGCCAGGTAGATGGGCAAGTACTCGGCGTCGAGCACCTCTTCGGGCGTCTTGACACTGGCACCCAGGATCGGCCCGACCATTTCATGCCCCCACAGGCTGAGCTTTTCAGGGTTCAGCTCGTAGGGATCGCCCTGCCACGGCTCGATTTCGGCAATGGTTTCGAAGGCAAAACCCGAGGGGGTGAAATGGTAGAACGACAGGTGCGGGTCCTGGGCATGCTGGCCAAGGGTCATCATCATCGGCAGTTCGCGCTGGCGCACAATGTCGTAGGTTTCGCCGACATCGCGCACATTGCGCACAAACAAGCCCACGTGTTGCACGCCCATCCGCCCCGGCCCGTGGCCATAGGCAATGTCGTGGCTGGTATGGTGGTTGAGCTTGGAGCGAAAGAACCCGGTGCGGCCCTTGCCCGCACCCGCACCATACCAACTGAACCCCATCACGTTGAGCAGAAAGTCTTCCAGCTCGGGGGTGTAGTCCGGCGTGATCAACACCACATGGCCGGCGCCCCGCTCATCGGCGAGAAAACCACTGTGCGGGCGCCCGGGCTGGAACGAACGTGGCAGCCATTTCTGCCCGTAGAACAGCTCGTGCCGATAGCCGACCGGGTCGCGAAAACGCACCACCTCGCGCACACCGCGCAGCTCGCAGAATTGCGCATCGCCGCGCGTGTATTCGACCTTGGCAGCCTCAAGTTTCTTGATACCGGCCTCGAACGCCATACGACCGATGGCCTCCCAACCGATATAGGCGATACGGTCGACCTCACCGGGGTGGAATGCAAACCGGTGGCGACGATCGTCGATCTTGAAGTACAGCGAATCCGGGTCGCTCTCGGGGTTTTTGCCTATGCCGAAGCCCATCACCTGCGGGCCGTATTCACGCCACGCGTTCAGGTGCGGGGTTTCGAAACCCATGTAACCGATGCCGATGATGTCCACGTTTTTTCACCTTTTTATTGTTCGAGATGAAACGGTGCGGCGCTGGCTAGATCGCCAGTAAGCCGCCGTCGATGACAAAGTCCGAGCCGGTAATGAAGGACGCCTCATCGGACGCCACGAAGACCGCCAGCGCCACCACTTCCTCGGGTTCACCGGGACGGTCCATCAGCACGCCGTCCAGCAGCATCGCGCGCAGCTTGGCGTCTTCCAGGAACGGACGGGTGCCGGGGGTAGCGACGAATCCGGGGCTCAGGCTGACCGCCCGTATGCCGAACGGTGCGCCCTCTACGGCAAGCTGCCGGGTGAACGACACCACCGCGCCTTTGGCGGCCGAGTGGGCACTGATGCCCGCGACCTTCGAGCCGCCCCAGGCGGCAGTGGACGACACATTGATGATCACCCCGCGCTGCTCGGCCAAGTGGTTCCAGGCGTATTTGGTGGTGTAGAACAGCAGGTCGATTTCGTTACGCATTGTGTACTGCCAATCTTCGATCGACAGTTCGCTGACCAGCCCGAAACGCGCGGCCGAAGCGTTGTTGTAGAGGATATCGATACGCCCGTGCTCGGCGACGGCGGCATCGATCCAGGCCTTGGCTTGCTCGTGGTCGCCCAGGTCGACCGGGGCACTGCCGTAAAGGGTGAAACCTTCGGCGCGCATCAATTCGGCGGTCTGCTCATGGCCCTCGGCGACAAAGTCGCAACCGACCACGATGGTGCCCTCGCGGGCAAAGCGCAGTGCTGCAGCACGCCCTTGGCCGCCGCCGGTACCGGTGATCAAGGCCACCTTATTGTGTAAACGTCCCATCGACCTCTCCTCAGCGTGTGTTATCCCAAAGCGCATGCGCGCCGATTCAAACGGCGTCGTCTGCGGCGGTGATGGGCTCCAGCCAGATGGCTTCGGCCGGACACGCTGCGGCACCTTCGCGTGCTTCTTCTTCAAGCTCCACAGGCACGCGGGCATCGTCGAAGTACACCAGGCCATCGGCGTCGAGTTTGTAGACACTGGGGCAGATCGTGGCACACAAGCCATAACCACAGCAGCGGCTACGGTCTGCCACGGCCTTGAACTGCGCAGGTTCTGAACTCATTTTTTTCTCCTTATCAGGTTCAGTTTCGGCAAATTATGAACACTTATTTATTTTATGTGCAATTAATTTTTAGCGCGGATATGCTGGTGATCAGCCCCGGGGGCAAAACAACCCGGCCGGCTGCCTGCGACGAGGGCTTGAATACAGTCAAGCCAGCTTGATCCAACGTCGCCTGCGGCGCAGGTATTTTCGTTTGTCTGTCAGTCACATGGCGATGCTGGACAAACCCAGATGGGCAATTTTAGTCTCCACCCGGTATCCGGTTCTGAATACAGAACCAAACAGTCTCCCCAGCAGCGCTTGGCTCAACAAAACCTATAAGGAAGCCAACCCCATGCAGCCTTCGAAAAACGAAGCGGCTATTGATTTTCATGAATTCCGTCAGGGCTGGAAAATCCTGATCCTGTCGGTCGCCGGTGTCGCCATCAGCATCAATGCCGCGCTGTTGTATGGCTTCGGCACGTTGGTGGTGCCGCTGGGCGACGCCTTCGGCTGGAGCAGAAGCGAACTGCAGGCGTGCATCACCTTCCTGTTCGGCGGCGCCGTGGTATCGCTGCAATTGGTGGGCTGGTTCAACCTGCGCTACGGGATGAAACGCGTCACCGTGATTTCGCTGCTGCTGCTCTCCCTCGGCTACCTGGCCACCACCCAACTGACTGCCTCCATCTGGTCGATGTACTTTGCCTTTGCGGTACTGCCGATCATCGGTATGGGCGCCTTGGCGGTCACCTGGACCCAACTGCTGAGCTTGTGGTTCGACCGCAATCGCGGGCTCGCGCTGGCCATCGGGCTGTCCGGTACTGGCGTCACCGCAGCCACCATTCCACGCCTGATGGCCTGGGGCATCGAGCAATGGGACTGGCGTGCAGCCTTCGTCATCCTCGCGTTGCTTAACCTGCTGGTATTGCTGCCCCTGATTTTGCTGTGGTTCAAGCTGCCGATGGCCCAGGGCGATGGCGACAGAAAGCAGGCGCTGGCGGCCCTGCCCGGCATGAGCTTTCGCGAAGGCATGGGCTCGCTGAAGTTCTGGACCTGCAACCTGGCGCTCAGCCTGGTGATTTCCTCGATTGTGGGGATGGTCACCAGCACCGTGCCCATGCTGCAAGCCAAAGGGCTGTCGGCGGGTGACGCGGCCACGGTATTCAGTTGCTTCGGGATTTCGCTGATCTTCGGCCGGCTGTTGATTGGCTACCTGCTCGATCGCCTGTGGCCGCCTGCGGTGTCGGCGATCAGCCTGATCCTGCCTGCCGTGGGGTGTTTCATTTACCTGAACACCTCCACCGAAATCGCCCCGTTGATGCTGGCGGCCGTGCTGGTGGGTTTTGGTGCAGGCGCAGAATTCGATATCGCCGCCTTCCTCATTGCGCGTTATTTCGGCTTGCGCGAGTACGGCCGCCTGTTTGGTGTGCACCAAGGCCTGAACACCGTGGCCTCGGCCCTGGCGCCACTGTTGTTCGCCGTGATGCTCGCACGTACCGGTTCCTACACCGCGATGCTGGTGTACAGCGCCGCCTGCTGCCTGATCGGCCCGCTGTTGCTACTGACCCTGGGCCGCGTGCCGCGCTTTACCGCGCAGGCGCTGCCCCATCAATCCTGAGAAGAACCGGAGCAGAACATGCCCACATTGACGTTTATTGAACACAACGGCACCGAACACCGGGTCAACGGCAGCATCGGCCAGTCGGTGATGCAGGCGGCGACCTTCGCTTCGGTGCCCGGCATCCCTGCCGATTGCGGGGGTGCGTGCAGTTGCGCCACCTGCCACGCCTATGTCGACGAGGCTTGGCTGGCCAAGGTGGCGCAACCGGAAAGGATGGAGACCGACATGCTCGAGTACGCCTTCGAGCGCCAGGACAACAGCCGCCTGAGCTGCCAGTTAATCATCAGCGAAGACATGGACGGCATGGTCTTGCGCCTGCCGTCGTCGCAATTCTGAATACGCGCCAAGGAGCTGTCATGACCCTCGCCTCTGTCGTTATCGTCGGTGCTGGCCAGGCCGGTTTTCAAGTTGCGGCGTCCCTGCGCCAGGAAGGCTTTGAAGGCCGTATAACGCTGATTGGCGATGAGCCCGGCCTGCCCTATCAACGCCCGCCGCTCTCGAAGGCCTACTTGCTGGGCAAGATCCAGGCAACCAACTTGCTGTTTCGCCCTGAAGAGTTCTACGCCACCCAACGCATTGAACTGGTGCATGACCAGGCAACGGCCATCGACCGCCTGAACCGCCGCGTACTGCTTGCGTCTGGAGAAGCCGTGGGCTACGACCACCTGGTGCTCGCCACTGGTGCTCACAACCGCCCGCTGCCGGTGCCTGGCGCAGAGCTGCCGCAGGTGTTCGGCATCAAGACCAGGGCCGACGCCGACGCCCTGGCGCCACTGGCCAAGGCGGCGCGCAACGTGGTGGTCATCGGCGCGGGGTTCATTGGCCTGGAATTCGCGGCCGTGGCCGCCGCCCTCAGCGCCAATGTACATGTGCTGGAGCTGGGTCAACGGCCGATGGCGCGGGCGGTCTCGCGGGAGATGTCCGAGCTGTTTCGCCAGGCCCATGAAGCCTGGGGCGTGCATTTCGACTTCCGCCAGGGCCTGAGCAGCATCGAAGCCGACAATGGCAACGTGTGCGCGGTGCACACCAACGACGGGCGCCGCTTGCCGGCGGACCTGGTGGTGTTCGGCATCGGCGTGATCGCCAATGCCCAGCTGGCGACCGAAGCCGGGCTGGCGATCGAGAACGGGATCAAGGTCGACGCCAATCTGCTCACCTCTGATGCGCAGATCTCTGCGCTGGGCGATGTCGCCAGCTTCCCGTGCCTGCAAAACGACGAACAGCACACCCGCCTGGAATCCGTGCAGAACGCCATTGATCAGGCGCGCGCCGTGGCAGCACGTTTGATGGGCAAGCCTGCACCTTACGCGGCCCTGCCTTGGTTCTGGACTGACCAGGGCGACCTCAAGCTGCAAATCGCCGGGCTTTCCACCGGTTACGACAGCACCGTAGTGCTGGGCTCTGCCGAAAACCGGCAACTGTCTGTGTTGTGCTTTCGCAATGAGCGGCTGGTGGCAGTGGAGTCATGCAACCGCATGGGTGACCACATGGCCGCGCGCAAGATCCTGGCCCGTGCTCCCCGCTTGACGGCTGTCGAAGCCGCCGCCGAAGGCTTCGACTTGAAAACCTGGGAAGCGGCCAACCGCGACTGATCCATTCCCCTTGCGCCGCATCCGCGCCTGGCGTGAGTGCGGCTTTTTTATGCGCAGAGCGCAGGAGCCATCCCATGAACAAAACCTGGTTTATCACCGGCGCGGCACGTGGCCTTGGCGCGGCCATCGCCCGCGCCGCCCTGGATGCGGGCGACAACGTAGTGGTCAGCGGTCGACGCCTTGAGGTCTTGCAAGGCGTCTTCGCCCCCTACGGCGAGCGCGTCCTGGCGGTGGAGTTGGACGTGAGCGACGAAGCCCAGGCACTGGCGGCGGTCGATGCCGCGGTGGCGCAGTTTGGCCGCATCGATGTGCTGGTCAATAACGCCGGTTATGGCCAACTGGCGCCCTTCGAAGAAAACCTCGCCGCCGAAGCCGAACAACAGTTCGCCACCAATGTGTTCGGGGTGTTCAATGTGTGCCGCGCCGTGCTGCCGGTCATGCGCCGCCAACGCAGTGGCCGCGTGTTCAACCTGTCGTCGATGGGAGGCCTGCTGGGCATGGGCGGCGCAGCGCTGTACTGCGCGTCGAAGTTTGCGGTGGAAGGCTTTTCCGAATCCCTGGCCCAGGAGGTCGCGGGGTTCGGCATCAAGGTCACGCTGGTTGAGCCGGGGGTGTTTCGCACCGACTTCCTCGACCCAAGCTCGGCAGTGTTTGGCAGCCGCGGCCTGGCGGACTACGAGGTGTTCACCGCCAAGGTCAAGGGCGCCTCGGCCGCCTACAACCATCAGCAGACCGGCAACCCGGCCAAACTGGGCGCGGCTCTTGTAGGCCTGGCCAACCACGAACAGCCGCCCCTGCGTTATCTGGCGGGTTCGGATGCGTACCAGCAAGTCAGCACCAAGCTGACCGACATGCTCACGCACATTGAACAATGGCGCGAGCTGTCGTTTTCGACCGACGGGGTATGAACGGCTACAGGTCGTTGAAGTAACGCACCGACAATTTGCCCTCTTCGAACCGATACAACTCAATGGTCTCTATACCGCCTTCCAGCTCGCGGAAGGCGTTGAGGTGATGACAGGCAGCCTCGCTACCGTTGACGATGCACTGGCGCACCTCGACACGGATCTTGGGCTGCTGCTGCGCCCACATGCCCTCCAATACCTGCCAGCCATCCTGCACTGGCCTGCCGACGTATTCGATGCTCAAGCCGTTGGGCGACACGCTGCGGTAGTGGGCAAAAAATCCCTGCTTGTCACCCTTGTTCCAACAGTCGACCTGTCCATGCAGGAAACGCTCGATAGCTTGTCTGTCCATGCTCATAAACTCGATGTCCTCAGGGAAAGGCTTCAGGCGGGTTGCTGCTGTTGCCAGGCATACCGGCGCGCCAGGAATGCCGGTTCCATCTTCAGGCACAGCAGGATGGTCGGGCCGATGATCGCGCAGCAGAAACAGCACACCAACACGGCTGAATAGCTGCCGTACACGTCGTAGAGATGCCCGAACAACATCGGCACCAGCCCGGACACGATGGTGATCAGGCACAGGTGCAGGCCGAAGATCCGTGCGTAATCCTTGAGCCCGAAATAACGCGCCATCAGGAACGCCGCCAGATCAAACTCGGCCCCGGCACTCGCGCCGATGCAGAGGGTGGCAAGCACCAGCAACGGCAGGCTTTGCCCGCCGCTGAAATAGAAAATTGCGCAGCCCAGCGCCGGCAGCACCAGGCTGACCGCCGCCACCATCGACGGCGAATAACGGTCCAGCAAGTAGCCCACCAACAGGCGCCCGGCGATGATCGAGATACCGAAGGTACTGAATACCTGGGCCGCCTCCTGCGGGCTGAGCCCTTTGCTTTGCAACATCGGCACCATGTTGGTGACCATGCCGACGGTCAACGACACCGACAGGATCAGCGCCACGTTGAAGCCCCAGTACATGCCGCTGCGCAAGGCTTGCCGGAAACTCATGCCGGACAGCTCCAGCGGTTTGCCCTGCTCGGCCGAATGGCTGCCGGTGGCAGGCCTTGAAAAGTCAGTCGGCAGGCGCAACCACCACAGCGCCAACGGCAATGTGAACAGCAATGGCATCGCACCCAGGGCGAAGAACCCGGCCTGCCAGCCATAGGCCGCAATCAGCCGAGACAACAACGGCGGCAGCACCATGGCCATCAACCCGGTGCCGCACAAGATAATCGCCAGCGCCAGGCCACGGTTGCGCTCGAACCACAGGTTGACCAATTGGGTCCAGGTAATGGCGATGGTGCCGGCACAGACGATCGGCATGGCAAAGAACGCCAGGTACAGCCAGCCAATCGAACCCTGGATCTGGGTGATTGCGAAATAGCCGACGATCTGCAGCACAATCGAAACAATTGCCACGCGACGCAGGCCATAACGCCGATACAACCAACCGACGACCTGGGTGGAAATCGCCACGCCCGCGAAGAGGAACGTGATCGACGCTTGCAAGTCGCCGCGGCTCCAGCCAAACGCTTGTTCCAGCGGAATCACCAGGGTGCCGAAGGCATACAGCAATGCCGCAGTAATACTGGTGCAGATGCCGAACAGTCCGAGCAGGACCACGCGCCAGCCGCGCTTGAATTCGGAAAAATCACTGCCCTGCCGAGGCGCAGTTTTGGTGCGTGTATCAGTCGTCATGGTCTAACTCCCGGCGCAATGCGCGACATGCTTAGTGGCCCTTGAGGATGTCTTCGACCTTGGGCAGTGCGATCATCGTGGCACCACCGTCCACCAGCAGCGACGTGCCGGTGATATAGGAGGCTTCGTTGGAGGTGAGGAACAGCACGGCGTTGGCAATGTCGGCGGACTCACCCAGGCGGCTTACCGGAAAATGCGCGGCCAGTTGATGCGGCAATTCGTTGCCCAGGGTTTCCAGCATATGGTCAGTGCCAATCAGGCCCGGCTCGACCACATTGACCAGGATGCCCAGCGCGCCGAACTCCACCGCCAAGCCACGGGCAAACGCGTTCATGAACGCCTTGCTCGCACCGTAGGCGATCAGGCGAGGGGTGTACTTGCGGTTGGCTTCGCCAGATGAAATAAAGATCAATCGGCCCTTGTCGGCAGCCTTTGACAGATACGGCGCACTGTCTTTCGCCAACCAGAACAACGATTGAATATTGCTGCGCACGATGTGATCGAAGGTGTCATCGGCCATTTCGGCCATCAAGCCGTGGCTGGTGTCAGCCGCGCAATGCACGACGATGTCCAGCTGGCCAAAGCCGTCGACCGCGCCTTGCACCATAGCCCTGATCGCTTCACGGTCGGCAATGTCGCCGCCCACCAGACAGGCTTGCGCTCCCAAGGCCTGGATCTGCCCTACGGTTTCTTCGCCATAACGCGCAGTGCGCGCCGATACGACCACCCTGGCGCCTTCACGGGCATAAGCCAGTGCGATTGCACGGCCCATGCCGCGACCGGCACCCGTGACCAGCACTACTTTGTCGCGATATTTCATCGCCAGATCCCCATTGTTTTTATTAGTCGAGGTGGATGTCGCGGCGGCGGCCGGCCCGCTCGGAGGCGGCCGCCTGGAGGTTATAAGTCCTGGCCTTTGACGTTGCGCGCCGAACCGTTGCGCCGGTCCGATTCACCCCAGCCCAGCCAGTGGGACGGCTCACGGGTATCGCCCACCCGGCGCCAGCGGCCTTCCTGCTGGGCGGTGATCGGGAAGCCGCCGACGAAGTCGATCATCTCGCCCTTCTCGTCCGGCAAAAATTCCCATTGTTCCTTGCCTTCCAGGGTGATCTTCGCGGACTTGAGGAAGTAGCTGCCGTCCTTGTGCTCGGTGAGGCCCTCAATGTCGGTCGTCACCCGCACTTCGCCCTTTTCGTTGTTGAAGATGGCGTAGCCCAAGTGGTCGTGACCGACCATGAAGGAGCCGGTGTCCCAGGTGCCGTCCTTGTACACCGTGACAAACGACCACCAGATCACGTGCTTGTTGTTGTTCACTACCAGGTCTTTCTTGAAGTGGATCGCGCCACCTTCAGCCATGTAGAACTGGTCCAGCGCCATCGCCCCCTTTACCGGGCGGCCTTCGCACACACCGGACAGCTCCCACAACTGCGACACGTAGAACGTGCCCCACTCGACGCCGGGCAGGTACCATTGCAAACCCGGGCCGAGCAGGCGGCCTTCCAGCTGGAACAGGCCCTCTTCCTTCCAGGTCAGGCATTCGCTGTTGGCGGTAATTTCCCAGGCATTACCCGGCTCACCGGGCTGGCTGGCCCAACGCGCGGTGTCGCCGTCCAGGCTGTGCACGGGCAGCGGGGTCAGTGCCTGCTTGGCCATTTTTTCGTGGTCCATGCGCAGGTTTACGTGATCCACGTGGTTGTTCAGGTAGAAGAACTTAGTGGGGTTGGGCGTGCCGTTGGGCGCCATCAGCGAGCGCACGAAGGAGTAGATATTGCCCTCCTCGTCACGCACCGAGCCGAACGGCGAGCTCTTGCTCAGGTGCAGGCCGAAGAACCCGCGCTCGGCGGCCATCGACGCGCCCGTGACCTTGTGCGGGCCGACCAATTGTTGAAAGCCGAAATCACCGCGTTCTGGAATGGTTTTAAACGTTCTCATGCTGCCCTCTTTTGTTTTTGTAGGGATGCTTTGTAGAAAGGTGTGTTCAGTCCCAGATCACCGGGAGTGTGGAAACGCCACGCAACTGCGCGCCGTTGATCTGCGGCACAGGCTGGCTCGGGTCCAGGCGCAGGTTGGGAAGCAGATCGAGGATTGCGTTCACCGCGCTGCTGATCTCGACCTTGGCAACGAACTGGCCGATGCACATGTGGGGACCAAAACCGAAACCGAAAGACGGCTTTGGCTTGCGGTCGATGTCGAAGACGTCAGGGTGTTCGAATGCGGCTTCGTCACGGTTGGCAGACACCACCATGCATTGCACGAAGGAGCCTTTGGGGATCTTCACACCGTGGAACTCCACGTCCTTGGCGGTCTCACGCACCTTGAAGGTGGCGACCGGCTCGAAGCGCGTGGTTTCGTCCATCAATTTGGCGATCAACGAACGGTCGGCTTTCACGCGATCCAGCAGACCTGGAGTAGTCAAAAGCAAAGTCATCACTGAACCGAACATGCGCGTGGTGGTTTCACCGGCTGCCGGCAACAACGAACGCGTGAAGGTGATGACTTCGTGGTCATCTAGGGTCCGCCCTTCGTATTCGGCACGCAGCAGGCGCCCCACCACGTCATCGCCCTGGCTGCCCTCGGCGCGACGCTGCACCACGACTTCCTGCAGCGCGTCGTACAAACCCTTGACCGCAATGCCGGCCTGACGGCGTGCTTCGACCATCTTGGTCGGATCGATCTGGTTGCCACCGACAATGGCCAGCGCCCAGGCAGCGTATTGCTTGTATTTGGAGGGGTCGTCCGAAGGGAACCCCATCAAGGCGTACATCACCCGAATGGGCAGTTCGAGGCCGAATTTCATCAGGTCGGCCTTTTTTGCCGCCAGCATGGGCTGGATGTACTCCTCACGGATCACTTGATCGATCTGCGGGCGCCATTTGTTCACGGTCTCCGGCATGAACGCCGGCTGCAACAACGCCCGGACCTTGCGGTGCTCATCGCCGTCCATCGCGAGGATGATCAAACCGTCGAAGAACGCACCGAGGCCTTCGGCAATGAACCCGCTGGTGTAGGTAGCGCCATCGCGCAACACGCTCATCACATCCTGATAAGTGAACAAGGCGAAGGTCGGACGCGTACCCTGCTGCGTGCCGGCGTTGGTCGGCACACCGAACTGGGTGATGAAATCGCCTTCGTAGATCGGCGACTTGAGGCGCTGTTCACGGCATACCTCGTGAATATCCAGGTCGGTACCGCGGTACAACTGCGACACTGCAGAATAGGCCGTGGCCAGGTCCAACGCTGCGCTCTCGTTGCTCATCAGGATCTCCTATCTCTTGTTTTTATTGTCCGGGCACCGGCTTTACGTGCGGTGTCCGGGCTGCCAACCTATGGTATGCGCTCGTCCAGGAACGGGCAGTCCGATTCGTTTGACCCGGGGTCAAACGAAGTCCCCGCAAACAACACATGCCGGCAGAAGGAACAGAAGGTGGTGACGAAGACCGCAGACGGTGTCGAACAAGGCAAACGCAGCACCATGAATCGCCTGCTCGCGGCTGCACGCATCGAGTTCGCCCGCAAAGGCCTGGCAGGCGCGCGCGTCGAAGCGATCGCCAGTGACGCCGGGGTCACCAAGCAACTGGTCTATCACTACTACGGTTCGAAAGAGGGCTTGTTCGTGGCGGTGCTGGATGAGTCTTCGGACAACATCATGTCCGAGCTGGTCAACCTCAACGTAGAGTCGCTGCCACCGCCACTGGCGATGCGCACTGTGCTCAATCATTTCTTCGATCAGTACCGTTTTGACCCCTTCCTCGGCAGCCTGGCGCTGGAGGGCATCCGCTATCACGACGCCCACGAAACACCGCGTAACCATTTCCTCGAAATGGCCCCGGCGCTGATCGCCAAGCTCGACGCGATCCTCCAGCGCGGAGCGGCCAGCGGAGATTTTCGCGCGGACATCAACCCACGCCTGCTCCTGGCCAGCGCATCCCTGGTGACCACCGGCTGGTTTACCAACAGCTATTCCATGTCAGCCCTGGCGGGCCTGGATACCGATTCCGAAGAAGGCCTGTCGACCTGGCGGCAATACTCGGCGGATTTCGTCCTGGCGGGGATTTCCCTGCGCACATGAGATTTTTTTAGGCGCGAGCCTCAAGCCCCCGGCGTAAACCGCGCCGAGGGCAAGACATTATGGCGAGGAGCAAGCTCCCGCAGGAGTGCGCCGGGAGTGGTTCAGCGAGCCGTTTTCTTCAGGTACGCGCTCACTCGTCGGGCTGCCAACCGCCCAGCCATGCCATTGACCCCGCCACCCGGATGAATGCCCGCACTGCCTAGGTACAGGCCTGCTACCGGTAATGTATCGCCGCCCAAGCCATGGGCCGGGCGCATCGTGCTGGAGCGCAGTGACGTGGTGTCGATATGCACCACGCAACCGTTGACGGTATTCAAGCGCGCCGTAAAGTCCGGTGCCGCTTCGATGTGCCGGCCAATCACCTGGCCCTCAATGCCCTCGATATAGTCATACAACTGCGTCATCACCTGGTCAGCCACTTGCTCGCGCAGGCCATCCCAACCCTGGGTCGGGTTCACCGGCATCACCGGCGGGTAGATGTACAACACGTCCTGCCCCGCCGGGGCTTGGGACGGGTCCGCAGCACTCGGCGCGGCCACGGTGATATACGGCAATTTCGGCACTTCGCCGCGTGAAGAAGCGGCAAAATTCTCCAGCACCGCTTCCTCGGTTCCGATCAACAGGCAGGTATTGCGCAGGTCCACACCATCACCGCGCCACGCTTCAAAACGCGGCAGCGAAATCTGTCCGCGCAGGGCTACGTCCACTTTCAACGGGCCCGAACCCTTGGCGTTGGCTGGCGCCATGGCGATGCGCGTGAGCAGATGCCGGGGGATTTCGCCGGCGGTGACCATTTCCAGCGCCGGCTTGGGGTGACAGCCCGCGATCACGGCGCGCGCAGTGAAGCTGCGGCCATCGGCGAGCTTCACACCCTTGACCTGCCCGCCTTCGGCCACGATTTCACTGACACTGGCCGACACCAGCACCTGCCCGCCCAATTCCTCCAGGCGTGCCTGCAAGGCATTGCTCAACTGTTGCATCCCGCCCAGCACCCGACCTACACCAAAGCGATGAAGGAAGCCGAGCAACGCGTAGTAAATGCCACCGCCATCGGCACTGATATCCCCGGCCAGGCCGGTCAGCGCACACATCGCGGAAATGGTCACCGGGTGCTCGAAACGCTCGCGCGCCGCCTGCAACGCCGAGCCTGTCATCAATGCCATCAGCTCAGGCTTGAGCGCCTTGCGCTTGATCGCCGTGCCAAGAATTTTAAGCTTGGTGCCCAGGTTGGTCTGCGCCGGATCGACGCGCATCATCGGCAGCGCAATGTCCAGGAACAGGTCGATGACCTTCATGAACTGCAGAAATGCGTCCGCGTCCTTGCTGCTGAACCGGCGAATTTCGGCGGCGGTTTTCTCGCGGTCACGCCAGAACACCAGCGAGGTGCCATCCGGGTGCAGGTACACATACCCCGGCGCCATTTCCACCGATTTGAAGCCGTGCCGTGCCAGTTCCAGTTCAACCGGTACATGGGCGTGCACGCGCATGGACATCATGTCCAACGCACAAGGGTGCACCAAGTGCTGTGGCGCCTCGGGGATCAGGTAGCCCGAAGAGGCCATACCGCCAACCTTGTCGAGTGCTTCGAGCACCAGCACTCTCTTGCCTTCCATGCCCAGGTAGCAGCCCGCCGACAGGCCATTGCTGCCGCCACCGACCACGATCACATCAAAGTCATTGTTCAGCGCATGTGGGTTCTGATTCATCACAGGTTTCCAGGTGGTTCCCGCCATGGCGGCGTCTGGCGGCAATGGCGGCAAAAGAGACCGCGACGCGCCCGGCGGGCGCATCGCACCAGACGTTACATGCCGGTGCGGCCCATTTGCGCGAACAGCGCACGCATGGCCACCAACGACGGTGTATGGCTGCTGAAACCGCCATCGGCCACCAGCGTGGTGCCGGTCACGAAAGACGACTCATCACTGGCCAGGAACGCCACCACGTCGGCGATCTGCCGGGGTGTGCCCAATTCGGCGGTGCAGTGGTTATCCCGCAGGATATCCAGCAGCGCAGCGGGCATCGCATGCTCGGAGGGCGCCAGGCCGATCTGCACGGCATTGCCGCGAATGCCCTGCTTGCCGTATTGCGAAGCGACCATACGCGGCAACATCATCAAGCCGGCCTTGGACGTGGCGTAACCGGTCAACGACATGTCGCCCTGCATGCCCAGGCCCGAGGTGGCAAAGATGATCGAGCCCTGGCCGTGTTCCAGCATCACCGGGATCACATGCTTGGTGCACAGCACGGCGCCGCGCAGGTTGACCGCAATGGCGCGGTCCCAGGCCTGCATGTCGAGGTTGACGAAATCACGGTCCAGCTGGCGTTGTTCGGCGTTGAGAATAGCCGCGTTGTTGTGCAGCACATCGATACGCCCAAAGCGCTGGCGCACCTGGGCGATCATGGCCTTGACGTCGTCTTCGGAGGACACATCGGTGCGAATCGCCAGCGCCTGATGCCCTTCGGCCTGTAGCGCCTGGGCTACCGCGCTGGCGCCTTCAAAATTGATGTCGACTACGGCGATGCTTGCGCCATGGGACGCCAGCACCCGCGCGCACTCGGCGCCCAGGCCGCCACCTGCGCCGGTGATGATCGCCACGCGCCCTGCCAGTTTTCCTGTACTCATGTCCTGTTCCTTATGGTTGTCTCGGCACGCCTTTGCGGCTTATTCGCCGGTGAACTGCGCTTCGCGTCGTTCGCTGAATGCCAGCGCCGCCTCGCGGGCATCCCCGGTCGGGGCCAGCAAGGCGAACAGGTCCAACTCCAGGTTCAAGCCGCTCTTGAGGTCCAGTTCCAGCGCTGCCCGCGCTGCCCGTTTGACAAACGCCGACGCGGTCGGTGGTTTGTCGGCAATACGCTGGGCAAAGCCGCGCACTTCGCTCTGCAACGAGGCGCTGTCACTGGCCAAACGGCTGACCAGGCCAATGCGCTGGGCCTGCTCGGCACTCAAGCGATCGCCGGTGAGCAGCATGTCCAGTGCCTGGCCCGGCGCTACCACCCGCGACAGCCGTTGCGTACCGCCACCGCCGGGAATCAGCCCCAGGCCGGTTTCCGGCAACGCGAACACCGCGTCAGGCGCAGCGAAGCGAATGTCACAAGCCAATGCCAGCTCCAGTCCGCCGCCCATGCAATAACCATGAATGGCGGCGATCACCGGCTTGCTCACCGCGTCGAGCGATTCGATCCAGCGCAGTTTCTCCATGCGCTGGCGCACCTGCAGGCTGGACTCGGCACCACGGCGCTCCTTGATGTCGGCGCCGGCACAGAAACCCCGGTCGCCTTCTCCGCGGATCACAATCACGCGGATCGCCGGGTCCTGTTGCAACAGGCTCAGCGCCTGGGGTACGCCCAGGCGGATAGCGTCGTTGATCGCGTTGATTTGCCCCGGGCGCGTCAGAACGATCCAGCCGACCCTGGCCTCCCGCTCCAGGCGCACCGCCTCGTTGATCTGCACGACTGTTTGCTCAGGGTGCGTGGTGGTCATGCAGGGCACTCCTCAAACTCAAAGACCTGGCCGTTGAATTCCTGAGGGTCGACCTTGATCAGCGAGCGACCGTCCACCGCTTGCGACGACTCGATCCACTGGAATCGCGTGCCACGCGCCCGCAAGTCTTCAGCCTTGGCGGCCAGGTCGTTGACGCCGATCCGAATGTAATACGGACCGGGGCCCCAGTTGTTGACGTAGTGGCCGGCGTCGGTATTCCAGTAAGTCGCTTCCAACACATCGAGGGTCGCGCTGTTGGGCACCGTAAAGCCCATCCGCGCGCGGCGGTAGCCTTCACTCTGGATGTTTTGGACCGGGCCGCTTGGCTCCCAGTCGAGGTTGGTCGAGACCTTGCGCAGGGTTTCATCCAGGTCGCGTACCAGGAAACCACGGGCGGTGACGCGCACCATCTCGCCGGGCTTGAGGTCGTGCGGCTGTGCAGGTGGCAACTGGTAGGTTTGCGCCGGCATCTGCAACGGCTCGGTGGGCATGATCTCGATGCACAGGCCGCCATCCACCGACGGCTGGTAATACGGTTGCTCCGGGGTGGCGCCCAGCCACAGCCGGTCGAACGGCATTTCCGGGGTGCGCTGCGCCATGCGGAATGGCAAGCGCCGGCGCATCAGTTTGGCCACCAGGGCGTCGAACTTGTCGCCATGCAGGGCCAGCACGATGGAGTGGGTCAACATCGGCCGGTGATGGCCCTGGAAATCCTTCAGGCTTTCAAGAAAGTCATGGAACAGCGGGTCGCCGGGGTTCGGTCGATCCAGGTGCCATTGCGGCTCAATGCGTGTCGGCGACACGGCCAGGGACTTGTGCACACGCAAGAAATGCGCAATGTACGGGTGGTTATCGAACGCCTGACGCCAGCGTTCATGTTTGTAGATCCCCAGCTTGTCGACCAGCATTTCGGTCATTCCGTCCGGGTCCGGCACCATCATGTCGGCACTCAGCAATAACTCGAACATTTTTCTCTCCTGGCAATGTGCGGCCGGGGCCTGCCCCGGCGATTAAGTCAGCGGGCGCGCCGGGATAAGGCGGCCTTGGTCAATGCGTGGTTGCGCGAATGGGCCGCCGGCCTGTGGCTGTCTTGCTGCTGGCGTGCGTCCTCCAGGTCGAGAGCGGCCCCGCCCTTGGAGTTGCCCTTGGGGTTAAGCAAAAAGTGCGACAGCGCCGGGATCAGCACCAGTGCACCGAGCATGTTCCACAGGAACATGAAGGTCAGCAGGATGCCCATGTCGGCCTGGAACTTGATCGGCGACCAGGCCCAGGTGATCACACCGGCGGCCATGGTCAGGCCGACCAGCGCGACGACGCGACCGGTGAAGTCCAGCGAACGCCGGTACGCCACGGCCAGGCTGCCGCCACGGGCCTGCACGGCCAGTTGCACGCTGAGCAGGTACAACGCGTAATCGACCCCGACCCCCACGCCCACCGCAATCACCGGCAGAGTGGCAACCTTGAGGCCGATGCCCAGCCAGACCATCAGTGCCTTGCAGATAATCGTGGTCATCAGCAGTGGAATCAGCGCCACCAGGGTCGCGCGCCAACTGCGGAAGGTCAGCAGGCATAACAGTGCAGTGGCGCCGTACACCGCCAAGTACATGGTGATGATGCCCTTCTCGACTTCGATGTTGGTCGCCGCCTCGATGCCCGCATTGCCCGCCGCCAGCAGGAACTCCACCGGATGCTCGGCGTCGGCTGCGGTGTTGTGGGTGTTGGCAAAATCTTCGGCCACCTTCAATACGCGGGTCAGCGTATCTGCCTTGTGGTCCGCCAGGTAGGCAATGATCGGCGTCACCGAGCACTGCTGGTTGGTGATCCCCGGCGCGGAAATCATCGCCGCGTCCACGGCCGAGTTGGTAATAGCCTGGTCACGGCTGATGCTCAGCCATTTCGGGCTGCCCTCGGCCATGCCCGAGCTGATCATGCGCACGGTTTCGCCCAGGGACTGGGTGGTCTGTACCCCCGGCGTCTGGCGCAGGCGCCAGGCCAATTGGTCCATGCTTTGCAGCGACTGGTAGAGGCGGCAGCTGTCTTCGTTGGTCTTGACGATGACCACGAACTGATCGCTCGACAGCCCGTAATTGGCGGTGATGTAGGCGTTGTCGCGGTTGTACCGCGAATCGGCACGCAGCTCCGGCGCGCCGGGGTCCAGGTCGCCCACCTTGAGGTGCATCATCACCGCGGTGCCCGCCAGCGTTACGACCAGCGAAAGCGCAATCACCGCCGTGGCCATCGGCCGCTCGGTAAAGCGGTCAAGGCCATGCCAGACGCGCCCAAGCACGCCGCGATTGGCTTCACCCGCCTGATCCTTGGCGATCGCGATACGCGCCGCCTTTTGGCTCACGCCCAGGTATGAAAGCGCCACCGGGATCAACAACAGTTTGGTGAAGATCAATACCGCGACACCGATACTGGTGGTCAGCGCCAGGTCGCGAATCACCGGAATATCGATGATCACGAGCACCGCGAACCCGACGATATTGGTCAACAGTGCCGTCAGGCCGGTGAGAAACAGACGGCGAAAGGTGTAGCGTGCCGCGACGTATTTATGAGTGCCGCGGCCGATATCCTGGAGGATGCCGTTCATCTTCTGTGTGCCATGGGAGATGCCGATGGCGAAGATCAAAAACGGTACCAGAATCGAATACGGGTCCAGTTCGTAACCCAGGATCTGCATCAACCCCAGCAGCCATACCACCCCGGCCACTGCCACACCCACCAGCAGCAGCGTGCTGCGCAGGCAGCGTGTATAGAAATACACAAACAGACCGGCGATCACCACCGAGGCCCCGAAAAACAGCATCACTGAATACAGGCCGTCGATCAGGTCGCCGACCAGCTTGCTGAAGCCGACGATATGAATCGCCACCTTGGGGCTTTCGAGAACGCGAATCTTGTCTTCCAGCTGTTTGGAGAAGTCGCCGTAGTCCAGCGGTTTGCCGGTCTGCGGGTTGGTATCCAGCAGCGGCGCGACAATCATGCTCGACTTGCCGTCATTGGCCACCAGGTTACCAATGATGCCGGCGCGCATGATGTTACTGCGCAGCGCCTGGATCGACTTCGCGCTGCCGTCGTAGTCAGACGGCATCACAGCACCACCGTCGATGCCCTCCTCCGTGACTTCCTTCCAGCGCACGATTGGCATCCACAACGACTTCATCCAGGACCGATCCACGCCGGGAATCAAGTAGAGGGTATCGCTGACCTTTTGCAGGGCGAGCAGATAGTCGGCGTCGTAAATATCACCGGTCTTGTTTTCCACCACTACGCGAATGCTGTTACCCAGGCCTGGCAACTGACTTTTGTAGGCCATGTAGTTCTTGATGTAGGGGCTGGAGCCGGGAATCATTTTTTCGAAGCTGGCATTGACCTGCAGGCGCGTGGCGAAAAAACCCAGCGTCACGGTTGCAAGTAAGCAGGCAACGATAACCAACATGCGGTTTTTGAAAATGACCCGCTCAAACCAGCCGCCGGAGTTCTTGTCGAAGTCCTCCAGGTTGGCAATCACTGGCATCCCGCTGTTGAATTTTTGCTCGACCATATTTTCTGTCTCGTAGGGGAATCGTGCCGACCGCGTTAATCAGCCTTGGCGATATCGATGACCTTGGCGCCGGTAAAGCGCGCCATGACCAGGCTCCCGGCCTGCTCGGTAGCGCTGGCGGCGTACACCTCGCCCACTCGCCCAGTGGCCAGCGGGGTGACTTGCAGGGTCTGGCGATCCACCTTGACCAGTTGCCCGCCCTGGCTGACCACGATCAGGGCATTACCCTGCTCGACAATGCTCACCAGGCTGCTATTGAGCCGGGTGTCCAGGGCCATCCAGCTCTGCCCGTCATCGCGACTGGCAAACAGATTGCCGCGCAGCCCGAAGGCCAGCAGCAGTTGGTCGAAAGCACGAATGCCGAAATAAGTGCCGGTATACGGCGTGTCGATTTTCACGAAGCGTTGCTGTGCGTTGTCCAGGCGCAGTAACAGCCCCTGTTCACCACTGATGTAGAACGTACCGTTGTGCTCAGCCAACCCATACAGGTGCATGCGCTTGGGGTTGTCCGCGCGTTCGATCCAAGGCACCCAGGTTTTCCCGGCATCCTCACTGCGCAGGATCATGCCGAAGGCGCCGACCGCAAAGCCGTGGCCTTGTGCGTCAAACAGCACGTCAAGCAGTGGCGCCGGCAATACATCAGCGGTCGCCGACGAACCCATCGCGCGGTCGATTTCCTGGACCATATCGGCTGCATCCGCGTCACCTTGGGCTGCGCGCCCGCCGTAGACGGTTGTGAGTACGCCGAGCAATTGTCGGCCATCCATTTGCACCGCCCAGCTGAGGCCGCCATCGGTGGTGTGCAGTACCACGCAATCGTGGCCGACAATCCAACCGTTTTGCGCATCACTGAAACGCACTTGCACAAAATCACTGGAGACCGGGCTGGGTATTTGCTCCCAGCTCTGGCCATTATCGCGCGAGCGTTGGATAAGGCCGTGCAGGCCCACACTTACCAATGCGGTACCGGCGCGTGCCACGCCCAGTAACGGCGATGTCAGTGGGCCGTCCAGCACGCTGGCCGGCTCTTGCAGCGGGTCGATCAACGCAGTGGCAGCGTGTGCTTGACCTGCCGCGAGCAGCGCGGCGATCAGGGCAGAGCTCAGCCCTTGCATGAACGGGTTGGACAGTCGTAAAAGGCGTTGGCTAATCATTATTTTTATCCTCACCATGCCAGGGTCGTTCCGCTCACGCACACCACTTGGGTGATGCGCGCGGGCGTTAGACCACCTCTTCAACTGCGCGCACCGCCAAGGTGGGCGCAGGTCACCGCATACAACTTGACGTTAGCGCTGGGTTTCTCGCGCCACGATCGCTTCGGGGTTCATGTCACGTTCGCTGCGGGGTTTATCGACGAATTTATAGCCGCCCTTCAGGCCGTCGTTGAGCAGCGCCCACATGCCTTTGTTGAAGTCGTAGACGACGTTTTTGACGTTGTACGGCAGGGTCTTGTCGTACAGCTGAACGCCGCTGAGGAAGATCGCACGGTACAGCGCGCCGCTCTGGTCCCAGGCGTCGTAAAGGCCGATGCCATAAGTGTCTTCATCCAGGTAATAGGTACGTTTGCTGTAGACGTGGCGCTTGCCTGGTTTCAACGTGGCTTCCACTACCCACACACGGTGCAGCTCCCAGCGTTCGCACACCGGGTTGGCGTGGTGGGTAAGAAACTGGTCGTCCTGCTTGCACTCGAAGTAGGACTTGTAGGCGTTGTACGGGATGTACATTTCCTTGCGGCCCACCAGTTTGTAGTCGAAGCGGTCCTGGCTGCCGGAGAACATTTGCAGTTCGTCGAACAGGGTCACGCCGCCCTGGCTTGCCACCGGGGTATCGAAGGAAAACTCGGGGGCCAGTTTCACCCGGCGTTGACCCGGTGAATAACTGAACGCACGACGCGGCTTGGTGGTGGGGTCCAGGTAGTCGTTGATGCCGGTTACTTCGCCAGAACGCCGCGCCGGGTAGTTGTTGAGTGAATACACCCGTGCATACATGTTCGGGTCGCGGTCAGCCTGCTCGGTCTGGTAGTACGGCTGCTCCTCGAACGTTGCCTGTTCGGCCGCCTTGGTGCGGCTCCCATTGGCATCCATCACCCAGCTATTGGACGAGCTGGTGGTGGAGTAGCCATGGCCGATCTTGTAGCGCAGTTGCTGATTCCAGATCACCTCGTTGCCCGTCTTCGGGATCGGGAACGGCAAGCCGCCACGGCACGCGATGTCCACTGCCAGGCCTTCCTTGGTTGTACTGCAGGTGGTGGCATTACGCGTGGTTGCAGCCAGCACATCCTGCGGGTAGGCCGTGGTGCGGTGGCTGGGGTAAATATCGAAATAGTAATCGGGGAACTTCTTCAGGGCTTCTTTCTGCCCCTCACTGAGTTTGTCGGCGTATTGCGCCATGTTCTGCGCGGTAATGCGAAACAGGGGTTTTTCATCACGGAACGGGTCGGCCCAAAAACCGCTTTCAGGCTTGAAGTCCGCAGGGGCCTTGGTGAGGCCACCGGTATAGGCCGGGATAGTGCCTTCGGCATTACCTGCCTGAATCGACCCGAATGCAGTAAGGGTCTTACCAATCTGTGCCGCTTCTTCCGGGCTGACGGCGGCGATGCTGCTGGCAGCAAAGCCAAGCAGTGCTATGGACAAGGCGATTTGTCGTTTCATTCAGACAGGCTCCGTTTTTATTGGATGTGTTCAGAAGGAGGTTTTGAACGTGAATGCCAACCAGCCACGGTCGGTATTGCCGACGCCGCCGTTGCCTCCAACGGTACCGTTGGCCAGGTTCTTGGACTGGGCATGGGTGTCGGCGTATCGCAGGCCAAACTCATACTGCTGCTGATAGGTGAACTTGACCCCGGTCGACCAGGCCAGCGCACCTTCACTACCACCGCCGGCGGAAGCGGCGTTACCGTGAATGCCGTAGTTGAGAGTCAGGGGCACTTCCATGTCCCACGATGGGAAGATGTTCAGGTATTGCGGCGTGTAGTTCACCGCAGCGGCATAGTAGTTGCGCGTAGAGCAACCATCAGACTCATCACCGGAACCGGCAATGCCAGGGCTGCGCCCACTGGTACAAGCAGCGTTGCCTTTGTATTTGAACAGCTCGTCGTGCTCGGTGACCTTGGCCAGGTGGCTGAAGGCAAACTCGGCGACCAGCGTGCCGTTCTCGGAGATGAAGTTGCGAGGCACGCCATACACGGCGTTGGCGATGAAGTGGATGGTGTCGCCGCGAGGGCCTTCATCATCCAGGGTGCTAACGCCGGTCGCGTTCAACGCACCGTTCATGCGATAGGATAATTCGCTGCCCACCGCGATTGAGTCGAACACCCGCGCAAAGCTGACGCCAGCCAGTTTCACGCCACGCGGGTACACCACGCGGTACTCACCCAGGTTCGCTTTGATTTGCGGGGCCAGCCAGGGCTGGTAGTCGTCGAACTGGCGGTAGTAGGCGCCGAAGGTCGACTCGATGGCTTCCAGGTTGTATTTGGCCATCACCCCCCAGTTGGCGCCGTCGCGACCAAACTTGGAGTTCTGGCGCTTGAGCGCACCCGCACCTACAGGTAATTGGTCTGGGCCTTCAAAGAGAAAGTCTGCGCCGCCGAAGTAGGTGCCGCCGTAAGGGATACGGGTGTTATCCCATTCATAGAAATACTGCCCGGAAACCGACAGTGAATCGGTAATCTGCGCTTTCGCCGAAACCTGGCCAACAGGCAAAAACACTTCTTTTGTCTCAATACCAGGGCTGGTGGCGGCTTTTACCCCGTCGCTTGGTGCCTGGGAGTAGGAAACCGAGTGCGCCCCGAACAACAGGCCTTCGCCCCAGTAGTTGGTGTGACGACCAATCTTGACGTTGACCGGCATGTCGCCCAAGCGGAAATTCTTCCAGACAAATGCATCCAGGATTTCCCCCGAAGGGCCGCGCACGTAGCGCTTTACACCATCGCTGTAGCTGCCGTTTTCGTAGCTGGTCTGGCCACCCACCTGGCTTTTTACGCCGGTGTCGCGATAAGCGTTGTCGTACCAACCGGCGAGGCTTAGACGAGCGCCCCACTCGTTAAGGTACGAGAAGTCGACCTCAGTAAACAGATCGACCCGATTTGTCACGATGTCGTGTTTGCCGAACTTGCTATCGGACTCATCGTAAGTGGGGGTGTTCATGATGCGACTGTCCTGGCCATCCATGCGCATGCCCAGGTTGTAACGCACCGTGTTGTCCCAACGTAAGCGGTAATCGGGATTGCTCAGGTCAAACGAAACTGCGTGGGCACAGCTCATGCTGCTGAGCACCGCCAGGGCGACAGCGCTACGGCTGAGCACCTGCCGACCATGCTTGGTCTTGCCTTTCATACGAGCCACCTTTTATTTTTATTTTCAGTCGTTTATGTGAGATCGGTAGAACGCTTGCTGCTCTGTTACGGGGGGGGATGCCCCCGCTCCAAGCTTCTCAGCCCTATCTGTTCAACTTCCCAACAGCTGCAGGCCCAGCGGCTTGGAAATTAAATTAACCGAGAAAAACGAATAATTCCATATAAAGATTTCAATTCTATATTAAGAATCTCAAGCTTCAGCGTCCTATTGGTCCCGAACACACAACCTACCGACCTCGGCACAACCACGAAGACATATTGCACATAAAAAACTTAACTGTTCAATTATGTTTTGATCCAGCGCCGCTTTGCGTTTTAATGAGCCCGCCGGACGCGACCGTCGCGCCGTTGCAACGCCAATAAAAATAAAAGGAAAATGCCTCGAATGAACATCGACCTCAGGGGAAAACGAGTCATCGTCACAGGCGCTTCCAGGGGGATCGGCCTTGCTATTGCAAGCGCGTACGCCCTTGAAGGTGCGCGCGTGGCGATTTGCGCGCGCAGCCAGGATGCAGTCGACGCTGCCGCCGAAAAACTGCGTGAAACCGCCGAGCAAATATTGGCGCGCGTGGTGGATGTCACCGACACACAGGGTGTTCAACACTTCGTCAGTGAAGTGGCCGAGGCATGGGGTGGCGTGGACATTTTGGTCAATAACGCCGGTCAAGGGCGTGGCGGCAGCCTCGAAACGCTCACCCCGGAGGCCATTCTTGAACACGCGAATGTGCTGCAAATGGGCCATTTCCGTTTCGTCCAGGCGGTAGTGCCGCACATGCGCAAGCAGCAGTGGGGGCGGATTATCGAAATCAATGCGCTCGCCGGTACGGTCCCGACGCCGGACGGCATTCCCTCGGTGATCAACCGCGCTTCGTGTATCGCCCTCTCGCGCTCACTGGGAATGTCCCTGGCCAAGGACAACATCCTGGTCAACAGCCTGAACATGGGTTGGATCGACACCGGCCAGTGGGACCGCCATTACCGGGAAATGGGGCCTGGGGTCAGCCGCGAAGAGTTTGACGCGATGGTGCTGAAAGTGGTGCCCATCGGGCGTTACGGCAAACCCGAAGACGTCGCCGGCATGGTGTTGTTCCTGTCCAGCGAGTACGCCAGTTTCATCAGTGCCGCCTCGATCGACATCGCGGGGGGCATGGGGGGGCAGATTGCGTATTTCCCGACGCTCAAGCGCGATTTTGCACAGGCGGTCAAGGCGCGTAACGCGGCTGATCAATAACACAGGCAGCTGCGATGACGAATCTGTTGTTTCCCGTATTTGCCACGTTGATCTGGGCGGCCAGCACCGTGGTCAATCGACTTTCGGTGGGGGTAATCGACCCCGCCGCTATTTCGTTCTACCGCTGGCTGGTGGCATTGCTGGTGTTATCGCCCGTGTTGCTGCCCAAGGTCTGGCGCCTGCGTCACAGTATCGTGCCGTTCCTGCCCAAGCTTGGGGTACTGGGTTTGCTGGGCATGGCCCTGTATCAATCGCTGGCGTATTTCGCTGCGTACACCGTCAGCGCAACGTCCATGGGATTGATCCTGGCGACGCTGCCGCTGCTGACCATGTTGCTGGCATTCGCCATTTTGCATACCCGCCCCACCCCGTTAATGCTGGTGGGCGCGGGCGTCTCGTTTCTCGGCCTGGCGTGGCTGCTGTCGGCCGGCAACCTGCCGGCGCTTTGGCAACAAGGGGTTGGCCGTGGGGAGTTGATGATGCTGCTGGCGTCGCTGTCTTATGCGCTGTATTGCGTACTGGTCAAGCGCTGGCGCATCCCGTTGCCGACCTGGGAAAGCCTGTACATCCAGATCGCCTGCGGCACCCTGCTACTGGTGCCGGCATTCGTACTGGCGCCCTCGGTCGCCCTGACGCCCGCCAACATCCCCCTGGTGTTATTCGCCGGGCTATTCGCCTCAGCACTCGCCCCAGGCCTGTGGATGCGCGGCCTCGACACCCTGGGAGCCGAGAAAACCGCGATGCTGATGAACCTCGTGCCGCTGTTTACCGCCGTATTAGCCATAACACTGCTGGGTGAAACCTTGCACCTGTACCACGCCGTAGGTGGCGGCTTGATCCTGCTGGGTATCGCCCTCACGCAGCGAAAATAGCAATCTCCACCGCGGTTTTTGAGTTGTTTTTGATGTGGCTTGTGATCTTGATCTCAAGCGCCCCGTCGACCACGCTAGCCGGAGTGCGGGCACACCGAGCCTAGGCGAGGTGCCCGGTGGTGGGGCATTCCAACCCAAATAAAAATGCCAGCCCAGAGGCCGCCATCGCAGGCAAGCCCCGCACTTAATACGGTTTACAACCGAAAAAAATGAAGGCGCACTCTAGACCGTCATCGGGAGCAATTCCCTTCCACATTCACCGCCCAAGCCGTCAACAACGAATCACGCAAACGCTGCATACCCGCCGAGTCCAGACCGCTGAAGCAACTCAGGTAACGCTCAATCCCACCAAAATCGTTCTCGATACTGGCGTAGGCGGCCTGCAGATACTCCGGCCTCGCGTCCAGCACCGCATCAATCGCTGCCTCATTCACCGCCTTGCCCACCATGTGCTTGATCGCACTGCCCAAAGCAGCCTGGCGCAGCACGTCGAGCTGCTCGAAACGCCGAGCCGACAGCAAGTAGTCAGCCATGATGGTTTGCGGGGCCACGCCCAGCGCATGCAGCAACAACGCCACCACCACTCCGGTGCGGTCCTTGCCTGCGGCGCAATGAATCAACACCGGCGCCTGCCCTCCGACAAACAACTCGAACACCGATGCCAGGTGCGGCACCAGCATGCCAGGAAGCCGGCGATACACCTCCAGCATCGTCTGTCGTGCACCCTCCTGCGCCGGGTTGGCCGCTAACATCGCCGCAACGGCCGGGTCGGCGCGCACATCGCCGGTCAGCTCCAGGTGCACATGCCGTATGACAGATGTGGGCAGGTCACTGGGGTATCGCTCACGCTCGGCACCGCTGCGCAGATCGCACACGGTTTTGAGCCCCAGCTGCTGCAGCACCAGCCAGTCCTGCGGCGTCAGACGATGCAACTGGTCCGCCCGCAGCAGGGTGTCACCGGCAATGCGTCGCCCGCCGTAAGCCGGTAGGCCTTTGAGGCTGCGAAAGTTATCCGCACCGTGCAGGCGCATTGGCGTACTCAAGGTCACAGTCAGGCGTCCAGATGGCGTTGATAAGCCGGCGCCAATGGCCGCGCATCCTTGCCCAGGATCGGCGTGCGCCGGGGCGTGCGGCCTTGGGTCAGCAGGTTGATGGTGCCCCAGTCTTCGGCCGCCGCGAAAAACCGCTCAACCATCGGTAATCCGGTTTGCCCCCAGTCATCCATGTTCGACATCCAGGTCTGCATGCCCCACACCGGCAAGCGACGCAACTGTTCCCAGGCGGCATCCTGGCCAAGCACACCCTGCGCCCCCAGGCTGATGAGTTTCTCGCGGTACACCCGCAACAGTCGCTGGGCATCCGCTTGCCGCTCAGCTACGGTCAGCGCGCCAAGCATGAAGTAGGTGACGTCGCGCCACGGGCGCCCCCATCGCGCCAGCTGCCAGTCAAGCCAGATTCGTTGGCCGTCCTGGCGCAGGAAGCTGTTTCCCTGGTGCGCATCGCCATGAATCAGGCAACCCGGCGAAGTCTGCTCGCGCTCAAACGCAGCCATTTCATCGAAGGCATGACTGAACAATTGCGGCGAGTCATACATCCACGACGGCAGTACTCGTTGATATTCCGGCTTGCTCAGGTTCACCTGAATGTAGTTGTACATCCGCAACAGGCCGTCGCAGTCCACCGGGTTGGCCATCGACACCGGCAGCCACGCTTGCTGCTGCAACTGCGCACTGCCCCAGGTCGCGCCATGCAAGGTGGCCAGTGACTCAAGGCCCGCGGCCACACCGTCCACGCCCAGATGATCGGTGCTGTGGCCAAACTGCCCGGCGGCCAGGCCAAGGTCTTCCATGACCACGATGCCCCGACCGCCGCCGTCGGCGTCCCAGTCGGTGAAGTAGGTCTTGGGCAGAGGCGCCTGCGGCCAACTGCTCGCCACGTGATAGAAGCGCGCCTCAAGCTCGCAGATATCGCCACTTTCAAAGCCCTCCGACCAATTGGACTTCAGGCACAGGTGCGGCGCAATGCCCGCACGCCGGCCCTCATCATTCAAGGTCAGCCTGGCGCGAAACTTGGTCGTGTGGCCGTTACGCACCTGCACCGGCTCGAGCGCCAGCACCTCGATGTCGGGATAGCGTGGCTGCAACAACTGCGTCAACCACTCGGCGGTAACCTCCTGTAGATGCCGCGGCAGGCGCCCGTCACGCTGCGGATAGGGGCGCCCGGCTGGAAGTTCCAGCGAGCCATCACTCACGACGACACCCCGGCGGGCATCTTCAACTTGAGCAGTTCGATGGCGTTGCCACTGCGGATGCGATCACGGTCTTGCGTGGATAAACCCAAGCCGGCGGTCAGGTCGCCGTGGTCGTAGGCGCCGCCGAAATTGGTGCCGTAGAGCAAGCGTTCCACGCCCACCACCTCGGCCACGCCGCGCCGCAGGCCAGGGGCGTGCACGTCGAGGTCAAAGTAGAAGTTCTGCATGTAGTCCATCAGCGGGCGCTGATTGCGCGAATCCGGGGCCATGGCGCGATTGAGCTCGCTCAAGCGGCCCAACTGGAACACCGCCATACCGCCCGCATGGGTGATGTAGGTTTTCAAGGTAGGAAAGACATCCAGCGCGCCGCCGCAGATCAGGTACCAAAAGAACAAGGTTTCATCGACGCAATCGCCAACGATCGACGTGGTTTCGAATTTGTCGTCGGTGTGTTTTTCACCCCAATAGATCGACTGGTTAAAGCCATGCACCATGATCGGCACATCCAACTGCGTAAGCTTTTCCCAAACCGGGAACAGCCGCTCGTCATGCGCCTCCAGCCCATTGAAATTGGCCCCGCCCACACAGACACCCTTGGCGCCCAGTTGGGTCACTGCACGTTCGATTTCGCGGGCTGCGTTCTGCGGGTCCGCCAGGTTGGCGTGGCACCAGAAATCGAAGTGATCAGGATCGGCACGGCAGAACGCGGATAATTCATCGTTACAGACACGCGCATATTCATTGGCAAAGTCACCTGCCCAATACATAAAGCAGTGCGAAGGCGTGGACATCACCAACTTGTCGACCCCGCGCTCGGCCATCAGTGCGCGCCGACTGGCGTGGGTCATGCGCGCCAGGATATTGGCCTGCGCTTCGGCATCGGTGGCAGCCTTGGCAGGTTGTTTGGTACCCAGGGAAAAGTGGCCAACGGTCAGCCCCTGCACCTTCATGAAAGGGCCCCAGAATTCGTGACGGTTGAGCATACCTTCGGTCAACAGGTGGGCGTGGACATCAATCAGCATGGCGTTCTCCTTGTTGTTAATCATCCCTGCGGGATGAGCCATCAAAGCGGATACAGCATCCGAAATAATATAAACACATTTTGCATATCTGTTCATTTAATTCCGTCAACATGCTTGTTTCACGCAAAAAAAACGACCCTTGCGGGCCGTTAAAAGTGGAGTCGAAGGGTGAATCAGCGTTGGGTTTCCTGGGACACAATAGACTCGGGCTTCATGTCCCGCTCGGACTCTGGCACGTCATGCACGCGGTAACCGCCCTTCAAACCGTCGTTAAGCAGCGACCACATGCCCTTGTTGAAGTCATAGCTGACGTTCTTGACGGTATAGGGGATGACTTTGTCGTACAACTGCACGCCGCTGAGGAACAACGCGCGGTACAGCACCCCGCCCTGGTCCCAGGCGTCATACAAACCGGCGCCGAAGGTGTCTTCATCCAGGTAGTAAGTGCGCTTGCTGTAGACGTGGCGCTTGCCCGGCTTGAGCGTGGCTTCCACCACCCACACGCGGTGCAGTTCCCAGCGCTCGCACGCGGGGTTGGCATGGTGCGCGAGGAACTGTTCGTCCTGGCCACAGCTGAAATAGAACTTGTAGGCGTTGTACGGGATGTACATTTCTTTGCGGCCCACCAGCTTATAGTCAAAGCGGTCCTGGCTGCCGGAGAACATCTGCAATTCATCGAACAGGTTCACCCCGCCCTGGTTCGGCACAGGCGTGTCGTAGGCGAACTCCGGTGCCAACTTGATCCGGCGCATCCCCGGCGTATAACTCCAGGCACGGCGTGGCTGGCTCTGCGGGTCGAGGTAGTCGGCAAGGATGATCAACTGGCCGGCACTGCGCGCCGGGTAGCTGTCCAGCGCATAGGCGCGGTAATACAACTGCGGGTCGCGGTCCGCCTGTTTGACCTGGTAGTAAGGCGACTCTTCAAAGGTCGCGGACTCGGCGGTCTTGGTCACCGAGCCGGAAGAGTCCACCACCCAGCTGTTGGACGAGGGCGTTGTGGTGTAGCCCGCGCCTTTGTAGCGCAATTGCTGGTTCCAGATCACCTCGTTGCCGTTCTGCGGCAGCGGGAATGGCAGGCCGCCACGGCATACGGGGTCGACAGCCAGGCCGTCCTTGTTGGTGTGGCAGTTGCTGGCGTTGCGCGCCGTGGCATCGAGCACTTCCTGCGGGTACGCCGCCGTGCGGTGAGAGGGGTAGATATCCAAATAGTAGTCGGGGAATTTTTCCAGCAGTATCTTCTGCCCGCCACTGAGTTTGTCCGCGTACTGCTGCATGTTTTTCGAGTTGATCCGCAGCAGCGGTTTTTCATCCTTGAAGGGGTCGACCCAAAAGCCGCTGTCGGGCTTGAACCCAGGCGGACTCTGCCGCAGCCCGCCCTGATAAGCGGGGATCGTGCCTTCGGCGTTGCCGGCAATGATTGCACCGAACGGTGTCAGGGTTTTACCGATTTGCGCCACCTGATCGGCAGGCGCCGCCGCCAGGCTGCAAGTGGCCACGCTCAACAGCGCCAAGGCCAGGGCAAGGTGTCCGTTCATAGCAGGTACTCCGTTTATTCGCGTTATCAGATGGAGGTCTTGAAGGTGAAGGCCAGCCAGCCACGGTCGGTACCACCTACCGCACCGTTGCCCCCAATCGTGTCGCCAGGGATGCGCTTGGACTGGGCGTCACTGTCGGCGTAGCGCAGGCCGAATTCGTAACGCTGGGCATAGGTGAGCTGCACGCCGGCGGACCAGGTCAGTGCGCCTTCGTTACCGCCGCCTGCTGAAGCGGCATTGCCCGACAGGCCATAATTGACCGTCAGCGGCACGGTCATGTCCCAGGACGGGAATACCGACAAATACTGCGGTGTGTAATTGACGGCCATGGCCGCGTAGTTACGCGTGGAGCAGCCATCGCGCTTGTCGCCCGAGCCCGGCGTGCCGACCCTTGGGTCTACACAATTATTGTTGTGTTCGCCCAGGTACAACTCCTCGTGGTCCGTGACTTTACGCAGGTAGCTGTAGGCGAACTCAGCGACCAGCGTGGCGTTGGGGGCTATGAAGTTTCGCGGTACGCCGTAGACGGCATTGGCGACAAAATGCAGCGTATCGCCGCGCGGCCCTTCGTTGTCCGTAGGGTCGATGCCCACCGCATTCAGCGCCCCGCCCTTGCGATACGACACCTCGCTGCCCACCGAGACGGTGTCGAATACCCTGGAAAAACTCAAGCCAACCAGCTTGACATTGCGCGGGTAGACCAGACGGTAGCTGCCAGTGGCGGCCGAGACTTCTGGCGCGAGCCAGGGCTGGTAGTCGTCAAACTGGCGGTAGTACAGGCCGACGTTCGAACTGATCGCCTCGATCTCATACTTGGCCATCACGCCCCAGTTGGCGGAGTCGCGGCCAAACTTGGAGTTTTCCTTTTTCAAAGAAAAACCCGGGGCCACAGGCAGACGGTCGGGGCCTTCGAAAAACGGGTCCGCCGCGCCAAAATACGTGCCGCCATACGGCAACCGTGTGTAGTCCCATTCATAGAAATACTGCGCAGCCAGGGTCAGGTTATCCGTAACTTGACTCTTCGCCGAAATTTGCCCGATGGGCAAGAACACTTCCTTGGTTTCGATGCCGGGGCTGGTCACCGCTTTGGCCCCGTCCAGAGGTGCCTGGGAATAAGACACGGCATGCGCGCCGAATAGCAGCCCTTCACCCCAGTAGTTGGTGTGACGACCTGCCTTGACGTTGATCGAGGTGTCGCCCACCCGGAAGTTCTTCCACAGGAAGGCATCGAGAATTTCCCCCGAGGGCCCTGCGGCATAACGCTTGACCTCGCCGCTGTAGCGATCGCTGTCATAGCTGCTCTGGTAGCCGGCTATATGGCTGCGCACACTATCGTCGTGGTACGCCTGGTCGAACCAGCCCGCAGCGCTGACACGGGCGCCCCACTCCTTGCGAAAGGAAAAATCGATTTCACTCAAGATGTCGACGCGGTTGGTGACGATGTCACCCTTGTCGAACTTGCCATCGGACTCATCGTAACTGGGGTTGTTCATGATGCGCCGGTTCTGGTCTTCCATGCGCATGCCCAGGGCGTAACGCAGGGTGTTGTCCCAACGCAGGCGGTAGTCGGAATTCGGCAACTCGATGGCGGCTGCCAGTGGCGTACTGCCTTGGCCCACCAGTACCAGCAAGGCCAGGGTCTGCCAGGCTTGCTCACGCCACTGCTTATTTATCGGTTTCATGTAACCACCTTTTGTTTTTATTTTCAGTCGGTTGATCCACGCGCTCATCAAGGCCTCGGGGCTAGCGCCCGATGGGGTAGATGATGGATTTTTCCTGGGTGAACTCCTTGAGCCAGTTGGGCCCGAACTCGCGCCCGATGCCGGAGCGCTTGAAGCCACCGATCGGAGCGTATGGCAGGCTTCCGCTGCCGCCATTGAGGTACACGCTGCCGGCACGGATGCGCCGGGCCAGTGCATAAGCCGTTGCGGCATCGGCCGAAGCGACGGCCGCGTTGAGGCCGAACCGGGAGTCGTTGGCGATGGCCACGGCTTCATCGTCGCTGTCAAAACCAATCACCACCCCCACCGGCCCGAAGATTTCTTCCTGGGCGATCAGCATGTCGTTGCGCACATCATCAAACAGCGTCAGTTCGCTGAAAAAACCACGCGACAAATGCGCCGGGCGCCCGCCGCCACACACCAGCGTGGCGCCCGCGTCGCGTCCCTGGTGGATGAAATGCTCGACCTTGTCGCGCTGCGACGCCCGAATCAGCGGCCCCATCATCACGTGGGGGTCAGCCGGGTCGCCAACCTTCCACTGGCTGGCGACGGCCTTGGCGCACTGCACAAACGCCTCACGCACGGAGTGATGCACCACAAAGCGCGTCAGCAATGCACACCCTTGGCCAGCGTTGACCGCCAACCCGGCCACCGCACCCAGGGCGGTGGCCTGGATGTCGGCATCCGCGCGCACGATCAACGCCGACTTGCCACCCAGCTCCAGGTGCATCCGTTTCAAGGTCGGCGCGGCCTGGCTCATGATGCTGCTGCCGACGCTTTCGGAGCCGGTGAACGAGACCATGTCTACCCGGGGGTCACTGCTCAACAGGCTGCCGACTTCAATGCCGCCGGTGACAATGTTGAGTACGCCCTTGGGCAAGCCGACTTCCTCGGCGATCTGGCCGAACAGCAACGCGCTGTACGGGGTAAACGGCGAAGGCTTGAGCACCAGGGTGTTGCCCGCCAGCAGCGCCGGGAAGATCTTTGCGAGGTTGAGTAAAAACGGAAAGTTGTAGCCTGTGATACCGGCCACCACGCCAATTGACTCATGCTCAACCGTGCCACTGCCGAGGATCAGCGGGCCACCCGGGTTGAAGGGATTGGGGTTGGCATGCACAGGAATCTGCTGACTGTCGCTGTGCAGGGATTGTTCGATCGCCGTCAGCACGTGGGCCAGCGGCATATCCACCTGCATCGCGTACGTCACGCCTTGGGAACAGCCGACTTCGGCAATGATCAGTGCGGCGATCTGCTCACGCTTGCTCACCAGCGCGGCATGCATGCGCCGCAGATAGCCTGCGCGTTCGGCCATGCTCAGCCATGGCCAGGGGCCATTGTCGAATGCATCGCGGGCCGCCGCCAGTGCGGCGTCGGCGCTGTGCAGGTCGCCCGTCGGGGCCAGGCCGATCACCGCTTCGGTGGCGGGGTTGAGCACCTCCTCACGCGGGCCGTCGGCGTTGACCCAGGCACCGTTGATGTAAAGTTGGTCGAGCTGAGTAAAAGGAATAGTCATGCTGTGCTGGCTCCAGAAAGTGTGCCGGTGATCAGTTCGGCCGCACGCATAGCAATCGCCATCGCGGGGGCATTGGTGTTTCCGGATACCAGGCAAGGCATCACAGAGGTATCGACCACCCGCAGGCCCTCCACGCCGCGAACACGCAGTTGCGGGTCCAGCACCGAAGCACTGTCGGCGCCCATGCGGCACGTTCCGGAAACGTGGAAAGCGGTCTGGCCGTAATGGCGAAATGCCGCGAGGATTTGCTCGTCGCTTTGTACCTGCGGGCCGGGGGTCAGCTCCTTGACGATGAACGGCTTGAGCGCGGTTTGGGCCGCCAGGCGACGGAACCAGCGGAATAAGGCAACGGCCGAGGTGCGGTCGATTTCTGCGCTCAGGTAGCGGGCGTTGATCTGCGGTGGCACCGACGGGTCGGCAGATTGAATCCGCACCTCGCCCTGGCTTTGCGGGCGCAGAAAGTAGCCGCCGATCGTCAGGCCGGGCTGTTTGTCGATTTCCACCTTGTTGCCATCGCCGTCCATGGAATACAGGCTGACGCCAATCTGCGCATCCGGCTGCTCAAGCTCCGGCCGTGTCTTTATAAAGCCACCCGCTTCGTGGGCGGCATGCGTCATCGGGCCTTTCTTGCGCAAAAAATACTGGCCCAGCGCGCCGAGCAAACCCAGGCCATGAAAGCAGTGATTGAAACTGCCGCGGGTCACTCGGTACTGCATCGCCATGTACACATGCTCGCGCAGGTTGCGACCCACTTCGGGAGCATCCTGCACCACGGCAATACCCAATGGCTCCAGCACACTGGCAGGGCCGATACCCGACAGTTGCAACAGCTTGGGCGACTCGATGGCGCCGGCGCACAACAGCACTTCGCGGCGTACCTGAAAGCGCGCCTTGCCTGCACGAATCTGCACGCCAATGGCCCGGCGACCGTTGAACTCGATGCGCTGTACGTCGGTCCCGGTCATCACCGTGAGGTTCAGGCGCAAACGCACTGGGTCGAGGAACGCCTTGGCGGCGCTGAATCGCTGGCCGTTCCAGGTGGTTTGCGGCTGGTAACCGAAGCCGCCCTGGCGCACCGAGTCCACGTGGTTGGTGTCGTCGGTGCGTGCCGCGCCCAACTCGCCGGCGGCGCTGATCACCGCATCGCACAAGGCATCACCCGCCGGGTGTACGGTGACCTTTAACGGACCGCCGACACCGCGCCACTGGCTCTTGCCCAACTGGTGATCTTCCAGCGCGACAAACTGACGCCCCATGTCGGCCCAGCCCCAACCGACACACCCCTGGGCTTCCCAGCCGTCGTAGTCCGCTGGCGCTCCGCGCACATACACCATGCCATTGACCGAGCTGGAACCGCCGATGGTCCTGCCTTTGAGCCACTGCTCACTGGCCATGCCTTCGCCGCGCTCGGCCTGGTAGTTCCATACATGAGGGTTGCCTGGGTTGAGCAATTTACCGATGCCACGTGGCATGGCGATCAGCGGGCTGGTGTGGTCCGGGCCGCTTTCGATCAGCAGCACCGAAACCTTCGGGTCGGCAGACAAACGATTGGCCAGCACGCACCCCGCCGAACCCGCCCCGATAATGATGTAGTCATAGATAGTGCTCATTGTTGTTCTCCAGGATCTCTGACGGACCGCAGAAAACATAAGGCGCCGGGCAGCAACCCACAACGAACAGAACCGCGAATCTGTTCGACATCGCAGCTTTTAATTAACACTTTTTTGAAAAATGTCCTAAAACTAAGATGCTTGTCTTGGCGGTCGATGCCATGATTCAAGCCTCAACGCCGAGGTAAATCCTCTCGCCTGGCGCCAAGATTCCTATAAGAAAGCTGCTGAGGTACCGGATGACACACGCCGCCCCCGCACAAAGGCTCGACAACACGCACTGCCACCAGCGCCACCTGCTGCGCTCCCAGCGAACTCGCGATCTGCTGCTGGATAACATGTATCGACTGGCTCTGGAGAAGGACTACAACGAAATCACCGTGCAGGATCTGCTCGACCGAAGCGGTGTGGCGCGCTCGACGTTTTACGCGCACTTTCGTGACAAAGAAGACCTGATCATCGCCGGCTACGAAATTATCGGCGTACCGGCCACCAAGCTCACCGACGCCCAGGGCGACCGGCGCGTAGTGCTGGACGTCTCGACCTGGCTGTTTGGCGCCACCGAACGTCATGCCGCACTCACCACATCGTTCTTCAGCGGCGCCGGACACCGCGTGGTGCTGGCGCACCTGGAAAACATCCTGATCATTCAAGTACGCGAACACTACCGCGAGCAGGGCCTGTACCAGGCCACAAAACTACGCGGAGAAGTCGCCGTGCGTTGCTTCGTCGGCGCGTTGCTAGGGTTGTGGCTGTGGTGGGTACGCCATGATTATCCGGGCTCGGCGCAAGACATGACGGAGGCTTTCGACACGTTGATGAATGATGGGAGCTGGCCTGGTCCTTCGCCGGCATAGGCCTAACGTGATTATTGCTCGGCTCATGCGCGGCTTTTGATCTGCTGTTGATCTGGATCTCAGGCACCCAGTCAACCAGGCTGGCCGAACCAAGGCTTAAATTCGCGGGTAACCCGGCAGCACGACGGCCCACACGTCTGCTCCGGTTTGGATCCGGCAAATGGAGGCGCCTGGGAGGCCGCCACAGGAGCAGCCTCCCTCGCCACACAACCCGCCAATCAACATCCGCGCACAAACACTCAGGACGCACACGCCATAATCAGAAACTGCCTAAACGCCTCGGCCGGCCGCGACAGAGCCCGATCTGGCAACCAGATCAACCCCAACTCCATGGGCGGAATCACGTCCACCAACGGCCGTATCTCGATTTTCTTACCCTCCAGCGACCAAGCGCGGTACAGCATGTCCGAAAGAATCGTCACCCCAAACCCATGCCCCACCAAACCTCTCAGCGCCTCCAGCGACGACGTGCGAAATGCCACCTTGGGCGCCAACCCCCGCGATTCCCAGTAACGCAGCGTCGAGGTGTCGCCTTCATCCAGCGTGGCGAGGATATACGCATGCTCGGCAACGTCTTCAAGGTTGATCGACGCCGCCGCCATCAGCGGGTGTTGGCTGGAGAGCCAGAGCTGGCGCCGCGAACGAATCAGCACATGGTGGGCAAACCCGCGCAGGTCCGGGGTGTTGGACACAATTGCCAGGCCCAGGTCCAGCTCGCCACTGCTGACGGCGGCCTCGATGCTCTGGCGATCCAAGTCCACCAGGTCAACCTCGACCAACGGGTAGCTGCGTTTGAAACGCGCCAGCAGGGCCGGCAAAAAATACCCCAGCACCGTGTAGGAAGCGCCAACCCGTACCGTGCCTTGCATCCCGTGGCTGAGAAACAGTGGCTCGCTGAGTGCGTCTTGCAGCGTGTCGAGGATATGCCGGGCATGCTGGGAAAACTTATTGCCTTCAGCCGTCAGCGCAACGCCGTAGGGCAAGCGATCGAACAGGCTGACACCGAGCGACTCCTCCAGTTGCAACACTGCGGCGGTGATGGCCGATTGTGAGACGTGCACCTTGAGTGCCGCCTGGGAAAACTGCCCGGCGTCGGCGGCGGCCACGAAATAGCGCAACTGGCGCATGGAAATATCTTTGCCTTTGGTCATCTGATTTCCTGATACCTGCCACCTGAATATATGAAACAGCTCAGTCCGCGCGCTGGGTACACTCGGGTCAGGCTGCGCCCCTTGGAAGCGCTGACCCTCGAATTTCAGCACCAACAATAAAAATCGCTGAAGGTAGAAAAATGAACACGATCCAATACAGCGAGTACGACTGTGAAGACACGGGGCATTTCCTCACCGAAGCCTCAGTGGCCAAGCAAGGCTTCGACATCCGCATTGAACACGCCCAGTGGTCCAACAGCGGCACGGCCCTGATTGAAACCGGCGACAGCTGCCTGCTGCGCCTGATGCTGCCTGCCAGTGCGCATGACAACCCCAATTGCGGCAGTTTTTCCAGCCGCGCAGGGCATGCATTCCAGCCGCTGGGGAAACTGCTGTTCATTCCCCACGACACCCAGTTCCACTTGCGCCACGACGCGTGCGCGCAAAAGGCGCTTGTCTGCGTCTTCGACCCTGCCGCCTTGGGCGTGCTGGGATGCTACCGCTGGAACTGGCAAGACAACGTCCACGAATCCATGCTCAACCTGAAAAGTCACTACCTGCATGCCTCGTTGCAGCGTCTGGCCGAAGAAGTGGCTCAACCCAGCTTCGCCAGCGAACTGCAGACCGAATGCCTGCTTACCAGCATTGCCCTGGACCTGCGCCGCGAATACATCGATGCACCTGCCAGCGGTATTTCAGAAGGTGCCAGCGGCGAAAAACTCAGCCCCGGGCAACTTAAATTCCTGCGCGAACTGCTGGATGCCAGCCCCGACGTCGAGTGCTCGCTGCAGCGCCTGGCCCAGGCATGCGACTTGCCGTTGCGCACCCTCTCCAGCCGCTGCAAAAACACCACAGGCATGACCCTGCGCCGCTACGCCGCGCAATGCCGCCTGCAAACCGCCATGGCGTTATTGGCCGACCCGCATTTGTTGGTCAAGCAGGTGGCTTATCAGTCAGGCTTCAACAACGCCGCCGCTTTTGGCGCCGCCTTCCGCAAGGAACTGGGCGTGACGCCGGAAGAGTTTCGCCGCCAGCGCCAACGGTAAAGGGCGCCCTTTCAGGGGCGCTACTGCCTGACGACCTAACGTCGAATAGTTGCGGTAATTTTTGCGTGCGGGCCACTGACCTGCGCCGCCCAGGCTTCGGCTGCCTGGTCGAGCGTGAAATCGAGGTAATCGACCTCGATATGCTGCTCTTTGGCGATACTCAGCAAGCGCAGCCAGATCTGCTCGCGGTCGGCGGGCGGGCGTTGACCGGTGCCGATGCACGACAAATTGCGAAACAGCAGGTCGGCGATATCCAGATTCAACTGGCGCCCGGCGCCGGTGCCGATGGTCATGATTCGCGCGCCCCAGTTGGTCGCCTTCAAGGACGTCAACATTGGTTGGCCGCAGACCAGGTCCAGCACCACATCAAACCCGCCGTCGGCGGCGTCCTTGAGCGCGGCAACATCATCGCTGCCGCCCAGGGTCACCACCTCGTCGGCAATCCCCCGGGATTTCAGGCGGCCCAACGCCTCAGAGGAACGCGCAGCACCCACGACTTTGCCGGCGCCCATGCCCCGCGCCAGTTGCAGTGCGATCTGGCCAAGGGTGCCGGTGGCGCCGAGTATCAGCACCTTCTCGCCCTTCTGGATCTGGGCTTTTTCCAACGGCACGATGGCGCCTGTTGCTGCGATCCCCATGCTGATGGCCGTCTTGTCGTCGACATCATCCGGCACGTTCCAGACTTCGGCCGCAGTTACCAGGGTGCGTTCTGCCCAGGCGCCGAACGGCAACACCGAACGCTCGCCGAAATACACCCGACGACCATCCGGGGCACGGCCCACGCCCTCACCGCGAATCACACACGGGTATTCGACACCCAGGCGATAAGCGCCCAGCACGTCCCAGCCGCCAAGCCCGGCGGTATCCACATCAATCAGTACTGCGCCCTCCTGAGCCTGCGGCTCGCGGAAATCCTGGACTACAGGCGGCGCATTGCGCTCGGTAATGATGGCTGCACGCATCGCATTCTCCTTGTCTGTTTTGTTTTCAGGTTGCGCATGACGCAATAATTGAACACATTTCTATTTATTGTCCATATATTTTACTGATGGCGATTTTACGTAGCCGCCAATGCCTGCCCTTGATGGCGCGGATAACCGCCAAGCGTCAGCAGTAGCAAAGGACCGCCCACAAAACAGATGCCGCTGAACAACAGCATCGCCGAGTAGCCGCCGGTGACTTTGTACAACAGGGCAAACAACAAGGGTGACAGCGCCGCGCCGGCAGTAATCAAGCCCAAGTGCGCACCAAACAGGCGCCCGTAGTCGCGCATGCCGAAGTAGCGTGCGATCAGGAACGCGGCGATATCGAACTCGGCACCTGCGCCCACGCCCACGAGTAAGGTCGCGAGAATGTACAGGCCGATCGTCGAATCACCGTAGGCAAAAATCCCGCAGGCAAACGCTGGCATCAGCAGCGCCAGTGACGCCACCGCCGGTGCCCAAAGCCGGTCAATCAGGTAGCCCACCACCAATCGCCCGAGAATCAACGACACGCCAAAGCTGCTGAATACCTGGCTGGCCTGCAGCGCGCTCAAGCCCCGGTCCTGCAACAACGGCACAATGTTGGTGACCATGCCCACCACGCACGCCACTACCAGGGTCATCGACAGGTTGCACACCCAAAATCGCCAAGAGCGCAGAGCTTCGCTCAACAACAAACCGCCGGCCAGTGCCGTGCTCGTTGTGCTGGTGTGCCGGGCGTCGGCGGTCGACATCAGCCAGCGCAGGGCCAGGGGCAACGCCAGCAACAGCGGCAACAGCCCGAGTGCGAGGAACCCTGCCTGCCAGTTCCAGCGGTTGATAGCCCAGGCGGTGATCAACGGCAAGCCGATGGCCGCCAGCCCTGAACCACTGAGAATAATGGCCAGCGCAAGCCCACGGTTTTCATCGAACCACAGGTTGACCAGGTGCGACCAGGTCACCTGCAAGGTGCCCAGCCCGGCCAGTGGTACCAGGAAAAAACCCAGGTACAGGCTCCAGATCGAACCGTTGATGCCGGTCATGGCCCAGACACTCAGGGATAACGTAACCAACGACACCAGAGTGACCGCCCGCAGGCCATAGCGCAGGTTGAGCCAGCCGGCCAACTGCGAGGCGACGATAGTGCCCAGGGACAGGGCAGTAATAGCTGCCTGCAATTGCGCGCGATCCCAGCCCATGGCGCTTTGCAGGGGAATCACCATGGAACTGAAACTGTACAGCAGCAATGAACTGGAACTGGTGGCGACGCCGACCAGGGCCAGCACCAATACTCTCCAGCTGCGTTTGAACTCAGCGTTATCGAAGCCTTTCATGGTGCATCACCTCAGTCTTTGCCAATGAACACAGCCGCTTGCGCGCTCGTCGCCAGCACGTGCTCGCGCCGCGCCTGGCCCGGTGAGTCGCACAGGGTGTCCTGGGGATGAATCAGCGTCGGGCCTTCGGCCAGATTCTGCAGCGCCCACAGCGCCAGCTCCTCGGCTTGGGGCAGGACCATGTCCAGGGCATCGGGAATGTTCAGCTTGACCATCGCCTCGCGCATGGTGGGGGTGTCGACGGTGCCGATCAGCACGTTAAGGACATCTACTCCCTGGTCCTTCCATTCCGCCCAGAGCGATTCGCCCAGGTTCAACGCGAACCCTTTGCTGGCGCTGTACATCGCCAGTTTGCGCACGCCGCCGAGTGCCGCCTGGGACCCGACCAGCAGCAGCCCGCCACGCCCGCGCTCGAGCATGGCGCCGCCAAAGGCGTGACTGCAGCGCATCACAGTCAGGCTGTTGAGACAGAGCAGGCGCTCCCAGTCGTCCGCCGGGGTGGCGATGAACCGAGTGATATAGGGATCGCCGCCGGCGTTGTACACAAACAACCCGACATGCCGTGTGCCGACAGCGGCCACCAGGTGTTCACAGGCATCGTGCCGGGCCAGGTCCTGGACCACGGCCAATACTTCGACGGCATACTCACGCTCAAGCTGCGCCTTGAGTTCGGCCAGCGGCTCGGCGCGGCGGGCCACCAACACACAATTGAGGCCACAGGCCGCGAGCTGATGGGCAAAGGCTGCGCCCACGCCGTGGGAGGCGCCGGCGATCACGGCCCAGGGGCCGTAGCGCTGCACAAAATCCGGATCAGACATACAGGTTTCCTCAGCTCACAGGTGGCAGGTCGATGTGGCTGGCAGAGGCACCGATCGCTGTGCTGCCATACACCAGCAGCCGACGCTCGACCTGGGCCATGAACAAGCGCAGCAGCGGCTCGTCATATTCGGGCCCCGCGCTTTTAACGAAGGCCTCCAGGGCCACCTCGATTTCGCTGTAGTCGCCGAAGGTGCGGTCCAGCAAGGTTTGCGCCTCGTGTTGTTCGAGCTCGCGAAGTTTCAGCTCCATGGCGTCTCCGCGACCGAGGTACTCCACCAATTTGCCCACCGCACGCAGTTTGGTTTGCTGGAAGTCGCTGGTGACCTCCACTTGCGCCAGCGCGTCCGTCAGCATGGTCAGCAGCTGGGCATTCGGACCGCTGTCGACAATCGGCAGGTGTGGCGTGTGCAACGGTACGCCCATGGCTTCGGCCAGCGCGTGCACTACCACCCGGCGCAGCGCCAGATCGAATTCGGTGTAGGTGTCATGCGGGTCGCCCGGTTGCGGCGTGGCCACCGAGGCGGAGAACTGCAGGGTGCTGACCGTGGCAAACAGCAAGGTGTGGAAGCGCACCACATCGGGGTCGGCCGGCTCACCGGTCAGCGTTTGGTAATGGCGGTACAGCGCGGCAAAGCTATCGCCCAAGGGTTCGTAATTGTCACGCATGCGTGCCGAGGCCAGGTCGGCCAGCGGGTCGCCGATCATTGCGAACTCAAAGTCGTACAGGCCGTGCACCTGGCCATTTTCGAACAGAAACTGCCCCGAGTCGTACTGCACGAAGCCGGGCCGGGTGCGATGCTGCGGCACATTGCGCCGTAGCCAGCCCAGGGCGAACTCGGCCAGGGGCTGGGCACGCGTCTTGTTGCGCTCATACAAGGGCGAGTAGGCATACAGCCCCGCCAGAGCGATGTCCTCTGCCGTGCTGGGCAAATCGATGCCCTGTTCGACAAACGGCTGCAGCGGTAGCTGGTGCATGCGCGCCATGGCCGCGACCCACTGACGAGCCACGCTGTGGCGTTCGGCGTCATCTTTGGCAGTGGAGACGTCACGGCTGCCGGGAACCAGTTCCATCACGATGGCCTGCGGGTCTTCGCACAGCCCGTAGATATGCGGTACCGGCACGCCCTGCTGCTTGAGCTGGGTGAGGATATCCGCCTCGCGCCGCAGTTCAGGAAACGGACTGACATCGCCGCCGCGCTCGCCACGAATATGCAGCTGCAGGGTTTCTTCACCCCGTTGCAGTTGCAGGTTCCAAGCTGGGCGCCAGCGCAACAGGCGCTGCATGGCTGTGACCTTACCGCCCAGCAGTGCTTCAACGAAGGTGCGCAGCTTTGCTTCAACGGCGTCAGCGGTCGGGCTCTCGGTTGTTTGCATGTCGATCTCCATCAGGCGCTGAAGGCCAGCGCCGCTATCAATTGGCACTGGCAGCGCCAGCGTTCGGGCCACCCACCTCTGCCAGCGGTACACCCTTTTTCTTCGCCAGATCGGCGGTATCGAGGTACTCACGCCAGGCACAGATCAGGCCCTGTTCATTCAGCTCGTACACCGCCACCATCGAGTGCGGCATCGGCACGCCATTGTTGACACAGTAATCATCGCGCTCGGTCATCACCACGCGCGCCGAAGACACGATGTGCCGGGTGGTGCAGCGGTTGTGGGTGACGTAACTCATCTGCCGCTCTATCTCCCGGCGCAACGCTGCGCGCCCGCTAATCACCGGGCCTCCGGGCACCCACAGTTGCCATACGGCATCTTCAGCGAAGGTGGCCATGATGCGTTCGATATCCGGCCGGCTGGCGTCGGAGCCATCACCCCAGGCCGCCAGCATGTCGAGAATGAAGTGTTCCTGTTCGTGGGCCATCGGTGGCGCTCCTTTGTCGGGAATAGGGAGAGTCAGGCTGAGGCCTGCGGCAGCAGCAAGTTGCGCACCACGGGGACCATCGGCGTACCGCAGCTCATGCCGCCGTCGACGCGCATCAAGGTGCCGTTGACATAGGCGGCATCGTCGGTGGCCAGAAACGCGGCCATCGCGGCGATGTCGCGCGGTTCGCCCAGGTGGGGCACGTTTTGCAGGTCGAGGAAGGCCGCCTGCATCGCTTCGGTGGCCCAGCTTTCCATGGCCGGCGTGCGGATCACGCCGGGCAGGATGCCGTTGCAGCGGATGCCGCGTTTGCCAAAGGTTGCGGCGATGGTTTGCACGTACCAGTTCAACGCGGCCTTGGACGCGCCATAGCTGAATTGGGAGATTTCGCCGGCGATCGAACTGGTGGACGAGGTAAACAGAATGGACCCACTGCCCTGGGCCAACATGTGCGGCAACGCGTACTTGCACGCCAGCACACCGCCCAACACATTCACGCGCATGCAGTTGTGAAACAGCTCGGTATTGAAGTTGATGAAGTCGACATCCCGAGTAGTTGCCGGGTTGCGGTACACCGCATTATTGAAGAGCACGTCGATACGCCCGAAGGTTTGCACCGTGGCTTCAATCATGTGCCGCAGCTGGTCCTCATCGCCGACATCGACCTTTAGCGCCAGGGCCTGCGGGCCGATTTCGGTTGCTACACGCTGGGCCGATTCGAGGAACAGATCCGTCACCACGACCCTGGCACCCTCCTCGGCAAACCGTAAGGCCGAGGCCCGACCGATGCCACTGCCTGCGCCGGTAATCACGCACACTTTGCCGTCCAGGCGTTTTAAATGCTGGCTCATAAATATCTCGCAATGCGGAAAAAAAGGGCGCCCTGCACGACGCCCACATAGAGCTTGGGGTCAGCGTGTCTGGCCGCCGGCGATGGTCTGCGGGTTAGCCTCGCGCTCGGAGACTGGCGCCGCGCGGTAGCGGGTCGGGCCATTGCCAAACATGCCGTATTGGTCACGCGTGAAGTCGTATAGCGCGTAGGAATCCTGCTGCGGGTTGTTGGGTATGCCGTAGGCCTCAATGTTGAACTGCGAGCCCGTACGGAACAGCGCCCCGCTGTCATCCCAGGCGTCGTACACGGCAGCGCCAAACGTATCCTCGTCGATGTAGTAGCGGCGCTTTTTGTGGGCGTGACGCACACCGTCCTTGCGAGTCGCCTCGACGACCCACACTCGGTGCAGTTCCCAACGTTCGCAGTCGGGGTTGATGTGCTTGGGCATCAGCTTCTTCTGCATGTCGCAGCCCCATTTCAGCGCGTAGTTGCTGTAAGGGATGAACATCTCTTGCTTGCCCACCAGCTTCCAGTCAAAGCGGTCCATTTTTCCGGAGAACAGGAAGATTTCGTCGTAGAACGCCACGCCGCCAAACGCCGAATTGGGGGTGTCGTAGTTGAATTCCGGGGCCTTGCGCACGCGTCGCTGGCCGGTGCTGTAGCTCCAGGCATAACGCGCATCCGCGACCGGGTCCAGGTAGTCCCAATAGCCGGATGCCTGCCCAGCCGTACGGGCCGGGGCGACGATGAACGACCAGATGCGCTGGCCGATTTTTGGGTCGCGCCCCGGCACACCCAATTGGTAGAAAGGTTTCTCGCCGGTAGAGCGGTTGGTATTGGTCAGCGTCGGGTGCCCCTGGTTGACCACGTAGGCGCTGTGGTTCCAGTCCCAACCATTGACGCCCTGATAGTTGAGGATGTAGTTCCACATGACCTCGTGTCCGTCCTTGGGCAATGGAAATGGCAGGCCACCCCGGCAGCCTTCGCTGATCGACAGCCCGTCGTTTTCGGTTCGGCAATCCTGACGGTTGGCATTGCGCTGGCTGGCAGCCAGGAAGTTGGCCGGGAATGTCGCGGTTCGGTGCGTGGGGTACACCTCAAGGTAGTAGGTCGTCGGGTTTTGCTTGAGCAACTGCACCTGCCCGGCCGCCAGTTGGTCCTTGTACTGGTCGACGTTGGCTGCGGTGATGCGCAGGCGCGGTTTCTCCCCGGCAAACGGATTAGGCCAGTTGCCGTCGCCGGGAACCAACCCCGCCGGGACTTTCAAACCGCCGTCATACGCCGGGATAGTCCCCGCCGCATTCCCCGCCACAATGGCGCCGAATGGCGTGAGTTTGCCGCCGAGATCAGCCGTCGTATAGGCATCATCCGCCGCTGCGGAACCTACAAAAACCAACGCCACCAACCCGGCACTCACACCCGCGAGAACCTGTGAAAAACCAGCCAACGAGGGCTTCAGCTTTTGACCTGGCTTTTGATCGGCTTGTGATCTCAATCGCCACGTCAAACCACGCTGGCCAAAGCCTGCGTGAGGGCATGCCGAGCCCAAGCGAGGCACCGAGTGGTGAGGCGAGGACCTTTTGGTGACTGCTGGGTCCCTGCAAAAGTGTCCCGCTGTAAGAACGCAACCATAAGCAGCCGTTACCGCAGCAACGGATACGTCCTGTGCTCCAGCCTCTCCATCAATCGACACACTGCTATCGGGAACAAGCCCCCTCCCACATTCGGACCGAGGTGAATCATCAACCGCCGCATAGAAATCAACCGTCATAACGCTCTCCGTTCAAATGAAGTCGCTGCATTAACCTGCGAGGCGTATCAGAAAGCAGTACTGAGGCTCAGCGACACCCAGTTACGGTCCGTAAGCCCCACATCGCCGCTGCCGCCGACCACGGTTTTACCCACGCCGGGGACGTTTGCGTATTTACGCTCGCTGCCATAGCCGATGTACGACAAGGTCACGTCATAGCGCTCGTCGTAAGTGCCCTTGATGCCCGCCTTCCAGGTGTATTTGCCTTCGTTGCCACCGCCGGTGGCGGCATTGCCGTACACGCCGTAGTCCACACTCATGGGGGTCGAGATATTCCAACCGGGAAACACCCCCAACCATTGCGGGGCAAAACTGACCGCCATGCCGACATAGTTTTTGGTCGCGCAACCGTAGTGTTTGTCCTGCCCGGACGGGCACCCGCCGTACCCTTCGCCCTTGAACAACTCCGCGTGCTCGGTCACCCGTTGCACATGGCTGAACGCGGTCTCGACAATCAGGTTGCCGGTGTCGAAATATGCGGTGCGCGGCAGCAACCACAGGCCGTTGACCACCATGTGCCAGGTGTCGCCCCGGGCGCCTTCGTTGTCGACGGTGCTGATGTTGCTGGAGACCAGCGACGTGTTCTGCCGGTACGACAGGTCGACGCCTAGGGAGCCACCGCCCAGCAATGGCCCGGCGGAAAACCCCAGGCCGTAGAGCTTGACGTCCTTGGGGTAGACGTAACGGGCAAACGTGGGTGCCACTTGCAGGCCCCAGGGGTTGTAGTCGGCGAACTCGCGGTAATACAGGCTCACATCCGAATGCAGCCAATCTAGGCTATAGGTGCCCATCACGCCCCAGTTACCGGCGTTTTTAGGCTTGAGCGGGTCGACCAGTGGCCGCGTGACCCCGCTGAGCAACGGCAATTGATTCGGCCCTTGCAACGCCACATCCGCCGAGGCCAGGTAGGTGCCGCCTTCCGGTGCGCGGGTGGTGTCCCACTCGAGGAAATACTGCGCGGCAACCGATAACTTGTCAGTGATTTGCGCCTGGGTAGAAAGCTGCGTCAGCGGCAAGAAGATTTCGCGCGTTTCGGTACCCGGATTACTCACAGCCTTACGCCCATCCAGCGGCGCCTGCGAGTAGGAGATGGCATGCCCGGCGATCAACAAGCCGTTGCCCCAATACACCGTGTGGCGGCCGGCGCGCACACTGACGGGAATTTCACCCAGGTCAAACCGGGTGAAGGCAAAGGCGTCGAGCAACTCGCCGCTGAGGCCACGGTGATAACGCTTGGTAAAGCCCGAATATTGCCCACCCCGGTAGCTCGGCGTACTCGGCCCGGGAACGGCGCCGGGGTAGTAGACATTGCCATCGGCGGTCTTGACGTCCGTGTCGTCATAGGCCTGGTCGTACCATGCTGCGCCACTGATGCGCACACCGTGATACTGCTTGTAGGCGACCTCCAACTCACTCATCAGGTCGACCCGGTTGGTCACCACGTCGCCGCGATCGAACTTGGCATCGGACTCGTCATAACTCGCGTTACGCGCCAGCGCCGAGTCCCGTGACTCGGCACGCACGCCCAGATTGTAACGCACGGTATTGTCCCAGCGCGCCGATAAGTCAGGATTGCCCGTATCAATTTCGGCGGCGTGTGTCACGCCCGCAGACACCGCACCGGTGCTCAGGCTGAACCAGATGGCCAATCGCAGTGGCTTCAGTTTTGGGTTGCTCATCAACACTCCCGTCACATTTATTGTTATTGGCAGCCGAGGGCTGTGGGTTTCGTTGTGAGCTGCAGTAGACGGCACGTGGCGACGGCTCACAACGCGCAACGCTATCGTCCAAATGCGTTTTGCTATCGCCCAAATGCACGCGCCGTGCAAACGCGCCCAGGTATCTGAAAAGCCAATACCTGCAGGGTGTTTTTGTGATTTTACGATGCCAGGCCTGCTGCCTAGACTGCGGCGAACAAGGCTGCGCCGTGCTCCCGGCGACGCCATAAAAATAAAGTCTGGAGGATCAGCATGAGTGCGTCGCCGTCTCTGGAAGACAAGTACGTTCAGCACAGCGGACACGTTCTGCTCACTGGTATTCAAGCGCTGGTGCGCCTGCCGCTGATGCAGCGCCAGCGCGACCTGGCCAATGGCTTGAATACCGCCGGGTTCATTTCCGGCTACCGCGGATCGCCATTGGGTGGGTTCGACCAGGCACTATGGAAAGCGCGCGATTACCTCAAGGAGCACCACACGGTGTTCCACCCGGGCATGAACGAAGACCTCGCGGCGACCTCGATCTGGGGCACCCAGCAGGTCAATCTGTTCGAAGGCGCGACCTACGACGGTGTGTTTGGCATGTGGTACGGCAAGGGCCCGGGGGTGGACCGCTGTGGTGATGTGTTCCGCCACGCCAATGCCGCCGGCACGTCGGCATTCGGCGGTGTGCTGGCGATTGCCGGCGATGACCATGGCGCCCGCTCCTCTTCGCTGCCGCACCAGACCGAGCATATTTTCAAGGCGGTGATGATGCCGGTGCTGGCGCCTTCGGGCGTACAGGAATACCTCGACTACGGCATGCATGGCTGGGCCATGTCGCGCTATTCCGGGTGCTGGGTGGCGCTCAAGGCCGTCGCCGACACCGTGGAAAGCGCCGCGATTGTGGATATCGACATCCATCGCGTGCAACCGTTGATCCCGGACATCGTCCTGCCCCAGGGCGGCTTGAATATCCGCTGGCCCGACCCACCGTTGGCGCAGGAACAACGCCTGCTGGAGCACAAACTGTACGCTGCCCTGGCCTATGCACGGGTTAACCGCCTCGACCGCATTGTCATGGACTCGCCCAACGCACGCATCGGCATCGTCACGTCCGGCAAGTCCTACCTGGACGTGTGCCAGGCACTGAAGGTTCTCGGCATCGATGACACCCTCGCGCAACAGATCGGCTTGCGCGTGTATAAGGTCGGCATGGTCTGGCCCCTGGAGGCCGAGGGCATTCGCCAGTTTGCCGAAGGCCTGGAAGAGATTGTGGTGGTGGAAGAGAAGCGCCACCTGATCGAATACCAATTGAAAGAAGAGCTCTACAACTGGCGCGAAGACGTGCGCCCGCGCATCGTCGGCAAGTTCGATGACAAGGGTGAGTGGGGACTGCCCCACACCGACTGGCTGCTGCCTGCCATCAACGACCTGACCCCGGCAATGATTGCCCGAGCCCTGGCCAAGCGCATTTTGCGCCTGCATCAAAGCGGGCCGCTGCAGGTGCGCCTGGCGGTGCTGGACGCGCAATTGGCGAGCAAACACCAGTTCAGCAACCTGATGGACCGCGTGCCGCACTACTGCTCCGGTTGCCCCCACAACACATCGACCAAGGTGCCTCAAGGCAGCCGCGCATTGGCTGGTATCGGCTGCCATTACATGGCGGCGTGGATCTACCCACAAACCCAGACCTTCAGCCAGATGGGCGGCGAAGGTGTGGCTTGGATCGGCCAGGCGCCCTTCACGGCCACCGAGCATGTATTTGCCAACCTGGGCGACGGCACCTACTTTCACTCCGGCATTCTGGCGATTCGCGCGGCCGTCGCCGCCAAGGTCCAGATCACCTACAAGATCCTCTACAACGATGCGGTAGCCATGACCGGCGGCCAGCCCGTAGACGGCAGTCTGAGCGTCGCGCAAATCAGCCGGCAGCTGGCCGCCGAGGGCGTGCAGCGCATTGTCGTGGTCAGCGAGGACGTCGATAAATACGAGCACATCGATGACCTGGCCGACGGCGTACCCGTGCTGCGTCGCGACAAAATGGACGCGGTGCAGCAAGAGCTGCGCCAGTTCAAGGGCGTGTCCGCGATCATCTATGACCAGACTTGCGCCGCCGAAAAACGCCGGCGCCGCAAACGCGGCAAATTTGCTGACCCGGCGCGCCGCGTGGTGATCAACGAAGCCGTGTGCGAAGGCTGTGGCGACTGCAGCAGCAAGTCCAACTGCATGTCGGTGGTGGCCGTGGAAACCGAGTTCGGGCGCAAGCGCGAAATCGATCAGTCGTCCTGCAACAAGGACTTCACCTGCCTCAGCGGTTTTTGCCCCAGCTTTGTCACGGTCGAAGGCGGCACACTGCGCAAACCCAAGCCCCTGGCCAACACGGAAGAAACCTGGGACTTGCCGACACCGACCACAGTCGCCCTCGACGAGCCTTACAGCATTCTGGTGACGGGCGTCGGCGGCACCGGTGTGGTCACCATTGGCGCCCTGCTCGGCATGGCGGCCTTTATCGAAGGCAAAGGCACGCTCAACCTGGACATGGCCGGCATGGCACAAAAGGGCGGCGCGGTGTGGTCGCATATCCGCATCGCCGCACGCCAGGAACAGCTGTTCGCACCTCGTATCGCCGAAGGTGAAGCCGGGTTGCTGCTGGGCTGCGATCTGGTGGTGAGTGCCAATACCGAAACCCTGTCGAAACTGCGCCAGGGCGTGACCCATGCGCTGGTCAACTGCGAAGAAAGCATCACCAGCGCGTTCGTACGCACCTTTGCCCTGCAGGCAGAAAGCGGCGACTTGCTTAAACACCCGGATCCGACCTTCCAGACTCAAGGTATGAGCGCACAGATTGTCGAAGCCGTCGGCCACGCCCAGGCAGACTTTGTCGATGCGAGCAAGATTGCCACGGCGCTGATGGGCGATTCGATTGCCACCAACACCTTCATGCTCGGCTATGCGTATCAAAAAGGCTGGTTGCCAGTAGGTGAAGCTGCATTGCTGCAAGCCATTGAACTGAACGGCACAGCGGTGGCGTTCAATTTGTCAGCCTTCGCCTGGGGCCGGCGCAGTGCGCAAGATCTGCCGCGCGTGTTGCGCAAGCTGCATGCGGCCAAAGTGCAGAGCGCCGACCGCGTGCTTTCCCAGGGTCTGGAACAAAGCGTGGCGCGCCGCGTGACCGTTCTCACTGCCTATCAGAACGCCGCGCTGGGCCTGCGCTACCAGCACCGCGTCGAGCAGTTCGTGGCGGCCGAAACCGCCCTGCTCGGGCAGCCGGGCGAGCTGTCGGCCAGTGTCGCCCGGCATTACTTCAAAGTGCTGGCGATGAAGGATGAATACGAAGTGGCGCGGCTGTTCACCGATGGCAGCTTCCTGAAAAACATCCAGGCCCAGTTCGAGGGCGACTACCGCCTGAGCTTTCATTTGGCGCCGCCGGTGCTTAACCGAAACAAACCCGGCGCTGAGGCGAAAAAACGCAGCTTCGGGCCCTGGATGCTGCAGGGTTTCAAACTGCTGGCCAAGCTCAAAGGCGTGCGCAATACCTGGCTCGACCCGTTTGGGTATACCCATGAGCGCAAAGTCGAACGTGCCTGGCTGGCCAACTACGAAGCGATCCTCGATGAAGTGCTGGTGGGCCTGAGTGTGGAAAAACTTGCCCTGGCGCAGGATCTCGCCAACCTGCCAGACAGCGTGCGTGGCTTCGGCGCGGTGAAAGAACGCTACTTGGCCAACGCCTACCAGCGTCAGGCGCAGTTGCTGGAGCAATGGCGTAACGGGCCACAGGCCACGTTCCACGATGCCAGCCAAACCCGCGGCAAAATTGCCGTCACACACCTGTAGGCCACTGCACCGTGCTGCGGCACGCGTGCCTATTGCTGGAGATTGCCATGCAAGATGTCGTTATCGTCGCGGCCACCCGCACTGCCATCGGTACCTTTCAAGGTGCACTGGCCAATACACCCGCCGTGGAGTTGGGCAGCCTGGTGATTCGCGCGCTGCTGAATTCATCGGGCATTGACCCCGCACTGGTCGACGAGGTGATTCTGGGCCAGGTGCTCACCGCCGGTTGCGGGCAGAACCCGGCACGCCAGGCGGCGTTGAATGCCGGCCTGCCCCATGGCGTGACAGCGATGACCGTCAACAAGCTCTGCGGCTCGGGCCTCAAAACCGTCAGCCTGGCTGTCCAGGCGATCCGCTGTGGCGACGCCGACGTGGTGATCGCCGGCGGCATGGAAAACATGAGCCTGGCGCCCTACGCGCTGGCCAAGGCGCGTACCGGCCTGCGCATGGGCCATGCGCAATTGGCCGACTCGCTGCTGCAGGACGGTTTGCTGGATGCGTTCAACGACTACCACATGGGCATTACGGCTGAGAATCTGGTCGAGCGCTTCCAGCTGACCCGCGAACAGCAGGACAGCTACGCGCTGCGTTCGCAACAACGTGCGAGTGCGGCGATCGAGGCCGGCTATTTCATCAGTCAAATCACCCCGGTGCCGATTGCACAGCGCAAAGGCGAGCCGCTGCTGTTTGCGCAGGATGAGCAACCCCGCGACCAGACCACGGCCGACAGCCTGGCGAAGCTCAAACCGGCCTTCAAGGCCGACGGCAGCGTGACCGCAGGCAACGCCTCGGCAATCAACGATGGCGCGGCGGCGGTGCTGTTGATGAGCGCAAGCAAGGCCCAAGCCCTGGGTGTGCCGGTGCTGGCGACCATCAAGGCGTATGCCAGCAGCGGTGTCGACCCGGCGATCATGGGGATCGGCCCGGTGTCGGCCATCGAAAAATGCCTGGCCAAAGCCGGTTGGCAGTTGGCTGACCTGGACCTGATCGAAGCCAATGAAGCCTTCGCCGCCCAGTCATTGGCCGTAGGCAAGGCGCTGGGTTGGGACAGCGACAAGGTGAATGTCAACGGCGGCGCCATTGCCCTCGGCCATCCCATCGGTGCTTCGGGTTGCCGGGTGCTGGTGACGTTGCTGCATGAAATGCGCCGGCGCGATGTGAAAAAAGGCCTGTCCACCTTGTGCATCGGTGGCGGCATGGGTGTGGCCCTTGCGGTAGAACGGCCATGAACGACAGGCGCCTTGCCGCTGTGTCTGCATCGCCATGGCCGGGCGAAACCGACGATGACATGAGCACCCGCCAATTACTGCGCCAGGTAGCACAGGAGCTATTCGCCGAGCACGGTTTCCAGGCGGTCAGTCTGCGCCAACTGGCGGTAGCAATGGGCATGCAAGTGGGCTCGCTGTACAACCACATCGACAGCAAACAGGTATTACTGTTTGAGCTGATCCAGGCCCATGAAAGCGAGCTGTTGGCGCTGCTGTGCAAAGACCTGGTGCGGCGCCCCGAAGGCCTGCCGCAACTGGAGACCTACGTGCGCCTGTATTTGCAGTTCAACTGCCTGCACGACCAGCGCCATACCCTCGCCCGTCTGGAATTTCGCAGCCTGGCACCCGAGCAGCAACACAGCATCAAGCTGTTGCGCCAAACCCACGTCGATCTGCTGGAAGACCTGCTGCGCCGCTGTGCCCTGCCTGCCAAGGACTGCGGCACCATCGCGCTCGGCATGCGCGCCCTGCTCGACGGCGTGGTGACCAGCTATCCCGTTGGAGTAAGGCCACCACTGGGTCACCTGGCAGCGCTGTTCAGCCGTATGTTGATGAGCGGGTTGAGCCAACCACAGGCTTGAAGCACTTCTTGAACTGAAAACAATAAGGCCGCCCCATGAACGAAGAACTGGCCCGGCAATACCGCGAAATTATCCAGGGTATCGGTGAAGACCCGCAGCGCGAAGGCTTGCTGGACACCCCCAAGCGCGCGGCGAAAGCCATGCAGTACTTGTGTCACGGCTACCAGCAGAGCCTGGCGCAAGTGGTCAACGACGCGCTGTTTGAATCGGATAACGATGAGATGGTGATCGTACGGGATATTGAGCTGTACTCCCTGTGCGAGCACCACCTGCTGCCATTTATTGGCAAGGCCCACGTTGCCTACATGCCCACCGGCAAGGTCCTCGGTTTGTCCAAGGTGGCGCGCATTGTCGACATGTATGCCCGTCGCTTGCAGATCCAGGAAAACCTCAACCGGCAAATCGCCGAAGGCATTACCCAAGTCACTGGCGCTGCCGGGGTGGCCGTGGTGATCGAAGCCAAGCACATGTGCATGATGATGCGCGGCGTCGAGAAGCAAAACTCGGTGATGACCACCTCGGTGATGCTGGGTGCGTTTCGCGAGTCGTTCAACACGCGCCAGGAGTTCCTGCAACTGATCCGCAACCATTGATCAACCTCAACTGAGCATCACCATCCCGCCGTCGATCATCAGGGTTTGCCCGGTAACAAAACGCGAACCCTCCCCGGCCAGAAACACCAGCACCGGGGCGAGATCGCGGGCGGGGTCACCCAGGCGCCCGCCCAATGGCAACTGCCCGGCCATGAAAGCGTCATGCTGCGCCAGCTGCTCGCCACTCATGCTGGCGCGGGTTGCCTCGTACATCGGCGTCCACATTGCCGGGGCAATTGCGTTGACCGTAATACCGAGTGGGCCCCACTCCCGAGCCACCGTGCGGGTCCAGGCCAGTACCGCGCCTTTGCTCGCCGCGTAGTGAGCCTTGCCGGGCTGGCCGACCACACCGGCGGCCGAGGCAAAATTGATGATACGCCCGCCTGCATGCTTGAGCCGTTCATAGGCCGCGCGGTTGGTGAGGAAGGTGCCACGGGTATTCACCGCAAAGACCTGCTCCCATTCATCCAGGGTGATCGCCTCGGCACGCGCATTGGGGGCGATACCGGCCGCGTGCATCAGTACATCAAGCCCGCCTAGCTGCTGGTCGGCCCACTCGAAGGCAGAATCCACCGAGTGCCGGTCGGCGATATCACAACTGCGGCTTCTCGACCAACCGCCATCGGCCCCCGCAAGGTCTGCCGATTGGCTGAGATCAAGGCTGACCACATGGGCGCCTTCATCAACGAAGGCCTGGACCATGGCGCCGCCGATACCCCGGCCGCCCCCCGTGACGATGATGCGTTTACCTGCCAGTTGCATGAGCGGTTCCTCGTGGGGTGCGGTTTATTGAGCGATGCGCCACAACGCCGTCGCCAGCAGGCGCAACGCCGAAGCATGGTGTTTTTCGCCAGTGGCCATCGGCGCTTTGCCGGCGCAGGCACGGGCATAACTGACTTCCAGAAAGATGCCGAGCTTGAACCCGGCCAATACCAGGTACCAGGTGAAGTCGGCCAGCGAGCGCGAACTGCCGGCGCGGTAGTGGGCGACCAATTCATCCGTGCTGCAAAAGCCCGCCCAAGGATGTACCTCAATCGTCCCGGCGCCGAAGCCATCGGCGTCGGGCCAGGTGACCACCAGCCAAGCCAGGTCGAGCAAGGGGTCGCCAACGGTGGCCAATTCCCAATCGACCACGGCCGCCAGTTCGGCACTGTCGTGGCGGAACATCACGTTTGAGAGGTGAAAGTCGCCATGCAGGATGCCGGCCTCAAACTGTTGCGGGCAGTGTGCGTTGAGCCACGCAGCCACCCGATCCAGGCCCGGTAACTTGCTGGCGCCCGGCCATCCGTCATAACCCTTGACGGTGTCGAGGTGCGCCAGCCACCGCGCCACCTGACGCTGATGAAACCCTGCAGGGCGGCCAAAATCCGCCAGCCCGACCGCGTTGTGATCGATTTCACCCAGGCGCAGCAGCGCGTCCACCATGGCCAGTCCCATGCGCCGACGTAACTGGGGGTCGCTGGCCTGCAGCGGCGGCAGGCCAGCGGCGTTGTTGGGGTTGAAGCCCTGCACCGGCTCCATCAGGTAGAAACTCGCTCCCAGCACATCCGGGTTAGCGCACGCAGCAATCAGCCCGGCATGCGGCACCGCTGAACCCGCCAACGCCTGCAGCAGTCGGGCCTCGCGCTTGATGGTGGTGTTGCCGACTTCGCGCAGTTCCCGCGATGGGCAGCGCAACACGAATTCACGCGCACCCCGGCGAAAGTGAAGGAGCAGGTTTTGCGTACCGCCGGCCAGGACCCGCGCAGCCTTGATCGGACCGTGCTCCAGGCCGCAGTCATCCATCCAGCGCGCCAGACGGTCCGGCTCGACCAACGCCCGCCAGTCGTTCATGCCTGCGTCTCGTCGAAGTGCGCCAATACGTCGGCATATTTTTCCCTGGCACGGGCGGCGGCGGTCGGCCGATGGTAGGCGGGGAACACCTCGTCACAGGCGTGGTAGTCGCGCAGCAGCTGTTTGGCGAGGGTGGTTTTGTGCACCTCGGTAGGCCCATCCGCCAACCCCATCTGGAATGAGCGAACGATGTAGCCGGTAAACGGCATCTCGTTGCTGACCCCCAGCGAACCATGCACATGCAGGGCGCGTGCGGCAATGTCATGTAGCACCTTGGGCATGGCGGCCTTGACGGCGGCGATGTCTTTGCGCACCCGTTGGTAATCCTGGTACTGGTCGATTCGCCAGGCGGTGCGCATCACCAGCAAACGGAATTGCTCGAGTTCGATCCAGGAGTCGGCGATCTTTTCCTGGACCAGTTGCTTGTCGGCGAGGCGGCTGCCCTGGGTGTTGCGCGACAAGGCGCGTTCACACAACGCATCCAGAGCTTTCTGAGCCTGGCCGATCACGCGCATGGCGTGGTGCACGCGGCCGCCGCCCAGGCGCACCTGGGCCACCACAAATGCCTGCCCCGGCGCGCCGAGCATGGCACTGGCAGGGACACGCACATTGTTGAAAGACAGGTAGGCATGGGTGGCCGCTGGGTCATCGACAATGCCGACGTTGCGGATGATGCTCACCCCTGGCGTGTCGGCGGGCACGATAAACATCGACATGCCCTTGTACACCGAGACACTTTTGTCGGTGACCGCCATCACGATGTAGAACGCCGCGTAGCGCGCGTTGGAGGCAAACCACTTCTGGCCGTTGAGCAACCAGTCACCGCCCTCGCGCACCGCGTCGGTGGTGAAGACCGCAGGGTCAGCGCCGCCCTGGGGTTCCGTCATGGCGAAGCACGACACGATGTCCCCCGCAAGCAGCGGTTGCAGGTAACGCTGCTTTTGCTGGGGCGTGCCGAAATGCGCAAGGATTTCGCTGTTGCCCGAGTCCGGTGCCTGGCAACCGAACACGATGGGGCCGAACAGCGAACGCCCGAGAATTTCATTGATCAGCGCCAGCCGCACCTGGCCATAGCCGGCACCGCCCAGCTCCGGCCCCAGATGGCAGGCCCATAACTCGCGCGCCTTGACCCGCGCCTGCAACGGCTTGACCAGTTGCTGGAACAGCGGGTCATGGATATTCCATGGGCTGCCCAACACATGGTCGAGGGGCTCGACTTCTTCACGCACGAACTGCTCGATCCAGTCCAGTTCAGCTTGAATCTCGGGATCTGTCTGGAAGTCCCAGGCCATGGTGTCTCTCCTAGCAATAAGTGATCAGGCCAGCAGCATGCCGCCGTCGACCAACAGGGTCTGGCCCAGCAGGTAGCCCGCTAGGGGCGAGGCCAGGAACAGCGCCACATTGGCCATGTCCTGCGGTGTGCCCAAGCGCCCCAGAGGGATGCCGCGCAATGCGCTTTCGAGGCGTTTGGGGTTGGCGGTGGTGACCTGGGTCAGCTTGGTTTCCACCAAGCCAGGCGCAATGCCGTTGACCCGTATACCGTCCCGCGCCCACGCTTCGGCCAGGGTGCGAGTAAGGCCAAAAGCGCCGGTCTTGGAGGCGTTATAGGCCGGGTTACCCCGGGTGGAATGGAACGCCGCAGCCGAGCTGACAACGATCAGCGCGCCCTTAGCATCCTTGAGCAGCGGGTAAAACTTCTGCGCGCAAACCATTACGCTAGTGAGGTTGACGTCCAGCACATGCTTAAAGCCTTCGGTGAGAAACTCCTGGCGGTCATAGAGCACCGTGCCCTGGGCCAGTACCAGCACATCCAGCCGCGCAAATGGCACCCGGGTCGCTTCGATCAGGTCGGCATCGGCCACGTTGACCCGGGCATAGTGCAAGCCTTCGAGGTCCGAATCTGCCGAGTCCGCGTAGCCGGCGGCATTCGCCCGCGTCCCCCATACGTGCACCTGGGCACCGCGTCGGCGAAAGTTCTGCGCGATGCTGTTGCCTATACCGCTGGAGCCGCCCACCACCAGCACGGTTTTGTCGCTGAAGTCCAACTCGTCCATGGAAACTCCTTGTGCTGCGTGTCCAGAAAGCATCAGGGTTGCTGCAGCGTCAACCAGCCATCGGCGGCCAATCGCTGTAATTCGTCATCGGCAAAGCCCAGCCCCTGCAAGACTTGGCGCGTGTGTTGGCCCAGCGCCGGCGGCGGACGCGACAACGCCAGAGGCAGGTCGCCGAAGTCCCAGAACTCGCCGATCTGTTGCAGGTGGCCATACTCCGCGTGGTCTGTGTGAGCGTGCAGGCCGGCCGCGGCGTGCTCGGGGTTGTCGAGAAAAGCCTCGCGCTGTGCCTCCAGCACCGCTTCGGCGGGCACACGCGCCTGCGCCAGCGCCGCCAACGCGGTGTCACGCGGTTGGCGGGCGCACCAGTCCTGGGGCGCATCGCCCACCAGCGCGTGAAAACGCTGCACTTCATCAGGGGTCAGGACGGCAACGGCGATCCATGCATCGCGGCAGAGGTATAAGCGATGGTTGTCCGCCAGGCCGGTCTGTTGCCCGTCCATCGGTTCGAACGGTGTGAGGCTGCCGTCTGCACGTACCACCACTTCACTCATGGTGAGCAACGTGGCACCCAGCAAAGAGGCGTTGACCATTTGCCCGGTGCCGCTGCGATTGCGTTGATAAAGCCCCAGCAGCAAGGCGTACAGCGAGGACAGGCCCGCGAAAAAATCCCCGACACCAAAGCGCAGCCACATGGGCGCCTGCCCTTCACCGCCCTGCGCAACCTCCCAGCCGCACGCGGCTTGCATCAATTGATCAAACCCCGGCCAATCGGCGCGCGGCCCGATGGGCCCATAGGCACTGACGTGGCAATACAGCAACTGCGGGTTGAGCGCCTTGAGCGAGGCGTAATCGACCTTGAGCTTGCGCGCTGCCGGCAGGCGCATATTGTGGTGGACCACATCCGCCCAACGCACCAGCGCCTCCACCACCGGCCCGGTGTGCGTATCGCCCAACTGCAGCGCCACACCCAGCTTGCCGCGCTGGGTACCGCTGAACACGCGTTCGAGGCCGCGCATGGCGTCGCCCTTGGGTGCCTCGACCTTGATCACTTCGGCCCCGAGGTCGGCCAACAACATGCAGGCAAACGGTCCAGCCAGATAAGCGCCCAGGTCGAGTACCTTCAAGCCGTGCAGTGGCGGCAATGGTGCCGCCCCCTCAGCGGCTGGTACTACCGAGGCGAGCGTAGGGCGTTCGGGTAGTCCGGCCGCGGCTTCGTTGGCCCGTGGCGCACCAATACCGATGAGCGGCAGGGGCTGCACTTGCCAAGCGCGCCCAGGCTGCCAGGTCGTGCCCAACTGCTCATCCTCGACCTGCACCACGTAGCCGTTGAGGCGGGCTTGCTCGTCGAAATAAATATCGCCAAACGTCGCCGCGATTTGCGCTGCCACATCGTGCTGCCAGAAGTGTTCGACCCAATCCTGTGCAGGGCGCGCGGCGATCACGGCTTTGTTCGCACCGAAGTTCGGTGCTACATGGCTGGGTGGCCACAGTGCGTTCAGACGAGCGACCTCGACCTCCCCCAACGCGGCCAACGCGGTAGCCATCCACGGTGCCTGGTCCGGCGAATAGTGCACATGCAGCCAGCGACCGTCGGCACATTGATGCAGGGGAATGGGAATGTGTTTGTCCAGGCCTTTGGCAAACGCCGGGGTAGGCGTTTGCGCGCGGCTCCAGTGCATGGTCATCGGCACCAGTGCGGCCTGCACCAGGCTGGTGTGGGCGGGCCCGCCCCGGCCGTCACGGTCACGGGCAAGCAGGCGCGCCATCACCCCGACGACACACAGCCAGGCTGCCATCCAATTAGCGAAAGGCATGCGCACGAACACCGGGCCCGGTCGATGCCCTGGCTGCTCGTCCAGCAGCCCCAGGCGCGCCAATATCAGCGTTTCCCTGGGCAAGGCGTTGGCCAGCGCATGACGCCGGGGCCAGCCACCGATGGATGCAATCACCAAGCGGGGAAACGTCGCCGTCAATAGGTCGTCCGCCAGGCCATGGGTGTGTGCCACCTCAGGCGTGAAGTCATGCAGCAGCACATCCGCATCGCTGAGCAGATGCTCCAGTCGTGCCCGGCCGGCAGCCCCCTCAAGGTCGAGCACGATGCTGCGCTTGCCACGATTGAGCGTCGCAAACATCACCGCGTCGTCGCGGGCCGGGTTAAGCGCAGGCTCGACCATTATCACCTGCGCTCCGGCCTCACTCAGTTGCAGGCCAGCCGCAGAACCGGCAATGCCGGAGCACAGACTGATAACGCGAATTCCTTGAAGCACGGCTTGGCTCATGGAGCACCTTCGAGTGTCGGGTTTGCTCACGGCGTCTGGCAGCGAAGCTGCCGGGCGAATCCATGGCTCAACTCTACGACGAACCGAAGCAATTCCCTACTCAGATTAATGTTCCGAATACAGAACCATAAGCATAGATGAGAACACTATCTCAATAACTGTCCAATTATTAGCGGTTTCCGGCCAACGCCATCGTCACGTTATCGATCAAGCGCGTCTTGCCCAGTCGCGCCGCCACTAACACAGCCAGCTTAGTGGCGCCTTCGAGTATCGGGCTCAGGTTGATTGCATTGCGCACTTCAAGGTATTCCAACTGGAAGCCGGCCTGGCGAATGCGCTGGGCGCAGTCATCGATCAGGTGCTGATCGACTTGCCCCCTATCGACGATGGAGGCCGCGATCTGTTGCAGATAGCCGTACAGCAGAGGCGCCTGCATGCGCTCCTGCTCCGTCAAGTAGCCGTTACGCGACGACAGGGCCAACCCATCACTCGCCCGACGGGTGGGAACGCCGATAATCGTAACCGGCATATCCAGGCCGCTGACCATGGCGCGGATCACTGCCAACTGTTGATAGTCTTTCTCGCCAAACAGCGCACTGTCGGGCTGAACCATATTCAGCAGTTTGCACACAATGGTTGCCATCCCATCGAAGTGCCCAGGACGCGCCCCGCCACACAGCCCCCACGACACTCCCGGTACGCTGACGCGCGCCTGAGCGTCCTTGCCATTGGGGTACATCGCTTCGACCGACGGGCAGAACAACAGATCGCAGCCGGCTTGTTCGAGCTGTTGTCGGTCGGCCTCCAGGGTGCGCGGATACGTAGCGAAATCCTCGTCGGGACCAAACTGCAACGGGTTGACGAAGATGCTTGCCACTACGTAGTCGGCGCAATGCCGGGCCCTGCGAATCAGCTCGATGTGCCCCTCGTGCAGGTTGCCCATGGTCGCCACCAGGGCAATGGATTTCTGCGCGCCACGCGCACGCGCGGTGTGCGCGCGAAGCGTGGCGATGTCATTCACAGTCAACATGGGGGCTCGTTCCTGCATTGCAGCCTGCGTATCACACGCACCGGGTTCAGGCCGTCAGGGCCAATTGTGCGTCTATCGCAGACAGCAAGCGTGGATCATCGGCGGCGACATCCGGGGCAAAGCGCGCCACGACCGTTCCCGAACGACCAATCAGGAATTTCTCGAAGTTCCACAGCACTTGGGTGGTGTCTTCCGAGATGATGCCATAGCCCTTGAGGCGCTCGCGGAACGGGCCGTCGCCAGTCGCGGCGGGCTGCGCGGCCGTCAGTTGGGCATAGAGCGGATGCTGGTCGGCACCGCCCACTGACACTTTGGAAAACAGCGGAAACTTCACACCGTAAGTCAGTGTGCAGAAGGCCTTGATGTCTTCGTCGCTGCCGGGCTCCTGTTCCCTGAAATTATTGGCCGGGAAACCCAGCACCTCCAGGCCTTCGGCGCACTTGCTTTCGTAGAGTTTTTCCAACCCCTCATACTGCGGCGTCAGGCCGCATTTGGAGGCAACGTTGACCACCAGCAGCACTTTGCCTTGGTAGTCGCCCAAGCTCGTGTCAGAGCCATCAATCTGCTTCAGGGGAATGTCATACAGAGAGCCGGACATCTGGAAACCTCATATGCATGGATAAAGATCGCCTGCCCAATCTGTGTGCGCAGACCTAAACGAATAGAAGAAGCCTCACGCTCACCCCTTCCAACGGAACAAATAAAACACATCTACAATATTTGTTCAATTTCACAATGTTCGAACGGATAGAGTTTGATGCGTTCAGGCGCAATACCAGTGGGGCGGGAACCAGGAGACGGTCAAGGCGGAGCTGCGCATTCGCTTGCGCCTGAGGGTTCGCGCCCGCGATGAACTCGCCACGCATGGGGCCTGCGAAGCGATCCTGGTATAGGGAAATGTCGAGGGCGCCGGCGGACTCCTCAAGGAGCAAATGCACGACAAAAACTTGGTCGCTCTGGACGTCATCGGTCGTAGCCAAAACCCTGTACTGGCCGTCTCTCGGGTGAGACGCCACTATCTGCATTAGTAATTCCGCCCCCTCGTTTAGCCGATTTGGCCTAGCTGATAGAAGCTTGTATGTTGCCCTAGCGTCAAGTGTGGAACCGGGTTGCGGGTGTGGTCCAGATTTTCGAGGCCAAACATCTGCGCCTTCCCCTGCTTATTCACTTGCTCCTTTCACATTGCCCCAGTCTCTTTGCTGTCGGCTCTGACGGTACACCGCTCCTCACCTGCACCTCGGGGCGGCTTGGATACGGTCGGAATCCCCGCAGGATTAACGTCGCCAGCAGAAATGCACCAAGCAACGTCCACTCAGCCAACACATAAGAGCCGGTCTGGTCATACAGCGCGCCAATCAGCCAGGCACCGAGGCTGATAGACAGGGCAAACGTGAACGGCTGCACCGCCCCGTAGATCACACTGAAGCGGCGCAAACCGAAGTAGCGTGCGACGAAGTACTTGGTCGTACCACTTTCGCCACCGCCACCCAGGCCGATCAAGAATATCGAGAGCCACAAGCCGGCAAAGCCGTTCGCAGACTCGAATATCAGCATGCCGAGTACGGCGATCAAGGCAAAGGGCAGCGCGACTCTGGGCGTCTGGAAGCGGTCCATCAAGCCCCCCATCAGTGGCTGGGACACCACCATGCCGATCGACAACGCCGACAGCACCGTAGCAGCCTGACCCCGAGTCAGTTCACGTTCCATGAGCATTGGGACCCCGTGCGTCATCACGCTCGACACCACAAATACCGTCAGCACCTGGTTGATCAACAGCCACCAGAACGTTGGCGTTCGCCATGCGTCGAACTCGGACATGCCCTGCTCCACCGCAGGTGCGGCTACCTGCACGGCTTGGGCTGCACGCTCGCGAAACAACCACCACAACAATGGCAACGCCACCCCGCCCTCCAGAACGCCATACACGAAATAAGTGGTACGCCACCCCCATGTCTCGATGCACACATGGCCCACCCACAACCCGAACGGGCCTCCGATGCCAAACCCCAGCCCCAACAATCCATAGGCCATGCCACGTCGCTGCACAAACCAACCACCCAGAATCTTGCCGTAGGGCATATTCCCCGGTGCAACGATACCCTGCAGCAAAAACAACCCGCGTAGCTGCCAGACTTCTTCGATGATCGCCAATGCCATCAGCAGTGGTGCCAGCAACGCGGTGCTGACGAGCATCAACCGCCTGGCCCCCCAGCGGTCGATCAGCCAGCCTTTGACCGGGCTGCTCAGCGCCACCGCCAGACCGAACAGCGTCACCAGCAACACGACCTGGGCGCGGTCCCAGCTGAATTCGAGGCTCATCGGGGCGATGAACAAACTGAACGTAGTGAGCAGGATGCCGGTGGGGCCAAGCATCATGGCGACCACCGAAGCCAGCAGCACACCGAGGGCGGCCGGGGAATACTCCGTGTGGCCGCCCTTTTGAGTTTCAAGGGTCATAGTCGTATCCCATCAGCCACTATCCGTTGAGTATCAGAACTGATACCGCGCCTTCACGTAGTAGAACGCGCCGTTGAAACCGATCTGTGAGCCGTAGGTGTCGTAACGCAATACGTCGCCGTAAGTAGTACTCGCGGCCGGCAGCTTGTCGGGGCGTACATCCAGCACGTTGTCGGCGCCCGCGCTAAGTTGCAGGTTGCGGTTCACCGCGTAACGCACGGCGACGTCGGTGATGTATTTCGGGCTGTTAACAAAGTGATTGAACTCCGTAGGGGACCAGGCGTTAGGCCCAACGGTGTAGTCGAGCTCCGAGGTAGTCTTGCCATAGCGTGTCAGACGCAGGCTCACGTCAAGGTTATCTAGGCTCCAGGTACCGCCCAACGACACTTGGCTGCGAGGGGTGGAAGATGTCAACCAGGCAATCTGCTGGGCATTGAGCAGCACGTCACCGTTGGCGCCCTGGTGGTTCTTTTCTACTTTGGTGCGATTGAAGTTGGCCGATGCTTCCCAGTCAATCGCACCATAAGCGCCAAGGGGCGTGAGGTAATGCCCAGTGATATCGACCCCACGCGTGAGGGTGTCGGCACCATTGGCCAGGTAGTGCGTACTGACCGTGTCCAGGCCCGCGGGCAACGAGATACCGGCCAGCGTCAACGCATCGATCGCCTCGGTACCCGAATAGGTGCCGCTGTCGACGATACGGTCACGAATGCGGATCTGGTAGGCATCAATGTTCAGGCTCACATCGTCCCGCGGGGTCAGCACCAATCCGAGGTTGAAATTGGTGGACTTCTCCGGTTTCAGGTCCTTAGCCCCCAACAATTTGGCGGCCGGTGAATTGGCCGCCAGCAGCCCGAGGGCTATGTCCGGCCCCACGCTCAGCCCGGTATAGTGTTCCTGCACCAGAGAGGGCGCGCGAAAGCCGCTGCTCACACTGGCGCGAACAGCCAGCCCCGGCGTGAAGTCATAGCGGGTGGATAATTTGCCATTGGTCGTGCTGCCAAACTCGCTGAAATGCTCGTAGCGGCCGGCAACGTCCACCTGCCATTTCTCGGTGATCGATGACGACAGATCGATGTAGGACGCCAGCACATCACGCGACCATTTGCCCGCACTCAGCGGTGAGAGCCCGGCAAGCCCCTCAGCTCCGCCCAGGTCGTACGAAGCCGGATCGCCGGCGCTGATCTGATAGATCTCCCGCCGGTGCTCCAAGCCCAGCGCGACATTCAACGGTTTGGCAAGGAACCCGACGTCATAAGCGCGGCCGATGTCAAAATTGTTGGTCCACTGGGTGTTGCGGTACGTAGCCAGGTCGAAACTGGTGGGGCTGGTGCCGGTGTTGCGATAGAGCGCCGCGTTGACCGATTGGGTCATGCTGATTTCGGGTCTATCGGCGCCATAGGCGGTGCTCAAGTCCCAGTGCCATTGATCGAATAACGAGTTACCGCGGATGCCGAAGACGGCCGAATAGTCATCCTCGTCATTATTGGGGCGCGGGGTAAAGCCTTGCGGGTAGATCGTCGGAGCCACCGAACCCAGGCGATAGTTCGCCGCCGACGAGCCCTTTCGGCTGGTGTAGGTCCCAAAGCTATACAGCTCGACGTCATCGTCAAAACCATAGCCGCTGTTGTATGCCATCGACTGGCGATGGAAGGCAGGGTCACCGATGGAAATGTTGTCGCGATGGCCCGTGCGGTTATCGATACCACTCCTGACGGTACGCTCCTGCTCCCGGTATTCGGCACTCAGGTTAAGAAAACCGCTCTCGCCGAACGCCAGCCCGCCATCGATGCCCGAGCCCTGGGACAGCCCGTCACCGGCGCCGTACTGCCCGATATCAGTGTTGAACAGCGCCCCATGGTCGGCAGACTTGAGGATGATATTGATCACCCCGGCGATGGCGTCCGAGCCGTACTGTGCGGACGCCCCGTCTCGCAGCACCTCGATGCGCTAGATGGCGCTAACGGGAATGGTGTCCAGGTCGACGCCCGTCGAGCCTTTCTGCAAACCACCACTGATGTTCAGGTTGGCCGTCTCGTGGCGACGTTTGCCGTTGACCAGGACCAGCACATGGTCGGGGCTCAGGCCGCGCAACGACTGGGTATGGGTCAAGGCTGAGGCATTGAACGGCTGCGCCTGTCGAGTCAGCGCGGGCAGCAACTTGACCAGCATGTCGCGCAGGTCAGTCGCCCCGCTGCTCTGCAGTTGCTCGCTGCTCACCACGTCGATGGGGCTCAGGCTCTCGCTGGCTTTCACATTGGTCTGGCGAGTGCCGGTCACCACTACCGTCGCCAGCGTGCCCGTCGACGTCGACGCACGCGGCACAACGGATGCTGCCGGCGCGGACGCTACGGGGTGCAACGTCAGTACGCCATTGTTGCGGCTAAACCCCAGGCTACTGCCGCGCAATGCTTGCTCCAGCGCCTGATCAACACTCAACGAGCCCTTGATCGCTGGCGCCGACAACCCCTCGACCTGCGCCTGGTCAAACGAGATCGGCGTACGACTCTGCCGGACAATGCTCAACAGCACCTGGGATAGGCTTGCGCCAGGAATATCAAAAGCCAGGGCCTGGACCTTGCCGGCCACGGCGACAGGCTCGGCCCAAAGCGGCGGCGCCGACACCAGGCAGGTGAGCCCCACCGCCCAGATCATTGAGCTGCGAGGCTCGCGAGACAAACGTTTTATGGTCATTATCGATTTACCTGAGGGATGCACGTTCCTATGTGTGCAATTGCCCCCAGGATTGTTTAGCGCCGATCGAGACTGTTTTCTTATAAGGTTATGCCGTCATTCCGCGCGGAGTGGCATTGCCTCTGGAGCAGCGTGTGCCCAGTGCGAACCTGTGGAGATCACCTCGGGCCAGCATTCACCACCGAGGCAACCTAAGTGGGTTGCTATGAGGCAGTAATACTGACCCAATAATCGCTATACCGGCTGACCGCCACCGGCAGGCTGCGCTCCAGCATCTCAAGGGAGATGGGCATATCGTCCAGCGGGAACAGGCCGTTGACGCGAATTTTCGCAGCCTTGTCGTCGAGCATGACCACACCGGGCAGATAAGGCCTGAACGCCTCCGCGACCCAACTCAACGGCTTGTCATTGACTTCAAGCCAACCGCTGGCCCAGGAGCCTTCGCCCGGTTGCAGCGATGCCTCTGACAGCACGCCATGGGCATCGAACAGCAGGGAATGGGCGCCGGGCACCGCCACGTTCTCGCCATTGGGTAAACGCAGGAGCACATCGCCTTGCAAGGTCAGCAGACGGATACCCGCCCCCTCTTCTCCTACCTGCAACCGCCCCGCCTGGCTATGCACGACCCCGACCGCCGTCGCGATCTCGAAGGACGAAACAGTGTTCTCGACGATGTCCAGCAGCAGCGTGCCCTTGCGCAAGACCAACGCCCGCTGCTGGTCGAAAAAGCGCGGCAATACGCGGCTGCGAGCGTTGAGTTCCAAGCGGCTGCCGTCGTCGAGCTGCCAGTGTCGCCGCTCGCCGGTACCGGTCGCCCACTCACCAGGCAGCCCCATGCCCGATTGCAACCAGCGTCCGAACAGCCCGGCGCCCAGGGCAACCCCGAGCACGCCGAGGCTATTGCCGATAAATCGCCTTCGACTGGAAGGCTGCTCCAGGGCACGTAGTAAAGGCGTGCTGGTACGCCCGCGCCAGGGAGAGGCTTGAACGGCCTCCAGCCCTTTGAGCAACTGATCGAACACCTGGGCATGGCGTGGTGATTGCCCACGCCACCGCTCCAGGGCGCGTTGCTGCTGGCTGTCAAACGCGCCGGACTGAATTCGCGCCATCCATTCAATCGCCTCTTCCAGCACCGGGTCGTCGCGCTCGTCCGTGCTCATTCGGCCAGCCCCCGGTAGCAGCAGCGCAACGCCTCTTTCATCAACTGATGAATGCGCGCCTGAGACAACCCCACACGTTCACTGATCTGCAGGTAGGTCAGGCCCTCCAGTTGACTGAGCACGAACACCGTCTTGGCTTGCCCCGAGAGGCCGTCGAGCAGGCGGTCGATGGCTTGCAGGCTTTCGATGAGCATCCACTGTTCATGGGGCGAAGGGTGGACCTGATCCGGCGCCTCCGCCAGTACCTGCAGGTAGGCGCGCTCCAGATCCTTGCGCCGCCAGGTCTCGTACATCAGACGCTGGGCAATGGTCGCCAGCAGCGCCCTGGGCGAACGAATCGCCGCTGGATCCGGCAGCAACCAAACCTGCAGAAAGGCCTCCGCCGCCAAGTCCTCGGCGCTATGACTGCAACCGGTATGGCGCGACAGGCGCCGGCACAACCAGCCGTAGTTCTGCTGGAACAATTGAGCAATCAGCGTGTTCTTGAAAGATGACGGGCTATCCATATGCATTCAGTCACTTGAGACACCCCACGCCAACGGAAAAGACGGTAGTGAGCTTGCCGGTTTGAAGGTTCTCGACGGTCAGTCGTTGTCCTGTGTGTTGGGCAGCCGTGCCGACCACCAGCCGCACCCGGCACCGCCGAGTACCAGGGCCGCTCCCAGCCACGGCAGCAGTTGAACGGAAAAATGATCCACCACACCGGCACCGAGGAACGCCCCCAGGGCCACGCCCAACTGGATTGCACTGGTGTTGAGGCTGATCTGCACGGCTGCGGTTTCGGGGTTGAGTTGCACCAGGTACTTCTGGATCGCGGGGCCCGGCGCCATGTTGAAAATGCACCAGGTCACCATCGCCACCAGCAGCGTCAGCAGGGAAATCGTCGCAAGGGGCAACAGGCTCATCGCCAGGGCATGCAACAGCAGAAACACCACGAACGTGCGTGGCCCGGGCCACCGGTCCGCCGCGCGTCCGCCCTGCACCGCGCCCACGATGCCACCGATACCGTAGACCAGCAGCACCAGGCTGATCACGGTTTTCGACAGGCCCATGCTGCGCACCAGAAACGGCACGATGTAGGTGTAAAGCGTGAATTGCCCGGTCATTTGCAACAGCGCCGCCCCATGGGCGAGAAAGACCTTGGCCCGCACCAGCTCCGCCCATTGCCGGGACGGCGCTATGCCGGGTGCGCCGGGAATATCCGGCAACCACTGTGACACCAGCGGCACACTGAGCAACGCCACGCCCGCCAGCAGCAGGAACAGGCTGCGCCAACCCCAGTACTCGCCAATCAGCGTGCCCAGGGGCACCCCCAGCACCAGCGACGCCACGATGCCGGCGAACACCAGGCCGATGGCTTGCCCGCTGCGATTGGCCGGCACCAGCGCCACAGCGACGGTGATGGCGACCACCACGGTGACCGAGGCACTGGCCGCCACCAGCAGCCGGCTGAGCAGCAACAGCGTGAACGTCCCCGCTGCTGCCCCGGCCAGGTTGGCAACCACAAACACCAGCAGCGCCACCAGCAACAGGCGTCGCCTGCGCACCCTGGCGCTAAGGTAGATCAATACCGGACCAGCCAACGCATAGACCAGGGCATAGAGGCTCATCAACAAGCCGGCCTGCCCCTGGGTGACGCCAAACGTCTGGGCGAGGTGATCGAGAATCCCCGCCACCACCAGTTCAACGGTGCCGACCACAAACGCCAGGCCTGCCAGTAACCATACCCCGGGCGCCAGGCGGTTGCGCTCGTTTGCGGCTTCCAATGCCATACTCATGGCGGTGTTGCTCCCTTGCTTGATAAACCGGTGGCGGTGTGACGATAACGGCCCAGGCCCAACAGCAATACGGTAGCCATCGAGAAGGCCGCCAGCAGCACCTGACTCGATAAGCCGTAGCCGCCCGAGCGGTCATACATCACGCCCAGCATATAGGTGCCCAGGCTGATCGCGATGGCAGATGTAAACGGCTGCACCGAACCATAGATCACGCTGAAGTGGCGCAAGCCAAAATACCGTGTCAGAAAATACTGGGTAGTGCCGGTTTCACCGCCGGCACCAAGGCCGATCAGGAATACCGCGGCCCACAGCCAGCCCGGCTGGCTGGCCTGAATCAACACCAGCATGCCCAACACCGCCAACAATGCAAAAGGCAGCGCCACCCGGGGGCTGTTGTAGCGGTCCAGTGCAAGCCCCAGCAGCGGTTGCGACACGATCATGCCCAGCCACAACGCCGAAAGCACGTCTACGGCGTCTGAGCGTGCCAGACCCTTTTCCACCAGCAAGGGCACGCCATGGATGATCACCCCCGTGACCGCAAACACCCCCAGCAGCAAATTTGCCAGGATCAACCAGAACGTTATCCCCGCCCAGGCCTGGCGCGGTGTGCTGCCCTCGGTCGGGCGTCGACGGCTGGATGCAGACACCACCACAGGCCGCTCGCGAAACAGCCACCACAACAGAGGCAAGGCCACCATGCCCTCAAGCAGGCCGAAGATCAAATAGGTGGTGCGCCACCCAAACACCTCGATACACAGGTTGCCAGCATACAACGCCAGCGGACCACCGACACCGAAACCCAGGCCCAGCAACCCATAGGCGGCGCCCCGTCGATGATTGAACCAACCGCCGAGAATTCGCGCATAGGGAATGTTGCCCGGCGCCAGCAAACCCATCAGCAAAAACAACAGATACAACTGCCAATCGGCCCGTACCCAGGCAGTGCAAGCCATGCACACCGCCAGCAGTGCCGTAAGCGGCAATACCAGCGCCCGCGCGCCCCAACGGTCCACAGCCCAGCCTTTGAACGGGCTACTCAGCGCCACCGCCAAGCCCAGCCAGGTCACCAGCAATGCCACGTGGCTGCGGTCCCAGTGCAATTCGGCGCTGATGGGGTCGATAAACAACGAGAAGCTGCTGATCACCAACCCGGTGGGGCCAACGATGACGCCGATGACACAGGCCAGCAGCACCCCCAGCGTCACCGGTGTGAACTCAGAAGCGCGTGGCTCGACCAGCGGTTCGGCCCGGCTGATGGACGTATCACTCATGAGGCCGCCCTCAGGCGCTCGATCAACTCGCGCCGCAACTGAATATCGAGCGCACTCTCGGTGGTGGCCTCCAATTGGACAATATCGATGCCAGCCTGATGAAACGCCAGGATGTCCAAGGCGACCTTGTCGATCGTTCCGACCCGCAGGACGGCGAACGCGCGCTCGACCACTTCGACCGCCCATTGCTGACGCCTGGCCGGGCTCAACTGCCCGAGCAGCTCGCGTTCGTTGTCCCGCGCCAACTGAGGTGAGGCACTCAGTTCCGCAGCGGGGCGCGCCAATAACAAGCCCAGGGCTGCCTCACGCCACTTTCGCGCGGTGTCCCGCGCCGCCTGTTCGGTCTCGCCGAGAATCACCTGGAAATGCTTCCAGAACTTCAAGGGGCGCCCATCGGCCAGCGCCTGCAGTTTCACTTTTAGCTGATAGGTGGCCTCAGGGCTGCTGAAGCTGCCGGCGTAGATGTCGGCAAAGCGCACCGCCAGTTGCTGGGCACTGTCCGACGAACCACCGATGGATAAGGGAGGACGCGGCTGCTGCACCGCCGAAAAGCCGCTGCCGGCATTCTCGAGCCGATAGAACTCGCCCGCATAATCGAAGGGCTCGGAACTGGCCAGGGTGCGGGTGAAGATCTCCAGGTATTCGAAGGCTCGCCGATAGCGTTGCTCCTTGTCGGCAAAATCACCGTCGCGGCGCACATCGGCGTCGCTGGAGCCGATCACCACATGCACCGCCGCACGTCCCTGGGACAAACGGTCCAGGGTCGCCAGGGAGCGTGCCGCGACGGTGGGTTGAGTGACACCTGGACGGTGGGCCACGGTCACCCGCAGTGTGTCGGTAGACGACAAGGCGTAACCGGCCACCAGCCAGGGGTCCGGCCACGCGCTGGCCACGGTCACCAAGGCACTGTCCAGGCCATCGGCCTCCTCCAACCGGGCTTTCTGCTGAATATCGAAGGGGCATACCGGGCGACTGCGCAGGTCGGGCAGGAAACGCCCGGCCTGGCGTTCAAACACCGTGTCACCGGCGACGGCACAGGCACGCACGCCGCCACGCAATTCAATGGACATCGTGTTCACCTCCCCTAGAAGCTGTAGACCGCGTTCACGTAATAGAAAGCCCCGTTGAAGCTGATCTGCGAGGCATAGGTGTCGTAGTGGTTGAACCCCAGGTAAGCGCTTTCAGCGGGCAGTTTGTCGGGTTTGACGTCGAACACGTTGTTTGCACCCACGGCCAGCGACAGTTGGCGAGTCGCGGCGTAGCGCAACTCGATGTCGGTGAGGTACTTGGGGGAGTTCTCGAAATGGTTGAACTCGGTGGTGGAGTACGCATTGGGCCCGGTGTAATAGTCCAGTTCAGAGATGGTTTTGCTGTAGCGCGTCTCGCGTACGGTCAGGCCCCATTTATCGCGACTCCAATTGGCTTCCAGGGACACCTGGCTACGGGGTGTGGAACTGGTGATCCAGGCCTGTTGCTGATCGTTGAGCAGCAGCCGGCCGTCGCTGCCGATGTGGTTTTTCAGCAGATTGGTGCGGTTGAAGTTGGCGCCCAGGCGCCAGTCGATCTGGCCCCAGCCGTCGAGCCGGGTCAGGTAGGTGGCCGTGATGTCGACACCGTGGGTGCGGGTGTCGGCGCCATTGGTCATATAGTGGGTGCTGACCGAGGCCAGGCCCGACGGCACCGAAATGCCGCCGGCATGTAGCGCGTCGATGGCTTGCTGGCCCGAGTAGGTGCCGCCGTCGACGATACGGTCACGTAGGGTGATCTGGTACGCGTCGATGGCGATATTCAAGTCGCTCAGCGGGTTGAGCACCAACCCCAGGTTGTAGTTGATCGACTTCTCGGGCTTGAGGTCCTCGGCTCCCAGCATCTTGGCCGCCGCCGAGTTGGCGGCGAGCAACCCGGTGGCAATCGTCGGCGAGACCCCAAGGCTGGTATAGTTCTCCTGGGCCAGGGACGGCGCACGAAACCCGGAACTGACACTGGCCCGCAGGCCCACCTGGGGGTTGAAATCGTACCGGGTCGAGAGCTTGCCGTTAGTGGTACTACCAAAGTCGCTGTAATGCTCGTAACGGGCCGCCGACGCCACTTGCCATTGCTCGGTCAGGTGGGTGGAGAGGTCCAGGTAGCCGCCCAGCACGTCCCGCGTCCACTGCCCGGCAGTGGCGGGTGCCTGGCCGGGCAAGGCTTTAGAGCCGCCGTTGTAGTAGGAGTAGTAATCGCCGGCGCCAACCTTATACAGATCGCGGCGCTGCTCCAGCCCCCAGGAAAAGTTCAGCGGCTTGGGCAGCAGCGCCACGTCGAAGGCACGGCGCAGGTCCAGGTTGTTGGTCCATTGGGTGACCTTGTATTCGGCCAGGTCAAACTTGCGTGGGGTGGTGCCGGTTTCGTTGTACAGCGCGAGGTTCACCGAGTGGTCCATTCCGATATCGGGCTTGTCGGCGCCGTAGGTGGAGCTCAGGTCCCAGTCCCAGTCACCGAACAGTTCCACGCCGCGCAGGCCGGCGGTGAGGGAATAGTCGTCCTCATCACTGGTGATGTGTGGCGTAAAGCCGTTGGGGTAAATGGTCGGCACCAGTGTGGGCAACTGGTAGATCTGCGCCGACGACACCGTGCGATGGGTGTAGGTCGCGAAGCTGTAGAAATCCAGCTGGTCGGTCAGCGCCGCCCCTGTGTTGAACGCCAGGGCCTGGCGATGCACGGCCGGGTCGCCAATGGAGGGGTTGCCGTAATGCCCGGTACGCTCGTCGATGCCGGCGCGGATCGTACTCTTTTGCTCGCGGAACTCGGCGCTGAGATTCAGATAGCCGGTCTCCCCCACCCGGTAGCCGTTGTTCACCGCCCCGCCCTGGGAAAAGCCGTCACCCGCGCCGTACTGGCCAGCGTTGTAAGAGACCAACCCGCCGTGGTCGGCCGAGCGCAGAATGATGTTGATCACCCCGGCAATGGCATCGGAGCCGTATTGGGCCGAGGCGCCGTCGCGCAGTACTTCGATGTGGTCGATGGCGGCCATGGGGATGGTATCCAGGTCGACCCCGGTGGAACCACTCTGCAAGCCGCCGCTGACGTTGATATTGGCCGTCTCGTGGCGACGCTTGCCATTGACCAGCACCAGTACATGGTTGGGGCTCAGGCCCCGCAGGGACTGGGCGTTGGTCAGCGCCGAGGCGTTGTAGGCCTGGGCCTGGCGCGACAACGAGGGCAGTAACTTGATCAAGGCTTCGCGCACATTCTGGGTGCCGGTCTGGCGCAATTGCTCGTTGGAGACCACGTCAATCGGGCTCAGGCTGTCAGTGGCCTTGACATCTGCCTGGCGAGTCCCGGTCACCACCACGGTGGCCAGGGTTCCGGCCGAGGTCGCGGGGGTTGAGGTGGTGGGCTGTGGCGCCTGGGAGGCCACCGTGTGCAAGGTCAAGACGCCGGAGGCGCTGCGGCTGAAATCCAGGCCGCTGCCGCGCAAGGCTTGCTCCAAGGCCTGGTCCACGCTCAACGAGCCTTTGATGGCAGGCCCCGACAGCCCCTGCACCCGCGCCTGATCAAACGAGATCGGCGTGCGGCTCTGGCGGACGATGCTCAGCAGCACCTGAGACAAATCCCCCGCCGGAATATCAAAGGACAACACCTGAACCTTGCCCGCCGGCGCGCCAGGTTGGGCCCAGAGGGGCTCGGCCGCCATCAGGCAGGTAAAGCCCATGGCCCAGATCATGGGAGTACGGTGTAAACAGGACGGACGTTCAATTGACATCATCAACTTACCCTAAGGAAATCACGTACCTGTGTGTGCAACTGCCCCAGGTTCTTTTCAGCAGCGATCCAGACTGTTTATTCATAAGGTTATGCCCCGCTTTTTTCCGCACGTCGAACACAGCGCCAGACGCTGACGGGGATGTCTGTCACATGCCCCTGGCGCGCCATGCGTTGTTCGGCGATGGCGCCCAGGCGGGCAAAGAACTCCTCGATTCGTTCCGGTGGCACCAACGGGCTGAAATAGGTGCCAAAGGTGGCGGCGTGAAAGCGCTGATATTCCTCGATGCTGTGGATCCGCAGCGCCGCCGAGCGACTGGCAATCGAACGCACCTGAAAATGGCGCTGCACCAGCGCTTCCAGCGCCACCCGTGATCGGGTACGCGTGCCCATCGGCAGTACCGCCGCTTCGGCGAAACGCGCCTGCACGTGCCCCGGCGTGACCAGTTTCATCGCCAGCAGTGCCTCGCCTACCAACTCATCCTCACCGCCCAATCCTTGCGGCGAGACGGGGTGATGAGACGTGAAGAGAAACACGCCCTGCTCACCCAGATGCCGTGCCACCCACTGGAACAACTGGTCCTCATGGGGATACAACCAATGCAGGACAGCCGTCATGCTTATCAGGTCAAAACGCTGCTCCAGCGCGGGCAGGTCCAGCAGGTCGCCCTGCTGCAACACCACCTCGGCCGGGGCATGGCGCAACTGCTCGCGCGCCAGGTCCAGGCGCAACTGCGAACGCTCGATGCCCCACACCTGCTCCAGGCTCGGCCAGCGCTCCACGGCCCCTTGCAGCAGCGAACCGATGCCGCAACCCAGGTCGAGTAAACGCCTGGGCTGGATCTGTGCACGCCCCAGGACCCAGTCCTGGTCACGCAACTGCAAGAGTTGGCTGGAGGTTTCATAACCGGCCAGGGTACGGGCTTGCTCAATGATCGTGCTCATGCTCGATGGCTCCTGCGGGGATAAGGATTTCCCTGGTAATGGTCCATTCGCAGCCATGGCCCTGTTCGTCGGCCAGCAACGTCCAGCGGGCGTCACACCCCTTGGCATGGACCAGCGAAGACAGGAGCTTGGTGCAATAGGTGCAGGCCGACTTCAAGGTGATCGGCACGCCGTTGGCCCGGGCATGCTCGCGGTAGTCCCAGATTCCGCAGTGATGCACCTTGAACAGACTGGCGTCGGGAGCGACCTGGCGAATCTCGAAACGCGTGCCGTAGAGCGAAGCCTGTCGCCCCAGGCGCTCGGCCGCCACAGCGGGTTCACCCTGGCCGGCAGGCTCCAGGGCGCGATACACCTGGCCGGTAGCGGCCGCCCAGGCATCCAGGTCGTAAACCTGCTTGCGCTGCACGATGAATTGTTCGATCAGTGCCTGGGTGCGGAAAAACACCGCCTGCCACTCGGTACTGCCGGCGCCCAAGGCGGGCGGCAAGTCCTGGAAGATCCGCCCGGTGACGTCAACCCAGTCGGCGAGGTCCTGCGCCCGATGTTCCTGGATCAGGTAGGCCGTCATCGCGCTGTGGGCCTCAAACAGACGCTGACGCCACAGCGCACCTTGCTCGGCCGGCGTCAGGGGCGCCGCACTCATGGCTGCGCAACCTGATGCAGGAAGGGCAAGAGCTGCTCCAGCACCGCCTCGGGTGCTTCTTCGGCCAGCATATGGCTGGCCGCAATCGCCGCGCCCCGCACCTCCACGGCCCAGGATTGCCACACCGCCAACGGGTGGCTGGTCGCGGCGTAGGGACGGTCCTGCCACAGCACCAGCACCGGGCAGCGCACCTGGTGACCGGCGTCGCGGTCGGCCTGGTCGGCGGCGGCATCGGCGCCGGCTGCCGCCCGGTAGTCTTCGCACATCGCGTGCAACACCTCGGGACGGGCAAAAGCTTGGTGGTAACTTTCCAGCGCCAGCGGATGATAAATATCGCGACCCTGGGCCATGCGCTGTAACGTCCAGTCGAGGAAATAGCCAGGGTTGGCACCGATCAGCCGCTCCGGCAGATCAAACGGCTGGGCCAGGAAAAACCAGTGGTAGGCGTTCAGGGCAAAGGCCTTGTTGACCCCTGCCCAGACATCCAGGATCGGCACCACTGTCAGCGACACCAGAGCACTCACCACCTGCGGGTGTTCCAGCGCCAAGCGATACGCCACCCGTGCGCCACGGTCATGGCCCACTACCGCGAACCGCGAAAACCCCAGCTTCTGCATGACGTCCAGCTGGTCCAGGGCCAGTGCGCTCTTGTCATAAGCGCCCGGAGCGTTAGCATCCAGGGCGCGGGATTCGCCGTAGCCGCGCAGGTCTGCCAGCACCACCGTGTAGTCCTCGGCCAAGCGCGGGGCAACGCGGTGCCAGGCCAGGTGGGTTTGCGGGTAACCGTGCAACAGCAACAGTGGCGGGCCACTGCCCTTGACCGCCACCTGAATCCGCGCACCGCGGGTGGTCAGGGTCGAGTACTCGAAACCGGGAAGCAATGAATGACTCATGAAGGGCTCCTGCCTCATAAAATGATGCTGATGCGCCGCTGGGCACTGATGGTTTCGTGGTCCAGGCGAATTTCGCGCTTGAGAATCCGCAAGCCACGAGGGCTGTCGTACAGCACATGGGTGGCCTCGCCGACGAAGTACCAGGTTTGCTGGTTGCGAAACTGGTGCACCACGAAGTTGCTTTTGATGGTCAACTGCTCGCCGTCCCGGGACTTGATCCGCACGTTGCTCACCAGCCGTCGGGTACGCGAAGGCGGCGTCTCCATCCAGCTATGGCCACTGAGGAGGCTGTCGACCCGCTCACGCAGGCGGCCGTAGTCATCGGCAATGATGAACAGGCTGTCGTGGGGCTCACCCTCAACCAGATGGCGTTGCAACGGCAGCACCCGGTACTGGGCGGGTTGATCGAACAGGCCGATCCAGGTTTCCAGCTCGCGGTTGTCCAGCAGCTCGGCTTCGCTGATCAGGAAGTCGCTGACCCGGGTCTGCAAGCTCGGGGCGCTGATGTTCAATGGAAGGCTCATGGGCATGTCCCCTGAAGGTTGAAGGCGGTGCTAGAGGCGGATTTCCACCTGGTACAGGCGTAACCAGCGGTCCAGGTTCAGCAGGTAGGCCAGGCCGGCCGTGGGGCTGCTGGAGGCCCGGGGACTGGGCAGCGGCTGTTCCAGTTCGAGCAGCTCACCCACCCGGAGCGCATCCACCAGGTCTAACACCGGCGAGTCGCCGTCAATCAGCAACTGCCTGAGCTGGCTGCGCAACAACGCCAGGTAGCGCGGGTCGGGATTGGCCGGAAAGCCGCTTTTCCTGCGCTCGACAATCGCTTCGGGCAATTCGCCGCGCACGGCGTTGCGCAACAGAGTCTTGCCCTCCCCGGCCACGCTCTTGATCGACCAGGGCACATTCCATACGTAGTCCACCAGGCGGTGATCGCAAAACGGCACCCGCACCTCCAGGCCCACCGCCATGCTGATGCGGTCCTTGCGGTCGAGCATCGCCGGCAACCAGCGCGTCAGTGCCAGGTACGTGACCTCGCGCTGTCGCCGCTCAACCGGGCTGTCTGCGGCCAGGTGCGGAACCTCCGCCAACGCTTCCTGGTAACGCCTGGCCATGTATGCCTGCGGTGCAACCCGCTCGGCGACCTCGGGCCGCAGCAGTTCCCAAAGACCACTCTTGCCCGCCAGCCAAGGAAACCCGGAAAAATCCAGGGCCTGCTGGTCGTGAAAAAACGGATAACCGCCGAACACCTCGTCCGCCGACTCCCCCGAGAACGCCACCGTGGTGTGCTCGCGCACCTGCTGGAACAGCAGGTACAGCGAGCTGTCCAGCTCTCCCCAACCCGGCAGGTCCCGGGCACGCAGTACCGCGTCTTCCTGCTCCAGCACCTGTTCGGATGCGACCGCCAAGGTGGTGTGCGGCGTACCCAGCGCTGCGGATGCCAACTGCGCGAAAGGTTCGTCCCAACTGCTTTGCCACGGGGTTGGGGTAAAGCCTTCACCACCGCCGGTAAAGTCCACCGAAAAGGTCGGCAACGAGCGCCCTTCACGCCCCAGCGCCTGAACGGCATAGGCGCTGATGGCGCTGGAATCCAGGCCGCCGGAAAGCAGGCTGCCCAGGGGTACATCCGCCACCAATTGTTCCTCGACCACCTGGCGCAACAAGCTGGCAACCTGCCGGGCAGTGTCGGCTGGGCTGTCACTGTGAGGCTCGGCCGTCAGCGACCAATAGACAAGGTCCTGTCGCCCGTTGGCATCGAACCTCAAGGCATGGCCAGGCTTGAGCTGATAAAAACCCTGGTAGATCCCGTGGCCAGGCGTGGGCGCGGTACTCAGCGCAAACAGCTCGGCAACCCCACTGGCATCCAGCACCGGGCGTACCTGGGGATGGGCAAGGATGGCCTTGGGCTCGGAGCCGAACAGCACGCCGGTGCCGGTGGCAAAGTAATACAGCGGCTTGACACCAAAACGGTCGCGTACCAGCCACAGGCTTTGGTCCCGTTCATCCCACAGGGCAAAGGCGAAAATCCCGGTCAACCGGGCGAACGCGTGCTCGCCCCATTGCAGGTAGGCACGCAGCACCACTTCAGTGTCCGAACGGGTGGTGAAGGCCTGCCCCAGTGCCTGCAGTTCTTGGCGCAAGGCCAGGTAGTTGTAGACTTCTCCGCTGTAGGTCAGCACCACTTCGTTGCTGGCGTCGGCCATGGGTTGGGCGCCATGGGCCAGGTCAATGATCGACAGGCGCCGATGCCCCAGCAGCGCGTGGGGCGCCACCCATATCCCTTCGGCATCCGGGCCCCGCAGCGCCAGGGTGCGCGTCATGTTTTCGATCACCTCGCGCTGGGGGCGCAGGTCTTGGGTCCAATCGGTCCATCCGGCAATTCCGCACATGAATAATGCCCTTGCAGTGCCCGATATTCCCCACGTAGCCCAAGCTCGGTGCGCGTGGAAGATCTGCCAGGAGTCGGTGATAGTGACTGGCTAAACAGCGATGGCCAGTTGGCGCAGAGGGGTCTGTTGCCCGAGGCGACGGCTCCATTCACGCCAGAAACTGCGGTTTTGTTCTTCATCGGTGTGGCGCTGGGTGCCTGGCCCCATGCCCCGGGAAAAATCACTGTAGCCCAGGGCACTGTGGGCATAGGCCCGCTGGCAGGACTCAAGGATTTCCACATCATCCGGGGTGCCGAAGCCGCCCGGGCCAATAAAGGAGATCAGGCCGTTGATCCGCGCTGCCCGCTCCTCTCGGCTCTCGTTGCTGAACCCCGCGCCCCATACGGTGACATTGACCTGGGTAGCGGAGACGGGGAAAAAGGTGCGGATGTTCAGGCCCAGGATGTCGTTGATCACCAGGTTGGGAAAGATGAACAGGCTCTTGTTGGTGTGGGCGATGGTCTGCGCCCGCGCCAGTCCGAAGCGCTGCACCAGGTGCTCGAATTTATCGGCAATCGGCGCTTTCAGTGCCTCGGGAAACAAAGGGCTCCAATAGGCAATCGGCCGGCCCGTGGAGGGGGGCCCGCTCATGATCAAGCCGTGCCCGTTGCCCAGGGATAAACCTTCGCCGGTACGCTTGTGGGACGCCGGATCGGTGCCCAGGGTGTTGAGGTATTCGAGGTAACGCTTGTGGGCGAACGGCAGGTGGTAGGCATCAACACCGTTCTCGGCGAGCAATTTCCAGTTGCCTTGAATGGCATGGTCAAACGCGCCGGGGATTATTTCCAGGGAGGACTCGGACTGGTCGAGGATCAGGTCGATGTAGTCGGCAGCCTGCCCGAGGTAGTCCTCCAGGGTGTTCTGCGTGCGGGCAAAGTGAATGAACACTAAACCCTTGTAGACGGAGTGCTTGATGCGGGTCAGCGACAGGTCGAGGTTGCATTGGCCGTGATGCTCGTAGGCTGCCTTGTCTGGCTGGCCAATCAGCGCCCCAGCCGTGTCGTAGGTCCAGCCGTGGTAAGGACAGCTAAAGCGCTGGGTATTGCCCTGAGGCTCGGAGCACACCCGCGCGCCCCGGTGCGAACAGGCATTGAGGAACACCGCAAGTTCACCGGTGCCCTGACGCTGGAAGATCAGGTTGCGCCCGCCCACGTCACGGGTAAGGAAGTCCCCGGCCGCTGGCACCTCGCTGAGGTGGGCCAGATACAACCAACTCTTGTCGAAGACCGATTCGAGTTCTTGCTGGTAAACCTGGGGGGAAACATAAGCCTGTCGATTTACTTTGAAATAACTAAGATTATCGGTCTCTATAAATCCATTCACGTCACGACCTCCCTTGCTGTTTCGATAGAACTTATAAAAACCTAACACAACAAAACCGGCGGTAACTATAACGATTGACCATTAGCTCATAACTGAAAGCCATAGGCATAAGCACTGAAAAAATAAATCTAAGTCGACAGTAAAAAAAACAAGGAGCTATTGCACTCATAAAGGGCTTCTTTGCACTTAGCAAAAACTAAAGCCGTCACAGACCACTCACTAGCCCCCACAGATAACGACAACGCAAAATTGCATTATCCAGGAAATAAATAGTAATTTTCGGTTACGCGACGACGTGAGCGTTTGTCTAGATTTTCCTTCGCGCACCGAGCTCAAGCCATTAGTTCGCTAACTGCTGGGATCGGCGAATGCACGCGCTGGGTATTTATCCCTAACGACTGCCAAGCCGCGACTTGCATGAACAAATTCACACTGGTAGCAACCACGGAAGCCTATTTCATCGCGTAAGGCATTCAGACCTCCCGTAGCGGACCACCCTTCTATTAGAGGCCACCTCTATGAACGAAGCTAGTAGAGTGACTCCAACTGAAAAGCTGTTCTACAGGCCCATCGAAGCCGCAATACGTTGGAGTAATTTAACTGCCCATGAGTCCGTGATCCTCGAGTTCGCATGGGGCCATCCCGATCGCCTAAGCAATGAGTTTCCGCAGTGGCCGTGCCTGCACGCGAACTTCTGGAAGATTCTGGATGCCATTCGAAATCGTGAGATTCCGTACGGAGCCTTGGGTATTACGGTCACTCCAGGCACACCTGTCGACTTCAGGCTCCTGACCATCCGACATTCAGATTTAAAGCGCTGGATGTCTATGTACCACCCTGATCAACGACCATCTTTTCTTTTCGGCCCACCGCTAATCAGTCAGGAAACAATCCACAACCACACGTACTTGACCTTACAAGCCGATCGAGATGCCCTACAGGTACAGCTAAAAGCTAGCGGCGTGAAACTCCAAACTTTGACTGATGAGTTGAAAGCTGCAGGACTGGAGCGCGAACAGCTTCGCGAGCTCGCCGAAAACAAACTCCAACTTAGTGAAGGCAGCAAGGAAACTTTACTTAACATTATCGGCGCGCTGGTCGAAACCATCTTAGGTTCCACCAGCACCGGTAGACGGCACTCCGTTTTCGACAGTCAAGCTTCTCTCGTCGACTCAATTACCGCGCACTACGGCGGCGTAAAGGGTCTGAGCAAACGCACACTAGACGGAAAGTTTGCGGCCGGCAGACGCAACCTTGCAAAGGCTAAAAAGTGAGGGTTGCACTGCAATCACTTCAATTGCACTGCAATGACTACTCCCGCTTTCTACTATTGAATCCAGGTCACTTCCCACCCGATGCCATACGGCGCTAGGAGTGACCAACATGCTTAATCAATCTTTCTCTACGGCTGATGCACCTAATCCTCAGGTCGAGCGCCATATCATGCGCCGTGATGAGGTGGAGCGAAAAACCGGATTCAAGCGCGCTCACATCTACAACCTGATGAAGGAAGGTAAGTTCCCTAAAGCTAAACGTATTGGACTGCGTGCAGTCGGATGGGACTCGCTGGAAATCGAGCAATGGATCACCGAACGTTTGGTGCAAGAGGGCTGATGGTATGCGTGAGATATCGATTGTTTCGACCAAAGGAGCTGTCGGCAAAACCACTGTAGCGGCCAATCTTGCCGGTCTGCTAGTGGATACGGGCCTCCGTGTGCTGCTACTTGATCTGGACAGCCAACCCACCCTCTCCAGCTATTACGCATTGAATCAAAAAGCGTCTGCGGGGACGTACGAGTTTATAGCACTCAATCAGACATCTCCTGCACAGATTATTTCCAAAACAGAGGTCAAAGGTCTCGACTTGATTATCTCCAATGACGATCAAGGTCGGTTGAGCACATTACTGCTGCATGCCCCCGACTGTCGGCTGCGGCTGCGAAATTTACTTGACCAATTCGGCGCCAGCTATGACCTTCTTTTGATCGACACCCAAGGCGCACGCAGCGTGCTTCTGGAGATGGCCACGCTGGCCTCCGATCTTGCCCTCTCGCCCGTCACTCCGGAAATGCTCGCCGCACGCGAGCTGCATCGCGGCATCCTAAAGCTGCTGAGTGAACTAGAACCGTTTCGTCACTTGGGCATAACAACACCATCGCTGCGACTGCTGCTTAACCAAGTAAACGCACGGCGGAAGGATACCCAGATGATCATTCGGGGTCTGCGCGAAACCTTCATTAAAACACCCAACATATCAATCCTATATACCCTAATTCCAGATCGGGGTGGCGTACCTCAACGCCGCATCTCTTGGACTTCCAGTACACCGAATGGAGAGTCGCCAGTCACCCGGACGATGTTCGTCATCAACGCTAGAAACCATGCAAGCGTTGGCCGCCGCGCTGTTCCCGGAATGGCGTTCGGCAATCTACACGGTAAACAGAGTCTCGGTGATTCAATCAGGCGACTCGTCGCGCGAGTGTTCTCGATAGCCGTTTAGGTTAATCGATCTTGATGCCAACAGCGTTTGGCAAGGAGTCTGTTGATGTTGTATCAGCTTCCCATCATCGTTCCACCGTCCACTCAACCACACCACCCACCTTGTGAGGAGTACTGCACCGTGGTCTTTCGCCTGCAGGGTGGGCGCTCGGCCATGGGCTGGTTCCTCGCAGAACTCTCCCGACATTTCGAAGGTTCGGGCACTGCCGAGATCGTCAAGTTCGAGGTCGGTGACCATTTGCGCAACCGGCGTTAACTGAGGTTGTTCAGATGAAGAAGCTGAGTCAGGAGCAGATCACCGACAAGCTGCACCAGGACCACTTCCCTCGGGGCCCGGAGCTGGCGCGGCTGTCCGATCCACTCATCGACACGCCCATGCTGGTCACGCTGGAGCAGTTGCGGCCCTACGAACACAACCCGCGCTTCATCCGTAATCCGCTGTACGACGACATCAAGGTGTCGATCCGTGAGCGCGGACTGGATCAACCGCCACCGATTACCCGCCGCCCGGGCGAAACCTATTTCATCATCCGCAACGGGGGTAATACGCGCTTGGCGATTCTCGGCGAGCTGTGGCAGGAAACCCGCGACGAGCGCTTCTTTCGCATTCATTGCCTGTTCCGACCTTGGACCAATGAGCTCACCGCCCTACTCGGCCATCTGGCTGAAAGCGATCTGCACGGCCAACTCACCTTCATCGAACGGGCTCTGGCGGTAGCCAAGCTCAAAACCATGCTCGAAGCAGAGGGAGCGGTGCTATCGCAACGAGAGCTGGCAAAACGCCTTGCCGCTGGAGGCTATCCGATTTCGCAGTCGCATATCAGCCGGATGCTGGACACTCTCGAACACTTATTACCCGCCATTCCACAAACGCTGTATGCCGGATTGGGTAAGACTCAGATAGAGCGCCTGATCGGTCTACGTAGTCAGGCTGAGCGAACCTGGAACCGTTATCCAAACGCCGCAGTTTCATTTGCAGATTTCTGGCTAGAGACCATGGGCTACTTCGATGGCGATCCTGAATCCTTTGATCTTGAACAGATCCAGGACGAGTTGCTCGAACGCATGAGCGGCTTGCTCGGACAGTCCTACCGTATGCTGGCCCTAGAGTTGAGCGATACCCAACGGGTCGTCTCCACGCCTGAGACTGTCACCACCACGCCTTCAGAAAACAGCCATCTGCCAAGCGTGGATGAAACTGCGGCAGAGTCGCCCTCCTCCGACACTGACCCCGAATCAACTGACGCCAAGAGCAAGAAAGAGCCAACTTCAGGAGAACTGCTCACAGCACCCGAGATAAATGCTTCACCTGCGGTCAGCCCTCGATCACGCGTTCAGCAGATTCGTGAGCAAATCGATCGTGAGATAGACACCGAGGGGAAGTCTCCAGTCGATACCTGCCCAATCGACGACCTCTGGCTCATCCCACCCCCGCTGGATACGCCCGAACAACTGCGTTTAGCCATTGCCGGACTGGCTCGGGAAATGGCGGCCTATGCCGGAGATGCCGAGAGCATCATTGATCAAAAGCTTGGCTTGGGCTTCGCGCTGGACATTGAGCAACTTGATCTTTCAACGCCTCGCTCGATCGGCGTTCACCTAATGCTCCTGGCCCTGCTACGTGCTCAAGATGAGGTGAACTGGGAGGATCGCAAGCAAATACCCTCCGCACTGTTCGGACAGCTTTTGCTGGGGGTCTATCAACTCCCTCTACCAGATCGACCGGTCACGGACGTGGGGCTGGAGCGACTGCCTGACAATCTGCTAATCAAACTGTTTCGCCTGATCCGCTTGGCACGGCGTCTAATCGACTTAACGCTCACCGCTGAAGATAACTCACCGAAGGAGCTGAGATGAACCTGTCCTTCAATATGCTCAATCAAGCCATGCTAACCCAGGTACTACACGAACTCCGCCAGGGGAACCTGCAGCGCTGCAAGGCGCTTGGACTGAGTGAGGATGACATTTTCTTGCTGCAATCCTTACCGCCGACCACACTATCGCGCCTGGCCCACGCCACCGTCCCTTGGCTGGAGGTCAAGATTGACTCGCCGGTGCTACATCGTTTGATTGAACAATCTGAACGCGACGAACAGAACGAACGGTTGATCAACCGAGCGCTCAAGCTCGGCGCCAGCAGCACCATCATGTACCAGTGCTTTGGCTTGGCGCATTCGGAAACAGCCATGCGCCGGCGCCTACTCAAGATAGAAACCCGTAAAGGCCGTCCTCAACATTTGAGCGAAGCGCAGGAACATGCGTTGTGGCAACGTTGGTGCCAAATACGAACAGAAGACGGGACCGAGGATAAACTCGACGCCATGATGATGCTTGCTGAGGAACAGCAGATCAGCTTGACCATTGTTTGGCAGCAAATCGACCAGTACAGCAACAACACATGAATGCTGTTCATTCCAGTCGCTGGCAACGTGTCCTGCAGCAATGCACCCAGCAGTTGCAAGAGCGCTGGCCCGAACGCCCCACCACTGAACAGCCCTCCAACCAGGCTCTACAGGCGGGCTTTCTGTTTAGTGGCCAATCACACGAAGTCGTGCCCTGTCGGCTGCTATTGGATAATCGGCTGACGCCCTTGGAGCGAAATGCCTGGCAGGTATTTCGACTCATGCTGCAGGGTCAGGGCGTGGTCACGCCACGCTATGAGGATTTGCAGCCTTACCTCTCGAGCGTGCCCTACGGTGCGTCAGCCTCCCGTGAAACCATCGCTCGGGTGTTGACGATGCTCAGGTTGACGCGTTGGCTCAGTTTGGTGAGTCGCGGACGCGATCAGCTCAGCGGACGTCTTCAAGGTTCGCTGTACGTTCTGCACGATGAGCCGTTAACCCCCGCCGAAGCCATGGAACTGGATCAGGATTACCTGGCTCTGGTCGGACATGCCCTCGGCCATGCCACCAAGGCGGTGCGTATTGTCGCGCAGCACATTGTGGAAGAAATCCGCCAGGACACGAATATCGATCAAGGTCGACTACCGACACGGCTCGACAGTTGGGGCGAACACTGGATGCAGCAAGGATTGGATCCGGCAAGCGACTCCGCGGTGCACGATTCCGAACGGGGGGAAGATGCCCTCGTTCGGAATCGTGCAGGCCCTCGTTCGGATTCCGAACCGAGTCTGAACGCCAGTGTTTCCGGCACCGTTCGGAATCCGAACGCCGCCTGTACTGTATTAAAAGAAAGCATTTGTACAGTACCGCGCGCGACCTCAGCGGTGGATAACCTGCACTGGCCCGCTGCGCTGCACCTGAGCCCAAGCGAGCGTCAGGCCGTCGCCGTGGCGCTGAACAAGCTCAAACCAGCGGATCGGCAGGCGGTGCTCAACGAAGCGGGGGCACGCTGTGCGGCCGGTGGAATCCGCAAGCCAGCGGCGTATCTGATGGGTCTGATCCAGCGTGCGCTGAACGGCGAATTTCATCCTTGGGCAGGTCAGGCCGAACCGTCACCCATTGCAAAACCGCCAGCACCAACCCCCTCGCGCCCCATTCGAAAACAGGGCGAACCCGCCTCCGCCCTCGCCCAAGCGTGCCTGAATGAGCTGCGCCAACTGCGTGGCAAACGCGGTGGACGTCAGTAGATTTGATGCCAGTGGCATCAAATCCATGGGGTTCCAATCTACGAACACATCGAACCAAATTATGAAACTTTTAGGGAAAAGCCGGGACATCTCCTCCCATGAACGTAGACGTCAATGGATTTGATGCCAGTGGCATCAAATCCATTGAGTTCCACTCTACGAACATGTCGGACCAAACTATGAAACTCTTAGGGAAAAGCCGGGACATCTCCGCCCATTGACGTCTCCATAGTTAACCCTCTTAAACCAAACCGAACAGACCGCATTCAGCTTTTTGGCTGTCCTTGACCCGCATCTGTCGCAACGTTCCCGTCCAAGCCGATGCGAGGACACCACCGTGGCCGATCACTATCAACTCAATCTGGGTTCATTGCGCAGCAGCATCACCCTGACCCTGCACACCCACCATGCCGCCCGTATCTGGCAAGGTCGAGCCGCACGCGAAGGCGTGCACTCGATCATGGGTATGGCCGGCTACATCAGTGTCACCAACCTGATCAAACAAACCGCGGCCCAGGACGATCCCTATGCCGATTGGGCCATCGTGCAACTCGAAGAAAAACTGATGCAGGCCAAGGCAGGGATGCTGGAGCTGACTCAACAGCTGGATCGGATCAGACAGGATCTGCCGACGCAGATCGACATGGGCGACAACCTCAACATCCACCCCGTCACCTTGCCGTTGTACATCGGCAGCCAGCTAGGTTTTCTGGCGGTCTACCTGCTGACCGACTACGACACTCTTGTACGCCGAACCCTGTTGTCTCATCACACCGCCTTGATCGGTCGCAGGGACATGGAAGCCTGGATCGATGACGGCGCCCATCTGCTGCGCAGCCTATTCGGCCAGGCCCAGCGTTATCGGCATGCCGGCGTCACACGTGATGATATGGCGGCGAACAACGCCCGTGCCATTGCGGCCATCGAGAAGATGGGTTTGCCTCCGATGGACATCCTTGAGGGGCATCGCCGCTCCCAGTTCGCGCCGCCAATCACTCGCCGTGGTGCGGTGGCAGTGGATGACGCCGACGCGTTGGCAGAGGACGTGGGAGCGTCGTCTGCGACAGTGAATGAGCCGGAGGACCAAGCATGAATCCGATGATCCCGGCTCAACCAATGCACTTCGAAGCGCTGACACAGGACGCCTATCGACAGCTTGAACACGCAGCCTCCCTAAAAGGCCTTTTAAAGCCCTTTAAGGGTAAGGGGGAGTTGGAGCACCTGGCCCAGGTGGCGAGGGAAATCGAGGCGCAGTTATGCCACCTGATGGAGGCCGTGGTGCAGCAGGCCGGACAGCCCCCTTACTCACTGCTGGATATCCGATTGGTGCTGCAGAACACCAGCGCCGGCAGCACCTTTTTGCGTTGGCGCACCCGTGATTTTGCCCGTATGGGAGTCTCGGTCTGGGAACGCCAGGTCTGCAACGAAGCCTTGCCGCAGGTCGTACGCGAAAGATTGCACCGTTTCGAATGCGACCGCATTGCACTCAACCTGCAGATGAGCGTGGTGCATTCGCTTTACCGCCAGGCCACGACCTGCGCAATCAAAATGGCCAGCGCCGAACAGCTGCTGCGCCAGTTCACACCCGCAATGGAGGTATCACGATGAGTACTTTTTTCGTTGGCGAAGGCAATATAGGCAGTGCGCCAGAGTTCCAGGAATTTCCATCCGGTAATGACGAGCCACGACGTTTGCTACGGCTGAATGTGTACTTCGACAACCCCGTGCCACGCGAGGGTAACTATGAAGATCGGGGCGGTTATTGGGCGCCGGTTGAGCTTTGGCACCGCGAGGCTGAACACTGGAGCACGCTGTACCAGAAAGGCATGCGCGTGCTGGTTGAAGGTCGTACCGTGCGCGACGAGTGGGAGGACAGCGAAGATAACGCGCGGGTGACCTTCAAGATCGAGGCCCGTCGAGTCGGTATCCTGCCTCACCGGTTAAACGGCGTGGTCATGCGCGAGCGCTCCAGTGAACCCGCGATTTCTCAAAATACAGAGCAGGCCAGTACACCGGCGTCGAAACCCAAGAAGCGCGGAGGGTAAACACCTGGGGCCTGACAGACTTCAGGCGTAAAAATTGCGCCTTTGCGCGAAGTCGCCGGTCAGTTTTAACTCACTGCTCGTGAAGCCCCGCCCTGTCGTCCACGCTACAACAAGGTAGCAGCTTCGGCCCATTCAAGGCTGCCCTCACGGACTAATATGAGGAACCTGCCATTCAGGTTTCTCATATCTCGCCACTGCTGTTTCCAACAACGCTGCTCCGAACTCAATCCGGAGCAGTTCTATGCGCCTCTTCCTCTGCGAGAAGCCTTCCCAAGGTCGGGACATTGCCAAAGTACTTGGAGCCACCCGGCGCGGCGATGGTTGCCTGATCGGTATAGAGACAACCGTCACTTGGTGTATCGGCCACTTGCTGGAGACAGCCCCACCTGACGCTTACGGTGACCAATACAAATCCTGGTCGCTGGATCATCTTCCGATCATTCCCGTGCAGTGGCAGGTCGAGGTCAAACCCAAGACTGCCACGCAGTTCAAAATCATCAAGCGCCTGCTCAAGGAAGCCGCCACGGTCATCATCGCGACCGACGCCGACCGCGAAGGTGAAATGATTGCCCGCGAGTTACTGGAGCTCTGCCAGTACCGAGGTCCCGTTCAGCGCCTCTGGTTGTCCGCCCTCAACGAGGCGTCGATTCGCAAAGCCCTGTCCTCGCTGAAGTCTGATCAGGAGACTTTCCCGCTCTATCACTCGGCGCTCGCCCGCGGCCGCGCCGACTGGCTGATCGGCATGAACCTCAGTCGTTTGTTTACCCTTCTCGGTCGGCGAGCAGGTTACGACGGCGTTTTGTCAGTGGGGCGCGTCCAGACACCCACTTTACGTTTGGTAGTCGATCGGGATCGTGCGATTGCCAGCTTCGTCCCGGTGCCTTACTGGAACGTTGACGTGCACCTATCGTCGATGGGCCAGCGATTCATCGCGTCGTGGTTACCACCACGTTCAGGACGGGACGAAGCGGGGCGTTGCCTGCAACAGGCGCTTGCCCATCACGCGGTCCAAACAATCACCGGCGAGAAGTCCGCCACGGTACTTTCGTTGCAGACTGAGCAGTTCCGAGAACCACCGCCCCTGCCCTTCGACCTGAGCACGTTGCAAGAAGTCTGCTCGCGTAAGCTGGGGCTCGGTGTTCAGGAAACCCTGAACATCGCCCAAGCCCTGTATGAAACCCACAAAGCCACCACCTACCCGCGCAGCGATTGCCGCTATTTGCCAGAGAGTATGTTCAACGAGACGCCCGCGGTACTCGATGCCCTGCTCAAAACGGATCCTGCACTCAGACCTGCATTCGGGAGCCTCGATCGATCATTGCGCGCCCGCGTATGGAACGATGCCAAGGTCACCGCGCACCACGGCATCATTCCCACCACCGAGCCCGCAAACCTGGTGCGGATGTCCGAACAAGAACGCCAGGTCTACGAACTGATCCGTAGCCACTACCTGGCGCAGTTTCTTCCGCATCATGAGTTTGATCGAACCCAGGTCGAACTGGAATGTGGCAAAGAACGTTTGACCGCTGTCGGCAAACAGATCCTGATCCAGGGCTGGAAAGGCTTGCTCACCGAAAACACCGAGGACGATGAGCGCGGCCAAAAGTCCCAAGTCTTACCTTTCCTGCAACAGGGTACTCAGTGCGCCGTAAACGACGTCGAACTCAAGTCCATGCGCACCGCCGCTCCCAAGCCGCTCACCGAGGGCGATCTGATCAAGGCGATGAAAAATGTGGCCAAGCTAGTCAACGACCCACGCCTGAAACAGAAACTTCGGGACACCACCGGTATCGGCACCGAAGCCACGCGAGCCGGCATTATCAAAGGGTTGATTGATCGCGGTTATTTACTGAAGAAAAAACGCGCCTTAATGGCCTCCGCCGCGGCCCATACCCTGATTGAGGCGGTACCGGCAGCAGTCGCCGATCCAGGTATGACCGCAATCTGGGAACAGGCGCTGGATGAAATCGAAGCGGGACGCCTGAGCCTGGATGCGTTCGTTGCCAAGCAGGCGAACTGGATTGCGCAGTTGGTCGCACACTACCGCTCGCTCACTTTGGCAATAGCGGTCGAAACGAGCCCGAGCTGCCCCAAGTGCAACGCCTCAATGCTCAGGCGAAAGGGAAAATCAGGACCGTTCTGGTCATGCTCCCACTATCCAGACTGCAAAGGCACCGTGCCGATCAGCAAAGCGACGCATCGTCCATGAGGTGCCATTGGTGTTCACATGAATCTCGGGGGTGATGTGCGAGTCAGTGCACCATCAACGGCGGCTGATCCTTCTCCAAGTCGCCTAGCGGTTGTCCGACTTCACGCGCCAAGGCGATGCCTGCCGCTATCCATATCTGCCCCAGTTCGTTGAACGCTTTCAGGTGAGCAGAATCTTCGTTAAGCCAATGAACAAGGTTGTCGCAGTGTTCGGGGCTATCAGGGTAGTCATGGATCTTGATGAACAACTCCACTGTTCGATCCCAGATCAGGTCCATGTCGTTCTCGCGCTGCTCACCCATGCTCAACCTTGCCTCCCTTTGGTCCTATCAGACCGCTCAGTCTCACTGGTCACTACGTGCTTTCATTCCTGTAGGAACACATGTCACGTCGCGACAAAAAGGTATTTCAGTCAATATAGCAACCCAAAAAGTCGATACTCAACCGTTAAGGATGTTCATGTCAATGGGTCTTTGCTCAACCATTCGGGTTGAATTGGAGAACTCATCACTTGACACATAAACATCCAACCCAAGCCCAAATCGGACGCATGATCGCGAAGCACCGCACTCAGCGTAATTTTACCCAGGAAGAGGTGGCTGAACGCCTGGGGATAGGCAGCGAAGCCATTTCGCGCCTTGAGCGGGGTGTGGTGGAGCTTTCCGTGGTCAAGCTGATGCAACTGGCGGACGTCTTCGACTGCCGGATGGATGAACTGCTGACGGAATCGAGCAATCGCCCCAACGACCAGGGCCGGATGATCGCGGGCCTGCTGAGCGGCCTTCAAGAAAGCGACCGTGCCTTTATCCTGACGACCGTCGAACAGCTGGCCGCTCATCTCAATAGCAAATAACCCCTTCGCCACTGGCTTGACGTGATCCCACCCTCTCTGCTGTAGTGCTTCAGGATCATCGCCAACGGCGACCCAAGACCGATTTGCTCCGGGTGGCTCGGTCGGACTTTTAGAGTTCGGAGCCTTCTTTTCTGCGGAATTTAATTCCCGTTTTATGCTAGACCTGATCGTGGTGGCGGATGACCGCTGTTGCCTCTACCCGGCAATAGCGGTCATCCGCTTCGGCGATCGTATTCAGTCCCGGAGCCCACCGGGGAAACACTGGGCTCCCTTTGTGCGCGGATGCGTGCCAGCAGGTTCCGACCCAGGCCACGACAAGGGTCGGTTGGCGAATCATGGCGCAGTTAAACCAAGTTTTGCGAGGAGCTTGTCGACTGCGTCAGTTCGCCAAAGGTGGCTTTTCTCTTCCTCGCCTGGCGCCCAGCCGGGCCCACTGTTCATTTTTTCATTTTCTTAATTCCAGTAACTGCCACCGTATTCCGGCCTTAAAAAACCGGGTCGCAGCGTCTTGACGCTCCCCTGTGACAGGCTTATATAAAGGGCGTGGTCCGCTGTCGTTGACAGCCCAGCCCAGGTAGCCAGAACCTTCAAGGCTACGCCATGTTCGTGGTGGTTCACCCAAGTGCGATCAGCATTCGGAAGCTCGCGCGTTTACCGCATCGGCGGTGATGAATGCCCACTATCCCATGCCTGCGGATCACCTCCGCAGACACTTCTCTGCTGCACCGCTATTCCCCCAAGTCGCATCGTTCTGATTGTCATCGGCTTGCCGATGGTGAATCGCTCATCGCTTGCCTTCACCTTACCCACCCTGACGGGGGCTCACTTCCCGTAAGGGATTGTGCGTCGCCGTTTTCCCTTGAAACAGGAGAACTACCATGGCCCACGCCAACCACTCCCATGAAGCGACCACTTACTTCAACTTGCACACCGTCGGTATCGGTTACCTCAACCGAGTTCGTGAAGTACAAGTCCGCCGCGGCCAACCATTCATGGCCTGCGATATTGCAGCCCTGCACGGTGCCACCGATGCGGTGGAATACACCCGCTTCGACTGCAAAGTCGCTGGGGGTGAAGCAGAACGCTTGATTCGTCTCTATATGGACGCCGTCAAAGCCGAGAAAAAGGTCTTGCTGTCGTTTCGTATCGGCGACCTGTGGATCGATCCGTTTCTCTACGAGAAAGGCGATAAACAAGGCCAACCGGGCGCCAGCCTGAAAGGTCGTTTGCTGTTCATCGACTGGATCAAGGTCAACGGCACGGTCGAGTACAAAGCGCCCGCCAGGCAGGAAGCAACAGCACCTGCTGAGCAAGTGCCAAACAGTGAGCCATCCCCAACGTCGGCTGATGCCGAAGCTGAGGAGCTCGAAAACCCAACAGAAGCTCAGGTCGAACCTGAATCTGCACTTGCTCCAAGCACGGCGCGCCGTGATGCCCCCCGTACCGTTCAGTCCGCCTGAACAGCCCACGATACCCCTCATCAAGGCGCTCCCTCGAGCGCCTTTTTTTCACTCCGCAAAGGAGAATCCACATGGAATCCTTCTGGCTATGCGACGACTGCCTATTCGCGGCTGCTTACGAGGACTTCAGCACGTTATCGCTCTACTACACCACGGATGAAAGCGAGAAACGGATCGCCGGCATCCATCGTGGACTGGTTCGGTTAATGCCCATTAGTGCCGACTTCGATCCCGAAACTGGCTGGGGAATAAGAGCCTTTTCTCCGTTGCCTTGCGACGGTTGTGGTTCACCTCTGCACGGTCAGCGCCACCGATTCACTCGGCTGTAAACCGTACATAACCTGCAAACGCCTGCAACTCCACACCCACCCAGGGGACACCACGCCTCTCGGGCGTGTACCCCTGATTGTTCCCTTCGGAGGTACCACCATGAGCACCCAACTCACACTGATTGAAACCTCAAATGTCGAGGCTGATCGTATCGTCCAAGAAAACCAGCTGATCGACGAAGCGCTGCGTATTCTGGATCGTCGGCTGTTCTCCCGTGGCCCTAACCTGACGTCGCCTGAAGCTGTGGCCTCCTACCTAAAACTGCACCTTGTGCAACAGGAGCACGAAATCTTCGGCGTAATTTTTCTCGATGCCCAGCACCGGGTGTTGGTGTTCGAAGCCCTCTTTCACGGCAGCATTGATGGCGCCAGCGTTTACCCCCGCCAAGTCGTTAAGCGTTCGCTCGCGCATAACGCTGCGGCCGCCATTTTTGTTCACAACCACCCTTCAGGGTGCACGGAACCCAGCCAGGCGGACCGCATCTTGACCGCACGGCTGAAGGAGGCCTTGGCCTTGATCGAAGTGCGCGTACTGGATCACTTCATTGTGGGTGAAGGTCGTCCGCTCTCCCTTGCCGAATATGGCTGGCTTTAACCCTCACAGGCGCCTTCGGGCGCCTTATTCATTTTCATCCTGGAGAACCCTCATGAACCCCGCCCCCCAAGCCGCAGCCCTGCTGCCGGCCTCAAATCCATTTGCTCGCGGCTACGACAACCTTCATATCGAACGGCTGCTACTGATCACCTACGAAAACGACTACCCTCCCTGCTTTCGACCCCTGCACGACTCCCAAGCCCAACTGCCCGACAATGAGCTGCAACTGTTCCCCTGCCTGTTCAATGACGATTTCGCCTTGATCAGCGAAGGCCAATCCATTTCGGATGATTTGGATGAACGCTGCCCGTCCACCGGGCTAGTGCGCCAAGTAATCTACGCTGTGATGGGCGAAATGCTCAACGAGCGGCATCACCTCGGTGATCTGTACTCCCTGGAAGAGGCACAAGTCATGGTCCATCGCTTGAGCTTCGAAACGGGACACTACAGTCGAGCCTGGGAGATCAGTACCGCACACCTCCCCGAAGGAGCGATGCTTTATCTGGAAGAGTGGGTCAGTCACTCCGATCTGCGGAAAACCAGCCTTTTGTTTGAGCTGTTCGCGTTGCCGGATTGCCACGGGACCGGTTGCAAACTAATCGGCACACCCTGGACGGACGAGAATCTGCTGAACATTGAGGGCAAACCTTATTCAAACTTGAGACAAGAGCAACTCGACGCCGGCACACCGGAAGCCTTGGTCAACGTACTGTATCTGGCGGCATTGGCGGATGTGCGATTGTTGATCTTCGACCCCGACGCTGCCGTCTTGGATGGGCTCGCCATTTTTGATGAATAGCAACGTGTTCGGCGTTAAAACAGGACCCGCCTTGAATCAACTTTCTCACTGAGTCGCGCCTTCACCTCATGTCAGGTTCTGCACTGAATCTGACATGAGGTTTTTTCCATGGAGCGTTTTTTCACGCCTGTCTGCCTGCTGGGGTTGTTGAGCGCCTGCACCGCGCAACTCCCCAACCCATTGCCGACCATTCCGAAAATCGACAGCGGCTCCAATCGAACCCAGTTTTCGAGGGGGCCAATCGAAGTAGACCATCCGGCAGAACTCCGCTATGGCCGCTATACGCTGGTCAGCACCGAACCCACTGCGGAACAACGTGATCTTCTCGCTCAAATCATTGAAGTGAACATCCCTTCCAGCCTGAACCCATCGGTACAGGAGGCGATGCACTACGTGCTGCAGCGTTCGGGTTATGCGCTTTGCCCAGATACTGCGTCGCTGAAGGTGCTGTTTACTCGGCCCCTGCCCGCGGCCCATTACCGGCTTGGTCCAATCCCTTTGCGCAGCGCGCTACAAGTGCTGGCTGGCCCCGCCTGGCGACTCACGACCGATGAAATCAACCGATCGGTCTGCTTCGAACAGCAAAAAACGGGTGTCGGTGTCGCGCTGATCGCACCCGTCTCGCCCCATCAGTCGGAGGAGCGACCATGAAAGCCTCGACATTTCAGACCCTCATCGTTGGCTTACTTTGCCTGGCAGTCGCCGGTCTGAGCGCTGGTTGGTACAACCAGTTCCAACGCGTGGCCGAGCTACAGAGTACGAACACTCAGCACCTACACACTTTGGACACCCTGCAACGTGATTCAAGCGCGCTCAAGGACGCACAGGAGAAGCTGCAGTACGCACTCAAAGATCTGAAGCAGATGGTCGATACCGGTGAGCAACAGGCCAATACCCTCGATCCGATGCTGGACCAATGGGCGCAGGAGATACAGGAACTGCGCGACGGTCAGGCAGCTCGTGCCACCAAGGCGGACCTGACCGCGCTGCGCGCACGGCTTGAACAGGTCGAGCAGCAGCTTCTGGACCTCAAAACCCAGCCATCACCCCTACCTCCGAGTTTATCCGCGACCAAGCCGAAAAAGACCGCTCGCCCTAAACCTGCCCCGCTTTCGCCACCGTTCTCAGTGTTGGGTGTCGAGTCCCGCGGGGGTGAGCGCTTTTTGGCGATTGCCCCTCCTGACAGTCGCTCTCTCACGGATGTTCGGCTGTTGCATAGCGGCGAGCAGCTCGGAGCCTGGTACCTGAAAGTGCTGGAGCCGAACTCAGCCATCTTCGCGGTGGTCGCTCAGCCAAACCAGACCGTGCACCTCCCTTGAGAAGTGATCATGAACAGAGCGCCACTACTCCTCGTCGTCTGTCTGGTTTCTCTACTGAGCACGAGTGCTTCGATGGGCAACCCCATTACGGCACAGTCACAGTTCCAGGACACGCAGTCCGCTCCGCTGAGGCGCTCTGACTCTGAACAGGCGGCGAGCTGGGGTCTAACGGAGCAGGAGTGGACGCGCTTCGAACAGATCCAAGCCGGCCCACGCGGCTTTTGGAGTCCAAACCTCGATCCGCTGACCGCACTCGGGGTCGAGGCCCTGACCGACCAAGAGCGCCAGCGCTATGCCGAATTACAGGTAACGCTGGAAGCCAAACGCGCCGAGCGCGAGTTGGCCTACCAAAACGCTTACACCGCGGCCTGGACCAAGCTGTTTCCCGGACTGCTACCGATCCAGGGCATGGCATCTTCGTCCCCTGCCAGCTCATCGGTCGTTCCGCGCCCAGCTTTGTTTGTGGAGGACCACTGCCCGGCATGCACCGCCGAAGCGCAGCGTCTGCAAAGCAGCGACACGGCGTTCGATATCTACCTGGTGGGCAGCCAAAGCGAGGATGAGCGCGTCCGTAACTGGGCTCAGCAAGCGGACATTGATCCGGCCAAGGTTCAACGCCGGCAGATCACCCTGAACCATGACCGTGGTCGCTGGTTCAGCCTGGGTGCTCCGGGGCCATTGCCCGCCACATTTCAACAGGTGAACGGACAATGGCAACGGCTCGACTGAGCGGTCTTGCGCTCACGCTGACGGTGCTCGCCGTCCAGGCTGACGAACTTCCGCCTCCGGCCTATCAGCTGGCGGCGCATGACGCCGGCATCCCTTCTACGGTGCTGTTCGCGATTGCGCTGCAGGAGAGTGGTATCCGCGTCCGTGGCCGACTGCTGCCCTGGCCTTGGACCTTGAACATCGCCGGAACACCCTACCGCTTCGCCACTCGCCAGGCCACCTGTCACGCCTTACTTCAGGCGCTCACTCAACATGACGCCAAGCGGGTCGATGCCGGATTGGGGCAAACCAACCTGGGCTACCACGGGCAACGTTTTTCCAGTCCCTGCGAAGCCCTCGACCCCGACCGAAATCTCGCCGTCACCGCGGCGCTGCTACAGGAGCATCACGCCGCCACCGGTGATTGGGTGTCAGCGGCCGGACGCTATCACCGCCCGGCAGGAGGAACGCCGGCCGCGCGTTACCGCGCCGGTTTTTCCCGGCAACTCGAACGGTTGCAGGCTTCCTTCAAACAGGGCACACCACCATGAAGCGAATGCCCCTTACCTGCTACTTCATCCTGCTCTTGGCACCTTTCGCCCAGCCGGAGCTGACCGTAGCCGGGGATCAGCCTAGCGACTTCAACCGGCCCCATTTTCAGGTTGCCAGGCCGCTAATAAACAACAAGCTCCAGCCTAATCGGGCCATGCATGCGGACCTGTCCACGTTTGCCGATGAAGCCTGGATACTACCCGTCCGCAGCTCTCACTTGAGCCCCGGCCAAATCACGTCTCGCGCCTTAAACATGCCGGGCTTACGGCCATTTTTCCTGGTGGGTGAGGATCCCCAGTCACTGGCTTGGTTGCGTCAACGCGCGACTGAACTGCAGGACATGGGCGCGGCCGGTCTAGCGGTTGAAGTAACCGATATCGAAGCTTTGGCCCGAATTCGAGCCGCCGCTCCGGACATCACCATCCTACCGGTCAACGGCAACGACATCGCCACTCGCCTGCAGATCGAGCACTACCCCGTCTTGATCACCGCCACCTCACTGGAACAGTGAGTCCAAGCCATGGCCGAGCATGCGATGGAATCCAAGCTCCGGCCAGCGGTTGAGCTGTACACCGTAGCGATCTGCATCGCGGCCGCAGTGCTGTGCGTGTACTCGCCCTGGGCGGTGGCCCTGACACCCGAGATCGGTCTGGTTGCGGCGCTGGCCTATGCCCTGTTCGGCCTGATCCGGCTGCGACAAGCCTGGGAGGTGTTGCGCTATCGGCGCAATATCCGCCGGCTGCCCCGCTACGAACTGACCAGTCGGCAGATTCCGGTTAGCCGTAAGCGCCTGTTCATGGGCCGCGGCTTTCGCTGGACCCGCCTGCACACCCAGCGCTTGGTCGAGGCTCAGGATCCGGCTGTCGCCCACTATATCGACCAACCGACTCGCTATCGTCTGGCACGCGGTCTCGAACGCCGCCTGGAACATGCACCGTTTCCGCTCTCGACATTGGCACGCGTCACCGCTTGGGACAGTGCCTTCAATCCGGTGCGCCCTTTACCACCGGTAGGAGGCTCGCCACTGCTGCATGGGGTCGAGCCCGATGAAACGGAAGTCAGCCTGCCGCTGGGCGAACGGGTCGGACACACCCTGGTGCTCGGCACTACCCGCGTCGGCAAGACCCGGCTCGCCGAGGTGTACATCACCCAGGACATTCACCACGTTGAACATGAGGTAGTGATTGTCTTCGACCCGAAGGGCGATGCCGACTTGCTCAAGCGCATGTACGTCGAAGCCAAACGCGCCGGTCGGGAAAAAGAGTTTTATGTCTTCCATTTGGGCTGGCCAGAAATCTCCGCCCGCTATAACGCGGTGGGACGTTTCGGACGTATTTCTGAGGTGGCATCTCGCATTGCTGGGCAGCTCAGTGGTGAAGGTAACTCCGCTTCCTTCCGTGAGTTCGCATGGCGTTTTGTCAACATCATTGCCCGTGCTTTGATCGAATTGGGCCGGCGTCCGGACTACCTGCAAATCCAGCGGCATGTGGTCAACATTGATGCCCTGTTCATCGAATACGCCCAGCAGTTTTTCGCCAAGACCGACCCGAAGGCGTGGGAAGTGATTGTCCAACTCGAAGGCAAACTCACCGAGAAGAACATTCCCCGGCATATGATAGGACGCGAAAAGCGGGTGGTGGCCATCGAGCAATACCTGGCGGTGAAACGCGTATTTGATCCGGTAATGGACGGACTACGTTCAGCGGTGCGCTACGACCGCACTTACTTCGACAAAATCGTCGCCTCGCTACTGCCGCTGCTGGAGAAACTCACCACCGGCAAGACCGCCCAGTTACTGGCTCCCAACTACACCGATTTAGATGACCCTCGGCCAATCTTCGATTGGATGCAGATCATCCGAAAACGCGGCATCGTCTACGTCGGTCTGGATGCGCTGACCGATGCCGAGGTGGCCGCCGCTGTGGGCAACTCCATGTTCGCCGACTTGGTCTCGGTCGCCGGACATATCTACAAACATGGCATTGACCATGGGCTGCCTCAATCTGACAACGCTGGTTACAAACTGCCAATCAACCTGCACGCCGATGAGTTCAACGAGTTGATGGGTGATGAGTTTATCCCGCTGATCAATAAGGGCGGTGGTGCCGGCATTCAGGTGACGGCCTACACCCAGACCCTCAGTGATATCGAAGCGCGGATTGGCAACCGGGCCAAGGCCGGCCAGGTGATCGGCAACTTCAACACCCTGCAAATGCTGCGGGTGCGCGAAACCGCGACCGCGGAGCTGCTCACCCAGCAGTTGCCCAAGGTTAATGTGCTGACCAAGATACTGGTGTCGGGTGCCACCGACACCTCCGATCCGGAGGCCAACACGGACTTCACCTCGTCCTCACAGGACCGTGTCAGCAGCACCAGCGTGCCGCTGATCGAGCCTGCTCACATCGTCAGCTTGCCCAAGGGGCAAATGTTCTCCTTCCAGGCCGGGGGGCAGCTTTGGAAAGTCCGCATGCCGTTGCCAAAACCCTCCAACGACGATGCCATGCCCAAAGACCTGCAGGAGCTTACCCAACGGATGCGCGCGGCTTACAACAAACAGGCAGGACAATGGTGGAGTGCAAGCGGTGGCGGTCCAACAACAAACTTCGATCTGGATCAGGTTGGGTAGCCCGGCCCTGTCACAGGTTTCGATTCAGCAAAAACGTATTTGGCAGGCGTCGTGCCCGCATCAACTCTGCAACTCGCAATATGGAGTGAACGATGACGACTTCCGCCCAGAACACGTCGCCACAACCGATCCAGCGCCCGGGATTGATTATCTCGGCAATCATCCTAGTCCTGCGCATCATCAGTATGCTAATGGCGTCGTTGGTGTTCTCGATCCTCATCGAGTTCGCCGGTTTGCTACTGGTCTGGGGCGATCAGGGTTGGCGGCACAGCCAGGCCATGTTGACGAACGAACTGGGCTGGCTGAGTGAGCATTTCAAATATTCACTCATCATCCAACAACCCGGACACACGATTGTCCAGTGGCTGAATTTTCTAATTCAATGGCTGCTGGTCAAGACTGGTTTTGCGGATTTTGCCCAGCAGGCGAGGCTGTCGAGCCAGGGCAAGGGCTTCTGGAGTTGGACCAATCAGCTATACGTGAGCATTGAGGATTTCGTGCTGGCAGCGGTGTATGTCACCTTCACCTTCGTGGTGCGCCTGACCATTCTGGTTCTAGCCACACCACTATTTTTGTTGGCCACGCTCACCGGTTTTGTCGAGGGTTTGATGCGCCGTGACCTGCGCAAATTTGGCGCAGGGCGAGAAAGCAGTTTTGTCTATCACCGCGCCAAACGAGCAGTGATACCGCTGCTGATCGTACCTTGTGGCATTTACCTTTCCCTGCCCTTTTCGCTTAATCCCATGGCTATTTTTTTTCCTAGCGCGGTGATGTTAGGGATAACAACAGCAGTCACCGCAACGACGTTCAAAAAATACCTTTAACAATGCAATAAACTAAAAAATTCTATTCGTCCGACCATTTCATCCACCAGCCCTCCAAAGGCAAGGCGTTGTATGCATTCAATTTGCCTCCGAGAAAGTTGGACATCATCACTAGCCTTCTAAGCGATTATTTCATGCAGCCACTACGCCGGTGTCATTTCAAATCCTTCAAAACCTAAGTTATTCAAGAGTCTGTACGGCAGTCCTCCAGCCGTAGCAGGTCATTCGCCGACTGAATAACGAAATCCGGCGCCAGCACCTCGCAGCGTGATGACAGCCCATACCCGTAAGCCGCCCAGCAACTCGCTACTCCAAGGTTGCGGGCGTACCCGAGATCGATCTCGGTGTCGCCGATCACCAAGACCTGGGCTTTGTCGCCGTGACGCATCCGGGGCCTGACCCGTTCAAAAAAGCTCGCTGGGTCCGGCTTGGGCGCGCGATCACCAACAGCCGCAACCACCCCGCGAAAGCATGGGCCAAGCCGGTACTGTTCAAGGGTGTCCAGGATCGAGACCTCGCCCTTGTTGGAAACAATAAACAGCTCTATACCTGCCTCATGCAGTTGCTGCACAACAGCTTCGACACCCGGATAAGGCGCACTCTGGGCCACCCCCAATCCGCCGTTGTAGATCGCGCGATAGTCAGCGACCCATGCCGGCAAACCAGGCACATCACCGGGGCCCAGCAGCACACCCAACATATCCACCAACGAGAGCCCCTGGTCGATCACTTGGTCGATCAAGTGGGCGGCAAAAGGCGCCGCACCACGGCGGCCGGCCAGGGCTTCCAGGGTTTTGCGGATCGCATTGCGGGTGTCGAACAGCGTGCCATCGAAATCAATCAGCAGCGTGCAATAGTGCATAGGCCATGGACCACTCAAGTGGGCAAAACCATCAGGCAAACGCCCGGCGGAACCGTGGGCGTAGAGTAAACGGCACGGTGCAATCGAACACGCTTTTGGGCGCCGCCCCCGTGAACTCCCCAGAGCAGTAAAGGCTCGACAGCGTCGGGTCCAGCGGCGTACCCGGCAATGGTCGAGTGGGGTGAATATCCATTTCTGCCCGGAAGCGGGTGGACATCGCCCACAACACGTCCTCGGCGGAGTGCGGATTGACGTCCTCGTCCAGCAGCACAATGTTCTTGGTGCTGGAAATGGCTTCCAGCAGCCGTTGCGCCAGTTGCCGGACCAGCCGATCATCCGCCTCGCAGGACTTGGCCACCTGCAATACGGTCAACAGATGGCCGCCGCCGGCGGGTTGCGCCACGATGTCCTTGATCCACGTGCTCATGCCCCACTCACTGAGCAACCGCAGGATCGATGCTTCCTGGCCAGCCCCCAACAACTCCGACTGCTCCCGACCCGGCCCCGAGAGCGCCTGATAAACAGCCCCCGGACGATGGCTCAAGGCACTCACACGCAGCGTCGACACTTCGCCGCACGGTGAGTAGTAACCCAGGTACTCCGGCATCGAGTGCGCATCGCCGAGCGATGACTCGGGCTCCATTTCGGTTCCCAGGCTCGCCTCCAGCACGATCTCCGCGTGCTCAACAAACCGCCCGGCGTTGGAATAACACGGTGCCAGTTCGACGCCGCGCCCACGAATCGCGCCCGCCACGCCCAGTTCGTCGTCACCAAAGCCGAGGGCAGGTTTGCTCAAGGCGGCGGCGATATAAATGGCCGGGTCCATGCCGATGTTGACTGAAACCGACAGCCGTTCGCCCCGCTGGGTATGCAGGTCAATCAGGCGTTGCAGGTCGCCTCCCGGATAGATCGCAATCGCCACCGAAGCGGGTTTGATCGTGATGCGATGCACCGAGCAATTGCTCGCGCCACTGCGCTCATCGCGGGCGTAAACCATACCCAGCGTAATGGTCGGTCCCGGGTCACCGACCGAACACGTGAGCGCGGGCAGCAACGTGTGCACGTCTGGGTTTTCCAGTACCACCCGCTCCGCCGCAGGGCGCACCATGACCGGCGCGATCGGGTGCATGATCGCCCGGCACACCAACTCGGCATTGCACACCTCACTGCCGTGGCGGCCTTGAGGGTCCAGGAACATCCGGGTATTAGCCCGGCTGCCGAACACCCCCAGCAATACCGAAAATGCCCCCGTCCGGGGCTTGCGGTATAACCGCAGCGGTTGCTCGGCGCTCATCACCGAGTTGGTCGCGGTTCGGTACGCGGCCAGGTAGTCACTCAGCAAATCCAGGTTCGGGTCTATCGGTGTATTGATGTGCGCCACGGTTTGTCCGTGACGCTCAAGCACACTCAACGCCGAACGCAGGTCATGAATCTCAAGGCTGTCAGTCATCACTGCGCCCTCGCTCAGGAGCCAGCCGAAGCCGCCGGGATGGCAACCTCAGGCACCGGGCGAGCGGCAATCAGGATGAACACTACTGAGAGCAATGCACAGAGTGCACCCAGCATGATCGACGCCGCGTAGCTCTGGTAAAGGTCGAACAACAGCCCCGCGACGCTGCCGCCGATCAAGGCGGCGACGCCCACCGAAATGTACAGCGAGCCGAGGATCGCCCCCAGGTTCGCCGTGCCGAACCAACTGGCGGCCACCGACGGATAAAGGGATATGCAGCCACCGTTGGCCACACCGAAACAAATCGCGAACAGCGCCAGCGTGACGAACGTATGGGCGCCCAGCCACAGCAGGTTGAGCAGCACCAGTGCGAAGGTCAAAACCATCAGCAGGCGACGCGCGCCCATGCGGTCACCGATGCTGCCCAGGAATAACCGGCCGGCGACGTTGCCCACGCCGATCAGCCCGATCAACAGGTTCGCCTGGGTGGCGGAAATACCAAACTGCCGCGCATAGGGGTTGATGTGCACCAGCGCAAGAAACAAGCCCACCGAGCCAAAGAAAATCGCGCCGAAATACCACCAGAATCGCCCCGTACTCGCAGCCTCCGCCAGGCGCATGCCGCTGGGCGCCGCCTGACGCCCGGGGCTCGCATCCGCCGGCGTGAGGCCATCCGGAAACAGCCCGAGCTCTTGCGGATTACTCCTGACCAGCGACGCCACCAGCAGCCCCACCACCAGGATCGCCCCGGCAAAAATCTGCAGGGTCGATTCCCAGGAAAAGTGCTGCATCAGCAGCCCGGCAGCGGAAGGACCGACAAATGTCCCGACCCCGGTTCCGGCCAGCGCAATGCCCGAAGCCTTGCCGCGATTCTTGACGAACCAGCGCTGGACCGCGGCCACCGTCGGCACATACACCAGGCCGACACCCAGCCCGACGAGGGAACAGAAACACACCAGGAACAGTTGCAACGACCCCGAGGCAAGGCTACTGAGGAAGAACCCCAGCGCCAGCAAGACGATGCCAACCCCGACCACGACGCGAGTAGAGATACGATCCGCCAACGAGCCGGAAAACACCCCCACCACGTAATAGATGAACGCCGTCAGTGAGAACACCGAAGCTACGGAAAAACGCCCCACATCGAAGTTGGACTGGATCTGTGAAAAGAACGCGCCGAATGAGTAGGCGCCACCAAAGATAAGCGCCAGCAGCAGATGCGCTGCGAACACTACGTACCATCCCGGAAAGATTTTGGATTTCATCACACTGCTCTCGCTCTTGCAGACGTTAATAGGCAACGCTGACTACGCTGGACGTGGCCCCGGACACTCGCACGCGAACCAGGGTCTTGACCTCTAGACCAGTGACATTGCGCACCCGCTCGACACCGGCGTAGTCGAGCTTCTCGGCCACACAGATAATCTGCTCGACATGCGCGCCTGCCCGCCGCACCGCCTCGATCAAACCGATGAGCGTGCCGCCGGTGCTGATCAGGTCATCGACAATCACCACACGATCACCGGGCTCGACGCCGTTGAGGTACAACTCGCCCGAAATGTACTCACAGTCGAAGCCGACCTTGACCTGTCCTTCGAGCCCCGACGGGTACCAACGCGCAATGCCAAAGGGCAGGCCACAGAGCAACGAGACCGCCGCCAGCAGCACACCGCCCTTGTCCTCCTCCCCCACCAGCTTCAACCCCGGGGAGAGGTCAGCCGCCTCGCACACCCGTTGCGCCGCCACGTGCAGCAACTGCGCCGAGGTCGCGGGTACCTGTTCGGTCAGCGAGTTGATCAGGAACTGCTTGCCGTTGACCTCCACCAGTGGCCGGTCATGGAAGGCGTCGCGCAGGATGTCGACTTCACCGAATGCCACCTTTTCCAGGGGTGGCTCCTGCCCCGCCATCTCGACCGCCGAGACAAAGGCGCGCATCTTGGCGCTGTCCTTGGTGGTGGCGGTTGCCGAGACGCCGCTGCTGACATCCACTCCGTCAGGGTTCAAGGCCTCCATCAGGTGCCGGACGTTGCTCACATTCAGGCCGCCGGCGACGATCACCGGGCGGGAAAAATGACGGCGTTGCAGCAGCTCCCAATCGAAACGCTGGCCCGTGCCACCGTCCTGCCCCTTAACGTAGGTGTCGAACAGATAGGCGCTCACCTGATAGCTATTGATCAGGTCAACATCCACTTCCGCGGCGACGCGAAAACCCTTGATCACGGGCTTATCGATCTGCTGGCAATACTCATTGCTCTCATGGCCCTGCAACTGGACCATCGAGATGCCCGAGCGCTTAATCGTATCCAGGACGACGGGCAACGGCTCATCGACAAATACGCCGACCGTGCTGATAAACGGCGGCAGCCGGCTGATGATCCCGCGCACCACGTCGGCACTGACCTGGCGCGGGCTCGGCGAAAAGACAAAACCCAGCGCATGGGCACCGGCACTCACGGCCGCCAATGCATCTTCCAGCGTGGTGATGCCGCAAATCTTGATGGTTGTTTTCATAATCCCTGCCCCAAAAATCCTTGAAAAACCTGATAGGCCTTGCCGCTATCAATGGCTGCGCGGGCCATGTGTGCACCTTCCAAGAAGCTCTCTGCCCTGGCGCTCAACACTAGCAGCGCGCTCGCCGCAATCACCACCGCATCGCTGCGGGGCCCTCGCTCGCCTTCGAGGATGGCGGTGCACAGTTGCGCGTTGCGCTGGGGGTCACCCCCGATGAGGTCCTGCATGCGGCAAGCGTCAACGCCGAAGTCACGCGGGTGCAGGCTGAACGTCTCGACGGTGCCGTGACGAACATGTGCGACCAGGGTTTCACCGACGCAACTGACCTCATCGAGACCATCGAGTCCGTGCACCACGAAGGCTTCTTCACGCCCAAGCCTTTGTAGGGTGTCGGCCATCAGCCCAAGCTGATTGGGTCGTGCGACGCCGATCAGCTGACGCTTGACGCCCGCCGGGTGAACCAGCGGGCCCGCCAGGTTGAAGACGCTGCGTACGCCGATCTCACGCCTGATCTCGCCGATACGCGGCGCAAACCGGTGAAAGCTGGCGGTGGCCACAAACGCGAAGTTGTATGCGGCGAGGTCTGCGCGGATTTGCTGCGCACTACTGCGTTGTTCAACATCCACCCCCAGTGCGGCAATCATGTCGCTGCTGCCACAGCGGCTGGTGACGCTGCGGTTGCCGTGCTTCACAACCGGCACGCCCACCGCAGCGGCGACGAAGGCCGCCGTGGTGGAAATATTGAACGTACCGGCCCGGTCACCGCCCGTTCCGCCGATATCGACCGCGTTGTCGAAGCCGGTCTGCAAGGGCGTACTGCGGCTCAAAATGGCATCCACCGCCCCGGCAATCTCGTCCGCCGTCTCACCTTTGCGACTCAGGGCAACCAGCGTGGCGGCAATTTGCAGGTCGCTGAACTGGCGGTCCAGAATGGCCTCGACCACCTGCTTCGTCTCCTGGCGGGTCAGATCGGCCCGCTCTTCCACCAACTGGCGAATCACCTGATGGTAATCGGCACACGGCAACTGGTTGGCGTCCTGTACCGCGCTCATGTCGATACCTCGCAGCTGTCACGCATGTGCTGCATGACCGACGCCAACGGCAGAACCCGGCCAAGCACATAACCGATATGTTCCAGCGCCGCCAGATGACGAGCCTCGCTGGTCCCTGCCACGCATTCATGCGGCACCCAGACCCGGTAATCCAGTTGCAAGGCGTCCTGGGCGGTGGCACGCACGCAAACATCCGTCGCCACGCCGGTCAACACCAAGGTATTAACGCCCAGGCCCTTGAGCAGCAAGTCCAGATCTGTGGCGAAGAAGCCGCTGTAACGGCGTTTCACCAGGACATAATCACTCTCGTGGGGGCGCAGTTCGTCGATGATCTCGATCCCCGGCGTACCCTCGACGCAATGCTCAGTTTCGCCGTACTCAAGCTCCAGCCCGAAGTCGACCTTCTGCTTGCGGTGTGATTCGCGGGTATAGATAACCGGGATCCCCAGCGTGCGGGCCAACTCGGCCAACTCGTGGATCAGCGGCACAATGGCGCCGGCGCCCTTGCAGGCGATGGGTGCGTCTTCGTCGACAAAATCGTGCTGCATATCGATCACCACCAACGCAATGTTGTGTGTGGCGTTGACCGTCGTGAAAGGTCGTTGCATGGAGCTCTCCCATTCCATTGAGATGAGTCAGAAATCGTTGGCGACTATCCCTGCCAGGGCGGCATAACTGTCTCGGGTAGCCGCCAGGTCATCCAGATGGTCGAAGCACATGATGTGCAATACGCCGAAACCGCCGGACTGTTCCTGCATGTCCTCGATCCGCTGCCTGACCGTTTCAGCCGAACCCAGGATCCAGCAATGCTGGGCGACGTACTCCACCGTCACATCGCTGTCGGGCACGTCGGGGTGATGCTTGAGCAACCCCAAGGCGTTGTTACCCGCCAGCATCGGCAGGTAGTCCTCGCGGAAATAACGCCCCATCTCACCGCCCACTGAACGACGCCAGGCCTCTTTATCGGTGTCGGCGACGAAGAACGGGCGGCTCACCCGCCACATGTCTCTTGACGGAGCAACACGTCCTGCCTCAAGCGCCCCACGCTCCACCGCCGCCCAATGGGTGTGCAGGTATTGGGGGGTGAAGCAAAAACTGATGGGGATCCAGCCATTGGCACCGGCAAGTGCCAGGGTGGGGGATGAGGCGGAGAGGCCAGTCACGCCAATCGGTGGGTAGGGCTGCTGGAATGGCTTGAGGTGGTAGCCGGAACATTTATCCATCTGGTCGGCGGGCCGCCGTACCGTCCAGTACTTGCCGCGATACTCAAAGGGGCCTTCGCTTTCCCAAAAGCGGGTCATGATCGCAATCGACTCGGCGGTCATCTCGCGATGCGCGCCAGACTTGTGATCAATGTTGAACATCTCAAGGTCGAGGTTAGTGCCGCTGGCCCCGATACCGACCATGAGGCGCCCTTCGGAAATATGGTCGAGCCAACTGATGCGATGCGCCAGCTCCGCAGGGTGATGGAAAGGCAACATAAAGGCCCCGGGAGCCAGTTTGATGCGCTTGGTTTTGAGAAAGGCTTGTGCGATCAACAGGTCGGGTGAAGGACAGGGTTCTGACGGCATCATGTAATGCTCGCCAATCCAGGCTTCTTCAAAACCGATGCGGTCCAGATATTCCAGCGTATCCAGATCGTGAAAATGGCCGTCGCGGATGGAGCGATGGCGCGGATGCGCCGGCATCATAAAAGCTCCCAACTTCATCAGGTGTACCCCCTTAGATCCGTCTATGGTTACCGCATCTACCCTAAAGCAATTTTTCGGCCAGCCTCATTCATCCGTCTCAGTTCAGAGGCACCGTCAACGATTGAAAACCGCAAAAAACCGTTGGAATCAATAAAATGAACGCGAAAAAAACAAACCCACCAAAACCCGCGATTCGGAGAGGATTTGTGTTGTTTTGCACACCAGAACGATACATTTAGTAACAATTTGTCAGGAGTAAGTGCATGGTTAACAGAGATGAAGAATAGGTTGGAACCTGAAGAGGTCCAAGCGAGCCCCCAGTCCGTTATCGACACCGAAAAGAGGTTCAAACACTCTGAAGACCACCTCCGAATCTAGTGAAATACGTGACCTACCTTCATTGATTACTCGTATGGCATCGATGCACCAAGTCGTTGGGCAGACTGATGACTCTGAACGATGCAGCTCGTTATGCCGTTCCTTTGCGACGGCATTTGAACGCTGGAGCATTTTGACGGCGTGATCGAGCAGCCTTCACTCGAATGTTGAATAGCTCACCAGGTTACGGGGGAGCGGAGAAAAAAAGCAGGCCTGCCATGACCAGCAAAATAACACCCGCAATACGATTTATAAGGCGGATGGTGACGGAATTGCTACGGGTATGAGTTTTGACCCATACCCCCGAATAGGCGTAGCAGCACGCGCAAAAAAACTCTACCAGGATGTAAATGCCCCCAAGGGTGATCAATTGCATGTCATACGCGATCCCTGGAACGATGAACTGCGGCAGGAATGCAGTAAAAAGCAAAAGCGCCTTAGGGTTGCTAGCGGCCACGAGAAACTCTTTGGTCGTCATGTCCGCCGTGCTCACAGCGTCTATCTCGCCATATTTTTCGGGGGGCGTCGAGAAGATAAGAATCCAAGAAATATATATGAGGTAAAGGGTACCGATAGCCTTGATAAATGAAAAAGCAAAGGGAGATTGTTTGAGTAACTCCCCCATTCCATACGCAACCAACAGAATCATAATAGCGAATGCGATAAAACGACCCACCAGACTCATGACTGTGGAAAAAAAACCCGCTTGCGTGCCGTGATTGAACGCGAGCAAATTGTTAGCGCCTGGGGTTATCGCAACCACAAACGCAGCGGGTGCAAAAGTGATCAGTTGTTGAAATGTGAGCAAGGGATATTTTCCTGAAGCAGCAGACGTGAACGGTCAGGCGGCTGACAGTGATTTCCTTCCAATGATGTAGTCATAGTAAATTTCATTGCCACCTACGCCATAACGGTGAAAAATTTTGCCGCGTTGCACATCAACAATATCCTCATCAGCGATCTTTTTGTCGATCCATTGATTTAGCGCGATGCACTCTGGATCCGGATCATTTGGCTTCACATGAAAAATGAACCATCCTCCCGCAGAGAGAAGTTCAAAAGCTTTTTCAAAACCTGCGACCGGTATGTGATTACCCCAGCCAGTAGCAGATGCGACACCAACGCAGTTCGGTTTAAAGGAGTTGATGGTGGACAAGCTCTCGTGGGAAAGATTGCAAAGGTCATCAACGATGTAGTCATTGTAGACAAAAGGCCGATCTCTCGCGGCAGCTTCCTGGGCTTCTTCTACGATATCCAATCCTATAATCTTCAGGCGCCTACTGTTATTGAGCAGGGCCTGCCCAAACGCCCCGGAACCAGCGCCTATTTCCAATACGCGCAATTCCTGTTCCTTTGAATGTTGATCAAGTAGCTGCTCGAACTTCTCTGCTAGCAGTGCTGGCGTACGACATCCGAGCATCCCGTAAATCATGGCGTCATACAAATTCGGGATCTTGTACATGGTTTTGTAGTCGTGCATCGAGTAGATCGCTTCCACACCTTCTACGACAGCTGAAAATCTCTCCTCAGACTGAATGTTAATGTTGCTGGAATGAACCGGTCGAATCGAATACTCCATTGCCAGCTTGCTATAGTCAGTGACCGGAAGATTTGCTTTTTCGTTCATTTCATACTCCTCGTGCGTTGGTAAATTTTCTCGTTCGTCTTGCTTAGCTGAAAAAAATAACGATGATTATGCCAAGGTAACTTGAAGCGACTCCAATTCTTTAATGTCCTAAAAAGTCCATCATCGGGCGCACTGTGCCAGAATTTATTACTATCATTCATATGGAAGTACGGACAAAAGAGCGAAATGACCAGCGTGATGCGAAATCCCTGAGTCACGGGAGTTACACCGTGAAAGATTTTTGAACCCTTAGTGAAGATAGCCTCACCTTTATTATGAAAGTCTGCAACTCTGATTTTTTCGTGGTGCTGTTCTATGCGAGGAACAAATGTCGCGGCCACGCCATCGTAGTAAAGAAAATTGCCTCCCATGTAGGTGGAGCTGTCGGTAAGGAGGATGGTCAGTACATAATCCATACCGTCGGTATGCCACTTTGCGACGTCCGGATTTTTCTCGGGGCGAGACGCGTCATGACGATAGTAATTAATTTGGACCGCCGCATCCGGATGTGGATGGAGTATCAAAGGTACGCCGGCAAGCGCTGACATATTGCATAGAAAGTCAGGACTATCGATTAGATCAGCGATAAATTGTGAGTGTTGTTGCGCCCCCCTTAACCGCCTGGAGACAATATGTGGATTACTCGGTGCTTTTTCTTCCAATCGTTGCGCAGTGGTTGAAAGGATATTGATACATTGATCAGTGAAGGGGCGGATCGGTCCAATATAGCCAAGATTATCAATGTGCCGCTCATGGCGATTGATATCGGACTGACTGTAACCGAGATCCAATAACGTGCGGCACAAGGTGACGTCGATTTTTGCATCGGATCGGTTGAAGGCATCGTCCCAGAGAGGTTCACCCTGCAGCCGGGAAGGTTCCGGATGTCTAGCTTTCAAAGACTTTACAAGCAGCGACAAGCCTTTTGACATACGTGGAATATCTTTCATGGCAATATCTCGAATGCGCTGTCGTATTCAGGAATGAATATTTTTGGCTCTCAAGTACGCTGGATACTGTCGGTTTACAACATCGTCGACCCAAGGCTGCACCACATCCTCAGGAAGGTCATCCTGTAGGAGGCGAAATAAAGTATTATCATCTTTCCAAGGTTGATGCTTTGAGCGTAATACCAGTACCAAAGTAATACGCTCAGACTCACTATTTATTTCTGCAGCGTGTAGTAAACAGCGACCTTGCAATAGAACACTCGCACCGACTTCCTGAGTTACTCGTATAATCTCATCTTCGGAGAACGGCGCCTGGAGCTCACCAAAACTTGATCGGGCAGAAGCGCTTCCCTTGTAGATCAAGGTGGCAGTATTGGTCTTGGCGCCATCGATATACAATGGAATAAGTTCTACCATCGCGGCCCCGTCCGTATGATAACCAATCGCCGGCTCGCCCCGTCGATAATAATTTATATGCGCCGCAGCGGTGGAAATAGGATAAGGTTCAAGCTCACAACCTGCCAACAGGGACAGGTATTCGAGCCTATACTTATTCAGCATCAGGCTTTCAATTTGGGGTATATGAACATGAGCTTTGCGCAAGTGCTTTAACGACAAAAACTTATTGCTTGCTATAGACTCTAGCTTAAGGGCTTCGTCCAAGATACCCCTTAATAGTGCAGGGTCGTAGCAGTTTTTGAATTGTGCAAAGCCAAGCGTTGAAATAGCTCGATCAGAAGGGAAATTTCCGATGATGCTTTCCAAGCTCATCGCGCTTAATAATCTGCTACTATTCAATGCAATCAAAATTATACCTTCCTTGGCATCAGTATTAAATTAAAACCAACAGAACATATCAGCACATCTTTGATGATAAGCCTAACTCTGTTATGTATCGAATATATTAACCAGCATCGCTTAATTGCGATGAAGTAATATTTAGCCCATGCGATTGGACAGGTCAAGGGAACCTGACAAATGGCAATCAATGTGCGTGGTACTTGGGTCATCAAGCTAAACTCATGCGCCGTCATGTACCAACGTCTTCAACCGATTGGCATCTATTCGTAAATAGATAAGCACAGCGCGGCCTTACCGCCGAACGGAGGTGCGACCGGCGCAGCTCAAGTGCTGACGCGCCTATCTTGGGATTGGTTGCGAGCCAAATGGCGTTTATACGGATCACTGCTACAGGGCTCGCAAGAAAGCGCATTCCATAAATGTGATCCATCACACCTCAGGTTTCTTACGGAAAATTTCACCCTCTAGCTTGATTCTGCTCCCAGATCCATAAGGGCTAGCATCATGCCAATTACCACCTTCCGCAGCTTGTTTTTGCTATCGCTGGTTATCGTCCATGGCAGCAGCTATGCCGCGTCTGATCGGGAGCAGGATCAGTTCAGCCAAGTCCAGCAGCAGCTCGATATTATCGAACGCCTTGTAACGCAAGCTGAGGCAGCCAGCACGTTCGAACCCGACGATCGCTATCGCTTCGACTATCCCCGCCTAATTCAAGACATTCAGCGCATTCGTCAAGGCGTACGGGACTATCTATCCCCCTCCCGCGCCCAACCCCGTGATCCCACCGATTTGGTCGGCAATTACCGCCTCGACACTACGCCCGCAGAGCCTTCGCCATGAGCATGACTGACGCCCAAATCGCAGCGTTTCAGAATGCCTCCGGTTTCTCGGCACAGAACAGTTCCACGCTGTGGCTATCCCTGGTTCTCGTCCTGGTTTTGCTTTGGTGTGCCTGGGTGATGTGGACGGCTTACCGGGGTTGGGCCGCCGGCAGTGTGCGCTTTGGGGCCTTCGGCGGCAGCGCCGTGCGCGTCTTGCTCGCCCTGCTCCTACTGATGTTCTTCACCCTGTCCTAATCCAGGAGATCGCCGCCATGCTCAAGTGCTTAGTCCCCCTGAAAAACAATCTGCGTGATCGCGCGAGCCAGCGCTTGATCGGCCTGTTGCTGGTGCTTGGTCCGAGCCTGGCCTTTGCCCAATTACCCACCATGGAAGCCCCTTCGCGCGGCGAAGGATCCGGGTTGATCGAGACCATAAAAAACTATGCCTACGACGGCGGCATCCTGCTCGGTCTGCTCATCGCCCTGCTCGCTTTTCTCGGTGTGGCCTGGCATTCCCTGACCGTGTATGCCGACGTGCAGAATCAGCGCAAGACCTGGAAGGACCTCGGCGCGGTGGTCGGTATTGGAGCACTGTTGGTGGTGATCATCATCTGGTTCCTGACCAAGGCTGCCGCAATTCTGTGAGGTGGGCATGAACGACACTATCGAACGTCTTGCTGACGGCACCTTGGTCTTTCTACCGGAGCGACTCAATCGTGATCCCGCCGTATTGCGCGGTTTGACCAATGATGAGATGTGGGTAGCGCTTGGCACCGGCGCCGTCATTGGCCTGCTGTTGGGCGTTCCTCTGGCAATCGCCACCGCCTCCATTGCCGTGGCACCGACCAGCATGATCGCAAGCATGGCAGTGGTGTTATTTGCCGGTGGCACGCTACTGCGTCGGGCCAAACGGGCCCGCCCCGAGACCTGGCTGTACCGCAAGCTCGAATGGATACTCGTCAGCCGTTGGCGCCTGAGTCGCGGGAGTTTGATCCTTCACTCCGGCGGCTGGACGGTTCGCCGTTCGCGTCGACTGCGCCCTGCCCTGTCCCGGTGGCAGCCATGAGTCGTTTTCGGAACAAGGTGGATGCCCAACAGGCCCATATCTTCAGCCTGCGTCTGGCGGTAATGATCCTTGCCCTGGTCTGTGCCGGGCTCTGGTACGGCTGGCGCTCGGCACCGACCGATCTAACCGTGCATGTACCACCGGATCTGCGCTCGGGCAGCACTCGCAAGTGGTGGGATATCCCCTCAGAGAATGTCTATGCCTTTGCCCTGTACATCTTTGGTCAGCTCAACCGCTGGCCCTCGGATGGCGAGCAGGATTATCGCCGCGCTATCTATGGCTTGCAGTCCTACCTGACACCCGCCTGCAAGGCCTTCCTCGATGGCGACTACGAGTACCGCAAGGCCGCCGGCGAACTGCGCCAGCGGGTGCGTGGCGTCTACGAAATTCTGGGCCGAGGCTACAGCGAAGATCCTGAACTCAGGGTCAAGCAACTCGACCGCGACAGCTGGCTGGTCAAGCTCGACCTCAACGCCGATGAGTATTACGCCGCCGAACCGGTGAAACGGGTGGTGGTGCGTTATCCATTACGCGTGGTGCGTTTTGATCTGGACCCCGAACGCAATAAGTGGGGGCTGGCACTGGATTGTTATCAGGGCACTCCCCAAAAAATCTCCCTGCCTGGAGGTGAGCCATGAAGCGGATTTCTACCCTGGGACTCGCCGTCGCACTGACTACATGGGGAGCTGTAGCGCAGGCCGTCGAACTGATGCACTGGGAACGCCTCCCCCTCGCGGTCCCTCTGGTGATCAATCAGGAACGGGTGGTCTTTATCGATGAGGATGTTCGAGTCGGCGTGCCCTCAACCCTGACGGGCAAGCTGCGCGTGCAATCAACCGGCGGCACGCTGTACCTGCGAGCGTCGGAAGCCATTGCACCGACCCGACTGCAACTGCAATCGGTCACGACGGGCGAGATCATCCTCCTGGATATCGCGGCCACCCCTGGCGATCAACCGCTGGAGCCCGTGCGTATTCTCAAGAATGCTCCGGTGCAGGCTACCGAGGCGGAATCGAGCACCGCACCTATTCCAGAACGTACGCCGATCCCGGTCGCTTTGACGCGCTACGCCGCACAGAGCCTGTACGCGCCGCTGCGCACCGTAGAATCCCTACCCGGCGTACGCCGCGTACCGCTCAAGCTGCGCACGGAACTGCCGACCCTGCTGCCGACCGAAAACGTGTCCAGCACGCCCATCGCCGCCTGGCGACTCGGTGATTACTGGGTGACGGCGGTGAAGTTGCGCAATCGTGGTTCAGAGACGGTGCAACTCGACCCGCGTCGGCTTCAGGCCCAGCTGTTCGCCACGGCCTTCCAGCATGCTTTCCTCGGGCCTGTCGGCAGTGCTGAAGACACCACGATAGCCTACCTCGTCACTCGCGGTGCCGGTCTCGAACACGCCGTGCTGCTCCCACCCGTTACGCGAGGTGCTGACGATGAAAGCTAACGCCTTGCTCAAATGGCTGGTACCGGCTGCGCTGCTGGCCGTGGTGCTGATCATCCTGAAAAGCTGGGTCGCTGGCGGCAGCACGCCCTCTCCAGAGAACCCAGTTGATCAGGGCAACATTCAGTTATCCGCCGAGCAGGCCAAGTCGCTTGGCATTGCTGGCGACACTCCACGAGATACGGTCGCCACCCTGATCGGTCAAGTAAAGGCCATGCGCAGCGACATGCTCGGTTTGAAGAAACACAATGACTCACTGCAGACGGAAAACAACCGCCTGCGCGAGCGGGAAAACAGTGTCGATTCGCGTATCCAGACGGCGCTTGGCAGTGTGACCCAGCAGGTCGACGAAGGCCGCCGACAAGCCAACGAGGCCCGACTCAAAGCGGAACAAGACAGTCGCCAGGCTCGCGGTCTGCTGACGCAATTGCAGGATCAGTTGTCGGGGCTGACCGGCAAAGGCAAGGATATGCCGATCGGATTGGGGCTTGAGCCTGGCGATGGGGCCCAGTTCGACGGGCAGCATCCTGCCAATGATGCGCTGCAGTGGATTGAACCCTCGGATGCTCCGTCCACCGACGCCCAAGGCAAAACCAAGACCTCCTCCGCACTGAGTCTGCCTACCGCTTTCAACTCACTGGAGGGCTTGAAAGATAACGCTATTGATCGCAGCCAGAAGCAGCTACGTGCAGTCACTAAGGGTGAGCCTGACCTGACGCGATCCGTTGATCGTACCGAAGGCGCGAAGCAGATCTACACCATTCCCGAAAACGCCACGCTGATGGGATCGGTCGCCATGACTGCGCTGATTGGCAGAGTCCCCGTGGACGGCACAGTGAACGATCCCTATCCCTTTAAGGTACTGGTCGGTCCGGAGAACCTGACGGCCAACGGCATCGACCTGCCGGACGTCGCGGGTGCCGTGATGAGCGGCACGGCGTCCGGGGACTGGACCCTGTCTTGCGTACGCGGACAGGTCGAGTCGATCACCTTTGTGTTCACCGATGGCACCATCCGCACGGTGCCTCAACCGAAGGCGGTAGCCAGCCGCAATGCCTCCACCACCCAGAGTTCAAGCACCGACAAAATCCGCGGTGGCCTCGGTTATCTATCCGATCCGTATGGCATTCCTTGCATCGCCGGCGAGCGCCGCTCGAACGCCCAACAGTACATCGGCAGCCAGAGCCTCATCACTGCGGCCGGCGCGGGTGTCGCCGCCTTGCTCGGGGATGAGCAGAACAACAGCAGCGTGATCAGTTCGGGCGGTAGTACGCTCGGGGTTACCAACAGCACGGGCAACAGCGCGCTGAATTCAATTCTCAGTGGTGGGGTCAGCGACATCCGCGAGTGGGTCAACAAACTGTATGGCGAGGCCTTTGCTGCCGTGTACGTGCCACCGGCCGCACAGGTCGCGCTGCACCTCGACCATGAGATCACCATCGACTACGAGCCCAAGGGCCGGAGCGTTCGCCATGAAAAAGACCATGCCTCTCTACCTGACCTGGATTAGCGTGTTCTGCTGGGTCTTGGCGGGGTGCGCCACCGACAAGGAAACGCTGCTGCCCCATGGCGAGCAAACCATGCTGGACGTCTGGAATGACGCCGGTTCGCAAGGCACTCAGCAGCAACTGCTGGATGCTCGGCAGCAGTTACGCCGTCCGCTGGCCCAGACAGATGTCTCCGCGGCTCTCCAAGAACCGTACACGCGTACAGCGGCGAACGAGATCCGCAACCTGTTCCCTCGCCTGCCCAATCCCGATCTGGTGCTGTACGTGTATCCGCATTTGAGTGGTACCGAACAGGCACCGGTCCCGGGTTACTCGACTGTCTTTCCGTTTTACCAACGGGTGCAGTACGCATTACCTGGTGAACGTCAGGAAGACTTGTAGTGCGTAGCGGCGATTCGAGGAACCACACTGCCGCGTGGAAAGCTTGGCGCAATCCATTGCGCCATCGCGCCACCTTGGCCGAGGAAGCCGCACTCTACGCGCATAACCCCAGCTTCACTGACCACCTGCCGTGGGTCGAATACCTCGATACCGAACAGTGTTTTCTGCTCGATGACAATCGCTCGGTGGGCGCGGTATTCGAGTTACTGCCCATCGGCACCGAAGGGCGCGAACCCGATTGGCTGATGGCAGCCCGCGATGCCATCGAGGATGCCCTGCAGGACAGCTTTGACGAGCTGGATCAAGCGCCTTGGGTGGCGCAGTTTTTCTGTCAGGACGACAACGACTTCACCCCCTACCTGAACCGGCTGACTGGCTATGTTCGGGACAGTGCGCGAGGCACGGTGTTCACCCAAACGTACCTGGAACTTACTCGCCGACATCTGAAGGCCATCGCCAAGCCCGGTGGTCTGTTTGAGGATAAGGTAGTGACGCGCCTGCCCTGGCGTGGCAATAACCGACGGGTGCGCCTGGTGGTCTATCGCTGGCTTGAGTCTGACGCCGAGGAGACTGGACTCACTCCGGTGCAATCCCTCCAACAGGCTTGCGAACGAATCGGTGCCTCGCTACAAGCATGCGGGGTGCAATCGACGCGAGTCGATGGCCAAGGTTTGTATGCCTGGTTGTTGCCCTGGTTCAATCCGGCACCCAGGCTCACCGATGAATCGCCCGAGGATTTCTACCGCCGCGTGGCCTATCCGGATTCAGGCGACGGTGAGTCGCTGGAACTACCCTTTGATCATGACTTCGCCGAGCGGCTGTTCTTTAACGAGCCGAGTTCAGATGTCCAACGCGGACTCTGGTTTTTCGATGATCAGCCTCATCGGGTGATGGTGGTGGACAAGCTGCGGCGGGCACCGTTGATTGGTCAACTCACCGGCGAAACCCGCAAGGGCGACGCGGTGAATGCCCTGTTCGACCAGTTGCCTGAGGGCACGGTGATGAGTCTGACCCTGGTGGTCAAACCTCAGGATGTGCTCGAAGACCAGTTGAACCGCCTGGCGCGCAAAGCCATCGGTGAAAACCTGGCCTCGACCCAGACTCGTCAGGATGTCGAAGAGGCTCGTGCAATCATCGGTCGCCAGCACAAGCTGTACCGCGGCACCTTGGCGTTCTACCTGCGCGGTCACGATGAACAGCAATTGCACCAGCGCTCGGTCAGCCTTGCTAACGCACTGTTAGGTGCCGGTCTGCAGCCGGTGCGCGAAGGCGACGAGGTCGCGGCCTGCAACAGCTACCTGCGTTGGTTGCCGATGGCTTACAACCCGGCCCGCGACACGCGAAACTGGTACACCCGCCTGATGTTTGCCCAGCACCTGGCGAATCTGGTTCCGGTCTGGGGCCGCAGCACCGGCACCGGCCACCCGGGCATCACCCTGTTCAACCGCGGCGGCTCGCCATTGAGCTTCGACCCATTGTCACGCCTGGATCGGGCCATGAACGGTCATCTGCTGTTGTTCGGCCCCACCGGCGCCGGCAAGTCGGCCACCCTGGTCACCCTACTGATGCAGGTCATGGCGGTGTACCGCCCTCGCCTGTTTATCGTCGAGGCCGGCAACTCATTCGGCTTGCAGGGCGACTACTTCGCGACACAAGGTCTCTCGGTCAACAAGGTCCAATTGAAACCTGGCGCCTCCGTCAGCCTCGCCCCGTTCGCCGATGCTTGGCGCCTGATCGAGCAGCCGGATCAGGTGGCGAGTCTGTCGATCGATGAGCTGGACGATGAGGTGGTAACCAGTCGCGAAGACCAGCGTGATGTTCTCGGCGAACTGGAAATCACTGCCCGTCTGATGATCACCGGAGGCGAGGCCAAAGAAGAGGCGCGCCTGAGTCGAGCCGATCGCAGCTTGATCCGCGAGTGCATTCTCGATGCGGCGCAGACCTGCGTCGCGGCGGGTCGCCAGGTACTGACCCGCAACGTGCGCGACGCCTTGCTGGGCGTCGCCGCCGATCCGCACTTGCCAGAGAAACGTCGCGAGCGTGCCCAGGAAATGGGCGAGTCCATCGACCTATTTTGCCAGGGTTTCGAGGGTGAACTGTTCGATCGCGAAGGCACGCCTTGGCCCGAGAGCGATGTGACTATTGTCGATCTCGCCACTTACGCTCGCGAAGGCTACGAGGCCCAGATGTCCATCAGCTACATCAGCCTGATGAACACCGTGAACAATCTGGCCGAGCGCGACCAGTACCTGGGCCGACCGATCATCATGGTCACCGACGAGGGCCATATCATCACCAAGAACCCGCTGCTGGCGCCATTCGTGGTCAAGGGGACGAAGATGTGGCGCAAGCTCGGCGCTTGGTTCTGGCTGGCCACACAAAACCTTGCCGACTTCCCCGCTGCTGCGCAGACCATGCTCAACATGATCGAATGGTGGATTTGTTTGAACATGCCGCCCTCAGAAATCGAAGAGATCGCTCGCTTCAAGAAGCTCACGCCGGCACAGAAAGCCCTGTTGCTCTCCGCCAACAAAGAACCAGGTAAATACACCGAAGGGGTCGTGCTGTCGAAGAAACTCGAGACGCTATTTCGAGCCGTGCCACCCAGTCTTTACCTAGCCCTCGCCATGACGGAACCCGAGGAAAAAGCTGAACGCTGGAAGTTAATGCAGGAATACCAGTATTCTGAATTGGAGGCAGCTTATCGGGTATCTGAACGCATTGATCAGGCCCGTGGAATAGAGCCAGGGTAAGGTGGGAAGTGCATCCGGTGTTGACCAACCCGGCAGCTAGCCGTTGAGCACTTTTTCAACGTAGGCATCCATGAACCAGCCAGGAACCTCGTCAACTTTGAACTCAAGGTCAGTCCCATCCGTAACTTCGGCAAGCAACACGAGGTCGGCACCGGAGTTATCGAAGATGTAGGCCCGGTTCGAAGCAGCAATAGCCGCAGGCAGCAGGCTCAGACAACGGCCATAACGCTGGACAATTTTCTCTGTGGGAACTGGATGCCCACCTGCTGCAACACGGTTCCTGACCCTGTTGATATTGATGTCAGGGTCTTCAGTTGCCACAAAGTAGAGGTAGGTTCGATATCCAGACTCTCTCGCCTTGAGCATAAAAGCGATTTTGTCGTCGCTGGACATCACCGTTTCGAAGGTGAAAGACAGCTGCTCTTCGAGAAGCTTGTTCCGGATGAAGTCAGAGAGCACCGAGGCAAAATAGGAGTTCATCGCGACCGTCTGGAAATTCAGACCGTTGCTGCTAAAGCCTATCTTGGCCGACTCCTCATCGAGCCCGGCGGACTTGACCAGCCGATGCTCCCTAATGAAACTGAGGACCTCATCACCTTCAGCTTCCAGTTGAAAATCTCTGAATTCCAGACGGCCGCTCTCTTTGGCAGCCTTCTCGATTTCATCCGGGTTAATGTAGATACCAATCAGGTGGGAAGGGATGGCACTTTTCATCGTGCTCTTGCCGGAGCCATTGGGTCCAGCAAAAACCCTCAACCGAGGAACCGTCATGAGCAGCGGCGCACCTTGATTACACCACCCAGAGTCACTTTGTGCTTGGGTTTGGCCACCCGAATGACCTTGTGCTTACCGTCGGCAGTCGTTTCAACAAGCATGCCGTTCATGACCTCCATCACACTGCGCCCGGCAGCCAGCGCGTTGATATAGGCGGTATTGATGGCACCTTCAGCCATGACCGGAATCTTATCCTCCAGTCGGCTCACCAGATCGTCACTCAACACTCGTTTGGCTTTCATATCGCGCTCCACGTTCTCAGAGCGTGCAGAATCTGCACTTAATCAGAATCTTAGCTACGTAAACCTGTTTGTAACAGGGCGAAAACTACTTCTGTCAGCCCCCAGTCTAGAGGAATGGCGTCTGGAACCATACCTTTCAAGAGATTTTCACGCTCGATGCATGACTGGCGGCACTGGAGGCAAGTACCGCCCCTGGCGCAGCACCCAACTAAGGAAAGCGCGATTCCCACCAAGTTTTTCAGTATTTGGACCAAGACACCTCAGCTAGACAGACAATAGCTCTAACGCTGCAATCATTTGTCTGTGCCGAGGTGGTCTGATTGATGCAAACGAGGGTCAAGTCGATGTAATCGCCATGAGCAACAATAGTTACTGTGACACGCCCCGAAGCCGCTGCTGAATCCTCAATAAAAAACCTGCTTCAAAAGCATCCTGGCAGTCACCGACTGGAAAGGTCTTACGTGTTTGCGCCAGCTCCCACCACAGCGGAATCTCACCAGACGTATCAAGCCAAGCCTGAGCGCATTGCACGCCACGTTCGATCATCGGAGCAAATTCGTTGCCCCAAGGTGTCAGAAGACTTGGGCAACCATCCGCCGCGGGAATTGAAATGTAGTTTTCGTCCATACACACCCTAGATTTCTGATTTTATTGTTAGACGCTGGACCCAGCCTCGAAATCTTAACGAAACCAAATGAACGCTCGATAACAGGCATGGGCACCAAAGGGCCTAATTCAATGCCAATGTAGACTATATCCCGTGGATTGAGAGTCCCTCAAGGCGCAATTTGCGCGCATGACTCAAGACTACGAACAACTTCGTCTGCAACTGGCGGAGAACATCCGCTGGATGCGGCGCGTAAAGAACCTTACCCAGGAGCAGCTGGCGCTCATGGCCGAGGTGGATCGCACCTACGTCAGCCAAATTGAACGATGCACGGGCAATCCGTCGCTGTTGGTCCTGTGTAAACTCGCCAATATTTTCGAAATCAACGCAGATCAGTTACTTGTGGAACCCGATATCCTGCGCAGCGCCCTTCACGTCAAATAATAGTCTCACGTTTCACAAACCCGATAGATCCGCCTTCATAATTTCCACTGACAGCCTTCATTCCGTAACCGAACCTGCCCAGGCCATACACCGAGAGCCTGGATTATGCCTGTTGCCTGCTCGTCACTTCCGCCCACAAAAATACGGCCCTTGGCGCTAAGCATCCTGCTGGCGTGCGGCCCTAGCATGGCGCTGGACACCGGCAGCATCACCTCCTCCGTGTTTTCGCCAAACTGTCTCGAATACAAGGTTGTCGGCATTTGTTTCTGGCTTCTCTGCACGCCCTTCGGCTGCACAGTCAGAACCTCGACCAAGGTTCGCCATTTCATTCCTGAGCTGGTGGTCTCGAGTTACGCCACCACCGGCAATAACCCTTGGACCGAGATGGCCACCCTCTCCTCTCCCATCAGCGGTGCGGAAGGTGGCGGCAACCTGATCACGCCGAACACCCACCGCGACAACCTGCCTCGTTTCAAAAACGTTGATGGCATCGGTCACCCAGGTGGCTGGGCCGCAACGCAATTGGCCGCTCAATCCGGTTACACCTGCGCCAGCGGCGCTACCGCAGTCATGCCCTACTACCTGAGCACCCTGGACTCGCTGGCCTGGCGCCATGGCCTACCGGAAAGTTTCTACCCCGAGTCGCTAATGCCGGGGATCCGCGAAATCGGTCGTCAGGCCTCGGGTAATATGTGGGGTAGCGTTTATCCCCGGCAGGGGTTTCTGGTACAGCCCGACGACTTCAAGGCGGCCGCAGTCATGGCGCAACGGGCCGGCGATGTGATTACCCGCAGCTGGCAGCCGCATGTGTACGTACCGCTCACGCCCGCCAAACGCGACGGCTACTGGCCACCTGGCCCGATCATTGAAAACGACGCTTCGACCCACAAATGGCAATTGCTCTACCCTCAGGTTCAGCCCACGTGCGCCATCTTCCCCAGCGATCCGGTACAGAGCGCGGATGGCGGCTACGCCTGGTCGCTGTGGCGTCCCTATAGCTGCTGCAAACGTGAGGGGCAGACCTTTCTGTTCAGCATCGACTTCGAAGGCGGTGCGTCATGAGTCGGTTTTTCACGCGAGCATGGTTTGGCGTGATGAGTCTATTGCTCTGCGGACTGCTCGCCATGGCCACGCCTGCCCACGCCGCCGAGGGCGATTACCGCCTGGGCACTCAAGGCGAAGTGCTCGACGACCGGGTGATGTATACCATCGGTGGCGGCTCGGCAGTGGGCTCACCTAGCTCGCTTTACCGACCCAGTGGTCTCGGTGTCGGCGGGTCCTGGCGAGCGAACATGATGTGCGGAAACATGAGCCTCACCAATACCCTGCAAAACCAGCTGAACGGTGCCACCGAAGGTTTCCAGCAGATCATGGGCAATATCGTGCAGAACGCGACCCAGGCGGTGATGTCGCTGCCAGCGTTGATCATCCAGCGCGCCAACCCCGGTCTCTATGAGTTGCTCAGTAACGGGGTGATGCAGGGGCGTATCGACTTCGATCGTTCCAAACTGACCTGCCAAGCCATGGCCGAGAAGATGGCGGATAAGGTCGGTCAAGCCGGCTGGGGCGCGCTGGCCAAGAACCAGGAGATGCAGGGCAACCTGGAGCAAACCGGCGGTGATGCGGTGGCTGCGGTGAAAAACACCGAGGCGCGTAACGGCAACAATGGGGTGTCCTGGGTCGGCGGTTCGAAGGCAGGAGGCAATGGGCAGACACCCATTCGAGTGACCGCCGACGTGGTGCGCGCGGGCTATAACCTGCTGCATAACAGGTCGGTGGATGACAGTGCCTCGATCAGTAGCAGCGATTGCCTGGGTGGGGCTATTTGCCAGACATGGACCTCGCCCCAAGAGGAGTCCGAATGGGCCGTTCGCGTGCTGGGCGAGAGCGAAGTCTCGACCTGCGACAGCTGCGAAACCCTGCGTGCGACCGCCGGCAGCGGGCTGACGCCGCTGATCCAGGAGGCCTACAGCGAACGCCTCAAGGCCCTGCAAGGGCTGCTGTCTGGCTCACTGCCGCCTACCCCTGACAATCTGGCTAAAGCCTCCAGTCCAATGCTGCCGGTAACCCGTGGCGTGGTCGAAGCCTTGCGCGACGATCCCGACCAGGATCTGCTGGCGCGACGTCTGGCCAGCGAGACGGCCCTGTCCAGCGTACTCGAAAAGGCGCTCCTGCTACTGCGCACCCTGCTGGCAGGCAGTCACGAACCGAACATCGCCTCCGCCGAGCCGGCCCAAACCGCCTTGACGAAAAACATCGACGCTCTGGAGCGCGAAATACGCCTGCTACAGACCGAACTACAGGTCCGGCAGATGCTGGCCACCAACACCGCCAGCCTTGTGCTCGATCGGCATGCGGGTGGTGCCGATGCTTCGCGTACCGTCGAGCAAGGCGACCCCGAGCCCGGTCGACTCAATGATGCTGACGCCAGACGAAAGTAAGCCATGAAACGTTCACGGCTGTTCACTTTGCTTTCAGGTCTGGGAATTACCGCGGCGATGATCCTGAGCGTCACACTGGTCGCCTGGATCGGCCGCAATACACTGGGTAGTTTCGAGGCCTGGCAGCAGGCATTCGAATCCGTACGGCCCTATCTGCGGTGGTGGCGTGCCCTGCTCTATGGCGCCCTCTTTGCGGCCTGGTGGGATCTGCTTCGGCGCTACCGACATCGACAACAGGATCGACTGCGCGTGAAGCGCATTGGGGCAATGGGGCTCGTGCTCTTTACCTGCGTCGAACTCACCCGATTGTGAGGTTGCCACCATGCTCATGAGCACCAACAGCTACCTGGAGTTTTACCTCTCCCTGCTGGCCTGGATCATTAACAACGGCCTCTGGAACGTCCTGTCCGATACCGGACTGTTCGCTGCGCCCTTTGGTGCAATCATCTTGCAAGAATGGTTGTCGGCCCGTCAGCAAGGCGCGGATGAAGGCAACAAGGGACTGCTCTCGGTGCCGCGAATCGAGAACCGGCTGTGGCTGGCCTACATCGTGGTGTTGTTCGGTTGCGCGCCGGTCTTTCCGCTGAGCCTCGCCTCAATGGCGTTCGATGATGCGGCGAGTCAACGCTGCGGCATCAGTGTGGCTAAGCCAGCAGAAACCGCCTGGGGAACCACCTTCAATACCATCGGCGAACGCTCCGCCAACGTACCGATCTGGTGGTTTCTGGTGCATGCCTTGAGCAAAGGAGTAACCGCGGCGGCCACCGCCTCCATCCCCTGCGCACCGGATATCCGGCAGATGCGCATGGAGATCGATACCTCGCGCATCGACAGTCAGGTACTGCTGCAGGAAGTCGCCGACTTCACTCGCGACTGCTATGGCTATTCCCGCTCTCGGCTGTTCACCAACCGCCCGCAGTTAGACAAGGCACAAAGTCACGATGCGTCCTGGATCGGCTCAAACTTTTTTCTCGATACGCCCGGCTACTACGATACGGATCGTTCACGCACACCGCGAGTCAGCTGGCCGTATGACGAAAGCCGCGATGTGTCCTTGCCACGGCTGGAGAATGGCGCGGGCTACCCCACCTGCAAGCAGTGGTGGAGCGATAGCGGTGTCGGATTGCGCGAGCGCTTGATCGAGCAAGTCGATCCTTCGCTGCTGACTCAGCTGAAAGGTTGGTTGACTGGCCGTTCGAGCAACGAGATCGAGGATGCCACCCTCCGTGAGCTGGTCAGCCCGCGCCAGCAATCGATGTCCATGTCGCCCGGACAGGTGTACCAGGACTATGGCTCCAGCGCCCGTGGCGGCTCGATCAATCAGGGGCTCAATAACCTGGCCACCAACACCGGGCTGGCCCTCGGCTCCTTCAGCAACTTCCCGGCGATGAATGCGCTACGCGCCGCTCTGCCAATGGTGCAGGCCTTCCTCATCATGGGCGTCATCATCAGCTTACCGTTGATCCTGCTGGTCAGTACCTACCAGCTGAAGACCGTCATGACGGTGACGTTCGCGCTGTTCACCTTACACATGCTGACCTTCTGGTGGGAACTGGCGCGTTGGGTCGACTCCAGCATGCTCGATACCCTGTACAACCAGGTTTCGGCTTCCAATCAGGTGCTGTTGTCGCTGCCCACATCCGGGTTTATGGATGGGACTGTCACCGCGCAGGTGATCGAGTACGTGATGGGGGCGATGTTCATCGTGCTGCCGATGGTTTTTCTAGCCACCATGAGTTGGGCCGGATATACCGTAGGTTCCATAGCAGAAGGCATGCTAGGAAAAGGGACGCTCAGTGCCCAAAATGCGGGTTCGAAAGGAACTGATGCCCTGATGTCTGCAGGTACTTCAATCAGAAAAAGCTAACGACAACCCACTAATGCTCGTCCAGATCAGGCTGTCCCGGTGCACGATTGAGTTCGTACTCGCCATAAGGGTCACCGAATGCCTGAGCCCCGTAAAAGTCCTTTGAATCGTTGAATCGGCGATGGACGATTACCCAATACAAAACAATTAGAGTCATCAACGACAGGAGCACCCAAAAACTTACAAAAAGCAACGCGCCCACCATAGTGAGCTTGGCAATCAGAAAGCTCCCGCGAACGATTAAATTACCCCCAGGCATACCTGCGGTCACCGCTCGCTCAGCCACGCGGGACTCAAACGCTTTCAACTTACGATAGCCACGCTTCACCGACATGCCACAGACGTACGCCCAGCAGTGGACACGGGAAACTTGAACAGGGTTCTGCGTCGGCATGTTCTCGCCCTCTTCTGAGCGTTTTCATGGTTGAGACAGGAGTAACAGCCTACTACTGAAAACTGTCCGTGCCTGACCGTCTATCAGTTTGCCGAGCCGAAAAATCTTCACTGGAAGACAGAAGACAAGCCGCGTGAAACAGCTTCTCTACAGTGATTGACCCTTATAAATCGTCCGGCTAAATACAAGGTACGGATCGCTGTTATCGACAGCACCTTCCCAGGTAGCCAGAGCCTTCAAGACTACGTCACTTCGGTGATGGTTCTCCCCAAGTGCGATTAGCGTTCGGTAGCTCGCACGGTCACCGTTGCTACGGTGATGAACGCCTACTGCTCTCCTGAGCGTCTTCCGAGCTCCGCTCGCCAGACAAAACTTCTTGTTTTTCTTCAACCCACCGCGGGGAAATTATCTCCCGCACGGGACAGGTTTCTTCGCGCTTTCAACGGAGGCACACCATGTCCGACTCGCTAACACCCAAAGCCCTGAACACCCTTCAGCTTCCTATTGTGTTCACCCCCGCAGCTTGGCAAAACGCGGTACTGCTCGAGCGCTCAGGTCATCCTGAGAAGCTGCAGGTCGATCGGCTCAGCCACGTATTGCGCGCAGCCTTCGAGGCACACCTGGCCTCTCCACACGAGCCCTATGTGCTGTTCGAGGTAGCCCACATCGCGTCAACGGGTCATCCACGCCAAAACCCGTTGCTGCAACTGAGCCTAAGCCTGCTCCTCGAGCCAGGCCAGCCTAACGCCTTACTGATAGCGCTTGCAGGAGAACATCAACGCTAAACGCACACGGTCGTACTCACCACCCCGATCCACACTCAGACGGCATGCAAGCCCTGCATCAATCCAACCATCACCCACCGGGGAACCCTCCCCGACGGGCAAGGCGTTCCTCCGTTTTCTCTCGAGGAAAATGCCATGCGCGATATCTACCAAGACGTGACTGACAAGATCGTTACCGCGTTGGACCAAGGCGTTGCCCCCTGGATCAAACCCTGGTCCTCAAGTGGCTCAGCTGACGTCGGTCACCATCAACCCTTCCCCATTAACGCCATCACGCGTCGCCCCTACTCGGGGATCAACTTACCGTTGCTCTGGGCCGAGGCGAGGTCGCAGGGATTCACTCAAGATCGTTGGCTGACCTTCAATCAAGCCAAAAAGGCCGGCGGGCACATCCGTAAGGGTGAGCACAGTGCCCTAGCGGTGCTCTACAAGCCGATGGAGCGCGAGGAACAGACCGAGTCAGGCCAACCGGTCCTCGATGAGAACGGTCAACCCAAGGTCGCTCACTTTGGCATTCTCAGGACGCATTTTCTGTTCAACATCGAGCAAACGGAGGGGCTAGAAACGTTCAACGAAACCTTGCTCGATACGGACCCGACCGATCCCTTCCTGGCCAACAGTGCTGCGGAAAATCTGCTGTTAAGTTCAGGCGCACACATCGTTCATCGATCTGCCGACGAAGCCTTTTACCACCCGATCAGGGATCTCATCCAACTGCCGACAAAAGCGCAATTTCACGATGAAGGTGGGTACTACGCCACCGCACTTCACGAGCTGACACACTGGACCGGGCATCACTCTCGGTTGCAGCGCGAAGGCGTGACGTCACCCTGTTCGTTCGGCTCACCAAGCTACGCGTTTGAGGAGTTGATCGCCGAAATGGGCGCTGCGTTCTTATGTGCCTACACCGGTATACAGGGAGAGCTGCGGCACGAGGGTTACATCGACTCCTGGCTCAGCCTGCTCAAGGCTGACAAACGCGCGATCTTCCGCGCCAGTGGCCAGGCCCGAAGCGCCTCGGAGTATGTACTCAACCTGGAGCAGCAACTGAAGCAAGCGGTCTTGGATGACTCACTGTGCATGAACGATGGAGCTTGATCGTTACCTCACCGCTGCAAACGCTTCACAGGGCCCAACGCGAGTTGAGCCCTTTTTTTTGTTTCCAGAAAACAGACGGAATCATACGGCGGGCCCTCACGCAAAGAACAAGAGAGGGGCGCACACCCGCAGCATGCCGTTATGTATCCAGGTTCTGCGCCAGAAAATCCACCAGCTCGAGCGGACTCCGGCTGTCGATCACCTTGTAGATCAGATCGCGTTTACTGCGCGGCAACTTCTTGACCACGCTCCTCGCCGAGGCCCTGACGGCTTCGTCGGTCCCATGGATACGTGCCGCGAGCAGCAACACGAGCGTGGCGTCAGTGAGGTTCATGGCAAGACCAAAAAAATAGGCACCGCAGTGTACCGACTCTTGTCTTTTCCATACCAGCCCCCCAACAAACTGACGTGTAGCAGTATCGATAATCCGATTGCCGCACAAAGGGGCACGAGCCAAAAGGACGGGTAAGGGTTGGAAAGGAATGGGGAGTCAAGGGTAAGAGCCCTATCCGAAAAGGCTAAAAGGCTACTGACCCAGCCACTTCCCGGAGGTCACGATGCTCAATCTGTTTCGTTACAAAAGGCAGAAGCCCACTCCGCCACCGACCATGAGCGTCGCCGAAGGTTACCTGCCCATCGAGTCGGCCCAGAGCTTGTTAGCCGCGGAGCATCGCCGCCAGCTGCTTGATCGCATCTGGCAGTACACCGCCCTCTCCCACGCGCAGTTCATCCAACTCTATTTAAATCCGATCCATCGCTACGCCGAACAGGTCCAGCAGCTCCCGGCCAGCGAGACGCACCACCATGCGTATCTCGGCGGCATGCTCGACCATGGACTGGAATTGGTCGCCTGTAGTTTGAAACTACGCCAATCCTATCTGCTGCCCACCGGCGCGGCGCCGGAAGACCAAGCCGCGCAGACTGACGCCTGGTCGGCCGGCATCGCTTATGGCGCCCTGCTGCATGACATTGGCAAGATCGCCGTGGACCTGGAGGTCGAGCGCCAAGATGGCCGTGCTTGGCATCCTTGGCAGGGCCCGCTGGACCAGCCCTACCGTTTTCGTTACCTCAAAGGTCGCGACTACCATTTACATGGAGCCGCAACCGGCTTGCTCTACACCCGGATTCTCGACCGCCCGATCCTCGATTGGCTCAGTGGGTTTCCGTCGCTTTGGGCCAGTCTGCTGTATGTTCTGGCGGGTCAGTACGAACGTGCCGGCGTGCTGGGTGAGATGGTGATTCAAGCCGACCGCGTCTCCACCTCGCAGAACATCGGTGGCAACCCGAGCAAGGCGCTGCAAGCGCCAATTCATTCGCTGCAACATCACTTGATCAGCGGACTGCGTCATCTGGTTCAACACGAGCTGAAACTCAACCAGCCGGGTGCCGCGGGTTGGCTAACCCAGGACACCCTGTGGCTCGTCAGCAAGGCAGTCACGGACAAGCTGCGAGCCTATCTACTGTCGCAATCAATTGAGGGCATTCCCTCCTCCAACATCGCAGTGTTCGACGAACTCCAGTCGCATGGGTTGGTCGAGTCCACCCCGGCAGGCAAAGCCATCTGGACCGCTCTTGTCGCACAGGGGAACTGGCAGCAAACCTTTACTTTTCTGCGCATTCAACCGGCTTTAATCTGGGGGAGCGAAGACCGCCCCGAGGCTTTCAGCGGAACGGTGAGCATTGCAGTCGATGACCACCCGACTGACGCTCCGCCACCTGCACCAGCCCCTAAGGCAGGCGGAACAGGATCGCATCAAAACCAATCGCTGGAAGATCCTATGGCGATGGAGGATGCCGACTACCTCGGAACGTTGCTGGATATGTTCAAAATGGGAGAACCCGAGGTACGTGATGCGCCGTCAGAAAATGCTCTCGAAGTCTCAAGCCCCCCTGCGGACAGCCCAGGTCAAGTTTTCCTGAATTGGGTCAAGGAAGGCATCCAGAGCCACAAGCTGATCATCAACGACAGCAAAGCTAAAATCCACACGGTGGATGGCTCTGTGTTCCTTGTTACGCCGGGTCTATTCCAACGCTATGTACAGGAGTTCCCTGGTATCTCTAAAGGGGCCAATCAGGAAAATGAAGAATGGCGATGGGTACAAAAACAGTTTGAGAGCCTGAAGACCCATAGAAAACGCGCTGATGGTTTGAACATCTGGGTCTGTAAGGTCGAAGGTCCTCGCAAGAAAGCAAAACTCAAAGGCTATCTTCTAGAAAACTCAGCACTATTTTTCGAAGCCGGGTCCATACCGACCGACAACCCCTTTCTTAAACTCGAAAAATAGCAAATTTCCATAGCTTCTACTGAAGTAATTGGTAGCGGCCAAAATATTTGGACCTGCAGTATCCAAGGATAGCGTAAACCAGCTTACTCAACGGCTAAGCTGATTCGAAACGCTAAGGTAGTTCGCAGCGAACCCGCCAGCTAACAATAACTCCCTCAAGATAAGTAATTAGCAGATACTGTGCAATGTGAAAACCAGGCCCTAAAAGCTCCGTCGCCGAGTGGTGTATCACGGAAGGGGAAAATTAATCCCCTCCGCGATAAATTACTAATTCAGGAATGGCTCGACCGGCACTACCACCCCAAATTTTTCCAACTGCAGAAACTTTGCGCCCAAAATCTCAGCTGGAATCTTACGCTGCAAAAGGCCGAAGAAGTTTTCATCGTGTGTAGAGATGATAATTTGTTTATCAAACTGTAGACAGATACTGCGCAAAAGATCAATGGTTGAGAGAATATTGATGGAGTCCATCGACTGGATAGGATCATCGATCATCACGACATCGATCGAATTACCCTGATCATCCTTGGCATGAAGCGCGCCGGCCAGAAACACACTGAGACTGAGGATATTGGACTGAGCAGCGCTGAAGTACAGGATTGGAGAAATCAAAATCCCATCTTCGTCACTCACGACAATATTCAAACCGGGCTTATCAGAGTCAAAATCCGGCTTGAATTCTACCTTCTTAAAGGATGGGTGTGGGTCAATTTTTTTGTAGATAACGTTGATGAGATCTTCATAGAAGAAATTATTAATCATTGTCTTCAGCTGTTCGATCACAGCCGACCGCTCCGAACTCAGGAGAATATCAACTTGACTTCGCTGATCCAGCTGAACTTCCAGTTCAGCCAACTCATCTTGAAGGGATAACCGCTTGATGTAGGGTTTAAAGGAAGCCATCAATTCCAACAACAGTTTGAAACTGTTTTCAGCGGTTTCAAGTTGCTCGGTGCGCAAGCGACGGGTCTGGAGTTCACTGCTGATCAGTGCTTTGACTTGGTCTAAACTATCCTCTAAGCGAACAACCATCAAAGCTGCAAGGCTTTCATAGAAAGCGTTGATTGCGGACTGAGCGCGAGCCAATTCCAGATCAAGCCCATCTTTCTGAGATCGAAGCTGGGCAAAACTCACCCACGTCCCATCGGACACCATCTTCTGCTGGAGTGCACTGCACTGAATCGTCAGCTTATCAGTAGCGGCCTTGGCGTTAGCAAGTTGAGATTCAAATTTACTCTTCTCGGCCTGACAATATTCAGCCAATTGAGCTGAATTGATACCGTTATTAACCAGGTACTGAGAGACAAGCAGATAGGACGCTTGGGACTTAAGGGTATCGGCTTCCGTTGTCAGCACCTGCAAATCTGCATCAATCTGTGAAACCTTTCGATTGAGCTGTGCAATCTCTTCAGATAACTCAGTTTGGCGATTTACAAGTCCGGAGCGTTTGAATGAAAGCTGAGCGATCTCGCCTTGAGCACGGGTCAAGAGCTCATCCAGTGCGAGACTCCATACGGTCTTATCGAGTGTGTTAACTCTGTCCTCTAAGGCGCGTTTTTCCACCTCCAGATCAGACTTTTCTCGTTCAATTAGCTCCAGTCTTGCACTCATCTCCTTGATTGTTCCGCGAAGGTCAGCCAACTGCTGCCCATGTGCCTCTTCCGCCACTCGCGTGATAGATTTCACTTCATCCAGCAGCTGCTTACGACGTGTTTCCGACTGTGCGAGAAGTTCCGCGTTTTCCTGACTAAGCCGCGATAGCAGAGTCTGCGATTTAACTTTCAGCCTGAGCTTGTCGGCATCTTCGTGGGGGGCGCTGCACAGCGGGCAAATATTTGACGGCCATGCGCTGAGGTAGTCAAGGCCGGTGGAAATCAAACGTTCATGCACACCCATCTGGTTAGCCAAGGCTGCTTGAGTCGCATGCACAGTTTTGTCATGGAGATCAATGGATTCCAACTCAGTAAAACACTTGGTCAAGCGCTCAATATTCTCTTGACCTAAATATTTAGTGCCTTCAACCGCAGACAAGATAAAGTTTGCAGTAAGTTTGAAACCTGACACTTGCTTCAAGTTGGCTTGAAGGCCATCCAACTTTGCTGTGTCCAGACGAACCGAAACCTCTTTCTCAGCAATTTGCTGAGCGATCAACTCTATTCGCGCACGATGCGATGTTAGCTCTGCATATATCGGCCCCGCATTATCGATAGAGTTCCTAAGAAACGCAACGCGATCATCAGCCTCTTTGAGCTCCTGAGTAAGATCGCTCATGGCCCTTGCAAACCCTGACAACTGTGCCGCATGACCTGATCGGCTATCTCCCAGCGCTATTTGACGTTTGGCGATCTCATTGAGGCGTGATTCAGACAGAAAGAACCCAACGGAATGATTGATTATGTCAAGAATATTTGTCGAACGCTGACTCGCCTCTAGGACGTCGTTTGTGCTTTTTTCATGAGCGTTCAGCAGTTCCTGATAGCCGCCAGCATCTTTTACACCCTGATCAAGACGCGCTGAAATAGCTTTCTGATCGATGAAAAATTGGCTATTAAGTTCAATCTCAGGAATCTTTACCAATCTATCAGCAAGAGTGTCAACCGCCCGGACATTAGCTTCACGTTCTACGTTTAATTCATGCTGTCGGGAGATAAGGCTTGCATTCAGTGCATATTCAGCCTGAGCGGAAAACCTCTCGTCCGCGAGCAAGATGTTCTCACCAGCAGCGTTGAGCTGTGTAGCTAATGCATTGAAACTATCAAAGATGGAGAGGTCAACAGGCTGATCCAGCTCGGCGATAATGGCTTCACGCTGAGAATCCAAAGCCAGCAGCTCAGATTTATTATCAAGGATAAGTGCAGTCAATTCCTTGCGGGCCTTTTCAGTTTTCCCGCCAAAATTTTCCATAAACTTCGTATAGCGTTCTTGCGGCTTCGCCTCCCGGAGGAATCTGTCAATCTCATCTTGACTTAAGATGACACGCCGAAAGTAATCGTTCTCGCGTCCTTTTTCTCCAAAGCGTAAGTCCCGTCCATTAATGCGTATTTTTCCCAACTCTCGTGTAAAAGGAGTAGGCAGCGTAGTTGAAACAACCACCTGAGTTTTAACTTCGTCGTCGACGTATTTATTTCGAAGGATCTCCTGCCCCTTGTCCACGTCCTTGGTCGCGCGGGCAGCGCCTTCATAATTAGCTCTATTGTAGTCGCCACCTAAACGCTCCAAATGATTCGTGACCGCCCATTCGACAGCATCATAAAACGAGCTTTTACCAAATCCATTAGGAGCAAATATCGCAACAAAATTAGAAGGAAGATCGTCAGCATTCGTAAAATCGAATGTGCCTTCTGATTTCATTTTGTAAGCACGAAATGCTTCAATTTCAACCTTTTTGATTTTCATTTTTATTCAGAGATTCTATGATTTCATTTATCATTGACGCGCGTTTTTCCTTGGATTCAATCTTTTGATCTAACGGCGCGCCCCGAACGAATTTCTCCAGCGACAATAACGGTTCTCGGGTTTCCGCAACACGAGGATCCAGCGTCAAATCTGCTCCTAGGAGCTGTTCTTCCAGGCAGCCAGTTAATTGCTCAACCGTGGGCAATTCAGCATACCCATCAATTATCAATTTACGAGCAGAGTATTTGTTGTTCTCGATCTGGTATTTATCCCAAATCGGCACAGTGCCGATCGTCACAAAAGCGATATATACGTTCCACACAGCGAGGTTTCCGGGAGGTTGGTGGTGAACCGAAACAAGGTTTTGGATCACCCGCCAGTTCGCTACGATATCTGACGGTTTTTTACACAGGCAAGCAATACACGAAATATAGGACAGCAAATCATCTGAGCGAAACATTTGAAATTCAATGCCATCAAACTCAGCAGTAAGAAACTCAAAATCATAATCTTTAATTAATAATTTCATTCAACTTTTTCCTGAGTTCTAGCAGTTGAACCTTACCTGGAGCCAAACTGCGATAGTCAAACTCTTTCTCGATGACGCAGCTTTTGCGCAAACCTTCCAGATGAGTGAGCTTATAGCTGTTATAAATCGCACTCTCAACTTCATCAATAGAGAAAGGACCTTGGTTCGGAACGGTTGCAATATTGCTAATTACATTCTCAAGCACAAAGTCTGGAGGAAAGGGTTGCGCTGCAGCATCAGGCGAGGCGACCACAAGGGTGCCGTTTTTGTCGAGCAACTTACGGGCAATTTTGAGAATTTCATCCAAGCGGCCAAGCCAGTTGGTGACATCGCTGGTGTACAGCAGGCGACGCTTTTTATCGATCCCGCCGATATAGCCGTTATCCGTAATTCCAGCACCATCCATGAGTGCGGAGATCACAACAAACTCTAAATATGCAATCCACAACTCTCGTGCTTCCAGCACGCTGGACTGCCCCGTGTCTATCAATAACTGGACATCATAGTGCTTCATGATTTCGTAAGGAGGCGGCATTCCGCTCTCGATTAATGAGTCTGCGAAACCAATTAATGCAGTTTTCAGATGCTGAACATTACTGGGATCAATCACATTGAATGCGAAAATCCTATCCCGAACTCTCGAAAAGCACTCCATATGTGGCGGAATCATTGGCGCACTTGAATGGAGGGTGAGGAGTTCGGTGTATCGAGCTAGGCCATGACAATCGACGCGGCCATACTGGTGATCCAGACAACTGGCCTCCATCTCGAATTCCACTCCCACCAAATACGGATAATCGTTATCTATATGGTATACGCCACCTCCAGACATCCCTTGAATGATGTCTTTACTCGGAATACCCGCCAATTCCAGGGTTATAAGGTCGTTGACCACGCTGGCCGCGTGGCCAGTCCGATGCTTGATTGGCGTTGCACTCGCCCTTTCCGCTTTTGGGAGGCCCACAAAAGTGAGGTTGGCCTGGAGTGGCAAGTGAGCGGCACTCCAAGATTTCTGAGATAGGTCAGCCTGATGCGTAATTTTTAATACTGCGCAATCTAAGGATTCCTGCTGACCCACCTTGGGGAAAACCAAGACGCCCAGCACTTCAATGGAATTCTGATTATGGTCAACTACCACGTTACGAGCAGCGTCTTCAAAAACGGCGTGCCTGGCCGTGAGCACGTAGGAAAATTCCTGAGTCATGGCATTCACCAGAACACCGCTTCCGCCATTAACCATTACACAGTATGACTGCATAATTTCCGAAACTGTCTTATTAGAATCTGATTTCATCATCGAGCACTTCTAGACGCGAGGAGTATTCCTCAATTTCATGAGCTAGTAGCAGGGGAGCGACCACATGATCATAATTAAAACACACTTTACCCAGCGTAGATTTTATGATTCTGGCGATCGTCCTTTTGTTCGGAAGCCCATGCCTAGATCCATCAGTGGACACAATATAAATCGGCGAATCCAGAAGCCCCAACAAATCGCTACTGGTATTGTATTGGCTTCCGTGATGCGACAACTTTACAAGCTCCAATTGAAGCTTGTTGGTTTCGCTGTGATCAAAAGCCCGTAAGCTTTCGCACACTACGCCATCGTGTGCATCTCCTAGAAAAAGCATGCGTCTACCATCTGCCTCGAGTATAAATGCTATAGAGCTACCGTTATAAATAGAGGCATCAGAATGAAACTTATCGTCTGACCAGATATCTTGAAACGCTAAATGATAGTCAGTGTCGTGCGCCGAGGTCTTTCCTGAATCAACTTCGAAAGGCCAAACATTCAATAACTTCATAAGTTGCTCACGACTAGGCGACAACACCTTGAACGTAAAGGGGCCAGCTTTATAAGTTTGCCCTGCCATTACGAGCGGAGCTCGAACGCAGCCAATCTTATCAAGCAATTCTTCCAGGTCTTTTCCTTGCTTGACCGATGTTTGCGGATCGTCATCAAGCAGCTTGATATTATTTTCGGGTATTTCGGGCACATCAAAATGACGTGTGATCAATCGCGAAGAATTAAACCAGATGGATTTGACCATATCACCTAGATAACCAGGTTTCTCAAAGGCTTTGATAAGTCCATTGATATGATCGTCATCAATGTGGGTGAGGATGGCTAGATCGATGTGCTGCCCTTTGGCTTTCAAATCATCGAGGGTATTGCACAGCGCACCGGCGTAAAGCTGCCGTGGCCCATGCCTGAAGGTCGTAGACGTTCCTCCATCTATCAGCAGATTGAACACCCCGCCAGGCCCCTCATGGCTGACGAGAATGCAGTCTCCTTGCCTCGCTTTGAGAACGCGGACGATTATAGCCATCAGGACTCCCTGTCACTGCCTGGCTCTGCCAGGCTGTCAAGATGCCAGTAGCATAGGCCCTACGCGGAAGACTTCCAAGGAAAGCGTCCAAGCCAATTTCTGGCGTCAGACAACCTACAGATTTTTCCCCTCATTTCGTACAGTGCCTAGGCACTAGTCAGATAACAACAGATCTTTATGCTGACCAACCGCGCGACAGTCTACGAGTCCGTTTGCGCCTTAATGCCGGGGTCACTCCATTCCCCCTAACATCTCGGCAAACGTCATAATAGGCATGCCTTTCCTCCGCCGGAGCGACCACGGCTCGAAGGTGTCCTCGATGAGTGATAGCCCCGTTCGAAGGGTCATCATCCACAAAAGCGTCGACTCGACGTCGGCTCCGCCCTGCATGGAAGACAGCCAAGTACGGCAGGATGAGGATAGTGCCCAGCGAGAGAGCTGAGCATCATCTGTAGAGAGGTCTTCGCTGTCGTCAAACAGCGGGTGGCTAGCCACCAAAAGATCGTGCTTGATGGCCAGCGCCCGTGCCACTCCTTGATCGTCGATCATAGATAGCGCGAGCGCCACGCGAGAATCGGAGGTATTCGTGCCGCGAAGGGCTTCCAAAGAATCAGCATCGCAGCAACGTGCCAGCTTCGCGCCAAGCGCCAGAAGCAGCGGCGCAGCTAACTGCGGATCAATGTGGTCTACCGCTCGATTAATCACTGACCAAGGCACGAGAGTGAGCTCGGAGGGATGATGGCTGAACCTGTGCACAGCGCTCCAAGCCGCCGCGTAACGCACGGGATAAAGATTTTCCTCGCCGCTACCGACCACATGGTTGTCGCAAAGACAGTGTTCGATCACCGTCCAGGCCGTCGGATAGTCTGGAGTGATCATCAGGTCGAGCAAAGCCCCGTGTAGAAGGGCATCAATGGCCTTGTCGTCTTCGCGGATGAGGAAAGCCGTGATGCGGTCTAAGACTGCCACCGGTAGGGAGTCTAACTGACCGAACGCATTCGTAGCAGCACGGGCGACGTGATACTCGGGCTCCTCTCGGTGCTGATGCATAAAATGCCTAGCATAGTTTCGACGGTCGCCAAGAAGCGTTAGGAGAGCCTCGAGTCCTTCAGCCCAGCGATGCTGACCAATGACAACGGCCAGTGCCTCTCGAACTGGCGCGCTCCTGTCTGTGACCAAGTCCAATAGTGCCGCCTTTTCAGCCCCGTCGGCCTTCGGGGCCAAGGCCCCTATGGCGGCGCGTCTTACCCTGTAGTGCGGATGAACGAGCGCCTTGGCGATCAAACGACGGGCCGTTGGGCTGCCGATCGCGGCTAAAGCCCCAACGGCCGCCTGGGCATCGTCTTCATCCTCAGATCCGACCCATTTTTCAGCTAATACTTGGACATCCTCGCCTTCAACAGCTGAGGCCTTAAGCAGTAGACGCGCCAGACCCCGGGGCCCTTCATTCAGCAGGGTTTGTCTCTGGTCCAGCGGGATATCCTGGAAACATTTTAAGAGGGTGGCGTCTTCAGCTCGGAGCTCACGCGAAAGCGCCAGGTGCAAGGCGGCCTTAGCATTGGGCGGGCTCGCGGTCAAAATGCGCTGCGCAAGCGTAGCCGCCTTTTTCCCGTACTCCAGGCTGGCAATCTTCGGTGCTAGCAGCACGGCGCGAACTGGCGACAGTTGCGGTAAAAGGCCCAACAGAATGCTCTGCGCCGATGGCTTTCCCGATCCCCCTTCACCGTCGCTTTCAAGAAATGAAAGAGCCCGGACGGCGGCGTCGATCGCCTTGGTACCGCCGCCAGTCAGTGCTCGCATAATGCGGTCTCGCCCAAATTCGAGGCGCCGGTCAGCAATGATGTTCAGCCCTGCGGCCTGAAGCCAGTCGTCCTCACCAGCGGCCGCGAAAAAGGCGTCAAGCTCGACGGCCTTGACCGTGGGCCGACTGTAGCGCATGACCTCGGCCCAAAGCGGCAGAATAATATCCGGTCTAGGATATTTCGCGATCCATTCGTGGCCTTGCAGGCGCCGGCGCGCGCTGACATAGCCTATGGCAAAGTGATCAGCCGAAGAAGGCCCTTCCTCCTCGGCGCGCTCCTGGATGGAGAGACTTACAGCAAAATCCAGCTCTCCTTGCCAAGCTTGACGGCGCTCCTCGCTGGACCGAGCCAAGGTAATGTCAACGCTCGCCCGCATGTCCATAATCTGATCCCACACCGCATCATACGGCGGCTCAGCACCCGCCAAGGCGCATTCCGAAATCGCGTCGGCACTCATTGCAAATTCGGCTCTGTTCGATACCACCTCACCTGCTGCCAGGAAAGCCTCGGTAAAATCCACCGCAAAAGGCCGCAGCCAGGAAATTAGATCCTCGGCAGCATAGTCGGTATCCGTCCATGGCAAGCAATAAGCGATAAATCCATTGACGATGCGCAGTTCTGGATCGGCGGCGACCACGGCATCGCGATCAGTCTTGGAAACCTTGGGTGGTTGCCAGCCGACAGCACCGAAGCCATCTTTCTTTCTCGGCCCACCACGCTCGAGCCAGTCTACGAGCCTGCGAATCGGAGAATCCGGGCTAAGTAGTCGAGTGGCCGAGCTCCACGCCCCTCTGAAGTTGTTGGCATCGCCCGCAGCCTTGATCAGGCCGTCAATCAGAATGCTATCGAAGGCTGCTACAACGGCCTCGTCGGATTCAACCCCATCGTCCTCAAGCGCCCTCGCCCCGGTCACCAGACGTTCGACTGCACCTAAGAACTCAAGATCTTTCCTGGCCAGGACGAGGGCCGCTCGGGCAGACGCATTGATCGCATCTTCAGCCGCGCGAGGCTGTTCACGAGCCAACTGTTCCATTGCTTCAACGACTTTGGCATGAGCGGTATAGTTGCCCTTGCCGTCCTTGGTCAGTTGGGTCAGAGCCAAATGTTTAGCCAGGTCGTCGAGCCCGATCTCGACCACGCGCTCGCGATCAACCTCACGGCGAAGCTGGACAAGCTGGCTAGGTGGTAGGCTGCGCGAATTACGCAGCAGTGCCCAGAGCACGGCGGCGCCGCGGACGCCTCGATCGCCAAAGCCGCCAATCTGATCACGGACCACCTGCAACCGGCTATCACTGAGCGCCCGATCCACTAGCCGACTGATGTCCACTTCAGCGGGCTCGGAGACGGCTATCAGTTCGCGTGCAAAAGCGTTCAGCTCGAACGGCGACTTCAAGGCACGGAGCAACCATTTTTCATGCTGGCGCGTGAGGTCCTGGCGCCACGCGCCGGTAGCAACCAAGGGACCCATCAGGATCACCTTGCGCGCCGCCTCAACGTAGGCGTCGTCGTCGATGACGACGGTACAGTCAGCCCACACTGGCGCTGGCGCTGCGCTGAGAGCCGCGCGATAGATCTCACTCCGCGACGTGATGACGAACTGCTTGTCAGGGCCTCTATGGTGAATGAGGGCGCTGATCCGTTTGGTCCAATCCTCGGCCTCGCCCCTCTTTAACCCGGACTGACCCCATGGGTCTTCTAGATGGAAGAGCACCCGACCAGGAGCGGCGAATGCCTCTTCGATCGCTGGCAGCCCCGCGCTTTCGCGGACCACTTTATAAGGCGGATCAGCCTGGCGGCGGTCGAAGGCCAGTTTGTCGGCTGTGAGACTCTTGCCATAACCCGATGGGCCGATCAGCAACACTGCGCCGAGCTTAGTCAAGTAAGCTTCGGCAAGAGGAAGGTTGGAGGGAGGAACGTACCGGGCGAGCTGCGGGCTGGCGTGCGGCATACCACCGAAACCTTCGGCAATCTTCTGGATATCCGTCTTGCGCAGTGGATCGGGGACTGTGAGAAAACGATCCTCGACGGCCCGTTTGAACCGTTCAACGCAGGCATCAAGGCCCTGAGTAGGGACATGCAGCGCGCCACCGAGGATTGTGTCGATTTGTCGCCGCGTCTCCTCATGGGTCATGCCTTCGATCAGGGCGAAACGACCGGCTAGGCTAAGTTTTCCCGCTGCATCGAGATTGAGATTCTTAGGGAGGAAGGCAGCATCGGACTTCTGCTCAGGATAACTGACTCGTCCCTTGGCCAAATCACCATCCACGCTGGAGTTGGTGATGAAGACATAGCGACGACTGCTATCGGCAAGGAGCAGAGCTTTGGCACGGGATCGCGGCTTCGGCCCCTTGACGCCCTTCGCCCCCTTATCGTTGACTACGCTCGCAAACTCCTTGGCGCTCCAGGCGCCAGCGCCCTTGAACTTGATTTGCACATGCAGTTCGCCGCTAGCAGTGATCTTGAGGCTGGCTTCGGCCGCTTCCTCCGGCACTGCTAGGCGCGCCATTACGTCGTCGTGAGACGCTGGCTCAACCACCACCTGGTCTGTGACGGCACCCGGACCAAACATTAGGCGCAACGCCACCCAGACAGTCACCAATTTCTGGTAGTCGTAGCCGTAGTAGGACGCGTTGGCCCCACCTTCGTCATTTCCTATGGTCATAGAGATGCTTGTCCGCTCAAGATCGTGCAACCGGTTAGTACTCGGGTGTCTAAGTGGCCCTATGCATCGGTGATAAACAAATAGGTCTCAATAGTCCCATTCACCGTAGGGGTCTTGCTCGTAACGCCAATCCCTGATGACGATATCGCCGTTTATAACTAGCGGCTCGACCTCAAAGGTGACACAGCCGATTTTGTGGGCCTCCAGAGTATCCGGGATATACGCAAGACCAGACGGGAAAGGCCCATTGCCGATGATGGGGTCGTCCTCTGTCCTTTCCTGATAAGGAATGATGGCGAGCACACGTGAAAACAGAACAATGTTGATCCCGTCCTGGTGCTGAACAGAGGCAAACATCACCCCATCAATAGGTGGCTCAACCTGCGTAGAAAGGTACTCTGCAATCACTTGGGTCAGTAAATATTCATGTTCTTGGTCAGGCGTGACCGGCGAACTAATTTTACTGTGCAAGGTGCGTAGAAACTGTCTTCGCTCCATATTCATTCGATACGCCGGATCAAAACAACTCATAGGCTGAGAATCGAATATGTTCTCCAACACACCAAAATCGAGCACTCGGGCATCCCGTAATAACTGAAACGCCCCCGTTAGCACCATACCGCCCACCGATGGGCGCAACTCGGCGATGCACGTGTCTCGATCAAATGCGCCATAAAACACAGGAACGCCAACAGGATTCATTCGTCCTGCACGCGCCTTTTCCTTGGGAGGTGCCGCTAGTTCAGTTTCCGGGGAGACAAGAATGTTTTTAGGATCCGATGACGGTGGGCAGTAGCGCCCTCGATACAGTTCCCAACCATCCTCTACTTCAAACAATCGCACCACCTCCTGGCTGTTTTCGTCTTTGAGGTGATGAATACCTTTAAACAACCAATCGAGGAACGCTTTACCGTGATCGTTAAAGAAACGGCTGCGGTGCATCACACCATTTTTGAATTCTTGCCATTTTTCCTCGACTTCTGTCGGTCGGATACTGCGCCGCATGTACAGCGCATCAGCCTCAAAACGTGGCTCACCGCCTCGTTTCAAGTCATATTCAGAGCAAACAGTGAGCAACTCGACAATGGCAGCAGTGACGGAGCCTTCATTATCGTCGCACTCAAGCATTTCCGCGACGATGAGCGCCAAGGGATTGCCGGCGCGAATGTAGCGTCCCAGATCCCCAGCACCGCAAGTTCTGATGACCGGATCAGTCCCGTAGAAATTGTAAAGAATCTCTGCAATATCATCCGCTAAAACCTCAATGGCTATGCAGGGCCGCACATGCTCACAGACCGCACACTTGGCCATATCGCATTGATCACGAATACGTTGCCGAAGAAAGATATCCCCCACACAGCCATCACATACAATTTCTACGCTGCCTTTCAAATCATACCCCTTGAAAGCACCTATCCTAGAACCACTATTTCTGAGCCGGATGCACCGCTTGCAGATGGTTGGAAAAACCTACCTCAGTTTCACAACGCCAAGTCGCCCACAGCTTGCATCCCGTCTCGCCCCCCATGTCCAACTCAAACGCCAACCAGTTCCGAGCCGGCATCACATACCGATTAAAACCGGGGAACAACATCATCTCGACACAGTGCTGCACATCGATGGATTGGACCTTGCTGGCGGTATGGTTCAGCAACTGAAGAAAAAGCCGTTCGGCCACTCCAATCAACGACGGATGCACCACACCTGACGAAGTAAATTGCTGAATCTGCGCCCAGTTCGACGTTGGCGGAATATCCCTTCGGTAGCAACTGCCCCAGGCCGCGACATGCACGTCCCCAGAAGCAATGGATACACGCAGCATTCTCTGCTCAGCAATACGAGTCAGCGACTCCAGGAGTCGCTTACGCTCCCCCTCGTGATCCCCGTGCGACCAATGATCCTTAAGGTCATCAGCATTACTGTCGAGCACATGATCCTGCCCAAACGTATCGAGCAACCCTTCAGCCAGCGACAATTTGGGGTGCGCGACCGGAACCGAGGACATGAAGATCAAGTGCTGACATTTGCTTCCAGGATGAGCAGGCTTACCGTCACGGAGCGTGTTGAGCCAAGCCTGCATAGCAGTCCAGGTATCGGCCCCCAGTACCTGGGTACGTGAACGCTCAGTGCGCAGATCAGCAACAAACAACGATACCGGCCCCAAGTGATAGCCAAAACTAAAGCCCGGCTGACCATCCAAGAGCGGCAAGGCCAATCGATCTCCCTTTAATCGGGCACTCCATTGCATCGGCTCATACTGTGGATCCTGCTGGGAAACGTTTGCACGCTGGAGCAATTGCAACGGCGGCAAATCATCAAGGGCATGCTGCAACTGAAACACCCAGAACGCCCTACGCGCATGACGCATCAACACCTGGAATAACTCACAGTGCTGCATAGCCGGGCTGTAGGACCCCCAACCGTCGAAGATGTCGTGGTCGTCCCACATCATCACCGTAGGGATTCTCGCCATCGCATCAGCGGCATCAAGGTTCGGTTTGGGGTGCCCCCAGTCACGCCGCGTATCTGGCAGCCAACGATTGGCATAGAGCCCGAAATAGTAGGACTCGATCTCTTTCTCCAGCGCCGCACTTACCTTGAACGCCAATTGCTCCTTGCGCGACAGTCCGACCCATTTCTTGAGGGACTTCACATCCTCCCAAATCGAGTCAAAGTAAATTTGGTCGCCCCCCATCAGCATCAATTGGAACCGCTTCAAGCCCTTGTCATGAATTCGTCCTTCATGCCAAAGCTGTTCCTTGTCCAGCACGTAACCTGCAGCACGCAAGTCACTGTCATGATTGCTGATCAGGTCAGTCCAGACGGCGTTTTCAGGGCGCACCAACTTGCGCATCCCACTAGGGTCCGAAAAACCATTGCAAGAGACGTAGGCCATTCTTGGGGCATAGTCTCGACCGGGAATGGAGAACTGCCATTGCGGCCCTTCCTGCCCTACACCAAACTTTATTGTTCGCTCCTGCGCCTGCTGATCACAGCTCAGGTCGTAACGAAGGATGGTTTCTTTCGGGCGCTCCAGCAAAACCTTCGGCGCCGGACAAACGTGGCCGTCAACAGAAAGAACAGGAAATGCGGCGCCAGCTACAACTCCGACTAACGCGGTCACCTGCCACTGCCCGGTTTTGCTGACGCCTCGGAAGGACAATACTGGCCCCACAGTAAAAAGTGCTTTTGACATCCCTGTTATCTCCCTTCAAGTTCGGCGGCAATAACTTTGACAATCTTGGCGCGTGAAGCGGCTCTCTTGGCCAGAATTTGCGCTTCGCCTGTTTGATCCAACCATTCCCTAAAACGCTGGAGCGCATGGCGCGTTTGCGACGCATCGCGACAGTTGGCCAGGAAGGCAAACTGTACTTTCTGTACATCATCAGCGACAAAAATACCGAAGGAACCGCTTACAACCGTAGCATCCGGAAAGCCTAACAACGCAGTGGCCTGAGTCTCTGGGCGATTAAATGCAACGGTCCTTCTGCACCTTTCAACAGATCAGCATGCTCATGGTCACGTAGAAAAGGCTTACCCACCAGCTCACGCGCAGCAGCAACCGTGAACGCAGCCGGGATTGCATGGACAAACACAACGACATTCACTCCAGCAATTGGAACAATGGCGAACGCTTCGCTAGAAAGGACTTTGCCACCATTGAGCGCCTGCAGTAACACCGCTTCCATCGCTCGTTTGCGCTGACGGAAGTCCATCCGTGTCCAATCCAGCGCCTGGCCCATATCGAAACGGCTCGAAGCCGCAGCGGTTACACCGCGCGGGGTCAGAACGACCAACGCATCGAGAAGCGCTTCCTGAACGCGGCTACGCAATTGCTCAACGGTTGAGACCATTCCACCCCTGAAGGGTGTCTGTTGTGCAATAAAGGCCTGGAAGCGCTGATTACGTGCTGTCTCAGCTACCTGGCCATCGCCTGTTGGGATATTTGGCATAGCGATGAAGCGCACCTTCCCCCGAGTAGTGGCTAGTCCCTCCATGTACTCCGCATGGCAAATACCAATGTCGCCGTCACCACTGGCCCAGCCGGCATCACCATTGGACAGCACCAGTAGCACATCGCAATCCCTCACGGCTTGCAAACAGGCTTCCCAGCTGTCCTGCATTCCGTCCGCAGGAGGTGCATCTTCGTTAATCCAAACTTCAAATACCTGTTTGCCAAATAGCTTCGTGCCCTCTATCTCACGTTTGAGTTGCTCTCGGATATTGCTGAGCGTTTGATCGCTGTCCGCGGGAAAGCGATCGTTACAACGACTGGACAGCATTACTTTGATTCTCTTTGACTGGGCCATCCTTGCTCCTGCCACACTTCCGAGGCCTCAAATTCTTTGATCAATGAATACCTTCCCGCCCTATCTCCAGATTCACCTGGCCAAGAAGCCGGAGGCAATATGGTGCCCCCCCTTTCTGTTAGGCACTGGTTACGACCCGGACATCTGAACCAGATACGTTCTTAATGTAGGAGTAACTGGTGCCGAGGAGAGCAAGCTGATCAGCGGAGATTTTCGCTGCCGAAATGGCAGGCTGTACGATCACGAATCTGAAAATCATCTCGTGGTCGTGGCACTTGTTGCGAAGCAGCTCCAAATCTATTGGGTCACCCTTGAGGATTCTGTCGAACCCTTTCGGCAGCGATTGCTGGTACCGCCACATCAATCGATTGAAGAATTTTTCCTCGGTGTGCAGCCACTTCACCGATCGTGACGCTTGGCCGCAGACCTCGTAGACATCGTTCACGCGAGCACCAGGCCGATCTTTTTGGGGGCAATACTTGCAGTGGTAAAGGTCGACAAAGATTGCGTCCTTGCTTTCTTTGATTGCCACCAAATCCGCAATCTCACCTGCGCCATCATCGTTGAAAATGAATGCATAGTCGTCCTCGATTCGGCTGTAGGTGAAACCTTGGACGGTGTCCATGTTACGAGTTGCCCTCATGGACTCGCTGTGGATCTGGGTGGTCCCCCAGTCCCAAGCCTCAATCAGCGCTATAGGAAGCTTCAAGTCCAAACTATTGGGTGTGTAGAACCGGTAATTACCCTCGACCATTGAACCGTCTACGGCTAGCAGGACCAAAGGGTTCGCATCCAGGTACTGCTCAAACGAGCTCTCTTCAGCGAAAATGATCTTCACCCCTGGGCAGGAGACTTGGTAGCTGTCGTTCAGTAACCGTATCGTGATGCCAGGAAGCTGACACTCCGTGCCATCTGCTGCTATGGCGATGACGGGCACTTCTAGTGTCAGATCGTCGGTCCGCTGAGGCTTGCCAAGCTCGACATCAAGCAGGTTGAAGATCTCACCATTGAGCGCCAGCGAAATTTTCTGCTCGTTTTCGATCGCAATGGGCTCAGGCCAATCAGCATAGAAGAGTCCAGTTGGCCAGGCTCCCTCAATCTTCTCCGAGCGAATCACATCCTTGAGCACTTCAGAAGGATTTATCGTGGCATTGTTGAGTTTCTGTGAGGCGCGCTTGCACCAATCAATCCAGTAAATGATGCTGGAAGAGTTCATCTCCCAGATCTTCCCTTTGTGAGAGCAGCCAACGGTGGTGCGCTGTCCATCTTCATAGCCCGTTGCGAAGATGTTGGATTTTTTCGCCGTGCCGTTCTCGATTTCACTGATGACGGTATTGATGTCCCGCCCGACGTGCATCGTGAATCTCAGATCCTTGCGTGTCCTGGACAGCCCCACGTTCTGCAGCTTCATGAGCTTGATGTTGTGCAGGGTTCGGAAGGTAGGCTCGCCGTTGATTCGCCTGGCATCCTTTGCAATCAAATTCAAAAAACGCGTCGCTTGCGACTCATCACCAGAGGAGTGAATGAAGAGCGTCTTGTCAGGCGCGTGGTAGTACGCCAGGTACAGAATCCAGTTCGTGTCCACAATCGCCGAGGTCTGAGCCCATCCGACGGGTGTTTCTCGTCGGGCCACCATGATGATGGTGTCTGAATCGTCGTTGATAGAAAGGAACTGCAGCGGTTCTTTCTTCTGGGAGAAGTGATTCGCTTTCTCTGGCCGCCAATGGTCGCGCTCCACATGGTAGGCGATCGCACTGATCTTGGGGTTTGGGTTCAACCCGAAGATCTCCTCGGAGTCGGCATCACCCGGGAACTGTTCAGTGAACGTCTCTTTTTCGATTTCGCGGGCGATCTTGTCTTGGCTCACATCTCGAATCACGGCGCTCCAGTCGGCGCTTTCCTTGTAAAGCACTGCCATCTGGTAATCGACTTTCTGGTTGGCAATGTTTGAGACGAATTTGGCGTCGCCTAGCGTGTCATCAACCCGGGTTAGCCGGCCGATGAACTGTAGCGTGACGGCCGGACTGCGATGCTGGTCGTGAATAGCCGCGATTTTCAGCTCTGGCAGGTCGAAGCCTTCGCCCAGCATGTCCACGCATACGATGATCTTGTATTTCTTCTCGACAATTTCACCCAGCAGCTTGACCCGATTCGGCACCTTGCTGTGGATGAGAATGGGTGAGAGGTCTTCATGCTTTTTGTAGAGCTCAAACAGGGCTTCAGCACGTTTTTGCGATCGTGCGCGTACCATCAGTAGGTGGTTAAAGCCTTGCTCTCGATCACCTCGCAACAACTCTACCGCCTTATCAGCAACCACTTGGTCAGCCAACTCGAGGTTGTATTCGCGCACTGGGTGAAATTCGATCGACTTGAAGTAGCCATCGATCTGCGCATCCTTCAACGGGTAGTTGTAGATAATCTTGCCTTCGAGGGGCTGATTGTCCTCCCTGAAAGGCGTAGCAGTGAACTGCAGGCATGGCTTCTCTTTAAACGCGGTTTTCACCCGCCCCCATGTCATGGCAGCCACATGATGGGTTTCGTCGATGATCAGGTGGCTGCAGAGCTCAGCCAAGGCTTGGAGCGATTCTGTGTCGAATCGCTGCAATGCTTGCGGAGTAGCGACAATTACATTCGCCTCGGCAAGCTGTTGGACATTTTCAGCCGACATTCCTGAGCCGATCGCCCTAACCACAGGGTTAAGTGCTGTGGCAGAAACAGCACCGATCTCCCGAAGTTTTTTCAGCCCGAGGCATTTTTCGACAAGCTGGGAACGCAAGGCATCTGACGGGACGAGCACCAATGTCCTTGCCAACCGCCCTGCGATAAGCAGACCAAGCATGGTATCGGTCTTGCCGGTACCCGTTGGCATCACGATCGTTGCCGTCGTGGCCGGAGACATCACCAGGTGGCCCAGTGAAGCGTATAGGGCGGCAAGCTGAGGCTTACGCAAGCCCGGCGTATTGGTATCCCGGACTGCCAGGTTGAAGTTGAAGAGGTGTTGCTGCCAGCTTTGATATACGTCTAAGTACTTCCCTGTAGCATCGACCATTGCGTTCACCAAATTGAATGTAAAAATCAGCGCTGATTATTCAATGGCCACATGCTATCAGTGAACATCAGTTCAGGTGTACCCTGAAAGTTTGCGGTCATACCCGCCACTCTCTCTACCTTCACCAACTGACGATCGATGCCAAACACTCAAATCTGAGACGGGGGTAAAATGCCCCCCAATCCACCCTAGTCTCCGTCAGAAAACGTCATTCGCGATAGCTCCCACACCCGGTGTGAATGAGGGCAAAAATGGGGGGAAAACTCGCTTTTTTCGAGCTGGCCCCATCGTAATAGCCAGGCCGAAATGTTGTTCGGCAGCCCTGAGAGCTAGTGATAACTGCTCATAAGCAACTTGCATAAGCTGGGGCTGGAAAGCGAGCGTAGCGCAAATATGGGCGACAGACATCATTCAGGAGACATTCATGTCAGGCGGCATTAGTGCAATCAAAGGATTTGATTACCAAGCGGCGGTTATTCTAGAACTGTTGCTGGAGCATTTCAGAAAGCACCCTGAGGGCCGAGTAAGGCCAGAGGGACTGGATGATCTGGACCTCTATGAATCTAAAAGCGCCGAAGGCATTACGTTCGTTCAGATTAAAAAGCCAACAGAGAACGTAGAAGGCGAACTCACACCGTCCCCTTGGACTCTGCATAAAGCCGCCCGGCACTTGATGGGCTCCGCCGTAGATAATTTACGTAACGAAAAGGCCAGGCAAATATGGATTCTGGGTGATGAAAGCGACTTTGAGCTCAAACAGCTTATTGCCGCGGGAACCCAAGCGCCAGCGCAGTGCCCGGCGTCATTCTGGCTCATGGTCTTGTTGATCACTCGACAAAGCCTTGAAGCAGATGGTTTACCCGTCGAACACCTACCCAAGCCCAATTACAAGCGGCTGAAAGCGTGGACAATGACACACAACTCAGACACTTTCGTTAATTGGCTGGGGGAACACATCTCTTCAATCGCCACCCAACAAGGTGCATCGAAGCGCCTCGTCAACATCCACGCGCAGAAACTCTCAACCTACGCAAGCTCCATTCCGCATGTGCTAGAAAGAATCACTCTGCGATGTGGGTACGGATCAGAACAGCAGGTCAATGCTCGTGTAAAGAATACACTCTCCAGCGATTTGGCTCTTTCTGCAGAGGTCGTCAACAGCACGCTCTATCTCAACCTTCGAGCCTTTATCAATGAAATCTCGAAAAAGCCTAGGCAATGTTTCTCTCGGGATGATTTCGAAGCGGAGGTGCGTTGTGTATGGCCGCACATGAGCCCCATCCGCGTGCCCCCGGCCCTGTCCCCCCATCACATAACGCGCGCCGACATCACCCATTCGCTGATGTCTGAGCCTTTCGCGGAAGTGATCGGTGTTTCGGGATCTGGAAAGACCCACCTGGCTACCGAGACTTATCATCTGGCCCGCCAACGTGAGCCAGGCCGCGAGATCTATTACATCGAAGTCAGGCCGGAGACTTCCCTGAGGTCCGTGCTGGCCGGAGTTTCCTTTCAGCTGCGTAGGATAGGTATTCGAGAACCTTTCAAAGTTATTACCCGAGCGGTCGAGACAGAACAAGAACGTATCTCGCAGTTAGCGGCGGCATTAAGCGTGTCCAGCGCCAGAATATTGCTCTTGATCGACATTGCCGACGGTACATGCGGTCCGTCGTTCAAGCGTGAAATCAGTTCATTTATCAAGACGCTGCAACCTGGCGCCGTATCAATACTATTTTTTTCCCAAGAAAGCCCGCTGCTGCTGAGCAACTTAGAACGCAAAAGCGCCCATGTTGCCACGCTGAACCTGCGCGGTTTTACGTATGAGGAATTCTCCAGGCTGGTAAGCCACTACCACGCCAACTCCCAAGACTGGCCGCTTTATAGGATCTTCAGGCGCATCACCGCAGGTCGAGAATCCGGTTTGTTCGCAACGCTTGCGGATACACTTGCACGTGCCTCAACGCTCGGCGAAATGCAAATGCTCGCCGCACAAGAACCAGAAAAGATTCTGCCCATGGCAGAGCGGATCAGATTCGCAAATATCAGTAATCGCGCCTGCTCTGCGGCGGAAAAACTCATATGTTTCGCCCTCCCATTCGACCGCTCCGACGCCATAGAGATTTTCCCCAAGGAACCTGTGGCGCTCGCCATATCAGAAATGCTTGAGCTTGGCCTGTTGCGGACCCGAGGTGACGGTCTATTGGAAATGCATGAGGTCGTCAGGGCGGGGCTTGAAGAGAATATCCCTGTTGATACCCGCCGCTGTGCACACCAAACACTGGCCACTTGGTACGGGTCGTGCGGCGTCGTCAGCGCCGAGGTATTTCACCTTGATAAAGCCAACCTCACCGCAATGGCACAAGCCCGTGCCAAACAGGCTTTTCTTAAAGGGCTGAACTGGAACGAACTGGCAAGCTTTGTATTGCGCCGCAAACTCATCAGCGCAGAGGAAGTCATTACCACCTTTGCACAAGCCGACAAGGCCATTGAGCGCTGTTTCATACTGCCTGACCTCTTGCGTGCGCTGGATTACAACGATGCCAATGCTCTGATCGCTGTACTGAAAGAACGGATCAAACATCCACAGCTCGACTACCAGTTTGACAGTGCGATTACTGAAGCCATCATGCAGATCGACCCTGGAAAAATTGAAGAACTGATAGTGCTTATCGTTGATGCGACCACGGATGAGGTAAAACGGAAATCCGCGTTTTCCACGCTGTCGAGTGGCATAAGAAAGTTCAAATTCGTACTTTCAGAAGCGACCCTTTGCCTTTTCGACGCCCAATCTTTCGAGACACAACGATCACTGTTAGGCATTTTTTCGCAGGACAAACGCGTTGTTACACTCAGTCGCGTTTTCCAAGTCCATGCAGAAGAACTAAGAGCCGCTACTTGCGATAAACACGTAAGCCCTCTTCATCTGAAAATAGCTACACTGGAGGACGCCAAAGCCCTTATCACGGCCTTGCCGTCCGTTTCCACGCAGGCCATGTTGATTTCCAAATCGGCGTTATTAGGTCCGCTCGTCGACACTCTCCGTCCACTTAGAGTTGCCTTGAAACGCCACAGTATTGAAATCCTGAGGCAGCCCTCTATTGATCCGGGGTTGCACGCCAATGCCATTCGCGTGATCTCTCTGTTTGCAGACAGGCACACCCCTGTGCTCTGTCACGCGTCGATTGTCAACCAGCTACCAATGGCGGCCTTCCATGCAGTTATCCCAGCGATGATGCCCTCGTTGTGTGAGCGAGGCAACTATGAAAGCGTCGTTCTAAACCCGTTAATATCGATTGGAGAGCGCCGTTGGGCCATGACAGCACTCGCGCTTTTAGGTGTCGACCTCGAAGAAACCTTGCACGCACTCGCAGCGCTGCCCGGCCAAAAAGACACGGACGACCAGTGGGAGCTCTACAGCCTACTGACCTGTAGCTTTAGCCCATTCAAGGGTGCCATAGCTCTATTGCGCAAATTCTTCGAAGCAAACCAAGGCAGCGCACCCATAGCACTGACGCTGGGCCCATTGCTCAAATTGAGCGAACTCGATGCACCCGACGCTTCAGCGCTTTTGGTCATGGCATTGACAAGCCCCCACAGAGAGGTTCGTTGCCTCGCTGCGATGCGATTGCAATACCGAAGGGACAGCACCGTCCTCGCCCCCATGATCCAGGCCTATCGCAAGGAACAGGACACCTCCACGGCACTTTATCTGGCCAGGGCCATTGTTGCTTCCGGTGCCAAGAATACAGGTGATCTAGACCATGACCAGCACCAGGATGCCCCGTTCATGGTGTGGCGTTGCATATTGGCCAGACGCAGTAAAGACCAACGGGCATCTGCTTTACTCGTCAAGCTAGCACTTGATAACGCCCAATCATGGAAGGTCCGCAGGGCAGCAATAGCAGCGGCAGGCGAGTTGCCGTACGACACTTTACTCTCGCTGATCCATACCCCTCTGCTGACAACTGCACTTCCGCTTGCCGATCACAGTGTCAGTCTTTCCAGCTACCTTATTCTGAGCTTGCACATCGAACATAACGCCAGACTATTTCTCCAGTGGCATTCCTTGGGACGAATAACCTTTATTAAGCTCGTGGGGGGCCTCGTTGACCGTGAAATCAAGGACAGATGGTTTTCAGAATGCGCGACGTCAGGCGAGACCGCTGCCGAGTGGTTGTATGACAGCCTTTCACGCGACAACCGAACCGCGCCCGATAATCTTGGCGCTGTGGAAAATGCCATCCACCTCCCCTTACTTCAACTGGCTACAATCCGGTCATTACGCAAACATGGCAAAATCGACATCATCGAAGCCTTGCTAAAGACTACAACCTGCGAATGGTTGAAAATCCATGCCACCAAACAACTCGTTATAGCACGGGGAGGCGGCAGTGCCACGGAGTCCTACCTTCGCCACCTCTTAGGCGATGTGTGTTCCGATCACTCCTTTCTCGGAGCTCTCCTACCAGATCTCTGCCGTCGCAAGCCGGCCTCTAGCGCCCGAAGCCCGTATCCACCGCCCCACCGAACTATCAGCAATAAACCCCAGGGACTGGCCGCCTCCTCAATCATAAAAATGGTCCGGGAAGAAACCTTCGAACACGCCTTGCCCCACGATTTCGTCATCACGGATTTATCGCAGACACAACTCATCGAGTTGATACAATTGCTCGCCCCTGAGCGCGACCCTTCTTCTTTTGTTAGCGAATTCCAATCCGTCCTTGGATTTATGTCAGACGGTCACTATGTCGCACAGGAAAGCTCGCGCTCCCGTCCGTCCTCGAATGCTCGCTCCAGACTCAGGGCCGCGCTGGCGGCTGCCAACGACTTCGACGTGAAAATCAACTGGCATAGCCAAAGCCTTTCCAGCCCCTATTGCACCGACTACCGTGCCGGGTACTTTCGTGCACTGGTACTTAGGGGTAACTCGCAAAAAATCTATAACGAACTGGACGTCAATCGCGACACCCTGCTCATTGAGCTTTTGGAGAACGGCAGAATCGAGTCGCTCTCCAACCTGCTGGACGACCGGGTTATCCCTTTGATCTCGCCCTATATAGAACCTTGCAACCTCGAGCTGTTTTTATCACTCTGCAACGTTGCAGCGCTTATACAAACTCCGTCAATCGATGCCACACTCAAGCGACTTACCTATCGCTGGGCTAGAGAGTTCACAGCACCCGTGTCTGAGGCAATGGCCCATAACAAACGCTTTTTACATCAAGGCTTCCACCTTCTTTCTCGACACCCTCGATTCATCCATGCCGACGGCATTTATGAGTGCCTCGCCTCGGTCTACAGGCACACGCACGAAGTGTTCGATGATTTCGACCTGCCCGACATCTTCGAACATCACTCCCGCGCCTACGTCGATCTGGAGTCCAGGCTTGTAGACCTTGTGGAATTCGAGCACTACCAAGTTAGCAGATACGACAAATTGGATGATCGTTGTGCACAATTGTTCAGCTCCCTTTATGTTCCCTAGGCTCTTTACGATACCTTTGAAACCCTGTCAAAGCCGCTCGGCCTGATGTCCAATAGAGTTCTCGCCTTTAAGGCGAGGGCACTTTTCTAGCCCAGCAATACGAACTTTCCGACGCTTACCGGAAATGGTTATAAGCGTGCACCCGAGCGGCGCCACCAAATCCATCTATGGCATTACACTGAACTCCATCAATGGCTAAACCGGAACGCAGTTAGGATCCCCAATCTCGATCGCCCGTGCATGATTTGCGAATGGGGCAAAACTGGGGGCAAACAAAAGATTTATCGACCTGAAAACACCGCCCTAGAGCCCAGTCAAAATGTTCTTTGGAGAGAACGACCTTGACTGTATATACAGACTTCGGGCTTACCAGGCTTTGCGGCGCGACTCTGCATCAACCGCAACCGCTCTCAAAATCGGCAACCCTTTAACAAGCGTCTTCGCGCCTTCAGGCTCTTGCAGTGATACGACCTGCCCGGGGAAACGAGAGTCGAACGCCTCTCAAGTGGCATATCTACCGAGACCCAAGATATCCGTGGGAGTAAATGTGGGAGTATTTTTTTAGACATGAAAAAGCCCAACCTTTTCAGATTGGGCTAAGTCATTGAAAAATATGGTCGGGACGGAGTGATTCGAACACTCGACCCCTAGCACCCCATACATAGGGTCGCTGATTGCTCAAAATTTATCCCTCAGCCATGCCTGCTGGGCGAATAAAAAACCCGGCGCGAGGCCGGGTTACCCACGCTCTCCAGGACGCAGCCCCCAAATGAGAGGGATGGAGAGCTGACAAGAGAGTGCGGGGGCGAGATATTGCCAAATGGTGTCATTCTGTGCAATAGAAGCCTCTCCGTCCCCCTCCAACATTTCATGTAACTTGTGAATTCCACGCATTCAGAAGTAACTCTTGCCAGACGCACTTAAGCGAGCGGCAATATCCGTTGTCACCGCTCGAAGGCAGCCCCTCAGCGTGAGCCCAAGGCAGTGCAAACGATCCGTGCAGTAATGTCGAAATTCTCCAGAGTGAGCACATCAATTGGCGAACGACCTTTTAGTCGCTCATGAGGCTTACAAAGGGTGCGATAAAGCTTCCATGAATCCGCATCCGGAGACTGCATCAGCACCGCGAGAACTAATTTGTACCGCAATGGATCAAGCTGCCAATCGGGAATGCGCTGACCGCGATTCCCCAGGCTCAGAGACAGCAGACGCCGAGCCTTGATATCGCGATTGATCTGATCACGCGATTTGCCGGCCAGTCTGGCGAAAACCAGCAACGGCAAGTTACTCGAAGCCTCAAACGTGGCCAACATTTCCGCGCGTTCAGACTGGATGTCAGACATGTGAGAGTTGAGAGCTTTTTCAGTCCGTATCGGAGCGGCCACGACAGGCAATCGGCCGGCCCCCATCGGGGCATTCTCGCGACTGTCAAGCATCGCCACTGGGGCGGTCGCCGGTGGAAAGCTGCTGTAGAGAACGGCATTTCCCTTCGCGTTTTCCAGTAACGGCAGCGAAGCTGCGCCCTCTAAACGAATAGTCAGCGTAGAGCTTGCCGCTTTCAGCTGGCCCTGCCCCCAAAGATCCAGACGATTCGCCCAGTCCTGCATCATGGTCCGGCGCTGCTCGACATATTCCGCGTGATTGTAGGCCGCACTAACCTTGTCCGGATCCGCATGAGAAAGTTGAGCATCTACCCACACCTTCGGGTACCCGATCTCGTTCAGCGCCGTCGAGATCGTCGCCCTCATCCCATGACCGGTGAGTTGATCAGCGTACCCCATCCGACGTAACGCGCCATTCAGAGTGTTCTCGCTGATGCGCTTGCTAAGGTCACTACGGTGCGCAAATAAATAACGTTGCGCGGGGACAACCTGATCAAGCATGTACCGCACTATCTCAAGCGCCTGAACCGACAGCGGGACGATGTAGGGCGGTACATTTTGGGCCTGTTTCCCAGGTTTTCGCATCGCTAACTGGAGTTGTTTCACTACTTCCGCTGGTATGACCCACAAGCGCTTCTCCAGATCGAACTGATTGGGTGTTGCCAACCGTAACTCGCCCGTACGGACACCGGTCAGCAACAACAGCCGAAGGCCAAGCCGAGTTTGGTTCGCACCACCGTAGTTTCGAAGAGCAACCATCAATCCCGGGAGCTCGTCCATACGAAGAAATGGATTGTGTGTAACAGGCGGTTTGGGGAGTGCTACAACATCGAGGTCTGAAGCCGGATTGTGTTCCAGCCCCTCGACCTTCACCAGCGCATATCGGAACAATTGGTTGAACCAGGTCCGACATTTTTCGGCTGTCGTTAAAGCCTTGCGCTGTTCGATCCTGCTTAGCAAATCCAGCAGATCGTGACGATTGATATCGTAGATAGACCGTCCACCCAGTGTGGGCAGGACGTCTTTATTGAAGATTCTCAAGATTTGCGAAAGCGTGCTTTGGCGGCCCTCCTTCAGGCTCAGTCTGCGGAACTCCACCCACTGATTGAATATCGCCTCGAAGGTATGCTCTGTCGCAAGACGAACAGCACGGCGCTGCTCTTTACGGTGCACATAGGGATTGATCCGCTGGGCAACCAAGGCACGTGCTTCATCACGGCGGCTACGAGCTTCTTTAAGCCCAATTTGCGGGTAGCTACCTAGGGACATGCGCTTTTGCTTGCCCGCCCAGTAGTAACGGAAAAGCCAGATTTTTCCGCCGCTGGCCGTCACATTAAGTGTGAGGCCATCACTGTCACCAAGGGTGTAATCACTGCCCGTGACCCGGGCGTGCCGAATAGACATTTCTGAGAGTGCCATCGCGAGCTCCTGAACAGAGTCAGGGCCAGATGCTCATCTCGCTACACAATCTGCTCCAGCAATAAACCGATTCAGTGCTCATCAGAATCCTGGACTCAAACCTGGACTTAAACGCACCGGATAGTGCTGGATTTCAGTGGTTCCCGCCGGAACGAAAAAAGGACCCGAAGGTCCTGATTTCAATCACTTACAGAATTCACTGGAACTCTGCAGCGCAATATTTGGAGCGGGAAACGAGACTCGAACTCGCGACCCCGACCTTGGCAAGGTCGTGCTCTACCAACTGAGCTATTCCCGCGTCTTGGTGATGCGCATTCTATAGAATCCTCATCACCCGTCAACCCCTTGATTCAAAAAAGTTTTATTTCTTTTCAACCTCAGTGCGCAGATGCGGCCAGGCGGCGCGCAAATATTGCAGCATGGACCACAAGGTCAGGCCCGCGGCGATCAGCAGCAAGGCGTAGCCCAGCAATACCCAGAAGGAGAAATCCGACGGGTTGGCCAGCAGGATCACCAGGGCAAGCATCTGCGCCGCGGTTTTCCATTTGCCCATGTTGGACACGGCCACGTGGGCACGGGCGCCGATTTCGGCCATCCATTCCCGCAGGGCCGAGACGACGATCTCGCGACCGATGATCACAGCCGCCGGCAAGGTCAGCCAGAGGTTGCCGTGTTCCTGCACCAGCAGCACCAGGGCGACGGCTACCATCAGTTTGTCAGCCACCGGGTCCAGGAACGCGCCAAACGGCGTGCTCTGCTCCAGGCGGCGGGCCAGGTAGCCGTCCAACCAGTCGGTGGCAGCCGCGAAGGCGAAGACCGAACTGGATGCCATGTAACTCCATTCGTACGGCAGGTAAAACAGCAAAATGAAAATCGGAATGAGCAGGACGCGTAGTACGGTGATCAGATTAGGGATATTCATCGGCACAACTGGCTACGAGGTGAGAAGGCATTCTACTCGCTGTGCAGATTTGCATAAATCAACTCTGCGAGCTTTTTACTGATACCGGGAGCTTTGGCTATTTCTTCGATGCTGGCACGGGACAGCTCCTGCAAGCCACCAAAATGTTTCAACAAGTCCCGCCGCCGTGTCGGCCCTACCCCCGCCACCCCTTCCAGGGTTGAGGTACGCCGGGTCTTGCCACGTCGGGCGCGGTGGCCGGTGATGGCGAAACGGTGGGCTTCGTCGCGGATCTGCTGGATAAGGTGCAGCGCCGGGGAGTCGCCCTTCAAAGTGAACTCATGGGCGGCATCATTCAAGTACAAGGTTTCAAAGCCGGCCTTGCGGGTGGCCCCCTTGGCCACGCCGAGCAGGATCAGGTCGGGCACCGCCAGTTCGTTGAGCACGTCGCGGGCCATGGACAGCTGGCCCTTGCCACCGTCCACCAACAGGATGTCCGGCAGCTTGCCCTCGCCGTCCTTCAGCTTGCTGAAGCGCCGGGTCAGGGCCTGGTGCATGGCGGCGTAGTCATCGCCCGGGGTGACGCCTTCGATGTTGTAACGCCGGTAATCGGACTTGATCGGCCCTTCCGGCCCGAACACCACGCAGGAAGCCACCGTGGCTTCGCCGCTGGAGTGGCTGATGTCGTAGCACTCGAGGCGCTGGGGCGGCTCGTCGAGATTGAGGACTTCGGCCAAAGCGTCAAACCGCGCGGCGACGTGCTGCCGGTTGGCCAGGCGTGCGCCCAGGGCCTGTTCGGCATTGGTCACGGCCAGTTGCTGCCAGCGGGCCCGGGTGCCGCGTACGCGGTGACTGATGTCCAGCTCGCGACCGCGCAATTCATGAATCGCCTCGATCAGCGCCGGGAAGTCCTCGTGCACCACGTTGACGATCAGCTCGCTCGGCAGGTCGCGCTCGGGGCTGCTGACGTAGTACTGGCCAAGGAACGCCGCCATGACTTCGGCGACCTCCTCTTCTATACCGGTCTGGGGGAAGAAGTTCTTGCTGCCCAGCACCCGGCCGCCGCGCACGCTGATCAGGTGCACACAGGCGCCGCCCGGGTTGACGAAGGCGGCGATCACGTCGACGTCGCCGGTGCCGCCTTCCATGCTCTGCTGGTCCTGCACGCGGCGCAGCAGGGAGATCTGGTCGCGCAGTTCGGCGGCACGCTCGAAATCCAGGGTACTCGCCGCTTGCTCCATGGCGCCGGACAGTTCATCGGCCAGGGCGTTGCTGCGGCCTTCAAGGAACATTACCGAGTGGCGCACGTCCTCAGCGTATTCCGCAGGCTCAACCAAGCCCACGCACGGCGCCTTGCAGCGCTTGATCTGGTACTGCAGGCACGGGCGGTTGCGGTTCTTGTAGAAACTGTCTTCGCACTGGCGCACGAAAAACGCCTTTTGCAGCAGGCTCAGGCTTTCGCGGATGGCGCCGGCGCTGGGGTAAGGCCCGAAGTACTTGCCCTTCTGCTTCTTGGCGCCACGATGGATGCTCAGGCGCGGAAAGTCGCCGTCCGAGAGAAACACGTACGGGTAGGACTTATCGTCACGCAGCAGGATGTTGTAGGGCGGCCGCCATTCCTTGATCAGCGTCTGCTCAAGCAGCAGCGCCTCGGTTTCATTGGCGGTGATGGTGGTTTCCACCTGGGCGATACGCGCCACCAGTGCCGCCGTCTTCGTTGCCAGGCCGGTCTTGCGGAAGTAGCTCGCCAGGCGGCTCTTCAGGTTCTTGGCTTTACCGACGTAGAGCAGGCGCGTTTCGCTGTCGAACATGCGATACACGCCGGGACGGCCACTGCAGGTTGCAAGGAACGCACTCGGATCGAATTGGACCTTTATTTCAGGAGCTGTCATTTCAGGCGCTGGCATCTACCATGCCGTGGCGTACCGCCAGCAGGGTCAATTCAACATCACTGCTGATGGAAAGCTTTTCGAAAATCCGATAACGGTAGGTGTTCACGGTTTTCGGCGACAGGCACAGCTTGTCGGAGATCGACTGGACTTTCTGACAGCCGACAATCATCAGGGCGATCTGGATTTCCCGCTCCGACAGCGCATCGAACGGCGAGTCGCTGGTGGGCTGGAACGACTTGATCGCCAATTGCTGGGCAATCTGCGGGCTGATGTAGCGTTGGCCGGCAAATACCAGGCGGATAGCCTGGACCATCTCGGCCAATCCCGCGCCTTTTGTCAGATAGCCAGCCGCGCCCGCTTGTAGCAACCGTGTAGGAAAAGGATCTTCCTCGCACACGGTCACTACCACGACTTTGATATCCGGATGGCTGCGCAACAACTTCGTAGTGGCGCCAAGACCGCCGATCCCGGGCATCTTGACGTCCATCAAAACCACATCGGGCTTCAACTCCCGGGCCTTGATCAGGGATTCCTCCCCTGACTCGGCCTGGCCGACTACTTGCAGGCCATCGATGTCAGCCAGCATTCGTGTAATGCCTGTACGAACGAGATCATGGTCATCGACTACTAGCACCCTAATCAAGCAGACACCTCGCGATATGGTCTTATAGGTTGCTGAACACCTTAGCAAAAAACCACGGCGCAGACCTAGCCGCAAGCGTCATATATATAGAGTTTCAATGAACAAGGGCCGTCTACCGGGCGGTAGGCGGCCGAATTTTCTGAGAAAAAGGTCAGGATTCCTGGAGGGGTAGCTTTGTTTTTCCATTCAATGAAGCTGAATGCTCGGCCAGCGTAGTGGTCAATCGCCGGATTGCATCCTGATCCTCCTTTAACATTGCCCGGTAATTGCCCAGGACTTTTTCCTCCAGCTGGCTAAGGTTATCCAATTGAATAGGAGTAGACGTGCCCGTCAGCACGTACAGGATATCGACACCTCTTTCAGCTACCCGTGACAGATAGTCCGCCTTGGGCGCCCGTCCACCACTTTCATATTTGCCTTGCGCGTTGGCTTCCACGCCTCCTATTTCACCAAAAGTTTTCTGTGACAGGCCAAGTCGCTCTCTTTCTTGCCGTAACCGCGAACCGATTCCACTCATTTGGATGTATGATCCTATTTGGCACACCCCAAGAGGTGACACTCTCATCTCTTTATTAAACAAACTTGAACGGTTTTGAACTATGCCCGGAATTCGTACGGCTGCACAAGCCAAGGCTTGGCTTGAACATCAAGGAAAATCTGTTCAAGAATTCGCCCGGGAGCATGGCGTGGACCCGGCAACCACCTATCAAGTGCTCGCTGGGCGCAAAAAGGGACGACGTGGAGAAGCCCACAAGGTCGCGGTCCTGTTGGGCATGAAGGACGGGATCATCCCGCTTGAGGGCGAAACCGTAAGGTAAGATCAGGAAGTCATTTCTTGAAGTCAGTATGCGCTTATTAAAGCCAAGTGCCTGTTTTCCAAAAATCGGCAGTACTAGCACCTGATCACGTCCGGCAATTGCGCTCCATGCGCCAGAAGCAATCCTCCGCATCTACGATTTCCAGGCCCTTGCGTTGATACAGCCGTCGCGCCGGGTTGGTCTTGAAAACGGTCAACCGTAAAAGACCCAGCCCTTCCGCGCGCGCCTTGTACACCATCTGCTCGATAACCCAGCCGCCAGCCCCTTGATGACGAAACGCCTCAAGGATGTGCAATTCGCGGATATACAACGCCTTTGGGTCACGACTAAGGCTGATGAAACCCAGCACCTGGGTATCGCGACAGATCAACCAATTTTCCCGACCTGCCCAGGCGGTATCGAACCCGGCATCGGACCAGGACAAGTCGTATTGGCGATAATAGTTGCCCATGGCCTGATGGGTCAGGGTTCGGGCGAAAGCCAGGTGCTGGCTGGTTGCAGCCTGTAGTTGAAACGCCATGTGTCTGCGCCTCCTAAATCGCCACCTGTTCCCCGTGCCAGTGGCCAGCGCTGCTGCGACGTGCAATCACCAACAAATCGCCCACACCTGGGGCGGCTGCGATCAAAGTGCCGTCAGCGCCCCAGATGGCACTGCGTCCGGCGCACGTCCAGCCACCGGTCGGGCCACCGTGATTGGCCATCAGCACCAGCATTTGATGCTCGGCCGCGTAGCCTTGGAGCAACGTCGTATCTGGAGCGTAGCCGCCTTCGCTGATCAACACACCCGCAGCGTAGATGTTCGCCCCGGCTTCGGCTGCCTGCCGTGGGTGGCTGGGGTGGGAGAAGTCTGCACAGACCGCCAGGGCAATCCGGTCGCCACCCCATTCAAGGGCGGCCCCGCCCTGCCCCGCAGCAAAGGCCGCTTCTTCACCGGGATGCAGATGCTGCTTGGTATAGACCGACACCGAACCGTCCGGCCCCAGCACCAGCGCGCCGATCAACACCTCACTGGCGGCCCCCAGGCGAATCGGCATGCCCACCACCGCGGTAATGCGCAACTCACGGGCCATCTCCCGCAGCGGCGCCACTACTTCATCGTCAGGCGCAATCGCCAATCCGGCGGCCAACGCTGGTTCGTACCCCGTCAGCGACAGTTCCGGAAACACCAGCAATTGCACATCATGCTCTGCCGCCGTGCGCATGAATGCCAAGTGACGCGCGATATTTACGGGCACGTCGCCCGCAATGGAAATGGATTGGGCAGCAGCAATCGTAAAGGCCGTCATGGTCGCATCCAGGCAATCATCGTGAAGTCCGTGCAGCATATCGACACTTGGGTCATAGCCGTAAGTACCCACACTCAATAGAAATTACTGATTGAATCCACCCGCTCGCCTCAGTTAAGCTCCCCCCATCATTTGGAGACACACCATGCTGCAACTCACCCACATTCAGGTTTGCCCTGCTGCCAGCGTCCAGCGCTCGGTCGTGGCTGCCCGTGTGAGCGGTTTGAGCGCACTGGTCAGCTTTTATTTTGGGTATTGGTTTAGCCACTGGCGCGCCTGATACCTGAAATCGGCGCCCACTACTCAAGGGGTCGCCTACCAGAGAAATCTAACCCCCGGTCGGCTCCCCGACCGGGGGTTTTGTTTTTTCAGCCCTTAATTATTTTTGCCACACACCGAACACTTAAAGGACTCACGACATGAACTACGCCACCTGTTACCGCTACGACACCTCCACCGCCTGGCGATTTAGCAAGCTCCGTTCGGGACAGCCTGCCGCCTCCGATCGGTCACCTATTGGTGGCAAGCCAACACACGTAGCCAATACGGCCAATTGTCGAACACCCCAGTAGGGCAGAGCGCGCGGGAACAGCCCGCCGCTTGCCCAGGAAGCCCGAATATGAACGCCTCGATCGCCGCTCTGCCTGTTTCAACCCTGTCCTGCGCCAATGAAGCGCTGACCCAGCGTTTGCCCAGTGCCCTTGAGCTCAAGCACCAACTGCCCCTGAGCCCATTCCTCAACGAACAGATCCACGCCCATCGCCAAGCCGTGCGCGCCATTCTCCAGGGCGAAGACTCACGCCTGCTGGTGATCGTCGGCCCGTGCTCGATCCACGACCCGGAATCGGCCATGGAATACGCACGCAACCTGAAAAAACTGGCCCATGAAGTCAGTGACCAGATGCTGCTGGTGATCCGTGCCTACGTCGAAAAACCCCGCACCACCATCGGTTGGAAAGGCTTGGCCTACGACCCACGCCTGGATGGCAGCGACGACATGGCCGCAGGCCTGACCCTGTCCCGGGAACTGATGCGTGAAATGCTGCGCCTGGGCCTGCCGGTGGCCACCGAGCTGCTGCAACCGATGGCTGCCGGCTACTTCGATGACCTGCTGAGCTGGGTCGCCATTGGCGCGCGCACCACCGAATCGCAGATCCACCGCGAAATGGCCAGCGGCCTCGGCATGCCCGTGGGCTTCAAGAACGGCACCGACGGCGGCGTCGCCATCGCCTGTGACGCCATGCGCTCCGCCGCGCACCCGCACCGCCACTTCGGGGTCGACAGCCAGGGCCATCCGGCGATCATCCAGACCCCGGGCAACCCCGATACCCATCTGGTATTGCGCGGCGGCCACCGTGGGCCGAACTACGATCGTCAGAGCGTGGCCCAGATACACGCCGACCTGGCCAAGAGCAAAGTCGCGCCGCGGATCATGGTCGACTGCAGCCACGCCAACAGCGGCAAAGACCCGCTGCGCCAACCGGCAGTGTTCAACGACGTGCTGGAGCAGCGCTTGCAGGGCGACACGTCGCTGATCGGCATGATGATCGAGAGCCACCTGTTCGAAGGCTGCCAGCCGTTGAGCCCGTCGATGAAATACGGCGTGTCGATCACCGATGGCTGCCTGGGCTGGGATGGCACCGAACAGTTGCTGCGCAGCGCTGCCGAGCGGCTGCGGGCACACAATCCCGCCTGATAATGACGATCAAATGTGGGAGCGGGCTTGCTCGCGAATGCGGTGGTTCAGCCAGCATATGCATCAACTGGCACACCGTTTTCGCGAGCAAGCCCGCTCCCACGCTGGATCTTCACTTACTTGACTAAAGTGGGTACAGCGCCTCATCAAACTGCTCGAGCTTGGGAAACACCAACGGCTGGTCATCCGCCAGCCCTTCCAATCGCTGCTGGTAGCGGTGCAGAAAATCCTGCCGAGCCTCGGCGCTGATATACGGCACATGCCACGCCACAAACGGCTCGAGCACTTCAAACCCGACATACGCCAGCGTGCCACGCAGAATCGGCCGCAGCATGTCCTCCAACGGCCCATGAATCGCCCCCTCGCCAAACATATGCTCGCGTCCGCCGAGGGTCACCGTGACCAGCGCTTTCTTGCCCGCGAGCCCGCCCTGATCGTAAAACCGCTTGCCGCCGTAACACACCCCCGACACCAGCACCCGGTCAATCCAGCCCTTGAGCATCGCGGGCGCCGAGAACCAGAAGATCGGGAAGTTGAGGATCAGCAGATCGGCCCACAGCAGCTTGTCCAACTCCTGCCGGATATCCGCCGCGATGGATTGGCTTTTCACCCCCAGGCGCTGCTCCAGGGCATACACCAGATAGTCGGGGTTCTCCCGCGAGGTGAAGTCCGAGGCGCTGGCTACGGGATTCCAGTTCATCGCGTACAAATCACTGACCTGCACCTCGTGCCCCTGCGCTTGCAGGGTGGCGATGGCCTGGTCACGCAAGGCCGCGGTAAACGACTGCGGCTCGGGATGGGCATGGACAATCAACACCTTCATAAAAACTCCTCAAGAAGTAAGCGCGGCCCGTTCGGCCAGCAAATGGTCGAGCCAGTCGGGGTCCATTTCCGGCTCCGATGAAAACAGCAGGCCGGTGTAGTCCTGATACGGCGGGGTGAAGATCGCGCTGCGGCTGCCCTGGTCCACCACCCTGCCCCGCTGCATCACCACCACTTCGTCGGCGATGGCGCGCACTGTGGCCACGTCGTGGGTGATAAACAGGTAGGCCACGCCCAACTGTTGCTGGATACGGTTGAGCAGCTTCAGCACGCCTTCGGCCACCAATTGATCCAGGGCCGAGGTCACTTCATCGCAGATGATCAATTGCGGATCGGCCGCCAAAGCGCGGGCGATACAAATCCGCTGCTTCTGGCCGCCGGACAGCTCACGGGGCTGACGCTCCATGAAGGTGGCCGGGTCCAGCTCGATCATCTCCAGCAACTCAGCGACCCGGGCGCGCATGGCCTTGCCCTTGAGGCCGAGGTAGAAGGTCAGCGGCCGGCCGATGATGTCGACGATGCGCTGGCGCGGGTTCAGCGCGGTATCGGGAATCTGGTAGATCATCTGGATCCGCCGCAACTGCTCCTTGCTGCGCCGACGAAAGTCCGCCGGCAACGCTTCACCGTCATACAGCACCTGCCCCGCCGTAGCCGGCAGCAACCCGGTAATCACACGTGCGGTGGAGCTTTTGCCGCTGCCGGACTCACCGATCACCGCCAACGTCTGGCCGCGATGCAAGCTCATCGACACGTCATGCAGCACCGGCTGATGCCCGTAGCTGGCGCACACCTGACGCACTTCCAGCAGCGGCACCTGCTGCTGCGGACAAGCCTTGGGCTCGGTGCGAAAACTGCGTACCGCCCATAGGGATTTGGTGTAGTCCTGCTGCGGCGCACTGAGCATGGTGCGGGTCTCGGCCTCCTCCACCAGCTTGCCGTGACGCAGCACCATGATGCGGTCGGCCATCTGTGCGACCACCGCCAGGTCATGGCTGATATACAGTGCGGCGCTGCCGAAGGTTTTCACTGCATCGCGAATCGCCGCCAGCACTTCGATCTGGGTGGTGACGTCGAGGGCGGTGGTAGGTTCGTCGAAGATGATCAGGTCGGGGTGGCTGGCCATCGCCATGGCGGTCATCACCCGTTGCAGTTGCCCACCGGAGACCTGGTGCGGATACCGTTGGCCGATGGTTTCCGGATTGGGCAGGCGCAGCACGCGGTACAGCTCCACCGCCTCGCGTTCAGCCTGGGCGCGACTGATGCCACCATTGATCACGGCGGTTTCCACATGCTGGTCAATCAGCCGATGGGCCGGGTTGAACGACGCGGCGGCGCTCTGCGCGACGTAGGCAATGCGCAGTCCTCGCAGCTTGCGCAGCGCTTCGGGCTTGGCCTGCAACAGCTGAATACCGTCAAAGCACACCGAGCCACCGGTGATGCGGCAACCGTCGCGGGCAAAGCCCATGGCCGCCAGGCCCAGGGTTGATTTACCCGCGCCAGACTCACCAATCAGCCCCAGCACCTCGCCCCGTTGCAACGTCAGGTCGATGCCCTTGATCAACGGATGCCAGGTGTCTTCGTAATGCCCTTCAATCTGCAGGTTGCGGATTTCCAGCAATGGCTTGTCCATCCTCAACACTCCTTCAGGCCGCTGGATTTATGCAGCATCCAGTCGACGACAAAATTCACGCTGACGGTGATCAACGCCACTGCCAGCGCCGGCAGCAACGGGCTGATATCGCCGAAGGTGATCAGCACCGCGTTGTCGCGGACCATGCTGCCCCAATCGGCGGTGGGCGGTTGAATGCCCAGGCCAAGGAACGACAGCGCGCTGATAAACAAAAACACGAAGCAAAAGCGCAGGCCGAACTCGGCAATCAGCGGCGCGGCGGCGTTGGGCAGCACTTCGCGGGTGACCAGCCACCACAGCCCTTCCCCACGCAAGCGCGCGGCTTCGACAAAATCCTGCACCACCACGGTCATCGCCACAGCCCGGGACAGGCGAAACACCCGGGTCGAGTCCAGCAATGCAATCACCAGCACCAGGGAGGTGGCATTGGTGCCCACTACGCTGAGAATCAGCAAGGCGAAGATCAGCTGCGGGATCGCCATCAGGATGTCCACCACCCGCGACAACCCCTGATCGACCCAGCCGCCCTTGATCGCCGCAATCAAGCCGCTCAAGCCACCCAGTAAAAACGCCAGCACCGTCGTCAAAAAAGCGATGCCCAGGGTGTTGCGCGCGCCATACACCAGGCGGCTGAACATGTCCCGCCCAAGGTTATCGGTGCCCAGCAGGAACTGGCCGCTCCAGGGCGCAAACCCGTCACCCACCACCTGGGTTTCCCCGTAAGGTGCGAGCACCGGCGCAAATAACGCCACCAGCACGTACAGCACGATAACCAGCAGGCCGAACTTCGCGCTCAATGGCGCCCTGGCCAGTTGTGTGAGGAGGCTCATGGTCTACCCCTTGGGATGCATCAGGCGTGGGTTAGTGGCGATGGACAGCACATCGGCGCCGGTGTTGAGCAGGATGTAGGTGGCAGCAAAGATCAGGCTGCACGCCTGCACCACCGGGATATCGCGCTTGGACACCGAGTCCACCAGCAACTGGCCGAGGCCCGGGTAGACAAACACCACCTCGACCACCACCACACCCACCACCAGGTACGCGAGGTTGAGCGCGATCACGTTGACGATCGGCGCAAAGGCATTGGGCAGCGCATGGCGCCAGATAATCCGCGACTGGCTGATACCCTTGAGCCGGGCCATTTCGATATACGGGCTGGCCAGCAGGTTGATCAGCGAGGCACGGGTCATGCGCATCATCTGCGCAATCACCACCAGGCTCAGGGTGGCCACCGGCAGCACCGAGCGTTCGAGAATGGTGCCGAACGACGCGTCCGGCGCCAGGTTGGACAGGCTGGGAAACCAGCCGAGCTTGACCGAAAACACCAGAATCAGCAGGTAGGCAACGAAGAACTCGGGGAATGACACCGCACTCAGGGCCGAGGTGTTGAGCAGGCGGTCGAACCAGCTATTGCGGTACAGCGCGGCGAGCATGCCCAGCACCAGCGCCAGGGGCACCGAAACCAGCGCAGCCAATGCCGCCAGGCGCAAGGTGTTGCCCAGGCGTGCGCCGATCAGTTCGGCGATGGGCCGCTGGTTGGCCAGGGACGCGCCGAGGTCGCCGTGCAGCAGGCGCAGCAGCCATTGCACGAACCGGCTCAGCGGCGGCAGGTCGAGCCCCAATTGGGCGCGAAACGCGGCGATGGTTTCAGGCGTGGCGGACTGGCCGAGCATGGCCTGGGCGATATCGCCGGGGAGCATGCCCACGGCCAGGAAGATGATCACCGAGACGGCGAACAACGACAGCAGGCCGAGAGCAAGGCGTTGGAGTACCAGTTTGAATAGGCTATTCATGTTCGGTTCTCATGAGTTGGGCATGTGCTCGAAGGCGACAAATGTCCTCTGTGGGAGCTGTCGAGCTTTAGCGAGGCTGCGATGCAGGCGCCGCGGTTTAACAGGACACCGAGGTGATGCCATCGCAGGCAAGCCAGCTCCCACACTTGATTTTCATTGCCTGAGCGATAGCGTTCGACACAAGAGTCACGCCTGCCACCACCGCTCGATCAGCCGCAACCCATCCAGTTCTCCATACGGCGCCGTCAGCGGTCCATGGCTGACGCGGTTCGAGCGGGCCGCTACGGAGCTGGCGAACAACGGCACAATCGCCCCGCCATCGTCCCGGCACAGGCTCTGCATTTCGTTGTACATCTCCTGGCGCAGCGGCGCGTTCATCTCGCCCCGCGCTGCGTTGAGCAACTGGTTGAAGCGGTCGTTATCCCAATGGGTTTCGTTCCACGCCGCACCCTTGGCGTAGCCGATGCTGAACATGCGGTCGGCGGTCAGGCTGCTGTACCAGAACGAGGTGGTGAATGGCTGCTTCATCCAGATGTTGGAGAAGTACCCATCCGCCGGCTCGCGCACCACGTCGATATCAATCCCGGCCTGGCGTGCCTGTTCCTTGAACAGCACCGAGGCGTCCACTGCGCCGGTGTAGGCGGCATCGGAAGCTTGCAGGCGCACCTTCAGCGACTCGACACCGGCCTTGCGCAGGTAGAAGCGCGACTTGTCCGGGTCGTAGGTACGCTGCTCCAGCGCCGCGTTGATAAAGCGGCTGCCGGGCTGGATCGGATGGTCGTTGCCCACCAGGCCATAGCCATGCAGCACCGAGGCCAGCAGGGTTTCGCGGTTGATCGCATGCTTCATCGCCATGCGAATGTCGTTGTTCTTGAACTCGTTGCTGTCGCACAGCATCGGGAAGGTGTAGTGCTGGGCGCCTTTGGTTTCTTCGATGACCAGCGTGGGATTGCGCTTGAGCAGGGCCACGGTTTTCAGGTCGACCTTGTTGATCACGTCCACCTGCCCGGTGACCAGCGCATTGACCCGCGCCGCGCCGTCGGCAATCGCCAACAGCTCGGCGCTGGCGAAGTGCGCCCGGCCCGGCTTCCAGTAATCCGGGTTGCGCTCCAGGTCCATGCGCACGCCGGGCTCGAAACTTTTCAGGCGATAGCCGCTGGTGCCGATCCCGGCCTGCCAGTCGGCGGCACCGTCCTTGGCGGGCATGATCACCAGGTGGTAATCGGCGACCACATAGGCGAAATCGGCATTGCCCGAATGCAGTTCGAACACCACCGCATCGCTGCCCTTGGCGCTGACACTGGCCACATCGCCGATTACGGTCTTGGCCGCCGACGTAGAGTTGGCTGCCAGGTGATGGTTGATCGAGACCACCACATCGTCGGCGGTCAGGCTTTTGCCGTTATGGAAGGTCACGCCCTGGCGCAGTTTGAAGGTCCAGATGCGTGCGTCGGGCGTCGACTCAAAGCTCTCGGCCAGTTCGGGGATGGCGCTGCCGTCCACCGCGATTTCCGTGAGGGTGTTGTACACCGCCGAAAAGCCGACGAAGGTAAAGGTATCGACCCAGGAACCCGGATCGCGGGAGTCGGTGGTGCTGCCGCCGGCCAATCCCATGCGCAGCACGCCGCCGGGCTTGGGCGTGCCCTCTTCAGCGAAGGCCTGCAGCGGCAGGCCCAAGGAAAACGCGGCGGCCACGGCACCGGCTACAGCGCTGTGTTTGAGGAAGTCTCGTCGGTGCATCGCTTGAGTCATTTTGTTGTTGTTTTCGCTCATGGTGTTGCTCCTCTAAAGGTTCACACAGGCATGCTTCAACTCGATCAGGGTCACGCCGTTGCGCTTGAAACCGTTACGCAAATCCGTCTGCAGCTCATCCAGGTTCTGTGGCTCGCTGACCGTGCAGCCGAACGCCCGCGCCAGGGCGGCGAAGTCCGGGTTGCGCGGCAGCACGCCGATGGGTTCGATGTCCAGGCTCAGCATGTCGTCGCGAATTTGCCCGAGGGCGTCGTTGTTCCACAGCAACACCACCAGCGGGCTGTCCAGCTCTTCCACCGCCGTGGCCAGTTCCTGGGCGGTGTAGAGAAAGCCACCGTCGCCCACCAGCACCAGGCCAGGCCGTTCAGGCGCACCGAACTTGGCGCCGATACCGGCCGGCAGGCCATAGCCCAAGGTGCCGTAGCCGGTGGGATGCAGCCAACTGCGGGTGGCGTTGCTGGGGAAGGCGTAGTTGCCTGTGTAGGCCAGTTGGGTCATGTCACTGCTGATGAAGGCATTGGCGGGCAACTCGGCGGCGACGCGGTCGAGAATCGCCTGGTGAATCCGTTGCAACGGGCCGTGGCCGCTGCTGACTGCCTGGCGTAACCTTGCAACCGCTTCGGTCGCTGTATCGGCGTTGCGCGGCGTGGTTGGCAAGCGTTCCAGCAAAGCCAGCGCCGTTTGCCGGGCATCACCGTGCAACGCGACGGCGCAAGGATAGAAATCGTTGAACTTGCGCGGGTCGATATCCACGCGCAGCAGTTCGCCGTTAATCGGCAGGCGTTCACGCCAGAAGTCGGTATCGGCCATTTCGGTGCCAATGGCCAACACCACATCCGCCTCGGCGATAAGCTGCCAGCCAGGCTCGATGCACAAGGTCGAACCGGCATTCAACGGATGCGCCACCGGCAACAACCCCTTGCCGGCGACACTGCTGAAAAACGGCGCCGCCAGTTGTGTGCTCAAGCGCTGCAAGGCCTCGGCCGCCAACAGTGCGCCGCCACCGGCAATGATCATCGGACGCTTGGCCGCCGCCAGTTTTGCCACGGCGTGATCGAGGCTTTCAGCCGATGGCAGACCTCGCCCGGGACGGCGCACCACGTCATTGCTCCAGTCGCGCTTGATCGGCGCCGACAGCACATCCAGCGGCACCGAAATATGCACCGGCCGTGGTCGCTCACTGTCGAACACCGCGTAGGCCCGCGCGATCAATTCCGGCAAATCCTCGGCACTCAACGCCACTGCCGAAAACGCGGTGATGGGCGCGGTCATCGCCCGTTGGTCCTGGGTTTCATGCAGGCAACCCCAGCCCTTACCGAGGCTGGCGGTGTGGTTAACGCTGGAAATCACCAGCAGCGGAATCGAGTCGGCGTACGCCTGGCCGATCGCCGTGGCCGCGTTGGTCACCCCCGGTCCGGTGATGATGAAACACACCCCCGGCTTGCCGCTGACCCGCGCATAACCGTCGGCCATAAAGCCGGCGCCCTGCTCGTGACGAGTCAGCACATGCCGAATGCCACTGCCGGGCAAGCCGCGATACAGCTCCAGCGTGTGCACGCCGGGAATCCCGAATACGGTGTCGACGCCATAGTTGGCCAGCAATCGCACCAGGGCCTGGCCGCCCGTCAAGGTTTTGCTTTGCATCGTCATCTCCTTCATACCTGGGCGAGACGGATCAATGCATCGACCGCCGTGGCGCCTCGGGCATTGACCAGCAATGGGTTTACATCGAGTTCCAGCAACTGCCCGGCGTTGGCGCAGGCGTAGTCGGCCACCGCACGAATCGCCGCCACCAGCGCCTCCATGTCGGCCACTTCCCGCCCGCGAAAGCCTTGCAGCAATGCCGCGCTGCGCAGGCTGAGCAAGGCATTGCGGATCGCATCGTCGGTGGTCGGCAGCAGCAGGCTGCGACTGTCGTTGAGCAATTCCACGAGGATTCCACCGGCGCCAATTACCAGCGCCAGGCCGAAATCGTTTTCGCGCTTGATGCCCACAATCAGCTCGGCCAACGGCGGCGTGGCCATGGCTTCCAACAGCAGGTGATCGAAAGGTACACCCGGCGCGTAGGCAGCAATCCGCTCACGCATATGGGCCAGGGCCGCAGTCAAGGCGAAGCCGTCCCGCAGGTTGAGCGCCACGGCGCCGGCTTCGGTTTTGTGCGGTAGATCGGCACTGACGGCCTTGAGCACCAGCGGGTAGCCCAGCACTTTGGCATCGGCGATGGCCCGCGCTGGCGTGCTCAAGACACCGGCCGGCGTGGACAGACCGAAAGCCCGCAACGCCTGCTTGGAGTCCCACTCGTTAAGCGACTGTCCGAGTGCTTCCAGCGCTTGCGGGCACAGCGGCACCAATACCGACTCACCCCGCGCCAGCAGCGCCCGCCGATTGTTTTGGTAGTCGGCAATCCGCCCCCAGGCCGCCAGCGCATCTTCTACGCCCTGCAACGCCGCAACACCTTGCGCATGCAGGCGCTCGCGAGCGTGAGCCGGCAACAATTCGGGGAATGCCGAGGTGACAAAGCCGGTCTTGCCGTGGCGAGTCAGCGCACCGCAAAACAGCTCCAGCAGCAGGTCGCATTCCTTGCGCTCACCGGTAAATTCCGCCGGGTAGTCGAGCACCAGCATCGCCGCATCCGCGTCGGTGCGCAGTGCGGTATCGAGCATGGTATTGAGGGCTTCGCTGTTGCCCCAGATGGCCGTGGTGAAATCCAGCGGGTTGACCAGGTTGGCGTAGCTCGGCAGTACCTGCGCCAGTTCCGAACGCTGGCCTGCATCGAGTTTGGGCAGGCTTAAATCGTTGCGCTCGGCGTAGTCGGCAATCAACCCGGCATCGCCACCGGAACAGGCCAGGGCGATCAGGCTGTTACCCGCCGGCAAGTTACCGCAGGCCGCGGCTTTCAGGGTTTCGACAAAACTCACCGGGCCGCTGACCCGGATCACGCCCAGGCGCGCAAACAGGCTGTCGTACAACGCGTCTGAACCCGACAACGAACTGGTATGACTCAAGGCCAACTCGGCACCGATCTGCGACACGCCGGTTTTCAGGGCGATGATCGGAATGCCTTTTTCCAGCGCCTTATGGGCCGCACGGGCGAACCCCGGCACATTCTTCAAGCCTTCCAGGTGCAAGCCGATGGCCGTCACGCGTGGTTCGTCGAGCAACACATCCATCAACTCGGCAACCCCCAATTGCGCCTGGTTGCCCACCGACGCCATATAGGCCACCGGCAGCGAACGGTCGCTCATGGACAGGTTGTAGGCGAAGTTGCCGCTCTGGGTCAGCACCGCAACGCCCTTCTCTACCGGCTTGCCGCCATGGGCTACCGGCCACAGTGCCGAGCTGTGCAAGTAATCCAGCAGGCCATAGCAATTGGGGCCGAGCAGCGCCATCTCGCCAGCCGCCTTGAGCAGTTGTTGCTGCAAGGCCAGGCCCTCTGCGCCGGTTTCGGCAAACCCGGAGGCGTAGCAGATGGCGCCACCGGTGCCGATGGCCGCCAGTTCGGCAACGCAGGTCAGGGTCAGCTCGCGGTTGGTGGCAATAAACACCGCGTCCGGGCCGCACGGCAGATCAGCCACGCGGCGTACGCAGGGAATGCCATCGAGGCTGTCATGCTGCGGATTGACCAGCCACATCTGGCCGGCAAAACCACCTTCGGCACAGCGCTTGAGGGCGCGGGCCATGCTGCGCCCGCCGACGAATGCCAGGTGACGGGGCGCCAGCAGGCGCTTGAGATTGTCGCGAATAGCCTGGGACATAAGCGTTCTCCCACCCGATCAGCGCAACAGCGGCCGCAACAGTTCGCGGGCAATAATGTGGCGCTGGATTTCCGAAGTGCCTTCCCAGATCCGTTCGATCCGCGCGTTGCGCCAGATGCGCTCCACCGGCCCTTCGTCCATCAAGCCCATGCCGCCGTAAATCTGCACGGCCTCGTCAGCGACCTTGCCCAGCACTTCGCTGGCAAACAGCTTGGCCATGCCGGCCTCGCCGTCGGTCATGGTGCCCTGGTCCATTTTCCAGGCGGTGTTCAAGGTCAGCAGTTCGGCCGCGCGGATTTGCGTGGCCATGTCGGCGAGCTTGAACGAGATGCCTTGATAGGTGCCGATGGGCTGGCCGAACTGCTTGCGATCCGCCGCCCATTGCAGGGACACGTCCAACGCACGCTGGGCCTGGCCGACGCAGTTGGCGGCCACCATCACCCGGCCTGCGGTCAGCCAGGCGTTGGCAACCTCCCAGCCTTTGCCGACTTCGCCAAGGACTTTGGAGGCCGGCACGCGGCAGTCGTCGAAGAACATTTCATAGGTGTGGTAGCCGCGGTTACTGACGCACTTGGGGCCTCGGCGAATGGCCATGCCCGGCGTGCCACGGTCCACCAGGAACGAGGTCACGGCGTTGCGCGGGCGGCCGTTGTGTTCGTAGGTGTCGGTGACGGCAAACACGATCGCAAAATCCGCGTGGCCGGCGTGGCTGATGAAGTGCTTGCTGCCGTTGAGCACAAAGTCATCACCGCTGCGCACGGCGCGGGTCTTGATGGCATTGGCGTCGGAACCGGCACCCGGCTCGGTCAAGGCAAAACAGTCGATCTTCTTGCCCTGCACGCACGGCAACAGGTACTCGCCAATCTGCGCGCCGGTGCAGGCCATGAGGATTTTCGAGGGCCGGGCGACAAACACATGCAGCGCCCAGGACACCTTCGACAACTCCCGTTCGATCAACGCCTGGGACAGGTAATCCAGGCCGCCACCGCCGACCTCTTCCGGCATGTTGAAGGCATAGAACCCGGCGGCAATCGCCTTGTCCCGGATCTGTGCGGCGAGCTCCGGCGAGACTTCATCGGCGCGGTCTACCGCCTCCTCGTGGGGCAACAATTCCTTGGCAACAAAACTGCGTACCGCGTCCACCAACATGTCTTGTTCTTGGCTGGGCTGGAAATTCATGGCGCTACCTGTCGATCGTTCGAGGGGTGTTTTGATGAGGGATCAGTTGCCGGAGAAATTCGGGGGACGCTTTTCCATCGAGGCGCGCAGGGCTTCAGCACCGTCGGCGCTGCGGCCGCACAGCAGGCCGGCGGCGAGTTCGGCCTGGAGTTGTTCGGGCAGGCTGCGCCCGGCGCCTTCGCGAATCAGGGTTTTGGTCTGGGCGAAGGCGAAGGTCGGACCGTTGGCCAGGCGCGTGGCCAGGTCGGTGACATGGGCGTGCAGTTGCTCATCGGCGACCACTTCGCCCACCAGGCCGGCGGCCAGGGCACGGTCGGCACTCCACAATTCATCGAGGAACAGCAGGCGCTTGGCTTGTTCGCTGCCGATCAGGCGCGGCAGATGCCAGCTGGCACCGGCGTCCGGCGAGTAGGCCATGCTGGTGTAACCGGCCTTGAAACGTGCCGATTGCGCGGCTACACGCAGGTCGCAGCACAGGGTCAGGTCCATGCCGGCGCCGACGGCCGTGCCGTTGATGGCGGCAACGGTGGGTTTTTCGAGGGTGTGCAGGCGGGTCATCAGGGCGTGGGCGGTTTCGGTCCAGCCGTAGGTTTCGAGGGCCCCACGGGCTTCGGCGTCGGCCCATTCGGCGAGGTCGGCACCGGCACAGAAGCTGCGACCTGTGCCGGTCAACACCACCACGCGCACCGCCGGGTCGCGGTTGAAACCGTCGAGCAACGCATGCAGGTGCTTGAGGGTCGGGATGTCCAGGGCGTTGCGCTGGGCGCCGCGATTGAGGGTGATCCAGGCAACGCCAGCTTGCACTTGAGTGAGCACGGACGGATCTGTAGTCATGGAATCCTCGAATTATTTTAATTGGCTTGAGGGGTGCGACATGGGGCGATACTAAACGAGTGTTCAGTAAGGAGGCAATCGGGTAACTGCAAATATTTTTCGAGGGGAAAATGCCGGCCCGGACATTGCGTCCAGGCGGCGCGGAATCGTCAGTTCAGGGTTTGAGATGGAAGCGCTTGCGGCCGCCGGACTGCAAGCCGTCGACCCAGGCTTCGCAGATCTGGATGCCCTGCTCCGGGGTGAAGGTACCGGGATTGAGCCCCGATTCCAGCCACAAACCGTCGAGCAAGGCGCTCAAGGCGATGGCTGCCAGGTCGGCGTCGAACTGCTTCCAACCCTCCTCCTCGGCCATGTCCACCAAGGCCGAACGCATGATGGTGCGGTACTCGCCATAGGAATGTTCGTGGGCCTGGTTGATCGCCGGGGCCGTCTTGACCGCACCCCAGAACACCAGCCAGGCATCCAGCAGTTTCGGATCCAGCAACTCGGGGGAAAACGAGCCGCGAAAGAACGCCGACAGGCGCTCACGCGGGCTGGGCGGCGCCTTGGCCATGGCGTCACGCAGCAAGTCCATGACCTGCCGGGTGATAGACCGGTAGGCCTCGGCCACCAGTTCATCCTTGCCCGAATAGTGATGACTGATCAGCCCCACCGACACCCCGGCCTCGGCGCTGATCTTGCGGATCGACGCGCCTTGGAAGCCGTCGCGCTTGAGGCACACCAGTGTGGCCTGGACCAGATTGGCCTTGCGCAACTCCGGTTCCATGCGGGAGAAACGGGATTCCTGGGTCATGAGGCGGTGTCCTTGGGTAGAGTCGGCTGGACGACTCTACCTCACTCCCGGAACCCCGGCGACACCCGATCCAGCAACCGCAGCAATGCCGCCCACGCCAGTTGCATGGCGTCCAGGTCTGCCAGCTCGCCCTCTTCCAATGAGCGGCCAGGCTCATTGAACTGCCGCTCGGTGTATTCACACACGTCTGCAGGCGGCAGGATCAGCTTGCCGCACGCCTGGGCGGCAAGCTGGATATCGCAGGCCTTCTCCAGGTAGTACATGCGCAGGAAGGCCTGGCTGACCGTCTCCCCCACCGTCAACAAACCATGGTTGCGCAACATCAACACCGGCTTGTCGCCGAGGTCGCGCACCAGTCGTTGTTGCTCGTCCATGTCCAGCGCCACGCCTTCGTAGTCGTGGTAGGCAACCTTGCCGTAGAACTCCATGGAAATCTGGTTCACCGGCAACAGCCCGCATTCCAGCGCCGCCACCGCACACCCGGCGCGGGTGTGCGTGTGCAGCACGCACTGGGCGTCTTCACGGGCGCCGTGAATTGCGCTGTGAATCACAAACCCCGCCGGGTTGACGCCATGGGCCGACGCCTCGACCGCGCGCCCGTCCAGGCCGATCTTCACCAGGCTGGACGCGGTGATCTCCTCGAACATCAGCCCATAGGGGTTGATCAAAAAGTGATGCTCGGGCCCGGGAATACGCACCGAGATATGGGTGAAGATCAGGTCGCTCATGCGAAAGTGCGCAATCAGCCGGTAGCAGGCGGCAAGCTCTTCACGCAGCTGTCGTTCGGTGGCCCCAGTCATTTTTTTGTTCTCCAGGCGGGTGGGTGATGTGGCTGACGCTAATCCAGTCCCCAGTAAAAAAACAAGTTGATTTTTTACTGGAGCTGACCTCCTATAGAAAAATAATAACAACAGCGCCTGGAGTATCCGCACCATGTCGCCCCATGCCTTTCCGCATCTTTTTGAACCGCTGGTACTGCGCGGCAAACGCCTGAAAAATCGCATCATGTCCAGCGGGCACGACACCTCGATGCCCACCGACAACCGGGTCAACGAGCAGTTGATCGCCTACCACCGGGCACGCGCCGAAGGCGGCGTCGGGCTGATTGTGTTGCAGGTAGCCGGCGTGCATGACAGCGCCCGCTACACCTCCCATGTGCTGATGGCCACCGATGACAGCTGCATCGACGGCTACCGCCAACTGGCCGAAACCTGCCACGCCCACGGCACCGTGGTGCTGTCGCAGATTTTCCACCCGGGACGGGAAATCATGGAGTCGGCGGATGGCTTGCTCGCGGTGGCTTACTCGGCGTCCGGGGTGCCCAACGAGCGGTTCCGGGTGATGCCGCGCGCCCTTGACCAGTCGATGATTGACGAGATTGTGGCGGGCTACGGTGCGGCGGCGAGGCGCCTGCATCAGGCGGGGATTGACGGCGTGGAAGTGGTCGCCAGCCATGGGTATCTGCCGGCGCAATTCCTCAACCCGCGAGTGAATCGCCGCACCGACGGCTACAACGGCGAGCTTGAACAACGCCTGCGTTTCCTGCGGGAAATCATCGCCGCCGTGCGTGCCGAAACCGATGAACAGTTCATCATCGGCCTGCGTATTTCAGCCGATGAGCGCGACCCCGAAGGCCTGACGGAAGATGACTCCCTGGCGGCCGTGCAACAGCTGCAATCACAGCTGGATTATGTGCACATCGTCGCCGGCACCTCGGCTTCCCTCGGCGGCGCGATCCATATCGTGCCGCCCATGGCTATTGCTCCGGCTTACCTGGCCACAGAAGCCGCAACGTTCAAGGCCAGCCTGTCGATTCCGCTGTTCGTCACCGGGCGCATTAACCAGCCTCAGGAGGCCGAGCTGATGTTGCAGCGCGGCCAGGCCGATGTGTGCGGCATGACCCGCGCGCTGATCTGCGACCCGCGAATGCCGGCCAAAACCTCAAGCGGCCATGCCGAGGATGTACGGGCATGCATCGCCTGCAATCAGGCCTGCATCGGCCACTTCCACAAAGGCTTGCCGATCTCCTGCATCCAGCACCCCGAGACCGGCCGCGAATTGCAGTTTGGCCAGTTGCAACCGGCATTGCGACGCAAGCGGATTATGGTCGTCGGCGGCGGCCCGGCAGGGATGAAAGCCGCGGCGGTGGCGGCGCAGCGCGGCCATGAGGTGACCTTGTATGAAGCCGGTGCCCAATTGGGTGGCCAGGTGCTTCTGGCGCAGTTACTGCCCCGACGCAGCGAGTTCGGCGGGGCCAGTACCAACCTGCAGCGCGAGATGGAACTGGCCGGGGTTCGCGTAGTGCGCAACACCCGCGTCAACCGCGCATTGGTGGAACGCGAACAACCCGAGCTGGTGATCGTCGCCACCGGCGCCGAACCCTACTGGCCGACCTTCGAACGCGGCGGTGAGTTACAGGTGGTGGACGCCTGGCAAGTGCTGCGCGACGAGGTCCCGCTGGGCCGTTCGGTGGTCGTGGTGGACTGGCGTTGCGACTGGATCGGCCCGGGCATTGCCGAGCGCCTCACGCGCGCCGGCCATCAGGTGCAACTGGCGGTGAACGGCACCCATTGCGGGGAAAACCTGCCGTTGTACGTGCGTGATCAACTGGCCGGTGAACTGCACCGGCTGGGCATTCCTATCATCCCTTACGCTCGTTTGTATGGCTGCGACGACACCACCGTCTACCTGCAACACACCGCCAGCGGCGAGCCGATGCTGCTGGAAAATATCGACACCCTGGTGTTGTGCCAGGGCCATCAGCCGGTGGACACTCTGGGCGCAGAACTGGAAGGCCTGGTGGCGTTCAGGCGCATCGGCGATTGCCTAGCGCCGCGTACCGCCGAAGAGGCGATTTATGAAGGATTGAAGGTAGCGTGGGACATTTGAACGACCAACCGCCACAGCTGTTTCTCGGCACCCGCATCCGTGGCTTGCGCAAGGCCCGGGGCATGACGCTTACCGAATTGGCGCAGATGAGCGAATTGACGGCCGGCTATATCAGCCAACTGGAACGCAACCTCGCCTACCCGTCGATCCCGGCCCTGTTCAACATCGCCCGCAGCCTGGGGGTGACGATCCAGTGGTTTTTTGCCAGCGAGACCACGCCGGCCCCGGAGGATGAAGGGTTTGTGGTGCGCAGGAACAATCGCCAGAGCATTCACTATGAGGACGGGATCGTCGACCAGTTGCTGACGCCCCTGCCCAATCATCAATTGGAGATGCTGCACTCGCGCTTTCCACCGGGCACCTATAGCCAGCAGAGCTATAGCCATGAGGGTGAAGAGGCGGGTTATGTGTTGAGCGGGACGTTTGAGTTATGGGTGGGCGAGCGGCATTTTCAGCTGGCTGAAGGGGACAGTTTCAGCTTCTCCAGCAGTGAGCCCCATCGGTATGGCAACCCCGGAAAGGTGGATGCGGTGGTGATTTGGGTGATTACGCCGCCGACGTTTTAGTCCGTTGGAGTGAATGGAGACGTTTCCTACGGGAACTGGCGACGCTGGCATGCCGGCCATCAATGGCGGGGGTCAAGGCCGCTTGCTATAAAAACGACTCCATCTTTTCGAGGTCGTCGCCATGTTTGGATTGTATTCGTTGTTTGCCGGTAAGCCGACTCAGGATGACTTGGATACGGTGGAAGCCATCAAGTCGAAAAGAACCATGAGGATTGAGGGAGAATGGGGTATTTCAGTCTCCGCCGAAGAAGTCATGGAATCCGAGGCCTACAAAGAAGCAATTCGCCAAGTCCGCAAAATGGAGGCCAATGATTCATGGGCCTGCTGATCATTTTTCCGTTACTGGTCAGCGGTTATCTGGTGTGTATCAAGCATCCTTACTACTACTGCCGGCTGCATCGTTTTGAAGGGCAGTTACTCTATCTACAGGTTGCGCGACTGGGACTGGTTTGCCTGGTCGTCGCCAGCCTGACAAGTGCCTTGATTCTGGCATTGTCCCAACAGGCGGTTTACGTCGCAGGCCGTGGGGTTGCAACAGACTATGGCCGCTATCTTGGCGCCCTATTGGTACAACTCGATATTGCCAACGAAAAGAATGCCGCACTTTGGGTTTTCTGGCTGCAGACCGGCTTGACCACCCTGGTCATTCCTTCTCTCTGGGCAAGGCTTTATGTCAACGCGAAGAAAAAAGAGCTGAAGTTGAAATCCGATGAGCAACTGAACTGCCGGCTCGCCCTGAACATCCTTGAAGGCACACCTTTCAAATACCTGCTCAGAGAATCCATCCAGAAGTACACGCCTTGCATGTTCAGCTTGAACGATCGAAAGGTGTACGTAGGCATTGTCGTATTCGTTGGCATGCCCACCGAGTCAGAAGGAGTGGACCATGCCTTCACTCTTCTCCCCCTGCTTAGCGGCTACCGTGACAAGGACACACTGGAAGTCACCCTGAGCACGCGTTATTCAGATAGCAGCCACCCAGCCCCCATCATGCTGATCCAGGAAAACGTAGTCTCTGTCACTCGCTTCGATTTCACCACCTGGAACACTTCACACGCTCGAAAGAACCGCCCACCTCAACAGGAGCCGTTCTTCAATCACCGCTCCATCCGTACGACAAAAACCTCAAGCGCCTGCGCCTGAGGTTTTAAAATAAACCAGAGGCTGCGCTTCGGGTTTCAGTGCACACAAAAACGCAACACTGAACTGCACCGATTGTGATGGCCGCGTCACACCGGGGTTTATATAGTCGTCCCTACTGCAACCCGCCATGAGCCAGCCGGCCCATCACAAGGAAGCGTTCGATGACTGACCTGCATACCCTTACAGCCGCCGAACTGCTGGCGCAATTCGCCAGCCGGCAACTCGCGCCCATCGACTACTACGACCAGCTCCTGGCCCATATCGACCGCTGGGAGCCGCAGATCAACGCGCTCTATGCCTTCGACCCGCAACAGGTACGCCAGCAGGCCCAGGCATCCACCGAGCGCTGGAACAAGGGCCAGCCCAACGGTGCCCTCGACGGCGTACCGGTGACCCTCAAGGAATTGATCGCCACTGAAGGCGTGCCTATCCCCCTCGGCAGCGCCGCCACCCGCCTGACCCCGGCCCTCAGGGACGCACCGCCCGCAGCCCGTATGCGTGAAGCAGGCGCGATTATCCTGGCCAAGACCACCAACCCGGATTTCGGCATGCTGTCTTCCGGCCTGTCGAGCTTCCACGGCATCACCCGCAACCCGTGGAATACTGCCAACAACACCGGCGGCTCCAGCTCCGGTGCCGCCGCTGCGGCCGCCGCCGGTTATGGCCCGCTGCACGTGGGCACCGACATCGGTGGCTCGGTGCGCCTGCCCGCCGCCTGGTGCGGCCTGGTGGGGTTCAAGCCGACCTTGGGACGCATCCCCATCGACCCGTATTACACCGGCCGCGCCGCCGGGCCCATGACCCGCACCGTCGACGACTGCGTGCTGCTGATGCAACACCTGGCCCGCCCCGATGCCCGCGACGCCACCAGCCTGCCGCCACTCACCACCCAGTGGAGCAACCAGCCGTTGTCGGTCAAGGGCCTGCGGGTCGGCCTGATGCTCGAGCCCGGCGTGGGCATGCAGCCTGAAGGCTTCGTGTGCGAAGCCGTGGAGCAAGCCGCGCGGCTGTTCGAAGCCCATGGCGCCAAGGTCACGCTGATCCCGCCGATCATGGACCGCGCCCAACTCGACGGCCTCGACCATTTCTGGCGCGCCCGCCAGTGGGGCGACTTGTCCGCGTTGAGCAGCGAGCAGTTCGACAAGGTCTTGCCGTACATCCGCGACTGGGCCGCACCAGGCGCCGAGGTCAGCGGCGTACAAGCGGTGAAGGGTTTCAACCAGACCTTCGAGATGCGCCGCCGCGCCGCGCAGGTGTTCACCGAACTCGACCTGGTGCTGTCCCCCACCAACCAGGTCAACGCCTTCCCGGCCGAGTGGCCTTCACCCAGCAACAACCCGCAACTGCCGTTCGAACATATTGTGTTCACGGTGCCCTGGAACATGGGCGAACAACCGGCGCTGTCGATCAACTGCGGTTTCGCCGCCGATGGCATGCCTATCGGCTTGCAGATGATCGCCCCGCGTTTCGCCGATCAATGGCTGCTGCAAATCGCTAAAACCTACGAGAGCTGGCGTGGCGCAATCCACCACTGGCCGAATCCTTCCTGACTTTGACGCTGTAAGAACTGCCCACCCACACGCCAGCTCCGGGCCTACGCGGCCGGAGCTTGGACGACCTATAACTAAAATCGAGGGGCTGGTATGCACACTGAGCAATTGACACGATCCGATCCTGATCACGCACCCGAAACACCGTCCCCGGACGCCGGCAAAAAGAGCATCTTCGCCGTGGTCCTGGGTAACGCCGTGGAGTTTTTCGACTTTGGTGTGTACGCAACCTTTGCGGTGATGATCGGCCACACGTTTTTCCCGTCCGACAGCGCCTTCGTCAGCTTGATGCTGTCGGTCACCGCGTTCGGTATCGGCTTTATCGTCAGGCCCCTGGGCGCGGTGCTGATCGGCGCCTACGCCGACCGCGTCGGGCGCAAGCCGGCGATGCTGTTGACCCTGGTGATGATGGCCGTGGGCACCGGCAGCATCGCGATATTGCCGGGCTACGAGACCATCGGCATCGCGGCGCCGATCCTGCTGGTGCTCACCCGCATGATTCAGGGCCTGGCCTGGGGCGGTGAAGCCGGCCCCGCCACCACCTACATTCTCGAAGCGGCGCCGCCCCACAAACGCGGGACCTACGCCTGCTGGCAAGTGGTCGCCCAGGGCGTGGCCGCCATGGTGGCCGGGCTGGTGGGTTTCACCCTGACCAAAGTCATGTCCCCGGAAGACCTCAACAGCTGGGGCTGGCGCGTGCCGTTTGTGTTTGGCCTGTTGGTATTGCCGATCGGCATCTACATCCGCCGCAACCTCGCCGAAACCTTCCACGGCCACGGCGAGCAGACCAGCACCGGCGACCTGGTGCGGGAAGTTTGCGGCAAGCACCGACGGGCCTTGGTACTGGGGTTGCTGATCCTTTCCGGCAGCACCATCACCCAGTACTTCCTCAACTACATGACCACCTTCGCCCTCACCGAGCTGAAGCTGCCCACCAGCATCTCCATGCTCTCGACCCTGGTGGCGGGCGCCGCCATGGCGGTGTGCGCGGTGGCCGGCGGCATGCTCTGCGACCGCTTCGGGCGCCGGGTAATCCTGATGACACCGCGGGTGGTGTTGCTGTTGATTCTGTTCCCGGCCCTGCAACTGATGACCGAGCACCCAAGCCCGGCGACCTTCCTGCTGACCCTCGCGGTGCTCTCGGGCCTGCACGGCATGAGCGGCGCAGCGCTGATCGTACTACTGGTGGAAAGCTTCCCGAAATCCGTACGCTCCACCGGTTTCTCCATCGTCTACGCCTTCGGTGTGGCGGCGTTTGGCGGCACTGCGCAGATCATCATCACCTGGCTGATCGGCACCACCGGCGATCCGATGTCACCGGTCTGGTACCTGCTGATCGCCAACCTGGTATGCCTCACGGCCGCCTGGTTCGCCAAGGAAACCCGCCCGTCGCTGCCCGGCAGCCCGGCCCGCGAAACCCGGCTCACAGAAGCCTCGGTTCGCTGAACACCTTTTCCCACTGTCCCGCGTCTTTTCGCCACCGATCGGCAGCGCCTGAGGGCCTGCCGGGACGGTCGCCTTACGTCTGATTTGTATGGGGATTTACCATGTATCCACGTCTTTTGCTGGCCGTCACCCTGGCTTCCAGCACCCAGGCTTTCGCCCAAGAGAACGCTCAAGCCAGCGCACCGGGCTTCCTCGAAGGCAGCACCCTGGACCTGAACCTGCGCCATTACTATTCCAACCAGCACACCAAACGCACCACCCGCCTGAGCATCAAGAAACCCGGCGGCATCGAGCCCACTCGTGTACGCGAAACCTGGGTGCAGACCAGCATGCTCAAGTACAGCTCCGGCTACACCCAGGGCCTGATTGGCGTGGGCGTGGATGCGGGAATCTTCAGTGCGGTCAACCTTGAGCGTGGGCACGGCAAGGTGGCCAATGGTGGCGACCGAGTGCTGGTAGACGGCGACGGCGATGCGATTCCAACCTGGAGCCGCCTGGGCGTGGGCGACGTGCGTTTGCGCCTGTCCAGCACCGAGATCAAGGCGGGCCGGCTGATGACTGACAACCCGATCCTGCGCTACAAGGACAACCGTGCCCTGCCCTCCAGCTTCCAGGGCGTGGGCCTGTTCAGCAACGAATTCGACTGGCTCTCGGTGCAGGGCGGCAGCTTCGAGCGGGCGATTCCGCGCACCGGCACCGGTGCCGAAAAGCTCACCACCACCTTCGGCAACCGCGCCTACAGCGGCGCACGCATCAGCTACCTGGGCGCCACGGTCAAACCGGGTTACGGGCTGGAAGCCAGCGTCTACGCGTCGCGCTTCGAAGACATGTGGGACCAGACCTACGTCGGCCTGACCCACCGCATCGGCGACAAAAGCGACATCGCCTTAAAGACCGCCTTCAACTACTACCACACCAGTGATTCGGGGGACAAAAACCTCGGCTACATCGACAACAACGCCGCCAGCCTGGCCTTCACCGCCACGCACCTGGCCCACAGCCTGACCCTGGCCTGGCAGCAGGTGTTCGGCAATGAATACTTCGACTACGTGTGGGAGTCCACCGGCAACTACATGGCCAACTCGCTGTACTCGGACTACAACGGCCCCAACGAAAAATCCTGGCAACTGCGCTACGACCTGGACTTCGCCGCCTACGGCGTGCCCGGCCTCACCGCCAGCCTGTGGCACGCCAAGGGTTGGGACATTGACGGCACCCATTACGACGGCGACCGCAACGGCCACAACACCGGCTACAACGTGCGCAGCCTGGATGGTGCCAAGCACAACGAAAACGGCTTGATGGTGGCCTATGTGATTCAGTCCGGCACCCTCAAAAACACCGTACTGCGCACCATCGTCTACAACCACCGCGCCAGCGGCGGGCAGATTGACGGCAGCTACGATGAATTCCGCCTCGTCGCCAATGTGCCGATCAACATCTTCTGAGGCTCAGGCTCAGTTCAGCGAACAACGCTGCATCGCCCCCGCCAGCATTTCCTGGCACTTGAGCACCGCCACCGAGCGGGGGCGGTTGCGGTACACGCAGAGGTCGATGCGGATGCGGCCGAGGTCTTCATCGGCGATCGGCACGGCGACCAGGCCGTCGCCCAAGTCCCGTACGTCTGCCTCGACCTGGGGCAAAATCAGCACCGCTGCCCGTTGCCGGGCCAGGCTTTTCTGCACTTCCAGGGAGCTGGTGGTGAACACGGGTTCGAGGGTGACGCCGCGTTTTTTCGCGGCCACTTCCAGGGCCTGGCGCACGCCGTAGGCCGAGTCGGGAATCGCCAGGGGCTGGCCTTCCAGTTCGCTCAATTCGATGCTTTCGCGTTGGGCGAAGGGGTGTTCGGCGCTGACCAGCACCCGGTGCCACAGCTGGCAGTGGGCGGTGACTTCGACGTCGGCGCGTTCTTGCAGGTAGAACGCCAGGCCCAGGTCTGCCTCACCGCTGCACAGGGCGTCGAGGGTGGCCGATGCACTGGCGATTACGATGTTGAAAGTGACCTTGGGGTGGGCGCGGTAGAAGGTGGCGAGTACCGGGGCGAGCACGGTGGAAACGATACTTTCTGACACATGGATGCTGATGTTACCGGCCACCTGGCTTTGGCGGCTGGCGATGACTTCGCGTACCTGGTCGAGGCCGCGCAGGGTTGAGGTGACTTGTTCGGCCAGGCATTCGCCCTCGGCGGTGAGGCGGATGCCGCGGGGGCCGCGTTCAATCAGGGCGGCGCCGAAGAAGTGTTCCAGGTGTTCGATCTGGCGGCTGACGGCGGTTGGGGTGACGTATAGACGTTCGGCTGCCTTACGCAGGGAGGCGCAGCGGGCGACCTCGTGGAAATATCGCAAGGCGCGTAGTTGCATTGGGGTTGCTCCTTTTTTTGGGGGGTTGGGTTGGGGGGGACGCAATTACTGCGCCATGCATGTGTACATATCCGTTTCTTCGGTCACGGCGGCTTATGGTTCCGCTCTTACAGCGGCTCACTTTGGAAAAGCCGGAATGCCGGCCCAGCCCAAAGTAAGCAAAGGGCTCTGCCCCGCCTGTCGGCGCCTCGCTGTGGCTCGGCGTTCCCTCACTCCGGCATTGCTCCGCGGGCCGCCGCGACGGGCCATCCATGGCCCGGCGCGGCTAAACCGGCGTCCTGCCGGTTTACCCGCTCCGCAATACCTGCGTTCGGCCTCGGGCTTATTGGGGCAGTCAGATCAAAATCAAAAGCAAAAGCACAGCGGCCTCCCGGCCGGCTTGAGTGTTAAAAGCCAGATCAAAAGCCAGAGCGAAAACAGCTCTGCTTTTCTGTGGGAGCGGGCTTGCTCGCGAAAAACCTGAGAGCGCCGCGTTGAATCAGGATGCCCACGTCATCGTTAACGATCTTCGCGAGCAAGCCCGCTCCCACATTTTTGACCGTGCCCGCTTTAGCTTTTGATTTGGCTTTTGCTCTTCAACACTCAAGCCGGCCGGGAGGCCGCTGTGCTTTTGCTTTTGATCTTGATTTTGATCTTAGGCGCCCCGTTAAACCACGCTGGCCGAACGCAGGCTTTGGAGCGTGGGTAACCTGGCAGGACGCCAGGTTAGCCGTCCTGGGCCAGGGATGGCCCATGACGGCGGCCCACGGTCCAAAGCCGGAGTGAGGGCACACCGAGCCTAGGCGAGGTGCCGAGTGGTGGGGCAAGAGCGTTTTGCTTACTTTTGCGCTCTTCAAAAGTGAGCCGCTGTAAGAGCGGAACCATAAGCCGCCGTTACCGCAGCAACGGATATACACACCCCCACCATTTACGACCCATCCAAACCAAAAACGACCCCCTCCGTTGACGCCCCACCCCAAACCCCTATTAAGTACTATTAATGCGCATTAATAGGATCAATCACCCACCATGCTAAGCCGCCCATTGCGCCGCAAACGCCAGAAACTCTCCGACGTGATCGTCGAGTCGGTCAAACGCTCCATCGTCACCGATGCCCTCAAGCCCGGCGACCGTTTGCCCACCGAACGCGAACTGATGGAAAGCTTCCAGTGCTCCAAAGGCTCCGCCCGCGAAGCCCTCAAGGCGCTGGAAGTCGAAGGCCTGGTCAACACCCGCACCGGCCCCAGCGGCGGGGCCTACCTCAACCAGGCCGGCACCGAACCCGCCAGCCGCGCCCTGCGCAACTACCTGCACTTCCAGCACCTGGACGGCGAACAGGTCTACCAACTGCGCAAAGTCATCGAAGTCGAACTCGCCGTCTCCGTGCTGGGCCGCCTGAGCGAAGACGACTATCGCGCCCTCCAGGACAACGTCGATTTCTGCAGCGCCCCCGAAGACAGCGAAGCCGGCCAACGCGAACAACGCATCGCCGAACTCGAATTCCACAACCTGCTGGCCAAGGCCTGCCCCAACCCGCTGCTGAGCTTCATGGCGCAATTCCTCAACGACCTGCTGCGCGACCTGGTCGTCCTGAAAAAAGCCTACAAACCCAAGCGCAAGCAATTCGACGCCGCCAACCTCGACTACCACAAACAACTGCTGATCGCCTTCCGAGCCGAAGACGAAGCCACCGTACGCAGCCTGATGCACGAACACATGTGCGACGCCGAACACCACATGACCGCCCTTGAAGGTGAAGTCAGCCCGCACTTTCTACTGGAGTTCGATCACAACCACTGACACGCCCCAACCCCCAATAAAAGGCCTGCCCACAGGCCGTGCTCCACCGTATCGCCATTGTCACTCCTGCCAATAACTAATCCAGGGAGTCACCCCATGCAGCGTCGTACGTTGTTGAAAGCCAGTCTCACCGCAGCCGCCGCCCTCAGCCTCCCGCTGAGCGTGCGTTCTGCATTCGCCGCCGAGCCCTTTACCTTTTACGGCCTCAAGTCCATGTCTGGCGCCTTTGCCAGCTATGGCAAATTTGCCGACATGGGTTCACGCCTCGCGGTGGAACAGCATCCCGAGTTGCTCGGCCGCCCGCTGAACTACAAGGTGATCGACACCGAAGGCAACGCCGGCAAGGCCGTGCGCAAGGTCCAGGAAGCGATCCAGCAGGACGGCGCACGCTTTTTCCAGGGCTGCACCCTGTCGTCTTCGGCACTCGCGGTGGCCAAGGAAGTGAGCAAGGCCGGTGGCGTGTTCATGACCCCGGTGGGCGCCGATGAAGTCACCGGCAAGGACTGCAACAGTGCCACCTTCCGCTGGTCGGTACCCACCTACGGTGCGATCCGCGAAACCCTCGTGCCGCTGATCAAGCTGCTGCCCGACGCCAAGCGCTGGTACACCATCACCCCGCAATACGTGTTCGGCGAAGCCCTGCTCGAAGGCGCCAAATCGGTGCTGGCCGAGCATGGCCTGGAACACGCCGGCAACAGCTACCACTCCCTGCAGGAACAGGAATTCTCCGGCTACCTGACCAACGCAATCGCCGCCAAACCCGACGTGCTGGTGCTGCTGAACTTCGGCAGCCAGTCGTCCAACACCCTGCGCCAGGCGGTGAACTTCGGCATCAAGGAGCGCATGAAAGTGCTGCTGGTGTGGTCCGCCGGCCTGGATCAGTTCCAGGAGCTGGGCAGTGACGTACTGGAAGGTGTGTACCTCGGCGCGCAGTACTGGCATCAGGTCGACACTCCGCTCAACCGTGACCTGGTGAAACTGACCAAGGCCAAATACGGCATCAACCCCACCTACCCGCTGGCCGCTGACTACATCAGCACCAAGGTCATGCTCGAAACCATCATCTCCACCGGCAGTTTCGACGGGCCGACCGTGGCCAAGGCCATGCAGGGCCTGAGCTACGAAGGCCCCACCGGCAAGGAATCGATCCGCGCCGGCGACCATCAGGTGATCAAGGACTACTACCTGCTGGTGGGCAAGGCCGCAGGCGACATGGCCGACAAGGACGACCTGGCCAAGGTGCTCAGTTCCGGCCAGTCGTTCCCGCCAGTGGAAGCCACGGGCTGCGTGCTCGGCTGATCCGCTGAAAATCTACTGGTGACACAGCGCAGGGCCGCTCACGCGGCCGCCTGCCGAGGGTTCCTGCATGCTTAATCTTTACCTGTTCCAGATTCTCAACGGCCTGGGCCTTGGGATGATTTATTTCCTGATCGCGGTCGGCTTGACGATCATTTTCGGCTTGCTGAACTTCGTCAACTTCGCCCACGGTGCGTTCTTTTTGCTGGGCGCCTACATCTGCTACACCGCCGTCAGCCTCACCGGCAGCTTCTGGCTGGCACTGCTGATTGCGCCGCTGGTGGTGGCCGCACTGGCCTGGGTGATCGAGCGATTATTGATCCAGCGGATTTATCACTTGCCGCACATGTTCCAGATTCTGGTGACCCTGGGGATCGCCCTGATCATCCAGGAAGCCAGCGTGATGATCTGGGGCCCGGTGGGCAAGAGCGTCGCCGTGCCGGAATTGCTGCGCGGGGTGCTGGTGATCGGCGATTTCGTCTACCCCTACTACCGCCTGTTCCTGATCGTGTTCTCCGGCCTCGTTGGCCTTGGCCTGTGGCTGCTGCTGGAACGCACGCGCTTCGGCGCCCTGGTGCGGGCCGGCAGTGAAAGCACCGAGACCGTATCCTTGCTGGGCACCAACATTTTCCGCCTGTTCTCCATGACCTTCGCCCTCGGCGTGGCCCTGGCCGGCGTTGCCGGTGTGCTGTTCGCGCCGTTGCGCGGCGCCCAGCCCTTTGTCGGCCCGGAAATCCTCGGCGTGGCCTTCGTGGTGGTGGTGATTGGCGGCATGGGTTCGTTCAGCGGCGCACTGGTGGGCGGCCTGTTGGTCGGCGTGGTGCAAAGCCTGATGACCACACTCTGGCCTCAAGGCGCGAGCCTGATGATCTACGGCGCGATGGCCGTGGTGATTCTGGTACGTCCTTACGGCCTGTTCGGGAGAGCCTGACATGAGCGAGAAAAATCCCCTGCCGTTCGCCAAGACCCAGTCGCGCTATATGCTGCTGTTGGTGCTCGCGGTGTTGATCGGCTTACCGTTGATTTTGCCCTCGGCGACCCTGGCCACCGAGATCCTGATCTTTGCCATGGCCGCCCTCGCCTGCAACCTGCTGCTGGGTTACACGGGGCTGCTGTCGTTCGGCCAAGGCATCTTCTTCGGGGCCGGCGCCTACTGCGCGGCGTTGCTGATGATTCACCTGCAACTGGGCCTGTTCAGCGCATTGCTGGGCGCTGCGGTCGCCGGTGGTTTCCTGGCTTTCCTGGTGGGCGCCCTGGCGATCCGCCGCACCGGCATTTACTTCGTGATGCTGACCCTGGCCTTCAGCCAGATGGCCTACTTCGTCGCCTACACCCTGAGCGACTGGACCGGCGGCGACAACGGCCTGCTCAGCGTGCCGCGCCCGGAAATCCGTCTCGGTGACACGGTGCTGTTGTCGCTGACCGATGCTCGCGCGTTCTACGGGTTTGTCGCGGTGCTGTTCCTGCTGATCTTCATCGGCGCCCGCCGGGTGATCGCCTCGCCATTCGGCAGCACGCTGATGGCGATTCGCGAAAACGAAACCCGCGCCTCAGCCATCGGCTACGACACCCGCCACTTCAAGATCCTGGTGTTCGTACTGTCCGGCGCCGTGACCGGAATTGCCGGGGCGCTGTACGCGATGCTGCTGCACTTTGTGCCGCTGTCGAACATCGACCTGGCGATGTCCGAGAACATCCTGATCATGACCATCGTCGGCGGCACCGGTTCGCTGTTCGGCTCCTTGCTGGGCGCCGGTTCCATCGTGCTGCTGGGGGACTTCCTGTCTGACCTGTGGCCGCGCTGGCTGATGCTGCTGGGGGTGATTCTGATCCTGGTGGTGATCTTCATGCGCGGCGGTTTGTGGGGCGGCTTTTCGACCCTGTTCGAACGTGTGCGCGGCAGCCGCAAGGCCGACGTTGTGAGCAAGGAGAAGCTGTCATGAGCATCCTGTTGGAAACCAAGAACCTGGAACTGGCCTACGGCGCATTCCACGCGGTGAACGGCGTCAACCTCAAGGTCGAAGCCGGCACCATCCACACCATCATCGGCCCCAATGGCGCCGGCAAGACCAGCCTGTTCCACTGCCTGACCGGCGAGCGTCAGGCCACCGCCGGGGCGATTCATTTCGACGGCAAGAACCTGATGCGCAAACCGGCCCACAGCCGCGTCGGCCTGGGCATGGCCCGTTCGTTCCAACTCACCAGCCTGTTCCAGAACCTCAGCGTGCGCGAGAACCTGCGCCTGGCCGCCCAGGGCCGCGACGGTGCCCGCGCCCTGAACTTCTGGCGCCGGGTCGACAGCAAGCGCGAACACCTGGAGATGGCCGATCAGGTGCTGGAGCGCCTGCAACTCACCGCTCGCGCCGATACCCTGGCCGGCGAGTTGTCCCACGGCCAGCAGCGGGTGCTGGAAGTCGGCATGTCGATCTGCTCCAAACCCAAGCTGCTGATGCTCGACGAACCCACCTCGGGCATGGGCATCGACGACATCCCGATCATGACCCAACTGATCAGCGACCTCGGCCGCGACCATACCGTGCTGTTGATCGAGCACAACATGAGCATCGTCATGTCCATCAGCCAACGCATCACCGTGATGAGTCACGGCCAGATCCTGGTGGAAGGCACACCGGAATTCGTGCGCGCCGACGAGCGCGTACGCACCGCCTATTTGGGAGAAGCCGCCTGATGCTGACCGTCGACAATATCCATTCCTACTACGACAAGAGCCATGTCCTTGAAGGCGTGTCCCTGACCGTCAACCCTGGCGAACTGGTGACCCTGCTGGGGCGCAACGGCGCCGGCAAGACCACCACCCTGCGCAGCATCCTCGGGATTATCTGCCCGCGCCAGGGCCAGATTCACTTCAACGGCCAGCCACTGGTGGGGCAGAAAATCTTCGAAATCGCCCGCCAGGGCCTGGCGCTGGTGCCGGAGAACCGCGGGATTTTCCGCCTGCTCACGGTGGAGGAAAACCTGCGCATTGCCGTGCGCAAGACCAGCCGCTGGCAGATGGAAGACGTGTACAGCATGTTCCCGCGCCTCAAGGAGCGCCGCAAAAACGCTGGCCACGCACTGTCTGGCGGCGAGCAGCAGATGCTCGCCATCGCCCGCGCCCTGCTCAACGATCCGAAGCTGCTGATCCTCGACGAACCCACCGAAGGCCTCGCGCCGGTGATCGTCGACGAGCTGGTGAAGATCCTGCGCAAGGTCAAGGAAGACGGCCTGCCGGTGCTGCTGGTGGAACAGAACCTGATGGTCTGCGACAAGCTTGCCGACCGCCATTACGTCCTCGAACAAGGCCGCGTGGTGTACGAAGGCAGTGCCGAAGCCTTCCGCGCCGACCCGACGATCAAGAACCGTTACCTGGCCCTGAGTGCCTGACCGGAGACTGCTGATGAATAGTTTTGCGCAACCGCTCCAGAGCAACGCCCCGCTGATCAACCGCGAGCGCCTGTGGCAATCGCTGATGGACCTCGCCCGCCTCGGCGCCACACCCAAGGGCGGCGTATGCCGCCTGGCCCTCACCGACCTTGATCGCCAGGCCCGCGACCTGTTTGTGCAATGGTGCGAGGCGGCCGGCTGCAGCGTCAGCGTCGACGCCATCGGCAATATCTTTGCCCGCCGCGCCGGGCGTAATCCGGCACTGGCGCCGGTGATGACCGGCAGCCATATCGACACCCAGCCTACCGGCGGCAAGTTCGACGGCTGCTACGGCGTGATGGCCGGCCTGGAAGTGATCCGCACCCTTAACGATTTGAATATAGAGACTGAAGCACCGATCGAAGTGGTGGTGTGGACCAACGAAGAAGGCTCGCGTTTCCCGCCGTGCATGATGGGTTCCGGGGTATTCGCCGGTAAATTCGACTTGCAGGAAACCCTCGACAAACAGGACGAGCACGGCCTGTCGGTGGGCGCCGAATTGCGGCGCATCGGCTATGCCGGTTCCCGCGCCGTGCTGGGCCATCCGGTGGGGGCCTATTTCGAGGCGCATATCGAACAAGGCCCGGTGCTGGAAGACCAGGCCACCACCATCGGCGTGGTCATGGGCTGCCTGGGCCAGAAGTGGTTCGACCTGACCCTCACCGGCGTCGAAGCCCATGCCGGCCCGACGCCGATGCACCTGCGCAAGGACGCCCTGGTAGGCGCGGCGCAAGTGGTCAGCACGGTGAATCGCATCGCCCACGAACAACAACCCCACGCCTGCGGCACTGTCGGTTGCCTGAGCCTGCATCCCGGCTCACGCAACGTGATTCCCGGCCAGGTTCACATGACCATCGACCTGCGCCACCTGCACGCCGACAAGCTGCAAGCGATGGTCGACGAAGTGCGCCAGGTGATCGAAGCGACGGCCGAGCAACACGGCCTGAGCTTTGAACTGACGCCTACTGCCGACTTCCCGCCGCTGGACTTCAACCCCGCCTGCGTCAACGCCGTGCGCGAGGGTGCAAGCAGCCTGGGCCTGAGCCATATGGACATCGTCAGCGGCGCCGGGCATGACGCGATCTTCGTCGCCGAACTGGGCCCCGCCGGGATGATTTTTGTGCCCTGCGAAGGCGGCATCAGCCACAACGAAATCGAAAACGCCGCGCCGGATGACCTGGCGGCGGGCTGCGCCGTGTTGCTGCGGGCCATGGTCAACGCGGCGCAAGGAGGGAAAGCGGCATGACGGATATCGCCAACCTGACCGCTGTTGAGCTGCTGGCTCTCTATCGGGATAAAAGCCTGTCGCCAGTGGAAGTCACCGAAGACGCCCTGCTGCGGATCGAACGCTACAACCCGGCGGTCAACGCCTACTGCCACGTCGACCCGGAAGGCGCCTTGAAGGCGGCGCGGGATTCGGAACAGCGCTGGCTCAAGGGCCAGCCGTGCGGGGCCCTGGACGGTGTGCCGTCATCCATCAAGGACCTGACGCAGACCATCGGCATGCCGACGCGCAAGGGTTCGCGCACCACCTCCGCCGAGGGCCGGTGGGAGGTGGATGCGCCCTTCTCGGCCTTCATGCGCAAGGCCGGCGCGGTGCTGCTGGGCAAGACCACCACGCCGGAATTCGGCTGGAAAGGCGTCACGGATAATCCGTTGTATGGGATTACCCGCAACCCGTGGGACACGCGCATGACGGCGGGCGGTTCGTCCGGCGGTGCCGGTGCGGCGGCGGCGTTGAACCTGGGCGTGCTGCACCAGGGTAGCGATGCCGGTGGCTCGATCCGGATTCCTTGCGCCTTCACCGGCACCTTCGGCATCAAGCCGACTTTCGGTTATGTGCCGCAATGGCCGGCCAGTTCGATGACCATTTTGTCCCACCTGGGGCCGATGACCCGAACCGTGGAAGACTCGGTGCTGATGCTGCAAACCATTGCCCAGCCTGACGCGCGGGACGGCTTGATCGGCGCGCCCCGCACCACGCCATGGCTGCAGGCCGGGGCCGACTTGAAAGGCCTGCGTATCGCCTATAGCCCGAACTTCGGCTATGTGGACGTGGACCCGCAAGTGGCCCGGGTCGTCGCCAAGGCGGTCGAAGGCCTGGTGCAGTTGGGTGCCCATGTAGAGCAGATTGATCCGGGGTTCAGTGATCCGCTGGAGGTGTTCAATACCCTGTGGTTTGCCGGTGCGGCACGCCTGGCCGGGCCGTTAAGCGATGCGCAACGGCAACTGATGGACCCGGGGTTGCTGCGCATTGCCCGACTGGGCGAGCAGATCAGCCTCAGTAACTACAGTGCGGCGCTGGAAGCACGGGCTGCACTCGTGGCGCGCATGGCGGCATTCCATGAGCATTACGATGTGCTGGTTTCGCCGATGATGCCGATCACCGCGTTCGAGGCCGGGCATAACGTGCCGCCGGGTTCGGGCCTTGGGGAGTGGATGGAGTGGACGCCGTTTACCTATCCCTTCAACCTGACCCAGCAACCGGCGGCGTCGGTGCCGTGCGGGTTGGCCGCGAATGGGTTGCCGGTGGGGTTGCATGTGGTGGGGGCGCGGTTTGCGGATGAGCAGGTGCTGAGGGTTTGCCAGGCGTATGCCAAGGCTTTTCCAACCGAGCACCTGCAAGCCCCCAAAACCCCAACCTGAAATGCAATCAAACTGTGGGAGCGGGCTTGCTCGCGAAGGCGGTGTGTCAGTCAAGATATCCGGTGACTGACACACCGCCTTCGCGAGCAAGCCCGCTCCCACATTTTTTGTCCGTATTCCAATCATCAGCCCCTACAATGCCTCCTATCATCCAAGGGGGTTTCATGGACATCGAACTGGCACGCACCTTCCTCGAAATCACCCGCTGCGGCAGCCTCGCCGCGGCGGCCGAGAAGCTGCACGTCACCCAGACAGCGATCACCGCCCGCGTCAAGAACCTCGAAAGCCAGCTCAACAGCACCCTGTTCGTGCGCAACCGCGCCGGTGCCCGCCTGACCCGGACGGCGAAGCTTTCGTGGTCTACGCCAACCAGCTGGTACAAACCTGGGAAGCCGCACGCCGCGACCTGCCATTGCCCGATGGTTACCGCAACGTGCTGCACATCGGTGGCGAAGTCAGCCTGTGCAACCCGTTGATGCTCGGCTGGGCCCAGGCCTTGCGTGAACAGATTCCCGGTCACGCCCTGCGCACCGAGATTCGCGAAGGCGAGTACCTGTTGCGCCAACTGGAGCTGGGGGTGCTGGACGCTGCACTGGTGTTTCAGCCGCAATACTGGCCGGGGTTGCAGGTGGAGCAGGTGCTGGAAGAAAAACTGATCCTGGTGCAACTGGCGGCGCGGCCCGAGCCCTACGTGTATATCGACTGGGGCCAGGGCTTCCGTCAGCAACACGACGCGGCCCTGCCGGACAAGGCCCGCGCCGCCCTGAGTTTCAATCTCGGGCCGTTGGCGTTGCAGTACATCCTGGAGAATGGCGGCGCCGGGTATTTCCGCACGCGGGTGGTGCAGAGCTACATGGACAGCGGCGTGATGGAGCGGGTTCCCAAGGCGCCGGAGTTCAGCTTTCCAACGTACCTGGTGTATTCCCGCGAGCGCGACTCGGCGGTTTTGCAGCAGGCACTGGCCTTGCTGCGGGCGGTGGTGGAGGCGGAAAAGGATTGGTCGCAGCGCTGGGATCCGGTGATTTGAAGCCGTGCACATGGTAGCCTCAGGTTGTTTTCTCCTGGTTTCCCCCTGCCGATGAACAAGAAAAAATCCGTCACCATCAGCGACATCGCCAAACGGGTCAACATGACCACCATCACGGTGTCCCGTGCGCTGAGCAAACCCGACCTGGTCAAGCCCGCCACCCTGGCGCGGATCCTCGAGGTGGCACGGGAGCTGGACTACGTGCCCAACGCCTTCGCCCGCGGGCTAAAGCGTAGCGAAAGCCTGATCATCGGCGTGATCACCGCTTCGGTGGACAACCCCTTCTACAGCGAGATGATCAAGGCGATTTCCCGCGAGGCGAAAAAGCACGGCTACACCATCATGCTGGTGGACACCGACGAACTGGAAGAACTGGAAAGCAAGGCAGTCGATACCCTGTTGGGCTACCGTGTGGCGGGGATCATCCTGTCACCGGTCTCCGACGAACCCAGCTACCAGCCGGACTACCTGGAGCGCCTGGGCAACGGCAAGACCCCGGTGGTGTTGCTTGACCGCACCATCCACGAGAGCCCGTTCAGCCGCGTGGTGCTGGACAACTACCACAGCGGCATCGAGGCGGCGCGGTACCTGGTGCGGCAAACCCCGAATCTCAAGCGCCTGCTGGTGCTGACCGGGCCGGAGCATTCGCGCATCACCATGGAGCGCCTCAAGGGCCTGAAAGAAGTCCTGGCCGAGCACCCGCAGGTGCAGGTGGAAGTGTGTGCCGGCGACTACACGCTGATGCCCTCCTACCTGCACACCCTCGACTACCTGGCCGAGCATTCGGCGCCGGACGCGATCATGGGCTTCAACCAGTTGATCACCCTCGGCGCCTTGCGCGCGTTGCGCATGCACAACATCCCCCACGACAGCCTGACCATCTGCGGCATCGACCGCCTGCCCTTCGCCGATATCTTCGGCGTGCCGATTGCCTGCGTGGCCCACGATGCGTCACTGGCCGGCAGCAGCGCAGTGCGACTGCTGCTGGACCGCCTCGAAGACCCGCACAAGCCGCGGGACAAAGTGGTAATCGCCGGCAAGCTGGAAAACGGCTAGCGGCTGGTGTAGCCGCCATCGATCGGCAGGCTGACACCGCTGATCATGCTGGCGGCATCGCTCAGCAGGAACAGCACCGGCAGGGCCACCTCCGCCGTTTCAGCAAACCGCCCCAGCGGGATCGCCGCCAATGCCGGGTCGCGCTTGGCCGGTGCCGACCAGGCCATCTGTGCCATGGGCGTCAGGGTCACGGTGGGGTTGACGCTGTTGACGCGGATCCCGAAGCGGCCCCATTCCGCGCATTGCACCCGAGTGATGGCGTCCAGTGCGGCCTTGGAGGCGCAGTAGCCGAGGTGATCGTCCAGCGCCACCAGTGAGGCTTGGCTGGAGACGTTGACGATGCTGCCGGGAATCCTGGCTTCAATCATTGCAGCGGCGATACGGCTGGCGACCTGGGCGGCGGCGCGGGCGTTGACGTTCATCACCTGATCGAAGGCTTCTGCGCTGATGGCGGCAGCCGGTTCCAGGCGAGAGATACCTGCGCAGTTGACCAGGCCGTGCATCGGCGGCAAACCTTGCAGGGCCAGGTCCAGGGCGGTGCTGTTGGCGATGTCCAGGCACAGGGTTTCGCAGCCGAGTTGGGCCAGGGAGTGGGCATCGCGGCCCAAGGCGAAAACCTCGGCGCCGCTGGCGATCAATTGCAGGGCGATTTCCCGGCCGATGCCGCTGCTGGCGCCGGTGACGAGGATGCGCTGGTGGGTGAAGTCGAAGGTAGCGTTCATGGTTCACGATCTCTAAAACGATGGAGATCCAATGTGGGAGCGGGCTTGCTCGCGAATGCGGTGGGTCAGGCAATCAATTTGGCACTGATACACCGCATTCGCGAGCAAGCCCGCTCCCACATTTGGCTCGGTGTTCGCTTAATTTAATTGCAGGCTGTGCATCACCGGTTTCAGCGCCGGATACAGCTCCAGATAGCTGACAAACGCCCGGTCATACACCCCGACATTCCCCGCCTCCGGCTCCGCCCGCAGCTCCAACTGCACCCAGCCCTTCTCCATCTGCCGATCATCCACCAACCCCACCGCATGGGCCGCCAGCAACGCCGCGCCCAGCGCTGCCTCCACCTCTTGCACGATGGTGTAGACCTGGTAATGGGTGATGTCCGCAATAATCTGCATCCACAAATCCGAATGGCTCGCCCCACCCACCACAATCAACCGTGGATCAAGGGAATGCGCCCCACGGGTGCCCGCTTCGATATTGTGCCGCAGGGCAAAACTCACCCCTTCAAGCACCGCGCGGTACAAGTGGATGCGGCTGTGATAGAGGTTCAGCCCGACAAAGCTGCCGCTGGCCCGGTCATCCCACACCGGGCTGCGTTCGCCCATGAGGTACGGCAGGAACAACAGGCCTTCACTGCCCGCCGGGATCTTCGCGGCGCTCTGCTCCAGCAGCCACAAACTGTCCTGGCCGGTCTCCCTGGCCTGTTGCTCTTCGGCCTGGCAGAACTGCTCGCGAAACCAGCTCACCGACGCCCCGGCGGTAATCGCACCGCCGAAGATGTACAGGTCCTGATGGCCGTTATAGACGTGGGGCATGCTCACCAGGCCATGGCGCGCGTCCACCTGCTGATTGAGATAACCCCAACACATGCTGGTGCCGATCATCGCCACGTGATTGCCCGGCCGCGTCACTCCGGCCGCCAATGTGGCCATGGCCGCGTCCACGCCTCCGGCCAGGATCGGAGTGCCCGTCTGCAGGCCCAATCGCTGCGCCCATTCCTCGAGCAAACCGCCGACCACTTCACCGGAATACAGCAGACGCTCCGGCATCATCGCCAGGGGAATCTCCAGCGCCGCCAACATCTCGGCCGACCAGTCACGCCGGGCCACATCGTAGACCCCGCCGATATTGCCGGCGCTGCTGTGGTCCACCGCCAACTCACCGGTCAGGCACCAGTTGATGTAACTGTTGGGCGGCAGCAGGTAGCGGGTGTTGGCCCACACCTGCGGCTGGTGTTGCTTGAGCCAGAGCATCTTGGTGAAGCCGTAGTAGCTGTCCACCGAGTTGCCGGTGACCGCAAACAGCCGCTCCAGGTCCACATGCTCGCGCACCCACTCCACTTGCTCGCCCGCGCGCCGGTCCATCCAGATCAGGCACGGGTGCAGCGGCGTGATCTGCTCGTCCACAGCAATTCCGGAGCCGCCATACAGGCTGCTGATGCACAGCGCCTTGACCTGCGCTTTCCCTACGCCGGCCTTGGCCATGCACTGGGCGACGCAGGCCTCGACCGCATCCAGCCAGACCTGCGGCCACTGCTCGGCCCAGCGCACTTTCGGGGTATCCACGCGATACCCCTGGCTGTGCTGGGCGATGATCAAGCCGTCCGCATCCACCAGCAGCGCCTTGGTGCTCTGCGTGCCGATGTCCACACCCATTACGTAGTTCATCTCAGACCACCGGCTTCAGCAGCACCTTGATCGACTTGGTCGAATTGGCCAGTTCAAACGCCTCGGCCCAGTTATCCAGCCCGAAGTCATGGGTCACGATGCCCTTGGAGGTCACCAGGCCGCGCTCGAACAGGTCGATGGCCACCGGGTAGCAATACGGCCCCAGGTGCGCGCCACGGACGTCCAGTTCCTTGCGGTCGCCGATGATCGACCAGTCGGCGCTGGTTTCGGCGCCAAACACACTGAACTCGACAAACCGCCCGAGCTTGCGAATCAGATCCAGGCCTTGGGTCACGCCCGCCGGTACGCCGGTGGTTTCGATGTACACATCGCAGCCGTAGTTGTCGGTCAGGCCATTGATGATCTCGCGGGCATTGTCCCGGGACGGGTTGATTACCACGTCGGCACCGTACTGCTTCGCCAGTTCCAGGCGCTCGTCGACCATGTCGATCACCACCAGTTTCTTCGGTGTTTTTAGCGCCGCCACCTGCACCATGCACAGGCCCAGGGTGCCGGCACCAGCAATCACCAACACGTCATCCAGCTGAATCTCACCGCGGTTGACGGTGTGAATTGCGCAGGACATCGGCTCGATCAGCGCCGAATCTTCCAGGGACACCGACTCCGGAATCTTGTGCACAATGGCGGTCTTCGGGATGCGCATGTACTGGGCCATGCCGCCTTCGGCCACTTCACGCTGGAAGCCGAAGATGTTGTGCACCTCGCACATCCAGTACTTGCCGGACTTGCAGAAACGGCACTTGCCACACGGTACGATCTGCTCGGCGATCACCTTGTCGCCGACCTTCACCTCAAAGTGCTCCTCGGCGCCCTCGCCCGCTTCCACCACGTAGCCAAAGAACTCGTGCCCCGGCACCACCGGCGCCTTGACCCACGGGTTGTCGCCGCCCCAGAACATCGCAGCGCCGGAGTGGCATTTGCAGTCACTGGCGCAGATGCCACAGGCGGCGATGCGGATCACCAGTTCATTGACCCGCGCCTGGGGTTTGCTGATGCGTTCCAGGCGGTAGTCTTTCGGGCCGTGGCAGACGACGGCTTGCATTTGGTTGTGCTTTTCCATGATGTGCGGACCTTTCTTGAGCATGAGAGAACCCATCGCGGCCACCATGGCCGCGTGGAGATAACCGGTTTACTTGTGGCGCTGACGGCTGATAAAGATCGCCAGCAAAATGATCCCGCCCTTGATCACACTCTGGACGTAGGGCGAGACCCCGAGCATGTTCAAGCCGTTGTTCAACACCCCCAGCAGCATGGCGCCGAGCAAGGTGCCGACAATCACCCCGCGCCCGCCGGCAATCGAGGCGCCGCCCAGGACCACGGCGGCAATCGCGTCGAGCTCAAACGACACCCCGGCATTCGGCTGGCCGCTCATCAAGCGCGAGGTCAGCACCAGCCCGGCAATCGCGGCGGTGAAACCGCTGATGCCATACACCAGCAACTTGAAGCGCGCCGCCCGCACGCCGGACAGGCGCACCGCTTCCTCGTTGCCGCCAATCGCGTAGATATAGCGACCGATGCGGGTGTGTTGCAGCAGCACATAAGCCGCCAGGTACGTCACCAGCATGATCAGGATCGGCACCGAAATACCGAACAGGCTTTCGCGGCCAAAGAAGCCAAACCACTCCGGCAACCCGGAAATCGGGTAGCCATCGGTGTACATCAGGCCGAACCCGCGGGCGATGCCCATGGTCGCCAGGGTGACGATGATCGGCGGCATGTGCAGGTAGGCGACAAACAAGCCGTTGCCGATGCCGAAGGCCACGCCGACCAGCATCCCGGCGCCAATCGCCAGGCCCGGCGGCAAGCCGGCGACCATCAAGCCAGCGGTCAGGGTGCCGGACAAGGCCATCACCGGCCCCACCGACAAATCGATGCCGCCGGTGAGAATCACGCAGGTCATGCCCACCGCGATAATCGCGTTGATCGAAACCTGGCGCGCAATATTCGACAGGTTGTTGGCGGTGAGGAAATTGTCGCTGGCGAAGATCATCACCAACGTCACCACCAGCAGCCCGACAAAGGGATAAAACGCCGGTGAGCGAATCATCCGCGCCAGGTTCAGGCGCAGCCGGCCAGGCGTCACGGCATTAATGGACGTATTCACTTGAGCCCCCTGTTGCATGGCGCATGACCTCTTGAGGATTGACGGCAGACGCTTCCAGTACCTTGACGATGGCGCCCTTGTGGAACACGGCGACGCGGTCGCACATGCCGATGACTTCCGGCAGTTCCGAGGAAATCATGATGATTGCGTAGCCTTGTTCGGTGAGGCTGCGCATCAGCGCGTAGATCTGTGCCTTGGCGCCGACGTCGATGCCACGGGTGGGTTCGTCGAATACCAGCACGTCGCAGTGATGGTTGATCCAGCGGGCAATCACGACTTTCTGCTGGTTGCCGCCGCTGAGGTTGAACACCCGGCTCTCGCCGCTGGGGGCCTTGATCGACAGCTGGCGCATCAGCGCTTCAACGCTGGCACATTCCTTGTCCTTGTCGATCAGGCCGCTGACGTTCTGGTATTTGGGCAGGTTGTTGAGGGAGATGTTTTCGCGAATGCTGAAGTCGGTGATCAGGCCTTCGGTCTTGCGACTTTCCGGCAGCAGGCCGATGCCATGGGCCAAGGCCTGGGCCGGGTCGTCGAGGGTGATTTTTTCGCCGCGCAGCCACACGTCTTTGCTCACCGACGGCAGCGCGCCCATCATGCCCAGCGCCAATTCGGTACGCCCGGAACCCACCAGGCCGGCAAAGCCGAGAATCTCGCCCTTGTGCAATTCAAAGTGGTTATGGGGGCCGTTGCGCACCAACTGGATGTCCTTGACCTCCAGCAACAGCGGCCCGCGTTCGCTGGTGGGCTTGGCCGGAAAACTGCACTCCAGGCGGCGGCCGACCATCATTTCCACCAGGCGGTCGATATCACTGTCGGCCACATCGGTGACGCCCACATTGCCACCGTCGCGCAGCACGCTGATGCGGTCGCACACCTGGAAAATCTCCTCCAGGTGGTGAGAGATAAAAATCACCGCCACGCCCTGGCGCTTGAGCTCACGCATGATCTCGAACAGCAGCTCGGCCTCGCTGGGCGTGAGGGTGGCGGTGGGTTCATCGAGCACCAGCAAACGCGCATCCAGGGCCAGGGCCTTGGCGATCTCGACGAACTGCTGCTCGGCCACACTCAGGTGCTTGACCGCGCATTGCAGGTCAATGCTGACGCCGAGGCGCTTGAACAACGCCTCGCTGGCCTCGACCATTTCGCGTTTGCGCAACAGGCCAAAACGGTTGCTCAGCTCATGGCCGAGGAAGATATTTTCCACCGCCGTGAGGTAGGGAATCAGGCTGAATTCCTGGAACACGATGCCGATACCGGCGGCAATCGCATCACGGTAGGTCGCAAACTGCCGGGCCTCGCCGTCGATCAGGATCTGCCCTTCGTCCTGGTGCTCGACCCCGCCAAGGATCTTCATCAGGGTCGATTTGCCCGCGCCATTTTCCCCGAGCAAGGCATGAATCTCGCCCCGCTGCACTTCCAGGTTGATCGCCTTGAGGGCTTGCACCCCCGGGTAGCGCTTACAGATGTTTTCCAGCTTCAGAAGACTGCTCATACCGCCGACCTCGCATTCAGATGGATGACCTGTGCCCCACGCCTGGCGTGGGGCCTGGGTGTTTTACCAACTGAAATCCTTGGCCTTGTCCTGGTCGATCAGGGTGATGTCCACCGGGATTGTGGCCGGCACTTGCGAGCCCCACTTCTTGGCCAGGGCGATGCCCAGGGCCAGGCGGATCTGGTCACGGGGGTATTGCGCGGAGGTGGCGATGAATTTGCTGCCGGGTTTCTGGATGGCCTTGATCGCTTCCGGTGCGCCGTCGACGCTCACCAGTTTGACGTCCAGGCCACTGGCTTCGATGGCCGAGAGTGCGCCGAGGGAGCCGTTGTCATTGACGCTGAAAATGCCCTTGAGGGTGGGCTGGGCCTGCAGCATGTTTTCGGTGACGGTCAGCGCCTGGTCACGTTCCTGCTTGCCGTTCTGGATGCTCACGATCTTGATGTCCGGGTGCTTGGCCACGGCTTCTTTGCAACCGCGGACGCGTTCCAGGATCGGTACGACGGCGATGCCGTCGAGGATGGCGATATTGCCTTTGTCGCCGATGTTTTTGGCCAGGTATTCGCAGGCCTGGAAGCCGGCGTCGAAGTTTTTCGAGCCGACGAAGGAGTCCAATGGGCCTTCGGCCTGGGCGTCGACGGCGACCACGACTACACCGGCGGCGTGGGCGGATTTGACGGCTGATTGCACGCCGACCGAGTCGGTGGGGTTGATCAGCAGGATGTCGATGCCCTTTTGCAGCATGTCTTCGACGTCGCTGACCTGTTTGGACACGTCGTGGCGGGCGTCGGTGATGATCAACTGCGCACCGATGGTCGCCCCGGCTTCCTGCAGGGCGTCTTTCATGGTGACGAAGTAAGGGTTGTTGATTTCCTGGAAGGACGCGCCGATGCGGATGGGGGCGGGTTTGGTGTCGGCTAGTGCCAGGCCAGAAGTGCCAAGACTGATGTTCAGAGCCAATAAACACAGGGTTTTCGGAAGCATTTTCATGGTAGGGATCTCTGTTTTGTTTTTATTTTTAGAGCAAATGTTATCGTTAACATTTTGTAAGAAGCTAGCAAAGAAATTGGGGGGTCGCAAGGGGTGTTTGATCGGGGGTGGCGGGGGTGGTGGACATATCCGTTGCTGCGGTAACGGCCGCTTATGGTTCCGCTCTTACAGCGGCTCACTTTTGAAGAGCGCAAAAGTAAGCAAAACGCTCTTGCCCCACCACTCGGCTCCTCGCCTAGGCTCGGAGTGCCCTCACTCCGGCTTTGGACCGTGGGCCGCCGTCATGGGCCATCCCTGGCCCAGGACGGCTAACCTGGCGTCCTGCCAGGTTACCCACGCTCCAAAGCCTGCGTTCGGCCAGCGTGGTTTAACGGGGCGCCTAAGATCAAAATCAAGATCAAAAGCAAAAGCACAGCGGCCTCCCGGCCGGCTTGAGTGTTGAAGAGCAAAATCAAAATCTAAAGCGGGCACGGTCCAAATGTGGGAGCGGGCTTGCTCGCGAAGGTCGTTAACGATGACGCGGGCATTCTGGATGAACGCGGCGCTCTCAGATTTTTCGCGAGCAAGCCCGCTCCCACAGAAAAGCAGATCTGTTTTCGCTTTGGCTTTTGATCTGGCTTTTAACACTCAAGCCGGCCGGTAGGCCGCTGTGCTCTTGCTTTTGATTTTGATCTGCGGGCCCCGTCAACCACGATGGCCGCAAGTAGGCACGGTGGAGCGGGTAAATCGGCAGGGAAGCCGATTTAGCCGCGCCGGGCCATGGATGGCCCGTCGCGGCGGCCCGCGGAACCGGGCCGGAGTGCGGGCATGCCGAGCCTAGGCGAGGCACCGAGTGGTGGGGCAAAGACCTTTTGGTTACTTTTGGGGCGTTTGTGTACGGACCGGACACATGGTGGACACATGTGCGGGGACATGGTTGACACATTATGGACCATAGTCTGGCTTGCTCACGTCGATTGTTCGTAGGAAGTGATGGCAAAAGTAGACATCAAAAAGCCCATCACTTTCAGGATTAGGACGTATGGCGAGGTGATGCCCAGCCAGACCCTTAGCGATGCTGAAATAGCGTTTCTGAAAGCGGAATCGGCTGTGATAAGCCTTGGCCAATACGTCGTCCGGTCCGTATTCAAACTCCGATAACTGCTGCGGATAAGCCCATGGGCTGGCTCGATACCGGTCCATCGGCACCTTGTAGTCCAACGCTTGATGAGGCCGTTGCAAGTTATAAACCTCACGCCATTGATCAAATGCTGTTTGAGCTTCCTTGATCGTGGAAAACTGACGCCCATCAAGCACTTCGGCCTTGAGTGACCGATGGAAACGCTCAATCTTTCCATTGGTTTGGGGGTGGTAAGGACGGCTAAAGCTGATCCGAATTCCTAAGCGAATCAACCAGATACTCAGCTCTGTGATTTCGCCAGGGTTGCGTGGCGAGCCCCAGGGCGGGCCGTTATCGACGTTGATGCGAGCCGGTAATCCGAAGCGCTGGAACACTTCGATCATTTTCTCTTTCACCGTGGTCCCACGCTCGTTATCACAGGCCTGAATCGCCAGTGGTCGTCCAGCAGGGTCAGGGGATGGCATCGGCCTTGTTGCGTCGGGAAATGCCCTTTGAAGTCCATCTGCCAAAGATCGTTAGGCGCATCGTGTTCAAATCTCAACTTTGCCGCTTGTTCCTTCTGAGCAGGCTGAATTAGCCCGTGTCGGTGCAGAACATTAGTAACGGTGCTGGGAGCGATTTGTTTTTTCAAAATGCTGCTGATCGTGCGCCCACCCCACGCTGGATGCTCTTGCCTGAGCGCTATGACCGCCGTCTCTAGAGTGGTGTTGGTCAGCTTGGGGCTGGTGACAGGTTTGCGGGACTTCTCTTGCAGCCCCGACCGGCCTTGCGTCTCGTAGCGATCGAGCCACTTGTACGCCGTTTGGGGGCTGATACCGAATCGTCGACACAGTTCTCGTTTATTACTGCCGGGTTGCCGCGCCAAGGCGACAAACTCTTCTTTCAGGCTCATGGCATCTCTCGTGTTCCAGGGCATGATGGTTTTCCGGCAAAGTTAGCTCGCCGAAAAGTGTCCACCATGTCCCCGCACACCCGTCAACCATGTGTCCGGTCCGTACAGGGCGTTTGCCAAAAGTGACCCGCTGTAAGAGCGGAACCATAGGTGGCCGTTACCGCAGCAACGGATATGTACACCTTCAGGCCCGACTCCGCAGCCACTGCATAAGCCCCTTCTTAACCGGCACCACAGGCGCCTCCTGCGTCAAACTCTGAGCCGCATGCAACCTGAAATCCAACAAACTTTTCATAGCCTCACTGATGTCATGCCGAGCATCCAGACAAGGCTTCAGATACTCCTTCTCAATCCGATACAACGTACAAAACGTCTTCGCCGAAAAGTCCGCAGGCACACCCTGCTCCGACAAAATCCCGGCCTCACCAATTACCTCCCCCGGCCCCATCCGCCCGGCTTCAAACTTGTGCCCCGCCTTGGTCAACATCACCGAAATCACCCCGGACTCAATGATAAACAGGTGATCACTCACCTCCCCCGCCGGCAAAATCATCTCCCCGGCGCGAAAGGTCTGCAGCGTCATGTTCTGGCTGAACGTCTCCTTCTCCTCCTGCCTCAACGTCGAGAAAATCAACGAACTCTCCAACAACGCCCGAGCCCTGGAAACCGCCACCGGCGCATTACTCTCGGCTGCCGACAACAAACTCACCCCCGCCGCCTGCAAATGCCGAAACGCCAAATCATAAAGCTGGTTACGCACCTCACGCTTGAGCGCCATCGCCGGCACAAACCCACTGATCTCATACTCCACCCCACCACTGGCCGAGGTCTTGAACGCCACACTCGGCGCCGGCTTGGCCAACAACGGCCGACACCCCTGCATCGCCCGCTCCAGCGCATCCAGCACGGTTTGCGGCCGCGCATGGGGGCTGACCTGCAGGCTGACCGACAAACCAAACATATCCGCCGGGCGCGAGAAGTTGATGATCTTGGCCTTGGCCGCCAACGAATTGGGCACCACCGCCAGGCTGCCCTGGGAGGTTTGCAATTGAGTGGCGCGCCAGTCGATGTCGATCACCCGGCCCTCGATGCCGTCGATGGAGATCCAGTCATCCAGTTGGTAGGGCTTGGTGGTGTTGAGGACAATCCCGGAAAACACGTCGCTCAAGGTGCTTTGCAACGCCAGGCCGACGATGATCGCCACCGCACCGGAAGTGGCCAGCACGCCCTTGACCGGCAGGTCGAGCACGTAGGCCATGGCCGCGATGATCGCGATCAGAAAGATCACCGCGCCCACCAGGTCCTGCAACAGCCGCCCGGTATGGCCGACCCGCTGCATCATCACCGCGCCAAGCAATACCGTGAGGGTGCGCGCCGCAAACAACCACCAACCGATCTGAAACGCCGTCGCCGCCAAATGCAGCGCCACGTTGTCGCCAAACGGCGCGACCTGCATCGGGTTCATGCCTTCGTTGAACAGCACGGCGCTGAACACCGCAAAGATCACCAGCCGCGCCGCCAGCTTCCAATTGGCGATATCGGCAGAGATCAGGCGCCATACGGCGATGTCGATCAGCACCAGCGCCAAGGCACAGAACATCGGGTGATCGGAGATAAATGAGGGCATTCAGGCGACTCCAGGGCGAATGCCATGAAGATCGCATGAAATGCCTTTGGAGGGTATAGCGCCCTAGCGCTGCATCTGCCCGAATTGCCCGGACTGATAGTCAGCAAACGCTTGGTGGATTTCCTGCTCGGTGTTCATCACGAACGGGCCGTGGCCGACGATGGGCTCGTCGATCGGTTCGCCGCTGAGCAACAACACCATGGCATCGTCGCTGGACTCAAGGCGCAGTTGCGTGCCGTCGCGCTCAAACAATGCCAACTGTCCTTCCCGCGCCACCTCAGTGCCGTTGATCCGCAGCGTGCCGCGCAATACCACCAGCGCGGTGTTGCGCCCGGCGTGCAGGTCCAGCGTCACCGAACGGCCGGCGTTGAGGCGCATGTCCCACACGTCGATCGGCGTGAAAGTTCGGGCCGGGCCCTTGACCCCGTCAAACTCGCCCGCGATCAGGCGCAGGCTGCCGGCGTTGTCGGCCAGGGGCAGCGTCGGGATATCGCCATCGAGAATGGTCTGGTAACCGGCGTCGGTCATTTTGTCCTTGGCCGGCAGGTTGACCCACAACTGGACCATTTCCAGGGCGCCACCGCTGCGGGCGAACGCCTCGGAGTGAAACTCCTCGTGAATGATGCCCTTGGCTGCGGTCATCCATTGCACATCGCCCGGGCCAATGGTGCCGCCGGCTCCGGTGGAATCGCGGTGCTCGACTTCGCCCTTGTAGACGATGGTCACGGTTTCAAAGCCGCGATGAGGATGCTGGCCCACGCCGCGCCGTTGCTCGGTCGGGGTGAATGCCGCAGGCCCCGCGTGATCCAGCAACAGGAACGGGCTGATCTGCTTGCCCATGGTGTCGTAGGAAAACAGCGTGCGAACCGGAAAGCCGTCGCCGACCCAATGGGCGCGCGGGCTGGTGTAGATGCCGATGATGTTTTTCATAGTGTCTCCAATAATGGATACACCTTAAATCTGATACCAATCTGGCGCTAGACGGCAAAAATAGCTCTTACTGTTCCACTGGCAAGACAATTAAACACTACGGGCCAAGTGCTTGGCCCGCAGTGAATCCAAGGCTTATTTAGCGCCGGTCAACGCGTTGTAGCTGGTAAACAGATTGCGGTAATCCGGGATGTGATTGGCGAACAAAGCACCCAGGCCTTCGACATCGTTGCGCCAGTCACGATGCAACTCACAGGCCAGGCCGAACCAGGTCATCAGTTGCGCGCCATTGGCTGACATCCGGTCCCAGGCCGACTGGCGAGTGATCTCGTTGAACGTGCCGGAAGCGTCCGTGACCACGAACACCTCAAACCCTTCCGCCAGGGCCGACAAGGCCGGGAACGCGACACACACCTCAGTCACCACACCCGCGATGATCAGTTGCTTCTTGCCAGTGGCCTTGATCGCCTTGACGAAATCCTCGTTGTCCCAGGCATTGATCTGGCCCGGACGGGCGATGTACGGGGCATCCGGGAACAGCGCCTTGAGTTCCGGCACCAGCGGGCCGTTGGGGCCGGTTTCAAAGCTGGTGGTAAGGATGGTCGGCAGCTTGAAGTACTTGGCCAGGTCGGCCAGGGCCAACACGTTGTTCTTGAACCTGTCCGGTTCGATGTCACGCACCAGGGACAACAGGCCAGCCTGATGATCAACCAGCAGAACGGCGGCGTTGTCCTTGTCCAGGCGTTTGTATTGAGTCGTCATGAGTAGTCCTCTTTCGTCGATTAAAGGGTGAGTCTCAGTGGCACTCAGCGCTGGGAATCCAGAACTTCGTGTTCGGTCGCCACTTGCTGGGCCTTGAGGTAGCTTTCGATCAGCAACTGGTAATGCGGCATGGCCTGGGTGTAGACCTGAGCCCACTGCTCGGCATCCGGACGGTTCCATGAGCCTTGCAGTTCGGAGAGGGTTGCCATGATGTCGATTGGCACCACGCCGGCCTGGGACAACCGGGCAATGGTGAGGTCCGTCGCCAATTTGGAGTGGTTGCCCGAGGCATCGACCACGGCGAACACTTTGTAGCCTTCATACACCGCGCTGATGGAGGGAAACGCCAGGCATACGCTGGTGAGGGTGCCGGCGATCACCAGGGTTTTCTTGCCAGTGGCTTTGACCGCCGCGTGAAACTCGGGGTTGTCCCAAGCGTTGATTTCACCTTTGCGGGCCACGTATTGGGCATGGGGTGCCGCCTGCTGGATCTCGGGGATCAGCGGGCCGTTGGGGCCCTGCGGCACCGAGGCGGTGGTGATCACCGGGATATTCAATAGCGTCGCGGCGCGGGCCAGGGCGATGGCATTGGCGCGCAACTGCGGCACGTCCATGTCCTTGACGATCTGGAACAGGCCACTTTGATGGTCGATCAACAACATTGCCGTGTCGCTGGCGTCGATGACGGGTTTGTGACCGTTAAAGTTGGCCGGAGCAGCAGTAGTCATGGGCTTTTCCTCTTTTCTATGGGCAACAGCCATCCTTGGCCGGTAAACCGGCCTGGCTGTCGGGGGTTGGTTTTGCGGGGTGTATCAGGTGTGCATCTGGCCGAATTGACCGGACTGGAAGTCGGCAAAGGCCTGGTGGATTTCCTGCTCGGTGTTCATCACGAACGGACCGTGGCCGACGATGGGCTCGTCGATAGGCTCGCCACTGAGCAGCAGGAACATGGCGTCATTGTTCGACTCCAGCGCGAGTTGATCACCGTCACGCTCGAACAACGCCAACTGCCCTTCGCGCACCAGTTCCAGGCCATTGACCTGCACAGTGCCCTTGAGTACCACCAGCGCCGTGTTGCGTCCGGCGTGCAGGTCGAGGGTCACCGCCTTGCCAGCGTTGAGCCGCACGTCCCACACGTCGATGGGCGTGAAGGTACGGGCCGGGCCTTTGGCTCCGCCAAACTCACCCGCGATCAGTCGCAGGCTGCCGGCGTTATCGGCCAGGGGCAGCGCCGGAATATCACCGTCGAGGATGGTCTGGTAACCGGCGTCGGTCATTTTGTCCTTGGCCGGCAGATTCACCCACAACTGCACCATTTCCAGGGCGCCGCCACTGCGGGCAAAGGCCTCGGAGTGGAACTCTTCATGAAGGATGCCCTTGGCCGCAGTCATCCATTGCACATCGCCCGGGCCAATGGTACCGCCGGCACCGGTGGAATCCCGGTGTTCGACTTCGCCCTTGTAGACGATGGTCACGGTTTCGAAGCCGCGATGGGGGTGCTGGCCGACTCCGCGGCGTTTATCAGTCGGGGTGAAATCGGCAGGCCCGGCGTGGTCCAGCAGCAAGAAGGGGCTGATGTGTTTGCCCATGGTGTCGTAGGAAAACAGCGTGCGAACGGGAAAGCCGTCGCCCACCCAATGGCCTCGTGGGCTGGTGTAGATACCGATGATATTTTTCATGGTGCGTCTCCAAATGGGTGAAAGCAGTGCATGGATCAACCTTAAATCCGTTACCTTTGCAGGGCTAGATGGCAAAAATGACCTTTAGCGTTCTATTTGGAGAACGATAGTGGAAGACCTGAACACCCTCTATTACTTCACCCAAGTGGTCGAGCATCGAGGCTTTGCAGCGGCAGGCCGGGCGCTGGACATCCCCAAGTCCAAGCTCAGCCGGCGTATCAGCCAGTTGGAAGAGCGCCTGGGCGTACGCTTGATCAACCGCACCAGCCGCCACTGCTCCCTCACCGAAATCGGCCAGGCCTATTACCAGCGCTGCCTGGCCATGCGCGTGGAAGCGGAAGCCGCCGCCGAGGTGATCGAGCGCAACCGCTCCGAACCCCAGGGCATTGTGCGCTTGAGTTGCCCTACGGCCCTTCTCAACTCCTGGGTCGGGCCGATGCTGACCCGCTACATGCTCAAGTACCCGCTGGTGGAACTGCACCTTGAAAGCACCAACCGCCGAGTGGATGTGATTCACGAAGGCTTCGACATCGCCCTGCGCATTCGCTTTCCGCCACTGGAAGACACTGACTTGGTGATGAAGGTGCTGGGCAACAGCACCCAATGCCTGGTGGGCAGCCCGGCATTTGTGTCACGCCTGTCAACGCCGCCGTTGCCGGGGGACTTGAACGGGTTGCCGAGTGTGTACTGGGGATCGGCGCAACGGGAATATCAGTGGGAGTTGTTTGGAGAGAACGGCGCCAGTGCGGTCATCCGGCATGCTCCGCGGATGATCACCGATGATTTGCTGGCGCTGCGGCATGCGGTGTGTGCTGGGGTGGGTGTCGCCCACCTGCCCAGCGTGGTGGTGCGTGAGGAAATCGCCGCGGGACGGATGGTGAACCTGATTCCCGGCTGGGCGCCGAGGACCGGCATCGTGCACGCCGTATTTCCGTCGCGCCGAGGGTTGCTGCCTTCGGTACGAAGCCTGATTGATTTTCTTGGGGAGGAGTTCGCGCGAAGCGATATGGCATGACGACGCCGCAGGCGCCGACCGGCGCATCCGACATGGGGTCTGTGCAGGGGCTGGATTAATATATATTTCAGCCATAATATGGCGACAAATATTACGCATGTAATTTTTAGCTCACCCCGCCCCCACGGAGCCCGACATGAACCCTCTCCCCTTGCGTCTTCTCACGCCCCTGGCCCTGTTAGCGGTACTCAGTGGCTGCAACAACAAGGCCGACCCCGTCGCCGAAACGCCCCTGCCCCGCCCGGTACTCGCAGCCAAGGTCGAAGCCGCCGGCAGCCAGCAAAGCGCCTACACCGGCGTAGTGGCCGCACGCACGGAAAGTGACCTGGGATTTCGCGTCAGCGGCAAAGTGATCGAGCGCAAGGTGGATCCCGGCCAGCACGTCAGCCGTGGCGACACCTTGCTGGTGCTGGATATCGGCGACTTCGAACTGGCCCTGCGCTCGGCCAAAAACCGCGTCAATGCGGCCCAGGCGCAACTGCGTCAGCGCCGGGATGACGAATCCCGCTACCAGCGCCTGGCCAATACCGGCGCCGTGTCGCGGCAGATTTTCGACCAGTCCGCCACCAACCTTCGGGTGGCTGAAGCCGAGCTGGCCTCGGCGCAATCCGATGCCAGCCAGATCGAAAATCGCCGCACCTACTCGGTGCTGAAGGCCGATAGCGACGGCATTATCACCGACGTGCGGGTGGACCGCGGCCAAGTGGTGGCCGAGGGGCAAGTGGTGGCGCGCCTGGCCCACGACGGCGCCCGGGAAGCCATCGTCAACCTGCCGGAAAACCAGCGCGACCAGGCTGCGCAAAAAGCCCTGGCCTTCCCCTTCGGCGCCCCCGAACAGGCAGTGACAGCCACTTTGCGCGAGCTGTCCGCCAGTGCCGACCCGACCACCCGCACCTACCGTGCACGCTATGTATTGCACGGCCCCGTCGACCGCTTCGCCCTCGGCTCGACCATCACCGTGCGCCTGCAAGGCGACGGCCAGGCCCAACAGACCCGCGTGCCCATCGGCGCACTGCAGGATGCCGGCAAAGGCACCGGCGTGTGGGTGATCGGCGCCGACGACAAAGTCAGCTTCGCCCCGGTCAACGTTGCCAGTCTCGGCCAGGAAGACGCCTTGCTGGACAGCGGCGTGAGCCCCGGCCAAGTCGTCGTCGCCCTTGGCGCGCATCTGCTGCACAGCGGCGACGCCGTACGCCTGTTGCCGGCCCAAGTATTGGCCCTCAACCGTCAGCAGGAACACTGATAATGCGCGGGATCAACCTCTCCGAACTGGCGGTCAAGCACCGCGCGGTCACGCTGTTCCTGATCATCGCGATCCTCGCCGCCGGGGTCTTCGCCTTTGGCAAACTGGGGCGCGCCGAAGACCCTTCGTTCACCGTCAAAGTCATGACCATCACCGCCGCCTGGCCCGGCGCCACCGCCCAGGAGATGCAGGAACAAGTGGCCGACCGCCTGGAAAAACGCCTGCAGGAGCTGGACTACTACGACCGCGTCGAAACTATCGCCCAGCCGGGTTTTGTCTCGATGCGCATGACGTACCTGGAGTCCACACGCCCCAGCGAAATCCAGGACCTGTTCTACCAGACCCGCAAGAAACTCAGTGACGAAGCCGCGAAGTTGCCCAAGGGCGTGATCGGGCCGTTCTTCAACGATGAATACTCCGACGTGTACTTTTCCCTCTACGCGCTGGAGGCCGAACACCTGCCGCACCGGCAATTGGTACAGATGGCCGAAGACATGCGCCAGGGCTTGCTCAATCTGCCGGGGGTGAAGAAGGTCAATATTCTTGGCGAGCAGGCACAGCGGATCTTTGTCGAGTTTTCCTATGAGCGCCTGGCAACCTTGGGCATCAAGCCCGAACAGATCTTCGCCGCCCTCGCCGCCCAGAACGCGGTGGCGCCTTCAGGCTTTGTCGAGACGGCCGGGGCACGCGCCTATATCCGCATCGATGGCGCTTTCGACAGCCTGGCGCTGATCGAAAACGTCCCGCTGGAAGCCAACGGCAAGCTGCTGCGCATCGCCGATGTGGCCACCGTCAGCCGGGGCTATGAAGACCCGCCCAGCTACCGCATCCGCCATCAGGGCGACCCGTCGCTGATGCTCGGGGTGATCATGGAGAAGCACTGGAACGGCCTGGAACTGGACAAGGCCCTCAAGGCCCAGGAAGCGAAAATCCAGGCCGACCTGCCGCTTGGGGTCAACTTCGCCAAGGTCTCCGACCAGGCGAAAAACATCAGCCTGGCGGTCAACGAGTTCATGCTGAAGTTCTTCGTCGCCCTGGCGGTGGTAATGGTCATCAGCCTGCTGGCCCTGGGGTTCCGGGTTGGGCTGGTGGTGGCGGCTGCGGTGCCGCTGACCTTGTCGATCGTGTTTGTGATCATGCTGATGACCGGCCGCGAGTTCGACCGGGTGACCCTGGGCGCGCTGATCATTTCCCTCGGCCTGCTGGTGGACGACGCGATCATTGCGATCGAGATGATGGTGGTCAAACTCGAAGAGGGTTTTGACCGGATCCACGCGGCTACGTTTGCCTGGAGCTCCACCGCCGCGCCGATGCTCACGGGCACGCTGGTGACGATTATCGGCTTCCTGCCGGTGGGTTTCGCCCGCTCGGGCGCCGGGGAATATGCCGGGAATATTTTCTGGATCGTCGGCTTTGCGCTGATTGCCTCGTGGCTGGTGGCGGTGGTGTTCACGCCGTACCTGGGGGTCAAGCTGTTGCCGCACATCCAGCCGGTTGCCGGCGGCCACGATGCAATTTACGCCGGACGTTATTACCAGAAACTGCGCCGCCTGGTGGACGCTTGCGTGCGCAGACGCTGGCTGGTGACCGGGTTGGTGGTGGCGGCCTTTGTGCTCTGTGGCCTGGGCATGGGCGTGGTGAAGAAGCAGTTCTTCCCCAACTCCGACCGCTCCGAGCTGATTCTTGAGGTGTACATGCCGCCGGGCAGCGCCTTCAAAAGCACCGAAGCAGTGGCGGCGCAGGTGGAAAAGGCACTGATGGAGGAGCCACAAACCGTGATGGTCGACACCTACGTTGGTGGTGGCGCGCCACGGTTTTTCCTGTCGCTGAACCCCGAGTTGCCGGACCCGGCCTTTGCCAAGCTGATCGTGCAGACCGCCGACGCCCACGCCCGGGACACCCTGAAAAAACGCATGGCTGAACGCATCGCGGCAGGCGAATTTCCATCGGCGCGGGTGCGGGTCACCCAGTTGGTATTCGGCCCGCCGGTGCCGTTCCCGGTGGTATTTCGCGTGTCCGGCCCCGACCTGAATGTACTGCGCAGCCTGTCTGAAGACGTGCGCCAAGTGGTCGCCGCCAACACCCTCACCCGCGACAGCTTCCTCGACTGGGGCGAGCGCGCCAGCAGCTATCGCCTGGTGCTGGACCAGGACCGCCTGCGCCTGCTGGGCTTTACCCCCGACGGGGTGAAGTCCCAGCTCAACGCGTTGCTCAGCGGCAACCCGATTACCGAAGTGCGCGAAGGCAATCGCACCGTTTCAGTGGTCGCCCGCTCCCAGGGCAGCCAGCGCGAAGACCTCGGCAACCTGGACAACATGACCCTGACCAACAGCGCCGGCGTGTCGGTGCCATTGGCCCAGGTCGGGCATTTCCAGGCGGTGATGGAAGAGCCGATCCTCAAGCGCCGCAACCGTGCGCTGACCGTGGAAGTGCGCGCCGACATCGTCGACGGCACCCAGCCGCCGGATGTGGAAATGGCGGTGTACAAGGACCTGCAACCCCTGATCGCCAAGCTGCCGGCCGGGTATCAGATCGTCATCGGCGGCCCGGTGGAAGAAAGCGCCAAGGCCAACGTCGCCCTGGCGGCGCTGTTCCCGATCATGATCCTGCTGACGTTGACCGTGATCATGTTCCAGGTGCGTTCGTTCGGGGTGATGTTCATGGTGTTCGCCACCGCGCCACTGGGGCTGATCGGGGCGGTGCCAACGTTGCTGCTGTTCAACCAGCCGTTCGGGTTCAACGCGATATTGGGGCTGATCGGGATTGGCGGGATCCTGATGCGCAACACGCTGATCTTTACCGACCAGATTCGGCAGAACCAGGACCAGGGCATGGTGATTCGCGAAGCCATCATCGAGGCCACGGTGCGCCGGGCACGGCCGGTGATCCTGACCGCGCTGGCGGCGGCGTTGGCGTTTATTCCGCTGACGTTGTCGGTGTTCTGGTCGTCGCTGGCGTATGTGCTGATTGGCGGGGTGCTGGTGGGGACGGTGTTGACGTTGCTGTTCCTGCCGGCGTTGTGCAGTTTGGTGTTGGGCCGGGAGAAGACCCGGGAAGTGGTGCCTGCAACCTGATCCAACTAACACCACAAAACCAATGTGGGAGCGGGCTTGTGTGGGAGCGGGCTTGCTCGCGAAAGCGGTGTACCAGATAAGCAGATGTCGACTGCTAGACCGCATTCGCGAGCAAGCCCGCTCCCACACAAGCCCCCTCCCACATTTAGAGGTGGGGCGTTTTTAAGTCAGCGCTTGGAAAGCTCCATAATCATCCGGCTCAGCAGATAAATCCGCGGCGCCACACTCTCCACCTCGGCATATTCCTCCGGCGTGTGAATATTGCCCCCGACAATCCCGAACCCGTCCAGGGTCGGCGTACCCACACCCGCCGACAAGCTGGCATCCGCCGCCCCGCCGCTGCCTTCAATGGTCAGCTTGCGTCCCAGCTCGCCATAAATCCCCTGGGCAATCGCCACCAGCTTGTCCGACTCCGGCGTCTGCGGCATCGGCGGCAATCCACGGTGCAGGCTGGTGGTCACTTCAGTCTCGGGGATCAGCTTGTTGGCCGAGACTCGCGCCAGGTCTTTCTCGATCCGGTCAAACTCTTCCGGCAACGCCGCCCGCACGTCTGCCTTGGCGGTGGCCTGGTCCGGGATCACGTTGACCCGGTCGCCGGCGTTGATCACGGTAAAGTTGATGGTGGTCTTCTTCTCGGCATCCCCCAGTTTGCCCAGTTGCAGGATCTGGTGCGCCGCTTCCATCGCCGCATTGCGCCCAAGTTCCGGAGCCACGCCGGCGTGGGCGGCCTTGCCCTTGACCTCGACCACCGCAGTGGCGCTGCCTTTGCGCCACACCACCAGGCCATCCGCCGGCCGACCCGGTTCCAGGTTGAGGGTCACGTCGTGGCCCTTGGCGGTGTTGCGGATCAGCTCGGACGCGCCATCGGTGCCGGTTTCTTCGCTGGCGTCCAGCAGGAAGGTGATTTGCGCGTAGTCCTTGAAGCCCTGGTTTTTCAGGACTTTCAAGGCGTAGATGCCGGCGACGATGCCGCCCTTGTCATCCATCACGCCCGGACCATAGGCGCGGCCGTCCTTGATGTGGAACGGCCGCGCGGCCGCCGAGCCTTCCTTGAACACCGTATCCATGTGGGCCATCAGCAGGATCCTGGCCTTGCCGGTGCCTTTGAGGGTGGCGACGACATGGCTGTTATGGGCCGCAGCATCCGGCACCAACTGGATGCTGAAACCCAGTTGCTTGAGCTCGTCGACGGCGATGTCACGCACTTGGGTCAGGCCCGGCTCGTAGCCGGAGCCCGAATCGATATTCACCAGGCGCTCCAGCAGTTTCAAAGCATCGGCCTTGTACTGCTCGGAATCGGCCTGGATCTGTTTGTGAGGTTCGGCGCTGAACGCCGGCATGGCGAACGACAGCGCCAGGGTGGCTGCCAGCAAGGTACGCGGGAAGTTGAAGAGCATGAACCGATCCTTGTTTTTTGTTGGGAGGGAGCGCTCCACCCTACCTGACAAAAAACAATTTGTTGATCCTCAGATCGACCTCAGCCAACTTCCCTGCACCGAACTGACCCGGTTGCGCCCGCTGCTCTTGGCCTCGTACAAGGCCTGGTCGGCATCGTTCAGCCAACTGGTGGCGTCGCCGTGGGCCGGTCGGTACGGCGCCAGACCGATACTCAGGCTGGCGCGCAAGGTCGGGTCCTGTGCGTAGGCCAGGGAGTTGAAGCGGTCACGCAGCGCATCCATCACTTCGGTGGCGCGGTTCAGGGGCATGTCCGGCAGGATCACGCAGAACTCATCGCCGCCATAACGCCCGGCCAGGTCGGTGACCCGCAGGTTCTGGCGCAGCACTTTGCTCAACTGGCGCAGCACGATATCGCCGGTGACGTGGCCGTAGGTGTCGTTGATGGTCTTGAAGTGATCGATGTCGATCAGCGCGATGGCGGCGCCCTGCTGGTCGCGGCGACAGCGCTGGAACTCGATTTCCAGGTGATCTTTCCAGGCGCCGTGGTTGAGCAGGCCCGACAGGCTGTCGGTGCGGCTCAGGGCCAGTAACTCGCGTTTGTGCCGGGCCAGGGTGATCGCTTGCCGGTAGCAGATCCAACCCAGGGCCAGGGGATAGAGCATCAGGATCGGCAGGCAGGCGTAGAGCTGCACTTCGCTGGTGAGGGCCGTCACCGCCGGGGTGAACACCAGCAGCGAGGCGCCGATCCCCAGTGCCTGGGCCACCCAGCCGGCGAGCATGAAGCGCGGGCCGCCGATGGCGACGTTGTTCATGGTCATCATCGACAAGGTGGTCACGCTGGGCAACGGGTTGAACTGCATGGCGCCGACCCAGAACCCGCCACAGAACGAGTCGAGCAACAAGTTGCGGTGTTCCGAACGCAGGGAGTTTTTCGAGTGCCGTGACCATTGGAACGCCACATGTGGCCAGATAAAGGCATTGGCGATCATCACCCCCCAGACCCAAAGGGGTTTATCCAGCGGGTAGATGGCGGCGGCCACACAGACAAACCCGAGGGTCAATCCCAGGACGCGCGACTTGTACAAGCGTGTGGCGAGCGAAAGTCCCTTTCCTCCTGCGGCTGGCATGATCTGGCTTGATCCTGGATGACTGCCCGAAGTCTATCAGGGCAACGGCAGATCGCCACTACCGCTCATAAGCTGACCATCAGTTGGAAAAACCCCGGGCCAACATCAGCGCCACACCCAGCAGCAGCACCGCCGTAGCCCGTTGCAACAGCACCCGGCGCTTGGGGTTTTCCAGCACGTGCTTGATGCGCTGGCCGAAGTAGCAATACAGGCAACCGCTGGCAAATTGCAGTAACAGGAAAGTCAGGCCGAGGATGGCGATGTCGGCGGCCGCACTGCCCTGGCCGATGGCGGCGAACTGCGGGAATACGGCGCTGAACAGGATGATCGCCTTGGGATTCGACAGCCCGGTCAGCAGGCCTTTGCCGAACAGGCTGCGGGCATTTTCCGGGGTTGCGTCGAGGGTAGTGATCGTTACCCCGCTGCTGGTCCATTGCTTGTAGGCCAGGTAAAGGATGTAGGCGACGCCCACCACCTGAATGATTCGAGTGATCAGCGGGTAGTCCTTGATCAGTTCGGAAAAGCCCACGGCAAAGATCAGGATCGAGATCAGGTAGGACACACTCGCGCCGAACTGTGCCGGCAAAGAGCGGCGCAGGCCGTCTTTCAGGCCGAGGCTGAGCAACAACAAGGTCATGGGTCCGGGACTGAACGCCAGGGTGGTGCACAACAGCAGAAAATACAAAAACGAAGACAGCGTCAGTGCGGTGGCCATGGCGTGGGGTTCACAGCAGGAAAGAAGGTTTACAGTCTAGGGCGCAAGGCGTGCCACAGGCAGGTAAACTCTGCGGAAATAAGCGCAGACTTTACCGGTAAAGTTGGCGGCAAACTTAAGGACAGTGTGATGCCCATTCCTGCGATTCACTTTCATGACCGAGCGCCGAAGGTGCAGCAGATTGTCGATGCCCTGGCCCATGCGATTGAGCAAGGCGAGCTGGCGGCCGGCAGCAAACTGCCGTCGGTGCGAGAGTTGGGGGCCTTGCTGGGCGTCGGAAAGTTCACCGTAAATGAAGCACTGGATCGCCTGCGCGGGCGTCACCTGCTGACCTCCAGCCAGGGCCGCGGGCACTTTGTCGCCAGCAGCCTGGCGCAGCCGTCGTCCAGCACCTGGGTCGACTTGCTGCCCCAGGACCTGCTCAGCGTACTGCGCCGCCCCCTGGCCATGGCACACGGCGACCTGCGCCCCGGCGGCGGCCACCTGCCGGAAGACTGGCTGGATTCCGACGTGTTGCGCCAGGCAATGCGCAGCGCCGTGCGTGCTCCCACGCTGCGCATCGCCGGGCTGGGCACCCCGGCGGGCCTGCTGCCGTTGCGCCAGGCGTTGCAACAGAAACTGCACGGTGAAGGGTTGTCGGTGTTGGTGGAGCAGATCATCACCACGCCCAACACCGTGCAAGGCCTGGACATGCTCATGCGCCTGCTGGCGCGGCCCGGGGACACGGTGTTGCTGGATGCGCCGTGTTACTTCAACTTCCACGCGAACCTGGCGTTGCATGGGGTCAAGGTGGTGACGATTGCGCGCCGGCCTGACGGGTTTGATTTTGGCGCGTTGGAGCAGTTGCTGGCGGAGCATCGTCCCAGTCTGTATCTGACCACCAGTGTGTTGCATAACCCGACTGGGCATTCGTTTAGTCCGAGCCAGGCGTTTCGGTTGTTGCAGCTGGCTCGGGAGTATCGCTGCCATATTGTTGAGGATGATCTTTACGGGGATCTGCACCCTAACCCGCCGCCGCGTTTGGCGACGTTGGCGGGGTTGGAGCAGGTGACGTATCTGTCGGGGTTTTCGAAGGTGCTGACGGCGAATGCGCGGGTCAGTTATGTGGTGGCGGCGCCGCAGTTGGCGGCGAATCTGACCAATATGAAGTTGATGAGCGGCGGGATTACGTCGGAGTTGTTTGAGCAGATTGTGTATCGGCTGTTGAGTGAGGGCGGGTATGCCAGGCATCGCAAGCGCATGGTTCAGCGGCTGCTGGAGGCTGGGGGGCGGGTTGAACAGTGGCTGCGGCGTTGTGGGTGTGAGTTGCCGATGGGGTTTGAGGGGGGGATGTTTATCTGGGCGCGGTTGCCGGCGGGGGTTAACGGTGAGCGGCTGGCTGAGGCCGGGTTGAAATGCGGGATGGTGTTGGCTCCGGGGGCGTTGTTTGGGTATGAGCCGGGGTTGCGGGATTTTATGCGGTTTAATGTGGCGCATTGTGATCAGGCGCGGGTTCAGGTTGAGTTTGAGGGGTTGTTGCTGTCGCAGGTGTAGGCTGGGTTGGGGTGTATATCCGTTATTTGGGTGATGGCTGATATTGGTTCCGCTCTTACAGCGGCTCACTTTTGAAGAGCGCAAAAGTAAGCAAAACGCTCTTGCCCCACCACTCGGCACCTCGCCTAGGCTCGGTGTGCCCTCACTCCGGCTTTGGACCGTGGGCCGCCGTCATGGGCCATCCCTGGCCCAGGACGGCTAACCTGGCGTCCTGCCAGGTTACCCACGCTCCAAAGCCTGCGTTCGGCCAGCGTGGTTTAACGGGGCGCCTAAGATCAAGATCAAAAGCAGATCAAAAGCAGAGCACAGCGGCCTCCCGGCCGGCTTGAGTGTTGAAAAGCAAAATCAAAATCTAAAGCGGGCACGGTCAAAAATGTGGGAGCGGGCTTGCTCGCGAAGGTCGTTAACGATGACGTGGGCATTCTGGATGAACGCGGCGCTCTCAGGTTTTTCGCGAGCAAGCCCGCTCCCACAGAAAAGCAGCTCTGCTTTCGCTCTGTTTTTTGCTTTTGCTCTTCAACACTCAAGCCGGCCGGGAGGCCGCTGTGCTCTTGCTTTTGATTTTGATCTGCGGGCCCCGTCAACCACGATGGCCGCAAGTAGGCACGGTGGAGCGGGTAAATCGGCAGGGAAGCCGATTTAGCCGCGCCGGGCCATGGATGGCCCGTCGCGGCGGCCCGCGGAATCGGGCCGGAGTGCGGGCATGCCGAGCCTAGGCGAGGCACCGAGTGGTGGGGCAAAGACCTTTTGGTTACTTTTGGGGCGTTTGCCAAAAGTGACCCGCTGTAAGAGCGGAACCATAAGCCGCCGTTACCGAAGAAACGGATATGTACACACGAATCACAGGCCCCCCCGCCCGCGAAGCCAAGCAATCCCCCCAATCCCAACTAAGCTCACCCCCCAACAAAAACAACACCGAGCGCCCCCCAATGACCCACCCCACCGAGGCCTTCCGCGCCGCCTACCGCGCAAGCATCACCCCCCACTACAACCCATGGCTCCACGCCGGTTTCGTCCTCGGCTACGGCCTGCTCTGCATCACCCTGTTCTGGTCCACCACCCAACAAATCCACCTCCTGGAATGGCTGACCATCCCCCTCACCCTGATCTTCTTCAACCTGTGCATCTACCTCGTCCACCGCCACCTGGGCCACCACAAACACCCCTTCGCCCGCCTGTTCTACGCCCGCCATACCGGCGACCACCACAGCTTCTTCACCCCAGGCCACATGACCTACGACAGCCCGCGAGACTGGCGCGTCATCCTGTTCCCCGCCTGGCTCATCCTGCTCCACAGCCTGGTCATCACCCTGCCCGCCTGGTGGCTGCTCAAACACCTCAACCCCAACGTCGCCGGCCTGTTCGCCGGCTGCATGATCCTCGGCTACCTGCTCTATGAATTCTTCCACGCCTGCGAACACCTGCCCCCCGACCACCCCGTGGCCCGCCTGCCATGGATCCGCCAGATGCACCACCTGCACGCCCTGCATCACCGCCGCGAACTCATGCAAGGACGCAACTTCAATATCGTCCTGCCGCTGATGGACTACCTGTTCGGCACCCTGCATTGGGAACCCATCCACACCGACAACCAGGAGTCGTCATGAGCGCCCGCCCAAGGAAAGTTCATCACGTCGCCCTGCTGATCCTGATCGCCATCGTCGCCTTCCTGCTGCTGATGCCCACCAGGGTTCAACCGGTCAACTGGTCGCCGCCAAAGGCGCCGTCCATGAAGGACGGGCCCTACGCCGAAAACCAACGCCTCAAGGCTGTAAAAAAAACCGGCGCCCAGGACATTGCCGGGCCAGAAGCTCTGTTGCTGGATGCCAAAGGTTTTCTCATCACCGGACTGCATGACGGGCGCATCATCCGCACCGCGCCCGAAAGCCATATCCTCGAAGAACTCACCAACACCCATGGCCGCCCGCTGGGCCTGGCCCTGCACCCTGACGGGCGCCTGATCATCGCCGACGGAATCAAGGGCCTGCTTGCCCTCGACAGCCAGCACAACCTCACGACCCTCGCCACCAGCGCTGCCGGCCTGCCGTTTGGCTTTACCGACGACGTCACCATTGACGCTGCCGGGCGTTATGCCTACTTCAGCGATGCGTCCAGCCGCTGGGGTTACGGGGAAGACGGCGAGGCGGTGATCGAGCACGGCGGCGATGGCCGGTTGCTGCGTTATGACTTCAGCAACGGCCACACCGATGTGCTGCTGGACCAGTTGCAGTTCGCCAATGGCGTGGCCCTGGGGCCCAACGAAGAGTATGTGCTGGTCAACGAAACCGGCGCCTACCGCATCAGTCGCTACTGGCTCAAGGGTGACAAGGCTGGCGTCCACGACCTGTTTATCGACAACTTGCCGGGCCTGCCAGACAACCTCAGCTTCAACGGCCAGGACCGTTTCTGGGTGGCCTTGTATTCACCACGCAACCCGTTGCTCGACGGTTTTGCCGGCTACCCGCTGATGCGCAAGATCATGGTGCGGGCTTTGATCGTGGTGCCCAAGCCCATCGAGCGTAAGGCCTTTGTGCTGGGGCTGGATGTGAACGGCAAGGTGATCGCCAACCTGCAGGACGGCAGCAGCGGTAATTACTCGCCCATCACCACCGCCCGCGAGTATGGCGACTGGCTGTACCTGGGCTCGCTGACCAACACAGGCATGGCACGCTTGCCACTCAAGCAGGCATTGGCGCAATAACGCAAAAAGGGGCAGCCCTTGCGGACTGCCCCTTGCCTTACTTGAACAACCTCATCAGTGAACGATGGTCTGGGTGCAGATGTGGCCCAGGCTGACGTACTGCACGTTACTGCCGCCTACGCCAACACCGGGGAACTCATCCAGCTCGATGCGCCAGCCGCCTTCGTTGAAGGTGGTGTCCCACTTGTAGGACACGCCGGTGCTGCTGTCGTTGAAGATGGCGCGGTAGTCACCGTTGCAAGTACCCAGCGTGGCTGTCGCGGAAGATGCGCCGGCGCTGTTGGTCGTGGCCTTGTAATCAACCCAGTGATAGTTGATGTCATAGAAACGCTTGTCGACCCGCAGCACCGGGGTGATGCCCGGCAATGGTACGCCAGTGGTATCCGACCACTGGGTGCTCCAGTTCAACAGGCGTGCGGTCTGAGTGGCGGTCGAAGACATCGAGAACGGAATCCTGACGATGTTGTCACCGGTCACACTGTTGCTGTTCAGACGTGGGAAGGAACCCAGCGTCAACTTGTAGTGCGCAGTTGGGTCCTGCGTCACTGCGGTGTTGGCTCGCACCCGCACCTTGGCGGTAAAGCCCGCTGCGCCCGACAGGCTCACGCTGGTACCGGCCGGGACGGCAACCCAGTTGCTGCCGTCGAAACGATCGAGGATCCACTGGTTACGCGTGCCTTCGCGGTCCTCTTTCAGGGCCAGGGCGACATTCTGGCCACGCACCGACTTGAAGTCGAAGTAGTCAACATCATTGGCGTTGTCGAGGTTACCGACCACCTGGTTCAGCGCATCCGGCAGCACAAAGGCAGTCTGCGCGGTGTCGTTGGGTTCATAGGCGTCCACGTTGGTGTCTGCGGCTACGCCAAAACTGAACTGCGCGTTATTCGCCGTGTTCGCCACCATGTACCAGTAGTAATCACCCGCCGGCAGGATGCCGCTGATGTATTCGTCGGCATTGCCTGGGTTATCGGAAGTCGCCAGCAGCACCGGATCGCCACCTTGGCCGTCATCCCGGAACAGGCTCAACGACATATCGGCGCCCGCACTCTGGCCGATCAACTGCACCAGTACGCGAGCGCTGTGGGGCAGGTTGAAGTGGTAGGGAAATTCCTGGCCGGTCTGCACTTCACTGATGGTGTAGAGGGTGTTGATGTCCAGGGTCGGGAACAGCGGAACGAAATCGGCGGCGGCCGCTTTCAGCTTGCCCTGGCTGGGCTTCTTCGGTTCGCTGACCACGGTTTCAGTGATGCCGGCTTTGCTGGTGGCCGGTTTGAGCACCGGGGTTGTACCCGCAGCCAGGGCGTCCTTGAATTTCTTCGCGAGTTCTTCGGAAAGCGGCTGGGCTTGAAGGGTACCGCCGGGCTTGAGGTCGAAGCCCGATGCAGGCGTGACCGCCTGTGGGCTGACGGTCGAAGGGTATTGCTCGGCCAGGGCAAAGGCCGAAACGAAGCTGGCAGCCATCATGGCCGCGCCCAATACAAAGGCTTTTTTAGATTTCATTTTTTATCCATCCATAGTTAAAAAATTGAAGCTCAGGTAACCGGTGACATCCGGTCACCTGGGATGGACTGTAGGATAATGCTGTACGCATGTACAGTATTTTCTTAAAAAACTACCATTTCATCCAGACGTACCAAAGCGCTGAACCTACAAATCCAACCATTCCAAAACGATACGGCCACAGCACCCAGCGCTTGAGAGACAGAGGAACAGACGCCAGCTCTGCCGCCGTCACGTCTCCTCTTCTGATGTGCAGCTTGGGCAGTGAAAGAAAGTCGACAATCAGACTCAAACGCTTGTATCTGTCGATCAGTTTGTTTCTGCCCCAAAACCGTTTGTTGTCACGGACCAAAACGTTATCGATGAAGTAGCTTTCCAGTTCATCCAGTTTTCTGTACTCGACGAATAGCTTCAAACCCAAAAAAATAAATGGCCATCCCCCCAATAAAATCACGCTAAATCCGTACAACGAAATAGTCATGCGCCCTCGCCCTCATAGAATAAGTCGCCGGCCATTTCTCCTAACGCTCCTCCCACGGTTCCACCGGTATACCCTCCCGCAGCACCGCCAATAATCCCGCAAGCGAGTTCACCTTTTCCTTTGGTAGCGATACCCAAAACTAATTTACACAAACCACGCGCCACCTTTGCGCCCAATACCCCTCCACCCGCGGCCCCACCCACCCCACCCACCAACTTCCCACCCTCCACATACTTCGCCCGCCTACACATCGCCCCCCGCCCCGCCATGCATGCTTCCTTGATCTCCAACCCCGCCACACCCACATCCAACGCCAACCCCACATACGTCCCCTTGCCCAAAAACCTCGACGTCTCGGCAATGCTGCGAACCCGCTGCGTGTAGCCCACGATTTCACTCTTGTGCAGATAACTCTTGGTGGAAATACCCAGCACTTTCTTCAGCGATTTATTGGTTTTCAGGCTCGTGCCAAATCGCGCCGCGCCTCGCAGTTGAGATTCCGGCTGGACCCAGCCAATAGCCGGGACTTCAAACTGAGGTAGTCCGTGGTGCGGTCATTGATGTATCCCTGCGCCATCACTTACATCCCTGATGTAATGAAGATGGCGCAGGAATATAAGCAGGCTGACACAGCCCGGACACAAGCCTGGGACGGCTGAAATTACATTTGGGAAATCACCTACCTGGCAGGTAATCAAGGCCTACAAAAAGCATCGGACTCAATACCCCGTCATCTCCAGGTACCCCACCCCACCGTGAAATTTCACCGGCCCTTCCCAGTAAGGAATGCTCAGGTTCATCCAGGCTTTTGGGTTGACCGCTTCCGTACTGATATCCAGATGTTTGCCCGGGATTTTCAATGACCACTGGGTGGGAATACTGCGCCCATCGATCGCGGTCGTGCCCAGCGGCGTCAGTTGAATATCCTGGTTGTGCAGGGTCTGTGTGTGGCCCTCTTTGTCGATCCAGGTGCCGGTCAGGTAGGACGGTCCGTCTGTCTGCCGCACCCGAAACAGCATCAGCTGCTCGCCGCTGTCCAGGTGCAGGGAGAACCAGTCCCAGCCAGTCTGGCTGGCGGTCAGGGGCTGGCTGCTCCATTCGCGATCGAGCCAGGCGGTGCCGGTGACTTGGTAAGATTTTCCATCGATGGTCACGCGTCCATCCGCCTGAAAAAACGGCTGGCTGTAGTAGTACGACGCCTGGCCCTGGTCGGACTTGCGGCTGTAGCCGTTATCGCCCTGGAGCACCAGCGGGCGGCTGGAGGTCAGGTGCAGGTCGTAGTTGAAATGCTCGCCGGCAGCCTTCAACTGCATGTCCGCCAGGGGGCTGGTTGCACCGGGGCGGGTGGCGAAATTCCAGTCATCGATCCAGGCATTGAACGGCGCTGCCTGGGCGCCCGCCTGGCCCACGCCGCCCCGGGCATAGCGTTCGGCGGCGTAATGGCGGGTGGCCGAGGTGACGGCGGCGTGGCCGAGCCAGATCGTCGAGTCGTGCCAGCCCGGGAGCGTCGGCCCGGCCTTGAGGGCGTTGCGAAACAGTGTCCATTGCACGCCGTAGGCATTGCCCTCGGCATCCTTGAGGTTGGCGGTGAGGTACCACCATTCGATGCGATAGCCGTCATGGGGGCCGTGGTCCTCGGGAAAGCTGAAGACTTTACCGGGCACCACCTGGGCAAAGTCCGCCGCCTGGCTGCCCAGCCCGGCGAAGCTTTCTTCAGGCGCAGGCGCTTTGTCGCAGGCGCCCAGCAGTAGGAACGTCGCCCATAGCAGGCACTTAATCTTCATTGGCAAAGGTCCTCAGCAAATCCGCCGGGCGGCTGCGGTACAACTGCCACAGCGGCCAGGCCGACGCCAGCAAGGTGGCGAACATCGCCAGCCCCAGCAGTTGCGCCAGTTGCCACGGGAATACCTGCAACGGCAACCGCCAGCCGAAGGCCTGGACGTTGATCACCACATCCAGGCACCACGCCAGCAGCAAGCCCAAAGGCAGCGCCAGCACCAGGGTCAGCACGGCCAGCAGCCAGGTTTGGCCGAGGTTGAGCAGCATCAATTGGCGGCGCGTCACGCCCAGCGTCCACAACGGCGCCAACTGGCCGAGGCGGCTTTGGCTCTGGGTCAGCAGGCTGATGAACAACGCCACCCCGGCGACTCCCAGGGTCAGGCTGTTGAGGGCGGCGGTGGCGGCAAAAGTCCGTTCGAAGACCTGGCTCGACCAGCCCTTGAGCTGCTGCTGGTCGACGATGCGGCTGTCTTCCAGGGCAAACCGATTCTGCACATCACGCACCAGCGTTGGCACGTTACCCGGCAACACTCGCAGGTTGAAACGTGCCGGTGATAATCCAGGCCAGTGCTGCAACAGGTGCCGCGAGTTCACCAGCAAATGGCCCTTGGGGTTGCCGTAATCGGCGTAAATCCCCACCACCTTGGGCGACCATGGACCTTCAGGCGTGGGGATACTGATGACATCGCCCAGCTGCACCTTGAGCCTTCGCGCCATTTGCTCGCTGAGCATCAGGGTGTCGTCCTGCAGCAACTGGTCCCATGGGTCCGTCGCCGCTTCCAGCAACGGCCAATGCTGGCGATAAGTAGGGTCGTCGACCACGCCGAACAGGTCCGCTGGCCAACCTTGCAGTTGCACCGCAACCTGCCAGGTGGGCAGTACCGCCTGCACCAGTGGCTGTTGCACCAGCCAGGTTTGCAGCGCGTCGGCCTGGGCCGGGTTTTGCGGGTTGAGGTACAGCTCGGCGGTCAGGCGTTGTTCCAGCCAGTTGTTGAAGGTGTGGCGAAAGCCCGAGGTCATCGAGCCCGCGCCGATATTGGCGGCCAACGCCAGCAGCAAGGCCATCAGCGCCAGGCTCAGGGCCGGCAACTGCTGGCGGCAATCGGCGAGAAACCACTGCCCCAACACCGAACGGCTGCGCCCCAGCACCGTTTTGAGCACGCCATTGAGCACCACCGGCAAGCCCAGCGCCGCGCCCAGCAACAAGGCCGCCATCAAGACAAAACCGCTGGCCAGGCTATCGCCAAACACCAGGGCCAGGATTGCGATCAGCAAGGCAGCGCCTGCCACCCAGCCCTGACGCCGCAGCCAGCGCCCATGGGCCTGATGCCAGGCCTGAGCATTGGCCAGCGCCAACAACGGCAAACGCGCCGCCCGCCACAAACTGCTGGCCCCGGCGAGCAACGCACCCAGCAAACCCAGGCCCAGGCCACTGAGCCACCACAGCGGGCTAAGGCTCAGTTGGCCGGGCACTTCGGCGCCGTACAAGCCGCGCAAGCTGGCGGCCACGTCCGGCAGCAACAGGCTGGCCAGCAAGTACCCGCTGGCCACGCCCACCAGGCCACCAAGCACGGCCATGCCACCCAGTTCGACCGCCAGGCTGAGGATCAGCATCCGCGCGCTGACCCCACACGCACGCAACGTTCGCAGCAGGCCGCGCCGTTGTTCCAGGGCCAGGCCGATGGCGGCATGCACGATAAACAGCCCCACCACAAAGGACAAAAAGCCCAGTGCATCGAGGTTCAGGTGGAAGCTTTCAGTGAGGCGCGCGAGGTTGTTTTCCTCGGCCTGCTTGAGCTGCAGTTGCGCGCCCAATTCAGGTGGCAAGGCGGGATGCGCGGCAGCGAAGGCCTTGTCGAGCAACAGCCGCGACAAGCGTTGAGGCATGTCCAGCAGTGGTTGGGCGAAGCCAATGTCAGTCAGTAACAGTCCTGGCGCCATGTCCGGTTGTACATGCAGGGGCGGCAGCGCCAGCCCGGCGATCGTCAGCGGCTGGTCACCTTCTTTCAGGCCCAGCGCCTGCAAGGTCTGCGGTGCAATCCAGGTACGTCCCGGCGGGTTGAAGAACGCGACCATCTGCGCCCGGTCCAGGGTCTGCCCGGCCACCGCGCCACCGCCAGGCAACGACACCGGGTCGATGCCCATCACTTGCAGGCGCTGGTCTTCATGGCCCTTGAGCGTCACCCGGCCCTGTACCACCGGCGACACCGGCCAACCCGCGCGACGCAACTCGGCAAATAGCGCCTGGGGAAAACTGGCACCGTCCGGCGCACCGAGACTGGCCTGGGGTTCGCCGCCGATCAGTTGGCTGGCGCGGGCGTAGCTGTCCCGCGCCTGGCTGTTGAGGGCTTGCACGCCAGTCAACAGCGCGGTGGCCAGCCACAGACCGGTGAGCACGCTGAAAAACTGCACCGGGTGACGACGCCAATGGCTGAGCAACGCGCGGAGTGTCCAATAGAAGACACGCATTTCAGCGGGCATCCGCGGCGAGTACCTGGCCGCGGTGCAGTACCACCTGCTGGTCCAGGCGCGCCGCGATGCGCGGACTGTGGGTGACCATCAACAAACTGGTAGGGCTGTCCCGCAGCAGGTCCAGCAGCAGTTGCAGCACTTCGTCGCTGGTGGCTTCGTCGAGGTTGCCGGTGGGTTCGTCTGCCAGTAACAAGCCAGGCCGCGACGCCAGGGCTCGCCCTACCGCCACCCGTTGCTGCTGGCCGCCGGACAGTTGTTCGGGATAACGCTTGAGCAAATCTCCCAGACCCAGCCGTTCCACCAACTGTGCTTGCCATGCCGGATCAAGGCGCCCGGCCAGGCGCGCCTGGAATGCCAGGTTGTCTTCCACCCGCAAGCTGCCGATCAGGTTGAACTGCTGGAACACCAGGCCGATCTCGGTGCGGCGCCAGTGAGCCAACTGCGCTTCGCTCATCTGGTCCAGGCGCTGACCGCCGACCTCGATGCTGCCACGGTCGACCTGGTCGAGCCCGGCCACCAGATGCAGCAGCGTGCTTTTGCCGCTGCCGGACTCCCCCATCAACGCCAGGCTGCTGCGCTCCCCCAGGTAAAGGTCGACACCCGCCAGCACGGCCAAAGGCCCCTGCGGCGTGCCATAGCTTTTAAACACCCCTTGTACCTGCAGCATCACCCTTCCCCACTTGCCTCTGGATTGAGGACGAGAATAACGGTTGTCACATTTTTATGTCACAACCGTGGGCAAAAGGAGCGCCCATGACCCGCTGCAAATTTTTCACATTGATTTCACTCGGTTGCCACTTGCCGAACTTTAAATTGCCGCCCACGAGCAGATAACAGGCCGGTTGTTTTCAAACGCCCGTTAGTGCAAGTGAATAAATTTTTATATCGGTATGTTCAGCAAAAAGACAGCGCCCCTATGACACGCTTTTGCACATTCCTGCATAAGCGCCGTTCACTTGGTGCCCTGTCTAACTTGCCGCTGCCGGTTACTGGATTACGCCTGGAAGTTACCTATGGTGAATAGTGTGGTTGACCTGACTCTGAGCAAGTCTCGCTCGCGCTGGGCATTTGTAAAACAGCTGAACAAGCTCTGGCTTGGCGTGGCCGGTACTGTGATGGTCAGCCTCGCTATAACAGCATTTATCTGGTGGCCAAGATCGCCCCTGGACTTGGGCGTGGGTCATCGCCTGCTCACCTCCGGCGCCCTGGAAGCCTGGCGCAACGGTGACCTGGTGGTGCTGGTACGTCATGAAGAACGCTGTGACCGTTCCAACAACCCCTGCCTGGGGCCGGCAGACGGCTTGACCACACTCGGCTCATTGTCGGCCAGCGCGGTGGGCAGAGCCTTTCAGACACTGGGCATGGAAAACACCGACGTACTGAGCAGCCCTACCACCCGCACCGCGCAGACCTCGCTGTTCATGTTCGGCAAGGCCGAATTGTCACCCGGCCCGCTGGCCATCTGCGGCCCTGCCATCGGCGAGGAACTGCGTCCGCACAAACACGCGGATCGCAACCTGCTGGTGGTCACCCACAGCGCCTGCATCAGCGACTTCGAGGAAGCACTGGGCTACTCACACGCAGCCCATGCCGAGTACGGCAGTGCGTTGTTTGTAAAGCTTCTGCCCAATGGCAAGTTCAAGGCACTGGGTATTATGAACAGCAAGGACTGGGCCGCCGCCCTTAAACAAATTTAGAACAGTTTTTTACATTTAATCATTCAAGTTCGTTCAGCAAAAAGACAGCCACACCGTGGCATCTTTTGCAGTTTTAATTGGCCTTTTTTTGAAGAAAACCTTAGCTAACTAACTTTTCACACATTAACAACATAGTGATGACGTTCGATGACTCATTGGACGCTAAATGTTTAACGAGCTTGACTGGGGCACACAGACATTCAACTCCGTTCCCACTTACAGACTGTTTAAGGAATAACGTTCTGTGCTGCATTTTTACCCGACCAGGACCACGCTCCACCCCTCGCGCATGGCTGATCCAGCGCTCGCGCTGATCTACCGTCAATACCGCTTGAGAGTGCAATATTCATGACCCGCCTTAAACCATTGCCCGTATTGCTACTGGCATTCGTGATGTTCTATCTGCTGCCACTGGGCCTGCATGGCCTATGGATTCCTGACGAAACCCGCTACGCCCAGATCAGCCAGGAAATGATCATGAGCGGCAACTGGGTAGCACCGCACTTCATGGGCGTGCGCTATTTCGAAAAACCCGCCGCCGGCTACTGGCTGATCGCGCTGGGCCAGGCGATATTCGGTGAAAACCTGTTCGGTGTACGCATCGCCTCCGCCCTGACCACGGGCCTGAGCGTCATGCTCGCCTACCTGATCGCCCGCCGGCTGTGGAACGACCCGCGCAAGAGTTTTGCCTGCGCACTGCTGTATATGAGTTTCGGCCTCGTCGCCGGGCAGGCCGGTTACTCCAACCTGGATCCGCAATTCACCTTCTGGGTCAACCTGAGCCTCGTGGCCCTGTGGTTTGCCCTCGACAGTGCCAACCCCCGTACCCGCCTCGCCAGTTGGACTTTATTGGGTGTGGCCTGCGGCATGGGCTTCATGACCAAGGGCTTCCTCGCGTGGCTGCTGCCGGTACTGATCGCCCTGCCTTACATGCTCTGGCAGCGTCGCCTGGGCGAACTGCTGCGCTACGGCCCGCTGGCGATTCTGGTGGCGGTCGTGGTGTGCCTGCCCTGGGCGCTCACGGTCCACCTGCAGGAGCCGGACTTCTGGCGCTTCTTTTTCTGGCACGAACATATCCGCCGGTTTGCCTCCGACAACGCCCAACATGCCCGGCCGTGGTGGTTCTACCTGCCGCTGATGGTGGTGTCGTGCCTGCCGTGGGCAGCGCTGCTGCCAGCAACGCTGTGCAAGGCCTGGAAGGACAAAGGCCAACCGGCCATCGTCTTCCTCGCGCTGTGGATGCTGCTGCCCCTGGGCTTTTTCAGCCTGAGCAACGGCAAGTTGCCGACCTACATCATGCCGTGCCTGCTGCCGCTGGCGCTGCTGATGGGCCATGCCTTGATCGACCTGCTGGCCAACGCCCGCACCCGCACGCTGCGCGTCAATGGCCTGCTCAACCTGGGCATCGGCCTCGCCGCGATGGTGACGCTGATTTACCTGCAAATCGACCGGCCGTTGTACGGCAACAGCCACAGCGAGATGTTCAACCTGTCCCTGACGTTCATCGTGCTGATGGGCTGGATGCTCGCCAACCTGCTGCAAGCGTCCCGCCCGCTGGCGCTGTGGGCGATGCCGGCCTTGGGCATTGGCCTGCTGGTGGCGCTGTTGCCCGCCGGCATGCCGGCGGTGGTCGAAGATAACCAGATGCCTGACCAGTTCGTGCTCCAGCACCTGGACGAGCTGCAACAGACCCATGCGCTGCTGAGTAACGAACTGGAATCGGCGTCGGCCCTGGCATGGCGCCTGCGCCGGCCCGAAGTGACGCTCTACAACACCGAAGGCGAACTGCGCTACGGCCTGCAATACGCCGACTCGATGCACCGCAAGGTGGATCTCGACAGCGTTCAAGCCTGGCTCAAGCAGGCGCGCCAGCAAGGCCCGGTGGGCGTGCTGATGCGGGTCAGGAGCACCAGCGAAATGCGCGAAGCCGGTCAGCTGCCACTGGGGGGCAAGCGTTATTACAAGGGTGACCTGGAGATCATCATCTACCCGCCATTGCCGTAACACAGCGGCACTAATGTGGGGTGACCCATTAAATACTCATCCCACATCGGAACCGCTCCATGACCTTCTGGAAAACCGAACGCGGCGCCCTGCTGTTGCTCCTAGGCGTGTCCGCCGTGATCCTGCTGCTGGGCCTGGGCGCCCGCGACCTGTGGGGCCCGGAAACCCGCTGGGCGAACATCACCCTGCAGATGCTGCAAAGCGGCGACTACTTCGACCCGTACCTCAAGGGCACCCCTTACTACGACAAACCCTTGCCGTCGTATTGGCTGATCACCGGGTTTGCCAACCTGATGGGCGGCCTGGGGCCGTGGTCGTTGCGCTTGTCATCAGTGATCTCGGCGTGGCTGAGCATCTGGCTGGTCTACCTGATCGGCGAGCAGCTGTTCCGCAAAGGCACCGGCCTGATTGCCGGCTGGATGCTCGCGACCACCTTCTACTTCATCTTCTGGGCCCGGGTGGCCACAGCGGACGTGCTGACCGTGTGCGGCGTGCTGGCGGCCGTCTGGTGGTATTGGCGCGGGCCGGACGACACGCGCCTGGGACGCTACACGGTGTTCTTCCTGTTGCTGGCCGCGACATCGCTGTTCAAGGGGTTGATCGGTTTTGTACTGCCGGGCCTGGTGCTGTTGCCGCACTTGCTCAGCGAACAGCGCTACAAGCGTCATCTCAACCTGCGGCTGGTGTTGGCCGTGGTTATCGCCGGGGCGTTCTATGGGATTCCGTTTGTACTGTCCCATCTCTACGGCGCACCGACCTACGGTGAAAGCGGCCTGGAACTGGTGTTCCGGGAAAACGTGGTGCGCTTCTTCGACCCGTTCGACCATATGGGGCCGATCTACACTTACCTGATCTACCTCCCGGCCTACACCCTGCCATGGGCCCCGTGCTGGGTCCTCGGCCTGTGGCTCGCCGTGCGGCATTGGCGCGACACCCCGCCCAACACCCGCTGGCTGGTCTGGGGCCTGGGCCTGTTGTTTGTGTTCTTTACTGCCAGTGGCAGCCGACGCAGTTACTACGTGCTGCCGCTGGTGCCGTTCGCGCAATTGCTGGCGGCGTGGTGGGTCAGTGAGCGTATCGCCCGCAACGGCACGGTCGGCCGAGGCTGGTACCGCGGCTTCGGCATCGCCGCCGGGGTGATGCTGCTGGTGCTCGGGGTGGTGTATCCGTGGACCAATGGCAACGGTGGCGTGACCCGTTTTGCCGATGACGTTCAAGCGCAGGCGGTGAAAAGCGCGCCATGGAACGAGTGGCAGATGGTGATGGTGGAAGTCGATAACAAGGTGCCGATGTACCTGCAAAATCACGGCGCGCCGTTCTACTACGTGGCCGAAACCCAGGATTTTCCGCGCCAGGGCGACAGTGCAGCGTTCATGGCCTGGCTGGAAAAAACCAGCGGCCGCCCCTTTGATCCCAAGCGCACGATTATTATCACGCAGTACACCAAGGATGACCCGACGCCGCTGGCCTATCTGGGCAACGATCATCAGGTCATCACGACCCAGCCGGACAACGGCGAACGGTTGTTCCACAAGCGTGACGCTGGCAGCGTGGCGTTTGTGCCCAACGCCGCGCCGTAGCACTGGCGGCATGGGCCGGGCATTGCTAGTGTGGCGCGCTTAAGCCACCGCCCGAGCCCGGCCGCCCATGCCCTACTCTTTCCCCGCAGTTGCCGCCCTTAGCCTCCTGGTGCTCGCCGCGCCGGCAGCGGCAGACACGCCAATGCCAGCCAACATGGTTTACCTGCGAAGCCTCGACCCGAGCATCGCCCAGGACATTCGCTACGCCAGCCCCCACAACTTCACCGGAGCGCCGCTGGACGGCTACAACGCCGCCGAATGCGTGCTGTCTGCCGACGCGGCAAAGGCACTGGTACGGGTCCAGGCCGAGTTGGCCAGGCAGGGTTACGGCTTGAAGATATTCGACTGCTATCGTCCCAGCCGTGCCGTCGCAAACATGGGCCGCTTCGCCAGCCTGCCGGGGGATCCGGCCAAGGCCGAGTTCTATCCCCGGGTGAACAAGCAGGATTTCTGGCGCCTGGGCTACGTGGCCAAGGTTTCCAACCACTCCCGGGGCGCGGCAGTCGACGTGACCCTGACCGGCCCCGATGCACGGCCAGCCCAGGCCTGGAGCGCCGACACCGCGGCGGTGGATTGCGCGGCCGGGTACGGACGACGCCTGCCGGATGGCGGCCTGGACATGGGCACCGGTTTTGATTGCTTCGACGAAATGGCCCATACCAACAGCCCCCACATCAGCCAGGCGGCACGCCAGAATCGCCAACGGCTGAGCGCTGCGATGGCCAAGGAAGGCTTTGCCGGTTATGCCGGCGAATGGTGGCACTTCACCTATAGCCGAAACCCGGTGCGAGCCGAGCCGATGGACTTCCCTATCGAACCGCTGCGGTAACATCACAACACAGCTTCAGCTTGATAAAGCCCGGGGCAAAAACTAGCGTTTGAGGTTTCCCTCTTTTCAAGGACTGAACGACGTTGAACACGCTCATCAAAACCTGCGCGGCGCTGCTGACGCTGCTTTCAAACGTGGCACTCGCGCAAATCCCCGACGACAGCCGGCAACTGATCGTGGTCACCACCCCGGACTGGAACGCCCTCCAGGGCACCGCACAACGCTATGAGCGGCATGGGCAAGGCTTTCAGAAAGTCGGCGAACCCTTTGCCATCGTGGTCGGTAAAAACGGCATGGCGTGGGGCACCGGCCTTACGACGCCCACCCCCGACCAGCAGCCCCTCAAGCATGAAGGCGATGGCAAGGCCCCGGCCGGTATCTTCAAACTCGGCAGCGCCTTTGGCTACGCCCCCACCGCCGATACCCGGTTGCCCTATACCGCCAGTGCGGCCACTCGCGAATGCGTGGATGACAGCCAGTCCAGCCACTACAACACCCTGGTGGACAGCTCGGCGGTGAACAAGGACTGGACCAGCTCCGAGCGGATGCTGCGCAAGGATCAGCTGTACCGCCAGGGGATTTTTATCGAACACAACACACCGGCTTTGGCCAACGGCGGCTCGTGTATTTTCCTGCATATCTGGCGCAGCGTCAGAGCGGGGACATTGGGCTGTACGGCGATGGAGCCGGTAAATATCCAAGCGTTGTTTGCCTGGCTGGACCCGCGAGAAAACCCGGTGCTGGTGCAACTGCCGGCGGCGCAATATGACCTCTACCGGGAGCGCTGGAAGCTACCGCCCCGCTGAGCTGACAGCAGGCGCTGAAATGCGGCCAATACCTCATCGGGTTTTTCCAGCATGAGTTGGTGGCCGCATTCGGGCAGCAACTGATACTCGGCATTGGGCAAATGCCGGGCGAGTGCTTCGCCGCCGCTGGCTGGGGTCAGGCCGTCGCTGTCGCCGGCCAGCACACTCACGGGCAAGGTCAGGGTGAGCAGTGCGTTGGCGTCTGGCCATTGGACGTTTTTCATCAGGGCCTTGAACATGTACAGCGGGTTGCGCTCGGTGAGTTTTTCTTCGTAGGCGACCAATGCGGGGTCGGCCTTGGCGTTCCAGGCGGCCTGGCGGAAACCTTTGGCCAGCAATGGGCGCAGCCACTCCAGGATCCATGCAGGTAGACGCATCAGGCCGCCGCTCCGGCTGATGCTGTGGAGTCGGGTGCCCAGCAGTAATACGGCTTCGATGGGAACAGCGGGTTTGGCCAGCAACGCGCTCAGGGTCAGGCCAGTGCCGAAGGAGTGGGCGATGATGAGGTTGCGGGAGCCGCCGTAGCGCTTGAGGATTTCCAGGTAGTCGGCGACCAGTTCGGGCCAGGCGTAGGCCTCGGGGCTGCGGTTTTTTGCGCTGGCGCCGTGGCCGAGCAGGTCCCAGGCGACCAGGCTGTAGCCTTGGGTTTTCAGGGATTGCCATTGGTGGCGCCACTGGTCTTTGTTGCCGCCGGCGCCGTGGCAGAAGAACACTACCGTGTCGGGTTGGGTGGTGCCCGCGTGATGAGTGATGCTCAGGTGACGGTTGGGGCGGATTTCCAGTTGTTGGCCCTGGATCACTGGCAGTTCGGTGAAAGAGGTCGGCATGGAGGTTTCTCAATAAGTGAAAGGGTTGAGTGTGGTGAAGCAACAGCAAAATCAAAGGCGGACACGATCCAAATGTGGGAGCGGGCTTGCTCGCGAAGGTCGTTAACGATAACGCGAACATCCTGATTCTACGCGGCGCTCTCAGGTTCTTCGCGAGCAAGCCCGCTCCCACATAAAGCGGCTCTGCTTCTGCTCTAACACTCAGGTCGCCTTTGCCGCTGTTGCAACGTGACTCGCTGTGAGAGCGAAACCATAGGTGGCCGTTACCTGAATAACGGATATGCCCCCAACCCCAACAACCCAAGTCAGATCGCCTCAGCCATCAACAACTCCCGCGTATACGGATGCCGCGCATCAGCAAACAGCGCCGCCGTCTCCCCCTGCTCCACCACCCGCCCCTGACGCATCACCGCAATCCGGTCGCACAGCCGCGCAGCCACCCGCAAGTCATGAGTAATAAACACAATGCTCAACCTGAACCGCCGCTGCAGCGACTCCAGCAACTCCAGAATCTGCACCTGGATCAGCGCATCAAGCGCCGACACACACTCATCAGCGATCAACACCTTAGGCTCCACCGCCAACGCCCGGGCGATGCCGATGCGCTGCCGTTGCCCCCCGGAAAACTCATGAGGAAACCGCTCAAACGCCGCTGCCGGCAACCCCACCAACCCCAGCAACTCATAGGCCCGCCGCTCGGCATCCGCCTTGGAAACCCCCTGCACCAAAGGCCCAGTCATAACAATCTGCCCCACTGTCTGCCGCGGATTGAGCGACGCAAACGGATCCTGGAAAATCATCTGCACATCACTGCGCAACGCTCGCAGCCGCCCTTCAGACAGCCCCGCGACCTCCTGCCCCAACCACTCAATCCGCCCGCTGTCAGCACGCAGCAAACGCACCAGGCACCGACCCAGGGTCGACTTGCCCGACCCCGACTCCCCCACAATCCCCAACGTCTCGCCTTCACGCAATTGCAGCTGAACCGCATCCAACGCCTGAGTCGTACGCCGCCCCCACCAACCGCTGCGGCTGCTGAACACCTTGCCCAGCGCTTCGGCCTTCAGCACCACAGGGCCAGCCACCTGCGTACGCGGCACCAGCGGTTGCGCCGACACCGCCGCCAACAACTGCCGGGTGTAATCTTCCCGGGGCACACGCAACACCGCCGGGGCCGTGCCCTGCTCCACCACCCGGCCCTTTTCCAGCACCAGCACCCGGTCGGCAATCGCTTCGACCACGGCAAAGTCGTGGGTGATAAACAACAGCGCCATGCCCTTGTCCTGCTGGATCTTGCGCAGCAGGTCGAGAATCTGCGCCTGGGTGGTCACGTCCAGCGCCGAGGTCGGCTCATCGGCAATCAACAGCGCCGGATCAAACGCCAGGGCCATGGCGATCACCACCCGCTGACGCTGCCCACCGGACAGTTCAAACGGATACGCCAGTCGCAAGCGCTCAGGGTCGGGCAAGCCGACATAACCGAGCAAATCCACCACCCGCTGACGCCGCACCCGTGCCGCTGCCATGCCATGGGCGCGCAGGGTTTCATCGATCTGTTCGCCCACCCGCAACAGTGGGTTGAGGGCGCTCATGGGCTCCTGGAATACCATGCTGATATCCCGCCCGCGCAGTTGACGCATGGCCTCCTCGCTGCGGTCGGCCAGGTCTTCGTCGCGAAACACCAGACGCCCGCTTTCCACCTTCAGCGAGTCCGGCAACTGGCGCAGCAAAGCCTTGGCCAGCATTGACTTGCCGGAACCGGATTCACCCACCACACACAAGCATTCGCCACGGTTCAGTTGCAGCGACAGGTCATACAGCGCATGGCTGCGGTCCGCACCGGCCGGCAAGGCGATACGCAAATGTTCAACACTCAACAACGTCACAGCGACCTCCCGGGCTCAAAGGCCACACGCAAACCTTCGCCGACTCGATTGACCGCCAGCACGCACAGCACAATCGCCAATCCCGGCAGAAAGCTCATCCACCAGGCGTCCCGCAGCAAGCCACGGGAGGCATTGATCATGTAGCCCCAGCTCATGGCTTCCGGGTCGCTCAAGCCGAGAAACGCCAGGGCCGCTTCGGTGAGGATCGCCGTGGCCATGACAAAGGTCATGGTCACCAGCAACGGCGCCAGGGCGTTGGGCAGGATCTGCTGGACGATGATCCCCAGCGGCGACTGCCCCAGCACCCGCGCGGCCTGCACGAATTCGCGCTGGCGCAGGGTCAGGAACTCACTGCGCACCAACCGCGCCACCGCCGGCCACGCTACAAGTGCGATGGCCAGCACGATGGAGAACAGGGACGGCTCGAGGATCGCCACCAGGATTACCGCCAGTACCAGTTGCGGAATGATCTGGAAGAACTCGGCAATGCGCATCAGCACACTGTCGAGCCAGCCACCGAAATAGCCGGCGACCGCGCCGACCAGCAGGCCCACCACCAGGGTCGCCAGGCTGGCCAGCGCACCCACGGCCAGGGACACCCGCGCGCCGTACAGCAAGCCACTGGCAAGGTCGCGACCGAGCAGGTCGCTGCCCAGCCAATGGGCCGGGTCGTGAAATGGCGCAAGCATCGGCTGGCTATTCATCTCCCATGGCGAGCTGCTGGTCAGCCAGGGGGCGGCGATCGCCAACAGCGTCAGCAGCAGCAAAAACAGCGCACCGATCAATGCCGCAGGCTGGCGCACAAAACGTCGGAAAACCAGCATCAGCCTTGCACTCCTGCACCGATACGCGGGTCGAGAAAACGACAGATCACATCGGTCAACACGTTAAAGCCCACCACCAGAATCGAGATCACCAGGAAACCGCCCATCAACACGCCGTAGTCACGCTGGGCCAGCGAGTCGTACATCAAGCGACCAATCCCCGGCCAGGAATACACCACCTCCACCAGCAACGCGCCGCTGGCCAACTGGCCCAGTTGCAAACCGGCAAAGGTGACCACCGGCAACAGCGCATTGCGCAACACATGCACGTACAAAATCCGCCGCGGGTGCAGGCCCTTGGCGTGGGCGGTGCGCACGTATTCCTGGCCAAGGGCGTCGAGCACGGCGGCGCGGGTCAGGTGGATATACAAGGCCAGGAACAGCACGCTCAACGACACGCACGGCAGCAGCAGGTGCTTGAGCCGGTCGAGCAGGGAAAAGTCCTGTGCCACCGTTTCCATACCAAACGCCGGCAACCAATCGAGGCTGACGGAGAACAACAGGATCAGCAGCATCGCCAGCCAGAATGGCGGCATCGCATACAGCAGCAATGCGCCATGGGAGATCACGCCATCCAGCCAGTGACGCTTCTGCCGGGCCCGGGCGGCCAACGTCCCCAGGGTGACGCCAAGCACCGACGAGAGCAAAAATGCCGAGCCCATCAGGGCCAAGGTCGCCGGCAAACGCTCGGCAATCAGCGACCACACCGGGGTCTGGTTGCGGTAGGAATAACCCAGGTCCAGATGGGCGATATTGCCCAGGTAGATAAGCAACTGCGTAAGCAACGGCTTGTCCAGGCCCATGGTCTGGCGCAGGTGTTCGATGAACTGCACATCGTCCACCCCTGCCTCGCCGGCCAACAGCAGCGCCGGATCACCCGGCGCCAGGCGGATCAGCAAAAAGCCCAGCACCAGCACCGCCACAATCATCAACAGTGCCTTGAGCAGGCGACCGCTGAAATACAGCAACCCGTTCATGGTGCAGGCGCGTCGAGGTAGACGCTTTCGTAGTCTTCGTTAAGGCTGGTGGCGGTTTGCAGCAGGTTCTTCACCTCTTTGTGGAACAGCGTCGGGTAGCGCATTTCGAAGATCGGCGCGATCGGCAGGTCGGTGTTCAGCACGTTTTCCAACTGGCTATAGAGCCTGGTACGTTCCGGGCCTTCCGGGGTGTTGGCGACCTGGGTCCACAGGGCATCGGCCTCGGGGCTGTTGTAGCCGCTGACGTTGGCAAACGGCGAAGTCTTGAGGATGTAGTCGGAGCGGTACAGGTAGGCGTTGGTCAGGTACGGGTCGCCGATCTGGAAGATGAAGTTGTAGGTCAGGTCGAAGTCCCAATCGCTGACGCGCTGGAACCAGGTGGCGGCGTCGGACGTCACCACTTGTACCTTGAAGCCCAGCGGTTGCAGGGCTTGCTTGGTGTATTCGGCCAGGCGCTCCCAGGCGCCGCCCTTCTCGCCGTTGAGCAGGCGAATCCGCACGGCGCCCACGTCCACGCCGGACTCGGCAATCAGCGCCTTGGCTTTTTTCACGTCATAGGTGTACTGCGGCAATTGCGGGTCATGGTACGGCGAGGTGGACACGAACTGGCCGGGGGCAACCTTGCCCGAACCGAAGAAGATGTTGTCGACGATGAACTGGCGGTTCAGCGCATACAGGATCGCCTGGCGCACCTTGGGGTTGTTCAGCGGTGGCTTGCGCGTATTGATCTGCAGGAAGGCCAGGCCGGAATACAGCTCCCAGCCTTTTTCCGACGACTGCACATCCGGCAAGGCGGTCAGGCGCTTGAGGTCGGAATAGTCGGCATCACCGCTGCGCAGCACCTGCACGTCGTTGCGCTCGAACGCCGCAGCGCGGGACGAGCCGTCCGGGATCACGTGGAAGATGATCGCATCCAGGTGTGGCAGGCCCTTTTTCCAGTAGTCGGGGTTCTTTGCCAGCTTGATATAGGCGCCGCGTTTCCACTCCACGAACACAAACGGGCCGGTGCCGACAGGCTTGAGGTTATAGGGGTTGTTGCGAAAGTCAGTGTTCTCGTAGAGGTGCTTGGGTACCACAGGCCGCAGCCCGCTGCCCAGGGCCGAGAGCAACGGCGCGAAGGGTTTCTTGAGCTGGAACACCACCTGCAGCGGGCCCTTGGCGGTGATGCTGTCGACGTATTCGGTGAAGACCCCGCCCAGGCGCTTGTCCACTTCGGGGTAGAAGGTCTGGAAGCTGAACAACACGTCATCGGCGGTGAAGGCGTGGCCGTCATGCCAGCGCACGTTGTCCTGCAAATCGAAGGTGTAGGTCAGGCCATCGGGGGAAACGGTCCAGGCCTTGGCCAATACCGGTTTGGGTTTCAGGTCGGTGTCGAAGGTCAGCAGGCCCTGGAGGATCTTGCCGCTGACGTACTGGGTGGACACGTGGCTGACCACGCCGTGCATCAGCGACGGCGGTTCGGGTTGGGCCACCAGGTTCAGCACACCGCCGTCATGGGGTTGCGCCTGAGCGGTGCCGGCCAGCAGCACGGCGCCAAGTCCCAGGTATGAAAGGACACGGCGAAAAGATAAAGGGCGCATGGAGACTCCTTGACTAAGGTTTTGTCAGGGATTTAGCAAGGGCTGTGCCATGGGGCGATGGCCTTGGGTTTGCGGCGGTCAGGGGCCACCGCAGTGATGAAAAAACCACAGTGGCCGGGACGAGTGTGGAAAAAGCAACAGCCCGCCCTCTTGAGAAATGGTTGTGCGTAGCAGCTGCCGAGCCTTGGCGAGGCTGCGTCTGCGGTGTGTCAGGTACTCCGCCAACGCAGCCTCGCCAAGGCTCGGCAGCTGCTACGGTAAGGTTTGAAGTTTGAGGGCCCCATCACTGGCACAAGGTTTGCCCGTCTAACCGCTATCTGAACCCATGAGTTTGAAGCGCATGTCACTGGATTATCTGGGTAACCCCATCGACACCCTCAACCCCGCCACCCGTCAGGGCCTGGATGATTTCGTCGGCGGCTTCCTCGGCTACCAGCCCCGTGCCGAGGGCATCCTCGCGGTCGCCGATGCCGACCCCGACTCAGCATTGGCCAACGGATTTGCCGGCCTGCTGCTGATGTTTATCGAGTCGCCCGAGGGCCCTGTGCTGGCCGAGAAGTACCGCCAGCGGGCGGCGGCGGTGAATTCCCGACATCCCCGGGCGCTCGTATATCTGCAAGTACTGCAAGCCTGGATCAACGACGAGCTGGATGACGTGCTGCGCCTCAGTGAGCATCTACTGGATCTTTATCCGCGGGACCTGCTTGCGGCCAAGCTCAACCAGTATCTGGAATTCAACCGGGGCAACTGGCCGGCGCTGCTGCGGATCGGTTTGAAAGCCACCGCCGGCGCGCCGGATATCGCCCACAGTCATGGGTTACTGGCGTTTGCGTATGAGCAGTGTCATTTGCTGGAGGAAGCCGAGGCCAGTGCGCTTGAGGCCTTGCGGTTGCAGGCGTCCGAGCCATGGGCCCATCACGCATTGGCCCATGTGATGCTGACCCAGGGGCGCACCGAGGAAGGCATCGGGTTTCTGGAGGGCGTGAAGCAGCACTGGGACGGGCTGAACTCGTTCATGTACACCCATAACTGGTGGCATCTCGCGTTGTTTTATCTGGGGCGCGGGGAGGATCAGCGGGTGCTGGAGATTTATGACCGGCATGTATGGGGGATCTTGCCGGAATACTCCCAGGATCAGGTGGGCGCGGTGTCATTGCTGGCGCGGCTGGAGCTGGCCGGGATTGATGTGGGTGCGCGGTGGCAGGCGTTGGCGCCCTACCTGCAGCGTCGGGTTGGGGATGCGGTACAGCCGTTTTTGAGTGTGCAGTATCTGTATGGGTTGGCCCGGGCGGGCAAGCCTGAAGCGGATCAGTTGTTGGCGGCTTTGCGCAGGCACAGTGTGGAGGCGCGGCCGGTTTGGCGAGAAGTGACGTTGCCGTTGGCTGAGGGGTTGTTGGCGCATGCCCGGGGGGATGGCCGGCGGGCGTTGGAACAGCTGGGGATAGCGTTGCCGCGGCTGAATGAGATTGGCGGGAGTCATGCGCAGCGGGATTTGTTTGCGCAGGTGGAGCTGGATGCGCGGTTGCGGGTTGGGGATTGGCTCGGGGCGCAGCAGACGCTGGAATTGCGCCGGCGGTATGACGGGCTGGATGTGCCGACGAATCGGGCTTTGGTGGTGGTGTATGAGGCTTTGGGGTTGCCTGGGGAGGCGCTGCGGGCGCGGGCGCGGATTGGAGGGATATCCGCTATTTAGGTGATGACTTGTATCGGTTCCGCTCTTGCCCCACCACTCGACACCTCGCTTCGGCCAGCGTTGTTTGACGGGGCTCCTAAGATCAAGATCAAAAGCAGATCAACAGCACAGCGGCCTCCCGGCCGGCTTGAGTGTTGTAAATCAAAAGCTAAAGCGGGCACGGTCCAAATGTGGGAGCGGGCTTGCTCGCGAAGGTCGTTAACGATGACGCGGGCATTCTGGATGAACGCGGCGCTCGCAGGTTTTTCGCGAGCAAGCCCGCTCCCACAGAAAAGCAGCTTTGCTTTCGCTCTGGCTTTTGATCTGGCTTTTAACACTCAAGCCGGCCGGGAGGCCGCTGTGCTTTTGCTTTTGCTTTTGATCTTGATCTGACTGCCCCAATAAGCCCGAGGCCGAACGCAGGTATTGCGGAGCGGGTAAACCGGCAGGACGCCGGTTTAGCCGCGCCGGGCCATGGATGGCCCGTCGCGGCGGCCCGCTTCGCGGTGCCGGAGTGAGGGAACACCGAGCCTAGGCGAGGTGCCGACAGGCGGGGCAGAGCCCTTTGCTTACTTTGGGCTGGGCCGGCATTCCGGCTTTTCCAAAGTGAGCCGCTGTAAGAGCGGAACCATAGGTGGCCGTTACCCAAATAACGGATATACCCCCCCCCCCTAACCCCGCGCAGCAAACACCCCCCGAGCAATCGACCGAGCCACACAATCAGCCGCCGCCGACCCAATCCGCCCAATATCCACCTGCCGCCGAGGCCCATCCGCCACCTCCACCGCCCCAGAGGCCAGAGCAAACACCGTATCCCCATCAAACGGCAAATGCGCCGGCCGCACCGCCCGGGCAATCCCGTCCTGCGCCATGATCGCCACCCGCTTGCACTCCGCCACCGTCAACCGCGCCGTACTCGCGACCACTACCAGCGTGGTATTGGCCCCCGCTTGCAGGCGCCCCATGGAATCCAGCCGCGACAACTCCGGCATCGGATCACTGCAATCCATCTCCGTCACCGGCCGCGCCCCACCAAACTCCCCCGCCACCTCCCAGGGCCACGCCCAGAACGTCTCCCCATCCGGCATGTAGACCGAACCAATCGGATTAGCCACCACCAACGCGGCAACCACCAACCCATCGCCCAAATCCAGGGACGCTGTCCCCAGCCCACCTTTCAACACCCCGGCCATCGCCCCACGCCCGGCCCCGACAGAGCCCAGCTCAAACTCCGGACCGGCATTGGCCAGCGCCTCAAACCCCAGCCGTCGGTAAGGTGGCTCCAGGCCCCAATCCTTGTCCCCGCCATTCGCCAAATCATGCAACACCGCCGCCGGCACGATAGGAATCGCCGGCGCACCCGGCTTCAAATGCAACCCCACCTGGTCCTGGGACAACTTCGCCGCCACCGCATCCGCCGCCCCCAGGCCAAACACCGAGCCACCGGCAAACACCAAGGCGTGCAGCTGACCCACCATGTTCTCCGGCTCCAGCGCCGCGGTTTCGCGACCACCTGGGCCTCCACCTCGAATGTCGATACTGGCAGCCCAAAAACCATCCGGGCGGATCACCGTGACGCCGGTGTCGGCGTACAGGTCTGTGGCGTGGCCAACCTCCAGGCCGGGAATATCAGTGAGGGCGTTGCGCGGGCCAGGTCTAGGCATACAGAAAAGCTTCCTTGGGTTTAGGTATGGCGTGGGGAGAGCAAGGGGTGTGCCAAGGAGGCGCTCCCCCGGCCCAGCGTACGCTAGCAGCTTCGCGAAAAAATCCTCTGCACAAAAACCAACACCCTGCCCTCCTGCCTGTTAGAAAAACACCACCCGCCCCGCAAACCCTCCAACAACTCCTTGTTATCCAAGACTTTTCAGCGATGGCACAGCCTTTGCTCTCCTGCCTCCACCAGAGCTTGAACTCAACAAGCCGTCCTCGAACAAGGCCCGTTGCCTAACCACACTGGAGTGTTGCACATCATGAATCCATCACGCGCCGCAGGCCGCCGCCAACCCGGCAAGGCTTTCGCCCATACCCTGTTGTTCCTCGCCGTGTGCGAGGCTGTCAGCTACAGCAGCCTGACCCTCGCCGCCGACGCCCCGGCCAGCGATAACCCTCTGGACACCGTCGTGGTCATCGGCAACCGTGGCCAGGCCCGCACCCTGGCCGACAGCCCGGCGCCGGTGGACGTGATTTCTTCCAAGCAGTTGCTCGCCACCGGCCAGGGCGACCTGACCCGTGCCTTGAGCAAGGTGCTGCCGTCCCTCAACCAGCCGGCCTCGTCGGGCTTCGGTTCGACCTCGATCGTGCGCCCCATCAGCCTGCGCGGCTTGAACGGCGACCAGGTACTGGTGTTGGTCAACGGCAAGCGCCGCCACAACAGCGCGCTGCTGAACAACGCCACTTCCCTCAACTCCGGCTCGCAACCGGTGGACCTGGACATGATCCCCACCGCCCTGGTGGATCACATCGAAGTCCTGCGTGACGGCGCCTCGGCGCAATACGGGTCGGACGCCATCGGCGGCGTGATCAACATCGTGCTCAAGCAAACCGACCACGGCGGCAGCTTGTCCACCACCTACGGCCAGAACTATGAAAACGGCGACGGCGAAACCGTGCGTCAAACCGGCAATGTCGGCCTGGCCCTGCCCAACGACGGTTTCATCAACCTCGCCCTGGACGTGAAGAAACAGGACGTTTCGGACCGTTCCGATGCGGCGCCGTACACCGACAGTGCCGGCAACACCAGCCAACGCCACACTTACTACGGCACCGGCTTGCCCGAGGCGAAGAACTTCAGCCTGGGCTACAACGCCGAGCTGCCGGTCGCCGACGCGCTGACCCTGTACTCGTTCTCGACCTACACCCACCGCAACTCGGAAAAGCCCCTGGCGTTCCACCAGCCACCGTCGTTCAACGGCATCCAGACCCCGTACCCGGAAGGTATCGAAGACAACCTGCGCTTCATCGAAGACGACTTCCAGGTGGCGTTCGGCGGCAAGGGCCAGGCCGCCGGCTGGGACTATGACCTGTCGAGCACCTACGGCCAGGACCATGCCCGGGCCACCCTCACCGACACCTACAACCTGAGCTACGGCCCGAACTCACCGACCTCGGTCGACACCGGCGTAAAAACCTTCAGCCAGTGGACCAACAACCTCGACCTGACTCGCGCCTTCGACCTCGGCCTGTACAAGCCGACGCAGATTTCCTGGGGCCTGGAACAGCGCTACGAAGACTACAAGATCGGCAAGGGAGACCTCGCCTCCTACGCCAGCGGGCCGTTCGACACCGGTGCCAACGGCGCGATCATTCCACCCGGGACCATTTCCGGTGCCGGTACCACCCCGGCCGACGCCGCCGAAAAAAGCCGCATCAGCCTCGCGGGCTACGGCGAGATCGGCCAGGACCTCACCGACAAATGGCATGTGGACCTGGCCGGGCGCTACGAGCACTACAACGACGGCTCGGGCACCACCACCAACGGCAAGTTCTCCACCCGCTACCAGTTGACCCCGATCCTGGCCTTGCGCGGCACCGTCAGCACCGGGTTCCGCGCACCGTCCCTGGCCCAGCAGATCTACAGCTCCACCTCGCAAACCAGCGTCAACGGGCAACTGTTCGACTACCGCAACGTGGCGGTGAACTCCGATGTGGCCAAGGCCTTGGGCGCGACCACCCTCAAGCCTGAAAAGTCGACCAACTACAGCATCGGTCTGACCCTGCAACCCACTGACAACACCAACATCACCCTGGATGCCTACCAGATCGTGATCAAGGACCGCATCGCCCAGACCGGTTACCTGGGCGGTACGCCGCAGATCAGCGCGATCCTCGCCGCCGCCGGGCTCAACCCGAACCAGGCGGTGACCTACTTCACCAACGCCCTCGACACCACCACCCGTGGCGTCGACCTGGTGGGTGACTACCGCCAGGACATCGGTGCCTATGGCAGCCTGAAATACAGCGCCGGCTTCAACTGGAACACCACCCAGATTGACTCGATCCACGCCTCGACCGTGGCCACACAGGCCCTCGGCCCGGACGGTGGTTATGGCCGCCAGCGCCAGGGCAACCTCAAGTACGGCTTGCCGCAATCCAAGCTGCTTCTGGGCACCACCTGGACCTACGACAAAGTCGAAACCAGCCTCAACCTGACCCGCTACGGCTCGTACACCGAGTACGGCACCGCCGAGATCTACGACCGCAACTTCGCGCCGACCTGGATCACCGACCTGAACATCGACTACCACCTGACCAAAGCCGTGACCCTGAATGCGGGGGCCAACAACCTGTTCAACAAATACCCGAAACGCACCGATCTGGTAAGCAGCTCCGGCGGCTTCCCGTACGGTACCTTTTCGCCTTACGGCACCACCGGTGGCTATTGGTACACCGGCGTGACGTACGCCTTCTGACCCAGCCCGCGGGGCCGGTTCGCCGGCCCTGCGCCTGACCTTTTGCGGGAGCCTGTCCATGACCCGACGTACCGATCAACTTAAGCTGGGGGCCTTCCTGGCCAACAGCGGCCACCATGTATCGGCCTGGCGCCACCCCCTGGCCCAGGCGGATGCCAGCCTGGATTTCGAGCACTTCAAACACATCGCGCAAACCGCCGAACGCGGCAAATTCGACGCCTTGTTCGTCGCCGACGTGGTCGCCTTATGGGGCCATCATCACGACGCCCTCAGCCGTACTGCCCGCGCCGAACACTTCGAACCCTTGACCCTGATGGCCGCTTTGGCAGCCGTCACGAGCCACATCGGCCTGATCGCCACCGCCACCACCAGCTACAACGAGCCGTACCATATCGCCCGCAAGTTCGCCTCCCTCGATCATCTGTCCAAGGGGCGCGCCGCCTGGAACCTGGTGACCTCGGTGGTCTCGGATGAGGCCTGGAACTTCGGCCGCGAAACCCATATCGACCATGGCGACCGCTACCAGCGCGCCGAAGAATTCCACGACGTGGTCAAGGGCCTCTGGGACAGTTGGGACGACGACGCCTTCACCCGCGACAAGGCCAGCGGGGAGTATTTCGACCCGGCCAAACTGCACACCCTGAATCATCGCGGCGAACATTTTTCCGTACGTGGCCCACTCAACGTCGCCCGCCCTCCACAGGGCCATCCGGTGCTGGTGCAGGCCGGTGCGTCGGAACCTGGCAAGGCCCTCGCCGCCCGCGTTGCCGAGCTGATTTTTGCGGTCAACCATGACCTGGCCGGCGCCCAGGCTTTCTATCAAGACATCAAGCAACGCGCCGCCGCCTTTGGCCGTGACCCCGACCACATCAAGATCCTGCCCGGTGTCACCCCGTTTATTGGCGAAACCCGCGAACAGGCCCAGGCGCTGTTCGAAGAATTCCAAGCCCTGGTGGACCCGGTGCTGGGCCTGCGTTTCCTGGCCGACACCCTGGGGGATGACATCGACCTGTCGGGCTACGACCTCGACGGCCCGCTGCCGGAAACCCCGGTAGGCCAGCGCGGCAGCCGTCGCGACAAACTACTGGAACTGGCCCACAGCCAGAACCTGAGCATCCGCCAGTTGTATTTGCACCTGACCGCCGGCAACCCGGTAATCGGCACCGCCGAAGACATTGCCGACTTCTTCGAGCAGTGGTTCGAAGCCCGTGCCTGTGACGGGTTTAATGTGTTCTTCCCGTACTTCCCGGGCGGTATCGACCTGTTCGTCGAGCAGGTGATCCCACTGCTGCAGCAACGCGGGCTGTTCCGCACCGAATACGAAGGCACCACCCTGCGGGAAAACCTCGGCCTGCCGCGCCCGGCCAATCGCTTTACCCAGGGAGTCACACCATGAAGCACAGCGCATGGATGCTGGCCGTCGGCAGCCTGTTCGTCTCGAAGGCCTTTGCCCTGAACATTTTGCTGAGCAACGACGACGGTTATCAGCACCCCAATATTCGCGCCCTGTACACCGAGCTCAAGGCCCAGGGGCATACAGTGCGGATTGCCGCACCGCAGGCCGACCAGAGCGCACGGGGCGGTGCGTTTTTCTTTGGTCGCGAAGTCACCATTGGCCATGACGACGACCCGGCCTACCCCGACAGTTACTACATCAGCACCACTGAAAACGGCGTGTGCCAAAGCCCCGAATGCGCCGGCAAAGACGTGCAGATCGAAATCAGCGGCACGCCGGTGATGGCCTTGCTGATGGGCCTGAAAAAAGTCATGCCCCACCCCGACCTGGTGATCGTCGGCCCTAACCCCGGGAATAACCTGGGGGCGATCAACAGCGCTTCCGGCACCTTCAACGTCGCCAGTGTCGCGGTGCAGGCGGGCATTCCGGCGCTGGCGGTCAGCACCGATTTGAAAGAGACAGACCCACAACGCGCGGCACTGCTGGTGGCGAAGCTGGTCAATGCCCTGGACCAGCATCGCCAGCCCGACGGCGCGCTCTTGCCCAAGGGCCTGGGCCTGAATATCAACCTGCCAAAAGCCCCACAGATCAAGGGCGTGAAACTCACCCGCATCGGCAGCTATGTGGGTTTTGAAGCGGTGTACACCGACGACCTCAAGCAATTCAAGCTGCCGGGCAAGCCGGGCATCGGCTTCCAGTACAGCCCTGCCGCCACCGCCGAGCAGCAGAAGCAGGATGAGGCGGTATGGCTCAACAGGGGTTACCTGACCATCAGCCCGTTCAGCGGCCTGCTGGAGTCGGTCAATGCCGGCCCCGCGCTGCAAACACAACTGGCCCGCGAGGTGCTGCCATGAGTTCGCGTTTTTCCCTGGGGTTTCTCAGCCGGGTCTACAGCCCCGGCTTCGAGCCCAAGGTCTACCGCGACACCGTGGAGTTGTTCAAGGTCGCCGAAGAGCTGGGCTTTGACAGTGGCTGGGTGGCGCAGCACCACTTCGCCAGCGAAAACGGCCGCCTGCCCTCGCCCCTGGTATTGCTCGCCGCCATCGCCCAGCGCACCCGCAGGATCAGCCTGGGCACCGGGATAATCGTGCTGCCCCAGGAAGCGCCGCTGCGCCTGGCGGAAGACGCCTCGGTGCTGGACCTGTTGAGCAATGGCCGGCTGGAGCTGGGCCTGGGTGCGGGTTTTGATCCCGACACGTTCACGGCATTCGGTCGTGAGCCTGAGGCGCGCCACCGCGACTATGAGCAGCACCTGCAACAGTTAATCCATGCCTTGGGCAACGCACCACTGACCGACAGCGGCTCGCGCCTGTTGCCACGGGCAGCCGGCCTTGGGCAGCGAATCTGGGAAGCCACCTCAAGGGTGGAAATGGTGGCCGAGCGCGGCCACGGCCTGATCATGGCGCCCAACCCGCACCTGCCGCCTGAAGCCGGGGTAGAACTGGTCAACCGCTATCGCAACGCCTGGACCGGTGACAACGGCACCCCGCCCCGCGTCGCCCGGGTACAGGCGCTGATCCCGAACCCGGACGCCGCCACGCGCAACGATATCCAGGCCTACGTGCAACGCCAACAGAGCATCGGCGTGTACAAGGCGCCGGTGGATGATGATTTCGACGCCACCCTCAAGCGCCTCGGCATCCTGCACGGCCCGGTCGAGCAGATCATCGAGCAGTTGCAGCAAGGCCCGAGCCTGACGGCCAACGACCACCTGGTGCTGCAAGTACAGACCGCCAGCACCCCGCTGCGGGATGCGATCCGCGCCCTGGAAATCATCCGCGAACAGATCGCCCCGGCCCTCGGCTGGCAACCGACACTGCCCCAAGGAACCCTGACATGAGCTTCAAACTGGGCTTTCTCAGCCACGCCTTTGGCGACGATCCACAGCAGGTCTACCGCGACCTGATCGAACAATTCGAAGTCGCCGAAGCCCTCGGTTTCGACGGTGGCTGGATTGCCCAGCACCACCTGAGCAACGGATTTGGCCGGCTGCCGTCACCGCTGGTATTGCTGGCGGCGGTGGCCGAGCGAACCCGGCATATCGAACTGGGCACCGGGGTGATCGTGCTGCCTTTCGAAGACCCGATCCGCCTGGCGGAAGACGCCAGTGTGCTCGATGCCCTGAGCGGCGGCCGGGTGCAATTGGGCCTGGGCAGCGGCGGCGCCAACCTCGACAATTTCAGCGCGTTTGGCCGTGATGCCGTGCAACGCCAGGTCGACTTCAGCGACCACCAGCAGCAGGTCCAGCAGTTACTCGACGGCGAGCCGTTGACGCCCCGCAGCGCGCTGACCCTGCAACCGCCAGCAACCGGCTTGAGCCGCCGCTTGTGGCACTCCCACGGCAGCCTCGAAGGCGCGGCATACACCGCCAGCCAGGGCAACGGCCTGCTGCTGGGCACCGCCACCCACGATCCGCTGACGGTGCAGAAACCCCTGGCCGATGCTTACTTGAACGCCTGGACCCGCACCGATCGCCCACCGAGAATCGGCGTGGTGCGGGCAATTTTCCCGGCAGCGGATCGTGCCAGTGCCCAAGCGGAACTGGCGGTGGATATCGAGCGCCACATCCCCCGCCTGCAACGCGAGGGCCTGATTGATCAAGCCGTGGACCTGCAGGAGCACCTGCGCCTGATGAACGTGCACCACGGCCATCCCGACGAAGTGATCGCCAGCCTGCAACAGGACCCGCCCTGCTGCCCTATGCTGACTACGTGATCGCCGTGGTCCAGGCTGAAAGCTCGACCCAGGCGCAGATCCTCAAGCGCCTGGAAATCATCGCCCGGGACATCGCGCCGGCCCTCGGATGGCGAGGACGAGAGTAGGATGATCAAACGCCCTGAAAGCGTCCGCTCCCGTAGCAGCTGTCGAGTGAAACGAGGCTGCGTAGCGGTGTGTCAGATACACCGCGAACGCAGCCTCGCCGGGGCTCGACAGCTGCTACGACGACGCGTGATGCTGATGCCAAACTATGGAGCCCGTGTATGCCCCTTGAATTCAGTTGGTTGATGCCCCTCTGTACCCCCGACTGGGCGGCGCGGCCGGGGCAATGGATCCAGCTGGCCCAGGCGGTGGAATACGCCGGCATCGACGGCCTGTGGATCCCCGGCGGCGCGCTGTGTGCCGACAGCCTCGGGGTGGCGGCGGCGTTATGCGCCCACACCCGACGAGTGCAATTGTCGGTGAGCGTACCGCCGGAAGTCATGCTGCCGGCGGCCCTGGCCACCACCCTGCAAAGCCTGCAATCGATCAGCAGCCACCGGGTGCGCCTGCACTTGCCCGACGGCGAACAAGGCAGCCTGCGCAGTGCGTTTGGCGAATGGCTGAATCGCGACCAGCGCAGCGAACGCATCGGCGAATACCTGGAGATTCTCCAACAACTGCTGGCACCGAATGACGGCGGCCTGGATTATCAAGGCCGCTATTTCCAACTGGAAAACGCCGGCGTCGCCCGCCGCGAGCTGCCTGCGCCGCCACTGGTGCTGGACGACAGCCAAAGCCACGCGCTGGTGGCCGGCCACGCCCAGGTGTGCCTGTTACAGCCTGGGCATCCACAGTGGCTGGCCCAGGAGATACAACGCTGGCGCCAGCTTCAGCCGGGCCTGGCCTTTGCCTGTACCTTCGGCCTGGTCATCGGCGACAGCGAGGACCTGGCCTGGGAGACCGTCGCCGCCCTGCTGCCGACCCAGGACCTGCCCAACCACCGCATCGCCACCGTGCCCCGCGACCGACACCCGTTGCGCCAGTGGGAGATCCACCCGAACCTGCTGCAACTGCACCCTGGCCAACCGCTGATCCTGGTAGGCACGCCCCGCCAAATCGCCACGCGCCTGCAGGAACTGCACGGCCTGGGCCTTGGCCACATCATCCTGCAAGGCGGCCCGGCGGTCGGCGAAGTGCTGCGCTTTGGTGAACAGATCCTGCCGCTGCTTTTTCAACACGGCCTGCGCAAGGAGCGCCTGCACCATGAACACTGAGGTTCGCCCCGCGATCCAGCTCGACTGGTTCCTGCCCACCAATGGCGACGGTCGCCACCTGACCAGCAGCGGCCTGCCCAAGGTCGGGCTGTTCCAGCAAGGCGAACGTGCCCCCACCCTCGATTACCTGCGCCAGATTGTGCGGGCTACCGAACAGGCCGGATTCGACGGGATCATGGTGCCCACCGCCAGCGGTTTCGAGGATCCGTGGCTGATTACCGCAGTGCTGGCCCAGGAAGTGCGACGGCTTAAATTCCTCCTGACGTTGCGACCAGGCATGGAGCTGCCAGCCTATACCGCCCACCGTGCGGCGACCTTGCAGTTGCTGAGCGAGAATCGCCTGGCGTTGCATGTGGTGACGGGGTCCAGCCGTTTTGAGCAGCGTTCGTTGGGGGATTTTCTCGAACACGATGAGCGTTATGCCCGTACTGCGGAGTTTTTGCAGGTGTTCCAGGCGGTGTGGGCTGGCAAGCAGCCGGCGCATCCGGGACGCTACTACCGCACTGGGATCAGCACGCCGGTGGCGCCTGGGGCCGAGGTGCCGGCGATCTATTTTGGGGGTGCCTCCGAGGCTGCCGAGCAGGTGGGGGCTGCCCATGGGCAGACGTACCTGATGTGGTGTGAGCCGCCGGCGATGATTGCCGAGCGGGTGGTGCGGATGCGTGAGTTGGCCGCGATGCAGGGCCGGACGTTGCGCTTTGGGTTGCGCTTGCACATCTTTGCCGATCGCACTGACGAGGCGGCCTGGGCGCATGTGGAGCGGCTGTTGGAGGAGATACCCAAGGACGCCATTGACCAGGCGCAGCGGCAGATGGCCAAGTATGAATCGGTGGGTCAGAGTCGCCAGACCGAGTTGATGAAAGGCCGTGGGCGTGGGGCGCGGGAGCTGGAGGTTTCGGCCAACCTCTGGGCCGGTGTGGGCCTGGTACGGGGCGGGGCCGGGACGGCGTTGGTGGGGAGTTATGAGCGGGTGGCGGAGCGGATCGAGGAGTATCACCAGCTCGGGGTGGACAGCTTTATTCTCTCGGGGTTTCCGCATCTGGAAGAGTCGATTCATGTGGGGGCGGAGGTGTTGCCTTTGTTGCGCAGGATTGGGGCTTCGGGGAGGGTTGTTGAGGTGGGTCGGGGTTGATTGAGTACATATCCGTTTCTTCGGTTATGGCTGATATGGGTTCCGCTCTTACAGCGGCTCACTTTTGAAGAGCGCAAAAGTAAGCAAAACGCTCTTGCCCCACCACTCGGCTCCTCGCCTAGGCTCGGAGTGCCCTCACTCCGGCTTTGGACCGTGGGCCGCCGTCATGGGCCATCCCTGGCCCAGGACGGCTAACCTGGCGTCCTGCCAGGTTACCCACGCTCCAAAGCCTGCGTTCGGCCAGCGTGGTTTAACGGGGCGCCTAAGATCAAGATCAAAAGCAGATCAAGAGCACAGCGGCCTCCCGGCCGGCTTGAGTGTTGAAGAGCAAAAGCCAAATCAAAATCTAAAGCGGGCACGGTCCAAAAAATGTGGGAGCGGGCTTGCTCGCGAAGGTCGTTAACGATGACGCGGGCATTCTGGATGAACGCGGCGCTCTCAGGTTTTTCGCGAGCAAGCCCGCTCCCACAGAAAAGCAGATCTGCTTTCGCTTTGGTCTTTGCTTTTGCTTTTGCTTTTCAACACTCAAGCCGGCCGGGAGGCCGCTGTGCTCTTGCTTTTGATTTTGATCTGACTGCCCCAATAAGCCCGAGGCCGAACGCAGGTATTGCGGAGCGGGTAAACCGGCAGGACGCCGGTTTAGCCGCGCTGGGCCAAGGATGGCCCATCGCGGCGGCCCGCGGAGCAATGCCGGAGTGAGGGAACACCGAGCCCCAGCGAGGTGCCGACAGGCGGGGCAGAGCCCTTTGCTTACTTTGGGCTGGGCCGGCATTCCGGCTTTTCCAAAGTGAGCCGCTGTAAGAGCGGAACCATAGGTGGCCGTTACCGAAGAAACGGATATGTACATCATCAAAAAATCAGGGTTTCACCCGCCCCTTGAGCATCCCATGATTCACCAAAAGCGTCCGCATGGCATTACGCGTCACCCCCAACAACTCCGCCGTACGCAACTGATTAAACCCACAAAACCCAAACGCCTCCCGCACGATCAAATCCTCGATATCGTGCAACAACGAATCCCCCGGCACCTCGAACAACCGCAGCAACTGCTCCCGCACCACCTCCTGCGGAATCCTCGGCGCCCCGCTGTTAACGCTGGCATGCATCGCACTCAGCCCCGCAGAAAACTTCAAATGCGACGGCATGATCGGCCTGTCCCCAGCCACCAAAAGCGCCAGGTGCACCACATTCTCCAGCTCGCGAATATTCCCCGGCCACGGATAATCCAGCAACGCCTGGGTCGCCGACTCCGACAACATCGGCTCGGCGATTTTCAGCCTGGCACTGTAGAGCCGCCGAAAATGCTCAACTAGCGGCAGGATATCCAGCGGCCGCTCACGCAACGGCAACACCTGCACCTGCGCCACGTTGATGCGATAGAACAGGTCAAGCCGAAAGTTGCCCGCCTCCACCGCCTGCTCCAGGTCGATGTTGGTGGCCGTCACCAGCCGGATATTGATCTTGATCGGCTTGCGCGACCCCACCCGCACCACTTCCTGCTCTTGCAATACCCGCAGCAGCTTCACCTGCAACGGCAGCGGCAAATCACCGATCTCATCGAGGAACAGGGTCCCGCCATCGGCCTCTTCAAACCAGCCGATCCGCCGCCCCGAGGCCCCGGAAAACGAGCCGGCCTCATGCCCAAAAAATTCGCTTTCCGCAAGGTTCTCGCTGATGGCCCCACAGTTCACCGGCACAAACGCACCGGTGCGGCCGCTGGCGCTGTGGATATAGCGCGCCACCAGCTCCTTGCCGGTGCCGGTCTCGCCATTGATCAACACCGGCGCTTCACTGGGGCCGACACGCTGCAAATATTCGAGCAGTTGCAGGGAACGCGGGTCGGCAAAGACCAGTGCCTTGGCGCGAATCGACAGCGGGTCTTTTTCGCCCTGGGGCAAAGTCAGGATCGGCGTGGGATGCCCGTGGGGACGGTTCATGAAGAGTATTTCCCGGCGACGAGGTGGAGGTACGAAGGAGAACTTTACTCAGTCATGTATATAACTAGAAATATTAAAAATTCATTAGTACATAACTGTTTATCGACGATGCGCCAGCGACCTCACGCAACGATCCCCCAGGCTTTGCACGCCCTGAACCAGCACCACCAACACAATTACCGTCACCACCATGATCTGATTGTTGAAACGCTGATACCCATAACGAATCGCCAGGTCGCCGAGGCCGCCACCGCCAATCACCCCGGCCATGGACGAAAAGCCGATCAGCATCACCAGGGTCAGGGTCAACCCCGCAAGCAACGCAGGCAGCGCCTCCGGCAGCAGCACCTTGAAGATCACATGCCGAATATCCCCGCCCATGGCGACAATAGCTTCGATGCGACCCTTGTCCACTTCGTCCAGCGCGTTCTCGACAATCCGCGCAAAAAACGGAAAGGCACCAATGGTGATCGGCACCACGGCGGCAGTGCTGCCCAATGTGGTGCCGACGATCAGCCGGGTCAGTGGAATCAAGGCAATCAGCATCACCACAAAGGGCAATGAGCGGCCCAGGTTGATCACCGCACCCAGCACACGGTTCACCCGTGGCAGCGGGAACAGCCCGCCGCGGCGACTGACAAACAGCAGCACCCCCAGGGGCAGGCCGATCAGCAAGGTAAAGACCGCCGCCAGCAGCACCATGTACAGGGTTTCGCCGGTGGCCGTGAGCAGCAATTGCAGGATGTCGTTCCAGTCCGTTTTCATACCGCCCTCACCGCTGGCAGGTTGGGGGCCAGTGACCGGCCCAGGCTTGAGGCGGGGTCCGCCTGCAATTGAATCAGGCTGCCGCTTTCCACCACGCGCCCATTGGCCAGGGACACCGCGCTGTCGCAGATAGCCTTGACCACATCCAGCTCGTGGGTGATCAACACGATGGTCACCCCCAGTTGCCGATTGATACTGCGCAGCAGTTCCAGGATCGACGCGGTGGTTTCCGGGTCGAGGGCGCTGGTGGCTTCGTCCGACAGCAAATAATCCGGGCGCGCCGCCAGTGCCCGGGCGATGCCGACGCGCTGCTTCTGGCCGCCGGACAGTTGCGACGGAAACGCCAGTGCCTTGTCACTCAGGCCGACCAGCTCCAGCAATTCCTTTACCCGGGCGACCCGTTCGGCCTTCGGCTGGCCGGCGATTTCCAGGGGCACCGCCACATTGTCGGCGACGTTGCGTGAATGCAGCAGGTTGAAACCCTGGAAGATCATGCCGATGCGCTGACGTTGCTGGCGCAGTTGCTTGTCACTGAGCAGTGTCAGGTCCTGGCCGTCCATGAGGATACGCCCGGAGGTCGGGCGCTCCAGCAGGTTCAGGCAACGCAGCAAAGTACTCTTGCCCGCCCCGCTCCGCCCCACGATCCCGAAGATCGAACCATCGGCAATCTGCAACGACACGTTATCCAGCGCCGGCGGCTGGCCATCGGCGTAGGTTTTGCTGACCTGCTCGACGACGATCATTCGACAGCTACCGGAATCACCGAGCCTGCGTATTTCTCGGTAATGAACTTGGCCACCTCCGGCGAATTCAGGTCCTTGGCCAGCTGTTTGATCCGTGGGTCGTCCTGCAATTTCGGGGTGGTCACGAGGATATTCGCGTAGGGATTGCCCTGGGCTTTTTCCAGCCCAAGGGCGTCCTTGGCCGGTGACAGGCCGGCCTCGAGGGCGTAGTTGCCGTTGATCACAGCGAGGTCGACGTCATCCAGGGCGCGAGGAATCTGTGGTGATTCGATCTCGAGGATCTTCAGGTGCCTGGGGTTCTCGGCAATGTCCTTGGGCGTTGCCTGGTCCTTGGCCGGGTCGCTGAAGCCGGGCTTGAGCGTGATCAGGCCGTTGGCTTGCAGCAGGTACAGCGCACGGCTCAGGTTGGTGACGTTGTTGGGCACGGCCACGGTGCCTTTATCCGGCACCTGGGCAAAGCTGGTGTGGCGATGGGAATAGATACCCAGCGGCTCGATATGTACGGTGGCTGCCACTGTGAATTTCTGGCCGAGAGCCTGTTCCTGGGAGTGCAGGTACGGCAAGTGCTGGAAGTAGTTGGCGTCCACATCACCGTGGGCCAGCAGTTCATTGGAGTTCACGCCGTTGGGGATTTCGATGATTTTCAGCTGCAGCTGCGGGTCGAGCTTCTGCACGTATTCGAGGATTTGCGCGTGGGGAATCGGGTCCGCCGCCACACGCAGGGCCTCGGCGGCCTGGGCGTCGAAGGAGGCAATCAGGACGGCCAAGGCCAGGGCTGTTTTCTTGAGCATGGTGATGTTCCTTATCAGGCGGACAGGGCTTGGGGAATCGTGGCATCGGCGTAAAACCGTTGGGCGACATCCGGATGGGAACGCAGGCGACCCTTGAGGTAGTTCCAGCCGACGTCCCGCAGCAGCGGGTTACGCGGGTCACTGGTGGGGCCATGGGCATCGCGCAGCAACTCGGGCGGCAACTGATACACCGGCACCACCGCGTCCAGTTGCGCACCGAGGAAAAACGCCAGGGACAAACGTTCGCGGCCCAGGGGCGGCGATTCGACCCGGTGCACCGTGGCACGCAGGTAGCCGTTGGTGGCCAGCTCCAGCAACTCGCCGATGTTCACCACCAGAGTGTCGGGGCGCGGCGAGGCGTCGATCCAGCGGCCCTCCTCCACTTCCACTTGCAGGCCGGCCTGCTGGTCTTGCAGGAGGAAGCTGAGAAAGCCGGAATCCTTGTGGGCACCGACGCCCTGGCGACTCTGCTGGGCGTGGCGGCCGGGGTAGCGGATCAGCTTGATGTGTTCGTTGGGCTTGTCGCCATACAGCGGGTCGAAAGCATTTTCCGGCAGCGACAAGGCCTGGGCAAAGGCGCGCAACAAGCGCAGGGACATCTGCGTCATCGCCTGCTGCCAGGCCAGTAACAAGGGCTTGAGTTCAGGCAACGCGGCAGGCCACTGGTTGGGACCTTGCAGGCGCGACCAGGCCGGTGAATCCGGGCCTTGCTGCAACGGCTCGCGCTCGGCGCCAAGGTCGAACTGTTCACGCAGGTCCGGCTGCCCCCGGGTGATCTCCGACGCGGCGCGGTTGTAGCCGCGAAAGTGCGGGGAGTTGATCATGCCTACAGCAAGTTTGTCGGCCTCCGGCAAGGCGAAAAACTGGCGCGCCTGCTGCTGCACCTGGGTGAGCAACCCGGCGTCGATGCCGTGGCCAGTGAGGTAGAAAAAACCGATATGCCGCGCAGCGTGGCGCAGGTCATCGAGAAACTGCCCACGCTGGGCCAGGCTGCCGTCGAACAGCGCCAGGTCCAGCAGGGGCAAGGTGTTGATTGCCAGGGGGTGCGACATTGGGTGCTCACTCCATGAACAGGTACGTGGAGTGGTGAAGCTAAACGATCTAAAAACCTCGCAATAAATACCTTTTTGGCATTAGCTTAGGTTGGCGCGTTAGCCGCCCTGGCTTCTTCCAGCAAGGCCTGGATGACCTTCTCCTGATTGTCATAGCGGCCTTCACCGAAATGGCTGTAGCGCACTTTGCCGGTGGCATCGAAGAAGTAATGGGCCGGCCAGTACTGGTTATCGAAGGCGCGCCAGATCCGGTAGTCGTTGTCGATGGCCACCGGGTAATGGATGTCCAGCTTCTTGACCTGGCTGCGCACGTTATCCAGGACTTTCTCGTAGGCGTTTTCCGGCGTGTGTACACCGATCACCACCAACCCGTCCCTGGCGTACTTCTTCGCCCACTGATTGACGTACGGCAGGCTGCGCTGGCAGTTGACGCAGTCGTAGGTCCAGAAATCCACCAGCACCACCTTGCCCTTCAGGCCCTCGGCCGTCAGCGGCGGCGAGTTGAGCCATGCCACGGCGCCGTCGAGGGACGGCATGCGCTCATCGGACTGGTTGAAGCTTTCGGCGTCGACGTTGTTGATCAGGTAGTTGACCGCCTTGGGTACGCCGACCAAGGCAACCACCAGTGCCAACAGCAGCAGGCCTTTTGAGCGGCGCAGGTATCGGATGAAGTTCATGGGTGTCACCTCGTGGCCGGGGGTGTTTCGTCGCGTTTGCGACCCGCGCCGTTTTGCGCCACCGGCGTGTTCTGGAAGCAGGTTTCACTGCCGGTGAGTTTTTTCGCGGTAGCGGCGTTCACATCCGCCGCCACACCCGCCATGGAAAATGCCAGGGCACTGAGAAAGCTGTTGAGTCGCGTCATGGCAGGCTCCTCAGCTGCCTTCAAGGCAATTGCTGGAAAATTTGCGGTAGTCGAGGACGTGGCGCTGGCCCTCGGAATCGAGGTAGGTCAGGTGCGAATTGACGATGCCGCACAGGGCGCCACCGGACTCTTCGGAGATCGACACCACCTGGTGGATATCCGGCTGGCTGGCGTTGGTTTCGGCATGGGCGGCAACACTCAGGCCAGTGAGTAAGGCGAACAGGCAACTGGCATAGGTAGCTTTAATAGTCATGGTTGGTTCCCCGGGGGTTCAAGTGGGCCGAGGCGGACTACCTCGATGGGCTCATTTGAACCTTGCGAGGTATCCGGATTGTGTCGGCCAAGCCCGGATTTTTGCGTCGACGTGTATCTCGTCACCGCCAGATACACTGCAATACAAAGGGCACAAGGCAAGCCCGCCGCCAGTGGCTAGACTGCGCATCAATGACTATTCAACGAGGAAGGCAGCATGGATCACGTCGATCACATTCTGATTGTCGATGACGATCGGGAGATCCGCGAACTGGTGGGCAACTACCTGAAAAAGAATGGCCTGCGCACCACCGTGGTGGCTGACGGCCGGCAGATGCGCAGCTTCCTAGACACCACGCCCGTGGACCTGATCGTGCTGGATATCATGATGCCCGGCGACGACGGTTTGCAGCTGTGCCGCGAGCTGCGGGTGGGCAAGCACAAGGCCACGCCGATCCTGATGCTCACCGCGCGCAACGATGAAACCGACCGCATCATCGGCCTGGAAATGGGCGCCGACGATTACCTGGTCAAGCCCTTCGCCGCCCGTGAACTGCTGGCCCGCATCAACGCCGTGCTGCGCCGTACGCGGATGCTGCCGCCAAACCTGGTGGTGACCGAAAGCGGCCGGCTGATCCGCTTTGGCCGCTGGCGCCTGGACACCACCGCCCGCCATCTGCTGGACGAAGACAACACCCTGGTGGCCCTGAGCGGCGCTGAATACCGCCTGTTACGCGTCTTCCTCGACCATCCGCAACGGGTGCTCAACCGTGACCAGTTGCTGAACCTGACACAGGGCCGGGACGCGGACCTGTTCGACCGCTCCATCGACCTGCTGGTCAGCCGCCTGCGCCAGCGCCTGCTGGACGACGCCCGTGAGCCGGCCTACATCAAGACCGTGCGCAGCGAAGGCTATGTGTTCTCCCTGGCGGTGGAAATCCTTGGGGACTCGGCATGACCCTCACGTTCCGCTGGCCGCGCACCCTGGCGGCGCAACTGTCGGTGATTTTCATCGTTAGCCTGCTGTGCGCCAACGCCCTGTCGTTCAGTGCGCAGTTCTATGAGCGCTACATGAGCGCCCGGAGCGTGATGCTGGGCAACCTGGAAAACGACGTGTCGACGTCGATCGCGATCCTCGACCGCCTGCCCGCCGCCGAGCGCGCCAGCTGGCTGCCGCGCCTCGACCGCAACGCCTACCGCTACCTGCTGAATGCCGGCGAACCCGGCGAGCCGATGGCCAGCGACGACGTGCCCATGGCCGCCACCTCGATTGCCGATGCCCTGGGCGAGCATTACCCGCTGACGTTTCGCAACATCCCCGGCCTGCAAAAACACTTCCAGGCGCACCTGACCCTGGCCGATGGCAGCCCGATCACCATTGATGTACACCCCAAGCCCATCCCGTTTGCGTTCTGGCTGCCGGTGGTGTTGGTGCTGCAACTGGTGGTGTTGCTGGTGTGCACCTGGATCGCCGTGCGCATCGCCATCCGCCCGCTGACACGGCTGGCACGGGCGGTGGAAACCCTCGACCCGAATGCGCGCCCGACACCGCTGGACGAAACCGGCCCCACCGAGGTGGCGCATGCGGCGGCGGCGTTCAACGAAATGCAGAAGCGGATTGCCGAGTACCTCAAGGAGCGCATGCAAATTCTGGCGGCGATTTCCCATGACTTGCAGACGCCGATCACCCGCATGAAATTGCGTGCCGAGTTTATGGAGGACTCGGTGGACCGGGATAAGCTCTGGAGTGACCTGGGGGAAATGGAGCATCTGGTGCGCGAGGGTGTGGCGTATGCCCGCAGTGTGCATGGGTCCACCGAGGCCAGTTGCCGGATCGACCTGGATGCGTTTCTCGACAGCCTGGTGTTTGATTACCAGGACATGAACAAGCAAGTGAGTTTGACCGGTAAAAGCGCGGTGGTTTTGGATACACGGCCCCATGCGTTGCGTCGGGTGCTGGTGAACCTGGTGGATAACGCGCTGAAATTTGCCGGGGCGGCGCAGTTGGAGGTGGGGGCGACGGCGGCGGGTGAGCTTTCGATCAAGGTGCTGGACCGGGGGCCGGGGATTGCGGCGGATGAGTTGGTGCAGGTGATGCAGCCGTTTTATCGGGTGGAGAGTTCGCGTAATCGCGGCACTGGGGGTACTGGGTTGGGGTTGGCGATTGCCCAGCAACTGGCGGTGGCGATTGGTGGGGAGTTGACCTTGAGCAATCGGGATGGTGGTGGGTTGTGTGCGGAGGTTCGGCTGGTGCTGTGACGGGCGGTGTGTATATCCATTATTTGGGTGATGGCTTATATCGGTTCCGCTCTTACAGCGGCTCACTTTTGAAGAGCGCAAAAGTAAGCAAAACGCTCTTGCCCCACCACTCGGCACCTCGCTTAGGCTCGGTGTGCCCTCACTCCGGCTTTGGACCGTGGGCCGCCGTCATGGGCCATCCCTGGCCCAGGACGGCTAACCTGGCGTCCTGCCAGGTTACCCACGCTCCAAAGCCTGCGTTCGGCCAGCGTGGTTTAACGGGGCGCCTAAGATCAAGATCAAAAGCAGATCAAGAGCACAGCGGCCTACCGGCCGGCTTGAGTGTTGAAGAGCAAAATCAAAAACTAAAGCGGGCACGGTCCAAATGTGGGAGCTGGCTTGCCTGCGATGGCATGAACTGGGTGTACCTGATACACCGAGGTGTCTGCATCGCAGGCAAGCCAGCTCCCACAGAAAAGCAGAGCTGCATCAGCTTCAGATTTGGCTTTCGCTCTGGATCTTGCCTTTGCTTTTAACACTCAAGCCGGCCGGGAGGCCGCTGTGCTTTTGCTTTTGATTTTGATCTGACTGCCCCATTCAGCCCGAGGCCGAACGCAGGTATTGCGGAGCGGGTAAACCGGCAGGACGCCGGTTTAGCCGCGCCGGGCCATGGATGGCCCGTCGCGGCGGCCCGCGGAGCAATGCCGGAGAGAGGGAACACCGAGCCTAGGCGAGGCGCCGACAGGCGGGGCAGAGCCCTTTGCTTACTTTGGGGCTTTTCCAAAGTGAGCCGCTGTAAGAGCGGAACCATAAGCCGCCGTTACCGAAGAAACGGATATGTACTCAACCAAGTCAAACCGACAAATACCGACTAATAGTCGCCTCGTCCACCCGATCCCGAGTCTCCTCAATCACAAACCTCCCCTTCTCAATCACCAAAAACCGATCAGCAATCTCCAAGGTAAACGACAACACCTGCTCCGAAACAACAATCGTCAAATCCCGCAAATTGCGAATCTCCTTAAGCGTACGAGCAATGTCCTTGATGATCGAAGGCTGAATCCCCTCAGTCGGCTCATCCAACAACAACACCTTGGGATTCGTCGCCAACGCCCGGGCAATCGCCAACTGCTGTTGCTGCCCCCCAGACAAATTCCCCCCCTTGCGCGAACGCATGTCATACAACACCGGAAACAACGCATACAAATCCTCAGGCACCCTGCCCCGAGCCGCCGCCGGCAACCCGGTCTGAATATTCTCCAACACACTCATGCTGGGAAAAATCATCCGCCCCTGAGGCACATAGGCAATCCCCCGCTCGACCCGCTCATGGGTTTCAAGCCCAGACACATCATGCCCATCCACACTCACCTGCCCCTGCCACTGCGGCAGAATCCCCATCAGGCTCTTGAACAGCGTGGTCTTACCCATCCCGTTACGCCCCATCACCGCGACGATCTCACGCTTCGCCACATCCAGCTCCAGGTCGTGAAGAATCTGGCTCTGCCCGTACCCACACGACAGTTTGTCGATCTTGAACATGCCCGACTCCTCAGTGGCCCAAATACACTTCAATGACTTTCGGATTGCTCTGCACCGACTCCATGCTGCCCTCGGCCAGCACCTTGCCCTGATGCAAAACCGTGACCTTGTGAGCGATGCTCTTGACGAACTCCATGTCATGCTCGATCACCAACACCGAGCGCCCCTGGCTGATGCGCTTGAGCAACTCCGCCGTTTGCGCCCGCTCGTTGACGCTCATCCCGGCCACCGGCTCGTCGAGCATCAGCAATTCAGGGTCTTGCATCAGCAGCATGCCAATCTCCAGCCACTGCTTTTGCCCGTGGGACAGCAGGTCCGCCTGCTGCTGCAACAAATCACCGAGGAATATCTCCCGCGCCACTTCCTCGACCCGCGCGACCACCTGGGCATTGCGCTTGAAAAACAGCGCACCCCACACCTTGCGCCCGGCCGGATACGACATCTCGAGGTTTTCAAACACCGTGAGGTTTTCGTAGATCGACGGGTTCTGAAACTTGCGCCCTACCCCGGCCCGCACGATGTTGTATTCGCGCATTTTGGTCAGTTCCTGGCCGTCGAACTGGATGCTGCCGCTGGTGGCGCGGGTCTTGCCGCAGATCAAATCCAGCACCGTGGTTTTGCCGGCACCGTTGGGGCCGATCACCACCCGCACTTCATTGCGGTCGATGTACAGGTTGAGGTTATCGACCGCCTTGAACCCGTCGAACGACACAGTCAGCCCCTCAATGGCCAACACGGGCTTTTTCATTTCAAAACCAACGGCGGTCATGGTTGTGTCTCCAGGATCTTGGCTTCAGCCTTGGGCTTGATCTTCGCCGGTTCGGCCTTGACCACCGGTTTGCGCCGCAACAGTCGAGCCAGGGCCTGGCGACCATGGCTGTCCCACAACCCGGCCAGGCCGTTGGGGAAGTACATGACCACCGCGATAAACAACCCGCCCATCAGGTACAGCCACAGCTCAGGGAAGGACTCGGAAAAGTAGGTCTTGCCGTAGTTCACCAGCAACGCGCCATACACCGCGCCCAGCAGCGACATGCGCCCGCCCACCGCCGCGAAGATCACCATTTCGATGGACGGCACGATCCCCACGAACGACGGCGACATAAAGCCCACCTGCAAGGCAAACATTGCTCCGCCAATCGCCGAGAACGCCGCCGCCACGCAGAACACGAAGATCTTGAAACTGGCCACGTCATACCCGGAAAACCGCACCCGCTCTTCCTTGTCACGCATGGCCATCAACAACCGGCCCAGCTTTGAAGCGAGGATGAAACGGCCAATGAAGATGCAGCCAAACAGCAGCCCGGCGTTGATGAAATACAGGATCATCTTCGCGCCGTCGCCGCGCAGGTCCCAGCCCAGCAGGGTCTTGAGGTCGGTGATGCCGTTGACGCCACCGGTGAGGCCTTGCTGGCCGACGATCAGCACCGTGAGAATCAGCGCAATCGCCTGGGTGACGATGGAGAAATACACATCGCCCACCCGCCGCTTGAACAGCGCCATGCCGATGATGAATGCCAGCAACACCGGCACCGCAATCACCGCGAACAGGGTGAAGGTGAAGCTGTGGAATGGCTGCCACAGCCACGGCAGTTCGGTGATCTGGTTCCAGTCCATGAAGTCCGGAATGCCCGGGGTCGACTGGATCCTGGTGCTCTCGGGATCGGACGCTTCCAGCTTCAGGAACATCGCCATGCAGTAGCCGCCGACGCCGAAAAACACGCCCTGCCCGAGGCTGAGAATCCCGCCGTAGCCCCAGCACAGCACCAGGCCCACGGCGACGAACGCGTAGGTCAGGTACTTGCCGACCATGTTCAGGCGAAACGCATCCAGGGTCAGCGGGAATACCACGAGGATCAACAGCGCCAGCAGCACGATGCCGATCAGGTTTTGCTGGCCGCCCAGCAGTTTGTCTAGAGCCTTCATCGGTTCGCCTCTACTTGCGCACTTTGATGGAGAACAACCCTTGCGGGCGCAGCATCAGGATCAGGATCACCGACGACAGCGTCAGCACCTTGGCCATCGAACCACTGAGGAAAAACTCCGACAGCGATTGGGTCTGGGCAATCACGAACGCCGAGGCAATGGTGCCGAACAGGCTTTGCGCGCCTCCGAATACCACGACCAGGAAGGTGTCGACGATGTACTGCGAGCCGGCGGTCGGCCCGGTGGAGCCGATGGTGGTGAAGGCCGCACCGGCCACGCCCGCCACACCGCAACCGAGGGCGAAGGTCATGCGGTCGACCTTGCGTGTATTAATGCCCACGGCGCGGCTCATCAAGCGGTTTTGCACGGTGGCGCGCACTTGCAGGCCCCAGCGCGAACGGTAGAGCATGACGAAGATCGCCCCGGTCAGCAGCAGGGTCAGGCCCATCATGAACAGGCCGTTGCGCGGAATTTCGATGGCGTCGGTGAGGTTCACCGAACCCATCAGCCAGGCCGGCGGTTCGGCACTCACTTCACGGGCGCCGAACACCGAGCGGAAGGTTTGCTGCATCACCAGGGACAAGCCCCAGGTGGCGAGCAAGGTGTCCAGTGGGCGCTTGTACAAGCGGCTGATCATCGCCCATTCCACCAGCCAGCCGACGGCGCCGGCGACGAGGAAAGACAGGGCAATGGCAATGAAAAAGTAATACGGCTGAAAGCTCGGCGCGAAGTGCGCGGTGAGGCTGGAACAGACGTAAGTGGTGTAGGCGCCAATGGTCAGGAACTCACCGTGGGCCATGTTGATCACGCCCATCTGGCCGAAGATGATTGCCAGTCCCAATGCCATCAGCAACAGCACGCAGAACACGGACAAGCCGTTGAACCCCTGCATCGCCGCGATGGCTCCAAATTCCGATAGCCATTCCATGATGATGGTCTCCTGAGCGGGAGGTTGAAATGCAATCTGCCTCTGCTTTATGTGGGAGCTGGCTTGCCTGCGATGGAATCACCTCGGTGTCACTGAAAGACCGAGTCGCCTGCATCGCGGGCAAGCCCGGCTCCCACAGAAGCCGGGTTTACACGTCAAAGGTTATTGATAGCCTTTCGGAAACGGATTCGGCTCGATCAGATCCGACTCGTAGATCACCTTGAACTGCCCGTTCGGCTGCACTTCACCGATGCGCGACTTGCTCCACAGGTGATGGTTTTCGTGGATCTTCACGTAGCCTTCCGGCGCATTTTTCAGCTCGATGCCAGGCGATGCGGCAACGACTTTATCCACGTCGAAACTGCCCGCCTTCTCCACCGCCGCTTTCCACAACCATGGGCCGAGGTAGGCCGCCTGGGTCACGTCGCCAATCACCGCATCCTTGCCGTACTTGGCCTTGAACGCTTCCACGAAGGCTTTGTTGTTCGGGTTGTCGAGGCTCTGGAAGTACTTCATCGAGGCATAGAAGCCGGCCATGTTCTCGCCGCCGATGCCCAGCAGTTCGTCTTCGGTCACCGACAGGGTCAGCAGGGTTTGCTTGGATGAATTCACGCCCGCCGCGTTGAGTTGTTTGTAGAAGGCCACGTTGGAGCCGCCCACCACCGCCGCGAACACCACGTCAGGCTTTTTCAGTTTGACCTTGTTGATCAGCGAACCGAACTGGGTGTTGCCCAGCGGGTAGTAGTCTTCGCCGACCACAGTGCCGTGCAGGACGTTTTCAATGTGCTTGCGCGCAATCTTCATCGAGGTGCGCGGCCAGATGTAGTCCGAGCCCACCAGGTAGAAGGTTTTGGCGCCCTTGGTCTTGGCGATCCAGTCGAGGCTGGCGAGGATTTGCTGGGTGGCTTCCTGCCCGGTGTAGATCACGTTTTTCGACTGTTCCAGGCCTTCATAGAAGGTCGGGTAGTAAAGCAGGCCGTTTTCTTTCTCGAAGATCGGCAATACGGCTTTACGTGAGGCTGAGGTCCAGCAGCCGAACACTGCGGCCACCTTGTCGTTGACCAGCAGTTTCTTGGCCTTCTCGGCGAAGGTCGGCCAGTCGGACGCGCCGTCTTCCTGGATCACCTTGATCTGCCGCCCTAGGATCCCGCCCGAGGCGTTGATCTGCTCGATGGCCAGGCGTTCGGCCTGGATCGAACCGGTTTCGGAAATCGCCATGGTGCCGGTGGCCGAGTGCAGCTGGCCGACGGTGACTTCCGTCGGCGTGACCGCCAGGCCTTCGTTGTCGGCCATGACGCCATGGCTGAACAGACTGGCCGCCAGCAGTGATAACGCCAACAACGGTTTGGAGCGGATCAATCGTGATTCCATGGGGCGACTCCTCTGCAATGAGGGGTTCAGCATGGCGGCAGGTGGCCACGGCGGGTATACGCAGCCTGACGTAACGGCGTACGTCATTTGACGTATGCCGTTGCGCACCATTTTCGAGCAGGATCCCGCCCGCCCAAACACCACCGATCAATGTGGGAGCTGGCTTGCCTGCGATAGCGGTGTGTCAGTCGAAGCCCCTGTGCCTGACCCAGCGCTATCGCAGGCAAGCCAGCTCCCACATTTTGAATCAGGGCATGGAACTTGCTCATCCTCCTAGCCCACTTCCCGGAGCCACCCACCGTGCATCCCCTCCCCGGCACCCAGCGCATCGTCAAGATTCGCCGCGACTACAACTCCTGGGTCGCCGACGAGACCATGGAAGACTACGCCCTGCGCTACACCCCAAAGTCCTTCCGCAAATGGTCGGAACTGCGCATCGCCAACACCGCCCTCGGCGCCGTGTCGTTCCTCGCGCTGGAAGCTATCGGCGGCGTATTGGCCTTGAGCTACGGGTTCACCAACACCTTCTGGGCGATCCTCGCCATCAGCCTGGTGATTTTCCTCACCGGCCTGCCCATCAGCTATTACGCCGCCCGCTATGGCGTAGACATGGACCTGCTGACCCGCGGCGCGGGCTTCGGCTACATCGGTTCGACCATCACCTCGCTGATCTACGCCAGCTTCACCTTCCTGTTCTTCGCCCTCGAAGCGGCGATCATGGCCCTGGCCCTGGAGTTGTATTTCCATATTCCGCTGGCCATCGCCTATGTCATTTGCTCGGTGCTGGTGATCCCGTTGGTGGCCTATGGCGTAACCCTGATCAGCCGCCTGCAACTCTGGACCCAACCGCTGTGGCTGGTGCTGTTGGTGCTGCCTTACGGCTTTGTATTGTGGAAAAACCCCGAAGCCTTCAGCGACTGGACCAGCTTCGTCGGCCGCAGCAGCGACGGCGGTGACTTCAACCTGCTGTCGTTCTGCGCCGCCTGCACCGTGGCGCTGTCCCTGGTTACGCAAATCGGCGAACAGGTGGACTACCTGCGCTTCCTCCCGGAAAAAACCGCCGCCAACCGCAAGCGCTGGTGGGCCGCGCTGTTGTGCGCCGGCCCGGGCTGGATCGTGCCGGGCGCCTTGAAGATGTTCGCCGGGGCGTTCCTGGCCTTCCTCGCCCTGCAACATGAAATCCCCATGGAGCGCGCCGCCGAGCCGACCCAGATGTACCTGGTCGCGTTCGGCTATGTGTTCTCCTCTCCCGAATGGGCCTTGGGGGCGATGGTGTTGTTCGTGTTCATCTCGCAGATGAAGATCAACCTGACCAACGCCTACGCCGGCTCCCTGGCCTGGTCGAACTTCTTCGCCCGCGTGACCCACAGCCACCCCGGCCGCGTGGTGTGGCTGGTGTTCAACGTGGCAATCGCCTTGATGCTGATGGAGCTGGGGGTGTTCGATGTGATCGAGCAGGTGCTGGGGCTCTACGCGAATATCGCGATTGCCTGGATCGGCACGCTGGTAGCGGACCTGGTGATCAACAAGCCCCTGGGCCTGTCGCCCAAACACATCGAATTCAAGCGTGCGCACCTCTACGACATCAACCCGGTGGGCGTCGGCTCGATGCTGATTGCCTCGCTGCTGTCGATCCTCGCCCACTTCGGCCTGTTCGGCGCCCTGGCCCAGGCCGCGCCGCCCTTCGTCGCGCTGGGCACCGCACTGGTCATGGCGCCGCTGCTGGCATGGCTGACCAAGGGCCGCTACTACATTGCCCGCAGCAGCGAAGCGCAGTTGATTCATCCGCAACCCGGCACCGGGCTGGTGATCTGCGGGCTGTGCAGCAACCCGTTCGAAACCGCCGACATGGCGTTCTGTCCGGCCTACAGCACGCCGATCTGCTCGCTTTGCTGCTCACTGGATGCACGCTGTGGCGACCGCTGCAAACCCCATGCGCGACTGGCCAGCCAGTTCGAAGGCGTGTTGCGCTGGTTGCTTCCGACGACGTTGGTGCCGCGCCTGCATACCCGACTGGCGCACTACCTCGGATTGTTAATGGCGCTGGTGCTGATGCTCGCCGGGGCGCTGGCGCTGATCTACATGCAGGCCGCCCAGGGTTTGCCCCACTCGCAGACCTTGTACCAGGCGTTCTTCAAGGCGTTCCTGACCCTCTCGGTGTTGGCCGCCGTGCTCGCCTGGTGGGTGGTACTCACCCGCGAAAGTCGGCGGGTCGCCCAGGAAGAATCCGACCGGCAAACCTCGCTGCTGATGCAGGAGATCGCCGCCCACAGCCTCACTGACCAGGCCCTGCAACAAGCCAAGGAAGCCTCGGAAGCGGCGAACGCGGCCAAGAGTCGCTACGTTACCGGGCTGTCCCATGAGCTGCGCACACCTCTAAACAGCATCCTCGGTTTCACCCAGATTCTGCAGCGTGACAGCGCCATGCCCGAGCAGCACCAGGATGCCCTGGCGACCATCCTGCGCAGCGGCTCGCACCTGCTGTCGCTGATCGACGGCCTGCTGGACGTGGCGAAGATCGAGGCCGGCAAGTTGCGCCTGGAACTCACCGAAATCCCCTTCCCGGAACTGATCCACGACCTGGAACAAATGTTCACCCCCCAAGCCGAAGACAAGGGCCTGCGCTTTCGCCTGGACTGCGTGGGCAAGATCCCTGCCGTGGTGCGTGGTGATGAAAAACGCGTGCGGCAGATCCTGATCAACCTGCTGGGCAACGCGATCAACTTTACCGACAGCGGCGAAGTGCGCCTGCGGGTCAGCTACATGCGCGAGACCGCCAACTTCGAGATTATCGACACCGGCATCGGCATTGACCCGGAGCAGATCGAACGGATTTTCCAGCCGTTCGAACGCGGCGACCTGATGCGCCAGGACAAGGGCGTGGGCCTCGGCCTGACCATCACGCGCATGCTGACCTCGTTGATGGGCGGCGAATTGCGGGTGGTCAGCGAGCTGGACAAGGGCACCTGCTTCCAGGTGCGGCTGTTCCTGTCCCAGGTCCGCGTGCCGCAGGCGGTGGTGCATGTGGAGCACGACATCATCGGCTACCACGGCGAACGGCGGCGCATCCTGGTGGTGGATGACCACGTGGACCATCGCAAGGTGCTCAGCGGCATGCTCACGCCCCTGGGCTTCGAAGTCGCCCAGGCAAGCAACGGCCAGGAGGCGATCCGCCAGGTAGCGCTGCTGTCGCCAGACCTGATCCTGATGGACCTGTCGATGCCGACCATGGACGGCTGGGCCACCAGCAGGCTGATCCGGCGTAACGCGTTGTCCACCGCGCCGATAATCATCATCTCCGCCAACGCCTTCACCGACGACCGCGAACGCAGCATCTCTGGCGCCTGCAACGACTACCTGGCCAAGCCGGTGCGCACTCCGGAACTGCTCGGGCGCCTGCAACTGCACCTGGATTTGCAATGGCTGCGCCGCCGCACACCGATCGCCGCGCCGGTCGCTACAGAGGGTGCGCTACCCAACGCAGAAGAACTCGCGGTGCTCGCCGAATTGAACGCCATTGGCTATGTGCGTGGTTTGCATGAAAAGCTCGACGCCATCGTGCTGGAAAGCCCAGGCACCGCACCGTTCATCAACAAGCTCCGGGCGCTGCTGAAAAGCTTTCGCCTGGAAGAACTCAACCGAATCCTGAAGGAGGCCGAAGATGAATGCCTTGACCCACAGCGCTGAGCCCGGCGTGGTGCTGATTGTCGACGACACCCCGGACAACCTGGCCATGCTCTCCGACGCCCTGGACGACGCCGGCTACATGGTGCTGGTGGCGCTGGACGGCCTCAGCGCGCTGAACCGCGTGCAACGCCGGCGCCCGGACCTGATTCTGCTGGACGCGGTGATGCCCGGCCTGGACGGCTTTGAAACCTGCCGCCGGCTCAAGGCACAACCGGCCAGCGCGGACATTCCGGTGGTGTTCATGACCGGGCTGACCGACAGCAAGCATGTGGTGCAGGGGTTTGAGGTGGGCGGCAGTGACTATGTGACCAAGCCGATCCAGACGGATGAAGTGCTGGCGCGGGTGGCGGCGCATTTGCGGACCTCGCGGATTCTATTGTCGGCACGGGCGGCGACGCAGCCGAGCGTGATTACCCTGGAGGATGAGCCGGCGCATAAGCTGTTGTCGGCGCGGTTTCAGTTGACGGAGCGGGAAGTCGAGGTGTTGCGCTGGGTGGCGTGTGGCAAGACCAATCGGGATATTGGCGACATTCTTGGGCTGAGCCCGAGGACGGTGAACAAGCATCTGGAGCATGTGTATGTGAAGTTGGGGGTGGAGACGCGCACGGCGGCGACTTCAGTGGCGATGGCGGCGATGAGTCCGGTGAATGATCGTTCCCACGCTCTGCGTGGGAATGCCGCTCAGGACGCTCCGCGTCTGCTCTTGAGGTCGTGACGCGGAGCGTCACAGGATGCATTCCCACGCGGAGCGTGGGAACGATCATCCACCGAAGATCTGCGAAGGCCGGCGCAACGTCGGATCAAACGGGTTGATCTTCGGCCCGATCGCCGCCGCTTCCCGTTTGAGCAACTCCACCACCGTCGGCAACCGCGCCGGCCCCAGCCGATCGCTGATGGTCGCCACACTCAACGCTGCCACCGCATGCCCATTGCGGTCCAGGATCGGCACCGCCAACCCGGCCATGCCTTCCAGCACTCCGGTATTGCGCGCCGCATACCCCAACCGCCGCACACTCTCTACCTCCGAGCGCAAAAACACCTCGTCGTACAGATGAAAATCCTTGAGCCGTGGCAAGTTGTAGCGGATCACCGTCTCGCGCTCTTCCTCCGGCAAAAACGCCAGGATCGCCAGGCTGCCCTGCCCTACGCCCAGCGCCACGCGCCCGCCGATGTCACCGGTAAAAGTTCGGATCGGGTACGGCCCTTCACTGCGGTCCAGGCAGATCGCATCAAAGCCGCTGCGCGCCAGTAGGAACAATGAATCCCCCAAGGACGCACTGAGGCGCAACATGCTCGGCCGCACCAGGTCCCGCAGGTTGCCGGTATTGCCTGCATTCGCCGCCAGGGCGAAGAACTCCAGGCTCAGCCGATAGCGCTTGGTACGCGCGTCCTGCTCCACCATGCCCTCGTCCATGAGGCTGCGCAGTAACCGGTGGGTGGTAGGTTGCGACAACCCTACCTGCTGCGCCAGTTGCGTCACCCGTTCACCCCCTTCCGGTGCCGCGCCGAGGATACGCAGCAATGCAAACAAGCGGGAGACGCCACCGGCGCCGACTTCCTTGACACTTTCGTTCCGCTCAGTGGAATCCATAGGCTGATATCTCACACCAAATTCTGATCAGTGAATGAAACTGAAAAAAGTACTCTATCCAGTGAAATTCCGTCTTCCGCCATCCTAGTCTTTCGCCCTAATCTGCGTCCACAGGGGCGAAATGAACAACTAACGGCAGCCGACTCAAGATCGAGCGCCAACGCACCCGCAACACCCTTTTCGCATCTGCCCAAAACAAAAAAGCGCGTTTCGACGCGACTCAAAAAGGTGGAACGCAGACATGGCTTTTCTCCAACTCAACGCCTTGAGCAAACGCTACGGCGCCGTCGACGCGGTGGTCGCCACTGATCTTGCGGTGGAAAAAGGCGAATTCGTGTCCCTGCTCGGCCCCTCGGGCTGCGGCAAGACCACCACCTTGCAAATGATCGCTGGCTTCGTCGATGTCACCGGCGGGCAGATCCTCCTCGATGGTCGCGACATCACCCACGCCAAACCCGCCAGCCGTGGCCTGGGCGTGGTGTTCCAGAGCTACGCGCTGTTCCCCCATATGAGCGTGCGCGACAACGTTGCCTTCGGCCTGAAGATGCGCAAGGTGCCCGCCGGCGAGATCGCAAGCAGAGTCAAGACCGTGCTGGAACTGGTGCGCCTGGGCATTCACGCCGAGCGCTACCCGCGGGAACTCTCCGGCGGCCAGCGCCAGCGTGTGGCCTTGGCCCGCGCCTTGGTGATCGAACCCCCGGTGTTGCTGCTGGACGAGCCACTGTCGAACCTCGACGCCAACCTGCGGGAAGAGATGCAGTTCGAAATCCGCCGCATCCAGTGCGAAGTCGGGATCACCACCCTGATGGTCACCCACGACCAGGCCGAAGCGCTGTCCATCAGCGACCGGGTGGTGGTGATGCAGGCCGGGCGCGTCACCCAGATCGACGCGCCGTACAAACTCTATGAACACCCGCGCACGCGCTTTATCTCGGACTTTGTCGGCAAGGCCAACCTGCTGGCGGGCGACTTCGATCAACTCGGCGCGCCGCAAGTGCGCTTCGAGCCGGGCAACGGCGAGCTGACCCTGAGCCTGCGCCCGGAAAAGATCGACCTGGTGGCCGCCGGCTCAGGGCGCCTGCAAGGCACGATCCTCGACAGCTATTTCTTCGGCAGCCAATGGCTGTACCGCATCAAGACCCGGATCGGCGAGCTGACCGTGGTCCGCCGCAACGACGGCAGTGCGCCCTTGGGTTGCGGCGCAGCGGTAGGCCTGGACTGGGAGTCGAGCCTGCTGCGAGTGCTGGCGGCCGATGAGGTGCGCGCATGAGCCGTGGCTACCTGTTGTCGTTGCCGGCGCTGGTGTTGTTTTTCGGGCTGCTGATCCTGCCCCTGGGCCTGACGCTGGTGCTGTCGTTCAACGTGTTCGACTATCAGGTGGGGGTGAAGGCCGATGAGTGGACTTTCGCCCACTACCTGTCGCTGTTCAGCGACTCGTACTTCTACGAGATCTTCTGGCGCACCTTCTGGATCAGTGCCCTGGTGACCTTGCTGTGTGTGGTGATCGGCGTGCCCGAGGCCTACATCCTCAGCCGCATGGGCACGCCGTGGCGCTCGATCTTCCTGATCTTGATCCTCACGCCGTTGCTGATTTCGGTGGTGGTGCGGGCCTTTGGCTGGAGCCTGCTGCTGGGTGCCGATGGCCTGGTGAACCAGGTGATCCAGGCCCTCGGCGGCAAACCGGTGAAGCTGCTGTACACCTCGTTCGCGGTGATCATCGCACTGGTGCACGTGATGCTGCCGTTCATGATCATTCCGGTGTGGACCTCGCTGCAGAAGCTCGACCCGTCGGCGGAACAGGCGGCGCTGTCCCTGGGTGCCAGCCAGGCCACGGTGATGCGCAAGATCGTGTTGCCGCAGGTGATGCCCGGGGTGCTCTCCGGCACCCTGATCGTGTTCGGCCTGGCCGCCAGCTCCTTCGCGATCCCCGGCCTGTTGGGCGGACGCCGGCTGAAGATGGTCGCCACGGTGGTCTACGACCAATACCTCTCGGAACTCAACTGGCCCATGGGCGCGACCATCGCGGTGGTGCTGCTGTTGGTCAACTTGCTGATCATGCTGAGCTGGAACCGCATGGTCGAAGGCCGCTACAAAAAGTCCCTGGGAGTATAAGACGATGTCCAGAAACGGTCCTTTGGCCCTGGGCTTTCACGGCCTGGTGGTGCTGTTCATGATGGCGCCGCTGGTGGTGGTGTGCCTGGTGGCCTTCACCCCGGAAAACACCTTGAGCCTGCCGACGTCGGGCTTCTCCCTGCGCTGGTTTCATGCCGTGTTCGAACGTGCCGACTTTATCCAGGCGTTCTACAACAGCCTGGTCCTGGCGTTCGTGGCCGCCAGCTTGGCGACCTTGATTGCGGTGCCGGCGGCCCTGGCAATCAGTCGCTACCAGTTCCCCGGCCGCAACTTCTTCAGTGCGCTGTTCCTCTCGCCGATCATCATCCCGCACCTGGTGCTGGGGGTGGCGATGCTGCGGCTGTTCGCAATGATGGGCGTCAACGGCAGCTTCACCTGGCTGATGCTGGCCCACGTGGTGATCATCACCCCTTACGTGTTGCGCCTGGTATTGGCCGCCGCCATCGGCATCGATCGCAGCGCCGAGCAGGCTGCCGAATCCCTCGGTGCCAGCCGCTTCACCCTGTTTCGCCAGATCACCTTGCCGATGATTTTGCCCGGTGTGGCCGGCGGCTGGTTGCTGGCGTTCATCAACAGTTTCGATGAAGTGACCCTGTCGATCTTTGTCAGCTCGCCGGCCACCCAGACCTTGCCGGTGCGCATGTACGTGTACGCCACCGAATCCATCGACCCGATGATGGCGGCCGTGTCGGCGCTGGTGATCGGCTTGACGGCGGCGGCCATGATTCTGCTGGACCGGGTCTACGGCCTGGATCGCGTATTGGTAGGGAAGCATTGATGGCGCTGTTCAAACGACTGGCCGAGACCGAGCGGCCCACCCTCACCTTCACCCTCGACGGGCAGCCTGCCACGGGCTTGCTCGGGGACACCTTGCTGACCGCCGTACTGACCTGCGCCGACCACCTGCGGGGCAGTGACTTCAGCGCCGAACGCCGCGCCGGTTTCTGCCTGATGGGCGCCTGCCAGGATTGCTGGGTACGGCTTGAGGACGGTCGCCGGGTGCGCGCCTGTTCGACCTTGCTGGAAGACGGCCAGGCGATTCGCCGTGATCCGGGGCGTCAGGCATGAAGACAGTGGTGATAGTCGGCGCAGGCCCGGCGGGGATTACCGCCGCCCGGACCTTGCTGGACCATGGCGTAACCCCGGTGTTGGTGGACGAAAGCCTGCGTGGCGGCGGCCAGATTTATCGGCGCCAGCCGGCGAACTTCCAGCGCTCGGCCAAGCAGTTGTATGGCTTTGAAGCGGGCAAGGCGACGGTGCTGCATCGCACCCTGGATGAGCTGGCCACGCTTGTTGATTACCGGCCTGAAACCCTGGTGTGGAATGCGGAAAATGGCCGTCTGGACATGCTCAACAACGGCCACGCCGAAAGCATCGAATACGCGCAGATCATCGTCGCGACGGGCGCCACTGACCGCATCCTGCCGGTGCCGGGCTGGACGCTGCCCGGCGTGTACAGTTTGGGCGCGGCGCAAATCGCGCTGAAGTATCAAGGCTGCGCCATCGGCGAACGCGTGGCGTTTTGCGGCAGCGGGCCGTTGCTGTACCTGGTGGCGTATCAGTACGCCAAGGCCGGGGCCAAGGTGGTGGCGGTGCTCGACAGTGCGCCGTTCAGCGCCCAGTGCCGCGCCCTGCCGGCATTGCTCGGCCAGCCGGCGACCCTGGCCAAGGGTTTGTACTACCGCGCCTGGCTCACCGCCCACGGCATCCCGGTGCATCAAGGGGCGACGCTGTCGCACATCGACGGCGAGCAACGAGTGACGGGCATCCACTGGGACCAGCAGGAAATCGCCTGTGATGCCGTGGCCTTCGCCCATGCCCTGCGCAGCGAAACCCAATTGGCGGATTTGCTCGGGTGTGAATTTGCCTGGAATGCATTGAACCGCGCGTGGTTGCCCCAGCGAGATGCGGCCGGGCGTAGCAGTGTCGCCGGTGTTTATTTAGCGGGTGATGGTGCCGGAATCATGGGCGCCGATGCGGCGCAAATCGCGGGCGAGCGAGCGGCGTTGGCGTTGCTCGAAGACACCGGCGTTGCCATCGACCTTCGTCGGCCCGCTGTGCTGGAACAGCAATTGGCGAGCATCCAACGCTTTCGCCATGGCCTGGAAACCGCCTTCCCCTTCCCGGAAAACTGGGCCGCTGAAGCCCCGGATGAACTGATCCTGTGCCGCTGTGAAGAAGTCAGCGTCGGCGAAGTACGCGCGGTGGTGGACGAAGGCCACTGGGAAGTGAACCGGGTCAAGGCCCATTGCCGGGTTGGCATGGGCCGTTGCCAGGGCCGGATGTGTGGGCTCGCAGCGGCAGAAATCATTGCCGAACGCAGTGGGCGCGAGATTCAAAACGTTGGCCGCCTGCGGGGCCAGGCACCGATCAAACCCTTGCCGTTTGGCGTGGAGGTGCAGCCATGATCGACAGCGAAGTGATCGTGCTGGGCGGCGGGATTGTCGGCGCGTCAGCCGCCTTGATGCTGGCGCAGAAAGGCCGGCGCGTGGTGCTGGTGGAGCGGGACTTTTGTGGCTCGCACTCCAGCGGTGTGAACTATGGCGGCGTGCGGCGCCAGGGGCGGCCATTGCATCAGTTGCCGTTGTCCCAACGCGCCCATGCGCTATGGTCCGACTTGCCGGGGCTGATTGGCATCGATGGCGAATATGTGCGCTCCGGGCATCTGAAACTGGCCCGCAGTCACGAAGACCTGGCCGCCTTGCAGGCTTACGCCGACGCCACTCGAGGCTTTGGCCTGGGCCTGCAAATGCTGGATCACGCTCAGCTGCGTGCGCGGTTTCCATGGGTGGGTGATGTGGCGGTCGGCGCCTCACTCTGCCCCGAAGACGGCCACGCCAATCCGCGCCTGGTCTCCCCCGCCTTTGCCCGCGCCGCCCAACGCCACGGTGCGAGGGTGATGGAGCAAACCGAAGTCACCCAGGTTGAGCATGACGGCCAGCTGTTTCAGGTGCGCTGTGCCAATGGTGTGCAGCTTCAAGCCCGCTGGCTGTTGAACTGCGCCGGCGCCTGGGCCAGTACTGTGGCCGCGCAATTTGGCGAACCGGTGCCGATGACCTCGGCACACCCGGCGATGCTGGTGACCGAGCCACTGCCGGTGGTGATGGACGTAAGCACCGGGGTCGAAGGCGGCGGAATTTATGCGCGGCAAGTCGCTCGGGGCAATTGCATCCTCGGCGGCGGTCGCGGCTTTGCGCTGGGCCCGCAACAGGCCCGCCCGGGGCAAGCGGCGGTGCTGGAGATTCTGCGCAACGCCGGCGAGTTGTACCCGTTCCTCAAAGGTGCCCAAGCGATCCGCACCTGGAGCGGCACCGAAGGTTATCTACCCGACCACGAACCGGTGATCGGCGACAGCAGCACCCAACCCGGCCTGCTTCACGGTTTCGGCTTTGCCGGCGCCGGGTTCCAGCTCGGCCCCGCGGTCGGTGAAGCCCTGGCAGAAATCGTCTGCACGGGAGCCAGCCGGCAACCCATCGAAGCATTTTCCATCCGTCGTTTCCAAGCCTGAGAGGAAGATTTATGCACATGATCAAACGTACTGCGCTGTCTTGCCTGTCCCTCGCCCTGTTGAGCACGGCGGCCCATGCCGCACCGACGCTGTACCTGGGCATGAACGGCGGGACCATGGAGCGGGTCTACGCCGACAAGGTGCTGCCCGCGTTCGAGAAGGCCAACAACGTCAAGGTGGTGATCGTGCCGGGCACCTCGTCGGACATCCTGGCCAAGGTGCAGGCCAACAAGGACAACCCGCAGATGCACGTGATGTTCCTCGACGACGGCATCATGTACCGCGCGATCTCCATGGGGTTGTGCGAGAAGCTCACGCCCAACCCGACCCTGGATCAGATTCCGGCCAAGGCGAAGATCAAGGAAGAAGCGGTTGCGGTGACGCTCGGGGTGACCGGGTTGGGTTACAACGCCAAGATGTTCAAGGAAAAGGGCTGGGCGCCGCCGACGTCGTGGATGGACCTGGCGGATCCACGGTTCAAGGACAAGGTGGTGTTTCAGTCCCTGGCCTCCTCCACATTTGGGTTGCATGGTTTCCTGATGTTCAACCGGATTCAGGGGGGTAGCGAGACCAACGTGGAGCCGGGGTTCAAGGCGTGGCCGAAGACGGTTGGGCCGAATGTGCTGGAGTACATCGCCAGCTCGGCGAAGGTTTCCGAGATGGTGCAGACGGATGAGGCGGCGATCTTTCCGCTGACGCCAACACAGGTGACCACGCAACAGTTGTTGGGTGTGCCGATGGAGTATGCACAGCCGAAAGAAGGCGCGGTGGTGTTGAACGTGGCGGAGTGTGTGATTGCGCGGAATGACCAGCCGGCGTTGGCGCAGAAACTGGCGCAGTTCTTGTTGACCGCAGAGGCGCAGGCGCCGGCTTTGGAACTGGGGGATCAGATTCCTTCGAATCCTACGACGCCGACTACCGACAAAACCCGGGCGCGGGTAGAGGCGATGAACAGTTATTTGCAGACGGCGATTTCGATTGACTGGGATCAGGTGAACCAGGCACGGCCCGAGTGGAATGCGCGGTGGAGTCGGTCGATTGAGCGGTAGGCTTTGGGGGTGAATATCCATTATTTGGGTGATGGCTTAAATGGGTTCCGCTCTTACAGCGGGTCACTTTTGAAAGGAGCCTGTACGGACCGGACACATGGTTGACGGGTGTGCGGGGACATGGTGGACACTTTTCGGCGAGCTAACTTTGCCGGAAAACCATCATGCCCTGGAACACGAGAGATGCCATGAGCCTGAAAGAAGAGTTTGTCGCCTTGGCGCGGCAACCCGGCAGTAATAAACGAGAACTGTGTCGACGATTCGGTATCAGCCCCCAAACGGCGTACAAGTGGCTCGATCGCTACGAGACGCAAGGCCGGTCGGGGCTGCAAGAGAAGTCCCGCAAACCTGTCACCAGCCCCAAGCTGACCAACACCACTCTAGAGACGGCGGTCATAGCGCTCAGGCAAGAGCATCCAGCGTGGGGTGGGCGCACGATCAGCAGCATTTTGAAAAAACAAATCGCTCCCAGCACCGTTACTAATGTTCTGCACCGACACGGGCTAATTCAGCCTGCTCAGAAGGAACAAGCGGCAAAGTTGAGATTTGAACACGATGCGCCTAACGATCTTTGGCAGATGGACTTCAAAGGGCATTTCCCGACGCAACAAGGCCGATGCCATCCCCTGACCCTGCTGGACGACCACTCGCGATTCAACCTGGCGATTCAGGCCTGTGATAACGAGCGTGGGACCACGGTGAAAGAGAAAATGATCGAAGTGTTCCAGCGCTTCGGATTACCGGCTCGCATCAACGTCGATAACGGCCCGCCCTGGGGCTCGCCACGCAATCCTGGCGAAATCACAGAGCTGAGTATCTGGTTGATTCGCTTAGGAATTCGGATCAGCTTTAGCCGTCCTTACCACCCCCAAACCAATGGAAAGATTGAGCGTTTCCATCGGTCACTCAAGGCCGAAGTGCTTGATGGGCGTCAGTTTTCCACGATCAAGGAAGCTCAAACAGCGTTTGATCAATGGCGTGAGGTTTATAACTTGCAACGGCCTCATCAAGCGTTGGACTACAAGGTGCCGATGGACCGGTATCGAGCCAGCCCATGGGCTTATCCGCAGCAGTTATCGGAGTTTGAATACGGACCGGACGACGTATTGGCCAAGGCTTATCACAGCCGATTCCGCTTTCAGAAACGCTATTTCAGCATCGCTAAGGGTCTGGCTGGGCATCACCTCGCCATACGTCCTAATCCTGAAAGTGATGGGCTTTTTGATGTCTACTTTTGCCATCACTTCCTACGAACAATCGACGTGAGCAAGCCAGACTATGGTCCATAATGTGTCAACCATGTCCCCGCACATGTGTCCACCATGTGTCCGGTCCGTACAAAAGGAGCCCAAAAGTAACCAAAAGGCTCTTGCCCCACCACTCGGCACCTCGCCTAGGCTCGGTGTGCCCTCACTCCGGCTTTGGACCGTGGGCCGCCGTCATGGGCCATCCCTGGCCCAGGACGGCTAACCTGGCGTCCTGCCAGGTTACCCACGCTCCAAAGCCTGCGTTCGGCCAGCGTGGTTTAACGGGGCGCCTAAGATCAAGATCAAAAGCAGATCAAGAGCACAGCGGCCTACCGGCCGGCTTGAGTGTTGAAGAGCAAAAGCCAAATCAAAATCTAAAGCGGGCACGGTCAAAAATGTGGGAGCGGGCTTGCTCGCGAAGGTCGTTAACGATGACGCTGGCATTCTGGATGAACGCGGCGCTCTCAGGTTTTTCGCGAGCAAGCCCGCTCCCACAGAAAAAGCGGCTCTGCGTCAGCTCTGGATCTTGCCTCTGCTTTTAACACTCAAGCCGGCCGGGAGGCCGCTGTGCTCTTGCTTTTGATTTTGATCTGACTGCCCCAATAAGCCCGAGGCCGAACGCAGGTATTGCGGAGCGGGTAAACCGGCAGGACGCCGGTTTAGCCGCGCCGGGCCATGGATGGCCCGTCGCGGCGGCCCGCGGAGCAGTGCCGGAGTGAGGGAACACCGAGCCTAGGCGAGGTGCCGACAGGCGGGGCAGAGCGTTTTGGTTACTTTGCCGCTTTTGCAAAGTGACTCGCTGTAAGAGCGAAACCATAGGTGGCCGTTACCGAAGAAACGGATATGTACCCAATCAATCACCCCACCATCTCCCGAACCCGATACCACAACATCCCCAACGCCAACAGCGGCGAACGCAACACCCTCCCCCCGGGAAAGGTCATATGCGGCACCTGGCTGAAAATATCCAACCCCCGACTCTGCCCAGCCTGAATCCCCTCAGCCAACAACCGCGCGCACCAGTGAGTCACGTTCAACCCATGCCCCGAATACCCTTGGGCATAGAACACATTCGGGTGCTGCTTCAGGCGCCCCACCTGGGGAAAGCGATTGGCGGTGATGCCGATCTTCCCCCCCCACTGAAACTCAATCGCCGTATCCACCAACTGCGGAAAAACCTTAAGCATCTTCGGCCGCATATACCCCGCGATTTCCACCGGATCACGCCCCGAATAATGACAAGCCCCCCCAAACAACAACCGCCGATCCGCCGAAAGCCGGTAATAATCCAACCCCACTTTCTGATCGCACAACGCCAAATTCTGCGGAATCAACTGATCAGCCACCCCAACCGACAGCGGCTCGGTCGCAATGATATAGCTCCCCGCCGGCAGCACCTTGCCACTCAACTTCGGCTCCAGCTCTTCCAGATGCGCATTACACGCCAACACCAAACTGCCAGCGCGCACCGTGCCAAACTCGCAACGCACCTGCACCGTATCGCCATGAACCAACTCCAGCACCGGGCTGTTTTCAAAGATCCGCACCCCAAGTGATTCGGCCAAAGCCGCCTCCCCCAGCACCAGGTTCAGCGGATGCAAATGCCCGGACCCCATGTCCACCAAACCACCGGCATACACACCTGAGCCCACGACTTGCGCCATATCCTGCGGCGCCACCAACCGCGTTTCAGGCGCATACCCCAACGCAGCCAGACTCTCCAGCTCCCCCTGAAACGCCGCAAACTGCGCCGGCGTATTCGCCAACTCACAAAACCCCCAGCGCAGGTCACAGTCAATCCCGTGCTCGCGAATCCGCTCGCCCACCAGCGCCACCGAATCGATCCCGGCCTGCTGCAGGTAACGCACGCCCTCCTCGCCCACGTACTTGGCAAAGCCCGATACGTCATGCCCAATCCCGCGTATCAACTGCCCGCCATTGCGCCCGCTGGCACCCCAGCCAATCCGCCGGGCCTCCAGCAAAATCACCGATAGCCCACGCTGGGCCAATTCGATGGCGGTATTGACCCCGGTGAACCCACCGCCAATCACACACACATCGGCCGTCAGGTCAGCCCCCAGCGCTGGGCGCTGGGGCATGGCGTTGGCCGAAGCCAGGTAATAGGAACGGGCGTGGTCGGACGAGGAATGGCTCATTTGTTGGTCTTCACTTTGCTCCAGGACCGCGTCATCAAGCGCATGACGGCAGGCGTCGGGGTGGTGGAAATATAAAGTTTGTCGAGCACTTCCTGGGACGGGTAGATCTCAGGGTTGTTCACCAGCTCCGGCGCCATGAAGGCCTTGGCCGCCGGGTTCGGGTTGGCGTAGCCGACACTGGCGCTGACCTTGGCGATCACTTCCGGGTCCAGCAAGTAGTTGATAAAAGCGTGGGCGGCTTTTGGGTTGGCCGCGTCTGCCGGAATTGCCAGCAGGTCGAACCACAGGTTGCTGCCTTCCTTGGGGATTGAGTAGGCGATGTTCACGCCGTTCTTGGCTTCCTTGGCGCGGTTGGCGGCCTGGAACACGTCGCCGGAATAACCGAAGGCGACGCAGATATCACCGTTGGCCAGGTCCGAGATGTACTTGGAGGAATGGAAATAAGTGATGTACGGCCGCAGGGTCAGCAGCTTGGCTTCGGCTTGTTTGTAGTCCTCGGGATTCTCGCTGCGCGGGTCCTTGCCCATGTAGTTGAGGATCGCCGGGAACAGTTCATCCGCCGAATCGAGAAACGCGACGCCGCACTCGTGCAGCTTCTTGATGTTCTCCGGTTCGAACAGCACGGCCCAGGAATCGATATGGTCGATGCCTAGCACCTGCTTGACCTTGTCCACGTTGTAGCCGATGCCGTTGGTGCCCCACAGGTACGGCACGGAGTGCTCGTTGCCCGGGTCGTTTTTCTCCAGCAGCTTGAGCAGCTTGGGGTCGAGGTTCTTGAAGTTGGGGAGCTGCGAGCGGTCCAGCTTGAGGAACGCACCGGCTTTGACCTGCCGCGCCAGGAAGTGGTTGGACGGTACCACCACGTCGTAGCCGGTACGGCCGGCAAGCAGTTTGCCTTCCAGGGTTTCGTTGGAGTCGAACACGTCGTAGATCACCTTGATCCCGGTCTTGGCCTGGAAGTCGGCCAAGGTGGTCTCACCGATGTAGTCGGTCCAGTTGTACACACTGACCGTCTGCGCGGCGTGGCCCGCGCTGCTGAACAACGCCGCCAAGGCCAGCGGTAGAAGCTTTTTCACCAGACGCATATCGACACCCCTTTGGTTTTTTTAGTGTGGTCTCTCAGACGCTCAGCAGCAGGAATTCACGTTCCCAGGAGCTGATCACCCGCTTGAAGTTCTCGTGTTCGGCGCGCTTGACCGCGACGTAGCCGCGCACAAACTTGTCCCCCAGGTACTGCTTGACGGTGTCGCACTCTTCCATGCGCGCCAGGGCGTCTTCGATAGTGATCGGCAGCCTCAGGTTGCGGCGTTCGTAGGCGCGGCCTTCCACCGCGGCGCTGGGTTCGACCTTTCCGATCATGCCGAGGTAGCCGCACAGCAGGCTGGCGGCAATCGCCAGGTACGGGTTGGCGTCGGCACCCGGCAGGCGGTTTTCCACACGCATCGCGTCGGGGCTGGAGCTCGGTACGCGCAGGCCGACGGTGCGGTTTTCTTCGCCCCACTCCACGTTGACCGGTGCCGAGGTGTCCGGCAGGAAGCGGCGGAACGAGTTCACGTTGGGCGCAAACATCGGCAGCAGCTTGGGGATGTACTTCTGCAAGCCGCCAATGTGGTTCAGGAACAGTTGACTCTTGTTGCCGTGCTCATCGACAAACACCTGCTTGCCGGTGGCGATTTCCACCACGCTCTGGTGCAGGTGCATGGCGCTGCCGGGCTCGTCGGCCACGGGTTTGGCCATGAAGGTGGCGGCGACGTTGTGCTTGAGCGCCGCCTCTCGCAGGGTGCGTTTGAACACGGTGATCTGGTCGGCCAGGTCGAGGGCATCGCCGTGGCGGAAGTTGATTTCCATCTGCGCCGGGCCGTCTTCGTGGATCAGCGTGTCGAGGTCCAGACCCTGGGCTTCGCACCAGTCGTAGACGTCTTCGAACAGCGGATCGAATTCGTTGGCGGCGTCGATGGAGAACGATTGGCGGCCACTTTCGGCGCGGCCGGAACGGCCCAGCGGGGTCTTCAGCGGCAAGTCCGGGTCTTCGCAGCGCTGGGTCAGGTAGAACTCCATTTCCGGCGCAACAATCGGCTGCCAGCCTTGATCGGTATACAGCTGCAGGACCTTTTTCAGCACGTTGCGCGGCGACAGCTCGATGGGGTTGCCCTGCTTGTCGAAGGTGTCGTGGATCACGATGGCAGTGGGCTCGATGGCCCACGGCACCACATAGGTGGCGTTGGACACCGGGCGGCAGATCATGTCGATGTCGGCCGGGTCCAGCAGGTCGTAGTAGATGTCGTCGTCGACAAAGTCCCCGGTTACCGTTTGCAGCAACACACTTTCCGGCAGGCGCATGCCTCGCTCATGCAGGAACTTGTTGGTGGGCGAAATCTTGCCGCGTGCGATGCCAGTCAAATCACTGATCACGCATTCGACTTCGGTAATCTTGTGTTCTTTCAGCCAGGCGGACAGCTGATCGAAGGGGGCGTTCATAAGGACCTCGTCATGGGTTGGATGATGCGCCGCAGGCTTCCCTCGCCGCGCATTGAGGTCTATCTTGGGCCAGCCGTCCGACGGCATCTATCCACTTTGCACCCACCACAACGCACCAATAGAGTGCGCCCAGGTTACCCATGACACAGGCAACAGCTTTGCGCGTACAGGCCTTCACCACCGGTGATGTGGCCGCTCAATGCAGTGCGACACCCGGTTGGGTGCAACAGTACCAGCAGATGTCTCCGGGGCATTTTGCCGGGCAGATCCGCTACCTCGACCTGCAAGGTGTCGAGGTGTATGAAGAGCGGATGAACACCCGGGTGGAGCAGAACTTCAACGCGCCACCGGGTTCCCTGGCGTTCTGTTTCGATGGCAGCGACAACACGCTGTACGTGCTCAATGGCGAAAGCCGCAACACCTGGATCACCCCGGAAAACTACCGCGAAGTCGCGGTGGTGTTCGGGCCGCAGTTCGTCCAGCGCCACGGTTTGGAGGTGGCGAAACTGGAGGGATTGTTCATGGCCCCGCTCAACTCCCTGCAAAACGCCTTGTTCAGCCGCTGGCTCAGCGGCACGCTGACGCGGCTGTCGGCCACGTTTGACCCGCCGAGTCGCGATGCCCTCACACAACAGTTGCTGGACGACTGCCTGTTCATCCTCGACAACGCCTGCGTGTGCCTGGACAAGGGTTCATTGCAGCGGCGCACCGAGGAGCGAATCATCATGGCGCGCATTGGCGAATGGGCGGCGGATGTGCCGGATGAAACCGTCAACCTGCTGGAGCTGGCGCGCATTGCCGGGGTGCCGTTACGCCAGTTGCAGCAGGGGTTCAAGACGTACACCGGGATGAGCCCGGCGCAGTGGTTGAGGCTGCGCCGGTTGAACAGTGCACGGCGGGAGTTGTTGAACCCGCCGTCAGCGGACACCACCGTGGCGGAAGTGGCGATGAATTGGTCGTTCTGGCATTTGGGGCGGTTTTCCAACAGTTACCGGGCGCTGTTTCAAGAGTTGCCCAGCGAGACCCTGAAACGCCAGAGGTAAGTGTTGAAGATCGTTCCCACGCTCCGCGTGGGAATGCATCCTGTGACGCTCCGCGTCACCCTCGGGACGCGGAGCGTCCAGGGCGGCATTCCCACGCGGAGCGTGGGAACGATCAGGTCCGAAGAAACGCCAGCATCAACTGATTCACCCGCTCCGCCGCCTCCAACTGCACCATATGCCCCTGCCCCGGCAGTATCTCCACCTGAGCCTCCAACCCCTGGGCATGGCTCGCCGGGATGATTGCGTCCTCACTGCCCCAGATCACCAGGCTCGGCTGCTGCCCGACAACGTTGCGCAAATCCACCAATTGCCGACCACCGCTGAACAACGCCCCGGTGATCTGCCGCAACGCCTGATCCACCCCCTCCAGGCGCTTGAACTTGAGCATGTCTTCCAGCGTCTGCCGGGTCACCAGCGCCGGGTCGCTGAACAGTTGCACCAGTTGCGGCTTGAGTGCATTGCGATTGCTCGCGTCGATAAAACCTTGCAGGTAATCACCGTTGATCTGCGTACCCAATCCAGCACTGGCGATCAGCGTCAATGACGCCACACGCACCGGCGCCAGTTGCGCAATATTCAGCGAAACCAGCCCGCCCATGGAATGCCCGGCGAGGTGTACCCGGTCAATCTTCAGATGATCCAACAGTGCCAATACCGCCTGACTCAACGCCTCAAGGTCGCCGTCTTTCAGGTACTTGCCCGACTCGCCATGCCCCGGCAAATCCAGGGCAATCACCCGACGCTCAGCCGCGAGCACCGGGTGATTGAACAGCCAGTTATTCAGGTCGCCACCAAAGCCATGGATCAGCACCAGCGGTGTGCCGCCCTCCCCGAGGTCCAGATAGCGCAACAAGCGCCCGCCCACTTCGACCTTCTGTGCCGATGGCCCGCTGGCTTCAGCCTCGGCAGCATTGGAAACGAACCCCGCCTGGAACGCCTCGATTACCCCATCAATCTCGGCCTCGCTGGCCTCGCCTTCCACTACGATTGCCAGCAATGCCCCCACCGGCAAGGTCTCATCGCTCTGGGCCAACACCCGCCGCAGCACTCCGCTGAACGGCGCCTCGACGCTGCTGGAGATCTTGTCGGTCTCGACATCCAGCACTTCTTCGCCCTTCTCCACCCGGTCGCCCGGCTGCTTGAGCCAGACATCGACCCGGCCCTCGGTCATCGACAGCCCCCACTTGGGCATGGTCAGTGTATGGATCATGCGGCATTCCTCTTGTCGGCGATCTTCAGCACCGCAGCTTCGATCTTCGCCGCGTTGGGGATGTACAGGTCTTCCAGGGCATCGGAGAACGGCACCGGGGTATGGGGCGCGGTGACCATTTCGATCGGCGCGCGCAGGAAGCTGAACGCGCGTTGCGCCACCAATGCACTGATGTCCGTGGCAATCGAACAACGTGGATTGGATTCGTCGATCACCACCAGGCGCCCGGTTTTCTCGACGCTTTCAAGGATGCTGTCTTCGTCCAGCGGGCTGGTGGTGCGCAGGTCCAGCACTTCGCAATCGATGCCTTGGCGCGCCAGGTTGGCTGCGGCTTCCAGGGCGATGTGCACCATGCGCCCGTAGGTCACCAGGGTTACGTCATTGCCTTCACGCACGAAGTTGGCTTCGCCGAACGGCACGGTGTACAGCTCTTCCGGCACTTCGCCCTGGAGGCTGTAGAGCATTTTGTGTTCGAGGAAAATCACCGGATCGTTGTCGCGGATCGCCTGGATCAGCATGCCCTTGGCGTCATAGGGCGTGGCCGGGCACACCACCTTGAGCCCGGGAATATGGGTCCACATCGAGGTGAGCATCTGCGAGTGCTGGGCCGCCGCACGCAGGCCGGCGCCGTACATGGCGCGCACCACCAGCGGCGTAGTGGTCTTGCCGCCGAACATGTAGCGAAACTTCGCCGCCTGGTTGAGCAGCTGGTCGAGGCAGCAGCCGATAAAGTCGACGAACATCAATTCGCACACCGGGCGCATGCCACGGGTGGCCGCGCCGACGGCCATGCCCACATAGCCGACCTCGGAAAGTGGCGCGTCGAGCACGCGGTCGGGGAATTCCGGGTACAGGCCCTTGGTGACGCCGAGCACGCCGCCCCAGGCGTCCTGTTCACCGGGCGAACCGGTACCGCCGGACACATCCTGGCCGATGATGAACACGCTCTGGTCCCGGCGCATTTCCTGGGCCAGGGCTTCGTTGATTGCCTGCTGATAGCTGATTTTTCTAGCCATGATGACTTCTCCACGGATTGTTTTTGTAGTGGGTGGCGGTTAGCGGTAGGCGACGTAGACATCACTGAGCAGGTCGGCGGCCTGGGGTTTGGGGTCGGACTTGGCCAGGCGCACCGCGTCTTCAATCAGTTGCGCGACTTCGGTGTCGATGCGTTCGAACTGCGCTGCGTCGAGCCAGCCTTCGGCGGTGCAACGCTGGCGAAACAGGCTCAGGCAGTCGCCGGTTTCCCGCAGGTTTTTCACCTCGTCCGGGCCGCGATAGGTTTGCGCATCGCCTTCGAAGTGCCCGTAGAAACGGCTCAGTTTGACCTCCACCAGCGTCGGCCCCTTACCGCTGCGGGCACGTTCTACCGCAACGCCAAGGGCGGCGTGCACGGCGAAAAAGTCGTTGCCGTCGACAATCACCCCTGGCATGCCAAAGCCCACGGCGCGCTCGGCAATATCCTTGCAGGCCACCGACCAGCCGGACCCGGTGGCTTCGGCGTAACCGTTGTTCTCGGCCACGAACAGGCACGGCAGGTTCATGATCGAGGCCAGGTTCATGGCTTCAAACACCGCGCCCTCGTTGGAGCCGCCGTCACCAAAAAACGCCACGGCCACACCCGCGCTGCCCTTGAGCTTGGCCGCCAGGGCCGCACCGGCTGCCAGCGGCGCACCGGCCCCCACAATGCCGTTGGCGCCGAGCATGCCCTTCTCCTGGTCGGCGATGTGCATGGAGCCGCCCTTACCGCCGCACACCCCGGTTTTCTTGCCGTAGATCTCGGCCATCATGCCGAACACATCCACGCCCTTGGCGATGCAATGGCCGTGGCCACGGTGGTTGGAGGCGATGCAATCTTCATCGTTGAGGTGGGCCATGACCCCGGCGGCACTGGCTTCCTGGCCGGCATACAAATGCACGAAACCGGGAATCTCGCCGGTGGCGAATTCCACATGCAGGCGTTCTTCGAAATCACGGATGGTGCGCATCACGGTGTAGGCATGAAGCAATTGATCGGTGGACAGGTGAGTGGACATCTTGTTGTTCTCCAGGTTGTCTCGACACACAAAAGGCTGGATCAGGCCAGCTGCAAGGCACTCAGCACGGCCTGTGCCAATCCGTTGGAAAACCCGGGAAAGCCTTGACCCAGAGCAGTTGCCTGGAAGCGCGGACGTGCCACTGTGGGCTGTTCAATGAGACGCGCCGTTGCAACCTGCCCGCAGCGTCTCAGGCGCCATGAGACGCTGCGTCTCACCTCGGGCAGTTGGTCAGGCCGCCCTTGTCCCGCCCGGCCCATGGGCGCTTAATGGCGGGCATAACAACAAGGATCGAGAACCGGAGGCTTCAATGCTCGCCGTGAACTCCAAGGACCATGTCGACTGCGTCAGCCGCGTGGTTCGCAATGCCGATCGCCTGCCCCAGGCGCCGGTACCGTCGCTGATTTTTGACTCCTGGCGCCGCTCCATGGAGCAGCACCACCTCGACCCCGGTTCCCTGCAAGGGCCGCGCATCCTCACCAGCACCCTGCTCAAGGAATGCCGCGAACGCGCCGAACTGTTCATGCGCATCGCCAGTGAGGAAGTCGGGCAGATTCACAACCGGGTGCGCCACGCCGATTACTGCGTGATGCTCACCGACGCCCAGGGCCAGACCATCGACCACCGCGTAGACGCCGGCATTCGTAACGACTGCCGCAAGGCCGGCCTGTACCTTGGTACCTGCTGGTCGGAAGCCGAGGAAGGCACCTGCGGCGTGGCCACGGTGCTGACCAGCAAGGCCGCGGTCACCGTGCACAAACGCGACCACTTTCGGGCGGCATTTATTGGCCTGACCTGCTCTGCCGCACCGATCTTCGATCCCCAGGGCAACCTGCTGGGCGTGATGGATGCCTCTGCCCTCAAGTCCCCGGATGATCGGCGCAGCCAGCACCTGGTGCGGCAGATGGTGGCGCAAAGTGCACGGGCCATCGAGAACGCATTTTTCATGCACAGCGCCCGGCAGCACTGGGTGTTGCAGGCCCACAGCACGCCGGGTTACGTCGACAGCCAGCCGGACATACTGCTGGCGTGGGATCAGGATGGGCGACTGCAAGCCTTGAACAGCAAGGCGCGGCAGGCCTTGAGGGTGCGCTTCGGGCAGTTGCCGGAGCATATCGGCGAAGTGTTTGACCTGGACGCGTTGCGCGCCGTCACCGATCAATCGACGCAGCAGTTGCACTGGCTCGGCGAACCTGGAGCCTTGCAGGTACGGGTCAGCGCGCCACGGCGTAAAGCGGCGCGGGCGGTAACGTCCTTGGCCAGTCAGATAGACCCGCGTGTGGAAGAGCATCTGCGCCTGGCCGTGCGGGTCAAGGACCGCAACCTGCCGGTGCTGGTCCAGGGCGAAACCGGCGCCGGCAAGGAAGTGTTTGCCCGCCAGTTGCATGAACGCAGCGCCCGTCGCGACGGCCCCTTCGTGGCGGTGAACTGCGCGGCGATCCCGGAAAACCTGATTGAGAGCGAACTGTTCGGCTACGTGGCCGGCGCCTTTACCGGTGCCTCCAGCAAGGGCATGACCGGGCTGCTGTTGCAGGCCGATGGCGGCACGTTGTTTCTCGACGAGATCGGCGACATGCCACTGGCGTTGCAGACGCGACTGCTGCGGGTGATGGCTGAAGGTGAAGTGGCGCCGCTGGGCGGGGCAAAAACCCGTGCGGTGGATATCCAGGTGATCTGCGCCAGCCATCGGGATTTGGCGGCGCTGGTGAGTGCTGGAAGCTTTCGCGAGGATTTGTATTTCCGGTTGGGCTGTGCGCGGTTCTGTGTGCCGCCGTTGCGCGAGCGCACGGACAAACTGGCGTTGATCAATCGGCTTCTGGAGCAAGAGGCGCGGCACAGCGGTGTTGCGGTCGGGATCGCAGCAGCGGCGCTGGAGTCGCTGCTGGGTTATGCCTGGCCGGGGAATGTGCGGCAACTGCGGCATGTGTTGGCGTATGCGTGTGCGGTGTGCGATAGCGGGACGATTCAATTGGCGGATTTGCCGGTGGAAGTTCGCGGTGACACGGTTGCGGTGGAAACATCGGAAAGCGTCAGCCCAGAGCGGCAGTTGGTGCTGGACGCACTGATCCGGCATCGGTGGAAGCCGCTGGCGGCGGCGCAGGCGCTGGGGATTTCCAGAGCGACCTTGTATCGGCGGGTTAACCAGCTGGGTATCGACATGCCCGGCAAGCACTGATGATCGTTGATGATCGTTCCCACGCTCCGCGTGGGAATGCATCCTGTGACGCTCCGCGTCACGACTGCAGAAGCGGACGCGGAGCGTCCAGGCGGCATTCCCACGCAGAGCGTGGGAACGATCAAACGCGGTAAAAAAATGTGGGAGCGAGTGATTCCGCCGGGTCAGCGGTAGAGAATCCCCCCATCAATCAACGGCGATTGCCCGGTCATGTAATCCGAATCCGGCCCCGCCAGGTACGACACCAGCCCCGCCACATCCTCCGGCGTTTCCGCCCGGCCCAACGCAATCCCGTCCACATACTTCTTGTACGTCGCCCCTACCTCGGCGCCGGTAATCTCGGCCATGCGTTTGTCGATCTCGACCCACATATCCGTGCCCACCACACCCGGGCAGTAGGCGTTGACGGTAATCCCGTCACTGGCCAACTCCCTCGCGGCGGCCTGGGTCAGCGCGCGCACCGCAAACTTGGTGGCTGAATATACCCCCAGCAGCGCAAAGCCCTCATGGCCGGCAATCGAGCAGGCATTGATGATCTTGCCCTTCTGCTTCAGCGCCTTGAATTTCTTGCCCGCGGCCTGGATGCCCCAGAGTGTGCCCTGCACGTTAATGCGCAGCGTGCGGTCGACCTGTTCCGGAGTCACGTCCAGCAGTGCGTCAATCTGTGCGACACCGGCGTTGTTGATGATGATGTGGAAGCCGCCCAGGGTCTGGTGGGCGTGGTCCACCGCCGCGACCACTTGCTCCAGCTTGGAGACATCGGCAACAAACACCGAGGCTTTGCGCCCCAGTGCAACGACCTCGGCCGCCACCGCTTCAATCTTCGCGCTGTTGATGTCCACCAACGCAATGTCGGCGCCGTCCCGCGCCAGGCGCAGGGCGATGGCCCGGCCGATGCCTTGCCCGGCGCCGGTCACCAGTGCAACTTTTCCAGCGATACTCATGACGATCCCCTTCAACGGTGAGAGAAGCCTTGTCTATCGCAGTTGCCAGGGGCCGCTGTCGAGCAGCAGCAGGATTGGCCTGCGGGCTGAGACGGGGCGTCTCAACGCGAACCCTTCTCGAAAACTTGTAAAACGCCGCCGTTATGCCTAGCTTATGCGCCCTCCGCTCTGTGCTCTCAGGCCTTCCCCCATGGTTTTGCGTCTTCGCCCCGCTGTTCCTTCACGTTTCGCCCTCGGCCTGTTGCTCAGCGCAGGCATCGGTAGCAGCCAGGCGGCTGATATCGAGCTGTCGGAGGTGAAGGTCCAGGGCCAGGATGAATCCGGCTATAACAGCGACACTGCGTCGGTGGGCGGTTTCAATGAAGCGCCGCTGCTCGACACGCCGGCCTCGATCGCGGTGTTCAACGAGTCGCTGATCAAGGATCAACAGGCGCGCTTGCTCAGCGAAGTGCTGCGCAATGACGCCTCGGTGGGCGACAGCTATGCGCCCATCGGCTACTACGAAAACTTCGTGGTGCGCGGCTTCTCGCTGAATGCCGCCAGCAGTTACAAGATCAATGGCCGCACTATCACCGGCGAGCAGAACGTTGCCCTGGAGAACAAGCAGCGCGTGGAGTTGCTCAAGGGATTGTCGGGCCTGCAAAGCGGGATCTCCGAGCCCAGCGGCGTGATCAATTACGTGACCAAGCGTCCGGAAGATGTGCGCTCGGTGACGGTGTCCACCGATGATCGCGGCAGTGGTTACCTGGCCACCGACGTGGGCGGCTGGTTTGGCAGCGAGCAGCAGTTCGGCCTGCGTGCGAACGTGGCCCATGAAGACCTGCATTCCTATGTCGAACATGCCAATGGCCACCGGGATTTCCTGTCCCTGGCGTTCGACTGGAACATCAGCCCCGACGCGGTATTGCAGCTGGATGCCGAGTATCAGAACAAGCAGCAGCGCTCGGTGCCGGGCTATCAGTTGCTGGGCGGGACCGAGGTGCCGCACGACGCGTCGCCGAAAAAACTGCTGGGGCATCAGAGCGGTGCGAATCAGGTAGGGATCGATTCGCTGAACCTCAATGGCAAGTTTGAGTACCGCTTCAATGACCAATGGAAAGGCAGCGTGAGCGCGGCGCGCAGCAAGGTGGTGATTGATGATTACAGTTCGTTTGCGTGGGGTGGCGACACTGCTGGCAACGGCAATTACTTCAGCCCGGAAGGCGACTATGGCATCTATGACTTCCGCAGCCCGGATGACACCCGCCGCGATGATGAAATTCAGGCAGCGATGACCGGGTTGTTTGATACCGGTGGGCTGGGGCATGAGCTGACGTTTGGCACGAGCGCGTTTCGCCGAGTCGTGGACAATCGTGTACCGATCAATCAATGGATCGGCACGGGCAATATCAATCAGGAGCCGGAAAACTTCCCGCGCTACGACGGCGAACTCAACCCCAGCCACCGTCGCCTGGACAGCCGCCAGTACGGCCTGTTCCTGACTGACACCCTCCGTTTCAATGAACAATGGCAGACCGTGCTGGGTGGCCGTGAGGTACGTCTCGACGAGCGCGCCTACGATACCAACGGTGATGAATCGCGCCATACCCAGCAATACGTGTTCCTGCCCCAGGCAGCGCTGATCTACAAGCCGATTGAAAACCTGTCGCTCTACACCAGCTACAGCAAGGGTTTGTCCCTGGGCGGCACGGCGCCGTGGTACGCCCTCAACAACCTCGATACCCTCGCCCCAACCGTCTCCCGCCAGATCGAAGCCGGCGTGAAATACGACTGGCGCCGCATCAGCTTCGCCGCCGCGATCTTCCAGACTCGCCAGGCCTATCAATACGCCAAACCCGACGACGCGGGTGCGTTCACCTACGTGCAACAAGGCCAACAGAAAAACACCGGCCTGGAGTTATCCGCTAACGGCTGGGCCACCGAGCGCTTGCAGATCGCCGCCAGCGTCGCGGCCATCCGTGCACGGGTGACGGGCAGCGGCACGCCGGAATACGAAGGCCATCAGGCGATCAATGTGCCGAAACTGCGCGCCAGCCTGTATGCCGACTACGCCCTGCCCTGGGTCGATGGCCTGGCGTTGCTCGGCGGCGTGCAATACAGCGCCAACAAGTACGCCAATCGCACCGGTGATGTGGAAGTGGGCGACTACGCCATCGTCAACGTGGGCAGCCGCTACACCACCAAATTCGATGGCTATGAGACGGTGTTTCGCCTGAGCGTCGACAACCTGTTCGACAAGCGTTACTGGCGTGATGCCGGCGAATACATGGGCGATGACTACCTGTTCCAGGGCGCGCCATTGACTGCACGCTTGAGTGCAACGGTCAATTTCTGACGGTGCGCGGGATCGCCAGGCATAGCGCCGCCAAGGCGCACACCAACAGGGTCCAGCCCAACTGCTGGAGCCAGGCCGCCAGGGTCAACCCCGCACCGATCACCAGGTAGTACAGCAAACCGAACAAGGCACCGGCGGTGCCAAGGCGGTCGCGATAGGCCGTGAGTGCCGCCCCCAGTACATTGGGGATCGCCATGCCAAAGGCTATCACCACCAACAGCATCGGCAACACGAACAGCCAACGCTCCTGCAACAGCACCACCAGCACGCTGCCCACTAACATCACGCCACCGGCTGCCAGCACCAGCTGTTCGCTGCTGGCCCCGCGCTTGAGCAACCCTTTGTTGAGCCAGGCCCCAAGCCCCGAGCCCAACGCCAGCAGGACGCCGCTGTAGCCGAACTGCTCGGCAGACAACCCCAGGCGCTGGAACACAAACGGCCCCAGGCTGTAATAGCTGAACAGCGCGATATTGAAGGCCGCGACCAGCCCAACCGAACGCCACAGGGCCGCATCCTTGAGCATCAGGCCCAGGGTGCCACGCAACGAGGCCGTGGGCAGCGAGGCCGGGCGGGTTTCCGGCAAGGCCCACAGGCACCAGGTCCATAACGTCAGCGCCAACAGCAACAAAGCGGTGAGCACCCCGCGATAGCCAAAGTGCTGCACGAGGCCCGCGCCGGTGAACAGGCCAATGGCGGGGCTGGCCGCCAGGGCAATGCCCACGACTGAAAACACTTGCGCCAGTTCGGCGCCGCTGAAACGGTCGCGCAGCACGGTTTGCGTCACCACCGACCCCACCGCCGCACCAAACGCCGCCACCGCCTGGGCCAGCAACAGGCCATTGAACGAACGCACGCCCAAGGCCAGCGCTGTGGCCGCGCCATAAAGGGCCAACCCGGCCAGCATCACCGGCCGCCGGCCAAAGCGGTCACACAAGCGTCCCCACACCACGACCCCGAACGCGAAGGCCAGAAAGTACACCGACAAGGTCTGCCCCGCCGCCTCGGGCCCTACCGCAAATGCCTGGCCGATATCCGCCAGCGCAGGGCTATACAGGGTTTGTGCGATCTGCGGGAACATCAGCAGCGCCACCGCCAGCACCAGCAATTTTTTCAACATCATCGAAAGGCTCTTCCCGGGTAAACAGGCCAGGGAGTCTAAACAGCGCTGGCTGGCGTATTATCCAGACTTTGACATGTTATCAATGAAATCGGACATTCCATGGCATGGCTTGCGGCGCAGACACCGTTCAATCCCGACCGCTTCGACGCACCCGTGGTGGGCATCGCCGCGCTGCTGGGTGACCACGACTCCGGCGTGCATCGGCACCAGCGTGGGCAATTGCTGTTTACCCAACAAGGCTGCACGCGCATTACCCTGGCCAACCAACTGTGCCTGCTGCCGCCCACCCGGGCAGCCTGGATTCCCGGCGGCGTGCCGCACCGGGCGGTGATGCAACAGACCGTGGATTATCGTTCGGTGTACTTCAGCCCGAAATTGGCCGGACAGTTGCCGGCACAGGTGCGGGTGATTGAGGTGAGTGCATTGCTGCGGGCGGTGCTGGAGCCCATGGCAATGGCGGCGTTCGACACCGATTGGCAACAGGGCAAATATGCGCATTTGCTGGCGCTGTGCCTGAGTGAAATCCGCGAGGCGGTCGAGCAACCGCTGCTGCTGCCCCTGCCCACGGACAAACGCCTGGCGCCGTTATTGGAGAGCCTCGACGCGCTGCCGCCGGAGCTGCAAGCCTTGCAACACCAGGTGGCCGCCAGCGGTAAAACCATCGGCCGGATCTTCCTGCGGGAAACCGGTATGGGCTATCAGCAATGGCGCCAGCAGTGGCGCTTGATGCGCGCCATCGAGTTGCTCGCCACCGGGCGCAGTCTCGGGTACTGCGCCTTTGAGTTGGGCTTTGCCAGTGACAGCGCGCTGATTGCCTTCTTCAAGGCCATGACCGGCACCACGCCACGGGGTTACTTCAAGTGAATGCCGATTGGCTATAACCCGGTGGGAGCCGTCGAGCTTTAGCGAGGCCGCGATGGCGGTGGATCAGCCGATATCAATATTGACTGTGCCGCCGCCATCGCAGCCTCGCCGGGGCTCGACAGCTCCCACAATGGAGCGGCTTACTTGGGCATCTTGCGAAAGCCCACCGCAAGACGGTTCCAGCTGTTGATGGTGGTGATCGCCACGCTCAGGTCGACTTGCTCTTGCGGGCTGAAGTGGGCAGCCAGTTCGGTGAAGTCTGCATCCGGTGCGTGAGTCTGGCTGAGCAGGGTCAGGCTTTCGGCCCAGGCCAGCGCGGCACGTTCACGGGGCGTGAAGAACGGCGTTTCACGCCAGGCCGACACGGTGTACAGGCGGCGCTCGGTCTCGCCACCCTTGCGGGCGTCGGCGGTGTGCATGTCGAGGCAGAAGGCGCAGCCGTTGATCTGCGACACACGCAGGCGAATCAGCTCCAGCAGCGGCAGTTCGATGGACAGTTTGCCGACGGCGGCCTCCAAGGCCAGCATGGCTTTCATGGCGTCCGGGGAGGCGGTGTAGAAGTCGGTACGAGCTTGCATGGTGATACTCCAGAACAGTGGGGATTGGTGTCTAGAGTAGTGAGACGGGTGCGTTGGACAAATAGCCAATCCGGGGAAAGATCAGGTAGCCAATGGGGCCAATCCTGACGCTCACCCCGGCCCTGCGCCTTCACCGCGAAATGCACTGGGACTCAGCCCGGTCCAGCGCTTGAACGCCCGCCGAAAACTGCGCACATCGCTGTAGCCGACTGCCTCGGTGATCCGTTCGATGGACAACCCCGGGTTGCTCAACAAACCCATGGTCCTTGCCCTGCGCACCTGTTCCAGCAGGCCTTCAAAGGTCAGCCCGTGCTCGGTGAGGCGCCGGCGCAAGGTACGCCCGCTCATGTTCAAGTCACTGGCGACCTTTTCCAGCTGGCTGCCCTGCAAATCCCGGGAAATCGCGCGCTCCACCGCCTGGATCAAATCCATTTTCTGATGCAACTGGGCGCTTTCCAGCTCCAGCAATTCCAGGGCCTGGCGCAGGGCCAGGGCGTGGTGATTGGGCAGGCGCACGTCCAGCCAGTGGCTGGCCAGGACCATGCGGTTATGCAGGCAACCAAAACGCACATCCGCGCCAAACAGCTGGTGATAGTCGGCGACGTAGACGGGCGCAGCGTGGATAAATTCGACTCGCAACGGCATGAAGCCCTCGCCCACCAGGGCCCGGCCATACACCATCAGGCTCGCAAAAAACTCCTCCGCGGCAAACACCTGAACCTCGGCATACGGCAGCAGGCATTCGATATCGACGAACACTTCCTGGGGGCCTTCATGGGTGCGCGAAGTGGCGATACCGCCGGAGGTGTGCTGGTGGCGTTCACCGATGGCAAACGCATCGCGCAACGTCTTGCACAGTGAAATCACATGGCCGAGCAGGCCCAGGGTGCCGAGTACATTCTGATGGCCTACCCACAGGCCCAGCCCCTGGTCGGGCAACACCTTGAGTGCACGCTGGATCATCGCTACCGCCTGGCGATAGGAAATCCGCTGCGCCGGGTCGTCCAGGTCGGCCAGGGTAAACCCCAGGCCACGGCACAGGTGCTCGGCGCTCGCGCCCTTGTGCGCGACCACTTGTCCGAGGGTTTGCAGCAGAAATGGCGAGACCAGGGCCAGGTCATAGTGCGGATCAACGGCTTTCCTTTGCATGGGTGTTCGATTCCCGACTGAGTGCTTCAGTTCTTGTTTTGGAAACATCCTGACAATCATAGGCGCTTGCAAGAACTGCTGCACTCTGGATGAAAGCTGTCCGCCAAAGTCCCCCTATGTGGCCGCCAATACCCTGCCCCGCTGGCCGTTCAGGGCTTATTTGTATAGGTAGCGTCGCCCTAACAATAATAATGAGGCCAGCCATGAACCCGACCCGTGCGTTTTACCCCGTGCAACTCGCCCTGTTGACCCTCATCAGCCTGCCGGCCCTGGCCACCGAAGGCGGCGTCGACAACATCGGCCCCGGCACCGATGGCTTCTACATCCTGCCGCTGGACGTCAATAACCTGCCCGATCACATGTTCGCCTTCAACATCTACTACAACCATTACGAAGCCAGGAAGCTCGATATCAGCTCGTTGGGTGGCAAGGTGCCGGACGTGAAGATCAAGTCCGATGCGATCATCCCGCGCCTGGATTACCTCAGCCCGCTGCGGGTATTCGGCGGGCGCCTGGGCGGCTACATCGCCCAGCCGTACTTGAAGCAACAGGTGTCGCTGTTCGGCATGTCCGACACTCGGGAAAGCATGGGCGACACTACGGTGGCGCCGATCATCCTCTGGGACCTGGGCAAAAACCTGACGGTGGGCACTGCCCTGGAAATCACCCTGCCCACCGGTGAGTACGACGCCACGCGCCTGGCCAATACCAGCAACAATTTCTACACCTACAAGCCGTTGGTGTCAGCGACCTGGTTGCCCAACGAGCGTACCGAGCTGTCGATCAAGACCACCTACAGTTTCAACAAGGAAAACCCCGACACCCATTACCGTTCGGGGCAGATTTTTCACTTCGATTATTCGGCCAGCTACAAGGTGACGGATAACCTCAGCCTTGGGCTCAATGGTTATTACCTCAAGCAGACCACCGACGATAAGCAGTACGGGCGTACCGTGGTGAACATCTACGGCGAGGATGTGGATGACGGGGTCAAGGGCCAGGTGTTTGCAATCGGCCCGGCGGTGTATTTCACCTTCCTCAAGTACGCGAGTGCCGAGGTGCGCTGGGCCAAGGAGTTTGCTGTGCAGAACCGGCCGGAAGGCGACATGTTGTGGGCGAAGTTGACGATTCCGTTTGCGCTGTAAACCCGGCAAAAACTGTAGGAGCGAGCTTGCTCGCGAAAAACGTCAACGATAACGCGGGCTGTCTGGATGAGCGCGTCGTCCTCGGGTTTTTCGCGAGCAAGCTCGCTCCTACAGTGGGACGGCGTTGTCAGGTGTAGACCGGCCAAGCGTCGACAATTTTCCCGCCCCGCACTGCCAGCAAATCCCCGAACTGCAACAGCACAAACTCGCTCTGGGTCGGACGCAGGAACACCTGGTCTTCCACGTTCAGCCCCACCTTGGGCGAACCATTGACCATCTCCTGATTGGAACTGCGCCCGTACAGGTCATTACTCTGCAAGCCCTTGGGCGATTCAAACTCGGCCATCCAGTTACCCCCATAAATAAAGAACGTGGCGCGCTGATTCGCATCCCACCACGAGAACAACCGCGACTTGCCATCCAGCGCCGGGATATCCACCGGCCCGGTGCTTTTCAACACGGGCGTGGCGATATAGGCCGCCGGCACATGCTCACTCAGCGACGGCAAGTCATAGTGCGTCGGCTTGAGCAACGCGGTGCCCACCGACACCTCGCTGCTGAGCTTTTCCTGCTCGTGAATGCGATAACTCGGGCTGCCTGCCGTGTTCAACGTCAGGCCGTCCCGCCACAGCGGCGCAAAGTGCTGGCGGGTGTAATCCACATGGCCGTTGTAGCGCTGCATGACCTTGTCGAACAGGTCCTGGGGCGAGCCGAGAATCCCCGGCACGCCCATGCCCACGAACGGGTCGTAGCCCATGAACCCGCTGAATTCCAGCTGCTGCGGATGCGCGCTGATCATCGTCAGCATCTGTCCCAGCACCGCGTTGTCGCTGATGCCGCCGCGATGCAGGCCCACATCCAGCTCGATATTGACCCGCAGTTTGGTGCCCAACCCCTGGGCCAGCGCCAGGTATTGTTGCAAGCGCTCGGGGGTGTCCAGCAGCCATTGCAACTGGCGGGACGGATCGAACGGGCCTTTGTGGCTTTGGTAAAACAGCTCGGCTGAGCGCACCGGCAACGGCTTGCCCAGCAGGATGTCCGCATCGGGAAAGACCTGGGCGTCGTGGTTCAGAAATGGCTGGTGAAACGACATCAGGCGCTGGGTGCCGGCGCGCTTGGCGATGTAGGCCAGCAGCCCCGGCGACGGCAGGGATTTCTCCACCAGCCGCAGGTGTTTGCCGCCGCGCTGCACCGACTGCATGACCACATCGATGTTGTGGTCCAGCTTGTCCAGGTCGATCAGCATCACCGGGCGCATCGGCCCATGGGCCTTGAGTTCCTGGTTGAGGCTGCGGAAATACTCGGTGTACGGGCTGCCCCGGTCGCCGGGCCTGAGCAAGATGGCCCCCCCCACCAGCAACACGCCGGTGCCGAGCATGAAATGTCTGCGGTTCATCAGGCCACTCCCAAAATAGACGACAGGTGCGCATTGAGGAATTTGCCGCAGGGGTCCAGCTCGCGGCGCACTCGGGTGAATTCCTCCCAGCGCGGATACAGCGGCTGCAAGGTGCGCGCGTTGAGGGTGTGCAACTTGCCCCAGTGCGGGCGGCCGGCGTATTTCCAGAAGATTGGCTCTACGGCGGCGAAGAAATTGTGGTGGTCCATGGTGTAGTGCTGGTGCACAGAAATCGAACAGCTGTCGCGGCCCTCGAACATGCTCAGCGGAATGTCGTCGGCCTTGACGTAGCGGTACTCGATGGGAAACCAGGTACGCAGGTCCTTGTCGTTGATCAGCTTGAGGATTTCCCGCAGGCAGGCCGGGCCGTGTTCGGCGGGCACCGAATATTCCATCTCGTTGAAGCGCACGTTGCGCACGTTGGCGTACACCTGGAACGACTCGGCGACGCGGTCATCGAAGCTGGCAAAAAAGCGCAGGCTGTTGAGCAAGGTACGGCGGGCGTCGGGGAAATCGCTGCCGTATTTGTCGAGTTTCTCGATGATCGACACAAACTCGTTGCCGCCCGCCTCGGCCGGGTCGATGGGCGGGGTTTCGGGGTCGGTGGTTTCATTCAGGGCGATAGACAAGGCGTAGTCGGAATGGGTCACCACGAGCATTTCCCAGTGCTGGTTTTCCCGGGTGTTCTTCGCCACGTCCTCCAGCAGTTCTTCAGTCTTGGCGATCCACTGGCGCTCCCGCAGGCGGTAGGGCGCGCGGTTTTGCAGGCGGACTTGAGTGGCCACGCCCAGGGCGCCGAGGGACACTCGCGCGGCGCTGAACACTTCGGGGTGGCGGCGGGCGTCGCAGTCCAGCATTTCGCCCTGGGCGGTCACCAATTGCAGGCCGGTGACGCAACCGGAGTAAGAGGTGAAGCCCACGCCCGTGCCGTGGGTCGAGGTGGAGATCGCCCCGGCCAGGGTCTGGTAGTCGATATCCGCCATGTTCGGCAGCGCCTGGCCAACGTCCTTCAACGCCTGGCCCATGCGCGACATCGGCGTACCGGCGGCGAAGGTGGCCTGCAAGGTATGCGCATCGTGCTCCAACAGACCGTTGAAATAACTCAGGGACAGCAACGTGCCGTCGGTGGGCACCAGCGCACTGAACGAATGGCCCGAGCCCACCGGCCGCACCTTGCCCGGTGCCTGGCCGATGACCTGCACCAGTTCATCGAGGTTTTTCGGCGCCAGCCGGGCCAGAGGCAAACAGGTTTGCGCCCCCGACCAGTTGCGCCACGGAATCAGCCGCGGTGCCCGGGCCAACTGGGCCAGCACCGGGTTACTGGTCAATGCCATGAACGCGCCGGCTACCGCGCCGCGCTGCAATAATTCTCGCCGTGAAAGCGCCATCGCCTACCCCGTTATGCTTATTGGATGTGTTGGCCCGACATAAAGCTGATCAGCCCCAGGAATTGCGCTTCGGAGCACTGCACGCACAGGCCCATCGGCGGCATGCCGTTGTAGCCGTTGATGGTGTGGTCCAGCAGGGTGTCCGGGCCCTGGGCGACGCGCGGGCTCCAGGCCGGGCCATCACCGGTGAGCGGCGCACCGGAGGCCGGGTTGGCGTGGCACAGCTTGCAACTGGTGTCGTAGACCTGGGCCAGGGCTGCGTCGCCGGGCATGGCATTGGCCGCCGTGGCATGTTCGGGGGGATGTTTCGGTTTGTCGTCACAGGCTGTCAGCAGGCAGGTCACGGCCAGCAGCAGACTGATGCGACGGGGGTTGATTGCCCGCATAGCCACCTTCTCTCTTATTGTGTGAAAGCGTGATCCACACTAAGGCAGCCAGGGCGCGGCGTTGAGGGTATTGGGGGACAGAAAGGGGGGCTTGGGCGGACAGTTGATTGAGCCGCAACGCCAATCAAATGTGGGAGCGGGCTTGCTCGCGAATGCGGTGTGTCAGTCACCAAATTTTTAACTGATACACCGCATTCGCGAGCAAGCCCGCTCCCACCGTTAGAATCGAGGTGGGCTTAGAAGGCTATACCGACCTTGAACCCGTACTCGTCACGCTTGAGCTTGGTGTTGTCGGCCACGTACGAATCGTCATCGAGCTTGTACTCGGTGCGGGTGTAGTACAGGCCCGCCATCACCGGCAGGTCGCCTTTCTGGTTCATCAGCAGGCTGACTTCGGCGTACGGGTTGGTGCGGTCCTTGAGGTCCACGGTGTCGCTGCCGATGCCGTCGACCTTGAGTTTGGCGCGGCCGTCGATGGTATGACGGGCACCCAGTTCAACACGCATGGTCATGTCGTCGAACTGGTGGTTGTAGCCCAGGGCCGCCTTGGCGAACGGCGATTTGTTGGTGAGTTTCATGTCGTAGTCGCCCGAGTCCGGCTCGTAGCGGGTCCAGCTGTAGCCGCCACCCACCAGCACGTCGACGAAGTTGCGCGCATCCAGCGCGGCACGCCAGCCGAGGTCGAGGTCGGCCTGGCCTTCCTTGAGCTTGTTGTCGCTCTTTTCGCCGTACTTGGCTTCGATACCGGCCTGGTAGATAAAGCCCGATTCCGCCGTCAGCTTGTTGCCGAAGTTGTAGAACAGGCCGGCTTCAGGCATGTGGTCCTTGTCGCTCTGGCTACCGCCTTCGAGTTTGAAGTCGTTGTAGCTGCCGAGGATCCCGAAGGTGGAAATCGGGTCGGTCGGCGCTGCGGCGAACACCACACCCGGTGCTGCAATCAGGGCCAGGACCGAGGAATTCTTGAGAAATTTTCCGAATAGTTTGGACATCGTTTTACGTCTCCATTGTAGGTGGCAAATTATTCAGGAAACGCTTCGAACCCTCGTTTTGGCGAAAGGTTCGAATTATTTTGCACCTTTTTCGAGGTAAAACGGTTCAGCGATGGCTCTATCTCAAGCTTCTTGGGCGGGGACCAGCAAACGACCGAGTATTGGCCGCAACTGTGGATGCTCCGGCAGGCGAATGCCAAAGCTGGCTTGCAGCAGCGTCAGCAGCTCGTCCACATCCTCGATAACACGCTTCTCGCTGGCGCGGCCCAGGTGGTGAATCGCGTACTGGCCGTTGTTCAGTGTGCGGCGAAATCCCGGGCCGATGAGCGCGACTTTCAACTGGCTGAGGAACGACGAGTCCGGGTGGGTGGAGACGTACCAGTTGCCGATTTCGTAGTCGATGCGTGACTGCAGCTGCAGGTCGAATACATAGAGGCCGCGCCACTCCCCCGCCACCTGCGCCCACAACGTGTAGCTGCCCTCGTTCAGGCTCAGGCGATAGGGTTCATGGGCCGTGGCCTGGGTGGCATCAGTGTCCAGTTGCAACGGGCTGGTGGGCACCATGCCACCAAAGCCGACATCGCTGATGTAACGCGTGCCGTCCAGGGTCACCAGGCTCAGGCGATGGGTGCGCCCCGTCAGCGCATCGGGCGGCCCGCCCATCACCACGCGCCCAGTGATGCCCCGCGCGTCGAAGCCCAACTCCTGCAACAAGGCCAGGAACATCTGGTTCAGCTCGTAGCAATAACCACCCCGCCCGTCGAACAGGACTTTGTGCTCAACGCTCGGCAAATCGATGGGTACAGGCACGCGCAGCAAGGTCGACAGGTTTTCAAACGCGAAGGTACTGACGTGGCGCAACTGCAAATCCTGCAGGGTTTGCAGGGTGGGCGGTGGCGGCGTGTCGTAGCCCAAACGTTGCAGGTAGAGGCGGCTGTGGGTCAGCTCAGGCATGACGCAATCCTTGAGTCGGTAGCGAAGGCACCACTAATACCCTGACGGTGGTTGTTTGCCAATTGTGATTTGAATCAAATGCAAGCCCTCGGATGCATAAACTTTCTGAACCTTTCTGAACCGATTTATATCCATTCAAAACAAGACAGGGAGGCATCATGAGTACCGCAATGATCTACACCATCCACTACTTGCTACACGGCGAACCGAAAACCTTTGTGGTGCGTGCCGAGGTCATGAACAACGCCGAAGCGTGGCATTGGGCGGCCGTTGACGCCGACATTGCCCACGTGGGGCGCATAGGCCGACCGGGCCATGAGCGGGTGAAAAAGACCACTCGGCCCTGGGCGGAGAAGTTCGGCATCACTGAGGTGACATGGACAGCCCCGAAACGGCTTGGCTGAGGAAAAAAAGCCCCGCTCGACGGCGGGGCTTGTTTCACTTCTTCAGATCACCGAGGGGATCATAGGCCGGCTTCTTGCCGGTTTTTTCTGGCTTGTCCAACGGGGCAATGGCAGGGCCTACCGGGTCGACCTGTGGGTCTGCGACGTCCGGGGAGTCGGGGTCGAAACCCAATTCGTCCTTGCCGCTGGAGTGCTCCGATGAATGCGGTCCGCTTGTACTGTTAGTCATAACTATCTCCTTGACGCGCCGGGTTTACAGCGGGCGTGCCTTGTCGTGCAGGTTTTCCAGGTCTTCTTCGACCCGTTCTTCGTCGTCTTGCCGTTCGGCGGGATCGTTGGGGCGCAGGGCGTCGTTGTCACGTTCCTCTTCGCCGGGGGTGCGGTCGGGGTTGGGTGTGCCGGGCGGCTGTTGCTGGTACCGGGTCATGGTTCACCTCGCTTGGGGGTCGGTTGCCTACGAGGTTTAGAGAAATTGCTGTGTGCCATCGTTCAACCTGATTACCGTCACTCCGACGGGCGAAGCATGAGAAGATGCCGGCCGACGCTATACCCTTACTCAGCCCATGGAGACTGCACCCGGATGTTTGAGCTCAAACCCTGCGACCCGATTACCTTTCGCCAGCAGACACGCCGTAGCACGCTGATTGTCGCGGGGCTGTTTGTGGTGTTGGCGATGGTGCTTTCCAGCCTGGCGGTGATGGTGTTTGGGGAGCCTGGGGGGGATAACTTTCGCTTTAATGTGGGCGGGGTGTTTGCCGGGGTGTTGATTACCGTAGGGTTGGTGCGGGGGCCGTTCTGGAGCCAGGCGTGGCTGGCGCCGGCGGTGTATGGGTGGCAGCTCAAGCGCAGTTTGATGAGTGTGACGAACGTGATGCACAAGGTGACTGACGGGGTGAAGGCGAATGATCCGGTGGCGATCAAGTTGCTGCGGTTTTATCACCTTGGGTTGATGCAGATGCACGAACTGGACGCTAATTCGAGTTCTCAGGCGCAGTTGGTGCGGGAGGTTGATGAGCATCTGGAGAAGATGCGGGGGTTGGGGATTGAGCCTGACCAGACGCGGCTGGATCCGGGGTGGATTGAGGCGGTGAAGGGTCGCTGATTGGGGTGTGCATATCCGTTGCTGCGGTAACGGCCGCCTAGGGTTCCGCTCTTACAGCGGCTCACTTTTGAAGAGCGCAAAAGTAAGCAAAACGCTCTTGCCCCACCACTCGGCTCCTCGCCTAGGCTCGGAGTGCCCTCACTCCGGCTTTGGACCGTGGGCCGCCGTCATGGGCCATCCCTGGCCCAGGACGGCTAACCTGGCGTCCTGCCAGGTTACCCACGCTCCAAAGCCTGCGTTCGGCCAGCGTGGTTTAACGGGGCGCCTAAGATCAAGATCAAGATCAAGATCAAAAGCAAGAGCACAGCGGCCTACCGGCCGGCTTGAGTGTTAAAAGCAAAATCAAAAGCTAAAGCGGGCACGGTCAAAAATGTGGGAGCGGGCTTGCTCGCGAAGGTCGTTAACGATGACGCGGGCATTCTGGATGAACGCGGCGCTCTCAGGTTTTTCGCGAGCAAGCCCGCTCCCACAGAAAAGCAGCTCTGTTTTCGCTCTGGTCTTTGCTTTTGCTCTTAACACTCAAGCCGGCCGGGAGGCCGCTGTGCTCTGCTTTTGATCTGCTTTTGATTTTGATCTGCGGGCCCCGTTAACCACGATGGCCGCAAGTAGGCACGGTGGAGCGGGTAAATCGGCAGGGAAGCCGATTTAGCCGCGCCGGGCCATGGATGGCCCGTCGCGGCGGCCCGCGGAATCGGGCCGGAGTGCGGGCATGCCGAGCCTAGGCGAGGCACCGAGTGGTGGGGCAAAGACCTTTTGGTTACTTTTGGGGCGTTTGCCAAAAGTGACCCGCTGTAAGAGCGGAACCCTAAGTGGCCGTTACCGAAGAAACGGATATGCACTCAATCCCCCCATCTCATGCTAACCCCCTGGCCCGCCAGCAAAACACCGCACTAACCGCAATCGCCGCCCCCGCCACGCCAAACACCCAAGGCGCCGACGCCACCGGCAACAACAACCCCGCCAGCAATGGCCCAAGCCCCGCCCCCACATCCCGCCACACCGCATTCGACGCCAACGCCGAAACCCGCATCGCCCCCGGATTACGCTCCGCCACCAACGTCGTCACCAGCGGCAACTGCAACGCCCGCAACACCAACACCGCCGCCGCCCCCACAATCACCCAGTGACTACCAAACGCCCCCAACGCCAACGCACTGAGAAACGAAAACAGCAACAACATCGAAGTCGCACCAAACTGCTGAGCCACGCGCCCCCCTAGCGGACTCAGAAGCAACTCCGAAACATATCGCAGCGCCATCAACCCACCGGCAATCAATACCGCATTCCCACCCAGCATCTTCTGCGCCTGAATCGACAGACCAAAGATAAACAGCCCATCCAGCGCCACCCCTTCGATAAACGACCAGGTCGCCACACTGTCAGGCAACTTGAACCGCCGCCCCGGCGTGCCCTGCAAATTGTGACCGGCGGTCGGCAACCCCCGCGCCATCCACAACCCCACCAGGCAACACACCGCCAGAATCCAGAAGATCGGCCGCGGCCCCACCTGTAACGTCAGCCATCCACCCAGCGGCAAGGCCAGCATCGGCCCCAGGGCAATCAACGCCCGTGACCGCCCCGCCCGACGCGCCGCACCCAGCGGTTCAGAAGTGGCCAATACCTGAGTGGAAAGGTTCAACGCCGCAAAACACAGGCCCCAGACCAATCGCAGGCCAAGCAAGGCAGCAAACCCGGAGAGCATCGAGTTGCCGAGGGCACACACCGCCGCCGCGCCGGCGGCGATGGAGCACGTCAGCCGATCACCGTTACGGGCGTAGAAATTCAGAACATGCTTGTAGCCGAAGATCCGCACCAGGCGGTTGGCCGCCAGCAGCACCCCGGCCTGGGCCAGGGTGATTCCGAACGCCTGGGACTCCATCGGCAGTACCAGGTACAGCAACACGTCACTGGGCAGGCACAGGCCAAGGGTCAGCGCGGCACGGCGGGAGTGGGAATCAGCACTGCGTTGGGCCAGATCAGACATAAAGGCTGAAACATTCAGAATTATTTAGACAGCCACGGTAGCCGTCTCCCTCAATGTTTTACAAGGCCCAAATACTTAAACCTTGGCGCCGTCCTGCATCAGGCGCAACCCGCTGGCCACCGCGCCCACCAGGGCAAACCCGCACCCCAGCCACAACGCGTACTGCGGGCCGCTGCTAAGGGACAAGTGGAAGCACAACGCCACCAATGAAGCGCCGAGTGTCTGCCCCATCAGCCGCGACGTGGCGACGATGCCGCTGGCACCGCCACTGCGGGCGATGGGCGCGCTGGTCATGATCGCCTTGAGATTGGGGGACTGGAAGAAACCGAACCCGGCGCCGCACAGGGCCATGCGCCAGCCGATATCGAAGGTGGAGGCGTCGTTGCCCAGGGTCGCCAGCGAGGCCATGCCCGCGCTCAGCATCACCAGGCCGATGCCGCACAGCAACGCCAGGGAGATACGGTCCGCCAGGCGCCCGGCAATCAGTGCCATCACTGCCACCACCGCCGGCCACGGGGTCATCAGGAAGCCGGTGGCCACCTGGCTGTGACCCAGCACCGTTTGCAACAGGAATGGCAGCGACACAAACGCGAGGCCCTGGGCGCTGAACGCGCAAATCGCGGTGAGGGCCGACAAGGTGAACAGCGGGCGTTTGAACAGGTCCACCGCCAGCATCGGCGCCGGGTGCCCGGCCTGACGGCGGATCAGCAACAGCCCGCACAGCAGCGCCACGGCGATCAGCCCCAGGGTCAACACCGCCTGCGCACCGTGCACCGCCGAGCCCAGGCCCAGCACCAGCAGGGCGAACAGCCCGGCACAGAGAATCGCCGCGAGCCGGTCGAAGGCATGCCCGGTGATCGGGATCACCGGAATCGCACGCCCCCCCAGCCACAAGGCCAATGCGCCCAGGGGCAGGTTGATCAGGTACAACCAGTGCCAGGTGGCCACCGACAGAATCGCCGACGCCGCCGTGGGCCCGAGGGTAAAGGCCAACCCCACCACCAGCGAGTTATACCCCAGCCCCCGGCCGAGTATTTTTGCCGGGTAGATATGCCGCAACAGCGCAATGTTCACGCTCATGATTGCCGCCGCGCCCAGGCCCTGCACCACCCGGGCGGCGGTCAGCGTCGGCAGCGACCAGGCCAGCCCGCAGAACAGGGACGCCACCACAAACACCAGCAAGCCGCCGAGGAACACCCGGCGGTGGCCGACCACATCACTCAGGGAAGCAAAGGGCAGCACCGCAGCGATGGTCGCCAACTGGTAGGCATTGACCACCCAGATTACTGAGGCGGAGTCGGTGCCAATGCCTTCGGCCAGTGTGGGCAACGCGGTGTTGACGATGGCCGTGTCGAGGGTCGCCATGCCGATCCCCAGGGAAATGGCGACAACCGCCGCGAGACGTTTATCACTGGGCAACCCATCAGCTACTGAAGACATGGACAATCCGCACACGTGGCAAAGGCCTCTAGATTACGGGCAGCGGCCTTTTTTTTCAGCGGGCAAATGCGCGGCTGTCCAAATATTCATGTTCAGGTGCGCCAGTTGCCCATCCGGGCCATCTGCACCAGCACCTCGGCCAGGGCGGGCTGCGGCGCGCTGTTGACGGTGACCAGCGCCACACAGCGGCTCGGCCGCAAGGTGGCCGCAGCCGTGACGGCACGACCGCCGAGATCGAACCCACCCAGCACCGCTTCAGGGATGTGCAAGGCGTTCATCAGGTCCAGCACGTCCTGGCCGAGAACGACTTCCTGAGTGACGGCGGGCGCAGCCTTGTCCAGTTGCGTGGTGCTGCCATGGCCTCGCAGGTACGGGATGACCACCCGAAAGCCTTGGGACACCAGATGAGGCGCGACCTCGGCAAAACGCTCAAGGTCGCCGTCAGCCCCATGCAGCAAAATGATCGGCCGGCCGTCTTCCGGGCCGGCTTCGTAGTAGCCGATATCCAGCAGGTCGGTGCTGACCTGGCGGATCGTCCAGGGCGCAGGCGCCGCCCATACCGGCAGTGACAGCGCGACTGAAGCAATGACGCTGGAAATCAGAAAGCGACGGCGATTGAAAAAAGACATGGGTTATAGCTCCAAAAAATTCGACACTGGAAGGTCATCAACGACCCCCACAATCAACTCGCTGCCGATCCAGCCGGCCAGCCACTCACCGGCTTTTGCCACGCCCTCCTCTTCCCCCAGGCGCTCCACCAGAAACTCGCACAGCCCGGCAAAACTGCCGTCGCCTTGCAGGTGCACCAACGCCTGGAACTCCAAAGCCTCGACTTGCCGCAAACGCGAGGTGAACTGCCGACGCCACACCAGCAACCCACCGGCCTCAGCCAGCATCACCGCCTCGGGCGCCGGGGTTTGCTGCCACAACGCCGACCAGATCGCCTCGGCATTAGTGGTCAGCCCGTGGCAACGCAGCGACGGCGTGAGTTGCAGGCGTGCCGTGTCCCAATCCACCGCCGCCAGCACATCCATGGGCAACGGGCTGGCATCGGCGGCGACAAATGCCTCGTTGAGCGACGACTCGATCCAGGCCAGTTCATGCACGTCGGGATTGTTGGGGAACCGTTCACCCAGGGTCAGGTGAAAGCCCTCGGGATAGACGTCCAGGGTCCAGGCATGGGGCGGATACCGGTCGATATGGCTGATGCACGCGGCCAGAAACGCCTCATCCCCCAGCCAGCGCCGCAGGTTGGGAAACGCCTGCTCCAGGCAACCCACCAACTGCGCACGGTAGTTGTTCTGGTAAACCGCCAGGCCTGCGGCCTTGTTACCCAGCAACTGGGCCGACTCGTCCGAGGCACTCACCAGCCAGGTGTGAAACGCCTGCTGCCATTGGGCGAGATTCATGAGCGCACCTGCGCACGCTTGCAGGCCTCGGAAGCCCCCAGCATGCGGGCGATGGACAGTTCCTCCAGCAGCTCGGCCAAGGGCGGAATCTCGTCATCGCGCTCGATCATCGTGGCGACCGGGCCGAGCAACGCAACGGCCTTGGCATACAAATCCCAGACCCCGTCACACACCGGGCTGTCATGGCTGTCGATCAGCAAATCGCGGCCCTGACTGTGCCCGGCCAGGTGAATCTGCCGCACCCGCTCGGCCGGAATCCCGTCGAGAAATGCCAGGGCGTCGAAGCCATGGTTGCTGGCGCTGACAAACACATTGTTGACGTCCAGCAACAGCTCGCAGCCGGTGCGCCGGGACATGGCGGCGATGAATTCCCACTCGCTCATGGATGCGCCATCAAAGGCCAGGTAGCTGGACGGGTTTTCAAACAGCATCGCGCGGCCCAGCACGTCCTGAGCCATGTCGATATTGGCGCAGAGCCTGTCCAGTGCCTCATCGGTATAAGGCACCGGCAGCAAGTCATGGGAGTTGAAGCCTCCACTGCGGGACCAGCTCAGGTGGTCGGACACAAACAGCGGTTCGATCTCGTCCACCAGCGACTTGAGACGCTTCAAGTAATCGCGATCAAGGCCTTCGGCCGTGCCGATCGACATCGATACCCCATGCAGCGCCACCGGGTACCGCTCACGAATCTGGCGCAGGATATGCCGGGGCTGGCCGCCCGCGACCATGAAATTCTCGGAGATCACTTCAACGAAATCCACCGCCACCGGGGTCTCCAGGAACTCACTGTAGTGCTCCTTGCGCAACCCCAGGCCGTAGCCCGGGAAACGCGGATTGGGTGTCGGCATCACATGGCCTCCGTTAAAAAACTGTAGGAGCGAGCTTGCTCGCGAAAAACCCGAAAACAACACGGGGCATAAGACGCCCCGCGTCATCGTCAACGGCCTTACTTCGGCTCAGTCGTGGTACCACCCAGCTTCAAGCACTCGGACGGAGTCTTAACGACAACGCCCTCACCCTTGCAGCTGTTGAGACCCTTGCAATCGTTCTTGGCCGTGGCGCACAGGCTTTCGCCCTTGCAGTTGTTCACGCCGTAGCAGCGACCCGGCTGTTCCGGCTGGTCAGCGGCGCTGGCGGCAGCGGCAAAGGACGCCGACGCCATGGCGATCAGGGCGGCAGCAGTGGCAAGGCTCAAACGGGATTTAATGGACGTGCTCATGGGTATTACTCCTCGGGGTGGGGTTTACTTGATGACGGATGCAGCGTCTTCGATGACCTTCGCCACAGCCTCGGGCTGGGAGATGTACACCGAGTGGCTGGCCTTGATTTCAGTGACTTTCGAACCGGCGCGCTTGTACATCCAACGCTGCAGATCGGGGCTCAGGGCACGGTCCTCGGTGGACACCACGGCGTAGGTCGGTTTCTTGTGCCAGGCCGCAGCCCACACGGTGCCGCCGAACAGCGCGGTAGTGGCCGGCACCTGAGAGGCGGCCATGAAGTCGGTGCGGTTGGTGGTCAGGTCGGCAGCAAAGTCGGCATTGAACTTGGTGCGATCAAAGAACAGGTGCCCGTCGCGGGTCTGCTTGACGTCATTGCTCGGCGCCGGCATCGAAGACAGCAGTTGGCTCATGTTCTCGCCGACTTCCGGTTGCAGGGCCGAGACATAGACCATCGATTTGACCTTGTCGCGGTCACCGGCAATCGAAATCACCCCGCCGCCGGAACTGTGGCCCACCAGCACCACCGGGCCGACTTGCTGCTCCAGCACTTCGCGGGCCTCGGCCACGTCGGCGGCGAGGCTTTCATGGCCCTGATGCACCACGGTGACCTTGTAGCCCTTGTGAATCAGGATGTCGTGCACCACTCGCCAGCCGGAGCCGTCGACGAAGGAACCGGGTACGATCACCACGCTTTTACCGGTGCCCGGTTGAGGCTTGGCTGCATCGGCGGCCGAGGCCACCAACGGTGCAGCGAGTGCCATGGCGATCGCCAGGGAAGAAAGAATACGCATGCGACTCTCCACAGGCCTTGGGGCCTGATCATTGTTGTGAAAGGGTTAACGCCGTGGGCCAGACAACACGCGGTCCAGTGACCAGGCCCCGCCGCCATACGCCAGCAGCGGCAACAACAGCCCGGCCCAGGTCAGGTGGGTCGGCCAGGCATCGGGGTACACGAACACCTCGATCACCAGGGTCATACCCAACAGCGCGGCGGCCGCCGGGCGGGTCAGCAGGCCCAGCACCAGCAACAGCGGGAACAGATGCTCGGCGTAGGTCGCCAGGTGTGCCGCCCAATCCGGCGGCACCAGCGGCAAGGCGTATTCCGAGCGAAACAAGGTGTAGGTCGACGGCTTGAGTTGCAGAAAACCGGTCACCTTGGTGCGGCCCGAGAGGAAAAACACCGAAGCGATACCCACGCGAGCCACCAGCAACAGCAGCGCCTCAGGCAGCACGCGCTTGAGCACCGCAGGGGCCAGGGCAATCATGGTTGTTCCGTCAGGCTGCCGAAGCCTTTGGGGGTTTTGATCTGGGTGCAGGTGCCTTTGTCCACCAGCACCCAGGCGTTGCCCTGGTAATCCGCCTTGGCGGTACCGGCGCAGGAAGTCCCGGCACCGGCGGCGCAATCGTTGGCCCCGGCGAGGGACACGCCGAAGCATTTCTCCTGAGGCTTGGCATCCTCGGCGTGGGCGGTGGCGGCGAAGGCACCGAGGGACAGTGCGAGGGTGGCGGCAAGGGCCGCGTAGTGGCGCTTCATGGTTGAATCTCCTGGCTTGACTGAATGTGGCCAGGGCGCTTGTGCGGTGGGTGACCACTTGCGCCATCTGGTAGACAGATTTAAAGCCAGGCGTGTATCCCGTCTGTGTCGCGTTCCCTCCGGCTAATCATGCCGCTGTATCAGATGGGTGCTGATACACAGTCTGATACACAGCCAAAATTGTGGCGAGCGGGCTTGCCCCGCGTTGGGCTGCGAAGCAGCCCCAATAAGGGATCACCGCGCATCTACAGACAAACCAAGACAGCCGATTTCAGGGCCGCTTCGCGCCCCAACGCGGGGCAAGCCCGCTCGCCACAGCCATCGCCGTTTTATTCGGCATCCCGAACGACACAATTAGAAATATTCGCCTTTCCGAACATTCCTCTCCGACCGCCTTCGGCGACCTCAGAAATCACCATAAATTTCATACGGTTGTTGTCATCTTCGTTACATGCCAACTGGCATACATTCTGCTACATCAGGTTTTCTAGTAATAAAATGTTTCTGAATTGAAACAGTCTCATCGCCTGACACCCAACGGCCCCGCGCCCTATAACAATGTCCATGCCCCAAAGGAGGGCGGCAATTCTCACCTTTTTGATCGACTTCAACTCTCCAAGCCTGCTGCCGCACGTAAGCACCCAAAAGGGCGAATGGCCTGATCGCCAATAACAAGCCCGACTACAAAAAAGGACAAATTGATGAGTTCGAGCAAATACCCCGCAGTGTCCTTCACGGACCTCGTCCCCCAGGCCCCGGACCACACCGAGAATGCTATCGGTTTTGGCCCCTTTCTTTTGTTGGCGCGCCAGCATGTATTGCTGCGCAACGGCGAGCCGGTGACCCTCGGCAGCCGCGCCTTGTACTTGCTGATCGCCCTCGCCAGCCGGGCTGGCGAGTTGCTGGAAAAGTCCGAACTGATCTCCTTCGCCTGGCCCAAGGTGGTGGTGGAGGAATGCAACCTGCGCGCACAGATCGTTGCCCTGCGCCGGGCGTTGGGGGATGACGGCAACTTCAGCTACATCGTCACCGTGCCGGGCCGGGGTTACCGGTTTGTCGCGCCGGTGACGATGCAGGCGGTGAGTGAAGGTGCCATCGCCCAGGCGCTGGTGCCCGCCCCGACCGTGGAGGCACCGAACCTGCAACCGCCGCCCATCACGGTGATTGGCCGCGAACAACTGATCCTGAGCCTCGCTGACCAGCTCCTGAGCCAGCGCTTCGTGACCATCACCGGCCCCGGTGGCATCGGCAAGACCACAGTCGCCCTGGCCGTGGCGCAACTGCTGCAGGGCCGCTTTCACCAGGGCATGTGCTTCGTCGACCTGGCCCCCGCCACCAGCGGCCAATGGGTGGCCGGCATGCTCGCCAACGCACTGGGCATTCAAAGCGTGAGTGACGACCCCTTGCAAAGCGTGGCCTCGATGCTCGCCAACAGCCCGTTGCTACTGGTGCTCGACAACTGCGAGCACGTGCTGCAAGCCACCGCCGACGCCGTCGAAGTGCTGCTGCGCTGCGCGCCCCAGTGTTGCGTGCTGACCACCAGCCGCGAACCGCTGCGGGCCGAAGGTGAACGGGTGCACGACCTCGCACCTCTGCTGGTACCGGACGAAGACTTAAACCTGAGCGCCGAGCAAGCCATGACCTGGTCGGGCATCGCGTTGTTTATCGAACGGGTCAAGGCCCTCGACCCGAGCTTTGTGTTCAAGGACACCGACGTCGCCGCCGCCAGCGCCATCTGCCGCAAGCTCGACAGCAATGCCCTGGCCATCGAAATTGCCGCGGCGCGGGTGCGCACCTTCGGCATCCAGGACCTGGTGGGTTTGCTCGACGGCAGTTTCCGCCTGCAAATGACCGGCCGACGCACCGCCCTCGCCCGCCATCGTTCACTGAGCGCGACCCTGGACTGGACCTACTCGATGCTCACCGGCGACGAACAGGCCATGTTGCGTCAACTGGCGGTGTTCACCGGTTCCTTCACCCTGGACGCAGTCAAGGCCATGACCGCCAGCAGCACCCTCGACGCCCGCAATGCCCTGCCCTTGCTGGAAAGCCTGATGGACAAGTCGCTGCTGATCGCCGGTGAATCGCAGTTGCTCAAGCGCTACCGCCTGCTGGAAACCACCCGCGCCTACGCCCTGGAGAAACTCAACGAACACGGCGAAGCCGACGCCACCCGTCAGCGTCATGCACGGTATGCCCTCGAGGTTTTGCAGGAAGCCGGGCAGACCCTCGACAGCCTTTCTCCCGAGACCTGGGTTGGCCTCTACGGCCCGGAAATCAACACGATTCGCGCCGCACTGGAGTGGGCCTTTTCAGCTTCGGGCGACCTGCCCACCGGCATCGAACTGACCCTGGGCGGCGTGCCGTTGTGGCTGCGCCTGTCGCTGGTCAGCGAGTGCCGTACCTGGGTCGACAAGGGCCTGGCCAGCGCCGACACCACCCCGCTGCCGCTACGCCAGCGCATGCTGTTGCAAACGGCCCTGGCCAGCGTGCTGATGCTCACTTACGGCACCGGCGGGCCGATGCGCGAAGCCTGGCGCCAGGTGCGCGAAGACGCCCGCGACCTGGGCGATGCCGAGCACAAACTGCGGGCGCTGTGGGGCCTGTGGAGTGACCGCTGCGGCTGCAACCAGTACGCCGAAGCGCTGGAACTGGCCGAGCGCTACATCAGCCTGAGCCACAGCGGCAACCAGCAACTGCTGGGTAAACGCATGCGTGCGGTGGCGTTGTTTCACATGGGCGACCTGGCCGGCGCCCGGCAGAATATCGACGAGGCACTGGGGTCACCGTCGGCGCCGCGCTCGCACATTATCGACGTGCATTTCGACCAGCGCATCGCCGCCCGTTGCCTCAAGGCAAAGGTGCAGTTGCTGGAAGGCGATGTTGACCCGGCGCTGCGCCTGATCGGCAGTTGCGTCGATGAAGCCATCACCCTCGATCACCCCGCGACCCTCTGGTACACCCTGTGCCTGGGGGCGATTCCCCTGGCGCTGTTGGCGTCCAACCTGCCCAAGGTGCGTTATTACCTGGGCTTGCTGCAGGGCAGCACCACGCAACAAGACCTGCATATCTGGCGCCAGTTTCGGTTGTGTTTCGAGAGCATTCTGCTGATTCGCCAGGGCTCGCCTGAGGAAGGTGTGCCGCTGTTGGGTGAGGCGTTGCATCACTTGAGTGGGCAGGGAGACAGCCAGCTGTATAGCTTGCTGCGCTGTGAATACGCCTTGGGCCTGGCGCGGCTGGGGCTGGAGAAGCTGGCGCTGGAGGTGTTGGAAGACACCTTGCAATTGGCGTTGGGGCGGCATGAGCATTGGTTCGTGCCGCAGATGTTGCGGATCAAGGCACAGTTGATCTTGCGCCAGGCCCAGTATGGGTCGGTGGACAAGGCCAAGGTGTTGCTGCGCCAGGCGTGGGTGGATGCGCAGTTGGCCGGGGCGCACTTTTGGCGGGCGCAGATTGCCAGTGACCTGGCCAGGTTGCAGGAACCGAAGATGCGGATTGCTTCGTTGCCCCGGTTTCAGCATCGGTAGGCGACCGTTAATCGGTACGCACTTGAGTGTTCTGGGGTGGGGGCAATGTTAGGGGGCGGGGGTTCTGATCGGGTCGGGTGCATATCCGTTTCTTCGGTAACGGCCGCTATTGGTTCCGCTCTTACAGCGGCTCACTTTTGAAGAGCGCAAAAGTAAGCAAAACGCTCTTGCCCCACCACTCGGCACCTCGCCTAGGCTCGGTGTGCCCTCACTCCGGCTTTGGACCGTGGGCCGCCGTCATGGGCCATCCCTGGCCCAGGACGGCTAACCTGGCGTCCTGCCAGGTTACCCACGCTCCAAAGCCTGCGTTCGGCCAGCCTGGTTAACGGGGCGCCTAAGATCAAGATCAAAAGCAAAAGCACAGCGGCCTCCCGGCCGGCTTGAGTGTTGAAGAGCAAAAGCCAAATCAAAAGCTAAAGCGGGCACGGTCAAAAATGTGGGAGCGGGCTTGCTCGCGAAGGTCGCTAACGATGACGCGGGCATTCTGGATGAACGCGGCGCTCTCAGGTTTTTCGCGAGCAAGCCCGCTCCCACAGAAAAGCAGATTTGTTTTCGCTCTGGCTTTTGATCTGGCGGTCAAATGTGGGAGCTGGCTTGCCTGCGATAGCATCAACTAGGTCTGCCTGATACACCGAGTTGTCTGCATCGCAGGCAAGCCAGCTCCCACAGAAAAGCAGAGCTACATCAGCTTCTGATTTGGCTTTCGCTCTGGATCTTGCTTTTGCTTTTAACACTCAAGCCGGCCGGGAGGCCGCTGTGCTCTTGCTCTTGCTCTTGCTCTTGCTCTTGCTCTTGCTCTTGCTCTTGCTCTTGCTCTTGCTTTTGATTTTGATTTTGATCTGACTGCCCCATTCAGCCCGAGGCCGAACGCAGGTATTGCGGAGCGGGTAAACCGGCAGGACGCCGGTTTAGCCGCGCCGGGCCATGGATGGCCCGTCGCGGCGGCCCGCGGAGCAATGCCGGAGTGAGGGAACGCCGAGCCCCAGCGAGGCGCCGACAGGCGGGGCAGAGCCCTTTGCTTACTTTGGGGCTTTTCCAAAGTGAGTCGCTGTAAGAGCGAAACCATAGGTGGCCGTTACCTAAATAACGGATATGTACTCAACCCCAACCCCTAGCGAAACCGCGCAATCACCGCCTCCACCACCGGATTCGGCCGCTGGGTATTCCACGCGACAGCCGTAGTCACCACATTGAGTTTCTGACTCAACCCACGAAACACCACATTAGCCGGCGCCAGCTTCTTCAACGACGCCGGCACCAACGCAATCCCCTGCCCATAGCTGACAAACGCGATCTGCGAAGCCACCGACCGCACTTCATGCAGCACCCGAGGCGAAAACCCGCTGGCACGACAGGTCGCGATCAAATTGTCGAAATACACCGGACTGACGTTGCGCGAAAACATCACCAACGGCTCATTCGCCAGGCTCGACAAACTGATCCGCGTACGACTCGCCAACGGGTGATCCGCCGGCAACGCCACCACCAGCCGGTCCTCCGTCAATGGCAATGACTGCACCGAAGCCCCAAGGTCACCATCCAACCGAGCAAACGCCAGGTCGATATCCCCGGCCTCCAGCGCCGGCAACGCCTCGACGCTGTCGATTTCCCGCACCGACACCGTGAGCTGCGGATAATCAAGCTTCAGTTGCTCAATCAACCCCGGCAGCACATCAAACATCGCCGTGGAAATCGCACCAATGGTCAACATCCCCGACTGCCCCGCCACCGCTTCCTCCACCGCGAGTTCCAGACGCTCCAGCTGCTCGGCGAACTTACGCACCGCCGGCAGGATCGCCGCGCCCACCGGAGTCAGCTTGGCCCCCCGTCGGGAGCGGTCGAACAGCTTGACCTTGAGCGCCTGCTCCAGCACCTGGATCTGCTCGCTCAGCGGTGGCTGGGACATGCCAAGGCGCTTCGCCGCACGGCCGAAGTTCTGCTCCTCAGCCACCGCAAGGAACAACCAGAGGTGGCGAATCAGGCGAAAATTGATCATGGCTTTATCCATAGGTTAAGCGTATGCAAGGCTTCTGTACTTCGTAATATACCTATCATAGCCACTGACTGACACTGGCCGCCTCCGTCACCCGAGGCTTGCCCATGACCCCTGACCGTTTGCTCGATCGCCTGGCCGCACTGGACACCAACACCGTGTCCGACGCCCTCGACTTCCTCGGCCTGCCAGGCGCCACCGTGGGCCTGCGCCCGTTGTGGAACTGCCCGAAGATCGTTGGCCGCGCCAGTACCGTACTGCTCGGCCCCAAGTCCGACATCGCTCCGACCGTGCACTTGATCACGCCGGTGATCGAACAGGTCGAAACCCGCGACCGGGTGCTGGTGATTGCCGGCGGTATCGAGGGCATTTCCTGCTGGGGCGACATCATCGCCAACGCCGCAGCCCGCAAACAGATACGCGGCACGGTGATTGATGGTTTCAGCCGCGATATCGACGGCAGCGAGGCCATCGGCTATCCGGTGTACGGACGCGGCGTGACCATGATCAGCGCGCGCAACCGCGTGGTGCAGCTCGACGCCGGCGTGACGCTCAACGTTGCTGGCGTGAGCGTCAGCGAGGACGACTACGTGATCGCCGATACCTGCGGCACGGTGTTCGTGCCCCAGGCGGTGATCGAAAAGGTCCTGGACCTGGGCGAGCGCATCGCCCGCCGCCAGGATGGCATGGTACAGGCGGTGCGCAGCGGGCGTTCGGTGGTCGAGGTGATGCACGACGCACAGTTTGAGGCGATCACCCGATGAGCGCCGATATCCAGCGGCTGAACCCGCGCCTGGCCAGCGCACAACCGTCCGCCACCTATCGCATCATGGACCGCGTCGCCGAACGCCGGGCACAAGGCGCACAGATTATTTCGCTGTGTGCCGGCGAGCCGGATTTCGACACCCCGGCGCATATCCGCGAGGCTGCGATCCAGGCCATCGAAACCGGGCATACCCGCTACACTCAGGTGGCCGGTGCGCGGGCCCTGCGGGAGGCGGTGGCGGCGAAGTTCCGGCGCGAAAACGGCCTGGACGTGTCCTGGCAGGACACCCTCGTGTGCAACGGCGGCAAGCAGGTGATCTATAACGCCCTGGCGGCCACCCTCAATGAAGGCGACGAGGTGATCGTGCCCGCGCCGTACTGGGTCAGTTACCCCGAGATGGTGCAACTGTGCGGCGGCGAAGCGCGCATCGTCACTTGCGATGCCGACAGTGGGTTCAAGCTGACACCCGAGGCCCTGGCCGCTGCAATCACCCCGCAAACACGCTGGCTGATCCTCAATTCACCGTCCAATCCCACCGGCGCGGTGTACAGCGAGGGCGAGCTACGGGCGCTGGCCGAAGTGCTGTTGCCCCACCCGCAGGTGCTGATCCTGGCGGACGACATCTACGAGCACCTGATCTTTGACGGCCAGGTGTTCCATACCCTGGCCCAGGTTGAACCCCGGCTGGCACCGCGTACATTGACCATGAACGGCGTGTCCAAGGCCTACGCCATGACCGGCTGGCGCATCGGTTTCGCCACCGGCCCACGCTGGTTGCTGGAGGCCATGGAAAAGCTGCAAGGCCAGCAAACCTCTGGCGCCTGCTCGGTCTCGCAACAAGCGGCACTTGCCGCGCTGGAAGGCCCCAAGGATTTTATCCGCGACAGCCGCGTGGTGTTCCAGGCGCGCCGGGACTTGATGGTGAAGTTGCTGAATGACACGCCAGGCCTGACGTGCATCAGCCCCGCCGGTGCGTTCTATGCCTTCGCCTCCTGCGCGGCGCTGATCGGGCGTACCTCGGCGGGGGGCCGGGTACTGCACAGCGATGAAGATGTCGCCCTGGCGCTGCTGGATGAGGCCAATGTGGCTGTGGTCCACGGCAGCGCCTTTGGCCTGGGGCCTTACATTCGCATCGCCTATGCCCTGGATGATGCGTCGTTGCGCCAGGCGTGCGAGGCAATCCGCGGCTTCTGCAGCAAACTGCTGATCGAAGAAAAAAAGTGATGAGTTCACATAGATAAATATCGCTAATGGTGGCGTTCGGCCCTTCTTAAGATTGGGGCCGAACAGGACAACACTCACAACAACAAGGTCCGCCCTCATGTCTATGCCTGAAGTCATAAAACCCGCTGTGCGCAGCCAATACCGCTGGGTGGTTGCGGCGCTGATTTTCCTGATCTACACCGTGGCGGCAGCCGACCGGGCCAACCTCGGCGTGGCGCTGCCGTTTATTCGCCAGGAATTTGAAATGAGCAATGCCCAGGCCGGCGGCCTGGTCAGCCTGTTCCTGCTGGCTTACGCCCTGGCACAACTGCCGTCGGGCTTTGCCTTCGGGCGCTTTGGCGTCAGCCGGATCCTGCCGGGGGCCATGGTGCTGACCTCGTTGCTGACCGGCCTGGTAGGCACCGCCAGCTCACTGCTGGCGCTGAAACTCTATCGCCTGGGACTGGGCATCGCCGAAGGCCCGCTGCCCATCAGCATGACCACCACCATCAACAACTGGTTTCCGGCACGGGAAAAAGGCACCGCGTCGGGGATCTTTTTGTCGGCCGTGAAGTTCGGACCGGTGATCGTGCCGCCGCTGTGCGCCGTGATCATTTCGGTGTGGGGCTGGCGCGAGATTTTCTACTTCTTTGCGATCCCGGGCATCGTGCTGGCGGTGGTCTGGTACTTCCTGGTCACTGACCATCCGTCCCGCAGCCGCTTCGTCAACCCGGCCGAACTGCAGTACATCGTCGAGGACACGGCAATCAGCCAGACCGCCCGCGTGCACAAGACGCCGGCCTGGGTTGAGAGGCTCGACCGGGTCATCCGCACCCGCGATGAAAAGCCTCTGGAAACCAACCGCCAGGTGTTCAAGTCGTGGAACATCTGGGGTTGCGCCACCAGCTACTGCTTTCAGCTCGGCGTCTCCAGCGTGCTGCTGGCGTGGATTCCCACCTACCTGATGACCGTCAAGCAGTTCTCGATCATGAACATGGGCCTGGTCTCGGCAGCGCCCTGGGTGGGCGCGGTGCTGGGCAACCTGTTGGGTGGTTTCTGCTCGGACCGCCTGATGGGCGGGCGCCGCAAGCCGGGCATGTTGCTGTCGGCCGTCGGCACCTCGTTGATGATGTACCTGCTGATCAATTCACCGGCCGAGCCCCTGCCCTACGGCTTGCTGCTGATGCTGACCGGCGTGGTGCTGAGCCTCGGCTTCTCGTCCTACATGGTCTACCCGATGGGCCTGACCACCAAGAAGACCTTCCCGATCTCCAACGCCATCGTGAACATGATCGGCCAGTTGGGCGCCGCCGCCACGCCCTTCATCACCGGCCTGCTGCTGGACAACTACGGCTGGAACTACGTGTTCGCCTGGCTGGCGATCGGCTCGTTCATCAGCTTCATCATTTTGCTGACCATTGCCGAGCCCCGCCCGGCCTCCAGCCAACCGACCTGATTTGTCACCCCACGAGGAGTTACCCATGTCGCCCCAAGACCAAGAATTGGTTGCCCTGTTTGCAGGCCTGGACACCCCGGGCGTGTCCGATGCCCTGGACAAACTCGGCTTGCCCGGCCAGTGCCTGGGAATCATGCCCCTGGACAACTATCGCCAGGTGGTGGTCGGCCCGGCCTTTACCGTGCGCTACGTCAGCGCCAGCACCCCGCCGGGCACCGTAGGCGACTTTATCGATGACGTGGCCGAAGGCGATGTGGTGGTGATCGACAATGACGGGCGCACCGACTGCACGGTGTGGGGCGACATCATGACCCAGTACGCCGGCAGCCAGCGGATCGCCGCGACGGTGATTGATGGCGTGTGCCGCGACGTCAGCAAAGCCCTGGGCGACGGCTACCCGCTGTTCACCAAGGGCCGGTTCATGCGCACGGGCAAGGACCGGGTTGAAGTGGAAGCGGTAAACCAGCCGGTGTCCATCGGCCAGGCCCGGGTGTGCGCCCGGGACATCGTGGTCGCCGACGCCAACGGCGTGGTGATCGTGCCGCGTGAGCGGGCCCATGAAGTGGCAGCCTGTGCACGCTCGATTGAAGCGGTGGAAGCACGTATCCGGGGATTGCTCGATGAAGGCAAATCATTGAGGGAAGCGCGGGCAGTGCTGGGTTATCACACCCTGCAACGCAAGGGCTGAGACGCGCCGGGCCGCTCCGCTGATCCAACAGATTTGCGCAGCGGCCCCTGCATTCCTCACACTACCCGCCCTCACCGCCTTCCCCGGAATGTGAAAAATGTCCGACCTGTTGCTCAAGCCTGCCCTGCCCGGCATTGCGCTGAGACGATGGCGTCTGCTGCACCGCGTCAAACAGACTCACGCCGCCGAGTTGTTCCACGTCACCCAGTCGACCATTTCCCGCTGGGAAAGTGGCGTGCAGGCCATGGAGCCTGCGGCGCACCGACAACTTGAACAGTTGCTGGCCGCACGCCTGGAAGCCGCCGCCGATCAGGCCCTCGCCCGGCTGGTCAAGGAAAGCCCGCGCCCGATGCACCTGGTGTGTGACCTGACCCACCGTCTGCTGGCTTGCTCGGCCTCCCGTGCCGCCGAGTTCAGCAGCCCGTTGGCGGACCTTCTGGGGCATTCACTGTGGCGCTTCGTGACGCCGGAAATCCTGCGTATGGAGTCCGCGCTGGATGACTCGGGCTGGCGCGACAGCCTCGCCCCGCCGGCCCTGGAGTTCATCACCGGCACCAACGACTCCACGGTTGTACCGATCCGCCAGAGCCTGTGCCGCTGGACCCGCATCCCCCTGAGCGATGGCACCGCCGCGCGGCTGGTCGAGACGCTCTAACTCCCCGGCGCATATTTTATGCGTGGACGCTTCGCACCACCGCGCCTAGTCTTGAATCCTTAACCGCGACCCTGCCGGGGCAGATTCATGGACATCGAAAAACTCAAGGGCCGCCTCGACTTCCTGCGCGAAGCGGAAAAACTCAAGGACGTGCTCAGAAGCGCGCACACCTCTTCCGGCCGCACCGAAAGCACCGCGGAACACAGCTGGCGCCTGTGCCTGATGGCAATTACCTTCGGGGATGAACTGGCCGGCCTCGACCTGCTGAAAATCCTCAAGATGTGCGTAATCCACGACCTGGGAGAGGCCCTCCACGGCGACATCCCGGCGGTCCAGCAAGCGCAGTTCCCCAACAAGAGCCAGCAAGAACACGACGACCTGCTGTTGCTGACCCGAGCACTGGATGAGCCGTTGCGGGCCGAGATTCTGGCCCTGTGGGACGACTACGAAAACGCCCGGTCCGCCGAGGCCAAGGCAGTCAAAGCCCTGGACAAACTGGAGACCCTGCTGCAACACAACCAGGGCCTGAACCCGCCCGACTTCGACTACGCCTTCAATCTGGCCTATGGCAAGAAACACACCAGCGCCGAGCCGATTTTCCAGACACTGCGCGAGATCATTGACCAGGATACAGAAGCAAAAATCCAGACTCCCAACCGGTAGCGCGAATTAGTTCACCGGCCGCAACAGCTGCATCTGCTGGCGATAGTCATCCGTCACCTGCCGTGCCTGGCCGCTGCTGGTAATCACCCTCGGTGTGATCAGCACGATCAGTTCGGTGCGGTCCTTGGACTTGCTGGTGTTGCCAAACAACCAGCGCAGCCCGGGGATTTTCCCCAGGTACGGCACCGCACTGACGCTCTCGGCGTTGTCCTGCTTGATCAGCCCGCCGAGCAACACGGTCTGGCCGCTTTGCACCGCCACCTGGGTGGACACCGAACGTGTGGAGATGCGCGGGTTGTTGGGCGTGTCACTGCTGTTGGTGGTTTGGTTCTCGGCGTCGCTGACCTGTTGCTGGATGTCCATGTACACCAGGCCGCCCGGGTTGATGCGCGGCACCACGTCGAGGATCACCCCGGTCTGCACGTATTCGACGCTGCTCAAGGTGCTGTCGGCGTTGCCAGTGTTGACCGTGGTCTGGCTGATGGGGATGTTGTCACCCACCTGGATCTGCGCGGGCTGGTTGTTCATCACCACCAGCGACGGCGCCGACAGCACCTGGGTGCGGCCGTTGGTTTCCAGGGCGTGCAAGGCCACTTGCAGGTTGGAGCTGACGAAGGAATAGAACAGCGAATCCGCGCCCAATCCCGCACCGCCACCGCCCAGGGCGCCCTGGCTGCCTGGGGTATTCGCCACTGTGGTGCTGGTAGAATTGCCCGCCAGACGTCCCAGGTACCATTGCACGCCGAGGTCCAGTTCGCCGGTGAGTTTGACTTCGAGAATGCGCGTCTCGATCTGCACCTGCAGCGGCGGGTTGTCGAGGCGTTTGATCGCCGATTCGATCTCCTTCCACTGCACCGGTCGGGTGCGTACCAGCAACTGGTTACTGCTTTTTTGCGCGGTGATTCGGGTGCCGGCGTCGAGGCTTTTGCCGGTCGTGCCTTCGGCAGCGCCCTGCTCCGTGCTTTCATTGTCTTCGCTGGCGGCCGGGGCCTGGTCTTCGTCGTCGCTGACGGGCGGGTTATTGCCGCTGTTGTTCAGGCCACCCGAGGTGCCGCCGCTGGTATTGAGTGACGACAAGGTCGCCGTGCGCAGGCCCGGCGCCACCTTGGCCGGCGTATCGTCCTTGATCACGCCGGTGCCGTAGATCTGCCGCAGGTATTTGGCGAGGTCCGTGGCCTTCATGTTGCGCACGTCGTAGACGTACATCTGCGGCTCGTTGCCGCCGCCTTCGTCGATGGTGTGAATCCAGTCGCCGACTTCGCTGAGGTACTGCGGCTGGGACGAGATCGCCACCACCGAATTGGTCCGCTCGATGGGCAGGAAGCGCACCATGCCCGCCAGGGGCATGCCGCTGTCGGGGCCGAACATTTTTTGCAGCTCGGGCATCAACTCCGCGACCGAAGCCCGTTGCAAACCGAATACGCCCACCGACATGCCCTTGAGCCAGTCGACATCGAAGGTGTCGATGGTGTCCTGGTAGTTGGCCAGCTCATCCGGCGTACCTGCCAGGCTCAACACATTGCGCGCCGGATCCACCAGCAGGAACGCGTTTTCCCGGGCAAACGGCTTGAGCAGTTTCTGCATTTCCGTGGCCGAGATATAGCGCAACGGAAACAGCCGCGCCGAGAGCCCGCTGGAGGGTTGCGACACGCTCATTTCCGGCACCAGCTTGCCCGCCACCGCCTGGTTGGCGGGCAGAATCACGTAGCGCTGGCCCTGGCGGATCATCGCGTTGTCGGTCCAGGACAGCAGGGTTTCAAGGATCGACAGCGCCTGTTTCTTGTTCACCGGCTTTGAGGTGGAAAAGCTTACGTTGCCTTTCACGCCCTGGGCGATGCTGTAGTTCTCGTGCAGCAGGTCGCCCATGACGCTGTTGATCACCGCTTCAATCGGCTGGTCGGCGAAGTTGAACACGATGTCGCCACTGGCTTCATCCTTGACCGCCGGCGCCGGTGCGGGCTGGCGCACGAACTGCTGGTTACCGCGAATCAACTGGCGCTGGGGCGGCGTGGGCGTCTGGGGTTGGCGACTGTCGACCGCAGACGACTCGCTGGCCGGGTCCTCGGGCGGCCGTTGCGAACCGGTGCCCTGCATCGCCTCGTGAAGCAAGGCATCGTCAGGGTCGAGGTGATCGGGGAATGACCCACAGCCGCCCAGGGCGACGGCGGTGGCCAGGCAAAACACGGTGGTGCGCAAGGCGCGAGGGGAAGTATCGATCAAGGGGCGGGCTCGTGAGGAAGGGAAATCGGGGGTGTGGTGGACGGCGGCGGCAAACGCGGAACGCTGAGGCTCAGGGTTTGCGTGCGGCCCTCCAGTACAAAACGGGCGTGCAGCGGTGTCAGGTGTTCCAGGCGCCAGCCGTTGGGCAGGGTCTGGCCTTGGTGGACCTTGAGTGGCGGACCGTCCGCGGGCTTGAGCAACGCGACGCGCAGGTCGCCGTCGAGCAGCACGCCGGTCAGCTTCAGGCTCGACAGGCTGGAAATCTCGGCCTGACCCACGGCGGCATCGGGGCTGCGGTCGGCGCTGAACAGCGGCGCCTGCCAGGTGCCGGCGAGGCTTTCCAGGGTCGCACTCGGGGCCACGTGAACCTTGGCTGACGCATTGGCGCGCGCGGCGGAGGCAGGCTCGTCCAGCCACTGCGGCGCATCGCCGATGCTGCTCAAGATGCCCACCATCAGCAGGCCCAGCAGCCCGGCCACACCGAGCAATCCCCACTCGAGGGGGCGCAATGAATTGATCATCGGCGGGCCTGCGTGGCGGCTGCCGGTTGCAGATAACCGCGCACCAACAGGTGCACCACCAGCTTTCCGGCACCGCCGCTGGCGGGGGCATTCGGACCGCGACGGACGCTCATTTCATCCACGAACAGGAACGGTCGCTGGTACTCCAGCTCATGCAGGATCGCAGTCAGGGGTTCGATGGCGCAGTTGAGGGTCAGGCTGACTTTGACCTGGCGATAGGGTTCGGTGTCGTCCTGCTCCGGGGTGATGGGCATGCGCTGGGTCAGGCTGCAGCCGCCGCCGAGGCCGGCGCGGCTGTTGATCAGGTCGGCGATGCGCTGCATCAGGTCCGCCGCCACGGCGCTGGGGTCATCTCCCGGCAACAGGCTGGTGCTGCTGGCCGGGTCCTGGCGGGCTTGTTCCAGTTGCTCACGCAGAGCGGCGCCCTGGTGCAGCAGGCCCGCATAGCGTTGCTGTTGTTCGCGCAGCTGTTCGGCCTGCTCGCCCATGGCGCGCAACGGCCCGGCGAACCAACTGTCGATCAGCAGCCAGTAACCGCCGCCCAGCACCAGCGCCAGGACCAGCAAGGCGGCGCCGCGACGTTCACGGGGTGTCAGTGGTCGGCGCATCGGCGGCCTCCTGGTGCAAGTGGGCGCGCAGGGAAAACTGATCCTTGCCGGTTTGCGCATCGGGTTGGATCACCCCTTCGAACTGGGGGTTTTCCAGGCTGTGGCAGGCCTTGATCCGGGTGATCAGGGCACTCGCCTTGGCGCTTTGCCCGGAGAAGGACACGTCGGCGCCGTCGTTGACCTCCAACTGGTCGATCCAGGTGTCGGCGGGCAGGCAGGCGGTCAGTTCGTTGAGCAGCGCCGCCAACGGCGGTTGTGCCGACTTGCGGCGAATCAGGTACTGCGCAGCGCCACGGGTATTGAGCAGTTGCTGGCGCAGGCTCTGGACCTCGGCGACCTGGGCTTTTTGCTGCTGCACCTGCTCACGCATGACATCGAGCACCCGCTGGCGGTCGTTGAGCCACAGCAGCATCGCGGCGATCAGCAAGGCACCGCACAGCCATGGCAGGCTGCGTTGCAAACCCTTCCCCGCCGGGCGTTGGCGTGGGCGCAACGGCGCCGGCAGCAAATCGATGCCCATAGGACCCTCTACATCCACCGCGTGGGGTTGCAAACCGAGGGCAGCGCAGTCCACCAGGATTTGATCCAGTCGCTCCCGCAGAATCGCCACCAGGGTCACTTGCACATGCGTGGCGCTGCGCCGCTCCTGACGGGCCACGAAGTACAACTGTTCAGCCTCGAACGGGGTAAAGCGGTCCAGTTCATAACCCACCACCGTCGACAGGTTGCGCGCGGCCGCCAAAGGCAGTGGCAGGGTTTGCAGCAGCACCGCCGAGGGCGCGAGCACCAGCACCTGGCGCACTTCGCCGGCAGGTTTTGCCACCGGCTCGGTCAACGGCCAGTGGTAGCGGTGCTCGGGGATGTCACGGACCGACAGCCATGCCGGCAGGCAGCCACGCAGCTCCTTGAGCCACAGGCGCCAGCCCACTTGCAGCAGGCTGCCGCGCCAGCGCCGGGTGAGCGGTTCGGCCAGCTGTTGAAGGCGCGCCACTGGCGCCGAAAAGTATGGATTCATTCTTGCCAACGCAGCACCCGATAAGGTTGTGCGCTTCCCTCCGATGGGCTCAATAAAACCGTGGTTCGTAACCGGGCGTGGTAACCGCCGGGGCGTTGTGCGCGGCTGTCGATCACCAGCACGTCACCGGGGTCGGCCCCTACCGCGCTCTGCCGGGGCAGGTTCAGCGCCTGGCGCATCAAGGGGCTGGCGAAGGCGGGATCGGGCCGGTCCAGGCCGCTCCACAAACTGATTTCCGGGGCCAGCCGGCTGTACAGCGCCTGGGTCATGCCGGGCAATTGCCGCACCTCCTCCACCACGCGGAACGGCGCCAGGCCTGCGTTGCGCCGCACTTCCAGGTCCCTGGCGAGCCGGCTGGCCTGGGCCTGGGTGGCGCCGCAGGCCAGGGCCAGGCGGGCAAAGTCGGCCGTCTCGGCGCTGTTCAAATACAGTTTGCCGCGCTCGCTGTGCAGGCTTACGTGGAGCTGTGCGTCATCAAATACCAGGGGCATTTCGCGGCCGTCGGCGATCCATTGCTTGCGTTGCAGCGGGTCGGCCAGGGCCTGCATGGCCAACGCCACACCCGCCTCCGCCGCCAGCAACGCCTGGGTATGCTGGCGATGCCATAGGGCTTGGCGGCTTTCCAGCTGTACCCACCCGGCCAGGCCGCCCAGCAGCAGGCTGAGCAACGCCAGCACCCACAGCACCAGCAGCAGCGCAACGCCGCGCTGACGCCTCATTCGCCTGATTCTCCGCCGGAGAGGTTCAGCCGCAGGGCAACCACTTGGGTGACCCACGGCACCGGCCCGTTGACCCGTGCTGCAATGCGTACCGCATAAGGCAGGCGTTTGGTCCACTGCCAGTCGCTGATCCAACCGGTGGCCTGACCCTTGGGCGACAGGCCGCGATAGCTGAATTGCAGGTCGTCGACGTTCTTCAACAACACCTGCGGCTCGCTGCGGGTGGCCGGCACGCTGGCTTGGGCGCCGGTCTCAAACCGGGCGAACGCCACTTGCAACTCGCCCTCGCGCAACTGCAAGGTGAAACGCTGGATGCCGCCACCGAGCACGCCCGGCAAGGTCGCGACGAATTGCAGGCGCTGGGGAGCGCCGACAAAAAAACCGTTGGTCTGGCTGTCGTCCTCGGTCACGTCCAGGGGCAGCGCCTCGCTGATGGACGTGCGCAGGAACTGTTGCGCGGCGCGACTTTCATCCAGGCTGACGGTGTAGCGCTGCGCTTTGAGTACTGCACGATTGGCTCCCAGGAGCGCGCCGCCCACCAGGGTCAACAACACGCCCAGCAGGCTGAGCACGATCATGATTTCGAGCAACGTGAAGCCCCGCTGCTGCTTCACTGGAGGCTCCCGTCGCGGCTGGCGCGCAGTTTCAAGGTACTGAAATTTGCGTGGCGCGGACCTTCGCTGACGCTGAGATCGAGGCGAAACAAATGTGGCTGACCGATGCGGGTGGGCTGCTGGGCGACGCGCAGTTGCCAGGCAATGCCGTCGAGCTCGCCCTGGCGCACGCCACTGGCCAGGGGGCCCGACGCTTCCTGATCCATCACGCTCAAGGCGGTATGGGTCAGGCGGTCGCTGTGGGCCACCTGCAACAACGAGCGCGCGCTTTGGCCGAACGCGACCAGCAACACCGTGCTGCAGATCGCCATGAGGGTCAGCGCTGCGAGCATTTCCAGCAAGGTGAAACCCGACTGACGCTTCATGGCAATGCCTTGGACTGCACGCTGCCGGTCAGCCAGCCGACGTCGATGCGCCAGCGCCGCGTGCCATTGGCCAACAACAGGTTGCCGCCGGTGGAGCTGCCGTCGGGGTAAAACTCCACCGCAGCGCCGGCGTGCTCGGCGGTGTGCAGGGTCACATGCAGGTCGGCCGGCCAGTGCTTGATGGGTTGCCCCGGCGCCTGAAAGCTCAGCCGGTCCAAGTCGAAGACGGTCTTGGCCGACGTGCCGCTGACAATTGCCCGCGCCCGGGTGCTGCGCAGGGCATCCACCATCTGCCCGACCACCTGGCGCTCCTTGGCAACCCGCAGGCCTTGTTGCAGGCCAAATCCCACCAACCCGGCCGCGATGCTGATCAACACGATCACCACCAGCATCTCCAGCAGGGTAAAGCCACGTTGGAGGGCCGGCATTATTCCCAGTTGCCCAGGTCGGCGCTGTAGCCTTCGCCGCCAGGCTGGCCGTCCTGACCGTAGAAGATCAGGTCGAAGGCGCCATGTTCACCGGGGAAACGATAGCCGAAGGCATGGCCGAACGGGTCCTTGAGGTCTGAGGGCTTGGCGTACGGCCCGGCCCAGCCGGCGGTGTTGCCAGGCTTGTCGACCAATTGCTGGAGGCTCTTGGGGGGCGAGCCGACGTCCAGGCCGTAGCTCTCGATCTTCATGCTCAGGCTGGCCAGTTGCGCCTTGCCGGCGCCGTATTTTCCCTTGTCGACGTTGCCACCTACCTGGCGCACCACGATGGTGGCGACGATGCCCAGCAACACGATCACCGCGAGCATTTCCAGCAAGGTGAAACCGCCTTGGCGGCGGGCGGGTTTGAAACGGGTATGGCGCATCGGCTTGCTTCCTCGGGTTTTCATAGGTTGCTGGTCAGGCTCATCAGCGGCAGCATGATCGCCAGCATGATCACCGCCACCAGCACCGCCATGACCACGGTCAGGGACGGCACCAGGGCGGCGAGCAGGCGGTCGATGCCGCGCTTGGCTTCGACGTCGAACACGTCGGCGACCTTGAGCAGCATGCTGTCCAGTTCACCGGCCTGTTCGCCGACTTCAATCATTTGCAGGGCCAGGTCCGGCAGCAGCGGTTGGCTGCCAAACGCACTGGCCAGGGTGCCGCCGCCTTTCACCGACTCGGCGGCCTGAGCCACTTGTGCCTGCAAGGCACGGTTGGTGCAAACCTGGCGGGCGATCACCAGCGCTTGCAGCAGCGCCACGCCGTTGCTCAGCAAGGTGCCGAGGGTGCGGGCCAGGCGCGCGGCTTCGACCCGCTGCAACAGCGGGCCGATAACGCGGATACCCAGCACGCGCCGGTCGTACTGTTCGCGGTGTCGTGGGTTGCGCAGGCGTGCCGCCAGGGCCCAGACCGTCACGATCAACCCGGCGAGCACCGCCAGGCCATAGGCGCCGAGGAATTGGCCAAGGCCCAGAATCACTTCGGTGATCAGCGGGATCGGCACACCCAGATCGTTGAAGATCGGCACGAACTGCGGCACCACGTAAGCCAGCAACAGCGCCAGGGAGCCGAGCACGCCCACCACCAGGAAAGCGGGATAGATCAACGCGTTGATCACCTCGCCTCTTAACAACTGGCTGCGTTCCAGGTAGTCGCTGAGTTGGCGCAGGGTGTTCTCCAGCGCGCCGCCCGCCTCACCGGCACGGACCATGCTGAGGTACAGCGGCGAAAACTGGCTGCCCTCCTCTTCCAGCGCTGCCGACAATGGCTTGCCCGCCTTGACGTGCTCGCGAATACGCTCGATCAGCGCACGGGTCTGCGGTTGGCCGGGTTGCTTGAGCAGGATGCCCAGGGAGCGTTCCAGCGGTTGGCCCGCTCCCAGCAGCGTGGCCAGTTGCTGGGTAAAGCTGACCAGCGCCGCGCCATTCAACTGGCCGCGCCCGAAGGCATTGCGCAGCCCTTGGGCACCGGCGGCATCGATGTGCAACAGCAGCAGGCCACGCTTGTGCAGCGCGGCGACGGCGGCGGCCTGGTCCCTGGCTTCGAGGGTGCCGTTCTGCACGACGCCCTGGCTGTCCAGGGCGCGGTATTTGAACAGGCTCACGCGCCCTCTCCACGGGTGACGCGCAGCACTTCTTCAAGGGACGTGACACCGGCCACCGCCTGGCGCAGACCTTCTTCATGCAGGGTGCGCAAGCCACCACGGCGGGCAGCCTGTTCGAGGGTCGCGGCGTCGGCCTGGCGCATCAACAAGCTGCGCAGTTCGTCATTCATCACCAGCAATTCGGTGATTGCACTGCGGCCGTGGTAACCGCCGCCGGGGGCGTTGGCGCGAGGCCGGTAAAGCAGGATCGGGCGCTGGTCGGTGAAGCGGTCGAGGCCGTGTTCCTCGATCAACTCCGGCGGCGCTTCGAACGCCTCACGGGTCGCCGGGTCGAGGCGGCGCACCAGGCGCTGGGCGAGGATGCCATTGACGGTCGAGGCGATCAGGTAACTCTCCACCCCCATGTCCAGCAAGCGCGTGATACTCGCTGCGGCACTGTTGGTGTGCAGGGTCGAGAGCACCAGGTGGCCGGTCAGGGAGGACTGGATGGCGATGCGGCAGGTTTCGAGGTCGCGGATCTCACCGATCATGATCACGTCCGGGTCCTGGCGCACGATGGAGCGCAGCGCGCCGGCGAAGTCCAGCCCGATGGCCGGCTTGACCTGGATCTGGTTGATGCCTTCCAGTTGGTATTCCACCGGGTCTTCGACGGTGATGATCTTGCGCTCGGCGGTATTGAGCCGCGAAAGCGCGGTATAGAGCGTGGTGGTTTTACCCGAGCCGGTGGGGCCGGTGACCAGCAGGATGCCGTGGGGCCGCTCGAGCACTTCAAGAAAGGTTTCCAGGCGCTGGCCATCAAAACCCAGGCTCTGGAAATCGAACTGCACGGTCTGGCGGTCCAGCAGGCGCATCACCACCGACTCACCAAAACTGGTGGGCACCGTGGACACCCGCAGGTCCAGTTCCTTGCCCTGAATGCGCAACATGATCCGACCGTCCTGCGGCAGGCGGCGCTCGGCAATGTCGAGGCGCGCCATGATCTTGACCCGGGAAATCACCGCCGCCGAAGAACTCGACGGCGGCGCTTCGGCTTCATGCAGCACACCGTCGATGCGGTAGCGCACCTTGAGCTGGTTTTCGAAGGGTTCAATATGGATGTCCGAAGCACGGTGCTCCACAGCCCGCTGCAGGATCAGGTTGACCAGGCGAATCACCGGCGCCTCGGAGGCCATGTCCTTGAGGTGTTCGATGTCTTCCAGGGCGCCGCCTTGTTCATCGAGGTTTTCGATCAGGGTGCCCATGGCCGAACGGCCCTGGCCGTAGTAGCGCTCGATCAGGGTTTCGACTTCGTTGCGCGGCCCGACCGCCAACCACACCGGCACGCCGCACGCATACGCCAGGGCCTGGAACGGATACAGCAACGCCGGGTTGGCCGCCAACACTCGCACCCCGCCGTGGCTCCAGCCCACCGGCACCACCTGGTAATGGCGCATGAAGCGTTCGGTCAGCACCGGCAGCGGGTCGAGCACGGGCGGTGCGGCGTCCGCCAGCAGCAACGGTGCGCCGAGCAAATCGGCCCAGGCCCGCGCCAGTTCCACTTCGGAAACCAGCCCCAGGCGCGTCAGCAGGCCGAGCAATCCGTTGTCGTCGGACTCCAGGGATAACCGCCGGGCGCGTTCCAGGTCGACGGTTTTCAAACCGGCCTGTTGCATCAGCCACGCGCACACCTGTTCGGTATCCGGAATCTGCATTCGGCAAGCATCGATGGGCGTGGACAACATGGGCTGGGGCATCGGCACAAATCTGAGGGGCTAGTTAAAAAACCTGTTCCGTGGCGCCCGCGAGGTGAGGCGCCCAGGAACAGGTGCATCCCCCCTTAGTTGGAGGTTTTTGGTGCAGTCGTCTGGCTGTTGCCCAGCGGGCGGCCGCCCTTGGTGGTCTCGGCCTTCTGCTTCTTCGCCGCCTTGGCGTCGTGGGCCTGGGTGATCACGGTGGAATCGGCGGCGCCGGACTTGGCGTCGGCGTCCGTCGACTCGACGGCCATGGCCGCACCACTTAGTGCAACGCCCAGTACAACACCGGCACTCAACAGGGAAATCTTCATCAACTTTCTCCAGATTAAAAACAATCAATCGCCCAGGTGCTGTCCTGACAAGGTCAAGACCCTACACCAAAGCACTTTGCATTACAGCCTATTCAAACCATGGCCATTTAGAACTACTGGCGAACGCCACTAGTTAGCCATGATCGTGCATATTTTATTAAACCAATCGACTGGTAGGTTTAGCCTTAGTTCAAAGACGTAAGAAAATATTTCTTATTTGACGCAAAAATTAGCTTTCGTTTGACATTTAATAGCAAGAATTGACTTAATTACGGCGTTTTTGCGGTTCAAAATGCCATCTCATGATATCGCCTAGACACTACGCACAAGAATAATTAGTTCCACTATTACACTTTTAAAACAGCGGAATCCGCCCAGTAATCGCAATTAGCCATCGGCCAAAAGTTGCGACAAAGGTGAACTATTGCCCGTAAAAAAGTGACGAGCGTGCACAACGAAACGCACTTCTCGCCGCCCAGCTTTCAATCATCAGTTGTCGGAGAGCCCCATGAGTAAACGCAAAATGATCGGTGCGCAGTCGGCGTTCGCCCTGCTGGCACTTGCCGTGTCCCAGGTGCATGCGGCCACCAGCCCTGCCTTGGATGAAGCCCGGGTAAACCGCGCCGAAAAGGCCGCGGACAAGACCCTGGCCAAGATGACCCTGGAAGAAAAACTCGCCTATATCGGCGGCACCGGTGGCTGGGACGTCAAGCCGCTGACCCAGTATGGTGTGCCGCAGATTCATGGCGCCGACGGTGGCGTGGGCGTGCGCTACACCAGCGAAGGCAATGACCAGGGCGTGGTGTACCCCTCCGGCCCGAACCTGGCGGCCAGCTGGAACCCCCGCCGCGCCATCGACCTGGGCAGGGCCCTGGGTTACGACACCGCCAGCGGCGGTTATCAATTCGTCACCGGGCCAGGGGTGAACCTGTACCGCATGCCCTACAGTGGCCGGGCGTTTGAGTACCTGTCCGGTGAAGACCCGTTCCTCGGCGCCAGCCTGGGGCCGGCGGTGATCAACGGTATCCAGTCGCGCGGGGTGTGGGCCAACGCCAAGCATTTCGCCGCCAACGACCAGGAAAGCAACCGCTTCCATCTCGACGAAACCATCAGTGAACGGGTGCTGCGGGAAATGACCCTGCCGCCCTTCGAGTCCGCCTCGAAGAACAGCAAAGTGGCGATGATGATGTGTTCGTTCCAGAAGGTGAACGGTGAGTTCGCCTGCGAGAACAAGCACCTGATGCACGACATCCTGAAGACCGAATGGGGCTATCCGGGCTTCGTGCAGAGTGACTACAACGCCGTGGTCAACGGGTTACCGGCGGCACAGGCCGGTACCGACCTGGACATGATGGGCTACCAGATGAACAGCACGGTGCTCAAGCCGTTCCTGGACAGTGGCGAGCTCGCCAGCGCGACCATCGATGACAAGGTGCGGCGCATCCTCAAGCAGATCTACCTGTACAAATTCGACAGCAAGGCACCGTTGACCAGCCACAACATGAACAGCGCCACCAGCAACCGCGTGGCACTGAATGCGGCCCGCGAAGGCATCGTGCTGCTGAAAAACCAGAACAGCCTGCTCCCCCTGGATGCGAAGAAGGTCAAGCGCATCGCCGTGGTCGGCAACCTGGCCAAATACGCACCGCCTACCGGGTTCGGCAGCGCCAACGTGATGGCGGCCAACTACATCAGTGAGCTGAGCGGCCTGCAGCAACTGGCGCCGAACGCCAAGGTCGAGTTCATCGACGGGCTGTCCCTGGACCAGACGACGTCCAAATGGACCCACACCGACAACGACGGCAATAGCGTCAAGGGCTTGAAGACTGAATTCTTCAGCAATGCCAACTGGTCCGGTGACCCGGCTGCCACCCGTACCGACACCCACGTCGACCTCGACTGGTCCACCGACAGTCTGCCGGTGAATGGCGACACTGCCGCCACGTCGATCCGCTACAGCGGCCAGATCACCCCGACCGTCAGCGGCGAACAGGTGTTCAAGGTCCGCGCCGACGGTGCCGTGCGCCTGTACGTCAACGGCCAGAAAGTCCTCGACAACGGCGACGGCAACCCACTGCCCAACAACAGCATCCCGCCGACGATTCCGGTGTTCGCCAAGGTCAATCTTGAAGCCGGCAAGGCCGTGGACATCAAGCTTGAGTACTCGCGCCGCAAAGGCTACCTCTCGACCATGGGCGGGCTGGTGGGCGTGCAAATGAGCTGGGCCTCGCTGGTGGCACCCAAGGACCTGGCCCAGTACGACGCCGTACTGGTGGCCGCGGGCAACAGCAATGAGTACGAAGGTGAAGGCTTCGACCACAGCTTCGATTTGCCGGAGTATCAGAACCTGCTGATCCAGAGCATTGCCAAGGTCAACCCGAATACCGTGGTCACCCTGCACGGAGGCACCGGGCTGAAGATGAGCGACTGGATCGACCAGGTGCCGGCGGCGCTGCATGCGTTCTACCCGGGCCAGAACGGCGGCCAGGCCCTGGCGGAGATTCTGCTGGGCAAGGTCAACCCGTCGGCCAAGCTGCCCATCAGCATCGAACGCAACATTGAAGACAACCCGATCTACGCGACTTTCCCGAAATTCGACAATCAGGAAACCCTCACGCAGATGAGCTACAAGGACGACCTGTTCCTGGGTTATCGCGGCTACGAGAAGAAAGGCATCAAGCCGCTCTACCCGTTCGGCTACGGCCTGTCGTACACCACCTTCGGCTACAGCAACATCAGCGTGACCCCCGGTGTCGCGGTGGCGGGCGCGCCGATCAAGGTATCGTTCGACCTGAGCAACACCGGCAAGGTGGCGGGGGCTGAAGTCGCCGAGCTGTATGTGGGCCAGAACCACCCGAAAGTCGAACGGGCACTGAAGGAACTCAAGGGCTACAAGAAGGTGTTCCTCAAGCCGGGCGAGAGCAAGCGCGTGACCATCGAACTCAACGACCGCTCACTGGCGTACTTCGATGTGGCGAGCAAGCAATGGGTGGTGGACGCCGACAGCTTCAACCTGTCGGTGGGCGCCTCGTCCCAGGACATTCGCCTGAACGCCAAGCTGGTCAACCCGTTCCGCCAGGAACTGTCGACCACCACCAGCAACCCGCTGCCACGCTCGGCGCTCAACTCGACGCTGCGTGAGCTGCCAACGGTCAAGACCGGTGGTGTGCTGCATCAGAACCAGGGTGAGTCCGACACCAGCGACGGTGACGGCTACGACACCTCGGATGACAGCAGCCAGGGCAGTGCTGTCGGCAACTGATAAAAACCTGTAGGAGCGAGCTTGCTCGCGAAAAACGCAAAGACACCGCGTTAATCCAGGATGCCCGCGTTATCGTTGACGTCCTTCGCGAGCAAGCTCGCTCCTACCTTCACGCGCGTATGGCCGCATCGACCCGCGCGATGTAGGTATCGAAACGCGCCACCAGGTCCACCTGATCGGGAAAGCGCAGCCACTGGATCTGCAAGCCGTCCATCATGGCCAGGATCTCTTCCACCAGCCCGGCGATGTCCACATCGGCGCGCACCTCGCCCATGGCCACAAGGTCTGCAAACTGCCCGTGCATGCGCCGATGAATGCCCGCATAGCGCTCCTGAAACCAACCCCAGGCCGGGTGGGTGTCCAGCAGGCTTTCCGCATTCAGAATCGTAAAAGCCCGCACCACCCCCGGCGCTGTCGCGTTGGAGCGGTTGATCGCCCGCAGGCTGCCGAGCAACCCGGACAATGACTTCTCGGCCCGAACCTCATCGGCAATCCGCTGATTGACCTCGTCCCGGCGTTGCAGCACCCCCATCAACAACGAAATCTTGCTGGGAAAGTGATGCAGCAGGCCGGCCACCGAGATGCCGACGATCGCCGCCACCTGGGCCATCGAGGCGCCGCTGTAGCCTTCGAGGGAAAACACCTGCAGCGCGGCGTCCAACAGTTCTTCCCGGCGTTTTTCACCTTTGGGCGCACGGCGGGATTTGGGCGTGGCAGCGGGTTGTGGTTCGGTCATTGGCAGGTCCTTTGGGCAGGCCTGCACCGTATCCAAAATGCCCCGGAGCCGCAAATAAACCTCAGGCGCTCTCGCGATCGATCAAGCGGCATTCCAGCAGGTTCAAGCGCTGCACCTCGTCCTCAACCGGCAACACGCCCAGGCTTTCGAGCACCCGCGTCGCCGCCAGCACCCCAATCTCCAGGGCGGGCGGCTTGATGGTGCTGAGACTCGGCAGAAGCATTTCGGCAAACGGGTAATCACCAAAGCCGAGCACCGCACAATCCTCGGGGATTCTCAGCCCTGCCCGTTGCCCCGCCAGCAAGCCACCGGCGGCGAGGTTGTCATTGGCGAAGATGATTGCGTCGGGCGGCGTGGCGGCGCTCATCAACACGTGCATGGCTTGCTTGCCCGCCTCAAACGGTGCGCGGTCGGCGTCCGGGGCGAACACCCAGGGCTGCATGCCCAGCTCAAGCAGGGTCGCGCTGTAGCCATCCCGGCGTTCCAGTGCACTGAAGTCCCCCGGCGCGCTGTTCTGTACGAAGGCGATGCGCCGATACCCCTTGCCATGCAGGTAACGCGCAGCGGTCACGCCCACCTCGTAATGGGAGAAGCCAATCTGCAACGGCTCCCGCTCGGGTTGGTAATCCCAGGTTTCAACCACCGGAATATCCGCCTCGGCGATCATCTTCTCGGTGCCCGCGCTGTGGAAGCGGCTGGTGAGCACCAATGCCGCTGGCGACCAGCCGAGGAACGCGCGCACGGCATTTTCTTCCTGCTCGGCGCTGAAGTAACTGGACGCCAGCAGCAGTTGGTAGCCGTGGCGGCTGAGGGTGTCGCTGAAGCCCTGGATGGTATTGGCGAAGATCGGCCCGGAGATATTCGGAATCACCATGGCGACGATCCGGCCTCGCGCTGACGCCAACCCACCCGCTACCAGATTGGGCACGTATCCCAGCTCGGCGACCACTGCCGCGATGCGTTCGCGGCGTTCGGGCGAGACCTGCTCCGGCTGGTTGAAATAGCGCGACACGGTAATCGCTGAAACACCGGCCTGGCGTGCCACGGTGTTCAAGGTGACGCGGCCGGCGCCACGGCGTTTCCGGGGTTTGTCTTCGCTCAAGGGACGATCCTGTTAGAAACCTAAAAGAATATAAAACTAATTTTTTAGTATTTGACGCTCTATGTCACACCTACCAATAATGCCGATGTTAGCGCTACCAAAGCATTTTGTCTGCTACTCGCTCGAGCGAATGCCCAAGACAGATTCAACGGCGCTGTCGTCGCAGAACGGCAGCGGTTCAGGGCACATTTCGAGCGGTCAGAGCATGCACACACAGCCGGGGCAACCTCAAAAACTTTCGCAATCCATACGCACCGCCACCGGGCGCCGCGCCCATCTGGGCTGGTTACTCGCCGGGCTCGCCGCCCTGCCCGTTCCCGCTGCATTCGCCGCCGACGAGCAGGAACCCACCCTAAAGCCGGTGACGGTCACCGCCACCCGCCGCGAAGAGTCGCTGCAAAAAGTCCCGGTGGCGGTTTCGGTACTCGATGGCGAGCAACTGGAGCGTGACAATCGCAACGGCGTGGCCAGTATCGTGCAGCAAGTACCCTCGCTGAATTTCCGCACCGGCGCGTCGAACAAGGACACGTCGCTGTTCGTGCGGGGCGTGGGCACGATTTCCACCTCGCCCGGGGTTGAACCCACGGTGGCGACGGTGATTGACGGCGTGGTGCACGCCCGCCCCGGCCAGGCCACCTTGGACCTGCTGGACCTGGAACGCGTCGAAGTCCTGCGCGGCCCCCAAGGCACGCTGTTCGGCAAGAACGCCTCGGCCGGCGTGCTGAATATCACGAGCAAGGCGCCGACGGCCGAGACCCACGGCTACATCGACCAGTCCTACTTCAGCGGCAATGAAAGCCGCACCCGCTTCGGCCTGGGCGGCAGCCTGATTCCCGGCACGCTGAAGGGCTCCATCAGCGGGCTGTTCGGCAGTTACGACGGCAACGTCGACAACAAGCACAACGGCCAGGAAGTAAACGGCTACAACCATCAGGGCGTGCGCGGCAAACTGGAGTTCACCCCCAACGACGACGTGAAACTGACCCTGATTGCCGACTACATGCAGTCCCACGACGACGCGCCGAATGGCGTGGTGAGCCAATCCCTGACCCCGGCGTTCGCCAACGCACTGAACCCGGTGCGCGGCTCCAGCGACAACCGCGACATCAACACCGACACCCGCAGCCACGTGGAGGACACCAACAAAGGCCTGTCTGCCCAACTGGACTGGAACCTCGGCGACTACACCCTGACCTCGATCACCGCCTGGCGCGGTTGGGACAACACCCAGTACCAGGACGGCGACCGCCTGGGCACCGTGACCGCCGCGTTCCCCGGCACCGCCGACAAAGGCCAACTGGCGTTCGACCAATACTCCCAGGAGCTGCGCCTGGCCTCGCCCAAAGGTGAATTCCTGGAATACGTCGGCGGCCTGTTCTACATGCACGGCAAGGACCAGGAAACCTACCAGCGCACCCTGACCACCACCACGCGCACCGACCGCGGCATCGCCGACTACGGCACCACCAGCGACAGCTACGCGGTGTTCGGCGAGACCACGCTGAATTTCACCTCGGCTTTCCGTGGCATCGCCGGCCTGCGCTATACCCACGACGACCTGGAATACGATCACCGCCGCGTGTCCACCTCGGCCACCACGGTCAGCGGCATTCAACCGGCCACCAGCAGTTCGGGCTCGGTGGATGAAGACGGCTGGTCCGGCCGGCTGGGGGTGCAATACGACCTGAGCGACACCGTCACCAGCTACCTGACCTACTCCCGCGGCTACAAAGGCCCGGCCTACAATGTGTTCTTCAACATGCAGCCACGGGACACCGACGCGCTGAAACCGGAAACCTCCAACACCTGGGAAGTCGGGATCAAGGCCACCAGCTGGAACAACCGCCTGACCACCAACCTGGCGATCTTCCACAGCGACTACGACAACTACCAGGCGAACTTCTTCGACACCGTCGCCGGGCAAGTGGTGACGCGCCTGATCAACGCCGGCAGCGTCAGCACCGAAGGCGTCGAACTCGACTACGCCTTGCAGGCCACCCAACAACTCAAACTCTCTGGCGCGCTGGCCTACACCCGGGCCCGCATCGATGAGTTCGCCTGCCCGCCTGGCGCGGCGGCGTCCTGCAACGTCAACGGCAAGCCGCTGCCCTTCAGCCCGGACTGGAAAAGCTACGTGCGCGCCGACTACAGCATCCCGCTGGACAACGGCCTGGATATCGAACTGGGTACCGACTACAGCTGGCAGAGCGAAGTGCAGTACGACATCAGCCAGAACGTCGACACCCAGCAAGGCGCCTACGGTATCTGGAACGCCAGCGTCGCCCTGGCCGACTACAGCAACGGCTGGCGCGTAGCCCTGCTGGCGAAGAACCTCACCGACAAGTCCTATTCACCGCTGCTGGCCAGTGGCGGCAGCTACATTTACCGCGCCGTGCCCCGTGACGATGAACGTTACTTCGGCGTGCAACTGCGCAAGGATTTCTAAGCATGCCCCGTCAACTGAAACTCGGCGCTTTCCTGATGGCCACCGGGCACCACGTCGCTGCCTGGCGCCATCCCGAAGTGCCGGCCAATGCCGGGCTGGATTTCGCCCACTACAAGCGCCTGGCGCAGATTGCCGAGGCGGCAAAATTCGACGCCTTGTTCGTGGCCGACAGCATTGCCGCCGCCACCGGGGAGATTGCCAGCCGCATGGCGCGCTCGGATCACTTCGAGCCACTGACGTTGCTGTCGGCATTGAGCGCGGTGACTGAACACATCGGCCTGATCGCCACGGCCACCACCAGCTACAACGAGCCGTACCATGTGGCCCGCAAGTTCGCCTCACTGGATCACCTGTCCGGCGGGCGTGCAGGCTGGAACCTGGTGACCTCGGACAACGCCGCCGAAGCACAGAATTTTGGCCGCGACGAACACCTCGGCCACGGCGAACGCTACAGCCGTGCCCGGGAGTTTCACCAGGTGGTGACGGGGCTGTGGGACAGCTGGGAAGACGATGCCTTTGTGCGCGACAAGGCCAGCGGCAGCTACTACGACCCGGCGAAACTGCATGTACTCGGGCATGTCGGCGAACACTTTCGTGTGAAAGGTCCGCTGAACGTGGCGCGCTCGCCTCAAGGCCAACCGGTGATTGTCCAGGCCGGCTCTTCCGAGGCCGGCCGCGAACTGGCGGCACAAACCGCCGAAGTGGTGTTCACCGCCCAGACATCATTGGCCAACGCCCAGGCGTTCTATGCCGACCTCAAGGGTCGCCTGGCGCAATACGGGCGGGAACCGGATGCGCTGAAGATCATGCCGGGGGTATTTGTGGTGGTCGGGCAGACAGAAACTGAAGCCCGGGACAAATTCGAGGCCTTCCAGCAGTTGGTCGAACCGCAGGTGGGTGTCGCATTGCTGGGGCGCATGCTGGGTAATTTCGACTTGTCCGGCTACCCGCTGGACGGCCCGCTGCCAGAGCTGCCATTGACCGACAGCGGCCAGCGCAGTCGCCAGCAACTGCTGACCGAACTGGCAGGCCGCGAACAGCTGAGCCTGGCGCAACTGGGCCGACGCATCGCCGGTGGCCGCGGGCACTACAGCCTGATCGGCACGCCCGCGCAGATCGCCGATGAACTGCAGCACTGGTTCGAGAATGGCGCCGCCGATGGCTTCAATGTGCTGGTGCCGCACCTGCCGGGCGGGCTGGAAGATTTCGCCCAAGGGGTGGTGCCGGAACTGCAACGGCGCGGGCTGTTCCGCAGCGAATACGCCGGCACCACCCTGCGTGAAAACCTGGGATTGGCACGGCCGGCCAATCGCTTTGCGGAGCAATCGGCATGAGAATGTCTGCATTGTTGTTTGCGCTGTTGGCCCTGACTCAAACCGCGATGGCTGCCGATCCGGCCAGCCTGAGGATCGGCTACCAGAAAGGCTCGATCGCCCTGGTGCTCGCCAAGGAGCATGGCCTGCTGGAAAAACGCTTCGACCAGACCCAAGTGCAATGGATCGAATTCCCCGCTGGCCCGCAGATGCTCGAGGCCTTGAACGTGGGCGCCCTGGACGTGGCATCCACCGGTGATATCCCGCCCCTGTTCGCCCAGGCGGCGGGGGCCGACCTCGTCTACATCGGCGCTGAACCGCCCAAGCCGACGGCGGAAACCATCCTGGTGCAGGCCGACAGCACACTGCACGGCATCGCCGACCTCAAGGGCAAGAAAGTCGCCTTCCAGAAAGGCTCCAGCTCTCACAACCTGATCCTGCGGGCTTTGAACAACGCCGGCCTGAGCTACAAGGACATCCAGCCGGTTTACCTGCCACCGGCCGATGCCCGCGCCGCCTTCGAGCAAGGCAGTGTCGACGCCTGGGCGATCTGGGAACCCTACTCGTCACTGGCCCTGAGCCAAAGCCCCAGCCGCGTGCTCGCCAATGGCGAAGGCTTGAACCTGTCTGGGCCGATCTATACCGCGCGCCGTGCATACGCCGAGGCCAATGGTCCCTTCATCCACGCCCTGCTCGATGAGCTGAGCGCCGCCGAAGCCCTGACCCGCAGCCAGCGTGAAGACAGCCTGCAGGTGCTGACCCGCTTCATGGGTTTGCCGGCCGGGGTGATTGCACATTATGTCGATAACCGGCCGCCATCGCCGATCCTGCCGATTGATGCGCACATCATTCAGGCGCAGCAGCAGACGGCGGACCTGTTTTACCAGAACCGCCTGCTGCCCAAGCCCATCGATGTACAGAAGGCTATGTGGCAGCCTCCTCAGAAGTCGACGGTGGCCGACAGCAAGTAAGTGCGCGGCGTCGACAAGGTCAACCCCGGCTCGCTGTCATCCGAGGCACCGGCCGAACTCCAGTAGCGCCGGTCGGCCACGTTCTCGACATTGGCCCGCAGGGTGATGTGCTTGTCGTCGACCTTGAAGGCGTAGCGTGCGCCCACATCGAGGCGGGTCCAGGCGTCGATTTCCTTGACGTTGGACTGGTCCAGGTACTGCGAGCTGGAATAGATCCCGCGGCTGGTCAGGGTCAGGCCTTCAACGGTGGGCACATCCCACTCGGCGCCGAGGTTGACGTTGTACTTGGGCGTGGCCGGCGCGCGGTTGCCGTCGAAGGTGCCGTTGGTGGTATTAGTCAATTCGCTGTCGATGTACATCACCCCGCCCAGCAGGCGGAAGCCCTTGAGCGGTTCGCCGAACACGCTGAGTTCGACGCCGTCGTTCTGGCGCTTGCCGTTGGGGCCGAAGACCCGCGTGGTGGCGTTGGTCTCGTAGGCTGGCTGCTTGATCCGGAACACCGCAGCGGTGACCGCGAACGCCCCCGCGTCGTACTTGGCACCGACTTCAACCTGGCGGCTGATGAAGGGCGGGAAAATTTCATCCTCGTTGATCGAGGTCGACGGCGCGATCTTGCCCTGGCTCAGGCCTTCCATGTAGTTGGCGTACAGCGAGAGCTTGTCGGTGGCCTTGAACAGGATGCCGCCCGACGGTGAAATTTTTTCCTCGTCGTAGGCGGTGTCGCCTTTGACGTTATCGGTCCAGTCGTCCACCTTGACCCGCTGCCAGCGTGCGCCGAGGGTCAGCAGCAGCCGATCATCGAATAAGCCCAGGGTGTCGGACAACGCCACGCCGCTGAAGCGGTTTTCGGTGTAGACCTTCGAGTCAAATCGCGTTGGCCGGCTTGGCGTAGGTGTTTCCACCGGGTTGTAGAGATTGCTCGGGGCTGCGGCATAGCGCGCGCCGCCGTTTTCGAAGTCCATGTAGAAGTAGCTGGCTGCCAGGTTGACCTCATGGCTCACCGGGCCGGTATGGAACCAGTTGCGCACGCCCGCCGTGGCGGTGCGCACGTTTTCGTCGCGGGTGAAGTCGCGGGGCTGCACGCTGAAGTCACCGGCATTGTTGGTCACCGACACGGCATGGCGCAGGAAGTCGTGGTTACTTTTGCGCGCGCCGACGCCGCCATAGAGCATCACGTTGTCACTGAGATCGAACTCTCCGTTGACCGTGCCGAAGGTGTCATTGGTGCTCGCCTTGCTCCAGGGTTGCGCGTAGTTGTGACGCACGTCGTTGGCACTCGGCACCTTGGCATTGGGGCCAACTTGCACGCGCTCTTGCGGGGCGTCGGTGTCGCGCTCGGTGCGGCCGATGTCGGTGGAGAGGCGCAGGCGTTCACCGCGAAAATCCAGGCCCAGCACGGCCATTTCGCGGTCGACACTCTGGTCGTCCCAGGCAGTGTCGCCGGACTGCTTCACGCCGTTGAAACGCAGGCCGAATTTATTGTCTTCACCAAAACGCCGGCCTATGTCCACGGCCCCGCCCGCCTGGCTGTCGGAGGCCCAACTGCCGGTAAACGAGGTGATGGGCTTGTCGGTAGCGCGCTTGGGCACCACGTTGATCCCACCGCCGACGCTGCCCCGCGGCGAGATGCCGTTGATCAACTGGCTGGGGCCTTTGATGATGTCGACGCGCTCAGCCATTTCCATGTCGATGGTGTAGGTCGGCAGCACGCCGTAGAGGCCGTTGTAGGCGACATCGCTGTTGAACAGGCTGAAGCCGCGAATGGTGAATTGCTCATAGCGCCCGCCTGCCGGGTTGGTGGCGCGCACCGAGGGGTCGCTGGCGATCAGGTCGCCGAGGGTGCGCGCCTGCTGGTTCTTGACCGCCTCGCTGGTGTAGGTGGTCATGCTGAACGGGGTTTCCATGAAATCCCGTGAGCCCAGCAGGCCCTGGGAGCCACGGCGTGCCACCTGGCCACCGGCGAATGACTCGCTGCCGGCATCGCCGACGGTGCCAAGAATCGAGGTGGGCGCCAGTTGCAGGCTGCCACCTTCCGGAATCGGGGTCAGCATGTAGGCCTGCTCGCCCATGGGTTGCAGTTGCAGGCCCGAGCCTTGCAGCAAGCGGGCAAACCCTTCTTCGACGCCGTATTCGCCGGACAACCCGCTGCTGTTACGGCCGCTGACCAGCGCCGGGTCTACCGAGAGGTTGACCCCGGCCAGGCCGGCGAAACGGGTCAGCGCGGCGCTCAGGCTGCCGGCTGGCACCTGGTAGCTGCGCCGGGACGCGCCGTCTTCGGCATAACTGATGGGGACGAACAACGGGCTGGCACTCAGGCTCAGCATCAGGCTGAAATTCAGCAGCGGGCGGATTGCGGGCATTGGAAGAAGCTCTCGATTTTGTTCACTTATCTGGAATGACCAGCCACGTGAAAAAAAGGGACAGGCTTCAGCCAATTTTTTTGAATATTACGGTTTGATGCCTTTCAGCTTTTGGAGCAACTCCATCAATTGCTCCAGGGATTCCTCGCCGAACTGTTCCTGAATCTTCTGGTAGTTGCTTTCCATCCCGGCGCTCATGTCGACAAAACACTGCTGGCCCTGTTCGGTCAGCGCGACGAACACCCGGCGCTGGTCTTCGGCGGATTTGCGCCGGCGCACGATGCCGTCACGCTCCAGCCGGCCCAGCACGCCGGTCATGCTCGGCTTGAGAATGCACGCGAGGTGCGCCAGTTGGTGGCTCTCTAGTTCGCCCTGCTGACGCAGGATGCGGATCACCCGCCACTGCTGTTCGGTCAGGTCATGTTCATTGAGCAGTGGCCGGAAGAACGCCATGGTCGCTTCGCGGGCCTGGAGCAAGGTGAGCGTAAGGGACGGTCTAGGGGTGGGCATGGTTCACGCGCAGTAGAGGTCGAAGCGTCGAAGCTTAGAGTCGGCACCGTGTGCATGCAACCCGAGGCAGGGAACAAATCATTAATCTGTAAACGATTTTTAAAAAACCTGCCAATCCAGCTATTCAGCCTATAGATAACATGTTAACAATATGCCGCCCCTGACCTAGCAGAGGGCGCATACCAACAAAAACAACAAAAGGAACGCCCCTCATGCATTCGTGCCTCTTCCGCACGGCGGCAAGCGCTGGCCTGTGCGCCGCGTTTACCCCTCTGGTCGCCCACGCCGACTTCATCCAGGACAGCAAAGCCAGCCTGGACCTGCGCAATTTCTACATGAACCGCGACTTTCGCCAGGCCCACGCGCCGCAGAACAAAGCGGACGAATGGGCGCAAGGTTTTGTGCTGCGCCTGGAGTCGGGCTACACCGAAGGCGTGGTCGGTTTTGGCGTGGATGCCTTGGGTGAAATGGGCTTGAAACTCGATTCCAGCCGCGACCGCCGTGGCACCGGGTTATTGCCGTCTGGCGCCAGCGGCGAGCCGGCCGACAGCTACAGCGAACTCGGCCTGACCGCCAAATTGCGCCTGTCGAAAACCGTGCTCAAGCTCGGCACCCTGCAACCGGTTTTACCGGTGGCCGCCTACAACGACACCCGGCTGCTGCCGTCGACCTACAACGGTGAACTGGTGACCTCCCAGGACATCGACGGCCTGACGTTGAACGTCGGCCGCCTGGAAAAGCAGAACCTGCGGGACTCCTCCAACAACGAATCCATGAGCTACGGCGGCGTCACCAGCAGCCACCTGGACCTGGCCGGCGGCACCTACGCAATCAATCCGCACCTGGCGGCGACTTATTACTACGCGCAGATGCAGGACATCTACCGCCAGAATTTCATCGGCCTGGTGCATGACCTGCCGCTGGCCCAAGGCGTCAACCTGCGCAGCGACCTGCGCTACTTCGACACCCGCGAGCAAGGCAGCACGCTATTGCGCAGCCCTACCCGCGTGGACGGCGGCCGGATCGACAACCGCTTTTTCAACGGCATGTTCAGCCTGTCGGTGGGCGCACACAAATTCGGCCTGGGCTTTCAGAGCCTTTCCGGTGACGGCGACTTTGCCTTCCCGGGGCAAGACCCGTACTCGGTCAACCTGGTGACCATCAATATCTTCACCAAGGCCAACACCGACGCGTGGCAGGCACGCTACGACTACAACTTCGCCGCCCTCGGCCTGCCGGGCCTGACCTTCATGACCCGCTACGTCGACGGCAGCCACGCGCAAGCCGCCACGGTGCGCAACGGCCGGGAATGGGAGCGCGACACCGACTTGGTCTACACCGTGCAGAGCGGCCCGCTGAAGAACGTCAACGTGCGCCTGCGCAACGCCACCCTGCGCTCAAGCAACGGCCTGACCAGCGACATCGACGAAAGCCGGGTAATCATCGGCTACACCGTGGCCCTGTGGTAACGCCGGGCGCCTCAACGCAACCCCGATTGGCGCTGGCGGTATTCCCCCGGCGTCATTTGCGCGTAGCGCTGGAAGAACCGGCTGAAATACGCCGGGTCCTTGAACCCCAGCTGGTAGCAGATTTCATTCGCCGAGTTGCCGGTGAACAGCAACAGGCGCCGGGCTTCCTGCATCAGCCGTTCGAGGATCAGGCGTTTCGAGGGCAGGTCGGCGATCCGCCGACACACCTCGTTGAGCCGCGCTTCAGTGACGCCGATACCGTCGGCATAACGCGACAGCGGCCAGTGTTGCAGGTAGTGGTCTTCGATCAGTTCGTTGAAGCGGTGGAAGATCCGCAGGTCTTCGTGGCGTGCAGGCCGGGCTTCCAGGGAATTGGCGCAGAGCCGCAGCAGGCTGATCATGATCAGGCGCGTCAGGCTGTCCAGCGCCGAACTGCGCCCGCTGGCCTGGGCGTTGATCTCACTGCACAGCTCATCAAACAGGAATTCCAGGCGGCGCGCTTCGGGCTGAAACTCCGGCGCCAGGCGCGCCAACGCCACACAGGCCGCCGGCAATTGCGCGCCGGGGGCCAGGCTCGGGTCGGCGTCAATCAAGGCCCACACCAGTTGCTGGCGCACGGTCAGCACATGGCCGTCGGCGTCGGCTTCGGTGACGAAGGAATGCGCCACCGTCGGCGGCGTGAGGAAAAACATCGGCCCGGATTCGAGGTACTGCTGGTCGTCCAGATAGACCCGCACCGCTCCGGTCTTGACGTAATGCACCTGGAAAAACCGGTCATGGCGATGCACCGGCATGTTCCGGCCAAAAAATCCGGCCAGGTTGCCGAGCCGGTCGTAATGCACCTCGGCATCGCTGTAACGCTGGTCGTAGACCTGCCCGATGTTGATGTTGGGGATCGGCTGACGATCGCTCATCACTGCATTCTCTTTGTTGTTTTGAGTGCCCTGAAATATTGCCACGCTTGACGATAGTTAACATCTTAATTACAACGTTAACAGGTTAACGAATATCCCACGGAGCAGGCCCGAATCTGCCCCGCTACTGCCAGGAGAAAAGCATGAGCCGTGCCCTGCATGATGTTGCGAACGGCACCCTGTTCGGCGTTGCGCTGAACTACCAGGGGTTGCTGAACCAACGTCTCGCCGAATTCGAACAAGCGCCTTACCAGAAACCACCGGTGAAGCCGGTGCTGTTCATCAAGACGCCCAACACCCGCAACGGCCACGACGGCGTAGTGCTGCACCCTCAGGGTGAACGCCTGCAACCGGGCCCGGCCCTCGGGGTGGTGATTGGCAAGACCGCCAGCCGTGTCAGCGTCGAAAACGCCCTGGAGCATGTGGCCGGCTACACCATCATCAATGAGTTCAGCCTGCCGGAAGACAGCTACTACCGCCCTGCGGTGAAAGCCAAGTGCCGGGACGGTTTCTGCGCCTTGGGTCCGGAACTGGTGGCCCGCGACCAGGTCGCCAATCCGCATCAATTGAGCGTGAAGTTGTTCGTCAACGGTGAACTGCGCCAGCAAAACTCCACCGCCAACTTCGTGCGCAGCCTCCCGCAGTTGATCGCCGAGATCAGCGAGTTCATGACCCTGCACGAGGGCGATGTGCTGATCACCGGCACGCCCGAAGGCCGTGTGGATGTGCATCCCGGCGACACGGTTGAAGTCGAGATCAGCGGCCTGGGTCGCCTGGTCAACCACATCAAGGCAGAGGAGCTGTCATGAAACACGCGCGTATTCGCTTTGAAGGTGCCGTGCACCAGGTTCTGGTAGAGGCACAGAACGCCGTGCGCCTGGCCGACGGTCGCCTGCTGGCTGAAGACCAGGTCGAATGGCTGCCACCGGCCAACGGGAGCATGTTTGCCCTGGGCCTGAACTACGCCGACCACGCCGCCGAACTGGCCTTCAAGCCGCCGACCGAACCGCTGGCGTTCATCAAGTCTCCCGGCACCTACACCGGCCACAACCAGGTGACCTGGCGCCCGGACAACGTCGCCTACATGCACTACGAGTGCGAGCTGGTGGCGGTCATCGGCAAGCCGGCGCGCAACGTCAAGCGCGAGAACGCCCTGGAGTATCTGGCCGGCTACACGGTGTGCAACGACTACGCGATCCGCGACTACCTGGAAAACTACTACCGCCCCAACCTGCGGGTGAAAAACCGCGACGCCACCACGCCTGTGGGCCCATGGATCGTGGATGTCGCCGACGTACCGGACCCAAGCAACCTGAAGCTGCGCACCTGGATCAACGGTGAACTGCGCCAGGAAGGCAGCACGAAAGACATGATTTTCGACATCCCGTATTTGATCGAATACCTGTCCAGCTTCATGACCCTGCAGCCCGGCGACATGATCGCCACCGGCACCCCGGAAGGCCTGGCGGATGTGGTGCCGGGGGATGAAGTGATCGTGGAAGTGGAAGGCGTAGGCCGCCTGGTCAATCGAATTGTCAGCGAGGCGGAATTCTTCTCCGCCCGGAAAGAGGCTTGAGCAACATGATCAAACACTGGATCAACGGCCGTGAGGTCGAAAGCAAAGACACCTTCATCAACTACAACCCGGCCACCGGCGAAGCCATCGGTGAAGTGGCCAGCGGCGGCGCCGAGGAAGTAGCGCAAGCGGTAGCGGCAGCCAAGGAAGCCTTTCCGAAGTGGGCAGGCACACCGGCCAAGGAACGTGCCCGCTTGATGCGCAAGCTCGGTGAGCTGATCGAACAGAACGTGCCGCACCTGGCCGAGCTGGAAACCCTCGACACCGGCCTGCCGATCCACCAGACCAGGAACGTGTTGATTCCACGGGCCTCCCACAACTTCGACTTCTTCGCCGAAGTCTGCACCCGCATGGATGGCCACAGTTACCCGGTGGACGACCAGATGCTCAACTACACCCTGTACCAGCCGGTGGGTGTGTGCGCATTGGTGTCGCCATGGAACGTGCCGTTCATGACCGCCACCTGGAAGACTGCGCCGTGCCTGGCGCTGGGCAATACCGCGGTGCTGAAAATGTCCGAGCTGTCGCCGCTGACGGCCAATGAACTGGGACGCCTGGCGGTCGAAGCCGGGATTCCCAACGGCGTGCTGAACGTAATCCAGGGCTACGGCGCCACCGCCGGTGATGCACTGGTGCGCCACCCGGACGTGCGAGCGATTTCCTTCACCGGCGGTACCGCCACCGGCAAGAAAATCATGCAGACCGCTGGCCTGAAAAAGTACTCCATGGAACTGGGCGGCAAGTCGCCGGTGCTGATCTTTGAAGATGCCGACCTGGAACGCGCCCTCGACGCGGCACTGTTCACCATCTTCTCGCTCAACGGTGAACGCTGCACCGCCGGCAGCCGGATCTTCATTCAGGAGAGCGTGTACCCGCAATTCGTCGCCGAATTTGCCGCCCGCGCCAAGCGCCTGATCGTCGGCGACCCGCAGGACCCGAAGACCCAGGTCGGCTCGATGATCACCCAGGCTCACTATGACAAGGTCACCGGCTACATCAAGATTGGCCTCGAAGAAGGCGCCACCCTGCTGGCCGGCGGCCTGGAACGCCCGGCCAACCTGCCGGCGCACTTGAGCCGCGGGCAGTTTATCCAGCCCACGGTGTTTGCCGATGTGAACAACCAGATGCGCATCGCCCAGGAAGAGATCTTCGGCCCGGTGGTGTGCCTGATCCCCTTCAAGGACGAAGCCGAAGCGCTGCAACTGGCCAACGACACCGAGTACGGCCTGGCGTCCTATATCTGGACCCAGGATATCGGCAAGGCGCATCGTCTGGCCTACGGCATCGAAGCCGGCATGGTGTTCATCAACAGCCAGAACGTGCGGGACTTGCGCCAGCCATTCGGTGGAGTAAAAGGTTCCGGCACCGGCCGTGAAGGCGGCCAGTACAGCTTCGAAGTGTTTGCCGAGATCAAGAACGTGTGCATTTCCATGGGCAGTCACCACATCCCGCGCTGGGGTGTGTAACCCGGATATAACAACGCTACCTGTAGGAGCGAGCTTGCTCGCGAAGAACCCGCAGGCGCCGCGGGCTAACAGAAGTGCTGCGTTATCGTTGACGTTTTTCGCGAGCAAGCTCGCTCCTACAAAAGAACAAATACTCAGGAGAATGATCATGGGCGAAGTGGTTCTGGCAGCGAAGATCTGCCACGTCCCCTCGATGTACCTGTCGGAACTGCCCGGCAAGCACCACGGTTGCCGCGAAGCAGCCATCGCCGGGCACAAGGAAATCGGGCGGCGCGCCCGTGAACTGGGGGCCGACACCGCCGTGGTGTTCGACGTGCACTGGCTGGTCAACAGCGGCTATCACGTCAACTGCGGCGAGCATTTCAAGGGCACCTACACCAGCAACGAACTGCCGCACTTCATCAAGAACATGGAGTACGAGTACCCGGGCTGCCCGGAGCTGGGCGAGTTGATCGCCGCCGAGGCCAACCTGGCCGGCGTGCGCACCATGGCCCACAACATCCCGAGCCTGGAGCTGGAATACGGCACCCTGGTGCCGATGCGCTACATGCACATGGGCGTGCCGGACGCGCAGAAGTTCGACGTGATCTCCATCGCCGCCTGGTGCGCCTGGCACCGGCTGGAAGACAGCTTCGCGTTTGGCGCCGCCGTGCGCCGGGCGATCGAGAAAAGCGACCGCAAAGTCCTGGTGCTGGCCTCGGGTTCCCTCTCCCACCGCTTCTCGGACGACCGCGAAGCCGAAGCCAACATCCACAACTGGACCCGTGAATTCGACAAACAGATGGACCTGCACGTGGTGGAGATGTGGAAGCAAGGCCGCTTCAAGGAGTTCTGCGCGATGCTGCCGGACTACGCCGAACACTGCTTCGGCGAAGGCAAGATGCACGACACCGCGATGCTCCTGGGACTGCTGGGCGGGCCGGACTACAACCAGCCGGCCGAGATCATCACCCAGCCGTTCGGCAGCTCGGGCACCGGGCAGATCAATGCCATTTTTCCCCTCTGATCCGGGAGCCGCACATGCCGCACTTCATCGCCGAATACACCGACAACATCGAGCAGCAAGCCAACCTGCCGGCCCTGTTCGAGCAGGTTCACGCCGTGCTGGGGGACAGCGGCGTGTTTCCCCTGGGGGGCATTCGCAGTCGCGGGGTGCGCCTGGACACTTGGCGCATGGCCGACGGCAAGCATGACTACGCCTTCGTCCACATGACCCTCAAGGTCGGCCACGGGCGCGACCTGGAAACCCGCAAGACGGTGGCCGAAGCCCTGTTCAAGGTCATCACCGAACACTTCGCCGAGCTGCAATCCCAACGGCTGCTGGCGTTGTCGTTCGAGATGATCGAACTGCACCCCGAGCTGAATTTCAAGCAGAACAACGTGCACGCATTCCTGAAGAACCAGGCGGGCTGACCACAGCCCACCTTTCCGCCCATGGCCACTCAAACAAAAAAGAACAACATCATGAGCACAGCCAATACCGCCGACAGCACCACCCTGATCGAACATCAGCGCACCCACAGCATCGTCACCTGGCGACTGATGCCATTGCTGCTGATCTGCTACCTGTTTGCCCATCTGGACCGGATCAACATCGGCTTCGCCAAGATGCAGATGAGTACCGACCTGCATTTCAGCGACACGGTGTACGGCCTCGGTGCCGGCCTGTTTTTTATCGCCTACGCGCTGTTCGGCGTGCCGAGCAACATGGCCCTGGACCGGGTCGGCCCACGGCGCTGGATCGCCTGCCTGATGGTGGTGTGGGGCGTGCTGTCCACAAGCATGCTGTGGATCGAAAGCTCCACCGGCTTCTACGTGCTGCGCTTTTTGCTCGGGGTGGCCGAAGCCGGCTTCTTCCCGGGGATCCTGGTGTTTCTCAACCGCTGGTACCCGGCCCGGCGCCGGGCGCAAGTCACCGCGCTGTTTGCGATTGCGGTGCCCATGGCCGGTGTGGTCGGCGGGCCGTTGTCCGGTGCGATCCTGGAGCACTTCCATGATTTCGGCGGGCTGCGCGGCTGGCAGTGGATGTTCCTGATCGAAGGCGCGCCGGTGGTGCTGCTCGGTCTGGTGGTTCTGAAATACCTGCCGGACAGCTTCGAAACCGTGAAGTGGCTGGAACCGGCGCAAAAGCAACAGCTGCGCGAGCAACTGAGCAGTGAAGAACAGCGCAAATCCATCACCTCCTTCGGCGGCATCCTGCGTGATCCGCAGGTGTGGCTGCTAGTGGCGGTGTACTTCGCGGTAATGCTCGCGGTGAATACCCTGGCGTTCTGGATGCCCACCCTGATTCACGGTGCCGGTATCGGCCGCGATAGCCAGGTGGGCCTGCTGAGCGCCGTGCCGTACCTGGCCGGGTGCTTCTTCATGATCGGCTGCGGGCGTTCATCCGACCGCAACCGCGAACGCCGCTGGCACTTGTGCGTGCCGTTGCTGATGTCGGCCATCGGCATCGCCGTGGCCGGGCTCTCCCCCACCAACCCGACCCTGGTGCTGGGCGGCCTGATCCTGGCAGGCATGGGCGCCAGCGCTGCGCTGCCGATGTTCTGGCAACTGCCGCCGGCGTTCCTGTCCAACAGCACCCAGGCGGCCGGCATCGCGTTGATCAGCTCGTTCGGCAGCATCGCTTCGTTCCTCGCGCCCTACCTGATCGGCTGGATGCGCGACACCACCCAAAGCGCAAGCCTGGCCCTGTATGTGCTGGCGCTGCTTATCGCCCTCGGCGGCCTGCTGGTGCTGCGCACCCACGCTGCCATCGTCAATCCCCAGTAGAGAGTTTGTCATGCTTGATCAAGCCCAAATCCAGCAAGCCGCCACCCGACTCGACCAGGCCGAGCGTTCCCGTGAACAGGTGCGCCAGTTTTCCCTGGAACACCCGAACATCACGATTGACGATGCCTATGCCATCCAGCGCGCCTGGGTGGCCCAGAAAATCAAGGACGGGCGCAAGCTGGTCGGGCACAAGATCGGTCTCACCTCCCGGGCGATGCAGGTGTCGTCGAACATCACCGAGCCGGATTACGGCGCCCTGCTCGATGACATGTTCTTCGACGAAGGCACCGACATCCCGTTCGAGCGCTTCATCGTGCCAAGGGTGGAAGTGGAGCTGGCGTTCATCCTCGGCAAGCCGCTCAAGGGGCCGAACTGCACGATCTTCGATGTATTGGACGCCACTGAATGGGTGATCCCGGCCCTGGAAATCATCGACGCCCGCATCCAACAGATCGATCCGCACACCAACGCCACGCGCAAGGTGTTCGACACGATTTCCGACAACGCCGCCAACGCCGGCGTGGTGATGGGCGGCCGCGCCGTGCGCCCCACCGAGATCGACCTGCGCAAGGTGCCCGCTGTGCTGTACCGCAACGGGGTGATCGAGGAGTCCGGGGTGTCGGCTGCCGTGCTCAACCACCCGGCCAAGGGCGTGGCGTGGCTGGCGAACAAACTGGCGCCGTACGACGTCACCTTGCAACCGGGCCAGATCATCCTCGGCGGCTCCTTCACCCGCCCGGTGGCGGCGAATCCGGGCGATACCTTCCATGTCGACTACGACATGCTCGGTTCCATCTCCTGCCGCTTTGTCTGAATACTGGAGGACCGTTTCATGGACATGCCCATCAACCGCTTCAAGCAGCGCCTGCAACGTGGCGAAACCCAGATCGGCCTGTGGCTCGGTTTGGCCGACGCTTATTGCGCCGAACTGGCCGCGAATGCCGGGTTCGACTGGCTACTGATCGACGGCGAGCACGCGCCCAATGACCTGCGCGGCATGCTAGGCCAGTTGCAGGCTATCGCCGCCTACGACAGCCAGCCGGTGATTCGCCCGGTGATCGGCGATACCGCGCTGATCAAGCAGGTGCTGGATATTGGCGCGCAGACGCTGTTGGTGCCGATGGTAGAGACGGCTGAACAGGCTCAGCAGTTAGTGCGGGCCGTGCGCTATCCGCCCTTTGGCGTACGGGGCGTTGGCAGTGCGCTGGCACGGGCTTCGCGCTGGAACAGCATTCCGGGTTACCTGGATGAAGCGGATGCGCAGATGTGCCTGCTGGTGCAGATCGAGAACCGTGAAGGCCTGGACAACCTGGACACGATTGCGGCGGTTGATGGCGTGGATGGGGTGTTTATCGGGCCGGCGGATTTGAGCGCGGCCATGGGGCATCGGGGCAATCCCGGGCATCCCGAGGTGCAGGCAGCGATTGAGGACGCGATTGGGCGGATTCAGAAAGCTGGCAAGGCGGCGGGCATCTTGAGCGCGGATGAGAAATTGGCGCGGCGGTATATCGAGTTGGGGGCGGCGTTTGTGGCGGTAGGCGTGGATACGACAGTGTTGATGCGCGGGTTGCAGGGGTTGGCGGCGAAATTCAAAGACACCGCAACACCGGCCATTACCGGCGGCGTGTACTGACTCTCTGAAACCACAAAGATCCAAAATGTGGGAGCGGGCTTGCTCGCGAATGCGGTGTGTCAGCCGACAAATCTGGCACAGATACACCGCTTTCGCGAGCAAGCCCGCGCCCACATTTGGATCGGCGGTGTGTCAGCGTTTGATGGTTTTCAACTCATCCAGCAACCCCAGCAACACCTGCAACTTCTCCTCCCCAAACTGCTCCTGCAACCGCTGATAATTCTCCTCCATACACTGGCTCATCGACTCGAAACAGGCCTTGCCCTTCTCCGCCAGCGTCACCAGCACCCGCCGCTGATCCTGCTCGGCCTTGCGCCGGTGCACCATCCCCGCCGCCTCCATGCGCACCAGCACGCCGGTCATGCTCGGTTTGAGAATGCACGCCAGTTCGGCCAGTTGGTAAATCTCCAGCTCGTCATGCTGGCTGAGAATTCGAATAACCCGCCATTGCTGTTCGGTCAGCCCATGCTCATTCAGCGACGGCCGAAAAAAACTCATGGCCGCTTCACGGGCCTGCAACAGGGTCAAGGTCAGGGATTGTCTGGGTTTCAACATAGGCTCAGGGTCACGATAGATTTAGTTAATGTTTTAACGAAACTCTAACACTCTCCTCCCCGCCGCACGCTATAACTTGTGAAGCCGGCGAAGGCTCTGGCGCGCAGGATCAAAAAGCCCGGCACACAGAATCAAGACATCCAGCGCGCCAACGGCCTTAATACACTCATTAGTTCTTCACTGTCAGGCAGCGCAATGATCAATATCGAAACGCCGACCTATTACACGGCGACCAAGAAATACAACCTCAGCTTCCCCACCCTGGAACAGGACGTGGAAGCCGACGTGGTGATCATCGGTGGCGGCTTTTCCGGGATCAACACCGCCCTGGAACTCGCCGAGAAAGGCATCACCAACATCGTCGTGCTGGAAGCGCGTTACCTGGGTTTTGGCGGCACCGGGCGCAACGGTGGGCAGATCATGGCCGGCATCGGCCACGACCTGGAGAAGATCAAGAAGGACGTGGGTGAAGACGGCCTGCGCCAGATTTTCGAGATCAGCGACCTGGGCGCCGACATCATCAAGAATCGCATTGCCAAGTACGACATCGATGCCGATTTCTGCCACGGCTACGGCTACATGGGCTTCAACGCCCGCCAGGAAAAGACCCTGCGCGCCTGGGAAAAAGACTTCAAGTCCATCAACACCCAGCACGAGATCCGCTTCCTTGGCGGATCCGACGTGAAGCAGATCATCGGCTCCGACGCCTACAGCAGCGCCCTGCTGCACATGGGCGGCGGGCATGTACACTCGTTGAACCTGCTGCTGGGCGAGGCCAAGGCCCTGGCCGGCCACGGCGTGCAGATTTTCGAGAACAGCCCGGCACTGGAAGTCAGCTACGGCGAACGCATCACCGTGCGCACCGGCCGCGGTTCGGTCAAGGCCAGCAAGCTGCTGTGGGCCTGCGACAGTTTCCTCAACAAGCTGGAACCGGAACTGCACCGTTCGACCATCAACACCTACGCGTTCCAGATGATGACCGAGCCGTTGTCCGAAGAACTGATCAACCGTATCAGCCCGATTCGCGGGGCCTACAGCGACATTCGCCCGGTGATCGACTACTACCGCGTCACCAATGAAAACCGCCTGCTGTTCGGCGCCGCCACACCGTTGGTGGAGCACATTCCCGGCGATTTGAAAGCCTGGAACCGCAACCTGATGCTGAAGATCTTCCCGTACCTCAAGGACGTGAAGATCGACCTGGCCTGGGGCGGCCCGATGGCCTGCAGCCCGAACCTGTTCCCGCAGATCGGCACCCTGCCCGGGCGCAGCAACGCGTTCTATGTGCAGGGTTATTCAGGCTTCGGCGTCACCCCGAGCCACATCATTTGCAAAGTGCTGGCCGAGGGCATGAGCGAAGGCTCGGCGCGATATGACCTGGTCAGCTCGATCCACCGCCCGACCATCATCGGCAAAGACGCGATCCGCCCGCTGCTGCTCACCGCCGGCAAGTCCTGGCACCAGCTCTCAGGATACTGGAACGGCCGCCGCTAAAACCCACACCTAACACCTAACACCTAACACCTGTCACCTGACACCTAACACCTGACACCTGACACCTGTAGGAGCGAGCTTGCTCGCGAAAAACCCGAGGGCACCGCGTTCATCCAGGACGCCAACGTCATCGTTGACGACCTTCGCGAGCAAGCTCGCTCCTACAGTTGATCGCTATTTTTTCTCATCAGGAGCAACTGCCATGACCCTCGTTACCCTCAAGAAAGACATCCAGCTGTCCGAACTCGACGCCTGGGGCACCGTCGCCGACCTCGGTTCAACCATCCTCGAAGGCGAAGTCCGGGCCTTCGGCAAAATGACCTTCGGTGCCCCCACCGACCCGGTCAGCAGCGCCTATTTCGGCACCACCCAGGGCAAGTTCCGCATGGTCTACCCGTTTGCCGAACAAGCCACCGTGGTCACCGGCGAGGTGGTACTCACCGACGAATCCACCGGCCAGAGCACCCGCTACAAGGCCGGCGACAGCTGGTTCGTGACCAAGGGCACCCCGGTGCTGTGGGAAGTGGTCAGCGAAAGTTTCGTCAAACACTACTTCGCCGTGGTGTGATGGCCCCGGCTGCCGGCCCCCGTCGGCAGCCTTTTGGCGCAGGTGTCCCTCCATGCACGCTCTCCCCGCCCACGAAGTCGCCGGCCAGTGCCTGCAGGCTTTCACCCGCTTGATTCCGGTCAGCCAGGCCGCGTTCTATTGCGTCGACCGCCATCTGCAAGCCCAGGATTTCCAGTTGCACGGCATGAGCGGCGAGATGCACCGCGACTACCTGGACAACTACCGCCAGTTCGACCCGCTGCAACCGCGCAACTGCCTGTCCAGTGGACTGGCGGTGGTGCCGCTGGGCGTTGCCATGGCCCTCCAGCCGGCGCGGGATACCCGGCGCTATGGGGATTTTCTACGGCGATATGGCGTGGTGGACGTGGTGGAAATCCTCGCCCAGCGTGGCGGCCAGCCCCAGGCGGCGATTTCGCTGTTGCGCACCGCCGACCAGGGCGCCTTCACCGGCGAGCAACTGGCCCAACTCAACGCCCTGCAAACCATGCTGCAACTGGCCGTGGCCAATATGCAACCCGCTGAAGATGCATTGGCCAACCTCACGCCCAAGGAGCGCCAGATCGCCCTGTTGTTGCGCCAGGGTGCCAGCAACAAACAGCTGGCCCGAGAGTTGGACGTCGGCCTGCCCACCATCAAGACCCACCTGATCAACCTGTTTCGCAAGACCGGCGTCAGCAGCCGCACCGAACTGGTGGGCAGCCTGTTCCTGTAGCCCGCCTCAACCATCCGGTTGATGGTCGGCCATGCTCCCGGGCGCGATGATCCGAGGTGTTCATCCACCCAACCGGAGCATCGCAAATGACCACACCTTCTGACTGGATCACCGTGGGCGCCCTGGCCGACGGCTTCGCCCCAGAGGCATTTATCCTGCCGAACCTGGCGGAACTGAGTGGCAAGACCTTCACGCTGCACTTCGCCAATGGCTGGCAGATCGAGCACCGTTTCGAGCGCGACAGTCTGTCCTGGGTCGCGGCCGACGGTCACTCCAGCGGCAGCGCAACCTACCGCGCGACCTCGGTGCGCCCCGGCTTGTACCTGGTGGATTTCATTAAGCGCGAAGGCGCCCAAGCCTGGTCGGTCAGCCTGGTGCTCGACACCGCCAGCGCCTCGTTCACCGCCGTACTCGGGCGCCTGCCCACTCAGGAACAAACCCGCGAAGGCCTCTACAGCCGCGCCCTGGCCGGCAAGCCGCTGACGTCGGTGGAGGTGGAATTCCTCCACGGCAGCCTCGACCGCCCCTGGCAAGCCGGCCAGTGCCCCCACGCGCCTACCACCGAACTGACCGGCCTGCGCAACCAGTACCGCTACAGCCCGAGCGAGGTCTACGAGCACATCTACCTCAACCACCAGTTCTACGCCTGGCAATGCCTCAAGGGCGTCGAGCAAGGCCTGTGCGACACCGACCGCTGCCATTACTACAAGATCGCCGACCAGCTGTACCTGTTCGTCTGGCGCGAAAAAATCATCCCCACCCTCGGCCTGGTGCTGATCGACCTGCAACAGCACCGCAGCGACGGCAAGATCTTCGGCTATGCCGGGGCGTCGTTCGATGAGCTGTCGAACTTCCCCATCAGCTCCTACTGCCAGGTGCTCAACCGCACGGAGCATCCCGATGACTGAGCCGCGCACGATTGTGATCACCGGGGCCGGCACGGGCATCGGTGCCGCGTGCGCCCGGCTGTACGCCGCCGAGGGTGCGCATGTGGTGCTGATCGGCCGTCGTCGTGAGCCGCTGGAGCAGGTCGCGGGGGAAACTGGGGGGTTGGTGCTGGTGGGTGATGCGGCCTGCCCGGACACGTGGGCGGGCTTTGTGCAGCAGATTCGCCAGCGCTTCGGCCGGATCGATGTGCTGCTGGCCTGTGCGGGCGGCCATGGCGTGGGCAGCGCCACCGACACCAGCCCGCAGACCTGGGAAGTGGCGCTGCGTAGCAACCTCGACAGCGCCTTCTACAGCGCGCGGGCGTGTCTGCCGCTGCTGCTGGAAAGTGGCGGGAACATCGTGCTGATGGGTTCGATTGCCTCACTGGCTGCCGGGCCCGAAGTGTGCGGCTACACCACGGCCAAACATGCGTTGCTTGGGCTCAACCGTTCGCTGGCCCGGGATTACGGCCCGCACGGGGTGCGGGTAAACGCGGTATGCCCGGGCTGGGTGCGCACGCCGATGGCGGATGAAGAAATGCAGCCGTTGATGGATTTTCATGGCGAGACACTGCAACACGCCTATGACCGGGTGTGCGCCGATGTGCCGCTGCGACGCCCCGCCAGCGCTGAAGAAATCGCCAGGGTGTGCCGCTTCCTGGCCTCCAGTGAAGCGTCGATCATTACGGGTGCGGCGCTGGTGGCAGACGGTGGTTCGAGCATCGTCGATGTGCCGACGTTGGCCTATGCGCATATGGAGCTGAATCATGGATGAAGACCTGGATTTCAGCGGGCGCAGCGTATTGGTGACGGGTGGCGCCCAGGGCATCGGTCGGGCCATCGTCGAGGCCTTTGCGCTGCGGGGTGCGCGGGTGATGATCGCCGACCTGCAACTGGCAGAGACGCTTGCGCTCGAGCTGTGCGGGCGCGGCTGCCAGGTGGAAGCGGTGACTGTGGATCTGGCGGATGCGGCTGCGGTTTTCGCGCTGATTGCCGGGGTGGAACAAAGTTGGGGGCGGCTGGATATTCTGGTGCATAACGCCGGGTATTTTCCGCTGACGCCCTTTGCCGAAATCACCCCGGCGATGCTCGACCGCACCTTGGCGGTCAATCTCTCGGCGTTGTTCTGGCTGACCCAGGCGGCGTTGCCGATGTTCCGCCGCCAGGGTCGGGGCTGCGTGCTGGTGACGTCTTCTGTCACCGGGCCCAGGGTCGCATTTCCCGGGCTGAGCCACTATGCGGCGTCGAAGGCCGGGGTCAACGGGTTCATTCGCAATGCGGCGCTGGAACTGGCCGCTCTGAATGTGCGAGTCAACGGGGTGGAGCCCGGCATGATCGCCACGCCGGCCATGGGCAACCTGGGGGATGACCAGGTGAACGCACAGATCGCCAGCCGGGTGCCGCTGGGACGGTTGGGTGCGCCAGCGGATATTGCCGGGGCGATGCTCTTCCTGGCATCGGACCTGGCGGGTTACATCACCGGACAAACGCTGGTGGTGGACGGCGGCTCGACCTTGCCGGAGGTTTAACGAAACGTCCTACCGAACGGCCGGATAACCTCTACTCCCCCGCCTTGAGAACCGCTGCAAAGTCCCTCGCCTGATCACACAGTGCGAGGGAACGCCGATGTCATTTTCGATTAACACCCAGCCCGAAGGGGCTGCCTCTTGATTCCCGCCATAGGCTTTCTGGTCGTGGCGGCGATGGACCCGAAGACGCGCGACGTCGACGGGGTTCTCAACGACTTCACACACTGCCTGAACACCTACGACGCCTGGGCCGAGAGCTTCTGGAGTTTCTCGGCGCTGGATGTCGAGCAGGTGTTCAAGGTGGGGGATGAAGTTGCGCTGGTTGCGCCCATCACCCGGTCTCTTTATCCCAGCAGCACCGTCGCAACCTGCAAAGCCAACGCGTCGTTGAAGCTGGTGCATATGTTCCAGAGCTCGCGGTTCGTGCCCATCGGTAATACGCCGGTGATGCTGCAGGAAGTCGCGCAAGACGGTGGCCCCCTCGGCGACCCCATCCATAAGACCATCGGCCCCAGCGGCATTCTCGAAGTCACCGAGTGCACCGTCGACCGGCAGTACCGGGTCAGCTTTTACCCCAACGTTTCCAGGGACCACGTCAAGGCGCTGTATGCCTCCTATCAGTCCGAGATCAGCTCGCTGGAAGGCCGCTTGCGTGGCGAATGGACGAGCACGTTCAAGCCGATATGGGAGAGCTATTCCAAGGCCGGCTTTGTCGATCGCTACACCTCGCTGCAACAGGCGTACGCGCAAGGGTTTGGCAACGTGCTTTACGGTCTGTGGGACGGTATTGCGCAACTCTACCAGTGGCTGGCAGATATCAGGCCCAACAGCGAAAAGCTGCTGCAGTACCTCTCCCAGGCCGAGCTTGAAGCGCTGCTGAAGCTCAGTAATGAGGCGATTGCCAAAGGGTTGTTGATCCTCAGCGATGAGCCACTGCTGTTCATCTACCTGTCCGCAATGGTCAGTTGGATGCGCATGCTGCCACCGCATTACATGCTTGAGTTGCTCGGGGAAATCACCACCGAGGTGCTGCTCAACCTGCTGTTGCTGTGGGCTACCGGTGGCATGGGTGTGGCGGTGCGCCTGGGTGCGCAGGTGCTGGGCAAGGTCAAGTCCGGGCAGGCACGGGAGTGGTTGGAGCAGATTGCCAAGCTGGGTGGTGCGGCCCCGCTGGATGGGCATGCGGAGGTGCTTAAGCCGTTATCACTTCAGAGTCATGCAGTGCCGGTGAAGGCTGCAGCGGTGCCGTTGAAGGCTGGCGTGGAGGAAGTTTCGAACCCGGCACCCATGGTGCGGGAGCCCAAAACGGCGCGAACAGCGCTGGTGAAGCAGGAGCCTGTGGATGATGTGCCTGCTTCGGCGAAAAACCCCAATGGGGATGCTTCGGCCTGTTCTGCTAGCACCTGTACCAATGGCTGTCCGGTTTCGATGGTTACCGGTGAGGAGCTGCTGACCCTCACTGACGGCTCGTTGGAGGGTGTGCTGCCGTTTGCCTGGACGCGGTTGTATCGCAGCAGTGCCGTGGAGTTGGATTGCGGGTTGGGGTTTGGCTGGAGTCATGCGCTGGCGCAGCGGTTGGTGGTGAGCGGTGAATCGGTGGTGTGGACCGATCACGAGAATCGCAGCACTACCTTTCCCCTGCCCTCTGCTGCACGGCCGGCCATCACCAATAGCCTGGCGGAAGCGGCGATTTATCTGGGTGCTTTGCCCGATGAGTTGGTGCTGGCTCAAGCCTCCCTTTTCTACCACTTCCGTGACGGTGTGCTGACGTCGATCAGCGACGCGTACGACAACCGGCTGCGCATTTCTCGAGACTATTCCGGGCGGATTCAGCGAATCGATAACCACGTCGGCCAAGGATTGCTGCTGCGGTATGACCGTGGACACATCGTTGCGGTCGACTATCAGGTGCAGCGGGAACTCGGCTGGGTTACCGAGCAGAACGTTGTTGCCTACACGTACGACGATGCCTGGCGGTTGATCGAAGCGACCAACGCGGTAGGCGAAAGCGAACGTTATCGCTACGACGATCAACAGGTGATCCTGGAGCGGGAACTGGCCGGTGGGGCGAGTTTCTTTTGGGAGTGGGAACGGTCTGGCAAGGCTGCAAGGTGTGTCCGCCACTGGGCCAGCTTTTCGCAGATGGACACGCGGTATGTGTGGGACGACAACGGCACGGTCACCGTGCACAACGCCGATGGCAGCCAGGAAGTCTACGTCCACGACCAGCGCGCTCGGCTGGTGCAGCGGATCGATCCGGACGGCGCGCAGCACTTCAAATCCTACGATGAAAAAGGCCGGCTGACGGTCGAGCAGGATCCGCTGGGGGCGGTGACGGCTTATCAGTATGACGAAGCCGGTCGGTTGATTGCGCTGTTTCCCGGTGACGATGCACCCACGTCCTACGAGCATGACAACGGGTTCGTGCGGGTTGTACGCCGTGGTGACGCGGTGTGGAAATACCAGCGTAACGACCAGGGAGATATCACCCGTAAGACTGATCCGGACGGCAATTACACCGAATACACCTACACCCGACACGGAAAGCTCAGCGGCGTCTGGTATCCGGATAACAGCAGCCAGCGGCTGATCTGGGACGAACGTGGTCAGCTCACCGAAGAGAAGCTGGCGAATGGCGGTGTGCGGCGTTATCGCTATGACGACCTGGGGCGGCAGGTTGCTTGCGAAGATGAGCATGGCGCGCTGACCCAATACCAGTGGGACGCCGTGGGTCGTTTGCTGAAAGTGATTCAGCCGGGCGGCGCCACTCGCGAATTCAGCTACAACCCGTACGGAAAAATCACTGCAGAGCGCGACGAGCTGGGTCGGGTTACGCGCTACGAATATGCCGACGGCCTGCATCTGATCAGCCGTAGGATTAATCCGGACGGCACGCAGCTCAAATACCGCTACGACAATGTTCGGTTGTTACTCACCGAGATCGAAAATGAGGTTGGGGAAACCTATCGGCTTGAGTACCACGCCAACGGCCTGATACAGCAGGAAACCGGGTTTGATGGCCGCCGCACCGCCTACGTCTACGATCTCGCCGGGCACCTGCTGGAAAAGACCGAATACGGCGATGACGGCAGTCAGCTGGTTACCGGTTATGCGCGCGATGCGGCCGGGCGCCTAGTAAGAAAAAACCTGCCTGACGGCAACAGCGTCAATTACACCTACGACCGCCTCGGCAATCTCCTCAGCGTCGACGACGGTAATTGGCCGCTCCACTACGAATACGACCTGCAAAACCGCCTCACCGCCGAGCATCAGGGCTGGGGCACCTTGCGCTATGACTACGACGAATGCGGGCAACTCAACTACCTGCGCCTGCCCGACAACAACCGCCTGGCCTTCCACCACGACAAAGGCGGCGACCTCGCCACCATCGAACTCAACGGCAGCCTGCTCACCTCGCACCTGTTCAAATCCGGCCGCGAGCACCAACGCCAGCAAGGCCAACTCCTCAGCCACTACCACTACGACGACCAAGGCCGCCTGCACGCCCACGCCATCACCCAACAGGAACAACGCCACCAGCGCCGCCAATACGACTACGACAAACGCGGCAACCTCACCCGCATCCTCGACACCCGTAAAGGCCAGCACGACTACCACTACGACCCACTCGACCGCCTGACCCGCGCCAACCACTCGCACGACCTGCAGGAACGCTTCGTCCACGACCCGGCGGGCAACCTGCTGATGCAAGACCGCGTCGGGCCCTGCGTCGTCAAAGGCAACCGCCTGTTGATGCAAGGCGACCGTCATTACGACTACGACGCCTTCGGCAATCTCCTGCGCGAGCGTCGGGGCCGTGCCCAGCAGTTGGTTACCGAATACCGCTACGACTGCCAGCACCGACTGATCAGCGTCACCCAGCCGGACGGCACAAAGGCCAGCTACCGCTACGATCCGTTTGGTCGGCGCATCGCCAAAACCATCAACGGCCAGGCCACCGAATTTTTCTGGCAAGGCGACAAGCTGATCGCCGAGCACAGCGCCGATCACCACCAGAGCTACCTCTACGAACCCAACAGTTTTCGCCCGTTAGCGCTGCTCAAAGGCTACGGCCCGGAAGACGTAAAACCCTTCTACTACCAACTCGACCACCTGGGCACCCCACAAGAAGTCACCGCGCCCGATGGCGAAATCGTCTGGTCCGCGCACTACCGCGCCTACGGCCAAATCGCGAAGCTGGACGTCAACACCGTTACCAACCCGCTGCGCTTCCAGGGCCAATACTTCGACCCTGAAAGCGGGCTGCACTACAACCGTCATCGCTACTACAATCCGGACATTGGCCGCTACCTGACGCCCGATCCCGTGAAGCTGGCGGGTGGGCTGAACGGATACCAGTACGTACCCAACCCGACCGGGTGGGTGGATCCGTTGGGGTTGAATACCTGTCCGGGTGGGGATGGATGCAAGCCAAGTGCCGGCATAGAAAAACCGATTGCCAAGGTTAATGACGGTGAACCACCTCTACCCAAGCAAACGCAAGCCGAGCGCCGGGCAAAAATTGACGAGCTAACCGAAGCGAACGCAAAACGGCGAGTCTTGGAGTTTGAAAAGAAATACGACATGCATACTGTAGTCAAGCATGGACCAGAAATACCGGACTGGTCTATGAAGCAACGTGCGATAGATGGAACTAACCCAGCGAATGGAAAAAAAGGGAAGACAAGTTCAAGCTCACAATTTAAAAGTTGGAAAATGCAGCTTCATGCAATAAATAAAGCTTTGAATAGGATGCTGGGCAAAAACCCTTCACCTACAGGATTTGACAGTGAAGGAAACCCAGTAGTTCTTATGGAGTTACCAGGAGCAGGACATGGATACAAGCCGAATAAAAAAGACAAACAAAATCCAAAATATTCTGAAAACATGAACAAAGCCGAAGTCCGGTTCGACAAAAACAACGTGAACCGCCCCTTTACTGCATTCCCAGTGAGATAACGATGTTAAAAGTCCCATTTATAGACGCACCCTATGAGCCAAAACTCTCTCACATATTGGGAGCGCTATCCATATATGACCAAGAAGAAACTAAAGGCGAAGCACTTTGGCAATACAACCCTAACAAATCCAAGGATCGAGAAACAATTATCAGGTCGTTTATTTTAAAAGATCTTGAGTATTTAACTTACAGACATCGATTTGTTTTAATCTCCATTTTGAAAGCGGCGATAGAAAACCCCAATACTGACTTTTCAAAAGAGTTTAAAAGCGACCACGACAAGCATAAAGTAATGGCGTGGGATGAGACTGAGATTGATGAACCGCGAATTTTTTTTGAGGATATCTATAAACTAGCGAGCGATGATTGGAAGGAGGAACTTCAAAGAGCGAGCGTAGAGGATCAGTCTACTTGGTAGCCCTAATTTTTTTTAGCGCCTACCAAATCGCCATCGCAGGCAAGCCAGCTCCCACAATTAAACTGTGTACGTCAAAGAAGCTTCTGCGGTCGCCAGTCACCCCACTTGCTGCAACCGCCCAGCCCGAAAATCCTTCGGCGACACTTCGAACTGTTTCTTGAACGACCGACTAAAGTGCGCCGAATCCGTAAACCCCCACTTATACGCAATCGACGTAATCGACTCACTGCGCAAAAACGGGTTGGTCAGATCATCCGCACTCCGCTTCAACCGCGCCCGCTGGATATACCGGCACACACTGTCATCCTGTTCCTCAAACAACCGATACAAATGCCGCACCGAGATATTCAACCGACTCGCCAACCCCACCGGGCTGAGCCCTGGCTGGGTCAACGATTCATCAATCACCTTCTGCACATAGCTGCGCAGATTGCTGCCCTGCAACCCGCCACAATCGTCCCGCTCATCATCTTCCTGCTCAAACGCCGACCCCAGCAGCGAGATAAACGCCGACTGCAACGCCTGCCCCTCGCCGACCGCGCCTTCGCCGTTCAATGCGTCTTTGCACAGTTGGTCCATCAGCACATGCAACATGCGCCCGCAGGCTTTGCTTGAGGAGATTTTGCCGAAGGTCTTGGGCTGGTTGCCGAACTGTTTGCACACCTCTGCGCGGGACAAGGACAGTGAGGCATGTTCGATCAGCCCGAACGGGGTGATGTCGATGGAGCCCACCGAGTCCATCAAGAGTAATTCGCCGGGGGCGAGTTGCACGCTCTGGCCGTTTTGGGTGATCTGGCAGTAGCCGCTGCGCTGGCTGACGAGGAAGCAGTTCTGGTCGTCATCGTGGTCGGCGCGGGCTTTGGGCCGTTTGATCAGGCCGGCGTTGGTGCGCAGGTTCGCCAGGGGCAAACCGCCGCGGGAAAAGGTGCTGATGCTGCCGATGAACAGCGAGCGGTTGAAGGCCAGTTCTGTGTCGAAGTGACCGCAAACCGCGCGCAGATCCCGGGTCCAGCGGTCCAGCCCGTCTTGCCCAATCTGTTGCATGCTCATGGTAGTTTCCACCTTGGCTTTTTGTTTTTGTCGGGCAATAGTTAACATGTTATCTATATGCGCGCAACAAGTACGTGTCTGCCAAGGTGGTTGCACTATTGATGCCAGATCCTGCGGTCAGTGGGCCTGTAATGCGCGCTGGAAACCGCTCAAGGCGTCCAGCAGCCAGGCACGTTGATCGCTGCTCAAAGCGATATAGCGCCGGAATGCCGGCATGCGATTGACCACCTCGCTGCCGCCCATATGCTCAAGCCGCACGCACCATTGGTGATCCACCAGGTCGATGCGCAGGCGCTTGAAGTCCAGCGGCATAAAGGCGCGATACAACGCACTGCCCTCCTGCAACGCGGCTTGCAGAACGCCTAACACTTCCTTGTCTCCCGAGCGCTGCCGACAGCGGATTCCAGTGCGTCGGACGGCCCCGGTGTGGTGCAGTTCGAAGCTCGCCGTGCCCTGCTGCGAGGCAGGAATGCGCAGTACGAATTCGGTCATGACCAGGTGCATCAACAGTTGCGATTCGGTGCGTTCGACGATCTCCAGTTGCAATCCGAGCTCGTCCAGGGCCACACGGGCCGTCGTCGGTCCGCACGCCGCATAACCGGCGAGGCCAAGGTTGCGCCGCAGGTGTTCCAGCGTAACGCCGGGACGATAACCGGCAGGCGCGCGCCGGGCGCTGAACAGCTCAGACAGTTTTTGCAGCATGGCTGATATACCCGTTGTGCGGCTGACCTGGCTCATGGGCGAACTCCTTGGCTAACACCTCTTCCACCGAGGCGGGCTTGAATGGATTGACCTTCTGCACCACCAGAGTCCAGAACAGCGCGTACGCCGCCGTGCAACCGAGCATCACGCCGAAGGGAATGTAGATGTCAGCAGGGTTCATCCCCGGCGGCGTGATAAACCACATGCCCAGCAGGATGCCGATGCTCGACAGAATCTGCGGCAGCGGAAAGAACGGCGAACGGTAGGCACGAGGCAGATCAGGCCGGCGAATCCGCAGGATCACCACCGACAACGTCACCAGCAGATAAGCAAAACTCCAGGCGCACACGGCGGCCAATACCAGGTGCATGATGTTGTCGGTGTTGCCCCCCAGGTACAGCGCGTGCAGGCACGGAATCAGCATCGCCACCAGGATGCACAGCAGCGGTGTCTTGAAGCGCGGGTGCAGGTAGGTGAAGACCTTGGGCAACGCGCCGTCGACCGCCATGCCGTACAGGATCCGTGGCACCCCGGCCATCAGGGTGTTGATGGTCGCAGCCCCGGCAAACAGGAAGCCGATGCCCAGCCACATCGGGCCGATGCTGCCCATCACCTGCTCGGCGAATTTCGGGATGGCCATCGGCGTATCCAGCAGGTGCACGCCGCCCGCCGCGTCGATCAATACGTTTTCCACCTGGCGCTTCATGGCGGCGCCGTAGATGAACATGCAGGTGGCCACCCCCAGCAACCCCAGCACCATGGCCTTGGGCATCACCTTGGCCGAGTTGCGCAGGTCCGGCGCCAGCGGCGTGACGAACTCGCAACCGACAAACATGAACATCGCCATGCCCACCAGCGACAGGATCGTGATCAGGTCGGTGCCCACCAGGGATTCACCGAACCAGCCATCCAGTTGCACCGCCGGGGCTGCGATCAGGCCCAGTACGCCGAATACCATCAGGGTGGTCCACATGCCGAAGGTGAGGATGATCTCGGCCCGGCCGAACGCGCTCACACCAAACGCATTCAGCACCCCGAACACAATCACGAAGCCCACCCCGAGCAACCACGAACCGCCGGCGGATTCCGCCAGGGTATTGAGGTGCTCGAAGTTCACCAGCGCCATCACCCCGGACAGGATCGTCTCGGCGGTGCCGGCAAACACATGCACGATCAGGTACGCCGACAAGGTGCCGGTGATCGCAAAGAACCGGCCCATGCCGCAGTTGATGTAGTCGTAGACCGAACCGGTGGTGGGCAGGATCGAGGCGGCTTCGGCGAAGGTGGTCGCCTGGGCCAGCATCATCACCACCGCGATCAACATGGCCACCGCGAAGGCACTGCCGCCGATGCCAAACCCCATGGTTGCGGTGAGGATCACCGGGCTGGCCATGATCAGGCCAATGGTGCTCGCCAGCGCCGTGGGAAAGCCCACCGTGCCGCGTTTCAAGTGTTCGGTGAGACGGTCGTTGATCGACATGGTGCAGATCCTCAAGAAGCGGATTTTTAGAAGTATTGGCACTCTGCGCCCCGCCCTGGCTGATCGTCTTGCTCCTGGCTGCCGCCGGTTTTGTTGCTGCCTGCCACTGTCCCGCCGCTGGCGGCCAGGGTCAATTACCTGGCACGCAGAGGAAAGACTTGGCCCGCTCCCGCTCGCACTAATGCGCCCTCAACTCAACCTGCTGGGGACTATAACAATGGAGCACACACAAAAAACCCGTCGGCTGTACAAGGCCGTGAGCCTGGGCATTGCGCTGATGATCATCGAGTCATCGGCCCAGGCGTTTGAGCTGTATGCCGATGACGACACCCAGGTCACCGGCAACTTCCTTGCGGTGTACGGGATGTTCAACAGCCGCAAAAACTATGACGGCACCACCGGCGGTTCCAGCTGGCGTGAAGGTTTCATCAAGTATGGCTTGAGCGTTGACCAGCGTTTCGGCGCCCTGGGCAGCGTGTATGGCACGGCCAACCTTGTCAGCTCCGGCACCTGGGGCGATGGCGATGCGTCCGGCGTGACCACCGGCAGCGAGCGCACCAACAAGTTCGACGAAGCCTTCGCCGGTTGGCGCTCGGGGGAGCTGTTTCCGGCGCTGGGCAAGGATGGTGTGGACCTGTCATTCGGCCGCCAGATCATCATGCTCGGCGACGGCTTCATCATCAATGACGACGGCCCGAACCTGGGCAAGGGCGTGGATGACGGCAAGTTCAATCGCGGCGGTGCCTATTACATCGCCGCGCGCCATGCCTTCGATCAAACCGCCGTGTTACGCCTGGGGGGCAAGGACGGCGTGCACGGCAGCGTGATGTGGATCAAATCCGACAACCGCGCCCAGGCCAACACCGAAATGGCCGCCGGCACCCTGGACTACACCGCCGCGCCGGGCACGGTGGGATTGACCTATATCCATGGCATCAGCGTCGATGATCGTTACGCCAATGACCTGCAAAAACAGCGCGCCGGGATGAACCTCTACAGCCTGCGGGGCGCGGGCAATGCCGGGATCGAGAACGCACATTTTTCCTTTGAATACGCCTGGCAGGACAAGGACGCCGGCCCGGAAAAAGCCTGGTACACCGAGGGCGGTTATACCTTCGCCGCGCTGCCGTGGTCGCCGGACCTGACCTACCGCTACAGCCGCTATTCGAAAAACTGGGATGCGATGTTCTCGGGCTTCAACCGTGGCTATGGCACTTGGGTGCAGGGCGAAGTGGCTGGCAATTACTCGGGGCCGTTCAATACCAACACCGAGGTGCAGCACGTGGCGTTGAAGGTCAAGCCGCTGGACAGCGTGACCGTCGGCGCGCTGTTCTTCGATTACAAGACGTTGAGCAAGGGCGGCATGCTCAACCTCGATGGGCGCGAACTGGACCTGTACGCGGAGTGGGCGGTGAACGAACACCTGATCGTCACGCCGCTGCTGGGCCTGTACAAGCCCAACAAGGATGAGAGCAACGGCGGCAACCAGGTGGGTGGCAATGGCACCAATCTCTATAGCCAAGTCACTGTGGCCGTGCCGTTCTAACGCAGATGCAATGAGCTACCGAGATCACATGTGGGAGCGGGCTTGCTCGCGAAAGCGGTGTGTCAGTCGCCAGATGTATTGGCTGACACTCCGCATTCGCGAGCAAGCCCGCTCCCACATTTAACCTGCTTCAGCCTTCGATAGAGGTGTTCGCCCTACGGTTGCCGTTCCTCGATCCGCGCATACGCACCCTGGTGATAGAGCAGCGGCGAACGCCCAAAATCATCAAACGCCACCACCTTGCCGATCATGATCCAGTGATCACCACCGTCCACCTGCTGATACTTCTCGCAGTGAAACCGCGCCGAGCAATCGGCGAAGACCGGTGAGCCACCCTCGCCCGGCTCAAATTCGATTTCCGCGAAACGATCATCCTTGGGCCGGGCAAAATTGTTCGACAGGTGGATCTGGTCAGCCGCCAGCACGTTGACCGCAAAATGGCTGGCCTGCTCGAACACCTCGTGGCTGTTGGAGCGCTTGTCGATGCTCCACAGCACCAGCGGCGGGTCCAGGGACACCGAGTTGAAGCTGTTGGCGGTGACACCCACTTTGCGCCCGCTGGCATCAGCGGCAGTGACCACCGTGACGCCGGTGGCAAAGTTGCCCAGGGCCCGGCGAAAGGCCCGTGGATCGAAGATCGTAGCGCTGTGCTCAGACATACAAGACTCCCGGATTACTTATTATCGAGCTGCTCCCTGTAGGAGCGAGCTTGCTCGCGAAGGTCGTTAACGATGACGTGGGTTGCCTGGATGGGCGCGGCGCTCTCGGGTTTTTCACGAGCAAGCTCGCTCCTGCAGAGGGGCCGCCACGAGGCTTCAAATCATGCTCGGATCAGGCTCAAGCCCCATCAGCTCACGCCCCAGAATCTGCGCGCACACGTCGTAATCGGTGTACGCATGGGCGCCGGTCATATGGGAATCGCGGAACAACCGCTGCATTTCGTTGTGCTCAAACCACGCATTGCCACCCGCTGCTTCGAACAAACGGTCCACCGCCTGAATGCACATCTTGGTGGCATACGCCTGGTTGGTGCGCCAGAACGCCAGGGTCTCGCGGCTCGGGTAACGGTGCTGTTCGCTGTGTTCGGCGTGTTCCTGCCAGGTCTTTTCCAGGAACGCCCGGGCAGCGGCCACCTGATGCGTCGACTCCGCCAGGCGCATCAACGTCGGAGTCGCGGCCCCCACCGCCGCGCCGGTGTAGGCACGTACGCGGGTCTTGGTTTTCTCGCGGAACACCTCAAGCATGCGCTCGGCCACGCCCAGGCTGACGGTGGAGAAACCGCTGGCGAAATACGGACGGTACGGCGAGTAGAAAATCTTGCTGTCGGGGTACAAACCGAAGCCGGCGGACTTGCCTTCCATCATGTCCTTGGCTTTCTGGATGCGATGTTCGGGCACCCGCACGTTGTCGATGATCAGGGTCTTGGTGCCGCTGCCCTTCATGCCGGCGGCGAACCAGTCATCACGAATCTGATAATCGCTGCGCGGCAGCACCGCGAAGCAGTAATCCTGAGTGCCTTCGGCGTTTTTACGACGAAAACCGACAATCGCCCACTCGGCGTGATCGCAACCGCTGCTCCAGCCCATTTCACCGCTGAACAGCACACCCCCTTCAACTTCTTCAGTGCGGCCAAACGGCGCGATGCTGCTACTGGCTGTGGCGTTCGGGTTGTCGCCCCAGACTTCCTGCTGCAGCTTCGCGGAAAACAGCGCCAGTTGATGGCTGTGGGTGCACAACAGGCTCATGGCCCAAGCGGTGCTGGCACAGGCGCCGGCGAGCAAGGCGATGCAGTCGGCAAACTGCGGCAGCGAGATTTCCATGCCTCCAAAGGGTTTGGGTTGAAAGGCACGGTGCATGCCGATGCTCTTGAGCAGCGCAATGTTCTCATCGGGAACCTTGCGGTCCTGCTCGGCCTGGAAGGCATTGGCAGCGATGATCGGCAGAATCGCCTTGAGGTCTTCGAGGAGCGGGTTTGGCTTTTTCATGGACGGCCCTGCTTATTATTGGATGTCCGGCTGGCGTTCCAAAGCAACGAACGACGCTGGATGTGGGGCCAGTATGGAGCCGGCGATCACCCCGGAAAATGCACCTTCCACAGCCAAGATTGCACTTTCCACAGGCCTGGCAGCCACAGACATATCGCCCGGCAGGCACAGACAAGCCTGGCCCGGCGGCGCTGGCTAACCTCGGGCTTTTGCGAGCAGGAAATTCCCATGAGCGATATCGCGCTGCTGCCTGAAGTCCAGGCCTTCCTCCGTCGAAACCATGCCTTGTTTATCGACGGCGGCTACGTCCAGAGCCACTCCAGCCAGACCCTGGAGGTGATCAACCCGGCCACCGGCGAAGTGATCGCCCACGTGGCCGATGCCGACCTTGCCGATATCGACGCGGCCGTGGAATCGTCCCGGCGTGGCTTCCGGCAATGGTCCCAGGTCGCCCCAGCCATGCGCGGCAATGTGCTGCTGAAACTCGCTGACCTGCTGGAGCAACACCGCGAAGAACTGGCGCAGATCGAAACCTGCCAGTCGGGCAAGATCATCCAGATTTCCCGGGCCTTCGAGGTGGACCAGGCCGCGCACTTCCTGCGCTACTACGCCGGCTGGGCCACCAAGATCAGCGGCCAGACCATCACCCCGTCACTGCCCTCCTTCGCTGGCGAACGCTACACCGCGTTCACCCTGCGGGAACCGGTGGGCGTGGTGGTGGGCATCGTGCCGTGGAATTTCTCGACCATGATCGCCATCTGGAAACTCGCCTCGGCGCTGGTGACCGGTTGCAGCATCATCATCAAGCCCAGCGAGTTCACCCCGCTGACCATCCTGCGCATCGCCGAACTGGCCATCGACGCCGGCCTGCCGGCGGGCGTGCTGAACGTGCTGACCGGTGGCGGGCATGTGGGCAAAGGGCTGGTGGAGCATGCGGACACCGACAAGGTTTCGTTCACCGGCTCGGTGCCCACCGGCATCGCGGTGGGCCGCAGCGCCATGGGCGCCGGATTGACCCGGGCGACCCTGGAACTGGGTGGTAAAAACTCGGCCGGGTTCCTGCGGGATGTGGACCTCGACAAGGCGGTCAACGGGATCATCGAAGCCGGGTTCCTGCACTCCGGGCAAATCTGCGCGGCCGCTGAACGCTTCTTCGTCCACCGCTCGCAGATCGAGGCGATCATGGACAAGCTGGCGCAACGACTGGGCCGCTTGAACATCGGCTCTCCCCTGGATGAACGCACCGAATTCGGCCCGGTGACCAACCGTCAGCACCAACAGAAACTCGAAGGGTTTTTCGCCACGGCGCGGGCCGAGAACAATACGATTGTCCACGGCGGCAAGCGGATCGACGGGCCGGGTTGCTACGTGGAGCCGACGGTGATTCTCGCCAACACGATCAACGACACCTTGCTCAACGAAGAAACCTTCGGCCCCATCGCGACGTTTTTCCCCTACGACACTGAGGAAGAGCTGCTGGAGCTGATGAACAACACACCGTACGGCCTGAGCGCCAGCCTCTGGACCAACGATTTGAGCAAGGCCCTGCGCATGGTGCCGGCGATCAACGCGGGGACGGTGTGGGTGAACATGCACACGATGCTCGACCCGGCGGTGCCGTTTGGCGGCAACAAGTCTTCGGGGGTGGGGCGGGAGTTTGGCGGGGCTTTTATCGAGGACTACACCGAGCTCAAGTCGGTGATGATTCGCTACTGACCGGCATGCGGAGTGCCTGTCGGCTTGAGTGTTAAAAGCAAAATCAAAAGCTGAAGCGGCCACGGTCCAAATGTGGAAGCGGGCTTGCTCGCGAAGGTCGTTAACGATAACGCGGGCATCCTGATTCAACGCGGCGCCCTCAGGTTTTTCGCGAGCAAGCTCGCTCCCACAGAAAAGCAGATTGATCGTTCCCACGCTCTGCGTGGGAATGCATACCGTGACGCTCCGCGTCACCCTTGCGCGAGGCGTCAATCCGGCGGTGCCAGCGGGACGCAGAGCGTCCGAGGCGGCATTCCCACGCAGAGCGTGGGAACGATCACCTATCCGTTATTTGGGTGATGGCTGAGATTGGTTCCGCTCTTACAGCGGCTCACTTTTGAACAGCGCAACGCTCCAAATGTGGGAGCGGGCTTGCTCGCGAAGGTCGTTAACGATAACGCGGGCATCCTGATTCAACGCGGCGCCCTCAGGTTTTTCGCGAGCAAGCTCGCTCCTACAGAAAAGCAGCTTTGCTTGTGCTTTGATCGTTCCCACGCTCTGCGTGGGAATGCATACCGTGACGCTCCGCGTCACCCTTGCGCGGGGCATCAGTCCAGCGGTGCCAGCGGGACGCGGAGCGTCCGAGGCGGCATTCCCACGCAGAGCGTGGGAACGATCACCTTCGCCTACCACACCGCAATATGCGAATCCGCCCGGGGCTCGGTCCCATAAGTGGGCAACAACATTCGGATACCCTTCTAAATACCTGTACAAATTTATTATTTTGTACAAGTATCAGCTATCGAGGCTTCATCTGTATCAAGCCCTCTCAGGGAGAACCGCAATGACCCGTCTATTGGTTTCGCTGGCCCTGGTGCTGGGCCTGAGCAGTTGTGGCAGCGTGGATGTAAAACACTATGCCGACCAGCAGCCCCAACTGGACCTGGTGCGCTTCTTCAGCAAGCCCGTCAAGGCCTGGGGCATATTCGAGAAACGCTCGGGTGAAGTGGCCAAGCGTTTCGAGGTGAATATCGCCAGCCGCCGCGAGGGTGAAAACCTGATTCTCGACGAACGCTTTCTCTACAGCGACGGCACTCGCCAGCGGCGCGTCTGGACCCTGACCCCCGATGGCCCGAACCACTGGCGCGGCCGCGCCGACGATGTGGTCGGTGAAGCCAAGGGCGAAGTGGCCGGCAACGCGTTGCGCTGGCGTTACGTGCTGAGCCTGCCGGTTGACGGCTCCGTCTATGAAGTGAGCCTCGACGACTGGATGTACCTGATGGACGAAGACACGCTGATCAATCGCTCCAGCATGTCCAAGCTGGGCGTCGAAGTGGGCCAGGTGACGCTGTTCTTCCGTCGCCAGTCTTCGCAACCCTGACCGGCAAGGAGTGAATCATGAACCTGCAAACCCTGACCCAATTGGCCACCCAAGGCGACGTGCGTGAAATGGAACTGCTCTCCCTGGAGGGTGGATTCTATCTGGCGCGCGTCCGGCTGGACCACGGCCAGTTCACGTTGCTGGACGCGGCCGCAAAGCCCCTGCACTTTCGTTCCGTCAACCACCTGCGTGATGTGTTGCAGTCAGTCCCGGCGTTCCCCTGCACCCTGGTGCATCAGTGCGTCCACGATGAAATGTGCGGCCGGCGTGAAGGACCCATTGAGGCACTGCGAACGCCATTTTCCCTGGAAGCGCCCTGGTGACCAAGGCCGTTAGAAACCTGTGCCTGGTGCTGGGCGATCAGTTGTCGTTTGACCTGGCCTCACTGGACGGGCTGGACAGCCAGCACGATGCCGTCTTGATGGTCGAGGTGATGGAGGAAGCCAGCCATGTGCCCCACCATCCGCAAAAAATCGCCCTGGTCTTCAGCGCCATGCGCCACTTTGCCCAGGCGTTGCAGCAGCGTGGTATCCGGGTGCAGTACGTCGCCTTGGACGACCCGCAAAACACCGGCTCGGTACCCGGCGAGCTAGGGCGCTGGCAATCTCTGATGCAGCCACAGGCACTGCACCTGACCGAATGCGGCGACTGGCGCCTGGAACAATCCCTGAAAGACTGCGGCTTGCCGATCCAGTGGCATGCCGACAGCCGTTTCCTGTGCAGCCGTGACGAGTTCGCTACGTGGGCCAGCGGCAAAAAACAGCTGCGCATGGAGTTCTTCTACCGGGAGATGCGCCGCAAGAGCGGGTTATTGCTCAACGGTGACGGCACGCCAGTCGGCGGCGCCTGGAACTTTGATGCAGACAACCGCAAGGCGCTGCCCAAGGGAACCAAGGCGCCCTACCCGGCGCGCTTCAGTTCAGACGCCATCACCCAGGACGTGCTGGCGCTGGTACGTAAACACTTCAGCAGCCACTACGGCGACCTGGACACCTTCGATTACCCGGTAACCCACACCGATGCCCAGGCATTGTGGGAGTACTTTCTGGATTACGGCCTGGCCGGGTTCGGCGACTACCAGGACGCCATGGCCAGCGACGAGCCCTTCCTGTTTCATGCCCGCATCAGCGCGGCGCTGAACATCGGCCTGCTGGACCTGCGCCAACTGTGCAGCGACGTGGAGGCAGCCTATTGGTCGGGCGGCATCGGGCTGAATGCCGCCGAAGGGTTTATCCGCCAACTGATTGGCTGGCGTGAATACGTACGCGGCGTGTACTGGCTGAAGATGCCGGACTACGCCGCCGGCAATGCATTCGGCAACAGCCGCCCGCTGCCGGAGTTCTACTGGACGGGCGAGACGCAAATGAACTGCATGCGCCAGGCGATCGGCCAAAGCCTGAAACATGCCTACGCCCATCACATCCAGCGGCTGATGGTCACCGGCAATTTCGCCCTGCTGGCCGGCATCGTGCCCAGCCAGATATGCGAGTGGTACCTGGCGATCTACATGGACGCTTTCGACTGGGTCGAGCTGCCCAACACCCTGGGCATGGTCATGCATGCGGATGGCGGCTACCTGGGTTCCAAACCTTATTGCGCGAGCGGCCAATACATAAAGCGCATGTCGGACTACTGCCGAGGCTGTGCCTACAAAGTCACGGAAAGTACCGCTGACAATGCCTGCCCGTTCAATGCGCTTTACTGGCACTTCCTGATGCGCCACGGCGACCTGCTGCGGGGCAATCAGCGCATGGCCATGCTCTACAAGAACCTCGACCGGATGCCTGAATCCAAGCAGGACGCGCTGTGGGAACGGGGCCAGAGGCTGCTGGCGAAGCTGGATGCGGGTGAAACGCTGTGAAATTTTCCGGCCGCTGCGAATTGTTGTGAAGCCGACGATAAATGGCCAATTGCCCATGCTAACGTCGGCTTCGATGTCATCCAATTCATTGAGGGAGCAGCGCCGATGTCTACTACCGTAACACCCGCCGGTGGCGGACCGACCACTCAAAAAGCCTCGACGTCGGTATTTGACGACAAGTTGAATATTTCCAAGTCGAGCAAGGTGATCGCCGATTACATGCGCCAGTCGGGCAAGTCGGCGATTACCAAGCAAGAGCTTTCACAGTTGGCCAGCAACGCCTCGGGCAAGGTGCCCGCCGATGTGAGCGCTGCGGCCCAGTACATGGAACGCCACCCCGACGTGTTCACCGCCATCGAAACCCATGACGTGGCTGGTGCCGATAACCTGTCCGGGGTGTGGAACTTCGACTGGGCGGCCAACGGTGGCCTGAACGGCACGGCGACCGATGCGATCGCCAAGATGCAGGACACCTTTGACTTTGCAATCGCCAAGTCGGCGCAGATCACCGAGATCAGCACCGGTAAAAAGGCCGAGCTGGATTCGACCAAGCAGCGGCCGCAGAACTGAATCTCCAGCCACTACAAAAATCCAGTGTGGGAGCTGGCTTGCCTGCGATGCGGGCACCTCGGTGCTTCAGGTACACCGAGGTGATGCCATCGCAGCCTCGCTAAAGCTCGACAGCTCCCACACTGGATTTGCTTTGGCTGTCACTGCCATCAAAAGCGAAACGCCACCCCCGTGGTCACGTTGAACGCATCCCCTACATAGAAGTTGGCCGAGTCCTGGCCCTTGGCGTCGTACGCGGTGTTGGTGGCCGTGGCGTAGCGCTTGTTGGTCAGGTTGCGTGCATCGACGAACACCTCCCACTTCTTGCTCGGCGCCTCGTAGCCCACCTTGGCCCCCCACAAGGTATAGGACGGCGCACTCAGGGAGTTGGCAAAATCCACGTAGTAGCTGGACGCCGCCCGGGCATTGAGCTGCGCGTAGAAACCACTGCCCTGGCGATACTCCAGCTCCGCCTGGTAGACCTGACGCGGCAAGCCCGGCAACTGGTTGTCGCCAAACACCCCATCATTGCGGTAGTGGAAGTCGTTGAAGGTGTAGGCCTGGCGCAAGGTCACGCTGTCGCCGTTGCCGCCGTCCCACAGTTGCGCATTCAAGCCGGCTTCGATGCCCTGGTGAATGGTTGCGCTGCCATTGGAGGTGGCCACCAACTGGTCCTGGGTGGCGGTTGCCTGGCGCACCACCACCGACAACAGTTCTTTCTGCACCCACGACCGGTAGACCGTCAGGCTGCCGTCGAAGATGCCATGGCCGCCACGAATACCGAACTCCACGGTGTTGGCTTTTTGCGGCCGCACATCACGGATGTAGGGCGTGCCGGTGCTGCCCAACTGCCAGGTGACCGGTGGATCTACGGAGCGGCTGACGTTGCCGAACACTTCGAATTCCGGGGTCAGCTGGTAGCGCAGGCCGATGCGCGGGGCGACGTCGGTCTCGTCGTACTCGACGCCACTGGGGAACGCGCTGGTATTGGTGCCGGTGCTGTATTCGATCTGCGCCTTGCGCTTGATATCAATCAGCGACAGCCCGGTGGACAGCCACGTCCGGTCATTCAGTTGCAGTTCGTTGCCAAGGGAAAACACCGTGTCCCGGGAGCCGGTGTAGTTGGTTTTCTGCTGGGTGATGCCGGTGGCCTTGCTGTGGGACTTCACATCAGCGAGGTACGCCAGGGTGTTGCTGAAGGTCACGCTGCTGTCGCTACGCAGGCCGAAGAAGGTGTCGGCGGTGCGCAGGTAGCGCAGGGTCAGGTTGACGTCCTGGGAGCGCCATTCCTGGGGTGTTGGCGAGTAACGCCAGCCGTTGTCCAGCGGGTAGTCGTTGTAGCCCAGGCCGACTTCGAGCTTGGCATTGTCGTCGAAGGTGTAGGTGGTGGTGCTGCCCAGCAGGGTCGAGCCGTCCTTCTTGCGCCCGATGGGCACGAGGTTGCTCGTAGGGTCGTGCTTGAGCTGGTATTTGGTCAGGGTATTGCCCTGGCTCAGGGTTTCTTCCTTGTAGCGAATGTAGAAGCGCGTCTCCAGTTGCGGGCTGAACACGTGGCCGAAGTTGGCGACGATCCCCTGTCCCTTGTTCGGCGTGTTGTCCTGATAACCATCCCGCTCGTTGTGCTGGATGCTGACGTAGTAGTCGTTGTCGCCCTCTACACCACCGGTGCTCAGTTGCTGCTTGCGGTAGCCGAAGCTGCCGGCTTCGAAGCGTGCGTAGTTGCCCGGATCGGTGCGGCCGGTCTTGCTCACGAAGTTGATCGCGCCGCCCAGGGACAAGGCCGAATAGCGGAACGCGTTGGCGCCGTAGAGCACTTCGGTGTGGTCCACGGAGGCCATGTCCAGCATGTCTTCCTGGGTGCCCCCCGGGCCGGTCAACGGCAGGCCGTCGTAGAGGAATTTGATCCCCAGCACATAGCCTTGATAGAAGGTGTTGAGGCCCGAACCACGGATCGAAATCTTGTTGGCACCCGAGCCGCTGGTGGCCTGGGCGAAGACTCCCGGTTGCAACGCCAGCACGTCCTCGGCATTCGCCGCCCGGCCCTGCTCGATCTTGCGGTTGTCGATCACCGCGGTTTTGCCGGGCACCTTAGCCAGCTGCCTTTCGGCTTTTTGCGCTTCGGTGGCTTCGGCACCGGTGACGACCACTGTGGCCAGGGTCGGGTCGGTCTGGGCCGCAACGGCCGCACCGTGTATCAGCATCAACAGCACGCCAAGGCTGGACGCCGTAGCCAGTGACTCAAAACGACGAGCGCGTGGTTCAAACAGTTGCCGCATGGATTAAATACTCCTGGGGTCTCTAATTAGTTGGAGCATCTATTTGTATAGTCGCGCTCTGAATCCAACTTTGCAGGGTTCGTGCCACGTCAAAACATCAATAAACACGGGACCACAACCGTATTTAATCGGCACAGGCGCAACATTTTGCTGGCGGAATGTTCGATTTCCAACAACCGTTAAAAAGAAAAATTACTTATATGCTTAACCGATAAAAGCATAACCGGCACCAGGCCACACGGGCCTTGGCACAACTGTCCGAATCCCAACACCTGTGCAACAAAAGTTGTGCTTTTGATAATAGTCGGCGCCGTCTGCGAACAAAAACCTGCAAGTTTCCAGCATCCTGTTACTTGGTATGGCTCTTGCTCTATCAACGGTTGAATAAACTCACTCAACCACGCTCGACTATTAAGCAACGAGGTATTCACGCGTGACGGCCAACTTACTCTGCACCCGCAGGACGCCGCTGGAGATTGCCCGTGACCTGGCGAGCGAATTTGCCCGCACCGCCGTCGACCGCGATGCCAGCGGCGGCACGCCCAAAGCCGAACGCGACAAGCTGCGCAGCAGCGGCCTGTTGTCCCTGAGCATCCCCGGGCAATTCGGCGGGCTGGACGCCAACTGGTCGGAAACCTTCGAGGTGGTGCGCGAATTTGCCCGGGTCGACAGCTCCATCGCCCACGTATTCGGCTTTCATCACCTGATGCTCGCCACCGTCCGGTTGTTCGCCACCCCGGCGCAGTGGCAAACCTGGTTCAGCCTGACGGCCAGCAACAACTGGTTCTGGGGCAACACCCTGAACCCGCTGGACACCCGCACGGTGGTCAAGCGCCACACGGGTTGGCGGGAATTCTCGGGGCAGAAGAACTTCTGCTCCGGGGCCAACGACTCGGAGATGATGATCGCCTCGGCCATCGATGAAAGCGCCGGCGGCAAGTTGCTGATCGCGGCGATTCCCAGCGCCCGCAGCGGGATCATCCTGCACAACGACTGGAACAACATGGGCCAGCGCCAGACCGACAGCGGCAGCGTGACCTTCAAGCGCGTACGCGTGGAAGAGTCCGACCTGCTGCTGGACCCGGGGCCGTTGAGCACGCCGTTCGCCTGCCTGCGCCCGCTGATTGCGCAACTGCATTTCGCGAATATCTTCCTCGGCATCGCCGAGGGTGCATTCGAAGAGGCGCGCCAATACACCCTGGAAGAAGCCCGCCCATGGTTCCGCTCCAGCGCCAGCCACACCACCCAGGATCCCTACATCCTCAGCCACTACGGCGACTTCTGGGTGGCGCTGCAAAGTACCCGCCTGTTGGTGGAGCGCGCCGGTGAGGTATTGGACGCGGCATGGGCCAAGGGCTCGGCCCTGACCAGCGAGGAACGCGGCACAGCTGCGATTGCCATTGCCACCGCCAAAGTCGCCGCCAGCCGCAACGGCCTGGAGTTGTGTAGCAAGGTCTTCGAGGTCACCGGCGCGCGGGCGACCAACGCCTCGGTGGCCCTCGACAGGCACTGGCGCAACTTGCGCACCCAGAGCCTGCATGACCCGCTGGACTACAAGCTTCATGAACTGGGCGAATGGGCACTGAACGGTACCCCGCCCATCCCGACGTTCTATTCGTAGAGATTGCCATGCAACTGCTGACCCTACCGCCCTCGCCCGCCCTTGCCACTTCCATCCGCGCCACCGCCCAGGTATTTGAAGACCCCCGGTCCAAAGCCTTGCTCAAGCATGTGCAACAAGTCGCGCCGAGCGAAGCCAGCGTGCTGATCATCGGCGAAACCGGCACCGGCAAAGAGCTGGTGGCTCGGCATATCCACAACCTCAGTGGCCGCAAGGCACAGCCGTTCGTGGCGGTGAACTGCGGTGCGTTCTCCGAGTCTTTGGTGGAAGCCGAGCTGTTCGGCCACGAGAAAGGCGCGTTCACCGGCGCCCTCAGCGCCAAGGCCGGCTGGTTTGAAGAAGCCAACGGCGGCACGCTGTTCCTCGATGAAATCGGTGACCTGCCGATGTCGATCCAGGTCAAGCTGCTGCGTGTATTACAGGAACGCGAAGTGGTGCGCCTGGGGTCGCGCAAAAGCATTCCGATCAATGTACGGGTGCTGGCGGCGACCAACGTGCAGCTGGAAAAAGCCATCAACGCCGGGCATTTTCGCGAGGACCTGTTCTACCGCCTGAACGTGGTCAACCTGGAACTCAGCCCGCTGCGGGACCGCCCCGGCGATATCCTGCCGCTGGTGCAGTATTTCATCGACACCTACACCCGCCGCCTGGGGTACGGCGAGGTGATCCTGAGCAAGGACGCCGAGCAACGGCTGGCCACCTACAGTTGGCCGGGAAATATTCGCGAACTGGAAAACGTCATCCACCACACCCTGCTGATCTGCCGGGACGGCGTGATCCAGGCCGATGACCTGCGCATGTCCAACCTGCGTATCGAACGCCAGGAAGACAGCACCACGGCCCATGACCTGCTCGACTTGGCCTTCCAGCGCCTGTTCGAGGAACAGGTCGACAACCTCCACGAACAGGTCGAGCGCAGCCTGCTCACTGCCGCTTACCGGCTGTGCCATCACAACCAGGTGCACACCGCCGAGTTGCTGGGGCTGAGCCGCAACGTGACCCGCACCTTGCTGATCAACCTGGGTGAGCTGAAGGTCAACAAGCGCCGCCCGCTGGCTGGCGCCAAAGACGAGCGAGTGCTGCACCTGTCGATCTGACCTGCACTGCGCGGCGTACCCGGTACGCCGCCTGATCACAGCGCGACTTCATCCAGCGCATCACTGAACTGGCGACTCCACAACCGCGCATAGTGCCCGCCCTGGCGCAGCAACTGTTCGTGGCTGCCGTCCTCGATCACCCGGCCATTGTCGAACACCAGGATCCGGTCCAGATGGGCCACAGTGGACAGCCGATGCGCCACCACCAGCACGGTCTTGTCTTCCATGATTTCGTCAAGCTTGTCCTGGATAAAGCGCTCGGTAATCGAGTCCAGGCTGGAAGTGGCTTCGTCCATCACCAGGATCGGCGCGTTCTTCAGCAACACCCGGGCGATCGCAATGCGCTGGCGCTGGCCGCCGGACAACTTGACCCCACGCTCGCCCACCAGCGACTCGTAGCCGTGTTCCATGCTGTCGATAAACTCACTGGCGCCGGCGCGGTGGATCGCCTCGGCGACTTCATCCATCGAGGCATCCAGGCGGCCGTAATGGATGTTTTCGCGAATGCTGCGGTGGAACAGGCCGGGCTCCTGGGGAATCAGGCCGATCTGCTGGTGCAACGAATGCTGGGTGACGTCGCGCACGTCCTTGCCGTCCACCAGCACCTGGCCTTGCTGCACGTCGTAAAGACGTAGCAGCAGGCTCAGCAGCGTCGACTTGCCGGAACCCGAAGCGCCCACCAGGCCGACTTTCTGGCCGGCGGGAATCACAATATTCAGGTGTTCGAAAATCGGCCGGCCAGCGCCGTAGCTGAAGCCCACGTCACGAAACTCGATATCGCCGCGCTTGACCTGTAGCGCCTTGGCACCGGGTTGGTCGATGACTTCATGGGGGCGAATCAAGGTGCGCACGCCGTTGGCAATGTTGCCGGTGGCTTCGAAGAATTCGAGAAAGCGTCGCGACAGGTTTTCCACATCGCTGATGATCAACAACGAAAGGCTGGTGGACATGACAAACGCAGCAATGTCGATACGGTGGCTGCGCCACAGGTAGAGCGCCAGCAATAACAAGCCGAGCTTAAGCACTACGCCACAGGAAGCCTGGAACCAGCGAATTTTCTCCATATACCCCAGGGATCGGTAGGCAGCCGCCACCTCCTTGTCGAGGAAAGTGCCGAGGTAACTGTGCTCGAACGCATGGCGCGCAAACAGGCGGATATTGGCCAGGTTGGAGACCGCATCCACCACCTTGCCGGTACTGGTGCTGCGCGCTGCCGAATATTGTTGGGCCAGCGGATGGCTGCGGCGTGCGAGCACATAACAGATGGCGATGAACGCCACCGACCAACCCGCCATGAACAACGCCAACAACGGCGATGCGGTCCATAGCAAGGCCGTGGCCAGGCTCAGCGTCACCAGCAGCGGGATCAGGTCGAACAGCAAGATGCTCAGGGTCTGATTCACCCCCAGGGTAATTTCCGCCACCCGATGCGCCAGCGCCCCGGCGAACTCATTGCTGATGAAACGATGGGAATGCTGTTGCAGATAAGCGAACACCACATGCGTCACCGTGCGCCGCTGCAACGGCAAGACGTGGATATGGCAGCCTGCGGATGCACGGGTAAACAGTACCTGGCACACCAGTAGCGCGCTTAGCAGTGTCAGTGGCCATTGCAGCACTTCAAATGCGCGCTCAGCCGCTAAGCCGTTGCTGACGGTGCGGGTGATCTGCCCCAGCCCCCAGGGCGTCAGAATCGAACACACCACGGCGGCAATCTGCAGCAGCAGGATCGCCAGGTACCACCCTTTGAAATGACCGATGAAATGCCGCACAAACGCCGCCGGGGTCGACGGCAAGTGTTGGACATTCCAGGTGCGAAACAATGAAAAAGACGAGTTCATGGCCAATGACATTCCTGAATGACGCCTGTGGCCGCGCAGCTTTCAGGCAAAAATGGTGAGTGTGATCGTTCCCACGCTCTGCGTGGGAATGCATCCGGTGACGCTCTGCGTCACGATTTCAAGAGCGGACGCAGAGCGTCCAGAGCGGCATTCCCACGCAGAGCGTGGGAACGATCTCAAATTCCCCTGTGGCGAGGGAGCTTGCTCCCGCTGGAGTGCGAAGCGCTCCCAGGATTTTGGGGCCGCTGCGCAGCCCAGCGGGAGCAAGCTCCCTCGCCACAGGTTCAGCGTCACTTTTGGGATTGGTAGCGGATTTCCTCCAACTCACGACCGCCCCGGGTAAGGGTGCGGCTTGATTCGGGCTGCGCTATCCATCCTGCATTTTGGTAAAAGCGCACTGCCCGCCGGTTTTCAGCCAGCACCCACAACGTCGCCGTCTCCAGGCCCAGGCTTGCAAGATGTTCCAGCCCCCTGAGCCACAGCGCCCTGCCCACTCCGGTTCCCCAGTGTTCGGCCAGCACATACAGCGCCTGCACTTCACCGGTTTTCCCGGGGTCGACATCCTCATCACGGCTCGGGCTGACAACAATCCAGCCCACCACACGCCCCTCGACCTGCGCGACAAACACAGCTTCGCTTCCCTGCTCAATCGACTGCCGCCAAAAGGCTTCGCGCCGAGGCTGCGTCGCCTCCAGCGAAGTCAGGTAATCCGCAGGCATCAGCTCACGATAAGCCTGCTGCCAACTACGAATGTGCACCCAGGCAATGTCACCTGCGTCCTCGATACGTGCTGCCCGAATCATCCAATTCCCTCTGCGCGTTTTGCATAAATCGCCGAGCCCGCCTGCGGCGACAGCCTGCGATAAACCAGCCCCGATAAGGCACACAGCAATCCGGCCCCCGCCATGATCCAGGCGATATCACTCTGCTCGACCGTGGCATGCCCGCGCATGGCCATGATCAAGCCGAGCAGTCCCGCCGCGATGCCCACCGACAAACTCAAGGTCAGTTGAATGGTCATCGCCGACAGGCTGCTGGCACGGCTGGATTGCTCCGGCGGCACGTCGGCATAGGTCAACGCCCCGAGGGTGCTGAATTGCAGCGAGCGAATGATCCCGCTGCCAAATAACACCAGTATTACAAGCCAGTAAGGCGTTGATACCTCGAACAGGCTGCACGCCAGTAGGGTTGCACCGGTGAGCACGGCATTGCTGATCAAGGTGCGGCGGAAGCCGAAGCGGCTGACAATCCGCACCGCCAGCATTTTCATCAGGAACGCACCCACACCACCGGCCACGCTCAGCAGCCCGGCCTGCAACGGGTTAAGCCCGAAACACAGCTGAAACAGCAGCACCAGCAAAAACGGCTGTGACGCGCTGCCGATGCGCATCAGGTTGCCGCCCCAGAAGCTCACGGCGAAGGTCGGTATTTTCAACAATGAAAAATCGATCAACGGGTGCGCCGTCCGCCGCGCATGCCGGACATACAGCCAGGCGCTCAACAACCCGCCGCCAATCAGCAGCAACGCCCACTGGCGCGGCAACAGGCCGTGGCCCAGTACCTCGAAGCCGAACACCAGCCCGCCCAATGCCACACCGCTGAGCAACAGGCCGGGAACGTCCAATGGCTGGCCGGGCGTCCCGGAATAGTCCGGGATGTAGCGCAGCACCAGGATCACCCCGAGCACGCCGATCGGCAGGTTGATCAGGAAGATCCAGTGCCACGACAGCACCGTCACCAGCAGCCCGCCCAACGGCGGCCCGAGCAACGGCCCCACCAGCGCCGCCACCGTCAGGTACGACATGGCGCGCAGCAGGTTTTCCCGCGCCGACCAGCGCAGCAGGATCACCTGCCCCACCGGCACCATCATCGCGCCCGAAGCCCCCTGGGCCAAACGTGCCAGGGACAACTGCAGCAACGAGCCCGAGCCGGCACAGGCCACCGACGCGAGGGTGAACAGCACGATGGCGCTGATAAACACCCGGCGCGGCCCGAACCGGTCGGCTGCCCAACCGCTCACCGGCACGAACAGCGCCACCGCCAGCAGGTACAGCGACACCACCAGGTTCATGCGCACGCTGGGCTCGCCGAAATCCTGGGCCATCTGCGGCAGCGCCGTGAGCACTGCCGTGGCGTCGATCAGTTCCATGAACAGCGCACAGCCGATGATCATCGGCACCCGGCGCGCGTGCCCGGTGCCCACCTCGCCCAAGGGGTGTGAAAGGTCGAGGGCTTTGTTCAAAACAGCCCCGAGGTCGGTGGCGGCGTGCCCTTGAGTTGCCAGGCGCCCACGGCCGCGGCTTTCCAGTGACGGGGGTTATGGTTGGCCACAGTGCGCGCGTTGCGCCAATGCCGGTCCAGGTTGTGGGCGCGGCCGGTGGTGGAAGCACCACCCACGTCGAACACCAGCTCGGCGGCCTTGAGTGCCGACTCCGCCGCGATGTATTGCGCCTGGGCCACATCCACTGCCGCCTGGTCGACGGCCACCGCATCAAGATCCGCAGCCCAGGCGCGGTCGATGGAGTCCGCCGCGTGCAGCACCACCGCTTCGGCGGTAAAGGCCCGGGCCGAGACGTCGCCCACGCTCAGTTCCACGTACGGGTCGTCCACCGAGCGCGTGGCGCTGCTGTGCTTGATCGGCCGCGCATGCTCCTTGGCAAAGGTCACTGCGTCATTCAGCGCATTGCGCGCAATACCAGCCTGCACCGCCGCGAGGAACACTTGCAGGAACGGCGTGACAATCGTGCGCTTGCCCTCCTCGACGGTGCGGGTGCGAATCTCGCTGGCCAATACCTGCACATCATGCAGATGGGTGGTGCCGCTGGCCGTCAGGCGCTGGCCCATGGCGTCGAAATCATCCAGCAACTCCAGGCCCTGGCGGTCGCGCGGCAGGATGAACGATACGGGCTGGTCATTCTCGTCCAGGGCGACGGCGCTGACCCAATCGGCATACAACGAACCGGTGCTGTAGTACTTGCTGCCGGAAGCGCGAAAGTGCTCGCCGTCACCCACGATGCGCGCGCTGATGGAACCGTTGGCGCCACCGACTTCCCAACCGGCATTGCCGATCACGGCGCCTTGCAGGTAGCGCTCGAACCAGCGTTCACGCTCCTCCTCCGCCCCTTCGGCGCGGGACGCCAGCAGGCCTTCGACAAACCCGAAACCGGGGCGCAGCGCCTGGGCCACGTTGGAGTCGGCCGAAGCGATGCGAATCAGCAAGGCGATCACGTCCTTGACCGAACCACCGGCACCGCCAAACCGCTTGGGAATCCGCACGGTAAACAACCCGGCCTTGGCGATCTGCGCCACGGCCTCATACGGCAGTTGGCGGTCACGCTCACGTTGCGCAGCCCCGGCGGCAATCTGCGGCAAGATGCGATCAGCACGGGCGTTCAGTTCGGCCACCGTCACAACCGGCGGCGTGGGTACAGCAGACAACTTGCTCATGGCACTTCCTTGATTCAGGTCTAGATGGCGATTTTCCACAGGCGCGATTCATCAAACAGCCAGCCGGGGTTTTCCGGCTCCAGGGCCGGCACCACCAGCTGCGTACCGCTGCCGGGCAGGCGCGGCACTGCGCCCAACAAGCGTTGGGTGTATTCGTGTTGGGGGGATTCGAACAACGTCTCGACGCTGGCGCTTTCCACCACCTGGCCGTGGCGCATCACCAGCACCTCGTCGCTGACGTGGCGGATCACTCCGAGGTCGTGGGAAATAAACAGGTAGGCCAGGCCCAGCGAGGCTTGCAGGTCTGCCAGCAAATCCAGGACCTGGGCCTGCACCGACACGTCCAGCGCCGACACCGGCTCGTCACAGATAATCACCTTGGGGTTGCTGGCAATCGCTCGGGCAATCGCCACGCGCTGGCGCTGCCCGCCAGACAGTTGCAACGGTCGGCGCTCGGCCAATTGCGGCGCCAGCCGTACCTGGTCGAGCAACTGTGTCACGCGGGCCGCCTGTTGCTCGAAGGCGATACCGGCAACGTCCAGCGCATCACTGAGAATCTGCCCGACTGTCCAGCGCGGGTCGAACGAACTCAGCGGGTCCTGATAGATCACGCTGATATCCCGGCGATGCAAACGTCGGGTCTTTTCCTCGACCCTTTCGGCGCCCGCTGCTGCCCATGGCTGGCCGAGAAAACGCACCTCGCCGGCATCCGGTTGCAGCAGCCCGAGGGCGATACGCGCCACCGTGGTTTTGCCCGAGCCCGATTCACCGACGATGCCCAGGGTGCGGCCGGCGCGCAGCTCGAAGCTGACGTCGTCCACCACCTGGCGCGACTGTTGATCGGGGCCGACATACCGTTTGCCCAGCCCGGAGGCCTTGAGCAACACCGGCGAATCCGCGCCCGGCCGTGGTTGCGCCACCGCGTTGCTGCGCTCCGGCGACAAGCGTGTGCCACGGGCATGTTCGGCGGGCACCGCATCCAGCAGCGAGCGTGTGTAGGCATGGCGAGGATTGAGCAGCACCTGGTCCATCGGCCCCTGTTCCACCACTTCACCGTGGCGCAGCACCAGTACCTCATCGGCCAATTGCGCAACCACCGCCAGGTCATGGCTGATGATCAGCAGCGAATCGCCACGGGCCTTGATCTGCTGCAACACCTGCAGAATCTGCGCCTGCACCGTGGCATCCAGCGCGGTGGTCGGTTCATCGGCGATCACCAGGCCGGGGTTCAATGCGAGTGCACTGGCTATCAGCGCACGCTGGCGCAGGCCGCCGGAGAGTTGATCAGGACGCTGGCGGGCACGCAGTTGCGGTTCGGGTACGCCCACCAGATCCAGCAGTTCGATGACGCGTTCGCCACGGCTGCGACGGTCGCCCCAGCGATGGGTCTCCAGCACCTCGAGAATCTCCTTGCCCACCGGCCGCAACGGGTCGAGGGACACCAGTGCGTCCTGCAATACAAAGCCGATGCCATTGCCACGCAAACGACGCCAGCCACGCTCCGACAGGCTGAGCAAATCCACCCCGTCATAGCTCAAGGTACGTGCGGTAACCTTGGCACCGGCACCTGCGAGGCCGATCAGGCTGCGGGCGGTGACGCTTTTGCCGGAACCGGACTCCCCCACCAACGCCAGGGGCTTGCCCGGCTCCAGGGTGAAAGACAAATTGCGTACGACAGACTGCCCGGCAAACTCGATGGACAGCCCTTCAACGATCAAGCGTTTCTGGTCGCTCATGAAAGACGGCCCTCCAGGCGTTGTTGCAGGTAACGGCCAGTGACTGTGGTCGACAGGGTGGTGAGGACGATGAACAGGCCGGGGAAGAACGTCAGCCACCAGGCGTTGGCGATAAAGTCGCGGCCCATGGACAACATGGTCCCCCACTCCGGCGCCGGCGGGCGGGCGCCCAGGCCGAGAAAGCTCAGGGCCGAGGCCCAGACAATCGCCTGGCCCACGCCCATGGTCAGGGTCACGATCAACGGGCGCATGGCGTTCGGCAGCAACTGGCGCAGGATGATGCGCAATGGCGGATGCCCGAGGGCCCTGGCAGCTTCGATATAGCCCGCGTTACGCACCGCCAGCACCTGGCCACGAACCATCCTTGCGTAACCCGGCGCACTGCCCAGCCCGGTGGCGACAATCAGAGGGCCGATGCCGCTGCCAAAGATCGCCACGAACAGCAGCGCCAGGATCAGGCTCGGAAACGCAAACAGCACTTCCAGCAACCAACCCACGCCACGGTCCACCCGCGCGCCGCCAAGGCCGCCCAGCAAACCGAGAACGATGGCGATGCTCATGGCAATCGCTGTGGCTGCCAGGCCGATAAACAACGACTGGCGAGTGCCGTAGATCACCCGCGAAAAAATATCCCGCCCCGACTGATCGGTGCCGAACCAGTGGGCCAGGCTCGGCGAATGAAACGCATCGCGGGGCACGATAGCCAGCGGGTCGCTGTAGGCGAACAACTGCGGCACCAGCGCCGCGACAATCACCAGCAGCAAAAAGGTAATCGCCAACAGCGGACCGAGGCGCAGGGTGCGAGTGGTGCGCTGAATCCGCAGCGCGGGCAGCGGTGTTTCCAGGGTCAGGCCGCTCATGCTGGAAGCTCCTGTTGGCGAGGGTCGACCCACAGGTACAGCAGGTCGACCAGGATGTTGGCGAGCACGTAACCGGCGGCGACCACCAGGCTGATGCCGATGGTCAGCGGCAGGTCCTGTGCCTGCACCGCCTGGTACAACTGGCGGCCGAGGCCCTTGCGGGAAAAGATCACTTCAATCACCACGGCGCCGCTGATCAGCGCGCCGATGGCCCAGCCCGACAGCGAGATGCCCGGCAACACGGCGTGGCGCAACGCGTGCTTGAAGCGCACGTTGAAGTCACTCAGGCCACGGGTGCGGGCGGTCAGGATGAAGGGTTGGTCGAGGGTCAGGTCCAGGGATTCGCGGGTGACCTGGGCGATAAACCCGGCCAGCGGAATGGCCAGGGCGAACGACGGCAGCACCAGGGTGCGCCAGCCATCACTGCCCGCCGGCGGGAACAGCCGCAGGCCGAACGCAAACACCGCCAGCAATAGAATCCCCAGCCAGAAATGCGGCAACGCGGCGGCCAGGGTTTCGGCCAACGAGGCCAGGCTGGCAACCCAGCGCCGGCGCCCCGCCGTCAGCACCGTCAGCGCCAGCACCAGAACCCAGGCCAGTGCGAGGGATGTCAGGGTGAGTTCCAGGGTTGGCCAGGATTGCTCCGCGAGGACGCGGGTCACCGGCAGGTGCTGGGAATAGGAAACCCCCAGGTCACCCTGCACCAGGCGCCCGAGGTACAGCGCATATTGCACCGCCAGAGGCTTGTCGAGGCCGTATTCGCGGGTGGCTTCAGCGATGGTTTCAGCAGTGGGATTGCCACTCGGGCCGCCGAGGATCGCCAGCACCGGATCACCGGGCATCAGGCGCAAGGCAAAGAAAGTCAGCGTGGCCACCGCCCAGAGCACCAGCACGCCGCCGGCAAGGCGCCACAGCGCACGTTTGCCGAGCCGGGCCAGGCGCTCGTGGCGAGGGTTGGCAAGTGATGGACGGCTCATTTGTTCACCCATGCGTCATAGAGATACGTCACCGCCAGCGACGGCTCCAGCCGCACGCCCTGGGTGGTCTTGTAGATACCCAGCCGCGTGCTTTGCGGGTAGGTGGTCAGTTGCAGGTACTGGCTGGAAGCGATTTTCTGCGCCTGGTAATACAGGGCCCGGCGCTGCTCGCTGTCCTGGGTGGTGAGGGCCTGCTGGATCAGCGTGTCGAAGGCTGGATCACTGAAGCCTGCGGTGTTCTGGTGATAACCCCCGACGCCTGCCGGACGGATGAACTCGCTGCCAAAGATGATCCGCAGCACGTCGGCGGTGTTGGTGTTCCAGTAGCCGAGGCGAATGTCGTAGTCCCAGTCGGCCTGGCGCTTGGTGGCCTGCACGTCACTCATCTGGTCGACGATCAGCTCGAAGCCGACCTGCCGGGTGGTGGCCTGCACCTGCTCCCACAAGGTGTATTCCGACGGTGGCGTGCGGTTGCCCATCACCACGTGAACTTGCAGACGCTTGCCGTCCTTGGTGCGGTAGCCCTCGCTGTCGCGTTGGGTCCAGCCGGCCTGGTCGAGCAACTGCGCGGCACGGGCCGGGTCGTAATCCTGGGCGTGCTGGAATTCCGGGTTGTAGAAGCGCGTGGCCGGGCTCAACGGCCCACCGGCGCGGGGGAATTCGTTGAAATACACGCTCTTCAACGCGCCCTCGATGTCGGAGCTGCGCACGAAGGCTTCGCGCACCCGCAGGTCATCGAACGGCGCACGGGTGATGTTCAGCGTGCCGTTGGTGGGGTTGCCGGGGCGTTGGGCGATTACCAGGGTCAGGTCCGGGTTGCGTCGCGCGGCCTCGTGGGATTCGGGAGGCAAGGCTTCGATCACGTCGACCTCGCCGGCCTGCAACGAGGCGAAGCGTACGGAAGGTTCCTGGATGAACTTCCAGACGATCCGGTCGAGCCAGGCCGGGCCCTGGTGTTTGGCGGTGGGTGGGGCCCAGTTGTAGTCGGGGTTGCGCACCAGTTCGACCTGGCTTTGGCGGTCCCAGCGCACGACCTTGAACGGGCCGCTGCCGACCGGGCTTTCGCAGTTCTCGTCGCGGGAGCGCAGCAGTGCGGTGGGGGACTCGATGCCGAGGAAGCCTTGGGCCAACACTTCCAGGAACGCGGCGTAAGGCGTGGCCAGGTGCACCACTGCGGTGTATTCGTCGAGCACGTCGGTGCTGCGGTATTGGCGGATGTAGCCGCCTGCGGTGCTGGATTGGGTCTTGGGGTTGGCCATGTGGTCGAGGTTGGCCTTGACGGCGGCGGCGTTGAACGGGGTGCCGTCGGTGAAGTGCACGTCGTTGCGCAAGTGGAAGGTGTAGGTCAGGCCGTCGGGGGAGACTTCCCAGGTCTTGGCGAGCCAAGGGCCGATGCGGCCGTCGGTGTCCATTGAGACCAGGGAGTCGAGGTATTGCTGGGCGACGAACACCTGGGGCATGTCGCCGGCCACGTGGGGGTCGAGGCAGGTGGGTTCGCGGTCGGTGGCGTAGACCAGGGTGCCGCCCTTTACCGGTTGGTCACTGCGGGTGACGGTGGAGCTGCTTTGGCCGCAGCCGAGCAGCAGGCTGCAGAGTGTGGCGGTGCCGATGAGCAGCAACGGGGTGGATCGTCGCGGGTAAGGGGCGGGTTCTTGCATGATGACTGAGGCCTAAAGTCCGGGAACTGGGTCATTGCACAAGGCATGCCGGGTTTTTGGGCCTGTAAACAGGGGGTGTTGGGGGTTTAGGTGATGGCTGAAAACGACAATGTGTGCGGCAACTGTTGGCCAGGCAACATCTGGCCTTGGGGGGAGTACATATCCGTTGCTGCGGTAACGGCCACTTATGGTTCCGCTCTTACAGCGGCTCACTTTTGAAGAGCGCAAAAGTAAGCAAAACGCTCTTGCCCCACCACTCGGCACCTCGCCTAGGCTCGGTGTGCCCTCACTCCGGCTTTGGACCGTGGGCCGCCGTCATGGGCCATCCTTGGCCCAGGACGGCTAACCTGGCGTCCTGCCAGGTTACCCACGCTCCAAAGCCTGCGTTCGGCCAGCGTGGTTTAACGGGGCGCCTAAGATCAAGATCAAAAGCAAGAGCACAGCGGCCTACCGGCCGGCTTGAGTGTTGAAGAGCAAAATCAAAAGCTCAAGCGGGCACGGTCCAAAAAATGTGGGAGCGGGCTTGCTCGCGAAGGTCGTTAACGATGACGCTGGCATTCTGGATGAACGCGGCGCTCTCAGGTTTTTCGCGAGCAAGCCCGCTCCCACAGAAAAGCAGCTCTGCGTCAGCTCTGGATCTTGCCTCTGCTTTTAACACTCAAGTCGGCCGGGAGGCCGCTGTGCTCTTGCTTTTGATTTTGATCTGACTGCCCCAATAAGCCCGAGGCCGAACGCAGGCAGTGCGGAGCGGGTAAACCGGCAGGACGCCGGTTTAGCCGCGCCGGGCCATGGATGGCCCGTCGCGGCGGCCCGCTTCGCGGTGCCGGAGTGAGGGGACACCGAGCCTAGGCGAGGTGCCGACAGGCGGGGCAGAGCCCTTTGCTTACTTTGGGGCTTTTCCAAAGTGAGCCGCTGTAAGAGCGGAACCATAAGCCGCCGTTACCGCAGCAACGGATATGTACTCAACCCTCATTCCACAGAACCCACCAAAGGCACCCGATATCGCACCAACGGCAACGGCTCATCATGTTCCACCACGGTCTTTTCAGTCTGCGGTTCAGCCACAAACCCAAGCGCCCGATAGAAACCCAGAGCGCGCCGATTCCCCTGCACCACCCAAACGGTCGCACTGATAAAACCGGCCTCGATCAACTGCTCCCGAACCCGCCCCCAAAGCCGCTTACCAATCCCCTGCCCCCAAATGCCGGGCAACAGATTGAGCGCCCGCAATTCCCCGGTAATCGACGATGCATCCGCATCCCGACTGCTACCAAACGACGCCCACGCCACGAGCTCCCCGTCCAACTCCACCACCCACACCGACAAGGTGCCAACACCGATGGCCTGGGCCAGAAACGCCGTGCGCTGTGACACGCCGCTGTTCAGTTCAGCAAGAAAACGCTCGGACAAAATCTCCCGGTACGCAGCCTGCCAAGTCTGCAAATGGATGTGCGCCAACCGCGGCGCATCTTCCACCCTGGCAGCCCTGAAATACAGAACCCCCTCAGGCACACCACTCACGCCGGAAACCGCAACGGCAACGCCGGCTTCAGCAACGCCTCCGGATCCCGATAACGCGCGCCAAAATGGTCCCCCGGCAACCGAGCCAGCCCAGCCCCAAACAACCGCTCCCGCAGCGTCTCCCCCTCGTTGTACCGCTCACGAAACCGCCCCCGACGACGCAACTCCGGCACCACCAATTCAATAAAATCCCGCGCCGTTTCAAACGACAAATACTGCCTCAGGTTAATCCCGTCGATCCCATCCTCATCCAGCCATCTCTCAATCGCATCAGCCACCACCGTAGGTGTACCGGCAACGAAAAAACGCTCACGGTTGAAGCCGCCAAGCTGGGCCAGAACCGCGCCCACCGTGGAATCCGGTTTATACCGGCTCAAACTCTCCCACCCCTTGACCTGCCGCCCCACCAGATCACTGATCAAGGTATCCCGCGGATACGCCGTCAAATCGATCGCCGACTGCCCATGAGCCAGCGACGCCTCAACACTCACCAGCTTGCGATAACTGTCGAGCTTGGCACTCACCTCCTCATCGGTACGCCCGACGATCACCCCCGCCATCACAATAAACTTCAACCCCGCCGGATCGCGATCATGCTCAACCGCCTTCTGCCGCATCGCCTGGATATTCGCCCGCACCGCCGGCGCATCATTGCCGCCGGTAAACACCACTTCAGCATGCCGCCCGGCAAACTCGATGCCCGCCGGTGACCCGGTGGCCTGAAACAACACCGGCGTACGTTGCCGCGAAGGCTGGCACAAGTGCGGACCGGCAACCTTGAAGTGCTCCCCCACGTGGTTGATATAGCGCACCTTGTCCGGATCGGTGTAGATCCGGCGCTCGCGGTCGACGATTACCGCGTCGTCGTCCCACGAGCCTTCCCAAAGTTTGTACAACACGTCCAGATATTCATCGGCGATCTCGTAGCGGTGATCATGGACCACCTCAGTGTCGTGCCCGAAGTTGCGCGCCGCATTCGGCAAATATGAGGTGACGATGTTCCAACCCACCCGCCCCTTGGTCAGGTGATCGAGGGTACTCATGCGCCGCGCAAACGCGAACGGCGGTTCGTAGGTGGTGGAAAAGGTCGCGCCGAAACCAAGGTTTTTAGTCACCCCGGCCATCGCCGGAATCACCAGCAGCGGGTCGTTGCTGGGGATCTGCATGCCTTCACGCAACGAGGTTTCAGGGCCATCACGAAAACGGTCGTAGGTGCCAATCACGTCGGCCAGGAACACACCGTCAAAGGTGCCGTATTCCAGCAACTGCGCCAGCTCGGTCCAGTAGTCCAGGTCGTTGAAGCGGTGTCGGTTGTTGTCCGGGTGCACCCACAAACCATGGACGATGTGACTGACGCAGTTCATCTCAAACAAATTCACGTGCAGTTGCTTGGGCACCTGAAGCACTCCTTTCGTAGATACGTTTTCCAATACGTCAGATCGCGACGTTCAGATAGAACGGGACTGGCGTGTAGTCGGTTTCAAGGGTCGGGATCGCGTCGATCAGCGCGCGGGTATAGGCGTGGGCCGGGCGGTCGAAGACGGCGCGTACCGAGCCGGACTCCACCACTTCGCCGGCTTTCATCACCAGTACGCGTTCACTGACGTGATTGATCACCCCCAGGTCGTGGGAGATGAACAGGCAGGCCAGGCCGAGGCGGCGCTTGAGGTCGTCGAGCAGCTTCAGAATCTGTGCCTGTACCGACACGTCCAGCGCCGAGACCGGTTCATCGCAGATAAGGATTTGGGGCTCGCAAGCCAACGCCCGGGCAATCGCAATCCGTTGGCGTTGGCCGCCGGAGAGTTCGATGGGTCGGCGGGACAAGGCGCTGGCATCGAGGCGCACCAGTTCCAGCAGTTCCAGTGCGCGGTCGCGCCGTGCGTGACGCGGTACACCGGCCACCACCAGCGCTTCGAACAGCACACGCTGCACCGTGTAGCGCGGGTCGAAGGAGCTGAGGGGGTCCTGGAACACCACTTGCACCGCACGCCGGGCTTCGCGTTTTTGCCGGGTGTCGAGGTCGGACCAGCGCTGGCCCTTGATCCATACCTCGCCGGCATCGGCGGTTTCCAGGCCGAGTATCAGGCGGGTCAAGGTGGTCTTGCCGCAGCCCGATTCACCCACAACCCCCAGCGTCTCGCCGCGACGCAGTTGCAACGACACCTGGTTCAACACCGTGCGGGTTTTGCCGTCGGGACCAACAAAGGTTTTGGAGAGATCACGCGCTTCGAGCAGCACCTCGCCTTCGGGAGCAGGCTCCGGTTCAACTGCCGTAAGCAACCGGCGTGTGGGCTGGAAGTGCACGGCCTTGGCCGCCCGCAGCAGCAGTTGCGTATACGGATGACGCGGGTCTTGCAGGACCTGCTCGGTGCTGCCCTCCTCCACGATCACCCCGTGGCGCATCACGGCCACGCGATCGGCCAGGCGCGAGACCACCGACAGGTCATGGCTGACCATCAGCAGCGCATTGTCTTCGCCCCGCAGGCTTTCCAGCAGCGCGATGACCTGGGCCTGCACCGTTGCATCCAGTGCCGTGGTGGGTTCATCGGCAATGATCAGCCGTGGGTTGCAGGCGATGGCCGAGGCGATCAACGCACGCTGGCGCAAACCGCCGGAAAGTTGCCAGGGGTATTGGCTGGCGCGCAGTTCCGGTTCTGGCACGCCAACATCCCGCAGCAGTTCCAGCACCCGCAGGCGGCGCGCTTCCAGGCCCAATGCGGTGTGCAGGTGCAACGGTTCTTCGATCTCGGCACCGACGCGGCGCAGCGGGTCCAGCGCGCCGAGGGCGTCCTGCATCACAAAGCCGATGCTCGCGCCGCGCAGTTGCTGCCAGGCCCGTTCGTTGAGCTGGCGCAGGTCGATGCCCTGGAAGGCCAGCTTGGCGGCCTGGACGTGGGCGTCCTTGCCGGTGAGGCCGGCCAGGGTGCGGGCAGTGACGCTTTTGCCGGAGCCCGACTCCCCCACCAGCGCCAGGCATTCACCGCGATGCAACTGCAGGCTGACGCCGTGCAACACCGGCTCGGCCTGGCCGAAACGGACCGTCAGGTCGCGGATATCGACCAGCGGGCCGAGGGTATGGATGTTCATCGTCATAGGGGCTTTCCTTCGCTGCGGCGCAAGAGTTCGCGGCCGATGGCACTGATGGAGACAACGGTCAGGGTGATGATCAGGGCGGGCCAGGCCACCAGCCACGGCGCATTGGCCAGGAAGCTGCGCCCGATGGACATCATCCCGCCCCACTCCGGCGCGGGCGGCGGTGCGCCGAAGCCGAGGAAGCTCAAGGCGGCGCCGGCGGTGATCGCGCCGCCGACGCCGATGGTGGCGAGGATCAGCACCGGCTTGAAGGCATTCGGCAGGATGTGCCGCAGCACCACCGCCAGATGGGATTGGCCGAGGGTGACGGCGGATTCGACGTAGCCGGCGTTGCGCACATTAAGGGTTTGCGCCCGCACCAGCCGCGCATAACGCGGCACGCCGGCGATGCCAATCGCGAGAATCAGGTTGGCCGTGCCCTGGCCGAAAAACGTGATGATCACCAGCGCCAGCAACAGGTCGGGAAACGACAGCAACACGTCGATCCCGCGCATCAGGGCGCCATCCAGCCAACGCGGACCAAGGCCGGCGATCAACCCGAGCAAGGTACCCCAGGCCAGTCCCAGCGCCGTAGCGGCGATGCCCATGAACAGCGACGAGCGCACGCCATAAATCAACCGGCTGAGCACGTCGCGCCCGTTCTCATCGGTGCCCAGCCAATACACGTTGCTCGGCGCCTGGAACGCCAGGCGCGCCGACGCCTCCAGCGGGTCATAGGGCGCCAGCCATTGCGGAACAACGGCGGCCAACAGCAGCAGGGCAACAAACACCCCGGCGAGCAATAGGCCCGGCCGCAGCCGGGTCAGCCCGGCAAGACGCAACGGGCGAATGCCGCTCAACGTATCAATGGTCTGCGTCATGCCAGGCTCCTCGTTCTAGGGCGCAGGGTTGGGAATGCGCTGGTGGATGGCCTGGACCTGCGCCTTGATCTCGTCGCTGAGGCTCACGTCCAGCGCGCCGAGGTTGTCGCGCAATTGCGCCAGGCTGGTTTGCCCGGTGAGCGCGCTGGTGACGAAGGGTTTGTCAATGATGAAGGCCAGGGCCAACTGAGCCGGCGTCAGGTCGTGCTGCCGGGCAATTTCCACGTAGCCGGTGATGGCCTCCTGGGCCGAGGCGCTGTCGTAGCGGTTGAAGGTGCGGTACACCGCCGACAGTCGCGAGCCCTCGGGACGTGCGCCGCCCAGGTATTTGCCGGTGAGCGCACCGAAGGCCAGCGGCGAGTACGCCAGCAGGCCGACGCCTTCGCGGTGGGTGAACTCCGAGAGGCCGCCCTCGTACAGACGATTCAGCAGGCTGTAGGGGTTTTGCACACTGGCAATTCGCGGCAGGCCGAGGCGTTCGCTTTGCTTGAGAAACTCGGCCACGCCCCACGGGGTTTCGTTGGAAACGCCGATGTGGCGCACCTTGCCGGCCTTCACCTGATCGGCCAGCACCGCCAGGGTTTCCTCGATGGCGACGCTCTGGGTGTCTTCCCGATACGGGTATTCGCGCTGGCCGAAGATGTTGGTGGTGCGGTCCGGCCAGTGCAGCTGGTAGAGGTCGAGGTAGTCGGTGTTCAGGCGTTTGAGGCTGCCGTCCAGGGCTTCGACGATGTTGCGCCGGTCGTGGTGGCTGAGGCCGTCGCGGATGTGTTGCTGGCTGCTGGGGTCACGGGCCGGGCCGGCGATTTTGCTCGCCAGGATCACCTCGTCCCGGCGACCACTGGCCTCCAGCCAACTGCCGATGTAGCGCTCGGTGGTGCGCCAGGTTTCGGCCTTGGTGGGCGTGGGGTACATCTCGGCGGTGTCGATGAAGTTGATGCCTTCGGCCAGCGCCAAATCAATCTGCTGATGGGCATCGGCTTCGGTGTTCTGGTGGCCCCAGGTCATGGTGCCCAGGCCCAGCACGCTGACTTGGATATCGCTGTTGCCCAATTGGCGGTAACGCATGGGTGATCCTTTTTTATTCAAGGGTTGAAGGCTCATACCGCACTCGCTTCGTCGCGGGCGGCCTGCTGCTCGGCGTCGGCGGCTTGCAGGCTGCGCCAGGCGGCGTTGGGGGTGACGTCGTTGAGGTAGTAGTTGCCCAGGGCCCGTTCGCGAAAGATCGCCGGGTTATGGGAGGCCAGGGTGCGCGCGTTGCGCCAATGCCGGTCGAAACGACGCGACTCGCTGGTGGCGGAGGCGCCGCCGACTTCGAACAGCAGCGTGGTGGCTTCCAGTACTTGTTCCAGCACGATCTGTTGGGCCTGAAAGGCGCGGATCTCCGCCTCGGTGTAATGCTCTTCGTTGGCGTAGCCGCCCTGCTCTGCTTCGTGCACCTCCTGAAGGACCTCGGCAACGGCCAGCACCTGGGTGCGGGCGGCATAGGCCAGGCTCGACAGGCGACCGATCACCCGCTGCACCAGCGGATCGTCCTTGGGGCTCGATTGCCCCGGCACGCCAAACGCGCGGGTGCGGCCTTTGACGAATTCGGTGGCGTCGCGCAGCACGGCGTTGGCGATACCGGCCAGGGTCGCCAGATGGAACAGCTGGTAGAACGCGCTCAGGTAGGACTCGGCGCGCAGTTCGTCTTTCTTGAAGCGCCGCACGATGTGCTGCGCCGGTACGTCGACCGCCTTGAAGCGCGTGGTACCGCTGCCGGTGAGGCGCTGGCCGAAGCCGTCCCAGTCATCCTCGACGGTGACACCCGGCGCGTCGGTACGCACCGCGAGGCTGACAAAATCCTCGCCATCCAGGGCAACGGCGGCGATCCAGTTGGCGTACAGCGTGCCGGTGCAGTAGTACTTCTCGCCGTCCAGTTGCCAGCCGGAATCGACGGCGCTGAGGGTCACCGAGTTGCGGGTGGTGTCGGTGCGTTCGGCCATGGCGGCGCCCCACAGCTCGCCGTCGACGACTTTGGCGAACCAGTAATTTTGGGACTCGCTGTCACGGCTGGAAATCCGGCCTTCAACAAACCCGAAATGCGCGCGCACAATCTGCGGCAGGTTTGAATCCGCCTCCCCCAGTTCAATCAACAGGCGAAACAACTGCGGCAGGCTCGCACCCAGGCCGCCCAATGCCTGCGGCACACGCAGGGCGCCAAAGCCGGCCTCCCGCAGCCACGCCACCGCATCATGGGCCAGCTCGCGTTGCTGCTCGCGGGCGACGGCGGTGTCGGCTATCCGTGCAAATACGTCGGCGAAACGCTGGTGCAAGTCGGCATAACTCACCGCAGCGGGGATCGAAGCACTCATGGTTTTTCCTTCTTCAAAGACACTCACGCTTGATGGGCCCGGGGGTCAATCCAGCGGTTGATCAAATCGACGGCCAGGTTCACCAGCACGTACACCGTGGCTGCGAGCAGGGTCACCCCCAGCACCATCGGCACGTCTTTGTTACTGGTGGCATCGAGCATCAAGCGCCCGATGCCCTGGCGTGCAAACAGCAATTCCACCACCACCGCGCCCCCCAGCAGGCTGGCGAACACGAACCCGGCCAGGGTTACCAACGGCACCAGCGCGTGGCGCAACGCATGGCGCAGGCGCACAGCGGTTTCGGACAGGCCGCGTGCGCGGGCCATGGCGATAAAGGGTTGTTCGAGGGTGTCTTCCAGGGACTGACGCAGCAGTTGGGTCAGCACCGCGGCTACCGGCAAGGCCAGCGCGACCGAGGGCAGGATCAACGAACGCCAGCCCACGGAACCGGACGGCGGCAACCAGTGCCAATGAAACGAAAACACCAGCAACAGCAGCATGCCGATCACAAACGAAGGCGCCGACGACAGCACCAGTTCACTGCCGGAGACGACTGAGCGCACCCAGCGCGAACGGTTGGCGGTGAGGATCGCGCACACCAAGGCCAACACCACCGCCAGCAGCGCCGCGCTCAGGGACAGTTGAATGGTTGCGCCGATCTGCTCGGCAATCGCCTGCTGCACCGGGATACGCAAGCGGTAGGACTCGCCCAGGTCGCCATGGGCCAGGCGTACCAGGTATTGGCCGTATTGCACGATCAGGGGCTGGTCCAGGCCGTATTCGGCACGCACCCGGGCCAGCAGCTCCGGCGTGGGCATCGAATCCGGGCCGCCGAGGATCGCCAGCGCCGTATCTCCACCGCTGAAATTGACCGCGAGAAAGGTCAGCGTCGCCGCGCCCCACAGCACACCGATGCCCGCCAGCAGCCGCCAGGCGATGGATTTGAACAGGCTCATGGTTGCCCCCGGTCCAGCCAGATGCTGGTGAAGAACGGTACGTTGTGGGAGGTATCAAAAATCACGCCCTGGACTTGCCGGCCATACGCGGTGAGCACCTGGCTTTCCACCGAAGGCACCGCCGGGACGGTTTCGGTCAAGCGCTTTTGCGCTTCGCTGTAGAGCGCCTGCAATTCAACCGGGTCGCGGGACTGGCGAGCGGCGCTGAGGACCCGATCCAGCTCGGCATCGCGGAAGCGTCCGACGTTCTGGCCGATGATCTTGTCGGTGCTGATGGCCTGGCTGTGATAGAGCACGAACAGGCCATCGGGCGTGTTGGTGTGCCAGTAACCGCCGGCCAGCGCCTGGAACTTCCCGGCATAGCGTTTCTCGGTCACCCGGGTCAGCGGCAGCATTTCGATGGGCATTTCGAAGCCGACATTTTTCAGGTCGGCCTGGATGGCCACCGAAACGCTGGCGGGAAACGCCGGGTTGTCATAGGACAGCATCGTTGCCTTCAGGCGCTGACCGTCCTTGGTTCGATAGCCCTGGGCATCGCGCCCGGTCCAGCCGGCGTCGTCCAGCAGCGCATTGGAGGCTTTGACGTCGTAGGCCAGGGCGTCGTTGTTGGGTTGATAAAACCGGGTGTTGGCCGCCAGGAAATCCGCCTTGGCGATGTATTCGCCGAAGCCGGAAATCCATGCCAGCCCTTCGCGGTCGATGGCCTTGGCGACTGCGCGGCGCACGCGTACGTCGTCAAACGGTGGCTGTTCAACGTTGAAGGTCATGCTGCGGCTCGGGTTGCCTTTGCGGATCCGGCTGCGCATCACCAGGTTCGAGTTGGCACGAATGGCGGCGGCGTTCTGGGCCGGCGCGTCGAGGGCGAAATCCGACTGGCCGGACTCCAGCGCCGTGAAGCGGATCATGGCTTCGGGGACGTAGCTCAACTCGATGCGGTCCAGGTAGGCCTCACCCTTGTGCCGCGTCACCGGTGGCGCCCAGTTGTAGCCGGGCCGCTTGATGAACACCGCGCCCTGGTCACGGGTGTAGCTCTGCAACAGGAACGGGCCGCTGCCGATGGGATGTTCAGCGATGGTCTTGGGCGCTTCGCGGATCTGTTTTGGTGAGATCATGCTCAGCCAGGACTGCGCCAGCACGTCGAGGAAGGGTGTGTAGGGTTCGCGCAAGTGGGCTTCGAAGGTGTAGTCATCGATGACCTTGCCGCCCAGGTACGGCGCGATATAGGCCGCAGCCAGCGGGGACTTGGTCGCCGGATCGCGCATGTGCTCCAGGTTGGTTTGCAGCGCCTGGGCGTTGAATTTCTCGCCGTCGCTGAAGGTCACGTCATCGCGCAGGTGAAAGGTGTAGGTCTTGCCGTCCTCGGAGATGTCCCAGGAGCGGGCCAGCCATGGGCTGATATTGCCCTGCTCGTCCTGATACACCAGGCAATCGTAGAGAATTCGGCCCATCCATTGGATGTTGCCGTTGGATAAGGCGTGAACATCGAAACTGCCGGCGTCGGAGGCGGCGGACACTCGCAAAGTTCCACCGCTGCGCCCCGGTGACGGCTCATAAAAGTCCGCCGCCGAATAAGTCACCACACCGTTAGTCACAGTGCCATCAGCCACCGAAGTTTCATGTTGTGGCGCAGCAGCCGGTGAACAGGCATTGATCGCCAGGGACAGTGATATAACCGCCGACAGTTTCAGGATGGTTGTCAATGACGCTTCCTTAGAGGAACTCGATAAACACTGAAAGTTTGCAACTACAGGCTGTAATGCAGTGAGCATGCCAGTCTTTCAGAAACGCCATCCCGACCAATAAACAAGCGCGAAACCCTTGCAGAACGGGCATATCCATAACAAACACTTATATGGTTATACCCGTTATACGACTTTAAGTTGTTGGTAGCGTTACACACTGCTTATCCACTGTTGCGTTCGCGACAGTCGCCGTAAATTCGGCCAATAAAGTTGACTGTTGAAAATTAAACACTGATTCAAAACAAAGTATCCCGCAGAACACTTACCTCCCACTGAGCGCCCGTAATCCTTGGCAAATAGCGTTGGCATAGAAACTGCTCAGAGCGAAACAGGCATGACTATTCGAATAGAAAGCTGGGGCTATCTTTATCTATTCACAAGGAACACGCTTAATGGATCCGATCTTTCGGGGAGAGTTGCAAAAGTTGACACTTGCCGTGCGGCAAGCCACTTGGCTGGCGATGCTGGGACTGGGCTCGGCCCTGATGTTTTCAGCCAGCGCACAGGCAGAGGATGAGGTCACACCGACAACCGGTACACGGCTAAAGACCGTGACGGTGGAGGCACAAAAAATCACGCCCGTTGAGGCGGCAAAGAGTCAGTTGTCCGAGGTACCCGGCGGCACCAGCGTGGTGGATAGCGAACAGGTGGCCAAGGGGCGCACCGCCACCTTGCAGGACACCCTCGCCTACCAGCCGGGTGTGTTCGTGCAGTCCACCGGTGGTAACGACGCGGCCAAGATCTCGATTCGGGGCTCGGGGGCCAACACCTCGCCGGGGTATTTCCGCGAGGGCATCAAGTTCCTGTTCGACGGCCTGCCGATCACCGGCCCGGGCGGCACACCCTACGAATTCCTCAACGGCTCGGGGGTGAACTACACCGAAATCCTGCGGGGAGCCAACGCCTTCCAATACGGCGCACTGAGCCTTGGCGGCGCCATCAACTTCGTCAACCAGACCGGCTACACCGCACCCGGGCTACGGGTGCGCGCGGAAACCGGAAGCTACGGCTATAACAAGCAAAGCCTGAGCGTCGGCGGCGTCGAGGGCGCGTTCGATTACTACCTGAATGCCGACAACTACCGCAGCGATGGCTACCGCGATTACAGCCTGTCGAAAAGCCAGGGCGTAGTGGCGAACTTTGGCTACCGCTTCAGCCCGCAACTCGAAACCCGGGTGATGCTGCGTTACCGCGACGAGTTCCACAACGACCCGAGCGCCACCACCCTGGATGCGGTGAAGCACCACTCCGACCGCGCCAGTGCCACCGCCGAAAGCAGCGGCGCCGGCAGCCGTCGCCCCGGCAGCGTATGGCTGGGCAGCAAGACCACCTACACCTTTGAGGACGACGCCACCCTGTCGGTGGGTTTCGTCTACTACCAGTACGCCCACAACAACAGCCCGAACAGCCCGAGCAACCCCAGCTACTGGGACTGGCATGACCTGAGCGCGGTGATCAACTACGACCGCCGCGACACCCTGTTCGGCCACGAAAGCCGCTCCAGCCTGGCCTTCACCTCCACCGAACACCTCAAGGGCCAGGTCGACTCCACCTTCGCCAACAAACAGACCCGCAAGTTCGTCGACTACAGCTCGTCTTTCGATCACGTGTTCTCCGTGGGCAACGACCTGGAACTGGTGGACGGCCTGTGGCTGACCAGCGGCGTCTCGGCGATCAACGTACGGCGCCATGCCGACGTCAAGGAAGCCCTGGTGGCCAATACCACCACGTACCCGAGCGATGTGACCTACGACAACTGGAGCCTGGCACCGCGAATCGGCGTGCGTTACGAGTTCACCCCGCAACTGCAAGTCTTCGCCAACGTCAGCCGCTCCGTCGACCCACCGGCATCGTGGGAATACTCCGGCTCCGGGCCGACCTCGCCGTACGTACGGCCGCTGGTGGAGCAGAAAGCCAATACCGTGGAAGTCGGGATCAAGGGTTCATCGGGCATCTTCGACGGCAGCCTGGCGCTCTACCGCTCGTGGGTGAAAAATGAATTGCTCAACGTGCAGATCATTCCGGCGACATCCACCGCAGCTGCGATCACCGGTGCATTCAACGCCACACCGACGATCCATCAAGGGATCGAGGCCGGCTTGAATACGCGCCTGTGGGAAAACACCTCGGGTGAAAAAATCACCCTGCGCCAGGTGTACACCTACAACGACTTCTACTACCGGCACGACCCGACCTTCGGCGACAACCAGTTGCCGGGAATTCCGAAGCATATCTATCAGGGCGAGGTGCAGTATCAGCACCCGGCGGGCTTCTATACCGGGGTGAACGTGCAATCGGCTTCGCGTACGGCGGTGGACTATGCGAACAGCTTCTACGCGCCCTCCTACACAATCTTCGGGGCGAACGTGGGGTATGAAACGCCGAGCAAGGACTGGAAGGTGTCGCTGGATGTGAAGAACCTGACCAATCAGAAATACGTGACGGCGGTGCAGCCGTTGTATGACGCGAAGGGGCAGGATACGGCGTCGTTGTATCCGGGGGATGGGATTGGGGCTTATGTGGCGGTGGAAATGCGCTACTAAGCCCGCACTGATCAAGCATCGGCGGCTGGGGTGAGTCGTAACCTCGGCCGCCATCACGGCAGCCTTCGATCTCGCAAAGGAATCAGCGGCCTCAGGTACTGAATCCGTGCTGTTTAGTCGCCAGCCGTTTGCGCATCAAGCGCCTCAACTTCGCCGCAAGAGGGTATTCGGCGCAACACCAAAGGCTTTGCGAAACGCGTGGCTGAAATGGGAGAAGTCAGAAAACCCGAAGTCCAGCGCCGCCTGGGAAACGCTGCGCACCTGGCCGCGCTCAATCGCTTCACGGCTGGCATTCAGACGCTCCTTCCAAATCTCTGCAACCGGGGTTTTCTGGTACCGCGCGAAGGCGCGCGTAACGGTTCGCGTGGACACATTGTGGGCTTGCGCGATGACTTCAATCGACAGGTCCGGCTCGGTCAGGTGCCGTTGGATGTACTTCATGATGCGGCCGTAGAGGTCCAGCTCCTGGTGGGTTGTCTTCAGGTCCTGAAGTTCCAGGCTGATCACCAGCAGGTCAATCAACGCGCCTGAATAACGATTCGAGATGTGCTCATCCTGCAACGACGTCGGCGCGCTCGCGGCCTGACGCAACATTTCACGCAATGGAACGACGCCGGGGCGCCGGTCGTCGAGGACCATCGCCGTGTAATCGGCGATCCGTGGCAGACGCTCGGTCAGCAAGGCCCGAGGAATACGGACCAGGTGGTTTTCGGTACCACCGAAGCTGAATCGAAACGCTTGAGTTGCGTCATAAAGAAACAAATTTCCGGTTGCCAGGCTGGCTTTTCTTCCGCCTTGCTCAATTTGTCCATGGCCATTTCGGGAGAAACCCAACCATAAATCTTCAGCCGGCCCGCTGCGCAGGTGCCGCTCGGAGCGCTCCCAGTAATGCAGCGGCGAAGACAGCGAACAGATGTCCAGATCGCCGACCGAATTGATGGCAAGCGCGCCATCGAAACTGCTCTGGGACAAGGGTTTGCTATCTGCCGACAGGCAATGGCGGCAGACCACCTCTTTCCAATAATCAAAGCGACGGGGTGCCGCTACGGCAAGGGTCGAATACTGAGTGCTTGGGTTCATGGCACTGACCTCAACAACGATGCAATTGACGCTCGATAGGTTTTGATTTGCGGCCAATTTCCTGCCATCAAAAGCAATTAACAGGCCAAGCGCAGTTGCAGGCCTCTTCAGGTGCTGCCATGTGATCTCCATCGAGACTTTCGCCAGGCGTCGGTGCTATTGCCTTCGCCGTCATCCCCATTTAGAAGCACCGCACGTCACGCGGTTGGCTTACGTGCACCAATGCGGAACACGAGTGAAGTACCCGTTCAGCATTGTCTTTTCCAACCAAACGGTTGTCTCGTCGAACAAAGCGCGCCCTCACCGCCCAGCCTAATTTCCACCTCACAGCAGCTCACCCCACCGCTGATGAGGCATGCCATGCATCCACCCTATTCACAACGATTGGCTGATTCTTCCTGGCTTCTGCAAAGGCGCGACCTCGCACCTGAAGAGTCGGCTTATTGGTTGATTGAATGGGGGGCCATGACGCTGCTGCACCGATGGCAGATCGCCAAGCGCGACCTGCCGCCGAAGCGCTGACGCCCACCCGTAGGCCTGAACGAAAATAACGAGGAGCTCAACATGGAATCTGCAATCGACACACATCTCAAATGCCCACGCACCCTGTCCCGCCGTGTGCCCGACGAGTATCAACCGCCGTTCCCGATGTGGGTCGCGCGTGCTGACGCGCAGTTGGAACAGGTGGTGATGGCCTATCTCGGCGTGCAATATCGTGGCGAGGCCCAGCGCGAGGCTGCATTGCAGGCAATGCGCCATATCGTCGGCAGCTTCAGCCTGGCCGATGGCCCGCAAACCCATGATTTGACCCACCACACCGACAGCAGCGGTTTTGATAATTTGATTGTGGTCGGGTACTGGAAAGACCCTGGCGCCCACTGTCGCTGGTTGCGCTCACCCCAGGTCAATGACTGGTGGAATTCGCCGGATCGGCTGAGTGACGGCCTGGGCTATTTCCGCGAAATCACCGCCCCGCGCGCCGAGCAGTTCGAGACCTTGTACGCCTTCCAGGAAAACTTGCCCGGTGTCGGCGCAGTCATGGATACCACCAGTGGCGAGATCGAAGAACACGGTTACTGGGGCTCGATGCGCGACCGCTTCCCGATCTCCCAGACCGACTGGATGAAGCCCACCACTGAGCTGAAAGTGATCGCCGGTGACCCTGCCAAAGGCGGACGGGTCGTGGTGCTGGGGCATGACAACCTCACACTGATTCGTTCCGGCCAGGATTGGGCCGATGCCGAGGCGGACGAACGCTCGCTCTACCTCGACGAAATCTTGCCGACCTTGCAGGACGGCATGGACTTCCTGCGTGACAACGGCCAACCCCTGGGCTGCTACAGCAACAGGTTCGTGCGCAATATCGACATGGACGGCAACTTTCTCGACCTGAGCTACAACATCGGCCATTGGCGCTCGGTGGAGAAACTCGAACGCTGGGCCGAATCCCACCCTACCCACCTGCGTATTTTCGTGACGTTCTTCCGTGTGGCTGCGGGTTTGAAAAAGTTACGGCTGTACCACGAAGTGTCCGTGTCAGACGCCAAGAGCCAGGTATTCGAGTACATCAACTGTCACTCGCAGACCGGCATGTTGCGCGACGCGCTGTCGCCAACCGCCTGAGCGCCATCGGCGCTTACAGCCCAATGACTGCTTCCTGGCCACCCTCCCCGGATGGCCCGGTCTCCCTGTGCGAGGAATAAAAGATGAATAGGATTCGCCTGCTGACACTCTCCACCCTGTTGCCCGCCTTTCACGCGAACGCCGGTGAAGTAGCCCCTGGCGACTATGAGCAATACCCGGTCGGCGCGACCATCGGTGCGATTTATTACCAGCACTCCACCACGGACTCGGCTTACGCCAACGGGCACAAGGTCAGCTCTGACTACAAGTTGAGCTCAGACGTCGGCATTCTGCGTCTGCTCCATGTCTACGCGCTCAGCGACACGGTCACCATCGACCCGCAATTTCTTTTGCCTTTCGGGCACGTCTCCAGTGGAGGTGATGCCTCGACGCTGGGCAGTACCCGTGGCGTCGGCGACTTGATCCTGACCGCGCCGGTCAAGTGGCGGCTCAACGAAGCCCGCGACACCCTCAGTATCGCCCCCTATGTGTATGTACCCACCGGCACATACGACAAGAATGACGCGCTGAATATCGGTGAGAACCGTTGGAAGTTCGAACTGCAGAGTGCCTACGTCAAGCACTTCACAGAAAAATGGGCAATGGACCTGGTCGGCGGCGCTACCTGGTATGGCGACAACACTGATTATGGTGCGAATGCCGACCGTATGAAGCAAGACGTTTCCTACGCAGCACAGATCATGGGGCGTTACATGCCGGACGCCACCACCGCGTTTGCTATCGGCTTCGGGCGCACCTGGGGAGGCGAGACGAACGTCGAGCACGTCAATCAGGATAACGAGTTGGGGACAACCAACTTCCGTCTGACGGCCACCAAATTCGTCACCCCCCAGGACCAGATCCAACTGCAGTTGGGCAAGGACCTCTCGGTGGACTACGGCGCCAAGGAAGACTTCCGCATGAACCTGCGTTACGCCCGCATCTTTTGACGCAAGCCTCCACCGGACGGCCATCGCAGACCTCTGCTGCCTTGGCGCAGGGCTGTCCGGCTCAGCCAAGTCGATGTCTTTTTCAACCAAGCCTCCGACCGGAGGCGCGGACTATCTTGAGCACCAGGCCCACTGATCTTGACGAGTACGCAGTGCTCTTCGGCCACTGACGATAAGGACCGCCCCACCATGGCAATCGTTCGCCCCACCCTTGAGCAGCTATTGGATATCGCGAGCAGCCTGCACATGCAGCTCAGCCCCGAGCAAGCTGATGAATACTTGCTCCTTATGCAGTCAAGCTTCGACGCTTACGACCTGATTGACGAGCTGCCCGACTTTATCCCGCCTGTACGTTACGAACGCAGCTCGGGCTATCGCCCATCGGCCGCACACAACCCACTGAATGCCTGGTACTTCCGGACGGAAGTCAGCGGCGCCCGTGAAGGCAAACTGGCCGGTAAAACGGTCGCGCTCAAGGACAATATTTCACTGGCTGGCGTCCCCATGATGAATGGTGCCAGGCCGCTGGAGGGCCACGTTCCAGCGTTCGACGCCACCGTCGTCACCCGCTTGCTGGATGCGGGCGCAACCATCCTCGGCAAGGCCACGTGCGAGCATTACTGCCTGTCCGGTGGCAGTCACACCTCCGACCCGGCACCGGTGCACAACCCTTATCGCCATGGGTTTGCCTCGGGTGGGTCGTCTTCCGGCAGCGCGGCGCTGGTTGCCGCGGGCGAGGTCGACCTGGCAGTCGGCGGCGACCAGGGCGGGTCCATCCGGATTCCTTCCGCCTTCTGCGGCACCTACGGCATGAAGCCGACCCACGGCCTGGTGCCGTACACCGGGATCATGGCCATCGAAGCGACCATCGATCATGCCGGCCCCATCACCGCCAATGTGCGCGACAACGCCTTGATGCTGGAGGTCATGGCCGGAGCGGACGGGCTCGATCCGCGACAGGCCGCCCCGCAGGTCGACAGGTACAGCGATTACCTGGAGCGCGGCGTGAGCGGTCTCAGGATCGGCATCCTGCGGGAAGGCTTCGAACTGGCCAACCAGGACCCGCGCGTGGCTTCGTCTGTACGCAATGCCATCGCACGGTTTTCGCAGTTGGGCGCGCAGGTCGAGGAAGTGTCGGTGCCGGAACACAAGATTGCCGGTTCGCTGTGGCACCCCATCGGCTGTGAGGGCCTGACGATGCAGATGATGCACGGCAACGGGGCCGGCTTTAACTGGAAAGGGCTGTATGACGTCGGGTTGCTGGACAAGCAAGCCGGATGGCGCGATCAGGCGAATGACCTGTCGGCCTCCCTCAAGCTGTGCATGTTCGTCGGTCAATACGGTGTCGAGCGCTACAACGGCCGTTTCTACGCCAAGGCGCAAAACCTCAGGCGCCTGGCACGCTCCGCTTATGACGCGGCATTGGCGCGCTATGACCTGCTGGTGATGCCTACCGTGCCGATCATTGCCCAGCCCCACCCGGAGCCGGGTTGCTCGATCACCGAGTATGTGGCCCGAGCCCTGGAAATGATCGGCAACGCCTCCGCCCAGGACATCACCGGCCATCCGGCCATGTCGATTCCCTGCGGCCTGGTAGACGGTTTACCGGTCGGGCTCATGCTGGTGGGCAAGCACTATGCCGAAGGCACGATTTACCAGGCTGCCGCGGCGTTCGAAGCGTCTGTTGACTGGAAAAACGGTTAGCCGGTCCTGCAGCGCCAAAAGAAGCAGCGCAAAAAGAATAAGCCGTCAGGCGCTGCCTGGAAGATCAATGATGAGGAATCAACCCATGACCACACCGGAAAAAAACACATCAACCCCAGGCGAACGGGCACAGGCATTACTGCAAGTGCTCAAGCAGAAAGACCTGATCCCCGATGGTTACATCGAGCACATGACGCAGCTGATGGCGCACGAATGGAGCCCGGAGAATGGTGCTCGGATTGTGGCCAAGGCCTGGGTGGACCCGCAGTTTCGCGAACTGCTGCTCAGGGACGGCACTGCAGCGTGCGCCCAGTTTGGCTACACCGGCCCGCAGGGTGAATACATCGTTGCCCTGGAAGACACGCCCAGCGTGAAAAACGTGATTGTGTGCAGCCTGTGCTCCTGCACCAACTGGCCTGTGCTCGGCTTGCCGCCGGAGTGGTACAAGGGCTTCGAATTCCGTGCGCGGCTGGTTCGCGAAGGGCGCACCGTCCTGCGGGAATTGGGCACGCACCTGCCGGCCTCGGTCACCATCAAGGTGTGGGACACCAGCGCCGAAAGCCGCTACCTGGTGCTGCCGGTGCGGCCGGAAGGGAGCGAGTCCATGGATGAAGAAGCGCTTCGAAAATTGATCACCAAGGATGTCCTTATCGGCGTGGCGCTACCGCACGTAGCGTAACCGGGGCGCTTTGTTTCTTTCACTTTTCAGAGGTATTCACGATGGATGGTTTTCACGATCTCGGTGGGTTTCAAGGCTTTGGCAAGGTCCCTCATACCATCAACAGCCTGAGCTACAAGCAGGTGTTCAAGCAGGACTGGGAGCACCTGGCCTACAGCCTGATGTTTGTCGGTGCCGATCACTTGAAAAAATTCAGCGTGGACGAAATACGCCACGCCGTCGAACGCCTGGATGTTCGTCAACATGTCGGCACCCAGTACTACGAACGCTATGTCATCGCGACTGCCACCCTGCTGGTCGAAACAGGCGTCATCACTCAGGCGGAACTCGATCAGGCCCTGGGTGCTCACTTCAAGCTGGCGAATCCCGCGCATGCTGAAGGTCGTCCGGCGATCACCGGTCGACCGCACTTTGAGGTGGGCGACCGCGTGCTCGTGCGAGACGAGTACGTGGCCGGGCATACCCGCATGCCCGCCTATGTACGTGGCAAGGAAGGCGTGGTCCTGCACCGCACATCCGCGCAGTGGCCGTTCCCGGACGCGATTGGCCATGGCGACCTGAGCGCGGCGCATCAGCCCACCTACCACGTGGAGTTTCGCACACAGGACCTGTGGGGGGACGCCGCAGATGAGGGTTTGGTGGTGGTCGACCTGTTCGAAAGCTACCTGGATAAGGCCGCAAGCCAACCCGCGGTGAACACATGATTGACCGCGCCCAGGCGGGCCGACTGCCGGTGACGGTGCTTTCCGGCTTCCTCGGCGCCGGCAAAACCACCCTGCTCAACCATATCCTGCGCAATCGCGAAGGCCTGCGGGTAGCGGTCATCGTCAATGACATGAGCGAAGTCAACATCGATGCCGAAGAGGTGCAGCGCGACGTGTCACTGCACCGTGGTCGCGATGAGTTGATCGAGATGAGCAATGGTTGCATCTGCTGCACGCTGCGCGCCGATCTGCTCGAACAGATCAGTGCCCTGGCACGTCAGCAGCGTTTCGATTACCTGCTGATTGAGTCCACCGGGATCTCCGAGCCGATGCCCGTGGCGGAGACGTTCGCTTTCCTGGACGCACAGGGCTTCAGCCTCAGCGAACTGGCACGGCTCGATACGCTGGTGACGGTGGTCGATGGCAGTCGTTTTCAGGCGTTGCTGGAGTCGCCGGACACTGTGGCCCGCGACGACACCCAGGAGGACGCGCCCAAGCGCCATCTGTCGGACCTTCTGATCGAGCAGGTGGAATACGCCAACGTCATTCTCGTCAACAAACTGGACCTGCTCGATGAGCCTGGCTACCAGGCCGTGCACGCGATCCTCGCCGGCCTTAACCCGACCGCGCGGATCGTGCCGATGGTTCAGGGTAACGTTGAGTTATCCAGCCTCCTCGATACCCATCTGTTTGACCTGCCCAGCCTTGCGGCGTCGCCGGGCTGGATGAAGAACATGGAGGCCAGCGAAGCACCGGCCTCCGAGTCGGACACCTATGGCGTGACGTCCTGGGTGTACCGCGAGCGCGCGCCTTTTCACCCACAGCGATTGTTCGACTTTCTCCAACGGCCCTGGTGTAACGGGCGTCTGCTGCGCAGCAAAGGTTACTTCTGGCTCGCCAGCCGACACCGGGAAACCGGCCTGCTGGTGCAGAGCGGCAAGCAGTTCCAGTGGGACTATGTCGGCCACTGGTGGAACTTCATCGAGCCGTCGCAATGGCCGCGGGATGAATATCGGTTGCAGAGCATCATGGCCAAGTGGGACAGCATTGTCGGGGATTGCCGGCAAGAGTTGGTCTTCATCGGCCAGGATCTCGATACCCACACGTTGCAGCGCGAACTCGACCACTGCCTGCTGAGTGCTCAGGAAATCGCCGCCGGCCCGTCGGCCTGGCAAACCCTGCCGGGGGCGACAGCCTTTGACGCCCGGGCCTTGTCGACAGGCCCGACGCCCTCGCTTGCAGGCTGACCCCATTTGATCGAGGTAGAGGTGTTCCATGCTTTTTTTCAGCCGAACCACCCGCTGGGTACTGGCGCCACTTGCCGACCGGCTGGAGCAGCCTGACCAGGCGAGCACGCCGTTATCGTCGAACCACCCGTTATTGCGCCGCATCCTTGCAGGCGTCGAGCAACTGCTGCAGGAGCGGCAAACCCTGAAGGAGCAAACCCGCGCACTGACATTGCACGTCAGCCAATTGGACGAGCGCCTGGCCGACCGCGACCAACATTTGCGCCAGTTGGAAGCACGCTGGGCACTGATCACCCGAGGCGCAGATGAACTCTTCTGGTCACTGGACCTGGAGGGCGCCCCCGCACCCGCGGCGGAGTCCAGGATGGCGTGGACGGGGTCTGCGTCGATCCAGGCCCACGGTATCGATCAGCTTGGCCATTGGAATGAACAGTTGCACCCGGCTGATCGGCAACCGCACCTGGAGGCGCTTGCCAGGCATCTTGCCGACCGCAGCGGGCGGACGCCCTTTGCGCTCGAGGTGCGGATGAAGTCCGCATCAGACGGTGACTATCGATGGTGCAGGATCAGCGGCGATTCATGCCGCGATTCGCAAGGCGTACCTCTCGCCATCGGTGGGACCCTGCGTGACATTCACGACCGGCGCCTGCACACCGAAGCGCTCGAACTGGCGGCCACACGTTTCGACATTTCCCGGGAGATGCTGCATGACGGGCTCTGGGACATCGAGGTCGTGGCTGGCGACCCTGCGAACCCGAAAAATACCATTTGGTGGTCTTCGCAAATGCGCCGGCTGCTGGGGTGCAACACGGTTAAAGAATTCCCCAACACCCTGGAAAGCTGGACCTCGCGCCTGCATCCCGACGACAGCGCGCGGGCAATCGCAGCGTTTGTCGCCCACGTTGACGACCGCAGCGGCAAGACCCCGTTTGATGTGGATTATCGACTCAAACATAAAAGTGGCACTTACCGCTGGTTTCGCGGCCGGGGGCAAACGCGCCGCGCGCAGGACGGTTCACCGCAAAGAGTGGTGGGTGCCATCACCGATATCCATGCCCACCATGAAGAAAGCACGATGCGTGAGGCTCAGGCGGAACAGCATCGGGTGATGCAGGAAACCCTCAGCAAATTGACCCAGATTGTCGCCACCATCCAGGGCATTGCCAGCCAGACCAACCTGTTGGCGTTGAACGCCGCCATTGAGGCGGCGCGCGCAGGCGAGGCCGGGCGCGGGTTTGCCGTGGTCGCCGATGAAGTGCGCAAGCTGGCCACCCGAACCAGCCAGGCCACACAGCAAGCAGCCGAAATGATGGACAGCTGACACCCTGAAAGCGCGTGCACTGGGCCAGTGCACACAGGGCATATTCCAACAATAACAATCAGGTACGTTATGCGCGATTACGACTCAGCAGTGAGCTCTTTCGATTATCTACAACTGGCCGCCGAGGATTTACACGGCGAGCTGGCTGCCTTGAACGCCTGCATCGAATGCTGCGACCGGCACGCCGACGGTGATGCCGTGGCGTTGTATTGCGAAACTCGGGATGGCCACGCCACGCACTACACCTTCAGCGAGCTGCAGGCACACGCAGCGCGATTCGGCAACTTTCTGCGAGAGCAAGGGGTCAAGCCGGGCGACCGTGTGGCAGGCCTGATGCCACGCACGGTTGAACTGTTGATTGCCATTTTGGGTACCTGGCGCATCGGCGCGGTCTACCAACCGCTCTTCACTGCATTCGGCCCGAAGGCAATCGAACAGCGATTGGGCTGCTCCGAGGCACGCTGGATCGTGACCGATGGCCATAATCGCCCCAAGCTGGACGAGGTCACTGACTGCCCCTCTATCATCGTGACCGGCGCTGATCCACGGCACCCGGGTGATTACGACTTCTGGGCCGCCCTGGGTCGTCAACAGGCGGATTGCGCGCCTGAGTTGCTGGACGCCAGTGCACCGTTCCTGCTGATGTGCACGTCGGGTACCACAGGGCCGGCCAAGCCACTGGAGGTACCGTTGAGCGCCATTCTGGCCTTCAAGGGCTATATGCGTGATTCGATTGACCTGCGAGAGGACGACCGTTTCTGGAATCTCGCCGACCCCGGCTGGGCCTATGGTTTGTATTACGCAGTGACCGGCCCGCTGGCGTGTGGCCGTGCCACGCTGTTCTATGACGGGCCTTTCGCGGTGGACAGTACCTGCCGGATCATCGCCAAGTATGCGATCAGCAACCTGGCCGGCTCGCCGACGGCTTATCGTCTGCTGATCGCGGCAGGGGCTGAGTTCGCCGACCCGGTGCGTGGCCACCTGCGTGTCATCAGCAGCGCCGGCGAACCGCTCAACCCGCAAGTCATCCGTTGGTTTGCCGAAGAACTCGACGTGGTCATCCACGACCACTACGGCCAGACCGAAATCGGCATGGTGCTGTGCAATCACCACGGCTTGCGCCACCCGGTACGTGAGGGCTCGGCCGGCTATGCGGTTCCGGGGTACCGGATTGTCGTGCTGGATGACGCACATCGGGAATTGCCGACTGGCCGGCCAGGCGTGCTGGCGGTGGATCGCGAGCGCTCGCCCCTGTGCTGGTTCAACGGCTATTTCGGTATGCACACCAAGGCCTTTGTCGACCGTTATTACTTGAGCGGCGATATCGTGGAGCTGAATGACGACGGCAGTATCAGCTTCGTTGGCCGTAACGACGACGTGATCACCACCTCCGGTTATCGCGTCGGGCCTTTCGATGTGGAAAGTGCGCTGATCGAGCACCCGGCGGTGGTTGAAACCGCCGTCATCGGCAAACCCGACCCGCAACGCACCGAGCTGATCAAGGCGTTTGTCGTACTGAACAGTCAGTACCTGCCAAGCGCCGAGTTGGCTGAAGTCCTGCGCCTGCATGTGCGACAGCGCCTGGCCGCACATGCGTACCCACGGGAAATCGAGTTCGTCGAACAACTGCCCAAGACACCGAGTGGCAAACTGCAGCGGTTCGTTCTGCGCAACCAGGAAATGGCCAAGCAGCAGGCGCTCGACACATGACCCAAGGCCGGGGCCGTCGGGAGTGGCTGCGTGTGTACAGCACGGCGTGTGTATTGTGCTAAGCCGCTCGGAATTCCAGCGCAGAGCCCTGGAGTTGTTCCAGGAGCGCAGTTTCAGCCAGGTCAGCATGCGTGAATTGGCGGCTCATGTCGGCATAACGCCGGGCGCGATTTATCACCACATAGAAAGCAAGGAAGCGCTGTTGTTCGAGTGGTTGATGGAGCTGTATCAGACGTTGTTGTCGCACGTCGAGCTGATCAAAAAGCGAAGATTGACGCCCGCGCAACGTCTGACGAAACTGATCGAAGGCCACCTTCGATTGCATGAACACATGGCCGGGCAGTTTAAGCTGGCAGCCATGGACATCCGCTGTCTGAACGCGCCGATGGAAGACAGTGTACGGCGATTGAGGCAGGCTTATGAGGCAGAAATACTGAGCCTGGTCGAGCAGCTATGTCAGCAACCGGGTGGTCCCTTGCGCGAAGGTGCACTGCAGGCAATATTGCCCATGCTCAACAGCCTGCCTGCATGGCTGAATCCCATGATGGAGAAGGCTCAGCGCCGGGTCATTGCCCAGGCCATCGTCAACGCTGTCGTCCAGGCGATTAAGGCTCTGCCTTGAGTCAGGTACTTAATGTGCCTGGACAAGGCCCTCAGATACTCAGGAGCTCGGCCAGCGGAAAACGATGCGTGGTCTTCAATTCCCACAGCGACAGGTTCGAGCATCACCCCGCCCACGAGATCAATCGAATACAGCGCAGTGTCTATCCAAGTAGAGGTGACTTTCATGAAAGCAGTTGTCTACGAAGCCTTTTCCCAACCGCCGCGCCTGATGAACATCGAAGACCCGACGCCGGAACGGCACGGCGTGGTCATACAGGTGCGCGGCACGGGCGTTTGCCGCAGCGACTGGCACGGTTGGAAGGGGCATGATCCGGACATCCAGCTGCCCCATGTTCCCGGGCATGAGCTTGCCGGCATCGTGGCGGAGGTTGGCAGGGACGTCACCCGGTGGAAGGTCGGCGACCGTGTGACGGTGCCTTTTGTGGGTGGGTGTGGCGCGTGTCCCGAGTGCAACAGCGGTAACCAGCAAGTCTGCACCACCCAGTTTCAACCGGGCTTCACTCATTGGGGTTCGTTTGCCGAGTACGTCGGCATCCACCAGGCCGACCTGAACCTCGTCGAACTCCCGCAGAGCATGGACTTCGCTACCGCTGCGAGCCTGGGCTGCCGCTTCGCCACCTCATTCCGCGCTGTCGTTGACCAAGGCAAAGTCAGCGCCGGACAGTGGGTCGCGGTGCATGGCTGCGGAGGCGTGGGCCTGTCCGCCGTGATGATCGCCCAGGCCCTCGGCGCGAACGTCATCGCCATTGATATCTCGCAGGAAAAGCTCGAGCTGGCACGCGCGCTCGGTGCCGTTGCAACCGTGAACGCACAAGACGTTGCGGACGTCACCGAAGCCGTGCTGGAAATCACCCAGGGTGGCGCCCACGTATCGCTGGATGCATTGGGCCATCCCACCACGTGCTTCAACTCCATCAATAACCTGCGCCGTCGAGGCAAACACGTCCAGGTGGGGCTGATGCTCGCCGACCACGCCACGCCGGCAATCCCCATGAGCAAGGTCATCGCGCACGAGCTTGAGATCTACGGTAGCCACGGCATGCAAGCCCATCGTTATGACGCGATGATCCAGATGATCACCAGCGGAAAACTGGCCCCGGAAAAACTCGTGGGTAAAACCATCAGCCTGGAGCAGTCCATCGATGCGTTGATGAACATGGATCGCTTCGAGACTGCCGGCGTAACCGTTGTGACGGAGTTCTAGACTGAATCACCTGCTACCAGCAATGTGAAGGTGTGTGAGCTCCTCGCTGACTCTATCAGCGCCGTATTCCGGCACCTGATCTAAATCAGCAGGGGCACGACGCAGTGGGTCACGTGCCGATCAAAAGTCGTCCTTTACGGCTCCGCCCTTGATCTTGAACGTTCGGGTTTGCAGATAGGCACTTCGAATGAAGTTGTACTTATCGCCCGTAATAAGCTTTTCGGAAGTCAGATATTGAGCACGTCCGTCGATCAGGCTCACGCCGTAAAGGCTATTACGGGTAGGAACGTCGCCGATGTAGCGAACCGGATTGGCGTAGGCATCGGGAAGGATGGCGGGCGCATCGCGCAGTGTGCTCGGCCCCAGGAGCGGCAGTACCAGGTAAGGGCCGCTACTTACCCCCCAGTAACCGAGGGTTTGACCGAAGTCTTCGTCACTGCGTTGCAGCCCCATGGGCGTCGCGACGTCAAACACCCCCGCCAGGCCAATCGTGCTGTTGAGCAAAAAACGACTCGTATCCACGCCGGCACTATGAAACTTGGCTTGAAGTAAGTTGTTGGACAGATTTTTGACCTCCCCCAGATTATTGAAAAAATGATGAATGCCGTCTTGAGCAACCCGGGGAGTGACGAATTGATAGGCTTGGGCGAGTGGTTTCAGTGCATAGGTATCCAACGTGTCGTTGAATGAGAAAACCGGGCGGTTGATACCTTCCCACGGATCTGCGTCGGAATCCGCACGGGAAGGCGGTGAAAGCGTGATGAAACAGGCGCAGGCAAGCACCTGGACGCAACGGCTTACACTGGAACGAAAGGCACACATGGTTATTCCCCACTGAAAGAAGTCATCTGATTTGATGCGCGCAAGCCGTTCCTTCGCTGCGGTGATGTGTGCACGTGGCAGGGCCATTAATTCCAACCGCCCCCCAGCACTTTGTACAACGTGATGCGGTTACTCTGCTCGGTCAGGCGCAGCGTGATCAGGTCCTGCTGTGCGCTGTAGAGCGAGCGTTGCGCATCCAGCGCTTCGAGGTAGCTTTGCGACCCACCCCGATACAAGGCATCCGAGAGTTCGAAGCTTTTGCGGCTGGCGTCGGTCAGCGCCTGTTGCGCGGCGATACGGCGATCCAGGGTGCTGCGCACCGCCAACGCATCGGCCACTTCGCGGAATGCGGTCTGCAGGGTTTGCTGATAGGTCTGCACCTGAATCTCGCGTTCTACCTTGGCCGAATCCAGGGTCGCGCGGTTACTCCCACCGTCAAAAATCGGCACGCTGATGCTCGGGGCAAAGGTCCAGGCACCGCTGCCGGACTTGAACAGGCCGGCCAATGCCGCACTGGACGAGCCGGCGTTGGCGGTCAGGCTGATGCTCGGGTAAAACGCCGCACGGGCCGCGCCAATATCGAGGTTGGCAGACTTGAGCGTATGTTCGGCCGAGAGCACGTCCGGGCGTTGTTGCAGCAAGCTGGAGGGCAGGCCCGCCGGAATCTCCACCAGCACCGCCGCCGACTCCAGGTGCGTCCCCGGCAAGAGCGCCTCGGGCACATCACTGCCGACCAACAGGCGCAAGGCATTGCGGTCCTGCAGGATCTGGCTCTCGTAGGACGCCACATCGCCCCGTGCCGACTCGACCGTGGTCTGGGCTTGCGCCACGGACAACGCGGAGGAGCCGCCCAAGGTGTAGCTGCGCCGGGTCAGGTCGTAGGTGGCCAACTGGCTGGTCAAGGTTTCCTGGGCCAGCAGCAGCCGTTCGTTGTCGGCGGCCAGGGTCAGCCAGGCCGTGGCCACTTCGGCCACCAGACTGATTTGCGTGCTGCGCCGGGTTTCCGTCAGCGCCAGGTAGTCTTCCAGCGCCTCATCCCGGAGGTTGCGAACCCGGCCAAACACGTCCAGCTCATAACTGCTCAGCCCCAATTGAGCGCTGTAATCGTGAGTGGTGGCCGCCGCGCCGGAGTTGGACAGCGCCCCCGGTGTACGGCTATGGGTGCCGCTGACGCTCGCGTCGATAGTGGGAAACAGGTCTGCACGCTTGATGCGGTACTGCGCCTGGGCCTTCTCAACGTTCAGGCTGGCCAAACGCAAGTCGCGGTTATTGGCCAGCGCCAACGCCTGCAACTGCGCCAGGCGGCTGTCGGTAAAGAACTGCTGCCATTTGATATCAACCCCAGCCTGCCCTTTTGGCAGGCTGGCTGCTGGCAGCCATTGCTCGGACACCGGTGCATCGGGACGCTCATACTGCGGTGCCAGGTTGACGCAGCCGCCCAGGACCAGGGCGGCCAGCAACGGCCAGTGTGACTTGATCATGCATCACCTGTCGGGGCAGATTGGTTAGCGCTGTGCACGCGGCCAAAACGGCGGCGGATCAGCACGAAAAACAGCGGCACAAAGAAAATTCCCAGCACCGTCGCGCTGAACATGCCGCCCAGCACCCCGGTCCCGATGGCCTGGCGCCCGGCGGAGCCTGCGCCCGTACTCAAGGCCAACGGCAACACGCCGAACATGAACGCCAGGGACGTCATCAGGATCGGCCGCAGGCGTTGGCGCACGGCGATCAACGTCGCGTCGATCACGCTGTTGCCCTGCTCTTGCAAGTGCTTGGCAAATTCAACGATCAGGATCGCGTTTTTCGCGGCCAGGCCCACGGTGGTCAACAGCCCGACCTGGAAATACACGTCGTTGCTCAACCCGGCGACACGGGTCGCCAGCACTGCACCGATCACCCCCAGGGGCACCACCAGGATCACCGAAAACGGCACCGACCAACTCTCATAGAGCGCGGCCAGGCACAGGAATACAAACAACACGGAGATGCCGTAGAGCAGCGGCGCCTGGGATCCCGACAGGCGCAGTTGATAGGACTGCCCGGTCCACTCGTAGCCGATACCCTGGGGCAATTGCCGGACAATCGCTTCCACCGCGTTCATCGCATCCCCGGAGCTCACCCCTGGCGCCGGATCACCCACGATTTCCAGGGAGGCGCTGCCGTTGTAGCGCTCCAGCAATGGCGAGCCATAGCTCCAGGAACTGCTGGCAAAGGACGAGAACGGCACCATTTCATTGTTGCTGTTGCGCACAAACCAGTGATCAAGGTCCGCCGCCTGCATGCGCGAGTTTGCCTGGCCCTGTACATAGACTTTTTTCACCCGGCCCTGGTTGAGGAAGTCGTTTACGTAAGTACCGCCAAGCGCCGTCGACAATGTGGTGTTGATGTCACTGGTACTCAAGCTCAAGGCCCCCGCCTTGCGGTCGTCAATGCTGACCTTGAGCTGCGGCGCATCGTCCAGGCCGTTGCTGCGCACTCCGAGCAGGCGTGGATCTTTTCTGGCCAGCTCCAGGAACTGCTCGCGGGCCGCCACTAATGCATCATGGCCCAGGCCACCGAGGTCCTTGAGTTGCAGGTCGAACCCCGAGCTCTGGCCCAGGCCGCGCACGGTCGGAGGCTGCATGACGAAAGCATCCGCGTCACCGATGCTCGACAGCGCCATGGTCGCCCGCTGAGCAATGGCGGCCGCATCCTGGCCGGTGCCACCACGCTCGGTCCAGTCCTTGAGGCGGATAAACGCCCGCGCGGTATTCTGGCTATTGCCGCCCATGCCCAGCCCGCTGATGCTGATCATCGCTTCGACTTCGGGCTGTTTCAGGATGTAGTCTTCGAACTGTTTGATCACGGCCTGTGTGCGGCTGTCCGTCGCGCCGACCGGTAACTGGATCTGTGCCAGGAGGATCCCCTGGTCTTCATCCGGCAGGAACGACGTGGCCAGGCTCACGTACCCCACCGCCATGACCACCAGCACCACGCCGTAGATCAGCAGACTGCGCGCCCAACGCCGCAACACCGCCCCTACCCAGCGCTCATAACCGGCACTGGCACGTTCAAAGGTGCGGTTGAACCAGCCGAAGAACCCGCGCTGAGCCGTATGCGCCTGGCCGCCGCGCGCCTTGAGCAACGACGCGCAGAGCGCGGGTGTCAGGGTCATCGCCACCAACACCGACAGGACCATGGCCGAGACAATGGTCACCGAAAACTGCCGATAGATAATCCCGGTGGAACCACCGAAAAACGCCATGGGAATAAACACTGCGCTCAGCACCAGGGTGATACCGACCAGTGCGCTACTGATTTCACTCATCGATTGCCGCGTGGCAGCCACGGGCGACAGCCCCTCGCCCATCAACCGCTCGACGTTTTCCACCACCACAATGGCGTCGTCCACCAGCAAACCGATCGCCAGGACCATGGCAAACATGGTCAAGGTGTTGATCGAATAGCCGAACAGCGCCAGCACACCGAACGTGCCCAACAGCACCACCGGCACGGTAATCGCCGGTATCAGCGTTGCCCGCAGGCTTTGCAGGAACAGGAACATGATCAACACCACCAGCACGATGGCCTCGCCCAGGGCCTTGACCACTTCCTCGATGGACAGGCTGACAAACGGCGTGGTGTCGTAGGCAATCACGTTTTTAAGCTGCATTTCCATCGGGTAGAACGGTTCCATCTCTTTAAGCTTGGCCTTGACCGCCTCGCCGACATTCAGCGCATTGGCACCAGCCGCCAGTTGCACCCCCATGGCTGCGGCGGGTTTGCCGTTGAGGGCAGAACTGATGTCGTAGCTTTCACTGCCCAACTCCAGGGTCGCGACGTCGCCCAGCAGAACGACAGCCCCATCACTGCTGGACTTGACGACGACATTGCGAAACTCTTCGACGGTCTGCAGTTTGCTGCGGGCGCTGATCGTGGCGTTCAACTGTTGCCCCTTGATCGCCGGCAACGCGCCGAGCTGCCCCGCGGAAACTTCAGTGTTCTGCGCTTCCAGGGCACTGCTGATGTCCGAAGGCATCAACGCGTACTTTTCCAACAGGGCGGGATCCAGCCAGATGCGCATGGCGTAGCCCGATCCCAACGTCTGCACATCGCCCACGCCGTCTATTCGGCTGATGGAGTCCAGCAAGGTGGTGGAAATGTAGTCGCCGATCTGGGTGCCGGTGACACTGGGGTCATCCGATGCCAGGGCGACGATCATCAAGAAGTCCGAGCCGCCCTTGGTCACGGTCAGACCCTGGCTTTGTACCGACTGCGGCAATCGCGATTCGGCTTGTTGCAGCTTGTTCTGTACCTGCATCTGGGCAACATCCGGGTCGGTCCCGGCGGTAAAGGTCAAACTGATGCTGGCGCTGCCGGCCGAACTGCTGGTGGCCGACATATAGGTCAGGTTATCCAGGCCTTTCATCTGCTGTTCGATGACCTGGGTCACCGAGTCTTCCACGGTCTTGGCCGAAGCCCCGATGTAGGTGGCGGAAATCTTGACCGTGGGCGGTGCGATGTCCGGGTATTGCTCCAGCGGTAACTGGTTGATGGACAGGCTGCCACCGAGCATGATCACGATGGCGATCACCCAGGCGAAAATCGGTCGATCAATAAAAAAATGCGCCACGTTCAACCCTCCTTCGCGGGGGTGAGGGGTGTGGCCGCCTGAGCACTGGCGTCCTGCACTTGAACGGCGGCGCCGGCACGGACTTTTTGCCCGCCTTCGACGATCAACTGGTCACCCGCCTGCAGGCCTGCCGTGACCCACCACTGATTCCCCACCGCGCGATCGATGGTCAGCTCACGTTGTTCGACCTTGCCGTCGACCACCAGCAACGCGGTGGTCACACCACTGGCGCTGCGGTTTACCGCTTTCTGCGGCACCAGAATGGCCTGGTCATCGCGCGCCTGTTCCAGCACCGCACGTACGTACATGCCCGGTAGCAGCAGGTGGTCCGGGTTGGCGAATTCAGCACGCAGGGTGACGGTGCCCGTGCCCTCGCTGACACTCACACCGCTGACCTTGAGCCGGCCCTCTTGGTTGTAGGTGGTGCCATCGTCCAGTTTCAGGCTGACCCGGGCCTGCCCTTCGCCATTGGACTGCAAGGCGCCGCTGGCCAGGTCACGCTTGAGCCGCAGCAATTGCGTAGTCGACTGGGTGACATCCACGTAGATCGGATCGAGTTGCTGCACCGTGGTCAATGCGCTGTCCTGATTGGCCACCACCAGCGCCCCTGGGGTCACGGTGGAGGTTTCAATCCGTCCGCTGACCGGCGAGGTAATACGCGTGTAGGCCAGGTTGATCCGTGCGGTTTCGACTTCTGCCTCGGCAACTTGCACGTCGGCAGCGGCGGTCAGCAAGGTCGCCTGCGCGTCCTCATTATCCTGTTGACTGATGGCATTGATTTTCACCAGTTCGGCGTCGCGTTTAGCAGTGGCCTGCGCCGACTTAAGCGTGGCGCGGTACTTGGCCAGACTCGCCCTGGACTGCGCCAGGGCTGCGGTATAGGACGCCGCATCCAATTGGTACAGCGCTTGCCCGACCTTGATATCCGCCCCCTCGACAAACAACCGCTGCTGGACGATGCCGCTGACCTGCGGACGAATCTGCGCCACCATAAAGGCCTGGGTGCGGCCCGCAAGCTCGGTGGTCAGCACTTGGCTCTGGGGTTTTATGCTGATCACCGAGACTTTGGGGGTGATCGCAGCAGGTGCTTGCTCGCCGCCGAAGCAGCCGCCCAGCATGACCAGAGTGATCAAGGACAGGAGCACCGCGGCGGTGACCAGGAATTTGGCGATTATTTTCGTCGACATAGCTGCCTCTGCAAGACGGGATGGCTTGAGTCAGCGCCATCCTGCGAGGCAAATGTGCAGGAAAATTGAAGATTGCCCGGCCGGGTTGAATCTTTTGTTCGCCAGGGCCTAAATGGTCCAATCCATTCCTGACGGCCCACCTCCATGAAGTTGAGTATCTCCACCAAGCTGTTTATTGCGGTACTGGCCGGCGTGCTGCTGGTCATCCTGAGCATGGGCTTGGCGACCAGCTGGAGTTTTGGGCGGGGCTTTCTCGGCTATCTCAATGAACAGGCACTGGACCGCATGGCGCCGGTGCTGCCGCGCCTGGCCAGTGCCTACGCGCGGGAAGGCAATTGGGAATTCCTGCGCAACCAGCCGGACCGTTGGTTCGACATCATGCGGCCCGAACTCGGTGAAGATCCGGCGAAGAACGACTTGCGCACGCCCCTGGCCTCGGACCTGACGGGCGCCCTGTTTCGCATCGCCTTGCTGGATAAACACAAGAAACGCGTGAACGGTTACCCGGATATCGGTAACGACGCCCTGTTACGCCCGATTGTCGTGGCCGGTGAAACCGTTGGCTGGCTGGCCGTGACCCCGTTCCAGAGCGTGACCGAAGCCGGCGGCGAACGGTTCCAGCAATATCAGTTACGCACCAGCCTGGTCATGGGCGCCTTTTCGCTGTTGCTGGCAATGCTGATTGCCTGGTGGATCGCCCGCACACTGTTGGAACCGGTCAAGCGGGTGGCTGCGGCGACTCACCGCCTGGCCAGCGGCGATTACAGCAGTCGGGTGGCAGTGGCCTCCAATGACGAGGTAGGCCAATTGGCCCGTGACTTCAACCAGCTCGCCTACACCCTGGAGCGCAATGAGCAGATGCGTCGCGAATTCATGGCCGACGTGTCCCACGAGTTGCGCACCCCGCTGTCGGTATTGCGCGGCGAGCTGGAAGCCATCGAAGACGGTGTACGCACCCTGAACCAAGGCTCGATGAAGTCCTTGCAAGGTGAGGTCAGCATGCTCAGCAAACTGGTGGATGACCTCTATGAGCTTTCGCTGGCGGATGTGGGCGCGCTGACCTATCGCAAGCACTCGTGTGCGCTGGATCAACTGCTGAAAAGCAGCGTATCGATGTTCCAGGAACGCTTGACCGCACGCCACTTGCGCATCGAACTGGACCTGCCGCCTGAGCCCCTGGAAATGTTGGCCGACGCCAATCGTTTGAAGCAATTGTTTTCCAACCTGTTGGAAAACGCGGTGCGCTATACCGATCCGGAGGGCGTCATACGCATCCGTGCTTTCCCGGATCACGCCGATGTGTGCATCGACTTCCTAGACTCAGGCCCTGGGGTTTCGGCCGAGCAGTTGCCGCGCCTGTTCGAGCGCTTCTATCGCGGCGAGTCGTCGCGCAACCGTGCCAGTGGCGGGGCCGGCCTGGGGCTGGCGATTTGTCAAAGCATCGCCCTCGCCCACGGCGGCGGCCTCAGCGCCGCTCACTCCCCCCTCGGAGGCCTTTGGCTGACCCTCCGCCTGCCAAGGAATATCTGACCCATGAGCGACGCAAGCCCGATCCTGATCGTTGAAGACGAACCGAAGCTGGCCGCATTGATGCAGGATTATCTGATCGCCGCAGGCTACCCGACCTTGTGCCTCGACAACGGTTTGCAGGTGGTGCCAACCGTGCGCGCCCAGGCACCGCGCCTGATCCTGCTCGACCTGATGCTGCCTGGGCGTGACGGTATGCAAGTGTGCCAGGACCTACGCGAGTTCAGCTCGGTCCCCATCGTCATGATCACCGCCCGCGTCGAAGAAGTGGACCGCCTGCTGGGTCTGGACCTGGGCGCCGACGACTACATCTGCAAGCCTTTCAGCCCCCGCGAAGTGGTTGCCAGGGTCAAGGCCATCCTGCGGCGTGGCCCCCAATTGCTGGTCAGTACGCGGCAGCGATTGGTGATCGACGAAACGCAGTATCGCGCCTCACTCGACGGTGTCGCACTTGACCTCACGCCCCTGGAGCTGAGGCTGCTCAGCACCTTCGCACGTTCCGCTGGGCGGGTATTTTCCCGTGACCAACTGCTCGACAAAATCTACTCCGACCACCGCGTGGTCACCGACCGCACGGTGGACAGCCATATTCGCAATCTGCGGCGCAAGCTGGAGCAGGCGTGCCCTGGGGAGACGCCCATCGAATCATTGTATGGGGTGGGTTATCGGTTTCAGTTGGCTGACGCTTGAAGCATCGAGGCACGGACGTGTCCATTTCAGGTACAACGCCAATCCCCCCACACCGCCTCTTCATCAGCAGTGCAGGCGACTTCAATGGCGCAGCAGTTTACGCAGGGGCACGCCGTCCTTGAGCACCGGCGACTTGATGACGATATAGCTGAAGTACTTGGAGATACCAATGTTCTTGTCCAGCAGGCTCTCCACCACTTCCTGGTAATGCTGGATGCTGCGGGTCATGAAGCGCACCAGGTAGTCGTAACCACCACTGATCAGGTGGCATTCGAGCACTTCGTCTACCAGGCGGATATTGGATTCGAACTTGGCGAAGTCTTCGCGCTTATGGTCGCTGAGGGTGATCTCGGTGAACACCGTGACCGAATCGGTAATCTTGGCCAGGTTCAAGTGCGCCTTGTAGCTGGAGATATACCCCGCTGACTCCAACCGCTTGACCCGTTGCAAACACGGGCTGGCAGACAAGCCCACGGCGTCGGCGAGACTGACATTGGTCATCCGGCCGTCCTTTTGCAGTTCAACCAGAATACTGATATCGATCCGGTCCAGCTTCACTTGCCCTTCCATTACGTACCTCTTGACTGCCGCTTGTAAGACAATCTTCTAGCAAAATCAGCGCCGTAAAGACAGCTGATGCTGAGCCACCAGATCCGCCATGCTGCTGATACAGTACTCCGCTGCGCACGGCGAAGGCTTCCGGGGCCGCTGGCGGCCGATCAAACAGCGGTCCAGCACCCCGTGCGCCGCGACCGACGGTCGTGTCACATGCAGCACCGGTTGCACATCCTCCGCTTGCGCGCTGAGCCATTGCAGGTCATCGGCCAGGGAAATGAAATCTTCCGGTGCAATACCCAGCCGCTCACACAACACACCACGATCCTCCGCGTCACGGTCGCCACGCACCAGTAACCGATAGAACTTGCGCAAATACAGCATAGCCCCCGGCGCATCCTCGAACAGCGCCCAACTGCCGGCGCTGCGGGCAAAGCTCATGCCCTCCTCCCAACTGGCGTGGAGCCCCCAGCGTTCGGCGAGTTGGCGGTGGGCGAAACACAGCAGGCCACTGAAGCCCAACTCGGCGAAGCGCGGGTAGAGATTCGCGACCACCGTGTTGTACTCGGCCAGTACCTGCTCCCTGGGCGGTTGCCCGCCACGGCTGTCGAGCAGCGGCTGCAAGGCGGCCAACACACCCGAGTCGCGGTCCACCAGCACTTCATCGCAATCGATCAGCAACGCTCGATAATCTGTCAGTCCCATGTGGGGTCAAGTCTCCAATGATGCAGTCCACCCTGAACAAGCACAGGCTCAGTTCAAGACCCGTGCCAAAGCGCCGTCGAGTATCTGCAAGGCTTCGTCGACCTGGGCCTCGGTCGTCACCAGCGGCGCGAGAAAGCGCAGCACGTTGCGATGCACGCCGCATTTGATCACCAGCAACCCGCCGGCGCGGGCTTCATCGATCAGCCGTTGGTTGAGGTCGGCGTCCGGCGTGCGCGCCGGGTCATCCTGAATCAGTTCGATCGCCAACATGAAGCCGGTGCCGCGCACATCGCCGATACGCGGGTAGCGCGCCTGCAAACCGAGCAGGCCCTGGCGCAGGCGTTCGCCCAGCCGTTGGCCGCGTTCGAGCAATTGCTCCTGCTCGAACGCGCTGATCACCGCCAGCGCCGCCGCGCACGCCAACGCATTACCGCCGTAGGTGCCGCCCAGGCCGCCGGGCAACGGCGCATCCATGATGTGCGCCTTGCCGACCACACCGGACAATGGCAAGCCGCCGGCCAGGCTCTTGGCCACGGTGACCAGGTCTGGCTGGATGCCGGCGTGTTGGAAGCCGAACCAGGTCCCGGTACGGCCAAAACCGGTCTGGATCTCATCCAGGATCAACACGATGCCGTGCTTGTCAGCCAACGCACGCAGCGCCTGGAGAAACTCCGCAGGCGCGGCAAGGAAACCGCCGTCGCCCTGCACCGGCTCGATGATGATTGCCGCGATCCTCTCCGGCGCCACTTGGGTCGCCAGCAGTTCATCCAGGGCTTTGAGTGCCAGCTCGCTGGTCACCCCGCGATACGCATTCGGATACGGCGTGTGGAACACCTCCGGTGCAAACGGCCCGAAGTTCTGTTTGTAGGGTTGGCTCATACCGGTCAGCGTGGTGCCAAGCAGCGTGCGACCATGGAAGCCGCCCCGAAAGGCGATCACCGCCGAACGATTGGTGTGGGCGCGGGCAATCTTCACCGCATTTTCCACGGCCTCGGCGCCGGAGGTGAAAAACGCGGCCTTATAGGCTTCCTGCCCGCCGACCATTTCGCACAGCCGCTGTGCCAGGTCGAGGTAAGGCTGGTAGGCCACCACCTGGAAGCAGGCGTGGGAGACCTTCTGCAACTGGGCCTGCACCGCAGCCACCACCTTGGGATGGTTATGCCCGATGTTCAGCACGCCGATCCCGCCGACGAAGTCCAGGTAACGCTTGCCATCCACGTCCCACAACTCGGCGCCCTGGGCACGGTCGATCACCAACGGGTGAGCGGTCACCAGGCCACGGGGAACGAATTGATCGCGCTGACGCAGCAAATGAGGGGTTTCGTCGACCTTGCTATTCATGGCAGTTCCCATCGTGAATGCAGCAACCGGAAAGTGGTTGCGATGCGGTTCAGAGTAAGGCTTGCGGGCAACCAACTACGCCGAACTTGGCCCGTGAGAAATTCGGATCGACTGTTTTGCCCCCACCTTTCAACAGATCCTGCGCCGGGCTTGGGGGATGATGAGGGCTACCCGAACCCTGCAGGAAATGCCCATGGCCTTGCTCTACAAAGCTGACCCGGTGCGCGGCCAACATTGGCAGGCACTGTTCGCCGAACACGCGCCGCAGATCGAATGGCGCGCCTGGCCCGACATCGGTAATGCCGAAGAGGTGGACTACCTGGCCGCCTGGCAGGCGCCCGACAACCTCATGCAAGTACTGCCCAACCTGAAAGTGCTGTTTGCCTTGTCGGCCGGGGTCGACCAACTGGACCTCTCCCGCCTGCCGCCCGACCTGCCCGTGGTGCGCCTGCTCGACCCCGGCATCACCCGCGGCATGTGCGAGTACGCCAGTTGGGCGGTGCTCAGCCTGCACCGCGATATGTTGCGCTATCGCCAGCAGCAAGCAGCGCGTTGCTGGCAGGCGCACCTATTGCAGCCGGCCGTGAATCGCAGGGTCGGCGTGATGGGCCTGGGCACCCAGGCCCAGCAGATTCTGGCAACGTTGGCGCCGTTGGGGTTTGCGCTGTCGGGCTGGGCGCGCAGTGCTCATCAGTTGCCAGGTGTGGACTGCTACGCCGGTGAACACCAACTGCCGACGTTTCTCAGCCAGTGCGACATTCTGTTGTGTGTGCTGCCGTTGACCGAGCAGACCCAAGGCATTCTCGACCGCCAGCTGTTTGCGCAGTTACCGCGTGGGGCGGCGCTGATCAACATGGGGCGTGGCGGGCACCTGGTGGAGGAAGACTTGCTGGAGGCATTGGGCAGTGGGCAACTGAGCGGCGCGGTGCTGGATGTGCTGCAGGAGGAACCCGCGCCGGCGAATCATCCATTCTGGGATCACCCGCAGATTGTGCTGACGCCCCATATCGCAGCGATGACCCAACCGACGAGTGCGTTTGGGGTGTTGCTGGAGAATATCCGGCGGTATGAACGTGGGGAACAGATGGTGGGTGAAGTGGATCGGCGCAAGGGTTATTGACGCGTGGAGATCCAAATGCGGGAGCACCTGTCTTGACGTGATCGTTCCCACGCTCTGCGTGGGAATGCAGCCCCGGACGCTCTGCGTCCAACGAGCAGCGCACGGTTCAAGTCTTGCGCAGTGGTGACGCGGAGCGTCACAGGATGCATTCCCACGTAGAACGTGGGAACGATCGCTGAAAGCTCGACAGCTCCCACAGAAAACCTGTGTAACCGATGCAATTAGGCGCCGGCGTGCAGATGACCAAGCTGACACCCTGCAGTTTGGCGGCTGACAAAGAACCAATGTGGGAGCCGTCGAGCCTTAGCGAGGCCGCGATGGCGGTGGGTCAGGCACCATCAATGTCGACTGTGCCGACCACATCGCAGCCTCGCTAAAGCTCGACAGCTCCCACAGAAAACCTGAGTAACTGACGCAATTAGGCGCCGGCGCGCAGATGGCCAAGCTGGCACCCCGCAATTTGGCGACTGACCAAGACCCAATGTGGGAGCCGTCGAGCCTTAGCGAGGCCGCGATGGCGGTGGGTCAGGCACCATCAATGCCGCCTGTGCCGACGTCATCGCAGCCTCGCTAAAGCTCGACAGCTCCCACAGAAAACCTGTGTAACCGATGCAATTAGGCGCCGGCGTGCAGATGACCAAGCTGACACCCTGCAGTTTGGCGGCTGACAAAGAACCAATGTGGGAGCCGTCGAGCCTTAGCGAGGCCGCGATGGCGGTGGGTCAGGCACCATCAATGCCGCCTGTGCCGACGTCATCGCAGCCTCGCTAAAGCTCGACAGCTCCCACAGAAAACCAGCCTAACTGATGCAATTAGGCGCCGGCGTGCAGATGGCCAAGCTGACACCCTGCAGTTTGGCGGTTGACCAAGACCCAATGTGGGAGCCGTCGAGCTTCAGCGAGGCCGCGATAGCGGTGGGTCAGGCACCATCAATGTCGACTGTGCCGACCACATCGCAGCCTCGCTAAAGCTCGACAGCTCCCACAGAAAACCTGAGTAACTGACGCAATTAGGCGCCGGCGCGCAGATGGCCAAGCTGGCACCCCGCAATTTGGCGACTGACCAAGACCCAATGTGGGAGCCGTCGAGCCTTAGCGAGGCCGCGATAGCGGTGGGTCAGGCACCATCAATGTCGACTGTGCCGACGTCATCGCAGCCTCGCTAAAGCTCGACAGCTCCCACAGAAAACCTGCCTAACAGATGCAATTAGGCGCCGGCGCGCAGATGGCCAAGCTGGCACCCCGCAGTTTGGCGGTTGACCAAGACCCAATGTGGGAGCCGTCGAGCTTCAGCGAGGCCGCGATAGCGGTGGGTCAGGCACCCTCAATGTCGACTGTGCCGGCGTCATCGCAGCCTCGCTAAAGCTCGACAGCTCCCACAAAAAACCTGCGTAACTGATGCAATTAGCCTCCGACGCGCAGATGGCCAAGCTGACACCCCGCAATTTGGCGGCTGACAAAGACCCAATGTGGGAGCCGTCGAGCCTTAGCGAGGCCGCGATGGCGGTGGGTCAGGCACCATCAATGTCGACTGTGCCGACGTCATCGCAGCCTCGCTAAAGCTCGACAGCTCCCACAGAAAACCTGCCTAACAGATGCAATTAGGCGCCGGCGCGCAGATGGCCAAGCTGGCACCCCGCATTTTGGCGACTGACCAAGACCCAATGTGGGAGCCGTCGAGCCTTAGCGAGGCCGCGATAGCGGTGGGTCAGGCACCATCAATGTCGACTGTGCCGACGTCATCGCAGCCTCGCTAAAGCTCGACAGCTCCCACAGAAAACCTGTGTAACTCTCCGACACCGTGCCCCGCGCCAAATCAGCCGAATGCGGGGTGTCAGACAAAGATATTTCAACTGAACCCCTGCATTCGCGAGCAAGCCCGCTCCCACTTTTTTTGACCGTGCGCGCTTTAGATCGGGAGCCTTTGGGCAATCGCCAGCCCGACATCCTGAGTAGAGCACTTCCCGCCCAGATCTGGCGTCACCACGCCCTCGGCAATCACCGACTCAATCGCGTGCAAGATTCCGTCATGGGCCGCCCGATACCGCTCATCCCCGTTGCCAAGGAAATCCAGCATCAACGCCCCCGACCAGATCATCGCTATGGGATTCGCAATGTTCTGCCCGTAAATATCCGGCGCCGAGCCGTGCACCGGCTCGAACAACGACGGAAAGCGTCGCTCGGGGTCGAGGTTGGCCGACGGCGCAATACCGATCGTCCCGGCGCACGCCGGCCCGAGGTCGGAGAGGATGTCGCCGAACAGGTTCGAAGCCACCACCACATCAAACCGGTCCGGTTGCAGCACAAACCGCGCGCACAATATGTCGATGTGCTGCTTGTCCCAACTCACTTCGGGGTAGTAGGCGGCCATCAATGCGGTGCGCTCATCCCAGTAAGGCATGCTGATGGAAATGCCGTTGGACTTGGTCGCCGCCGTGAGTTTCTTGCGCGGGCGGGACTGGGCCAGGTCGAAGGCGAACTTGAGGATGCGGTCGACGCCGCGCCGGGTGAATACCGACTCCTGCAGCACGAATTCATGCTCGGTGCCCTCGAACATCTTGCCGCCCACCGAGGAATATTCGCCCTCGGTATTTTCGCGGATCACCACAAAATCGATGTCCCCCGGCTCGCGCCCGGCCAGTGGGCACGGTACCCCGGGAAACAGTCGCACCGGGCGGATGTTCACGTACTGGTCGAAGTCGCGGCGGAACTTGAGCAACGAACCCCACAGGGAAACATGGTCCGGGACTGTGTCCGGCCACCCCACGGCGCCAAAGTAGATCGCATCAAACCCCTTGAGCTGCTCAAACCAGTCCTCGGGCATCATCTGCCCGTGTTCCAGGTAGTAATCGCAGTGGGCCCAGTCGAGCACTTCGATGCTCAGGTTCAGGTCCCAGATCCTGGCGGCCTGTTGCAGTACCCGCAGCCCTTCGGGCAACACTTCCTTGCCGATACCATCGCCGGCAATCGCGGCGATTCTGAATGCCTTGCTCATGGTGCGTGCCTCGCAAAAATTCAGTTCAAGCCGCCGATATGGAAGGCTTTGACTTCAAGGTATTCGTCCAGGCCGTACTTGCTGCCCTCGCGCCCCAGGCCCGATTGTTTGATACCGCCAAACGGCGCCACTTCCATGGAGATGATCCCGGTGTTGAGCCCGACCATGCCGAACTCCAACGCTTCGCCAAAACGCCACGAGCGCTGCAAGTCCTGGGTGAAATAATAGGCGCCCAGGCCATACGGCGTGGCATTGGCCAGGGCCAGCGCCTCGGCTTCATCCGTAAAGCGCATCAGCGGTGCCACCGGGCCGAAGGTTTCTTCATTGGCCAGCAACATGCCGGCGTGGGTGTCACCCAGCACCGTGGGCTGCACGAACTGGCTGTCACCCGTGGGGATCGCGCCACACAACAGGTTCGCGCCCTGGCTCAAAGCATCGTCGATATGCCGTGCGACCTTATTCACCGCCGCCGGGTTGATCAGCGGGCCGATGGTCACGCCCTCCTCCAGACCGTTACCGACCTTGAGCTTGCCTACCTCTTCCACCAGCCGTGCGGCGAAACGCGCGTAGATACCGGCCTGTACCAGGATGCGGTTGGCGCACACGCAGGTTTGCCCGGCATTGCGGAACTTGCTGAGCATCACCCCGGCCACCGCCTGTTCCAGGTCGGCGTCGTCGAACACGATAAAGGGCGCATTGCCCCCCAGCTCCAGGCTCAGACGCTTGATGTGCTCGGCGCTCTGGCGCATCAACAGGCGCCCGACAGCCGTGGAGCCGGTGAAGGAAATCTTGCGCACCGCCGGGTTGCCGGTCAGCTCCTCACCAACACCGGCGGGCAAGCCGGTGATCACATTGAACACCCCGGCCGGAATGCCGACGCGCTCGGCCAGCACCGCCAGGGCCAGGGCCGACAGTGGCGTGAGGTCCGACGGTTTGACGATGATCGGGCACCCGGCGGCCAGCGCAGGCGCACATTTGCGGGTGATCATCGCGTTGGGGAAATTCCACGGGGTAATGGCGGCGCACACGCCCACGGGTTGCTTGAGGGTCAGCAGGCGGCGGTCGCCACTGGGCGCGGGCATGGTTTCGCCGTAGACCCGGCGGGCTTCCTCGGCGAACCATTTGACGAAACCGGCCCCGTAGCGCACTTCGCCGCGGGCTTCGTTCAGCGGCTTGCCCTGCTCGCAAGTCATGATCAGCGCCAGGTCATCAAGGTTGTCGATCATCGCCTGGTACCAGCGCTCCAGCAGCGCCGCACGCTCGGCGGCCGGGCGTGCACGCCAGGCGGGCCAGGCACGTTCGGCGGCTTCAATGGCACGACGGGTATCCACCCCGTCCATGGCCGGAACTTGAGCGAGCAAATGGCCGGTGGCGGGGTCGCGGATGTCCAGAATGGCGCCGCTGTCGGCAGCGATCCACTGGCCATCCACATAGGCGAGTTCAGCCAGGAGGCTGGGGTCTTGCAAGCGATTCTTGAGCATGGTCGAGTCCTGATCCGAGACACGCTCCAGTCTAGGGAGGTGCCGCGAATCAGGATGCCGAAAGCGCAGCTTAAGCAGCGTCCCGTGCTGAAATTGCCCCCAGGACGGCAGGCTCTGCTAGGCCGTAAGCGAACCCAGCAAACCTTGCAAAAAGCGCTCGCCGGCGTCCATCTGGCTGATCTCGATAAACTCGTCGGGCTTGTGCGCCTGCTCGATCGAACCCGGCCCGCACACCACTACCGGCACATCCAGGCGCTGCTTGAACAGACCGCCCTCGGTACCGAACGAGACCTTGGAAGTGCCGGTGCCTGGCGCGGCGAATTGCTTGAGAAAACGCACGGCTTCGACGCTGGGGTGGGTGTCGAGACCGGGATACACATTGACGGTTTCGATTTCGATGGCCGCCACGCTGGACAACTTCTGTGCCTCGCGCACGATCACTTCAGCGCGCTCGCGCATCTGCTCCAGGAATTGGTCCAGATCGTCGGCAGGCAGGTTGCGCACTTCGAAATCCAGGGTGCACAGGTTAGGCACGATATTCAGCGCCTTGCCGCCGACAATCTGCCCCACATGCACGGTGCTGTAGGGCACGTCGTAGTCGCTGTCCTGCGCGCCGTGGCGTTGCAGCTGCTGCTGGCTCTCGCGCAGGGCAGCGATAAAGTCGCACGCTACATGAATTGCATTGACCGAACGTGGCGCCAGGGACGAATGGGCCTCCTGGCCCCGGCAATACGTGCGGTAAGAGCCCTTGCCCTTGTGGCCCAGCACGAACTGCATATTGGTCGGCTCTCCGATCACGCACAGAAACGGCCGCACCGGCGCCAGGTGCAGCACGTCGAGCAAGCGTCGCACACCGACGCAACCGATCTCTTCGTCATGGGACAGCGCCAGTTGCAGCGGGCGGTTCAGGCTGTGGTCGGCGGCCTCCAGCATCGCGTCGATGGCCAGGGCGATAAAGCCCTTCATGTCGCAACTGCCGCGCCCATAGATGCGCCCGTCCTGCACGGTGGCGGCGAAGGCGGGAAAGGTCCAGGCCTGCCCCGCCGCAGGCACCACGTCGGTGTGCCCGGACAGCAACACCCCGGGATGTTCCTTGGGCCCGGTGCTGGCGAACAGGTTGGCCTTCTTGCCGCTCTGGTCTTTGACGATCAGCGACTCGATGCCCTTGCTCAGCAGCAGGTCGCGCACATATTCAATCAAGGCCATGTTCGACTCCGACGACACGGTGTCGAAAGCCATCAACTGTTTGAGAATCTCGAGAACCCGGGGTTTCATGAGGCTTGGCTCCGTTGCTCGGCAGGTGGGGCGAACCGGGTGATGGAGAACGGTTCGATCGGGGTACTGGTGCTTCCGGTGCCAAGCAGTTCGGCCATGACATCGCCGACGCCCGGGCCGAGCTGGAAGCCGTGGCCGCAAAAACCGAACGCATAAAACAGGCCGTCGACGGTGCCGCTGGCGCCCATCACCGGCAGCGAGTCCGGCAGGTAGCCTTCGATGCCACTCCACACTCGGATGATATTCAGGTTACCCACGCCCGGCAGCAGGCGGCGCATCTGGCTGACCTGGTTGAGGATGCTGCGCGGTTCCACATAGGCGCGGCGGTTGAGCATGTCCGGCTTGCTGCGGTAACCGCCGCCGATGACGATATTGCCCCGGGGGATCTGGCGGAAGTAGATCACTTCTTCCGGGATCTTGGTGTAGACGCCGATCACCGTCGGCAATGCATAGGGCACCGGCTCGGTCACCGCCATTTGCGGGCCGTGGGTTTCCAGCGGTACCGGTTCGCCGAACTGCGCCGAGAGTTTCTGACCCCAGGCGCCGGCGGTGATCAACAGTTGCGCGGCGTGGAACTGGCGGCCGTCGGTGGTGGTGATATGAAAGTCGGCGCCGACCTTCTGCACCTCGGCGACTTCAGCGCGTTCTTCAATCTGCGCCCCCAGGCGTCGTGCAGCCCGGGCAAACGCCGGAGCGGCCAGGCGCGGGTTGGCGTGGCCATCGTGAGGCGCATAGGAGCCGCCCTTGACGTCGGGACCGAGGAAGCCGAAACGTCGATGCAGCTCGGCACCGCGATAAATTTTCAGGTCCAGCTGTTCAGCTTCCGGCGCGGCCGCATAAGCTTCCAGCTCGGCGATTTCGTCTTCGCGGTAACACACGCGCATGTGGCCACTGGGAATGAACTCCAGGTCATCATCGATCAGTTCCGGCAGGCGCTTCCACAGCGCCCAGGAGCGGTTGGCCAGGGCCAGTTGACCAAGGAAGCGTCCTTGCCGGCGCACGTTGCCGAAGTTGACGCCACTGGCGTACTGGCCGATCTGGTCGCGCTCCAGCAGGATCACCGACAGCCCGCGACGCCGCAGAAAAAACGCGGTCGCCGAGCCCATCACGCCGCCACCGACAATCACTACATCGGCTTTTTGTACACTCATGAAGGCACCTCCTCGGTGATCAGCATCGACAAGGGTTTGACCGGCGCCTGGCCGCGCTGGCGACCCACCTCTTGGACCTGCACGCCGGCAGCGGCGGCGATCACTTCAGCCCCGGCCTGGGAGCAATAACGCCCCTGGCAACGGCCCATGCCCACGCGGCTGAACGCCTTGGCGCGATTGACCTCGCAGGCGCCCTTCTCCTTCACCGTGCGGCGCAACTCGCCGGCGCTGATCATCTCGCAGCGGCACACGATGGCGCTGTCTGGCAAGGCCCTGGCCTGTTCACTGGGCCAAGGGAACGCCTGGGCCAGGCCGAGGCGGAACTGGTCCATCACTGCCAAGGCCTGTTGTTGTTCATCACGCAAGCCGGTGTCCACCGGTTGCTGCAGGTCTTCCAGCAGTGCCAACGCCACCAGGCGCCCGGCGTGCTCGGCGGCATCCGCGCCGCGAATCTTCGAACCGTCACCGGCCGCGTACACGCCCTTCACCGAGGTGCGTCCGGCGTCGTCGGTGGCCAGCCACCATTGGCTGGAGGCCTGATCAAACGCCATGGCGCACCCGGCCAGATCGCCCAATTGCGTCTCGGGGCGCAGGTGATAACCCAGCGCAACGGCATCGGCCTGCACCGTGACGTCCCGACCACTGCCCGTGGTGAACCGCACGCCCATCACACCCTTGGCGGCGTCGCCCATGACTTGCAGCGGCTTGATCCCCAGGTGCACCGCCACCTTGGCGCGGTACAGTTGCGCCAGCAGCTTGATCCCGGTGAACAGCAGGCCAGGCCGCGCCAATAGTTTGGGCATGGCCTTCAGGCGCAGGCTCAGTGGCGAGGTATCGAGCACGGCCGCCACCTCGGCGCCCGCCTTCACGTACTGGCTGGCAACCAGGTACAGCAACGGCCCGCTGCCCATGAACACCACGCGATGGCCGATGGACACGGCCTGGTTTTTCAAGGCGATCTGCGCCCCGCCCAAGCTATAGGTGCCCGCCAATTGCCAACCCTCGACGGGCATCAAGCGGTCAGTGGCGCCGGTGCACAGGATCAGCGCGTCATACTCCACGGTGGTATGGCGCCCCTGGCTCACGCAGCACAGTTGCCCCGGCGTCAGGTTCCACACCAGGGTGTCGGGGCGGTAGTCAATGGCACCGCGCAGGCGATCGAAACTCTGGTGCAGGTCCTGGGCCTTGGCGGCCTCGCTGCCGTACAGGGTGGTGTAGTCGCGGGTGAACCCGTCGGGCTGGCGGCGGTAGATCTGGCCACCGTCACGGCGGTTTTCATCAATCAGGATCGGCTTGATACCCGCCGCCAACAGGGTTTCGGCGCAGCGCACCCCGGCAGGTCCGGCGCCCACAATAACTACCCGTGCAGTGGCCATGTCGCCTCCGGTTGTGTGGTAACGATGTCCAGTCCGTCACGGACTTCATTGGAGCAGGCACGCAGGCGTTCGCCGCTGCGGGTCCATACCCAGCAATCCTGGCACGCGCCCATCAGGCAGAAACCGGCGCGGCGCCCGCTGTCGAATTCCGACTGGCGCAGCGCGTTGCCCTGGGTCAACAGCGCCACCATCAGGGTGTCGCCCTGCAAGGCCTCGATGGCTGCACCATCCACGGTCAGGCTGACCGTCGGCCGGCCCTGTTCGGCCAACCTCACAAAACGCCCCTTCATGCATAGGCTCCCAAGCTGGTGGTGGTGACGCCCCGCTGGGTATTCAGCAACTGGGCGCTGTCGTGGTGGCAAAGGATTTCACCGCCGTTGTCGAGGGCTCGGCGACTCGGCGCAGTGCGGTTGCACAGGCCGTCAACGCGTACCGGGCAGCGATTGAGGAAGGTGCACAGTTCCGACACGTTGGCCCGCTCGCCAATCGCTGGCAGCGTTTCGCACGTGGTGCCGCAGGTTTCCAGCCAGCCCTGGCGCAACTCGGGCACCGAGTGAATCAGCAGGTCGGTGTAGGGGTGGAACGGTGGCTCGGCAAACGACTGGCGGTTGCCGGCCTGCACCTTGTGGCCGCTGTACATCACCACAATGTCATCGCACAACGCACGCACGGTGGAGATGTCATGGCTGATAAACAGGTACGACACCCCCAGTTGCTGACGCAGGTCGCGCAGCAGTTCGAGGATCGCCGCGCCCACCACCGTGTCGAGGGCCGAGGTCACTTCATCACACAGGATCAGGTCGGGCTTGGCCGCCAGCGCACGGGCCAGGTTGACCCGCTGCTTTTGCCCGCCGGACAGCTCGTTGGGACGACGTTCGGCCAAGGTGCGCGGCAGGCGCACCAAGTCCAGCAACTCACCGACGCGCGCCTTCAAGGCAGCGCCCTTGAGGCCGAAATACATCTTCAGCGGGCGGCTGAGGATGGCCGCCACGCTGTGCATCGGGTTGAGCGCGGTGTCGGCGTTCTGGAACACCATCTGGATACGGCGAAACTGCTCCGGGCTACGCTCGGCGAGGCTGCCGCCCAAGGGTTGTCCGTCGAAGGTCAGGCCGCCGAGGGCCGGGGTCAACAGCCCGGCCACCACCCGCGCCAACGTGGACTTCCCGGAGCCCGACTCGCCGATCACGCCGATGGCCTGGCCACGGCGCACCGTGAGATCGATGTCTTCGAGCACCCGAATTGACGGCATGCCGTGCATGTTTTTGTTGCCGTAACCGGCGGTGAGGCCGCTGATGGTCAGCAGTGGCACGTCTTCGGCAATCCCGCTGGGCGGGCGGATGGTGGTGTCTGGCCGCGCCGCAGCCAGCAGGCTGCGGGTGTACTCGTGGGCCGGCGCCTTGAGCAGCGGCGCCGTGGCGCTTTGCTCGAGAATCTGCCCGCCATTGAGCACTACGATCTGGTCGGCCATTTGCGCGACCACCGCCAAGTCATGGGACACGTAAACGGCCGTGGCGCCGCGCTCACGCACCACCCGTTTGAAGGCGCGCAGCACGTCGATCTGGGTGGTCACGTCCAGCGCCGTGGTCGGCTCGTCGAGTACGACCAGCACCGGGTCGCTGATCAGCGCCATCGCCGCCATCACCCGTTGCAGTTGCCCGCCGGAGACCTGGTGCGGGTAGCGCCGGCCAATGCGCTCGGGATTGGGCAAGGCCAGGTCGCGAAACAAGCCGATGGCCTTGGCTTCCAGCTCGACCCGGGTGCCCAGGCCATGAATCAACGCGCCTTCCACCACTTGGTCGATGAGTTTCTTGGCCGGGTTGAAAGCCGCTGCGGCGCTTTGGGCGATATAGGACACGCGATTGCCGCGCAGGCCCTGCAGCTGTTTTTCGCTCAAGGCGAGCATGTCGTGTTCACCGACCTGTACCACCCCGCCGGACAGGCGACAGCCACGCCGTGCATAGCCGAGCAACGCCAGGGCGATGGTGGTCTTGCCCGAGCCGGACTCACCGATCAACGCCAGCACTTCACCTTTTTCAAGGGAAAAGCTCACGCCTTTGACGATTTCCACCTCGCCGCGCTCGTCTCCAGCAACGACACGCAGGTCTTCGACGCGAATCAATTGGGTCATTTCAATGGCCTCCCGTGCGTCGGCTACGGCGTGATGACAGGTAGTCGATCAGCAGATTCACACCAATGGTCAGTGTGCCAATGGCCAGCGCCGGAATGATGATGGCCAGCGCGCCCTGATTGAGGCCGCCGATGTTTTCGCGCACCAGCGAGCCGAGGTCGGCGTCTGGCGGTTGCACACCGAGGCCGAGAAAACTCATGCCGCTGAGCAACAGCACGATGTAGCCGAAACGCAGGCCCAGGTCGGTCAATACCGGGTTGAGCATATTCGGCAGGATTTCCATGCACGCCACGTACAACCGGCCTTCGCCGCGAGTGCGCGCAACCTGCACGTACTCCAGGGCCTCGATATTGACCGCCATGCTGCGGGCAACGCGGAACGAGCCCGGGATGTAACTGATAACCGCCGTGCAGATCAGCAGCGTCACTGACGAGCCAAATGCCGAGACCATGATCAGCGCAAGCATTTTGCTTGGGATCGAGATAAAGGCATCCATGATGCGGCTGATGATCTCGTCCAGCCACTTGGGCGAGACCACGGAGAGCAGCGCACACCCGGTGCCGAAGGTGCTGGCCAACAGCGCCGCCACCAGCGCCAGCCCGACGGTGAATCGCGCGCCCACCAATACCCGGCTGAGCATGTCGCGCCCCAGGTAGTCGGTGCCGAACGGATGAGTAAGGCTGAAGCCTTCGAAGATGTTGTCGGACACCACTTCACCCACCGGGTGTGGCGCCAGCCAGGGGCCGAACAGCGCCACCAGCAACCAGGCGACGCACACTACGGCGCCCACCAGCCCCAGCCAGGACGGGCCGCTGGAAACCTTGGCGAGGGCCAGCGCGGAGGACACAGGCTTGGATTTCGCAATGAGCGGGTTCATTGGTTTCTCAGCCTCGGATTGGACAGGATTGCGCACAGGTCGGCGATCAGCACCAACCCCAGGTAGGCCGCGCAGAACAACATGGTGCACGCCTGCACCAGCGCCATGTCACGGTTGGTCACGGCATCGACCATCAAGCTGGCAATGCCGGGATAATTGAAGATGGTTTCGACGATCACCACCCCGCCCAACAGGTAGGACAGGCTGAGGGCGATAGCATTGGCAATCGGCCCGATGGCATTGGGCAGGGCATGGCGCAGCACAATACGAATGGGGCTGACGCCTTTGAGTCGGGCCATTTCCACGTAGGGGCTGTCGAGCTGGTCGATCACGGCGGCGCGGGTCATGCGTGCCATTTGCGCGACGATCACGCAGCACAGCGTCATCACCGGCAAGGCATAGGTACGCATGAATTGCAGCGGTGAGGTGATGTCGCTGGCGTAAGACAGCGCCGACAACCAGCCGAGGTTGACCGCGAAGATCAGCACCGCCAGGGTTGCCACCAGAAACTCCGGCACCGCGACCATCGCCAGGGTAATAAAGCTCAGGCAGCTGTCGATGCGCCCGCCCCGGCCCATCGCCGAGCCAATACCCAGTACCAGTGCCACCGGCACCGAGACCAGCGCCGTGGCGCCCGCCAGCATCAGGGTGTTGGGCACCCGGCCCGCCATCAGTTCACCCACCGGCATGGCGTTGGACACCGACACACCCAGGTCGCCGGTGAGCAGGCTCATCAACCAGTGCAGGTAACGCAACACACCGGGCTGGTCCAGCCCCAGCTTCAGGCGCAGTGCCGCCACCTGTTCGGGGGTCGCGAACTGGCCGAGGGATTGCTGCGCCGCGTCCCCCGGCAGCACCGCCGTGATCGCGAACACGACCATGGACACGATCAACAAGGTCACGGCCCCGGCGCCGAAACGCCGGGCGATCAACCACAGTGTATTGCCATTCATCGCACTGCCCTCCTCACGCGTCCAACCACACCTGCTCGGCAAACATGTAGCCCATGAAACCGCCCAGCGGGTTGGTGCCGTAGCCTTTGATGCGCTGGTCGACACCGTCGATGTTGCTGATAAATACCGGTACACCGATACCGCAGTGGTCGTGCACCAGGGTCTGCATGTCGCCATACATTTTGGCGCGCTTGGCGTCATCGGTTTCGCCACGGGCCAGCATCAACAGCTGGTCGAACTGATCGTTCTGCCAGCCGGATTCGTTCCACGGCGCCTTCGACTGGAAGAACTGCGAGAACATCACGTCGGCATTCGGCCGAGGGTTGATGTTGCCGAAGCTCAACGGGTGCTTCATCCAGTGGTTGGACCAGTAGCCGTCGCTCGGCAGGCGGTTCACGTCCAGCTTGAGCCCGGCCTGTTTCGCCGATTGCTGCAACAGCACGGCGATGTCCACCGAACCGGTGGCGGCTGGCGATGCCATGACCGGCATAGTGATGCTTTCCATGCCGGCTTTCTTCAGCAGGAACCTGGCTTTTTCCGGGTCGTAGACCGTCTGCGGCAAGTCGGCGTTGAAGTAACGTGAACCCGGCGCGATCGGGTGGTCGTTGCCCACCACGGCAAACCCACGGAACACCGCAGACTTGACCTGCTCACGGTCGAGCAGCAGCTTCATGGCCTGGGTGAATTCCGGGCTTTTGCCGGGTAACTGGTCCTGGCGAATGATCAAGTCAGTGTAGTTGCCCGACGGCGCATCCACGACCCGGTGCTTGGTACTCGCGGCAATGCGCGTGGTGGAGCGCGGGTTGACCTCGTTGATCATGTGCACGTCGCCCGACAGCAACGCGTTGACCCGCGATGGCTCGTCGGCGATGGCAATGAACTCGATCTCGTCGAGGTACGGCAAGCCCGGTTTCCAGTAGTTCTTGTTGCGCACGGCAATCGAGCGCACACCCGGCTTGAACTCACCGACAGTGAACGGGCCGGTGCCAATGCCTTTGTTGAAGTCGGTGGTGCCCTCGGGAACGATCAACAAATGCGACACGGCGAGGATCGACGGTAACTCGGCGTTGGGCGCGCTAAGGCGAATTTGCACCTCGTTCGGCCCGCTGGCCTTGATCTCGGCGAACTGCTCCATCAGCGGCATGACTTTGGAGCCGGTAAGCGGGTCTTTGTGGCGGTTCAGGGAGAACACCACGTCGGCGGCCGTCAGGGCCTTGCCATTGTGAAAGGTCACGTCTTTGCGCAGGGTGATGGTCCACACCGTGGCGTCGGTATTGTCGATGCGCTCAGCCAGTTCCAGTTGCGGCACCAGGTGCTTATCGAAACGGGTCAGGCCGTTGTAGAACATGTAGTGGCGTGCATAGTCGGTGGACAGCGCGCCCTTGGCCGGGTCGAGGGTGTCGGCGGTGGAGCTGGACATGCCGGCCACGCGGATCTTGCCGCCCGGCTTGCCTTTGCCCTCGGTGGCCGCTTCATCGGCGAACAATTTGCCGGCGGCGCCGAACAGGCTGCCCGCGCCAGCGGCGGCGACCCCCGCAACGCCGAGCATTTGCAGGGCATTGCGGCGCGACATGCCACGGTTGAGACTTTCGAACACCCGCAGGCTTTCCTGGCCGGAGATGAGCTCGGGTGTGTTTTTGTTGTCAGTCATAGCAAGGCTACCTGTCGATAATCGGAAGAATCGAGTGCTCACGGATGTCCGGAGCGTCCTGGAAACGCAAACGACGGTCACGCAACAACGGCAACTCAGTGCAAATAGTCCTGGAAACGGTAATAGGCGCCCACGAACGGCAGGAACCAGGGTTTGCCGAAATGCCCGGGAATCGCCGGCCATTCCAGTTCACCCCACGGGTTGGCTGCCGTGTTGCCCGCCATGACGTCGGCCATGACCTGGCCCATGTGCACCGACATCTGCACGCCATGGCCGCTGTAGCCCATGGAATGGAACACGCCGCCATGCTGGCCGGCGCGGGGCAGGCGGTCGGACGTCATGTCCACCAGGCCACCCCAGCAGTAGTCGATCTTCACGTGCGCCAACTGCGGGAACATATTCAGCATCGCCGCTTGCAGCACCTTGCCGCTCTTGGCGTCGGAGACGCTGTCAGACATGGCAAACCGGGCACGCCCGCCAAACAGCAGGCGGTTGTCCGGGGTCAGGCGAAAATAGTTGCCGATCATGCGGCTGGTCACATAGGCGCGGCGCAGTGGCAGCAACTGATCGATCAGCGCTTGGGGCAAGACTTCGGTGGCGATGACAAAACTGCCCACCGGCACAATGCGCCGACGGTACCAACCGAGGTCGCCATGCTGGCAGGCGCCGGTGGCCAGCAGCACTTGCCCGGCGTGCAGCGAGCCTTTGGCGGTGTTGACCTGATAGCCGCCGGCCTGGGCCTTCCAATCCTTGACGGCAGTGTGCTCGTAGATCATCGCGCCGCGCCGCGCGGCCGCCTCGGCCAGGCCAATTCCGAAGCGACCGACATGCATCTGCACACCATTGCGCTGCAGCAAGCCGCCGTGGAACTGGGTCGAGTTGACTTCGGCACGGGTCTGTTCGGCGCTGAGCAACGCGACATCGGCATCCACCTCCTGGCGGATCAGCTCACAGGTGCGGGCCAGGCCTTCGTAATGCAGGGGCTTGGCCGCCAGCTTGAGCTTGCCGTTGCGCACCAGGTCGCAGGCAATCCCTTCCTGCTCGACCAACGAAACGACGGTCTGCACCGCGCTTTCATAGGCCTGGTAATAGGCGCGCGCCTTGGCGGCACCGAGGCTGGCGTGCAGCCCGGCATAATCCTGGGCCACGCCGGTGTTGCATTGGCCACCGTTGCGCCCCGAGGCCTCACCGATCACGCGGCCGGCGTCGAGCACCACCACACTCGCCCCTTTGCTCGCCAACGCACGCGCCGCCGCCAGGCCAGTGAAGCCACCACCGACCACCGCCACATCGACCTGCCCGGGCAAGCTGCCCAGTTGGGCACCGGTGAACGCCGGTGCGGTGTCGAGCCAATAGGATTCACTGCCCATGCTTTACCCCTTGGTGTGCTGTTACAGACCGACCAACGCTGGCAGCCCACCGATATCGGTGATCTGCTGGTAACCGTAAAACGCATTGCCTGGCACTTCGTGGCCACGGGCAACGAACGCCTTGTTTTTGATCTTCATGTCATGGGCCGGCATCAGGTCATAACGGAAGCTGGAAGACACATGCAAGATGTCGTCCGGGCCGCAACCCAGGTTATCGAGCATGAATTCGAAGGCGGCCAGGCGCGGCTTGTAGGCCTGGGCCTGTTCGGCAGTGAATACTTTGTGGAATGGCGCGCCGAGCTTGTCGACGTTGGACATGATCTGACTGTCGCTGGCGTTGGAGAAGATCACCAGGGGAATCTTGTCGGCAATCTTCGACAGGCCGGCCGGCACGTCCGCGTGGGGGCCCCAGGTCGGCACAGCGTCGTAATACAGCTGGCCTTCCTCGCGATACTCGATACCCCAGCGCTTGCAGGTACGGGCCAGGGCGGTCTTGAGAATTTCGTCGTAGGGGCGCCAGTCGCCCATGACCTGGTCGAGGCGGTAGGCGGAGAAGTCCTTGACGAATTGGTCCATCTGCTCAGGGGTGATGCGATCGGCGAAGAGCTCGCGGGTCATGGTGCCCATATGAAAGTTGGTCAGCGTACCGTAGCAGTCGAACGTAATGAATTTGGGACGAAGAAAGCTCATGGAGTGCGGTCCTGAAGTTCGTTGAGTGTGACAAGCGTTCACTGCCCTGGCGGCGGCTCCGCCTCGTTGCAGCACAGGTTCATTACACCACTGTGAAATCAGCATATGCCGTCTAAAAAGACCTTCGCTCAATACAAACCACCGTTTTGGTGGCCGGGCTCAGCAGACTTTGCGGTGCGCGCCAGGCTTGGGCAGGGCCTGTGTTTGTGCGCTTTTAGGGGGCTTTTGGGGGCAGAAAGGCTTAAGGACGGGGGTGCAGGCGGCAGAAAGTGTGGCTGGCCGGGATTGCTTGCATGGCCGTGACCGCGCGATGGAGATGTACTCGAAAAACACCCTTGGCATTTGCTGCTGCCCCCCTACCCCAATTAAGTAGTAACTGTGGCCGCGCAACACACTGCCCAAGGAATCTGCCGAATATTCCCGACCCACTTGCCAGCCTCTAAAACAGGTGGGATACAAGCAGCCTCGTGCTGCACAAAACGCTCTATGGAGGCTCGCCATGTCCGCCCTGCCACACCCTGCTTATGTATACCGCCCGATGACCGCGGCCGATCTACCGGCCGCCCATGCCTTGTCGGTGCAACTCAAATGGCCTCACCGCCTGGAAGACTGGGCCATGTTGCAACGTGTCAGCGACGGTTTCGTGGTGATGGATGGCGAGCGTCTGATCGGCAGCGCCTTCACCTGCCCCCAGGGCGACTACGCCACCATCGGCCTGGTGATCGTCAGCAATGACTACCAGGGCCAGGGCATCGGCCGTCGCTTGATGGAAAAAGCCCTCGCCGCGTGCGATGCGCGCACGCCGGTCCTCAACGCCACCCTCGCCGGCGCCCCGCTGTATACCAGCCAGGGGTTTGTCGAATTTGGGCGAGTGCAGCAACATCAGGGCCAGGCGTTGGTGCCCGCCCTGCCGGGACTGGCCGATGGCGAAACCTGCCGCGCCCTGCACGCCGACGACCACCCCAACCTGCTCGCGCTGGCCAAAGCCGCCAGTGGCCTGGACCGCCGCGAAGTACTGCGTGACCTGCAGGTGGAACACGCGGTGGGCATCGAGCGCGACGGCCAGCTACGCGGCTTCGCCCTGCTGCGGCCGTTTGGTCGTGGGCGCTGCATTGGCCCGGTGGTTGCCGAAAACATCGATCAGGCCAAGCACTTGATCGCGGTACTGCTGGCCCAGGTGCCGGATGCCTTTGTCCGCATCGACATTCCCGTCGCCTGCGGCCTCAGCGACTGGCTCGAAAGCGCCGGCCTGAAGAACATCGACACCGTCGCGCAGATGGCACTGGGCACGCCGCCCCGGGCCAGCCACGGCGTACTCCCTTTTGCCCTGATCACCCAGGCGATCGGCTGACTTTCCTCCCGGAGCATTCCCATGTCCTCTCCCCGTATCCTGCTGTTGGCTCGCGCCGACGGCAGCCGAATTGCCACGTCTTTCAATACCGGCGCCTTGAGCACGCTGGACCCCTTCGGCGACACCCGCCAACTCGCCTGGCTGGGCGACGATGGCGTGTCCGCAGGGCTGGTGACCTTTAGCGGCGAAGCCGTGATCGAAGACTTCCCCCACAGCGAAACACTGGTGGTGCACGCAGGCCATGTGGTGCTCGGCAGTGCAGAACAGACATTGGAACTGGGGGTCGGCAGCAGCGCCGTGATCGGTCGTGGTACACGCCTCACGGTGCAGGCGAGCGCAGGCAGCCAATGGGCGTTCTGCGCCGTCGACCAAGCCGATGCTCCGGCGCGCCCGGGCCTGACCTTGCTCGCCCGGCATACGATGCTCAATCCCTCCGCCGCGCCCGAGCCACAGATCCTGATCGGCCCTACCCCGCAGTGCCGCGCGTTGAACCTGTTCGATGATGAAGTCACTGAGTTGCGCATCGGCATCTGGGACTCGACGCCCTACGCCCGCCACGGCCGCCCGCACAAACTGCATGAATTGATGCACCTGCTCGAAGGCTGCGTCACGCTGCAAGACGACGAGGGGGTTGCGGTGACGGTCAACCGTGGCGACACGGTATTCGTGGCCAAAGGTGCGCCGTGTGCCTGGAACAGCACGGTGTATGTACGCAAGGTCTACGCCGTGAAATAAGGCGCAGATCAGGCTTTCAGCGCCTCTTCCATAAACGCCACCAATGCCTGGACGCGCGGGCTGCGAAGCTTGCGCGACGGCACCAGGAGGATGATCGGCGCACTGTCAAAACTCCAGTCTGCCAACACGCGCACCAGGCTGCCGCTGGCAACGGCGTCGCTGACATCCCACTGCGAACGCAGCACCAACCCCAAGCCTTGCTCGGCCCATCGCCGGGCAACGCTGCCATCGTTGCTCAGCAACGCCGGCTCCACGCGCAGCGTCTTGCGGCCCTGCCCCTTGCGCAGGTGCCACAGCGTAACGTCCTCATCATTTTCACGAATGCAAATGCAGCGATGGGACGCCAGTTCATCCGGTGATGACGGCACACCGTGGGCCTGCAGGTAGGCTGGGCTCGCGCATAACCAGCGCTCGTTGGGCGTGAGCGACCGCGCCGTCCACAGGCTGTCATTGAGATGGCCGATGTGAATCACCGCATCGCTATCATGACGATCAGGCCAGGGGGTCTCGCGCAAATCCAGGTGCAGGCACAGCTGGGGGTGCATCCTGGCAAAACGCGCCAACAGCGGTGCGATTCGCTGCCGACCATAGCCAAATGGCGCCGCCAACCTCAAGGTGCCCACCAGCGTTTCATCCTTTTGCCTGAACGATTCCGGCAGCGCTTCGAGCTGCTCCAGCAGCAGCGCACTTTCCCGCGAGAACCGCTCGCCATCTGCCGTAAGGCTGAGGCGTCGGGCGTCGCGATTGGCCAGGGTCAGCCCCAGGAAGGTCTCCAGTTTACGCAGGCGCATGGAGAGCGCCGGCGGGGTGACGTTCAGGGCTCTGGCCGCAGCGCTCAGTGATTCAGAGCGCGCAAGGGTGACGGCCAGCCGCAGGTCTTCGATGGAAATCATTCAATTTTACTTAATGATTGATTAGCCATGATTGAACCACAACTTAAGGACAGCTGAGTAGAGTGCCGCCTGTACCCAGTCACTCGAGTTCCGCCATGTCCCTGCAGATTGCCTCCCTAGACACACCTGTCGCACTCATCGACCTTACGCGAATGCAGCACAACATCCAGCGTATGCAAGCGCGCATGGGCACCCTTGGCGTCCGTTTGCGCCCGCACATCAAAACCAGCAAGTGCTTGCCGGTGATCCAGGCACAGATTGACGCAGGCGCCAGCGGCGTCACGGTTTCCACCCTCAAAGAGGCCGAGCATTGTTTCGCCGCAGGCATCAGCGACGTGTTCTACGCCGTTGCCATCGCACCGGGCAAGTTGCCTCAGGCCCTGGCCCTGCGGCGCAAAGGCTGCAACTTGAGCCTGCTCACCGACAGCGTCTCAGGCGCCCGCGCCATCGTCGCGTTCGCGCAGCAACATGACGAACGCTTCGACGTCTGGATCGAGATCGATTGCGACGGCCATCGCTCAGGCCTGGCCCCGCAAGACCCTGTGCTGATTGAGGTGGCGCACCTCCTCAACGACGGCGGTATGCGCCTGCGGGGGGTGATGACCCACGCGGGCTCCAGTTACGAGCTGGACACCCTTGAAGCCCTGCAAGCACTGGCCGAACAGGAACGTGCCCTCTGTGTACGCGCCGCCCACACCATTCGCGAAACCGGGCTGGCGTGCGCCGAGGTCAGTATCGGCTCAACCCCCACCGCCCTCTCGGCCCTGAACCTGGACGGCGTCACCGAAGTGCGGGCGGGCGTGTATGTGTTCTTTGACCTGGTGATGCGCAACATTGGCGTGTGTCAGGCCGACGAGTTGGCACTCAGCGTACTGACCACGGTGATCGGCCATCAGCCGGACAAAGGCTGGATAATCACCGACGCCGGCTGGATGGCCATGAGCCGTGACCGTGGCACACAGCGCCAGCGCCAGGACTTCGGTTACGGCCAAGTGTGTACCGAAGCCGGCGACTGGATCGACGGCGCGCTGGTCACGGGCGCCAATCAGGAACATGGCGTCGTCACCCTGGGCACCGCCGCCAGTGGCGACCTTGTTACGCGCTTCCCCATCGGCAGCCGGCTGCGCATTCTCCCCAACCATGCCTGCGCCACCGGCGCGCAGTTCCCGGACTATCACGCCGTGGACGCCAAAGGCGACGTGCACACCTGGAGCCGCCTCCATGGCTGGTAATCAACCAGGTTCGAAAAGCCAGGTGCTGATTATCGGGGGCGGCATCATGGGCGCCTCGTCGGCGTTTTTCCTGCGCCGGCGCGGCTGCTCGGTCACGCTGCTGGAGCGCGACCAGATCGGTCAGTACGCCAGCGGTGTGAACTTCGGCAACGTGCGTCGCCAGGGCCGCTACCTGGGTCAACTGGAGCTGGCCAATCGTTCTTGGGCGCTGTGGAAACGCCTGCCCGAGCTGATCGATGACGACCTGGAGTTCATCCCCAGTGGCCACATGCGCGTGTGCTACCGCGAAGATGAAATCGCTGAACTTGAGGCCTACGCCGCCGCGCCGGAAGCCGCGCAACTGGACTTGAAAATCTATCGCGGCGCCGAGCTGCACCGGCGCTTTGGTTTCCTCGGCCCGGAGGTGAAAGGCGGCTCCTATGCGCCTCACGATGGTCATGCCAACCCGCGCCTCGCCGCGCCGGCGTTTGCCCGTGCAGCCCGGCGTCTCGGGGCACGAATCGAAGAAAAGACCGAAGTCGCCGACGTGGAAAAGGTCAATGGTTTGTTCCAAGTCACCACCACCGATGGGCAACTGTTCGTCGCCGAGCAGCTGTTGATTACCGCCGGCGCCTGGGCTGCCCGCTTGTCCGAGCGCTTTGGTGAGCCGGTGCCGCTGGAGCCCAACGGCCCGCAGATGTCGGTCACGGAACCGGTGCCCTACGCCTTGCCGACCGTGATCGGTGTGTTCACCAAAATCAAGGAAGAGGTGATCTACTTCCGCCAGATCCCGCGCGGCAACATCATCATCGGCGGCGGCAACCGCTGTACGCCGGACATGATCAACCGACGGGCGTTTTTCAAACCCGAAAGCCTGCTCAACCAGATGCGCCAAATGCGGCGACTGTTACCGGGAGCCGAGAAGCTGAACATCATCCGCGTGTGGAGCGGTATCGAGAGCTACACCCCGGACTCCCTACCGGTGATGGGCCCGAGCGGCAGCGTGGACGGGTTGTTTTATGCCTTCGGTTTCTGTGGGCACGGCTTCCAGCTTGGCCCCGGCGTGGGGGATGTCATGGCCGAGCTGATCAGCACCGGCAGCACCAGCACCTTGATCAGCCCCTTCGATATCCGACGGTTTACCCAACCCTCTGCGGTGCCTGCAAACGCCCCCACTACAGGAAAACTGATATGAGCCACGCCTACGTTTATCGGACAGTCACCGCCGCCGACATGCCCGCCGCCCACGCGCTGTCCGTGCACCTGAAATGGCCTCACCGCGAGGAAGATTGGGCGATGGTGCAACGCACGTCCGAAGGCTTTGTCGCTGAACATGACGGCAAATTAGTGGGCGTGGCATTCGCCTGCCATCAGGGGGCTTATTCCTCCATCGGCCTGGTGATTGTGAGCGAGCAACACCAGGGCAAAGGCATCGGGCGCCAGCTGATGAACCTGTGCCTGGACGCTACGGCCCCACGTACGCCGATCCTCAATGCAACCGAGTCAGGGGCGCCGTTGTACACCAGCCTGGGCTTCGTCGACTTTGCGCGCATTCAGCAACATCAGGGCGTAGCGCAAGCTCCGGCACCCATGCCGTTGACCCGGCATGCCCACTGTCGCGTATTGAGCCTGGCTGATTACCCCACGGTGATCGAACTGGCCAATGCCGGCAGCGGCCTGGACCGCACCGAGGTACTCAACGACCTGCTGCCCACTGCCGAGCATGTGGTTGGCATCGAGGTCGAAGGGCAACTCAACGGTTGCGCCCTGCTCCGCCGATTTGGTCGGGGCCATATCATTGGTCCTGTCGTTGCACACAATCAGGAACAGGCCCGACAGTTGATCACTCACCTGCTGCGGTTGATCCCGGGTCAGTTCGTGCGCTTCGACATTCCCACCGCCTGCGGGTTGGCCGACTGGCTGGAAAGCCTGGGGCTGCCATGCGTCGACAAAGCGCCGCGAATGGTCTTGGGTGTGCCCCCGCAATCAAGCGGCGGCATCAACCAGTTTGCGCTGGTGACGCAAGCAATCGGCTAGGTCGCAACGTCAGCCTGCCAGATTCAGCAGATTATCCCTTGCAACGTTGAATAACGGCATCTTCGGGCTGGGACCTTTTGCTAGCTTAGCGAGACACCGGGCCTTGCTGTTCGCAGCGCCTATTGCCGCTCCAGGGAGCCAGTTGGATGACCATACACGTTTCGAACCAAACGTCTCAGCAGCTTTACATCGACGGCAGCTGGGTTTCCCCGACCATTGCCGCCAGTTTGCCGGTGGTCAACCCGGCCAGTGAGGAGGTGGTTGCACAGGTCGCAAGCGGGTCTGCCGAGGATGTGGATCGTGCCGTTGCGGCAGCACGTGCGGCGTTTGCCGGTTGGTCTGCAACGCCCGCGGCGTCCAGGGCGTTGGTGCTTGGGAAAATCCACGCGCTTATCCTTGAGCGCAAAGAGCAGCTTGCACAGGCGCTCTCCCTGGAAATGGGCGCCGCCATCGGCTTCGCTCGGGCGATGCAAGTGCCGTTGGCGGCCGAACACGTTCGGGTCGCTCGTGACTTGCTGTCCAGCTATTGCTTCCAGACGGTGGAAGGCGGTACCGCCATCCAGCGCGAACCCATAGGCGTCTGCGGTCTTATCACGCCGTGGAACTGGCCGTTGTATCAGATCACCGCCAAAGTCGCCCCGGCCATCGCTGCCGGTTGCACCGTGGTCTTGAAACCCAGCGAACTGTCGCCGCTGAGCGCCCTGCTGTTTGCACAACTGGTGCATGACGCAGGCCTGCCGCCTGGGGTGTTCAACCTGGTCAATGGAAGCGGTGCCCAGGTTGGCGCAGCCATGGCGGCACATCCGGATATCGACATGATCTCGATCACCGGCTCCAACCGCGCAGGCGCGCTGGTTGCCCAAGCGGCAGCCCCGACGGTGAAACGCGTCACCCAGGAACTGGGGGGCAAGTCGCCGAATGTGCTGCTGCCCGATGCCGACTTCGCCAAGGCCGTCCCGCTGGGGGTCATGTCCGCGTTTCGCAACGTCGGGCAATCGTGCAGCGCGCCGACCCGCATGATCGTGCCAATAAACCGCTTGGCCGAGGTCGAAGCCCTGGCGGCGGCGACCGCAAATGCACTCATCGTTGGCGACCCGCAATCGGAAGACACGCAGTTGGGGCCCATCGCCAACGAAGCCCAGTTCAACCGCGTCCAGGCGATGATCCAGGCAGGCCTCGACGAGGGTGCGAAACTGGTGTGCGGTGGGCCTGGGCGTGTGCTGGGTTTCGACAAGGGGTTCTATACCCGCCCCACGGTTTTCTCCGAAGTGAACAGCGCCATGCGCATTGCCCAGGAAGAAATCTTCGGCCCGGTGCTGTGCATCATTGCGTATGAGACGGTGGATGAAGCCGTCGCCATCGCCAACGACACGGTATACGGCCTGGGCGCCCACGTTCAGGGCCACGACTTGACGCAGGCACGTGCCGTGGCGTCGCGTATTCGTGCGGGGCAAGTGCACCTGAACTACCCGGCGTGGAATCCGATGGCGCCGTTTGGTGGCTACAAGCGCTCAGGGAATGGTCGGGAGTATGGCGTGCAGGGGTTTGAGGAGTATCTGGAAACCAAGGCAATTATTGGATTTGGTGAGTGAGGCATGGGCCTGTGGCAAGGGCATAATTTTGCAGGCATGAAAAAGCCCAAGCGTTACCGCTTGGGCTAAGTCATTGAATTATATGGTCGGGACGGAGTGATTCGAACACTCGACCCCTAGCACCCCATGCTAGTGCGCTACCGGACTGCGCTACGCCCCGACTAGGCGTTTTACTGGGTTCGCTTCGCAACGAAGCGATCAGGAATATACCGCAAGCTTTTGAAATGTGGAAGTATTTTAAAAGCCGGAATTACTTCTTCAAAACCACCAGCACATCTTCCAGTTCGGAGATCATCTGGCGGATCATTTGCTTGTATTGGGTGGTGTCGTCTTTGGCTTCATCACCGGACATACGCTGGCGCGCGCCGCTGATGGTGAACCCCTGGTCGTACAGCAACGCGCGGATCTGTCGGATCATCAGCACATCCTGGCGCTGATAATACCGACGGTTCCCGGTGCGTTTGACGGGGTTGAGTTGAGGAAACTCCTGCTCCCAATAGCGCAGCACGTGCGGTTTTACCGCACAGAGCTCGCTGACTTCACCGATGGTGAAGTAGCGTTTGCCTGGGATGACGGGCAGTTCGTCGTTATGACTTGGTTCCAGCATAAGCCTCAACTCGGGCCTTCAACTTCTGCCCTGGACGAAAGGTGACCACACGGCGAGCCGTGATCGGGATTTCTTCTCCCGTTTTTGGATTGCGGCCAGGCCGCTGGCGTTTGTCCCGCAGGTCAAAATTGCCGAAACCGGACAATTTGACCTGTTCGTTGTCTTCAAGAGCGTGCCTGATTTCTTCAAAGAACAGCTCGACCAATTCCTTGGCCTCGCGCTTGTTCAGGCCCAGCTCTTCATACAGACGTTCCGCCATCTCAGCTTTCGTCAAAGCCCCCATACGTCACTTCCTTAACGTGGCGTTTAACCTTTGTTCGAGCGAGGTGAGGATATTTTGTGTCGTCGTATTCACCTCATCGTCATTAAGAGTGCGCGATGGATGCTGCCAGGTCAAGCCAACTGCAAGGCTTTTTCTATGCGGATCAATGCCTTTACCCTGATAAACGTCAAATAGCCTGAGGTCTGTCAGCCATTCCCCTGCATTTTCACGGATTACGTCCAGAACAGCACTGGCCGCAACGCCTTGATCGGCAATCAGCGCCAGATCACGTCGTACTTCAGGGAAACGCGACAACTCGCTGAATTCAGGCATTTTGCCCAAGGCCACTTCAGCCAAGACTAGCTCAAAAACGAAGACTGGACGGTCCAGCCCCAAGGTTTTCGACAGTTCGGGGTGAATCGCGCCAACGAAGCCCACCAGGCGACCTTCACGTTCGATACGCGCGGTCTGGCCCGGATGCAACGCCGGGTGTTTGCCAGGGGTGAAAGTGAAGGCATCCAGCGCACCGGCAAAGCCCAGCACCGCTTCCACATCCGCCTTGACGTCGAAGAAGTCGACGGTCTCGCGACCTTGTGCCCAGCCTTCCGGCAGGCGGCTGCCGCAGACGACGCCAGCCAGCATCGGCTCTTGCTTCAGGCCGTCCAACTGACCGACAAAACGCAGGCCGCTTTCGAACAGGCGCACACGATCTTGTTGACGGTTCAGGTTGTGGGAAAGCGCTTTCACCAAGCCAGGCCACAGCGACGAGCGCATGGCGGCCATGTCGTTGGAGATCGGGTTAGCCAGCAACAGCGGCTCGACACCCGGGTTGAACAGTTCGAACTGCTTCGGATCGATGAAGCTGTAGGTCACCGCTTCCTGATAACCACGGGCAACCAGCAGGCGACGCAGTTCCGGCAGGTGTGCTCGGGCTTCAGCTTTCGGCTGCGGCGCCAGGCGCGCTTGCGGGTAACGAACCGGCAGGCGGTTGTAGCCGTACAGGCGGGCCAGCTCTTCGATCAGGTCGACTTCCAGGCTGATATCGAAGCGATGGCTTGGCACTTCTACGTGCCACTGCCCTGCTTCACCTGCAGAGATGCCGAGGCCGAGTGCCGACAGCAGGCGCTCGATTTCAACCGGGTCGATCACCAGGCCGAGCATTTGCTCAACGGCCTTGGCACGCAGGGCGATCGGTGCAACCGATGGCAGGTGCTGCTCGCTGACGGTTTCGATGATCGGGCCGGCTTCGCCACCAGTGATTTCCAGCAGCAGGCCAGTGGCGCGCTCCATGGCTTCACGGGCCAATTGCCAGTCCACGCCACGCTCGTAGCGGTGCGAGGCGTCGGTGTGCAGGCCGTAGGAACGGGCCTTGCCAGCGATGGCGATCTGATCAAAGAAGGCGCTTTCGAGAAAGATGTCGCGAGTGGTTGCGGACACGCCGCTGTGCTCGCCACCCATCACGCCGGCAATCGCCAGGGCGCGGGAATGGTCAGCAATCACCAGGGTGTCGGCACGCAGGCTGACTTCCTGGCCGTCGAGCAGTACCAGCTTCTCGCCTTCCTCGGCCATGCGCACGCGGATGCCGCCATTGATTTCAGCGAGGTCGAAGGCGTGCAGCGGTTGGCCCAGTTCCAACATCACGTAGTTGGTGATGTCGACGGCAGCATCGATGCTGCGTACTTCGGAACGACGCAGGCGCTCAACCATCCACAGCGGGGTTGGCTTTGACAGGTCGACGTTACGGATCACACGACCCAGGTAACGCGGGCAGGCGTTGGGAGCCAGCACTTCGACCGAACGCACTTCGTCGTGCACTGCAGGTACCGCTGCAACCACAGGACGGGTCACGGTCGCGGCGTACAGCGCACCGACTTCACGCGCCAGGCCCGCCAGGGACAGGCAGTCGCCGCGGTTCGGGGTCAGGTCGACCTCGATGCTGGCGTCTTCCAGTTCCAGGTAAACACGGATGTCCTGACCCACTGGCGCATCGGCCGGCAGTTCCATCAGCCCATCATTGCCTTCACCGACCTGCAGCTCCGCCTGGGAGCACAGCATGCCGTTGGACTCAACGCCACGCAGCTTGGCCTTCTTGATCTTGAAGTCGCCTGGCAGTTCGGCACCGATCATGGCGAACGGGATTTTCAGGCCCGGGCGCACGTTTGGCGCTCCGCACACGACCTGGAAGGTTTCCGCGCCGTTGCTGACCTGGCACACACGCAACTTGTCAGCGTCCGGATGTTGCTCGGTGCTCAGCACCTCGCCCACTACCACGCCACTGAAAACACCGGCAGCCGGCGTCACACTATCGACCTCAAGGCCGGCCATCGACAGACGAGCAACCAGCTCGTCGCGACTTACCTGCGGGCTTACCCAGCCACGCAGCCATTGTTCACTGAATTTCATCCTGCTCTCCTAAAGATCCGTTACGACTAGCGAAATTGCGCGAGGAACCGCAAGTCGTTGTCGAAGAACAGACGCAAGTCGTTCACGCCGTAACGCAGCATGGCCAGACGCTCGACGCCCATGCCGAAGGCAAAGCCCGAGAACTCTTCCGGGTCGATCCCGGACATGCGCAGCACGTTGGGGTGAACCATGCCGCAACCCATCACTTCCAGCCAGCCGGTCTGTTTGCAGACGCGGCAGCCTTTACCGCTGCACATCACGCATTCCATATCGACTTCAGCGGATGGCTCGGTGAACGGGAAGAATGAGGGACGGAAACGCACCGCCAGCTCCTTCTCGAAGAACACCCGCAGGAACTCTTCGATGGTGCCTTTGAGGTCGGCGAAGTTGATGTCGCGATCAACCAGCAGGCCTTCGACCTGGTGGAACATCGGCGAATGGGTGATATCGGAGTCGCTGCGGTACACACGGCCTGGGCAGACGATGCGGATCGGCGGCTTCTGCGATTCCATGGTGCGGACCTGTACCGGCGAGGTATGGGTGCGCAGCAGCATGTTCGCGTTGAAATAGAAGGTGTCATGCATCGACCGGGCCGGGTGGTGGCCTGGGATGTTGAGCGCCTCGAAGTTGTGATAGTCGTCTTCGACCTCAGGGCCTTCGGCAATGCCGTAGCCGATGTGGGTGAAGAACTGCTCGATACGTTCCAGAGTCCGGGTAATCGGATGCAGGCCGCCCGAGGTCTGGCCACGGCCAGGCAGGGTTACGTCAATGGACTCGGCGGCGAGCTTGGCCGCAAGATCGGCCTCCTCGAGCGACGCCTTGCGCGCATTGAGAACCTCTGTAACACGCTCCTTGGCCACGTTGATCAGCGCACCGACTTGCGGACGCTCTTCAGCCGGCAAATTCCCCAGGGTCTTCATCACCTGAGTCAATTCACCCTTTTTGCCAAGGTAGTGAACCCGGATTTGCTCCAGGGCATTGATATCTTCTGCGCGTTGCACAGCCTCTAGTGCTTGAGAGACCAGCGCATCCAGGTTTTCCATGTACAGACTCCAGATACAAAATAGGGGAAGAGCTTGAAGGCTCTTCCCCTATTTAAGACGTTTAACACCTTGGGCCGCGGAAGCGACCCAGGGTGACTGTCGGGGGTACTTAAGCCAAGGTGGCTTTAGCTTTCTCGACAATCGCAGCAAACGCCGCTTTTTCGTTCACTGCCAGATCAGCCAGAACCTTACGGTCGATCTCGATGGACGCTTTTTTCAGGCCAGCGATGAAACGGCTGTAGGACAGACCGTTAACACGTGCACCAGCATTGATACGAGCGATCCACAGAGCGCGGAACTGACGTTTTTTCTGACGACGGTCACGGTAGGCGTATTGGCCAGCCTTGATAACCGCTTGCTTGGCAACACGGAATACGCGTGAACGCGCGCCGTAGTAGCCTTTAGCAAGTTTCAGAATTTTCTTGTGGCGCTTACGCGCCATGACGCCACGCTTTACACGAGCCATGAGTTACTTCCTCTATTCTTGACTAAAATTAACGAAGGCGCAGCATGCGCTCGACTTTTGCGACGTCAGACGGATGCAGCAAGCTGCTACCGCGCAGTTGACGCTTACGCTTGGTCGACATTTTAGTCAGGATGTGGCTCTTGAAAGCGTGCTTGTGCTTGATACCGTTAGCAGTTTTCAGAAACCGCTTAGCAGCACCACTTTTAGTTTTCATCTTTGGCATGTTCGGTACTCCGCATTCAGTTGATAAACATAATCAGAAGGCCTGCCGTGCCCTATTGATTACTTCTTCTTTTTCGGGGCGATGACCATAATAAGCTGGCGTCCTTCCATCTTAGGATGCTGTTCGACCGAACCGTACTCGAGCAGGTCAGCTTCAACCCGCTTGAGGAGTTCCATCCCCAGCTCCTGGTGGGCCATCTCACGGCCGCGGAATCGCAAGGATACCTTGGCCCTGTCCCCATCACTCAGGAAACGTACCAGGTTGCGCAGTTTTACCTGGTAATCCCCTTCCTCCGTCCCTGGACGAAACTTGATTTCTTTCACTTGAATCTGCTTCTGGTTCTTCTTCGCCGCGGCAATCTGCTTCTTCTTCTCGAAGATCGACTTGCCGTAGTCCATCACCCGGCAAACGGGTGGGATTGCATCGGCGGAAATTTCCACCAGGTCCAATTTGGACTCTTCAGCAATACGAAGCGCTTCATCAATCGAGACGATGCCAATCTGCTCGCCGTCAGCGCCAATTAACCGAACCTCGCGTGCCGAGATATTCTCGTTGATCGGGGCTTTCGGTGCAGCTCGTTTATCTTGTCTCATTTCACGCTTAATAATAATTACTCCGAATCTGGGCGACCACGCCGGGAAACCGCTTGCGCGAGGAACTCAGCGAACTGGGCGACGGGCATCGAGCCCAGGTCAGCACCTTCACGAGTACGCACAGCGACAGTCTGCATCTCGACTTCCCGATCTCCGATAACCAAAAGATAGGGAACCTTGAGCAAAGTATGCTCGCGGATTTTAAAGCCGATCTTTTCATTTCTCAAGTCGGACTTGGCACGAAATCCGCTTTCATTGAGAGTTTTTTCAACTTCAGCGGCAAAATCTGCCTGTTTATCAGTGATATTCATGATCACTGCCTGGGTCGGAGCCAGCCACGCAGGGAATGCACCCTCGTAGTGCTCGATCAGGATCCCGACGAACCGTTCGAACGAGCCGAGGATCGCCCGGTGCAGCATAACCGGGTGTTTACGGCTGTTGTCTTCGGAGACGTATTCGGCTCCCAGACGGATCGGCAGGTTAAAATCGAGCTGCAGGGTACCACACTGCCAGACGCGACCAAGGCAATCTTTCAGCGAGAACTCGATCTTCGGACCGTAGAACGCGCCCTCGCCCGGCTGCAGGTCGTATGCAAGCCCCGCACTGTCGAGCGCTGCGGCCAGTGCAGCTTCTGCGCGATCCCACAGCTCGTCGGAACCCACGCGTTTTTCCGGACGAGTGGACAGCTTCATTTCGACTTCGGTGAAGCCGAAATCGCGATAAACGTCCATGGTCAGTTTGATGAACGCAGCGGACTCGGCCTGCATCTGCTCTTCGGTGCAGAAGATGTGGGCGTCATCCTGAGTGAAGCCACGTACACGCATAATGCCGTGCAGTGCACCCGATGGCTCGTTACGGTGGCAGGCACCGAACTCGGCCAGGCGCATCGGCAACTCGCGGTAGCTCTTCAGGCCTTGGTTGAACACCTGTACGTGGCACGGGCAGTTCATCGGCTTGATGGCGTAGTCGCGGTTTTCCGACTGGGTGGTGAACATGTTGTCGGCGTAGTTGGCCCAGTGCCCGGATTTCTCCCACAGGCTGCGGTCAACAACTTGCGGCGTCTTGATCTCAAGGTAGCCGTTGTCGCGCTGAACCTTGCGCATGTACTGCTCAAGCACCTGGTACAGGGTCCAGCCGTTCGGATGCCAGAACACCATGCCCGGCGCTTCTTCCTGGAGGTGGAACAGGTTCAGGCGCTTGCCGATCTTGCGATGGTCGCGTTTTTCGGCTTCTTCGATGCGCTGGATGTAGGCCGCCAGCTGCTTCTTATCAGCCCAGGCAGTGCCGTAGATCCGCTGCAGTTGTTCGTTCTTCGCGTCACCGCGCCAGTAGGCACCGGACAGCTTGGTCAGCTTGAACGACTTGAGGAAGCGCGTGTTCGGCACGTGCGGGCCACGGCACATGTCGACGTATTCTTCGTGGTAATACAGGCCCATGGCCTGCTCGTCCGGCATGTCTTCCACCAGGCGCAGCTTGTAGTCTTCGCCGCGGGCAGTGAACACATCGATCACTTCGGCACGCGGAGTGACTTTCTTGATGACGTCGTAATCTTTTTCGATCAGCGCGTGCATGCGCTGCTCGATGGCCGCCAGGTCGTCCGGAGTGAAAGGACGCTCGTAGGCGATGTCGTAATAGAAGCCTTCGTCGATGACCGGGCCGATGACCATCTTCGCGGTTGGGTACAGCTGTTTGACCGCGTGGCCAATCAGGTGCGCGCAAGAGTGGCGAATGATCTCCAGCCCCTCTTGATCCTTGGGCGTAATGATTTGCAGGCTGGCATCGCCGCTGATCAGGTCGCTGGCGTCAACCAGCTTGCCGTCGACCTTGCCGGCCACGGTGGCCTTGGCCAGGCCGGCACCAATGGATGCGGCGACCTCGGCTACGGAAACCGAATGATCGAATGAACGTTGACTGCCGTCGGGAAGAGTAATAGTTGGCATGGCGCCTCCTCTCCTAGTGGTGACCCCTACCAAAGGTCACGTGGGTTGGGATGAGCCAGTACAAGATCCAACACCAGGCCGTTCAAGGATGAACGCCTGCCTTACAGCGGCAGGAGCCTTTCGGCCAACCGGTAATCGAACCAGAGTGACTGGAGTTAAACAAAAAAGACCTTGGCGAGGCGGCATAGGGCGCGCCGGAAAATAGCCAAGCGGAAGATGCTAGCACAGATGAACGGTCATGGTGCCGACGCCGATTAACGAAACGCAAATTCCCGGCTTTTAGGGGCAAAAGTGAACTTGAACTGTACGGCGGCCCTCAAACACACCGAGAATCACTGTTCGTCCATGACTCCAGGAGCATTTCATTATGCGTTTTACCTCGACTTTCGCCCTTGCCGCATCCCTGACCCTCATGTCCCTGGGTGCGCACGCCGCAGCCCCGTCGAACTGGCCCGCCGGTGCACGGGAAGGCTTCATCAAGGATTGCAGTACAGCCGCCCAGCAAAGCGTTGATGCCAAAACCGCCAAAGACCATTGCGAATGTGGCGCGGACAAGATCAATGCCGAATTGAGCACTGCCGAGATCAAAGAGCTCATGACCAACCAGAACGCGAGCCCCGAGCTGAAAAACAAAGCTGTCGCGGCGATTTCGTCCTGCAAAGTCGTGAAGAAAAAGTAATTTTCACAACCCGGCAGACCGGCTAAAGGACCAAAAAACGCCCTGAAAACTGCCATTTCTCACAAATTACGCAGCTTTTACGGCTTTTTTTACCAACTGATATTTCGCCTAAAAGCCCCGTAGTTCGGGGCTTTTAGCCAACCAAGGCATGAAACACAACACGATTGATTAGCAAACAATGCCTTGGGGGGGCTCCCAAGTCGAACATTTCGACTATGATAGCTCGGTGTGCCCAGTTGGCCTGAGCAGCACAGCACTACTGAAAATATATGTTTCTTGGAGATACACCATGTCTAATCGCCAAACCGGCACCGTTAAATGGTTCAACGATGAAAAAGGCTTCGGCTTCATCACTCCTCAAGGTGGCGGTGACGACCTGTTCGTACACTTCAAAGCTATCGAAAGCGACGGTTTCAAAAGCCTGAAAGAAGGCCAAACCGTTTCCTTCGTGGCTGAGAAAGGCCAAAAGGGTATGCAAGCTGCACAGGTTCGCCCAGAGTAATTCTGCGCCGAACTAAAAAAACCCCGTCCATGTGACGGGGTTTTTTATGTGCTGGAGAAAAGCGCTTAAGCAATCAGCCGCAATTGACGCGATTGATCACCAGGTTGTCATCGGTATTGAGGTTCAGGCGATCGGAGCGGTATTCCAGGGTGACCATGTCGTCTGGCTTGAGAATGCGTGCGTTCTGCGCACCTGCGCGGCTACGGGCCTGTTCCAGCAATTGCGGTGAAGCCTTCTGGCCGATTGCGAACTCGGCAGCCTTCGCCTCACAGCGGCTATGACCAGCATCGGTCACGGCAGTGTCTTTGGCTGGCTCAGAGGTACCCGGGGTGCTGCAACCCGTCAAGACAAGCGCAGCCAACAAAGTACCGAATGATGCGAGCTTCCAAGGCATGAAGCCTCCTTTAAGAAAAAATGGGCAGAGACCGTGCGACCGCGGTTTGGCCGATTGGTTTCCGAATTGTCACAATTGGCCATGGGCCAGTCTGCCTGAGTCGACGCTGGGGGCCTGCGAATCAATCGTCACCAGATATGAACGCGCTCAGTAGATGTCGATGTAATCAAACGGCGGCGTCGGCCAGTTCTGCTTGAGCGCGTTGAAAATCTGCATCACCCACACCTCGTCGCTGGCTGCGACGTTGCCGACATAACCGGAACCCGCCGCCCAGGTTTCGAGACGAAACAGCAGGCCGTCGATATCAACACCGCCCACCACACCCGAAGAGATGTAGGCAATGCCGGCTTTGGTGACGCGCAATTGGGTGTGGACGTTGTCACTGGCGGAGGCCAGCAACTGTTTCACAGCCTCCAGCGTCAGGCTCTCGGGGTTGTTCAAATCGATCTGCACGCGGTTTGCCCTGGCAATTAAACAGGCGAACAGTGTCGCACAGCCCTCCCCTCATGCCTAAGTAGCAGTGCCAAACGCTGCGCAAAATGGTTAACTCCACTCGCAAGACAGCACCAACCGCCTTCCAGCCTCGCGAGACACCCATGACCATCGTCACGATCCACGCCGACATCAAAGCCAAGTGGCCCCAAGGGCAAAGCTCCTATAGCCCGGGCAGCCCGGAGGAGTTGGCAATCATCGGTATCGACCTGCTGGTCAAGGAACTGGGGACTCAGGCCGCGCAGGCATTTATCGGCCAGGTATTCGAGAAATACCCGGCCGATCACATGGGAGCACCAGACCCCGAGCGCGAATAAGACCCGGCCGACGAACGCCGACCGGTAAACCGCTTACTTCAGGCGACCAAGACGCTCGGTCAGCAGATCGAAGAAGCCTTGGGCATCGCCGTTTTCAACCCAGAACGCGTTCTTCGGTTGTTTCAGGCCGTCGTACCAATCGACGATGGTCTGGCCGAAGGTCGGGCCTTCACGGCTATCCACCACCACATTGACTTCACGGCCGCTGAACAGCGAAGGCTTGAGCAGGTAGGCAATGACGGTAGCGTCATGTACCGGGCCACCCGGGATGCCGTAGTGCTCCATGTCGCCTTTGACGTATTCATTGAGAATATCGCCCACCACCTTGCTCGCGTTGTTGTTCAACGCAGCGATTTGCTTCAGGCGTGCGTCACTGGTCAGGACTTTGTGGGTCACGTCCAACGGCAGGTAAGTCAGCTTGACGCCGCTTTTGAGCACGATTTCGGCCGCGATCGGATCCGCGAACAGGTTGAACTCGGCCACCGGCGTGATATTGCCACCGTTGAAGTGCGCGCCACCCATCACGACCACTTCCTTGATGCCTTGAGTGATCTCCGGCGCCTGGGTCAATGCCAGCGCCAGGTTGGTCTGCGGGCCAAGCATGGCGATCGTGATGCTGTGGGGCTTGGCGGTGCTCAGGGTCTTGATCAGGTAATCAACGGCATTGCCTTCGGCCAGGCCTTTCTTCGGCTCATGCACGGTGACGCCGGAGATGCCTTCCTTGCCGTGGATGTTTTCGGCGTAGATCGGCGTGCGCAGCATCGGTTTTGGTGCACCGGCGTATACCGGGATTTCCTCGCGCCCTGCCCACTCGCGAGCCAGGCGCGCATTGCGGGAGGTCTTGTCCAGGCGCACGTTACCGGCAACGGTGGTCAGCGCGCGGATGTTCAGCTCATCGGGCGAAGCCATGGCGAACAACAAGGCCACCACATCGTCCGCCCCGGGATCGGTATCGATGATCAGGTCGATTTTTTCCGCCGCGTGGGCGCTTGCAGCAGTTAGGAAGGACAAAAGCAGCACACTCCGGAAAAGGTGTCGCAGGGTTTGGGTACCACGTTGCATGACGCACTCCTTGTCGTTGGGAATTCTAGAACGTTACGCCGGAGACCAGCGCGATATTGCAGTAAGGCTGGCACTCACCGGTGCGCACCACCGCCCTCGCCTTGCGGCTGAGCTGCTTGAACTCTTCATGGCTGAGCAGGCGGCGCTCGCCGAGGGCGGCCTGTTCGGTCAGGGTATTGAGATCCGTCAGGGCCGGCGGTTGCTTGAGCAGGATTTCTTCCGCCAGCACGTGGCTTTCCACCTGCATTTCGCTGAGAACAATGCGCAAGGTGCTGACGAAATCCGGGATGCCTTTGGTCAGCGCCAGGTCGATCAGCTCAACGCCAGGCGGCACCGGCAGGCCGGCATCACCGATCACCAGAATGTCGCCGTGGCCAAGGGATGCGATCACCCGCGACAGCGCGATATTAAGCAAGGGAGTCTTTTTCATGAGGACACTAAACCTTGGACGTCATGCAATGTAGGAATGGACGGTTGCGCACCGGCACGGGTGACCGACAGCGCAGCCGCCGCCTGGCCAAAACGAATGGCCTCGGCCTCGCTTTTACCGTTAGCCAGTGCCGCCGCAAAACCACCGACGAAGGTGTCACCGGCAGCGGTGGTATCGACCGCCTTGACCTTGGGCGCCACCAAGTGCTCAAAGCCATGGCCATCGGCAAACAAAGCGCCCTCGGCGCCGAGGGTAATAATGACTTTGCCGGCGCCGGCCTTGATCAGGTGCGTGGCGGCGACCTTGGCGCTGTTCAGCGAATCCACCACCACGCCACTCAAGGCCGAGGCTTCGCTTTCGTTTGGAATCAGGTAATCGATGGCGGCGTACCAATCCTCAGGCAGCGGACCGCTGGCCGGCGCCGGATTGAGGATCACCGTTTTGCCCAGTTCGCGGCCGCGCTTGAGGGCATGGCCGACAGTGTCCATCGGCGTCTCAAGCTGGCAAACAATCACGTCGGCAGCCTGCAGCACGCTGTCGAAGGTCTGTAATTTGGCCGGGGTCAGCTCGCCATTGCTACCGGCGACGATAACGATCGCATTCTGACTGCTGTCATCCACCACGATCAGCGCCACACCGCTGGACCCGTCGACGGTGCTGACGGCCTGGCAATCGATGCCTTCCACCAACAGTGCGTCGCGCAATTGCGCGCCATAGGCATCGGTGCCCACGCAACCGACCATCGCGACTTCGGCCCCAAGACGCGCCGAAGCGACTGCCTGGTTTGCGCCCTTGCCGCCGGGAACGGTGGAAAACGATTGGCCGATCAGGGTTTCACCGGCGCGGGGCAGCCGGCTGGCCCGGGTGACCAGGTCCATGTTCAGGCTGCCTATTACCACTACTTTTGCTGGCATACATCAGTACTCATCAATTCGGTTCAGCGGTATTGGGCAAACACACCGGCCAACGGCGCCGTTGACTCGCGCAGAACAATACTCGGCGTCACGATGCGTTGATCGATCGGCAATTGGGGTGTCGCAATTCGTCGCAGCAAAATCTCGGCGGCCATCTCTCCCAGTTGCAGGATCGACTGGCCCACCGTGGTCAGCGCCGGGTACACGTACTGGCTCATTTGAATATCATCGAACCCGATCACCGACAGCTCACCGGGCACGCGGATATTACGCTCGGCCGCCGCGCGCAATACGCCGAAGCCGATCATGTCGTTGCCGGCAAAAATCGCACTGGGGGGATTATCCGCCAGCAATTGCGCCGCCGCCGCGTAACCACCAGTGCTGGTGAAATCACTCTCCAGCACACGGCCGGCCGGTACTTCAAGCCCGGCCTCGGCCAGGGCGCGGTAGTAGCCCGCCATACGCATCTGCGCCACGCGGGTATGGCTCGGGCCACCAATGCAGGCAATGTCGCGGTGCCCCAAATCCAACAGATGACGGGTCGCCAGGTAGGCGCCCTGTTCGTGGTCGATGCGCACCAGGTCCACATCGATCCCGTCGAGTGCACGGTCGACGATGACCATCGGCGTACGCACCGCTTTCAGGCCCGTCGCCAGGCCGCTGTCATCACCGCCTACCGAGGTCACGATCAAGCCGTCAATGCGCTTCTCCAACAGCACCCTCAAGTAGCTGCGCTGCTTTTCAGCATTATCGTCGGAGTTGCAGAGGATCACGCAATAGCCATTCCGTTCGCAGTAATCCTCGATGCCCCGGGCCAGCTCCGCAAAATACGGGTTGAGGCTGTTGGGCACCAACAGGCCGATGGTCGCGGTGGTCTTGGCTTTCAGCGACCGCGCGACAGCACTGGGCACATAGTCGAGCTGCTTGATGGCCGCTTCGACCTTGATCCGTACCGGCTCGCTGACCGGGCGCGTCTTGTTCACCACATGGGACACCGTGGTGTAGGAAATTCCCGCAAGCGCCGCCACATCCTTGATCGTTGCCATGGCTCAGGCTCGCCGACTGGCGCGCTGGCTGCGGTAAGTATCCAGCACCACCGCGATCACGATCACGGCACCGGTGATGATACGTTTGGTCGGTTCAGTGGCGCCAATCTGCGCCAGCCCTGCCGCGAGGACCGAGATAATCAGCACGCCGAAGAAGGTACTGATCACCGAGCCACGCCCACCCATCAGGCTGGTGCCGCCGATGACCACGGCAGCAATCACTTGCAACTCCAGGCCAGAACCGGCGTTTGGATCCGCCGCTTCCAGGCGCGAAATCTGGAACAGTGCCGCCACGCCGGCCAGCAGGCCCATCAGGCTGAACACCAGGATCTTGTAGGGTTTTGGATTGATACCGGCCAGGCGCACAGCCTCTTCGTTGGTGCCGATGCCGATCAGGTAGCGACCGAACACGGTACGCGTCAGCACAAGCTGCGCGGCGATGATCACCAGCAACGCGATGATGAACGAAGGCGAAATCCCGAAGGCCACCGGGTTGGACAACCAGGCAAACGAATCACCAATGTATGCGGTGCGCGAGCCGGTCATCTGGTACGCCACACCGCGGGCCATTTCCAGCACGCCGAGGGACACGATGAACGACGGGATGCGCCAGGCCACGGTGATGGAACCGGTAATGGTACCGGCCAACGCGGCGCAGCCCATGCCCAGTATGGCTGCCGGCAACACACTCCAGCCCCAGCCGAGAATCGCCACGCTGACGGCCGATGCAGCAAGAGCCAGCACCGAGCCTACGGAAAGGTCGATGCCGCCGATGATCAGCACGAAGGTCATGCCCACCGCCAATACCATCAGGTCGGGAATCTGGTTGGCCAGGGTGCTGAAGGTATCGTACGAGAGGAAGTGGTCACTCAGGAACGAGAACAACGCGATCATCGCCAGCAAAGCACCGGCCAGGCCCAGGTAAGTGCCCAGGCCGTAAAAGTTGCCGCCACGTTTTGCAGGGGAGGAAATGGTTTTCATGGGGTATTCCCTAGGCGCTGCGTCATTGAGCAGCGCATCACGTTTCTGATAGCCGGCAAAAGCAGCGGCAAGCAATTCGTCCTGGGTCCAGCTGTCGCGCTCGAAAGTCTCGATCAGGCGCCCGGCGGAAAGCACGCCGATGCGGTCGCAGATCAGCATCAACTCACGCAGGTCGCTGGACACCACCACCAGCGCCTTGCCCTGGCGGGTCAGGTCGCCGAGCAGCGCATAAATATCGAATTTGGCGCCAACGTCGATGCCCCGGGTCGGCTCATCGAACAACATCACTTCGCAGTCGCGCTCCAGCCAGCGGCCAATCACCACCTTCTGCTGGTTACCGCCCGACAGTTCGGACACCAACTGCGCCGGGCTGGAACTGCGGATGCGCATGGCGTCAACCTGGCGCTTGGCCAAGGCGGTTTCGTCACGACTATTCACCAGGCCACCGCTGGAGACCTTCGGCATGTTGCCCAAGGCAATATTGGCGCCGATGGATTGAGTCAGCAGCAGGCCCTCGCCCTTACGGTCCTCGGTGATCAGGGCGATGCCATGACCGACCGCGTCGGCAGGCGAACGAATGCTGACGACTTGCGCGGGTGTGCCCAGGGCCACGGTGCCGCTGTCGGCGATATCGGCACCGAAGATCAGGCGCAGCAACTCTGTACGGCCAGCACCGATCAGGCCGGAGATGCCATAGATTTCACCGGCACGCACTTCAAAGGACACATCGCGGACCTTGTCCGAGCGGGTCAGGCCTTTTACCGTCAACAGCGGCGCGCCGATGGTGCGCGGGCCCAGGTCGATTTTCTCGCCCAGTTCGCGGCCCACCATCAGCGTGACCAGTTGCTCACTGTTGTAGTTGGCCATCGGCTCGACACACACCAGCTTGCCGTCACGCAGTACTGCAATGCGCTGGGCGACACGGGCGAGTTCTTCGAGCCGGTGGGAAATATAGATAATCGCCACGCCCCGGGCCTGCAGGCGGGTGATTTGTTCAAACAGCATCTCGACTTCACGGGCGGTCAACATCGCCGTGGGTTCGTCGAGGATCAATACGTGGCAATCGCCGATCAGGTTGCGAGCGATCTCGACCATCTGTTGGTGGCCGATGCCAAGGCTGCCGACCAGGGTATCCGGGTCGATAGCGTCCAGGCCAACCTGGGCCATGGCTTCAATCGCGGCCTTGCGCAGTTGCTTGCGGCTGATCCAGCCACCGTGGCTGGGCAGGTTATCGAGGAACAGGTTTTCGGCGACCGTCAGGGTCGGCAGCAGGTTGAGTTCCTGCATGACCATGCGGATGCCCTGCTCTTCAGCCTGGGTCCGGCTGCCCGGCGTGTAGGCCTGGCCATTGAACTGCATCTGGCCATCGGTCGGCGTGACCAGCCCGCCGATGATTTTCGACAGGGTACTTTTCCCCGCGCCATTTTCACCGGTAAGCGCCAACACTTCCCCACGATTGAGCGTCAGGGTGATGTCGGACAGAACCGGTTGGGCATAGGTCTTGCCGATACCGCTGACCGAGAGGACAGCGTTCGGTGCGGAAGATGACATAGGAACGTCTCCAGGCGTCCGCTCGAGTGAGCGGACGCTGTTTGGTGCTGCCGGGAATTACTTCTTGAGGACGAGTTCGACCGGGGTTTCGATTACGCCGTCTTTGGCATCGACTTTTTCACCCTTGACTAGCTTGAGCGCGTTCTGGATACCGAACACCGCTTGCTGGGCAGCCGCCTGGTCGGCGGTCGCCAATACGCGGCCGTCCTGCAGCATGGGTTTAATGGCTTCGATGTTGTCGTAGCCCACGACCAGAACCTTGCCGGCCTTGCCTGCCGCACGTACGGCAGAGACAGCGCCCAGGGCCATGTTGTCGTTACCGGCCAACAATGCCTTGAGGTCCGGGTATTCGCTCAGCATGGCGGAAGCGACTTTCTGACCCTGGTCGATTTCCCAGTTACCCGACTGGGTGGAGACGATCTTCATGCCGGCAGCGTCCATCGCATCTTTGTAGCCTGCGGTACGCTGTTGGGCGTTGGTGGTGGTCGGCACACCTTCAATGATGCCGACCTTGTCACCCGCAGCCAGTTGCTTGGCCAGATAGTCGCCCACCAGCTTGGACCCTTTGCGGTTATCCGGGCCTACAAACGGGATATCGAGTTTTTTGCTTTTCAGCACTTGCGGATCAAGGCGGTTGTCGATGTTGACGACCTTGATGCCTGCATCGGAGGCTTTCTTCAGCACAGTGACCAACGCCTTGGAGTCCGCAGGCGCGATCACGATGGCGTTTACTTTGGCGAGGATCATCTGGTTGACGATATCGATCTGGGCACTGGTATCGGTTTCGTTCTTGATCCCGTTGGTGATCATGTCGAAATCGGCGGCGTGTTCTTTCTGGTAGGACTTGGCGCCGTCCTGCATGGTGACGAAGAATTCGTTGGCGAGGGATTTCATGACCAGGCCGACCTTGGGTTTGGCGGCGGTCTCGTCAGCAAATGCAGAGGAAAGAGGCAGGGCAGCGGATGCGGCAGCAAGCACAGCGACAGCAAGAAGACGTCCAGCGAATGGCAGCTTCATGGGTTCACTCCGATCTTATGATTATTGTGAGCAACGCTTGCACCGAAGAACGCTTCGGCAGCCATCCCACCCGGGCGGCTGATACGAGCTTTCACGACACTCAGGGAGCACCCCGTGAAACATCTCGCAAACGTTTGCGTTAGGTCAAACTATGAGAAGCTTGTCGAGATTTGTCAACGGAAGAAAACAGCCTTTTGATGAATCCGCTCTACGCCCCGCCCCTTCCCCATTGGCTGTCCTCCCTAAACATCGATGCGGCTTGATCGTTCTCTGAAACGACAGGTCGCGATGTGCCTTCTGCGTTTAAACTCAAACTTTTCCGTCATCCTTTTCGGACAACCGAACATTCGCACGCCGTTTTGTTCGGAAAGCCGGACAAAAGACGAAGCCCTTTGCTTAAAAATCAAATAAATATAGATATAAATCAATAGGTTAAATTCTATTCCCAAACAAAATACCGCTGGTACAAATCCTGCTCTTACTCAGCACCTCGCGGCGTTCAGAACCGCCCGGGTGTTTCTAGATGAACTTGCACCAGCACTCATCAAAAACTAGAGAGAAGAATAATGAAATCTGCGTTGAAAACCTTCGTTCCGGGCGCGTTAGCCCTCCTGCTGCTGTTCCCTGTTGCCGCTCAGGCAAAAGAAGCTGAAACCCAGCAAAAACTGTCCAACGTGGTGATCCTTGCCACCGGCGGCACCATCGCCGGCGCTGGCGCCAGCGCGGCCAACAGCGCGACCTACCAGGCCGCCAAAGTCGGCATCGAACAATTGATCGCCGGCGTTCCTGAGCTTAGTCAGATCGCCAATGTACGCGGCGAGCAAGTGTTGCAAATTGCCTCCGAAAGCATCACCAACGAAAACCTCCTGCAACTGGGTCGCCGCGTCGCCGAGCTGGCCGACAGCAAGGACGTCGATGGCATTGTGATCACCCACGGTACCGACACCCTGGAAGAGACTGCCTACTTCCTCAACCTGGTGGAAAAGACCGACAAGCCAATCGTCGTGGTCGGCTCGATGCGCCCAGGCACCGCCATGTCGGCTGACGGCATGCTCAACCTGTACAACGCCGTTGCCGTCGCCGGCAGTAAAGACGCCCGCGGCAAAGGCGTGCTGGTGACCATGAACGACGAGATCCAATCGGGTCGCGACGTCAGCAAGATGATCAACATCAAGACTGAAGCGTTCAAGAGCGCGTGGGGCCCGCTGGGCATGGTGGTTGAAGGCAAATCCTACTGGTTCCGCCTGCCAGCCAAGCGCCACACCATGAACTCGGAATTCGACATCAAGACCATCAAAAGTCTGCCGGACGTCGAAATCGCCTACTCCTACGGCAACGTAAGCGACACAGCCTACAAGGCCCTGGCCCAGGCCGGTGCGAAAGCCATCATCCACGCAGGTACTGGCAATGGCTCGGTGTCTTCCAAGGTAGTACCGGCCCTGCAGGAACTGCGCAAGCAAGGCGTGCAGATCATTCGCTCTTCCCACGTGAATGCCGGCGGTTTCGTTCTGCGTAACGCCGAACAGCCTGACGACAAATACGACTGGGTGGTTGCCCATGATCTGAACCCGCAGAAAGCCCGCATCCTGGCCATGGTCGCCCTGACCAAGACTCAGGACAGCAAGGAACTGCAACGGATGTTCTGGGAATATTGATCGCTTCCTGGCCCAGCCGGTAACGGTTGGGCCATCCCGCTCGTGGCGCACCGCGAGCGGGTCCAAATTGCCCCGCTTTACCCACCGCGCAATAAACCTTTGAAAAACAAAGCCCTCCTACACCAACTCGGCAAAAGCATTGTCAGAAGAACTTCCTGGATTTTAAGCAGTTGCGAAATTGCCCACAGTTAAATACTGTATGCACGTACAGCCTAATAAGGAATACTCCGTGGCAAAGCCCTCTTCCGCAGCACCAGCAGCGCCTGACGCCTATCAACGCCTGGCCATTCGCGTGCAAAAAATCATCAATTCCACCAACGCCCAGAAGAACAAGGCGGCGTTGATCTTCCGTTTGCCGGAGGAACCGGAAGACGAGTGGGCACGACTACTGGAGGAAATCGCAGAAAACGACAACGTCACCCTCGCCTATCGCGATGACGGTGGCGTGCAGATTTTCTGGGTTGTGCCGAAGGAAGATTGAGTCAATGAGTGTCCGTTTTATCAGTCTGTTGTGTGTGTTTTTTGCTGTCACCGCTCACGCCCAAGCGCCCAAGACGTTCAGCGAAGCCAAGAAAATCGCCTGGAAACTGTATGAACCGCAATCCACGGAGTTCTATTGCGGCTGCAAATACAACGGTAACCGGGTGGACCTGAAAGCCTGCGGCTATGTCCCGCGCAAGAACGCCAACCGGGCGGCGCGTATTGAATGGGAACACATTGTTCCGGCCTGGCAGATCGGCCATCAGCGCCAGTGTTGGCAAGACGGCGGACGCAAGAACTGCACCCGCAAGGATGCGGTGTACAAGCGCGCTGAGGCCGACCTGCACAACCTGGTGCCGAGTATCGGCGAGGTCAATGGCGACCGGAACAACTTCAGTTTTGGCTGGCTGCCGGTACAAAGCGGGCAATATGGATCATGCCTGACCCAGGTAGATTTCAAGGCCAAGAAGGTCATGCCCCGCCCGTCCATTCGCGGGATGATTGCCCGTACTTACTTTTATATGAGCAAGCAGTATGGCCTGCGCTTGTCGAAGCAGGACCGCCAGCTCTACGAAGCCTGGAACAAGACCTACCCGGTACAAGCCTGGGAACGCCAGCGCAATCAAACCGTGGCGTGCGTGATGGGGCGCGGCAATGAATTTGTCGGCCCGGTGAACTTGAAAGCCTGCGGCTGAACGTAAAAAGCGGGAGCGCCATGGGCTCCCGCTTGTCGGTCCTTTACTGTGCAACCTTGTGTTCGATGACCTCGGACACGGTGTCATTTTTCTTCGCAGTGGCCAGTTTCTCGGTCAACTGCACCTGCTTGGCCTCGGCCTCGGCCTTGGTGCTGAAGGGGCCCAGCAGTACCTGATCCTTACCGTCTTCCTTCGTCAGATAAAAACTGAAACCGTGTTCCAGCAACCACGCGGTCAGGTCAGTTATCGCTTGCAGCTTGTGATCCGGCGGCCCCACCCATACATCCCACTCTTGAGCGGCGATCGCACCGACCGCTGGTTGGGCCTGGGCGGGCGCCTCGGCAACGGCGGGCCTGGCCTTGGGGGCATCGACACTTTTACCTTCACCGCAACCGGCCAATGCCAACACCGCAATTGCCATCGCTACTTTACGCACTACCCTGCTCCTTAGAGGATCAAAGAGGCGACTTTATCATTCACTGTCTATTCTGGCCGTCATAAACGTTGGCTTAAACAATGCGAATCATGTATCGCAGACCTGTATGATGGCGGCATGGGAATTAATGCCGCCTCTATGCGTCCTAAAAGAGGCAGCCACAGGGAAGCGCTTCGCAGTAAGCTACACACATCCGACATCTGCCCTGTCTGAAACATGTGTCCTTCAAAGCAATCAAGGAGAAGTCCATGCTGATACTCACCCGCAAAGTCGGTGAAAGCATAAACATCGGTGATGACATTACTATCACCATCCTGGGCGTTAGCGGCCAGCAAGTAAGAATCGGCATCAATGCTCCAAAGGACGTTGCCGTGCATCGCGAGGAGATCTACCAACGTATCCAGGCGGGCCTGACGGCTCCGGATAAAAACCAGACACCTTGAAGCGCCTCCAGTAGCCAGCCCTTTCGTTCACTGTAACGGCTGGCGAAAACCTCCTTTAGCCTGCTCGCGGCTTCCCGTGGCCAGCGCGCCCTGTTCCCTTATTCCAGCGCCAGCCCACTGCTACCCCAGGCCTACGCCACGTGCCATTCCCGTCGCTGCAATCATCATCAGCACCACCAGCAACGCCTGCAGGTGGCTGATGCGCGCAAAAAGACCTGCCTGATGCAAATCGAGATGCGCGCCGCGCGCCAAAGCGATGCGCCACTTGATAAAGCGGATCATCGGCGCGAGCTCCAGTAACAAAATTAATACCAGCAGCGTCATCTTCACGTGAAACAACGGCTGGTGCAGGTAATAATCACCGCCTTTTTCATAGCCGCCAAAGGCCCGCATGCCACCGGTTACCAACAATATCAGGGCACTGACTCCCCAGATATTGTCCGTGATCAATACACGGCGCACGGTGGATGGTTCACTCTCTACCAGGTTGCGCAAAGCCTTGCCTCGAGCTAGCACGGCCGATAGCGCCATAGCGAATGCCAGTAAATGGACGGCTGCAAGAAACCACTGAACGAACATAAGGCGTACTCCCTTTGCATGACGGAAGGCAGGAACCCTTCACAGTAATAGCCGCTGGGTGCCCTTTACGCATGAAACAGCTTGCATACAAATGGAACTTGTTGAGTTTTCCACAGCCGAATCTCGTGACAAATCTTTTACAGTCTGCAGCGCGCCAAGGAGCACGTTGATGAGGCGTCCTGATAAACAGCCTTCTTTATCCAAGTCCTGGACGATCGCCGGGTTGATCGCCGTGGTCTTTTTCGGGCTGGAGTATGCCGTGCGGTACGAAATGGAGGGCATCTCCGATAATGCCTACTCCTGGCTGGACCTGGCGCTGTTCCTGGGGGCGTACTTGTTTGTCTTCTGTCTCCAGCCTCTCCAGGCTGCCATTCATCGAAAATTGTGTCGACGAGCCCCTCGCAGTGATCGCCGGAAAGCCTCGTCCTGAGCGTCTGTAAAACCGTCCGTTTACAAAGAAGGCCGATCCGGTTAACCGGATCGGCCTTTTTTATGTCAGGCGCTGCAGGTGCAACAGCCCGGCATCGTCCCGCAAAACCTGTAGATGCTCGTACCCGGCAATCGAGGGGTGTTCCGTGACCATAGGCGTGTGGTGCGTTGCCGTCACCACCATCACGTCGGCCCCCGCCGCCTCGCCGGCACGAATCCCGACGCTGGCATCTTCAAACACCAGGCAGTCCTGCACCGGCACTCCCAGCCGTTGCGCACCGAGCACATAACAGGCCGGATCCGGCTTGCCACTGGCGACATCCTCCGCGGTGACCAACACCGCCGGTGGATTGATCCCGGCCGCCCGCATACGGCGCAGAGCCAATGCCTTGGGTGCGGACGTGACCAGCGCCCATTGATCGCCGGGCAGCGTGTTGAGAAATTCCACCGCGCCGGCAATCGCCACCACCCCTTCTACATCCTCGAGTTCAGCCTCGGTGATCCATTGCGCCTCCGCCTGCGCGTCAACCCCGGGCAATGCCTGACGGGTGATGGTATCGATGGCCCGGGCGCCATGAATGGTCTTCAGAAAGGCCGCAACATCCAACCCATGGCGCTCAGCCCAGGTCGCCCAAACCCGCTCGGCGGCGGCAATGGAGTTCAGGAGTGTGCCATCCATATCGAACAGAAAGGCGCGGTAACGGTTGGTGAATACAGCTGAATCGCGGGTGGACACTGCTCGGCTTCCTCATGTTTTCGTCACCCGGTCTTGGGTACTGACGAACCACTTGCCCGATGCAATCTACGGATCGCCCCAAACGCTGTAAACCTTCCCGTGGTTTGTATCGGACTGTATGGAAACCCTGCCTGGATACGCGAACCTGCATTTCGCCACGCCCGGGCACACATGGCGGATACACCCCGGGGATTAACTACGACCACCAGCCAATCCGGCTGGCTCACGCGTAGGAGCCTCATCATGTTCAATCTCTCGAAAGCTTCGTCCCTGGTATTCGGCCTGGCTGTCGTCGCGGGCCTCGGGCTGTCATCCATCGCGTCGGCCAACACCCACGCCGCCGCAGCCAAAGCCCAGCCATCCCATCTGCTCGCCGAGGGCGGCGCCGATCGCCTGCACGAACGCGGCCTGGCGGAAGGTGGCGCTGAACGCCTGCAGGCAGCCCGTACTGTCTGATGAATCTGCGCCCAACAAGGGCAGCTCCAGGCTGCCCATTGCATTACAAACTTGTCATCAAGCTGTCAGTGTTGCCAGCACCCTCACTTCATACAGTGAAGTCGTCAGTCACCCACAGCCGGTGACCCAACTTCCCACTGATAAAGAAGCGAGCCCGCCCGATGAAACCTGCAAGCAAACTCTGCCTGATCGCCGCCAGCCTGTTGATGCTGGGCACCGGTACCGCCATGGCCGGCCCGATTGCACCGGTGAAAGCCAACAACGTGGTACTGGTGCACGGCTCCTGGGCTGACGGTTCCAGTTGGTCCGAAGTGATCACCCGCCTGCAGGCCGCCGGCTTGCATGTGACCGCCGTGCAAAACCCGCTGACCTCGGTGGCGGATGACGTTGCCGCCACCAATCGCGTACTCGATCAGCAGGACGGTCCTACCGTGCTGGTCGGCCATTCCTACGCCGGTACCGTGGTCAGCGATGCCGGGGTCAACCCCAAGGTCAGCTCCCTGGTATACGTCGCCGCTCGCGCCCCGGACGCCAACGAAGACTTCGTCGCCCTGTCCGCCAAGTACCCGAGCACACCCGTACGGGCCGGTGTGGTGGAGCACGACGGCTACCTGACCCTGAACCAGGACGCCTTCCTCAAGTACTTCGCTGCCGACGTGCCCCACGCCAAGGCCATGGAGCTGTACGCCGTACAACAACCGATCGCCAAGACCCTGTTCAGCGGCCGCACCGTCAACGCCGCCTGGCACACCAAACCGTCCTGGTATGCGGTGTCCAGCAACGACCAGACCATCAACCCCGACTTGGAACGCTTCCTCGCCAAGCGCATGAACGCCACCACCATCGAGGTGCCGTCGAGCCACTTGTCGCTGGTTTCCCACGCCAAGGAAATCACCGACCTGATCCTCGAAGCCTCCGGCCGCCAGCCCTGATCCCTTCATTACGATCTTGTCATCATCCTGTTGGTTGGCTGTTTGTGTCGCCTGGTTACTGTGAACTCACTGCCGGATACCGGCAGCCAACCCTTAAAGAGAGATACCGCCATGAAACTGTTTATCCTCGGCTTTGCTGCCCTCCTCGCCACCGGTTCGGCGTTTGCCGATACCACTTCGGTCATCCATGACACGCCCGGCTTCTTCATGCACATGGACGTGGCCAAAGTGCTGTCGAGCACCGACACCTACGGCCAGTGCGGCATTGTCCCCGCCCGCCTCGACTACCTCGACAGCCAGGGCCGCGAACACGTGCTGGACTATCAGGTACAGGGCATCGGCTGCCCCAATGACAATTGATCGGGCTACACTTGCGCCACGAAACACCGGCACATCACCAGGGCAACTCCCATGAATATCCTCGTAGTCGAAGACGAGCCCAAGGCGGGCAACTACCTGCTTAACGGCCTGCAGGAACTGGGTTACTCCGTGAGCCTCGCCCGCGACGGTGTGGACGGTTTGCACCAGGCCCTGGAAACCCCGTTCGACGTGATCGTGCTGGACGTGATGATGCCGAAGATGGACGGTTGGGAAGTGCTGCGTCGCCTGCGCAAGGAAGCCGACACCCCGGTGCTGTTCCTCACCGCCCGGGACGACATTGCCGACCGCATCAAGGGCCTGGAACTGGGCGCCGACGATTACCTGATCAAGCCGTTTTCCTTTGCCGAACTGGTGGCGCGCCTGCGCACCCTGACCCGGCGCGGGCCAAGCCGTGAAGAAGAACAACTGCAGATCGCCGACCTGCAGATCGACGTGCTCAAGCGCCGCGTTACCCGCGGCGGTGTGCGCATCACCCTGACCAACAAGGAGTTCGCCTTGTTGCACTTGTTCGCCACCCACCAGGACCAGGTGCTGTCGCGCTCGCTGATCGCCTCGCGGGTGTGGGACATGAATTTCGACAGCGACACCAATGTGGTCGACGTGGCCGTTCGCCGCTTGCGTCTGAAAATCGACGACCCGTTCCAGCTCAAGCTGATCCACAGCGTGCGCGGCATCGGCTACCGCTTCGATACGCAGCCATGAGCAAGCCTCGGCATTACTCCCTGACACTGCGCCTGGCACTGATCTTTGCCTTGCTGGCGTTCGCCCTGCTGGCGACCCTCGGCGTGGCGCTGTACCGCGACCTTGAGCGCGAGTTGATCCACCGGGACGATGCCGCGCTGATTTACCGCGTCGACCAACTGCGCAACCTGCTGAACGACAGCAACACCCTGGACCTGATCAAGACCAAGCCGGAGCTGTTCCAAAACATGCTGGGCAACCGCGAATCGGTGCTGAGCATCACCGCACCGGGGCAGAAGCCGTTGCTGGAGGTGAACCCCGGCAACATCGATATGCCCGCCGTGACACCGGTGCCCAGAAACCATGCCCTGGACTTCGCCGATGTGCAGCATTTGCCTGGCGTCAACGGAGTGCCCTTCTCCATGCTGGCCGCCACCATCGATTCCGGCGACCAGGGCAGCCTGCAAGTCACCACCGGGCGCCTGATGACCGAGCGCACCGCTGTGCTCGCCAGCTACCGGCTGAGTGTCTATATCCTCGCCAGCATCGCTGCGTTGGTACTGGCGGTGGTCGGTTACCTGATGGTGCATCGTGGCTTGCTGCCGTTGCGGCGCCTGGCGGTGCATGCCCAGGGCATCGGCGTCGGCAACCTTGCCGCGCGCCTCGACAGCCAGGGCGCCCCCAAAGAATTGCTGCCGATGATTGATTCGTTCAACACCATGCTCGAACGCCTGGCCAAGGGCTTCGTACAGTTAGGGCAGGTCTCCACCGACATGGCCCACGAACTGCGCACGCCCATCAACAACTTGCTGGGGGAAACCCAGGTGGCGTTGCAGCAACACCGCAGCGTCGAGGCCTACCAACAACTGCTGGCCTCCAACGTCGAAGAACTTGAACGCCTGGCGCGCATGCTCGACAACATGCTGTTCCTGGCCCGCACCGACCCCGCCAGCGCCTTGCGCCAACGCCAGGAACTGGATGCGGCCGATGAAGTGGAACGCATGGCCGACTATTTCGAAGGGCCGGCGGGCGATGTCGACATCAGCATCCTCGCCCGAGGCACCGGTGTGATCTGGGCCGAACCGATGCTGTTGCGCCGCGCCCTGGCCAACCTGTGCGCCAACGCCATCAAATATGGTGCGCCAGGTTCTGAACTGCTGATCCAGGCCACACCCGGCGCCGAAGGCATCAGCCTGACGGTGACCAACCATGGGGCGACCATCCCGGCGGAGCACTTGCCGAGGTTGTTCGAGCGGTTTTATCGGGTGGATGAATCCCGGGAACGCTCGGCGCATTCCAATGGGCTGGGGCTGTCCATCGTCGCGACCATCATGCAGTTGCACAACGGGCGCTACAGCGTCAGCAGCGAGGACGGCGTGACGTGCTTCGCGTTGTTTTTCCCGGGACGCGAAGCCGAAAACCTCAGCTGACTTGCCCACCCGGTTCAGTGATATCCACCTGGGTATTCCAGGCCGTCAGCAGTGCAATTCGCAACCCTTCAACCTGCATCGGCAACGCCATCGAGGGCGGCTCGGGTACGCGGCCCGCCACCTGTTCGGGCAGCCACGGCACATGGATGAAACCGCTGCGCACCCCAGACCCGGCGAGCGCGTGCTGCAAGAGGTAGAACACCTGATTGCACACGAAAGTGCCGGCGGTTTGCGACACGCTGGCCCCAATGCCGGCCTCGCGCACGGCCCTCACCATGGCCTTGCTCGGCAAGGTACCGAAGTAGGCCGCTGGGCCGCTGGGCACCACTTCCGTGTCGATAGGTTGCTCACCCAGGTTGTCCGGGATCCGCGCATCATTGAGGTTGATCGCGACCCGCTCGATGGAAATATCGCTGCGCCCGGGACCCAGCCCGACCGCAATGACCATCTGCGGACGATGTTCGGCCAACAGCTGAGCCAGGCGCTCGCCCGCCGTGGCAAAGGCGCAGGGTAACTGCCGCGCGACAATCCGCACATCAGCGCCCAACGGCACACCCTCCAACAGGCGTACCGCCTCCCAGGACGGGTTGATAAGGTCTTGGTCAAACGGTTCGAAACCCGTCAGCAATACAGTGCGCATTACAGCCTCACATCAGCAGGTAGAGCAGGACAATATTGACCACCAGCATCATCAACGCCGTCGGCATCTGCGCCTTGATCACCGCGTTTTTATCCGGCAGCTCCAGCAACGCCGCCGGAACAATATTGAAGTTGGCCGCCATGGGTGTCATCAACGTACCGCAGTAACCGGAGAACATGCCAATGGCGGCCATCACCGCCGGGTTACCGCCGTAGATACCCACCAGCACCGGCACACCCACGCCGCCGGTCATCACCGGGAAGGCGGCAAAGCCATTGCCCATGATCACGGTAAACAGCGCCATGCCCAACACATACACCATCACCGCTACCAGCTTGTAATCCAGGTTGATGTAGGTGGTGGTGATGTGCGCAACCGCCGTGCCCACGCCCGCTTCGTTGAACAACAGCCCGAGCATCGCCAGCATCTGCGGCAGCACCATCGCCCAGCCCAGCGCTTCGGTGAGGCGCCGGGATTCGCGAAGGGCTTGCACCGGGGTGTCCCGCGTCAGCCAGCAGGCCAGCGCCAGTGCAATCAGGCAGCCGATGCCCAGGGAAACAAAGGTGGTGTTCTTCGGGTCCAGCAGCGGCACGCCGCCGATCTCGGTGTGCTTGAGCAGCACCGAGCCGATCACCGTGGTCAACGGAATGGCCAATGCCGGGATAAACAATTTATGCCCCAGGCGACCAGCGCTGGCCCGTGCGGCCTTGTCATGCAACTGAGCGTGCGCGCCACGGCCTACGCCGCCCAGGCCCGCAATGAGCGCCATGACCACAACGCCCACGCCGACCACTACCGAAGGCAGACGCTCCCCCACCAGGAACGGAATGGCAAACAGCAGCCAGAACAACGAACTCGACCAGCGCTTGGGGTGGGTGCGATCCATCAGGATCATCCCGGAGGTGATCACCAGCAGAATGCCGGCCAGCCAGTACAGGTATTCAATGGAAATGATCATTGCGCCGCCTCCGCTTGCTTGGCCGGTAACAGCTCTCGGGTCAGCATTCGGTCAAAGCGGTGCAAGCGGATGGCGTGAATGATGAAGGCGCAGATGGCCGTCGGGATGCCCCAGACCGCAATGTGCAGAGGCTCGACATCAATCCCCGAACCCAGCAGGAAGGTGTGCATCAACGCAATCGCACCAAAGGCGACGAAGATATCCTCGCCAAAAAACAGCCCGACGTTGTCGGTCGCGGCACACATGGCCAGGACCTTGTGGCGAAGCTTGTCGGGAAGTTTGCCATAGCGTTTTTCCGCCGCGCCTTCCGCCATCGGCGCCAGCAACGGGCGCACCATCTGCGGGTGCCCGCCCAGGCTGGTCAGGCCCATGGCCGCTGTGGATTCACGCACAAACAGGTAGATGATCAGCAAGCGCCCGACCGTGGCCCGCTCAAAACGCGCGATCCAGTTTTGCGCATGCAGGCGCAAGCCATGGCGCTCCAGCAAGCCGATGACGGCCAGGGGCAACAACAGGATCAATTGCAAGGCGCGGGTCTGGAGGAAGCCGTCGCCCATGGTGGCGAGGATCTTTTCCAGTGGGAAGTGGGCGGCAAAGCCGGTGGCAATCGCTGCCGCCGTGACGACCAGCAGCGGATTGAAGCGCAACACAAAGCCGACCACGATGACGAGTACGCCAATCAGCGGCCATAGGTTCACAACAGTTTGCATGGTGGTGAGGTCCTTAAGTGCGCGCTGCGGCGCCAGTAAAGCAGGTAGTGAACAAAGGGGTTCACTGCAAGAAAACGGCGTGCAGCCCGGCTCGATTTTTTATTGTTGACCTGGAAGGTCGAGCGTCAGTGGCGGCATCTTTGCTGCTTGGGGAGGGAGGTGTCCAACAAGAAAAATTGTTGCTGCAATCCAATAAAGTTTGTGGGTGTTTGAAGCGTTAGAGGGCATTTGTATCGCAGCGGCTGGGTGGCGCGCCTTACCGGCGATACCGACAAAGCGTTTGGCGAACGGGTTGCGCAACTGCGAGCGCTCGATGTGCCCACCGTGCTCGATGAGCGGCCTCACGCCTTTGTTGGCCCGTTTGAAGAGAAGGCCCAGGCGCAGAACGTGCTCAGGTACTTTGAGTCCGATCAAGGGCTGGACGGCTTGGTCACGTGGCGGTCGGTGACCCGCTAGCCCTCAGCCCAGATGCTTCTGGAAAAAGTGGCGCGTGTGTCCTGGCGGGTACTCGGCAATATGCCCGAACTCGCTGAAACCCAGCTTCCGATAGAATCCGGGCGCCTGGAAGCTGAAGGTGTCCAACCAGATCCCCGCACAGCCTTTCTCCCGTGCCAGCCCCTCTGCCGCGTGCATCAGCCGCGAGCCCATGCCTTGAGTGCGCATTGACTCAGGCACGCTCAACAGCTCAACGAACATCCAGCCATAGGAAATTTTCCCGTACAGACCGCCCACCACTTCCCGGCTGGCGGGATCGCGCAACAACAACCCGAAGGTTTCGAACGGGTTCTCGCCGCATTGGCTGATGTTGTATTCCCGCAGCGGCTGGAGAATGGCCTGGCGCTCTTGCTCGGTAACTTCGAAAGATAACTCTATCGCCGATTCCATCTCGTTGGACTCCTGACAGTTTGAACACGACTATGGTTGAAGACGGGCACGGACTGGATGACTTGATAAGTCACACCAACGGCAGGGATAAAACTGACCAGGTTTGCGCAACTGCGAAGAGCGTTGGCGCCCTCCTTGTTGGCGCCACCGCTGCTCATGACATTCACGTAGATCCAATTAGACATCACTGCCCACCGGTCGCCTGACGATACTGGCGCGGCGTAAACCCGGTCAACGCCTTGAACTGCCGGGTAAACGCACTGTGGTCGGTATACCCACACTGCAACGCGACCTCAGTGATCGGCAGCTCGGTATGCAGCAGCCGATGCGCATGCTCAAGGCGCACCTTCTGGATCATCTGACGCGGCGTGAGGTGGAACACGCGCTTGCAGTAGCGCTCCAGTTGCGCCACTGAAATCCCGGCAATCCGCGTCAACTCACCCAACGTGACACGCCGATTGAAATGCGCCCGGATGTGCTCGTCCACCGCCGCCAGGCGTTGATAGGCCGGATGGGTTTCACTGGCGGTTTGCAGGTCGACCGAGATGCCCGCCAGGCCGATGATTGCTCCCTCGCGGCTGTACAGCGGCCATTTGTGGGTCAGGCACCAACCCGGCTCGCGGGTGCCGTAGAGGTGCAGTTCCAACTGGTCTTCCAGGACAAATCCCTGCTCCAGCACCCGTCGATCCTGTTCGGTATAGCCGGGCCCCAACTGCGCGGGAAAGACCTCGGCGCTGGTTTTCCCCAGCAGCGGTTGCAAGTGTTTCAACCCACACCGTTGCACCAGGGTGCGGTTGGCCAATACGTAGCGCGCCTGCACGTCCTTGATAAAGATCGCAGCATTGGGAATCACGTCCAGCATCGGCAACAACAGCCCCACGCCGGCCAGTAATTCTTCGATGGTGTGCGGACGGTTGGTCTCGCTCCCTTGGCAAAGGGTCGCGAACGCGCTCTGCATCATGACGCTTTCTCCTGCATTCAGCGGACAGGCCAGGCGCCCGGCGGGCGGTGCCTGGCGAGCAGATTGCCCCATGGGCGCCGGCATGTCGAGCGCTCGAAACTGTGCTGATTTCGTCATATCAGCCTGCGCAAAACATCAATCGCGGCGCCGGTGATGGGTTCACTGTATGGCCACTGCATGCCTATCCAATAACCCACAAGAAGGCGCCGCCATGTCAGCCCAAGGCAAGTTCAAGAAACAGCTTTCATTGATCGACCTCACCTTTATCGGACTGGGAGCGATCTTCGGTTCGGGCTGGCTGTTCGCGGCCAGTCACGTCTCTGCCATCGCCGGGCCGGCGGGGATTTTTTCCTGGTTGCTGGGCGGGTTCGCCGTGTTGCTGCTGGGCATTGTGTACTGCGAACTGGGGGCCGCATTGCCCCGCGCCGGTGGCGTGGTGCGCTACCCGGTGTACTCCCACGGCCCGCTGCTGGGCTACCTGATGGGCTTTATCACGCTGATCGCGTTTTCAAGCCTGGTGGCGATCGAAGTGGTCGCCTCGCGCCAATACGCCGCGGCGTGGTTTCCCGAGTTGACGCAGGCGGGTTCCAGCAACCCCACCGTCCTCGGCTGGTTCGTGCAGTTCGCGCTGCTCTCGCTGTTTTTCGCCCTCAACTACCGCAGCGTGAAGACCTTCGCCATGGCCAATAACCTGGTCAGCGTGTTCAAATTTATCGTGCCGTTGCTGGTGATCGGCGTGCTGTTCACCTTCTTCAAGCCTGAGAATTTCCACGCCCAGGGCTTCGCGCCGTTCGGCCTGTCGGGCATTGAAATGGCCGTGTCCGCCGGCGGGGTGATTTTCGCGTACCTGGGCCTGACGCCGATCATCTCGGTGGCCAGCGAAGTGAAAAACCCGCAACGCACCATTCCCATTGCACTGATCCTGTCGGTGCTGCTCTCCACCGCGATCTACGTGCTGTTGCAGACCGCATTCCTCGGCGGCATTCCCACCGAAATGCTCGCCAACGGCTGGGCTGGCGTCGCCAAGGAACTGGCCCTGCCGTACCGCGATATCGCCCTCGCCCTGGGTGTGGGCTGGCTGGCTTACCTGGTGGTGGCCGACGCGGTGATCTCCCCCAGCGGTTGCGGCAACATCTACATGAACGCCACGCCGCGGGTGATTTACGGCTGGGCGCAAACCGGGACCTTCTTCAAAATCTTCACGCGCATCGACGAAAAGTCCGGTATCCCACGCCCGGCGCTGTGGCTGACCTTTGGCTTGTCGGTGTTCTGGACCCTGCCCTTCCCGTCGTGGGAGGCGCTGATCAATGTGGTGTCCGCCGCACTGGTGTTGAGCTACGCCGTGGCGCCGGTGTCGGTTGCCGCACTGCGCCGCAATGCGCCTGACCTGCCGCGCCCATTCCGGGTCAAGTGGATGGGTGTGCTCGGCCCGCTGTCGTTCATCATCGCCGCGTTGATCGTCTACTGGTCGGGCTGGAGCACCGTGTCGTGGCTGCTCGGCCTGCAAATTCTGATGTTCGTGGTGTACCTGCTGTGCGGGCGTTTTGTGCCGACCCTGCACCTGAGCCTCGGCCGCCAGGTTCGCTCCTCCGCCTGGCTGATCGGCTTCTACGCCGTGACCATCATCCTGTCGAAGCTCGGCAGCTTTGGTGGCCTGGGCATCCTCAGCCATCCGTTCGACACCCTGGTCGTGGCCGCTTGCGCGCTGGGTATCTATTACTGGGGCGCGGCCACTGGCGTGCCGGCGCATCTGGTTCGCCTGGAAACCGAAGATGACGAAAGTGAAGCCCCTGAGCCCGACATCGGCCGCGTGCAGCTGGCTTCCTGAGTCTCAGCCCCCCCCTGAATGGACACTGTTATGAAACGAGTTCACATCATCGATTCCCACACCGGCGGCGAACCCACGCGCCTGGTGATGACAGGTTTTCCCGAGTTGGCCGGCGAGACCATTGCCGACAAGCTCGACAACCTGCGCACTCAGCATGACCAATGGCGCCGAGCGTGCCTGCTGGAGCCCCGTGGCAACGATGTACTGGTGGGCGCCCTGTATTGCGCGCCGGTCTCGGCCGATGCCACCTGCGGCGTGATTTTCTTCAACAACGCCGGCTACCTCGGCATGTGCGGCCACGGCACCATCGGCCTGGTTGCCTCGCTGTATCACCTGGGGCGGATCGCACCGGGGGTGCACAAGATCGACACGCCGGTCGGCCCGGTCAGTGCCACATTGCACGCCGACGGCGCGGTGACATTGCGCAATGTGCCCGCCTACCGCTATCGCCAGCAGGTGCCAGTGGACGTACCCGGACACGGTCGGGTCTACGGCGATATCGCCTGGGGCGGCAACTGGTTCTTCCTGGTTTCCGACCACGGGCAAGCGCTGCAAATGGACAACGTCGAAGCCCTGACCGATTACACCTGGGCGATGCTCAAGGCCCTCGAAGCCCAGGGCATCCACGGTGAAGACGGCGCGTTGATCGACCATATCGAACTGTTCGCCGACGACGACCAGGCCGACAGCCGCAACTTCGTCATGTGCCCGGGCAAAGCCTACGACCGCTCGCCCTGCGGCACCGGCACCAGCGCCAAGCTGGCGTGCCTGGCGGCCGACGGCAAACTCGCCGCCGGTGAGCCGTGGGTGCAAGCCAGCATCACCGGCAGCCAATTCGAAGGCAGCTACGAATGGGAAGGCGAACGTGTGCGCCCTTCCATCACCGGCCGCGCCTACATGACCGCCGACAGCACCTTGCTGATCGACGAACAGGATCCCTTCGCGTGGGGCATTTGAACCGCCCCCGCCCCTTCAATCAAACTGGAGCTGAAACCATGAATACCAACATCTTCACCGGCTGCATCCCCGCCCTGATGACCCCGTGCACCGCCGAGCGCAAACCGGACTTTGACGCCCTGGTCGCCAAGGGCCGCGAACTGATCGATATCGGCATGAGCGCGGTGGTGTACTGCGGCTCCATGGGCGACTGGCCGTTGCTCACGGAAGCCGAGCGCCAGGAAGGCGTGGCGCGCCTGGTGGCTGCCGGGGTACCGACCATCGTCGGCACCGGCGCGGTCAACAGCCGTGAAGCGGTGGCCCACGCGGCGCATGCGGCAAAGGTCGGTGCCCATGGCTTGATGGTCATCCCGCGTGTGCTGTCCCGTGGCGCCTCGGCGACGGCGCAGAAGGATCACTTTGCGGCCATCCTCAAGGCGGCGCCGAACCTGCCGGCGGTGATCTACAACAGCCCTTACTACGGCTTCGCCACCCGCGCCGACCTGTTCTTTGAGCTGCGTCGCGAGTACCCGAACCTGATCGGCTTCAAGGAATTCGGCGGCGCGGCAGACCTGCGTTACGCGGCCGAACACATCACGTCCAAGGACGATGACGTGACCCTGATGGTCGGCGTGGATACCCAGGTGGTCCACGGTTTCGTCAACTGCAACGCCACCGGCGCGATCACCGGCATCGGCAACGCGCTGCCACGGGAAGTTTTGCAACTGGTGGCCCTGAGCAAGAAAGCCGCCAAGGGCGATGCCACCGCACGCCGCCAGGCGCGGGAATTGGAGTCGGCACTGGCGGTGTTGTCGTCCTTTGACGAAGGCTGCGACCTGGTGCTGTTCTACAAGCATCTGATGGTGCTCAACGGCGACAAGGAATACACCCTGCACTTCAACGAGACCGATGCTCTCAGCGATGCCCAGCGTCGGTATGCCGAGCACCAGTACGCGCTGTTCCGCCAGTGGTACGCCAACTGGTCGGCGGAGCAAAACGTCGCTTAACACTATTCAAGGCCACAAAAATCAAATGTAGGAGCTGTCGAGCCCCGGCGAGGCTGCGATGGAATCACCGCGGTGTACCTGCCAGAGCGCAGTGCCTGCATCGCAGCCTCGCTCTGGCTCGACAGCTCCTACAGTAGATTCTCTTTATCCGGGCTCTCTTTACTTTCTCAGGATTACGCCATGACTCTGACGGGCACCATGCTGATTGGTCAGCACTCCATTCCAGGCAGCCGCGAGGCAATCCGGGCGATCAATCCTGCCACCGATATTGCGCTGGAACCTGCCTATGCCGGCGGCACTGCCGAGCATGTCGAACACGCCTGTGCGCTGGCATGGGGCGCCTTCGATTCCTACCGCGAAACGCCATTGGCCGCTCGCGCCGAATTCCTTGAAACCATCGCCAACGAAATCGAAGCCCTGGGCGATGAGCTGATTGAACGGGCGATGGTCGAAACCGGCCTGCCCCGCCCACGTATCCAGGGTGAACGTGGGCGTACCTGTCACCAATTACGCACCTTTGCCCGTACGGTGCGCGCGGGTGAATGGCTGGATGTGCGGGTTGATTCCGCTCAGCCGGATCGCCAACCGCTGCCCCGCTCCGACCTGCGTCAGCGCCAGGTACCTTTGGGACCGGTGGCGGTGTTCGGCGCGAGTAATTTTCCCCTGGCATTCTCAGTGGCCGGCGGTGATACCGCTTCGGCACTGGCGGCCGGTTGCCCGGTGATCGTGAAGGCACACAGTGCGCATCCTGGTACCAGCGAACTGGTGGGCCGCGCGGTGGCCAAGGCCGTTCAGCAATGTGGTCTGCCTGACGGTGTGTTTTCGCTGTTGTACGGCTCGGGCCGCGAAGTCGGGATCGCCCTGGTGCGCGATCCACGCATCAAGGCCGTGGGTTTCACCGGTTCGCGCAGCGGCGGCATCGCCTTGTGCCAGGCGGCCCAGGCACGTCCCGAGCCGATTCCGGTGTATGCGGAGATGAGTTCGATCAATCCGGTCTACCTGTTTCCCGCCGCATTGAACGCGCGCGGTGAAGCTTTGGCCCAGGGGTTTGTCGCGTCCCTGACCCAAGGCGCCGGCCAGTTCTGCACCAATCCCGGGCTGGTGATTGCCGTTGCAGGGCAGGCGCTGGACCACTTCATCGACAACGCCGCCAATCTGCTTCAGCGCAGCGCGGCCCAGGTCATGCTTACACCGGGAATCTTCAAGGCTTATGAAGACGGCGTCAGCGCCCTGGCGAAGCAGGCTCATGTCGCGGGCAAAGGGTTGGCGGCGCAAGGCCCGAACCAGGGCCAGGCCCACCTGTTTGTGACCCACGCACAAGATTTTCTCGCCAACCACAGCCTGCAGGCCGAGATATTCGGCGCCGCCTCCTTGATCGTGCAATGCGCCAACGCCGATGAAGTCCGCCAGGTCAGTGAACACCTGGAAGGCCAGTTGACCGCCACCTTGCATCTGGATGACGACGATCTGGAAACCGCCCGCGCGCTGCTGCCGACTTTGGAACGCAAGGCCGGTCGCCTGCTCGTCAACGGCTGGCCGACCGGCGTGGAAGTCTGTGATGCGATGGTGCATGGCGGGCCTTTCCCGGCAACGTCAGACTCGCGCACCACCTCGGTGGGCACCGCCGCGATCCTGCGATTCCTGCGGCCGGTGTGCTACCAGGACTTCCCGGATAGCTTGCTGCCGACGGCGCTGCAACACGGCAATCCAATGCTGCTGCGGCGCCTGCTCGACGGTCAGAGAGAAGCCTAGGCCATGAGCGAGAACGTCATTCCAGACATCGTCGTGGTCGGGGCCGGAATCATCGGCGTCGCCTGCGCGCTGCAACTGGCACGCCAGGGGCGGCGAGTGGTGGTCATCGACCCACAGCAACCCGGCCACGGGGCTTCGTTCGGCAACGCCGGTCACCTGGCGACCGAGCAAGTGTTTCCCATCGCGGATGCGTCGATCCTCAGCCGCTTGCCGGCCATGCTTCTGGACCCGATGGGCCCGCTGCGCCTGGACTGGAAATACCTGCCGCGCGCCCTGCCCTGGTTTACCCGGCTGCTGTTGAATCTGCGCCCGGCGCCATTCCAGCGCACCGTCGCCGGCATCCGCGCGCTGAATGAAAGCAGCCTGGGGGCGTGGCACCGTCTGCTGGAGAGTATCGACCGTACCGCACTGATGCGCGAAGACGGCTCATTGCTGATCTTCGAGCGCCCCGACTCCCGTCAGGCCATCGACGCCTTGCAGGCACGCATGCGCCAGCAAGCAGTGCCGGTGGATTATTGGCAGGCCAGTGCGGTACAGGAGGTGGCGCCGCAACTCAGCGAAGGGATTCAGGGCGGGTTGTTCTTTCCGCGCACCGGGCATTTTCTCGACCCTTACCGGGTGGTTTGCGAACTGGTGGAAGCAGCCAAGGCCTGTGGGGTGCAATTTCTCAAGCAACCGGTTTTGGGTGGGAAGCTCGGCGAGCACGGTGTTTCGCTGAGGACTGACCAAGGCGTGGTCGCGGCGCGTCAGGTGTTGATCGCCTGCGGTGCGCATTCGGCCAAATTGACCGCCGAACTGACCGGCAAAAAGGTCCCGCTGGATACAGAGCGCGGTTATCACTTGATGCTACCCAATGAGCATGGGCGGCTACCGTTCGCCGTCACGTCACTGGAGCGCAAGTTCATCATGACGCCCATGGATGGAGGATTGCGCCTGGCAGGTACCGTCGAGTTTGCAGGCCTCGATCGCCCGCCGAACATGGAGCGCGCGTGGCAGTTGCACCGGCTGAGTCAGGGGCTGTTTCGTCGTGATTTGAGTGCCGAAGATGCGACGCCGTGGATGGGGTTTCGCCCTTCCCTGCCGGACTCGCTGCCGATTATCGACAAGGTGTGCGATGGCAAGGTCTTGCTTGCGTTTGGGCACCAGCATCTGGGGCTGACGCAGGCGGCGGTGACGGCGGAGTTGATTGGCCAACTGGTGTCGCCGGTTTTTTTCAGCCACGGCTTGCCGGCGCTGGAACCCTATCGGCTGAGTCGTTTCTGACCGGAGCGGCACCCAAATTCGGGGCCGCCCGTCTGTTGGTGCTACTTAGCGATAACGTTCCAGCCAGTGAGCGTAAGGCGCAGGCAAGGTCCAGGATGACTTATCGACCCCCAGTTCCTTGGCCGCAAAGTACGCCCAATGTGGATCAGCCAAATGGGCGCGCCCTACCGACACCAGGTCGAGTTGCCCGGCCTGCAATGCGCCTTCAGCCAGTTGCGGCGTACCAAAGCCCCAGGCGGAAGTCACCGGCAAACCGGCCTCGCGACGCACTCGCTCGGCGATCGGCCCCATAAATGCCGGGCCCCACGGAATGTTGGCATCTGGCGTGGAGAAACCGACGCTGACGCTCAGCAAGTCCAGGCCACCGGCCTTGAAACGCCGGGCAAGCTCGATGGATTCCGTCAGGGTCTGCTCGTCGCGACCGTCATATTCGATCACGCCAAAACGTGCGGTCAGTGGCAGGTTTTCTGGCCAGACCTCGCGCACAGCGGCAAGGGTTTCCAACAAGAAGCGGCTGCGGTTATCGAAGCTGCCACCGTAGGCATCGGTGCGTTGGTTGGAATGCTCGGAGAAAAAGCTCTGGCCCAGGTAACCGTGGGCAAAGTGCAGTTCGATCCATTCAAAACCGGCGTCACGGGCACGGCGAGCAGCGTCGACGAAGTCCTGGCGAACCCGTGCGATGTCTTCCAGGGTCATGGCGCGGGGGACATTCGGCAGGTGTGCGCCAAAAGGGATGGCCGAGGGTGCAATGGTCTGCCAGGACCGGGCATCGGAAGCCGGGATATGGTCATCCCCTTCCCACGGACGATTGGAACTGGCCTTACGACCGGCGTGACCAATCTGGATGCCAGGGACCGAACCTGCGGCCTTGATGGCGTTGACCATGGGCACGAAGGCTTGCGCATGCGCGTCGCTCCAGATCCCCGCGCAGCCAGGTGTGATGCGCCCTTCAGGCGCTACAGCGGTCGCCTCGACCACCAGCAGACCCGCGCCGCCACGGGCCATACTGGCGAGATGCACATGGTGCCAGTCGTTGACCATGCCGTCGTCAGCCATGTACTGGCACATCGGCGGGATAGCGATCCGGTTGCGCAACGTCACGTCTTTCAGCTTGTAGGGTTCGAACAATGCAGCCATGAAAAGTCTCCTGAAGCGAAGGTAGGTTAGCTTTCGATTGTTCGATGTTAATCGAACTATGGTGTTAAGCGATAGCCCTGTTATCATTCGCCCCATGCGAGCCTTCAAACACCCCAATGCCGAAGACCTGATTCTCGAACGCGTGCTCTACGCGTTAAGTGACCCTGTTCGACTGGAAATCGTTCGCTGCCTGGCGGGAGTTACCGAGGCCACCTGCGGCGAGCTGGACGGCGGACGGCCGAAATCCAGCGTCTCCCATCACTTCCGGGTGTTAAGGGATGCGGGGCTTGTACACACCCGCAGTGTTGGCACGACCCATATGAACTCGTTGCGCACTGATGTAATGGACAGCCGGTTTCCAGGGCTGGTCCAGGCGATCCTTTCCCAGCAGTGAGCAGGCCCGCTGCGGTGGCGCCTTTTCCTGCGCCGGCCAGCGCTTCAGGCGAAATGTCTTGCGACGGTTTTGCACTACCAGCAGCGGCAGCCCGGTGATTATCGTGCATGACTTTACGGTTACGCGACGCCGGGAACCCGCCTTGAACAACCCCCACTCCTTTTCCATGCGCACGATGCTGCGAAGCGCCGCCTTTGCGATCATTGCCCTCCTATTTGCCAATACCGCCATCGCCGAATCGGCCATGCCTTTGGGCCAGAAATCGTTCGAGTCGTATCGCCTCGATACCTTGCAATGGCTGCGGGAGCATCGCGACTTCCAGGGCACCGACAGGGAAGCGGAACTCAACTGGAACGCGCCACAGGAATGGCGCCCGACTGGAACAGCCAAACGCGGGATTATTCTGGTGCACGGCCTGGGCGACTCTCCGTGGTCGTTCCACGATATCGGCAGCGCACTGGCTGCCCGCGGCTTCCTGGTGAGGACCGTGCTGCTTCCCGGCCACGGCACACAACCGGCCGACATGCTGCAAGTACGTATGGAAGACTGGCGCCGGGTGGTGGACGAACAGTCCGCGATCCTTCGTGCAGAAGTGGGCGAGATTTACCTCGGCGGCTTCTCCACCGGTGCCAACCTGGTCCTCGACTACGCCTACAAACACGACGACGTCGCCGGGTTGCTGCTGTTCTCCCCTGCTTTCCAGTCCAGCATGACCTACGACTGGCTGACGCCGCTGATCAGTTGGGCACGCCCATGGCTGCTGGCGCCAGACGCAAGCCGGCCACAACAGAGCCTGGTGCGCTACATGACCGTCCCCACCAATGGCTTCGCCCAGTTCTACCGCAGCAGCCGAGTGGCCCGCCAGGACCTGGAGCGTCGTCCCTACGACAAACCGGTGTTCATTGCCGTCGCAGCCCACGACTCAGTGCTCGATACGAACTATGTGCTGGAGACCTTCCAGCAACGCTTCAGTAATCCCCACAGCCGCTTGGCCTGGTACGGCACCCTGCCGCAGAGCGCCTGGGACACACAGCGGGTAAAAGCGCGCACCGACTACCTGCCGGAGCTGCGGATCAGCCAGTTCTCACACATGGGGTTGCTGTTCTCCCCCGACAACGCGCTCTACGGCGAACACGGCAGCCTGCGGTTTTGCTGGAACGGCCAGACGGAAGACGCCACCCGCGCCTGCGAGCAAGGGTCAGAAGTGTGGTATTCGGACTGGGGTTATCGCGAGCCAGGCAAGATGCACGCGCGGTTGACGTTCAATCCGTACTTCAACTGGCAGCTTGGGCTGATTGATGAGGTGCTGGGTAACCTGGCTCTGGCGAGTGAGAATGTTGGACGCTGAAACCCTTTCACATTCCTTTCACAGATGAACACCTATGGTTTGCCTGCTCCTGGTGAAACTCTAAAGCCCGCGCCCCCATCGCGGGCTTTTCTTTGCCTGTGATTCCAGCCAGGCAGCGCCGAGGCGGTACGTCTTCATAAATGGCATGCAACGGCGTTACCCTGACTGCTTTCCGCTCAGGCTAAGGATCAGCGCCAACATGCGAATTCAAAAACCTCCTGCCGTGGACCATCCGGATATCTCCCTGCGACAACTGGAGCGATCAGATATACCTGCGTGGTATGCCTACCTTTCACAAAGAGAAGTCATTCAACACACAAGCTGGGACCTGAAAAACGAGAATGACCTTTTGCCATTATTTGACGAGCTGGACTCGACCCGCCTTTCTTCAAACAGGCGCCTGGCTATCATTCATGGGACAAACCGCGAACTCATCGGCACAATCGGTTTCCACACGATCTCCGACAAAAACCGAAGCGCGGAGATAGCCTATGACCTCTCACCTGCTTACTGGGGCAAAGGCATTGCGAGCGCAGTGTGCGCAGCGATAACTCAGTGGGCATTCCTGGAATATGGTTTTGTCCGGGTACAAGGCACCGTTCTCGTGACGAACCCTCGCTCGGCCAACGTCCTGAAAAAAAGCGGATATCAATACGAAGGAACGTTGAGGTCATTCCGTATGGTGCGTGGCAGCCCCGGGGACTTTGAGATGTACGCCCTGTTGAATACCGACCGAACCTGAAAGGGTTGCCTGGCTTGCGTAGAGTCATACCGGTACTTAGAGTCCGGTGGCCGCTTCCCAAAACGATAGTGTTCGCCATATCGGCCTAAGGGAGTTTAGACGCGACCCGGGCGACGAGGTCATGGGCCCGTAAGCAAATCAATCAAAGGCCCCGTTGAGGACTTCGTAAATGATGCCGGAAGCGATTGCGACAAGGATGAGATCAGTACCCGCTTGTTGCCATTCGTAGCCGTCGTAATGGGGCAGTCTGCCGAGCAAGCGACCATCCAGCTTCTTGGCAATGCCAGGAGGAAGAGGCTTTCCTCTTGCCAGGTTCTTTTGTATTCCCGGTGGCAGTGAAGGACCTGGGCGCCAGTAGTCACGGTAGCCACCGACCACGCCCAGTACGCCGCCCCGGTCAATGCTGGGGCCGCGCCCCCAATCATCTCCGCTGGAGCCTTTCCCCTTGTTACCCTGGTTGCCATGGCCTTGGCCGCCTTGGGAGCTGCCTTTTCCATTGCCTTGACCCTTCCCATTACCAGGGTCGGCCAGCGCCGCCACTGAGCCAACGGCCAACGCAAGGCAGGTAACAGCGGCTACAAACGAGCGAGATTTGAACATGATCGTCTTCTCCAGAAGGGAATCCTCCTTTGAAAGGTAGACGGTATTGCCGATTTTAGTTCTGCATAACTCATACCGTGGAAGGAATACTGCCCAGCGAGCATTATCAGGAGCGGCACGACGAAAAGAAGATCGAGTACCTGGAGGTGGGCGCCGAATTGGCGTTCTGAGGTGGGATTTTTGCAAATCGCAGGCAACAAAAAAGGGCCCACCTTTCGGTGAGCCCTTCTAGACCGCCCAGCAGAGCGGATTTTGTTTGGTAGGCGCGATTGGACTCGAACCAACGACCCCCACCATGTCAAGGTGGTGCTCTAACCAACTGAGCTACGTGCCTGCTGTGAGGCGGCATTCTACGGAATTCCCGAGGGGTGTCAACACCTTTTTTGCAGCTAAGCCTATGAATATGCGAATTTTTTATTTGTGCGCGGCACGACGGTATTTTTCCGGTGGCTGGCAGCGGATTTTCAACTCAGGTAGGATCGGCGCACTCGTAAAAAATATAAAACAGAGGTTCCAGGATGGCGAACACCCCCTACCCCCAGTCGTATTACGCCGCGTCTGCGAATGCGGTACCTCCTCGCCCTGAGCTGCAAGGTGAAGTCGAAACCGATGTGTGCGTAATTGGTGCCGGCTATACCGGGCTTTCCAGCGCGCTGTTCCTGCTGGAGAACGGTTTTCGCGTAACGGTGCTGGAAGCCGCCAAGGTGGGGTTTGGCGCGTCGGGCCGCAACGGTGGGCAGATCGTCAACAGTTACAGCCGTGATATCGATGTGATCGAGCGCAGTGTCGGCCCCAAGCAGGCGCAGTTGCTGGGCGCGATGGCGTTTGAAGGCGGCAAGATCATTCGGGAGCGTGTGGCCAAGTATCAGATCCAGTGCGACTTGAAGGACGGCGGTGTGTTCGCCGCCCTGAACAGCAAGCACATGGGTCACCTGGAGTCGCAGAAGCGCCTGTGGGAGCGCTACGGGCACACTCAGTTGGAGTTGCTGGATGAGCGCCGCATTCGCGAAGTGGTCGCCTGTGACAACTATGTAGGCGGCCTGCTGGACATGAGCGGCGGGCACATTCACCCGCTGAACCTGGCGCTGGGCGAAGCGGCGGCGGTGGAATCCCTCGGCGGCACGATCTACGAACAGTCGGCGGCGATCCGCATTGAGCGCGGTGCCAATCCGGTGGTGCATACGGCCCACGGCAAGGTCAGGGCCAAGTTCATTATTGTCGCGGGCAATGCGTATCTCGGGAACCTGGTGCCGGAGCTGGCAGCCAAGTCGATGCCGTGTGGTACGCAAGTCATCACGACCGCGCCACTGGGCGATGAGCTGGCGAAGACGCTGTTGCCACAGGATTACTGCGTCGAGGACTGCAACTATTTGCTGGATTACTACCGGCTGACCAGCGACAAGCGCCTGATTTTCGGCGGCGGCGTGGTGTATGGCGCGCGGGACCCGGCGAATATCGAAGCGATCATCCGGCCGAAGATGCTCAAGGCGTTCCCGCAGCTCAAGGACGTGAAGATCGACTACGCCTGGACCGGCAATTTCCTGCTGACCCTGTCGCGTCTGCCACAGGTCGGCCGTCTGGGGGACAACATCTACTATTCCCAGGGCTGCAGCGGACATGGCGTGACGTACACCCACTTGGCTGGCAAGGTGCTGGCGGAAGCACTGAGAGGCCAGGCTGAGCGTTTTGATGCGTTTGCCGACTTGCCGCACTACCCGTTCCCAGGCGGGCAACTGTTGCGCACGCCGTTTGCGGCGCTGGGGGCCTGGTACTACGGGCTGCGGGACAAGCTGGGGTTCTGATCCCGGATCACGGGGCTGGCTTGCCGGCCCCGCATCAAGCTCCGAGCCAAATCGCAGACACAAAAAACCCCGGTCTTTCGACCAGGGTCTTTGCTATCGATCCAACCAAGCCAGCGGCTTGCTTTGGCGTCTCAGGGCGTTCAGTGGGCCCTGGAACAGATATGGCGCAGCGGACGGGACTCGAACCCGCGACCCCCGGCGTGACAGGCCGGTATTCTAACCGACTGAACTACCGCTGCGTATCGCTTAGACTGCTGAAGTGTCACCTTCAACCGTCTTCAAACATCTGACTGATCAGCCTTGGCTGTTCAATCTCAAATCTGAAACATCAGACCTGGAAAATATGGCGCAGCGGACGGGACTCGAACCCGCGACCCCCGGCGTGACAGGCCGGTATTCTAACCGACTGAACTACCGCTGCGCGTCGGTGCAACCTTTAACGTTGCGTCTTGCCCGAAGGCAAAACTCTCAAGAAGTGGTGGGTGATGACGGGATCGAACCGCCGACCCTCTGCTTGTAAGGCAGATGCTCTCCCAGCTGAGCTAATCACCCTTTGCTTCGTTGAGGCCGCGAAATTTACGCAGGTAGCGGACCTAAGTCAATAGCCTGCTTGAAGTTTTTCTGAAAAAGACAAAATTGCTTCAGGACCGCGACCCGCCCTACTCGCTGTAAATCATCTTCTTGCTCATGCCACCGTCAACCACGAACTCCTGACCTGTGACAAACCCGGCATTGCGCGACAGCAACCATGCCACCATCGCCGCCACGTCTTCCACAGTGCCCACCCTGCCCGCCGGGTGCTGGGCGTGATCGGCATCCGTCAGCGGCTCGGCACGGCGTGCAGCCGGGTCCCGGGCATCGATCCAGCCCGGGCTGACGGCATTGACCCGTACTTCCGGCCCAAGGCTCATGGCCAGCGCATGGGTCAGGGCCAGCAAACCGCCCTTGCTCGCTGCGTAAGCCTCAGTATCCGGCTCCGACTGACGGGCCCGGGTCGACGCCAGGTTAACGATGGCACCACCGTGGGCTCGCAGGTACGGCGCACAGTGCTTGGCCAACAGCATCGGCCCACTGAGGTTCACCGCCATTACGCGGTTCCAGTAAGCCAGGTCGAGACTTTCCAGGGTGATGTTGCGTGGATCGGCCACCGCCGCATTGCACACCAGCGCATCCAGGCGCCCGAACTGGCCAAGCACCTCGGCCACGCCCAGGGCGACCTGCCGCTCATCCGCCACGTCCATGGTGATGAACCAGGCGTTGTCACCCAGCACCTTGGACACCTTGGAACCGCGCTCACGATCAAGATCCGTGAGCACCACCTGCCAGCCTTCGCTGATCAGCCAGGCGGCAATGCCCAGGCCGATGCCCCGCGCCGCGCCAGTCACCAATGCAACGCGCCCGTTACTGGCGCCCGCCGCTTCCATGGACCACTCGATCACAGGGCAGCCAACCCACGGGCCAGATCGGCCTGCAAGTCAGCAACGTCTTCCAGGCCGACGGCAATGCGGATCAGGCTGTCGCGGATCCCGGCCGCTTCTCGCTCCTGCGGCGCCAGGCGCCCGTGGGAGGTGGTGCTTGGGTGCGTGATGGTGGTCTTGCTGTCACCGAGGTTGGCGGTGATGGAAATCAGGCGGGTTGCATCGATAAAGCGCCACGCGCCCTCTTTGCCGCCCTTGACTTCGAAACTCACCACCGCGCCAAAACCTCGCTGCTGGCGCTGGGCCAACGCGTGTTGCGGGTGGCTCTTGAGGCCGGCGTAGTGGACTTTCTCGATGCCGTCCTGCTGCTCCAGCCACTCGGCCAGGGCCTGGGCGTTGGCGCAATGGGCCTTCATCCGCAGGCTCAGGGTTTCCAGGCCTTTGAGGAAGATCCAGGCATTGAACGGGCTCAGGGTCGGGCCGGCGGTGCGCAAGAAGCCCACCACTTCCTTCATCTGCTCGCTACGGCCGGCAACCACACCGCCCATGCAACGGCCCTGGCCGTCGATGAACTTGGTAGCCGAATGCACGACGATATCTGCACCCAGCTTCAGCGGCTGTTGCAGCGCCGGGGTGCAGAAACAGTTGTCGACGATCAGCATCGCGCCCTTGGCGTGGGCCACTTCGGACAATGCGGCGATGTCTACCAGCTCGGCCAACGGATTGGAAGGCGACTCGACGAACAGCAATTTGGTGTTGGCCTTGATGGCCGCGTCCCAGCCGGACAGGTCCGCCAGCGGCACGTAGTCGACTTCAATGCCAAAGCGCTTGAAGTACTTCTCGAACAGACTGATGGTCGAACCAAATACGCTGCGCGACACCAGCACATGATCGCCGGCGCTGCACAGGCTCATGACCACCGCGAGAATCGCGGCCATGCCAGTGGCGGTGGCAACGGCTTGTTCGGCACCTTCCAGCGCCGCGATACGCTCTTCAAACGCACGCACGGTCGGGTTGGTGTAGCGCGAATACACGTTGCCCGGCACTTCGCCGGCAAAACGCGCAGCGGCGTCGGCGGCGGTGCGGAACACGTAGCTGGAGGTAAAGAACATCGGGTCACCGTGCTCACCTTCCGGGGTGCGGTGCTGGCCGGCGCGCACAGCCAGGGTATCGAAAGCTACGCCATCGAGGTCGCTGTCCAAGCGACCGGCATCCCATTCCTGACTCATGCTCTACTCCTCAACTCGAATGCTTTAACGATTCAAACGCCCCAGGGATAACCTGTAGGAGCGAGCTTGCTCGCGAAGTTCGTCAACGATAACGCGGGCATGCTGAATGAGCGCGTTATCCTTGAGATCTTCGCGAGCAAGCTCGCTCCTACATTGTCAGCCACCCGTATCAGGGCCGGTGTTTACTCAGTTGTTGTACAGGTCGATGATCGCGCTGACCGCCTGGGTCTTGATCTTCGAGGAGTCATTACGCGCCTGCTCGATCTTGTTCAGGTAGGCCTCGTCGACATCGCCGGTGACGTACTTGCCGTCGAACACCGCGCAATCGAACTCATCGATCTTGATCTTGCCACCACCAACAGCTTCGATCAGGTCCGGCAGGTCCTGGTAGATCAGCCAGTCGGCGCCGATCAGGTCCGCAACGTCCTGGGTCGAACGGTTGTGGGCGATCAGTTCGTGGGCGCTCGGCATGTCGATGCCGTACACGTTCGGGTAACGCACAGCAGGTGCGGCGGAACAGAAGTAAACGTTCTTCGCCCCGGCTTCGCGGGCCATCTGGATAATCTGCTTGCAGGTGGTGCCGCGTACGATGGAGTCATCCACCAGCATTACGTTCTTGCCGCGGAATTCCAGCTCGATCGCGTTGAGCTTCTGACGCACCGACTTCTTGCGAGCGGCCTGGCCGGGCATGATGAAGGTACGGCCGATGTAACGGTTCTTGACGAAGCCTTCGCGGAATTTCACGCCCAGGTGGTTCGCCAGCTCCAGCGCTGCGGTGCGGCTGGTGTCCGGAATCGGGATAACCACGTCGATGTCATGGTCAGGACGCTCGCGCAGGATCTTGTCCGCCAGCTTCTCACCCATGCGCAGACGCGCCTTGTACACCGAAACACCGTCGATGATCGAATCCGGACGCGCCAGGTAGACGTGTTCGAAGATGCACGGGGTGAGTTTCGGGTTCAGTGCGCACTGACGGGTGTGCAGCTTGCCGTCTTCAGTGATGTAGACCGCTTCGCCTGGCGCCAGGTCGCGGATCAGGGTGAAGCCCAGCACGTCCAGGGACACGCTTTCGGAAGCGATCATGTACTCGACGCCTTCGTCGGTGTGACGCTGGCCGAACACGATCGGACGGATGCCGTGGGGGTCGCGGAAACCGACGATGCCGTAGCCGGTCACCATCGCTACGACGGCATAACCACCGACGCAACGGTTGTGCACGTCAGTCACGGCAGCGAACACGTCTTCTTCGGTCGGCTGCAGCTTGCCGCGCTGGGCCAGCTCGTGGGCGAACACGTTCAGCAGGACTTCGGAGTCCGAGTTGGTGTTGACGTGGCGCAGGTCAGATTCGTAAATCTCCTTGGCCAGCTGTTCAACGTTGGTCAGGTTGCCGTTGTGCGCCAGGGTGATGCCATACGGCGAGTTGACGTAGAACGGCTGGGCTTCGGCCGAGGTCGAGCTGCCCGCTGTCGGGTAGCGCACGTGCCCAATGCCCATGTGCCCGACCAGGCGCTGCATGTGGCGCTGATGGAACACGTCGCGCACCAGACCATTGTCCTTGCGCAGAAATAACCGGCCATCGTGGCTGGTCACAATACCGGCAGCATCCTGGCCGCGGTGCTGGAGGACGGTTAGCGCGTCATACAGCGCCTGATTCACGTTCGACTTACCGACGATACCGACGATGCCACACATGCGACGCAACCCCTACTTAATGAATCTTGACTGAACACAACTTACTGAGGCGTTTTGGCCGGCAAGAGGTGTTCCTTGAACGGAAGATCAGCGGGTACGCTGATCCCGCTGGCCAGCCACTGACTGCTCCACCCCAAAATCAGGTTTTTGGACCAATCTGCAACCAATAGAAATTTTGGCACGAGTACAGACTCCTGCCACCACGAATCCTGCTGTACCGGCCCCAGGCTCAACAGCCCGACCGCCACGACCACCAGCAAGCCGCCACGCGCGGCGCCGAAGGCCATGCCGAGAAATCGATCGGTCCCGGAGAGGCCGGTGACGCGTATCAATTCGCCGATAAGATAATTGACCATTGCCCCCACCAACAACGTGGCGATGAACATGATGGCGCAGCCCGCGATGACGCGAGCCGAAGGTGTTTCGATGTATCCGGCCAGGTAGACGGACAATGAACCGCCGAACATCCAGGCTACAACCCCTGCGATGATCCATGTCAGCAGCGACAATGCTTCTTTAACGAAGCCGCGGCTCAGACTGATCAAAGCGGAGATGGCGACGATTGCAACGATCGCCCAATCAACCCAGGTAAATGGCACAGTTCAGCCTACAGACATATGAGGCGGCGCATTTTAGCAGAGCGTCGGGCTATCGGTAAGCTGTGATTGGCTGTGCATTTGAAATCAATGAGTTATAGGGGAATGGAAACCGGCCTGTCGCGGCACACCCAAAACACCTGTGGGAGCGGGCTTGCTCGCGAAGGCGGTGGGCCAGCCAATAAATCTGCTGACTGATACACCGCATTCGCGAGCAAGCCCGCTCCCACATTGACCGCACTCCAGCTTGAAACCTTGCAGCCTTAGCCTTTTTCGGGCTGGAAGCGAACCACAAAACCCTTGAGTTTTTGCTGGCGATCCAGCGAGTCACGCAGGCGATCCGCCTCGGCGCGCTCGATCAGCGGCCCGACAAATACCCGGTTCTTGCCGTCGGCACTGCGGATATAGGCGTTGTAACCCTGGCTGCGCAGGGTTTTCTGCAAGGCTTCAGCGCTTTCGCGATTGGCCAGGCTGGCCAGCTGGATCGACCAGCTGATCGGCAAGCCATTCGGATCAATGCGGCTTTGACCCACGTCCGGCTTGCCCGGTGCAGCCGGTTGCGGCACCACAGGTTTTGGCGCCGGCGCTGGCGCAGCAGGCTTGGCCGCGACTGCCGGAGCAGCAGGTGCAGGCTTCACCACCGGCACACTCGGCTGAATCGGCATCGACGGCGCCTGCTGCTGTGCAGCCACTTCGTCATCGGTCGGCACCGGCTCTTCTTCCGGCAGCGCCTGCGGCTCGGGAACCACCACCGGCTCAACCTGAACCTGAGGCACCGCGGGCGCCTGGGGCGCAGCCGGGGCCTCGACGGTCACCTGGCGTTGCTCGTCCTGGCGGGAAAACAGCATCGGCAGAAAAATCACCGCCAACGCCACCAGAACCAGGGCCCCAACCATTCGCTGCTTGTATGCGCTATCCAGTAATGCCATGTGCAGCTTCCTCCGTGGAGCGCCGGGCTAACCACTCGAGTGCCTCGGCAACACAATAAAATGATCCGAACAACAGAATCTCATCCTCAGGCGTCGCAACCGCGCACTGGGCTTCCAGGGCGGCCGTCACGCTTGCATGGGACGTCACCGACGCGCCAAGGTTCTGCAACGCAACCTGCAACTCGACGGCGGGACGACTGCGGGACGTATCCAGGGGTGCGACCGCCCAAGCCTGGACGTCGCCCAGCAATGGCGCAACCACACCGTCCAGGTCCTTGTCGGACAGCAACCCGAACACCGCGAGGCGGCGACCGACGGGCGGCGTGCGTGCCAGGCGCTTGGCCAGATACTCGGCGGCGTGAGGGTTATGCCCCACATCCAGCAGCAGGTTCAGGCGTTTGCCCTTCCAGTTGAAGCTGCGTCGATCAAGGCGCCCCACCACGCGAGTCGCCTGCAACGTAGCGGCAATCTGCTCGGCATGCCACGGCAAATCCAGCAACAAATAGGCTTGCAGCGCGAGCGCGGCGTTTTCCATCGGCAGGTTCAGCAGCGGCAGGTCGTGCAATTCAACAATTTGCCCGCGCGCATCGAGCCCGCGCCATTGCCAATGCAGATCGCCAATCTCGAGATTGAAATCACGCCCACGCAGGAAGAATGGGCAATCCAGCTCGCGCACCTTGTCCAGCAAGGTATGCGGCGGATCCAGGTCGCCGCACAGTGCAGGCTTGCCCTGGCGGAAAATCCCGGCCTTTTCATAGGCCACGGACTCACGGGTGTTACCCAGATAGTCCACATGGTCGACACCAATGCTGGTGATCAGCGCCAGGTCGGCATCTACCACGTTGACCGTGTCCAGGCGCCCGCCCAGGCCGACTTCCAGCACCACCACATCGAGTTGCGCACGCTCGAACAGCCAGAACGCCGCCAGGGTGCCCATCTCGAAATAAGTCAGGGAAATCTCGCCACGCCCGGTATCGAGTGCGGCGAAGGCTTCGCAGAGCTGCTCATCAGTGGCTTCGACGCCATTGAGTTGCACCCGCTCGTTGTAGCGCAGCAGGTGCGGCGAGCTGTACACGCCGACCTTCAGGCCCTGGGCTTGCAGCAAGGCCGCGACAAAAGCGCAGGTAGAACCCTTGCCGTTGGTACCGGTCACCGTGACAACGCGCGGCGCCGGCCGGCCCAACCCGAGGCGGGCCGCTACCTGTTGCGAGCGCTCCAGGCCCATGTCGATGGCTGACGGATGCAACTGCTCAAGGTAGGCGAGCCATTCGCCCAGGGTACGTTGGGTCATATGTTTGCAGGCACCGGTGGCACGACGATCGGCTCAATTTTAGGGGCGACGTACACAGGTGTCGGCAGGCCCATCATCTGGGCCAGCAGGCTACCCAGGCGTGGGCGCAGTTCGCCACGGGGAATGATCAGGTCGATCGCGCCGTGTTCCAGCAGGAACTCGCTGCGCTGGAAACCTTCCGGCAGTTTTTCGCGAACGGTTTGCTCGATAACACGCGGGCCGGCGAAACCGATCAGCGCCTTGGGCTCGCCGACGATCACGTCACCCAACATCGCCAGGCTGGCGGAAACGCCGCCGTAGACCGGGTCGGTCAGCACGGAGATGAACGGAATACCCTCTTCGCGCAGACGCGCCAGTACCGCGGAGGTCTTGGCCATTTGCATCAGGGAGATCAGCGCTTCCTGCATGCGCGCTCCGCCGGAGGCTGCGAAGCAGATCATCGGGCAGCGGTTTTCCAGGGCGTAGTTGGCGGCACGTACAAAACGCTCACCGACGATGGCGCCCATGGAACCACCCATGAAGGAGAACTCGAAGGCGGAAACCACTACTGGCATGCCCAGCAGCTTGCCGCTGACGGAAATCAGCGCGTCCTTCTCACCGGTCTGCTTTTGGGCAGCGGTCAGGCGGTCCTTGTACTTCTTGCCGTCGCGGAACTTCAGACGGTCAACCGGCTCCAGGTCGGCGCCCAGTTCGGAGCGACCATCGGCGTCGAGGAAGATATCAATGCGGGCGCGGGCGCCGATACGCATGTGGTGGTTGCACTTGGGGCAAACGTCCAGGGTCTTTTCCAGCTCCGGGCGATACAACACCGCGTCGCAGGATGGGCACTTGTGCCAAAGACCTTCAGGAACCGAGCTTTTCTTCACCTCGGAACGCATGATCGAGGGGATCAGTTTGTCTACTAACCAGTTGCTCATGCTTTCTTTCTCCAGTACCGGTGGCTTGAACACAGCCCCGCGTATGCCCTTGAGCTAAATTCATATGTGGCGATGACACAAACTGGACGGGGTCAGACGTTCGACCTGCCATTTCCTGCCTGTGTCCTCAGCCTTCCAGACAACCTGCCGTGCAGGGTTGCCACTTCATTTCCGGGCCTCCCACAGGCGGCACCGGGCTGTTTTACACAGTGGTAGTTATGGACGGCGGCAGACTGCCAGCCGTCACATCGTCCCACTGCTGTCGCGCACGGCCTGCATGAATGCGCGAATCTTTGCATGATCCTTGATGCCCTTGGCCTGCTCTACCCCACCGCTGACGTCCACGGCGTACGGCCGCACCTGCTGGATGGCGCCGGCCACGTTGCCCGGATTCAGGCCGCCCGCCAGGATGATCGGCTTGCTCAGGCCGTCAGGAATCAACGACCAGTCAAACGCTTCGCCGGTGCCACCGGGAACGCCTTCGACGTAAGTGTCGAGAAGAATCCCCCGGGCGCCGGTATAAGCCGCGCATGCCACCGCGATATCGTCGCCGGCCTTGACCCGCAACGCCTTGATATACGGACGCTGGTAGCTTTCGCACTCATCAGGGCTTTCATCGCCGTGAAACTGCAGCATGTCCAGTTGCACGGCATCGAGGGTTTCATTGAGTTCGCAACGGCTGGCGTTGACGAATAACCCGACGGTGGTCACGAACGGCGGTAGCGCGGCAATGATCGCCCGCGCCTGCAACACATTCACCGCCCGCGGGCTTTTGGCGTAAAACACGAAACCGATGGCATCAGCGCCCGCCTCGACCGCCGCCAACGCGTCCTCTATGCGGGTAATCCCGCAAATCTTGCTGCGAACGGCAGACATGTCGATGAAACCTCAGGGCGTGTCCGAGAAAGTCCCGGATGGTAACAAATGCTTTTGAGGGCGTCAGCCGCCAAGTTCGCTGAAACCTGTGAGGAAGTGTGGCCCGATGAACCGCTGCGGCAATTCGAACTCGTCGCGGTACTCCACATCCACCAGGTACAGGCCGAACGGATGCGCCGTGACACCGCCGGTGCGACGAATCCGGCTTTCCAGGACCTCCTTGGCCCACTCCACCGGACGCTCGCCGGTCCCGATGGTCATCAGCACTCCGGCGATATTACGCACCATATGGTGCAGGAAGGCGCCGGCGCGAATATCCAGCACGATCATCTTGCCGTGGCGCGTCACCCGCAGGTGATGGACTTCCTTGATCGGCGACTTGGCCTGGCACTGGCCGGCACGAAACGCGCTGAAATCATGGATACCCACCAGATGCTGGGCGGCCTCCGCCATGCGCTCGGCATCCAGCGGGCGGTGGTTCCAGGTGATTTCTTCGTTGAGATGGGCCGGGCGGATCTGATCGTTGTAGATCACATAGCGGTAACGCCGGGCAATGGCCTTGAAGCGCGCGTGAAAATCCGCCGGCATCACCTTGGCCCAACTGACGCTGACGTCGTGGGGCAAGTTGATATTGGCGCCCATCACCCACGCCTTCATCGAGCGCTCGGCCTGGGTATCGAAGTGCACCACTTGCCCACAGGCATGCACGCCGGCGTCGGTCCGCCCGGCGCACATCAGCGACACCGGTGAGTCGGCGACTTTCGACAGGGCCTTCTCCAGGGTTTCCTGCACCGTCTGCACGCCGGAGGCCTGGCGCTGCCAGCCGCGATAGCGTGAGCCTTTGTATTCCACGCCCAGGGCGATTCTGAAAAAGCCTGCGGCCGCCATTTCGGCGGCCGCGTTATCTATATTTGCCAAGAACTGAGAGCCTGATGAGTTGCGCAAAGGCGGCCATTATAAGGCCGTGCGCCGAGCTTGGGGCTTTTTGTAGGAGCGAGCTTGCTCGCGAAGGTCGTGAACGATAACGCGCCCATCCTGGATGAACGCGGTGCCTGGGAGTTCTTCGCGAGCAAGCTCGCTCCTACAAGGGGGGAGGGATTAAGCCAGCCGGCTGAGCATTTCCTTGGCTTCGCCTTTTTGACCGTCATCGCCCTCCTTGAGCACTTCGGCGAGGATATCGCGCGCGCCGTCGGCATCGCCCATGTCGATGTAGGCCTGGGCCAGGTCGAGCTTGGTTGCCACTTCATCAGTACCGGAGAGGAAGTCGAACTCTGGCTCATCGCCACCCAATGCCGCGTCTTCAGCGGTGAAGGACGGCTCGATCGGCGGATGCTCCAGGCTTTGCGACAGGCGATCCAGCTCGGCATTGACGTCGTCAAGCTCCGAAGCGAATGCATCGGGCTTGGTCGATGCAGGCGCCTCGGGCTCGTTGGCCAGGGACAGGTCGAAATCTTCCGGCAGGTCGAGGTCGTCCAGGTCGGCGGGCGTCAGGGTCGGTGGCTCTACCGGCGGCAGGTCCTTCATTTGGTCTTCGAGACCGGAGAGGAACTCGTCGTCGGACTGGGTCGACAATGGCGGGTCGAGCTGCAGGTCCAAGTCGAAATCCGAGAGATCGTCCTCACTGGCCTTGGCCTCGGTCTGCTGTTGCAGCACCGATTCAAAGCTCAGGTCGTCCGACGCTGGCTTGACCACTGCGGGCGAAGCGGCTTCCAGATCATCCAGGCTCAGGTCGAAGTCGGTGTCAAACGCGTCAGGTTCCGCCGCAGGAGCAGGAGCAGGCGGCGCAGGTTCGTCCTTGAGCAGATCCTTGACGTATTGGGCGTCGAGGGCGGCAGCAGCAACGGCAGCGCTGACGCCAGCCGCGAGCACGGCCATGGCCGGGAAGCGACTTTTCAGCTGTTCAACCTGGGCATGGTTGTCGCCATTGGCGACCAGTTGGCGCTCCTGGGTGACAAACCCTGCTTTGTTGCCCTGCAGACCGTGGACTTCCATCAGCTTGAGGCGCAGGTCGCTGCGGGCTGGCTCTTGCTTGATCGCATCTTCCAGTACTTCAGCGGCCTGGTTCAGGTGGCCTCGGTCGATGTGCGACTGGGCTTGAGCCAAGGCGTTGGCCGGGCGCTCTGCAGCAACAGGCGCGACAACCGGTGCGATCACCGGAGCCACTGCTGCTGCTGGAGCTGGAGCTGGAGCCAGCTTGACGTTCGGCGGCGGCACATCAAGGCCTTCGAAACTGTCGGATGGCAGATCGTGATCAATGTTCGGCGCAAATTCCGGCTCTTCAGCCAGAGCCCGCGCCATGCGCAGGTGCTTTTCTTCTTCAAGGCGCGCATTGCGATGACGCGCCCACAGCAGCAGAAGCAACAGCACCAGCAACCCCGCCGCGCCGCCGATCACGCCGAGCACGATCGGGTTGGTCAGCAGGTCGTTAAATTTACCCTCGGTGGTAGCAGGCACCGCGTCAGCCTTGACCGGCGTCTCGACCGGCACCGCCACGGGGGTTGCCGCCGGCGTTTCCGCAGCCGGCGCCGCCGGCTGTGCAGCCACTTCAGCCGGCATCGCGGCCGTGGCAGCAGGCTGCGCCGCAGCGCCACCTGGGGTCTGCAACTTGGCCAATTGATTGTTCTTGAGCTCGATCAGCCGCTGCAGCTTGTCCAGCTGACTTTGCAGGTCAGCCATGCGGCTTTTCAGTTCTTCATTCTCGCGACGGGTCGAATCCAGGCTTTCCTGGGTCACCGCCAGCTTGTTGTTCAAGGCCTGACTGTCGCCAGCCCCACCCTTCACACCTTTCTTGGCGGCTTCGGCCGAGACCAGGCTCAAGTTGTCCTTGGCATTGGTCTGCGCAGGCGCGTTACCGGCCTGGGTACGCTTGGTGGCGTCGAGTTGCGCCTTGCCGGCGGGCTGATTGGCGCCGCGACGCCCCTCGCGCCACGCCGCATTTTGCGCAGTCACTTCAGCAACCGCCTGAGGCTGCGGCAGGCTGGTGCTCTGCCCCGTATCCGGCAGGCGCAGGACGTGGCCGGTTTTCATGCGATTGATGTTGCCGCCGACAAAGGCATCAGGGTTCAGTGCCTGAATGGCCAGCATGGTTTGCTGCACCGAGGCACCATTGCGGTTCTTCGCGGCGATTTCCCACAAGGTGTCATGGGGAGTTGTGATGTGTTCCTTGGGCTTGCTGATAGCCGGAGCCGTCGCAGGCGCGTTCAGACGTGGCGCGGGCGCGGGTGCACTGGCGGCCGGGGTCGACTGGTCGAACTTGGCCGGGTCCAGCAATACGCTGTAGTCGCGCATCAGGCGACCGTTGGGCCATTGCACCTGCAGCAGGAAGCGCACATAGGAATCAGGCAACGGCTGGCTGGAGGTGACACGCACCACACTGCGGCCGTTCGGGTTGACCACCGGGGTAAACGTCAGGTCATTCAGGAAAGCCTGGCGATCAACGCCCGCATCCACAAAGGCCTGGGACGAAGCAAGGCTGGGGGTGATCTCGGAGGCGGTCAGGCCGCCGACGTCGAGCAACTCGATCTCCACCGACAGCGGCTGGTTCAGCTTCGACTTGAGAGTCATCTCCCCAAGTTGCAGTGCTTGCGCCATACCGGAGGACAGCGCCGAGGCGGCCGCTATTGCTAACACCAGTTTGCGAACTTGAACCATAGCCTCATCCTTTTTGAACACTCCCCGGCCTGCGAGAAGGGTGGTAACCGCTGCCATAAGGCATGGCGAGCCGATAGGTCACCGACGCGCAATCTTTCCAGCTTGGGGCCAAGCATAGCGCTTTGCTAGAATCAATCTACAAATTGCCGCCAAGTATCTTTTACACAAGGCCTTTTATCAACAACTGCGCCAGTTGTACGGCGTTTAGTGCGGCACCTTTGCGTACGTTATCTGACGTCAGCCACATATTTAGTTCCGCCGGGTCATCAACACCGGCACGCACCCGACCCACGTAAACCACGTCCTGACCGACCGCATCGCCAACCGCTGTGGGGTAATCGCCCTCTTCTACCAGTTCGACACCCGGCGCCGAGTCCAGGGCAAGGTTGACGGCGGCAAGATCGACCGCTGCCCCCAATTGCAGTGACACAGTCAGGCTATCGCCAAAAAACACCGGGGCTTGAACGCAGGTTGCGGAAATCTTTAGCAAAGGCATTTCCAGCACGGCGCGCAATTCGTGCACCAGGCGCTTTTCCAGCGCGGTGTGCCCTTGGGCGTCAGGCGTGCCGACCTGGGCCAGCAGGTTGAAGGCCATCTGCCGATCGAAGAATTTTGGCTCCAACGGGCGTACGTTCAGCAACTCGGCGGTCTGCCGGGCGAGTTCGCTGACCGCTTCACGGCCTTGGGCGGAAACGGCGAGATTGGCCGTGACGCTGACACGCTGGATATCCAGCACGCCACGCAGTGGCGCCAGCACCACAGCCAGGGCGGTGGCCGATGGGCTTGGGCTGCTGACCTGGTACGGCTTTTTCAGGCCATCCAGGACGTGAGCATTGGCTTCCGGCACCACCTGCGGCGCCTGATCGGCCGGCAAGGCGCCGGACAGGTCGATCAGCGTGCAGCCGGCGGCGGTGGCGCGTGGAGCGAAACTCAAGGTGACCGCAGGGCCGGCGGCGAAGAACACCAGCTGGACTTTGCTGAAATCAAATTCGTCGACTTCCCGTACCCGCACGTTCTTGCCTCGAAACGGCACCGAATGCCCGGCCGACTCGCTGCTGGCCAACAGGTGCAGGTTGCCTACCGGGAAGTCCTGTTCTTCGAGGATCTGCACCAGGGTTTCGCCAACGGTGCCGGTAGCGCCGATCACGGCAATATCAAAGGTCTGGGTCATGGGGGCTGCCTCGGGCATTGCTGGGGGGAGCGGCACTTTACCGGGTGGCCGGGGGTGAGGCAATTGGCTGGGGCTTGTGGTGTGGCTGATGGCCCCATCGCGGGCAAGCCCGGCTCCCACATTCTGATTTGTGAACACGGTCAAGTGTGGGGAGCTGGCTTGCCTGCGATAGCGGCCTTTGGGCCAATAAAAAACCCGCGCCTGTCACCAGAACGCGGGTTTCTTATTACAAGCAGCGATTACCGCTCCAGCAAGATCCGCAGCATGCGACGCAACGGCTCAGCCGCGCCCCACAGCAATTGGTCGCCGACAGTGAACGCGCCCAGGTACTGAGTGCCCATGTTCAGCTTGCGCAGACGGCCAACCGGCACATTCAGGGTACCGGTCACCTTGTTCGGGCTCAGTTCCTGGATGCTGATATCGCGGTTGTTCGGCACCAGCTTGACCCAAGGGTTGTGCTGGCTGATCAGCCCTTCGATATCGGCGATCGGTACGTCTTTGTTCAGCTTGATGGTCAGCGCCTGGCTGTGGCAACGCATGGCGCCGATGCGCACGCAGATGCCGTCCACCGGGATCGGGCTCTTGAAGCGACCAAGGATCTTGTTGGTCTCGGCCTGGGCCTTCCACTCTTCACGGCTCTGGCCGTTAGGCAGTTCCTTGTCGATCCACGGGATCAGGCTACCGGCCAATGGCACGCCGAAGTTCTCGGTCGGGTAGGCTTCGCTGCGCATGGCTTCGGCCACACGGCGGTCGATGTCGAGGATCGCGCTGGCCGGGTCAGCCAGTTGATCGGCGACTGCCGCGTGGGTCGCGCCCATTTGCTTGATCAGTTCACGCATGTTCTGCGCGCCGGCACCGGAGGCCGCCTGATAGGTCATGGCGCTCATCCACTCCACCAGGCCGGCTTCGAACAAGCCGCCCAGGCCCATCAGCATCAGGCTGACGGTGCAGTTGCCACCGATGTAATTCTTGGTGCCCGCGTCCAGTTGCTGATCGATCACCTTGCGGTTGACCGGGTCCAGGACGATGACCGCGTCATCCTGCATGCGCAGGCTGGAAGCGGCGTCGATCCAGTAGCCCTGCCAGCCGGCTTCACGCAGCTTGGGGAAGACTTCGCTGGTGTAGTCGCCGCCCTGGCAGGTCAGAATGACGTCGAGGGTCTTCAGTTCTTCAATGTTGTAGGCGTCCTTGAGCGGAGCAATGTCCTTGCCCACGGACGGCCCTTGACCACCTACATTGGAGGTGGTGAAAAACACCGGCTCAATAAGATCAAAATCCTGCTCTTCCAGCATCCGCTGCATGAGCACGGAACCGACCATACCGCGCCAACCGATCAGACCTACACGTTTCATCGCAACTACACCTTGTTCAAAAGTGGGCCGCCTTGCAGCAACATCTGCAAGCGGGCCCGAGAGATTACAGATTCCGCAGCGCGGCGACTACTGCGTCGCCCATTTCTTGCGTACCGACCTTGGTGCAACCCTGGGACCAGATGTCGCCGGTGCGCAGGCCTTGGTCCAGCACCAGGCTCACAGCCTTCTCGATGGCATCCGCCGCGTCGGTCAGGTTGAAGCTGTAACGCAGCATCATCGACACCGACAAAATGGTCGCCAACGGGTTGGCAATGCCCTGCCCGGCGATGTCCGGCGCCGAACCGTGGCACGGCTCGTACATGCCCTTATTGTTCGCATCCAGGGACGCCGACGGCAGCATGCCAATGGAACCGGTGAGCATCGAGGCCTGGTCGGACAGGATGTCGCCAAACAGGTTGTCGGTGACGATCACGTCGAATTGCTTGGGTGCACGCACCAGTTGCATGGCGGCGTTGTCGACGTACATGTGGCTCAGCTCGACGTCCGGGTAGTCCTTGGCGACTTCCTCGACGATTTCACGCCACAGCTGGCTGGAGGCCAATACGTTGGCCTTGTCCACCGAGCAGACCTTCTTGCCACGCACACGGGCCATGTCGAAACCGACACGGGCGATACGGCGGATTTCACTCTCACTGTACGGCAGGGTGTCGTAGGCCTGACGCTCGCCATTCTCCAACTCGCGCACGCCCCGTGGCGAGCCGAAGTAGATACCGCCGGTCAGTTCGCGGACGATCAGGATGTCCAGGCCCGCGACGATTTCCGGTTTCAGGCTGGAAGCGTCCGCCAGCTGCGGGTAAAGGATCGCCGGGCGCAGGTTTCCGAACAGGCCCAGTTGCGCACGGATTTTCAGCAGGCCGCGCTCAGGGCGGATGTCACGTTCGATCTTGTCCCATTTCGGGCCACCCACGGCGCCCAGCAACACGGCGTCGGCTGCGCGCGCACGGGCCAGGGTCTCGTCGGCCAGGGGCACGCCGTGTTTGTCGATGGCCGCGCCGCCGATCACGTCGTGGCTCAGTTCGAAGCCCAGGCTGTACTTGGTGTTGGCCACTTCCAGGACTTTGACCGCCTCGGCCATGATTTCCGGACCAATGCCGTCGCCAGGGAGAATCAGAATCTGCTTGCTCATGGGTTCCTCATTTCATCAAGCGACCCGCCCGCGGGCAGGTCGGGAAAAATTAATCAGCGTTCGGCCCAGACCACCAGCACGTCGGTGCTGAAGGTGCCATCGGCTTGAATCTCGAAATAATCGCGCACTTCCTGGCCCATCGCCTTTTGCAGCTCCAGGATCGCGGCACGCAATACCTCTGGGGTGCGCATGCGCTCCACCCACGAGGTGTATTCCAGGCGCAGGCGCTGGCGGCTGCTGTTGCGTACATGCAAACCGGCTTCGCTGAGCTGGTGCATCCACTCGCCGGCGGAATAGTCGCGCACGTGGCTGGTGTCGCGCAGCACTTCGACGGTTTGCAGGTAAGTGTCCAGCAGCGGGCTGCCCGGTGACAAGACGTCCACAAACGCGGCCACACCGCCCGGCTTGAGCACCCGGCGCACTTCACGCAGGGCCAGGCCGAGGTCGCTCCAGTGGTGGGCCGAGTAGCGGCTGAACACAAAGTCGAACTCGCCATCGGCAAACGGCAGGCGCTCGGCGGCGCCGTGCACGGTGCGGATGTTGCCCAGGCCACGGTCCACGGCAGCGGCGGCGACCACGTCGAGCATTGGCTGGGACAGGTCGTACGCCACCACTTCTTTAACCAGCGGTGCAACGTTGAAACTCACATGACCGGCGCCGCACCCCAGGTCCAGCAGTCGTGCAGCGCCCTGCCCGGCCAGTTCGGCCTGGAGTAGCGCGAATTCGGTGCCTTGAGCATGTACTGCGCTGCTCAGGTAGGCCGAGGCCTGTTCGCCGAATTGTTTTTGCACGACTTGGGTGTGGGCGGTGCTGGTCATGGGAAGCTCCTCGTTGTTGTGCTTTTTGTAGGAGCGAGCTTGCTCGCGAAGGTCGCCAACGATGACGCTGGGCATCTGACACCCCGTGGCGATCTCAGGTTTTTCGCGAGCAAGCTCGCTCCTACAGTGGGTTACGCGTCGCGAAACAACCAAGGCTGACTCGCCCGGTGCCTGGCCTCAAACGCTGCAATCGCATCACCGTCCTGCAAGGTCAGGCCGATGTCGTCCAGGCCATTGATCAGGCAGTGTTTGCGGAAGGCGTCCACTTCAAAGTGATACACCTTGCCGTCCGGACGGGTCACGGTCTGCGCCGCCAGGTCGACGGTCAACTGGTAGCCCACATTGGCTTCCACTTGCTGGAACAACTCATCCACTTCGGCATCGCTCAAGATGATCGGCAGCAAGCCGTTCTTGAAGCTGTTGTTGAAGAAGATGTCGGCGTAGCTCGGCGCGATAATGCTGCGAAAGCCATATTCTTCCAGGGCCCACGGCGCGTGTTCACGGCTGGAACCGCAACCGAAGTTTTCCCGCGCCAGCAACACGCTGGCGCCTTGGTAACGTTCGGCGTTAAGCACAAAATCCTTGTTCAACGGACGCTTGGAGTTGTCCTGGTAGGCGTAGCCCACGTCCAGGTAGCGCCACTCGTCGAACAGGTTCGGGCCAAAACCGGTGCGCTTGATCGACTTCAAGAACTGCTTGGGAATGATCTGGTCAGTGTCCACGTTGGCACGGTCCAACGGCGCGACTAAACCGGTGTGTTGGGTAAAAGCTCTCATCGGGTATTCCTCAGATCAATTCGCGAACGTCGATGAAACGACCGTTGACGGCAGCCGCAGCAGCCATGGCCGGGCTGACGAGGTGGGTACGGCCACCGGCGCCCTGACGCCCTTCGAAGTTACGGTTGGAGGTGGACGCGCAATGCTCGCCCGACTCCAAACGGTCCGGGTTCATAGCCAGGCACATCGAGCAGCCCGGCTCGCGCCATTCAAAACCGGCTTCGAGGAAGATCTTGTCGAGGCCTTCGGCTTCAGCCTGGGCTTTAACCAGACCCGAACCTGGCACCACGATCGCCTGCTTGATGGTCGAGGCGACTTTGCGGCCCTTGGCGATCACCGCCGCAGCGCGCAAGTCTTCGATCCGCGAGTTGGTGCAGGAGCCGATAAACACGCGATCCAACTGGATGTCGGTGATCGCCTGGTTGGCTTTCAGGCCCATGTACTTCAAGGCGCGCTCGATGGAGCCGCGTTTGACCAGGTCGGTTTCCTTGGCCGGATCCGGCACGTTCTGATCAACGGCCAACACCATTTCCGGCGAAGTGCCCCAGCTGACTTGCGGCTTGATCTGGGCGGCGTCGAGGGTGACCACGGTGTCGAATACGGCATCGGCGTCGGACACCAGGTCTTTCCAGGCTTCGACAGCCGCGTCCCAATCGGCACCGCTCGGTGCGAATGGGCGCCCCTTGACGTAGGCAATGGTCTTTTCGTCCGCCGCTACCATGCCCACACGGGCACCGGCTTCGATGGACATGTTGCAGATGGTCATGCGGCCTTCGATGGACAGGTCGCGAATCGCGCTGCCGGCAAATTCGATGGCGTGGCCGTTACCGCCGGCGGTGCCGATCTTGCCAATCACCGCCAGGACGATGTCTTTGGCAGTGACGCCGAAAGGCAACTCACCTTCCACCGACACCAGCATGTTCTTCATTTTTTTGGCAACGAGGCACTGGGTGGCGAATACGTGCTCCACCTCGGAAGTGCCGATGCCGTGCGCCAACGCGCCAAACGCCCCGTGGGTGGAGGTGTGGGAGTCGCCGCAGACCACGGTCATGCCGGGCAAGGTGGCGCCCTGCTCCGGGCCGATCACGTGAACGATGCCTTGACGCACGTCATTCATCTTGAATTCGGTGATGCCATATTCGTCGCAGTAATCATCGAGGGTCTGCACCTGGAGGCGCGACACGGTGTCGACGATGGCGTCGATCCCGCCTTTACGCTCCGGGGTGGTCGGCACGTTGTGGTCCGGGGTGGCGATGATCGAATCGACGCGCCAAGGCTTGCGCCCGGCCAGTCGCAGGCCTTCGAACGCTTGAGGCGAGGTCACTTCATGGATGATGTGACGGTCGATGTAGATCAGCGACGACCCATCATCGCGCCGTTTCACTTCATGGGAATCCCAAAGTTTGTCGTAAAGCGTTTTGCCGGCCATCACGCGGTCCTCATCAGGTGTTTCTATGCCCCGGGCCTTGAACGATTCAATAACCCTTTGGCTTGTGAGGCTGATGGTATGGCGCTACATTAAATAACTCAAATTCATATTTTTTATGCTTTGGATTACCAACTGGAATAGCACAATGGACCTGGCCAACCTCAATGCCTTTATTGCCATCGCCGAGACGGGCAGCTTCTCCGGTGCCGGCGAACGCCTGCACCTGACCCAACCCGCCATCAGCAAGCGTATCGCTGGCCTGGAGCAGCAATTAAAGGTGCGACTGTTCGACCGGCTGGGGCGTGAAGTCGGCCTCACCGAAGCCGGCCGCGCGTTATTGCCCCGGGCTTATCAGATTCTCAACGTGCTGGACGACACCCGCCGCGCCCTGACCAACCTCACCGGCGAAGTCAGCGGGCGCCTGACGCTGGCCACCAGCCATCACATTGGCCTGCATCGCCTGCCGCCCGTACTGCGCACGTTTACCCGGGAATACCCGAACGTCGCCCTGGATATTCAGTTTCTCGATTCGGAAGTGGCCTACGAAGAAATCCTCCATGGCCGCGCCGAAGTGGCCGTGATCACCCTCGCGCCGGAGCCCCACACACTGGTGCGCGCCACCCCGGTGTGGGACGACCCGCTGGATTTCGTGGTGGCGCCCGAACACAGCCTGATCAGCAACGGCAGCGTCAACCTGGCGGACATCGCCCGGCACCCGGCGGTGTTTCCCGGAGGCAATACCTTTACCCACCATATCGTGCAGCGACTGTTCGAGGCCCAGGGCCTCACGCCGAACATCGCCATGAGCACCAATTACCTGGAAACCATCAAGATGATGGTCTCCATTGGCCTGGCCTGGAGCGTATTGCCGCGCACGATGCTCGATGATCAGGTGGCACGCATCGCTTTGCCGGGCATACAGCTCAGTCGCCAGCTAGGCTATATCGTGCACACCGAAAGGACGCTGTCGAACGCTGCGCGGGCTTTCATGAGCCTATTGGATGCACAGGTCGATCTGCCAGGGAATCAGGCATGAATCGCTGTGGCCCGTAGACCGTGAAACCGCGCCGAACGCCCATTGAGCCAAGGCCCTTTGATAATGCGCAACCCCGTCGATACCGTGCCACCCCTGCCCCGCATCTACGCCCTGGACCCACAGGAAGCGGAACAGAGCTGGGACAGCGCGCCGCAACTGCTGGCGGCCCTCAATGCAGCCCGGCTGGGCGCCTGGAGCTGGGAAATCGATACCGGCCGGATCAGCTGGTCCCGAGGCACTCAGGCCCTGTTCGGCTTCGACCCGCGCCAGCCGCTGCCTGAAGACCTGGAGTACCTGGACCTGCTGGCCCCCGAGGACCGCGCCAAGGTGGTCCGGGCCTTTCATGCGGTGCTGGCCGGCGAACCCGCTGTCCAGGCCATGCACCACCGTATCCAATGGCCCGATGGCAGCCTGCACTGGCTGGAAATCAACGGCAGCCTGCTACCGGACAAGGCCGGGCGTCGGCGAATGATCGGGGTGATCCGCGAAATCACCCACCAGCGCGAGCGCGAACACGCCCTCAGCCATTCGGAAAAGCGTTTCGCCACCCTGTTTCACTTGTGCCCGCTGATGGTCCTGCTGACCCGCCAGACGGACGGCCTGATCAGCGAAGCCAACCAGTATTTCGAGAGCCTGTTCGGCTGGCCGTTGGCCGATGCCATTGGCCGCAGCACATTGGAGCTGGGCCTCTGGGTACACCCCGAACAACGCGCGCACCTGGTCAAGGCCACCCAGCGCAAAGGCGCCCCCATCACCATGGAAGTGCAGTTTCGCGCCAGCAACGGGCAGATCCACGATGGCACCCTCAGCGCCCAGAAAGTCGAGCTGGACGGCGAGGACTACCTGATCAGCACCTTCCTCGACACCACCGACCGCAAGAACGCCGAGCAAGCCCTCAAGGACAGCCAGGAACGCCTGGACCTGGCCCTGGACTCGGCACAACTGGGCACCTGGGACTGGCACATTCCCAGCGGCATGCTCTACGGCTCGGCCCGCGCCGCCCAGTTGCACGGGCTGGAACCCCAGCCGTTCCACGAATCCTTCGACGCTTTTTTTGAAGGCATGCCCCGGGAAGAGCGTGAGAGCATGCGCAATGCCTACCGGACCCTGCGCGAAGGCCCGGCGGGCAACTACCAACTGACCTATCGCGTGCAACTGGAAGATGGCAGTTCGCGCTACCTGGAAAGCCGCGCCCGCCTGTATCGCGATGAACTGGGCGTGCCCCTGCGCATGGCCGGCACGCTGCTCGACATCACCGACCAGGTCGAGCGTGAACAACGCCTGACCGCGTCGGAAGAAAAGTTCGCCAGCCTGTTTCTCGCCAGCCCCGACCCGATCTGCGTGACACGCCTGGAAACCGGTCAGTTTATCGAGATCAACCCGGCCTTCACTCAGACCTTCGGCTGGACCGCCGCCGAGGTGCTCAACAACAACGCCGAACAGATCGGCTTGTGGGATGAGCCCAGCAAGCGCCTGCAACGCATCGAGCAGGTGATTCGCGAACAATCCCTGAGCAACGTGGCAATCACCGTTCATCACAAGAACGGCCAAGCCCTTACCTGCGTGATCTCCAGCCGCCTGATCCAGGTCAGTGACCAACCCTGCATCGTCACCACCTTGCGGGACATCACCCAGCAGCAACGCTCGGAAGCGGCGCTCAAAGCCAGCGAAGAGAAATTCGCCAAGGCTTTTCATTCCAGCCCCGACGCGGTGTCGATCACCGAACGCGATACCGGGCGCTATGTCGAGGTCAACGACGGTTTCTGCCGCTTGACCGGCTACCGCGCCGAAGAGGCGATCGGCCTGACGCTGTACCAGATAGGCATCTGGGCCGACGAAAACCAGCGCTCTGCGTTATTGGCCGAGCTGCAGATCAAGGGCCGCATTCATCACCTGGAAATGCTCTGGCACAACAAGCGCGGCGAAGTGCTGGCGGTTGAAGTGTCGGTGGAACCCATCACCCTCAATGAAACCCCGTGCCTGCTGCTGACCGCCCGGGACGTGAGCCTGCTGAAAAACGCCCAGGCGCAGATTCGCCACCTGGCCTATCACGACCCGCTGACCAACCTGCCCAACCGCGCCCTGCTGATGGACCGCCTGAGCCAGCAGATCGCCCTGCTCAAGCGCCACAACCTGCGGGGCGCCCTGCTGTTCCTCGACCTGGACCACTTCAAGCACATCAACGATTCCCTCGGCCACCCGGTGGGCGACACCGTGCTGAAAATCGTCACCGCACGCCTCGAAGCCAGCGTGCGCATGGAGGACACCGTAGCGCGCCTGGGAGGCGATGAATTTGTGGTGCTGCTCAGTGGCCTGGAAGGCTCGCGCCTGCAAGTCAGCGCCCAGGTTTCGGAGTTGGCCGATACCCTGCGCGAACTGTTGTCCGAACCGATGTTCCTGGATGGCCAACGCCTGCAAGTCACGCCGAGCATCGGCGTGGCGCTGATCCCTGATCACGGCTCGACCCCGGCAGACTTGCTCAAGCGCGCCGATATCGCGCTGTACCGGGCCAAGGACTCGGGGCGCAACACGATCCAGATGTTCCACAACAGCATGCAGAAGACCGCCAGCGAGCGGCTGCGTATGGAAACCGACCTGCGCCTGGCCCTGTCCCGCGGAGAATTCAGCGTGCACTACCAACCGCAAGTGGATGCCCGGGGCAACCGGATCGTCGGCGCCGAAGCTCTGGTGCGCTGGCAGCACCCGCAGTTGGGCGCGCAATCGCCGGCTGAATTCATCAAGGTGCTGGAAGACAGCGGGCTGATTCTGGAAGTCGGCACCTGGATCCTCGATGAAGCCTGCGGGACCTTCGCGCAACTGATCGCCGAGGGCTTGGTGGACCCGCTGAATTTCAGCCTGTGCGTGAACATCAGCCCACGGCAGTTTCGCCAGAACGATTTCGTCGAGCGGGTGGAGCGCAGCCTGCGCACCCACCAACTGCCTTTTACGCTGTTGAAACTGGAAATCACCGAAGGCATCGTGATTCAAAACCTGGACGACACCATCAGCAAGATGCGCCGTCTGAAAAAGCTCGGCGTGAGCTTTGCGATGGATGATTTCGGCACCGGCTATTCGTCACTGACCTACCTCAAGCGCTTGCCGGTGGATGCGCTGAAAATCGACCAATCGTTTGTGCGCGATGCGACCCATGACCCCAACGACGCGGAAATCATCCGTGCGATTGTGGCCATGGCCCGCAGTTTGAATCTGGAGGTGATTGCCGAGGGTGTGGAAACCACCGAACAATTGGCGTTCTTGCAGGGGCTGGGGTGTCATTTGTACCAGGGGTATTTGCATAGCCGACCGTTGCCGGTGGAGGGGTTTCGGCAGTTGCTGGTCCAGGCCGGGCCGCGGTCTCTAAACCAACTTTAGCGCGGTGCCATCTTCACGCATCCAGCCCGATGTCCGCAGTCGGGTTGGGGACCCGTAATCATCTAACGCGCCATCAACCACGACCACGGAGTGCCGAAAGTTCGCCAGCGTCCCGATCACACCACCGGCCAACTCCTGCACGCTGCTCTGACGCGTAAAGGCGTACAACCCCAGACGCCGCAGCGCATCACCCGGGCTCTCGCCATCATTGAGCGTGCCCATGGCCGCCTCAAAACTCGCGGCGGCGCGAAACTCGTGATTCTCCATTTGCGCCCGCTTGGCACTGACGGCGTACAGGAAATTCGCATCCTTGAGCAGTCCGCTGTCTGGGCCCTTGAAATGTGAGCCTTCCCGGGCCTTGTTCAGCTCGTCATGGGTCAGGTGCAGCGTACAGCCGTCGCGCAGGGTCACGGTAAAACCGTCCCGTGTCGGGGTGATGCTTTTATAGATGCCTCGGGGATTTTGACCGTACTTCATCATCGCCGCCTTGATCGCGGACACCGTGACGCAATTACCCTCGACCCCTTGATAAAATCCGCCCCAGATATCGGCAGGCTTGATGCCCACCGGCACATCCGAGGTTGGCGAAACGACGGCGCTTGAATCAATCGGTAATCCGGCAGGTATCTCACCGGCGAGCATGTAGCCATACGACCTGGCGACAGGGGCTTTACTTCCAGCGCTGTGCTGTACGCCCTCCAGGACAAAGGCGCTCGAATAGCCAAAGGTATTGATCACCCCGGCAGCACCCCGCGCCTGCATCTTGTCGGCGGCGACCAAGCGCAAAAAGCCGATCATCCCAAGATCCTTCAAGACCCTGTAGGGCGTATCGCCTTTTAGCGCGCTTGATAAAGACCGTTCAAAGGCGTTGTCCGGGGCAGGATCAAAGCGCGTCAGTTGCCTGCGTTTTACATAGGCCGCCCACATGAAGTTGGCCTGGCTCACTGCGTCCCGGTCAGGCCCGGCGAACCGCGACGCTTCGCTCGCCTGCGCCAATTCCTGCTGGGAAAGGTGAATCGCGAAACCATCCTTCATCGTGATGTCATAGCCACCGCCTGCCGGGGTGACGCTCTCAAGCATGTCCGTGAGGCTTTGGCCAAACCTCAGCATGATCATCTTGATCACGGCGGCATGGCTGCTGACATCAAACGACTCGCCAAACCTGGGTTCAACCGCATTAAAACCATTCAGGATCCCCGCGGGTTTCTCGGCGTGGTGCCTCGTCTGCCCAGCGCTGTCCAGCACGTAGACGTAAGGTCGGTCGGGGCGGTATTGACGGTCAAACCGATGCGCGACCCCGTTACGGATCAATGAGGCCCCAAAGTCGTGAGCTTCCATCACGCCAACGGCGTCCTTGCCGACAAGCTGGTGCGAAGGGAGCCGCCGCATAAACCGCTTCATCCCCATGCCTTTGAGCAGATTAAAAGCAGTCTCGCCCTGGAGAGACGCCGACAACGCTGCATCAAAGTGGCGGTTGATACTGCTGTCAGCGCTGGACAATTGTTTGCGTTTGATAAAGACCGCCAACGCAAAATTCGCATTCTCCATCGTGCCTGAATCACTGCCGACAAATCTCGACGCCGCTGTTGTACGGCGTAACTCATGCCCGGAAAGATGCAACGTGTAGCCATCTTTCAGAGTGACAACGTAACCATCGCCGACGCGCCTGACCTCGCTGAACATATCCACGGGGCGTGGGCCGAACGTGACCATCATCATCTTGATGACCGCCGAATGGCTGCTGGTATCAAAGTGTTCAGCAAACCTTCCCTCGGTAGAACTGAAGGCACTGACACTATCGGCGGGCCTTTTTTCAGCTTCCTGCTCACCAGGGAACACGTTGAACCCGACATTCATCGCAAAACCAGCGTTCAAAACAGTCATGGTCATGACCCTCAAAAAAACCACCACATGCCGGGCCTGTTGTTCGCCCCGGGAGAACGTCAGACCAATGCGATGGCATCCCCGAAACGCGGCGGTCCTCCTTTCCTGCCGTAGTACTCCTCACATCCATCGACCACAGCCACCGAGTGAGCATCCCTGTTGACCATCCCTATCATCGACTTATCTCGGAAGGCGCTGACCGATACTGTCTTCATGTGATTGCGCAAGCCCAGTCGCAGGAAGCCTTCCCCCGCCCCGCGCTCGTCTTCACCATCGTTGAGGCTATGTACGGCGGCATCAAAGCTCCTCGCTGCACGCCCATCGTTGTTTTCCATTTGTGCCCGTTTGGCGCTGACAGCAAACAGAAAGTACGCGTCCTTGAGCATGCCGGGGTCACGCATCGGGACAAACCTTGAGCCCCTTATCGCGGTGGCCAGTTCATGTTTTTTCAAGTCCAGCCTGAATCCGTCCCGCATCACGACGTGATAACCGTCACCTACGGCTTGAACAGAGCTGAAAATATCGGTCGGGCTCTGCCCAAACTTCATCATCGCCGCCTTGATCGCCGAAATGGTCACGCAATTGCCGTCGGGGCCTTGGCGAAATCCATTCCATATATTGTCGGGCTTGGCGCCATTGCGCTTATCGGAAAGATCAGGAAGCCGCAGTGGGGTTGGAGCAGGTAGTGGTACGTCCGGCTTGGGCACCACAGCGAGCTGGGCCGCAGGCGTTACCTGAGTCGGAGCGATGTTTGTCTGCTCCTTGCCTGTGAGCAGACTTTGCAACTGCGTAAAAAACTGGGTGAACAGCTCAAGAAGCTTCGCTAATACCGGCGCGTCGCTGGCGGTGTTACCCACACCACCTTGACCTTTATTAACGAGCGATGAGGAGGTCTGCCTATCTACGCTTACCTGCTCAACCGGAACCGATCGCCGTGGTGTGCAGGTTTCCAGGTGTTGGTAATAGTTGCCGAGCTTTCCCGCATTGTTAATTTCTGAACACGACATATAACTATCCTTCTCCAAGGGCTCCCCGGCGTTTATTGGCCGGGAAGCGCTTTATTGAAAAAACCAGAGGAAGTCGCTGACTTACCTGTTCACTCGGCGATCAGGATTGGAACGCCAGTCGTTGTCATAAGCCCGGCGCCTGCCTGTGGTTTCCAGCACAAAGTCATCCTCGGCCGGCCCGGGTGCGGTAATGTCCGGCGTCGGTGTGCCCGGCTTCGGCAGGATTGGCGCGTCTGGATTCGGCGAGACCGGCACGTCTGGATTCGGCGAGATCGGCGCGTCCGGCTTCGGCGAGACGAGTACCGTCGGTGCATTGGGCTTCGGCGGTACGGGGGCGCGTGTATTCGGTACATCCGGGTGAGGGCAATGGCAGTTCATCACCTGGACCGTGACGTTTACATCGGAATTGCTCCTGTTGTTCACTTGCACGTCTTTGTGCAATGTGGGTTCCCGGAAGCGGAATTCCGTCAACGTCTGGGGCTTTGGCGTTACGGTGAGCGTGGAATTCGGGACCGCTGGATTGTTTGCCGGCGTGTCTTTCTGCGTAGACACCTCAGGATTAGTCCCGGCCTTGTCCTTGAGTACCGTCTTCAGCACTTCCGCTTGGGTCCCGGCCATATCTTTGAGCACCGTCTTCAGCACTTCCGATTGAGTCCCGGCCTTGTCCTTGAGTGCCGTATTCAGCACAGTGGCCTGACTGCCAGTCTTATCCTTGACCAGGGCATCGCCCTCTCTCTCGGGTTTAGGCTGTGGACCTGCATCGGGTATCAACCTGGGCATCGCACCCTGACCGGACAGCATGTTCCGTATAGTCTTAAAGGCATACTCAAACATCTCGAACAACTTCTCGAGTGCATCTTTATTTAAGGTAACTGTTCCGTCCGACCCAATGGCGGGATTATTCTTCAATAATGTACCGGCCGTAGGTGCCGGCTTTTCACCCGCGTTCTTATCGACAGACCCTGGCAGCTCCGTACTTTGCTGATTGAAGTCATTATTCAAGCGAGAGAAGTTATTGACCGAAAAATGAGACATAAATAATTCCTTATTCAGTGATTGCCAAAACGCCGTCAGCGGCCTGGAACAGACCGTCCGGGTTCTGGACTGGAAACAAACCCAAGTGCTGCACACTCGCTACTTTCGTGGGTGTTGCGGGCATCGGGTTCCGAAACTCAGCCTTCACATAAGGAAATCAAATGAAAATCGAGACGTTATCCTATGGACTTTCCGGAATACATCGTGCTTTACCGGTCTTCGCAGTGGGCAAAACAGATATATCAGGCAACAGTCAGGGATTAAGGCAAATTGCTGAAATCACTCGCTCACACAAACCCATCTAGCCTGTGTTATTGCGCGCTCTCTAATACCCAAACTAATAAAAATTCAAAATATCACCATTCAACCAAGCAAGACTTTGTAGCAAACAAGAAGTCCGCTCACATATATAAAGCAACTAAAAATCGACACGGCAACCCAACAGCGACCTTTCTTCTCACGGCACAACGCTTTATTACACGCAAAAAAAGGGCGCCCATGGCGCCCTCGATGACTGAATTGAAACGTTTATATATATGAACTTAATTTTGCAGCGCCACCGAATCCGGTACCCCCAGCAATCGTCCTACCTGCTCCAGGTCGGTTTCCCGACGCATCTGTGTAAATAGTTCGACCGCTTCGGGATAGTTACGGGTCAACATGGCCAGCCATTGCTTCAAGCGTCCCGGCGCCTGGCGCTCGGTCAATTGCTCGACGGATTGCCGCCAGAACTCATGAAGCATGGGCTGCATTTGCGCCCAAGTCATCTCCACCACCTCTTCCCCTGCCCGCGCGGCAGCAATCTGCCGAGCCAGGTCGGGGCGAGCCACCAGGCCGCGGCCGAGCATGATGTCTTCCACACCGCTGATTTCCCGGCACCGTCGCCAGTCTTCAACGCTCCAGATATCACCGTTGGCGAACACCGGCACCTTCACCACCTCCTGTACGCGCGGGATCCACTCCCAGTGCGCCGGGGGTTTGTAGCCGTCGACTTTGGTGCGGGCGTGCACGACGATATGCGCCGCGCCGCCTTCGGCCAGGGCCGTGGCGCACACCAGGGCACCGTCCGGGCTGTCGAAGCCCAGGCGCATCTTGGCGGTGACCGGAATATGGGCCGGCACCGCACGCCGCACGTGCTCGACGATCTGGTTGAGCAGTTCCGGTTCCTTGAGCAATACCGCTCCGCCACGGGACTTGTTGACGGTCTTGGCCGGGCAACCGAAGTTCAGGTCAACCACCTGCGAGCCCAGCTCACACGCCAGGGCCGCGTTTTCCGCCAGGCACACCGGGTCTGAACCGAGTAACTGCACACGCAGAGGCACGCCGGCAGCGGTCCTGGCACCGTGCAGCAACTCAGGGGCGAGCTTGTGGAAATAGGCAGGCGTCAGCAGGCGGTCATTGACCCGGATGAATTCGGTCACGCACCAATCAATACCGCCGACCCGGGTCAGCACGTCCCGCAGGATGTTGTCGACCAACCCCTCCATGGGCGCCAAAGCAATTTGCATGGAAAACACTCAACGAAAAACGTGGCGCAGTTTACGGGTTTCAGGCGCCGGAGGGTAACTCGCCTTGCAGCGCCGGGCCGTAACCTTCAATAAATTCCGACGGCATGCGCTTGGGCTTGCCGCTGGACAACTCGATGCAGACAAAGGTGGTTTGCGCCCGCAGCAAGGTGGCGCCGTCACGGGGGCGTACCAGCTGGAAGCGTCGGGTCATTTTCAGGCGCTGGTCCCAGTCGACGATCCACGTCGCCAACTGCAACTCGTCGCCTTCGTAGCCGGCGGCGAGGTAATCGATCTCATGGCGCACCACGGCCATGGCGCGGTCCAGTCGGCGGTACTCGGTAAGGTCCAGCCCCAGGCGCTGGGAATGGCGCCAGGCGCAGCGTTCCAGCCAGGACACATAGACCGCGTTGTTGGCGTGCCCCAGGCCGTCGATGTCTTCGGCACCGACCTGAAGATCGATGATAAACGGCGTTGCCAAATCCCAGCCCATGCAGTGCTCCCGGTCGATTAATGTCGGCGGCGAGCAGTGTAACCCATGGTTCAGGCGGTTTGGCGCTCCGGCACGTGGCGGCCGGCGAGCAGCGCCAGGACGCCTTCGATCACGCGTGGATCTGCCAGCACCTTCTGGTGCCCGCCTTGCTCCAGGCGCAGCAGGCGGCTGTCGAACCAGGCGTCGTGGATCACCTGGCAGGCTTTGACCGAGACGAAGGTATCGTCTTCGGCATGCACGATCAGCCCCGGGATATTCATGTGATAGTGGGCGACGTCGAGGTGCTTGAGGGGCATGCCCATCGTCAGTTCCACCTCCTGGATAAACGCCGACCGCGCTCGCGCTGGCAGACCGACCATGCCGGCAAAGCCGCGCAATACATCGAGAAACCGCGAGGGTGCCGCGATGCTGACCAACGCCTCGGTGCGCAAGCCCAACTGCACCGCCAGCATCGCACTGGCGCCGCCCATGGAGTGACCGACGACCGCATGCAGCGGTGGCAGCTCGGCCGCGGCTTCCAGCATGGCGCGGGCAAACAGCAGCACATGGGCTTCGCGCCCCGGCGAACGCCCGTGGGCCGGACCATCCAGCGCAACCACCGAATAGCCCGCCTCCACCAGTGCCGTGATCAGGCTGGCGAACTGCGTCGGGCGCCCTTCCCAGCCATGCATCAACAACACTGCAGGGCCTTGGCCCCACTTCAGCGCCGACAGGCCGAAACGCAAAGTGATGCGCTCGGATTGCGCCAGCAGCGGCAGCTCCCAGTCACGGGGTGGCAAATCGCGAGGCGTCATGAACACTCGACGCATCTTGCTGGCAACGGTGTGCGGCGCCAGCCGGCCCAAGGTGCCATTGACGCCACGAATCCATTTCAACGTGCCCATCGCTCATTCCTCAGGCCAGAAGCCGTTTTTAACGCACTGCGGACTTGGCCGCACGCAACACACGGTCCGACAACTCACCCGGGCCCAGGGCGCGGGCCAGCGACAAGCCGCCGATCATCAGCGCCATGTCGGCCAGGGCCTTGTCGGTGTCTTCCGGGCTGGCGGCCAGCTGTGCGGCCATCAGCTCGCAGTGTTCGTTCAAGGCCTGGCGAAATTCGTCCGGCAGGCGGCTCATCTCGCCCACGGTGGCCGGGATCGGGCACGCCTGGGCGGTAGAGTCACGGTGCTTGCGCGACAGGTAGAACGCTGCCACCAGGGCGCGGCGCTCTTCACCGGTCAAGGTCGAGTCCATGTCATCGATGGACGCGCGACGCCGGGCCAACAACGCGGTGAAGGCCTCCAGCATCAGCGCATCCTTGCTTTCAAAGTGCGCGTAAAAACCACCGACGGTGAGCCCCGCCGCGCCCATCACTTCGCCCACACTCGGCTCGGCCGGGCCACGCTGCACCAGGGCGGCGCTGGCAGCTTGCAGAATACGTTCGCGGGTTTGCGCTTTTTTATCGTTCATCGTTGCCTCCGAATCTCATGCTTCGAATATTATTACCATAATAATATTTCGCAAGCCACCGGCATGACCATTGGTCAGAAGAACATTCAAGGAAGAGGAAGGAAGATTGGCCAAACGCCAGACAAACAAAAGGGCCATTCAATAATTGAATGACCCTTAAAAATCCCGCAGAGCGGGTAATCGTGGCGTCCCCTAGGGGACTCGAACCCCTGTTACCGCCGTGAAAGGGCGGTGTCCTAGGCCACTAGACGAAGGGGACACAAACCTTCTGTACAACTGATCAGCGCTGAGGACTGATCGAATTCAAGGACGGTGTGGCCAGACCTTGAACCTGTAAATTGGTGGAGCTAAACGGGATCGAACCGTTGACCTCTTGCATGCCATGCAAGCGCTCTCCCAGCTGAGCTATAGCCCCGGATTTTTCGCCTCGCGGCGCAGCAGACCTTTCGAACTGCTTGTTGAAACTGGCGTCCCCTAGGGGACTCGAACCCCTGTTACCGCCGTGAAAGGGCGGTGTCCTAGGCCACTAGACGAAGGGGACACAAACCTTCTATACAACGTGATCAGGCTGAGTCTGATCGAATTCAAGGACGCTGTGGCCAGACCTTGAACCTGTAAATTGGTGGAGCTAAACGGGATCGAACCGTTGACCTCTTGCATGCCATGCAAGCGCTCTCCCAGCTGAGCTATAGCCCCTCGTCGGTGAGGACGGGGCGAATCTTAATGGCGTATTCGAAACGTGTCAAATTTATTTTCAACAATTTTCAAAATTTTTTGCCGAGATAACAATCACTTACCGAGCAAACCCCGGAAAACCGGGGTTTGGCCATTACAACAGCAGGCTTAAGCGATAGCGCCCAGCAGCTTTTCCCATTCCTTGTTTTCTTTCTTCGACACACCACCCAGCAAATCAAGGGCTTGGCGCAGACGGAAACGGGTCAGGTCCGGGCCCAGAATTTCCATCGCATCGAGTACCGACACCGAACTCGCCTGCCCGGTGATCGCAGCAAACATCAACGGCATCGCATCGCGCAGTTTCAATTCCAGGGATTCAACCACCGCCTGGATAGTCGCGGTGATTGCATCCTTCTCCCACTGGCGCAGGCTTTCGAGCTTCCACAGGATCAACTGCATCAACTGGCGAACCTGATCAGCCGAGAGCTTCTTCGACTCAAACAGCTTCACGTCCGGGTTCACGCCACCGGCAAAGAAGAAGCTCGCCAACGGTGCAACCTGGCTGAACGTCTCCACCCTGCCCTGCACCAGCGGCGCGATCTTCATCATGTACTCGGGGTTCAACGCCCACTGCTGCACGCGGCTGGCGAACTCTTCCACCGGCAGGTCACGCAGCCACTGGCCATTGAGCCACGACAGTTTCTCGATGTCGAAGATCGGCCCGCCCAGGGACACACGGGACAGGTCGAAGTTATCGACCATTTCCTGCAGCGAAAACTTCTCGCGCTCGTCCGGCATCGACCAGCCCATGCGGCCCAGGTAGTTGAGCATCGCCTCAGGCATAAAGCCCATGCGCTCGTAGAAGGTCACCGAAGTCGGGTTCTTGCGCTTGGACAGCTTGCTCTTGTCCGGGTTACGCAGCAGCGGCATGTAGCACAGCTGCGGTTGTTCCCAGCCGAAGTACTCGTAGAGCAGGATCAGTTTCGGCGCCGATGGCAGCCACTCTTCGCCACGCAGTACGTGGGTGATGCCCATCAGGTGGTCATCCACCACGTTGGCGAGGAAGTACGTCGGCAGGCCGTCGGTCTTCATCAGCACTTGCATGTCCATGCGGTCCCACGGGATCTCGACGTCGCCACGCAGCATGTCCGGCACCACGCACACGCCTTCGCTCGGCACCTTCATGCGGATAACGTGCGGCTCGCCGGCGGCCAGGCGCTGGGCCACTTCTTCCTTCGACAGCAGCAGCGCGCGGCCGTCATAGCGCGGGGTTTCGCCACGGGCCTGTTGCTCGGCGCGCATCTGGTCCAGCTCTTCGGCGGTGCAGAAGCACGGGAAGGCGTGGCCCATGTCGACCAACTGCTGGGTGTACTTTTTGTAGATGTCGCTGCGCTCGCTCTGGCGATACGGGCCGTGTGGGCCGCCGACATCCGGGCCTTCAGCCCAGGTAATGCCCAACCAGCGCAGGGCATCGAAAATCTGCTGTTCCGACTCACGGGTGGAGCGCAGTTGATCGGTGTCTTCGATCCGCAGGATGAATTCACCGCCATGCTGCTTGGCAAAGCAGTAGTTGAACAAGGCGATGTAAGCAGTACCTACGTGGGGATCCCCAGTAGGCGATGGCGCGATGCGCGTGCGGACGGTGGTCATGGCGGGTCTCGAATTGGCGATAAAACTGAAAATGAAACAAGGGGCGAATGGTAACAGCCCCAAGCCCTTGGGCTCCAGCGTGGGGAGGCGAACAAAGGGCATATGAGACAAGCTCCGGTCTCAAGTCCCGCCATGGCTATTTGCCAGACGGTTCGCTGGCTATATTCCATTACCTTTTGTTACCGACATGATCGCCATGCCTGCCCCGCTCAAACGCCGCCTGTTTATCTTCCTGTTGATCGTGGTCCTGATTGCCGCGGGCTTTTTCGCCCAGTGGTTCTTCAAGGGCCGCTTTTATGAAAGCACCGATAACGCCTACGTCCAGGGCGAGATCACCCGCGTCTCCAGCCAGCTTGGCGCGCGCATCGTCGAGGTGCTGGTGGGCGATAACGAACACGTGGAAAAAGGCCAACTGCTGGTCAAGCTCGAAGACGACGACTTCCACCTCGCCGTCGACCGCGCCAACGCCGCCCTGGCCATGCGCGAAGCCGAGCGCGTGCAGGCCCAGAGCAAACTCACCCAGCAAGCCAGCCTGATCGCCGCCGGTGCAGCCAAGGTTTCTTCCAGCCAGGCCACCCTCGGTCGCTCGCAGATCGACCTGAACCGCGCACAAACCCTGCGCAAACCCGGCTATGTCTCCGAAGAACGCGTCACCACCCTCGACGCCGACAACCATATCGCCCGCTCCCAGGTGACCATGGCCCAGGCCGACCTGCAGGGCCAGCGCCAGCAGGTCAACGCCCTGAACGCCGAGATCAAGCGCCTCGATGCGATGATCGCCAACGCCAAGACCGACCTGGCCCAGGCCGAACTGAACCTGACCCGCAGCGAAATCCACGCGCCCATCAGCGGCCTGATCGGCCAGCGTGCCGCGCGCAACGGTCAATATGTGCAAGCCGGTGCCTACCTGCTGTCGATCGTCCCGGACCAGGACATCTGGGTGCAGGCCAACTTCAAGGAAACCCAGATCGGCCACATGCAACCCGGGCAAAAAGCCGAGCTGACGTTCGACGCCTACAGCGATACTCCAATCGAAGGCCGCGTGGCCAACCTGTTCGGCGCTTCCGGCGCGCAGTTCAGCCTGCTGCCACCGGACAATGCCACAGGCAACTTCACCAAAGTCGTACAACGGATTCCGGTCAAACTGACCTTCGCCGCCGACAACCCGCTGCAAGGCAAAATACGCCCGGGCATGTCGGTGACGGTCAAAGTGAATATCCAAGACCCGCACGATGGCCGGTGATCAACTGCTGCCGCCGGTCGGCGAACCGACCCGGCGCGACTGGATCGCGGTCATGAGCGTGATGCTCGGCGCCTTCATGGCAGTGCTCGACATCCAGATCACCAACTCGTCCCTCAAGGACATCCAGGGCGCACTGTCGGCCACCCTGGAAGAAGGCTCGTGGATTTCCACCTCCTACCTTGTGGCCGAAATCATCATGATCCCCCTCACCGCCTGGCTGGTGCAGCTGCTGTCGGCGCGTCGCCTGGCGGTGTGGGTGTCGGGCGGGTTTCTGATCGCCTCGTTGATGTGCTCCATGGCCTGGAGCCTGGAAAGCATGATCGTGTTCCGCGCCTTGCAGGGTTTTACCGGCGGCGCGCTGATCCCGCTGGCGTTCACCCTCACCCTGATCAAGCTGCCCGAACATCACCGCGCCAAAGGCATGGCCATGTTCGCCATGACCGCCACCTTCGCCCCCTCCATCGGCCCGACCATCGGCGGCTGGCTCACGGAGAACTGGGGCTGGGAATACATCTTCTACATCAACATCCCGCCGGGCCTGATCATGATCGCCGGGCTGCTGTACGGCCTGGAGAAAAAGGATTCCAACTGGGACCTGCTCAAAAGCACCGACTACCTCGGCATCGTCACCATGGCCGTGGGCCTTGGGTGTCTGCAGGTGTTTCTTGAGGAAGGGCATCGCAAGGACTGGCTGGAATCCAGCCTGATTGTCAGCCTGGGCACCGTCGCCCTGCTGAGCCTGATCACCTTTGTGATCGTGCAGATGTCCAAGCCCAACCCGCTGATCAACCTGCGTATCCTCGGCAACCGTAATTTCGGGCTGTCGAGCATCTCCAGCCTGGGGATGGGTGTGGGGTTGTACGGCTCGATTTATCTGCTGCCGCTGTACCTGGCGCAGATCCAGAACTACAACGCCCTGCAAATCGGCGAAGTGATCATGTGGATGGGGGTTCCGCAGCTGTTCCTGATTCCGCTGGTGCCCAAGCTGATGAAATACGTGTCGCCCAAATGGCTGTGCACGCTGGGGTTCGGGTTGTTTGGGTTGGCGAGCTTTTCATCGGGAGTGCTGAACCCGGACTTTGCCGGCGACCAGTTCAACCGGATCCAGATCATCCGCGCGCTGGGGCAGCCGCTGATCATGGTGACGATTTCGCTGATTGCCACGGCGTACATCATGCAAAAAGACGCGGGGTCGGCGTCGAGCCTGTTCAATATTTTGCGAAACCTGGGTGGGGCGATCGGGATTGCGTTGCTGGCGACGCTGCTGGATGCGCGCACCAAGACCTACTTTGATTACCTGCGTGAGGCGATTGTGCCGACCAATCCGCAGGTGGCGGAGCGCATGGCCAGGCTGACGGAGACGTTTGGCAGTGAGACGGCGGCGCTGGGCAAGTTGAGTGAGATAGCGCATCAGCAGGCGCAGATCATGGCCTACAACGATGCGTTCCATTTTGTGGGGTTGGCGTTGGGGATCAGTATGGTGGCGATCTTGTTGACCAAGGCGTTGCCGGCGGGGCTCAAGGCTGGGGAATCCCACTGAAATAACCTGTGGCGAGGGAGCTTGTTGTGGCGAGGGAGCTTGCTCCCGCTGGAGTGCGGAGCGCTCCCAGAATTTTGGGGCCGCTTCGCAGCCCAGCGGGAGCAAGGTCCCTCGCCACAAAGAGCTTGAAGATCGTTCCCACGCTTTGCGTGGGAACGCCTCACTGGACGCTCCGCGTCCGCTCTTGGGACGCAGAGCGTCCCGGGCTGCTTTCCCACGCAGAGCGTGGGAACGATCATCAGACCGCCAGCAACCGCTCGCGCAACTTACCAATCTCATCGCGCATCTGCGCCGCTGCTTCAAACTCCAGATCCCGCGCCAACTGGTACATCTTCTCTTCCAACTGACGAATCCGCTTGGTGATCTCGCTCGGCGAACGCAATTCCGCTTCGTACTTGGCGTTCTCCTCCGCCGCCTTGGCCATGCCCTTGCGCTTCTTGCTGCGCGAGCCCGGCACGGTCGCGCCTTCCATGATGTCGGCCACATCCTTGAACACACCCTTCGGTGTGATGCCATGCTCCAGGTTGTAGGCAATCTGCTTGTCGCGACGCCGCTCGGTCTCACCAATCGCGCGCTCCATGGAACCGGTAATCCGGTCCGCATACAGAATCGCCCGGCCATTCAGGTTCCGCGCCGCCCGGCCAATGGTCTGGATCAAAGAGCGCTCGGACCGCAGGAAACCTTCCTTGTCGGCATCGAGAATCGCCACCAGGGACACTTCCGGCATGTCCAGACCTTCACGCAGCAGGTTGATCCCCACCAGCACATCGAACGCACCCAGGCGCAGGTCGCGGATGATTTCCACACGCTCCACGGTGTCGATGTCCGAGTGCAAATAGCGCACGCGCACGCCGTGGTCGGCCAGGTAATCGGTCAAGTCTTCGGACATGCGCTTGGTCAGCGTGGTGACCAGCACCCGCTCTTCCAGGGCCACGCGCTTGGTGATTTCCGAGAGCAGGTCATCCACCTGGGTCAGCGCCGGGCGGATTTCGATTTGCGGGTCCACCAGGCCCGTCGGGCGCACCAGTTGCTCAATCACGCGCCCGGCGTGCTCGGCCTCGTAGTTACCCGGCGTGGCCGAGACAAAAATCGTCTGCGGGCTGATGCCTTCGAATTCGTCAAAACGCATCGGCCGGTTATCCAGCGCCGACGGCAGGCGGAAGCCGTATTCCACCAAGGTCTCTTTACGCGAACGGTCACCTTTGTACATCGCGCCCACCTGCGGCACGCTGACGTGGGATTCGTCGATCACCAGCAAGGCATCGTCCGGCAGGTAATCGAACAAGGTAGGTGGCGCCTGCCCGGATTCACGCCCCGAGAGGTAGCGCGAGTAGTTTTCGATGCCGTTGCAATAGCCCAGTTCGAGAATCATCTCCAGATCGAAGCGGGTGCGTTGCTCCAGGCGCTGGGCTTCCACCAGCTTGTTGTTGGAACGCAGGTATTCCAGGCGCTCCACCAGCTCAGCCTTGATGCCCTCGATGGCGCCCATCAGCGTTTCGCGCGGGGTCACGTAGTGGCTTTTCGGGTAGAAGGTGAAGCGCGGCAGCTTGCGGATCACCTCGCCGGTCAACGGGTCGAAGGCCGACAGGCTCTCGACTTCATCGTCGAACAGCTCGATGCGGATCGCTTCCAGGTCGGATTCCGCCGGGTAGATGTCGATCACATCGCCGCGCACGCGGAAGCTCGCCCGGGCGAAGTCTATGTCGTTGCGGGTGTATTGCAGGCTCGTCAGGCGACGCAGCAGTTCGCGCTGGTCGAGTTTGTCGCCGCGGTCGACGTGCAGCACCATCTTCAAATAGGTTTCCGGGCTGCCCAGGCCGTAGATGCACGACACCGTGGTGACGATGATCGCGTCCTTGCGTTCCAGCAGCGCCTTGGTCGCCGAGAGTCGCATCTGCTCGATGTGGTCGTTGATCGAGGCGTCTTTCTCGATAAAGGTGTCGGACGACGGTACGTAGGCTTCGGGCTGGTAGTAGTCGTAGTAGGAAACGAAGTACTCCACCGCGTTGTTCGGGAAGAACGCCTTGAACTCGCCATACAACTGCGCGGCCAGGGTCTTGTTCGGCGCCAGCACCAGGGTCGGGCGGTTCACCTGGGCGATCACGTTGGCGATGCTGAAGGTCTTGCCGGAGCCGGTCACGCCGAGCAAGGTCTGGTGTGCCAGGCCGGCTTCGATGCCTTCGACCATCAGGCGGATGGCTTCCGGTTGATCGCCGGCAGGCTCGAAGCGGGTGACTAGCTGGAAATCCGACATAACGTACCTCTTGAGTCACCCCGAGGCCGGAAAAAGCAACGGGGACGAAAAAGACCGCGACCCGCGACTGTTCGGCGCAGATTGCAGGAAAAAACCATGATAGCTGTAGAAGTGGAGGCAAATGTGACGGGTTTCAAGGCAATCGTCCTACATGCCATTGCCAGTCAATGTTGCAATAAGACTAACGGTCGGTAAATAAACCGAAAAACTTGGCCGAAAAGCCGTTTCGGCTGTCGCCGTGAGCAGTGATGGCCTCTATACTAGCTCCCCGTTTGTGCACCGCTCTAGTGCATTCGGCTGGAGCGCGACACGTCCCTCCACTCTCTATAGAGCTGCCGCAAAAATGAGCCTGTTCTCCGCTGTCGAAATGGCACCACGCGATCCAATCCTGGGCCTCAACGAAGCATTCAACGCCGATACCCGAACCACCAAGGTGAACCTTGGCGTGGGCGTTTACTGCAACGAGGAGGGGAAGATTCCACTCTTGCGTGCCGTTGCCGAAGCGGAAGCCATTCGCGTGGCGCAACACGCCGCCCGTGGCTACTTGCCGATCGACGGTATTGTCGCCTACGACCAGGCCGTGCAAAAGCTGCTGTTCGGCGCGCAATCGCCACTGATCAGCTCCGGCCGCGTCATCACCGCCCAAGCGGTCGGCGGCACTGGCGCCCTGAAAATCGGCGCAGACTTCCTCAAGCAACTGCTGCCCAACGCCGTCGTCGCCATCAGCGACCCGAGCTGGGAAAACCACCAGGCGCTGTTCGAAAAAGCTGGCTTCCCGGTACAGACCTATCGCTACTACGACGCCGCCACCCACGACGTGAACCGCGCCGGCCTGCTGGAAGACCTCAATGCCCTGCCGCCCCAGTCCATCGTCGTGCTGCACGCCTGCTGCCACAACCCGACCGGCGTCGACCTGAGCCCGGCCGACTGGCAACAAGTGCTGGACGTGGTCAAGGCGAAAAACCTCGTACCGTTCCTCGACATGGCCTACCAGGGCTTTGGCGACGGCATCGACGAAGACGCCGCTGCGGTGCGCCTGTTCGCCGAATCGGGCCTGACCTTCTTTGTGTCCAGCTCGTTCTCCAAATCGTTCTCGCTGTACGGCGAGCGCGTGGGCGCCCTGTCCATCGTTACCGACTCCAAGGAAGAAAGCGCGCGCATCCTGTCCCAGGTCAAGCGTGTGATCCGCACCAACTACTCCAACCCGCCGACCCACGGCGCGGCGATCGTTGCAGCGGTGCTGAACAACCCTGAGCTGCGCGCCCAGTGGGAAGCCGAACTGGCTGAAATGCGCCTGCGCATTCGCGGCATGCGCGAGCAGATGGTGGCTGACCTTGCCAAGGCTGCACCGGGCCACGACTTCAGCTTCGTCGGTCGCCAGCGCGGGATGTTTTCCTACTCCGGCCTGAGCGTTGAGCAAGTGACGCGCCTGCGCAGCGAGTTTGGCATCTACGCGCTGGATACCGGTCGTATCTGTGTGGCGGCGTTGAACCAGAAGAACATTGATGCCGTGACCAAGGCCATCGTTCAGGTGCTGTAAGCCTGTTGTGATGCAAAAAAAGGGGAAGCCGATGGCTTCCCCTTTTTACTGCAACATTCTTTTGTGAACACCGAACCTGTGGCGAGGGGGCTTGTCCCCCGTTGGGCTGCGCAGCGGCCCCAAAAACCTGCCACCGTGAACTTTCTGAGTGAATGCGGTGCCTGAATCAGGGCCGCTTCGCGCCCCAGCGGGGGACAAGCCCCCTCGCCACAGGGTAAGTGGGTTGCCTAAACAAATAGGGCATCCCCCCTAAAAATTCGCTGCTTTCAGTCCGCTGCCCCTAGACTGACAGCAAGACAGTCCCTTTCCTTGAGTAGCCTATGAGAAACGACGACCTGGACCTGCGTGCCGACCGCGACGAACTGGACCACTTCACCCCGCGCCCACCCCCCGTCAAGCGCCAGAAAAGCCTGGTACTGCAAATCGCCCTCGGCGTATTCCTCGGCGGTTTGGCCTTGTGGCTGGTGCAACTGGGCGCCGGCGCCCTCATGGCCAAGCTGGCCATGGGCACCTTCCAGTTCGGCGGCTGACCAAGACTCAATGTGGGAGCCGTCGAGCTTCAGCGAGGCCGCGATTGCGGTGGGTCAGGCACCATCAATATCGACTGTGCTGACGTCATCGCAGCCTCGCTGAAGCTCGACAGCTCCCACAGGGACCTATTTCGCCTTCAGGCCGCTCTCTTGTGGCCAGTGCAACTCGGTGCAAGCAGGCACCCCGCAATTTGGCGGCTGACCAAGACCCAATGTGGGAGCCGTCGAGCTTTAGCGAGGCCGCGATAGCGGTGGGTCAGGCACCATCAATATCGACTGTGCCGACGTCATCGCAGCCTCGCTGAAGCTCGACAGCTCCCACAGGGGGCCTGTGTGACTGATGCAACTGGGTACCGGCGCCCTGATCGCCAAATCGGCCATGGGCACCCTGCAGTTCGGCGGCCGACCAAGACCCAATGTGGGAGCCGTCGAGCTTTAGCGAGGCCGCGATAGCGGTGGGTCAGGCACCATCAATGTCGACTGTGCCGACGTCATCGCAGCCTCGCTGAAGCTCGACAGCTCCCACAGGGGACCTGTGTGACTGATGCAACTGGGTACCGGCGCCCTGATCGCCAAATCGGCCGTGGGCACCCTGCAGTTCGGCGGCCGACCAAGACCCAATGTGGGAGCCGTCGAGCTTCAGCGAGGCCGCGATTGCGGTGGGTCAGGCACCATCAATATCGACTGTGCCGACGCCATCGCAGCCTCGCTGAAGCTCGACAGCTCCCACAGGGGACCTGTGTGACTGATGCAACTGGGTACCGACGCCCTGATCGCCAAATCGGCCATGGGCCCCCTGCAGTTCGGCGGCTGACCAAGACCAAATGTGGGAGCCGTCGAGCTTCAGCGAGGCCGCGATTGCGGTGGGTCAGGCACCATCAATGTCGACTGTGCCGACGTCATCGCAGCCTCGCTGAAGCTCGACAGCTCCCACAGGGGGCCTGTGTGACTGATGCAACTGGGTACCGGCGCCCTGATCGCCAAATCGGCCATGGGCACCCTGCAGTTCGGCAGCTGACCAAGACCAAATGTGGGAGCCGTCGAGCTTCAGCGAGGCCGCGATTGCGGTGGGTCAGGCACTATGAATGTCGACTGTGCCGACGCCATCGCAGCCTCGCTAAAGCTCGACAGCTCCCACAGGGGGCCTATTCCGCCTTCAGTCCGCGCTCTTGTGGCCGGTACAACTCGGTACAAGCAGACACCCTGCAATTGGTGGCCGACCAAGACCAAATGTGGGAGCCGTCGAGCTTCAGCGAGGCCGCGATAGCGGTGGGTCAGGCACTATCAATGTCGACTGTGCCGACGTCATCGCAGCCTCGCTGAAGCTCGACAGCTCCCACAGGGGGCCTATTCCGCCTTCAGTCCGCGCTCTTGTGGCCGGTGCAACTCGGTACAAGCAGACACCCTGCAATTTGGTGGCCGACCAAGACCAAATGTGGGAGCCGTCGAGCTTTAGCGAGGCCGCGATTGCGGTGGGTCAGGCAGCATCAATGTCGACTGTGCCGACGCCTTCGCAGCCTCGCTGAAGCTCGACAGCTCCCACATAACCCGCTATTCCGCCTTCAGGCCGCGCTCTTCCAGCAACCGCACAAAACTGTTCAAGCTCTGTGACACCGTACCCCGGCGCCAGATCAGCCAGGTATTCAGGATCCGGAACGTATCCGTCAACGGCCACACACTCACCGTCCTGAACCCCGGCATGCTTTCCAGCATGCTCCTCGGCATCAGCGCCAACCCCGCACCGGCGCTCACGCACGCCAGCATTCCGTGATACGACTCCATCTCGAAGATCTTCCCCGGCACCGCACCATCCTGGGAAAACCAGCGCTCAAAGTGGTGCCGGTACGAACAGTTCGAGCGAAATGTGTAGATGCTCTCCCCGCTCACATCCTGCCCCCGGGTGATCGGCGCGTGGTGCAGCGGCGCAATCACGACCATTTCCTCCTCAAACACCGCCACGCCTTCCAGGGTCGCATGCAGCACCGGCCCATCGACAAACGCCGCCGCCAGCCGCCCCGACAACACGCCCTCGATCATCGCCCCGGACGGCCCGGTGGTCAGGTCCAACTCAACCTTGGCGTGCTTCTGGTTATACGCCGCCAACACCGCAGGGATGCGCACCGCCGCCGTGCTCTCCAGCGAACCCAAAGCAAACGCGCCCTGAGGCTCCTCCCCCGCCACCGTCGCGCGGGCTTCCTGCACCAGGTCGAGAATCCGCCGCGCATACCCGAGGAAATTCCACCCGGCCGGTGACAACCGCAATCGGCTCTTCTCGCGAATAAACAAATCCACGCCCAGGTCCTGCTCCAACTGCTTGATCCGCGTGGTCAGGTTCGACGGCACGCGATGGATCAACTGCGCGGCGGCGCTGATGCTGCCTTGCTCGGCAACGGCTTTGAAAATTTCCAGCTGGACCAGATCCAAGTCATTCTCCAAACGTGAACGTATTGCTTAATATTATTCAGTTTCCGAAAAAGATACAGCCCCGTACGCTGGCCTCCATCCCATTCACTGCGCAGGACGGTGCCATGAGCTCGATTTCTTCCCAAACCCACGCCTTGTCGATCAACCCCGCCAACGGTGAAACGGTCGCCAGCTACCCGTACGAAACCGAGGCGCAGCTGGATGCCGCCCTCACCCGCTCGATCAACGCCTTCCGCAGCGGCCGCACTACCCCCGTCGCCCAGCGCGCCGAGTTGCTGCTGGCCCTGGCCAGCACCCTGCGCGATCAGGCCGAAGCGATGGCCCAGATGATCACCCTGGAAATGGGCAAACCCATCGCCCAGGCCCGTGGCGAAATCGAGAAATGTGCACAACTGGCCGAGTGGTACGCCGCCCACGGCCCGGCCATGCTCGCCCCGGAAGCCACGCTGGTGGACAACGGCACCGCGCAAATCGAATACCGCCCGCTGGGCCCGATCCTCGCCGTGATGCCGTGGAACTTCCCGGTGTGGCAAGTGCTGCGCGGCGCCGTGCCGACCATGCTCAGCGGCAACACTTACGTGCTCAAACACGCACCTAACGTGATGGGCAGCGCGTACCTGATGAAACAAGCCTTCCAGCGCGCCGGCTTCGCCGATGGCCTGTTCGAAGTGATCAACGTCACCCAGGACGGTGTGTCCAAAGCCATCGCCGACCCGCGCATCGCCGCCGTGACCCTCACCGGCAGCGTGCGCGCCGGCATGGCCATCGGCTCCCAGGCCGGTGCCGCGCTGAAGAAATGCGTACTGGAGCTGGGCGGCTCCGACCCGTTCATCGTGCTCAACGACGCCAACCTCGACGAAGCCGTGCAAGCCGCCCTGATCGGCCGCTTCCAGAACTCCGGCCAGGTGTGCGCCGCTGCCAAGCGCCTGATCATCGAGGAAGGCGTGGTAGAAGCCTTCACCGCCAAATTCCTCGAAGCCAGCCGCAACCTGGTGATGGGCGACCCGACCGCCAGCGAAACCTACATCGGCCCGATGGCCCGCTTCGACCTGCGGGACGAACTCGACGGCCAGGTCCAGGCCACCCTGGCCGAAGGCGCCACCTTGCTGCTGGGCGGCCATAAAGTCGAAGGCGCAGGCAACTTCTACGCACCCACCGTGCTGGCCAACGTCACCGACCAGATGACCTCGTTCAAACAGGAACTGTTCGGGCCGGTCGCCTCCATCATCACCGCCCGGGATGCCGACCACGCCGTGGCCCTGGCCAACGACAGTGAATTCGGCCTGACCGCCAGCGTGTTCACCACCGACCCGGAGAAGGCGCGCCACATCGCCAACCAGCTGGAAACCGGCGGGATCTTTATCAACGCCTACAGCGTATCCGATCCCCGGGTCTCGTTTGGTGGTGTGAAAAAGAGCGGCTTCGGGCGGGAGTTGTCGCACTTCGGTGTGCGGGAATTCTGCAATGCGCAAACCGTGTGGCTGAACCGCCGCTAAGGCAAGCGCTGCAAACGATGGCCCGCCCTGCGGGTCATCGTGCTGCCTGGTTAAGCACCGTCACATACGCACCGAACATATCCGCCATCGCATCCGCGTAGGCAGTAATTTGCGCCTCGGTGCGCGGGCTTCCCGAGAATTCCTTGCCCACCGAACTGAAGGTGGTGACTATCAAGTCGCACGCCAGGACGCGGGTCGCCTCAGGCACCTGCGGCAGCAGTTCCAGCATGAACGTCTGGAAGACCTGTTGCCCTCCCGCCCGAACCTCATGGGCTTCGGGCGCATTTCGATAAAGCGGTGCCGCGTCGCTCAAGGCGACGCGCATCTGCGCCTCCTCACACTCCGAACGAATAAACGCATGCACCAACGCCCGCAGCCGCTCAAGGGGCGGCTGGCTTACGTCTTCCAGAATCCGGCTGAGCATTTGCGAGGTTTGCTGCCATTCATCGGTCTGCAACCGGAACAGGATCGCCGCCTTGTTAGGGAAGTATTGGTACACCGAGCCCACACTCACGCCCGCCTTCTCCGCAACCCGGGCGGTGGTGAAACGGCTGGCGCCTTCCTTGGCCAAAACCTGAATAGCCGCTTCAAGAATGGCCGACACCAACTCGGTGGATCGCGCCTGTTTGGGCTCTTTGCGTGAGGAAATCTGCGAGGTCTGGCGGTCGGTCATGGGGCGTGCCTGATGCGGTTTGAATGCGAATAGCGAATGTGACGAATTGTTCGCATACTTTAAATGCGACGAATCATTCGCATACTAGCCCGGCGCCTCACGGCGCTCAACCTGCAACAGGACCTCCCCATGAATACGCTTACCTCGGCCCCGATGGCGGCTCTGATTGAACGGCTGTACACACAAGCCGATGCCGTCACGAGCCCCGTCCTCAACAACGTGACACCTGAAGAACGTGATCGCCTGATGCGCAGCAAAACCGACTACCTGGAACTCTACGGGATGCTGAAAGACCTGTGGCTGCCCGTCTCCCGCGACACCGGCACCCTGCTCTACATGCTGGCCCGCAGCAGCAAAGCCCGGGCCATTGTCGAGTTCGGTACCTCGTTCGGCCTGTCCACCCTGCACCTGGCGGCCGCCCTACGGGACAACGGCGGCGGCGCGCTGATCAGCAGCGAGTTCGAGCCCTCGAAGATCGCCCTCGCGCGGCAACACCTGGAGCAAGGCGGCGTGAGCGACCTCGTGGAGATCCGCCAAGGTGATGCCCTGGTCACCCTGGCCACCGGCCTGCCCGACAGCGTCGACCTGCTGCTGCTCGACGGCGCCAAAGCCTTGTATGGCGATGTACTGAACCTGGTGGAAAGCCGCCTCAAGCCCGGCGCGTTGATCATCGCCGACAACACCAACTACTGCCCCGACTACCTGGCCCGGGTGCGCTCGCCTGCAAATGGCTACCTGTCGGTGCCGATCGGTGACGACGTCGAGCTGTCAGTTCGCCTCGGCTAATACCCCTCATTGGAGGATTCGAGACGCCAGTGGAAGGGTGCGCGGTTTATACTCGGCACCCTCGCCTTTAACCCACGGCCTACGAACCGAGATACCCGATGAGCCTTTCCCTCTCTACAACCCCTGCGCGCAAGCCGCTCGCGCCCCTGCTGGCGTTTGTCATTCTGCTGTTTGGCGCCATCTTCCTGCAAAACAGCGTCGGCTCGCGCCAAGTGCTGTTGCTGGTGGTCGGCGCCGCACTCGGCTTGACGCTGTACCACGCCGCTTTCGGCTTCACCTCGGCCTGGCGGGTGTTCATCACCGACCGGCGCGGCGCGGGCTTGCGTGCGCAGATGGTGATGCTGGCGATTGCCGTGGTGCTGTTCTTCCCCGCGCTGGGAGCCGGCACGCTGTTCGGCCAACCCGTGGTCGGGCTGGTGGCGCCGGCTGGGGTGTCGGTGGTGTTCGGGGCATTTATCTTCGGGATCGGCATGCAACTGGGTGGCGGCTGTGCGTCCGGCACCCTGTTCACCGTGGGCGGCGGTAACGCGCGCATGCTGGTGACCTTGTTCTTCTTTATCTGCGGTTCGTTGATCGCGACTCACCACGTCGACTGGTGGTTCTCGCTGCCTTCGTTCCCAGCGGTTTCCATCGTCAAAAGCTTCGGCGTGGTGCCGGCGTTGCTGCTGAGCCTGGCGGTATTTGGCATCATCGCGGCAGTCACCGTGCGCCTGGAAAAAGGCCGTCACGGGCAACTTGAAGCCGGCGTCACCAGCGAACACCAGGGCCTGCGCCGCTTCCTGCGCGGGCCATGGCCATTGGTGTGGGGCGCGATTGGCTTGGCCCTGCTCAACTACGCCACCCTGGCACTGGCCGGGCGGCCGTGGGGCATCACTTCCGCGTTCGCGCTGTGGGGCGCCAAGGTCGCCAGCGGGTTGGGCGTGGACGTGGGCAGTTGGGTGTTCTGGCAAATGCCGGGCAACGCCAAGGCCCTGGCAGCGCCGGTGTGGGAAGACATTACCAGCGTGATGGACATCGGCATCATCCTTGGTGCGCTGTTGGCTGCGGGATTGGCCGGGCGTTTCGCTCCAAGCCTGAAGATTCCGGCACGCTCGGTGTTCGCCGCGGTGATCGGTTGCAATATCGGCGCGTACTTCAGCGGGATTGCGTCGGGTAGCCTGCATGGCTGGGTGTGGTTGGTGGCGGCGTTTATCGGCAATAGCGTGGGCGTGCGGTTGCGGCCGTTCTTCTTTGCGGGTGAGCGTCCGCAAGTGGCATTGAGCGGTTGCTGACTGATCGTGACTGATCGCTGATCGTTCCAACGCTCCGCGTGGGAATGCCGCCGGGGACGCTCTGCGTCCCGCTGTTGGTGACGCGGAGCGTCACGGTATGCATTCCCACGCAGAGCGTGGGAACGAGCAGCATCATCGACTTTTTGAAATCACACCACTCATGTACTGATTCAAGTCGCGGAAGTCCTGAACTTTCCAGGTGAACGGCGACAGCTTCACACCGTTCTCCCGCAACGTTCTGGGAATCAGGTCGCCATTCGGACGAAGAATGACGGACGACACGATAACGCCCGGATAATCACTCAAGCGTTTTTTGAAAGTAGCCGTTGTCAGGTCAGGCGTAGGCGGATTGCTTTTATTCGCCAAGGGTCCCGTGCCTTTGATATCCGCGCCATGGCACATGGCGCATCGCTGCAGATAAATGTTTTTCCCGTTAGCGTTGTCCGCAAAGGACAGTGACGTGTGAACCAGCGATAAAATCCCCAGCGACGCGATGAATGTTTTTCTTATGCTCATCTTTCCATGTGGCCTTGTTGTAAAAATCCGATATCAACTAACCGAGCGTAAACGCCCCGTGATCCACTCACGGCTGTAAGCCAGCACCCTGCCCGACATCGCCGTCGGAAAATGAATAAACCCATGAGCCGCCCGCGGTAACAGATACACCTCGGACCCCGCCCACCGCTCCGCCATCTGCAGCGTGTCGTCCAGCAGCGGGTCCAGATCCCCCACAAACATCAGCGCCGGCGGCAGTCCCGCAAGGTCGCCATACAACGGTGACAACGACGGCTGCCGACGCTGCTCATCACTCAGGCCCGGCGTCAGCAAGCGCAGCGCCTCCACCATGCCCGGCCCGTCCAGCAACAGCGTATCCCGCCCTGCCGTGCGCACGCTCGGTGTGCCGGTCAAATCGTAGACGCCGTAATACAGCACCGTCCCGCTCACCCGCGCCAGCAACTCGGGCCATTGCTTCAGCGCCAACAACGTCGCCGCCGCCAGATGCCCACCGGCAGATTCGCCGACGACGATCACCGGCAGGCCGGCAAACTCCTCACAGTCCGCGAGCAACCAACGCGCCGCAGCCAGGCAGTCTTCCAGAATCCCTTCGACCGGCGTGTTCACCGCCAGCCGATAATCCACCGACACCACCGCCACCTCGCACGCGTTCACCATGGCCACGTTGAGGTCGTCATTCATCTGCGCATTGCCAATCACCCAACCGCCGCCATGGATATCCAGCACCACGCCCTTGGCCTTGCCCTTCGGCCGGATGATGCGCAGCGGCACCGAGCCCACCCGCCGGCTTTCTGCCTGAAGGCCATGCTTGAGCAACTTGTTGCCGGCCACCATCTGGCCGGAGCGCAACAGCGCCTGGATCACCCGGGGCGTCACGCGGTTGCGGATGCGAAAGCGCGGCAACCACGCGAGCCTTTGGTTGAAGCGCTGCATTTGCGCCAGTTCATGTTCTTCAGCAGGCCACAGCGTATGAGTTCCCAATCTGTATTTCCTCTATCTCTAAAAGAGATGTTCACCTTCGCCAGTGTGCGTGGGCATCATGGCAATGATGTTTCCGCCCTCTGCCCACGCCGCCAGGCTCAGCGGTTATTGCGCAGGATGGAGAAATTCAACGCAGCCGCAACGCTTAGCCACACCAGGTACGGGAACAGGATCAGCCCGGTGATCAAATCCAGCCGCACCGTCAGCAACACCATGGCGGCGACCACCAGCCACAGCAGCGTGATGATCACCATCCCGGCGAGAATGCGGTGGGCGCCGAAGAACACCGGCGTCCACAGGGTGTTGAGTGCGATCTGCGCAGCCCATAGAGCCAGCACGATTTCGCTGCCGGGGATCAGGGTCAGGCGGTAGCCGGCCCAAGCGAGCAGCAGGTAGATGATGGTCCAGGCGACCGGGAACAGCCAGTTGGGTGGCGTGAAGCTGGGTTTGACCAGGGAGGCGTACCAGTCGCCCGGTTTGAAGATAATGCCGGTGCTCGCTGCAGCACCGCAGGCCAGAAGAAAAATAAACAACGTCACCATAATCGGTCCTTAGCTGAGAGCAGCTGCATGGAGATGAAAGCCTTGACGGCGGTTTCAGGGTTGGACGCCCCGCGCAGCAAAAAGTGTATTTTTCTTTCCTCTGCGCCCCGCCACAGATGCCCTAGCTGAACGCGATGTAAACAGGCTGCTGCTCCACCGCCGACTGCTCACAAGCACGCACCAGATCCCCCACGCAATAAAGCCGCCAGCCCATGCCCGCGCCCCACTTGGCAGCCACATCATCAAGCGACGCCGCTTCATCCCGCGCGGCCCGCTCCCAATCATCGTGTCCGATCTCGGCGATCAAGCGTGTTTGGTAGTCCTTCAAAAAGGGAAGCAAGCCCTGCGCATGATCAACCTCCAACAGCACAACGTCAGCCGAATCGAGTTGCTGCCTGGCCGCCTCGACCCAGTCCCGCGCCTGCAACGGAAGCGCGTCCAACACCGCCTCAAAAGCCGATCCCGACTTGTCGCTGCCCTGAAACGAACCACACCCAATCTCGCCACCCGCCATGTCGCTCTCCTTGATAGTGATTCATACGCGCTGGGTTACTGCCGGCGACTACTTTTCCGGACAGGGATTGAACACTTCCGTCGCCGCCACCGCAGACACATACGGAATTTTCGTACCTGGAATGATCCCGACGGAGTAGGCATTTTTGCCGGTTTCACGCACATAGGTCTTGTCGGTGGTCAGATCGCCCGGCTGGTTCTCACCGAGCAGGTAATCCAGAAACTGGATTTTCACCGGCGTATTGAACTGCCCCTCGGCCGTCAGCGGAATGATCTGAGCAGCCCCCGCCCGAGTGAACGCGAAAAACGCCGCGGCGGCTTCACGGCTGCGGAAGGTTTTCACGCACAGCACATCGCGAGTACGCAGTGTGATAAAGCGCTGATAACGACCACCGGAATAGGTGCTCAGAATCAAGCCATCGTCCACCAGAACGCCCAGCCCCTGAGTGGCACGGCACTGGCCATCGCCGCCATTCTCCGAGCCGTAGGGCAAGTAGCACCAGTTGGTCTGGCTCAGGGCCCGCACCGAACCGGGGGCAATCTGCAGGTCGTGCTCGATTTGCTGGCGGGCTTCGGGTGTTTGATACGGAATGCTGCAGCCGCTGAGGATCAGGGCCAGTAACACGTACAACAGGCGATAAGAGCGCATAGGTTTTCCATAACAGGCACGGCAGGTCGTTGCGCGGGTTGCCAGGGGGTCATTCCTTTGAAAGCTGCGCAGGTTCTGTCACATTCTACGACAAGTACCTTTCGGCGAAACTTTATGGAAATACAGATTTCGGAAACGTCCGACTGGCAATTGTTCGCGACCATCGCCGAAACGCTGGAGCACGGTTTGAAAGGCGAATGGACCGTAAAGGCCGACGGGCTGGATCAGCGCTATTGGGATTTGTGCGTCGAAGGCCAGACCCTCATCCTGCACCTTGAGCATTATCTGGGGATCAGCCTGCTTATGCCTGGCCAAGGCGAGAGCCTGGAGGGGTTGAGTGATTTGGGGTTGAGGGCGTACCGGCTGGTGGTTCCGTTTGCGGGATAAAGGAGACTTTGCGTAGGCCGTAGCACCTTGCTCCTTTGCCTACGCTTGCGTCAGAATCCGCCGGCTTGTGCACCTGGGTGGCCATCTCTAAGGTTGCTCGGTCGCTGAAAACTCAGTGATCGGGTTTAGTAGCCCTAGGGTCAATTACACATAGTGCATGAGCTGCATCTATCAGACGTTCCTGTCTGTGCTTGATGGTGGCTGTGCGTAGGGCGCCTTCGGGTGCGCCGGCTTTGTGTAATTCCCCGGTCTACTAACCTGCGTACAGCTGCCACCCTTCTTGTGTAGTAGCGAAAGGGTGTCGGCCCCATTCAGGAATTGCACCATGTTCAAAGTAACGCCGAATCCTCCGAAGAAACCGGATCTAAAACTCCACCAGGCTGCCCAGCGCGCCATTGATCACTACCTCAATCCCGGCACTGATGCCGAGACAGTCCCAGAGACAACCGCCCTCTTCAGCGTCACCTCCGGCGTCAGCAGCGAAATCCTGATCGCCAACAGCTACGAAACCGTTACCTCCGTCAGCGCCCTGCTGCTCGACCTGTCCGACGAACTGACCGGCAAAGACCGCGACGTGGCATTGGCCATACACCAACTGAGCGAATTGAGCGTACTGCTGATCGGTAAACTGATGGACCGCGAAACACCTCGGGCGTAGAGCCCAACGCGGTCCTGCGGGACTAGCCCTTCAACTCACCCAACCGATTACTCGCCGCGTCGTCGTATGCCACATACAACGACTCGGCGATTTGGCTTTTGATGGCCTTGGCGCTTTCCAGACCCAATACAAAACCTTCAGCCTTACCGCCTGCGCGGTTCAGGTCTTCTTTGGTGTCAGCACCGGTGATGGCGTCGAGGAGCTTGATGGCTTGAGGGCCTACGCCTTTTGGGAGGCTGATTTGGTCGATGCTCATAGGGATGCCTCGGATGAGGTGCGGGATGGGGTGGTGCGGGTGAATGAGGTCATGGGAGATACCTTGAGATTGAGGTCGGTAGCGCGTGGAACCACTGCCGGGGGTGGCATGGTAGACCGGTATGGGGATTAAAGGGCTGGTTTCGGCCAAAAGCAGGCATTCGAACCAGTAGCGGTTCGAGAGGTGAGGATGACTATGAAACTAGGAGAGACTCACTTCATCTGAAGTTGGCAGGCTTGATCTCGTTCAGGCTGAAGCTGATGTGATACTCAAAAAGCGAAACGTTTGGAACCGCAACAACGGCATGTTTAAGGTTGACGCTAATATCCTTTGCGACAATGACCCCTTTGACCTTCGTTCCTTCCGCTTTATTCGTAATCAGCCAGCCCATGTAGCGGCTGATCTGTCCAATAGCTTTGTCTGCCACGCGACCACGTTTCAGCTCAAAGACTACATACGCGCCATCGCTATCTGTAGCCAAAATGTCTATAGACCCAATCCCTGTTGGGTACTCAATACCGTCCCGGCCTTGGTCATCTACATATAGCCGCAGTGCCTTACCATCAACCTTGATCGACTCGATATTATGGGCTATGAAGTCTCGTAGCTGGTACTCAAGCTCAAAAACTGTTTCACGATCGCTGTCTGGCGTATCCAGGTTGTTTAAGTCAGGATCTTTTTCGCCAAGCATTTCTAAGGCTGACTGGGTGGTGCCGGGTTTGAAGAAACGCACCTGTGAGTCGGTTTCCTGGACTGCCCATCCAAGCCGGTCAAATCCTCGCCGCAAAGCCTGTGAATTTGCTTCCTTGGGATTTAAGGCTGGTGCTTCGGTCGGATTGGCCCTGCACCAGTTCTTCATAGGGTGAAACTCAACGGTTCCTTCTGCGTTTACTTCTACAACGAGATACTGCTTTGGCGAGCGCATAGGCTTCCCTGCTGATTGTGTATATCGATGCTCGCCAATCTGTCAAGGCAAGCTATTTTCTGGAGCCTTTAAATTACCCCGGACTAATTGATTCCCCTACGGAACCAGATCATTTTCATTAGGTAGAGATTTGTAAATGACGCACTGCAATAAAATTTGGCGAAGGATTTCTGCTGACTCGTCGACAGCACCGCTTATATTTCCTTTCATTTTGGATCCATGTACAGCGGCAGAGCGAGTATTGTAGAGCTTTTTGATAGTTTCAAATGTGGCCTTGCGCTTGATGGGATCTTCATTATGCAAAAAACAGGCGATATATAAACTAATCCGAAATCGGATCTCAGAGCTTGCGCCAAAAATCCCCTCTATACCTGCCCACAGCACTGCGAGCTTTATCCTCGGCATCGAATGCCACCGATATGAAGCGAGGCAATGTATAGCAGTTTGAAAACGATCATCACTCAGAAGTTCCCTTGCACTTGCAAAATGGGTTCTGATCCATATCAACTCTTCAGGTGAGAGTTTATGTGGGTTGTCGGAAGTCAGCCCTCGCATGTGATAGCTAGTTGCGTGTAAGTGACTGGCCTCATGAATTTCGGATGCTGTAGTATCTGATTGAAGATTAAAGCCAATCTCCGTATGAAATACTGCGCTAAGTATGAGGACGTCCCATGCGGAGTTCCAGGCACGGATAGCCAACTCATCCGGCGTGTTAGCGGTCACTTTCAATTGTGCTGAAATTCGCGGCATGTATGCTGCTACAACGGCGATATCATCTGGTCTTCTGCAAGTAGCAATTGCTGTATGAAAATCCAAGTGAGAGGCGTCTGCAGGTTGCAGGCAAATGTTATCATCGAGCTGCACTTCGCCAGGTACGACTATTCCGTTTAGAAGCATATAGGTCGTACTTCCACTTCCTATTACTTGCATCAGTACTCCTTGGTTTCAGAGAAAGTCAGTCTATTAATTCTTCAGATGTTTATGGATGAAGCTCGATGGGCAAAGTCGACTGTGTCTATCAGTGAGTAATCATCTGGCATATTGTCGACTCTTGTCGAGAAAAAACCAAGCATACCAGCGGCAGTGGTGAAGTGGTTTAGGGCAAAATTTGGGCAAACTGAAGATCGACATAGACCGCAGGACGCTATTAACAAAGGACGAATGTACCGAATTTCCTGGCCTTGAGCGAGCTGTAGGGACGTCTGAAGGGGTTCGAACCCTATAGTTGAATTGGTTTCCCTATGACCGCTTTCGACCCAAAGCTGCCCGTCGCGACCGGCGGAAATTGGTCAAAAGCGGACATAAGTGTCTGGGAAAACGGGACAATTCATTATTATTGCCTAAGTCTGGTTTGGAGAACTCCGCAGGGAACAATTTCCCCAAATTACTGAAAACAAGAGCTTTCGTACGTCGAGGGTCACTTTAGCTCTTTGTAATGAATGCAAGCGCTTTCGACTAACATGCTAGGAATAACTTTAATAAAAATCACTGCTGGCATATTAGCTTGCTAATTTTTCGATTCAATATGAGCGTATATTTTTTCGCAAAGCTCAATTAAGCCTTGGGATAAACTCCATTCAATGTCATTCATCACCTGTACAGCTTGCTGGCAAAATTTTACCTTGTCATTGATAGTTCCACTTTCATCAGCAAAGACCTTTCGCTCTTTACCTTTCCCTTTAAGACCAAGTACTTTATCCAAATGATAGCCAATCCCATGAATTGAATTGGCCAAGTCTATACTTAGAATATTTCTTAGGTTATCCGCAACCAAGCCTTCTTTTGTTTTAGATATCTTTCTGCCAAATATTTTCTTAGCACTCTCAAAGACTATAATTGGCGGCAATAAATTCTCTATTTCTTTACAAGAAAGCAAGTGAAAGCGATTTTGTAGTTCCGCCGACAATTTTTGAGCTCGTTCTGACTTACCTACAATGTCGCCATCAGCGATTAGAAAGGCGTCTGCACATAGTCGTGACGCATTTAAACGCTCAGTAGTATCGTCGTCGTCATCAAACCCCCAATGGCCTAACGTACCGCCTTGATACTCAACGAATGCATAGTGATAGTTTTCTAAGTAACCTTCGAACATAATTTTTTTAGGACCTGACTCAAGTGAGTCAAGGTATTTTTTCATGAAGACCTTTAAGTAGAGTCGATCTGTTATACCTTCAATCCATATCGTTGAATTAGCAAGGTATACTGATGACGCCCGCACTCCCAAATCTGCCAGAATTTCACGATCCTTAGTGCATTCCTGTATAAAAAAGCCTTTGCCGTCTTGATTGCTCTTTTTACTCACCCTATGAATTAAAACTTCGTCATGGCTTTCAGCTAAGTCAAGCAAGTGATTTGAGTGAGTGGTAGCGATATATTGATGATTAGTGTGATTTAGTAAAAACAGAGCCAGTTTTCTCAGTAGTCCTGGATGGAGGCATGCCTCCGGTTCCTCTATAAAAAATATTGATTCTTCTTGTTCGAGAAATGCAGCAGACGTAATTATAATTACTTGCTGAAGGCCGTCTCCAAGATCGTATATTGAAAACTGCGCATCATCACCTATTTTTACCGCGACTGTGTCTTGTCCATATTGAGGTATAAGTGTGATATCGGCACCACCGAAAAATTCATTTCCCAGTATTCTCTCATAATTACGAACTCTTTCTCGCTCATCCGGTTGTCCGAGTAAAAATCGTGCTAGCAAATTATAAAGGTCAAAACCGGTGATCACATTGAGGCTATCAGGTGTAGGAAAATAATCTCGCAGTGTTCGTTTGAGAAAAACATCTGTCCCATCGTCAAGAGGCCGCATACCTCTTAATATTGGAATGTAATGTTTTTTAATGTTTAGTATCTGTACATCTAGATCCTCAAGGTTACTTAAGGCCTCCTCAAAATTCCTCTGAGGCAGATGGCGCCGCATGAGATTAAAATCATTTACAGTGCTGCCCTGAGCCCTAAAACCTTCGTTAGCGGCATATTTCAAAGTCCTAATAAAAGTTTGAAGTACAGCGCTCACCACATTTACACTCCTGCTTTCCCCTCTATATATACTCTGGAATTCATCGCAATCTAAATCGAGTATTTTCTCGCACCCACTAATTATATTAACAATTGCCTCAAGCCCGCTGCATGCCTGCTTGAAAGCATCACCGATGCTAACAGAAAGCATCTCTGGCTTAGTAGAAAACAACGTTCTTAATAATCGACTTTTCCCACTATTGTTCGGCCCTATTAGAAGGTTTAATTTTTGTAGCTTTATCCACTTTTCTGCCGGCAATATATTTGAGTAGCCTACAAGATTGCTAGACCAGATTTTTTGCACCTGCATCAAAATTTGCTCCATCCAATTATTGTGATTTATAGAAATAAATAGCGACAACAGGTGATCTTGCCGCCTGGTTTTGTAACACGTACTAAATTAACCAAGGTGACGTGGTTGCTAGACGTTACCGACCAGCCTCAAGGCTGTCTAGCTGACATGTAGGAACGTCTGGATAGGGGCCAGCTCTCTACGCCCTAGCTCGCACGCAAGAACATAAGTGCTGACGCCAGCGGCAGGTAAGGGTCGATAGCAGTTGATCATGACTGACCGCTTTTGGCTGAAAGCGGTCTTTCGCGAACAGCCAATCTCGACCATCACAAATTATTTAACTTATCTCCATGTTGTTGGGACAAAACCCATCTATTCCAAATCAATAAACCCGTCCCTTTCCGACCTAATTGCCGAAAACACACTGGGACGCTTCCGCCAAAAAACTCATACGATCTCCTTCTAACGACCAGCTGAATTAGAGCTATCCGCCCCAGGCCCAGCTCCCCCTACGAATTTCGGTGGAAGCTGCATCAGTAGGCACTCTTAGTCAACCAAACTAAAACACACCCTTGCCCCCTCGTACCAAACACGCTACAAATCCCACCACCAAGTTGTACGACAACCTAAAAATACCCCCCCATCCCCGACGATGGCGCCAACTCCCCGAGCCCCCACCATGACTCCCCCTGCCCCCACCCAATTCCCCCGCCACATCGCCGTTCTAATCCTGCTCTGCATGGGCTGCGCCTTCGCCGGCAACCACATCGCTGCTCGCGTAGCCTTCGACGACGGCGCCGGAGTCCTGCTGGCAATCCTCATGCGCTCCGGCGGCACCCTGTTAGTGCTAGCGATACTGGTCCTATACCAACGCCAAAACCTCCGCCTCCCCCCAGGCGCCTGGCGTTGGCAAGTCCTTCTGGGCCTGCTCATCGCCACCCAAAGCCTCTGCCTCTACTCCGCCGTCGCCCGCGTCCCGGTAGCGTTGGCCTTATTGGTCGCCAACGTGTTCCCTATTCTGCTGGCCCTGCTCACCTGGGCACTCGGCGGCCCACGCCCCACCGCACACACGGCCTTGCTGATGGGCCTGATTCTGGTGGGCCTGGTGTTCGTGCTGGACGTACCCGGCCGTCTCTCTGCCAACACCACCCTCGGCCCGGAATGGCTGGTCGGCGTCTCCCTGGCCTTTTGCGCCGCGTTCGTATTCGCCTGTGCGCTGTGGATCACCGACCACAAGTTGTCTCAGGTACGCGGTTCGGTGCGCAGTCTGCTGACGATTTTCATTGTGTTCAGCAGCGTCAACCTCGCCGGCTTGAGCGGTGCGCTTGTCGATGGCCTGAACCTGCCGGCCACCAGTACCGGTTGGCTGGCATTGGCCACGTTGGTGGTGCTGTATGGCACGGGGTTTATCGTGCTGTTCATTTCGGTGCCGCGCCTGGATATGCCGCGTAATGCACCGGTGATGAACATTGAGCCGCTGGCGACGTTGTTGATGGGCTGGATCGTGCTCGACCAGATGCTCAGCGCCGGGCAGGTGGTGGGCGGGGTGATTGTGGTGACGGGGATTGTGCTGCTGACGTATCGCAAGTCGCCCCGGCAGGCCGTCAAGGCTCAGGCTGCGTAGGCCGAGAGGCGAACCGGAAAAGGTACGGATCTATTTTCAAATAAGTCCGTCCCTTCTTACTGCCGGGCGTGGGGGCGCTTATAGCGGAAATTCCTGGCCCTCCTTCAGCCCATCGGCTCGAACCGCCGCCGCTTCAGGAACAACCCCACCCCCAGTGCAACGGCAAAGATCGACAGCAGCCCCAGGTCAAACCCAAACAAGCGGATTTGGCTCACAGCCACGCACCCGACCGCCCCCATCGCTACCAACAGCACCCCTAGCCATTTGCGAAGCGGGTACGACTTAATAAACCGATCAAGCAGAAAGAAAAGCACCAGGGCAACGACCAGTTGGGTAATGTCAGACATGTGTTTCTCCCGTCAGGTCTTGATGATCAGTGTCGAGGCGCTGCGTTGCGGGCCGATGCCGCCGTTCACCTGCGCTTCGATGCTGACCAGTATGTCGCCTGCATGATAGGTGGGCAGGGTGTCATTCACATACATGCGCACTCCGGCGCCGACAGGGGCGCCCACGTAAGGAGACGCTATGTATGAGGTGGCGCCAGCGAAGGCCGAGGCCGCAAGGTTGGCGATTTTGGTGCGTTGGGCGTTGAGCACGTCGCCCTGTTGCCGGGTCAGCGGTTTGGAGATGCCGATCATCATCAGGCACGGCAGGTTTTTGGCCAGCATCTTGTCGTACACCTCGACGACTTTGCGGTTGACCTCGTAGTGGGCGCTTTTCGCTTCGCCAAAATGCAGCTCGCCCAGGCGTCCGCGTTCGCTGTCGGTGAGGGTGATCTGCGAGACGTTGAACACGATCCCGTGATTGCCCATGTATTGGAAAGTCCCTTCGAACTTCATCGCACGCATCCTTTCGAGCCAAAGGCGGGGATTGTCTAGAAGGAACGCGCCGGATTCAAATCATTTCACCTGGCTGGCAAGGTGTGTTGCCCGCCGTAAGGTGCTGACGGACATAATAATTGTCGAACTCACTGCTTTCGACGAACTGGAAACCATGGCGAGTGTAAAAGCGATTCGAGGCGCTTTCTTTGAGGGCACCTACTTTAATCGGGAGTGCAGCTGCATCCGCCTCTTTGAAAATCTGAGTGAGCACAGCAGAGCCGATCCCTGATCCTTGCGCGCTCGGCCTCACGTATAGGTGGTCGAGCACGAGTTCATTGGGGTGATGCTTGACCACTACAAAGCCAACCCGCTCTCCAGACACCTCAATGTGATGTGTATTGTGGGCTTCAAAACCGCTAACAAACCGCTCGCGCGCCCGTACAGGATCAAATCGCCCGAGGCGCTCCAGGCTTTCGCGCATGGCCTCAATTCGAAGGGCAACAAGATCGTCCAAGTCGCTTTGTTGAGCGCGGACTAGCGTCACTGGGGAGTTTTGATTGGGTTTGATGGGCATAGGTTGCGTTTCGCCTGGCATGCTGGGATGGCCAGTATAGGAAGATCAGATCACGTTCCACGGATTTCTATCGTGGCCTGGCACCATTTTTTCAGCCAGACACTGGATTCAGCTGCCTGTTCGTTTCCGACCGACGAGCCTACGCGCCCTATGACGGTCAGACTGGGACAATGTTTTGTCCTCGACGCAATGAGCCATGACCGCGGTCAGCTCAACGTCCATAGGAAAGCCATCCTCCAGTCATTTAAGCGCCAGCCCCGCCACCAACATGTCGGCAGGCAGCGTAGTGCCGGCGGTGAATCAGGGCACTTGAGATACAAACGCTACGTCCCGATGGCTATTCAGCCCCGCCGATTGCAACTGTGTTAAGCGTGCATCCGATCTCACTACAAAGGGCCTTCGTAGTTTTGGTTATCCGTTCGGGCTTGAGGCTACCTTAGGCGTTCATGGAATGCAGAGCTTTTTGCGAACACATCCGCCATAAAGTCCATGAAAACGATGGCTCGCTTGGGCAGGAGCCGATTCGCTAAGTAAACGACCTGGATCGGCACCTGTGGTGCTACGTAGTCGCTAAGCAGCAGCTGAAGATTGCCACTTCTTAGCCCTTGCTCATAAAGCCATTGAGGGCCTTGCGCGATTCCTAATCCTGCATTGACGTACTCACGTATCGCCTCGGGTGAATTGACCCGCAGGCGACCGGAGACCGGGACATCAATGTTCTTAAACCGCCAGTTAGTACCGGTAGATAGCAGAGTGTAAACAAGGCAGTCGTGTTCTTTCAGGTCATCAGGGGAAGTGGGAGAGCCACGTTTCTCCACGTATTCACGGCTGGCCACACACACACGCTCGAACCACCCTAGTGGCCGGGCACGCATTGCGCTGTCCTTTAGGTGGCCAATGCGAACCGCGAGCTCGGCTCCCTCGTCGACCAGATTGACGTAGCGATCATTGATCTGGAGATCGAGCGACACTTCTGGATAGAGCTCAAGAAAGCTAGCCACATGGGGCACTATAAAGGTGTGCGCCAATGCAGTTGGGCATGCGACGCGCAGTAACCCAGACGCTGCCACGTTCCCTCGCAGAGAGGACTCTGACTCTTCTACTGAATCCAAAATACGCCGCGCATCTGCGTAGTACCGCTCACCTTCCGGTGTCAGCGTCAGCTTTCTTGTCGATCGGTGAAGCAGCCTGGTTTGCAGATGATCTTCGAGTGCGGCGACGTAACGGCTGACGTTCGGTTGTCCGAGTCCAAGATCACGTCCCGCAGCTGAAAAACTGCCGGTCTCTACGGCGCGCACGAAACAACTCATCAGTAACAACCGATCCATCACGCGTCCTCTTTCATGCAGATTTTGCATGAGATGTATTCTGCCTGGCTATCTTATCAGCGCACTAGCATGAATACATAGTTGCTCTCAGAAGGTCAGTCGTCCGACTGGTCGTCACAAACGAGAGGAAATTTACATGTCCCGTTTACAAGGCAAGCGCACGCTCATCACTGGCGGCACAAGTGGCATTGGTCTGGAGACCGCAAAGCAATTCCTCGCAGGAGGCGCTCGGGTCATGGTCACTGGTGTTAATCCTGAGTCCATTGCAAACGCCCAGGCTGTCTTAGGCAGCGAGGTTCTGGTGTTACGAGCCGACTCCGCCAGTGTCACAGCGCAGAAGGAACTGGCCCACGCGGTTCAGTCTCATTACGGGCAGCTCGACATTGCGTTCCTCAATGCTGGCGTATCCGTCTGGATGCCAATCGAAGACTGGAACGAGGAGATGTTTGACCGCTCCTTTGACATCAATGTCAAAGGCCCTTACTTCCTCCTGCAAGCACTGTTGCCGGTCCTCTCCAACCCTGCATCGGTGGTTCTTAACACCTCGGTCAGTGCGCACCTGGGCGCCGCGCGTTCATCCATTTATGCCGCAACAAAGGCTGCCTTTCTGAACATGTCGAAAACGCTCTCCAGCGAGCTTCTACCGCGTGGTATTCGAGTAAATGCGGTCAGCCCTGGCCCGATCGACACGCCGCTGTACGACAAAGCGGGTATCCCCGATGCCTACCGCGAGCAGGTCAACAAAGATATTGCTGCGACTATCCCATTTGGCCGTTTTGGCACGCCTGAAGAAGTAGCTAAGGCGGTGCTGTACCTCGCGTCAGACGAGTCTCGTTGGACGGTGGGAACGGAAATTATCGTTGATGGTGGTCGCTCGCTTTAACGAGATAGGCACGCCTTCGAGTCTGTACATCCCGCTTCCTGCCCGGAAGCGGGAGTTGTCGAAGTTGCCGAAGATTATGCGTCCCGGTTCCGCACACTACCTTGAGGCAGGCATACCAGTCCCGTCCCGCACCTGCATCAGCGCAAACCCCAGCAGATTCAACCCCTTCCACAGATTCGGATTGTTCACATCCGCGTTGTCCTGTGCGAGCCCTATACCCCAAATGTTATCAACCGGGCTGGCTTCGACAATAACGCGGGAACCGGTTTGTAGAAGGTATTCGTTCAACGGTGGATTCTGAGAGAACTTGGCCTGGTTCGCTCGAACGACGATGTCGTATCGGTGTTGCAGCCAAACCTTGTCATTGAATCCGCGCACGTTGCGGCCAAGTGCTTTGGCGGCATTGGGTGTAGGAGCGCGGAGCACCTGCGCACGGATTTCCTGATCGTCGAACAAGGCCGCTTTCTCGGCCATCATGAAGTGTTCGGCCGTAGGGTAATGTTGCCCCTCGACATTGAACCCAGCCTCGAACCATTGGCTGAAGCATGACGCTGTGACGGCCGTTTTGCTGCGTTGGTGCCCCCAGAAAAACGTATAACTCAGCTGTTCTCCAGCGTTAAAACGGGCGCAAAGTTCTTTCAGATGTTCAGAGTCGTTCAATGAAATATCCTCGCTAACTAAAGGACGAAGTTACAGCTACTGTGCTGACCAGGGCAACCACGAAGCTTGGTAGATCGAACCTCCACCGATTGACGCTTACGTGGATACTCCCGCCTCCCCTATCGCAATCCTGTCGAATACTTGCCTAATCCTCCGACCTTTCACCCTCCCCATAGCGCCCCCCTGACCTACGGTCTAGAGTCAATCCAAACGCCCGCTAAACTACTCAAACCACGCGCGCGTGAACCATAACGGGCCAACGATGCCCTGCGGCGAAGCCCCACTTCGCCGCCCAAAAATACTAAAAAAATGCAACACCAACCGATGATCAGCGGGTGAGCCATGGAATTACGAATTAACCAGCAGACCCACCAAGTCGATGCAGAACCCGACACGCCTCTGCTTTGGGTCATCCGCGACAACCTGGGCATGACCGGCACCAAATATGGCTGCGGTCTGGCGCAGTGTGGTGCGTGCTCTGTGCTTGTGGACGGCAATGTGGTGCGTTCCTGCGTCACGCCGGTCTCCGGTGTGGTCGGTCGGGAGATCACGACCATTGAGGCGATCGAGTCCGATGATGTCGGTAAGCGGGTGGTCGCGACCTGGGTCGAGTATCAGGTCGCTCAATGCGGCTATTGCCAGTCCGGCCAGGTGATGGCTGCGACGGCGCTGCTCAAGCAAACGCCCAAGCCGACCGATGCGCAGATCGACGCGGCGATGGTCAATCTCTGCCGCTGTGGCACCTATAACGCGATTCATGCGGCGGTGCATGACCTTGCAAAGGGAGAGGTCTGATGAACGTTCGCATTGATCCCGCTGCCCTGCCTTTGGTCGCGGCGTTGAATGACCCGGTGAATCTGTCTCGCCGTCGTTTCCTGGCCAGTACGGCCGTGGGTGCGTTGGTGATTGGCTTTGGTCTGCCGTTGGGTTCTGGCCGGGTGCAGGCGGCCACTGCGGCGGCGGCTGGTGAGCGCGGTACGCAGGTGCCGGCGTTCCTGGAGATTCGTCCGGATAACACGATCCGTTTGCTCAGTCCCTTTATCGAAGGCGGCCAGGGCACGTTCACGGCGATGGCGCAGATTGTCGGCGAGGAGTTGGACGCCGACCCGGCCACGTTCCTGGTTGAGTGTGCCCCGCCCGGCGAAGCCTTTGTGGTGATGGAAAATGGCATGCGGATCACCGGCGGCAGTATGTCGGTGCGCATGAGTTACCCGACGATGCGCCGGCTGGGTGCGCTGGCCCGGGCGATGTTGTTGGAGGCCGGGGCACAGGCGTTGAAGGTGCCGGTGGGTGAGTTGTCGACCGAGCCGGGCAAAGTGGTACACGCGGCGTCCGGGCGTTCCCTTACCTATGGCGAGTTGGCCGGGCGGGCGATGGACCTGCCGGTGCCGGACGTGGCCAGCGTGAAGCTGCGGGATCCGAGCCAGTTCCGTTGGATCGGCAAGCCGGTGAAGCGTCTGGATGCGTATGACAAGTCCACCGGCAAGGCGCTGTACAGCATTGATATGAAGGTCGACGGCATGCTCCACGCGGCGGTGCAGCATGCGCCCCGCTTGGGCATGACGGTGGGCAGCCTGCGCAATGAGGACCAGGTCAAGGCCATGCCGGGGGTGCATTCGGTGCATCGCCTGCCGGGTGCGGTGGCGGTGGTGGCTGAGCGTTGGTGGCATGCCAAGCGTGCGGTGGAGTCGATTCAGGTGGACTGGCTGGAGCCGACGGCGGATTCGAAAGTGCGCGGGATGCCGAAGGACTTTTCCAGCGACGAGCATTTCAAGCGCCTGGCCGCGGAAACCGGCCCGGCCCGGGATGATGAGAACGAGGGTGATGTGGCCGGTACGCTGGCCAATGCCAAGACCAAGATCGAGGCCACTTACCACAACCAGTACCTGCACCATGCGCAGCTGGAGCCGCCTTCGGCGCTGGCGCGTTTTAATCCTGATGGTTCGCTGGAGATCTGGTTGCCGAATCAGGCGCAGGATATGTTCCTGGCCGATATCGCCAAGCGCACCGGTCTGGACCCGTCGCGGATTACCCTGCATTCGCCGCTGTTGGGTGGGTTTTTCGGCCGGCATTTTCTGTATGACTCCGCCAGCCCTTACCCACAGGCCATTGAGTTGGCCAAGGCGGTCGGGCGCCCGGTGAAGTTGATCTGGAGCCGCGAAGAAGAGTTTCTGCGGGATGTGCTGCGTCCTGTCGCGGCGGTGAATTTCCGTGGGGCGCTGGACAGCGATGGCTGGCCGGTGGCGATTGAAGCGGTGAGTGCCACTGAGGGGCCGACCGAGGCTCTGGCCGGCAAACAGGGCGAGAAGCTCGACCCGACGGCGCTGGAGGGGTTGTCCGGTAAGTCCTATGCGATTCCCAACAAGCGCATCGCGCAGATTTATGTGAAGGGCCCGGTGATGCTGGGTTACTGGCGGTCGGTGGGTAACTCGCTGAATGACTTTTTCTATGAAGCCTTTCTGGATGAACTGGCTGACAAGGGCGGCAAAGACCCGTTCGAGTTGCGCCTGCATCTGTTGCGGGATAACCAACGGCTGACCACGCTGCTGAAGGCGGTGGGCGAGTTGTCGGGAGGCTGGAAACGTGGCCCGTTTGTCGCCGAAGACGGCAGCAAGCGCGCCCGTGGGGTGGCGATGGCGTCGCCGTTCGGCACGCAGACGGCGGTGATCGCCGAGGTGTCGATCGAGAACGGGCAGGTCAAGGTGCATGACATCTGGCAGGCGATCGACCCGGGCAGCATCGTCAACCCGGCGATTGTCGAGGCGCAGGTGAATGGGGCGGTGTCCTTGGGCTTGTCCCAGGTGCTGTTGGAAGAGGCGGTGTATGTGGACGGCTTGCCTCGGGCGCGTAACTACGATTTGTATCCGGTGCTGCCGCCTTCGCGGATGGCGCGGGTGCATGTGCGCGTGATCGAGAGCGGGGAAAAAATGGGTGGCATCGGCGAACCGCCGCTGCCAGCCGTGGCACCTGCCGTGGCCAACGCCGTGGCGACCTTGACGGGGCAGCGCATTCGCAGCATGCCGTTAAGCCGCTACTCCTTCACCTGACCGGGGCCTTAGCACTTATGAACAACCGTCGATTCGCAAGAACCGTTGGCTGGCTGGCGCTGCCGTGCCTGGTCGCGGCAGGCCTGTTGGCCTGGTATGTCACCCGTGAGCCGGTTTCGCCGCTGGGCGCCGAGCCTGTCGCCGCAGACCCGGCGCTGATCGCCCGAGGCGAGTATGTCGCCCGGCTCAGCGATTGTGTGGCGTGCCACAGCGTGCCCAACGGCGCGCCTTTTGCCGGTGGGCTGGAGATGGCCACGCCGCTGGGGGCGATCCATGCCACTAACGTCACGCCGGACCCGGAAACGGGTATCGGCCACTACAGCCTCGCCGACTTCGACCGCGCGGTGCGCCAGGGTGTCGCGCCGGGTGGGCGTCGGCTGTATCCGGCGATGCCTTATCCGTCCTATGCCAAGCTCAGCGACGAGGATGTGCGGGCCTTGTATGCGTTCTTCATGAAGGGCGTGGCGCCGGTGCGGCAGGCGAATATCGAGAGTTCGATCCCTTGGCCATTGAATATGCGTTGGCCCATCGCGCTGTGGAATGGTGTGTTTACCGACAGCAAGCCCTACGTAGCGAAGGCCGGGAAGGATGAACTGTGGAACCGCGGCGCCTACATCGTGCAGGGGCCGGGGCATTGCGGCAGTTGCCACACGCCACGGGGCCTGGCCTTTAACGAGAAGGCGCTGGATGAAAGCGGCAAGCCGTACCTGGCCGGTGGTTTGCTGGATGGCTGGTACGCACCGAGCCTGCGGGACGATCACAACACGGGCCTGGGGCGCTGGAGCGAGCCGGAAGTGGTGCAATTCCTGAAGACCGGTCGCAATAAACATGCGGTGGTTTATGGCTCGATGACCGAGGCGTTCAACAACTCCACGCAGTTCATGACCGACGATGACCTGGCGGCGATTGCGCGCTATCTCAGGTCGTTGCCGGGGGACGAGCAGCGTGATGGTAAGGCCTGGCAGTATCAGGCGGTGTCGGCTGCGGAACGCCTGGATGCGCCGGGTGCCCATACCTATGTGACCCGTTGTGCTTCGTGCCATGGGTTGGAAGGCAAAGGGCAGCCGGACTGGATGCCGCCGCTGGCGGGTGCGACTTCGGCGTTGGCCAAGGAGAATGCTTCGGCGATCAACATCACCTTGAATGGCTCACAGCGGGTGGTGGCGGCGAATGTGGCGGACGCTTATCGCATGCCGGCGTTCAGGGAGCAGTTGTCGGACCAGGAGATTGCTGAAGTGCTGACGTTTGTGCGCGGTACTTGGGGCAATCAGGGCGGTGCGGTGGATGCGAAGGCGGTGGGCAAGTTGCGTGAGCACACGGGCCCGGCGAGCAGTAGCCCGATCATTCTGCAGATGCGCTGAGGGGAAAGGCGCCTTGTGAGGGAGGCGCCTTATGCAGGAGCTGCTTTATGTGGGAGCGGGCTTGCTCGCGAATGCGGTGTGTCAGTCAGCAAATTCTTCACTGACCCACCGCTTTCGCGAGCAAGCCCGCTCCCACATTTTTAACCGCGTTTCGGCAGTTTCCAGTTGGGGCGGATGAAGTGGCAGGTGTAGCCATTCGGAATCCGTTCCAGGTAATCCTGATGCTCCGGCTCCGCTTCCCAGAACGGCCCCGCCGGTTCGATTTCCGTCACGACACGGCCTGGCCACAAGCCCGAGGCATCCACATCCGCGGCGGTGTCTTCAGCCTCGTCGCGTTGCTGTTCGCTGAGGTAATAGATCGCCGAACGATAGCTGGGGCCAAGGTCATTGCCTTGGCGGTTGGGCGTGCTCGGGTCGTGGATCTGGAAAAAGAACTCGAGGATCTGCCGGTAGGTGATCACCGCCGGGTCGAAAACAATCTCGATGGCTTCAGCATGGTTACCGTGGTTGCGGTAGGTGGCGTTCGGCACATCGCCGCCGGTGTAGCCGACGCGCGTTTGCAGCACGCCGGGGTAGCGTCGCAACAGGTCTTGCATGCCCCAGAAGCAGCCGCCGGCGAGGATGGCGGTTTCAGTTTGGTTGCTCATGGCGTGTTCTTCCCCTGGATGGATACAGCCCTAGTTATGGGGCCGGGTTGAGTAATACCAAGGTTGAACAGCGCGTTACCAGCCCCGCCCGTCGATAGACCCTCGTCTCACCTGGCCCAAATCCTGCGTACTCCAGCCCCATCAAGTCGCTACTGACTACGCGGACGACTCTTTTGAGCCCCGCCGCCCAGCGGCCGCCCCCGATAATCAAGCATCCCCCTACCACCGCCGAGGCCTTCCCCCATGACGAGCCCCTCCACCGAACAGGTCAGCCCGCAAACCCTGCGAAGAGTGATCATCGCCGCCGGCATCGGTAACTTCGTCGAGTGGTTCGACTTCGCCGTCTACGGCTTCCTTGCCACCACCATCGCCCAACAATTCTTCCCCAGCGGCGACGCAAGCGCGGCGCTGCTCAAGACCTTCGCGGTATTTGCCGTGGCGTTCGCGTTTCGGCCCCTGGGCGGGATTTTCTTCGGCATGCTCGGCGACCGGATCGGCCGCAAACGCACGCTGGCCATGACGATTTTGCTGATGGCCGGCGCCACCACGCTGATCGGCCTGCTGCCCACCTACGCCGCCATTGGTGTAGCGGCGCCGATTCTGTTGTCGCTGATCCGCTGCGCCCAGGGCTTTTCCGCCGGGGGTGAATACGCCGGCGCCTGTGCCTATCTGATGGAGCACGCGCCGAGTGACAAACGCGCCTGGTATGGCAGCTTTGTGCCGGTGTCGACGTTCTCTGCGTTCGCCGCCGCAGCGGTGGTGGCTTATGCACTTGAAGCGTCGTTGTCCGCCGAGGCGATGGGCAGTTGGGGCTGGCGCCTGCCGTTCCTGATTGCCGCGCCGCTGGGCTTGGTGGGGCTTTACCTGCGCTGGAAGCTGGATGAGACGCCGGCCTTCCAGGCGGTGAAGCAGGAACACGCGGTCGCCCACTCCCCGCTCAAGGAAACCCTGCGCAACCATGGTGCGGCAATCTGCTGCCTGGGCGCTTTTGTGTCGCTCACAGCGCTGTCGTTTTATATGTTCACCACCTACTTCGCGACGTATCTGCAGGTGGCGGGTGGGCTGAGCCGTGCAATGGCGTTGCTGGTGTCGCTGATTGCACTGATCTTCGCGGCGGCGATTTGCCCGCTGGCGGGGTTGTATTCGGATCGGGTGGGGCGTCGGGTCACGGTGATGACGGCGTGTGTGTTGTTGATGGTGGTGGTGTACCCGTCGTTCCTGATGGCCAGTTCCGGCTCGTTCGCGGCGTCGGTCGTCGGGGTGATGCTGCTGGCGGTGGGCGCGGTGTTGTGTGGCGTGGTGACGGCGGCGTTGCTGTCGGAGACCTTTCCGACCCGCACGCGGTATACCGCTTCGGCGATTACTTACAACATGGCTTATACGATCTTTGGGGGTACGGCACCGTTGATGGCGACGTGGTTGATCAGCACCACGGGCAGCAATCTGTCGCCGGCGTTTTATCTGATTGCGGTGGCGTTGCTGGCGCTGGCGGGTGGGTTGGCGTTGCCGGAGACCTCGCGGATTTCGCTGCATGAGGTGGGCGCGGAGGAAAAAGGCGCAGCGCCGTTGTTGTCACGCTAGGTTCGGCTGTTGTGAACGCAATGCCCAATCCAACAAAGATCAACTGTGGGAGCGGGCTTGCTCGCGAATGCGGTGGGCCAGTCAGCACATTTTTCACTGACAGACCGCATTCGCGAGCAAGCCCGCTCCCACACTGGATTTTCTTTTCCTATCAGATCTCCACTCCCGGGTATGATCCAGGCTAAACCGGCCCGACTGGACCCACACACATGCCCGCCGCCCACACCCGCCCTACTCCCGCACCGCTCCTCAAGCCCGGCGAAACCGTGGTGCTGTTCGACGGTGTGTGCAAGCTGTGCAACGGCTGGGCAAGGTTTCTGATTCGCAACGACCGCGACCGGCGTGTGCGGTTGGCGGCCGTTCAGTCGCCCGAAGGTCAGGCGCTATTGGCCTGGGCCGGGTTACCTTTGGATCAGTTCGACACCATCGCAGTGATCCGCGACCGGCATTACTGGGAGCGTTCGGAAGCGGTGTTCGAAATCATTGCGCAACTACCTGCCCGCTGGCGCCCATTAATGCTCCTGCGCGCCTTCCCGCGCTTTCTTCGGGATTGGGCTTACGATCGCATCGCACGCAATCGCTATCGACTCTTCGGGAAATACGACACTTGCCTGTTGCCCGATCCGGATCATGAGCAGCGCTTTTTGAAGGAACAGCCATGAATACCTTGGTGCGCATCAACCGGATCGCCCGCCTTTCTATACCAACAGCCCAATCAACTGCCACGACGTCACCTTCGTCACCATGATCAGCACGATCACAAACATCCCCGAAAACCCGAAAACGAAGTGTAATGTTATGGGGGGCGCAGGCGCTCCCACGCTGACACACCTCAACTACCCACCAAACGATACAGCGCCTGAGCGTGAGATGCCGTAAGCCCTGCGCGCTGCAAATTACGGCGACTTTGCGAGCTGGGAAGCGCAGTTGCGGCGACCACAAGACTGCCGTGCTGCTTTGCTTGCGCTATCCGGTGAGATATCAGGGCTGCGTGATAACCCAAGCCTCGTGCATCTTTTCGGGTGGCAGCCGTCCCCAGGTAGGCAACTCCGTTGCTGGCCAGGTACATCAACGCGCCTGCAACCACCTGTCCGTCAGCCTTAAGGACGTAGATTTTCAAACGGTCATTTGCCATCAGTCCTGCAAACGAAGCCTGGCTCATCTGACGATGCTCTGGCTTGGTATGAAAGCCACTCGCATGAACGGCGGCGAACTCAGGCAGCGTGTGTGAGGTGGCTTCTTCGATTTCGAATGCGTGGTGATTCAAGGCCACATCCTCGATGGAGCACGCGAGTTGCTGGTGCGTCCAACCCCTCAAGCGCTCCAGTCGTCCCTCTCCCACATAAGCGTGCTGTTCCAACGTCGAGGCCTTGCCGATAAGAGGCGTGACAGTCGAGTACTCTGCTGATTCCTTGAGCAGGCTCAACAGTGCCTGGGGCTTGCTGGAGCTGTCGCCGTAGATGCGATTGAACATCGGGCTGGGCGATGCCTTCACTTGAAAGCATGGAAACGCTTCGTTGAAAAACACACGAGCACCAAAGGGGTTTCCACTTATCCGAGACAAACTCTCAACGCGGGAACACAAATACTCGCTTTCTGCGGTCTCGATCGCATGAGCCATTCCAACATCCATGTGCGTCGTCCTTATTGCGGGATTTCCAGGGAAGGTAGCGGTAAATCAATCACAACGCACCTGCAAAGACACCTGCTAATGTACGGCGCAAATGGCTAACGATGGCAATCAAGCCAAGACATCGACTTAGCCATTTCAGACCTACCGGCCCAGCCGAGCAGCAAAAAGACGCCAAAGTGGCTAATGCCAGTCAGTTAAGCTGACTGGCATTTTTATTTCTGATCGGATACTTCGGTGATTTCAGCCGAATCGCCCGAGGATATACGCGCTCCTCACGTCGATGCGGCAGCACATAGTGCGGCGCTGAAGCATGAAGCTCGGCCAAATACTTGGGGATGTTCCCGGAACGGTCGGCGCAGACGCTGTTGATAAACCCCAGAATCGCCCAAGTGCAAGCGGTGAAGCTCATTTCGCTCGGATAAATGCCAGGACAGTGGCGACTCATTTCCACCATCTGATAACGCAACAAGTTGTAGCCCAACAATACGCCCCACAACTCTTGTTCGATCATCTCTGGCGTCTTGCTGCGCAGCGTATAACTGCTGTTGAGCAGCGTCTGTTTCATCTCTCGAAACCCTAGTTCGATCTCCCATCGCTGGCTGTACAGATCGACGATTTCGTCGGGCGGGAAGCGCAGCGGATCGCTCATCGAGGTCAGGATCTGACACATCTTGCCCTTTACGGTTTTGCTCAGCAGCCGTGCAGTCAGGCGCCCCGGCAGTCCCGGCCATTGCTTGCGCGCCTGCGGCGAGGTGCTCAGCGAAACCACCGCATCTTGACGCCCCAGACGCTGAATGACTTCGTACTGCGCACCTTTGCGCAGCGGCATCAGCCAATGTCGCTCGGTGCCCGCCTGCTGCCACTGATGCAGTAAACCCAAAGAATAAAAACCGCGATCAAACAGCGTCAGCGAGTGATCGGGCGTGGTTTCAATCAGCTTTTCCGCCAGTTTCATTTCGTTGCTGCGATAGCCATCAAAAGCACTGCCGATCAGCAAGTGACTGGTCAATTCCATTTGGCAAACCATACGCACCTGAGGAAAGCCCGTATCACCATGCTGATTGCTGGCGGAATCGTAATGCGCGCGGTTTTCGGCAGTATCGGGTGTTCGCCAGACGACGCCGTCGACGCCCAATAAACGCAAACCCGCCCACGTTGGGTGATCGGCCGCCTCATGCCAATTTTTCTGAGTCAGATCGAAGACCTGCCTTACCGCTTCGCTGCCCAATCTCTGACGGGCCTGGACTACGGCGCTGGGCGCCACCAGCGGACGCTGGCCCGGCAGCATGATGTTCATGCGACTAACCACATCCCATGCCGACATACGCCGGAAGAACGCCATGGAAATCACGCACCACAGCATCATTTCCAGCGGCAAGCGCCGCTTGCGCAGGGTCGCCACACCGGCCTGTTCAAGCGCCTGTTCGACCAAGGAAGGATCGAGCAAGGCATCCAATCCCTCGATGGCGTTGGGGGTAGAGGCGATGTTGTGGGTCAGTTCCAGTGCTCGAGCGAGACGCATAAAAAAATCCGATGCCAGTACGGCATCGGATTTTGATTTCTTGCGGCCAAACGTCAAGCGAGAAGGCTTAACTGACTGGCATTAGCCAAAGTGGCGCCTTTTCGTTGTTAAGCGATTTTAATCACAACCTTTCCAAATGCGCCCTTCGCGAGATGTTCGTAAGCTTCTCGTGCTTTCTCAAACGGGTATACCTGATCGATCACGGGACGAATCTTGTGTTCGTTGAGGAACGCATTCATCCGGTCGAATGATGAACGCGGCGCCACGGCAATACCACGAAGGGTCGTCTGGCGGAAAATGAGGGGCATCAGATTGAGTTCAACGGTTTGCCCTGTCAGAAAGCCGATCTGCGCAATACGCCCCGACGCCTTGGTGGCGGCGACCGATTGATTGATGCCACTGCCACCGGCCACATCGAGCAGCAGATCCACGCCCTTGCCGTCGGTCAGCTTCAGCACTTCATCTGCCCATTTCGGCGTCGTTCTGTAGTTGATGCCCGCCACAGCCCCCAGCGCCTTCACGGCTTGCAGATTCTGGTCGCTACTCGACGTTGCGATGACCTTCGCGCCAAGGGCCGTAGCGATCTGCACGGCAAATATCGACACACCTCCAGTGCCTTGAACCAATACGGTCTGGCCCGGCTGGATTTGTCCGTAGTCCACCAGCGAATACCAGGCCGTTAGCGCAGCAATAGGCAGTGTTGCCGCCTCTTCATCGCTCATGTTGTCGGGTGCACCGACGGCGCTGTCCTCATGGATGATCATGTATTCGGCCAAACCGCCGGGCAACGGTGAGCCGAAGCAGTAATCAGGTTCGTTCGGCCCCGGCTCGCCATCCAGCCAACGTGAGTAAAGATGCGAGTTGACGCGATCACCGACTTTAAACCGCGAGACGTTGTCTCCGACCGCTACCACCGTGCCGGCTGCATCGCTCACCGGGATCAGTGGCTTGGGCACGCTGTGCGGCTCATAAATGCCGTCGACGATCGCTTTGTCGCGAAAGTTGAGCGAGACAGCACCAACCTTCACCAGCAACTCGCCAGCCTTTGGTTGCGGGGTCGCTACCTCTCCCAAGTGCAGGTTGTCGAGTCCGAAATCTTTCAATAACCACGCTTTCATTGCGCCTCTCCATATTCATATCAATGGCCTCGAACCAGAACCGGTTCGGCCTTGGGGGTATTTTTCGCTTTTGACGGTGGGCAATAAATGCGTGAAAAAAGACATGATTGTTCTATCCTTGGGCAACAATCAGTTTCAACTTCGTGTAGGCGGGGTTCATAGGAAAGCGTCATGGAACTGCTTCAATCGATGCGACTGTTCGCCAGGCTTGCCGAACTCGGCAGCTTTACCAAAGCCGCCGAATCGCTGGACATAGGGCGCCCCCAGGTCACTCGGTATATCCAGGAGCTGGAGACGTCATTGGGCGTGCGCCTGTTCCAGCGCACCACAAGAAAGGTGGCCCTCACCACCGAGGGCGAGAGGTTCTACGAGCGGGTGCAGGAAATTTTGGCGGGTATTTCTGCTGCGACTTCCATGTTCGACCGCTCCGGAGCAACGCTCACAGGTCGACTTCGCGTGGATATCCCGACCGCGTTCGCGCAAATGGAATTCATCAAAGGCCTTAAGGGATTCACCGACACCTACCCGGGTATCAACATGGTCCTGGGCGTGACTGACCGGGCCGTCGACTTGATCGGTGAAGGCATCGACTGCGCGTTGCGTATCGGCGACCTACCGGATTCGACCTTGATCGCTCGCCCCATCGCGATGGCGACGATGGTGACGTGTGCCGCACCCGAGTATCTGCATGAGCATGGCGTACCCGAGACCCTCGACGATCTGGCCTCCCACCGAGGCGTCAACTTCTTGTCCGGCCAGAGCAACAGAACATTGCCTTGGCATTTCTCGGTAAAAGGTCAGGATCGAACGTTTGTGAGCAACGCCGGTATCACAGTCACCGAGTCGAATGCCTACGTTCAGTGCGGCGTGTCGGGCTTCGGAATAATCCAGGCGCCCGGGATCACCGTGGCCGAGCATCTGGACAGTCACGGGTTGGTGGAGATCCTGAAACCCTATCGGCCAGCCCCGCGCCCTGTGTCGTTGCTGTACCCAAGCCGGACGCATCTGGCGCCACAGGTTCAAGTTTTCATTGAGTGGCTGCAAGCGCGTTTTCCGCCGCTTTATTCTGACTGGTTGGAACCCTAGCGATCCTTTTGTGGCGCCAACGGCAATGACGCCACCAACTCAGCACGGCAAACATCGAGTATTTCATCCGCGAGAGGAGAGTCATCCGGGCACGCCCGCGACAACATGACGGCACCGATTGCATGCGCCAGCAGGTCGATCATTTTTGCTCGAACGTCTTGCTTCGTCGCACCCTCACGCGGCTGGTATTTTTCCTCGAGTGCTGCCAGCGTACTTTCTACCCCGCTGGCAAAGGTCGCCTTTAACTCATCGGACTGGCGGGCAGCGTCACCACACAGCGCGGCCATTGTGCATCCCGCGCCCCGGCCGTCTCTGTGATCTCGCGACACGTACAGATTTATGAACCCGGCAACATCAAGGTCGCAGGTGCTGGCTACGGATTGCGCGAGGCTTTTTTCAGCTGCCTCGGCCATCAAATCCGCCTTGGAACCGAAGTGTTTGTAGAACCCTCCCTGGGTAAAACCGGCAGTGGCCATCAGCTCCGCCACCCCCACACCATCGTAACCACGTTCGCGAAAAAGCTCCGAAGCCGTTTCCACAATGTGCGCTCGGTTGGCGAGTGACTGTGTCTTGGTGATCTTCATTTCTCGCCTCCAGGCCTCTTGAACGATGGCCTGACTATACTCTGATGTCGATCATAATCAAAGTTGTTGACAGCTTTGATTATGATCGACATCATAAAACCACTGCCGCATGCCTTAGCCGCCACGGCGCAATTTCCCGTCATTGATCGACGAGTATGGAATCCGATATGAACGAAAAGACTTTGTTTGAAGCCTACAAGCTCGGCTCACTGACGCTTTCCAACCGAATGGTAATGGCGCCATTGACGCGAAACCGTGCCGGGGCCGGTTTTGTTCCGAGCGAGCTCGCGGCGACCTATTACAGCCAAAGAGCATCCGCAGGCCTGCTGATTTCAGAGGCCACGCAGATCTCACAACAAGGACAGGGCTATCAAGATACGCCCGGGATTTACACCCAGGCGCAGATAGACGGCTGGCGTAAGGTCACAGAAGCCGTTCACGCCAAGGGCGGACATATTTTCTTGCAGCTGTGGCATGTCGGGCGCGTGTCCCACACCGACCTTCAGGCCAATGGCGCAGCACCGGTGGCCCCCTCTGCGATTCGCCCGGCGACAAAGGTTTTCGTCAACAATAGTTTCGTAGATGTTTCGGAACCTCGAGCTCTCGAAATCGGCGAACTAGCTGGAATCGTCAACGACTTTCGCCAAGCGGCATCAAACGCGATGGCTGCAGGTTTTGATGGCGTGGAAATCCATGGCGCGAACGGCTACCTGCTTGACCAGTTCCTCAAGGACGGTGCGAACGTGCGCACGGATGCCTACGGTGGCTCGGTTGAGAACCGCGCCCGACTTCTGCTGGAGGTCACATCGGCAGTCGTGAGTGAAGTCGGTGCTGAGCGAACCGGTATCCGTCTCTCTCCAGTGTCCCCCGCCAATGGTGTTTCCAGCACCGCGCCGCAAGCGCAATTCGACTACCTCGTCGAACAACTCAACGCCCTGGGCCTGGTTTACCTGCATGTAGTCGAAGGCGCCACTGGCGGGCCGCGCGAGGTTGCGCCCTTCGACTTCAGCGCCCTGCGTCAACGCTTCAATAACACCTACATCGCCAACAACGGCTACGACCTGAATCTGGCTACCACGACACTGATCGAAGACAAGGCCGACCTCATCGCCTTCGGACGTCCGTTCATTGCTAACCCTGATTTGGTAGAGCGCTTCAAGACCGATGCCGCTTTATCTGCATTGGACCCAACCACTTTGTATGGCGGCGGCGCAGCTGGCTACACCGACTACCCGACGCTTACTGAAGGCGCCCAGCATCACCACTGAAGATCACCATTGCGCGCTTTCCAGCGATACACATGAACCGCCAATCGACACCCACACACCAGAGAGAAAGCCATGAGCATCCCTAATACCGTTCTGATCACAGGCGCCTCCACGGGCATTGGCGCCACCTATGCCGAGCGCTTCGCACAACGTGGCCACGACCTCGTACTGGTGGCCCGCGACAAGAACCGACTGGACGCGCTCGCAGCGAAACTGCGTGAAAAACACAATGTCGCGATTGATGTCCTTCAGGCTGACCTGACCCAAAGCAGCGACTTGGCGACCGTCGAGACACGCCTGCGCGATGACGCCAGCATTGGCATCCTGGTGAACAACGCTGGCGCCGCGCAATCCGGCAACTTTATCGAACAGTCCACCGACAGCGTTGCTCAGTTGGTGACGCTCAACACGACGGCACTGGTACGGCTTGCCAGCGCCATCGCCCCACGCCTGGCACACGCGGGGGACGGGGCAATTATCAACATAGGTTCCGTGGTTGGCCTTGCACCAGAGTTCGGCATGACGGTCTACGGTGCTACCAAGGCGTTTGTGCTGTTTCTGTCACAAGGTATGAGCCTGGAATTGACGCCCAAAGGCGTCTACGTGCAAGCCGTCTTGCCAGCCGCTACGCGTACTGAAATCTGGGAGCGGGCAGGTATCGACATCAATACCCTGACTGATGTCATGGACGTCGGAGATCTGGTCGATGCGGCGCTGGTTGGTTTTGATCGTCGCGAGCCCGTGACTATTCCGCCCCTACAGGACGCCGATCGCTGGGATGCCTTGCAGGCTGCGCGCCAAGGCTTACTGTCGCAGATTCGGCAATCCGAAGTCGCCGAGCGCTACAAAGCCAAAGCGTAAAACATCGCGAAGAAGCGCTGGCACCGGGGCGCCTGCTCCGGCCCAGCTCACTTGCAGCTTTTCAACCCGCACCTTGGGGCGAACATGACCCTCTCAGACACGAAACCTCAAAGCGGCTCGCCCTCGCGATTCGTCAATGCAGCGAATCAATGGATCAACGTCAACGGAACGGCGTTCGCTTACCGAGACATAGGTCCCAACGGCGGATTACCGCTGGTGCTGCTGAATCATTGGGGCGCCGTGCTGGACAACTTCGATCCAAGGCTCGTGGATGGGCTGGCAAGCAGCAGGCGCGTCATCGCCATCGACTATCGGGGAATCGGCGCTTCAGGCGGTATTGCCCCGACAACGGTCAGCGAAATGGCAAACGATACTGTCGCCGTGATACGCGCGCTGGGCTTCGAAAAAGTCGACCTGCTGGGCTTTTCCCTTGGTGGATTCGTGGCCCAGGAAATCGTGCTGAACGCCCCTGACGTTGTGCGCAGACTGATATTGACTGGCACGGGGCCTGCCGGTGGTCACCGCATTGATAAAGTCTGGTCAGTGTCCTGGCCGTTGATGCTCAAAGGCTTGCTGACGTTGCGCGATCCCAAGACCTACCTGTTCTTCACCTCGACAGCCAATGGACGGCAAGCCGCCAGGGACTATTTGAAGCGTTTGAAAGAGCGCAGTAAGGATCGAGTTAAAAGTCCTACACCCACCGCGTTCATGCGGCAGTTGAAAGCCATCCACGACTGGGGCAGACAGCCTGCGCAAAACCTCAGCCGCATACGCGTACCGACTCTGGTTGCCAACGGTGATACCGACATCATGGTTCCAACGGTGAACACCATTGATTTGGCACGCCGGATTCCAGACTCACAGCTGGTTGTTTACGCAGACGCAGGGCACGGCAGCATCTTCCAACACCATGCGGATTTCGTGGTGAAAGTAACGGCATTCCTGAATAACTGAAGCGGACAAGTTTCATTCAACGCCATGAGAGTTGAATCACCATGAAAGCATTTTCAATCGACCGTTACGGTAAAGAGAATGGACGTATCGGCGAGGTACCCACCCCAGAAGTGGGTGCCTATGACGTTCTTGTTCAGGTGCATGCCACCAGCGTCAACCTGCTCGACTCGAAGATCAGTAAAGGCGAATTCAAACTGATCCTGCCGTATTCGTTCCCGTTGATACTGGGGAATGATCTGGCGGGAGTGGTCCTTAGCGTAGGGGCCTCGGTGCGACGCTTCAAACCGGGTGATGAAGTTTACGCACGTCCTCCTCAGGAGCGCATAGGCACATTCGCCGAACTGATTGCGGTAGATGAAAATGCGCTCGCGTTGAAACCGAAAAACATCAGCATGGAAGAGGCTGCCTCCCTCCCGCTGGTCGCACTGACGGCCTGGCAAGTGCTGGTTGAAACCGCCAAGCTGAAACGCGGCCAAAAGGTGTTTATCCACGCAGGTTCCGGTGGCGTAGGCACCTTTGCCATCCAGCTTGCCAAGCATCTGGGTGCGTTCGTCGCGACAACCACAAGCACGAGGAATGTGGATTGGGTCAAGGCACTGGGAGCAGACGTCGTCATTGATTACAAGAAACAAAACTTTGAAAAGGTTCTGCAGGATTATGACGTCGTACTCAATAGCCTGGGCGCTGATGAGCTGAAAAAGTCCCTCACCATTCTGAAGCCCGGGGGGCAGTTGATATCCATCTCAGGGCCACCGACTCCACAGTTTGCTCAAGAGCAAAAGCTGCCCTGGGTACTCGGCCTCGTTATGCGTATGTTGAGCAGCGGTATCCGCAGGAGAGCGCGCAAAAAGAACATCAGCTATGGGTTTGTATTTATGCGTGCCAGTGGCGCCCAACTGGACAAGGTAACTGCATCATTATTTAGCCGCTTCCCCAATCGCCCGCGCCGCCTGAGCCAGGCGCTGCGTGGCGGCGCGGATTTCCTCCGGGTTGAGCGAGGCGAAGCCCAGGCGCAAGGCATTCTCGGGATGATCAAAGGGTGAAAACAGGCGACCGCTGCGCACCACCAGGTCCAGCTCCAGGGCTTTTTCAGCCAGTTGATTGACGTCGATTGAGTCGGCAAACCTGACCCACAACGCCAGCCCGCCTTCCGGTTCCTGCACGGCTATCTGCTCGCCAAACGCCTCCAGCAAACAACTGAGCAGTGTCTCCCGACGCCGACGGTATTCCTTGGATACCCGACGCAGATGCTTCTTCAACTCGCCATCGTTGATCAAGTCCGCCAGCATCCGCTGCATGACGGCATCGCCCTGGCCCAGGCTCACCGCCGCCGTGCGCTCGAGCACTTCGATGAGGTTCGACGGGGCAACGATATAGCTGCAACGGAAGGTGCTGCCCAGGGACTTGGACAGTGAGCCGATGTAGATCACATGACGCTGCGCGCTGTCACTGGCCAGGGGCAAATAGGGCCGTCCGGCAAAGTGGTACTCGTGGTCGTAATCTTCCTCGATGATGCAGAAATCATGCAGCCGGGCCAATTCCAGGAGCTGCTGGCGACGTCCGGCACGCAGGCTGACGGTAGTAGGAAACTGGTGATGGGGGGTGACATACATCATTCGCACATTGTGCAGGCGGCACAGTTCATCGAGCTGGTCGACCCGGCAACCCTCGTCGTCCAGGTCAACGGTGACCAGTTGCGCGCCCAACTGCCGAAAAATCTCCCAGGCCGGTGGATAACTCAGGCGTTCGACCACCACCACATCACCGGGTTTGAGCAGCGCGCTGGCGGTCAGGTACAGCGACATCTGCACGCCTTGGGTCAGGCAAATCTGCTGCGCGTCGACATTCAGGCCGCGATTGTGGCGCAACATTTCGGCCAGGGCGTCGCGCAGGTACTGGCCGCTGCCTTCGGTGCCATGGCGCACGGTGTTGGTGGTAAAGCTGTTGCGCAAGGCGTTGCGGTAATAGCGATGCAGGACGGCTTGGGGCAGCAAACGATGGTCACAGGCGCCATTATCGAAAAACAGCGCGCCCGGCCGGTGTTGCAGTTTTGTCACCTGCTCGCCCGGGGTGAAATAGGCAGCCGCAGGCACGTCCCGCAACGCCGGGGCAAACGACTTCGGCGCGCCGGCGGCAGTCACCGCGCCTGTCGCCAGTTGCGTACTGACGAAAGTGCCGCGACGTTGAATGCTGACCAGCCAGCCTTTGGTCACCGCCTCCTCGTAGGCAAGGATCACCGTCTTGCGGTTGACGTCCAGCAGTTGCGCCATTTCCCGCGTACCGGGCAACAGCGTTCCGGGGCGCAGGCGTCCCTCGGCAATCGCGCTTACCAATCCTTCGATGATCTTTCTGTACGACGCCTGCGGCTGCGCGCCATCGAGCTTGAGCAGCGGGCGCCATTTGCGGAGCTGGACCATGTGAATTATCCAAAACTGGAGGTTCTTCTGGTCCTAGTCTAACGCAACAATCAAACCTCAATTGCCCCGAGGTGTTTATGCACAACCGCCATGTCGTTGAATTGTTGCCCTCGGGCAAATCCTTCGAAGCCGCCGACCAATTGCTGCTCGACGCCATGCTGGCCAGCGGCCTTGCCGTCCCCTTCTCCTGCCGGCGCGGCGCTTGCGGGTCGTGCAAGGTCAAGGTGGTGTCGGGCGAGTTCCGCGAAAAGGTGCTCACACCCGACACCCCTGCCGCCTCCTATCCACTCGCGGCTGACGAGATGTTGCTGTGCCAGAGCCATGCCTGCAGCGACATGCGCCTGGAAATTCCCGGCTGGTCGCTGGACACGCCAACGCTGGAAGTCAGCGCACAGGTGATCAGCAAGCGCGGGTTGAGCGCCGACATCGTCGAGCTGGTGTTGCTGACCGCCCAGCCACTCGACGTCCGGGCCGGCCAATACCTCAGGTTTCGCCTCGACGATGGCGACAGCCGCTGTTTCTCCGTGGCCAATCTGCCCGCACAGGATCAAGGCCGGTTGGTGTTTCATATTCGCCAGGTCAGCGGCGGCCTGTTTTCCGAACGCATCCTGCCGACCCTGCAAGTGGGCGATGCGATGAAGCTGGAAGGCCCCGTAGGCGCCTGCACCTGGCAACACGACGATGAGCGCCCTGTTGTGCTGTTCGCCACCGGGACCGGTTATGCCGGCATCAAGCCCTTATTGCTGACGGCCCTGGCCCGCCAGGCCGAAGTCACCCTGTATTGGGGGAACTCGTCGCCGGCGGACTTCTACGACGCTGAGTTTCTCGAGCGCGCCAGCGAGGCACATCCACGCTTTCACTGGCATCGAGTGCAGTCGGTAGACGCCCGCGTGCAACAGGTTGCGCTGACACAGCCCCACCACTGGGCGGAGAGCCAAATCTATGCCTGCGGCAACAGCAAGATGATCAGCCAAGTCCGCGAAACCTGCCTGGCAGCGGGCGCCCAGGCTCATCGTTTTGTCGCCGAAGCCTTCGTCCCCAGTGGTGCATTGACGCCAGCGGAGTCGCTCAACACGCGGCACCCAGTGCTGGAAAAAGTCGGCCCGCGCTACTCGCTGGACGGCATGCTCGCTGCCCGCGAGCAGACGGTAAGAGCCCTGGCCGCCATCGCCGACCAATTGAAAGTCGGCATGACCACCGCCCAAGCCCTCGACATGGCCAGTCAAACCTTGCAGGCCATGGGCGCGTCCCACACCTGGCACCCCACCTATATCCGCTTTGGCGACGACACCATCCGCACACCGCGCCAAGGCATCGACCCGCAACGCAAGCTGCGCGCCACCGACATCGCCGTGGTCGACCTTGGCCCGGTGTGGGATGGCTATGAAGGCGATTACGGCGACACCTTCGTCTTTGGCGAGCACCCGTTGCATGCTGCCTGTGTGAAGGCACTGCATGAAGTGTTCGACGAAACCCGCGACGCCTGGCACCGCGGGCTGACCGGACGCGAGCTGTATGACTTCGCCGAGCAAAGTGCCCACGCCAAAGGCTGGCGCCTTGAGCGCAACCTGGCCGGGCACCGCATCGCTGACTTCCCACATGCTTTGTTCGGGCAAGACAAGCTGGCTGAGGTCGAGATCGTACCCAGCGAGATGGTCTGGGTTTTGGAGATTCAGCTGTGCCATCCCACCCAACCAATCGGGGCGTTTTTCGAGGATATCCTGATTGGCGAGGCCAAGGGCGGCTAGTTGGCCCCCCCTACGCGCCGGGTGCCAGAGAAGCCACCGATGCGCTTCACACCAAACTTTGCCAGTACGACGCCTTTTCAAAGATGAAACGCTGGCCCCGCCTCTGCACCTTGTGGAGGCGCTTCAACCTTCACCTTCAACGCAATCAACAACGCCGCCAGCAACATCAAGACGCCCGCCGCCACAAATACACCGTCGATACCACTGAAGCTGAACATCGCACCGCCCGCCGCCGCCCCCGCTGCAATCGCAGACTGCACCGAAGCCACCACCATGCCGCCAGCGCTTTCCGCCTGATCGGGCACTGCCCGGGCTACCCAGTTTGACCAGGCCACCGGTACGCCGCCAAACGCCAGGCCCCAGAGCATCAACAACCACACCTGGCCCGTCACGGTCGCCGGCAACAGCGCCAGGGCGAGTGCTGCCACGCCGACCAGGGCCGGCATCAGCACCAGGGTGCCCCGTGGCAGACGCACCAGCAGCCAACCGGCCAGCAGCGTGCCGGCGAAGTTTGCAACGCCGAAGCCCAGCAACATCAGCGCCAGCCCTTCGGCACCGACGCCGGTGGTGCTTTCCAGGAATGGCCGGATGTAGGTGAACAACGCAAAGTGCCCGGTATGCACCAGCACACATCCCAACATGCCCACGGCAATGCCCGGACGCAGCAGTACTTCCAGCACGGTTCTCAAGCGTGCCGTCCTGCGGGGTGCAAGCGGCGGCAGGGTGAACAGCTGGAAAATCAGGGTTACGCCGCCCACCGCGGCGGCTGCGAGAAACGCGCTGCGCCAGCCGTACAGCCCACCCAAAAAGCTACCCAGCGGTACCGCCACGACAGTGCCCACTGCGATGCCGCTGAAGATGATCGACAAGGCACGCGGCAGCAACGCCGCCGGCACAAGCCGCATCGCCACCGCCGCCGCCATGCTCCAGAAGCCACCCAGGGCGATGCCCAACAGGATACGCATCAGCAGCAACACCGTGAGGCTCGACGAGACCGCCACCAGCAGGTTGGAGCAGATCATCAATGCGCTGAAACACAGCAACACCACACGGCGGTCGATCCCCCGGGTCAGGCCTGGCACCAGCAGCCCGGCGAACAAGGCGACTACCGCCGTGACCGTCACCGCCTGCCCTGCCAAGGCTTCCGAAACCCCCAGCTCGGCTGCCATCGGCGTCAGCAGGCTGGCCGGCAGGTACTCCGCCGTCAGCAATCCGAACACGCCCATCGCCAACGAAAACACCGCCATCCAGGCCGGCGTCGCGGGCGCTGCATCTGCACCGGTTACGGCGTCACACACACAACTGCTCATCACGGTCATCCTTCAAAAGTTATTGCGACCGGCAGTCTAGGTGTGACGATTGGGATGATCTATGATGCAAAATCTCGAATCCTTTACCGAAACCCCGGAAATGATGCCCATCGATCCGTTCGACCAGTCCTCTGACCTTATCAACGAGCTGCTGCGCGGCATGCGCCTGCGGGGTGTCGAGTACCGGCGTATCCAGACTGGGCCGGCGTTTGGCCTGGGCTTCCCGTCCAAGCCCGGGCACGCCTATTTCCACCTTATCGCTGCCGGCTGCGTCACCCTGCGCACCGAGGACGGCACCCTGTATGAACTGACGCCAGGCAATGCGGTGTTCATCTCCCATGGCGGTGCTCATCAGTTGCTCTCCAGCCCGGACGTGCCGGTGCAGGACATCGACCGCTTCAACACGGCAGCCCTCGGTGATGCGGTGTGTGCCGTGGATGCCCGGGCCGATGTGGGCGTGACGCAAAGCGCCCTGCTCTTCAGCGGCTGCATGGAGTTTGAACTGGGGAGTCTGCACGGCCTTGGCCGCCTGATGCCGGACCTGATGCTGATCGACGCCAAGGGCCAGCGTTATCCGGGGCTGATGCCGATCCTGGCGGCCATGGAGCGTGAAGTCAGCAGCGCCCGCATCGGCTTCGCCGGCATTCTGGCGCGCCTCGCAGAGGTGGTGGCGGCCATGGTGGTTCGGGGTTGGGTTGAATGTGCGTGCGGGAATGCGTCCGGCCTGGTGGCGGCGCTGCGTGACCCACGCCTGGCCAAGGCCCTGCTGGCGTTGCACCAGCAGCCCGGGCGCGATTGGACGGTGGAGGAGTTGGCAGCGCAATGTCATACCTCACGCTCGGTGTTCGCCCAGCACTTTCAAACCACCATCGGCACACCACCGCTGCGCTACGCCACCGAACTGCGGATGCGCCTGGCCAGCCAGTGGCTGACGCTGGAGCGGCTGCCGATCGAAACCGTGGCGCAGCGCCTTGGCTATAACTCCCAGGCGGCGTTCAGCCGGGCGTTCAAGCGCGTTACTGGGCAGCCGCCGGGTGCCAGCCGGCGACAGGCGATTTAAGGAAGCAGTGAAGTGGCTGGAGCGCCTCGCCGACTTTTGGCCCTCCCTACCCGTTCGAGGGCATAGCAGGGCCATCACCTCTCGATCGTTCCCACGCTCTGCGTGGGAATGCATCCTGTGACGCTCCGCGTCACCACTGCGCAGAACTTGAGCCTTGCATCGCCAGCTGGACGCAGAGCGTCCGAGGCGGCATTCCCACGCAGAGCGTGGGAACGATCATCTCGAGCCGACAAAATCCTGCGTAGGCGCTGTCGAGCTTTAGCGAGGCTGCGAAGAGGTCCTGTCAGGCAATAAATATGTCGCCTGCCAGTCCGCCATCGCAGCCTCGCTGAAGCTCGACAGCTCCCACAGTTGATCTTCCCAGGCTTGAATATTGTGTTCACTTGAAAGCTCAAGAGATCGCGATCTGACAAGCAACAACAAACCAATGTGGGAGCTGTCGAGCCTCAGCGAGGCTGCGAAGAGGTCCTGTCAGGCAATAAATATGTCGCCTGCCAGTCCGCCATCGCAGCCTCGCTAAAGCTCGACAGCTCCCACAGTTGATCTTCCCAGGCTTAAGTATTGTGCTCACTTGAAAGCTCAAGAGATCGCGATCTGACAGGCAACAACAAACCAATGTGGGAGCTGTCGAGCCTCAGCGAGGCTGCGAAGAGGCCCTTTCAGGCAATAAATATGTCGCCTGCCAGTCCGCCATCGCAGCCTCGCTAAAGCTCGACAGCTCCCACAGTTGATCTTCGCAACCTTGAATATTGTGTTCGCTTGAAAGCTCAAGAGATCGCGATCTGACAGGCAACAACAAACCAATGTGGGAGCTGTCGAGCCTCAGCGAGGCTGCGAAGAGGCCCTGTCAGGCGATAAAGATGCCACCTGCAAGCCCCCCATCGCAGCCTCGCTAAAGCTCGACAGCTCCCACAGTTGATCTTCGCAACCTTGAACATTGTGCTCGCTTGACGGCTCAAGAGATCGCGATCTGACAGGCAACAACAAACCAATGTGGGAGCTGTCGAGCTTTAGCGAGGCTGCGAAGAGGCACGGTCAGGCAATAAAGATCTCGCCTGCCAGTCCGCCATCGCAGCCTCGCTGAAGCTCGACAGCTCCCACAGTTGATCTTCCCAGGCTTGCACATCTGATCGTTCCCACGCTCTGCGTGGGAATGCATCCTGTGACGCTCCGCGTCACCACTGCGCAGAACTTGAACCTTGCATCGCCAGCTGGACGCAGAGCGTCCGAGGCGGCATTCCCACGCAGAGCGTGGGAACGATCATCTCGATCCGACAAAATCCTGCGTAGGAGCTGTCGAGCTTCAGCGAGGCTGCGAAGAGGCCCTTTCAGGCAATAAAGATGTCGCCTGCCAGTCCGCCATCGCAGCCTCGCTAATGCTCGACAGCTCCCACAGTTGATCTTCGCAGGCTTGCACATCTGATCGTTCCCACGCTCTGCGTGGGAACGATCATCTCGAGCCGACAAAATCCTGCGTAGGAGCTGTCGAGCTTCAGCGAGGCTGCGAAGAGGCCCCATCAGGCAATAAATATGTCGCCTGCCAGTCCGCCATCGCAGCCTCGCCAAAGCTCGACAGCTCCCACAGTTGATCTCTCGCGTATCATCACCCTCCTCGCTCATAAGGGACTCCCCATGTCTTCAACCAAACGCGACAGCGCCCGCATCGAACGTCGCCTCGTCGCGACCCTGACCGAAGCCTGTGAAATGGCCAAAGCCGAAATCACCGGCTTCGATTGGCTGACCCACGAAGTCGACTACCAGGCCTTCGCACAAAGCCTGGTGGTCATTTGGGTATTCGATACGCGGGCAAACAGGGAGCTGGCCCTTTCAAGCGGACAGGACCAACGCATGCGCGAGCTGACGGCCATGGCGCTGGAAGATGCCGGCGTGGATCGCCCCTCTTCGGACCGCTACGTGCGCTTCGATTCCGAGGAAGAATGTCACCTCCAGCATGGCGGCAATTGGCGTCTGCGCCTGGCCAAACTGGCCGCTGTGCAATAGCTCAAGCCATCAAGTACGGCCCACCGAACCGCTAACCGGTAAATTCCCCAACAGCTTGAGCCCGGTAGTCTTCACAAACGTTTCGTAGTCCATCGGCTTCTGGATACGGGTTTCAGCGTTGGGCAGTACATACGCCCAGGCACGCTTGGACGACACATCGTAGACCAGCTTGAACAAGCGGGTCGGCACCCAGACCTTGTTGGCGCCAATGGTGCTGTAGCCCGGGTCAAACAACGGACCGGTGAACACGTAAACATTGCCGTCGGCGCGCTTGGCAAACTTGCGCACGTCCGCCTCGACCTTGCTCCAGATCTTGCGGTTGTTGGTGGGGTCCTGGGGCACCATGTTCGACAGTGCGAAGGATTGCGCCATGGCGTTGCTGCTCGGCGCATCGGCGGCCGGGGATTGATGGCCGCGGTCCACTGCCGGGTGTTGGCCACGGTAGTCGCTCAACTCGGCACGCGCGCCCTTGGGAATGCGCGGGTCGGGGTAGAACTGGTTGGTGCGTTCTTCGCCTTTGGCGTCCTGCAACTGGCGGGCATTCAGGCGTTCGACCACTACCAGCGGGGTCTTGCTGGTTTGCGAGTACAGCACCGCAAAATTATCCGAGCACAGCGCCAGGGGTTTCAGGGTGGCCGGCACCGTGGCCGTGTTGATCGGTTGCGCAGACGGGAACAGATCGGCGCAGCCGTCGAAGGAAGCCCGTTGCTGTTTGTTTGAATAGAGATTTAGAGCGGCACTCTGGCTGATGGAACCCGAGCGGGAGGTGTGCTGCTGATGCTCGGCAGGCAGCTTGATGAGGTCCAGCAGACCACGAGCTTCTGCCCCGGTGGAGAGCAAAACAAGGGCCGACAGCCCAACTGCAATTTTGCGTAGGTGCATGGGTTAAATCTTCAAATGGTAGGAAGGAAAAACGTAAGGCGAGGCCCGATTTACGGGATCAGATGGAGGCAGTGGCGATCACTTTGCGGCGAGCATTCTGTCATTGTCCTTGATCAAAAATACTAACGCGGAGCCGGCCGGCTCCGTGCGGGGCTTATTGACCATCACTATTCACATTAGTGCTGAGCAGCTCGGTAATCCACCGCGCCTGCTGGGCCACCTCTTGCACCTTGTCCTCGGGCACCGCCTGCCGCGCCTGGGCAAAGTCGCTGAGGGTCTGCTGCTTGTGGCGCAGGATGCGCTGCCACTTGAGCAGGAATTCCGGGCGGCGCGCCTGCATTTGCAGCGGGCCGAAGTACAGCTCCTCGGCGGTATAGCTCACCGGCTCGGCGCGCTCGGCCACGATGATTTCGTAGAAGAAGCGATTCTCCCGGAGCAGCTCTTCGCACACGATGCGGTAGCCGTTTTCCACCAGCCATTGGCGCAGCGGTTGCTCGCCGCCGTTGGGTTGCAGCACCAGGCGCTCCTGGCCGTTGAGGCGTGCCTTGTCACTGTCGAGGATGTCGCGGATCGTCTCGCCGCCCATGCCGCAGATGCTGATGGCGGTGATCCCGTCTGCCGGCTCGATCGCCGCCAGGCCACTGGCCAGGCGCACGGTAATGTGTTGCTCCAGCTCGTTCTCGCGCACTGTACGCTCGGCTGCGCGGAACGGCGTCAAGGCCACCTCGCCCGCCACCGCCGCCGAGATGGCGCCGCGACGCATCAACGCCACCGGCAGGTAGCCGTGATCAGAGCCGATATCCGCCAGGCGCGCTCCGGCGGGTATATGGGCTGCCACGCGCTCCAGGCGCATGGACAATGTGTGTTCGTTCAACTGCCGTTCCTTTTTGCCACGAATGAGCTGGTCGGTGCAGGATAACTGATGGGGTATGCTTGCTCACCGCACAATTGCCAGGAAGAGGTGAGCAATGACGTCATTTCGCGTTCGCGAGCTGAGCAGTACGGACACTGAAGCATTGCTGGCTTTCGAAACTCGTAACCGTGAGTGGTTCGAGTCGCATATCGAGGCGCGCGACCCTTCGTTTTACTCAACGCAGGGCGTCGCCGAGCATATTGAAGGCTATTTATCTGGTCTCGCCACCGGTGCCTGGCACCCGTTCGTGATCGAAGACGCCAGCGGCGAAATCGTCGGTCGCGCCAATCTGAAAAGCATCGATTCACCGAAGGGCTCTGCCGAAGTCGGTTACCGCGTCGGCGAGCGTTCGTGCGGGCAAGGGCTGGCAACCCTGGCGTTGAAGCATCTGATCCACGAGGCGCAGGCGCGTTGGGCACTCAAGCAACTGGTGGCCTACGTGTACCCGGAGAATGTGGGTTCACAAAAAGTCCTGACCCGCTGCGGTTTCGTGCCTGAACAGTCCGCACCGGACGGCATGCCCCACAGCGAAAACCGCTTCGTTCTGTCGCTTCAAGCCTGAACACGCAGCACCCCGGCGAACCTTTACCCGGTAAACACCGTCCGAGCTAGGGCATTGATGTTTACCGCTCGCCGCGAGGTTTCCGTTTGAAAGCTGCCATCATCAAAAAATACCGCCTGATCATCAAGACCATGGGCTATGTGGGCTGGGCACTGTTCTGGCTGTTGCTCTGGGATATCGCCGTCACCGTGGACTTCATGCTGTTCCTCAACAGCAAGATCAACCTGCCGCTGATGCCACTGACGTTGCTCGGCTCGGCGCTGGTGGTATTGATCAGTTTCCGCAACAGCAGCGCCTATAACCGCTGGTGGGAAGCACGCACCTTGTGGGGCGCGATGGTCAACAATTCCCGCAGCTTTGCGCGGCAAGTACTGACGCTGCTGGATGACCCGAACAATGAGGTCAACCCGATAAAGTCGACCTTGCTGCGCCGTCACGTGGCGTATGTGAACTGCCTGGCGGCACACTTGCGAGGCCAGCCTTGCCCGGAGGAAATCCGCGCGTTTCTGCCGGCCGACGAATTCGCCCGCAGCACCAGCACCAATAACTTTTCCAACGACATCATCAACGGCTCCGCTGCCCTGCTGGCCCAGGAATACAAGGCCGGGCGCCTGGACAGTATTCGCCTGGCGCGGCTGGAATCGACCCTGGTGGACTTGTCCAACAGCCAGGGCGGCATGGAGCGCATCGCCAATACGCCGCTGCCCTACCCTTATGTGTATTTCCCACGGCTGTTCATCTCACTGTTCTGCCTGATCGTGCCGGTGGGCCTGGTGGAATCCCTGGGCTGGTTCACCCCGCTGGCCTCCACGGTGGTGGGCTTTATGCTGCTGGCCATCGAGCGCATCGGCACCGATCTGCAAAGCCCGTTTCGCGACAGCGAGCATCAGATCCAGATGGAAGCCCTCTGCGAAACCATCGAGAAAAACCTGCAGTCGATGCAGCGTGACTCACTGGGGGGTGAGCGGATCCGTTGAGCCTTGCCGGGCCGTTAACAAAAAAATCCAGCCAACGGTGAATTATTCAGTGTCCGCATGTATCTGACCAAAGAGCACGTGCCATTAAAACAATGGCAATGAAATGGACCAGGGCTGAGTAATTCCCATGAAATCACGCAAGAAAACCGTCAATCCCATTGGATTGGATGACATCACCATCGTCGACGACGCCAAGATGCGCAAGGCGATCACCGCCGCTGCGCTGGGCAACGCCATGGAATGGTTCGACTTCGGCGTATACGGCTTTGTCGCCTATGTACTCGGCAAGGTGTTCTTCCCCGAGGCATCCCCCAGCGTACAGATGATCGCCGCCCTGGCGACCTTCTCGGTGCCGTTCCTGATTCGCCCGCTGGGCGGCCTGTTCTTCGGCCGACTGGGGGACAAGTACGGCCGGCAAAAGGTCCTGGCAGCGACCATCGTGATCATGTCCCTGAGCACCTTCGCCATCGGGCTGATTCCCTCCTACGACTCGATCGGCATCTGGGCGCCGATCCTGTTGCTGCTGGCCAAGATGGCCCAGGGCTTCTCGGTAGGCGGTGAATACACCGGCGCGTCGATCTTCGTCGCCGAGTACGCACCCGACCGCAAGCGCGGCTTCCTCGGCAGCTGGCTGGACTTCGGCTCCATCGCCGGCTTCGTCCTCGGCGCCGGGGTGGTGGTGCTGATTTCGGCGGTAATCGGCGAAGAGGCGTTCCAGTCCTGGGGGTGGCGCCTGCCGTTCTTCCTCGCGCTGCCGCTGGGCATGATCGGGCTGTACTTGCGTCACGCCCTGGAAGAGACACCCGCCTTCCAACAGCATGTGGAACAACTCGAACAAGGCGATCGCGAAGGCCTGGCCGGTGGCCCGAAAGTGTCGTTCAAGGAAGTCGCCACCAAGCACTGGCGCAGCCTGATGACCTGCGTCGGCGTGGTGGTGGTGACCAACGTCACGTACTACATGCTGCTCACCTACATGCCGAGCTACCTGTCCCACAACCTGCACTACAGCGAAAACCACGGCGTGTTGATCATCATCGCAATCATGGTCGGCATGTTGTTCGTGCAACCGCTGATTGGTTTCGTCAGCGACAAGATCGGGCGCAAACCCTTCATTCTCGTCGGCAGCATTGCGCTGTTCTTCCTCGCCATTCCGGCGTTCATGCTGATCAACAGCGGCAAGCTCGGGCTGATTTTCTCGGGGCTGCTGATCATTGCGGTGGTGCTCAACTTCTTTATCGGCGTGATGGCGTCCACCCTGCCGGCGATGTTCCCTACCCACATCCGCTACAGCGCGTTGGCCAGTGCCTTTAACATCTCGATCCTGATTGCCGGCCTCACGCCGACCGCCATGGCCTGGCTGGTGGAGACCACCAACAACCTGTACATGCCGGCCTACTACCTCATGGTGTTCGCCGTACTGGGGCTTTTCACCGCCCTGACCATGAAGGAAACCGCCAACAAACCCCTGCGCGGCGCGGCACCGGCGGCGTCGGATATCGAGGAAGCCAAGGAGCTGCTGCAGGAGCACGAAGACAATATCGAGCAGAAGATCGAAGACATCGACGCGCAAATCGCCGAACTGGAAGCCAAGCGCGAAAACCTAGTGCAGCAGCATCCACGCATCAACTGACGCAACATATTTAGAAACGAATAGACGGTGAACTAACGCGCAAGCAGCACGCTCCTTCCTTAAGCGCAGTCAGCGCGGCCCTGATGAGCCTCATCAGGGCCGCTCAACGATAAGGAGCCGCCCGTGACCGTCACCACCGCCCTCACCTACCGCTGCACGCCTGGCCCGCTTCACGCGACCTTGCTTGCCGGTACCGTTCCGCTGTTTCTCGGCGCCCTGCTGAGTGACATTGCCTACTACCAGACCTACCAGACCCAATGGAGCAACTTCGCCGCCTGGCTGATCGCCGGCGGCCTGCTGTTCTGTGGGCTGGCGGGGTTGTTTGCACTGGTCAACCTGCTGCGTGCCGACCGCAAGGCCGGTCGCCCTACGGTGTACTTCCTGCTGTTGCTGGTAACCTGGGCACTGGGCCTGGTGAATGCCTTTGAACATGCGAAAGATGCCTGGGCCGTGATGCCTTCGGGCCTGGTGCTGTCGGCCATCGTGACTCTGCTGGCCTGCGTGACCACCTGGGTAGGGCTGACCAACCTGCGTTCCGGAGGTGCCCAATGAAGCCTTCCAGCACGCTGACCGTTTTAAGCATGGCGATGTTGTTGAGCGCCTGCGGTGGCGAAGCCGACAGCACTCAGGCTCGCGGCCCTGACCCCAAGCTGCCGGAACCCCAACGCGGCCTGTTGCCCAGCATGAAGATCGCCGAACCGGTGGCCTGGGGTGAGCAGAAACCCACCGTGCCCGAGGGTTTCAGCATCACGGCCATCGCCACCGACCTGCGGATCCCGCGCCAGACCCTGGTGCTGCCCAACGGCGACATCCTCGTTGCCGAAGGCCGGGGCGGCAGCGCAGCGAAACTCAAGCCCAAGGATGTGATCGCCAGCGTGATCAAGGCCGAAGGCAACACCAAGGTCAAGGGCGGCAATCGCCTGACCCTGCTGCGGGATGCCGACGGTGACGGCACCTACGAGTTGAAAACCGTGTTCGCCGAAAACCTCAACGCGCCCTACGGCCTGGCCTTTGCCGACGGCAAGCTGTACGTGGCGAACCAGGATGCGCTGGTGCGCTTCGACTACGAAGACGGCCAGACCAAGGCCGGTGGCCCGCCCACCACCGTCACCGAGCTGCCCGCCGCGATCAATCATCACTGGACCAAATCCCTGGCGATCAGCCCCGATGGCCGCTCGCTGTATGTGGGCATTGGGTCCAACAGCAACATCACCGAACGCGGCATGGAGGTCGAGATCGACCGGGCGATGGTCTGGCAGATCGACGCCGCCACCGGTGCCCACAAGCCTTATGCAACCGGCTTGCGCAACCCGACGGCATTGACCATTCAACCGGACTCCGGGCAGGTGTGGGCGGTGGTCAACGAACGGGATGAACTGGGCCCGGACCTGGTGCCGGATTACCTGACCTCGGTGCGCGAAGGCGAGTTCTACGGCTGGCCCTACAGCTATTGGGGCCAGAACGTCGACACCCGCGCCCAACCGCAGAACCCGGCCAAGGTCGCCGCCGCGATCAAGCCGGATTACAGCCTGGGTTCCCACGTCGCCGCGCTGGGCGTCGATTTTTCCATCCCGGCCATGGGCGAGAAATATGCCGACGGCGTCTTCGTCGGCGAGCACGGCAGTTGGAACCGGGATAATCCGGTGGGCTACAAGGTGATCTTTGTGCCGTTCAGCAATGGCCGGCCTGCCGGCGAACCGCTGGACTTCGCCACGGGTTTCCGCGGGGACGATGGCAAGACTCGCGGGCGGCCGGTGGGTGTCACGGTTGATCCGAAGGGTGCGCTGATCATTGCCGATGACCTGGCCAATACCGTGTGGCGGGTGACGCGCAATAAATAAGGCCTGAAGCGGCCAACGTGGTTGCCTTCCCGGGGAGCGCGGCGGTACCTTCGCCGCACTCACGAACAGGAAGGTAACCGCAATGCCAGACACCACCGACAACGGCTTCTACGATCGCGCGGACGCGCACATCGAGCTGTCCAACGAGCAGTTCAGGGCGTTCGCCGACCTGGGCAAAGTCAGCGCCTCGATGATGTTCGGCACCACACGCTTCAATGCCTGGGTCAGCGCACGCAGTTTTAAATCCGGCGAAGAAATGGCCCAGGCCCGTGAGGCGATGCTGAAGTATTTCTGTGATCAGTACCGGATGATGCTTGAAGATAATCTTGATGATCACATCAACAATTTCAGCAAGTACATGCTCGTTAAAGGCAACTGAACAGACCGGTTGCCGCTCCCCGTTCAGTGGACGGCAACCGCTGGCTTGCCGTGGGCCCGATGCCCCGGCTTGAAGCCATGGAGTCGCGCGCACCACACAATCGCAAAACCCACCGCCAGCAACACCAACATTGCCCAGGGGAAAGAAGCCACGCCCCAGGTATCCAGCAACACGCCACCCACCACGCCGCTTCCGGCAATCGCGCTGTTCCAGGCCACCACATTCAGCGACAGCGCCACGTCCGCACCATCCCCGGCTGCGTCCGCCAACGCGGTTTGCAACAGCGTTGCAGCGCCACCAAAACTCAAACCCCAGACCGCCACGCCGAGGTAAATAACGCCCGGCACCTGCGCCAGAAAACCAAACGCCAAACACGTCGCCGCAAAGCCCGCCAGGCTGACCAGCACCGTCTTGCGCAACGCCACATCCACCAACCGGGCGGTTACCCAAATCCCGAGCAGCGCCGCCACACCAAACACCAGCAGCACCAGATCCACCCGATTGACCAAGCCCGCCGGGGCCACAAACGGTGCGATGTACGTGTAGAGAATGTTGTGGGCGAGCATCCACGCAATCACCACCGCCAGCACCGGCCGCACACCCGGCGTGGTCAGCACTTTACGCAGCGGCATACGCTGATGGGCCGCCTGGCCGGGGTAGTCCGGCACTTTCACCAGCACCCAGACAATCAACACCAGGGTCAGCGCCGACATGATCCCGAACGTGGTGCGCCAGCCCACCAGCCCACCCAGCCAGGTGCCCAGCGGCACGCCGAGTGACAGGGCAATCGGCGTTCCTACCATGGCCAGCGCCAACGCCTTGCCCTGTTGATGCGGTTCAACCATGCGCCGCGCATAGCCGGCCAACAAACTCCAGGCCAGCCCAGCTGCCATCCCCGCAAGGAACCGCGCCAGCAGTGTCAGCCCGTAGTGGGACGACAGCGCGGTGATCGAATTGAACAGCAGAAAACCGACGATGGTCAGCAGCAGCACATTGCGTCGCCGCCAGCCGCGGGTGGCGATGGTCAGCGGGATCACCGCCAGCACCGAACCCAGCGCATAGGCGGTAACCATCTGCCCGGCCATGGACTGTGAAATAGCGAGGCCGTCACTGATCAGCGGCAACAGGCCTGCCGGCAGGGTTTCAGTGACGATGCAGATAAAACCGGTCATGGCCAGGGCGAGCAAGGCTCCGATGGGCAAGCGGTCGGGAACGGCGTCTGCCGATAAGGTGGTTGAGGGGGTCACAGGGAAACTCCTTGAACAAGAGGACTTAAATACCGATCGATATAAATGTTGAGCGCGCCACCCGGCGTTGTCAACGACTTATGTATCGACTAGTATTTATCTCATCACCCGAGAGGATTCCCCCATGGCGCAGATGGGCCGCCCCCGCACTTTCGACCGTGACCAGGCCGTGGAACAGGCCATGCACCTGTTCTGGGAGCATGGCTACGACGCGACATCCCTGAGCCAGTTGAAAAGCGGACTGGGTGGCGGCATCTCCGCGCCGAGTTTCTACGCGGCGTTCGGCTCCAAGGACGCGCTGTTCCAGGAGTGCGTGCAGCGTTATCTGGCGACGTTCGCCCAGGTCACCGAATGCCTGTGGGATGACGGCCTGCCACCGCGCCAGGCCATCGAGACCGCGCTGCGCCAATCCGCACGCATGCAGTGTGAAGAGGGGCACCCCAAAGGCTGCATGGTGGCCTTGGGCGTGATGAGCGCGCCCTCCCCCGAGAACGCGCACGTGCCCCATGCGCTGACTCAGTCGCGGGAGCGTACAAGGGCGGGCATCGTGCATTGCGTCGAGCGTGGCATTCGCGCAGGCCAGTTACCCGCCGAGACCAACGCCCGCGCGATGGCTACGGTCTACGACAGTTTCCTGCAAGGCGTGTCAATCCTGGCCCGGGATGGCGTCGACGCTGATGCCATCGACACGGCCATCGGCCAACTGATGCTGACCTGGGATTTATCCGCCGCTACAGCGCCGCCCATTCGGCGCGATGCTCCAGCAGAAAATCCACAAACGCCCGCACCCGATGGGGTACATAGCGGCCGTGGGGATACAGCAAGGTAAACGGCCGTGATCGCCCGCCGTAAGGCTGTAAAACCTCCACCAGGCTGCCGTTGGCCAACTCGTCCTCGACGATGAATTTGTAGGTCTGGAACAACCCCGCGCCATGCTTGGCCAGGGTTACGCCACCGAGCACATCGTCAGAGCAGCTGTAGCCCGCTTCACCGGCAAACTCTTGCTCCTTGCCGTCGACCTGGAACAGCCAGGAAATGCGCCGCCCGTTGCTCGGCAACTCGTACTGGATGCACTCGTGGTTCGGCAAGTCCTCCAGGGTTTGGGGCGTGCCGGCACGCTTCAGGTACGCCGGCGTCGCGACCACCACCAGCTTGGCGTCTTCCAGCAACCGCGCAATCAGCGTCGAGTCCGGCTGGGCGCGCACGCGGATGGCCAGGTCATAGCCTTCGGCGACGAAATCGATGTTGCGGTTGCTGATGTGAATATCCACGGTGACTTGCGGGTACAGCGCACGGAATTTCGGCAGCAGCGGCAGGATCCGGTGATGGCCGTAGGTGGTCGGGATGCTGATGCGCAACAGCCCGGACGGCACCGATTGCGCGCCCATCATTTCCTGCTGGGCTTCCACCAATTGCGTGAGGGCCTGGCGGCATTGCTCAAAAAACGTCCGGCCGCCATCGGTCAGGCGGATGCTGCGGGTGGTGCGTACAAACAACCGGGAACCCAGGCGCTCTTCCAGCCGCGAGATGCTGCGGCTCACCGCCGCCGGCGTCACGCCCGCCACCTGGGCGGCGGCAGTAAAGCTGCTGGCCTCGGCAGCCAGGCAGAACAGCTCGATGCTGCCCAGCTGCAAATCTTCGAAATGGCGCTTCATGATGGATTACACCGGGTATCTGCTTGGGGGCTCACCCGCTCTATTTATCAGCAAGGGCCGCATAAATATAGGGGTCCTACCTGGCCCGTGCTTGCTTTCACTCCACGCACACCGCCCACAACTTCCGTGGCAATGCTCCGTCGTTGCACCTTGCGAACTCCATCAACAACCAGCCGGTCGTGGTCAACCGATCACCGAATACCGACCGTGGTTCGCAGATCGACTCCCTGCAAAAAGGCGTGTATTTCCAGGACCAGATCAAGTTCGACGAGGCCACCACCTCGCGCGCAGGGTTGGTGTACAAGGCTGACAACGGCCTGGCACCGTACCTGAGCTACAGCGAATCGTTCTTCCCGGTAGCGGGTGTGAGCAAGGCCGGGCAAGTGTTTGTGCCCACCGAAGGCAAACAGTACGAGTTCGGTGACTCACCGCTGGTAGGCCAACAACGGCTCACTCAGCGGTTCGGGGCGTCAGGCATATGGCGTTGGGGGCGGTGATTGGGGGCATATCCGTTGGTTTTGTTACGGCTACTATTGGTTCCGCTCTTACAGCGGCTCACTTTTGAAAAGCGCAAAAGTAAGCAAAACGCTCTTGCCCCACCACTCGGCACCTCGCTTGGGCTCGGTGTGCCCTCAGCTCCGGCAGCACGAAGCGGGCCGCCGCGACGGGGCGTCCCTGCCCCGTCGCGGCTAAACCGGCGTCCTGCCGGTTTACCCGCTCCGTACTGCCTACGTTCGGCCAGCGTGGTTTAACGGGGCGCCTAAGATCAAGATCAAAAGCAGATCAAGGGCACAGCGGCCTACAGGCCGGCTTGAGTGTGGTGAAGCAAAGGGCAACAGCAAAATCAGAAGCTAAAGCGGGCACGGTCCAAATGTGGGAGCGGGCTTGCTCGCGAAGGTCGTTAACGATGACGCGGGCATTCTGGATGAACGCGGCGGTCTCAGGTTTTTCGCGAGCAAGCTCGCTCCTACAGAAAGGCAGCTTTGCTTTTGCTTTTCACACTCAAGCCGGCCGGGAGGCCGCTGTGCTTTTGCTTTTGATCTGACTGCCCCATTCAGCCCGAGGCCGAACGCAGGCAGTGCGGAGCGGGTAAACCGGCAGGACGCCGGTTTAGCCGCGCCGGGCCATGGATGGCCCGTCGCGGCGGCCCGCGGAGTGGTGCCGGAGTGAGGGAACACCGAGCCTAGGCGAGGTGCCGACAGGCGGGGCAGAGCGTTTTGGTTACTTTTGCGCTTTTTGTACGGACCGGACACATGGTGGACACATGTGCGGGGACATGGTTGACACATTATGGACCATAGTCTGGCTTGCTCACGTCGATTGTTCGTAGGAAGTGATGGCAAAAGTAGACGTCAAAAAGCCCATCACTTTCAGGATTAGGACGTATGGCGAGATGATGCCCAGCCAGACCCTTAGCGATGCTGAAATAGCGTTTCTGAAAGCGGAATCGGCTGTGATAAGCCTTGGCCAATACGTCGTCCGGTCCGTATTCAAACTCCGATAACTGCTGTGGGTAAGCCCATGGGCTAGCTCGATACCGCTCCATCGGCACCTTGTAGTCCAACGCTTGATGAGGCCGTTGCAAGTTATAAACCTCACGCCATTGATCAAACGCTGTTTGAGCTTCCTTGATCGTGGAAAACTGACGCCCATCAAGCACTTCGGCCTTGAGTGACCGATGGAAACGCTCAATCTTTCCATTGGTTTGGGGGTGGTAAGGGCGGCTGAAGCTGATCCGAATTCCTAAGCGAATCAACCAGATACTCAGCTCAGTGATTTCGCCAGGGTTGCGTGGCGAGCCCCAAGGCGGGCCGTTATCGACGTTGATGCGAGCCGGTAATCCGAAGCGCTGGAACACTTCGATCATTTTCTCTTTCACCGTGGTCCCACGCTCGTTATCACAGGCCTGAATCGCCAGGTTGAATCGCGAGTGGTCGTCCAGCAGGGTCAGGGGATGGCATCGGCCTTGTTGCGTCGGGAAATGCCCTTTGAAGTCCATCTGCCAAAGATCGTTAGGCGCATCGTGTTCAAATCTCAACTTTGCCGCTTGTTCCTTCTGAGCAGGCTGAATTAGCCCGTGTCGGTGCAGAACATTAGTAACGGTGCTGGGAGCGATTTGTTTTTTCAAAATGCTGCTGATCGTGCGCCCACCCCACGCTGGATGCTCTTGCCTGAGCGCTATGACCGCCGTCTCTAGAGTGGTGTTGGTCAGCTTGGGGCTGGTGACAGGTTTGCGGGACTTCTCTTGCAGCCCCGACCGGCCTTGCGTCTCGTAGCGATCGAGCCACTTGTACGCCGTTTGGGGGCTGATACCGAATCGTCGACACAATTCTCGTTTATTACTGCCGGGTTGCCGCGCCAAGGCGACAAACTCTTCTTTCAGGCTCATGGCATCTCTCGTGTCCCAGGGCATGATGGTTTTCCGGCGAAGTTAGCTCGCCGAAAAGTGTCCACCATGTCCCCGCACACCCGTCAACCATGTGTCCGGTCCGTACACGCTTTTCAAAAGTGACCCGCTGTAAGAGCGGAACCCTAAGTAGCCGTTACCTAAATAACGGATATACACTCAAAACAACAACCGCGAAAAATCACAACACTGCACCGCCAACTGCGCCACATTCTGGTTCAAGCCAAACTGCCGATCTCCACGATGCAACGCCACATACCCAACCTTGGGCAGCGCCGGTTCCGTCTCCAATGCGCGTAATTCTCCGCGCTCGATCAAATGCGACAAGCACGCCTTGGGCAAGTAACTCACCCCCACCCCCGACAGTGCGAGCCCGACCTGCACCAGCAAGTTATGGCTGGTCAGCTTACGCGGCATCTGCACAGCATGCGCCGCCAGCCAGCGCTCATAAAGCAGGCCCGTCCCGGAGTGGGAACCCTGGGTCAGCACCGTGTACCCCGCCAACGCCTCAAGCCCTACCGGATCAGGCTCACTGACCAACCACGGGGCGCACATCCAGGCGTTTTCCACACTGCCCAACGGCGTACTCAGAAACCGCGAATCACTGTAGGCATCGGGCACGATCACCAGGTCCAGTTCATCACTCTCCAGCTTGCGAAACAGCTCGCTGCTCAACTCCACCGACGGCTCGATCTGCACTTTGGGATACGCCTCACGCAACGCTTCCACCAGCGCCGGCAACCAGGTGAAGGCCGTCAATTCCGTCACCCCCAGGCGAAACCTGCGCACCAGCACTTCACGGGTACTGACCCGCTCCAGCATGTAGTCACGACGCTCCAGCAGGTCCTTGGCGTAGTCGAGCAACTCGGCGCCTTTTTCGGTCAGCCGGGCATTGCGCTTGCTGCGGTCGAAAATCTCGACATCGAAGGTTTCTTCCAACTCCTGGATGCGCTTGGAAATCGCCGACTGCGACATGTTCAGCTTGTTCGCCGCGGCCTCGAAACTGCCCAGCTCGGCAATCCAGTACAACGCGTCGATTTGCTTGAACGTGATCATCGGCCACCTCCCATGAGAAAAAGCGATCCTATCAGATAATAAAATATCGCTAAAACTGTATGTTCATCACTCCTAAGATCTAGCCACAGACCCATAAGATCAATCGGAGTTACAGCCATGTCCTTGCCCGGTTTCCGCATCCTCCCCAACCCACCGCTGGCTTCTGCCGAAGTGCTTGAAGCCTTCACTCACGTGGTCACCCCGCACATCAGCGACAACCTCGGCCGGCACATCGGCGCCCGCGGGCTGAACCGCTACAACCGAACCGGCAAGCTGGTGGGCACCGCGCTCACGGTGAAAACCCGCCCTGGCGACAACCTGCTGATCTACAAGGCCTTGAGCATGCTGGAGCCCGGCCACGTGCTGGTGGTGGACGCCCAGGGCGACACCAACAACGCGGTGATCGGCGAGTTGGTCAAGCTCTACGCCCAGCAACGCGGCTGCGTGGGGTTTGTGATCGACGGGGCGATCCGGGATGTCGCGAGCTTCGAGGACACGCCCTGCTACGCCCGCAGCGTGGTGCATTGCGGGCCTTACAAGACCGGCCCGGGCGAAGTGAATGTGCCGGTGTCCATCGGCGGCATGCTGATCAACCCGGGGGATGTGCTGGTGGGTGACGAAGACGGCCTGGTCGCCTTCTCCCAGGCCGACGCCGCCGAAGTACTGCGCAAGGCGGCGCAACACGCGGCCCACGAAGAGGAAGTCAAAGCCGAAATCTCCAGCGGTGCGGTGCGCCAGAGCTGGATCGACAAGGTGCTGCAGCAGGCCGGCCTGGCAGGTTGAAGGGGAACATCATGAGCACTGCATTTCTCTCCGATCGGGTGCTGGGCATTGCGCCCTCCCCGAGCATCGCCGCCAACGCACTGGTCAGCGAACTGCGCGCCCAGGGCCGGGACATCGTCAACTTCACCGTGGGCGAACCGGATTTCGATACGCCCGCGCATATCCTCGAAGCAGCCAGCGCCGCGATGCGCAGTGGCGACACCCACTACACCGCCACCAGCGGCACCCTCGCCCTGCGCCAGGCGATCTGCCTCAAGCTCAAGCGTGATAACCAGCTGGACTATGGGCTGGACGAAGTGATTGCCGGGTGCGGTGGCAAGCACATCATCTATCACGCCCTGGCGGCGACCCTGAATCGCGGCGACGAAGTCATCGTGCACACGCCGTATTGGGTGTCGTACCCGGACATCGCACGGCTGAATGACGCGACGCCGGTGATCATTCCCGGCGATGAGTCACTGGGGTTCAAGCTGTCGCCGCAAGCCCTGGAACAGGCGATCACCCCGCGCAGCAAATGGGTGATCCTCAACAGCCCGAACAACCCCAGCGGCGCGGTGTATAACGAAGACGAGCTGTTGGCCCTGGCCGAGGTGCTGCGGCGTCATCCCCATGTGCTGATCATGGCCGACGAGATCTACGAGCACTTTGTCTACGACGCTGCCCGCCACGTGTCTCTGACCCGACTCGCACCGGACCTGAAACCGCGCACGCTGATCGTCAACGGCGCCTCCAAGGGCTATGCCATGACCGGTTGGCGCCTGGGTTTCGGGGCAGGCCCGGCGTGGTTGATCGCGGCCATTGCCAAGCTGCTTTCGCAAACCACCACCTGCCCCAGCTCTCTCAGCCAGGCCGCGGCGGTTGCCGCCTTCGCCGGCGACCAGGCGCCCATCGCCGGCATGCGCGAGGTGTACCAGCAACGCCGCGAACGCATGCTGGGTCTGTTGAAAGACATTCCCGGCGTGAGCTTCACCCCGCCGGATGGCGCGTTCTACGTGTTCGCCAACGTCGCCGGATTGATCGGCAAGACCACCCCGCACGGCGAGCGGATCGACAGCGACACACAACTGGCCGAGTACCTGCTGCGGGAACACGGCCTGGCCACCGTGAGTGGTGCGGCGTACGGCATGTCGCCGTATATCCGGCTGTCGTTCGCCAGCTCGCTTGAAGTGATTGAAGAAGGTTGCCGTCGCCTGAATGAAGCGTGCCATCGATTGCGCTGACGGATACCCGCCTCACCCGGCGGCCAGGGATGGCCGCTCATTGACTGCCTAGAACAACACTCATAATCATTGATATAAATGAGGCATTCCCATGCACAAGCCCCGCATCGCGCTGGTCTGGCAAATCCTGATCGGCCTGCTCGCCGGCATCGCCATCGGTGCCCTGCTGCACCGTTTTCCCGAATCCCGGCCGTGGCTGGTGGACAACCTGCTGCAACCGGCCGGCGATATCTTTATCAAGCTGATGAAGATGATCGTCGTGCCCATCGTGTTTGCCTGCATGGTGGTGGGCATTGCCGGGCACGGTGACGGTAAATCCCTGGGACGCATCGGGGCCAAGTCCCTGGGCTATTTCTTCTGCATCACCACGTTGGCGATCATCGTCGGGCTGGTGATGGGCAACCTGCTCCAGCCGGGTGCCGGCACCGAACTGGCCAGCCTGAAAGCCAGCGCCGTGACCTTGCCCACCAGCAGCACCGGTGGCGGCCACAGCCTGGGGCAGATCATTGTCGGGATCATTCCGGACAACGTGATCAACGCCATGGCCCAGGGCAGCCTGCTGTCGGTGCTGTTCTTCGCGGTGATGTTTGGCCTCGGGGTTTCGCGCTTGCCCGCCGAGCGCAAAGACCCGGTGATTGCCCTGCTGCGCGGGGTGTCGGAAGCGATGTTCAAGGTGACGTCGATGATCATGGCCTACTCGCCTATCGGCGTGTTCGGGATGATCGCGGTCACCGTGGCCAACTTCGGGTTCAGTTCGCTGCTGCCGTTGGCCAAGTTGATCATGGTCAGCTACGTGTCGATTGCGTTCTTCGTGCTGGTGGTGCTCAACCTGGTGGCGCGGCTGTGCGGGATCAACCTGTTTGCGTTGATGCGGCATATCAAGGACGAACTGATCCTGGCGTTCTCCACCGCCAGCTCGGCGGCGGTAATGCCGCAACTGATGAAGAAGCTCGAAACCTACGGCGTGCCGCCTTCGCTGGTGAGCTTTGTGGTGCCGGTGGGGTATTCGTTCAACCTGGACGGTGCGTCGCTGTTCCTTGGGATCGGCACGCTGTTCGTCGCGCAGTTGTATGGCATCGACCTGAGCCTGGGCGACCAGGCCCTGCTGGTGGTGACCATGGTGCTGACGTCCAAGGGCGCCGCCGGGGTGCCGGGCTTCATGTTCGTGATTCTGTCGGCGACCCTGGCGAGTGCGGGCTTGCCGTTGGAGGGCATCGCCTTCATCGCCGGGGTGTATCGCCTGATGGAAATGCCGACCACCGCATTGAATGTGCTGGGCAATGCCCTGGCACCGCTGGTGATCGCCAAGTGGGAACGCCGTGAAGGCACCGCAGAAACCTGTGGCGAGGGGGCTTGTCCCCCGTTGGGCTGCGCAGCAGCCCCAATAAGCTCACCGAATTTTCCTGAAAAAACGCGGTGAATTTTCAGGGCTGCTACGCAGCCCAACGGGGGACAAGCCCCCTCGCCACAAGGTGTGGGTTGCCAGCTCTATCAACGGTGCAGGTCGAGGTCCGACGCCTCATGCCGCTCGCGCAGTTGCTCTGACGGCTCGCCCGACACGCGGTTGACCCGGCGCCCACGCTGCACCGCCGGCCGCGCTTCGATGGCATCGGCCCAGCGCAGCACGTGCGTGTAATCCTGCACCGAGAGAAACTCCCCCGCCTCATACAAGCGGCCTTTCACCAGGCCGCCATACCACGGCCAGATCGCCATGTCGGCGATGGTGTATTCGTCGCCGGCGATGTATTGGTGCTCGGCCAGTTGCTTGTCCAGCACGTCCAGTTGGCGTTTGGTTTCCATGGCGAAACGGTCGATGGCGTATTCGATCTTGGTCGGCGCGTAGGCATAGAAATGCCCGAAACCACCGCCCAGGTACGGCGCGCTGCCCATCTGCCAGAACAACCACGACAGGCACTCGGCGCGGGCCGCCGGTTCGGTGGGCAGGAACGCGCCGAACTTCTCGGCCAGGTACTGCAGGATCGCTCCGGACTCGAACACCCGAATCGGCTTGGGCCCGCTGCGGTCCAGCAGCGCGGGAATCTTCGAGTTCGGATTGACCCCGACGAAGCCGCTGCCGAACTGGTCGCCGTCACCGATCTTGATCAACCACGCATCGTATTCAGCCCCCTGGTGACCCAGGGCCAGCAGCTCTTCCAGCAGGATCGTGACCTTCTGGCCATTGGGCGTTGCCAGGGAATACAGCTGCAACGGATGACGGCCTACCGGCAATTCCTTGTCGTGGGTCGCGCCGGCAATGGGCCGGTTGATACTGGCGAAGGTGCCGCCGTTTTGGGTTTTCCAGGTCCAGACTTTTGGCGGTACGTAATCAGTCATGCCACTACTCCTTGGATTCAATGTTCACAACAACTAACTAACTGACTGTAGGAGCGAGCTTGCTCGCGAAAAACTCGAGAGCGCCGCGTTTAACCTATAAATACGCATAATCGTTAACGACCTTCGCGAGCAAGCTCGCTCCTACAGGTTCTTTTGGGCCAGTTGGGCCATATTCCAGCCGCCACCCAAGGCCTTGATCAGCCCTACGTTGGCGCTTAACTGTTGAGTCTGTAGATCCAGTACAGTTCGCTGTGCCTGCAACGACGCTACCTGCGCCGTCACCACATCCAGGTACGCCGCGCCGCCCTGGCGATAGCGCGCCAGGGACAAGTCCTCGGCGTACTGCGCGGCAGCGGCGGCATCGCGCTGGTCAACCAGGGCGGTGTCGAGCCCGGAGATGATCGCCAGGTTGTTCTCCACCTGCTCGAACGCGGTCAACACTACACCACGATACTTGGCCGCGGCTTCATCCGTTGCCGCCTTGGCACTGTCGACGCCGGCCTGGCGCGCGCCGCCATCAAAAATCGTCCCCACCAGCGACGGGCCAATGGCCCAGAAGATGTTGGGCGCACTCAACAAATGCGCGAACTCATCACTCTGGAAACCGCCTTGGGCACTCAGCGTGAGGGCCGGGAACCAGGCCGCTTTCGCCACACCTATGCGTGCGTTGGCCGAGGCAATTCGGCGCTCGGCAGCGGCAATGTCCGGCCGGCGCTGCAACAGCGTAGACGGTACACCGGTGGGCACGCCGGGCAAGGCGATGTCCGCAACGCTGGGGGCAATCGCGTAGGTCGATGCGGATTCACCCAGCATCGCCGCTATCGAGTGTTCAAGCACTGCACGCTGCACCCGGTTCTGGCTCAATTGCGACTTGACCGTTGACAGTTGTACGCGCCCGCGCCACGTCCAGGCCGGAGACGATACCACCGCCGTGCAAGCCTTCGGTCAGGCTCAGGGCCTTGGCGTAGACGTTCGGCGGTGTGGTCGCCCGCAGTGGCCTCCCGACCGGCTTGAGTGTTAAAAGCAAAATCAAAAGCTAAAGCGGACACGGTCAACTGTGGGAGCTGGCTTGCCTGCGATGGCATCTCCTCGGTGTGTCTGAAAAACCGAGTTGTCTGCATCGCAGGCAAGCCAGCTCCCACAGAAAAGCAGATCTTTTCCGCTCTGGATTTTGCCTTTGCTTTTAACACTCAAGCCGGCCGGGAGGCCGCTGTGCTCTTGCTTTTGATTTTGATCTGACTGCCCCATTCAGCCCGAAGTCGAACGCAGGTATTGCAGAGCGGCGGCCCGCTTCGTACACAGGAATCCCCCCTGCGAAGCCAAGCAATCCCCCCAATCCCAGCTAAGTTCACCCCCAACAAAAACAACACCGAGCGCCCTTCAACAAAGCAAAAAACCTGCCCCTGGAAAGAGGCACCCACAACTTCCTGGGCCTGGAACAATTCAAAGGCAACTACATACTGATCGACTACCCCGCCCAGCGCATTTGCGTGGTGCCACCCGGCCGGTGGACAAGCCGATGATTTACACCCCCACCTCGACACCCCATCCGCTCTTCGATCCATCGCAATTTGACGCGAATGAACGATCTCATCAGCACCGCCTCACTGCGCTGCTTTCTTGAGCCCATACCACTCTTCAAATCTCTTGATCTCGCTTTCCGACAGGGGCACCGCAGGCTTGGTTTCTGCCTTCAAAAACGGGTCGATCAATACCGTCTTCCTGACATGTTTCGGGCGGTCGCGGCGGCTGGTGGGATACAAGCCTTCATCCAGGCATTTATCCCGCATCGCCTGGCTGGACAAGCCCTGGCAACCGCTGCCATTGGACAGGGCCCGGGCTTCGCAAATGGCCTTGCCGTCCGGGTTTTGCAAGTCGACGCAGCCGAGGGAGCCAAAGGCGTGTCCCAGTACCGATGCGGGATCATCGGCGTGAGCGGTGGCTGACAGGAGGATGAGCGTAAAGGTGAACGCCGTGCTTTTCATAGTGAGCCTCAACCGTCCTTGGAAGAAGCCAGCGTATCAGCCATATGTGACAACTTTCGCGACTTAATCTATAGGCCAGACCGCTCCCCTGTGTTATTCCGAAGGTTGTCGGAGACACTTGCCTGAGACTCAGCATGAACGAAACACTCGAAGACATTCTGACCAAAGACCTGGCCGTGATTTTCTGCGGCATAAACCCTGGCCTGAAGGCCGCCGCCACCGGGCATCACTTCATGGGCAGGAGCAACCGGTTCTGGCGCACGCTGCACCTGGCCGGGTTTACGCCCCATGAAGTGCAGGCGGAAAACGACCGCACGATTCTGCAGTACCAATGCGGGCTGACCACGGTGGTGGAGCGGCCTACGGCCCGGGCGGATCAGTTGTCAGCGGATGAATTCAGGGCAGCAGCGGTGAGTTTTGAACGCAAGATCGCACGTTATGCGCCACGGTATGTGGCGTTTCTGGGAAAGGCAGCCTATAGCGCGTTGAGCGGGCAGAAGCAGATTGCCTGGGGGCTTCAACCGCATACCCTGGGGCATGCGGCTGTGTGGGTTCGCAATCCCAGCGGCAGAAACCTTGGGTTTACGCTCGACCAGTTGGTGCAGGCGTACCAACAATTAAGGCGGGCAACACTCAGTCCCGATTAGGACTCAGCTTCTCCCACAAAAAGCTGTAGACCAGCGCACTCATATGCGCAGCCTGCGCATTGTCCGCCGCCCCGCCGTGCCCACCCTCGATATTTTCGTAGTACGTCACGTCCTTGCCGGCGTCGATCATCTTCGCCGCCAGCTTGCGAGCGTGGGCCGGATGCACCCGGTCATCGCGGGTTGAGGTCAGGAAAAACACCGGTGGGTAGGCCTTCGCCGGATCGAACAGGTGGTACGGCGAAAACGTCTGGATATACGCCCACTCTTCAGGCTCGTCCGGATTGCCGTATTCCCCCATCCACGACGCTCCGGCCAACAAGAGGTGGTAGCGCTGCATGTCGAGCAGGGGCACCTGGGAGACGATTGCACCGAACAGTTCCGGGTATTGGGTCAGCATATTGCCGACCAACAGACCACCGTTACTGCCACCCTCCGCGCCCAAGTACTGGGGCGAAGTAATCCCACGGTCGATCAGGTCACGGGCCACTGCGGCAAAATCTTCATAGGCACGCGGACGGTTTTGCTTGAGTGCTGCCTGGTGCCAGCGCGGGCCGTATTCACCGCCACCGCGAATGTTGGCAACCACATACACCCCGCCCTTCGAGAGCCAGGCGCGGCCTGCCTTACCGGAGTAATACGGGGTCAGGGAGTATTCAAAGCCGCCGTAGCCATAGAGCAAGGTAGGCGCCGTACCGTTGCGCGGCAGGTCTTTGCCGAGCACCAGGAAATACGGCACACGAGTGCCATCCCTGGAGACCGCGAAGTGCTGCTCGATCACGTGCTGGCTGGAATCGAAAAAGGCCGGCAGGGTTTTCAGCACCTCGGGCGGATGACCGATCTCGGCCAGCGATAAGGTGGTCGGCGTCAGGTAGTCAGTGGTCACCAGCCAGACGGCATCACTGTCGTCGCTGTCCACTGCGCTGGCATCCACCGTCCCCATGCTCGGCGCCCCGGTGAACGGGCGGTGCTGCCAGCCGCTCGCGCCGGGGGTGAGGACGCTGAGGCGGTTCTTGACGTGATCAAGGATGTTCAGCACCAGGTGATTCAGCGTCCAGAAAAAACCCGCCAGCGAGGTGCTGTCCGTAGGAGTGAACAGCACGTCGAAATCCCGCTGGCCTGCCATGAAGCGATCAAACCGGATCGCCAGCAACGAGCCGGCCACAAACACCTCATCAAGCGCCCAGTCCTCCCGCAGTTCCAGCAGCAGCCAGTCTTTGTACACCGACTTTTCCGCCGAGTTCGGCGCATCGATTTTGCTTAACTGGTTGTCGCTGCCCCGCAGGTACAGCTCGTTGTTGTAGAACGCCAGTGTGCGGCTGACGAAGTCACGCTCATAGCCCGGCGTATCATCGTGCATCGCCGCGATGTACATATCATCCAGCGTGCCTTCGTAGACAATACGGGCGGCACTCATCGGCGTACCACGCTGCCACTGTTTGACGATGCGCGGGTAACCGGAGCGGGTCATCGTCCCTTCACCAAAATCGGTGAAGACATAGACGTTGTCACGGTCGATCCAGCCCAGGCCACCCTTGGACTCGGGCAACTGGAAGCCGTCTTCGACCCAGGTCTTGCTGGCCAGATCAAACTCCCGGGTGACACTCGCATCCGCCCCGCCTCGGGACAACGCCAGCAGGCAGCGCTGGTAGTCCGGGCGCAAATAGTCAGCACCGTGCCACACCCAGTTTTCGCCCTCGGCGGCGTTCAGTGCATCAAGGTCCAGCAACGTTTCCCAGGCGGGCTGAGGCTTACGGAACTCCTCAAGCGTGGTGCGACGCCACAGGCCCCGCGGGTGAGCGGCGTCCATCCAGAAGTTGTAGTAATGGGCACCGACCTTGTCGACGTAGGGGATATTGCTGTCCGAGTCCAGCATCTCCAGCACATCGGCTTTGATTTGCCGGAAGCTGTCGGAGCGGGCGAGTCGGTCTTCGGTCTTGAGGTTCTGGGCTTGCACCCAATGCATCGATTGCTCGCCGTCGACGTCTTCAAGCCATTGGAAAGGATCAGGGGTGATTACGGGAAGTGTGGTCATGCTCGACTCCTGTCGACAAACAGCCATGGATAGCACGTAGGGGGAAAAGTTTGAACGTCTTTTTCAGTTGGGCGAAGCCGGGGCATAAGGTGGAGCGCCATCAAGACTTGAACCGCCCTGCATGACGCAAACGTACTCCAGCCACCCCGACCTGCCCTGGCGGAACGCTCAGGCTGAACCACGATCACCCGGCTGTGCGGGCTATGACCTCGTCGTAGTTGATCTACAGTCGCGGGAGCCTGGGGATTGTGCGAAGGCTCGATCACTCTGAGCCTTCAGGCGGCATCAGTATTTCCAGGTCACGGAGGCCACGACGTTGCGCGGTGCCCCGTAGCTGGCTGTAGACGCACTGTTGTACAGCGATAACAAATATTTGCGGTCGGTCACGTTGTTCAGATTTACGGACGTACTCCAATTGCTGTCAATGTCATAGCTGGCCATGAAGTCGAGCAACGCATAGGCGTTTTGACGGATAGCACTGTTGGTGTCGTTTTCCACCGCGCCCTGCCAACTGACCCGCGTGCCGACTTTGGCCTTGGGCATACCCGGCAGACGATAAGTGAGCATGCCCCGCACGCTGTGGGTCGGCACATATTTGCGCGCCTTCTCTCCGTCGTCATTGTCGATGCGCACGTAGGTATAACCGGCGAGCAGATCCAGGCCAGGCAGCGCTTCGCCGGAGGCTTGCAGCTCGATGCCGTGGCTCTTGTAATCCATCGGGTTGTAGACCTGCCGGCCCTCGACCAAACCGGCGTACTCCGCGACATTCTGCTGCTGGGTCTTGAACGCAGCCGCGGTCACGTTGAGGCGGTTATCCAACAGACGGCCCTTCACACCCGCCTCCATGCTTTTGCCTTCCAGAGGTGCAAGCAATTTCCCGTCGACACCCAGGTTGTACTGCGCGCTGTAGATTTTCGTCCAGCTGCCATACACGCTCCACTGATTGCTCAGGTCGTAGACCAGGCCGGTATAGGGCGTGACCTTGCCGTGCGCACGGGTGTAGTAGTCGGCGCCATAACTGTCGCCGGAAGCATCCAGGCTGATCATTCGTGCGCCAGCGATCCAGTGCAGGTCATCCGCCAGGCTGAACCGCGCACCGGCGTAAACGCTTTTCTGGGTGTCGGTGAAATTCTGAGTGTTGCCGTCACTGGTAAATACGAACGACGGATGCGCCAGGTTCCCCGCCAACACCTGCGAGAACGATGCATCGTAATAACCGGATTCGGCCGCATCGTACTCTCGAGCCTTCTGGTGGGTGCGGCCATAGGCGGCACCGACGGTCAGTTCATGCTCGCGACCAAACAGGCTGAACGGTCCAGAGACCTTGGCCTCGCCCAGCAACTGATGGTCCTCGCTGGTGGTGTGGGCGGCAAACACCGAGGCGTCATCACCTGAAACCCCGGCGACGTACAGCATGTTGGTGTCTTGCTTCTCGACGATCCCCGTCGCCGTGACCGTGGCGTTCCAGCCATTGCCGAAGTCATGCTTGAGCTCAGTAAACGTGCGCTGGGTACGCAGGTTCCAATAGGTCCAGGGCTGGCCGATGCTGGAGCTGCGGCTGCCATAGTGGATGGCGTTGCCGTTGTTATCCACCAGCGGCAGGTTGCCCCAGGTGCTGGCGTTGGAGTTGCTGTCATGCTGGGAAAAACCCACCGTCACCGTGTCGGCATCAGACAGATCGAAGGCCAGCAGGCCAGCGGCGACATTACGCTCGTGGCTGTAGCGATCCATCCAGGAATTGCCCTTGTCGTGGGAATAGATGAAGCGGCCACGGACGTTACCGGAGTCCGTCAATGGGCCGGCAACGTCCACATCTACGCGACGGCCGTCCCAGGAACTGACGCTGGTATCGACTTGCGCCTGGAACGTGTCGGTCGGACGTTTGCGCACGAAATTGACCGTGGCCGACGGGTTACCGGCACCGCTCATCAAGCCGTTGGCGCCATGCAAGATGTCGATTTGTTCGAACTCGGCCAAGTCCTGCTCACCGATCAGTGTGGTGCCCACGAACGGCATGCCCACACCGTCGTATTCAAAGTTGTTGATGTCGAAACCGCGGGAAGTGAACTCCGTGCGATCGGTTTCGGTTTGCTCCACGGTCACCGAGGGCGCGGAGCGCAGCGCGTCCTTGATACCCGTAATCTTGAAGTCGTCGAGTGCTTGCCGAGTGATGGTGGTCACGGCCTGCGGTGTCTCCTTGTCCGTCAGACCCAGGCGGGTCGTGCTGGATGCCGGACTGCCCTGGTAGCCGTCGCTCGGCCCGTCAGCGCGTTCACTGCTTCCATCGATCTGGGTCGCCGGCAGCGTCAAATCTTCTACAGCGTGGGCAAGAGGCATGGCGCTGCATGCACCGGCAAGCAACAGAGTGGCTGGAAAGCGATGTTTCAAAGAAAAATTCCTACGACAAGATGATCAAGGACGATCGTTGCTGATAACGCTAATAGGAATCTAACTCATTAACTGAAATTATTTCAAAATATTTTGTACCCGTTTTGAAATGCTCCCCCCTTATAGGGGCCAAGAGAGCTGGGGCTTTGCAGGCCTATTACTTACTCAGCGCGTTGGCCAGGCGCAGCATCGCTGCTTCGATTTCATAGGCGGTCAAGGACGAATACCCCAATAGCCAACCGTGTTTCTTCTCCTCGCCGGCGTACAGCCGACTGAGGCCGGGAAGTTGCACGCCCGCGCTGGCAGCTTGGCGGAGGGTCTTTTCCTCCGACCAACCATCGTGCAGCAGGCAGGGAATTTGTAGCCCGCCGGGAGGACGCAAAGCGGTAACGATGCCGTCCAGGTGCTTGACGATCGCATCGAGCATGATGGAACGGCGCCCGCCATACAGCTTGCGCATGGCCCGGACATGGGCGTTGTAATGGCCGTCCTCCATAAAGCGCGCCAGGGTCAGTTGCAGGATTTGTGGCGTGTGGCCGTCGATGATGCTGCGCGCGTAGGTGAAGGCTTTGATCAACTCGTGGGGCAGTGCCATGTAGCCCATTCGCAACCCAGGGTAGAGGGTCTTGCTGAAGGTGCCGATGTAGAGCGTACGCTGGTACTTGTCCAGGCCCTGAACGCAGGCAGTGGGCTGACCGTCGTAGTGAAACTCGCTGTCGTAGTCATCTTCGATGACCCACTTGCCCTTCTCCGCTGCCCAGTTGATCAGCTCAAGACGACGCTCCAGCGACAAGGTTGCGCCGGTGGGGTATTGATGAGACGGCGTGACATAGACGCAATTGGCGCCGCTACGGTCGGCGTACAGCAGGTCTGTGCGTATGCCTTGGGCATCGACGTCAATGGGCACGACCTTGGTCTCGGCGGTTTCAAAGGCCTTCCTGGCGCCGTAGTAGCCCGGGTTTTCCAGCAGGATCGGTTTGCCGACATCCACCAACAACTGCGCGCACAGAAAAAGCGCCTGGCGAGTACTGCTCAACACCAGAATCTGATCGGGGGAGTGTGTGGCCCCGCGTTCGAGGTTCAAGTAGGTGGCAATGGCCTTGCGCAGAGGCTCGGCGCCTTGCGGGTCTCCGTGCAGCAGGACATTGCCGCGGTGGTCCTTCATGACCTGGCGTTGCAGGCGTTCCCAGACATCGGTGGGGAAGGTTCGGGTTTCCGGCAGGCCCGTGGCAAAGGCCTTGATCACCTGTTGATCGTTAACTCCACCACTGTCGAAAATCATCCGACCGCGTCGGCTCAAGCCCGGTCCTGGCACCACCTCGCTGCGTGGGGTGTCTTGCAACTTCATGCGCCGACGCGCCGCCCCGCGTAATTCGGTACCAACCGTCTCGGATACATAGCTGCCCGAACCCTCGCGCCGCACGATGAAGCCATCACGCTGCAATTGCACGTAGGCGTTCTCGACCGTGTCGCGGGCAACGCCGAGCGTCTTGGCCAGAACCCGGGTTGCCGGCAGCTTCAGGCCTGCGTCAAGGGCTCCGTCGAGGATCAGTGCACGCAGGGCGCGCTGAATCCGCTGGTGCAGATCCAGCAACTGAAACTCGGGGTCGGTGAGCCGCATCTTCAGCGTTTCGAGCTCGAAGGTTTTTGCCATGCGGTCTGCCCTGGATAAATAAGTTGGCCTGCAAAGAAAAGTGGTCTGGTTGCATACGCAAAAGTGTATGGGCTAAACAGGCCAGTTCAGCGTTATAAATCACTTTCCAGTCGAGGCCAAGTACCTCTCTTTGCAAGGAGCAAAATTAAAGCCATGCCTTCTTCAACAACCAAGTCATCTATTCGCCTCGGCGATCTCATTCATCCGATTGTCGCCGGCCTGATCTCGGTCATCGTCAACTATGGCGGTACGTTCATTCTGGTCTTCCAGGCAGCCAAGGTCGCTGGGCTGAGCCCTGAGTTGACAGCTTCGTGGGTGTGGTCCGTGTCGATTGGCGTGGGCGTTACCGGGCTGGTCCTCAGTTGGGTTTCTCGCGAGCCGATCATCACTGCGTGGTCGACACCCGCAGCGGCATTTCTGGTGGTCGCCCTGGCCACCACGCCCTATGCCGAGGCGGTGGGCGCGTACATGATCTCGGCCGCTGCCTTCGTGCTACTGGGCTTGTCCGGCTACTTCGAAAAAGTCATCCGACTGATCCCGCCGGGTGTGGCCGCAGGGCTGCTGGCCGGCATCCTGCTGCAGTTTGGCATCGGGGCTTTTGGCGGCATGAGCATTGATCCGATGCTGGTCGGGTTGCTGATCGGTGCCTACATCCTGCTCAAACGTTTTACCGCGCGCTACGCGGTGGTGGGCATTCTGGCAGTGGGGTTGGCCTTCCTGCTGATTCAGGGACGCCTGGATTTGTCGGGGCTGGGGCTGCAACTCGCGGCACCGGTGTTCACCCAGCCTGAGTTCTCGCTCAATGCTTTGCTCAGTGTCGCGCTGCCGCTGTTTCTGATCACCCTGACCGGCCAGTACATGCCTGGCATGCTGGTACTGCGCAACGATGGGTTCAGCACCAGTGCCAATCCGATCGTGACCCTCACCGGGTTGGGTTCTTTGCTCATGGCGCCCTTTGGTTCTCACGCGTTCAACATCGCGGCGATCACAGCAGCCATCTGCACCGGCAAGGATGCCCATGAAGAACCCTCCAAACGCTGGATCGCCGGCCTGGCTGCTGGCGTCTTCTACATCCTCGTAGGGATCTTCGGTGTGACCCTCGCGGCGGTGTTCATGGCCTTCCCGGCAGCCTTCATCACGACGCTGGCCGGGCTCGCCCTGCTGGGCACCATCGGCGGCAGCCTGGCCAGTGCCATGGCCGACGCCAAATCCCGCGAAGCCTCGCTGATTACTTTTTTGGCTGCTGCCGCCAACATCACTTTGTTCGGCATCGGAGGGGCATTCTGGGGGCTGCTGATGGGTCTCGCGGCGTACGCCGTACTCAACGGCCGTTTGCCGCGTCACGAGCCGGTCTCCATCAATCCTGCTGCCGAGCCTGTGACCCGTAAAGGCGCTGCCAACTGATATACGCGATCAAGTGGCTTCAACCCACCCAAGCCGGGCGCGTGCATCTGCAAGGTCCGACTGCATGTCGTGGTTCCATAACCAGTCGAATCGACTGGCCAGGGTGGTGGACAGGAGGGCTTCTCGATCCTCGACCTGGAGATCCCGAAACTCATAGAGCTCGCCGGCCTCCCAAGAGGTGCGCTGCACGCGGCAGGCGCGTGGTCGCCGAATCGCGTCATACGCCTGAAGTACGTCTTGGGCGTTACTCTCCAACACTCGTGGGTCTCCCAGCAGGCGGGCGAGCAGCCAGGCATCTTCCAGCCCTTGCCCTGCCCCGGCACCTTGGTGTGGGAGCATGGCGTGAGCAGCGTCACCGATCAGTCCGACCCGGCCATGGGTATAGCCTGCAAGTTCGTCGAGTTCATGAAGGGCCCACAGCGTCGGCTCGGGAATGCATTCGAGCAGAACGCGTACGGCATCGCCCCATTCGGCGAACGCCTCCAGCATCTGGGCCTGGCTGGTGCTTTTCACCCAGGGTGTGCCTGGTGGCCATACCGGGTTCGGGTCGCTGCGGTCAGAAACAAACGCCACCACGTTGATCAGCCGGCCTTGCTTGACGGGGAATGTGAGGATGTGGGCGTCGAGGCCCAGGTACATTTGCGGGACGTTAATCAAATGCTCGTCGATACCAGCAGCGCGATAGGCCGTGCGCAGTTGCTCGCTGTCGATCATGCCGCGGTAGGCGCAGGTGCCGCTGAAACGCGGTGCGACCAAAGGCTGGCCGAGCCCCTGGAGTACATAGTCGCGAAGATTGGACTTGATTCCGTCTGCGGCGATCAGCAGGTCGCACTCATAGTCTGTGCCGTCGGTGAACTGGACGCTGACCCTGTCGCCCGTCTCTTGCGCGCTGACCGCACGCTTATCGAAGCGCGCGATGCCGTCCGGCAGTTGTTTGGCCAAGGCATCAAGAAAATCTGCACGGTGCACGGAGGACTGGCCCACGCCATGGGCGACGCTGGCACCGAGATAGCCGGCGTCTGCACCGCGACGCCATTCAAACCAGATGTCTTGCCACGGTTGCGGGGTTCGGTCAGCGATGCGTTCGTAGGGTTTGCCAATGCCCAGTCCTTCGATGGCGCGAACAGCGTTCGCACCAAACGACACGCCCGCACCCACCTCACCAAAGGCGGGAGCTGCTTCGAACAATGTCACTTGCAGGTGCTTGTGACGGCACAGATCGAGTGCCAGGGCCACGCCAGCGATGCCGCCGCCGACAATGCCCAGCTGCAAGACAGATTGAGGGCTAGTCATGGGTAAACCTTATGTTGTTTTTGGAATAGTCCGATCATGACTATTCACAAACCATTGATAAATGCCTTAACCCCCATACAAACTATCACCATCCTGAATAGGCTTAACCTTTCTAAAGTCCACAGAGCGACAAGCCGAAATGAATCTGCGCGAGCTGGACCTGAACCTTTTGGTGATCTTCAACCAGATACTGCTGGACCGAAGCGTGTCAGCAGCAGCCGAGAGCCTCGGGCTGACTCAACCCGCTGTCAGCAACGCGCTGAAGCGGCTGCGGACCACGTTCAACGATGAACTGTTTGTACGGACGCCCAAGGGCATGCAGCCCACACCCTATGCCGCGCAACTGGCGGAACCCGTCTCCCAGGCAATCGGCCTGTTGCACGGCGCGATCAACCGCCACGATGAATTCGACCCGGCCACCAGCCAGAAAAGGTTCGTGGTGGCGATGACTGACATCGGCGAAATTTACTTTGTGCCGCGCTTGATCGAGGCGCTGCTGAAGCAAGCGCCGGGCGTTTCGGTGAGCACCCTGCGCAGCCATGCCGATCTCTCCGAAAGCCTGGCCAATGGTGAGGTGGATCTGGCAGTCGGGCTCCTGCCGGACCTGCAGGCAGGCTTCTACCAGCGCCGCCTGTTTCATCACCGCTATGTGTGCCTGTGCCGAAAAGACCATCCGCTGACTGAACTGCCGATGACCCGGGAACGATTCTGTGAGTTTGGGCATGTGAGGATCGTGGCCGCCAGCACCGGTCATGGGGAAATTGACACACACATGCAGCGCGCAGGCCTGCAACGTGAGATTCGGTTAGAGGTGCCGCACTTTGTTGCGGTGGGCCATATCCTGCAGAACACTGACCTGATCGCCACCGTCCCCGAGCGTTTCGCCGACAGTTGCGCCGGCCCTTTTGGCCTGACGAGCCTGCCGTTGCCTATGCCCTTGCCCGAGATTGCAATCAACCTGTTCTGGCACGGCAAATACAATCGGGACCCGGCCAATAAATGGTTCCGACAATTGATGTTTGAACTGTTCAGCGATTAGCCCATCACTGCCAATGCGCGCACAGCTTGACCAGTTCATCCACCACGTACCTCACCTTCGGCCGCAGATGCGACACCTTCGGCCAAACGGCATGCACATCCACCGCTTCCGGTTCATAGGTGTGCAGCACCTCTACCAACCGGCCCGCTTCGATATCGTCCTGGAACAGGCTGCGCGGCATCTGGCATAAGCCGGCGCCCGCAATCGCCGCAAGAATCATGGCTTCGCCATCACCAATCTGATGGGTAGAGGGTGGCGCGTAGCGCACCGTCTGCCCTGCCTGCATGACTCGCCACGCCAGCGGCTGGCCGCGTCGATGCCCGACAATGCAGCGGTGATGATTAAGGTCTTCGAGGGTATGTGGCACGCCAAAACGTGTCAGGTAGCCAGGTGCGGCACAAATGGCCCAGCGCTGGCGCATCAACCGCCGCGCGACCAGACCGCTGGTGTCCTGCAATTCGCCGAAACGCACCAACAAGTCGATCCCCTCCTCGAAGGGGTCCACCAGGTGATCGGAAAATGTCAGGCTCAATTGCAGCGCCGGGTACTTGTTGGCGATCTCGAAGAGCAAGGGCGCAACGACGCGACGCCCGAAGGCCACCGGAATATCGACGCGCAATCGCCCTGAAGGCTCACCACCACCGGGCCCCAGGCCACTTTCGGCGGCGCCGATTTCTTCCAGCGCCGTAGAGCACGCTGCGAAATAGGCTTCGCCATCGGCGGTCAGGGAAATCCGTCGTGTAGTGCGATGAAACAGCTGCACCCCCAGGCGCTGCTCCAATCGGGCGATGGCTTTGCCCACAGCAGATTTCGACAGCCCCAACCGCTCGGCAGCCTGGGTGAAGCTGGAAGAGCGAGCAGCAACCACAAAGGTGATGACGCCCTGGAAGGAATCAATAGGGACCATGTTGGGCTCGCTGATTGTAGAGTTTTAATCTACCCAGATTATAGCTGGAGGCCGTTTATCGCCAGCTTGTTCGCCAGTACGATGGATTTCAGTCAGACAACAGTGCACACCACGCACTGCTCCCCGATCCATTTTCCAAGAGGAATACCTGATGCCCGTCGTACGAGTGAGCTGGTTCGAAGGTAAAGAACACGCACAAAAAGCCGCTGTTGCCGCCGATATCACCGAAAGCATCGTCAAGCACACCGGCACTGACGCCAATTACATCTACGTCATTTTCGAAGACGTCGCAGCGTCCGACTGGGCTGGCGCCGGCAAGTTGTTCGGGGATGCCCCAGACAAGTCTTGACCCTCTCCTACTCAACAGGCGCGCCTGGCGCCTCTGACGGAAACTCATCATGCACCCCTACATCTCCTGCCTGTTTACCCTCGCGGTAAAACCCGCGGAATTCGCCGAGTTCAAGACGCTGATCGCCACAATCGTCACGGCCACCCGTGCAGAGACAGGCACGCTGGTTTACGAATACAGCGCCAACGAAGACACCAGCACCATTCATATCCTTGAGCGCTACGACGCGGATGCCGTGGTCAGCCACGTCGACACCACGTTTGCACCGTTCGGCCAGCGGTTCCTGGAACTGTGCACCATCACCGGCCTGGTGGTGTACGGCACGCCGGATGCTGAAATCCGCAAGCGCCTGGACCCGTTCGGCGCGGTGTACATGACCCCGTTCGACGGCTTCAGCCGTTGATGTGAACGAAGACGCTTGCCCCTTAACGTACAGAGAACGCCATGTCCGGTATTGCCGAAGTTATCAAGTCCCGAATTTCCGCCAACAGCTACGACACTGAACGTCAATTGACCGACGATCAGATCGCCGAGCTGGTCAACCTGGCGACACACGCCCCTTCCGCCTTTAACCTGCAAAACTGGCGGTTCGTGGCGGTTCGCAGCAGCCAAGCCAAGGCGCGTCTGCTGCCATTGGCATTTGGCCAACAGAAGGTGATGGACGCAGCCGTGACGTTTATTGTCTGCGGTACCCTCAACCCACACGAAACGTTGCCGGCTGCACTGAAGCCGTCGGTGGATGCCGGCATCATCGACCAGTCGATCTACGACATGTGGGTCGGTGCCGCCCAGGGCATGTACGGGGAGAACCCGCAGTTACAGCGCGACGAAGCCATCCGCTCCGGCTCCCTGGCCGCGATGACGCTGATGCTCGCCGCCAAAGGCCAAGGGCTGATTTCAACCCCGATGATTGGATTCGACCAAACTGCAGTGACTGAGGAGTTTGGCCTGTCGGACGCGGAAATCCCCGTCATGATGGTCACTGTTGGCTACCCAGGCGCGACCAACTGGCCACAAAAACCACGCAAAGCCGTCAACGACGTACTGCAGTTCGTTTAAGTGAATTGCGCCAGTGATAGCCGGGCTATCACTGGCGATCGAGGTAAATCACAGCCGCTATGACCCACCCTTCTTCTTCGTTACGAGCCAACCTGACCGCGGCGTGCCTCGGTTTTCTGGTTGTGCAACTGGACGTCAGTGTTGTGAACGTCGCCCTCGGTGCGCTCAAAGAAGCATTCAATAGCGACCTCACCGGCCTGCAGTGGGTCATCAACAGCTATGCGTTGCCGTTTTCTGCCCTGCTGATCTTGGGCGGTGCATGGGGCGATAAATGGGGGGGGGCAAAATCCGTCTTCGCGATGGGTTTCGCCATCTTCACCCTCGCCTCCGTACATCTACCGGGGCTACGGCGCGGGCCTGGGCACTTCGATCACCCCAGTCTGGCTGAACAAATAATCATTGAACCAAGGAGTCACTCACCATGAACATTTCGTTCCCCCTGCTATTTGTGTCTCATGGTGCTCCGATGTTTGCGATCGAGCCCGGTCAGGCCGGTCCACGCCTGGGCTGGAAGCTGGGCCAGGCGCTCAAGCCGCTGCGGGAGATGAACATCCTGATCGTGGCGTCCGGCAGCCTGACTCACAACCTGTATGAGTTCCGCGGCGCATCCAGCCACGGCGCCGATTACGTCAAGGAATTTGCTGCCTGGACAGCCAAGACACTGCACGCAGGCAACACCGAGTTTCTACTGGACTACAAGCAGCACGCACCGTCAGCTGAACGCGCCCACCCGACGGATGAGCATTTTTTACCGCTGCTTATCGCACTCGGCGCGGCCGGCGAGCACTACGACACCCGCGTGCTGGAAGGCGGCGTGAGTTACGGGGTGCTGTCGATGGACAGCTACCTGTTCTCCGCCCCCTCTCACCCCCAACAAGGCGTTACCGACGATGCGTGACAACCGTTTTACCGAGGTGGCTTGCGAGCCGCAAACCGGCCTGTTCTTCCGCAAGGGCGGCAACACCACGGCACCTAAAAGCCGACTGATTCTGCTGCACGGCGTGGGATCGAATGAAGCCAATCTGGCGCCGTTGGCGGATGCATTGCCGGAGGAACTGGAAGTGATTCTGTTGCGCGGCCCATTGCAAGTCGGCCCGCAGGGTTTCGCCTGGTACCAGGTGAACTTCACCAGCAACGGCCCTTCCTTCAACCAAGAGCAGGCTGAATCCAGCCGACAACTGTTGAGCCGATTTATTGATGCGCTGCCAGCGATGCCGACCGTGATCGCAGGCTTCAGCCAGGGCGGCATCATGAGCGCCAGTGTGGGGCTGACCGAGCCTGGACAGGTGGTCGGTTTTGCCCTGTTGAGCGGACGCATGTTGCGCGAGCTTGATCCACATATAGCGTCCGCAGGGCGACTCAAATCCGTACGCGCGTTTATCGCGCATGGTCATCAGGACAACGTTCTGCCTATCGCCTGGGCGCAAGAGGCGGATGCCTGGCTGGACCGTCTTGGCGTCGTCCATGAAACGCATTTCTACACCATGGGCCACGAGATCGTCGCGCAGGAACTGGCGGATTTTTCTCAATGGCTGACTCAAACCTTGCCGCTTTCTCACTGAACAAAAGGATCTTCACCATGATCGACACACGCACCGCTCCCTACGCCGCCTTCGTTTTGCGCCTGCCCTGGGCATCATGTTCCTTGCCCATGGCCTGACCAAAGTGCTGGTGTTCACCCCTGCGGGCACCGCCGGCTTTTTCGAATCCATCGGCTTTCCGGGCTTTCTGGCTTATCCGGTGATGGCCTTTGAAGTGATCGGCGGCCTGCTGTTGGTGTTGGGCGTCTACTCGCGCTGGATCGCTGCCCTGGCGGTGGTTCAACTGTTCGTTGCGGCGACGGTGCACTTCAGCAACGGCTGGAGCTTTACCAACGCCAACGGCGGCTGGGAATATCCGATCTACCTGTGCGTCACCGCGCTGGTCGTTGCGCTGCTGGGCGATGGTGCGTTTGCGACAAAGTCTTCCGGCAAAGCCTGATCGACGCGACAGGCTGCGCTTGAGCAAAGTGACGAGCGTGGCCCCATGCAGACGGCGTGCAGATCAAGATCCCCCCTCACCAGGTTTCGCCAGGTCAAATCCCAGGCAAAAAAAAGCCTGCATCTCTGCAGGCTTTTTCACTATCTGGCTCCACGACCTGGACTCGAACCAGGGACCCAATGATTAACAGTCATTTGCTCTACCAACTGAGCTATCGCGGAATGCGCCGTATGTTACTGATTGAAAAGGAGAAGTCAAGCACTGAATACTTCCAGCCCAACACCGACCGAATCAATTCATGGGCCAGCCCGCGCAAGACTAAACGTATTCGGGTGCGGCATGGGGCGTGTAAGGCGCAGAGAGTCGTGAGAGCTCCTCGGTTTCAAGCTCAATGCTAAGTGAACCCACCAGCTCATCAAGCTGCTCCAGACGGGTCACGCCAATAATCGGCGATGCTACAGCCGGCTGCCCAAGCAACCAGGCCAGTGCGACCTGAGCATTGGTGACGCCTCGCTCCCTGGCAATTGAGGTAACCACCTCGATGATCCTTGTGTCGCTTTCCACCGCCGATTCATAGAGCCAGGATTGCACCTTGTCCGTCTGCGTCCGCAATGATTGTCGCTGTTGCCCATAAGTCATCCCTTACACATAGTTTTTAGCGAGTAAGCAGCCACTCATATAAGAGTTTCAACTCTATACTGCTACGGCTGACTGCCTGAAAAATGTGCACTTGACGAAACACCGCAACTAAAACTTTATACTTCTGACTCATTGACTGCTTATTGGGCACAACACATCGCGTAAAGAACCCGGTGAGTTCGCTATTAACGCATCGTCAAGCCGCCATCCACCGCGTATTGGCTGCCGGTGACGTAGGAAGAATCATCCGACAGTAAAAACAAGGCGACAGCCGCCGCTTCGGCAGCCGTACCGACGCGCCGCAACGGCAATTGATTGACCAACCCATTTTCGAACTGTCGACGGACGTCATCAGGCATGAAGTTGCGAAAGTTGGTATCAATCGGGCCCGGCACCAGTACGTTAACCCTGATGCCTCGCGGCCCTAACGCCGCAGCACAGCAACGCGCCATAGAAATCATTGCGCCTTTGGTTGCCGCGTAGACGCTGGCCATGGGGGCCGACTCATAGGCTGAGGTCGAAGACGTCAACACAATGGAGGCACCGGGAGAAAGCAGGTCGGTCAGTTGGGCAAGTTGAAGTAGCGGCGCTCGCGCGTTGGCGCTCATCATCCGGTCGAAAAACTGCGCATCTGTGTCTTCGATTGAGCCCACTTGAGCATAACCCGCGTTCAGCCATAAGCCATCGAGCCCCCCCAACTTCCTGACCTCGTCCACCAATTGCGCTACGGCGTCAGGATCCGATACGTCATTTCTGAACACCAACGCATCAGCAGGAAGTGTCGCTGCGGCTTCTTCGAGATGCTCACGACTGAAGCCCGTGACAGCCACTCGGCCGCCTTCGTCAGCAATACGCTTGGCACCTGCCAACCCCATGCCGCTCGTGCCCCCGGTTATCAAAATGCGTTTGCCAGAGAATCTGCCCACAGGTCTACCTCCATTGTTGACGTAAAAAGCTCGAAGCCGGGCTGAGTATTGCGTAATTGGATCCATTTGATAATGCGTTATTATCCGCATGACCCATTAAGGAAGTGGACACAATGCGAGGCAACGAATACGCCCAACTGCAAGCGTTTGCTGCGGTCATTCAACAGGGAAGTTTTGTCCGCGCCGCCGCACACCTGGGAATGTCCGCCTCCGCCCTGAGCCAGACAATCCGCACTATGGAAGAACGCCTGGACGTTCGCCTGGTCAACCGCACGACCCGCAGTGTCTCTCCAACAGAGATCGGCGCCAGGCTCCTCGCGGACCTGCTGCCGGCCCTGACGTCACTGGACACGGCATTAGCCAGATTGAGGGAGTCCAATGATGGCCCGTGCGGGCTCCTGCGCATCAATACCAGTCGACTGGCCGCCATCCATTATCTCGCTCCGTTGATAGGCCCGTTTCTAAAAGCATATCCGGGCATTCAATTCGACATCGTTACCGATGAACGCTTGGTGGATATCGTTGCCGGTGGGTTCGATGCCGGTGTCAGGCTGGGCAAAAAACTGGACAAGGACATGGTGGCCCAAGAGCTGGGCGATCACCTGGAGATGATGGTGGTTGCGTCGGCAGACTACCTGAAGCGCAACGGCACCCCAAAAGCTCCGCAGGAGCTGGCCAATCATCAATGCCTGACTTATCGCTGGCCTACGGATGGCAGCTTGTATCGCTGGGAATTCGAGCGCAATGGCGAGTCGCTGGAAATCGAAGTCAAGGGCCCACTGGTCGTAACGGAACCCGAGATGCTGACCCGCATCGCGCTCGATGGTGTCGGCATCGCGTACCTGTTCAGACACCAGGTGGCTGAACTGATCGAGGCAGGCAAGTTGATCCACATTCTCAAAGAGTGGACACCGACCTTTCCCGGGTTTTACCTGTACTACCCCAGTCAACGTCAGATGGCGCCTGCGCTTCGTGCATTCATCGACTTTGTCATGCAACACCAGCGCCCGGAGGGGGCCGGTCTCGATACTCCCGCGGAGAGCAAGCCATCACGCGTTTGAAGGCATTGCTGAAAGCACTGTCGGAGTCATAGCCCAGTGATTGGCCAATCGAAGAAATACTGCCCTGACGCTTTCGCAGCTCACGACCGGCCAATTGCATTCGCCACTGAACCACATAGGCCAACGGCCCCATACCAACGGCCTGCTTGAAGCGCAGAGCCAATGTCGAACGGGAGGTCCCCACCAGCCGGGCCAGTTCGTGAACCGTCCAGCGGCGCTGAGGCTCGGCGTGTATTGCCTGGATCGTCGCATTGACCTTAGGGTCGGCCAGGCCTTTCAACCAACTCGCCGAATGTGCCTGCCCCGAAGAAAGATAAAGGCGCAGTACATGCACCAGCATCATGTGCCCCAATTGTCGAACGATCAGCGAAGCCCCTGGCAGCGTACTGGGCAGTTCGCATGAAAGCCGTTGCAATGCCCACTGGAGAACACAGGCCTGATCAGACTCACCATTGACGACGATGATCGCAGGCAAGCCGTCAAGCAACAGTCTCGCTTCTTCGCAAAACCCAAAGCGCCCACCGATGAGAAAAAAACCTTTACGGTCCCGGTACCGCGCAACCCCATTCTTCGCATCGCGATAAACCTCCTGGGACTCGACAGCCTCAACCCCCAAATCGCTGGCCAGCATGAAGGGGCGCCTTTGGGATAGGAGAAAGCAGTCGCCCTGGCGCAGTAAAACCGGCGGTTCGCCCTCGACAGCCAACCAGCAGGAGCCTTCGACGATGGCATTGAACTTGATGCCATCGGGGGCTGGGAATCGAATGGCCCACTCCCCTCCCGCTTCCAGGCCTGCAAAAAATGAACTGTGAGCATCCAGTTGCGAAAGCACATCAGACAGGGGATCCATACCAACCTCCGGACGATCTCGACAGAAAATAGGACTTAGCTGCATTCAAACTCTGGCTCACTGTAATCAAAATACCAGCGACTACCAGAGCGGACGTCGATGCGTCATCACAAAGCATCGTTCTGGAGTCCCAGATGACTTGATCGATAAATCGAAAGGATGCAGCCATGCGCTATAGACCGTTGGGCAAGACTGGCCAATTTGTTTCCGAAATCTGTTTAGGCACGATGACGTTCAGTGGGGGCCAGGGCTTCTGGCGCACGGTGGGGACTGTCGACCAGGAAGGCGCAACGGCCCTGGTGGCTCGTGCCCTTGAAGCCGGTGTCAACTTTTTCGACACCGCCAACGTCTATTCGGAAGGGCAATCGGAAGTACTGCTGGGCCGCGCTTTGCGTGATCTTGATGTCCCCCGCGAAAACGTGATCATTGCCACCAAGGTGTTCGGCCGAACAGGCCCCGGTCCCAACTCTGCCGGACTTTCACGCGGGCACATCATGGACCAGGTCGAGGCAAGCCTGAAGCGGCTCGGTGTAGAACATCTCGACCTGTATCAGATTCACGGCTTCGATTCGGTAACACCTGTCGAGGTGACATTGCGAGCACTCGACGACTGTGTGTCTCAGGGCATGATTCGTACCCTGGGCTGCTCCAACCTTGCCGCCTGGCAAATCATGAAGGCGCTGGGCGTCAGCGAGCAGCGCGGCTTTGCCCGTTTCGAAACAGTCCAGGCTTATTACACTCTGGCGAGCCGCGATCTGGAACGCGAAATACTGCCGCTCTGCGATGACCAGGGCCTGGGTGTAATGGTGTGGAGCCCGCTGGCCGGCGGGCTGCTGTCCGGGAAATTCACCCGGTCGACGCAGAGCCCCGAGGGCGCACGCCGCTCAGCATTCGACTTTCCTCCCGTAGACCGGGAGCGGGTTTATGACCTCGTTGACGTGATGACCCCCATTGCCCAGGCACACGGCGTTTCGATTTCAGCGATCGCGCTCGCCTGGTTATTGCACCGCAAAGGCGTGATGAGCGTCATCGTCGGCGCCAAGACGCTGGAGCAATTGGACGACAACCTTCGTGCCAGCCAAGTGCGTTTGACAGACAAGGATATCGCCACGCTGGACGAAGTCAGCCAGCCACACCCCGAGTACCCTGGCTGGATGCTCGAGCGCCAGGCGGATGAGCGTTTACCCACCCGCGATTGATGGCCTCAGCGGGCACCAGCCTTTGGCTGGGCGCCCGCGACCCTCAACTCAACTGCTCGATCACCCCACCCGCCTTGAGCTGCCCCAACTGCTCCGCCGACAACCCCAGGCGCTCGCCGAGTACCTCATCGGTATGCTGCCCCAACATCGGCGCCGGCCTCACATACTCCACCGGCGTGCCCGACATCTTGATCGGGCTGCCGACCATGGCGAACTCCGGATTCTTGGGATGCGGGATCTTCACCATCAACCCACGGGCAATCACCTGCGGTTCTTCCAGCGATTGCGCGATGTTGTTGATCGCCCCTACCGGCACCTTCGACGCGTGAATACTCGCCACCCACTCGTCCGCCGTACGCCCCAGGAAGTGCGCCGACAACAGCTCGACAATCTCCGCCCGATGCGCGACCCGATCGGCATTGCGCCGAAAGCGCGGGTCGTCCGGCAGGTGCGGCAAGCCAATGCTGTGGCACAGCGCAACAAACTGGCTGTCGTTGCCGCAGGCAATAATGAAGTCGCGGTCTGCCGCACGGAACACCTGGTACGGCACGATGTTGGCGTGGGCGTTGCCGTACCGCTCCGGCACCTTGCCCGAGGCCAGGTAGTTCATGCTCTGGTTGGCCAGGGTTGCCACTTGTACGTCCAGCAGGGCCATGTCGATGTGTTGGCCGACGCCGGTGCGTTCGCGGCTGAGCAGTGCGGCCTGGATGGCGACGGTGGAATACAGCCCGGTCATCAGGTCGGAGAACGCTACGCCGACTTTTTGCGGGCCGCCGCCGGGCAAGTCGTCGCGCTCGCCGGTGATGCTCATCAGGCCGCCGATGCCCTGGATGATGAAGTCGTAGCCGGGTTCTTCGGCACGCGGGCCGGTCTGGCCGAAACCGGTGATGGAGCAGTACACCAGCCGTGGATTGACCTCGGCCAGGGTCGCGTAATCCAGGCCATAACGCGCCAGGGAGCCGGCCTTGTAGTTTTCGATCAGTACGTCGGAGCTGGCCGCCAGGGCTCGCACCAGTTCCTGGCCTTCAGGGGTGGCGAGGTCGATGGCCACGGATAATTTGCCGCGGTTGGTGGACTGGTAATAAGACGCTTGCCCGGACGACTCGCCGGTGCCGGTCTTCATCCACGGCGGGCCCCAACCGCGGGTGTCGTCTCCGCTTTGTGGCCGTTCGATCTTGATCACTTCGGCGCCGAGGTCCGCCAACACCTGGCCACACCAGGGCCCGGCCAATACCCGGCTTAAATCCAACACCCGCAAACCTGTCAATGCACCCATTATTCTTGTCCTGTGATGAATCGAAATCAGCCGACTGCCGGCTCTTCATGACGCAGGGAAATCCCCAGCACTGCCCGCCGCCGCAGCCAGGGGCTGGGGCGATAACGTGGGTCGTGGGTGAGCTCGCTCATGCGCTGCAAAATCGTGAGGATGCGCCGTGGCCCAAGGGCATCGCCCCAGGCCAGCGGACCCTGCGGGTAACCCAGACCGAGTTGTACGGCCTGGTCGATGTCGTCGACGCTGGCGATGCGTTGCTGGGCGATATCGCAGGCCAGGTTGACCACCATCGCCAAGGTGCGCTGGGCGACGAAGCCGACGCTGTCGCCGATCACCGTCACGCCCACCCCGTCACTGGCGAGCAGCGCGTGGGCGGCGTCGCGGGAGGTGGTGGAGGTCAGCGGGTTTTGCATCAGCGTGCGATGGCGTGACAGGTCAGTCAGCAGGTCGATGCACAGGGTGCGCGCAGGGTCGGTGTGGAAGCGCTCGCTGGCCGAGGTGGCGTCGAGGCCGTACGGCGCCAGCAGGCACAGCGCCTCAGGCGAAGGCTGCGCCGCGCTTTCAAGGTGCGCGCCCAACTCGATCACCAAGGCGCTCAGGCGCTCGTAGTCGTCAGCGTTTTCGGTGGCGATCCACACTGGCGGCAACTGCTTCACCGAAGGCACCGGCTGCGGCTGCGGGCCATCCACCATCTGGCCATTTTCATAACGGTAGAAGCCCTGCCCGCTCTTGCGTCCCAGTCGTCCGCCCACCAGCATCTGGCGGGTCAGGGGCGACGGTTTGTAGCGCGCTTCTTGATAGAACTGGTTGTAGATCGACTCCATCACCGGGTGGGAAACGTCGAGCCCGGTCAGGTCCAGCAGTTCCAGCGGGCCCATGCGAAAACCTGCGCCCTCACGCAGGATACGGTCGATATCGCCGCGCTCGGCAATGCCTTCATCGAGCATCTTCAACGCTTCGGTACCGTAGGCACGGCCGGCGTGGTTGACGATAAAGCCCGGGGTGTCCTTGGCGCGCACGCCGCGATGGCCGGTGCGGGCCACGAAGGCCAGCAGGTCGTCGCCGACCTTCGGCGCAGTGGCCAGGCCGTCGATCACTTCGACAACGCGCATCAACGGCACCGGGTTGAAGAAGTGCAGACCGGCGACCCGCTCAGGGTGTTGGCAGCCGGTGGCGATGGCCGTGACTGACAACGACGAGGTGTTGGTAGCAAGGATACAGCCCGCGCTGACCACGCCTTCCAGTTGCTGCAACAGGCCGCGCTTGGCGTCGAGGTTTTCGACGATGGCTTCCACCACCAAATCGCAATCGTGCAACGCCTCGATGGTGGCGGCGACTTGCAGGTTCGCAAGCGTTGCGTCCACCGCTGCCTGGGTGATCTTGCCCTTGGCTGCCAGCTTCGAGAGTGTGGCGCCGAGATTATCCCGAGCGGTTTGCGCGGCGCTTTCGCGGGCATCGAACAAGCGCACCAACACGCCGGCCTGGGCAGCAATCTGTGCAATCCCGGCGCCCATCACGCCGGTGCCTGCCAGGCCCATGATCTTGATCGAATCGGTCATGTTCATTCCCCCAGATAGTTCGCGGTGCGTTTTTCGAAGAACGCCGCGGCGCCCTCCTTCTGGTCTGCCGAATCGAACAGCAGTTGAAAGGCCTTGCGCTCCAGCACCAGCGCGCTTTCCAGCGGCAGGTCGGCGCCGGCGAGCATCACTTCCTTGATCTGCTCCACCGCCAGTGGCGGCAAGGCGGCGATCTGCGCAGCCAGTTCCAGGGCGCGGGGGATGGTCTGGTCATCCGCCACCACTTCGCTGAGCATGCCCATGGCCAGGGCTTCCGGCGCCTTGACCATGCAGCCGGTCAACGCGATGCGCATGGCCTGGAACTTACCCACGGCGCGCACCAGGCGCTGGGTGCCACCGGCGCCCGGCATCAGGCCCAGCTTGACCTCGGGCTGGGCAAACCGCGCCGACTCTCCGGCGACGATCAGGTCGCAATGCATGGCCAGCTCACAACCGCCGCCCAGGGCAAAACCATTCACCGCAGCGATCACCGGCTTCGGGCAACGGCTGATGGCTTCCCACAAATACTCGGTGTGCCGGCGGTACATCTCGATCGGCGTGGCGCTGGCGAACTCCTTGATGTCGGCACCGGCGACGAAGAACTGGTCGCCGCCAGTGAGCACGATGGCGCGCACATCACGGCGCTTGGCCAGGGCACGAAAGTGCTCGGCCAGTTCTTCGCGAACCTGGGCGTTCAAGGCGTTTTTCACGTCGGGACGGTGGATGCGTACCACGGCGACGCCATTGTTCTGGACGTCGAGGTGCACTACGGGTGGGTCGAGGCTGGCCACAAGCTCTCCTGCTGCAATGTTCTTGTTAGTTCGGATATCGGATGTTTCGCTATGCGAAACAACATTCCGTATTTAGCGATAATCATAAGGACCGACTCGTCGCGATGTAAACGTAAAAACCTGAACCGCCCATAAATCGGGCTATAACTCGTTGTTTAGACGGGTTTTATTAAACAAAAAGACAATCACCCGCGAAGTTGATTAGTTTCGCTGTGCGGAATACAATTTTGTTTTGTTGATTTTATAAAAAAAGGGGGACTAACATGCGCCGTCGAAACCTGGACCCGAACACACCCGAAACACCGGCCGGCAACCACGCATTCGAGCACTTGCTGATTGATCCGATGAATGCCGACGAGGAAGAAGACAAGGACCGCCAGTTCGTTACCGCCCTGGCACGCGGCCTGGAATTGCTGCGTTGTTTTACCCCCAGCGAAAGCGTGCTGGGTAACCAGGAGCTGGCGCGCAAGACCGGGCTGCCAAAGCCGACGATTACGCGGATGACCCACACGCTGACCCGCTTGGGTTATCTCAAGCACCTGCCGCAGTCGGGCCGGTATCAGCTGGATGTAGGGGTGATGGCGTTCGGTTACGCGATGCTTTCAAACCTGTCGGTGCGGGCCGTGGCCCATCCGCTGATGGAGACGATGGCCAAGTACGCCCAGGCCGCGGTGGCCATGGCGACCCGCGACCGTTTGGACATGGTGTACCTGGACGTGGTCCAGGGCGAAGCCAACATGACCATGCGCCGCCAGGTCGGTACACGGTTGCCGTTGCACTTGAGTTCCGCAGGCCGCGCCTGCCTGGCCGCGATGCCGGAAAACGAGCAGGAATTTATCCTCGACCATATCCGCCAGCGTCATCTGGAGAATTGGCCGGGTATCAGGAAGGGCCTGGAACGTGCCTTCCGGGATTACACCGATTTCGGCTACTGCATGTCGATCGGTGAGTGGCACCGCGATGTAAACGCCATCGCCGTACCGCTGCTGCATGCACAACATGGGCTGCTGACGTTCAACTGTGGCGGACCGAGTTTTCACCTTTCCCGGGAGAAACTCGAGGACGACATCGGGCCCCGTCTCAAGCACATGGTGAACAACATCGAGGCCGCCGCCCGCTAGACAGATCGGTGCAAGGCCTCGGCAGATTGACGACAACAGGCCCGCCGAACGGGCCGCTGAGGAATGCGCATGATCCGAGACCCCGAAACGCTTCATCTGTTGCTGGAAACCCTCCAGCAGTTCGTCAACGAAGCGCTGATCCCACGGGAAAACGAACTGGCCGAGGCCGATGACGTCCCGGCGGATATCGTCAGCCAGTTCCGCGAGTTGGGCCTGTTCGGCCTGACCTTGCCCGAAGCCTACGGCGGCCTCGGGCTGACCATGGAAGAAGAGGTCAACGTGGCCTTTGAACTGGGGCGCACCTCGCCGGCATTCCGCTCCTACTTCGGTACCAACAACGGCATCGGCTCCATCGGCATCCTGCTGGACGGCACCGAGGCGCAGAAACAGCACTACCTGCCGAAACTGGCCAGCGGCGAGCTGCTCAGCTCGTTCTGCCTGACCGAACCCGACTCCGGCTCCGACGCCGCCTCGCTGAAAACCACAGCAGTGCGCGACGGTGACCACTACGTCATCAACGGCACCAAGCGCTTTATCACCAACGCCCCCCACGCCGGGATCTACACCGTGATGGCCCGCACCAACCCGGACATCAAGGGCTCGGGCGGCATCAGTGCGTTTATCGTCGAGCGCAACACACCGGGCCTGTCCCTGGGCAAGCGCGACCACAAGATGGGCCAGAAAGGCGCCCACACCTGCGACGTGATTTTCGACAATGTGCGCGTGCCGGCCGACCAGTTGATCGGCGGCGTCGAAGGCGTCGGGTTCAAGACCGCGATGAAGGTGCTCGACAAGGGCCGCCTGCACATTGCCGCGGTGAGCGTCGGGGCTGCCGAACGCATGCTCAACGATGCCCTGCATTACGCCCTGGAACGCAAACAGTTCGGCCAGCCGATTGCCGAGTTCCAACTGATCCAGGCGATGCTCGCCGACAGCAAGGCCGAGATCTACGCCGCCCGCTGCATGGTGGTGGACGCTGCGCGCAAGCGTGACGAAGGCCTGAACATCGGCACCGAAGCCTCCTGCTCGAAGATGTTCGCCACGGAAATGTGTGGCCGGGTGGCCGACCGTTGCGTGCAGATTCATGGCGGTGCCGGGTATGTAAGCGAGTACGCCATCGAGCGGTTCTATCGCGATGTGCGTCTGTTCCGGCTGTATGAAGGCACCACGCAGATCCAGCAATTGGTGATCGCCCGCAACATGATTCGCGAGGCCAAACACTAAACCCCAGGAACAACACTGGACCAATGTGGGAGCTGGCTTGCCTGCGATGCAGACAACTCGGTCTGTCAGTAACACCGCGGCGATGCCATCGCAGGCAAGCCAGCTCCCACAGCGATCGTGTTCCAACCGCATTACCGCAACACCCATAACTTGTGCCCTAACAACTACAACAAGGTATCGCTATGGAAGTCGCCGCTTCGGCGGGTGCGTTGTCGCCCGCGAAAAACAACCTGTGGATCATCGTATTCATCTTCTGCTTCCTCGGCCTGCTGATCGACGGTGCCGACTTGATGCTGCTGTCCTACAGCCTCAGCAGCCTCAAGGCCGAGTTCGGCCTGACCAGCGTCGAAGCCGGCAGCCTGGGCAGTTTCACCCTGGCCGGGATGGCCATCGGCGGGATTTACGGTGGCTGGGCCTGTGACCGTTTTGGCCGGGTGAAAACCGTGGTCTGGAGCATCGTGCTGTTCTCCGTCGGCACCGCGATCCTGGGCATGACCCACAGCTATTGGCAGTTCGCGAGCACGCGCTTCTTCGCCTCCCTTGGGTTGGGCGCGCTGTATGTCGCGTGCAATACGCTGATGGCCGAATACGTGCCGACCCGCTATCGCACCACCGTGCTCGGCACCCTGCAGGCCGGCTGGTCGGTGGGTTACATCGTCGCCACCTTGCTCGCGGGCTGGATCCTGCCGAACCACGGCTGGCGCTGGCTGTTCTACGTGGCGATCATCCCGGTGATCCTCGCCGTGCTGATGCAACGCCTGGTGCCGGAGCCGCAAGCCTGGCTCAAGGCCCAGGCCGAACGTGCCCGGGAAAAGGCCGAGGGCATCAAGCGCGTGTCGGCGAAGAAACCCGAGGGCATGTTCAAGCTGATCTTCAGCGACCCGAAAGCCAGCCGCATGTTTATCCTCTGGGCGCTGACCGCAGGCTTCCTGCAGTTCGGCTATTACGGCGTCAATAATTGGATGCCGTCGTACCTGGAAGGCGAACTGGGGATGAACTTCAAGTCGATGACCAGCTACATGGTCGGCACCTACGCGGCGATGATTTTCGGCAAGATCCTCGCCGGGCTCGCGGCAGACCGCCTGGGCCGGCGCCTGGTGTTCGCCGTCGGCGCGTTGGGCACGGCGATTTTCCTGCCGGTGATCGTGCTGTTCCAGAGCCCGGACAACATCCTGTGGATGCTGATTGTGTTCGGCTTCCTGTATGGCATTCCCTACGGCGTGAATGCGACCTACATGACCGAAAGCTTCGAAGCGAAATTTCGTGGCTCGGCAGTGGGCGGGGCCTACAACATTGGCCGAATTGGCGCAGCGGTGGCACCGGCCGCCATTGGGTTCCTGGCGTCCCATGGCTCGATCGGCGTTGGATTTTTGGTAATGGGCGGCGCCTACTTTATCTGCGGCGTGATCCCGGCGCTGTTTATCCGCGACAAGCAGTTTGATCCGCAAAAACAATAAGCTCCACACCGGGGCCAGCGGCAACGCGGCCCCGGCTATAAGACGTGCGGCAGTTATACCCTTCGGCAAACCGGGCTAGACTATACGTCAGTCCTACGGAACTGAAGGAACAGTACGACGCTCTCACCCAGCCTGTAAGACAGTTTTGTGCTTAGGGGCTCATACACTTATGAAAACACCGACCCAGACCAACGCAATTGACTTCGACAGCGCCAAATTGCAACGCCTGGGCTTTGGTCAGCCTTCCCTTTTTACACGCCGCCCCACTACCGCTGCGCAACTTCGCCAGCAGTTGGGCATGCAATTGCAAACCAGCCTGGAGCCGGAGCACATCCTTGCGCTGTTCTTCCGCGAGATCCAGCGCCTGGTGCCACTGGACGCCCTGCAATACCGTTACGAAGCCAGCGACCTGCGCCTGGAGTACGGCCACCGCGGCCATCATTCGGTGAGCTATGCCCTCAGCCACGAAGGCGAGCACCTCGGCGAACTGGTGTTTCGGCGCAATCAACACTTCATGGAAGACGAGTTGGCCAACCTGGAATCACTGCTGGCCACCCTGCTCTACCCGATGCGCAACGCCCTGCTCTACCGCGCGGCGACCCGCAGCGCCCTGCGCGACCCGCTGACCGAAACCGGTAACCGCATCGCCATGGACCAGACCCTGCAACGGGAAATCGACATGGCCCGCCGGCACCTGCAGCCGCTGTCCTTGCTGATGCTGGACATCGACCATTTCAAACACATCAACGACACCCACGGCCATGCCACGGGCGACAAAGTGCTCAAGGCGGTTGCCGCCTCGATCAAGAGCCAGTTGCGCAATGTGGACATGGTGTTTCGGTTTGGCGGGGAAGAGTTTCTGATCCTGCTGTCCAACACCGGCCGGGATGCGGCGTCGATGGTCGGTGAGCGCCTGCGCCACGCGGCACAGGCCCAGGATTACTGGGCGGATGAAGAACGTATCGAATTGACCGTGAGCCTGGGTTGCTCGACCTTGCTGGCAGGCGAGTCCGCCGAGAGCGTATTGCGCCGGGCGGACAACGCCTTGTATGTGGCCAAGCGCGAAGGCCGCAACCGCCTGGCAATGGCGGGGTAACCGCTTGACTTCAGAGTAACCCCGCCCTCACGCGACTTATGCTTCGCTGGCAACCAGAGTCGGTTGCTTACGGGTGGCAGTCGCCGATTTTTCCAACTGCATGCAGCGTTCCAAGAACAGGTACATGTAGTCGTAGCTCTTGCACACCGCCTGACGCAGCTCTACCTGCAGTTCCTGGGTCGGGTTCATGCCGGCCAGGGTGCAGATGATTTCCAGCGCTTCCCACGGATGAGCATCGTCGTACTGGGCATGCATCTTCAGCCACTTCATGGCGCGTTTGCGGTCTTCCTCAGGGAAAGCGGCAGCATAGACGCCGGTGGAACACACCACGGCGGACCACTCCCCAGTGGCCCCCTCGATGGCGTAGTTGGTGGCGGCAATCGCGACAATCAGCGAATCGGCCGAGCTGGTGTGCCAGCACCAATGGCTGAGTGCGTGCAGCTCCGGCGGCACTTCCTGTGCCTGCAACTCTTCCAGGCTGACGCCGTGGGCGCGGGCCCAATGCACCCAATAATCGGCATGGTTGAGTTCCACGCGAATATTGCGCATCAGCCAGCGGCGCGCCATATCCTCCCCAGGATGGCGGGCAAATTTGGTCTTGGTGAGGTTCTGTGCCATGTACAACGCAAACTGTTCAACCACTGGCCAGCCACCAATGAGGTAGTGGCGCATGGTTTTGGCACTGAGCTTGTTATCGCGCATGCGCTGGTACAGTTCGTGTTCGACAACGCGACGCTTGCTCTCGCTACAGGCCTGGATCAACTGCTGTGCCCAGGCGGGGTAACTCGAGGCTTCCATAAGCGGGCCGGTTCTGTTGAATGTGTCGATCACTGTCGGGCTCCTTTTGATTTGTGATATGTACAGACCAGCAAATGTTTCATCGGAACGTGCCAGGCGCCTTGAATAACAGAGGCTGCGGTCGCACAGGTCGACACTGCAAACTATCAAAGGTAAACAACTGCGGTCGCTCGATCAGGTATCCCTGAGCGTAGTCAACCCCGATCTCAAGCAAGGCTTGTTCGATCTGGGGTGTCTCGACAAATTCGGCAATTGTGCGCTTACCCATGACATGACCGATGTGATTGATCACTTCGACCATAGCGCGGTTAATCGGGTCGTCCAGCATATCCTTTACGAAACTTCCATCGATCTTCAAGAAGTCTACAGGTAAATGTTTAAGATATGCGAACGAGGACATCCCGGCGCAGAAGTCATCGAGGGAGAAATGGCACCCTAACTCTTTGAGTTCGTTGATAAAACGAATTGCACTACCCAAATTCGCGATAGCGCTGGTTTCTGTAATTTCAAAACAAATCATTTCTGGTGGAATGCCATAGGCGCTGAATTGCTCACGCAAGAAACCCAGAAAGTCCTCGTCGCCGATGGTAATGCCTGACAGATTGATCGCACACATGGCCATGGGCCGGCCCGGGCGCTCGCGCATGCAGCCTGCGACGATCTTGAACACGTTCTCCACCACCCAGCGGTCCAGGGAGGTCATCAAACCGTAACGCTCGGCCGCCGGGATAAAACTGTTCGGCAGGATGATCCGCCCCGCCTCGTCATGCAGCCGCAGCAGGATTTCGATATGCCCATTGCCGTGCTCGGTGTGCCCCAGCGGCGCAATTTCCTGGGCGTACAGGCAAAAGCGGTTCTCTTCCAGGGCCATATGCAGGCGCTGCACCCAAGCCATTTCGCCAAAGCGCAGGGACAATTCCGAGTCATCGGCGTGATACACCTGCACCCGGTTGCGGCCTTTTTCCTTGGCCATGTAGCACGCCATGTCTGCGGCCCGCAGAGACGTTTCCAAGGTGGTCGGGGCTTGGGTGATGTGCACCAGGCCGATACTCACGGTGGTGAGAAACGGCCTGCCCTTCCATACAAAATGCAGGCTCTGCACGGTATGACGCAGGCTTTCGGCGATTTTTTCCGCCACCTGCGCCGGGCAGTTCTCCAACAGGATGCCGAACTCGTCGCCCCCCAGCCGGGCCAGGGTGTCGCCTTCGCGCAGGTCCGACTGCAGCAGCGCGCAGATATGCCGCAACAGCTCATCCCCTGCGGCATGCCCGCAGGTGTCGTTGACCAGCTTGAACTGGTCCAGGTCAAGGAACATCAAGGCATGGCGCCCGCTTTGCTGGCGCCCGACGTTGTGCAGCACCTGCTCCAGGCGGAACTCAAACTCGCGCCGATTGGCCAGGCCGGTCAAGGCGTCGTGAGTCGCCTGCCAGGACAGGTTGGCGATGTACTGCCGCTCCTGAGTCATGTCGTGCAGCACCAGCACCGCGCCGACGACTTTGCCGGCATTGCGGATCGGCGCCCCCACCAGGGTGACGGACACGGTGCTGCCGTCCACGCGCTGAATCAGCTTGGAATGCTCGCTGCCCCCGCCGAGCTGGCCGCCCAATATGCGTTCGATCAAGGTAAAGCCGTCGGCCTGGGCATTTTCATCCAGCAGGTTGAACAGCGCCGCCAGCGGCAACCCCTGGGCCTGGGCGCCTTTCCAGTGGGTCAGGGCTTCGGCGGCCGGGTTCATATACGCAATGGCGCCGTCGACATCGGTGGTGATCACCCCGTCGCCAATCGACTCCAGGGTTATCTGCGCCCGCTCCTTTTCTAACTGCAGCGCGTCGGCAAACGCGTGCCGCTGGGCCAGCAGCTTGTGGGTGCGCAACAGCGCCAGCACGATCAAGCCCAGCGCCGTGGCCAGGTTGGTCACCAGCAGCAGGCGCAGAATCATCCGCGAGCCTTCGCCCAGGGCGTCACTGAAGGCTTTGGCGGCCGGGGTCACGCCGTCGTTGATGGCGAAAATCCGTTCCTTCCAGGCGTGCACATCGGCGCTGCTGACCTGATCGGCCAGGATCGCCCGGTGCATCTCCTGCGCCAGGTCGTCCAGTTGCAATAGATAGCCGTCACCCACCGTCCACAGCTCGATGGCCTTTTCCAGGTAACTGAAATGGCGAAAGTTGAGGTATAGCCAGATCAGGCTGGAAACGTCGTCACGGTGGTTGCCGCCCTTGAGGATGCCCGAGCGCGCAGCGTTCAGGTCCGGGGTCGGGCGGTCGAGGGCCACCCGCAGTTCATGCCCGCCCTGAGGCACGGCAATCGCGTTCTGGTATTTGAGGAAGGTGGCTTCGTTGCGGTTGTCGGCGTACAGCGTCAGGTAGAAGATCGCGTCTTTCTGGCCCTTGGACCACAGGCTTTCGCCTGCCACATAGCCGCGCACCGCCGAGAGTACGTAGAGACTGACGCAGCCTAACAATGCCTGGAACAGCACGACAGCGATAAAAGGCCACACAATGCCCAATAACCGAGGGGTTCCGAGAGTCTGCTTATGCTTCATGAGGTCCCTTGCACATGCACAACTAAAATACGCACGCGAGTGAAAACCGCTCCTGATAGCTCAGCGTAGGCTAAATCACCGCACTTGTTGCAAGTGTCCGTAAAGTTTGGCGTACAGGCCACCGTCAGCAATCAACTGCTGATGGTCGCCATCTTCGGCAATATGCCCGCCATCAAACACCAATACCCGATCCGCCTGTTTCACCGCCGACAGCCTGTGGGCGATGATCAAGGTGGTACGGCCACTGAGAAACCGCGCCAGCGCCTGGTGCAGGTTGTATTCGGTTGCCGCATCCAGGGCCGAGGTGGCTTCGTCGAGTATTACCACTTTTGGCTCCGCCAGCACCATCCGTGCAATGGCCAGGCGCTGACGCTGGCCGCCGGAGAAGCGTACGCCAGAGCGCCCGACCACGCTGTCCAGGCCCAACGGCAGTGCCCTGACAGTCGCATCCAGCTGGGCAATTTCCAGCGCCTGCCAGCAGGCCTGGTCACTGCGTTCGCGGCCCATGGTCAGGTTGGCGCGCACCGTATCGTTGAAGAGCGCCGGGTGTTGCAGCACCACGGAGACATTCTCGCGAATCGTCTCCAGACCGATTTCCTGCTGGGTCAAGCCACCAAAACGAATGCTGCCCGCCTGCGGCGTATACAGCCCGAGCAACAGTTGCACCAGGGTACTCTTGCCGCCGCCGCTGGCGCCGACAATCGCGACTTTTTCACCCGGGGCAATGTTCAGGTTCAACTGGTCGAGCACCAGTTCTTCGCCGTAGCCGAAATTCAGGCCACGCACTTCGATGCCGACGGTCTCACGCCCGGTAAACGGATCGGCACCGCCCGCGTATTGCGGTTCGTCGGCGCGGGCCAGCAGTTCGTTGATCCGCGTCAGCGCCCCGCCCGCCGCGTAGTAGGCGTATTGCAGGTTCAACAGTTGTTCCACCGGGCTGATCATGAACCACAGGTAGCTGAACACCGCGAGCATCTGGCCGATGGACAGGTCGGAAAACAGCACCGTCAGCATCGCCGCCGCGCGGAAGATGTCGATACCGAACTGGAACAGCAAGCCACTGGCGCGGCTGGAGGCGTCGCTTTTCCACTGGGAATTGACGGCAAAGTCCCGCACTTCCTGGGCGCGCTGGCCCAGGCGCCCGAGGAAAAAGCCCTGGCGGTTGCCGGCGCGCACTTCCTGGATCGCATCGAGGGTTTCGGTGAGGGCCTGGGTGAACCGCGAGGTGCTGTCGTTTTCCAGCTTCTTCAGGTGCTTGACCCGTTTGCCCAGTTGCACCGTGGCGTAGATCACCAACGGGTTGAACAGCAGGATCAACAGCGCCAGCTTCCAGTGCATCCACATCAGGATCCCGGAGGTGCCCACCAGCGTGAGCATCGCCACCAGGAATCGGCTGAGGGTCTCGCCGACGAATTTGTCCACCGTATCCAGGTCGGTGACCAGGTGCGTGGTCACCGTGCCGCTACCCAGGCTTTCGTATTCGCTGAGGGAAATGCGCTTGAGGCGCTCGATCAGCCGTACGCGAATGCGATAGACAATGTCCTTGGCCAGCCGCGCAAACAACCGCGCCTGCAACACGTTGAACACCAGGGCGCCGCACCGCAGCAGCAGGGTCACCAGCAGCATCAGGCCGATATAGCCGGCGGCCTTCTGCCAACCCAGGGGCAGCGCGTGGTTCATCACTTTCAGTGCCGCATCGCCGTGGCCCAGCAGTACTTCGTCCACCAGCAACGGCAACAGCAACGGGATCGGCACGCTGCACAGGGTCGCCAGCACGGCGACCCCATTGGCGATCCACAGGGATTTTTTGTGATGCAGGGCCAGGCGGCGGACTTCCGCCCAGGTCAGCCGGTCGACGCGCTTGGGTTGTTCAACGGGATCGGGCTGATCATGCACAGGCAGCTCGCTCCAGCCAGCGACTCAGCAGCGGCGACAACTCGGACAGCGGCTGATAACCGTTGGTCAGCAGCGCCAACTGCCCATTACGCTCAGCCAGCAAAGTCGGGAACCCGGCGATGCCCAAATCCTGAACCCAGGTGAAATCCGCCGCAGTGGCCGCGTGCTGATCGGCCCGGTCGAAGGCTTCGGCGAATTCGATACGCGGCACGCCGGCCGTCTCGGCCAACTCCACCAGCACATCGGCGCGGGTCACGTCGCGCCCTTCGACGTAAAACGCCTGCTGGATCAGGCCCAGCAGTTTCCACGCGCAATCCGGCGCCAGGCTGCGGGCCGTGACCACCGCGCGGCAAGCCGGCTCGGTGTCGTAGACAAATCCGTCAGGCAACGCGCCCTCCCGCTTGAACGGCTGGCCGGTGGCGTCGGTGACCGCCTGCCAGTGCTCAAGAATGTAGCGCCGGGTGGTCGGCTCCAGCGCTGCGCCACTGCCGGTGCGCAGACCGCCCACCACCAGGTGCAGCTCCACGCCTGCGGCCTGGGCCTGCTCAACCAGCGCCTTGGCCACTGGAGCGAACCCCCAGCACCATGAACACATCGGATCCATTACATAGAGCAGGCGTGCAGACATGGCTCAGGCCTCGGAGGATGGGGATTGCTTGTAGTTGTAGCCAATCGGGTGCGGCAGGTTGCGGGCCTTGGCCAGTTCAATCTGCTTCTGCCGGTCGATCGCGCTGCGACGGGTCTTCTCGGAAAGCTTATCCCAGCAATGCGGGCAACTGATGCCGGCCACATAGTGTTCGGATGCACGGTCTTCGACGCTGACGGGTGTGCGGCAGGCATGACATTGATCGTAGTCGCCTTCGCTCAAGTCGTGGCGCACGGTCACGCGATTGTCGAACACAAAGCAGTCGCCCTGCCATTTGGTTTCTTCCTGCGGCACCTCTTCGAGGTACTTCAGGATGCCGCCCTTGAGGTGGTACACCTCGTCAAACCCTTCGCTGAGCATATAGCTCGAGGCTTTTTCGCAACGAATGCCGCCGGTGCAGAACATGGCGACTTTCTTGTGCTTGGCCGGGTCGAAGTTGGCTTTGATGTAGTCGGGAAATTCGCGAAAGCTGGTGGTTTTCGGGTCGATCGCGCCTTCAAAGGTGCCGATGGACACTTCGTAGTCGTTGCGGGTATCGATCAGCAGCACTTCCGGGTCGCTGATCAGCGCATTCCAGTCTTGCGGATTGACGTAGGTGCCGACTTTTTTGTTCGGGTCGACGCCTTCGACGCCCAGGGTCACGATCTCTTTCTTGAGCTTGACCTTGGTGCGGTAGAACGGCTGCTCGTCGCAGTACGACTCTTTGTGGTCGATGTCGTCCATGCGTGGGTCGTTCTTGAGCCAGGCCATCAAGCCATCAATGCCTTCGCGGCTGCCGGAAACGGTGCCGTTGATGCCTTCTTCGGCGATCAGCAAGGTGCCTTTGATGCCGTTGTCGACCATCGCCTGCAGCAGTGGCTCGCGCAGGGCGACGTAGTCTTCGAGGGTGACGAACTTATACAGTGCCGCCACGACAATCGGTTGAGTCATGGGTGTTCTCTCCAGGTGGCTACCCTCGTAAAGGGTGAACCGGATGCAAAAAAAACGCGCCGACTAAGCGGCGCGTTGCGGATTCTATCAGGGATAAACCGTTAACTGTAGGAGCGAGCTTGCTCGCGAAGGACGTCAACGGTGACGCGGAACACCTGAAACCCAACGGCGCTCTCAGGTTTTTCGCGAGCGAGCTCGCTCCTACAGGGGAGTTCAGTCGATACCCATCAATGTCCGCCGGCGCAGGTCGGCGAGGCCGGGGCTGCGTCGATTTTCGCCCATTCTTCAGGCGTGTAGGTATGCAGCGCCAACGCATGGAATTCGCTCATCAGGTCACCCAGGGTGGCATAGACCTTCTGGTGGCGCTTGACGCGGTTGAGCCCCTCGAACTGCTGGCTGACCAGCACGGCCTTGAAGTGGGTCTGCAACCCACGGCTGTGCATATGGCTTTCATCCAGCACGCTCAAGTGTTCCGGGCTCAGGGCGACGAGTGCCGATTCGATACGCTGTTGCATGGTCATTCCTGTTTACTTCTTCTTGGCCGGGGCCGGGGCTTTTGGCGTCAGCTCGTTGGTCATGTCTTCCAGCAGCTTGTTCACCACCGGTACCGCGCTTTCCAGCTTGGCCTGGGTCATCTGGGCCGATTGCTGGGTCAGCTGAGGCATTTTTTCCAGGACTTTCTTACCCAATGGCGACTGGTAGAACGCAACCAGGTCCTTGAGCTCGGATTCGCTGAAGTTACTGGTGTACAGCTTGATCATGTCCGGCTTGAGCTTGTTCCAGCCAATGGCCTGGTCCAGGGCGGTGTTGGCCTTGGCCTGGTAGGTGTCCAGAACGGTTTGCTTGGAAGCAGGCGCCTTGGTCTGCTCGAAACGCTGAGCGAACATTTGCTGCACTTGCATGTACACCGGGGTACCCAGCTTGTCGGCATGGGCCAGGGTAAGGAAGGCTTCGGCACTGGCGTTGTGGCTGGCGGTATCGGCAAAAACCTGGCCGCTGGCACATACCAGAGCAACCGCGGTACAGATGGCACGAAGACGAGTCATCGAGTTTCCTTTTCTAGCAGGCGAGGTAAGACCCCAAGGGCGCCCATTCTGCGCCTAAAAAACGCCGCGGCTCAACCCCACGCCTTATGGGGCCTGGTTTTGCGGTACATAATCCGATGAAAAGTCTTTAATGGAACCCTCAAGGTCCATCACGGCCTAAACTGCGCAAACGAACCTGAAGGAGTGTGCCCGATGAGCCGTATCGAAACCGACAGCCTGGGAGAAGTGCAAGTCCCGGATGACGCTTACTGGGGTGCGCAGACCCAACGCTCGCTGGTGAACTTCGCCATCGGCGACCAGCGCATGCCCCTGGCTGTGTTGCACGCCCTGGCCCTGATCAAGAAGGCTGCGGCCCGGGTCAACGACCGCAATGGCGACCTGCCCGCCGACATCGCCCGGCTGATCGAACAGGCTGCCGACGAAGTGCTCGCTGGCGAACACGACGACCAGTTCCCCCTGGTGGTGTGGCAGACCGGCAGCGGCACCCAGAGCAACATGAACGCCAACGAAGTGATCGCCGGCCGTGCCAACGAGCTGGCGGGCAGGCCCCGTGGCGGCAAGAGCCCGGTTCACCCCAATGACCACGTGAACCGCTCCCAGAGCTCCAACGACTGCTTCCCTACCGCCATGAGCATCGCTGCTGTGCAGGCGGTCACCGAGAAGCTGTTACCGGCCATCCGTGAACTGTCCGGCGGCCTGGCAGAGTTGTCGGCGCGCCACATGAAGCTGGTGAAAACCGGCCGCACCCACATGATGGACGCCACGCCGATTACCTTCGGCCAGGAAGTTTCAGCCTTTATAGCGCAACTGGATTACGCCGAACGCGCGATCCGCAGCGCCCTGCCCGCCGTCTGCGAACTGGCCCAGGGCGGCACCGCCGTCGGCACCGGGCTCAACTCGCCTCACGGTTTTGGCGAAGCGATTGCCGCGGAATTGGCCGCGCTGTCGGGCCTGCCGTTTGTCACCGCGCCGAACAAATTCGCCGCGCTGTCCGGCCATGAGCCGTTGACCACCTTGCACGGCGCCCTGAAAACCCTGGCCGTGGCACTGATGAAAATCGCCAACGACCTGCGCCTGCTGGGCTCCGGCCCGCGTGCCGGGCTGGCGGAAGTCAAGTTGCCGGCGAATGAACCGGGCAGCTCGATCATGCCCGGCAAGGTCAACCCGACCCAATGCGAAGCCCTGTCGATGCTGGCCTGCCAGGTGCTGGGCAACGACGTGACCATCGGTTTCGCCGCCAGCCAGGGCCATTTGCAGCTGAACGTGTACAAGCCGGTGATCATCCACAACCTGCTGGAGTCGATCCGCCTGCTGGCTGACGGTTGCAGCAACTTCCAGGAGCACTGCATCGCCGGCCTCGAACCCGACGCCGAACAAATGGCCGCGCACCTTGAGCGTGGCCTGATGTTGGTGACTGCGCTGAACCCGCACATCGGCTACGACAAGTCCGCCGAGATTGCCAAGAAGGCTTATGCCGAAGGGCTGACCTTACGAGAAGCGGCGCTCGAGCTGGGCTATCTCACGGATGAAGAGTTCGACCAGTGGGTGCGTCCGGAAAACATGCTGGAAGCCGGTCATTAAGACGCCAACCGCGCACGCCGGGCCTTGAGCCCGGCGAACAACGATGGCGCCAGCGCCACCGTTGCGGAACCCAGCACCACCAGCACGGCCCCGCCGTAGCCGAGGGCATTGATGTCTTCGGCGTGCACGTAGTCGGGCCACATCCACGCCGCCACGGCCACCGCGACGAAGGTCACCAATGGCGTCAGCGCCAGGGTGGCGCTGACGCGCGAGGCTTCCCAGTGGGCCAGGGCTTCGGCGAATGCGCCGTAGGCAATCAGCGTATTGAAGCAGCAGGCCAGCAGCAGCCAGCCTTGCAGCGGGCTCAGTTGCAGCGCTTCCATCGGGTGCGCCCATGGCGTCAGCAAGAGCGCACAGCACAGGTAGATCACCATCATCACCTGCAACGAATTCCACACGGTCAACAACTGCTTCTGGCCCAGGGCGTAGAAGGTCCAGATGGTGGTGGCCAGGAGGATCGTCAGTACGCCGGCGGTGTAGCTGCCCAGGGAGGTCAGGAGTTCGGTCAGGCGCTGGTTGAAGAACAGGCCGAAGCCGATGATCAGTACCAGCAGGCCCACGCCCTGGCCGAGGCTGAAGCGTTCCTTGAACACGAAGACGCTGGCGATCATCAGGAAGATCGGGCCCACCTGCACCACCAATTGCGCGGTGCCGGGGCTTAGCAGTTTCAGGCCCACGAGGTAGAGCACGTAGTTGCCCATCAGGCCGCACACGGCGATTGCTACCAGCCAGGCGCCTTTGGGGCCAAGGGAGCGCCAACTGGGCAGGCGTCTGACTGCCGCGAGGTAGACGAACAGGCAACTGCCGGAGACCACCAGGCGAAACCAGGTGACGGTGACGGGGTCCATCACCTGCAAGACCTGTTTGAGTTTGATCGGCAGAATGCCCCAGAGCAGCGCGGTCAGCAGGGCCAGGGATAAACCGTAGACCCAACGGCCTGATGAGATGTGCATGAATGCCCCGAATGCCTGAGGTGGAGGAGGTGCATTCTAGGGGGACGCGGGGGGTGGGTGTATATCCGTTTTTTGGGTGATGGCTTGTATGGGTTCCGCTCTTACAGCGGGTCACTTTTGAAAGGAGCCCAAAAGTAACCAAAAGGCTCTTGCCCCACCACTCGGCACCTCGCCTGGGCTCGGTGTGCCCTCACTCCGGCTTTGGACCGTGGGCCGCCGCGCTGGGCCATCCTTGGCCCAGCGCGGCTAACCTGGCGTCCTGCCAGGTTACCCACGCTCCAAAGCCTGCGTTCGGCCAGCGTGGTTTAACGGGGCGCCTAAGATCAAGATCAAGATCAAAAGCAAGAGCACAGCGGCCTACCGGCCGGCTTGAGTGTTGAAGAGCAAAATCAAAATCTAAAGCGGGCACGGTCCAAATGTGGGAGCGGGCTTGCTCGCGAAGGTCGTTAACGATGACGCGGGCATTCTGGATGAACGCGGCGCTCTCAGGTTTTTCGCGAGCAAGCCCGCTCCCACAGAAAAGCAGCTTTGTTTTCGCTCTGGTTTTTGCTTTTGCTTTTCAACACTCAAGCCGGCCGGTAGGCCGCTGTGCTTTTGCTTTTGATCTTGATCTGACTGCCCCAATAAGCCCGAGGCCGAACGCAGGTATTGCGGAGCGGGTAAACCGGCAGGACGCCGGTTTAGCCGCGCCGGGCCATGGATGGCCCGTCGCGGCGGCCCGCGGAGCAATGCCGGAGTGAGGGAACGCCGAGCCACAGCGAGGTGCCGACAGGCGGGGCAGAGCCCTTTGCTTACTTTGGGGCTTTTCCAAAGTGAGTCGCTGTAAGAGCGAAACCATAAGCCGCCGTTACCTAAATAACGGATATACCCCCAACCTACCGCACCGCCTCAAACAACCCAGTAGCCCCCATCCCACCCCCAACGCACATAGTGACAATGCCGTAACGCAACTGACGCCGCTGCAACTCACGCACCAGATGCCCCACCTGCCGCGACCCCGTCATCCCAAACGGATGCCCGATGGAAATCGACCCACCGTTGACGTTGTACTTGGCGTTATCAATTTCCAGCCGATTACGCGCATACAGACACTGCGAAGCAAACGCCTCATTCAGTTCCCACAAATCAATATCCGCCACCGCCAGCCCGCGAGCCTTAAGCAACTTGGGCACCGAAAACACCGGCCCAATCCCCATCTCATCCGGCTCACACCCCGCCACCGTAAACCCGCGGAAAAACGCCTTAGGCTTCAGCCCCAGTTCCAGCGCTTTCTCCAGGCTCATCACCAGTGTCATGGAAGCCCCATCAGACAACTGCGACGAATTCCCCGCCGTCACCGACCCATCCTCGGCAAACACCGGCTTCAACCCCGCAAGACTGGCCAAGGTGGTATCCGGACGATTGCAGTCATCACGGTCCACCACCCCGTCCAACACCTGCACCGCGCCGGTGTTCTTGTCCTCAACCTTATACTTCACCGCCATCGGCACGATTTCATCATCAAACAACCCGTCAGCCTGGGCCTGAGCCGTACGCTGCTGGCTTTGCAGCGCATACAGATCCTGCTCTTCACGACTCACGTGATACCGCCGCGCAACAATTTCCGCAGTCTGCCCCATAGGGAAATAAATACCCGGCACCTGCTCCTTGAGCAACGGATTGATCAGGTTATCGGTGTTCACACTTTTCATGGTCAAGCTGATGGATTCAACCCCGCCGGCCACGATGATGTCGCTGCAACCGGAAGCAATCTGGTTGGCCGCAATGGCGATTGCCTGCAAGCCCGAGGAACAGAAACGGTTAAGGGTCATGCCCGCCGTGCCGGTGCCCAGTTGCGACAACACCGCCACATTGCGGCCAATGTTGTAGCCCTGGGCACCTTCGTTGGAGCCGGCACCGACGATGCAATCCTCGACCGTGGCCGGGTCGATGCCGTTGCGGGTCAGCAGCGCGTTGACGCAATGGGCAGCCATGTCATCGGGACGGGTCTGGTTGAACTTGCCGCGAAAGGACTTGGCCAGGCCGGTTCGCACGCTGTCGACGATCACTACTTCACGCATGGGCTACCTCTATTGTTGGGGTTGTTGAGAGATGGATCGAGCATAGATCCCGCCCTCTTCAACCGCGACAATCATTCATCCCGCGTATGCAAAAGCATGGCGTTACTTCTTCTTGCCCTTCTTGTCATGCTTGTCTGTCTTGTCGAACGCTTCCTCCAGTGCCCGGTTGATGGTGCGCAACACCTTCACCCGCGCCCAGCGCTTGTCATTCGCCTCGACCAGCGTCCACGGGGCAATCTCGGTGCTGGTGCGGTCCACCATGTCACCCACCGCCGCCCGGTAGTCGTCCCACTTATCGCGATTGCGCCAGTCGTCCTCGGTGATCTTGAAGCGTTTGAACGGGATTTCCTCGCGGGCCTGGAACCGCTCCAGCTGCGTCTGCTTGTCGATCGCCAGCCAGAACTTGACCACGATCACCCCGGCGTCGCGCAGTTGCTCTTCGAAGTCGTTGATCTCGCCATAGGCGCGCATCCAGTCCGTCGGCGTGCAGAAGCCTTCGATGCGCTCCACCAGCACCCGGCCGTACCAGGAGCGGTCGAACACGGTGAACATGCCCCGCGCCGGAATTTTCTGCCAGAAACGCCACAGGTAAGGCTGGGCGCGTTCGTCTTCGCTGGGCGCGGCAATCGGTACAATGTGGTACTGCCGGGGGTCGAGGGCGGCCGCCACGCGGCGGATCGCGCCGCCCTTGCCCGCCGCGTCGTTGCCCTCGAATACCGTCACCAACGCGTGCTTGCGCATGCGCTTGTCACGCATCAGCCCGGAGAACCGCGCTTGTTCGGTGATCAGTTGTTCTTCGTAATCGTCCTTTTCAAGGCTCAGGCTCATGTCCAGGCTGTTCAGCAGGCTCATCTGGTCAACCGCCGACGGCAGCGGCGCCGGGTTCATGCCGCTGGGTTTAGCCTTGGACACTTTCAACGCATTTTGCAGGCCTTCCAGCAGGATCTTGCCAACGGTCAGCCCACGGTAATGCGCATCGACACCTTCGATCACGTACCACGGCGCATAGTCACGGCTGGTGCGGCGCAGGATCCGCTCACCGAAATGCACAAACTTGTCGTAGGTCTTTGACTGCTGCCAGTCCAGCGGGCTGATGCGCCAGCTGTGCAGCGGGTCGTCCTGCAAGGCCTTGAGCCGGGATTTCATTTGCTTCTTGGAGAGGTGAAACCAGAACTTGAAGATCAGCGCGCCTTCGTCACACAGCATCTTTTCCAGGCGCTCGGCACCGGCGATGGCCTGGTCGAGCCGCGCATCCTTGATCTCGCCATGGACGCGGCTCTGCAGCATCTGGCTGTACCAGTTACCAAAAAAGACCCCCATGCGACCTTTCGCCGGCAGCTGGCGCCAGTAGCGCCAGGCCGGAGGGCGGGCCAGTTCTTCGTCGGTCTGCTGGTCGAAAGTGCGTACTTCGATCAGGCGCGGGTCCATCCATTCATTCAGCAGTTTGACGGTTTCACCCTTGCCGGCGCCTTCGATGCCATTGATCAGGATGATCACCGGGAAGCGCTTCTGCTGGTGCAGTTCGTACTGCACTTCCAGCAGCGCTTCGCGCAAGGCCGGCACTTCGGCGTCGTAGGTGTCTTTGTCGATGGCGTGACCGATTTCGGCAGATTCGAACATGGGCGGCTCCGTTCCAGAATGAGGCAAGACTAGCGGATTGGACGGTGCAGCGCCGGAGGAAATTCCACACCCGGTTGTCATGGATCAATGACACCCCTGTTGATCAGCTAGAATGGCCGCCTTGCCTTTGCCTGCCGTATTTTATGAGCCGCCCATGAACCCCGTATCCCACGCCCAGCTCGACTGGGATGACCAAGGTCGCCCGCACTCGCGGGTGTTCGACGACGTGTACTTCTCCGACAAGTCGGGCCTTGAAGAAACCCGCTATGTGTTCCTCGAGCAGAACCGTTTGCAGGAACGTTTTGCTGCGCTGCCGGTGGGTGGGCGGTTGGTGATTGGTGAGACCGGCTTCGGCACCGGCCTGAATTTTTTGTGCGCCTGGCAACTGTTCGAACAGCATGCGGTAACGGGCGCGCGCCTGCATTTTGTCAGCGTGGAAAAGTACCCGCTGAGCCACGCCGACCTGCAACGCGCCCTCGCCCTCTGGCCGGAACTTGCAGCGTTCGCCGAACAACTGCTGGCGCAGTACATCGCGATCCATCAGGGCTTCCAGCGGCTGGTGCTGGATAACGGTCGCGTCACCCTGACGCTGTTGATCGGCGATGCCCTGGAGCAATTGCCCCAGCTGGACGCCCAGGTCGACGCCTGGTTCCTCGACGGATTCGCCCCGGCCAAAAACCCGGACATGTGGACCGCCGAGCTGTTCGCCGAACTGGCGCGCCTGGCGGCGCCGGGCTCGACCATCAGCACCTTTACCAGCACCGGCTGGGTGCGCCGGTTGATCAATGCAGCCGGATTCAAGATGAAGCGCACCCCGGGCATCGGCCACAAGTGGGAAATCCTGCGCGGTGAATTTCTCGGCTGGCCCGCTGAAACGCCCGCGCCTGCCGCGGCGAAACCCTGGTTTGCGCGCCCGCCTGCCGTTTCCGGTGAACGCCACGCGCTCGTCATCGGCGGTGGCCTGGCCGGTTGCGCCACGGCAGCCAGCCTGGCGGCGCGCGGCTGGCGGGTCAGCTTGCTGGAACGCCATGCAGCGCTCGCACAGGAGGCCTCCGGCAACCCGCAAGGGGTGTTGTACCTCAAGCTTTCAGCCCATGGCACGGCTCTTTCGCAGTTGATTCTCAGCGGGTTCGGCCATACGCGGCGCCTGCTGGAGCATCTGCAACGTGGCGTGGACTGGGATGGCTGCGGCGTGCTGCAACTGGCCTTCAATGCCAAGGAAGCCGAGCGCCAGGCACAGCTGGCCAGCGCTTTTGCTCCAGACCTGTTGCACCTGCTGGATAACGAGCAGGCCCAGGCGCGAGCCGGGATAACCCTGGAGCAAGGGGGCTTGTTCTTCCCCGAGGGCGGCTGGGTCCACCCGCTCGCGCTGTGCCAGTGGCAAGCCAGGCATCCGCTGATCGAGGTGCTCCAGCACCACGACGCCCTTGAGCTCAAACAGGTCGACGGTGAGTGGCAGGCGCTGCAGGGCAATAAGGTTCTGGCGCAGGCCAGCGTGGTAGTGCTGGCCGGTGCCGCCGAGATCAAGCGGTTTTCCTTCAGCGCTGACCTGCCCCTCAAACGTATCCGCGGGCAAATCACCCGGTTGCCGCAAACAGCGCAAAGCCAGGCGTTGGCCACGGTGGTGTGCGCCGAGGGTTACGTCGCCCCGACACGCCTGGGCGAGCATACCCTCGGCGCCAGCTTTGACTTCAAGAGCGACGACCTTACGCCTACGGTGGCCGAGCACGTGGGCAACCTCGAGATGCTGCGGGAAATCTCCCTCGACCTGCTGCAACGCCTGGGCGCCGACAGCCTGGCACCCGAACAGCTCGAAGGCCGCGCCGCGTTCCGCTGTACCAGCCCGGACTACTTGCCGATCGTCGGGCCGCTGGCGCAACGCGAGGCGTTTGATCACACCTACGCCGCCCTCAGCAAAGACGCCCGGCATATCCCTGACGCGCCCTGCCCGTGGTTGCACGGCCTCTATATCAACAGTGGCCATGGCTCACGCGGACTGGTCACCGCGCCACTCTGCGCCGAGCTTTTAGCCGCCTGGCTCGACGATGAGCCGCTGCCGCTGCCGCGCAGTGTCAGCGAAGCCTGCCACCCCAATCGCTTCGCGCTGCGGGCCCTGATTCGCGGCAATACAAGCAAATCCTGAGAACCTTGACGGGCCCGCAGCCCGTCAAGGCTCATGAATGAGATCCAGGAGCTGAATGTGCAGCTGCGCAAGATCCAGGCGGACATTTTCAGCTTGGTCGAACGGCTGACGGAAACTCAGACGAAGAAAGACGAGCCTTCTATGTGGTTCGTCTTATTTAGGCGTTACATCAATGCCTTTTTCTTGGAGCTGTCGAGTCAGGTAAATTACGGCGGCTTTCAACTGATACAGTTCCTCTCGATCCGACACCGACATATAGCCATCCGGGTTTACGGAGACCGCATCCGGATTGGTCGACTGAACGTCCTGGGCGAGGTTTCCAGTTTCATTGCTGGCGATCTTCTGGCGCTTCTCGGTTACAACGCCATTGGCATCGGTCTCTTTCCAGACGACATAACGGTCAGATACGTAGACCTTGTTGGCCAGCACTCGCTTCATGCTCTTTGCATAATCCACTTCGCCGTGAACATCCTGTAAGCGACTGTCGGTAGCTGTCATCACGCGCCCAGCCTGGACATCACCAACAAAGTAGCCAGAATAGTTGATCTTGCCGCCTACGGCATTTGCGTAGATGCCGTAGTTCGCATCATTGCGTCCGCCAACCATTGCCCGGTAACCGGCGGCCTGCTTGCCATCAGTGGACATGACGGTTGCGCTAACGCCGCGCACTTCATCCGATCCAGCTACTGCATTACTGACGCTGACTGTCTGTGCGGTTACGGCTTCAGTGCCGGTAGACACTTGGCTAGGTTCAACGCTGGAGGCGGAGGCAACCACGGGACCTGTACGCAGCCCACCACCTGAAACAACAACTGCGGATCCAGTGCCGAACACCCCATTTGCCCGAACAAACGAGTTCGACACCTGCGAGGTATTGGTGGCATCTGTCAGAGAATCGATGGCCCTGGCGGCATTGCGCGCGGAGAAAGCTCTCAGCGCTGAGTCGCGCCCGCGAGAGTCGGCCAGGATTGAATAGCCCCAGTCGCCATCCTTTTTAAGCCCAGCCACTGACGCATTGTCTATGCCGGTGGCCCCCTTGGCATACCCAAGCACACCATACCCTGGGCCAGCATCATTCATGCGCTCGCCGTAAACGCCTGCGCCATCGGTAGACTCGTTCTTCCCGTAGACGCCATGACCGGAGCCGTTCAGGATCTTGTAACCGGTTACCCCGCTCCCAGAACCAGTGCCGCGCATTAGGCCGTAGACGCCTGATCCATTACCTCTTTCCCAGCGAGTTCCGATTACACCATTGCCGGGGCCCGACTCACGACGGTTCCCAACGATGGCGTCGGCATTTGTAGATCGTGTTGTAGCGCCACCAATAGCTCCACCACCGCCGCCGCCATCTCCAAGGTCGAGAGCGTGGAATCCGTATCCCGACGCAAGAGGACCACTTGTGCTGTGGTATGCAAACACCGCGTCAGAGACCGATTTCGTATCCTTCACAACTCTCAAAGAGCTCGCCTGTTGCACTGAGTCATCGGTAATGATGTCTACGTGATGGGCAATGCTCTCTGGAAGAGTATCGGCGAATACAGGGTAGGAGGCGATACCGACCAGCAGCGCAACAGCGATATTTTTCATTGAGACTTTCCGTAAAAACCATGCTCAATCATACCTCAATACCTCTAGTCCTGAGTCTTCAACAAGGTGTCAGCAGTTGGGTTGTCCTCGAGGAAGTTAGCCGCGTAGGTTACGGAGCAGGGTCTCCCGGATCGCTAGCTTGAACTTCAGCAGATCCTGAGACCAGGCACAGGCCTGTGATTCGGCCAGCTGCTCCTCGGGCGAGCGCGGGATGGGGAGTAACCGTGGAAACGCAGGTAACCCGGCCAACTCTATCCCCCCGACACGCGTGACCAAGCGTGAAATCGACCCATTCAGTCGCGAAGGGGCGGACGAATGAGGTTGATACGCGCTAGTGGCGCGCCAAGGTGTGCCGTATCAGGCTGTACGGCAAGATCAGGGAGAGGACCAAAACGAAGGCCTCGCGGGAAGTTTTATTGAACGATCGGACTTTGCAGGCACTCGAACAAGCCAGACTACATACGGCGGCGCGCTCTGATTACGTTTTCGCGCCGGACGGTTCGGGTGACAGATCAGAGCTATACACCCGATCCGAAACTGGAGCTAAGCGTTATTGGTTGTCAGCACTGCGCAAGATCGGAATGCGATATCGCCGGATGTATGACACCAGGCACACTTACGCAACTGATGTGCCTGGTGTCCGGAATGAATCCCGCCTTCATTGCTGCGCAACTTGGACACAGCGTTCAGGTCCTGCTTTCAACTTACGCCAGTGGATCAGTTCCTCGAGTGATTTCGCGGTGCTTGAAAAGCTGGATTTACCCAAGATCGGTACGAAATTGGTGCACGAATCACGGTAGATACGCCTAGGTCGAGCAAATACAAGGCCCTAAGCAATATGTGCGGATTAGCTGGAGAGTTACGTTTCGATCACCAACCTGCCGACTTGGCAGCGGTGGAACGAATCACCCATCACCTGGCGCCACGCGGTCCTGACGCGTGGGGTTTCCATGCCCAAGGGCCGATTGCCCTGGGCCATCGACGCCTGAAAATCATGGACCTGTCGGACGGCTCTGCCCAACCGATGGTCGACGCCCAACTGGGCCTGTCCCTGGCGTTCAACGGCGCGATCTATAACTTCCCGGAATTGCGTGAAGAGCTGGAAGCCCTGGGCTACGCCTTCTATTCCGGTGGCGACACCGAAGTGTTGCTCAAGGGCTACCACGCCTGGGGCGAAGCCTTGTTGCCCAAGCTCAACGGGATGTTCGCCTTCGCCATCTGGGAGCGCGATGCTAAGCGCCTGTTTATCGCCCGTGACCGCCTCGGCGTGAAGCCGCTGTACCTGTCGCGCACCGGCCAGCGCCTGCGTTTTGCTTCGGCCTTGCCGGCGCTGCTCAAGGGCGGCGATATCAACCCGATCCTCGATCCGGTGGCCCTCAATCACTACCTGAATTTCCACGCCGTGGTGCCTGCGCCGCGCACCTTGCTGGCGGGCATCGAAAAACTGCCGCCCGCGTCGTGGATGCGCATCGACGCCGACGGCAAGACTGAACAGAAAACCTGGTGGACCCTGCCCTACGGCCCTCACGCCGATGAAGCCAACCTGACCCTCGAAGACTGGACCGACCGCGTGCTCGACAGCACCCGCGAAGCCGTGGCGATTCGTCAGCGGGCGGCAGTGGACGTAGGCGTGCTGCTTTCCGGCGGTGTCGACTCCAGCATGCTGGTGGGCCTGTTGCGCGAAGTCGGCGTGCAGGACCTGTCGACCTTCTCCATCGGTTTTGAAGACGCCGGTGGCGAACGCGGCGATGAGTTCCAGTATTCGGACTTGATCGCCAAGCATTACGGCACCCGGCACCACCAACTGCGCATCGCCGAAAGCGAAATCATCGAGCAATTGCCGGCGGCGTTCCGCGCCATGAGCGAGCCGATGGTCAGCCATGACTGCATCGCCTTCTACCTGCTGTCCCGGGAAGTCGCCAAGCACTGCAAAGTGGTGCAGAGCGGTCAGGGCGCGGACGAGTTGTTCGCCGGCTACCACTGGTACCCGCAAGTGGACGGCGCCAGCGATCCGTATGCCGCGTACCGCGATGCGTTCTTCGACCGCAGCTACGACGACTACGCCGCCACGGTCGCGCCGAAATGGCTGACCGCCAATGACGCCGCCGGCGACTTCGTGCGCGAGCATTTCGCCCAGCCCGGCGCCGATGCCGCAGTGGACAAAGCCTTGCGCCTGGACAGCACCGTGATGCTGGTGGACGACCCGGTCAAGCGCGTCGACAACATGACCATGGCCTGGGGCCTGGAAGCGCGCACACCGTTTCTCGACTATCGCCTGGTGGAACTGTCGGCCCGCGTGCCCGGCAAATTCAAACTGCCGGACGGCGGCAAGCAAGTGCTCAAGGAAGCCGCGCGCCGGGTGATCCCGAGCGAAGTCATCGACCGCAAAAAAGGCTACTTCCCGGTGCCCGGCCTCAAGCATTTGCAGGGTGACACCTTGAACTGGGTGCGCGACCTGTTGCTGGACCCCAGCCAGGATCGCGGCCTGTTCAACCCGGCGATGCTCGACCGCCTGCTCACCGACCCCCAAGGCCAATTGACCCCGTTGCGCGGCTCCAAGCTGTGGCAACTGGCGGCGCTGAACCTGTGGCTCAGCGAACAAGGAATCTGATTCATGAAACCTCATGCCACGGCTTACAGCCAACGCTTGCTGCGGGGCCAGGCGCCCTCCTACGAGCGCCTGCAAGCCCGCTTAGCCGAAGACGGCAGCGCACTGGACCCCACACCGATTGCCGTGCATTGCGGTTGGGGCCGGCTGCTGATCGGCCACACGTTCCCGGACCCGGCGAGCCTGGCCCTGGAGCTGCTCAACGAGCAACCCGGCGAACGGGATATCGCGTTGTATGTGGCAGCGCCACAGCAGATCCTCGGGATTGATCCACAGCAGTTGTTTCTCGACCCGTCCGACACCTTGCGCCTGTGGTTCACCGACTATCGCCCGGCAACCCGGGTATTTCGCGGCTTTCGGATTCGCCGGGTGCAGAGCGAGACAGACTGGCAAGCGGTGAACCAGCTGTACCAGGGGCGCGGCATGTTGCCGGTGGACCCGGCATTGCTGACACCACGTCATCAAGGCGGCCCGGTGTATTGGCTCGCCGAGGATGAAGACAGCGGCGCTGTGATCGGCAGCGTGATGGGCCTGAACCACCACAAAGCCTTCAACGACCCGGAGAACGGCTGCAGCCTCTGGTGCCTGGCGGTGGACCCGCAATGCACCCGCCCCGGCGTGGGTGAAGTGCTGGTGCGTCACTTGATCGAACACTTCATGAGCCGTGGCCTGAGCTACCTCGACCTGTCGGTGCTGCACGACAACCGCCAGGCGAAAAGTCTATACGCCAAGCTCGGCTTTCGCGCGCTGACCACCTTCGCCATCAAGCGCAAGAACGGCATCAACCAGCCGCTGTTCCTCGGCCCCGGCCCGCAAGCGGAGTTCAATCCCTATGCGCGGATCATCGTCGAGGAAGCTCATCGGCGCGGGATCGACGTGCAGGTGGACGACGCCGAAGCCGGGCTGTTCACCTTGAGCCACGGTGGCCGCCGGGTGCGCTGCCGTGAATCCCTCAGCGACCTGACCAGCGCCATCAGCATGACGCTGTGCCAGGACAAGAGCCTGACCCACAAGGCGCTCAAGGCTGCAGGCTTGAGGCTGCCGGAGCAGCAGTTGGCCGGCAGTGCCGATGACAACCTGGAGTTTCTCGACGAACACCAGCGCATCGTGGTCAAGCCGCTGGATGGTGAACAAGGCCAGGGCGTGGCGGTGGATTTGCAGACCATTGAAGACGTGCAAAAAGCCATTGAAGCGGCCCGCCAGTTCGACTCGCGCGTACTGCTGGAAAGCTTCCACGAAGGCCTCGACCTGCGGATTCTGGTGATCGGTTTCGAAGTGGTCGCCGCCGCGATTCGCCGCCCGGCGGAAGTCACCGGCGATGGTCAGCACTCTATTGGCGCGTTGATCGAGGCCCAGAGTCGTCGGCGCCAGGCCGCCACCGATGGCGAAAGCAAAATCCCCCTGGACGCTGAAACCCAGCGCACCCTGAAGGCCGCCGGCTACGACTACAGCAGCATCCTGCCGCGAGGCGAACGCCTGGCGGTGCGGCGTACCGCCAACCTGCACACCGGTGGGTGCCTGGAAGACGTGACGGCCATCCTCCACCCGACCCTGGTGGACGCCGCCGTGCGCGCCGCCCGGGCCCTGGACATCCCCATGGTGGGCCTGGACCTGATGGTGCCGGCCGCCGACCAACCGGACTACGTCTTTATCGAAGCCAACGAACGGGCCGGGCTGGCCAACCATGAACCGCAGCCGACGGCTGAAAAGTTCGTGGACCTGTTGTTTCCCCATAGCCAACCGACGGCGTGAATGATCGTTCCCACGCTCTGCGTGGGAACGCAGCCCGTGACGCTCCGCGTCACAAGAGCGGACGCAGAGCGTCCCATGAGGCATTCCCACGCAGAGCATGGGAACGATCATCCTCAACTCATCAGGAGTCTTTATGACCCGAACCATCCCCGAACCGGATCTCGCTTACCTGCAAAAAGTGCTGCTGGAAATGCTCGCCATTCCCAGCCCCACCGGGTTTACCGACACCATCGTGCGCTACGTTGCCGAGCGCCTCGAAGAGCTGGGCATTCCGTTTGAAATGACCCGGCGCGGCACCATCCGCGCCACCCTCAAGGGCCAGAAAAACAGCCCTGACCGCGCCGTTTCCGCGCACCTGGACACCATCGGCGCCGCCGTGCGGGCAATCAAGGACAACGGCCGCCTGACCCTGGCGCCAGTGGGCTGCTGGTCCAGCCGCTTTGCCGAGGGCAGCCGTGTCAGCCTGTTTACCGATAACGGCGTGATTCGTGGCAGCGTGTTGCCGTTGATGGCCTCCGGTCACGCGTTCAATACCGCCGTGGATGAAATGCCCATCAGTTGGGACCACATCGAGCTGCGCCTGGACGCCTACTGCGCCACCCGTGCCGATTGCGATTCCCTGGGTATCAGCGTCGGCGATTTCGTCGCCTTCGACCCGCTGCCGGAGTTCACCGAGAGCGGGCATATCAGCGCCCGTCACCTGGACGATAAAGCCGGGGTTGCCGCACTGCTGGCGGCGCTCAAGGCGATTGTCGACAGCGGTCAACCACTGCTGATCGACTGCCATCCGCTGTTCACCATCACCGAAGAAACCGGCAGTGGTGCGGCGGCGGCCTTGCCGTGGGATGTGAGTGAATTCGTCGGAATCGATATCGCACCGGTGGCCCACGAGCAGCACTCCAGCGAACACGCGGTGAGTGTGGCGATGCAGGACTCCGGCGGGCCGTATGACTATCACCTGTCCCGCCACCTGCTGCGCCTGGCGGCGGAGAATGAGTTGCCGGTGCGCCGCGACCTGTTTCGCTACTACTTCAGCGATGCGCATTCGGCGGTAACCGCTGGCCATGACATTCGCACCGCGCTGCTGGCGTTTGGTTGCGATGCCACCCATGGCTATGAGCGCACGCACATCGACAGCCTCGCCGCGCTGAGTCGTCTGCTGGGCGCGTACATCCTAAGCCCGCCAGTGTTCGCCAGCGATGCACAACCGGCCAAAGGCTCCCTCGACCGGTTCAGTCACCAGATCGAACACGACACGCAAATGGAGAGCGATACCCGCGTGCCGTCGGTGGACAGCCTGGTGGGTCAAAAAACCTGAGACTGGCAACTGGGATCCCGGCGCAGTAGCATCGCCGGGATTCCTTAGCCGAGGCCTGTATGCTGATTCCCTACGATGCACTTGAAGTCGATACCCTGACCCGCCTCATCGAAGACTTCGTGACCCGCGACGGCACCGACAATGGTGACGAAACGCCCCTGGAAACCCGGGTGCTGCGGGTACGCCAGGCACTGACCAAAGGCCAGGCGCTGATTGTCTTCGACCCCGAGAGCGAGCAGTGCCAGTTGATGCTCAAACACGACGTGCCCAAGCATCTGTTCGACTGACACTCAAGGATTGGGCACGGGCACCGGATGGGTGTTGGCCTGTTGCCCCTGGCGACGGAGGATCTTCTGGTAGACCTCCGCCCGGTGCACATTGACCCCCACCGGCGCTTCCACACCCAGCTTCACCTGAGTGCCATTCACTTCCAGAATGCGCAAAGTGATCTGGTCACCCACCGAAATTATTTCACCTACCGCGCGGCTTAATACCAGCATGGGGTTCGTCCTTTTTAAGTTACCGAACCCCGACCATGCGCCCCCCGCCCATCACCATCAATGGCCTTCAGGTTAAACAGGAATGCCTTACACGCGCGGGTAATTTGCCTTACAGACAAGCGATGATAAATCGCGAATTGAGCCTCAGAACTAAACTCAATGTTCAGGCTTTGAGGGACTGAGCCTTGGCCCGCATCTTGTCCGCCATCACGGTCATCTCGTCATACAGCAACTGCGGGTTCTTCTGTTTCAGTGCCCAGGCCATGCGCCCCTGTTCGTGGGGCAGGATCATGAATTGCCCTTCGGCCACCTGCTGGTAGATGTAGTCGGCGATTTCTGCGGCGGTGATCGGCGAGCTTTCCAGCAGCTTGCCCACCTGGGCCTTCATCGCCGGCGTCGGCCCGCGGAACGAGTCCAGCAGGTTGGTCTGGAAGAAGGATGGGCACACCACGTGCACTCCGACCTCCTGCTGCTTAAGCTCCACCAGCAGGCTTTCCGAAAGCGCCACCACGCCGGCCTTGGCCACGTTGTAGTTGCTCATGGCCGGGCCCTGCATCAGGGCGGCCATGGAGGCGATGTTGATGATGCGGCCCTTGCTCTGTTCCAGCAGTGGCAGGAAGGCCTTGCAGCCCTTGACCACGCCCATCAGGTTGATTGCGATCTGCCAGTCCCAGTCCTCCAGGGACAGTTCGCTGAAGAACCCGCCCGACGCCACACCGGCGTTATTGACGATCACGTCGATGCCGCCGAGCTTTTCCTCACAGGCCTGTGCGAAGGCGGTGAGCTGGCTGTAATCGCGCACGTCGCAACGCTGGGTGAAACCGTCACCGCCGGCCTGGCGTACAAGCTTGAGGGTTTCTTGCAGGCCTGCTTCGCTGACGTCCGACAAGGCCAACTGCCAACCCTCGCGGGCCCAGCGCAGAGCGATTTCGCGACCCAGGCCAGAACCGGCGCCGGTGATCATCATGCGATTTTGCATAGGAAAGTAGCCTTGTGGTTCACGGAAGAAGTGAGCCGCAGTGTAGCGAAGGTTTTTCCCGCACCCACGCACCATCAGATTGCTGAATGCCCCGGGCAAACCGTGGGCCGGGTCGGATAGCGGGAAACCCGCCAAGTTCCATTTATTTGAACTAAGGACAGTTATTTGCAACGCGGTTAAAGGAAATAAGCTAGTTAGCGAAAAGCTTTAAAAAAACACGGAATTTTCTGCCAAACACAGGGGTCGGAGTTATTAAGGCGTCCGTATCAGCTGTCGGGCCTATCCGTTAAATAACAGGTCTTTTCAGAAGACAATAAGGAAAACAAAACATGAGCCTCATTCTTATCATTATTCTGATCCTCCTGCTGGTCGGCGGTCTTCCAGTGTTCCCTCACTCACGTAACTGGGGTTACGGGCCATCGGGTATTCTCGGTACTGTGTTGGTAGTGCTGTTGATTCTGTTGTTGCTCGGCAAGATATAACGCGTTCCAGCGTGCAAAAAAAAGAGGCCTTAAAAAGGCTAATGCCAGTCAGTTAAGCCTTCTCGCTTGACCTTTGGCCGCAAGAAATCAAAATCCGATGCCGTACTGGCATCGGATTTTTTTATGCGTCTCGCTCGAGCACTGGAACTGACCCACAACATCGCCTCTACCCCCAACGCCATCGAGGGATTGGATGCCTTGCTCGATCCTTCCTTGGTCGAACAGGCGCTTGAACAGGCCGGTGTGGCGACCCTGCGCAAGCGGCGCTTGCCGCTGGAAATGATGCTGTGGTGCGTGATTTCCATGGCGTTCTTCCGGCGTATGTCGGCATGGGATGTGGTTAGTCGCATGAACATCATGCTGCCGGGCCAGCGTCCGCTGGTGGCGCCCAGCGCCGTAGTCCAGGCCCGTCAGAGATTGGGCAGCGAAGCGGTAAGGCAGGTCTTCGATCTGACTCAGAAAAATTGGCATGAGGCGGCCGATCACCCAACGTGGGCGGGTTTGCGTTTGTTGGGCGTCGACGGCGTCGTCTGGCGAACACCCGATACTGCCGAAAACCGCGCGCGTTACGATTCCGCCAGCAATCAGCATGGTGATACGGGCTTTCCTCAGGTGCGTATGGTTTGCCAAATGGAATTGACCAGTCACTTGCTGATCGGCAGTGCTTTTGATGGCTATCGCAGCAACGAAATGAAACTGGCGGAAAAGCTGATTGAAACCACGCCCGATCACTCGCTGACGCTGTTTGATCGCGGTTTTTATTCTTTGGGTTTACTGCATCAGTGGCAGCAGGCGGGCACCGAGCGACATTGGCTGATGCCGCTGCGCAAAGGTGCGCAGTACGAAGTCATTCAGCGTCTGGGGCGTCAAGATGCGGTGGTTTCGCTGAGCACCTCGCCGCAGGCGCGCAAGCAATGGCCGGGACTGCCGGAGCGCCTGACTGCACGGCTGCTGAGCAAAACCGTAAAGGGCAAGATGTGTCAGATCCTGACCTCGATGAGCGATCCGCTGCGCTTCCCGCCCGACGAAATCGTCGATCTGTACAGCCAGCGATGGGAGATCGAACTAGGGTTTCGAGAGATGAAACAGACGCTGCTCAACAGCAGTTATACGCTGCGCAGCAAGACGCCAGAGATGATCGAACAAGAGTTGTGGGGCGTATTGTTGGGCTACAACTTGTTGCGTTATCAGATGGTGGAAATGAGTCGCCACTGTCCTGGCATTTATCCGAGCGAAATGAGCTTCACCGCTTGCACTTGGGCGATTCTGGGGTTTATCAACAGCGTCTGCGCCGACCGTTCCGGGAACATCCCCAAGTATTTGGCCGAGCTTCATGCTTCAGCGCCGCACTATGTGCTGCCGCATCGACGTGAGGAGCGCGTATATCCTCGGGCGATTCGGCTGAAATCACCGAAGTATCCGATCAGAAATAAAAATGCCAGTCAGCTTAACTGACTGGCATTAGCCTTAAAAAGGCCTCTTTTTTTATGCGCGGGTGTTTAGTCCGGCTTGCCGTCCACTACACCGGCGGTGTTGTCCAGCAGGCTCTTGGTAGCGGTCTGCAGGAACGACTCGAGCTTCTGCTTCAGCACAGCCTCGTCCGGCGATTCTGGAATCACCTTCCCGGTCGGGTTGGCGCCCAGTTCGTATTCCCACAACTTAGGTGGCATTTCCTTGGGCAGTACCAATACGCGGTCACCGGTGAGCAAGGCGACGGTCTGGTCGCTGCCCGACGGCTTGATCACGCCAAAGCCCTTGTCGCCTTCCGGCAGGTTGAGCAGGTCACGGCCCCAGCACTGGTGCAGGGTGTCACCGCCCAGGCGGCCCATGATGGTCGGCACGATGTCGATCTGAGTGCCCAGGGTGTGGTCACGCTCGCCGAACTTTTCCTGCATGCCCGGTGCAATCATCAACATCGGCACGTTGAAACGGCCCAGGTCCATTTCGGTGATCTGCTGCTCGTTGCCGAAGCCATGGTCGCCCACGATCACGAACAGGGTTTCCTTGAAGTACGGCTCCTTGCGGGCCTTTTCAAAGAACTGGCCCAGGGCCCAGTCGGAGTAGCGCATGGCCGTCAGATGCTCGTTGAGGCTGCCACGGTCGGTGACCTTCTCAACCGGCAATGGCGTCGGCAATGCGTACGGCGTGTGGTTGGACAGGGTTTGCAGCAGCGCATAGAACGGCTTGCCGCCTTCACGGGCCTTCAACTCTTCCAGGCCACGGTTGAACATGTCCTGGTCGGACACGCCCCAGGTCGGGTCCGAGAACACCGGGTTGACGAAATCATTACGCCCGATGAAGTTGGTCATGCCCTGGTTACTGAAGAAGCCCGACTGGTTATCCCAGGCGAAGTCACCGTTGTAGACGTACACGTCGTCGAAATCACGATGGCTGAGCAACTGCGGCAGGCCCGACAGCTTGTGGCTGCCTTCCGGGGTCTGCATCAGGTATTCGAAGCCCGGCAGGTTCGGGAAGCACGCCATGGTGGCAAACATACCCTGGTGGGTGTGGGTGCCGTTGGAGAAGAAGCGGTCGAACAGCAGGCCTTCCTTGGACAGTTTGTCGAAGTACGGCGTGATGTTGCCCGGGCGGCCCAGGGCGCCCACCGAGTGACCGGCGAAGCTTTCCATCAGGATCACTACGACGTTCTTGATCGGCAGGGTTTTCTCGGCCGGCGGCGTGAAGTCACGGCGCACGGCAGCGGTGTCGGGGTCTACCAGTTTTTCACTTGGCAACACCAGCATGTCGCGCACGGTCTGGGTGGCCAACGGCTGCTCCAGCGTGGCTTTCCAGATGTTCGAGCGTTCTTCGGAGAAGCGCGACTTCGCCGCCGCAATCAGCGACAAGGTACCGTTAAGGCCCAGCTGGTTGGCGAAGTTCGAGTCGGTGGTGTACACGTCCCCCCAACGCAGCGGCGGGCCCTGGCGCAGGGTGCCACGGATGGCGACCACGGCGACCAGCAGGCAAACCACGAACACCGCGATGCGGGTGTACCACGGCGCCACTTGGCGGGTGCCAATGGTGCCGCCGCTGAACGGGCCACGTGGGCGCGTTGCACGGTCGGCACCTTTAAAGGCGATGCTCAGGATCAGCGTACCCACGGCCCAGGCCAGCAGGTAGCGCACCACCGGGAAACCGTACCAGAGCATGCTCATCACGGTTTTCGGGTCTTCCTTCACATACTGGAAGACCAGGCCGTTGAGGCGCTGGTGGAATTCGCGGTAGAAGTCCATTTCCATCAGGCCCAGGAACAGGGCGATGCTGGACGCGACCGTCAGCCACAAGCGGAAAAACCCGCGCGCCGCCATGGCCCGCACGCTGAACAAGGCCAGCAGCAGCGGCACCAGCAGGTACATCACCAGGCGGATATCCAGGCGCAGGCCATTGCCGAACGCTTCAAGGAAGGTCGAGGCCGGCGTGTCGAGGATCATCTCGCGGTTGTAGACCAGCAGCGCCAGGCGCAGCAGGGAGAACATCACCATCATGATCAAGGCACAAAGCAGCGTGTACGCCAGATGGGATTTGACGGTCGGTTGCAGCAAGCGATTAGAAGCTCGCTGCTGATTCAGGGCGTCCGGGTTTGCCATGTCGTTTTAGGACCCATTGGAAGTTTAAGTTGCGAATGAATACAGCGGCGCCCCGCCCTCGCCCAGGCAAGCTGGGGCAGGCAGTTAACGCAATGGCGCAAATGGTGCCCGATCAACGCCGGCAACGCCATTGATTACTCATACCGGCCAGGGTTTGAGACTCGTCTTAGAGCATCCTGGCAGGGAAAATAGCCGGCGAATTGTCTTGGATGGAATGTGAAAATTTTGTACAGCGAATATCTCGACACACAAAAAACAGCCGGGATTGTAGCGAGCAACTTGGGGCCGTATCTTGGCCCTCTGCCCTTTTGGATTGCCCATGATGTTTTATTGCTACCACCCAAGCCCCCTCGGGCCGCTGTTACTCGCGGCCGATGAACACGGTCTACGCCTGTTATATATGGAGGTGCATCAATGCCCGGTGCAGGCAGATTGGGCACTGGCAACTAACGAGTTGGATACAGCAAGACGGCAACTGGATGAGTATTTTGCACGCAAGCGCGAAGTGTTTGATCTGACACTGGCGCCGGTGGGCACGCCCTTTCAGCAGCAAGTGTGGCAGGCGTTGTTGCGAATTCCCTATGGGCACACCTGGACTTATGGCGAACAGGCCCAGTACCTGAAAAATCCCAAGGCGATTCGCGCGGTGGGCACGGCCAATGGCGCCAACCCGATTTCCATCGTCATCCCCTGCCACCGTGTGGTGGGCAGCGATGGAACACTGGTGGGATTTGGCGGCGGGATTGAAAACAAGGTGAAGTTGCTGGAGCTGGAAGGCAGCTGGTTGATCTAGTAACCGTAGCAGCTGTCGAGCCCGAGCGAGGCTGCGTTCGCGGTGTGCCTGACACACCGCAGACGCAGCCTCGCTCGGGCTCGACAGCTGCTACGTCTACGTCTACGTCTACGTCTACGTCTACGTTGCAGATCTTCAGATGCGCACGTTACCGCGCGGCCCGGCGATCGCCCAGATGATCAAACCCAACACCGGCAGCAGCAGGATCAGCAGGATCCACAGCACTTTGGCGCCGGTACTCGCGCCGCTTTTGAACACATTGATGATCGCCCAGATATCCAGCGCGAGGATGATCAACCCGATCAGACCATTAAAAGTGGAACCCATGGTGTCGCTCCTAAGTGAGGGCTTGCCTGCTTAGGATAGTCAGCCGTGGCCAGGGGTTCCGTTTTATTTCAGACGTGTACCGCAACCCGCAGGGCTTCCAGGGACGGTTCGCCCTTGATCCCGACTTCGGCACACAACTCCAGCACCCGTGGCACGTCATTGCCGTAGACCAGCACCGCCTGGATCTCGTCGTCCAGCAACTGGCTAAAGTTGACCAGCACGTAGCCGCCGTTTTCCGGATTAAGCGCGCTCATCTGGATCTGGATGCGGTTCAGCGCGGTCAGGGCTTCGGTTTTGGCCAGTTGCTTGGGCTTGAGGTTGAACGCCACGCCCGGGCCGAACGAGGCGACGATCTGGGCGAACAGATCCAGGTAGGTGTCGGCCTGGAACAGAACGGTCTCGGGCAGGCTGCCGACAACGATCCACTCGCCCAGGGGAATCGGGAAAGTGTCGTCGTAGTTGATGTCGGGATTGGCGGCCAGGAAAGCTTCAGGATCGGCGTAGGCCTGGGCCGCTTCGTCCGCCACCTTGGCGATCTCGGGTTCGCTCATGCAGCCGGAGCTGATTTTGCTGATGAGTTCGACGAGTGCGGTTTTCATGGGGTGGTCCTGTGGCGGGGCTGATTTTGAGGGCGCAAAGCCTACACCAGTTTTTGCAACTGCGCCGCCGTATCCACTGCGCCCATGGTCTGCGCGGCGGCCAGCGCGGTCACGCCCTGGGCGTCGGTGGCCTTGGGGTTGGCGCCCTGGCTGATCAGGTAATCCACCATCTCGGTACGGTTGAACATCGCCGCCATCATCAACGCGGTACGACCATCAGAAGAGGCACCTTCGACCAACGCACCGCCTTCGATCAACGCCTTGACCACCGGCAGGTTGCCCTTGAACGCCGCGCCGGCAATCGGCAGCTGGTTCTTGTCATTGGCAATCTGGGGGTCGGCCTTGAATTCCAGCAGCACTTTCACCGCGTCTACATGGCCGTGGTAGGCAGACAGCATCAACAGCGTATCGCCGTTGTGGTTACGCAGGTTTGGCGGCAAGCCCTTGGCCAGCAGCGCAGCCAGCATCGCGGCATCGCCCTTGCGCGCTACGTCGAACACTTGCTCGGCAAATTCGGCGGCTTCGTCTTCGGTCATTTGTTTGGCTTGGTCTGACATGTGGGGCTCCTTGTCTGGTGTTTCATAAGGCGCCCAGTCTCGCGATGGAGTTCCCCACTGTCATGCCTTTTTTCCCAAAAGCGGCGATAGGCAGAATCAATAACGGAACTTGCCCGCCCGGATTTCCGCCAGCAGTTGGCCCGTGACCGGCACGTAGCTGTCGGATCCCGGCAGCCAGGCGAAGATCGGGTCATCGCCGGCCTTTTCCGGGTCGAACGCCTCCTCCTTGAGTTTCACCTTCTGGTATTTGAAGGTGCCGGTGGTTTCCATCTTCACTTTGATCCGCAGGAACAACGGCACTGCATACGTGGGCAGTTGCCCATGGGCAAACGTCAGCAGCTCGCGCATGTCCAGGGAGGCCAGGGATTCGGCGGGTGTGATGGCGGCCATGCCGGCGCGGCCATTGGTGTTTTCAATCTCAACCCCGTAGGCCACCACCTCGGAGATCTGCGGGTGCTGCAGGAAGATGTTTTCGACTTCAGTGGTGGAGACGTTTTCACCTTTCCAGCGATAGGTGTCTCCCAGCCGGTCAACAAATTGGGCATGACCGAAGCCGATGTTGCGCAACAGGTCGCCGGTGTTGAAATAGCGGTCGCCCTTCTCGAACACATCGCTGAGCACCACCTTGCGATTTTTCTCGGGGTCGGTGTAGCCGTCGAACGGTGCCTTGTCATCAATCCGGGCCAATAGCAGGCCCTGACCGCCCTTCGGCACTTCGCGCATGAAACCGTCGGCGCCGCGAATCGGCTCACAGCTGTCATGGGCGTAGTCCACCAGTGCCCAGTGCATCAGGGAAAAGCCGATGGTGTTGTCGAAATTCAGCACGTTGGTGAAGCCGATATTGCCGTCACTGGCGGCGTACAGCTCGCAGATGTGATCGACGCCAAAGCGCTGCTTGAATTCAGCCCAGACGCCAGGGCGCAAGCCGTTGCCGATCATCTTCGTCACCCGGTGCTCCCGGTCCTGCTCGCTGACGGGCTGGTCGATCAGGTAGCGGCACAGTTCGCCGACGTAACCGAGGGTGGTCGCGTTGAACCGGCGCGCATCGTCCCAGAACTGGCTGGCGCTGAACTTGCGGCGAATCGCAAACCCCGACGCCCCGGCAATTGCCGAACCCCAGCACACGCACAACCCGGTGGCGTGATACAGCGGCAAGGTGCAATAGACGACATCTTCAGGGCCCATATCCAGGGCGATGGTGCCGAAACTGGCCGAGGTCCTCATCCAGCGGCCGTGCTTGAAAATACCGGCCTTGGGCAAGCCGGTGGTGCCGGAGGTGTAGATATAGAAGCAAGGGTCGTTGAAGTAGATTTGCTGGGTGCTGGTGGGGTTTTCCACCGGGCAATCGGCGCTGGCGGCCATCATGTCTATGTAATTCGGCGGCATATGGGTGTGCTGCTGATCGGCGATAAACCAGCTTCTATCGGCCGCAATTGTCACCTGGCTGCGCACGGCCTCGTAGGCCCCTGCCAACTCGGCCCCCACGACAATCGCCACCGGCGTCACCAGGTTCAGGCTGTGTACCAGCGCGGACTGGGTTTGGGAGGTATTGAGCATCGCGCAAATGCCGCCCACCTTGGCCACGGCCAGCACGCTGAGCAACAACTCGGGGCGGTTCTCGATAAACAAGGCCACCACGTCGCCCTTGCCGATGCCCTGCTGTTGCAGGTAATGGGCCATGCGGTTGGCTTGCTGGTTGGCCTGGCGGTAACTGAGCACACTGTCGCCATACAGCAGCGCGGCGCCATCGGGGTTGCGTTGAGTGGCTTGTTCGAACGTCCAGCCCAGGCCGCACGGTTGCGCAGGGTCTGTGACGTTGGCGGCGCGCATGCCGCGGACCAGGCGCGGCAGGGCACGCACAATGGTGGGCACCTTACGCAGCATCTTGCCCCAGGTGATCATGTCACTCGGCGGGTGGCTCATGGCGGGAACGTCCTTTTTCTTATTGTTCGTATGACCCTCAGGCACCCCTCGCACCGTAAGACCGGCGCCGAATGCCTTGCAGGAAAATACGCCAGCCATTCTTCGGCTGTACACGCAGGATTTGAAAAGTTTTGTATCCCAAAAGGAAAAGGAATTTACCGGCCGGTAATGCGGTCACTATGGAAGACCTGCCTCGCCCACTCGCGGCGAAACACTTGGCAAAACCCCGCAAAATGCAGGATGCACGATGGCCATTCATGCAAATTGCACGAAACTGAAAATCTAAAAAATTTATAAACTACTGATTTATAACGTTTTTTTAAGACGATCAATACTGGCACAATCACTGCACCTATCACTCCACGCTGCAAAACATGAGCAAACGGAGCTGATAGATATGAGCCTGATCCAAGATAAATTTTCTTCTGTGTTCTCCAATTTCGACGTCACCACCCAGGCCCGTCCTGATGGCGGCATCCTGCTGACCTTGCGTAACAGCGAAGGCAAGCAGATCAAACGTTCGATCTCTTATCAGCAACTGCACACGGCCGACCAACTCACGTGGGTCATCAGCGCCATTCGCCGCGACCTGGCTGAACAAGCCAGCGACCTGCCACAGATTTCGATGCTGCAGAGCCAGAACCGCTTTGCCCTGCCGACTTACCATTCGGCTTGATTGACATGCAGGACTTGAACAGGTCGTGGTGCCGTTGCGCACCACGGCCTTTTTTTATTTGCACAATCCCTGCTTCACCGCCTCATTGACCGCCTGGACGCGGTTAGTCACCTGCAACTTGCCGTAGATGTTGCGCAGGTGAAACTTCACCGTGGCCTGTGAGATTGAGCGAATCCTGCTGATTTCCCACACCGTCTTGCCCTCGACCGCCCAATGCAGGATTTCCCGTTCCTTTGGGGTCAGGGGCTTACCCGACAACATCGCACGCGTCTTGCGGCTGGCAACCGGCGCGTTATCAGTGTGCGTGGACGGTTGCTCCTGTGGCTCTGTACCGCTCATGCAGGCCTCTCTCTTCATATAGGTCGTGTAACGCCCGAAGTCGGATTCCTCCTATTGACAGGCGAGTAAATATTTCGACTAGGGAGAGTTACACAAAGAGAGGAAATATTAAGTAAGGCCAGGGATAAACAGCTGTTGCCCACAAACTTTAAAGTTTGTTCCTACAGTGATTTCCAAGCTGCAGGAATTGAACTTAAAAAAATGCCCCCTATTCAGGAGGCATTGGCGGGCGCACTTAGTCCTCAAGCCGGGGAAAGCCCTCGGCGATCGCGTCGCCGGTCAGGTTGACCGCCAGCCCTTCAGGATCACTGAACAGGCGTATCGCTACAAAGTGTGGGGTCTCGCCCATGTCAAACCAGTGTTTGATGCCGGCAGGCACCGAGATCAGGTCGTTTTTCTCGCAGAACACCGCGTACACATAGTCTTCGATGTGCAAGGTAAACAGCCCACGGCCCGCGACGAAGAAGCGTACGTGGTCTTGGGCCATGCGGTGCTCGTCCAGCCGCTCGGCGCGCAATTCGGCTTTTTGCGGGTGATCGTTGCTGACGCGGATCACATCTACGGTGGTGTAGCCGCGCTCGGTCATCAGCGTGTCGATGGGCGCTTGATAGGCCGCGATGATCTCAACCTCGCTGGCGTCCGCCTCAAGCCGGGTAGCGGCCTGCCAGCGGTCAAACCCCACGCCCAGCTCGGCCAGGGTCGAGGCAATATCGTCCTGGTGAGTCAGGACCTTGTTCGGGGTGTCGGGGGTGGAGACGTGGTAAACCGCGAGATAGCTCATCAAACTCTTCCTCTGTCACGGGAGCCGCTCATGGCCGCTCCTCTTGCAATCGAATGCCAATGATTAAGGCGGCGGCCAGGGCCGCGACGCTGGCAATGCTGAAGGTCAGGGTCGGCCCCAGCAGGTTCCAGCTGTAACCTGAATAGAGTGCGCCCAGCGCACCGCCGGTACCGGCCAGTGCCGCATACAGTGCCTGGCCCTGCCCTTGCTGGCGAGCACCAAAGCTGCGTTGCACGAACTGGATGGCCGCCGCGTGAAAACTGCCAAAGGTCGCCGCGTGCATCACCTGCGCCAACAACAGCACCCAGAAGAATTCGGCGAACGAGCCCAGCAGCAACCAGCGCAGCGCCGCCAGCAGGAAACTCGCCATCAGCACCCGGCGTACCGAAAAGCGCGTGAGAATCCGGCTCATGGCCAGGAACATCAAGACTTCCGCCACCACGCCCAGCGCCCACAACATGCCGATCACGCCACGGCTGTAACCGAGGTGTTCAAGGTGCAGGGTGAGGAAGGTGTAGTACGGGCCGTGGCTCATTTGCATCAGCGCCACGCAGGCATAAAACGCGAGGACGCCGGGGCTGCGCAGTTGCCGCAAAAAGCCGTCACCGGCCAGGCGGTTGCCCTGTGCCGGCGGCTGCGCATTCGGCACCCAGAGACTCGCGCCGATGATGCCGGCCATGATCACCACGATCACCACCGGGTAGATGTCCAGGCTCAGCCAGTCGAACAGGCGGCCCATGATCACCACGGTGAGGATAAAACCGATGGACCCCCACAACCGTACCTGGCTGTAGCGCGAGGTCTGGCCTTGCAGGTGCGCGAGGGTGATGACTTCAAACTGCGGCAGCACCGCATGCCAGAAGAACGCGTGCAAGGCCATGACCAGCGCCAGCCAGGCGTAGGTCTTGCTGACAAAGATCAGCGAGAAACTCACCAGGGTGCACACCGCGCCAAAGCGCACGATGGCCAGGCGCCGGCCGGTGTAATCCCCCAGCCAGCCCCACAGGTTGGGGGCCACGCAGCGCATCAACATGGGGATGGCCACCAGCTCGCCAATGCGCGCGCTGGAGAACCCCAGGTGATCGAAGTACAGCGCGAGGAACGGCGCCGTCGCCCCCAGCAGGGCGAAATAGAACAGGTAGAAGCTGGAGAGTCGCCAGTATGGAAGGCCTTGCGTCAGCATAAGTGACTTGTGGCGAGCGAGCTTTCTCGCGCTGGGGCGCGAAGCGCCCCCACTAGAAGCGCCGCAGTTCTCCAGGTACTACCGGGTTGCAGGCTTTGGGGCCGCTGCGCAGCCCAGCGCGAGCAAGCTCGCTCGCCACACACGGTCACAGCTGGCCCAATACCGGAGTACTGACTTTTACGTCGGCGTTTTGCCCACGATGACGCAGCAGGTGGTCCATCAACACAATCGCCATCATCGCTTCGGCAATCGGCGTGGCACGGATGCCGACGCACGGGTCGTGACGACCCTTGGTGATCACGTCCACCGGGTTGCCGTGCACATCAATCGAGCGGCCCGGCGTGGTGATGCTGGACGTCGGCTTGAGGGCCAGGTGCGCAACAATCGGCTGGCCGGAGGAGATGCCGCCGAGAATGCCGCCGGCGTTGTTGCTGAGGAAACCTTCCGGGGTCATCTCGTCACGGTGCTCGGTGCCACGCTGGGCCACACAGTCGAAACCGGCGCCGATTTCCACGCCCTTGACCGCGTTGATGCTCATCAGCGCATGGGCCAGCTCGGCGTCGAGGCGGTCGAAAATCGGCTCGCCCAGGCCCGGCATCACGCCTTCGGCGACCACGGTGATCTTGGCGCCGACGGAATCCTGGTCACGGCGCAACTGGTCCATATAGGCTTCCAGCTCCGGCACTTTGTCCGGGTCTGGGCAGAAGAAAGCGTTGTCTTCGACGCTGTCCCAAGTCTTGAACGGGATTTGGATCGGGCCCAGCTGGCTCATGTAGCCGCGGATCACGATGCCCTGGGTCGCCAGGAATTTCTTCGCGATCGCCCCGGCCGCCACGCGCATCGCGGTTTCCCGCGCCGAACTGCGGCCACCGCCACGGTAGTCACGCTCGCCGTATTTGTGGTGGTAGGTGTAGTCGGCGTGGGCCGGGCGGAACAGGTCTTTGATCGCCGAGTAGTCCTTGGACTTCTGGTCGGTGTTGCGGATCAGCAGGCCGATGGCACAGCCGGTGGTGCGGCCTTCGAACACGCCGGAGAGGATTTCGACTTCGTCGGCTTCCTGGCGCTGGGTGGTATGGCGGCTGGTACCGGGCTTGCGGCGGTCGAGGTCACGCTGCAGGTCTTCCAGGGACAACTCGAGGCCCGGCGGGCAGCCGTCGACAATGGCGACCAACGCCGGGCCATGGCTTTCGCCCGCGGTGGTAACAGTGAACAGCTTGCCGTAGGTATTGCCGGACATGCAGGGCGCTCCGTGAAATCAGTTGAATCAAGTCAACCGTAATAACTTAAGGCGGCCAGTATACGCAGGCTAACCGACTAGTTCATCCTCGAAACCTTACCGGTAGACATTGGTCCAACCGGCACCTTCCTCATGATGGCGCGATGATGCTGCGAGTTCTGCTTTTGACCCTCACCCTGTTTTCCAGCCTTGGCTTCGCCGCCTCCCCTGTCGTGCTGCAACGGCCTATCAGCCTGGACACCGGCAGTGGCGAGCTCTTTGGCTCGTTGTTGTTACCCAAATCCGACAAGCCAGTGCCGGTGGTGCTGATCATCGCCGGCTCCGGGCCCACCGACCGCAACGGCAACAGCGCCGACGGCGCACGCAACGACAGCCTCAAGCGCCTGGCCTGGGTGCTGGCCAGGCACAACATCGCCAGCGTGCGCTACGACAAGCGCGGTGTAGCCGCCAGCCTTGCCGCCACCCCCGATGAACGCAACCTGACTCTTGACGCCTACGTGTCCGACGCCGTGGCCTGGGGCAAGTTGCTCAAGGCCGACCCGCGCATGGGTCCGTTGATTGTGCTGGGCCACAGTGAAGGCGCGCTGGTAGCCGCCCTCGCCGCCCCGCAGTTGAATCCGGCCGGGGTGATTTCCCTGTCGGGCAGTGCACGCCCGGTGGACCAGGTTATCCGCCAGCAACTGGCCGACCACATGCCTCCCGCGCTATTACTGCGCAGCAACCAGATTCTCGATCACCTCAAGGCCGGCCAGGTGGATGCCGATGTGCCTGCACCGCTTGAGGGCATCTTCCGACCCAGCGTGCAGCCTTATCTGATCAGCCTGTTCCGCGCCGATCCTTCGGCAGCATTTGCCAAACTGAAGATGCCGGCCCTGATCGTCCAGGGCACCAATGACCTGCAGGTCGGCGTGGCCGATGCGCAACAATTGCAGAAGGCCAAGCCCGACGCCGAGCTGACGGTGATCGAGGGCATGAACCACGTGATGCGGATCGTGCCCAATGACGTTAAGCAGCAATTGGAGTCCTACAACGACCCACAGTTGCCGCTGGCTGCAGAACTGGGCACACGCCTGGTTCGCTTTATCGACGGACTTCGCGCCAGTTAAGCGAGTATTCCCCCTCCAGTCCTGAGTAAAACGGCCGATAAGCCCTGGGTCGACAGCAAAAAGCCTGTCGGCCCGCAGAGCTTGGACAGGATCGCGCCGAATGACGAACACCGAAGCAACACCCGAACCTACCGCCGACGCCGCAGCTGACACCGAGGCCGCCGCATCGGCCGCGTTACCGTGGGCGGAGGTACAGGCCGAACATTTCAAGATGCTGCGCCTGGCCCCTTTGGCCACCGACCGCGCCACCGGCGTGCGGCCCCTGCGCTTTGTGCAGTTCGGCTGGGCCGAACGCAACAACAAGGATCACAGCCTGCTGCGCATGGTCATCCAATTGCCTGGCCAGCGGGTGCGTCGGGAACAGAATCACCTGGATATCTGGGTTGATCACGCTACCCATCGGGTGCATTTCGGTCCGGGCAACAGCCTGGAGATCGAACCGGCGAACCGCGGCATCGGCCGCTTCCTGGTGGCCCAGGGCGCCGCCTGGGCGAAAAAGAAGTGGTCCCACTACCGCGTTGATGGCGTCGACCTGGCTAACAAGGACGCACTGAACGAAGCCACGCGCCTGCGTCGGGATCACTTCCTGCGAATCCAGGGCTTTGATGTGGCGTATGCCGATGTCCAGCATTTGAAGGGCAACGTGCAACCGGGCAAGGTCAGCAATGTGCTGGACAGCTGGAACACGGAGAAGCTGCAGTTCGTGGAGATTCTGGAAGCGGCGCAGATGCTGCAACAGGCCGAGCAGAACCTGGCGGAACAGGAAGTGAAGCTGCGCAAGGAAGAGGAAAAGGTCACCAAGTTCAAGCGCGAAGACAGCGGGTTGCGCTTTACGATTACGTGTCTGGTGGCGTTTACCGTGTTTCAGGCGGGGTTGTTGATCTGGATTGCGACGCATCGGTAATCCGGTTTATCAATTGAAACCGGATCAAAATGTGGGAGCGGGCTTGCTCGCTCCCACACTGACCGCGTTACCCACTTGGAAGGGTTTAGACCCTCGCGGCAAACACCGCCTGATGCGCCCGGCACTGCTCAGCCGTCAACATGAACACGCCATGCCCACCGCGCTGGAACTCCAGCCAGGCAAAGTCCACTTCCGGGTACAGCGCCTCGACGTGAACCTGGCTATTGCCCACCTCGACAATCAGCAAGCCTTTCTCGGTCAAGTGATCTGCCGCCTCGGCCAGCATCCGCCGAACCAGGTTCAAACCGTCATCCCCGCAAGCCAGGCCCAATTCCGGCTCATGCTGGTATTCATCCGGCATGTCGGCAAAGTCTTCGGCATCGACATACGGCGGGTTGGACACGATCAGGTCAAAACGCTGCCCCGGCAAACCATCAAAGCCATCGCCCTGAACGGTGTAGACGCGCTCGTCGACGCCATGGCGCTCGATGTTCTGGTTGGCCACTTCCAAGGCTTCAAAGGACAGGTCACCCAGCACTACTTCGGCGTCCTGAAACTCGTAGGCGCAGGCAATACCGATGCAACCGGAACCGGTACACAGGTCCAGAATGCGTGCTGGCGGCGCGCCAAGCCACGGTTCGAAGCGGTTTTCGATCAGTTCGCCAATCGGTGAACGTGGAATCAGCACACGCTCATCAACGATAAACGACATGCCGCAGAACCAGGCTTCCTTCAACAGGTACGCAGTAGGCACGCGCTCGTGGATACGGCGGTGCAGCAGGCGTTGCACGTGGGAGATTTCCTCTTCTTCCAGGTTGCAATCGAGGTAGCTGTCGGCAATTTCCCACGGCAGATGCAGGGCGCCGAGCACCAGTTGCCGGGCTTCGTCCCAGGCGTTGTCGGTGCCATGGCCAAAAAACAGGTCTTCTCCATGGAAACGGCTGACGGCCCATCGGATGTGGTCGCGCAAGGTGCGCAGGCGAGAAGTGATCACGGGGGCAAGCTCCTGGAAAAAACGACCGGCGATTCTAACAGCCTTAAGCTGTACCGACGATGTACGAAAAAACCCTTTGCCGCACGTCGGATTTCATCTTAAACGCGGTTTTTGCCTAAACGTAGTGACCTATTGACATTGCTGCACGCCAACAACGGCGTACCTTACGATGGTAGCGATTCACAGAAGCGCTCAGCCGGAGGACAATGTCACAAAAGCCCCACTCACAGGAGCCCCAGAATGTCCGTTCCAAAGACGATGTTTCAACTCAGCGGTCGTGGTTACGCAGCGGCGAACCTGAACCATGCGACCCTCGTGATCATCGACGCCCAGAAGGAATACCTCAGCGGTCCCCTCGCCCTCTCGGGCATGGACGCGGCGGTGGAAAATATCAAGCAACTGGCCGCTGCCGCGCGCAACGCCGGACGCCCCATCGTGCATGTGCGCCACCTGGGCACAGTCGGCGGGCTGTTTGATCCCCAGGGCGAGCGCGGTGAATTCATTCCAGGCCTCGAGCCCCAGGCCGACGAGACCATCATCGGCAAGCTGCTGCCCAGCGCGTTCCACGGCACCGGCCTGGAGAAGCACCTGCAAGACCTCGGTTCCCTGGACCTGATCGTCTGCGGCTTCATGAGCCACTCCAGCGTCAGCACCACCGTGCGCGCGGCCAAGAACCTGGGCTTTCGCTGCACCCTGGTAGAAGACGCCTGCGCCACCCGCGACCTGCCGTACAAGGGCGGTATCCTCAGCGCCGACCATGTGCAGCAGACCGAAATGGCCATCATGGCCGACAACTTCGCCACCCTCGCCTTGACCATAGATCTGATCTGATCGACCTCAGATGAGCGGGTAGCCGCCCGCTCATCCGCAAATACCTGTCATTTGCTGCAATTGCCTCTGTACCCGGAACAACCTGTGTATCTTCCGGTCGAAGGGCCGATACCCTGGAGGAAAGGTCGGAATGAAGATATCCGATGGTTTTGATGCACGTCGCTTGCGCCCCAAGGGCCCGAGCAACTGGCGTCTGCGCATCGGCGCCGGCTTTGCCGCGCTGTTGGCGATAGGTGGCGTACTACTGGCAATTGCCGGCGGCGCTGGTTTGGTTGGACATTCACCGGCCTTGGGCGAACTGAACGCCAGCCCTGGCGGTTCTGCAATACTGTTGGTCATCGGCCTGTTGGTGCTGTGGTTCGGCGTCTGGCTGTGGCGCCGTTGCCGTCGGCGCATGCGCCAGCCCCTGTCACTGAACATCGCCTCACACCTGATGAAAAAGCACGACTGATGGCATGCCGATAGCGTTTGTTGCGCATCAAGCCGCCGCGATTAGGTAAACTGCCCGCCCTTCGCGGAGGCTGACATGCAAGACGACGATTTTTCCCTATTCAAGAACGAGCTGCGCGGCGTCAAGCCGATCAAGCATGATCGCGCCGACACCGGCAAACCCAAGACCGACCGCGCCCAGATCGCCAAGCTGCGCCAGGCGGCGACCGTGCGCACGGACGCCACCACGGTGGACGGTCTGTCGGATCAGTTCGTTATCGACGTAGGCCCCGAAGACGAGCTGATGTGGGCCCGCGACGGCGTGCAGGAAAGCCAGATGCGCAAGCTCAAGGTCGGCCAGATCCCGTTCGAAGGCAGCCTCGACCTGCACGGCATGACTGTCGAAAAAGCCCGCGAGACCCTCTGGGCGTTCCTCGCCGAAGCCACCCAATTCGAAATCCGCTGCGTGCGCGTCACCCACGGCAAGGCCGTGCGCCTGGACGGCAAGCGGCCGATGATCAAAAGCCACGTCAACACCTGGTTGCGCCAGCACTCCCAGGTGCTGGGTTTTACCTCATGTCAGCCACGTCACGGCGGCGCTGGCGCGGTGTATGTGATGCTCAAGCGCACCATGATGGAAGGCCGCGACGAGTAACAAGTGCCATCGTCAGGCTTGCAGCGATGTGTTGGCCGCCGTACCCTTGCCCTTTGCGAAAATCCCACTAGGTAGTTTCATGTCCCTGGAACAGAATTACACCGCGATTCTCGGCCAACTCGGCGAGGACGTTTCCCGCGAGGGCCTGCTCGACACGCCAAAACGTGCCGCCAAGGCCATGCAGTATCTCTGCCGCGGTTATGAACAGACCCTCGAAGAAGTCACCAACGGTGCCTTGTTCAGCTCTGACAACAGCGAAATGGTGCTGGTCAAGGACATCGAGTTGTACTCGCTGTGCGAACACCACCTGCTGCCGTTTATCGGCAAGGCTCACGTCGCGTATATCCCGAGCGGCAAAGTGCTGGGCCTGTCGAAGGTCGCGCGTATCGTCGATATGTATGCCCGCCGCCTGCAGATCCAGGAAAACCTCAGCCGCCAGATCGCCGATGCGGTCCAGCAGGTCACCGGCGCCCTCGGCGTTGCAGTGGTGATCGAGGCCAAGCACATGTGCATGATGATGCGCGGTGTGGAGAAGCAGAATTCGTCGATGATCACGTCGGTGATGCTGGGTGAGTTCCGCGAAAACGCGGCGACCCGCAGCGAGTTTCTCAGCCTGATCAAGTAATACGCAGCACCTGGAAAAACCGGCGTTTATCGCCGGTTTTTTTTCGCCTGTGAAAAATCAGGTAAGCTGCGGCCCCTTAAGTCTAGGGCAAGAGGTTTCAGCCATGTTCGTCAAAGCACTTCGAGTGGGCCTCGGCCACGTCATCATCGCCGGCGACTTCCTGACCCGTCCGCGCAAAAAGCAGCGCCCTGCCGAACAACAGGCGCAGGTGAACGCAGCGGCCAAGGACCTGACCCTGTATCAATTTCACGCCTGCCCGTTCTGCGTGAAGACCCGCCGCACCCTGCACCGCCTGAACGTGCCGGTGGCCTTGAAGGACGCGAAGAACAACGAACAGGATCGCCAGACCCTGCTGGAACAAGGCGGCAAGATCAAGGTGCCATGCCTGCGCATTGAAGAGAACGGCCAGACCACCTGGATGTACGACTCCAAGGTGATCATCGATTACCTGGACAAGCGATTTGCGGCGGTCTGACAACCGTCCACATCCCCTGTAGGAGCGAGCTTGCTCGCGAAGGTCGCAAACGATAACGCGGGAAGCCTGGCACCCAGCGGGGTTCTCAGGTTTTTCGCGAGCAAGCTCGCTCCTACAGGGGGCGTAAATCAAGATCCAGTAATGCTGAGCCCAGGCACTTGCCATGGGCATCCAGCGCCAGCGACCGCGTCACTCCACCTCGTAAGATGCCCGGCAACACGAAGTTCAGTGCCTGCACATTGGGCAACTCATAACGCCGCACCGGTGCAGCGCCCGCTTCCAGCAACGGCGCAAAAAATGCCGCCACCACCTCAGCCGTCAATTGCTCGCAGAGCAGCGGATAGTCCTCGGCCCGATACGCAATGATCGAGATGTTCGAGGTGTCGCCCTTATCGCCGGTACGGGAGTGGGCCAGGGTGTGCAGTTTCATGACTCGATCCTCGGGTTGACCGCGTTACGGGGCAACAGCAACGACGCCACCGCCACCACCTGGCGTAGGCTCTTGCTGGCACCACCGCCGCCGGACGGGCCATTGGTGTAGAGGGTTTCCACTTCATTGCCGACGCGCACCGCTTCGCTGCGTTCTTCGCAGCGGGCGGCAATGCGCAGGCGCACTTCCCACGGTTCAACCGTGCTGCGCGGGCCGTGCAACGAGTCGATGCCGATCAGTTCGGCACGCACGTCCTGCATGCGCACGCCGGTCAATTCCAAGCGTTTCAGGACTACATCGCGAGCCAGTTGCGCACGAGCGACCGCGCCCGGGCCGCCGTAGGAAATCTGCCCCTCACCTATCCAGCCGTCCAGATAACCGACGCTGACTTTCAACGCTTCGGGACGTGGCCGTCCGCTCGCGCCGTGGGCACGCACTCGGTCCACGGCTTCTTCGGTAAACGCTACTTGGGAAAAATCCGCGCACACGTCCGGTGTGAGGTAGGCCGCCGGGTCGTGCACTTCGTAGATCAATTGTTCGGTGCACGTGGCACGGCTGACCCGCCCGCCGGAGCCGGCGACCTTGGTGATCAAGGCCTCGCCGTCTGCGTCAATCTCGGCCAGTGGAAAGCCCAGGCGTGCCAGATCGTCCACGTCCTTGAAACCCGGATCGGCAAAATAGCCACCGCTGACCTGCCCCGCACACTCCAGCAAATGCCCCACCAACGTGCCGCGTCCAAGCCGTTGCCAATCATCCGCAGCCCAGCCAAATTCGAACATCTGCGGCGCCAGGAACAACGAAGGGTCTGCCACCCGGCCGGTGATCACCACGTCGGCATCGGCGCGCAACGCGTCGATAATGCCCTCGGCACCCAGGTAGGCGTTCGCGGAAATCAGCCGGTCGCCCAATGAGCCAAGGGTCTGGCCGTTGTCGAGCAATTGCTCCGGCTGGCCCCGCAACGTATCAAGCACGTCATCGCCAATCACCGCCAGCACCTTGAGGTTCAGCCCCAGTTCAGTGGCAATCCGGCGCACTTCCACCGCCGCCGCCACCGGGTTGGCCGCGCCCATATTGGTGATCACCCGCAAGCGCCGGCGCCCGTCGGGCCGGCCGACAAAGGGCAGCACGCGGCGCATGCGCTCACTCAACAGCGGGTCGTAACCGCCTTGTGGATCGCTGATCCGCGCCTGTTGCGCCAGGGCGATGGTGCGTTCAGCCAGGCATTCGAACACCAGGTAATCCAGGTCACCCTGTTCAGCCAGTTCCACCGCAGGTTCGATACGGTCGCCGGAGTAGCCGGCGCCGGAACCGATGCGCAAGGTTTTCATGTCAAATCACTCCCAGGAGCAAAGCCGTCAGGGTCATCAACACCGACGCGGCAAACAGAAAGGGGATGGTGAAGCGCTGGTGATCGGCCAGTTCGATCTTGCACAGGCCCACCAACAGGAAGGTCGCGGGCGTCAGCGGGCTGACCGGGAAGCCGGTGGTGTGCACGCCCAGCAATGAGGCCTGGGCCACTTGCAGCGGGTCGACGCCCAGGGCTTTGCCAACTTCGGCGATCACCGGCATCACGCCGAAATAGTAGGAGTCAGGGTCAAACAGCATGCTCAACGGCATCGATAGGAAACCCACCACCGCCGGGATCAACTTGCCATGGCCCGCCGGAATCTGCGCCACCGCCACTTCGGCGATGGCCTTGAGCATGCCAGTGCCTTGCATGATGCCGGTGAACACACCGGCGGCGAGCAGGATGCTGGCCATGGTCAGGGCGGTTTTTGCGTGGGCATCGATCCGCGCGCGCTGGGCGTCGACGTTCGGGTAGTTGATGCACAGCGCCACCACGGTGCCGAGCATGAACATCACCACCGGGTCGACCCAACCGGCGATCATCACCACCATCACCAGTACCGTCAGGATCAGGTTGACCCAGAACAAGCGCGGGCGACGCAGGGCGATGTCATCCTCGCTGAGCACCCGTTGCGGCACAGCGTCCACGCTGGAACCGGCGCCCAGCCCCAGGCGTTTTTCTTCACGGCGGCCCAGCCACCAGGCACAGGCGAATACAAAGACCAGGCCGACGATCTGCACCGGGATCAGCGGCTGGAACAAGTCCGCCACCGGCACATGCAGCGCCGCCGAGGAACGCAGTACCGGACCGGTCCACGGCAGGAAGTTGACCCCGGCCGCCATCGCCGCCACACACGCGAGGATGCGTTTATCAATCCCCAGCCGCGTGTACAGCGGCAGCATCGCCGGCACCGTCACCAGAAAGGTCACCGCGCCGGAGCCGTCCAGGTGCACCAGCAGGGCCAGCGTCGCGGTACCGACGACAATCCTTGTAGGACGCGTCCCTACCGTGCGCAAGATGCGATCAATGATTGGATCCAGCATGCCGGCATCGGTCATGATCCCAAAAAACAGGATCGCGAACACAAACATGCCCACCACGGGGGCGACGTTCTTGATGCCGGTGATGATGAAGGCGCTGGTTTGCAGGCCGAAACCGCCGAGCAGCGCGGCGATGATCGGCAAGGCGATCAGGGCCACCAGTGGCGACAGGCGTTTGCTCATGACGGCAGTGAGCAGGCACAGGATGGTGATGACACCCAGGGTAGCGAGCATGGGGTAGCTCCAGAACGGCGTTTTCGGCCGGTTATTGTTTTCCCTGGAGTATTGGAATCGCGTTAGGCTTTGTAAATTGGAATATTCGGCACTGCACATTCGAAAAAACAAAACGCTCGAGCAAAATAAAAATGAAAAATTCGATCCAGCATATCCAGGCGTTTCTCGCCGTTGCCCGTACGGGCAGCTTTACCAAGGCGGCCAATGAGCTGCACTTGTCGCCCTCGGCGCTGACCGTGCAGGTGCAGCAACTGGAAGAGTGGCTAGGGGTTGCCCTGCTCGACCGCAGCCCGCGCCACGTCAGCATCACCGCCGCCGGCCTGGATGCACGCGGGCCGATGGAGAAGCTGTTGCTGGACCTGGACAACATCGTCACCGGCTCCCGTGACCTCGCAGCCTTGCGCCGAGGCGTGGTGACCATCGCCGCCCTGCCCTCCGTGTGCGCCGGCGCATTGCCGCCTGCCCTGCGATTGTTTCGCGAACGTTTTGCCGGGATCGAGGTGCGCTTGCATGACCTGGTTGCTCACCGCATTCATGCGCAAGTGCGTTCGGGCGAGGTGGATTTCGGTATTGGTGTGCGGGCGAGGCTGAGCCATGGGTTGGCGTTTGTGCCGGTGCTGAATGACCGGTTGTGTGCGTTTGTGCCGCTGGATCATCCGCTGACGCGCTATGCCCAGCTAAGCCTGGAGCAACTGGCCGAGCAGCCGATCATCCTTACCGGCCGCGACAGCAGCGTGCGGGAACAGGTGGACGCGTTGTTCGACGAGACGCGCCTGACGATGGTCGCGGGGATGGAGGCCAACTACATGTCGACCGTGCTGGCGTTGGTGAGGCAAGGCTTGGGGATCAGTGTGTTGCCGGAATCGGCGGCGGACAGCCTGGAAGGGTTGAAGCGGATTACGATTGATCATGCGGGGGTAAACCGGGAGATCGGGTTGATCAGTCGCAGTGGACAGCCGTTGAGCCCGGCGGCAGAACGGTGCTTCGAACTCTGTAGGAGCGAGCTTGCTCGCGAAGAACGTTAACGATAACGCGGGGCACCTGATACCCCGCGGTGTTCTTGCGTTTTTCGCGAGCAAGCTCGCTCCTACAGTGGAAGACCGGTGATCAGCCCAGCATCGGCACATGCTTTGGATGGCTGGCCACGCGCTTCAACCAGGCTTGCACACCTGGATAGGCGCCAAGGTCAAAACCACCCTCATCCGCCACATGGGTGTAGGCATACAGCGCCACATCGGCAATCGAGAACTGGTCGCCCACCAGATACGGCGTCAACTGCAACTGACGCTCCATCACCTTCAGGGCTTTATAACCGCCCTTGTGCAGCTTCTTGTATTCCTCCAGCCGATCTTCCGGCAGCCCCAGGTAAAACTGGATAAACCGCGCCACCGCAATGTAAGGCTCATGGCTGTACTGCTCGAAAAACTGCCACTGCAGCACTTGGGTGCGCAGGCGCGGTTCGCTGGGCAGGAACTCACTGCCGTCGGCGAGGAAGTTGAGGATCGCGTTGGATTCCCACAGGCAGGTGCCGTCTTCGAGTTCCAGCACCGGGATCTTGCCGTTGGGGTTCTTGGCCAGGAACTCGGCGGTCTGGGTGTCGCCCTTCAGGATGTCGACATCGATCCACTCGTAGTCGATGCCCAACAGGCTGAGCATGAGTTTGACCTTGTAGCAGTTGCCCGATTTGTAATCGCCGTAAACCTTGTACATGGAGGCTCCCCTATGCCGCTTGCGCGTGCTGTGCTTGACGGACCACCGCAGCGAGACGCTTGAGACCTTCGTCCAAACGCGCCGGGTCGATATGGCTGAAATTGAGCCGCAGGTGACCGTGATGGTTATCCGGCTCGGAAAAGAACGGCTCACCGGGCATGAACGCGATGTCCTGGTCGAGCGCAGGTGCCAACAAGGTGCGGGTATCGAGCGGCTGTTTCAAGGTCAGCCAGAAGAATAATCCGCCCTGGGGTATTTGCCAGTCGGCCAGGCCGCTGAAATACCGCTGCAGTGCAGCCTGGAATGCATCGCGGCGGCCTAGATAGAAACCGCGCAGCTCCACCAGGTGGTGCTGGTATTGCTCGGTGCCGATCCACTGCATCGCCTGCCACTGGCCAACGCGGTTGGTGTGCAGGTCCGCCGACTGCTTGAGCTTGAGCAGGTGCGGGAACAGATCGGGACTGGCGATCAAGTAGCCGACCCGCAGGCCGGGCAACAGGGTCTTGGATACGGTGCCGGTGTAGATCCAGCTGGCCTTTTTCAGCCGGCTGACGATGGGTTGCGCGCTGCCGCCGTCGAAGCTCAGTTCGCGGTAGGGCTCGTCTTCGATCAGGGTCACGCCGAACTCGTCCAGCAGCGCGGCGACGGCCTCGCGCTTGGCCTCGCTGTAGCGCACCGCCGACGGGTTCTGGAACGTCGGGATCAAGTAGACGAAGGACGGACGCTGCTGCTCAAGGCTGCTGCGCAGCGCCTTCAGGTCCGGACCGTCCGCTTCAAGCTGCACGGTCAGGCACTCGGCGCCAAACAGCTGGAATATCTGCAACGCCGCGAGATAGGTCGGGCCTTCCAGCAGGATTTTGGTGCCCTTGTCGATGTACAGCTTGGCCGCCAGATCCAGGGTTTGCTGTGAACCACTGACCACCATGACCTGGCTGGCCTGGCACGGAATACCCAGCCCCCGCGCCTCGGCCGCCAGCAACTCACGCAACTGCGGCTCGCCTTCGCTCATGCCGTACTGGCCGATGTTCAGCGGCATGTCGGTCCAATCCAGCTTGGGCAGCATCACTTCGGCCGGCAGGCCACCGGCGAAGGACATCACCTGCGGTTTTTGCGCCGCCGCGAGGATTTCACGGATCAAGGAGCTTTTAAGGCGCGAAACACGTTCTGAAAAGGCCATAAGGGTCACCGGTAGCGAAGCCTGAGGGAAATACGTCAAACTGGTTGACCGAAATTACGACGACTTGGGCAGATACGTCAATATGCTTGACCTTAAAAACCAGACCAGCCAACAAACCGCCATGGAAGCCTTCTTCTTCGGCTATCAGGCGTTCACCGCCAAGGCCGATGAAATGCTCGAGCGTCGCGGCCTGAGCCGAGTGCATCAGCGCATCGTGTTTTTTATCGCGCGCTACCCGGCCTTGAGCGTCAAGGAATTGCTGGAATTGCTCGGCGTGAGCAAACAGGCGTTGAACATGCCGCTGCGCCAATTGCAGGAAATGCACTTGGTAAACAGCGTGGCGTCCGAGACCGACAAGCGTAAGCGCCTGCTGGAGTTGACCGACGAAGGTCAGCGTTTCGAACAATCCCTGCGGCGCGAGCAAGTGAAGCTGCTGCAACGGGCGTTTGCCGAGGCTGGCGAGACGGCAGTCGAGGGCTGGCTGGCAGTGAACAAGGCACTCGGTGGCCAATCCTGAATTGCCTTTCATCCTTTTCGCACACAAAACAGAAAACATTATTTGCTTTATTTGTATACAAAAGCATAATTCGTTTCGTGCGAGTTCCTGACCTACTGGTCAACAAAACCCGCTGGTACCTCAAAGCGCTGCTGCCCACTCATGTGTCCGGCGCTGGAAATAACAATAAAACTCTTGAGGAGTACTTGCTGTGGAAAGCCGCAAATCCGAAGCCCCGCTGGACCTATCGCCACCCCAGCTCTCGCCCGCGAAGCATGGCTGGCTGGAACGCCTGTTCAAACTCCGCTTGCATGGCACCACAGTGAAGACCGAGCTGATCGCTGGCCTCACGACTTTTATCACCATGGCCTACATCATCTTCGTCAACCCCAACATCATGGCCGACGCCGGCATCGATCACGGCGCGGCGTTTGTCGCCACCTGCATCGCCGCCGCGCTGGGTTGCCTGTTGATGGGCCTGTACGCCAACTGGCCAGTAGGCCTGGCGCCGGGCATGGGCCTGAACGCGTTTTTCACCTACACCGTGGTCGGGACCATGGGCTACAACTGGGAGACGGCACTGGGTGCGGTGTTTATCTCCGGTGTGTTGTTCATGATCCTGACGCTCTCACGCATTCGCGAGTGGCTGCTCAACAGCATTCCGGTGAGCCTGCGCCATGCAATGGGCGCCGGCGTCGGATTGTTTCTCGGGGTGATCGGCCTGAAAACCGCCGGCATCATCGTGCAAAGCCCGGCCACCCTGATCAAGCTCGGTTCCCTGCATGAACCCGCCCCATTGCTGGCGGCCATCTGCTTCCTGTTGATTGCGATCCTCAGCTACCACCGGGTATTCGGCGCGATCCTGATCAGCATCATCGCCGTGACCCTCGCCGGTTGGGGCCTGGGCCTGGTGGAGTACCACGGCATCCTGGCCACCCCGCCAAGCCTGGCGCCGACCTGGATGGCCATGGACGTGATGGGCGTGTTCAACGTCAGCATGATCAGCGTGGTGTTCGCCTTCCTGTTTGTGCACATGTTCGACACCGCCGGCACCTTGATGGGCGTGGCCCAGCGTGCAGGCCTGGTGAATGCCGACGGCAAGATCGAAAACCTTTCCCGCGCCCTGAAAGCCGACAGTGCTTCCAGCGTGTTCGGCGCCATGGTCGGCGTGCCGCCAGTGACCAGTTACGTGGAAAGCGCCGCCGGGGTTGCCGCTGGTGGCCGCACCGGGCTGACGGCGGTTACGGTTGGCGTGTTGTTTATCGCCGCGATGTTTTTTGCTCCGCTGGCTGGCATGATTCCGGCCTATGCCACCGCAGGCGCGTTGATTTATGTGGCGATGCTGATGATGAGCGGCATGGCCCATATCAATTGGGACGACGCCACCGACAGCATTCCGGCGATCGTCACAGCGATCATGATGCCGCTGACCTTTTCCGTCGCCGACGGCATCGCCCTGGGTTTTATCACCTACGTGGCGCTGAAGGCCGGCACCGGTAAGCACAAGGAAATTTCCATCAGCCTGTGGGTGCTTTGCGCGATCTTCATCGCCAAGTTCGCGTTCCTGTAGGCCGACCCGCTTGACCCTGCCTCACCCCGTCGGGTGGGGCTTTTGTACGAATGGAGGAATGCAATGAGTCTGGAAACCTGGCTGCTGTTCAGCGGCGCTGCGCTGGTGGTGATCCTGATCCCCGGCCCCCTGTCCTTGCTGATGATCAGCAACAGCCTGAACTACGGCCTGCGCCGTTCGTACCCGGCCTTTCTCGGCGGGGTGATTGCTTCGATCTGCCTGCTGAGCGCCTCGGCGCTGGGTTTGGGTGCGTTGTTGTTGGCCTCGGAACAGCTGTTCAGCGCCCTGAAGATCGTCGGCGCGCTGTACCTGTTCTACCTCGCCTGGCAGAGCTGGCAGCAATCGCGGCAACCGGCCCACGCCGCCGACGTACCGCAAGTGGCCGCCACCCCGCGTTTTCGTGCGCTGTTTGGCCGGGCCTTTGTGCTGGGCGCCAGCAACCCGAAAGACATCCTGTTTTTCGCCGCCTTCCTGCCGCAATTCCTCAGTGCCCAGCAGGCCTTTTTGCCGCAGTTGCTGATCATGATCGCCACCTGGACCGTGCTCGACCTGCTGTGCAAACTGGCCTACGGCCTCGGCGCCCATGGTGCCGCGCGCTACCTGCGCAGCGGCAAGGGCCAGAGCTGGTTCAACCGGATCAGCGCCGGGTTGTTCAGTGGCGCGGGGGCGGCCTCTTTATTGAGTCGCTGACCCGCCTGGCCCGGTGGCACCGACGCTACCGGGCCCGCCTAGAAACGCTCCATTTTGACAAAGAACACCGTCACCGGATTACCTTGCCCAATCTGTTGAATCCCCGCAATTATCCGGACCAGACGCCCCTCCTCCAGTGCCCGTATGATCGGCGTGTAAATCTGCGGTTGCTGCTGGGCGCCATGGCGCAACCAAGCGTCAGACAGTTGCACCATGCGGTCTGAGTTCAGGCGAACGTTCGACGCGTCGCTCCAGCGCGTCAATACGTAATACAGATTGCGGGACTTCGGATGCGTGCACGATAAGTTGTACAGTCCTGCGGTGCCGCTTTTGTGTATTTTTTTAATGGCAAAGCCCTGACGCTCCAGCACCTGTAACACCGCATGCTGGGCAATGATCGGCCGAGCGTGACCGGAGCCCTCGGCAGGTTTGATGAGTACGTCGGAGGCGATCGGCGTCAACGGCACGAAATCGACCCGCTCAAGCCCCGGTGCTGTCCCCTCCCGGCCAATATTGACGCTCAATTTTTGCCGTCGCGTGAGTGGCCTGAGCATGCGAAACAGGTCGTCGGTCTGGCCCGGCGCCTCGGGAAAAGGTGGCAGCCACTCATCCAGGGTTGCGCGAATGTTCAGCATGCGGGTGGCAGTCATCGAACGGCCGGTGTCGGCTATTTCCAGAAGGCGTGTGGTGACGAAATAGCGGCTGGCCGGCGTCAGGTCGGGAAAGGCGTCGCCAACGTAATCCGCAATGGGCCGGGTGAAGAGCGGCGCGCGTGGGGTCCATAACTGATCGGCGCCAAAGGTGGCCGGGATCGGCTGCTCGCGCGGGCCAGGCAGCATCCAACGCGTTAACTCATCCCTGATCGCTACAGGAAGCAACTCGGGCTGCTTTAAAAATATGATGCCCGCTGGAGCCGTCGAACCATTGGGCAACAATTCATAATATTTATCCCCAAACCTGACCGCGTCGTAGGGCCTCTCTCCCTGAATACGATACAACCTCCGTGACGGCGATATTTCCTGGATTCCAGGCCCCTCCAACCCTTGGCCCCAGGCTTGCCAATGACTGGAAGCCAACGGCGGTTGCCGGGCCAGGCGCTCGGTATGTGGCACAACCGGGGCAACCCATTCACTCCCTACCCGCGGCGCTTCCCACGGCCGATAGATCCCGGAACTGGGCCCGGGGCGGGGTTCGGGCGCATCGGCTCCCAGCAATCGCTCGCCGGATTGCTCCACGTACAGCAGCAGCTCGTCCTGGCCTTCGTTGTGGTTATTTTTCAGCCGCAGGGTTTGTTCAGAATTACGACGGTACACCGGGTACGCGGAATCCCCATCGAGGATAAATTGCTCGCCGCCCTTGACGTAGCTGCCCTTGTTGACCGGTCCATGCAATGTCACGGCCTCCTCGACCACCGGTGGCTTCTTGAACGCGTCCAACCCTTTGAGGTTTCTGACCGGGGATGGCAGACGCAGGTTACCAACACCACCGTCCAGCAGCCATTGGCGGTGTCTGACCCGGGTTAGCAGCGCCCCCAACCTGGGGCTGGCTTTGCCCTGAGGCGCCAAAGACAGGGCCACATCAGCCACCAGCACCAATGCCGCAAAACCGGCGGCCACCGCATCCGCCGGGTCGCCACTGTGGTGAGCACGGCGGGCGGCGAGCAACAGCTCATACAGATTGACCCCGATACTCACGCCCGGAACAAACGATAACAAGCCCCGCGCACGCGCCGCCGACTGTTCGTCGAGGCGCAGCTGACGGTAGTCTTGCAGCGCACGGCGTGAATTGGCCATGGCTCGCACCTCCCGGTGCAGGCCCAGCAATTGGCCATGGGCAAGGATTCGCACCATGTCGCTGCCCGTGGTGCGGGTGATACCCAGCCACTGCCGGGGATCCTGTTCGAGCTGCTCGCCAATCTCCCGTTCAATTTCCGCCAGCGTCGTGGCCGGTTGCTGGCGGCGCAGCGCGAACCAGCGCTTGACCCCCTTGTAGGCCCACATCAGGCTGGCAATCAATGGCTGCGCAAAAGGCACATTGACGTGCTGGGCCGCCGAGCGCCAGTCAAGCGTCCACGGCAAGGGACTGACCGGCACCGGGTAACTTGCCAGCGCTTCCTCTTCCCACCCCGGCGCAATCTGCAGCGCCAGCGCCGCTCGGTTTTCCGGACGCGCCGCCACCGCCATCAACACCTGCAGCGCCGCGGTGAGGCTGGCATGCTCGGTCAATGGCGCATGGCCCTTGACTCGGGGCCAGTAGAGTAGCGTCGCAGCCGAGGTGAGGTCATGGATCAGCAGCATGCCCATGACATGCCGAGGCTGTTTCAGCGTCAGGGCCGCCAGGTGCACGCAACACAGTTGCAGCGCGTGACCGTCCTTGTGCAGGTCCTGCGGTGCGCGCGCGGCCAGCGCGCTGGCAAACAGGCGTTGGCCCGCCGCACTCAGGCCTTGTTGAGTGGCACTGAACAAGGCCAGGCGTGCCTGTTGGCTCAAGGGCCGTTCGGCCAGCCCCGGCGGTAACGCAGGCGCCTGGTCCTTCGCGGGGTAAAAGGCCCGGGTCACCAATTGCTCGTACTGCCCTGCCACATCCAGGCTGGAAACCAGTTCGATCAACGCCTTGGCCGGCAAGCGCCTGGCCCACTGCTCACTCAGGTAGCGGCTGTAGTGCAGGCGCAGCCCGGTCCAGGGCGCCTCTGCATCAAGATTCTGTAATGCCAGTTGCAACAGGCTGTAGGTGCTGCGTTGCGGGCTGACCACCACCCGCACCCCGGAATCTCCCGCCGGCCGTTGAGGGTGAGACTGCCAATGGCTACTGACATCGTCGGGCATGTCGAGGAAGGGTTGGTCGATATCCAGCTGCGGGTAAAGCCCGTCCCGGCGCAGCCGCTCAATCAAGGTGCTGCGCGCAAAGGCTTCCAGGCTGGGCAACGCCAACGCCAACTGATGCTCAAGCACCGCGCTGCTGTCGAGGTGCTGGAGCCATTGGCGCTGATAACGTTTGCGCAATGACTGCCCAGCGCTCGCGAGCCACGCCGGCAGGGTTTTCGCCTCGGCCGCTGCCAGCCGCAGCAGGCTGATATTGGCCAGTGCCAGTGCCCGGGCGGCACTGTCCGGCACGTGTAGCTGATGCGCCAGCTCCAGGGACAACAACGTACGCGCCAACCCGACATCGCTGACCTCGCTGAACGGCCGCCCGCCGGCGTCCACCCAACGCAGGTCCTGCTGCGCACGCCGGATGCATGCCTGAAAACTCTCGGACAGGAGGTTGCCCTCTATCACCTGAAAGTAGACCAGCACCGGTGTAGCAATGCCCAGGCCGCGTACCAGCGCCCGCGCCGATTGCCGCTGGTCGCGGCCTACACAACGCCATAATGCAGAGCCATCAGGGCTTTTGAGACTGGCATCGAGGCTGGCAGAGAGATCGTCCAGGGAAGTAAACGTCTGCAATCCGCCCTCCTTGCCCGGCACCTGCAACAGCACGGGCTCCGGCAGTGCCGGCTGACTCAGGCCCTGCGGCGTGGTGACGACAAACACTCCATGCAACGGGAAAAGCGGTTGCCCGGACTGGCCAAAGGACAGGCTTAACACACGGCAACTGCGGGGCGCGTCGCCTTTGTTCAGGGCCTCATTCAGCGCCGCCAGATTGGCCTCGGTGATCAGCCCCAACCGTCGCTGCAAGTGCGCCTCGTGGAGCATGGCGTTGCGCTGCCCGCTCAACAATTGCGCAACCCGGTTATGCGCGCTTCCGGCTGGCGTCTGTAGCCAGAACTCACGCACGGCCAGTTGCGCCTCCTGGCCATCCAGCAGTGTAGAAACCACTGACACCTGCTTCTGCCATTGGGTTTGCAAGGCGATGAAGGCGTCATACGGCGGGCAGTCCCTGAGCAAATCCTTCGTGTCCAGCAACGCCAGCACACCCCGCTCATGGCGCTGCACCAGCGCCTCACGGGTTCGTACCGCCATGCCGGGATGAAGCAGCCCACAGCTGATTTCCCTGGCGCGACGCTTGTGGTCCCACACCAGCAACTGCTCGATGGCCTGGTTCAACAAAAGCGAGCCGGTGACGGGCCGCCGTGCGCGCTCCACTTGGTGCAGGCGCTGCTGCAAACTCAAGCCGGGTGATGTTCCGCCTGCACGCCGGAGATCGAGGCAGTCCCACTCGTTGTCGCCCTGGATCTGGATCTGGACCGACGCACTGTGCCGCAGGGCATCGACCGTCAGTTCAGCCCCACGGGTTACGCTGAAAGGCTGTGTTGCCCATTCATCCTGGCGGCGCAGCGGCAAGCTCGCGCGCCCGAGATCGAGGATCAGCGCCGGCAGGTCACGCTGCATGGCCGACCAACTGGCAAATTCATAAAACCCCTGGACCGCGCCGGGCAGGTAGACCACTTGCCGAAGGTCCTGGCCCGCGCCACGCCGGCACAGGTGCAGGGCGCCGCCCAGCGGCACTGCTCCCCACTGTAATTCACTGGCGTGCAACTGTTCCCAGGCGCCGCCCGCGCGCTGCCGCGCTTGCGGTGTGGGAGCATCGATCAGGCCCATGACCATGGCGAGGCCGTCGTCCGACAGCTGGCACAGGGCATGGGCCAGCAGGGCCTTATCCACCCAAAAACGGCGCTGTAACTGCACCCAGTGCTCGGTGCGCGACAACGCGCTGCCAGGCGACAAGCCCTGCCAATAGTCCACCCTTGCCGCGCTGATGCGCGCCGGCAGGTCCAAGGCATTGACCCGGTTCAGGATTTCCCGCGGGGTCAACCGTACGCTGGTGGCAGGTTCGCCCTGGACGCTCAAGCGGGTGAATTGATTGATATTGAGAGGAAACACCCGCACATGCAGCAAGGCCATGGCCCGCTCCGTCAGGCTGTCCACCCGTGCGGGCTGGCCGGGCAGCGCTGCGACGGTGAACAACAGGGTGTCGGGGTCCAGGCTGAAATGCTCACGCAGCACTCCACGGACCAGCCGCTGGATTCGCGGTGCGTGTTGCATGATCCGGCGCAGTTGCCGACCCGACTCGGTGCAGCGCCCATGGGCGGCGTGCAGGTCGTTGATAAAGCGACTGGGTGCAGGGCTGGCGTTGAGCCGGCGCATCAGGTTATGGCGGATGCGCGCCAGGTCCATCGCAGGCAGGTCCTGCCCTTCGTCCGCAGGCTCAGGTTGATCGGGTTCCGTGGTCATGTTGCCAACCGCTCCAGATGAAAACTGCGAGGGTAGGCAGTGGGTTCACCCGGAGGGCCTTACATAGATAGGGCCTGATCACCTGGCGAAAAAAAGCCCGCAGTGTGAGCGGGCGAAAAACCAACGAAGAGCTTTGGGGGTATGAAGCGAGGTGACGACTCAGCTACCGCGATAGGTGGAGTAGCTGTAAGGCGAAATCAGCAAAGGCACGTGGTAGTGATCCTGTTCGGCACTGATGCCGAAGCGCAGCACTACCACATCGAGAAACGCGGGTTCGGGCAGCTGCACACCGCGGGCGCGGTAGTAATCACCGGCGCTGAACTGCAACTGATAGACACCGCTGCGGTAGTCATCGCCCTGCAGCAGAGGTGCATCGCAGCGGCCGTCGTTGTTGGTCAGGGTGCTGACCACCAGCTCAAGCTGTGTGCCCTCGACACGGTACAACTCAACCTTGATCGCGCTTCCTGGGCAGCCATGCGCGGCGTCCAATACGTGTGTGGTCAAACGTCCCATAGCGTCTGCGCGCCTCCCGAAGTCAGTAAGTGAAAGACCGCACCTTTTCAGGTCACTGAAAAAGCCGGCGATGGCTGATTAAGACACTTTTCAAAAAAATTGTACACAATAAATTCAACAAACCCGCTTTCCGTTGCTGACGCCGATACTGTAGGAGCGAGCTTGCTCGCGAAGATCGTTAACGATAACGCAGCGCTTCAGGGTTAACGAGGCGCTCTCAGGTTTTTCGCGAGCAAGCTCGCTCCTACAGTGAAGGAGGTTTTTTTCAATTTAGCTGACCAGTCAGGCAGGTTTCTTGCAGTGCTATTCTGCAAAGACCCTGCGGAAAAAATGCAGAAATACAGGCTTACAAAGTGCACACTAAGTTGTATACAATCAGTCATCGTTGTGACGCCACCCAGTCTTTCCGCTGCCCGGCCGCCACACACACCGCTACCACGAACAAGAAGGAAGACTGCAGTGAGCGCTGACTACCCACGCGACCTGATCGGTTACGGCAGTAACCCTCCTCACCCACACTGGCCAGGCAAGGCCCGTATCGCCCTGTCGTTCGTACTCAACTACGAAGAAGGTGGTGAGCGCAACATCTTGCACGGCGACAAAGAGTCGGAAGCCTTCCTGTCCGAAATGGTCTCGGCGCAACCGCTGCAAGGCGAGCGCAACATGAGCATGGAATCGCTGTACGAATACGGCAGCCGGGCCGGTGTGTGGCGCATCCTCAAGTTGTTCAAGGAATTCGATATCCCGCTGACCATCTTCGCCGTGGCCATGGCCGCCCAGCGCCACCCGGACGTGATCCGCGCGATGGTCGCCGCCGGCCACGAGATCTGCAGCCACGGCTACCGCTGGATCGACTACCAATACATGGACGAGGCCCAGGAGCGCGAGCACATGCTCGAAGCGATCCGCATCCTCACCGAACTCACCGGTGAACGCCCACTGGGCTGGTACACCGGGCGCACCGGTCCCAACACCCGGCGGCTGGTGATGGAGGAAGGCGGTTTCCTCTACGACTGTGACACCTACGACGATGACCTGCCCTACTGGGAACCCAACAACCCGACCGGCAAGCCGCACCTGGTGATCCCCTACACCCTGGACACCAACGACATGCGCTTCACCCAGGTCCAGGGTTTCAACAAGGGCGACGACTTTTTCGAATACCTGAAAGACGCGTTCGATGTGCTGTATGCCGAAGGCGCGGAAGCACCGAAGATGCTCTCCATCGGCTTGCACTGCCGCCTGATTGGCCGCCCGGCACGCCTGGCCGCCCTCAAGCGTTTTATCGAATACGCCAAGGGCCATAACCAGGTGTGGTTCACCCGCCGCGTCGACATCGCCCGTCACTGGCATGACGTACACCCTTTCCAGGGAGCCGCCAAATGACAGCGTTCCAGACCTTGAAACCCTCGACCCTGAGCCGCGACGAATTCGTCGCAGCCTTCGCCGACATCTACGAACATTCGCCATGGGTGGCCGAAAAGGCCTTCGACCTGGGCCAGGACGCTTCGATCGACGAGATCGAAACCCTGCACCAGCGCATGAGCGACATCCTATTGAGCGCCGATCACGCAAGCCAACTGGCCCTGATCAACGCTCACCCGGACCTGGCGGGCAAAGCGGCCGTCCAGGGCCAGTTGACCGAAGCCAGCACTAATGAACAGGCTGGCGCCGGTATTCACCAATGCACGGCCGAAGAGTTTTCTCGCTTCACCGAGCTGAACGACGCCTACAAGGCCAAGTTCAAGTTTCCCTTCATCATGGCGGTAAAAGGCAGCAACCGGCATCAGATCATCAAAGCGTTTGAAACGCGCATTCACCACTCGGTGGAAGCCGAGTTCAAATGCGCGCTGGCCGAGATCAATAAAATCGCGTTGTTCCGATTACTGACCCTTTAGCAGACCTGGCCCGAGCGGTTCATGAACGCCCAGGGCCTGGCGAGCATCCCAAGCCACTTACTTTAAGGCAGACAAGAAGAATGAAAGCTTACGCCGTACCTTTCGAGAAGTTCGTCAACCTGGCCGACGCCCGCCTGGGCACCAAGATCATCTCTGTCACCGATGACTGGTTCGCCGACGCCAACCGCCTGTTCCAGCCGACCCCGGCCGTGTGGAAGGAGGGCGTTTTCGATGACAACGGCAAGTGGATGGACGGCTGGGAGTCGCGCCGCAAGCGCTTCGAAGGTTACGACAGCGCGGTGATCCGCCTGGGCGTACCGGGTTCGATCAAAGGCGTGGACATCGACACTTCATTCTTCACCGGCAACTTCCCGCCATCGGCGTCCCTGGAAGCCTGCTTCCTGGCGTCCGGCGAGCCGGATGACAACACCCAATGGGTTGAAGTGCTGTCGGCTGTGGAGCTGCAAGGCAACAGCCATCACTTCCACGAGATCAACAACGACCAGGCCTTCAGCCACCTGCGCTTCAACATCTACCCGGACGGTGGCGTGGCCCGTCTGCGTGTGTACGGCATTCCGTTCCGCGACTGGTCGGCGGTGGGCGACAACGAACAGGTGGACCTGGCTGCTGCATTGAACGGCGGCCGCGCACTGGCCTGCTCCGATGAACACTTCGGGCGCATGAGCAACATCCTCAACCCGGGCCGTGGCATCAACATGGGCGACGGCTGGGAAACCGCACGTCGTCGTACGCCGGGCAATGACTGGGTGATCGTCGCACTGGGCCACCCGGGCGAGATCGAGAAGATCGTGGTCGACACCCTGCACTTCAAGGGCAACTACCCGGACACCTGCTCGATCCAGGGCGCATTCGTGAAGGGCGGCACCGACAGCCAGATCGAAACCCAATCGCTGTTCTGGCGCGAACTGCTGCCGGCGCAGAAACTGGAAATGCACGCTGAACACACGTTTGCCGAGCAGATCAAGGCACTGGGCCCGATCACCCACATTCGTCTGAATGTGTTCCCGGATGGTGGTGTGAGCCGCCTGCGGGTTCTCGGTAAGGTCTCGAAGTAAGCGGTGAACCTGACCCGATCGTTCACACGCTCTGCGTGGGAATGCATACCGTGACGCTCTGCGTCACAAGAGCGGACGCAGAGCGTCCAGGGCGGCGTTCCCACGCAGAGCGTGGGAACGATCCAACACAGAATCCGGATAAGAAGACAGCCATGCGCACACTGATGATCGAACCCCTGACCAAAGAAGCCTTCGCCCCTTTCGGAGACGTTATCGAAACCGATGGCAGCGATCACTTCATGATCAACAACGGGTCGACCATGCGCTTTCATAAACTGGCGACAGTGCAAACCGCCACGCCAGAAGATAACGCGATCATCAGCATCTTCCGCGCCGACGCGCAGGACATGCCGCTGACCGTGTGCATGCTGGAACGACACCCGCTGGGCAGCCAGGCTTTCATACCGCTGCTCGGCAACCCCTTTCTGATCGTGGTCGCGCCACTTGGCGATGAACCTGTATCGGGCTTGGTCCGCGCCTTCGTTACCAACGGCAGGCAGGGCATTAATTACCATCGCGGCGTCTGGCACCACCCGGTGCTGACGATCGAAAAGCGGGATGACTTCCTGGTGGTTGATCGCAGTGGCACAGGCAATAACTGCGATGAGCATTTTTTTAAAGAGGATGAGCGGTTGATCCTCGCCCCCCACCAATAAGAGAAGGTCTGATCACTCGACGACAGAGTGACAGGCGAGAGGTAAAGACTGTGGAAGCACATTTGATGGAATGGCTGAACCTGAGCGTGCGCTGGGTTCACATGATCACTGGCGTCGCCTGGATCGGCGCTTCGTTCTACTTCGTCTGGCTGGAAAACAACCTCAACCGCGTCAACCCCAAGGACGGCCTCGCCGGTGACTTGTGGGCGATCCACGGTGGCGGTATCTACCACCTGGAAAAATACAAACTGGCCCCGCCGACCATGCCGGACAACCTGCACTGGTTCAAATGGGAAGCCTATTTCACCTGGATGTCCGGCATCGCGCTGCTGTGCGTGGTGTTCTACGCCAACCCGACCTTGTACCTGCTGGCCCCGGGCAGCAGCCTCAGCGGTCCGGAAGGTGTGTTGCTGGGCCTCGGCTCGCTGCTGGCCGGCTGGTTCATCTACTCCTTTCTGTGCGACTCGGCACTGGGCAAGCGCCCTGCCCTGCTCGGCCTGATCCTGTTCGTGCTGTTGATTGCCGCTGCGTACGGCTTCAGCAAAGTGTTCAGCGGCCGTGGTGCGTACCTGCATGTGGGCGCCGTGATCGGCACCATCATGGTGGGCAACGTGTTCCGCATCATCATGCCGGCCCAGCGTGCGCTGGTGGCGGCCATCGCCGAAAACCGCACACCCGACCCGGCACTGCCGGCCAAGGGTTTGCTGCGTTCGCGTCATAACAACTACTTCACCTTGCCGGTGCTGTTCATCATGATCAGCAACCACTTCCCGAGCACCTACGGCAGCCAATACAACTGGCTGATCCTCGCAGGTATCGCGGTGGCGGCGGTGTTGGTGCGTCACTACTTCAACACCCGTCACAACAGCCAGAAATATGCCTGGACCTTGCCGGTGGGCGCACTGGCGATGATTTGCCTGGCCTACGTGACCGGCCCAAAACCGGTGGCGACTGCACCGGATGTGGCCAAGGCACCGGCGGCCATCGAGTACCAGCCGTTGCCGGAAACGGCGCTGGGTGGCGGGCTTAAACCGGCTGCACCCGCGGCACCTGCACCGGCGCCTGCCGAAGCAGCACCGGCCCAGGCCTCGATTGATTTTGACAAGGTCCATGGGGTGATTCAGGAGCGCTGCGCAGTGTGCCATTCGGCCAAGCCGACAAGCCCGCTGTTCAGCACCGCACCGGCCGGGGTGATGTTTGATACGCCGCAGCAGATCCAGCAAATGGCCCCGCGCATCCAGGCACAGGCCGTGGCCAGCCAGATCATGCCGCTGGGCAATATCACCCAGATGACCCAGCAGGAACGGGACTTGATTGGCACCTGGATCACTCAGGGGGCGCGTACCAATTAATCATCGGCCCCCTCCCCTGTAGGAGCGAGCTTGCTCGCGAAAAGCTCAAGGCCAACGCGCTCAACCTGGATGCGCGCGTTATCGTTGACGACCTTCGCGAGCAAGCTCGCTCCTACAGGGATCAAGGGCAGCTCTACCGGCAATTGAATGCCGAACAACACAACAATAAAAAGATCCGAGGTGTTGCATGTCCCAGCTAGAAACGCAGACTCTTGCCGCGCCCGCCATGGTGCGGCTGCCCCTCTTGCAACTGATTCTGGTAGGCCTGCAACACGTCTTGCTGATGTACGGCGGCGCCGTCGCCGTGCCTTTGATTATCGGCCAGGCCGCAGGCTTGAGCCGTGAAGAAATCGCCTTCCTGATTAACGCCGACCTGCTGGTGGCGGGCATCGCAACCATGGTCCAGTCATTCGGCATCGGCCCGGTGGGCATTCGCATGCCGGTGATGATGGGTGCCAGTTTCGCCGCAGTCGGCAGCATGGTCGCCATGGCGGGCATGCCCGGCATCGGCCTGCAAGGGATCTTCGGCGCGACCATCGCCGCCGGCTTTTTCGGCATGCTGATCGCGCCGTTCATGTCCAGGGTCGTGCGCTTCTTTCCACCGCTGGTGACCGGTACCGTGATCACCGCCATTGGTCTTTCGCTGTTTCCCGTCGCGGTCAATTGGGCCGGCGGCGGCGCGGCGGCGTCCACGTTCGGCTCACCGATTTACCTGACGATTGCCGCGCTGGTGCTGGCCACCATCCTACTGATCAACCGTTTCATGCGCGGCTTCTGGGTGAATATCTCAGTGTTGATCGGCATGGCCCTCGGCTATGGGTTGTGCGGGATGATCGGCATGGTCGACCTCAGCGGCCTGGCCCAGGCACCGTGGGTGCAAGTGGTGACGCCGCTGCATTTCGGCATGCCGAAGTTCGAGTTGGCGCCGATTCTGTCGATGTGCCTGGTGGTGGTGATTATCTTCGTCGAGTCCACCGGGATGTTCCTCGCCCTGGGCAAGATCACCGGCCAGGAAGTCACGCCGAAGATGCTGCGTCGTGGCCTGTTGTGTGATGCCGGCGCGTCGTTTTTTGCCGGCTTCTTCAACACTTTTACCCACTCCTCGTTCGCGCAAAACATCGGCCTGGTGCAGATGACCGGTGTGCGCTGCCGCTCGGTAACGATCATGGCCGGGGCGTTTCTGATTGTGCTGAGCCTGCTGCCCAAGGCCGCGTACTTGGTAGCGTCGATTCCGCCCGCAGTGCTGGGCGGCGCGGCGATTGCCATGTTCGGCATGGTGGCGGCCACCGGGATCAAGATCCTCCAGGAAGCCGACATCGCCGACCGCCGTAACCAGTTGCTGGTGGCGGTGAGTATCGGCATGGGTTTGATCCCGGTCGTACGTCCCGAGTTCTTTGCACAGTTGCCGCTGTGGATGAGCCCGATCACTCACAGCGGCATCGCCATGGCCACCCTCAGCGCGCTGTCGCTGAACCTCTTGTTCAACATTCTGGGCGGCGCCGAACGCGCGGCCGCAAGCGCTCACGCACACCCACATTGATTCCTGCGTCACAACAAAAACAATAACGATCAGGGAATACACCATGCACGCCATTCACCCGGGGCCGGCCACGCGCCGTGCCCCATTCTCGCCCCGCGCGCGCTGTAACGGCGCACTTGAGCACCGGCCTCGGAGTCAGTATTCTCGGCGCCCGCTCAAATCGACTCAAAAAAAAACAGCGAATGTAAAAGCTGACTGCAAGGCCAACTTATCCGGGCCCCAAGTCCGCAGCCAACGTGTGCAAAAACTCTCCGAATTCGACTGTGTTCATCACAGCCGACGGGGATTTTTTGGCTTTTTAAACACCTTGGCGCAGCTCTTGCTAAAAGCATTAAAGCTGACCGAACAGACGATTTTTGCGGCAAGCAAAAAGACGCCACACCAGAGCGTCCGCTTAGAAAAAAAACCAGAAACCTTTACCTCGGGAGCAACCGAATGAAACGTACTGTGAACAGCCTGATGCTGGCGGGATCCCTGCTGGCCGGGGGCCAGGCCATGGCCGGTGATCTGCTGCAGTGGCAGAACAACAGCCTGACTTATCTGTGGGGCAAGAACTTCACCGTTAACCCGCAGATCCAGCAAACCGTGACCTTCGAACACGCCGATGCGTGGAAGTACGGCGACAACTTCTTCTTCCTCGACCGCATCTTTTACAACGGCAAGGAAGACGGCAATGTCGGCCCAAGTACTTACTACGGCGAGTTCAGCCCACGCTTGTCGTTCGGCAAGATCTTCGACAAAGACTTGTCGTTCGGCCCGATCAAGGACGTGTTGCTGGCGTTCACCTACGAGTTCGGCGAAGGCGACAACGAGTCGTACTTGCTCGGCCCGGGCTTCGACCTGGCAATCCCTGGCTTCGACTACTTCCAGCTGAACTTCTACCAGCGCCAGACCGAAGGCAATCGCCCGGGTGATGGTGTGTGGCAGATCACACCGGTGTGGTCGTACACAATCCCGGTGGGCAACTCCAATGTGCTGATCGACGGCTTTATGGACTGGGTCGTGGATAACGACAAGAACGCCCGTGGCACTTACCACGCCAACCTGCACTTCAACCCACAGATCAAATATGACCTGGGCAAGGCGCTGCATTGGGGCGACAAGCAGCTGTATGTCGGTATCGAATACGACTACTGGAAGAACAAGTACGGGATCCAGGACAGCGGCGCGTTCGAGACTAATCAGGATACGGCGAGTTTGCTGGTGAAGTACCACTTCTAACCACACCGCCTATCCCCTGTGGAATCGGTTTATGTGGGAGCGGGCTTGCTCGCGAATACGGTGGGTCAGTGACTTACTTTGCTGACTGACACTGCGCATTCGCGAGCAAGCCCGCTCCCACACAAGCCCGCGCCCACATTTAGTTCGGTGTCAGGCCTAGAAACCGCTGCAACTCTTCGCGCTTGGCCAGCGCATCCCGCCTTCCCAGTTCGATCAATTCGCTGCAATACCCCGCCTCGAACAGCAGGTAACTGAGCACGCCCGCCCCGCTCGTTTTGGTCGCCCCCGGCCCACGCAGAAACAGGCGCAATGCCGCCGGCAATTCCTGACGATGACGCGCCGCGATTTCGTCGATCGGCTGGCTTGGTGCGATCACCAGCACCTCTACCGGCGCCAAACCCTGTATCGCCGCATCGGCAGGCAACACATGACTGAACTGGTTCAGGCGCTCAAGCAATTCAATATCACTTTCCAGGCTGTCGATGAACGTGCTGTTGAGCATGTGCCCACCGATCTGCGCCAAAGTCGGCTCCTGGCCGGTGAAGGTCCGTGCCGGGTTCGAAGGGTCGTTGCCGCGCGGGTTGCCACTGACGCCCACCACCAGCACCCGGCTGGCTCCCAGGTGCAGCGCGGGACTGATCGGTGCCGATTGCCGCACTGCACCGTCCCCAAAATATTCCTGATCGAGTTTGACCGGCGCAAACAGCAACGGAATCGCCGAGCTGGCCAGCAGGTGTTCAACGGTCAGTTGGGTGGGAATGCCGATACGCCGATGGCGCAGCCAGGCGTCGATGGTGCCGCCGCCCTGATAAAAGGTCACGGCTTGCCCGGACTCGTATCCGAAAGCGGTGACGGCCACCGCATGCAGGTGTTTGTGGCGGATCGCCTCGTTGATACCTTCCAGGTGCAGCTTGTCACGCAACAGATCCCGCAGCGGCGAACTGTTGAGCAGCGCCACTGGCACCTGCGCACCCATCCCCAGCAGGCTGTGGATAAGGAAACGACTGGCCTGGCTGATCACTCCGGGCCAGTCACTGCGCAGCACCAGGTGACTGCGAAAGCCTTGCCAGAAGGCGGTCAGGCGCTGGATGGCGGCGGTAAAGTCCATGGCGCCACTGGCCAGGCTCACCGCATTGATCGCCCCGGCCGAGGTGCCGACAATCACCGGAAACGGATTGGCGGCCCCCGGCGGCAACAGCTCGGCAATCGCCGCCAATACCCCCACCTGATAGGCGGCCCGCGCCCCGCCGCCGGAAAGAATCAAGCCTGTGACCGGTTCAGCTGGGCGCATTGCATCACTCCAGGGTGCTTGGGGACTTCAGATCAATGACGGCGTTTTTCGTACAGCTTAGGCTCACCCGGTGGCCGGCTCTTGAAGCGGCGGTGGGTCCACAGGTATTGCTCGGGGCACTCGCGCACGGAAGCCTCGACCCACTGGTTGATGCGCAGGCAGTCGATCTCGTCGGATTCACCCGGGAAGTCGGTCAGCGGCGGATGGATCACCAGGCGATAACCGCTGCCGTCGGCCAGGCGCTCCTGGGTGAACGGCACTACCAGCGCCTTGCCCAGGCGTGCGAACTTGCTGGTGGCAGTGACGGTGGCGGCCTGAATACCGAACAACGGCACAAAGATACTTTGCTTGGCGCCGTAGTCCTGGTCCGGTGCGTACCAGATTGCACGGCCGGCCCGCAGCAGCTTGAGCATGCCGCGCACGTCTTCACGCTCTACGGCCAGGGAATCAAGGTTGTGCCGCTCGCGGCCTCGGCGCTGGACGAAATCGAACAACGGGTTGCCGTGTTCGCGGTACATGCCGTCGATGGTGTGCTTCTGCCCGAGCAAGGCGGCGCCGATTTCCAGGGTGGTGAAATGCAGGGCCATGAGGATCACGCCCTTGCCTTCCAACTGAGCCTGCTTGAGGTGCTCCAGCCCTTCGACATGCGCCAGGCGCGCGAGGCGCGGCTGGGTCCACCACCAGCTCATGGCCATCTCGAAAAAAGCGATGCCGGTGGAGGCAAAGTTTTCCTTGAGCAAATGTTTTCGTTCTTTGGCGGATTTTTCCGGGAAGCACAGTTCCAGGTTTCGCGCGGCAATGCGTCGACGTTCACCGGCCACCCGGTACATTCCCGCACCCAGGACACGGCCAATCCCCAGTAAAGCCCGGTACGGCAACTGCACAACCAGCCACAGCAAACCGAGCCCCAGCCATAGCAGCCAGAAACGCGGGTGAAAAAATACAGCTCGAAAACGCGGGCGATCCATTAAAGATTCCGGTAAAGACAACGGCCGCGCATTCTACAACGGTTCGACCCGGCTTGCGGCTAGCGGATGTTCTCGTTATAAGTCTCGACACTTTTCGTGACAAGCCGCTTTGCCGACCATGAGCCAAACCGAACCGCTAGACCAAGATCCCGTGTTCCAGTTGAAAGGCAGCATGCTCGCCATTACCGTGCTGGAACTGGCCCGCAATGACCTTGACGCCCTGGACCGCCAGCTCGCCGCCAAGGTCGCCCTGGCGCCGAACTTCTTCAACAATGCGCCGCTGGTACTGGCCCTGGACAAACTCCCGGCCGGCCAGGGCGCTGTCGACTTGCCCGGGTTGATGCGTGTGTGCCGCCAGCATGGCCTGCGCACCCTGGCGATTCGTGCCAGCCGCATCGAAGACATTGCCGCGGCGATCGCTATTGAACTGCCAGTACTGCCGCCGTCGGGTGCTCGCGAGCGTCCGCTTGACCCGTTGGTCGGCGAAGAGAAGAAAAAACCCGAGAAACCGCCGGAGCCGACGGTCAAGCCGACAAAGATCATCACCTCTCCCGTCCGGGGCGGACAGCAGATTTACGCCCAGGGTGGCGACCTTGTGGTCATCGCCCCGGTAAGCCCGGGGGCGGAACTTCTTGCCGACGGAAACATCCATGTATACGGCCCCATGCGCGGTCGTGCACTGGCCGGCATAAAGGGTGACACCAAGGCCCGTATTTTTTGCCAGCAGTTGACCGCTGAGCTAGTGTCCATCGCAGGCCAGTACAAGGTTTCGGAAGATTTGCGCCGCGATCCGCTGTGGGGGGCCGGGGTACAAGTCAGCCTGTCGGGCGATGTGTTGAACATCATCCGTCTTTAACGGATACTGCCGCATTTTCCAAGCATCTCTAGACTCTGATAGCACAGCGAAACCGGCAATACTTGTGTAGGAATAATTGAAAGCTGGCGTTTCCCCTACGGAAACCACATCTTTTTCCTACAAAGGCTGTCCGCCTGCAGCGAGTATCAAGAGATGTTTTTCAGGGACTGAACGTCCTTTTTCCTTAGGGGTGAAACACCTTGGCCAAGATTCTCGTGGTTACATCCGGCAAGGGTGGTGTGGGTAAGACCACCACCAGCGCCGCTATCGGTACCGGCCTCGCTCTGCGCGGCCACAAGACAGTCATCGTCGACTTCGACGTCGGCTTGCGTAACCTCGACCTGATCATGGGCTGCGAACGCCGCGTGGTGTACGACTTCGTCAACGTGGTCAACGGCGAAGCCAACCTGCAACAGGCCCTGATCAAGGACAAGCGCCTTGAGAACCTGTACGTGCTGGCCGCCAGCCAGACCCGCGACAAAGATGCGTTGACCAAGGAAGGCGTAGGCAAAGTCCTCGCCGAACTGAAGGAAACCTTCGAATACGTAGTGTGCGACTCCCCGGCGGGTATCGAAACCGGCGCTCACCTGGCGATGTACTTCGCTGACGAAGCCATCGTCGTGACCAACCCGGAAGTGTCGTCGGTACGTGACTCGGACCGCATGCTCGGCCTGCTGGCCAGCAAGTCCCAGCGCGCCGAGAAAGGTGAAGACCCGATCAAGGAACACCTGCTGCTGACCCGCTACAACCCTGAGCGCGTCAGCAACGGCGAAATGCTCGGCGTTGAAGACGTCAAGGAAATCCTCGCCGTGACCCTGCTGGGTGTGATCCCGGAATCCCAGGCCGTCCTGAAGGCATCCAACCAAGGTGTGCCGGTGATTCTTGACGACCAGAGCGACGCCGGCCAGGCGTACAGCGATGCAGTTGATCGCTTGCTGGGCAAGACCGTGGAACATCGCTTCCTCGATGTTAAGAAGAAGGGATTCTTCGAGCGTATCTTTGGAGGCAACTAAACAATGAAATTTCTCGACTTCTTTCGCGCCAACAAAAAGCCAAGTACCGCGTCGGTAGCGAAAGAGCGTCTACAGATCATCGTGGCGCACGAACGCGGCCAACGCAGCACCCCGGATTACCTGCCAGCCTTGCAGAAGGAACTGGTGGAGGTGATCCGCAAGTACGTCAATATCGGTAACGATGACGTGCATGTCGCCCTGGAAAATGACGGCAGCTGCTCGATTCTGGAACTCAATATCACCCTGCCTGATCGTTGATCGAAAAGGCGGTCGCCACGGCGGCTCGGTTACTGGGCTTCTGTAGCAGCGAGCTTGCTCGCGAAGGACGTTAACGATAACGCGCTCATCCTGAATGAGCGTGTTGTTCTTGAGTCTTTCGCGAGCAAGCTCGCTCCTACAGGAACTTCGGCAACCCAGCCGCCGTTGGCGTTTGTTACGAGGCTGTTTTAATGCCGTTGTCCAATGTCCACATCCTTCATCAGGACGCTGCTGTCCTGGTGGTGAACAAGCCTACCCTGCTGCTCTCGGTGCCCGGTCGCGCCGACGACAACAAGGACTGCCTGATCACCCGCCTGCAGGAAAACGGCTACCCCGAAGCCCGCATCGTCCATCGCCTGGACTGGGAAACGTCGGGCATCATCCTGCTGGCCCGCGACGCCGACACCCACCGTGAACTGTCGCGCCAGTTTCATGACCGGGAAACCGAAAAAGCCTACACCGCACTCTGCTGGGGCCAACCGGAACTGGACAGCGGCAGCATCGACTTGCCATTGCGCTACGACCCGCCGACCAAGCCACGGCACGTGGTGGACCACGAGTTCGGCAAGAACGCGCTGACCTTCTGGAAAGTCCTGGAACGATGCGGCGACTGGTGCCGGGTTGAGCTGACGCCGATCACCGGCCGTTCACATCAACTGCGTGTGCACATGCTGTCCATCGGGCATCCGTTGTTGGGCGATGGCTTGTACGCCCATGAGCAGGCCTTGGCTGCCTGGCCGCGCCTGTGCCTGCACGCCAGCATGTTGAGCTTCACCCATCCCCAGAGCGGCGAGCGCCTGCGCTTCGAGTGCCCCGCGCCGTTTTAACCTGTAAACGCAATTAAAATGTGGGAGCGGGGCTTGCTCGCGAATGCGGTGGATCAGTTAGCTCATTCAGCAACTGACACACCGCATTCGCGAGCAAGCCCGCTCCCACATTTGTTCTGTGCACTTATCCCGTCGGACGGTAAACTCGCGCCATTGCTGTCTGGAGCTACTTATGCGCGAAGAGTTGAACCAAGGCCTGATCGACTTCCTCAAGGCCTCCCCTACCCCATTCCATGCCACCGCCGCCCTTGCACAGCGCCTGGAAGCAGCCGGTTTCCAGCGTCTCGACGAGCGCGAGACCTGGGCCACCGAGGCCAACGGTCGCTACTACGTCACCCGCAACGACTCCTCGATCATCGCCTTCAAACTCGGCCGCCACTCGCCCCTGCAAGGCGGTATTCGCCTGGTCGGTGCCCACACCGACAGCCCGTGCCTGCGGGTCAAGCCACAGCCTGAACTGCAACGCCAGGGCTTCTGGCAACTGGGTGTGGAAGTGTACGGCGGCGCGCTGCTGGCGCCTTGGTTCGACCGCGATCTGTCCCTGGCCGGCCGCGTGACCTTCCGCCGTGACGGCAAGGTAGAAAGCCAGTTGATCGACTTCAAGCTGCCCATCGCGATCATCCCCAACCTGGCCATTCACCTGAACCGAGAAGCCAACCAGGGTTGGGCAATCAATGCCCAGACCGAGCTGCCGCCGATCCTCGCGCAATTTGCCGGTGACGAGCGTGTGGACTTCCGCGCGGTGCTTACCGAACAACTGGCCCGTGAACACGGTTTGAACGCCGACGTGGTGCTCGACTATGAGCTGAGCTTCTACGACACCCAGAGCGCCGCGGTGATTGGCCTCAACGGCGACTTTATCGCCGGCGCCCGCCTCGACAACCTGCTGTCGTGCTACGCCGGCCTGCAAGCCCTGCTCACCGCCGAAACCGACGAAACCTGCGTGCTGGTGTGCAACGACCACGAAGAAGTCGGCTCGTGCTCCGCCTGCGGTGCCGACGGCCCGATGCTGGAGCAAACCCTGCGTCGCCTGCTGCCCGAGGGTGATGAGTTCGTACGCACTATCCAGAAGTCGCTGCTGGTGTCTGCCGACAACGCCCACGGCGTGCACCCCAACTACGCCGAGAAGCACGACGCCAACCACGGCCCGAAACTCAATGCCGGCCCGGTCATCAAGGTCAACAGCAACCAGCGCTACGCCACCAACAGCGAAACCGCCGGGTTCTTCCGCCACCTGTGCATGGCCGAAGAAGTGCCGGTGCAGAGCTTTGTGGTTCGCAGCGACATGGGTTGCGGCTCGACCATTGGCCCGATCACCGCCAGCCACCTGGGCGTGCGCACCGTGGATATCGGCTTGCCGACGTTTGCCATGCACTCGATTCGCGAGCTGTGCGGCAGCCACGACCTGGCGCACCTGGTGAAGGTGTTGAGTGCGTTTTACGCGAGTCGTGATTTGCCTTGATCGTCTGACCTCCTGTAGGAGCGAGCTTGCTCGCGAAAATCGCCAACGATAACGTGGGCATCCTGGATGCACGCGGTGTTCTCTGGTTTTTCGCGAGCAAGCTCGCTCCTACAGTGGGGGAGATCAGTTCAGAACTTCACTCAACGGAATGAAGTTGACCCGATCACCGATCTCCAGCGTCGTCCCTTCCAGCACCTCTACCAAACCTTCAGCCCACGCCGCACTGCGCAGCACACCCGAGCTCTGGTTGCGGTAGATGATCGCCTTGCCCTGCTCCAGCCGCCCGCGCAGATACTCACGGCGATTCCCCGGCTTGGCCCAGACAAACCCCACCGGCACTTCAATGCGCAACGGCTGCACGTCTTCCACGCCCTGACGGCGCAACAGGTAGGGCCGCGCCAGCAAGGCAAAGGTCACCAGGGTCGATGCCGGATTGCCCGGCAAACCGATCACCGGTACACCACGGAAATGCCCGAACGTCAGCGGCTTGCCCGGCTTGATCGCCAGCTTCCACAGCGCCAGCTCGCCCTCTTCCCGCAGTGCAATCCCGAGAAAATCCGCCTCGCCCACCGACACACCGCCGGTGGACAGAATCAGGTCCACCGAGCCCAGCGCGCCCAGGCGTTCGCGGGTTTGTTCCAGGTCATCCGGCAGGATCCCGGCGTCCACCACTTCACAGCCCAGGCGCTCCAGCCAGCTGCACAGCACCCGGCGATTGCTGTTGTAGATCTGCCCGGGCCCCAGCGGCAGGCCCGGTTCAATCAACTCGTCGCCGGTGGACAGCACGGCCACGCGGGCGCTTCGCACCACCTCCAGCCGATCACGACCCAGCGAAGCCGCCAGGCCCAACTCGATCGGGCCAAGACGTGTACCAGCAGGCAACACCAGTTCGCCCACCGTGGTTTCCTGGCCTTGGGGACGGATGTTTTGATCCACCTGCAACGCTTCGGTGAAGCTCACCCGCTGATCGGGGTGGACCACGGCGTTTTCCTGCATCTCAACGCAGTCCGCGCCTTCCGGTACCGGGGCACCGGTGAAGATTCGCGCACAGGTGCCGGCGGCCAAAGGCTCCGGTGCCGTGCCTGCGAAAATGCGCTGGCTGACCACCAATGGCTCGCCGGTCCAGTCCGACAGGCGCAGGGCGTAACCGTCCATGGCGCTGTTGGGCCAGGGCGGCAAGTCCAGGGTCGAGATCAGCGCCTGGGCCAGCACGCGACCGTCACACTCGGCCAACGGCAACGTTTCCTGCTCACGAATCGGCGCTGCCTCGGCCATCGCCAGCAGTTGTTCGAGGGCGTCTTCTACCGGCATCAACGCACCGGTCTTGCCCGGCTTACCCACGGGATTCACAGGGCTCGGCCTGCTTCAGGTGCGGGACGAAGTTGCACGGGCGGTGACGGTTATCCAGTTGCTCGGCGAGAATCCCGTCCCAACCGGTTCGCACCGCGTTGGTGGAGCCCGGCAGGCAGCACACCAGGGTGCCATTGGCCAGGCCAGCCAGGGCGCGGGACTGAACGGTGGAGGTGCCGATATCGGCCACGGAGATTTGCCGGAACAGTTCGCCGAAACCGTCCACCTGTTTATCCAACAGGCAGCTCACCGCTTCCGGGGTGCTGTCACGGCCGGTAAAGCCGGTGCCGCCGGTGATCAACACCACTTGCACCACGTCTTCGGCAATCCAGTGCGCCACTTGCGCACGGATTTTGTACAGATCATCTTTAAGCAACACGCGCTCGGCCAGCAGGTGGCCGGCGGCGGTCAGGCGGTCGACGAAGACCTGGCCCGAGGTGTCGGTTTCCAGGGTGCGGGTATCACTGACCGTCAATACAGCAATATTCAGGGGTACAAAGGGCGCATCAGCCTTGGCTTTCATGGCTCGGTCCGGTTGTCGAAGGAACAGCCCGATGTTATATCACAGCCCCCCGTTTCACTGCCCGCAGGAGCCGCCATGCCAAGCCATTCTTCCCCTTTGCCCTGCTCCGTGCTGTTGCTGGCCGGCGGCCGTGGCCAGCGCATGGGTGGCCTCGACAAGGGCCTGCTCGACTGGCACGGCCAGCCGTTGATTGCGCACCTGCATCGTCTGGTGCGGCCTTTGACCGACGACCTGATCATCTCCTGCAATCGCAACCAGCCACAGTACGCGGCCTACGCCGATCAATTGGTTGGCGATGACAGCCCGGATTTCCCCGGGCCACTGGCTGGCATTCGCGCAGGACTGGCGGTGGCGCAGCATGGGCATCTGCTGGTATTGCCGTGCGATGTGCCGCAGATCGACGCGCGATTGCTCGCCGGCCTGCGCAGCACGGCGCAGCAACATCCGTTGTTGCCGGTGATGGTGCGCCACGGCGATTTCTGGGAGCCACTGCTCTGCGTCATACCGACGCGCCTGCGCGAGCGGTTCGATGAGGCCTGGGCCGCCGGCGAGCGCAGCCCGCGCCGGATCATGCAGGCGCTGGGGGCGCTGGCCCTGGATTGCCCCGCCGACGACCCACGCCTGGCCAACCTCAATACACCGGAGTTGTTGCACCGCCCGCCCAGCGTGTCAGAATGAACGTCGAACAAGGAACTTTGCCGACGTTGCACACGTCACAAGGTCAGTACTCAACAAAGCATTCTCTCGGAGACAAACTCATGACTCAACGGACCATCGCCGCTCTCATGCTTGCACTGGGCCTCGCTACCCTTGCCGGTTGCGCCTCGCCTACAGTGATCACCCTGAATGACGGTCGCGAAATCCAGGCCGTCGACACTCCAAGTTTCGACAAAGCCACCGGCTTCTATGAATTTCAACAGCTGGATGGTAAGCAAACCCGGATCAACAAGGATCAGGTTCGCACCGTTAAAGACCTGTAAGTCTTAACGCCAGATACGAAAAAGCCCGCGTAATGCGGGCTTTTTCGTGCCTGGGGTTTACCAGTCAGGGTGATCTCGCTGCGAAAGTTTCGCTCCAGACCGGTGACCGGGTCGATGAAACGCACGCCTTGGGCCAGCAGCTTGAGTGGGTTGGCGTAGTCGTCCTGCGCATCCTTGATGACGTCAGGGTAGAACGGATCGTTGCAGATACTCGCGCCCAACGCCGTCATGTGCACCCGCAACTGATGTTTCTTGCCGGTCACCGGAAACAGACCATAGCGCCACAGGTCGCCATTCTTTTCCCGCACCTCGACGGCCGTCTCGGTATTGCTCGCCCCCTCGCCTTCCTGCATGCGAAAGAACGGCTCGCCATCCACCAGCCGGCTTTTGTGCACCAGCGGAAAGACCAACCCAGGTAATGCCGGAGCAATGGCTTCGTAGAACTTGTCGATCTTGCGCGTGGGAAACAGCTGTTGATACGCCGAGCGCGTCTGCGGGTTTGCCGAAAACAGCACCAGCCCGGCGGTATGCCGATCGATGCGATGCAGCGGCACCAGGGCCGGGTTGTCCAGGCGACGGATCAAACGCCGCAACAGGGTCTGCTCGACGTATTCACCGGCAGGCGTGACCGGCAGGAAGTGCGGCTTGTCGGCCACCACCAGGTGTTCATCGGCGTAGAGGATGGTCTCCTGCACCGGGATCACTTTCTCGTTCGGCACTTCGCGAAAGTAGTAGATGCACAGGCCTTCGCGGTAGGCGAGATCCAGACTGATGGGAGCGCCATTGATGTCCAGCACCCGCCCCCTGGCGACGCGATCCAGCCATTGTTCGCGACTGATGGCCGGAAAGTGCTCACACAGGCAATCCAGCACGGTGGCCCAGGCGCCCGGCGGCAGGTACAAGGTGCTGGCTTGATGCTGGGCAGCGGAAAAAACGGACATGGGCAGGCTCAACGCAGGACATACAGGCGGGCATTATCCCGCATGCGGCCGGATCAGGCCCAGCACAGATTCAAGCCTTGGCCAATTCCGCGCGCAGCACCGGCGACGCACTGGCTGCCTCGGTGAATTCCTTGAGCCAGCGCAGCACATCCACCGCTTCCCAGCGGCCCGGGTCGTAAAGCGCATACAGCAAGCCCTGATAGCCCACCACATCCAACTGCTTGTGATAACCGGCACGCTGAAACAGCGCCTCGATCTCGGCAAAGCAGGTATTGAAGTGCACTTTGTTAAAGGGCGTCTTGCCTTCCGTGACCAGGCCATCGAGGCGCAGCTCGTTCACCGCGTCGCGCACGACGTCGGCAGACATGCGATTGACGCTGCTTTTCAGTTGTTCAACATTCACCACGGGCATTCCCTCTCATTCAATCGCTGTACAAACATACAGTAACCGAATAATCGACAGCTCGCCATCGCCGAGTGCTAGAGGAGAAAGCTCACCACCTGCGCTTGATCAAACGGCCAGTCCAGCTCGGCGCCCGTGTCCACCCGGCGCAGCACCGGAATCCGCAGGCCGTAGGCTTCGAACAAGGCCTCGGAATCGGCGATATCCACCAACTCCACCAGCAGGCCGTGTTCGACCAACGGTATGATTTCCGCTTCGGCAATCTCGCAAAGATGGCAGCCCAAGGTGCCGAACAACTGACATTCAGGAAGCATGGCAAAGGGTCCGAGAAGAATCAGGTGCCTATTCTAACAGCGTCGGGGCACTGCAAAAGCCTGACCCAGATCAGCATGGCGTATAACTGATTCAGCGACTCTCGCGACTTTTTTCCCGTAATACCTGCAATGGAGCTGCACGTGTTTGCCAACCTGCTGATTATCCTGGCCTCCTCCCTGGTGGTGATTGCGTTGTTTCGTCGCCTGCAACTGCCACCGGTACTGGGCTATCTGTGTGTGGGCCTGGCCGTAGGCCCCACCGCGCTCGATTGGGTCAACGACAGCGAAGAGTTGCCAGACCTTGCCGAACTGGGTGTGGTGTTCCTGCTGTTTTCCCTGGGCCTGGAGTTTTCCCTGAGCAAAATGCTCAGCCTGCGCCGGGTGGTGTTTGGCTTGGGCAGCCTGCAGGTACTGTGCTGCGGGTTGCTGCTGGGCGGTTTGCTGGCACTGTTCGGCCTGTCGCCGACGACCGCGCTGTTGCTCGGTGCTGGACTGGCGTTGTCGTCTACCGCCATCGTCAGCAAGGAGCTGACCAGCCTTGGCGAAATCTTCAGCAGCCATGGCCAGAATGCGATTGGAGTATTGCTGTTCCAGGATGTAGTGGCCGTATTGCTGCTGACCCTGGTGCCAGTGTTCGCCGGTAACAGCGAGCAAGCCTGGTACTGGGCATTGCCACTGACCCTGGGCAAAACCGTGGTGCTGTTCCTCGGCCTGCTGCTGGCCAGCCGCTGGTTACTGCCGCGTTTGTTCCGTGAGGTGGCGGCGTCCCATTCGGCCGAGTTGTTCGTGCTGCTGGCACTGGTGATTGTGCTGCTCACCGCCTGGCTGACGCACCTGCTGGGCCTGTCCCCGGCCCTTGGCGCCTTTCTCGCTGGCATGCTGCTGGGAGAAAGCCACTACCGTCATCAGATCGAAGCCGATATCCGACCGTTTCGCGACATCCTGCTGGGACTGTTTTTTGTCAGCATCGGCATGCTGATCGACCTGCAATTGTTTATCAGCCACAGCCTGTTGATTCTTGGCCTGACCCTCACCCTGATGCTGATCAAAGGCTGCGTCGTCGCGCTGCTGGTGCAACTGCGCGGCAGCGACGGCGAAACCGCCTGGCGCAGCGGCTTGGCGTTGGCCCAGGGCGGTGAGTTTTGTTTCGCCTTGATGGCGCAAATGCAGCAGAGCCGCCTGATGCCCGCCGACATCAGCGGCCTGCTGCTGGCCGCCACGTTCTGCTCGATGCTGCTGACGCCACTGCTGCTCAGGGCGGCACCCGCGATTGCCCTGCGCTTGCACCGCAAGCCCAATCAGCAAGTGCAGCTTGAAGAGATCACCGCCCTCAACGCCGAGCTGCGAGGCCACGCGGTGATCTGCGGTTATGGCCGGGTTGGCCAGTCCATCGGGCGCTTCCTGCACCGCGAACAGCAAGCCTTCATCGCCCTGGATGACGACCCGGAGCGGGTCCAGGAAGCCTCCACCGAAGACAGCGCCGTGCACTACGGCGACTGCCGCCGTGGCGCCCTGCTCAGCGCCGTCGGCCTGGAGCGTGCGCGCCTGGTGGTGATCGCGGTGGACAACAGCGACGTCGCCCTGACCGTGCTCAACGAAGCACGGCGGATCAACCCGAACGTCCCGATCCTGGTACGCACCCGCGACGACAGTCAACTGGCCGAACTGAAAGCCGCCGGCGCCACGGAAGTGGTCCCCGAGTTGCTGGAGTCGAGCCTGATGCTCGCCTCCCACGCGCTTATCCTGCTGGGGTTGTCGGACCAGCAGGTGAAGGACCGCGTGGATGAGGTGCGCCAGAGCCGCTATCAGCTGCTACAGGGCTTCAACCATAGCGAAGGTGACACGCCCCTCAATCCTGACTGACCGCCCCAATCTTGTGGATCGACAAGTCCGCGCCGTAATACTCCTCTTCCTGACTCAAGCGCAGGCCGTAAACGCGCTTAATCACCCCATACACCAGGAAGCCGCCGGCCAGGGCTACCACCACACCCAGCGCGGTGCCGATCAACTGGCTGATCAGGCTCACGCCGCCCAAACCACCCAGGGCGGTCTGGCCGAAGATCCCGCAGGCAATCCCGCCCCACACACCACACAGCCCGTGCAGCGGCCATACACCCAGCACATCATCGATCTTCCAGCGGTCCTGGGCCGCGATAAAGAACCAGACGAACAAGCCGCCCGCCACTGCGCCAGTCACCAGTGCGCCCACCGGGTGCATCAGGTCGGAGCCGGCACAGATCGCGACCAGCCCGGCCAGCGGACCGTTGTGCAAGAAGCCTGGGTCGTTACGCCCGATGACCAATGCCGCCACGGTGCCGCCGACCATCGCCATCAACGAGTTGACCGCCACCAGCCCGCTGACCCCCGACAGGGTTTGCGCACTCATGACGTTGAAGCCGAACCAGCCGACAATCAAAATCCACGAGCCCAACGCGAGGAATGGAATGCTCGACGGCGCAAACGCCACCAGGCGCCCTTCCCGATAACGTCCCTGGCGTGGGCCGAGCAGCAACACCGCCGCCAGTGCCAGCCAGCCGCCCATGGCGTGCACCACCACGCTGCCGGCAAAGTCATGGAAGCTCGCGCCGAAGCTGGCCAGCAACCAGGCTTGCAGCCCGTAATTGCCATTCCACACCATGCCTTCGAAAAACGGGTAGATGAAGGCTACGATCAACGCGGTGGCGCACAGTTGCGGCGCAAAACGTGCACGCTCGGCAATCCCCCCGGAAATGATCGCCGGGATCGCTGCGGCGAAGGTCAGCAGGAAGAAGAATTTCACCAGGCCGTAGCCGTGGTCGGCGCTGATCACCGCCGCCGGTTGCATGAAGGTCACGCCGTAGGAGATCCAATAGCCTATAAAGAAATAAGCCAATGTGGAGATGGCGAAGTCACTGAGGATTTTCGACAGGGCATTGACTTGGTTCTTCTGGCGCACGGTGCCGACTTCCAGGAAGGCAAAGCCGGCGTGCATGGCCAGGACCATGACCGCACCAATCAGGATGAACAGCGTGTTGGAACTGTGGACGAGGGTGTCCACCGCGCTTTGCAAATTTTCCATGGAGGATGGCAGGCCTGCACATGCAGGAAAAAGCACCAAAGCAGTTCATGACCTTCATGACGCGCACTAAATTGGCACCAAGGGCTCGACCTTCTTTTGAGGCCGTGAACCGGTTTAGCGCAGCGATCATTGAGAAAGGCAGAATCCGACAGGGTTTTTCCGCGAGTTTTAGTTATTTAGGGTAAGGTTTTTCAGGGTTTGAGCCCCAACCGCCCGGATTCAGCGCAAGGCCCCAGGCCTGCGCACCAAGGCAAAGCAAAAGCTGTACCAGACAATTGCAGTGAACCTTCACCGATGCCGGTGACTCGAAACCAAAAGTAAACAGACCAGCTACTCACGGAGATAACCATGGCCAGAAAAACGGCAAAGACTGCTCAAGAAATACTGATGGCGGATTTTCAAACCCTGGTCAGCGATACCGAGAAGCTGCTGGACGACACGGCGATTCTCGCCGGTGACCAGGCAGACGAGCTGCGCAGCAAGATTCACGACAGCCTGCTCAAGGCCCGTGAAACCCTGCAACTGACCGAAGACTCGCTGCGCGAACGCGGCCAGGCGGCGGTTACGGCTACTGAGGATTATGTCCAGGCCAACCCATGGCAGTCCGTCGGCATTGCAGCCGGCGTAGGCTTTTTGATCGGCCTGCTGGCTACAAGGCGCTAATCATGTCTATCGGCGAATCCGGCTCGACCACGGGCCCAAGTTCTACATCGCGGCGCCTGGGCGCGGCTGTCCTGGGTTTGCTGCACAGCCACGTCGAGCTGTTTGGCATCGAGTTGCAGGAGCAGAAAGCCCGCACCGTCAGCCTGTTGCTGTTCGCCGGCCTGGCGCTGGTGTTCGCCCTTCTGTTGCTGGTGGGCTTGTCGGCACTGGTGATGATTCTGGTGTGGGATACCTACCGCCTGACCGGGATCATCAGCCTGTGTGTGTTCTACATACTGGCCGCAGCATTCTGCGGGTTGCGCCTGAAGGCGGCGGTGTTCGATGAGTCCACGCCGTTCCACGCCACCCTCGAAGAGCTGGCCAACGACCGGGAGCGCCTGCTGCCATGAGCATGACTGAATTGCCGCACAACACTTCCCGGCGAGAAATGCGCAAGGCGTTGATCCGCCTGCGCATGGAAATGCACCGCCAGGAAATCCGTCACGAGTCCCAGCAACTGATGCTGCCGCTGCAAAAGGTCCGCAACATGGGCCAGAGCTGGCAGGACGGTTTTGGCATCAAGCACGCGCCGCTGTGGGGCGTGGGCGTGGTGACACTGTTGGGCTTTCTTACCGGTAAAGGCGCCAAGGGCGGCGGAATCGGCACCATGACCCGCCTGGTGCGGCTTGGCGCCGGTCTGATCCCGTTGATCAAATTGGCCATGCAGGGTGCTTCGCGCAAAAGTTAAGCCGCGCTGGCTGCATTCTTGCAAACAGATCAGGCCCGGCCCTCACCCTCGAGGGCCGGGCCTTTTTTATTCCGGTCTTTTAAGGAGGCCCCGTGATCGACGGGCAACCGCTCGCCTGCTTCCAGCCATTCATCGACACCGCTACCGGCCGCATCGCCGGCGTAGAAGCCTTGGGGCGACTGCGCCAGGCGAACGGTGAACTGCGCTCGGTGGGTCCGTTGTTTGCCGACCCGCGCACTCCCTCCGTGGCCTTGCGCCGCCTGGACCGACAGATCCGCGACAATGCCCTGAGCCGCCTGCATGAAGCCCCGCAAGAGTGGTTCCTCAGCCTGAACATCTCGCCACGCTGGATTACCCGGCTGCGCCCGGGGCAAGCCTTGCCGAGCCTTAGGCAATTGCAGGTGCATAACGTCGACCCGCGCCGCATCGTATTCGAGATCACGGAATTGGGCGGCGATATCCAGCGCCTGGCCGACGTGGTCGAGCGCTACCGCGAGGCCGGGGCGCGGATTGCCATTGATGATTTCGGCGCCGGCTATTCGCAACTGGACCGGGTGCTGGCGTTGCAACCGGACATTCTCAAGCTCGACATGCGTCTGTTCCAGGCTGCTGCCCGGGGCGGCCCCAGCGGGGACGTGGTGCGGGCGCTGGCACAAATGGCGGAAAAAACCGGCTGCTGGATCATTGCCGAAGGCGTGGAGACCGAGGCCCAGCTGAATTTCGCCCTGGAATGTGGTTCGCGTTATGTTCAGGGCTACCTGTTCGCCCAGGCCCAGCTGGACTGGTTCGCCACGGACGCGTTCGTGCCGCGCTTCGCCCAACTGCGCAACGGCTATGTTCAACAGAAGCTGGCCGAGCGTGGTCGGATCATGCAGTTGCGCCAGCAACTGGCGGAACTGATGCAGATCCTGCAAACCTGGGCGCAGGCCCAGGCACCGCTGAGCCAACTGCCGCAATTGCCGGCATTTCCCTGGCTGCTGCGTTTCTACCAGTGCGACCGGCATGGCACGCAACTGACGCCCAATTTCGAATGGCACCAGGGCGCGTGGCAAGCCGACGGGCGCTATCTCGGCCATAACTGGTCCTGGCGCCCGTATTTTTATCACCTGCTGGCCGAAGGTTGGGAGGAGCGGCGGCTGACCCTGTCCTCGACCTATCGCGATGCCACGACCAACCAGTACTGCCTCACTGCCGGACAATTCTTTGATAATGGTCGTCGCCTGCTGTTAATCGATATCGACGCCGTCGGCTTGTAGTTTTTCGCTTGCGAAGGCCCGGCTGAACCGGGAAGCTGGGAGGCGTCATTCACCGCACGGAGAGTACCCGCCTTGGATTGGCCCACCCTGCTTACCCGCGAACGCCTTGGAAAACCGCTGCACAGCCCGGAAGAACTGGGGCGCAGCCCGTTTCACAAAGACCATGATCGCATCATCTTTTCCGGCGCATTTCGCCGCCTGGGCCGCAAGACTCAAGTGCATCCGGTGACCAGCAACGATCATATCCATACGCGGCTGACCCATTCCCTGGAAGTCAGCTGCGTGGGACGGTCCCTGGGCATGCGCGTGGGCGAGACCCTCCGCAGCGCCCTGCCTGACTGGTGTGACCCGAGCGACCTGGGCATGGTGGTGCAATCGGCCTGCCTGGCCCACGACATCGGTAATCCGCCGTTTGGTCATTCCGGTGAAGACGCGATCCGGCACTGGTTCCAGCAGGCGTCAGGACGTGGCTGGCTGGATGACATGACCAGCGCCGAGCGCAATGACTTCCTGAATTTCGAAGGCAATGCCCAGGGCTTCCGGGTACTCACGCAGCTGGAATATCACCAGTTCGACGGCGGCACCCGGCTGACCTACGCCACCTTGGGCACCTACCTGAAATACCCCTGGACCGCGCGCCACGCCGACTCGCTGGGCTACAAGAAACACAAGTTCGGCTGCTACCAGAGCGAGCTGCCGATTCTCGAGCAGATCGCCCAGAAGCTCGGCTTGCCGCAACTGGAAGAACAGCGCTGGGCCCGGCATCCGTTGGTGTACCTGATGGAGGCGGCCGACGATATCTGCTACGCGTTGATCGACCTCGAAGACGGACTGGAAATGGAGCTGCTGGAATATGCCGAGGTCGAGTCCCTGCTGCTGGACCTGGTGGGCGACGATTTACCGCAAACCTACCGGCAACTCGGCCCGCAGGATTCCCGGCGACGCAAGCTGGCGATCCTGCGGGGCAAGGCCATCGAGCACCTGACCAACGCCGCCGCCCGGGCGTTCGTCGAACAACAGGACGCGTTGCTGGCCGGTACCCTGCCGGGGGACCTGGTTGAACATATGCACGGCCCCGCCAAGCGCTGCGTACTGGATGCCAAGGACATGGCGCGCAAGAAGATCTTCCAGGACAAGCGCAAGACCCTGCATGAAATCGGCGCCTACACCACCCTGGAAATCCTCTTGAATGCCTTCTGCGGCGCGGCCCTGGAACAACATGGCGGTCGCACCCCGTCGTTCAAGAACCGGCGCATCCTCGACCTGCTGGGCAACAGCGCCCCGGACCCGTCGTGGTCATTGCACGCCTCGTTCCTGCGCATGATCGATTTCATCGCCGGCATGACCGACAGCTACGCCAGTGAGATGGCCCGAGAAATGACCGGGCGCTCCAGCCCGCAATGAAGCAGCGCCCTGGCTTATGGCCAGGGCTGCTTTTCAAAGAATCGCCCTACGCACGGAACAGAGCGGCCTGATCGAAGCTCTTCCCCGCCGCGATGAATAATCGCGCGCCCAGACCGCAGTCTTTCGACACATTTCTGCGCCCCATCGCTGGCGGGCCCATTAACTTCTCACTACACGCCCTGGCGGAGCGTCTTCAGGGCACTTGGCCATTTCATGGAAAATCCCATGCTCGAACAACTTCGTATCCTGTTGGTGGAGGATCACCCCTTTCAATTGCTGGCCACCCAGTGCCTGTTGCGAAACTACGGCTACCACCACCTGGCCCTGGCTGAGAACGCCGAGCAGGCAATGCGCCTGATGACAGAAACCGACACACCATTCGATATTCTGCTGTGTGATCAATGTTTGCCGGACCTGCCCGGGCTGGAGTTGATTGAAATCGCCAACCGCAGAGGCTTTATAAAATCCGCGATATTGCTCAGCGGCCTGCCCGTCAACGAACTGCAGAACCTTGAGGCCCAGGCACACGAGCGCAACTTTCCGTTACTTGGCTACTTGTCGAAGCCGCTGAACCACCTTGGGCTGAGCGAACTCATACGCCAATCGCGCCCCTCCCCGCTCAACAAAAAAGTAGGAAGTTAAACGCCCGCCCACTTCGAAAATTCTTCGTTATAACGCTGTTCCCCCACAGGTACTTATTTTTAAATTCTACTCACGCAAAATTCTTACACCCGAACAACAAATACCCGACAGAGCGTAATCCCTTGCTTTTTTTGATGTAGGAATATTCTTGTTTTACGTTTGTTCCACATCAGGCTCATCCTCCTGCATTGCCATGTGAGCTAATGTGCCGACTTTATTTGCGCTTGTATGGAATATGATCATGAACTCAGTTTTTATTATCGACGACCACCCCGTTATACGACTTGCCATTCGAATGTTGTTGGAACATGAAGGTTATAAAGTAGTTGGAGAAGCCGACAACGGTTGTGACGCAATACAGATGGTCAAGGAATGCCAGCCGGACCTGATCATCCTTGATATCGGGATTCCTAAACTCGACGGCCTGGAAGTGTTGTGTCGATTCAACTCAATGAGCACGCCGACCAAGACATTGATACTCACCGCCCAGACCCCGAAGCTGTTCGCCACACGGTGCATGCGCTCCGGTGCCGACGGTTATGTCTGCAAGGAAGGTGACTTGAGTGAGCTACTGAGTGCCATCAGAGCGGTCTTGTCAGGTTACAACTACTTTCCGAGCCAGGCCCTTAATGGCAGCACTAACGAATCAGATTGCAATGAAGAGCTCGAACTTTTCAAAGTCGTCAATGATCGCGAACTCATGGTATTGCAACTTTTTGCACAAGGCCGGACAAACAAGGAAATAGCCAAGGGCATGTTCCTCAGCAACAAGACTGTCAGCACCTACAAAAAAAGGCTCATGCAAAAACTAAAAGCCAAATCCTTGGTAGAACTTATCGAGATGGCAAAACGTAACGCGCTAGTGTGAGAAATCGGATGCCCAGGCGTTTAAAGGACTATCTAATCATATTGAGTATCGGGGTGTGCCTCAGCACTGCCGTGCCTGCCGAACAAACGGCTCCCGAGCAATACGCACTGCTGGGGCGCGCCGGTGCCGCTCAACTGGACACACCACTGAACAAGACACAACGCCAGTGGCTGCAGAACAAACGGGAACTGATACTGGGCACGTCTGCGCCAGACTACCCGCCCTTCGACATCACCTCCAGCGGGCGGGATTATGAAGGGTTGACTGCCGATTACGCCGGCCTGGTGGCCAGGACGCTGGCAATACCGCTGAAGGTATTGCGCTACTCCACCCGGGAAGCCGCGATCCAGGCGCTGGAAAACGGTGATATCGACTTTCTGGGCTCCGCCAATGGCTTTGAAGCGGCGAATCCCGACATCGTCCTGTCATTGCCCTACGCGGTGGATCAGCCGGTACTGGTCACCCGTGAAGGTGAAAACCGTAATCTTGGCGACGGCCTGGCGGGCTTGCGCCTGAGCCTTGTCTACCACTACCTGCCCATGGATGAAGTGCAGGCGCTGTATCCAAAGGCGACCATCCACGCCTACCCGTCCTATCAAAATGCCTTGAACGCGGTGGCATTCGACCAGGCTGATGTATTCCTGGGCGATACCATTTCCACTCACTACATGATCAACAAGGGCTACCTGAAAAATATCCGCATGGCCAACTTCGGCAAGCACGAGGCACACGGATTCAGCTTCGCCTTGCGCAAGGATCAACCCATTCTCCTGAGCATCATCGATTCAGTGCTCGATGGCATATCCACCTATGAGCGCGACAGCATCGCCAAGCGCTGGAGTGCGGGCAGCGACATTCTCCTGACCGACCGCAAACTGCAACTGACCCTGCGTGAAGAGCGCTGGCTCAAGGACCACCCGGTGGTGAAGGTGGTGGTCAATGAAACCCTGGCGCCCCTGACATTCTTTGACACTGATGGCAACTTCCGGGGTGTCACAGCCGACCTGCTGGAGCTGATCCGCCTGCGAACCGGCCTGCGCTTCAAGATCCAACACGAGCGTAACGTCGCCAACATGATCGAACTGGTGCAAACCGGCGCTGCCGACATCATCGGCGCAATTACCCCCAGCACCGGCCGCGAGTCCCGGCTGAACTTCAGCCGCCCCTACCTGGAAAACTCCTATGTATTGCTGACCCGCAAAGAGCCGGGCGCGCCCACAAGCCTTGAACAAATGGCCGGCAAGCGCCTGGCGATTACCCAGGGCAATCAGCTGGAAACATTCCTGCAACAGGCGTTTGCGCAGATAAACCTGGTGGAAACCGGGGATACTTTCAAAGCATCGGAATTGTTGGCACAAGGGCAAGTGGACGGCGCGGTGAACCCCTTGGTGATCGCCAACTATCTGCTTTCTTCTCCGGCATTCCAGGACAAATTGCAGATCAGCTCCAGTATCGGCACGTTGCCCGCGACCTTTGCCCTGGCGACGTCCCGTGACGCCACGGAGCTGAGTTCGATTCTGGACAAGGCGCTGCTGAGCATCGCCCCGGATGAGATGGCGGCGATCAATAGCCGCTGGCGCGGCTACAACGCGGCGTCCGATGGCTACTGGCGCAATTACCACCGCCTGATCGCCCAGATCATCATCGGCACCGGGCTGCTGCTGTTGATTTCCCTGGCCTGGAACGGCTACCTGCAGCGTCAGATCAAGCATCGAAAACTGGCCGAGCGCGCCCTGAACGACCAGTTCGAGTTCATGCGGGCACTGGTCAATGAAACGCCCCATCCGATCTACGTACGCGACCACAACGGCTTTCTGCAAACCTGCAACGACAGCTACCTGCAGACCTTCGACGTCAAGCGTGAAGATGTCATCGGCAAGAGCATCACCCAGATGAGCATGGCGCTGGAAACGGAGTCGGCCCAATACCATGCCGACTATCAGCGGGTAGTGGCCGAGGGCAAACCGCTGATCCTTGATCGCACCCTGCATGTGCATGGGAAAAAACTCACGATCTACCACTGGATTCTCCCGTACCGCGACTCCATGGGCGAAGTCCAGGGCATCATTGGCGGCTGGATCGATATCAGCGAACGGCGCCAGTTGTTTGATGAACTTCGCGCCGCCAAGGAGCGTGCCGACGAAGCCAACCGTGCGAAAAGTACGTTCCTGGCCACCATGAGCCACGAAATCCGCACACCGATGAACGCCGTCATCGGCATGCTCGAGTTGACACTCAAGCGTGCCGACCAGGGGCACCTGGATCGCCCCGCCATCGAGGTCGCCTACAACTCGGCCAAGGACCTGCTGGAGCTCATCGGCGACATTCTGGACATCGCACGCATCGAATCCGGCCGCCTGAGCCTGGCGCCGGAGCGGGTCAACCTGCGCGAGGTGATCGAGTCGGTGGTCCGTGTGTTCGACGGTCTGGCGCGCCAGAAAACCCTGAGCCTGGTGCTGGAATTCACCCCCGATGCCGGCGACACCGACGTGCTGATCGATCCGTTGCGGTTCAAGCAGGTGCTGTCGAACCTGGTGAGCAATGCGATCAAGTTCACTGAACGCGGGCAGGTGAAGATCAAGGTGCAACTGAAGGCGACCGGGCAACCTCAACAGATCGAGATGAAACTGGTGGTGGAGGACACCGGCATCGGGATCAATCGCGAAGACCAGTTACGCCTGTTCGAACCTTTTGCCCAAGCCGACAACTCCGGGCACCTGGCCAGGAGCGGCGCCGGCCTGGGCCTGGTGATCTGTCGCAGCCTGTGCGCCATGATGGGCGGGCAATTGAGCCTGAGCAGCGTGCCCATGGTGGGCACCCAGGTGCACGTCAGCCTGAAGATGACCAGCCTGCAGCCGGTCAAGGCGGTAGACAAACTGGAACCTGCCGCGACCACACCGGCACCGGTACTCAATGTGCTGGTGGTGGATGACCATCCGGCCAACCGCTTGCTCATGTGCCAGCAACTGGGCTTCCTGGGGCATCAGTTCACCGCGGCCCATCATGGCGCTGCGGGGTTCCAGGCCTGGCGCGAGGAACACTTCGACCTGGTTATCGCCGATTGCAATATGCCGATCATGAACGGCTACGAGTTGAGCCATTCCATCCGCGAGTATGAGCAGCGTGAACAAAAAACGCCCTGTGTGATACTCGGTTTTACCGCCAACGCCCAACCCGAGGAGAAACAACGTTGCTTCGACGCGGGCATGAATGACTGCCTGTTCAAACCCATCAGCCTCTCCGCGCTGGAACAGCAACTGGCACAAGTCTGCCCGCTGCCCATGCGCAACGTGTTCACCCTTCAAAGCCTGGACGCGATGACAGGCGGCGACCCTCAGTTGAGCCGGCGCCTGCTTGAAGAGTTACTCAGCAGCAGCCGGCATGATCGAGCCGAGCTGATGGCCCTGCTGGCGCAACACGCCGCCCCCCAGGACCTGATCGAGCAGGCTCACAAGATCAAGGGCGCCGCACGGATCATCCAGGCGGACATTCTGGCCGGGCAATGCGAGGCGCTGGAGCAGGCCTGTGGCCAGGGCGAGAATCAGCACGTTGTCGAGGTGGGTATCAAGGCGATGGAGAAATCCATGCTTGAGCTGGAAAGGATGCTGCAAATGCAACTGGACGTACTGGACCATCGATAATTTGCAGGAGCGAGCTTGCTCGCGAAAATCGTCAACGATAACGCGGTCATTCTGGATGCGCGCGGCGTTCTCTGGTTTTTCGCGAGCAAGCTCGCTCCTACAGGAGGCTCAGTCCATCAGCAATCGGTCAACCGCAGGAAAATCGCCGCCAACTGCTCAATGCCGGCCTGATCCTGCGGGGTAAATCGCGACAAAGATGGGCTGTCCAGGTCCAGCACACCAATCAGGCGCCCGTCCTTGACCAGCGGAACCACCAACTCACTGTTGGACGCGCTGTCGCAGGCGATATGCCCCGGAAATTCATGTACGTCTTCCACCCGCTGGGTTTGCCGCGAGGCCGCTGCCGCGCCGCACACCCCACGACCGAACGGAATACGCACACAGGCGATCTGCCCCTGGAAAGGCCCAAGCACCAGCTCTTCATTGCGGTTGAGGTAGAAACCCGCCCAGTTCAAATCATCCAGCTGGTTGAACAGAAACGCCGAAAATTGCGCCGCATTGGCGATGAAATCCCGCTCATCCGCCAACAGCGATTCCAGCTGTGCATGCAGCATGGCGTAGCCATCAAGGCCGGCTCCGGACTGTTGCAAATCGATCATGGTTGACGCTCCAACAACTTGAGGCCCACCCAATAGCGGGCGAACTGATAGGCACAACGTCCGTTGCGATTGCCGCGCCCGGTTGCCCAACGCACGGCGAGGATGTCCAGCTCCTCATCGCGCTGCCACTGCAAACCGGCCTTGTTCGCCAGCTCACCAATCCAGTGCTCGACCACATCCAGGAAGTGCTCTTGATTGAACGGGTAAAACGACAGCCACAAACCGAAACGGTCAGACAGGGCAATCTTGTCCTCCACCGCTTCGTTGGGATGCAGCTCGCCGTCTATCGTTTTCCAGTTTTCGTTATCGCTCTGGTTCTCGGGCACCAGGTGACGACGGTTGGAGGTGGCATACAACAGGACGTTTTCCGGCGCCTGCTCCAGGGAACCGTCGAGTACACTCTTGAGCACACGGTAATCGCTCTCGCCGGCTTCGAAGGACAGGTCATCGCAGAACAACACAAAGCGCTGTGGCAACTTGATCAATTGCTCCACCACTCGCGGCAGGTCCGCCAGGTGATCGCGCTCGATCTCGATCAGGCGCAACCCGGCCTTGGCATGCTGGGCCAGCAAGGCACGCACCATGGACGATTTCCCGGTACCGCGCGAGCCCCAGAGCAACGCGTGGTTGGCCGGCAAGCCGTCGAGAAACTGCTGGGTGTTGCGGGCCAATTGTTCGCGTTGTTTGTCCACGCCGATCAAGTCGGACAGGCGCATATCCAGGCTGACTTCCAGCGGCAATAAAAAGCCGTTGCGACCTTCGCGCTGCCAGCGGGCAGCCAGGCAATGGTTCCAGTCAATGGCCTCGCGTGGGGCGGGCAACAAGGGCTCCAGGCGAGCCAGTACCGCGTCGGCACGCTCAAGAAAGGCATTCAATCGAGAATCCACGACTATTCCTCTGGCAAGTTCTTGTAAAAGATGGCGTATTGGCAACCCTGGGGCAGACCGTGCAGGGCTGCACCGAATAAAATCGATTCATGCCGGGCAAGTTTGAGCCTGTGGATGTTCAGCTATGCTTGCCGGGCGAAAGGAAACGTAAAGTGGTACAGCACCCGATGGATATCAAGTTCGCCCACCGCTTGTCTTATAAACAAGCCAGACTGACAGTGCTGGTCGGATTCGTCTTGGGAACCCTGCTCAGCCTGCTACAGATCGGGATTGATTATGCCAGTGAAGACGCTTCCATCAACCGGGAAATACGCGCGCTGATTGAAATCAGTCATAACCCGGCTTCACGCATCGCCTACAACATTGACGCCGAACTGGCCCAGGAACTGACCCTGGGCCTGCTGCACTCCCCTGCCATCACTCGGGCACAACTGGTCGACAACAACGGTTTGGTACTGGCCGATGTCCAGCGCCCGCGCAAGGAAAGCAGCTACCGTCCCATCAGCGACTTTCTGTTTGGCGCCAACCGCCAATTTGAAGACCGGCTGTACCTCACCCACATGCCCAATGACGCCCTTGGCGTATTGCGCCTGGACGTCGACACCTACGCGTTCGGCAGCCGCTTCCTGCGGCGTGCAGAGATCACGCTGTTCAACGGCTTTGCCCGCAGCCTGATCCTTACCGGCATTCTGCTGGCGCTGTTCTACGTGATGCTGACCAAGCCGCTGGTGCGCATTATTCGCGAGCTGAGCTCACGCAAGCACGAGCGCCTGGACTGCCCGCCGGGGCACGAGCACGACGAGATCGGCGTACTGGTCAACGTTGCCAACCAGCAGTTTGAAAACATGGAGACCGAAATCCAGCAACGCCGCCACGCCGAAAACCGCCTGACTGAATACCTCGGCCAACTGGAAGACATCGTTTCTGCGCGCACCACCGAGCTCAAGGCCATCAATCATCGACTGACGCTGTCGAACGACGAACTGGAAGCGGCGAAGATGACGGCCCTGGCCATGGCCCAGGCACGCGCGGCGTTCCTGGCCAACATGAGCCATGAAATCCGTACGCCGCTCAACGGCCTGCTCGGGATGATCGCCCTCTCCCTCGACAGCCCGCTGAATGCCGAGCAACGCCAGCAACTGTCGATCGCCCATGACTCGGGCAAGGTGCTGGTGGAGTTGCTCAACGATATCCTCGACCTGTCCAAGTTCGACGCCGGCCAGTTGGAACTGGAAAGCATCCCGTTCGACCTGGGCGCACTGGTGGAGGACACCGCCAACCTGCTCTCGCAAAACGCCGCGCCCAGCGTGGAGTTGACGTGCCTGATCGACCCGCAGTTTCCCGCCCAGGTGCTGGGCGACCCGACGCGGGTACGGCAGATTGTCAGCAATTTGCTGTCCAACGCCCTGAAGTTCACGCGCTTTGGCCGGGTGGACGTGCGCCTCAGTGCCCAGGCCGACCGGGTCAGAATCGAGGTGTGCGACACCGGCATCGGGATTGCGCAGGATGCTCAGGTCAAGATCTTCCAGCCGTTCACCCAAGCCGGTGCGGGCATCACTCGCCAGTTTGGCGGCACCGGGCTGGGCCTGGCGCTGACCCACAACCTGTGCGAGGCCATGAAGGGCCGCCTGAGCATCAGCTCCGAGGCCGGCTTTGGCAGCCAGTTCTGCGCCGACCTGCCACTGCCGACGCATTTACCGGCGATGCGCCTGGCGCCGCTGGCAGGCGACGTCATCGCGATCACCAGCAGCAGTAGCGGCCTGGCGGAACTGCTCAACAGCCTGCTGCCGAGTTGGGGGCTGACGCCGCGCTGCTACTCCATTGACGATGACTTGAGTGGGCAGAACCCTGACCTGTTGATCACCGACTGCCCCGAATGCCTGTTTCGCCTGCGCCCGTCGATCACCGCCCCGATCCTGGTGGTGACCGCCTACGGCAACTTCATGCCCAGCGAAGAAGTTGCGGCCCTGGCGCCACTGCAACAACAAGCCCGTCCCCTGAGCCGCACGGCGCTGTACCAGATTCTGCAACGCAACCTGCGCATCGATCCGGACGTGGTGCTTGACCTGATCCAGCTGGAAACCGGCCCCCTCGCTCACCGGGCACGCGTCCTGCTGGTGGAAGACAACCCGGTGAATCAACTGGTGGCCAAGGGCATGCTCGCCAAGCTCGGCTGCGAGGTGATCGTCGCCGCCCACGGTGGCGAAGCCCTCAAGCTGCTCGAAGAACAAAGCTTCGACATGGTGCTGATGGACTGCAATATGCCGGTGATGGATGGCTATGAGGCCAGCCGGCAGATCCGTCGCAGCGGTCGCTGGCCGGACTTGCCGATTGTCGCGCTGACGGCCAACGCCATGTCCGAGGAACGCGAGCGCTGCCGGGCGGCAGGCATGAATGACTACCTGGCCAAGCCGTTTCGCCGGGAAGAACTCAAGGCCTTGCTCGACCTGTGGGTGCCGACTACGACAAGTCTTTGATCTGTCGCAACAGCTCATCCAGACCGTCACGCAAGGCATCGGCCTGGTTCAGGTCAACCCCGCTGTCACACAACAGCCGGGCCTTCAGCGGCTGCACCTGGTCACGCAAGTGTCGACCTTCATCGGTCAGGCTCAGGTGCACTTCACGCTCATCCTGCGCACTGCGCTGACGCCGTACCAGAGCAAGCTGCTCCAGGCGCTTGAGCAACGGCGTCAACGTGCCGGAATCCAGCATCAAGCGCTCGCCCAAGGCCTTGACCGTCGGCTGGGGCATGGCTGCAGCCTGCCATTCCCACAACACCAGCATCACCAGGTATTGCGGGTAGGTCAGCCCCAACTGATCGAGCATCGGCTTGTAGGCCCGGGTGACCGCGCGGGAGGCGGCGTAGAGCTTGAAGCACAGTTGGTCGTCAAGGGACAGGGACAGGTCGGTCATTTGAGCAGGGCTTCAATCTCTTGGGTCAGGTCCTGGGGCTTGGTGGTCGGGGCGAAACGCTTGACCACCTGACCGTCGCGACCGATCAGGAACTTGGTGAAGTTCCACTTGATGCCCTTGGAGCCCAGCAAACCGGGAGCCTGTTTTTTAAGCTGCACGAACAACGGGTGGGCGTCGCTGCCATTGACGTCGATCTTCTTGAACAGCGGGAAGCTGACACCGAAGTTCAGCTCGCAAAACTCGGAGATGGCACCTTCGTTGCCCGGCTCCTGCTTGCCAAACTGGTTGCAGGGAAAGCCCAGCACCACCAAGCCCTGGTCCTTGTACTGTTGCCAGAGTGCTTCAAGCCCCTTGTACTGCGGAGTGAAGCCGCACTTGCTGGCGGTATTGACCACAAGAATCGCCTTGCCGGCGAAATCGGCCAAGGTCTTTTGCTCACCCTTGATGGTGGTGCAAGGGATGCTCAGCAGGTTGTCGCTCATGGCAGTGCCTCGAAAGAAATAAGAAGAACTGAAAGATAGTAGGCAATTCAATTGCGTGCAATTTAATTGCCCGGGCTTATGCCTTGGTATAACGGCTCCTGCGGGCACGGAGGCCCGCAGGAGATAGACGGTTTAGCGCGGCACCAGGTCCAGGCACACCGAATTGATGCAGTAACGCAACCCGGTCGGCGGCGGACCATCCGGGAACACGTGGCCCAGGTGCGCATCGCACTTGGCGCAGGTGACTTCAGTACGGATCATGCCGTGGCTGACATCGCGAATCTCGACCATTGCCTGCTTTGCAATCGGCTCGTAGAAGCTGGGCCAGCCGCAGCCGGAGTCAAACTTGGCCTTGGAATCGAACAGCGGTTCATTGCAGCAGATGCAGTGGTAAACGCCGTCGGTCTTGGTGCCGTTGTACTTGCCGCTGAACGGTCGCTCGGTGCCTTTGAGGCGGCACACGTTGTACTGCTCCGGGTCGAGCATGGCTTTCCATTCTTCAACGGTTTTCTGCAACTTTTCCATCGGTACACCTCGGCAACTGAAAAAGCCTGATCTGTGTCTTTTCCATGGATCAGGCGGCACGTATGATTGCGCCTCTTCAAAGCGCCAGTCTGGCACCCGCGTTACCGGCATTCAAACGTATTTATGGGTCAGGCCAACGCAGGATTCTCAGCACGGTAGTCCTCACACCGTCTGGATCGTTCATTTTCAGGATCACATCGCCATGCAGGTCAGCAAATCGAACAAGCTCGCCAACGTCTGCTACGACATTCGCGGCCCAGTGCTCAAGCACGCCAAACGCCTGGAAGAGGAAGGCCATCGCATCCTCAAGCTGAACATTGGCAACCCGGCACCCTTTGGTTTCGAAGCGCCGGACGAAATCCTTCAGGACGTGATCCGCAACCTGCCGACCGCCCAGGGCTACAGTGACTCCAAGGGCCTGTTCAGCGCGCGCAAGGCCGTCATGCAGTACTACCAGCAGAAGCAGGTTGAAGGTGTCGGCATCGAAGACATCTACCTGGGCAACGGCGTGTCCGAGCTGATCGTCATGTCCATGCAGGCCCTGCTCAACAATGGCGACGAAGTGCTGGTGCCGGCTCCCGACTACCCGCTGTGGACCGCCGCCGTCACCCTGGCCGGTGGCCATCCGGTGCATTACCTGTGTGACGAGGGCGCGGACTGGTTCCCGGACCTGGCCGACATCAAGGCCAAGATCACCCCGAATACCAAAGCCCTGGTGATCATCAACCCGAACAACCCCACCGGCGCCGTCTACTCCAAGGAAGTGCTGCTGGGCATGCTCGAACTGGCGCGCCAGCACAACCTGGTGGTGTTCTCCGACGAGATCTACGACAAGATTCTGTACGACGACGCCGTGCACATCTGCACCGCGTCCCTGGCCCCGGACCTGCTGTGCCTGACCTTCAATGGCCTGTCGAAATCCTACCGGGTGGCGGGTTTCCGTTCCGGCTGGATCGCGATTTCCGGTCCCAAGCACAATGCCCAGAGCTACATCGAAGGCATCGACATGCTGGCCAACATGCGCCTGTGTGCCAACGTGCCGAGCCAGCACGCGATCCAGACCGCCCTGGGCGGCTACCAGAGCATCAACGACCTGGTGCTGCCACAAGGCCGCCTGCTGGAGCAGCGCAACCGCACCTGGGAACTGCTGAACGCAATTCCGGGCGTCAGCTGCGTCAAGCCCATGGGCGCGCTGTATGCCTTCCCGCGGATCGACCCGAAAGTATGCCCGATCCTCAACGACGAGAAATTCGTGCTCGACCTGCTGCTGTCGGAAAAGCTGCTGGTGGTCCAGGGCACAGCGTTCAACTGGCCGTGGCCGGATCACTTCCGAGTGGTCACCTTGCCGCGGGTGGATGACCTGGAGATGGCCATCGGCCGTATCGGCAACTTCCTGAAGTCCTATCGCCAGTAATGGACATTGCGCTGTACGACCCGCCCATGGTCGTACAGCGATTATCTGGCAACACTTCTCTGCCTTGCGCAGGCCCCGCGCCGTTCACACGCACCGGTTACCCCCTCGGTCGAGCATCACCCTATAATTACAGGGCTGCAAGGTAATGGAGCGAGACTGCCGAGCTACCCCGAAGCTCGGAAATTCCCTTCAAGGCTCTACATTCAGTCTGTAGGACACAGTTTGAAATAGTCCCTCGGTTGAATAGCCCCATGCTGCACCTTATATACCCCGCAGTACGCGACATATTTAGCATGAGGAGAATTCTACAACCATGATGCGCATTCTGCTGTTCTTGGCCACTAACCTGGCGGTCGTGCTGATTGCCAGCATCACGCTGAGCCTTTTTGGCTTCAATGGGATCATGGCGGCCAACGGGGTTGATCTGAACCTCAATCAGCTGCTGATCTTCTGTGCGGTCTTTGGTTTTGCCGGCTCGATTTTCTCGCTGTTCATCTCCAAGTGGATGGCGAAGATGAGCACCAGCACCCAGATCATTACTCAGCCACGCACCCGGCATGAGCAATGGTTGCTGCAAACCGTCGAGCAACTGTCCCGCGAAGCCGGGATCAAGATGCCTGAAGTCGGGATCTTCCCGGCCTATGAAGCCAACGCCTTTGCCACCGGCTGGAACAAGAACGACGCCCTTGTGGCCGTCAGCCAGGGTTTGCTGGAGCGTTTCTCGCCCGACGAAATCAAGGCGGTGCTGGCCCACGAGATCGGCCACGTGGCCAACGGTGACATGGTCACCCTGGCGCTGGTACAGGGCGTGGTGAACACCTTTGTCATGTTCTTTGCGCGGATCATCGGCAACTTCGTCGACAAGGTGATCTTCAAGAACGAACAGGGCCAGGGCATGGCCTACTACGTGGCGACCATTTTCGCCGAACTGGTACTGGGCTTCCTCGCCAGCTCGATCGTGATGTGGTTCTCGCGCAAACGGGAATTCCGTGCAGACGAAGCCGGCGCGCGCCTAGCCGGTACCGGCGCAATGATCAGCGCCCTGCAACACCTGCGCTCCGAACAAGGCTTGCCGGTGCATATGCCGAACACCCTGACTGCCTTTGGCATCAACGGTGGCATCAAGCAAGGCATGGCTCGCATGTTCATGAGCCACCCGCCGCTGGAAGAGCGGATTGACGCGCTGCGTCGTCGCGGCTGACAGCAAAAAGAAGAAGGGGCGATTTGATCGCCCCTTTTTTGTGGGCGCGATTCAGCGCCTGGCTAACCGGTACGCCCGCTCTTCCAGGCGTATGACGCCGTCCTGAACAAACTTCCAGCTCTGCCCCAGAATGTCCTGCTGCTCCAGTACCTCGGGGCTCCACTGCGCGCCAAGCAGCAGTTGCACTTCTTCGTCGCCCACTGCAAACGGCGGGCCTGCCTTCTGCGCCTGTTCATAGTCGAGGGTGATCAACAGGCCGCGACTGCCTTGCGCCAGGAGCCCGTTCAAGTGCGCGGCATACTGCTCCCGCATCAACGGAGGCAGGGCAATCAACGCCGCCCGGTCGTAAAGCGCCCGGCAATCAGCCACTGCGCCTGCATCCAGGGCGAAGAAATCCCCGCACCACAGCTCAATGGCACCCGCCTGGTAGACCTTGAAGGCACCGCGCTGACTGATCTGCGGCGTCAGTTCCTGCTCGCTGAAAAACTCCTCAACGGCCTTTTCCGACAGCTCGACCCCCATCACCCGATGCCCAACGCTCGCCAACCACACCAGGTCCAGGCTCTTGCCGCACAACGGCACCAGCACCTGCGCCCCGCTCGCCACACCCAGGCCGGGCCAGTGGCGCAGCAGGTAAGGGTTCACCTCGGGCTGATGGAAGCCCGTCTGATTGCGCGCCCAACGCTCATGCCAAAATCCAGGCTCCATGATTCACCCTAAAACTTGATCAAATAGCGCTAAAACTTATATTAGATTTAGATCAATGATCTGATTGAAGATGGTCCCATCTTAACCCTCAGGACCCGATCATGCTCCCCAGCCTGTTTATCTCCCACGGTTCACCGATGCTTGCCCTGCAACCCGGTGCCAGCGGCCCGGCACTCAAGCGCCTGGCCGCCGAGTTGCCACGACCCAAGGCCATTGTGGTGGTCTCGGCACACTGGGAAAGCCAGGGCCTGCTGGTGACCGGCAGCGCCGCGCCCGAGACCTGGCACGACTTCGGCGGCTTCCCGCGGGAACTGTTCGCCGTACAGTACCCGGCGCCCGGCGACCCGGCATTGGCCGCCGAGATTGTCCAATTGCTCAAGGCTGACGGCCTGGAGGCGCACATTGATGACCAGCGCCCCTTCGACCACGGCACCTGGGTGCCCCTGTCACTGATGTACCCGGCTGCCGATATTCCGGTGGTGCAAGTATCGCTGCCAAGTCGTATGGGCCCTGCCCTGCAAACCCGTGTCGGTCACGCACTGGCGAGCCTGCGGGAACAAGGCGTGCTGCTGATCGGCTCCGGCAGCATTACCCATAACCTCGGTGAACTGGACTGGCATGCCGGGCCGGAGAGCATCGAGCCCTGGGCGCGGGATTTTCGCGATTGGATGGTCAGCAAGCTGGCGGCCAACGATGAAGCCGCCCTGCACGACTATCGCCGCCAGGCACCCCATGCCGTGCGCAGCCACCCCAGCGATGAGCATTTGCTGCCGCTGTATTTCGCCCGGGGCGCCGGCGGTGAATTCAGCGCAGCCCACCAAGGCTTCACCATGGGCGCGCTGGGCATGGATATTTATCGTTTCGCTTAATCGCAGGCAAAAAAATCCCCGAACCAGTCGGGGATTTTTTATGTTCGATCAATCAGCCCAAGGGCGGATCAATCTTCGCGGTAGCGACGCAGCTTCAACTGCTTACCGGCAACGCGAGTGTCCTTCAGCTTGGTCAGGAGCTTCTCCAGACCATCTTCCGGCAGCTCCACCAGGGAGAAGCTGTCACGCACCTGGATGCGACCGATCGCTTCACGTGCCAGGCCACCCTCGTTGAGGATAGCGCCCAGCAGGTTCTTGGCAGCGATGCCATCACGCGCGCCCAGCGCGGTACGGCAGCGAGCACGGCCTTCAGCCAATGGAACCGGAGCACGACGCTCGCGATCACCACGGTCTGGACGGTCGCCAGTACGTTCTGGACGATCACCGCGCGGAGCGTTGTTCGGCACCAGTGGACGTTCTTTCTCGATGGCTGCCAGGGTCAGGGCCTGACCGTTGGTAGCCTTGCGCAGCAGGGCTGCAGCCAGGGCACGCGGGGTGCAACCGATATCGGCAGTCAGGCGGTCCAGCAGGTCGCCGTGGGTCGATTCAGCGTCAGCCACCAGCGGCGACAGGCTGTTGGTCAGTTTCTTGATGCGTGCATCGAGAACAGCCTGGGCATCCGGCAGGCGGACTTCGGCAACTTTCTGACCGGTTACACGCTCGATCACTTGCAGCATGCGGCGCTCACGTGGAGTCACCAGCAGCAATGCACGACCTTCGCGACCGGCACGGCCGGTACGACCGATACGGTGAACGTAGGACTCTGGATCGTAAGGCATGTCAACGTTGAACACGTGAGTGATACGTGGAACGTCGAGGCCACGAGCGGCAACGTCGGTCGCCACAACGATGTCCAGACGGCCATCCTTGAGGGAGTCGATCACGCGCTCACGTTGGTTCTGGGCAATGTCACCGTTCAGCGCAGCGGCTTTGTAGCCTTTGGCTTCCAGGGCACTGGCCAGGTCCAGGGTGGCTTGCTTGGTGCGCACGAACATGATCAGGGCGTCGAAGTCTTCGACTTCCAGCAGGCTCAATACAGCCGAGGTCTTCTGGTCAGCGTGAACCAACAGGTGAGCCTGTTCGATCGCGGTAACGGTCTGAGTCTTGGTCTGGATCTTCACGTGTTGCGGATCGCGCAGATGGCGTTCGGCAATGGCACGGATCGACTGTGGCAGGGTGGCCGAGAACAGTACGGTCTGACGGGTTGCTGGCAGCGCCTTGAAGATGACTTCCAGGTCGTCCATGAAGCCCAGCTTGAGCATTTCGTCAGCTTCGTCCAGAACCAGGTGGTTCACGGTCGACAGTACTTTTTCGTCGCGACGCAGGTGGTCGCACAGACGGCCCGGAGTGGCGACAACGATCTGTGCGCCGTTACGGATTGCTTTCAGTTGTGGGCCCATAGGCGCGCCGCCGTAAACGGCCACAACGGTAACGCCCGGCATTTGCTTGGCGTAGGTTTCGAAAGCGGTTGCTACTTGCAGCGCCAACTCACGGGTTGGCGCCAGGATCAGGGCTTGCGGCTCGCGCTTGGCAGGATCGATGCAGTGCAGGATTGGCAGGGCGAACGCGGCGGTTTTACCGGTACCGGTTTGCGCTTGGCCAATCATGTCTTGGCCGGCCATGATGATCGGGATCGATTGCTGCTGAATAGCCGAAGGTTCTTCGTAGCCAGTCGCGATGACGGCAGCAAGAATATTCGGGTTAAGATTAAAAGCGGCGAAGCCGCCGGTTTCCTGGGTCATGGGTCTGCCTCTAAGTGCATCCGCAAAGACCCATGCTCCAAAGCTGCGCATGCCGTGTTGAGACTCAAGAGTCGCCCTGGCTGCTTTGTCGGCGGGGATTTGCGAAAACGAATGAATGAAAAAGATTCGTCAAGGAAGAGTCCGCTGTGCGGACGTGCAGCCGAAGCTGACTTCGGGGAATTGCGCTACCTAAACGCGGCCCGGTTAAAGGCCGGCGCGCACTATACCGGAAATCGCTGAAAAAGGGAGCTTTTTTTATCGGAAACCACAGGTGAACGGCTCTGCATCAAAGGCTTTGCGCATTGCGGTGAGCGGGTCTATTTTTCAAAGGCCCGGCCCTGTTGGTCATGACGCTTAAACGGTTCACCTTTAACAGCGGGCCCTTCGGTCCGAAACCTCCCTTTGCGCCCGAGGGCACACCCCATGAACCAAGCCAGCAGCAGCCGCGTCAGCCGTGAACAGCAGGGCCATATCCTGTTGTTGGGTCTGGATCGCGTGGCCAAGCGCAATGCGTTCGACCTGGAATTGCTCAATGAGCTGAGCCTGGCGTATGGCGAATTTGATCGCAATGAGGAGGCGCGGGTGGCCATTGTCTTCGGGCATGGCGATCATTTTACCGCCGGGTTGGACCTGGCCAATGTAGGGCCGACGATGGCACAAGGCTGGCAACCGCCTCTGGGTGGCTGTGATCCGTGGGGAGTTTTCGCGGGGCCCCGGGTGAGTAAGCCGGTGATTGTTGCGGCTCAGGGGTACTGCCTGACCATTGGTATCGAGTTGATGTTGGCGGCGGATATCAATCTGTGTGCCAGCAATACCCGCTTTGCGCAGATGGAGGTGCAGCGTGGGATCTTTCCTTTTGGAGGGGCGACGTTACGTTTTCATCAGATTGCTGGGTGGGGGAATGCCATGCGCTGGTTGCTCACCGGGGATGAGTTTGATGCTCATGAAGCGCTGCGGTTGGGGTTGGTGCAGGAGGTGATGGCCAGCGAGGATTTGTTGCCTCGGGCGGTGGCGCTGGCGAACCGCATAGCCCAGCAGGCGCCACTGGGCGTGCAGGCCACGCTGATGTCGGCACGCCAGGCACGGATCGAGGGGGAGACCGCGGCGGCGGCCGGGTTGCCCGTTTTGGTGGAGAAACTGCTGAATAGTGAGGATGCCAAGGAAGGTGTACGGGCGATGGTCGAGAAGCGGCCTGGGGTTTTTAAAGGCTGTTGATTTTTTGGGGGGGCTTGGGGCGGGGTACATATCCGTTATTTAGGTAACGGCCACTATGGGTTCCGCTCTTACAGCGGCTCACTTTTGAAGAGCGCAAAAGTAAGCAAAACGCTCTTGCCCCACCACTCGGCACCTCGCCTAGGCTCGGTGTGCCCTCACTCCGGCTTTGGACCGTGGGCCGCCGTCATGGGCCATCCCTGGCCCAGGACGGCTAACCTGGCGTCCTGCCAGGTTACCCACGCTCCAAAGCCTGCGTTCGGCCAGCGTGGTTTAACGGGGCGCCTAAGATCAAAATCAAAAGCAAGAGCACAGCGGCCTCCCGGCCGGCTTGAGTGTTGAAGAGCAAAAGCCAAATCAAAAGCTAAAGCGGGCACGGTCCAAATGTGGGAGCGGGCTTGCTCGCGAAGGTCGTTAACGATGATGTGGGCATCCTGATTCAACGCGGCGCCCTCAGGTTTTTCGCGAGCAAGCCCGCTCCCACAGAAAAGCAGATTTGTTTTCGCTCTGGTTTTCGCTTTGGCTTTTGATCTGGCTTTTAAACACTCAAGCCGGCCGGGAGGCCGCTGTGCTCTTGCTTTTGATTTTGATCTGCGGGCCCCGTTAACCACGATGGCCGCAAGTAGGCACGGTGGAGCGGGTAAATCGGCAGGGATGCCGATTTAGCCGCGCCGGGCCATGGATGGCCCGTCGCGGCGGCCCGCGGAATCGGGCCGGAGTGCGGGCATGCCGAGCCTAAGCGAGGCACCGAGTGGTGGGGCAAAGACCTTTTGGTTACTTTTGGGGCGTTTGCCAAAAGTGACCCGCTGTAAGAGCGGAACCCTAAGTGGCCGTTACCGCAGCAACGGATATGTACACAATCAAAACCCTACGTAGCCGGCCGAATCGCCTTAATCAGCGACTGCAACGAATACCCCAACCGCGACGCCAACCCCTCAGCCCGCGCAGACACCGCAGCCAGATCAAGCCCCTGATCCAGGTCCGCCGGCACCAAAAGAATCACATTCCCCTCCTTCACCGGCAGCTCCCAATAATGCCGGTGATACAACCCACGTAACAACGCCGCCCCCAACGGCTTGCCGTCATCCGTAGCCCACTGATTAATCACCAACCACCCACCCGGATTCAGCTTCTTCTGGCAGTTCTCCAAAAACGTCCAAGCCAGATGCCCAACGCCCGGGCCAACATCCGTATACAGGTCGACAAAAATCAGGTCCGACGACTCAGCGGAAGGCAGCAATTCCAAAGCATCCCCAACCCGGATATACAGCCGAGGATCATCATCCAGCCCCAAGTACTCAATGGCCAGACGCGGCACATCAGGCCGCAACTCGATGGCCTCAACATCTTCCAAAGGCAAAAACTTCAGACAAGCCTGGGTCAACGTCCCAGCGCCCAAGCCCAGGAACAACGCACTCTCCGGCTGCTCATGACACAACGCGCCAATCAGCATCGCCCGGGTGTAATCGTATTCCAACCAACTCGGGTCAGCGGTAAACACGCAACTCTGCTCGATGGCATCGCCGAATTCGAGAAAGCGGTAATCGGCCACTTCCAGCACGCGGATCATGCCGAAGTCATCATGGACCTCGGCCAGCAGGCGCTCGACGCGCTCCTCAGACATTGCAACTCCTAACGCAGGGCCAACAGGAAAGGCGGGATTGTGGGCGAACCGGCAGCAGCAGGTCACGTACTAATTGCTGATAACATGACGGCCCGACCGCAAATCACTCGAGTTCATGATGAGCCAACCCTGGAGCCCCGACAGCTGGCGCGCCCTGCCGATCCAGCAACAACCCCGGTACCCTGACGCTGCGCACTTGGCGCAGGTCGAGCAGAACCTGGCGAGTTATCCGCCGCTGGTGTTTGCCGGTGAGGCCCGTGAATTGCGCCGTCAGTTTGCCGAGGTAACCCAGGGGCGCGCCTTCCTGTTGCAAGGCGGCGATTGCGCCGAGAGTTTTGCCGAGTTCTCGGCGGCGAAGATTCGCGACACCTTCAAGGTGCTGCTGCAGATGGCGATTGTGATGACCTTCGCCGCCGGTTGCCCGGTGGTCAAGGTCGGGCGCATGGCTGGCCAGTTCGCCAAGCCGCGCTCTTCCAACGATGAAACCATCGACGGCATCACCCTGCCCGCCTACCGCGGCGATATCGTCAACGGCATCGGTTTCGACGAAAAAAGCCGCGTGCCGGACCCGGAACGCCTGCTGCAGTCCTACCACCAGTCCACCGCCACCCTGAACCTGCTGCGGGCCTTTGCCCAGGGCGGTTTTGCCGACCTGCACCAGGTGCACAAGTGGAACCTGGATTTCATCGCCAACTCGGCCCTGGCCGAGAAGTACAGCCAACTGGCCGACCGCATCGATGAAACCCTGGCGTTCATGCGCGCCTGTGGCATGGACAGCTCGCCGCAACTGCGCGAGACCAGTTTCTTCACCGCCCACGAGGCGCTGCTGCTCAACTACGAACAAGCCTTCGTGCGCCGCGACAGCCTGACCAATGACTACTACGACTGCTCGGCCCACATGCTGTGGATCGGTGATCGCACCCGCCAGCTGGACGGTGCCCACGTCGAATTCCTGCGCGGGGTGAACAACCCGATCGGGGTCAAGGTCGGCCCGAGCATGAACCCCGATGACCTGATCCGCTTGATCGACATCCTCAACCCGGACAATGACCCGGGCCGCCTGAACCTGATTGCGCGCATGGGTGCGAACAAGGTCGGTGACCATCTGCCGAACCTGATCCGCGCGGTGCAACGTGAAGGCAAGCAGGTGCTGTGGAGTTCCGACCCGATGCACGGCAACACCATCAAGGCCAGCAGCGGCTACAAGACCCGGGACTTCGCGCAGATCCTCAGCGAAGTGAAGGAGTTCTTCCAGGTGCATGAAGCCGAAGGCACGTATGCCGGCGGGATTCATATCGAGATGACCGGGCAGAATGTCACCGAGTGCATTGGCGGCGCGCGGCCGATTACCGAAGACGGGCTGTCGGACCGCTATCACACCCACTGCGACCCACGGATGAATGCCGATCAGTCGCTGGAATTGGCGTTCCTGATCGCCGAGACGCTAAAACAGGTCAAGCGCTAAGAGCGCCACCCGCAACCGTGCCGCACTGGCCCGCTGGCAATTGAGCTGGATCTGCTCAAGCCCGAGCCAGTCGGCCATCTGCCGCAGATTCAGGGCCAGCGCCTGCATGCCCTCCTCGTCCAGCCCCGGCTCTTCCTCGTGAACAGCATGCACCGCCAGGCGTCCGGCCGCCCGCTCCGCGCGTAGATCCACCCGCGCGGCGATCCGTTCATTGTGCAGGAACGGCAACACGTAATAGCCGTACACCCGCTTGTCCTGAGGCGTGTAGATCTCCAGACGATAGCGGAAATCGAACAACCGCTCGGTACGGCTGCGCTCCCAGATCAGCGAATCAAAAGGCGATAACAGCGCGCTGGCGGGCACCTTGCGCGGGACTTTTGGCTCGGGCAGGCAATAAGCCGGCTGTTTCCAGCCCTTGACCTCGCACGCGATCAGTTGCCCGTCCTCGACCAGTTCCGCCAGACGCCCACGGCTGTCGGCCGGGTCGAGGCGGAAGTAGTCCCGCAGGTCTTTTTCAGTGCCCACGCCCAACGCCGTGGCGCTGTGCAGCAGCAAGCCGCGCTGCGCTTCAGCCTCGTCCAACGGGGTTTGCTGGAGGATGTCGGCCGGGATCACACGCTCCGGCAGGTCATACAAACGCTCAAAACCACGCCGCCCGGCGACGGTCACCTGGCCGGCGGCAAACAGCCATTCCAGCGCATGCTTTTCATCGCTCCAGTCCCACCAGGGGCCGGCGCGCTCCTCGCGGGTCGACAAACTGCCCGCACCCAAGGCGCCTTGCTGCTCAACGATGCTCAGCACCCGCGCGATGGTGGCCTGCTGCTCACGACCAAACCGCGCCATTTGCTGATAGATGCCCTGCCCCTGGGCCGCCCGCGCCATGCGCCAGCGCATCAGCGGGTACAGCGCCATCGGCAACAAAGAAGCCTCATGCCCCCAATACTCGAACAACGAACGGCGCCGCCCCGAACTCCAGGCGGCCTGTTCAAGAATCAATGGAGCGTAGTTACCCAGCCGGGAAAACAGCGGCAGGTAGTGCGAGCGCACCACCGCATTCACCGAATCAATCTGCAACACGCCCAAACGCTCAACCAGGCGATTGACCTGTGCGGCCTTGATCAATGCCGGCGGCTGGCGCCCGGAAAAACCTTGGGCAGCCAGCGCCAGGCGTCGCGCCTGCTTGAGGGAAAAGGATAACTTTGCGGGCATGTGACTCTCCTTGTGTGCTCGCGAACCACCCTACTGCATCCCGCGTCATTTTCGCAGCGGATCTTCCCAAAAGTGCCGGCGGCTTTCCTGCTCGACATCGCCACGGTTGAGCCCGATATCCTTGAGCGCATCATCGCTCATACCCATCAACAATTGGCGCTCACGGTGCACGGCCAGCCACCGGGAACCCAGTTGAAGCAGCCCGGAAAACGGCCGCTTCGCCATCAGAACAAAGCCTCTTTGACCTTTCATCATCTCGCCCTCCAGTGGGGATGACTGAAGTCTGTGCCTGGGGCTATGATCAATCCAACGAATGTTTCTTATGCAATACATCTCGGAGATTGATCGATTGTCCAGCTACCCGAGTATCGACACTGAAGTGCTGCGCACCTTCGTCGCCATCGCCGATCAGGGTGGTTTCACCCGCGCCGGCGAGCAGGTCAACCGCACGCAGTCGGCGGTGAGCATGCAGATGAAACGCCTGGAAGAAGATGTGTTGCAGCGCAAGTTGTTCGAGCGCGATGGCCGCCAGGTACGGCTGACGCCGGAAGGCCAGGTGCTATTGGGCTATGCCCGCAGGATCCTGAAGTTGCACAGCGAGGTGTTCAACACCCTGCGCGAGCCGCACATGGTCGGGCTGGTGCGCATCGGCACACCCGACGATTACGTGATGCGCTACTTGCCGGGGATTCTCAAGCGCTTCTCCAAGGCTTACCCGCTGATCCAGATTGAAATGCACTGCGAGTCGTCGCCGGTACTGATGCAGCGCCGGGACCTGGCCCTGACGGTCATCAGTCGTGAACCCGGAAATGAGATGGGCGAACTGCTGCGTAATGAGCGGATGGTCTGGGTGGCCGCCCCGTGTTTTTGCCTGGACGATCACAGCGCCCTGCCCTTGGCGATTTCCGGCATGGACAGCTTCTGCACCCAATGGACCCGCGCTGCACTTGATGCCATTGGCCGTGATTATCGCCTGGCGTACCACAGCTCCAACGGCGCGGCGATCCAGGCAGTGGTCGGCGCGGGCCTGGCGGTCACCGTCAGCATGGAGAGTCTGGTGACCGAGGACTTGCGGGTGCTGGGCAGTGAAGAAGGTTTCCCACCGCTGCCCTCGGTCAATCTGCGGCTATTGCGCAATCCCGGGATGACGTCACCGATTACCGAATGCCTCGCCGAATACATCCTCGAAGGCTTCAAACTTTAAAGGTCAGCATCACCGCGCAAACGGCCAGGAACCCGCAGAACAGCCCGCGCAACATACGCTCCGGCATGGCGTGGGCAACTTTCACGCCCCAACTGATGCTGAGCAGGCCGCCGACGGCCAGTGGTACACCGATGACCCAGTCCACTTCATGGTGCCAGGCGTAGGTCACCAGGGTCACGCTGGTACTCGGCAAGGCCAGGGCCAGCGACAGCCCTTGAGCGACCACCTGGCTGGTGCCGAAAATGCTGGTCAGCACCGGCGTGGCCACCACAGCGCCGCCCACCCCGAATAAGCCGCCCATGGACCCGGATGCTGCACCCAATACCCCCAGCCATGGCCAGGAATAGCGCATCTGCGCCGAAGGCGGTGCGTTGTGGGTAAACATTCGCAGCAAGTTGTAGGACGCCAATACCAGCAGAAAGGCGATAAACCCCACACGCATCACGTCAGCATCGATCCCCACCGCCCAGATCGAACCCAGCCAGGCGAAGGAAAATCCCATCACGCCCAGCGGCAATGCATGGCGCAGTTCGATCCGGTTGCGCTGGTGATAACGCCACAACGCGAGCATCACATTCGGCACCACCATCACCAGGGCCGTGCCTTGAGCGATCTGTTGGTCCAGGCCGAAGAACACGCCCAACACTGGAATCGCAATCAGCCCACCGCCAATACCAAACAAGCCACCGACAGTGCCCAACGCGACACCCAGTGCCAAATACAAGGCTAAATCTGCCACCACTTCGCTCCCGCCATTCCCGAGCCTTGCATGCTACGCAGTCCGCCCTGGCGCGGAAACGCACAGCAACGCACAATGGCTGTGCCAACTTCGCATAAGCGGCCGCTGATGAACCCTAATACGCTGACCGACCAACTGAGCCTGTTTCTGGATGTACTGGAAGCGGGCAGCTTTTCCGCCGCTGCGCGACGTCATCCGCTCACGCCCTCGGCGGTGGCGCGGCGTATCGACAGCCTGGAAAGCTCGGTGGGCAGCCGGCTGTTCCAACGCAGCACCCATGCGGTGGTGCCAACACCCGCCGGCCTGGCGTTTGCCGAGCGCGCCCGCCGGATCGTCAGCGAGCTGCAACTGGCGCGGGCCGAAGCGGTGTCGCTGAGCCATGCGCCTGAAGGGTTGATCCGCGTGGACGCCCCGGCCGCCTTCGGTCGGCGGCACCTGGCGCCTGCCATCGCCGACTTTCTCAACGTCTATCCAGGCCTGGACGTGCACCTGCACTTGATCGACAGCTTTGTCGACATGCAGGGCGAGCATTTGGGCAAGGTCGACCTGGTGCTGCGGGCCGGGCATATCGTCGACACCCGGCTGATCGCCACGCCCCTGGCCAGCATCGTGCGCATCGCCTGCGCCAGCCCGGCCTACCTCAAAAGCCGTGGCACACCGACTCATCCCAGCCAGTTGAACGAACACGACGGCCTGGACTGGGAAGGCCTGGCACCGATGTTCGCCTGGCGTTTTGAGTTGGACGGGCGCAAGGCCACCTACCGCCCGCAACGCATTCGCATGAGCGCCAACAACGCCGAAGCCCTGCTTTCAGGCGCCCTGGCGGGGTTGGGCATTGCGCACCTGCCCACCTGGCTCGCCAGCGAATACCTGGTGCGCGGCGAGCTGGTGCCACTGTTCTGCGAGAACGGCTTGCCGACACCTGAAACCGCCGGAATCTACGCCCTGCGTCTGGAACAACATGCCAATGCCCGCAGCCGGTTATTGCTGGAGTACCTCAAGGCCCGCTTCAGCCCGGTGCCGCCGTGGGATCTTGCGCTGCAAAGTGCTTTCGGCTGACCGAGCGGACAGAATTGTCTGGCGCGTTAAAGATTTGCCCGCTAGATTCGAAACCAGACATGTTTTAAGGCACTGCCATGACCAAGCCCCTCGATACCTGCGAATCCTTGCTGCTAGACAACCAACTGTGTTTTGCCCTGCATTCCACCTCGTTGTTGATGACCAAGGTCTACAAACCCCTGCTGCAAGCCCTCGGCCTGACCTATCCGCAGTACCTGGCCATGATGGTGCTCTGGGAAGAGGATGGATTGACCGTAGGTGAAATCAGCAATCGCCTGCTGACGGATCCCGGCTCCCTCACCCCCCTGCTCAAGCGCCTGGAAGCCGAAGGCCTGCTCAGTCGCACCCGCAGCCGTGAAGACGAGCGTGTAGTGGTGGTTGAGTTGACCGATGCCGGGCGTGCCCTGCGGGACAAGGCGATGGATATACCACAGTGCATTCTGGGCGCCAGCGGGCTGGACATCGAACAACTGCGCAAGCTGCAGGGCGATTTGCTGGTGCTGCGAAAAAACCTGCAAGTCTCCCTCTAACGGCACCACGCATCAAAAAATGTGGGAGCGGGCTTGCTCGCGAATGCGGTGTGACAGTCACTGGATGCATTGACTGATCCACCGCATTCGCGAGCAAGCCCGCTCCCACATTTGTTTGTGCAATACCTGGCTATCAAAGCAGGCAAAATATTTTTCAAATATATCTTGCGCGCTAATTATTAGCGCGATACATTCACCTCGCCATTTACTTAGCGCACAAACAATTAGCGCGAAAACTGACGAGGAAATCACCATGCAAACTCTCTATACCGCAGTAGCCACCGCCACCGGCGGCCGCGATGGTCGCGCTGTTTCCAGCGACAATATCCTCGATGTAAAACTCTCCACGCCAAAAGAGCTGGGCGGCGCGGGTGGCCAGGCCACCAACCCGGAACAACTGTTCGCCGCCGGCTACTCCGCCTGCTTTATCGGCGCGCTGAAATTCGTCGCCAGCCAGACCAAACGCAAAATCCCGGATGACGCTTCGATCACTGCCCACGTCGGCATCGGCCAAATCCCCGGCGGTTTCGGCCTGGACATCGACCTGCACGTCAGCCTGCCCGGCCTGGCCCAGGACGAAGCACAAAGCCTGGTCGACGCGGCCCACCAGGTCTGCCCGTACTCCAACGCCACCCGTGGCAACGTCGATGTACGCCTGCACGTGACCGTCTAACCCCACGCGGTTTTTTGGAGAAGAACATGAACACACTTGGCAAAGCACTCACCGGCACCCTGCTCGCCTTCTCGATCACCAATGCCTTTGCGGCCGGCGGTGACGTGGAGCACAACACCCAGGCGTTCCTGGATGCACTGAACGCCGGCACCGGCAAACCGATGGAGCAACTGACGCCCAAAGAAGCTCGCGCCGTGCTGACAGGTGCCCAGTCGGGAGTAAAACTGACGCTGCCCAAGGCCGACGTCAGCCAGAAGACCATTCAGGTCGATGGCCAGCCGCTGAGCCTGACCATCGTGCGTCCGGCCGGGGTCGAGGGCACATTGCCGGTGTTCATGTTCTTCCACGGCGGTGGCTGGGTGCTCGGGGATTTCCCGACCCACGAGCGGCTGGTGCGTGACCTGGTGGTGGGGTCGGGAGCGGCGGCGGTATTCGTCAACTACACGCCATCCCCTGAAGCGCACTACCCGGTGGCGATCAACCAGGCGTACGGCGCAACGAAGTGGGTGGCCGAACACGGCAGCGAGATCAACGTCGATGGCAATCGCCTGGCCGTCGCCGGCAACAGCGTCGGCGGCAACATGGCGGCAGTCGTCAGCCTGATGGCCAAAGACAAAGGCACACCGAAGATCAAGTTCCAACTGCTGTTGTGGCCGGTGACCGATGCAAACTTCGACACAGGCTCCTACAACCAGTTTGCCGAAGGCCACTTCCTGACCCGAAACATGATGAAGTGGTTCTGGGACAACTACACCACCGATGCCAGCCAGCGCGCCGAGATCTATGCGTCGCCGCTGCGGGCCACCACTGCACAGCTCAAGGGTTTGCCACCTGCGCTGATTCAGACCGCAGGCTCGGACGTGCTGCGTGACGAAGGCGAAGCCTATGCCCGCAAGCTGGATGAAGCCGGTGTGCCGGTGACCGCCGTGCGCTACAACGGCATGATCCATGACTACGGTTTGCTGAATGTCGTCAGCCAGGTACCGGAGGTTCGTTCGGCGCTGCTGCAGGCGTCCGAGGAGCTGAAGCAACACCTGAAGTAAAAACCGGCACCCACAAAAAAGCCCGACGCATGGTCGGGCTTTTTTATCGTACCGGTGGCGCAAGAATTACTTCTTGGCGCGACCTTTGTACGAACCACCTTCACGGGTGTCGATCTCGATCAGGTCGTCGATTTCGATGAAATCGGCTACTTGCAGTTCGGTACCGTTAGCCAGCTTGGCAGGCTTCATCACCTTGCCCGAAGTGTCGCCGCGAGCGGAACCTTCGGTGTAGGCAACCTTACGCACGATAGTGGTCGGCAGCTCTACGGAAACCAGACGGTCTTCGAAGAAGATAGCTTCGCAGACGTCTTCCATGCCTTCTTCCACGAACGGCAGAACGGCTTCGATGTCTTCAGCGTTCAGCTCGTACATGGTGTAGTCGGTGGTGTCCATGAACGTGTAGGTGTCGCCGCTGATGAAGGACAGGGTCGCTTCTTTGCGGTCGAGGATCACGTCGTCCAGTTTGTCGTCGGCGCTGTAGACGATCTCGGTCTTGTAACCGGTCAGCAGGTTCTTCAGCTTGGTCTTCATGATTGCGCTGTTACGACCAGACTTGGTGAACTCAGCTTTCTGAACCAGCCAAGGGTCGTTTTCGAGACGGATCACTGTACCGGGTTTCAGTTCTTTACCAGTTTTCATTGCGAATATCCGAAATTTGGATGGGATTTACAAAAATCAAGGTCGCGTATCATATCCAATTTACATAAAACTGTACCAGCGCCGTCGCAAGATCGGGCCGCGAGCCTTGTTCCAGAGCCCATTTCTCGGCATTCGCGGTCACTTCCGGCCAGTGTTCCAGCAGCATTTTCCAGCTATGTGCCATATCGCCATCAGCGTTCCAGGCTTGCCAAAGGCTGACCAACGCGGTTTTCGCGGCGGGTGACAGGCCGTTGGTATACAGCTCGAGGAAGGCATCGAGTTTGTCCAGGTGAATGTCTTCGTCCTGGCGATAGATGTGCCACAACAACGGCCGACCCGCCCATTGCGCCCGCACAAACGAGTCTTCACCGCGTACGGCGTTGAAGTCGCAACACCACAACAGGCGGTCGTATTGCTCCTGGCGCACGAATGGCAGCACTTGCACCGTCAGGGCATCGCGCTGGAGCACATCGCCGACGCTCAACGACTCGACACCAAGCCAGCGCTGCACGTCACCGAGAATTCGCCCTTCGGGCACCAGCAGATGAGTGGCGCGTCCATCGGCCGCCAGCACGTCGAGCCAACTGGCCAGCCCGGCGTTTTCATAGGCGAACAACGACATCAGCCGCGCACCGGCTGCCGGGAAAACCCCGAGCGCCTGCAAAAAGTGTTGCCGGGCGATGGCATCTTGCTGGAAGGCATCGCGCTGTTCCAGCAGCCCGTCCTCGCGCAGCAAGCCGCCGGTACCGGGACGGAACCCCGGAAAAAAGAAGTACTTTTGCACGCCTTTGAATTTCACCGACGGCAAACCGTGGCAACCCACGACCCAATCCTCGGCGCTCAGGTAATCCAGGTTCATCCACAGCGGCGTGCGTTCGCGCGCGGCCATCGCTTCCATATAGTCCGGCGGCAGTTGACAGGCGAACGCAGCGATCACCACGTCTGCCGCCTCGGTCACCGGCCAGTCGGAGGGCCAGTAGCGCACATCAACGCCCTCTTGCCACTGCTGGTGCACCTGCACGTCAATCTCGGGGCACATGCGTTCGAACGCCCGCAGGTCATCAACCCACAGGCGCACCGCACAACCGTGTTCCGCCACCAATTGCCGGGCCAGGCGCCAGGTCACGCCGATGTCGCCGTAGTTATCGACGACGCTGCAAAAAATATCCCAGCGGGCTTTCATTCCGGGCTCCAACGCTCAAAGGCTCGATTGTCCGTATAAATGCCTCGATTGCGAAGGGTTGATCGCGATTATTCTGCGCGTGGCTGTGGGACAATCGGCGCCATGCCGCACGTGCCTGCCAGGAGGCCATCATGTCTGATCGTTCGTTCTCGCTGTTCAAACTCAGTATCGCCGTGGCCTTCGGCCTGTGGCTGGGGTTTATCGCCATTGTGCTGAGCCTGTGGCTGGCGTCCCGCTACCTGCCTGAGCAAACCGTAGCCCCAGTGGCCCGAGTGGTGCAGCAGTTGGGCAAGCCGGAAGTGGTTGCACCGGAGCCGCCGAACCGGATGTTCGAGCAGTACCAGGAGAACCTGCGCAAGCAGGAGCAACAGCAGACCCTGGACCAGGCTCGCAACAACCCGCGCAACCTGTCCAACCCCAAATGCCAGTTCTGGCTGCAACAGGACCAGAACGCGCCCAACGACAAGAGCCGGGCCAACGTCCTGCAATTTTGCGATTGATCACGAAAGCCGCCCATGAATAAGCACGCCGTTCACCAACTGGTCCTGGACAAGCTCGCGGTCGATCTCGATATCGCCCAGCGCGCCGCGCAAACCGCGTATGAAACCGCGACCCACGAAGAAAACATCGCCGAGAACAAGTACGACACCCTGGGGCTGGAGGCGTCCTACCTGGCCGCCGGCCAGGCCCGGCGCGTCGAGGAGATCAAGCAGGCGCTGACGCTCTGCCAGAACATGCAACTGCGTGCCTACGATGATCAGCGCGGGATCGAGGTGGGCGCATTGCTGGGCCTGGTGGATGAAAACGATCGCCAGCAGTGGCTATTCCTGGCACCGGACGGCGCAGGATTGAAGGTTGATGTGGTGGGGCAACCGGTGACCGTCATCACCCCACGCTCGCCCCTGGGCAAAAGCCTGCTGGGCAAGTTCGAAGGGGATGAGGTGGAGATCCTGGTGGGGGGCGCTCGGCAACAGTTTGCTGTTACCGAGGTCAAGTAAGCCGATCAGTGAACCGGCAGTTCAACGCCGTCGAACAGTTCTTCCAGTTCCTGCTTGTTGTGGCACTGGATGGCCTTGGCCATCACTTCGCGCGTCAGGTGCGGCGCGAACTTCTCGATGAAGTCGCACATGAAACCTCGCAGGAAGGTGCCGCGACGGAAACCGATCTTGGTCACGCTGGACTCGAACAGTTCGCTGGCATCGAGCACCACCAGGTCGTTGTCGAGCTTGGTGTCGACCGCCATCTTGGCGACGATACCGACGCCCAGGCCCAGGCGCACATAAGTCTTGATGACGTCGGCGTCGGCCGCGGTGAACACCACTTTCGGCGTCAGGCCACGATGGCTGAAGGCTTCGTCGAGTTTTGAACGGCCGGTAAAACCGAACACGTAAGTCACGATCGGGTACTCAGCCAGGGCTTCCAGGGTCAGCTTAGGCAGCTTGGCCAATGGGTGACCTTGAGGCACTACCACGCAGCGGTTCCAGCGGTAGCACGGCATCATCACCAGGTCGCCGAACAACTCCAGGGCTTCGGTGGCAATCGCGAAATCGACGGTGCCGTCGGCGGCCATCTCGGCGATCTGCATCGGCGAACCCTGGTGCATGTGCAACGCCACGTCCGGGTACTGCTTGATAAAGCTGCTGATCACCGGCGGCAGCGCATAACGTGCCTGGGTGTGGGTGGTGGCGATCGACAGGGTGCCTTTCTTCTCGTTGGAGAATTCCTGGGCGATCTGCTTGATGCTTTCGACCTTGCGCAGGATCTCGCCGGCGGTGGTGATGATGCGCTCACCGGCCGGGGTGACGCGGGTCAGGTGCTTGCCGCTGCGTGCGAACACTTCAACGCCCAACTCATCTTCGAGCAGGCGGATCTGCTTGCTGATACCGGGTTGCGAGGTGTAAAGGCTTTGAGCAGTAGCGGAAACGTTGAGGTCGTGGTGCGCCACTTCCCAGATGTAGCGCAGTTGTTGAAGCTTCATATGTGTCCCTCAAAGCGGATAGACGCCACGGGTATCAGCGACGGTATATAACTATATTAAAGGTTAGACTTATAAATCTAGAACTTTTTATCGTTTTTCTACCCATCACACATCATCACTGCGGCGGCGCTGTAAAAGTGGCACCATGTACACCGGCACCTGAGACAGCTGCAGCACCCGTGCAGCGGTTCTTCCCAGGGGTGTCGCCACACCGACCGCCTGGCTGTGACTACCTACGATCAACAAATCCACAGAGAGTTTCTGCGACTGCTCGAGAATCACTTCACAGGGGTCGCCCTGGATCACCCGCACTGAACGGATCAACTTGAGGTCCTGCTCCCCTTCCCCCAGTTCCTCGCGAAAACTGTCGAGCACCCGTTGCTCGATGGTCGCCATCACTGTCGTCAGGCCCTGGCTTTGCCATTCACTCAAGGCCTTCTCATCAAGGTAGCTCTGCAACACGGATTCGGCGAACAGCCCGATGGGCTCGACCACGTGAATCACATACAGATCGGCCTTGAACGTTCGCGCCAGCGCCAGGGCATGTTGCATCACATAAGGTGCATATAGACCGAGGTCAGTGGCGTACAGCATCGAACGAATCATAGAACCTCCTGGGTAGCCAGGATGGCGGGGATTGATTCAGCTTAGCAGCGCCTTTGGCAGTGCTCAGCCCTCGGTCTGAATTTTCAACTCGTTACTGATGCCGTGGGGGACGTGCCCGGTGGCCACGAACTCCCGGGCCTTCTCGCAATGCCCTTCCTGGTCATCGAAAAACACATCGGCGGCAAAGGCCTCAAGGAATGCCGACTTCTCCAGGCCACCGAGAAACAGCGACTCGTCGAGACGGATATCCCATTCCCGCAGCGTGCGAATCACCCGCTCGTGGGACGGCGCCGAACGGGCGGTGACCAGCGCGGTGCGGATCGGGCAGGACTCGTCCGGGAACTCACGCTGCAACAAGTTGAGCGCCGCCAGGAAGCCCTTGAAGGGTCCGCCGCGTAACGGCTCGCGGGCCGACTCCCGCTCGCTGGCCTGGAAGGCTTCAAGACCTCCCGACTGATAGACGCGCTCGGACTCGTCGGAAAACAGCACCGCGTCACCATCGAAGGCGATCCGCAATTCAGCACTCGAGGCCCGACGTGCACCGCCCGACAGAATCGTCGCTGCGGCAAACCCGGCATCCAGGGCGCTGCGCACATCCTCTGCATGGGTGGACAGAAAGAGGTGGCAACCAAACGCCGCCAGATAAGGATAAGGACTGCGCCCGCCGACAAACGCGGCGCGGGAGATATCCAGCCCGTAATGCTGGATCGAATTGAACACCCGCAGGCCGGTGTCGGCACTGTTGCGCGACACCAGCACCACCTCGACCCGGGCACGGCCGAGGCTGGCGTTGAGGCTCAGGAGTTTCTTCACCAGCGGGAAGGCGTCGCCGGGCTCGAGGGTTTCATCCTCGTGGTCGATCTGGTACTTGCGATAGGTCTCGACCCCTTGGGCCAGGTAGACCTTGTGGCTTTCGCTCAGGTCGAACAGCGCCCGCGAGGAAATCGCCAGCACCAGTTTGTCGCCCAATCCCTTTGCCATGGTGTTCCCCCCAATCAGCGGTTATGCCGATCCATAAAACTCAAGGTCTGGTACAGCGCCTGCATTCTTGGCAATTCACAACCCGCCGCCTTCGCCGCCGCCAAGGGGCGTGCGTAAATCGCCGCCAGTTCCAGCGGGCGCTTGTGCACGTAATCGTGATACATGCTGGGCAGGTAGTCATCCATGCTTTCAGTCATGGTGAACATCTGCCCGGCGTAACTGGCGGGGATTTCATGCCCGCAGGCGTGGGCGCCCTGCACCACTTCGGCCATCAGCGCCTGGATCAGTTCGCGGCTGGATTCATCCGCCATCATCGCCGTGGTGCCGGTGCCGAACACGACGGAGAGACCGTTGTAAGGTACGTTCCACACCAGTTTATACCAGCGTGCCTGATGCACATTGGCCATGGCCTGGGAGTCGATACCGGCCTGGTGAAACAGCGCGGCGCCTTCTTCGACAATGGCCTGCCGATGAGTATCATCGTTGGCCGCGGGGCCACTGTGGTAACCCAGGTTGACCCGACCCAGCGCCTGATGCTCGACAATCCCGGGACCGGAACGGTGCACGCCGATGTAACACAGGCCACCCAGCAGGTGCAGCGACGGCGGCAGGTGTTCCCGCAGGCTGTCTTCGACATCGAGGCCGTTTTGCAGCAGCACGACCTTGGCGTCCGGGGCGGCAATCTGGGCGATGGTCGGGGCCAGCTCGACATTCCCCGTGGACTTGGTGCCCACCAGCAGCCAGTCGCACGGCGGCATGTCGGCGGCGCGGGCATAGGCCTGCACCGGGTGCAGGTGCAGGGTTCCGTGGAGGGTGCTGTTGAGTTGCAGGCCGCGCTCGCTGACCGCCGCGTACTCGCTGCGCAGCAGGAAATGCACATCGAAACCGGCACGCGCGAGCATCACACCGTAGAAGCCACCAATGGCCCCGGTGCCAATAATCCCGATCCGGGGCGACTGTGTTCTTTCAACTTCGGTCATGGCAATTCCTCTGGTATTCGTTTGAGCGCCTGCTGCACACCCTGAGTCAGGTCGCCGGCGGTCAGACGCGTCAGTGACGCTAATATTCCATGGAATTTCCCGTCGCACACCACAAACAACGCCGGCAGATGAAAGATTTCGTAGCGCTCTACCGCGCCGCCATTGTGGCCTGCGTCCACCCAACAGACCCGGTCCACGGGCAAATCCCAACCGGGCAGTTGCTGATGCAGGAAGCGGCAGCGCGAGCATCCGTCACCGGTGAACACCACCAGCGAGGTGCCGGGAAGCCCCAATAATTGCTGGTCGATATCCAGATCGGTAAGGTGCAGTTCTTTCACTATACTGCTGCCACCGCCGTCAACTGGACGGTGCTCGGAGTCCGTGTGCATGGGTCGTTTCTTTCCTCACCCTGATGATGTCGCTGTCGAATTAACCCAACGTCCCATTTCCGGCATTTCCCGCCAACGGCTGCACACTATCGGCCTGGGCGGCGTCGCATGCAATTACCCACGCGCCTGGCGCCAGGGCACCGCCATCGAGATGCGCATCCCGTCATTGGGCTTCACGGCCCGCTACCCGGGCTATGTAGCGTGGTGCCGCAAGGCTGAAAACGGCTACCGCGTCGGCATCACCTTTACCGACGAGCAAGCCTTGTTCGGGGCACGGATGGGCGAGCAAGTGTGCCAGATCCAACGTTACTGCCGCCTCCACGAAGGCGCCAGGCCAACACCCCGGCAGAGCGAAGCCCTGGCCCGGGAATGGGTCACCCGCCATGCCGGCGAGTTCTCCCATGAGGCTTTTGTGCAGCCAGCGCTGGATTAAAGCGGCCTTTGCCCATTGTCTCGCAGCCTTGTAACGCGCTAAGGTTCGGCTCCCCGCTGCACTTAAATCATGCTGTGCTCCGCCGCACGGGGTTCGCTGGCGGCCGGCACCCGTGACCCTGACGAGTAACACGATGGCTGATTTACCGATCAACGACCTTAACGTCGAATCCAACGAGACCCTGATCACGCCCGATCAGCTCAAGCGCGAAATCCCCCTGAGCGACGCTGCCCTGCAGACCGTCACCAAGGGCCGCGAAGTCATCCGTGAGATTCTCGACGGCACCGACCACCGCCTGTTCGTGGTCATCGGGCCGTGCTCGATCCATGACCTCAAGGCTGCCCACGAATACGCCGAGCGCCTGAAGGTGCTGGCGGCAGAAGTGTCCGACACCTTGTACCTGGTGATGCGCGTCTATTTCGAGAAGCCGCGCACCACCGTCGGCTGGAAAGGCTTGATCAACGACCCGTACCTGGACGACTCCTTCAAGATCCAGGATGGCCTGCACATCGGTCGTCAACTGCTGCTGGACCTCGCGGAAATGGGCCTGCCGACGGCAACCGAAGCCCTGGACCCGATTTCCCCGCAGTACCTGCAAGACCTGATCAGCTGGTCGGCGATTGGTGCACGTACCACCGAATCCCAGACTCACCGGGAAATGGCTTCCGGCCTGTCCTCGGCTGTGGGCTTCAAGAACGGCACCGACGGCGGCCTGACGGTGGCGATCAACGCCCTGCAGTCGGTGTCCAGCCCGCACCGTTTCCTGGGTATCAACCAGGAAGGTGGCGTGTCCATCGTCACCACCAAGGGCAACGCCTACGGTCACGTGGTACTGCGTGGCGGCAACGGCAAGCCCAACTATGATTCGGTCAGCGTGGCCCTGTGCGAACAGGCGCTGAACAAGGCGAAGATCAAGCCGAACATCATGGTCGATTGCAGCCACGCCAACTCCAACAAGGACCCGGCCCTGCAACCGCTGGTGATGGAGAACGTGGCCAACCAGATTCTGGAAGGCAACCAGTCGATCATCGGCCTGATGGTCGAAAGCCACCTGAACTGGGGCTGCCAGGCGATTCCAAAGGATCTGGCCGACCTGCAATACGGCGTGTCGATCACCGATGCCTGCATCGACTGGGCTGCCACCGAGACTACCTTGCGCAGCATGCATGCCAAGCTCAAGGACGTCTTGCCCAAGCGCCAACGCGGCTGAGCAAAGACTGCGGACACAAAAACGCCGGGCTAAACCCGGCGTTTTTTTTGATCGTTCCTACGCTTTGCGTGGGAATGCATCCTGGGATGCGCTGCGTCCCGCCCTACTCAATGCTCAAAGCTTTGCGGCATGGCGCTGGTGGCGCTCCATGTAGCGCTCCACATAGGAGCAGGACGGGATCACCGTATAGCCTGCCTCTTCGGCGAACTTCAACGCTTCCTCGGTGAGCGCGGCAGCAATGCCACGGCCTCGCAAAGCGTTGGGCACGAAGGTGCGATAGATATCCAGGGTCTGCTTCCCAAGGTCCATATAGGTCAGATAGGCACGATGACCGTCCACATTGGTCTCGAACTGATGACCAGCCTGGTCATGGTGGATGGACAACGCCTCGCTCATCACTACTCCTCGCGGGTCTTGGTTTCTGACCCCTACCTTACCGATGTTTTTCCGGCGAAGGAACATCTACGCCACCCGGTGCCGGTTTCGACAACGAGAAAAGCCACCAGTGCCTCGCACTAGCGCTCACAACCAACACAGGGAAATAGTAGGCGCCAATCGCACAATTGCTCAAGACGCGCTCGTCTTCCGTTGCGCTGGCGGACATAGAAAGGGCCAATCGAGCATCCTTAGGTCGATGGCCTGAACATTGCCGGCAGTTGAAGCTTGAGACGAACACGCGCTCTTAAAGTCACCTCAACATGCACAAAAGATACCGAACACCGAAAAGACAATCTGAACAATAGTGTCAGGGACGATATATAAAATGACTTATCTTTACATGGCTTAACACATGCCGGCCGGCCCTTTCAGGCTGGATCCAATCCTCGGCCGAGTGCAAGAATCTGGATATTTTTTATACAGACTCTCAAAAGATTAGCCAAAATAGATTGGCCGCGAGAATTTTTTTTGCTTCTTGCGCTACGTCAGTTTACTTACTACAAGTAATGGGTAGTATGTACGCCGGCTATTAGCTCACTCTGAGAGAGTAGTCATTTAATAGAAAGTCCTTGAAGGGGAACACGATGAACAACGTTCTGAAATTCTCTGCTCTGGCTCTGGCCGCAGTTCTGGCTACCGGTTGCAGCAGCGTCTCCAAAGAAACCGAAGCTCGTCTGACTGCAACTGAAGACGCAGCAGCTCGCTCCCAGGCTCGTGCAGACGAAGCCTATCGTAAAGCTGATGAAGCTCTGGCTGCTGCTCAAAAAGCACAACAGACTGCTGACGAAGCTAACGAGCGCGCTCTGCGCATGCTTGAAAAAGCAAGCCGCAAGTAATAATCCTTCGGGGTTGTTATCAAGCCGGTCCATTCTTGGATCGGCTTTTTTTTGCCCGCCATTTGGCTGGATTCCAGACAATAAAAAACCCGTCACCGCGCGAGGCGATAACGGGTTATGGATCGTGCAGGCTTATTGCTGCAGATCGACCGGCGTACTCGACACCATTGGCGCCCCGCCCGGCACACCAATTTCCGTCGGCAAACCGTCTTCGGCGGCAACCACGTCACGCACCTGGTCCCAGTTGACCCGCAGGTTGTTGGACAGGTCTTCACGCTTGAGCAAAGCGTTGATCACCGCGGTGTGCTTGTCGACTACCGACGGCGTGCCATCGTCGTTCAACGGCGTATGCGCTTCCAGGTAAACCTTGCCCCCGGCTGCGCCGAACTTGTAGGCGTCGTTGATAATCCGCACCGAGGTACCCACCGGCACCATGTCGGCCATTTCCAGCACGTTGTTGTTGAACATGCGGAAGCAACCGTGGCTGGTACGGGTACCGATGCCGAATTTCATGTTGGAGCCGTGGATCAGGTAGCCGGGCGTGCCCAGGGTGAACTTGAACGGCCCCAACGGGTTGTCCGGGCCAGCAGGCACCACGTTCGGCAACGGGTCGCCATTGGCGGCGTGTTCGGCCTTGATCGAGGCTGGCGGGGTCCAGGTCGGGTTCGGGATCTTGCCCGTGATCGTGGTGTGAGCCACCGGTGAACCCCAGCCTTCACGGCCAATCCCCAACGGGAACGTGTACACCACGTTCTGGCCCTTGGGGTAGTAATAGAGCCGGTATTCCGCCAGGTTGATCACGATGCCTTCACGGGGGCCGGGTGGCAGGATGAAGCGCGTCGGCAACACGATCTCGGTACCCGCCCCCGGCAACCAGGCATCGACGCCCGGGTTGGCCGCGACCATCTCCGAATAGCCCAGGTCGTAGGTGGTGCCCAGGTCAGCGAAGGTATCTTCGTACTTGGCTTTGATCACCTGGACCTGGCCAACGATATCTTCACCCGGTGGCGGCAAAGGCAACTGCAACGCTGCAGCGGAACCGGCCGCGCAGAGCGCAGCAAGAGACAGGCAGCAGGTGACGGCGGAAAGGCGCGACAACATCCGGGAATTCCTTCGCAGATCGACGGGTAGTAAAAAATGGATTGTACACGGCTGCCCGGCGGGCACCCATATTCAAAGTTCGAAGCGCAGCTCTGGCCAGATCGGCGGTGTGCCGCGCTTTTGCGACTCGAGGATCGCCCGGCACAGGGGGCACAAACGCTGGTCCTGAAAGATCGAGCGATCCACCGACGACCAGCGCGGCTGGGCGGGCAATAACGTACCGCAGAGGGTACGGTCAATCGACCCGCCCAACTCCAATTGACGCGTCACCAGATGCACCCGGACTTCCTGGCAGGCGAACAGATCCAGCTGTTCGTCAGGCTCGATCAGTTGGTAGGCAAACAGGGACCAGGCAGGACGCGACATCGGGGGCTCCAAATCGGGGGGGCGCCACCTTAGCCGAAAGACCGCTGCTAGAAAAGCGTCATAGCAGTGGTTTTAGCGTTGGCCAGACATTTTCCAGCAACTTGCCCTGCGCGCCAACCGCCGGGTGCAATTGGTCAGCCTGCATCAACTCGGGATGGCCGCCGACGCCTTCAAGGAAAAAGGGTACCAGCGGGACGCTTTTTTCCTTGGCCAGATCCCCGTAAACCTGCGCAAACGCGGTGGTGTATTTCGGGCCGTAGTTAGGCGGCAACTGCATGCCCAACAGCAGCACCTTGGCACCGCGAGCCTTGGACTGGTCGATCATCGATGCAAGATTTTGTTTCAATTGCGCAGGTGGCTGCCCACGCAGGCCGTCATTGCCGCCCAGCTCAATGATCACCAGGTCCGGCTTATGCTCTGCAAGCGCCGCCGGCAGCCGCGCCAGGCCTCCGGCACTGGTGTCACCGCTGATGGAGGCGTTGACCACTTTATCGTCGAAACCTTCGCTCTTGAGCCGTTGTCCCAACAACGCTACCCACCCTTTGCTGGTATCCAGTCCGAAACCGGCACTGATACTATCGCCAACGATCAGGACTGTACCCGCCGCTGCGTTCTGGGCCATGCACATCAAGGCCAGGCCAGCACTCAAAAACCACATTCGCATTGGATTCTCCATGGGCGCAAGCATTCTCACCGCGCGAAACCTTAGCAAAGTGGTTCCCAGCGCGGAAGGTGAACTGACTATCCTGCACGAACTGAGCCTGGAACTGAACAAGGGCGATAGCCTGGCTATCGTCGGCGCCTCCGGTTCCGGCAAATCCACCCTCCTCGGCCTGCTGGCCGGCCTCGACCTGCCGAGCAGTGGCGAAGTCACCCTCGCCGGCCAAGCCCTGAGTACCCTCGACGAAGACCAGCGTGCGCGCATCCGCGCCGAGCACGTGGGCTTTGTGTTCCAGTCCTTCCAGTTGCTCGACAGCCTCAATGCCCTGGAAAACGTGATGCTGCCCCTGGAACTGGACGGCCGCAAGGACGCCCGCGAACGTGCCAGGCACCTGCTGGAGCGCGTCGGCCTGGGCCAGCGCCTCACTCACTCGCCGCGCCAACTCTCGGGTGGCGAACAGCAACGGGTAGCGATTGCCCGGGCGTTTGCCGCCGAACCGGACGTGCTGTTTGCCGACGAACCCACCGGCAACCTCGACAGCCACACTGGCGAGCGTATCAGCGACCTGTTGTTCGAACTCAACAAAGAGAGCGGCACGACCCTGGTGCTGGTGACCCATGACGAGCGCCTGGCCCACCGCTGCCGCCGCCTGATCCGTCTTGAAGCCGGCCTGATGGTCGCGCCCCTGGAGCCTTGATGGCACGCTTGCCCTTGTTGCGCCTGTTCAGCCTTGCCCTTCGCCAGTTGCTGCGCGATGCCCGCGCCGGCGAATTGCGCGTGCTGTTTTTCGCCCTGCTGGTGGCCGTCGCCGCCAGCACCGCCATTGGCTACTTCGGTGCGCGCCTGAACGGCGCCATGATGTTGCGTGCCACGGAATTCCTCGCGGCCGACCTGGTGCTGGAAGGCAGCTCACCCGCCCGTACCGAGCAAATCCAGAGTGGTACCGAGCTGGGCTTGCAGCACGCCAGGGTCGTGGAGTTCTCCAGTGTTATTGCCACCGACAATGGCATCCAGCTCTCCAGCATCAAGGCGGTCAACGACGAGTACCCGTTGCGCGGCGAGCTGAAGAGCGCCGCAGAACCCTTCGCCGAGGAAACCGCCGGGGGTGGTCCCAAGCCCGGTGAAGCCTGGGTGGAAGCGCGACTGCTGACGGCACTGAACCTGAAAATCGGCGACAGCATCGACGTCGGCATGAAGACCCTGCGCCTGGCCCGCGTGCTGACCTACGAGCCGGACCGCGCCGGCAACTTCTATAGCCTGACGCCCAGGGTGATGATCAACCTGGCCGACCTCGACGCCACCGGCGTGGTGCAACCGGGGAGCCGTGTCAGCTATCGCGACCTGTGGCGCGCGCCCCAAGGCGGCACCGTACTGCAAACCTATCGCGACCTGGTCAAGCCCGGCCTGGCTGCCAACCAGCGGCTGCAGGATGCGCGCGACGGCAACCAGCAGATCGGCGGCGCCCTGGGCAAGGCCGAACGTTACTTGAACATGGCCAGCCTGGTGGCGGTGCTGCTCTCCGGCGTGGCCGTGGCGCTCTCGGCCAATCGCTTCGCCAGCCGACGCTTTGATGCCAGTGCCTTATTGCGCTGCCTCGGGCTGTCCCGGCGCGAGACCATGCTGCTGTTCAGCCTGCAATTGACCGTGCTGGGCCTGCTGGCCAGCCTGACCGGCGCCCTGCTCGGCTGGCTCGCACAATTGGGGTTGTTTGCGCTGTTGCATGACCTGCTGCCGGCGGACGTTCCACCCGGCGGGCTGTTGCCGGCGATTGCCGGGATTGGTACCGGGCTGGTCGCCCTCGCCGGTTTCGCCCTGCCGCCACTGGCCGCGCTGGGGCGCGTGCCACCGTTGCGGGTATTGCGGCGCGACCTGCTGCCGATCCCTTCCAGCACCTGGATGGTCTACGGTGCCGCGCTGTTCGCACTTGGCCTGATCATGTGGCGCTTGAGCCTCGACCTGGTACTGACCTTCGCCCTGCTGGGCGGCGGTGTGATTGCCGCACTGGTTCTCGGCGGTCTGCTCCTGCTCCTGTTGCAAAGCCTGCGACGCCTGCTGGCCCGTGCGTCCCTGCCTTGGCGCCTGGGGTTGGGCCAGTTGCTGCGTCATCCCTTGGCGGCGGCGGGCCAGTCCCTGGCATTCGGGCTGATCCTGTTGTCCATGGGCTTGATCGCGCTGCTGCGTGGCGAATTGCTCGACACCTGGCAAAACCAGTTGCCCAAGGACGCCCCCAACTATTTCGCGCTGAACATTCTGCCCGCCGACAAAGACACCTTCGGCGCACGCCTGCTGGAATTGCAGGCACAGTCTGCACCGCTGTATCCGGTAGTGCCGGGCCGATTGATCAGCATCAATGGCGCCCCGGTGCAGGAAATCGTCAGCAAGGACTCCAGCGGCGATCGTGCAGTACAGCGCGACTTGAGCCTGACCTGGGCCGCCGACCTGCCGCCAGGCAACACGCTGACGGCGGGTTCGTGGTGGACGGCGCAACCCACCGACGAGATTCCCGGCGTCTCGGTGGAGGCCAAGGTCGCTGACAGCCTGAAACTCAAGCTCAACGATCACCTGATCTTCACCGTCGGCGGAGAAAACCGTGAAGCGCGGGTTACCAGCCTGCGGGAGATCAACTGGGATAACTTCCAGCCGAACTTCTTCATGATCTTCCAGCCAGGCACCTTGAAGGACCTGCCTACCACCTACCTGACCAGCTTCTACCTGGCACCCGGTCATGACCAGCAGATCGTCGACCTGTCCCGGGCCTTCCCGGCCGTGACCATCCTGCAAGTGGAGGCGCTGCTTGAACAGCTGCGCAGCATCCTCGCCCAGGTCACCCTGGCGGTGGAGTATGTGCTGTTGTTTGTCCTGGCGGCGGGGATGGCGGTGTTGTTCTCCGGGCTCCAGGCAACCCTCGATGAGCGGATTCGCCAAGGTGCCCTGCTGCGGGCGCTGGGAGCAGAGCGCAAGTTACTGGTCAAGGCGCGGCGTATCGAGTTCGGACTGTTGGGCGCGGTCAGCGGCCTGTTGGCGGCGCTGGGTACGGAACTGGTGACACTGGTGCTGTATCGCTACGCGTTCGACCTGGTCTGGCACCCCCATCCGTGGCTATTGCTGCTGCCGGTGATCGGTGCGGTACTGATCGGCGGTGCCGGTGTGTTTGGCACTCGTCGCGCGCTGAATGCCAGCCCGTTGACGGTGCTGCGCGAGGGCTGAAAACGCAAATGGCCCGCACTCTATCAAGAGGGCGGGCCATCCGTTGTTACTTCACATATTCGATGGCGGTGATCCACCAGCACACTTCGCCACTCGGGGTCTGCACGAGTGCCTCGTCATCCACTTCTTTGCGCAGCAACGCACGCGCCATGGGTGAGTCGATGGAGATGTAGTCCATGCGTTCATAGATCTCATCGTAACCTACGATACGAAAGCGCTTGGTCTCGCCCTGTTCGTTTTCGATCTTCACCCAGGCGCCGAAGAACACCTTGCCTTCCTGCTCCGGCATGTACTCCACCACGCGCATGTCTTCCAGACGCTTGCGCAAATAGCGCACCCGGCGATCAATCTCCCGCAGCAGCTTCTTATTGTACTGGTAGTCGGCGTTTTCGCTCCGATCTCCCAGGGAAGCGGCCCACGTGACTTTACGGGTGGTATCAGGACGCTTTTCTCGCCACAGGTAATCAAGCTCCTTTTTCAGGGCTTCATGACCTTCTTTGGTAATCAGCTTGGTGCTCAAAAGCTCTACATCCCCTGGAAGTTTCCAATGTTCAGACCCGCTGCTGCATCCGGCACAACGCATTTAACGCCCGATGCCAGCGGTGGAGGTCGATGATAAATGAACAGAGGAAAGTAGCCAGACCTACCGATGGATTCTGCCCCTCAGCGTCAATCTGCATCTTGCCCAAGCTGCCGGCTTTCAGGCTGGCTGCGTCCGGTCTCAGCCAGCCGTGCAAGCGACTCGTCCAGGGTTTGAAGCGCGCCCCTCAGGTTTTCCCGCAGGACAGGCAACTGAACCAGTGCAGCCGTCAGTTGCTGCTCCTTGTGACTGACCAACCGTTCACGGTTCTGCACCTGGGCTTCCTCGCTCTCCAGGTAGCGTGCACGCTCGTCCATTCGACGCTGCTCTGCCTGGTTTAACACCGAGCACCCCGCCAGATGCTCCTCCCGGGCAGTCAGCGTGCGGGCCAACTGTTCCAGGGAAGCTTCTTTTTCGGCAACTTTCTCGGCACTCCGTTGAATCTCCTGCTCAAGCTCGAGCTTTTCCTGGCGCAGTTCGAGGCGTCGTTGCTCAAGTGCTTCCTCCTGCTTGAGCACGCTGAGCTTTTGCTGCGTCAACTCTTGCGCCACTCGGGAAAGATTGGCCAGCGTATCGTCCACCTCGAACAGGGAGGGCGTTTCCTGCCGGGCAGGCAGCGGCGCCTGGTGGGTGGGTTCAGGCTGTGGCGCTACCGGAGCCTGCGGAGGCACGACGACTACCGGCGCCTCGATGGGCGGCTCGATCAGTGGCTCGGTTATCTCGAACATATCCACGGGTGCCTGTGACACCGGTTCGGGCAACGGCGGCGGGGGCTCGGAAGCGTCCGCGGCCCTCGTAGGAGAAATCATCCTTGAGGAGAAACGAATCGAAGGGACAATCAACGAGTTGCTTTCGATGGCGGGCAAACCGGGCGTCGAGGTTCCCAGGGTAATGACCTTCATCACCAGGGATTTCTTGATCGTCAACGAATGATGATCTTCAGGCCTGGCGGCAGGCAGCTTGCAGCCTTTGAGGTCAACAAAATGATAAGGAATCTGAGCTTCGCCGGTGTTTGCGGACTTGGTACCGGATGCTGCGGCAAGCGTCAGTATTTGCTTGAAGACATGGGTCGCTATTTGCAGGTCTTCCTTGGAATCTATCGCGCCCAGAAAGTACCGATCGGACTTTTTGCGCAACGCTGCGATGTATACCCGTGAACTACCGGGTTCTGTCTCTTCATCCAGGCTATAGGCAAGGAAGTTCGAAGCGATCTGAGCCACTGCAAAACCACACAGCAGTGCGCCGTTGACCGGTGCATCATGCCCGGATTGTTCAAGAACAAGGGTACGTAGAAGCAGCATGACGTTCAGGCTCCATTTCAAATTGGCAGAACAAATACACGCCAAATAAACAACGACAGTAATTAAAACATCAAAAGCCTAACAATTGTTTCAGCGAGCCATCGCTTGACACGTAGGACTTATCTTATTCACGCGCTTCAACGTTTCCAAGGCTGCCTATTGAACGTACCATTTTTTAACAAAACGACCCTGGACACGCGCATAACAAAATATTTCAACTTTTGACTTTTCGAACATTCACAACCTGCCACTCATGCAGGTTATTCGAGGTCTCGGCTTAACCGAGCCTTGCCATAAACATTCAGTAGAAAAGCATAATGATCGAGATAACGAGCCTGACAAAAAGGATGGGCGGGAAAAACATCATCCACGACTTTTCATTCAATGCCCAACCTCAGGAATGCCTGGGATTGTTTGGAAATGACGGTGCGGGAAAAACAACTATCGTCAAAATGATAGCAGGCTCGATTCCCCCCTCTTCAGGCCATGTAAAAGTATTCGGTAACGATATTGTCCTCAATACACTCCAGGCGAAGAAAATCACCGGCTACCAGCCAGAACGATGCCTGAGCCATAGCGTAATGAGCGTAAAGGGCTTCCTCAGCTTTATTGCCGACATGCGCGGATTCCGCGGCGCGGAAAAACGCAAGATGATTGACCGCGCGGCCGCACGGCTTGAACTTTGCCGGATACTCAAATACTCCATCGAAACCCTCCCGGCAGGGTTGAAACGTAAAGTAGCCATCGCTCAGGCAATCCTGCATGAGCCCAGCCTGCTGTTGCTCGATGAGCCAACGGCAGGTCTGAATGCCGACCAGAAACACAAAGTCAGAATGCTCATCAAGTCGCTGACCGACGAAATGACGATCATTGTCGCGTCCCGCACGCCCGAAGCGTTGACCGGGATTTGTAATCGGGCACTGATCATCGCCGACGGTCAATTAGTGGCAGACACTTCCTTGTCCGAACTGCAGCGCAGTTCCCGGCATTACCAGGCAGTCACCCTTGCAGCCGACACGCCGCTGGACCTGCTGGCCCTGGCGGTATTACCCGGGGTTGCCGGCATCGAGGAAGACCGCGAGACGCCCGGCACAGTGACCGTACTCGCCATGCCGGGGCAAACCATTTACCCCCATATCAACGCACTGATCACCCAGCGCCGCTGGAAAATCAATACCCTGACCCTGGAGCCCGGACGCCTGGATGACGTTATCCATCACATGAGCCAGGAGGCTTCGGTTTGAAACTTCTACCGGTCATCATCAAGCGTCAACTGGCCAGTTACTTTTCCGCGCCCATCACTTACCTGAGCACTGCTGTTTTCCTGACCGCCGCCGCTGTATGTGGCTTCTATACAAGTCAGCTACTGGAACAAAACAGCGTTGACTTGCATGGCTTCTTCCAACTGCACCCATGGCTTTATTTGCTGTTGACCCCTGTGCTTTCCACACAACTTTGGGCGGATGAACACACTGCGGGCTCCATGGACTTCCTGAGCACCCTGCCCGTCACGGGTTTCGAGAGGGTGGTCGGGAAGTTTTTGGCGGCCTGGATTGTTTCTGGCGTTGCCTTGATATTGACCTTTCCCATCGTCATCACCGTCAATTACTTTGGAAACCCGGACAATGCCGTCATTGCATCCCAATACTTTGGAAGTTGGCTACTCGCCGGAAGTTATCTATCGGCGGGCAGTTTTATCTGCACACTGACACACCATCGCCTCATCATATTTACGGTCACCCTGTGTTTACTGCTGGTCGCCAGCGGATTGTCTTCCATTCTTGATGCCATTGAACATCAAGCGCCGATCTGGCTCATCGACCGCGTTACGTCACTCAGTCCTTCAACCCGCTTTGACGCCATGGACCAAGGGGTACTGGCGCTTCAAGACAGTTTGTACTTCATCAGCATCATCGTCACCTTTCTCGCCATGACGACCATTGCCCTGAACGTCAGAAACCGTTGAGAAGGACACGTCGCGATGAGAACGCCGTTAAGCGCCAGCCTCACAATCATCACTCTACTGTTACTCTTTCTTGCTTTTAACCTGGTGTGGGCACTGAAACTCCCAACTATACGGCTGGATTTTTCAGAACATAAAATCCATACATTATCCGAACCTGTACGGACACTGCTCGCCTCACTGGAGCGACCGGTTGACCTGTACTTTTTCAACTCAAGCAAACATCCAAAAAAATCCAATGCCGTGAAAAGCTACGCCAAGCGGGTCGAGTGGTTGCTCAAGGAGTATGAAAAAGCGGCAAAGGGCAAAATCAACCTGCACCTCATCGATCCCAAGCCTTTTTCGGAAGACGACTACAAAGCCAGGTTACTGGGGCTTGACGACCAACAAGGATTCTTCGGCCTTGTCGGTACCAGCACGGGTCATGCGCCACATAGCATCCAGGCATTCAGCCTGGACCGGGAGTCGCTGCTGGAATATGAGATCAGCCACCTGCTTCATAAAGTAATCCACCCGGAGCAACCGGTGATAGGCCTGATATCCACGCTGCCAATGGACGGCGAACGGGATGAGCAGAGCGGCGTGAATACGCCTCCCTGGCAGTCATTGCAGGCGCTGCGCCGCCAATTCAACCTTGTTAGCCTGGAGCCAGGCATCGAGAAAATTCCCGAACACATCAAAACCTTGATGGTGGTCCATCCCGGCAAACTGCCTGACCCTACTCTGTACGCAATCGATCAATTCGTATTGGGTGCAGGCAGGTTGATGATGTTTATCGACCCGCTTGCCGGGCTGGATACCAGCGTCGCAGCCCTGGAAAACGTCAGACTGGACGCATTGCTGACTGCCTGGGGCGTCCAGATGCACGCGAATAAGGTAATCGCCGATCATGACCACGCCACTTCAGTGATCATGACCACAGGCCAGCCTGCGGTGCGCCATCCTGCTGCACTGACTTTGCCGCGCCACGCGATGGCACAGGATGACATCAGCAGCTGGAAGCTCCACAGCGTCAATGTCTTGAGCAGCGGAGCGCTGGCCCCCGCCAAGAAGAGCCGCATGACCTTCACCCCGCTGCTGCAAAGCTCCGGGCAAGCGGCCTTGTTTGATGCTGAGCGCTTTGCCCTGCCGGCTCAGTTCGATTCGCTGATTTCCGAGGCTGCCGCCCGTGGTCAGCAACAGGTCATCGCCGCCCGCATTGAGGGGCCTGCCTACTCTGTCTTTCCTGATGGGATCAGCGGGCGTAAAGCCGGCTTGCAAAAGGCTGTGCACATCCATGTCGTGGTAGTCGCGGACACCGATCTGCTCAGCGATCGTGTGGCTGGAATGCTCCACGACAACCACGCGCCGAGTGGCCCCTCGTCAGATAACGCGATGTTTGTCTTGAACACCCTGGATAACCTGACCGGGCCTGACACCCTGATGAATGTTCGCCCCCGCACAGGTGGCGGTCGATCGCTGCAGGTGTTACAGGCAATGCGCGAAGACGCGGCACGGGCCTTCCAGGAAAAGTCCGCCGAACGAACGCAACGCCTGGACCAAACGGAAAAGGAATGGCAATTGCTGAACCCCCGGACGGCCTCGCCGGGCGCCCAAGTCGTAACTTCCAACGCATTGCTGCAAGCGCTCAACAGGGAACGCTTGCGACTGCCCATGGAAATTCAAGCGCTGAAGGTTCAGTCATACGCCGAGGTGCACGCCCTGGAGCGCAAAGTGAAACTGCTCAATATCCTGCCTGTGCCGCTGATACTGTGCCTGATTGCGTGGGGTATTTTCCTGCTGCGCCGCCGTCGCCTGCATCTGTCTCCTACGGCGTTTCACTGAGGGCTCAGCGCCGGGCTATCAGCCCTTGCCGGGCTATCCGGGTCAACTGGCGTATCACTTCGCCCGCGTCGCTGGCACTGGGGGCTTGAATAACGGCCAGGTCAAAGCTGTTGGACGCAAAGCGCGCAAGGGAATCGCCGTCTTCGACAAACTGGATCAAAAAGGCCGAAGGCCGCCCCGTGCGACGTGGCCAACCATCCAGATAACGCAGTAGCGTCGGCTGGTGCTTGCCGCCCAAGAGGATTTTCGGATTGCGTTGGGTAAGGTCCGCGGTGATCGGGGCCAGGCGTATAAGGGGGCGTAATGCATTCATCGTGTCGTGTCTCTGCCTCAAAAGTCTGCGGGCAGGTGAGAGGCAACACCGAACCAGCGCTTTAGCGGAATTTCGAAGCTGGCCCATGGCTCTGGCTTCTGTCGGGACTGTGATCAGTCACCGGTGGCGCCCCGCAATTAGCTGTTTAAATCGGCGCAAGCAACATCCTAGAGAAGCCTGTAGGGCGGTGTCAAGAATCCCGAGCAATGAAAAGGCCCGCACGGGGCGGGCCTTTAAACGGGTTTACGCGGTATCAGTGAGTGATGGCGCGGTCGGCAGACAATTTGCCAGCACCTTCCGACAAGACCGCCAGCGTACCGCCCAGCAACGCCAGGGCGAACTCGTAACCGTTGTTGGCCATGAACAAACCGTTGTGGATGTGCACCGAGAAAATCGCCACCAGGGAAATGATCGACAAGCCCAACGCCGCAGGCCGCGCCAGCAAGCCGATGATCAGCGCCAGCCCGGCGAAGAACTCGGTACCACCCGACAGCACCGCCATCAGGGTACCTGGGGCCAGGCCGATACTTTCCATCCACTGGGCAGTGCCCGCCAGGCCACCCCCGCCAAACCAGCCAAAGAGTTTCTGCGAACCGTGGGCGGCGAAGATGATCCCGACAAAAATCCGCAGGATGGTCAGGCCGTAGCCGGCGCGGGTGGAGAGGATGCGGGTGATCAATGGGCTCATGCTGATAATCCTTTTCGATGTAGGGGTTGGTTGGCCGCTATATTAATCAGTTTAGGCAATGATAAAAGCCGATAAAACGGCTAATAACCATCGATTTAATAGATTATTTCCGTGACGCAACTCGTGGCGCTGCCGGCTCCAACGACTCCCGTTCCCGATCGAACGCCAGGTAATACTTGTTCACGCTATTAACATAGCTGACGCCACCCATTCCCACCTGCTCCATGGCAATGCGCTCCACCTGGAAAAACCATTGGTTTGGGTTAAGCCCCCGCCGCCGCGCTTCGGCGCGCATGCCCTGCACCCGTTCCGGCCCCATGTTGTAGGCCGCCAGCACAAACGCCATGCGCTCGCGTTCGTTGAGCTTGGGGCTTGAGAAAAACTTGCGCCGGATCATCGCCAGGTACCGCGCGCCCGCCTGCACATTGCTGTCCAGGCTCTCGATGTTATTGACCCCAACCCGCTGCGCCGCCGATGGCGTGATCTGCATCAGCCCCGTAGGCCCGCCGCTGCTTCTGGCGCCGGGGTCGAGGGCGGACTCCTTGAACGCCAGCGCGGCCAGGTTCAGCCAATCCATGCCCTGCTCACGGGCATGCTTTTGCAGCACCGGGCGCAGTTTTTCCAGGCGTTGACGGTCGGCACGGGCCAGTGGATACCGCACTTGATACAGACGGCGGTAGATACGCTGAAAGGCTACGTCCTGATCGGACGGGGTGTGGTAGGTCTTGAGGAAACGATCAATGCTGGCCCGCAGCATCGAAGCATCCTGGCGTACAAACCAATACTCTTCGCCCGGCTCGCTGATGGCTACTTGCCGGTCAAACCGCAGCTTGGGCAGGATCTTCGCCCAGCGCTCGGCAATCGGTCGCTCGACAATGGTCAGGTGGAAAATCCCGGCCTGGACCATCTCCAGCACGTCTTCCACCGCCAGGCTGGGGTCGACCCATTCCACCTTCACCGGCGGCAGCTTGTGCAGGGCGAGCTTCTGGTTGACCTGATTGATCGCGTCCGATGCAGCGCTGCCGGTGGTCAAGGCGAGGGTGCGCCCGGACAATTGCTCAAGCTTGGTAAACCGCCGCTCACCCTTGAGCCCTACCAGCCACAACGGCACATCACTGGCAATCGGGTCGCTGGCGGCAATCTTGTGGGCGGCCTTCACATCAAGCAATTCGCCGGGGGCCACCAGGTCGCCCTCGCCACGGGCCAATGCGCCAATCAATTGATCCTTGGCTTTGGGAATAATCTTGAGGTTGATCTCTTCACCGTCACGGGCGTGACCGTTGAGGTATTGCTCGAAAGCGCGCAGGCGGTGGTACTCAACACCGATGGCCTGGCCCTGGACTTCACCGGAACTGTTGCGACTCTGGTTGACCAACACCCGCAAGGTGCGGCTGCTGCGGATCTGCGCGAGGTCCCGGACCTTGCCGGGCTTGGTGACTTCCAGCGGGCCGTCCAGACGCGCAACCGCCGCCATGGGCAGCAGTAACGTCAGGCACAACACCAGCAACGCCGAGGGTCGGATCATCCGCTCTCCGGAAGAAAGAATACTGCCCATTGCCTCGCGAAAAACGAGGCGTTGGGGGACAGAAACAGAGCGCCATGAGCGCAGGCTTTGGGCGCAAGGGTGGCACGGCAGATGGCGACAAACCAAACACGGTGTTACTTGCGACTTTCAAAGACAGCTTTAACTCGTTGTAGTTCTTGGTTTTTCTTATAAATCTACAGCTCTGATATGCTTTCCGACCGCAGGCGGAGGTAGCACCATGCAACTCATTGATATCGGCGTCAACCTGACCAACCCAAGTTTCGACGAAAAGCACCAGGCCGTTCTCGACCGCGCCTACGCCGCCGGGGTGAGCCAATTGGTACTCACCGGCACCAGTGTCGACGGCAGTGAACAGGCCCTGGAACTGTGCGAGCAACTGGACGAAAGCGGCCAACGCCTGTTCGCCACCGCCGGTATCCACCCCCACTCGGCCAGTGACTGGAATGCCGAAAGCGCCAAGCGCCTGCGCGGTCTGCTCAAGGAAAGCCGTGTGCGTGCGGTGGGTGAATGCGGGCTCGACTTCAACCGGGATTTCTCCCCGCGCCCCCAGCAGGAAAAAGTCCTCGAAGAACACCTGGCCCTGGCCGTGGAACTGAAACTCCCGGTTTTTCTCCATGAGCGTGATGCCAATCAACGCCTGCTGGAAATCCTGCGGGACTACCGCGATCACCTGTCGGCTGCCGTGGTGCACTGCTTCACCGGCGAGCAGCGTGCGTTGTTCAGCTACCTCGACCTGGACCTGCACATCGGCATTACCGGCTGGATCTGCGACGAGCGCCGTGGGACGCACCTGCATCCGCTGGTCAGGGAAATACCCCGGGGCCGTCTGATGCTGGAAAGCGATGCGCCCTACCTGCTGCCACGCACCTTGCGACCCAAGCCGAAAAACGGGCGCAACGAACCCGCCTATTTGCCGGAAGTCCTGCGGGAAGTCGCCTTGCACCGCGAAGAATCCGTGGAAGACCTGGCGCAACACAGCACCGCCTGCGCCCGGGCCTTTTTTGGATTGCCTGTGCCGGATTGACGCGGCTCATTGACCCATATCAAAACCCGGCGCCTCGATAGCGGCACAATAATGGCACCTTGCCAATGCTGTTTCCGCTATCAGAGAAAACCTTCCATGGGTGCCTGGCTTAGCAACATCTCACTGAAGTACAAATTCTGGGCCGTGAACGCGGTCGCCTTCATCACCACCCTGTTGCTGGTGCTGTACGCCGTGCAGCTCGAACAACAGGCCCGCAGCCAAGCCTCCCAGGCTTCGGCGCAAGCCCAGGCGCGCTTGCTCAGTGCCTGGCCCGCCGGCCAACCGCTGCCCAAGGGCGAGCACTTGCTGACCTATGCCAAGGGCAAAGCCCCACAAATGGGCGACGAGGATCTGTCAGCCCTGGCCGCCGCCAGTGGCTGGGTGGACTTCAATCACATGCCGTTGTTCGGCGACAACCCGCTGATGGGCGCCGAAGTGATCAGCCGCGCCGACGGCCAGCAGGTCGCCGTCCTGGCCTACGGACCCAGCTTGAGCCAAGTGTTCGAAGAACGTTTCGCCAACTACGCCGTGGCGGTGATGATTCTGATGCTGGCCATGCTCGGCGCCTCACAGCTGCTGATCCGCTTTCTGCTCAGCCAGCTCAACACCTTGAAAGACGTGATGCTGCACGTCGAAAAAACCGGCGACCTTTCGGCCCGCGTTCCCTTGGCCTGCAAGGACGAGGTCGGGCAGATGGCCAGTGCCTTTAACGCGATGCAGGCGGGGTATCAGCGAGTGGTCAACACCGTCGCGCGCACCGCCAAGCAACTGGACGACGGCGCCGCACGCCTGGCCAGCAGCATGAACGAGGTGCAACACGGCATGCTCGGCCAGCAAAGTGAAACCGACCAGGCCGCCACCGCGATCAACGAGATGACCGCCACCGTCTACCATATCGCCCAGCACGCCGGCGCCACCCGCGACCTGTCCCAGACTGCCGACACCCTCGCCGGCAGCGGCCAGGAAGTGGTCAGCCGGGTGCAGCGCTCGATTGCCGGGCTGTCTACCGGCGTGCAGCAGACCGCCGAAATGATCCAGAAGCTGGCCGAGGACAGCCAGAAAATCAACAGTGTGGTCGGGGTGATTCACAGCATCGCCGAACAGACCAACCTGCTGGCTCTCAACGCCGCCATCGAAGCGGCGCGTGCCGGCGAAATGGGTCGAGGGTTTGCCGTGGTCGCCGACGAAGTGCGCAACCTGGCCAAGCGGGTGCAGAGCTCCACTGATGAAATCACTCGTATGGTGTCCGCCCTGCAAGCCGGCACCCGGGACGCGGTGGATTTTATGCAGGAAAGCTCGTTCAAGGCCGACGACTGTGTGCAACAGGCGCAAGAGGCCGGGATCGCCCTCGCTGAAATCACCGGGGCCGTGGCGCAGATGCGCGAGAGCAATACGCAGATTGCCGTGGCGGCCGAACAGCAAAGCCATGTGGCCGAGGAAATGAATCGGGCCGTGGTGAGCATTCGTGACGTCACCGAGAACACCGTGCAACAAACCGTGGACTCGGCCACCACCAGCAATGAGCTGGCGACCCTGGCCGGTGAACTGAGCAAGGCCATCGGACAATTGAAGCTGTAAACCCGAAGGAATGGCTATGGCCTCCATAGCCATCCTTGATTCGCCGCCCCGCCCTGCCCGCCCTACACTCTGTTCAAGATGTTTCAACGGACAGAGGAATCACGATCATGGGCAAACGTCATCCAAATCTCCCCGCCTGGCAATGGCGCACCCACCCGCAGAATCATCAGCATGCAACCAATCAAGTGCTGCAACTGCTTGCGCTGCCACTGTTGGTGATCGGCTTTCTGTTGATGGTCTCCGGGGTGTTCAGCGAGAACCTGGCGAGCGTCGCTATCGGGGTTGTCGGCATTGTGGCCGCGCTGGCATTGCAGCATCACGGTCGCAGCCTGGAGGCACGCACCAGCGATGCCTCCAACGATCAACACCTGTTGGTCTGAGGGCTCAGGCGAACACCACCACCGACTGGCGACTGATAGCAATCAACTGCCCGTCAGGGCTCCACAGCTGCGCAGCCGCATGGCCGTAGCCGTCGCGGGCATGCTCGATGTGGACCCGGTATTGGCACCAGTCCAGGGTGCTGAGGGCTTGCAACGGCTGGACGAATTCGATGGTCCAGGTCAGGGTGCTGCCCGGTGCGGGTTGGGTCAGGTGCGGCAACACCGCAGGTGGCCACGCATCCACCAGCGCGAGGATATGCGCCTCGGTCAGCGGTTCTTCTTTCACATCGCCACGCAAGCGCACCCAGCCGCCCATCTCACGGGACTTATTGCCGGTGAATGGTAGGCCGCCGACGCTCCAGCGCATCGCCAGGTGCCGCATGAATTCCGGTGTCACCCCTTTGACGTAGGGCAGCTCCTGGCACTCATCCCAGTGTTTGAAGGTGGGCGCCGGTTCAGCGGCGACGTCGATCTGCGAGGGCCGCGACGCGCCGAAGCTGGCCTGCACCAGGGTCATCGTTTCACCGTTCTGCACCACACGGCCCAGCAACTGGCTGACGGCCTTGCCTTCGCGCAGCACTTCGACTTCGTAGCGGGCAGGCACATCCGGCGCCACCGGGCCGACAAAGGTAATCGCCAGCGAACGCAAAGGGCGATCCGCAGGGACCTGCGCTCGCAGGGCCTCGTACTCCAACGCCACGACCAGGCCGCCGAAAGTGGCACGGCCCTGTGCCCATTCGGCCGGGATCGAAACGTCCAGCGGATGGCTGCGGGCAGCGTCGAGCAAATCACTAAAGCGCATGGCGATCTCAACTTGAAGTAAGGATTGAGGGATCTTAACCACCCGGCCTGCGCCGCACAGCACCTATTCCAGCCAAAAGTCCGGACAGAAAGGCCGCACCATCACGCGAAGCAGTCAGCGCTCAACTTGTCCAGCACCCGATCCGCCTGCCCTTCCGCCTCGGCCATGGTGCGGTGCCAGCCGGTCACGCACGGCTGCAAATCAGGCTCGTGCCCGGCTTGCGCCAGCCATTGCCAGCAGTCGTGCCAATCGCCAAGGGCGCCTTGGGCTGCCTTGAGACGGGACACAGCTTTAGGCGGCAGCTTGTTCAGTTGGGGATAAGCCTCGGCGGCATAACGCACACGCTTGATCAACAGGCGCAGGCGATGACGGTCATGGTTGGGATCGCGCAGCGCCTCGCCGAGGTTTTTCCATTGCTTGGCCAGGCGTTTTTCAATGCGCGTGCTCAGGCCCTTGAGCAACTTCTGCCGTTGGGAGGCGCGGATAAAACGCGGGAATGCATCAAGGATCAGCAGCAGTTGCGCCAGCTCCGGCCCTTGCGCAACCGAGCGGTAGGTGGTCGGTTGCTGCCGCATACGCCGCTCAGCGGCCTCGTGATGGCCGTGCTGGTGGAGGTAGGCCGCCAACACTTCACGGTCGCGAAACGGTGTGGTCAGTTGGCCGACGGCACTGGCGGCCGCCTCGAGTTGCTCGACACCGGGCAACCCGCGCAATGGTCGCAACAGGCTGCGCAAGCGCCGCACTGTGGTGCGCAGATCATGCAGGGCCTCATCGTCCGTGACGGCGGCAAGGCGCGCCTGGCAGTTCAGTAACCCTACTTCCAGGCCAATGACCTGAGCGACTAGCTGATCGACCAAGGCTGACATCCTTTCCTCCTCAATGATTAAACCTTCGGGCTTGAGGCCGCCGACGCAGCCTCGTTGCACTCGACAGCTGCTACGCGGAGTTAGCGCCCTGCACGGGACTCACGAATGTAGAAGCGGGCCTTCTCGGCCTTGGTCGAACAGCCTTCAAAGGCTTCGAACTGCTGCTGGGTCTTGGCGCCAGTCAACAACGACAGAGCCTTGGAGTAACTCACGGTGCCGGCAAAACCTTCGGCCTTGGCCAGGTCCAGCTCATGCCACGCCGCGTCCAGTTGCGTGCCGCAGCTGTCGCGATAAGCGGTTTTCCCGGCACAACCGGCCAGGGCCAACACGATCACAGGCACACACATCCAGGCTTTCATCAAATGACACCTCAAGAAAAGAAAAAACAGTCACAGCTGTAGACGTTGCCTACACAGAAAAGTGCCTTATCCGACTGCCTGAATCCGCAGCTCCGATTGCCAGAGCATACCCGAGCAGGGTCGCCCGCTCGCGAAAATAATCGGTTGTGGCGGTGATGATTGAAGCGCGCCCCTTGATGGGTGCATTGTGGGCACCTGTTTTGCGAAGGATCAGGTCATGAACAAACGTGTTGCATTGGTGCTGGGCTCCGGTGGCGCCCGGGGCTACGCCCATATCGGCGTGATCGAGGAAATCGAAAAACGCGGCTATGACATCGCCTGCATTGCCGGCTGTTCCATGGGTGCGGTGGTGGGTGGGATCTATGCCGCGGGCAAGCTGGAAGCGTATCGAAACTGGATCGAAAGCCTCGACTACCTGGACGTGCTGCGCCTGGTCGATGTGAGCTTTCGCCTGGGGGCGATTCGTGGCGAGAAGGTGTTTGGGCAGATCCGCAAGATCGTCGGCGAGATCAATATCGAAGACCTGCGCATTCCCTACACCGCCGTGGCCACCGACCTGACCAACCAGCAGGAAATCTGGTTCCAGGAAGGCTGCCTGCACCAGGCCATGCGTGCTTCGGCGGCGATTCCCAGCCTGTTCACCCCGGTGATGCAGGGCAACCGCATGCTGGTGGACGGCGGCCTGCTGAACCCGTTGCCGATCGTGCCAGTGGTGTCCAGCCATTGCGACCTGATCATTGCGGTCAACCTCAACTCCACCAACCAGAAGCACTACACGCTTCCGGTGATCCAGCGTCCGCCGGCGTTCAGGAGCCGCTTCGATAACCTGGTGCGTTCACTGGGTTCGCACTTGCCGTTTCGGCGCAAGCAGGCCGAGCAGTTATTGATGCTGGAACAGGAAGCGCTGCTGGCCCAGGCTGCCGATATCAACCCGTGGCTGGACTCTGCCGAACCCGAGGCGCAACAACCGGCGGCGGCACCGGAAAAGGCCGGGGCGCCCAAGTCGGCGACCGGCTCGTTCATCATCGATAACGTGGGGCCCGCGTCGCTGCTGGATTTGATCAACCAGAGCTTCGAGGTGATGCAGACGTCATTGGCGCAGTACAAGATCGCCGGTTACCCGCCGGATATTCTGATCAACGTGCCGAAGCGGGTGTGCCGGTTTTTCGAGTTTTACAAAGCGCCGGAGTTGATCGCGCTGGGGCGGGAGATCGCCAGCGATACGCTGGATCGTTACGAGAGCGAGCAACACTGAAGTTTTATAAGCAGGGCTTTTGTGGCGAGGGAGCTTGCTCCCGCTGGAGTGCGAAGCGCTCCCAGGATTTTGGGGCTGCTGCGCAGCCCAGCGGGAGCAAGCTCCCTCGCCACAGGTTGAGCTAACGCTTCAGGCCTCGGTGTTCAACAACCGATAGCCCACCCCAGCCTCAGTCACGATAAACCGTGGCTGAGTCGGATCATCCGCCAGTTTCTGGCGCAGATGCCCCACCACAATCCGCAGGTAATGGCTGTCTTCGGTATGGGTCGGGCCCCAGATATCCTTGAGCAGTTGCTGCTGGGTGATCACCCGCCCGGGATGCCGCGCCAGTTGCGCCAGCACCGCGTATTCCTTGCGGGTCAGCGCCACTTCGACACCGTCCAGCAGCACCCGCCGATACGCCAGGTCTACCGTCAGCGGGCCAAACCGCAATGCCGCTTCCTGGGTCTCCCCCGTCGGCGCCTGACGCAACAAGGCCCGCACCCGCGCGAGAAACTCCTGGATGCCAAACGGCTTGGTCACGTAGTCGTTGGCGCCGTTGTCCAGCGCCTCGACCTTTTGCACTTCGCTGGCCCGCACCGACAGCACCAGCACCGGCACCGTGGACCACTCGCGAAACTCGCGCAGCACTTGCTGGCCGTCCATATCCGGCAGGCCGAGGTCGAGTACCAGCAGGTCCGGTTTACTCAAGGCGGCCTGGGCCAGGCCTTCGTTGCCGGTGCCGGCCTCGATCACTTTGTAGCCCTGGGAGGCCAGGCTGATACGCAAAAACTTGCGGATCTGCGGTTCGTCGTCAATGACCAAAATCGTCGCAGTCTGGCTCATGGTGTCCAATCAAAATCCGTGAAGAAACATTTCATTGTAGAAGCGAGCTTGCTCGCGAAAAAACCAAGGGCTGCGCGTTAACTCAGAACACCATCATCATCGTTAACAATCTTCGCGAGCAAGAGCCAAGCGCGCCCATCGATCCTACAGTTCGCTTTCCAGCCCAGGCTGGGTCTGCAATGGCAGGAATAAAGTGATGCAGGTACCGCGACCTTCGATGCCGTCGGCCACGCTGATATGCCCGCCGTGCGCACCGACCATGCCCTGACAGATCGCCAGGCCGAGCCCGGTGCCCTGCCCGCCACGATCACCTCTGGCGGCGGTGTAGAACATGTCGAAAATCTTCGCCCGCTCCTCCTCGGGAATACCCGGGCCTTCATCGGCGACCGCAAAGAACAATTGATTATCCTGCACGCCGGCACTGAGTTGCAGGCGGCCTTGAGGCGGTGAGAAGCGTGCAGCGTTTTCCAGTACGTTGACCAGCGCCTGCTCGATCAAGGCCGCATGCACATACAGCAACGGCAGTTCGGGCGGCACGTCAGTGGTCACTTGCAGCGGCGCCAGCACCGCACGCAAACGGCCAAGGGAACTGCCGACGATATCGCCGGGTGAGACCCAGTCCCGCGCCAGCTTCAGCGCACCGTGGCCCAGGCGAGTCATGTCCAGCAGGTTCTGGATGTAGCGATCCAGGCGCTCGGCCTCATCGCGGGTGCCTTCCAGCAACTCCCGGCGATCTTCCAGGGGAATCGCCTCGCCGAGGGCCAGCAGGCTGTCGATGCTGCCACGCATGGACGTCAGCGGTGTGCGCAAATCGTGAGACACGGAGGCCAGCAAGGCACTGCGCAATTGCTCGGTTTCACCGTGCAGGCGTGCCGCTTCCAGTTCCTGACCGAGCTGCGCACGGGCCAGGGCTTGAGCCAATGGCTGACTCAAGGCCGTGAGCAGGCGACGGCGTTGGCCGCTCAGCTCTAGCCCGGCTTTAGGGCTGACACCGAGCAGGCCCAACGGACCTTCTTCGCTGGACAACGGCCACCACCACCAGCGCCCGAACGGCAAGGTGCCGGTGCCCATGCCGGCCGGCTGATCGTGCTGCCAGGCCCAATCGGCGGCGGCGCGCTCGGCTTCGGTGAAAGTGATCGGGCCGCCGGTCTCGACCTTCCAGTCGCCCTGGCCGTCGCGGTTGAGCAGGCACAGTTGCAGGTCGCTCCAGCCTTCCAGGTGATGCGCGGCCGCACTGATCACCGCTTGGCGATCGGTGGCAGCGGTGAGCTTGCGGGACAAGTCGAGCAGCTCGGTGGTTTCTTCCTGGGTGTCACGCAACGCCTGCAACTGCCGACGCTGGCGGGCGGCCAGGTTGCCGGTGAGCGCGGCCATCAGCAGGAAGAACAACAGCGTCAGCACGTCCTCTTCACGCTGGATGGCGAAGGAGAAATTCGGCGGGATAAACAGAAAGTCGTAGCTCAGGAATGACAGCGCCGCACACGCCAACGCCGGGCCCAAGCTGCTACGCACCGCCACCAGCAATACGGCGGCGAGGAACACCAGCGAGATATTCGGCAACGGCAAGGCACTGGCGACACCCCATGCGACTGCGGCCGCGATCACGGTCGCCACCACCGCCAGGGCATAGTCAAACCACACCAGCCCACGCACATCCGGCAGGCGCGGAGGGGCCGGAACTTCGTCGCTGTCGAGGACGTTGATTTCCAGGCCCCGGGCATTGCGCAGCAGGCGTGCCGCCAAGCCGCCACCAAACAGATTGCGCCGCCAGCGCGGCCGGGACTGCCCCACCAGAATCAAGCTGGCGCGACGCTCGGCGGCGTGCTGGATCAGGGTCTTGGCCACCTCCCCCGCTCGCAGCAACACCACTTCACCGCCAAGACGCTCGGCCAGTTGCTGGGCGTTTTGCAAGCGCAGGCGCGATTGTTCATCCCGTACCCGGCCGTTATCCACATGCACCAGGCTCCACGGCAAATGCCGACGCTGGGCTACGCGGCTGGCATGACGCACCAGGCGTTCGGCCTGGGCATCGCCATCCACGCCCACCAACAACCGGCCACGCACGGCGGGCGCGGCCTGGCCCAGTTGGCGATAACCCTGGGCCAAATCATCGTCGACGTGGGCCGCAGCGGTTTGCATCGCCAGCTCGCGCAGGGCCATGAGGTTGGTCTGGGTGAAGAATGCATCGATGGCGGCGCGAGCCTGTTCCGGCACGTAGACTTTGCCGTCCCGCAGACGCTCCAGCAGCTCGCGGGATGGCAGGTCGATCAGCAGCAGTTCGTCGGCTTCCTGCAAGACCCAGTCGGGCAAGGTCTCGCGCACTTGTACGCCGGTGATGCCGCGCACCTGGTCGTTGAGGCTTTCCAGGTGCTGGACGTTGACCGTGGTGAAAACGTTGATGCCGGCGGCGAGCAATTCCTGAATGTCTTGCCAGCGTTTTTCGTGGCGGCTGCCGGGGGCGTTGCTGTGGGCCAGTTCGTCCACCAGCACCAGTTTGGGCTTGGCGGCGAGCAGGCCGTCGAGGTCCATTTCCTCCAGCATCACGCCGCGGTATTCGGAACGCAGCAGCGGTTGTTGTGGCAAGCCGCTGAGCAAGGCTTCGGTCTCGGCGCGGCCGTGGGTTTCCACCACGCCGGCAATCAGCCGCACGCCCTGGCGCAGCTGGGTGTGGGCGGCCTGGAGCATGGCGTAGGTCTTGCCCACGCCGGGCGCGGCGCCGAGGAAGACTTTGAGCCGGCCACGGCCGTCCCGGGGTAGATCGGCTAACAGGGCATCGGCGCGGCCGGAGTCGCTCATGCGGGCGGTCTTCCTTCAGGTGTTGATGTGGGTTTCTTGAGTCCGCCTTCGCGAGCAAGCCCGCTCCCACATTTGACCGCATTCCAAAGGTGAAACTCAGTCGAATGTGGGAGCGGGCTTGCTCGCGAAAGCGGCGCCACGGCTTACAGTTTTTCCAGGGCCATATTCAACGCCAGCACGTTCACCACCGGCGGCCCCACCAACGGGCTTTCGATGTGCTCGTCCATCAAACGCTCCAGGGTCGCCACCGGCAGATTACGTGCGGCAGCCACCCGGGCCAGTTGATAGGCAATCGCCTGTGGTGGCAAGTGTGGATCAAGACCGCTACCAGAGGTAGTCAGCATTGCTATCGGCACCGGCCCCTGACCGGGTACCAGCAGCTTGTTGGCGTCGTCAAATACGCGGGTAGCCAAGGCCGGGTTGCTTGGGCTGAGGTTGCTGGCGCTGCTGGAAACCGTCGCAAACGCACCGGCAGATGGCCGTGGGTGGAACCAGCCGTCACCGGTGAAATCCTGGGCGATCAGGCTCGAACCGCGAACCTTGCCGCTGGCATCGTGTACCAGGCTGCCGTTGGCTTGATCAGGGAACGCGACTTGCGCCACGCCAGTGACAACCAGGGGATAGGCCACGCCGGTGATCAGGGTCATCAACACCAGCAGGCTCAGGGCCGGGCGGATTATGTTGGACATTTCAAATTCCTCGATTCGGTTATTGCAACCTGCTGGCACCGGTTTGCCGGCGCCTGCAGGCATCGGGTCAAACCAGGTGCAGCGCGGTCAACAGCATGTCGATCGCCTTGATGCCCACGAACGGCACCAGAATCCCGCCCAGGCCGTAGATCAGCAGGTTGCGACGCAGCAACGCGGCCGCACTCGCCGCCTGAACGCGCACACCGCGCAGTGCCAACGGGATCAGTACCACGATGATCAGGGCGTTGAACACGATGGCCGAGAGGATCGCGCTCTGAGGGCTTTGCAGGTGCATCACGTTGAGCACGCCCAGTTGCGGGTAGATCGAGGCGAACAGCGCCGGCAGAATCGCGAAGTACTTGGCCACGTCGTTGGCGATAGAGAACGTCGTCAGCGCACCGCGGGTCACCAGCAATTCCTTGCCGATCTGCACCACGTCCAGCAGCTTGGTCGGGTCGCTGTCGAGGTCGACCATGTTGGCCGCTTCACGGGCAGCCTGGGTGCCGTCGTTCATCGCCATGCCGACGTCCGCCTGGGCCAGCGCCGGCGCGTCGTTGGCGCCGTCGCCGCACATCGCAACCAGGCGGCCGTCGTTCTGTTCGTGACGAATACGCGCCAGCTTTTTCTCTGGAGTCGCTTCGGCAAGCACGTCATCCACGCCGGCTTCAGCGGCAATCGCGGCGGCGGTCAGCGGGTTATCGCCGGTCACCATGACGGTGCGGATCCCCAGCTTGCGCAACTCGGCGAAACGTTCACGAATGCCGGGCTTGACCACGTCCTTGAGGTGAATCGCGCCAAGCAATTTGCCGTCGGCACACACCAGCAACGGCGTGCCGCCGCTCTGGGCAATCTTGTCGATTTCCCGGGACAGCGCCGGTTGCAGGTCGCGGCGTTGCAGGCCGATAAAGGCCAGCAGCGAATCCACGGCGCCTTTGCGGAACACACGGCCCTGGTAGTCGACGCCGGACAGGCGGGTTTCCGCGCTGAACGGGACGCTGGTCAGTTCATCGGTCGATGGCTCGGCTTGCGGGTGCTGGCCACGCAGGTACTCGACGATGGATTTACCTTCGGCCGTGTCGTCCGCCAGCGATGCCAGCAGCGCGCCTTCGGCCAGCTCCTTGCCGCTGACACCGGGCGCGGCGATCACGTTGGTGCAGCGACGGTTACCAAAGGTGATGGTGCCGGTTTTGTCCAGCAACAGCACGTGCACGTCCCCCGCTGCTTCCACCGCGCGACCGGATTTGGCGATCACGTTGAGGCGCACCAGGCGGTCCATACCGGCAATACCGATGGCCGACAACAGGCCGCCGATGGTGGTCGGAATCAGCGTGACCAACAGCGCCACCAGGAACACCAGCGGCAGGTTGCCATTGGCGAAGTGGGCGAACGGCTGCAGGGTCACCACCACCAGCAGGAAGATCAGCGTCAGGCCGATCAGCAGGATATCCAGCGCGACTTCGTTGGGGGTTTTCTGGCGTTTGGCGCCTTCCACCAGGGCGATCATGCGGTCCAGGGTCGACTCGCCCGGGTTGGCGGTGATGCGGATCATCAACCAGTCCGAAACCAGGCGGGTGTTGCCGGTGACGGCCGAGCGGTCGCCGCCGGACTCACGGATAACCGGAGCGGACTCGCCGGTGATCGCCGCTTCATTGACCGCAGCAATCCCTTCGATGACTTCGCCGTCACCCGGGATCATTTCCCCGGCGACCACACGCACCACATCACCTTTGCGCAGGCTGGTGGCCGGTACCACTTTGAAACTGCCGTCGGTTTCCTTGCGACGGGCGCTGAGGCCCTCGCTGCCCGCCTTGAGGCTGTCGGCACGGGCCTTGCCGCGACCTTCAGCCAAGGCTTCGGCGAAGTTGGCGAACAGCACGGTGAACCACAGCCACACGGCGATTTGCACAGCGACGTAGGTCGGTACGGCAACATCCGGCACGAAGCACAGGATGGTGGTGAGGATCGCGGTCAGTTCGACCACCAGCATCACCGGCGAACGTTGCAGCTGGCGCGGGTCGAGCTTGACGAAGGCCTGAACCAGCGCCGGGCGCCACAGGGCCGACATTGCGGTTTTGGCCGGCTCCTGGGTTTTCACGGGAGCCGCGTTTTTTGCAGGCAAGTTCATTTTCATATCCCCTAGGCTCTTCATTTAAAAAGCAGCCATGCTCAAATGTTCAGCGATAGGCCCAAGTGCCAGCGTCGGCAGGAAGGTCAGGCCGCCCACCAGCAAAATGGTCACGGTCAACAGGGTCACGAACAGCGGGCCGTGGGTCGGGAAGCTGTTCTGGCCAATCGGTGCGGTCTTCTTCATCGCCAGGCTGCCGGCCAGGGCCAGTACCGGGAGGATGTAGCCGAAGCGACCCAGCAACATCGACAGGCTCAACATCAGGTTGTGGAACGGGGTGTTGGCACTGAAGCCGCCGAACGCCGAACCGTTGTTGGCACTGGCCGAGGTGTAGGCGTACAGCAACTGGCTGAAACCGTGGGGGCCAGGGTTACTGATGGCACCGGCCGGGCCAGGCAGGCTGGCGGCGATGGCGCCCAGCACCAGGGTACCGACCGGCATCACCAGCAAGGTCACGACCAGCAACTGCACTTCCTTGGCCTGGAGTTTTTTGCCGAGGTATTCCGGTGTACGGCCAATCATCAAGCCGGCGAGGAATACCGCGATCAACACGTTAAGCAACATGCCGTACATGCCGGCACCGACGCCGCCGAAGATCACTTCGCCGACCATCATGTTGACCAGCGAGATCATCCCGCTCAGAGGGTTGAGGCTGTCTTGCATGCCGTTGACCGAACCGTTGGACGCGGCAGTGGTGGCCACCGACCACAACACGGTACCGGTGGTGCCGAAGCGCGCTTCTTTACCTTCCTGCGGCGCGGCCTGTTCAACCGCCGGGTTGTTCAGCGCCGGGTTGGGCTGGTACTCGGCCCACATCGCGGTAGCGCCGCCGATGATGAACAAGGCCAGCATGCAACCGAGGATCGCCCGGCTCTGACGCAGGTCTTTCACGTAGTGACCAAAAGTGAACACCAGCGCCACCGGAATCAGGATGATCGCACCCAATTCAAACAGGTTGGCCCAGGCGGTCGGGTCTTCAAATGGATGCGCCGAGTTGACCCCGAAGAAACCACCGCCGTTGGTGCCCAATTGCTTGATCGCAATCTGGCTGGCGGCCGGGCCCAGTGGGATCACCTGGTCGACGCCCTGCAGGGTCACAGCGTTCACGTAATGAGCGAAGGTTTGTGGCACACCCTGCCACACCAGGAACAACGCGAGCACCAGGCACGACGGCAACAGGCCGTAGAGGGTGGCGCGGGTCATGTCGACCCAGAAGTTGCCCAAGGTCTTGGTGGATTTGCGACCGATCCCACGGCACAACGCGACCAGGACGGCGAGACCGGTGGCCGCACTGACAAAGTTCTGCACGGTGAGGCCGGCCATCTGACTGAGGTAGCTCAGGGACGCTTCACCGCTGTAGGACTGCCAGTTGGTGTTGGTCATGAAACTGATGGCAGTGTTGAACGCCAGGGTCCATTCCTGACCCGGCAATTTCTGCGGGTTCAGCGGCAGATAGTCCTGGAACACAAGGATGCCGAACAGCAGCACGAAGCCAGCAAGGTTGAACGCCAGCAAGGCCAGCGCGTATTTCTGCCAGCTCTGTTCCTGGTCTGCATCGACACCCGAGAGGCGATAGCAAACGCGCTCGACCGGACCGAACACCGGCGTGAGCCAGGTTCGCTGCCCTTCCATTACCTTGTAGTAGAACCGCCCCAGGGCCGGTGCCGGAATCAGCACCAAGGCAAAGAAGGCGATGATCAGCCAATAGTCATAACTGTGCATAGCCTGCTCCTAGTTCCGATCCGCGCGTAACAGCGCAACCAGCAGATAAATGAACAGCGCCACAGCCAACAGCAGTGACACCCCGTCCAGAACGCTCATGGAAGTTTCTCCGTCGTGCGGCGACTGCCGCGTGTAGGAGGATTGTCCGCAGGAGTGGCGTAAAGGAACGAGAGCGACGGTATGGGTGGGGCGTAAAGACGGCGTAAAGAGTGGGTTTATGCGGGGTTTACGGGGGGATTTGTGAGCGTTTGCTGGAGGCCGCGCCCCTATCTGGTGCAGGCCGAGGGAACATTCAAACGCCAAACCGTCCCCTCGGCGACAGTTCGGCGCCTTTACGACATGGCATTGATGAATGGCATGTCCGCTGCAATGCCCTGAAACATTCCAAACCGTTCAGGGAGTGCTACACGATGAACACACAACTCAAACCTACCTTGGGCACCCTGCATTTGTGGGGCATCGCCGTCGGGCTGGTGATTTCCGGGGAATATTTCGGCTGGAGCTACGGCTGGGGCGTGGCAGGAACACTGGGCTTCCTGGTGACCTCATTGATGGTCGCTGCTATGTACACCTGCTTTATATTCAGTTTCACCGAACTGACCACTGCGATTCCCCACGCTGGCGGCCCGTTTGCCTACAGCCGCCGGGCATTTGGTGAGAAAGGCGGACTCATTGCCGGGTTGGCGACGCTGATTGAATTCGTGTTCGCCCCACCCGCTATCGCCCTGGCCATCGGTGCCTACTTGAATGTGCAGTTCCCGGCCCTTGATCCGAAACACGCGGCCGTCGGCGCCTACATTGTATTCATGGGCCTGAACATCCTCGGCGTGAAGCTGGCGGCGACCTTTGAACTGGTGGTATGCGTGCTTGCCGTCGCCGAGTTGCTGGTGTTCATGGGCGTAGTCGCCCCGGCGTTCAGCTTCAGCAACTTCGCCCTGAACGGCTGGGCCGGCTCCGACACCTTCGGCGCGCCGGCGATTGCCGGAATGTTCGCGGCGATACCCTTTGCCATCTGGTTCTTCCTCGCCATCGAAGGCGCCGCCATGGCCGCCGAAGAAGCGAAAGATCCCAAGCGCACCATTCCAAAAGCCTACATCAGCGGCATCCTCACCTTGGTAATCCTGGCGATGGGCGTGATGTTCTTTGCCGGCGGCGTCGGCGACTGGCGCACCCTGTCGAACATCAACGACCCGCTACCTCAAGCGATGAAAACCGTAGTCGGCGACAGCTCGGGCTGGCTGCACATGCTCGTGTGGATCGGCCTGTTCGGCCTGGTGGCCAGCTTCCACGGGATCATCCTCGGTTACTCCCGCCAATTCTTCGCCCTGGCACGCGCGGGCTACTTGCCCTCTTTCCTGGCCAAACTGTCGCGCTTTCAGACGCCCCACCGAGCAATCATTGCCGGCGGCATCGTCGGTATCGCCGCCATCTACAGCGATGGACTGATCAACCTGGGTGGCATGACCCTGACCGCAGCAATGATCACCATGGCCGTGTTCGGCGCCATCGTCATGTACATCATGAGCATGCTCAGCCTGTTCAAACTGCGTAAGACCGAGCCGCTGCTGGAACGCACCTTCCGCGCACCGGGTTATCCCATCGTACCGGGGATCGCGCTGGTACTGGCCGTGGTATGCCTGGTGGCGATGGCCTGGTTCAACGCGCTGATCGGCCTGATCTTCCTGGGCTTCATGGTGTTGGGGTTCGTGTACTTCCAACTGACCGCGCAAGACCGCGCCGATGCGCCGGCAGATGCGATGTTGACCGGGCTTTAAGGTTACCGGGGCAGAACGGGCCTCCAATGAACTACTAAGAAAGCCCGTAACTCAAAGCAGCTATTACCGTGGGGAAATCCCCACGGTTTGCTGCCTCAAGGAGAGCCCTATGCCGTGGTATGCCTGGTTGATATTAGTGGTCGCGATCGGTTCGATCGTCGGTGGTTTGCTGATGCTGCGAGACAGCGCCAACAAGGTTGAATTGACCGATGAACAACGCAAGCGCGTGGCAGAGCGAAATGCCCAAGCGGATGCCAAGGATGCGCAGGATCGTTGAGGCTGAAGCGGCTCCCCGTTGAGCCGCACAATTTTGTAAACACCCGCCTATGCCCCGCCAAGCTTGGTTAATATGGCCTGATGTTTCGGAGGCCTTCCCATGCGCTATTCACAAGACCACAAAGCCCAAACCCACCGGCGCATCATCAAGGAAGCCTCGGTACGCTTTCGCCGTGACGGCATTGGTGCGACCGGTTTGCAGCCACTGATGAAAGCGCTGAACCTGACGCATGGCGGGTTTTATGCGCACTTCAAGTCCAAGGATGAGTTGGTGGAGAAGGCGTTACAGGCGGCGGCTGCAGAGCTGGATGCGCATTGCGCAATGCTATTCAGCCAGGAACGGCCGCTGGAAGCGTTTATCGACAGCTACCTGTCGGAATGGCACCTGACCTCCCCGCATGAAGGATGCCCGCTGACGACGATGTCGTCGGAGATGGGGTTGCGCGGGCAGAACAGCCGCACGACGGATGAAGTGCTCAATGCGCGGCTCAAGCAGGTTGAAGCTGCCCTTGGGATTCCGAATGCCGGGGAGCAGAGCCTGGTGCTGATGTCGACGCTGGTGGGAGCGTTGGTGCTGGCAAGAAGCGTGGAGAGCACCGAGTTGGCGACAAGGATTCTTGATGGGGTGCGGGGGAGCTTGAAGGCGGAGGTTGTTGAGCAAAAGAAAGCCGGTCGATGACCGGCCTCCTCGCCTGTTTTCAGGTGCTTATTTCACCTCAAGCCTGTCGCGGTTCTTTTCCAGAAGCGCCTTGCCGATTCCCTTTACTTCCAGTAACTCATCTATCGCCGTGAAGGGGCCGTTGGTTTCACGGTACGCGATGATTGCCTTGGCTTTGGCTGCGCCGATGCCGAAGAGGTCGCGGCGCAGGGTTTCAGCGTCGGCGGAGTTGAGGCTGACTTTTGTGGATTGCTCGACCTTGGTCATTTGGGTGGTGATGGAGGTTGGGGTCTCGGGTTTGGTGGCGGGTGCGGCTGTGGTGGCTAGCGAGAGGCTGGTGAGGAAGGCGAAGATGAGGGATGAGAAATACGCTTTATGCATTGGTGACGCTCCATGAGATCGATAAGGGAAAAGCAGCTTTTCCGAAGCTGCTTTTCAAACTTAGGCGATGTTTGGGGAGAGTCAAAAATGGGTGAGTTACCGGGTGTGAACTCAGGGTTCCAGACGGCGTTGTTGGTAGATCCAGTCGACGATTTCGCTATCTGGGGCATAACCACTGACAGTTTCACGTAGAAGCTGGCGCACGCGGGTGTAGTCGTCCTGATCCACAGCAGCAAGCAGCTCGGTCAGCTTGACCTTGAGTACATCCCAATCCAAATGATCTTCATTGGCGCTCATGATCATCGGGTGTTGAGTCGCTACCACGTTGTCACCAATCAGCAACTCTTCGTAAAGCTTTTCGCCGGGGCGCAGGCCGGAGAACTCTATGGCGATATCGCCATGGGGATTCTTATCGGAGCGAATACTCAAGCCAGAGAGGTGAATCATCTTCTCTGCCAGCTCGACTATTTTCACCGGCTCGCCCATGTCCAGCACGAATACGTCACCACCCAGGCCCATTGAACCTGCCTGAATCACCAACTGCGCGGCTTCAGGGATGGTCATGAAATAACGTGTGATCTTCGGGTGGGTCACCGTGAGCGGGCCACCTGACTTGATCTGTTTGTGGAATAGCGGAATCACCGATCCCGATGAACCCAGCACATTGCCGAATCGCACCATGGTGAAACGGGTTTTGTTGACCCGTGAGATGTTCGACTTGTCACCGAACAATACCGGTGCCAACTCACGGCTAAGGGCTTGCAGGGTCAACTCGGCCAGGCGCTTGGTACTGCCCATCACATTGGTCGGGCGTACAGCCTTGTCGGTGGAGATCAGCACAAAGTTCGACACACCCCCCTGCAACGCCGCCTGTGCAGTGTTCAAGGTGCCGATGACATTGTTCAATACGCCTTCGGCGATGTTGTGCTCAACCATCGGTACATGCTTGTAGGCTGCGGCATGGTAGACAGTGTCCACGCGCCAGGTTTTCATTACATCCAGCAGTTTGGACTGATTGCGCACCGAGCCCAGGATCGGCAACAGCTTCACCGGCAGCGACTCACGATGGACACGCTGCTCCAGCTCCGAAAGGATGCTGTAGAGGTTGAACTCACTGTGCTCAAATAGCAGCAATGTGGTCGGACGCAAGGCCAGGATCTGCCGGCAGAGCTCGGAACCGATCGAACCACCCGCCCCGGTCACCAGGACGCTTTGCCCCTTGATACAGTGCTCCAGCAACTCGCCTTGCGCAGGCACCGCATCACGCCCAAGCAGGTCGGCGATATCGACTTCCTGGATGTCATCCACCTTGACCCGACCGCTGGCCAGATCCATGAACCCTGGAACACTGCGCACGTGAAGTGGAAAGCCCTCAAGGTAGCCGAGAATTTCCCGACGACGACCGCGATTGGAGGACGGGATGGCCAGCAATATTTCCTGAGCGCCAGTGATGTCTATCATCCGCTGGATGTGTTTGGGTTTAAAGACCTGCAAGCCAGAAATGACACGGTCTGAGATGCTGGTATCGTCGTCGATAAAAGCTACTGGACGCATCACACGTCCCATACGCAGAGCCGCGACCAACTGGTTGCCCGCGGCACCGGCGCCATAAATGGCAACCCGTGGCAGACCATCCTCACGATTCGTGAACGGCACGTGTTGAGCGGCAGCGAACCAGTCCCCGAGGAAGAACTGACGCATGCCCAAACGCAGCCCCCCCACCATGATCAGACTGAGCCACCAGTAATTAAAAATAATGGAACGCGGGACGACAGTCTGATGGTTGCCGTACCAGTACACCAACACACCCAGAATGAGGGAAGAAAGACTCACGGCCTTGATGATTGCTATCAACGCATCATTGCCAAAGTAACGCATCACTGCCCTGTACATCCCAAAACGGACAAACAAGGGAATGGCAACTATTGGCGCAGCGAGGAACAGCCACAGATGGGCCTTCAGAGGGTTGACCATCTCATCAAAGCCAAGCCTTACGACAAATGCCAGCCACAAGGCCGCCCACACGACAAATATGTCGGTAGACACCTGAATAAGCCGTTTCTTACGCCGCGGAAGGCCCAACAGAACCGTCCGTAACCTCCCCATAATCCCTTCGTTCACTCAGACTGCTCCCGCTATTTACTCGCCAACGCTCATTCTACGTTCCTTAGCGAATTTTTCCTGAAAAAAGTCGCAATACACTCAAAAGACCTTCTCAAGTGACCCCGCGTGAAACTTGATAGCCAATGCAACCAGCGGCAGATACGCCAATAATAGGCACACCAGGCCGTCCAGTTGTAACAATACAACCGCCGCAGCCCAAGGTAATAGCCAGAATAGGTTGATAGCCCCCACCGCCAAGGTTATCGGGCGATGCGTGCCAAACTGCCTGGATGCATACTGATAGGCGTGGCTACGATGGGCTTCGTAGACTTTATCACCACGCAGCAGCCGGCGGATCAATGTGTAAGTGGCATCGACGATAAAAACCCCTAACAGGATCAACCATGCCCAAAGCAGTTGCGATGAAGCCCACGCCGCCTGAATTGAAATAATTCCGAGGGCAATCCCAAGGAATCCGCTGCCTGCGTCACCCATGAAAATGCGGGCAGGGGGGAAATTCCAAAACAGGAAACCCGCTACAGCCATCGCGAGAATAAATGGCAACCAAATAAGGTGATCCAACCCGGCTAACCAGTAAAGCAGGCATACGCCTAGGCAGGTACAAATAGCCTCGACACTGGCAATGCCGTCAATCCCGTCCATGAAGTTATATAGATTGAGCATCCACACCAGATAAAACGCCGCCAGAACGTGCCCGATCCAGCCAAAGTCAACACTGAAGCCCATGATTTGAAGGGGCGGCAATCCGCCTAACCAGAAGAGCGCCCAGACCGCCGCGGCAAAATGTCCCAGCAAACGCCAACGTGCAGCAATATGACCATGATCGTCCATAAAGCCGACAATCGCGATCAGCGCACCTGCGCCGCCCAAACCGATAATGATCGCAGCCGGAACAAGTTGCGCATACCCCAGTACCAACAGGGAAAGCAGAAATGCCACCACAATCGCAACACCACCGCCGCGAGGCGTTGGCACCGAGTGTGAACTTCTGGCATTTGGAATATCTATGATGCTTCGAGACAATGCATAACGCCTCAATGCCCAAGTCAATCCGACCGACAATGCAAAAACGACGACAGAAAAATACCCATAGATCATCGTTTTTTAAGCTCCATATAATGTGACGCCGTGACCTTCAGCGCGGCGTCAACCGACAGCGGCGGTTGCCACTGCAACAGATTCCTGGTTTTCGAAATGTCGACCTGCAGCGACCCCAAGAGTCGCTGCGAAATCGCTTTTTTGCCCACCAACTTTGCGGCGCCCTGCAACATATAGCCGGGCATTGGGAAAAGATTGGCACGCTTATTCAATGCCTGTGCCATCTTCTTCAACAGACTGGCAGTTGATAAATCGTCACCATCACTGACCAGAAACGTTTGATTAGCCGCTTTTGGATGAGCAATACAGGTGACTATCAAATCCACCAGGTTATCCAGTGCCACCAGGCTCCGGCGGTTATCAATTGCGGCGAAGGGTAAAGGAATACCTTTGTCCATCCAACGCATCATACTCAAGAAGTTAGCCTTGACGCCCGGCCCATAGACCAGCACAGGGCGGATAATCACAACTTCCATACCGGTCTTCTCAGCCATTGCTCGCAATCCTTGTTCAGCCTCCATCTTGGAAACGCCGTATGGGTCGCGAGGGGATGGCACGTCGTCAGCAGTAAACGGTGAGCCCGGCTGAGTAGCCTCACCGTTTACTTTGATCGAGCTAATAAAAATAAAGCGCCTGACGCCGGCGGCCGCCGCTTGAGCTGCTAAGTGCAAGGTGCCCGAAACATTGACCTTGCGAAACTCTACAAGAGGGTCAGCAGAAGCATCGCTCATTACATGTACACGAGCAGCGCAATGCACAACCACCTCATGACCGGCTAACACGGGCGACCAGTTAAATGTATTATCCAGCGAATCGAACTTTACACGTTCAACACTAGCCGGGATTGATCCCAACGGTTGTCGAAGTGCGGCAGTGCAAGAAAAATTCAGAAAAGCCAATCGTTCTATTAATGCCCGACCCAAAAATCCAGAAGCGCCTGTCACAAATACCTTGGTCATCAACATAGCCCCCGCACTAGTAAATTCCAACAACGATAACCACCGCCAGAAGAACGCGATCTCGAAAACGTCGCCGGGTGCTGTTTATATTTTTTACAAGAAATGAAAAAGGCACTTCGCCACGGCGAACCAACGCGACAGGCAACTGTGGCAAATTGGCCGACAACAAGCTGGAAATCTTGGAAATTTCGTTTCGATACCATCCAGATCTCATCAAAGCCAGACGCGCGGCAAGCGCCTTGATCCCCTTATTTGCGCCCACCTGATTATTGCTATGTTGGCGATAGAGAATCTTGGAGGAAGGATCAATAAACCAGGCTATCTTGTTAGAACGGTACCACGCATAGGCTAACCAATCGTGCAAGGACACTTCATTCGCGACCGACCAGTTCTCCACAAGAAACGCTTTGAAACGGAGGGCTTGCGAAACGCTAAGCACGTAACTGCAACCAGGTCCCGCCGCCTCAAATACAAAATCATACTCGCGTTGTTTTTGGGACTTATCAAGAATCACTTGACGACCATCCGGCCAGAATGCTGTCACATTGCAGGAATAAGCTGAATATTCAGAGTTCGATAGCTTCTCGTGAGCAGTGGATAGCTTGTCATCAATCCAAATATCGTCCTGATCGGAAAATGAAATGTAATCAAAGTTGCTGAAGTCAACATCGCGAATCAGTCGAAAGAAATTCTTCGCAGCACCGCCAAATTTCATACCGTAAGGCAACAACCGAACGCGTTCATCTTGTTTGCTGAGTTCTTCAAACCACCCCTCGGTTCCGTCAGAAGAAACATCAACGCTGACGAAAAGTGTCACATCGACACCGTGCTGATTCAAAATGGAATCCACTTGCTCCTGCAACCACTGGGTGCCATTGTACGCAGCCAGCAACACCGCCACATGCGCACGCTTCGATGAACAACTGCTAACTACCGTCATACATCCACCCAAGCCGAGTTTTCAGCGTTATATACCTTTATCACTTTCGCTGGCGAGCCCACCACAATACTCATGGGTGGAACGTCGCGAGTAACAACAGACATTGCACCGACGATACTGCCTTTCCCAACCGTAACCCCTGGCAATACACACACAAACTCCCCCAACCAAACGTCATCTTCTATAACAACGGGCGCAGCAGCAATTTCGCGGGTAGCCGGGTTCTCGAAAGGCGAAGAATGCCTGCCACTTCCCTTATAGACCCCATGATTATGGTCGCTAATAAAGACTTTACTTGCAATCAGAACCCGATTGCCGATCGTTATTGATTGAACCGCACCGATATGCACATAGTCATTGATCTGTACATCATCGCCCACGCTTAGGCAAATTCCCGGTATTGTAGGGAATGCATCAATCCGACACCCCACGCCTGTCGTAAACTTTTTACCAATTGTCACATGACTACGGCCACGAATATAAAAAGGCCGCCTAACTATTCTCGCTGTTCGATAAAACAACTTTGTATAGATGAGGTCACCCAGCAGCTTTATCCCCCCCCAAACACCATAGACCTTTAGCACTTTAATAACCTTCTCTTAGTAAGGAGAGTATCCACAAAACTTTACCACCTTGGCCACTGCACGCAGCAATAGAGTTGATCGACCAAGCGCCAAAACCACCTTGTGTTTCTGCCCGAGTAACGCGTAAATCTCTGAACGCCTGGCACTCATGATCACCGGGAGCCTGCGGAGTTCAACGACAATGCGTGAATAGTCTACATAAGCTGGCACCCTAAACGCGGCAAGCACCAACGCATGAGCAACCTGCTTGGAGGCATGAGCGGAAAATAATGTTCCGTATTTTTCCCAAACGCCATTTTTCATCAAAAATTGCTTTTCCAGCTCTAACGTCTTTATCAGAGAGGCAAAGAAAACCTCGCCTACTGCACGACTGGTGCTGCCGTCTCTCACCAAGGCATGATAATAGACCTTGGAAACAAAGGCAGTGGTTGACGAGAAAAATGAGATCGCTCGCGAAAAATACATGTCTTCACAAGCTCTAACGGGCGGAAATTCAATACCGTGCGCGTTAATAAACGAACGCCGGTATACCTTATTGACAGGGCTGGACAGCACTGAGTCATCCAGCATGGCCGCGACAAAGATGGCTTCGCCCGACAACTCTGAATACTTGAAACTGTCAATTTTATGAACAATCTGGTTATTCTGATCGATAAAATCCAAACCATAACTAATAAAATCGAGTTGGTCTTCATCGATACGGCGAATCATATCAGAACAAAGGTTTTCATCTATCCAGTCGTCAGCATCCACAAAAACGATATACTCACCCGATGCGACGCTTACACCAAAATTGCGCGCCACACCCTGTCCACTGTTGACTTGAGTCAAAACCCTTACGTTATCGACACCGTCGAAATAACGCTCACAGACATTCAGGGAATTATCCGTCGAACCATCATCCACGATAATAATTTCTATAGGCTCATACGTCTGCGCCACCAAGCTTGCCAAGCAACGCTCAATATAATTTTCGACGTTATACATGGGCACAATAATGGAACATAATGATTGCGGCACTACACTTACTCCCAAAAAAACATATAGGGAACAAAAGGTGAAGCTCCCTCACCAACACTGTCCGAAAAGTTTTTCATCTTCAGTACAAAGGCAATAACTGCTACAGCAACAAGTGTAATTTTAGTGATATTGGAAAGCACAACACGCTGGCCAGATATTGATATTGCAAAATACAAAAACGTTCCAAAACTTATCAATTGCAAAAAGCGTAATCCGGCATAAGAATATTGCGCCAGGCCAAACATGAAAAAGGACAATCCCAATAGAACCAAACAAGCAGGCAAGGTATTCTTGCGAGTTCCAGGATCAAGCATCCATATAGACAACGAGCATGCCGTGACCGCTAATGTCGACAGGCCAGAAAAAATCGACGCGGTGTATATTTCAGAGTAACTTTGCAGCTTCGCCATAAAATACGGATAAGCAGCAGCAAACCCCGTTCCAAACAAAACGCCTGATCCGATTAATACCTTCCATTGCCTACTGTAAAGAACATAGAGTATAAGCCCCAGCACGCCTCCGGAACTCTGAATCAAACTTGCGACCACCACCCATACGATAAACTTTTTTACCTGGAACTCCCTTAAATATTGCTGTGCCCAAAAAACAATAGCAAAAGAAAGACCATACCGTATGCCGTTCATGACCATATCAAAGTAATAGGTCGGCATGATAAAAGCGCAAAAAATAAACAGTGACTGTTTTTTGTCCACCACCCCCAAAACCAAAAATAAAGTTGTAAACGCGCCTAACACAGCCAGTATTGCCCTTGGGTTATCTAAAACACTTGAGAGCAGCAGAATCAACCCTTCAAAAAAAGGCTCAAACGTGTGCGTATATTTCCCAGCTTCAATTATCTTCTGAATTTCCTGCAAGTAGACTGCAGTGTCGACTCCGACATCGCCCCTCAACAGGGCAAGCAAAATCATTGGCATCAAGCCAAAGATGACAAACGTACGAGGCCATCTTATTTGCCCACCCAGCGTACTTACACACGCAAAAAACAAGGTACTTAAAATGTAGAAGGCCATAAAACCTCACGTCGCGGCAAAATTAATTCATAAAAAGCTAAGGTTTGGACTAATAACATTCCACACACTCAAAGCACCTTCATAGCGCACGACAGGCGACAACAACCGACGCTCCACGTTTACACTGCACTCCTTAATCAAACATACCGACCACCCAGCCTTGGCAAAACTTCTCTGTCCAGCGCTAGAGTAATAGACATACCGATAACGCTTATTTAGACCGCCCTACTTTTTTAACGTGGAAGTTGTAGTCTGACGCCGTGTCCCTCAAGAAACTTTTGCAACGCCTTCTTTGCCGAATACGAAGTTGCTTCACCTTTCAAAATCGCTACTTCACTACCCACTGCTTTTCGGCCGCGTAGGCGACTGGCAATCCGCGAAACGACCCAAAGAAACTCGGACCAAACAGAACCGATCAATTGACCGACAATCTTGCCGTAGCCATCTAAAGAAGCCGATTTCCTTAAAGAGGCGAACGTCTCTTTATACGAGCCGGGGAAATACAAAAAGCATTTAACCAACAATCGACCAAAATTTGGCCGAATCCGAACCCGATCAGCCATCTCAACTTGCTCTATGGCCTTTAGAAGCGAGTAAGACCAGACAGTGGGCACAGAGTAGAATTCTGGAACGCGCTCATCCCAAACCAAATTCTTAAAAGGTGCAATATGCGCGTTATCTCTGAGCTTTCCGTAATGCCCGCCCGAACTGCTTTGCCCGGAAGTACTGACACCTGACGCACCTGGAACGATCACCGGGTAATCAATGAGAAAACAATTCGTTGACTCATTGGAAATAAGGTATGAACTATAGATATCGGGGCTGACCCCACCAAATAAATTACCGTACTTTGTTTTGATCCTGCGAGCCAAGTCCGCCGATATCATGCCGGCATACGCACGCGGCATGTCAAAAACGCCACCGCCGAAATTGTCAATGGCGTAGGTCATTGATGCTTTCAGGTCGTGGGAAGTCACTGCACCATTGAACGGCGTGATGTGTACCGTTCCAGAATACATGTCACCACGGGTTGAATGCTTGAAGTCATCCCAATAATACAGCGCAGGGAAACTGAACTTCAAAGAGTCAATATGCTTTTCTTTCGCCCACGCAGCAACTTGCATGACTTCATCGGAGACAAAATCATCATCTCCAATAAAAATCAGATATTCGCCATCGGCAGAGTCCAAGCCAAGATTAAAGTTATCTACCACACTTATGCCTTGTCCGGATCGTACCAACTTTAAACGGGATGCCGAGTACTCGCCCGCAAAATGACTGGAAATATCGTCTACAGGACTTGAGTCACACACGACTACCTGAATATCCTGTGAAATCTCCAGAATAGACCGGATAGATTGCACAGCATATTTGGCCCTGTTATGCGTTGGTATGATCACACTTAATAGAGTCATACCTATTAACCGATACTTTGCTTAATGTAAGCCAACGTCATCAGCAGTTCTTTAATTCTTTCAACGCTCAGTAGTTCTGTATTGTGAGAAGTGTAGTCGTCGATCGCATTTGCCTCAGGATGACCTTCAATAATAAATTTATCATAGTTAAGGTCACGGTTATCCGCAGGGATACGATAGTAACGGCCCATGTCCTTAGCTTTGGCCATCTCCTCACGAGACACCAACGACTCATAGAGCTTTTCACCATGGCGAGTGCCGATGATATTCACTGCGGCATCACTGGCAAACAACTCCTTCAGTGCAGTAGTCAGGTCACCGATAGTGCTCGCGGGCGCCTTCTGAACGAAAATATCGCCCTGTTCACCATGCTCAAATGCATGAAGTACAAGATCAACAGAGTCTTCCAGGCTCATCAAAAAACGAGTCATGTTTGGATCAGTCACGGTGAGCGGTACGCCGGCCTTGATCTTTTCAACGAAAAGAGGGATCACAGAACCACGGGACGCCATCACGTTCCCGTAGCGGGTGGCGCAAAAGACCGGGCCGCCTTCACGGACAGTCCGAGACTTAGCGATCAAAATCTTTTCGCCCATTGCTTTGGAAATACCCATTGCATTAATTGGGTACACTGCTTTATCCGTGCTGAGGAGAACAACGCGTTTAACATTATTATCAATCGCAGCATTCAGAACGTTTTCGGTCCCGGTAACGTTCGTCAGTACTGCTTCCATTGGATAAAATTCACACGAAGGTACCTGCTTCAGGGCTGCGGCGTGAAACACGTAGTCCACGCCTGCCATGGCACGGTTGATACTTTCATAATTCCGTACGTCACCAATATGGAACTTCACTTTAGGATTATTCAAAGCAATACGCATATCTTCTTGCTTCTTTTCGTCCCGACTAAATACGATGATCTCTTTGACATCAGTATTCAGAAACCGATTCAATACGGTATTACCAAACGAACCGGTACCGCCTGTAATCATTAAAACCTTGTTATCAAACATAGTACGACCCACCTATCAAATAAGTATATATAAAGCAGAACCAAAAACTGAAACAGATGCGAGAACCAGGATAAGCACAAACAATGCTGAGCGTATCGCGTACGGTCTTACAGCGGGCAGCCTGGACGCCCTGATCCAAGACAGCACTGTCGAAGCGGTATGGTATCCGGAGTAGATATAGCAAACCGCTTCAATATTTCTTCCTACTGCGGCTACCGTCGCGAGCACTAACGTAATAACAGTCAGCGACGCAGAAATCAGGGCCTGATAACGATAGTCTTTAGCATAAATCAACAAGCTATAGGGTATAAACCCAAACGCACCAATGGCTAAGCCTGGAAGCAGAATTGCAACATAAGTTGCAATTAGGGAGTTATTATCACTTGTACCAACCCAAAGATCGATAATAGGTGTACGAAACCACCACAAGATAAAGGTTGGCAATGCGGTAACGACAAATACAGATACCGCAAATCTGATCACTGTCTTATGTGCGGCATCCGCCTCTCCTCTCGCAGTCTCACGCAAGAAAATTGGCTGAAAATACTGACTAACCGGTCCCGCCAGAATAGAAATAGGCGTCATGCACAACAAGCTAGCCAAGTAGTAAGGCGCTACACTACTGGCGGATGCGAACATTGAGATGATCGGCTTATCCAACTGGGTGACTGCCGCACCCGCAGCGGAAAATAAAACTAGCGCTCCGCCCATTTTGGTGAGCGCTAGCGCGTCCTTCATCGTTGGACGTTTTAGTTCGAGAAGCACACCGCTCTTGCTGGAAAGTGCATTCACAATGAATAAACGTGAAAACCACCAATGGACGGCGGTGACAGCCAACTGTGTAACGATGAATGTTTCCAGCGTAGCCGACACATAATACAATGCAGCGGCAGTTACACATGCACGAAATACAACTCCGACGATTTGTATTGCACTACCTAACGTATAACTGCGGCGCGCAATCAAACTGCAATAGTATAAATTCTGCATGACGAGTAGCCAAAATAAAACTACTGCGCCTATGACGACTAACCAGGAAGCAGAATTGCCGATATAAAAAAACTTCAACGTTACCGCAAGCAGTAGCAAAACCGCGTAAAATCCGGACAGACTTAACTCAGCAGTTCGCAGTTGACCAATAATGGACCCATTGTCATCAGCGGAGGAAACAGAAATTTCTCGCCCTATCAGCGTGGACATTCCAAGGTCCATCATTACCAGAAGCGCTTGAAGCGATAGAATCACCGCTACTACCCCGAACTGCGCACTTCCCAGCAAACGGCTGTATAGCGGCAAAAAAAGGAAGGCCACGATCAAGCCGGAAGACCTTCCGACGTACAGCATTAACATTTTACCAACAATAGAGGTTCGCAAGTTCATGCGTTGTTATCAACTTTCATATCAACCACTTCTTTCAGAGCATTGGCAATATAGAGCACATCAGCCTCTTCCAACCACCACCCACACGGAATGCCAATAACATGGTCTTGTAAATAATCTGTATTGGGTAAGGGGCAGCGTTTACCATCAAACCCACTATAAATATCATTGCGCTGATGTACACCAGAGGCCATCACCCCGCGCTTTTTTAACTCACTGATTACGTGCTCTTTTTCTTCAACGAATACTAAAAGGACCCAATAGGCGGGTTTGTCTGATTCGCGTACGGGAACAGGCTTCAGACGCGGAATATCTGCTAGGAGCGTCTGCAGCAGGCCAGCATTCCTAAGAGTAATATTCCGCCTGGCCATAAGCGTTTCGAATTGCGCGCAGCCCAACGCAGAACAGAGATTATTTAGAGTTATCCCCCAGCCTATCTCAGGAATATCGGACAACGGGTTAATTTCCCCCGACGCAGCTCTGAAGTGATCAAAGTTGATACCAAAACGCCTTAAATGACGGGCCTTGGTCGCCATCAGCTCGCTGCGGCAGGCTAATGCTCCACCTTCAGTCGTATTGATCTGCCGATTAGGATAAAACGAGTAAATAGCAAAATCGCCGTTTGTGCCTACGGTAAGCCCATCTTGCTCCGCCAGAAGAGCATTATCGCAATCCTCTATGAGCACAAGATTGTATTTTTTGCATAAATCACTGATTTCTTTCGCGGGCCCTGGGTATCCCGCTACGTGATACAAAATCACGGCTTTGGTCTTATCAGTAATTTTCGATTCCAGATCCGCCAAGTCCACAATTACATTCCCAGGGGCCACATCGACCCAAACGGGGGTGGCTTTGATTTGGGCGATTGCTGAGTTGGTGGACAAACAAGCGAATGCAGTCGTGAGCACCTCGTCGCCTTGTGTCACCCCCGCCAGATGCAGAGCGAGAAACAGAGCACTCGTCATGTCTACTGTGGAGACTACGTAGGGCATCCCGACAATGCTCTTTAGGCCCGTCTCAAACTTTGCAACCCACTCTCCACCGGCGATTCTGCCAGAGCGCAGTATATCCAAAGCTACAGCCTCCATTTCGGGAAGACCGACCACACCGTACAGAGGCAATACCTTAGACATCGTGACTTCTCTCTTCAACCGCGCTTAAGAACGTCGACAATACGCTCACGATCCTCAACAGACACCCACCACCCACACGGAATATGGATCAAGCGCTTGTAAAAATCGTCAAGACCGGGCATAGCACCTGCGAAAGGCCTGAATACAGAATGAAAGTGATTTGGACGATGGAGCTTGGAAGCCATCACCCCGCTGGCAGCTAACAGCTTTTCAACTTCAGACGAATCATCCGATAGAAGTGTATACAACCAGTAAGCAGGGTTCACCGCTGACTGTACTGGGGCTGGACACAAACCTGGGATCTCTTTCAAGGCATCGTCAAAAAAACGCCCGTTGTCTTGGTGCTTTTTCAATAGAGGTGAAATTGTTTCAATCTGCTTTAAACCAATCACTGCAGCGACGTTGTGCATATTGTATTTATAACCAACAGTCGTGATATCAACTTCAGTGCGCGGCACACCTTTTGCCAAACCAAACCAACGGAGCTTACGGGCATCGCCCATTTGGCTAGGGTCTTTCATCATAAGCATACCGCCATCAATGGTGGTCATATGCTTAATCGCTTGAAAAGAAAAAATAGCGTAATCGCCGACTGTGCCGATCGGTAGCCCGTTATATTCAGCCCCCAACGCATGAGCGCAGTCTTCAATCAGCGAAAGGTTGTGACGGTCGGCAATTTCTCTCAGCTCTTTTAAACGGGCAGGATAGCCCGCGTAATGAACAACGCAGATGGCCTTCGTTTTGGAGGTCACAGCAGCTTCTACTGCATTGGGGCAAAGATTGCCCGTGTCACGTTCAACATCCGCAAATACTGGGGTCGCCCCCATCTGCAAAATAGTGGTGTTAGTTGGTTCAGCAGTCATGGAAGTCGTTATGACTTCGTCACCGGCTTTAACGCCCGACAAAATCATTGACAAGTGAAGTGCCGCAGTACCACTGCTGGTGGCCAAGACATTTTTCAGTTTGAACGTTTCGGCAAAAACGTCTTCAAACCGATAAACATACTCCCCCTCGGAAATCATGCCACTGTATAGCACCGACTCCAAGGCAGGCATCAGAATCTCGCGCTGCGGCATCGCAACTTTCACTAGAGGAATCGGTGAGTTTACATTTGACATTTTTCAGATCCGATCAAGAAATTTAATTTTGGGTAGTTCAACAGGAGCAGCGGAGCCTAAATATCTAACCATCCTAATGGCCGCTGGACTTAAATCAAATTCAAGGCCCTGTTCTTCCAACTCGGATATTAAAGAATCCTCTTCACCAACGTTGAGAGAACAGCGATCCGACATGGATGCCCTGATCAAATCGACAACATCTTTTTCCTTCCCAAACCAGTCCGCTATGCTCAGTCCTCCCCCCGCTACGAGCACGATGATTCCCGCGTTATCGCTTGAGATCATCAGCCCGCCGGTCGCAAAAGGAGGAAGGCCACGCTCAGCCTCGCCGGCATATGATGAGTCGGGCCAGTCGCGCGTCGTATACTCTAACCTGCTGCGTTGCTCTTGCATCACCTGAATATGGCCGAAGCGGTCTCGCTCATCGGTGATAAACCCTTGACCGGAATAAACCTCCGGCTTTTGCGTCCACAGGATCAATGCAGCCAGATTTTGGTGCTCGCCAAATTCTATGGCGCTGCTCATTAAGCTCGAAGCCAAGCCTTTTCCACGGGATTTTTCATCCACACAGACTAAACCTATGAGCCCAACAGAAACGCCTTTGCTGACATCCAGGGTTCTAATGACTAACGCAGCAATTGTCTCATCAGAGACTGATGAGTCCTTGATTTCGACACAAGAGACCTTTTCGACGCACGACATCCAAGGGAAATGGGTGAGCAGGTCGATTCCCCGCCCTCTGGAGGAAAAAAAAACCTCCCAAAACAGTCGACGAGCACTCTCCGGAACCCCCGAAGAAATAACTGGCTTGAACGTAGGGTCCATCCGATGTGACTCCATTTATTAAGGCGGCACAAGAAAAAATGACAAAATTCTGACTCGAGATTTTACCGTTTTTATCGTTGCTTCGCACTCAAAAGCCCCAGGGACAGGAAAGGCCACCCAGACTTCACTGTTGGTTGAGCGAGACGCTAGGCCTCTCACGCAAAAATCCAAGTGCATCGATTGCTCATAGGATGCTCTCCTATCTCCTGAGTTCCCACATGAAGGCAACGAAAACGCTCTCCTCCAGCCCCCTAAGGAAGAATAGAAAGCACTCGCAGGAGAACCTGGATCAGCCGTAAAGACGAGCATATAGCCGCCAAAGGAATCACTTAGCCTGGGGACTTTCCATCCTCATGGGAAGACTCACCACCGCTGGGCGACTGGCCGCCCAGCCACGCGCAAGCGCGATGACCCCACCGAGAAGCCCGCCCGCAATCAGGCCAAATAGAATGATCAGCATTTTTTTCGGTTTCACCGGCTGCAATGGCTCCAGGGCCTGCCGATCAATAACGACAAGTTTGAGATTGTCCAAGTTGACATTAAGGTTCTTCAACCGGACGATTTCGGCACGTAACGGTTCTATGCCCGCAAGAAAAATATCTTCATTTTTACGCTGATTCAGCACTTCAATTTGCCGATTTGACTTGAGCAATTGCAACTCTTTTGCTATTTGCGAGATACGGCCTTCAGTGAAATCGTCTGACTTGCGTGCCATCAACGCTGCGCGTTCAGCCTTCAGTGCATCCACCCCCATAAAGTAAAGGGGGATTTGCTGATTGTTTATTTCTGTTCGCATAACACTAACGTTCGAACCCGCCGAGTCACTCAAAGAGGTAGGCGTGGTGGGCTTAACAATTCCCAACGAACGCGCAATACCAATAGCCTCATCCAACTGGGCTACACGGTAAGTGCGCTGGGTCTTCAACTGCTCACGAAGGGCTTTTAGCTCATCCATCAACTGAGAACGACGCAAAACGTCAACCTCTTGCAAAGAAGCAATTTTGCTCTGCTTATCATTGAAATAACCTGAGCGTGCCGCCTCCAACTTGCCTTGCAGCTCGCTGAGTCGATTTCTCACAATCACATCAATGTCCGCGGCAACTTGCTTGCGCTCGACGGCAACGGCATAGGCTACAAAGCCATTAAGAATAGAAACACCATCAACGCCTTCAGGGTAATTCATCTCAAGTTTTAGAAATGAACTTAAGGCGTCGGTATTTTTTGTGTCCGATGAGGAAAGATTGATGGAGTTCCGATTAAACTCTTCGAAACTTTGCTCCAAGCTCCGCCCTGGACGTACAAAGGCCTTGAATAACTGTTGATTTTCACGAAAGAACCCGAGCCTTGTCTCATAAGACTCCAGCGAAGTTCCTACCTTTAAAAGCGCAGCACTGGGAGGAAGCGTATAAACCTCTGACCGGTTCAGCGCATCCAGCTCGTTGATCGCAACAGGGCGCAAGACGCTACTTACCTGATACACCGGAGTGGCCGTGAAGGCATAGATGCCAGCCAGCAAGCCAGTGCCAGCCGCCATGATCATGATGAGTTTTTTTTGCCGCCAAATCGCTTGAAATAGCGCGACGATATCGATTTCGTCGGACGGTGGTACGGGTGGAGCGCGGAAACTACTACTCACAACAAAGACCTGCCTTCAAAGAGAAACTGCTGGCTCGTTATGCAGACTTAATTGTGTGGGTTCTTTTATTCTGTTTATCTAGCCGCTAAGCCCCAGCGTCTCTGCCAAGTTTTTAGCGCACAATTGCCCGTTTCGAGAACTGATCTCAGTTTGCCAGCTATCCGACACATTACAAGTCTTGACATATCCGTAGGAATACTCCTACGACACTAGGGGGAAACCCTCACTAGCTTCGCTCGAGGAGAACAAAAAAGAGAAAAAATGTGAAAGGGCGAGACAACATTGAATGTAACATCCGCACAGCTTCCTACAGCGACCGCATCAACACGGCACCATGCATCGAGCGAGACTAAATTTAAATAAAATTATCTGACGAACGGTACCCAGTACTCTCATAGGCCTTTGCAAAGCAAGCTGGGAAACGCGACTAGACCCTTCCTGCGGCAACAGCCTTATGACGGCGATGGAGAAACAACGCCCCCAATAGCGGCCCGATCAACATTCCAACAATCAAAGCAACCACAATAAATACCGACGCCGGTGCCTGCCCAGTGGCAAATCCCAGGAATGAAAGGGACACGTTCTGCTGATTCTCCAGCACAAATGCCACCACCACCAAAGCAACAACCAATACAGCCACTACTGCCGCAACGCGCTTAACCCCACGCATAACCCTCTCCTACCCCAAAAACACTCAGACGCCTTCTTCCTCGTCTTCGTTCACCCGGTCACGCAATTCCTTGCCCGGCTTGAAGTGAGGCACGAACTTGCCATCGAGGCTGACGGATTGGCCAGTCTTCGGGTTACGCCCCACACGCGGCGCCCGGTAATGCAGCGAAAAGCTACCAAACCCACGAATCTCAATCCGATCGCCGGTAGCCAGACATTGGGACATCTGCTCAAGCATGGTCTTGATGGCCAACTCGACATCTTTGGATGAGAGCAGCCCTTGATGGGTGACAATTCGTTCGATCAACTCCGACTTCGTCATATTTTTCCCTTCTTTTTCAAGCAGCTAGGAAAAGCGCTTCAAAGGTTTTAGCATGACCGGAGGAATTTGAACAGCCCATGTATTGACTTATATTCAAAGACTTGGGGTGTAACTCGAAAAGCGTTGGCATTGCGCACTACGACAGCCAGCTCTCGCTCAGCCTCGCTGGAGCCACTTCAGCGCATTCACTGTCAGATACAGCCTACGAGGTCGAATAGACTGCCAGCGAGACGACAGCGCCTCAGCCGCTTAACGCCAAGGCGACGTTGCGCACGACACCAAATCCCAGGCACAAAAAAGGGCGACCGAAGTCGCCCTTTTTCTATGGTCTGACAGAACTTAGTTCTGTTTTTCCATTTGTGCACGCAGCAGGTCGCCCAGAGTGGTAGGACCAGCAGAAGGCTCAGAGGTCGCTGGCTTGTCGCGCAGGCTCTGGATGGCTTCTTTCTCTTCAGCATCGTCTTTCGACTTGATGGAGAGCTGGATTACGCGGCTCTTGCGGTCAACGCTGATGATCTTGGCTTCTACTTCTTCGCCTTCTTTCAGAACGTTGCGCGCGTCTTCAACGCGGTCACGGCTGATTTCGGAGGCTTTCAGAGTCGCTTCGATATCGTCGGCCAGAGTGATGATGGCGCCTTTAGCGTCAACTTCCTTCACGATGCCTTTAACGATTGCGCCTTTGTCGTTCTCTTGAACGTACTCGGAGAACGGATCGCTTTCCAGTTGCTTGATACCCAGGGAGATGCGCTCGCGCTCTGGGTCAACCGACAGGATAACGGTGTCCAGCTCGTCGCCCTTCTTGAAACGACGAACAGCTTCTTCGCCAACTTCGTTCCAGGAGATGTCGGACAGGTGAACCAGGCCGTCGATGCCGCCGTCCAGACCAATGAAGATACCGAAATCGGTGATCGACTTGATGGTGCCGGAGATTTTATCGCCCTTGTTGAACTGGCCAGAGAAATCTTCCCATGGGTTAGATTTGCACTGCTTGATGCCGAGGGAGATACGACGACGCTCTTCGTCGATGTCCAGAACCATAACTTCCACTTCGTCGCCGACTTGTACGACTTTCGAAGGGTGGATGTTTTTGTTGGTCCAGTCCATTTCGGAAACGTGTACCAGGCCTTCCACGCCTTCTTCCAGCTCTGCGAAGCAGCCGTAGTCGGTCAGGTTGGTAACACGCGCGGTGACGCGGGTGCTTTCTGGGTAACGAGCCTTGATAGCGACCCATGGATCTTCGCCCAGCTGCTTCAAGCCCAGGGAGACACGGTTGCGCTCACGATCGTACTTCAGAACCTTGACATCGATCTCGTCGCCAACGTTGACGATTTCCGATGGATGCTTGATACGCTTCCAAGCCATGTCGGTAATGTGCAGCAGGCCATCGACGCCACCCAGATCGACGAATGCGCCGTAATCGGTGAGGTTCTTGACGATACCTTTGACTTGTTGGCCTTCCTGCAGGGATTCCAGCAGAGCTTCACGCTCGGCGGAGTTCTCTGCTTCCAGGACGCTGCGACGGGAAACGACAACGTTGTTGCGCTTCTGGTCGAGCTTGATGACCTTGAATTCGAGTTCTTTGCCTTCCAGGTGCGTGGTGTCGCGCACAGGACGAACGTCGACCAAAGAACCTGGCAGGAACGCACGGATGCCGTTAACGTCGACAGTGAAGCCGCCTTTAACCTTACCGTTGATAACGCCCTTGACCACTTCTTCAGCTGCGAAGGCTGCTTCGAGAACAATCCAGCATTCAGCGCGCTTGGCTTTTTCACGGGACAGCTTGGTTTCACCGAAACCGTCTTCAACCGAGTCCAGAGCAACGTGAACTTCGTCACCGACATTGATAGTCAGGTCACCGGCATCGTTGTAGAACTGTTCCAGCGGGATCAGAGCTTCAGACTTCAGACCAGCGTGAACGGTTACCCAGCGAGCTTGGTAATCGATATCAACGATAACACCGGTGATGATGGAGCCTGCCTGAAGGTTCAGGGTTTTTAGGCTTTCTTCAAAGAGTTCCGCAAAGCTTTCGCTCATTTTAATTCCTGTTGATAAGGGCGAAGAATACGCCCATCTCCACACCCCAGACGGTGTGGGTCAGTTTCAATTAAAAGAAGCACCACAGGACTATGACTGGTCCCCTGCGGCCTTCTTGGTCACCCGGCGATATCGCGAATGGCGATTTCACTCAAGATGCGTTCCAGCACCTGCTCGATGGACAACTCCGTGGAATCCAGCTGTATGGCGTCAGCCGCCGGCTTGAGCGGGGCTACCGCACGCTGGGTATCACGCTCATCGCGTGCACGGATCTCATCTAGCAGACTCGACAGACTAACACCATCGACTTTGCCCTTCAACTGCAAGTAACGGCGGCGGGCCCGCTCCTCGGCACTGGCAGTCAGGAAAATCTTCAGCGGCGCCTCAGGAAACACCACCGTGCCCATGTCGCGGCCATCGGCCACCAGACCCGGCGGCTCCTGAAAAGCCCGCTGACGCTGCAGCAACGCGTCGCGCACCGCCGGCAATGCGGCGACCTGGGAAGCCCAGGAACCGACCTGCTCGTTACGCAGGTCATCGGTCACATCGTCCCCTTCCAGGATGATGCGCTGAGGATGACCTTCCGTCGCCCCGACGAACTGCACGTCGAGGTGCGCAGCCAGCAGCTTCAGCGATTCTTCGTTGGTCAGGTCGACGCCATGGTTGCGTGCGGCAAAGGCCAGCAAGCGGTACAGCGCCCCGGAGTCCAGCAGGCACCAGCCCAGGCGCTTGGCCAGGATGCCGGCGATCGTGCCTTTGCCCGAGCCACTTGGCCCGTCGATGGTAATCACCGGTGCTTTGATATTCACAATTGAGCCTCTTGGGCAACACGGATGCCGACTTGGGCACACAGTGTAAGAAAATTCGGAAAAGACGTAGCCACGTTGGCACAGTCATGGATACGAATCGGCGCAGCCGCTCGCAGGGAGGCCACGCTGAAGGCCATGGCAATCCGGTGATCACCATGGGCATGCACTTCGCCGCCGCCCATCACGCCACCGTCGATGATAATCCCATCAGGTGTCGGTTCACACTTCACGCCCAGGGCGAGCAGACCGTCGGCCATGACCTGGATCCGGTCGGACTCCTTGACCCGCAACTCCTGCGCCCCGCGCAATACCGTTCGGCCTTCGGCGCATGCCGCCGCCACGAACAGCACCGGAAATTCATCGATCGCCAGCGGAACCAACGCCTCGGGAATCTCGATCCCCTTCAAAGGCGCCGCGCGAACACGCAAATCAGCAACCGGCTCGCCACCTACTTCCCGCTGGTTTTCCAGGGTGATATCCGCGCCCATCAGCCGCAGGATATCGATCACCCCGGTACGGGTCGGATTGATGCCCACATGCTCAAGCAAAAGCTCGGAGCCTTCGGCAATCGACGCCGCCACCAGGAAGAACGCCGAAGAGGAAATATCCCCGGGCACTTCGATATGGGTTGCGGTCAGCGCGTGACCGGACTCGACCGAAGCCGTAGCGCCCGCCACCTCCACCGGATAACCAAACCCACGCAACATCCGCTCGGTATGGTCACGGGTCGGCGCCGGTTCGGTAATCGAGGTTTTACCCTCGGCGTACAACCCAGCCAGCAACAGGCAGGATTTAACCTGAGCACTGGCCATCGGCAATGCGTAGGTCAGCCCCTTAAGTGCCTGGCCACCGCGAATGGTCAGCGGCGGGCGCCCTTCCGGTCCGGTCTCGATTATCGCGCCCATTTCGCGCAATGGCTTGGCCACGCGATTCATCGGACGCTTGGACAGCGAGGCATCACCCGTCAACACACTGTCAAAGCTCTGAGCCGCCAGCAAACCGGACAACAGCCGCATGGAGGTGCCGGAGTTGCCGAGATAGATCGGACCCGGCGCCGACTTCAACCCATGCAGACCAACCCCGTGAATGGTGACGCGCCCATGGTGCGGCCCCTCAATCACTACGCCCATGTCGCGAAACGCCTGCAAGGTCGCCAGGGCATCTTCCCCCTCCAGGAAACCCTCTACCTCGGTGACACCGTCCGCCAGAGAGCCGAGCATGATCGAGCGATGGGAGATCGATTTATCCCCAGGCATTCGAATCTGCCCGCTCAAGCGACCACCGGGACTGCCGAGAAACACCAAGTCATCCGCGCTTGCAGCCGCATCCATATAAGCCCGACGCGCCAGAATCTTGCTGAAATGCTCCCGCGCCACCCGCGCACGAGTGAACACGCCCAACAACTGATGCCCGTCGCCCGCATCCACCGCGTCGCGCAAGGCGTCGAGGTCGCTGCGGAAGGTATCCAGAGTACGCAATACTGCATCGCGGTTAGCGAGGAAGATGTCGTGCCACATCACCGGGTCGCTACCGGCGATCCGGGTAAAATCACGGAAACCGCCGGCGGCGTAACGGAAAATCTCGAGGTTCTCGTTGCGCTTGGCCAACGAGTCCACCAGGCCAAACGCCAGCAAATGCGGCAGATGGCTGGTCGCCGCCAACACTTCATCGTGGCGCTCGACCTGCATATGCTCGACATCCGCCCCCAGCTCGCGCCAAAGCCGATCCACCACGGCCAATGCCGCAGGATCGGTTTCATCCAGCGGCGTCAGAATCACTTTATGACGACGGAACAGCTGCGCATTGGACGCCTCAACGCCGCTCTGCTCAGAACCGGCAATCGGATGCCCAGGCACAAACCGCGCAGGCATGCCACCAAAGGCCAACCGCGCCGCACGCACCACATTGCCCTTGGCACTGCCGACGTCGGTCAGGATCGCCTGACCCAGATCCATGCCGGCCAACAGCGCCAGCAACTTCTCCATGGCCAGGATCGGCACCGCCAACTGAATGACATCCGCACCCTGACAGGCAACGGCGAGGTCCGCCTCACAGCGATCCACCACGCCCAACTCCACCGCCAGCTTGCGCGACTGCGGGTCCAGGTCCACACCGACCACTTCGCCACACAGGCCGCTTTCCCGCAGGCCCTTGGCGAAGGAGCCGCCGATCAATCCCAGACCGACCACCACCAGGCGACCGATCATAGGCACAGCAGGTTGCAATGCAGTGACATCAACCACGAGCCAGAACCTTGGCCAGCGCCTCGAGGAAGCGGCTGTTTTCAGCAGGCAGACCGATGGTGATGCGCAGGTGGTTCGGCATGCCGTAATTGGCCACCGGACGCACGATCACGCCTTCACGCAACAGGCCCTGGAACACGGGAGCGGCCACTTGACCCAGGTCGACACAAATGAAGTTGCCCTTGGAGGGAATCCAGCCCAGGCCCAGCTCACGGAAGCCATCCTGCAACTGCAGCATGCCGCTTTCGTTGAGGCGACGACCTTCTTCCAGGTACTCAGCGTCCTGCACCGCGGCGCAAGCCGCCGCCAGCGCGAGGCTGTTGACGTTGAATGGCTGGCGAACGCGGTTCAGCACATCGGCCACCACCGGGGTGGACAGGCCATAGCCGACCCGCAGCGACGCCAGGCCGTAAGCCTTGGAGAACGTACGCGAGACCAGCAGGTTCGGATACGCCGCGAGGAAATCAAGGCCGTCCGGCAGGTCGCTGCCTTCGGCGTACTCGATGTAAGCCTCATCCAGCACCACCAGCACGTGCTCCGGTACGTCTTGCAGGAAATTGTCCAGCACTTCGGCGCTGAACCAGGTACCGGTCGGGTTGTTCGGGTTGGCGATAAATACGACGCGGGTCTGCTCGTTGATGGCCGCCAGCATAGCCGGCAGGTCATGCCCCCAATCCTTCGCAGGGATCACGCGAGCTTCAGCGCCCACGGCCTGGGTCACGATCGGATAGACCGCAAACGCATGCTCGCTGAACACGGCGTTCAGGCCCGGCGCCAGATAGGCACGCCCGACCAGCTCAAGAATGTCGTTGGAGCCATTACCCAAGGTCACCTGATTCAGCTCAACGCGGCATTTTTCCGCCAACAAGGACTTGAGCTCAAAACCATTCCCATCCGGATAACGCGTCAGCTCAGCCAGCGCATCACGAATCGCAGCCAATACCTTGGGGCTTGGGCCCATCGGGTTTTCGTTACTGGCCAGCTTTACGATCTTCGACGGATCAAGGTTCAACTCACGCGCCAGCTCGTCCACAGGCTTGCCCGGAACGTAAGGCGACAGTTGTTGCACGCCCGGCTGCGCCAGGGCGAGGAAGTTGCCACTCATGTTAAAGCCTCACAAAACCGCTTTCGGGTAAGAGCCCAGCACCTTGAGTGCCACGGCTTCCTGACTGATTTTCTCGAGCACACCCTTGACCAGTGGGTCGCGGTGATGGCCGACGAAGTCGATAAAGAACACATAAGTCCATTTACCGCTGCGCGAAGGACGCGTCTCGATTCGCGTCAGGTCAATCCCGTTGTCGTGGAACGGCACCAGCAGCTCATGCAGCGCGCCAGGCTTGTTGCTCATGGAGACGATGATCGACGTCTTGTCGTCGCCGGTCGGCGGCACTTCCTGGCTGCCGATCATCAGGAAGCGCGTGGAGTTATCCGGGCGGTCCTCGATTTTCTCGGCCAGGCGCGTCAGGCCATACAGGCCAGCGGCCATATCACCGGCAATCGCCGCCGAATTCCACTCACCCTTGACCCGCTTCGCCGCTTCGGCGTTGCTGGACACCGCCACACGCTCAACATTCGGGTAGTGCGCGTCCAGCCACTTGCGGCACTGGGCCAGGGACTGGGCGTGGGAATAGATGCGGCTGATGCTGTCGGTCTTGGTGCTTTCGCCCACCAACAGGTGGTGGTGGATACGCAGCTCAACTTCGCCGCAGATCACCATGTCGTGCTCAAGGAAGCTATCGAGGGTGTGGTTGACGGCACCTTCGGTAGAGTTTTCCACCGGCACCACGCCAAAATTCACCGCCCCGGCGGCCACTTCACGGAACACTTCGTCGATCGCAGCCATCGGCTTGCTGATCACCGCGTGGCCAAAGTGCTTCATCGCCGCGGCCTGGGTGAAGGTGCCTTCAGGGCCCAGGTAAGCCACTTTCAGCGGCTGTTCCAGCGCCAGGCACGAAGACATGATTTCACGGAACAACCGCGCCATCTCTTCGTTGCCCAACGGGCCCTTGTTGCGCTCCATCACGCGCTTGAGTACCTGGGCTTCACGCTCCGGCCGGTAGAACACCGGCACTTCGCCTTCAGCCAGGGACGCCATTTTCACCCGTGCAACTTCCTGGGCGCACCGCGCGCGCTCACTGATCAGCTCCAGGACTTTCTCGTCCAGGCTATCAATGCGTACGCGCAGGGCCTTGAGTTCTTGCTCAGACATTAGCCGTGTTCCTTTTCGAACTCTGCCATGTAAGCCACCAGCGCCTTGACGGCGTGGATATCGACAGCGTTATAGATGGAGGCGCGCATGCCACCTACCGAACGGTGGCCCTTGAGGTTCAACAGGCCGCGCTCGTCGGCGCCGGCCAGGAATGGCTTGTCCAGGCGGTCGTCAGCCAGACGGAACGGCACGTTCATCCACGAGCGATCGGTCAGGTTGATCGGGTTGCTGTACAGGCCACTACTGTCGATGAAGTCGTACAAGGTACGTTTCTTCTCTTCGTTGAGCTTGCCCATGGCAGCCACACCGCCCTGCTCTTTCAGCCATTCGAACACCAGGCCCGACAGGTACCAGGCGAAGGCCGGCGGGGTGTTGTACATCGAGCCGTTATCGGCCGCGACCTTGTAGTTGAGCATGGTCGGGCACAGCGAGCGCGCACGCCCCAGCAGGTCTTCACGGATGATGTTGACCAGGATGCCGCTCGGGCCGATGTTCTTCTGCGCACCGGCGTAGATCATGCCGTACTTGGACACATCGATAGGACGCGAAAGGATGTCCGACGACATGTCGCATACCAGCGGAACATCACCCACTTCCGGCACCCAGTCGAATTCCAGGCCGCCAATGGTTTCGTTCGCTACGTAGTGGACATAGGCCGCGTCTTTCGAGAGCTTCCACTCGTTCTGACCGGGGATGGCGAAGTAGTCGTAAGGCTTGGCAGTGCCCGCCACATTGACGTGACCGTAACGGGACGCCTCTTCAATAGCCTTCTGCCCCCAGATACCGGTATCGATATAGTCGGCAGTGCCACTTTCCGGCAGCAGGTTCAGCGGGATCTGAGCAAACTGCTGGCTCGCGCCACCCTGCAGGAACAACACTTTGTAGTCAGACGGGATGTCCAGCAAGTCGCGCATATCCTGCTCGGCCTTGGTGGCAATGGACACGAACTCATCGCTGCGATGGCTCATTTCCATCACGGAGAGGCCTTTTCCATGCCAGTCGAGGAGTTCACCCTGCGCGCGCTGCAGGACTGCTTCAGGAAGCGCCGCGGGACCGGCACAGAAGTTATAGGCTCTCTTGCTCACATCCAATCTCACTCTGATCTGGTGGGGTGGTGCAATAATTCGGGGTTTCAACATTTTCAAAAGGGACAAACAACAAGGGGGCGAATCTTCATCCGCCCCCTGTGTGTCCGCTTATTCCTGCGGTTCTTCTTCGTCTGCGGCAGCGTCGAGTGTTGGCTCGTCGACGCCGTCATCGGCATCGCCGATCACTTGCCCCTCGAGTGCAATCCCCTCTTCACCTTCCAGCTCTTCGCCTTCCACTTCCGATGGCTCCTGGACACGCTCGAGGCCGACCAGTTTTTCGTCCTTGGCCAGCTTGATTAAGGTCACGCCCTGGGTGTTACGCCCCAGGCTCGACACTTCATCAACCCGGGTACGCACCAGGGTGCCCTGGTCGGAAATCAGCATGATTTCCTCGCCGTCGAGCACCTGGACCGCGCCGACCAGACGGCCATTGCGGTCGTTGCTGACCATGGCGATAACGCCCTGGCCACCACGTTTGTACTCCGGGAACTCGCTGATAGCGGTGCGCTTGCCATAACCACGCTCGGAAGCAGTGAGGATCTCGCTGCCTTCTTCCGGGATCAGCATCGAAATCAGCTTCTGCCCTTCCGGCAGACGCATACCGCGCACACCGCGGGCGGTACGGCCCATGGCGCGAACGTCGGATTCCTTGAAGCGCGTGACCTTGCCGCCATCGGAGAACAGCATGACTTCACGCTCGCCGTCGGTGATGGCTGCGCTGATCAACACGTCGCCTTCGTCCAGTTCGAGGGCGATCAGGCCCACGCTGCGTTGACGGCTGAAGGATTCCAGCGGGGTCTTCTTCACGGTGCCCTTGGCGGTGGCCATGAAGATGAAGTGACCTTCGGTGTACTCGTCCACCGGCAGCATGGTGGTGATGTATTCATCACTGTCCAGCGGCAGCAGATTGACCAACGGACGACCACGGGCGGCGCGGGACGCTTCCGGGATTTCGTAGGTTTTCAGCCAGTACACCTTGCCCTTGCTGGAGAACAGCAGCAGCGTGGTGTGGCTGTTGGCGACCAGCAGGTGAGCGATGTAGTCCTCATCCTTGACGCCGGTAGCCGATTTGCCTTTACCGCCACGACGCTGAGCCTGGTACGCAGCCAACGGCTGGGTCTTGGCATAGCCACCGTGGGAGATGGTCACGACGCGATCTTCTTCCGGGATCATGTCACCCAGGGTCAGGTCGAGACGGGCATCGAGAATCTCGGTGCGGCGCACGTCGCCGTATTCGGCGCGGATCACTTCCAGTTCTTCGCGGATCACTTCCATCAGGCGCACGGCGCTGTTGAGGATGCGGATCAGCTCGCCGATCTGGTTGAGAATCTCCTGGTACTCGGCCAGCAGTTTCTCGTGTTCCAGGCCGGTCAGACGGTGCAGACGCAGTTCCAGGATGGCCTGGGCCTGTTCCGGGGACAGGAAATACTTGCCGTCGCGCAGGCCGTATTGTGGGTCCAGGGTCTCCGGACGGCACGAATCGGCACCGGCACGTTCAACCATCGCCACTACGGCGCTGGATTCCCAAGGCATCTTGATCAGGGCTTCTTTAGCTTCCGACGGGGTCGGCGAGGCCTTGATCAGGGCGATGACCGGGTCGATGTTCGACAACGCAACCGCCTGGCCTTCCAGGATGTGGCCGCGTTCACGGGCCTTGCGCAGTTCGAACACGGTACGGCGGGTCACCACTTCGCGGCGGTGACGCACGAAGGCTTCCAGCAGATCCTTGAGGTTCAGGATGCGCGGGCGGCCGTCGATCAGCGCAACCACGTTGATACCGAATACGCTTTGCAGCTGGGTCTGGGCGTAGAGGTTGTTGAGGATCACCTCAGGCACTTCGCCACGACGCAGCTCGATCACCACGCGCATACCGTCTTTGTCAGACTCGTCGCGCAGTTCGGTGATGCCTTCTAGTTTCTTCTCTTTAACCAGCTCGGCGATCTTCTCGATCAGACGCGCCTTGTTCAGCTGGTAAGGCAGTTCGGTGATGACGATCTGCTGACGGCCACCGACCTTGTCGATGTCTTCGATGATCGAGCGGGCGCGCATGTAAATGCGGCCACGACCGGTACGGTAGGCTTCGATGATGCCGGCACGACCGTTGATGATCGCGGCCGTCGGGAAGTCCGGGCCGGGGATGTACTGCATCAGCTCATCGACGGTCAGCTCGGGGTTGTCGATGAGGGCCAGGCAACCGTCGATCACTTCACCGAGGTTGTGTGGCGGGATGTTGGTGGCCATGCCCACGGCGATACCGCTGGAGCCGTTGACCAACAGGTTGGGAATACGGGTCGGCATGACCGCCGGGATCATTTCAGTGCCGTCGTAGTTCGGCACCCAGTCCACGGTTTCTTTGTGCAGGTCAGCCAGCAGCTCGTGCGCCAGCTTGGTCATGCGCACTTCGGTGTATCGCATGGCCGCAGCGTTGTCGCCGTCGACCGAACCGAAGTTGCCCTGGCCGTCTACCAGCAGGTAGCGCAGGGAAAACGGCTGGGCCATCCGAACGATGGTGTCGTACACCGCAGTGTCGCCGTGAGGGTGATACTTACCGATCACGTCACCGACAACACGGGCAGATTTCTTGTACGGCTTGTTCCAGTCGTTACCCAGCTCGCTCATCGCGAACAGCACACGCCTGTGCACGGGCTTCAAGCCATCGCGCGCATCAGGCAGTGCCCGACCGACAATTACGCTCATCGCGTAGTCGAGGTAGGACTGTTTCAGCTCGTCTTCGATATTGACCGGGAGGATTTCTTTGGCCAGTTCGCCCATGAGAAGCCTGATTCCTTTTTCGGGTGAAACCTCGTCACATCCTATGGGACGAACGAAGCTCGCCGCTGCTGGCATGATGCCTGGCAACGACTTACGACAAATCAACGAGTTATGACACGGATCTGCGCATTAAAGGTTACCCCTTGGGGTGACCCTGGAAACCGCCGGATGTTATCACAATCGCCGCCACGCACCTATCCCCCTGATGCGCATGGAGCATAGTAAGTTGACGGATGACAGGCTTGACGGCGACGAGAGGGGCTTAGAACTGAATCCAGGATGTTTTTGGGGGCGAATTGCCTTAATGCAGGCGTTTACGACACATCAATTGCGCCATCTTCGCCGTGTCCGGGCGTTCGACGATGCCTTTTTCCGTGACGATCACATCAATCAGGTCCGCCGGCGTTACATCAAACACCGGATTGAAGGCGTCTACATCGGCAGCGAAGCGGGTGCCGCCGACTTCCAGCAGCTCCCGGGCGTCGCGTTCTTCAAGCGGCACGTCATCACCACTGGCCGCCATCAGGTCGATGGTGGAACTGGCTGCCACCACCATGAAGCGCACGCCATGGTGCATGGCGCACACCGCCAGCTGATAGGTGCCGATCTTGCTGACCACATCGCCATTGGCCGCAATGCAGTCGGCACCGACGATCACCCAGGTCACGCCCTTGGTCTTGAGAATATGCGCACCCGCCGAATCGGCATTCACGGTGACGGGGATGCCCTCATTGGCCAACTCCCAGGCCGTCAGCCGCGAGCCTTGCAGCCAGGGCCGGGTTTCGTTGGCGTAGACCCGCTCCACCATGCCTTCCAGAAACGCCCCGCGAATCACGCCGAGGGCCGTACCTACGCCGCCCGTGGCCAGCGCCCCTGCGTTGCCATGGGTCAGGATCGCCTGGACGTTACCCTGGTGCTTGCGGATCAACTCAACACCCAGCTGCGCCATGGTCAGGTTGGCTTCGCGATCACTTTGGTGAATGGCCACCGCCTCGGCCTCCAGTACCGCCAGCGGGTCGGCGTGTTTCTTGAGGCGATCGAGGCAGTCGCGCATGCGCTTCATCGCCCAGAAAAGATTCGATGCCGTCGGACGGGAATCCGCCAGCAGCGCGTAGTCCTCTTCCCAGGCGGCCTGCCAGTCATCGCCCTCGGCGACGTGAGCACGGGCGGCCAGCACCAGGCCATACGCCGCACTGATGCCAATGGCCGGCGCACCGCGCACCACCATCGTGCGAATGGCCTCGGCCACCTCGGCAGCGCTGGTGCAGGCGACCCAGGTTTCTGCAGACGGCAAAATACGCTGATCGAGCAGGTACAGTGCGCCATCACGCCAGTCGATGGCCTTCACTTTCTCCGCAGCCAACAGTCGATCGCGCATCCCTCACCCCGCACTCATGAACAAAAGCCGCCGATTATAGCGATCCGCCAGCCAGGACGCTCGGGTATACTTCGCCGTTCTTTATAGATGCCTGGGAAACTGCCCTCGATGACACCGACTGCCGCCCCGCTCGACTTATTGCTGCTGCCCACCTGGCTGGTACCTGTCGAGCCTGCCGGCGTAGTGCTCAAGGAGCACGGCCTGGGCATTCGTGACGGACGCATTGCGTTTATCGGCCCACGCGCCGCGGCCCTGAAGCTCGCCGCGACTGAAGTGCGCGAACTGCCGGGCATGCTGCTCAGCCCCGGCCTGATCAACGCCCACGGCCACGCGGCCATGACGCTGTTTCGCGGCCTGGCCGACGACCTGCCGCTGATGACCTGGCTGGAAAACCACATCTGGCCCGCCGAGGCCAAGTGGGTCGACGAAGCCTTCGTGCGCGACGGCACCGACCTGGCGATCGCCGAGCAGATAAAAGGTGGCATCACGTGTTTCTCGGACATGTACTTCTTCCCGAAAGTCGCCAGCGAACGCGTGCACAACGCGGGCATCCGTGCGCAAATCGCCATCCCGATCCTGGATTTCCCGATTCCCGGTGCCGCTGACGCCGACGAGGCGATTCGCCAGGGCGTCGAGCTGTTCGGCGACCTCAAGCATCACCCACGGATCAAAATCACCTTCGGCCCCCACGCGCCGTACACCGTCAGCGATGAAAACCTGGAAAAAATCCGCATGATCGCCGAGGAGCTGGACGCCTCGATCCACATGCACGTGCATGAAACCGCCTTCGAAGTGCAGCAGTCCGTTGAACAGCGCGGTGAACGCCCGCTGGCACGACTGGGCCGCCTGGGCTTGCTGGGGCCGCGCTTCCAGGCCGTTCACATGACCCAAATCAGCGATGACGACCTGGCTTTACTGGTAGAAAGTAACACCAGCGTGATCCACTGCCCGGAATCCAACCTGAAACTGGCCAGCGGCTTCTGCCCGGTGGAACGCCTGTGGCAAGCCGGCGTCATGTGGCAGTAGGCACCGACGGTGCCGCCAGTAACAATGACCTCGACCTGCTGGGCGAAACCCGCACCGCCGCGTTGCTGGCCAAGGCCGTCGCCGGCTCGGCCACCGCCCTGGATGCCCACCGCGCCCTGCGCATGGCCACCCTCAACGGCGCCCGGGCCATGGGCCTGGAAAGTGAAATCGGCTCGCTGGAAGTCGGCAAGGCTGCGGATATCGTGGCCTTCGACCTGTCGGGCCTGGCGCAACAACCGATCTACGATCCGGTCTCACAGCTTATATATGCCACCGGACGCGATTGTGTGAAACACCTTTGGGTCGGCGGCAAGCAATTGCTCGACGACCGGCAACTGACCCGCCTGGATGAACAACAGGTGTGCGCCACGGCCATCGCCTGGGGCCAGCGCATCAGCGGACACAGCGAATAACGCCGGCCCTGGCAGCACATGCCAGGGCCAGCAAAACGTTTTATCAGATTTAGAGGATTCCCCATGAGCAACGTCGACCACGCTGAAATCGCCAAATTCGAAGCCCTCGCCCATCGCTGGTGGGACCGCGAAAGCGAGTTCAAACCTCTGCACGACATCAACCCGCTGCGGGTCAACTGGATTGACGAACGCGTCAACCTGGCCGGCAAGAAGGTGCTGGATGTGGGTTGCGGCGGCGGGATTCTCAGCGAATCCATGGCCCAGCGCGGCGCCACCGTGATGGGTATCGACATGGGCGAAGCGCCATTGGCCGTGGCCCAGTTGCATCAGCTGGAATCCGGCGTGAGCGTTGAATACCGCCAAATCACCGCCGAAGAGCTGGCCGAAGAGATGCCCGGGCAGTTCGACGTGGTCACCTGCCTGGAAATGCTCGAGCACGTGCCGGACCCATCCTCGGTGATCCGCGCCTGCTTCCGCATGGTCAAGCCCGGTGGCCAGGTGTTCTTTTCCACCATCAACCGCAATCCGAAGGCTTACCTGTTCGCGATTATCGGTGCCGAATACATCATGAAGCTGCTGCCTCGCGGCACCCATGACTTCAAGAAATTCATCCGCCCTTCCGAGCTGGGTGCCTGGAGCCGCCAGGCCGGGCTGACCGTCAAGGACATCATCGGCCTGACCTACAACCCGCTGACCAAGCACTACAAGCTGGCCAGCGACGTTGACGTCAACTACATGATCCAGACCCTGCGCGAGGAGTAAGCCTGTGAAGTTGCGAGCGGTTCTTTTCGACATGGACGGTACCCTGCTGGACACCGCGCCGGACTTTATCGCCATCTGCCAGGCCATGCGGGCTGACCGCGGCCTGGCACCGATGAACGACCAGCACATCCGCGATGAAATCTCCGGCGGCGCGCGGGCGATGGTTGCCGTGACCTTTTCCATGGACCCCGAGTCCCCAGGCTTTGAAGAGCTGCGCCAGGAATTCCTGGAGCGTTACCTCAAGGGCTGCGCGATTCACAGCAAGCTGTTCGAGGGCATGGAAGAGCTGCTGGTGGATATCGAGAAATCCAAGCTGATCTGGGGCGTGGTCACCAACAAGCCACTGCGCTTTGCCGAACCGATCATGCAGCAACTGGGCCTGGCGGAACGCTCGGCGCTGCTGATCTGCCCGGACCACGTGAAGAACAGCAAGCCGGACCCGGAGCCGTTGATCCTGGCGTGCAAGATGCTCGACCTGGACCCGGCCAGCGTGCTGTTTGTAGGTGATGACCTGCGGGACATCGAATCGGGCCGCGACGCCGGCACCCGCACCGCGGCGGTCACCTACGGCTATATCCACCCGGACGACAACCCACGCAACTGGGGTGCCGACGTGGTGGTGGATCACCCGCTGGAATTGCGCAAAGTGCTGGACAGCGCGCTGTGCAGCTGCTGATCGGGACTGCCTGAGGTTGATGCAACGTTGTGGCGAGGGAGCTTGCTCCCGTTGGGTTGCGAAGCAGCCCCGCTTTTCGCGACTGCTGCGCAGTCGAACGGGAGCAAGCGCCCTCGCCACAGAAGCCTTAGCCAGCCTTAGCCGCAATCAATCACATGGATTTTCTGTGAACTTTGTCGAGGTTGTTTATGTTTGATTACTCCGCACGTCCAGAACTGCTCAAGGGCCGGGTCATCCTGGTCACCGGCGCCGGTCGCGGAATCGGTGCCGCAGCGGCAAAGACCTATGCCGCCCACGGTGCCACCGTGCTGTTGCTGGGCAAGACCGAAGCCAACCTGGCCCAGGTGTATGACGAAATCGAAGCCGCTGGCCAGCCACAGCCGGTGGTGATCCCGTTCAACCTGGAGACCGCCCTGCCCCATCAATACGATGAGCTGGCAGCGATGATCGAAAAGGAATTCGGCCACCTCGACGGCCTGCTGCACAACGCCTCGATCATCGGCCCGCGCACACCCATCGAGCAGTTGTCCGGTGAGAATTTCATGCGGGTGATGCACGTGAACGTCAACGCGATGTTCATGCTGACCAGCACGCTATTACCGCTGCTCAAGCTGTCCCAGGATGCGTCGGTGGTGTTCACTTCCAGCAGCGTGGGCCGCAAGGGCCGGGCTTATTGGGGGGCGTACGGGGTGTCGAAGTTTGCCACCGAAGGCCTGATGCAAACCCTGGCGGACGAGCTGGACAACGTCGCACCGGTGCGTGCCAACAGCATCAACCCGGGCGCCACCCGCACCAGCATGCGGGCCCAGGCGTATCCAGGGGAGAACCCGACCGATAACCCGACACCGGAAGAAATCATGCCGGTGTACCTGTACCTGATGGGGCCGGACAGTACGGGCATCAATGGGCAGGCGTTTGACGCGCAGTAACTATCGGGAACACAGCAGAACCTAATGTGGGAGCGGGCTTGCTCGCGAAGGCGGTGGATCAGTCAATATCTCTGTTGACTGACACTCCGCCTTCGCGAGCAAGCCCGCTCCCACATTTGTATTGCGGTGTTCTCTAGAACTTAGTTCTTCACCACTTCCTCAAGGGTGAAGCGCCCCAGCGGGTTTTGCAGGAAGTTGCTCACGTTCTTGCGTGAGATGTTGATGTACGGGCTGTAGTACAGGTCGATCCAGTTCACATCCTGTTTCGCCATTTTCTGCAGGTCGACATACATCTGCTCACGCTTGACCGGATCCGCCTCGATCCGCGCGGCCGCCACCAGGTCCTTGACCTTGTCGTTCTTGTAGCGAGTCATGTAGTTCTGGTTGGTGTCGTGGCCCAGCACGAAGGTGGTCTTCTGGTCCGGGTCGAGGATGTCGTTGGTCCAGTACATCACCGAAATATCGTATTCGCCGTCCACCAGCATCTGCCAGCTTTGGGTCGGGTCGACCTTTTGCAGGTTGGCCGTCACGCCGACCTTGGCCAACTGATCCTTGATCATCACCGCAATCTGCTCGTCGGCTTCGTTGCCGGCATTGACCACATAGTTGAGCTTCAAGTCCTGGGCACCGGCCGCAGCCAGCAGATTCTTGGCTTCGGTCGGGTCATACGGGCGTTGCAGGTTGTTGGCGTAGTGGTACAGCGAGCCTTTGGGGATGTAGGAATAGGCCACGGTGCCTTGGCCGAAAGTGGCAGTTTTCACCAACGATTGTTTATCGATGGCCATGTCCAGCGCCTGACGCACTTCCGGCTTGGCCAGCAGGCCGTGGGCATGGTTGATCAACAGGTGATCTTCACGGGTCGACGGGTCGGAGTGGACCACCACGTTCTTGTCTTTTTTCAGCTCTTCAACCCGGGAAAACGGGACGAAGATCGCCGTGTCCAGTTCGTTGTTCTGCACCATGCGCATGCGCGTGTTGTCGTCGGTGACCGACACCCACTCCACGCCATCCAGGCTCACATTACTGGCCTGCCAGAAGTTCGGATTCTTCTTCAGGATCACCCGATCGCCCTTGCGCCACTCGTCCACGGTAAACGCGCCGGAGGTCACCGGGTTTTCCGAGTAGGCGTCTTCGCCCATCTTGGTCATGGCTTTTTCCGACAGGATCGACACCGTCGGCGAAGCCAGTTGCGAGAGGAAGGCGACCGCCGGGGTTTTCAAGGTCACGACCAGCGTCTGCGGATCAGCAGCCTTGGCGGTGTTGATCAGGCTGAACGGGTCGCTCCACAGCGAGGCCTTGTTGTCGCGAATGCGCAACAGGCTGAAGGCGGCGTCGTCAGCAGTGATCGGCGAGCCATCCGAGAACTTCGCGGCCCGCAGTTTGAAGGTGTACGTCAGGCCGTCCTTGGAAATGTCCCAGCTTTCGGCCAGCCCTGGTTCCATCTTGGTGCCCAGGTTGTCCACGCGCACCAGGGTGTCGTAGACGTTGGCGAATACCCAGGTGTCGCGGTTCTGCGCGCTTTTGATCGGGTCAAACGTGGTGCTGTCTTCGCGGCAACCGATGGTGAGCACGCCGGCCGCGTGGGCGATACCGGCGGTCAGCGACCACGCGGTGAGTGTGGCGGCGGCGAGCAACTTCAAGTGACGGGATTGCATGTCATAACTCCTTGTCTATAACGGCTGTTGTTCATGATCGGCAGGAAGGGTTCAAAGCAAAGGTTCTTCAAGCACGCAACTGTACCGATGCGTTTGCACAACGTGAGTCGGCGGCAATACCTCGGCACACACGGCTCGTGCATGTCGGCAACGCGGGTGAAAGGCGCAACCATCAGGCAGCTTCAGCGGGCTCGGCGGCTCGCCCGGCAACGGTTCGCTGGGCAACGGGCGGTACGGATCAATCTCCGGGATCGCCTGGATCAACGCTGCGGTGTAGGGATGGCGCGGCGTGGTGAACACCGCCTCCACCGGACCTTCCTCAACGATTTTCCCCAGGTACATCACTGCCACCCGGTCGCACAGGCGGCGGACGATGGCCAGGTCGTGGGCGATAAACAGGATCGCCAGGTTCATGCGCTGTTGCAGTTCCAGCAGCAGGTTGATGATCTGGCCCTGAATCGACACATCCAGGGCGGCCACGCATTCGTCGGCGATGATCAGCCGTGGCTCCACTGCCAGCGCCCGGGCGATGCCGACGCGCTGGCACTGGCCGCCGCTGAGAGAGCCGGGCTTGCGGCTGGCGAGTTCGGGGCGCAGGCCTACGAGGTCGAGTAATTCGTCGACCCGGCGTGGAATGTTTTCTGACGCCACCTTGCGCTGCACCCGCAGGACTTCGGCGATGGTTTCGCCGACGGTAAGACGCGGGTTCAGGGCCGCGTAGGGATCCTGGAAGATCATCGCCGTCTCGTGCCGCAAACGCGCGATGTCGACAGGCCCGGCGTGGGCCATGTCGATACCGTCGAACACCACCTGCCCGGCGCTGATGGGGTTGAGGTGCAGGATCGCTCGTCCGAGGGTGCTTTTACCGCTGCCGGACTCGCCCACCAAACCGAGTGTTTCGCCGGCCGCCAGGGTCAACGACACCCCATTGACCGCCCTCACCCACTGTTTATTCAGGCCAAACAGGCCACTGCCGGCGGCGGCAAAACGCACTTCAAGGTCATTCACCTGTAATAACGTCATGGGCGAACTCCCAGGGGATAGTGGCATGCAACCCGCACACCTTCCGGCAACAGCTCGGTGCACAAGGTGCCGACTTGCGGGCAACGCGGGTGGAACCGACAGCCCTTGGGCAAGGCATCGAGCAGCGGCGGCTGCCCGGCGATGGTGCGCAACAAGGCGTGGCCGCTGCTGGTGGCGGGCTGGCATTCGATCAGGCCGGCGGTGTACGGGTGTTGCGGGTGCGCCAGCAGCTCGTATTTGCTGCCGTGCTCGCACAGGCGCCCGGCGTACATCACGGCGATGGAGTCACAGGTTTGCGCCACCACGCCCAGGTCGTGGGTGATCATGATGATCGACAGGCCGCGCTGGTCCCGCAGGTCCAGCAGCAGTCGCAGAATCTGGGCCTGCACGGTCACGTCGAGGGCGGTGGTCGGCTCATCGGCGATCAGCACCTTTGGGTTGCAGCCCAAGGCCACGGCGATCATCGCCCGCTGGCGCATGCCGCCGGAAAACTCGTGAGGATAGTTGTCGATTCGCGCCTGGGGATCGGGAATACCAACCTGGCGCAGCACCTCGATAGCCTGCAAGCGCGCGTCTTTTTTCGACGCGCCCTGGTGCAGGCGGATGCCCTCGGCGATCTGCTCGCCAATGCGCATCAGCGGGTCGAGGTGGCTGCTGGGGTTCTGGAAAATCATCCCCAATTGCCCTCCACGAACCGCACGCATACCCGCGTCATCCAGTGCCAGAAGGTCCTTGCCCGCCAGGCGTACCGAACCGCCCTGCACCCGCAGGCTCGGGGACGGCAGCAAACGCATCAGCCCGCGACAGGCCATGGTCTTGCCCGAACCGCTTTCGCCCACCAGACCGAGGATTTCACCTTCGGCCAGGTCGAAGGACACCCGGTCCACCAGGGTCACATCGCGCCCGGTGTTGTTGGCGATCACACTCAGGTCCTGCACTTGCAGAAGACTCATGAGCGATCCCCCAGCACTTGCGCCACGCCATCGGCCAACAGGCTGAATCCCATGGCCAGGGTCACGATGGCCAGGCCCGGAAAGGTACAAATCCACCAGGCAGTGGTGATAAACGCCTGGCCTTCGGCAACCATGGTGCCCCACTCGGCGGTCGGCGGCTGTACGCCCAGGCCCAGGTAGCTGACGGCTGCACCGTTGAGCAGCACCAGCACCGCGTCAGACATCGAGAACACAATCGAGCCGAACATCGCGTTAGGCAACAAATGCCGAAACAGAATGCGCCCATGGCCAAAGCCCAGGCTTTTGGCGGCCAGGGCGAAGTCGCTCTCCTTGAGCACCAGGATCTGTGAGCGGATCAGCCGCGCGTAGGACACCCAGCCCACCAGCGCCATGGCGATATAGAAGCTTTTCAAGCCCGGGCCGAGAATGGCCATGATCGCCAGCATCAGCACCAGGAACGGAAAGGCGAGGATGACGTCGATCACCCGCATGCAGAAGCTGTCGAAACGCCCGCCGATATAACCGGACACCGCACCCACAAAGGTGCCGATCAGGAACGGAAAGATCACGCCGACCACCGCCAGTTGCAGGTCGATGCGCGCGCCCCAGATCACCCTCGAAAGAATGTCTCTACCGTAGTTGTCCGTGCCAAATGGATGGGCGAGGCTGGGGCCCAGCAAACTGATGTCGGTGTTTTGCGCAATTGGATCGAACGGTGCGACCCACGGGGCGAACAGCGCCAGCGCCAGCCATGTCAGCAGAATCAACAGTCCCCAGGCCGCCGTCAGCCGGCCATTGCGAAAACCAAAGCGCAGGCGCAAGCGCCACGGGGCAATCAATGGGCGGCCGCTCATTGCATCTTCACTCGTGGGTCCAGCGCGACCGTCACCACATCGGCAACAAAGTTGACCAGCACGGTGGCACAGGCCAGCACCATCGCCACGCCCTGCACCACCATGTAGTCGCGGGTGAAAATCCCGCGCACCAGCAACTGGCCGATACCGGGAATCGCGAACAGGCTTTCGATCACCACCGTGCCGCTGATCAGCCAGCCAATGTTCACCGCCAGCAGGTTGACCGCCGGCACCAGGGAGTTGGGCAGCACATGGCGACGAAACACCGCCGCCTCCGACAAACCGCGCGCCCGGGCGGCAGTCACGTGATCGGCCTGCAACTCCATCAGCATGCTCGCCCGCAGATTGCGCACCAGCACCGCCGACAGCGCCAGGGCGATGGTCAGGCACGGCAGAATCATGTGGTGCGCCTTGTCCAGCCAGGTACGCCCATACCCGGAGACCGGGAACAGGCCCCATTGCACGCTGAGCAACAGGATCAGCATCAGGCCCAGCCAGAACGCCGGCATGCCCAGGCCGACCGTGGTGAACAGCCGGATCAGGTTATCCGCCCAGCCGCCTTTATTACGTGCGGCCACGGTGGCCATCGGCACGGCGATCAACAGCGCCAGCAGCACGCTGCCGAGTACCAGGAACAGGGTCGGCTCGATACGGGTGACGATCAGTTTCAGCGCGTCGACCTTGTACAGCAGGGACTGGCCGAGGTCGCCCTTGAGCAGGTTTTTCAGGAAGTAGAAATATTGCAGCCACAGCGGCTGGTCGAGGCCGTACTGGGCGCGGATCTTCAGCAAGGCGTCCGGGGTGCTGCGCGAACCCAGCAGCGCCCGCGCCGGGTCGCCGGGAATCGAGCGCACCAATACAAAGGTGATCAGGCTGATGCCAAACAGCACCGGCAGCAATTGCAGCGGCCGGGACAGCACAAAACGGTAGCGCGCCAGGTTCATCCGTCAGCCTCGGTGACGAGCAAGGAAGTCCAGCAGCACCGGGAAGTAAGCCTGGGGCTCTTCGTAAAACGGCATATGGCTGCTGTTGGGGAACACGTGCAATTCAGCGTGCCTGGCCGCGCTTTTCATGCGCATGGCGCAGGCCGGGGTCAGCTCGTCGTGCTGGCCGGTGGTGATCAGTATCGGCATCTTGAACTCGGCCATCTCGGGGATGCGGTTCCAGTCCTTGAGGTTGCCGATGTAGAGGAATTCGTTGGGGCCCTGCATGGTTTCGTAGGGGCCCATGTTCCAGTCGCCGAGGGAGCGCTGGACCGGTGCCGGCCACTCGTCCAGGCGGCAGACGTGGCGGTAGTTGAGCAAGGTGATGGCGGCCTGGTACTGCGGATGGTCGAGGGTGCCCATGGCTTCGTGGCGTTGCATCATCGCCACGGTCTCGCTGCCAAGGGCGCCGCGCAGGCGCTCCAGTTCCAGGGACAGGTGCGGAATGTCGCCGACGGTGTTTTCCAGGATCAGGCTTTTCAGCGCGTCGGGGTAGTGAATGGCGTATTCGATGCCCAGCCATCCGCCCCAGGAATGTCCCAGCAGGTGCACGCGCCCCAGGCCCAAGGCCTGGCGCACCGTCTCGACTTCTTCGACATAACGGCTGATTTCCCACAGCGAAACATCGGTCGGTCTGGCTGATGCGCCGGTGCCAAGCTGGTCGAATGCAACCACTCGCAGGCCGTTGTCCTTGAGCCAGCCATGGGCGTCGCGCAAGTAGTCGCAAGGCAGCCCCGGGCCGCCATTGAGGCACAGCAGCACTTCATCGCCTTCGCCAAAGCTGTAGGCCACGAGGTTGTGGCCATCGACTTGCACGTTGTACTGCTGGTCGGGGGCAATTTCACGCCACATGCATACATTCCTTGTTGTGTGTCGGCCCTGGGGATAATGGCCGTTTAAAGGCCAACACTACCGAGGATGCCGCGCGTCCATAACCTGGTAATTCTTATAGGTTTGGTCTGGCAGTCCTTCGCCGGGGCGTGGCATTCTACTTGCAGCAAGACGAGATTCAAACGAATTCGGGAGCAGAACGGATGCTGGCCAGGTTAACTGCCTTTAATGACCGTCTCATCCCCGGCAGGAGCCTGGATGAGCAGATGGACAACACCCTCGTATTGGCCCAGGACCTGGGTTTTGATGCGCTGGTCTACGACTACACCCCCGTGCCCATTGACCATAATGGTGCACTGATCACCCCTTCTGTGCTGCAACTGCGCAATACGCCACCCGACTGGTACAGCTTGTGGTGCAGCTCCGGTTTTTATCAGATCGATCCGGTGCAACACCTCGCGCTGTCGACGGTTTCACCGTTTGTCTGGTCCTACGAGGCCAAGGCCGACACCGCGCTGCAAAAGATCATCGACCCCTGCCACGCCCCCGTTTCCAGCTACCTGCACGACCGGCAGATGACCTGCGGCGTCAGCGTGCCGATCCATTTGCCCCGTGGCGGCTTCGCCTCCCTGACCGGCCTGCGCACCGGCAAGGCCAGCACGGTGCTGGAGGATGCTCGCCAGACCCTGTCGGATTTCAACCTGATTACCCATGCCTTGCAGGAAGCGGCCTACCCGCTGTTCAGCAAGGAACTGCGCTCGTACCCGCACATCCGCCTGACCAAACGCGAGCGCGAATGCCTGAAATGGGCCGCCGACGGCCTGACCGCCGCCGAAATCGCCACGCAATTGAGCCGCTCCCTGGCCGTTGTCACCCTGCACCTGGCGTCGGCCATGCATAAGCTGGGGGCCAAGAACCGGGTACAAGCGGTCGTGCGCGCCACCCATTACCGCTTGCTGGAAGACTGATCCGAAGGCAAAACCTAGCTGTTTTGCTAGTTACTTAAACTTTCTGTGCCGACTATCGTGTGCCTGATCACTTTTTCTCAGGGCAGGGCACGAAATGGAATTCATCGACACCATCCGCGAGGGCTATGCGGCTTTTCGCGACTACCAGACCTGGTATCGGGTCACCGGCGACCTGGACAGCGGCCTCACGCCACTGGTTATCCTCCATGGCGGCCCGGGCTGCACCCATGATTATGTCGACGCCTACAAGGACGTGGCTGCCAGTGGCCACGCGGTCATTCACTACGACCAACTGGGCAACGGGCGCTCCACGCATCTGCCCGACAAAGACCCTTCCTTCTGGACCGTCAGCTTGTTCCTGGAAGAACTGGACAACCTGCTGGACCACCTGCAGATCAGCAACAACTACGCGATCCTGGGGCAATCCTGGGGCGGCATGCTCGGCAGCGAACACGCCATCCTGCAACCCAAGGGCCTGCGCGCGTTTATCCCGGCCAACTCGCCAACCTGCATGCGGACCTGGGTCGCCGAGGCCAACCGCCTGCGCAAGTTACTGCCTGAAGGCGTACACGAAACCCTGCTCAAGCACGAACAGGCCGGCACCTATCAAGACCCTGAGTACCTGGCGGCTTCGCGGATTTTCTATGACCAGCACGTGTGCCGGGTCAATCCATGGCCCGAAGAAGTCGCCCGCACCTTCGCCCAGGTGGATTCGGACCCGACGGTGTACCACGCCATGAGCGGGCCGACGGAATTCCATGTAATTGGCAGCTTGAAAGACTGGAACGTGATCGGCCGGCTGTCGAAGGTCAATGTGCCGACCCTGGTGATTTCCGGCCGGCATGACGAGGCCACGCCGCTGGTGGTCAAGCCGTTCCTGGATGAGATTGCCGACGTGCGCTGGGCACTGTTCGAAGACTCCAGCCATATGCCCCATGTTGAAGAACGACAGGCGTGCATGGGCACAGTGGTGCAGTTTTTGGATCAGGCCTGCTCTGTTCCCCACAAAGCACTCAAAACTGGCTAACCAACCGTAGCAGCTGTCGAGCCTTGGCGAGGCTGCGTAGCGGTGTGTCAGATACACCGCCAACGCAGCCTCGCCAAGGCTCGACAGCTGCTACGCAAAGATCGTCTGCTTCTTCAGACCTCGCTGGTCTGCGCCCTGCCCTGCACCACCGCTTTCTTCGGCACGTCTGCCAGCAACGGAATCTCCTTGCCCTCAGCATCAAACAACTTGCCGCCGCTGAAGTAATCCCCGTCCCGCAACGCCGCCACATCCTGGAAGCACAGGCTGCGCTCAGTCCCCGCAACAAACACCGACTGCTGATCCGAGTTGCCGGTGGTGAAGTGGTTGAACGCCAGGTTCAACAGGATCGCCATGATCGCCGACGAGCTGATCCCCGAATGGAAAATGGTCGCGAACCAGCTCGGGAAGTGATCGTAGAAGCTCGGTGCCGCAATCGGGATCATGCCAAAACCGATGGAAGTGGCGACGATGATCAGGTTCATGTTGTTGCGGTAATCCACCTTGGACAAGGTCCGAATACCACTGGCAGCCACGGTGCCGAACAGCACGATCCCGGCCCCGCCCAGCACTGAAGTCGGTACCGCCGCAATCACCCGGCCCATAAATGGCAGCAGGCCGAGGATCACCAGGAATATCCCGCCGGTGGCGACCACATAACGACTCTTGACCCCGGTCACCGCCACGAGCCCGACGTTCTGAGCGAACGCGCTCTGGGTGAACGAGCCGAAGATCGGCGCAAACATGCTCGACAGCATATCCGCGCGCAGGCCATTGCCGAGGCGCTTGGAGTCGACCTTGGTGTCGATGATTTCACCCACCGCGAGAATGTCCGCCGAGGTTTCCACCAGGGTCACCATGACCACGATGCACATGGAAATGATCGCCGCCAGATGGAAGGTTGGCATGCCGAAATGGAATGGCGTGGGAAAGCCGAACATCGGGCCCTGGGTCACGCTGGAAAAGTCAGCCATGCCGAGGAACACCGCAATCACCGTACCGATCACCATCGCCAGCAGGATCGACAGCCGCGAGATGGTCGCGCTGCCGATCTTGCTCAGCAGCAACACCAGCACCAGGGTCAGCGCCGCCAGGCCGATGTTCGGCATGCTGCCGAAATCCGCCGCGCGGCTGTTGCCGCCCATGGCCCAGCGGGCGGCGACGGGCATCAGGGTCAGGCCGATGGTGGTGATCACAATCCCGGTGACCAGCGGCGGGAAGAATTTGGTTATTCGCGAGAACACCGGGGTGATCAGCAAGCCGATCAAGGACGCGGCCATCACCGCCCCGAGTATCGCCGGGATGCCGCCCGCACCGTCGCTGCCGACGATCGCCACCATGGTCGCCACCCCGGCAAAGGACACGCCTTGCACCAGCGGCAACTGGCAGCCGAAGAACGGCAAACCCAGGGTTTGCAGGAGCGTGGCCAAGCCGCCGGCAAACAGCGAGGCGGCGATCAGCAGGCCGATATCGGCCGGGGACAACCCGGCCGCCTGGCCGACGATCAACGGTACGGCCACGATGCCGCCGTACATGGTGAGCACATGCTGCAGGCCGTAAGCCATGTTGGCCGCGACGCCGAGATTCTCGTCTTCTGGCCGCTGTGGTGACGCCTTCGGGATAGTCATGGTGAGGGGTTCTCTGTTTTTGTTGTGCACTCACTGTATGCAATAGAAAGATTGGATGTCCATAGAGTTGTATACAATCAGTTTCACAAAGAGACCGTCAACGGTGTTACAAAAATCCATTCAGCCGCCCTGCCCCGTGGCTCGAAGCACTGCGCACAAGGACTTGAAAAAAATGCTCAACCGCAAGCTGCGCATTCACGCCCCGGCGATTTACTACTTCGACATGGTTCGCCGTTGCCATTCGATCCGCGAAGCCGCACGCCGCCTGAATGTGGCGTCTTCGGCGGTGAACCGGCAGATCCTCAAGCTGGAAGACGAAGTGGGCGCGGCGCTGTTCGAGCGCCTCCCCGGCGGGCTGCGCCTGACGGCGGCCGGCGAGATCCTGACCCGTCACGTGAGTGTTCTGTTGCAGGATGTGGAGCGCGTGCGCGGCGAACTGGATGGCTTGAACGGCGTGCAGACCGGCCATGTGGAAATCGCCACGGTGGAAGGCGCCACCGTGGAACTGCTGCCCGCCGCCCTCAAGCGCATGCGTGAGCGCTACCCGAAAGTGACCGTTGGCGTCACGGTGCAAGGTTCGCAGTCGATTCCCGGCGCGGTGGTCAACGGCCAGGCTGACCTGGGGCTGGCCTTTGCCTTACCGCGCAGCAGCGAAACCATCCAGGTGTGTGTCGGCCATTTCCGCCTGGGTGCGCTGATGGCGCCGGGGCATCCATTGGCTGGCGAGGCCAGCGTGAGTTATGCACGTTGTTGCGAGCACGGGGTGATCCAGGCCAAGAGCGAACTCTCGGTTCATCACCTGATCGCGCCGCTGCACAAGCGTGCGGCGGCGGCGAACAAGCCGCTGCTGCAAAGCAACTCCATGGAACTGGCCCGGCAACTGGCGCGCCAGCAACTGGGCATCGCGTTCCAGACGCGCATCGGCGTGGAGGCTGATTTGGCCCGCGGCGAACTCTTGCACATCCCACTCAGCGACCAGGGCGGGATCTTCAGCGACCTCGGCTTATACGCCCGCAAAGACCGGGACTTGCCGATGGCGGTGCAAACCATGGCCCATCTGCTCAGTGAAGAAATCAACTTGCGCGAACATCAGGAAACGCCCTCGGCGCCACGTATTTCCTGATTCTCAGGCCAGCTTCAGTGCTGCCGTTTCGGCATCGGCCCAGGCGAGATTCTGTTCTTTGGAACCCACAACGGATGTGCCGATACTGCGCGCGGCGACCCTTGCGCGGTCGCCATGAGCCAAAACGCCAAAGGAATTAAAACAATGAAAAAGGCACTGCACGGCGCAACCGTATTACTCACCCTGTTCGGCGGCGGGGAGGCTGTCGCGCTGGAATGGATGAACAACAGCGTAGGATTTCGCTACGGGCAACAGTTCACCAATCCGAACAACCCGGATGAATTCAGCAAGCGCATCTACAGCTTCACCCACGCCAGCGGCTACCAGTACGGCAGCAACTACCTGAACCTCGATGTGTTCCTGTCCGACAGCCGCGACCCACGCAAGGGCACCGACCACGGCGGCAGCGAAGTGTATGCCGTGTACCGGCATCAACTGTATGCCTCACGGGTATTCGATGTACCGCTCGGCACCGGGGTGATCAAGGATTACGCGCTGACCTTCGGCTTTGATGCCAACCGCAACAATAACCTGGCCTCGGCGAAAAAACGCGCACTGGTGATTGGCCCGACCTTGAAGTTCAACACCGTCGGCGTGCTGGACCTGAGCCTGATGTACTACAAGGAAAGGAACCATTCCGGCATCCCCGGTGCGAAAGAACCCGACCACACCTTCGACGATACCTACATGCTCAACCTGACCTGGATGCGGCCTTTCGAGATCGGCAACCACGGGGCGAAGTTTCAGGGGTTTATCAATCACGTCGGGGAAAAGGGCGAGGACTTCCATGGCCGCGATACGGCGCCGGAAACCCTGATGCGCACCGCGCTGATGGTGGCGGTGCGCCCGGGAAAGAGCGTCAAGCCGAACCTGTATCTGGGGGTGGGTTACGAGTATTGGCATAACAAGTTCGGCGTGGACGGCGGCCGGGGCAGCCGCACATCAACGCCGACGGTGAACATGGAAGTGACGTTCTAGCGGGCGCGCACCAGGTCGGCATCCGCATCGTCAACCTTCGGCCGCGCCAGCCAGTAGCCCAACACGGCCAATGGCGCGGTCGCCAGCATCACGATCGCGGTGATCAACAGCGGCTGGTCGATCATCGACGATACGATCAGGCTCCCGAGAAAGCACAGGCCCAACTGCAAGGTGTTCTGCAAGGCGGCCGCTTTGCCGGAATTTTCTGCGAACGGCATCAGCGCATTCGCCACCACGATCGGATAGCTGGCGCCATTGACCAGCGCCATCAGGCAGAACGGAATCAGCAAGGTGGCGAGCGTCGGCACAGTCAAGGTCGCGACCAGGTACAACGCGACCATGCTGACGCAGTACGCCAGCAGCAACCACGGCAACAAGGTCTTGCCCTGGAACCGCTGCAACGCGCTGCGGCAACTGTAGCCACCAATCAGGAACGACAGCGTCGGCAGCACGTAGCTCAAGCCGATGTCATTGGGGCTGTAGCCCATGCCGCCGAGGATGAACGGCGAGGCGGTGAGCCAGGCGAAGAAGCTGGCCGAGCACGCGGCGAAGATCATCACATTGCCGGTGAACACCCGCGACTTGAGCAGTTGCCCATAGCCGAGCCGGGAAGGTTCGGCGTCGGTTGTCAGGCGTTTCGGCAGCGGCCGGAGAAACAACGTAGGCAGCAGCAGGAGCAGCGAGACCACCAACAACACACCGAAGATCGCCTGCCAGCCCCAGTGATTCAACATCAGCGCTCCCAGCAATGGCGCGAGGGCCGGCGACAGTGACATCAGCGGCATGATGCCGGCGAACACCCGATGGGCCTTGTCCGCCGGGTAGCGGTCGATCACCAGCGCCTGCCAACTGACAGCGGCGGAACACACGCCAATCGCCTGGACAAAACGCAAGGCCAACAGTTGCGGCGCGGTCTCGACCCAGAACATGCCCAGGCAACCGAGCACAAACAGGGAAAGACCGGTGAGCAGGACCGGCTTGCGCCCGAGCCGATCGGACAGCGGCCCCCACAGCAACTGCCCTACGGCAAAGCCGGCGAGGAAAATACTCAGGCTTGCGCCCACCGCGCCGGGGGAAATCTGCAGTTGCTCGCCCATGGCGCCAAACGCCGGCAAGTACATATCCATGGCCAGATAGCCGAGCATGCTCAGCCCCGCCAGGTACCAGGTGAATCCAAAAGAATTTTTCATTGAAGCCTTGTATAAACTGCCATCAAACTATTTGCTGACTGGCGCCTATTATGAAGCTGAGCATTTCCCTGTGAAGCGATAATAATTGAACACTCTTATCAATATTTTTGAAGGCAAATCCCATGTGGTCTGAATATTCCCTGGATGTGGTGGATGCGGTGGCCCGCCACGGCAGCTTCAGCGCCGCCGTCCAGGAACTGCACCGCGTGCCGTCGGCCATCAGCTACACGGTGCGGCAAATCGAAGAATGGCTGGCGGTGCCGCTGTTTGTCCGACGTCATCGGGACGTGGAGCTGACACCCGCCGGTAAATTGTTCGTCGACGAGACCCGGGGCGTCATGAAAAAAATGCTCGGCACCCGTCGACTGTGCCAGCAAGTGGCCAATGGCTGGAGTGGCCAGTTGAAGGTCGCGGTGGACTCCATCGTCAAACAGCAGCGCTGTCGGCAACTGGTGCTGGATTTCTATCGCCAGTTCCCGGAGGTGGAATTGCTGATGGAATACGAGGTGTACAACGGCGTGTGGGATGCCCTGGCCGACGACCGCACAGACATCGTGATCGGCGCCACCAGCGCGGTGCCGGTGGCCAGTCAATTCACGTTTCGCGACATGGGCCTGCTGAACTGGCTGTGCGTGGTCAGCAGCCGGCATCCGCTGGCGTCCATAGAGGGCCTGCTCAGCGATGACCAGTTACGGCCCTTCGCCTCCCTGTGCATGACCGACACCTCACGCAACCTGCCCAAGCGCGACACCTGGACCCTGGATAACCAGCGCCGGTTGGTGGTGCCGCACTGGGCTTCGGCGATTGATTGCCTGCGGGACGGCCTGTGCGTCGGCATGGCGCCGGCGCACCTGGTGCAGCCATGGATCGACCGCGGCGAACTGAGCGCCCTGCAACTGTCCCGGCCCTTCCCCGCCAGCCCGTCGTGCGTGGCGTGGGCGCAGAACAAACTGTCGCCGGCCATGGCGTGGTTGCTGGATTACCTGGGGGACACCGAGACCCTCAACCAGGAATGGCTGAACGGCCCCGTAGCAGCTGTCGAGCACTAGCGAGGCTGCGTCGGCAGCACCACCGTCTTCGAGGTTGATCCGAGACCGAGGTGGGGCCGACGCAGCCTCGCTGGGGCTCGACAGCTGCTACGGGGGGGCGGGGAGATCTAGTCCAGGAGCCGGGAAAGTGCGCGCACGATCATTTCCACTTCCTTGGCATCGAGGGTCAGCGGCGGCAGCAGGCGAATGATCTTGCCCCGCGTGACGTTGATCAGCAGGCCGTGCTCTTGCGCCGCGCGCTGGGCCAAGTCGCGGTGAGGCGCTGCCAGTTCGATGCCGATCATCAGCCCTTGCCCGCGAATCGCCAGCACCCGGGGATGCTCACTCAATTCCACCCGCAGGCGCGCCAGCAGCCGCTCGCCCTGTTGCGCCGCGTTGTCCAGCAGGCCTTGTTCTTCGATAATTTCCAGCACTGTACAACCCACGCGGCAGGCCAGCGGGTTGCCGCCAAAGGTGCTGCCGTGGCTGCCGGGGGTGAACAACTGGGCAACGGAGGCCCGGGCCAGGCACGCGCCAATCGGCACGCCGTTGCCCAGGCCTTTGGCCAAAGTCATCACGTCCGGCACGATGCCTTCATGCTGGAAGGCAAACCAGCGACCGGTGCGGCCAATCCCCGTCTGGATCTCATCAAGCATCAACAACCAGCCCTGCCGGGTGCAGTGCTCGCGCAAGGCTTTCAGATAACCCGACGGCGCGACTTGCACGCCGCTTTCACCCTGGATCGGCTCCAGTAGCACCGCGACAATCCGCGCACCAAACTTCTGGGTCACGGCTTCCAGCGCTTTCAAGTCTCCGAAGCCGACCTTGATAAAATCCCCTGGCAATTGTTGAAACCCGAGCCGCACGGAAGGCCCGTCACTGGCGGACATGGTACCCAGGGTGCGCCCGTGAAAGGCATTCTCCATCACCACCACCAGCGGCTGTTCGATGCCCTTTTTCCAACCATGCAACCGGGCCAGCTTCAGTGCCGTCTCGTTGGCTTCGGCACCGGAGTTGTTGAAGAACGCCTGGTCCAGCCCGGAAAGTTGGGTCAGTCGTTGGGCCAGCCGCTGCTGCCAGTCGATGCTGTAGAGGTTGGAGGTGTGCAGCAGCAAGCCGGCCTGTTCACTGATGGCCGTTACCAGGCGCGGGTGGGAGTGACCGACATTGGTCACCGCCACACCCGCCACGGCGTCCAGGTATTCGCGACCCTGCTGGTCCCACAGGCGCGTGCCAAGGCCACGGGTAAAGCTCAGGGGCAACGGTTGATAAGTGGTCATCAGGCAGGCGGCGGTCATGGCATCAGGCTCCAGTGCATCGTAGTGATGGCGCCAGTATCGTTAGCCACCCGAGCTGGATAAACTGCGCAACACTGCGATCACTTTAAATCAGGGCTTGATAATGGATCTGTTCCAGGCGATGACGGTGTACGTGAAAGTGGTGGAAGCCGGCAGCATGACGGCGGCGGCGCAGGCGTGCGGCATGTCCACCACCATGGTCGGCAATCACCTGCGCGCGCTGGAACAACGCCTGGGCGTCAGCCTGCTCAAGCGCACCACGCGCAAACAAAGCCTGACCGAGTTTGGCGGGATTTATTACCAGCGTTGCCTGGAGGTGCTGGGCCTGGTGGCCGACTCCGAGCAGATGGCGGAACAAGCCAATAGCGATGTGCCCAAGGGCCTGCTGCGGATCACCGCACCACCGGCTTTTGGCACCGAGCGCCTGGCACCCGCACTCAGCGAATTTTCCCAGCGCTATCCACAGATCAAACTGTACGTGGTGCTGAGCAACCAGCGGATGGACATGGTCGACAGCGGCTTCGACGTGGCCATCCGCTTGGGCGACCTGGACGCTCCAAGCCTGATTGCGCGCCCCATGCAGGATTACACCATCACCCTCTGCGCCTCTGCGGAGTACCTGGCGCGCCGTGGCACACCTCAACGCCCCGATGATCTGCAGCACCATGACTGCCTGGCGTTCGCCTACCCGGCGACCGACGATTGGCGCGACGCCGACAAGTTGTGGCGAATGCGCGGTGCAGAGGGCGAAGTGGAAATTCCGGTTTCCGGCTCATTGACCATCAACAGTTCGCAGGCCTTGCGCCAGGCTGCCCTGGAAGGCATGGGCATCGTGATGTTGCCTGACGCCCTGGTCGAGCCCGACCTGCGGGCCGGGAAACTGGTGGCATTACTGACGGACTACCAACTGCCCAGCCGGCCAATGCACGTGCTCTACGCCCAGGACCGCTATCGCCTGCCCAAGCTGCGGGCCTTTGTGGATTTCGTCATGGAGAAGTGGGCGCGCTAGAGGCTCACCCCCAGTTCGATCAAGCGCTCACGGGTCTGCGCGGCAGATACGTGGTGAATTCCCTGCCAACCAAGCGCAGTGGCCGCCTCGATATTGCCGGCTACGTCGTCAATAAACACCACTTCACCCGGCTGGATATCCGGCAGATGGGCACGCACCTGAGCCAGGCTGGCGTGGTAGATCGCGGGATCGGGCTTGATCAGTTTGATTTCGCCGGACACCACGATGTCGCGAAAATACTGCAGGAACGGGTAGTTGGCCCGGGCATAGGGAAAGGTTTCGGCGGACCAGTTGGTGAGGCCGAACAGCGGCATCTTCGCCTCATGCAAGGCTTCGAGGATCGCCACACCCTCCGGCAATGCGCCCCGCAGCATCTCGTGCCAGCGGTCGTAATACGCCTGGATCAAGGGTTCGTGCTGCGGATGCTCGGTAATCAGCGTGCGGGTCGCCTCGGCCAGGCTGCGCCCGGCGTCCTGCTCGGTGTTCCAGGCCTGGGTGCAGACCGTGTCCAGGAACTGCTGCCGCTCATGGTCGTCGGCAATCAGCTGGCGGTAGAGATGATGCGGGTTCCAGTCGAACAGGACACCGCCGAAATCAAAAACGACTGCACGAATCGTCATGAAGATCCTCCGTTAGCGTAGGTGTGATAACGGCCGCAGTCTGGCATGACGCGCATAAAAAAGCGGCCCCTGGAGGCCGCTTTCTCATTACCCGAAGCGCTTAAGCCTGAACCAGGCCCTTGATCTTCACGGTCGGATTGACGTCAGCGTCGTAGTCCACGCCGTCGATCTCGAAACCGAACAGGCGCAGGAACTCCGCCTTGTAGCCGGCAAAATCGCTGATCTCGTTGACGTTGTCATCGGAGACCTGATTCCACAGGGCCGCTACCGCGTCCTGAACCTTCGGCTCAAGTTCCGCGAGGTCGGCACGCAGGCGGCCATCGGCGTCGAGCTTGGGCTCTTTGCCATACAGGCTGTCCTTGAACAGGCCGTAGACCTGCTCGATGCACCCTTCGTGGGTGCCCTGCTCTTTCATCACTTTAAACAGCAGCGACAGGTACAGCGGCATGATCGGAATCGCCGAACTGGCCTGGGTCACCACGGCCTTGAGTACCGACACGCGGGCGTCGCCCTTCAGTGCAGCCAGGTTTTCGCGCAGGGTCAGGACTTTCTTGTCGAGGTCCTTCTTGGCTTCGCCGATGGAACCGTTCCAGTAGATATCCTGGGTCAGCTTCTCGCCGAGGTAGGTGAACGCGGTGGTCTTGGCGCCTTCGGCCAACACGTCGGCGTCACGCAGGGCGTCGATCCACAGCTGCCAGTCTTCGCCGCCCATGACCTTCACGGTGCCGTCGATTTCTTCCTGGGTAGCCGGCTCAAGGGTGGTGTCGACCACGATGCCCTTGTCGGTGTTGATGCCGCGCAGGGTCACGGCCTTGCCGATCGGTTTCAGGGTGGAGTTGTGCACCACGCCTTGCGGGTCGGTACGGCGTGGCGCAGCCAGGCTGTAGACCACCAGGTCGATCTTGCCCAGGTCTTTCTTGATGGTTTCGATGGTCAGGCGCTTGATCTCGTCGGAGAACGCATCGCCGTTGATGCTCTTGGCATACAGGCCTTTTTCCAGCGCAAACTTCTCGAAGGCGGCGCTGTTGTACCAGCCGGCAGAGCTGAGCTTGCCTTCTTCGCCTTCTTTCTCAAAAAACACGCCCAGGGTGTCGGCGCCGCAGCCAAAGGCAGCGCTGATGCGCGCGGCCAGGCCGTAGCCGGTGGAAGCCCCGAGGACCAGCACCTTTTTCGGGCCGCCTTCAATGGCACCGTGTTCGGTCACGTAGTCGATCTGCTCTTTGACATTCGCTTCACAGCCAACCGGGTGAGCGGTCACACAGATAAAGCCACGAACCCGCGGTTTGATGATCATAAAATTTCTGCCTCTTCCAAGGTGCCGAAGGCCAATGGTGGCCATTACAGCGTCAATCGTACCGGTCTATGACGCCCGGAAAACCGAAGCGTCACGATAGTCGCAAATCTTCTGTTCACAAAATGCTATCCGCAACACCGCCGACCTGGCCATCCGCCGAGGTATTTTAGGGGAACAACGGTAAAAATCTGTGCAGCGACTTCACAAATTTCCAGCATTTAAAACGCCACGTGAGGGCGATAACACCCTATCATGACCATATTATTTCGATATGTTTCAGCCTGGGCATGATGCCCCACGGGTTGACTGATTCCTTTGCCTGGCCTGCCAGTCAATCGCGGACGGTTTTGAAGCAATCGAAAACCGCCCGATGGAGCCCGGTTTCATGAGTAAGAGCGTCATCCGCAAACGCCTGGTATCCGCCGCTTGGGTCCTTGGCGTATTGCTGTTCATTTATTGCTTCCCGAAGACCACTCTGGTTTTTCTGCTGCTGGTGGTTTTCTGTGGGCTGTATGACTTCCTGCGCAATGGCCTGTACGACGGTGAGACCATCAAGAAGTATTTCATCGGCAACGGGCGCAATACCTGGCTGCTGGCACCGTTCAACACGCTGTTCGATTTGTTGAGCCAGCGTAATCGCCACGTTTATAAAATGAACGACCTGCCGCCGGCCTGGCGCGAAGACCTGCAAAAGGTGATCGACGACGCCATGGCCAACAAGGACGAGATCATCCAGTACCTGGATGAGCGCATGGCCGAGAAAAAACGCGGCATGCTGTTTTTCCAATGGTACGGCCGTCCGATCGAGACCACCCTGGATATCCCGCAACTGCGGGAAAAACTGCCCTACGTGAAAACCATCGGCGTGTCGGTGTTCAACGAAAACCGTTCAACCTCGTTTCACTTCGGCCCGCTGCGCATGATGTTCCGCGTGCTCTACAACATGGCACCGGCGCCCCATCACGACGGCGTGTACATCCAGGTCGGCAAGCACAAGCACTACTGGCACGATGACCCGCTGTTTATCTTCGACGACACGCTGATGCACGCTTCCTTCAACAAGAACGATGCCAAGCGCTACTGCCTGTTCATCGATATCGTGCGGCCAACCCTGATACCGTCCTTGCTTAACGGCCTGATCGCGGCTTTTGCCGGAGCCGTCTTTACCTTGCGGCGGTTTTTCTACAAAAACTGGAAGCTGATTCAGTAACTTCTGCGGCATGATGGTGCGCGACGGTGTTTGCGCTCGGCTCCAGTGCCGGGGAAAATGCCAGTCCAATGCGACCGAACACGGCGCGCACTATCCTCAAGCCACTGGCCATGCATGGTCCGGTGGCCGTGCTTTCAGGGAATCAGAATGCCCCAAAGACAAGTCATCAATGCCTCCGTAAGCCCTAAAGGCAGCCTTGAAACGCTGTCGCAACGTGAAGTCCAGCAACTGAGCGAAGCCGGTACCGGCAGCATCTATACCCTCTTCCGTCAATGCGCCCTGGCCATCCTCAACACCGGCGCGCACATCGACAACGCCAAGACCATCCTCGACGCTTATAAAGACTTCGAAGTGCGCATCCACCAGCAGGACCGCGGCGTGCGCCTGGAACTGCTGAACGCTCCGGCCGACGCTTTCGTCGATGGCGAAATGATCGCCAGTACCCGGGAAATGCTGTTCAGCGCCCTGCGCGACATCGTCTACACCGAAAACGAATTGGACAGCCAGCGCATCGACCTGAGCAGCTCCCAGGGCATCACCGACTACGTGTTCCACCTGCTGCGCAACGCCCGTACCCTGCGCCCGGGCGTCGAGCCGAAGATCGTGGTGTGCTGGGGCGGGCACTCGATCAATACCGAAGAATACAAATACACCAAGAAGGTCGGCCACGAGCTGGGCCTGCGCAGCCTCGACGTGTGCACCGGCTGCGGCCCCGGCGTGATGAAAGGCCCGATGAAGGGCGCGACCATTTCCCACGCCAAGCAACGCATTACCGGCGGGCGCTACCTGGGCCTGACCGAGCCCGGGATCATCGCCGCCGAGGCGCCGAACCCGATCGTGAATGAGCTGGTGATTTTGCCGGACATCGAAAAGCGCCTGGAAGCCTTCGTGCGCGTCGGCCACGGCATCATCATCTTCCCGGGGGGCGCCGGCACTGCCGAAGAGTTCCTGTACCTGCTGGGCATCCTGATGCACCCGGACAACCGCGATGTGCCGTTCCCGGTGATCCTTACCGGGCCGAAACACGCCGCGCCGTACCTGCAACAGCTGCACGCGTTTGTCGGCGCAACCCTCGGCGAAGCGGCACAAGCCCACTACCAGATCATCATCGACGACCCGGCTGAAGTGGCACGGCAGATGACCGTCGGCTTGAAAGCGGTCAAACAGTTCCGCCGCGAGCGCAACGACGCGTTCCACTTCAACTGGCTGCTGAAGATCGACGAAGGCTTCCAGCGCCCGTTCGACCCGACCCACGCCAACATGGCCAGCCTGCAACTGAGCCACGCCCTGCCGCCCCACGAACTGGCGGCCAACCTGCGCCGGGCGTTCTCCGGGATCGTGGCGGGCAACGTCAAGGACAAGGGCATCCGCCTGATCGAGCAGAACGGGCCGTATGAGATTCATGGCGACCCGGCAATCATGAAGCCGCTGGACGAGTTGCTGAAGGCGTTTGTGGAACAGCACCGGATGAAACTGCCGGGCGGTGCGGCGTATGTACCGTGCTACCGCGTGGTGCAGTGAGTCAGCGCTGAACCGCTACGCACTTGATCTCCAGCAGCAAGCCTGGATTGGCCAGTTCTGATACGCCAATGACCGTCCAGGCGCACAACCCTCGCGGGAACAGGCGGTTTTTCACTTCACGGAAAACCGCCATGTGTTCGCTCAGGTTCACGTGGTAGGTGGTCATGTCGACCACGTCTTCGAAGGTACACCCGCCCTCCTCCAATACCAGCCGCAGGCTCTCCCAGGCTGCGATGAACTGCGCCTCGGGATCGGTGATGACTTCCAGGTTTTCCGTGCGGCCGACCTGCCCTGCGCAGTACAGGGTCTTGCCGACTTTTACGGCCGGGACGTAGCCGGCGCGTTCGACGATGGGGTGCATGGAGGCGGGGATGATGAGGTGGCGGTCGGTCATATGTTGTATCTCTTTGAGCAGCAGTATTCGATGCCGGGAAGAAAGCGGTTGGGCTATCTTTTTACTGCCTGGCGCTACTCAGTGCATCCAAAAGTTTGCCCAAGGCACCTGGTCAATGAACAACAAACCTATGGCCTATCCACGTCATATGCATGACGACTGACCCAAATCTGGAAGAACCAACGTGCGCAAACTTCCGCTACTTTTCCTGACGCTGATGCCCTCCCTCGCCCTCGCCGAAGCTATCACCTGGCCCGACCTGCCCGACACCTGCTTCGTCAGCGGCCGATCCGCTACCAGCCAGGATGTGGACACCGGTTGTGCGGCGTTTCTGATCAATGTGAAGGGCAAGGCGGCAGGCACGCCGATCAAGCTGGATATCCCGCAGTACGCCATGCATGTCGACGAAGGCACCGGCAAGGAAACACCAGTGATCCTCATCCAGGCGGAAGAGAATGGCGATGTTAAAGCTGTAGGTTACAAGGAGCTTGGCACCGGCCAGTTGGGCGCGGCGCTGCTCAGGGAAGTTCGGCTTCTGGGTACGAAGAAGCCGATTTAAGCCATTGGAAATCGGTCAGCGAACCCAACCGCCGCCTTGCCAGTGATAGCCGTCATTGCGCTGTACCCAGTGCGGATGCACATAGCGATAGCCCGGGCGCTCCGGCTCCCAGTGACCATGCACCGCCACATAGCGCCCACCTTCCCAACGCCAGTAGCCACGCGACCACACATAACCTGGCCGCCCTTCGGGCTCAACCTCAATGACCTGCACCGGCGGCGGTTGCGGCGCGACGACTTCTACATATTCACGCTGCACCGGTCGTCGATCATGCACGACCCGCTCCTCTACACACCCGGAAGCCGCGACGACCAGAGCCGCCAATGCCGCATAACGTAACAACATACAGAATCCTCGGGCGTCACCGCCCAGCGTTTACACCAGAAAAAATGCCCCCTTGTTCCAGCCGCGCTCCTGCTTGGCTATAAGACTTTTTAACAGGTGCAAACTGTCAGCTTGCTGAACCCACGGGCGGACGGCAGGTAAAGAAAAACTGACCTTTTCAGGATGTACACGCTGCGACCGGTTGCTTCAAACGCACCAAAATCAGCCCCGCCACCACCACCGCGATTCCTACATACGTCGATGCATAAATCACATCGCCAAACATCAGTGCAGCCCACACCAGTGTCACCGGTGGTTCCAGGTACACCAATGCCGCCACATGGGTGGCGGTCATGACCCGCAGCAACATCCACAAACTCAGGTACGCCACAAAGGTTGAAAACACCGTCAGCCAAATGATGGAAACCCACACACCGGGAGCCCGGGGAATGCTCAGCGTGTCTGTGTACAGCACTGCCGCCGCAAATCCGATCAAGGTCAGCAATGACTGAATAAACAGCGCCAGGCTGAGGTTACCGGACTCAATCTGAGCCGACCGGCGTTCGTACAGCGTGGCCACGGTCAGACCGAGCGCCGACACCAGGGGCAGTAAATACATGACCAACCCGACTTCGACCCCGCTGTTGCGGTACTGACCCGCGATCACAATCGACACGCCGGTAAAACCGATCATCAACCCCAGCCATTGCCAGCCACCACTGCGCTCGGCCACGCTGCCCGATGACAGCGCTGCCGTCATCAACGGCTGCAATGCCGCGATGATCGCCGCTATCCCCGGCGGCAAGCCGTTCTGGATCGCCACGTAGACACAGGTCAAATACAGAAACTGCGAGAGGAAACCAATCACCACGTGATGGCGGACCTGCGCCCAGGAAATTTTCAGCAGCCGCACGTTCAAAAACAGCGCCAGGCACAACGACACCAGTAAAAAACGCCAGAACAGCACATTGAAAATGCCGTCACTCTGGGTTGCCAACTTCGCGCCGATAAAGCCCGAACTCCAAGACAGCACGAACACCATCTGTAACAGCAGCAGCCCTAAGGTCGATCGTTTCATTGAGCCTCCGGTTCGCTTGATTGACCGAAAGGCTAAGTGCCGCGCATGATTCTGTATATTTGAATAAGCTGCACCACTAATCCTGAAAAGTGAAACCATGAGCAAACAACTGAACATTGATCTATTGCGTACCTTCCACGCCGTTGCCCGCTTTCAGCGATTCAACGAAGCGGCCAATCACGTGCACCGCAGTGCTTCGACGGTGACCACGCAAATCAAAAAGCTCGAAGATCAGGTCGGCCAACGCCTGTTCAGCCGCAGCAACCAAGGGGTTGAGCTGACCATGTACGGCAAGAAACTTTTGGGCGAAACCGCCGAGTTTCTCAAGAGCCACGACCGCTTGCTGGCCTCGCTCACGCCGCAACGCATGCAGGGCAAAATCCGCCTGGGTCTACCTGATTCATATGCCCCGGACTTCATGCAGGACTTTCTGCCCCGCCTGGTCGCCGACAACCCACTGTTGGAGCTGGAGGTAGAAGCGCGCTCGAGTGGCGAACTGCTGACGTTGTTCAGCAGCAAGCAGTTGGACCTGGCCCTGATTGTCAGCGCCCAGCCCTTGGAGCAAGGCGAGCGCCTGGGGGAAATCCAGCCGCTATGGGTCGCCGCCGAACACTTCAGCTATCCACCGCAGGCGCCGCTGCCGATTGCCGTGCAACTCTCGGGTTGCCCCTATCGCGCCGCAGCGATTCGGGCTTTGAAAGAGCACGGCACTTACTATCGGGTGCTGCTGGAAAGCGCGAGTTCGCCGGCCGTTGAAGCCTGCATCCGCAGTGGCATGGCGGTGGGGTTGGTGGAAGAGAGCCGGATGGGTAAAGGATTGACGCGCCAGATTGCTGGAGTTGAACTGCCGCCGCTGCCGCTGCATCACCTGTACCTGCTTGGCGACAGCAGCAACCTGTTGGCACTGCACCTGTATGAGCAGGTCAAAGCCGGCTTCAGCGTCTAGGGCGGGCCGAAACGCAGCAGCACCGCATCGACAAATCGCCGCAGCTTGGCGGTGCGCTGGCGGTTCGCCGTGTAGAGCAAATGCATCTGCCGGCTTGGCGCTTCAAACTCTGGCAGCAAGCGCACCAGTTCGCCACGCTTCAGGGCCGAGCGTAAAAAATCTTCTGGCCCCAGGACAATCCCAAAACCATCCAGCGCCGCAGTCATCAACGCCCGGCTTTCATTCACATGCAGGCGGCTGGCGACCTGGGCCTTGTGCAGGATGGAGTCTTGGTAGAACGACCATTCGCGATCAGCCGGGCGTGACCAGTAGGCGTATCCCAGGCACTCGTGGTGTTCAAGGTCTGCGGGCGTGAGTGGCGTGCCTCGCTCGGCCAGGTACTTCGGCGACGCGCAGACCACCAGGCGGTAAGGCTGCAGCGGCCTGGCGGTAAGGCTGCTGTTCGCCAGCGGGCCGATGCGAATCGCCACCTCGTAGCCCTCCTCCACCAGGTCGACAAATCGGTCGGTCAGGTGCAGGTCGATTTCGACCTCGGGGTTGTCCCGTAAAAATTCGGTCACCAGTGGCATCAGGCTGTAAGAGCCAAAGGTCACGGGCGCGCTGACCTTGAGCTTGCCCCGTGGCGTGTCGTTCATGATCTGCGCGAGGGAGTCCGCCGCCTCTGCTTCCGTCAGGATATGTTTGCAACGCTCGTAGTACGCGCTTCCCAGTTCCGTCAGGCTTTGCCGGCGCGTGGTGCGGTTGAGCAAGCGTGCGCCCAGGCGCTGCTCCAGGGCCGCCACATGCTTGGCCACCATCTGTGGCGACATTTCCAGGCGCTCGGCGGCCCGGGCGTAGGACCCCAGCTCGGCAGCCATCACAAAGGCACTCATGCTTGAAAGGCGATCCATCATTCACCACTCCCAGTAACAACACTCAGACCAGAACGGCCATTTATCCTCATCCAGTAGCCAATCATCATAACGGCTCCCTCAACCAAGGAGCACCGACATGAAAATTGGCATCATCGGAGCAGGCTTTATCGGACGCGCTGTTGCGCAATTGGCGTTGGCCGCCGGCCATGAAGTGATGTTGAGCAACTCCCGTGGCCCGCAGTCCATGAGCAGCGTGCTGAGTGGCATTCGTGGGGTTCAAGTGGGCACCGCGCAAGAGGCGGCGCAATTTGGCGAATTAGTGCTGCTGGCCATCCCGTTCGAGCATTACCGCAGCGTGCCGGCGCAGTGGCTGGAAGGCAAAACCGTGATGGATGCCAACAACTACTACCCGAATCGCGACGGCCATATTCCCGTGCTCGACCGTTTCGAAACCACCACCAGCCGGTTGGTGGCCGAGCACCTGTCGCAGTCGAAGGTGGTGAAAGTGTTCAATGCCATCCTGGCGCCGGACCTGACCCAGGACGCCCGCACCCGCGGTGCGCCGGACCGGCGTGCGCTCCCGGTCGCAGCGGACGACCCGGCAGCCAAGGCGCAAGTCATCGCCCTGCTGGACGAGATCGGCTTCGACGCCGTAGATGCCGGTGGGCTGGATGAGAGCTGGCGGTTTGAACGCGCCAAGCCGGCGTACTGCATACCTCTGGATAAAGCGGGACTGAAGGCAGCGTTGGCAGCTGCAGAGCGCCAGGTCGAGTTGCCCGCGCGCTGGTAACACCTGCAAAAAGCCCGCTGACCGTTACCGGTTCAGCGGGCTTTTTTTACATCGGGTTGATCCTGAATCAGGACCTCGCCAACGTCTTACAAAGCGATGTCAGAAGCTGGCTTGCTCGGCTCAGCCGCAGGCTTGGCAGCCTCGGTGGCTTTTGGAGCAGTCAGTTGCGGAATCGCTGGCGGAGGCGTCAGCTGCAGAATGTTGGCGGTGTAAGCCCATTCTTTAGCCACAGCTTCCGGGCTGTCGTTCAGCTTGGTGCCGTAGCTAGGCACGATCTGGTGCAGCTTTTCCTGCCAGGCCGGGGAAGCAACCTGTTCCTTGAACACTTTCTGCAGCACGGTCAGCATGATCGGAGCCGCGGTGGATGCGCCTGGCGATGCACCCAACAGGCCTGCAATGGTGTTGTCAGCCGAGCTGACCACTTCGGTACCGAGTTTCAGGACGCCGCCCTGCTCTTCGTCACGCTTGATGATCTGCACACGCTGACCGGCTTGCCACAGGCGCCAGTCTTCTTTCTTGGCGTTCGGGAAGTACTCTTGCAGCGCCTTGAAGCGGTCGTCATCCGACAGCATCAGTTGGCCGGCGAGGTACTCGACCAGTGGGTATTCGCGGATACCGACTTTGGTCATTGGCCAGATGTTGTGGGTGGTGGTGCTGGTCAGCAGGTCCAGGTACGAGCCTTCTTTCAGGAACTTGGTCGAGAAGGTCGCGAATGGGCCAAACAGAATCACGCGCTTGCCATCCAGCACGCGGGTGTCCAGGTGCGGAACCGACATCGGCGGTGCGCCAACCGAAGCTTTACCGTAGGCCTTGGCCAGGTGCTGCTCGGCAATCGTTGCGTTATCGGTCACCAGGAACGAACCGCCAACAGGGAAGCCCGCGTATTCCTTGGCTTCAGGAATGCCCGACTTCTGCAGCAGGTGCAGTGCACCGCCGCCCGCGCCGATGAACACGAACTTGGCGTCGGTTTCAGTCTTGGTGCCGTCTTTCAGGTTCTTGTAGCTGACGCGCCACGAACCGTCGGCGTTCTTGGTGATGTCCTGCACTTCGCTCGACAGTTTCAGGTCGAACTTCGGCGTGGTTTGCAGGTGAGCGACGAACTGGCGGGTGATCTCGCCGAAGTTCACGTCCGTACCGATCGGGGTCCAGGTGGCCGCGATTTTCTGGTTCGGGTCACGCCCTTCCATCATCAGCGGGACCCACTTCTTGATCTGAACCGGGTCTTCGGAGTACTGCATGCCGGCGAACAGCGGGCTCGCTTGCAGCGCCTCGTAACGCTTCTTCAGGAACTTGATGTTGTCATCGCCCCACACGAAGCTCATGTGCGGAGTGGAGTTGATGAACGAACGCGGATTCTTCAGGACGCCCTGCTGAACCTGCCAGGACCAGAACTGACGGGAGATCTGGAACGCTTCGTTGATCTCGACCGCTTTCGGGATTTCAACGTTGCCGTTCTTGTCTTCCGGGGTGTAGTTCAGCTCAGCCAAAGCCGAGTGACCGGTACCGGCGTTGTTCCAGCCGTTGGAGCTTTCTTCGGCCACGCCATCGAGGCGCTCGACCATCTCCATCGACCAATCCGGTTGCAGCTCATTGAGCCACACACCCAGGGTTGCACTCATGATGCCGCCGCCGATCAGCAGCACATCGACTTTCTTTGCCTCTTCCGCGTGAACGGAAGTGATCCCCATCGACAAAGCCAGCCCCAGCAGGGCAGTGTTTACTTTTTTAAACATCAGTAGCACCTATGATAAAACGCCATCCGCCCCACCGCCCCTGATCATGGGCAACCCTCAATCACGCTGCGCCAGGCAACGCACCGCGGGGTTTGCACATTCATTCGGGGACCGCAGGGTGGGCACACAAGGCCGACGTATCGACCTCACTTTTATGTCCCTTCTGCGCTGACTTCTTATCATTATTGGCTTCAGCTACCTGGGCGACAGCCAACCGCCGGGACGTATACGGATGTACGTACCCGATAGAGACTAGACCAAGATGGCGCGCAGAATATCACGCTCGGACGAGAACGGGCGTCTGTTCTAGACTCGGTGGTTCTGCGGGCAGCAGGCTTAACGCCAGGTCGACCGACTGACGCAGGCGATCGACAGGCACACCATCCCGCGCCTGAATCGAAATACCGTGCAGGAAGGTCGCATAAAAATCGCCCATGGCCTGCACATCTGCGTCCTCGCCAAGCTCCTGGCAGGCCTTGGCTTGCTGCAGCCTGGCGATGATTGAATCGGTGCGTTGCCTGCGGTGTTCACGCAACCATTGCTGAATATCGTCGCCGTCCGGGCTGGTACTGGTTGCGGCACTGACGACCAGACAACCATTGGGCCGACCGGGTTGCGTGTAGGTGGTGATGGCATCGTCCAACATACGCCTGATCGCCTCTCTCACACCCGTTATCTGCAGTGCACGGCCAGCAAAACCTCCTTCATCTTGTTCATACAAGGCCACGGCCTCGCGGAACAACGCTTCTTTACTGCCAAAAGCGGCATAGATCCTCGCCGAGGCAATCCCCAGGGCCGCGACCAACGCAGACATGCTCGTGCCCTCGTAACCTTGCTCCCAGAATAGCCACATGGCGCGTTCCAGAGCGGCTTCCCTATCAAATTCGCGCGGACGTCCGGCCATTAATCAGTTACCTGTCGGTGTAATTTCGTCACTTTAACGCATATCGGGTTGACGTTAACAAACCTGCGCCCCTATTCTTTGTCGACCGACAAACAATTGGAGCATTTCGATGCGTACTCTTAAAGGCCCCAGCTTGCATCTGGCGCAATTCAGCCATGACGAACCGCCGTTCAACAGCCTGGACAGCATCGCTGGGTGGGCCAAAGCGAAGGGATTCAAAGCGCTGCAGATTCCCGCATGGGATACCCGCTTCTTCGACGTAGAACTGGCAGCCCGCAGCCAGAGCTACTGCGATGAGATCAATGACAAGCTCGCTGGCTACGGTTTGCAGGTCAGCGAACTGACCAGCCACATCTTCGGCCAGTTGGTCGCCGTGCATCCTGCCTACGACGCGATGTGGGACGCGTCCATCCCTGCGCCTTTGCGGGGTAACCCCAAGGCACGCACGGCGTGGGCCATCGAACGCATGCAGATGAGCATCATCGCCTCCCAACGGCTGGGGCTCGCAGACCTGGGCACGTTTTCCGGCTCTCTTGCCTGGCCCTATTTATTCCCCTTCCCCCAACGCCCGGAAGGGCTGATCGACGCGGCATTCGACGAGTTGGCCCGACGCTGGCGACCACTTTTGGATTTGGCTGAAGAAAACGGCGTCAACCTGTGCTACGAAATCCACCCCAGTGAGGACCTGCACGACGGCACCAGCTTCGAGCGTTTCTATGAGCGCGTAGGTCAGCATTCGCGCTGCAAAATCCTGTTCGACCCTAGCCACTTTGTCCTGCAGCAGTTGGATTACCTGAGCTACCTGGACATTTACCAATCTTTCATCCGCATGTTTCACGTCAAGGATGCCGAGTTCAACGCCACTGGCCGCCAAGGCATCTACGGCGGCTACAGCCCATGGGCCGAGCGCGCTGGACGCTTCCGCTCACTGGGGGATGGGCAGGTGGATTTCAAAGGCATCTTTTCCAAGCTTGCCCAATACGATTACCCAGGCTGGGCGACGCTGGAATGGGAGTGCTGCCTGAAAAACCAGGAGGACGGCGCTCGGGAAGGCGTTGATTTCATCAACCGCCACATCATCGGCGTCACCGAGCGCATCTTCGACGACTTCGCCGGAGCACCGGTAAACCCGCAGCAAATCCAGGCCATGCTCGGCCTGACTCAACCGCTTGAGGCACGCCCATGAACGCAGCGAAGGCTACATCCCTGAGTACCGCCGACGGGTTCACTCATCATTACGTGCGGGTTGATGGCAGGAAGCTCCACTGCGTGATGGCAGGCAGCGGCGCCCCCGTGTTGCTGATACCGGGCTGGCCACAAACCTGGTACGCCTTCCGACATGTCATGCAAGCCTTGGCTGATAAGGGCTTCAAGGCTATCGCCGTGGACCCGCCAGGACTGGGCAATTCAGATCAGCCTGAAAAGGGCTACGACACCGGCAATATTGCCGGTGTACTGCACCGGGCCTTGCTGGCGCTTGATATCACGCGTTACCACGTCGTGGGGCACGACGTCGGGATGTGGGTGGGTTATGCGCTGGCAAGTGACCAGCCACAGGCCGTGCGTACCCTCACCCTCACCGAAGCCGTCATACCTGGCCTTGCCCCACCGCCCCCGATATTCGTCGCACCGCAACAGAACATCTTTCTCTGGCACTTTCTATTCAATCAAGTCCAGGACCTGCCCGAAGCGCTGATTACCGGGCGTGAAGAAACCTACCTCAACTTCATGTTTGATCGTTGGGCCTTTCACCGCGATGCCGTCGCCTCCGACGTCTACATCCGCGCCTATTCATCCCCTGGTGGGCTGCGCGCAGGGTTTGATTATTACCGCGCGATTCCCGAAACCATCCGACAAAACCAATGCCGAGCAACTCGCCTTTTGGAAATGCCGGTGTTAGCCATCGGCGCCGAACACGCCACCAACGACGCTCCGCTGCTGACGCTGGAGGGGCGCGCATCTGACCTGCGCGGGGCGATCATTGCTGACTGCGGGCATTTCGTGATGGAAGAAGCGCCGCAAGTGTTTTGCGGGCATTTGCTGGACTTCCTGGAGGAGCACACCTCGGGATGAAGGCTTTCGCCAAAGAGATGGAACGCTCGCGCAAAAGGGCGTTCTAGACACCCTAGCCGCTGCTTGCGTAGCATCGGCGGCTCTCCACCGTGTCATCCATCCAAACAGAGCGATCCATGTCTATCCACCAAACACCCGGGCACGTGTTGCCCGCGCGCAGCGCCGCCAAAATGGAAGCTGCCATGGCCGTGGGCGCGTTCGCTATCGGCACCGGCGAATTCGCCATCATGGGCCTGATGCCCGACATCGCCCACAACCTCAACCTCAGCGAGCCGCAAGTGGGCCACGCCATCAGCGCCTACGCGTTGGGTGTGATGGTCGGCGCCCCGCTGCTGGCGATCCTCGGCGCCAAGTTGCTGCGCAAACACATGCTCCTGCTGCTGATGGGACTGTATGCCCTCGGCAACCTGGCCACGGCCTTTACCCCGACCTTCGGCTCGCTGGTGGCTTTCCGCTTTATCAGCGGCCTGCCCCACGGCGCCTACTTCGGCATCGCCGCGGTGGTCGCCTCCAGCATGGTGCCCAACGACAAACGTGCAGGCGCCGTCGCGCGAGTGATGATGGGCCTGACCCTGGCCATGCTGCTCGGCAACCCCATCGCCACCTTCCTCGGTCAACACCTGGGCTGGCGCTCGGCGTTTGCACTGGTCAGCGCCATCGCCCTGTGCACCATCGCGCTGGTCTGGCAATTCGTACCGGATCGCCATGACGAACCCCGCAGCGATCCACGCAAAGAACTGCGCGCCTTCACCAAACCGCAGGTATGGATGGCGCTGTCGATTGGCGCTATTGGGTTTGCCGGGATGTTCTGCGTGTTCAGCTACCTGGCGCCGACCATGCTCGAAGTGACCAAAGTCTCGCCGCAGTGGATTCCCTTCGGTCTGGCCGCGTTTGGCGTCGGCGGCATCATCGGAAACATCGCCGGCGGCAAGCTGTTCGATCGCCTGCAATTTCGCGCAGTGGGCTGGATTATGGTGTGGTCGATGGCCGTGCTGATTTTCTTCACCTTCGCCGCGAGTTCGCTGTGGGGCGTACTGCTGGGTATTGGCCTGGTCGGCACCATGATCGCCATGGCCGCGCCGCTGCAAATCCGCTTGATGGACATTGCGCATGAGGCACCGAGCCTGGCGGCGGCGTCCAACCACGCGGCGTTTAACCTGGCGAACGCGCTGGGGCCGTGGCTGGGTGGGATGGCGATTACGGCGGGATATGGGTGGACTAGCACGGGCTACATTGGCGCGGCTACGGCGCTGGTGGGCCTGGGCATCTACCTGATCGCCCGACGTATGAAAGGCGGTCACTAAGCCCTCCCACGATCCAATGTGGGAGCGGGCTTGCTCGCGAAAGCGGTGGGTCAGTCACTGAGTAAATGACTGCCCCACCCGCTCAGTCAGTCATCATGCATCAACCCCGAACCATATTCCCCGTAACTGCTCCCAAGCGCACTGCCCCCAAAATTCATCTTGGCGGCCTTGCTGGGGCTATGGTCCCCAAACGCCTGGCATCCCCCTGAAAAACAAGGGTCGCTACTCACGTCCGACGACCCCGTCGAACAAGCGGCCAACAGCAACGTGCCAGCGATCATCAAGACTTTGACGAGATAGGAGATCATTTTTCAGTTCCCTTTGGGCTATGGGCTGAGCGTAGGCCTCAATGCCGGTGGGAATTATGAAACTTTGCCGTGGGACAGGATCGGTTCAGGTTGATATCGTTTTGGCGACGAATTATCCCGGCACATATTCTGATTGGCGATATCAACAGTTAGCCCCTACATATTAAAGCCGACCAGGCATCAATTCAGATGAACCTGCGGCCTACGTAGAGGGAAGCTCAAGTAATGGCTAAAGACGAAAAAACCAGTGAAAGCGTCGCTTCAAAAGCAGCCAAGCTGCTGGCGGATCCCACCACTCCGCCGGATGTGAAATCTGTGGCGGCTTCGGCGCTGACTCAGACGCCCGACAAAAAGAAGAAATAAGCTGAAAACCGTGCCAGGGTGGCTGGAGCTCTGGCACTGGCCACCACGGCACCACGCCCATTCCTGTTAAACTGTCCGCCCTTCGCCTTATCCATCTCAGATCCTAATGTCCTCACCTATAGCACCAACGCCATCGTTCTCCCGTCGCTTCTCCGTTGCTCCGATGATGGACTGGACGGACAGACACTGCCGCTTCTTCCTGCGCCTCCTCTCCCAAAACGCCCTCCTCTACACCGAGATGGTCACCACCGGCGCAATCCTCCACGGCGACCACGAACGCTTCCTGCGCCATAACGAGGCGGAGCACCCACTCGCCCTGCAGTTGGGCGGTAGTGTCCCCGCCGACCTGGCCGCCTGCGCCCGCATGGCCCAGGACGCCGGTTACGACGAGGTGAACCTCAATGTCGGCTGCCCCAGCGACCGGGTGCAAAACAACATGATCGGCGCGATCCTGATGGCACACCCTGCGCTGGTGGCGGATTGCGTAAAGGCGATGCAGGACGCGGTCTCAATCCCGGTAACGGTAAAGCACCGCATCGGCATCAACGGCCGGGACAGTTACGCCGAGCTGTGCGATTTCGTCGGCCAGGTGAAGGACGCGGGCTGCACCAGTTTCACCGTGCATGCGCGAATCGCCATTCTGGAAGGGCTGTCACCCAAGGAAAATCGGGATATCCCGCCATTGCGCTACGACGTTGCCGCCCAGTTGAAGCAAGATTTCCCTGAACTGGAGATCATCCTCAACGGCGGCATCAAGACCCTCGAACAGTGTCAGGAACATCTACAGACGTTCGACGGCGTGATGCTGGGCCGCGAGGCTTATCACAATCCGTATTTGCTGGCCGAGGTGGATCAGCAGCTGTTTGGCAGCACTGCACCTGTGATCACCCGCGCCGAGGCGTTGGCGCAGTTGCGTCCTTATATAGCCGAACACCTGGCGACAGGCGGCTCAATGCACCACATCACGCGCCACGTGCTGGGGCTGGGGACGGGTTTTCCGGGGGCGCGGAAGTTTCGGCAGTTGTTGTCGGTGGATATTCATAAGGCCAGTGATCCGTTGGCGTTGCTGGATAAGGCCGGGGAGTTGCTGGAGGGGCGGTGAGTTGGGTGTCAGTGGGTTTATTGGGTGGCTGACACGACGCCTTCGCGAGCAAGCCCGCTCCAACATTTGGATGGGGGGACGTCAGGAAGATGGGGGAAGGCTGCTCCCACCGTTTGACCGGGTGGTCATCGGGCAGTTGGGTTGAACCTGCCGGCTGTTTTGGCCTCCTATTCAGCATTGGCCGGTGATTCAAACGGCTGTTTTCAGGTTGTTGCCCTCGCAAACGATCGAATGCATTTGCGCCCTTGAGCGGCTGTCAGCGCTCGGGTAATGTCATCAGACCCACAGGACAGAGCACGCCCATGACTTCCAAGCTGGAACAACTCAAGCAATTCACCACTGTAGTAGCCGATACCGGCGATTTTTCTACCCTCGCCAAGCTCAAGCCGCAAGATGCCACTACTAACCCTTCCCTGCTGCTCAAGGCCGCGTCGATCCCAGGCTATGCCAAGCTGCTGGATGAGAGCGTTGCCGACTGCAACGGCGACGTAGGCCTGGCGAGCGACCGTTTTGCGGTAGCCGTCGGCCAGGAAATCCTGAAAGTGGTGCCGGGCCGTATTTCCACCGAGGTGGATGCCCGTCTGTCGTTCGACACTGACGCTGTACTCAAGCGTGCGCATCGCCTGATCGACCTGTACGACAAGGCTGGCGTTGGCCGCGACCGTGTGCTGATCAAGATCGCGTCCACCTGGGAAGGCATCCGCGCCGCCGAGCAGCTGGAAAAGGAAGGCATCCAGACCAACCTGACGCTGCTGTTCTCTTTCGCTCAGGCCGTGGCTTGCGCTGAAGCCGGCGTGTTCCTGATTTCGCCGTTCGTAGGCCGTATCTACGACTGGTACAAGAAGGCCAACGGCAACGACTACACCGGTTCCGAGGATCCGGGCGTGCAGTCGGTGACGCGCATCTACAACTACTACAAGGCCAATGACTACAAGACCGTGGTAATGGGTGCGAGCTTCCGTAACCTGAGCCAGATCGAAGAGTTGGCCGGTTGCGACCGCCTGACCATCAGCCCGGACTTGCTGGAAAAACTGGCTGCCGACAATGGCAAGCTGGAGCGCAAGCTGGCGCCAGGCCATGCCGGTGAGGCGCGTGTGCACCTGACCGAAGCGCAGTTCCGTTGGGAATCCAACGAAGACGCGATGGCTACCGAGAAGCTGGCCGAGGGCATTCGTCAGTTCGCCCGCGACCAGGAAAAACTCGAAGCGCTGTTGGCCGCCAAGCTCTAAAAACGGCGGCAACAAAAAGGGCGGCACCTGTGAGGGTGCCGCCCTTTTTTTGTATTAGCCGATTTCGAGCCGAACTCAGTTAAAAATGTGGGAGGGGGCTTGCTCCCGAATACAGGGCGTCAGTCGCTACATTCACTACTGACCCGCCGCTTTCGGGAGCAAGCCCCCTCCCACACTTTGACAGTGTTTCATCTGGAAATTAGTGCCGCTCCAGCGCATTCACCAGGTCGTGAAACGCCTCGCGGTTGGAGTCGTTCAAGCCCATCAGGATCTTGTGGGCTTCCAGCACCTTGACCCGTACCACTTCCTCGGACTGGTCCTGGGACGGCAGGTCGGTCAGGCATTCCGGGCACGGGATCGGGCGGTCAACGATGTTGAACACTTGATCGAAGCCCATGGACTGCAACAGACGGGTGATGTCTTCGTGGGTGGTGACGACAGTCGGCAGCAGTCCGACCTTCTGCCGAGACAGAATGGACAACTTGGCCAACAGCCCAAGGGTGGTGCTATCGATGCTGCGGGTTTCGGTCAGATCGATCACGATCGCCGAGAAATTCAAGGCTGTGAAAATCCGCTCAATCGTCGCATCCAGCGCCGAACACAAGGTCAGGCGCACTTCACCGACAAACTTCAGGACAAACGTCCCGTCTTGCTCGGCGAATTGGATTCTTCCGGTACTCATCAAAGATTCCTGCTCAACACCAATAGGGCGATATCATCCGGCATCTCCCCTAGCGTGGCCAATCCAAAAACCTGCCGCAGGCCATCCAGGCTGCCGCCCGCCGACCTAACCCGTTGGGGTAAGGCGGCTTCTTTCTCTTTGAGTGTAGGCTCTGACAAAAGGTCCAGGATACCGTCGGACATCAGCGTCAGGCTGAACGTCGGCGGCAATTCCAGGATGTGGTCTTCGTAGGTGGCTTCATTGAACAAGCCAACCGGCAAACCACGCCCTTCCAGGTAGCGCACACTGTCTGGAGTGTATAAAACCGGCAATGGCAGGTGACCGCCAATGCTGTAGGTCAAAAGACCTGTTTCTTCATCAATCACGCCGCCGACCATCGTCACGTGCTTGCCCAGCTTGCAGCTGATCAGGCCCCGGTTGATGTGGCCCAGCACTTGCGAAGGGGTGAACTCCGGCAAGGTGCCATTGCGCTTGGATTCGAACAACAGCCGTGTGGTCATGAACTTCAACAGCACGGTCACGAACGCCGAGGAGGCGCCGTGGCCGGAAACGTCGGCCAGGTAGAACGCGACACGCCGCTCATCAACGCGGAAGTAGTCGACGAAATCACCCGACAGGTACAGCGACGGGATGATCTGGTGGGCGAACTTGAACTCGTCGATGCTCCACGGGCTCACCGGCAGCATGTTCATCTGCACCTGGCGACCGGCGTTCTGGTCCTCCTGGAGCAGGTTCAGGCTGGCTTCGAGTTCGCGGTTGGCGGTTTCGAGCTTTTCACGGTAACGCTGGTTTTCCAGCAGCAACCGTGCACGATCCAGGGCACGGCGTACCGAGTGCTCCAGTACGGCCAAATCTTCCAGGGGCTTGATCAGGTAGTCGGCGGCGCCTAGGCGCAGGGCCTCGACGGCATCATTCATCACACCGGCACCGGACACAACAATCACCGGCGTCTGCGGGGAAAGGTCAGTCACCTGGCGGATCAGCTCGAGGCCGCCCACTTGCGGCATGCGCAGGTCGCAGATCACAAGGTCGGGCTTGTCGCGCTCGAATACCTGGAGACCCTGGAGGCCGTTGCTGGCCTGCAGGACGCTGAAGCCACTGTCTTCCAAATAGGCCGCGAGACTCGCGCGCACTACTTCGTCGTCATCGATTATCAGCAGCGTGGCACTGGTTTTCTGCATGTGGGCAAACGGCGCCAGAATTAGGTTGGCGTAGGCAGCTCGACAATGGCCGGGCGTACTACTGGATTCGCTTTCTAGCCTCTCTGTCCTACAAAGTGCAGGGATATTGCCCATGCACAAAGGTAAAGCAGAGGTGCCCTTCTAAGGCGCAGACGGTACTCCCATCCGCCAGGGGTTTCAAGCTCACGGCGATGGTCGCCGGGCGTCTTTACATCGCAAATCACCGGTAGTTATAAGAACGCATAAAACCGCGACTTAAAGTAAGCACGTAACCCACGGATAAACCTTGAATGCCGCCCACAAAAAAGGCGACCCGAGGGCCGCCTTCCTGATTCAAGCCTGAAGCTTAAAAATCGTCTACAACCTTGCCATCCTTGACCTTGAACTCGCGGTTCTGCAGGTAAGCATTGCGGATGAAGGTGTATTTGTCGCCGCTGATCAGCTTCTCGGAGGACAGCAGGCTGGCACGCGTGTCGACGATATTCAGGCCGAAGGTGCTGTTGCGCCAGCCGATATCGTTCATGTAGCGGTATGGCTGGGTGTAGCTGTCCACGTATTTGGACGGCGCGTCACGCAGGGTGCTTGGGCCCAGCAGTGGCAGCATCACGTAAGGACCGCTGTCGACGCCCCAGTGGCCGAGAGTCTGGCCGAAGTCTTCATCGTTGCGTTGCAGCCCCATTTTGGTGCCGACATCAATGAAACCCAGCACGCCGAACGTGGTGTTCATCAGCAGGCGGGCCGTGTCGACGCCAGCCGCGTGCGGCTTGAGTTGCAGCACGTCGTTGGCAAAGTTGCCGACGTCGCCGATGTTGCGGAAGAAGTTGTGCACGCCGTCCTGCACGAACTGCGGGGTCACGAACTGATAGCCTTGGGCCAAAGGCTTGAGGGCATAGGTGTCAACGGTGTCGTTGAAGGTGAAGATCGGGCGGTTGATGCTTTCCCATGGATCGTCTTCCGAGGCCGCCTGGGCCACGAAAGGCACCAGCAAAATACTGGCACATACGGATAGCTGAGCTAGACATTGGCTCCAGCGCATAGCTTGAACTCCTTGAATGGTCTGTCATGGGCGCTATGCCCTGAATGAGGCCGTCAGTATATGACGGAAGTGTCAGATTAGGCAGCCTTGCAGAAATGTCATTCAACAAATGCACAAAATTCCTACAATTGCTGAGGGTGTAACTTGCTTGTCATCCGCGTTCGATAGCGTTACTGCTATTTCAGGGACGTCGAAATGCCACACGCCGAAGTTGTTACTGCCAGCGCCCCGTCCTTGACGGCCGTACTGTTCGGGCTGAGTGGCTGTCTGGTAGATTTTGGTTCCCAGGCCCGTGCCGACTCCGCGCCTTCAAGCGATGCGCATGCCACTGTCGGCGCCCTGAAGATCCTGCGCAGCCTCGAAGAACAGCGCGTCTCTTGCGCATGGCTGGACGAGCTACCCCTTTCGGTTTCCACACCTCTGGCTGCCGGGCTGCCTCGCTGGATCAAGGCCACCAAGCCCTCCTCCACCCGCTGGCCCGCGCCCCACGCCTGCTGGCAGGCACTGATGGAGCTAAATATCGAGCGCCTGGAAGGCTGCGTCCTGGTCAGTGGCGAACCGCGCCTGCTGCAATCGGGGCTCAACGCCGGCCTGTGGACCATCGGCCTGGCGTCCTGCGGCTCGCTGTGCGGGCTTTCCCCGGAGCAATGGCAGGCGCTCAGCGAGAAGGAACGCGAGCATAAGCGCGCCAAAGCCACCGTCGCGCTCTATGGCCTGGGCGTGCATTCGGTAATCGACCACCTTGGCGAACTGCACACCTGCCTGGCCGACATCAGCCTGCGCCAGCTCAAGGGCGAGAAGCCCTGATCGAGATCATGCACAGTCGGCGCCAGTGGATTAATCTACAGGTCAGCCCATAGACCTTTCCCGGCGTGCCGCGGTCTATGCCAGTGCCTATCGATAAAAGGAAGAACGCCATGCCTGCCCGCGAACAACTGCAAGAACAGGTCAAAATTCTGCGCGAGCAATTGGATCAGAATCCAGAAATGCCCCAAGAAAAGCGCGAAGAGCTGCGAGATTTGATTGCTGAACTGGAAGTTCAGGAGCCACTGGAAGGTGCCATTCAGGATCCAAGCATCGCCGACGGTGTGAACCTGGCGGTAGAACGCTTCGAAATCGACCACCCAGGTATTGCCATGACCCTGCGCAGCATTGTGCAAACCCTGGGTAATATCGGGATTTAATAGCCGGACACCTATCAAATGTGGGAGCGGGCTTGCTCGCGAATGCGGTCCGTCAGCTGATACATAAGCTGGCTGATACACCGCTTTCGCGAGCAAGCCCGCTCCCACATTTGTTTTGTGTGAAGGCTACTGACGAGCCAGGCGCAGGTTTTGGAACTGCTGCTCTTCAGTACTGCGATACGGGTTGATATCCAGCCCGCCGCGACGCACATACCGCGCATACACCGTCAGTTTCTCCGGCTTGAGCAAGCGCTGCAGATCGAGAAAGATCCGCTCCACGCACTGCTCATGGAAGTCCGAATGCTGGCGGAAGCTCACCAGGTATTCCAGCAGGCTGGCATGATCCAGCGCCGCGCCCCGGTACTCCACCGCCACACTGCCCCAGTCAGGCTGACTGGTCACCGGGCAGTTGGACTTGAGCAGATGGCTGTGGACGCTCTCCTCCACCACGCGCGAATCGTCGCAGCGCAGCAGCTCAGGGCGCGGGTGCTCGTAGTTGCTGACGGTAATGTCCAGGTCATCAATGCACATACCCGGCAACGCGACCACGCCTTCAGCTTCAACCTCGCCCAGGCTGCGGATACGCACGCCAACCGGCTTGCCGGCAGCGGCACTCAGGTCGGTGCGCAAGGTGGCCTCAAGGCTTTGCACATCGACAAACGCGGTCTGGTTCAGCGAATTGAGGTACAGCTTGAACGACTTCGACTCGATGATGTTCGGCGAGTCGGCCGGGATACTGAATTCACCGATGGCCACCACGGGCTTGCCGGAGGGCAGCAGCCAGGACAGTTCGAAGCAGTTCCAGAAATCCACGCCTCTATACGGCAGGGTCTCGGCGCTCAGGCCCAACTCGGCCCACTTGGCGGCGCGAGGGATCGGGAACAGCAACGACGGGGTGTAGGTGGAGATGTATTCACTGGACTTGCCCAGCGGCGAATGTTCGGCTGCGGGATGCATGGCGGAAACCTGGCTAAATAAACGCGGCTATTCTACCCGCCTTTGCACCCCAGTTGCTTACTGGCTGACCGTCAGCTTGCCGACCATGCCCGCCTGATAGTGGCCGGGGATGTTGCAGGCAAACTCCAGGCCGGTGGCTTGAGTGAAGGTCCAGGTCAGTTCGGCAGTCTTGCCCGGTTCTACCAACACACTGTTGGGGTCGTCGTGTTTCATGCCGCCCATGTCGCCGTGGCCCATCGCACTGTGGTCCATTTTGCCCATGCCGGTGGCCGTCAGCATGCCGCTGGCCTGCATCTTGAGCATTTCTTGCTGATGCGCGGCGTGCATCGCTGCGTCGCCAATATTGAACTCGTGGAGCAACTGGCCTTTGTTGACCAGCACAAAGCGCACGGTCTCACCGGCTTTTACATCAATAGCCTTGGGCGAAAAGGAAATGTCCTGCAGTACCACTTCCACGGTGCGCGTGGCCTTGGCAGCCGGTGCAGCCTCACCGAAAGCGAAGGTTTCAGCCGGGGATGCCAGCACCGGAAGACTCAGCGTCATCAGGCAGCCAGCCAACAGCCAGGATTTACGCAAAAACATGGTCACACTCCAAAGGTTCGGAATCAGTCTGTGGGACACTTTACGAACGCGCCGCTGCCAGCCAGCTGACGGCCAGATTACAACTTTGTCAGCTTGAGCCTGCCGCCGGACCTGCGCTGTATAAAGTCTGTGTTCCCGTAAAACCATGAGCCGCCCATGAAACTGCTGATCGTCGAAGACCAACCGAAAACCGGCCACTACCTGCGCCAGGGCCTGGCCGAGGCCGGGTTCAACACCGAACTGGTGGCCGACGGCACCACCGGCCAGCACCTGGCGCTGACCGGTGACTACGACCTGTTGATCCTCGATGTGATGCTGCCAGGTCGCGATGGCTGGCAGATCCTCCAGGCTGTACGCAACGCTGGGCTCGACATGCCGGTACTGTTCCTTACCGCGCGAGATGCCGTGGAAGACAGGGTGCATGGCCTGGAACTGGGCGCCGACGATTACCTGGTCAAGCCCTTCGCCTTCTCCGAACTGCTGGCCCGGGTGCGCAGCCTGTTGCGCCGTGGCAGCAGCCCGCCTCAGGAAACCAGCCTGCAACTGGCCGACCTGCGCATGGACCTGATCCGCCGCCGGGTAGAACGCGACGGCCAACGCATCGACCTCACGGCCAAGGAGTTTTCCCTGCTGGAACTGCTGCTGCGCCGCCAGGGCGAAGTACTGCCCAAGTCGCTGATTGCCTCTCAGGTGTGGGACATGAACTTCGACAGCGACACCAACATCATCGAAGTCGCGATCCGCCGCCTGCGCCTGAAGGTCGACGATAACTTCCCCAACAAGTTAATCCATACCGTGCGCGGCATGGGCTATGTGCTTGAGGAGCGGTTCGGTTGATGAAACGGATTTCCCTGGCCAGCCGCCTGGCACTGCTATTTGCTGGCTGTACCGCCGTGGTTTCATTGCTGGCTGGCGTGCTGTTCAACCATGCCAGCGAGGCGCACTTTATCGAGTTGGACCAGCAACTGCTCGACGGCAAGCTGATAGCGCTGCGCAGCACATTGCAAGGTGCCGACACGCCCGAACGATTTGCCTTACGAGAAACAAAGCTGCGAGAGGAACTCAATCGCCAGCCCGACCTGGCCCTGCGCATCGCCGCCGGCGATCAGCGTTGGTTCGACGGCGCCCCCGGCGTCGCCTTGCCCCAGGGACCTGGCCTGCACAGCGTGCAGAACGCCGGCACCGATTACCGCGTGTACAACGCGCCGCTGATTCCTGGAAACGCTGACTCGCCACGACTAACGCTGATGCTCGACATCACCCACCACCAACATTTCCTGCAACGCATGCAGCATCTGATCTGGTTGACCGTCGGCCTTTCCGCCCTGGCCACTGCCCTGCTCGGCGCCTGGGCCGCCCGTAGCGGGTTGCGGCCACTGCGGCGCATGAGCGAAGTCGCCAGCGGCGTGTCTGCCCACTCCCTGACCCAGCGCTTGCCCCAGGAACAAATGCCCGTCGAACTGGCGGAACTGGCCCAGTCCTTCAACGCGATGCTCGGGCGCCTGGACGATGCCTTCCAGCGACTCTCGGCATTCTCTGCCGACATCGCCCATGAACTGCGCACGCCACTGTCGAATTTGCTGACACAGACTCAGGTCATCCTCACGCAGCCCCGGGCGCTCGAAGACTACCGCGAGGCCCTGCACAGCAACCTCGAGGAGCTGCAGTGGATGGCCCAGTTGGTCAACGACATGTTGTACCTGGCCAAGGCGGACCATGGACTGCTGGCGCCCAAGCGCGAAACCCTGGTGCTGGCGAACGAAGTGGATGCATTGCTGGAATTTTTCGCGCCGCTGGCGGAGGACGTCCAGGTGCGGTTGATTCGGGAAGGTGCCGCCAACACTTCAGGTGACCGCAGCATGTTGCGCCGGGCGATTTCCAATCTGCTGGATAACGCGTTGCGGTTCACCCCGCCGGGAGGCGACGTCAGTGTGCGGATTGTCGAGGGTATGCAAGGCGTGACGTTGAGCGTGGAAAACACCGGGGAAGGTATTCCAGAGGCGTTGTTGCCAAGGTTGTTTGACCGGTTTTATCGGGCAGATCCGGCGCGCCATGAAGGGAGCAGCGAGCATGCGGGGCTGGGGCTGGCGATTACCCAGTCGATTGTGCGAGCCCATGGAGGGCGGATTTTCTGTGAGTCGGGGGCGGGGTGGACGCGGTTTGTGATGGAGTTGCCGCGGGAGTATTGATGCAAGCTGCACCGGCCTCATCGCGGGCAAGCCCGGCTCCCACATTAGACTGAGTTGTCCTGGCGAACGCGGTCAAATGTGGGAGCTGGCTTGCCTGCGATAGCGATCTTAAGAGTTATGAATACCTGAGGGCATGCGCCGGCTCAATCTTCGCCGCCCGATACGCCGGATAAATCGTCGCCAAAAAGCTCAACACAAACCCTGCCGAGCAAATCAGCAACACATCCCCGCCCTGCAATTCCGAAGGCAGGTTGCTGACGAAATACACGTCCGAACTGAAGATGTGCTGCCCGGTGACCCGCTCCAGCCAACCCACCAGTTCACTGACGTTCAGCGCGGCAATCACGCCGAGAATGCCGCCGATCAAGGTACCGACGATCCCGATTACCGTGCCCTGCACCATGAAGATCGCCATGATCTGCCGTGGCGTGGCGCCAATGGTGCGCAGGATTGCAATGTCGGCGCCCTTGTCGTTCACCACCATGATCAAGGTCGCGATGATGTTGAACGCCGCCACCGCGACGATCATCAGCAACAGCAGGCCGATCATGGTCTTTTCCATCTTCATCGCGCTGAACAGGCTGCCCTGGGTGTGGGTCCAGTCGTCGGCCTTGTAGTCGGCGCCGAGGCTGGCGGCGATATCCGCCGAGACCTTGGGCGCGGCATACAAGTCTTTCACCGCCAGGCGCACGCTTTGCACCTGGTTCGGCTCCCAATGCTGAATCTCGGCGGCGTCGGCCATGTGGATCAAGGCCATGGAGCCATCCAGCTCAGCGCCTACCTTGAACACACCGACCACGTTCAACCGCTGCATGCGCGGGGTGATACCACCGGGCGCGCTGCTGATTTCCGGCACGATCAGGGTCAGCTTGTCGCCGACGTTCAGGCGGAAACGCCGGGCGGTGATCTCACCGATGACCACACCGAACTCGCCCGGTTTAAGGTCTTCAAGATGACCCTGAACGATATGCTGGGCCACAATCGACACCTTGCCTTCCTGGGCCGGGTCGACGCCGCTGATCTCGATCGGCTGCATCGCGCCTTTGTAGGAAAGCATGCCGTCCATCTGCGTGAACGGTACCGCAGCCGTGACTTCAGGATTCTTCATCGCGGCATCCGCCACCGGCTTCCAGTCGCTGATCGGCTTCACGCCAACGATGGTCGCGTGGGGCACCATGCCAAGGATGCGTGAACTCATTTCCCGCTGGAAACCGTTCATTACCGACAACACCACGATCATCGCCAGCACGCCCAGGGCGAGGCCGATCATCGAGGTCATCGAGATAAACGAAACAAAACGGTTGCGGCGCTTGGCGCGGGTATAGCGCGTGCCGATGAAAATCGATAACGGTCTGAACATTCGCGGGCACCGTTGAAAAAATAGAAAACCCGGCGCCGGGCGCCGGGCTTGAAACAGGTCAGATGGCGACCAGATGACCTTCCTGCAGGTGCAGCACACGGTCCATCTGGCGGGCCATGCTCATGTCATGGGTCACCACCAGGAACGCGGTGCGCATCTGGGTGCTCAGTTCCAGCATCAAGTCCTTGATGCCCTGGGCGGTGTGGGAGTCGAGGTTGCCGGTGGGCTCGTCGAGCATCACCAGGCCCGGGTTGTTGACCAGGGCACGGGCAATCGCCACACGCTGGCGCTCGCCGCCGGACAACTCAGCCGGTTTGTGCTCCAGGCGATGGCCCAGGCCGACCCGCTCCAGCAACGCCTTGGCACGCTGGCGCGCCTCGGGAATCGCGGTCTTGCCGATCAACAGCGGCATGCAGACGTTTTCCAGGGCGGTGAACTCGGGCAGCAAGTGGTGGAACTGGTACACAAAACCCAGCGAACGGTTGCGCAACTGGCCACGGGCCTTCTCGCCCAGGGCCGACAATTCTTCGCCAGCCAGCCAGACGCTGCCCTGGGACGGCGTATCAAGGCCGCCCAACAGGTTCAGCAAGGTACTTTTACCGGAACCGGAACTGCCGACGATCGCCACGCGCTCGCCCGGGTGCAGTTCCAGTTGCAGGTTGGACAGCACCACCACGGATTCCGGGCCTTCCTCGTAGGATTTGCCCAGGTTGCGGCAGCTCAGGATTGCTTTTTCAATCATGCCCGATTCACTCATAACGTAAAGCCTGCGCCGGCTGGGTACGTGCCGCGCGCCAGGCTGGATACAGGGTGGCAAGGAAACTCAGGACCAACGCGGCGGCGCCGACCATCAGCACGTCCTGGCTCTGCACCTGGGACGGCAAGTAGTCGATGAAGTAAACGTCGGAGTTCAAGAATTTGTGGCCGATCAACACTTCCAGCCCGGCGATGGCGGCACTCACGTTCAGCGCGGCGAGAATCCCCACCGCCGTACCGATCAAGGTACCGACCACGCCGATCACCGTGCCCTGGACCATGAAGATCGCCATGATCTGCCCCGGCGTGGCGCCAAGGGTGCGCAGGATCGCGATATCGCCCTTCTTGTCATTCACCACCATCACCAGCGTGGAAATGATGTTGAAGGCGGCGACGGCGACGATCAGCAGCAACAGCAGGCCGATCATGGCTTTTTCCATGCGGATGGCCTGGTACAGGTTGCCGTGGGTGCGGGTCCAGTCGCGGGCGTAGTACTGGTTTTCACCCAGGTGCTGGGCGATTTCCCACGAGGTACGCGGCGCGTCGAACAGGTCGTTGAACTTGAGGCGCAGGCCCTGCACTTGATCCGGCTTCCAGCGATGCAGGCGGGCCAGGTCGGTCAGGTTGGTGAGGCCCAGGTAGCCGTCGATCTCACCGGCGCCGACATGGAAGATGCCGACCACGGTAAAGCGCTTCATACGCGGAAACATGCCGGCCGGGGTCACGGTGACTTCCGGCGCGACGAAGGTCAGCTTGTCGCCGATGCCCACGCCGAGCTTGGCCGCAGCCTTGTCGCCGATAGCGATGCCAAAGCTGCCGGGCGACAAGTCGTCCAGTTTGCCCTGTTGCATGAAGTTATCGATGATCGAGACGTTGCGTTCCTGCGCCGGGTCGATGGCATTGAGCAGGACTTTCTGCACCTTGCCGTCGTTGGTCAACAGGCCCTGCATCTGGGTGAAGGGCGCAACCGCCAGCACTTTGGGGTTCTGCTTGACCTTGGCGGCCAGGCTTTGCCAGTCGCTGATGGGCTCACCCGACTCGATGGTCGCGTGGGGCACCATGCCCAGCACGCGGGTGCGCATCTCATGATCGAAGCCGTTCATCACCGACAGCACCACGATCATCACGACAACGCCAAGGGCGAGCCCGATCATCGAGGTCAAGGAAATGAACGACACAAAATGATTGCGACGTTTTGCACGGGTATAACGCGTGCCAATAAATACGAAGAGAGGTCTGAACATGTCGGGGCTTGTTCGGAGGAAAAGAAGACGTCCTTGTGGCGGGGTCAGGTAAGCAGCTTTACACTCAGACCATCACCGCTGCCTTGGGTTCGCCATGTCGACATTAGATGAAGAAGATCGCCGCGAATACTACCGTATCGAGGACATGATCGCACTGGAAATTACCCCGCTGTCGGGCCCGGAAGCGCTGAGCAAGGAAGTGTTGCTGGATGATTCGCCGCTGTTCAATCTGCTCAGCGAGTTGCACCTGAGTGAATTCGAATCCCAGCACCTGCTGCGCCAGATCGGCGAACGGGACCGAACCCTGGCCGCCTTCCTCAAAGTGCAGAACAAACGCATGGATTTGCTCAGCCAGATCATGGCGCAAAGCCTACTGGGCGAGATCGGTACGCCGCAACCCGTGGTCATCTCCGAAGGCGGCATCGAGTTCCTGAACCCCACGGCGATCCAGCCCGACAGCCACCTGGCGGTCAAGCTGGTGCTGATGCCGCAAGCCCTCGGCCTGTTGCTGCGGGCCAAGGTCACCCATTGCGACGCCAAGCCCGGCGGCTTCGAAATAGGCACGGAATTCGAAGCCATGACCGATGCCCAACGCCAGTTGCTGGCGCGCTATATCCTGCAGAAACAGGCCCAGGAACGGCGTCTGGCGCGGGAAAAAAGCGACGAATCCGACACCTGAATACGAACACTGAATGGCGCGTCGCGTCATCCATCCAGCCAGCAATCCTGGCGTAAAGGAGCAACTGTGACCCTGATTTATGGCCACCGCGGTGCCAAAGGCGAAGCACCGGAAAACACCCTGACCAGCTTCCAGGAATGCCTCAAGCACGGCGTGCGCCGTTGCGAACTGGATTTGCACCTGTCCATGGACGGCGAGCTGATGGTCATTCACGACCCGACGCTCAAGCGCACCACCGACCGGCGCGGCAAGGTCGTCGAGTATTCGGCCGCCGACCTGGTGAAGATGGACGCGCGCAAAGGCGGCCCGGGCTGGGTCAACCCCTGCCCGATCCCACGCCTGGAAGAGTTGTTCGAAAAATGCGATTTCGACCACTGGCAACTGGAAGTCAAAAGCGCATCGCGCACCCGCGCGGCAACCACCGTGCTGGCGATCCGGGAAATGGCTCAGCGTTTCGGGCTGATGGACAAGGTCACCGTGACCTCAAGCTCGCGGGAAGTGTTGAAAGCAGCGCTGGACCTCACTCCGGACCTGTCCCGCGGACTGGTAGCCGAATACGCCTGGCTCGACCCGTTGAAGGTCGCGGCCAACTATGGCTGTGAGATTCTGGCGTTGAACTGGACGTTGTGCACCCCTGAACGTCTGGAAAAAGCCCAGCGCCAGGGTTTGCACGTGTCCGTGTGGACGGTCAACGAACCCGCGCTGATGCGCAGGCTCGCCGACTTCGGCGTAGATAGCCTGATTACAGACTTTCCCGGTTTGGCCACTGCCACCCTCGGGAATTACTGAAATCGGTCTCCCCGGCCGGCTCAGGCCACCGGCCGGAGCCGCTCAAAAAAGCCGGTTGAGGCCGTCGTAGGCCGCTACCCGATAGGCTTCAGCCATGGTCGGGTAGTTGAACGTGGTGTTGACGAAATACTTGAGGGTATTTTGCTCACCCGGCTGGTTCATGATCGCCTGGCCGATGTGCACGATCTCCGACGCTTGATAGCCGAAGCAATGCACGCCGAGCACTTCCAGCGTCTCGCGGTGGAACAGAATCTTCAGCATGCCCTGGGGCTCACCGGCGATCTGCGCACGCGCCATGCTCTTGAAGAACGCCTTGCCGACTTCATAAGGCACCTTGGCCTTGGTCAGTTCATGCTCGTTCTTGCCGATGGAGCTGATCTCGGGAATCGTGTAGATCCCGGTCGGCACGTCGTTGACGTAGCGCCAGCTGCCGTTGTCGACAATGCTGCCAGCGGCCGAGCGGCCCTGGTCATGGGCGGCACTGGCCAGGCTTGGCCAGCCGATCACGTCACCGGCACCGTAGATGTTGGTCACGCAGGTGCGGTAGTTCTCGTCGACTTCGATCTGGCCACGGCTGTTGACCTTCACACCGATGTTTTCCATGCCCAGCTTGTCGGTGTTGCCGGTACGGCCGTTGCACCACAGCAAGGCGTCGGCCTTGATCTTCTTGCCGGATTTCAGGTGCAGGATCACGCCGTTGTCCAGGCCTTCGACCCGCTCGTACTCTTCGTTGTGGCGCACAGTGATGTTGTTGTTGCTGAAGTGGTAACTCAACGCCTGGGAAATTTCCGAGTCGAGGAAGCTCAGCAACTGGTCGCGGTTATCCACCAGCTCGACCAATACACCCAGGCCGCTGAAGATCGAGGCGTATTCACAGCCGATCACGCCGGCGCCATAGATGATCAGTTTGCGCGGGGTATGACCCAGGCTGAGGATGGTGTCGCTATCGTAGATACGCGGGTGGTGGAAATCGATATCCGCCGGGCGATACGGACGCGACCCGGTGGCAATGATGATGTGCTTGGCTACCAGCTTCTCGACCACGCCGTTGGCGCAGACCACTTCGACGGTTTGCTCGTCGGCGAAGCTGCCGGTGCCGAAGAACAGGTCGACGCGGTTACGGGCATAGAAGCCGGTACGCGATGCAACCTGCTTGGAAATGACTTTTTCAGCGCTCTTGAGCACGTCCGGGAACGAGAACCAGCGCGGCTCACCAATGGCCCGGAACATCGGGTTGGTGTTGAACTGCATGATCTGGCGCACCGAGTGACGCAAGGCCTTGGACGGGATGGTACCCAGGTGGGTGCAGTTACCGCCGACCTGGCGACGGCTATCGACCATCGCCACCTTGCGCCCTGCTTTGGCGGCGTTCATCGCCGCACCTTCTCCAGCTGGGCCGGAACCCAGTACCACTACGTCGTAGTTGTAGACAGCCATGCGTACTCCTCAGAACAGGCCAGGACGCACGGTTGGGCGCCTGGCTAAATCATGCCGCGGCCAGCGGTCATGAAGGATCAATGTGGCTCAAGTGTGTGAGCCGGGGCACAGTCTATAGAAGGCTCAACGCCGCGCACATTAACCCTTGGTCGCGTCGTAGGCCAGTTTTGCCTTTACTACACAGCGTTCGTTATTGAATTAACCTGTAGGCACGCACCTTTCAGGACGGGCCATTATGCGACATGTGATTGTTTGTTTATTGCTGATGTTTTCGGTCCCCGTGCTAGCGAATGAGGCTGAGCGTCTCAAACAAGCCGATTTTCCGGCGCAATCTCATCAACTGGTGCTGAAAAACCAGGCCGTCCTGACCTATCTGTGGGCAGATGTGTATGCAGCCGCACTGTTCGCCCAAGCTGACTTGAGCGCCAAACAGGCCCTGGACCGGCAAAAAGACCTGCGCCTGGAGCTGTATTACTTTCGCGATATCGACCGCAACGATGTCATCAAGGCCGCCACCGCCACCCTTGAACGCCAGCAAACGCCCGCCGCCCTCGCCCGCCTGAAACCTGAACTGGAGCAATTGCACAAAAGCTTTCGCGACATCCGCAGCGGCGACCGTTACGCGCTGGACTTCCAGCCTCAGCGCGGCCTGAACCTGGAAATCAACGGCAGCGTGGTATTCAGCAGCCACAATGACGAATTGGCCAAGGCTTACCTGGGAATCTGGCTGGCACCAAAAGGCTTGTCCGACAGCCTGCGAAACACCCTCCTCAACTGATCGCAAAAACCCTGTGGGGGCTGGCTTGCTCGCGAGTGCGGTGTATCAGCGGCTCATCAGCTGACTGACACACCGTTTTCGCGAGCAAGCCCGCTCCCACATTGGATTTTCATCACCCGGAGGCCTGCGGCAATTTGCCAGCTTGCTATCGGTTTTTTGTTGCCTGTGGTGGCTTATACACATATCGTTACAAAACTGTTCAGCGCCAGCCTCGTGCCAGAGCTTCAACAGCAAGGACGGTTGCGACCAGGGATTACTAACAAGATAGCCAAAATGAGTGCATGACATGTCCACTACAACGGGCAAGGGCAAGGCGATCTTTCGCGTTGTCAGCGGTAACTTCCTTGAGATGTTCGACTTCATGGTCTACGGCTTTTACGCCACGGCCATTGCCAAGACATTTTTCCCCACCGACAGCGCTTTCGCGTCCCTGATGCTGTCCCTGGCGACTTTTGGTGCGGGGTTCCTGATGCGTCCGCTGGGCGCGATTTTCCTCGGTGCCTACATTGACCGTCACGGCCGTAAAAAGGGCCTGGTCATCACCCTGGCGCTGATGGCCGCCGGCACCATCCTGATTGCCTGCGTTCCCGGGTACGCGACCTTGGGCGTCGCGGCGCCGTTGCTGGTGCTGTTCGGCCGCTTGTTGCAAGGTTTCTCCGCCGGTGTCGAACTGGGCGGCGTATCGGTGTACCTGGCGGAAATCGCCACTCCAGGCCGCAAAGGCTTCTTCGTCAGCTGGCAGTCCGCCAGCCAGCAAGCCGCCGTGGTATTCGCCGGTCTGTTGGGTGTGGGCCTGAACCACTGGCTCAGCCCGGAAGAAATGGGTGACTGGGGCTGGCGCGTGCCGTTCCTGATCGGCTGCCTGATCGTGCCGGTGATCTTCGTGATTCGTCGCTCCCTGGAAGAAACCCCGGAATTCCAGGCGCGTAAACACCGCCCTACCCTGCAGGAAATCGTCCGTTCGATCGGCCAGAACTTCGGCATCGTGATCGCCGGCATGGCGCTGGTGGTGATGACCACCGTGTCGTTCTACCTGATCACCGCCTACACCCCGACCTTCGGCAAGGCCGAATTGCACCTGTCGGATTTCGACGCGTTGCTGGTAACCGTGTGCGTCGGCATCTCCAACTTCATCTGGCTGCCGGTGATGGGTGCGGTGTCCGACAAGATCGGGCGTAAACCCTTGCTGCTGGGGGCGACTATTCTGGCGATCCTCACCGCTTATCCAGCGCTGTCCTGGCTGGTGGCCAACCCAAGCTTCAGCCATCTGTTGATCGTGCTGCTCTGGCTGTCGTTCCTGTATGGCTCGTACAACGGCGCGATGGTTGTAGCACTGACCGAAATCATGCCGGTAGAAGTGCGCACCACCGGTTTCTCCCTGGCCTACAGCCTGGCGACGGCGACCTTTGGCGGCTTTACTCCGGCGGCCTGCACCTACCTGATCCACGTGCTGGACAACAAGGCGGCACCGGGCATCTGGCTGAGCGGCGCGGCAGTGCTGGGCTTGATCGCCACATTGATCCTGTTCAAGGGCAACCGGCATGAACTGCGTACCGCGCAGGCTTCGATAGTCGGCGGCGCTTGATAGGCCGCTTTCGCGAGCAAGCCCGCTCCCACATTTGAAATGTATTCACAAATCAAAATGTGGGAGCTGGCTTGCCTGCGATGAGGCCGGTGCAAGCAACTCAAAAACAACAGACATAAAAAAGCCCCGAACCAGTCGGGGCTTTTTCATTTACCGCTGATGCTTAGCGCGGGAATGCTGGCGGGTTAACCCCGGCCATGTCTTCCATCACACGAACCACCTGGCAGCTGTAACCGAACTCGTTGTCGTACCAGACGTACAGAACAACGCGGTTATCCTGGGTAATGGTCGCTTCAGCGTCCACCACACCGGCGTGGCGCGAACCAACGAAGTCGGTGGACACCACTTCCTGCGAGTTGACGAAGTCGATTTGCTTATGCAGATCGGAGTGCAGCGCCATGTAGCGCAGGTACTCGTTCATCTCTTCACGGGTGGCGGCTTTCTCAAGGTTCAGGTTGAGAATGGCCATCGACACGTTCGGCGTCGGCACACGGATCGCGTTACCGGTCAGCTTGCCGGCCAACTCAGGCAGGGCCTTGGCAGCAGCGGTGGCAGCACCGGTCTCGGTGATTACCATGTTCAGCGCGGCGCTACGGCCACGGCGATCGCCCTTGTGGAAGTTGTCGATCAGGTTCTGGTCGTTGGTGTACGAGTGAACCGTTTCAACGTGACCGTTAACGATGCCGAACTTGTCGTTCACGGCTTTCAGCACCGGCACGATGGCGTTGGTGGTGCAGGAAGCGGCGGACACGATCTTGTCGTCAGCGGTGATTTCACCGTGGTTGATGCCGTGCACGATGTTCTTCAGCTTGCCCTTGCCAGGCGCCGTCAGGACAACGCGGTCGATACCCGGGCACGCCAGGTGCTGGCCCAGGCCCTCGGCATCACGCCACACACCGGTGTTGTCCACCAGCAGTGCGTCCTTGATGCCGTACTGGGTGTAATCCACCTCAGACGGGTTCTTCGCGTAGATCACCTGGATCAGGTTACCGTTGGCGGTGATGGTGTTGTTTTCTTCGTCGATGACGATGGTGCCGTTGAACGGACCGTGTACCGAGTCGCGACGCAGCAGGCTGGCGCGTTTGGTCAGGTCGTTTTCTGCACCTTTACGCACCACGATGGCACGCAGACGCAGGCCGTCGCCGCCACCGGTTTTTTCGATCAGGATGCGCGCCAGCAGGCGGCCGATACGACCGAAGCCGTACAGCACAACGTCGGTGCCTTTGCGGGCAGCAGCGTTTTGCTGGCCAACCACGTCGGCCATTTCTTCACGCACGAACTGCTCGGCGGTACGGCCAGCGCCTTCCTTGCGGAATTTGTAGGCCAGCTTGCCCAGGTCTACCGAGGCCGCGCCGAGCTTGAGCTCGCTCATGGCTTTAAGCAGGGGGAATGTTTCGTGGACGGAGAGTTCGCTGTCGTCGGCGGAACGATGGCGAGCAAAGCGATGAGCCTTGAGAATCGCGATGACTGATTGGTTGATCAGGCTGCGGCCATAGATCGAGCTCACCACGTTGTTATTGCGGTAGAGCTGACCGATAAGCGGAATCATCGCTTCAGCGAGTGCTTCACGGTCGATCCATTCACCAAGACACTGGTCGGGCTTCTGAGTCACGGGAACCTTCCACATGTAGGGGCAGAAAAAAGGGGCTACATTATGCCGCCCGACTGCCCTCGGAGCAATGCGCGACCCGCAACAAAACCCCTTGCAAAAAAATATCGCCCCGCTGGAGCCCAGTAAATACGTGGCTTCCAGCGCACCCCCTTCTGGGCCATTGTGACAAAGTGTCCGTAACCCTCCGAAACATACACCGATTTCGGCACTACATAATGAGTCAAAAGGCACCTTTGTTTGTCTTAGCCACTACATTTCCTACAAACCGTAATAGGCTCAGTCAGCAACTGACAGGCGGCACTCCGGGCCGTTACAATTACCGACTTTGTCGCAACGCTTGGAGCTCAACCTTCCGTGCCCGTTCTGCGTCTACCGCTTCTCCCTGCCGCGGCAGGTAAACAGCACTGGGGCAATCTGCCCGGTGCCGCCCTCAGCCTGGCCATTGCCGAGGCTGCCAGCGCTGCCAAGCGCTTTACCCTGCTGCTCACCGCCGACAGCCAAAGTGCCGAGCGGCTGGAACAGGAGCTGAGTTTCTTCGCCCCCGATTTGCCGGTATTGCATTTTCCGGACTGGGAAACCCTGCCCTACGATCTGTTCTCGCCGCACCAGGACATTATTTCCCAGCGCATCGCCAGCCTGTACCGCTTGCCGGAACTGGCCCACGGCGTGCTGGTGGTGCCGATCACCACGGCCCTGCATCGCCTGGCGCCGACCAAGTTTCTGCTGGGCAGCAGCCTGGTGCTGGATATCGGCCAGAAGCTCGACGTGGAACAGATGCGCACCCGGCTTGAGGCCAGTGGCTATCGCTGCGTCGACACGGTGTACGAGCACGGTGAGTTCGCGGTGCGTGGCGCGCTGATCGACCTGTTCCCGATGGGCAGCAAACTGCCTTACCGGATCGACCTGTTCGACGACGAAATCGAAACCCTGCGTACTTTCGATCCGGAAAACCAGCGCTCCATCGACAAGGTCGACTCGGTCAAGCTGCTGCCGGCCCGGGAGTTTCCGCTGCAAAAAGATGCGGTCACGCGCTTCAAGGCGCGTTTCCGCGAGCGCTTTGACGTGGACTTCCGCCGCTGCCCGATCTTCCAGGACTTGAGCAGCGGGATTACCCCCGCCGGTATCGAGTACTACCTGCCGCTGTTCTTCGACGAAACCTCGACCCTCTTCGATTACCTGCCCCAGGACACCCAAGTGTTCTCGCTGCCGGGCATCGAACAGGCGGCGGAGAACTTCTGGAATGACGTACGCAACCGTTATGAAGAACGCCGCGTCGACCCGTCCCGTCCTTTATTACCACCGGCCGAACTGTTCCTGCCGGTGGAAGACTGCTTTGCCCGCCTGAAAAACTGGCCGCGCGTAGTCGCCAGCCAACAGGACGTGGACGCCGGCGCCGGCCGCGAGCGCTTCCCAGCGCAAGCACTGCCGAACCTGGCGATTGAAGCCAAGGCCAACCAGCCACTGGAAGCGCTGTCGAATTTCCTCGGTGACTTTCCCGGCCGCGTGCTGTTTACCGCCGAGTCCGCCGGGCGCCGCGAGGTGCTGCTGGAGTTGCTGGAACGCCTGAAGCTGCGGCCGAAAACCGTCGATAGCTGGCCGGACTTTGTCGCGAGCAAGGATCGCCTGGCGATCACCATCGCGCCGCTGGACGAAGGCTTGCTGCTGGACGACCCGGCCCTGGCACTGATTGCCGAGAGCCCGCTGTTCGGTCAGCGGGTGATGCAGCGTCGCCGTCGCGAAAAACGCGCCGACGCCAACAATGATGCAGTGATCAAGAACCTCACCGAACTGCGCGAAGGCGCGCCGGTGGTGCATATCGACCACGGTGTGGGCCGTTACCTGGGCCTGCAGACCCTGGAGATCGATAACCAGGTGGCTGAATTCCTCACCATGGAATACGCCGAGGGCGCCAAGCTCTACGTGCCCGTGGCCAACCTGCACCTGATCGCCCGCTACACCGGCAGCGACGACGCCCTCGCGCCGTTGCACCGCCTCGGCTCCGAGACCTGGCAGAAAGCCAAGCGCAAGGCCGCCGAACAGGTACGCGACGTGGCTGCCGAGCTGCTCGATATCTATGCCCGCCGCGCCGCCCGTGAAGGTTATGCCTTTGCCGACCCGAAAGCCGACTACGCCACCTTCAGCGCGGGCTTCGCCTTCGAAGAAACCCCGGACCAGCAAACCACCATCGACGCCGTGCGCGCCGACATGCTGGCGCCCAAGCCGATGGACCGCCTGGTGTGCGGCGACGTGGGCTTCGGCAAGACCGAAGTGGCGATGCGCGCGGCCTTTATCGCGGTGCATGGTGGCCGCCAAGTGGCGATCCTCGTGCCGACCACCCTGCTCGCGCAGCAGCACTACAACAGCTTCCGCGACCGCTTTGCCGACTGGCCGGTGACCGTGGAAGTGATGAGCCGCTTCAAGTCGGCCAAGGAAGTGAACGCAGCCATCGCCGACCTGGCAGAAGGCAAGATCGACATTGTCATCGGCACTCACAAGCTGCTGTCGGATGACGTGAAGATCAAGAACCTCGGGCTGGTGATCATCGACGAAGAACACCGCTTCGGTGTTCGTCAGAAGGAACAGCTCAAGGCCCTGCGCAGTGAAGTCGACATCCTGACCCTCACCGCCACGCCGATCCCGCGCACGCTGAACATGGCAGTGTCGGGCATGCGTGACCTGTCGATCATCGCCACGCCGCCGGCGCGGCGTTTGTCGGTGCGCACCTTCGTCATGGAGCAGAACAAAAGCACGGTCAAGGAAGCCCTGCTGCGTGAGTTGCTGCGTGGCGGCCAGGTGTACTACCTGCACAACGATGTGAAAACCATCGAGAAATGCGCCGCCGACCTCGCCGAACTGGTACCGGAAGCGCGGATCGCCATCGGCCACGGGCAGATGCGCGAACGCGAACTCGAACAGGTGATGAGCGACTTCTACCACAAGCGCTTCAACGTGCTGATCGCCTCGACCATCATCGAGACCGGCATCGACGTGCCGAGCGCCAACACCATCATCATCGAGCGCGCCGACAAGTTCGGCCTGGCCCAGCTGCACCAGCTGCGCGGCCGGGTTGGGCGCAGTCACCACCAGGCGTACGCCTATTTGCTGACGCCGCCGCGCCAGCAGATCACTTCCGACGCCGAGAAGCGCCTGGAAGCGATAGCCAACACCCAGGACCTTGGCGCCGGCTTTGTGCTGGCCACCAACGACCTGGAAATCCGTGGTGCCGGTGAACTGCTGGGGGATGGCCAGAGCGGGCAGATCCAGGCCGTGGGTTTCACCCTTTACATGGAAATGCTCGAGCGGGCAGTAAAAGCCATCCGCAAGGGCGAGCAACCGAACCTCGACCAACCGCTGGGTGGCGGCCCGGAAATCAACCTGCGCTTGCCGGCATTGATTCCCGAAGACTACCTGCCGGATGTACATGCGCGGCTGATCCTGTACAAGCGCATCGCCTCGGCCACCGACGAAGACGGTCTCAAGGACCTGCAAGTGGAGATGATCGACCGTTTCGGCCTGTTGCCGGAACCGACCAAGAACCTGGTACGCCTGACCCTGCTCAAATTGCAGGCCGAGCAACTGGGCATCAAGAAGGTCGACGCCGGGCCGCAAGGTGGGCGTATCGAGTTCGAAGCGCAGACGCCGGTGGACCCACTGGTGCTGATCAAGCTGATTCAGGGCCAGCCCAATCGCTACAAGTTCGAAGGGGCTACGCTGTTCAAATTCATGGTGCCGATGGAACGCGCCGAAGAACGCTTTAATACACTGGAGGCGCTGTTTGAGCGCCTCATCCCGAAATCTGCTTGAAGGACGCCCCAATGCGCCTGTTCCGCATTTTGAGCTTGTTGTTGGTGGTCGTTGCGCCTTCGGCGTTTGCCGACAGCCCGTACCTGGTGGAGATGATCCTGGTGCGCCAGAACGCCGAGCCGGTGATCAATAGTCGTGCGGCGCCGGAAGACTGGGACGCGGGCGCCCCTCGCCTGCCGGCCGACAAAATGAGCCCGCCGCGGCTGGGCAACATCGTCGACAAGCTCAGTGCCGACAATAACTACACCGTGTTGCTGCACCGGGCCTGGGATCAGAACCTCGGTGAACAACCGGTGAAGCTGGCCATCAGCGACGGCCAGGAACAGTTCGGCCAGTTCCCCATCGAAGGTACCCTGAGCCTGCAGCTCGGGCGCTTTACCGATATCGACGCCGACTTCTGGGTCAACCAGTTCGACGCCAACGGCAGTGTCATTGCCAGCGAACACCTCAGCCAGCAAGACGTGCGCACCAAGAACAACCAGCTCAACTACCTGGACGGCGGCCACCTCGCCCTGCTGATCAAGATCACTTCGCTGACCGCCAAGCCGCCCAGCGCACCACCGCCCGACGTCCAGGACTGATCCAGCACCATGCCCCTGACGTCGTCGTTGACCAAACCCCTGGCCCCTTCGTGGGCCAATCGCTTTAAAGAGCAAAGCCTTGAGCGCGGCCGACGCTACGCCCTGGAAAACCGTGTGCGCATCGTCGAGTCCGGCGACAGCACCATCATTGCCAGTTGCGAAGGCTCGGGCGGCAACGTCTACCGCCAGACCATCTCGCTGCGCGAATCCGCCAAGGGCACGTTGATCCTGGTGGACAACCGCTGCACCTGCCCCGTGCACACCAACTGCAAACACATCGCGGCGGTGCTGCTCAAGGTCCAGGAAACCCTGGCCTACCCGGCGGCGGCCCAGGATGCCGAGTTGCTGGAGAAGCTCCAGGCGGTGCTGGATAACCGCGTGGTATTGCCGCAAGTGGTGATGGAAGACGTACAACCGGTGCCGCGCCTATGGCTGGCGAGTATCGAATTCAGCGCCTTCGAACCGCGCAACGGCAAGATGCAGCGTTATATCCAGCACCGCGCGGCGTTGTCCTTCAACTATCTGGGCAACTACGTCAGCGGCCAGAAGAACGCCGACATTATCGTGCGTCAGGAACAGCAGAGCCTGCGGATCAAGCGCCACCCCGAGGTAGAGCAGCAGTTCCGCGAACAACTGCGCCTGCTGGGCTTCAAGATCGCCACGCGCCAGAGCAAGGCCCTGCCGGAAAGCGCCGGTGAGCTGTTCGAGATGGTCAACGACAGCGCGTGGCTGAACTTCACCCTGAATGCCTCGCCGAACCTGCGCGCCCAGGGCTGGGAACTACAGATCGATGAAGATTTCGGCTTCGACCTGAGCGCCGTCGACGACTGGTACGCCAGCGTCGACGAAGTGCCGGAGCGTGACTGGTTCGACCTGGAACTGGGGATCATCGTCAACGGCGAACGCCTGAGTCTGCTGCCGATCCTGCTGAACCTGATGCGCTCCCACACCGAGATCCTCAACCCGGAAAAACTCGCCCGGCGCCGCGATGACGAACTGATCCTGGTGAACATTCCCGGCCTGCCCAACGGCCACGGCCCGCTGCAAGTGGCACTGCCTTACGGCCGGCTGAAACCGGTGCTGGCGACCCTGGGCGAGTTCTATCTGCAAGAGCCCGGCACCACCGCACTGCGCCTGGCCAAGGCCGATGCCATTCGCCTGAACCCGCTGGAAGACTTGCCGCTGCAATGGGAAGGCGGCGAAAAGATCCGCAACTTCGCCCAGCGATTGCGGGACATCAAGGATTTCAGCTGCGAGGCGCCTGAAGGCTTGAACGCGACGTTGCGACCTTACCAACTGGAAGGCCTGAGCTGGATGCAGTCGCTGCGCCAGCTCGACGTCGGCGGGATTCTTGCGGACGACATGGGCCTGGGCAAAACCCTGCAAACCCTGGCGCATATTCTCAGCGAGAAAATCGCCGGGCGCCTCGACCGGCCGTGCATGGTGGTGATGCCCACCAGCCTGATCCCGAACTGGCTCGACGAAGCGGCACACTTCACACCGCAGCTCAAAGTATTGGCGTTGTACGGCGCCGGGCGTAAGAAACATTTCCCTCAGTTGCAGGACTACGACCTGCTGCTGACCACCTACGCCCTGCTGCCCAAGGACATCGAGCAACTGGCTGCCCTACCCTTGCACGTGCTGATCCTCGACGAAGCGCAGTACATCAAGAACCCCAACAGCAAGGCCGCCCAAGCGGCCCGCGAGCTGAACGCCCGCCAACGCCTGTGCCTCAGCGGTACACCGCTGGAAAACCACTTGGGCGAGCTGTGGTCGCTGTTCCACTTCCTGCTGCCAGGCTGGTTGGGAGATGTGAAGAGCTTCAACCGCGATTACCGCGTGCCAATCGAAAAACGCGGCAGCGATGTGCGATTGCAGCACCTTAATGGTCGGATCAAGCCGTTCCTGTTGCGCCGTACCAAGGAGCAGGTGGCGACGGAGTTGCCGCCCAAGACCGAGATCATTCATTGGGTCGACCTCAACGAAGCCCAGCGCGACGTGTACGAGACCATGCGCCTGGCGATGGACAAGAAAGTCCGCGACGAGATCACCCGCAAAGGCGTGGCCCGCAGCCAGATCATCATCCTGGAAGCGCTGCTCAAGTTGCGCCAAGTGTGCTGTGATTTACGCCTGGTCAATGATGCGACATTGCCGGCGAAGGGCAGCAGCTCGGGCAAGCTCGACAGCTTGATGGAGATGCTCGAAGAGTTGTTTGCCGAAGGCCGCAGGATTTTGCTGTTTTCCCAGTTCACCTCGATGCTGAGCCTGATCGAAGCAGAGCTGAAGAAACGTGGCGTTGCCTATGCGCTGTTGACCGGGCAAACCCGGGATCGGCGCACGCCGGTGAAAGACTTCCAGAGCGGCAAGCTGCAGATATTCCTGATCAGCCTGAAGGCCGGTGGCGTCGGGCTTAACCTGACGGAAGCCGACACGGTGATTCACTACGACCCGTGGTGGAACCCGGCCACGGAAAACCAGGCGACCGACCGTGCGTATCGTATTGGCCAGGAGAAGCCGGTGTTCGTCTACAAGATGATTGCCCGGGGCACCGTGGAAGAGAAGATCCAGCATTTGCAGAAGGAAAAGTCTGATCTGGCGGCGGGCGTTCTGGATGGGCGGACGACGGGGGATTGGAAGCTGGGGAATGAGGATATCGAGGCGTTGTTTGCGCCGTTGCCGCACAAGCAGGAAAAGCGCTGACATTAAGATCGCCATCGCGGGCAAGCCCGCTCCCACATTTGGAATGCATTTCCCTGTGGGAGCTGGCTCGCCTGCGATGGACGCGACGCGGTCTTAATCAATCAATTGAGCATCTCGCAGCGCACCCAACGCCGCCAGCCAACGCGGATCCTGCTTGTACTCGGTCGAAGCCACCGCTTGGCCCCGCATCCGCGCGATACGCGCCGATGGTGTGACCTTCATGCGCTGGGCAGCACTCAGGGCCAATTCAGCGGCCGCGCGGTCGTTGCACACCAACCCCATGTCGCAACCGGCAGTCAACGCAGCCTCGATACGGCTCGCAGCATCACCGACCACATGGGCACCCGCCATCGACAGGTCGTCACTGAAGATCACCCCGTCGAACTGCAACTCACCGCGCAGGATGTCCTGCAGCCAGCGCCGGGAAAAGCCGGCTGGTTGCGCGTCGACCTGTGGATAAATCACGTGGGCCGGCATGACGGCCGCCAACTGCTTGCTCAGGCGTGCGAAAGGCACCAGGTCATTGGCGCGAATCTGCTCCAGGCTGCGCTCGTCATTGGGAATGGCGACGTGGGAATCGGCTTCAGCCCAGCCGTGACCGGGGAAGTGTTTGCCGGTGGCCGCCATGCCGGCGCTGTTCATCCCGCGGATAAAGGCACCGGCAAGCACGGCGGCACGCTCGGGGTCGCCTTCGAATGCGCGCGTGCCCACGACTGCGCTGCGCTGGTAATCGAGGTCCAGCACCGGCGCGAAGCTCAGGTCCAGGCCGACTGCCAGCACTTCTGTCGCCATGATCCAGCCGCACTGCTCGGCCAGTTGCTCGGCATTCGGGTTGTCGGCCAAGGCGCGCATCGCCGGCAGGCGGACGAACCCCTGGCGCAAGCGCTGAACGCGGCCGCCTTCCTGATCGACCGCCAGCAGCAGGTCCGGGCGCACGGCGCGAATCGCGGCGCTCAACTCACGCACCTGGCGCGGGTGCTCGATGTTGCGCGCAAAAATGATCAGGCCGCCCACCTCGGGCTGGCGCAACAAGTGGCGATCTTCAGCCGTCAGCCAGGTACCGGCGACGTCCACCATCAAAGAGCCTTGCAGGGCTTGGGTCATAAAGCTTCCTTAAATAACGCGCGCAGCCCGGAGCCCTCACGAGATCGCATCGCCAGGATTGAACCTGGAAACGGACGCTCAGCGGGAGCAACGGGCTGTGGGTAAATAGCTGAAATCGGCATGGGCGGCTAGCTTAGCGGATGCAAGCGGCCGCGCACACCCGGACGGGGTTAAACCTTGGCCGGTACCGGTACCGACTTGCTGCGGGGACGCAACTGGGCGGCGGCCATGGCCTGGTCGGTAACGCCGGTTTCGGCACGCATGCCGGCAGCGAGAAACGGCACCATCAGGCGCATCACCTGCTCGATGGAGGTGTTCACGCCAAAGTCGGTCTCGGCAATCGCACGCAGGGCCTTGATCCCGGACATGCTGAACGCCGCGGCACCGAGCATGAAGTGCACGCGCCAGAACAGCTCGATCGGCGGAATACGCGGTGCGGCTTCGTTGACCAGCAACATATAGCGGCGGAACACCTTGCCGTACATGTCTTCCAGGTAGCGACGCAGGTGACCCTGGCTCTGGCTGAATGCCAGGCCCAACAGGCGCATGAAGATCGACAGGTCGTTGCCGCTGCGAGGCTGGACCACCAGGGCTTGTTCTACGAGGATTTCCAGCAGGTCTTCCAGGCTTGGCTTGTTTTCAGGCTTGGCCTGGCGACGCTCCAGCTCACGGTCGAGGCTGATACAGAAAGGCCCCAGGAACCGAGAGAACACGGCCTGGATCAGCGCCTTCTTGGAGCCGAAGTGATAGTTCACTGCTGCCAGGTTGACCCCGGCCTTGCTGGTGATCAGCCGCAATGAGGTTTCAGCAAATCCTTTTTCCGCGAACAACTGCTCGGCAGCATCGAGAATGCGTTCAACGGTTTCCGACTGGGCCATGGCTACTCCGCCTGACAAACACTTGTTTGAAACATACGTTTCAAGCTGTGTCTTGTCAAGCCTGCAGGTCGCTTTGCGGCTGGTCGGTCACCGATTTCATGGCCATTTAATCACATTCGCCAAGGTCTGTAGGCAGTGCTGTTTACAGCCTGTAGGACGTATGACAAACGACCGTCCAGCGGAGTGACTGAAAACGGTGATTGCCAAGCGCAGTCCACTGTATATAATCCCAGTCACTGTATAAAAAGACAGAGCGATCAACATGCTAAAACTGACGCCACGCCAAGCTGAGATTCTGGCTTTTATCAAGCGCTGCCTCGATGACAACGGCTACCCGCCGACCCGAGCGGAAATTGCGCTGGAACTGGGATTCAAGTCGCCCAACGCTGCTGAAGAACACCTCAAGGCCCTCGCCCGCAAAGGTGCGATCGAGATGACCCCGGGTGCCTCACGGGGCATTCGTATCCCTGGCTTCGAAGCCAAGGCCGACGAGTCGACACTGCCGATTATCGGGCGGGTCGCAGCCGGTGCGCCGATCCTGGCGCAACAGCACGTCGAGGAATCCTGCAATATCAACCCGACGTTCTTCCATCCCCGTGCCGACTACCTGTTGCGAGTCCACGGCATGAGCATGAAGGACGTGGGTATTTTCGACGGCGACCTGCTGGCCGTCCATACCACACGTGAAGCCCGCAATGGCCAGATCGTCGTCGCCCGTATTGGCGATGAAGTGACGGTCAAACGCTTCAAGCGCGAAGGCAGCAAGGTCTGGCTACTGGCCGAGAACCCTGAGTTTGCGCCGATTGAAGTGAACCTGAAGGATCAGGACCTGGTGATTGAAGGCTTGAGCGTCGGCGTTATTCGCCGCTAACGGAGGCATCATGCAGTTCCTACAGACCCCACAACACACTCAGCTGTCGCTGTTTGAGGCCTTTATGGCCCAGCCCCTTGCGCCCATCCTCAAGGAAACGGTCGAAGCGCCCTGGAGCGCCGAACCTGAGGCGTTCAGTGAACTGTCGTTGCGCGGTGCTGCCGGGAGCTGCCTGAGCCTGCTGGCGCCGATCCTTCGCGAATTGAGCGAGGAACAGGATGCACGCTGGCTGACGCTGATCGCCCCACCGTCCAGCCTGACCCAGGCCTGGCTGCGGGACGCAGGCCTGAACCGCGAACGCATTCTGTTGCTGCAACCCCGCGGAGCCCAAAGTGCCCAGCAGTTGACCTGCGAAGCCTTGCGCCTGGGCCGTAGCCATACGGTGGTCAGTTGGCTGAACCCACTGACCACAGCGGCCAGGCAACAACTGATCAGCGCCGCACGTACGGGCGATGCACAGAGCTTGAACATTCGGTTGGGATAAAACGATGCGCGGATAATTGACGGTTATCAGTGTCCGCCATGACGCAAGGCTTCTTCAGGATTGAGAAGCCGATCTGCACGATTGAACCTTACAAAAAGCCGACAAACGGACTCAGTGAAGAATCCGCGAACCGTCTTCTTTCTCCGGCTCGCCTTCAGCCAGGCGCCCTGCCATTTGCACACCGACGCTCAGCATGGCTTTTGCCACTTCCACGTGCTGGCCTTGCAGGAACGCTTTTGCGTCTTCGGAAAAATCCAAAATAACCAGAGAACCCTCGTCCTCAGCCCGGCGCAGCTCGATTCGGCCGTCGGGCAATTCAACAATTTCCAGAAAGGACGTTGGCATAAAAGTCTGTTCTCCACGAAAGGCCGGCATTATATCAGTCATCAGCGCGGCCTCGCTCAGGATCTGGACAGCTTTCTTTACGGCTTGATGAATGGTGCCCGACTTAACTCAGCACTCGTTCAATCCATCCCGAAACCGAATGGCCAGTTTCTTCAACTCCTGCCTCCAGCTTTCCAGCTCCTCTCGGCTTAATGGCTCAGGCCCTTCATCGTCCAGGCTCACGGCCACGATCAGCGGCTGGGTCACATCGCCTTTGGGGGTGTGTTTCACCCGTGGAGGCTGAAACATATCGGCGTGGGCTACCAGCAATCGGGCCAGCCAGCTGTCCGGGCTCTGCGCCATCTCAACCAACTCGGCCAACTCAGGGATGGCCATGGTCTCCAGCACGTCACGGTTGATGATCATCTCTGCACGCGGTGAGCCGGCCTGAGGCAAGCGATAGAACCCGGCAATTTCATGGCACAAGCCAAGCAAGGCGCCATAGAGGTGGAACAGCGCCGCTTCACGCCCGGCCTGTACCAGCGCGATAGCGTTCATCTCCTTTCCTTCCTCGGCACGGCCAAGGGCTTCCAGGGACAAACCCGCGAAGTAAATTTTCTGGTTGGTACGGGTATAGAGTTCGTTGGCCATGAAGGCAGTCTCCACAACGAATAAGGCGTGATGCTGGCTGTGTAGGAGCGAGCTTGCTCGCGAAAAACCTGAGAGCACCGTGGGGTGTCAGGTTTCCCGCGTTATCGTTAACGACCATCGCGAGCGAGCTCGCTCCTACATAGAGCCATAGCCTTCACAGGCGAATCAAGCGCCCTGGCGCTTGTCCTCGACCTTCCACTTGCCACCGTCGTAGAACGCCTTCCAGCCGGTAGGCTTGCCTTCCACTTCGGTCTGCACGTACTGCTCCTTGGTCTTGCGGCTGTAGCGGATTACGGACGGGCGACCGTCCGGGTCCTTCTTCGGCGCTTCACAGAGGAAGTGGTACTTCGGATCGATCTCGTCCTTGTGGGGCACGATCTCGATCACCAGCGGAGCACGGGTTTCGCGGTTTTTCGGGAACTGGCTGGCAGCCAGGAACAGCCCCGAAGCGCCATCACGCAGGATGTAGGTGTCGTTGACCTTCTCGCACTTGAGTTCAGGCATCTTCACCGGGTCCATCTTCGGCGGCGCCGCGTCACCACTTTTCAGCAGTTTGCGGGTGTTCTTGCACGTCGGGTTGGTGCAACCGAAGAACTTGCCGAAACGGCCGTCTTGAGCTGCATCTCGCTGCCGCACTTGTCGCATTCCAGGCTCGGACCTTCGTAGCCCTTGATGCGGTAAGTGCCTTCTTCGATCTCATAGCCGTTGCAATCCGGGTTGTTACCGCAGATGTGCAGCTTGTGCTTCTCGTCCAGCAGGTAGGCGTCCATCGCCGTGCTGCAGATCGGGCAACGGTGCTTGCCACGCAATACCAGCGACTCGGACTCACCCTCGTCATCGGCCGCGATTTCATCGCCTGGCACCAGGTTGACGGTGGCCTTGCAGCGCTCTTTTGGCGGCAGACTGTAACCCGAGCAACCGAGGAACACACCGGTGGACGCCGTACGAATCTGCATCGGGCGACCGCAGGTGAGGCACGGAATGTCCGTCATCACCGGCTGATTGGCACGCATGCCGTTCTCGGCACTTTCAGCCACTTCGAGTTTCTTCTTGAAGTCGCCGTAGAACTCGTCGAGCACGTTTTTCCAGTCGCGTTCGCCCTGGGCCACGTCATCGAGGTTCTCTTCCATGCCGGCGGTGAAGCCGTAGTCCATCAGGTTGGAGAAGCTCTCGGACAGACGCTCGGTGACGATGTCGCCCATCTTTTCCGAGTAGAAGCGACGGTTGTGCAAGGCGACGTAGCCGCGGTCCTGGATGGTGGAAATGATCGCCGCATAGGTCGAAGGACGACCGATACCGCGTTTTTCCATCTCCTTGACCAGGCTGGCTTCCGAATAACGCGCCGGCGGCTTGGTGAAGTGCTGGGACGGGTCGAGCTTGATCAGCTTCAACACATCGCCCTGAGCCATGTCCGGCAGCACATCGTCGTCGCCCGGCTTGGCGATTTGCGGCATTACGCGGGTATAACCGTCGAACTTGAGGATACGGCCCTTGGCACGCAGCTCGAAGTCACCAGCACCCACGCTGACAGTCGTCGACAGGTATTGCGCCGGCAGCATCTGGCAGGCCAGGAACTGGCGCCAGATCAGCTCATAGAGGCGCTCAGCGTCGCGCTCCATGCCGCTCAGCTTGCTTGGCTCGGTGTTGGCGTCGGAGGGACGAATCGCTTCGTGAGCCTCTTGTGCGCCTTCCTTGCTGCTATAGACGTTCGGCTTCTCCGGCAGGTACTTCTTGCCGAACTCGCTTTCAATATAAGTGCGCGCCATCGCCACCGCGTCTTGCGACAGGTTGGTGGAGTCGGTACGCATATACGTGATGTAGCCCGCTTCATACAGACGCTGGGCCATCATCATGGTCTTCTTCACCCCGAAGCCCAGGCGGTTGCTCGCAGCCTGTTGCAGGGTGGACGTGATGAACGGCGCCGACGGTTTGCTGCTGGTGGGCTTGTCTTCACGTTTGACGATGCTGTAGCTGGAAGCCTTGAGCTTCTCCAGCGCGGCCATGGCCTGGGCTTCGTTGAGCGGCTTGAAGGCCTCGCCTTTCTCGCGGGCCACTTCAAAGCGCACGTTGTTGCCCTTGGCGGTGCCCAGGTCAGCGTGCACTTCCCAGTATTCTTCGGGGTTGAACGCACGAATCTCGCGTTCACGCTCCACCACCAGCTTTACCGCAACCGATTGCACACGGCCGGCGGACAGGCCACGGGCGATCTTCGCCCACAGCAGCGGCGAGACCATGTAACCCACGACGCGGTCGAGGAAGCGACGGGCCTGCTGGGCATTGACGCGGTCAATGTCCAGTTCGCCCGGCTTGGAGAAGGCTTCCTGGATCGCCTTCTTGGTAATTTCGTTGAACACCACGCGCTTGTAGCGGCTGTCGTCACCACCGATGGCTTCCCGCAGGTGCCAGGCAATAGCCTCCCCTTCGCGGTCCAAGTCGGTTGCGAGATAGATGGTGTCAGCATCTTTGGCGAGCCGGCGCAGCTCTTCGATGACCTTTTCCTTGCCCGGGAGGATCTCGTACTTGGCTTTCCAGCCATGATCGGGATCGACACCCATGCGCGAGACCAGCTGCTTGCGCGCTTTCTCTTTAGGCGTGAGCACCGGACCTTCGCCCGCAGCCGCCTTGCCGCGCTTGGCGGCAGGCTCCTTGCTGGCGCTAGCCGAACCGCTGGTGGGCAGGTCTCGGATATGGCCGATACTCGACTTCACCACGTACTCGTTACCCAAGTACTTGTTGATGGTCTTGGCCTTAGCCGGGGATTCCACAATGACCAGCGATTTGCCCATGGATCGGAAAATTCCTGAATTCGAGAAGTGAAAGGCGGTTGGCGCCTGACGCGGCAACGCTATATATAGTGGCAACAAGGTGAGGTCAAGCGCAGCATTCTGCGCGGCCTGCCTTTATTGCGCGGAAAAAAGGCTGGCTTCGGCCTGGATCAAAGCAAAGCGCGGGACCTGTTCGCCGTCAACTTCGACGGTCTCCAGGAACATGCTCAAGGGACGCACCCAAAAGCCGTAATCGCCATACAGTGCTTGGTAAAACACCACTTCCTCTTCGGTCTCGGAATGCCGCGCCACATTAAAAACGCGGTACTGCGGACCTTTATAATGTTGGTAGAGCCCTGGTTCGACTTTCATGCTCTGGCCCTCTTACAAAATTTGTTAAAAAAAAATATAAAAAATTCCAAAAAACAAAAACCGGGGCACTGGGCCCCGGCTTCCGTCAACGAAACGTTTAGATACGTTCGAAGACGGTGGAGATGCCTTGGCCGAGGCCAATGCACATGGTCGCAACCCCAAGGTTGCCGCCATTTTGCTTCATCACGTTCAGCAACGTGCCGGAGATACGAGCGCCGGAACACCCAAACGGGTGACCCAAGGCAATCGCGCCGCCGTGCAGGTTAACCTTCTCGTTCATCTTGTCGAGTACTTTCAAATCTTTCAGCACTGGCAGGGCCTGTGCGGCGAAAGCTTCGTTGAGCTCGAAGAAGTCGATGTCGGAGATAGTCAGGCCTGCGCGCTTCAATGCTTTTTGTGTGGCCGGTACTGGACCATAGCCCATGATTGCCGGGTCCACACCTGCGACTGCCATCGAACGGATCACGGCCATCGGCTGGATGCCCAGGTCCTGGGCTCGCTGGGCCGACATCACGATCATGCACGAAGCACCGTCAGTGATCTGCGACGAAGTACCGGCTGTCACGGTGCCGCCCTTTGGATTGAAGGCCGGCTTCAAGGCCGCCAGGCTTTCCAGGGTGGTGTCCGGACGAATGGTTTCGTCGTAGTCGAACAGTTTCAGGAAACCGTTCTCGTCGTAGCCGTTCATCGGGATGATTTCATCCTTGAACTTGCCTTCCAGGGTGGCCTTGTGGGCCAACTGGTGGGAACGCAGGCCGAATGCATCCTGGGCTTCGCGAGTAATGCCGTGCATTTTGCCGAGCATTTCAGCGGTGAGACCCATCATGCCCGAGGCTTTCGCCGCGTACAGGGACATGTGCGGGTTCGGATCGACACCGTGCATCATGCTGACGTGGCCCATGTGCTCCACGCCGCCGACCACGAACACATCACCGTTACCGGTCATGATCGCTTGGGCAGCGGTGTGCAGCGCGCTCATGGACGAGCCACACAGGCGGCTGACGGTCTGGCCGGCAGCGGTGTGCGGGATCTGCGTCATCAAGGAAGCCATGCGGGCGATGTTCCAGCCCTGCTCCAGGGTCTGGTTGACGCAGCCCCAGATCACGTCTTCGACTTCGTTGGGGTCGACCTTGACGTTGCGTTCCAGCAATTTGCTGATCAGGTGCGCCGACATGTCTTCAGCGCGGGTGTTGCGGTGCATGCCGCCCTTGGAGCGGCCCATCGGCGTACGACCGAAGTCGACAATCACGACGTCTCTTGGATTCAAGCTCATAAATATTCTCGCTCTAGTCGTCTGGGCACTTAACCGAAGAAGCTCTGGCCGTTCTTGGCCATCTCACGCAGCTTCGCAGTCGGGTGGTACAGCGGGCCCAGATCAGCGTATTGATCAGCCAGGGCAACGAACTCGGCCACACCGATGGAATCGATGTAACGCAGCGCACCACCACGGAATGGAGGGAAACCAATACCGTAGACCAGGCCCATGTCGGCCTCGGCTGCGGTTTCAACGATGCCGTCTTCCAGGCAGCGTACGGTTTCCAGGCACAGGGCGATCATCATCCAGTTGACGATGTCCTCGTCGGACACTTCACGCTGTTCGTAGATGACCGGCGCGAGTACTTCGTGAACCGACGGGTCGGCCACTTTCTTCTGCTTGCCCTTCTTGTCGGTCTCGTAAGCGTAGAAACCCTTGCCGTTCTTCTGGCCCAGGCGCTTGGCTTCGTAGAGCGCGTCGATCGCCGAGCGGCGGTCGTCTTTCATACGATCCGGGAAGCCTTCAGCCATCACGTCACGACCGTGGTGGCCGGTGTCGATGCCGACCACGTCCATCAGGTACGCCGGGCCCATTGGCCAGCCGAATTTTTCCATGACTTTGTCGATGCGCACGAAGTCCACACCGGCGCTGACCAGCTTGGCGAAGCCGCCGAAGTACGGGAACAGCACGCGGTTGACCAGGAAGCCCGGGCAATCGTTGACGACGATCGGGTTCTTGCCCATTTTCTTGGCGTAGGCAACGGTGGTGGCAACGGCCAGTTCGCTGGACTTCTCGCCACGGATCACTTCCACCAGCGGCATCATGTGCACCGGGTTGAAGAAGTGCATGCCGACGAAGTTTTCCGGACGCTTGAGGGCCTTGGCCAGCAAGGTGATGGAAATGGTCGAGGTGTTGGAAGCCAGGATGGTGTCTTCTTTAACCTGGGCTTCAACTTCAGCCAGTACCGCCTGCTTGACCTTCGGGTTCTCGACAACCGCTTCGACCACCAGGTCGACGTGGCCGAAATCGCCGTAGGACAGCGTAGGACGAATACCGTTAAGCACTTCAGCCATTTTCGCTGCAGTCATGCGGCCTTTATCAACGCGACCCACCAGCAGTTTCGCGGCTTCTGCCAGACCCTGCTCGATACCGTGCTCGTTGATGTCTTTCATCAGGATCGGCGTGCCTTTGGACGCCGACTGATAGGCGATACCGCCGCCCATGATACCGGCGCCGAGTACGGCAGCCTGTTTCACATCGCGGGCGATTTCGTCGTAGGCCTTGGCCTTTTTCTTCAGTTCCTGGTCGTTCAGGAACAGACCGATCAAGCTCTGCGCCGCAGAGGTCTTGGCCAGTTTGACGAAACCAGCGGCTTCGATCTCCAGGGCCTTGTCGCGACCGAAGTTCGCGGCCTTCTGGATGGTCTTGATCGCTTCAACCGGCGCCGGGTAGTTCGGGCCGGCCTGGCCAGCCACGAAACCTTTGGCGGTTTCGAACGACATCATTTGTTCGATGGCGTTGAGCTTGAGTTTTTCGAGCTTTGGCTGACGCTTGGCCTTGTAGTCAAATTCGCCGCTGATGGCGCCTTTGATCAGGTTCAGTGCGGCTTCTGCCAGCTTGTCGGGAGCCACCACAGCATCCACGGCGCCGACTTTCAGCGCATCTTCAGCACGGTTTTCCTTGCCGGCGGCAATCCACTCGATGGCGTTGTCGGCACCGATGATGCGCGGCAGGCGCACGGTACCGCCGAAGCCTGGGTAGATGCCCAGCTTCACTTCCGGCAGGCCGATTTTTGCGGTGGCCGACATCACGCGGAAGTCGGCGGCCAGGCACATTTCCAGACCGCCGCCCAAGGCGATGCCATTGATCGCGGCAACGGTCGGCACGTTGAGGTCTTCGAAATCGCTGAAAATCTTGTTGGCTTCGAGGTTGCCAGCCACAAGCTCGGCATCGGGCAGCTTGAAGTTGTCGACGAATTCGGTGATGTCAGCGCCGACGATGAACACGTCCTTGCCGCTGGAGACGATCACGCCCTTGACCGATGCATCTGCTTTGATGGTGTCTACGGCCTGACGCAATTCATTCAGGGTTAGACGGTTGAACTTGTTGACGGACTCACCCTTGAGGTCGAATTTCAATTCGACGATGCCACTTTCAAGAGCCTTAACCGTGATGGCTTTACCTTCGTAAATCATCAACTGATCTCCACGATATGGAAGCTGAACAGTACACGTCGGACGCAGGATTCAGCGTAGACACTGACGTTACCGTCGATGCTAACGCCAAGTTGCCAGGCACACCCGCCAACGCGATAGTCGGGATTCTGTACGAACGGTCTGAAAGACAAACGCTCAATTCATACGCCCGTTTGATTTGGGTACGTCACCTTCAGCCAAATCCGACGAATTGTCAATCGCTCGAAAGGGCCGCAAAAACGCGACTTTTCAGTCATTTCAGAACCCGGGGCAGCCGGCATCGCCCCGCCAATGTTTAATCATTCGCGAAATCAATAATGTGAATTTTGATTTAAAGGGCTGTACAGGACGAAATATGCGGCTAGGCTAGCGGCACGTAAAACGAATTACCGGCCTGCCTGGCCAACTCCAGCCCGATGATACTTTCGGGCTTTTTAATGCCCGCAGGAATCTCAGGCCAGCGCCTTGAGCACCGCGTCAATGTCCTGCAACACGCTCAACTCGCCCTTCTCGCCCCAGTACAGGGTGATCATTTGCTTGTCGGCTTCGACTTTGTAGACGTTCGCAGGCAGCGTCGCAAAATGCGGCAACAACTTTTCATCAACGCAGGTTTCCTGCCACTGATTGACCCACACACCCGGTTCCAACTGCCAGTAACTCCAGGTCACCCGCTTGTTACCACGTCGTGGCCGGTGATACTGCGCACACGGGCTGGGCGGCTCGTGCTTGAGCCAGTGCGGCCATTCCTGAGGTGTCAGTTGCATGGTCAAACCAATGCGCCGTGCCTCCATGCGTAACGCCATGCGCCCGCTTGAATGGCGCGAAGGACGCAGCCACGCCAGGGGGCTTAAAACCAGCGCAAGGATTGACACCACTATCCAGACCGTCATATGTGTACTCCCGAATTTCTTGAAGAGCGGATTTGACCTGACGCAACCCCATCCGCTTGAAACCAGCCATACTGAACTTATCGCTTTCCTTTGGAGAAACCCTCATGCCCTACGAACATATTCTGGTCGCCGTGGACCTGACCGAAGAATGCGACCCCGTGATCAAGCGGGCCGTAGGCCTTGCAGGTGACTCGGTGAAACTGTCCCTGGTGCATATCGTCGAACCGATGGCCATGGCCTTTGGTGGCGACGTGCCGATGGACCTTTCCCAGCTGCAACAGCAGCAGTTCGACCAGGCCAAGGAGCGTCTTGATCGTCTGATCAACAAGTACCCTGCCCTGAAAAAAGACCAGAGCCACCTGACCTACGGCCAGCCGCGCCAGGAAATCCACCACCTGGCCAAGGAACAAGGTTGCGACCTGATCGTGGTCGGCAGCCACGGCCGTCACGGCCTGGCCTTGCTGCTGGGCTCCACCGCCAATGACGTGCTGCACGGCGCACCTTGCGATGTGCTGGCAGTGAAACTGGTAAAGAGCTCGTAAGACCAACGGCAATCTAATGTGGGAGCGGGCTTGTGTGTGAGCGGGCTTGCTCGCGAAAGCAGTGGATCAGTCGACAAATATATGGACTGACACACCGCATTCGCGAGCAAGCCCGCTCCCACATTTGAACCGCGTTTCATACAAAAAACCCGGTGCTCATACAAATGAGCGCCGGGTTTTTTATTGCGCTTGAATCACTCAGGCATCCAGCTCGGCCCAGCGCTCAACCAGGGCTTCCAGCTCGCTGTTCAACTGTTCGAGGGACGCAATCACCTTGGCGGTTTCGGCAGCAGGACGCAGATAGAAACCCGCGTCAGCCATTTCAGCTTCAACGGCAGCGATCTGCTGTTCCTTGGCATCGATATCACCCGGCAGTGCTTCCAGCTCACGTTGCAGCTTGTAGCTGAGCTTCTTCTTGGCGGCGGGCGCTTCTTGCGCTGGAGCAGGAGCGGCAGCAGCCGGAGCTACCACGGCCGACGTCAGGTCAGCCTTGCCGGATTTGCTCTCGGTCACGCCCAGCAGGCGCGGCGAGCCGCCCTGACGCAGCCAGTCCTGATAACCACCGACGTATTCACGTACCTTGCCTTCACCTTCGAAGACCAGGGTGCTGGTGACCACGTTGTCGAGGAATGCCCGGTCGTGACTGACCATCAGCACGGTGCCGTTGAAGGTCAGCAAGACCTCTTCCAGCAGTTCCAGGGTTTCAACGTCGAGGTCGTTGGTCGGTTCGTCGAGCACCAGCAGGTTGGCTGGCTTGCTGAACAGCTTGGCCAGCAGCAGACGCGCACGCTCACCACCAGACAAGGCTTTCACCGGTGTACGTGCACGCTGCGGGCTGAACAGGAAGTCGCCCAGGTAGCTCAACACGTGGCGGCTCTGGCCGTCGATGTCGATAAAATCGCGACCTTCGGCGACGTTGTCGATCACGGTTTTTTCCAGGTCCAACTGGTGGCGCAACTGGTCGAAGTAGGCCACGTCGATGCGGGTGCCCTCTTCCACGGTGCCGCTGGTCGGTTGCAAGCCGTTGAGCATCAGCTTGAGCAAGGTGGTCTTGCCGGTACCGTTGGCGCCGAGCAGGCCGATACGGTCGCCGCGCTGCAGGACCATGGAAAAGTCCTTGATCAGGAACGGGCCGTCCGGGTGATGGAAGCTGACGTTTTCCAGGACCATCACTTGCTTGCCGGACTTGTCGGCGGTATCCAGCTGAATGTTGGCCTTGCCGGTGCGCTCGCGACGCTCGCTGCGCTCAACGCGCAAGGCTTTCAGGGCGCGTACGCGGCCTTCGTTACGGGTGCGGCGGGCCTTGATACCCTGGCGGATCCAGACTTCTTCCTGAGCCAGCTTTTTGTCAAACAGCGCATTGGCGGTTTCTTCGGCGGACAGTGCAGCTTCTTTATGCACCAGGAAGCTGGCGTAGTCGCCATTCCAGTCGATCAGGCCGCCACGATCCAGTTCGAGGATGCGTGTGGCGAGGTTTTGCAGGAAAGAACGATCGTGCGTGATGAACAGCACGGCGCCCTGGAAATCCTTGAGGGCTTCTTCAAGCCAGGCGATTGCGCCAATGTCCAGGTGGTTGGTCGGTTCGTCGAGCAGCAGCAGGTCCGGTTCGGAAACCAGGGCCTGGGCCAGCAGGACGCGGCGACGCCAGCCGCCGGACAATTCGGCGAGGGTCTTGTCGGCCGGCAGCTGCAGGCGGCTCAGGGTGCTGTCGACCAATTGCTGCAAGCGCCAGCCGTCGCGGGCTTCGAGGTCTTGCTGGACGTGCATCAACTTGTCCAGGTCTTCTTCGGTGACGCAGTTCTGTGCCAGGTGATGGTATTCGGCGAGCAGTGCGCCCACGCCATCGAGGCCTTCGGCAACCACGTCGAACACTGTCCGTCCGTCGGCCACCGGCAATTCTTGCGGCAATTCGCCAATCTTGAGGCCCGGGGCGCGCCAGACAGAGCCGTCATCGGGCTTCTGGTCGCCTTTTACCAGCTTCATCATGCTGGACTTGCCGGTGCCGTTGCGGCCGATGATGCACACCCGCTCACCACGGGCGATCTGCCAGGACACCTTGTCCAACAACGGCATAGCGCCGAAAGCAAGGGACACATCGCTGAATTTGAGCAGGGTCATACGCTTCTCCAAAAACTGGGCGCGCATTCTACCTGACTTAGGGCGCGAGGCGGCCGGCATTTTCGCCGTTGACATGTTCTGTCGGACATTTCAGATGAACTTGAACGAAGCGACCGGCAAAGCTTTCACCGGCTGCGGGCAAAAGGCTAAGCTAGGGGCAATCAGTGTCGGCGACGTCGGCACTAGTCCAGATTCCTCTGCACGGACGTCTCATGCGCAGTCGCCTTTTCAGCTTTTTATCTTGTCTGCTTCTTTCTGCCACCGCCGTTCAATCCGCCCAGGCCGTGGACCTCACCACCCAACGTCAATATTACGATGAAGCCAAACGAGCCCTCGCCAAAGGCGACAGCGGCCCGTATTTCCAGTACAGCCAGGCCCTGGCCGACTACCCGTTGACGCCATACCTGGCCTACGACGAACTGACCGCGCGCCTGAAAACCGCGAGCAACGAGGAAATCGAACAATTCCTCGCCAAGAACGGCGACCTGCCCCAGGCCAACTGGATGAAGCTTCGCTGGTTACGCTGGCTGGCCGACCGTGGCGACTGGCAAACCTTTGAAAAGTACTACGACGCCAAACTCAATTTCGTCGAACTGGACTGCCTGCACGGCCAGTTCCAGCTGACCCATAACCAAAAAGCCGAAGGTTATAAAACCACCGAGAAGCTGTGGCTGACCGGTAAATCCCAGCCTGCTGCCTGTGATGCCACCTTTGGCCAGTGGGCCGCCGACGGCCAACTGACCGAACAGAAAATCTGGGACCGCGCCAAACTCGCCGCCGAAGCCCGCAACTACCCGCTGGCCAACAGCCTGGTAAAAACCCTGCCGACCCTCGGCGCCCAAGGCCGCCTGATGGTGGACGTGGCGCAAAAACCCGACATGCTCAGCGACCCGTCGCGCTTCCTGCCGGCCAACGAGGCCATGTCCGACGCCGTCGGCCTGGGCCTTCGCCGCCTTGCGCGCCAGGACCCGGACAAGGCCATGGCCCTGCTCGACGGTTATGCCAGCAGCATGCACTTCTCTCGTGACGAAAAAGTGTCGATCGCCCGGGAAATCGGCCTGACCCTCGCGCGCCGCTACGACCCCCGCGCCCTCGACGTGATGACCAAATACGATCCGGAACTGCGGGACAACACCGTCTCCGAATGGCGCCTGCGCCTGCTGTTGCGCCTGGCCCGTTGGGAAGACGCCTACCAGTTGACCCGCAAGCTGCCCCAGGATCTGGCCACCACCAACCGCTGGCGCTACTGGCAGGCCCGCAGCCTGGAACTGGCAGAGCCGAAAAACCCGCAAGCCCTGGTGATGTACAAGGGCCTGGCCAAGGAACGTGACTTTTACGGCTTCCTGGCAGCGGATCGCTCGCAGTCGCCGTACCAACTGAACAACAAGCCGCTGCTGATGAGCCAGGCGCTGATGAACAAGGTGCGTAACACCCCGGGCGTACGCCGCGCCCTGGAGTTCTACGCCCGCGGCCAGATCGTTGATGGCCGTCGCGAGTGGTACCACGTCAGCCGGCACTTCAACCGCGACGAGATGGTCGCCCAGGCCAAGCTGGCCTACGACATGAAGTGGTACTTCCCGGCGATCCGCACCATCAGCCAGGCCCAGTACTGGGACGACCTGGATATCCGCTTCCCGATGGCCCACCGCGACACCCTGGTGCGTGAAGCCAAGGTCCGTGGCGTGCATTCAAGCTGGGTGTTTGCGATCACCCGCCAGGAAAGCGCCTTCATGGACGACGCCCGCTCCGGCGTCGGCGCCACCGGCCTGATGCAACTGATGCCCGGCACCGCCAAAGAGACCGCACGCAAATTCAGTATCCCGCTGGCCTCGCAACAGCAGGTGCTCGACCCGGACAAAAACATCCAGCTCGGCGCGGCGTACCTGAGCCAGGTTCATGCCCAGTTCAACGGCAACCGCGTGCTCGCCACCGCCGCCTACAACGCCGGCCCAGGCCGTGTGCGCCAATGGCTGCGCGGCGCCGATCACCTGAGTTTCGATGTGTGGGTGGAAAGCATCCCGTTCGACGAAACCCGTCAGTACGTGCAGAACGTGCTGTCTTATTCGGTGATCTACGGGCAGAAGCTCAATGCGCCACAGCCGCTGGTGGATTGGCATGAGCGGTATTTTGATGATCAGTAAGTAACGCTGCCCCATAAAAAATGCCCGCATTGAGAGATGCGGGCATTTTTTATGGGCGCTGAATCAGTGGGCGTTGGATTCACCATCACTGAACTGCAACGCCGCCAGCCGTGCATACAGCGGATTGCTGGCGATCAGTTGCTGATGCGTCCCCACCGCCACCAGCTTGCCCTGGTCCATCACGGCAATCCGGTCCGCGTTCTTCACCGTGGCCAACCGGTGGGCGATCACCAGGGTGGTACGCCCTTCCATCAACTGTGGCAGCGCTTGCTGGATCAGGTGTTCGCTCTGGGCATCCAGTGCGCTGGTGGCTTCGTCCAGCAGCAGGATGGGTGCGTCCACCAGCAGCGCCCGGGCGATGGCCAGGCGTTGACGCTGGCCGCCGGAAAGGCCCATGCCGCCATCGCCCAGGTGGGTCTGGTAGCCGTCGGGCATTTGCAGGATGAAATCGTGGGCGTGGGCGATGCGCGCCGCTTCTTCGACCTGGCCAAAGGTGGCCGACGGATTGCCGTAGCGGATGTTCTCTTCGACCGTACCAAAGAACAGCGCCGGGCTCTGGGACACCAGGGCGAAACAGCGGCGCAGGTCCAGCGGGTCCAGCTCGGTCAGCGGCTGACCTTCAAGCAGGATGCGGCCTTGCTGAGGATCGTAGAAACGCAGCAGCAGATCGAAGATCGTCGATTTTCCCGCGCCCGACGGGCCGACCAGGGCCAGGGTTTCACCGGCATTGATGCTCAGGCTCAAGCCGTCGATGGCAAAACGATCCGGGCGCGACGGATAGGAGAAGCGCAGATCCTGGATTTCCAGGCGGCCGCTGACCCGCTCCGGCAGCTTGATCACGTTTGCCTCGGGCGCCTTGATCTCATTACTCGATTGCAGCAATTCCCCAATCCGCTCTGCCGCACCGGCCGCCCGCTGCAACTCACCCAACACTTCACTCAAAGTGCCGACGGCACTGCCGACGATCAGGCTGTAGAACACGAACGCAGCCAGTTCACCACCGGAAATCCGCCCGCTGATCACGTCCATGCCGCCGACCCAGAGCATCACGCCCACCGCGCCCAGTACCAGCATGATCACCAGGGTAATCAGCCACGAACGCTGCAGGATGCGTTTGCGCGCGGTGGTGAATGCCTCTTCCACCGTCACCGCAAAGCGCCGCTCGTCCTGCACCTGGTGGTTGTAGGCCTGCACCGTCTTGATCTGGCCGAGGGTCTCGGACACATAGCTGCCCACGTCGGCGATGCGGTCCTGACTCAGGCGCGACAGGCTGCGCACCCGGCGGCCGAAGATCAAGATCGGCGCCAGCACCAGTGGCAACGCTATTACCACGATGCTGGTGAGTTTGGGGTTGGTGACGAACAACAGCACGATCCCGCCGATCACCATCAGGGCGTTGCGCAGGAACAGCGACAGCGAGGAGCCGATCACCGATTGCAGCAAGGTGGTGTCGGTGGTCAACCGGGACTGGATTTCCGAACTGCGGTTGTTTTCATAGAAGCCCGGGTGCAGGTAGATCAAATGGTTGAACACCTGCCGCCGGATGTCGGCCACCACCCGCTCGCCGATCCACGACACCAGGTAAAACCGCGTAAAGGTGCCCACCGCGAGGCCCAGTACCAGAATCATGAACAGGCCGATGGACTGGTTGAGCAGGTGCGGCGACTGGGTCATGAAGCCCTGGTCCACCAGCAGGCGAATACCCTGCCCCATGGACAAGGTGATGCCAGCGGTGACGATTAACGCCAACAAGGCCCCCAGGGCCTGCCAGCGGTAGGGAGCGACGAAGCGGCTGGCCAGGCGAATCGCGCGGCGTTGACGGGCTGAGAGCATGGAGGGTTTCACCTGAGGGTGGGAGACGGGAACCTACAGAGCTACATGGGGGGAACTTGAGCGAATCACAATGAGTCAGGTTAATTATGCTTACCGAACCTAGGCCCTAGAGGCTATCGGTCTAAGGCCCGGCTGGAAATTTGTATCGGTTTCTGCTGGACTGGGCATTCGATCTGCTGACCGTGAAAGGAGTTGTAACAACGCGGTCACGCGGTGATTTTAAAATAGGTACACAACCTGATGAGGAGACAGGCCATGTCCTTGCAAAACAGCAGCAATGCCAAGATTGAAGTGATCCGCCAGCCGCAGCAGTTGCCTTGCTCGTACATCGACGCTCAAGGCCGCGAAGTGCAAATCACCGAAGAGATGATCCAGAGCGCCTGCGCCGAACTGGAACAGAAATTGGTCAAGCCTGCCAAGCGAGGCTGAATCGCCCACGCTCTTTTAAACCCGGCCTTGATGGCCGGGTTTTTTATGCCTTCAGATTGGCTGCGCGCCCAATGCCGACACGATGTTAGACAAGGCCGCAGAGTCGCCGTTGATTCGCACCTTCAAACCCTCAATTTCGCGCCGCGGCGGGTAGTGCTTGCGCAGTTGGTCGAACGCCTTGCGCTGCTCATCCACGGTACCTACAAGGCTGCGGCGAAAATCCGCGTCATCACGGCGCGGGTCGTACACCCCACGGCACAGGGCCGCCAGCGCCCAGGCCGGGTCGGTATTGGCGTTGAGGGTGACCTCGGCCAACCAAGGCTCCGGCAGCAAGTCGTTGAGTTGAATCGTCGCCTCCTGACCAAGATACCGGCACAGCGCCTGGTAGATCTGCGCGGTGCCGCGCTGCCTGCCGTCCAGGCTGTAGCCGGCGATATGCGGGGTGGCCAGCACACACAAGTCGGCCAGGTCGACGTCCACCTGGGGCTCGCCTTCCCACACATCCAGCACCGCCTGCAGGTCTTCGCGCTCCAGCAGCACGTCCCTGAGGGCGGCATTGTCCACCACCGGGCCGCGGCTGGCGTTGATCAGCCAGGCGCCGGGCTTGAGTTGGTTGAGGCGCTCGCGATCGAACAAGTGCCAGGTAGACCCGTTGCCGGATTTGTTCAGCGGCGTATGCAAGCTGATCACATCACACTGCTCGACAATCTGCTGCAGGCTGACGTAGTCACCGTCCTCGGCGATCTGCCGGGGCGGGTCGCACACCAGCACCTTCCAGCCCAACGCCTTGAGCACCTTGACCAGGCGCCCGCCGACTTCACCGGCGCCCACCACGCCATAGGTGCGTTGGGCCAGGTCGGCGCCTTCGATCTCGGCCAGGGTCAGCAGGCTGCCCAGCACATAGTCGACCACGCCACGGGCGTTGCAGCCAGGAGCGCTGGACCACTGGATGCCGGCGCGCTGGAAGTAATCAAGGTCGAGGTGATCAGTGCCGATGGTGCAGGTGCCGACAAACCGCACCGGCGTGCCTTCGAGCAAGGCACGGGTGACGTTGGTCACCGAACGCACCAGCAGCACATCGGCCTGTTCGATAGTCGCGCGGTCGATGGACCGGCCTGGAACCCGGCGAATCTCGCCGAATCCTTGGAAGAATGCATCGAGCAGCGGGATATTTTCGTCGGCAACAATCAGCATGGCAGGCTCCTTTCGCGGATCAGCAGTGTACAGCGGTTTTCCTTGTGGTGAGGGAGCAAGCTCCCTCACCACACAACGCAACATTTGCGCTGGGATGTGTTTACAAATCCACAACACAGGTTTTTTCCTGACCAACACGTCAAAGCGTAGAATGCGCCGTCCTGCGCTTCCCCTTATCGGACATCTGTACGTGAACACTGCCACCACCGCCCTCTCCCGCCCCGCCCGCGTCAGCCTTGAAGTGCGCAACCTGCTGGCCCTGGCCCTGCCGATCATGATCGGGCAACTGGCGACCACCGCCATGGGCTTTGTCGATGCCGTGATGGCTGGGCGTGTGAGTTCCCGGGACCTGGCGGCGGTCGCCCTGGGCAACTCCATCTGGATCCCGGTGTACCTGCTGATGACCGGCACGCTGCTGGCCACCACGCCGAAAGTCGCCCAACGCTTTGGCGCCGGCACCCACGGCGAAATCGGCCCGCTGGTGCGCCAGTCGATGTGGCTGGCGCTGGTGGTGGGGATTACCGCGCTGCTGTTGCTGATCAGCGCCGAACCGATCCTGCATGTGATGAAGGTCGATCCCGAGCTGATCAAGCCGTGCATGGGCTACCTGCACGGCATCGCCTCGGGCATGCCGGCCATTGCGCTGTATTACGTGTTGCGCTGCTTCAGCGACGGCCTGGGCCGAACGCGGCCGAGCATGGTCATGGGCCTGTGCGGGCTGGCGCTGAATATTCCGCTGAACTATGTGTTTATCTACGGCCACTTCGGCGTGCCGGCCATGGGCGGCATCGGTTGTGGCTGGGCCACGGCGATCGTGATGTGGGTGATGATGCTCGGCCTGGCCGCCTGGACCCGCTGGGCGCCGGTGTATCAGAGCAGCGAGCTGTTCAAGCGCTTTGACTGGCCGCAATGGCCGGTGATCAAGCGCGTGCTGAGCATTGGTTTGCCGATCGGGATCGCGGTGTTTGCCGAGTCGAGCATCTTCGCGGTGATCGCGCTGCTGATCGGCAGCCTCGGCGCCACCGTGGTAGCCGGGCACCAGATCGCGCTGAACTTCAGCTCGCTGGTGTTCATGATCCCCTACTCCCTGAGCATGGCCGTCACCGTGCGCGTCGGTCAGGCCCTGGGCCGTGGCGAACCTCGTGAGGCGCGCTTCGCGGCAGGTGTCGGCATGGGCACGGCGCTGGTGTATGCCTGCCTGTCCTGCAGCCTGATGCTGCTGTTTCGCGAACAGATCGCCACCCTCTACACCCAGGACCCGCTGGTGATCCAGGTGGCGGCGATGCTGATTGTGTTTGCGGCGCTGTTTCAGTTCTCGGACGCGATCCAGGTCACGGCCGCCGGCGCGTTGCGCGGTTACCAGGACACACGGGTGACCATGGTGCTGACGCTCTTTGCGTATTGGGGTGTGGGCTTGCCGGTGGGCTACGCGCTGGGGCTGACCGAGTGGCTGGGCCAGGCGCGCGGCCCGAGCGGCTTGTGGCAGGGGCTGATCGTGGGCCTGAGCTGTGCGGCGGCGATGCTGGTGATCCGCCTGATGCGCAGTGCACGCAAGCGGATTCGCCACGAAAAAAAACTGTAGGAGCGAGCTTGCTCGCGAAAAACCCTGGAGCGCCGCGTTAAGCCTGGCAGCCCGCGTTATCGTTAACGACCTTCGCGAGCAAGCTCGCGCCTACAGGGACTTCTTGCGGATCCAGTACAGGTAAGTGCCCGCGTGTTCCTGCTGGCCCACCAGTTCATGGTCGAGAAACACGCAGAACTTGGGGATATCGCGACGGGTCGACGGATCGGTCGCGATCACCTTGAGCAAGCCGCCGGGTGCCAGGTCGCGGATGTGCTGGTGCAGCATCATCACCGGTTCGGGGCAGTTGAGGCCGGTGGCATCGAGGGTGGCGTCGATGGGTAAATCAGGGGTCGGGCTCATGGTTTACTCCTAAACAGGCCGGCATTTTAGCGGTAATGCGGGGCGCCAGGTAGTCAGCGGCGCCCTCAAGGTTTTCGCGAGCGAGCTCGCTCCTACAGGAGGCGGGTTACCGGGACTTTGGCTTCTTCACATCCAGCCGACGTAGATGGCAGGTCACTTCTTCACGGTCGTGGTACAGCTGCTTGCAGCCAATCTCCACCCGAATGCCCCGCTCCTTGAAGCCTTCCGCGATGCGTTCAAGCAGGCGCTTCACTTCGGCATAACGCTGCTTCATCGGCAACTTCAGGTTGACCACCGCCTCGCGGCAATGCCCCTCGCCGATCCAGGTTTCCAGCAGGGCCGCATTGCGCGCCGGTTTCTCGACGATGTCGCACACCATCCAGTCCACCGGCTGCTTGGGCGTGTAGATGAAGCCGTCGGCCATCAAGTGCTGCACCAGGCCGGTGTCCATCAGGCTTTCGGCCATCGGGCCGTTGTCGATGGCGGTCACCAGCATGCCACGGTTGACCAGTTGCCAGGTCCAGCCACCAGGCGCTGCGCCGAGGTCGACACCGGTCATGTCGCTGTGCAGGCGCTCGTCCCACTGATCACGGGGGATAAAGTGGTGCCAGGCTTCTTCCAGCTTCAAGGTCGAGCGGCTTGGCGCGTCCCGCGGGAATTTCAGGCGCGGAATGCCCATCGGCCACATCGCCGAGTTGTTCGACTCGGCCAGGCCCATGAACACTTCGCGGCCACTTTTGAAGGTCAGCAACAGGCGCGGCTTGCTGGCGTCTTCCACCAGCTTGCCGGCAGCCATCAGCGCCTTGCGCAGGTGCACTTCGAATTTCTTGCAGAAGTTCGACAGCTCCTTGCCATCGTTGGTGTCGACCATTTCCAGCCACAGGCTGCCGCACACCGGGAAATCCCGCAGGTGCGCGAGGATCACGCTGATGCGGTCGGTTTCCGGCAAATCGATGAACACCCCGCGCGCCCACTGCCTTGGGAAGATCAGCTCGGCAAAGCGTTGGCCGCGCATCAGGCGCTGGGCGCCGTCTTCTTCAGTGCACACAAATTCGGCGCAGGCGCTGCCGGTCTTGGCCTTGGCATAGCCCGAAACGTTCAGGCGAGCGGCGTGTTCCGCGATCTCGGAACAGACTTCGCCTTCAAAACCCGGGCGGCAGTGCATAAAAAGGGTGTTCATCAACTCTCCTGGATCACGGGCTTGCTATAGCGCAATGCCTGTCATGAAAACGCGCGCATGATAGCCGAGTTCGGAACCTTGGACTTATTGATAGAGTCCAGTAATTAGCCAGCTACTTAAAACAGGGCTAATTTAGAAGCTCTGTTCGTCCCGTCAGGTCCGTAGCCGTGCGGACCATAAGGAGTCATGTAATGTCATCCCTTGATAGCCTGAGAACCCTTAAAACCTTACAGATTGACGACAAGACCTATCACTACTTCAGCCTGCCCGAAGCCGCCAAGAGCCTGGGTGATCTGGATAAACTGCCAATGTCCCTCAAGGTGCTGCTGGAAAACCTGCTGCGCTGGGAGGACGAAAAGACCGTCACCGGCGCCGACCTCAAGGCCATTGCCGCCTGGCTCAAGGAGCGCCGCTCCGACCGCGAGATCCAATACCGCCCCGCCCGTGTGCTGATGCAGGACTTTACCGGCGTGCCCGCCGTGGTCGACCTGGCCGCCATGCGCGCTGCCGTGGCCAAGGCCGGCGGTGACCCGCAACGCATCAACCCGCTGTCACCGGTGGATTTGGTGATCGACCACTCGGTGATGGTCGACAAGTTCGCCACCACCGGCGCCTTTCAAGAAAACGTCGACATCGAAATGCAGCGCAACGGCGAACGCTACGCCTTCCTGCGCTGGGGCCAGAGCGCCTTCGACAACTTCAGCGTGGTACCGCCAGGCACCGGCATCTGCCACCAGGTCAACCTGGAATACCTCGGCCGCACCGTGTGGACCAAGGATGAAGACGGCCGCACCTACGCCTTCCCCGACACATTGGTAGGCACCGACTCCCACACCACCATGATCAACGGCCTTGGCGTACTGGGCTGGGGCGTGGGCGGGATCGAAGCAGAGGCCGCGATGCTCGGGCAGCCGGTGTCGATGCTGATCCCGGAAGTGATCGGCTTCAAGCTCACCGGCAAGCTGAAAGAAGGCATCACCGCCACCGACCTGGTGCTGACCGTCACCCAGATGTTGCGTAAAAAAGGCGTGGTCGGGAAATTCGTCGAATTCTATGGTGATGGCCTGGCTGACCTGCCCCTGGCAGACCGTGCCACCATCGCCAACATGGCCCCGGAGTACGGCGCCACTTGCGGCTTCTTCCCGGTGGATGACGTGACTCTGGACTACCTGCGCCTGTCGGGCCGTCCTACCGAAACCGTCAAACTGGTAGAGGCGTACACCAAGGCCCAGGGCCTGTGGCGCAACGCCGGTCAAGAGCCCATCTTCACTGACAGCCTGGCGCTGGACATGGGCAGCGTCGAAGCCAGCCTCGCGGGGCCAAAACGCCCGCAAGACCGTGTTTCCCTGCCGAACGTCGGCCAAGCCTTCAGCGACTTCCTCGACCTGCAATTCAAACCCACCAACAAGGAAGAAGGCCGCCTGGAAAGCGAAGGCGGCGGCGGTGTTGCGGTGGGCAACGCCGACCTGATCGGTGAAGCCGACTACGACTTCGAAGGCCAGACCTACCGCCTGAAGAACGGCGCGGTGGTAATCGCGGCGATTACCTCCTGCACCAACACCTCCAACCCCAGCGTGATGATGGCGGCGGGCCTGGTGGCGAAAAAGGCGGTAGAGAAAGGATTGAAGAGCAAGCCCTGGGTGAAAACGTCCCTGGCACCCGGCTCCAAGGTGGTCACCGACTACTACAAAGCGGCGGGGCTGACCCAATACCTCGACAAGCTGGGGTTCGACCTGGTGGGTTATGGCTGCACCACCTGCATCGGCAACTCCGGGCCGCTGCCCGAGCCGATCGAAAAAGCCATCCAGAAAGCCGACCTGGCGGTAGCCTCGGTGCTTTCAGGCAACCGTAACTTCGAAGGTCGGGTGCACCCATTGGTGAAAACCAACTGGCTGGCCTCCCCGCCCCTCGTCGTGGCCTACGCCTTGGCCGGCACCGTGCGCATGGACATCAGCAGCGAACCACTGGGCACCGGCTCTGACGGTAAACCGGTGTACCTGCGGGACATCTGGCCCAGCAGCAAGGAAATTGCCGACGCCGTCGCCCAAGTCAGCACCGGGATGTTCCACAAGGAATACGCCGAGGTGTTTGCCGGCGACGAACAGTGGCAAGCCATTGAAGTGCCGCAGGCCGCGACCTACGTGTGGCAGAAAGATTCCACCTACATCCAGCATCCACCCTTCTTCGACGACATTGGCGGCCCGCTGCCGGTGATCGAAGACGTCAAGGGCGCCAACGTGCTGGCACTGTTGGGGGATTCGGTGACCACCGACCACATCTCCCCCGCCGGTAACATCAAGACCGACAGCCCGGCCGGCAAATACCTGCGCGAGCAAGGTGTCGAACCGCGGGACTTCAACTCCTACGGCTCGCGTCGCGGCAACCACGAAGTGATGATGCGCGGCACCTTCGCCAACATCCGCATCCGCAACGAAATGCTCGGCGGTGAGGAAGGCGGCAACACGATCTACATCCCTACCGGCGAGAAAATGCCGATCTACGACGCGGCCATGAAGTACCAGGCCTCGGGTACTCCGCTGGTGGTGATCGCCGGTCAGGAGTACGGCACCGGCTCAAGCCGTGACTGGGCCGCCAAGGGCACCAACCTGTTGGGGGTCAAGGCGGTGATCGCCGAGAGCTTCGAGCGGATTCACCGCTCCAACCTGGTGGGCATGGGCGTGCTGCCGCTGCAGTTCAAGCTGGACCAGAACCGCAAGGCACTCAAGCTGACCGGCAAGGAGAAGATCGACATCCTCGGGCTGACCCACGCCGAGATCGAGCCGCGCATGAACCTGACGCTGGTGATCACCCGTGAAGACGGCAGCAGCGAGAAGGTCGAAGTGCTGTGCCGCATCGATACGCTGAATGAGGTGGAATACTTCAAGGCGGGCGGGATCCTGCACTACGTGTTGCGGCAGCTGATTGCCTCGTAACTGACACGAGCTACACAAAACACCGCCTTCCCAGGCGGTGTTTTCATTTTTACCGTCGGTGACGCTCGTTATACTGCCGCCCTCAGATTTCGATAGTCACAAGGATTCCCCATGCTTGCTCTGCCATGGCTGTACCTGGCGCTTCTTTCCATCGGCTATGTACTCGCCTTGAGCTACGGGCAATTGGGCTTGATGGCGGCGTTGTCCGTCGCCATGTTGCTGTTGGCCGGGTTTGCCGTGCGCCAGCAGCGAAATCCTTGGGTGCGCTATCTCGGCCACGGCCTGTTTATCGTGCTGGCGCTGGGGCTGGCGATGCATTGGCTGCCGGGCTTCTACAACGGTCGCGGGATCGCCCCACAGCGCTTTACCGCCGACGCCGTGCCGTTTTCGATGTACCTGAACCAGGACAAACCACTGATCGGCTTCTGGCTACTGCTCGCCTGCCCGTGGATTGTGGCGCGCCGGTCATTGCGCTTGTCGATCTATGCCACGGCGCTGGCATTGACCCTGACGGCGATTGCCGCACTGGGCGGTGCTGCGTTGCTGGGCGTCATCAGTTGGGCGCCGAAGTGGCCGGAACAGGCGTGGCTGTGGGTGTTGAACAACCTGCTGCTGGTAACCCTGGTGGAGGAAGCGCTGTTTCGCGGTTACATCCAGGGCGGCCTGAGCCGGCGCTTCAAGCAGTTGCCCTATGGTGAAAACCTCGCGCTGTTGCTGGCCGCGCTGTTGTTCGGCCTGGTCCACCTGGGCGCAGGCTGGCAGTGGACCCTGCTGGCGACCATCGCCGGCCTGGGCTACGGCCTGGCGTATCGCTTTGGTGGGCTGGGCGCGGCGATCGTCACGCACTTCGGCTTGAACCTGCTGCATTTCGGGTTGTTTACCTATCCGATGCTGGCGGGCTGAGGCTGAGCCGATTGTTGCAAAAATAAGTTAAATAAAACCCCGTAGCGGCCGACAACCCATCAAAGCCTTGCGGATTGAACAATCATGCGTAATAACCAACCCGTTACCCAGCGCGAACGTACCTTCCCCGCTCAGCAACGGTTGATCTCCACCACGGATGCCAAAGGCGTGATCACCTACTGCAACGACGCCTTTGTCGAGATCAGTGGGTTTTCCCATGACGAACTGTTGCGTGCCCCGCACAATCTGGTTCGTCATCCGGATGTGCCGGCGGCAGTGTTCGCACATATGTGGTCGACGCTCAAACAAGGCTTGCCATGGATGGGCATCGTCAAGAACCGCTGCAAGAGCGGTGATCACTATTGGGTCAACGCCTATGTGACACCGGTCTTCGATGGCAACCAGGTGATCGGCTACGAGTCGGTGCGGGTCAAGCCCACCGCCGAGCAGATCCGCCGTGCCGAGGCGCTTTACCAGCGTATCAACCAGGGCAAGCCGGCCATCCCGCGCCGCGACAAGTGGCTGCCGGTGTTGCAGGACTGGCTGCCGTTTATCCTGGTCAGCCAACTGAGCTTCCTGATCGGTGTGTGGCTCGACTCCCATTGGGGCTTTGCCCTGGCCGCCGCACTGTCAGTGCCGCTGGGCCTGTTGGGCCTGAGCTGGCAACAGCGCGGGCTCAAGCGTTTGCTGCGCCTGGCCGAGCAGACCACGTCCGACCCGCTGATTGCACAGATGTACACCGACAGCCGCGGCGCCCAGGCGCGTCTGGAGATGTCGATTCTCAGCCAGGAGGCGCGCCTGAAGACGTGTCTTACCCGTTTGCAGGACACGGCTGAACACCTCAACGCCCAGGCGGCGCAGTCCAATACCCTGGCGCATAACAGCTCCAGCGGTCTTGAACGCCAACGCGTGGAAACCGAACAGGTGGCCACCGCGGTCAACCAGATGGCCGCGACGACTCAGGAAGTCGCCAGCCATGTGCAACGCACCGCCGATGCCACCCAGGAAGCCAATCGCCTGACCGGGCGCGGCCGTGATATCGCCGGCGAAACCCGCGAGGCGATTCAGCGCCTGTCGGTGGCGGTCGGGGAAACCGGTGTGACCGTGACCCAACTGGCCAAGGACAGCGATGAGATCGGCGGCGTGGTGGATGTGATCAAAGGCATCGCCGACCAGACCAACCTGCTGGCGCTGAACGCGGCCATCGAAGCGGCCCGTGCCGGCGAGATGGGCCGGGGCTTTGCGGTGGTGGCGGATGAAGTGCGGCAATTGGCCCAGCGTACCAGCGAGTCCACCGGGCAGATTCACGCGCTGATCGCCAAGCTGCAACAGACCGCCAATGCCGCTGTACAGACCATGGACGCCGGGCATCGCCAGGCGGAGGAAGGTGTGGCGCGGGTGATGGAGGCGGACCAGGCGCTGATCGGGATCAGTGAAGCGGTAGCGCATATCACCGACATGACGGCGCAGATTGCGGCGGCGACCGAGGAGCAGAGCTCGGTGGCGGAAGAGATCAGCCGTAATATCAGCACCATTGCACTGTTGGCGGATCAGACGTCGGAACAAGCGTTGAACTCGGCGCAGTTGAGTGAAGAGCTGACGCATACCGCCAATACTCAGTATTCGCTGGTAGAACGCTTTAACCGGTAAACCGCTTTCGCGAGCAAGCCCGCTCCCACATTTGGAATGCATTTCAAATGTGGGAGCGGGCTTGCTCGCGAAAGGGCCCTATCAGGCGCCGAGAAACCCGGCCACCTTCACCGCCGCAGCCTCCAGATGCTGCTCATGACTAAACCCCGAAGCCTTCAACGGCTTCAAATCATGATCCCCCGCCACCAGCCACATCACCTCGATACTCGGCGACAACACATACCCTTCCACCGCCGCCCGGTTGCCCAGCGCATCCCGCTCGCCCTGCACAATCAACGTCGGCGTCTTCAGCCCGGCCAGATGCTCGGTCCGGGGTTTCTCCGGCTTGCCCACCGCATAAAACGGATAACCCAGGCACACCAGCGCATCCGCGCCCAATTCATCCGCCAGTAAACTGGCCATCCGCCCGCCCATGGACTTGCCGCCCACCGCCAGTTTCCCAGCGACATGACGTCGCACCTCGGCATACACCTCACGCCAGCACTCCAGCAGTTTCGGGGCTGGATTGGGTGGGCGTTTGCCCCCGTCCACACGGCGCTGGGCCATGTAGGGAAACTCGAAGCGCAACACGTTCACGCCATGCCCGGCAAGGCGTGCAGCCATGTCGTTCATGAAGCCCGAGTCCATCGGCGCACCCGCGCCGTGGGCCAGGATCAACGTCGCGGGCGTACCCGCGATAGACCCTGTGGCGACATCCCACAACCAGCCGCGTTCCCGCACACACTGCGCCCATTGATCCCCGTCAATACTGGCCTTGTGCTCTTTGCCCATGCTTGCCTCGCTTTTTAGTCTGCCTATAACTCCAGCCCAAGTGCCGCATTTGCTTGGGTTGAACCGTGGATGGGGAACCATGAACACTACTTTAAGTACCGCCTATAACTACAAGGTGGTCCGCCAATTCGCCATTATGACGGTGGTGTGGGGCATCGTCGGCATGGGGCTCGGGGTTTTTCTCGCTGCCCAGTTGGTATGGCCCGAACTCAACTTCAATTTGCCCTGGACCAGTTTCGGCCGTTTGCGCCCGCTGCACACCAACGCGGTGATCTTTGCCTTCGGCGGTTGCGCGCTGTTTGCCAGCTCTTTCTACTCAGTGCAACGCACCTGCCAGACCCAGCTGTTCGCCCCCAGGATCGCGCAGTTCTGCTTCTGGGGCTGGCAGCTGGTCATCGTGCTGGCCGCAATCACCTTGCCGCTGGGCTACACCAGCTCCAAGGAATACGCCGAGCTGGAATGGCCGATCGACATCCTGATCACCATCGTCTGGGTGGCCTACGCCGTTGTGTTCTTTGGCACGGTGATGAAGCGCAACACCAAGCACATCTACGTCGGTAACTGGTTCTTCGGTGCGTTCATCATCACCGTGGCCATTCTGCACATCGTCAACAACCTGGAAATCCCGGTCAGCCTGACCAAGTCCTACTCGCTGTACGGCGGTGCGACGGATGCCATGGTGCAGTGGTGGTATGGGCATAACGCGGTAGGCTTTTTCCTCACCGCCGGCTTCCTGGGGATGATGTACTACTTCGTGCCGAAACAGGCCGAACGCCCGGTGTATTCCTATCGCTTGTCCATCGTGCACTTCTGGGCACTGATCACCCTGTACATCTGGGCCGGCCCGCACCACTTGCACTACACCGCGCTGCCGGACTGGGCACAGTCCCTGGGCATGGTGATGTCGCTGGTGCTGCTGGCGCCAAGCTGGGGCGGGATGATCAACGGCATGATGACCTTGTCGGGCGCCTGGCATAAGTTGCGCAGCGACCCGATCCTGCGCTTCCTTGTCGTGTCTCTCGCGTTCTACGGCATGTCGACCTTCGAAGGGCCGATGATGGCCATCAAGACGGTCAACGCCCTCTCCCACTACACCGACTGGACCATCGGCCACGTTCATGCCGGCGCCCTCGGTTGGGTAGCGATGATCTCCATTGGCGCGCTGTACCACATGATCCCGAAAATCTTCGGTCGCGAGCAGATGTACAGCCTCGGCCTGATCAACGCGCACTTCTGGCTGGCCACCATCGGCACCGTGCTCTACATCGCTTCGATGTGGGTCAACGGCATTGCCCAGGGCCTGATGTGGCGTGCGGTCAACGAAGACGGCACCTTGACCTACTCCTTCGTCGAAACCCTGGTGGCCAGCCACCCAGGCTTCATCGTGCGGCTGGTGGGCGGGGCGATCTTCCTCAGCGGCATGTTCCTGATGGCTTACAACACTTGGCGCACCGTGCGTTCGGCACAACCCGCCGAAGTCGCCGCTGCGGCGCAGATGGCCTGAGGAGTCGATGATGAAACACGAAACCATTGAAAAGAACGTCGGCCTGTTGATGCTGCTGATGGTGCTCGCCGTGAGCATCGGCGGCCTGACCCAGATCGTGCCGTTGTTCTTCCAGGACGTGACCAACAAGCCGGTGGAAGGCATGAAGCCCTACACCGCGCTGCAACTGGAAGGCCGCGACATCTACATCCGCGAAGGTTGCGTTCAGTGCCACTCGCAGATGATCCGCCCGTTCCGCGCCGAAACCGAGCGTTACGGCCACTACTCGGTGGCCGGTGAAAGTGTGTGGGATCACCCGTTCCTGTGGGGCTCCAAGCGTACCGGGCCGGACCTGGCCCGCGTCGGCGCGCGTTACTCGGACGACTGGCACCGCGCGCACTTGTACAACCCGCGCAACGTGGTGCCGGAATCGAAGATGCCAGCATACCCATGGCTGGTCACCGCTGCGGTGGACAGCAGCCACACCGAGACCAAGCTCAAAGTGATGCGCACCCTCGGCGTGCCGTACACCGACGATGACATCGCCGGCGCCGTGGCCTCCCTCAAGGGCAAGACCGAGATGGACGCGCTGGTTTCGTACCTGCAAGTGCTCGGCACTGCCATCAAGAGCAAGAGGTGAGCCATGGGATTTGATTTCGATGCTGGAACCATCCGCGGGCTTGGCACGCTGGTCGTGGCCATCGCCTTCATCGGCTTGTCGCTGTGGGTGTTCAACTCCCGGCGCAATTCGGAGTTCGCCGAAGCCTGCCTGCTGCCGTTTGCCGATGAACCGATACCGCCAACCCCCGACGCTCAAGAAGAGCCTGCAACAAGGAGCAACCGGCCATGACTACCTTCTGGAGTACATGGATCTGTGTACTGACCCTCGGCAGCCTCATCGGGCTGACCTGGCTGTTGATCGGCACCCGCAAGGGCGAGACCAAGGGCAGCGTGGACCAGACCATGGGCCACGCCTTCGACGGGATCGAGGAGTACGACAACCCGCTGCCGCAATGGTGGTTCATGCTGTTCGCCGGCACCCTGGTGTTTGCCGTCGGCTACCTGATCCTCTACCCGGGCCTGGGCAACTGGAAGGGCGTGCTGCCGGGCTATGAAGACGGCTGGACCCAGACCAAGGAATGGGACAAGGAGATGGCCAAGGCCGACGCCAAGTTCGGGCCGATCTTCGCCAAATTCGCAGCCATGCCCGTGGAAGAAGTGGCCAAGGACCCGCAGGCGCTGAAAATGGGCGGTCGCCTGTTTGCCTCCAACTGCGCGGTGTGCCACGGCTCGGACGCCAAGGGCGCCTACGGTTTCCCGAACCTGGCGGACAACATCTGGCGCTGGGGCGGTTCAGCCGACGCAATCAAGATGACCATCATGAATGGCCGTCATGCAGCGATGCCGGCCTGGGGTGAAGTGCTGGGTGAAGACGGGGTGAAAAACGTCGCAGCCTACGTGCGCCATGAACTGGCGGGCCTGCCGTTGCCGGCGGACAGCACCGCTGATGTCGCTGCGGGCCAAGCGGCGTTCAGCACCACCTGTGTCGCCTGCCACGGTCCGCAAGGTCATGGTGTGGAAGCCATGGGTGCGCCGAACCTGACGCAACCCAGCGGCTTTATCTACGGCACCAGCCTGGCGCAGTTGCAGCAGACCATTCGCCACGGCCGCCAAGGCCAGATGCCGGCGCAGGAAGTGCTGCAAGGCAATGACAAGGTGCATTTGCTCGCGGCCTACGTCTATAGCCTGTCCCATAACGCCGATGGCGCAACGCCTGACAGCCAACCCGAGTAATCGCGCACTACCCAAAAGCCGCGCCTGATTCAGGCGCGGCTTTTTTGCGACCCATTGTCGCACCCTTCCGATCAGCGACTTTCCCCTCCTGCCATTCGGGTCTACGCTTGTTGCACAGTGGACTGGCATTGGCCGGTCGACGGCCGACTTGCACTCGATGGGTTGAAACATTTCTGCTCGATGACAGGCGCAAAGGCTGGTACTTACCGGCTGTCGTGCCACTGACCACTCGTCACCCGAGCTGCTTGTTTACACACACTCAGTTACAAGTACCTTCGACCCGTTTAAAATCCTGTCCAAGTCGTCAACTTTTAACCCTGAATTTTGTCCTTACGCCAAACATGGAAAGGGCGCAGAATCTGGTTTGGAACGCATTGACGCAGGTCACCTTGCGTTGCAATGGAATCTTGCTTTCTCCATACTTGCGACCGATTTTTATCCTATAAAAAAACCTAAACCGTGGAACCTTAGAATGAGCACAGCAATCAGTCCGACTGCTTATAACTATAAGGTAGTCCGCCAGTTCGCCATCATGACGGTGGTCTGGGGGATCCTTGGCATGGGGCTCGGTGTCTTCATCGCCTCGCAACTGGTTTGGCCAGAGTTGAATTTTGGCCTGCCATGGACGACGTTTGGACGCCTGCGCCCGCTGCACACCAACCTGGTGATTTTCGCCTTCGGTGGATGTGCACTGTTTGCCACTTCTTACTACGTCGTGCAGCGAACCTGCCAAACGCGACTGATTTCCGATGCATTGGCTGCCTTTACCTTCTGGGGCTGGCAAGCGGTCATCGTTGGCGCGATCATCACCCTGCCGCTGGGCTACACCACCACCAAGGAATACGCCGAGCTGGAATGGCCGATCGCCATTTTGCTGGCGATTGTCTGGGTGACCTACGCGGTGGTGTTCTTCGGCACCATCGTCAAGCGCAAGACCAAGCACATCTACGTCGGCAACTGGTTCTACGGGGCGTTTATCCTGGTGACGGCGATGCTGCACATCGTCAACCATGCTTCCTTGCCGGTGAGCTTCTTCAAGTCCTACTCGGCCTACGCCGGGGCGACGGACGCAATGATCCAGTGGTGGTACGGCCACAACGCCGTAGGCTTCTTCCTCACCACCGGCTTCCTGGGGATGATGTACTACTTCGTGCCGAAACAGGCCGAGCGTCCGATCTACTCCTATCGCCTGTCCATCGTGCATTTCTGGGCGCTGATCACCCTGTACATCTGGGCCGGTCCGCACCACCTGCACTACACCGCGTTGCCGGACTGGGCCCAGTCCCTGGGCATGGCGATGTCGATCATCCTGCTGGCCCCCAGCTGGGGCGGCATGATCAACGGCATGATGACCCTGTCGGGTGCCTGGCATAAATTGCGCACTGACCCGATCCTGCGGTTCCTCGTGGTCTCCCTGGCGTTCTACGGCATGTCGACCTTCGAAGGCCCGATGATGGCCATCAAGACCGTCAACTCGCTGTCCCACTACACCGACTGGACCATCGGCCACGTACACGCCGGCGCTCTCGGTTGGGTAGCGATGATTTCCATCGGTGCGCTGTACCACATGATCCCGAAACTGTTCGGCCGTGCGCAGATGCACAGCGTCAGCCTGATCAACACGCACTTCTGGCTGGCCACCATCGGTACCGTGCTCTACATCGCCTCGATGTGGGTCAACGGCATCACCCAGGGCCTGATGTGGCGTGCGATCAACGACGACGGCACCCTTACTTACTCCTTCGTCGAAGGGCTGCAAGCCAGCCATCCGGGTTACATCGTGCGCGCCCTCGGCGGTGCGATCTTTGCCAGCGGCATGTTCTTCATGGCCTACAACGTCTGGCGCACCGTGCGTGCCTCCGACCCTAAAGAAGCCGAAGCCGCCAGCCAGATCGCCGTTGTGGGAGCTCACTGATGAAGCATGAAGTAGTCGAGAAGAATATCGGCCTGCTGGCCTTCTTCATGGTCATCGCCGTGAGTATCGGCGGCCTGACCCAGATCGTTCCGCTGTTTTTCCAGGACGTGACCAACAAGCCGGTGGAAGGCATGAAGCCGCGCACCGCCCTTGAACTGGAAGGCCGCGACGTCTACATCGCCAACGGCTGTGTCGGCTGCCACTCGCAGATGATCCGTCCGTTCCGCGCCGAAACCGAACGCTACGGCCACTACTCGGTAGCCGGTGAAAGCGTGTGGGACCACCCGTTCCTGTGGGGTTCCAAGCGTACCGGCCCGGACCTGGCCCGGGTCGGCGGTCGTTACTCCGATGACTGGCAACGTGCGCACTTGTACAACCCGCGCAACGTCGTGCCCGAGTCGAAAATGCCGGCGTACCCGTTCCTGGTCGAAAACAAACTCGACGGCAAGGACACCGCCAAGAAGATGGAAGTCTTGCGCACCCTCGGCGTGCCCTACACCGACGAAGACATCGCCGGCGCGGCAGCTGCCGTGAAGGGCAAGACCGAAATGGACGCACTGGTGGCCTACTTGCAAGGCCTTGGCACCATCATCAAAAGCAAACGGTGATCGAGATGGATATCGGGATGATTCGAGGCCTGGGCACCGTTGTCGTGATGGTGGCCTTTATCGGCCTGGCCTTGTGGGTGTTCAGCCCCAAGCGCAAGTCGGAGTTTGAAGACGCGACGTTGCTGCCCTTCGCGGATGATCCCGAAGCCATCAAGCACGTCGTAGAAGCGTCTAGGAGTAACAAAGAATGACTACGTTCTGGAGTCTGTACGTCACAGTCCTCAGTCTGGGTACCATTTTCGCCCTGACCTGGCTGCTGCTGTCGACCCGCAAGGGCCAGCGCGCCGAGCAAACCGATGAAACCGTTGGCCACTCGTTCGACGGCATCGAGGAGTACGACAACCCGCTGCCGAAATGGTGGTTCATGCTGTTTGTCGGCACCATCATCTTCGCCCTCGGTTACCTGGCGCTGTACCCTGGCCTGGGCAACTGGAAAGGCCTGCTGCCGGGCTACAACTACCTCGACAACGACAAGCAAACCCCCTTCGCCAACGGCCAGACCGGCTGGACCGGCGTGCACGAATGGGAAAAGGAAATGGCCAAGTCGGACGCCCGGTTCGGGCCGATCTTCGCCAAGTTCGCTGCCATGCCGATTGAAGAAGTGGCCAAGGACCCGCAAGCCTTGAAGATGGGTGGCCGCCTGTTCGCCTCCAACTGCTCGGTGTGTCACGGTTCCGACGCCAAGGGCGCGTATGGCTTCCCCAACCTGACCGACGCCGACTGGCGCTGGGGCGGTGAGCCGGCCACCATCAAGGAAACCATCATGAAAGGCCGCCACGCGGTGATGCCGGCCTGGGCCGAAGTCATTGGCGAGCAAGGCGTGGCCGACGTGGCCGGCTTTGTGGTGACCAACCTCGATGGCCGCAAACTGCCGGAAGGCGCCAAGGCGGACGTGGCCAACGGCGAGAAACTCTTCGCCGCCAACTGCGTGGCGTGCCACGGTCCCGCCGGTAAAGGTACCCCCGCCATGGGCGCACCTGACCTGACCCACCCGGGCGCGTTCATCTACGGCTCGAGCTTCGCGCAACTGCAGCAGACCATCCGTTATGGCCGTCAGGGCCAGATGCCTGCGCAGGAGCAGTTGCAGGGGAACGACAAGGTGCATTTGCTGGCGGCGTATGTTTACAGCCTGTCCCATGGGGACAAGCCGGCGGACGCCGAGTAAGGCAAAACGGTTTAAAAAACGGCCCCGCCAGCGAAAGTTGGCGGGGCCGTTTTGATTTCAATGCAAAAAATCCGACGCCACCTAGCAACGTATCTACATTTTGAGATTGATCAAGCAAAACAGCAGTAGTAACGTATCTACATTCGCACCCCATGAGGAGGCTAGCCCCCATGACCATCACCACGATTTCCAGCCGTGAATTCAATCAAGACACAAGCGGTGCCAAAAAAGCTGCCCGCCAAGGCCCGGTTTTTATCACTGATCGGGGCAAGCCTGCCCATGTACTGCTAAGCATTGAGGACTACCAAAAACTGACAGGCCTCAATGCCGACATCGTTGACCTGTTGGTGATGCCAGAAGCGGCAGATATCGAGTTCGAAACCGAACGCGCCGTGATCATTCATCGACCCGTGGACTTCTCTTGATGTATCTACTCGACACCAATGTCATCTCAGAACTGCGCAAACCCCAGGCCGATGCCAACGTCATCGCCTGGGCCAAAAGTGTCATCGCACCACGGATGTATATTTCAGCCATTACCTTGAAGGAACTGGAAACAGGGGTCCTGCGAATGGAGCGGCGCGATCCCGCTCAGGGTAAGGTTTTGCGCACATGGCTCAAGCGTCATGTAATGCCGGCGTTTGATGCCAGAATCCTGCCGATTGATGCAGCCGTTGCCCTGCGCTGTGCCAGCTTGCATGTGCCAGACCAAGCAAACGAATGTGACTCGCTGATCGCGGCGACGGCGCTGGTCCATGGGCTGACAGTGGTCACCCGCAACATCAGTGACTTTCAATCCAGCGGCGTCGCGCTGATCAATCCATGGGACGAATGACCGGTAAGGCTGCAAAAACCGTCCATACTTCACAAGTCAATTGATCCAGATCACGTACACCATCAATTGATTTCCCCCAACGCGACCAAAGGTCGCACCCGTCAAAGGGTATCTGGGGCGTATCATTAGGCCACTGCAACACCCCTATTTTGACCCCGGTTGGCACGTACTGGCCGAGGCAAATCTCCACTGCCGTGGGATGCAATGATGAGCAACCAGATTCCGGTACATGACGTTACCCCGCCTGCCAAAAAATCAAGCAACACTGTCGATCTCTACGCATCACGGGAGAAAATCTACACCCGCGCCTTCACCGGTTTGTTCCGCAATTTGCGGATGCTCGGTGGCGCCGGTTTGTTCCTGCTCTACTTCGGCACCGTGTGGCTGAACTGGGGTGGCCACCAGGCCGTGTGGTGGAACCTGCCGGAGCGTAAGTTCTTCATTTTTGGCGCGACCTTCTGGCCCCAGGATTTCATCCTGCTGTCAGGCATCCTGATCGTCGCGGCGTTTGGCCTGTTCTTCATCACCGTGTATGCCGGCCGCGTCTGGTGCGGCTACACCTGCCCGCAAAGCGTGTGGACCTGGGTCTTCATGTGGTGCGAAAAAGTCACCGAAGGCGACCGCAACCAGCGCATCAAGCTGGACAAGGCGCCGATGAGCGCCAACAAGTTCTTGCGCAAATTCAGCAAGCACAGCCTGTGGCTGATCATCGGCTTCGTCACCGGCATGACCTTCGTCGGCTACTTTTCGCCGATCCGTGAACTGGTGTTCGACTTCTTCACCGGCCAGGCCGATGGCTGGTCGTATTTCTGGGTAGGTTTCTTCACCCTTGCCACCTACGGAAACGCCGGTTGGCTGCGCGAGCAAGTGTGCATCTACATGTGCCCATATGCGCGCTTCCAGAGTGTGATGTTCGACAAGGACACCCTGATTGTTTCCTACGACCCACGCCGTGGCGAAACCCGGGGCCCGCGCAAAAAAGGTATCGACTACAAGGCCGAGGGCCTGGGGGATTGCATCGATTGCACGATGTGCGTGCAGGTGTGCCCCACCGGCATCGACATCCGTGACGGCCTGCAGATCGAATGCATCGGCTGCGCGGCCTGTATCGACGCCTGCGACAACATCATGGACAAGATGGAATACCCCCGCGGCCTGATCAGCTACACCACCGAGCACAACCTGTCGGGACAGAAAACCCATAAGCTGCGCCCGCGCCTGATCGGTTATGCCCTGGTGCTGCTGGCGATGATGGGCCTGTTGGCGGGCGCATTCTTCATGCGTTCGCTGGTGGGTTTCGACGTCAGCAAGGACCGTGTGCTGTACCGCGAAAACGCCGAAGGCCGGATCGAAAACGTCTACAGCCTGAAGATCATGAACAAGGACCAGCGCGACCACACTTACGTGCTGGAAGCCGCAGGCCTGCCGGACCTGAAGCTGCAAGGCCGGCGCGAGATCAAGGTGGCTGCCGGGGAAATCTTCAGCATGCCGGTGGAGCTGTCGAGCGCGCCGGAACAACTGCCGTCGAGCACCAACGAGGTGAAATTCATCCTCAAGGATGCCGATGACGACAGCGTCCACATTGAAGCCAAGAGCCGATTCATCGGCCCACAAATTCGCTAAACAAGAGAGCCGAACAATGCCCGCAGCAACTGCCGCAAGCCCCTGGTACAAGCACCTCTGGCCCTGGATCATCATTGGGATCCTGGCCTGCTCGGTGACGCTGACCTTGTCCATGGTGACCATCGCGGTGAACAACCCCGACAACCTGGTCAACGACAACTACTACGAGGCCGGCAAAGGCATCAACCGCTCACTGGACCGCGAGTTACTGGCCCAGACCCTGCAACTGCGCGCCAAGGTGCACCTGGACGAGCTGACCGGCGAAGTCGAGTTGCACCTGACCGGTAACAGCGGGCCCGGCACTCTGGAACTGAACCTGATTTCGCCGACCCAGCCGGAGAAGGATCGCAAGATCATCCTGACCCGCAGCGACAGCGAGCCTGGCCGCTACATCGGCCAGGTGACCGACAAGGTCGAAGGCCGCCGCTTCGTCGAATTGCTGGGTGTGGAAGGCGACAGGACCTGGCGCATGTTTGAAGAAGAACAGGTCAGCCATGACAAGGACTTGCTGCTGGGTGACGAACCGCTGCAGGGTGCTGAAGACCTGAAAAAATAGAGCGGCACCTGTTTGATCGTTCCCACGCTCTGCGTGGGCATGCATTCCGTGACGCTGTGCGTCACAAGAGCGGACGCGGAGCGTCCAACGAAACGTTCCCACGCAGAGCATGGGAACGATCATCGGAACTGAGCCATGACCACCCCAATCCCCTGCTACCACTGCGCCCTGCCCGTGCCGCCCGGCAGGCGGTTCACTGCGGTGATCCTCGGCGAGTCCCGCGAGCTGTGTTGCCCGGGCTGCCAGGCGGTGGCCGAGGCGATTGTCGCCGGTGGCCTGGAAAGCTATTACCAGCACCGCAGCGAAGCCTCGGCCAACCCCGAGGCGCTGCCGGTGCAACTGGTGGACGAGCTGGCGCTGTATGACCGTGCGGATGTGCAAAAGCCCTTCGTGCGCCACGACGGTGATCTGTCGGAAGCCACCCTGTTGATGGAAGGCATCAGTTGCGCCGCCTGTGGCTGGCTGATCGAAAAACACCTGCGCAACCTGCCCGCCGTGGCCGAAGCGCGGCTGAACCTGTCCAACCACCGCCTGCACGTGCGTTGGGCGGATGGGCAGCTGCCACTGAGCCAACTGCTCGGCGAGTTGCGCCATATCGGCTACGCCGCCCACCCGTACCAAGCTGATCGCGCCGCCGAACAACTGGCCAGCGAAAACCGCCTGGCGCTGCGTCAATTGGGCGTGGCCGGACTGCTGTGGTTCCAGGCGATGATGGCGACGATGGCCACCTGGCCGGAATTCAATATCGACCTGAGCCCGGAGCTGCACGTAATCCTGCGCTGGGTCGCGATGTTTCTTACAACGCCCATCGTCTTCTACAGCTGCGCGCCGTTCTTCAAAGGTGCGATGCGCGACCTGCGCACCCGCCACCTGACCATGGATGTCTCGGTATCGCTGGCAATCGGCGGTGCGTACCTGGCCGGGATCTGGACCGCCATCACCGGCACCGGCGAACTGTATTTCGATGCCGTCGGCATGTTTGCCCTGTTCCTGTTGGCCGGACGCTACCTGGAGCGCCGCGCCCGGGAACGTACGGCGGCAGCGACCGCGCAGTTGGTGAACCTGTTGCCGGCTTCGTGCCTGCGCATGAGTGCCGATGGGCAAAGTGAACGGATCCTGCTCAGCGAACTGGCCTTGGGCGACCGGGTGCTGGTGCATCCGGGCGCGGTGCTGCCGGCAGATGGCATCATCCTCGACGGCCAGTCGAGCATCGACGAATCCCTGCTGACCGGCGAGTACCTGCCGCAGCCGCGCCAGGTCGGCGATGCGGTGACCGCCGGCACCCTCAACGTCGAAGGCGCGCTGACCGTCGAAGTCCGCGCCCTGGGCCACGACACGCGCCTGTCGGCCATCGTGCGCCTGCTGGAACGGGCCCAGGCGGAAAAACCCCGGCTGGCGGAAATCGCCGACCGCGCCGCCCAATGGTTCCTGTTGTGTTCGTTGATCGCCGCTGCTGTGATCGGCCTGGTGTGGTGGGAGCTGGATGCGTCACGGGCGTTCTGGATTGTCCTGGCGATGCTGGTTGCAACCTGCCCTTGTGCCCTGTCCCTGGCGACGCCAACCGCCCTGACGGCAGCCACCGGCACCCTGCACAAACTCGGCCTGTTGTTGACCCGGGGCCACGTGCTGGAAGGCCTGAACCAGATCGACACAGTGATTTTCGACAAGACCGGCACCCTCACCGAAGGCCGTCTGGCCTTGCGTGCCATCCGTCCGTTGAGCGTGCTGGGCAGCGATGAATGCCTGAGCCTTGCCGCCGCGCTGGAGCAACGCTCGGAACACCCGATTGCCCGCGCATTCGGCCGCGCCCCCCTGGCGGCAGATGAGGTGCTCAGCACACCGGGACTGGGGCTGGAAGGCATTGTCGGTAAACGCCGGTTGCGCATTGGCCAGCCGGGTTTTGTCTGCGAATTGAGCGGCTGCGCCCTTCCCGCCTCGCCAACGGAAGCCGGGCAATGGTTACTGCTGGGGGACACCGACGGCGCCCTGGCCTGGTTTGTCCTGGATGATCGCCTGCGCAGTGACGCCCCCGCCTTGCTCGCCGCCTGCAAGGCCCGCGGCTGGCGCACCTTACTGCTATCGGGCGACAGCTCGCCAATGGTCGCCAGCGTCGCCCTTGAGCTGGGCATCGATGAGGCCCACGGCGGCCTGCGCCCTGACGACAAGCTGCAAATGCTGCAACAGTTGCACAAGGAAGGCCGCAAGGTGCTGATGCTGGGTGACGGCGTCAACGACGTGCCGGTGCTGGCCGCCGCCGATATCAGCGTGGCCATGGGTTCGGCCACCGACCTGGCCAAGACCAGTGCCGACGCGGTACTGCTGTCGAACCGACTCGACGCTCTGGTACAAGCCTTTACCCTGGCCCGGCGCACCCGTCGGGTAATCATTGAAAACCTGCTGTGGGCCGGGCTGTACAATGGCCTGATGTTGCCGTTTGCCGCCCTCGGCTGGATCACCCCGATCTGGGCGGCGATTGGCATGTCCCTCAGTTCGTTGACCGTGGTGCTCAACGCCCTGCGCCTGACTCGCCTGCCGAGCACGCCAGCCGTGAGCGCCGCCCCCGTAACCCGCCCGCTGCCGGCTTGAGCCGCGCGGGCATGGAGTGCAGATGCCAGCTCTTTACGTGATGATCCCGGCGGCGCTGTTGATCGTGGCCATCGCCATTTACATCTTCTTCTGGGCGGTGGACAGCGGCCAGTATGACGACCTCGATGGCCCGGCCCACAGCGTGCTGTTCGACGACCAGGACCCGAATCACCTGGCCGCCATCGACGAAGCCAACGGCCCTGAGCAACCGCCCAAGCCCAAAGACCCGCCCCATGCTTGAACTGGCGCCCCTGCTGGTCTCGGCGGTGATCCTCGGCCTGCTGGGCGGCGGCCATTGCCTGGGCATGTGCGGCGGCCTGATGGGCGCGCTGACCCTGGCGATTCCCAAGGAGCAACGCAGTCGGCGCTTTCGCCTGCTGCTGGCTTACAACCTGGGACGCATCCTCAGCTACGCCACCGCCGGCCTGTTGATCGGCCTGGCGGGCTGGGCCGTGGCCAACAGCCCGGTGGCGATGTTCATGCGCATCCTCGCCGGGCTGTTGCTGATCTGCATGGGCTTGTACCTGGCCGGGTGGTGGAGCGGCCTGACCCGTATCGAAAGCCTCGGGCGCGGCCTGTGGCGCCATATCCAGCCGATTGCCAACCGTTTGCTGCCGGTGTCCAGCCTGCCCCGGGCGTTACTGCTGGGCGCGCTCTGGGGCTGGCTGCCGTGCGGGTTGGTCTACAGCACCCTGCTGTGGGCGGCCAGCCAGGGCAATGCGCTGGACAGTGCAGTGCTGATGCTCGCCTTCGGCCTCGGCACCTGGCCGGTGCTGCTGGCCACTGGGCTGGCGGCCGAGCGTGTCACCGCGCTGTTGCGCAAACGAAGCGTGCGGATGACGGGAGGCCTGTTGGTCATCCTGTTCGGTATCTGGACCTTGCCCGGGCCGCACCAGCACTGGCTAATGGGCCATTAAAAGGCCATGTGGCATAGCGCCGCTCCCCGTTGATGCAAATCAAGATGGCCTCTGCACCCAGCCCCTAGACTCGGCCCACTAGCCTATCCGGGGGAACGCCCGCATGCTCGACGCCATTCGTTGGGACACTGATCTGATTCACCGCTACGACTTGGCGGGGCCACGCTACACCTCGTACCCCACCGCTGTACAATTCGACAGCCAGGTCGGCACCTTCGACCTGCTCCACGCCCTGCGTGACAGTCGCAAGGCCACACGGCCATTGTCGCTGTATGTGCATGTGCCGTTTTGCGCCAACATTTGCTACTACTGCGCCTGCAACAAGGTCATCACCAAGGACCGCGGCCGGGCCCACGCCTATCTGCAACGCCTGGAGCAGGAAATCCAGCTGGTGGCCTGCCACCTCGACCCCAAACAGCCGGTGGAGCAGTTGCACTTTGGCGGCGGCACCCCGACCTTTCTCAGCCATGACGAGCTGCGCCAGGTCATGGGCCGGCTGCGTCAGCACTTCAACCTGCTGGACGATGATTCCGGCGACTACGGGATCGAAATCGACCCACGGGAAGCCGACTGGGCGACCATGGGCCTGCTGCGTGAGCTGGGGTTCAACCGCGTCAGCATCGGCGTGCAGGATCTGGACCCCGAAGTGCAGCGTGCGGTGAACCGCTTGCAAAGCCTGGAAGAAACCCGCGCAGTGATCGATGCGGCGCGCACCCTGCAGTTTCGTTCGATCAATATCGACCTGATCTACGGCTTGCCCAAACAGACGCCGCTGAATTTCGCACGCACCGTGGAAGAAGTCATCAGCCTGCAACCGGACCGGCTCTCGGTATTCAACTACGCACACCTACCGGAACGTTTCATGCCCCAGCGACGGATCAACACCGCAGACCTGCCAACTCCGGCGGAAAAGCTGCTGATGCTGCAAACCACCATCGAACAATTGACCCAGGCCGGCTACCGCTACATCGGCATGGACCACTTTGCCCTGCCGGACGACGAACTGGCCGTTGCTCAGGAGGAAGGCAGGCTGCAACGCAACTTCCAGGGCTACACCACCCACGGGCATTGCGACTTGATCGGGCTTGGGGTGTCGGCGATCAGCCAGATTGGCGACCTGTACTGCCAGAACAGCAGTGACCTGAACCACTACCAGAACGCGCTGGCCGGATCGCAACTGGCTACCAGCCGTGGGCTGTTGTGCACCACGGATGACCGGTTACGGCGGGAAGTGATTCAGCAGTTGATCTGCAATTTCAGCCTGGCATTCGAGAAGATCGAACAGGCCTTCAACATCGATTTTCGTGGTTACTTCGATGAGCTGTGGCCACAACTGGAGGCGATGGCCGAGGACGGGCTGATCGAACTTGACCCCCAGGGCATCCGCGTATTGCCGGCTGGGCGCCTGCTGGTGCGCTCGGTGTGCATGGTGTTCGATGCTTACCTCGAACACCAGAATCGGCAACGTTTCTCCCGGGTCATCTGATCGCGTGTTACTTCGCCATCAGGCTCATGGCTTCCATCTGAGCCTGAGGCGGCTCGTCTTTCAGGACTTTGGCCAATTGCGTCTGGGCTGTCATCAAGCCGGCCTGAATGGCCGCCACTTCGCCCTGCAGGCCTGCCACTTTGGCCTGGCGCGCCTCCGGGCTCATGGACGTGTCGGCCATGGCGGTAGAGAGCTCAGCCATCTTTTCGGCCAGCTGCTTTCTCAGCTCGCGGATCATTTTCAACAGCTGCTTGGCGCTGTCGCTCAGGCTGCTCTCATCAATATCGCTATTGGAGGATTTCTCAGCCGAGGCCATGCCCATCCCCGCACCGGAAATAGTGACTTTCACGCCTTCAGTGGCGCTGGGCTCGGCGGGCTTGGTATCAGAGGCTGGCGCGTTGGCGGCGGCTTCTTTTTCCTTGGCTGCATCGGCAGCCTTCCAAATCGACACCGCAGGCACGTTGATAATCGGGTTCTGAACAGTGCTGACTGACATGATCTGAGCTCCAGCTCATAGAGATACGTCCATGTATCGGCGCCGATACATAAACCTTTATACCGCTGCTGCTTTTATGTACATGCTGGTCGGATCGTCCCCCAGTGCGGTACCCTTACGTCTTATGTGTGTTTTCCCACAAGGATTTAAGAAATGTCCGAGCCAGTTAAACTGCGCGCTCATAGCCAGGCCCATTGCAAGGATTGCAGCCTGGCTCCCCTCTGCCTGCCACTTTCGTTGAATTTGGAAGACATGGAAGCGCTGGACGAAATCGTTAAACGCGGGCGCCCACTGAAAAAAGGCGAGTTTCTGTTTCGCCAGGGCGACAAGTTTGATTCCGTTTATGCAGTACGTTCTGGCGCGTTGAAAACCTTCAGCCTGAGCGATGGCGGCGAAGAGCAGATCACCGGTTTCCACCTGCCGAGTGAACTTGTCGGGCTGTCGGGCATGGACACCGAGATTCATCCGGTGTCGGCCCAGGCCCTGGAAACCACCTCGGTGTGTGAAATTCCGTTCGAGCGCCTGGATGAACTGGCCCTGCAGTTGCCGCAATTGCGTCGCCAATTGATGCGCGTGATGAGCCGGGAAATCCGCGACGACCAGCAGATGATGCTGCTCTTGTCGAAGAAAACCGCCGACGAGCGGATCGCTACCTTCCTGGTCAACCTTTCCGCGCGGTTCCGTGCGCGGGGCTTCTCGGCCAATCAGTTCCGCCTGAGCATGTCGCGCAATGAAATCGGCAACTATCTGGGCCTGGCCGTGGAAACCGTGTCCCGGGTGTTCACCCGCTTCCAGCAGAACGAGCTGATTGCCGCTGAAGGCAAGGAAGTGCATATCCTTGACCCGATCCAGCTCTGCGCTCTCGCTGGCGGGTCGCTCGACGGTTGATCCAGACGCTTGCGGCCGAGCCATTCGGCTGGGCCGCAGGTATACTTCGAGTCCGTTTTCCTCCCTAGGACTCCTCGACGATGGTCTTCGATTCGTTCGACATCAAATCCCTGATTCGCCCAGTCATCGACTTCCCCAAGCCTGGGGTGATCTTTCGCGATATTACGCCGCTGTTCCAGTCGCCCAAGGCCTTGCGCCTGGTGGCCGATACCTTTGTGCACCGCTACGTCGAAGCCGACTTCACCCACATTGGTGCGATGGATGCCCGCGGTTTTTTGATCGGCTCGATCATTGCCTATCAGTTGAACAAACCGCTGATCCTGTTCCGCAAGCAAGGCAAATTGCCGGCTGACGTGCTGGCCGAGGGTTACCAGACCGAGTACGGCGAAGCCTTCCTGGAAGTGCACGCCGACAGCCTGTGTGAAGGTGATTCGGTGCTGATGTTCGATGACTTGATTGCCACTGGCGGCACGCTGATCGCGGCAGCCAACCTGGCCCGGCGCATGGGCGCACGGATTTTCGAAGCGGCGGCGATCATCGACCTGCCGGAGCTGGGTGGTTCCCAGCGCCTGGAAGACATGGGCATTCCGACGTTCTGCCTGACGCAGTTTGCACTGACAGACCAATAACCCGGGATTTGTGTGGCGAGGGAGCTAGTGTGGCGGGGAGCTTGCTCCCGCTGGAGTGCGCAGCGCTCCCAAAGATCTTGGGGCCGCTACGCAGCCCAGCGGGAGCAAGCTCCCTCGCCACAGCTCCCTCGCCACAAAAGCGCTTTCTACAAGCCCATCTGCTTGCTGATGATTTCGTTCATCACTTCCCGAGTCCCGCCACCGATGGACAGGATGCGGTTGTCGCGATACAGCCGCTCCACCAGGTTGCCGCGCATGTACCCCTGGCCGCCGAGGATCTGCACGGCATCATAGGTCACGCGGTCGGCGGTATCGGTGGCGAGGTTCTTGGCCATGGAAATCTCCTTGATCACACTCTTGCCTGCGGCCATCTTGGCGGCCTGGCGGTAGGTGAACTCCCGGGAGACTTCCACCGCCGTGGCCATTTCCGCCAAGCGATGCTTGAGCACCTGGAACTTGCCAATGGGTTTGCCGAAGGCCTCGCGCTGGGCCGCCCACTTGAGGCTTTCTTCCAGGGCCATCTGCGCAGTCATGTTGGCCATCAAGGCCAGGGCCAGCCGCTCGCTCTGGAAGTTGCCCATGATGCAGGCGAAGCCCATGTTCTCGGCGCCGATCAGATTGCCTACGGGTACGCGGCAATCATCGAAGAACAATTCGGCAGTGTCCGACGCCCACCAGCCCATTTTCTTCAGCGGTGTACCGGTGGTGAAACCAGGCGTGCCCTTTTCGATCAACAACAGGCTGATGCCGGCAAAGCCCGGCCCCCCGGTACGTACCGCGACGGTGTAGAAGTCGGCGCGCTGGCCGCTGGTGATAAAGGTTTTGCTGCCGCTGACCCGATAATGGTCGCCGTCGCGCACGGCACGGGTTTGCAGGCTGGCGACATCGGAGCCGCCTCCGGGCTCGGTGACCGCCAGGGCGGCGATCTTCTCGCCGGACAACACCTGCGGCGCGACACGATCACGCACTTCAGGCCGGGCCCATTTGACGATGGGTGGCAAGCCGATATCCAGCGAGCCCAACCCCGCCACCACACCGCCGGAGCCGCAACGCATCAGCTCCTCGCTGGCTGCCACCTTGGCGAACAGATCACCTTCGTGGCTGCCGCCGAGGGCTTCGGGGTAACCGATCCCCAGGATCCCCGCCGCGCCGGCCTTGAGGTACAGCTCCCGGGGGAAGCTCTCGGCTTCCTCCCACTGCTCGATGCCCGGCAACATCTCGCGTTCGACGAAACGGCGCACGCTATCGCGGACCAATTGGTGGCTGGGGTCGAAGTATTCCTGATAGGCAGACATCGGCAAGCTCCACGGGACTGTGGAGCGAACTTACCAAGCGCTTGCTTGGTTATCAAGCAAGAGGAAAGGCTCGTGAACGCCACAAAACAAATGTGGGAGCGGGCTTGCTCGCGAATGCGGTGGTTCAGTCAATACATCAGGCGACTGATACACCGCATTCGCGAGCAAGCCCGCTCCCACATTTTGTTCTGCGGTGGTTGTTACAGGGCGATCGGCTTACGTCCGGCAAACGAATGCGCCAAGGTCCCGCCATCCACCAGTTCCAGCTCGCCACCCAACGGCACGCCGTGGGCGATGCGCGAGGTGATCAGGCCTTTGTTGGTCAGCAACTGCGCGATGTAATGGGCCGTCGCTTCGCCTTCCACCGTCGGGTTGGTGGCCAGGATCACCTCGACGAAGGTGCCCTGCTCCTCGATCCGCGTCACCAGTTGCGGAATACCGATCGCTTCCGGCCCCAGGCCGTCCAGCGGCGACAGGTGGCCCTTGAGCACAAAGTAGCGCCCGCGGTAACCGGTCTGCTCCACCGCGTATACGTCCATCGGCCCTTCAACCACGCACAGCAGTGTGTCGTCGCGACGCGGGTCGGCGCATTGCGGACAGAGCTCTTCCTCGGTCAGGGTGCGGCACTGGCGGCAGTGGCCTACCCCTTCCATGGCCTGGCTCAACGCCTGGGCCAGTCGGGAGCCGCCGCTGCGATCACGCTCCAGCAGTTGCAGCGCCATGCGCTGGGCGGTTTTCTGACCCACGCCTGGCAAAGTGCGCAGGGCGTCGATCAGTTGACGAATCAGGGGGCTGAAGCTCATGGGGAAAGGTCCGACAAAACAACGAGACGCGGTTTATACCCGCGCCCCGGATTAGCGTCAAATGCTCAATCTTGCGCGACGTGCACCACCAACTTGCCGAAGTTGCGCCCCTCCAGCAAACCGATAAAGGCTTCTGGTGCCTGCTCCAGGCCTTCCACCACGTCTTCGCGGAACTTGATCTTGCCGTCCCGCACCCACGGCGCCATGGCGCTGAGGAATTCCGGCTGACGGTCGCCGTAGTCGTCGAACACGATAAAGCCCTGAATGCGCACGCGCTTGGTCAGCAAGGTGCGCTGCAGCGCCGGCAGGCGGTCGGGGCCGCTGGGGGCTTCGTGGGCGTTGTAGCCGGCGATCAGGCCACACAACGGGATTCGGGCCTTGGCATTCAGCAGCGGCACCACCGCGTCGAACACCTTGCCACCAACGTTTTCAAAGTAGATGTCGATGCCCTCGGGACACGCCTGGGCAAGTTCCTCGGCAAAGTTGTCGCTCTTGTGATCGACGCAGGCATCAAAGCCCAGCTCATCCACCACATAGCGGCACTTGTCGGCGCCACCCGCCACGCCGACCACCCTCAGGCCCTTGATCTTCGCCACCTGGCCGACCACCGAGCCCACCGCGCCGGAAGCCGCCGCCACCACCAGGGTTTCCCCGGACTTGGGTTGGCCGATATCCATAAGGCCCATATAAGCGGTCATGCCGGGCATACCCAGCACACCCAGCGCCATGGACGGACTGGCCAGGCCCTTGGGCACCGGCACCAGGTTGCGGCCATCGGAGATGCTGTGGCTCTGCCAGCCGGTGGAACCGACCACCAGGTCACCCACTTCGAACTTGGGGTTGCGGGACTGTTCGATACGGCTGACAGCGCCACCGGTCATCACCTCGTCGATTTCCACCGGCGCGGCGTAGGACGGCGCATCACTCATGCGCCCGCGCATGTAGGGATCGAGCGACAGGTAAAGGGTTTTCAGCAGGACCTGGCCGTCGGCCAGTTCCGGCAGCGCGACGCGCTCCAGGCGAAAGTTTTCCGGCACCGGTGCGCCGTGGGGGCGTGAGACCAGCACAATGCGCTGGTTGAGGGTCAATGCTTCGGACATCAGCGAGGCTCCTTCTATCGGTGATTGAATTCAACGGTATAGGGTGCAGACCCCAACACAGGGCCCAGGGTTCGACAAAACTCTCGCAGTAGCCGTTGTCGAGCGCCAGCGAGGCTACGTTAGCCGCACCGCTGCCTTCACGCCAGACGTGGGACCGAGTCGCTGCCGACGCAGCCTCGCTGGCGCTCGACAGCTGCTACGGGTATGGAAAATAGACGGCCAAAAAAATGCCAGGCACGGGGCCTGGCATTTTCGGTGCTGCGCTTGCCGATCAGAACGGCAGCTTCATACCCGGTGGCAGTTGCATGCCAGCGGTCACGCCGGACATTTTGTCCTGGCTGTTGGCTTCGATCTTGCGCACGGCGTCGTTGACGGCCGCTGCAAACAGCGCCTCGAGCATTTCCAGGTCGTCTTCGCCCACGCCCGGCAATACGCTTGGGTCGATGCTCACGCGCTTGATGTCGTGACGACCGGTCATCACCACACTGACCATATCGCCACCGGCTTTACCGGTGACTTCGGCGTTGGCCAGTTCTTCCTGCATCTTGGCCATTTTTTCCTGCATCTGCTGTGCCTGCTTCATCAGGCCGGCCATGCCACCTTTCATCATGGGAATCACCTCAAAAGTACGTGGATCAATGATTGGCCCCGGCTTATGACGCCTGAACCGGGGCTTCTACAGGTTCAATAGTATCGTGCCGCACCACCGCGCCAAACTGCTCCATCATCTGCTGGATCAGCGGATCACCGTGGATCGACTCTTCAGCCTCGCGCTGGCGGTTGACCCGGCGGCGGGACGCCGCCTGGGCCGGGGTTTCCTGCTCGGGCTTGATCAGCTCGATGCTGATGGTCAGTGTGCGGCCGTGGAACTGGTTCAGGGCATCGTTGAGCCGGCGTTGCTGGGTCGCGTTGAACAGGGCGCTGTGGGCCGGGTCCAGGTGCAACAACCAATGGTCGCCATCCACGGCAATCAGTGTGCAGTTGGCGGCGATGCTGCCGGTCATGCCGGAGATCGGCAGTTTCGGAAACAGCTCCAGCCATTGCAACGCCAGGCCGGTGGCCGGCATCGCGGCGGGTTCAGGTTCAGGCTCCGGGGCAGGCTCGGCGGTGTGTTCGCTGGCCAGGTCGTCCAGGTAGCTGTAGGCCGAATCGATGTCCGGCTCGATATAGTCTTCGTCCAGCGGCGGCTCGTCGTCGAGGTCGGTGCCCGGGGTGGCGGCGTCCACTTGCGCGACAGTCGGTTCCGGCACCGGTGCGGAAACCCACTCGGGGGCGTCCGGTACTACGCTGTCCGGGGTCGGCGCGGGCATGGGTGTCAGTTCAGGCTGCTCGCTGGTGGTTTCCAGCACCGGCTCGACGGCAGGCTGCAGCTCGACCTCGGCTTCTACCGGGTCATTCCACGGCAGGTCGACTTCAGGCACGGGCGCAGGCTCGACCACCGGCTCAGGCACGACCACAGGCGCCACCGGCTCGGCGACAACCGGGGCCGGCGCGGGAGCAACAGGCGCAGGCGGCGCAACCACTGGCGCGACAACAGCCGGGCCAGCCACTGGTTTGGCGGAATCAACTGTGGCCTGGCTGATCCCCACTGGCTTTAGCGGCTGTCTCGGTGCATCCGCCGTGTCGGCGGGCCTGAAGGCCAGCATCCGCAGCAGGACCATTTCGAAGCCGCCACGCGGGTCGGGTGCCAGCGGTAAGTCACGCCGGCCAATCAGGCCCATCTGGTAGTAGAACTGCACGTCTTCGGCGGGCAACGCCTGGGCCAGGGCCAACACCCGGTCACGGTCGCCGTGGCCATTGTCGACACCTTCAGGCAGGGCCTGGGCGATGGCGACGCGGTGCAGCACATTAAGGATTTCCGAGAGCACACCATTCCAGTCCGGGCCTTGCTCGGACAGGTGACGCACGGCCTCGAGCAACGCCTTGGCGTCGCCTTCGATCAGCGCGTGCAGCACATCGAACACCTGGCCGTGGTCGAGAGTGCCGAGCATCGCCCGTACGTCGGCGGCCATGACCTTGCCTTCACCGAAGGCGATGGCCTGGTCGGTGAGGCTCATAGCGTCGCGCATCGAGCCGTCGGCGGCGCGGCCCAGCAACCACAGGGCGTCGTCTTCGAACGGTACGTTCTCGACGCCCAGCACGTGGGTCAAATGCTCGACCACACGCTCCGGGGTCATGTTTTTCAGGGAGAACTGCAGGCACCGCGACAGAATCGTTGCAGGAAGTTTCTGCGGGTCGGTGGTGGCCAGGATGAATTTGACGTAGGGCGGCGGCTCTTCCAGGGTTTTCAACAGGGCGTTGAAGGAGTGGCTGGACAGCATGTGCACTTCGTCGATCAGGTAGACCTTGAAGCGGCCACGGCTGGGCGCGTACTGCACGTTGTCGAGCAGCTCGCGGGTGTCTTCGACCTTGGTGCGGCTTGCGGCGTCGATCTCGATCAGGTCGACGAAGCGCCCTTCGTCGATTTCCCGGCACACCGAGCAGGTACCGCACGGCGTCGAGGTGATGCCGGTTTCACAGTTCAGGCACTTGGCGATGATGCGGGCAATGGTGGTCTTGCCCACACCGCGGGTACCGGTGAACAGGTAGGCGTGGTGCAGCCGTTGGCTGTCCAAGGCATTGATCAGAGCCTTGAGCACATGGGTCTGGCCGACCATTTCGCGGAACGAGCGCGGACGCCATTTACGTGCAAGAACCTGATAACTCATCGAAAACCGTCGCAACTGGGAAGCGGAAGCGGGTAATGCTAGCGGAGCAAGGGGGAAATTGCATCCGGCACGCTCGTCTAATCTGACTAAGCTGGTCTAACCAAGCCTGTAAAAGGCTGAACCCGGAGAGCTTATGCGCGCAGTCCTGGGCGCCTTGTGGATGATTGCCACGGTCAGCGTGGCGGCGCCCGCACCTCTGCGTTTCTCCATTTCCGACAGCTGGACCATGCCCATGGTGCAACTCGACCAGGGCCAGCCGACCCAAGGGATTTTGTATGACCTGATGTTGAGCCTGGCCACTCAGGTCGGCCGCCCTGCGAAATTCCATGTGCTGCCCCGTGCACGCATCGATACCGCCATGGAGCGCGGAGATGTGGATGTGCGCTGCTATGTGACGCCGGCATGGCTGAACAACCTGTCCGGTGATTACACCTGGAGCATTCCATTGCTGGTGCAACGCAATGTGCTGGTCACCGCGCACGTGCCGCCGCTGTCGGTGGTGCTGGACAGCCTTGCCCCGCAACATATCGGCACGGTAATCGGCTATAGCTACCCGACCCTGGAGGCACGCTTCGCCAGCGGCCAGTTCAGCCGAGAAGACAGCCGCAGTGAAGAGCAGGTGCTGCAAAAGCTGGTGGCCGGACGTTTCAAGTATGCGGTGAGCAACGAATGGATCCTCGACCGCTTCAATCAGCAGTTACCGCCCACAGAACGCCTGCACACGGTGGCCGTGATCGAGGAGCAAAGCCTGGGTTGTTATGTGCGTAACGACCCGCAGGTGCCGGGGCAGCAGATCTTGCGCACGTTGCTGCGGATGAAGATGTCCGGGGAGATTGATGAAATCATCAATCTGTATACCGGGAACAGCGCACCCTCCCCTTAAGATCACCTGCTTTACCTTGTGGCGAGGGAGCTTGCTGTGGCGAGGGAGCTTGCTCCCGCTGGGCTGCGTAGCGGCCCCAAGATCTTTGGGAGCGCTGCGCACTCCAGCGGGAGCAAGCTCCCTCGCCACAGCAAGCTCCCTCACCACAGCAAGCTCCCTCGCCACAGTAAACATCACTCAAGCTTTTGCCACTGCGCCGGCGGCCTGAACCCTTCCACCCAACCTGGCACCTCCCCCGCCGGCATCGGCCGGGCAATGAAATAGCCCTGGGCCACTTCGCAGCCCATGCGCATCAATAGCTGCCCGTGCTCCAGGGTTTCCAGGCCTTCGGCAATCACTTCGCGGCCAAACGCACGGGCCAGGCCGATCACCGCCTTGGTCAACGCCAGGTCGTCCTTGTCGTGCAGGATGTCGCGCACAAACGACTTATCGATCTTGATGGTCTGGGTCGGCAGCCGCTTGAGGTAACTCAGGGAAGAATAGCCAGTGCCAAAATCATCCAGGGAGAACTGCACGCCCAGGGCCTGGCAGGCTTGCAGGTGGTGGGTGACGCGCTGGATATTATCGATGGCCACCGACTCGGCGATTTCCAGGTCCAGCCGGTGCGGCTCCACCTCCGACCATTGCTCCAGCAACTCTTCCAGCCGCTCGACAAAATCCTCGCGCTGGAAATGCCGCGCTGCGATGTTCACGCTCACCGACCACCAGTGCCCATGCGCCTGCCAGCGGTGCATCTGCCCCAACACCTGGTCGATCACCCATTCGCCGATGTCGACAATCAGGTCGGTCTGCTCGATCAGCGGCAGGAAATCCCCCGGCGTCACCAACCCGCGCTCGGGGTGCTGCCAGCGTAACAACGCCTCGAACCCCACCACCGTGCCGCAGCGCAGATTGACCTTGGGCTGGTAATGCAGGCACAACTGGCCCGCCGCCAACGCCTGGCGAATCTGCTCCACGGTTTGGTGACTGGCCTTCACCTCCTGCTCCAGGGACACATCAAACAATTGGTAACGGTTACGTCCGCTCTGCTTGGCCACATACATCGCCTGGTCAGCATGGCGCAGCAAGGTGTCGGCGTCTTCGTCATCCAAGGGGAACAGGGTGACGCCAATGCTGGCGAACACGTTCAGCTCGGCCCCCTGGATCGAGTACGGCTCGGAGATCGCCTTGAGGATGCGCAGCAAGGCGGCGTTAAGCTCGTCGATATCACGCACGTAACGCAGGATCAGCACAAACTCATCACCCGCCAGCCGGGCGACCACATCTTCGCCGCGAATGATCTCCCGCAGGCGCGTGGCCACCTCCACCAACAACAGATCGCCACAGGCATGCCCATAACCATCGTTGACCGCCTTGAAGCCATCCAGATCGAGCATGCACAGCGCCAGCGGAATATTTTCGCTGCGGGAGAACTCCAGGGACTGGTTGAGCAGCTCGGACAGATAGGCGCGGTTGGGCAAGCCGGTCAGCACGTCATGGCCGACCCGCCATTGCAGGGTGTGCAACAACTGGCGTTTTTCGCTCACATCAAAGCGGATCGACACGTACTTCTGCACCCGCCCGGTCTTTTCATCGACCAGTGGCACCATGGTGCTGTCCACCCAATACAGGGTTCCATCCTTGGCCCGGTTGCAGATTTCCCCACGCCACACCCGGCCTTCGCTGATGGCCTGCCACATGCCCTGGAAGAACGCGGCAGGGTGCAGGCCAGAACTCAGGATCCGATGGTTTTGCCCCAGTAACTCGTCACGCCCGTAACCGGACATAGCGCAGAACTGGTCATTGACGTAAGTGATGCAACCCGCCAGGTCTGTCTCGGAGAAAATGGCGGCTGCATCCACGGCCCTGCGGTATTTCTCGTCCATGAGTCAGGCTCACTGTGGCTAGCGGTTGAACCGCTCGACCAGGGCGCGCAACCCGGAAGAGATGCTTTCGAGTTCCCTGCCACGGGTGACTGCAGCGTTGGCATTGCCCGCTGTCTTTTGCACCGTGGCGGCGACGTTATTGATCTGTTGTGAAACTTCCTCGGCGACGTGGGATTGTTCCTGGGAGGCGGCAGCCATTTGCTGGCTCATGCCGGTAATCCGTTCCACTGCGTGGCGAATGCCTTGCAACGCCTGCTGGGCCTCAAGTACCTGCTGCACGCCCTGCTCGGCTTCGTGAATGCCCAGGCTTGCGATCTCGACCGCCTCATCGGCGCCGGCCCGCAGGTTCTGGATAATGCCCTGGATCTGCTGGGTCGACTCGCGAGTCTTGCCCGCCAATGCGCGCACCTCATCGGCCACCACGGCAAAACCGCGGCCCTGTTCACCGGCGCGGGCCGCTTCAATGGCCGCGTTGAGCGCCAGCAGGTTGGTCTGGTCGGCGATCGCCTGAATCATGCTCGCGGCCACCTGAATTTGCTGGGTCTGCCCGGCCAGGTTGCCCACCGCCTGGTTGATCTGGGTGACGGTGCCGGCCAGCAACTGGATCGCCTCGCGCGACGTGCCGGCCACCTGGCTGCCCTGCTCGGCGAGGGTGTTGGCGGTGTGGGCTTCACTGGCGGTTTGTTGAACGTGCACTGCCACTTCGGCGATGGACGCGGCCATTTCGGTCATGGCGGCGGCAGTCATGTCGGTCTCGGCACGCTGCTCCAGCAGCGCCGACTCGGTGGTGCTCGACAGCACGCTGGAATGGGCGGCCGCTTCGGCCATCTGATTGGCCAGATCGCTGAGGCGCGTAAGGGCAGTCTTCAGTCGTGCTTCTTCGCTGATCAGGATCATTTCCAACTGCGCGGTCGGCCCCAGCGCATCGCTGTAGGTCATGGCGCTGATAGAGTCGGAAAAGGTATTGGGCGTGTTCTGCACAATCCGCTTGAGCTGTAGCCCCAAGCGTTGATGGGCCCAGATACCTACACCGAGAAACAGGCCAACGGTCACCGCCTGCCCCCACACACCCGGAAGCCATTGAAAGGCGGCGACGCTGGCGGCGGCAGCCACCAATGGCAAAGCCATGGCCTGGGCCATGGATGCCAGGCGCCGCACTGGCGCGACCGCCGCACCACCAGCCTGCAAACGTGCATACAGCGCTTCGGCGCGCCGTACCTGTTCGCGGGTGGGCTTGACCCGCACCGACTCGTAGCCCGTCACCCGCCCGTCTTCGAGAATCGGCGTCACGTAGGCGCTGACCCAATAGTAGTTGCCGTTCTTGCAGCGGTTCTTCACCACGCCCATCCAGCTCTGCCCGGCCTTGAGGTAGCTCCACATCAGTTCGAATACGGCGGGCGGCATGTCCGGGTGGCGCACCAGGTTATGGGTGCTGCCGATCAGCTCGGCCTGAGTAAAACCGCTCATGGCGGCAAACTCGGCGTTGCAGTAGGTAATGTGGCTGTTGACGTCAGTCGCGGAAATTAGCCGTTGCTGCTCCCCAAAAGTCTGTTCAACAGCAGTGACCGGCAAGTTGAGACGCACGTTAAAGCTCCATGGACAGCATTCGATCGCTCTCTGGACTACCGGGCAGGCAGGACAGGCGGATTCGTATTTCCAGTCGGGCTGCGCCGTCGATCGGCTGGTTGGCCGCAAACGGGCGCAAACCCACGATTTTGCACAGCAATTCATCATCCATTGAGTGATGATCAACTAGGCTTGAATTCGGGTATCCAGCACGTGAGGCGCAATGAAGCGTGGCACTGACGAGCGACATTTCAGTCCCTGCCAAGAGTCCGTTTTATGGGCACATTTATGAGAGGAAGGAGAAAGCAATGATTTCCTGTTTCATAAACCTGCCTTCTGAAACGAGACCACCAAATACTTGTCCTAGATGCCGATTCTACGAATTACATCACACTTTGCAAGAAAAGGTGATGGTATATGCGGTTGTCTAATTTTAAGATTTATCGTTAAGTTCTTGATTCTAAATGGGAATTGAGCGATGCACATTTCAAGTTTGGGTCCGGCCATCAGACGTTACCGCAAGGTCGCAGGGCTTACTCAGGCTGAACTAGGTGAAAAAACCGGTTTTGACCCTAAAACCATCAGCCGCTTCGAAACCGGCACCTATACACCCAGCGTCGAGGCTCTGTTCTTGTTCGCAGAGGCGCTGGGAGTGAAGCTGAAAGTCTTTTTCGCAGACCTGGTCGACGAAGAGGAACAGCGCGCTTATCTGTTCGGTGTCATTCATAAAGCCACCCCGAAGGATCTGGGAAAGCTGATCGCAGCGGTAGACCAGGCCTTGTCCAAGCCTTAGAGCTCGCAACACCAGTGCACGCAATAAAAAGAGCAGACAGCGAGACTGTCTGCTCTTTGCTTGATGACTCCTGACATGAACTGACAGGACAGCCCCTTAGACTAGGGGCTGAGCCGCGGCATTGCTGCGCACTATCAGGAAGTCATCATGAATAGCCTTGCCCATTACGTTTTGTTGTACGTCGACAGCCCGGCCACCAGCGCCAACCTCTATAGCCGCCTGCTGGACAACGCACCTGTAGAGCTCGGGCCGACCTTCGCACTGTTCATCCTCGACAACGGGGTAAAACTCGGCCTGTGGTCGCGCCATACCGTGGAACCGGCTGCCCAGGCCACCGTCGGCGGCAGCGAGGTGGGATTCTGCGTCGCCGATATAGCAGCGGTCGATGCGCTGCACGGGCGCTGGGAGCAACTGGGGTTGAGCATCATCCAGTCACCGGTCGAGGCGGATTTCGGCTACACCTTTGTCGCCCAGGACCCCGACGGTCACCGCCTGCGGGTGTTCACCGTGAACCCGTAACGGCTTGCGGCGCCAGCGTCCTTCCAGGCTGATGGCGCCGACACTGGCCAGCACAATCAGGCCACCCAGCACCACGCGCATCGAAACCTGCTCGCCCAGCAGCGAGGCGGCCATCACCATCGCCACCGGCGGCACCAGGTACAGCGCCACTGAAGCGCGGCTGACTTCGACATGCCGCAACACGTAAGCCCAGGCCAGGTACGCCAGGGCGCTGGGGAACACGCCGAGCAACAACACCGCCCAATTCGCTTGGGCTGATGACTGCGCCACCACTGCCGGTAAATCCGGCAAATACACACACAGCAGCAAGGTGCCCGACCACACGGTGTAGCACACCGTGGTCAGCGGGCTGTAGCGCCGGGAATAGTGTTTCTGGAGGGTGAAGTAAAGGCTCCACGACAGCGCCGCCACCAGGATCATCAAGCCACGGGGGTCAATCTCCCCCAGGCCATGCTCGCCCCAGATCACCACCAGCACCCCGCTCAAACCCAGTAGCACGCAACCCCAGCGCCAGCCGGTCACCCGCTCCTTCAAGCCGAAGAACGCCACCAGCACCGTAAACAGTGGAACCGACTGCGCCAGCACACTGGAAGCGGCAGCCGTGACAAATTGCTGGCCAAAATTGATCGTGAGATGGTGCAGGAAAATCCCGAAGAACCCCAGCACCAGCAGCCACGGCAGGTCCCGCAACCGCGGCCGCTCGATCTTCGCCATCAGCGCCACACCGGCCATCAACACCGAAGCAATCAGAAAACGCCCCAAGGCCAATTGGCCCGGACTGTAACTGTGCAAGGCCATATGCACGCCAATCGGCGAATACGCCCAACAGAGGATGACGCTGGCAGTGACTAGCGTAAGCTTTACGGGTGACGGGGCATTCATGAACGGCGTCCTGCAGTGGGAATGCCGTCAGTCTTGGCCCCGGCACGACGCAGGACAATTAACCGTTTCTGACTTCTGTAATCACTGGAACTGAGCGATGGAACTGGCCCAACTGAAAATGGTGAAAGCCGTGGCGCAAACCGGCAGCGTGGCCCAAGCCGCCCTGCAACTGCACTGCGTGCCGTCCAACATCACCACACGCATCAAGCAACTGGAAAGCGAGTTGGGCACCCCGCTGTTCATTCGTGCCGGGCGCGGGTTGGCGATCAGTGCGGCCGGGGAAGTGTTTCTCGACTACTGCGAGCGCATCCTGGCGCTGGTGGAAGAGTCCAAGCGCGCCGTCGACAGCAATGCCATTCCACGCGGCAAGCTGCGCATCGGCGCGGTGGAGTCGAGTGCCAGTGGCCGCCTGCCGCCGTTGCTGGCTGAATACCATCGGCGCTATCCACAGGTGGAATTGGAATTGGTGACCGGCGCCTGGGCGCAGCTGCTGGATGACCTGCAACATCACCGCATCGATGCCGCGCTGGTGGCCGCCGGCGGCAAACGCCCGAAGCTCGAACACAGCGTGGTCTACAGCGAGCGCCTGGTGCTGATCACCAGCGCCTCCAGCGCGCCTATCGAGGATGCCCGGGACCTGGCCGGCCGTACCTTGCTGGTCTGGCCGCCCGGCTGCCCCTACCGCGCCGCCCTGGAAAACTGGCTCAAGCCCCACGACATCAAGCCGGCCATCGCGAGCTATGCCAGTTGGGGCACGATCATTGGCTGCGTCAGCGCGGGGATCGGCGTGGCGCTGGCGCCGGAAGGCATCCTGGCGCGCTACGAGCAGGCCAATCAATTGACGTCCTACCGCTTCGACGAATTGGCCGCCGTGGATAACCTGCTGTTCTGGCACAAAGACACCCAACGCCACCTGGCACGGGACGCCTTTGCAGGGCTGCTGCGGGAGACATTCAGCTAACCCGTTACAGCATGTTTCAGTTATCCTCGCGCGAAATTAATTCAAATTGTAAGGGACTACCATGAATTACTTCCGCCTATTGCTGGCGGCGGCCGCCCTGAGCCTGCCCGTCGCGCCCGCCTTTGCTGCCGCCGAGCCTGCCCCCGTTGAAGCCGCTGCACCCGCCGAAGCGCCCGAAACCGCCGAACACTTTCTCGGTTCCCTGAAGCAGAAGACCGGTACCGTCACGCTGCCCGGCGGCATCGCAACCCTCAAGCTCAACGACGAGTTCTACTACCTCGACCCCACCGACACCGAGCGCCTGCTGACCGATGGCTGGGGCAATCCGCCGGGCTTCAAGACCCTGGGCATGATCGTGCCAAAAGCCGTCAGCCCATTATCGGAGCGCGGCTGGGGCGTGATCGTCAGCTACAAGGCCGACGGGCATATTTCTGACGAAGACGCTGCGAAAATCGACTACACCGAACTGCTCAAGCAAATGCAGGAAGAAGACGTCGAAGACAACAAAGAACGCCAGAAACAAGGCTACGCAGGCCTGCACCTGCTGGGCTGGGCCGAGCCGCCGCACTACGACGACACCACCCACAAGATGTACTGGGCCCGCGAACTGAAAGCCGACGACGCCAAGCAAACCACCCTCAACTACAGCATCCGCGTACTGGGCCGTGAAGGCGTGCTGGAACTCAACGCCGTCGCCGCCATGTCCGACCTGGCCACTATCAAGCAGGAGTTGCCCAAGGTCCTGGCCTTTACCAACTTCACCGATGGCAACCTGTACACCGACTTCAACCCGAAGACCGACAAACTCGCGACCTACGGCCTTGCCGCACTGGTTGCCGGCGGGATCGCGGCCAAGGCCGGGCTGTTTGCCAAGATCGGCATCTTCCTGCTGGCGGCGAAGAAATTCCTGGTGATCGGCGTCGTGGCGCTGTTCGCCGTTATCCGCAAGCTGTTCAACCGCAACAAGGCCTGAGTACTGAGAGAAGTAAGGCGGGACGCGGAGCGCCCCAGGCTGCATTCCCACGCAGAGCGAGGGAACGATCAAAAAAGCCGCGGCGTGCCTGGCACACCGCGGCGCGGGGAACAGCTTCAGCCTTTAGGGGCCAGCCTGGCGTACTGGTCCTGGCTGATCCAGCCCTTGGAAGAGCGGCCTTCGCCATTGATGAACTCGACCTGGGCCCAGCCATCCTTGAAGGCTAGCACCGCAACCACATCGTCCTTGACCACGTAGGCACGATGACTGGCCTTGGCGTCCGGAGTCTTCTGCAGGAAGGCCTTGTCGGCCGATACGGTCACCAGGCCAATCCACTTCTTGGCAGCGGTCTGGGTCAGGTCCAGGCCGGTGGCGATTTCCGGCATCAGCACGCTGATGCAGCCGGGATGTTCGCGGCCCTTCTCCACCGTCAGCGTCACACCGTCCGAGGAAACCGCAACGGTTCCCGGGTAAGCCGCATCCAGCCACGTGGACACCGACGCCTTCGCGCCGTCGACCTTGCCCTGCAGGAAGAACGTGCACGTGCGGGTCACGCCCTCGCCCATCGCTTCAGCATAAAAACCTTCCACCTGATGCTCAGGTGTCACGGCCAGCATCAGTCCTTCGTACTTGCCCGAGTGCAGCGCAGCGGCAAACGCCGGCGTTCCCGCAGCAACACAAACGAAAGAGGCAACCAGCAATCGGGACAGGCAACGTTTGAACGGCATTCTATTTTTTCCCTTCAAGTGCTTCGTAGGCTTTTTTGATTCGATGGTCATAGTCGCCATAATCCTTGCCGTTATAGTTCAGCGCCATGGCGGCGTAATCCTTGTTCTTCATGGCCTTGACCAGCGCCGGGCTCTGACTGCAAAAACCGAGGAAGCCCTTGAGTTGATGCCCGGCATTAATCTTCATGGCCACGACAAACTCAAACACCGTTTTATAACCACATGCCGTGAAGTTGGACCCCATTATCTGAAACATACCCCAGGAGGCCGACTTCAAAGCCGCTTCCTGATCCAGCGCAAAGGCCGTGGCCATGGTTTCCCAGGCCTTGGTCTGGTCCTTGTTATTGGCCTTCCACTGAGGGCCGGCTTTTTTCACGTAGGGGTACGACAACAGCGGGTGGGTCTGATCGTATTTATGGTGGGTGTACTTGCGAAAGTGGTGCCCTTCAAAAGCGATCACGGGCAACTTGGCCGGCCCGAACCCGGAGCGCCCGCCCGACTCCACCGTGGCGAACGCCTTGATGATATTGACCGAAATCCCGCTGCCCAACTGCGTGGCGGCGTTCTGGAAGTCGGTGTCCGTCAGCGTCGTGCCGCCGTCGCACGTGGCCTGGAGCATCATCTGCCGGTTGCGCCGCTCGGCCTCGATCATCGCCCGCATGCGATCCAGGTAATGGTTGACCGTGGCCTGGACCATGTCGGAACTGGTGTTGCCGAACACATTCAGGAAGGTCGGAATACGCAGGGCCGGATTCGGCTTGACCGGCACCTTCACCGCCTCTTCGATCAGGCTATTGAAGGTGCGCCCGGTGGGGTCGATAACCCCGTCGGGATGGGCGTACTTGAGGTAGCGGAACTGATACTGGCTGATGCACTGCACCAACTGGCCGTCGCACTTGCCGTTTTCGGCCAAGGGGAAACCCAACTTGGGAATGATCAAGTTGAACAGATACTGGATGCATTGAACGTCGGCGGGCAAGTTGCGGGCTTTGCCGGGGGCACCGACGGAGGCGCTGATGAGCGTGGGCAACCCTTGCAGGCTTTTCATGACCGACATCCTTGTTAGTTAGGGTGAATGAGCAATAAAGCGCCATCACTTTAATATCATCCATGCACTGTCGACATATTTTGAAATATGTGACTGGCGCAAACTAGCAAGGTGGTTTTGGGTTGTCCAGAGTGGAAGCTTGAAGTTGTGAAAGAGCCCTCACAGTCTTTTGCCGGTAACGATTACTTTCGGGCTTGTGAGCACTGAGCTGAAGGACGAACAGCAGAAATCGCTTCGCAGATGACGATTGTCAGCGAAGGGCTTCATAAAAGTATTTTTTTGAATCAAGGAAGGTGGCGTTATGGAGGCAACCCCACCAGCCACACCCCGGCACACAATGTTCCCGCTGTGGCTGCTGCCTTCCGGCTCTGACCAGGTTCACGGGTAATCGTTGCGGGGGGACCGATGGGGTCACCATAACGACGCTCGCCTCTCGGCAAGCCGCGTCATTGTACCGATCTCATCGGAAGTTACAACCGTTCGCGCGGGATTAAAAATATCTGATGGTTCAAGTACTTGCCTGCTGGAGTGAGCGTGCCCGCGAAGAACGCAAAGACGCTGCGTTCATTCAGGACAGACGCGTTATCGTTGACGACCTTCGCGAGCAAGCTTGCTCCTACAAAAGCACGACCTCATCTGCCCGGCCGCCCTCTTGCTGGATCACCAGGTGAATGAAGTGCAGCTTGGCAATCACCGCCGGCGGCAGGACGAACGGATAGAAATCCGGCTGGCCCATGCTGCGGGACAGTTCGTTGAGCATGCCGGCCAGTTCGATCCATGCGTTGACGAATGACAAGAACGCCGTACCACCGGGATGTTCAGGGTCGTAGAGGGTGCTCAGGGGGAATGGCTGGTAGTCCAGGTCCATCTCCCGGGCACTCATGCCGAAACCCAGCGCGGTGTCGACGGCGTCCATCATGTGCAGGTAATGCGCCCAGGTTTCCGCCCAGTCTTCCCACGGGTGCATGGTGGCGTAGGCGCTGACGCAAGTTTGCTGCCAGTCCGCGCGCGGGCCGTTCTGGTAGTGCTGTTCGAGGGCGTCGGCGTAGCTGGCGCGCTCGTCGCCGAACAGGCTGCGGAACGGTTCCAGCCAGTGGCTGTTGGCGATCAGGCGGTCCCAGTAGTAGTGGCCGACCTCATGGCGGAAGTGACCGAGCAAGGTGCGGTAAGGCTCGCGCATCTGTACGCGAATTTTCTCACGGTGGGCGTCATCGGCTTCCTTGATATCGAGGGTGATCAGGCCGTTGGCGTGGCCGGTGGTGGGCGCGTTGCCTTCCAGGTCGATGCCGACGAAATCAAACGCAAGGCCGGTGTCTTCATCGGCCGTCTTGGGAATCACCTGCAAGCCCAAGCTGATGAGTTGAGCCACCAGGCGGCGCTTGGCGGTTTCGACCTTGCGCCAGCGTTCGGGGTTTTCAGGGATCGACAGATCAGGAATGGTGCGGTTCAGGCTGCACGCCACGCACAAGGTCTGGCCATTGTCGGCGGGCAGCAACCAGTTGCAGGCGGCTGGCGTGTCGAGGTTGGCGCAGCGGCGAAAGGCACCGGCTTCAGGGTCGGCGTCCAGCAGCCAGGTATCGGCATACGGGACGGGCTGCAGGGATGACAGGCGACTCTGCTCCGGCTGATAGCCCAGCAGCGCCGAACAGGCCAGGCACTGACTGTTGCGAAAGAACAGGGACTGCCCACAGCGACACTGCCAGACCTTGCTGTTGCGCGAGGTCTCGGCCATGAACGGTGCGGCAATACGCGAACTGAGTTGCTCGAAGAAGCGGTACATGGCGATCTCTCCCAGGGCTGCCCAAGACTAGATCATGGTTACGAGCTGATCGTTCCAGTTTTTTATTGGCGGCTTATTACTTGTGGCGAGGGGGCTTGTCCCCCGTTGGGCTGCAAAGCAGCCCCAGTAAGGTCAACCGGTTCTTTCAGCTAGAACTCGATAGCGGGTTCTGGGGCCGCTGCGCAGCCCAACGGGGGACAAGCCCCCTCACCACAAAAGCATCAGACCGTGATGTTGTGCTTGGCCAAAAACGCCACGAACGCCTCTTCATCCAGCACTTTCAAGCCCAGCTCAGTGGCCTTGGCCAACTTCGAACCGGCACCCGGCCCGGCCACCACGCAGTGGGTTTTCGCCGACACCGAGCCCGCCACCTTGGCGCCAAGGCTTTCAAGTTTTTCCTTGGCGACATCGCGACTCATCAGTTCCAGGGAGCCGGTGAGCACCCAGGTGTGACCCGCCTCGGGCAAGCCTTCGACGACCTTCTTCTCGCTCTGCCAGTGCATGCCGAAGTCCTTGAGCTGTTGCTCGATGGCCAGCGCACGATTGGCGTTTTCTTCGATGTCGAAGAAATCCCGGACGGCCTTGGCCTGCTTCTCCGGCAACGCCTGGCGCATGTCGAGCCAGTCGGCCTTGATCACGCCTTCAAGGGAGCCAAACTTGTCCGCCAGCTTCTGCGCAGCGCCCGGCCCTACAGACGGTACGTGCAGCTTGTCGAGCAAGCCGCCCAACGTGGTGCTGGCCGCAAACTCGGCGCTCAGGTCGCCCTGCTCCTGCAACTCCAGGCCGCACTCGTCCTTGGAGATCAAGGCACCGATCACATCCTGGTTATGACTGTCTTCAAAGAAACTGTGAATCTCGTGGGCCACTTCCAGGCCGACATCCGGCAAGTACGTCAGCACTTCCGGCAACGCCTGCTGCACGCGCTCCAGGGACGCCAGCGAGCGCGCCAGCACCTTGGCGGTCTCCTCACCCACATCGGGAATGCCGAGGGCATAGATAAACCGTGCGAGGGTCGGCGTCTTGCTGTTTTCGATGGCGGTGATCAGCTTCTTGCTGGAGACGTCGGCGAAACCTTCCAGGTCGATGATCTGATCGTACTTGAGCTTGTAGAGGTCAGCCGGCGAACCGATGAGTTTTTCATCCACCAGTTGCTCGATGGTCTTGTCGCCCAGGCCATCGATGTCCATGGCGCGGCGCGAGACGAAATGAATGATCGCCTGCTTGAGCTGCGCACCACAGGCCAGGCGCCCGACGCAGCGATACACCGCGCCTTCGCTGACGGTTTCCTTGCCCTTGCTGCGCTTGACCAGTTGCGTGCGCTCAACATGGGAGCCGCACACCGGGCAGCTCTCGGGGATCTGCACCGCGCGGGCGTTTTCCGGGCGACGCTCGGTGACTACCGACACCACCTGGGGAATCACGTCACCGGCACGGCGGATGATCACGGTGTCGCCGATCATCAGGCCCAGGCGCGCCACTTCGTCCATGTTGTGCAAGGTGGCGTTGGACACGGTCACACCCGCGACCTTGACCGGTTTCAAGCGTGCCACGGGCGTCACAGCGCCGGTGCGACCCACCTGGAATTCAACGTCCAGCAGTTCGGTCAGTTCTTCCATCGCCGGGAATTTATGGGCAATCGCCCAACGCGGTTCTCGGGCGCGGAATCCCAATTCCCGTTGGTAGGCAATGCTGTTGACCTTGAACACCACACCGTCGATTTCATAGGGCAAAGCGTTGCGTCGCTCACCGATATCGCGGTAGTAGTCGAGGCAATCCTGAATCCCTTTTGCCAGCTTCAGCTCATGGCTGATGGGCATGCCCCACTTCTTCAGCTGTTGCAGATTGCCAATGTGGGTGTCGCTGATATCCGTGGTCACGCCGTAGCAGCAGAATTCCAGCGGACGGCTGGCGGTAATCTTCGAATCCAGCTGACGCAGGCTACCCGCCGCCGCGTTGCGCGGGTTGGCGAAGGTCTTGCCGCCGACTTCCAGTTGCGTGGCATTCAGCCGCTCGAAGCCGGCCTTGGACATGAACACTTCGCCGCGTACTTCGAGGGTCGCCGGCCAGCCGGTGCCGTGCAGTTTCAAAGGAATATTGCGCACGGTGCGCACGTTGACGCTGATGTCTTCACCGGTGGTGCCATCGCCGCGCGTGGCGCCACGTACCAGTTCACCGTCCTGATACAGCAGGCTGACCGCCAGGCCATCGAGCTTTGGCTCGCAGCTGTACTCCACCGCCGCGCCGCCGCCAAACAGGTCGCCCACCGGCAAGTCCAGGCCTTCAGTGACCCGGCGATCAAATTCAAGCATGGTGCTTTCATCGAAGGCATTACCTAGGCTGAGCATCGGGATTTCGTGGCGTACCTGAGTGAACGCAGACAATGCCGCGCTGCCGACCCGCTGCGTCGGTGAATCACGGGTTACCAGGTCCGGGTGCTCGGCTTCCAGGGCCTTGAGCTCGTGGAACAGCCGGTCGTACTCGGCGTCCGGGATGCTCGGCTCGTCGAGAACGTGGTAACGGTAATTGTGCTGATCCAGTTCAGCGCGCAGTTCGAGGATGCGGGTGTGGGCGGCGGTCATGGGTGTTCTCTCATAAAGCAAAAGAGCAGCCGAAGCTGCTCAATATGTTAGTGCATGGATTCTACAGGCAACGCGTAAGCTTGGACCTTAGCGCTTCTGTGTCAGGGCGCGACGCTCGAACTCGACGATGCGCTGACGGTAGTGCTCGATGGTCTGGGCGGTCAGGACGCTGCGTTGATCGTCCTTGAGTTCGCCGTTGAGCTCCTGGGACAGCTTGCGGGCTGCGGCCACCATGACGTCGAACGCTTGTTTCGGGTGACGCGGGCCTGGCAAACCCAGGAAGAAGCTTACTGCCGGGGTGCTGAAATGGTCGATGTCGTCCAGATCGAAGATGCCCGGCTTGACCGCATTGGCCATGGAGAACAGGACTTCGCCGTTACCGGCCATGCTTTCGTGGCGGTGAAAAATATCCATCTCACCGAAACGCAGGCCGCTTTCCAGAATATTTTGCAGCAGGGCCGGGCCTTTGAAGCCGGCGGCGTCGCGGCAGATCACACTGATCACCAGCACCTCTTCGGCAGCCGGTTGATCCTTGACGGATTCTTTATGGGCGCTCTTGGTCGGGGACTCGTCCGGGAAGTCGTCGTCACGACTGCTGAAGCTCGGACCTTCTTCCAGGTCCAGGTTCAGGTCACCCTGGGATGGCTCGCTGGCCGCGCTGCGCTTGCCGCGCTTGGGCTCGCGGGCTTCGCGCACCGGTGCGCTCATCGACGGCAGATCATGCTCGTCCAGTTGCGGCTCTTTATGGTTATCCAGGACACGTGGAGGCCCCAGCAGCTCGGCGCTGCCGTCGTCGTCCGGCAAATTGGACAGGTTGCGGTCCAGGCGAAATTTCAACTTGCCCTTGCCGCCACGCATCCGGCGCCAGCCATCAAAAAGAATACCGGCAATGACAATAATGCCGATGACGATCAGCCACTCGCGCAGACCGATTTCCATGTAATCCCGTGCCTCTAATAAAAAATGCTGAAAAATAAGGGGTTTAGCACCGTGCAAACCGCTTTAAAACGTGGCGCCAACTCTATGTTCTGAATGACGTTTTGCCCACGCATACGAAAATTTGACATTAAACTAGCACGACCAAAGATAACTTTACACCGTCTGTCAAAATGCCTTGAACAAATATGTCCATTTGCCACTTTTCCCAGACCGGTAAATCACCTTACGTCGTGCTGAAAATCCTCCTGCGAAGTGCGCCTCAGGATTCCACCAGCGCCATCGCCTCTTCGACATCCACCGCCACCAATCGCGAACAGCCCGGCTCATGCATCGTCACGCCCATCAACTGATCGGCCATTTCCATGGCGATCTTGTTGTGGGTGATATAGATGAACTGCACCGTCTGGGACATCTCTTTAACCAGTCGGGCATACCGTCCAACGTTAGCGTCATCCAGCGGAGCGTCAACTTCGTCGAGCATGCAGAACGGTGCCGGGTTCAACTTGAAGATCGCAAATACCAGGGCCAATGCCGTCAGTGCCTTCTCGCCACCAGACAGCAAATGGATGGTGCTGTTCTTCTTGCCCGGAGGCCGCGCCATGATCGTTACCCCTGTATCGAGTAGATCTTCGCCCGTCAGTTCCAAGTAAGCGCTGCCACCACCGAAAACTTTCGGGAATAACGCCTGTAAACCGCCATTAATCTGATCAAAGGTATCTTTGAAGCGATTACGGGTTTCCTTGTCGATCTTGCGGATCACGTTTTCCAGGGTGTCCAGGGCTTCCACCAGATCGGCGTTCTGCGCGTCCAGATAGCGCTTGCGCTCAGATTGCTGCTGGTACTCGTCGATGGCCGCGAGGTTGATCGCGCCGAGTCGTTGAATGCGTGCGGCAATCCGTTCAAGTTCTTCTTCGGCTTCTTTCTCGTTGGCCTCGGCGGTCAGGGTATTGAGCACGCCGTGCAGGTCGTAGCCGTCTTCCAGCAACTGGTCTTGCAGGGTTTTGCGGCGCACCGTCAGGGCCTGCCATTCCATGCGCTGCTGTTCGAGCTGGCCACGGATCAGTTGCGACTGCTGCTCGGCCTGGGTCCGGCGTTTTTCCGCGTCCCGCAGTTCGCGGTCGGCGTCCTCCAGGGCAATCTGTGCGGTCTTGAGTTCTTCGTCGACGGTCATGCGCTTGTCGAGCAACTCTTCAAGCTTCAGGCGCAGCTCTTCCAGCGGGGCTTCGCCCTCCTCCAGGTTGAGGCTCAGTTGCTCGCGCTTTTCGGTCAGGCGTTCGGACTGCATTTCAAGACGCTCGAGGGCCTGACGTGTGGAGTCGTGTTGCGCCCGCAGGGAGCCAAGGCGCACGGCCAGTTGATGAGCGTGGTCCTTGTGCTGGCGGGCTTCCTGACGCACTCGGTCGAGGCGTTCACGCAAGCTGTCGCGCTGGGCCAGCAGCAACTCGCGCTGCTCGGTGTCCAGGGCCATGCTGTCGAGGGCTTCCTGCAGTTGCAGGCGTGCTTCGCCGACTTGTTCGTGTTCAAGGGCGCGTTGCTCACCCATCTCGGCCACTTCTTCGTCGAGCCGGGTGCGGCGCAAGGTCAGTTGTTCGACCTTGGCCTTGCTCGCCGAGAGCTGGGCTTTCAATTCGCCTTGCTGGCGCGCTTCGTCCTGCAACAGCCGGCGCAGGTGTTCGCGGCCGGTCTCTTGCTGGCGCTGGGTGGCGCGCAGGGTTTGCAGCTGATTTTCCAGGGATTCGAGTGTGGCTTCGCGCTCTTCGCGCTCGGCGGTCAGGTTGACGATTTCCTGGCCACGGGCCAGAACGCCGCTTTCCGCTTCGCTGGCGCGACGCACCCGCAAAAAGTGCCGGCCCACCCAAAAACCGTCACGGCTGATCAGGCTTTGCCCGGTCGCCAATTGGCCGCGCAGGGCCAGGGCCTGCTCAAGGCTGTCCACCGGCTTGACCTGACCGAGCCAGGGCGACAGATCAATCGCCGCCTCGACTTTGTCCAGCAAGCTGCCCGGCATGCGTGTGCCGTCTGCCGCCGGGCTGAGCAAACGCAGGTCGCCCTGGGCGAAACCCGCCAGGTCGAAACCGCCAAAATCATCCACCAACACCGCTTGCAGGTCCGCACCGAGCACGGTTTCCACCGCCAGCTCCCAACCGGCTTCGACCTTCAAGCCTTCGGCCAGGCGCGGGCGCTCGGCCAGGTGTTGATCGCGCAGCCATTCGGCTGTGCCGGTGCCCGGGTCGAGCGCCGCTTGCTGCAAGGCTTCCAGGGAGGCCAACCGGCCGTTGAGCCGCTGCAAATCGCCCTGGGCCTGCTGCTGTACCTGGGTCGCCTGCTGCAGTTGCTGACGCAATTGTTCCAGACGCTCCACTTGCTGTTCTTCGCTGGCTTCCAGCTCTTCCAGGGTCATTTCGCTTTCGGCGAGTTTCTCGCTCAGCTCGAGGATCGCCGCGTCTTCCGGGTCGGCCGCGAGCAGCACGCGCTCTTCCACCAAACGCCGCTGACGCTCGGCCAGGCGCTCCATGCTGGTTTCCAGTTGCTGGATGCGCGACTGCTGCACCTCAGCCTGGCGGCGCGGCTCGGCGGATTGCAGGTTGAAGGTGTCCCACTGCTCCTGCCAGGCGTGCATGGTGGTTTCGGATTCTTCCAGGGCCGCAGCGGCTTCCTCGGCGGCAGCGCTGGTGACTTCCTGCTCGGGGGTGAGCATGTCCAGCTCCTCCCCGAGGGTCAGCAGCAAGGTACGGTCGTGGCCCAGGTGCGATTCGGTTTCCAGGCGCGCGCGTTCGGCTTCTTTCAAGTCGTCCTGCAACTGGCGCAAACGCTGCTGGCCGTGCTGGATGCTCTGCTCGACCCGGGCGATGTCGCCGCCCACCGAATAGAAGCGCCCCTGCACCAGATTGAAGCGCTCGGACAGGTCATGGTGACCGTCCCGCAGGCGCTCGATGCTGGCGTCGGCATTGCGCTGCTCGGCCACCAAGGCTTCGAAGCTGATTTCCTGGGTGCCGATGATCGCTTCGCGCTGGCCTACCTGGTCGTTCAACGCCTGCCAGCGCAGGGCCGACAGTTGCGCCTTGAGCTGACGCTCCTCGCCCTTGTATTCCTGATACTTCTCGGCCGCCTGGGCCTGGCGGTGCAGGCGCTCCAACTGGCGCTCCAGCTCTTCACGCAGGTCAGTCAGGCGGGCGAGGTTTTCATGGGTGCGACGGATACGGTTTTCGGTCTCGCGCCGGCGTTCCTTGTACTTGGAGATGCCGGCCGCTTCTTCGATAAAGTTACGCAGGTCTTCGGGCTTGGCTTCGATCAGCTTGGAGATCATGCCCTGCTCGATGATCGAGTAGCTGCGCGGGCCCAGGCCGGTGCCGAGGAAGATGTCGGTAATGTCCCGCCGGCGGCACTTGGTGCCGTTGAGGAAATAGCTGTTCTGGCTATCGCGGGTCACTTTGCGGCGGATGGAAATTTCCGCGTAGGCCGCGTACTCGCCCACCAGGGTGCCGTCGGAGTTGTCGAACACCAGCTCGATACTGGCCTGGCTCACCGGCTTGCGGCTGGTGGAGCCGTTGAAGATGACGTCGGTCATCGACTCGCCACGCAGGTTTTTCGCGGAGCTCTCGCCCATCACCCAGCGTACGGCGTCGATGATGTTCGACTTGCCGCAGCCATTGGGCCCGACCACTGCCGCCATATTACTGGGGAAGTTCACCGTGGTCGGGTCGACGAAGGATTTGAACCCCGCCAGTTTGATGCACTTGAGCCGCACGCTTAGGCTTCCGCCAACGCAGCAATGACCAGCGAGCAACTGCGCTCGCCATAGGCCGAGAGTACCTGGCGAATCTGTGGCAGGTCACGGGCCAGCACGGCGGCGAGCAATTGCTCGAACAGCACCAGGTACTCGCTCATGGATGCCTTGCGTTGATCCAGTGCCAGGTAATAGGCACGGTTCATCGCCGGCTGCAGGTTCTCGACGGTTTCCTGCAAATACGGGTTGTTGGCGAACGGATAGGCGGCACGCATCACATTGAAGCTTTCTTCGACGAAGGCGCGGATGTCCTGGCGTTCGAAGCTGGCGATCAGGCGCTGCTGGATTTGCACGAACGGCGCCATGTCGGCCTGGGTCTGCCAGCCGGCGGCGACCGCATTGCCCAGCAGGATGTACAGCTCGCCCATCAGCGTGCACAGGCTCTGCACCTTGTGGGCCGTCAGCTCGGTGACATGGGCGCCTCGGCGCGGCAGGATCGCGATCAGATGCCGACGCTCAAGGATCAGCAAGGCTTCGCGCACGGAGCCACGGCTGACATTGAGCGCCAGTGTGACCTTCTGCTCCTGGATCCGCTCCCCAGGCTTGAGGTCGCCACGAATGATACGTTCGGCGAGGTGGTGAGCGATTTGCTCGGCAAGACTATCCGGCGCCTTGAACGTCATGTTTTCCCTTCAAAATCTTCTATCGGTACGAGCGCGGCAGTGTAGCGCACTTGCCCATTGATGGCGTACGGCCCACAAGCACGAATTTGGCATGAAATAAGCAGCCGTTAAAGTCCAGAAGCCCCCAAAAACGGCGGTTCCAGAGAACTGGACCATAATTAAGGATGTTGAGATCGCATTTTCTTGACCCTTAGGTCAGAAAATCGTTGACCGAAAAGTCAGACATGACTAGATTCGGCGCAAAGCGGTTAACAACAATAATGAGTCTGCGAGGCCTTCCGTGATCCAGTTTTTACTAAACCAGGAGCTCCGTAGCGAGCACGCCCTGGACCCGAACCTGACCGTGCTCAACTATTTGCGTGAGCACCTGGGCAAATCCGGCACCAAGGAAGGCTGCGCCAGCGGCGACTGTGGCGCCTGCACCGTGGTGGTCGGCGAGTTGCACACCGACGATCAGGGCGCCGAGCAGATTCGCTATCGCAGCCTCAATTCGTGCCTGACGTTTGTCTCGTCCCTGCACGGCAAGCAACTGATCAGCGTCGAAGACCTCAAGCACCAGGGCCAGCTCCACAGCGTGCAACAAGCCATGGTGGAGTGCCACGGCTCGCAATGCGGCTTCTGCACCCCGGGCTTTGTGATGTCGCTGTTCGCCCTGCAAAAGAACAGCGATGCACCCGACAGCCAGAAAGCTCACGAAGCCCTGGCCGGCAACCTCTGCCGCTGCACCGGTTATCGCCCGATTCTCGCCGCCGCCGAACAGGCCTGCTGCAACAAGCCCCAGGACCAGTTCGACAGTCGCCAGGCCGAAACCATCGCCCGCCTGAAAGCCATCGCCCCGACGCAAACCGGCGAGTTGAACAGCGGCGACAAACGCTGCCTGGTGCCGTTGACCGTCGCCGACCTGGCGGACCTTTACGACGCTTATCCACAAGCCCGGCTGTTGGCCGGTGGCACCGACCTGGCGCTGGAAGTCACTCAGTTCCACCGCACGCTGCCGGTGATGATCTACGTCGGCAATATCGAAGAAATGAAACGCATCGAAAGCTTCGACGACCGCCTGGAAATCGGCGCCGCCACCTCACTCTCCGACTGCTACAGCGCACTCAACAACGAATACCCGGACTTCGGTGAATTGCTCCACCGCTTCGCCTCGTTGCAGATCCGCAACCAGGGCACCCTGGGCGGCAATATCGGCAACGCGTCGCCCATCGGTGATTCGCCGCCACTGCTGATCGCCCTCGGTGCGCAGATCGTGCTGTGCAAAGGCAACACCCGCCGCACCCTGGCGTTGGAAGATTACTTTATCGACTACCGCGTCACTGCCCGCCAGGACAGCGAATTCATCGAAAAAATCATCGTGCCCAAAGGCGTCCCGCTGTTCCGTGCCTATAAGGTTTCCAAACGTCTGGACGATGACATTTCCGCCGTCTGCGCCGCCTTCAACCTGAAGATTGATAACGGCGTGATCGCCGATGCCCGCGTGGCGTTCGGTGGCATGGCCGCTACCCCAAAACGCGCGAAAAGCTGCGAAGCCGTGCTGAACGGCGCCACCTGGAACTCCGCCACCGTGGAAAAAGCCTGCGCCGCACTGGCCGAAGACTTCACCCCGCTGTCGGACTTCCGCGCCAGCAAGGAATACCGCCTGCTCAGCGCACAAAACCTGCTGCGCAAATACTTCATCGAACTGCAAACGCCGCACATCGAGACTCGGGTGACCGCTTATGTCTAACCATCATGCCGTGGAAAAATCCCAAGCCGAACTCGCTGAACTGTTCGCCAAGGACCTCACCAGCGGCGTCGGTCGCAGCGTCAAGCACGACAGCGCCGCCAAACACGTCTCGGGCGAGGCGCAGTACATCGATGACCGTCTGGAGTTTCCGAACCAGTTGCACCTGTACGCACGCATGTCGGACCGCGCCCACGCAAAAATCCTCAGCATCGACACCGCGCCCTGCTACGCCTTTGAGGGTGTGCGCATCGTCATCACCCACGAAGACGTGCCGGGCCTGAAAGACATCGGCCCGCTGATGCCCGGCGACCCGTTGCTGGCCATCGACACCGTGCAGTTCGTCGGCCAGGTGGTGCTGGCCGTTGCCGCCCGCGACTTGGAAACCGCGCGCAAAGCCGCCATGGCTGCCGTGATCGAATACGAAGACCTGGAGCCGGTGCTGGACGTGGTCGAGGCCTTTCGCAAAAAACACTTCGTGCTGGACAGCCACACCCATCAACGCGGTGATTCGGCGGGGGCGCTGGCGACCGCCAAAAACCGTATCCAGGGCACCCTGCACATCGGCGGCCAGGAACACTTCTATCTGGAAACTCAGATCTCTTCAGTGATGCCCACTGAAGACGGCGGCATGATTGTGTATTGCTCCACGCAAAACCCCACCGAAGTGCAGAAGCTGGTGGCCGAAGTACTCGACGTGTCGATGAACAAAATCGTGGTCGACATGCGCCGCATGGGCGGTGGTTTTGGCGGCAAGGAAACCCAGGCCGCCAGCCCGGCATGCCTGTGCGCCGTGGTCGCACGCCTCACCGGCCAGCCAACCAAGATGCGCCTGCCACGGGTCGAAGACATGCTGATGACCGGCAAGCGCCACCCGTTCTATATCGAATACGACGTGGGCTTCGACGACAGCGGCCGGCTGCACGGTATCAACCTGGATCTGGCGGGCAACTGCGGCTGCTCGCCGGACCTGTCGAACTCGATTGTCGACCGCGCAATGTTCCACTCCGACAACTCGTATTACCTGGGCGACGCCACCGTCAACGGCCACCGCTGCAAGACCAACACCGCCTCCAACACCGCTTACCGTGGCTTCGGCGGCCCCCAAGGCATGGTCGCCATCGAAGAGGTCATGGACGCGATTGCCCGGCACCTGGCCCTCGACCCGCTGGCCGTGCGCAAGGCCAACTACTACGGCAAGACCGAGCGCAACGTCACCCACTACTACCAGACGGTCGAGCACAACATGCTCGAAGAGATGACCGCCGAACTGGAACAAAGCAGCCAGTATTTCGAGCGCCGCGAAGCGATCCGTCGCTATAACGCCAACAGCCCGATCCTGAAAAAAGGCCTGGCGCTGACGCCGGTGAAATTCGGGATTTCCTTCACCGCCAGTTTCCTCAACCAGGCCGGTGCGCTGATCCACATCTACACCGACGGCAGCATCCACCTGAACCACGGCGGCACCGAAATGGGCCAAGGGTTGAACATCAAGGTCGCGCAGGTGGTGGCCGAGATCTTCCAGGTCGAAATCGACCGCGTACAAATCACCGCCACCAACACCGACAAGGTGCCGAACACCTCACCGACGGCGGCTTCCAGTGGCGCCGACTTGAACGGCAAGGCCGCGCAGAATGCCGCCGAAACCATCAAGCAGCGCCTGGTGGAATTTGCCGCGCGCAAGTATGAAGTCAGCGAGGCCGACGTTGAATTCCACAACGGGCATGTGCGGGTCCGCGATCACATCCTGACCTTTGAAGCGTTGATCCAGCAGGCGTATTTCGCCCAGGTGTCGCTGTCGAGCACCGGCTTCTACAAGACCCCGAAAATCTTCTACGACCGCAGCCAGGCGCGTGGCCGACCGTTCTACTACTTCGCGTTCGGCGCGGCTTGCTGCGAAGTGATCGTCGACACGCTGACCGGCGAATACAAAATGCTGCGCACCGACATCCTGCACGATGTGGGCGCCTCGCTGAACCCTGCCATCGACATCGGCCAGGTGGAAGGCGGCTTCATCCAGGGTATGGGCTGGCTGACCATGGAAGAGCTGGTCTGGAATAACAAAGGCAAGCTGATGACCAACGGCCCGGCCAGCTACAAGATCCCGGCGGTCGCCGACATGCCGCTGGACCTGCGGGTGAAGCTGGTGGAAAACCGCAAGAACCCGGAAGACACGGTGTTCCATTCCAAGGCCGTGGGCGAGCCGCCATTCATGCTCGGTATTGCCTCGTGGTGTGCGATCAAGGATGCCGTGGCGAGCCTGGGTGACTATCGTCATCAGCCGAAGATTGATGCACCGGCGACCCCGGAGCGGGTGTTGTGGGGGTGTGAGCAGATGCGCCAGTTGACCGCCGCAAACGCTGTGGAAACGGAAACCGAGTTGGCTTCGCTCTAGACCGAGGCGCTGCCATCGCGGGCAAGCCCGGCTCCCACATTCTGATGTGTGAACCCGATCAAATGTGGGAGCTGGCTTGCCTACGACAGCGGTCGAACTGACAACAGAGATGTTGAGGTAAACATGAACAACTGGATCAGCGCCCTCGCCGACCTGCAGAACCAGGGTGAACCCTGCGTGCTGGTGACCATCATCGAAGAGCTCGGCTCCACGCCGCGCAATGCCGGCTCGAAGATGGTCATCAGTGCCGCCCAGACGTTCGACACCATCGGTGGCGGGCACCTGGAATACAAGGCGATGCAGATCGCCCGGGACATGCTTGTACGCGGCCAGCAGAACACCCACCTGGAGCGCTTCAGCCTCGGCGCCAGCCTGGGGCAGTGCTGTGGCGGCGTGACGGTGTTGTTGTTTGAACCGATGGGCCAGGTGCAGGCGCACATCGCGGTGTTCGGCGCCGGCCATGTGGGCCGTGCGCTGGTGCCGTTGCTGGCCAGCCTGCCATGCCGGGTGCGCTGGATCGATTCCCGGGAACAGGAATTCCCGGAACACATCCCCCAAGGCGTGCGTAAAATCGTCAGCGAAGAGCCGGTGGATGAAATTGACCACTTGCCTGTGGGCAGTTACTGCATCGTCATGACCCACAACCATGCACTGGACCTGGAGCTGACCGCCGCCCTGCTCAAGCGCAATGACTTTACCTACTTCGGCCTGATCGGTTCGAAGACCAAGCGCGTCAAGTTTGAACACCGCCTGCGGGATCGCGGTTTCGACACCGCGCAACTGCAACGCATGCATTGCCCGATGGGGTTGACTGAGGTCAAAGGCAAACTGCCTGTGGAAATTGCCATCTCCATCGCCGGCGAAATCATCGCCACCTATAACGCCAATTTCGGCCAGCACACTGCGAGCGCCGAACCCATTGCCAAACTGCTGCCGGTATCCCGCCGCAGCCAAGCGACTAACTGAGACGACCATGCCTTTGACACGCAAAGCCTACCGTGCCGCCATTTTGCACAGCATCGCCGACCCTGCCGAAGTAGGGATCGAAGCCTCCTACGAGTATTTCGAAGACGGCCTGCTGGTGATCGACAACGGCCAGATCAGCGCCCTGGGTCACGCCAGCGAATTGCTCGCTACCCTGCCCGCCGACATCGAAGTCACCCATTACCAGGACGCGCTGATCACCCCCGGCCTGATCGACACCCACATTCACCTGCCGCAAACCGGCATGGTCGGTGCCTATGGCGAGCAGTTGCTGGACTGGCTCAATACCTACACCTTCCCGTGTGAAAGCCAGTTCGCCGACAAGGCCCACGCCGAAGAAGTCGCGGACATTTTCATCAAGGAACTGCTGCGCAACGGCACCACCACCGCCCTGGTATTCGGCAGCGTGCACCCGCAGTCGGTGAACGCGTTTTTTGAAGCGGCCGAGAAGCTCGACCTGCGGATGATCGCCGGCAAGGTGATGATGGACCGCAACGCGCCGGACTATTTGACCGACACCGCCGAGTCCGGCTACCAGGAAAGCAAGGCGCTGATCGAGCGCTGGCACGGCAAGGGCCGTTTGCACTACGCGGTGACGCCACGTTTCGCACCGACCAGTACGCCTGAACAACTGACCCTCGCCGGGCAGTTGCTGGGGGAATACCCGGACCTGTACATGCAGACTCACATCAGTGAAAACCTGCAGGAAGTGGAATGGGTGAAAGAACTGTTCCCGGAGCGCAAGGGCTACCTCGACGTGTACGACCATTACAAACTGCTGGGTGAACGCTCGGTGTTCGCCCACGGTGTGCACCTGTGCGATGACGAGTGCGCGCGGTTGGCAGAAGCCGGTTCGGCAGTCGCGTTCTGCCCGACGTCGAACTTCTTCCTGGGCAGCGGGTTGTTCAACCTGCCGATGGCCGAGAAGCACAAGCTGAATGTAGGCCTGGGTACGGATGTCGGCGGTGGCACCAGCTTCTCGCTGCTGCAGACACTGAACGAAGCGTACAAGGTGATGCAGCTGCAAGGGGCGCGATTGAGCCCGTTCAAGTCGTTGTACCTGGCGACCCTGGGCGGTGCGCGGGCACTGCGGTTGGAAGACAAGATCGGCACATTGCAGCCGGGCACTGATGCCGACTTCCTGGTCCTGGATTACAACGCCACCCCGCTGCTCAGCTATCGCCTGAAGCAGGCCAATAACATTGCCGAGACGTTGTTTGTATTGATGACGCTGGGGGATGACCGGGCGGTGTTGCAGACGTACGCGGCGGGGCAGCTCGTGCACCAACGCTGATTTAACAAGCACCACAAAACAAATGTGGGAGCTGGCTTGCCTGCGATGCAGACACCTCGGTGTATCAGTGATACCGAGGTGATGCTATCGCAGGCAAGCCAGCTCCCACATGTTTGATCGGGTTTACAACTTTACAGACGAGCGCCCCGGCTTCTTGGTCTGCAACAAATGCGAGAACACTGCATGCAGATCGTCAGAAGCGCTTTCCTCATCGAGGTTGAGCTTGCTGTCGATGTGATCCATGTGATGCATCATCAGGTTCACCGCCAGACCCGCATCCCGCGCTTCGATTGCGTCGATCAGTTGGGTGTGCTCATCGTAGGAGCAGTGCGAGCGGTTGCCGCTTTCGTACTGGGCGATGATCAAGGAAGTCTGGGACACCAGGCTGCGCTGGAAGCTGATCAGCGGGGCGTTCTTCGCCGCTTCGGCCAGTTTCAAGTGGAACTCGCCGGAAAGCCGGATGCCTGCGCCGCGATCGCCCCGGGAGAAGCTGTCGCGCTCGTCGTTGACCATCTGCCGCAGCTCGGCCAGTTGCTCGGCCGTGGCATGCTGTACCGCCAACTCAGTGATCGCACGCTCCACCAGACGCCGGGCGAGGAACACCTGGCGGGCTTCCTCGACACTCGGGCTGGCCACTACCGCGCCGCGATTGGGCCGCAGCAGTACCACGCCTTCATGGGCCAGGCGCGACAGTGCGCGGCGGATGATGGTGCGGCTGACGCCAAAGATTTCGCCCAGCGCTTCTTCACTCAATTTGGTACCGGGCGCCAGGCGTTGCTCGAGGATCGCCTCGAAGATATGCGCGTAGACGATATCGTCCTGGGTTCCACTGCGACCGGCCTTACCGGCTCGCGGTTGTTTCTTGAGGGGCTGCAACTGTTCGTTCATGGGCACTCGGGTCGGGAGAACGGCGGCGAATTGACGTTGACTGTAATACGGCACAGAGGGTCGCTGGCAAGTATCGCGTAAAATCAGCGCACATTGTACACAACCCGTTGCGCCAACACACTGTACGGCTGTTTGCGGCGCCGGCTGTATTGCAATGAATCGTTACGTTTGAGTTTAGGCTTGATTCCGCACTTTCTCCTTTGTAGGAGCGAGCTTGCTCGCGAAAAACGTATAAGCACCGCATTCAGTCAGGATGCCAGCGTCATCGTTAACGACCTTCGCGAGCAAGCTCGCTCCTACAGACAGCCCGGTAAAAGGAACACCGCCCCATGTCCGACGCCCCCCAAGCGCGATTACGCCCACTGGCCGACACTTCGCCTTCGGCCATCGTCGCCGGTTTCATCGCCATGATGACCGGCTACACCAGTTCCCTGGTGCTGATGTTTCAAGCTGGCCAAGCTGCCGGCCTGACCACGGCGCAAATTTCCTCGTGGATCTGGGCGATTTCCATCGGCATGGCGGTGTGCAGCATTGGCCTGTCCCTGCGCTATCGCACGCCGATCACCATCGCCTGGTCCACCCCGGGGGCGGCGTTGTTGATCACCAGCCTGGGCGGTGTGAGTTACGGCGAAGCCATCGGCGCCTACATCACCTGTGCGGTGCTGGTGACGATCTGCGGGTTGACCGGCAGCTTCGAAAAACTCGTCAGGCGCATCCCGGCGTCCCTGGCGGCGGCCTTGCTGGCGGGCATTCTGTTCAAGATCGGCAGCGAGATTTTCGTCGCCGCACAGCAACGCACCGGATTGGTGCTGGGGATGTTCTTCACTTACCTGGTCATCAAGCGCCTGTCGCCGCGTTATGCCGTGCTCGCGGCATTGCTGATCGGCACGGCGCTGTCCGGGCTGATGGGGCTGCTGGATTTCAGCGGTTTCCACCTGGAAGTGGCAACGCCGGTGTGGACCACGCCGCATTTCTCTCTGGCGGCGACCATCAGCATCGGCATCCCGCTGTTCGTGGTGGCCATGACCTCGCAAAACATGCCGGGGGTCGCTGTGCTGCGGGCCGACGGCTATAACGTGCCGGCCTCACCCCTGATCACCACCACCGGCCTGGCTTCGCTGGTGCTGGCGCCGTTTGGCTCCCATGGCATCAACCTGGCAGCCATCAGCGCGGCGATCTGCACCGGGCCCCATGCCCATGAGGATCGCAACAAACGCTACACCGCCGCGGTCTGGTGCGGGATTTTCTACGGGATTGCCGGGGTGTTTGGCGCGACATTGGCGGCGTTGTTCGCCGCGTTGCCCAAGGAGCTGGTGCTGTCGATCGCGGCACTGGCGTTGTTTGGCTCGATCATCAATGGCCTGAGTATCGCCATGAATGAGCCCAAGGAACGCGAAGCAGCGTTGATTACCTTTATGGTCACAGCGTCGGGGTTGACGTTGTTTTCCATCGGTTCAGCGTTCTGGGGGATTGTCGCGGGGGTGTTGACGCTGGTGATTCTGAACTGGCGCAAGGCCTGATTTTTTATACCCAGTAACGAAAAAGCGACCCGGGCGGGTCGCTTTTTCATGACATCAGACTGCCGGGTTGATCGGCTTTTCTGGATGCCAAGCGTCCAACAGGGCGCTGACTTCAACGCGGGTCAGCTCTGGACGAGCCTTCAGCCACGCTTCAACAGCGGCACGCTGTTCTTCGTTGACCGAACCACGGGTGGCTTTGCAAACCAGACCGAAGTCATCACCGCCGACGTAGTCCAGGCCGTTGCCGTCCATTGCTTCAGTCAGGAATGCTTCGAGGAAAGCGTCAACCGCTTCATCGTCCAAACCTTCTTTGAAGTCCAGGTTCAGTTCGAAACCCAGCTCTTGAAATTCATCAACGCACAGTTTTTTGCGCAGACGCCGGGAACGGTTAGTCGCCATTGGAACAATCCTCTTAAGTAATAACGGGCGGCACTTTAGCAGTTTAAGCAGGCCTTTGCCCGATTCTCTGGGACAGGCGGCACAGTGCCAGTAAAAAAAACCGCCAATTGCAGCTATCGTTCAGGCACAAGTGCGACTGCCTTGGGGCATAATGCCGACACTTTCATGACCATTGAGGGATTTTTCGTACATACCCCTCACCTTTTTTACCCCTCAGCAGTAGGGTTTTAATTCTTATGATCAAATCTTTGCGTCCATTGTTACTGGCCGGTTTTCTTCTCCCCCTGGCCTTTTCCGTTACCGCTGCCCCGATCAACACTTCCTTGCCACCCAAGGTCCAGGAAGCCCTCCAGAAAGCCAAGCTGCAAAATAACGCGCTGTCCCTGGTGATGATTCCCCTCAATGGCCCGGGCACACCCACCGTGTTCAACGCCGACGTGTCGGTCAACCCGGCCTCCACCATGAAGCTGGTCACCACCTACGCGGCCCTGGAAATGCTCGGCCCCAACCATCAGTGGAAAACCGAGTTCTACACCGACGGCACCCTCAGCGGCGGCATCCTGAACGGTAACCTGTACCTCAAGGGCGGCGGCGACCCCAAGCTGAACATGGAAAAACTCTGGCTGCTGATGCGCGACCTGCGGGCCAATGGCGTGCAGCAAGTGACCGGTGACCTGGTATTGGACCGTGGCTTCTTCATCCCGCCGCAACTGCCGGAGTTCAATGACGACGGCAACGACGAGAACAAGCCGTTCCTGGTCAAGCCCGACGCCCTGATGGTCAACCTCAAGGCGCTGCGCTTCGTCACCCGCAATGATTCGGGCAAGGTGCTGGTATCGGTAGAGCCGCCGATTGCGAGCATTCGCATCGACAATCAGGTCAAGGTCTCCAACGCCAAGCAGTGCACCGGGGACGTGCGCTACAGCCCGATGACCGCCGCCGATGGCAGCGTCACCGTGACCGTCAGCGGCCAGTTGGCGGATGGCTGCAGCTCGCAGACGTATCTGTCACTGCTGGACCACGCCACCTACACCGCCGGCGCCGTTCGGGCGATCTGGAAAGAACTGGGCGGCAGCATCCAGGGCCGCGACATCCAGGCGCCGGTACCGAAGAACGCCAAGGTGCTGGCCCGTGCGTTCTCGCCGGACCTGGCGGAAATCATCCGCGACGTCAACAAATACAGTAACAACACCATGGCCCAGCAGCTGTTCCTGAGCCTGGGCGCGCAGTACCGCACCGATGCCGACGGCGATGACGCCAAGGCGGCCCAGCGCGTGGTGCGCCAGTGGCTGGCGAAAAAGGGCATCACTGCACCACACCTGGTGATGGAAAACGGTTCCGGTTTGTCCCGTGCCGAGCGGGTCAGCGCCCGCGAAATGGCAACCATGCTGCAAGCAGCATGGCGAAGCCCGTATTCAGCGGAATTTATCAGCTCGTTGCCGATTGCCGGTACCGACGGCACCATGCGTAAACGTCTGAAGACCACGGCCATACGCGGCGAAGCCCACGTCAAGACCGGCACTCTGAACACCGTGCGCGCAATTGCCGGGTTCAGCCGCGACAACAATGGCAATACCTGGGCGGTGGTGGCGATTCTCAACGATACAAAACCGTGGGGTGCCTCTTCGGTGCTGGACCAGGTGCTGCTGGACCTGTATCGCCAGCCGAAACTGGCAGCGGCGGCCCCGGTGCTCTAACGACAACAAAGATCAAATGTGGGAGCTGTCGAGCTTTAGCGAGGCTGCGATAGGATCACCGCGGTGTACCTGGTGCACCGCGGCGCCTGCATCGCAGCCTCGCTAAAGCTCGACAGCTCCCACGTTCCGATATCTGTCTTCAGGAAAGCTCGACAACTCCCACACTCCGATCTGGCTTCAGGCAAGCACCCGCTCTGCCTCAACCCTATCCCTGCCCGCCTGCTTCGCCGCGTACACCCCTGAATCCGCCCGCAGCAACAAGCCATCAACGCCCTCTTCGACTCGCCAGCTGGCGATCCCGAAACTGGCAGTCACGACACCCACATCCTCCATAGGCTCACTGCGCAACGCCTGCCACAACTCCAGGGCAACACTGAACGCCTGGCTGCCGTCGGTATTGGGGCACAGCACCACGAACTCTTCGCCCCCCAGCCGGCAAAACACATCCGTACGCCGCAATCGTTGGCTGATGCGCCGGCACAATTCCTTGAGCACTTCATCGCCGACCGCGTGGCCGTGCTGGTCGTTGATGCGCTTGAAGTGGTCGATGTCGAACATGATCACCGACAACGCTCCAGAAGCGCGCTTGACTCGAATCATCTCGGCCTTCAGCCGGTCCTGGAAGTAGCGTCGGTTATGAATGCCGGTCAGGGAATCGGTAATCGACAGCGCCCGCAGCTCTTCCTCGACCCGCTTGAGATCGGAAATATCCGACACATAGCCATGCCATAACGTACCGCCGCCGGGGAGTTCTTCCGGCGTTGCTTCACCGCGAATCCAGCGCAGCCCACGCTGGGGCAATTGCACCCGGTACTCTTCACGCCAATGGCTCAGTTGCAGGGTGGACAGACGAATGGAATCCCGTACCCGCTCGACGTCCAGCGGATGAACGCGCTCGAAGACCTTTCGTGCATCCTGCTGCAACACCCCCGGCTCGATCTCGTAGATATCGCGAATGCCGTCGCTGGCATAGATGAAACGCGAGTCGCCATTCGGTTCCAGGATGAACTGGAAAATACCGCCGGGCACATGGGCACTGAGTTTCTTCAGCAGGCGGTCCCGCGCGGCCAGTGCCTCATAGGCACGCTTTTGTTCAGTGACATCCAGGCAGATCGCCAGGTGCCCGACCCACAGGCCATGCTCATCCAGCAACACGGTGGCGAGCATGTTCACCGTCAGGTGGCTGCCGTCCTTGCGCACCAGCGTCCACTCACGGGTCTCGTGCACCGCATCGGCGCCGTCCACCAGCATCGCCTGGCCTGGCGCAATGCGTTTGCCCAGCGCCGCGCTCAACTGCACGGCACGGGCTTCCAGCTCGGGCGCCAGGTGCAGGCTTTCGAGGGTCAGATGGCCCAGCACCTCGTCCGACTCAAAGCCCAGCATTCGCTCGGCGCCGGCGTTGAAGGTGGTAATCACACCGCGCAGGTCAGTGGCGATGATCGCCACTTGGGTCGCCGCATTCAGCACGCTGCGCAGTTGGCCGTGGGTGCCTCGCAGTTCCTGTTCACGCTGACGCAATTGGGCCGTGCGCTGCTCCACCAGTTTCAAAGCGCGCTGGCGCTGGCTGACCAACACGTAGAGCAGCGCACTGAGCAGCAGGCTCAGCAGGCTGCCCATGACCAGGATAGTGATCTGCGAAGAATGATTGCCCTGCTGGAACACCAGGCTGGGGCGCAGGCTCAAGGCGTAGACGTGGTCGCCAAGCGTCAGCCGGCGTACAGCCATCAGGTCGCTGTCCGCCACGGCGTTGCTGGATTCGTAGAGCACGCGCTTTTCTGCGTCGGAAGTATCGACGATCTGCGTCACTAGGTTGTCCCGGTCCGCCTTGGGCAAACCGTCAGCCACCAGTTGGCGCATGCTGATCACCGCCATTACGTAACCGTAAGGTTCGCTGACGGGTGCTTGTGGGATTGGTGTCCGACTGACGGGTGCCACCAACAGCACGCCCATGGCGTAGGCCGGCTCCACGCCCACCAGTTGCATGGGCTGGGACACTGCCATTTTCCCCGACTGTTGCGCACGCTCCACCGTCGAGCGCCGCAGTGGCTGGGCCAACAGGTCAAAACCCAGCGGCGAGCCAAGCAGGCTCTGGGTCTGGCTGTACAGCACCGGCACATATTCATCGTGCTGAGCAGCCGGGGCCAGTTCGCCCGCCGCGTTCAATTCGCGAATGGCAAAACTCGCGCCACGCTCAGCGGTAATTTCTTGTTCAAACGCACTGCGCTGGTCACGCAGAACCCGAGGGGCCCAGGCATAAGCACGGGTACGCAACAGCAAAGGCTGGGCAAAACCGTCGAACTCGTTGCGGGAGACCGAATTGGAATTGGCGAAGAACCGCCGCAGGCTGCCCAGGCGTTGTTCCTGGTCCTCAAAGCGCTCCTGGAGGCGGCTGTAGCGCTCGTTGACCAGCAACTGGAAGCGTTGGCGCACCTGCTGTTGATAGAGATCGGAGGCCGCCCAGGCGACGATGATCGTCAGCGCACTCCCGGCCAGAAACACCACCACCGCCACCAGCCACGCCGATACCTGCTCACTGATAAAGCCTAGGATTTTCGGGCGGACGGCATGCAGCGGCATAGACAAGACTCGGAACGCCAGCGTGCAGGTGCGCCACTTTGGCAAGGCCTTAAGTTATAGCCACAGGACTTGCGTTTGACCAGCGCAAAAAAAACCGCAAGGCCGGAATGATCCGGGCTTGCGGCTTCAGAACGCAGTGATCAGCGAGCGGTGATTTTCCACGCCCGATGGATCTTGGCGTTGCGCGCAAAATCCGGGTCGATGGTCTTGTCACTGATCTCCTCGACGGCGTAGCGCTCGACGAGGTTGTCTTCCAACTGGAACTTGCGGAAGTTGTTCGAGAAGTACAACACGCCACCCGGCGCCAGGCGTGCCATGGCCAGGTCGAGCAACTGCACGTGGTCACGTTGCACGTCGAATATGCCTTCCATGCGCTTGGAGTTGGAGAAGGTTGGCGGGTCGATGAAGATCATGTCGAACTCATCGCGACTGGCTTCCAGCCAGGCCATCACGTCGCCCTGCTCCAGGCGGTTCTTGTCGGAGAAACCGTTGAGGGAGAAGTTGCGGCGCGCCCAGTCCAGGTAGGTCTTCGACAGGTCGACGCTGGTGGTGCTGCGCGCGCCACCCTTGGCGGCATGCACACTGGCGGTGGCGGTGTAGCAATACAGGTTTAGGAAGCGCTTGCCGGCCGCCTCTTTCTGGATGCGCATGCGCATTGGGCGGTGGTCGAGGAACAGGCCGGTGTCCAGGTAATCGGTCAGGTTGACCAACAACTTGACGCCGCCTTCGCTGACCTCGGTGAACTTGCCCTGGGCACTCTGGCGCTCGTACTGCTTGGTGCCGCTCTGGCGTTCGCGACGCTTGACCACCACGCGGTTCTTGTCGATGCCCAGCGCCTGGGGAATGGCTGCCAGGGCATCGAACATGCGTGCCGAGGCTTTTTCCGGGTCGATCGACTTCGGCGCCACGTATTCCTGGACGTGAACCCAGTCGTGGTACAGGTCGATGGCCATGGAGTATTCCGGCATGTCGGCATCGTACACACGGTAGCAATCGACGCCCTCGCGCTTGGCCCACTTGCCCAGCAGCTTCAGGTTCTTTTGCAGGCGGTTGGCAAACATCTGCCCGCCTTCGCTCAAACGCGCCTGCTCGACCACCGGGGCCGGGGCGGGTTTGATCGGGTTACCGTTCTTGTTGTACTGGCGCTCTTGCGGCTCGGTCGGCGCCTGGTCGTAGGCCGCTTGCTCGCGCTCGGCCTGGCGCTGTTCCGGGGTGCGACGCTCGCCGGTGACGAACTGGTCCGGGGTGACCTTGATCAACAGCAATTTGCACGGCAAGGCGCCGTTCCAGAACGAATACTGTTTATGGCTGCGGATACCCATGCGCTTGCCCAAGTCCGGAGCGCCGGTGAACACCGCCGCTTCCCAGCCCAGGCACGCCTGGCGCAGACGCTCGCCGAGGTTCTGGTAGAGGTACAACAGGCTGGCTTCATCACCCAGACGCTCGCCGTAAGGCGGGTTGCAGATCACCAGGCCTTTCTGGTTCTGGTCCGGACGCGGCTCGAAGGTGCCGACTTCGCCCTGGTAGATCTTGATCCAGTGGCTCAGGCCGGCGCGTTCGATGTTGTTACGCGCGGGTTGGATCAGGCGTGGGTCGGCTTCGTAACCCCGAACCCACAGCGGCGGCTTGGCCATGCCGATGGCCGCGCGTTCGCTGGCCTCTGTATGAAGTTTCTTCCACAGCGCCGGAACGTGACCGAGCCAGGCGGTGAAGCCCCACAGCTCACGGTTCAGGTTGGGGGCCATGTCGGCGGCAATCATCGCGCCTTCCACCAGGAAGGTACCGACGCCGCACATCGGGTCCGTCAGCGCGCCGCCTTCGGCAGCAATACGCGGCCAGCCGGAGCGAATCAGGATCGCCGCCGCCAGGTTCTCTTTCAACGGTGCAGCGCCCTGCTGCAGGCGATAGCCGCGCTGGTGCAGGCTGTGGCCGGACAGGTCGAGGGAGAGGATCGCTTCGCCACGGTCCAGGCGCAGGTGAATGCGCAGGTCCGGGTTGATCTTGTCGATGGACGGACGTTCGCCGGTCGGGGTGCGCAGTTTGTCGACAATCGCATCCTTGACCTTCAGCGCGCCGAAGTGGGTGTTGTCGATGCCCGAACCGTGGCCGCTGAATTCAACGGCCAGGGTGCCGTCGGCGAGCATGTGGTCTTCCCACTCGATGTCCAGCACGCCGTGGTAGAGGTCTTCGGCGTCTTTCATCGGGAAGCGCTTGAGCACCAGCAACACGCGGTTGGCCAGGCGCGACCAGAGGCACAGGCGGTAGGCGGTCTCCATGTCGGCCATGCCGCGCACGGCCGAGGTGTGCTCGCGGGCTTCCTCAAGGCCAAGCCCGACGGCTTCCTCGATCAGCAGGCCTTCGAGGCCCTTGGGGCAAGTGAGGAAGAGTTCAAAACGGTCCGACATGGGGCATTCCAGGCTTTTCAGCAATAAGTGAACGGGCGACGCATCGCGCGTTCGGTTTTCAATCAAGCGCTTTTCTTGAAGAGCGCTCGTGTGGCACGGATGCGCCGTTCCACCTCGGCTACAGGCCTTTTGGGCCTTTATCGACGGGGCAGTTCAAGTATTTGAAGCAACAAAAAGAAATATTCCGACCCTTCGTCGAATAATAACCGACTGCAACGGGTGGGCATTCTCACTAAAGGATTAAACCCATCCTCTTTGAAGGGCACATCATAGCTGGGTTTGCCCAAGAAAAGGGGCGAAAAGCCATCCCAGCTTATGGCCATAGCATCATTATCGTTACGTGCTTATGACAAAACGATCATTGAATCCATGTGACCTATTGGTTAGAACTCAACACAGGTTGGCGCCGTAACGACGCCGACACATTGGCTCGCCACGCCGGCAGCGAGCCCACCAACGGCAGAAAAACTCTGCCCGGCCTCGGACGAGGCCGAAGGATATCAAGACAGTCAACAAGTGAGGGAAACACCCTATGAGAAGACTTAAGCGTGATCCGTTGGAAAGAGCATTTTTACGCGGATATCAATATGGCGTTCATGGCAAATCCCGTGAGCTTTGCCCATTTACTCTACCGTCGGTACGCCAAGCCTGGATCAACGGCTGGCGAGAAGGACGCGGCGACAACTGGGACGGTATGACTGGCACTGCGGGAATCCACAGACTCAACGAACTTCACGCCGTCGGCTAATCAAGGGCATTTAATTCCGACACCAGCACGAATACGCAACCACTTAACCACGCACGCCCCATCCGGGCGGCGGGCTTCGGCCCAGGGGCTCCTTCGAGGAGCCCTTTTTAATGGGCCTCGATTAAGCTTTTGGCAACGCCGCGATCGCATCCACCGACTGGCGAATCAACGCCGGGCCCTTGTAGATAAAACCGGAATACAACTGCACCAGGCTCGCGCCAGCGGCGATCTTCTCGGCCGCGTGCTTGCCCTCGGTGATGCCGCCCACGGCGATGATAGGCAAGCGCCCTGCCAACTCAGCCGCGAGCACCTTGACGATGTGGGTGCTCTGGTCGCGCACCGGCGCACCGGACAGGCCACCCGCCTCGTCACCAAAGGCCAGGCCTTCGACGCCAACGCGGCTCAGGGTGGTGTTGGTGGCGATCACTGCATCCATTCCCGAGTCCACCAGGGCCTGGGCCACCAGTACGGTCTCGTCGTCGCTCATGTCCGGAGCAATCTTGATCGCCAGCGGCACACGCCTGCCATGGCGCACAGCCAGGTCTTCCTGACGCTGGCGCAAGGCTTCGAGCAGTTGCTTGAGGGAGTCGCCAAACTGCAGGCTGCGCAGGCCCGGGGTGTTCGGCGAGCTGACGTTGACGGTGACGTAGCTGGCGTGGGCATAGACCTTGTCCAGGCAAATCAGGTAGTCATCCACCGCACGCTCCACCGGGGTGTCGAAGTTCTTGCCGATGTTGATCCCCAGGATGCCTGTGTACTTCGCCGCCTGAACCCGCGACAGCAAGTTATCCACACCCAGGTTGTTGAAGCCCATGCGATTGATGATCGCCTCGGCTTCCGGCAGGCGGAAGATCCGCGGCTTCGGGTTGCCCGGCTGCGGTCGTGGGGTCACGGTGCCGATTTCGACAAAGCCAAAACCCAACTGCGCAAATCCGTCGATGGCCGCGCCGTTCTTGTCCAGGCCGGCAGCCAGGCCCACCGGGTTGGGGAAATCGAGCCCCATCACCGACACCGGCATTTTCGCCGGGGCCTTGCACACCAGACCATTGAGCCCCAGGCGGCCACCGGCACCGATCAAATCCAGGGACAGATCGTGGGAGGTTTCCGGAGAGAGTTTGAACAACAGCTGGCGGGCCAGGGTATACATGGGCGGGATTGACTCGGATGGCGGCGAAAGGTGGCGGCGATTATAGCCGGGGTGAAGGGCTGCATGCGAGGCGCGCTGTCCAATCGTCAGTTGCGGTACGCCATCAGTTCCTCGTAGCGAGCCCAGATTTTTTGCGCATAGCGAAGGCGCAGGGCCTCGCGCTGAGGCCCGGGGCCGCCGCCCACATTGTAGGAACCGATCGCCGTCCAGTTGTAGCCGAACTGTTTGACAAAGTCGGCAAGGATCGACGCCCCGACCTCCACTGACAGGCAAGGCTCATCCAGCAAGCGTTGCTCGGTAATGCCCAGCTTGAGCAGGCGCGGCAGGTGAATGCTGTTGATCTGCATCAGCCCGATATCACGGGTGCCATTGCTGTTGGCGTAATTCATGGCCTCGGCGCGATAACCCGACTCCACCGCGGCGATGGCTTGCAGCAGCTCCGGTTCGATGTCATAGCGGCTGGCGGCCTCGGCCCAGCAATACGCCCGGGCTTCATTACTGAAGCCGAGTACGAGCAGCAGCACTCCCTTGCGCCAGACGCGTCTCATGCCTGGCTTCGACCGCAGGTAGAACAGACATGGCGCGCAACCGTGACGGCACAGGTCACTCGGTACCCTTTGCCGTACACCGTCTTGATCAGCCCCCTACCGTCCTTCAAAATTTTACGCAGCGAACAGATGCAACGGGTCAGGGACTCTTCGGTAGCCTCGTTATGGGGCCATGCCTGTTCCAGCAAGTGATCCTTGGTCACCAACACGCCGGCCGACGCCAGCAGCACGCGCAGCACCTGCCCCTCCTTGGGCGGTAGTTGAATATCCGAATCTTCTCCGGTCAGCCTGCCGTCGCCATGCAATGTCCAGCGATCAAAGACCATGGGGGCGGCCAGTGCCCCGTTATTCACCACGGCCATTCGTACCTCTGCACCCAACTCACCCTCATTTCCAACACTGGTTATCCCGAAAAATCGCGACTATAAAAAGCTCACCCTCGGTATAGGAGAGGCAAAAGCCCCCATGCACTGTATTTTTCCAGACAGACTACGTAGGACTTTTCGGCACCACCCCGCACAGAAACAACGGCGGTTTTATCCCGTACCCGGGCGGGTAAATGCACGTTTCACCTGCTCATACTGGGAGGGTGTCAGCGGCGGTGCCTGCCCCGGCTCTGCACGGGTATGCACAGCATTCCCAAGTGCCGCCGCCTGAATGACAAACAGCCGCACACTGTTAGCCATAGGTCCGTAGTAACGTCCGGACAAGGCCGACCCGGCATCACGCTGAAAATCCCCCACCAGCAGCCGCCTGCCCGGCGCCACACGCACCACGCTGCTGATTCCCACGCGCTCCACCGCTGCCGAGCGCTTGCCGCGATTGCCGGCCCTGCCCAACTGGCGGCCATCCTCAATGGTGAGCAACATCTCGATTTCGCCCGCCTCGGCAAAGCGCGGTAAAACACTGACCTGGGTGCCATAAACCACGGGTTGCCACTTATCGCTGTCCTCACCTGGCCGGGGCAGATAGAACGTCTGGTTATCATTGAACACCGCCGGCACATTCTCCTGGGTAAGAATCACCGGCAACGCCGTGACCTTTGCGCGCCGGCGCGGCTCCAGTGCCGTGATCCGCTTCATGAAGGCGTCGTCATCGACGGGCGCCATGACCCGGGTTGCGGAAGGCTCGCCGGAGCCTTCATGCCTGGCCACGCCCAGCTTCTTGAGCTCATCGCGGTCCACATCCACCAACCACAATGAAACCTCCACTGCGCGCTTCGGCACATCCAGTTCCGCCACCAGGCTTTCGATAAAGCTCACCTGCTCAGGCTTGCCTTTGATCAACAGGCTGTTGGTGTCCGGGTAGGCCAGCACCGAAATATCGGTATCACCCAGTAATCCGGATTGCCCCTGGGGGACACTCTCCTGTTCGACAGCCAGCAGTTTTTCGATCATGGATGCCATGCCCGGCACCGTGATGGTTCTGTCGCCCATCTCGTACTCGCGGTCTGCAACGTGGGTGTTGAGTACCTGCACCACCCCGATCCGCTGCGGCCCCATGCGCAGTTCCGCACGCTGGCGGTCCATCAGTTGCGCCAGGCGCAACACATGGTCGACATAGTTCGGCGGCCCGGACACATAGAACATCCGCGCCCCACTCGCCCGCAGCGGGTAGCGCGCCTCATCGAGCCCCGAGCGGCGCATGAACCCGCGCAGGATATCCACTGAAATGTGCCGCAAGGTCACCACCGAGCTTTTCGCCTCGTCGGCGTCATAGAGGTAAAGCACCTGGCCGTCGCTGTACCAGATCAAGCCCCGCTGCCGGGCGACGGACTCCAGCAGCGGTTGCGCCGAATCGAAATCGAACGCTCCGCTGATGCGCTTGCGCGCCGCCGCCTGACTGACAACGATCGGTTGCCCCAGCGGCAATGACAGCGCGGTAAAAAAAGTGTGCAGGCTCTCATCACGAGCCTGGTACGGCTCCCCGAACGCGCAGGGGCTGCCCAACAACACGAGGCAGAAAAGCAGCGTCGAAAAACGGGGAAGGTGGATGAACATGCCTGCATGGTCCGGGCTGAAAGAGCGGCCATACTGCGAGGCAGGCCAGTTTCAATCCTGATGGAAAGCTGACGCCCCGCCCATCCTGCGCGCGTCGTGGCATGTGCCTTGCTTTGCCTTGTCTATCGCGGCCCGCGCCAACGGCGGAACGGGCTCAAGGACACAGACGTCGTTACCCCGGGCCCCTCCTGTGTGTGGCCCGACGGAGCGGCGTTTTTTTATGAAAGGTACGTATTGATGAGTGATCCCCTGGCTTGGGTCAACGGCAGCGATGCCCCGGAAAAGAGCAGCCTCAACCTGGGATTCATGGCCCTGAGCGATTGCGCCTCGGTGGTGGTCGCCGCCACCCAGGGCTTCGCGCAGCCCTATGGCCTGACGTTGAACCTCAAGCGTCAGTCGTCATGGGCCAGCCTGCGGGACAACCTGGTCAGCGGCGAACTGGACGCCGCCCACAGCCTGTACGGCCTGATCTACGCCGTGCACTTGGGCATCGGCGGCGTGGCGCCCACCGACATGGCGGTGCTGATGGGCCTGAACCAGAATGGCCAGAGCATCAACCTGTCCCGTGGTCTGCAACAGTTGGGGGTGACCAGTCCTGAGGCACTGGATCGTCGCGTGCACCAAAGCCGAACAAAACTCACCTTCGCCCAGACCTTTCCCACAGGCACTCACGCCATGTGGCTGTATTACTGGCTGGCGAGTCAGGGCATCCATCCGCTGCAGGACGTGGACAGTGTGGTGGTGCCACCGCCACAAATGGTTGCTCACCTGCAAGCCGGGCGTATCGATGGGTTCTGCGTTGGCGAGCCCTGGTGCGCCAGCGCAGTGAAGCAAAATCAAGGCTTCACCCTGGCGACAACCCAGGCGATCTGGCCGGACCATCCGGAGAAGGTCCTCGGTTGCACCCAGGCGTTTGTCGAGCAATACCCCAACACCGCCCGGGTACTGGTGATGGCCATTCTGCAAGCCAGCCGATTTATCGAGGAAAGTGTCGAGAACCGCCGCTCCACCGCGCAACTGCTGAGCGCCCCGCAATACCTCGACGCGCCGCTGGACTGCATCGAACCGCGGCTGCTGGGCAACTACGACGATGGCCTCGGCAACCACTGGCAAGATCCCCACGCGCTGCGCTTTTATGGCCACGGCGAGGTCAACCTGCCCTACCTGTCCGATGGCATGTGGTTCATGACCCAGTTCCGCCGCTGGGGGTTGCTGCGGGAAGACCCGGACTACCTCGGTACTGCCCGCCGCGTGCAGCAACTGGATATCTATCGCCAGGCGGCCAGCGCCGTGGGGGTGCCTGCCGGTGGCGAGGCCATGCGCAGCAGCCAGCTGATCGACGGCAAGGTCTGGGACGGTTCGGACCCGGCCGGGTATGCCCACAGCTTTCGCCTGCACGCCATGGCCGACGTTTCCAGTCGCCAGGCCTTGCGCTGACAGGAGGATCTTATATTGCGAATCCTGTTGATCAACGACACGCCGCGCAAGGTTGGGCGGCTCAAGGCCGCGTTGACCGAGGCCGGGTTTGAAGTAATCGATGAGTCGGGGCTGACGATTGACCTGCCGGCGCGGGTTGAGGCGGTGCGCCCGGATGTGATTTTGATCGATACCGAGTCGCCGGGGCGTGATGTGATGGAACAGGTGGTACTGGTCAGCCGCGACCAGCCGCGGCCGATTGTGATGTTTACCGATGAGCATGATCCTGGGGTGATGCGTCAGGCGATCAAGTCTGGGGTCAGTGCCTACATTGTGGAGGGGATTCAGGCGCAGCGGTTGCAGCCGATTCTGGATGTGGCGATGGCACGGTTTGAGAGTGACCAGGCCCTGCGCGCGCAGTTGCAGGCGCGGGATCAGCAGTTGGCGGAGCGTAAGCGGATTGAAACGGCCAAGGGGCTGTTGATGAAAATGAAGGGGTGTAATGAGGACGAGGCCTACACGCTGATGCGGCGTCAGGCGATGAGTCGGCAGCAGAAGCTGATTCAGGTGGCGGAGCAGATTATTGCGATGAGTGAGTTGTTGGGGTGAGGGGGGTCGGGGTGTATATCCGTTGTTTAGGTAACGGCCGCCTAGGGTTCCGCTCTTACAGCGGCTCACTTTTGAACAGCGCAAAAGTAAGCAAAACGCTCTTGCCCCACCACTCGGCACCTCGCTTAGGCTCGGTGTGCCCGCACTCCGGCATTACTCCGCGGGCCGCCGCGACGGGGCGTCCCTGCCCCGTCGCGGCTAAACCGGCGTCCTGCCGGTTTACCCGCTCCGTACTGCCTGCGTTCGGCCAGCGTGGTTTAACGGGGCGCTTAAGATCAAAAGCAAAAGCAAGAGCACAGCGGCCTACCGGCCGGCTTGAGTGTTGAAGAGCAAAAGCCAAATCAAAATCTAAAGCGGGCACGGTCCAAATGTGGGAGCGGGCTTGCTCGCGAAGGTCGTTAACGATGACGCGGGCATTCTGGATAAACGCGGCGCTCTCAGGTTTTTCGCGAGCAAGCCCGCTCCCACAGAAAAGCAGATCTGTTTTCGCTCTGGTCTTTGCTTTTGCTTTTAACACTCAAGCCGGCCGGTAGGCCGCTGTGCTCTTGCTTTTGATTTTGATCTGCGGGCCCCGTCAACCACGATGGCCGCAAGCAGGCACGGTGGAGCGGGTAAATCGGCAGGGAAGCCGATTTAGCCGCGCCGGGCCATGGATGGCCCGTCGCGGCGGCCCGCGGAACCGGGCCGGAGTGCGGGCATGCCGAGCCTAAGCGAGGCACCGAGTGGTGGGGCAAAGACCTTTTGGTTACTTTTGGGGCGTTTGCCAAAAGTGACCCGCTGTAAGAGCGGAACCCTAAGTGGCCGTTACCGCAGCAACGGATATGTACACAAAACCCAATGCCTGTTGGCCCACCTCTTGCTAAAGAATCCCCACAGGTAGCCAACGGCGGTTGCCCCCTCCACGACAAAGACGTCGCACACCCGGTTTGCCCTCGCGAACCCGGTGGCGGCGTTTTTTCGTTTTGGCCCCATAGCCCGGGGCCGGTGGGGCGGCCACAGCCGTTCCATCACCAGGCCTTCTCATAAGACCCCTTTACCGCTGAGGTGCGTGATGAAATCAAGCTTCTGGAAATCCGGCCACACCCCAACCCTGTTCGCCGCGTTCCTGTATTTCGACCTGAGTTTCATGGTCTGGTACCTGTTAGGCCCACTGGCGGTGCAAATCGCCGCCGACCTGCACCTCACCACCCAACAACGCGGCCTGGTGGTCGCCACGCCGATCCTCGCCGGCGCAGTGCTGCGCTTCCTGATGGGCATGCTCGCCGACAAGCTCTCCCCCAAGACCGCCGGCCTGATTGGCCAGGTGATCGTCATCTGCGCCCTCTTCGGCGCCTGGAAACTCGGGATTCACAGTTACGAACAAGCCCTGCTGCTGGGCATGTTCCTCGGCATGGCCGGCGCCTCGTTCGCCGTCGCGCTGCCCCTGGCGTCCCAGTGGTACCCCGCCGAGCATCAGGGCAAGGCCATGGGCATCGCCGGCGCCGGCAACTCCGGTACGGTATTCGCAGCCTTGTTGGCCCCCGTACTGGCCGCCGCGTTCGGCTGGAGCAATGTGTTCGGCTTTGCGCTGATCCCACTGATCCTGACCCTGATCGTCTTCGCCTGGCTCGCCCGCAATGCCCCACAACGGCCCAAAGCCAAGTCCATGGCCGACTACTTCAAGGCCCTGGGCGACCGCGACAGCTGGTGGTTCATGTTCTTCTACAGTGTGACCTTCGGCGGTTTTATCGGCCTGGCCAGCGCCCTGCCCGGCTACTTCAACGACCAATACGGCTTGAGCCCGGTCACAGCCGGTTACTACACCGCCGCCTGTGTGTTCGGCGGTAGCCTGATGCGGCCTTTGGGCGGCGCCCTGGCCGACCGTTTCGGCGGGATTCGCACCCTGCTCGGCATGTACGGCGTGGCCGCGATCTGCATCGCGGCGGTGGGTTTCAACCTGCCAAGTTCCTACGCCGCCCTGGCGCTTTTCGTCTGCACCATGCTCGGTTTGGGTGCGGGTAACGGCGCCGTGTTCCAGCTGGTGCCCCAGCGTTTTCATCGGGAGATTGGTGTGATGACCGGCCTCATCGGAATGGCCGGCGGCATCGGCGGTTTCGCCCTGGCGGCGGGCATGGGTGCAATCAAGCAAAGCACCGGCAGCTATCAACTGGCACTGTGGTTGTTCGCCAGCCTGGGCGTGCTGGCGTGGTTCGGCCTGTACGGCGTCAAGCGTCGCTGGAGAACCACCTGGGGCTCGGCAGCGGTGACGGCTGCCCGGGTCTGATGAGCCTGCAACTGAGCTTCGCCCAAGCCAGCGCCACCGGCCCTCGGCAGGAAAACCAGGACGCCTTGCGCCTGGTCACGCCAGCCCCGGAGCTGGCCGCCAGCAAAGGCTACCTGTGCGCCATCGCCGACGGCGTCAGCCAATGCGCCGATGGCGGACTGGCTGCTCGTTCGACCTTGCAGGCCCTGGCCCTGGACTACTACGCCACGCCGCAAACCTGGGGCGTGGCCCAGGCCCTGGAACGCTTGCTGGTGGCACAGAACCGCTGGCTGCAAGCCAACGGCGGCGGCCAGCCGTTGCTGACTACCCTGAGCGCCCTGGTGTTTCGCGGCCAGCGTTTCACCCTGGCCCATGTGGGTGATTGCCGGGTGTATCGCTGGCTCGATGGCGAGTTGCAGCGCCTGAGCGAAGAGCACGTGTGGGAGCAACCGGGCATGCAACATGTGCTCAAGCGCGCCATGGGCCTGGATCAACATCTGGTACTGGATTTCCTCGACGGCGAGTTGCGGGCCGGCGAGTGTTTTCTGCTGCTCAGCGACGGTGTGTGGGCGACCCTGGATGACACCCGCATCAGCGCAATCCTGCGGGAACAGTCGGACCTGAACCTGGCGGTAAACACCTTGGTCAGCTCTGCGCACCTCGCGGGCAGTCAGGACAATGCCAGCGCCCTGCTGGTGCGCGTCGACCAGCTCGGCGCTGCTACTTTGGGTGATGCACTGGTGCAATTGCAGCAATGGCCGCTGCCGCCGCCCCTGAAAGTCGGGCAGCGCTTCGAAGGCTGGCAGGTGGAAGCACAACTGGGGCAAAGCCGCCAATCCCTGCTCTACCGGGTGCGCGATGCCCAGCAACAGGCCTGGCTGCTGAAAACCTTGCCGGTCAGCCATGACGATGACGTGTTCGCCGCCCAGGCATTGCTGTCGGAGGAGTGGTTCCTGCGCCGCGTCGCCGGCCGCGCGTTTCCTGAAGTCCATCCCGCCAGCGGTCGTCAGCATTTGTACTACGTGATGCGTGAATACGCAGGGCAAACCCTGGCCGAACTGTTCAAGCACCAGGGCCTATTGCCCCTGGCGCAGTGGCAGTCCCTGGCCGAACGTCTGTTGCGCGCGGTCGGGCTGCTGCACCGCCGGCAGATCCTGCACCGCGACATCAAGCCGGAAAACCTGCTGCTGGGAGAAGACGGCGAATTGCGCGTGCTGGACTTCGGCCTGGCCTGCTGCCCCGGGCTTTCCGAGGATCGCGCGCACCTGCTGCCTGGCACGCCGAGCTTTATCGCCCCGGAAGCCTTCAACGGCGAACGCCCTACCCCGCAACAGGATTTGTATAGCGTCGGCGTGACCTTGTATTACCTGCTCACCGGGCATTATCCCTACGGCGAAATCGAAGCTTTCCAGCGCCCCAGGTTCACCACGCCGGTCAGCGCCAGCCGTTACCGCCCCGACCTGCCCGACTGGCTGCAACAAAGTCTGGAGCGCGCAGTCGCCGCGCAACCCGAGCAACGTTATGAAACCGCCGAGGAATGGTTGCTGGTATTAGAGCAGGCGGACCGCCGCGAGCTGAGCATTCGGCCAAAACCGCTGCTGGAGCGCGAACCGCTGAAGGTCTGGCAGACGTTGGCCGTGCTGTCGCTGCTGATCAATCTGGTGCTGTTGTACGGGCTGTTGCACCACTAAGAGGCGAAATATCTCGAGACATCGGCAGCAGACCGAACAAACCCGGCCAAACCGCCACTTGGCACAACCACTGCATTAACTTTTCCATCAACACACATATAGCCGCACCTTCAACGTCGAAGGTCGAGCTTCCCGAGAGAACGGGACCAGGACAAAGGCGTCCTCGCTACTTACCTAGCGGGGACGCCTTTTTTTGTTGCGCACGATTTGTCGAGCCACTGCGGAGAACGACATGAAGAAACTCAAACTGGTGATGATCGGCAACGGCATGGCCGGGGTTCGCACCCTTGAAGAATTGCTCAAGCTGAGCAGCGACCTGTACGACATCACCGTCTTCGGCGCCGAGCCCCACACCAATTACAACCGCATCCTGCTCTCGCCGGTGCTGGCCGGTGAGCAGACCTTCGAAGAGATCGTGCTCAACGATTTGAGCTGGTACCTCGATAACAACATCAAGTTGCTGCTCAATCGCAAAGTGGTGCAGATCGATCGGGTCAAACGCAAAGTCATCGCCGAAGACGGCAGCGAGGCCGAGTACGATCGCCTGCTGATCGCCACCGGGTCCACGCCGTTTATCCTGCCGATCCCCGGCAATACGTTGCAGGGTGTAATCGGCTACCGTGACATCGCCGACACCCAGGCCATGATCGACACCGCCAGGACCCACAAGCACGCGGTGGTGATCGGCGGCGGGCTGCTGGGCCTGGAGGCCGCCAACGGCCTGATGCTGCGCGGCATGCACGTGACCGTGGTGCATATCGGCGAGTGGTTGTTGGAGCGGCAACTGGACAAAACCAGCGGTCAACTGCTGCAAACCGAACTGGAAAGCCGTGGCCTGGTGTTCCGCCTGCAGGAACAAACCCAGGCGCTGCATGACGCCGGCAACGGCCGCGTCGGCTCGGTGCAATTCAAGAATGGCGATGTGATCCCCGCCGACCTGGTGGTGATGGCTGCCGGTATTCGCCCCAACACCGAGCTCGCGGAAAAATCCGGCATCCCGTGCAACCGTGGGATTCTGGTCAACGACACCCTGCAAACCTACGACCCGCGCATCTATGCCATCGGCGAATGCGCCAGCCATCGCGGGATCGCCTATGGCCTGGTGGCGCCGCTGTTCGAACAGGCCAAGGTCTGCGCCAACCACCTCGCCCAGCTGGGTTTCGCGCGTTACCAGGGTTCGGTGACCTCCACCAAATTGAAAGTCACGGGCATCGACCTGTTCTCCGCCGGGGATTTCATGGGTGGCGAAGGCACCGAAACCATCACCCTTTCCGACCCGATTGGCGGCGTCTACAAGAAGCTGGTGATCAAGGACGACATCCTCGTCGGCGCCTGCCTGTACGGCGACACCGCTGACGGTGGTTGGTATTTCCGGCAGATCCGTGAGAACCATGCCATTGGCGAGATCCGTGATCACCTGATGTTCGGCGAAAACGCCATCGGCGATGTAGGTCACCAGGGCCAGGACAAGGCCATGAGCATGGCCGACAGCGCTGAAGTCTGCGGCTGCAACGGCGTGTGCAAGGGCACCATCGTCAAGGCGATTCAGGAACACGGGCTGTTCAGCGTCGACGACGTGAAAAAACACACCAAGGCCGCCAGCTCCTGCGGCTCCTGCGCCGGGTTGGTGGAACAGATCCTGATCAACACCGTGGGCGGCGCGGCCGACGTCAAACCCAAAAGTGAAAAAGCCATCTGCGGCTGCAGCGACCTCAACCACGGACAGATCCGCCAGGCCATCCGCGACCAGCACCTGCTGACCATCGCCGGCACCATGAGCTACCTGAACTGGCGCACCCCGAACGGCTGCGCCACCTGCCGCCCGGCACTCAACTATTACCTGATTTCCACTTGGCCCGGCGAGGCGAAAGACGATCCGCAATCGCGCCTGATCAACGAACGGGCCCACGCCAATATTCAAAAAGACGGCACCTACTCGGTAGTCCCGAGGATGTGGGGCGGTGTGACCAATCCATCGGAACTGCGGCGCATCGCCGATGTGGCCGACAAGTACAACGTGCCGATGGTCAAGGTCACCGGCGGGCAGCGTATCGACTTGCTGGGCATCAAGAAGCAGGACTTGCCCGGTGTATGGAAGGATCTCGACATGCCGTCCGGCCATGCCTACGGCAAATCCATCCGCACCGTGAAGACCTGCGTGGGCAGCGAGTTCTGCCGCTTTGGTACGCAGAATTCCACACAGCTGGGGATTGAGCTGGAACATGACCTGTTCAATATGTGGTCGCCCCACAAGGTCAAGCTGGCAGTGTCCGGCTGCCCGCGCAACTGCTCGGAAGCGGGGATCAAGGACGTGGGAATTATCGGCGTCGATTCGGGCTGGGAGATGTACATCGGCGGTAACGGCGGGATCAAGACTGAAGTCGCCGAGTTCTTCGTCAAGCTGAAAACCGCCGAAGAAGTGCGCGAATACAACGGCGCTTTCCTACAGCTCTACCGGGAAGAAGCCTTCTACCTGGAGCGCACCGTGCACTACCTGCAACGGGTGGGCATGGAGCACATCAAGAAGGCCGTCCTGGAAGACCCGGCGCGGCGCCAGGCGCTCAATGACCGCCTGCAATTCTCCCTGTCGTTCGAACAGGACCCGTGGAAAGAACGCCTGGAACAGCCGCTGCTGAAAAAGGAATTCGACACCATCCCCGTCAAACTGCTGGAGGTGCCGGCATGAACTGGCTGGATATCTGCGCCCTTGAAGAAATCAACGCCCTGGGCTCGCGCATCATCACCGGGCCCAAAGGTGACATCGCGATTTTTCGTACCAGTGACGACGAAGTTTTCGCCCTCGACGACCGCTGCCCCCACAAGGGTGGCCCGTTGTCCCAAGGCTTGATCTACGGCAAGCGCGTGGCCTGCCCGCTGCATAACTGGCAGATCGACCTGGAATCCGGTGAAGCCCAGGCACCGGACGTCGGCTGCGCCCATCACCACCCGGCCCGTGTGGAAAACGGCCGGGTGATGCTGGCCCTGCGGGACGCCGGTTGATGAACCGCCAGACCACCGCGTCTACCTGCTGCTACTGCGGGGTCGGTTGCGGCGTGCTGATCGAGCATGATGGTTCGCAGATCCTCGGCGTCACTGGCGACCCGAGCCATCCAGCCAACTTCGGCAAGCTGTGCAGCAAGGGTGCAAGCCTGCACCTGACTGGCGATCTTGCTGCCCGTGCGTTGTACCCGGAACTGCGGTTGGGCAAAGGCCTGGCCCGCACCCGCACTGACTGGGACACCGCCTTGGAACACGCGACCAATGTGTTCGCCGAAACCATCGCCGAACACGGGCCGGACAGCGTGGCGTTCTATATATCCGGGCAGTTGCTGACCGAGGATTACTACAGCTTCAACAAACTCGCGCGAGCGCTGGTGGGCACCAACAATATCGACAGCAACTCGCGGCTGTGCATGTCTTCGGCGGTGGTCGGCTACAAGCGCAGCCTGGGGGCTGATGCGCCGCCCTGCAGTTATGAGGACCTGGAGTCGAGCGACTGCGTGATGATCGTCGGCAGTAACATGGCCTACGCACATCCGGTGTTGTTCCGACGCCTGGAGGAAGCCAAGGCTCGTCGGCCACAGATGAAGGTGGTGGTGATTGATCCCCGGCGCACCGACACCTGCGACCTGGCGGACCTGCATCTGGCGATCCTGCCGGGTACGGATGTCGCGTTGTTCCATGGGATCTTGCACCTGTTGTTGTGGGAAGACTGGATCGACCGCGACTTTATCCAGGCCCACACCAACGGTCTGGTGGAGCTCAAACGCCTGGTTCACGACTACACGCCGCAGATGGTTACGCAGCTGTGCGGGATCAGTGTCGAGCAATTGCGGCTGTGCGCAGAATGGGTCGGCACCTCGGCGAGCTTCCTGTCGTTGTGGTGCATGGGGCTGAACCAGTCCACCGCAGGCAGCGCAAAGAACAGTGCGCTGATTAACCTGCATTTGGCGACCGGCACCATCGGCCGTCCTGGCTGTGGACCTTTCTCCCTGACGGGTCAGCCGAATGCCATGGGTGGACGGGAAACAGGAAGCTTGTCGAATCTGTTGCCGGGCCATCGCGAGGCTGCCAATCCTGAACATCGGGCAGAAGTGGCTGCGTATTGGGGTGTAGAACAACTTCCCGCCAGCACCGGGCTCACAGCCATCGAACTGTTTGAACAGATGCAGGCTGGCAAGATCAAGGCCCTGTGGATCGCCTGCACCAACCCCGCACAATCCCTGCCCGACCAGAACACCGTACGCCAGGCCTTGGAGGCATGTCCGTTCGTGGTGCTACAGGAAGCCTTTCGTACAACCGAGACAGCGCGTTTCGCCGACCTGTTGTTGCCCGCAGCGAGCTGGGGCGAGAAAGAAGGGACGGTCACCAACTCTGAACGGCGCATTTCCCACGTCCGGCAGGCCATCGTCCCACCAGGAGAGGCGCGGCCGGACTGGGCAATCACCGTGGATTTTGCCCAGCGCCTGGAGCGGCGTCTTCGTCCCGGAAAACCGGGTCTTTTTGCCTTTGAGCAACCCGCGCAGATCTTTGAAGAATACAAATTGCTGACCCGTGGGCGCGACTTGGACCTCTCGGGTATCAGTCACGCCCTGCTGGACCGGATCGGCCCCCAGCAATGGCCCTTCCCGGCCGACGCGGTGAGCGGAACACCACGGCTGTACACCGACGGGATTTTCCCTACGGAGACTGGCCGGGCGCACTTTGTCGCCGACCCTTATCGCGCCGCCAAGGAGCAGCGTGACGCGCGCTTCCCTCTGACCCTGATCACCGGACGCCTGCGGGACCAATGGCATGGCATGAGCCGCACTGGTACCGCTGCGCAGCTGTTCGGGCATGTCAGTGAAGCGTTGCTCAGCCTGCACCCGGACGAGCTGCGCCGGCATCGTTTGAAGGAAGGCGACCTGATCAACCTGAAAAGTCGGCGCGGCAGCGTGATTGTCGCCGTCGGCAGTGATAACAGCGTGCGCCCCGGCCAGGCGTTCCTGCCGATGCACTGGGGCGACCGCTTTCTCAAAGGCGGCGTAAATGCGCTGACCCAGCCGGCGTTCGATCCGCTGTCCAAGCAGCCGGAACTCAAACATAGCGGCGTGCGCCTGGAGGCGGTGCAACTGCCCTGGCACTTGTTTGCGCTGATCGAGGGCGATGTGCAGCAACACTTCGAAGCGTTGCGACCGCTGTGTGAGGGCTTTGCCTACGTCAGCCTGAGCCTGACCGGGCGCGAGCGGCCTGCCCTGCTGATTCGTGCGGCGCATCACGAGGCGCCTGCACTTGAGCTGCTCAAGCAGATTGACCAGTTGCTGGGCCTCAATGACGGTCCGGTCATGGCCTACGACGACCCGCGGCGCTCCATTGGCAAGCGGGTAAAAATTGAAAAGGGCCGTATCACCGCAATCCGTCTGGCCGGCGAAACCCTGGCTCGCCACTGGTTGCAAAGCCTGTGGCTGGAAGGCCGCACCGATGACACGTTACGACGTTGGCTGCTGGCGCCATTGAGTGCGCCACCGGGGGGTGGTTCCACCAGCAACAAGACATTGTGCAACTGCAAGAACGTCAGCGAAAACGCGGTCTGCGCCGGCATTGCCCGGGGCCTGGACCTGAACGGGCTGAAGCAGGAGTTGGGTTGCGGTACGCAATGCGGCTCCTGTGTGCCGGAAATCAAACGGCTATTGGCGAACGGCACGCAGCCAATCGCGATCACGGTGTGAGGAAAGCATATGAGCGCAAAAGTCTGGCTGGTGGGCGCAGGTCCCGGCGATCCGGAGCTGCTGACACTCAAGGCGGTGAGAGCCCTGCGGGAAGCCGACGTGGTGCTGATCGATGATCTGGTCAACCCGGCGCTGCTGGAGCATTGCCCCACTGCACGGCTGATCACCGTGGGTAAGCGCGGCGGCTGTCGTTCCACGCCGCAGGCGTTTATCCATCGCCTGATGTTGCGCTATGCCCGGCAAGGCAAATGCGTGGTGCGGCTCAAGGGTGGCGATCCGTGCATTTTTGGTCGCGGCGGCGAAGAGGCGGCGTGGCTCAGGCAGCAAGGGGTGACCGTGGAGTTGGTCAACGGCATTACGGCGGGGCTGGCCGGGGCGACGAACTGTGATATCCCGCTGACGTTGCGCGGTATCAGCCGTGGCGTCACGCTGGTCACGGCTCACACTCAGGACGACAGCAGCCTCAATTGGCGAGCACTGGCCGAGGGCGGCACGACGCTGGTGATCTATATGGGCGTGGCGAAGCTGGGGGAGATTCGCCAGCAGTTGCTGGAAGGTGGCATGAGCGATGACATGCCGGTGGCGATGATTGAAAACGCCTCGTTGCCACATCAGCGTGAGTGCCGCAGCAGTCTTTCCCGGATGCAGGAAGATGCGCACGAATTTGCGCTCAAGAGCCCGGCGATCCTGGTGATTGGCCGGGTTGCCCAGGCGACACAAGCGGTTGAGGCCCTGGCCAGCGCCACCGCCTGAGGTAAATTACAGGCGAAAAAAAGCCCGGCCTAAGCCGGGCTTTTTTCTACAACTCAGTAATTACTGAGCTGCTTGTGCTTCTACCGAGGCTTCTACGCGACGGTTGATAGCACGGCCAGCTTCAGTTGCGTTGTCAGCAACTGGGCGGGATTTGCCATAACCAACCGAGCTTACACGGTTAGGAGCAATACCGTCTTTGACCAGGACTTGCTTAACAGCGTCAGCACGACGCTGGGACAGCTTCTGGTTGTAAGCGTCAGGACCGACGGAGTCAGTGTGACCTTCAACAACGGTGGTGGTTTGTGGGTACTGTTTCATGAAGTCAGCGAGGTTTTTCACGTCGCCGTAGCTGTTAGGCTTAACAACCGACTTGTCGAAGTCGAACTTCACGTCCAGCTCAACACGAACAACCTGAGCAACCGGAGCTTCTGGCTCTGGAACTGGCTCTGGAGCTGGTGCTGGGGTAGGAGCTGGAGCTGCTGCGCCAGCGTTACCGCCGAAGTTTACACCCAGGCCGACCAGTGCGGAGTAATCCCACTTGCCGTTGTCGATTGCGTAGTCAGCTTCAACACCGGCACGAGCGTACAGGTTGTTGGTGAAGTAGTACTTCACGCCAGCGCCAGCGATAGCCAGAGTCGACTGATCGCGACCGCTGTGACCATCAGCCTGTACGTTGGAACGGCTCTGGTGGCCGAAACCGCCCTCTACGTATGGACGCAGGGAGTCAACACCAGCTTGACCGAAGTGGTACTGGGCAGTAACGCTGCCGGTATCACCTTTGATCTTCTGGTTGCCAGTACCGTCGTTAGAACGGGTGTGGTTGGTTTTGTCGTAGCTCAGGTTCAACGACAGGTCGTCGGTCAGGAAGTAACCAATGCGAGCGCCTGGGTTGAAGCCGTCTTCGATATGCTTGACGCTATCGTTGTACTGCTTCTTGTAGAACAGCTCGCCTTCAACTGCGCCTTGGCCTTGTGCCAGAACGCCGAAAGAAGTAGCGGCAATAAGAGAACCAATGGCCAAGCCCAAGGTGTTTTTCAGTTTCATCCGTTAAATCCCCATCTGGTGATTGTAAAGCAGTCCCACATACCGGGGGACAACTCGGCGACAAGTCTAACAGAACTTGCCTACACGTAAGAGATATTTGCCACGCACTAAGTTTCAGTGCTGACCGCAAATTTCTCACGTAATTTATCAAGAGCGCGTTTGTAACGCATTTTTGTAGCACTCAAACCCATATGCATGATGTCTGCGATTTCCTGAAACTCCAGCTCTGCGACAAATCGTAGCACCAGAATTTCCCGGTCAATCGGATTCACATGCACCAACCAGCGATCGAGTCCGCCCTTTTCTTCCGAGGTTGGCGTCTTTTCTTCAGACGCTTCCTCAAGGGGGTCCAGACTCAAAGCGTCCATCAAGCGACGCTTTCGCCGTTCCTTCCGATACTGCGTGATGCACTCGTTGTACGTGATGCTGTAGAGCCATGTCTTGAACTTCGATTTGCCCTCGAAGTTCTTCAGGCCGTAGAGCACCTTGAGCATCACTTCCTGACAGACATCATCCGCATCTCTATCGTTCCCTAAATACCTTGAACAAACGTTGAACAGAGTGCGTTGATACCTGCGCATCAATTCTTCATACGCGCGTGTTACGTGAAACAGCTCCGTGTGCGAGCGCGCGACCAACTCCTCATCAGAGAGCTCACGGGGGTCATAGCGCGTGGACAGCGTTTGGGCTTTATTCAAAACAAGTCGTGCCGACAGTCAGGTCAATGTCCGCCAGAGTCTGGATACCCAGGTTCGCGGCGGCGTACATTAGCAGGATTCGCCGGGTTAGCGGCTAGTCACATGCTGTTCCAGCAAGATCCGATTCGAAAGCGACACCAGTTCGCCGTCGTCCGTCAGCACCGTCGTCTTGACCGTGCCGATCTCCTCGATCTGCCCTTCGACCTCGCCCACACGCACTTGTTGCCCAACCTGATATAGCTCACGCACATAGATTCCCGCAAGAATCTGCCCTGCAATTTCCCGACTTCCCAGCCCCATGGCCAGCGCAACGGCCAGACCAACGGTAATCAAAACAATCACAATCACGTGGTTCAGCAGGTCAGTCTTGACCTCCAACTGGCTGATCGCGACCGAAATACTGATGATAATCACCAGGCCCTGGGCAATTCGCCCCAGGCCGCTGGCGTAATCCAGACCTACGCCTTCAGCCGCACCGCGCACCAGGCCGTTGGCCAGTTGCGCCAGCAAAACCCCTACCAGCAACACCAGCGCGCCACCGAATACTTTCGGCAAATACAGCGCCAGCATGTCGAGCGTAGCTGAAACTCGCTCAAGTCCAAGGGATTCAGCCGCAGAAACCAGAAAAATCAGCAAAACAAACCAATAAACGATCTTGCCGATCAATGTCGAGATCGGTACCTGCAACCCGGCACGCCCCAGAATCTTGGTCAGGCCGGTACCACCCATCAATCGATCAAGACCCAGTTTAGCCAGCAATTTGGAAAGCAGGGTGTCCAGCAGCTTGGCCACGACAAACCCCAGCAGTACCACCACCAATGCACCAAACAGGTTGGGAATGAAATTCGCCACCTTGGTCCACAGTGCAGTCATTGCAGTTACCAGACTCTGGGTCCAGAGATCGAGTTCCATATTCATTCAGCCTTATCAGCAGTGCGAGCAAGAGGTTTACGACGGGAAACCGGTGAAACGTGGGCCGAACCGTTGTTCAACGCCATCATCAACGCCGGCAACCAGCGGCCGAGCAGACCGAACAGATCCCCCGCCCCGACCTGGCGGTTGGCGGTTTTCAAAACGCGACCCAGGCAAGCATCGTCGTCCCGGTTGGACGGCGAGGCATTCAGCATGTCACGCAAAGACTGTTCGAACGGATCGTGCATAAAAAACCTCTCGCAAGTGATTTAAAAGACGAGGGTAAAATTCTTCGGGTCACATGACCTCTTTCCACGTTCAGGTCACATTCAGCTCACACCCAACGTAAACGTCGAAACAACCACCACTGCCCGACCGCCACCGAGACCATCATCAGGCAGGCAATCAGGAATCCGTAAGGGCTGGTAGAGAACGGAATTCCGCCCACATTGATCCCCAGCAAACCGGTCAGAAAACTCATCGGCAGGAAGATCCCGGTGATGATCCCGAAGCGGTACATGGTGCGGTTCATGCGCAGGCTCAAACGCCGGTCTTCGGTCTCCAGCACAAGCCCCACGCGCTCCCGGGACAATTCCAGCTCCTCCAGGTAACGGGTCAGGCTGTTGTTCAATTCGTTCCAGTAGTCAGCATCGTCGTCACAGAACCAGGGCAATTTGATCCGGGTCAACTGCGCGAAAATATCCCGCTGCGGCGACAGGAAACGCTTCAGCCCGGCAGCACGCCGACGGATCTGCAAAACGCTGCCATGCTCCGGAGTATACCGTTCGTCGGCATCCAGTTTTTCTTCTTCGATATCGACGATTTCGGACAGATCGCTGACCAGATCCTGAACCTTGTTGGTCAGGTACTGCGCCATATACAGGACCAGTTCCGAGGACGTCTTCGGCCCCTTGCCGTCCGCCAGTTGCACCAGCAACTCGTCGGTGGCGCGCAATGGGCGCAAACGCAGGGAAATCACCCGCGCGGCCGAGGCAAAGATCCGCACCGAGACCATGTCTTCCGGTTCGGCGCCGGGATTGAGGTTGACCCCGCGCAAAAACAGCAGCAGTTCAGCGTCCGGCAGTGGCAACAGGCGTGGGCGGGTGTTTTCCTCCAGCAGCAGGTCACAGGCGAACTCGCTCAAACCGCTGGATTTGCGCAACCAGGTCTGGGTCTGGGGGTGACTACGGTCCCAATGCAGCCACAAGCTTTCCTGAGGCTGCAGTTGCAGCTCATCAAGCTCTGTCCGGGCAATCGAACGCGCACCACCTTTACCGTCCAGCACCAGGGCATGCACCAACCCCCACTGCGCGTTTTCTTCCTCGAACATCCTCACCCCTGTCGGCTACGGCTATTTATTCAGGCATTTTCAGCGGGCTTGGGGAGACGATCACGCCGTTATTGTCGGCATACACGTACTCGCCAGGGCGGAAGGTCACGCCGGCGAATGTCACCGCCACGTTCAAATCGCCAAGACCACGCTTGTCAGTCTTCATCGGATGGCTGGCCAGGGCCTGCACGCCCAGGTCGGTTTGGGCGATCACGTCCACATCACGGATGCAGCCGTAGATCACCAGCCCTTCCCAGCCGTTTTTCGCGGCTTTCTCGGCGATCATGTCGCCCAGCAACGCGCGGCGCAGGGAACCACCACCATCGACCACCAGCACCTTGCCGGCGCCGTTGAGTTCGGCTTGTTCCTTGACCAGGGAATTGTCTTCAAAGCACTTGATGGTCACGATCTCGCCACCAAAGGAGTCTCGGCCGCCGAAATTGCTGAACATCGGCTCAACTACCTGCACCAGCTCCGGGTAGGCATCGCACAGGTCGGGGGTAAGGTAATGGTTCATCGAGAAACTCCTGTAGGTGAAAGAAGGTGTCGAACATCCCACTGTTTACTTACATCTGGAAACGCTTTGCCATGAAGGTTCTTTAATCCGGGTCGAATAGTCAGGCCCATCGGACAGCAACGCAAGACCTACTGCGCGACTGAATATGACCAGAACCACCCAGCGCGTCATATCTTAGCCGCTACGGCAAACAAGCGAAACGCCCCTGATAGAGCCTTGCGCTCAAACTGCTGCCAGCTCCTGAGACTGCGCCCCCATCAAAGGTGTGAACGGATCTTTCAACCAACCCCTCACCAACGGCCACACCTCAACCTGTGCGGCCTTGCTGACGAGCATCTCGACGTGCCCGAAATCCCCGCTGAACCCTTGCTGGCGCCCCAGGCACAGGTACTGGCGATGCTCGGAGCCGACCTGTTCGAAGAGCTTGCGACAGGCCCAGTCCGGGTCCTGATGATCGCCGGCAGCGCTCACCGCCAAGAGCGGCACGTCGACACCTGCCAGGCCTTTCCACCAATCCTGCTTACCTTCGCCAAAGCGGCCGAACAGACCATTCCAGCGCATGGCTTCAATCAACACGCCCGCCGGCTCGTCCTCTGGGCCGCGTTTCAGCCGGGAGCCAGACAACTCGCCAAAACGTTTCAAGAGCAGGCGACCGGTCCATTCCACCGGTGGCAGTTTCAACGGCCAATGGGTGCGGCTGACCTGGCAGCCAAACAACGCCACCGAGGCCACCGCCGGCGCGCCCAGATGCTGCCCACCCAAGGCCGCAGCCAAGGTCGTACCGCCCAGGGAATGCCCGATCCAGTGAGGAATCTGCCCGCTTTGCTCACGCACAAAGGCGGCGATGGCCGGCAAGTCGTAGCGCGCATAGTCGGCAACGCGATTCTTGGCGTAATCGTGGTTACGTCGGGACAGCCCATGGCCGCGCATTTCCGGAATCCAGACATCGAACCCCTCGCGCGCCAGGTAGGCACCCAGGCCGATACCCTTGGGCGAATACCAGAAGCGTCGGTTGGAGAAACTGCCGTGCAACAAAACCACCGGCACGCCCCGGTTTTCCGGGACATCAGCCAGGCCCAGGCGGGTCACGGCCAGCTCGACGGTGCCGTCGGGGCTGTTGCCAGGTTTCAGCCGGTACACATCTTCACTCAGGTCGCCACGACGCTCAGCGCTGATCAAGGCGACGGGGAACAGGTTGCTGCTGCTTTGCATAATGCTCTTGCACAAAAAAGGGCGGCGTCCGGAAGGAGTTCCGCCCTGTACAGAATGAGAAATGCCGGCCAACCGCAAGGGTGACCGGCACTTTGGGGTGCTGCGTTTTACGCCGGCGTTTGACCTTCAGCCAGGAAGAACCAGGTTTCCAGTACGGAATCGGGGTTCAGCGAGACGCTTTCGATGCCCTGCTCCATCAGCCACTTGGCCAGGTCCGGGTGATCGGAAGGGCCTTGGCCGCAGATGCCGATGTACTTGCCAGCCTTGTTGCAGGCCTGGATAGCGTTGGCCAGCAGCTTCTTGACCGCAGGGTTACGCTCGTCGAACAGGTGAGCGATGATCCCCGAGTCGCGGTCCAGGCCCAGGGTCAGCTGGGTCAGGTCGTTGGAGCCGATGGAGAAGCCGTCGAAGAACTCCAGGAACTCTTCGGCCAGGATGGCGTTGGACGGCAGCTCGCACATCATGATGACCCGCAGGCCGTTTTCGCCACGGGACAGGCCGTTTTCTGCCAGCAAGTCCACCACCTGGCTCGCCTCACCCAGGGTGCGCACGAACGGCACCATGATTTCGACGTTGGTCAGGCCCATCTCGTTGCGCACGCGCTTGAGGGCACGGCATTCCAGCTCAAAGCAGTCGCGGAAGGCTTCGCTGATGTAACGCGAAGCACCACGGAAGCCCAGCATCGGGTTTTCTTCTTCCGGCTCGTAGAGCTTGCCGCCGATCAGGTTCGCGTATTCGTTGGACTTGAAATCCGACAGCCGCACGATGACCTTTTTCGGGTAGAACGCCGCCGCCAGGGTGCTGATGCCTTCCACCAGCTTCTCGACGTAGAAGCCCACCGGGTCGTTGTAGCCGGCGATGCGCTTGTCGACGCTTTCCTTGATGTCCGGCGGCAGGCCGTCGTAGTTCAACAGCGCCTTGGGGTGAACGCCGATCATGCGGTTGATGATGAACTCGAGGCGGGCCAGGCCCACACCGGCATTCGGCAACTGCGCGAAATCAAAGGCGCGGTCCGGGTTGCCGACGTTCATCATGATCTTGAACGGCAGGTCCGGCATGGCGTCGATGGAGTTTTGCTTGATGTCGAAGCCCAGCTCACCTTCGAAGATAAAGCCGGTGTCGCCTTCCGCGCAGGATACGGTCACGCCCTGGCCGTCTTTCAACAGTTGGGTCGCGTTGCCGCAGCCCACCACTGCCGGAATCCCCAGCTCACGGGCGATGATCGCCGCGTGGCAGGTACGCCCGCCACGGTTGGTGACGATGGCGCTGGCGCGTTTCATCACCGGTTCCCAGTCCGGGTCGGTCATGTCGGAGACCAGCACGTCGCCTGGCTGGACCTTGTCCATCTCCGACACGTCCTTGATGATCCGCACCTTGCCGGCGCCGATGCGCTGGCCGATGGCACGGCCTTCCACCAGCACGGTGCCGGTTTCTTTCAACAGGTAGCGTTCCATGACGTTGGCCGAAGTGCGGCTCTTCACGGTTTCAGGGCGGGCCTGAACGATGTACAGCTTGCCGTCGTCGCCGTCTTTGGCCCATTCGATGTCCATCGGGCACTTGTAGTGCTTCTCGATGATCATCGCTTGCTTGGCCAATTCGCTGACTTCGGCGTCGGTCAGGCAGAAACGCGCGCGTTCGGCCTTGTCGACATCAACGGTTTTCACCGAGCGACCGGCCTTGGCCTCGTCGCCGTAGATCATCTTGATCGCCTTGCTGCCCAGGTTGCGGCGCAGGATGGCCGGGCGGCCGGCTTCAAGGGTGTGTTTGTGGACGTAGAATTCGTCCGGGTTCACCGCGCCTTGTACGACGGTTTCGCCGAGGCCGTAGGCGCCGGTGATGAACACCACGTCGCGGAAGCCCGATTCAGTGTCCAGGGTGAACATCACGCCGGCGGTGCCGGTTTCCGAACGCACCATGCGCTGCACACCGGCAGACAGGGCCACCAGCTTGTGGTCGAAACCCTGGTGTACGCGGTAGGAAATGGCGCGATCGTTAAAGAGGGAGGCAAATACTTCCTTGGCCGCGCGGATCACGTTTTCCACGCCGCGGATGTTCAGGAAGGTTTCCTGCTGGCCGGCAAAGGATGCGTCTGGCAGGTCTTCGGCGGTGGCCGAGGAGCGCACGGCGACGGCCATGTCCGGGTTACCGGCCGACAGCGTGGCAAACGCGGTGCGGATCTCGGCGTTGAGCTTCTCGGGGAACTCGGCTTCCATGATCCATTGACGGATCTGGGCGCCGGTCTTGGCCAGGGCGTTGACGTCATCGACGTCCAACGCATCGAGGGCGGCATGGATCTGATCGTTGAGGCCGCTCAGCTCGAGGAAATCACGGTAAGCCTGGGCAGTGGTGGCAAAACCACCTGGCACCGATACACCGGCACCCGCAAGATTACTGATCATCTCGCCCAGGGATGCGTTCTTGCCCCCTACGTGCTCTACATCATGGACGCCGAGCTTATCGAGGGAAACTACGTACTCTACCAAGGTGATCTCTCCACTTTCTGTGTTGGAAAAGCTCAGGACGCCGGCGGCTCAGTAGGAGCAGTTACCGGCGTTTGTGGCCTGGACCTGGAAAATAAGTGAGAATGCGGCCCACTGCGGGACGGCAAAATCGCGCCTATCATATCCAAGATTCGTCATCAGCTTAAGGCCCAAGGCTCAAATGAAACGATCTGCTTTCTTTATCTCCGACGGCACCGGCATTACAGCCGAAACCCTGGGTCAAAGCCTGCTGGCGCAGTTCGAAAACATTACCTTCAGCAAATTCACGCGACCCTATATCGATAGCGTGGATAAAGCGCGAGCCATGGTACAACAAATCAATCTGGCGGCCGAAAAAGACGGATTTCGTCCGATCATTTTCGACACCATCGTCAATCAGGACATTCGTGAGATCCTCGCCACCTCCAATGGTTTCATGATCGACATCTTCTCTACCTTCCTGGCGCCGCTGGAACAAGAGTTAAGTGAACATTCGTCATACTCCGTCGGAAAATCTCACTCCATCGGCCACAACTCCAACTATATGGAGCGGATCGAGGCGGTGAACTTCGCCCTCGACAACGACGACGGCGCCCGCACCCACTACTACGACAAGGCTGATTTGATCCTGGTGGGCGTGTCCCGCTGCGGCAAGACGCCGACCTGCCTTTATATGGCCATGCAATTCGGGATACGCGCGGCCAACTACCCGCTGACCGAAGACGACATGGAGCACCTGACGCTGCCGAGCGCTTTGCGCGCGCACCAGCACAAGCTGTTCGGGCTGACCATTGACCCGGACCGGCTGACGGCGATCCGTAACGAGCGCAAGCCCAATAGCCGTTACTCCAGCTATGCGCAGTGCGAATTTGAAGTGCGGGAAGTGGAAAATCTGTTCCGCCGGGAGAATATTGCGCACATCAATTCCACGCATTTTTCGGTGGAAGAGATTTCGGCGAAGATTCTGGTGGAGAAAGGGGTGGAGCGGCGGTTTAAGTAACCGGCAGTTCAGGCACCACAGATCAACTGTGGCGAGGGGGCTTGCCCCCCGTGGGCTGCGAAGCGGCCCCAGTAATGCCACCGCAGTCTCTCAGACAGAACGGCGTCGGCAGGTTTGGGGCTGCTGCGCAGCCCAACGGGGGACAAGCCCCCTCGCCACAAGGGCCTATCATCACAAGTGAAACCGCCCCCCACCCTGCCCCAACGCCGTCGCCAGCGCATCAAACCCATCCAGCAACAACTGATCATCCCCCGACGTATTGCAGATACTCGCCCGAATAAACTGCGGCACCGCCGTCTGCCCCACCGCAAACGCTTCGGCTGTCGCGATCAGGTAATTGTTCTGCTTTAACTCCGCCTCGATTTCCGACGCACGCCAGGGCTCCGGGACTTCGATCCAGAAGTGCGGGCTGTTCAGGTGAGTGCGGTACTCCAACCCGATCAACAACCCTTCAACCAGTGCCTTGCGCCGGCTGATTTCCTGGATCTGCTGGTGCAACAGGTGTTCTGCCGTGCCGTTTTCGATCCATTGCGTGGCCAATTCCAGGGTGACCGGCGTGGCCATCCAGCAGGTGGAACGCAAGGCCGCAGAAATCCGGCTGACCAGCGCCGGCGGCGCATGCACGTACCCAACGCGCAACCCCGCCGACACCGCCTTGCTAAGGCTGCTGATCAGAATCGTACGCTCCGGGGCGAAATGGCTCAGGGGCGGCGGGCGGTCTTCCACCAACACCCCGTGGGCCTCGTCCTCAAGAATCAGCAGGTTGTGTTCACGGCACACCTTGACCAGCGCCTCACGGCGCGCGACCGACAGCACCGCTGTCGTGGGATTCTGGATGGTCGGCGTGCAGTACAACGCCGAAACCCGGTGATTGCGGCAGACTTCATCCAGCGCCCCCGGCAGCAGCCCTTCTTCATCCATTTCCAGGCCGATCAGGCGGATGCCCAGCATGCGCGCGGCGGTGATCAGCCCCGGGTAGGTCAACTGTTCGGTGACCACCGTGTCGCCGGCCCGTAACAGCGCCATCAGTGCACACAGCAGCCCATGCTGGCCGCCGTTCACGCAGATCACCTGCTCGGGAATCGGGTGGAAATCCCGCTGCACCAGCCACTGGGCACCCGCCGCCCGGTAGCGCGGCAGGCCGGCATCCGGGGTGTAGGCACTGATGTCCTGCAAAAACTTGGCGTTGGTGGCCAGCGTCTGGAAGCTCTGGGCCAGGAACGTGGTCTCCTGCCCCGGGATATGCATATTGCGGCTCATATCAAAGTATTGCCGCGGCTCGTCGCTGAAGTTGCGAAAGCCTTCATCCCGCTGGCGCTCCATCCCACGCTTGCGCACGAAGGTGCCATCACCGACCCGCGCCACCACCAACCCCAGGCGTTCCAGCTCACCGTAGGCGCGGCTGATGGTGCCGATGGTGACCCCCAGATTGTCGGAAAGCACCCGATGGGGCGGCAGCTTTCTTCCCGGTTCAATCAAGCCTTCAAGAATGCCCCGCTCCATGACATCGGACAGGCGTTTGTACTTCACGCCCTGCCCGTTGGAGAGTCCTTCTCGCATAATTGACACCATGTCAATATTTGTTTTGACAGCCATCTTTCGCCCTAATAGTGTGCTTTTACGGGTTCAATCACCGAATCAAGGCACTCAATATAGAGGTCAATTCGGTCTCATGGAAGCAATGTCACGATGCCAATGTCCGCCGTTCTCGAAAATGCTGAAAAAACAAAAACTCACAAGCAGTGGTTGGCTGGGCTGATTACCAGCGTCATGTTTCTGATCGTATGCCTGAGCTGGGGTACTACCTGGCTGGGCATCAAAATCGCCGTGGAAAGCGTGCCGCCGCTGACCTCTGCCGGGCTGCGGTTTTTGATCGCGTTTCCGTTGTTCCTGTGTTTCGCGTGGGTGCGCCGCGAGCCGATCCTGTTTCCCCGGGAGAGCCGTTGGTTCTTCGTGTTTGTGACGCTGTCCTACTTCAGCGTTCCGTATTACCTGCTCAATTACGGCGAGATGCATGTCTCGTCCGGCCTTACCGCGCTGCTGTTCAGCTGCATGCCGGTGTTTATCCTGATTTTCTCTGCGTTGTTCCTGCGTGAGCGCATCTACTTCTCACAAGTGGTCGGTATCGCCATCGGTTTCGGCAGCCTGTACATGATCATCAAGAGCCAGGGCCTGCACCTGGACCACGCCGAGTTCTTCGGGGTGCTGGCGATCCTGGCCGCCGCGATCATGCATGCCTTGTGCTACGTGATTACCAAGAAACAAGGCAGCGCCATCAGCGTAATCACCTACAACACCCTGCCCATCGGCATCGCCGGGCTGATGCTGTTTGTTGCCGGGCTTTTCTTTGAAACCCCGACCTTTGAAGACATCACCCTGCGGTCCTGGAGTGCGCTGTTCTACCTCGGGCTGGTGGCGTCGGTGGGCGGTTTCATCGTGTATTTCATGCTGCTCAAGCGCCTGAGCCCGATCATTCTGTCCTTCGTGTTCATCATCTTCCCGGTGTTCGCGGTGATAATCGGCGCCTGGTACGAAGGCGTGCAGATTTCCAAGGACCTGATGATGTACTCGGCGATCCTGCTGGCCGGTTTTGCCATCACCAAGCTGCCCATCGAAAAGCTCCTGGCGAAGAAAAACTGAGATGAAGGTCCTGAGCCCAACCGCCCTGGAGCAGATTTACGCCCACGCCGACCGCAGCTACCCCGAGGAATGCTGCGGTTTCGTTTTCGCCGATGGCAGCGTGTACCTGGGCAGCAACATCCAGAACGAGCTGCACAGCAAGAACCCGCAGATGTATTCACGCAGCGCCGCCAACGGCTACACCTTTTCGGTGGCCGACACGCTGATGATGAACAAGGCGTTTCGCAGTGATAACCCGGTGGTGGTGATCTACCACTCCCACCCTGACGTCGGCGCGTATTTCAGCGACGAAGACCAGGACAAGGCCCTTTTCATGGGCGAGCCGATCTACCCCGTAAGCTACCTGGTGGTGGATGTTCGCCAGGGCAAGACCCAAGGTTCCAAGCTGTTTGCCTGGGATGGCAAACACTTCGCCCAAAAACCCTTCAACGACCTGCAAACGGAGTTGTGCATGAACGCTGTCTCTTTCCCCGACATCCTGGTCCGCGTGGCCAAGCTGCCAGCATCGACCCTCGAGGGTGCCGGATCGACATTGCGCGAAGTCATTGAAAACCTCTGCCTTGAGCACCCGCAATTGCGGGCTCACCTGCTCTACGAGAACAACCAGCTCAAGGAACACTTCCTGTTCACCGCCGAAGAGGAACTGATCGACGCCAACGACCCGTTGCCCGAAAAAGCCAACATCGAAGTACTGCTGGCCACCTCCGGCGGCATGGACGTCGACCAACTGAGCAATGAAGAAGTGCAGCGCTACGTGCGCCACATTACCCTGCCCGGCGTCGGCCGCGAAGGCCAACTGAACCTGAAGAAAGCCAAGGTGCTGATCATCGGCACCGGGGGCCTCGGTTCGCCCATCAGCCTGTACCTGGCGGCGGCCGGCATCGGCACCCTGGGGCTGGTGGATTTCGACGTGGTGGAAAGCAGCAACCTGCAACGCCAGATCGTCCACGGCAACAGCACCTTGGGCCTGCCCAAGGTCGAGTCCGCCAAGCAGCGCTTGCAAGACCTCAACAGCCACATCCAGATCAACACCTACGACACCGCCTTCAACACCGACAACGCCCTGGAACTGGTGGGCGCCTATGACCTGGTGATCGACGGCACCGACAATTTCGAAACCCGCTACCTGGTCAACGACGCTTGCGTGCAGTTGGGCAAGCCGTTGGTGTACGGCGCTATCTACCGCTTCGACGGGCAGATCAGCGTGCTCAACTATAAAGGCGGGCCGTGCTATCGCTGCCTGTTTCCCCAGGCACCGCCGGCGGAACTGGCGCCCAACTGCAGCGCCGGCGGCGTGATCGGCGTATTGCCCGGGGTGGTCGGGATGATCCAGGCCACCGAGGCGATCAAGCTGTTGATCGGCATTGGCGAACCACTCTCGGGCCGGCTGATGCGCTTTGATGCGCTGGCGATGAAGTTCAGCGAGATCCGCTTCAAGCGCCGCGCCGACTGCCCCTGCTGTTCCGAGCTGCGCCACACCCAAACCCTTGCACCCGCCGTCTGCGCCGATGCGATGCCAAGCCAACCGTCCCTGGCCGAAGAACGCTACATCAAGCCACAGGTACTCAAGCAACTGCTTGAACGCCACAGCAAGGCCGACGTGTTGCTGGACGTGCGCGACGCCAGTGAGCTGGAAGTATGCAAATTGCCGGGGGTGGTGCACATCCCGCTGGCCGAGCTCGACGGGCAACTTGCCAACCTCAGCCGCGACAATACGCACTACCTCATCTGCTACGCCGGAACCCGCGCGGAGCAAGCCGCCAGCACGTTGCTGGCCGCCGGATTCGCCAACACAAAAGTACTGCAAGGTGGCATGAAACACTGGGTTCGCGACGTCGAACCCGACATGCCTTTGTACTGATCAGCGGCCATGGGCTCTTACTTGATGTTGCATAACTCGATACTCGACGCCATTGGCCAAACGCCCATCGTGCGTCTGGAACAGTTTTCCGAAGACCTTGGCATCGAGGTCTACGCCAAGCTGGAATCCCTCAACCCCGGCGGCAGCCACAAGGCGCGCATCGCCCTAGGCATGATCCTCGACGCCGAGCGCCGAGGCATTCTGATTCGCGGCTCCGGGCAAACCATCATCGAACCCAGTGGCGGCAACACCGGCATCGGCCTGGTGATGGCCGGCAACGTGCTGGGCTACAAAGTGGTGCTGGTGATCCCCGACAACTACAGCCCGGAAAAGCAGAAACTGCTGCGCCTGTACGGCGCCAAAGTGGTGCTGTCGGACAGCCGCCAGGGCAACAATTCCCACGGCGAAAAGTGCATGGAGCTGCAGCTGGAAAACCCCAGCTACGTGATGCTCAACCAGCAGCGCAACGGCGCCAACCCGCAGACCCACCGTGACACCACCGCCCGGGAAATCATCCGCGCCTTCGGCGAGCTGCGGGTCGATTACTTCGTCAGCGGCATCGGCACCGGCGGCCATATCACCGGCATCGGCGAAACCCTCAAGAGCACCTGGCCGGCAATCCGCGTGATGGGGGTGGAGCCGGAAGAATGCGACCTGCTCAGCGACCGCCACGCGCCGCACCATATCCAGGGCCTGTCCATCGGGTTGATCCCGAGCATTCTCAACGTCGCAATCATTGACGGGATGCTCAAGGTGTCGCGCCAGGAATGCCTCGACATGATCAAACGCATCATGCGCACCGATGCCATCAGCCTCGGGCTGTCGTCGGCCGCCAACATGGTGGCGATCGCCAAACTGGCGCCGGAGCTGCCCACCGATACCGTTGTGCTGACCATGGTCTACGACAGTGCCGACAGTTATTTGCCCTGTTTTGAATAACAACTATTGCGGGGGTGCCTCCATGGGGGGCTTTATCGACATGCAACAGCTGCACGATGAGTTGCTCACCCACCTCATCACCACGCTTACGCCTGCGCAGTTGAAGCAGCTGGAGGCGCATCTTGCGCCGCTGATCCAGGCGGCGGCCCAAGCGGTGGCCGAAGACCTGATCGCCTATGCCTGGCGCGACCCGGCGTCCCGTGGGCGCGGTGAGCTGATCCTGGAGTCCTACGCCTCGTTCAAGGCCGTGCTGTACTACCGGCTGGCGCACCTGGTGTGGAATTTCCCGGACACGAACAACGGTGTGTTTTCCACCATCGCCCTGAAGCTGAGCAACCAGGGCAAGATTCTGTCCGGCGCCGAAATTCACCCCGCCGCGCGGATCGGCCGACGTTTTGTGCTGGACCACGGTTACGGTACGGTCATCGGTGAAACCTGCGAGATCGGCAACGACTGCTACATCCTCTGCGGCGTGACCCTTGGCGCCCGGGGCATCGCCAACAACCCGGACGGCAAGCGTCACCCACGGTTGGGCAACAACGTGGAAGTCGGTTCCGGCGCGCGGGTGCTGGGTTATGTGCTGATCGGCGACAACGTGTTTATCAGCCCTTCCTGCGTGATCACCCAGGACGTGCCGGCCGGCACCAAGGTCAAGGTGGTCAACCAGATCCAGTTACAGAAAAACGATGAGTCGGACCACAGCAACTACCTCGGCGCGTTTGCCCTTGATGAACGCCTGCACGTGGTCGGCGAGGTCAACGCCAGCCATAAGGTGATGGTCCTCGACGCCGACTTCCATCCCTTGCCCGGTCTGCTGCTGGAGCCAACGGTCAAGGAACGCCACCATTTGCAGTTCCGCCTGCGCTATATCGAGACAACGGCCTACCCGCCGCGCCTGCCGCTGAACCTGAAAGTGACCGGGCCCGAATTTGAAATCACCCTGCTATCTCCCCCTGGCTTGAGCGCGATGGTTCGTCGCCTGCTGCAAGCCAGCCCACTGATCGTCGGAGGTTGAACATGTCCGTGCACACCATGGAAACCCTCGCGCTGTTCGACAGCGCGCCTTACCAGAATGCGTTCAGTGCGCGGGTGATTGCCGTCAGCGAACAGGGGATCGCCCTGGAACACACGCTGTTCTACCCCACTGGCGGCGGGCAGCCGGGCGACACCGGGCACTTCATCCTGCCCGACGGCAGCCGCGTGGACATCACCGGCACCGTGCGTGATCCGGTGCTGCGCTCGATCATCTGGCACCAAGTCGAACAGTGCCCTGAACAACTGGCCGCCGGAATGCAGGTGGACGCCAGCCTGGATTGGGAGCGGCGCTACCAGCACATGAAAATGCACACCTGCCTGCACCTGCTGTGCTCGATCATCGATGCACCGGTGACCGGTTGCAGCATCGGTGCCGACAAGGGCCGCCTGGATTTCGACCTGCCGGAAATGACCCTCGACAAAGACACCATCACCCGCGACCTCAATGCCCTGATCGAGCAGGCGCACGCGGTGAAAACCCTGTCGATGCCCGCCTCGGAGTATTCGACCCTGCTACAGATCACCCGCACCCAGGCGGTGGCGCCACCGGTGATCCAGGGCTCGGTACGGGTGATCGAAATTGCCGGTATCGACATCCAGCCCTGTGGCGGCACCCATGTGACCAATACCGAGGAAATCGGCCGGGTGTTCTGTGAAAAAATCGAGAAGAAGAGCAAGCACAACCGTCGGGTGATCCTGCGGTTTGAATAGCGGCCAAGAAGCGGCTGGGGTGCCTACGCCCTAGCTGCAGTTCGTACAGGAAACTGACAGCAAATTTATGTGCTTGTAACATTTAGAAACGTACAATCCCGCCTGCAACGCCTCGTTGCCCCTGACTCGCGAAAACAGCGCCCTTCCTTCTCGGAGGGTCATTCGTGCAGCAGCTAAGCTCACTCCCATCACGCCCCTGAACCTGAACGCTGCAGGACTGACTGCCTATGAAAAGAGTGCTCCGTCACTACATCCCTGCGTCCACATTGCGTTTGTTGCCCAACCGCTGGGACTTGGTCGCCCTCCCCCTGGTGATCGGCTTTTTACTGTTTTTCTCCATCACGGCGCGAGAAACCTGGGCGCCCATCGCCACCTTGCAAAGTGAAGTCATCTCCCTCGACCCGGCCAACCTGCCGGAATACGCGATGCGCACCACCCTGCGCATGCTGGCGGCGATGGTTGCAGCGCTGGTGTTCACCCTGTTGTACGGCACCCTGGCCGCCAAAAGCCGGCGCGCCGAGAAACTGTTGGTGCCCGTGCTGGATATCCTGCAATCGGTACCGGTACTGGGCTACATCTCGTTTACCGTGACGTTCTTTCTGCTGCTGTTCCCCGGGCGCGTGCTCGGCGCGGAGTTCGCGGCCATCTTTGCGATCTTCACCAGCCAGGCCTGGAACATGACGTTCAGCTTCTACCAGTCGCTGCGCATGCTGCCCAACGACCTGGTGGAAGTGTCGACCAACCTGCGGCTTTCCGGTTGGCAGCGGTTCTGGAAGCTCGACGTACCCTTCGCCATGCCCGGGCTGGTGTGGAACATGATGATGAGCATGTCCGGCGGCTGGTTTTTCGTGGTCGCCTCCGAGGCCATTACCGTCGGCGACAAGACCATCACCTTGCCGGGCGTAGGTTCCTACCTGGCCCTGGCGATTGCCCAGAAAGACCTGCACGCCGTGGGCTACGTGATCCTGGCGATGATTGTGGTCATCCTGATGTACGACCAGTTCCTGTTCCGCCCCCTGGTGGCCTGGGCCGACAAGTTCCGCATGGAAACCACCGCCTCCCAGGGCGCCGCGCCGCAATCCTGGCTGCTGAACCTGATCCAGCGCACGCGCATCGTCCAGCGCAGCCTGCGGCCGCTCACCCGCACCATCAGCCGCATTGGCAACAAGCGCTTCAGCCTGGCGGGCGGCGCACTCAAAGCGTTGCCGGCAGAAACCCCGAAGGCGTCAAAAGTGATCGACTGGGTGTGGGGGACGCTCATCGCGCTGCTGGCCGCTTATGCGCTGTACCACATCGTGCAGTACGTCGGCACCGAAGTGACCCTCGCCGAAGTCGGCCATGTCTTCGTGCTGGGGCTGATCACGTTGTTGCGGGTGGTCGGCCTGATCCTGATCGCCTCGCTGATCTGGGTGCCGTTGGGCGTGATGATCGGCTTGCGCCCTGCGCTTGCGGAAAAAATCCAGCCCTTGGCGCAGTTCCTCGCGGCCTTCCCGGCGAACCTGCTGTTCCCGGTGTTCGTCATCGTGATCCTGCACTACAACCTCAACCCGGATATCTGGCTGAGCCCGCTGATTGTGCTGGGCACCCAGTGGTACATCCTGTTCAACGTGATCGCCGGCGCCAGCGCGTTCCCGAATGACTTCAAGGAAGCCGCGGCGAACTTCCGCATTCGCGGCTGGTTGTGGTGGCGCAAAGTGATGCTGCCGGGGATTTTCCCATACTACGTCACCGGCGCCATTACCGCCTCGGGCGGTGCCTGGAACGCCAGTATCGTGTCCGAGTACGTGTCCTGGGGCCAGGACAACGTAGTCGCCCACGGGCTCGGCGCCTACATCGCACAGACCACTGCGGCCGGCGACTTCCCGAAAATTGCCCTGGGCGTGGTGGTGATGTCGATCTTCGTGGTGGCGTTCAACCGTGCTGTGTGGCGGCCGATGTACGCCATGGCTGAAAACAAACTTCGTCTGAATTGATGGGATTCGCAGTGATGACTACCTATACCGAGCATGCCGCCGACACTCCGGAAATCTACTCGTTGAAAAACGTGAACCGGGTGTTCGGCAAAGGTAAAGACGAGTTGCAAGTCCTCAGCGGCGTGGACCTGAGCCTGCACGAAGGCGAGATTGTCGGCATGCTCGGCCGTTCCGGCTCGGGCAAGTCGACCTTGCTGCGCATCATCGCGGGGCTGATTCAGCCGTCGTCGGGCGAAGTACGCTACAACGGCGCGCCACTCACCGGCCCGGCCGAAGGCGTGGCCATGGTGTTCCAGACCTTTGCCCTGTTCCCGTGGCTGACCGTGCTGGAAAACGTCGAGGCCGGCCTGCAAGCCTTGCAGGTCGAGCGCAAGGAGTCCCGCAGGCGCGCCCTGGCGGCCATCGACCTGATCGGCCTGGACGGCTTTGAAAACGCCTACCCGCGCGAACTGTCCGGCGGCATGCGCCAACGCGTGGGTTTCGCCCGCGGGCTGGTGGTGAACCCGACCCTGCTGCTGATGGACGAACCGTTCTCGGCGCTGGACGTGCTCACCGCTGAAACCCTGCGCACCGACTTGCTGGATCTGTGGAGCGGCAAGCAACTGCCGATCAAATCGATCCTGATCGTGACCCACAACATCGAAGAAGCGGTGCTGATGTGCGACCGCATCCTGGTGCTGTCGTCCAACCCTGGCCGGGTGGTGGCCGAGATAAAGGTGCCGTTTGCCCACCCGCGCAACCGGCTGGACCCGACCTTCCGGCAAATGGTCGACGACATCTATGCCCTGATGACCGACCGCCGCAGCGCTGACGCCAGCAGAGGTTTGCCTGAGCTGAAAATGGGCAGCCTGTTGCCGGAAGTCTCCACCAACCTGATGGCCGGCCTGATCGAAACCCTGGCCGCCGAGCCCTACAACGGCCACGCCGGCCTGCCGACCGTGGCCGAACGGCGCTTGCTGGAAGTCGACGATCTGTTCCCGGTGGCGGAGATGCTTGAGCATTTGGGCTTCGCCGAACTCAAGGGTGCCGATATCACCCTCACCGACGCCGGCAAACTGTTCGCCGACTACGGCACCCAGGAGCGTAAAACCCTGTTTGCCGAACACTTGATCCGCCATGTGCCATTGGCCGCGCGTATTCACCAGGTGTTGCTTGAGCGCAGCGGCCACCGCGCGCCACGGGTGCGTTTCGAGCAGGAGCTGGAAGATTCGATGACGGAAGCCTTTGTGGAAAAGACCCTGGAAAGCGTGGTGGCGTGGGGACGGTATGCGGAGATTTTCTCCTATGACGACCATACCGAGACATTCAGCCTGGATGATGTGGAAGGCAGCATGTGACGGCGTGATGTCGACCACTTTCCATTGAACAACACAGAACAAATGTGGGAGCTGGCTTGCCTGCGATAGCATCACCTCGGTGTATCTGAAAGACCGAGGTGTCTGCATCGCAGGCAAGCCAGCTCCCACATTGATTGTGGTTTACACAGTGAGTGCTGTGGTGGTGTTTAGATGACGAACAGGTCGACAAACCGGTTGACCGCAGTGGCCTCAAGCTTCGCCTGATCCTTGCACAGGGCAAAAATCTCGGCACTGCGCTGCGCAGTAAACCGGGTCGCCAGGTTGGCCTTGAACTTGTCTTCCAGCAATGGAATGCCATCCACCCGACGGCGACGATGGCCAATCGGGTATTCCACGGCCACCTGTTCGGTGCTGGAGCCATCCTTGAAGAACACCTGCACCGCATTGGCGATGGAGCGCTTGTCGGCCTCCAGGTATTCGCGGCTGTAGCGCGGCTCTTCGACGATGACCATCTTCTCCCGCAGCTCATCAATGATCGGATGGGCCGCGTGAAACTCATCTTCGTATTGCTCGGCCACCAGATTGCCAAACGCCAGCGGCACGGCGGTCATGTATTGCAGGCAGTGATCACGGTCGGCCGCATTGGCCAACTGCCCGACCTTGGAGATGATGCGAATCGCCGACTCGTGGGTGGTGATGACAATCCGGTCGATCTCATGCAGGCGATTCTTCACGTGCGGGTGCAAGGTGACCGCCGCTTCACAGGCGGTTTGCGCATGGAACTCGGCCGGGAAACTGATCTTGAACAGCACGTTCTCCATCACATACGTGCCGTAGGGCTGGGACAGGCTGAAGGCGCGCTTGTCTTCGGGCTTGAGCGCCAGGTCCTTGTTGATGTGGCTGAACAGCACGTCATAAAAACCCCATTGCGGCGCGCTCAACACACCGGGAATGCCCATCTCGCCGCGCATGGCGATATCCGCCAGCCGTACACCGCGACTCGACGCATCCCCCGCCGCCCACGACTTGCGCGAACCGGCATTCGGCGCATGGCGATAAGTACGCAACGCCTGGCCATCGACAAACGCCTGGGACAATGCCGACAGCAGTTGCTCACGGTTGGCGCCCATCAGTTTGGCGGTGACGGCAGTGGAGGCGACTTTCACCAGCAGCACATGGTCCAGGCCGACGCGGTTAAAGGAGTTTTCCAGGGCGATCACGCCCTGGATTTCGTGGGCCATGATCATCGCCTCCAGCACGGCCCGCACGGTCAGCGGCGCCTCGCCGTTGGCCACGCGTTTTTGCGAGAGGTGATCGGCGACCGCGAGAATGCCGCCGAGGTTATCCGACGGATGCCCCCATTCGGCGGCGAGCCAGGTGTCGTTGTAGTCGAGCCAGCGCACGATGCAGCCGATGTCCCAAGCGGCCTTGACCGGGTCCAGGCGGAACGAGGTACCCGGCACCCGTGCGCCGAACGGCACCACCGTGCCTTCCACGATCGGCCCCAGGTGCTTGGTGCACTCCGGGAAACGCAGGGCCAGCAGGCCGCAACCGAGGGTATCCATCAGGCAGTTGCGGGCGGTGTCCAAGGCATCGCGGGATTCGATCCTGAAGTCCAGGACGTAGTCGGCGATGTCTTGCAGGACCTGATCGTAGTCGGGACGGTTGTTCTGGTCGACGTTGGCGCTCATGGCAGTACTCCAAAGTGGGTTAGGTGTGGTCCATCCTCAGGGTCAGGGTGATCGTTCCCACGCTCTGCGTGGGAATGCCGCCTTGGACGCTCTGCGTCCCGTAAAAGGGTGACGCAGAGCGTCACGGGATGCATTCCCACGCAGAGCGTGGGAACGATCGGTTAGAAAGCGTCGCCGGGTACGCGCACGAACCCTTCCATCAACACCCGCGCACTGCGGCTCATGATGGCTTTTTTCACGACCCATTCACCGTTGACCTGGCTGGCCTCGGCGCCTACCCGCAGCGTCCCGGACGGATGCCCGAACCGCACGGCATTGCGCTCCACGCCGCCCGCCGCCAGATTCACCAGCGTGCCGGAAATCGCCGCCGCCGTGCCAATCGCCACCGCTGCCGTGCCCATCATTGCGTGGTGCAACTTGCCCATGGACAACGCCCGCACCAACAGGTCGACATCGGCCGCCTTGATCGCCTTGCCACTGGATGCCACGTAATCCGCAGGCCGTGCCACAAACGCGACTTTTGGCGTGTGCTGCCGCTGGGCCGCTTCGTCCAGATGCTTGATCAAGCCCATGCGCAACGCACCGTGGGCACGAATGGTTTCAAACATCGCCAGGGCCTTGGGGTCGCTATTGATCGCGCCCTGCAGCTCGGTGCCGGTGTAGCCCAGGTCCTGGGCGTTGATAAAGATGGTCGGAATCCCGGCATTGATCAGGGTCGCTTTGAACGTGCCGACACCCGGCACTTCCAGGTCATCCACCAGGTTGCCGGTAGGGAACATCGAACCACCACCGCCCTCTTCTTCCGCCGCCGGGTCCATGAATTCCAGCTGCACTTCGGCGGCCGGGAAGGTCACGCCGTCGAGTTCGAAGTCGCCGGTTTCCTGCACCGCGCCGTCAGTGATCGGTACGTGGGCGATGATGGTCTTGCCGATATTCGCCTGCCACACCCGCACCACGGCCACGCCGTTATGCGGAATGCGCGCGGCTTCTACCAGGCCAGCGCTGATGGCGAACGAACCCACCGCCGCCGACAGGTTGCCGCAGTTGCCGCTCCAGTCCACGAACGGTTTGTCGATGGACACCTGGCCGAACAGATAGTCCACGTCGTGATCGGCGCGGGTGCTTTTGGCGAGGATCACGGTTTTGCTGGTGCTGGACGTCGCGCCGCCCATGCCGTCGATCTGCTTGTCGTACGGGTCGGGGCTGCCGATCACCCGCAATAACAGCGCATCCCGCGCCGCGCCCGGCACCTGGGCCGATTCGGGCAAATCCTTGAGGCTGAAAAACACCCCCTTGCTGGTACCGCCACGCATGTAGGTGGCGGGAATCTTGATCTGCGGTACGTGTGCCATGGTGGTCCTCATGGGCCGGGGCGCGAACCCCGGCCACAGTTGTCAGGCGGTAACAGCCGATTCCAGAAAGTCCTGGGCAAAGCGCTGCAACACGCCGCCCGCCTCGTAGATCGACACTTCTTCAGCCGTGTCCAGGCGGCAGGTCACCGGCACCTCGACACGCTCGCCATTCTTGCGGTTGATCAACAAGGTCAACTGCGCACGCGGGGTGCGCTCGCCGATCACGTCGTAGGTTTCCGTGCCGTCGATCTTCAGGGTCTTGCGGTCGGTGCCCGGCAAGAACTCCAGGGGCAACACGCCCATGCCCACCAGGTTGGTGCGGTGGATGCGCTCGAAACCTTCGGCGGCAATCGCTTCCACACCCGCCAGGCGCACGCCCTTGGCCGCCCAGTCCCGAGACGAACCCTGGCCGTAGTCGGCGCCGGCAATGATGATCAGCGGCTGCTTGCGCTCCATGTAGGTTTCGATGGCTTCCCACATGCGCGTGACCTTGCCTTCCGGCTCCAGGCGCGCCAGCGAACCCTGCTTGACCTTGCCGTCTTCGATGACCATTTCATTGAACAGTTTCGGGTTGGCGAAGGTGGCGCGCTGCGCGGTCAAGTGGTCGCCGCGGTGGGTCGCATAGGAGTTGAAGTCGACTTCCGGCAGGCCCATTTTCGCCAGGTATTCGCCGGCGGCGCTGTCGAGCATGATCGCGTTGGACGGCGACAGGTGATCGGTGGTGATGTTGTCCGGCAGCACCGCCAGCGGGCGCATGCCCTTGAGCGGACGCGCGCCGGCCAGGGCGCCTTCCCAGTACGGTGGACGGCGGATATAGGTGCTCTGCGGGCGCCAGTCGTACAGCGGCGTGACTTTCGGGCCGGTGTCTTCGTGGATCGCGAACATCGGGATGTAGACCTGGCGGAACTGCTCCGGCTTGACCGACGCCTTGACCACTGCGTCGATTTCTTCGTCGCTCGGCCAGATGTCCTTCAGGCGGATTTCCTTGCCGTTGGCATCCAGGCCCAGCACGTCTTTTTCGATGTCGAAACGGATGGTGCCGGCAATCGCATAGGCCACCACCAGCGGCGGCGAAGCAAGGAACGCTTGCTTGGCATACGGGTGGATACGGCCGTCGAAGTTGCGGTTACCCGACAGCACGGCGGTGGCGTACAGGTCGCGGTCGATGATCTCTTGCTGGATCACCGGATCGAGTGCGCCGGACATGCCGTTGCAGGTGGTACAGGCAAACGCCACCACGCCGAAACCCAACTGCTCCAGCTCGGTGGTCAGCCCGGCTTCGTCGAGGTACATGGCGACGGTTTTCGAACCCGGTGCCAGGGACGACTTGACCCACGGCTTGCGGGCCAGCCCGAGCTTGTTGGCATTGCGCGCCAGCAGGCCGGCGGCAATCACGTTGCGCGGGTTGCTGGTGTTGGTGCAACTGGTGATGGCCGCGATGATCACTGCGCCGTCGGGCATCTGCCCCGGCACGTCATCCCACTGGCCAGAGATGCCCTTGGCCGCCAGGTCGCTGGTGGCGACGCGGGCGTGGGGGTTGCTCGGGCCGGCCATGTTGCGCACTACACTGGACAAATCGAAGCTCAGGCCACGCTCGTATTGCGCGCCCTTGAGGTCGTCCGCCCACAGGCCGGTGTGGCGAGCATATTGCTCCACCAGGGTGACTTGTTCGTCTTCACGGCCGGTGAGCTTGAGGTAGGCGATGGTCTGCTGGTCGATATAGAACATCGCCGCCGTGGCGCCATATTCCGGGGCCATGTTGGAGATGGTGGCGCGGTCGCCCAGGGTCAGCGCCGAGGCGCCTTCGCCGAAGAACTCGAGCCACGCACCCACGACCTTTTGCTTGCGCAGGAACTCGGTCAGCGCCAGCACCATGTCGGTGGCGGTGATGCCCGGTTGCAGCTTGCCCGTCAGCTCCACGCCGACACTTTCCGGCAGGCGCATCCACGAGGCGCGGCCGAGCATCACGCTCTCCGCTTCGAGGCCGCCAACGCCGATGGCGATCACGCCCAAGGCATCAACGTGAGGCGTGTGGCTGTCGGTGCCGACGCAAGTATCCGGGAAGGCCACACCGTCACGCACCTGGATCACCGGAGACATTTTCTCCAGGTTGATCTGGTGCATGATGCCGTTGCCCGGCGGGATCACGTCGACGTTCTTGAAGGCCTTTTTGGTCCACTCGATAAAGTGGAAACGGTCTTCGTTGCGGCGGTCTTCGATGGCACGGTTTTTCTCGAACGCCTCCGGGTCAGAACCACCGGCTTCGACGGCCAGGGAATGGTCGACGATCAATTGGGTCGGCACCACCGGGTTGACCTGGGCCGGGTCACCGCCTTGCAGGGCGATGGCATCGCGCAGGCCGGCGAGGTCCACCAGGGCGGTCTGGCCGAGGATGTCGTGGCATACCACGCGGGCCGGGAACCATGGGAAATCGAGGTCGCGTTTGCGCTCGATCAGTTGGCTCAGCGACGCGTTGAGGGTCGCCGGGTCACAGCGACGCACCAGGTTTTCCGCGAGCACGCGGGAGGTGTACGGCAGTGTGGCGTAGGCGCCGGGGGTGATTGCATCGACCGCCGCGCGGGCATCAAAGAAATCGAGGCGGCTGCCGGGGAGCGGTTTGCGGTGTTCAGTGTTCATAGTCTGGGACTCGGTCACGGTTAGGTGTACAGCAAAAACCTGTGGCGTTGGCCTGGATGAACACGGTCCCTGTGGGAGCCGGGCTTGCCCGCGATGCAGGCACCTCGGTGTGTCAGTTACACCGAGGTGATGCTATCGCAGGCAAGCCAGCTCCCACATTGAACCGGTTCCGATCCTGAAAACCGGCGCCTCAGATTCCCACCACTCAGCGACGTTCGATTGGCACGAACTTGCGCTGTTCAACGCCGATGTACTCGGCGCTCGGACGGATGATGCGGTTGTTGGCACGCTGTTCAAATACATGCGCGGCCCAGCCTGTAAGCCGCGAGCAGACGAAAATCGGGGTGAACAGCTTGGTCGGGATGCCCATGAAGTGGTACGCCGAGGCATGGTAGAAGTCGGCGTTGGGGAACAGTTTCTTCTGCTCCCACATGGTCTTGTCGATGGCTTCGGAAACCGGGAACAACACGGTGTCGCCCACCTCCTCCGCGAGTTTTTTCGACCAGCCCTTGATCACTTCATTACGCGGGTCGCTGTCTTTATAGATCGCGTGGCCGAAGCCCATGATCTTGTCCTTGCGCGCCAGCATGCCGAGGGTGCCTTCCACTGCTTCCTGGGCGGAAGAGAAACGCTCGATCATCTCCATCGCCGCTTCGTTGGCGCCGCCGTGCAGCGGGCCGCGCAGGGAGCCGATGGCGGCGGTGACGCAGGAATACAGGTCCGACAGGGTCGACGCACATACACGGGCGGTGAACGTCGAGGCGTTGAATTCGTGCTCGGCATAGAGGATCAGCGACACGTTCATCACCTTGACGTGCAAGTCGCTGGGCTTCTTGCCGTGCAACAGGTGCAGGAAGTGGCCGCCGATGGTCGGCTCGTCGGTCACGCAATGGATGCGCTGGCCGTCGTGGCTGAAGCGGTACCAGTAGCACATGATCGCCGGGAACGCGGCGAGCAGGCGGTCGGTCACATCGCGCTGCACGCTGAAGTCTTTCTCCGGCTCGATGTTGCCCAGGAACGAGCAACCGGTGCGCATCACGTCCATCGGATGGGCGTCGGCGGGGATGCGTTCCAGCACTTCTTTGAGCGCCTGGGGCAGGTCGCGCAGTTTGCCGAGTTTGGCGGTGTAGGCCGCGAGTTCGGCCTTGGTCGGCAGTTCGCCATAGAGCAGCAGGTAGGCGACTTCTTCAAACTGCGCGTCGGCGGCGAGTTCGCGCACGTCGTAGCCGCGGTAGGTCAAGCCGGCACCGGCCTGGCCCACGGTGGACAGTGCGGTCTGCCCGGCAACCTGGCCACGCAGGCCAGCGCCACTGAGTACTTTTGCTTCGGCCATGGTTATCTCCAATCTTGTATTTATTAGGGAAGCGTCTCGCTGAAGCTTCACACCACCCCTTGCAGGAGCGAGCGTGCTCGCGAAAAACTTCAGGGCGCCGCGTTCATTCAGGCTAAGCGCGTTATCGTTAACGATCTTCGCGAGCAAGCTCGCTCCTACAGGTATCAGGGTCGGTTATTTTTTGGCGGCGAACAGGGCGTCGAGCTTCTGCTCGAAGGTGTGGTAGTCGATGCGATCGTAAAGCTCCATGCGGGTTTGCATGGTGTCGATCACGTTCTGTTGGGTGCCGTCGCGACGGATCGCGGTGTAGACGTTCTCGGCCGCCTTGTTCATGGCGCGGAAGGCCGAGAGCGGGTACAGGACGATGGAAACATCCGCAGATTTCAGTTGATCGACGGTATAGAGAGGCGTTGCGCCGAATTCGGTGATGTTGGCCAGGATCGGCGCTTTCACGCGAGAGGCGAACAGCTTGTACATCTCAAGCTCAGTGATGGCTTCCGGGAAGACCATGTCGGCGCCGGCCTCGATGCAGGCGGCGGCCCGTTCCAGGGCGGATTCCAGGCCTTCCACCGCCAGTGCGTCGGTACGGGCCATGATCACGAAACTGTCGTCGGTGCGCGCATCCACGGCGGCCTTGATGCGGTCGACCATTTCCTGCTGGGACACGATTTCTTTATTCGGGCGATGGCCGCAACGCTTGGCGCCCACCTGGTCTTCGATATGGATCGCCGCCGCGCCGAACTTGATCATCGACTTGACGGTGCGCGCGACGTTGAACGCCGAGGAGCCGAAACCGGTGTCCACGTCCACCAGCAGCGGCAGGTCGCACACATCGGTGATGCGGCGCACGTCGGTCAGCACGTCATCCAGGCCGGTAATGCCCAGGTCCGGCACACCCAGGGAGCCGGCAGCCACCCCGCCACCCGACAGGTAGATCGCCTTGAACCCGGCACGCTTGGCCAGCAGCGCGTGGTTGGCGTTGATCGCACCGACCACCTGCAATGGGTGCTCGCTGGCGACGGCGTCACGGAAACGCTGGCCTGGAGTAGTGTTGTTATTGGAACTCATGACTCACCTCGTGATTGGGGAGCGCCGTCCGGGAAGTGACGGGCAATGTTGCGTTTGGAGGCGCCGATATGACGGCGCATCAACAACTCGGCCAGTTCACCATCGCGATCGGCAATCGCGTCAAGAATGCGGTGATGCTCGGCAAAGGCCTGGCGTGGACGATTGGGGGTGGCGGAAAACTGGATGCGGTACATGCGCACCAACTGATACAGCTCGCCGCACAACATTTGGGTCAGGGTGCGGTTACCGGCGCCTTGAATTATCCGGTAATGAAAATCGAAGTCGCCTTCCTGCTGGTAGTAGCCGACACCGGCCTGAAAGGCCGCGTCGCGCTCGTGGGTGTGCAGCACCTGGCGCAACTCTTCGATCTCGGCGTCGGTCATGCGCTCGGCGGCCAGGCGACAAGCCATGCCTTCCAGGGATTCGCGGATTTCGTAAAGTTCGATCAGCTCTTCATGGCTCAAGGACACCACTCGCGCGCCCACATGAGGGATGCGCACCAGCAGGCGCTGGCCTTCCAGACGGTGGATGGCCTCACGCAGCGGGCCACGGCTGATGCCATAGGTGCGCGCCAGTTCCGGCTCGGAGATCTTGCTGCCGGGGGCGATCTCGCCCTTGACGATGGCAGCCTGGATACGCCGAAAGACGTTCTCCGACATGGTCTGGGAATCGTCTGACGCTACCACTGGGGTTTCCAGCTGATCCAGCATATTGTCGACACCTTTAAAAGCAATGCCGCAAAAACTAGCCAATCAGCCCCAGATAGTCAAAGAATAAATACACATTGTCGACAATCGTCTAATAACCCGCCTTGCACCCTATCAGGGCATGGCCGGCTGCCAGCGCTGGCGCAAGAAAACCTTCATGTTAGAATGCCGGCCACTTTTGCCTGACATCCCTGGATGAAAAGGCGCACGAGGGAGCTTGCGCAGCAATGCCAGTCGCCTTGAATTGAACATCGCACTGCACCGCCTCAGGATTTATGAGACTCAAGCCCTTCCCCCTTTTGCTTCTACTGCTTATGCCGGGCCTTGGCGTTGCTGCCGAGAAGACCGTGTATGGGCTCAATGAATACGCCAAGTTGGCCGGCATTGACCTGGAAGTGGCCGCCAAACTCGACACCGGTGCCAAGACCGCTTCCTTGAGCGCCCGCGACATCAAGCGTTTCAAGCGCAACGGTGAATCCTGGGTGCGCTTCTACCTGGCCATCGACACCGCACATTCCCATCCCGTCGAGCGTCCCCTGGCCCGCGTGAGCAAGATCAAGCGCCGTGCCGGTGACTACGACCCCGATGAAGACAAGAACTACACCGCCCGTCCAGTGATTGCCCTGGACATCTGCATGGGCACCGCTTTACGCAGTATCGAAGTGAACTTGACTGACCGCAGCGCCTTCCAATACCCGCTGCTGATCGGCTCCGAAGCGCTCAAACGCTTTGATGCGCTGGTCGACCCCAGTCTTAAATACGCGGCGGGCAAACCTGCCTGCGCCTCCGACGCTCATACCGCTGAGTAATTTGAATGCGCTCTCTTAATCTGCACCTGAAAATCCTGATCGCCGTTTTGGTGGTATTGGGCATTTCGGTCACCGCCTATCAGATTTTCGTGCTGGGGATTCCCGTCACCGAGGACGCCACCGACGACCTGTGGAACATCGACGCCAAGGTCGAGTTCGTCGCCAGTGCCAAGGACCCGGTGAAAATCCAGATGTTCGTGCCGCCCCTGAGCCGCGACTTCGTCAGCCTGAACGAAAGCTTTATCTCGAATAACTACGGCGTCAGCGTCAATCGCCTCGACGGCAACCGCAAGGTCACCTGGTCGGCCCGCCGAGCCAAGGGCAACCAGACCCTCTACTACCGCCTGGTACTGACCAAGCGCTACAGCGGTGAAAAGGTCAAGATCAAGGGCCCGACCTTCCGCGACAGCATCGCCGTCGAAGGCCCGGAAAAAATCGCCGCCGAAGCCCTGCTGGCGCCGATCCGCCAGCACTCGGCCGACGTCGAGACCTTTATCAGCGAAGCCATCAAGCGCACCAACAACCTCAACGACGACAACGTGAAGCTGCTGCTGGCGGGCGACCCGTCGACGCCGCACAAGGCCAAGATCGTCGAGTTGCTGCTGTCCATCGCCCACGTGCCGGTGGAAAAGGTCCACACCATCCGCCTGGTGGCCGACCAGCCGCAAACCCCGGAACTCTGGCTGCGCAGCTTCAATGGCAATGACTGGCTGTACTTCAACCCCGACACCGGCGAGCAAGGCCTGCCGGCTGACCGCCTGCTGTGGTGGACCGGCGATGAAAACCTGATCACCGTCGATGGCGGCAAAAAGGCCATGGTGACCTTCAGCCTCAATAACAGTGAAATGAACGCGATTCGCCTGGCCAAGCTGACGGACGAAAACACCGACGCCAACTTCCTCGAATACTCGCTGTACGGCCTACCGCTGCAAACCCAGCAGACCTTCATGATCATGGTGATGATCCCGATTGGTGTGCTGGTGATCCTGATCCTGCGCAACCTGATCGGCCTGCAGACCCTCGGCACGTTTACGCCGGTGCTGATTGCCCTGGCGTTCCGCGAGACGCAGCTGGGCTTCGGGATTGTGTTGTTCACCATTATTACGGCGCTGGGGCTGTCGCTTCGGTCTTACCTGGAACACTTGAAGCTGCAGATGCTGCCGAGGCTCTCGGTGGTGCTGACCTTCGTGGTGGTGCTGATCGCGGCCATCAGCCTGTTCAGCCACAAGCTGGGTCTGGAGCGCGGGTTGTCGGTGGCGTTGTTCCCGATGGTGATCCTGACCATGACCATCGAACGCCTGTCGATCACCTGGGAAGAACGCGGTGGCGGCCATGCGATGAAAGTCGCGATCGGCACACTGTTCGCCGCCTCCCTGGCCCACATCATCATGAGCGTGCCGGAACTGATCTACTTCGTGTTCACCTTCCCGGCGATCCTGTTGATCCTGGTGGGCTTTATGCTGGCGATGGGTCGTTATCGCGGCTACCGCCTGACCGAACTGGTACGTTTCAAGGCCTTCCTCAAGGCTGACTCGTAATGTTCGGCTTCTGGAAGACCTGGAAGGCCCTGGAAGCGCGGGGGATCATGGGCATCAACCGGCGTAATGCCGACTACGTGCTCAAGTACAACAAGCGCAGCCTGTACCCGATCGTGGATGACAAGATCATCACCAAGGAACGGGCCATGGCCGCCGGCATCCATGTGCCGGAGATGTACGGGGTCATTTCCACCGAGAAGGAAATCGACAAGCTCGACGAGATCATCGGCGGGCGCAGCGACTTCGTGATCAAGCCGGCCCAGGGCGCCGGCGGTGACGGTATCCTGGTGATCGCCGACCGTTTCGAAGGGCGCTATCGCACGGTCTCCGGCAAGATCATCAGCCATGAAGAGATCGAGCATCAGATTTCCAGCATCCTCACCGGCCTGTATTCCCTCGGCGGTCATCGTGACCGGGCGCTGATCGAATACCGGGTGGTGCCCGACCAGATTTTCAAAAGCATCAGCTACGAAGGCGTGCCGGACATCCGCATCATTGTGCTGATGGGCTACCCGGTGATGGCCATGCTGCGCTTGCCCACCCGCCAGTCCGGCGGCAAGGCCAACCTGCACCAGGGCGCGATTGGCGTCGGTGTCGACCTGGCCACCGGCCTGACCCTGCGCGGCACCTGGCTGAACAACATCATTACCAAGCACCCCGACACCACCAACGCGGTGGACGGAGTGCAACTGCCCAACTGGGACGGTTTCATGAAGCTCGCCGCCGGCTGCTACGAGCTGTGCGGTTTGGGTTACATCGGCGTGGACATGGTGCTGGACCAGGAGAAAGGCCCGCTGATCCTTGAGCTTAACGCTCGCCCGGGGCTGAACATCCAGATTGCCAACGACTGCGGCCTGACCTTGCGCACTCATGCAGTGGAGGCTCGGTTGGAAGAGCTGAAGGCGGCAGGCGTGACGGAAACGCCGGAAGAGCGCGTGAAGTTTGTGCAGGAGATGTTTGGGCATATTCCGGCGGTCGAGGGATAAACCCAGTGACCTGCTCCGTACACCCCCTGCCCTACCGGGCGAACCCTGCCGAATACTTTGCAGCCATCCGCCATGCCCCCGGCGCGGTGCTGCTGGACAGTGGCCGACCGGCTGCCGAGCGCGGCCGTTATGACCTGCTGAGCGCCTGGCCCGAGACGACACTGGCGGTACTGCCGGACGAGAGCGGCGGCGATTTCCTGCAACGCTTGCGGGAAAACCTGACGTTGCTGGGTGAAGCCACGATTCCTGCGCCCTACGAACTGCCGTTTGCCGGTGGCCTGATCGGTTACCTGAGCTACGACTTCGGTCGCCATCTTGAACAACTGCCGCACCTGGCCGTGGACGACCTGCACCTGCCCGATGCGCGATTTGGCCTGTACGCCTGGGCCTTGATCAGCGATCACCAGGCGCAGACCAGCCAACTGGTGTTCCACCCCAAACTGGCGGAAAGCGAACGGCAACGCCTGATTACCTTGTTCTGTCAGCCGGCCATCAGCGCATCGGCCACCTTCAAGCTGCAAGGCCCAATGGCCCCGGACATAACAGCCGACACCTACAAACACGCACTCGCCCGCATCCAGGATTACATCCAGGCGGGTGACTGCTACCAGGTCAACTTTGCCCAACGCTTCCGCGCCCCATGCGTCGGCGACCCGTGGGTTGCCTATTGCGCCCTGCGCGCAGCCTGCCCAACACCGTTTTCCGGGTTCCAAAGCTTGCCAAATGATGGCGCGGTATTGAGTTTGTCGCCGGAGCGCTTCGTCAAAATCAGCCAGCGCCAGGTGGAAACCCGCCCGATCAAAGGCACCCGGCCACGAGGTGCAACGCCTGCAGAAGATGCGGCCAACGCCGCCGAACTGCTGGCCAGCCCCAAGGATCGGGCCGAGAACCTGATGATCGTCGACCTGCTGCGCAACGACCTGGGCCGCACCTGCCGTACCGGCTCGGTAAAAGTGCCGGAGTTGTTCAGCCTCGAAAGCTATCCCAACGTGCATCATCTGGTGAGCAGCGTCACCGGTGAGCTGGCGGACGACAAAGACGCCCTCGACCTGATCGCCGGCAGCTTCCCCGGCGGCTCGATCACCGGCGCCCCGAAGATCCGCGCGATGCAGATCATCGACGAACTGGAGCCAACCCGGCGCGGCTTGTATTGCGGTTCGTTGTTATACCTGGACGTGCGCGGCGAGATGGACAGCTCCATCGCAATCCGCAGCCTGCTGGTCAAGGATGGGCAGGTATGTTGCTGGGGTGGCGGCGGGATTGTCGCTGACTCGGAGTGGCAGGCGGAGTACCAGGAGTCGATGACCAAGGTGCGGGTGTTGTTACAAACCTTGGAAAGCCTGTAGCACGCAACCCCTCCCTGGCTCTGCGACGCGGAGCCAAGCAGCAGAAAAGACCTGAATCAGTACCGAAGTGGACGGAGCGGAAGTCGGACGATAGCGTCCGGCTTCAACCGTCCACCCGCCGTCTGTGAAGGATCACATGAAACGACTGCCTACTTGTCAGGAAAGATTTCCGAGATTGCATCTGCCCTTAACCGCACCTATTATCTCCCAAATTGGGAGGTTGCAGCGATGCGGATAATCGCGCTGTCTGCCTTGCGAATATTCTGGGAAAGCCAACCCGGTTACAGGGATGCAAAAACGCCGCTGGTCGAGCTGTATCGCCATATGGAAAAAGCTATTTACCCGACGCCACAAGCCCTCAAAGCAGAGCTGAGGACAGCGAGCATTCTCAAAGCGGGCAGGGTTGTGTTCAACATAGGCGGCAACAAGTATCGAGTAATCATGGCGATCAACTATCAGCGACAGCTTGCGTTCATACGCTTCGTGGGGACCCACGCGCAGTACGATCAGATCAACGCGGAGACCGTGTGATGAACATCAAACCTATTCATTCCCGAGAAGACCTGACCGCTGCGCTCGCGCGCGTCGAGCAGCTTTGGGAAGCGGAAATCGGCTCGCCTGAGGGTGACGAGCTGGAAATTCTCGCAATACTTATCGAAAAGTACGAAGCAGAGCATTACCCAATGCCGCCTTCGGATCCTATAGAAGCAATTAAATTTCGAATGGAGCAGCTAGGCCTGACCGCCCGTGACCTGGAGCCTTTCATAGGTCCGAGCGGGCGGGTTTCTGAAGTGCTGAACCACAAGCGCAAGCTGAGCTTGTCCATGATTAAACGCCTGCATGAAGGCTTGCGCATTCCTTATGAGAGTTTGCTGGCAGGGGTCTAGGCGGTGCAGTGGCCACTCCGGCCCCATCGCGAGCAAGCCCGGCTCCCACAGGGGAGCGCGGTCAACATGTGGGAGCTGGCTTGCCTGCGATGAAGGCGTCAGCCACGCCAAATAACTTACAGGCTCAACGAACGATTCGACGCCTTGATGAACTCCTTCTTCAAATCCTCGAACGTATGCACCGCCGGGAACTGCGGGAACTCGCGAATCACGTTCTCCGGCGCGTGGAACAGAATCCCGCGATCCGCCTCACCGAGCATGGTGGTGTCGTTGTAGGAATCACCGGCGGCAATCACTCGGTAGTACAAGGTCTTGAAGGCCAGCACCGACTGACGCTTGGGATCTTTCTGACGCAGTTGGTAGCTCACCACCCGGTCGTTCTCGTCGGTGATCAACCGGTGGCACAGCAAGGTCGGGAAGCCCAGTTGACGCATCAACGGCTGGGAGAACTCATAGAATGTGTCCGACAGGATCACCACCTGGAAGCGCTCGCGCAGCCAGTTGACGAATTCGATGGCGCCGTCCAGGGGCTTGAGGGTGGCGATCACTTCCTGGATGTCCGAGAGCTTCAGCCCGTGTTCATCAAGAATGCGCAGGCGCTGTTTCATCAGCACGTCGTAGTCGGGAATGTCCCGGGTGGTGGCCCGCAAGGATTCAATACCGGTTTTTTCGGCGAAGGCGATCCAGATTTCCGGGACCAGTACGCCTTCCAGGTCGAGACAGGCAATTTCCACAAGACACTCCCATTTAAAGTTATTGAGTTGAGCGAGCAAAAGGACTGCCGAACTCTAGCGATTCACGCTGGCCGCCGCAACGCAGGCGGGATTTTGTTACCATCGCCCTCCTATAGAGCGCTCAGCGCCACTGACCTGTAGGAACCGTCCTGATGAACCAAGCCTTCGACGTCGCTGAACTCGCCGCGACTTATGCCAACAAATCCGCCCAGGACATTCTCAAGCTGGCTTTCAGCCAGTTTGGCGACGACCTGTGGATCTCTTTCAGCGGTGCCGAGGACGTGGTGCTGGTCGACATGGCCTGGAAGCTGAACAAGAACGTCAAGGTATTCAGCCTCGACACCGGCCGCCTGCACCCGGAGACCTACCGGTTTATCGAGCAGGTGCGCGAGTTCTACAAGATCGACATCGAGCTGATCTCGCCGGACCAGAGCAAGCTGGAACCCTTCGTCAAGGAAAAGGGTCTGTTCAGCTTCTACAAGGACGGCCATGGCGAGTGCTGCGGCGTGCGCAAGATCGAACCGCTGCGCCGCAAGCTTTCCGGCGTAAGCGCCTGGGCCACCGGCCAGCGCCGCGACCAGAGCCCCGGCACCCGCAGCCAGGTGGCCGCGCTGGAAATTGATACGGCCTTCTCCACCCCGGAACGCACCCTGTACAAGTTCAACCCGCTGGCGCAGATGACCAGTGAGGAAGTCTGGGGTTACATCCGCATGCTCGAGCTGCCGTACAACAGCCTGCACGAGCGCGGTTTTATCAGCATCGGCTGTGAGCCGTGCACGCGCCCGGTACTGCCGAATCAACACGAACGCGAAGGCCGTTGGTGGTGGGAAGAAGCAACCCAGAAAGAATGCGGGTTGCACGCCGGGAACATCATCAGCAAGGCGTAACACCCAGGTCGAAAACCTGTACACAGAAATGTCACCATCGGTGCCATTTTTGTGTGCACTTATAAAATCCCGCACCGAAAAGTTACATCCTCCCGCGTCACACCGCTTCCTAAATCCCCGCCCCTCTCTGCGCTACAAAATAAATAGCTGTTCAAACGGTCAATTTATATCGCTTTAAATTCAGCCTGTTATTTCCAATCACGCTAAAAACCAAATCGCCGTGTATTTCACCCGGCGAAAATCTGGCACGCATGTGGCTTAAGGCAAAACACACTTTGTATACAATCAACAAAAAAGATACATACACTTTGACATCAGCCGCTCTCCTGCTGGTGTCCAGGAGCCTGCCGGAATGCGTACAAGTCTCTCCAATAACATCGCACTGGATCTGCCCTCCTCCACCCTGAACCCCGAGGCCACGAGCCCCGGCCCGCTGGTACTCAGCCCGCGCCTGCACAACAAGGACCTTGCACCCACCAAGGCCGAAGGCCGGCGCTGGGGCCGCTACAGCATCTTTGCCTTGTGGACCAACGATGTGCACAACATCGCCAACTATTCCTTCGCCATCGGCTTGTATGCGCTGGGCCTGGGCGGCTGGCAGATTCTGCTGTCCCTGGGGATCGGCGCGGCGCTGGTGTACTTCTTCATGAACCTGTCGGGCTATATGGGGCAGAAGACCGGCGTACCGTTTCCAGTGATCAGCCGCATCAGTTTTGGCATCCATGGTGCGCAGATTCCGGCGCTGATTCGTGCGGTGATCGCGATTGCCTGGTTCGGGATTCAGACCTACCTGGCCTCGGTGGTTTTCCGCGTGCTGCTGACGGCGGTTCATCCAGGTTTTGCCGACTACGACCACAACTCGATCCTCGGCCTGTCGACGCTCGGCTGGGCGTGTTTTGTGGCGATCTGGTTTGTGCAGCTCGCGATCCTCGCCTATGGCATGGAGATGGTGCGCCGCTATGAAGCCTTCGCCGGGCCAGTGATTCTGCTGACGGTGGCATCACTCGCCGGCTGGATGTATTTCCAGGCCGGCGGCCAGATTGCCTGGTCGACCCGCGAGCCGCTGACCGGTGGCGAGATGTGGCGCAATATCTTCGCCGGCGGTGCGCTGTGGCTGGCGATCTACGGCACGCTGATCCTGAATTTCTGCGACTTCGCCCGCTCTTCGCCCTGCCGCAAGACCATCAAGGTCGGCAACTTCTGGGGCCTGCCGGTGAATATCCTGGTGTTCGCCGCCATCACCGTGTTGCTGTGCGGCGGGCAGTTTCACCTCAATGGCCGGGTGATTGAGAGCCCCACCGAAATCATTGCGGCGATACCCAACACCTTCTTCCTGGTGCTGGGCTGCCTGGCGTTCCTGATTGTGACCGTGGCGGTGAACATCATGGCCAACTTCGTCGCACCCGCCTTTGTGCTGAGCAACCTGGCGCCCAAGTATCTGAACTTCCGCCGCGCCGGGCTGATCAGCGCCACCGTGGCGGTGCTGATCCTGCCGTGGAACCTCTACAACAGCCCGCTGGTGATCGTGTATTTCCTGTCGGGGCTGGGCGCTCTGTTGGGGCCGTTGTACGGGGTGATCATGGTCGACTACTGGTTGATCCGTAAAAGCCAGGTGGACGTGCCGCAGTTGTATAGCGAAGACCCGAATGGCGCTTATTACTACAGCCGCGGGATCAATTTGCGGGCGGTGGCGGCGTTTATTCCTGCGGCGGTGATCGCCATTCTCCTCGCTCTGCTGCCCGGTTTCGCCCATGTCTCGCCCTTCTCCTGGCTGATTGGCGCCGGTATTGCAGGGCTGCTGTACCTGCTGTTCGCCAAGCGCCAGCCGTATTACGCCGATGTGAGCGGCGAAAGCATTGCAGTCGATAACGTCAGTCATTAAGTAAGGACATTCCATGCGCATCCTTGTGGTCAACGTCAACACCACCGAGTCCATCACCGAAGCCATCGCCAAGCAGGCACGGGCGGTGGCGTCCCCCGGCACCGAGATCGTCGGGCTGACCCCGTTTTTCGGTGCCGAATCGGTGGAAGGCAATTTCGAAAGCTACCTGGCGGCCATCGCGGTGATGGACCGGGTGATGGCCTACGACCAGCCGTTCGATGCCGTGATCCAGGCGGGTTACGGCGAGCACGGCCGTGAAGGTTTGCAGGAGTTGCTCAATGTGCCGGTGGTGGACATCACCGAGGCGGCGGCCAGCACCGCGATGTTTCTTGGGCATGCCTATTCGGTGGTGACCACCCTGGACCGCACCGTGCCGCTGATCGAGGACCGACTGAAACTGGCGGGTTTGTATCAGCGCTGCGCGTCGGTACGGGCCAGCGGCATGGCGGTACTGGAACTGGAAGAAGACCCGCTGCGGGCCATGGAGGCCATCGTGCGCCAGGCCGAATTGGCGATCAGCGAAGACAAGGCCGAAGTGATCTGCCTGGGCTGCGGCGGCATGGCCGGACTGGACGACCAGATTCGCTACCGCACGGGTGTGCCGGTAGTGGACGGCGTGACCGCAGCGGTGACCATTGCTGAAGGGCTGGTGCGGCTAGGGCTGTCGACGTCGAAGATCCGCACGTATGCGACGCCGAGGCCGAAGAAAGTGATCGGCTGGCCCGGAAAGTTCGGACACTGAAGATCCAAAAGGTGGGAGCGGGCTTGCTCGCGAAAGCGGTGGATCAGTCGATGCATCGGGTGACTGTCACACCGCCTTCGCGAGCAAGCCCACTCCCACACTTTGATCCCCACAAGGATCAAATGGCGCTGAACCGCCGCCCCAACTCGCGTTCGACAAACTGCTCCAGAATGAAATCCACAAACGCCCGCGTCTTGCCGGGCAGCAGCTTGTGTTCGGCGTAGTACAGCGAGATGTTGCCGTCGTCGACGTACCAGTCGGGCAGCACTCGCACCAGTTGGCCGCTGTCCAGATACGGCACCGCCATCGGCATGCTGACCAGCGCAATCCCCAGGCCCTGGGCGCTGGCGCAGCAGGCAGCGCCAGAGTCGCTCATGGTCATGCGCGGCTTGAGCACCAGCGGGCGCTGTTCACGGTTGCGATGAGTAAGTTGCCAGGAACGCACGCGCCCGGTTTGCGGTGAGCGGATCAGAATGCCGTTGCAGAGCGACAAGTCCTCGGGCGCGAGTACCGGCTTGCGTTTGGCGAGGTACTGCGGTGATGCCAGCAGGATTCGATGCGCCGGCGCCAGCTTGCGCGCGACCACGCCCTGGGGCAGCTCAAAACCACCGCCGATCGCGGCATCGAAGCCTTGGCCGATCAGGTCCACCTGGCGGTTATCGAAATGCCAGTCGGGGTTGATATCAGGAAAGCGCTCTAGAAATCCCCCCAGTAACGGCACTACATAACGGTTGCCAAACACCGTGCCCATGCTGACCTTCAGCGTTCCCACCGGCCGCCCTTCGGCACTGGCCAGGTTGGCCACGGCGTTTTGAATAGTGGTGAGGCTGCCGCTGACTTCTTCCAGAAATAGTTTGCCCGCTTCGGTCAGGGTCAGGCGCCGGGTGCTGCGCTGAAAAAGCCGCACACCCAGGCGTACTTCCAACTTGGCCACGCTTTTACCCACGGCCGCCGGGGTCAGGCTCAGGTGCCGGGCAGCTTCGGCAAAGCTGCCACCTTCGGCGCTGCGCACAAAGCATTCGATACTGCCAAAGCTTTCCATATCGCCCCACTCTAAACTTTTGGTTTACACAGACTATAGCAATCACGGTCTACCGAGGGCGCCATGCGAGGTCGATACTCGACTCCAACCTCAACACACCTTTTGGAGATCGACATGACCACACAGAACCTCAGCGGCAAAGTCGCCTTGATCCAGGGCGGTTCTCGCGGTATCGGCGCCGCCATCGTCAAGCGCCTGGCGGCCCAAGGCGCAGCCGTCGCGTTCACCTATGTCAGCTCGGCCGCCAAGGCCGAAGCATTGCAGAACAGCGTGATCAGCGAAGGCGGCAAGGCCTTGGCGATCCACGCTGACAGCGCCGACGCAGCCGCCATCCGCAGCGCCGTCAACGCCACCGTCAAAGCCTTCGGGCGCCTGGATATCCTGGTGAACAACGCCGGCGTGCTGGCCGTCGGCCCGCTGGAAGATTTCAGCCTGGAAGACTTCGACCGTACCCTCGCCATCAACGTGCGCAGCGTGTTTGTCGCTACCCAGGAAGCCGCGCGGCACATGGGTGAAGGTGGTCGCATCATCAACATCGGCAGCACCAACGCCGATCGCATGCCGTTTGCCGGTGGCGGCCCGTACGCCATGAGCAAATCGGCGCTGGTCGGCCTGACCAAAGGCCTGGCCCGCGACCTGGGGCCACGGGGCATCACCATCAATAACGTGCAGCCCGGCCCGGTGGACACCGACATGAACCCCGCAAGCGGTGATTTCGCCGAGAGCCTGATCGGCTTCATGGCCGTGGGCCGTTATGGCCATGTGGAAGAGATCGCCAGTTTCGTCGCTTACCTGGTTGGCCCTGAAGCCGGCTATATCACCGGTGCCAGCCTGACCATCGACGGCGGCTTCGGCGCCTGAACCCAAGCTGCGACATCACACCACGCTCCGACCTTGGTCGACACTGACTAACGCCAAGCATCATGCGAGACTGTTCGCCCGGGCCGGGAATGCCCGGGCGTTCTTATGTCTGGAGTTCTCATGACGCTGTCCAGCGGGCTGATCGCCGCCGTTGCCCTGGCCTATATGGCCATTATGTTTGCCATCGCCTTTTACGGTGACCGTCGCCATGCGCCATTGCCGCCGCGGATGCGCGCCTGGGTGTATAGCCTGTCGCTGGCGGTGTATTGCACCAGTTGGACATTCTTTGGTGCCGTAGGCCAGGCGGCCGAACAGTTGTGGGCATTTTTACCGATCTACCTGGGGCCGGTGCTGCTGCTGGTATTGGCGCCGTGGGTCCTGCAAAAGATGGTGCTGATCAGCAAGCAGGAAAACATCACCTCCATCGCCGACTTTATCGCCGCCCGTTACGGCAAATCCCAATCCCTTGCCGTGGTGGTGGCGCTGATCTGTCTGGTGGGCGTGCTGCCTTATATCGCCTTGCAGCTCAAAGGCATCGTGCTGGGGGTGAACCTGCTGATCGGGGCCAGCGCCGACACCACCGGCACCCGCTCCCAGGACACGGCGCTGATCGTGTCGCTGGTGCTGGCGCTGTTCACCATCGTGTTTGGTACGCGCAACCTGGATGCCACGGAACACCACCGAGGCATGGTGCTGGCGATTGCCTTTGAATCCCTGGTCAAGCTGTTCGCGTTTCTCGCCGTCGGTGCGTTTGTGACCTACGGGCTGTACGACGGGTTCGAGGATCTGTTCAGCCAGGCGATGCTTGCGCCACGGCTGGAGGAATACTGGAAAGAGACGGTCAACTGGCCCTCGATGGTGGTGCAGACCGGCGTCGCGATGATGGCGATCATCTGCCTGCCCCGGCAGTTTCACGTCACCGTGGTGGAAAACATCGACCCCCAGGACCTGCGCCTGGCCAAGTGGGTGTTCCCGGCCTATCTGATCCTGGCCGCCCTGTTTGTGATCCCAATTGCCCTCGGCGGGAAGATGCTGCTGCCGGGCTCGGTATTGCCGGATTCCTACGTGATCAGCCTGCCATTGGCCGAAGCCCATCCGGCCCTCGCGGTGCTGGCGTTTATCGGCGGAGCTTCGGCGGCGACAGGCATGGTGATCGTCGCGAGTATCGCGCTGTCGACCATGGTCTCCAACGACATGCTGCTGCCCTGGCTGCTGCGCCGTTCCAGCGCCGAGCGGCCGTTCGAGGTGTTTCGTCACTGGATGCTGTCGGTGCGCCGGGTAAGCATTGTCATCATCCTGCTGCTGGCCTACGTCAGTTACCGGTTGCTGGGATCCTCTGCGAGCCTTGCAACCATTGGCCAGATTGCGTTCGCCGCCGTGACCCAACTGGCACCGGCGATGCTCGGCGCGCTGTATTGGAAACAGGCCAACCGACGCGGGGTCTTTGCCGGGTTGGCGGCGGGTACATTCCTGTGGTTCTACACCTTGGTCCTACCGGTCACCGCGAAAAGTCTCGGCTGGTCGTTCAGCCTTTTCCCGGGCATGACGTGGCTGCATTCGCACCCGTTGGGTTTGTCGGTGACGTCCCTAACGCTGGGCACCGTATTTTCCCTGGCGGGTAACTTCACATTGTTTGTGTGGGTCTCAATGCTGTCGCGTACGCGGGTGTCGGAGCATTGGCAGGCCGGGCGTTTTATCGGCCAGGAAACCAGCCAGCGGGCCAGCGCCCGCTCGATGCTTTCGGTGCAGATCAATGATTTGCTCAGCCTCGCAGCGCGGTTTGTCGGCGAAGAACGGGCTCATCAGAGTTTTGTGCGCTTCGCCTATCGCCAGGGCAAAGGCTTTAACCCTAACCAGAACGCTGACAATGACTGGATTGCCCACACCGAACGCCTGCTGGCCGGTGTGCTCGGAGCTTCGTCGACCCGGGCGGTGGTGAAAGCTGCCATTGAAGGCCGGGAAATGCAGCTGGAGGACGTAGTCCGCATCGCCGACGAAGCGTCGGAAGTACTGCAGTTCAACCGGGCACTGCTGCAAGGCGCCATCGAAAACATCACCCAGGGCATCAGCGTGGTGGACCAGTCGTTGCGGCTGGTGGCGTGGAACCGGCGCTACCTTGAACTGTTCAATTACCCCGAAGGGTTGATCAGCGTGGGCCGGCCGATTGCCGACATCATTCGCTACAACGCCGAGCGCGGGCTGTGCGGCCCGGGCGAGGCCGAAGTGCACGTGGCGCGCCGCCTGCACTGGATGCGCCAGGGCCGCGCGCATACCTCCGAGCGGCTGTTCCCCAATGGCCGGGTGATCGAGCTGATCGGCAACCCGATGCCGGGCGGCGGGTTTGTCATGAGTTTCACCGATATCACCGCGTTCCGCGAAGCCGAGCAGGCGTTGACCGAGGCCAACGAAGGCCTGGAACAGCGAGTGACCGAGCGTACTCACGAACTGTCGCAACTCAACGTCGCCCTGACCGATGCCAAGGGTGTCGCCGAGACGGCCAGCCAGTCGAAAACCCGGTTCCTCGCGGCGGTCAGCCACGACTTGATGCAGCCGTTGAACGCCGCAAGGCTGTTCTCTGCTGCTCTCTCCCATCAGAACGACGGCATGTCGCCGGACGCCCGGCAACTGGTGCAGCATCTGGACAGTTCGCTGCGCTCAGCGGAAGACCTGATCAGCGACCTGCTGGATATTTCACGCCTGGAAAACGGCAAGATCAATCCGCAGCGCCAGCCCTTCGTGCTCAATGAACTGTTCGATACGTTGGGCGCTGAGTTCAAGGCGCTGGCCCAGGAACAGGGATTGCGCTTTCGCCTCCGGGGCAGCCGTTTGCGGGTGGACAGCGATATCAAGTTGTTGCGGCGGGTGTTGCAGAATTTCCTGACCAACGCGTTCCGGTATGCCGATGGGCCGGTTCTATTAGGTGTCCGGCGCCGTCGTGGCGAGCTGTGCCTTGAAGTGTGGGATCGCGGCCCCGGGATTCCTCAGGACAAACAGAAAGTCATCTTCGAAGAATTCAAACGCCTGGACAGTCACCAGACCCGCGCCGAGAAAGGCCTGGGTCTGGGCCTGGCGATTGCCGATGGCTTGTGCCGCGTGCTGGGGCATCGCTTGAGTGTGCGTTCATGGCCGGGCAAGGGCAGCGTGTTCAGCGTGCGCGTGCCATTGGCGCGCAGCCAGGTCAGCGCCCCCGCCAAGCCGGTGCTGGAAAACGGCCAACCGTTGAGCGGCGCCCAGGTGCTGTGTGTGGATAACGAAGAAAGCATCCTGATCGGCATGCGCAGCTTGCTCACGCGCTGGGGCTGTGAAGTCTGGACCGCGCGCGACCAGGCGCAATGCGCCGCGCTGCTGGCTGAGGGTGTACGGCCGCAGCTGGCTCTGGTGGATTACCACCTGGACAACGGCGAAACCGGCACCGAATTGATGGGCTGGCTGCGCGCGCAACTGGCGGAGCCGATTCCGGGTGTGGTGATCAGTGCCGATGGACGGCCGGAGATGGTGGCCCAGGTGCATGCGGCCGGGTTGGATTACCTGGCCAAACCGGTGAAGCCGGCAGCGTTGCGGGCCTTGTTGAGCCGGCACCTGCCGCTTTAGCCCATGTGGGAGCTGGCTTGCCTGCGATGGCATCGCCTCGGTGTATCTGGAGGACCGAGGTGTCCGCATCGCAGGCAAGCCAGCTCCTACAGAGACCGGTGACTATTCTGGCAACTGCGCCACGCCGTCTTCATCGGTCATCGCGCGTTCCAGCAGGTCGGCCGGCAGGCTTTTGCTGGCGCGGGCGCCGAGCAGTTTCAGTTGCTCGGTACGGCTCACCAGGTTGCCGCGCCCATCGGTCAGCTTGTTGCGTGCTGCGCTGTAGGCTTTGTCCAACTGCTGCAGGCGGTTGCCTACCTCGTCCAGGTCCTGGATAAACAGCACGAACTTGTCATACAGCCAACCGGCACGCTCGGCGATTTCCCGGGCGTTCTGGCTTTGCCGTTCCTGTTTCCACAGGCTGTCGATCACCCGCAAGGTCGCCAGCAGTGTGGTCGGGCTGACGATCACGATATTGCGATCGAAGGCTTCCTGGAACAGGTTTGGCTCGGCTTGGAGCGCGGCCGAAAACGCGGCTTCGATGGGCACGAACAGCAGCACGAAATCCAGGCTGTGCAGGCCTTCGAGACGTTTGTAGTCCTTGCCGGCCAGACCTTTGACGTGGTTGCGCAACGACAGGACGTGTTGCTTGAGGGCCACCTGACCGATCGCCTGGTCATCCTCGGAAACGTACTGTTGATAGGCGGTCAGGCTGACCTTGGAGTCCACCACCACCTGCTTGTCACCCGGCAACATGATCAACACGTCGGGCTGAAAGCGTTCGCCGTCCGGGCCCTTGAGGTTGACCTGGGTCTGGTACTCGCGGCCCTTCTCCAGGCCTGCATGCTCCAGCACTCGCTCCAGGATCAACTCACCCCAGTTGCCCTGGGTTTTCTGGCCCTTGAGGGCGCGGGTCAGGTTGGTGGCTTCATCGGACAGGCGCAGGTTCAGCTGTTGCAGGCGCTCGAGTTCCTTGGCCAGGGAAAAGCGCTCGCGGGCTTCGCTCTGGTAGCTTTCTTCGACACGCTTTTCGAACGACTGAATGCGTTCCTTGAGCGGGTCGAGCAATTGGCCGAGGCGCTGCTGGCTGGTTTCGGCGAAGCGTTGTTCGCGCTCGTCGAAGATCTTGCCGGCGAGTTCAGCGAACTGCGCGCGCAGCTCGTCGCGGGAGCCTTGCAGGTCGCTGAGGCGTTGCTGATGGCTTTCCTGTTGCTCGCGCAGTTCGGCGCGCAGGGACGCGGACAAGGCGTCCAGGCGGCGAAGCTCGGTTTCTTTGGCGGAACGGTCGAGGTTCCAGGCGTGGGCGGCGTCGCGGGCGTTGTCGCGGTCGATCTGCAGCAGTTCGACTTCGCGGCGCACCGCGGCCAGGTCGGCCTGTTTGGCGGCGTTGGCCTGGCTCAGGTCGCTGATTTCGTCGCGGCTGGCGTCCAGCTGTGCGGCGAGCCCTTCCTGGGCCAGTTGTGCGGTGGCCAGGCGCTCTTCGAGCAATTCCCAGCCGGCCATTCGCGCCGTCAGTTTTCGCTGAATCTGCCAGCACAGCCCCAACAGCGGCAATCCAGCACCGGCGAGACCCAGCGCAACACTGGTCCAGTCAAAAGCCATAGCGATTCCTGCCGTCACCCGAAAAGAAGAAGGTTAACCAAGCCTGCGCATTGAGGACAGCTCAGTCTTCGATCTGGCCCAGTTCACGCTGGGCGATGCGGTCGCCGGCGCGAGCGGCCTGGCGCAGCAGGTCGTGGCCGATGCGGCGGTCCCGGGCATTGCCGCACTCGCGGCACATCAACTGGCCCAGACGGCTTTGCGCTACCACCACGCCAGCGCGGGCGGGTTGCTTGAGCAAATGCCCGGCGAAATGCTTGACGTTGGGGCTGTGGCCCAGGCGCGGGCTGTCGAGCAACCACAAAGCCACTTTCAGGGAGAAACGCTTGGGTGCGGTAACAACCTGAGGGCTGTCGGTAACAGAAGGTGATACTGAGCGAAACTTCATAAAGCACTGTGGGACAGAACGGAAGGCGCGCCACTCTACTCTTTTTTTCGTACAGGTAAAGCTGAAAAAACCCTGCACGCCCGTTCTAGAGCAAGCGCTTGGGACAATCCACAGAACCTGTGGATAACTCAGTGGACAACCGTTATGTAACTCCCGCAAAGGCCCATGGAATGGGGGCCGCAGTCAAACTGACGATTTTTTCACCAATAAAAAAAAGCTCGATTTTTCATTGACTTAAATTTTAGTTGCAGGCACCCGGGGGCGCTTCTGGGCTTATGTCAGGACGGTGACACAGGGCGCAACCAATGTGCACAACTGCCCATCTGGCGGTTATATGCACCGCGTTTTTTGTCAGACGGCGGCTGAGGAATGTTACCGACGCACCAGGGCCAGAAAAGTTTTTTACCTAGCACACTTCCTTTCATCGTTTCAATCCGTTACTATCCGCGGCGTTAGTACCAAGCTGAAAGTCAATTCTGGTCGAACAACTCCCTCACGGCACCGCCGACAAAAAGGGATCGACCACCTCGATGGTTTCCAGGTATCACTTGCGACGACACAGCCTTTGAACAATGCAAAGGGTGTCGCGAAGTCTCAATACTCTGAAAGAACCAACCTGCAAATTGATCAGGATCTTCACCCCGGGCCCAGAACCTTTGCCCCTGTTGTGTTGCCTGCCCTCCTAAGTACCTACCTGCCAGCCCAAGCGCGCCAACTTAATAGCGCTTCAAACTGGCTGCTTTGTTCCAGTCGGGTTCTTCGTTCGATCAATGGTGATCAACGTCACTGGAACGTTTTAACGTTGCACGGTTCTTAACCGTGTCATTTGTAGGAACACCAATAATATGTCCACTCAAATCCATACTCAGGATGCCATTCGCACCCTCACCAACGCTTTTGCACCAATGAACTGCCTGATCATGGCCGCTCGCAAAGGCTGCTTCAGCTTTACCCTGGTCAACGAACACGGCATCGCTCGTCACAGCGAACGCCTGTACCCCGATCAATACTCCAGCGCAGAACCGCTGCAGGCCGTGATCGATCGTACTCGTCAGGCACTGGTTGCCTGATCGACCCGGATCGCTGAAACACAAAACCCCGGTTAAAACCCGGGGTTTTTTATTGCCTGAAATTCAGGCGCGCTAAGTTTAAATTGATATAAACGATATAACTAAATGATAAAAATATTTTAAAAACAGTCCTTTACGTCGTAAATATGACACTACACTTCAACTCAAGCGGCTTGATCCGCTTACGGCGAGCCTGAGATCCGATTCACCGCTGCCAAGCCCCCTCTCAGGCATCGCCGACCAATTTCATGGATTGAGGCTTTTATGGGCATCGCCGCCAGCGAATTGTGTCGTTATGTGATCCGGCCCACCCTGCTTTACCTGGGCCGTGATAACCCGACTGCTGAATCCCTGCTGCTGGGCATCGCCGCCAGCCAGTCGGCACTCGGATCAGCCCTTCACGACCGCCGTGGCCATGGCCTCTACAGCATCACCGAACCGCGCCACCGTGCGTTGTGGGATAACTACCTGGCGCTGGACCCCGAGCGCGCCAGCCTGGTTCGCGGCCTCGCCAGCCAGCATGCCTTCCTCAGCGGGCCGCAGCTTGAGCTGACGGTCAACCTGCGTTACGCCACCGCCATCGCCTGGCTGCTGGTGGAACAGCACCGCCCTTCCCTGCCGCCAGCCGACGATGTAGTGGCGATGGCGCGTATCTGGAAAGAAATATTTCACCCTCAGGGCCGGCTTCGGGATTTCACCCAAGCCTGGCAAACCTGTGTTTCAACCATGAATCACGTCGCCTGTTGACCGGGCGATTTGCAAGATTCGGCTAAAAACGCTGATTTTGGTCGGATTGTCCTACAAAACCGCTCTATCTCCTATGTTTCAGCCTATAGCGCAAACATAAATTTATTGTTACTTTCCGCAGCGGTGATCACCACGGAGTTCTAATAATGAAAAAAGTAATGCTCAAGACGACACTTAGCCTCGCCGTTGCAATGGCCTCCTCCCACGTGTTCGCGAGCGGCTTTGCCCTCAACGAACAAGACGTTGCCGGGATGGGGACCGGTTTTGCGGGACGTTCTTCATCTGCCGAAAACGCAAGCACCGTTTATGGTAACCCTGCCGGTATGGCTCGCCTTGAAGGCCAGCAAGTGACAGGTGGTGTTGCAGCGATTGATGCCTCCACCAACATCAAAGATGTCAGTGGCCGCTCCACCGGTAGCAACAAAGGCGACATGGTCCCTTTCACTGCCGTTCCTTTCGGTTTCTACACCAATAAACTCAATGAGCAATGGGCTGTCGGTTTCGGCGTCTATGCACCCTTTGGTCTGGTGACTGACTACGAAAGCGGCTTCCAGGGCAAAGCATTCGGCAGTAAGAGCGAAGTGAAGGTCATCACCTTCCAGCCAACCGTCAGCTATGCCTTCAACGACCGGGTATCGATTGGTTTTGGTCCGACTATCAACCGTATCGCCGGTACGCTTGAGTCCGATATCAACCTGCCAATCGCCGGGACCGGCTCCAACAACGTCAAGATCAAGGGTGATGACACCGCACTCGGCTTCAATGCAGGCCTGCTGGTACAAGCCACTGACACCACTCGAGTGGGCCTGACCTATCACTCGAAAGTGAAGTACAAGCTCGAAGGCCACACCGAAGTGACCAAGGGGGCCAACGTTCCTGCCAGTCTCTTGAACAACGGTCGTTACGACGCTTCGTTGAAGATCGACACCCCTGAATCCTGGGACCTGTCTGTTACTCAAGACCTGAGCGACGCCTGGAAACTCTATGCGGGCGCAACATGGACTCGCTGGAGCCGCCTGAAAGACATCACCGTCAATAACGAAGGCGTATCGGCCGCCGCAGGCAGTGGTGCTCTGGCTCCGCAAATTGTCGGCACCATCAAGGAAGACCAGAACTGGCACGACACCTGGGCCTACGCCCTGGGTACTTCGTACCGCGTGACCAAGCAGGTGGTACTGCGTACCGGCCTGACGTTCGACCAGTCGCCGACCAATAACACTGATCGCTCGCCTCGCATCCCTACCGGTGACCGGACGATCTTCAGTCTCGGCCTGGGCTACGACGTCATGCCGAACATGACCGTCGACCTGGCTTACTCCTACCTCAAGGAAGAACCTGTCAAAGTTGCGCGCGCTAACGCACTGGGCCAGTCCTACAACGCCAAGTACGAAAACAGCGCCAACGGTTTCGGCCTGGGTGTGACGTACAAGTTCTGATGTAAAGCGACATAAAAAAGCCCCGCTCTCTTGCAAAAGAGGCGGGGCTTTTTAGTGGGCGGTAATCAGGGTTTGGAAGCCAACGCCTCTTCCACTGCCTTGATAAGGTCCGGACTATCCGGCTTGGTCAGGCTGGAGAAATTGGCGATCACCTTGCCCTGGCGGTCCACCACGTACTTGTAGAAATTCCACTTCGGCGCGCTGCTCTGCTGCGCCAGAACCTTGAACAAATGCACCGCGTCCGGGCCTCTGACCTTCTGTGGATCGGTCATGGTGAAGGTCACGCCGTAGTTCACATAACAAACCTTGGCCGTTTCCTCCCCGGTCTTGGCTTCCTGCTTGAAGTCATCGGACGGCACGCCAATCACTTCCAGCCCCTGGCCCTTATAGCGCTGGTACAAGGCCTCAAGCCCTTTGAACTGCGGCGCAAACCCGCAGAAGCTGGCGGTGTTGACGATCACCAGCGGCTTGCCGGCGAAGCGCTGGCACAGGTCGATGGATTCCTTGGCGCGCAGCTTGGGCAGTTGGCCTTCAAGCAACGGCGGGCAATCGGCGGCCATGGCGACACCGCCAAAAGCCACCATCAGAGCGGGTACTGCAAGCCAGCGCATCTGCATGTCAGGTGTCCTTGAAAAGTCTCAGACGCAGAACTTAACAGATCGCCATGCCCAACTGCATCAATGCCAGGCCGCCCTGTTGCCAGCCCCACCACGCCAACAGCAGCAGAACTGCTGCTCCTGCTGCGCCGAGCCAATGCCAGGTCGAATTCATGCCACCCCCATTTGCGCCTGCAAACGTGCCACCGGGCGCTCGCGCACCGGCCAGTTCAGCGCCGCTGCCACCAGGCTCAGGACGATTGCCACCTGCCAGATCAAATCGTAGTTACCGGTTCGATCATAGACCACCCCGCCCAACCAGCCGCCGAGGAACGAGCCCAATTGGTGGAACAGGAACACGATCCCACCGAGCATGGAAAGGTTTCTGACACCAAACAAGGTCGCGACCGTGCCGTTGGTCAGCGGCACCGTGGACAGCCACAGGAAGCCCATCGCCATGCCAAACAGGTAGGCGCTGGTTTGCGTCACCGGCGCCCACAGGAAGATCACAATCACCACCGCCCGCAGCAAGTACAAACCGGTCAACAGGCGTGGCTTGGACATACGCCCGCCGAGCCATCCCGCCGTATACGTGCCGAAGATATTAAACAGGCCAATCAATGCCAGTACCGTGGTACCCACAGAAGCCGGCAAGTGCTGGTCCACCAGGTACGACGGCAAGTGCACGCCGATAAACACCACCTGGAAACCGCAGACAAAAAAACCGAACGCCAACAGCCAGAATCCTGAATGGGAGCAGGCTTCACCCAAGGCTTCGCGCAGAGTCTGTTGACCGGCTACCGCGGGCAGCGGACGGTCCTTGAGCATGGTTACCAACGGCACGATCAGCGCCACCATCACACCCAGCACCAGCAGCGCGGCGGACCAGCCGAGCCAGCCGATCAAACCGAGGGTGCCTGGCAACATGGCGAACTGGCCGAAGGAGCCGGCGGCGCTGGCGATACCCATGGCCATGCTGCGTTTTTCCGGCGCCACGGCGCGCCCTACCACGCCAAGGATCACCGAGAACGAGGTGCCCGACAGACCAATGCCGATCAGTAATCCGGCACTCAGGGACAGCGACCACGCCGAATCCGACAAGCCCATGAACACCAGGCCCAAGGCATACAGCACACCACCGATCATCACCACCTTGGCAGCGCCGAAGCGGTCGGCCAAAGCGCCGGTAAACGGCTGCGCCAGGCCCCAGATCAGGTTTTGCAAGGCGATGGCAAAGGCAAAGGTTTCACGGCCCCAGCCGAACTCGGCACTCATGGGCGCCAGGAACAGGCCAAAGCCATGCCGCACGCCCAAGGACAACGCGAGGATCAGCGCACTCCCCACAAGAATCCAGCCGCTGGTGCGCCACATCGAGGTCATTTCTTATTCTCCGGTCGCGGGTATATACCCGCTTGTCATCGAACAAACTCGCGTCAAGCGAGTTCATCCAGCAAGGCCAACAGGGTTTCGCGCTTTTCGGCGCCCAACTTATCAATCAATTTCTGCTGCGCCGCTTCCCAGGCCGGCAATGCCGCCGCCAGCCGTTCGTTACCTGCCTCAGTCAGCAGAACCAGGCGGTTGCGCAGGTCATCGCCCTCCACCAGTTGCACCAGGCCCTCGCCCTCCAGCACCCGCAAATTACGCCCCAGCGTGCTGCGATCCAGGCCCATGGCGTCGGCCAGGCTGGAAATACTCGGTTGATCGAGGCGCTGCAGGTTACACAGCAAAGAATACTGGGCAACGTTGATCCCGAAGCCGTCGAGAGCGCCGTCGTAATGCCTGCTGACGCCACGAGCGGCGCGACGCAGGTTAGTGCATAAACATTGGGAAGCAAGCATAGAGCGTGTATATACCCGGGATTAATGAAATGCAAGAAACTGTTACAGCGCCAGACCGACCAACACAGCCACTTCCAGCAACTCCAACAGCGCGCCGGCGGTGTCGCCGGTGGTGCCACCGAGGCGATTGACCATCAGTTGGCGCAAGCCGATAAAGCAAAGGGCCGCCAGCAACACGGCAATCCCGCCGCTGAAACCGCCGATCAGGATACACGCCAGACCGCTGAGGATCAGCACCTGTTGGCCGACGATGCGTGGCAAATGATCCGCCAAGGCCTGCCCCAACCCACCGGCACGCACATAGCGCGTGGTGAGAAACAGCGCCAGCATCGAAGCGCGGCCAATCAACGGTGCGAGGATCAGCGCGGCGCCGTTGTGCTGCTCGATCAACGCCACCAGCGCGGTGAACTTAAGCAGCAAAACCAGGCCCAGGGTGACCACCGCAATCGGCCCGCTGCGCGGGTCTTTCATGATGGTCAGGGTGCGCTCGCGGTCGCCGAAGCCACCGAGCCAGGCGTCGGCGCTGTCGGCCAGGCCGTCCAGATGCAAGCCGCCGCTAAGCAACACCCACGCAGTCAACAACAACGCGGCGTGCAGCAGCAATGGCGCGCCCATCAATACGGCGTTCAAGCCCCACAGCAGCAGCCCGAACAGCAGCCCCACCAGCGGATAAAACAGCAACGAACGCCCCAGTTCCTGGGACTGCGGCATACCCGGCAAGCGAATCGGCAGGCTGCTGAGAAACTGCAAGGCGATCCAGAACGGCAACATACTCAGATTCCTTCCCTTAATACGCCATCAGCCTCGACCTGCAGGCTGAACAGGCCACCGTGGCCGACTTCGACATTCAGCAGTTGCTCACGCGGCAAACCGCGCGCCTGGGCCAGCAGCAAACGCATGACTCCGCCGTGGCTGATCAGCAGCACTCGCTGGCCGTCATAGGCTTGATGCAAGCGCGCGACAGCACCCAATACACGCGCGGAGAACTGCGAAACCGGCTCGCCCTGGGGCGGTGTGAAACGGTAGGGATCAGCCCAGAACAGGCCCAGCGCGTCGGCGTCGGTCTCCATCAGGGCAGCGGCGCTCTGCCCTTCCCAGGCGCCGAAGTGTAGCTCCTGCAGGTCTTTTTCCAGGGTGACCGGCAGGTTCAGGCGCGCGCCCAGCTCATCAGCAAACCGTGCGCAACGTTGCAGCGGCGAGCTGACCAGTCGGTCCCACGGGCCCTGCTCCACCACCGCCCCACGCATCTGCTTCCAGCCCTTGGCCGTGAGCGCATCGTCCAGGCTGCCGCGCAAGCCGCCGCCCAGTTCGGTTTCGCCGTGGCGCAGCAGGTCCAGGTGCAAGGTCATGCCGGACGGTCCGCCACGGCCGCTTCGGCAAAGGTCGCCATCTGCCCGTGCAGCGCGCAGGCCAGGCGCAGCAACGGCACAGCCAGCGCGGCGCCACTGCCTTCGCCCAGGCGCAGGCCGAGCTCCAGCAGTGGTTCGGCATTGAGGCTTTGCAGCACGTGGCGATGACCAGGCTCGGCACCGCGGTGGCCGAACAGCAACCATTCACGGCAGCCGGGATTCAGGCGCGTGGCGACCAGCGCGGCGACCGTGCAGATAAAGCCGTCCACCAGCACCACGACCCCTTCTTGAGCACAGGCCAGGTAGGCGCCGACCAGCGCGGCAATTTCAAAGCCGCCGAGGTTGAACAGGGTTTTCAGGGCGTCACCACGGTCGCCTGCGTGCAGTGCCAGGGCGCGCTGGATGACGGCGACTTTGTGGCTGACACCCTGGGCGTTCAAGCCGGTACCGGGGCCGGTCAGGTCGCTGACCTCGCAATCCAGCAGCGCGCAGGCCAGGGCACTGGCGGCGGTGGTGTTGCCGATGCCCATTTCGCCGCCGATAAACAGTTGCGCTCCGCTCGCGGTGGCGCGGTGCACGCTGTCGCGGCCGGCTTGCAGGGCCAGGCGCCCCTGGGCTTCGGTCATGGCCGGGCCATTGACGAAGTTGGCGGTGCCAGCGCCGAGGTTGAGGTGGAGTACGCCGGGCAGGTTCAAGGTGGGGGTGATGGTGCCGAGGTCGACTACCTCCAGTTTCGCGTCCAGTTGGCGCGCAAGTACGCTGATGGCAGCGCCGCCGGTGACGAAGTTGTGGAGCATCTGGCCGGTGACTTCCTGGGGGAAGGCGGAGACACCTTCGGCGACTACACCGTGGTCGCCGGCGAAGATCGCGATCCACAGGTGGTCGACGCTGGGTTTGACCTGGCCCTGGAGGCCGGCCAGTTGGACGGCCACGGCTTCCAGTTGGCCGAGGGAGCCGGCGGGTTTGGTCAATTGCTGTTGGCGGGCCAGGGCTTGTTCGTGGGCTTGGGTGTCGATTGCTTTGCAGGGGTTGAGCCACCAGGTGTCGGTCATAACGCAGTACCTTTTAAAGTCAGGGGCAGGCCGGCGACGGTCAGGACAACGCGCTGACAACGTTCGGCCAAGGCTTGATGCAGCCATCCGGCTTCATCGACATAGCGGCGAGTCAATTCGCCCAGCGGGACGACACCCAGTCCGGTCTCGTTGCTGACAAAAATGATTTCTCCTGGGAGGGTGGCCAGGGTGTGTAGCAAGGCCTCGCGCTCGTGGTTGAGACGGTCGGGGTCTTCGAGCATCAGCAGGTTGGTGAGCCATAAGGTCAGGCAGTCGATCAGCAGGCAATGGTTCGGGCTGGCGTTTTCCTTGAGGACACGGGCCAGTTCGACGGGCTCTTCGATCAGGCCCCATTCGGATGGGCGGCGTTCGCGGTGGTGGGCGACGCGTGCGGCCATTTCGCCGTCCAGGGGTTGGCTGGTCGCTATGTAGGTGACGCTTAGGCCGCTGTCGGTGGCGAGTTTTTCAGCCAGGCGGCTTTTGCCGGAGCGGGCGCCGCCGAGGATCAACTGGAGCATGGGGTGTGCCTGTTTTTGACTGTGTGTATATCCGTTATTTAGGTAACGGCGACTATGGGTTCCGCTCTTACAGCGGCTCACTTTTGAACAGCGCAAAAGTAAGCAAAACGCTCTTGCCCCACCACTCGGCACCTCGCCTAGGCTCGGTGTGCCCTCACTCCGGCTTTGGACCGTGGGCCGCCGCGATGGGCCATCCTTGGCCCAGCGCGGCTAACCTGGCGTCCTGCCAGGTTACCCACGCTCCAAAGCCTGCGTTCGGCCAGCGTGGTTTAACGGGGCGCCTAAGATCAAAATCAAAAGCAAGAGCACAGCGGCCTACCGGCCGGCTTGAGTGTTAAAAGCAAAATCAAAATCTAAAGCGGGCACGGTCCAAATGTGGGAGCGGGCTTGCTCGCGAAGGTCGTTAACGATGACGCGGGCATCCTGATTCAACGCGGCGCCCTCAGGTTTTTCGCGAGCAAGCCCGCTCCCACAGAAAAGCAGAGCCACCCCGCTCGTAGCAGCTGTCGAGCGCCAGCGAGGCTGCGTGCTTTTGATCTTGATCTGCGGGCCCCATTAACCACGATGGCCGTGCCGGAGTGCGGGTATGCCGAGCCTAGGCGAGGCACCGAGTGGTGGGGCAAAGACCTTTTGGTTACTTTTGGCTGGGCCGGCATTCCGGGCGTTTGCCAAAAGTGACCCGCTGTAAGAGCGGAACCCTAAGCGGCCGTTACCGCAGCAACGGATATGTGCACGGTCCATTACAACCAACTCAAACCCCACACAACGAACGCAACAACCCGGTATCCAGATGCTGCTCTACCAAATCCGCCAACCGCTCAATATCCCGCTCCCGCAACCCGTGATAATCCACCGATTGCACATCTTCCAACCCAGCCCACCGCAACAACGCCCCACACGCCGCTGGGTTCTCAAACACCCCATGCAAATAGGTCCCAAGAACCTGCCCATCCTCACTCTGCGCCCCATCCCGACGCCCATCGTCCAACTGCACTGCAGCCCGCACCAAACCAGCGCCACTGGTTACGCCCGCGTGGATCTCATACCCACTCACCTCGGCATCCTCCAGCAACAACCGCCCTCGCACGTTACGCAGCTGCTTCTCCTCCTCCAGGGTCGTACTGAGCGCCAACAACCCCAACCCCGCACTCGACCCGCGAGGCCCTTCCAGCCCCAGCGGGTCATGCACCTGCTCCCCGAGCATCTGCAACCCACCACAAATCCCCAACACCTTCCCGCCATAACGCAGATGCCGCGCCACCGCCGTGTCCCACCCATTGGCCCGCAAATACGCCAAATCACTGCGCACACTCTTCGAGCCCGGCAAAATAATCAGGTCCGCCGCAGGAATCGCCTGCCCCGGCCCCACAAACTGCAAATCCACCTGCGGATGCAACCGCAACGGATCAAAATCCGTGTGATTACTGATCCGCGGCAACACCGGCACCACCACCTTGAGCACCTGCGCCGCCTTGTCGATCTGGCGCTGGTCGATACCGTCCTCCGCCTCCAGATGCAGGTCCATCACATACGGCAACACCCCCACCACCGGTTTGCCGGTACGCGCTTCCAGCCAATCCAGCCCCGGCTGCAACAGCGCAATATCCCCGCGAAACCGGTTGATGATGAAGCCTTTGACCCGCGCCTGTTCGGTGGGCGACAACAATTCCAGCGTGCCCACCAGGTGCGCAAACACCCCGCCGCGATTGATGTCGGCAATCAGCAGCACCGGGCAGTCCACCGCTTCGGCGAAGCCCATGTTGGCAATGTCGTTCGCCCGCAGATTGATCTCGGCCGGCGAACCTGCACCCTCGACCATCACCACCGGATACGCCGCACTCAACCGCGCATGAGAGGCCAGCACCGCTTGCATCGCGATGGCTTTGTAATCGTGATAAGCCACCGCATTCATGGTGGTCACGGCGCGCCCGTGGATGATCACTTGGGAGCCCGTGTCGCTGTTGGGTTTGAGCAGCACCGGGTTCATGTCGGTGTGGGGCGCCAGGTTCGCGGCCTGGGCCTGCACCGCCTGGGCTCGGCCGATTTCGCCGCCTTCGGCAGTCACGGCGCTGTTGAGTGCCATGTTCTGGGGTTTGAAGGGCACCACCGGGATGCCCTGGCGCACCAGCCAGCGACACAGCGCGGTCACCAACGTGCTTTTGCCTGCGTCGGATGTGGTGCCCTGCACCATCAAGGTACTCATGGGGCTTCCCTGTAGGCGCTCAGCGCCTGTTCCAGCCGTAACCAGTCGGCCTCGGTATCCGGCAGGCCGAAACGCAAGCTGCTGTTGTCGACAAACAGGCGCAGCAAAATACCGCGCTGGGCCATGAATTCATGCAGCTGCTCCGCCCGGTCCGTGATCATCCACTGGAACAACCCGCAGCCGCCCTGAGGTCGCAAGCCATGGCGTTCAAGTACGTCAAACAGACGCTGGCTGGCCGACTCGCAACGCAACCGCTGTTGCGCATGGCCGACGGTATCGCGCAGGCACACTTGCCCAAGCACCCGCGTCGGCCCGCTGACGGCCCATGGCCCTACCTGTTCGGCGAGCAGCTTGAGCAGATTGCGCTCGGCCAGCACGAACCCCAGCCGCACGCCGGCCAGGCCGAAGAACTTGCCGAACGACCGCAGCACGATCAGGCCGACTTGGTGGGCCTGACTTGCCAGGCTCAACTGCGGGGTGATGTCCATAAAGGCTTCATCCACCACCAGCCAGCCGCCGCGCTGGGCCAGGCGCGCATGCCAGTCCAGCAGGCGTTGCGGCGTCAGGCTCAGGCCGGTGGGGTTGTTGGGGTTGACCACCACCAGCACGTCGAGGCTCTCGAGGAAGAAGTCGACTTCCTGCTCCAGTACTTCGCGCACGATGTACCCGGCGCGACGCCAGGCTTCGGCGTGTTCGGCGTAACACGGCGACAGCACACCGACCTTGCCCGTCCGGCGCAGTCGCGGCAATAACTGGATCGCGGCCTGGGAGCCGGCCACTGGCAGTATGTGGGTGGCGCCGTAATATTCGCAGGCGGCCTGTTCCAGGCCGTCATCGGTTTCAGGCAGGCGCGCCCAGGCCCGCAGCGGGATGTCCGGGATCGGAAACGGCCATGGCGCCAGGCCACTGGACAGGTCCAGCCAATCGCCCTCTGCAATGCCGTATTGCAACGCCGCCTTGCGCAAGCGGCCACCGTGCTCAAGCATAAAATTCAGCCCCCACACACAGGATCAGCAACCAAAGCCACACGCCGCGTTGCACCAGTTGCCAGCCACGCTCGATGGAATCCGCATCCGCAGGCGGGCCTTCGCCCAGTTGCGGGCGCTGGTGCAGCTCGCCGTGATAAATCGCCGCGCCACCCAGCTCCACGCCAAGGGCACCAGCGCCTGCCGCCATCACCGGGCCGGCATTGGGGCTGTCCCAGGTCGGGCCCTGAGTGCGCCAGCATTTGAGGGCCAGGCGGGTTTTGCCCAGCAGCGCGTAGGTCAACGCCACCAGGCGCGCCGGAATGTAGTTGAGCACGTCGTCGATCTTCGCAGCAGCCCAGCCGAAACGCTCAAAGCGTTCATTGCGATAGCCCCACATGGCATCCAGGGTGTTGCTCAGACGATAGAGCACCACGCCGGGCACGCCAGCGACCACAAACCAGAACAAGGCAGCAAATACCGCGTCGCTGCCGTTTTCCAGCACCGATTCGGTGGCCGCGCGGGCGACTTCCGTATGGTCCAGTTCGCTGGTCTGGCGGCTTACCAGATAGCTGACACGCTTGCGGGCCTCGTCCAGGTCATCGCTGCGCAGCGCCTGCGCCACCGGCAGCACGTGTTCACCGAGGCTGCGCATGCCCAGGGCGCAATACAGCGCGAGGATTTCCAATACCCAGCCGATATACGGCGCCCACGACAGGGCCGTGGCCAGCAGCGTCAGCGGCACCACTGCGATCACCCACGCGGTGACGCCATGACTGCGCCAGCCACGGCCGCCGGAGTTGAAACGCTGCTCGATACGCCCGGCAAAATTGCCGAACGCTACCAGCGGATGCCAGCGCCTGGGCTCGCCCAGCAGCGCATCCAGCGCCACCGCAGCGACACTCAGCAAGGCCACACTCATTGACTCACTCCCCAAACATTCTCGTACAACATGTCACTCAGTGGCCGTGGTTCGGTCCAGCCTTCGAGCTGCAACATCGGTGCCGGGTAGAACTCGGTCACCGGGCCCAGGCACAACACGGCCAGCGGCTTGGCGCCGGGCGGCAGGCCCAGCAGGTCGGCCAGGGCCTGGGGCTCGAACAGCGAGACCCAGCCCATGCCCAGCCCTTCGACGCGGGCAGCCAGCCATAGATTCTGGATCGCGCAGGACAACGACGCCATGTCCATTTCCGGCAAGGTACGGCGCCCGAAGATATGCCGTTCGCGATCGTCCATCAACGCCGCCACCAGTACTTCGGCACAGTCGTTGATGCCTTCGACCTTGAGCTTCATAAACTGGTCGGAGCGCTCGCCAAGGGCTTCTGCGGTGCGTACGCGTTCTTCTTCCACTAGCTGCTGGATCTGGCCGCGCAGGTTGCGGTCGCTGATGCGGATAAAACGCCAGGGCTGCATCAAGCCGACGCTCGGCGCCTGGTGGGCGGCTTGCAGCAGGCGGTGGAGCAATTCAGGCGCGACGGTGCCACCGCTGAAGTGGCGCATGTCACGGCGTTCGGCGATGGCGCGGTAGACGGCTTCGCGGTCAGCTTCCGGAAAGGCGTTGTCCGTCATGGCCTCATCGCGGGCAAGCCCGCTCCCACCGTAGATTGCGTTTCAACTCGGTCAAGTGTGGGAGCTGGCTTGCCTGCGATGGCGGTCTCAAGGCTTGGCGCAAACAGGGCAGCCACCGCTGTCGGGTTGGACGGGAAGTAAAAGTGCACGTAGGACGCGGTCATCCGGCCCTGACGATAAACCGCCTCGGCGCCGCGCCCGCCATTCGGGCTCAGGCCCCGGGCAATCGGCTGCCATTCGGTGCTGGTCAACGAGTGATGATAAGTGTGGCCACGCAGCAGGCCTTCGGGCAGTTCGACGTTTTGCAGGGCCAGTGCCGCCAGACGTTTCTGCATCACGGCATCACCCTGGAGCAGGCCCACCAGTTCGGCACGGGTGCCGTCGACATCGGTGAGCGAGTCCAGCAGATAGAGCATGCCACCGCATTCGGCCAGCAGCGGCTTGCCGGCAGCGTGATGGGCGCGAATGGCGGCCAGCATCGGGGTATTTTCCGACAGCGCCTGGTGATGCAGTTCCGGGTAACCGCCCGGCAGGTAGAGGCTGTCAGCGTCGGGCAACGCGCGGTCGCGAATCGGCGAGAAGAAGCACAACTCAGCGCCCATCGCCCGCAGCAGATCAAGGCTGGCACCGTAGGTAAAGGCGAAGGCTTCGTCGCGGGCCACGGCAATGCGTACGCCGGCCAGTAACGGTTGGGTCTCGATCAACTCGGGTGCGGCGAATTCCACCGGCGGTGGCAGCGCTACCTCGCAACTGCTGCCCAAGGCCTGGGCGGCGGCGTCGAGTCGTAGATCAAGGTCGTTCAGTTCGCTGGCCTGCACCAGGCCAAGGTGGCGGCTGGGCAACTCAATGCCGGTTTCCCGGGACAGCGCGCCGTACCAGCGCAGGCCTTCGGTGAGGCTGCCTTCGAGCAATTGCGCGTGACGCAGTGTGCCGACGCGGTTGGCCAGCACACCGGCAAACGGCAGGTCCGGCTGGTAACGCGCCAGGCCCAATGCCAGTGCGCCGAAGGTCTGGGCCATGGCCGTGCCGTCGATCACCGCCAGTACCGGCACGCCAAAGTGCCGCGCAAGGTCGGCGCTGGACGGCGTGCCGTCGAACAAGCCCATCACGCCTTCGATCAGGATCAGGTCGGCTTCCCCCGCCGCTTCCCACAGCAACCGGCGACTTTCCTGCTCGCCCACCATCCACATGTCCAACTGATAGACCGGCGCACCACTGGCGCGCTCGTGGATCATCGGGTCGAGAAAGTCCGGGCCGCATTTGAACACCCGCACCTTGCGCCCCAGGTTGCGGTGCAAACGGGCCAGCGCGGCGGTGACGGTGGTTTTGCCCTGGCCGGACGCCGGTGCGGCGATCAGCACAGCAGGACAATGACGGGGCTGATTCAAAGTTCGATGCCTTTCTGCGCCTTGATACCGGCCTGGAAGGCGTGCTTGAGCATGCCCATTTCAGTCACGGTGTCGGCCATTTCGATCAATTCGGGTTTGGCGCCACGGCCGGTCACCAGCACGTGCTGCATCGGCGGGCGGGCCTGCAGGTCGCTGAGTACCTGGTCCAGGTCGAGGTAGCCGTGCTTGAGGGCGATGTTCAGCTCGTCCAGCACCACCAGGCCAATGGCCGGGTTCTGCAGCATTTCCCGGGAGACCGCCCAGGCGGCTTCGGCGGCCACGATGTCGCGCGCACGGTCCTGGGTTTCCCAGGTAAAACCTTCGCCCATCACGTGGAAGCGCACCTGCTCGGGGAAACGCCGGAAGAACATTTCTTCACCGGTGCTGTTGCGGCCCTTGATGAACTGCACCACACCGCACTGCATGCCGTGGCCCATGGCCCGGGCCAGCATGCCGAAAGCGGAGCTGCTCTTGCCCTTGCCATTGCCGGTGAGCACCAGCAGCAACCCGCACTCGTTCGGTGAATTGGCAATGCGCTCGTCAATCACAGCTTTTTTGCGCAGCATGCGCGCCAGGTGGCGTTCGTCACGATCAGGGGATTCAGTCATGGCAGCTCTCCGTTGGGGCTGGACAAAAACGGCGGGCAGGAAAAAGACAATACAGACAGCCAAGCATCGCCCACCGTGATGCTGTTGGATGGATCAGGCCGGTCTCCGGGCTCATGAGTGGCATGGGATGCCGAGGGTGCGCCTTCCCATATCGCGGGCGATACAGTGGCTTAAGGCACCGTCTTGACTCATTTACCGTTGCGGGGGCAGCGCCGGAATCGTGGCGGCACTGTAGAAAAATGCGCTCACTCACCGGCTTCCCTGTTTCACTCAGTCGGCGCGTACGCCACAGAGCACCTGAAACAAGCCGCGAAGGTTAGTGGGTTGGGGGTGGAGCGTCAATTAAAGCCGGACATGCGCGTGAACCATCGGGCCGCTGCGCTCCTCTACCACTACAGGTATTAAGGAGAAAACCATGCACAAGACCCGACTTGCCCTACTGATCATGGTCGCCGGCACCCTCGCCGCCTGTGGTGAAAGCTCGACCCTTCAGGTGTCCGACGGCACCGGGCCCTCGCCCAAACTGCCGGAGCCGAATAAAACCCTGATCCCCACGGTGAACATCGCCCCGGCCATCGGCTGGCCCGAAGGCGTCAAGCCAACTCCGGCCGCAGGCACCCAGGTGGCCGCGTTTGCCGAAGGCCTGGATCACCCACGCTGGCTGTACGTGCTGCCCAATGGCGACGTGCTGGTGGCGGAAACCAACGCACCGCCCAAGCCGGATGATGCCAAGGGCATTCGTGGCTGGGTGATGGAGAAAGTCATGGGCCGTGCCGGGGCCGGCGTGCCGAGCCCGAACCGCATTACCCTGCTGCGGGACGCCGACCACGACGGCGTGGCCGAAACCCGTACGGTGTTCCTGGAGAACCTGAACTCGCCGTTCGGCATGACGCTGGTGGGCAATGACCTGTATGTCGCCGATTCGGACAAATTGCTGCGCTTCCCTTATCAGCCAGGGGAAACCTCGATCAAGGACGCCGGCACCACCGTCACCGACTTGCCGGGCGGCAGCATTAACCATCACTGGACCAAGAACGTGATCGCCAGCAAGGACGGCAGCAAGCTGTACGTCAGCGTGGGCTCCAACAGCAACGTCGGGGAAAATGGCCTGGAAGCGGAACAAGGCCGGGCCGCGATCTGGGAAGTGGATCGCGCCACCGGCCAACACCGCATCTTCGCCTCCGGCCTGCGCAACCCCAACGGCATGGCCTGGGAACCGCAAAGCGGCGCGTTATGGACGGCCGTCAACGAGCGCGATGAAATCGGCAGCGATCTGGTGCCGGACTACATCACCTCGGTCAAGGATGGCGCCTTCTACGGGTGGCCATTCAGTTACTACGGGCAGCACGTGGATGTGCGGGTCACACCGCAGAACCTTGACCTGGTGGCCAAGGCGATTGCCCCGGATTATGCAGTCGGCCCGCACACAGCCTCGCTGGGACTGACCTTTGCTGATGGCAGCAAGTTACCGGCGCAATTCAGCAATGGCGCGTTTATCGGCCAACACGGTTCGTGGAACCGCAAGCCCCACAGTGGCTACAAGGTGATCTTCGTGCCGTTTGAGGCAGGCAAGCCAAAAGGCCAGCCGGTGGATGTGCTGACCGGCTTCCTCAACAGCGATGAGAAAGCTATGGGCCGCCCGGTCGGCGTGGTGATCGACAAGCAGGGGGATTTGTTGGTGGCAGATGATGTGGGGAACAAGGTGTGGCGGGTGTCGGCGGCTAAATAGCCCACTTCGCAAACACCGCAAAACAAATGTGGGAGCGGGCTTGCTCGCGAATACGGTGGATCAGCCGACAACCAGGTGACTGACACACTGCATTCGCGAGCAAGCCCACTCCCACATTGGGTTTCGTGTTTTCCTAGGGGTTTCGTGCCAGGTGCTCGGGTGGTAACACACGCTTGGCGCTCAGGTAGGCATTTTGCCAATAGGCTTTGGACAGCGTGTCCAGCTTCACCGTACCGCCGGTTTGCGGCGCATGCACAAAGCGGCCTTCACCCACGTAGATCCCGGCGTGGCTGACCTGCGAGCCGCCACCGGTGGCGAAGAAAATCAGGTCGCCGGTCTGCAGGTTGTTTTCGCTCACGTCCTGGGCGCGCATCACGATCAGCTCGCGGGTGGTGCGCGGCAGAGAGATGCCCGCCGCGTCACGGTAGACGAAACCGATCAAGCCACTGCAATCAAACCCCGAGTCCGGCGTGTTGCCGCCCCAACGGTAAGGCGTGCCGACCAGGCCCAGCGCACGAAAGAGCACGTCTTCGGCCGCAGGCGAAAAATTCTGGGTGGCGTAGGTATTGAACACCGGCTTGGGCTTGACGGCCACGGGCGCAGGCGGAGGACGGCTTGCGCAGGCGCTGAGCAGCGCGGCGCAAACAAGAAGAATTAGGCGGGCCGAGGTCGACATGGGCAGAACAATCCTGATCTGGATGCGGCTTTCGCTGCCGAACGTTGAAAAACAGAACGCGCAAGCAAAGCTCGCGCGGTCGATTTACAACAATGTCCAGGGATTCTAGCGCTTACACGTCAAACTTCAAGTATCACTTTAACTTTACTTGCTAGCGGTAACGGTAGTCGGGGCCATCGCCAGGGCGCGCTTGGCTTCGATGAAGGTTTTGCTCCAGTAGCTGTCACCCAGGTTGTCGACTCGCACACCACCGCTGCGGCGGCTGCTGGAGTGGATAAACTGGTTGTCGCCCAGGTAGATACCGGCGTGACTGACACGACCGCGACCAGCCGTACTAAAGAAAAGCAGATCACCGGGTTTGAGGTTGTTCCGCGCGACCAACGGTGCATCCACGTTGATCATTTCGCGGGTGGAACGCGGCAGATTCATGCCGGCTTCCTCGCGGAACAGGTAGCCGATGAAACCGCTGCAGTCGAAACCGGCTTCAGAGGTACCGCCGAAACGGTAACGGGTACCGATCAGGGACATGCCACGTTCGAGAATGCTGTCGGCCAGAACTGGAAGCTGGTAAGGCTTGCTGCCGGCGAAGTCGGCGAGTTCTTTTTCAGTTGCGATTTCTTCCTGGTAAACAGTGGAAGACTGCGACGCAACGAATTTTGCCTGGGACTGTTGTGCTGGTTTTTGCTGCTCAGCCACGTTTTGAGTGTGGGTGGCGCAACCAAACAACAGGGTAACGAGTGCGAGAGGCACGAGGGGTGCGAAGCGATTTAGCATGGGCACGACCGTGGCTGATGTGTAAAGAAGCCGAGACTATGCCTTCTATCACATCGATTTGCAAATTCAATCGTGATCTATGTGACTTCTTGTTTGAACTATGACATCTAAGCCCTTAACACCCTATAGCCCCCATTTGCATGGCCAAAATGGCTCAAATGCAGGTTTTCTGGCGCCTGGAATTTGCCGAAAGCCGCGATTTCAAAGGGCTGGCTACCAGCCGAGGGTTTCCTTCAGGAAGGGGATGGTCAGCTTGCGCTGGGCCTGCAAGGAGGCCTGATCGAGCTGTTCGAGCAAGTCGAACAGTGCACTCATGCTGCGGGTGCCGCGAGTGAGGATAAAATGCCCGACCTCGTCGGTCAGGTGCAACCCGCGGCGAGACGCACGCAGTTGCAGGGCACGCAGTTTGTCTTCGTCGGACAACGGGCGCATCTGGAAGATCAGCGCCAGGGTCAGCCGCGACTTCAAGTCGGCCAGCTTCACCGGCAACTCACGTGGCGAGGTGGACGCGGCAATCAACAAACGCCGGCCACTGTCACGCAAGCGGTTGAACAGATGGAACAGCGCCTCTTCCCAATCCGCCCGCCCCGCTACCGCGTGCAAGTCGTCCAGACAAACCAGTTCGTATTGCTCAAGGTTGTCGAGGATCTCGATACCACGGTCCAGCAGCTCCGCCAGCGGCAAGTAAACTGCCGGCTCCCCCATCTGCTCGAAGCGCAGGCAAGCGGCCTGTAACAAGTGGGTACGCCCCACGCCATGCTTGCCCCAGAGGTAGATCAGGCTTTCGGTCCACCCGGCGTCGGCTTCGCAGAGCCGCTCGACATAGCCGAGTGCAGCGGCATTGGCGCCTGGGTAGTAATTGATAAAGGTAGCGTCGTCACGCAGACGCACACCTAGGGGCAGCTGAATCGGTTTCATGCTGACTGAACGGCTCCAATCGAACCGTTAGTGACCTCTGTGTAAAGTTTGCAAAGTTTATACCCGTGACGCCGGGCGCACAATGCAGCAGACCACAAGCAAAATCAAAGGTTTGCGTTAACTTGTTGGATTTGGTGAAGATTGTTTGACGCAATGGCGAAACGCCAGAGCCGATAAACGACAAACCCGGCCTTGAGCCGGGTTTGTGATGATGCGGTTATAACTCCGGATCCTCGACCCCGGCGTACATGTCCGAGTCCTTGTACAGGTCGTGCACATGGCGCACCAGCACCATGATCACCGCCGCCACCGGCAGCGCCAGCAGGATGCCGGTGAAGCCGAACAACTCGCCGCCCGCCAGGATCGCAAAGATCACTGCCACTGGGTGCAGACCGATCCGGTCCCCCACCAGCAACGGCGTCAGCACCATGCCTTCCAGGGCCTGGCCGACCATGAACACCGCGACAATCCCGAGCATCGGGTACAGGTCGCCGTGGAACTGGAACAGCCCGGCCACCAGCGCCGCACCAATCCCGATCACAAAGCCCATGTACGGCACGATGGCCGCCAAACCGGCGATCAGGCCGATCAACAACCCCAGCTCCAGGCCGATAGCCATCAGCCCCGCCGCATAGATGATCCCCAGCGCCAGCATTACCAGCAACTGGCCACGGACGAAGGCGCCGAGCACCTCATGACACTCTCCGGCCAGGGAGACGATGCGCTCCTCGCGGTCCCGCGGCAGCAGGCCGCGGATTTTGGCCATCATGATGTCCCAGTCCCGCAGCAGGTAGAACGCCACTACCGGGATCAGCACCAGGTTGGTCAGCCAACCAATCAGCGCCAGGCTCGAAGCCGTCGCCTGGCTCAACACCACGCCGACGATGTCAGTGGTCTGGCCCATGTGCTCGCTGATGGCGGCCTTGACCTTGTCAAACTTCCAGAACCCGTCTGCCAGCCCCAGCTTGGCCTGCGCCCACGGCATGGCCGTGTGTTGCAGCCAGTCGAGCATCTGCGGCGCCAGTTCATAGAGCTTGAACAACTGCTTGGCCAGCATCGGCACCAGCACCAACACCAACGCCGTGATGATCAAGGTGAACAACGCAAACACCGCCACCACGCCCCAGGTACGGGACAGGCCGATCTTTTCCAGGCGATCCACCACGGGATCGAACAGGTAGGCCAGCAGTAACGCGACCAGGAACGGCGTCAGGATCGAATGCAGCAGGAACACAAAAACGCACAGCAGGACAATCCCGCCAAGCCACACCCAACGACGCGTATCCGCCATAAACCACTCCCTCTATTATTTGCTTCCTGCTTCTATATAAGAAGGAAGACCGCTTACCAATGAAAACGTAGCTGCGGCGTCGGCTCGACCGGTGCCGGTTGCGCGCCTTCCACCACCGGCTGCGGAGCCGGCGCTTCACCCGCCGGGATTTCCTGCAACTTGGCCAGGCTCAACTGGGTGCGCAACTGCTCGGCGCTGCCATTCACACGATAGACGATACGACTGCCATCCACCCGCACCGGCTGGGCCCCAAACGGCTCCAGCAAATGACCCAGGGCGGCGTAATGCTCCAGGTTCATGCCCTGCACTTCCAGCAACTGATCGCTGGTGGAAGCACCGGCCTTGACCGCAAAGCGCGGTGCCAGGCGTTCGCTGACAGCCAGCAGCACGGCGTCGGCCAGCGCAGCGGTGTCAGTACCGGTGGCGGTGCCCTGCTCGCTTTTATCCCCCAGCCACAGGCGCCATTTGGCCGACCATTGGCCGCCGTCTTCGCGGGCATGCACCGCCAGCAAGGCGTCGGCGCCGTAACGTTCGGACGCGGCACGCAGCGGCGTGGCGTCGGGGCTTTCAAGATTCGGGGCAGTGGCGACGATTTGTTCGTCCAGGTCACCCAGCGGCAGGCGCAAAGGCAAACCACGGTGCTGGGCCGCGCGACGCAGCGGTTGGGCGACGGCCTGGCCATCACCCACCAGGCTGCTGCCGTCGACGGAGTCGTTCAACCACCAACCGAGGATCGACGGCCGATTGCTGCCCCACAGCGCCAGGCCCGCACCACGCAAGGCGCGATCGGTACTGACGGGGTCGAAATCCACTTGCAGGCTTTCCGGAGGGCCGGCGTCGTAGCCGTATTGGCTGATGATCTGTTGCGGGTCCTTGCGAATCGCCGCCAGGCCCGGGCCATCGGCGGCCTTGGCGTCGCCGGTCAGGCGGATCACCAGGGTTTGCAGGGCACGCTGGGTAGCCTGGTCACGCTCCTGGGGAGATTGGCTGCTGACTGGCTCCAGCACTTGATAAAGGCCATTGAGGGTTTCGGCATGACTCGCCAGGCTGACCAACGACAAGCAGCCTACAAAAAAATATTTACTCAGACCCATGAAAGAAGATTCCCGAACGACAAATAAGCGGTTGGAACAGACCGCGTGAACACTGTTGAGCAAGGCTGTGACCACAGCGACCGGCAAAACATTCACAGGGCCTCGGTAAGTTTTTGTACTGTCATAACGATAGCGAGTTAAAGGCTATACCTTAATACGGCCCGTGACCGAGCCGATTAGCGATTTTTTTAACAGCTATTGCCCCAGCCCGTCGGCCCGAGGATGGCCGCTGCCCCTCAAGCCTGATAAAATCGCGCGCCTTCGCAGACCGTCAATGGCAGGCCATGCTGAAACTTCAGGTTTCGGTATTCCCGCCGCATTCGGTCGTTACCCCTGAATCCCCCCTAAAGGCCTGGATCATGAGCAAGCAACCCTCCCTGAGCTACAAGGACGCCGGTGTAGACATCGACGCCGGTGAAGCATTGGTCGAACGCATCAAGAGCGTCGCCAAGCGCACTGCGCGCCCCGAAGTCATGGGCGGCCTGGGCGGTTTTGGCGCCCTCTGCGAGATCCCGGCCGGCTACAAGCAGCCTGTATTGGTCTCCGGCACCGACGGTGTGGGCACCAAGCTGCGCCTGGCACTGAACCTGAACAAGCACGACAGCATCGGCATCGACCTGGTTGCCATGTGCGTCAACGACCTGGTGGTGTGTGGCGCCGAGCCGCTGTTCTTCCTTGACTACTACGCCACCGGCAAGCTCAACGTCGAGACCGCGACCCAAGTGGTTACCGGCATTGGCGCTGGCTGCGAACTGTCCGGCTGCTCCCTGGTCGGTGGTGAAACCGCTGAAATGCCAGGCATGTACGAAGGCGAAGACTACGACCTGGCCGGTTTCTGCGTCGGCGTTGTCGAAAAATCCGAAATCATCGACGGCTCCAAAGTCGCTGCCGGTGACGCCCTGCTGGCCCTGCCATCGTCCGGCCCGCACTCCAACGGCTACTCGCTGATCCGCAAGATCATCGAAGTGTCCGGTGCCGACATCGAAACCATCCAGCTCGACGGCAAGCCTTTGACCGACCTGCTGATGGCCCCGACCCGCATCTACGTGAAGCCGCTGCTCAAGCTGATCAAGGACACCGGCGCCGTCAAGGCCATGGCCCACATCACCGGTGGCGGCCTGCTGGACAACATTCCGCGCGTACTGCCTAAAGGCGCCCAGGCGATTGTCGACGTCGCCAGCTGGCAGCGCCCGGCAGTCTTCGACTGGCTGCAAGAGAAAGGCAACGTCAACGAAACCGAGATGCACCGCGTGCTGAACTGCGGCGTGGGTATGGTCATCTGCGTGGCTCAAGAGCACGTTGAAACCGCGCTGAACGTCCTGCGTGAAGCCGGCGAGCAGCCTTGGGTCATCGGTCAGATCGCCACCGCTCCTGAAGGCGCGGCTCAGGTTGAACTGAAGAACCTTAAGGCGCACTGATGCCTGCAACCTGTGATGTCGTGGTGCTGCTCTCCGGCACCGGCAGTAACTTGCAGGCCCTGATCGATAGCACGCGCACCGGCGACAGCCCGGTGCGCATCGCTGCGGTGATCTCCAACCGCAGCGACGCCTACGGCCTGCAACGCGCCAGGGACGCGGGTATCGACACCCGCTCCCTGGATCACAAGGCTTTCGAAGGCCGCGAGGCCTTCGACAGCGCCTTGATCGAACTGATCGACGCCTTCAATCCCAAACTCGTGGTACTGGCCGGCTTCATGCGCATTCTCAGCGCTGACTTCGTGCGCCACTACAACGGGCGCCTGCTGAATATCCACCCGTCCCTGCTGCCCAAATACAAAGGGTTACACACCCACCAGCGTGCCCTTGAGGCCGGCGACACCGAGCACGGCTGCAGCGTGCACTTTGTTACCGAGGAACTCGATGGCGGGCCTCTGGTCGTACAGGCAGTAGTTCCGGTAGAGTCTGAGGACTCTGCGCAGACACTTGCGCAACGGGTTCACACCCAGGAACACAGGATTTACCCGCTGGCTGTTCGCTGGTTCGCTGAGGGGCGGTTGATTCTTGGCGACCACGGTGCATTATTGGACGGTCAGTTACTTGCGGCCAGCGGCCACTTGATTCGAACCTAGGAGACTTTATGCGTCGCGCCCTGCTCTTCGCCTTTGCGCTGTTCGCCCTGCCTGCCGTGCAAGCGGCAGACCTTCACCCTTTCTCCGCCAGCTACACCGCCGACTGGAAACAGTTGCCCATGAGTGGTTCGGCAGAACGCAGCCTGACCAAAAATGACAACGGCAGCTGGACCTTGAATTTCAAGGCTTCGATGATGATCGCCAGCCTGACTGAAACCAGCGTGATTCGCTTCGACAACGATGCCCTGCAGCCGGTGAGCTACACCTTCGAACGCGGCGGCCTGGGCAAGACGAAGAAGATCAACCTCGACTTCGATCAGACGGCCAAGAAAGTCACCGGTTTTGAAAACAAGGACCCGGTCAACGTGGCCCTTCAAAGCGGCATGCTCGATAAGTCGACCTACCAGTTGGCACTGCAGCGCGATGTGGCAGCCGGCAAGAAAAGCATGAGCTACAACGTCGTCGAAGGCACTGATGTCGATACCTACGACTTCCGCGTGATCGGCCCGGAAAAGGTCCAGACCAAAGCCGGCTCCATCGATGCAATCAAGGTCGAGCGCGTGCGTGACCCGACTCAAAGCAAACGCATTACCCAAATGTGGTTTGCCAAGGACTGGGGCGGCATCCTGGTTGCCCTGCGCCAGGTCGAGACCGACGGCAAGGAATACAACATCATGCTGCAAGACGGTACCGTTGACGGCAAGGCTGTCAAAGGCAGCTGATCCTCAGCACAGTGAAAGAGCCTCGCGCATGCGGGGCTTTTTTTCGCCTGTCGCCTGACGCCAACATGAAACTTTTGTCATATAACTCAGCGCCCTGCGACGCAATGTCGCGGTTTCCGTAGGCTCGGGCGATTACTTCCATTTCTGTAAAGGTGTGTTGCAATTCCTGGTTATTTACTTAGCAAGCTAACAAATCATATAACAAAGGCCTGCGACGCCTTGCCGCAGATCAACCAGAGATTGGAGCAAGCAGATGACTGTAAAAGTAACTGAACGCGACGATGAACATATGTCCCATGAAGCAGTAGCCCACGGGATTCACATCTGGGATGTACACCAGCAAGACCTGCTGGTCGGCATGTTTCACGACGAGACCGAAGCTCATAATTATAAAAACGAGCTCGAGACCCTTGAGATGAAACGCCAGGCGCAAAGCTCCTGAAATTCTGAAATCCTTTAGGTAGCCAGCCCCACGCAGCTGGAGTATCTGAAAACACAAACCCCGCCTTTTGAGCGGGGTTTGTGTTTTTGGGGGTTGGGAGCCTGGGGGTGCTCCGCACCCCAACGGGGGACAAGCCCCCTCGCCACAAAAGGCCTTACCACATCAGGTCATCAGGGATCTGGTAGGCGGCGTACGGATCATCCTCATCCGGCACCTGGCTTTCGGTCAGGACGTTCATCTGGACGATACGCTCCGGCGCCCGCTCCTGGATCTTCAGCGCGGCTTCGCGCGGGATCACCTCGTAACCGCCACCGTGATGCACGATCGCCAGGGAGCCGTTGCTCAGCTTGTTGCGCATCAGCGTGTTGACCGACAGGCGCTTGACCTTCTTGTCGTCCACGAAGTTGTAGTAGTCCTCAGTGGTCAACTTGGGCAGGCGCGAGGTTTCGATCAGTTGCTTGACCTGGGCAACGCGGGCCTTGGCCTCGGCTTTTTCCTGCTGCTGACGGTTCAACTCCTGGTCGCGCTTGACCTTCTCGGCATGCGCTTCGATGGCCAGGCGCGCCTGGCTATCGTCGGCTGCAACCTGGCCTTTATGCACCAGGCGCTGCTGTTTCTGTTTCTCTTTGCCGACCTGCTTGGCCTGCTTTTGGTTGACCAGGCCTGCTTTGAGCAACTGGTCGCGAAGGGAAATGCTCATGGTGCTTACTCACTTGGGCAACGGCTCAGCCGCAGCTGGACAGATTCTTTTCCTGGCGTTTGGCTTCGCCCCACAGGGCGTCCAACTCTTCGAGGGTGCAATCTTCTATGGGACGGTGGGTCTCGCGCAATGCCTGTTCGATAAATCGGAAACGTCGTTCGAATTTGGCGTTGGCTAAACGCAGGGCCGCTTCCGGGTCGACCTGGAGGTGACGGGCCAGGTTGACCGCCGCAAACAGCAGGTCACCCACCTCATCCGCGATGGCTGCCGGGTCGTTATCGGCCATGGCCTCCAGCACTTCATCCAGCTCTTCGCGCACGTTATCCACCACCGGCAACGCGGCCGGCCAGTCGAACCCCACCTGCCCGGCGCGCTTTTGCAATTTGGCGGCGCGGGACAGCGCCGGCAAGGCCGTGGGTACGTCATCCAGCAGGGACAATTGCTGTGGCGCGTCGGACTTTTCCGCACGCTCCTCGGCCTTGATCTCTTCCCAGCGCTGCTTGACCTGCTCTTCGCTTAACTGCGGGATATCCAGCGGCGCGTACAAGTCACCCGTAGGGAACACATGCGGGTGACGGCGAATCAACTTGCGGGTAATGCTGTCGATCACCCCGGCGAATTCAAAGCGCCCTTCTTCCCGCGCCAGCTGGCTGTAATACACCACCTGGAATAACAGGTCGCCCAGCTCACCTTGCAGGTGATCAAAATCCCCGCGCTCGATGGCGTCGGCGACTTCGTAGGCTTCTTCCAGGGTGTGGGGGACGATGGTGGCGTAGGTTTGCTTGATGTCCCACGGGCAACCGTATTGCGGGTCGCGCAGGCGGTTCATCAGGTGCAGCAGGTCTTCAAGTGAATACATCAGTCAGTCTCTTTATCACCCCCTGTAGGAGCGAGCTTGCTCGCGAAAAACTCAGCAACGACGCGTTTATCCAGAAAGCACGCGTTATCGTTGACCTCCTTCGCGAGCAAGCTCGCTCCTACAGTAAAGCGCTCCCGATTTAGGGCGTGCGATTACGCCGGGTCTCAATGATGTTCGGCAACTGGGAAATACGCCCCAGCAACCGACCCAACGCGTCCAGCCCCGGAATCTCGATGGTCAGGGACATCAACGCAGTGTTGTCCTCTTTGTTCGAGCGGGTGTTGACCGCCAGCACGTTGATCCGCTCATTGAGCAGCACCTGCGACACGTCGCGCAGCAGGCCGGAACGGTCGTAGGCACGGATGACGATGTCCACCGGATAGGTCAACACCGGCACCGGGCCCCAACTGACCTGGATAATCCGCTCCGGCTCGCGCCCGCCCAATTGCAACACCGAGGCACAGTCCTGCCGGTGAATGCTCACCCCGCGCCCCTGAGTGATGTAACCGACGATAGCGTCGCCCGGCAACGGCTGACAGCAGCCAGCCATTTGCGTCATCAGGTTGCCCACGCCCTGGATCTGGATATCGCCGCGCTTGCCGGGCTTGTAGCCGGTGGCTTTACGCGGGATCAGTTCCAGTTGCTCGCTGCCACGCTCCGGCTCAACCAGTTGCTGGGCCAGATTCACCAACTGCGCCAGGCGCAGATCGCCAGCACCGAGGGCGGCAAACATGTCTTCGGCGATCTTCATGTTGGCTTTTTCGGCCAGCTTGTCGAAGTCCACCTGCGGCAGGCCAAGACGCGCCAATTCGCGTTCGAGCAAGGTCTTGCCGGCGGCGACGTTCTGGTCGCGCGCCTGCAACTTGAACCAGTGGACGATCTTCGCCCGCGCCCGGGACGTGGTGATGTAGCCCAGGTTCGGGTTCAGCCAGTCGCGGCTCGGCGTACCGTGCTTGCTGGTGATGATCTCGACCTGTTCACCGGTCTGCAGGCTGTAGTTGAGCGGTACGATGCGCCCGTTGATCTTCGCGCCACGGCAGTTGTGGCCGATCTCGGTGTGCACGCGGTAGGCAAAATCCAGCGGCGTGGCGCCCTTGGGCAGGTCGATCGCGTGGCCGTCGGGGGTGAAGATGTAGACCCGATCGGGTTCGATGTCCACCCGCAACTGGTCGGCCAAACCGCCGATGTCGCCCAGCTCTTCGTGCCATTCCAGCACCTGGCGCAACCAGGAGATTTTCTCTTCGTACTGGTTGGACCCGGCCTTGACGTCGGTGCCCTTGTAGCGCCAGTGAGCGCATACACCCAGCTCCGCTTCTTCGTGCATCGCATGGGTACGAATCTGCACTTCCAGCACCTTGCCCTCGGGGCCGATCACTGCCGTGTGCAACGAGCGGTAACCGTTTTCCTTGGGGTTGGCGATGTAGTCGTCGAATTCCTTGGGGATGTGCCGCCACAGCGTGTGCACGATACCCAGCGCGGTGTAGCAGTCGCGCATTTCCGGCACCAGCACACGCACGGCGCGCACGTCGTAGATCTGGCTGAAGGCCAGGCCCTTGCGCTGCATTTTGCGCCAGATGGAATAGATGTGTTTGGCCCGGCCGCTGATGTCGGCTTCAACGCCGGTGGCCTGCAACTCCGTGCGCAACTGGCTCATCACGTCGGCGATGAAACGCTCACGGTCCAGCCGCCGCTCATGGAGCAGCGTGGCAATCTGTTTGTATTGATCGGGTTCGAGGTAACGGAAGGACAAGTCCTCCAGTTCCCACTTGATATGGCCGATGCCCAGGCGGTGGGCCAGGGGCGCGTAGATGTCGAACACCTCGCGGGCGACGCGGTTGCGCTTTTCGTCGTCGGCGGTTTTCACCGCACGAATCGCGCAGGTGCGTTCGGCCAGCTTGATCAGGGCGACACGTACGTCGTCGACCATCGCCACCAGCATCTTGCGCAGGTTTTCCACCTGGCCCTGGGTGCCCAGCACCATGGACTGGCGCGGGCTGAGGCTGGCACTGATCGCCGCCATGCGCAGCACGCCGTCGATCAGCTTGGCCACCACGGTGCCGAAACGCTGGCTGACGGTGGGCAACTGAATATGCCCTTCGCGCACGCCGCGATACAGCACCGCTGCAATCAACGAATCCTGATCGAGCTTGAGATCGGCGAGGATCTCGGCTATTTCCAACCCGGTGCGAAAGCTTGAAGTGCCTTCGGCCCACAGGTTCTTGGCCGCATTGTCTTGCTGTTCAGACTCACGAGCGAACTCGCAGGCTGCTTTCAAGGCTTCACGGTCCAGTGCCGGGTCGACACTGATGGCATGATCCAGCCATGCCTCGAGATTGATACTGCCGTCGGTGTTGATCGGCTGGTGTGCTCTCACCTGTACCATCTTGCTTACCTTCCCTACGACGCACCTTTTAGTGCGTCAAAATCATCGCTGACCTGCTTTACAAAAAAAGCTTGTGCACGCTCCCTGGCAGGTCACAGGCCCAGGAGATGCAGGCCAGTCGGATTAAACGGGCATCCTAGCCCGCTTCAAATAACGCCATGGCCTCGACATGGGCCGTCTGGGGAAACATGTCGAGGATCCCGGCACGTTTTAGCCGGTAGCCTTGCTTGACCAACTCGACCGTGTCCCGCGCCAGCGTTGCCGGATTGCAGGACACATACACCAGGCGATCAGCCCCCAGGGTAGCGAGCTTGCGCACAGCCTCCAGGGCACCATCGCGGGGTGGGTCCAAGAGTACCGCAGAAAAGCCCTGTTTGGCCCACTCCGCGTCGGTCAAAGGCTGAGACAAATCGGCCTGAAAAAACTGCACATTATGCAAATTATTGCTGACGGCATTGTGTGCCGCCCGGTCCACCATGGCCTGCACGCCTTCCACCGCCACCACTTCCCGCACTTGGCGGGCCAGCGGCAAGGCGAAGTTGCCCAAGCCACAAAACAAATCCAGTACCCGCTCATCGGGCTTTGGCGCCAGCCATTCCAGGGCCTGGGCGACCATCGCCGCGTTGACCCCGGCGTTGACCTGCACGAAGTCTCCCGGGCGGTACGCCAACTGCAGATCCCACTGTTCCAGACGATAGCCCAAGGCCTGGTCCGGTTCGAAGGGTTGCGGCTGACCCTCTCCATGCAGCCACAATTGCGCTTCATGAAAAGTACAAAATTCCTGCAGGATCGTCAGGTCCGCTTCGGACAAGGGCGCCATGTGTCGCAACAGCACGGCGATCGACGACCCGCTGAACAACTCCACGTGCCCCAACGCCTGAGGTTTGCTCAAGCGTCGCAGCATGTTTGGCAACCGCTGCATGATCGGCTGCAAGGCCTGTACCAGCACCGGGCAATCGTCGATGGCGACGATGTCCTGGCTGGCCACGGCGCGAAAGCCGACTTCAAGTTTCTTCGCCTTGGCATCCCAGCGCACGGCCACGCGGGCGCGGCGGCGATAGCCGAATTCCGGCCCGCTCAAAGGCGCGGCCCATTCCTGGGGTTCGACACCGGCCACACGGGATAATTGCTCGGCGAGCATGCGCTGTTTCAGGGCAAGTTGTTCGTCATGGGGCAAGTGTTGCAGGCTGCAACCGCCGCAACGGCCGGCGTGCACACAGGGTGCCGGACGGCGCAGTTCGCTGGCGGTAAATACGCGCTCGGTGCGGGCCTCGACCACTTTGCCGTGGGCGCCCAACACCCGCGCTTCCACCTCTTCGCCGGCCAGCGCACCCACTACAAACCAGGTGCGGCCTTCAAAGAACACGATGCCACGGCCGTCATTGGCCAGACGTTCGATGGTCAGGCGCTGCTTCTTGCCTACAGGAATCTGCGGGGCGCGGCTGCCGCCCGTCGGTTGGAAGCGCAGGCCTCTCTCGTGCTTGGCCATCAGTTGGACGCGTCGAAAATGCCGGTCGACAGGTAACGGTCGCCACGGTCACAGATGATCGCGACGATCACCGCGTTTTCCAACTCCTGGGACAAGCGCAACATCCCGGCCACGGCACCACCGGACGACACGCCGCAGAAGATGCCTTCTTCACGGGCCAACCGGCGGGTGGTGTCTTCGGCTTCACGCTGGGCCATGTCGATGATGCGATCAACGCGAGCGGCGTTGTAGATCTTCGGCAAGTACTCTTCGGGCCAACGACGGATCCCCGGGATCGCCGAGCCTTCCATCGGTTGCAGGCCGACGATCTGGATCTCGGGATTCTGCTCCTTGAGGTAGCGCGAGTTGCCCATGATGGTGCCGGTGGTGCCCATCGAACTCACGAAGTGAGTGATGGTGCCCTGGGTCTGGCGCCAGATTTCCGGGCCGGTGGTGGTGTAGTGCGCCTCGGGGTTGTCGCCGTTGGCAAACTGGTCCAGCACCAGGCCACGGCCTTCGGCGGCCATACGCTCGGCGAGGTCGCGAGCACCTTCCATGCCTTCTTCCTGGGTGACCAGGATCAACTCGGCGCCATAGGCGGTCATCGCCGCCTTGCGCTCGGCGCTGCCGTTGTCGGGCATGATCAGGACCATCTTGTAGCCCTTGATCGCCGCAGCCATGGCCAGGGCAATCCCGGTATTACCGGAGGTGGCTTCGATCAGGGTGTCGCCGGGCTTGATCTGCCCACGCAACTCGGCGCGGGTGATCATCGACAACGCCGGGCGGTCCTTGACCGAACCGGCCGGGTTATTCCCTTCGAGCTTGAGCAACAAGGTATTGCTGGTATTGCCCGGCAGGCGCTGCAAGCGGACCAGCGGGGTGTTGCCGACGCAATCGGCGATGGTGGGGTACTGCAAGGTCATGGCGTATTCGCAATCCAGACTGCGGGGGCGACCATCATACCGGGAAAGGCTGGCGGGCCATATCACGCAAAGTGTGGTGCTTATGGCTTAATAGAATAAGCAGAATCTAGAGCCCGCAAACACGTAGTGAGACACACCCGATGTTTTTGTGTAGCAGCTGTCGAGCCCCCGCGAGGCTGCGTCGGGGGCGGCGCAGTCCTTTGCCTGGCGCGAGAGCGGCGGTGCGGCAGACGTAGCCTCGCTGGCGCTCGACAACTGCTACGGAGATTGCGTGCCGTGGTTGCGTCGGTACACTTCCTGCCCCATCGCGGCAATTTGCCCGTCGATCAGCGCCTCAAATGGTTTCAATAACGGCTCAAATAAGGTCGGGGCTTCAAGCACCTGCAACGCCTGCACAATGGCCTCCACCGTCGACAATGCCCCGGGGCCCGGCGCTTTGCGCAGCCGGTAACGGGACACGGCGCCTTCCGCCAGCGTCACTCTTGGCAATGCTGCCAACAACGGATTGAGGTGCAGCAACTTGCGCGCCTTGCGCCAGGTGCCGTCCGGCACTACCAGCAGCAACGGTTCGTCGGATGGCGTGTAGGCTTGCAACGGTTGTGCATCCTCGGCAGGGAATAACAATCGCGGCTGATACCCCGGCGGATTTAACAACGCCTGCAAATCCTCAAACACCTCCCCCACCACCAACTGCGCATTCACCAACCCCAGCGCCGCCAACCGCGCTGTGTTCAAGGCGTGATTGACCTCGCTCGGATGCTGCAACAGCAACACGCGGGTGCGGCTATCCAGGCTGGGGATCAGCGCGCACAGGCAATGGGTGATGGGCCGCAGGCAGCGGGGGCATTGGGGTCTGGACATGGGTTTTCAGGCCTGATTGAGCTGGGCTTTGAGTAAATCGCGGAAGGTCTGGATCAACGGCTCGCGGCTGCGACCCCGGCGCATGATCATCGAGAACGGCGCCTGGTAACCAAAGGTCGCCGGCAGCAGCACCCGCAAGTCTCCCTTGTCGGCCCAGGCCTGAGCGTAATGTTCCGGCAAGTACCCGATATAGGCGCCGGACAGCACCAGGATCAATTGCGCCTCCATACTTTCCACGGTGGCTGCGCTGTGCTTGAAGCCGTGACGCGCGAGTTCGGCCTGGCTCCAGTAACCACGACCGACCATGCGTTGCTGGGTGATCACCTGTTCGGGAATGCGCCGCTCGTTGAACAACGGGTGACGGGTGCTGCAATACAGCCAGTGCTGTTCACGGTACAGCGGCATGTAGATCAGCCCACTCATCCGGTTGGAAAACGCACCGATGGCCAGGTCCAGGCGATTGTCCTGGACGCCGAGCTGCAACTCGTAAGGACTCATCACCGACAGGTGCAAATGCACCGCCGGGTGTTCCTGGCTGTAGGCGCCGATCACTTCGGCAAACGGCAAGGCCTTGTCGCTGACGGTGGAGTCGAGTACGCCGAGTTTCAGGGTGCCGCGTAGTTCGCCTTTGAGCGCGGCGGCGTATTGCTCGAAGCCTTCCAGCTCGCCCAGCAGGCGCAGGGTTTCCTGATGGAACAGCTCGCCCTTGCTGGTCAGGCTGAACCCGCCCCGGCCGCGATGGCACAGCACCAGGCCCAACGCGGCTTCCAATTGGCTCATGTAAGTGCTGATGGCCGAGGTCGACAGGTTGAGTTCGTGCTGGGCATTGGCGAAACCCTGGTGCCGCACGACGCTGACGAAGATGCGCAGGAGTTTCAGGTCGGGCAAGGCGTTGGCCATGGGCTCTCCAGAGGCAAGCATAAAACCTGTGGGAGCGGGCTTGCTCGCGAATGCGGTGGATCAATCGAACCCTCCGTGACTGACACACCGTATTCGCGAGCAAGCCCGCTCCCACATTTGAACCGAGTTTACCTCAGGCATTAGTTTAGAAAAATCTGAACTAAGTATTTGCCCCTGCCGATTCTTCCCTTCCCGTGCATTTCGCAGAATCGGCCTCTAATAAACACAACGATGAGGCAATCCCGTGGACAAGATTTTCCACCAACCACTGGGCGGCAACGAAATGCCGCGCTTCGCCGGCATCGCCACCATGATGCGTCTTCCCCATCTGCAATCGGCCAAGGGCCTGGACGCCGCCTTTGTCGGTGTGCCCCTGGATATCGGCACCTCCCTGCGTGCCGGCACCCGTTTCGGGCCGCGGGAAATCCGCGCTGAATCGGTGATGATCCGCCCTTACAACATGGCCACCGGCGCCGCGCCGTTTGACTCGCTGTCGGTTGCCGACATCGGCGACGTGGCGATCAACACCTTCAACCTGCTGGACGCCGTGCGCATCATCGAAGAAGCCTACGACGAGATCCTCGAACACAACGTGATCCCGATGACCCTGGGTGGCGACCACACCATCACCCTGCCGATCCTGCGGGCGATCCACAAGAAACACGGCAAGGTCGGGCTGGTGCACATCGATGCCCACGCTGACGTCAACGACCATATGTTCGGCGAGAAAATCGCCCACGGCACCACCTTCCGCCGCGCCGTGGAAGAAGGCTTGCTGGATTGCGACCGGGTGGTGCAAATCGGCCTGCGCGCCCAGGGCTACACCGCCGAAGACTTCAACTGGAGCCGCAAACAGGGCTTCCGTGTGGTCCAGGCCGAAGAATGCTGGCACCACTCCCTGGCCCCCTTGATGGCTGAAGTGCGCGAGAAAGTCGGCGGCGGCCCGGTGTACCTGAGCTTCGACATCGACGGCATCGACCCGGCCTGGGCGCCTGGCACCGGCACCCCGGAAATCGGTGGCTTGACCACGATCCAGGCGATTGAAATCATCCGTGGCTGCCAAGGCCTGGATCTGATTGGTTGCGACCTGGTAGAAGTTTCGCCGCCGTACGACACCACCGGCAACACCTCGCTGCTCGGCGCCAACCTGCTGTACGAAATGCTCTGCGTACTGCCGGGCGTGGCGCACCGCTGATGAGCGCCCAGGCCGAGGTATTAAAAGCCGCGGCCGACCTGGTGTCGGCCTTCGCCCGCAATGACCGCGATGCCTACTTCGGTGCGTTCAGTGCCGACGCCAGCTTCGTGTTCTACACCCTCCCCCAGCCGCTGCTGAGTCGCGATGCCTACCAGGTGTTGTGGGACAGCTGGCGCCGGGACGAGGGGTTTGAGGTGCTGTCCTGCTCCTCAAGCAACGCTTTCGTCAGCCTGCACGGTGACGTCGCGGTATTTGTGCATGACGTGGCCACCGAGCTGCGCATGAACGGGGAGCAATTCTTAAGCCAGGAACGCGAGACCATTGTCTTCAAGCGACAAGGTGATCGCACACAACAAAAAGAAGGCCTGTGGCTGGCCTGTCACGAACATTTGTCCGCTATGCCGGAAGGGCTGCCGCCCCATTAGCCAATGTGATCGGAGCAGATCATGAATAATAAAAACAACGAAAACAGTATTCGCAACATAGAAACCAACGGCATCGAACAGATCCCGGACCACGAACGTACCGCCGGGCCGAAGGATTTGTTTCGCCTTATTTTCGGCGGTGCCAACACCTTTGCCACTGCGGTGCTGGGGAGCTTTCCGGTGCTGTTTGGCTTGTCGTTCCAGGCCGGCGTCTGGGCGATTGTGCTGGGCGTGCTGGTGGGTGCGGTGATCCTCGCGCCCATGGGCTTGTTCGGCCCGCTCAATGGCACCAATAACGCCGTGTCTTCCGGTGCGCACTTTGGTGTGCACGGGCGGATTGTCGGCTCGTTCCTGTCACTGCTGACCGCTATCGCGTTCTTCTCACTGTCGGTGTGGAGTTCAGGCGATGCGCTGGTGGGCGGTGCGAAACGTCTGGTGGGCTTGCCGGAAACCGACCTGACCCTGGGCCTGGCCTACGGCGTGTTTGCCATTCTGGTACTGACGGTGTGCATCTACGGCTTTCGCTTCATGCTGTGGGTCAACCGCATTGCAGTATGGGCGGCGAGCCTGCTGTTCCTGTTGGGCATCTTCGCCTTCGCACCCGCTTTCGACAGTCACTTCGCCGGCACCGTTGCCCTCGGCCAGACCGGTTTCTGGGCGGCGTTTATCGGTGCGGCACTGGTGGCCATGAGCAACCCGATTTCCTTCGGGGCGTTCCTCGGTGACTGGTCGCGCTACATCCCCCGGGAAACCTCGAAGATGCGGATCATGCTGGCGGTGGTGTTCGCGCAGATCGCGACGTTGATCCCGTTCCTGTTCGGCCTGGCCACCGCGACCATCGTGGCGATCAAGGCACCGGACTACATCGCATCCAACAACTATGTCGGCGGCCTGTTGGCGGTGGCACCGAGCTGGTTCTTCCTGCCGGTGTGCCTGATCGCGGTGATCGGCGGCATGTCCACCGGCACCACCTCGCTGTATGGCACCGGGCTGGACATGTCCAGCGTGTTCCCACGCCTGCTGTCGCGGGTCAAGGCAACGCTGCTGATTGGGGTGATGTCGATTGCCTTCATCTTTATCGGACGTTTCGCCGCCAACCTGGTGCAGAGCGTGTCGACCTTCGCCGTGCTGATCATCACCTGCACCACCCCATGGATGGTGATGATGATCATCGGCCTGATCGTGCGCCGGGGCTTTTACTGCCCGGATGACCTGCAAGTGTTCACTCGCGGCGAAACCGGCGGGCGCTACTGGTTCAGCCATGGCTGGAACTGGCGCGGCCTGGGGGCCTGGATCCCGAGTGCGCTGGTGGGCCTGTGCTTCGTCAACTTGCCGGGACAGTTTGTCGGGCCGCTGGGCAACCTCGCCAACGGCATCGACATCAGCTTGCCGGTGACGCTTGGGCTGGCCTCGCTGGTGTACCTGACGTTGCTTCGCGTCTTTCCTGAACCGGCTTCCGTCTACGGGCCGACTGTGGCGAGGGAGCTTGCTCCTGTTCGAGTGCGCACCAGTCGCGAGGCCGCCTGATGAATTGCCTGGAATGGATTGGGGCTGCTGCGCAGCCCAGCGGGAGCAAGCTCCCTCGCCACACAGCCCCCTTTAGCCCCACATAAAAAAGATAATCGGAGACCCGCCGTCATGGCTTTAGATCTATTCGTCGTCCTCATCTACGCCGCCGGCATGCTGGTGCTCGGCTACTACGGCATGCGCCGCGCCAAGACCCATGAAGATTACCTGGTGGCGGGCCGTAACCTTGGCCCGACGCTGTACATGGGCACCATGGCCGCCACGGTGTTGGGCGGCGCGTCTACCGTCGGCACCGTGCGCTTGGGTTATGTACATGGTATTTCCGGCTTCTGGCTATGCGCCGCGCTGGGTGCCGGGATCATTGCGCTGAACCTGTTCCTGGCCAAGCCGCTGCTGAAGCTGAAAATCTTCACCGTGACCCAGGTCCTGGAAAAACGCTACAACCCCATGGCCCGCCAGGCCAGTGCGGTGATCATGCTGGCCTACGCGCTGATGATCGGCGTGACCTCGATCCTCGCCATCGGCACCGTGCTGCAAGTGCTGTTCGACCTGCCGTTCTGGATCTCGGTATTGGTAGGCGGTGGCGTGGTGGTGGTGTATTCGACCATCGGCGGCATGTGGTCGCTGACCCTGACCGACATCGTGCAGTTCGTGATCAAGACCGTTGGCCTGATGTTTATCCTGCTGCCGATCTGCCTGTACCGCGTCGGCGGCTGGGATGAACTGGTGGCCAAGCTGCCCGCGTCGAATTTCAGCTTCACTGAAATCGGCTGGGACACCATCATCACCTACTTCATGATCTACTTCTTCGGCATCCTGATCGGCCAGGACATCTGGCAGCGGGTGTTCACCGCCCGTGACGAAAAGGTCGCCAAGTACGCAGGCACATTCGCCGGTTTCTACTGCATCCTCTACGGCCTGGCCTGTGCGCTGATCGGCATGGCCGCCCATGTACTGATCCCGGACCTGGACAACGTCAACAATGCGTTTGCCGCCATCGTCAAAGTCTCGCTGCCCGACGGTATCCGCGGCCTGGTAATCGCTGCCGCACTGGCTGCGATGATGTCCACCGCCAGTGCCGGCTTGCTCGCCGCCTCCACCGTACTGACCGAAGACCTGCTGCCACGCCTGCGGGGCGGTAAACAGTCGAGCCTGAAGATCAACCGCCTGTTTACCTTGCTGACCGGTATCGCCGTGCTGGGCATCGCACTGGTGGTAAACGACGTAATCAGCGCACTGACCCTGGCTTACAACCTGTTGGTGGGCGGTATGTTGATCCCGCTGATCGGCGCGATTTTCTGGAAACGTGCGACGACGTCCGGGGCGATCACCTCCATGACCCTGGGCTTTGTGACGGCGCTGGTGTTCATGATCAAGGATGGTTTGGATGCCAACACGCCGATCTACTACAGCCTGGGCGTGGGCCTGGTGAGTTTTGTGGTGGTGAGCTTGCTGTCGCGTCGCCCGGAGGCTGCAGCCGCTCGGGCGATCTGAAAGAACCGTCGAAAGAAGCTTTCTTCAGCGGGTGCGACGTCGGATGTCGCACCCGTTTTTTTTATTCCCACATTGCCGAAACTGCCGGCGCTCTTGCCTGGATGACGGCCTGGACCAAAGAGGCCCAAACCAATCCCTGGGTTGTACCTGCCGCGTAAGTTGCCCCCGCCACAATTCGGTTGTAGGCGGACCAATGAACGATTGAAAGTCCATCCACGGTGCCGGGCCTGGCACATTCGATAAGCTGCAAGTCGCCACGTTCGATCGCCCTGGCGTAGGACTGTGGAAAGTGCCGAGAAACAGCAGCCAGGCACGCCGCCCGTATCTGCTCCTTGTACTGCGGCGTCGAATCGGGCGGAACCTGCCCGCCGGAGACAAGAATGCAGTCCCCGTCCAACCGGCAATTCATGACACCGATTGGCAGATCGTACTGCAGCTTGAGTCCGCGCATCTCGACACCTTCATGACCAACGGCGCGAAGCTTGAAAAACCAGCCAATGATCGCAACTACCTCTGGCTCCTCTACCCCCATGGCGGTGACGACGAAGTGCTCTCTACTCAGATCAGCAATTTGAACCGGGCTTAGGCGCTGGGGCAGGAACTGAACCCCGGAGCGCTGCAAAAGCGACACCATCTCCTCCATAAGATGGCTGAACTCCAGATCGTAGCCCGACACCTCAATCGCCCGACATACCCCAGGGACGCCATACGTTGCCTGAAATTGCAGTTGACCGATCTCTGCCAGTTCACGTCCCGGCTTGCCACTCGGCCAAGGCCTGTTTTCGATGTCACGTTGCTCGCTGATCGCGGCCTCTACGCCGCTGGCGCCGTCCACATAGGCGCGTACGATCCGCGACCGCGCGAATCGCGCCAACGAAGGGTTGTCGGCCAGGAGCTTTTCAAACAGCTCGATGCCTGCTCGATTGCACTCAACGGCCAAGTGCTGGTTTCCGGGAGTCAGATAATCGTTATGCAGCGGCTTTGCAATCGTCTCCGTTGCTGACAGATGACGCATGTTCACCTGCTTGTGACTGGCGCCATCCCGCGCGTGATTTCCTCCGTAAACCATGACCTGATAATTCGCCAGGCGGAACATCACGGCTTGGAGCAGGCCGTTGATACCTCTGCCGATGATCGACACGCGCGGCGCACCGGCATCAGCATGCTGAGAGGGGATCGCCAATGAGTGTGCAAGATCGCGCCTGACAAGGCTGCGCAAGGCCATCAAGCTCAGTTGCACAGAGACCGCATAGTCGAGGTCGCAATGGCAGGCTTCGGTGGTGGCCGCCTGTGTCGTCAGCGTCGCCGGGTTGCGCCACGTGGAGACACAGCAGCCGAGCGCTTGTGCGCGCATCCGGAACGCATACAATGTCCGGGGGCCGTAGTCCAACACCAGTTGAGTGTCTTCAGCCGTTGCCAGGGCCTGCAACGCATCATCGCTAAAGACATCCGGCTTGGAGACACAGACCAGGCGAGCCTGTCTGTGCATACGTTGAATGAGGGTCCGATCTATGCGATGGGCGGATTCATCATTCAAGGACACGCATACGGCGACCGCATAGGCACCCTCCAGCGCGTCGAGCCAGTCAGCGGCAAATGAGACTCTACAATCGGAGGAGGCTTTCCCGATATTGCCCGCTACTCGATCACGTCGATCCAACACCTTGATCCGAACACCCGGATCTTGATCAAGCAGTAACTTAACAAGCGCTTTCCCTACATTGCCGTATCCCAGTACACAGATTTCACGGGGCATGGAGCCATCCGCCAGTGTCAACCAGTGCGCAATATAGGCGGCGACATGCGGCGCGTTAATGCCTGGCGTATTGATTACTTGAATATTGTGGGACTCGCAAAGATCCAGTCGCACCTTATCCAGACTCGCACCACGGCGGACTAAATGGAGGTTTCCAAATGGATGAGATATACGCCACTGGCCTATGATGTCGGCATCGATAACTTGGTCTGCAACAATGATGGTTGATGGGCGCAGAAGTCCGATCTGTATAAGCAGAGCTTGCTTGGATAATGTCGGAGGAAAAAACACTACGTTGCTGGGCGCGTCAGCCTTCCAGCCTCTCGATGCAGGTGCGATATGCAAGATATTTTCGGTGGTGGCGATAAGTGAAGCGGCGACTGGCGGAATGGAAGAGTACATCATAGTTTTGTCTCCAACTGTTCTGGCTTACTCATGCCCCGGAGAGCGGAACTGAATAAAGTTGGGGGAATGCATAAATGCAAACGATACAAATCTTTTCGTGATGGAACTCAACCTACGCTGATCTTTAGAATTCAATAAGCCAGTCAACTCTGATAAACAAGTAGTCCACTTCCGACGCTTAAAGCCAAAGCCTGACGGACGCGTACACGTTCGGACGACTTATCCGTATCACCGCGGCGTTATTAAACAAAACCCTGACGGGTTTTCTGAAAGCAGGCGTTTTGGGAAACTCACCAGATCCCAGAAACGAAAACGTCCGGCCATGGCCAGACGAAGAATAGAAGTACACAGCGACAGGTCATGATCAATCATGACTTCAATAGGTAGGCAAACCACCTGACCGCGCTCAAACAAACGTGCTTGAGCGCTTTCCAGGACTTACCTGCGACGCGGGCGACGCTGCTCGTCATCGGTGCGGATTGGCACCGGTTGCAGCGGTGGCTCGATCAAGCCGAGTGCGACGCCGAGGTCGTGCAGCCAGTTTTGCAGTTTCTCTTTCATGGTGCCCCCTTGGGGTAATGCCGAGCGGCTGGAATTCTGTGGCCGCTTCCTACAGATAGTAGTCTTAAGTCCTACATATTGCTTGAACGAAACCACAACGAACTATTACTGAATTGATCAAAATCCTGACGGATCGTTCAAGCGATCGCTCGGGTTTCGGATTCCGGTAGCACCTTGCCCTCTTGCTGCAGGTCAATCCACGCATTGAGGTTAGCGCCGAGCATGCCCTTACGCCACATCAACCAGGTGGTGGCGCTGGCAAATGGCTCCGCCAACGGATGAATGGACACGCTGTCCTTGCCCGGCAAGCTGTCGAGCATTGATTCCGACATCAGCGCCACCCCGGATCCGGCGATCACGCAGGCCAGCATGCCCTGGTAAGACTCAATCTCGATGGCCCGGCCCATGGCCACGCGGTCGTGGGAAAACCAGGCTTCCAGACGCGCCCGGTAGGAACAACTGCGTCGGAAAGTGAACACCGAGCGGCCGGCAACATCCTGCGGCCCACGCACGGGCGGGTGATCCGCCTCGCAAATCAGCAGCAGGCGCTCTTCGCACAGCGGGACGCCATCGAGGGTGGCCAAGGTTAACGGCCCGTCCACCAGCGCGGCATCCAGGCGCCCGGTGATCAAGCCTTCCAGCAGCTCACCACTGGGGGCCGACTGCACCTGCAGGTTCACCATCGGATACGCCTTGTGGTAACGCGCCAGCAGCTTGGGCAAATGAATCGCCGCCGTGCTGTACATGCTGCCCAGCACAAAGTCGCCGGCCGGTTGCCCGCCTTGCACCGCGCCATGGGCTTCGTCATGCAGGGCCAGCAGGCGCGCGCTGTAGTCCAACAGCACTTTGCCCGCGGGAGAAAGCTGCAAACGTTGGCGCTCGCGTACAAACAGTTCGACGCCCAGCTGTTCTTCCATTTGTTTAAGCCGGGTCGACAAGTTGGACGGCACCCGATGTAAACGCTCGGCGGCACGGGTGATGGAGCCCTCCTCGGCCACGGCCTGGAAAATCCGCAATTGACTAAACTCCATCACCTTTCTCCAAAACTGAACAAGTTACTCACTATTATTCATTTTTACAGAAAGTCAATCCGCTTTAGCCTGATGGTCACTCGCTGCTCCCAGGAAAAAACATCATGTCACCGCTGATCCGCTTACTCGCCAGCTTTATCGCCTTGATGATGGCCATGGGCATTGGCCGCTTCGCACTTACCCCGCAAATGCCGCATTTACTCAGCGAAGGCCAGATCGACCTGACCGGCGCCGGGTTGATCGCGGCGGCCAACTACCTGGGCTATTTCGTCGGCGCGGTGGATTCGATATTCGCTCGCAGCCATCACCATGTGCGCGGGCGTTTGTACGGTGGGCTGTGGTTATGTGTGCTGCTGACCCTGGCGTCGTACTGGGCCCATGGGTTCTGGCCGCATCTGCTGTTGCGCTTCGGTACCGGCGTGGCGAGCGCCTGGGCGTTAGTGATGATCACCAGCCTGAGTCAGCCGCTGGCCATTGCGGCCGGGCGCCCACGTTTGGGTGCGCTGGTATTTGCCGGGCCTGGGCTGGGGATTCTGTTGACCGGGCTGCTGGCGCTGGGCTCCAACCTGCTGGGACAGGATTCTGCGACCTTGTGGCTGGTGTATGGCATCGTCGCGCTGGTCATGCTGCTGGCAATCCTGCCGTTCCTGCCCAAGCCTTCCGCCACCGGCTCGCCCGTTGCCAGCCACACCGACGTGGCCAGCAACGGCAGCATCACCCACCTGTGCTGGATCTACATGTTGTACGGCCTCGGCTACATCATCCCGGCGACGTTCCTGTCACAGATGGCCAGCGCGCAATTCAAAGGCGCCTGGCAGGCGGACCTGTTCTGGCCCTGCTTTGGCCTGGCTGCCGCGATTGGCGTGGTGGTCGCGAGCTTGCGCCGCAAGGACCCGGACACCACCCGTCGCTGGCTGATGACCACCCTTTGGCTGCAAGCAGCCGGGGTGTTTGCGTGCCTGCTGGGCAACGGTTGGGGCCTGGCGTTGGGAGTATTGCTGTGCGGCGGGCCATTCCTGGCGTGCATGCAACTGGTGATGGCGCGCTTGCGTGAGGTCGCCCCCCACGGCTACCAGCGCAGCACCGGGTTGCTGACTGCCAGCTTTGCAATCGGCCAATTGAGCGGGCCGTTGCTGGCGTCGGTGAGCAGCCACCTCAGCGGTGGCCTGCAACCGGCGCTGGTAGTCGCCGGCGCCGGATTATTAGTGGCCGGATCGATACTGGTCAGCCGGCAACCATCGGCACAGGCGCACGCACCTGTTCACGCCGCGCCAGCACCAGGAAAAACAGCCCACCCAGGAAGCAGCCGGTAAACCAGGCGAAGTTGGCCATGCCCTGCAGCGCCGGGGTAAAGGTGATCGCGACGCCCACCAGCGTCGCGGGCACCAGTGCCTTGACCGCCGTCCAGTTCACACCGCCGTCAAAGTAGTAGTGCCCGCTCGGGCTGTCATCGAACAGCGCGTCCACATCGATCTTCTGCTTTTTGATCAGATAGAAATCCACCAGCAGAATCCCGAACAACGGCCCGATAAATGCCGCGAGGATGTCGAGGGTGTAGTGGATCATCAACGGGTTGTTGAACAGGTTCCAGGGTGTAATGAAGATCGAGGCCACCGCCGCAATCATTCCACCGGCACGCCAGCTGATTTTGCTCGGTGCCACGTTGGCAAAATCAAAGGCCGGCGAGACGAAGTTGGCCACGATGTTGATACCGATAGTCGCCGTGACAAAGGCAAATGCCCCCAGCAACACGGCCATGTCGTTGTCGATGCGCGAAACGGTGGCAATCGGGTCGTGGAGCATTTCACCAAACACCGGCAAGGTGCCCGAGACGATCACCACGGTGACCAGGGAGAACGCCAGGAAATTTACCGGCAAGCCCCAGAAATTGCCGCGACGCACATCCTTCATCGTGCGGCAGTAGCGGCTGAAATCACCGAAATTCAGGGTTGGCCCGGAGAAGTACGAAACCACCAAGGCGGTCGCCACGATGATTTGGCCAAACGCCTGCCAGCCTGACAGCGACTTTTCCGCCAGCGTAAAGCTGATATTCGCCCAGCCCGCCTTCCAGACGATCCAGCCGGCCAGGGCAAACATCACCGCATAGACGACGGGCCCCGCCCAGTCGATGAAACGACGGATGGATTCCATGCCGGCCCAGAACACCAGCGCCTGGAGCGTCCACAGGCTGAGGAAACCAAACCAGCCCAGGTACGACAGCCCAGCAAAATGCGGCTCTGCGTATACCGCCATCTGTGGGAAAAAGCGCAGCACCACAATGATCAGTGCGCTGGATGCCAGGTACGTCTGGATCCCATACCAGGCCACCGCGATCAAGCCGCGAATCACTGCCGGGATGTTCGCCCCAAAAACCCCAAAGGCCAACCGGCAGATCACCGGGTACGGCACAGCCGCCTGCTGGCTCGGCTTGGCCACCAGGTTGGCGATCAATTGCACAATGCAGATACCGGCGAGCAAGGCAATCAACACCTGCCAACTCGCCAGCCCCAGGGCAAACAGGCTGGCGGCGAATACGTAACCGCCGACGCTGTGCACGTCGCTCATCCAGAAGGCGAAGATGTTGTACCAGTTCCATTTTTGCGGCAGCGGTCCCAAGTCCTGGTTGTACAGGCGCGGGCTATAGCCTTTGGGCAATTGTTCGGTCATCGCAGGGCTCCTCGTAAATACCGGCCTGCCACCCGCGACGGGAGTGCGTACGGGAGGCGGCATGGTTTGTATACGAGTTGATGAGCAGAATGCGTGCCAATGAATTAAAACTCGGCACAATCCGTCTGGGACAACGGTCTTCAGAAGGTTACACAATGGCGCAGGGATGATTAGACGGTGCAGGCTCGCTCAGGGATGGTGCAGACCAATCCTGTACACAATCAATTGTGCACCCTGCGTGCACATTGATAGCCCACGGTGCAGCTAACTGCACTGAGGAAGGTGCCCCAAGCGATGTCCATGACGGCCAGCCCGGCAGACCATCCTTGCAAGGTCGCCCAATTGCTCAAGTCATAGGTGCCGTAAGCCACCAGCCCCAGCAACGCGCCAAGCCGCGCGGCACGTTGCCAGCCGCCGCTCGCCAAAGCCGGAAGGACGACAAACACCAGACAACCGAATACATAGAGGAGATAGAACGCCACAGCCGGGAACAGGCGCGGCTGATCGAGCATCAGTGGGCCGAGCAGCGCTTTGTAGGTCGGCCCCATGAGGACGCCGAGCCACAGGCCGTCAAGGATCAGAAAGGCGAGCAAGGAACCAAGGTAGGCGAAGAGTGTTTTCCTGGACATGGTCGTGACCCTTGTAGGAGCGAGCTTGCTCGCGATGGTCGTCAACGATAACGCGCCCAGTCTGAATGAACACGTTGCCTTGACGTTCTTCGCGAGCAAGAACCAGGCGTCCCCCTCGCTCCTACAAAAGAGCAAACCGCGATCAGCTTAGTTCAATGCGATCCGCGTGAATCACGATGTGACCCTGCTTGTAGAGGGCACCGATGGCCTTCTTGAAGTTGCCCTTGCTGACACCGAACAAACTGCTGATCACTGCTGGATCGCTTTTATCGCTGACCGGCAAGGTGCCGTTGTTGTCACGCAACTTGGCGAGAATCTTCGAGTTCAGGCTGGAGGCCGCTTCTTCACCCACAGGCTGCAGGCTCAGGCTGATATTGCCGTCGGCGCGGATTTCCTTGATGAAGCCTTTCTCTTCCTTGCCCGGGCGCAGGAACTTGAATACTTCGTTCTTGTGGATCAGGCCCCAGTGCTTGTTGTTGATAATGGCCTTGAAGCCCATGTCGGTGGCTTCAGCCACCAGCAAGTCAACTTCCTGGCCGACCTTGTAGGTGGCCGGGGTCTTGTCCAGGTAGCGGTCAAGGCGTGCGGTGGCGGTGATGCGCTTGGTGTGTTTGTCGAGGTAGACGTGCACCACGCAATACTCACCGGCAGTCAGCTGACGCTTTTCTTCGGAGTAAGGCAGCAGCAAATCCTTGGGCAGGCCCCAATCGAGGAATACACCGATGCTGTTGACTTCAACCACTTTCAGACTGGCAAATTCACCCACCTGTACTTTTGGTTTTTCGGTGGTCGCGATAAGTTTGTCATCGCTGTCCAGATAAATAAAAACGTTGAGCCAGTCTTCATCTTCACTGGGAATATCTTTGGGGATATAACGGTTGGGCAAGAGGATTTCGCCCTCTTGATCACCATCCAGGTACAAACCAAAGTTAGTGTGTTTAACCACTTGCAAGCTGTTGTAGCGCCCGACTAAAGCCATTTCAAATACCCTCATTGCGTGGGCGGCATTCTACCCGAGTTGACGGCGGCGGTCCCGTGTAGCGGCGTACGGCCCTGAAAAATCATGGGTTTGCCGGGCAGCGCCCCGCTCGTCAGATGATCAGCCTGAATTCTGCCGGCGCCCCGGGCATGTTTTCTTCCCGGGTTTCGATTTAAAACAGCGAGTTAGGTGACTATTTCAATCATTCATTGCAGACAATTCATAAGTCCGCCGTATATTTCAGGAGGATATTTGCCAAGCAATTGTCAAGCATTTCATGTACGATGCATGGCCAAGTTAATTTTCTACAGGTTAGTGGCCGCCATGCGCGTAAAAGCATCCAACAGCAAAGCAAAGCCAGCTCCCGCCGTTGAAACCAGCGAATCGATCAACAGCCAAATCGCTGCATTCCTCAAGCAGGGCGGCGAAATCCAGCAGATCGCCAAAGGCGTAAGCGGCCAGACTTTCGGCCCGTCCAAGCAGATCACCCTGGGTAAAAAGTAATACTGGCGCATCACACCTGGTCCCTAAGCGCTTTGCCTTTCAAGGCGCTAGGACTAGAGCCCGCAACACCCTCTGATCCACCCCCTTTTACACCAATCGACGAACGGGCTTCATCTGCGAACCATCGCCGGTATGCTTGCACACGTCTAGATCGGGCATTTGCCTGATATTTCCCGTTACTGCTCCTCGCTTTTCATGGAGTGAAGCATGCTCAAATCCTGCATTTTCCTGGCCGGTGCCCTGTTGGCCAGCCCCCTCGCCGAAGCGCAGGTTTTCCAGCGTGAATTGGGTGATTTCGACCTGAAATTGGGCACAACACCTAGCCGAAGCATGGCTCAAGGCCTGGTAAAGCCCACCGCCCCCGGGAGCGACTCGTTCCACGGCGGCCTGGACCTGAGCCACGGCAGCGGCCTGTACCTCGGCCAGTTCTCACCGAGCATGGGGATTTCCCCTACCAGCAATCTGGAAGTCGATTCCTACCTGGGCTTCAAGCGCCCTTTTGACCAGACCCTGGGTTATGAGCTGGGGATGATTCACTACAGCTATCCCAAGCTGAGCCCCCTCGACAGCCAGGAGTTCTACGGCGGCCTGACCGTGCTGGGCAACCGCTTCGGCGCCTCCTTCAGCAACGACCCGGATCGCCAGGACAGCACCTTGTTCGCCGACCTCGGCGGCACCAAGCCGTTCGGCATCGGCGTCAGCATGAAGTACACCACCCACCAGTTAGGCACCCCGGTGTCGGTTGCCGATGGCAGCTCCATCCGCAGTTTCAGCGATTGGTCGGTGCAATTCTCCCGGCCATGGATGGGTGTCGACCTGAACCTGATCTACAGCGACTCCAGCCTCAGCGGCGGCGATTGCTCGGCCTACTCCGGACACAACTCGCAATGCGACGGGCTATTGACCTTAAAAGCAGAGCGAGCGTTTTATTGATGAGCTGAACTGTCGCTGCACTGACGGGTTCAGATGCAATAACCTCGTCTGCGCAAGGACTCGCCCATGCTGCGTCGCTTAAAACTTCTGGTGATGTTGCTGACCCTCAGCCTGGTGCTTGCCGGCTGCAATCGGGTAGGCCTGGCCTATCGCAATCTGGATGTGATCATCCCCTGGACCCTCAGCGACTACCTGGAGATGAATGCCGGGCAGAAGAGTTGGTTCAACGACACACTCAAGGAACACCTGGCCTGGCATTGCACCACCCAGTTGCCGGGCTACCTGGACTGGCTCGACCGCCTGCAACAAATGGTCGACACCAACCAGGTGACCGACGCCGCCCTGCAAACCCGTACCGCCGAGGCCAAGCAAGCCATTGCCGAGAGCGCCCGGGCGATCACACCGTCCGCCGTCGAGCTATTGCAGGGGCTGGACGACCAACAAGTAAAGGATATGGAGCAAGCATTCGCCAAGGACCTGCGCAAGCGTCAGGACGAATACCTGAAACCGCCCCTCGAGCAGCAGATCAAAGAGCGCGCCGAGCGCATGAACAAGCGCCTCGATGCGTGGCTCGGGCCGTTAAGCGCCAGCCAGCAGAATCGCGTCACCGCCTGGTCGATCGCCTTGGGTGAGCAGAACCAACAATGGATTGGCAACCGCGCCCACTGGCAAACGCTGTTTATCGCAGCGGTCAAAGATCGCCACAGCAGCGATTTCCCACAGAAGATCGAGCAACTGCTGGTAGACCGCGAAAGCCTGTGGACGCCGGAATATCGCCAGGCCTACGCCCAGACCGAAACCGCAGCCCGCAGCCTGATCGTCGACCTGATGGCGGAAAGCACCGTGCCGCAGCGCCAGAAGCTCACGCAGAAGATCGACAAGGTGCGCAGCGACTTCAAGGCCCTTAAATGCCTGAAGGCTGGCACCCCGTAGACATCAGGCAATCTGTGCTTTCGAAGCTACTTCATCAAACGTCGCCGGATCCAGCGCATCCGCCTGTTCGTCCAGCACCTGCCGGGGGTGATTATTGCCGGGGATGCTGCTGTCGATCAGGCTCAGCAGCTGTGAGCCGCGCGGGGTTAGTTTGAAATTCTCCCCATTGCCGCACTCTTCCTCTGACCTCGACTCAATAAAGCCGTGCTTGAACAACAACGCCTCGTAATCCGCTGCGGTCTTTTTAAACTCATCAAGGTTACCGATGGGCTCTCCAGCGTTAGCCCTTTCAGCGGCTTCCTCCTCGGCATATTTACGCGGGGCGAAGTTGGCGCCACCGTTCTGTACCTCATGCAACAATCGTTCGATCAAATCCCAATCGTAAGTCGTCATCCTGATTCCTCCTGAAGGCACACGAAATAGGCCCTTCAAAGGTGTGACATGCCGGGCCATCGTCCGTTCAGCCTAGTGGACAGGCGCAATTTCGCTGAACTTTTAAGCGCTCGCGGCCCTCAACCGAACATCATCGCCATGGAGGTCCGAATCATGAAAACCCTGCTGAATATGGCCGTCGCCGCCACGCTGCTTGCCGCCCTGCCCGCCTGGGCCTGCACGCCGGAAGAAGCCACCGCCAAACGTGAGCAACTGGCCGAGGAGGTGACCAAGCTCACCCAACAGAATCCAGAGAAGGCCAAGGAGATCAACGAAGAGCTGCAGAACATGAAGCTGGAAACCGCCAGCGCAGACCTGCCCGACAAGTGCCAACTGATCGACCAGCGCCTCACAGAACTGAAAGAAGCGACCGGCAAAACTAAAAACTAAGGCGAAAAAAAACCGGACATTGTCCGGTTTTTTTATGGCTCAAGCCTTACTCGGCAGCCGGTGCTTCCGGCTTGCGGCGCTTCAAAGGCGCCATGCCGTCCTTGCTGACCAACGACAGATTGTCGGTCTTTGGACGGTTGGCAATCTTGCGCTTGGTCGGCGACTTGGCACCGGCCTTCTTCTTGTCGCCCTTGGCGTCGACCTTTTTCTTCTTCACGCCAACAGCCTTGCCCGACGCCTTGACCTTCTTCGGCCCGCCGTAGGTGCCTTTGACTTCCTTGATGGTGCGGCGCTCGAACGACTGCTTCAAGTAGCGCTCGATGCTCGACATCAGGTTCCAGTCGCCATGGCAGATCAGCGAGATCGCCAGGCCATCGTTGCCGGCACGCCCGGTACGGCCGATACGGTGTACGTATTCGTCGCCGCTGCGGGGCATATCAAAGTTGATCACCATGTCCAGGCCATCCACGTCCAGGCCGCGGGCGGCAACGTCGGTGGCGACCAGGATCTTCACGCCGCCTTGCTTGAGGCGGTCGATGGCCAGCTTGCGGTCCTTCTGGTCTTTCTCACCGTGCAGGACGAACGCCTTGTACTCCTGAGCCACCAGGCGACCGTAGATGCGGTCGGCCATGGCCCGGGTGTTGGTGAACACGATAGCCTTCTGATAGGTCTCGTTGGCCAGCAACCAGTTGAGGATCTGCTCTTTGTGCACGTTGTGGTCAGCGGTGATGATTTGCTGACGGGTGGTCGAGTTCAGGTCGCTGACGTTGTTGACCTGCAGGTGCTCAGGGTTATTCAGGACCTTGGCGACCATGTCGCGCAGGGTCGAACCACCGGTGGTGGCCGAGAACAGCATGGTCTGCTGGCGGTTCACGCACTCTTGCACCAGGCGCTGCACATCGTCGGCAAAGCCCATGTCGAGCATGCGGTCGGCTTCGTCGAGCACCAGGACTTCAACTTCCTTGAGGTCCAGGTTGCCGGCGTTCAGTTGTTCGATCATCCGGCCCGGGGTGCCGATCAGGATGTCCGGCACCTTGCGCAGCATGGCAGCCTGGACCTTGAAGTCTTCGCCGCCGGTGATCAGGCCGGACTTGATGAAGGTGAACTGCGAGAAGCGCTCCACTTCCTTCAAGGTCTGCTGGGCCAGTTCGCGGGTTGGCAGCAGGATCAGGGTCTTGATGCTGACGCGGACTTTCGCCGGGCCGATCAGACGGTTAAGAATCGGCAGGACGAAAGCGGCGGTCTTGCCACTCCCGGTTTGAGCCGTCACCCGCAGGTCACGCCCTTCGAGCGCGAGCGGGATGGCCGCTGCTTGCACAGGCGTTGGCTCGACAAATTTAAGCTCGGCCACGGCTTTGAGCAGGCGTTCGTGCAGGGCGAATTGGGAAAACACGGGTGCTACCTCGAAGAAATACAAAAAAACAGCTGCATAGGGTAACGGTTTCGGGCGCTCAGGCCGAGTTTCTTTACGCGAACTGCGTTAATCAGCCGCTTTTTTGTCAGGGAATTTGTCCACAACGACAACTTTGACTGACTTAAATGCTCTAATCGCCCCGTCACGTCCTACAGAAGAATCGCGTTTACCCATGGATATCAAACAGCTCTGGCTCAACGTCAAAGACCTTTGGGGCACCCTCGACGAACATCCGCTGCTGCATTCCAGCCTGGCGCTGGTGGTGTTGCTGGTGGTGGCATTGCTGCTCGGACGAGTGGCGCGCTACCTCATCCTGCACGCCGTCAAGTTGCTGGGCCGGCAACCCGCGCTGCACTGGCTCAACGACCTGCGGCACAACAAAGTCTTCCACCGCCTGGCGCAGATGACGCCGTCACTGGTGATCCAGTTTGGCCTGTACCTGGTGCCGGACTTGAGCAAGACCGCCACCCTGTTCATCGGCAATGTCGCCCTGGCGTTCACCATCCTGTTTATGGTGCTGGCGATCAGCGCCCTGCTCAACGCCCTGCTGGATATCTACGCCCGCACCGAACACGCCCGCACCCGCTCGATCAAGGGCTACGTGCAGTTGGCGAAAATGGTGCTGTTCGTGTTTGGCGCCATCATCATCGTCGCCACGTTGATCGACCGCTCGCCACTGCTGCTGCTTTCCGGTCTGGGTGCAATGTCGGCGGTGATTCTGTTGGTCTACAAGGACACCCTGCTGTCGTTCGTCGCCAGCGTGCAATTGACCAGCAACGACATGCTGCGGGTCGGCGACTGGATCGAAATGCCCCAGGTCGGCGCGGACGGTGACGTGGTCGACATCACCCTGCACACCGTCAAAGTGCAGAACTTCGACAAGACCATCGTCTCGATTCCCACCTGGCGCTTGATGTCCGAATCCTTCAAGAACTGGCGTGGCATGCAAGCCTCAGGTGGCCGGCGGATCAAGCGCAGCCTGTATATCGACGCCAGCGGTGTGCGTTTCATCCGCGACGACGAAGAGCTGAGGCTTTCCCAGGTACACCTGCTGACCGACTACATGAGCCGCAAGAAGGCCGAACTCAAAGCCTGGAACGAAGCCCAGGGGAATGTCGCCGCGATGTCGGCTAACCGTCGGCGCATGACCAATATCGGCACCTTCCGCGCGTATGCCTTGGCCTATCTGAAAAGCCACCCGGAGATTCAGCCGAACATGACGTGCATGGTGCGGCAGATGCAGACCACGGCCCAGGGCATTCCGCTGGAGATCTACTGCTTCACCCGCACCACCGCATGGGCCGACTACGAGCGGATCCAGGGCGATATCTTCGACTACCTGCTGGCAGTACTGCCGGAGTTTGGCTTGAGCCTGTACCAGCAGCCGAGTGGCGGTGACTTGCGGGCGGGGATGTTGCCGGCGGTATTGGGGGCCAGTCACCTGCCCCCGGCGGAAAAGGCAGTGATGTAACAACAAAAAACGGCACAACCTGCGTTGTGCCGTTTTTTTGCGTTCAGCCTTACTTGACCTGACGCTGCGGCGCGCCATGCACCATGGTGTAGGCGTAATCCACGCCCATGCCGTAAGCGCCGCTGTGCTCCAGGACCAGGCCCATCACCGCGTCGTAAGTCTCTTTGTGAGCCCAGTCACGCTGGTACTCCAGCAGCACTTGCTGCCAAGTGACCGGTACCGCGCCGGCCTGAATCATCCGTTGCACCGACATGTCATGCGCTTCTTTGCTGGTGCCGCCGGAGGCGTCGGTGACGATGTATACCTCGTAGCCTTCGGCCAGGGCTTCCAAGGCCGGGAAGTTCAGGCAAACCTCGGTCCACAGGGCCGCCATGATCAGCTTCTTGCGCCCGGTGGCCTTCACCGCTGCCACCAATGCCTTGTCTTCCCAGGAGTTCATAGACGTGCGCTCAATCGGCTGCTGGTCCGGGAACACATTCAACAGCTCCGGCCAGATATAGCCGCTGAAGCTCTTGGTCTCAACCGAGGTCAGGATGGTCGGCACATTGAAGATCTTGGCCGCCTTGGCCAGCGCCACCGTGTTGTTCTTCAGGGTCTGGCGATCGATCGACTGCACGCCAAAGGCCATCTGTGGCTGGTGGTCGATCAGGATCAGGGTGGAGTTGGTTGGGTTGAGCAATTCGCGAATAGACATGGTGACTTCCTTTTAATGTTTTCGATTCGGTAAGGGGTGCGTTCAGCGCCGCTGTGAAGCTTTGCTGGCGGCTTGGAAGTAACTTTACGGGCTGGATAAAATCGAGACAATTACCTAAAATCGAGAATCATTGATTCTAAAAAAGGGACAATCATGGATCGCATTGAATGCATGCGCGCGTTTGTCGTCACCGTCGGCGAGAACGGCTTTGCGGCTGCCGCGCGGGCCATGGACGTACCGCGCTCAAAAGTCAGCAAACAGATTCAGGCGCTGGAAGAAGCCATAGGCGTGCAACTGCTTCAGCGCACCACCCGCAGCCTGCATTTGACGGAGGCTGGGGCCGAGTATTTTGAAGCGGCGCGTGAAGTACTGGCCGCCCTGGACGAGGCCGAACAGCGGGCCAGAGACGGCATCGGGGAGTTACGGGGAGTGTTGCGGGTCAATGCGCCGATGTCGTTCGGACTGCATCGCCTGGGAAAATTGATTCCGCTGTTCCATGAACAGCATCCACATATCGAACTGCAGTTGGTGCTCAGCGACCAACAGGTCGACCCGGTACGCGGTGGTTTCGACGTGACTATCCGCATCGCCAGCATGCCCGACTCAACGATGATCGCCCGCCAGCTCGCGCCGGCGCCACGGGTCATGGTGGCCGCGCCCGCCTACCTGGCACGCGCGGGCATACCGCAAACCCCGCAAGACCTGCGCCAGCACCAGTGCCTCAATTATGGGTATCTGCAAAGCGGCGTCAGCCTGCAACTGAGCAAGGGCCAGGAAACCCAGCGGGTCAACGTTACCGGCCCTCTGCACGCCAACAACGGCGACCTGCTGGCCCAGGCGGCAGAAGCTGGGATGGGCATCGCCCTGTTGCCGGATTTTATCGTCGAAGACGCCCTGAACGCCGGGCGCCTGGTGCCGGTGCTCTGCGAATGGCAGGCGCCGGCAATTACCATCAACGCGGTTTATTCGTCCGCGCGACGCGTGCCGCAAAAGACCCGCGCGTTCATTGATTTTTTGGTGACGCAATTGGCGCCGACGACCGCAGGCCCAACCGGCTGATCCACACCGCCGCCAGGATCACCGAACCACCCAGGAACAGCCTGCCCAAAGGCTCGTGCTGATTCCAGATCAGCAAGTTCAGCAACAACCCCACTGGCACATGCAGGTTGTTCATCACCGCCAATGTGCCACCGTTGACCATGCACGCGCCCTTGTTCCACCAGTACATGCCCAATGCTGTGCTGACCAAGCCCAGGAATACCAGCACGCCCCATTGCAACGGCGCTTCCGGCAGGAAGTTGGCCTTGCCGAACATCAGGAACGCTGGCAACGCCACCGCCAATGCGCCGAGGTAGAAGTAACCAAAGCGCCGGTAGTGCGGCAGATCACTTGGATGACGCGCCACCAAGTGCTTATAAAGCACCTGCCCGGCGGCATAGGTGAAGTTGGCCAGTTGCAGCAGCAGGAAGCCCACGAAGAAGTTCGGAGTGATCTGGTCAAAGCGGATCACCGCCGCTCCACTCACCGCTACCAATGCGGCCACCAGCGCCCACGGATTGAAGCGGCGGTTCAAGGCGTCTTCGATCAGGGTCACGTGCAACGGCGTCAGGATGGTGAACAGCAACACCTCTGGCACCGTCAGTACTCTGAAGCTTAAATACAGACACACGTAAGTCACGCCAAACTGCAGCGCGCCGATCAACAGCATGCCGCGCATGAATGCCGGTTCTACCGAGCGCCAGCGGGTCAGGGGGATAAACACCAGCCCGGCCAACAACACGCGCACCAGCACCGCGAAGTAACTGTCGACGTGACCGGCCAGGTATTCGCCGATCAAGCTGAAGGAAAACGCCTGGATCAGCGTTACAACAAGTAGATAGCCCATGCTCGCCTCATTTTGAATGGGCGCGACATTAGCGGTTTTCCAGGCTTTACGAAACTCAAGGCAAAAAAAACCCGACCTCGCTAAAAGCGTCAGTCGGGCGGGAGCACTCAGGAGCAAAAAGTGCAAAGGGAGGTTCGATACGCGTACTTGAAGGGTTGCGTGGAGCTATCTAAACAGCGAGCGATTATCTGACGATTAACATCTCACGCCACTTGGGCGAGCAGTGCCTTGGCCTGGTTCACGCCTTTTTCCTGGAAGTCACCGCCCAGGTTCACCCCTTCGGCGTGAATGAACGTGACGTCGTGGATGCCGATAAAGCCCATGACCTGACGCAGGTACGGTTCCTGGTGATCGGTGCTACCGCCGGCATGAATGCCGCCGCGGGCGGTCAGCACAAAGGCGCGCTTGTCGGTCAGCAGGCCCTGGGGGCCAGTGGCGGTGTACTTGAAGGTCACACCGGCACGCAGCACATGGTCGAGCCAGGCTTTAAGGGTGCTGGGAATCGCGAAGTTGTACATCGGTGCGGCCATCACCAATACATCGGCGGCCAGCAGTTCATCGGTCAGTTCGTTGGAGCGATCCAGGGAAGCCTGTTCGAGCGTGCTGCGCTGTTCGGCAGGTTTCATCCAGCCGCCCAACAGATTGGCGTCCAAGTGCGGCACCGGGTTGATGGCGAGGTCACGCACGGTGATCTGATCAGCCGGGTGGGCGATTTTCCATTGGCTGATGAATTGTTGGGTCAGTTGGCGGGAGATTGAGTCCTGCTGACGGGCGCTGCTTTCGATGATCAGAACACGGGCCATGATTATGTAAGCTCCATCGGTGAATGCTGTAAGGCGATGGAGTGAAGGTTAATCAGAGCCCGTTCGATTAAAAAGCGTAAAAAATTGCTATAACCCATCTAGAAATTTGTTTATAAGCGGAGTATTGCTGTGGGCTTCCTCCGCTTTTGCCTTATTTCGGTGCGCAGGTCAGCTGGATACGCATCTTGATAATGGCACGGCTGAAATTGACCGTGGTATTGGTGGTTTTCCCTGCTGCGACCGTGACCTTGCGGGTGCGCGGGGCTTCCGGGCCGTTGGTAAAGCGTACCTTGCACTCCGCGTCATTGGGGCCGTAGTTGGTGAGTTGGATCGAACTGATGTTGCTGTCGACGTCCGACGCGCGGTAATCGATCTTCACGCCCTGAATGTCTTTCGTCACATCAGTACTGAATGCAAACGCACTCAACGGCAGCAGCGTCAGCAGCACACAACAGAATTTTCTCATTCGGCAGTCTCCAATAAGGACCGCCAGCTTAGGACAAGAGGAGCTCATCTTGAAAGCGCCCCGCGTTACCCTTGATCAATGGCGCACCCTGCAAGCCGTGGTGGACCATGGTGGCTTCGCCCAGGCGGCCGAAGCGCTGCACCGCTCGCAATCCTCGGTAAGCTACACCGTGGCCCGCATGCAGGACCAACTCGGCGTGCCGCTGCTGCGCATCGACGGGCGCAAGGCGGTGCTCACCGAAGCGGGTGAAGTACTGCTACGCCGCTCCCGGCAACTGGTGAAAAATGCCAGCCAGCTCGAAGACCTGGCCCACCATATGGAACAAGGCTGGGAGGCCGAAGTGCGGCTGGTGGTCGACGCGGCCTACCCCAACGCCCGTCTGGTACGCGCCCTCACCGCCTTTATGCCGCAAAGCCGTGGCTGTCGGGTACGCCTGCGTGAAGAGGTGTTGTCCGGTGTCGAAGAGCTGTTGATGGACGGCATGGCCGACCTCGCGATCAGCGGGTTCATCATTCCGGGTTACCTGGGGACGGAAATGAGCGACGTCGAATTTGTCGCCGTGGCCCACCCCGAACATCCGCTGCACCAACTGCATCGAGAACTGAGCTTCCAGGACCTGGAAAGCCACATGCAGGTAGTGATCCGCGACTCCGGCCGCCAGCAGCCACGGGACGTCGGCTGGCTCGGTGCCGAACAGCGCTGGACCGTCGGCAGCCTGCCCACCGCCGCCACCTTTGTCAGCAGCGGCCTGGGTTTTGCCTGGTTACCCCGGCACCTGATCGAACGCGAACTCAAGGAAGGCCTGCTCAAGCTACTGCCCCTGGAACGAGGTGGCAGCCGCAACCCGACCTTCTATCTTTACTCGAACAAGGACAAACCCCTGGGCCCGGCCACGCAGATTCTCGTCGAGTTGCTGCGCACCTTCGACACTGCCCCACTGGACGCGCCGTTCGCCGCACCGCAGCAAGCCTGAACAAGGAGTTCCCATGGCCTATTTCGAACATGAAGGTTGCACCCTGCATTACGAGGAATATGGCCATAGCTCACCGCTGATCCTGATCCACGGCCTGGGCTCCAGTTGCCTGGATTGGGAGCTGCAAGTGCCCGTATTGGCGCAACACTACCGGCTGGTGTTGGTAGATGTGCGCGGTCATGGACGCTCCGACAAACCCCGGGAGCGCTACAGTATCGCGGGCTTCACCGCCGATTTGGTGGCCTTGATCGAACACCTGCAACTGCCCCCGGCCCACGTGGTCGGCTTGTCCATGGGTGGCATGATCGCCTTTCAGCTGGCGGTGGATGAGCCACAAATGCTCAAGAGCCTGTGCATCGTCAACAGTGCGCCTCAGGTCAAGGTTCGCACTGCCGGCGATTACTGGCAGTGGGCAAAACGTTGGAGCCTGGCGCGCGTTCTCAGCCTGAGCACCATCGGCAAAGCCTTGGGCACTATGCTGTTTCCCAAGCCCGAACAAGCCGAACTACGGCGCAAGATGGCTGAACGCTGGGCAAAAAACGACAAACGTGCTTACCTCGCCAGCTTCGATGCGATTGTTGGCTGGGGCGTACAGGAACAACTTTCGAAAATCTCCTGTCCAACCCTGGTCATCAGCGCCGACCACGACTACACCCCCGTGGCGCAGAAAGAAATCTATGTAAAACTGCTGCCCGATGCGCGGCTGGTGGTGATCGAAGATTCCCGCCATGCCACGCCGCTGGACCAACCCGAACACTTCAACAACACCCTGCTCGATTTTCTCAAGACAGTCGAAACCACAACCCAGGATCACTGACCCATGCTGAAAAAAATCGCCTTCTTTGCCGGTTCCGTACTGTTCGCTGCCAACCTGATGGCGGCGGAACCCGCCAAGGCCCCTCACGTATTGATCACCACCACCAATGGCGACATCGAGATCGAACTGGACCCGGTCAAGGCCCCGATCAGTACCAAGAACTTCCTGGCCTATGTCGACAAAGGCTTCTACACCAACACCATTTTTCACCGGGTAATCCCGGGCTTCATGGTGCAGGGCGGTGGGTTCACGTCGCAAATGTCGCAAAAGCCGACCGAAGCACCGATCAAGAACGAAGCCAGCAACGGCCTGCATAACGTGCGTGGCACCCTGTCGATGGCGCGTACCAACGACCCGAACTCCGCCACCAGCCAATTCTTCATCAACGTTGCAGACAATGCCTTCCTCGACCCGGGCCGTGATGCGGGTTACGCGGTGTTCGCCAAAGTGGTCAAGGGTATGGACGTGGTCGACATCATCGTCAACTCGCAAACCACCACCAAACAGGGCATGCAGAACGTGCCAATCGATCCTGTCCTGATCAAGTCGGCCAAGCGCATCGACTGAAGGCTACAGGGAGTTTCGCGCGGTGCCCCCGAGGCACCGCGCACATTTGAACAGGAGAGCCCGCCGCGCGGGCGTCATACCTAATGCTCTATCGTCGTTTTGAACAACTGATCGACATCTTCCGCGACGCTCCCAGCGCGGCCCCTCCCGATAAAGTCCTGCCCTTCTACATCTATTACCTGCGCCAGGTATGGCCGTGCTTTGCCGCCTTGCTGGTGGTGGGCCTGATCGGCGCGCTGATCGAAGTGGCGCTGTTCAGCTACCTGAGCCGCATCATCGACCTGGCTCAGGGCACGCCGCCCGCCAACTTCTTCCAGATCCACGCCACCGAGCTGATCTGGATGGCCGTGGTCGCCCTGCTGCTGCGCCCGATCTTCGGCGCCCTGCATGACCTGCTGGTGCACCAGACCATCAGTCCCGGAATGACCAGCCTGATTCGCTGGCAGAACCACAGCTATGTGCTCAAGCAGAGCCTGAACTTCTTCCAGAACGACTTCGCCGGGCGCATTGCCCAGCGCATCATGCAAACCGGCAACTCCCTGCGCGACTCTGCGGTGGCCGCCGTGGACGCGATCTGGCACGTGGCGATCTACGCCATCAGCGCCCTGGTGCTGTTCGCCGAAGCGGACTGGCGCCTGATGATCCCGCTGATCACCTGGATCATCGCCTACAGCCTGGCCCTGCGGTACTTCGTGCCACGGGTCAAGGAACGCTCGGTGATTTCCTCCGAGGCACGTTCCAAATTGATGGGACGGATTGTCGATGGCTACACCAACATCACCACCTTGAAGCTGTTCGCTCATACGAATTACGAGCAGAACTACGCCAAGGAAGCCATCGTCGAGCAGACCGAGAAAACCCAGCTGGCCAGCCGTGTCGTGACCAGCATGGACATCGTGATCACCACCATGAATGGCCTGCTGATTGTCTTCACCACCGGGCTGGCCCTGTGGCTGTGGACCCAATCCCTGATTTCGGTGGGCGCCATTGCCCTGGCCACCGGCCTGGTGATTCGTATCGTCAACATGTCCGGCTGGATCATGTGGGTGGTCAACGGCATTTTCGAAAACATCGGCATGGTCCAGGACGGCCTGAAAACCATCGCACAACCGCTGGCAGTGACCGACCGCGAGAATGCCCCGCGCCTGGAAGTGCCCCATGGCGAGGTGCGGTTCGATCAAGTGGATTTCCATTACGGCAAGAAGAGCGGAATCATCAGCGGCCTGAACCTGGACATTAAACCGGGTGAAAAAATCGGCCTGATCGGTCCGTCCGGCGCGGGTAAATCCACCCTGGTCAACCTGCTGTTGCGCCTGTACGACCTGCAAGGCGGACGCATCCTGATCGACGGCCAGAACATCGCCGAAGTCGCCCAGGAAACCCTGCGCGAACAGATCGGCATGATCACCCAGGACACCTCGCTGCTGCACCGCTCGATCCGCGACAACCTGCTGTATGGCAAGCCGGACGCTACCGACGAAGAGCTTTGGGCCGCCGTGCACAAGGCCCGCGCCGACGAGTTCATCCCGTTGCTGTCGGACGCTGAGGGCCGTACTGGCCTGGACGCTCACGTCGGTGAACGCGGGGTCAAACTCTCCGGCGGGCAACGTCAGCGCATCGCCATCGCCCGGGTACTGCTCAAGGACGCGCCGATCCTGATCATGGACGAAGCCACCTCGGCACTGGATTCGGAAGTCGAAGCCGCAATCCAGGAAAGCCTGGAAACCCTGATGCAGGGCAAGACGGTAATCGCCATCGCACACCGGCTTTCAACCATTGCCAGAATGGACAGGCTGGTGGTGCTGGAAAAAGGCCAGATTGCCGAAAGCGGCAGCCATGCCGAATTGCTCGCACATGGCGGTTTGTATGCACGATTGTGGCAACACCAGACCGGCGGGTTCGTCGGAATAGACTGATTCCGTTGGTTAACTGCGACCTCAATTCCGAACAATTCTGACAGTTTTCTCTATCCCGCTGGTCTTGCGACACAATCCTGCTGTACTCCAATCAGGCCCCAGGAGGGCCCTGATTTAAGGCAGCAGGGAAGCGTCAAAGACCCGTTAATCAGATAGAGCAATCTACTAAGGATGTGTTCATGTCACTGTTCAAGCGTTCCGTTACGGAAGGACTGGGTACGTTTTGGCTGGTGTTGGGTGGCTGCGGCAGTGCGGTACTGGCCGCATCGTCGCCTGTCGGGATCGGTGTGCTCGGTGTGGCCCTGGCGTTCGGGCTCACGGTGCTGACCATGGCATTCGCCATCGGGCACATCAGTGGGTGCCACCTGAACCCTGCGGTGTCCGTGGGGCTGGTAGTGGGCGGAAGGTTTCCGGCCAGGGAGTTACCGGCGTACATCATCTCCCAGGTCATCGGCGGCATCGTCGCCGCTGCGTTGTTGTACTTCATAGCCAGCGGCAAGCCAGGGTTCGAACTGGCCTCAGGCCTGGCCAGCAACGGCTACGGCGAGCACTCACCCGGTGGTTATTCAATGGCAGCGGGGTTTGTGTGCGAGCTGGTGATGACGGCCATGTTCGTGCTGATCATCCTAGGCGCCACCGACCGCCGTGTGCCGGCAGGTTTCGCGCCGATCGCCATCGGCCTCGCGTTGACACTGATCCACCTGATCTCGATCCCGGTCACCAACACCTCGGTCAACCCGGCCCGCAGTACCGGCCCGGCGCTGATTGTCGGCGGCTGGGCGCTCCAGCAGTTGTGGATGTTCTGGCTGGCGCCGATCCTCGGTGCAGTGATCGGCGGCATTACCTATCGATGGCTCGGCACGGAAAAACCCGCCTGAGCCAAACGGGTTCAGCCCTGCCGGTAAGGCAGGGCTGCCCTCGCCAGTGCTCTATCAGCCTTGATGTGCCTGCATATACTGGCGCAGCAACTGATTGATGCGCGTCTGATAGCCAGTCCCTTGCCCCTTGAACCACTCAAGAACGTCAGCATCCAGACGGATAGTAACTGCCTGCTTGACCGGCACACGCAATTCGGCACGACGGAAGAAGTCTTCTCCCAACTCGGGGATGTCGCTGGTATCAATCTCCCGATCGTCCATCTTAGCCAGGCGCTCCCAGTCAGTTTTCGATGCTTTCGACATAGTATTTGGCCTCCTGTTTGGTTGCTTTTCGGGCGGAAATAATGCGAATTACGTCACCCCGCCTCTCGGTGTATACAACTACACCTACCAGTAATTTTATCCAGCCAATGCTGACCCAGCGTTCTTCGTCATAATCCGTTCGAGTATCACGTTGTGACAATATTGGATGTTGAAAAATATCCGATACGTCGTTGAAGTCTATGCCGTGCTTGCGGATGTTTACTTGGTTTTTGGATTCATCCCACTCAAAACGCATGATGCATCCTGTATTTACTTTTGTACATACACTATAGCGAAATGCTCCCGCCCTCGGCACCTGTCAACCGACCAGTGGTTCAGCCCTGCCGATAAGGCAGGGCTGCTCTCGCCTCCTCGGCATATGCCAGGATCCCCACGCTTTCGCGCTCCAGGAAATCCGCCACGGCGGTCTTCAATCCCGGGTGTCGCAGGTAATGCCAGGAACGCGTGATCACCGGCTCAAACCCGCGAATCAGCTTGTGCTCGCCCTGGGCGCCCGCGTCAAAGCGCTGCAGGCCATGGGCAATCGCGTAATCCATGCCTTGATAGAAGCAAGTCTCGAAATGCAGCCGGTCGAACTCGGCCAGGCAGCCCCAGTAACGCCCATAAAAGCTGTCGCCACCGATCAGGCTGAAGGCCATGGCCACCGGCCGTGAACCTTGCTTGGCCAGCACCACGCGAATCGCCTCGGGCATGCGCTCGGCCAGCAGGCTGAAAAAATTCCGGGTCAGGTACGGCGATTGTCGGCGTATGGCGTAGGTGTTGGCGTAACAGGCGTAGACAAAATCCCACTGCGCCTCGCTCAATTCATGGCCTTGCAGCCACTCGAACTCGATGCCCTGCCCCGCCACTTGCTCACGCTCCTTGCGCATCTGTTTTCGCTTGCGCGAACTCAGGGCGTCGAGGAAATCCTGAAAGTCACGGTAACCCCGGTTTTGCCAATGAAACTGGCAGCCCAGACGTTGCAGCCACCCCGGCTGTTGGGCCAGGGCGGTGTCGGCCAGGGCGTCGGTAAAGTTGATATGGGCGCTGGAAAGGCCTTCGATTTCCAGGTAGCCGGGCAGGCTTTTAAGCAGTTCGAAACCGTCCTCGGCGCTGGCAGCCAATAGACGCGGGCCGCTGACCGGACTGAACGGCACGGCCGTCAACAGTTTCGGATAGTAATCAATGCCGGCACGCTCGCAGGCGTCAGCCCAGCCGTGGTCGAACACGTATTCGCCATAGGAATGCCATTTGCGATAGCTGGGCAACGCGGCGATCAGCCGGCCACCTTCATAGTGCAGCAAATGCTCCGGCTGCCAGCCAGAGTGCGGGCCGATGCTGGCGCTGTCTTCCAGAGCACTGAGGAACGCATGGCGCAGAAACGGCTGGTCAGCGGGGACCAACCCATTCCATTCATCGGGCGCAATCTCGGACAGGTTATTCAAACGTTGTAACGGCATCCCATTCCCCGACGGTCACGGCGTTGTGTAGGAGCGAGCTTGCTCGCGATGGTCGTTAACGATAACGCGACCATTCTGACAGAACGCGGTGATCTCTGGTTCTTCGCGAGCAAGCTCGCGCCTACAGGACTCGGCGCAAAAAAAAGCCCCGCCAAACGGCGGGGCAAACCAAATGAGGAGCGCTTTGACGGATGAAGAAAAAGCGCTTTGGAGCGGTGTTGCAGGTTGCTTAGAACACGTACTGCACGCGGGCCACGATGGCGTCGCCGCTGTCGTCGCCATTGGCGTTCTGGATCTTGTCAGTGCTGACCTTGAGGTAGTTGGCAGAGACCCTCACCGCTTCGTTGGCGTACCAGTTGACACCGATGGTGTTCAGGCTTGCCTTGGCGTCACCCACTTCACGGGTCGCGCTGTTACGCACCACGTTTTTGTCGTCAACGCTGATGTTGTCGTAGCGATAGAACACTTCCCACGCGCCGAACTGCTTGTTCTGCGGCTTGATGGTGTCGAACTTGGCGCCGTCGAGTTTGTAGACCCGGGACTCGCCGGTCAGCGTGTAGGCCACCTGGCCGTAGAAACCCGTGGCCTTCACGTCCTGATAAGCGCTGCTGTCGGCCTTCATCTTGCGGTTCAGGTATTCGGCCTGCAGGGACAGCGGGCCACGAGCGAAGGCAAATTCACCGCCAAAAACCGTGTCGGTGTCGTAGGCGTCGTTCGCGGTCAGGTTGCCGGAGTCCAGCCCTACACCGCCGCCGAAGGTCGCACGGTTGCCGTTGGCCCCGGCATCGTTGCCGCCGTTGGTGGCAACGCCACGAGCGTCCAGGCGAGGACGGATTCGCGAGTCGAACGAAGTGTCCTTCAGGTCACGCACCGCCACGTCCACACCCAGGTGCAAGACGTTGCCGCTGTCGTGCATCGGCGCAAACACGGCACGGCCGTTGAACTGCTTCACGCCTTTGCCGTTCTTGTCGTTGATGTCCTTGGAAGAAACGCTGGAGGACAGGTAGGCCATGTCAGCCACCACGGCGCTGACCTGCAGGCCCATGCCGTTTTCGTGGGAGTTGATCCAGTCGGCGACTTCATAACCGAGGTTACGCTCGATGGCGGTCACCCATTTGGAACTGGTGGCTTTTTCCAGGCCGAAGTCCTGGTCGAAACGACCAGCGCGGATCACCACTGGCTTGAAGCCTACGTACGAGAAGGACGCTTCGTCGAAGTAGCCATCATCGGCATTGCCGGAGTTGTGGGAAAAGTCGTAGTTGATCTGGTATTTCCAGTCCTTGTACACCGTGCCGCCCAATTCGAGGTAGGCGCGTCGGAAGTACGTGGCGTCAGCCGAGTTGCCGTTCTTGGTGTAAAAGCCATCAAACGTACCGTAATCGGCCTGCAAACGACCACCCAGCTTGAAGCTGAAATTCTGGTCGGTGGTTGCAACCTCAAGGCCGCCCTTGGTTTTGACAACGATATCGGCGCCGTCAGTTGTGACAGTACCGGCGAAAGCCTGGGCGGTGACAGCCAGGGCCAAGGCGCTGGCCGCGAAACCGGCGAAGTGCTTACGGATCATCGAAGAATTCCCCTAATTGATGGTCTTGTGCATTGGTAAAACACGCGGTTTAGAGCCGCTGGTGTTGGGGGGCGATCTTGGCGAGGGGATATTTCAGCCGGGTTGCTGGAACATAAAGATTTTGTTACTCGGGAACTTTTTAATAGCTATTCGAAATAAGCCGAAGCCCACGTAAATCAAGGCTCCAGCCCATAAAACTGGTGAAAATGCCAGATGTTGCAAAATGTAAAAAGCCTCATTAAAAATGAATAATTTTTCATGTTGATTATTTTTTGAGCAAAAAAAAGCCCGCATCATTTATCGATGCGGGCTTGGTTTTTGTGTGAAAAGTGACGGGTATTACGGGTCGCGGGAACGCTCGGCGGCCAGACGCTCGGCCAACGCATCAACATCGGCGATGGGCGGCTCGGGCAGGATTTTCAGCGTTGCCTGCATCAAGCGCATCTGCCGGATAAAGCGCCGGCAGTTGGCGCAGAACATCAGGTGATGACGCACCAGCAGACGCTCGCGAAAGGTCAGTTGCCCATCGAGATAGTCACTGGAACGCGCCACTTGTTCTTTACAGGTCAACATTCGCCGGTTTCCTCAAAATGCTCCACCGTGGCGAAGACTTTAAGCCGTGCTCGATGCAGCAGCACACGAACATTGGAGAGCGATAGTGTCAGAAGATTACAAATCTCCTCCAACTCCAGCCCCTGACGTTCGCGCAGCAGCAGTACGCTGCTTTGCAGTTCGGAAAGACTGGCCAGCGTGTGCTCCAGGCAATTACGCAGTTCGTCTTCGGTAAGCAGCGCTTCGGGAGTGTCCTGATGCCAGGCAAACGGCGCGACGGCCCAGTGGCCATCGTCGGGCACGAAGCGATCATCGCCGATGGTGCCGTGGGGTGACGGCAGGTCATCGAGCAGCACTTCCCGGCGGTTCTGCTTGTAACGGCCTTTTGCCGAGTTGGCCGTGATGGTCAGCAGCCAGGTCTTGAGGCTGGAGCGCCCCTCGAACTTCGCCAGGTTGCGCACCACCGACAGCCAGGCGTCCTGGACCACCTCATCGGCATGGCGCTGGCCAACGATGGCATAGGCCACGGCACGCATCGCGCTCTGGTAGGTGGTGACCAACTCCTTGTAGGCCCGCTGCTCACCCTTGAGCAATCGTTCAAGCAGGTGCGCGTCGTCCGCTGCTGCCATTCAAGACCTCGATTTCAAAACATGATCAGCGTCTGCGCAGAATCACGCTACCAATCGAATACCCGGCGCCAAACGAGCTGAGCACGGCCACAGCGCCCTTGGGCAAGTCGTCCTGGTAGGTGTGAAACGCAATCACCGACCCCGCGGAGCTGGTGTTGGCGTAAGTATCGAGGATCACCGGCGCTTCTTCCACTGAAGCCTCACGGCCCAGCAGTTTCTTGACGATCAGGTGGTTCATGCTGAGGTTGGCCTGGTGCAGCCAGAAGCGCTTCACATCGCCGACATTCAGCTGGTTTTCCGAGAGGTGCGTGCCGATCAACTCGGCGACCATCGGGCAGACATCACGGAAGACTTTGCGGCCTTCTTGCACGAACAGCTTGTCTGGGGCACCGATGCCCTCTTCCGCCGCGCGGTTGAGGAAACCGAAGTTGTTGCGGATGTTGTTGGAGAACTTGGTCAGCAGCTTGGTGCTCACCACGTCGAACTGATGCTCGGAAGTGGCCAGGTCGGCCCGCTCGAGAATCACGGCGGTGGCCGCATCGCCAAAGATGAAATGGCTGTCGCGGTCACGGAAGTTCAGGTGGCCGGTGCAGATCTCCGGATTGACCATCAGGATCGCCCGGGCCTGGCCCAGCTGGATGCTGTTGGCGGCGTTCTGGATGCCGAAGGTCGCCGAGGAACAGGCCACGTTCATGTCAAAGCCGAAACCCTGGATGCCCAGCGCTTCCTGGACTTCAATGGCAATCGCCGGGTACGCCCGCTGCAGGTTGGAACAGGCGACGATCACACCGTCGATGTCGGCGGCGGTCTTGCCGGCGCGCTGCAAGGCTTGCTCGGCAGCACCCACGGCCATCTGGCAGAGGATCGACCACTCGTCGTTGGAGCGCTCCGGCAGGCGTGGCGCCATGCGCTGCGGGTCGAGAATGCCGGCCTTGTCCATGACAAAGCGGCTCTTGATGCCCGAGGCCTTTTCGATGAAGGCGGCGCTGGATTCGGTCAGTGCCTCGACGTCGCCGCGTTCGATGGCGGCGGCGTTATCCAGGTTGAACTGTTGCACGTAAGCATTGAAAGACTGCACCAGCTCTTCGTTGGAAATGCTGTTGGCCGGGGTGTACAGGCCTGTGCCGCTGATGACGACGTTATGCACGGTCGTTCCTCTAAATCTGTTCAGGCAGAAGGGTATTGGTACCGTCGTACCAAACCGTAAGTAGTTTTATGCCGCCCAGCGGCCTTCAAACTGGAAACGCTTTATTCCATCGCGCCATGGCTGCACCAGCCCAATTCGACGATCCCGGCATTTATAACCGCGAAGTTTGCCACAACATCGGAAACTTGGCGCCTATCCCGCACAAACACCTTCCCTGTGGCGAGCGAGCTTGCTCGCGCTGGGTCGCGAAGCGGCCCTAATAAAGTTACCCGGGTGTTTCAGAAAGACCTTATAGGGCTGCTTCGCAGCCCAGCGCGAGCAAGCTCGCTCGCCACAGTTGCTTGACGCACGTCGGTCACGCTTCGACCAGGCTCCATTGCTTGCCCAGACGCTTGTCGGAAATCGGCACCTTGGTGCCCAACTGCTGCGCAAACAGCGACACCCGGTATTCCTCCAGCCACCAGCGATACAGCTCCAGCTGAGGGTCGCGCTTGCCTTCCTGGGCGTGCTTGTTCAAGCGATTCTGATACTGACTCCACAGGCCACCCAGCTCGGTGCTCCAGACCCGATCCTTCTGCACCTGGCTCGGCAGCTTCTCCAGGCGCAACTCGATGGCCTTGAGGAAACGCGGCAGCTCCTTGAACCATTGCGCCGGGGTTTCCCGCACAAAACCGGGATACACCAGGTTGCTCAATTGCTGCTTGATGTCATTGAGAGCCACGGCCTGGGCCAGGTCAATCTTGCCTTTGAAGCGTTTTTGCAGGCCATGCCACAGTTTCAGGATGTCGAGGGTCAAGCGCGCCTGGCGCTCGGCATGTTCGGTCCAACTGCCACGCTTGCGCTCGGCCAAGGCGGCCAGGCCGGCACCGTCACGCGGCAGGCTGGCTTCGCCTTCCAGCACGCAGCTGTCGAGGCTGGCCAACAGAATGTCTTCCACCAAGGCTTCGATACGCCCCAGCTCGCGGTACATCAGGCCCAACTCGGTCAGGCCGGGCAACTTGCCCCGCAGGAATTTTGCCGGCTCGGCCAATTGTTGCAGCAGCAAACGTTGCAAGGCCCGACGGTGCTGGAACTCCGCCTCGGCGGCGGTGGAGAAGCGCCCTTCCTTGACCGTACCGTTTTCTTCCACCAATGCCGGATACACCGTCATCGACAGCCCCGCGATGTTTTGCTGGGTTTTCTCGGCCACCGCCGCAAAGACCTTGGCCTCTACCGGCTGTTGGCTTTTCGCGGTCTGCGGTACGGCCAACGCGGCTTGACTGGCTTCAGCGAAACGTGCGGTCAGCTCGGCCAGGTCGCGGCCTTCACCGAGGAACTTGCCTTGGCCGTCGACCACTTCAAGGTTCATCTTCAGGTGGTTTTCCACCTGTTGCGCGGCCTCGGCCCAGGCTTCATCGCTGACCCGTGCCCCGGTCATGCGCAACAATTCGCGCCCCAGCGCCTGGGGCAACGAGCCTTGGCCAAATTCGATGCGTTGCAGGGCTGCCTTGACGAAATCCGGCACCGGCACGAAATTCTTGCGCAGGGCCTTGGGCAAGTTACGCACCAAGGCAATGCACTTGGCCTCGATCACACCCGGCACCAGCCATTCCAGGCGCTCGGGCGGCAAGGCCGGCAACAGCGGCGCCGGCACGCGCAAGGTCACGCCATCCCGGGGATGGTTGGGCTCGAAGTGATAACTCAAGGCCAGGGCCAGGTCGCCCAGGTGCAAGGTGTCCGGGTAATGGGCGGCAGTGACTTCACTGGCCTCGCGGGCCAGCACGTCTTCTTCGCGCATGATCAGCAGTTGCGGGTCTTTCTGGCTGTTGACCTTGTACCAACTGTCGAAGGTCGCAGTCTGGTGGATCTCGGCGGGCAGGCGCGCATCGTAGAAGGCGTACAGGGTTTCCTCGTCCGCCAGGATATCGCGCCGGCGGGCCTTGGCTTCCAGCTCGTCGAGCTGTTCCAGCAGTTGCTGGTTGGCGGTCAGGCAGCGGGCCCGGGACTGAATCTCGCCGCGCACCAGGCCTTCACGGATAAACAGCTCGCGGGACGTCACCGGATCAATCGGCCCGTAATGCACTGGCCGGCGCCCGACGATGATCAACCCGAACAACGTGATCTGCTCAAACGCCACCACTTGGCCGCGCTTCTTCTCCCAATGGGGTTCGAAGTGGTTTTTCTTGATCAGGTGCCCAGCCAATGGCTCGATCCAGTCGGCGTCGATCTTGGCCACCATCCGTGCATACAGCTTGGTGGTTTCCACCAGTTCGGCGGTCATCAGCCACTGCGGGCGCTTCTTGCCGATGCCCGAGGAAGGGTGAATCCAGAAACGCCGCTGACGCGCGCCGAGGTAATCGCCGTCTTCAGTCTTCTGGCCGATCTGACTCAGCAGGCCGGACAGCACCGCCTTGTGCAGTTTCGGGAAATCCGCCGGCTCCTTGTTAACGGTCAACTGCATGTCGCGGCAGATCAGGCTCAACTGGCGGTGGGAATCACGCCACTCCCGCAGGCGCAGGTAATTCAGGAAGTTCTTGCGGCACCAGTTACGCAACGGGCTGGCGGTCAATTCCTGGCGCTGTTCTTCAAAACCACGCCACAGATTCACCAACCCGGCGAAGTCCGAATCCGCGTCCTTCCACTGTGCGTGAGCCTGGTCGGCGGCTTGCTGGCGTTCCGGCGGACGCTCGCGCGGGTCCTGGATCGACATGGCACTGGCGACGATCAGCACTTCCTGCAAGCTGCCAAGCTTGGCCGCCTCCAGCAACATGCGGCCCATGCGTGGGTCCACCGGCAGACGCGCCAACTGGCGGCCCATCGGTGTCAGTTGGCTGTTGCGGTCAACGGCGGACAACTCTTGCAGCAGGTTGAAACCATCGCTGATGGCCTTGCCATCCGGCGGCTCGATAAACGGGAAATCGGTGATCTCGCCCAGGCGCAGATGCAGCATCTGCAGGATCACGGCCGCGAGGTTGGTGCGCAGGATTTCCGGGTCGGTAAATTCCGGACGCCCGATAAAGTCTTCTTCGCTGAACAGGCGCACGCAAATGCCCGGCTCCACCCGCCCGCAGCGGCCTTTGCGCTGGTTGGCGCTGGCCTGGGAAATCGCCTCGATCGGCAAGCGCTGGACCTTGGCACGGTAGCTGTAGCGGCTGATGCGCGCAGTGCCGCTGTCGATCACATAACGAATGCCCGGCACGGTCAGCGAGGTTTCCGCGACGTTGGTCGCCAGCACCACGCGTCGGCCCGGGTGGGACTGGAAAATCCGCTGTTGCTCGGCCGGTGACAGGCGCGCATACAGCGGCAGAATTTCAGTGTGCTTGAGCTGGGCCTTGCGCAGCATATCGGCGGCGTCGCGAATCTCGCGCTCGCCGGGCAGGAACACCAGCACATCGCCGGGGCTCTTGCGTTCGCTGCGTTCAAAGGCGGCGATCTCATCAAGGGTGGCGAGAATCGCCTGGTCGACGGTCAGGTCGTCCTCGACGCGGTTGCCCTCCTCGTCCTGCTCCAGGGTCAACGGGCGGTACCAGGTTTCCACCGGGAAGGTGCGGCCCGACACCTCGACAATCGGCGCATCGTCGAAGTGCTTGGAAAAGCGCTCCAGGTCGATGGTCGCCGACGTAATGATGACCTTGAGGTCCGGACGACGTGGCAACAGGGTTTTCAGGTAGCCCAGCAGGAAGTCGATGTTCAGGCTGCGCTCGTGGGCTTCGTCGACGATGATCGTGTCGTAGCGTTCGAGGTAGCGGTCGTTCTGGGTTTCGGCCAGCAGGATGCCGTCGGTCATCAGCTTGATCAGGGTGTTGGAATCACTCTGATCTTCAAACCGCACCTGGTAACCCACCAGGGATCCCAATGGCGTCGCCAATTCTTCCGCAACCCGGCTGGCCACGCTGCGCGCTGCAATCCGCCGCGGCTGGGTATGGCCGATCAGGCCGTATTGGCCGCGGCCGATTTCCAGGCAGATTTTCGGCAACTGGGTGGTTTTACCCGAGCCGGTCTCACCGGCAATGATCAGCACCTGATGCTTGAGCAGCGCTTCCTTGATTTCGTCGCGCTTGGCGGCGATCGGCAGGCTGTCGTCATAGCGAATCACCGGCAGGCTGGCACGCCGCGCCGTCACCTGGGCGCAGGAGGCCTGCATCCGCGTCACCCACTGCGCAAGTTTTTCCTCATCGGGTTTCTTGCGCAGCTCAAGCAGCTGCCGCCGCAAGCGGTGGCGGTCGGCGAGCATGGCGTGATCGAGGTTTTTCAGCAGTTGGTCGATAGCGGGCGCTTGGTCAGTCATCAGGTACGCAAAGGTCGTCTATGTAGGCAGGGGGCGGATTGTCGCAGAAAAGCGCCGCCAAGCGCTCCCCTCATTCGTTGTCCAGGCCCTTGCGACGGTAGGGAAACACGTCAATCACCTTGCCGGCGCGAATCGCATCTTGCAGGCCTTTCCAGTAGTCGGCGTTGTACAACTCGCCGTGCAGTTCGTCGAACAGCCGGCGCTGGCCGGCATCGGCAAACAGGAACGGCGGGAATTCCTCCGGGAACACATCCAGCGGGCCGATGGAATACCAGGGCTCGGAGGCCATTTCATCTTCCGGGGTGCGCGGCGCCGGAATGTGGCGAAAGTTGGCTTCGGTCAGGAAACAGATTTCGTCATAGTCGTAGAACACCACGCGACCATGGCGGGTGACGCCAAAATTCTTCAGCAACATATCGCCGGGGAAAATATTCGCCGCCGCCAGTTGCTTGATCGCCAGGCCGTAGTCTTCCAGCGCTTCGCGCACCTGGGCTTCGTTGGCGTTCTCCAGATAGAGGTTGAGCGGGGTCATGCGCCGCTCGGTCCAGCAGTGGCGGATCAGTACCGTATCGCCTTCCACTTCGACGGTGCCGGCGGCGACTTCAAGCAATTCGGCCAGGCATTCGGGCTCAAACTTGCTCAGCGGAAAACGGAAGTCGGCGAACTCCTGGGTGTCAGCCATGCGCCCGACTCGGTCGACACTTTTCACCAGCCGGTACTTCTCGATCACCGTGGCGCGGTTGACGTTTTTCGACGGTGAAAAGCGGTCCTTGATGATCTTGAACACGGTGTTGAAGCCCGGCAGGGTAAACACACTCATGACCATGCCGCGCACGCCCGGGGCCATGATGAACTGGTCGTCGGTAGTGGCGAGGTGGTTGATCAGCGCCCGATAGAACTCGGATTTTCCGTGTTTGTAGAAGCCGATGGAGGTGTACAACTCGGCGATGTGCTTGCCCGGCAGGATGCGCTTGAGGAAGCCGATAAACTCCGCCGGCACCGGCACGTCCACCATGAAATAGGAGCGGGTGAACGAGAAGATGATCGACACGTCGGCTTCGTCGGTGATCAGTGCGTCGATCTGGATGCCGCGCCCTTCCCGATGCAGCAGCGGGATCACCAGCGGCCACTGTTCGTCGCGGGTGTAGATGCGCCCTACGAGGTACGCGCCTTTGTTGCGGTACAGCACCGAGGAGAATAGTTCGACGTTGAGGTCCGGGTCTTTGCAGACCCAGTCCGGCAGGTTTTCGCGCAATTGCGCTTCCAGGCGGCGCAGGTCGGCGGGCAAGTCGGCGTAGGGTTCACTGAAACGGTAGTCGGCGAAAATCTGTTCCAGCATGCCTGCCAGCTTGCCGCCCGGCTTGTAGGTGCGGGTCTGCGCCGCCCGGGCGCGGCGCAGGCTCGGCCGCGTGGTGTGAATGAACATGCAGCCGTCGCTGATCAGGTCGTGACTGAACAGCCCGCAAAACGTCGAGTTGTACCAGGTCTCGGACAGCTCATCGTCAAACCGCAGGTCGATCAGGCTGATGTAGGCGCTTTTCACCAGCGGCCAGGCGGCAATGTCGAGTAACACGGCTTCATCGAAGGCCGCCCGCAGCCGCGCCGTGACTTCGCTGACCTTGTCTTCGTACAGGTTGATGCGCGCCGCCGAGGCCGCCTGCCCTTGCTGCCACTGTGCCTTTTCGAAACGCTCCCGGGCGCCATCGGTGATCTGGCGGAAGTGCTCGCGGTAGTCGTCGAAGCCGTCGAGGATCATCTGCGCAATGTCGAGGGCGGGCGTTTGCTGCGGCATTTGGGAAACCTCTGCGGGCATTTGGAGTGAGCTGAGCTTAGCCAGTGTGCAGGAACAGGAGAAGGGACATTTTTCGTTCAGCCTTGTACAGGTTTGTTCATTTTGTACATTTACTTTCAATTTTATTAAGCCGACCATTCGGTCAATAAAAAACCTCGAAGTCAGTTCAGCCAAGTTAAACGTTTCATCTGAAGGCCTCTAACCACGGGCCTCCCCCGGGAGCCCCCTGGAAAACCCGAGTATTTGCTCTAGCACGCTGGACCTCACTTCCCTTTAGAGCATTGGATCCAACGTAAGGGAAACCCTTATTACCTTCATGATGGCTCTTTGCTATATAGCGCGCCCTCTCCCACCTAACAAGGTCAGAAGACCGGTCCGGGAACAGGTTCTAATCGACCAAGGAGCATTGAGATGTCATTGAGGAATATGGGGATCGGCCTGCGCGCCAGTCTGAGTTTTGGGGTGTTGGCCAGCCTGTTGATCGTGGTCGGCCTGTTTGGTTTAGGCCAGATGGCCAAGCTGCGGGAAAGCGCGCTGATCATCGAAGAGTCGTGGATGCCGAGTATTGAAAACATTCACGACAGCGCCGCCTATGTCGCCAGCATCCGCCTGGAAGCGTTGCGCTTGCTCACCACCGATGACTCCCGGGTGCGCGACAACAGCAAAAACCTGATCACCCGCCAGCGTGGCGACCTTGAAGAACTGCTGAAGCGTCACGAAACCTTGCTGAGCAACGAGCAAGAACGCGACCTGCTCAAGCAGTTGAAAGCCAACGTTGCGACCTACATGACGATCGTCGCCCAGATGATTCAACTGGTCGACCAAGACCAGCAGCAAAACGCCATGGACCTGCTCAACAGCCGGCTGGCGCCCCAAGGCATGGTCCTCAATAAAAGCCTGGAAGACATGATCACCTTCAATCAAAAAGGTGTGGAAGACGCCGCAGAGTCGGCAGCCCAGATGTACACCAGCGCCCAATGGGTGGTCGGCAGCATCATCGTCACCGCCCTGATGGCAACGTTACTGCTGGCCTGGCTGCTGACCCGCAGCATCACCGCGCCCATTGGCCAGGCACTGACGGTGGCCCGCACCATCGCCTCCGGCGACCTGAGCCGGCCGATCGTTGTGGAAGGCAAAGACGAGCCGGCGCAATTGCTCAGCGCATTGGCCACCATGCAGACCAATCTGCAGGACACCATCCGTGGCATCAGCGAATCGTCGCAGCAGTTGGCCTCGGCGGCCGAAGAGATGAGTTCGGTGATGGAACAGAGCACCCGCGGCCTGCAGGCGCAGAACGATGAAATCGAACAGGCTGCCACCGCGGTGACGCAGATGAGCGCAGCAGTAGACGAAGTGGCGGGCAATGCGGTGTCCAGCGCCGAAGCGTCCAAGGCCTCCGACGAAGACAGCAAGCACGGCCACTACCAGATCAGCGAGACCATCAGCTCGATCCAGAACCTGGTGGACGAGGTGCTCGGCGCCTCTACCAAGGCCGAAGGCCTGGCGGTGCAGGCCCAGGACATCAGCAAAGTACTGGAAGTGATTCGCGGGATTGCCGGTCAGACCAACCTGCTGGCGCTCAACGCGGCGATTGAGGCAGCCCGCGCAGGCGAGGCCGGTCGCGGCTTTGCCGTGGTGGCGGACGAAGTGCGCTCCCTGGCGCAACGCACCCAGGACTCCACCGAAGAAATCGAGCAGATGATCAACGGTATCCAGCAAGGCACCCAGGACACCGTCGGTGCCTTGAACAGCAGCGCTGAACACGCCGGCCAGACCTTGCAGCGGGCCAACAGCGCCGGCAGTGCGCTGGAGAAAATCACCGCAGCGATCTCGCAGATCAGCCAGCGCAACCTGGTGATCGCGAGCGCCGCCGAGCAGCAGGCACTGGTGGCCCGAGAGGTGGACCGCAGCCTGGTGAACATCCGGGACCTGTCGACGCAAACCGCCGCCGGTGCCACCCAGACCTCGGCGGCCAGCCAGGAACTGTCGCGGTTGGCGGTGGACCTCAATGGCTTGGTGACGCGCTTCGTGCTGTAAAACATGTATTAGCGATTGTGTCAGACAGGTCCGTGGGCAACACTTCCGCCCTTATCAAACAGGAGTTGTTCCGTGAGACCTGTCGACACCCTGCACCTGTTGGTGCTGGCCGCTATCTGGGGCGCGAGTTTTTTGTTCATGCGAATTATCGCGCCGGAAATCGGCACCATTCCTACGGCATTTTTCCGGGTGTCGATTGCCGCCACCGGCCTGCTGGTGATCCTCGCCATGATGCGGGTGAGCTGGGATTTCCAAGGCAAGTTCAAGACGGTGCTGTTGCTGGGCGTGATCAACTCCGGCATTCCCGCGACCATGTATTCGGTGGCGGCCCAGGTGCTGCCGGCCGGTTACTCGGCGATCTTCAATGCCACGACGCCGCTGATGGGCGTGCTGATTGGCGGGCTGTTTTTCAGTGAGCGCCTGACGCCGTCGAAAATTGCCGGAGTGTGCCTGGGGCTGTTCGGCGTTGGCATCCTGACCCGCGCCGGGCCGGTGGCCTTCGATCTGGAACTGCTGATGGGTGCGCTGGCGTGCCTGTTGGCGACCACCTGCTATGGTTTTGCCGGCTTTTTGGCACGGCGCTGGCTCGATCAAAGGGGCGGGCTGGACAGTCGTCTCGCAGCCTTGGGCAGCATGCTCGGGGCCACGCTGTTCCTGCTGCCGCTGTTTGCCTGGAGTGCCATCAGCCATCCACCGGCCAGTTGGGGTGGCTGGCCTGTGTGGTTGTCGTTGCTGGGGTTGGGGCTGGTATGTACGGCGTTTGCCTACATCCTGTACTTCCGCTTGCTGACCTCCATCGGCCCGGTGAAGTCGATGACCGTGACCTTCATGATTCCGCCGTTCGGGGTGTTGTGGGGGGCGTTGCTGCTGGATGAGCCGCTGTCCATGGCGCATCTGTATGGCGGGCTGTTGATTGCGGGGGCATTGTGGCTGGTGCTTCGGCCAGGGAAATTGGCCGGGAAGCTGTAGGAGCGTTTCGGCTCCTACAGCTGGGGTTGTTCAGCTCTTACGGAACACAAAAGCCAATCCGACAATGATCAGGCCCATCCCCAGCAAGCTCAGGATTGCCAGCTTGTTGCCGAAGATCAGGTAATCCATCACCGCCGTCACCGCGGGCACCAGATAGAACAAGCTGGTGACATTCACCAGGTTGCCCCGAGCGATCAGCCGGTACAGCAACAGCGTCGCCAGCAGCGACACCACCAAGCCCATCCACAGCACCGGCACGAAAAAGCCGCTGCTGTGCTCAAAGTGGAACGGCTGGAACGGCACAAACACCGAGCACAACAACAAGCCTGCGAAGTACTGCACCGGCAGGGTGCCCAGCGGGTTATCGGTGATGCGCTTCTGCATGATCGAGCCGAAGGTCATGCTGGCCAGGGCCAACAGGCCAAAGAGTATGCCTGCCAGGGACATCCCGGACATGCCGATGCCCTGGTACACCACCATGATCAACCCCGCCAACCCCAGCGCCAGGCCGAACATCCGGCTCCAGGAGCGCTGACGCTCCATCAACACCACGGTCAGGATCGGTTGCACGCCCATGATGGTAGCCATCATGCCGGGCGTGACTTTGAGGTCCAGGGCCAGAAGGTAAAAAATCTGGTAAGCCCCCAACAGCACCAGCCCGGTGGCCGCCGCGTAAAGCATCGGCTTGCCGGAACGCGGCAACTTCAGCTTGAGGATCGGGACCAGTATCACCAACCCCGCCAGGGCTATGGCAAAACGGATCAGCAAAAACGCAAAGGGCGAAGCGTGGGCCAGGCCCCATTTGGAGAAAATCGCCCCGCTGCTCCACAGCAAGACAAGCAGGCTCGTCGAGGCCGCCGCGGCCACGGATTGTTTCGAAAGAACAGACATGGATACCACCTGTAATCAGGCAAAAAGCCAATTCAGCAAAAGCTGAAATTCAGTAGTTTTTTTCAGGCGGGCACAGGGGAACAGCCATCAGCTGATCAGCCCGAAATGCCAACACCCGGCGGTGATACGACTGCGTACACCGGCGTGCTACTGACAGGTGGGGGGTAGTGACTGATCTGCACAGGCTGCTGGTTCCCGCACGGCACGACCGCAGCGTTGACCGCTGAATCGACTACCGCTATGCGCAAGGAAGCTGGCATGTGCTGATCTTTTTTGGGGGGATGGACAAGGTGTCTGAAAACACCTGCGGCCGACTATAACCAGCTGGGGACATGCTTTGCAATGACTTCGCCAAAAGGCCAGTAAGGACAGCTTGGGTCAACACCACTAGCCTTGGGAAAAACCAATCCGCTCCGAATCCGGGGGGCTTTTAACTCATGATGACCAATGCCAAAAAAACGCGATTCTCTGCGCTATCAGTTATACCGCTCAAAGGCGGGCTTAGCATCGTAACCATGCTCAATTAATGATCAACAGTGGAGGCTAATATGGGAGCAGCTCCTAAAAACTCCGTCACCCAGAAATCATCATCGAAGCTGATAAAAGAGCTTGGAGCACCAGCACTAGCAGTCACCGCCAATCAGCGCCGTTTTCTCAGTGCAGCCATGACGACCAGCGTTGATGAGCCCAGCCTTTTAGCGGGCAACCCCAACAAATCAAAAGCATAAAAAAACCGCTCACTCGAGCGGTTTTTTTATGCCTGCAAAAGCCTTAACCAAACAACCAATACCCCAACGCCGTCAGCACCAACACTGCCAGCACCGGCCGCAGGATGCGATAAGCCTTCGGATGCTTGCGCTTCCACTGCTTGACCACACCGCTGAAGCTGTCGCTGAAGCGCTTGCTCCAGGCATACGCCTGGTTGATCCCGCCAACGCGTTCGTCATCCAGGTTCTGCGGCGCGGTAGCGCGGCCCAGTTGGGCGCTGACCCAACGGTTGATGCGCGTCATCAGGCGGCTGCTCAGCGGGCGTTCGATGTCGCAGAACAGGATCACCCGGGTGTGTTCGGTTTCGTTCTTCACCCAGTGCACGTAGGTCTCGTCGAACATCACGTCTTCACCGTCACGCCAGGCATACACCTGGCCGTCGACGAAAATACGGCAGTCGTCGGAGTTCGGCGTGGACAGCCCCAGGTGGTAACGCAGGGAACCGGCAAACGGGTCACGGTGCGGGTTGAGGTGGCTGCCACCCGGCAACAGGGCAAACATCGCGCCCTTGACGTTGGGAATGCTGCTGACCAGGGCCACGGTTTTCGGGCACAGCAGTTCAGCCGACGGCAACGGTTTGTCGTACCACTTCAGGTAGAAACGCTTCCATCCCTTCTTGAAGAACGAGCCGAAACCGGCATCGTTGTTCTTCTCGGCGGCGCGGATATAGCCCTCGTCGAACAGATGCATGGCCTCTTCGCGAATCACTTCCCAGTTGTCCTTGAGCACGTCCAGCTCCGGAAACTTGCTGCGGTCCAGGTACGGCTTGGACGGCACGGCGGAGAAGATGTACATCAAGGCGTTATACGGGGCGAACAGCGCCGAATGGTTGACGAACTGACGCAACATCGGCAAGCGGGCCTTGCCACGCAAATGCACGTACAGCGTGCTGCCGATAAACAGCAGCAACACCGACAGTTTGGCGGCCAAAGAAAAGGTCATGCAGCAACTCCTGGAAATAGGCGTCTGGCCATTAGCCTCCCGTTATCGGGAAACCAGACGTAGCAGCCGGCCATGATAAACACTCCGGGCCTCGGGAAAAACCCGCGCACTCCAACAATCAGCATTTAGCGGTGCGCGATAACGGGCCAATTATGCATAAGGGCCGCGCCATCGCGCTGATTTGAATCAAGCCTGGTTTTCCTGATCGGTAAACAAATCGGCGAACAACATGCTCGACAGGTAGCGTTCGCCGGAGTCCGGCAGCACCACGACGATGGTCTTGCCCTGCATTTCCGGCTTCTCCGCCAGGCGCACCGCCACGGCCATTGCTGCGCCACAGGAGATACCGCAGAGAATCCCCTCCTCCTGCATCAGGCGCAAGGCCATGGCCTTGGACTCTTCATCGCTGACCAGTTCGACCCGGTCGACCATCGACAGGTCGAGGTTTTTCGGCACAAAACCGGCGCCAATGCCCTGGATCTTGTGAGGGCTGGGCTTGATCTCTTCACCGGCCAGCGCCTGGGTAATCACTGGCGAGCTGATGGGCTCCACCGCCACCGACAAGATAGGCTTGCCCTGGATGTTCTTGATATAGCGCGACACCCCGGTGATGGTGCCGCCGGTGCCCACGCCTGCCACCAATACGTCCACGGCGCCATCCGTGTCATTCCAGATTTCCGGACCGGTGGTTTTCTCGTGGATCGCCGGGTTCGCCGGGTTTTCGAACTGGGCCGGCATAAAATACTTGGCCGGGTCGCTGGCGAGGATTTCGCCGGCTTTTTCGATCGCGCCCTTCATGCCCTTGGCCGGCTCGGTCAACACCAGTTCGGCGCCGAGGGCCTTGAGCACCTTGCGGCGCTCGATGCTCATGGAAGCGGGCATGGTCAGCAACAACTTGTAACCACGAGCGGCGGCAACAAACGCCAGGCCGATGCCGGTATTGCCGGAAGTCGGCTCGACAATGGTCATGCCCGGCTTGAGTTTGCCGCTGCCTTCGGCGTCCCAGATCATGTTTGCGCCAATCCGGCACTTCACCGAATACCCCGGGTTACGCCCTTCGATCTTGGCCAGAATAGTCACGCCACGCGGGGCAATGCGGTTGATCTGAATCAGGGGCGTGTTACCGATGGAGTGCGCGTTGTCTGCAAAAATGCGGCTCATAACGGGTCCTTTAGGCAATTTCAGGAAGGCCCCAAGGGTATGCCTCGTGTTGCGAAGCGTCCAGTCAAGCGAACGTCCAGCGGCCGTAGGAGTCAATCGCCTACACGGATGGAGAAAATCCCTATGAAACGTCGCTACAGTTGGCCGCTCTGGACCCTTGCGGGAATCGTGGTACTGCTGGTCGTCCTGGATATCGCCCTGCCCTATCTGGTGCGCAACTACCTGAATGACAAACTCGCCGACATGGGCGATTACCGCGGCCAGGTCACCGATGTCGACCTGGCACTGTGGCGCGGCGCCTATCGGATCAACGGCTTGCAGATCGTCAAGGTCGACGGCAAGGTGCCGGTACCGTTCGTCAAGGCGCCGGTGATCGACCTGTCGGTGAGCTGGCATTCACTGTGGTACGACCACGCAGTGGTGGCCGAGGCACAGTTCATCAAGCCGGAGCTGAACTTCGTCGACGGTGGCACCAACAAGCAGGCATCCCAGACCGGTCAGGGCACCGACTGGCGGGCCCAACTGAGCAAACTGTTGCCGATTACCCTGAACGAGGTGCGCATCGACGACGGAAAGATCGCCTTCCATAACTTCAGCTCTAAACCTCCGGTCAATATGTACGCGACCCAGGTCAACGCCAGCTTCTACAACCTGACCAACGTGGTGGACGTCAAAGGCCAGCGCGACGCACGTTTCGACGGCAAGGCGCTGTTTTTGGGCCAGGCGCCGCTGGAAGCCACGGCGACGTTCGACCCCTTGAGCAATTTCGAAAACTTCGAATTCCGTTTCCGGGCCCGGGATATCGAGCTCAAGCGCATGAATGACTTCGCCTCGGCCTACGGCAAGTTCGACTTCAGTGCCGGCAACGGCGACCTGGTGGTGGAAGCCCAGGCAGAAAAAGGCCAATTGACCGGCTACATCAAGCCCCTGCTACGCAACGTCGAGGTGTTCAACTGGCAACAGGATGTGGAGAACAAGGACAAGGGCATCTTCCGCTCGATCTGGGAGGCGGTGGTCGGCGTCAGCGAAACCGTGCTGAAGAACCAGCGTAAAAACCAGTTCGCCACCCGCGTGGAGCTGAGCGGCAACGTGCACCAGCAAGATATCAGCGCGTTCCAGGCGTTTTTGCAGATTTTGCGTAATGGTTTCGTCCAGGCCTTCAACGCCCGCTACGAACAGCCCAAGCCCAGCGCAGACTGAAACACTGGCCCCAGCAGGAGCGAGCTTGCTCGGGAAAAGCCCCAAGGCGCCGCGTTTATTCAGAAAACACGCGTCATCGTTGACGTTTTTCGCGAGCAAGCGCGCTCCTACAATTCAGAGACTGAATAGCCCGTCTGCGTTCACAGTCGCCGGGGCTGCGCGGTATAGTCGGGCCAAGCTGATTACCCGCCCGCTTCGGTCCCGGACCGTTCGGCGTCACGTTCGAGGATTGATAGATGAAGTTCGAAGGCACCCAGGCCTACGTAGCCACCGATGACCTGAAACTGGCCGTTAACGCCGCCATCACGCTGGAGCGGCCACTGCTGGTCAAGGGCGAACCGGGCACCGGCAAGACCATGCTCGCCGAGCAACTGGCCGAATCCTTTGGCGCCAAGCTGATCACCTGGCACATCAAGTCCACCACCAAGGCCCATCAGGGCCTGTACGAGTACGACGCGGTCAGCCGCCTGCGGGACTCGCAGCTGGGCGTGGACAAGGTCCACGACGTACGCAACTACCTGAAAAAGGGCAAGCTCTGGGAAGCCTTTGAGTCCGAGGAGCGGGTCATCCTGCTGATCGACGAAATCGACAAGGCCGACATCGAATTCCCCAACGACCTGCTGCAAGAACTCGACAAGATGGAGTTCTACGTCTACGAAATCGACGAGACCATCAAGGCCAAGAAGCGCCCGATCATCATCATTACCTCCAACAACGAAAAAGAGCTGCCGGACGCCTTCCTGCGCCGCTGCTTCTTCCACTACATCGCCTTCCCGGACCGCACCACCCTGCAAAAGATCGTCGACGTGCACTACCCGGACATCAAGAAAGACCTGGTCAGCGAAGCCCTCGATGTGTTCTTCGACGTGCGCAAGGTACCGGGCCTGAAGAAAAAACCGTCCACCTCCGAACTGGTGGACTGGCTCAAGTTGCTGATGGCCGACAATATCGGCGAAGCGGTACTGCGCGAGCGCGACCCCACCAAAGCCATCCCGCCCCTGGCCGGTGCCTTGGTGAAGAACGAGCAGGACGTGCAGTTGCTGGAGCGCCTGGCGTTCATGAGCCGTCGCGGTAACCGATAAGGGCGATTGCCATGCTGCTCAACCTGTTCAATGAAATGCGTGCAGCCAAGGTGCCGGTGTCGGTGCGTGAGCTGCTGGACCTGATCAACGCGCTGAAACAGCGCGTGACCTTCGCCGACATGGACGAGTTTTACTACTTGGCCCGCGCGATCCTGGTGAAGGACGAACGGCATTTCGACAAGTTCGATCGTGCCTTCGGCGCCTACTTCAATGGCCTGGAAAAACTCGACGATCACCTGCAGGCACTGATCCCCGAAGACTGGCTGCGCAAGGAATTCGAACGTTCGCTGACCGACGAAGAGCGTGCGCAGATCCAGTCCCTCGGCGGCCTCGACAAGCTCATCGAGGAATTCAAGAAACGCCTCGAAGAACAGAAGGAACGCCATGCCGGCGGCAACAAATGGATCGGCACCGGCGGCACCAGCCCGTTCGGCTCCGGCGGTTTCAACCCCGAAGGCATACGCGTGGGGGATGCCGGCAAGCGCCAGGGCAAGGCGGTCAAGGTCTGGGACCAGCGCGAGTACAAGAACCTCGATGATTCCGTGGAACTGGGCACCCGCAACATCAAGATCGCCCTGCGCCGCCTGCGCAAGTTCGCACGCCAGGGTGCGGCGGAAGAACTGGACATCGACGGCACCATCGACCATACGGCGCGGGATGCCGGGTTGCTGAATATCCAGATGCGCCCGGAGCGGCGTAACACCATCAAACTGCTGTTGCTGTTCGACATCGGCGGCTCGATGGATGCCCATGTGAAGACCTGCGAAGAGCTGTTCTCCGCGTGCAAGACCGAGTTCAAGCACCTGGAGTATTTCTACTTCCACAACTTCATTTATGAATCGGTGTGGAAGAACAACATGCGCCGGGGTTCGGAACGCACCTCGACCCAGGATCTGCTGCACAAATACGGCGCCGACTACAAAGTGATCTTTATCGGCGATGCGGCCATGGCGCCGTATGAAATCACTCAGGCCGGCGGCAGCGTCGAGCACTGGAATGAAGAGCCAGGCTATGTGTGGATGCAGCGGTTCATGGAGAAGTACAAGAAGCTGATCTGGATTAATCCGTACCCGAAAGACACCTGGGGCTATACGGCGTCCACCGGGATTGTCCGGGACTTGATCGAGGACCAGATGTTTCCGTTGACGTTGCGTGGGCTTGAGGAAGGGATGCGCTTTTTGTCGAAGTAACCTGTTCCCCAGACAACCACCATCAAATGTGGGAGCGGGCTTGCTCGCGAAGGCGGTGTATCAGCCAATATATTCGGTGACTGACACTGCGCTTTCGCGAGCAAGCCCGCTCCCACATTTTGTCCTGCGGCGGTCTTCAGTTTCTGGCAAGGTGCTGCAAATACTCCACCTGCTGCCGATGCGCCGTCTCCTGCACCACCGGCGCCAACCTCACCTTCTCCCCCGGCAAACACTGCGCCAGCCGTGCCAGCGCCAATGGCGTCAACGCCCCCAGTCGCGGATAACCGCCAATGGTCTGCCGGTCATTGAGCAACACAATCGGCTGCCCGTCCGGTGGCACCTGGATCGCCCCCAGCGGGATACCTTCCGAGATCAGCGACGGCCCCTGATACTCCAGCGGCGTGCCCAGCAAGCGCATGCCCATGCGGTCGGCGCGGCTGTCGAGGGTCCATTCGCTGTTGAATACATCAAACAGACTCTGCCCGCCGAACTGGCCGATCTGCGCCCCCAGGATCACCTCCAGTGGCGCCTTCGAATCCAGTTTCGGCAATTGCCCTGTGGACAACTCCCGCATCGCACCGCCCACGCCTGAATAGGTCAACTGCGCGCCTTCAATCAGCGCTCGGCCAAAGCCATCCAGCCCGCCCAGCTCTTCACGCGCCACGGTGGCGCAACTGCCCAGCACCTGCGGCGCATCAAACCCGCCCGGCGCTGCCAGGTAAGCCCGCGCACCACTGAACGGCTGGGTAAACCGCAAACGCTGGCCTTTTTGCAGAATAAAGGTGCGCCCCGGGCTGATCGCGCGCTCATCGACATAAGCGCCCAGGTCTGCCCCGGCCAATGCCAGCAGGCAGTAATCCTCGGCCTGCACGGTGAAGCCACCCAAGGTGATTTCCACCACCGGCGCATCCAGGGCATTGCCCAGCAACCAATTGGCCCACGACATCGACACCCAATCCAGCGCGCCGCCCTGGGTCACGCCTAAGTGCCTTACGCCAAAACGTCCAGCGTCCTGCAGCAAGCACAGCGGGGTGCTGGCCTCGATCAACAAGCGGCTCATGCCTGGGCCTCCAACGGTGTGTCATCGCCACTCAGGTTGATGAATTCGCTATGGCTCACCGCTTCGTAACGCACAGTGTCCCCCGGCTGCATCAGGCTGTAGCCGTCGCGTTCGCGATCAAACAACTTGGCCGGCGTGCGGCCGATCAGGTTCCAGCCGCCCGGCGATACCACCGGATAGGCGGCCGTCTGCCGCTCAGCGATCCCCACGCTGCCCGCCGCCACCCGCTTGCGCGGCGTATTGAGTCGAGGTGCGGCGAGCAGTTCGTCCACCAGCCCCATAAAGGCAAACCCCGGGGCAAAGCCCAAGGCGAATACCTGATATTCGTGCTGGCTGTGGCGGCGGATCACTTCCTCCACCGCAAGGCCACTGCGCTGCGCGAGTAACGGCAGCTCGGGGCCGACACTCAAGTCATACCAGACCGGCAACACATGGCATTGCCCGCTGCCCTTGGGCTCCGGCTGCAGTGCTTTAAGCGCCTGATCGATCAGCTCCCGCGCCTGGGCCGGGCTCAGCGCCATCAGGTCGTAATGCACCATGAGGGTCGTGTAGGACGGCACCAGGTCCACCAGCGCCGGGCCGAAACCTTCCCGCAAACGGCGGGTGGCGGCGAGCATCCAGGGCATGTTGTCTTCGGCGATCACATCAAACAGGCGCACCATCAGGCAGTCGATGGCTACGACTTCAATCCGTGGCTTCATGCTGGGGTCAACGCCTCACGGATGCGCTGCACGGCGGCCACCGAGCTGGCATTATCGCCATGCACACACAAGGTATTGGCCTGCAGGTGCAACGGGCTGCCGTCGCTGGCGACCAGGTGTTCACCCCGGGCGATGATCAAGGCTTGCTGGATGATCTTTTCAGGATCGTGGTGCACCGCCCCCGGCAACTGGCGGGAGACCAGATGGCCAGCGCTGTCATAGGCACGATCGGCGAAGGCTTCAAACCACAGGGTCACGCCATATTCGTCGCCCAACGCCTGGGCAGCGCTGTTGTCGCGGGTGGCCATCAGCATCAACGGCAGGCTGGCGTCGTAGGCCGCCACGGCCTGGATCACCGCACGCAATTGCGCCGGCTTGGCCATCATGTCGTTGTACATCGCACCGTGAGGTTTAACGTAGCTGACCCGCCCACCCTGGGCCCGGCAAATACCGTCGAGGGCGCCGATCTGGTAGTGCAACAGGTCCTGGATTTCCTGCGGGGTGTAGGCCATGGAGCGGCGGCCGAAACCCTGCAGGTCCTGGTACGCCGGGTGCGCGCCCACCTGCACGCCGTGCTCGAAGGCCAGGCTGACGGTCTTGCGCATGATGCTCGGGTCGCCAGCGTGGAAACCGCAGGCAACGTTGGCGCAATCAATGAACGGCATGACCTCGGCGTCCAGACCCAAGGTCCAGTTGCCAAAGCTTTCACCGATGTCGCAGTTCAATAGCAGGCGGCTCACGGTAGGGCTCCTGTAGGCTTTGTTTTTTTGTAGTGTGGGATCTTTTACCAAGATCTCGCAACGATGTTGTCCTGAGCCCCAACGACGCTTATCGTGAGACAGCTCGATTTTTGGCGTTTGCGACACGCTGCGTCCAACTAATAAAAACCGATCCATGCATAAGAAAAGTTGATCCCATGAATTTGAAGTTCCTCGAAACCTTCGTCTGGGTGGCCAAGCTCAAGAGCTTTCGTCTCACGGCAGAGAAGCTGTTCACCACCCAGGCCTCGATCTCCAGCCGCATCGCCGTGCTGGAAAGCGAACTGGGGGTGAAGCTGTTCCTGCGCGACTCCCGGGGGGTGAGCTTGACGCCAGAAGGCTTGAAGGTGCTCGATTATGCCGAGCAGATGATGGCGACCATGCAAGGGCTCAAGCAGTCCCTGGAAACCACCAGCAGCAAGGTCGGGCGCATCCGCATCGGGGTGATGGACACGGTGATCCACACCTGGCTGAGCGCGCTGGTGGCAGAACTGACGGACCACTTTCCGCGGGTGGAAATCGAGTTGGTCGCCGATACCGCGCTGAACCTCAGCGATCAGCTGCAAAAAGGCTTTCTCGACCTGATCCTGCAAACCGACCTGCTGCGCCAGGAAACCGTGCGCAGCCTGGAACTGGCCAGCCATCCCATGGGCTGGATCGTCGCCAGCCACTCGATCTACAACCGCGACTACGCGTCCCTCGCCGAACTGGCCCAGGAGCGCATCATCACCTACTCGAAAAACTCCTGTCCGCACCAGGACGTGCTCAGCCTGATGCAGGCGAACGGCGTAGCCGCGCCACGAATGAGCTGTGTGAACTCGGTGTCGGCGATCACCCGCCTGCTGCGGGACGGGTTCGGGATTGGTGCATTTCCGCCCGTATTGGTCAGCGAAGAGTTGGCACGAGGAGAATTGACCATGCTGCCCATGGAGCAACGACCGCCGAACTTGCAGGTGGTGGTGTCGTGGCGAGTGGGTGTGGAGTTGGTGGAGGAGATTGTGGCGCTGTGCCAGAGCGTGGTGGGGCGGTATGCGCAGAAGGTCGGCGAGGGTTTGATGGTGCTGAGCAAACCCATGCCACTGAAGGAACCGATTTAAAACTGTGGGAGCGGGCTTGCTCGCGAATGCGGTGCGTCAGTGACATATAGGTTGGCTGGTACACCGCATTCGCGAGCAAGCCCGCTCCCACAATTTGACCGCGTCAGCCTTTAAAGCCCCTTGAGGTCCCGCTCTTCAATCGGCCGGCTCTGGCGCAGGCGCTTGCCGCCCAACACCACCCAGTCGATCAGGCGGAACAGGCATTCCAGGCCAAACGACAACAGCATCGCGCCGCCCAGGCCCCAGCCCATGGCTTCCGGGGTCAGCAAGAGCATGTAGCTGTAGCCGTTCCAGGTTTCCTGGCGAATCGCCGGGTCGGCGGCCACAGCCACTTGCAGCGCGCGGATGTACCACGGGCCTTGCATCGCCTGGAACTGCTTATCCAACGCCACCTGGCGGTCGAGCAACGTGCCCAGGCTATCGGCATCGCTGCGAAACACCGGGTCGTCACTGGCACGGTAATGGGCCACCAGCGCCTGCAAGTCACCGTTGAAGAACTGCTGCGCCGTGGCATCGAAGCCACGCAGGCCGGTCTGGGCCTCGATCAGGTGGGCTTCGACGCGCTTGGCGTAGTCGCTGATGAACCCCGGCACCTGCACACCAACCAACAGACCCACGGCAAACAACACCAGTCGCAAATAGCTGAGCAACATATTCGACGTCCTTATTCCGTTTTGCCTTGGCTGACACATTCGCCGCGTCGCCACAGGCTCCACTGGCCCGGTTCGTAGCGGGTCCAGGTCTCGTTTTCGGTCAGGGGTTCGGTGGCAATCACCGTCACCACATCATTAGGCGTGGTTTCGGCCTGAAAATCGACGATCACGTCGACATCTTTCAACCGCGCGGGGCCAAATGGCGCACGCCGGGTGATCTGTGCCAGTTTGGTCGAGCAATAGCAGAACAGCCAGTCACCGTCGCTGAGCAGGCAATTGAACACGCCCTTGCTGCGGTAGTCGCTGCAGGCGGCAATCAGGTCCGGCAGCACCTGTTCGATGTCTACCGGCTCCGGAAACGCTTCGCGGACACGGTTGAGCAAATCGCAGAACGCCGCTTCGCTGTCGGTATCGCCCACCGGCCGGTAGAACGTGGCGCGGGGGTTGAAGTCCGCCAGTTGACCGTTATGGGCGAAGCACCAGTTACGGCCCCACAGTTCACGCACGAACGGGTGGGTATTGGACAGGCACACCTTGCCCACATTGGCCTGGCGGATATGGCCAATCACCACTTCACTCTTGATGGGATAACGCTGCACCAGCAGCGCGACTTCCGATTCGCTGCTGGCCGCCGGGTCCTGGAACAACCGCAGGCCGCGACCTTCGTAGAAGGCGATGCCCCAACCGTCGCGGTGGGGGCCGGTCCGTCCGCCGCGCTGCATCAGCCCGGTAAAGCTGAACACGATATCGGTCGGTACGTTGGCACTCATGCCCAATAATTCACACATGCCAGGCTTCTCGATACAGGGCGTACAACGTTAAAGGCGCGGTTCTACCCGCATACCGCTGACAGGAGCCGGGCGACCGTAGCGCTCATCGGCGAAGGGTTCGTCGTCCTCCGGCTCGGCGGCAGCAGCTGCCGCAGCGGCGGCCTTCTGCTCACGGCGGGCCCTGGAGGCACGCTCGATGGGCCAGCGGATCAGCACAAACACCAGATACACGCCAAACGCGATCATGGAATACATGAACAGATCGGAAATCGCCCGCCAGGCGTTGTTGCCGACCTTGAGCACCAGGTCCAGGGCCGTGATGGCCACGGCCGGGGCGAACTGGGTCTTCACCGGGTCGACAATGGTCGGGCTGAACAGCAGCACCGCCATCAGCAACCGCAGCGGCTCGCGCAGCCAGCGCCACATCCAGCGGGTCATGGCAAACCACACCAGCAGGCAACCCAGGGCTGCGAAGGCGTAGAGGCCCCAAGCGATCAGATAGTCGTTCTCGGTCATGGTGTCCATGGCAAGGTAGGCAAACAGGCCGCTATGATAACGGCTTTTCAGTGCCGAGGCTGCAATGCCGTCGGCCAACCGCCAGACAGAGAGTGATCCATGCCCCCATCGACCCACATCACTGCCGCCCCGATCGCCCGCAAGGCCCCAGGCACCGACCCGTACGCCTGGCTGCAAGTGCGTGACAGCGCCGAGGTGCTCGATTACCTCAAGGCGGAAAATGCCTGGCAAGAAGCACAATTGTCCGACCAACAGGCACTGCGCGAAACCCTGTTCGAAGAGATCAAGGGCCGCATCCTCGAAACCGACCTGTCCCTGCCCTCGCCTTGGGGCCCGTACCTGTACTACACCCGCACCACCGCCGGTGACGAATATGCCCGCCACTACCGCTGCCCGCGCCCGGCGGATGACAGCCAACAGGTCGACGAAAGCGCGGAAGAGCTGCTGCTGGACCCGAACGTACTGGCCAATGGCGGCTTTTTCTCCCTCGGCGCCTTCAGCATCAGCCCCGATCACCAGCGCCTGGCCTACAGCCTGGACACCAACGGCGAAGAGATTTACACCCTCTACGTGAAGGAATTGGCCACCGGCAAGGTCAGCGAACTGGAGTTCGAAGACTGCGACGGCAGCATGACCTGGGCCAACGACAGCCTGACCCTGTTCTTCACTGAACTGGACGACACCCACCGCCCGCACAAACTGTATCGCTATCGCCTGGACGGCACCGCCGCCGAAGAAGTGTTCCACGAGCCCGACGGCCGTTTCTTCCTGCACTGCTACCGCTCAAGTTCCGAGCGCCAGTTGCTGCTGGCCCTGGGCAGCAAGACCACCAGCGAAATCTGGGCCCTGGATGCCGAGCAGCCGCAGCAGGCGTTTACCTGCATGGCACCACGGGTAGAAGGCCATGAATATGACGTCGACCACGGCAAGCTGGATGACCAGTGGACCTGGTTTATCCGCAGCAACCGCGACGGCATCAACTTCGCCCTGCTCCAGGCCGCCGACACCGGCAGCGTGCCGACCCAGGACGACTGGCAGAACCTGATCCCCCACGATGACGCAGTGATGCTGGATGGCGTGAGCCTCAACGCCCGGGCCATGACCCTGAGCCTGCGCATCGGTGGTTTGCCGATCATCGAAGTGCACCCACAAGGGCAGGCCGCTTATCGGGTGGAATTACCGGACGCGGCCTACAGCCTCTATGTGCAGAACAGTTTGGAATTTGTCAGCGACAAGATCCGCCTGCGTTATGAAGCCTTGAACCGCCCGGCCCAGGTCCGTCAGCTGGAACTGGCCAGCGGCGCACAGCAGGTGCTCAAGGAAACCCCGGTGCTGGGTGTGTTCAACGCCGACGACTACGTCAGCCAACGGTTGTGGGCGACGTCGGCCGATGGCACTCAGGTGCCGATCAGCCTTGTCGTCCGCCGCGACCAGTTGGGTAAGCCGACGCCGCTGTATCTGTATGGCTACGGCGCCTATGGCCAGAGCCTCGACCCGTGGTTCTCCCACGCACGCTTGAGCCTGCTGGACCGTGGCGTGGCTTTCGCCATTGCCCATGTGCGCGGCGGCGGCGAACTGGGCGAAGCCTGGTACCGCGCCGGCAAGCAGGAGCACAAGCAAAATACCTTCAGCGACTTTATCGCCTGCGCCGAACATTTGATCGCCCAGGGCCTGACCACCTCCAAACAACTGGCTATCAGCGGCGGCAGCGCCGGCGGCCTGTTGATCGGCGCGGTGCTCAATCAACGCCCGGAGCTGTTCCAGGCGGCGATTGCCGAAGTGCCGTTCGTCGACGTACTCAACACCATGCTCGACCCTGAATTGCCGCTGACCATCACCGAGTACGACGAATGGGGCAACCCTGAAGAGCCGGAGGTGTATGAGCGGATCAAGGCTTACGCGCCGTACGAAAACGTCAGCGCCCAGGCCTACCCGGCCATGCTGGTGATCGCCGGCTACAACGACAGCCGCGTGCAATATTGGGAAGCGGCCAAGTGGGTGGCCAAGCTGCGGGACACCAAGACCGACGACAACCTGTTGCTGCTCAAGACCGAACTGGGCGCAGGCCATGGCGGCATGAGTGGGCGTTATCAGGGATTACGTGACGTAGCACTCGAATATGCATTTGTTTTCAAGGCGCTGGGGCTGATTTAAGGAACTCCGCCTGGCGGGCGGGTCTGAACACCTGACCGCCGGGCGCGCCCTGCACGATTTATGGACAAAGACTGTAAGCCTCATGCCAGAACCGACCTTACTCAATAACGAAATCCGCGACATGCTGATGGATTGCGGCCTCTTCGACCCGTTGCTGCCGGAAGACTTCCACGTAGCGGCGGGCTATTTCAATATCAGCACCATCGCCCGTGATGAAGTGATATTCCTCGAGGGCGACGCCGGCACCTTCATGTGCATCATCCACTCAGGCCAGGTGGCGGTGCAGAAGACCAACCATGAAGGCCAGCGGGTGAACATCGCCACCTTGCGCAGTGGCCGGGCCTTCGGCGAGATGGCCGTGCTGGATGGCGAGCGCCGGTCCGCCAGCTGTGTGGCAGCCAGCGATTGCGTGCTGTTGAACCTGGGCAAGGATTCCCTGGAAAAAATGCTCAACGAGGCACCGAAAATCGCGGCCAAGATCATTCGTGCCATTGCTATCGCCCTGTCCAGGCGCCTGCGCATGGCGGACGGGCAATTGCTGTCCCAGCAGTTTTAACCGCCTGGGGTCTTGGGCTTGATGTCGTTCTGCTGCAAGCCCGGGATCGTCTGGTCCTTGGGCGGCGTGGGCAGCACGATAGGCGCCAACAACGGTTCACCACTGCCGGCCGCCTTTGGCGTCGCCGGTGGCGTGACTTGCGGGTACGGTGTGGGCGTTGCAGTACCCGGCGAACCCGCTGTGGGCGCGGGGGTAATCGGTACGGTTTGCGACTCCTGAGCCTGGGCCACACCGCCAAGGGCGAGCGCGCTCCACACAATGACCGTTAGAATGCTGCACTTCATCGATGGCTCCATGGCCTGACCGTAAAGTCGTAAGGCTACTCCCAACCGCGCAAGAATGCCCTTCCCAATGAGATTTCCATGAAACGTTTCGTTCTGCTGGACACCACTCCGATCCCCGACAACGGCGGTGCCTTGTGCCTGTTCGAATACGGTGAGGATTTTGTCATCAAGATTCAGGGCGGTGACGGTGGCCAGTTGATGAACACGCGCATGCACGGTTCCGAGGATGCGCTGGCAGAGATTCCGTGCCGCAAAGTCGCCGGTCGGCCCGGCTCCAAGGTATTGATTGGCGGCCTGGGCATGGGCTTTACCCTCGCGGCGGCGCTCAAGCATTTGGGCAAGACTGCCGAAGTGGTGGTCGCCGAGCTGGTGCCCGGCGTAGTGGAATGGAATCGCGGGCCGCTGGGAGAAAAGTCCGGCCGCCCGCTGCTGGACCCGCGCACCGTGATCCGCCTGGAAGACGTGGCCAAGGTGCTGCAGGCCGAGCCCCAGGGGTTTGACGCGATCATGCTGGACGTGGACAACGGCCCCGAAGGCCTGACGCAAAAAGCCAACAGCTGGCTGTATTCCGCTGGCGGCCTCAGCGCCTGCGCCAAGGCCCTGCGGCCCAAGGGCGTACTGGCCGTGTGGTCGGCCAGCGCCGACAAGCAGTTCAGCGACAAGCTGCGCAAGGCCGGCTTCAAGGCCGAGGAAGTGCAGGTGTTCGCCCATGGCAACAAGGGCACGCGGCATACCATCTGGATTGCCGAGAAGCTCAAGGGCTGAAACGGCCGCCTGACAGAGGCGGCACGAGGCCGCCCCTGCCCAATCGTCAACTACTTGCCTCTACTGTCGATAACGTAGGGCACTTTCTTTTCGAACGTATTGTTTAGCTCTTTGCGATTAAGCGTGGTGAAACCGCCCAGTTGCCCGGCACTGAAACCGCTGTCCCCTACCGGCACATCGGGCGCCAGGCTGACCATGCGCGTAGCTAACGCCTCGATAGCTTTTTCATACCCGCCTCGCTTGTTCAGGTTGAAAGCATTCAGATCAATCTGCGTGCGTAACCAGCCGCCCCAATAAAACTCCAGGAATTCCGGCACCACCGCACCGGAGGTCGGTTTGCCGTAGGAAGCCTTGCGGGAGAAATACACCAGGCTGCGGAACCTATCGTCGCCGAGGCTCTTGAAACCCAAGTGCGCCGGAATCTGCTCAGGGGTGATGGCTTTGCCCTGGCCGTCCTTGAGCCAGACCTTGCGGTCCTGCTCCATGCGCTTCCAGAACGTAGCCAGGTCCGGGCTATCGCTGAAGTTATCAGTAACCCGCACCCACATTTTCAGTTTGGCGCCGGCCCCTGGCTGCTCCCACAACGTGCTGAACGAATGGTGGCCGTCAGTGAGGTACAACTGGCCAGCGGGGCCGACCACCACGGTTTTCATGTCCGCCAGGTGAGTACCCACCGGGTCTTTGCAGGTAAAGCTGCCTGGTTTATGCAGGTCGGCATCTTTAGGCACCTTGCCGGCTTCGCCCTGGCCATTGGTTTCACAGTATTCGTCGAACACCTTCTTGGGGGATTCGGCAAACACCCCCAGCTTGTAATGGATCTGATCAAAGCCGATCACCGCCTGGGTCGGATGGAGCTGCTCCAGTGCCACATCAATCACCTGGCCCGGCTGGGGCGTGGAAAACGCCTGGGTTTGAACGCTGACGGCGAATAACAGCAACGCCCACCATCCTGTATGCATCCGCATGAGTACCGCTCCTTATGAATTCAGTTCACCGATACTACAAACAATCCCCCAACACCTGCTTGTACTGCCGCTGAAAAAGCCAGAGGTTTATTGCCCCGCAAGCAGCTAGAATCAACGCTATCCGTGATCCACTAAAAGACAGGAGCCATGATGAGCTCGACCAACCCGCCCTCCCACACCGCCAAGCTGGACCGCATCCTCGCCGATGCCCAGCGCGACCGGGAAATGGGCTACCGCGACAAAGCCCTGAAGATGTACCCCCACGTGTGCGGCCGCTGCGCCCGTGAATTCGCCGGCAAGCGCCTGAGCGAACTGACCGTGCACCACCGCAACCACAACCATGACGACAACCCCCAAGACGGCTCCAACTGGGAGTTGCTGTGCCTGTATTGCCACGACAACGAACACTCGCGCTATACCGACCAGCAGTATTTCGGCGAAGGCTCCACCAGCAGCCCGACGATTGCCAAGGCGACGCACAACCCGTTTGCGGCGTTGGCCGGGTTGATGAAGAAAGACGACTGAAGCGATGTAATGAACGACCTGCTGTGGCGAGGGAGCTTGCTCCCGCTGGAGTGCGAAGCGCTCCCAAAAAACCTGGGGCCGCTACGCAGCCCAGCGGGAGCAAGCTCCCTCGCCACAGCAAGCTCCCTCGCCACAGTGTTGCAACACGTGCCGTTCAAACTGACCGCCTTTCGAGCAATCCCCGTATAATCGCCGCTTTTCTCGAAGGCACCCTTTCCCGTGGGCAATAAACGCTACAGTTGCATCGGTCTGTACAACCCCAAATCCCCCGAAAACGTTGGTTCGGTGATGCGCGCCGCCGGCTGCTACGGCGTGGCCTCGGTGTTCTACACCGGCAAGCGCTATGAGCGGGCCCGGGACTTTATTACCGACACCAAGAAGGTCCACCACGACATTCCGCTGATCGGTATCGACGACCTGAAAAAGATCCTGCCCCTGGGCTGCATCCCCGTCGCCGTCGAGCTGGTGGAAGGCGCCCGCCCTCTCCCCGAGTACACCCACCCCGACCGTGCACTGTATATCTTCGGCCCGGAAGACGGCTCCCTCGACAAGGAGATTCGCGACTGGTGTGAAGACGTGATCTACATCCCGACCACCGGTTGCATGAACCTCGCCGCCACCGTCAACGTAGTGCTTTACGACCGTCTGGCCAAGGGCAACAACACCCGTTCGGGCCCCAAATACTGATTTTTTGGGAACATCCGCGGCCTGTGTGCAGTCAGCTGCATATCAATCAGCCCTTGTTGGAGACAGATCATGAGCGACAGCAAAACCCTGCGACCCGTTATCCGGTCCACGCCGTTCGAGCGCCAGCCCACGCAAAACGTCCAGGGCTGGGAACGCATCGGCTCCCTGGCCGGCGGTGTGGTGATGATGGGCAAAGGCCTGCGCCGTGGCGGCTTTTTCGGTTTGATCCAGGTAGCGATTGGCGGCGTGGCGCTGGCACGCGGGATCAGCGGGCATAGCTCGGCGAAAGAGTTGTTGGAGCGCAGCCGCCAGGAAATGAACAGCGTGCGGACCAAGATCGAACGCGCCGGTGAGGAACTGAAAAACCTCAAGACCAAGGCGGAAGTGGCGGCTGAAAACGCCAGCAAAACTGTGGGTTAACCCCGATCAAATGTGGGAGCGGGCTTGCTCGCGAAAGCGCAGTGTCAGTCACTGAATGTGTTTCTGATACAGCGCTTTCGCGAGCAAGCCCGCTCCCACCTTGGTTTCAGTGCAGCAGTTTGGTATCGAGTACTACCGACGACTCGCCGATGATGCTTTCCCCCAGCTGCACGAATTCCTTTGTGCTGATGCTGTTCAAGCGCATCACCGCCTGGGTCAAATCATCCAGCGAACGCTTGTTGTGGGTTTTCACACGAATCTCGCGGTCCAGCTCCTGCAACAGCACCACCGCCCGTGACACCGTCTCGCCGTTGGCGTGCTCGACCCGCAGGGTGGTTACGTCCTTGCCTTCCTTGGCCAGCCGGGCCTGTATGGCGGCGTAACGATCGTCACTGATGCCGCCAGCACGGCGCATCAGTTCGATGGCGTAATACTGCGCCAAGCCTTCGCTGATCCAATCGCTGCCCTGCTGGTCGTTGAAGCGACCGATGGCCTGCACCACTTCACGGATCAATGGGCTGCTGCCGTTTTCGCTGACCAGCGGCGTACGGCTGTTGAGGTAGATCGAGTCCCGCGCCGAGTATGCACCGTGGCGCATCGGGTCACTGGCGCCCACCACCAGGAGTTTCGCCGGGTGCCGCGGGAATGCCGCTTGCACTTGCGGCCAGACAAACGTCAGCAAGGTCAGCACATCCATGCGATGCATGCCCTGCCCTTTGGGCGACGCCACGGTGATTTCGGTTTCCCCCAGGCGCATCCTGCGGCTGCCCAACGTACCTGCGAGCATCCAGCCGGTGGGCCGGTCAAACAGGCGGGACACGTTATCAATGCGGAATTTGTTCTTGCCGATGCGCGGCCAGGACGTCTCGACGCTCTTCCAGCCGGCAGGCAGTTCAAACACCAGGCGCGACACCAGTTCAACGCCGTCCTGCTGATCCAGGCGCGCGGTGGGCACCAGGTCTTCGCCACGAAACAGCGCCCAGCTCGGGGTCATGCGTGCTTCGTAAACGCCCTTCTTGCGGGCATGGGTCAGGCGAACACGGTAGGTCAGGCTGGCCTTGTCGGCACTGGGTTGCCACAGGCCACGGCTGGCGCCCGACGTATTGCCCGGCAACACTTGCCACTGGCCATCGGCCTTGAAGTCGCTGTAGTCGCCGTCGCGGCCCAGGTCGAAGTTGAGGCTGCGCACCGCCGAGCCCTGGGACAGGCTCACGCGTACCTCTGCCTGATCAGTTTGGGGCAGCAGCTTGACGTGGTAGTCCAGGTCGACTTTCTTCGCCCAAGCCGACGTACTCAATGCCAACAACAGCAGGCTTGCCGCCAGCCTGGCTCCAACCGTCATACACACTCCTTTTCAGCCTGCGCGAAAAATCAGGTAATCCTCCCAGTCGTCCTCGGGCACGCTGCCTTCGCTGAGCATGCGCCCGGACTGGGAAATGCGTTCCTGGTGCACGGCGTCGCGATCGCCGCAGACCAGGTGGTGCCACAACGGCAAGTCCTTGCGCTCACTCACCAGCCGGTAACCACACGTGGGGGGCAGCCATTTGAACTGGTCGGCCTGGCCCGGAGTGAGCTGGATGCAATCGGGCACCGAGTCGCGACGGTTGGGGTAATCGGTGCACTGGCAGGTTTTCAGGTCCAGCAGTTTGCAGGCGATACGCGTGTAGTAGACGCTGTTGTCGTCTTCATCCTCGAGCTTTTGCAGGCAGCACAGGCCGCAGCCATCGCACAACGACTCCCACTCATCCTGGTCGAGTTGTTCGAGGGTTTTGCGGATCCAGAAAGGTTCGACTTTGGCGGCCATGGCTCTACATCAATATCGGTATGTTAAAAGGCCGCCAGTCTAGTGCCCATGGCTCCCGGGGCCAAGCGCTTACGACTGTCGGTAGAACAAGACTTGTCAGCCACCCGGCGGCGAAGTAGTTTTGAACACCGGTTTTTCATCAGGATCAGCCCAATGAGCAGCAACCCTCGCGTCGCCGACTACCCGATCCACCCACAATTTACCGACCGCTGGTCGCCGCGCGCCTTCACCGGCGAAAGCATCCCGGTGGACACCCTGTTGAGCTTCTTCGAAGCCGCGCGCTGGTCACCTTCGGCGTACAACTCGCAGCCGTGGCGGTTTCTCTACGCCCGTCGTGACACGCCGAACTGGGAGCGTTTCCTGGGCCTGCTGAACGAATTCAACCGTGGCTGGGCGCAGCATGCCTCGGCCCTGGTGATCGTCGCGTCGAAGACGACCTTCACCGTCCCCGGCGCCACCGAAGAAACCCCGGCGCTGTGGCACACCTTTGACACCGGCTCGGCGTGGGGCCACCTGGCGCTGCAAGCCAGCCTCAGCGGCTGGCACACCCACGGCATGGCCGGCTTCGACCAGGAACTGACCCGCAAGGAACTGAAGATTCCTGAAGGTTACGCCCTGCACGCTGCGGTGGCGATTGGCAAGCTCGGCGACAAATCGACCCTGGCCGACTACCTGCAAGCCCGGGAAACCCCGAGCCCGCGTCGTCCATTGAACGAGCTGGTGTCCGAAGGCGACTTCAATCACCAGGACTGAGCACGCTCTGACAGCCGTTGATGGTCACTTCAAAACCCTGCTGCTGCGATCACAGCAGGGTACACCCACCACAAGTTTAGCTACGCCTTGGCGATCAGCGCGTAATAGGCCCTGCGCAGCTCGTCTCTATCACGCTTGTACAAACTGGCGAGAAACGGTGTCATGTCTTCAAGCCCGTTTGCGTTCAAGTCCACTGGATAAATTTTATTATCCTTCGCCGAATACAGGAAATTTCTCAGTTGCAGATCGTTGTGGTAAAGATTTTTCTGTTCCATGAGCCGAAATGCGTCATCCAGTAAAAGCCGCGCCTCTGGGGGCAAACTTCCCCTCGCCAGGGTATTAACATCCACTCCGTCCAGTTTGCCCATCTTCAAATAACGACGACCATTCTCAAATATCGTCGTTGCAAAGCCGTCACCGTAATAGCTGTTCAGGCACAGGGTCTCGTTATCGACAACGTCGTCGGCAGCCGTCATGGATGAAGGGCCATAGTCCTTATAAACACTTTTCCCGTCGAGACTTTCGTAGATCGTCCCCTCACCGCCTCCGCCAATTTTCGAGCCCAGGTCTGATGCCACCGAAGGCGGGGTGCCGCCGCGGGCACCCAGGCGCTGCCATTGATCCCCCTGAAGGTGCTGCACCAGCAGCGGCGTTTGCCGGTTATTGTGATAAATCCGTGCCTGCACGGCACCGTCGGCGGTGCGAGTCACTTGGCGCACTTCGTAGACCGCCGTGTTGCCGGCGGTATCGGTATGGCGGATATGAGACACGTGACCGTCTGCCGCCGTATAGATCCCCTGACTGTTGCGCGCAAGCCCGGCAATTTTCGATTCAGCCACGCTGTAGTCGTCAAACAACCGGTTGTTCAGGGCGCCGCCCGACTCGGCAGGCGTCGTGATAATCGCGCCATCCATCGCACTCGTTTTTGCGGTGAAACCTTCAAGAGGGCTGCCGTACGGCCGCACCCTGTCCACATCAAACGCATACCATCGACCGTTCTGGAGTACCGCACCTCCATCAACGTTTTGCCCGGCGACCTTGAAACTACCCGTCGCCGCTGCGTCATAGTGTTTGCTGGCCGCTTTCAACAGGTCGTAGCTGCCGCTCGCGCCCTTGAGCTTGTTGACCACCTCTGAACCCGTCGCGCGTACAAAGCTGGCGCCTTTGCCCAGCAGCCGGGCACTGCCAGCGACCAGATCGCTGAAGCCATCCAACGGGTTGAATGCCTGAATGGCAGCCACACCGATGACTTTTGCCACTTGAATGGCCTTGGCGGCAGCGCCGGCGACCTTGGCCCCAGCCTTCGTCACCTTCGCCGCCACACCCGCGCCCGCCGTGACGAAACCAAAGACATCCAGCGCCAGGTCACTGGCACCTTCCAGGTGGTTGCCCTTGGAAAAGTTCGCAATGGCTGACCTAAGCGGAATCAGGTCGAGAAAAAAGTTGGTGACGTTCCACTCGGTTGCCATTTGTTTATCGAACGAGGTCACGCCCCGGGCATAACCCCTGATGTCATCACTATCAAGATCGAGGTGCTCAACAAAAGCGTCGGCGATGTGCTGCGTTCGCGTACTGGAAAAACTGACGGGTGGCGTCGATAAGCCCTCCTGGTTTTTCGGTCCAAAGGCAGCCTCACTCACGGTCTTGGGTTTAAAGGGCTCCGTCTTGAACATTTTGTTGGCTTGCCGCTCCCGCTTTGTTGTTAATTCAGAGGCAGGCACGGCCTTGATTACACCTGCTTTCAAGTCAATTTCATAAACGGTGTCGCTATTTCTTCCGGTCGCCTTGACCCACAACTTATTGTCCGCCCCCCCTTTTTTTTTGGAGGTGAAGTCGAGGCCAAGTTCATAGGTGTTTTTCTGAAAAAACTCGAGTTTTCCAAACTCCAGATTTTCTCTGTCGGCCAATGGAAGTGTTGCGACAAGGTGCTTGACGGCGCTGCGAACCCCTTGCTTGCGAGAGGTGATCGCTTGTTCGAACTGTTCGTTGAAGACTTTGTTCACGCTGAACTCAAGGCTCTTGCCTTTGATCGCCTCGGCAATGTGCGGGTCCCTGGTGTCCCATGTGTATTGGCCAAGTCCGCTCATGGCGATGTCCAACAACGAGTAAAGCCCGGCGGGTGCCCGGTTCGGATCGTAAAGCGGTTGGGCTGAGGGTTGTTTCGATTCAACGACCTTCAGTCGTTTATCTTCAAAGGGTACGTGCTCGCCAAACCGCTCTTTCAGGTGGGCCAGCGCAATGTCCTTACGGCTCGGAATATCGGCTTCCAATAAGCCGGTAGCGGCAAGCGTCGACTTCAGTTGTGCGTTGAATGCCGTCCTTGCACGGTCTATCTCGACGTCGCTGTAACTATCACTGGGCTGCCGAGTGACAATCCCGTTGGCCACGGCCCAGTCCACCAGTGCCGCCTTCTGTGCGTGTTCGGCGGCCGCTCGATTCGTCACGATCGCGTTTTCAGCGCTGGACATGACCTGGGCAAAGGTCATGTGCGCCACCTTCCCGGGGAACTGTGCTTCTATGGCCGCGGCTGCGACCGCGAGGCTTACCCAGGCCGGGCTGCCGTAAGTCACGCGGTCGGGAATGTCCTTGATCAAAAACTCGGGCGCCTTTCGTGTCAGTAACAAATAGGCGCCGGCCTTGGCCATCTCGGGACTGGTCTTGTGATTTTCGTGCAGGTAAGTGCTCAGGCGCTCGAGCACTGTCGAAGCCGGCCTGCCCCAGTGGGCGTGTTGCGCGAGGTCGAAACCTGCCACACGGTTTCGGTGCGGCGCCGTAATGGACTCGGGATCCAGCAGCAGGTGGATTGCGCTCAGTGCGTATTCGTTCACGCTGGCGTCGGTGGCGACGCCCCCGAGCTGATCCCGGATGGCTTGCCCCAGTGCCTGCCCGCGGGTGGAGCTGACGAGGGTTTCGAGTGCCTTGGCAGGATCAGTCAATGCCTCGCCCGACAACGGCTGGTTCGCGTTCAGATATTCCAGTACACCCACGCTTGCGCCGATGTGCGGTGCATTGGGGTTCTGGCTGCCATGGTCGGTAGCCGCCGCCAGCACCCTGCGCTGTTCACCGGCGCTCATGGGAACAGGCCAGGACAACCCGCCGCCAAAATTGCCGAGCGGATGCTCCAGTGCCCTGTCACTCACCGCATGGGCATGACCGGTCAGTTGAAAATGATTGGTGGGCAACCCCAAGCCGATACTTCTGAGAAAGGCCTCTACCGTCGCCGCTTTACCCGCCTGGATCGGGTAGGACGAGTCGGGGTGTATTTGCATCGGTGTCGTTTGCAGCGCAGCCAGCACCGCTTGAGGGCTGGCATTCACGCCAAGGCGGCTGGCGATTGCGTTGAGCTTCTGGCCCAGTGTCCGCAGATTCTCGCGGTCGCCCAACGCCGCGGTGAGACCGGATTGCCGGGGAACTGGGGCGCGGGCTTGCGTGTTGAAATCGGTCGCGGCACCCAGAGCAGAGGGCAATAGAGGGACCGCCGCCGGCTCGGTAGAAAGCAGGGAAAGTTGCGGAGTGACCCGTGGAGGGAGAGACACAGTGCCAGCATTCAACATGAGAATGTACCCATCTAAAGAGGGGTACGAGACTCACATACGACCTGTAAAACCGACACCTGATTAGTGTTTGCAGAAATTTGTAAGCGCCCGACAACATGCGTTGCCGGGCCGTCGCGCTATCAGTAACCGCGCTCGAAACTCACTTCACCGCGCAATGCTTCCTGCGCCTGGTACGCCCGCAAATTCTCGACAAACAACCGCACCATCATCCCCGGCGAAGTCGGCGCCGAGCTGTGCCCGGTCAGCAGCAACCCCCAGGCGGTCCAGAACGGATGGCGCTGGGGCAATGGCTCCTGACGGCAAACGTCAATCACCGCCCCGGCCAGATGGCCTTCTTTCAACGCTTCCACCAGGTCCGCATCGACCACCGCCACACCGCGCCCGACGTTGATAAACAACCCGGTCGGCTTGAATTGCTTGAACAGCGCAGCATTGTACAAATCATGGGTGTTCGGTGTGTTGGGCAGCAGGTTGACCACGTAGTCCACCTCGCCCACCAGGCGCGGCAACTGTTCCAGACCGGCGACTTCGATAAACGGCGCCTGCTCACGGGCTTCGCTGGCGATGCCATACAACTCAACACCAAACGGCAGCAGGAATTGCGCGACGCTACGGCCGATATCACCGGTACCGACGATCAGCACCTTGCGCCCCGCCAGGCTCTGACCCATGCGGTTATCCCACTTGCGCTCGACCTGGCTGACCAGGCGTGCCAGCACTTCACGCTCATGACCGAGCATGTAGGTCAGCACGTATTCGGCCATCACCTGGCCAAAAATGCCTACGGCGCGGGTCAGGCGATAATCCCGGGGCAGGCCTTCGGCCAGCAGCGGCGTGATGCCCGCCCAGGTCGACTGCAACCATTGTGGCTGATGGCCCTGGCGCAACAAGGTGGCCAGGAGGTCCGGCTGGCCCAGCCACACCGGGCAGTCGGCCGCCAGGCGCGACAATTCAGCGGAGTCGCCGCTGGTCATGACCTCAAGGTCCGGCGCCGCTTCGCGCAGCAGCCGGGCGTACAGCGGGTGATCGTGTTCAGCAATCAGAACGCGCATGGTTCAAACCTTTCAAAAACACTGCAGGCGGCCGCCGGCGCAGTTCACTGTCCGTTGCGGCCACCGCCAAAAATTGAATTCCATAGATGATGTGCCCCGGACGGGCACTGACCGATCACATCGGGTCATTACGTCGCAGCAGCTCTTCGGGCAAGTGTTCGATGTACTCGTCCTCGGCCGGCGGCATTTGCAGGTGGTAACCCTGCTTTTCGAGGTTCTCCAGAACCACGGTGATGTCCTCGCGGGACAGCTTGCGCTCCGGGCTCAGCACCAGGTCAAAGGCGTGGTGCGGCTTGCCGAAAGCGGCCAGCAGACTTTCCGGCACGCGCTCCAGTGCATCGCTTTTCAGCACATAGAGGTACATCTCGTTTCGTTTGAGGCTGCGATAGATGGAGCAGATACGTTTCAAGGCTGTTCTCCGGCAGTGGCCAGGCTGTCCAGCAGCGCCTGGCCCATCAATTCGCGGCGCCAGCCACGCAGCGAATCTGGCAATTGGTATGGCCCCTCGGGGTAGCCGCTCTTGACCAGGGCTTCGAGGGTTTTCTTGCGCAGCATCAGTTCCGGCGCCATGTCCAGGCGTTCAGCCTCGGCCTGGCCCAGGGCGCGCAGTTGCTTGATCAGCGTGGCGGCGTCCACCGGCAATGGCTCGGCAACCGCCGGTGGCCACTGGTCCATGGGCACGCTGCCGGCACGCTTGATCAGGCCCAGCAGGAACTCGCCGTCCTGGCGCACGGTGCGTGGGTGCATGTCTTCGATCTTGCCCAGCGCGGCGAGGTTATCCGGCTGGGATTTGGCCAGGGGCCATAACGAGTGTTCACGAATGATCCGGTTACGCGGCAAGTCCCGGGCACGGGCTTGCTGCTCGCGCCAGGCGCACAGCTCGCGCAGTACCGCGAGCTGGGCACGGGACAGTTTCCAGGCCAGCTTGGCATCGCGGTAGACCTCGTACGGGTCGACTTCGCGGCGCAGGTTGGCCACCAACTCGGCACCGTCTTCCAGGACCCAGGCGTATTTGTCGTCGGAAAGCTTCGGGCGCAGGCGTGTGTAGACTTCCGCCAGGTGCACCGCGTCTTCGGCGGCGTAGCTGATTTGCGTCTCGGACAATGGCCGCTGCAGCCAGTCCGAACGGGTTTCACCCTTGGGCAGGTCGATATCGAGGACAGCTTGCACCAACCGCGAATAGCCCATGGAAAAACCGAGGTTCAAATACGCCGCCGCCAGTTGGGTGTCGAACAACGGCACCGGCAAGCTGCCGGTCAGGCGCAGCAACACTTCCAGGTCTTCGCTGCAGGCGTGCACCACCTTGATCACCGCCGGGTTTTCCAGCAAGGCGGCCAAGGGTTGCCAATTGTCGATGGTCAGGGGGTCGATCAGATAAGCGCGAACGCCATCACCGATCTGGATCAGCCCGGCAATGGGATAAAAGGTGTCGACCCGCATGAATTCGGTGTCGAGGGCGACGAATGGCAACTGCTGCCATTCGGCGCAGTGCTGGCCGAGGCTATCGTTGTCGCAGATCCAGTGAATATCGATGGCCACACGGCTCTCCCTTGAAGAATGGCGCGCAGTATATATCGCGAAAGGGAGTTGCGAGCATTCGCAGTACAGCATCCGCCATGAAAACTCTTACAGGAGTTGAAGAATAGTCCGACAGCCGGTACTTATCCTCTCTTGCGCAGGACATAGACCCGCCACAGGGTCGAACCGGGCAGAAATTCCTGTTGAGTGAGGACCTTGAAACCAGCCTGGCGAAACTCCGCTTCCACCTGCGTTCGATGGCTGGCAACTGCCGCCAATGGGGGCTGCACAGCCCGGTAGCCGCTGTCACTGTTGACCGAGACGATCACCGTGTCGCGACTCACCCGGTGAAATTCACCGAGCAGGGCCAGGCGCCCTTCAGCCGTCGGCACATGACGAAACAACTCCATGCAAAAAATGCAGTCCACCGCGTTGGCCGACAGGCCGATGGAAAACGCCGAGCCCTGGAAAGTCTTGATCCGCTTGAGCAAGGCAGGCCCGTGGTGAGTCCGGGCGTGATCAAGCATGTCCTGGGAGTTGTCCGACGCGAGGATCACCCGATTGCTGTGCTCGGCCAGTACCGGCCAAAAGCGCCCCGTGCCGCACGCCAGGTCAAGAATCAACCCCGGCTCGCCGGCGATTTTCAGCGCACGGCGCACCACCTGCTCATCGCGCCAAAACCCCAGACGCCGCAGCAAACCCGGAGGGCGCGTGTCGGCGCAGACCCGGGCATGCTCCTGGCCTGCGCGTTCGGCAAATTCAATCTCGATGGAAGACGGCGGTTGCGACGGCATCACTCGACTCTGTTAATGGACCAGACATTCGCAGCTTAACCACTGACTCGTGAAAAAAAGGTCGAAGGATTGTTCACCGTTCATGCCGAACCAGTATCCGGCGCACAGCCTGTCCGTTAACTGTCTGTGATCAGGGCTTCATCTTCAGGCCTGATGCAAATACCAGCGCCAGTCCTGTTCGCCCACTTCGCCCATGAACTGGCGGTACTCGGCCCGCTTGACCGCCAGGTACACGCCGAGGAATTCGCCGCCAAACGCTTCCCGTGCCCAGGCCGAACCTTCGAGTGCGCGCAACGTGGTCAGCCAATCGGTGGGCAACAACTCCTTGGCTTGGGCGTAACCGTTGCCTTCCACCGGCGCGCCGGGGTCGCGTTGTTCGCGGATACCCCGGTGAATACCCGCCAGAATCGCCGCCGCTGCGAGGTACGGATTGGCGTCGGCGCCGCAGATACGGTGTTCGATATGCCGGGAAAATGCCGGCCCGCCGGGCACTCGCAGTGTAACGGTGCGGTTGTCCACGCCCCAGGTGGCGGCCAGCGGCGCGTAGCTGTTGGTCTGGAAGCGCCGATAAGAGTTGGCGTTCGGGCAGAACATCAGCAACGAGTCGAACAAGGTGCTGAGCATGCCGCCCACCGCATGGCGCAACAGCGGCGTACCGTCGGGGGCGTCGCTGGCAAACAGGTTATTGCCGTCGCGGTCCGCCAGGCTGACGTGCATGTGCATGCCGGTGCCAGCCAGGTCATCAAACGGCTTGGCCATGAAGCACGCGGTCATCCCGTGTTTGTGGGCCACGCCCTTGACCAGCCGTTTGTAACGCACCGCCTCGTCCATGGCTTGCAGGGCATCGCTGCGATGTTCCAGGGTGATTTCCACCTGGCCCGGGGCGTATTCGGAAATCGCCGTGCGCGCCGGGATACCCTGGAGTTTGCAGGCGCTGTAGAGGTCGGCGAGAAACGGTTCGATCTGTTCCAGCTCCCGCAGGCCGTAGACCTGGGTCGAGCGCGGTCGGCCGCCATCGACATCCCGCGCCGGTTGCGGGCGGCCGTTGCTGTCGGGTTTCTGGTCGAGCAAATAAAACTCCAGCTCCGCCGCCATCACCGGGTAATAGCCGTCGGCCTTGAGGTCGTCGATTACCTTGGCCAGCAAGTGCCGGGGATCGGCCACGGTGGCGGGCATGCCTTCGGTAGGGTGCATGCTGACTTGCACCGCCGCCGTCGGAATCAGCCGCCAGGGCATGCGCTGCAAACTGCCGCTGACCGGGTAGGCGCGGCAGTCGATATCGCCGACTTCCCAGACCAGCCCGGAGTTCTCTACGTCGTCGCCATTGATGGTCAGGCCGAGGATGGTACTCGGCAGCGGCCGGCCACTTTCATACACCGCCAGCAGTTCATCACGGTGCAACAGCTTGCCCCGGGGCACGCCGTTGTTGTCGACGATGAACAACTCGAACATCTCGATATCCGGGTTCTGTTCAAGAAAGGATTGGGCTTCGTGCAGGGTGGCAAAGGGCGTGCTCATGGGCATTCTCATACGTTCGCGTCAGGCAGGCGCACAGGCGCTGCCGGGCAGATGCGCGGGGCATCCATGGGGCAAAATCAACGTAGGAGAAAGGTGTCCGGTGGGCGTGCGTGGCGGCAGTGCCACAGCGCCCAGAAGGCGAGCTCGGAGGGAAGCGCATCAGCGGTGATCCGACGACGGTCCGGACGGCTGGACGCAGTAGCGCCTGGCGATGTCTCAGGGTGTGTGTCGGGGGAACCGTCCATGCGCAAATCACAATGAAGAGATGCCGGGCAGCCTCACACGCGAGGTTAAGCCGTTAAATCCAGTCTTGACGGAGTTTGGTTGTGCCGTGGCTAAACATTTGCAAATAATGGCGCCCCTGCTCATGCCCAAGGACCCGACCGCATGAAAGCTTTGCTGACCCTTTCCCTGCTGGCCGGCCTGTCCGCCCAGGCCCTGGCCGACAGCCCCGTGTCGCGCCTGGATGAAGTGCTGCAACGCGGTGAAATGACCGTCTGCACCACCGGCGACTACAAGCCCTATACCTATCTGCGCCCGGACGGCGGCTATGAAGGCATCGACATCGCCATGGCCCAATCCCTGGCCAAGAGCCTTGGGGTGCAGGTGAAGTGGGTGCCGACCACCTGGAAAACCCTGATGCCGGACTTCCTGGCCCAGCGCTGTGATATTGCGGTGGGCGGTATTTCGGTGTCCCTCGAGCGGCAGAAGAAGGCATTTTTCAGCCAGCCATTGGGCGTCGACGGCAAAATCCCGCTGGTGCGCTGCGCCGATGTGCAGCGCTATCAGACGGTGGAGCAGATCAACCAGCCGCAGGTTCGGGTGATCGAGCCTTCGGGCGGTACCAATGAAGTGTTCGCACGGGCGCACTTGGGTAAGGCACAGCTGACGTTGTTCCCGGACAACGTGACGATCTTCGAAGAGCTGCTGGCCAACAAGGCCGACGTGATGATCACCGACGCCAGCGAGGCGCGGTATCAACAAAAACTCAAGCCGGGGCTGTGTGCAGTGAACCCCGAGCGCTACATGCAATACAGCGAGAAAGCCTTTTTACTGCCTCGCGATGATGTGGCCTGGAAGAGTTATGTGGACCAGTGGCTGCACTTGAGCACGGTGACCGGCGTGTACGACGGCATCATCAATCAGTGGTTGGCTGCGCCCTGACCAGCTCGACAAACGCCCTGCACGCGGCGCTGCGATAGCCTCCCTTGCGACTGAGCAACGCCGCCGTGCGTTGCGGCAACGGCGGGCTTAGCGGCACCGCCTGCAAACCCGGCTGCACCTGGGCAATCGCGCTGGGCAGGATGGTCGCCAAGCGGGTGTTCCGTACGATTTCGATAATCGCGCTGATGGAATTGGCCTCCATGGCAATCAGCGGTTTCACCGCCTGACTGCGAAAATACTCGTCGATATAGCGGCGCGTGGCGAAGCCTGAGTTCAGCAACACCAGCGGTTGCTCAAGCCACGACTGTTGGCCGATATCGGCATGGCCAGCACTCACCACCACACTCAACGCCTCGACAAACACCCCTTCACACTCGATATCCGGCAGATGCTCGCCGGTAAACCCGATGCCGATATCCAGTAAATCCTCCGTCAGCGCTGCCTCCATGCGGTCCTGGGTCAGCTCCTCGACGCTCACCGTTATGCCCGGGTACAAACCGTTAAAACGCGCCAGCAACGGCCCGATCAGGTAAGCGGTAAACGTCGGCGTCATGGCCAGGCGCAGACTGCCACGGCTCAGGTCCTGCACGTCATGCATGGCGCGGGTGCCGGCCTGCAAATCCTGCAACGCCAGGCGCGCAAACCGCACATAGGCCTCACCCGCGTCGGTGAGGCTGACGCTTCTACCGGAGCGATCCAGCAGCGGTGCGCCCAAGGTTTCTTCCAGTTGCTTGATCTGCTGCGACAAGGTCGGTTGCGACACATGCAGTGCCTCGGCGGCCCGGGTGAAATTGCGGTGCTCGGCGACGGCCAACAGGTAGCGGATATGACGCAGCAACATGGGTGGCGCTCCAACTATAGGCATGACTTATAGAAACCATAATAAGCCGGTCTTGGACGCTATAGCTGAAAACTTCCATCCTTGCCCCATCAGCGACGCAAGGAGAACCACCATGCAAGACCTCATCGACGGCTTCCGCAAGTTCCAGGGTGAAGCCTTCACCCAACGCAGCGATCTGTTCAAACACCTGGCGACCACACAGAACCCCGGCACGCTGTTCGTGTCCTGTTCCGACAGCCGCGTAGTCCCGGAGCTGTTGACCCAGCAGGAACCCGGGGATCTGTTTGTGATCCGCAATGCCGGCAACATCGTGCCGTCCTACGGGCCAGAGCCCGGCGGCGTGTCGGCCACCGTCGAATACGCGGTAGCCGTTCTCGGCGTCAGCGATATCGTGATCTGCGGCCACTCCGACTGCGGCGCCATGACCGCCATTTCCACCTGCAAATGCCTCGACCACCTGCCTGCCGTGGCCAACTGGCTGCGCCACGCCGAGTCGGCCAAGGTGATCAACGCCGCCCGCACTCACGCCTCCGATGCCGACCGGCTGAACTCGCTGGTGCGGGAAAACGTGGTCGCCCAGTTGGCTAATCTCAAGACCCACCCTTCCGTAGCCCTGGCCCTGGAGCAAGGCCGGCTGAGCCTGCACGGCTGGGTCTACGATATTGAAAGCGGCGGCATCGACGCCCTGGATGGCCGCAGCGGGCGCTTCGTGTCCCTGCTCGACCACCCGACCACCCGCGCCCACGCGGCTTGAACCTTATTCAACCCCAAGAGGAAATCATCATGTTGCAATCCCAATTCGCCCAATCCCCACGCCTGGCCCTGGCCGACACCGTCATCGACATCAAGGCGCGCAAGAACCTGTCGTGGCAGGACCTCACCGACGGCACCGGCCTGAGCCTGGCGTTCGTCACCGCCGCCCTGCTCGGCCAGCACCCACTGCCGAAAGACGCTGCCGATGTGGTCTGCGACAAGCTCGGCCTCGACCAGGACGCCAGCCGCCTGCTGCAAACCGTGCCCCTGCGTGGCAGCTTCCCCGGCGGTGTGCCGACGGACCCGACCATGTATCGCTTCTATGAAATGCTGCAGGTCTACGGTTCGACCCTCAAGGCCCTGGTGCACGAGCAGTTTGGCGACGGCATCATCAGCGCGATCAACTTCAAGCTGGACATCAAGAAGGTGGAAGACCCGGACGGCGGCTCCCGCGCGGTGATCACCCTGGATGGCAAATACCTGCCGACCAAACCGTTCTGATTTGCCGGTAAACCGTCTACGCTCTTGGCACACCAACAAGAACGAGGGACGGGTAATGAAGGCAATGCTCCGAGCCACCTGGCTGCTGCTGTTGTGTGTTGGCCAGGTGCACGCCGCCACCGCTGAGGAGGCGGATGCCCAAGCGGCCAAGGCCTTGCTGGAAAAGGCCTTGGCGTATTACCAGACGAAGGGTGACAAGGCTTTTGCGGCGTTCAGCCGCCAAGGTGAATTCGTCGATCAGGACCGCTATGTATTCGTGGTCAACACCAAGGGCGTGCTGCTGGCAAGTGGCGGGCCCTCTTCTGCGTTGATCGGGCGCAACGTTTCCGAGGTACTGGGGCCGGATTTGAACAAGTCGTTCAAGGACGCGCTGGCGGTGCCGGAGGGCAGTGGTATTCAGCAGGCCGATTACCGTTGGCAGAATTGGAATGACGGTAAGGTTGAGCGCAAGCATGTGTATTACCAGCGTGTTGGGCAGCGGATTCTGGCCGTAGGTTATTACTTGCCACGGGCGACCCCGGAGCACGCCAGGGCGCTGCGTAATAAAGCGGTCAAGGCACTGGAGAAGGACCCGGTCGGGACGCTCAAGGCGATCAACGCCATGCAGGGCGGCTTTCTACAGGACGATTTGTATGTGTTTGTGGTTGACCTCGACACCCGGCGCTACGTGGCTCATGGCACGACTCCGCGGTTGGTGAATACGGATTTCAGCAAGATCAAGGATCCCGACGGGAAGCCAGTGGGTGAGCCGATCCTGGCGGTCATGGCCGAGCAGGATCAGGGGGAATACACGTACCGCTGGAAAAACCCGGTGACCGGGAAGGTTGAGAACAAGCATGCGTATTTGCGCAAAACCGGACATTTCATGGTGGCTGTGGGGTATTACAGTCCTTGATGGGTGAATATCCGTTGCTGCGGTAACGGCTGCTTATGGTTCCGCTCTTACAGCGGCTCACTTTTGAAGAGCGCAAAAGTAAGCAAAACGCTCTTGCCCCACCACTCGGCACCTCGCCTAGGCTCGGTGTGCCCTCACTCCGGCTTTGGACCGTGGGCCGCCGTCATGGGCCATCCTTGGCCCAGGACGGCTAACCTGGCGTCCTGCCAGGTTACCCACGCTCCAAAGCCTGCGTTCGGCCAGCGTGGTTTAACGGGGCGCCTAAGATCAAGATCAAAAGCAAGATCAAGAACACAGCGGCCTACAGGCCGGCTTGAGTGTGGTGAAGCAAAAGCCAAATCAAAAGCTAGAGTGGGCACGGTCCGAATGTGGGAGCTGGCTTGCCTGCGATAGCATCAACTGGGTCTGCCTGAAAAACCAAGTTGTCTGCATCGCAGGCAAGCCAGCTCCCACAGAAAAGCAGCGCCACCCCGCCCGTAGCAGCTGTCGAGCGCCAGCGAGGCTGCGTGCTTTTGATCTTGATCTGCGGGCCCCATTAACCACGATGGCCGCAAGTAGGCACGGTGGAGCGGGTAAATCGGCAGGGAAGCCGATTTAGCCGCGCCGGGCCATGGATGGCCCGTCGCGGCGGCCCGCGGAACCGGGCCGGAGTGCGGGCATGCCGAGCCTAAGCGAGGCACCGAGTGGTGGGGCAAAGACCTTTTGGTTACTTTTGGGGCGTTTGCCAAAAGTGACCCGCTGTAAGAGCGGAACCATAAGCCGCCGTTACCGCAGCAACGGATATGTACACAAAACAAAACAAAACAAAACAAACCCAATACTACCGGGCCTTATCTTCCCGCCCCCGCAACACCCGATTAGGCATGGCAATCGCAGCCGCCAACCCCAACAACGACACCCCGGCACTGACCATCAGCAAATGCCTGAAGGTAATCAACAACTCCCCCCGCAAAGCATCCTGCGCCGGCCCAGGCGCCGCATTCAAACCATCCAGCAACACATTCCCGGAACTCCCCTCAGCCACCAACGCCCCACTGGCCAAGTGCGCAAAACTGGAATCCTGCAACAACGCCAGCAACAGCGCCGACATACACGCCACCCCGACCGCCCCGCCCAGGGAACGGAACAGATTGGTGGTGCTGGTAGCCACCCCAATATCCCGCTGTTCCACCGAATTTTGCGTGCCCACCAGCGAAGTCGGAAACTGCATCCCGGCGGCAATCCCACACAGCAACATAAACAAACTGGTCACTGCCACAGCCTGCGGCGCACTGAGGGCCATGCCGAGAATCGCGATCGGACTCAGGAAAGCGCCAATCAGAATCATCGGCTTATAGCGCCCAGTCACCGAGGTCATACGCCCGGCGAAGTACGCCCCCATCGGCAAGCCCATCGCCAGTGGCAGCAAGTGCAAAGCGGCGCTGTCGGCACCAGAACCGGTCACGGTCTGGTAACGCAGCGGCATCAACACCGTGAGGGAAATCGCCTGGAAACTGGTAAAGAAAATCGTGCACCAACACAACACCGCACTGCGGTTGGCGAACAAGTGCATCGGCAACAACGGCTCCCGCGCCCGACGCTCGTGCCACACAAACACCGTCAACGCCACCAACGCGCAAACCAGCAAGCCCAGCACTTCATCGTCGCGCCAATGATGACCCTGGCCAATTTCGGTGATGCCCAGCAACAGCGCCGTCAAACCGACGATCATCAGCACAGTGCCGAGATAGTCGATCACTGGCTTGCGCTGCGGCACCGGCAGCCCCACCAGCGTGCGATGGGCCACCCACCAGGCGCCCGCGCCCAATGGCAGGTTGATCAGGAACACCCAGCGCCACGACAGGTATTCGGTCATGTAACCACCCAACACCGGGCCGGCGACGCTCGCCACCGCGTACATGCTGCTGAAGTAACCCTGGTAACGCCCACGCTCACGGGGCGGAATGATGTCGCCGATAATCGCCTGGCTGACCGAAATCATCCCGCCGGCACCGATGCCCTGGAGGATCCGCGCCAGCACCAGCTGCTCCATGCTCTGGGCCATGCCGCAGAACAGCGATGCAAGGGTGAACAGGCCCATACCGATCAGCATCATCGGCCGGCGCCCGTACAGGTCGCCGAGCTTGCCGTAGATCGGCACCGCCACGGTCATCGCCACCATGTAGCCGGAGATCACCCAGGCCAGCAGGTTGACGTCATGGAACTGGGCGGAAATCGCCGGCATGGACACAGCAACGATGGTCTGGTCCAGGGCCCCGAGAAAGATCGCCATCATCAAGGCGACAAGGACACTGCGAACAGCAGGTGTGGCGGGCTGATTGAGGTTGGTCACGGCAGAACCTGCGAGCAAGGCCCGCGGGAAAAGGAAGCCCGCAGGAATGCTCGTCAGTGTACTAGATAGCTGGCTATTCGATAGCCTCGTAAGGAAGCCCGACGTAATTTTCTGCAATGGTTTTACGACCGGCTTCGGAGTCGACGAAGTATTCCAGTTCGCTCTGGGCGATGCGCTGGCTGAAGCCGTCCGCCTCCGGGAATTGGTGCAACATCGAGGTCATCCACCAGGAAAACCGTTCGGCCTTCCAGATCCGCCGCAGGCAAATCTGTGAGTATTTCTCCAGTAATTCCACCCTGCCCTCGCGGTACACCTTGAGCAAAATATTGAACAAGGTGCTGACATCGCTGGCCGCCAGGTTCAAGCCCTTGGCGCCGGTGGGCGGCACGATGTGGGCGGCGTCGCCCAGCAGGAACAGGCGACCGTATTGCATCGGCTCCACCACAAAGCTGCGCAGGGGTGCGATGCTCTTTTCGATGGACGGGCCCGTCACCAGTTGCTCGATCAACGACGTAGGCAGCCGGGTTTTCAGTTCATCCCAGAAGCGCTCATCGGACCAGTCGTCAACCGACTCATCGGCCGGCACTTGCAGGTAATAGCGGCTGCGGGTGGGTGAGCGCATGCTGCACAGGGCAAAACCGCGCTCGTGCTTGGCGTACACCAGTTCATCGTGGATCGGCGGGGTGTCGGCGAGAATGCCAAGCCAGCCGAACGGATACACCCGTTCAAAGACTTTCAACGCTTCAGCGGGAATCGACTGACGCGCCACACCGTGAAAACCGTCACAGCCGGCGATGTAATCGCAGTCCAGCCGATACTGTTCACCTTCATGCTCGAAGCTCAGCCACGGCTCTGCGCTTTTCAGATCATGAGGCTGAACGTTGCTGGCTTGGTAAAACGTGCTGGCGCCGCTGGCCTGACGAGCGGCCATCAGGTCGCGGGTGACTTCGGTCTGGCCGTAGATCATCACCGTCTTGCCGCCGGTCAGCGCCTTGAGGTCGATGTGGGTCAGTTGCCCATTCAGTGCAAGCTCAAAGCCATCATGGACCAGGCCTTCGGCATCCATCCGCGCACTGACGCCGGCCTGGCGCAACAGGTCGACCATGCCTTGCTCCAGCACCCCGGCACGGATGCGCCCTTGCACGTAATCCGGGGTCTGGCGCTCTAGAATCAGGGTTTCAATCCCGGCCTCGTGCAACAGTTGGCCGAGCAGCAGTCCCGAAGGACCGGCGCCGATGATGGCGACTTGGGTTTTCAGCGTTTTCATTATTTTTATGGCCCGCAAGCTTCACCCGAACGTATTCGGTGAAAGAGTTGTCATTGATGTTGTTGCTGGCATTTTTCACTTGAGTGCCCGGCATAAGAAGGTGAAAACTGAGCCCAAAGCTGCGCTTTTTGCCAATTGGGGCGATTACCGCACAATTATCCCGAAGTATCGGATGAAGCCATGACCAAAACTGCCAGTGCCGCGATTCCAGTGTTCAAACTCTACGGTGAGAGCCAGCAATGGCCGACCCCGGATTTGTTGCACTGTGAAACCATCTCCCGGCGCAGCCGTGAGTACCAGTGGGAAATCCAGCCCCACCGGCACGCGGACCTGTGCCAATTGCTCTACGTGCACAAGGGCCAGGCGCAGCTGGAAATTGAAGGCCAGCGCAGCACCTTGAGCGAAGCGACGCTGCAGGTGCTGCCGCCGTTGTGTGTGCATGGCTTTCGGTTTTCCGAAGACGTCGAAGGTTTTGTGGTGACCCTGGCCGCGCCGCTGATGGCGCACCTGCAGGGGCAACTGGGCGCGGCGCTGGATGGCCTGAATGCCCTGGGCAGCTACCCTGCCGGCAACGACAGTGACTACCTCAACAGCCTGTTTGCGCGGTTGCAGGACGAGTACGCCAGCGATCAACCGGCACGGGACATGATGATGCATGCGCTGGTCAGTGTGCTGCTGGTGTGGATCAGCCGACAGGCCATCCAGCGCCGGCATCCACGGGCGCCCCGGGGCCGCGAATACTTCCGCCGGTTCACCCAGTTGGTGGAACAGCATTACCGCGAACACCCGAAAATCGAAGACCTGGCCCACAAGCTCGGGATCTCGGTCTCACACCTGAACGGTACATGTCGGGAATTGGGCGGGCAGCCCGCGCTGCAGATCATGCACGACCGCCAATTGCTGGAAGCCAAGCGCCTGCTGACCTACACCAGCATGACCATCAATGAGATGTCGGAAGTGCTGGGTTTTTCCGACCCGACCAACTTCTCGCGACTGTTTCGTCGGCGCGTCGGGTTCTCCCCGAAAGCGTTTCGGGAGCAGTTGAAAGCCGACCAGGACGCTAGCGCAGCGAACTGAAGGCAGCCATGTGGCCAACGCATTGACCGTGATTGCAGCTGGAGGCGAAGCTCGGCTGCATGCGGGTCTGTTCGACGCGGTAGGCGGCAGTGCCATAGAGCGCTGTGGCGGCGACGCACAGGGTGAAAATCATCAGGTACTTTCTTGTTTTGATCGACATGATGCTGACCTCTGACCGGATCAAGAAGGTGCTTTGATAAGCATAGGTCAACTGAGGCAAGTCGCCATTATCGGGCGACATTCAACCTGTTTATGTCGGCTCAGAGACCGACGTCCCACACCGGCTCCTCCGGAAACCTCAACACCAGAAAATCCAGCAGGCTGCGCAGCGCCGACGGCATGTGCTTGCGCGAGGCGTACACCGCGTAGATGTTCATCTGCTGCGGCTCGGCGTCGGGCAACAAGCGGATCAACTCACCCCTGCGGATGTAGTCGCCGGCCTGATAACTCGGCAGCCGCGACACCCCGGCCCCCGCCAGCGTCACCCGTAATAAAGTGCTGGCCTCATTCGCACTGATATTGCCCTGCACCGGCACCGACACCGGCTCGCCGTTTTCCACGAAGTGCCACAGGCTTTTGCCGAAGTAGGAGTGGGTCAGGCAATTGTGCCGGGCCAGGTCTTGTACCTGCCGGGGCTGCGGATGCTCCAGCAGGTAAGCGGGCGATGCGCAGATCACCGAACGGCACAGCGTGAGGCGACGGGCGATCAGGTTGGGATCCAGTTCAAAGCTGGTGCGGATCGCCAGGTCGATGCGTTCGTCCACCAGGTTCACCGTGCGATCGAGCATCTGCATGTCGATGCTGACCAGCGGGTAGCGCTTGACGTATTCAGCCATGGCATCGGCCAACTGCGCCTGGCCGAAGGAGGTGCTGACGCTCAGGCGCAGCAGGCCACGGGGTGCTTCGTCCGGTTCGCTGACGGCGGCCTGCATGTCGCTGCACAACTCCAGCATCTGTCGGCAACGGGGCAAGGTTTCGCTGCCGGCGGCGGTCAGGCTGAGTTTGCGGGTGGTGCGGTGCATCAGCCGCGCGCCGACCCAGTCTTCCAGCTCCGCCAGGTAGCGCGATACCACCGGGCGTGATAAGTCCAGATGATCGGCCGCTGCGGATTGGCTGCCCAAGTCCACCACGGCCACAAACACCCGCATTGCTTGAAGACGATCCATGATTTGCCCGCTTTTAGAAACAAACTATGTCCAAGCATCGCATTTTTTGTAGCGTTTGGTGCAACTAAGCTCTGTCCACACCTTACCGATGACTGGAGCAGCACATGTTTGGATTCTCCCCGCTCAAGCGCGTGGCCCTGGCCGCCGCCACCCTGGCCTTCGCCGCCCACGCCACGGCTGCCGACCTGACCCTGGATGCCTACAACCCGGGCGAGACCGCGATGATGCCGGTCACTTCGGTACTGGTCAGCGGCGACAAAGACGCGATCCTGGTGGACGCCCAATTCGGCAAGACCCAGGCCGAGCAACTGGTGCAAAAAATCCGCGCCAGCGGCAAGCGCCTGACGACCATCTACATCAGCCACGGCGACCCGGACTACTACTTCGGCCTCGACACCCTGACCGCCGCCTTCCCCCAAGCCAAAGTCGTGGCGCCGCAGCCGGTGGTGGACCATATCAAGGCCACCGTTGAACACAAACTGGCGTTCTGGGGCCCGAAACTGGGGGCCGACAAGCCTGCCAAAGCGGTTATCCCGCAGGTACTTGAAGGTCACAGCCTGACCCTCGAAGGCAAGCAACTGGAAGTGATCGGCCTGGACGGCGCACAACCGGACCGCACCTTTGTGTGGATCCCGTCGATCAAGGCAGTGGTCGGTGGTGTGGTGGTCTCCGAGAACATTCATGTGTGGATGGCCGACACGCAGACCGCGAAGTCCCACACCGATTGGCTGGCAACCCTGCAACGTATCCAGGACTTGAAACCGCGCACCGTGATCCCGGGTCACTACCTGGGCACACCGTCGCTCAAATCCGTAGCGTTCACCGCCGACTACATCAAGGCGTTTGATGAAGAAACCGCCAAGGCCAAGGACTCTGCCGCCCTGATCGCGGCGATGAAAAAGCGTTACCCGAACCTGGGCGACGAAAGCACCCTGGAATTGGGCGCCAAAGTCGCCAAGGGCGAAATGCAGTGGTGAGTCGATTCAACCCTTAACCGTACTGGAGAACGTCATGAGCAAGATCGCAATCATTGGTGCCACCGGTCGTGCCGGTAGCCAACTGCTGGAAGAAGCGTTGCGTCGCGGGCACACCGTCACGGCCATCGCTCGCAATACCGACAAAATCGGCGTGCGCCCTGGGGTCATCGCCAAGCAAGTGGATGCACTGGATGCCCAGGCGCTGGAACAGGCCATCCGCGGCAACGACGTGGTGATCAGCGCGGCGCACTTCGCCACCCTGCCTGCGGAAGCGGTGATCACCCCGGTGAAAAAAGCCGGCGTGAAGCGCCTGCTGGTGGTGGGCGGTGCCGGTTCGCTGCTGTTGTCAGGCGGCAGCCGAGTGATCGACAGCCCGGGCTTCCCGGAAGAATACAAAGCCGAAGCCAGCGCCGGCAGCGTCTTCCTCGACACCCTGCGTCAGGAAAAAGACCTGGACTGGACCTTCCTGTCGCCTTCGGCGGAGTTCGTCGAGACCGCGCGCACCGGAAAATTCCGCCTGGGCCAGGATGAATTGCTGGTGAGCCGTGAAGGCCGCAGCTGGATCAGCTTTGCCGACTTTGCGATTGCCCTGATTGACGAAGTGGAAACGCCGAAGCATTCGCGCCAGCGGTTTACCGTCGGTTACTGACCCCCTACGTTCGATCGTTCCCACGCTCTGCGTGGGAATGCATCTTGTGACGCTCCGCGTCACGGCTCCTAGAGCGGACGCAGAGCGTCCAGGGCGGCATTCCCACGCAGAGCGCGGGAACGATCATTTATTAAGCCTGCGCCTGGCTCACCAACCAATCCATAAGCTGCTCCAACCCCGCCGAAGGCTGCGTCCCCGGCGGGTACACCAGGTAATACCCCATCCCCGTCGACACCCGCAGTTCAAACGGTGTCGCCAACCGCCCCGCCTTCAAGTCCTCGCCAATCAGCGCGCTGTCGCCAATCGCCACACCGGAGCCTTGGGACGCCACCGTCATCGCCAGATCCAGCGTTTCAAAATGATGCCCCTGGGCGAGATTGCTCAAGCGTGTATTCGCCGCCTTCAACCACAACGCCCAATCCCGTTCATCCCGCGTAGGGTGCAACAGCACCTGTTGCTGCAAGTCGGCGGGCGTGTGCAAACCACCGAGCAAGGCCGGCGCGCACACCGGTGTCAGGCGCTCATCAAACAAATGCCGGGCCTGGGCCGACTGCTCGGCAATCGGCGCGTAAATCACCGCGGCATCGAACTGTTCACGGCGAAAGTCGACGGTGTAGGCCACGGTGGTGGTCAGTTCCACCGGCACGTCCGGGCGTTCTTGCTGCCACTGCATCAGGCGCGGTAACAGCCAGCGCATCACGCAGGTGGAAGCCTTGAGCTGCAAGGTCTCGCGGCGGGTGCCGATCTGCTCCACCGCGTCACCGATCAGGCCAAACACCTGCTGCGCCCGCAGCGACCATTCACGGCCCTCTTCGGTCAGGCTCAAGCCACGGGCCTGGCGCTGGAACAGTGCATAACCGAGATGACTTTCCAGCCCGGCAATCTGCCGGCTCACCGCCCCCTGGGTGATGTGCAATTGCTCGGCGGCTCGGGTGAAGTTGCAGCACTGGGCCGTGACCCAAAAGGTGTGCAAGGCCGGCAACGGCGGAAGGCGTTTCATAAGGGCGCAGCCATGACGTGAGGACATGGCTAGTATGACTTTTTATCGATTGTTGCCGCTATGGGCCAGCCGTTCCAATACGGGCCTTTATCAACAATAAGAGCGACGACAATGGCGACCTGCGGCGAAGTATTGGTCAACCTGCTGGAAGGCTACGGCGTGGACCAGGTGTTCGGCATCCCCGGCGTGCACACCGTGGAACTCTACCGGGGCCTGGCGCGCTCGAGCATCCGCCACGTCACCCCGCGCCACGAACAGGGCGCCGGCTTCATGGCCGACGGCTATGCGCGCACCAGCGGCAAGCCGGGCGTGTGCTTCATCATCACTGGCCCCGGCATGACCAATATCACCACCGCCATGGGCCAGGCGTACGCCGACTCGATCCCGATGCTGGTGATTTCCAGCGTGCAGTCCCGCAGCCAGCTGGGCGGCGGGCGCGGCAAGCTGCATGAGCTGCCGAACCAGAGCGCGATGATCGCGGGCGTGGCGGCGTTCTCCCATACCTTGATGTCGGCCGCCGAATTACCCGGTGTGTTGGCCCGGGCGTTTGCGCTGTTCCAGGCCGGGCGACCGCGCCCGGTGCATATCGAAATCCCGCTGGATGTGCTGGTGGAAAACGCCGACGCATTGCTCGGCAGCGAGCCGGTCAGCGTTTACCGCGCCGGTGCTGCGCCGTCGGCGGTCAAGCAGATGAGCCGGTTGCTGGCGGCGGCGAAACGTCCACTGATTCTCGCCGGTGGCGGTGCCATCGACGCGGCTGCCGAGTTGACGCAACTGGCCGAAGCCCTCGGCGCGCCGATGGCGCTGACCATCAATGCCAAGGGCATGCTGGCGTCCAACCACCCGCTGCTGATCGGTTCGACCCAAACCCTGCTCGCCACCCGCGCCTTGGTCGCCGAGGCAGACGTAGTACTGGCGATCGGCACCGAGCTGGCAGAAACCGACTACGACGTGACCTTCGCCGGCGGCTTCGACATTCCCGGCGCCCTGCTACGCGTCGATATCGATTCCGACCAGACCGTACGCAATTACCCACCGCAAGTCGCGCTGGTGGCTGACGCGCAAATCGCTGCTCAAGCCTTGCTTGCCGAACTGGGCAACAAGCCCTTGGCCGCCCGCGACAGCAACTGGGGCGCCCATCGCGTCGCCCGCCTGTGGAGCGAACTGGAACCCACCTGGGACGCCACCACCCGCGCGCAAACCCTGTTCCTCAACACCGTCCTGGACGAGTTGCCCGACGCCGTACTGGTAGGCGACTCCACCCAACCGGTGTACACCGGCAACCTGACCCTGAACCTCGACCACCCGCGCCGCTGGTTCAACGCCTCCACCGGCTACGGCACCCTCGGCTACGCCTTGCCGGCGGCCATTGGGGCGTGGCTGGGACGCGGCAACGGTGCGCCGGTGGTGTGCCTGATCGGCGACGGCGGCCTGCAATTCACCCTGCCGGAACTGGCCAGCGCCGTGGAAGCGCGCACGCCGGTGATCGTGCTGCTGTGGAATAACCAGGGCTATGAGGAGATCAAGAAATACATGGTCAACCGCGCCATCGAGCCGGTGGGCGTGGACATCTACACCCCGGACTTTATCGGCGTGGCCAAGGCATTGGGCTGCGCTGCCCAGGCCGTGCACGGTGTTGAAGAGCTGCGTTGCGCATTGCGCGCCGCCACGGATCGCCAGGGGCCGACGCTGATTGAAATCGACCAGGGACTTTGGATGAAGGAGGTGGCGGTATGAGCGCGGTATTGAACGGGCTGTATATCAATGGCGTGTGGCGTGCGGGTCATGACGTGCTGGACGTGATCAACCCGGCGACCGAGGCCACGTTGGCTCAAGTGAACCTAGGTGATGCAAGTGCGGTGACCGAGGCCGTCGGTGCCGCCAGCGCTGCATTCCCGGACTGGTCGAAAAGCAGCGGGCGCGACCGCGCGGCACTGCTGCGCAAGATCGCCGAGGGCGTAAGCGCCCAGCGTGACCACCTGATGCACCTGCAATCGAGCAACAACGGCAAGCCGCTGTTCGAGGCCGGGATTGATGTGGACGACGTGATCGCCACGTTTGAGTATTACGCCGGTGTGGCCGACGAAATGGATGCCACCCAGGACCTTCCGGTGGCACTGCCCACTGAGGATTTCAGCGCCCGCGTACGCCGTGAACCCTGCGGCGTGGTGGGCCTGATCGTGCCGTGGAATTTCCCGATGGTCACCACTGCCTGGAAACTCGCCCCGGCGTTGGCGGCCGGTTGCTGCGTGGTGCTCAAGCCTTCGGAAGTCACACCGCTGGCGGAGCTGGAACTGGCCAGGATCATCGCTTCGGTGGGGCTGCCTGCCGGTGTGTTCAACCTGGTCTGCGGCACTGGCCTGGCGGTGGGCGCGCCGATGGCGGCCGACCCTCGGATCGCGAAAATCTCCTTTACCGGCAGCAACGCCGTGGGCGTGCAAGTGATGCAGCGCGCTGCGGAAACGGTCAAGGGCGTGAGCCTGGAGCTGGGTGGAAAATCGTCGTTGCTGGTGTTGGCGGACGCCGACCTCGACCTGGCCGTGGAACTGGCCTGCGGCGGTGGATTCTTCAACGCCGGGCAGATGTGCTCGGCCACCAGCCGGGTGTTGGTCGCCGACGAATTGGCGGACGAGTTTCTGACCCGTTTGCAGGCCAAGGCCGAGAGTATTCGCGTGGCGGACCCGTTTGCCGATGACGTAGAAATGGGCGCGTTGGTCAACCGAGCGCAGTACCAACGGGTGCTGGGGCATATCGAGCGTGGCGTGCAAGCCGGTGCGAAGTTGCTGTGTGGCGGCGGGCGCCCGGCGGATTTGCCTCGCGGTTATTTCATTCGCCCGACGGTGTTTACCGAAGTGCCGTTGGACAGCGCGTTGTGGAACGAAGAAATCTTCGGCCCGGTGCTGTGTGTGCGCAGTTTTGCCAATGAGGCCGAGGCGGTGGCGCTGGCCAATGACAGCGAGTTTGGTTTGGTGGCCAGCGTGCTGAGCCGCAACCCGGAAGCGGCTGAGCGGGTAGCGAATGCGTTGCAGGTGGGCCTGGTGTGGATCAATGCGCCGCAGGTGATCTTCCCGCAAGCGGCGTGGGGTGGTTACAAGCAGAGCAGTATTGGCCGGGAACTGGGGCCGTGGGGGTTGCAGGCGTTTCAGGAGATCAAGCATGTGATTCGGGCGGTCTGAAAACCACCAGACAACATTGTGGCGAGGGAGCTTCTGTGGCGAGGGGGCTTGTCCCCCGTTGGGCTGCGAAGCGGCCCCAGAAAAAGCGGGAGCGCTTCGCACTCCAACGGGGGACAAGCCCCCTCGCCACAAAAGCTCTCCTCACCACAAAAACCTTGGCACAAAAAGCCCTCCCGCATTTTTTCAATAGCCCCAACGACTTTCTCATTTGCTCCCCTCCCCCACGCCCGGCCTAATGCTGCCCTTGTCAGTTCAAGGCTCGCCCATGGAAAACGTCCGCGCAAAACCCGCTACCGCCCTTTGGCTGATGATCAGCGTCGTGCTGGTCGCCCTCAACCTGCGCCCTTCAATGGCCGCCGTCGGCCCGTTGTTGTCGTCGATTCGCGCCGATGTGGCCCTGAGTTTCAGCACGGCCTCCCTGTTGACCATGCTGCCGGTCATGGCCATGGGCCTGGCAATGTTTTTTGGCATGGGCGTGGCCAAGCGGTTCGGTGAGCATCGCAGCATTGTGCTGTCGCTGGGGGTGATCGGCATGGCCACCGTCTCCCGGTTGTTCCTGGACTCGGCGGTTGAGCTGATCCTCAGCGCCATCGCCGCCGGCGTAGGCATCGCGATGATCCAGGCGCTGATGCCCGCCTTGATCAAGTCGCGCTTCAGCGACAACGTTTCCCTGTTCATGGGGCTGTACGTCACCGCGATCATGGGCGGCGCGGCCCTGGCCGCTTCGTTCTCACCGTTTATCCAGGTGCAAACCGGGAGCTGGCGCATCGGGCTGGCGATCTGGGCGGTTCTCGCTGTGTTGGCGCTAGTGTTCTGGTACGCCCAACGCTCAGTGTTGCCGCCACTGCCCCAAGCCGGCGCAGGCCAACAGGAGTCGTTCTTCGGCAATCGCCGGGCCTGGCTGCTGGCGATTTTTTTCGGCCTCGGCACCGCCGCCTACACCTGCGTGCTGGCCTGGCTCGCGCCGTACTACGTGGAACAAGGCTGGAGCGAGCAGAACGCCGGCCTGTTGCTGGGCTTTTTGACGGCCATGGAAGTGGTCTCCGGCCTGATCACCCCGGCCATCGCCAACCGCCGCCAAGACAAGCGCGGCGTGGTCGCGGTGCTGCTGGTGCTGATCATCGCCGGCTTCTGCGGCCTGATCATGAGCCCGCAGCACCTGAGCCTGCTGTGGCCGTGCCTGCTGGGCCTGGGGATCGGCGGGTTGTTTCCGATGAGCCTGATCCTGTCCCTCGACCACCTCGACAACCCGCGCCGCGCCGGTGGCCTGACCGCCTTTGTGCAGGGCATCGGCTATTTGATCGCCGGTCTTTCGCCGCTGATTGCCGGGATGATCCGCGACCAACTGGGCAGCTTCGAATGGGCCTGGTGGTCACTGACGGCCGTGGTGGTGGTGATGCTGCTGATCGTGCTGCGTTTCGACCCCCGGCATTACGCGCGGCATATTCGCTGAGGTCGTGTTGTAAACATTATTTGTCTCACCTCAAACAGAGAAAGGTCCGACAGAGCTTTCTATTGGTACGAGCGTTCCGTTAACATTTTGTATTGTCTTGTACCGAGTTCGGTACAAAGCGCTTGCGGACGGAACGGATGCTAAACAGCAACTTGCTTAGAAAGCTCGATATGCAGGACCTGATGGTGTTTGTCGCTGTTTACGACCAAAGCAGCGTGACCGACGTCTCCGAAACCCTGTTCGTCAGCCAGTCCACCGTGAGCTACAGCCTGAAGAAGCTGCGCACCAGCTTCGAAGACGAGTTGTTTATCAACACCCGGGCGGGCATGCGCCCTACGTACAAAGCCGCCACCATGTACGGGCATGTGCAGAAAATCCTCGAAAGCATCAACCTCTGCCATGCCGGCAGCCAGGCCTTCGACCCGACCCAGAAGGCCGTGACCTTCAACGTCTGCGCCCCCGAATACTTCGAACAACTGATCCTGCCGCGCCTGCTGAAAAACTTCGATCACGCCGACCTGCCGGTGATCGTCAATGTGCAGAAGCTCGAAACCGAGATCCCGGCCGACGCCTTGCGCGACGGGCGCCTGGACCTGGTGATCTGCTTCGGGCCGCACTTTCATCGCGAGCACAAGGACATCAAGACCCAGATGCTGCTGGAGGACGACCTGGTGTGCGTGTTCGACAAGCACTCGGCGCCACGGGAGCCGGCGTTCAGCCTGCAATCCTTCGTCGCCCGGCGCCATGTGTTCCCCACGCCCTGGAGTTCCGACACCAACATGATCGACGGCTGGCTCGCGCGCCAGTCCCGCAAACGCCAGGTGATCGCCCGGGCCAACAGCTACAGCGCGGCGCTGAAGATGATCACCGGCACCGACTTTATCGTCACCCTGCCCCGTCGGGTGCAGAAGCTGCTGGCGGACAAAACCGTGTTCGGCCATTGCGAAGCGCCGAACGGTTTGCCGGGGTTTACCCTGGATATGCAGTGGAATGAACACAGCGAGCAGGACAGCGCCAACACGTGGTTCAGGGAGCAGGTGGTGAAGGTGTGCGCGGATCAGGGGTTGCTATAACTTTTTTGTAGGAGCGAGCTTGCTCGCGAAGAACGTTAACGATGACACGGGCATTCAGGATCCCTGCGTCGTCTGTTAGTTTTTCGCGAGCAAGCTCGCTCCTACAGTAGTTAGCCGATGGTGACTTTGCTGTAGGAATCGCGATCCATGTCTACCAGCAGGACGCTGAGTTGCACCTGCAAATCCGCCGGCCATTCGCCCAGGTCCTGCAGCGCTGCCAGCAGGCTTTCCGACAACTGCTTCTTGACCTGTGGTGAACGCCCACTGAGCAGCGACAGCTTTAGCGCGATGAACGCGCGCGGGCTCAAGGACGTGCCCACCTGGAACGTCTCCACCTTCAGCGCACGGCTTTTGATATCGAACTCGGAACCGAACTGCCCGGACGCCATCAGCACGTTGTTGAGCCGCAACAGGGTTTTCTCAACGGCCAGGTCTGTGAGATTGGCGGTGTATTCCAGATGCAGATGCGGCATGAAAAGCTCCGAGTTGTTGTAGGAAAAGAGTCATACATATAGCACGAGGCCGAAACGATTCAGACCGCTTTCAATGTGAAACTTCGCTCAAACCGCGCAACGAACGATTTTCCCGGATCGCCACGATCACCAATACCGCCGAAGTCAGCGCCCCCGGTACCAACGCCGTCTCAAGATTTGGGGGCGACTACTGGCAGCATGTCCCGCTCGCTCATGAACGCCTCGAGCCGCGAACGCATCCAGCGTTCTGCCGGGTCGGTGTCCACGTGGCTGAGCCAGACCATGGACAGGTCCAGGGTCGGGGTTTCGAACGGAAACGGCTCGCAGAACAGATTCCCCCCGGCGGCCATGGCCTGGGCAGTGTAGTCCGGCAGGCTGGCAATCATGTCGGTGCCGGCGAGCAACGCCGGCAGCGCGCTGTATTGCGGCACCGAGAGCACCACGTGGCGTTTGCGACCGATCTCCGCCAGCCATTCATCGGCAAACCCGGACACGTTGGCGGTGTGGGACACCAGCACATGGGGCCGTGCGCAGTATTCATCGAGGGTCAGGGGTTTGTCCGAGGCGTCCGCCCGCAGCAGACAAGGGCGGATATGCCGCAACAGCTTGCGCTTGGCATTCGCCGGCAGGCCGCGGGTCTGGGTGATGCCGACGGTGATATCGCCGGAAGCCAACAGGTCCGGGATGCGCCAGTAGTCCACATGCTGCACCACGAACACCACCTGCGGTGCCTCCTGGCGCAATGCCCGCAGCAACGGCGGCAGCAGGCCGAACTCGACGTCATCGGACAGGCCGATGCGAAAGGTCATGGTGCTGATGGAGGGGTCGAAATCGTGGGTCAGGCTCAAGGCCGACGACAAGGAATCGAGGGCCGGCGACAGGTGCTTGATGATTTCCTCGGCCCGCGCGGTGGGTTCCATGCGATGGCCGACGCGAATAAACAGCGGGTCATTGAACAGTGTGCGCAGGCGATTGAGGGCCGAACTGATGGTGGGTTGGCCGAGAAACAGCTTCTCCGCCACCCGGGTGACATTGCGCTCGAGCATCAAGGTTTCAAAGACCACCATCAAGTTGATGTCGGCCTTGCGTAATTCATTGCGATTCATCGGCGCCCGCCCCACTGCCCTGGATAAGCCGCAGTTTAGAAACACCCGGGGCCTGCGTCTATGCGCACACTGTTCAACACGGGCCTTTGGGACTATAAAGCAGCTTCCAAGGCTTGTGAGAACACCATCGTGCTGGTCATTTCTGCCTTGAGCATCCTGCTCGCCGGGATTTTGCTCTGGGCCATCAAATTCGTCGCTCACCCTACCGCCAGGACACTGTTGCGGGTATTTGTCGGTTTATGCCTGGCGGCCGTCGTGGCTTATCTGGTGCTGGCTTCGGGGTTTCCGACCTCATTGCTGGTGTGATCAGGCTCCTGCCCCTGGCGCAAACGCAAGGCGGCCAACGCGGCCACCACCAGCACCACGGCAATCACTTTCAAGCCGTTCATGGCATTGCCGGTGCTCATTTCGATCGCGCCCATCACTGAGGGCCCGACAAACCCGCCGAGCAACCCGCAGGCGTTGACGAAGCCCAGCCCGCCCGCCAGTGCCACGCCCTTGAGGCGTGAAGCCGGGTAGAGAAAGATGATCGACTGCACCACAAAGAACATCACCGCCGACACACAGAAGCCCAGCAGGCTGAATACCGGCCCGGACACCGAGGCAATCCCCAACCCCAACGCCATGGTCAGCAAGCCGGTAATCAACAGCCGCCGGGCACGGCTGGGCGTGGTGGCAAAACGCGGCAGCAACACCGCTCCGGCTGCGGCTGCGATCCACGGCAATGACGTCAGCAAACCGACGCTCATGGTGCTCAATTCCCCGTACTTGCTGATGATGCTCGGCAGGAAAAAGATCACGGTGTAGATGGTGATCTGATGGCAAAAGTACACAAAGATCGCCAGCAGGATCTGCGGGGTCAGCCAGTTCTTCAGGGAATGCCCACCCTCGCCTGCGCCCTCTTCGGTCTCCATCGCGATGCGCTGTTCAATCCCGCGCGCCTCTTCGGCCGAGAGCCACGGCGCCTTGCTCGGACGGTCCGGCAACTTGCGCCACACCACCCAGGCAAATGCTACTGCCGGCAAGCCTTCGAGCAGGAACATCCACTGCCAGCCGTGCCAGCCGAGGATGCCGTCCATGCGCATCAACGCCGCGCCCACCGGGCCGCCGATGATGTTGGCAAAACACACGCCGAGCAGAAAATACCCGGTGGCCCGCGCCCGTTGCTCGCGGTTGAACCAGTAGGTGAGGTACAGCATCACCCCGGGAAACAGTCCGGCTTCGGCAATGCCCAGCAGCAGGCGCAGGATATAGAACGAAGTTTCACCCTGGACGAACGCCATGGCCGCCGAAATCAGGCCCCAGGTCACCATGATCCGGGCAATCCAGAACCGCGCGCCGACCTTGTACATGATCAGGTTGCTGGGAATTTCCGACAGCGCATAGGTCAGGAAAAACAGCCCTGCGCCCAGGCCGTACGCCGCCGCTGAAATCCCCAGGTCAACATCCAGATGATGCTTGGCCAGGGCGATGTTGATGCGGTCCAGAAAGCTCAGCACGTAGGCGATGATCAGCAAGGGCATCAGCTTGACGAACATCAATTTGTTCAACTCCCGTGGTTCACGGGCAGTGTTTGCAGTCTTCATCGGGCACTTCCTCTTGGCGCCCCGCCAGCGCAACGGCTGGGGGACGCATCGGTGTTGTTCTAGGGTTCGAGTTGCGCAATCAGCGCCGGCGGGCGATGGGAAAACAGTTGCAGCAGCGCCCCGCCCAGGGCACAACCGGCCATCACGAAGAAGCACACCGTGTAGCCGTGCAAGGTGGTCCAGCCGCCGCCCATGGCAATCAGGCTGCCCATCAGCACCGGCGCCAGGCCGCCGCCGATAAACATCGCGGTAGTGATGATGCCGTTCGCGGTGGAGGTCGCCGACGGCTCGGCCGAGTCGCAGGCCACCGCGTAGTAGATCGGCCACACCGCATTGGCCACCAGGCCGAACAGCAGTTGCACGACGATGATCAGGGTCAGGGTGTTGGCGAAGTAGAACGCACCGACACTGGCGGCCATCCACACCCCGCAGATGATCAGGGTGACGCGCCGGCCAATGATGTCCGACAGCGACGGCCACACCAGTTGCCCGAGAATCCCGGTCAAGGTGAACACCACGCTCATCCCCGCCGACTCGGCCAGGGACAACCCGGCGATGTTGTAGAGGTAGGCTGGCAGCACGATGTTGACGCCCATGTACACCACTTGGGTCAGCATCGTGTTACCCGCCGTCAGGGCGATATTGCGATTGCGCAACGTGGCGATAAAGGTGCGCCAGGCATGGCCCTTCACTTGGCTGGCGGGTGCGTTGTCCGGCGGGGTCATGCCCTTGGCGGCGATATCGACGTAGAGCGCGGTGATGCGTTCGGCGGTGGAGTAACGCGCCCAGAAAATCATCAGCGGCAACGCCACCACAAACGCGAAGAAGAACACGTAGCGCCAGTTGTCTTCACCGAAGATGCTGATGACAAAGCTGGCGACAATGCCACTGAGCATGGCGCCAATCGGGTAACCGGTGTGGTGCGCGCCAAGGGCAAAACCACGACGTTCCACCGGCCACCATTCGGCGGTGTTGCTCACACCCACCGGCTCGCCCCAGCCGGCGCCAAGGTTGACGCCGACCCGCAGTGCAATAAAGGTCGCGAGGTTGCCGCTGAGGGCCTTGAACCCGGAGAGAAACGAGATCGCCGTATAGCCCAGCACCAGCGGCACCTGGAACCGCGCACGCTTCCAGCCACCGCCGTAGCGGTCACTCCACATCGAGCCGGGAATATCCAGCAGGGCCAGGGCGAGCATGATCACCGTGGCCATGGTGCCCCACTGATCGGCCGACAAATCGAAGTGCTTGGAGATGGTCGGCCCCAGGCGCAGCACGATCTCACGGTCGTAGGCGTTGAGGATCCAGATCATCCAGCACACCAGCAGCGACACCCAGGAGTGCCGGTGGATACTGCGCAGCGAGGCTTTTTTCAAGGTTGCCATGGGTTTCTCCAGGCGCGCGAGGGCGCGCACTGACGCAAGGTTGCGGAAGGAATGTGCCTTGTTGAAAAAAACGCGCTAGCTGGCGAACCGTCGCTCGGCTATTCCTTGCACGCCCAGCCCGGTGATCGCAAAAAGCGCCCCGCGCTGCTGACCGTCGGCCGGGAAACGCGGCAACGGTGGCTTGGCCATGGAGGTGACAAACAGGGTGTCCAGGTTCGGCCCGCCGAAGGTCAGGCTGGTGACCTTTTTCACCGGCATCTGGATGATCCGGTCGACCTGGCCGTCGGGTGTGTAGCGCACCAGTTTCCCGGCGTAGACCAGCGCCTGCCACAGGCAGCCTTCGGCATCCACGGTGCAGCCGTCGGCGGCGCCACCGCTGCTGGTATCGACCTTGGCGAAGGTGCGTCGATTGCTCACCGCGCCGCTGGCCTGGTCGTAGTCGTACGCCCAGATCTCGCCGGACCAGGTGTCGCAAAAGTAGAACGTGTCACCCGACGGGCTCCAGCACGGGCCGTTGGACACGATGATGCCTTCGTCCAGGGTGTGCAGGCTCAGGTCCGCGTCGAGGCGGTAGAGCTTGGCGCTGGCGCTGTCTTCGAGGGTGTCCATGGAGCCGAAGACAAAGCGGCCCTGGCGGTCGACCTTGCCGTCGTTGAGGCGGTTGTTGGGCAGTGCGGGTTCCGGGTCGATGACCAGCGTCTGTTCGCCGCCGTTGAGGTCGAGCAGATGCACGCCGTTTTGCAGGGCTACGATGGCTTGCTCGCCGCTATGCCGCAGGGCCATGGAGCCGATTTTCTGGCCCACGTCCCAGGCGCGCAGTTCGCGGCCATCCTCGGTGCAGCGCAGGATCCGGCCGTCGGCGCTGTCGATCCAGTACAACCGTTGTTGCTCGACGTCCCACACCGGGCCTTCGCCCAGGGTGGTCTTCACGTCCACAAGCACTTCGATACGCATGGTGTTATCCCCTTTTTTGTTGTTGTGCGGGATGGACATGGCCGCGCCGTGACGCGGCCGGTTTATCGCTTAGAAGTTGACCTGGTCGCGCCCTTTCAGCCCGAGGATTTCTCGCGCTTCATCCGGCGTGGCGACCCGGTGGCCGAGGGCTTCAATCACTGTGCGAATGCGCCGTACCTGCTCGGCGTTGGACGCGGCCAGTTTGCCTGGGCCATCCCACAGCGAATCTTCCAGGCCGACTCGGGCGTTGCTGCCCATGGACAGGCCCATGGTGGCCAACGGAATTTGCCCACGGCCGGCGCCGAGGATCGACCACACGTAGTCGTCGCCAAACAGCCGGTCAGCAGTGCGGCGCATGTGGGCCAGGTCTTCCGGGTGGCCGCCGATACCGCCGCGCAAACCGAATACCGACTGGATAAACAGCGGCGGCTTGAGCAGGCCGCGTTCCAGGAAGTGGGCGGCGGTGTACAGGTGGCCGATGTCGTAGCACTCGATTTCAAAACGTGTGCGGTTTTCGGCGCAGGAATTGAGGATGTGGGTAATGTCGCGGAAGGTGTTGCGAAAGATCCGGTCGTCGCTTTCTTCCAGGTAAGGACGCTCCCAGTCGTGCTTGAACTCGGTGAAGCGGTTGAGCATTTCGTACAGGCCGAAGTTCATCGAGCCCATGTTCAGCGAGGCCAGTTCCGGCTTGAACTGCATCACCGGTTGCAGGCGTTCTTCGACGCCCATGGTCGGTGCGCCGCCGGTGGTGATGTTGATCACCACGTCGCTGGCGGCTTTGATCTGGGGCAGGAATTCGGCGAACAGCGCAGGGTCCTGGCTGGGACGGCCATCGATGGGATCACGGGCATGCAGGTGAACAATGGCGGCGCCGGCTTCGGCGGCACCGATGGCGGCATCGGCAATTTCCTGCGCGGTGATCGGCAAATGCGGCGACATCGACGGCGTATGGATGGCACCGGTGACGGCGCAGGTGATGATCACAGGACGATTTTTGGACATGACGATTCTCCGACTTTTATTCTTATGAAAAAAAATCCCGGGTGTGGCTTGTGTGTTCTTCCTTGGCTAAACGCTGATGCGGCCTACAAGTACTCGACGTTACCGTCGACACTGATCGCTTGGCCGGTGACATTGCGGGCGGCGGGCGAGCAGAGAAACAAGGCCATGGCCGCGACGTCTTCGGCGGTGACCATGCGCTTGAGGGAGATCTTGTTGAGGTATTCCTGGCGCATCTCGGCTTCCGGTACGCCGACCTGCTCGGCACGGGCACGGAGCACGCCATCCATGCGCGGGCCTTCGACGATGCCGGGCAGCAAGGCGTTGACGCGGATGTCGCTTTCGCCCAGCTCCGAGGCCAGGGATTTCATCAGGCCGACGATGGCCCATTTGGTCGCGGCATACGGCGTGCGCCAGGCGTAGCCAAGACGGCCCGCAACCGAGGCGATATGCAGCAGATGGCCGTGGGACGATTCCTTGAGCATCGGCACCGCGTGGTGGGCAAAACGGTATTGCGCCGTCAGGTTGATGTTGATCGTGGCTTGCCACTCGGCATCGCTGATGGCGTCGATGCCGCCGGTGGGACCGGCAATCCCGGCGTTATTGACCAACACATCCAGCCCGCCGAATTGCTCGCGCTGCACCTGGAACACCGCCTCGATCTGCGCGGCGTCGCTCACGTCGGCACGGGTGGCAACAGTGCCTGGGTACTTGTCGCGAAACGCCGCCAGGGCCGGTTCGCTGACATCACACACATGCACCTTGGCACCCGCCTCCAGATAGGCCGCCGCCAACACTTCACCGATGCCGGCAGCCCCGCCGGAAATCAACACACGTAACCCAGGATAGGGCTGCAGCCGCTGTAGGACACTCATGCACGTTTACCTCCTGAAACAGACGACCGCGAACGGTCGTTCTTGACGAGCAGGCGCGCCAGGGAATCGGCGGCCTGCATGATGTCATCGGTCACGGCAGCGCGGGCACCGGCACCATCGCGGGCGGCCAGGGCTTCGACGATGCGCGTATGCGCCTCCATCGAGCGCTGCAAGTGAGCTTTGTCGGGAGCGACCAGGGCAAAACACGGGCCCATGTGCAGCCAGAAGTTTTCCACGGCGGCCATGGTCAATTCGGCCTGGGCGACGGCATAGATCCGACGGTGAAAGGCGAAGTTGGTCCACAGGTAGCGGGAAACGTCGACTTCGTCGGCGGCTTGTTGCATCTGCTGGCAGAGGTCGGAAATTTCGTCGAGGTCGGCTTTTTCCAGGAGCAGCACGGCTTTTTCTGCCAGCAAACCTTCCAGGGCGACCCGCGCATCGCGAATTTCCCGCAGGCGTTCGACCGTCATCATGCGGACCCGCAGACGAGAAGTTTCGGTGACTTCAAAGGCGTTTTCGGCGCTGAGACGCTGGAGGGCTTCGCGTACCGGCATGGGGCTGGAGCCGAGGGCTTCGGCGAGGCCGCGGATGGTGAGTTTCTGGCCGGGCTGGAAACGACCACTCATCAAGGCTTCACGGATCTGGCGATAGACCTGGTCTTGCAAGGTATCGCGGGACACCTGGCGCAAGGTCGGAAGGAGAAGCGGGCCATCTGTCATGAGTCAAAACCTGTGTTGTCGTTCTTATGGCTCCAATATGTGATCACAAATCAAATATGTCAAATAGTTTCCCGTTGACCATGAGTGTGACGCTGACTTAAATGGCCTCTCTCTCAAGCAAGGACCGCTGAACCATGAAATTCGCCTACACCATCGTCTACGTGCCGGACGTCGCTGCCTCCCTGCAGTTCTTCGAAAAAGCCTTCGGTTTGAGTCGTCGTTTCCTGCATGAATCGGGGACGTATGGCGAGTTGGAGACGGGTGGCACCACCCTTTCCTTCGCGGCCCATGAGTTGGGCGAGATGAATTTCAAGGGCGGGCATGTGGAGGCGCATGCCTCGCAGCAGCCGCTGGGGATGGAGTTGGGGTTTGTTACCGAGGATGTGTCAAAGGCCCATGCCAGAGCGCTGGCGGCGGGTGCGAAAGAGCTTGCTGCGCCGAGCACCAAGCCTTGGGGGCAGGTGGTGTCGTATGTGCGTTGCCCGGATGGGACGCTGGTGGAGTTGTGTACGCCGATTCAGAACTGAAGAAACACTGTAGGAGCGAGCTTGCTCGCGAAGGTCGTGAACGATAACGCGGGAAACCAGGTGCCCCGCGTCGCCCTCAGGTTTTTCGCGAGCAAGCTCGCTCCTACAGAAAACAAGGACTCAAGGCTTGAGCGGGAGCTCCTGGTCACGCTCGGACAGCTCCGTGCCATCGTCCGGATGCTTCCAGGTCTGCGGTTTTTCTTCCTCGCGGCGCTGCCTGGCGCGCTCCTGTTCCAACTCATCACGTTGCTTGTGTTCGTTGCTCATACCCACCTCCCGTCCGTAAGAATTGGACACAATGGAGAAGCATAGATGAGGGAGCGGTTTTGTGTGATCCCAGCCATTGATAACCAAGGCGCATCAATACATGTAAATAACTCACTTATCATTTCTAAATGTGTCAGCCACTATCCGCGGTCTTAAGCGAAACAAGCACTTTAAAAAGAACGCTGGAGACACAAAAAAATGCAAAATCCTTCACGGCCTGACTCTGCCCGCTCCAAAGTCGGCGCGGTCTTTCGCGTCACCTCCGGCAACTTTCTCGAACAGTTCGATTTTTTTCTGTTCGGTTTCTATGCCACCTATATCGCCGCTGCCTTCTTCCCTGCCGCCAATGAATTTGCGTCATTAATGATGACCTTCGCCGTGTTCGGCGCAGGCTTTTTGATGCGTCCGCTGGGCGCAATCATCCTCGGCGCTTACATCGATGATGTGGGTCGCCGTAAAGGCTTGATCGTGACCCTGGCGATCATGGCCAGCGGTACCCTGCTGATCGTGCTGGTACCGGGCTATCACACCATTGGTTTGTGGGCACCGCTGCTGGTGCTGGTGGGCCGCCTGTTGCAAGGCTTCTCGGCCGGCGCAGAACTGGGCGGTGTGTCGGTGTACCTGGCCGAAATGGCCACACCGGGCCGCAAGGGCTTCTACACCAGCTGGCAATCGGGGAGCCAGCAGATCTCCATCGTGGTCGCGGCCGCCCTGGGTTATGGCCTGAACCAATGGATGGAACCGGCGGTGGTTGCCGATTGGGGCTGGCGCATTCCGTTCGCCATCGGTTGCGTGATCATCCCGTTCATCTTCTTCCTGCGCCGCAACCTGCAGGAAACCGAAGAGTTTGCCAACCGCAAGCACCGCCCTACCATGCGCGAAGTGCTGGCCACCCTGGTGAAGAACTGGACCATCGTCATCGGCGGCATGATGATGGTGGCAATGACCACCACCGCGTTCTACCTGATCACCGTGTACGCGCCGACCTTCGGCAAAACCGTGCTCAACCTGACTACCTCCGACGCCCTGCTGGTGACCTTGCTGGTAGCCGTGTCGAACTTCATCTGGCTGCCCATCGGCGGCACCCTGAGTGACCGTTTTGGCCGCAAGCCGGTGCTGATCGCCATGACCGCCCTGACTGTGCTGACCGCCTACCCGGCACTTTCCTACGTGGTCAATGCGCCAAGCTTCGCGCACATGCTGGAAACCCTGCTGTGGTTCTCCTTCCTGTACGGCATGTACAACGGCGCGATGATCCCGGCCCTGACCGAAATCATGCCGGTGGAAGTGCGCGTGGCGGGCTTCTCCCTGGCCTACAGCCTGGCGACCGCGATCTTCGGTGGTTTTACCCCAGCGATCTCAACCTGGTTTATCCACGAGACGGGCGACAAGGCATCGCCGGCCTACTGGCTGATGTTCGCCGCACTGTGCGCCCTGTGCGCGACGTTTGCGCTGTATCGCCGCGCCAGTGCCCGTCTGCAAGTTGCCTGAGGAATCACGCTGATGAAAACCCTATTCAAAACACTGGCGGCACTGGCGATCGGTTCCCTGGCGATGGTCGCCCATGCAGAAGAGCTGAAAGTCATGACCTCCGGCGGCTTCACCGCCGCCTACAAGTTGCTGGGTGCGCAATACGCCACCCAGAGCGGCGACACCCTCGACACCATCCTCGGCCCGTCGATGGGCAAGGCGCCGGAAGCAATTCCCAACCGCCTGGCCCGTGGCGAACACGCCGACGTGGTGATCATGGTCGGCTACGCCCTGGACGAGCTGATCAAGCAAGGCAAGGTCGACAAAGCGTCCCGCGTTGAACTGGCGGACTCGCGCATCGGCCTGGTGGTCAAGGAAGGCGCAACCAAGCCTTCGATTGCCACCGATGCCGAACTGAAGACGGTACTGACCAACGCCAAATCCGTCGCGTACTCGGACAGCGCCAGCGGCGTCTACGTCGAAAAGGAACTGTTCAAGAAACTCGGTATGCCGTCCAAGGGCACCATGATCGAACGTATCCCGGTGGCCTCCCAAGTGGCCAAGGGTGATTACGAAGTGGGCTTGCAACAGGTGTCCGAACTGCTGCCGATTCCAGGTGTGACCTACGTCGGAAAAATCCCGGAAGACGTGCAGTCCGTCACCCGTTTTGCTGCAGGCATTCCAGTGAATGCCGAACACCCCGAGCAGGCGAAAAAACTCCTGCAATTCCTCGCCTCGCCCGAGGCGCAACCGGTGGTGCAATCCACCGGACTGGATTCGGTATCACACTGACCGGAACGGCATCTGCCGGGTCAACCGCTCCAGTTCCAGTGCCGCCGGCGTCAACGTACGCCCGCGGCGCTTGATCAACCCCACGTTGCGCACCACCTCCGGCTCCACCAGCGGCACGCTTGTCAGAATCGGATGTTCGCCGCCCGGCATCGCAATCGACGGCACCATCGCCACCCCCAACCCCGCCTCCACCAACCCGATCATCGTAGTGACGTGATGGGTTTCGCAGATGCTTGGCTTCTTCACCCGCACCCCGCGCAGGGCCTGGTCCAGCAAAAAGCGATTGCCTGAGGTCTTGTCCACGGTGATGTAGTCATGCTCGTACGCCTCGACCCACGTCACACTGGCACGGTCCGCCAGTGGATGATCCCGGCGACAGGCCAGCACATAACGCTCCTGCAACAACAGCTCGAACTCCACCCCATCCGCCAGGCTGCCGCTGAAACTCACGCCGAAATCCGCCTCGCCACTTTCCACCGCCGCACACACCTCGCCCGCACTCGCGTCCAATACCCGCAGACGAATCTTCGGATAGAGCTTGTGGAATTCGGAGATCACGTGGGGCATGAAGTAGTACGCCGTAGACGGCACACAGGCGATGGTGACATTGCCCATACGGGTTGAAGCCACGTTACTGATGCCCATCAGGGCGATGTCCAGGTCATCGAGCATGCGCTCGACTTGCGGCAGGAACGCGCGACCCACCATGGTCAGGCTGACCCGACGCGTGGTGCGTTCGAAGAGTTTGACGTCGAGGGCAGACTCGAGCTTTTCGATGCGCCGGCTGAGGGCTGGCTGGGAGATACGGATGGCTTCGGCCGCCGCACGGAAACTGCCCTTGTCTACGACGGCACGGAAGGCTTGGAGGTCGTTCAGGTCGAAGTTGATGATCACGGGGGCAGCCATTGGTTGAACAGATGTGGCGGGCATTATCGTATGGGGGCTGGCGGGATGCTATTGGCGCGGGCCACAGACTCGGGATCAGCCAATAACCCTACGGAAAATATGCGGTCATACATATCAGCAGGGAATTTGCGTGGGTTGGAAACGAGACTTCTGAAAAGCGTCAATACTGACAGCCTCAAATCCAGCTCTCACTTTCAGGCCCACTATGGAAAAGTCTTTGACGATGGATTACCCCATCAGTATCTGCACGAAACAGACAGCACGCTGGTCAGTTCAGGAGACTCCAGCGACTCACACTGGTCAGTTACCGCTTGCAACACGCCCAGCGTTGAGTAGGATTAAATCCTACCCAGCAAAAGCGGACGCTACCATGCGCTCAACCCAGCAAATGAGCATCACCTTGCCGATTGAGATGGCCGCACTCGTCAAAGCCAAAGTGAGCACTGGCGAGTATGCCAGTGAAAGTGAAGTCATACGCGACGGGCTGCGAATCTTGCTGGCACGTGACCGAGCAATGGAAAACTGGCTTCAGGATCAAGTGATTCCAGCAGCCGTCGCCCTCAAGGCCGATCCAGACAGCGCGCTGTCTGCCGCCCAGGTCCGCGAACACATGGCAGCCAAACGCCAACAGAAAGGCAACCGTAAGTCGTGACCTACACGGTAGCTTTTTCACCCAAGGCAGTAACGCAACTCGAAGAACTTGAAGACTACATAACCCAGGCCGGCTCACCCGTCATCGCTGCGCGCTATGTAGATGCCATCATCACTTACTGCGAAAACCTGTCTCTATTTCCTCTGCGCGGCATCAGCCGTGAAGACGTGTTACCCACTCTACGTACCACTCACTATCGGCACACCACCATCATCGCTTTTACAGTAGATGCCGACACTGAAACGGTATCGATTCTAGGGGTGTTCTACGGAGGGCAAGATTACGCAGCCCTCTTGCAGGACGAGGACAACGGTTAACTTCGGCTCCAATCGTTCTATTCACGAATAGCTACCGGTAACGCAATCAATGGATGAAACAATAAAAAGGACTTCCAGCCCTGCGCCTCTCTATCGAGCGCTTCGAGCGGGGTTGTGGCTCCTGGGTTTGCTCTGCCTTGCAGCTTTGGGCTTCTTCGCCTGGCAAAGCTTCTACCCGGTCAGCGCAGCCGAAGACTGGAGTGTTCATGTCGTCCACCGAGACGTAGCAAAGGCCGCATCACTGATGCCGATGCCCGACGGTTCGCTGATGGTGAGCCAGGAATTGAGCGATGGGCTTGGCAGTATCGTGCGCATCTTGCCCGACGGAAAACGCGAGCTGGTTGTAGGAAAACTATCCAAGCCCGATGGCATGGTGGCCACTCAGGGCGGTTGGGTGTTCAGCCAGGAAGTGGACGGCGCGCCGGTCAGCCTCCTCAAGGACGGCGTCGTCACCGAGCTGTTCAGGGGAGAAAGCGTGCAAGGGCTATGGGACGACGGCGAGTACCTGTATGCCATCGAAGACCGCAAGGTCGGGGCGCGGATTCTGCGCTATCACTGGAGCGACAGGACCTTGAGCGTCGTGCGTGACCAACTCAGCGAAGGCGAGTCGATTGTTCGCTGCACGGATGGGCGCATGCTCTACACAGAAAAAAAGAAGGGCGTGGTGCGAGAGCTGACCATCGACGGTAGCGACCCGGTGGTACTGAGCCATTTGAACAAACCCACCTTCCTGATGTGCGATGAACGCGGGTTATGGATCAACGAGGACTCAACCCACCGTGCGCGTTTGTTGCTGATCGACAAGCACGGGCACCAGCAGACGATCCTGTCTTTCCTGAAGGCGCCACAGTCGATTGTGCGTACGACGAAGGGAACGTACCTGGTGGCCGAAGGTGGTCGTGACCGTATCCTGGAACTGGTGCCATCCGTGGCACGAGCAGACCCCGTTACAGCTGAAACCGCGCCACCGCCTCATTAAGCGACACCGCCAACCGCGCCAGCTCATGGCTCGACCCGTTGATCTGCCCTGCCCCCGAGGACGACTGCGCAGACAGGTCACGAATATTGACGATGTTGCGGTCCACTTCCTTGGCCACTTGCGCCTGCTCCTCGGCGGCGCTGGCGATGACCAGGTTGCGCTGGTGAATCTGGTCGATGGAGTCGGTGATCTGGCTCAATGCGCCACCGGCGCCTTCGGCCAGGATCAAGGTTTCACTGGCCCGCTGGGTGCTCGATTGCATAGAGGTCAGTGCCTCGCTGGAGCCACTGCGCATCGCGGTCACCATCTGGTCGATCTCCAGGGTCGATTGTTGAGTGCGATGGGCCAGTGCACGCACTTCATCCGCCACCACGGCAAAACCACGCCCGGACTCACCGGCACGCGCCGCCTCGATGGCCGCGTTCAGCGCCAGCAAATTGGTCTGCTCGGCAATAGAGCGAATCACGTCCAGCACCTTGCCGATGTCCCGCGATTGATCGGCGAGGTTTTGCACCAGGCTCGAGGTTTCGCCGATGTTGGTGCTCAGCGCCTGAATCGCGCTGACCGTTTCACCGACGCGCTGCTGGCCGTCGCGGGCCGTTTCATTGGAGAGCCGGGTGGATTCGGAGGTGGAAACGGCATTACGCGCCACCTCATCGGCGGCCGAAGTCATCTCATTGACGGCGGTGGCGGCTTGCTCGATTTCAGCGGTCTGCTTTTGCAGGCTGCGGCTGCTCTGGTCGGTGATACCGTTGAGGTCGGTGGCCGAGGCCGCCATCTGCCCGGCCGACTGGCGAATCAACTGCAAGGTACCGCGCAGGTTGCCTTGCATACTCTGCAGTGCCACGAGCAGGCGCGTCACTTCGTCGTCGCCGGTGACTTCAACGGTCTGGGTCAGGTCGCCCCGAGCGACGTTTTCCGCGGCACGCACGGCGTGGCTCAGCGGGCCAACGATGCTACGCGTCAGCAACCACGCCAAGGCCACCGTGCTCAACGCCGCCAGCAGCACGAAGCCGAAGACCATCGTGCGTGAGCGGCTGTACTGCGCCTGCGCCGTCTGGCCCTGCAGGTTTATCTGGGCGTTGTAGTAGTCGGCCAGGGCATTGAGCTGATTGCCGGAACCGTCGACCACGGTTTTCATGTCCACCAGCAGCAACTTGTTCAGCTCGGTGGTCTGCTGCTTGTCGGCGAGGATGAATGACTGAGTGAGACCTTGCTGATACTGACGCAGGGAGACCTGGAACTGATCATAAAGATTGCGTACCTCGGGGGTATCAATCACCGCATTCAGGTCGGCCAGTTTCTTCGTCAGATCCTGGCTGCGGGTGTCCATCTGGCTACGGTATTGCGAGAGGCTCGCCGGGTTGGGATCAAGGGCCATGCGCAGGGAAATGGTGCGGATGCGCAGCATGATTTCGCGAATGTCCGAGACCAGGCGCATCTTCGGCACCAGGCCACTTTCAACCTGCACGGCACTTTCGCGGATGTTCGCCATATTCGAGAGCGCAAAGAACCCGAGCAGCGCCACGAGCAAGGCAATCAAGGCAAAACCGAGACCCGCGCGGCGGGCAATGGACAGGCTGCGAAGCGACATGGCGATTGTTCTCATTATTGGCATACGACATCGTATGACAGAGTTTCGGCCAGCCAGGATAGGACTTGAGGGGTATTGACCAGAAGTTAGCGGATATAAATTACCTACCTGAAAGCCCTACGAAACAGACACGCCTTGGAGGTATTTCCAAGGCAGCCCGAGACTCTTTATTCAGCAGGTCAGATAGACCACGCCTGCGCACTTTCAAAAAACGCCTGCGCATTACTGTCCAGCGTTTCCAGGTGATAGCCGCCTTCTTGCACGATTACGCACGGCAGCCCCAACCCACGAATACGCTCACCCAACCGCGCAAACCCTTCCCGCGTCACTGCCACTTTGCTCTGTGGGTCCAGCTCGTAAATATCGAACCCCAGCGACAACACCAGCACGTCCGCCGAGAAGTCCTTCACCGCCTTTAAGGCCAGCTCCAGCTTTTCAAAGAACACCGCTTCACTGGCACCATGCGCCATCGGCAGGTTGAGGTTGAAGCCTTCCCCCTTGGCAGCGCCGCGCTCCTCCGCAAAGCCTGCAACCCCCGGATAGAAGTTGGTCGGGTCGCCATGAATCGACACGTACAGCACATCATCACGGTCGTAGAAAATCTCCTGGATGCCTTGCCCGTGGTGCATGTCGGTGTCGAGTACGGCGACGCGCTCGAAGCCATCGCGCAACGCCTGCGCCGCCACCGCCGCATTGTTGATGTAGCAAAACCCACCGGCAGCATCGAAACGGGCGTGGTGGCCTGGCGGGCGGCACAGTGCATAGGCTGCCGGCGCACCGTCGAGGATGTCTTTAGCGGCAGCGACGGCGCTTTGGGCGGACCAATACGCCGAGCGCCAAGTGAGTTCGCCAACCGGGCAACTGCCGTCGGCGAGGTAGCGCGCCGCCTGGGCCAGGATGCCGCGCAGGGCGTTGGGCTCGCGCACGAAGATGTTGGACATGACTTCGTCGCCCCAGTCTTCGGGGATTTCTTTCCAGCGCTGGTGGGCTTCCTGGAGGAAGGTCAAGTAGGCAGCGCCGTGTACAGCCAACAGTGGATCGAGGCCATGGTCGTGCGGTTGCTGGATTTCGAAGCTCAGGGTCTGGGCGGCCAGCAGCAGGTTGCGGGCGCGTTCCGGGACCTCCTGCGGCGTGCGCATCTGGCCACGGGAGTAGTAGCTGCGAGGATGGTGCAGGAGTTGTTCGGGGTGGAAAAAAGTACGCATGGGATTTCTCCTTACTGAACCTGGCCGGCACGTTTCAACACGGCATTGAGCAATACATCGGTGCCCTGGCGAACGTCCTCGGGCAGCACGTCTTCCGCTTCGTTATGACTCAAGCCGCCGACGCACGGGATGAAGACCATCGCCGTCGGGCAGTACCGCGCCAGGTGAATAGCGTCGTGACCGGCACCGCTGACGATGGATTGCTGTGCATAACCCAACGCATCCACTGCCGACTGCACACACGCCACACACTCGGCATCAAACGGCGTGGAGGGACTGATCCAGTGCGGGCTGACGGTGACGCTCAGGCCACGCTGGGCGGCGATATCCTGCAAACGGGCGCGCACCTGTTGCTCCATGGCTTCGATGTCGGCGTCGCGGTGATGGCGCAGGTCGACGGTGAAATTCAGCAGGCCGGGGATGGTATTGCGCGACGACTTGGCGATGTTCAATTCGCCCACCGTCGTCAGGCCTTCAGGCGCAAAATCAGCCGCCAGGTTTTCCAGCGATTGAATCATCTGCGCGGCGCCATACAAGGCGTCCTTGCGCAGCGGCATCGGCGTGGTGCCGGCATGGGCGGCCATGCCTTCTACACGCACGTCGAGCCAGCGAATCGCCTGGCCACCGGTGACCACACCGATGCTCTTGGCGTTGTCTTCCAGGATAGGACCTTGCTCGATGTGCGCTTCAAAATACGCATCCACCGCGCTACCCAATGGGCGTTGGCCGTTGTAGCCGGTGCTGCGTAACGCATCTGCAACGCTGACACCGTCGACATCCCGGGTGGCCAGCGCCTTATCCAACGCCAGGGTGCCGGTGAACACCGCCGAGCCAAGCATGGCCGGGGTAAAACGGGCGCCCTCCTCGTTGGTCCACACCGCGATTTCCAGCGGTTTACGGGTCTTGATGCCGTGGTCGTCGAGGCTGCGGATCACTTCCAGTCCGGCCAGCACACCATAGACGCCATCAAACCGCCCGCCTTCCGGCTGAGTGTCGAGGTGGCTGCCCATCATTACCGGGGCCGCTTCATTGTCCGTGCCGGCGCGGCGGGCGAACAGGTTGCCGATGGCGTCGACGCTCAAGGTCAGCCCGGCGTCTTCACACCAGCGGCTGAACAGCGCGCGGCCAGCCTGGTCTTCGGCGCTCAACGCCAGGCGGCAACTGCCACCGCGAGCCGTAGCGCCGATCTCGGCCATGGCCATCAGGCTGGCCCACAGGCGCTCGCCATTAATCTTCAACATACACATTCTCCAATCAAACGCTTCAAGCCATTTCAAGGCGGTGGGCGGTGGCGTGACGACGGGACAACGCCAGTACGCACAGCAGCGAAACCGCCGCGATCGCGCTGTAGAACACCGCCATCGGCCACCATTGGCCCTGGTATTCATGGGCCAGCCAGGTGCCGATCAACGGCGTGAGGCCACCGGCCAGCGCTCCGCACACTTGATAGGCCAGGGAGATGGCGGTGTAGCGCACACGGGTTTCGAACAGGCCGCTGACGAAGCCGGCGATCACCGCATAAAACGAAGCCATGCACACCACGGCCAGCGCAATGCCGAGGATGATCAACGGCGCCTGGCCGCTGCTGACGAGCACGAACATCGGATAGGGCGAGGCCATCGCGAGCACGGTCATCGCACACAAAAAACGTGTGGCACCGACCTTCTCCGCCACCCAGGCCGCCAGCGGCTGGACGCAGAACTGGATGATAGCCACGACAAACAGGCATTCCAGAATCAACGAGCGCGGCAGGTTAAGTTGCTGGGTGGTGTAGGCAATCATGAAGGTGTTGGTGAAATACACCCCGGCAATCCCCAAGGTGTTGGCGCCGATGCACAGCAGCAGTGGGCGCCAGGCCGTCTTCAGCACTTCGATCACCGGCGCCTGATCCTGGGTGATGGCCCGGGCCTTTTCCGCCTTGGCTTTGTCTTCCAGGAACTCGGGGGATTCATTGACACCCAGGCGGATCGCCAGGCCGACGATCAACAACAAGGCACTGGCCAGGAACGGCACGCGCCAGCCCCAACTGAGCAGATCGGCTTCCGGCAAACGGGTTACCGCGCTGAAGGCCAGCAACGACAGGATCAAACCCGCCGGGCTGCCCAACTGCGCAAAGGAAGCAAAAAAGTTGCGACGGCCTTTGGGTGCATGTTCGCCGGCCATCAGCACCGCCCCGCCCCACTCGCCGCCAACGGCAATGCCCTGCACGATGCGCAGCAGCACCAGCAATATCGGCGCCGCGACGCCGATCTGCGCGTAGGTCGGCAGCAGCCCGATGCACACCGTCACCACGCCCATCATCACCAGCGTGATCACCAGGGATTTCTTGCGACCGATACGGTCACCAATATGCCCAAACACGATGCCGCCCAACGGCCGGGCAAAGAAGCCCACGGCAAAGGTGCCGAACGCGGCCATGGTGCTGAACAGTTTGTCGTCGGAAGGGAAAAACAGCTGACCGAACACCAGCGCCGCGGCGGTGGCGTAAATGTAAAAGTCGTACCACTCGATCATGGTGCCGATGAAAGCGGCGGCCGCGGCACGGCGAGGCTGCGGCGAAGCGGAAGGCTTCATGGGGCTGGCTCCTTTGGTTATTTTTTTGGCAGGAGAAAGGTCTGGCGCTCGCGCTCTGATGGCGCTGGTTGAGGGTGATTTTTCGTCTCGACGCTATGATTAGTCAATTTTCTATTTATTATTCCGATTATAAATCCTGCTTATTATCGAGCTGTCGCCATGTCTGAAAACCGCCGCGATGTTCACCCGCTGCTCAACGACCGTCTGGACTGGAACCTGCTGCGTACCTTCCGGGTGATCGGCCAGGAACTGAGCATCAGCCGCGCCGCCGCGCGCTTGCACCTGACCCAGCCGGCCATCAGCCAGGCGCTCAAGCGTCTGGAAGAGCAACTCGACTGCCAACTGATCGCTCGTCGCGGGCCACGTTTCGTGCTGACCGAAGCTGGCGAGCAAATCTTCGCGATCGCCGGCGAGATGTATGGCCAGGTCTCGCAGATGAGCAACGCCCTGCAAAAGCCCGGTGACGAGGTGATCGGCAAGGTGCGGTTGCTGATGATCAGCCGGATCAACTCGGACACTTTTGATGAGTTCCTGGCGGACTTCCATCGCCAGCATCCCAGGGTCGACCTGGACGTTGAGGTGATGCGTAGCTCTGACATCGTTGCTGCCCTGCTGGAGAAAACCGCGACGTTGGGCCTAAGCCTTAATCGACGGCCGCAGCCACGGTTGGAGCAGCATCTGTTTCTGCGTCAGCGTTATGCATTTTTTTGCGGCCGACATCATCCGCTGTTCGGGCGTACCGGTCTGGCGGAAGGCGATTTGCAGTCGGAGAACTTCGTGAGTTTTACCAGCGACCAGATCGGCGGGATGCTCTCGCCGTTGACGATCTTTCGTGACCAGCAGGGCTTCAGCGGACGCATCGTGGCGTCGTCCTCCAGCCTGGAGGAAGTGCGGCGGTTGGTGATTGCCGGGTTTGGCCTGGGCTGCCTGCCGATTCATGTGGTGGCCGAAGATGTGAAGCATGGATTGCTCTGGCGTTTGCCGCCGGACGAAGGGATTACCGACGTGGATATCCACCTGCTATGGAATCGTGAGCAGAAGATGAGCCGGGCGGAGGCGGTGTTTATTGAGAGTCTGTTGGCGCGATTGGCTGCCGAATGAATGGCATTGGTGAACAGTCGAAGGGTTTATTCCATGCCAATGACTACACGGCCAGAGCCTTCTCGGCACTGCGTGCCATGATCTGCAAATCTTCAAACGGGTTTCTGCCAATCAACATGAAGGCATGGGTTGGATTGGACCAAAACACCACGTTCATTCCACGACGCTGTTCGGTGGCCATGGGCATCAGGCCTTTTTTCGCAGACGTAATACAGAGCGCCAGCGGGCCGTGACGTGGGTCGAGGTACGTTAATTGGCCGATTAATACGCCATCGTAATCGAGGATTTGTGCGCGCCTGAACTCGGCGCCCGGCAGGCTTATCGCCTCTGGGCTCAGCGGCAGACCGAGCTGGCGCCCTACCGAACTCAGTTGGGCAATAAGCGAGTCGGGATCAGCGCTGAGGTTTTCCAAGGTCTGGGGCGTATACAGCGCCATGTATTCGGCGACCGAGGCACGCCAGCCCGAACCGGGCTCTGGTCGGGGCCAGGTCATGAACAGTCGATCAGCGACCACGCCGGCCACCGCAAAGCTAACCGCAACCGCGAGAAACCTGCGCCGACTCAGGGTGGGTGTTTGTGCTGGCGGCAAGGCATCGAGCATCGCCTGCAAACGTTCGGTGGGGGCTTGATCGAGTACCGAATCGAAAGCTGATTTGAACGACAGGTGCCCGCGCTTGAGCTGCTCTACACGGGCAGTCACGGTAGGATCAATCCCCAACAGGTTATCGATAACCTGACGCTGCTGAGGGTCTAACTCGCCGTCCAGATAAGCCACCAGCAGTTCATCCGACGGTGGTGTATGTTGAGTCATCGTCGTTCTCCACTCGATTTATCCAACAGGCCACTTGAGTGCGCCGTTTCAGCCAGTTTCAAGCGCGCAGCGGCCAGCCGGCTCATCACCGTTCCCACCGGGATATGCAGGACTTCGGCAATTTCCTTGTATGAAAGCCCTTCGACGTAGGCCAGAAACACCGTCTCCCGCTGGGCTTCAGGCAACGCATTGACGCGCTTGATCACCTGCGCAGCCAGCACGTGATCCTGAGCCAGGGTTTCGCCGTCGAACGACAACTCCTGCTCAGCATCGACGAACCCCTGGCCTTGCCGCACCCGTTGCGAGCGCAATTCGTTGAGCCAGATCGAATGCATGATCGTCAGCAACCAGCGGTCCAGTCGCGTGCCGGCCATGAACTGTCCTGCACGCTCCAATGCCCGCACGCAAGTGGCTTGCACCAGGTCATCCGCCACATGCTTTTGTCGCGACAGCACCAACCCGTATCGCCATAAACGTGGCAACAACTGGCTCAACTCACGACGCAACTCAGCGTCTTTGCTTATGGCAATCTCCCGACTGTTCGCTCACGGGTTCAAGCCTGAGGCGCGGCGGCGATGGCTTCGGCCAGGTCTTCGTATTCTTCGCAGGTGGTGCTGCACAAGGCTTTGATTTTCACCAGTTGCTCCTGGGCCAGGTCCACGCGGCCCTTGATGACGTAGGCTTCACCCAAGTACTCACGGACTTGTGCGTAGTTGGGGTCCAGGGCCACGGATTGCAGGTAGTAGCTGATGCCTTCGTCGGTGCGGCCCAGCTTGCGGGTGGCGTAGCCGCGGTAGTTCAGGGCCTTGGCGGTGTTCGGGTTTTGCAGGGTGTCGAGCAGTGACAAGGCTTCTTCGTAACGCCCGTCCTTGGCCAGGCGATAGGCGTAGTCAGTGCGGTCAGCGTCCGACGTGGCTTTGCTGGTTTGCAACACGCACTTGCCGGTCTTGGTGTCCCAGACCTGGCCTTTCGGGCAGTTGGGCTTGGGCGGCGCCGATTCGTCACCGGAAGCATGGGCCTGGCCGGCCAGTAGTGCGGCGGCCATACAGGCACCGAAGAACAAAGCGGTGCGGTAACCAACGGCGTGTTCGGGACGATTCTTCATGGCGTTCAGCTCCGTAACGATAGGGAAAGTACAGCAGCAAACTCAGTGTTGAAGATCACCCCGAGGGCCAGGCAGCATGCGGCGCAGCGTGCCGTCGCGCTGGATGTAGTGATGCCACAGCGCGGCGCAGGCATGCAGCCCCGCAAGCACGATGATCGCCCAGGCGACGTTGTTGTGCAGGCCACCGAGGGTGCCACGCAACTCGTGATCAATCACAAACGGCGCGGGGACGGGGAACAGGCCGAAAAAATTGAAAGGCTCGCCTTGGGCCCAGCGGAACAGGAAGCCCAGGATCACCTGCGTCAGTAGTAACAGGTATAGACAGCCGTGGGCGATTTTGGCGGCCAGGTTAAGCGCAGGATGATTGTCGGCCTTTGGGTGATTACCGCCGAACAGACGCCAGAGGATACGTGCAGCGATCAGCACTGCCATGGCGATGCCGAGGGAGATATGGACGGATTGCAGGCCCTTGCGCAGCGGCGTGGCTTTTTCCAGGTTTTCCCAGATGTGGGCGCTGGCGAACATGAAGATCACCAACGCGGCGGTCAGCCAGTGGAAGGTGCGGGTCAGGCGGTCGTAGCGGTCGGCGGGGTTGTTCATGGGCGTTTCCTGGGTGGTCTGTGTGGTGAACACCGCAGCAGGAAAACTTATTCGGAGGGAGGGTAAAATTCACAGATTAGACCTGTTTATTTTCCAACCCCGCATCCTTGGTCAAAATATGCGAACTAAATGCTAGAAACTCCCCCAGATGTTTTGTGATGATCGCTACGGTAATCGGCAATTGAAGCGTCTGGTACTCGTGAACAGCAATGTTACGAAACCCGACCATGTTCTTCAGGTTGGTCAGCAACGCAGGATTGACCCAACCGCCCTGACATAACAATTCAAACACGTCACGGGCTCCTTGTGGAACGCCCAGGCGCTCACGACGAATCAAGTGTTGGCCCATGTCCAGCGCTGCCTCACAGGCACGCTGAATATTAAAAATCGCCGCATCCTGGCGCGTGAAATCTGTGGCGAAGCTGGTGGGATCTTTATCGTATTCCTGACGGGCGCGAGCAACGCACCGCTCAATGCTGGCTGCTTTATTGATGAGAACATCATCGACCATAAACTTTCCCTTCCTTCTGGATATCCGCCGACAACTCAGCCCTTGCCGTGTCCAGCGCGGTTTTTTCGCTCAGGACGTAGCTCTCGAATAGACCCGCCTGGACGTTCCCGGACCAGAGCCGACGCCCAGTGGTCAATACTTGGTATTGCATTACCGTTGAGGCTGCGCGCAAATCAAGCAAGTCGACGGGAACTCCAACGATATCGGCCAACTCCCCGGAGAGCTGCCATAGCAATAAAGGCTCGACCACTCCCGCAGAAAGGACCGCAACATCCAGATCACTCTCACTACCTGCCTCACCCGTCACTTGGCTACCGAACACATACACAGCCAATAGCTCGGGAACTTCAGCCTGCAAACGCGCCAGCACTTTTTTAAAATTCATGACTGATGTCCGAAGCGCCAATTAACGAAGACCGTAGCAGAATTCATTATGCAGTTTCTGACTGAAAGCAAAAAACCCCCGACAACATTGAAGTTATCGGGGGTTTTTCATTTTTCAATAATGGCGGAGAGATAGGGATTCGAACCCTAGGTACCGGTGAAGGTACAACGGATTTCGAATCCGTCCCATTCGGCCACTCTGGCATCTCTCCAACGGCGCGCATCATAACAGCCTGTTTCCTGGAAGCAAAGCGCCAAAGCGATTTTTTTCCGTGCTATCAGATGCTTGCGTCGATTACAGCGGTACGCCGAGACGGTTGGCGACTTCTTCGTAGGCTTCGATGACATCACCGAGGCCCTGGCGGAAGCGGTCTTTGTCCATCTTCTTGCGGGTGTCTTTGTCCCACAGGCGGCAGCCGTCCGGGCTGAATTCGTCGCCCAGGACGATGGAGCCGTCGTGGAACACACCGAATTCCAGTTTGAAGTCCACCAGCAGCAGGCCGGCGTCGTCGAACAGTTTGCTCAGGACGTCGTTAACCTTCAGCGACAGTTCTTTCATGCGCGCCAGTTGTTCAGCGGTGCCCCAACCGAATGCCACTACGTGGGATTCGTTGATGAACGGGTCGCCCTTGGCGTCGTCTTTCAGGAACAGTTCGAAGGTGTAAGGGTTGAGCTTGAGCCCCTCTTCCACGCCCAAACGCTTCACCAGGCTACCGGCCGCGTAGTTACGCACGACGCACTCGACCGGGATCATGTCGAGTTTTTTTACCAGGCATTCGTTGTCGCCCAGCAGTTTGTCGAATTGGGTCGGAATGCCGGCCGCTTCGAGCTTCTGCATGATGAAGGCGTTGAACTTGTTGTTCACCATGCCTTTGCGGTCGAGCTGTTCGATGCGCTTGCCGTCGAACGCCGAGGTGTCGTTGCGAAACAGCAGGATCAAGCGGTTGGCGTCGTCGGTCTTGTAAACCGATTTGGCTTTGCCGCGGTAGAGTTCTTCACGTTTTTCCATGATGGGCTCCGCTTGCTAAGTAGGTGGGCTAGGCGATGTGCCGCCAGTCGAGCCCTGAATCTTGATCGGCCAGTTGCAGCCAGTCCGGGTCGCACCCAAGGGTGTCGACAAAACATTGCCGGGCCAGCTGCGGCAGGTTGTTCTTGCTGCTCAGGTGGGCCAGGACCAGGTGTTGCAGGTCTTGCCAGCCCAACTCATACACCAGGTACGCCGCCTGGTGGTTGTTCAAATGTCCAAACTGCCCGCCAACCCGCCGCTTGAGAAAGGCCGGGTAGTGACCCCGCGCAAGCAGGTCACGGCAGTGGTTCGACTCGATCATCAATGCGTCGAGGTCGCGATAACCGTCCAGCACCTTGGCGCAGTAGGAACCCAGGTCGGTGAGCAGGCCGAAGCGCCGTTCACCATCACTGAATACGTATTGCGTCGGTTCCTGGGCATCGTGGGCCACTTCAATCACAGCGATGCTCAAGGCACCAATCTGCAATTGGTCGCCACCGGCCAGCAAACCTGCGGGTTCAATCGGTTTGCGCATCCCGCGCAAGGTACCGCGACTCAGGTACACCGGAAGATTGTAGCGCCGAGACAGCAAACCCACGCCATGCACGTGGTCGGCATGTTCGTGGGTCACCAGAATCGCGCTCAGCTGCGCGGGGTGAACCCCCAGGCGCAGCAGGCGCCGCTCGGTTTCCCGCAGGGAGAAACCACAATCCACCAGGACGTACGTGTCGTCGTGGGCTACAAGCGTGCCGTTCCCTTGGCTACCGCTGCCGAGAACGGCAAAACGCATCGGATCAGCCCAGGTTGTCCTGAATCACGCCCAACACTTTGCGCGCCACTTCTGCCGGCGCCACGGTGTTGATGTTTTTCTCGACGGTGACTTGCACGGTTTCGCCTACCTTGCTCAAACGAACCTGGTAACGCTCGGCGCGGGTCTCGACTTCTTCCTTGGTCGGCTTGCTGCCGAACAGCTTGCTGAAGAAACCTGGCTCTTCGTCTTTCTTCTCGGCTTTTTCAGCCAAGTTGATGTAGTACAGGCCCAGGCTGCGGTTGATGTCTTCAACGCGCCATTCGCCATGCTCCAGCGCGCGGCCGACACTCGACCAGGCGCGATCCAGGTCTTCACCCAGGTTGAGCACAACGTTACCGCTGCCGTCTTCGCTGAGGCTGACGCGGCTAGGTGTGTCGAAGCTACCGGCGGCGAGCAGGGAGACGGAACCGCCCTTCTCGGAGATTCGGCTCATGCTGGCGAGCATTTCGTCGACCAGGGCAGCGTCCACGCCGGTGTTGACCGAACGTGGGGTGAAGTCGACGTTGGCAGTGCTGCCGGCAGGACGCTCGGCGCTTACCACATAGACTTCACTGGTGTTGCGCTGCACGCCTGGCTCGATGCGCACGCGGATGCGGGCTTCGCTGTCATTGGCTACGCCGCCGGCTTGCAGGCGCTTGGCCATGGACGCCGACAGTTCGCTGGTGTGCTGCCACGCGGTAGTGAATTCACCGGTCTGCGGGCGTTGCTCATCGATACGGAAACCGTTGTCCTGGAAGAACTGCACGGCCACCGGCCAGACTTCGGCAGGTGGGCGCTGGGCCATGACCCAACGGGTGTCGCCGCTCTTCTGCAGGCTGTAGTCGCTGGCATCGGCCACGGCCGACAACGGCTGTGGACGCGGCACTTCGTACTCACCCTTGAAGGTGTCGTCGGCCACGTTGCGCGGAATCGGCAGCAACGGGTCAAGGCGCTTGGCGACGTTGACGTCCGACGGCAATTTCATCGGGGCGGTTTGTTGGGCTTCCAGGTAATCGCTACCGCGGTCGCGGAAGTAGCCTTCCGGGCCCCAGATCCAACCGCAGCCACTGGTGCTGGAGATAATCAAGGCAAGTGCGGAAAGTCCGGCCAATCGCTTCATGCGTAGTGCTTCCTCAATTAAACCAGGACGCCGGACTGGCGCAGGGCCTGTCGCAGCGGTTCGTGACAGGCTTCGCTGAGCCAGGTGAGCGGCAGACGGATACCGTCCGGCATCAAGCCCATCTCATGCAGCGCCCATTTCACGGGGATAGGGTTGGATTCGATAAACAGGTTTTTGTTGAGCGGTGCCAGTTGTTCGTGGATCGCCCGGGCCTTGACCGCATCACCGGCAATGGCCGCGGCACACAGCTCGCTCATGGCGCGCGGTGCGACGTTGGCAGTCACCGAGATGTTGCCTTTGCCGCCCAGCAGGATCAGTTCGACGGCAGTGGCGTCGTCACCGGAATACACCAGGAAGTCGCTGCTGACGCCGGCCAGGATGTCCTTGGCGCGTTGCAGGTCACCGGTGGCTTCCTTGATACCAATGATGTTCGGTACGGTGGACAGGCGGATTACGGTTTCGGCCTTCATGTCGCAGGCGGTGCGACCAGGCACGTTGTAGAGGATCTGCGGGATGTCGACCGCTTCGGCAATAGCGCGGAAGTGCAGGTACAGGCCTTCCTGGGTCGGCTTGTTGTAGTACGGAGTCACCAGCAGGCAGGCATCGGCGCCGGCTTTCTTGGCGTTACTGGTCAATTCGATCGCTTCGCGGGTCGAATTGGCGCCCGTGCCGGCGATGACAGCAATACGCCCTGCAACGCGCTTGACCACGAACTCGATCACTTCGATGTGTTCTTCCACATCAAGTGTGGCCGATTCACCCGTGGTGCCGACCGCCACGATGGCGTTGGTGCCCTCTTGCAGGTGGAAGTCCACCAGTTTGCCCAGGCTGTCCCAGTCGAGATTACCTTGTGCATCCATGGGTGTGACCAGTGCCACCATACTGCCCGCAATCATGCAACCGCTCCTGCCGGAAAAAGAGAGCGGTAATGGTACTGGCGCCAAGATGCTTGTACAAGCGAAGTACCGCCTGAGGATGCGTTCTGGATCAACTTAGTTCGCAGCAACGCCATCATTCGGCCAAAGCGGGGTTTGATGAAGCTGATTACGTAATGAAAACGCCACCTCCTAGCCCTTGGCGATGGTTTTCGCTACCCTTCATCCTTTGATTGATACCGCTTTCATCGTATCGACCGCTCATCGCTTTAGGAAGGCTGCATGTCCACCCCCACAGTCCGCGAACAATTCCTTGTCATCAGTGCCCTCGGCGCCAACCCCATGGAGCTGACTAACGTCCTGTGCCGCGCCAGCCATGAAAACCGCTGCGCCGTCGTGACCTCCCGCCTGACCCGCCATGGCGAGTGCAGCGCGCTGGTCCTGCAGATTTCCGGGACCTGGGATGCCCTGGCCCGCCTTGAAACCGGCTTGCCGGGCCTGGCCAAGAAGCATGACTTCACCGTCAACGTGGTGCGCAGCGCAGCCCTGGAAAACCGCCCCCAGGCTCTGCCTTATGTCGCCTATGTCAGCTCGGCCTACCGCTCGGACATCGTCAACGAGCTGTGCCAGTTCTTTATCGACCATAACGTCGAGCTGGAAAACCTGACCTGCGACACCTATCAGGCCCCGCAGACCGGCGGCACCATGCTCAACGCCACCTTTACCGTGACCTTGCCGGCCGGCGTGCAGATCAGCTGGCTGCGCGACCAGTTCCTGGATTTCGCCGATGCCCTGAACCTCGACGCACTGATCGAGCCTTGGCGCCCACAGAACCCAATGTAAGGAAGTTTTCATGGCTGTAGTCATCGACAAACCGGTAGCCGACTTCGAAGCCCAGGCCACCAGCGGGCAGACCTTCAGCCTTGCCGGGCTCAAGGGCAAACAAGTGGTGATCTACTTCTACCCGAAAGACAGCACCCCGGGCTGCACCACCGAAGGCCAGGGCTTTCGTGACCAGCACGCAGCCTTCAAGGCGGCCAACACCGAAGTGTTTGGCGTGTCCCGGGACAGCGTGAAGTCCCACGAGAACTTCAAGGCCAAGCAGGAATTCCCCTTTGAGCTGATCAGCGACAAGGACGAGGCTGTTTGCCAGCTGTTCGATGTAATCAAGCTGAAGAAGCTGTATGGCAAGGAATATTTAGGCGTTGATCGCAGCACCTTCCTGATCGACAAGGATGGTGTGCTGCGTCAGGAATGGCGTGGTGTGAAAGTACCAGGCCATGTGGATGCCGTGCTGGCAGCGGCGCAGGCGCTAAATAAAGCCTGACACCGAACCTGTAGGAGCGAGCTTGCTCGCGAAGGTCGTCAACGAAAACGCGCCCTACCTGAATGGACGCGTTGCCTATGAACGCTACGCGAGCAAGCTCGCTGCTACAGTTACAACAATGGTGCCACCACCGGCTCTTGCCGGGGCCAGGCATCCAGCACCGCCTTGAACAGCGTCGCCAGGGGAATCGCAAAGAACACCCCCCAGAAGCCCCATAACCCGCCAAACAACAACACCGCACAGATGATCGCCACCGGATGCAGGTTCACCGCCTCGGAGAACAGCAGCGGCACCAGCACGTTACCGTCCAGCACCTGGATGATGCCGTATACCGCCATCAGGTAGATGAACTGATCGCTCCAGCCCCATTGGAACAGCGCGATCAACATCACCGGCACTGTCACCACCACCGCGCCGACGTATGGCACCACCACTGAAACCCCCACCAACAGCGCCAGCAGGGCTGCGTAGTTCAGTCCCAGCGCGACAAAGCCAATGTAGGTGACGCCACCGCAGATAAAGATCTCGATGACCTTGCCACGGATGTAGTTGGCAATCTGCCGGTTCATTTCTTCGGCGACCCGGGTAATCAGCGCCCGCTCACGGGGCAGGTAGCCACGCACCCAACGACCGATCATCTCGCGGTCCTTGAGGAAGAAGAACACCAGGATCGGCACCAGTACCAGATAAATCATGATGTTGACCAGCAACGGCAAGCTCGAAAGGGAAAAGGTCAGCGCCCATTGTCCGAACTTTCCGATTTCACCGCGGGCCACTTCAATGGCCTGCAATACCTGCTCGTCCGATACCAGATGCGGATAACGCTCGGGCAACAGCAGCAGCAATGACTGCCACTTGGCGAGCATGCCCGGCAGTTCGTTGAACAAGGTAATCAACTGATGCCACAGCAAAGGCACCACGATCACGATAAACACCAGCAACAGCCCCATGAACAAGGCAAACACCAGGCCCACCGCCGCCCCACCCGGCAAGCGCAAACGCTCCAGAATGGAGACCAGGCCTTGCATCAGGTACGCCAGCACCATCCCCGCCAATACTGGCGCCAGCATGCCACCCAAGGTGAGCACGGCCGTAAAGGCGAGAAACAGCAGAACGGCCAGCACCACGGCTTCTTCGTCGGAGAAGTAGCGCTGAATCCAGTCACGTAACACTTTGAACATCAATAAACCTCAGGCGATAAGGACAGCACATTCAAGCGATTCAGGCCTTGCGCAACCAGTAACGATAGACGCCTGCTTCGTCTTCTTCATGCAGCAAGGTGTGGCCGGCCAGCTTGGAAAACGTACGGAAATCCCGCTGGGAGCCCGCGTCCGTGGCAATCACCTTGAGCACCGCGCCGCTGGCCAGCCGATTGAGTTCCAGCTTGGCCTTGAGCAATGGCAGCGGGCAGTTAAGGCCACTGGCATCCAGTTCGGCATCGAAGGCTACAGCGTCGGTCATGGTTTTGCTCCGGGTGGGCATCGAGGGCGCTTAGAATATCTGGTCCGAAGCTCAGTGTCCGGCTACAGTAAGGTCTTTGTCGAAAGGCTTTGTGCATGACTTTTTTGCGCCCTACCCTGCTGACGCTGGCTTGCCTGCTGGCCTCTCCAGGCTTCGCTGACGACCTGCCGTCACTTGGCGACGCCAGTTCTGCCATTGTCTCGCCAAAACAGGAATACGATTTAGGCAGGGCATGGCTGTCCTACTTGCGTGGCCAGGTCTCGCAACTCAACGACCCGCAGCTCAAGGACTACGTCGAAACCAGCGTGTACAAACTGGTGGAGACCAGCCAGGTCAATGACCGGCGCCTGGAATTCATTCTGATCAACAGCCCGCAGTTGAACGCCTTTGCCGCACCGGGCGGCATCGTCGGAGTCAACGGCGGCCTGTTCCTCAATGCCCAGACCGAAGGCGAATATGCGTCGGTACTGGCCCACGAATTGGCTCACTTGTCCCAACGCCACTTCGCCCGAGGCGTGGAAGCGCAGCAACGGATGCAAATCCCGATGATGGCTGCACTGCTCGGCGGCATCATCGCCGCCGCCGCTGGCGCAGGTGATGCGGGTATTGCTGCGATTGCCGGCAGCCAGGCCGCCGCCATCCAGGAGCAACGCCGCTTTTCCCGGCAAAACGAGCAAGAGGCTGATCGTATCGGCATTCTCAACCTGGAGAAGGCCGGTTACGACCCGCGCTCCATGCCGACCATGTTCGAGCGCCTGATGCGCCAGTACCGCTTTGACGCCAAGCCACCAGAATTCCTGCTGACTCACCCGGTCACCGAATCGCGGATCGCCGACACCCGCAACCGCGCGGAGCAAGCCAAGCCGGGCGGCATTGAAGACAGCCTGCGCTACCAACTGATCCGCGCTCGCGTGCAGTTGTATTACGAAGACACTCCAGGCCTGGCAGCCAAGCGTTTCCAGGCTCAGCTGGATGAAAACCCGAAAAATGATGTGGCGCGTTATGGCTTGGCCATCGCCCAGATCAAAGGCGCGCAGTTCAACCTGGCCCGGGAAAACCTCAAGCCGCTGCTGGCCAAGGCACCCAACGACATCACCTACAACCTGGCGCAGATCGAGTTGGACATTACCAACAACCGCCTGCCGGATGCCCAGCAGCGCACGGACCGGATGTTGACGCAATATCCGGGCAACTACCCACTGAATCAGGTGCGGGTGGACCTGCTGCTCAAGCAGAACCGTACCGCTGATGCGGAAAAAGCCCTGGAAGGCCTGCTCAAATCACGCACAGACGATCCGGATGTCTGGTATCAGGTCGCGGAAACCCGTGGCTTGTCGGGCAATATCATCGGCCTGCACCAGGCCCGCGCCGAGTACTTCGCCCTGGTGGGGGATTTCAAGCAGGCCATCCAGCAATTGGACTTCGCCAAGCGCCGCGCCGGCAGCAACTTCCCGCTCTCATCACGTATCGATGCACGCCAGCGTGAACTGATCGACCAGGAACGCATGATCAAAGACATGATGGGCTAAACCTTACAGCCACAAAAAAGCCCCGCTCTCGTACATCGAGAGCGGGGCTTTTTTATTGGACTAGCGGATTACTCGGCCAGTTTGAAGGTAATGAAGCTGGCACGCCCCTGACGCAGGACGCGCATCGACACCGAGCGGTTCTTCGGCAGCGCTTTGGCGATGTCGGTGAACTCTTTGGTGGAGTTGATGGCCTGGTTGTTCAGGTGGGTAATCACATCACCTGGTTGCAGACCAATCAGGGAGGCAGGGCCGTCCTGGACTTCCTTGATGACTACACCGCTCTTGAGGTCGAAGCTCTTCTTCTGCTCGTCGGTCAACTCGACCACGGCAATGCCCAGGCGGTTGCTGCTGCGTTCGGCACCCGGCTTGCTGTTGCCCAGTGCATCCAGCGCCGCGCCTTCTTCCGGAATCGCGCCGACAGTCAGCTCAACGTTCTGGCGCTTGCCGTCGCGGATCACTTCCAGCTTGGCCTTGCTGCCGGCCTTGAGAGCGCCCACCAGGTGTGGCAAGTCCGCAGACATGACGATCGGCTGGCCGTTCATGCTCAGGATCACGTCACCGACTTGCAGGCCACCTTTAGCTGCGGGGCCATCGTCCTGGATCTGCGCGACCAAGGCGCCGGCCGGCTTGTCGAGGCCGAAGGATTCAGCCAGGTCCTTGTTCACTTCCTGGATCACTACGCCCAGCCAGCCGCGGCTGACTTTGCCACCGGTTTTCAGCTGGTTGGAAACATCCATGGCCACGTCGATCGGAATCGCGAACGACACGCCCATGAAACCACCGGAGCGGGTATAGATCTGCGAGTTGATGCCGACCACTTCGCCCGCCAGGTTGAACAGCGGGCCGCCGGAGTTGCCCGGGTTGATCGGCACGTCGGTCTGGATGAACGGCACGTAGTTTTCGTTCGGCAGGCTGCGACCGATGGCGCTGACGATACCTTGGGTCACGGTGTGGTCAAAACCAAACGGCGAACCGATGGCGACGACCCATTGCCCGGCTTTCAGGTCCTGGGATTTGCCCAGTTTCAGCACCGGCAGGTCCTTGCCTTCGATTTTCAGCAGGGCCACGTCGGAGCGTGGATCCGTGCCCACCAGCTTGGCTTTCAACTCACTGCGATCCGCCAGGCGCACCAGAATCTCGTCGGCGTCAGCAATCACGTGGTTATTGGTAAGGATGTAGCCGTCAGGCGAGATGATGAAACCCGAGCCCAGGGACTGTGCCTCACGCTGGCCACCACCACCGCCACGCGGCGTGCGCGGCTGGGGCATGCCACGTTCAAAGAACTCCCGCAGCATCGGCGGCAGGCCTTCAAGGTCAGGCATCTGCTGGTTGGAGACTTTGCGATCCGGCAGCTTTTGCGTAGTGCTGATGTTCACCACGGCAGGCGACGCCTGCTCCACCAGTTGGGTGAAATCAGGCAGCTCGGCCGCTTGCGCGGTAACGGCCTGACCCAGCACCAGCACCGTGGCGACTATGGATAGGTAAGACTTCAAACGTGGTATCGACATACAGCTCCCGTTACGACGAGCAGGGTTGAGCGACAGGGTTCAATAAACGCCGAAAAAACTGCGACCGACATTTTTGTTCCGCGAACAAAACAAGGCCAGGGCCGAGAAGCCCTGACCTATAAAAAACATAGGGGATTTTAGCAAGTGAAAAAAATGATCCAGACATTTCATGTTTCTCGGTAGAGGCAGGCAACGACGCTCTCCTGCGCAACATTGAAATATCAGGATGAACATACGATTAACAACTCACGGCTTGGCGGGCGTGGTGCCACTGCGTAAAGACAGCGCAATTCGCTCGGCGGTGCCAATCGGAATTTCACCGACGACAGTCACCATCACCTCACCCTCCGGGGTATTCAAACGCCGCGATACTGCGACTGTCGGACCAAGTTGGGTACGGGTCTCGGTCACGGCCGCGCCGTTGAGCGGCTCCAGGAATACCGAAAAACGCGCCAGACCATCGTCATACATCAAACTGCTGACAGTCACCTTGGTATGGGAGTCTTTATGCGCGCTGCGGTTGACCAACTGGAAGCCTGGCGGTAACCAATCGAGGCGCCAATCCTGAGGGATCTCGACCTCCGGGGCCTTGGCGCTGGTCACTGCAACCGGCGTACATTCGCCGCTGGGCAGCAAATCACGATCGTCAGGTACCGATGTATTGAGCCGGGTGAACTGGAATCGCTCCAGCAACTGGCCCTGATCATTAAGCAACAATGACTTCAGTGGCAGCGCGGTTTCGCGATCCAGATGCAGCTCAAAACCATAGCGGTATTGATCGCGAGGGGTAACTGAGACGATCACCGCATTTCGACCAGCCACGCGCGATTTGCCGATGACGGCAAGGTCGTAGAATGCTTTGAGTTTTTGCGGATCAAGGGCGCGCGCTGCGGCGTTGGGAGAGCCCCCCAGCCCGGCAACCAGCGTGCCACTCACGCATTGGGTACGGCCATCAACGCGCAGGACTTCCTGGGCAGAACCATCGAGCTGCAAAAGCCGCTCACGGACCTGACCATTCTGGACACGATGCCAGATGTCATGGGTAGAAAAACTACCGTTACGCTCGTAGATGAAGGTGCCTTGAAAGCTTTGTTGCTGCTCCGCCCGCCCAAGACGCGTCAGCCAGTCTTGGGCTTCGTCGGCATGGGCGGGGACTACAAACCAGCCACTGAGCAAAAGCGCAAGGAGCGGTATGGCGCGCATAAAGCTCCTTGGCGGACTAGCGGTTTTCCAGGCTTGCAGCACGAGCGTATGGCAGAGCGCTTTCAGTGCCTTTCAAGGCTGATTCCTGTGCGTGTTGGCGCAGGTAGCCTGGAAGACGCTGATCTTGCCAGCCGGATTGCCCTTGAAGTACACCGTTGGCCATAGGCCCGGTGGTATCAGAGCTTTCCTTGTAGCCGGCCAGTACGGCTGGACCCTTGACCTGCGGACCGGCCATGACCGGTTGCTGGGTTTGTTGGGCCAGTTCGGCACCGGCGATTTCGTCCTGGTTGTACAGGCGAACACCTGCCAGTACAGCGACGGTCACCGAAGCAGCGACTGCCAGACGACCCAGGCTACGCCAAGGACCGCGAGCAGCTTTTGCCGGAACGGCTTCATCAGCCAGCGCAGCAGAAACGGCCGCAGCAATATCCAGACGAGGGATTAGAAGATCCTTGTGCATCACCGCCCGAGCGACTTGGTAACGAGACCAGGTTTCACGGGTTTCGGCATCATCAAATGCATTAAGCACTCGACGAAGTTCCAGTTCATCCGCTTCGTTATCCATCACTGCGGACAGCGATTCCTGCAGGGCATCACGACTCATGGCGGTTCCTCTCTTGGCTGTCGCCGCTGTCTCAGTTTTCCTGCAACAACGGCTGCAGGGCTTTATCGATGGCTTCCCGAGCCCGGAAAATCCGGGAACGTACGGTACCCACCGGACATTGCATGACGCTCGCAATGTCTTCGTAACTCAGACCATCGAATTCACGTAAAGTTAACGCGGTACGCAAATCTTCTGGCAGTTGTTGAATAGTGCGATGGACGGTTCCTTCAATCTCGTCGCGCAGCAATGCACGCTCCGGCGACTCGAGATCTTTGAGGCCGTGATCACCATCATAAAATTCAGCATCTTCCGAACTAACATCACTATCCGGCGGGCGGCGACCGCGAGAAACCAGATAGTTCTTCGCCGTGTTAATGGCGATGCGGTAGAGCCACGTGTAAAACGCACTATCACCGCGAAAATTACCGAGTGCACGGTACGCCTTGATAAAGGCTTCCTGTGCAACGTCCTGCGCTTCATGGGTGTCGTGCACAAACCGCACGATCAACCCGAGAATTTTGTGCTGGTATTTCAGCACTAGCAGATCAAATGCCCGCTTGTCGCCGCGTTGAACGCGCTCAACCAGCTGCTGATCCTCTTCCTGGGTTAGCATGAACACTCCTCGTTGTACTTAAAGGAGGCTTGCATAACTAATCGATCAGGCTTGCAAACATAGACTCGGGCTTTTCGCAAAAGTTCTCCCCCTCCAAGCAAGTTTCCGGTACGCACTGATTTGGCACACACGAAAAACGCAGCGCGGGCTATGCCGGCTGCGCGAATAATCTGTCGCCAGCTTCCTGACGCGCCTGACACAGGCGCCGATCAGCAAATCCGGCGTGTTCCCAGCTTTCGGGCATCCTGCTATTGAGTCGGGGCTTATGCAAAAAGTTCCCATCCCAATCGCCTTCAGTTTCACGAAAGCCGTGCAGTTCGTCGACCGTAGTCTCACAATGCCACGAATGCCCGGCTATTGTGCCGCTCCCCCCCTCTATATACTAGTGGGCCGTGTGACCCTTTGATTCGCCGATCCAGGCGTCCTGTTTGCGCCCCCTTCGGATCGCTTTTTGCGGAATCCTTCAAATGAGCCAACAGTTTCAACACGATGTCCTGGTGATTGGCAGCGGCGCCGCGGGCTTGAGCCTCGCATTGACCCTGCCGGGCCACCTGCGCATAGCCGTTCTGAGCAAGGGTGACCTGGCCAACGGTTCGACATTCTGGGCCCAGGGCGGTGTCGCTGCGGTGCTGGATGACACCGACACCGTGCAATCCCACGTCGAAGACACCCTGAATGCCGGCGGTGGCCTGTGCAATGAAGAAGCGGTGCGCTTCACCGTCGAGCACAGCCGCGAAGCCATCCAATGGCTTATCGACCAGGGTGTACCCTTCACCCGGGATGAACATTCCGGCACCGACGACGGCGGCTTCGAGTTCCACCTGACCCGCGAGGGCGGCCACAGCCATCGGCGCATCATCCATGCCGCCGACGCCACCGGCGCCGCAATCTTCAAGACCCTGCTCGACCAAGCGCGCCAACGCCCCAACATCGAATTGCTGGAGCAGCGAGTCGCCGTCGACCTGATTACCGAAAAACGCCTGGGCCTGTCGGGCGAACGCTGCCTCGGCGCCTACGTGCTTAACCGTACCAGCGGCGAAGTCGACACCTACGGCGCACGCTTCACGATTCTCGCCTCGGGCGGCGCAGCAAAGGTTTACCTCTACACCAGCAACCCCGACGGCGCCTGCGGTGATGGCATCGCCATGGCCTGGCGTTCCGGCTGCCGAGTGGCGAACCTGGAATTCAACCAGTTCCACCCCACCTGCCTGTACCACCCGCAAGCCAAGAGTTTCCTGATCACCGAAGCCCTGCGGGGCGAAGGCGCGCACCTGAAACTGCCCAACGGCGAACGCTTCATGCAGCGCTTCGACCCACGAGCAGAGCTGGCCCCGCGAGACATCGTCGCCCGGGCCATCGACCATGAAATGAAGCGCCTGGGCATCGACTGCGTCTACCTGGACATCAGCCACAAGCCCGAAGCCTTCATCAAGACCCACTTCCCAACAGTGTACGAGCGCTGCCTGGCGTTCAACATCGACATCACCAAAGGCCCGATCCCGGTCGTGCCGGCGGCGCACTACACCTGCGGCGGCGTGATGGTCGACCAACACGGGCGCACCGACGTACCCGGCCTGTACGCCATCGGCGAAACCAGCTTCACCGGCCTGCACGGTGCCAACCGCATGGCCAGCAACTCGCTGCTGGAATGTTTCGTATACGCCCGCTCCGCCGCCGCCGACATCCTTGAACAACTGCCGCGCATCCCGGTGCCGGCTGCCCTGCCCCGCTGGGACGCCAGCCAGGTCACCGATTCGGATGAAGACGTGATCATCGCCCACAACTGGGACGAACTGCGGCGCTTCATGTGGGACTACGTGGGCATCGTGCGCACAAACAAACGCCTGGCGCGGGCGCAGCACCGGGTTCGGCTGCTGCTGGATGAGATCGACGAGTTCTACAGCAACTATAAAGTCAGCCGCGACCTGATCGAGTTGCGCAACCTGGCCCAGGTGGCGGAATTGATGATCCGCTCGGCCATGGAACGCAAGGAGAGCCGGGGCCTGCATTACACCCTCGACTACCCGCAGATGCTGCCCGAAGCGCGTGACACTATTCTGGTGCCAACCACCTACGGCGGCTGAACTTCAAGCGCACCCGCAGGCGCCGATGCACATCGGCGGCCTGCGAATCCCGCGGCACGCATATCGAACGCACCCGCCAGTCACCCTGCACCCGAAAGCGCAGCACCACGATCAACGGCAACGCCAGGCTGTCGGGGCGCAATTGCACACTGTGCCAGCCACGGGCGGCGCTCCATAGCTGCCAGCCATCCTCATCGCGACGCAGGCCACGAATCGACGAACGGTGAGTCAACAGGAGATGACGCGGCAGCACCCAACCGGCATGGGCCAGGCACACCAAGGCGCCAACGGCTGCAATCCACGGGGACACATCGAGAAACCACAACGCACCCAATGCGAACGCCTGGGCGAAAAGATAAACCGCCAGCAACTGCCCGGAGGCATGCCAGCGGCATTCGAACGTATTACTTGGGCTGGACACGATCCAGAATCATCCGAACCATGCGCTGCAGCTCCGGGTCTTCCGATTCGGCGCGTTCCATGAACCAGCCGAACATGTCCTGATCTTCGCATTCCAGCAGCTTGCGGTAGCAGTCGCGGTCGACGTCGTTGAGGTGCGGATAGACCTCCCTGACGAACGGTACCAGCAACACGTCCAGCTCAAGCATGCCGCGGCGGCTGTGCCAGTAGAGGCGATTGAGTTCTACATCTTCGACCATGGAGCGCTCCTCAAATAGAGCGCAAGTATACAGGCCGACGCTGCCTGGAACAGTCGGCTTTGGTCGGCCATACCGAAACTATCCATTTGCCGGGCGCCCCTCTATGATGCACTCATGACTTTTTAACCTGCGATGACCCATGGCTGACTCTGCTTTCTTCTGCTCCCTGTCCCACGAAGGCGTACTCGCCGTCCGCGGCTCCGACGCTGCCAAATTCCTCCAGGGACAACTGACCTGCAACCTCAACTACCTGAGTGACACCCAGGCCAGCCTGGGCGCGCGCTGCACCCAAAAGGGGCGCATGCAGTCGAGCTTCCGCATCCTGCTGCAAGGCGATGGCGTGCTGCTGGCCATGGCCACCGAACTGCTGGAGCCGCAACTGGCAGACTTGAAAAAGTACGCCGTGTTCTCCAAATCCAAACTCACCGACGAAAGCGCCGCCTGGGTGCGTTTCGGGGTGTCGGATGCGGATCAGGTACTGGCCAGCCTCGGCCTCGAACTCCCCACCGAGACCGACAGCGTGGTGCGCAGCGACGATCTGATCGCCATCCGCGTATCCCCAGGCCGCGCCGAGCTCTGGGCTCCTGCCGCTCAAGCCGAAACCCTGCACGGCCAACTCGCCGCGCAATTGAACGAAGGTGAACTGAACCAATGGCTGTTGGGCCAGATCCGTGCCGGCATCGGCCAGGTCATGCCTCAGACCCGCGAACTGTTCATCCCGCAAATGCTCAACCTGCAAGCCATCGGCGGCGTCAGCTTCAAGAAAGGCTGCTACACCGGCCAGGAAATCGTCGCGCGCATGCAGTACCTGGGCAAACTCAAGCGCCGCCTGTATCGCCTGAGCCTGAATGCCAGTGAACTGCCGGAGCCTGGCACCCCACTGTTTTCCCCGACTCACAACAGTGCCATCGGCGAGGTGGTCATTGCCGCCCGTGCCGACCAAACGATTGAACTTCTAGCGGTGCTGCAAGCCGAAGCAGCAGAGAGTGGCGATGTGCATGTAGGCACGCTGGAAGGCCCCGGTCTTCAGCTGCTCGACCTGCCCTACCAACTGGACCGTGATCGCGAGATCCAGCGCTGATCGTCGTACCTTTTTGCAACACCCTAGAGATCTTGAATGAACAAGCTGGCGGAAAAAGTCCAACAGGCTTTGGTTGTGGCCATCGATAACGATGACCTGGTTCTGCCAACGCTGCCGGAAGTGGCCCTGAAGATTCGTCAGGCCGCCGAAGACCCGGACATCAGTATCAGCCATCTAAGCAAAGTGATCAGCCGCGATACCGCCTTGTCGGCGCGGTTGATCAAAGTGGTCAACAGCCCGCTGTTGCGCGCGACCCAGGAAGTTACCGACCTGCACACCGCCATCACCCGGTTGGGCACCAACTACAGCAGTAACCTGTCGATCGGGCTGGTAATGGAACAGATCTTTCACGCCCGTTCCGATGTGGTCGAACAGAAGATGCGCGACGTGTGGCGACGCAGCCTGGAAGTGGCCGGCGTGAGCTACGCGCTGTGCCGCAACCACAGCCAGTTGAAGCCTGACCAGGCGGCCCTCGGCGGTTTGGTGCACCAGATTGGCGTGCTGCCGATTTTGACCTATGCCGAAGATCATTATGAACTGCTGGCTGACCCCGTCAGCCTCAACCACGTGATTGAAAGCATCCACCCGCTGCTGGGGGACAAACTGCTGCGAAGGTGGGACTTCCCGGAAATGCTGGTGAACCTGCCAGGGCAATACCTCGACCTGGAGCGCGACTCCGAGCGCCTGGACTATATCGACCTGGTGCAGGTCGCCGTGCTGTATTGCCACCGCAACACCGACCATCCGCTCGCCAGCGTGCCGGTATCGACGGTGCCTGCTATCAAGAAACTGCGCCTCGACCCCTACAGCGAAGCCCTGCGCACCGAGCTGGATGAAGCGCGGTCGATGTTTTACTGATTACCCCGCAATAAAACTGACCCGCACTTTCAACCCCGCCAACTCACCGTCATGCAAGCTGATCTGCGCCAGATGTGCCCGGCAGATCTCGCCGACAATCGCCAGCCCCAAGCCCGACCCCAAGCCCTGCTGACTGCGCCGATAGAACCGCTCGAATACCCGGTCCCGCTCATCCAGCGGGATACCCGGGCCGTCGTCTTCCACCTCAAGCACCGCCGGCGCCGTCACCCGCAGGATCACATTGCCGCCCGGCGGCGTATGGGCCAAGGCGTTGTCCACCAGGTTGCTCAACAACTCGTTCAACAAGGTCGGCTCGCCTCGCAGCCATACCGGCTCATCCGCTTCCAGCGCCAGGGCCACGCCACGTGCATGGGCCAGCGGCGCCATGGCCATCCCCAGTTCGCGGGCCAATTGGCTCAAGTCCAGCAACTGGGCCCCGCCTTCGGCAATCGCCCGGGCACCGTTTTCAATGCGAGCCAGCGACAGTAATTGATTGGCCAGGTGAGTCAGGCGATCAGTGCCCTGGGCCGCGGTTTCCAGGGTGGTGCGCCAGGTGGCCGGGTCTTCGGCGCGCAGGCCGAGCTCCAGTCGGGCTTTGAGGGCCGCCAGCGGCGTACGCAGCTCATGGGCGGCGTCGGCAATAAACTGCGCCTGGCGCTCGAACTGCCCGCGCAGGCGTTCGGTGAAATGGTTGAGCGCCCGCACCAGCGGGCCCAGTTCATGCTGCACTTCTACCAAGGGCAACGGCCGCAGATCATCCGGCTGACGCTCCTCTACCGCCGTGCGCAAACGCTCCAGCGGCCGCAACGCCGCACTCACCGCAAAGAACACCAAAAACAATGCACCGATGGCCAGCATCCCTAAGCGCAGCAAGGTATCGGCCATCAGGCTGCGAGCCATGGCGACCCGCGCCTCGTCGGTTTCGGCCACACGGATCTCCGCCATGCCGTTCATGTTCGGTTCGGAGACGGCCTTGAGCAGGCTGACCACTCGCACGTTCTGGCCCTGATACTTGGCGTTATAAAAGCGCGCCAGCGCCGGATAGTCATCGGTGCGCGGCGTGCCCGGCGGTGGGCCCGGCAGGTTCTCATAGCCGGAAATCAGCTTCTGGTGAATATCGTTGACCTGGTAGTAAATCCGCCCGGCGCTGTCATAGGCGAACGTATCCAGGGCCACGTACGGCACATCGGCACTCAAGGACCCATCACGATGAGACACGCCGGCCGCAATGGTTCGCGCCGAGGCCAACAGCGTGCGGTCATAAGCCGTGTCCGCCGCCTCGCGCCCATTCCAGTAAGCGCTCAAGCCGCTGGCGAGCATCAATACCACCAGCAACAGCGCGAGGTTCCACAGCAGGCGCCAGCGCAGGCTGCTGGGCTTATGCATCGCGGGCTTCCAGCAAGTACCCCAAACCACGGAAGGTGACGATGGCCACCGGCTGGCCATCGAGTTTCTTGCGCAGGCGATGCACGTAGATTTCGATGGCGTCGGGGCTGGCCTCTTCATCCAGGCCGAACACCTGGGAGGCCAGTTGCTCCTTGCTCATCACCCGACCCGGACGTGCAATCAGCGCCTCAAGCACCGCCTGCTCGCGGGAGGTCAGGGTCAGCAGTTCGCCACCCAGGGTGAAGCGCCGCGTATCCAGGTCGTAAATCAGCACGCCACACGCCTGCTGCCGCTCACCGCCCAGCACGCTACGGCGCAGCAGGGCTTTGACTCGGGCTTCCAGCTCCGTCAGTTCGAATGGCTTGGCCAGGTAGTCATCCGCCCCCAGGTTGAGGCCGTGCACCCGGTCTTTCACATCACTGCGAGCGGTCAACATCAGCACCGGCAGATTTTTCCCGCGGGCCCGCAACCGTGCCAACACCTCGAAACCGTCCATGCGCGGCAGGCCCACATCGAGGATCGCCACCGCGTACTCCTCGCTGCTCAAGGCCAGGTCCGCGGCCACCCCATCGTGCAACACGTCGACGGTCAAACCCGTGCTCTTGAGCGCTTGGGCGACACTTTCGGCGAGCTGCAAATGGTCTTCAACCAGAAGGACACGCATGGGGTTTTACCTCGTTAGGGGGTGGTCGGCGCCACGCTTTGCCGGGGAGTTTACAGGCGCCACCTGCGCTGTGAAGCCCGAAAACATTGAAAGGCGACTGAAAGGTTAGTGAAAGCTTCGCCCTTTAGCATCCAGCCACGGTGGGTTTCGCCTGCCGAGCTATTTCACCTGTAGCGCCCGAAAAACGCCTCGAAGCGTTTTCGCCAAAATAAGAACAATAAAACGGAGTACACCCACGATGCTGCGCACTCAGCCGCCCGCTCGTTCTTCTCGTTTCACCCAGACCGCCCTTGCCAGTGCTGCCGCCTTTGCCGGCTTTTCGCCCGTAGGCCAAGCCGCCTTTTTCGAGGACAGCACCGCCACCCTCGAAACCCGCAACATGTACTTCAATCGCGACTTTCGCGATGGCACCAGCGCACAACAATCCAAGCGCGACGAGTGGGCCCAGGGCTTCATGCTCAACCTGCAGTCGGGCTACACCGACGGCACCGTCGGCTTTGGCGTGGATGCCCTGGGCATGCTCGGGGTCAAGCTCGACTCCAGCCCCGACCGCACCGGCACCGGCCTGCTGCCCACCCACGATGATGGCCGCGCCGCCAACGAATATTCCAAACTCGGCCTGACCGGCAAAGTGAAGATCTCCGCCACCGAGCTGAAGATCGGCGCACTGATCCCCGAGTTGCCGATCCTCAAGCCCAACGACGGGCGCATCCTGCCCCAGACGTTTGAAGGCGGCCTGTTGAGTTCCAAAGAGTTCAAGAACCTGGTGTTCACCGGCGGCCGCCTGAACAAGGCCAAGGACCGCGACGACACTAACTACGAAGACATTGGCCTCAATAACAAGAACAGCCGCTTCCTCAGCGGCGCCACCGGCAAGCATTTCGATTTCGGCGGCGTGGACTACAAGTTCGCCGACAAGATCACCGGCAGCTACCACTTTGCCCAACTCGACGACGTGTACCGCCAGCATTTCCTCGGCCTGGTCGCCTCGCGCCCAATGGGCCCCGGCACCTTTGGCGCCGACCTGCGCCTGGCCATCAGTGATGACACCGGTGCAGCCCGCGGCGGCAAGATCGACAACACCTCCCTCAACGGCCTGTTCAGCTATGCCCTCAATGGCCATAAGCTCAGCGCCGGCTATCAGCACATGTCCGGCGATAGCGCCTTTCCCTACGTGGACGGTAGCGATCCTTACCTTGTCAACTTCGTGCAGATCAACGACTTTGCCGGCGCCGAAGAACGCTCGTGGCAGGCACGCTACGACTACGACTTCGCCAAGCTGGGGGTTCCCGGCCTGAGTTTCATGAGCCGTTACCTGTCGGGTGACAACATCAAGCTCAAGAACGGCGAGACCGGCAAGGAGTGGGAACGCAACAGCGAGATCAAGTACGTGGTGCAAAGTGGCACCTTCAAGGACGTGGCCGTGCGCCTGCGTAATGCCACTTACCGTTCCAACTATTCGGCCCGTGATGCGGATGAAGTGCGCCTGCTGGTGAGCTACAGCGTCGCACTCTGGTAACAGCAACCTCATAACAACAACGATGGAGATGAACATGACCCTTTCGCTGCGTAAATTTGCCCTGACGGCCAGCTGCATGCTGTTCGCCAGCCAATTGATGGCCGCCGAACCCAAGCGCCCGGAATGCATCGCCCCGGCGTCCCCGGGCGGTGGTTTTGACCTGACCTGCAAACTGGCGCAAAGCGCGCTGGTCAACCAGAAGCTGCTGAGCAAGCCGATGCGCGTGACCTACATGCCTGGCGGCGTGGGCGCGGTGGCCTATAACGCCGTCGTGGCCCAGCGCCCGGCCGACGCCGGCACGCTGGTGGCGTGGTCCAGCGGCTCGCTGCTGAACCTGGCCCAGGGCAAGTTTGGCCGCTTCGATGAAAGCGCCGTGCGCTGGCTCGCGGCCGTCGGTACCAGCTACGGCGCCATCGCGGTAAAAAACGATTCGCCCTACAAAAACCTCGACGACCTGGTCAAGGCCCTGAAGAAAGATCCAGGCAGCGTGGTCATCGGTTCCGGCGGCACCGTCGGCAGCCAGGACTGGATGCAAACCGCACTGATCGCCAAGGCCGCCGGGATCAACCCGCGTGACCTGCGTTATGTGGCACTGGAAGGCGGCGGCGAAATCGCCACCGCGTTGCTCGGCGGCCACATCCAGGTGGGCAGCACCGACATCTCCGACTCCATGCCGCACATCCTCAGCGGCGACATGCGCCTGCTGGCGGTGTTCTCCGACGAGCGCCTGGACGAGCCGGAAATGAAGAACATTCCGACCGCCAAGGAACAAGGCTACGACATCGTCTGGCCGGTGGTACGTGGCTTCTACCTTGGGCCAAAAGTCAGCGACGAAGACTACGCCTGGTGGAAGGATGCCTTCGACAAACTGCTGGCTTCCGACGAGTTCGCCAAGCTGCGTGACCAGCGCGAGCTGTTCCCGTTCGCCATGACCGGCCCGGAGCTGGACACCTACGTGAAGAAACAGGTGGCTGACTACAAAGTACTGGCCAAAGAGTTCGGCCTGATCCAGTAATCGCCCCTCTGTGGGAGCGGGCTTGCTCGCGAAAAACTTCAACGATGACGCGTGCTGCCTGTATAAACGCGACGTCCTGGCGTTCTTCGTGAGCAAGCTCGCGCCTACAAGAGTCTCCAAGGAGTTTCCCATGCTCTTACAACGCATTTTCGCCTCAGTGATGTTGTTGGTCTGCGCCGGCCTCGCACTGATGGCCTGGCCTTATCAGGCGTCGTTTTCCTACGAGCCGGTAGGGCCTCGGGCCTACCCGCTGTTGATGCTCGGGCTGATGGGCCTGGGGCTGATCTACATGCTGTTTCGCCCACAGCCCACCCAGCACACTGAAGAAGAGCCCGCGCTGGACCGCCAGACCCTGATCAAGATCGGCCTCTGTGTCGCGTTGCTGCTGGTGTTTGCCGGCACCTTCGAATCCCTGGGTTTCATCCTCAGCAGCATGCTGATCGGCATTCCGATGGCCCGCTTGTATGGCGGCCGCTGGAAGCCCAGCGTGGTGATCGTGACCTTGATGAGCATCGGTCTTTACCTGTTGTTCGACAAAGCCATGGATGTACCGCTGCCGCTCGGCCTGCTTGAAGTTCTGGAGAACTGATATGGATACGTTCAGCTATTTGGGCCAGGGCTTCGGCGTTGCACTGACCCCTTACAACCTCATCACCGCGCTGTGCGGCACCTTGATCGGCACCGTCGTTGGCCTGTTGCCGGGCCTCGGGCCGATCAACGGCGTGGCGCTGTTGATCCCCATCGCATTTGCCCTCGGGCTGCCGCCTGAGTCGGCCTTGATCCTGTTGGCGGCCGTGTACCTGGGCTGCGAATACGGCGGGCGCATCAGCTCGATTCTGCTGAACATCCCGGGTGAAGCCTCCACCGTGATGACCACCCTCGACGGCTACCCGATGGCCCGTAAAGGCCTGGCGGGCGTTGCGTTGTCGCTGTCGGCGTGGAGTTCGTTCATCGGTGCGTTTATCGCCACCTGCGGCATGGTGCTGTTCGCCCCGCTGCTGGCCAAATGGGCGATTGCCTTCGGCCCGGCGGAGTATTTCGTACTGATGGTGTTTGCCATCGTCTGCCTGGGCGGCATGGCCGGTGACAAACCGCTGAAGACCTTTGTCGCGGCGTTGATCGGCCTGTTTCTGTCTGCGGTGGGTATCGATGCCAACAGCGGTGTGTACCGCTTCACCGGCGATAACATCCACCTGACCGACGGTATCCAATTCGTGGTGCTGGTGCTGGGCCTGTTCTCCATCAGCGAAATCCTGTTGCTGCTGGAAAAAACCCACCGGGGCCAGGAAGCGGTGAAAGCTACCGGACGGATGATGTTTAACCTGAAGGAAGCTTGCGCAGTATTCGTCGTAAATATTCGCTGCGGCCTGTTGGGCTTTATCATGGGCGTATTGCCGGGCGCGGGTGCAACACTGGCCTCCGCCGTGGCCTACATGACCGAAAAACGCCTGGCCGGTGCCAGCGGTAAATTCGGCCAGGGCGACATGCGCGGCCTGGCAGCGCCGGAAACCGCAATCGGTGCTTCCGCCTGCGGCGCCCTGGTGCCGATGCTCACCCTCGGCGTACCCGGTTCGGGCACCACGGCGGTGATGATCGGCGCGCTGTCGCTGTACAACATCACCCCCGGCCCACTGCTGTTCCAACAGCAACCGGACATCGTCTGGGGCCTGATCGCCTCGTTGTTTATCGCCAACATCATGCTGGTGATCCTCAACATCCCGATGATCCGCATCTTCACCCGCATCCTTGCCGTGCCGAACTGGGCGCTGGTGCCGGTGATCGCCATCATCACCGCAATCGGTGTGTACGCGGTTCACGCCACCACCTTCGACCTGTTCCTGATGGTCGGCATCGGCATCTTCGGCTACATCCTGCGCAAGCTGGATTTCCCGCTGTCGCCGGTGCTGCTGGGCTTTATCCTCGGTGGTTTGATGGAACAGAACCTGCGTCGTGCGCTGTCGATTTCCAACGGTGAACTGCAGATCCTCTGGTCGAGCCCGATCACCTTTGGCGTATGGGTACTGACGGCCTTGATGCTGTTGTTCCCGCTGGTGCGCATCTGGCGCAAGCGTTCCCTGCAGCGCCGTGCCGTGGCCGATGTCTGAGGCCACGTTTAAAAACTGGTGGGCAACACCGCTGGTCGGTCTGCTGGGCGGGTACCTCGCCAGCCAGATCGGCTGGCCACTGCCGTACATGGTCGGCTCGTTGCTGGCGATCATCCTCGTGCGCTGCCTCACACCCTGGCAGCTGGCAGAAATTCCCGGCGGCCGCAAATGCGGCCAATGGGTGGTGGGCATCGGCATCGGCCTGCACTTCACCCCGGTGGTGATGGAACAGGTGATGAGCCACTTCGGCCTGATCTTTTTCGGCGCACTGGTCACCAGCCTCTCGAGCATTGTGGGCGTGTGGTTGATGCGCCGTAGCGGTGAAGACCGCGCCACGGCGTTTTTCTCGAGCATGCCGGGCGGGTCGGGGGAGATGGTCAACCTCGGTGCACGCAATGGCGCGGTGCTCAGCCGCGTTGCCGCAGGCCAGAGTTTGCGGGTGTTGGTGGTGGTGCTGTGTGTGCCGGCGGCGTTCAAGTACTTGCTGGGGGAAGGTGTTCCGCAGTTTCATCCGGCGACCGTCGATTGGGCCTGGCTGGCGGTGCTGTTCCCCGTCGGTGCTTTGGTAGCCTGGGGGTGGCAGCGTTTGCGTCAACCAAACCCTTGGCTGTTCGGGCCGCTGCTGGTCAGTGCCGCCGTCAGTATCACCTGGGACTTGCACATCGGCCTGCCAGACGGTGGCAGCCAGATCGGCCAGTGGCTGATCGGCAGCGGCCTGGGTTGCCACTTCAACCGGCAGTTCTTCCGGCGCGCGCCATTGTTCATGGGGCGTACCTTGATCGGTACCGCATTGACCATGTTGATCGCGACGCTGGCGGCGGTGGGCTTGAGTGCCCTGACGCATCTGGATCTGCGCTCACTGACACTGGGCATGATGCCCGGGGGGATCGCCGAGATGAGCCTGACGGCAGAAACCCTGCAACTGTCGGTGCCATTGGTAACGGCGATGCAGGTGATGCGCCTGTTGTTTGTGTTGTTTCTGGCGGAGCCGTTGTTTCGGCATTGGAACCGGCAACCAGACAAAATCTAACGCCTAAGAGACGTTCAATTGTGGGAGCTGTCGAGCCTAAGCGAGGCTGCGATAGCGGTGGGTCAGGCGGCATTGATGCTGACTGTGCGGCCGTCTTCGCAGCCTCGCTAAAGCTCGACAGCTCCTACATTGGATCTATGTCAAACCGGCGGCAATCGCCACTCGATCGGCGTCTCGCCATTCTGCTCAAGAAACTTGTTAGCGCGGCTGAAATGTCCGCAACCAATAAACCCTCTATACGCCGACAGCGGCGACGGATGCACCGACGTCAGCACCAGGTGCTTGGTGGCGTCGATCAACTTCTGCTTGCCCTGCGCGTGGGCGCCCCAGAGCAAGAACACCAGGTGCGGCTGATGCTCGCTCACCACTTCAATAATCCGATCGGTAAAGAACTGCCAACCCTTGCCCGCATGGGCGTTGGCATTCGCGCGCTCCACGGTCATGGTGGTGTTGATCATCAACACGCCCTGGTCAGCCCAGCTTTGCAGGTAGCCGTGGTTGGGGATGTCGATGTTCAGGTCGCGCTTGAGTTCTTTGTAGATATTGACCAACGACGGCGGCGCTGGCACGCCCGGCTGCACCGAGAAGCACAAGCCGTGGGCCTGGCCCGGGCCGTGGTAGGGGTCCTGGCCGAGGATCACCACCTTGACCTTGTCCAGCGGCGTTGAGTTGAGCGCGTTGAAGATCATCGGGCCCGGCGGGTAGATTTCCTTGCCGGCCGCGTGCTCCTGGCGCAGGAATTCCCGCAGCTGGGCCATGTACGGCTGGTCGAACTCGTCACGCAGGGCGTGTTTCCAGCTGGGTTCGAGTTTGATACGGTCGTCGGAGGTCATGGTTGCATCCAGAAAAAACAATGGTGCGAACCCTAGGAAAGCCCACCCTGCTTGTCAATTGATCTGACGCAGAACCGGCACTTTCCCGCGAAGCGATCATACTGAACCTTCACTTTCTCGATTGAGGTCATGATGAACCTGCACTTCGAAGAGCTGATTGGCACCGGCGGCGCCCGCATTGGCATCGCCAGCCTGGACGCGGAAAAATCCCTCAACGCCCTGTCCTTGCCGATGATCCAGGCCCTGAGCGAACGCCTGGACGCCTGGGCCAAAGACCCGCAAATCGTCTGCGTGCTGCTGCGCGGCAATGGCCCCAAGGCCTTTTGCGCCGGTGGCGAAGTACGTAGCCTGGCCCAGGCCTGCCTCGAGCATCCCGGAGAAGTCCCGGCGCTGGCCGCGCAATTTTTCGCCGCTGAATACCGTCTCGACTACCGCCTGCACACCTACCCGAAACCGCTGATCTGCTGGGGTCACGGCTATGTGCTGGGCGGCGGCATGGGCTTGCTGCAAAGTGCCGCGGTGCGCATCGTCACCCCGAGCAGCCGCCTGGCCATGCCGGAAATAAGCATCGGCCTGTACCCGGACGTGGGCGCCAGTTGGTTCCTGTCCCGCCTGCCCGGCAAGTTGGGTTTGTTCCTCGGCCTGACCGGCGCCCACATGAATGGCCGCGACGCCCTGGACCTGGGCCTGGCCGACCGCTTCCTGCTGGATGAACAACAAGACGAGCTGCTCGAAGGCCTGCTGCAACTGAACTGGCAGGAACAGACCGACATGCAACTCAACAGCCTGCTCAAGGCCCTGGCCCAGGAAGCCATCGGTCAGTTGCCCGAAGCCCAATGGCTGCCGCGCCGGGCGCAGATCGACGAGTGGTTGGATGTAGGCGATGTGCGCTGCGCGTGGCGCGCCTTGAGCCCGTTGCGCGACCACACCGACCCGCTGTTCAGCCGCGCCGGCAAGACCCTGAGCGAAGGCTGCCCGCTGACCGCACACCTGGTATGGGAGCAGATCCAGCGGGCGCGGCACCTGTCCCTGGCCCAGGTGTTCCAGATGGAATACACCTTGAGCCTGAACTGCTGCCGTCACCCGGAATTCAGCGAAGGCGTGCGGGCGCGGTTGATCGACAAGGATCAACGGCCCCACTGGCATTGGCCGGATATCAACTTGATCCCCGAGGCCGTGGTGCAGGCGCACTTCCACAAGGTGTGGGAAGGGCGGCATCCGCTGGCGGACTTGTCGGACTATTGAACGCCCGTCAGCGTTTTGCCGCCTCGAACGTGAAGGCACAATTATCGGGTTGACGGTCTTCGCACTGGAATGTGGGTTGCCCGAAAACATCAGTACCCGGTTGCCAGTGCGTGGTCTCAGCCAGCGACATCGTGCCCTCGCCCCGGGCCGGGCCGAACCTCAAGGCAACCGTGTTACCGCGGACGGTTTTATAGATGCACTTTTCCAGGTAGCCACGTTTGCGCTCACCCGACTCCCGAGGGATAAAAATCGCGCCCACAAAAGTTTCCACAAGGTCTTGGCCGCTCATTGCCTGGCTTACCCAAGTGGACTCTTTATCAGCTCCCTGAAAGTGGCCATCAACGTAGCGCACGGTACTCGGGTAAGGACAGCCCTGCGCCGCCGCCAACGTGCTGAAGCCTGAAAGAATAAAAAAGAACAAGTAAAGCGAGCTGACTCGCATGGTATGGGCTCCGCCAGTCGATGCAGGAAACAACACGCCAGATAGCGTCCGCCCCCAATTAACTACAGTCGTAGCCCATAGAATAGCTGTCAAATATGACAGTACCGACCAACGGTCAGCAAAAACGGCGCCTGAGCGCCGTTTTTCCAATTAATACGATCAGCGATGCCCGCCACGGCCTCCACCCTGGCCACGCCCGCCACCATTACCCCAGCGGCCGTTGCCCCAACCCTGATTGGGGTAAGGCCGGTAACCGGCTCGCGGCCCCGCAGGGTAATAGCGAGGCGCCGGCTGGTAATAACGCGGCGACGGGTAATAACGCTGCGGTGGCGGGTAGTAACCCTGGCGGTAATGATAATAAGGACCGCCTCCGTAGTAATACGCCGGCGCGGGCGCCGTGTAGACCTCGGAACCGTAGTAGGCCTGGCCGCCACCGTAATAAGGCGCGCACGCAGAAAGGGTCAAGCCGAGCAAAGCGATAAGAAGCAGTCGACGATACATGGCGGCCTCCTGGACCGCGGAAGAGCACACCCAGCGACGCTGGGGGGCGGCAAACAGCTTTCACTGCCTGACGAAATATCTGACATCAAAAAGCGAATCTGGTGCGATTTGGTAATAGCTTGATACATGTAAATCCCTTCCCTTACCTCGCCTCGATGACAGCCCTGCCGTGAAAACCAACTCCCTGGATGGATTTTAATCGGCATTGAAACTTCAATAATCCGAATGATGTCATTATGATTCCACGCAATGGCACGGACGCTCTAGTGCGGTCATCCTATCGTCATCAAATCGGATCTCAGCCATGAAACTCTCAACCAAACTGCTGCTTTCGTTCGTACTGTGCGCCTTCATCACGCTGGCAGTGGGGACATTGGGTATCAAGGGGGTCAGCCGGCTGGCAACCGCCCTTGATTTAGCTTTCTCCAACAATCTGGTATCCGTCAGTAATACCAATGCCACCCTGAACGGCCTTGTTGCCCACAACCGGGGTCTGTATCGCTTGCTGGATGCCAGCAATGGCGGTGTTTCCTCACAAGACCTCGACCGGGTTCGCCAGGACATCGCCAATGAGTTAAAGCGCAGCCAAACGGCCTATGCGACTTACCGCGCGACGCCTCTCGAGGACGACGAGCGGGCGGCGGGAGACACCCTGGACCAGGTCTGGCCAAACTACGTGGCCAGCTCCGGGCAAATTATTTCAATGATTGATGCCGGTCACGCCGATCAAGCGCGCGCACTGCTCAACACCAACAACAATGCGCTATTCAGGCAGTCCCGCGACCTGCTCAAAATCATGGTCGATTCCAATAATCGCCAGATCAAGGAAGGCGCAGAAGCGGCGGATGTTTTGCGTAGCGATGCCTTGCAATGGATGATCGGCGGTATCGTCCTGGCATTTATTGTCGCGATCACCATCGGCCTATTGATCACCCGCCTCATCATCCAGCCCCTCGCCCAGGCGGTGCAAAGCGCACAACGTGTCGCACAGGGCAACCTGACGCAGGCCATCATCACAGATCGCAAGGATGAAGCCGGGCAGTTGCTGATGGCGTTATCCGACATGCAGTGGGGCTTGAAAAGTACCTTGCTGGAAATTTCCAACGCCTCTGACCAACTGGCCTCCGCAGCGGAAGAACTGAGCGCGGTGACCGACGAAAGTACTCGCAGCCTGACCCGCCAGAACGACGAAATCCAGCAAGCCGCCACCGCCGTGAACCAGATGACCGCAGCGGTGGACGAGGTAGCGCGTAATGCGGTGTCTACGTCCGAGGCCTCTGGCCAGGCGACTGCTGAAGCGGATGATGGCCGCCTGCAAGTGGACCAGGCCGTGTCCGGGATGAGTTCGATGGTCAGTGAGATCAATGATTCCACCCAGGCCGTGGTTGATCTGGCCGCCCAGGTTCGGGAAATTGCCAAGGTGGTGGATGTGATTCGTGGCATTGCGGACCAAACCAATCTGCTGGCCCTCAATGCGGCGATTGAAGCGGCGCGTGCCGGCGAGCAAGGCCGAGGCTTTGCCGTCGTGGCGGATGAAGTCCGGGCGTTGGCCCATCGCACGCAATCTTCCACCGTCGACATCGAAAACATGATCGGCACCGTGCAGCTAGGGGCGGATGGCGCCGTTACGGCCATGAACAAGAGCCTTACCTGGGCCAACAACACCCAGACAATGGCGCAGAATGCGGGCGAAGCATTGCAGCGCATCACCCACAGCGTGGCGAAGATCAACGAACGCAACCTGGTGATTGCCTCGGCCTCCGAAGAGCAAGCCCAGGTGGCGCGGGAAGTGGATCGCAACCTGCTCAATATCCAGGACCTGTCGACGCAGACCGCTGCCGGCGCCCACCAGACCAACGCCTCGAGTCAGGAGCTGTCGCGATTGGCCACCTCGTTCAATACCCTGGTGGCCAAGTTCCAGCTCTAGAAAAACCGGGTGATCCATCGGGCCCGGGGGTTCGCTTCATTGCAGTGCAACCACGCACCAGCGCAATGCATGAACACCCGGCGCCACGCCTCCATGCCTGTCGGCAGGCCTGTAAATCCGCGCCATCTCTCACTTGGCACGACTCTCGCTTTACCTCTCCCGTGCAAGAGTCATCACAGGTTCGCGGCACCACAATTTGCAATGGCTGACTAGGGTTCCGGCTCGCTAAGGCGAGTGGCTGGTCCGAGAGTTGGCGACCTCCAGTTGAGGTTACACGGCGGGATAAAAGCCCGGGAGACAAGCCACCGTTTACGGTGCCGCGTTGCTCCTGCTCGCCCTTGATCAACTGGAGAAGCATCCATGCCCTCGATACGTTTACCCGCCCTGCTCGCCGCCGCCTTTGCCGCCGTGGTGAGCTTTTCCGCCCAAGCCGCCCCCAAAGACCATTTCAGCGTGTGCTGGACGATTTATGCCGGCTGGATGCCGTGGGAGTACGCCGGCAGCCAAGGCATCCTCGACAAGTGGGCCAGGAAGTACGGCATCAAGATCGACATGGTGCAGCTCAACGACTACGTCGAATCCATCAACCAGTACACCGCCGGCCAGTTCGACGGCTGCACCATGACCAACATGGACGCCCTGACCATCCCCGCCGCCGGTGGCGTGGACAGCACCGCACTGGTGGTCAGCGACTTCTCCAACGGCAACGATGGTGTGGTCATCAAGGGCATCGGTAAGACCGTCGCCGACCTCAAGGGCATGAACGTCAACCTGGTGGAACTCTCGGTGTCCCACTACCTGCTGGCCCGTGCCCTGGAGTCGGCCAACCTCACCGAAAAAGACCTGAAAGTGGTCAACACCTCCGACGCCGATATCGCCGCCGCCTTCAACACCGACCAGGTCAAGGCCGTCACCACCTGGAATCCGATGCTCTCGGAGATCAAGGCCAAGCCCGGCGTCACTGAAGTGTTCGATTCCAGCAAAGTGCCCGGCGAAATCATGGACATGATGGTGGTCAACACCCAGACCCTCAAAGACAACCCCAAGCTGGGCAAGGCGCTGACCGGTGCCTGGTTTGAAGTGGTCGCCTTGATGAACGCGAAAAACGCCGCCAGCACCGACGCCCTGGCACACATGGCCAAGGCTTCCGGCACCGACCTCAAGGGCTTCCAGTCGCAACTGGACACCACCAAGCTGTTCGCCACGCCCCACGAAGCCCTGGCCTTCGCCACCAGCGCGCAGTTACCCGCCACCATGGGCAAGGTCGCCGAGTTCTCGTTTAAACACGGCCTGCTCGGTGAAGGTGCCAAAGACACCAACGCCGTGGGCATGAGCTTCGCCAACGGCGTGACCCGCGGCGACACCGCCAACCTCAAGCTGCATTTCGACCCCAGCTACGTACAGATGGCCGCCGACGGCACGCTGTAAGAGGACCCGGCCATGCGCCTGATCAACCGCCACCCGGAACGCTCCAGTCGCCTGCTGTTGGTGCTGCTGCCCTTCGCTTTGTTGCTGTTCGCCTACTTCGTGGGCTCGGCCGAGCGCCTGGCAGACAACCCCAACGACAAGCTGCTGCCCAGCGCCGCACAAATGGGCGACGCGGTGAAACGCCTGGCCTTCAGTGCCGACGCCCGCACCGGTGAATACGTGCTGTGGCAAGACAGCGCCTCAAGCCTGCGTCGCCTGGCGATAGGGCTTGGTATCAGCGCCCTCGCCGGCCTGTGCCTGGGCATCGCTGCCGGGACCTTGCCGCTGTTTGGCGCACCGTTGTCGCCCTTGCTGACGGTGCTGTCGATGGTGCCGCCGCTGGCGATCCTGCCGATCCTGTTCATCGTGTTCGGGCTGGGGGAATTGTCAAAAGTGATGCTGATCGTGATCGGCATCACTCCGGCCCTGGCGCGGGACCTGGAACAGCGGGCGCGGGAAATTCCCGTCGAGTTACTGGTGAAGGCGCAGACCCTCGGCGCCTCGACCTGGACCCTGATGCTGCGGGTGGTGCTGCCGCAATTGCTGCCGCGCTTGCTGATCTCCCTGCGTTTGATGCTGGGCTCGGCGTGGCTGTTCCTGATCGCGGCCGAAGCCATCGCCTCCACCGACGGTTTGGGCTACCGGATCTTCCTGGTGCGCCGCTACCTGGCGATGGACGTGATCCTGCCCTACGTGGTGTGGATCACCCTCCTCGCCTGGCTGATGGACTGGGGCCTCAAGGCCCTGACCCGGCGCGCGTTCCCCTGGTACGAAGGAGCACGGGCATGAGCTTTATCAGCGTCAACAATGTGTGGCAGCGTTATGGCGATCAGGTGGTGTTGGAGCGCCTGAACCTGCACGTGGCCGAAGGCGAATTCTGCACCTTGGTCGGCACTTCGGGTTGCGGCAAATCGACCTTCCTGCGCCTGTTGCTGGGGCAGGAAAGCGCCAGCCATGGCGAGATCCTGCTGGACGGTAAACCTCTGGCCGCCGAACCCGACGCCAGCCGTGGCGTGGTGTTCCAGCGCTACTCGGTGTTCCCGCATCTGACGGTGCTGAACAACGTTGCGCTGGGCCTTGAATTGCCGCGCTCGCCGTTGCTCGGGCGCCTGTTCGGCAACGCGAAAAAACAGGCGCGGGAACAGGCCGCAGCCCTGCTGCATAAAGTCGGTTTGGGCCATGCCCTGGACAAATACCCGGCACAGCTTTCCGGCGGCATGCAACAGCGGCTGGCCATCGCCCAGGCACTGATCACGAAGCCCCGCGTGCTGCTGCTGGACGAACCCTTCGGCGCTCTCGACCCGGGCATTCGCAAAGACATGCACCTGCTGTTGCTGGAGCTGTGGCGCGAAACCAGGCTGACGGTGTTCATGGTCACCCACGACCTGAGCGAAGGCTTCAGCCTCGGCACCCGCTTGCTGGTATTCGACAAGGTGCGCCTCGACCCGCACGCCCCCGGCGCTTACGGCGCCCGCATCACCTACGACATCCCTTTGAACAGCGAGCGCCGCAAGGCGATCGCCGCCGAACTTGGAGCCACTTCCAAATGACCGACTCGACTCAATTGTTCCCACCCTTCGCCGAGGAAATGCTCCCCGGCGGCGGCCACCGCTCCTTCGTGCTCAAGCGCGGCCAACTGCTGCGCCTCACCGACATTCGCGGCGGCGCCAACGTCAGCCTGACCCTGCTCAATGCCAATGAAAAAACCGAGCGCCTTAACCTGCCCGACAGCCTCAAATGCCAACACACCGCCAAGCTCACCAGTGGCCATTGCCTGTACTCGGACATGGGCCGCGTATTGGCCGCCATCACCGCCGACACCTGCGGCTGGAGTGACAGCATCGGCGGCGTGTTATGCGCCTCCGAGGTCGCGGAAAAATACGGCAAAGGCCGCTATCAAGAGCTGCGCAACGGCTTCTACCGCAACGGCACCGACAACCTGCTGGTGGAGTTGGGCAAGTGGGGCCTGGGGCTGTCCGACCTGCTGATGACCCTCAACCTGTTCAGCAAAATCACCGTGGATGACGCCGGCACGCTGCACTTTGCCGAAGGTCATTCCAAGGCCGGCGACTACATCGAACTCTACGCACCGATGGACACACTGGTGGTGCTCACCGCCCTGCAACACCCCATGGACCCGAACCCCGAATACGCGCCGCAGCCGCTGAAACTCAGCTGGATGAACGCCGACCCAAGCGTCGCCGAACACTGCCGCACCTCGCGCCCGGAAAACGAGCGCGGCTTTATCAACACTGACCGTCTGTTCGCCTGAGGACCTGCCATGTCTATCGCACTCGCCAACCAACCGGACGCAGCCGTGTACCGCGCGACCATCCCCGCGGGCGAACCCTGGCTGATGGAAGTCAAGGCTGGCCAGACCTTGCGCATCCTTGACCTTGAAGGCAACCAGGCGGTCGACACGCTGTTCTACAGCCTGAAAAACCCCAAGGAACGCTACGACGTGCAGCGCACCTTGCGCCGGCAAAACAGCGTGTACCTGAGCACCGGCAGCGTGCTGTATTCCAACCTCGGCCAGCCGATGCTGACCATCGTCGACGACACCTGCGGGCGCCACGACACCCTCGGCGGCGCCTGCGCCCAAGAGAGCAACACCGTGCGCTACGCCTTGGAAAAACGCTACATGCACAGCTGCCGCGACAACTACCTGCGGGCCTGCGCCCACGATGGCCGGCTGGGTAAAAGCGACATTGGGCCGAACATCAATTTCTTCATGAACGTGCCGGTGACCGCCGAGGGCGGGCTGACGTTTGAAGACGGTATTTCCGCCCCCGGCAAATACGTCGACCTGCGGGCCGAGATGGACGTGATCGTACTGATCTCCAACTGCCCGCAACTGAACAACCCGTGCAACGGCTACAACCCCACCCCGGCGGAGTTACTGGTATGGAACTGAAAATGAAGCGGTTGCGTCAGTGGTTATTCGCCCTGTGCCAGGCTCGCGCCGGGCAGTGCCTCAAAAAGCGCTGAAGATCAACTGTGGAAGATGACCTGTGGGAGCTGGCTTGCCTGCGATAGCGGTGGATCAGCCAACATATGGGGTGACTGACACACCGCCGTCGCGGGCAAGCCCGGCTCCCACAGTTGATCTCCATTGGTGTTGAAATTTGCGCTCCGGACGACCGCAGCGCCATCCACATTTGCGGGACGGCCCGCATCCCAGGACAAGGCCGAGCATGCATCGGCCTGCGGGGTTTTGCCATGTTCGAAAAACTGTTGATCGCCAACCGTGGCGCCATCGCCTGCCGCATCCTGCGCACCTTGCGCGAGCTTTCGGTCAAGGGCGTGGCGGTGTATTCCGAAGCCGATGCCGCCAGCCTGCACATCCAGCAAGCCGACGAGGCCTACAGCCTGGGCGAAGGCGCGGCGCCCGGCACCTATCTGTCGGTGGAGAAAATCCTCGCCACGGCCAAGGCCTGTGGTGCCACCGCGATCCATCCCGGCTATGGCTTTCTTTCGGAAAACGCCGCCTTCGCCGAAGCCTGCGAAACAGCGGGCATTGCCTTCGTCGGCCCGACGCCGGAGCAGCTGCGAGTGTTTGGCCTCAAGCACACCGCGCGCGCGTTGGCCAGGCAGCACGACATCCCGTTGCTGGAAGGCACCGAGCTGCTCAACAGCCTAGACGCTGCACTGCTGGCCGGCGAAAGCGTGGGCTATCCGATCATGCTCAAGAGCACGGCGGGCGGCGGCGGTATCGGCATGCGCGTGTGCAACAGCGCCGATGAATTGCGCGACTGTTTCGAGGCAGTCAAACGCCTCGGCCAGAACAACTTCAGCGACGCCGGCGTGTTTATCGAAAAGTACATCCAGCACGCCCGGCACCTGGAAGTGCAGGTGTTTGGTGATGGCCGTGGCGAGGTGATTGCTCTCGGTGTGCGCGATTGTTCGGTGCAGCGGCGCAACCAGAAAGTGCTCGAGGAAACCCCTGCGCCGAACTTGCCCGACGGGATGGCGGATGAGCTGTGCCACGCCGCAATCACCCTGGCCAAGGCCGTGAACTATCGCAGCGCCGGTACCGTGGAATTTATCTTTGATAGCGCCGATGGCCGCTTCTATTTTCTGGAAGTGAACACCCGGTTGCAGGTGGAACATGGCGTCACCGAGCAAGTGTGGGGCGTGGACCTGGTGCGCTGGATGGTGCAATTGGCCGCCGGAGAAATGCCGCCGCTGAGGGAGCTGGACTTGAAGCCCCACGGCCACGCGATTCAGGCGCGCCTGTACGCTGAAGACCCGGGCCGGGATTTTCAGCCGAGCCCGGGGCTTCTGACCTGTGTGGATTTCCCGGTTGCTGAAGGCCTGCGCATCGACACCTGGGTGGAGGCCGGTTGCGAGATCCCGCCCTATTTCGACCCGATGATCGCCAAGCTCATCACCTGGGCGCCGAGCCGCGAACAGGCGCGCCTGGATCTGCATCAGGCGTTGAGCAACAGCCAGCTGTACGGCGTGGAAACCAATCGCGACTACCTGCGCCAGATCCTGCTCGCCGCACCGTTCGCCAATGGCCGGCCGTGGACACGCTGCCTTGAGGATCTGGTCTACCGCGCAGATACGTTTGAGGTACTCAGCGCCGGTACGCAAACCAGTGTTCAGGACTATCCGGGGCGCCTCGGTTACTGGGCTGTGGGCGTGCCGCCGTCGGGGCCGATGGACAGTCGCGCACTGCGTCTGGGTAACCGCCTGCTGGGCAACGCCGAAGGTTCTGCCGCGCTGGAAATCACCATGAGCGGGCCAATGTTGCGCTTCAACTGTGCGGCGGTGGTGGCGGTGACCGGGGCGGACATTGCGCTGCGGTTGAATGATGAAGTGGTGCCAATGAACACTGCGCTGCTGGTGCCGGCGGGTGCGACCTTGAGCCTGGGCACCATCGCCGGGGCCGGTGCGCGCAGCTACCTTTGCCTGCGCGGCGGGCTGCAGGTTCCGGATTATCTGGGCAGCAAAAGTACCTTCACGTTAGGACAGTTTGGTGGGCATGGCGGACGGGCTCTGCGGGCGGGTGACGTGTTGCACGTGCTGCCGTTGGTAGACGTCAGTTGCGGCAACACGTTAGTGCCTGAACCGCTTGCCGAAGTGCGAACCCTGCGGGTGATCTACGGCCCTCACGGCGCGCCGGAATACTTCAAGCCTGAGTACATCGAGACGTTCTTTGCCACCCAATGGGAAGTGCATTTCAACTCCAGCCGTACCGGTGTGAGGTTGATCGGGCCGAAGCCATTATGGGCGCGTACGGATGGGGGTGAGGCGGGATTGCACCCGTCCAACATTCACGACAATCCTTATGCGATCGGAGCGGTGGATTTTACCGGAGACATGCCGGTGATCCTCGGCCCCGACGGCCCGAGCCTGGGTGGGTTTGTGTGCCCGGTGACGGTGATCGAGGCGGACTTGTGGCAGCTGGGCCAGCTCAAGGCGGGTGACAAAATCCGCTTCACTCCCGTCGACATCAAGACCGCCCGCGACCTCGCCTTGAAATGGGATCGTTCCCACGCTCTGCGTGGGAATGCCGCCTGGGACGCTCCGCGTCCCGCTGTCGAAGCAATGACGCAGAGCGTCACAGGATGCATTCCCACGCAGAGCGTGGGAACGATCATGTCGCCTGTTGTTCTGGACATCGGCCAGGCCGACACCCGCCTGGTCGCCCGCCTCGCTGGCGACACCCACCTGCTCCTGGAAATCGGCGCCCCTGAACTCGACTTGGTCCTGCGCTTTCGCGCCCACGCCCTGATGCAAGCCTTCGAAACCCGAGCCCTGCACGGCGTCATCGACCTGACACCCGGCATCCGCTCCCTGCAAATCCACTACCAGCCCGAACAACTGCCCCTCGCCGACCTCCTGGCGTTGATCACCACCGAATGGCACGCCGTCTGTGCCAGCCAAAACCTGCAAGTGCCGTCGCGCATCGTCCACCTGCCACTCTCCTGGGACGATCCGGCCTGCCAACTGGCCATCGAAAAATACATGACCACCGTGCGCAAGGACGCCCCGTGGTGCCCGAGCAACCTGGAGTTCATCCGCCGCATCAACGACCTGACCGACCTCGACGAAGTGCGCCACACCGTGTTCGACGCGAGCTACCTGGTGATGGGCCTGGGCGACGTCTACCTCGGCGCGCCTGTAGCCACGCCGCTGGACCCGCGCCACCGCCTGGTCACCACCAAGTACAACCCGGCACGCACCTGGACCGCCGAAAACTCCGTGGGCATCGGTGGCGCCTACCTGTGCGTGTACGGCATGGAAGGCCCCGGCGGGTATCAGTTCGTCGGGCGTACCTTGCAGATGTGGAACCGCTACCGGGAAGTCGACGCGTTCGATGGCAAACCGTGGTTGCTGCGCTTCTTCGACCAGATCCGCTTTTACCCGGTGAGCGCCGATGAGTTGGTGCAGATACGCCGGGATTTTCCCCTTGGGCGGTTTGAACTGAGTATCGAACACAGCCAGTTGAACCTGACGGACTACCAGGCCTTTCTCGCGCAGGAAGCTGAGAGCATTGGCGCGTTTCGCGGGCAACAACAGCGCGCGTTCAACGCCGAACGCGAACGCTGGATCGCCAGCGGCCAGGCGCATTTCGACAGTGAGGAACTCGCGGCGCCATTGGGCGAAGACACACCGTTGCAGGCCAACGAATACAGCATCGACAGCCACATCGCCGGCAATCTCTGGCAAGTGCAGGTGAGCGCGGGTGAACGCGTGGAAGCGGGTGATGTGCTGGTGATCCTGGAGTCGATGAAAATGGAAATCCCGGTACTCGCGCCGTTCGCTGGCACCGTGCGGGAAATTCCCGTGCAGCCAGGCAGCGGCATTGGCGCCGGGCAACGGGTGGTCGTGCTGGAGCGTGATTTGCAATAACGCCTCGGGGCTGTATCGTGCAAGGCACACCGGGTTTCACCGGGACCTTGTCCGATACAGCCTGAACCGACCGATGACCACGCCAACCCTCTGCCCCGCCTGCGGCGCCCGCAACGATTGCGCCCTGGCCGACCCGCGCACTGCCGACCACGCGTGTTGGTGCTACAGCGTCAGCATCGACCCTGCGGTGCTTGAAGCCTTGCCGCCGGAACTGCGCAACAAGGCCTGCCTGTGCCCGCGCTGCGCCCAGGTGGACGAACAACTGCGCGGCACCGAGCCGACGTAATGCGTGTCGACCGTTTTCTCAGCAACCTGCCCCGATTCAACCGCAAGCAAGTACGCCTGTTGCTGGTGGAGCGGCGGATTACCGTCGATGGCCAATTCGTCAGCGATCCGCATCACCCGGTGAGCGAGTTCAGCCGTGTGCTACTGGATGACGAAGTGCTGCAAGCGGGCAAACCTGCGCGCTACTTCATGCTGCACAAACCCCAGGGCTGCGTCAGCGCCACGTCCGACCCGCAACACCCCACCGTGCTCGACCTGTTGGATGAGCCGGACAAGCACGAGTTGCACATCGCCGGCCGCCTGGATTTCAACACCACCGGCCTGCTGCTGATCACCAACGACGGCCAGTGGTCGCGCCGCCTGACCCAGCCGCAAACCAAGTTGCCCAAGGTCTACTACGTCGAGACCGAGCAGGACATTGGTCCGGAATACGCCGCCACCTTCGCCGCCGGCCTGTACTTCGCGTTTGAAGACCTCACCACGCAGCCGGCCGAATTGGAGCTATTGGGCCCCAGAACGGCGCGCCTGAGCATCATTGAAGGGCGTTATCACCAGGTGAAGCGCATGTTCGGGCACTTCGACAACAAAGTGACCCGCCTGCACCGCGAGCGCATGGGGCCACTGGCATTGGACTCAGCCCTTGCCCCAGGCCAGTACCGGGCGCTTACGGACGCTGAAATCCAACAGGTCTGATGACCGTTCAGCCGATGATGGCAAAAAACCACGCCGTCGACTGGCGAACTGGCATCCCTGATGCTTGAATCAACCCAGCCAGCCGCAAACTGACTGGTGAGTCACCCCTACCTACAAGAAACACTTTGCCCGCCCGCACGCTTGATCTGCGGGCACCTCACGGCAAATTGCCCGCCATAACAACACCCGTCGACCAGCCAGTACCGGATCGACATGGGCCCTCACTTCCAGGCGTATGCCTACCTGTCACAAAGCTCGTGCAGAGTGATCTGCGCGCATTACCCGCTTGCCAGGAGTCTTACGACATGAGGCCAGAAATCGCTGTGCTGGATATACAGGGTCAGTATCGGGTTTACACGGAGTTCTATCGCGCGGACGCAGCTGCCAAGACCATCATTCTGGTCAACGGCTCAATGGCCACCACTGCGTCTTTCGCCCAGACCGTGAAAAGCCTGTACCCGACGTTCAACGTAGTTTTGTACGACCAGCCCTACGCCGGTCGCTCAAAAATCCACAACCGCCACGAGCATATGCTGACGAAAGAAGTCGAGGGCCAGATCCTTCTGGAGCTCATCGACCACTTCACCGCCGAACACGTGCTGTCCTTTTCCTGGGGCGGCGCCGCGACCCTCGTCGCCCTCGCCCACCGCCCGCGGCGTGTGGAAAAGGCCGTGATCAGCTCGTTCTCTCCGGTAATCAACGCCCCGATGCGCGACTACCTGGAGCGCGGCGTCGACTACCTCGGCAACCTCGACCGCGACCGCGTGGGCCACCTGGTCAACAGCACCATCGGCAAACACCTGCCGTCGCTGTTCAAACGCTTCAACTACAAACACGTGAGCAGCCTGGCCGAGCATGAGTATGGGCAGATGCACTTTCACATCAGCCACGTACTCAACAGCGACCGGCTGTGCTACCTCAAGGCGGCGAAGCAGATTGATATACCGGTGTTGTTTTTGAACGGTGAATGGGACGAGTACACCAGCGCCCAGGATGCCAAGCTGTTTGGGCAACATATTGCGAAAAGCAGCTTCGGCACGATTCAAGCGACCGGGCACTTTCTGGATATGGAGCACAAGGCCGCGTGCCGGGATAGCCGGGAGGCGTTGATGGGCTTTTTGAGACCGGAGCAGCAGCCAAGCCGGTTGCGGTACCACGCGTCACAGCCACAGCATGCGTTTGCCGTATGAGCGGTGGGGTTGTGGGTGGGCTGGATTTTCCAGGGGATCCGCCTGCCCACGACCGACCGTTGGCACGTAAAACACAGAATTTTCGAAGAAAAACTTCAAATCCTTGAGCACATCTGGTACAAAGTCAGCCGCTCTGAGCGGGTATAGTTTAGTGGTAGAACGAAAGCTTCCCAAGCTTTAGATGAGGGTTCGATTCCCTCTACCCGCTCCACTCAGATTTTGGTCCTGCGTCAGGCTGGTTTGACGGGGGATGTGTAAAAAAACCGGTCTTTGGTGGCCGGTTTTTTTATGCTCGAAATTTGAGAGGGCTGCCGATCACCGAACAACCTTGAAATAGACAAGCTCCGGATCACCCTCATCCAGATTCTCAATAACGCCACTGCGCAAGAATCCAGCCTTGGACATGAGTTGCTGTGAAGCGACGTTTGAGCGGTTCGTTGAGGTGAAGAGCTTGTCCGTCTTACACGCGGATTCGGCGGCAACAAGCAGCAGAAGCGCGATACCTTTGCGCTGATGTGCAGGAGAGATAACCACCAGTGAAACAAAGCCATTCCCGAAGAAATCGTGGGTAAGTACGAGATAACCGACGACGCTGCCGGACTCTACTGCAACCAGACATTGACGCCTCTCAACGGCCTCGCGAATAAGCTCGCCACGGCTGATATTCGATTTCGCGAAAGCGTCGAGTTCAACCATTGCTCTCACGTCTTCAAATGTTGCCTCTCGGGTCGACGGGGCTGTGCTTGTCTCGCTGTTCCGGGTCATCGGTACTGACTCCCAACACGTCAAAATCGGCTGCCCTTCCCTTGGTATGTGCGGCCTGGAAGGGAAAGCCTTTTATAGAATCAAGAAACCCGATCCACTCGGTCCTGCACGGCTTCTACCAGTAAAAGCCCCAGCTCAATCATTTGCTGAATTGCCAATGCCAAACAGCGATGCTCGTCTGGCAGGTTATCGGCAAATTCGTTGGTCATTGCGCCAGCGCCGGCAATGGTTTCGTAGGCGTTGGCGAGCAATGCATCGGTGCCGATTTCGGGACGTACGCTGAATATTCTTACGGGTGAGTTATACGAGTCAGTACACATCTGTTGATCCTCGGTTAGGACCACCTTCCAGAGCTACTAAACAAAGGGTGGCGGCTATACGCGGGTTAGTAGACCGGTTGATCAACGAAACCGGCGCGCCCAAAGGCGCCCCGCGTACAGCCACCATAAAGACCAGACATTCAAACGTCTGAGAAATGGCACAGCCATACGCCGTTGATCAAATCGGGCTACTAAACCCGACCGCTGATGGGCAGCGGCTGACGAACCTTAAAGAGGTCGCCCAAGGCGTACAACCGGGACGATTCTGATGGTTGTGTAGGCAAAGCCGCAAGATTCATCACTGCTTGCTCGCCCAAATAAGCCCGTAATCTCTGGCAACAAGAAAGCAGCCGCTAGCGTTTGAACTAGCCACCTCACTCAGATCATTCTCCGGAACCTCATCGCACCAACGGGTGAAAAACCAGCCACGAAGAATTGATCATGAACCAAACACTTACGGCATTTGATATGACGACACTGCTGGACACTGACGAAGCCATCAACGAGTACGTTTCTCAGGTTTTGGCTGACGGCGACAATGGGGAATTTTTCAGAGCGGTCAGCTACGTGACCGAGACTCGCAAAAAAGCAGAAACCTTCCATATTTCCAAGTTTGAACCATGAAAGACGCATACGATTTCAGCACCGGCAAACGTGGTGCCATCGCCAGCAAAGTGGGCAAGGAGCAGATAACGATCATGCTGGATGAAGCAGTGATTTAAGCTATCCGCAAACGCGCTGAAAGCTCTGGGACCGGAAATCAAACGGTGATCAACACCCTTCTGCGGCAAGCACTAATTCCTCTGGATGGGCAGTGATTTTTAGTGGCACTCAAGCAAGCCCATCGCAACCTCGCTAAAGCTCGACAACTCCCACATTAGAGCGGCGCACTCCCCAATTTGGAATGCACTCCCTGTGGGAGCCGGGCTTGCCCGCGATGCAGGCGGCGCGGGCTGCCAGGTACACCGCAGCGATCCCATCGCAGCCTCGCCAAGGCTCGACAGCTCCCACAAGGGACTGAATTCACCATCAGAACAGACGGCTATTTCTCGAGCACCACTCCCCGCTGCACCACCCACGCCAACGGCAACGTCAGCAACAACATCCCCGCCAACACCATCACCGCCACCGGCACGCCCATCGAGTCCCCCAGCCCGCCAAACAGCACCGGCGCCAGTGCGCCGCCGCCGATGGTGCCGGTGTAGAAAACCGCAAACGCCTGCTCGCGTTTACCCGCGCCGGCCAGGTCCGGCACCGCGCCGTAAAGCACCGACGACGTGCCATTCAGCGCCAGCCCCAACACCGGCAACATCACCATCAACCCGCTCAACGGCAGGTACACCGCCGCGACGATCAACAGCGCTGTGCTGGTCTCCGTCAGCCACACGGTTTTCATCATGCCGATGCGTGCGCCGAGGTAGCCGCAGAGCAGTTTGCCGAAGGCGCCGCCGATAAACAGCATGGTCAGCGCGAGACCTATGCCCGCAGTGCCGGCGCCTTTAGCTTGCAGAAGAAAGGGCAAAAACGTGAGAAAGCCCATGCGCACGGCACTGTCGAGAGTGCCCGTAACGATCAGCGCACGCAGGCCGCTGACCGAGCCACTTCCTACCAGTGTCTTGGCGGTTTTCCCGGAAGTGGACGCCGCTGCCTGCGCTGGGATCAGCCACCACAGCAACCCCGCCGCCGCCAACCCCAGCAATCCAAGCAGCGTGACGCTCGCGCGCCAACTGATGACGGTCAGCAACAGGCCAATCAACCCGGGAACCAGGGTTTTGCCAATGTCTCCGGAGAAGTTGTATTGAGACAGCGCTTCCTTGACCCCACCACCGTTCTCGTAGGTATCGGTGATCATTGAAGAAGCCAGCGGATGCTGAGTACTCGCCCCCAGCCCGCCCAACAGCAGCGCCAGCAATAACATGCCCAACCCGGTCGCCTGCCCCACCAACAGATAAGCAACACCGGCAAGCGCCGTGCCGCCTACCAGCATTGGCGTGCGTCCCCAGCATTTGGCGGCGCGGCTGGCCATGAGTTGAAACACCGCCATCATCCCGGAGTACGCCCCACGCAGCAGGCCGATCTGGGCGTAGGTCAGGCCGAACTGCGCTTGCCAGATCGGCAGCAGCACGTAGATCACATCGGTCAGGCCATCATGAATGGCGTGGGCGCTGCAGCCTGCGATCAACGAACGGCGGCGGGCGGAAGTCTCGGGCACGGGCAAGGCAACGGCGTCGTTCATGAGGTCTTGCTCAGTTCAGGTTGGAGGGGCTTCCAGCCCGTCAGGGCGATCAGCAGTGACAGCAACTGGAAACCGATGATCAGCGCTACGCATCCCGTCCAGCCCCAGCGCCCCCAGATCAGCGCCGGGACGATGGCGCCGAAGCTGCCTCCGAGGTAATAGCAGGTGAGGTACAGGCCCACGGCGCCGGCCTTGTTGTGGCGGGCGGTGGCGGTGGTGAAGGCGCTGGCGGCGGCCTGGGCGAGGAATACGCCGGTGGAGCTGAGGGCCAGGCCCAGTACGATGCACCACAGGGACGGCAGCAAGGTCAGGCCCGAGCCACAAACGCCAAGCACCGCAGCGGCGGTCAGCAGTTCGGATTGCGGGCGGGATTTGCTCAGGCGCCCGGCAATGGGGATCACCACCAGGGCCAGCAGGAACACCATGTAGATCGTGCCCAGCGCCGCCGGGCCAAGGTCGAACGGGGCTTGGCTGAGGTAAAGGCCCGCGTAGGTAAAGGTCGCCACTTGGGAGAACAGCACGCAAAACCCTACAGCGTAGGCAGCCAGCAGCGGAGTGCCGAGTACATCGCTCCAGGTGGTTGCAGGTCGGGCAACACGGGGAGGATTGTCCGGCAGCAGGAACTGGATAAACCCGCCCACCATCAGGCTCAACACCGCCAACAGCTCAAAGGCTTCACGCCAGCCGACATACTCGGTCATCACCCCGGTGACGAAGCGCCCGGCAAACCCGCCGAGCACGGTGCCGGCCACGTAGAGGCTGGTGACTTCGGTCACGGTGCCGCCGCGCCAGCGATCGCCGATGTAGGCCACGCTGGTGGCAAACACTACCGGAATCAGCATGCCTTCGATAAAACGCCACACCAGCAGTTCGGCGAAACTGCTGGCATAGGCAGTCATCAGCGCCGGCAACGCCAGCAACAGCGCAGCAGCCGAGATCACAGTGCGTTGCTCAAACCGCCCGGTCAGGCGGCTGACAAACGGCGCGGTCAGCGCCACCGCCAAGGTGGTGACGGTAATGCTCCAACCAGCCGCCTTGGCGCTCACTTCAAAGTTGACGGCAAGCGTCTGCAAAATGCTCTGGGTGGCGTAGAGGTTGAGAAACGCCGCGCAGCCACACAGGAACAGGGCAAGACGGGCACAATGCAGGCGCGGTTTCATGAAACCTCTCGTTTTATTATCTGAGGCCTTTATAGAATGACCCGCACACCCGAGACCAATACCGATTTCGGACCGATCAATACCCTGGGGCCAGGATGCTCGACCTACGCAAGCTGCGTTACTTTCTGGCCGTCGCCGAAGAATTGCACTTCGGTCGCGCCGCCATTCGCCTGCACCTGGCCCAGCCACCGTTGACCCGGCAGATTTCCGCGCTGGAGGCTGAATTGGGGTTTCGCCTGTTCGACCGCACCAGTCGCACGGTTTCGCTCACGCCTCAGGGCCGCTCGTTCCTGCCCTACGCACGGGCGGTGCTGGAGCAGGTCGACCTCGCCGAAGTCATCGCCGGCAAACTGGCCGCAGGCGCCGCCGGGCAACTGGCGCTCGGTTACGTGAGTTCCATAGCCCTCTCGGACTTGTTCAGCCAGGCGATTCAGGCCTTCGCCCAACGCTTTCCCGATGTGCAATTGACGCTGGTGGAATGCGCCTCCGGGAGCCTGGGCGCGCAGGTGGCTGATGGGCGCCTGGATATCGGCCTGAGCCGTCTACTGCCCCAGGACGGTCAGACTGAGGTACAAGCCTTGTCGTTGGGTGAGGAGCGGCTGGTGGCGGCGGTGTCCAGCGACAGCCCGTTGGCCAACCAGGCCGAGGTCAGCCTGGCGCAGTTGAGTGGGTATCCGTTGATTCTGTTTCCAGCCGATTATGGCTCCGGGCTTAACCAGTCCATTGAACAGCTATATCGGCATAAGGGTTTGCCATTGCGGGCCGGGCCGTCGGGGCGGCAAATTACCTCGATCATTGCACTGGTGGCGGCGGGCCAAGGTGTGGCGCTGGTGCCGGAATGTACGCAGAGTTTGATGAACAAGGGCGTGACGTATCGGCCGTTGGTGGATTCAGATGCGTACGCGCAACTGCTTGTTCTTACGCGTGCTGATGGGCGGAGTTTAATGGTCACGGCATTTCTGACCGTGATTGATGAATTGTTACAAGCTCGTAAAGATGCCTAATAGCTCCAACCAGTAAGTACCCAGTACATTTCCTACCCCTCAGCGGGAAAAGTCGGCCGTCTCAAATGGTAGGTACGGCGTTGAGAACTCAAAATTGGTGGTTATAGTGAACACCCTTTTGAGGACAACAAACATGCTGTACCCAATCGCAATTTCAACCGGTGACGAGGACCATGCCTGGGGTGTGGAAGTCCCGGACATTCCCGATTGCTTCTCAGCTGGAGATGATCTGGACGACGCCATGGCCATGGCCCGCGAAGCGATCGAAGGCCACTTCGAGATCCTCGCAGAAGACGGTGCGCCCATTCCTACAGCGCAGAAAGTCACCCTCCATGCTGCCAACCCGCAATATGCCGGCTGCACTTGGGCTGTGGTGGATATTGATGTCACCAAGTACCTGGGCAAGGCACAGAAACTCAACATCACGTTGCCCGGCTACCTGCTGAACCGCATTGACGAATACGTCCTGCATCATCCGGAAGAAAAAAGCCGCTCGGGCTTTCTTGCGTCTGCTGCGCTCAAAGTGTTGCAACAAGACCGGTGACGGCACTTCAAGGAACCGTTCAATGCTCCCTCCCGCACAACACACTCCAAAACCCGTACTGCGCAAAGTACTGGGCTGGGTACTGATCGCGCCTCTGCTGCTCTCGTTTCTCAGCCTGCCCTTTCCGCTGGGACTCGTGTTGGTGCTGGCGTCCATCACGGCCTCCGTTTATGGCGCCCGGTTTGCCCAACTGCATGCCAGCCAACGTGTAACCGTATTTGCCGTGATCATCACGCTGCTCAACATCGCTTCATTTTTTGTCATCGGCACGGCATCGGTACTCAAGGCGCTGTACTGGTTCTCGTGGTTTTATTGGTATCCGTATTACGCCGATTGGGTTTACTGGAACTTCTGAGTCGTTCGCGAATTCGACCGCAAGAAACGTAGTTCCACCCTAGGCCGCCCTATCTACAGTGGAGCCATACACCCTCAAGGAGCCCGACCATGTCCTATGAATACAAATACATGCCCTCCCCCGTCGGCCAACTGACCCTCGTGGCCCGTGACGGAAAACTCACCGCCATCCTCTGGGAAAAAGAACGCCCCAACCGTGTTCGCCTGGGTGCCCTGCAAGAGGCCAATAACAGCCCGGTGCTGGAGGAAACCGAGCGGCAGTTGAAGGAGTATTTCGCCGGTACCCGCAACCGTTTCGAGCTGGAACTGGATTTCGCCGGCACCGACTTCCAAAAGAAAGTCTGGCAAGCGCTGCTGACCATCCCGTTCGGGGAAACCCGCAGCTACAGCCAGATCGCCGCGCAGATTGGTAGCCCCAAAGCCGTGCGTGCCGTCGGCGCAGCCAACGGGCGCAATCCGATTTCGATTGTCGCACCGTGCCATCGGGTGATTGGCGCCTCGGGCGGGCTGACCGGGTTCGCCGGCGGACTTGAGGCCAAACAGTATCTGCTGGAGCTTGAGGAACACGCCTGAAGCCCCGCAAAAATTGTATAACCTTGTTCAATCCCTCAATTGTAAAAAGAAATTTCAGCGCACGCCTGCGGTCAGTATTTTCATCACCCACCCTTTAAGGAAAACGGTCATGAAATTCTCCGCCATCTCACAATCCCTGTCCCGCTGGGCAGGCAGCGCCCGCACGTTCTACGCGGCGGTGGCGTTGATCCTCCTGTGGAGTTTGAGCGGGCCTTATTTCCACTACAACGACACGTGGCAGCTGATCATCAACACCTCCACCACCATCATCACCTTCCTGATGGTGTTCCTGATCCAGAACACGCAAAACCGCGACAACGACATTTTGCATATCAAGATCGACGAACTGCTGCGCGCCACCAAAGACGCGCAAAACGCGGTGCTAAGCCTTGATGGCCTTGATCGCAAGCAGCTTGAGAAGTTGCGCAAGGAATACAAGACCATGGGCGACAGCGAAGAAACCATCACCGTTACCACGCTGACGACTGAACGTGCACAGCCCAAGACCGACCTGAATCAGGCGTAAAAAAACGGCGGTTGGAGCTTATCCAACCGCCGTTTTTTATGAACGACTCAACGCAATCAACCGTCGCCCTGGTGCCCTTTACCGTAAGTCGAGGCCAGCGCCCGGGCTTTCTCCAGGCGCTCCTCCAACTTGGGCAGAGTCTCATCCACCAAGGCCTTTATTTCCGGGATGTCCGACTCGGCGCCTTCCTGCTTGAACAAGGCGATCGCGTCTTCATTGGCCTTGATCTGCTGGGCGGTGTAGGCGGCGTCAAACGAATCGCCGTCCTTGAGCTCGGGCATCAGCGATTCGGCCTTGTCGACGATCTTGTCCCGTGGGGCCACCGGCAAATCGAGCTTCTTGGCGATGGCCGCCAGGTGCTGATTGGCCAGGGTGCGCTCATTGATGACTTCGATGGTGTAGTCCTTGATCTCTTGGGACGAAGTCTTGGCGTGTGCCATGCGGCTGGTCTCGATATCGGCCATGCCCTTGGCCGAAGCCTGCTCGATGAAATCGGCAGGCGACTGGGCGAAAGCACTGCTGGCGCCGAGGCCCAGCAGCATCGCGAAACTGGCGGTGCGTAACCGGATAGCCATGCGGCTCATGATGGGTTCCTCCAGGTAATAAACAGGTGCAGGGAAACGACCCCCGCCCTGAATCTGAATTTTCAGGGCGGTAAAGGTTTAGAAAAAACTTGTTAGTGCGACGAACGGTCGTCATGCCCTGCTGCCAAACAGGCCCGGTAACAAACACGGTATTTATCAACCGCGCTCAGACAATACGCCCTGCACCTGCCCATTCAACCACTGCAACGCCGGGTCTCCCCCCCGCCGCGAATGCCATGCCAGCACAAACGCAAACGACGGGATATGAAACGGCGGCGGCACGGCCAATAGCCGTTCGTGATCAATATTGAGCAGCCCGCGAGACGACACGGTAAGCACCAGGTCCGTGCCCTGGATCAACTGCGGCGCGACACCCCAATGAGGCAAGCTGATAGCCACGTGTCGGCGCTCGCGAATCGCCGTCAGCGCCCGTTCGATTTCCGGTGTTCCGCTGCCACGCATTTCCAGTAACACGTGGGGCCGCGCCAGGTAGGTGGGCAGGTCAAGCACGCCGTTGTCAGGCAGACTGTCACGGTCCACCAGGCACACGTAATGCTCTTCAAATAACGGCGTGCTGCGCAGTTCGGCAGGCATGTCGGGAAACACCCCGGCTGCCAGATCAATGTCGCCATTCAGCACGCCATCCAGCATCCCTTCGCGACTGGCCTGGATAATCTGCAAATCAATCCCCGGCGCTTCCCGGCGCAAGGTGCGCACCAGCCCCGGCAAGAATATCGCTGCACTGTAGTCCGACATCGCCACCCGAAAGGTGCGTTTGGCCGAGGTCGGATCAAAGCGATTGGGTGCCAGCAACGCCTGCACCTGGGCCAACGCCTCCGCCAGCGGCATTGCCAGCTCCAGGGCGCGCGCAGTGGGCACCAACGAACTGCCCTGGCGTACCAGCAACGGATCACCGAGCAAATCCCGCAACCGCGCCAAGGCGTGGCTTACCGCCGGCTGGCTCAAGTGCAAACGCTCGGCGGCACGGGTGACGTGCTGCTCGCTCAGCAAGGCGTCGAGGATCACCAGCAGGTTAAGGTCAATGCGTCGAAGATCATTCATCAGCTGCATGTTCTGCATAAGAACTTGGAATTTAAATTTGCGCGACGAATAGCCTAGAGTCCAGCAAAACCTTTGGGAGATTGATCATGACAACGTTGCATTGGGTAGGTTTGTTGCTGTTGGCTGCGTTCGCCGGGGCAGTGGTGCCGTTTCAAAGCGCGATCAACGCCAACCTGGGACGCGGCCTGGGACATCCGTTGTGGGCCACCCTCGCCTCGCTGCTGGTGAGCATTATCGTGCTGCTGCCGGTGATCCTGGCCCTGCGCCTGCCGCTGCCCAGCCTTGGCTTTATCACCAAGGCACCGCTGTGGATGTGGAGCGGCGGTGCGTTCGGCGTGTGCTTTATCTCGCTGGCACTGATCCTGATGCCCAAGCTCGGTGCTTCAGGGTTTATCGCCCTGGCGATGGCCGGGCAGATCATCGCTTCGTTGATGCTGGATCACTTCGGCCTGTTCGGGCTGGTGGAACGCCAACTTACCGCGCCCCGGTTGATCGGGGCGTTGATGTTGATCGGTGGCGTGGCACTGATTCAGTTCAGCGCCACGCCCACCCGATCGCTGGTGACCGCCGGCTGATCAGCGCTTGTCGAGGGTGCGCAGTTTCTGCGGCAAGCCCCACAGCAACAGCGCCGCCGCCAGCAGCGCACACACGCCGATGACATACAGCGCCGGCGTGGTGCTGCCGGTCAGGTCCTTGATCCGGCCGACCATCACCGGGCTGACGATGCCGCCAAACTGGCCCAGGGTGTTGATCACCGCAATTCCGCCCGCCGCGCCCGCCCCGGCACCGGCCAACAGCTTCGGCGGCAAGGTCCAGAAGGTCGGGATCGAAGCGATGATGCCCGCGCCCAGCAAGCTCAAAGCGACGATCAGGAACGTGGTGTGATCGGCAAAGATCCCCGCACAAAAGAACCCCACCGCGCCCAGCGCCACCAGGCCGCTGACAAACTTGCGGCGCTCGCCGGTAGCGTCGGACAAACGCCCGATCACCACCATGCTGATGGCACCGCAGACATAGGGAATCGCCGTCAGCAGGCCGATCATCACCGGGCTCTGGGTGCCGGCGCTGCGGATCAGTTGCGGCGCCCAGAAGTTCAGGCCGTAGGACGCTACCTGGATCAGGAAGTAGATAAAGCCCAGCATCAGGAAACCGGGAATACGCAGTGCCGCGAGCAGCGAGCCACCGCTCTTGTGGGGTTCATGCACGGCAATGCGGCTGGCCAGTAACGTCTTCTCCGCCGAGGTCAACCAGTGGGCATCCTCGATGCGGTCCTTGAGCAACTTGAGCACCAGGAAACCCAGGCCAACGCAAGGCAAACCACCGAGCAAGAACAACCAATGCCAGCCGCGCATTTGCAGCACGCCATCGAGGTGTTCCAGCACCAGCCCGGAGAACGGCGCGCCCACCAGCCCGGCAAACGCCGACGCCAGGAACAGCATCGACGTGATGCGCCCACGGTAGTGCTGCGGGAACCACAACGTCAGGTAATACAACACGCCCGGGGCAAACCCCGCCTCCATCGCACCGATGATGAAACGCAGCACGTAGAACTGCCATTCGGCGGTGACGAACACCATGGCGGCCGTCGCCAGCCCCCACGACATCATGATGCGCGCGATCCAGCGGCGGGCGCCGACCTTGTACAGCATCATGTTGCTCGGCACTTCGAAGATCACATAGCCGACCACAAACAGCCCGGCGCCGAGGCCGTAGGCGGTGTCGCTCAAACTCAGGTCAGTCTGCAGTTGGAACTTGGCGAAGCTGATGTTGATACGGTCAAAAAATGCGAACAGGTAGCAGACCATGATCAGCGGCATCAGGCGCCAGGCGACCTTGCTGACCAGGGCTTTTTCGGCATCGTGCTCAGCGGCCGGGCGCACGCCGGCCTCCAACGTATTAAGGCTCATTGTTTCTCTCCAGCGGACTGCTCGCAGGCGTCCGATTGTTTTTGTTGTCTGGTGGCGGTTTACAAGGTGGCGATGTAGGCCGGTGGCGGATGCAGGTCGCAATTGCGCCCGGCCTTGGCCACCTGGCCCGGCAATTCATGGCCGAGCAAGGCCGGCAATTGCCGCGACATTTTCAGCAAGTGCGGCAGGTCGATGCCGGTGTGAATCCCGACTTCGTCGCATAGGTTGACCAGGTCTTCGGTGCAGATATTGCCCGACGCGCCCGGAGCAAACGGGCAGCCGCCGAGGCCGCCCAACGCCGCATCAAACCGTCGCGCTCCGGCCTCGTACGCGGCCAGCACATTGCACAAACCCAGGCCGCGGGTGTTGTGAAAATGCAGGGTCAGGTCGCTCGCCGGAATACGCTCAAGCACACGCGTGACCAGGCGCTCGACCTGACGCGGGTTGGCCATGCCGGTGGTGTCCGCCAGGCTGATGCCCTGGATGCCCAACTCGCGGTAGGCGTCGACCCATTGCAGCACACGGTCTTCATCAATCTTGCCCTCGAACGGGCAGCCGAAAGTGGTGGCGATGCTGCCGTTGAGGCGCACCGGATAGTCGGCAGCAAAACTCACGATGTCGCCGAACGCCGCCAACGAGGCCTCGCAGCGCATGCGCATATTCGCCAGGTTGTGGGTCTGGCTGGCGGACATCACCAGGTTCAACTCATCGGCCCGGGACTCGACGGCGCGCTGGGCGCCCTTGAGGTTGGGGATCAAGGCCACGTAGATAATCCCTGGATGACGGGTGATGCCCTGGAACACTTGCTCGCCATCGCGCAAGGCGGGAATGGCCTTGGGAGAAACAAACGAACCGGCTTCGATCCGGGAAAAACCCGCCAGGGACAGTTGGTCGATCAACGCGATCTTGTCGACCGTCTCGACCCAGGTCGGCTCGATTTGCAGGCCGTCCCGAGGCGAGACTTCCTGCACGATCAAGGCATCGGAATAGCTTTTCATTGCACCACTCCCGAGGTTTTCAGGCGTTGAATATCGGCCCCGCTCAAGCCCAGGTCGCCGAGGATTGCATCGGTGTGCTGGCCCAGGCTTGGACCCTGCCAGTTCACCGCGCCGGGGGTTTCCGACAGTTTGGGCACGATGCCGGGCATCTTCACCGTGAGGCCGCCGGGCAGGTCGGCGCTGAGCAACATATCGCGGGCCTGGTAGTGCGGGTCGGCGACGATATCGGCCACTGAATAGATACGCCCTGCCGGTACCTCGGCGGCTTCCAGGGCGCTGAGCACCTGGTCGATGGGCAGGCTGCTGGTCCAGTGGGTGATGGCGGCGTCGAGCAGGCCGCTCTTGGCGGCGCGGCCATCGTTGTGGGCAAACTCCGGCGCTTCGGCCAGGTCGGCACGGCCGATGGCGAGCATCAGGCGTTTGTATATCGGGTCGCTGTTGCCGGCGATCACCACATAGGCCCCGTCAGCGGTCAGGTAAGTATTCGAGGGTGCGATGCCGGGCAAGGCGCCGCCGCTGCGTTCGCGTACGTGGCCGAGCATGTCGTATTCCGGTACCAGGCTTTCCATCAGGTTGAACACGCTTTCGGCCAGGGACACGTCGACGATCTGACCGTCGCCCTGGCCGGTTTTGACCCGCAACAGCGACATCAGCGCGCCGATCACGCCGTGCAGCGAGGCCAGGGAATCACCAAGGCTGACGCCGACCCGCGCCGGTGGCGAGTCCGGGTTGCCGGTGGTGTAGCGAATCCCGCCCATGGCCTCGCCGATGGCGCCGAAGCCCGGGCGGTCGCGGTAGGGGCCGGTCTGGCCGTAGCCCGAGATACGCACCAACGTCAGCTTGGGATTGAGGGCGTGCAGCACGTCCCAGCCCAGGCCGAGTTTTTCCAGGCCGCCGGGACGCAGGTTTTCGATCAGCACGTCGGCGTCGCCCAGCAATTGTTTGACCAGGTCCAGGCCTTCTGCCGACTTGAGGTCCAGGGCCAGGGACTTCTTGTTACGCGATTGCAGGTACCACCACAGCGAGGTGCCTTCGTGCAGCTTTCGCCATTTGCGAAGCGGATCGCCCTGCCCCATGGCTTCGATCTTGATCACCTCGGCGCCAAACTCGGCCATCAGCCGGGCGGCGAAGGGCGCGGCAATCAGGGTGCCGATCTCGATCACCTTGATACCGCTCAGGGGAGCCGTCATGGGGTGTACCTCTTGTTCTTGGAATGTGGGCCAAGGCTAGAGGACACGGGCAGTAGAAATCCAACCGTCAGTTGGCAACGAGCGTTCGCGAAATGCGAAGGGTCGGGGATTTTGGGCGCTCTTTAAATCGCTATCGCGGGCAAGCCCGGCTCCCACAGGGGATCGATTTTTCCCCAAACAACTCGGTCAACTGTGGGAGCCGGGCTTGCCCGCGATGAGGCCTGCAGCGTTTCGCTCAGCCCTGCTCCCGCCGCAAGTAATCGAACAACAGCCGGCTGACCGGCGACAGCTGCGCTTCATCACGCACCACCAGGATCAGGCTGCGATCCGACCAGGCATCCGTCAGCGGCACCGCGTGCAAGCCCAGTGCCCGGCCAAACAACTCGTAGGCCTTTTGCGGCAGGATGCCGATGCCCATGTTGGCCTGGACCATCCGGCACATGGCATCAAAGCCCGGCACATGGATCCGCAGGCGCAGCACCTTGCCCGCCTCCCGCGCCGCCGCGTGGGTGCGCATGTTGATCGAACTGGCGGAATGCAGCCCCACGTAGTCGCTGTCCAGCGTCTCGGCGAACGCCAGGGTCTTGCGCGATGCCAACGGGTGATCCGCCGGCATCAGCACCACCAGCTTGTCCCGGCGATAGGTCACACCGGGCAGGCCTTTGGTATCGGTGTCGCTGGAACAAATGCCCAGGTCCGCCACCCCGTCAATCACACCCTGGACCACACCATTACTGGGCCGCTCTTCCAGGTCGGCTTTGACCTGTGGATGCAGCGCGGAAAAGTCGCGCAAATCTTCCGGCAGGAACTGAATGATTGCCGAGAGGTTCGCCAGCATCCGCACATAACCGCGCACGCCGTGGCTGTGTTCGCCCAGTTCCAGGCCCATCTTCTCGACGTTGAACAGCATCTGCCGCGCATGGTGCAGCAAGGTCTCACCCGCCGCCGTGAGCTGCATGCCCTTGGCCTGGCGCACAAACAGGCTCACGCCCAGCACCTGTTCCAGCTCCATCAACCGCTTGCTGGCGGCCGAGACCGCGATGGCTTCACGGGCGGCAGCGCGAGTCAGCGTGCCTTCCTCATGCACCGCCACAAACAACTGCAGCGTGATCAGATCAAGGCGGCGAACCAGGCTTTTGTGCAGCATCTAGGCGCGCTCGGTGGCCAGGCGATTGATCTCGGCCTGCTCCACCACCGGCAGAGGTGCGCCGTGCCGGACGGCCGAGAGCATCGCGCGGCCAACGGTTTCAGTGCTCACCACCCAGGCCGGCCGCACATGGCGCAGCAATGACAACAGCGGGCCGGTGACGGTGTAGAGGGATTGGTAGAGCGGGGTTTTCGAACGCACACCGTGCAACGGCTGGATCACCCCGGGACGGAACAGGTACACCGCCTTGAACGGCAGGCGCAGCAGGGCATTCTCGGTCTTGCCCTTGATTCGCGCCCACATGGTTTTGCCGGTTTCGCTGCTGTCGGTACCGGCGCCGGACACGTAGATGAAAGTCATCTGCGGGTTGAGCCGGGCCAGGGTGCTGGCGGCCACCAGGGTCAGGTCGTAGGTCAAATGGGTGTACTTGACTTCGTCCAAGCCCACCGAGGAAACGCCCAGGCAAAAGAAGCAGGCATCGAAGCCTTGCAGCAGATGCTCCAGGGGCTGGAAATCGAACATATCGGCATGCAGCACCTGATGCAGCTTGCCGTGTTCCTGGACCAGTGCGGTACGGCCGACGGCGACCACTTCCTGCACGTCACCGGCCAGCAGGCACTCGCGCAATACGCCCTGGCCGACCATGCCGGTGGCGCCGAATAATAGAACTCTCATAAGGTTGGTTCCTAAGCGACAAGCGGTTAGCTTCAAGCTGCCAGGTAGAGACAAACACACTAGCAGCTTGTAGCTTGCGGCTTGCAGCTTACTGCTCAACAGGATCTTTTGCCCCTTGAAAAGCACCACCACCCTCGCCATCGCCTGCAGCGCGGCCTTTCTGTCCCAGGTTGGCATCAGCAGCTATTTACCTGCCGTACCGGCGATTGCCCACGCGTTGCCAGCCGCCGAGGATCAGGTGGCACTGGCCCTGGCGGTGTATTTGATCGGCATGGCGTTGCCGATGCTGCTCTGGGGCAGCCTCGGTGAGCGCCTGGGCAGAAAGCCGGTGTTGCTGGCGGCGTTGGCGTTGTATGCACTGGCCAGTGCGGCGATTCCGGCCGCCTACAGCCTCGAATCGTTCCTCGGCCTGCGGCTGGTTCAAGGCCTCGGCGCGGGCGGTGTGTCGGTGATGGCGCGGGTGCTGGTTCGCGACAGTTTCAGCGGTGCGCTGTTGGCTAAAGGGTTGTCGTGGCTGGGCATGACGTTCGTGATCGCCTTGGGCATCGGGCAGTTTGTGGGCTCGCTGTTGCAAGTGGCGTTTGGCTGGGAAGCGATCTTTTATGGGCTGTCGATGGCGGCTGTCGGCTTGATGATTGCGCTGCAACGGGTGGTATTTCCGAGATTGGAAAAAGCCTCTGAACACGTCTCGGCCTGGCGCATCTACGGCACGATCCTGCGCCATCCGGCGTTCCTGCGGCCTGCGTTGGCGGGCGGTTTGGGTTATGGGGTGATCATCGCGTTCAACACCTGCGCACCGTTGATTTTGCAGGGCCATTTTCAGTGGAGCGCCACGCAATATGGCTGGCTCGGCTGGCCGATCAGCGGGGCGTATCTGGCGGGGGCGTTGATGGTCAATCGCCTGGTCGCCCGCACTGGGCGCCTGTCGATGATGAGTTGGGGCGTGGCGTTGGTGATGTGCGGCAGCGCGACGATGTTGCTGGGCAGCCTGTTTGCCAACGGGCTGGCGATCCTGCTGTGGCTGCCGTATTGCCTGGCGGTGTTCGGGCAGTCGATGAGTTATCCCATCAGCCTGTCGCTGGCCAATGATGAATCACCGGTGAGCGGCTCCTACGCCATGGCCTTGAGCGGTTTCATGCATCAGTTGATGGCGGCGGCGATCGGCGGCGTGGCCAGCCTGTTGGCGAGTCAGCAGGCCTGGCCGCTGGCGGTGTTATGCGTGGTGCTGGCGGGCGGCGCACTGCTGTGCGTCGCCCTGTCCAGGGCTGATCAGAACGCGCTGCGGAAGATCTCTTCAATCTGACGCTGATCCGCGCGCCGTGGGTTAGTCAGGCCGCAAGCGTCCTTCAGGGCGTTGGACGCCAGCAGCGGGATGTCCTGCAACTTGGCGCCCAGCTCCCGCAACCCGGCAGGAATTTCCACGTCCTGGGACAGGCTGCGAATCGCCGCGATGGCCGCCTGGGCGCCCTCTTCCACCGACGTCCCTTTGATTTCTGCGCCAAGGGCCCGTGCCACATGGCTCAGGCGTTCGGCGCTGACGCTGGCGTTGAAGCTTTGCACATGGGGCAACAGCACCGCATTGCACACGCCGTGGGGCAAGTCATAGAGCCCGCCCAACTGGTGCGCCATGGCGTGCACAAACCCTAGGGACGCGTTGTTGAAGGCCATGCCGGCAAGGAACTGCGCATACGCCATGTTCTCCCGGGCGGCCATGTCTTGGCCGTCGCGCACCGCAATCCGCAGGTTGGCGCTGATCAGTTCGATGGCCTTGATCGCGCAGGCGTCGGTGATCGGGTTGGCAGCCGTGGACACGTAGGCTTCGATTGCGTGGGTGAGTGCGTCCATGCCGGTGGCGGCGGTCAGGCCCTTGGGCATGCCGACCATCAGCGCGGGGTCGTTGACCGACAGCAGCGGCGTGACGTTGCGGTCGACGATGGCCATTTTCACGTGGCGGGTTTCGTCGGTGATGATGCAGAAGCGGGTCATTTCGCTGGCAGTGCCGGCGGTGGTGTTGATGGCCACCAGCGGCAGTTGCGGTTTGGCCGACTGGTCGACGCCTTCGTAGTCGCCGATGTGCCCGCCGTTGGTCGCACACAGGGCAATGCCCTTGGCGCAGTCATGGGGTGAGCCGCCGCCCAGGGACACCACGAAATCACAGGCACTCTGTTGCAGCAGCGCCAGGCCTTTTTCGACGTTCTCGACGTTCGGGTTGGGCTTGGCGCCGTCGTAGATCACCGAGTCGATGTCCTGCATCGCGAGCTTCTCGGCGATCATGCTGGCGACACCTGCCTTGGCCATCCCGGCGTCAGTGACGATCAGCGCCTTGCGAAAACCGTAGTTGCGAATCGCATTCATGGCTTCGTCGAGGCAGTCGATGCCCATGATGTTGACGGATGGAATGAAGAAGGTGCTGCTCATGGTGGCAAATCCTCGAAAGTCGTTATGCCTACAGCATCGACCTCGATTGCCTGCGGCATCTTGACCAGGATCAACGCCCGCTCGTGATAAAGTCACCGCCCAGCCGATTTTGAGTAGACCCGCCGCAATGAAGGATTCCCAGGATTTTGACGCCCACCTTGAAGACTGGAACGCCTTGCGCAGCAGTACCGCCTTCAGCGGGATCCTGATCGGCAACGGCGCCAGCCGCGCAGTGTGGGAAGACTTTGCCTACGACTCACTGTTCGAAAACGCCCGCACCGTGGAAGAAAAACCCCTGAGCCCGTCGGAACTCAGTGTGTTTGACGCGATGCAGACCCGCAGTTTCGAACAGGTGCTGGGCGCGCTGAAAACCACCAGCCGGGTCAACAAGGCCTTGGCGGTCAGCTCGGCGGCACCGCGTAATCGCTACTACGCGATCAAGGAAGCGCTGATCAACACGATCCACAGCGTGCATATTCCTTGGCGCCTGGTGAAGCCTTCGACGCTGGCGACGATTCATCAGGAGTTGGCGAGTTATCCGACGGTATTCACCAGCAATTACGACCTGCTCAACTACTGGGCGATCCTGCAGGCGCCGGGTATCGACGACCTGTTTCGCAGTGCGGATGCGAGCTTTGACCTGCGTAATACCGCCACCGACAGCACGCGCATTTTGTATTTGCATGGTGGTTTGCACTTGGTGCGTAACCTTGACGGTACGGCGCGTAAATTGCCGACCACTGACAGCACGTTGCTTAGCAGTTTTGCGATCAACAATACGATCAAGACGCTGGATGATGTGCCGTTGTTTGTCAGCGAGGGGAAGGTTGAGGAGAAGTTGAAGACCATTCGCAGTTCTGACTATTTGTCGTTTTGCTATGAGCAGTTGTTGAGTCATGAGGGCGCGCTTTGCATTTTCGGGCATCACCTCGGCGCGCAGGATGTGCATCTGGTGCAGGCGATTCGGCAGGCGAAGATCACGATGTTGGCGATTTCGGTGTTTGGGCGCAGTGCGGGGTTTATTCAGCAGCAGAAGCGGCGTTTTGCGGAGTTGTTTGAGGGGGTGGATGTGGAGTTGCGTTTTTTTGATGCGCGTAGTCATGCGCTGGGGGATTCGGGGTTTTCGGTGCCAGTGGAGCGGTGATGGTAGGTGGGGTGAGGTGTACATATCCGTTGCTGCGGTAACGGCCACTTATGGTTCCGCTCTTACAGCGGGTCACTTTTGGCAAACGCCCCAAAAGTAACCAAAAGGTCTTTGCCCCACCACTCGGTGCCTCGCCTAGGCTCGGCATGCCCGCACTCCGGCACGGCTCCGCGGGCCGCCGCGACGGGCCATCCATGGCCCGGCGCGGCTAAATCGGCTTCCCTGCCGATTTACCCGCTCCACCGTGCCTACTTGCGGCCATCGTGGTTAACGGGGCCCGCAGATCAAGATCAAAAGCAGATCTGCTTTTCTGTGGGAGCGGGCTTGCTCGCGAAAAACCTGAGAGCGCCGCGTTCATCCAGAATGCCCGCGTCATCGTTAACGACCTTCGCGAGCAAGCCCGCTCCCACATTTTTTGGACCGTGCCCGCTTTAGATTTTGATTTGGCTTTTGCTCTTCAACACTCAAGCCGGCCGGGAGGCCGCTGTGCTTTTGCTTTTGATCTTGATTTTGATCTTAGGCGCCCCGTTAAACCACGCTGGCCGAACGCAGGCTTTGGAGCGTGGGTAACCTGGCAGGACGCCAGGTTAGCCGTCCTGGGCCAAGGATGGCCCATGACGGCGGCCCACGGTCCAAAGCCGGAGTGAGGGCACACCGAGCCCAGGCGAGGTGCCGAGTGGTGGGGCAAGAGCCTTTTGGTTACTTTTGGGCTCCTTTCAAAAGTGACCCGCTGTAAGAGCGGAACCAATATCAAAATTCACCCAAAAAACGGATATGCCCCCACCCCCAGCATCACTCGTCCCCGCTATGCACCACCACCAAAAGCTGCGCCTGAACCTCCCCCACCGACCGAATCCGATGGGGCTTCTGCGCATTGAAATGCAACGCATCCCCCCGATTCAACACCACCCGCTCACTCATGAAGTCCACCTCAACCTGGCCCTCATGCACAAACAAAAACTCCTCCCCCAAATGCTCCTTGAAGGTCTTGTCGGTGAACTCCGCCGGCGGGTAAATGATAAACGGCAACAAACTGCGCTCACTGACCTGATGCGCCAGCACCGCATACCCTGGTGACGCATCGGTGCCCGACAACGCCTGCCGTTCGTGACTACGCACCAGGCTGTAACTGTCGAGACTGACGTTGTCTTCACTGAACAGCTCTTCAACCTTCACGTTCAACGCCTTGGCCAACTTCAGCGCCGCAGCAATCGAAGGCGTATTCAGCCCGCGCTCGACTTTCGACAGGTAACTCTTGGTCATCCCGGATTTTTCCGCGAGCGACTCCAAGGTCACGCCAAGTTTTTTTCTCAGTATTTTCAAACGGATAGACATGTGCAGCGGTTAATCCATTAAAGAGGCGATGATGAATGCTTGCCAATGACACTTTGTGTCATATAGTCTCTTTAGTGTCATTTGCGACGAACAAGGACACTGATATGGCCAAGACATTAGCACTCCCGAAAGACCAACTGGTCAAGCAAGCGCTGAGCCAGATGCAAAACACCCTGGCGGATAATACGTGGACCGACCGGCAAAAGCTGGCGTTGACCTGCCGGATCCTGTTCGAAAACGGCCACGACTCCGGCCTCGCCGGGCAGATCACCGCCCGTGGCCCGGCACCTGGCACTTATTACACCCAACAACTCGGCCTGGGTTTCGATGAAATCACCGCAAGCAACCTGCTGCTGGTCAATGAAGACCTGGAGGTGCTGGAAGGCCATGGCATGCCCAACCCGGCCAACCGTTTCCACAGCTGGGTGTACCGCGGTCGCCCTGATGTGAACTGCATCATCCACACTCATCCGACTCATATCGCTGCATTGTCGATGCTTGAAGTGCCGCTGCAGGTATCGCACATGGACCTCTGCCCTTTGTACGAAGACTGCGCGTTCCTAGAAGCCTGGCCCGGCGTGCCGGTGGGCAACGAAGAGGGCGAAATCATCACCGCCGCCCTGGGGGATAAGCGCGCGATTCTGCTTTCTCACCACGGCCAACTGTCCACCGGGGCGAGCATCGAGGAAGCCTGTGTGATCGCACAGTTGATCGAACGTGCCGCCAAGTTGCAGCTGCTGGCGATGGCCGCTGGCACGATCAAGCCGATCCTGCCGGAACTGGGCCGCGAAGCCCATGACTGGATTTCCAAGCCCAAGCGCCATGGCGCCGCGTTCAACTACTACGCTCGGCAGAACCTGCGTCAACACGCCGATTGCCTGAACTGAAACCCTTTTTCGACCGGAGACTTTTCCATGTCCAGCCCTTCTATTCACGGCATTATCGGCTACACCATTACCCCGTTCAGCGCGGACGGCCAGCGCATTGACCTGGACGCCCTGGGGCTTTCAATCGACCGCCTGATCGACAGCGGCGTGCACGCTATCGCCCCGCTGGGCAGCACCGGTGAAGGCGCCTACCTCAGCGATGCAGAGTGGGATGAAGTCGCCGCTTACAGCCTCCAGAAAGTGGGCAAACGCGTGCCGACCATCGTCAGCGTCTCCGACCTGACCACCGCCAAGGCCGTGCGTCGCGCGCAGTTTGCCGAAGCCCACGGTGCCGACGTGGTGATGGTGTTGCCGGCCTCGTATTGGAAACTCAGCGAGGCGGAAATCCTCGCTCACTATGCGGCTATCGGCGACAGCATCGGTGTGCCGATCATGCTCTACAACAACCCGGCCACCAGTGGCACCGACATGTCGGTGGACTTGATCCTGCGCATCGTTAACAGCGTCGACAACGTGACCATGGTCAAGGAAAGCACCGGGGATATTCAGCGCATGCACCAGTTGCATCGGCGCAGCGAGGGCCAAGTGCCGTTCTACAACGGCTGCAATCCGCTGGCACTGGAGGCGTTTGCCGCAGGGGCGAAGGGATGGTGCACGGCGGCACCGAACCTGATTGCGCAGCTCAACCTGGATTTGTATGAAGCCGTGTTGGCCAATGACTTGGAGAAAGCGCGGGAGCTGTTCTATCGGCAGTTGCCGCTGCTGGACTTCATCCTCAAAGGCGGCTTGCCGGCGACGATCAAGGCCGGTTTGCGGCTGACGGGGCTGGAGTCGGGTGACCCACGGTTGCCGGTGTTCCCGTTGGGTGAGGCTGGCCGTGTTCAGCTGCAAGCGCTACTGACCCTGTTGCGCTGAAACGCAATCCAAATGTGGGAGCGGGCTTGCTCGCGAAAGCGGTGGGTCAGGCAATTAATATGTCGACTGATTCACCGCCTTCGCGAGCAAGCCCGCTCCCACATTTGGTCCGCATCCCTGCGTAGAATTTCAATAGAGACAAATGACAATAATTCTCGATATCATTCGCGACTTTTCCACGTCGTGCTTCGTCAAGAAGGATATCCATGTCTCGTCTCAAGCCCGACCCGCTGTCGGCCGATGCCTTTCGCGGGTTTTATGCAGATATCCTGCATTTCCTGCGCAAGCGCACGGACAACGCCAGCGACGCGGCGGACATGACCCAGGATGTCTTCACCCAATGGCTGGACTACCGCGACCGGGCTCAGGTCGAGCAGCCACGGGCGTTTCTGTTCCAGATGGCGCGCAATCTGCTGCGCGATCACTGGCGCAAACAAAAGGTGCGGCACACCGTCCACCAGCAACAGGCCGAACTGGATGCCGAGCCTGTCAGCGACTCGCGAGACGATCCCATGGCCGCCGCGCAACGCCTGCAACGCCTGGAACAGTTGAAAGAAGTCCTCTCTGAACTCTCGCCCAGAAGACGAGAAGCCCTTATGCTGCATCGCTTCGAAGGCCTGAGCCAGGCGCAGATCGCCGAGCGCATGGGCGTCTCGGTCAGCATGGTGGAAAAGCACATCGCTTTTGCCCTGCTGCATTGCAAGCAGCGACTTCAACAAGACCAGGGCAAGGAGCAGCCAGAATGACCCGCCTGAGCGATATCGACACCTGTGACATCGAGGCCAGCGACTCCATCGATGCCCAGGCCGCCAGCTGGTTTGCGCGCAACCGCAATGACACGGGCCGCGCCGACCGCAAGGCGTTTGCCGCCTGGCAATCCGAGCCGGCCCATGCCCGTGCCTATGCCGAATTCGAACAGCTGTGGGCCGACCTGGCCCAGTTGCAGCAACTGAACAAACCCACACCGCTGCCCCTGCGCAAGACACCCGCCTGGCGCCCGGCCCTGGCGGTGGCTGCCGCCCTGGTATGTGCCCTGCTGACGAGCAACCTCGGCGCCCCGCGCGAGCTGTTCCACGCCCAGGTCGCGGCCCATGCCAAAGGGATGCGCACCTTGCATCTGCCCGATGGCAGCACCTTGTACGTCAACGCCAACACGCGCCTGCGGGTGGACTTCAGCAGTCACCAGCGCATCGTGCATCTGGATCAGGGCCAGCTGTATATCGAGGTGGCACCCGATAAGGAACGTCCACTGTACGTGCAGGCCGGCGAAGCCAATGTGCGAGTGGTCGGCACCGGCTTTGATGTGCGGCGCAGCAAGCAACAACTGGTGGTCAGCGTGGCCCACGGGCAAGTGGCGTTCGATCCGGATGCCAGGCTGCCGGCCACCCTGCTCGGCGCCGATCAGCGCGCTACGTTCAGTTATGCCAAGGGCACGCTGCAGCAGCAAACCCTCACTGCCGGCGAGGTCGCCGATTGGCGCGGCGGGCATGTGTCGTTTCGTAATCGCGAGCTGGCCAGCCTGATGGACGAGTTAAGCCTGTACCGGCCACAGGCGCCGTTGCTGGTGGACAGCGCGGTGGCGCAGTTGAAAGTCTCGGGCAATCTGGACGTGAATGATCCGGACGCCCTGCTCAACGCCCTGCCCGCCCTGCTGCCGGTAAAAACCGTGGCCCTGGCCGACGGCAATATCAGGATTGAGCCTCGAAAATAGTCCCTCGATACGCTCATTTGAGAATATTTTGCATTCGCATGTGAGGATTATTTTTCCTGCCGCGTCTTCCTCGGGTCTGCGTTTGATACGCACACCTTTCTGGCCATTTGGCTACTCCGGGGGATTACATGTTTCGCGCGCCTTGCCACGTTCAGCACCTGTTTCTTCGACCCACCGCCATTGCCGCCTGCCTGGCCTTCAGCCTGAGTGCCCAGGCTGAGTCGTTCAAGCTGCAATTGCCGGCCCAGTCCCTGGCTGCGTCCCTGAGCCAGGTGGCGCAGCAGGCGAAAATCCAGCTGCTGTTCGATGAAGCGCTGCTGAAAAACGTCCAGGCGCCGGCCCTCAATGGCGACTTCACACCGGAAGTGGCGATTCGCACCTTGCTCAAGGACGGCGAGTTCGTGTTGCTCAAGGTCGGCAGCACCTACGTGGTACGGCCCGAAGAAGGCAAGACCACCAACAGCAGCGCGATCCAGCTGGAGGCCCTGAGCGTGATCGGCACCGGTAACGAGGTGGACTCCACCACCGTCGGCCGTTCCACCCTGAGCCAGGCCGACATCGACCGCTACCAGTCCAATAACATCCCCAGCCTGCTGCAAACCTTGCCCGGTATCAGCCAGGGCGGCTCCCTGAAGCCCGGCGGCCAGACCATCAACATCCGGGGTTTCGGCGACGCCGAAGACGTGCCGCTGACCGTCGATGGCGCCACCAAAAGCGGCTTTGAGCGCTACCAGCAGGGCACCGTGTTTATCGAGCCCGAGCTGATCAAAAGTATCGAAGTGGAGAAAGGCCCCAACTCGCCCTTCAGCGGCAACGGCGGCTTTGGCGGTACCGTCAACATGACCACCAAGGATGCCCCGGACCTGCTCAAGGACGGCCGCAACAGCGGCGCCATGCTCAAATACGGCTACTCCAGCAACGACCATGAACAGGTCTATAGCAGCGCGGTCTACGGGCGTACCGATGACGGGCGCTTCGACGCCCTGGCCTACCTGACCCAACGCGACGGCGGCGACATGAAGCTGGCCGCCACCCTGCCCAACGACAACAACCAGTACCCGATCAACCCCAAGCGCCTGCCCAACAGCGCCCAGAATGTGGACGGCAAACTGTTCAAGTTCAATGCTCACTTCACCGATGAGCAAAGCCTTGGCCTGTCGTATTCGCGCTCCAACAGCCAGCGCTGGACGCCCTTCTCTGCCGCCAGCTACCCGACGCCGCCGACCCAGGCCAACATCGACCGCTATGGCTACGAAGCCGCGCTGAAACGCTTCCTGGCCAACCGCAATACCGTCGACACCACCTGGTCCGGCAAGTACGAATACCAGCCGATGAATAACCCGCTGGTGGACTTGACCATCAAGTATTCCGAATCCAATACCGATCAGACCGACGAGCGAGACGCCACGGCGTTTTTCCAGTTGGCCACTGGCGGGCGCAAGATGGACACCTCCTACAACGACAAGAACCTCGACGTACGCAACGTCAGCCTGTTTTCCACCGGTGCGTTGCAACACGCCGTGACCACCGGCGTACAGATCCGCAAGCACACCCGGGAAACCGAAATGTGGATGCCCGGCACCACCTACAACACCCCGAAATACAACTACGGGCACTTCCAGCCGGGCTTCATGCCCCACGGCAAGGTCGACACCAACAGCTTCTTTATCCAGGACGCGGTGACGCTGGGCGATGTGACCATTACCCCGTCGATGCGCTATGACCATGTGCGCAACCGCGGCGAAGCCAACGATGCGCCGTACTACAGCAACCCGGACCCGGCCATCGGCCACGACTACAGCGACCGCACCTACACCGGCTGGTCGCCACGCCTCGCGGCCTACTGGACCATCACCCCGAACGTGGCGCTGTTTGCCAACTGGAGCCGTACCTGGCGCGCCCCGGTGATCGACGAGCAGTATGAAGTCCAGGGCCTGGGCAGCCGCACCGCCACCAGCCTCGACCTAGACCCCGAGCGCATCACCTCCATCACCCTGGGTAACGTCACCAGCTTCGGTGACGTGTTCACCCACGGCGACAACCTGCAACTGCGTACCACGCTGTTCCACAACAAAGTCGAAGACGAGATCTTCAAGGCCACGGGCGTGGGCTGCCAGAACCAGGCGGTCAATGGCGGGACGATTTCCAGCGCCTGCCCGCCGGGAGCGATGTCCAACTACCGCAACATCGGCGGCATGACCATCAAGGGCTTTGAGGCCGAGAGTTTCTACGACTCCACCTACGTGTTCGGCTCGGTGTCCTTCGCCTATACCACCGGCAAACACGAAGGCGCGTACACCAACCCATGGGGCCCGGACGTCTGGGCACGGGATATTCCGCCGACCAAATGGGTGATCGTGCTCGGCACCAAGATCCCGAGCCTGGATGCGCAGGTGGGCTGGCAAGGGCAGTTCATCGGCGCCACCAGCCGCCTGCCAAGCGACAAGTATTCCGGCGGCCCGGGCACCAGCATCGGCGACCTGTTCTACGACCAGTACGGCAACAAGCGCTACAACACCCAGGGCCTGTTCGCCAGCTGGAAGCCGCAACAGGCTTACCTCAAGGGCACCGAAGTCAACTTCACCGTGGACAACCTGTTCAACAACAACTTCCGCCCGGCCCTGAGCGGCGACCGCGCCTACACTAAAGGCCGGGATGCCAAGATCAGCGTGACGCGGTTCTTCTGACCCTTCACCAGCATTCGGCTTGGAAACCCGATCAGTGTGGGAGCTGGCTTGCCTGCGATGCGGGCGACTCGGTCAGCCAGTTAAACCGAGGTTATGTCATCGCGGGCAAGCCCGGCTCCCACATTGAACGAGTTGCCACATTCAGATCTTCTGCGCGCCATTTCTTGTATTCACAAGGCTGAGCTCTGGGGCGTGAACCCGCTGCCTGCTCAGATACCGCGTGCAACTCACCCGCAAAAACGAAGCAAAATTCACCACTTCGCCGCGGTAGTCCATCACCTCTTCATACAGCTTGGCGATCAGCTGATTGGTGGTCATGCCATCCACTTCGGCGATTTCGCTGAGGATGTCCCAGAACTGGTTTTCCAGGCGCACGGTGGTCACCACGCCGCAGATGCGCAGGGAGCGCGAGCGGGATTCGTAGAGAATCGGGTCGGCCTTGACGTACAGCTCGCACATGGCGATGACCTCCGCTTTACAGGGTGATTTTGGTGCCCAGCAGCCCGAGGAAGCCCGCCAGCCAGTTTGGGTGCGCCGGCCACGCCGGTGCCGTCACCAGATTGCCTTGAACGTGGCTGTCGGTCACCGGGATATCGATGAACGTACCGCCCGCCAATCGCACTTCCGGCCCGCACGCCGGGTAAGCGCTGCACTCACGGCCTTCCAGAATGCCGGCAGCGGCCAGCAGTTGCGCACCGTGGCACACCGCAGCGATGGGCTTGCCAGCTTTATCGAAGGCCTTGACCAGTTGCAGGACTTTCTCGTTCAGGCGCAGGTACTCGGGCGCACGGCCGCCGGGCACCAGCAACGCGTCGTAGTCGGCGGCGTCGACCTTGGCAAAATCCGCGTTCAGGGCAAACAGGTGCCCGGGCTTTTCGCTGTAGGTCTGGTCGCCTTCGAAGTCGTGGATCGCCGTGCGCACGGTCTGGCCGGCGGACTTGTCCGGGCACACGGCGTGCACGGTATGCCCCACCATCAGCAGCGCCTGGAACGGCACCATCACTTCATAGTCTTCGACGTAATCGCCGACCAGCATCAGGATTTTCTTCGCGGCCATGGGACATTCCTCCGGTTGAACGGTTGGGCAGACAGGAGTAGCCAAGATAGACCTGTGCCGATGAGCCGGGTAATGGCCCGCTACTACATCATTGCGGACCGGCCCTCGGTAGGAGCGAGCTTGCTCGCGAAGCACGTTAACGATAACGCGGGGAGCCAGACAGTCCGCGACGCTCTCAGGTTTTTCGCGAGCAAGCTCGCTCCTACATAAACTGTACGGTCCAATCTGCACCCAGCTGTAAGCGCGCGTTTGCGGGGCTTTGTGGCTAGATGAACGTCCACTTCCGGCCCATTCGATTCTGGTTCCTTCCATGAGCTCCCGCGAAAATACCGGCATGGCCCTCGGCCTGCTCGGCGTCGTCATCTTCAGCCTCACCCTGCCCTTCACCCGTATCGTGGTGCAGGAAATCCACCCGCTGCTCAATGGCCTGGGCCGGGCGTTGTTTGCAGCGGTGCCGGCGGCGGCGCTGTTGCTATGGCGCCGCGAGCGCTGGCCCACCTGGCGCCAGATGCGCGGGCTGACGCTGGTGATTGCCGGGGTAATCCTGGGCTTTCCGGTGCTGTCGGCCTGGGCCATGCAAACCTTGCCCGCGTCCCATGGCGCACTGGTCAACGGTTTGCAGCCGCTGTGCGTGGCGCTGTATGCGGCGTGGTTGTCCCATGAGCGGCCATCGAAGGCGTTCTGGGCCTGCGCGGCGCTGGGCAGTGCGCTGGTGCTGAGTTATGCGTTGATCACCGGAGCCGGCAGCATCCAGGCGGGCGACCTGTTGATGCTCGGGGCGATTGCCGTGGGTGGCCTGGGTTACGCAGAAGGCGGCCGGTTGGCCAAGGAGATGGGCGGCTGGCAGGTAATCTGCTGGGCGCTGGTGCTGTCGACGCCGGTATTGATCGGACCGGTGGCGTACCTGGCGCTGCAACACGAAGGGCCGATTTCCATGCGCACCTGGTGGGCGTTCGGTTATGTGTCGCTGTTTTCGCAGTTCCTGGGGTTCTTTGCGTGGTACGCCGGATTGGCCATGGGTGGCATCGCCCGGGTCAGCCAGATTCAGCTGTTGCAGATCTTTTTCACCATCGCGTTTTCCGCGCTGTTTTTTGGTGAACACATCGAGCCGATTACCTGGCTGTTTGCCTGCGGGGTGATTGTGACGGTGATGTTGGGGCGCAAGACCAGCGTGAAGCCTGCGCCAGCTCCCAAACCCAGCGCAGTCTAATGTGGGAGCGGGCTTGCTCGCGAATGCGGTGGATCAGTTGATACATCAGGTGACTGACACACCGCTTTCGCGAGCAAGCCCGCTCCCACATGTTTGATTTGCGTCGTACTCAGGCGAGGTAACCGTCCGACCGCAGCAGGGTTTCGAGGCAATGTTCGGTGATGTTGTAGAACGCCTTGAGCTCCTGGATTTTCACCAGGAGTTGCGCGTTATCCACCGGTTCGGCGCGCTTCACGGCAAGGATCATTTTGTTCTTGTTGGTGTGTTCCAACGAGATGAACTCAAACACCTTGGTCTCATAGCCGCAGGCTTCGAGGAACAACGCACGCAGGCTGTCGGTGACCATTTCCGCCTGCTGGCCCAGGTGCAGGCCGTATTGCAGCATCGGCTTGAGCAGCGCCGGGCTCTGGATCTGCAGGCGAATCTGCTTATGGCAGCACGGCGAGCACATGATGATCGACGCACCGGAGCGGATGCCGGTGTGAATCGCGTAGTCGGTGGCGATGTCGCAGGCATGCAGGGCGATCATTACGTCCAGTTCGCTGGGCGCGACGCTGCGCACATCCCCGCACTTGAACACCAGCCCCGGGTGGTCCAGGCGGGCGGCGGCGTTGTTGCACAGGGTCACCATGTCTTCGCGCAGTTCCACACCGGTCACTTCACCCTCGGCGTTGAGGGTGTTGCGCAAGTAGTCGTGGATCGCAAACGTCAGGTAGCCCTTGCCCGAACCAAAGTCCGCGACCCGCACCGGCTGGTCCAGCTTCAGCGGGGACGTGGTCAGCGCATGGCTGAACACTTCGATGAACTTGTTGATCTGCTTCCACTTGCGCGACATCGCCGGGATCAGCTCGTGCCTGGCGTTGGTCACGCCAAGGTCGGCAAGAAAGGGCCGGGAGAGGTCCAGAAAGCGATTCTTCTCGCGGTTGTGCTCGGCAGACGGTGCTTCGCGCAATTGTTGCGGCTTGCTTTTGAACAGCGAGCTTTTGTTCTTCTTGCTGTATTCCAGCTGGGCTTCGTCGGTCACCGACAGCAGGTGCGCGTTCTTGAACGAGGCCGGCAACAGCTCGGCAATCGCCGCTACGCCGTCAGCCAGGGAGAAGTTCTTGGTGATATCGCGGGTCTTGTAGCGGTAGACGAAGGACAGGCAAGGCTGATCCTTGACCGTCAGCTGTTTGATGATCAGCTTCTGAAGATCAGGCTCGGTGCCGACGTACTTGGCCAGCACCAGCTTGATAAAGGCGTTTTGCTCAAGGCTCGCGCTCAGCAGTTCGAGGAACTGCGCGTGGTGATTCGGCGCGGGGCTGGCAGGTTTAGCGGTGGCAGACATGAACAAAAACGCCTCGGGCAGGGAATGCCGGGAATTTTACACTACTCCAACACCACCAACCGATTCGGCAGCTCATTGCGCGCGTGGGTCACCGGCACATGCTCCTTGAGCAACACCCCGCAGGCTTCAATGCAGCTGATAAACCCGGCCAACGTCTGGCCTTGCTTCACCTGCTGGGTGAACTGCCTGACGATCGCATCCCAACTGCTGTCATCCAGGCGACTGGAAATGCCCTTGTCCACCAGGATTTCCACATACCGCTCGGCCTCACTGACAAAAATCAGCACCCCGGTACTGCCCAGTGTGTGGTGCAGATGCTGCTCGAGAAACTGCCGCCGTGCCAGGTTGGACGCGCGCCAGTGGCGTACCGAGCGCGGAATCAGCCGCGTGGTGACCCTGGGCAACCGGAACACCAGGCACAGCACGACGAACGTGCCCCACTGCGCCAGCAGCAAGGTGTACATGGTCAGCCAGCCCGACAGGTAGTGAATGATCCCGGGCACCACCAGCGCCACCAGGCTGGCCCACAACAGCGGGATGTAGGCGTAGTCGTCGGCGCGGGCCGCGAGCACGGTCACCAGTTCGGCGTCGGTCTGTTGCTCGACCCGGGCGATCGCCTCGGCGACCTGGCGTTGCTCGTGTTGACTCAGTAATGCCATGGTTGTTGATGCTCTCTCGTTATTGTCATTACCAGCCGCCCGAGGCGCCACCGCCACCGAAACCACCGCCGCCGCCCCTGAAGCCACCGCCACCGCCGCCTCCCCCACCGCCGCGACCGCTGCTGCTGAGAATCGCCAGCAGGATAGCGCCAACGGGCAGGCCCATGCGATTGCACAGCCACAGCACCGCCAGCAACAGGATGAACAGACCAATGGAAATGCCCGGGTTTTGCTTGGCGAAGTTGGCCTCGGACACATGCGCCGGTACCGCCAGCGGATCGCCGCCCACCACCTGCAGCATCGCCGCCACGCCGTCGCTGATGCCCTTGCTGTAGTTGCCCGCCTTGAACGCCGGCGCAATCACCTGGTTGATGATCACCCAGGACTGCGCGTCGGTGAGTACGCCTTCCAGGCCGTAACCCACTTCGATGCGGATCTTGTGCTCATCCCGGGCGACGATCAGCAGTGCGCCGTTGTCCTTGCCCTTCTGGCCGATGCCCCACGCGCGGCCCAGTTGATAACCGAAGTCTTCAATGGGCACGCCTTGCAGGTCCGGCACGGTGACCACCACGATCTGGTCACCGCTGGTCTGCTCCAGCGCCTGCAATTGCTGGGTCAGCTGCTCGCGCACGGCCGGGTCGATCATCTGGGCGTTGTCGACCACCCGTCCGGTCAGGGCCGGAAAGTTAAGGGCGGCCTGGGCGGTCAGGCTAAAGGCCAGCAGCACCGCCGCCAGCAACCAAGCGCGCTTGCCCATCAGAATTTCACTTGCGGCGCTTTATCGGCATCGGCACTGGTGGCCTCGAAGTTGGCGCGGACCGGCAAGTCGCTGTACATCACGCTGTGCCACAGGCGACCCGGGAAGGTACGGATCTCGGTGTTGTAGGCCTGTACCGCCTGGATAAAGTCGCGACGGGCCACGGCGATGCGGTTTTCGGTGCCTTCAAGCTGCGATTGCAGGGCCAGGAAGTTCTGGTTGGCCTTCAGGTCCGGGTAACGCTCGGACACCACCATCAAGCGGCTGAGTGCACCGCTCAAGCCGTCCTGGGCTTGCTGGAACTGCTTGAGTTTTTCCGGGTTGTCGAGGGTGCTGGCGTCCACCTGGATCGAGGTGGCCTTGGCCCGCGCTTCGATCACGGCGGTCAGGGTGTCCTGTTCATGGGCGGCGTAGCCCTTGACCACTTCCACCAGGTTGGGGATCAGGTCGGCGCGCCGCTGGTACTGGTTCTGCACCTGGGCCCAGGCCGCCTTGGCCTGTTCATCCAGGGTCGGGATCTTGTTGATGCCGCAACCGCTCAGCACGGTGCTCACCAGTATCAATGCCACGGCCTTCCAGCCCCAACGGTAACCTTGTGCTGCTTGCATGGTGTTTCTCCTGCCAAACCTATGAAATGTACCGACTGACGCGTTAGCTACGGGCTTAGGGCATAATCCGCCACCACCCACTGGATTGCATCGAGCCAATCAGCTAAAAGATGCCCAGCGCCAATAAGAGTTCAGAAGTGTGCTGCATTTATCTGAACAACACCCGAACAACAATAGACGCTCTCCGGTCCCAAGGCTGCGAGAAAGGATTTTCATGAAGAAGCTGTGTTTGCTGGGCCTTGTTGTCAGTTTGGCCACTCATTCCGTATTTGCCGAAACAAAGCCCGCAGTACTCAAGGACAAAGACGCCTTCGTCAGTGACCTGCTCAAGCAAATGACCCTCGATGAAAAGATCGGCCAGTTGCGCCTGATCAGCATCGGCCCTGAAATGCCCCGCGAGCTGATCCGCAAGGAAATCGCCGCCGGTCGCATCGGTGGTACCTTCAACTCGATCACCCGCCCGGAAAACCGTCCGATGCAGGACGCGGCCATGCGCAGCCGGCTGAAGATCCCGATGTTCTTCGCCTATGACGTGATCCACGGCCACCGCACGATTTTCCCCATCAGCCTGGCCCTGGCCTCCAGCTGGGACATGGACGCCATCGGCCAATCCGGGCGCGTCGCCGCCCAGGAAGCCGCCGCCGACAGCCTCGACATCACCTTTGCACCGATGGTCGACATCTCCCGCGACCCGCGCTGGGGCCGTACGTCCGAAGGTTTTGGCGAAGACACCTACCTGACCTCGCGCATTGCCGAAGTCATGGTCAAGGCCTTCCAGGGCACCAGCCCCGCCAAGGCCGACAGCATCATGGCCAGCGTCAAGCACTTCGCCCTGTATGGCGCGGTGGAAGGCGGTCGCGACTACAACGTGGTCGACATGAGCCCGGTCAAGATGTACCAGGACTACCTGCCGCCCTACCACGCCGCGATCAAGGCCGGTGCCGGTAGCGTGATGGTTGCGCTGAACTCGATCAACGGCGTGCCGGCCACCGCCAACACCTGGCTGATGAACGACCTGTTGCGCAAGGACTGGGGCTTCAAGGGCCTGGCCGTAAGCGACCATGGCGCGATCTTCGAGCTGATCAAGCACGGCGTGGCCAAGGACGGGCGTGAAGCCGCCAAGCTGGCGATCAAGGCCGGCATCGACATGAGCATGAACGACTCGCTCTACGGCAAGGAATTGCCCGGCCTGCTGAAATCCGGCGAGATCGAGCAGAGCGATATCGACAACGCCGTGCGCGAAGTGCTTGGCGCCAAGTACGACATGGGCCTGTTCGCCGACCCGTACCTGCGCATCGGCAAGGCCGAGGATGACCCGGTCGACACCTACGCCGAAAGCCGCCTGCACCGCGCCGACGCACGTGACGTGGCACGCCGCAGCCTGGTGCTGCTGAAAAACCAGAACAACGCCCTGCCGCTGAAAAAGAGCGCGACCATCGCCCTGGTCGGCCCGCTGGCCAAGGCGCCGATCGACATGATGGGCAGCTGGGCCGCTGCCGGTAAACCCGCGCAATCGGTGACCCTGCTGGACGGCATGAATGCCGTGATCGGCGAAAAAGGCAAAGTGATCTATGCCCGTGGCGCCAACATCACCAATGACAAGAAAGTCGTCGACTACCTCAACTTCCTGAACTTCGATGCCCCGGAAGTGGTGGATGACCCGCGCTCGTCCCAGGCGATGATCGACGAAGCGGTCAAGGCAGCCAAAGACGCCGACGTAGTGGTTGCCGCCGTGGGCGAATCCCGTGGCATGTCCCACGAGTCGTCAAGCCGCACCGACCTGAGCATCCCACAGAGCCAGCGCGACCTGATCAAGGCCTTGAAAGCCACCGGCAAACCGCTGGTGCTGGTGTTGATGAACGGCCGTCCGCTGTCGATTGTGGAAGAGAACGAACAGGCTGACGCGATCCTCGAAACCTGGTTCGCCGGTACCGAAGGCGGCAACGCGATTGCTGACGTGCTGTTCGGTGACTACAACCCGTCGGGCAAGCTGCCGATCACCTTCCCGCGTTCGGTGGGGCAGATTCCGACCTACTACAACCACCTGAGCATCGGCCGGCCGTTTACCCCGGGCAAGCCGGGCAACTACACCTCCCAGTACTTCGATGACACCACCGGGCCGCTGTTTCCGTTTGGTTATGGCTTGAGCTACACCCGCTTCAGCCTTTCAGACATGGCGCTGTCGTCCACCACCCTGAACAAGACCGGCAAGCTCGACGCCACCGTGGTGGTGAAAAACACCGGCAAGGTCGATGGCGAAACCGTGGTGCAGCTGTACATCCAGGACGTGGCCGGCTCGATGATCCGCCCGGTCAAGGAATTGAAGAACTTCCAGAAGGTCATGCTCAAGGCTGGCGAAGAGCGCGCGGTGCACTTCACCATCACCGAGGAAGACTTGAAGTTCTACAACACCCAACTGAAGTTCGCGGCTGAGCCGGGCGAGTTCAATGTGCAGATCGGGTTGGATTCCCAGGATGTGAAGCAGCAGAGCTTCGAACTGCTCTAAATACACACCCCTGTAGGAGCGAGCTTGCTCGCGAAGGTGGTTAACGATGACGTTGGCGTTCTGAATGAACGCGGCGTCGTCAAGTTCTTCGCGAGCAAGCTCGCTCCTACAGTGACCTGCGTAGTCCTTAACCTCTTCGGTCCAGCAGGTTAACCACCAACCGATCAATCCACCCCCACACCCGCTGCTTCACCCGCCGCCACAATGGCCGCGACCGCCACGCCTCAAGGCTCACCGCCTGGCTCTGGGCAAAATCCCTCTCGAAACTCCCCGCCACCGCCAACGTCAGTTCCGGGTCCAGCGCCTCCAGATTTGCCTCCAGGTTGAAGCGCAGATTCCAGTGGTCGAAGTTGCACGAGCCAATACTCACCCAATCGTCCACCAACACCATTTTCAGGTGCAGGAAGCACGGCTGGTATTCAAAGATCTGCACCCCGGACTTGAGCAAACGCGGGTAGTAACGGTGCCCGGCATACCGCACCGACGGGTGATCGGTACGCGGCCCGGTCAACAGCAAGCGCACATCCACTCCGCGCCCCGCCGCCCGGCGCAGGGCACGCCGTACACTCCAGGTCGGCAGGAAATACGGGGTGGCCAGCCAGATACGCTGGTGGCCGCTGTTCAGCGCGCGGATCAGTGACTGCAAAATATCCCGATGCTGACGAGCATCCGCATAGGCCACACGCCCCAGCCCCGGTCCTGTCGCCGGCACCTTGGGCAAACGTGGCAGGCCAAAATGCGTGGCCGGTTTCCAGGCTCTACGATCATCGTTCGCCAGCCATTGGCGATCAAACAACGCCTGCCAATCCAGCACCAGCGGGCCACGAATCTGCACCATCACTTCGTGCCAGTCGGCGGCGTCTTCCCCGGGCGTCCAGAATTCATCCGTCACACCGGTGCCGCCGACCACGGCGACGGTCTGGTCGATCAGCAACAGCTTGCGGTGGTCGCGGTAGAGGTTGCGCATCCAGCGGCGCCAGCTCAAGCGGTTGTAGAAACGCAGGTCCACCCCGGCGTCGATCAACCGTCGACGCAGGCCCAGGGTAAACGCCAGGCTGCCATAGTCATCGAACAGGCAACGCACCCGCACGCCACGCTCGGCCGCCCCGACCAAGGCCTGAACCATCGCCTCGGCACACGCCCCCGCCTCCACCAGATACAGCTCCAGCGCAACCTGTTGCTCGGCCTGGGCGATAGCCTCCAACATGCGCGGGAAGAAACTCGGACCGTCGATCATCAACTCGAAACGGTTGGCGCTGCGCCACGGGAACACTGCGCCGCTCATGTCAGCGCGCCGTGAAAATCAGTACCGCGCCCACCGGTACCGACAGGCTGATCTGCGACAACCCGGCGGCCTTGCGCAACGCGGCCACACCCGGCAGCAAATCGAAATCCTCGGCATGCACCACCAACGGTTCCAACGTCACCACTTGAAAGCGTCGGTCATCCAGGCGGGTCGCCAGCAGCTCGGCGCTGTAGGTCTGGGTCTTGCCGTGGAGCGTCACCGACAGCGGCAGGCGCAGCTCGTATTGCGCGCCGGGGGCCAGGTCGTTGATCGGTTGCAGGTTGATTTGCGCGTTGATCACCGCGTCCGGGAAGGTCTTGATCTCGAACAGCTCATTGCGCATGCGCTCGTCGCGCAGCGGAATACCGCTGTTGATCGACTCCAGCTCGACTTCCAACTGCGCCGCGCCTTTGCTGTCGACCTTGCCATGCAGCACCAGAAAGCGCTGCACTTCGGCGATGTCGGTATTTTTGGTGGTGACGAACGACAGGCGCGAGGACTCGTTGTCCAGGTACCAGTCGGCGTGGGCAGGCACGGCGGCAGCGGCCAGCAACAGGAAGGCCAGGGGTTTGAGCAGGGACATAAAGACTCTTGGGGCAAAAAACCTGGGCGAACAGTAACAAAGACCTCCTGTAGGAGCGAGCTTGCTCGCGAAGGTTGCCAACGATGACGCGGGCATTCTGAATGAACGCGGTGCCTGTGAGTTCTTCGCGAGCAAGCTCGCTCCTACGGGGGAACGGTGGTCAGGCCAACGCCTGCTGCACATCGCGAATGGTCGATTCCAGGCTGGCCAGGTGCAGGCTCAGCACCCGCTCCACCGGAGCCTGATCCATCGGCCAATGCAGCGCCATGCTGCCCACCAACCGCCCATTGGCCCGCACCGGCAACGCCACCGCGCGAATCAGGAACGGCAGGCGCACCGGGTATTCCCAGTAGCCTTCGGTGCGCTGGCCAAAGCCCTGGTGCTGGGATTGTTCACATGCCCGGTATTGATCGTCCTCCGCCACCCGCTCACGGCCGGCCAGGCGCTGCACTTCATCCGTCGACAGTTGCGACAGGCACGCCTTGCCCATGGCCGAATGAAACAGGCTGGCGTGCTGGCCGACGATCTGGCAGTTGTTCGGGTAGAGCTTGCGCAGCACCGTGGGGATCGCGCTTTCCATCACTTCCAGGCGCTCGCCGTCGAAGCTCGACAGGTCCACCACCAGCCCGGTGCGCTCGCTGAGGTCCAGCAGCCACGGCGCGGCGCTTTCCACCAGTTGACGCTTGAAACGTTGCTGGGTGTCGCCAAACAGGCGCCGGGCCCGCAGGCGGTAACGGCGGTCGCTGAGGCCACGATAGATCCAGCCCTGTTCCTGCAAGGTCAGCAACATCCGCGAGACCGTGGCCTTGGGCAAGTGAGTCAGGTAGTGCAACTCTTCCAGCCCCAGCGCCTGATGCTCGCCGAGCAATTCGATGATCGCCAGTGCCCGCCCCACTGAGCGTACGGTTCCCGTCTCGGCGTCGCTGCCCATGTGTCGATCTCCTTGATGCCGATGGATGATCTGATTTCACAGCAAGATACAGGCCCGTCGCGACTCAGCCGGTCGTCGAGAGGCAAGCAGGCGGCCGCCGCTGCACCCACTGGGTCAATTGTTCGTGGGCGTATGCCAGTTGCAATACTGCCCTGTCCGCCTGGGCCGGGCCGATGATTTGCAGGCCCATGGGCAAGCCCTGGGGGTTGAAACCCACCGGCACGTTCATGCTCGGCAAACCGGCCAGCGTGGGGCCGATCACCACTTCCATCCAGCGGTGGTAGGTGTCCATCTCACGCCCTGCGACGAGGCGCGGCCAAGGCTGTTGTGCATCGAAAGGGAACACTTGGGCGGTGGGCAGCAACAGGAAATCGTAACGTTCGAACAGCTTGCCGAGGGCGCGGTACCAGTCGCTGCGGCTGACCGACGCCTGGTAAACGTCCGCCGCACTCAGCTGCAATCCGCCCTGCACTTCCCATTGCGCCTCGGGCTTGAGCAGTGAACGTTTTTGCGGGTCAGCGTAGGCCGCGCCGAGGGAGCCCTGGATCAGCCAATGGCGGTGTACCAGCCAGGTCTGCCACAGGCGCTCCAGGGAGAAATCCGGTTGGCAGTGCTCGACTTCGCAACCCAACGCGGCGAAGTCCTTGAGGGCCGATTCGCACAGGCTCATCACGCCATCTTCCATCGGCAGATAACCGTTGTAATCCCCGAGCCAGCCCAGGCGTGCCCCCTTGAAGTCGCGCTGCAACGGCTCACCCAATGCCGCCGGATCCTCCTTGAGCGACAGCGGCACCCGAGGGTCGTACCCCGCCTGCACACTCAGCAACTGCGCCACATCCGCCACGCTGCGCCCCATCGGGCCTTCCGTGGCCAGTTGCTGGACGAACAGCTCCGGCGCCGGCCCGTGAGGCACCCGGCCCTGGGACGGACGCAGGCCAAATACGTTATTGAACGCCGCCGGGTTTCGCAGCGAGCCCATCATGTCGCTGCCATCGGCCACCGGCAGCATGCGCAACGCCAGCGCCACTGCCGCGCCGCCGCTGCTGCCACCGGCCACGAGGCGCGGGTCATAGGCATTGCCGGTGGTGCCGAACACGCTGTTGTAGGTCTGCGAGCCCAGGCCGAATTCCGGTACGTTGGTCTTGCCGATGATGACCGCGCCACTGGCCCGCACCCGCGCCACGCTGATCGCATCTTCTTGAGGAATGTGCTCGGCAAACAGCGGCGAGCCGAGGGTGGTGCGCAGGCCCTGGGTGGCCGCCAGGTCCTTGATCGCCTGGGGCATGCCGTGCATCCAGCCACGGGATTGGCCTTGGTCCAACTCGCGATCACGCTGCGCCGCTTCGGCCAGCACCTCCTCATGGGAGCGCAGCGAGACCAGCGCATTCACCGTCGGGTTGAAGCGCTCGACCTGGGCCAGATACGCCTGCATCACCTCATGGCAAGACACCTGCCGCGCGTGAATCGCCCGTGACAGCTCGATGGCATCCAGTTCAACAATACTCAAGGTTTCACCTCGCTGGAAAACGGCGCCGGTCGTTTCGCCCGTGGCGCCTCATGCATGCAGTAAGTGCCCAGCAGCGTCAGGACGCAAGCGAACAGCACATAAAATGCCGGGGCTACCGGCGTGCCCAGCACCTTGCTGAGCCAGGTGACGATCAACGGCGCGAAGCCCCCGAATACCATCACCGCCACGTTGTAAGCCACAGACACACCCGTGGAGCGTACTTCGATGGGAAACTGCTCGGCCAGGGCCGTCGGTGCCGGGCCGAAAAAGCCGCCGATGGCCGTGCACAACATCACCTGCATCACCAGCAAGCGCTCGATGGATGGCGCCGCCGCGACCCACACATACAGCGGGTACACCATCACGAAAAACGCCAGGGTGAACGCCATCAATACCGGACGCCGACCCAGCCGATCCGACAACAGGCCGGACAGCGGAATCACCACGGTCATCAGCGCCACCGCGAACATCTGCACCATCAGCACCTGGTCCAGCGGCAGGCCGAGGTTCTTGTGGGCGAAGGTCGGCATATTCACCAGCACCACGTAGAACGACACTGTTGCCCCGCAGGCCAGGCCCATCGACACGAGGATGCTGCGGCGGTGATCGCGGATGACGTCCATCAAGCTCGGTGCCGCGCCCTTGGCCTGTTTGCGCGCCTCGATAAATTCCTCGGGATCTTCCATGTGCCGACGGATCCACAAACCCACCGGACCGATCAGCAAACCGAAGATGAACGGCAGACGCCAGCCCCATACTTCAAGGGTGTGCGGCTCGAAGAAGTGCGTGACCAACGCCACCATCGCCGCGCCGCCGAACACTGCCAGGCACTGCCCCACCAACTGCCAGGAACCGTACAACCCCTTGCGATGGGCCGGCGCGCTTTCCACCAGGAACGCCGTGGCACTGGCATATTCGCCGCCGGTGGCAAAGCCCTGAAGCATGCGCGCGACCACGATCAACATCGGCGCGCCCATGCCGATGGCGGCGTAGCTGGGGGCGAAAGCGATCAGGGCGATGGAGATGGTCATCAGCCGGATGATCAGTTGCATCGCAGCCTTGCGGCCTTTGCGGTCCGAATACATGCCCAGCAGAATCCCGCCCACCGGGCGCATGAAGAAGCCGACGCCAAACGTGGCCAGGGCCATCAGCAGCGAGGCGTATTCATCCTCCGACGGGAAAAACTGCCGGGCGATGATGCTGGCGAGAAAGCCGTAAACGATGAAGTCATACCATTCCAGCGCATTACCGATCACCGCCGCCACTACCTGGCGGGTGCGCGAAACGCCCTGCTTTGAAGTCTGCATGAGGAACACTCCATTCAACCTGTTGGGAAAGGGTCCAGCGGCAGAAAAAAGAGGTCGTCAGGCGGGCTTGAGCCAGCTCTCGGCCAGCGCGCCCCAGTAGGCGGCGCCGATCAACAGGATGTCGTCGTTGAAGTCATAGGCGGGGTTGTGGACCATCGGCCGCGAGACGCCGTTGCCGATAAACAGGTAGCTGCCGGGGCAGCGTTGCAGCATCCAGGCGAAGTCTTCGCTGCCCATCAGCTTGTTGGTGTTGCCATCGACAGCATCTTCGCCGAGCAAGGCGACGCCGACCTGGCGAGCGAATTCGGTTTCTTCGGGATGGTTGACCAGCACCGGATAGGCCGGCCGATGTTCGATCTGCGCGGTGCAGCCGAAGCTCGCGGCCTGGGTCAGGATGATCGCCTTGACCCGCTCCAGCATCAGCTCACGCACGTTCGCATCCAGGGCACGCAGGCTCAGACGCAACAGTGCTTGTTGGGGAATCACGTTGGCCGCCTGGCCCGCTTGCAACGCACCGACAGTCACCACGGCGGCTTCCTGGGCATTGATATTGCGCGCCACCACGGTCTGCAACGCCATGACCATACTGGCGGCGGCCACCAGCGGGTCCACCGTCAGGTGCGGCATGGAGCCGTGGCCGCCGACACCTTCGAGGGTCACGGTGAGCAGGTCCTGGGAGGCCATCATCGGCCCGACCCGCAGGCCCAGATGGCCGGCGGGCAAGCCCGGCATGTTGTGCATGCCGAACAGTGCATCGCAGGGAAAACGCTCCAGCAAGCCGTCGGCGAGCATGGCTTCGGCGCCGCCCTGGCCTTCTTCGGCGGGCTGGAAAATCAGGTTCAGGGTACCGTCGAACTGCCGGGTCGCGGCCAGGTAACGGGCGGCGCCCAGCAGCATGGTGGTGTGGCCGTCGTGGCCGCAGGCGTGCATGCAACCGGCGTGTTGGCTGCTGTAGCTGGCACCGGTGTTTTCGATGATCGGCAAGGCGTCCATGTCGGCACGAATCCCCAGCTTGCGCGCGCTGCTGCCATTGCGCAGCACGCCGACCACGCCGGTCTGGCCGATGCCGGTGTGGACTTCATAGCCCCAGCTTCTGAGAGATTGCGCCACGAGGGCGCAAGTGCGGTTTTCTTCAAAGCCCAGTTCGGGGTGGGCGTGAATGTCCTGACGCACGGCGTGCAGGTCGCTGGCGACATCGCTCAGCCAATCCAGGATGTGCTGGTGTGGGCTCATGGTGATTCTCCTCGCAGGCGGGTGTTCCCGTTCTTTTTCGTTGCACACCGCCAGATAACCGCGATGTGCGCAGGAGGACAATCAAAGGTGGTTCCACCCTGTGGAACCTCAGCACGGAACAATAGACCTGCAGCCGGTGAGACCCTTGTGGCGAGGGGGCTTGTCCCCCGTTGGGCTGCGAAGCAGCCCCATCAAAGCGACTCATTTTTTCAGGTAAGACGCGGCGACAGGTTTTGGGGCCGCTGCGCAACCCAACGGGGGACAAGCCCCCTCGCCACAGGAAGCGCGACAGCCTGTAAATCCGCGTATCAGGGCGTGAGGCGGCAGCCCTCGCGTTGGCCCAGCCATTGGGCACTGTGGGTACGGCCCAGGCCGCTGGCGGTCACCCGGTGTTTTTCCGGGTTGTCGGCGAAGGCGCTGGTGGGCACGTATTGCTTCACATAACCCAGGCAATAATCAGCAGGATTGCCTTCCACGTAACGGCAAGAGCAGTACTCCTTGGCGGTGTAGGCGGCGATGATGTCGGGGAAGGCTTGCAGGTTGACCCGCTCGTGCCAGACCCAGCCGAGCAACACGAGCAGCAGCAGGATCAACAGGCTGATGAAAGGATGACGGCGGATCATGGTTGCACCGCCGCAAGGACGCGTTTGAGGAGTTCGTTGTGGCGATAACTACCGTCGCGGTCATCACCGTAGCGCACGATCACCAGGTGTTCATCGGGCACCACGTAGAGGGCCTGGCCCCAATGGCCAAGAGCGGCGAAGGTGTCGGCGGGCGCGTCTGGCCAGGGTTTGGCGGCGCCTTGCACTTCGCGGTTGAGCCACCATTGGCCGCCGGGGACGGCTTCGTCCTGGCCGGGTTTGTAGCGGTCGAAGGGTTGGCGGTTGAACGTGACCCACTCCTTGGGCAGTAACTGGCGATCACCCCAGCGGCCGTCGCGCTGCATCAGCAGGCCGACGCGTGCCAGGTCGCGGGCGGTGAGGTAGGCGTATGAAGAGGCGACGAAGGTTTCGTCGGCGTCGCTTTCCCAGGTGGCGTTGCGGATGCCCAGCGGCTGGAACAGGGCGGTCCATGGGTAGTCGACGTAGGCCTTGTGGCCGAGCATGCCTTTTAGGGTGGCGGATAGCAGGTTGCTGTCACCGCTGGAATAGCGGAATGCCTGACCGGGGGCGCTGAAGGTGGCGGTGTCGGCGGTGAATTCAGCCATGTCGTGGCGGCCGCGGGTGTAGAGCATTGCGACCACCGAGGATTTCAGTGGGGCGAATTCGTAGTCTTCCTGCCAGTCGAGGCCTGAGGCCCAGTGCAGGAGGTCGGCCATGGTCACGCCGGGGTGTTGTTTCATCGGCGGGTAAAAGCGCGCGGCGGGGTCGGTGAGTTTGAAGCGGTTTTCGCCGAAGGCCACGCCGAGCACGGTGGCCATCAGGCTTTTGCTGATGGACCAGGTGAGGTGCGGGGTGTTGGCGGTGGTGGGGGCGGCGTAGCGTTCGTAGATGATCTGGCCGTCGCGGATGATCAGCAAGGCGTCGGTGCGGATGCCTTTGCGGGTGGTGTCGTCGCGGGGTGGGAAGGCGTAGTCATCCAGGGCCTTGGCGGCTGGGCCGGTCAGGGGCAGGCCTTGGGACCAATCCTTCTCCGGCCAGGGTTCGGCGTGGGCTGTCAGGGTGAACAGCAGCGCGGCGTAGAGCAGGCCTTTGAACATGGACTTTGAGACTCAGGACATTCGAGCCCGCGAGGCTAGCCCAGGGGGATGACGGTTTTGTTACGGGGCCCTTGGGGGGAGTACATATCCGTTGTTTAGGTAACGGCCGCCTATGGTTCCGCTCTTACAGCGGCTCACTTTTGAACAGCGCAAAAGTAAGCAAAACGCTCTTGCCCCACCACTCGGCTCCTCGCCTAGGCTCGGAGTGCCCTCACTCCGGCTTTGGACCGTGGGCCGCCGTCATGGGCCATCCCTGGCCCAGGACGGCTAACCTGGCGTCCTGCCAGGTTACCCACGCTCCAAAGCCTGCGTTCGGCCAGCGTGGTTTAACGGGGCGCCTAAGATCAAAATCAAGATCAAAAGCACAGCGGCCTCCCGGCCGGCTTGAGTGTTGAAGAGCAAAATCAAAAGCTAAAGCGGGCACGGTCCAAAAAATGTGGGAGCGGGCTTGCTCGCGAAGGTCGTTAACGATGACGCGGGCATCCTGAATGAACGCGGCGCTCTCAGGTTTTTCGCGAGCAAGCCCGCTCCCACAGAAAAGCAGAGCCACCCCGCCCGTAGCAGCTGTCGAGCACCAGCGAGGCTGCGTGCTTTTGATCTTGATCTGCTTTTGATCTTGATCTGCGGGCCCCGTTAACCACGATGGCCGCAAGTAGGCACGGTGGAGCGGGTAAATCGGCAGGGAAGCCGATTTAGCCGCGCCGGGCCATGGATGGCCCGTCGCGGCGGCCCGCGGAACCGGGCCGGAGTGCGGGCATGCCGAGCCTGGGCGAGGCACCGAGTGGTGGGGCAAAGACCTTTTGGTTACTTTTGGGGCGTTTGCCAAAAGTGACCCGCTGTAAGAGCGGAACCATAAGCGGCCGTTACCTAAATAACGGATATGTACTCACCCCCCCTGCAAACCACCACCAAGCCCCCTGTCATCTAAGCGTCACCGTAACTTCATGGAGATGACACCGGCCCTACATAGCCTGACATGGCACAAACAAGTCGACCGGCCGCAACCATGGCCGGCACTCGGAGACTCGCCATGACTCAGATCGCCCGCATCAGCGACACCGGCAATGAACGCCGCCTGCAAGCCGAACGCCTGATCGGCGCTCAGGCTTTGCAGGAAGCCCAGGCCCTGCGCTTCAACGTGTTCAGCGGCGAATTCCACGCCAAGCTGAAAGGCGCTGAACTGGGCCTGGACATGGATGACTATGATGTTCACTGCAGCCACATCGGCGTGCGGGATTTGAACAGCGGTCGACTCGTCGCCACCACCCGTTTGCTCGACCACCAGGCCGCCAGCACCCTGGGCCGCTTCTACAGTGAAGAGGAATTCAGCCTCCACGGCCTGCTGCACCTCAAAGGCCCGATCCTGGAAATCGGCCGCACCTGCGTCGACCCCGCCTACCGCAACGGCGGCACCATCGCGGTGTTGTGGGGCGAGTTGGCCGAAGTGCTCAACCAGGGCGGCTACAGCTACCTGATGGGCTGCGCGAGCATCCCGATGCACGACGGCGGCATCCAGGCCCACGCGATCATGCAGCGCCTGCGCGAACGCTACCTGTGCAACGAACACCTGCGGGCCGAGCCGAAAAAACCGCTGCCAGCGCTGGACCTGCCATCCAACGTCATCGCCGAAATGCCGCCCCTGCTCAAGGCCTATATGCGCCTGGGCGCGAAGATTTGCGGCGAACCGTGCTGGGACGAAGACTTCCAGGTGGCCGACGTGTTCATCCTGCTCAAGCGCGACGAGCTGTGCCCGCGTTATGCCCGCCACTTCAAGGCGGCCATGTGATGAGCCGCCTTCGGGTGTACGGGCGAATTGCCCGCGTGCTGGTGGTGGTGGCCCTGGGTTTGACCATGGCCAGTGTGTTTGGCGTATTTGAGCGTTTGGGGGTGGCCAACTCGATGGTGCGCCGGCAACGCTGGTCGCGGTTTTTCATGGCGCGGTTGACCAACGCCTTGCCCTTTCGCGTAACCGTTCACGGTGAGTTGCCGCAGCAGTCCATGCTGTGGGTCAGCAACCATGTGTCGTGGACCGACATTCCGCTGCTGGGAATGGTGGCGCCGATGTCGTTCCTGTCCAAGGCCGAGGTACGCACCTGGCCGGTGGCGGGCTGGTTGGCAGCCAAGGCCGGCAGCCTGTTTATCCGTCGTGGTTCAGGTGACAGCCAGTTGATCCGCAAACAGATGACGCGTCACCTGGAACACAAACACCCGCTGTTGATGTTCCCGGAAGGCACCACCACCGATGGCCGCACCCTGCGTACTTTTCATGGGCGGTTACTGGCCAGTGCGATTGATGCCGACGTGTCGTTGCAACCGGTGGCGATTCGTTACCTGCGAGACGGCAAAATCGACCCGCTGGCACCATTCATTGGCGATGATGATTTGCTCTCGCACCTGATGCGGTTGTTTGGCAATGATCAGGGCGATGTGGAAATTCATCTGCTCAAGCCGATTGCCTGCGCCGGGCAGGAACGTGCGGCGCTGGCGTTCCAGGCGCAGCAGGCGGTGCAGAAGGCGTTGTTTGGTGAAGTGGTGCAGCCGGCAGAACCGCGCCGAGCCGGAACCCTGGCCGCGGCCTGAACGCATACCCTGTAGGAGCGAGCTTGCTCGCGAAAAGCTAATAGGCGACACGGGCGACCGGGAGCACTGCGTTATCGTTAACGATCTTCGCGAGCAAGCTCGCTCCTACAGAATGTCTGCAAGATCGGGTAAAACACCCGGAAGTCCTCGCTCAACGGCTCATACAGCGCTCGCAATTCCTGCATGGCATGGCCCAGTTCTTCGGGCCGTGTCAGGCGCCGGCCAATTCCCCGCAGCACCTGCTCCATCACCGCAAATTCCCGATACGAACCCAGCCAGTCATCCGCCGCCATGTACGGCGCAATCTGCGCCAGCCGACCCGGCAGCGCCGGCTCTTCGGCGAGCACCCGGTAAACCCGGGAGGTAAAACGCTCCAGTGGCTGATCGGCGTACAACGCCCAATCCCGCGCCAGGCAGTGGTCGAAAAACACATCGAGGACGATCCCGGCGTAGCGGCGTCGGGTCAGTGTGAAGCGCGACAGCGCCTCCCCTATCAGTGGATGGCTGTCGGTGTAGCGATCAATTGAGCGGTGCAACTGAATCGCCGACTCGATTTGCGGGCTGAACTGGCCTTGCAGGCGACCTTTAACAAAGTCGCCATACAGGCTGCCGAGCAATTGAGCAGGAAGTTGGCCGCCAAGGTGCAGATGTGCGAGATAATTCATGGCGCGCAGTTTAGCACTGCTGCCAACGTATCGTTATAACCCGATATACCGATTTACCCTGGCTTAAGACCAAAATCATATTGGTGTATCGGGATATAACGATTTAAAGTTCGCCTCATCGCGATATAACGTTTTACAAACTTGAGCATCACTGCCATGTCCATCGACCTCGACGAAATAATAAAAGCCCTGGCGCACCCAGTACGGCGAGACATCCTCAACTGGCTGAAAGACCCGAAAGTGCAATTCCCCGAGCAGTTGCACAACCACGAATACGGCATTTGCGCCGGGCAGATCGACCAACGCTGCGGACTGTCCCAGTCCACCGTGTCGGCGCACCTGGCGAACCTGCAACGGGCGGGGCTGATCAGCAGCCAGAAGGCCGGCCAATGGCACTTTTTCAAACGCAATGAGGACGTGATCCAAGCCTTCCTCAAAGCGCTCACCGAAGAACTCAGCGCACCGCTGTAACAAGGACCCACCCATGCCTCTCTCGCTACTCATCCTGGCCTTAAGCGCCTTCGCCATCGGTACCACCGAGTTCGTCATCATGGGCCTATTGCCCGATGTGGCGGCCGACCTCGGTGTATCGATTCCCGGCGCCGGCTGGCTGGTGACCGGTTACGCCCTGGGCGTGGCCATCGGTGCGCCGTTCATGGCACTGGCCACCGCCAAGCTGCCGCGCAAGGCCGCGCTGGTAGCGTTGATGGGCATCTTCATCGTCGGCAACCTGCTCTGCGCCCTGGCCAGCGACTACAACGTGCTGATGTTCGCCCGTGTGGTCACCGCGCTGTGCCACGGCGCCTTCTTTGGTATCGGTTCGGTGGTCGCCGCCAACCTGGTGCCGGCCAACAAGCGTGCTTCGGCCGTGGCGCTGATGTTCACCGGCCTGACCCTGGCCAACGTGCTCGGCGTGCCGCTGGGCACCGCGCTGGGTCAGGAAGCCGGCTGGCGCTCGACGTTCTGGGCCGTGACAGTCATAGGTGTGATTGCGTTGATCGGCCTGATCCGCTTCCTGCCGGCCAAGCGTGACGAGGAAAAACTCGACATGCGCGCCGAACTGAGAGCGCTCAAAGGTGCCGGAATCTGGCTGTCGCTGAGCATGACCGCGTTATTCGCCGCCTCGATGTTCACCCTCTTCACCTACGTCGCGCCGCTGCTGGGGGATGTCACTGGCGTCTCGCCCAAAGGCGTGACCTGGACCCTGCTGCTGATCGGCCTGGGCCTGACCGTCGGCAACATCATCGGCGGCAAGCTGGCCGACAAGCGCCTGGCCGCCACCTTGATCGGTGTGTTCATCAGCATGGCGGTGGTGTCCACGGTACTGACCTGGACCAGCGTCGCCGTAATCCCGACTGAAATCACCCTGTTCCTCTGGGCCACCGCCTCGTTTGCCGCCGTACCGGCGCTGCAAATCAACGTGGTGACCTTCGGTAAAGCGGCGCCGAACCTGGTGTCCACCTTGAACATCGGCGCCTTCAACATCGGCAACGCCCTCGGCGCCTGGGTGGGCGGCAGCGTGATTGCCCACGGTTTCGGCCTGACCAGCGTGCCCCTGGCTGCTGCGGCACTGGCGGTGCTCGCGCTGCTGGTGACCCTGATTACTTTCCGTCAGACCGGCGATGCCGACCTGGCCCCCGCGACTAACTGATCAACTAAAGAGAAGGGTGTTATCCCATGACGACTATTTTCGATCCGATCAAACTGGGCGACCTGGAACTGTCGAACCGTATCATCATGGCGCCGCTGACCCGCTGCCGTGCCGATGCCGGTCGCGTGCCCAATGCGCTGATGGCTGAGTACTACGTACAACGCGCTTCCGCCGGTCTGATCCTCAGCGAAGCCACTTCCGTGACGCCAATGGGCGTGGGGTACCCGGACACCCCGGGCATCTGGTCCAACGACCAGGTGCGCGGCTGGGCCAATGTAACCAAGGCCGTACACGGCGCGGGCGGCAAGATCTTCCTGCAACTGTGGCACGTGGGCCGGATCTCCCACGAGTCGTACCTGGACGGCGAAGCACCGGTTGCCCCAAGCGCCATCGCGGCCAAGGGCCACGTCAGCCTGGTGCGTCCACTGGCCGACTACCCTACCCCGCGCGCCCTGGAAATCGCTGAAATTGCCGATATCGTCGACGCTTACCGCGTAGGTGCCGAGAACGCCAAGGCCGCCGGCTTTGACGGCGTGGAAGTCCACGGTGCGAACGGCTACCTGCTTGACCAGTTCCTGCAAAGCAGCACCAACCAGCGTACCGACAACTACGGTGGCTCCCTGGAAAACCGTGCACGCTTGCTGCTCGAAGTCACTGACGCAGTGATTGAAGTCTGGGGCGCCGGTCGTGTCGGTGTGCACCTGGCACCGCGTGCCGACGCACACGACATGGGCGATGCCAACCTGTCGGAAACCTTCACCTACGTCGCCAAAGAGCTGGGCAAACGTGGCATCGCGTTCATCTGCTCCCGTGAAAAGGAAGCAGGCGACAGCCTCGGCCCACAACTGAAAGCAGCTTTCGGCGGCCCGTACATCGCCAACGAACGCTTCACCAAGGACAGCGCCAACGCCTGGCTCGCCTCGGGCAAGGCGGATGCCGTGGCATTCGGCGTGCCGTTCATCGCCAACCCGGACCTGCCCGCTCGCCTGAAGGCCGATGCGCCGCTGAACGAAGCACACCCAGAGACGTTCTACGCCAAGGGCCCGGTCGGCTACATCGACTATCCAACCCTGGCACTCTGATCTTCTGAAACGAAAAAGCCCCGGCTTGCGAGAGCCGGGGCTTTTTTATGGGCGGCGGGACACATTCCCTGTAGGAGCGAGCTTGCTCGCGAAAAACGCCCAGGTGACGCGTTAATCCAGAATGCCTGCGTTATCGTTGACAATCTTCGCGAGCCAGCTCGCTCCTGCAGATGGCGCGGGTAACATTCCTTCACAGCCTTGCAACAATATTGCTACAAAATACTTAGCAAACTACCTATCAACCACCCGCTAGCCCGTATATAAAGTCACCCCACAAAATCAGGGAAAAGTCTGGTTGACCTCCCCTGGTCTTTATTGTTGACACAACTGGTCGCAATTACGCATTTTGTCTTAATTGCGCAGGCCAGGGCTCAAGCGCAGCATGTCCAACGCGATATCAACCCACCGCTCTGCGTCCTGGGCCAACTGAAAACTGTCGGGTACCAGCAGCCATTGGCCGAGAATTCCGTCGATATAGGCGTGCATGCACACCGCCGCACGTACGGTGTCGAGATTCTCCGGAAGCTGCCCGCGATGGACCGCGTTACGCAGGGTCAGCCCGATGCGCAGGTTGCATTCAAGGCTGGCGGTCTGCCGCTGACGGCGCAGATCACACATTTCATCGGTGAATTCGCACTTATGAAACAAAATCTCATTGATGCGCCGGGTCTTCGGGTCCAGGGCCACTTGATGGAACAGATGAATCAGCAGCTTGCGCATGCAACCCAGCGGATCAACCTCGTCCTCGCTCTCACTGGCCCTGGCCAATTCATCCAGCGGCTCGTGCAGCGTGTCGAGCATCGCCTGCACCAGGTCGGCCTTGTTGCTGAAGTGCCAGTAGATGGCACCGCGCGTCACGCCTGCCAGAGTGGCGATATCCGCCAGTGTGGTACGCGCAACCCCGCGTTCGTAAAAGGCTTGCTCGGCCGCTTCAAGAATCTGGCTGCGCGTTTCCTGAGCTTCCTCTTTGGTACGACGAACCATGGCAGTAAAACCTCAATCAGGAATCCTGGGGTGATAGGTAACGGCAATTCAGGAGCCGGTAACCATCATCTGAATAATTGTGGGACGACGCCTTCATGGGCGTCGAACGTACTAGAATCGAGGCTTTGGGCAGTGCTTTGTCAACATTCCGCGAAGCCTGTCAAGAGTTTACAAACAGCCATGAACGTAAGTATATTGCGTAGCAAGCTACTTATCTACTCAGTGCCTGTTTTTTACCCTTCCACACTTCTTGTGCGCACCCTGCGCGCCTGACCCGAGGATCTTCATGCAACTTAAGCCAGCTGTTACCGCCCTGGTTACTGCCGTCGCCCTGGCATCGCTGCTCAGCGGATGTAAAAAGGAAGAAGCGGCTCCGCCCGCTCAAACCCCTCAGGTCGGCGTGGTCACTATTCAACCTCAAGCCTTTACCCTGACATCCGAGCTGCCAGGCCGCACCACGGCCTATCGCATTGCCGAGGTTCGCCCTCAGGTTAACGGCATCATTCTCAAGCGTCTGTTCAAGGAAGGGGCCGACGTCAAGGAAGGCCAGCAGCTCTATCAGATCGATCCGTCGGTGTATGACGCTTCCCTGAAAAGCGCCCAGGCTAACCTCGCCCAGACCAAGTCGATTGCCGATCGCTACAAGCAACTGGTCGACGAGCAAGCCGTCAGCCGTCAGGAATACGACACTGCGGTGTCCAACCGCATGACTTCTGAAGCCAATCTGCAAACGGCCCAGATCAACGTGCGCTACACCAAGGTCTTTGCCCCGATCTCCGGGCGTATCGGCCGTTCTTCGGTCACCGAAGGCGCGCTGGTCAGCAACGGCCAGGCCGACGCCATGGCCGTGATCCAGCAACTGGACCCGATCTACGTCGACGTCACGCAGTCCTCCGCCGAAATGCTGAAACTGCGTCGCGACCTGGAAAGCGGCCAGCTGGAAAAAGCCGGCGAAAACGCAGCCAAGGTCAAGCTGACCCTGGAAGACGGCAGCGACTACAAGCTGGACGGCAAGCTGGAGTTCTCCGAAGTCTCGGTCGACCAGACCACCGGTTCCGTGACCCTGCGTGCCGTATTCCCGAACCCGGATCACACCCTGCTGCCAGGCATGTTCGTACACGCCCAGCTGCAAGCCGGCGTGAACAGCAAAGCCATCCTGGCTCCGCAACAAGGGGTCACCCGTGACCTCAAGGGTATACCGACGGCGCTGATCGTGAACAAGGACAACAAGGTCGAGCAACGTGTCCTGGTGGCCAACCGCACTTCCGGCGCCTACTGGCTGGTGGAAAAAGGCCTGGACGCTGGCGACCGCGTGATCACCGAAGGCCTGCAATTCATCAAGCCGGGCATCGAAGTCAAGGTCAAGGACGCTGACAACGCTAAACCCGCCGGCACTGCTGCAGCGCCTGCTGCCGATGCTGGTAAAGGGGAGTAATCCATGTCGAAATTTTTTATCGACCGTCCCATTTTCGCCTGGGTAATTGCCCTGGTGATCATGCTGGTCGGGGCACTGTCGATCCTGAAGTTGCCCATCAACCAGTACCCGGCCATTGCGCCAACCGCCATTGATATCCAGGTGACCTACCCGGGTGCGTCCGCACAAACCGTGCAGGACACCGTGGTGCAGGTCATCGAGCAGCAGCTCAACGGTATCGACAACCTGCGCTATGTGGCCTCGGACAGTAACTCCGACGGCAGCATGACCATCACCGCCACCTTCAACCAGGGCACCAACCCGGACATCGCCCAGGTTCAGGTACAGAACAAGCTCAACCTGGCGACCCCGCTGCTGCCACAAGAAGTACAGCAGCAAGGTATCCGGGTTACCAAGTCGGTGAAGAACTTCCTGATGGTGATCGGTCTGGTGTCGGAAGACGGCAGCATGACCAAGGATGACCTTTCCAACTACATCGTTTCCAACATCCAGGACCCGATTTCCCGGACCGCCGGTGTGGGTGACTTCCAGGTGTTCGGTTCCCAGTACGCCATGCGCATCTGGCTCGACCCGGCCAAGCTGAACAATTTCCAGCTGACGCCCGTGGATGTCAGCAACGCCATCTCGGCCCAGAACGTCCAGGTAGCCACCGGCCAATTGGGCGGTCTGCCTGCCCTGCCCGGCACCCAGCTGAACGCCACCATCATCGGCAAGACACGTCTGCAATCGGCTGACGAGTTCGGCAAGATTCTGATGAAGGTCAACACCGACGGCTCGCAGGTTCGCCTGCGCGATGTTGCGCGGATCGAACTGGGCGGCCAGAACTACAGCATCAGTGCGCAGTTCAATGGCAAGCCGGCGTCCGGTATGGCCATCAAGCTCGCCGCCGGTGCAAACGCACTGGATACCGGCAAGGCCATTCGCGCCACCGTGGCGTCCCTGGAACCGTTTTTCCCGCCTGGCATGAAGGCTGTGGTGCCGTATGACACCACGCCGGTAGTGACCGAATCGATCTCCGGTGTCGTTGACACCCTGGTCGAAGCGATCGTGCTGGTGTTCCTGGTGATGTTCCTGTTCCTGCAGAACTTCCGCGCCACCATCATTACCACCATGACGGTACCGGTGGTGTTGCTGGGTACCTTCGGGATCCTCGCGGCGTTCGGTTTCACCATCAACACCCTGACCATGTTCGGCATGATCCTGGCCATCGGCTTGCTGGTGGATGACGCCATCGTCGTCGTGGAAAACGTCGAACGGGTAATGGCCGAGGAGCACCTGTCGCCGAAAGAGGCGACGATCAAATCCATGGGTCAGATCCAGGGCGCCCTGGTAGGTATTGCGCTGGTACTGTCGGCGGTATTGTTGCCGATGGCGTTCTTCGGTGGCTCCACCGGTGTGATCTACCGGCAGTTCTCCATCACCATTGTTTCAGCGATGGCGTTGTCGGTACTGGTTGCCCTGATCTTCACCCCGGCCCTGTGCGCCACCATGCTCAAGCCGATCGACCCCGAGAAGCACGGCCAACCCAAGCGCGGCTTTTTCGGCTGGTTCAACCGCACCTTCGACAGCGGCGTACTGAAGTACGAGCGCGGCGTGGGCGCGATGATCAAGCACAAGATCCCGGCGTTCCTGGTCTATGCGCTGATCCTCGCCGGCATGATCTGGATGTTCACCCGGATTCCAAGCGCGTTCCTGCCCGAGGAAGACCAGGGTGTGATCTTTGCCCAGGTGCAGACGCCGGTCGGTTCTTCGGCGGAACGTACGCAGAAAGTCATCGACGACATGCGTGCCTTCCTGCTCCATGACAAGGAAGGCGAGCCTGGCGAAGGCAAGGCCGTGAAGTCGGTGTTTACCGTCAACGGTTTCAACTTCGCCGGCCGTGGCCAGAGTTCGGGCCTCGCGTTCGTGATGCTCAAGCCGTGGGACGAGCGTGATGCGTCCATGTCGGTATTCGAAGTGGCCAAGCGTGCCCAGGGTTACTTCTTCGGGGCCTTCAAGGACGCCATGGTATTTGCCATCGTGCCACCTTCGGTTCTGGAGTTGGGTAACGCCACCGGCTTCGACGTGTTCCTGCAAGACCAGGGTGGTGTCGGCCACGACAAGCTGATGGCTGCACGGAACCAGTTCCTCGGTGCGGCAGCACAAAGCAAGGTCCTGGCGGGCGTGCGCCCCAACGGCGTGAACGATGAGCCGCAGTACGAGCTGACCGTTGACGACGAGAAAGCCAGTGCCCAGGGCATCAGCCTGGCAGACATCCAGCAAACCCTGGCGATTGCCTTGGGTGGCAGCTACGTCAACGACTTCATCGACCGCGGTCGTGTGAAGAAGGTGTATGTACAAGGTGACGCCGCCAGCCGTATGTCTCCGGAAGACCTGGACAAATGGTACGTGCGCAGCACCTCCGGAAAGATGGTGCCACTGTCGGCCATTTCCTCGGGCAAGTGGATCTTCGGTTCGCCGAAACTCTCGCGCTACAACGGTGTAGCAGCGATGGAAATCCTCGGTACCCCGGCACCTGGCTACAGTACCGGTGATGCGATGGCGGAAGTCGAGCGCATTGCCAAAGACCTGCCGACTGGCGTTGGTTACTCCTGGACCGGTCTGTCGTACGAAGAACGTCTGTCCGGCTCCCAGGCACCTGCGCTGTACGCCTTGTCGCTGCTGGTGGTGTTCTTGTGCCTCGCGGCACTGTACGAAAGCTGGTCGATCCCGATTGCGGTGATTCTGGTTGTACCACTGGGTGTGATCGGTGCGCTGATCGCCACCAGCCTGCGGGGACTGTCCAACGACGTGTTCTTCCAGGTGGGCCTGTTGGTGACGGTGGGCCTGGCGGCGAAAAACGCCATCCTGATCGTGGAGTTCGCCAAGGAGCTTCACGAGCAAGGCAAAGGCATCGTCGAGGCGGCCATCGAGGCCTCCCGTATGCGTCTACGTCCGATCATCATGACGTCCATGGCGTTCATGCTCGGCGTACTGCCACTGGCGATCTCCACGGGCGCAGGTTCAGGCAGCCAGCATGCGATCGGTACCGGCGTAATTGGCGGTATGATCACGGCCACTGTCCTCGCGATCTTCTGGGTGCCACTGTTCTATGCAACCGTGTCCTCCGCTGGCGAGCGTAAAAAGACTGAAACCAAGCAAACTCCTAAAGAGGCTGGCCAATGAGCAAGTCGCTACTTTCCTTAGCCGTCACGGCATTCGTGCTCAGTGGCTGCTCGCTGATCCCGGACTACCAGCGCCCTGAAGCGCCGGTAGCCGCGCAGTTCCCCCAGGGGCCGGCGTATTCGTCGGCCCAGGCGCCGGGCCAGGCCGCTGCCGAGCAAGGCTGGAAGCAGTTTTTCCATGACCCTGCCCTGCAGCAGCTGATCCAGACTGCACTGGTGAATAACCGCGACCTGCGTGTCGCGGCCCTGAACATCGACGCGTATGCCGCGCAGTACCAGATCCAGCGTGCCGACCTGTTCCCGGCAATCTCGGCCACGGGCAGCGGCAGCCGTTCGCGCACCCCGGCCAAGCTGTCGCAGACCGGCGAAGCAGGCATCACCAGCCAATATTCGGCGGGTCTCGGGATCAGCTCTTATGAGCTGGACCTGTTCGGCCGCGTCCGTAGCCTGAGCGAACAAGCGCTGCAACAATACTTCGCCACTGAAGAAGCGCGTCGCTCCACCCAGATCAGCCTGGTGGCCAGCGTGGCCAACGCCTACCTGACCTGGCAGGCCGACAAGGAACTGCTCAAGCTCACCCAGGACACCCTCGGTGCGTTCGAACAGAGCTACAAGCTCACCTCGCGCAGCAACGAAGTCGGCGTGGCGTCGGCCCTGGACTTGAGCCAGGCCCGTACCTCGGTGGAAAACGCCCGGGTTGCACTGGCGCGCTATACCCGCCAGGTGGCTCAGGACGAAAACAGCCTGACCCTGCTGCTGGGCACCGGCCTGCCGGCGAACATCGCCAGCCGGCCATTGTCTGATAACCTGCTGAGCGAAGTACCGGCCGGCCTGCCGTCGGACCTGCTGCAACGTCGTCCCGACATCCTGCAGGCCGAGTACAACCTCAAGGCGGCCAACGCCAACATCGGCGCCGCACGGGCTGCGTTCTTCCCGAGCATCAGCCTGACCGCCAGCGCCGGCACCGCGAGCCCGACCCTGGGCGGCCTGTTCAAGGGCGGTTCGGGTACCTGGTCGTTTGCACCGCAGATCAACATCCCGATCTTCAACGCCGGTAGCCTGCGCGCCAGCCTGGATTACTCGAAAATCCAGAAAGAGATCAACGTCGCCAACTACGAGAAAGCGATCCAGACCGGCTTCCAGGAAGTCTCCGACGGCCTCGCCGCTCGCGAGACCTACAAGCAGCAACTGGACGCCCAACGTGGCTTCGTCGCGGCCAACCAGGATTACTACCGCCTGGCCGAGCGTCGCTACCGCATTGGTGTCGACAGCAACCTGACGTTCCTCGATGCCCAGCGCCAGCTGTTCAGTGCCCAGCAATCGCTGATCACCGACCGCCTGGCGCAGCTCAACAGCGAGGTCAACCTGTACAAGGCCCTCGGTGGTGGCTGGAACGAACAAACCGCGAAGAACGAACCGTTGAAAGAAGAAGCGCCGCCCTTGAAGCTGTTCTGATAGTGGCGCAGTAAACAAAAACCGCTTCCCTCACAGGAAGCGGTTTTTTTACGCCCACACTTTACGTTCGATCATCGCCCACAACCCGCCTTCCCCCACTTTCATCGCCCCCGCATCGCCCCGCACCATGGCCGCCACCTGCATAACCCCAATAACAACAGGTCCAACACCATGAGCACTTTCGCCCCGCGCCGGCTCCTGCTGGCAACCGCTGTCGCCAGCCTTGCCCTCCCCGTTGTCGCTGAAGAACACGGCTTTCTCGAAGACGCCAGCGCCAACCTCAACCTGCGTAATTTCTTCTTCAACCGCAATTACACCAACCCCACCAAAACCCAGGGCGGCGCACAGGAGTGGACGCAAAGTTTCATCCTCGACGCCAAGTCGGGCTTTACCCAAGGCACCGTAGGTTTCGGTGTGGATGTGCTGGGGCTGTACTCATTGAAGCTTGATGGCGGGCGCGGCACCGGTGGCACCCAGCTGTTGCCGCTGGACCACGACGGCCGCCCTGCGGATGAATTCGGGCGTCTGGGCGTGGCGTTCAAGGCGCGGATTTCGAAGACGGAAGTGAAGGTCGGCGAATGGATGCCGGTATTGCCGATCCTGCGTTCGGACGATGGCCGCTCCTTGCCGCAAACCCTGCGCGGCGGGCAAATCACCTCCAAGGAGATCGACGGCCTGACCCTGTACGGCGGCCAGTTCCGCGCCAACAGCCCGCGCGACGACAGCAGCATGACCGACATGTCGATGTTCGGGAAAACCGCGTTCACCTCCGACCGCTTCAACTTCCAGGGCGGCGAATATGCCTTCAATGACAAGCGCACCCAGATCGGCGTGTGGAACGCCCAGCTCAAGGACATCTACAGCCAGCAATACCTGAACCTGATCCACAGCCAGCCCGTAGGCGACTGGACCCTGGGCGCCAACCTCGGGTTCTTCTACGGCAAGGACGACGGCAGCGCCCGCGCCGGCGACCTCGACAACAAGACCTGGTCCGGACTGTTCTCGGCCCGATACGGCGGCAACACCTTCTACGTCGGCCTGCAAAAGCTCACCGGCAACAGCGCGTGGATGCGCGTCAACGGCACCAGCGGCGGCACCCTGGCCAACGACAGCTACAACTCCAGCTACGACAATGCCCAGGAAAAGTCCTGGCAAGTACGCCACGACTACAACTTCGCCGCCCTTGGTGTGCCGGGCCTGACACTGATGAACCGCTATATCAGCGGCAGTAACGTACACAGCGGCACGGTGACTGACGGTAAGGAATGGGGACGGGAAACTGAAGTGGCCTACGTTGTGCAGAGCGGAACATTGAAGAACCTCAATGTGCGCCTGCGCAATTCCAGCATGCGCAGGGATTACAACAACAATGAGTTTGATGAAAACCGGTTGATCGTCAGTTACCCGATAAGCCTGCTGTAAAGCCTCGACAGACTTGCTGTATGGTGCGCGCGTGTCATGGATGACCCGCCCCAGCAGCCAACGTCTTTCGAGTCCTCCATGAAACACTTTGCCATCGTATCGGCCGCATTAGCCTTGGCCCTGAGTCTAAGCGGCTGCATCGGTCCGCCCCTGGCGCTGACACCGCAAACCGAACAACGCCTGCAAACCGAAGCGCCGATCCGTTTTTTGCTGACCTTCGATGACGGCCCCAGCGCCTCGGGCTTCATGAACCCCAGCCGCTCGGTGATGGCGGACCTGGCGAACAACCCGATACAACCGGGAATCAAGGCGGTGTTCTTTCTGCAGACCGAGGCGCCCCGCTCCGGCGGCAACCCGCGAGGCCGCAAGACCATGGAACGCGAACACGCGGCGGGTCATATCCTGGGCTTCCACACCGCGACCCCATGGCACAGCAACCATCGCTCGCAGAATCCCGCTGAGCTGGAACACTACCTCAGCCTGGGCTCGTCGACCCTCGAATCCATCACCGGCCAGCCGCCCACGCTGGTACGCCCGCCGTTCTGGAATTACGACAAGCGCACCTTCGCCGCCTATCAGCAGCACGGCATGCATGTACTGCTGACAGACCTGAGTGCAAACGATGGGGTGATCTGGGTGTTCAATGGCAGCCCCCGCCGACGGGAGAACCTGATACGCCAACTGTCGGTGGTGCGCGAGCGCATTGCCCGAGGCGAATTACCGACGGTGGACGGCGTGATCCCGGTGGTGGTGACCTTCCACGACATCAACCGCTACACCGCCTGGCACTTGAAGGAATACCTGCAAATCCTGATGGACAGCGCGCGCATCAACGGCGTGCCGGTCGCCCAGCAGCCGTTCTATACCGACCGGGCAACCTTGCAGCGTGCCGCCATGGCCCGCACGGTGAAGAGCGCCGACGAAGTGGTGCATCTACCGGGGGTATGGAATTGGGTGTGGGACGCTGACACACACTAAACCACCTACCATGAGGAACTCGGGCTTCGACGCGGCCACCTATGGAAATTAATCAACAGTGAGATAACCGATATGTCATCGATGCCTGTCACACCGCTGCCCAATCCCCCCGTATCCCCGCCGAATACCTTGCCCACTGCATCAACACCTCAACCTCCCATTGTTATCTCGACCAAAGCAACGTGGTATTACGGACCCGACAGGCCTATTGATTTCCTTTATTTCTCTGCACACTCCAAGCTCATCCCGGAGCAGAATCGGTACGACAAAAGTTACAAGGTTTACACCAACACCGACATATTGCGTCACGACCAGAACGTGAAGATTTATCAGGAGATCACCTACGCCAGCAAAGACGGGCAACCTGTAAACGCTGGTGGCAATGAACTCGTAATCGAGACGGGCGATAGCGCCGACAAGGTACTCATCAAAAAAGGTCCGGATCGCAGTCTGATAGCCATCATCAACCGGAAGTCCTATCAACTGAACCTTGTTCCTCAATATGAAAATGAACCTCTTTCCTTGCGCATCAGGACCAAAGGGGGAGACGACCACGTACTGGTCGCCACAGATGTCGAAAATGACATTTGCATCGAGTTGGGTGATGGCAATGATTTGGCCCAGGCCGGAGCAGGTAGAACCCGAATATATGGTGGTGAAGGCAACGACCTGCTCAAGTTAGGGAGCGGCAATGGCATCGCGTTTGGTGGTAACGGGAATGACACGCTGATCGCAGGTTTCGGCAATGGAATTCTCAAAGGCGGAAATGGAAATGATCGTCTGCAAGCAGGCAAAGGCTTGCCCGGTCGCCGCCTGTTCATGGACGGTGGTGACGATCACGACTTTATGATAAGCACCCGTGGTAACAGCAAAAACCCGACGATCATTCACGGTGGCAAAGGTGACAACCTTATAGTCGCGCATGGCCCTGCCACGATTTATACCGGGCGCGATAGAAACATTGTCCGGTCGGATAGCGATGACACTGTGATTTATGCCAAGCCTACGGACGAGGTTCATCGCACGTCAGGGTCGACTCTCGTGCACTCAATACCCGACGAATCGGGCAAAAGCGGCTATATCGTAGAAGGATCACCCGAGTTCAAACAGAACTTAGAGGAGGATATGGAATTGCTGAGAATGTCCCCGCAAGGCAGGGTAATGCTAGGCACTGCGGACACCACGGCGCGGCGAAACGATTCGCCCGTCCATATCGTTGAACATATGGACGACGGCGCGGCTTATCAGTTTAGTAATACGACTGTGCGTGAGCACCTGGCAGCGGGTAAATCGGCAGATACTCTTGTACCAGAGGCCTGGGGCAACATCGCGCATAATCAGCGCGGCGCCGTGGCCACAGGCGCAGAGATACTCTACAACCCCTCCTTCGTACCTGAACAAGCAACGATCCCCGTCAATATCCTCTATCACGAAATGGCCCACGCTTATAATGGCGCAACAGGCACCAAACTCCAGGGGTCTACTGAAGGCGAACCCAACAGCGAGCGCCAAGCCGTAGGTCTGCCAACGAACGCCCAGCCTTTTGATTTTGACAACCACCGGGCAACCCCCCCGACAGCAGCCAATCCAAAGCCCTTTACAGAAAATGCGCTCCTGGAAGAAATGCGTCTTCCGTTACGTACCAAGTACTACGATAAGATCAGACCGGAGACCGATCAGGCCGGATAGCGGGACTCCACGCCCAACTCATCCCACACCGACTCAGCCAAATGAAACGTCGCATTGGCCGCCGGAATTCCGCAGTAGATCGCGCTCTGCATCAGTACTTCCTTGATCTCGGCGCGGGTCACGCCGTTGCTCGCGGCGGCCCGCAGGTGCAGCTTCAGCTCTTCGCTGCGGTTCATGCCGATGAGCATGGCGATGGTGATCAGGCTGCGGGTATGCCGAGGCAGGCCAGGGCGGGTCCAGATATCACCCCAGGCGTGGCGGGTGATCATTTCCTGGAACTCGCTGTTGAATTCGGTCAGGGCGTTGAGGCTGCGGTCGACATGGGCGTCCCCCAGCACTTCACGGCGCACTTGCAAGCCATCGGCATAACGTTGTTTCTCGTCCACAAAAAGCTCCTCATGCAACGTTGACGACAGGCACATAACCTGTGGCGAGGGAGCTTGCTCCCGTTGGGTCGCGCAGCGGCCCCAGTGAGGCCGCTGCGGGGTTTTACAAATAGTTCGGTTGCGGCTGCTTAGGGGCTGCTACGCAGCCCAACGGGAGCAAGCTCCCTCGCCACAGGGTTCAGCGATACTCAGCGGGCTAACAGAAATTCCAGCACACGATCGCTGAACGCCGCGCCGGCTTGTACGTTGGACAGGTGCGCGGCGTAGAACTCGGCGTACTCGGCGCCCTTCACGTGCTCCTGGATAAAGTGCCCACCAGACGGCGGCGTGACCGCGTCTTCGCTGCCGGCAATCACCAGGGTCGGCACCTTGATGGAAGACAGTTGCTCACGGAAATCCGCATCGCGCACGGCCGCGCAGTTTGCGGCATAGCCTTGGGGATTGGTCGTTGCCAACATGTCGGTGATCAGCTTGGCCTGGTCAGGATGAGCCTCGGCAAAGTCGGCAGTGAACCAGCGGGCAATCGACGCGTCACGCAGGGCAACCATCGCTGCCGCACCGTCCCGCAGGACCATTTCGATCCGAGGGTTCCAGATCTCGGGCGTGCCGATTTTCGCTGCTGTGTTGCATACCACCAGCCGGCGCAGGCGCTCACCGGCATTAATCCCCAGCCACTGGCCGATCAGGCCGCCCATGGACAGCCCGCAGAAATGCGCGCGTTCGATTTCCAGCGCATCCAGCAGCGCCAACACGTCACGGCCCAACTGCTCGATGCTGTAGGGACCTTCGGTGACCAGGGATTTGCCGTGGCCTCGGGTGTCGAAACGCAGCACCCGGAAGTACTTCGTGAACGCTTCGACCTGGATGTCCCACATGTGCAGGTCGGTGCCCAGGGAGTTGGACAGCACCAACACCGGTGCGTCTTCGGGGCCATCGAGTTGGTAGTTCAGTTCGCCATCGGCGAGTTGTACAAATCCCACAGCAGCCTCCTCAGGCAGTCAAAGCAAAATGTTCGGCCACGGCCCGGGTGACCCAGGTGTGTGCCTGGCCCAGGTAGTGCGCCGGGTCCAGCAGGCGGTCGAGTTCGGCTGCCGAAAGTTCGGCGGTCACTTGCGGTTCGTCACCCAGCACCGCCCGCAGGTGGCGCCCATCGGCGACGGCGCGCTTGCAGCATTGTTCCAGTAGATGGTGCGCGGTTTCGCGGCCCAGGCGTTGAGCAAGGACGATGCTGACGGCTTCGGCCAATACCAGGCCTTGGGTCAGGTCCAGATTCCGGGACATGCGCCCGGGGTCGACTTCCAGGCCTTCGCTCACCAGCAGCGCCTGATGCAACGCACCGGACACCAGCCGGCAAATTTCCGGCAAGGTTTCCCACTCGGCATGCCACAGGCCCAGGCTGCGTTCGTGCTCCTGGGGCATGGCGCTGAACATTGTCGCTACCAGGCCGGGCACGCGGGTGGCGGCGCTGATCAGCACGGCAGCGCCCACCGGGTTGCGCTTGTGGGGCATGGTCGAAGAGCCACCTTTGCCGGGGGCCGAGGGTTCGAACACTTCTGCCGCTTCGGTCTGCATCAGCAGGCTGATGTCGCGGCCCAGTTTGCCGAGGCTGCCGGCGATCAAGCCAAGCACCGAAGCAAGCTCCACCAGCCGGTCGCGCTGGGTGTGCCAGGGTTGTTCCGGCAGGCCCAGTTGCAACTCGGCCGCCAAGGCTTGCGCCACCGGCATCGCCTGTTCGCCAAGGGCTGCCAGGGTTCCGGAAGCCCCGCCAAATTGCAGCACCAGCAAACGCGGCTTGAGCTCACTCAGGCGCTGCCGACTGCGGGTGACGGCGCCGAGCCAGCCGGCGATTTTCATGCCCAGGGTGACCGGCGTTGCATGCTGCAGCCAGGTCCGGCCAGCCAGAGGAGTTGTCCCATAGCGCTGAGCCTGGGCGGCAAGAATGTCACCCAACCGCGCCAGATCGTGTTCGATCAACTCGACAGCGCTGCGCAGTTGCAGCACCAGGCCGGTGTCCATCACATCCTGGCTGGTAGCGCCCAGATGCACATAACGTTCGGCGCCGGCATCTTCGCTGGCGATCAACTTGCCGAGGGCCTTGACCAACGGAATCGCCGAATTGCCCGCCGTAGCAATCGCCTCGCCGAGGGCATCCACGTCGTAGAGAGAAGCCAGGCAGGCCTGGGCAATGGGCGCGACGGCCGCCTGCGGGATCAACCCGACCTGAGCCTCGGCCCGGGCCAGTGCCGCTTCGAAATCCAGCATGCCCTGCAAGCGCCCTTGGTCGCAGAACACTTCGGCCATGCTGTTGGCGGTGAAGTAGGCGTCGAACAGTTGGTTGCTCGTGCGCATCGTCATAAAACATCCCTAGGTGGCGCATACCCGACAATGGGCATGCGCCAAACGGTTACAGATCGTGGTGCAAGTACGCCGCCTGTTTGGGCAGGCGCAAGCTGAACAGGAACGCCACCGCCATCATCGCCGTGACGTACCAGTAGAAGGTGTTCTCCATGCCCATGGACTTGAGACCCAAGGCCACGTATTCCGCCGAGCCGCCGAAGATCGCGTTCGCCACCGCATACGCCAGGCCCACGCCCAATGCACGCACTTGTGGCGGGAACATCTCGGCTTTCACCAGGCCGCTGATAGAGGTGTAGAAGCTCACGATGGCCAGGGCCAGGGTGATCAACACAAAGGCCAGGAACGGACTGCTGACGGTTTTCAGGGTCAGCAGGATCGGCACGGTGCACAGCGTGCCCAGCGCGCCAAACCACAGCATTGAGTTACGGCGGCCAATCTTGTCCGCCAGCATGCCGAACACCGGCTGCATGCACATGTAGAAGAACAGCGCGCCGGTCATGATGTAGCTGGCGGTCTTGGCGTGCATCCCGGCGGTGTTCACCAGGTACTTCTGCATGTAGGTGGTGAACGTGTAGAAAATCAGCGAGCCGCCGGCGGTGTAACCGAGCACGGTGATAAACGCAGCCTTGTGATCGCGGAACAGCGCGGCAATGCTGCCGGCGTCCTTGTCTTCACGCGTTTCCTTGCTGGTGGTTTCTTTCAAGGTACGACGCAGCAACAGCGAGATCACCGCCGCAATGGCGCCGATCACGAACGGAATGCGCCAGCCCCAGGCACGCAGTTCTTCTTCAGTGAGGATCTGTTGCAGGATCACCACCACCAACACCGCCAGCAGTTGCCCGCCGATCAGGGTCACGTACTGGAACGAGGCGAAGAACCCGCGCTGGCCCTTGAGCGCCACTTCACTCATGTAGGTAGCGGTGGTGCCGTATTCGCCGCCGACCGACAGGCCCTGGAACAACCGGGCCACCAGCAGCAAGGCCGGGGCCCAGGCGCCGATGTCTTTGTAAGTGGGCAAAAAGGCGATGACCAGGGAGCCGGCGCACATCATCAGCACCGAGATCATCATCGAATTCTTGCGACCGTGTTTATCCGCGACCCGGCCGAACAGCCAGCCGCCGATGGGGCGCATCAGGAAGCCGGCGGCGAACACGCCAGCGGTGTTGAGCAGTTGCACGGTGGGGTCGTCCGACGGGAAAAACGCCGGGGCGAAATAGATGGCGCAGAAGGCATAGACGTAGAAGTCGAACCATTCGACGAGGTTGCCGGAAGAGGCACCGACAATCGCAAAAATCCTTTTGCTGCGTTCTTCTCCGGTGTAGTGGCTGGTTTTTGTTGTCATGTTTTTTCACTCAGTGGGAACGGTTATAGCCTAGACATACTTTGCAACAACCATGTTCCGCAAGCAGACTTTTGGATATTTGTTGCCTGTGCCGGCCTCATCGCGGGCAAACCCGGCTCCCACATTTGGAATGCATTCCCCTGTGGGAGCTGGCTTGCCTGCGATAGGTCCCCAGCCAACTCAATAATCGAAGAACACCGTCTCTTCGTCTGTCCCCTGCAAAATCACATTCCACTGATACACACCCGCCGCATCCGCCTTGGCGATCAACGTGCGCCGGCGCTCCTGCGGCACACACGCCAGCAGCGCGTCATCGCCATTCGCCGCCTCACCGTCAAAGTAAATCCGCGTCAACAGGTGCTTCACCAACCCACGGGCAAACACCAACACCACCAAATGCGGCGCCTGGGTCGTGCCCTTCAACCCCGGCACACTGCCCGGCTTGATGGTGGTAAAGCGAAAACGCCCTTCGGCATCCACCGGCACCCGGCCAAAGCCTTCGAAGTTCGGGTCGACAGGCTTGTCCTGCTCATCCTCAGGATGGTCGTACTTGCCGGCCGCATTGGCCTGCCAGACTTCCAGCATGGCGTCGTTGACCACATCGCCGTTGCCATCCACCACCTGCCCGGTGATCGCCACGCGCTCGCCGAGGGTTGCGGCAACGGTGAGGTCTTCACGGTTCAGCCAGGTCAGGCCGATGTGGTAATACGGCCCAACGGTGTGGGAAGTAGTCGCGTTGAGGCTCATCTTATTTCTCCATCGGCGTGGCGTCGCGGCCGCGCAGGACGATGTCCCAGCGGTAGCCGAGGGCATAGTGCGGAATGGTTTTTTCCAGGTCGAAACTGGCGATCAGGCGTTCCTTGGCGGACGTGTCCGGGACGCAGTTGTAGATCGGGTCGTACGCCAGCAGCGGGTCGCCGGGGAAATACATCTGCGTCACCAACCGCGTCAGCACACTCGGGCCGAACAGCGAGAAGTGGATGTGCGCCGGGCGCCACGCATTGTGGTGGTTGCCCCACGGGTAGGCGCCGGGCTTGATGGTCTGGAACTGGTACCAGCCGTCGGCGTCGGTGACGGTGCGCCCGGTGCCGGTGAAGTTCGGGTCCAGCGGCGCGTCGTGCAGGTCGCGCTTGTGGTTGTAGCGGCCGGCGGCGTTGGCCTGCCAGATTTCCACGAGGATGCCGGGCACGGGCAAGCCGTTTTCATCCAGCACGCGCCCGTGAATGATGATGCGTTCGCCCTGGGGCTCGCCTTCATGCTGGGCGGTCAGGTCGTTGTCCTTCTCGTTAATCCGCTCGGCGCCGATGGTCGGGCCGGTGATTTCCGACAGGGAATGGGGCAGGAACACCAACGGCTTGGACGGCGAACGCAGGTTCGTCGACTGGTAGGCCGGGTGCAGGTAATCAGGCTGAGTACCCGCTTGCGGGCGCCGGTATCCGGGCTTGTCACTCATGGAGCAATCCTCTTTCTTCTTGTGGGTCTCAAACGCGTTCGATCGCCAGGGCCAGGCCTTGGCCAACACCAACACACATGGTCGCCAGGCCTTTGCTGCCACCGGTTTTTTCCAACTGATGCAGAGCCGTCAGTACCAAACGCGCGCCGCTCATGCCCAGCGGATGGCCAAGGGCAATGGCGCCACCGTTCGGGTTGACCTGCGGTGCGTCGTCGGCAATCCCCAATTCGCGCAGTACGGCCAAGCCCTGGCTGGCGAAGGCTTCGTTGAGTTCGATCACATCAAAATCGGTGACTGCCAAGCCCAGGCGTTCTACCAGTTTGCGCACCGCCGGCACCGGGCCGATGCCCATGACCCGCGGCGCGACACCGGCACTGGCCATGCCCAGCACACGAGCGCGAGCGGTCAGGCCATGTTTTTTGACGGCTTCAGCGGAGGCCAGGATCAGTGCTGCGGCGCCGTCGTTCACACCCGAGGCGTTGCCCGCGGTAACGGTCTTGTCCGGGCCGTTGACCGGCTTGAGTTTGGTCAGGGCTTCCAGGCTGGTATCGGCCCGTGGATGCTCGTCGTGCTCGACCAGGGTTTCGCCTTTTTTGTGAGCGACACGCACCGGCACGATTTCTTCAGCAAAAAAGCCGGCAGCCTGTGCAACAGCAGTACGTTGCTGGCTGCGCAGGGCGAAGGCGTCCTGATCGGCGCGGGAGACTTTATAGTCGTCGGCCACGTTGTCGGCGGTTTGCGGCATAGGGTCCACGCCGTATTGGGCCTTCATCAACGGGTTGATAAAACGCCAGCCGATGGTGGTGTCTTCCAGCTTCATGTTGCGCGAGAACGCCGCATCGGCCTTGCCCATCACAAACGGTGCGCGGGACATCGACTCAACGCCACCGGCAATCGCCAGCTCCATTTCGCCGCTGGCGATGGCGCGGAAAGCCGTGCCGATCGCGTCCATGCCCGAGGCACACAGGCGGTTCAGGGTGACGCCGGGAATGCTTTCCGGCAGGCCGGCCAGCAGCGCTGCCATGCGGGCCACGTTGCGGTTGTCTTCGCCGGCCTGGTTGGCGCAGCCGAGGAACACTTCGTCCACCGCGTTCCAGTCCACCGATGGGTTGCGTTCCATCAGCGCCTTGATCGGCAGTGCCGCCAGGTCATCGGCGCGTACAGTGGACAAGCCACCGCCAAAACGGCCGATGGGGGTACGAATGGCGTCACAGATAAATACGTCGCGCATCAGGCTTCTCCGGGGGCTTGGCCGTGGGCCGCAGCAGTGCGTGCCTCAAGGTCGCGCAGGGCGGTCAGTTCAATCTCGGTGGGTTCGGCGCTGGTGGTCACCTGGTCGGCAAAACGAATCGCCCAACCGGTAGCGGCCACCACTTGCTCACGGGTCACGCCGGGGTGCAGGGCGGTGACGACAAACTCGTGGGTGCCCTCCTCCGGCTCCATGATGCACAGGTCGGTAATGATGCCTACCGGACCGGCGCCTGGCAGACCCAGGCGTTTACGCGAGTCGCCACCTTCGCCGTGGCCGACCGAGGTGATGAAGTCCAGCTTGTCGACAAACGAACGCGCCGACTGCTTGAGGATGATCAGCACGCTCTTGGCAGAACCGGCGATCTCCGGCGCGCCACCGGCACCCGGCAGGCGCACTTTGGGCTGGTGATAGTCACCGACCACGGTGGTGTTGATATTGCCGAAACGGTCGACCTGGGCCGCTCCGAGGAAGCCGACGTCAATGCGCCCGCCCTGCAGCCAGTAGCGAAAAATCTCACCGGTCGGCACCACGGTGTCAGCGGTTTCCGCCAGCTCGCCGTCGCCAATGGACAGCGGCAGCACGGATGGCTTGGCGCCAATCGGGCCGGACTCATAGATCAGCACCACATCCGGCGACGACGTCAGGCGCGCCAGGTTGGCGGCCTTGGAAGGCAGGCCGATGCCAACGAAGCACACCGAACCATTTTTCAGGCGGCGCGCGGCGGCGACGGTCATCATTTCATTGGTGGAGTAAGCCATTATTTGGCCTCCTGCGCGGTGGCCAGCTTGGCCTGGAATTCACTGAAGTTGGCGGTGCCGTGGATGTATTCGTTGATCCACGCAGTAAACGTCTCACGGTCCCGGGCAATCGGGTCCCACGCCTGGTAGAAGCGGTTGTCACGCTCGGTGTAACCGTGGGCGTAGGACGGGTGCGCGCCGCCTGGCACATGGCACACGGCGGTCAGGGCCCAGGTCGGCAGGACGCAGGCGTTCATCGGTGCGTTGAGGTCATCGACGATTTCTTCGACGGTGACGATGCAGCGCTTGGCCGCCAGGGCCGCTTCTTTCTGCACCCCGAGGATGCCCCAGAGCAGCACGTTGCCCTTGCGGTCAGCCTTTTGTGCGTGGATCACGGTGATGTCCGGGCGTACCGATGGCACGGCGGCCAGCACTTCTCCGGTGAAGGGGCACGTCACGGTCTTGATCAGCGGGTTGACCTTGGGCAGGTCGGAACCGGCGTAGGCCCGCAGCACCGCGAATGGCAGGCCGGAGGCACCGGCGACGTAGGCATTGGCCAGGTCGGCATGGCTGTGTTCTTCGATCTCCAGCGGTTGCGGCCATTGCTTTTCAACCGCGTCCCGCAGGCGATGCAGGGAGCCCACGCCCGGGTTGCCGCCCCAGGAAAAAATCAGCTTGCGTGCACAGCCGGCACCGATCAACTGGTCGTAGATCAGGTCGGGCGTCATGCGCACCAGCGTCAGGTCTTTCTTGCCCTGACGAATGATTTCATGACCCGCCGCCGTAGGGATCAGGTGAGTAAAGCCTTCGAGTGCAACGGTGTCGCCGTCATTCACGAACTGCTTGACCGCATCAGCCAGCGAAAGGATTTCAGCCATGGGGTTGGGCTCCCGGTATCGATCGAAAAAGGCGCTGGAGGCAGCGCCGAAGTGCTTGAAGATTAAGCCGGGGGTTGAGGCCAAACAATCCGATAATCGACTGAGTGTTCGATTATCGAACGGATTGTTTGCAAGCTATCTTTCCCTGTAGGAACGAGCTTGCTCGCGAAAAACTTGAAGACACCGCGTTCATTCAGAATGCCAACGTCATCGTTCAAGACCTTCGCGAGCAAGCTCGCTCCTACAAAAAATCGCTTCAGGTGGCGTCCGCGTGGCTGACCATGCCCTTGATCACCACCGCGGTGGTGGCCAATGCCGCTGGTATCACCAGGGCCGTCAGCACCTGTTCGAAGTTCCAGCCCAGGCCCAGCAAGGTCGCGCCCATCCATGCGCCGAGGATCGCGCCAAAACGGCCGATGCCGAGCATCCACGACACACCGGTGGCACGGCCCTGGGTCGGGTAGAAGCGTGCGGCCAGCGACGGCATCGCCGATTGCGCACCGTTGACGCACATGCCGGCGATCAGCACCAGGGTCGCCAGCAGCGTGATATTGCCCAGGCTCTGCCCCACCGCGTAGGCAAACACCCCGGCCAGCAGATAGAAGGTGCCGATGACCTTGTGGGGATTGAACCGGTCCATCGCCCAGCCCACGCCGACCGCACTCAATACGCCGCCAAACTGGAACAACGCACCGATAAATGCTGCCTGTTCCATGCTGGCGCCGCTGTCGCGCATCAGCGTCGGCAGCCAACTGGTCAGCAGGTAAACAATCACCAGGCCCATGAAGTAGGTCAGCCATAACAGTAAGGTGCCGGCGCTGTAGGTGCCGGAGAAGATCACCGCGAACACGTTGCGCGCCTTGACGGTTTTTTGCTCGGGTACGCTGAAGCTTGAGGCTTGGGCGACGATGCTGGGCTCGATGGGCGCGAGGGTCTTGCGCACCTTGTCGGTGCCGCGATTGCGCACCACCAGGTAACGCGCCGACTCCGGCAGCCAGAACAGCAACACCACCGCGAGGATCAACGGCAAGATGCCGCCGATCATCAGCAGGCTGTGCCAGCCAAAGGCCGGGATCAACTTGGCCGAGATAAACCCGCCACCGGCCATGCCCAGGTTGAAGCCGCAGAACATGCTGGTCACCAGCAGCGACTTATGGCGCTCCGGGGTGTATTCGGAGAGCAGCGTCGTGGCGTTCGGCATGCCGGCGCCCAGGCCCAGGCCGGTGAGGAAACGCAGAATCAACAGTTGATCGACGTTACTACTGTAGGCCGAGGCCAGGCTGAAGGCACCAAACACCAACACCGCTCCCACCAGCACCACCTTGCGTCCGAAGCGGTCGGCGAGCGGGCCGGAGCCAAGGGCGCCAAAGACCATGCCGATCAACGCGGCGCTCATCACCGGGCCGAGGCTGGCGCGGTCGATGCCCCAGTCCTGGGACAGCGCCGGGGCGATAAAGCCCATGGCGGCCGTGTCGAGGCCGTCGAGGAAGACGATGAGAAAACACAGGATCACCACTCGCCACTGATACCGCGACAGCGGCTGGGCGTTGATGAAGGACTGAACGTCCAGGCAAGTACCGACAGCAGGTGAAGGCTGATTCATTATTTTTATTTCCACACCGATGGGCGGGCGAACGACCTTGAGTCGTCATTATTATTGGGGCGGCGCCCTGAAGCGCTGCCGCACATTAATAAGCCTTGGGAAACACCGTCAATTCCTCCAACCGGGATCTGTGCGGTCACCGAACAGCTTACGCAAACAGCTGGGCACTCAGCTCCTGGCTGGCGCTGAGCATGCTCGGCAGGAAACGCTGCTCCAGTTCACTGCGGCTGACCCGCCCGGCATGGGTGCTGACGTTCAGCGCGGCGAGTACCTGGCCCGAGGCGTCGTATACCGGCACGGCGATGGAACGCAGGCCCTGTTCCAGTTCCTGGTCGACAATGCACCAGCCTTGTTGCCGCACTTCCTGCAGGCATTCGAGCAAGGCTTGCGGGGTGGTGAGGGTGCGGCTGGTCTTGGTTTGCAGGTCGGCGTGGTCGAGGTAGTCCTGCAGCGAGGCGTCATCTAGCGCCGCCAGCAGGATACGGCCCATGGAGGTGCAGTAGGCCGGGAGACGGCCGCCCACGGAAAGGTCGACGGAAATCAGGCGTTGGGTGGTAGCGGAGCGGGCAATGTAGAGGATGTCATCGCCTTCCAGGGTCGCCATGTTGCAGGCTTCGTGGAGTTGCTCGCTCATGCGGTCCAGGTAGGGCTGGGCGGAAACGGCAAGGGGCGTGGACGACAGATAGGCGTGTCCGAGGGTCAGCACCTTGGGCAGCAGCGAATAGGTACGCCCGTCGGTGGTGGCGTAGCCAAGTTTGATCAGCGTATGCAGGCAACGGCGCACGGCGGCGCGGGGAATTTCCGTGCGGTGGCTGATCTGGGCGATGGTCAGGTGACGCTTACGCTCCTGGAACGCCTGCACCACGGCCAGGCCACGGGCCAGAGAGGTCATGAAGTCCGGATCACCGGTAAACGCCTGGATGCGCTTGGCCGGTGATGCAACGATCGGCGGCGCCACTGATGCGAAGGAGTTGCGCAATTGATCGTTCATCTGGGGTCCTTTCTCTTATTTTTAACCGCTGCGGGGGTGAGCGCTATTACAAGCCGCCGCGTAATCGATACACAAGGCAAGGCGGGCAAGATTGGGCGATTATCGGACGGTCATTCGATTATCGCAATTAGTCACCTCACGCCGGCGGTCGGCCCAGGTTGGTCCACCTCTGATCGACTTTCAGAATCGTCTGATGTACGAGAGAACTTAAGGTTTATTTACCGCCTGTAGAACACGGCAAAAATTTATGACGTCAATAGTTGAGCAATTACCTCACGTGCTTGAGTAACAAAACCCTCACACAAAGTTGACGATTTTTAACTTGATGGTGATAGTGTTACTCAAACACATGGCTATAATGCATCCTGTGCGAGGCCGGCCCCGTTTCAAATCGCCGATCCGAGCTTGACCGGGCAACGCACCGCCTTTGCGCAGGCCTCGCCGCAAGTACCTGACACTCCTGCAAGATGCTGCCAATTACTTGCGATTGTAAAAAGAAACTGTTGCTACGACAGCTGTTCTTCTTCCGGTGCCGTGGCCGCATGCAATAAGGAAGTGATTGATCCTTCCCTGCATCGCGCTTCACTGGAATTAAACTCAACTCAATAAGGTAACAATGTGACGAAAGACGAACTGCGCGCGGAACTTGAGCGCCAGGAACAACGTTACAAGGATGTTTACGGCGGGGAAGTCACCACCTACGCCGCCCAACCAGAACCTGAACGCAAGCCATGGCGTAAACGAGCCAGTCTGCTCGACCAGGCCTTTGCCCAGGAAATCCAAAAGATTGAACAGGACCTCAAAGCCGGAGAGCCATAAGCGAGTCGGGTTGAGCATCCACGGTGCCATCTCTCTGCCAGCACCGCACTGGCAGGGAGAAGCTCTCTCATGGCGTCTTACCGAAATTTCATACAATTGTTTCAGAAGTTCCCTTCTGGCGGTTTAACCCGCGTATTTTCGCTATCTTCTTTATAAATCAAACACTTGCCAAAGCCCCGAAAACGCCGGGATGCGCCCCTCCCCCTCATTTTTTTTCGTTGAAGAATGTTACCGATGAGCAGCTAGTGCATTGATTACCGATGTTTTCTGGCATAATCGCGCCCCCTTACGACCGGGTCAGAAAACCTTCATGATCGATTTATTCAGCGGACTGGATGCTTGGGTTCTAGTGAGCCTGTTGCTCGCCCTGGCCTTTGTCCTCGCCTTCGAGTTCATCAATGGCTTTCATGACACCGCTAACGCGGTTGCCACAGTCATCTATACCAAAGCCATGCCTCCGCATCTGGCCGTGTTCTTCTCCGGGGTGTTCAACTTCCTCGGCGTGTTGCTCGGCGGTGTCGGTGTTGCATATGCCATCGTGCACTTGCTGCCGGTGGAGCTGCTGATCAATGTGAACACCGGCCACGGTCTGGCCATGGTCTTCTCATTATTGGCCGCGGCGATCACCTGGAACCTCGGCACCTGGTATTTCGGGATCCCGGCGTCCAGCTCCCACACCCTGATCGGCTCGATCCTCGGTGTCGGCCTGGCCAACGCCCTGATCAACGACATTCCGCTGGCTGACGGCGTGAACTGGCAGAAAGCGATCGATATCGGCGCCTCGCTGGTGTTTTCGCCGATGGCCGGCTTCGTGGTGGCAGCCCTGGTGCTGCTCGGCCTGAAGTGGTGGCGCCCGCTGTCGAAGATGCACAAGACACCGGACCAGCGCCGCAAGCTCGACGACAAGAAGCACCCGCCGTTCTGGAACCGCCTGGTACTGGTGATTTCGGCAATGGCCGTGAGCTTCGTGCACGGTTCCAACGATGGTCAGAAAGGTATTGGCCTGATCATGCTGGTGTTGATTGGTATCGTCCCGGCACAGTTCGTACTGGACCTGGGCAGCACCACTTACCAGATCGAGCGTACCCGCGACGCCACGCTGCACCTGAATCAGTTCTACCAGCGTAATCACGAAACCCTCGGTGAGTTCCTCGCTCTGGGCAAGAGTGTGAAAGATGATTTGCCGGGCAAGTTCCAGTGCAATCCGCAGCAGACTGAACCGACCATCAACGCCCTGCTGGATACATTGAAGGGTGTCTCTGACTACCATTCGTTGACTGCCGAGCACCGGATTGAAGTGCGTCGTTATCTGTTGTGCCTGGATGACACTGCGAAGAAGGTAGGCAAGTTGCCTGGCCTGGAAGCGCGTGAGAAGTCGGACCTGGACAAGTTGCGCAAGGATCTGACGGCCACTACCGAATATGCACCGTTCTGGGTGATCCTGGCCGTGGCGCTGGCCTTGGGCCTGGGCACCATGGTGGGCTGGAAGCGTGTGGTGTTGACCATTGGTGAGAAGATCGGCAAGCAAGGGATGACGTATGCCCAGGGCATGTCGGCGCAGATCACCACGGCCAGTATGATTGGTCTGGCTAACATCTTTAGCCTGCCGGTTTCCACGACCCATGTGTTGTCTTCGGGTGTGGCCGGGACCATGGTGGCTAACAAGAGTGGGCTGCAAGGCGGCACCGTTAAGACCATTTTGATGGCTTGGGTGTTGACGCTGCCGGCGACTGTGGGCCTTTCGGCTGGGCTGTTCTGGTTGGCTTCCAAGGCTTTGGGTAGCTGACAGGTCTTTGGCGTGTGAAGAAGGTGCGACCTGTGAGGGTTGCGCCTTTTTTTATGGCTGGGGTTTGGGTGTATATCCGTTATTTGGGTGATGGCCACTTATGGTTCCGCTCTTACAGCGGCTCACTTTTGAACAGCGCAAAAGTAAGCAAAACGCTCTTGCCCCACCACTCGGCTCCTCGCCTAGGCTCGGAGTGCCCTCACTCCGGCTTTGGACCGTGGGCCGCCGCGATGGGCCATCCTTGGCCCAGCGCGGCTAACCTGGCGTCCTGCCAGGTTACCCACGCTCCAAAGCCTGCGTTCGGCCAGCGTGGTTTAACGGGGCGCCTAAGATCAAGATCAAAAGCAAGAGCACAGCGGCCTCCCGGCCGGCTTGAGTGTTAAAAGCAAAATCAAAAGCTAAAGCGGGCACGGTCCAAAAAATGTGGGAGCGGGCTTGCTCGCGAAGGTCGTTAACGATGAGGCGGGCATTCTGAATGAACGCGGCGACCTCAGGTTTTTCGCGAGCAAGCCCGCTCCCACAGAAAAGCAGATTTGTTTTCGCTCTGGATCTTGCCTTTGCTTTTAACACTCAAGCCGGCCGGGAGGCCGCTGTGCTCTTGCTTTTGATCTTGATCTGACTGCCCCACTCAGCCCGAGGCCGAACGCAGGTATTGCGGAGCGGGTAAACCGGCAGGACGCCGGTTTAGCCGCGCCGGGCCATGGATGGCCCGTCGCGGCGGCCCGCGGAGCAATGCCGGAGTGAGGGAACGCCGAGCCCCAGCGAGGCGCCGACAGGCGGGGCAGAGCCCTTTGCTTACTTTGGGGCTTTTCCAAAGTGAGTCGCTGTAAGAGCGAAACCATAAGTGGCCGTTACCTAAATAACGGATATACACCCACACCCCACCACTAAATCCAAAACAAAAAAAAGGCGACCGAAGTCGCCCAAAATGCCTTGCGTGCTCATGTATCCCGAAAAGACCTAAGGCCTCTTACGCTTATTAGCGTCTTTCCAGATAAAAATTCCAAACCCTACAAAGAACATCACCATGAGGCCAACCGTCAGCACTCCGGCAAATACCACATTATCGAAAAACATGACCGGCCTCCTGCACTTGCCCTGTTGCGATAGGGCTAAGTTAACCAAGAAGACGAAAGAAGAAATTGACGAGGATCAATGTCGCCCGCGACGGGGCGTAAAGAAGGGAAATAACTGACCTGCATCAACTGATGCAGGCTATATCAACGCTTTTTCGGTTTGTTTTTCGGCTTTTTCTTAGGCTTACCCAACGGCATCGCCTGCTCAAACGCCTGGCGCACTTCATTCAGTCGCTTGTCATTCAGGTCATGAACACGTTTGGCCCGCTCGGCATTCAGGTCTATCAGTTTGTCATCGTCACTCATGGCTTGGCTTACGTAATGGCTTGGATGCCCCAATAATGCGTCCTGCGCCAATCCCGCGTAAACAAAATCGATGTCATCCCGCGCATTTGCCCGCAAAATCCCCCCACCCCAACCCTCACACAGAGCGCTCGACGTGGCACTGCACAAGGACCTTCCCCCACTCCTGGCCCTGCGCGCCTTTGAAGCCGTGGCCCGGCATCTGAGTTTTATCAAGGCCGCCGCCGAACTGTCGGTGACCCAAAGCGCCCTCAGCCATCAAGTGCAGAAGCTCGAACACCATCTGGGCAAGCCTCTATTTGTCCGACGCACCCGCGCCATCGATCTGACCGAAGACGGCCAACACTACTACGACCAAATCCGCCCCGCCCTCGACGTCATCGCCGCCGCTACCCGCCAGCAACAAACACCACCCGCCACCAGCGTGCTGCGCGTCGGCCTGCTCGCCTCGTTCGCTACCTTGTGGCTGGCGCCGCGCCTGGCCGGGTTTCTCAGCCGCTACCCGCACATCCAGGTGGAGTTGGTGCCCGCAATTCAACTGGCAGATGTCGCCGCCGCCGAAGTCGACCTGGCGATTCGCTACGGCAAGGGTGACTGGGCCGACGTGCAAGCCACGCGCCTGATGAGCGAAACCCTGTCACCGGTGTGCAGCCCAGCATTCAAGGCCAGCCAACTGGAGAACGGCCCGCTGTTGATGGCCACCTCGCACCGCCCTTTCGAGTGGACCGACTGGTCCCGGCATTACCAGGTGGATGTGGAGCATTACCCCAAGGCACTGTTGCACGACTACAACATCGTGGTCGAAGCCGCCGTCGCCGGCCAGGGCATCGCCATGGGCCGCCACCGCCTGATCGAGCGCAAGTTGAAGGACGGCTCATTGGTGGAAGCCTTCGACCAGCCGCCCTACCAGAGCGAGATCGGTTACTGGCTGATCACCCCGCAAGGCGATACCAGCCAAGCGGCCACCTGTTTCATTGAATGGCTGCGGGAAATCTGTGCTGACGCATAAGTTATTTAGATACGTCGAGTGAGATCTATCCGTTTGTCTGCCAAAACCACGCCGCCCATCCTGATGACTCTTCCCAAGAGGATTCAACATGAGCCACTCCATCTCGCAACGCGTGCAAGCCCTCGGCCTGAGCCTGCCCAATCCCAGCCAGCCGATCGCCAACTACGTCAATTTCGTGATCAGCCAGAACCAGCTATTCATCTCCGGCCAAATCCCGCTGCTGGACGGCAAACCGTCCTACATCGGTCGGCTCGGCGAGTCCATCAGCGAAGACGAAGGCGCTAAAGCCGCCGAACTCGCTGCGCTGGGCCTGCTCGCACAATTGAGCGATGCCCTGGGCGATGACCTGTCGCGGCTGGTGCGCATCATCCGCTTGGGCGTGTTTATCGCCAGCAGCGGCGACTTCCAGCGCCAGGGCGCAGTGGCCAATGGCGCCTCGAACCTGCTGGTCAACGCCCTTGGCGACAAAGGCCGCCATGTCCGTACTGCCGTGGGCGTCGCCAGTTTGCCGGGCGGCGTGGCAGTGGAGGTTGATGCCATTTTCGAGCTGCAGCCGTGACCGCGCTATCCCTGACCGAGGTCCGGGAGCTGCGGGACGAAACGCCGGGCTGCCAGTCCGGCATCGTCCACTTCAACCACGCCGGGGCCTCCTTGCCGAGCCAGGGGACGCTCGACGCAATCATTGACCAGTTGCAACGCGAAGCCCGTGACGGCCCGATGGAAGCTGGCGAGCACGGTTCGCTGCTGGCAGAAAAAGCCCGTCGCGCCGCCGCGCAATTGCTCAACGCCCCCGTGTCATCAATTGCCTTCGCCAGCAGCGGCTCGACCGCCTGGAGCATGGCGTTCCAGGCGCTGGGGCCGTGGAAACCGGGCGACCGCATTCTGGTGGGCCGCCACGAGTGGGGCGGCAACCTGGCCAGCATGCAGACAGCCGTGCAGGCGGGTGCGCACATAGAGGTGATTCCTTGCGATGAAACCGGCGCAGTGTCCGTCGCCGGCCTGGAAGCCATGCTCGACGCCCGGGTGCGGTTGATCGACCTGACCTGGCTCCCCGCCAACAGCGGCTTGATCAACCCTGCCGAAGCCATCGGCGCGTTGGCCAAGCGTCATGGCATCGCCTACTTCATCGACGCCGGGCAAGCCATCGGCCAGGTGCCGGTGGATGTGCAAGCGCTGCACTGCGATGTGCTCAAGGGCGCCGGGCGCAAGCATCTGCGGGGCCCGCGCGGGACCGCCCTGCTTTATGTGCGACCGGATTTTCTCGAGCATTTGAACCCGGCCCAGCGCGATGTATTTTCTGCGCCCTGGAGCCCAGCAGGTTTCGACTTGCGCAACGACGCCCGGCGCTTTGAAACCAGCGAAGTGTCATTCGCGTTGCTGGCAGGCCTGGGCAATGCGTTGCTGGAGCTCAATCGACTGGGCGTTGAGCGGATTCACCGGACGGTCCAGCTTCTAAGCGACACGATCCGCGAAGAACTACGCGGGATCAAGGGGATTACCCTGCATGATTTGGGCATTTCCGGAAACCAGTCAGGCCTGATCGCCTTCAACCTGGCCGGCTGGGACGCTTTTGAGCTGAAGCGGCGCCTGGGGCTCAAGCGAATCAACATCGGTGCCAACGGCGTACCCTACACCCCGCTGGACATGCAAGCCCGCGAGCTGGACAGCGTGGCGCGAATCTCCGTGAGCTACCTCAACACGGCGCACGATATTGGGCAACTGATCGCCGCCCTGCACGAACTGCGGGATTAAACCTCGACGTCCACCCACAAGCCTTGGCGTGGCGCATCCTCAATCAGCGGCACCACCGGCACGGTGTTGTCGGCGTTGAGTTCGTCACCGGGAACAGCCAGGTGCTCCTGCGGATCCTCATCGGCTTCGCGGCGGCGCTTTTGCTGTTCCTGCTGGCGGCGCTGTTCCTCGCGCAGCAACAGTGCCGCTTCCTCGGGGTCGCGCTTTTGCAGGTCGATGGTGCTTTCGTTGGAGCCTGGCTGAACCGGCACCACGGGCGGGATATCCGGTTTCTGGCGCACCGGATCAAGCTGCGACGTGACCGGCACAACACTCAAGGGCAGCATGGGTGGCAGCATATTAATAGTCTCCTGTTCAGCAGACTGTCGGCTGCGTGGGTGACGACTTGAGCGTCAAGGCGCCAACTTGTGAACCAATCGTCATCTATCCGACGAACATACAGCCCTTTTTCTTGCCGCTTGTAGCTTAAAGCTTGAAGCTGCACCTATTCCTTTTGGTCTGGAAGCCGTGTTCCGTTAGAATAGTCGGCTTTTTCACGGCGGGAGTCAGGCAGCATGGCGCAGCAGTATCAACCGGGGCAACGCTGGATTAGTGACAGCGAAGCAGAGCTGGGGTTAGGCACCGTTCTGGCACAGGACGGCCGCTTGTTAACCGTGCTCTATCCGGCCACTGGCGATACCCGCCAGTATGCGCTACGGAATGCGCCCCTCACTCGCGTGAGGTTTTCGCCGGGTGACACCATCACCCATTTCGAAGGCTGGAAAATGACCGTGCAAGAAGTCGACGATGTCGACGGCCTGCTGGTCTACCACGGCCTCAATGGGCAGAACGAGCAGGTCACCCTGCCGGAAACCCAACTCTCGAACTTCATCCAGTTCCGTCTGGCCAGCGACCGTCTGTTCGCCGGCCAGATCGACCCGCTGCCCTGGTTTTCCCTGCGCTACCACACGCTGGAACACACCAGCCGCCAGTTGCAGTCCTCGCTCTGGGGCCTGGGCGGTGTGCGTGCACAACCGATCGCGCACCAACTGCACATCGCCCGTGAAGTCGCCGACCGTATCGCGCCACGGGTTCTGCTGGCAGACGAAGTGGGCCTGGGCAAGACCATCGAAGCTGGCCTGGTGATCCATCGCCAGTTGCTGTCCGGTCGCGCCAACCGCGTGCTGATCCTGGTGCCGGAAAACCTCCAGCACCAGTGGCTGGTGGAAATGCGCCGCCGCTTCAACCTGCAGGTTGCGTTGTTCGACGAAGAGCGCTTTATCGAAAGCGATGCCACCAACCCGTTCGAGGACACCCAGCTCGCGCTGGTGGCCCTGGAATGGCTGGTGGACGACGAGAAGGCCCAGGACGCGCTGTTTGCCGCCGGCTGGGATTTGCTGGTGGTCGACGAAGCTCACCACCTGGTGTGGCACGAAGAAAAAGCCAGCCCCGAGTACTCGCTGGTGGAGCAACTGGCCGAAGTCATCCCGGGTGTATTGCTGCTCACCGCAACCCCTGAACAGCTGGGCCAGGACAGCCACTTCGCGCGCCTGCGTCTGCTGGACCCGAACCGTTTCCACGACCTGCACGCCTTCCGTGCCGAGAGCGAAAACTATCGCCCGGTGGCCGAAGCCGTTCAGGAATTGCTGGACAAGGGCCGCCTCTCGCCCGCCGCCCACAAGACCATCCAGGGTTTCCTCGGCAATGAAGGCGAAGCGCTGCTGACCGCCGTCAACGATGGCGACGCCGAAGCCAGCGCCCGCTTGGTACGCGAACTGCTCGACCGCCACGGCACCGGCCGCGTGCTGTTCCGCAATACCCGCGCCGCGGTGCAGGGCTTCCCGGAGCGCAAGCTGCACGCCTACCCGCTGCCGTGCCCGGACGAATACCTCGAACTGCCTTTGGGCGAACATGCCGAGCTGTACCCGGAAGTCAGCTTCCAGTCCCAGCCGGATGTGGATGAAGAACAACGCTGGTGGCGTTTCGACCCGCGCGTCGAGTGGCTGATCGATCAGCTGAAAATGCTCAAGCGCACCAAAGTCCTGGTGATCTGCGCCCACGCCGAAACTGCCATGGACCTGGAAGACGCCCTGCGCGTGCGCTCCGGCATCCCGGCCACGGTGTTCCACGAGGGCATGAATATCCTCGAGCGCGACCGCGCCGCTGCTTACTTTGCGGATGAAGAGTTCGGCGCCCAAGTGCTGATCTGCTCGGAAATCGGCAGTGAAGGCCGCAACTTCCAGTTCTCCCACCACCTGGTGCTGTTCGACCTGCCGTCCCACCCGGACCTGCTGGAACAGCGGATCGGCCGTCTGGACCGGATCGGCCAGAAGCATGTGATCGAACTGCATGTGCCGTACCTGGAAACCAGCCCGCAAGAGCGCCTGTTCCAGTGGTACCACGAAGCGCTGAACGCGTTCCTCAACACCTGCCCGACCGGCAACGCCTTGCAGCACCAGTTCGGCCCGCGCCTGCTGCCGCTGCTGGAAAACGCCGACGACGGCGAGTGGCAAGCACTGATCGACGAAGCCCGTGCCGAGCGCGAGCGCCTCGAAGCCGAACTGCACACCGGCCGCGACCGTTTGCTGGAGCTCAACTCCGGCGGTGCCGGTGAAGGTGATGCGCTGGTGGAAGCCATCCTCGAGCAAGACGACCAGTTCACCCTGCCGATCTACATGGAAACCCTGTTCGACGCCTTCGGCATCGACAGCGAAGACCATTCGGAAAACGCGCTGATCCTCAAGCCCAGCGAAAAAATGCTCGACGCCAGCTTCCCCCTGGGCGACGACGAAGGCGTGACCATCACCTACGACCGCAACCAGGCGCTGTCCCGCGAAGACATGCAGTTCATCACCTGGGAACACCCGATGGTGCAAGGCGGCATGGACCTGGTGCTGTCCGGTTCCATGGGCAACACCGCCGTGGCGCTGATCAAGAACAAGGCGCTCAAGCCGGGCACCGTGTTGCTGGAACTGCTCTACGTCAGCGAAGTGGTTGCTCCGCGTTCGCTGCAATTGGGCCGTTACCTGCCGCCGGCTGCACTGCGTTGCCTGCTGGATGCCAACGGCAATGACCTGTCGGGCCGCGTCTCGTTCCTGACCTTGAACGACCAGCTGGAAAGCGTGCCCCGGGCCAGCGCCAACAAGTTCGTCCAGGCCCAGCGCGACCAGCTGACGCCACGGATCAACGCCGGCGAAGAGAAGATTGCCCCGCGTCACGCCGAGCGCGTGGCCGAGGCTCAACGTCGCCTGGCGGCGGACACCGACGAAGAACTGGCGCGCCTGACCGCGTTGCAAGCGGTCAACCCGACCGTGCGTGACAGCGAACTGGTTGCCCTGCGCCAACAGCGCGAGCAAGGCCTGGCCATGCTCGACAAGGCGGCGCTGCGACTGGAAGCGATTCGGGTGTTGGTCGCGGGTTGATTACCGCCCTGCCCTGCTGAACAAAAAGGCCCGCGCAATGCGGGCCTTTTTTATGGGTATCGGTAACCTCCGTGGCGAGGGGGCTTGTCCCCCGTTGGGCTGCGTAGCGGCCCCAAAAGAGCGGGAGCGCTGCGCACTCCAACGGGGGACAAGCCCCCTCACCACAGGGATCATGTATTCAGGCAGTAACCGCCGTAGCCGGCACCTCCACCACCCCCAACCCATCCTTCATCCGCTTGGCATCGCGCACAAAACTGCGGGACGCCTGGAACAGAAACAGCATGGTCAGAAACAGCGCCACCGGAATCAGGTACATGGCATCGTGCAAGCCTATGGCTTTATAAGCCTCGGTCATCTGCTCCGCCCCCGCCGCATACATCGCCGAATGGGCAAAATGATCCGACAACCCGCCCACCACAATCGGCCCCATGCCACCCCCCAGCAAATACAAGCCGGCGAAGAACAACGCCATCGCCGTCGCCCGCAGGCGCGGCTCAACCACGTCCTGGATCGCCGTATAAACACAGGTATAGAAGTTGTAGGCAAACAACCAGCCGACACTGAACAACGCCACAAACACACCGATCTCGATCCGCCCGGCGTGCAACGCCCAAGCAGTGGTGACGGTCGAGATGATCAAGCTGCACGCCGCGAACAGCAGCCGGCCATTCGCGATGCGTTGATGGATTTTGTCGGCAACCCAGCCGCCCAGGGTCAGGCCCACCAGGCCGGTAATCCCGACGATAACACCGGTGGCGACTGCCGCATCCTGCAACGGCAGCAGGAAATAGCGCTGCAGCATCGGCACCAGGAACGAGTTGCAGGCGTAGGTCGCGAAGTTGAAGCACAAGCCTGCCAGCACCAGCCAGAGGAACGTTGGCACCGCCAGCACGCGGCGAATCGGGCGGTCGACTTTCTCTTGGGAGACTTGCACGGTTTCCGCAGCGCCGCGTTTGGGTTCCTTGATGTAGAACATGAACACCGCAAGGATCAGCCCCGGCACCGCCGCAATAAAGAACGGCGCGCGCCAGCTGTCGAACGCCTTGACCATCGCGCCGATGGTAAAGAAAGCCAGCAACAGGCCCAAAGGCAGACCCAGCATAAAGATACCCATGGCCCGCGCCCGGCGGTGGGCCGGAAACAGGTCGCCAATCAACGAGTTCGCCGCCGGTGCATAACTGGCCTCGCCGATGCCGATGCCCATGCGCACCAGCAAGAACGTCCAGAAACTGCCCACCAGACCGTTGACCGCCGTCAGGCCGCTCCACGCCGCCAGGCCCCAGCCCATGAGTTTACTCCGCGAGCCCGTATCGGCCATGCGCCCGAGGGGCAAGCCGGCAATCGCATAAACAATGGTGAACGCAGTGCCGATGATGCCGAGCTGGAAGTCGCTGAGGTGCCACTCCATGCGGATCGGCTCGATGATGATCGCGGGGATGGTGCGGTCAAAAAAATTGAACAGGTTGGCCAGGAACAACAGGAACAGAATGCGCCAGGCATTCGCCGCTTGGGTCGAGTTCTGCATGGGTCCGTCTCTTTTATTGTTATGTGAGCCGCGATGCCAGACGCATCCTGAGCCCGGAACCTGCAATCTAGTCAGCCCCGTGATGATTGTCTGTAATGATTCGTAAGTCTGATGTCACTCCATCGGGCGACCCGCATTGTCATCCCTACTCATTTAGTTCTAGTTGTTTATGAACTGATCGCCAAATAATTAGAAGCAATTTGCCATCAGCCCTTGCAACCCGCTCAGGCTCTCTATACTCAAAGCATTGTCAGACAAAGACTCTGTGACGGGACATGCTATGGAATGGCTTGGTTTGCATTTTTTTACCGACCTTCCGGACAGCGGGCACTTATTACTCAATTGCAGTCATAACCCCTTTCTGGTGCTACTGGCTTACGTGGTGGTCTGTGCGGCGGGCTTCGGTACCCTGGACATGGCCGAACGTGTCGGCCATGTCGACAACCCCAAGGCTCAACGGCACTGGCGCTGGGTAGGCGCGGGCTGCCTGGCTGGCGGAATCTGGTCGACCCACTTCATCAGCATGCTGGCCTTCCAGGCACCTATCGCGATTCACTACGAATTGGTCATGACGTTCGCCTCGCTGCTGATCGCCCTGATTGCTTCGCTGTTCGCCATGCAAACCCTCAGTCATCCAAAGCTGCGTCTTCACCAATATGTGCTGGCGTCGGTATGGATGGGGCTGGGTATTGCACTGATGCACTACGTCGGCATGTCGGCCATGCAATCCGAAGCAGGCGTGTACTTTCAGACCGGATTGTTTCTGGCCTCAGTGGTGATCGCCATCGGCGCCAGCCTGGCGGCGTTGCTGCTGTCGCTGTACCTGCGCAACGGCACCGGCATGTTCCATCAATTGCTCAAGTACGCCGCCAGCCTGGTGCTCGGCGCCGGGATTATCAGCATGCACTTCACCGGCATGGCAGCCATGCAACTGCTGTTGCCCGAGGGCGTGGTGCCGTCGGCGTTGCCGGTGGACAACAACCCGATCCAACTGGGCCTGCTGGTCGCCGTCATCGCCCTGCTGGTGATCGGCAGCAGCATCAGCGCCGCCCTGGCAGACAAAAAACTGCAACACAAGGAAACCGACCTGCGCCGGGTCAACGCACTGCTCACCGAGCTCGACCAGGCCCGCGCCTCCCTGCAACAAGTGGCGCACTACGATGCCTTGACCAGCCTGCTCAACCGCCGTGGCTTCAACCAGATCTTCGCCGAGAAGCTCGCGGAAAAAACCGCCACCGACGGCATGCTGGCGGTGATCTTCCTGGATATCGACCACTTCAAGCGCATCAACGACAGCCTCGGCCATGACGCCGGTGACGAACTGCTGACCGTACTGGCCAGCCATATCAAAAGCTCGGTGCGCAGCCATGACGACGTGGTCGCGCGGTTTGGCGGTGATGAGTTCTGCATCCTGATCAGCATCCACCATCGCGATGAAGCGCGGCACATGGCCCAGCGCATCATGCAGAAAATGAAAGACCCCATCGAGTTGGCCGGCCGGCGCATGGTGATGACCACCAGCATCGGCATCAGCCTGTTCCCTGAAGACGGCAAAACCAGCGAAGAGCTGCTGAAAACTGCCGATCTGGCGTTGTATCAGTCCAAGGATGCCGGGCGTAACAGCCTGAACTTCTTCAGCTCCAACCTGAAAACCCGGGCCTTCCTGGAACTGCAACTGGAAGAAGAACTGCGCGCCGCGCTGCGCGGCAAAAACGAGCTGGTGCTGTTTTACCAACCGATTCTTGACCTGAAAAAAGGCCGGATCACACGCCTCGAAGCCCTGGTGCGTTGGCAACATCCCCAGCACGGCCTGCTGACCCCGGACCGGTTCATTGGCATTGCGGAAAACAACGGGCTGATTGCCGAACTGGATCACTGGGTGCTGCGCCAGGCCTGTCACGACCTGAGCCTGCTGTCGGAGCAGGGTCATACGGAATTGATCATGGCGGTCAATTGTTCGGCCTTGAACCTGACCCGTGACGAACTGGCTGATGAAATCGAAAACGCCCTGCGCTTCGGCGGGATCGCCGCCAATCGCCTGGAACTGGAAGTGACCGAAAACGCCCTGATGGGCAATATCAGCAGCACCCTGGCACTGCTGCGGCAAATCCGCGCCTTGGGCGTGTCGCTGTCCATCGACGACTTCGGCACCGGCTATTCGTCCCTCGCCTACCTCAAGCGCCTGCCGCTGAATACCTTGAAAATCGACCGCTCGTTTATTCAGGATATTCCCAAATCCGCCACCGACATCGATATCGTCCAGGCCATTATCGGCATGGCCCACACCCTGCATCTGCAAGTGGTGACCGAAGGCGTGGAAACCCTGCAACAATTGGAAGTGGTGCAAAAACACGGCTGTGATTTCGTTCAGGGTTACTTGCTCAGCGCTGCGGTACCGATGAGTGACATCAGCGCCGTGATCAAAGGCCTCGATCAGCACAACATGTTTAGCCTGCTGGGGCTTACAGGCAGTGAGCCCGCGCCCAAAGATCCGCCTTCGGGGCGTACGGGTCCCGCCTCCATCGTCAGGCCAATTCGCTGACGCCGAAAATTTGGCAAATCGCCATCACTTCACTAAAGAATCCCGACGAACGGCCGATTCATCAGAGTCCGGCCAGGATTTCCCCTTAAAACCCTAGGGTTAAACCCTCCCGCCCAGGACCAGGACGCACTGTAAAGTCGCGATCTCTCATCCCGTGATGGCTATTTGGCACTCTTTCAGCCATCCGTCCAGGCACATGGCGCACAATGACTTCTAAAAATAACTCTGCCACTGCGGTATCCGACGTGTTGCTGACAGCCCCTGCGGAAAAACCCTCAGGCTCAAAGTCATTGAGCAGCGCCCGCCCACTGGCCACCCAGCAGTACCTGTACTTCACCGAAACCAACACCGACCGCATCCTCGACAACCTCGACGGCCTGCGCGACATGGTGTTCCCCCGCGCTCCGCACCTGGAAGTCGACGGCGAACTGCGCAACGAGCAGGAATTCCCCTCGGTGTGCCTGATCGGCCTGGGCCGCTGCGGCTCAAACATTGCCCTGGATGTGGCAGAGCTGGTGTACAACGCTCGCAAGTTCTACCTCAACGAATTCAGCAACGAAGACAAATCCACCGACAAAGGCTACCGCCCCGCCCAGTGGATTCGCAACAACCTGCGCCTGGGATCGAACAAAGGCACCAAGCCGGTGTTCCTGGTCGAGCCGCTGGTGATGCTGGGCGACCTGGACAAGGACATCGCCGGGCGCATCCGTTTCTCGCGCAAGGGAGAGAAAAGCGGTTTCCTGCGGGACTACAGCAAGATGAAAATCATGGACCTCTCGGAAGTCCATGCCGGTGGCGCCGGTAACGCGCCGATCCTTGGCCAGTACCTGGCCAAAATCATCCTCAACAAAGACACCCAGCGTTTTTCCAGCCCCGACTGGAAGATGATCCACTCGTACCTGATCGACTCCTGCGGCATCAAGGCCAACCAGTCCCGCCTGTACTTCTCGATCTTCAGCGCCGGCGGCGGTACGGGCTCGGGCATGGCCTCGGAATTCGGCCTGGCCCAGCAGCACTCGTACATGAACAAGACGTTCGACACCAAGCCGGCCGACGAGCATGACAGCAAGAGCGGCCACGCCTTCGTATTCGAGCCGATCTTCACCAGCGGCATTTGTGTGCTGCCGAACATCTCCGATCACCGCAGCGAAATGTCCGAAGCGCTGCACATCAACGCCGGACGGCTGCTGTGCAAATACCTCTCGGAAGAATGGGATTTCTCGTACAACTTCGACAATGAAGACAGCAGCGAGGCCAGCGTGAAAGGCCGCATCCGGCCGTGGAACGCGATGATGCTGATCTCCAACGACATCATGCGGTATGCCGAAGAAAGCGATGACGGCAATATCCAGAACATTGATGTCAATGCCATGGAAAAGCACGCCAACCAGTACATCTCCCAGCAGATCTTCAATATTCTGACGGCCCAGGCGGTTACGACTGACTACGACCAGAACTACTTCCGTCGGGCCGGGATCGACATTGGCGAAACCATTCGCCTGGATGCCAACGACCTGTTCATGAGCCTGGCCGGCCCGGTGGCGATTGCCTACGCCGAATCGGTGGTGCCGGAAACGCCGGCGCCTTCGAGCGACAAGTTCAAGGTGTTCGAAAAAGAGCCGCAGCGGCTGAATATCGACGACCTGTTTTTCCGCTCCATTGACCTGCCACATTTCAACAAGGTGACCCAGGCGATCGAAGGCATCAGCCTGTTGCCGATTGAGTCCAAGCGCTACAAAGCCTCCTTGGAGCAGTACAAGAATTCCGGGTATGACGCGGCGGCGTTGCATGACTTGCACTTCTTCAAGAACTGCTCATCGGTGGTGTCGATTGTGTCGTTGCCCAAGGATTACAAGCTGTCCTATATGGACCTGAATCGGCTCAAGACCCACCTCAACAGTCTGTTTCCCAACACGACGCTCAAGCGGTATGCGCTGGTGATCGGGGCGTCGGCCAACTTGTCGCTCACGACCTTGATCGCTAAAAGCCCGTGCCTGTCGGATGATTTTTTGACGTTGATCGTGGCGTTTATCAAGCGCTGCTTTGCGAGGAATCCGTATCGGTTTGATGACACGCTGGATAACTCGATTCTGGATTTCATCATCCATGAGGATTTTGATGAAGACCGGATTGATGAACTGCTCAATGAGTTTGAGAACCCGGCGAAGATTCTGGATACCAACTGGTATGCCATCAAGCCGATGTATGAGAAGAAGTATCGTGAATTGATCAACGACAAGGACAAGTTTGTGTCGATCAACGATATTCGGCTGTCGCGGGATTGTGTGAAGAAGGCGATCAAGTACCTGCGTGAGATTTATCGTCACCGGATTGGGAAGACCAAGGTTATTTCGCTGAATAACCATACTGGGAAGACGGCGTAGGGTTTGTTGTTGCTGAGGTGGGGTGTATATCCGTTATTTTTGTAACGGCTACTTATGGTTCCGCTCTTACAGCGGCTCACTTTTGAAGAGCGCAAAAGTAAGCAAAACGCTCTTGCCCCACCACTCGGCACCTCGCTTAGGCTCGGTGTGCCCTCACTCCGGCTTTGGACCGTGGGCCGCCGTCATGGGCCATCCCTGGCCCAGGACGGCTAACCTGGCGTCCTGCCAGGTTACCCACGCTCCAAAGCCTGCGTTCGGCCAGCGTGGTTTAAGGGGGCGCCTAAGATCAAGATCAAAAGCAGATCAAAAGCACAGCGGCCTCCCGGCCGGCTTGAGTGTTAAAAGCAAAATCAAAAGCTAAAGCGGGCACGGTCAAAAATGTGGGAGCGGGCTTGCTCGCGAAGGTCGTTAACGATGACGCGGGCATCCTGACTCAACGCGGCGCTCTCAGGTTTTTCGCGAGCAAGCCCGCTCCCACAGAAAAGCAGAGCCACCCCGCCCGTAGCAGCTGTCGAGCGCCAGCGAGGCTGCGTGCTTTTGATCTTGATCTGCGGGCCCCATTAACCACGATGGCCGCAAGTAGGCACGGTGGAGCGGGTAAATCGGCAGGGAAGCCGATTTAGCCGCGCCGGGCCATGGATGGCCCGTCGCGGCGGCCCGCGGAACCGGGCCGGAGTGCGGGCATGCCGAGCCTAAGCGAGGCACCGAGTGGTGGGGCAAAGACCTTTTGGTTACTTTTGGGGCGTTTGCCAAAAGTGACCCGCTGTAAGAGCGGAACCATAAGTGGCCGTTACCTAAATAACGGATATGTACTCAAAACTCACACCCAGAAACAATTCCCCCCACACTCCGCCGCTACCAAAACTGTTCCCATGACGCGCACGTAACCCCCGCCTGTGACCTTTCTCTACGGCAACATGCCATCACCGCGAATGCAGTTACCCGCCTACACACTTAAACCCAGAAAAATCACGCACCATTTTCGCGCAGTCATTTCCTACGCTGCCCTTTCCTGGATCAGAATCCACGGCGAAACCACCACCGCCCACAAACTCGGATCCCGCTCAACCAGGTCCAATGCCCGCGTCGCAGACACCTCGCCAAGACTCCCCGCAGCCAGCCAGGCAGCGACTTTCTCACGGTTGTCCTCCGCCATGCCCTCGGCGGCCTCGATCAAATCCAGCCCGGCATCGACCCACAATAGGGCACCCTTGGCAAAGAACGGCTCAAGCTCCTTCCAGGAAATTTCCGCGGTTTCACCAAGCAGCTTGGCATAGAGGGTGCTAGGTTCTTGCGTCATGGGAGTTCACCTGAAGAAAAAATCGGCGCAATCATACCGTCGAGCACCAGGCAGAAAAACCCAGTTGCAAATGAGGCACCGAACGAAAGTGTCAGGAAAGCCAAGGATTGCCCGCAACTCTGGCATCACCCCGCCGCAATTCTGTCTTTTTCTTTCATTTAAGCGACATACCCGGGTTTTGCCCCCAGCAGCCAGCTTTTCAAGCGATCAACCGGCGCTCTACACTGTACCGGTACAGTTGCCAGGCCGCTGCCGGGGGATATCCGAGATATCTGATCCGGTTCTGCAGCTCACAAGGCCGCTAGAACTATAAAAAATACAACAGTAAGAGTGGAGCACTATGAATAAGGCTACTAAGCAGATTTCCAAACTGTTTGCCGCTATGGTCCTGGCCGGGGTTGCCAGCCATTCGTTCGCAGCTGACACCATCAAGATCGGTATTGCCGGCCCTAAAACCGGCCCTGTGACCCAATACGGCGACATGCAGTTCATGGGTGCCAAGCAGGCCATCGCCGACATCAACGCCAAGGGCGGCGTAGATGGCAAAATGCTCGAAGCCAAGGAATACGACGACGCTTGCGATCCAAAACAAGCCGTGGCCGTAGCCAACAAAGTGGTCAACGACGGCGTCAAGTTCGTGGTCGGTCACCTTTGCTCCAGCTCCACTCAGCCAGCATCCGACATCTACGAAGACGAAGGCGTGATCATGATCACCCCGGCTGCCACCAGCCCGGAAATCACGTCCCGTGGCTACAAGCTGGTCTTCCGTACCATCGGCCTGGACAGCGCCCAGGGCCCAGCCGCCGGTAACTACATCGCCGACCACGTGAAGCCGAAAGTCGTAGCCGTTATCCACGACAAGCAGCAGTACGGTGAAGGCATCGCCACCGCCGTTAAACAAACCCTCGAGAAGAAAGGCGTGAAAGTTGCCCTCTTCGAAGGCATCAACGCTGGCGACAAAGACTTCGGCTCGCTGATCCAGAAGCTCAAGCAAGCCAACGTCGACTTCGTCTACTACGGCGGCTACCACCCTGAGCTGGGCCTGATCCTGCGCCAAGCCAAGGAAAAAGGCGTGAACGCCAAGTTCATGGGCCCTGAAGGCGTCGGCAACGACTCCATCTCGCAAATCGCCCAGGGCGCTTCCGAAGGCCTGCTGGTCACCCTGCCGAAGTCGTTCGACACCGATCCTGCCAACAAGGCAATCGTTGAAGAGTTCACCAAGAACAAGCAGGACCCAACCGGTCCGTTCGTGTTCCCGGCCTACTCGGCAGTTGAAGTGATCGCCGGCGGTATCGCTGCCGCGAAGAGCGAAGACACCGCCAAGGTGGCAGCGGCCATCCACGCCGGTACCTTCAAGACCCCGACCGGCGACCTGAGCTTCGACGCCAAGGGCGACCTGAAGGACTTCAAGTTCGTGGTCTACGAATGGCACTTCGGCAAACCAAAAACCGAAGTTTCCCCTCAGTAAGCCAGGCGTTACTGGTCAACAAGCCCACTGTGCAAGCAGTGGGCTTTGTTTTACGAGGTTTATGGGCCTGACACCCGCGATCCGGGAGTGGGTTCACCTGAAAATCTTAAAACCGTCACCAGCGGTTCGCTGGCAAACGCTTTGTGCAACCTGATCACAGAACAGGGCACCGAGCCGGAAATTGACTCCACCAGTGAAATGCGTATCGGGTTTTTAGGAGCGCTGTAATGCCTGAGATCTATCATTTTTTCCAAACGCTGGTTAACGGCATGACCGTTGGCAGCACCTATGCCTTGATAGCCATTGGCTACACAATGGTTTACGGCATCATTGGAATGATTAACTTCGCCCATGGCGAGGTGTACATGATTGGTTCCTACGTGGCCTTCATCGCCCTTGCCGGGCTGGCCATGCTGGGTATCCACTCCCTGCCGCTGTTGATGACCGCTGCGTTCCTGGCGTCCATCGTCGTAACCAGTGCCTATGGCTACAGTATCGAACGCGTTGCGTACCGCCCCTTGCGTGGCAGCAACCGCTTGATCCCGCTGATCTCTGCGATCGGCATGTCGATTTTCCTGCAGAACACCGTATTGCTGTCCCAGGATTCCAAGGACAAATCCATTCCCAACCTGATCCCGGGGAGCTTCTCCTTCGGCCCAGGTGGCGCACAAGAAGTGCTGATTTCCTACATGCAGGTCCTGGTCTTCGTCGTCACCCTGGTGGCAATGCTCGGCCTGACCCTGTTCATCTCCCGCTCCCGTCTGGGGCGCGCCTGCCGGGCCTGCGCCGAAGACATCAAGATGGCCAACCTGTTGGGCATCAACACCAACAACATCATCGCCCTGACCTTCGTCATCGGTGCCGCACTGGCGGCTATCGCCGCTGTATTGCTGAGCATGCAGTATGGCGTGATCAACCCCAACGCCGGTTTCCTGGTGGGCCTCAAGGCCTTCACCGCAGCGGTATTGGGCGGCATCGGCAGCATTCCGGGTGCGATGCTCGGCGGGCTGGTGCTGGGGGTGGCTGAAGCCTTTGGCGCCGATGTGTTCGGTGACCAGTACAAGGACGTGGTGGCATTCGGTCTATTGGTTCTGGTGCTGTTGTTCCGGCCGACCGGCATTCTGGGCCGTCCGGAGGTTGAGAAAGTATGAGCAGATATCTTAAATCGGCGTTTTTCAGCGCCTTGCTGGTGTGGGCCGTGGCCTTTCCGGTACTCGGGCTCAAGCTGAGCATTGTCGGGATCAACCTCGAAGTGCATGGCACCGGCCCCGTGACATTGACCATCATTGCCCTGTGCTCGGTGCTGATGTTCCTGCGCGTGCTGTTCACACAGCAGGTCGGGGCACTCCTCAAGTCCAACCGTGGGCCGTTGGTTTCGCCCAAGGTCAGCCAGTTCCTGACCCTGCCGCGCACCCAGCGCTACATCATCATCGGCCTGATCGTGGCCGCGTTGATCTGGCCGTTCTTCGGTTCCCGTGGCGCGGTGGACATCGCGACACTGATCCTGATCTACGTGTTGCTGGGCCTGGGCCTGAACATTGTGGTGGGTCTGGCCGGCTTGCTCGACCTGGGCTATGTGGGCTTCTACGCGGTGGGTGCCTACACCTACGCGCTGCTCTCGCATTACCTGGGCTGGGGCTTCTGGATCTGCCTGCCACTGGCCGGCATGGCGGCGGCCACATTTGGCTTCCTGCTGGGCTTCCCGGTACTGCGCTTGCGCGGTGACTATCTGGCGATCGTGACCCTGGGCTTCGGTGAAATCATCCGTCTGTTCCTGCGTAACCTCACCGATATCACCGGCGGGCCCAATGGCATCAGCAGCATTCCCAAGCCAACGTTCTTCGGGCTGACGTTCGACCGCACCGCGGCCGAAGGCATGCAGACTTTCCACGAGTACTTCGGGATCGACTACAACCCGGTCAGCAAAGTGGTGTTTCTGTACCTGGTGGCCCTGCTGCTGGCACTGGCGGCGCTGTTCGTGATCAACCGCCTGCTGCGCATGCCGATCGGCCGTGCGTGGGAAGCGCTGCGCGAAGATGAAATCGCCTGCCGTGCACTAGGCATGAACCCGACCGTCATCAAGCTTTCGGCATTCACCCTCGGGGCAACCTTCGCTGGTTTTGCTGGCAGCTTCTTCGCCGCTCGCCAAGGTTTGGTAACCCCGGAGTCGTTCACCTTCATCGAGTCGGCGATCATCCTCGCCATCGTGGTACTGGGTGGCATGGGCTCGCAGCTGGGCGTGATCCTCGCGGCGATCGTGATGATCCTGCTGCCGGAAATGATGCGTGAATTCAGCGAATACCGCATGTTGATGTTCGGCGCCATGATGGTGCTGATGATGATCTGGCGTCCTCAAGGCCTGCTGCCCATGCAACGTCCACACATGGAGCTGCGCAAATGAGCCGCGAGATCCTGAAAGTCGAAAATTTGAGCATGCGCTTCGGCGGTTTGCTCGCGGTCAACGGCGTGGCCCTGACCGTACAAGAGAAGCAGGTTGTGGCTCTGATCGGCCCCAACGGCGCCGGCAAGACTACGGTGTTCAACTGCCTGACCGGCTTCTACAAGCCAAGCGGCGGCAGCATCCTGCTGGATGGCCAGCCGATCCAGGGCCTGGCCGGTCACGAGATTGCCCGCAAGGGCGTGGTGCGGACCTTCCAGAACGTGCGGTTGTTCAAGGACATGACAGCGGTCGAGAACCTGTTGATCGCCCAGCATCGTCACCTGAACACCAACTTCTTTGCGGGCCTGTTCAAGACCCCGTCGTTCCGCAAGAGCGAACGCGAGGCCATGGAATACGCCGCGTACTGGCTGGACAAGGTCAACCTCACCGAGTTTGCCAACCGCCCTGCCGGTACCCTGGCCTACGGTCAGCAACGTCGCCTGGAAATCGCCCGCTGCATGATGACCCGTCCGCGGATCCTGATGCTCGACGAACCGGCCGCCGGCCTGAACCCCAAGGAAACCGAAGACCTCAAGGCGCTGATCAGCGTGCTGCGTGAAGAAAACAACGCCACCGTGCTGCTGATTGAACACGACATGAAACTGGTCATGAGCATCTCCGACCATATCGTGGTAATCAACCAGGGCACGCCACTGGCCGACGGTACGCCGGAGCAGATCCGCGACAACCCGGCCGTGATCAAAGCCTATTTGGGGGAAGCGTAAAATGCTGCAATTCGAAAACGTTTCCACTTTCTATGGCAAGATCCAGGCGCTGCACAACGTCAACGTCGAAGTGCGCCAGGGCGAGATCGTCACCCTGATCGGGGCCAACGGTGCCGGTAAATCCACGCTGCTGATGACCTTGTGCGGTTCGCCCCAGGCCCACAGCGGCAGCATCCGCTACATGGGTGAGGAACTGGTGGGCCAGGCCTCCTCCGAGATCATGCGCAAGAGCATTGCCGTGGTTCCGGAAGGTCGCCGGGTATTTGCCCGCCTGACCGTGGAAGAGAACCTCGCCATGGGCGGGTTCTTCACCGACAAGGGCGATTACCAGGAGCAAATGGACAAGGTGCTGCACCTGTTCCCTCGGCTCAAGGAACGCTTCAGCCAGCGCGGCGGCACCATGTCCGGCGGCGAACAGCAAATGCTCGCCATCGGCCGCGCGCTGATGAGCAAGCCCAAGTTGTTGCTCCTGGATGAACCGTCCCTGGGGTTGGCACCGATCATCATCCAGCAGATCTTCGACATCATCGAACAGCTGCGCAAGGACGGTGTGACGGTGTTCCTCGTGGAGCAGAACGCCAACCAGGCACTGAAGATCGCCGACCGCGCCTATGTGCTGGAAAACGGCCGGGTGGTGATGCAGGGCAGCGGCGAACAACTGCTGACCGATCCGAAAGTGCGTGAGGCTTATCTGGGCGGTTGATGCCCAGTTGGCTAATGTATGAGCGGGCTTTTGTGGGAGCGGGCTTGCTCGCGAAGGCGGTGGATCAGCCAACTTATTGGGTGACTGACCCACTGCCTTCGCGAGCAAGCCCGCTCCCACATTTGTTTTGTGTGAACCACAGACTTTGGCGAAACCTGAAATTATTTTCCCCAGGTTTGTAACGAATCCCTTCCCCTTATCTCTAGTGGTGTAAGCAGGCAACTACGCTTGCCAACCCAACCCACTGCTGGAGATACACCATGACTACCAAAACCCGTTCGCTGTCCGCTGCCACCCTCGTCCTGGCCCTGGGTTCGGCCCTGAGTCTGTCCGCCCTGAGCTCCACCGCCCACGCTGCTGACGACATGCAGAAATGCTTCGGTGTGGCCGAAGCCGGCAAGAACGATTGCGCAGCAGGCGCCGGCACTTCCTGCGCCGGCACCTCGACGGTCAAGGATCAGGCCAACGCCTGGAAACTGGTCCCGGCCGGTACCTGCCTGAAAACCCCAAGCACCACCTCGCCAACCGGCTTCGGCCAGGAAGCCGCCTTCACCGCCAAGTCCTGAATCCCTGTGCAGCCTGAGTACTGACGATGACGCTCTCACTCACTCCCACCATCTCCCAGGCTCAGGCGCCCGGCCTCCCCCATCGGGCCGGGCTGGGGCTCAAGAACGAGCACTTCAGCGAAGTGCTCGAGACTGCCCCCGACATCGGTTTTTTTGAAGTCCACGCCGAAAACTACATGGTGGCCGGCGGGCCTTTCCATCACTACCTGGGCTTGATCCGCGAACAGTACCCGCTGTCGCTGCACGGTGTAGGCCTGTCCATTGGCGGCGAAGGTCCGCTGAACGACGAGCACCTTGAGCGCTTGGCTACGCTGATCGAGCGCTATCAACCCCACTCCTTTTCCGAACACCTGGCCTGGTCCAGCCACGGCCCGGTGTTTCTCAATGATCTGCTGCCACTGGCGTATGACGATGAAACCCTGAAGCGGGTGTGCGAACACATCGACCAGGTGCAAACCCGCCTGCAGCGGCCAATGTTGCTGGAGAACCCGTCGACCTACCTGCAGTTCCAGTGCTCCACCCTGGAAGAGACCGACTTCATCAGCGAAGCGATCCGCCGCACCGGCTGCGGGCTGCTGCTGGACGTGAATAATGTGTATGTGTCGTGCATCAATCATCAGCAAGACCCGCTGAAGTACATCGAGGCCTTGCCATTACACGCCGTGGGCGAGATTCATCTGGCAGGGTTTGCCGAAGACACCGACAGCCTCGGTGATCGTTTGCTGATTGATGATCACGGCGCGCCGATCGACAACGCGGTGTGGCAGCTCTACCAACACGTGCTCACCCGCACCGGGCCGGTCGCCACGCTGATTGAACGCGACAACCAGGTGCCGGCGTTCAGCGTGCTGCATGCTGAAGCACGCCAGGCCGACCGGTTTTTGCTGGAGGCGCGTACATGAGCCGCCAGGATGTATTTGCCAGCGCCCTGCTGTCGCCCGACGAAAGCTGCCCGCAAGGTGTGTTCAGCCGTAACGGTGCCGATCCAGCCAGTCGTTTTGCGGTGTACCGCAACAATGTCCACAGCTCACTGATCAACGCCCTGGCCACCGGCTACCCGGTCACTCTGCAACTGGTGGGCGATGAGTTTTTTCGGGCGATGGCCGGTGTGTATGTCCAGGATTTTCCACCGACCAGTCCACTGATCAATGAGTACGGCGGCGACCTGGCTGACTTTATCCAGGGCTTCGCCCCCGCCGCCAGCGTGCCCTACCTGGCTGACGTGGCGCGGCTGGAGCGGTTGCGGGTCAGGGCCTACCACGCGGCAGACGCACTGCAACCGGATCAGCAGGAAATCATCGCCGTCCTGCAACAACAGTCGGACGTGGGCGAACTGCGCCTGCAACTGCATCCATCCCTGGCCACCCTGAGCTCGGCCTACGCCGTGGTGGCGTTATGGGCTGCGCACCAGACAGGCGAATCCCTCACCACCCTCGACCCCTTCCACGCCCAAAGCGCGCTGGTGCTGCGCAACGGCCTGCACGTGCAGGTATTTCATATCGACAGCGGCACAGCGGCGTTTATCAACAGCCTGAACAACGGTTGGCCGCTGGAAATGGCCTTGGCCTACGCCCTCGATGCGGCCACCGAATTTGATCTGCACCACTGCCTGGCCCTGCTGGTCAGCCACGGCGCCATCACCCACTTGCACACAGAACCCAAGGTATCGCCATGAACACCGCCGCTCCCGGGCTGATCCAACGGATCATCCAGCTCTTCGAGAAAATCCCCTACAGCCTGATCGCCTTCGTCGCACGCTTCTCTATCGCGGCGGTGTTCTGGAAATCCGGACAGACCAAGGTCGAAGGCTTCGCCGTGGACCTGATCGGCGGCACGTTCCAACTGGGCTGGCCGCACTTGGCGCCGTCCACCCTGCCGCTGTTTCGCAGCGAATACCACGTGCCGCTGCTGTCAGCGGAAGTGGCGGCGCATATGGCCGCGTTCGCCGAGCATTTTTTCCCGGTGCTGATCCTGGTGGGGTTTGCCACGCGGTTCTCGGCGTTGGCGTTGCTGGGCATGACCCTGACCATCCAGCTGTTCGTCTACCCGGACGCCTACCCGACCCACGGCACCTGGATCGCACTGTTGTTGCTGTTGATGGCCAAGGGGCCGGGCGGCTTCTCCATTGATCACCTGATTGCGCGGCGCTTGCGCTAAAGGCGATCCAGGGCCTCGCCGCTGCGCTTGAACCAGCCCACCAGATAATCCGCCAGTACCTGGGTGCGGCGCGGCAGGCCGCCCTGATACGGATGGACCAGGTACATCGGCATGCTGCGGGTCTGATAATCCCGCAGGAGCCAGTGCAGGCGCCCGTCAGCCAATTCCGTGTGCAACACGTAGGACGGCAAACGCGCGATGCCTGCGCCCACCAGCGCCGCCTTCTTCAGCAAGTTGTAATGGTTGGAAGCAAAGGTCCCGGATACGCGAACCCGCAGCAGCTCATGTTGCTGGTGATACAGCCACTCTTCACGGCCGCTGTAGTGGCTGTTCAGCAAGCAGTTGTGGCCCACCAGTTCCGCCGGTGTCAACGGCTCGCCGTGCTGTTCCAGATAAGCCGGGCTGGCGCAGGTCATCTCGTGCCAGGCCAGCAACGGCTTGGCCACCAGTCGCTCGTCGTTGGCGACTTCGGAGCGTACCGCCAGGTCAAAACCGTCCCGCGCCAGGTCTCGATACTGGTTGTTGAGCTCCAGTTCGATCTGCACCTGCGGGTACTCCCGGGAAAACTCCAACAGCAAACCATCGAAGAAGGTTTCGCCCAGGGAAACCGGAACCGTCATACGCACCGGGCCGACCAGGTCGTCGTTGAGCCTGGCCAGTGCCTGACGCGCCCGCTCCACTTGCACCACCAACGCCTGGGCCTGCGGCAACAGCGCCGCCCCCGCCGCCGTCAGGCTCAAACGGCGTGTGGTGCGATGCAACAACACCACCGAAAACTGCGCTTCCAGCTGGCTGATGCGCTTGGACAGTTGCCCCTTGCTGCAGCCCAACTGCTGGGCCGCCAAGGTAAAGCTACCCGCTTCGATCAACACCGCAAACGCCGCCAGGTCATCCATTTCGCTCATGGATTGTTTCCATTTGAAAACCAAAGGTTGCCTATTAGTGCGCTTATCCGCGCAAAAAATCACTCTAGACTGAAACCTCACCTACATATCTGGAGGAAGGCACGATGAAAATCCTGTTGATTGGCGCAAGCGGCACCGTGGGTTCGGCGGTCAAGGCAGAACTGTCCCAACGGCATGAAGTGATCAGCATCGGTCGCAAGAGTGGCGACTTCCAGGTCGACATCAGCGACAGCGCCTCGATCCGCAAATTGTTCGAACAGACTGGCAAGTTCGACGCACTGATCTGCGCCGCCGGCAGCGTCAACTTCGTGCCCCTGGGCGATATGAGCGCCACCGACTTTGACCTGGGCCTGCAAGACAAGCTGATGGGCCAGGTGAACCTGCTGTTGATTGGCCGCGAGTTCGCCAATGACGGCGCGTCGTTCACCTTCACCAGCGGCATTCTCAACCGCGATCCGATTCGCACCGGTGCTTCGGCGGCCCTGGTCAACGGCGCGCTGGATGCATTCGTGAAAGCTGCGGCGATCGAACTGCCCCGCGGCCTGCGCATCAACTCGGTCAGCCCGACCGTGCTGCTGGAAGCCATGGGCAGCTACGCGCCGTACTTCCGTGGCTACAAACCGGCTCCAGGTGCGGACGTGGCGCTGGCCTACGCGAAAAGCGTGGAAGGCTTGCAGACGGGGCAGACATTTATCGTCGGCTGAAACACCCCACCCGGCAGTACCCGACCAGCTTGTTGTGGCGAGGGGGCTTGTCCCCCGTTGGGCTGCGCAGCAGCCCCCGTAAAATCACTGCGTTCCTCAAGGAAGAACAAGGTTTGCAGATTTTAGGGCCGCTACGCAGCCCAACGGGGGACAAGCCCCCTCGCCACAGTCAATTCAACCTGTGTCCCGGGCTTGTGATGCATCGCCAGGCTGCGTAACGTGGCGGCACTTATCAGGAGACCCGATAATGCGTGCCGCCCGTACCCTAGCTCTGTTTGCCCTGTTGCCCCTGTTCGCCGCCTGCCAGATGTTCGAGAACGAGCCGGCCAAACCCTCTCTCGCCGGGCTGACCCGCATGCAGGGCGAACTGACCGCAGAGGGTGACAAACTGCTGTTCAAGCCCTGCAACGACAAACGCAACTACGTGGTCAACGACACCGGCGGCACCAGCATCCTGCAGGAAGCCGCCTCCCTGGCCGGCCAGCAAGGCGCGCTGTTTGCCGACTTGCGCGGCAAGTTCTCCGGCGTTGCCAGCGGCACCCAGGGCACCGTGGACCTGCAACAGGTGTACCGTGTCGAGCGCTCGACCTCGGCCTGCGATGACCCGGATTTCAAGCGCATGATCCTGCGGGCCAACGGCCACAAACCGGCCTGGGCGATGAACGTTACCGCCAAGGGCATGGTGCTGGAGCGTGAAGGCCAGCCACCCTTGGCCGTGCCGTATGTGGAAGAACAATCGGGCGACGGACGGTTCAACCTGATGACCGAAGCCAACAACCAGCACATCGAACTCTGGGTGGCCCCGCAACGCTGTGTCGACAGCGTCAGCGGCAGCCTGCAGCACATGTCCGCCGAGCTTCGAGTCAACGGCCAGGTGCAGCGCGGTTGCGCATCGTTCGGCGGCTCGCGGGACGACTGATTGCCCCCTGCGCTGTTTTAACATGACGGAAAACCGCTGTTGGGGCTTATAATCGCCGGTTTGCAAAACAGCCGGCCTCTTTGCCCGCCGCCTACCGGATTCCTGTCATGTTACGAATCACCGAACTCAAGCTGCCCATCGACCATCCCGAAGAAGACCTGCGGCCTGCCATTGTGCAGCGCCTGGGCATCGCCAGTGATGACCTGCTCGATTTCACCCTGTTCAAACGCAGCTACGACGCCCGCAAGAAATCGTCGGAGCTGTGCTTCATCTACACCATCGACCTGGAAGTCAAAGGCGAGGCGGCCCTGCTGCTCAAGTTCGCCGACGACCGCAACGTCAACCCAGCACCGGACATCAGCTACAAGGTCGTCGGCCATGCGCCGGAAGGCCTGACCGAGCGGCCGATCGTCGTCGGTTTTGGCCCGTGCGGGATCTTCGCCGGGCTGTTGCTGGCGCAGATGGGCTTCAAGCCGATCATCCTCGAACGCGGCCGCGAAGTACGCCAGCGCACCAAGGACACCTGGGGCCTGTGGCGTAAAAACGTGCTGAACCCCGAATCCAACGTGCAGTTTGGTGAAGGCGGCGCCGGGACTTTCTCCGACGGCAAGCTCTACAGCCAGATCAAGGACCCGAAATTCCACGGTCGCAAGGTGCTGCACGAGTTCGTCAAAGCCGGTGCGCCAGACGAAATCCTCTACGTCAGCAAGCCGCACATCGGTACCTTCCGCCTGACCGGCGTGGTGGAAAACATGCGCCAGCAGATCATCGCCCTGGGCGGTGAAGTGCGCTTCGAGCAACGGGTGACCGACGTGCTGATCGAAGACGGCCAGTTGAATGGCGTGGTGGTGGATGGCGGCGAACAGATCCTGTCGAAACACGTGATCCTGGCCCTCGGCCACAGCGCCCGTGACACCTTCCGCATGCTGCATGGCCGTGGCGTGTACATGGAAGCCAAGCCGTTCTCGGTGGGTTTCCGTATCGAACACCCGCAATCGCTGATCGACGCCGCGCGCCTGGGCAAGTACGCCGGGCACCCGAAACTCGGCGCTGCCGATTACAAGCTGGTGCACCACGCGAAGAACGGTCGTTCCGTGTACAGCTTCTGCATGTGCCCGGGCGGCACCGTGGTCGCGGCGACATCCGAGCCGAACCGCGTAGTGACCAACGGCATGAGCCAATACTCGCGCAACGAGCGCAACGCCAACTCCGGGATCGTGGTGGGCATCACCCCGGAAGTGGATTACCCGGGCGGCCCGCTGGCCGGGATCGAGTTGCAGGAGCGTCTTGAATCCCACGCGTTCATCCTCGGCGGCAGCAACTACGAGGCGCCGGCGCAACTGGTGGGTGATTTCATCGCGGGCAAGCCGTCCACCGCCATCGGTACGGTGGAGCCGTCCTACAAACCCGGTGTAGCCTGGGGTGACCTGGCCCTGGCGCTGCCGGACTTTGCCATCGAAGCCATCCGCGAAGCGCTGCCGGCGTTCGAGAAGCAGATCAAGGGTTATTCGTTGCATGACGCCGTGCTGACCGGGATCGAGACCCGCACTTCATCGCCGCTGCGGATTACCCGTAACGAGTCGATGCAGAGCCTGAACGTAAAAGGCCTGTTCCCGGCGGGCGAAGGTGCCGGTTATGCCGGTGGTATTTTGTCGGCAGGTGTCGACGGAATTCGGATTGCCGAAGCGTTGGCGCGGGATATGTTGGGTATCGAGGCTTAACCACTGCCCTGAAAACGCAGCAGATCAAATGTGGGAGCGGGCTTGCTCGCTCCCACAATGGTTATGCGGTGTTTCAGATATTGGCGCGCAACACGCTTTCTGGCAGCGCCTCTCCCCGCTCGACACTCGCCGCAACGGCCGCAATCAAACCCTCAAGCTCATACCCCTGCCCTGCCAGCCAGGCCTGATCGTAATAGGTCGTGGCATAGCGCTCACCACCGTCACACAAGATAGCCACGATCGAGCCCGACTCTCCCGCTGCTTTCATCTGCTGCGCCGCGATCAACGCGCCGATCAGGTTGGTGCCGCTGGATCCGCCCACTCGCCGCCCCAAGCGCTGCGCCAGGTAGTGCATGGCCGCCAGGGACAGCGCGTCCGGCACCTTGACCATCGCATCAATCACCTTGGGCAAGAACGACGCCTCAACCCGTGGCCGACCAATGCCCTCGATACGCGAGCCACACTCCAAACGCAGGCTCGCATCGCCGCTCAGGTAGTAATCGAAAAACACCGAACGCTCCGCATCCGCGCACAACACCCGGGTGCAGTGCTGGCGATAACGCACATAACGCCCCAACGTCGCCGTGGTGCCACCCGTACCGGGGCTGGAAATCAACCAGCTCGGCTCCGGGTAACGCTCAAAGCGCAGTTGCTGGAAGATCGATTCGGCAATGTTGTTGTTCGCCCGCCAGTCGGTGGCGCGTTCGGCGTAGGTGAACTGGTCCATGAAGTGACCGCCGCTTTCCTGCGCCAGTCGCTCGGACTCGGCGTAGATCTGCGTCGGATCCTGTACCAAATGGCTTTGGCCACCGTAGAACGCGATCTGCGCAATCTTTTCCTGGGAGGTAGTGGCCGGCATCACCGCAATAAACCGCAAACCCAACAGCCGGGCGAAGTACGCCTCGGAAATCGCCGTGGAGCCGCTCGATGCCTCGATCACCGGAGCGCCAGGTTTGAGCCAGCCATTGCACAACGCATAGAGAAACAACGAACGCGCCAACCGGTGTTTCAGGCTGCCGGTGGGATGGCTGGACTCATCCTTGAAATACAACTCGATGCCCGGCAAACCCGGCAACGGCAAGGGGATCAGGTGGGTGTCGGCGCTGCGTTGAAAGTCCGCTTCAATAATACGAATGGCTTCGCGGGCCCATTGGCGGTTGTCGCTCATGATCGGTTTCTCTAAGGATTTCAGACTTGATCTTAGGATGTTTCCTACACTCCACACAGATACAGTCATGACTCAATTGGACACACACTTTTCGGAGTTTGACGCTCGAGTGATGAGACCGATCCCTTATAACAAATAAGAATATAACTTTTGTTTTAACAACTAACGGTACGGGTTAGGGTACCCACCTACTGAACTTTGATGGGAGAGCATCCCTTGCCTCTGCGTAGCACTTTCACCCGTTTCTTCCAGCTGGAAGCCGCCAGCGGTCTGATCCTGATCGCCGCTGCGGCTTTGGCGCTGATCATCAACAACTCACCGCTGTCGCACCTTTACTCGAGTTTTCTCGACGTCCCGGTCGTCGCGCAAATTGGCGTGCTGAAAATCGCCAAGCCGGCGCTGCTGTGGATCAATGACGGCCTGATGGCCCTGTTCTTCCTGCTGATCGGCCTTGAAGTAAAACGCGAGTTGCTCGACGGGCAACTGTCCAAACCTTCGCAAGTGGTACTGCCCGGCGCAGCAGCCATCGGCGGCATGGTCGTGCCGGCGCTGATCTACTGGGCGCTGAACAAGGACAACCCCGCCGCCCTCGGTGGCTGGGCTATCCCTATGGCCACCGACATTGCCTTCGCCCTGGGCGTATTGGCCTTGCTGGGCAAGCGCGTGCCGGTGTCGCTGAAGTTGTTCCTGATGACCCTGGCCATCATCGACGACCTTGGCGCAATCATTGTCATCGCCATCTTCTACTCCACCGACCTGTCCGGGGCCTCATTGGCCGGCGCAGCGGCGTGCCTGATCGCCTTGATTGCGATGAACCGGCTCGGTGTCGTGAAGCTGGGCCCCTACATGATTGTCGGGCTGATCCTGTGGGTCTGCGTGCTCAAGAGTGGCGTGCATGCGACCCTGGCGGGCGTGACATTGGCATTCTGCATCCCGCTGCGCACCAAAAACGCCGAACCTTCGCCGCTGCTGACCCTGGAGCACGCACTGCATCCCTGGGTGGCCTACGCGATCCTGCCGCTGTTTGCCTTTGCCAACGCAGGGGTTTCACTGACCGGCGTCAACCTGGAAAGCTTCACCCACCACGTGCCAATGGGCATCGCCGCCGGCCTGCTGCTGGGCAAGACCGTTGGCGTGCTGGGTTTCACCTGGGTCATGGTAAAAACCGGCCTCGCCGCACTGCCCGCCGGCGCCAACTGGGGCCAGGTCCTGGGCGTGGCGATCCTGTGCGGCATCGGCTTCACCATGAGCCTGTTTGTCGGCTCCCTGGCGTTTGTGCCGGGCAGCAGTGAATACGCAGGGATGGACCGGATGGGCATCCTGACCGGATCGATATTGGCGGCGCTGATCGGGTATGCAGTGACGGCGATGGCCAGTCGCAAGCAGGCACTCGTTCAAACCTGACCGTTACGAGCAATCGCTCTCCCAACAAAAAACCCCAACCGGTCACCCGGTTGGGGTTTTTCTTTTCCTGCAACCTTACCCTTAGCGAGTAACGCGGCTGGTTCCGTTCACGGTCATGATGCGAACGCGGTCGCCGATGCGGAAGATTTCGTTCTCTTCAACCGCCTGGACGTAGGCGCGCATGCTGCCATCATCTTCGCGGACGGTGATTTCAACACCCTGGGTGCGGGTCAGGCCTTCTTCGGTGGCCGAGCCCAGCAGGCCGCCGGCGACTGCGCCGATAACGGCGGTCACGATGCTGCCACGGCCGCCGCCGATGGCGCTGCCGCCAACGCCGCCGATGACTGCACCTGCAGCGCCGCCGATTGGGGTCTTGGTGCCTTCGATTTTCACCGGACGCAGGGATTCAATGGTGCCCATGCGAACAGTCTGTACACGACGGGCTTCGTCACGGGAGTACGAGTCGCCGGTCAGACTCGAGGCGCAGCCACCCAGCAGCAGCGACAGGGTGGTAAAGCAGGCAACTAGTAAAACGGACTTACGCATAGCATCAACTCCAAAGGACAGGTATCCATTAAACCGCTGTGGCTTGCCGCCTGTCACGGCATGCCGGGCAGAAAATTGTTTTCATTCAGCCTTAGTACAGAGAACCTGTACCGAAAAACTCGACGAACGGTAGCAATCCCACCTCCCTCGGGATCTTGATAGACGCTTTCATCATTGTAGCCAACGGCGGCATAACGCGGCGCAGCGCTACCCGTCCAAGGCCTCTGACTAGAGACTTCGGCGTGCAGCGCTGCATTCAGGCGAGGTGACGAAAGGTGGGCTCAGGGCGCCAGCCGCTCACGGGTCCAGTCGGCACCCTGCAGGCGGTAGTTCAGACGGTCGTGCAAACGACTCGCGCGGCCTTGCCAGAACTCGATGCGCTCCGGCAGCAGGCGATAACCACCCCAGTGTTCGGGGCAGTCAGGCTGGGTATCGCTGAAGCGATGTTCGGTGGCCTTGAGCAGGTCCTGCAACTCTTCGCGGTCCCTGATTACCCGGCTTTGCGGTGAAGCCCAGGCTCCCAGGCGGCTGCCCAGGGGGCGGACCTGGAAGTAAGCGTCCGACTCCTCGGGAGTGACCTTCACCACCCGACCTTCGATGCGCACCTGGCGCTCCAGGGTCGGCCAGAAGAAGGTCATCGCAGCAAACGGCCGCGCCGCGAGCTGTTCGCCCTTGGCGCTCTGATAATTGGTGAAGAAGGTAAAGCCCTGTGCGTCCAGGCCCTTTAGCAGCAGGATCCGGCAGTGCGGGCGACCCTCCTGGTCGACCGTTGCCAGGGTCATGGCATTGGCCTCCACCGGTGGCTGCTCGGTTTTCACCGCGTCCGCAAACCACTGGTGGAACAAGCCAAACGGTTCGTCCGGGGCCTGGGCCTCGCTCAAACCGTCCCGTGTGTAGTCACGGCGCATATCGGCCAGTGCCTGGGTCATGCGGTTTTATCCTTCTTGCTCAAATAATCAGTTTTTTGCCTGGTCGTTCGTAGCGGCTGGAGCGGCGGCCTTGGCCGGTGCTGGCTTTTTAGCAGCTGGCTTGGCTGGGGCCTTTTTCGCCGCTGGCTTGGCGGCGGCTTTCTTGGCGACGGTTTTTTTCGCCGGAGCGGCCGCTTTTTTGACTGGAGCAGCGGCTGGAGCAGGAACGTCCTGCACCGCAACCATTTCAGCCTTCGGCGGGTTGGCCGAGTTGTACTTGCTCAGCAAGGCCAGCATGGTGGTGCGCTGGGTGAACATGATTTCCATGCGACGGTTCAAGGCACGGCCCTGAGTGCTGTCGTTGGCGGCACGCGGCATCAGGTCGCCCATGCCACGCAGCATCAGGCGGTCCTGCTTCAGGCCGCTGAGGCTGAAGATCGAGGCGATGGACTGCGCGCGCTCTTTGGTCAAAGCCTGGCTTACCGGCTCGGCACCCGAGGTGTCGACGTGGCCCAGGACCAGTACCGCGGTCTTCGGATCGCCTTCAACAGCTTTGGCAACGCGGGTGAACGGCCCCAGGGTTACCGGCAGCAGCATCGTAGGGCGTTTCGGGTTGTAGGAGCCGTCAACCGGGGCAATCACGACCAACACGTTGTCGCGACGTTCCAGTTGCAGGTTGCTGTCCTTGATCGCGAGGCGCAGGCGCGGCTCGTAGTCGTCCAGCCAGGCCTGGGTGATTTTTGGATCAGGCATTGGAATGTTGGCAACGTCGACCTTGGCCAATGGCTTTGGCTTGCTTTCGAACGGCCACCACCATTTGGTGTCGGTATCTGTCTTGGCAACGGCAGGTGCGGCAGCCGGTGCGCCGGATGCAGGCGTTGCAGCCTTGAGGTCGGCTTTCAGGTCAGCCTTGGCATCGTCGGCTTTCGACGAGAACGGCCACCAGCTGGAGCCGGTATCCGCCTTGGCAACCGGTGCAGGCGCTTCAGCAGCAGGTGCAACCGGCGCAGGCGCCTTGGCAGCAACGGCCGGCTTGGCATCCGGCTTGGTGTCGGTTTGGCTCACTGCGTCCTTGGTAGCAGCCTTATCAGAGCCAAATGACCACCAATGCCCACCTTCGGCATCATTTTGTGGGGTTTGTGCACAGCCAGTAATAGTGAGGCATAGCGCCAGTGCCAAGGACTTGTTCGATAACATGAGATATCCACAAAATGAGAAAAAACCAGGGGCCTGAATGACCCGTTAAACAGACGCTTCTGGAACATTAAAGTTACAACATTTCGCCTAGCGTCTTTTTGTATGTGCCTTTGTAACAAAAAAACGCAAGACAGCAAGCTATTTACAGACAACCGGCCAATATTCTTACCAACTTTTGCGCCCGCGGGTCCATAAGTACATAAGGCCCCAATGTATTGGTCACAAAACCAAAGGCTACATCATGTTCCGGGTCGGCAAACCCTACCGAGCCACCTGCCCCCGGATGCCCAAAGGCCCGTGGGCCAAGGCCGAACGTAGCGTTCGGCACTTGCGGTTGATCCAACATGCAACCCAGCCCAAACCGGGTTTGTGTCAATAAGGTTTTATCCGGGCCGATACTGTGTTCACGGGTCAACTCTTCAAGCATGTCGGCTTCCAGCAAACTACCGTCGAGCAGCCCACTATAAAAACCCGCCAGACTTCGTGCATTACCGTGACCATTTGCCGCTGGCTGCTGCATGCGCCGCCATTCGGGTTTATTAGTGCTGGTCAGAATAGACGGCGGATTGGTAAATGCACGGGTAGTCATCGCCATCGGCTCGCGCATCGTTACTTGAAGTAAACGCTGTGCCGCCTCATCGCCTACATTGCCCTTGCCTCGAGCTATATGGGCAACTCGATGGAATTCTTCGTCTGCCAGGCCTACATGAAAGTCCAGGCCCAATGGCCGCGCAACCCGGGCCACGATGGACTCGCCGGGCCCACGACCGTCAGCGCGGCGGAGCAGTTCGCCCACCAGCCAGCCGTAGGTAATCGCCGCGTAGCCATGGCCTTCCCCGAGCTTCCACCACGGTGCTTCGGCCGCGAGTGCGTCGACCATCATTTGCCAGTCGTACAGCGCTTCGGCGGGCAGGGTTTCACGCAGGGCCGGTAGCCCGGCCTGGTGGCAGAGCAGATGGCGCAGGGTGATGGCTTCTTTGCCGGCTGCAGCGAATTCCGGCCAGTATTTGGCGACCGGCGCATCCAGCTGCAGCTTGCCTTCGGCCACCAGTTGCAGCGCCGTAACGGCCGTAAAGGTCTTGGTGCAGGAGAACAGGTTGGCGATGGTGTCGCTGTGCCAGGCCTCGGCACCGTCCTTGTCGGCGGTACCGGCCCACAGGTCGACGACGGTTTCGCCGCCAATCTGGATGCACAGCGCTGCGCCACGCGCCTGAGGGTCGTCGAACAGCGCGGCGAAGGCTTCACGCACCGCTTCGAATTGAAGCTCGTAATGACCCTGAATCTGCACCTAAGCCCCCTCGGAAAAGTACTACAAAAAGTGGCCGACATTGTTCCAGTCATTGAGTGATTTGTGAACCCGCACTCATCGATCTGGCGCCATCAATGGCCTTTGCCCGAATGCCCGCCGGAATGTTCTGCTCCCGGCCCTGCGGCATTGCCGTCATGCCCCGGTTTACCGCCTTCTGCGGTGTGAACCGCGGGAGCCGCCTTGGCCTTCTCGGCCTCTTTGCCCAGTTGGTCGACCGCCGCCAGATTACTTTTCCGCACGCTGTCGACAAAGCCCTGGAATGGCACATCGGTGATGCCTACCAGGCCGAAGTGGCCGTTCTCACCGTCCAGCAATCGACCGGTGACCGGCTGATCCAGATACTGGAACCAGTGCACACCCACAATCGACGGCTCGGCCATGGCCTGCTTGAGGAAGTTGGCGTAGGCAGTCCCGCGATCCTCTTCCCGGGCCAACTGCGTTACGCCACCCCAGAACGGGCCGCGGTCCGCCGAGCCGAAGTTGAACTCGGTGATCAGCACCGGCTTGTCCAAAGCCCGCAGGGCCGCAAAGTCATAACCGTCCTGGGGCTTGAGGGTGTACATGTTAAAACTCAGCACATCGCAATACTGGGCGCAGGACGCCACCGATTCCGGGGTGCTGACCGCATAACGGCCACCCAGCAACAGTTGGTTCGGCGCGTGCCATTTCAGCGCATCGGAGATGGTCTTGAAGTAGGCATCGGCGAAGGTCTTCTGGAAGTACTTGAAGTCCGCTTCGATTTCCGGGTGCTCGGGGTTTGGCATGGGCGGCACGAAGCCCGGGTCTTCCATCAACTCCCAGGCGGGCAATTCGATGCCCCAGGCCTTGGACAGACCGTCCTGGTTGCGGTACTTGTCGCGCAACTGCTTGAGGAACGCGCGCTTGGCCGGCACGTCGGTGGTCATGCGCAGCGTGCCGTAGGCCAGGGCGTAGCGGGATTTAGCATCATCACCGGGACCGGCCCAGGCCAGTTCGTTGTCGGCAAAGAAGCCGATCAACCACGGGTCATCGCGGTGGTCACGGGCGGCAATCGCCACCGCGCGCTCGGTGGCCATGGCGAAACGCGGGTCGAACGGGTCGGGCATACCGCCCCACCAATCGGTACCGGTGCTGATGCTCGCGTAATCGCCGACGATCGACAGTGGCAAGGTGTAAGGCACGCGGTCGGCGGTGGCCAATTGCGGCGCGCTCCAGTTGCCGACGGTGTTGAAACCCCAGGCTTTAAGACGGTCGAGGGTGTGGCTGACCCAGCGTTTCTGGTCGAAGCCTTCAGGCTGGCAAGGTGCAGGCGGCACACAAGGTTGGCCATAGGTACGTTGCAGGTTGGCGCCATAGAAGTCGTACCAGCGGCCAACATTAAAGCTGCGCCCCTGATCAGCGCCATTGCCGCTGCGGCTGTCGCTGCTTCCATAGTACTTGTCGAAAGGCTCGCCGGCCTTGGGCAGCGCGGCGAACATCCATTCGCGGCCCGCAACGTAGGTCTGGCTGTTGTCCGGCGCTACGGTGTTGACGCCCAGGGAGTAGAACGGATGGCCTTCCGGTGTCACCAGGTACCAGCGCCCGTCGCGCTTCTCGGTGCGGAAGAAGCCGCTGGCGTCAAAGGCCGGGCCCTTGTTCCAGCCGCCGTACTTGTCCAGGGACGCCTTGTCGCGCTCGGCCAGCCAGCCCTTGAGCTGTTGCTGCTCCTTGACCGCTGCGGCCCGCAACTGATCGTCACTGCTGACTTTCTCCGGCCACTTGGCGCGGGTGGACTGCCCATAGGCATCCACCAGATCGCTGTAGGTGGCCTTGAGCACCGGCGCGATGTCCTGCACGCCAAAGCGCTCCAGCAGGATGCTTTGGGCGACATTGGGCTTGATCATCGACAGGGTCACCGACACGATCTGGCTGCGGTCGATCTCCCCTTCGCTGCTGGCCAGCAACACGCGCTGGCCATCGACGGTAATCGGCATCGGCGGGCCGGCCTTCATGCCCTGGCTCCGCGGGGAGTTGGCTTGCAACGGAATCAACAGCGTTTGCGCCGGGCCGGCTGGCAGGTCGATACGGCTGAACAGGGTCCTGCCATCATTGCTCTGCACCTTGACGTACAGGGTCAGCGCCCAGTCCATCGCGCTTTGGATACGCAGGCTCATCGCACCGGATTGCGACCAGTCCCAGGCACCGGTCTGCGGGCTGAGCACCAGGCTCGGTTCGGCCGCCGGGTTGAAGGTAATACGGCGCAGCACTTCGCCTTCAGGGGTTTGTTCGGCGTTGTATTGCGGCAGGCTGGCGTCCTGGGTCGCCACCTTGACCACATCGGCGGGCCGTACAAAGTTGAACAGGGTTTGTTGCCCGGCAGGCGCAGCCAGCAATGGCGCGGCGAACAACAAGGCAAAAACAGCGGGCAGCGTGCGAATCATGTGAACAAGGTTCTCCCAAACGGCCGGTGACTGGCCTGATGACGTGAAGCAATGGTGAGATAGACCACGAAGTGGGCGAATTCGCCCACGGGGTCTTAAGAAATTTCCCGCCGAAACGGCGGCAAAGCATTCAGGATAGCTTTCCCGTAGCGCTGGGTAACCAGACGCCGGTCAAGCAAGGTGATGGTGCCGCGGTCTTCTTCGGTACGCAGCAGACGCCCGCACGCCTGGACCAGCTTCAAGGAGGCGTCCGGCACCGAGATTTCCATGAACGGATTTCCGCCCCGGGCCTCGATCCATTCGGCCAGCGCGGCCTCCACCGGATCATCCGGCACCGAGAACGGGATCTTGGCGATCACCACGTGTTCGCAGTAAGCGCCGGGCAAATCCACACCCTCAGCGAAACTCGCCAGGCCGAACAGGACGCTGGAATCGCCGCCATCCACCCGCGCCTTGTGCTTGTTCAGGGTTTCCTGTTTCGACAGATTGCCCTGGATAAATACCTGCTTGCGCCAGTCACGGTCGAGGCCGTCGAACACGTCCTGCATCTGTTTGCGGGACGAGAACAGCACCAGCGTGCCCCGGGAACCCTCGACCAACGACGGCAGGTCACGAATGATCGCCGCCGTGTGGGCCGGTGCATCCCGTGGGTCGGCCTTGAGGTCCGGCACCCGCAGCACACCGGCGTCGGCGTGATGGAACGGGCTTGGGACCACGGCGGTAACCGCCTTTTTCGGTAAGCCGGCGCGCATGCGGAAGCGGTCGAAGGTGCCCAGGGCCGTCAGCGTGGCCGAGGTGACCAGTGCACCGTAGGCCACATTCCACAAGTTGCGTCGGAGCATTTCCGCCGCCAGGATCGGGCTGGCGTTGACCTCGATATCAAACAACGCACCGCTTTCCGACAAGGTCAGCCAACGGGCCATGGGCGGGTTGTCTTCCGGGTCTTCGACGGTAAAGGCGGTCCACAACTCCCAGTTGCCCTGGGAGCGGGACAGCAGGCTGCCAAACAGCGGGTACCATTCTTCAGCCTGGTTGCTGGCGATGCCGATGTTGACCTCGCCGTCCATGCCTTCCTTGAGCAGATCGGTGAGGCGGGTGAACAAGTCGGTCAGGCGTGAAAAGCCCTTCTTCAGCTCGACGCCCATTTCCCGCATGTGCTCGGGGATCAGCCCGCCAACGAAACGATGGCGCGGCCGTTCGCGGCCTTCCACGTCTTCGCCAGGCTTAAAGTCTGCCACCTGCTCACAGGCGCTGAACATGAATTGCTGCTGGGTCTTGATCTCCCGCGCCAGCTCCGGAACCTGCTCGATCAATTTGCCCAGGTCGCCGGGCAGCGGGTGCTGGGCGAGCAACTTGGTGAGGTTCTTGGCGGTGGTTTCCAGCCAGTCGGCGGTGGAGCGCAGGCGCGTGTAGTGGGCGAAGTGGCCGATGGCCTTGTCGGGCAGGTGATGGCCTTCGTCGAACACGTAGAGCGTGTCACGCGGGTCGGGCAATACAGCGCCGCCGCCCAGGGCCAGGTCGGCGAGGACCATGTCATGGTTGGTGACAATAACGTCGACCTTGCCCATGCCTTCCCGGGCCTTGTAGAAGGCGCACTGGCCGAAGTTGGGGCAATGACGGTTGGTGCACTGGCTGTGGTCGGTGGTCAGGCGCGCCCAGTCGGCGTCTTCCAGGGCATTGGGCCAGCTGTCGCGGTCGCCGTCCCATTTATTGCCGGCTAGTTTCTCGATCATGCTGGTAAACAGCTTCTGACTGACCTCATCGACTTCGATCTTGAAGCCTTCTTCTTCGAACAGCGAGGCAGTAGCGGTTTGCGCGTGGCCTTCCTGCAACAGCACGTCGAGCTTGGACAGGCACATATAGCGCCCACGGCCCTTGGCCAGGGCGAAGGTAAAGTTCAGGCCACTGTTGCGCATGAGGTCGGGCAGGTCTTTGTAGACAATCTGCTCTTGCAGCGCGACGGTAGCGGTGGCAATCACCAGGCGCTTGCCGGCGGCCTTGGCGGTGGGGATCGCCGCCAGGCTGTAGGCCACGGTTTTACCGGTACCGGTGCCGGCCTCGACGGCCACCACGGCGGGGTCGCCACTGCGCCGGCCTTCGTCGTCGGTGTCGATATCCCCGAGGACCTTGGCGACTTCGGCGATCATCAGGCGCTGGCCGTACCGCGGTTTCAAGCTCTTGGCTTCGAGAAAACGCGAGTAGGCGCCCTGGATCGTGGTTTTGAGTTCAGTGCTGATCATGGATAGTCGGGCGCAAAAAACGCTGGATAAATTTTCAGTGGTTCGGATCGGCCGCTATCATACCCCGCTAATTAATCCCGCGCAGAACGGAGTACCCCAATGACCGTCTTTAGCTTCGCTTACACCCTGCATGTACTGGCCGCCCTGATCTGGGTCGGCGGTATGTTTTTCGCCTGGATGATCCTGCGCCCCGCCGCCATGGCCGCGCTGGACGGGCCTGCCCGGCTGAAACTCTGGGTAAATGTGTTTCAACGTTTTTTCGTGTGGGTGTGGGTCGCGGTGCTGGTCTTGCCGATCAGCGGTGTCGGCCTGCTGCAACTGCGCTTCAGCGGGTTTGAGACCGCGCCGCGTTATGTGCAGGTCATGATGGGATTGTATGTGGTGATGACCGCGCTGTTTATTCGGATTCAGGCACTGAAGTTGCCGGAGCTGCGCACGGCGGTGGCGGCTGAGGATTGGCCGGCCGGGGCGGCGGCGTTGGGGCAGATTCGTAAATTGGTGGGGATTAACTTGATTGTGGGGTTGGTGCTGGTGGCGATTGCTTCGGCACGGCCGATGTTCTGAGGTGTCCCATATCCTGTAGGGAGGGGCTTGCTGTGGCGAGGGAGCTTGCTCCCGCTGGAGTGCGAAGCGCTCCCGCTTTTTTTGGGGCCGCTACGCAGCCCAGCGGGAGCAAGCTCCCTCGCCACAGGTAAAGCGTTAAAGCCTCTGGATGGTCACAGCACCCGCAGGCCCCGCTGGCCCCGGCTGCCCTTCCAACCCGGCCCGGCCCTTCTCGCCGCCGTCCGCGCGGTACACCAGGCAACCCTTGGACTGCCCGCCTTTACCCGGTTTGCCCGCTGTGCCCGCCAAACCGCCGGCACCGCCGTCCACCCAGACTTTGATCTTCTCGCCCGGAAAGTCCTGCGGCAATTCCACACGAACCTGCGCGCCCGCCGCGCCCGGCAGACCGTCGCCGCCGTTATCGCCATTGGCACCGCGACCGGCCGAGCCCCAGGTGCAGCCCGGGTCTTCGCCATTGGCACCGTCCAGCCCGGCATACCCTTGGGCACCTGCACCACCGCGGGCATCCACCGACAGTTCATCAGCCGTCAGCGAGTTAATCCGCAAGACCAAGTCACGCCCCGCCTTGGCCGGACGTTCATGGGTACCGGGAGCACCGCGCGAGGTGATCTGGCTGCCGTGTTCCAGCTGCGCCTGGCGCACCTGCAATTGCAGGGCGGTGCTGCCGGGAACGATGGCGATGCGAGCGTCGCGGCCCAGGTGCAATTCGTCCACCGTCACCTGGGTGATATTGGCGGGAATCAGCAAGGTGCCGTAATCCGCTACATCCAGGCGCTCCAACTGCAAAACGCCGCTGCTGTTGGGCAGGCGCATCAACGAGTTGGTCTCGACGCTGACGCTCTGGGCCAGGGCAATGGGGCTGACCAGCAGGGCCAACAGAAAAACCTTACGCATGATTGGCCTCCTTGTTTACATCATTAGTCGGTGTCGGCGTCGAAAAGCTCTGCACATGGAACATACCCACCAGCAGGATCTGCAAGCGGTCACGCCAGGGATGGGCACGGGTTTTCACACTGCCGTTGAATAACAGCAGTTCCAGAATATGGGTCAACAACAATAAGCTGCCGGCCAAATTGACTAACAGGTGGAACGGATTGATCAGCGGTGTGAACAGATTGACCACCACCACGACCCAGAACAGCAACGTCAAAAACTTCCCAAGCCCCCAAAACACCTTCATCCCGCACGCCCCCTTGCACATTATTCTTTGGGCGCACAGTAACGACTTCTACAGGCGTTGTGCCAGTGAAGGATTAAAAAATTGATGAAGGGGCCCCTGGGGATTCCACAGGGGCCTTGAGGCGGGGTCAGCGGTTGATCTGAATTTCCACGCGGCGGTTCAGCGCGCGGCCATCAGCGGTTTTGTTATCCGCCACCGGATGGCTTTCGCCGGCGCCGGTCACCGAGACAAAGCTGCTGCGCGGTATTCCGGAACTGACCAGATAGTCGGTTACCGAATGAGCACGTCGTTCAGAGAGTTTCTGGTTGTAGGCGTCTTTACCGACGCTGTCGGTATGCCCGCTGACGCGCAGTTGTGCACTCGGGGCCTCTTTTTTCAGGCGGGTAGCAATCACGTCGAGTTTGGTTTTGTCGGCCGCCGTCAGCCTGGCGGAGTCGAACTCGAAGTGCACGTCACGAATCACGATGGTTTCTTCCTTGACCACCACCACTTCCTCTTGAACCACCGCTACCGGCACCGGAGGGCAGCCATTGGCGTCGACCTGCACGCCTTTTGGCGTGCCAGGGCACTTGTCGCGGCTGTCCGGCACGCCGTCGCCGTCTTCATCACCATCGCCATGCACCCAGCAATAGGCGCCGGCCATGCCGCCGATCAACAACGCGCCGTAGCCTGCATAGGAAGAGCTTTGGGTTGCACCAATAGCAGCGCCGGTCACGCCGCCGACCGCGGCGCAGGTGGGCCAGTCGGTTTTTTGCAAGCCTGCGCAACCTGTCAATACTCCGGTTAGCAGAACCAAGGGTAGAGCTGTCCGCATGATGCTCATCTGACTTTCTCCTGAGGGGATCGGCGGGGGCCGACGGGTGGAGTAAAGACGGCTCTTTTCATCTGCGCCAGCGTGTCACACCCCAGTATTCATTGGGCCGGGCCGTTTATTCTCGCCGCCCGCTCTAGGCCCGCACGCTCAGGCAGGCTAGTCTCTACGGTCCTGATGTGAGGATCTTCGATGACTGCCGGTATTTCTTCCCGTACACCCCAGCAAGCGCTCGCTGCGCTGCTGGATCTTCACGCGCCCAAACGCCTGCTGTTATTGGGCGCCAGCCAGTTCCCGGCGCTGGACGCCTTTAAGGAAGCACACCCGGATACCGTGGTGTCCCTCGCCGAGCCCGGCCCCTTGCCCGCCGAGCTTGCGGCCCAGCGTTTTGACCTGGCGCTGGTGGTCGATTGCCTGGAACACCTGTCAAAACCTGCGGGCCTGACCTTGCTGGGGGGCATTCGCAACCTCAATGCCAGCCGCATTGCGGTGCTGGTGGACCTGGCCGCCTGCCACTGGAAAGACACCGACTTCTTCTCCCTGGCCCTGCAAGCCAGCGAACGCTTCCAGCGCGACGGTCAGGTTTTGACGCTGTTTACCTATGATCTGCTTGACTATAAACAGGTGCCGGATTGGCTGAACGCCCGCTTCTGGGCCAACCCGCAAAACTTTGGAAAGTATTGGTGGTAACCCAATGAGTACATCCATTTGCCCCTGCGGCAGTGGCAACCTGCTGGATGCCTGCTGCGGTCATTATCACGCCGGCCACCCGGCCCCCTGCGCCGAAGCGCTGATGCGTTCGCGCTACAGCGCCTACGTGTTGGGACTGGTGGACTACCTGGTGGCAACCACCGTGCCTGCGCAGCAAGCCGGGCTGGACACGGCCGCCATCGGCGCCTGGAGCGCCCAAAGCACCTGGCTGGGCCTTTCAGTGGAAAGCTCCGAGGTGTTCGGCGGCCAGCCGGAACATGCCTTCGTGACCTTTACCGCCCGCTGGCATGACAGCACTGGCGAACACAGCCACCGGGAGCGTTCCTCTTTCGTACAGAACAATGAGCACTGGTACTTTATCGACCCGACGGTAGACGTAAAGCCTGGGCGCAATGACGCCTGCTTGTGCGGCAGCGGGCAGAAATTCAAGAAGTGCTGCGCCAGCTACCTCTGACATTCATTGATACCCGGCAGGCTCTTGCTTGCTATGCTGACTCTTCACACGGAGTAACGGCATGGTTTCTCAGGCACGGATATTCAGGACTTACAGCCTTCTGCTGGCATTGATGCTAGGGCTTTCCGGCTGCGCATCGTGGTTCGCCGACGACGCGCCCGCCCCCGAGGTGCGGCTGGTCAAGGTCGACCCCGTGCGGGTCAAGTTGCTGGAGCAGAAGTTCAAGCTGTATTTCCGTGTGGATAACCGCGATGACAACGACCTGACCGTGCGCGGCCTGATTTACAAGGTCAGCCTCGGCACGATGGTGCTGACCGAAGGCGAGTCCAACGAGTGGCTGACCGTGCCCCCCCATAGCCACGCTTTTTTCCGGGTATCGGTGCGCACCAACCTGTGGCCGCAGATCCGCGATGTGGTCGACATGCTGAAAAATCCGCGCGATCCCGTGCCCTATCGCCTTGAAGGCGAGTTGAAAACCGGTTTATTTATCGGGAACGACGTGCAGGTGTTGCGCAATGGCGAGATAATCCCCGGCGATTTTATTCCGGAGCGACATCGATGACTCAGCAACCCCATGTCCATGGTCCTGACTGCAACCACGATCACGATCACCATGATCACGACCACGGCCATGTCCACGGCCCGAACTGCGGCCACGCTCACCAGGAGCCGGTGCGCAACGCCTTGAAGGATGTAGGTCGTAACGACCCTTGCCCATGCGGCAGCGAGAAGAAATTCAAGAAGTGCCACGGGGCGTGAGTTAAGAAACCCGATTCTCGAAACACTGCACATCCAACTGTGGGAGCGGGCTTGCTCGCGAAAGCGCAGTGTCAGTCAACCTCTGTGTTACTGATACACCGCTTTCGCGAGCAAGCCCGCTCCCACATTCAGCCTGCATTTCAAGGCCAGGATTTGCGCTGAAACTGCAACACCACCTCCAATCCCCCACCTTCCCGATTGCTCAAGCTCAACCGCCCGTCATGGGCACTGGCAATCGTATGCGCGATGCTCAGCCCCAGACCGTACCCGCCGGTTTCCACGTTACGTGAGCCTTCCACCCGGTAAAACGGCTCCATCACCTGTTCCAGTTGCTCCTGGGGGATCCCCGGCCCACGGTCGCTGATGACAATCTTCAAGCTATCTGCCTTGTCTTCAACCCGGACCACGACTTCGCGGCCATAACGCACTGCGTTCTCCAGCAGGTTTTGCACACAACGCTTAAGGCTTCGGGCATATCCAGGCAGCGGCTGTTTGGCCCGCCCTTCTATCGTGACCGTCTCACCCACATCCTGCAGATCGGCCTGCAAGCTTTGCAGCAAGGCGTTGATGTCGATGTTCTGGCGCTTTTCGTTGATTTCGCCGCTGCTGACAAAATCCAGGGTGCTGGAAACCATGTGTTCCATTTCTTCCAGGTCGCTGCGAAAACGCTCCTTGGTGCGGTTGTCGTCGAGCATTTCCGTACGCAACCGCAGGCGTGTGATGGGTGAACGCAGGTCGTGGGAAATCGCCGCAAGGAAGCGCGTACGTTCGGCGATATTCGCGATCAGCCGCTGTTGCATAGCGTTGAACGCCTGGGCGGCGCGGCGTACTTCGGTGGGGCCGTCGAGGGCCAACGGTGGCTGTTGGATGTCCCGGCCCAACGCCTCGGCAGCCTTGGCCAGGGCATTGAGCGGGCGAATGGCCAGGCGCACCGCCACCAGGGCAATAATCACCAGCACCAACACCCGCAGCAGATAAATGCGCATCACGTAGTCAAACAGCAGGTCCATCGGCGAGGTGCTGGTCCAGCCCTGCTCCTCGGTGGCCTGCACCTGCAGCCACCGCCCGTCCGGCAAACGCAGGTCAATCAGGAATTGCCCCACCACCGGCTTGGAGCTGAGCAGAGTCGACAACCCGGCATGCTGGCCTTCGGCATCCAGCAACTTGAGACTCAGTAGATGCAGGTTCTGCGTGGAGCCGGTTTTCTCCGACAGCACTTTATTCAGCAAGCGCTCGGTGGCCTGGTCGCTGTCGCTGATGCGGCTTGGCACCTCACTGGCCTGGTCACTCAGGGTCAGGCGAAAGCCCGGCGTATCGAGCAGCTTGATCAGCTCATCAGCCTGCGCCGGATCGCTGTGTACCAACCGCACGACATCCGCCAGCCGCGTGGCGATCAGCCGACTGGGGATTTCCAGGACCTGGCCGTGGCGCATGTCGTACCAGATGCTGCTGGTCAGGGCCTGGGCCGCGAGCATGCCGCTGACCAGGATCAGCACCAGCCGGCCAAACAGCGAACGCGGCAGCAGTTTCACGATTGCAGCGCCACGTCGTCTGCGGTGAGCATATAGCCCTCGTTGCGCACGGTCTTGATCAACCCGGCCGGCAATTGCGAACGCAGGCGGCTGACACACACATCAATCGAGCGGTCGAACGGCGTGCTGTCTTTGTCGAACACATGGTTGAGCAAAAAGTCGCGGCTCAGCGGCCGGTTGGGATGCTGCAACAACAGGCGCAGCACCCGGTAATCGGAGTTGCCAAGGCTGACCACCACGCCTTCCGGCGAGAGCAATTGCCGCGCCCGGGTGTCCAGTTGCCAGCCGGCAAAGCTGATGCTCGGCGCTTCATCCAGCCGCGCCCGGTCCGGAAAACTCTGCACCCGGCGCAGCACCACCTTGATCCGCACCAGCAGCTCCCGAGGGTCGAACGGCTTGGGCAGGTAATCGTCGGCGCCGATTTCCAGGCCGACGATCCGGTCAATCAGCGAGCCCTTGGCGGTGAGCATGATCACCGGCGTGTTGGAGCTCACCCGCAGCTCGCGGCACAGGCTCAGGCCGTCTTCGCCCGGCAGCATCAGGTCGAGAACGATCAGGTCGATGACATTCAGCGCGAGGCGGCGGCGCATTTCCTTGCCGTCGCCGGCAGTGGACACCTGGAAGCCGGCATCACTCAGGTAATCACACAACAACTGGCGGATTTGCGGGTCGTCATCAACGATCAGCAGATGGTCTTGCTTGGCCATGGGGCAACTCGTCCGAAACTCAAAAGGCAGGAGATAGCCGAAACGTCAGCCAGAAGTACACGCAAATGTAATGGAATGTTGTGAGAAGCGGTAATCGCGCATCCCCATTACAAAGCCACGGCGTGGCGGCCGGTATCGGTCTTTAGACTACCGAATCTAAATGAGATTAATTGTAATTTAGCCCAGGTCACTCCGAATGCCATTGCCTACTTCTCGCGCTTTGTCGCTGCCCTCTACCCTTGCGCCGATGTTCGGCCTGCTTGCCGCCGGCAGCATGACGCCTACTGCCTGGGCCGATACGCCGGTGACGGCGTCCAATGATTCGGTGCTGAGCCTGCCGGAAATCAAGATCGATGGCGAAGCCACCTCAGCCTTCAAGGTCGACCGGGTGACCTCGGCAAAAATCAGCCAGCCGCTGCTGGACGCCCCGCAAAGCGTAACCATCGTCCCGCAGCAAGTGCTCAAGGAGCAAAACGCGCAGACCTTGCAGGAAGTGTTGCGCAACGTGCCGGGCATCACGTTCATGTCCGGCGAAGGCAACCTGGGCTGGGGCGACCTGTTTTCGATTCGCGGGTTTTCCTCGGAGCAGAGCCTGACCGTCGACGGTGTGCGCGATGCCGGCCAATCAACCCGCACCGACACCTTCAACCTGCAACAGGCAGAAGTGTTCAAGGGCACCGGCTCGATCGAATCCGGCGTTTCCGCGGTAGGCGGCAGCGTCAACCTGGTGAGCAAAGAAGCGCACCTGGGGGATGCCAACAAACTCTCGGCCGGCATCGGCACCGACAGCTACCGCCGCCTTACCGGCGACTTCAACAAACAACTGAATGACACCACCGCCCTGCGCATCAACCTGATGAAACACTACAACCAGGTGGCCGAGCGCGACGACGTGGACTACGACCGCTGGGGCATCGCGACCTCCCTCGGCTTCGGCCTGGGCACCGACACGCGCCTGTTCATCGACACCTTCTATCAAAAGGACGACAACACCCCGGACGGCGGCGTGCCGATCCAGCGCGGCACCGATGGCGACCGTATGCCTGGCGTTAAACGCTCCAACTGGTACGGCGACTCACATCTGTACACCCAGCAGACCAAAACCACCTCGCTGACCGCGCGCTTCGAACACGACTTCGACTGGAACGAAGCGACCCTGAAAAACCAGACCAAGTGGGAGCGCACCGACAACTTCGCCGTGCTCTCGCCCGCACGTTTCTTTGCTGCCAACGCCAATGGCCAGAAAACCTGCACCGGCACGCGCTGTGCGACCTTGGGCTACACCGGCGCAGGACCGATCAGCCAGGTGCCCGGCAGCACGGTAAATGCCTACCCGGGATACGCCAACAGCGCTGACACCGCCTACGGCATTCTGCGGGGCAGCGACTTCGGTTTGTCCAAGCGCTACACCATCCTCGACAACCAGACCGACTTCAGCTTCAAGTTCAATACCGGCGGCCTGGAGCACGCAGTTGTCAGTGGGCTTGAGTTCTATCACGAGACCTACGGCGGCCTGAAACGCAATGCTGAAGTGCCGGCGGGCGATCTGTTCTTCGACATGAATGACCCCAACCACAGCTTCGCCAGCACCACCACGGTCAAGGGCGAGGGCGACCCGCGCTCGGTCATTGACAACGCCGGTATTTACCTCGGTGACACCCTCACCCTGAACGACCAGTGGCAAGTCCTCGGTTCGCTGCGCTATGACCATTGGCAAGCCGAAACCAGCCAGCGCGGCCAAGCCACCATCAGCAGCACCGACGGCGCAGTGAGCGGACGCGTCGGCGCGGTGTACAAGCCGTTGCCCAATGGCAGCATCTACGTTTCCTACAGCGAAGCGGCACAACCGTCGGCCTTGGGTGCGTCGACCAACAACCAGATCTACGGTGCAGCCAGCACCAGCAACTACACACCGGCCAAGTCGAAAACCTACGAAATCGGCACCAAGTGGGACATTGCCCACGACCTGCTGAACATCACCGCCGCGATCTTCCGCACCGAACTGGACAACTCCTGGGAATACCAGGACGGCGAAACCGCTCCGGTACGCGCCCTCCCCGCCAAACGCGTAGACGGCGTAGAACTGGGCCTGCAAGGCAATATCAGCCCGCGCTGGACGGTGTACAGCGGGTTCTCGGCGCTCAAAAGCACCCAGACCAAAGGCGCCAACAAAGGTGAGGAAGCCAAGAACGTTCCCGACCTGACCGCCAACCTGTGGACCACCTACGCCGTCACCGACGACCTGAGCCTGAGCTACGGCGCGCAATACGTAGGACGCCGCCGCTACAGCGACAACAAATACGTCGGCGGCCTGAACAACAACAGCAGCTACGCCACCGGCCCGTCCGGCGTCTACGCGATCTACACCCGCGACCACGAGAAGGCCCCCGGCTACTGGCTCAACAACGTGGCCGCGCAGTACAAGGTGAGCAAGCAGACCACGGTCAACCTCAACCTCAACAACATGTTCAACAAGTTCTACTACAGCCAGATTGGCGCGTCCCTGGACGGCTTCCAGCTCTACGGCATCCCGGGAGCCGGGCGCACGCTCACCGCCAGTGTCGACTATGAGTTTTAAGCCGTGCTGATCGAAATTCCGGCCCTGCTGAATGCCGAAGAAGTCGAGGTGGCCGTCGCCACCTTGCTCGATCAACCGTGGGTCGATGGCAAGGTCACCGCCGGGCAGCGCTCGGCCCAGGCGAAAAACAACCGGCAGCTGTCGGAAGACGACCCGGCAGCCATTCGCCTGGGTGAGCAGATTCTGTCGCGGCTGTCGGACAACGCGCTGTTCATGTCTGCCGCCCTGCCGAAGAAAATCTACCCGCCGCTGTTCAACCGCTACAGCGGCGGCGAGGCCTTCGACTGGCATATCGACAATGCGATTCGCGGCCTCAGGGGCGTGCGCGAACGAGTGCGCACCGACATCTCCGCCACCTTGTTCCTGGCCGATCCGGCCAGCTACGACGGCGGCGAACTGGTGATCCGCGACACCTTCGGTGAACAAGCGGTGAAGCTGCCCGCCGGGCACTTGCTGATTTATCCCGGCAGCAGCCTGCACAAGATCAACCCGGTCACCCGCGGCGAGCGCATCGCCAGTTTCTTCTGGATCGAAAGCCTGGTGCGCGAAGACAGCCAGCGCCAGCTGCTGCTGGACATGGACGTGGCGATTCAACGCCTCACCGCGCAACACGCCGACGACCACGCGCTGCTGCAACTGAGCGGCGCCTATCACAACCTTTTGCGGCGCTGGAGCAATGTCTGATGCGCCGCCTTCACCTGGAGTTCTCGCCATGCTGAAACCCCGCAACTTCCTCAAGCTGGGCGCGCTGTTTGTCGTGCTGATCCTTGGCCACGCCGAAACCGCCGCCGCCCATGAAGTCACCGACGTACTGGGCCGCAAGGTCGAGGTGCCGGACCACGTGCAGCGCGTGGTGCTCGGCGAAGGCCGGCTGATTTCGGCGTTTGCTCTGCTGGACAAGGACGCACCGTTCCAGCGGATTGTCGGCTGGCAGAATGATTTGAAGTTGCTGGACGCCCACACCTACAACGCCTATGTGGCGAAATTTCCGACGGTGAAAGACATCCCGCTGATTGGTCAGGCGTCTGAGCAAAGCGTCAGCGCCGAGGAAATCCTCTCGCTGAAACCGGACCTCGCCGTGTTCAGCATTTCCGGCCACGGTCCGACCGAACACAGCCCGGTGGCGGACGTGTTGGCCAAGGCGGGCATCCCGGTGTTGTTCGTCGACTTCCGTATCAACCCGGTGCAAGGCACTCACGCCAGCATGACCGCCCTGGGCCAGGCCCTCGGCCGGGAAACCCAGGCCAAGGGGTTTCTCGACTTTTATGACCAGCACATCAAGGTGATCACCGACGCCGTCGCCACCTTGCCGGCCGGCCCGCGCCCGAGCGTGTTTCTGGAATTGCTGGCCGGCGCCTGGCAGGCACCGGGCCACACCACCGGCAAGAGCGGCATGGGTGAAGTGATCAAGCTGGTGGGCGGCCGTAACATCGCCGCCGACGTGGTGCCGGGGGCGCTGGGGGACATCAGTGTTGAGTACGCGCTGAAGGCTGACCCGGATGTGTATGTGGCCACCGGCAATCACAAGCCCGGGTTGATTCTGGGTGCTGGCGTGAGCGAAGAAGACGCGCGCGGCGCGTTTGACGCGGTGCTGGCCCGCCCGGAGTTTGTGAACCTTCGGGCGATTCGTGAGGGCAATTCCCACGGCTTGTGGCATGACTTCTACAACTCACCGTACAACCTGCTGGCGATTGAGGCGCTGGCCAAGTGGGTGCATCCGGAATTATTCGCCAAGCTGGATCCCAAGGCGACCATGGAAGCGATGAACCAGCAGTTCCTCGGCATGCCATTGCAGGGTGCCTATTGGATTGATGGCAAGCCCAAGTAACTAAGGCTCACAACCCATTCCCTGCCTGAACACGGTTCCTGTGAGAGCTGGCTTGCCTGCGATAGCGGTGGTGGATTCACCATCGCCATCGCAGGCAAGCCAGCTCCCACACTGACCGAGTACCGACAGGGATTTTCGTCGTTTTCAAGGCTGCGAACCCAATGACCACTCAAACCCTCGACCTCGCCACCGCCAGCCAAGGCTATCGCCGCCTGCTGGCCCGCCGCTTCTGGCTGCTGGGCCTGCTGGGTGGCGCGCTGATGTGCGCGATCCTTGTGGACCTGGCCAGCGGCTCCTCGGGCATGGGCCTTGGCGCCCTGCTCGATGGTTTGTTGCACCCGGCTCACTTGAGCGCCACCGACCAGGTGATTATCTGGAACGTGCGCCTGCCCTACGCCTTGATGGCGGTATTGGTCGGTTGCGCGCTGTCGCTGGCGGGTGCCGAGATGCAGGCGATCCTCAACAATCCGCTGGCCAGTCCGTTCACCCTGGGGGTTTCCTCGGCGGCGGCGTTGGGCGCGTCCTTGGTGATTGTGTTTCCAGTGACAACGCTGTGGGTGTCGGCCAATACGGCGATTTCCATCTCGGCGTTTGTGTTTGCCGCCGCCTCGGTCTTTTTGCTGCAAGCCATGTCACGCCTGCGGGGCGCCGGGGTGGAAAGCCTGGTGCTGTTCGGGATTGCCCTGGTGTTCAGTTGCAATGCGGTGGTCGCCCTGTTGCAACTGGTCGCCACCGAGGACGTGCTGCAACAACTGGTGTTCTGGACCCTGGGCAGCGTGACCCGGGCCAACTGGGACAACCTCGGCATCCTCGCGTTGGTGGTTGCTGTGGTCATGCCCTTCTCCTTCGCTGCTGCCCCGCGCCTGACCTTGCTGCGCATGGGCGAAGACCGCGCGCAGAGCTTTGGTGTGGACGTGAAAAGCCTGCGGTTTTTCTCGTTGCTGCGCATCAGCCTGCTGTCGGCCACCGCCGTGGCCTTTGTGGGAACCATCGGATTTATCGGCCTGGTGGGTCCGCATATCGCACGGATCCTGGTGGGTGAAGACCAGCGCTTCCTGCTGCCGGCCAGCGCGCTTGTCGGTGCTTTGCTGCTGTCGCTGTCGTCCATCGCCAGCAAGCTGATCATGCCCGGCGTGATCGTGCCGGTGGGCATCGTCACCGCACTGGTGGGCGTGCCGATTTTCGTGTTGCTGGTGTTCAAGCGCGGGAGGCAGTTATGAGTACGGGATTATCGATTCAGAATGCCCACGTCAGTTATGGACGACGCCAGATTGTGCATGACCTGAGCTTGCCAACCCTGGCCCACGGCAGTTTGACCGCATTGATCGGACCGAACGGTGCGGGCAAGTCGACGTTGCTGCGGGCGGTGGCCGGGCTGGAAAAGATGCAGGGCGTTGTCAGATTGGGTGACCTGGACCTGACGAAAATGTCCGTCGGCGAGCGTGCCCGGCGCGTGACCTACATGCCGCAAAACCTGCCACCTGGGTTGAGCCTGAGCGTGATGGAAAGCGTAATCGCGGCGTTGCGGGTGGCGAATGTCGATGGCATCCCGCTTTCAAGCGACGCATGCATGCGCGAGGCCTTTGATGCGCTGCAAAGGATTGGCATCGCTCACTTGGCGGATCAGCTATTGAGCACGTTATCCGGCGGTCAGCGGCAACTGGTCAGCCTGGCACAACTGATTGCGCGCCGGCCACAGGTGATGCTGCTGGATGAGCCCACCAGTGCGCTGGATTTGAACTACCAGTTAAAAGTCATGGATTGCGTGCGCGGCCTGGTCCGTGAACACAACCTGATCGCCGTGGTGGTGCTGCACGACATCAACCTCGCCGCGCGTTATGCCGACCATATCGCGGTGCTGCGACAAGGCCGGTTGCATGCCTGTGGCCCAGCGGACGAAGTGCTGGATGCGGCGCTGTTTGCCGAAGTCTATGGCGTGCAGGTCCGTATCGAACGGTGTTCGCACCAGACGTTGCAGGTGTTGGTGGACGGCGCCGTAGCCTGACCCCCCTACGGGAGGAGGGTTTCTGAAGAGATGACGGTGGCGTACTCGCCGTGGAGGTTGCCCAACGACATGGCATGCACTGCCTCCGCCGCGTGCATCTGCCCAAAAAAGTCCGGCTTGTCGAAGGTGTAGCAGGCATCTTCGATCACCCACGTCTCAAAGCCCAGGTTGCCGGCGCTGCGGGCCGTGGCCTCCACCGAGTTATGGGTGGCCACGCCCACCAGCACCACTTGCCGAATCCCCGCCTCACGCAAGCTCGCTTCCAGCCCCGTCCCACAAAACGCATCCGGCACCCGCTTCTGAACCAGTTGCTCACCCGCCTGCGGAATAAAGGCGTCCTGAAACTCCACCCCCGACTGCTCCGGCCAGAACACCGACTCCGGCGAGTGGGACAAATGCTGCACATGAATCACCGGCCAACCTTCGTGTCTCCAATGCCCCAGCAACGCCAGCATGCGCGCCTCGGCGTGCGGATTATTGCGCCGCCCCAGCTTGGGATGATGAATGCCTTTTTGCTGATCAATCAAAACCAACGCTGCGCCCGCACGAATTTCCATATCGATAGACCCAAATGTTTCATTGAATTTTCGTCACCCTAACATCACCTTTACCTACAGACATTCGCTCAAGCATCACCACCCTTGGAGAGCTTCATGATCGACCTGTATTACTGGACCACCCCCAACGGTCACAAAGTGTCGTTGTTCCTGGAAGAAGCCGGTCTGCCTTACGAGGTGCACCCGATCAACATTGGTCAGGGCGAGCAGTTCAAGCCTGACTTCCTGAAAATCGCCCCCAATAACCGCATTCCGGCCATCGTCGATCAGAACCCGACCGACGGCGGCGCGCCGATTTCCCTATTCGAATCCGGCGCAATCCTGCTGTACCTCGCGGAAAAAACCGGCAAGTTCATTCCCCAGGACCTGCGCGGTCGTCAGGAAGCCTTGCAGTGGTTGTTCTGGCAGATGGGCGGCCTGGGCCCGATGGCCGGGCAGAATCACCACTTCAGCCAGTTCGCCCCGGAGAAGATTCCCTACGCGATCAAACGCTATGTGGACGAGACCGCCCGTCTGTATGGCGTGCTGGACCGGCGCCTGGCCGACCGCACCTTCGTGGCCGGCGATGAGTACAGCATTGCCGACATGGCGATCTACCCATGGATCGTTTCCCACAAGTGGCAGAGCCAGAAGCTGGAAGACTTCCCACATGTAGAACGCTGGTTCAACCACATCAAGCAACGCCCGGCGACGGTGCGTGCCTATGAGCTGGTACAGAAGGTCAATCCGCCAAAATCCTGAAGGTCAACGGGATCAAAAATGTGGGAGCGGGCTTGCTCGCGAATGCGGTGGATCAGCCACAACTCTTTTAGCTGATACACCGCATTCGCGAGCAAGCCCGCTCCCACACTGATTTGTGCCCGACTAAAAACCTTACGCAAATCCTGAAATAAGCATCGCCTCCCGCTTGCGTCGTTTCGCCGCGCTCACTAACGTAGCGCCTTTACTGACGCTACCCCCGCAGGAGCTTTGCCATGGCCTCGCCAGCCCTCTCACATTTTCTTCCCCGGTTCGGCGTTGCCGCGGCCATTGCCAGTGCCTTGGGCCTGGCCGGTTGCCAGTTACAAAGCACCCAAGACACCCTGCCTCCGGTTTCCGGCGTGCAGCCCATCAAGGGCCTGGCGCAGAACGTTTCCGTGCGCCGCAACAGCCAGGGCATCCCGCTGATTGAAAGCAGCACCTTCCACGATGCGCTGTTCACCCTGGGCTACGTGCACGCCAGCGACCGCATCACCCAGATGGTCACCCTGCGCCTGCTGGCCCAGGGCCGCCTGGCGGAAATGTCCGGGCCGGAAGTGCTGGATGTCGACCGACTCATGCGGGCGGTCAATCTGCGCAAGAGCGCCGGCGAGCTGTACAACGCCTCGTCGCCGCGCCTCAAGCGCTTCTTTGAAGTGTATGCACGCGGGGTCAACGCCTACCTGTTCCGCTACCGCGACAAGCTGCCGCCAGACCTGGCCCAGACCGGCTACAAGCCTGAATACTGGAAGCCGGAAGATTCGGCGCTGCTGTTCTGCCTGCTGAATTTCAGCGAGTCGACCAACCTGCAGGAAGAGTTGTCCTCATTGGTGCTGGCGCAGAAAGTCGGCGCCGACAAACTCGCCTGGCTGACCCCAAGCTACCCGGATGAGCCGTTGCCGGTGGCCGAGTCCGACAAGCTCAAGGGCATCAACCTGAGCCAGATCCCGGGCCTCGCTGCGTTGACCAGCCTCAGCGAACACCTCGGCACCTTGAACACCTTGGGCACTTCCAGCTCCAGCAACTGGGCGATCGGCCCACAGCGCAGCCGCAGCAACAAAAGCCTGCTGGCCAATGACCTGTCGACCTCGATGCAGGCGCCGTCGCTGTGGAACTACGTGCAGATCCGTTCGCCGAAATACCAGGCCGCCGGCGTTTCGATCGCTGGCCTGCCAACCCTGCTTTCCGGCTTCAACGGCAAGGTGGCGTGGAGCATGAGCCAGGTCTCGGGCGACACTCAGGATGTGTTCCTGGAGAAGGTCAAGCGCCAGGGCAATGCGCTGTACTACGAAAACAACGGCAAATGGCTGCCCGCCATCGTGCGCAACGAAACCTACTTCGCCAAGGGCCAGCGGCCGATTCGCGAAGCGGTGTACGAAACCCGCCACGGGCCACTGCTCAACAGTGCCCAGTCGCTGACCAGCGGCTACGGCCTGGCGTTGCAGACCGCCGACTTCAAGGACGACAAGAGCCTGGACGCGTTCTTCGACCTGTCCCGTGCGCAAACCGCCGGTAAAGCGTCTGATGCCACCCGGGAAATTCGCGCAATTGCCTTGAACATGGTCTTCGCCGATGCCAGCAGCATCGGTTGGCAAGTGACCGGGCGCTTCCCGAACCGCCGTGAAGGCGAAGGCCTGGTGCCGTCGCCGGGCTGGGACGGGCGTTTCGACTGGGATGGCTACGCCGACGCGATGCTGCACCCTTACGATCAGGACCCGGCCCAGGGCTGGATCGGCACCGCCAACCAGCGCACCATTCCCCGTGGCTACGGCATGCAGTTGTCCAACTCGTGGGCCGCGCCGGAACGTGCCGAACGTATCGCGCAACTGGCCGGCAGCGGCAAGCATGACAGCCGCAGCATGATTGCCATGCAGTACGACCAGACCACTACATTTGCCGCTAAGCTCAAGAGCATGTTCCAGGCGCCAGGCATGGCTCAGCCGCTGAAACAGGCGATCGACGCATTGCCGGCGGCAGACCAGGCCAAGGCGCGGGAAGCCCTGGGGCGCTTGATGGCCTTCGATGGCAGGCTGGCCTCCACCTCCGCCGACGCGGCGATTTATGAATTGTTCCTGCAGGAAAGCGCCAAGCAGATTTTCCTCGACGAACTCGGTCCGGAAAACAGCGTTACCTGGAAAGCCTTTATCGGCAACGCCAACCTGTCGTACTCAGCGGTGGCCGACCACCTGCTGGGGCGCGAAGACAGCCCGTTCTGGAATGACGCCCGCACCGGGCAGAAAACCGACAAGCCGGCGATCCTCGCCCGCAGCCTGGCCGCCGCGATCACCGCCGGCGATAGCGCACTGGGCGCCGATCACAAGGCCTGGCAGTGGGGCAAACTGCACAGCTACACCTGGAAGAACACCAACGGCCAGAACATTCGCGGCCCACTGGCAGCGGGCGGCGATCACAACACGCTGAACAGCGCACCGTATAGCTGGGGCCAGAGTTTCGACACGACCCAGGTGCCGGCGCTGCGGATGATTGTCGACTTCGGCCAGGTGGAACCCATGATGGGCCAAAGCGGCATCGGCCAATCCGGCAACCCGGCCAGCCCGAACTATGCCAATGGCATCGATCCGTGGCTGAAGGCGCAATACCTGAGCTTCCCAATGCAGCCGCAGAACTTTGACGGGGTGTATGGGAAGACGCGGTTGACGTTGGTGCCGGGCAAGTAACCCGGTTTCCCTGACTCAACCGGATCAAAATGTGGGAGCTGGCTTGCTGTGGTGAGCGGGCTTGCCCCGCGTTGGGCTGCGAAGCAGCCCCATCAATCTGTGGTGAACCCGACGGGGGACAAGCCCCCTCACCACAGCAAGCCAGCTCCCACAGTTGATCGCATCCATTTCCGATAGAACTTCTCCACCCGCCCCCGCCTCATAATTAACAAGCCCACTTCCCCGGCACGCCCATGGACCTTGTTATCGCCCGGCCCGAAGGCCTCTACTGCCCCGCCGGGGATTTCTACATCGACCCCTGGCGCCCGGTGGAACGCTCCGTCATTACCCATGCCCACGGCGACCACGCCCGCACCGGTAACCAACACTATCTGGCCGCCGCTCCCGGCGAAGGCATCCTGCGTTCGCGCCTGGGCCAGGACATCAACCTGCAAACCCTGGCCTATGGCGAAACCCTGCGCCACCACGGCGTCAACTTGAGTTTCCATCCCGCCGGCCATGTCCTCGGTTCAGCCCAGGTGCGCCTGGAATACCAAGGTGAAGTCTGGGTCGCCTCCGGCGACTACAAAGTCGAGCCCGACGGCACCTGCGCACCGTTTGAACCGGTGCGCTGCCATACCTTTATCACCGAATCGACCTTCGGCCTGCCGATCTACCGCTGGCAGCCCCAGGCGCAGATTTTTGCCGGGATCAACGACTGGTGGCAGGCCAATATCGCGGCCGGCAAGGCCAGCGTGTTGTTCTGTTATTCCTTCGGCAAGGCCCAGCGGATTCTCCACGGCATTGACGCCAGCATCGGCCCGATCCTCAGCCATGGCGCGGTCGAACCCCTAAACCGGGTTTACCGCGAAGCTGGCATCTATATCCCCGAAACCCTCTACGCCGGTGACTTCAAAAAGACCGACCCGTTGCTGCGCCAAGCCCTGATCATCGCCCCGCCCTCGGCCGGCGGCAGCACCTGGATACGCCGCTTCGGCGACTACAGCGACGCCTTCGCCAGCGGCTGGATGCGCCTGCGCGGCACTCGGCGGCGGCGCGGGGTGGATCGCGGCTTTGTGCTCTCGGACCATGCCGATTGGCCCGGGCTGTTATGGGCCATCGAGCAAAGCGGCGCTGAACGAGTGATGGTCACCCACGGTTCCGTGGGCGTATTGGTCCGACACCTGCGGGAAAAGGGCCTCGACGCGCAAGGGTTCACCACCGAATACGGCGATGACGAAGAGGAAGTCACGTCATGAAGGCCTTCGCGGAGCTGTACGCCAATCTCGACGCAACCACTTCCAGCAATGCCAAACTCGCGGCCTTGCAGGCTTACTTCCTACAGGCGCCCGCGGAAGATGCTGCATGGGCGGTGTACTTTTTATCCGGTGGCCGCCCGCGACAACTGGTGCCCACCCGGTTGCTGCGGGACATGGCCACAGAAGCCGCCGGCATTGAGCCGTGGTTGTTCGAAGAAAGTTATCAATCAGTAGGCGACCTGGCGGAAACCATTTCCCTGCTGTTACCGGAATCGCCCCACACCTCGGACGACGGTTTGGCGGTGTGGCTGGAAGAAAAACTCCTGCCCCTGCGTGGCCTGCCACCAGAAGAATTGGCCGAGCGCCTGCCCGCCCTGTGGGCACAACTCGATCAACCCAGCCTGATGCTGTGCATCAAGCTGATCACCGGCAGTTTCCGGGTGGGCGTGTCGAAGTTGCTCGTCACCCGCGCCCTCGCCGCCATGGCCGGGCTCGACAGCAAACGCGTGGCCCAGCGCCTGGTGGGCTACACCGACCTGTCCAACCGTCCGACCGCCGAAGGCTATTTGAAACTGATCGCCGCCGAATCGTCCGACGAGCATGCGCAACGTGGCGGGCAGCCTTATCCGTTTTTTCTCGCCCATGGCCTGGCCCATCCGGTGGAGCAATTCGAGGCCCTGCTCGGCTCTCCCGCTGACTGGCAAGTGGAATGGAAGTGGGACGGTATTCGTGCGCAGCTGGTCAAGCGCGAAGGCCGCTTGTGGATCTGGTCCCGGGGCGAGGAACTGGTCACCGACCGTTTTCCAGAACTTCATGAACTGGAAAACAGCCTGCCGGATGGCACGGTGATCGACGGCGAAATCGTGGTGTGGAAGGGCGCGGTGCAACCCTTCGCCCTGCTGCAACAGCGCATCGGACGCAAAACCCTGAGCAAGAAAATCCTCGAAGACGCCCCCGTCGCAGTGCTGGCGTATGACCTGCTGGAATACCAGGGCGACGACTGGCGCAACCACACCCAGGCCGAGCGTCGGGCACAACTGGAACAGGTGATCAGCGACTGCGACCAGCCCACGTTGCGGGCGTCGCCGTTGCTGACCGGCGACAGCTGGCAGGCCTTGGCGGAGCAACGTGAAGCCTCCCGCAGCCTGGGTGTTGAAGGCATGATGCTCAAGGGCCGGGATGGGCTCTACGGGGTGGGCCGCACCAAGGACATGGGCGTGTGGTGGAAGTGGAAAGTCGACCCGTTCAGTGTCGATGCCGTGCTGATCTATGCCCAGCGCGGCCATGGCCGGCGCGCCAGCCTGTACAGCGACTACACCTTCGCCGTGTGGGACGGCCCGCCCGGCAGCGAACGCACGCTGGTGCCGTTCGCCAAGGCGTATTCGGGGCTGACCGATGAAGAAATGCGCAAGGTCGACGCCATCGTGCGCAAGACCACCGTGGAGAAATTCGGCCCGGTCAGCAGCGTCACGCCGAGCATGGTGTTTGAACTGGGTTTTGAAGGGATTGCACTGTCCAAGCGCCACAAGAGCGGAATTGCCGTGCGTTTCCCGAGGATGTTGCGCTGGCGCCAGGACAAGTCCGTCGATGACGCCGACAGCCTGGCGACCTTGCAGGATTTACTCGCCTGACACGAACACCACAGATCAATGTGGGAGCGGGCTTGCTCGCGAATGCGGTGTGTCAGTCAATACATCTGGTGACTGACACACCGCATTCGCGAGCAAGCCCGCTCCCACATTTGAAAACCTCACACGCCTCAAAATAATGCATAGATTTATCGATGCCCATTTTCGGGCATTTCCTACCCACACAACGCCTTAATCTCACCTTTTAAAACGACCATTCGGGACTATGGTGCAGAAATTGCTACTTGAGTCCGGTCTGACACCGTTCAGTAACAGTCCTAACCGCGCCACAAGCGCTTATCTTGGTTTCCAGGGATTACATAATGAAAAAAGCATTGCTGACCCTTTCTGCACTGGCTCTGTGCATGGCCGCCGGTTCCGCGCTGGCCAAGGAATACAAGGAATTGCGTTTTGGTGTCGATCCGTCCTACGCACCGTTTGAGTCAAAAGCCGCTGATGGCAGCCTGGTGGGCTTCGATATCGACCTGGGCAATGCCATCTGTGCCGAGCTGAAGGTCAAGTGCAAGTGGGTCGAAAGTGATTTCGACGGCATGATTCCAGGCCTCAACGCCAACAAGTTTGATGGCGTGATTTCCTCGATGACCGTGACCGAAGCCCGTGAAAAGGCGATCGACTTCTCCAACGAGCTGTTCTCCGGCCCGACTTCCCTGGTGTTCAAAAAGGGCGCGAACTACTCCACGCCTGAGTCCCTCAAGGGCAAAAGCGTTGGCTACGAGCAAGGCACCATCCAGGAAGCCTACGCCAAGGCCGTACTGGACAAGGCCGGTGTAACCACCAAGGCCTACGCCAACCAGGACCAGGTGTACGCCGACCTGACATCCGGCCGCCTGGACGCTTCCGTACAGGACATGCTGCAAGCCGAACTGGGCTTTTTGAAGTCGCCAGCCGGCGCTGGTTATGAAGTCAGCAAGGCCATCGACGATCCACTGCTGCCGTCCAAAACTGCGGTCGGTATCAAAAAAGGTAACAAAGACCTCAAGGCCTTGTTGGATAAAGGTATCAAAGCGTTACACGATGATGGCACCTACGCCACCATCCAGAAGAAACACTTTGGCGATCTGAACCTGTACAGCGGCAAATAATGCCTGGGGCGCCCTTCCTCTGGAGGGGCGCTTTTTTATCGCCATAGGTCCTGATTTATGTTCGAAGATCTTTTGCAAACCCTGGGGCTCAGTGCCTTCAGCTTGAAGGGTTTCGGCCCGCTGTTGCTGCAAGGCACCTGGATGACCGTCAAGTTGTCGGTGTTTTCCCTGGCCGTCAGCGTGTTGCTGGGCTTGCTCGGCGCCACAGCCAAACTCTCCAGCCTGCCGTTCCTGCGGATTCCCGCACAGATCTACACCACCTTGATCCGCGGCGTGCCCGACCTGGTGCTGATGCTGCTGATTTTCTACAGCCTGCAAATCTGGCTGACCGGCTTTACCGACTTTATGGAATGGGACTACATCGAGATCGACCCATTCAGCGCCGGGGTCATCACCCTGGGCTTTATCTACGGTGCGTATTTCACCGAGACCTTTCGCGGCGCGATCCTCGCCGTGCCCCGTGGCCAGTTGGAGGCCGCCACGGCCTACGGGCTCACGCGTGGTCAGCGGTTTCGCTTCGTGACCTTCCCGCAGATGATGCGCTTCGCCCTGCCGGGCATCGGCAATAACTGGATGGTGATGCTCAAGGCCACGGCCCTGGTGTCGATCATCGGCCTGGCGGACCTGGTCAAGGCCGCTCAGGATGCCGGCAAGAGCACCTATCAACTGTTCTACTTCCTGGTGATCGCTGCGTTTATCTACCTGTTGATCACCAGCGCGTCCAACTTCGTCCTGCGCTACCTGGAACGGCGCTACTCCGCAGGCTCCCGGGAGGCAGTGCGATGATCGAACTTATCCAACAATACTGGCGCCCCTTCCTTTATAGCGACGGCCAGCACATCACCGGCCTGGCCATGACCATGTGGCTGCTCAGTGCTTCGATCTTCATCGGCTTCCTGGTGTCGATCCCGCTGTCCATCGCCCGGGTGTCGCGCAACCGCTGGGTACGCTGGCCCGTGCAGTTCTACACCTACCTGTTTCGCGGCACGCCGCTGTATATCCAATTGCTGATTTGCTACACCGGGATCTACAGCATCGCGGCGGTTCGTGCGCAGCCGGTACTGGACGCGTTCTTTCGCGATGCGATGAACTGCACCATCCTCGCCTTCGCCCTCAACACCTGCGCCTACACCACGGAGATTTTTGCCGGGGCGATCCGCAGCATGGCCCACGGCGAAGTCGAAGCGGCAAAAGCCTACGGCCTGAGCGGCTGGAAGCTGTATGCCTACGTGATCATGCCGTCGGCCCTGCGCCGCTCGCTGCCGTACTACAGTAATGAAGTGATCCTGATGCTGCACTCGACGACGGTGGCGTTCACCGCGACGATCCCGGATATCCTGAAAGTCGCCCGGGACGCCAACTCGGCCACCTACATGACCTTTCAATCATTCGGTATCGCTGCGCTGATCTACCTGACCGTGACCTTTGCCCTGGTCGGTCTGTTTCGTCTGGCGGAGCGTCGCTGGCTGGCCTTTCTCGGCCCCAGCCACTAAGGAGCCTTCATGCGTCATCAGATTCATCCACTCGTGGCGCCGGTGCCGGGCACGGCGCGGCAGATCCACAGCTTCCACTTCGGGCCGGAGCAGGCTGAAGGCAAGGTCTACATCCAGTCGTCGCTGCACGCTGACGAATTGCCGGGCATGCTGGTGGCCTGGCACCTCAAGTCGCGCTTGGCACAACTGGACGCGGCCGGCCGCCTGCGCAGCGAGATCGTGCTGGTGCCCATCGCCAACCCCACCGGCCTGGAACAGGTGTTGATGGACATCCCCCTGGGCCGCTATGAGCTGGAAAGCGGGCAGAATTTCAATCGCCTGTTTGTCGACCTGAGCGACGACGTCGGCAATCAGGTCGAAGAACTGCTGGGGGATGATCCACAGCACAACGTCGAACTGATTCGCGACGCGCTCACCCTGGCCCTGGCGGCGCAGACACCCGCCACGCAGCTGGAATCCCAGCGCCTGGTGCTGCAACGCCTGGCGTGCGATGCCGACATGGTGCTGGACCTGCACTGCGACTTCGAAGCCGTGGCGCACCTGTACACCACCCCCGAAGCGTGGCCCCGGGTGGAGCCGTTGGCGCGCTATATCGGTTCGGAGGCCAGCCTGTTGGCGACCGATTCCGGTGGGCAGTCGTTCGATGAGTGTTTCACGCTGGTGTGGTGGCAATTGCAGCAACGCTTTGGCGAGCGCTTCCCGATTCCGATGGGCAGCTTTTCCGTCACCGTCGAATTGCGCGGCCAGGGCGACGTCAACCACGGCCTGGCCAGCCTCGACTGCCAGGCGATCATCGATTACCTGATTCACTTCGGCGCAATCAGCGGCGACCCTGCACCGTTGCCGGACTTGCCCTACCCCGCCACACCGCTGGCGGGCGTCGAACCAGTGGCCACACCGGTGGGTGGCTTGCTGGTATTCAGTGTGCTACCCGGCGAATACCTGGAAGCCGGGCAACTGATTGCCGAAATCATCGACCCTATTTCAGACCGCGTAACGCCGGTGCATTGCCGCAATGCCGGCCTGCTTTACGCCCGTTCGCTGCGGCGCATGGCCACTGCCGGGATGGTCATTGCCCATGTCGCCGGCACTGAAGCCTATCGCAGTGGCTATCTACTTTCGCCTTGAGGATGCACGCCCCATGTACAAATTGACCGTTGAAGGCCTGCATAAAAGCTATGGCGACAATGAGGTGCTCAAAGGAGTCTCGCTCAAGGCCAAGACCGGTGATGTGATCAGTTTGATCGGTGCCAGTGGCTCGGGCAAAAGCACCTTTTTGCGTTGCATCAATTTTCTCGAACAGCCGAATGATGGTGCGATGACGCTGGATGGGCAGCAGATTCGGATGGTCAGCGACCGCCATGGGATGCGCGTGGCGGATGATGCGGAGTTGCAGCGCCTGCGTACGCGGTTGGCGATGGTGTTTCAGCATTTCAACTTGTGGAGCCATATGAGTGTGCTGGAGAACATCACCATGGCGCCGCGCCGGGTGTTGGGTTGCAGCAAGAAAGACGCTGAGGACCGGGCTCGCCGGTATCTGGACAAGGTTGGGTTGCCGGCGCGGGTGGCGGATCAGTATCCGGCGTTTTTGTCGGGGGGCCAGCAGCAACGGGTAGCGATTGCCCGGGCGTTGGCGATGGAGCCGGAGGTGATGTTGTTTGACGAGCCGACTTCGGCGCTGGATCCGGAGTTGGTGGGTGAGGTGTTGAAGGTGATCCAGGGGTTGGCTGAGGAAGGCCGGACGATGATCATGGTGACCCATGAGATGAGCTTTGCCCGCAAGGTGTCGAGCCAGGTGCTGTTTTTGCACAAGGGGTTGGTGGAGGAACAGGGTGCGCCGGAGGAGGTGCTGGGTAATCCGAAGAGCGAACGGTTGCAGCAGTTTTTGAGTGGGAATTTGAAGTAGCCGGCAGGGGTGGCGTGTATATCCGTTATTTGGGTGATGGCTGGTATTGGTTCCGCTCTTACAGCGGCTCACTTTTGAAGAGCGTGTACGGACCGGACACATGGTGGACACATGTGCGGGGACATGGTTGACACATTATGGTCCGTAATCAGGCTTATTCACGTCTATGGTCCGCAAAAAGTGATGGCAGAAGTAGACGTCAAATAGCCCCTCACTTTTGGGCGTATCGCGATGTGCTGCCCAGCCAGGCCTTTGGCGATACTGAAATAACGTTTCTGAAAGCGGAATCGACTGTCATAAACCTTGGCCAATAGGTCGTCCGGTCCGTATTCAAACTCTGGCAGTTGCTGCGGATAAGCCCAGGGGCTGGCCCGATACCGGTCCATCGGCACCTTGTAGTCCAATGCTTGATGGGGGCGTTGCAGGTTATAAACCTCGCGCCATCGATCAAACGCTGTTTGAGCCTCCTTGATCGTGGAAAACTGGCGCCCATCAAGCACTTCGGCCTTGAGTGATCGATGGAAACGCTCAATCTTTCCATTGGTTTGCGGATGGTAAGGGCGGCTGAAACTGATCCGAATTCCTAAGCGAATCAACCAGATACTCAACTCAGTAATTTCTCCAGGGTTGCGGGGAGAGCCCCATGGCGGGCCGTTATCAACGTTGATGCGAGCCGGTAATCCGAAACGCTGGAATACCTCGATCATCTTCTCCTTCACCGTAACCCCACGCTCGTTATCACACGCTTGAATAGCCAAATTGAATCGCGAGTGATCGTCCAGCAACGTCAGGGGGTGGCATCGGCCTTGTTGCGTCGGGAAATGCCCTTTGAAGTCCATCTGCCAAAGATCGTTAGGCGCATCGTGCTCAAACCTCAGCTTCGCCAATTGTTCCTTCTGCGCAGGCTTAATCATCCCGTGCCGATGCAGGACATTGGTGACGGTGCTGGGAGCAATCTGCTTTTTCAAAATGCTGCTGATCGTGCGCCCACCCCATGCGGGATGGTCTTGCCTGAGCGCTATGACCGCCGTTTCTAGAGCAGGGTCGGTCAGCTTGGGGCTGGTGATAGGTTTGCGGGACATCTCTTGCAGCCCCGACCGGCCTTGGGCCTCGTAGCGTTTGAGCCACTTATACGCCGTTTGGGGGCTGATCCCGAATCGTCGACACAGCTCTCGTTTATTGCTGCCGGGTTGCCGGGCTAAGGCAACGAACTCTTCTTTCAGGCTCATGGCGTCTCTCGTGTCCCAGGGCATGATGGATTTCCGGCGAAGTTGGCTCGCCGAAAAGTGTCCACCATGTCCCCGTACATCCGTCAACCATGTGTCCGGTCCGTACAAAGAGCGCAAAAGTAAGCAAAACGCTCTTGCCCCACCACTCGGCACCTCGCCTAGGCTCGGTGTGCCCTCACTCCGGCTTTGGACCGTGGGCCGCCGTCATGGGCCATCCTTGGCCCAGGACGGCTAACCTGGCGTCCTGCCAGGTTACCCACGCTCCAAAGCCTGCGTTCGGCCAGCGTGGTTTAACGGGGCGCCTAAGATCAAGATCAAAAGCAGATCAAGAGCACAGCGGCCTACCGGCCGGCTTGAGTGTTAAAAGCAAAATCAAAAGCTAAAGCGGGCACGGTCCAAAAAATGTGGGAGCGGGCTTGCTCGCGAAGGTCGTTAACGATGACGCGGGCATTCTGGATGAACGCGGCGCTCTCAGGTTTTTCGCGAGCAAGCCCGCTCCCACAGAAAAGCAGATTTGTTTTCGCTCTGGTTTTTGCTTTTGCTCTTCAACACTCAAGCCGGCCGGGAGGCCGCTGTGCTCTTGCTTTTGATTTTGATCTGCAGGCCCCGTTAACCACGATGGCCGCAAGTAGGCACGGTGGAGCGGGTAAATCGGCAGGGAAGCCGATTTAGCCGCGCCGGGCCATGGATGGCCCGTCGCGGCGGCCCGCGGAATCGAGCCGGAGTGCGGGCATGCCGAGCCTAGGCGAGGCACCGAGTGGTGGGGCAAAGACCTTTTGGTTACTTTTGGGGCGTCTGCCAAAAGTGACCCGCTGTAAGAGCGGAACCATAAGCAGCCGTTACCTAAATAACGGATATACACCCGAAAACCCAGCAATCGCAGTTAAACCTTTCCCCCACCCCACAGGTCTCTGAATTACACCCCCAGAGCCCCAAGCATGGCCAAATCCCGCAATTTCGCCAAAGACTGGTTCACCGCCAAAAACTGGAAACCGTTCGCCTTCCAAAAAGACGTATGGAACGCCGTCAAGGAAGCCCAATCAGGACTGCTCCACGCCAGCACCGGCGCCGGCAAAACCTACGCCTTGTGGTTCGCCGCCCTCAACCGCTTCGCCATCACCGAAACCACCCCCCGCAAACGCAAAGCCCCCGCCGAACCGCTGACAGTCCTGTGGATCACCCCAATGCGCGCCCTGGCCGCAGACACCGCCCGCGCCCTTGAAGCCCCGCTGGAATCCCTGAACATCCCCTGGACCGTCGGCCTGCGCACCGGCGACACCAGCAGCAGCGAACGCGCCCGCCAAAGCCGCCGCCTGCCCACCACCCTGATCACCACCCCGGAAAGCCTCACGCTGATGCTGGCCCGCGCCGACAGCCAGACCAGCCTGTCGCACCTGCGGATGGTAGTCGTGGACGAATGGCACGAACTGATCGGCAACAAACGCGGCGTGCAACTGCAACTGGCCCTCGCCCGCCTGCGGCAATGGCACCCGGAGCTGATCGTGTGGGGCATTTCCGCAACCCTGGGTAATCAGGCCCACGCACTGGAGGTGTTGATCCCACAAGGCGGCGGGATCAACGTGCAGGGTCAGACGACCAAGAAATTGCGGGTGGACACCCTGTTGCCACCGGTTATCGAGCGTTTCCCATGGGCCGGCCATATCGGCCTGAAAATGCTCCCGCAGGTGGTAGCCGAGGTCGATGCCAGCAGCAGTTGCCTGGTGTTCACCAACACACGAGCACAATCGGAAATCTGGTATCAGGCCCTGCTCGACGCTCGCCCCGACTGGGCCGGAGTGATTGCCCTGCACCACGGCTCGCTGTCCCGGGAAACCCGGGATTGGGTAGAACGGGCTTTGAAGGAAGGGCAACTGAAGGCCGTGGTGTGTACGTCGAGCCTCGACCTGGGGGTGGATTTCCTGCCGGTGGAACGGGTACTGCAGATTGGCTCGGCCAAGGGCGTGGCGCGCCTGATGCAGCGCGCCGGGCGTTCCGGCCATGCGCCAGGCAGGCCGTCGCGGGTCACGCTGGTGCCGACCCACAGCCTGGAGCTGGTGGAAGCCGCCGCCGCGCAGGACGCTATCGCTGAACGGCGTATCGAAGCCCGGCAGTCGCCCCACAAGCCTTTGGATGTGCTGGTGCAGCATCTGGTGAGCATGGCGCTGGGCGGCGGTTTTGTGCCGGATGAGCTGCTGGCGGAGGTGCGTACCGCATGGGCCTATCGTGACCTGAGCGACGCAGATTGGGCCTGGGCCCTGGGTTTCGTGCGTCATGGTGGGCTGTCGCTGACGGCCTACCCGGATTACCGACGGGTCGAGCCGGACGAACACGGCATCTGGCGCGTCCCCGACGCACGACTGGCGCGGCGCCATCGCATGAGCGTGGGCACCATCGTCAGCGACGCCAGCATCCAGCTGAAATTCTGGAGCAAAGGCGGCGGTGGCAAGACCCTGGGCAGTGTCGAGGAAGGTTTTATTGCACGGCTGAAGCCGGGAGATGGTTTCCTGTTCGCCGGGCGCTTGCTGGAGTTGGTGCGAGTAGAAAACATGACCGCGTACGTGCGGCGCAGTACCGCGAAAAAGGCTGCCGTACCGCGCTGGAACGGCGGGCGCATGCCGCTTTCCAACGAGCTGGCCCAAGCGGTGGTCGAGCGCTTTGATGCCGCCGCCCACGGTCAATTCCTCGGCCCGGAGATGCAGGCGGTGCAACCGCTGCTGGACACCCAACTCCGCTGGTCCGGGCTGCCGACCCGCGAGCATTTGCTGGCCGAGGCCCTCAAGTCCCGGGAAGGCTGGCATCTGTTCCTGTATCCGTTCGCCGGGCGCCAGGTGCACCTGGGGCTGGCGAGCCTGCTGGCCTGGCGGGTCAGTCGGCAGCAGGCGGTGACATTCTCGATTGCGGTGAATGACTACGGCCTGGAGTTGCTGAGCGCGACCGAGGTGGATTGGCCTGAGTTATTAAGCGGGGAGCTACTGAGTGAGGGTCATCTGCTGGATGACGTGGTAGCGAGCCTGAACGCCGGTGAGCTGGCCCTGCGGCGCTTTCGCGAGATCGCGCGGATCGCCGGGCTGGTGTTTGCCGGCTACCCCGGTGCCCCAAAAAGTACGCGCCAGGTTCAGGCTTCCAGCGGCTTGTTTTTTGAAGTGTTCAAGCAATATGACCCGCAGAACCTGCTGCTGACCCAGGCCGGGGAAGAAGTGCTGCGGGAAGAGTTGGATATTCGTCGGCTGGAAGAGACATTGCGGCACTTGTCGGCGTTGAAACTGGACCTGCATCGAATCAAACGGCCTACACCACTGGCCTTTCCGCTGCTGGTGGAACGCTTTCGGGAAAGCCTGAGCTCGGAAAAACTTTCGGAGCGGATTGCGCGGATGGTCAAGGATCTGGAAAAAGTCGCCGATAACGGGAAGCCCTGATGCCCGCTCATTACCCGATACATCTGGCAGAGGAAGAGCTGTGGTTGCTGGCCGACAAGGCCGTGTACTGGCCGGCCAAGCGCAGTCTGCTGATCGCCGACGCGCATTTTGGCAAGGCGTCGGCCTATCGCAGCCTGGGCCAGCCAGTGCCCCAGGGCACGACGACAGACAACCTGCAGCGCCTGGACCGACTGTTGGCGGCTTTCCCCGGCGCGCAGGTGATTTTTCTCGGCGACTTTCTCCACGGGCCCGGCTCTCACGCCAGCGGCACCCTGAACGCCCTTAGAGCGTGGCGTGAGCGTCATACAGGCGTGGCGCTCACGCTGATTCGCGGCAACCACGACAAACGCGCTGGCGACCCGCCAGGTGATCTGAACATTGAAGTGGTGACCGAACCCCTGCTGATGGGGCCGTTTGCGTTGCAGCACGAGCCCGACGCCCATGCCAGCCATCATGTGCTGGCCGGGCACGTGCACCCGGTGTATCGCCTGCGGGGCAAGGGCCGGCAAAGCTTGCGCCTGCCGTGCTTCCTGCTCGGCAACCAAGTCAGCCTGTTGCCGGCGTTTGGCGCATTTACCGGAGGTTATTCAGTGACCCAGGAAGAAGGCAGCCGGATCTTCGTGATCGGAGACCATGAAGTATGGCCAGTGCGCTGAGCAACTGACCATTGGCGACACGTGCAGGAAATCAAGCCACGGGGGCGGGAGGCGGTTCGTCAGGGAGCGTGGGTTCACCAGGCTCTTCAGGCTGGTTGGGCCAGGGATCATCGGGGCCGGGCTGGCCCGGAATGCCGCCTGCGGCGGGATCGGCCATCAAGGACCAGGCCATCACACCAATCTGATTGGGTTCAAGCCGGGCGAGTTCGGCGCTGATTCGCGGATCGAGCTTCATAGGGACTCCTCAAGCGTGGCCCGGCGCGTTGTGCACGCGTCGGGGCAGTACACTCAATAGAGTGCATGCCCGCTGACAAATTCCCTTAGCCTGTAAGACGATTCGATCAAGTGCGTGGGAGAGTAACGCCGCGCTGGCCCTGATACTTGCCGCCACGGTCCTTATAGGACACTTCGCACTCTTCATCGGATTCGAAGAACAGCATCTGTGCGACACCTTCGTTAGCGTAGATTTTTGCCGGCAACGTGGTGGTGTTGGAGAACTCCAGGGTGACGTGCCCTTCCCATTCCGGTTCCAGTGGCGTCACGTTGACGATGATGCCGCAGCGCGCGTAAGTGCTTTTGCCCAGGCAGATAGTCAATACGTTGCGCGGGATACGGAAGAATTCGACGGTGCGCGCCAGAGCGAAGGAGTTTGGCGGGATGATGCAGACGTCGCTCTTGACGTCGACGAAGCTTTTTTCGTCGAAGTTTTTCGGATCGACGGTTGCCGAGTTGATGTTGGTGAACACCTTGAACTCATCGGCGCAGCGTACATCGTAGCCGTAGCTGGAAACCCCGAACGAAATCAGCCGCTCAGCGCCTTCGCCGCGCATCTGGCGCTCCACGAAGGGCTCGATCATGCCGTGCTCTTGCGCCATGCGGCGAATCCACTTGTCCGATTTGATGCTCATGGCGGGTGTCCTGAATAGCGAGGTGAAAAAATTCTGTTGGGCATCTTACCGGGGCCGGCCCCGTGGTTCAAAGGGCCGGCTGTTTTTCTTGGTGCCGCGCCGCCCTGCTGGGCGGGACGCACCTTCAATTGCGGGGTATTGGTGCGGTATCCGGCTGCCGCCAGTCACGAAAATAGAGAAACCTTCGGAAATACCATTGGCACGTTCCGGAAAAAGGGTTAAGGTGGCGCCACTGTGCTGCTTGTGTCACTGAGAATCTCTACACGATATGTTGAATTTCGATCCAACCATCTCCAAGAATTTTTCCTGCTCTTTGCACTCAGTCTCGGCCAGGGCTTTTCCTGAGTCGCAGTTAACTTTGTCCAAGGAGATACACCATGTCTAATCGCCAAACTGGTACCGTTAAGTGGTTCAACGATGAAAAAGGCTTCGGCTTCATCACTCCACAATCCGGTGACGACCTGTTCGTTCACTTCAAAGCTATCCAATCCGACGGCTTCAAAAGCCTGAAAGAAGGCCAACAGGTTTCTTTCATCGCTACCCGCGGTCAGAAAGGCATGCAAGCTGAAGAAGTTCAAGTTATCTAACTTGTACTGATTTAGTCGAAAAGCCCCGCCCTTAAAAGCGGGGCTTTTTTGTGCCCGCTCGTTCCTACGCTCTGCGTGGGAATGCCTCTTGTGACGCTCTGCGTCACGCTTTGGGACGCGGAGCGTCCTGGGCTGCGTTCCCACGCAGAGCGTGGGAACGAGCAATTACACGATGTAATTCCATGCACAAAAAAATGTGGGAGCGGGCTTGCTCGCGAAAGCAGTGAATCAGGCGCCAGATAGGCTGACTGAAACACCGTATTCGCGAGCAAGCCCGCTCCCACATTTCGTCCTGCGTCGTTTATTGAAACAACGACTCACTCGACAAGCCATTCTTCTCGAGGATCTCGCGCAAGCGCTTGAGACCCTCTACCTGGATCTGCCGCACCCGCTCACGGGTCAAGCCGATCTCCAGGCCAACATCCTCCAGGGTGCTGCTTTCGTGGCCGCGCAGCCCGAAGCGGCGAATCACCACCTCACGCTGTTTGTCCGTCAACTCCGAAAGCCACTGGTCGATGCTTTGCGACAGATCGTCGTCCTGCAGCAACTCACAAGGGTCCGTAGGACGATCATCAGTCAGGGTGTCCAGCAGGGTTTTATCCGAATCCGGACCCAGCGAGACATCGACTGAAGACACCCGCTCATTGAGACCGAGCATGCGCTTGACCTCTCCCACCGGTTTTTCCAGCAGGTTGGCGATTTCTTCAGGCGAAGGTTCATGATCGAGTTTTTGTGTCAGCTCACGCGCCGCCCGCAGGTAGACGTTGAGCTCTTTGACCACATGGATCGGCAACCGGATCGTGCGGGTCTGATTCATGATCGCCCGTTCGATGGTCTGACGAATCCACCAGGTGGCGTAGGTTGAAAAGCGAAAACCCCGCTCAGGATCAAACTTTTCCACCGCCCGGATCAAGCCGAGATTGCCTTCCTCGATCAAGTCCAACAGGGACAGCCCACGATTGACATAGCGTCGGGCGATTTTCACCACCAGCCGCAGGTTGCTTTCAATCATGCGCTTGCGCCCAGCCGGATCGCCTTTTTGCGACAAGCGCGCAAAAAAGACTTCTTCTTCGGGAGTGAGCAGAGGGGAAAAGCCGATTTCATTGAGGTACAACTGGGTCGCGTCGAGCGCCCGTGTGTAGTCAATGTACTTGTGTTGCTTTAACGCGGTGGAGTTCTTGGATTTGGTGCGAACTGAAGGTACAGCAGGTCCCTCATTCGACATCGATTCCGTAGCAATGCCGGTCTCCATAAGGAGAACCTCATCGTCGATGTCAAACTCCGGCGCTTCTTTACTGAGAGCCATTGTTATAGTCCTTTGGTGAGTTCGACCTCAAGCTCAAGCGACGCCTTTATCCTTGGCAACGCTGGAGCCTGTTCCTTCTACGTGAGGGAACAGGCTGTGCAACACATCAACGACGGGGAAGGAATTGCAGCGGATCAACAGGTTTCCCTTGGCGGCGAATCTCAAAGTGCAGTTTCACCCGGTCTGTACCAGTTGACCCCATTTCGGCAATTGTCTGTCCGACCTTGACCTGCTGCCCCTCCCGAACCAACAGCCTGCGGTTGTGACCGTAAGCACTGACGTAGGTATCGCTGTGTTTGATGATGACCAGCTCGCCGTAGCCCCGTAAACCACTCCCGGCGTACACCACTGTCCCATCAGACGCAGCTAAAACAGGCTGTCCCAAATCTCCGGCGATATCAATGCCTTTATTCAAACTACCGTTTGAAGAGAATTTTCCAATAAGGATGCCATTTGAGGGCCATCCCCAGCCGGTCGGTGCGGGCCCTGCTGGCGGCATCGGCGCAGGTGCGGGTTTGCTCGCAACGCCAGGCGCGGCGGTGCCTGCAGGCCGGGTGATGATTGTGGTTTTGCTCGACGACGACGGCGAAGAAGCCGTGTTTGTGACGACGGCGGTCGGTGTTGAACCGGTACGGCCATCGAAACGAATGGTCTGACCTGGATGTATCGTATAGGGCACAGGAATGTTGTTACGGGCGGCCAGCGCCTTGTAATCCCAACCATAACGGAAGGCAATCGAGAACATCGTATCGCCCTTGCGAACGACATATTGCCCGGTGGTAACCGTAGGCTTTTGCGGCACCGCATTATTGCGGTCGACCACCCGGGCACCGCCGGATGGCGAGCTTGAGCAAGCCGCCAGCAAGGAACTCAAGACAAGGCCAATCACCAGTCGCTGAAAGCTTGTTTGACTCATACGCTGTGCAATGACCGTGAGACTCACCCGCCGCTCCCTTTGTGGTGGCTGACTATGAACGCCTGTATCAGGCTTGAAATATGACGCAAGTATAACTGGCCGTTGGTTTTTTACTGGAAACACGATTCTAAAGAAATTTTCATCATGTTTAATTCCCACGGCGGATCACGTTGACTCAATAGACCCCGCTGTAAGACACATACCCGGCAATAGAATTCAGTACGCAGGAATAATTGATCAGGCCAGCGGACCGTTAAGCAGCGGGACAAAACGCACCGCCCCGAGCACATGCCGGGAAAAGCCTTCTTCCTCGCGAATGATCAACATCAATTGTTGCACTTCGCCGGAGCCCACCGGGATGACCAGGCGCCCGCCGGGAGCCAGTTGATCGAGCAACGCCTGGGGCACGTCGGTCGCAACGGCGGTGACGATAATGCCGTTGTACGGCGCCAGCGCCGGCCAGCCTTCCCAACCGTCGCCCCAACGAAACACCACGTTGCGCAGGTTCAACTCCACCAGGCGTTCCTTGGCCCGGTCTTGCAACACCTTGATGCGCTCGACCGAAAACACCCGCTCAACCAGCTGCGACAACACGGCCGTCTGGTAGCCGGAGCCGGTGCCTATTTCCAGCACCTTGTCCAGCGGACCCGCCGCCAACAGCAGCTCACTCATCCGCGCCACCATATAAGGCTGGGAGATGGTCTGGTTGTGGCCGATGGGCAGCGCGGTGTCTTCATAGGCGCGGTGCGCCAGGGCTTCATCGACAAACAGATGCCGCGGGGTACGCCGAATGACTTCCAGCACCTGGGCGTTGGACAGCCCTTCTTCATACAGGCGCTGGATCAATCGCTCGCGGGTGCGCTGGGAAGTCATCCCGATGCCCCGTCGCAGCAGGTCGTCTTGTTCGCGCGCCATCAGAGCACTCCCTCCAGCCAGCCATCGAGACTACTGAAGGCATCACTGAAGGTGCGATCAAGTTGCAACGGAGTAATCGAAATATAACCTTGCATCACCGCATGAAAGTCCGTGCCTTCGCCGCCGTCTTCGGCATCTCCGGCAGCGGCAATCCAGTAACCTTCCTTGCCACGCGGGTCCACCACCTTCAGCGGTGACGCGGCGCGGGAGCGATGGCCCAGGCGGGTCAGCTTGAAGCCACGAATATGCTCAAGAGGCAGGTTCGGGAAGTTGACGTTAAGCACTGTACGCGGCGGCAAATCCAGGCGGTGATGGGCCTCCACCAGCTTGCGAGCAAAGTAGGCCGCCGTCTCCAGGTTGTCCAACTGACGCGACGCCAGCGAAAACGCGAACGAGGTCCGGCCCAGGAAACGCCCTTCGAGGGCCGCCGCCACCGTACCGGAATACAGCACGTCGTCACCGAGGTTGGCGCCCAGGTTAATCCCGGAAACCACCAGGTCCGGCTCGCGGTCCAGCAGGCTGTTGATCGCCAGGTGCACGCAATCGGTCGGCGTGCCATTCACGCTGATAAAGCCGTTGGGCAACGTCTGTATGTGCAACGGACGGTCGAGCGTCAGCGAGCTGCTGGCGCCGCTTTTGTCCTGGTCCGGGGCAACCACCACGCACTCGGCGTAATCCGCCAGCGCAGCATGAAGCGCGGCAAGGCCGGGTGCGGTGACCCCGTCGTCGTTAGATATCAGAATACGCATGGGCTGTCCGTCTGCCCCACCGGCACCAGATCTACAAGCTCGCGCACCAAGACAGTGGCGAAGCATCCAGCCGGCAGGACGAATTCCAATTGCAGAATGTCAGGTTCGGGATAATGCCACGTCAACCCGCCAATGGGCAGCCGAAGAATGCGACGTTCCTGGCTCATGCCGGCATTCACCAGCCAATCCCGCAGGTCGGGCTCACCCTCGGCGATCGCCTGTTCCAGCGCGAAGGTCGCCCCCGACGCCGGCGAATCACCTTCGCCCCACTGTGGGCCGGTGGGATGCAGGTCAAGGATCGCCAAACGCGGGTCACTGCATTCAGCCTCACCTGCCGGAAAAAAACTGCGACTGTCGGTAAACGCCAGCAAGTCGCCGACCTGGGCGCGCTGCCAGGAACCGTCAGCGACCCGCGCCGCCAGCACTTTATTGAACAGGAAGCTGCGGGCCGTGGAGAGCAGGCGCGAGCGCACGTTGCGTTGCTCCGGCAAGGCCTTGCGCGCGGCCCAGTCGCGGGCATCGACGACGTTGCCGCCGTTATGACCGAACCGCTGGGCGCCGAAATAGTTGGGAATGCCTTGCTTGGCGATCAGTTGCAGGCGCGCGTCGATAGCCGCGGCATCACCGGCAAACTGGGTCAGGCGCAAGGTAAAGCCATTGGCCGAATGCGCACCGCGCTGAAGCTTGCGCTTGTGACGGGCGATCTTGAGGATCTTCAGGGTCTCGTTTTCCGCCCCGCTCAGGTCCGGATCAGCCTTGCCCGGCAACTGCACGCTGAACCACTGCCGGGTCAGCGCCTGGCGGTCCTTGAGCCCGGCATAGCTGACGGTGCGCAACGGCACGCCCGCCGCCTTGGCAATCCGCCGCGCCGCTTCTTCGGTATTCAGGCCACGCTTTTCCACCCACAACCACAGGTGTTCACCCTCGCCGGTCAGCGGGATATCCAGCACTTCATCCACCTGGAAATCTTCAGCGGTGGCTTTCAGAACAGCGCTGCCCAGGGCCTCGCCATAGGCACGCGGGCCCAGCAGTTGCAGATCATTCATGCGCGCAGCAACAAGGCAACGGAGTGCACGGCAATGCCCTCTTCGCGACCGGTAAACCCGAGCTTTTCGGTGGTGGTGGCTTTTACGTTCACTTGATCCAACTCAACTTGAAGATCCGCGGCAATCAGCGCGCGCATCGATTCGATATGCGGGGCCATCTTGGGCGCCTGGGCGACGATGGTGTTGTCGACGTTGCCGACCTTCCAGCCCTTGGCATGGATCAAGCCGACCACATGACGCAACAGCACGCGGCTGTCCGCGCCCTTGAAGGTAGGGTCGGTGTCCGGAAAGTGCTTGCCGATGTCGCCCAACGCGGCGGCGCCAAGCAAGGCATCGCTCAAGGCATGCAGCACAACGTCGCCGTCGGAATGAGCCAGCAACCCATGGTGGTGTGCGATTCGCACGCCGCCCAGGGTGATGAAATCGCCTTCGGCGAAACGGTGCACATCATAGCCGTGGCCAATACGCATAAAAAAACGCCCCGATTTAATTCAGGGCGTGATTCTACCTACTTTTGCCTCACATTAACCGAGCAAAGCACTCGCGTGATGGCGTAAATGGTCTTCGATGAAGCTGGCGATAAAGAAGTAGCTGTGGTCATAGCCCGGTTGCAGACGCAGCTCCAATGGATGGTTGGCCGCCCTGGCCGCCTGCTGCAAGGCTTCAGGCTTGAGCTGCACCGCAAGAAAGTCATCGCGATCGCCCTGGTCCACCAGCAGCGGCAGCTTTTCCGAGGCTTCGCTGATCAACACGCAGGCATCCCATTCGCGCCACTTCGAACGCTCTTCCCCAAGGTAGCGGGAGAACGCCTTCTGGCCCCACGGGCAATCCATCGGATTGTTGATCGGCGAGAACGCCGACACCGACTGATAACGCCCCGGGTTGCGCAAGGCACACACCAGTGCGCCGTGACCGCCCATGGAATGGCCGCTGATCCCGCGCTTGGCCGACGCCGGGAAATGCGCTTCGACCAATGCCGGCAATTCCTGCACCACGTAGTCATGCATCCGATAGTGCTGGGCCCAGGGCTCCTGCGTAGCGTTCAGGTAGAAGCCGGCGCCCAGGCCAAAGTCCCAGGCGTTGTCCGGATCACCCGGCACACCGGGGCCGCGCGGGCTGGTGTCCGGCGCAACAATGATCAACCCCAGCTCGGCCGCCATGCGCTGGGCGCCGGCCTTCTGCATAAAGTTCTCATCGGTGCAGGTCAGCCCCGACAGCCAGTACAACACCGGCAATTTGCCGCCCTGCTCCGCTTGCGGCGGCAGGTACACGGCGAAGGTCATGTCGCAACCCAGCACGTCGGAATGATGCTTGTAGCGTTTATGCCAGCCGCCGAAGCTTTTCTGGCACGACAGGTTTTCCAGACTCATGACCGACCTCAGAAGTGAATGACGGTGCGGATGCTCTTGCCTTCATGCATCAGGTCAAACGCCTTATTGATATCTTCCAGGCCCATGGTGTGGGTGATGAAGGTATCCAGCGGGATTTCGCCGGTCTGAGCCATTTCCACGTAGCTTGGCAATTCGCTGCGACCCCGCACCCCACCAAACGCCGAACCGCGCCAGACGCGGCCGGTGACCAGCTGGAACGGACGGGTAGCAATTTCCTGGCCGGCACCGGCCACGCCGATGATTACCGACTCGCCCCAACCTTTGTGGCAGCACTCAAGGGCCGCACGCATCAGTTGGACATTGCCGATGCACTCGAAGGAAAAGTCGACGCCGCCATCGGTCAAATCGACGATCACGTCCTGGATCGGGCGGTCGTAGTCTTTCGGGTTGATGCAGTCGGTCGCGCCCAGTTGCTTGGCGATTTCAAACTTGGCCGGGTTGATGTCGACGGCAATGATACGACCGGCCTTGGCTTTCACCGCACCGATCACCGCCGACAGGCCAATACCGCCCAGGCCGAAGATGGCCACGGTGTCGCCCGGCTTGACCTTGGCGGTGTTGATCACTGCACCGATACCGGTGGTGACGCCACAGCCCAGCAGGCAGACTTTTTCCAGCGGCGCTTCTTTAGGAATCTTCGCTACGGAGATTTCCGGCAGCACGGTGTATTCGGAGAAAGTCGAAGTACCCATGTAGTGGAAAATCGGCTGGCCCTTGTAGGAAAAGCGCGAGGTGCCATCCGGCATCAGGCCTTTGCCCTGGGTGGCGCGAATCGCCTGGCACAGGTTGGTCTTGCCCGACAGGCAGAATTTGCACTTGCCGCATTCCGGGGTGTACAGCGGGATCACGTGGTCGCCTACCGCCACCGAGGTCACGCCTTCGCCAATGGCTTCCACCACGGCGCCACCTTCGTGGCCGAGGATCGACGGAAAGATACCTTCCGGGTCCGCGCCCGACAGGGTGTAGGCATCGGTATGGCACACACCGGACGCCACCACCCGCAGCAGCACCTCGCCCGCCTTGGGCATGGCCACATCCACTTCAACGATCTCGAGGGGTTTCTTGGCTTCGAAGGCTACGGCCGCGCGGGACTTGATCATCCGGTTTCTCCATCGGGTTAAAAACGTAAGGCCGGCAGTGTAAAACATGAGCATCTGATTAATAATCCAGACAAAAGCAAAACATTATTGCCATACAGGGATAATCAGCATGCTGGAAAACCGCTGGGAAGGCATCGACGAGTTCGTCGCCGTGGCCGAATGCAGCCAATTCACCGCCGCCGCGGAGCGCCTGGGTGTGTCGTCGTCCCACATCAGCCGCCAGGTAGCGCGACTGGAAGAGCGGCTGCAAACACGCTTGCTGTATCGCAGCACCCGCAAGGTGACGCTGACCGAAGCCGGCCAGACCTTCCTGCAACATTGCCAGCGCTTGCAGGACGGTCGCGAAGAGGCCTTGCGCGCCGTAGGCGACCTGGCCAGCGAGCCTAAAGGGATGTTGCGCATGACCTGCGCAGTGGCTTACGGCGAGCGCTTTATCGTGCCGCTGGTGACGCGGTTCATGGCGCTTTATCCGCAATTGCGGGTGGACGTGGAATTGACCAATCGCCAACTGGACCTGGTGCACGAAGGCCTGGACCTGGCGATTCGCCTCGGTCGCCTGGCGGATTCGCGGATGGTTGCCAGCCGCCTCGCGCCGCGGCGTATGTATTTGTGCGCGTCACCGTCCTACCTGGCCAGGTACGGCCGGCCACATAGCTTGTCGGAATTAAGTCGGCATAACTGCCTGATCGGCAGCTCGGATATTTGGCAACTGGCCCAGGATGGGCGCGAATTTTCCCAGCGAGTTCAGGGAAACTGGCGCTGCAACAGTGGGCAAGCAGTGCTGGATGCCGCGCTGCAAGGCGTCGGCCTTTGCCAATTGCCGGACTATTACGTGCTGGAGCATTTGCACAGCGGCGCACTGGTATCGTTACTCGAAACCCATCAACCGCCCAACACCGCAGTCTGGGCGCTGTACCCGCAACAACGCCACCTTTCGCCCAAAGTGCGAAAGCTGGTGGACTTTCTCAAGGAGGGTCTGGGTAACCATCCCGTCTACCTGCGATAGACAGCTACCGCCCGTGCAGCGCCTGGATGCCGGTAAATAGCCGCTTTCACTGAGTAAACCGGCACGCCCATGACAACCAACGGCCCGCAACTTCAGCGTATCAATCACTTCGTTCGCAAGGTCCTGGCGGATTTCCCCGTACCTTCGCAGATCGCCGCCCAATTGATCCGCGAGCACGTACAACCTCTCAGCCAGGTAGAGTTCGACCCGGACACCACCCTCCTGACCACCCTCGAATACAACACCGACAACCCCAACACGGCCTTCACCGCCGTGGTGGTCCAGTCGATGTCGCTGACCGAAGCCATGGTCTGCAATGCGCCCCTGCCCCCTGGCGGCATGGTCAATACCACCGGTTTTTCCACCACGGCGCCTTATTTCAATATTGTCAGCGAGCTGCCGCGCCTGATGGATAACCGGATTCCGACAATGTTCAACGAAGAGTTCATCGTCGCCGGCTGGATCCCGCCCAGGCGCTATGAAGCGCTTTATCTGAAAAGCCAGCCCCAGGTTTACAACCCGAGCACACAACTGGAGATTTCACCTGAAGCCTTCAGGCGGATCGTTCACTCAAGCGATTTCGAACAGGTCTACGACGAGGCGATCACGCAGTTCTGGAATAGCCATCGGGAAAATTACAACACGCTGATGCGCGTCGCATTCACCAAAGCCTATCTGGAACAGTTTCAGGAATTCACCCTGACCGTAGCAGAGAGACACCTGGCAGCACGGGCGGCGGGGATCGGCATCAACAAGGACCACGGCAACCTGACTCTGGAGGACTTCCAGGCGCCCTACCGGGCCGATCCAAACCTGTCCCTGCGGTTATTGCGTATCCACAACAGCGAAGCCACCGACATCCTGAGCATCACCGATACCCGAAGCCAGGTGACCCTGCTCTATATACCGGGCAACTCCTCACCCTTCCATGGCTTCAACAGCCCGGCAGACATGCGCAAATGGCTGGTGGAAACGGCAAAGGATGCAACGCAACGCAAGGCGCTGACCAACCACTTCGACGAGGACGTCGTCGACTCCGGCCTGATCTACAGCGGCGTGGAAGAAGCCTTGGTGGGCATGGTGGTGTTTCCAAAGGCGGCAACCTCCCCGGGCTTTTTCAACAGCCTGCTCGTCAATGGCTATTGGGATCCCGAACAGTACATCAATAACCCGATGTACCCGGCGCTGGGCAGTAATCCGTTTGAGTTTATCGCCCGGCAGATCAGGATGCGTCTCGCGAAGATGGCGGCGCGAAGCATTACTTCGCCCCTTGATACGTTCAAGACCGACACCCTGGATGCCCTGGAAAAAGCCTGCATCCTGGCGATTCCCGTGGCACTGGCCATGGGCAATGCGTTACTGGCGGAATTTTGCTTCTTGACCTACGGCGCGACCGAAATGGTGGTAGGTACCGACGACCTGCTGCGCGGCAAACCCCAAGGGAAGGCGCGCATTGTATTTGGCGCGCTTAACGCGCTGCCAGTGGTCGCCCATGGTGTTGCAAAGGGCCTCAAGGGCCTCGAAAACCTGCGCCCCACCCTGGGCCCGGCAGTCCGCCAGGATGCGGGCCGAATCAGCGTCACCGCCATCAACGAAACTTCCGGTGCGGGCAGCACTGAGACCCGCACCCTGAGCCCACGGATAAACCCCAACGGGATGCAGACCCTCCGGATTCACGGCGACCTGTACCTGACTTTCAAGACGCCCAATGAATCCGGCTTCTTCGAACTGTTCGTGATGGCCCCCAACGCGCCGAACTCCCTGCAATCCACCGGCCTGTATGCCATCCAGAGCGCCGATCTGAAATGGCGCACGGCCGGGCTGGCTGGCGGAGGCGCATTTCGCAATGCCTGGCAACGGGTCTACACACTGTTCGGCGGCCCGGAACACTCGACGTTCTACAGTGCCTACGAGATGCCACCACTTGCTCGCGAGACCGTTTCGGAGATGCTCACCGATACCAGTTCGTTTTCGGAAAACCTTGAACCCACGGGTAGTGGCGCCCAGCCAATCAAAGACACCCGCAAGTTGTTTTTCGAGAAAAGAACCAAACTGTCTGAAGACGCCACGGTGTTCTTTGCCAACCTGCCGTTTTCACCGATGCGGCCCGTGCTTCCGCGGTTCAGCCTGAATGAATCGCAGCCGAGCATCATCCAAAAACTGCTGCACGCCAGCGACGGCCTGGTGATCGGCGAAAGCCACGGAGCGCTGTCGAGCAAGGCGTTTCTGATCGACAACATGCAGCTGCTGGCCAGCCAAGGCGTCAAACGCATCTATTTCGAGCACCTGCTGACGGACGTACACATGCCGTTGCTCAAGGCGTTCTACCGTACCCGAAGCGCGGTGATGCCCGAGGAACTCAAGGGCTTCCTCAACAACATCTACCCGCCTTTGCGCGACCAGCACTACTCGTTCGTCAACATCGTCACCAAAGCTCGTGACGCCGGGATCAAAATCCAGCCCATCGACTGCACCGTCAGCTATATGCTCCGAGACCTGCCGGACACCGCCGACAACGTGCGCCAACGCATGATGAACTACTACGCCACCGAAGTGATTCAATGGACACAGACCACCAAGGCGCGCCCCGGCAAATGGGTTGCACTGGTGGGTGACAGCCATACCAATACCTACAACGGCATTCCTGGAATCGCCGAACTCACCGGTAGCATTGGCCTGCGGATCGAAGATGCAGCGGCTGGCGGACACCTGGGCATCGAAGTGGACACCGGACGCACTGCCAGCCTGGGCATTGGCAAGGGTGAGGGAACGGTCAAGGCCCATCTGGTCCTGCGGGTGGACAACGCCACTTTGCAGCGCCCAGCGCAACCGGTGCCTGGCCCCTCCCAGCCCGCGGCCAAAACGCCACAGACGCAGCTGACCAAACCCGGCCAATTCATGTTGACCTCAGCCACCGCTACGACTCCCGCGCACGTTCACTACCGTTCACGCCGAGGCGACGTACGCCATTTCAGGATCGATCAGCAGGGCAGCCGGTACGCCATCAGCGCACCCGGTTGGGCCGTGGACGGTAAACCGTTCGACAGCATTCAGGCGCTGGTGGATGAGTTCAAGGCCCCGGCCGGGCTTGAACAAGTGACGGGGTGACCGTCAGGAAGACTGGAAAGCCCGGCGCTGGCGCAGCCATTCAAGGTCTTCCGGGCGGGTGACCTTGAGGTTGTCGCTGCGGCCTTCGATCAGGCGCGGAGCATGCCCGGCCCACTCCATGGCCGAGGCTTCGTCGGTGATGACCACGTCCGAGACCAGGCTGTCGGCCAACGCCCGGTGCAGCGCGCCAAGGCGGAACATTTGCGGGGTGTAAGCCTGCCAGATCGGCGTGCGATCGACGGTTTCCAGTACGCGCCCATGCTTGTCGGCACGCTTGAGGGTGTCCCGTGCCGGCACGGCCAGCAGCCCGCCCACGATGTCGTCGGCCAGTTCAAAGAGCAACTTGTCCAGGTCATCGCGGCTGAGGTTCGGCCGGGCGGCATCATGGACCAGGATCCAATCGTCATCGCTGGCGCCCTGGCTGTGCAGGTACAGCAAGGCATTGAGCACCGAGCCCGAGCGTTCTTCGCCACCGTCCACCCGCGCAATGCGTGGGTCGGTGGCGCAAGCCAGGTTCGGCCAATAAGGGTCATCGACCGCAAGACTGACCACCAGCCCCTTGAGGCCCGGATGATCGAGGAAACAGCCAAGGCTGTGTTCGAGAATAGTGCGCCCGCCCAATTGCAAGTATTGCTTGGGACGGTCCGCGGCCATACGGGCACCCACGCCCGCGGCAGGAATCACGGCCCAGAAGGCCGGTGACGAAAGGCTCATTGGGCCAACTGGTAGAGGGTCTCGCCCTCCTTGACCATGCCCAACTCATGGCGAGCCCGCTCTTCAACGGTCTCCATGCCTTTTTTCAATTCAAGCACTTCGGCATCGAGCACGCGATTGCGCTCCAGCAACACCTCGTTTTCGGCGTGCTGTGCGGCAATTTGCTGGGTCAGTTCGGTGACCTGCGCCAAGCTGCCATTCCCCACCCATAGGCGGTACTGCAGGCCAGCCAGCAGCAAGAGCAAGACGAGGAACAACCAATTGGGACTGCGCATCGAATATCGGGTATCCAGTGAAAAAAGACAGCCATGCAAAACTTTTGAAGCAACTGATAGCACGAAGCCTGGAATAACCAGGCTTGTGCTTGATAGCCAAGAGATTAGCGCCGAAATTCACGCTGTCGTGATTTTTCCGACGTAATCCGCTGACCTTTTACCATTTAACAATCAGCCGCGAAACTCGCTGCGACCGTTGTACTTGGCTTTGCCGCCCAGTTGCTCTTCGATACGCAGCAATTGGTTGTACTTGGAAACGCGATCGGAACGGCACAGGGAACCGGTCTTGATCTGCCCAGCCGAAGTGCCCACGGCCAGGTCGGCAATGGTCGAATCTTCGGTTTCGCCGGAGCGGTGGGAGATCACGGCAGTGTAGCCCGCAGCCTTGGCCATCTGGATGGCTTCCAGGGTTTCGGTCAGGGTGCCGATCTGGTTGAACTTGATCAGGATCGAGTTGGCGATCTTCTTGTCGATGCCTTCTTTCAGGATCTTGGTGTTGGTCACGAACAGGTCGTCGCCCACCAGCTGGATCTTCTCGCCAATCTTGTCGGTCAGCACTTTCCAGCCAGCCCAGTCGGACTCGTCCAGGCCGTCTTCGATCGAGATGATCGGGTAGCGCTCGGTCAGGCCCTTGAGGTAATCAGCAAAACCTTCCGAGGTGAATACGTGGCCTTCACCGGACAGGTTGTACTTGCCGTCTTCGTAGAATTCGCTGGCCGCGCAGTCCAGGGCCAGGGTCACGTCAGTGCCCAGCTTGTAGCCAGCGTTGGCCACAGCTTCGGAGATCACTTTCAGTGCATCTTCGTTGGACGCCAGGTTCGGCGCGAAGCCACCTTCGTCACCCACGGCAGTGCTCAGGCCACGGGCCTTCAGTACAGCCTTGAGGTGGTGAAAAATCTCGGTGCCCATGCGCAGGCCTTCGGAGAAGGTCTTGGCGCCAACCGGCTGCACCATGAATTCCTGGATGTCGACGTTGTTATCAGCGTGCTCGCCACCGTTGATGATGTTCATCATCGGAACCGGCATCGAGTAAACACCCGGGGTACCGTTCAGGTTGGCGATGTGGGCGTACAGCGGCAGGTCCTGGTCCTGCGCAGCAGCCTTGGCGGCAGCCAGGGACACGGCGAGGATGGCGTTGGCGCCGAGGCTGCCTTTGTTTTCAGTACCGTCGAGCTTGATCATCGCGTGATCGAGGGCTTTCTGGTCCAGCGGATCCTTGCCCAGCAGCAGGTCGCGGATCGGGCCATTGATGTTGGCGACTGCCTTGAGTACGCCCTTGCCCAGGTAACGGCTCTTGTCGCCATCACGCAGTTCCAGTGCTTCGCGGGAACCTGTGGAAGCACCGGATGGCGCGCAGGCGCTGCCGATGATGCCGTTATCGAGAAGCACGTCGGCTTCGACGGTAGGGTTGCCACGGGAGTCGAGAACTTCACGACCTTTGATGTCGACGATTTTTGCCATTGTTGTAAACACTCCAAAGTTGACGAAAACGACGCAGCTGAAGGAAATCTTTTGACCGACCGCAAGGGTGGAACAACGGGCAGGCTTGCAGGCGACAAGGCTCAGGCCCGTGGGCCTGAGCGTAAAGCGAGGGAAAGTCTACCGGAGAAATGGCGCTTACGCGGTCTCTACCGTCGGAAAACTCTTGACCAGGTCGTCCAACTGCTTCAACTGGGCCAGGAATGGCTCCAGCTTGTCCAGGCGCAGGGCGCATGGGCCGTCGCACTTGGCGTTGTCCGGGTCCGGGTGGGCTTCCAGGAACAGGCCTGCCAGGGACTGGCTGATGCCGGCCTTGGCCAGGTCCAGTACCTGGGCACGGCGCCCGCCAGCGGAATCGGCGCGACCACCGGGCATTTGCAGCGCGTGGGTCACGTCGAAGAACACTGGGTATTCGAACTGTTTCATGATGCCGAAACCGAGCATGTCCACCACGAGGTTGTTGTAGCCGAAGCTCGAACCGCGCTCGCAGAGGATCAACTGGTCGTTACCCGCTTCCACGCACTTGTTCAGGATGTGTTTCATTTCCTGGGGTGCGAGGAACTGGGCTTTCTTGATATTGATCACAGCGCCGGTCTTGGCCATGGCGACCACGAGGTCGGTCTGGCGCGACAGGAAGGCCGGCAACTGGATGATGTCGCACACCTCGGCGACCACGGCAGCCTGCTCAGGCTCGTGGACGTCGGTGATGATCGGCACGCCGAAGGCTTGCTTGATGTCCTGGAAGATCCGCATGCCTTCTTCAAGGCCCGGGCCGCGATAGGAGGTCACGGACGAACGGTTGGCCTTGTCGAAGCTGGCCTTGAACACATAAGGGATACCGAGTTTCTCGGTCACCTTCACGTACTCTTCACAGACCTGCATCGCCATGTCGCGGCTTTCCAGCACGTTCATGCCGCCGAACAGCACCATGGGCTTGTCGTTGGCAATCTCGATGTCGCCTACGCGAATGATCTTCTGGGCCATCAGGTTTACGCCTTCTTCTGATGTTGCGTCAGTGCTGCTTTAACGAAGCCGCTGAACAACGGGTGGCCGTCGCGCGGGGTCGATGTGAACTCCGGGTGGAACTGGCAAGCCACGAACCATGGGTGATCCGGTGCTTCAACCACTTCAACCAGTGCGCCATCACCGGAACGACCGGAGATCTTCAGGCCGGCTTCCATGATTTTCGGCAGCAGGTTGTTGTTCACTTCGTAGCGGTGACGGTGACGCTCGACGATCACGTCCTTGCCGTAGCAATCGTGAACCAGCGAACCCGGCTCCAGCAGGCAATCCTGCGCGCCGAGGCGCATGGTGCCGCCCAGGTCGGACGCTTCGGTACGGGTTTCGACGGCGCCGGTGGCATCTTCCCACTCGGTGATCAGGCCCACGACCGGGTGGCCGCTGGTGCGATCGAACTCGGTGGAGTTGGCGTCTTTCCAGCCCATGACGTTACGGGCGAACTCGATGACCGCCACTTGCATGCCCAGGCAGATACCCAGGTACGGCACCTTGTTCTCACGAGCGTACTGGACGGCAGTGATCTTGCCTTCCACGCCACGCAGACCGAAACCGCCCGGAACCAGGATGGCGTCAACGCCTTCCAGCAGCGCAGTGCCCTGGTTCTCGATGTCTTCGGAGTCGATGTAGCGCAGGTTGACCTTGGTACGGTTGCTGATGCCCGCGTGGCTCATCGCTTCGATCAGCGACTTGTAGGCGTCCAGCAGCTCCATGTACTTGCCGACCATGGCGATGGTGACTTCATGCTCAGGGTTGAGCTTGGCGTCGACCACGGCTTCCCACTCGGACAGATCGGCGCCGCCACACTGCAGGCCGAAACGCTCGACGACAAAATCATCCAGGCCCTGGGAATGCAGGATGCCCGGGATCTTGTAGATGGTGTCGGCGTCTTCCAGGGCGATCACCGCACGTTCTTCAACGTTGGTGAACTGGGCGATCTTGCGACGGGACGCGATGTCGATCGCGTGGTCGGAGCGGCACACCAGCACGTCCGGCTGCAGGCCGATGGAACGCAGTTCCTTGACCGAGTGCTGGGTAGGCTTGGTTTTGGTTTCGCCGGCGGTGGCGATGTACGGCACCAGTGTCAGGTGCATCAGCATCGCGCGCTTGGCGCCGACTTCGAAACGCAACTGGCGAATGGCTTCGAGGAACGGTTGGGACTCGATGTCACCTACGGTGCCACCGATCTCGACCATCGCCACGTCGGCATCGCCTGCACCCTTGATGATGCGGCGCTTGATTTCGTCGGTGATGTGCGGGATCACCTGGATGGTTGCACCCAGGTAGTCACCACGGCGCTCCTTGCGCAGCACGTGCTCGTAGACACGGCCGGTGGTGAAGTTGTTGTTCTGGGTCATGGTCGTGCGGATGAACCGCTCGTAGTGGCCCAGGTCCAGGTCGGTCTCGGCGCCGTCGTGAGTGACGAACACTTCACCGTGCTGGAACGGGCTCATGGTGCCCGGGTCAACGTTGATGTACGGGTCCAGCTTGAGCATGGTGACCTTAAGTCCCCGCGCCTCCAGGATGGCCGCCAATGAAGCGGAGGCAATGCCTTTCCCCAATGAAGAAACAACACCGCCCGTGACGAATATGTAGCGCGTCATGAAAAACCCTAGAAGTCTGCGTTAAAGCGGTCCGAGCCGCCGGGGAAAGCGAAGGAAGGCCGAAGCCCCCGATCACCTGCATTAATCACAGTGCACCTTTCAAAAAAACCGCCGCGTTGTGACAGACCAGCAATGAAATACCGGTACGTTGATCGCTACACATTTTTTGGAATCGCCCAGCAAAGACTGCTTGGTAATCGGCAACTGCTGCGATTCAGGCGAATCCACAGAAGTTGTATCAAGAAGGGAGCGTAGTCTACCGGAAAGGCTCTATCAGCTCAAACCTTGATCGCAGGTTGGTGGCGCCCAATGTAATTGCCAGCCGGTACCGCCACCCGCCGCAAGTCCCGGCAGGTTGGCCACAGCCAGCAATTGTTGGCCCTGATACAGCAGCGGCAATCTGCCACGGATGAAGCCTGGCACCGCACTTTCATTAAGCAACCGCTTCAGGTCGCGCCGGCCCCGGCCTGGCAATTCCATGATTTCGCCGCCTTGACGATAACGGATGCTCAGGGGGCCTTCGGGTGCGCTGCCGCTGAGGCGAAGGTGGCCGTTACCGGGTAACTGTAGTGGGTTTTGCGGCTGTGGCCAGCTCACCGATGCGTCAGAAAATTCCGACCAACTGGCGGGTAACCACCAGATATGCCCACCGCAACGGTGCAATTCACCGTCGGCCAGGCGCCACAGCGGCTGTGCATCGTGTCTGGCGTCGCGCAAGGTCGCCCAGCCGGCCCAGTGCTCGCTGTCGGGCAAGCGCGTCAGCGGTGTCAGCCAGTGCCTAAGTGCGTTGCGCTGGCGGGCCTCGGAGAGCGCGGCAAGCGGTTCAAGGGTCAGCGAAGGCAATGCCAGCCAGGGAAACACCGGGTGCTGGCTGGCGGCCAGCAGGTCCATCTGCGCCAGTTCGTCGAGCAAGCCCTGGGCTTCGCTCAAATGTTCGGCGCTGCGGGCCATGGTGCTGACGGCTTGGGGCCAACGTTCGGTCAGGCGCGGGAAAACATGGTGGCGCAGGTAATTGCGGGAGAAACGCGGATCGGCGTTGGACGGGTCTTCGATCCAGTCCAATTGATGCTCGCGGGCGTAGGCTTCCAGGTCGGCGCGGGATACATCCAGCAAGGGCCGCACCAGGTAGCCGGTCGCCAGTGGGCGCTGTGCAGACATCGCCGCCAGCCCACGCACGCCAGCGCCACGCAACAAGCGAAACAGCAAGGTTTCGGCCTGGTCGTCGCGGTGCTGGCCCGTGATCAGCAACTCCCCTGCCTCGATGACCTCGGCAAACGCCTGATACCGCGCTTCACGTGCCGCGCGCTCCAGGCTTGCGCCAGGTTGCACCTGCACGCGGATCACTTGCAGGGGAACGCCCAGGGCGTCACACACGGCCTGGCAATGGGCCGGCCACGCGTCAGCCGCAGCCTGCAGCCCATGATGAACATGAAGCGCACTGAGTGGCGGAAGCTTTTCGGTTTTGGCCAGCGTGGCCAGGAGGTGCAGCAGGACGGTGGAGTCGAGACCGCCGGAGAAGGCGATATGCCAGGCCGGGGCGTTGCGCCAGAGGGCGAGGATTTGCAGGAGCTTGGCGGTCAAGTTGGGCTTCATAGCAAAGTACGCCATCAAACTGGAATGCGGTAACCAGCATACACAAGGCAAATGTGGGAGCGGGCTTGCTCGCGAATGCAGTGTGTCAGTCGCCAACTATATTGACTGAATCACCGCCTTCGCGAGCAAGCCCGCTCCCACATAAGCCCGCTCCCGCATTTGGTAACGCGTCGGCTTAGAGACCGTAGCTCATCAGGCGCTCGTAACGACGGGCCAGCAGCGCCTCGTTGTCGAACTTCTTGAGCATCGCCAGTTGCGAGCTGAGTTCAGCACGAATGGTCGCGGCAGCGGCAGCCGGGTCACGGTGGGCGCCGCCCAATGGCTCGGCGATCACTTTGTCCACGATACCCAGGCCTTTCAGGCGATCAGCAGTGATGCCCATGGCTTCAGCGGCATCCGGCGCTTTCTCGGCGGTTTTCCACAGGATCGAGGCGCAACCTTCCGGCGAGATCACCGCGTAGGTCGAATATTGCAGCATGTTCAGTTGGTCGCAGACGCCAATGGCCAATGCACCGCCGGAACCGCCTTCGCCGATCACGGTAGCGATGATCGGAGTCTTCAGGCGAGCCATCACCCGCAGGTTCCAGGCAATCGCTTCGCTCTGGTTGCGCTCTTCAGCGTCGATACCCGGGTAGGCGCCCGGGGTGTCGATGAAGGTCAGGATCGGCATCTTGAAACGCTCGGCCATTTCCATCAGGCGGCAAGCCTTGCGGTAGCCTTCCGGGCGCGGCATGCCGAAGTTGCGACGGACTTTCTCGCGCACTTCACGGCCTTTCTGGTGACCGATCACCATCACTGGCTGGTCGTCCAGGCGAGCGATACCGCCCACGATGGCGGCGTCGTCGGAGAAGTGACGGTCGCCGTGCAGTTCATCGAACTCGGTGAAGATGTGCTCGATGTAGTCCAGGGTGTACGGACGGCGCGGGTGGCGGGCCAGGCGCGCGATCTGCCAGCTGGTCAGCTTGCCGAAGATGTCTTCGGTAAGCGTGCTGCTCTTGTCTTGCAGGCGAGCGATTTCATCGCCGATATTCAGCGAATTGTCATTGCCGACCAGGCGCAGCTCTTCGATCTTGGCTTGCAGGTCAGCGATCGGCTGTTCGAAATCAAGAAAATTCGGGTTCATAAGCGTCCGTCTTGGGTCGACGGCCAAGGGGTGCCTGGCCAGCCGGTTGTCTATTCGCGCCCTACCTTAAGGGAGAGGCGCGGTTAGGTCGAGATTAAATGTTCGGTCGAGATCAGGCGTTCTTTGTATGGCCTGACCGTCAACGGTATTGGAGGAAGACGTTGTCACGCCCGAACTGGTCACGCAATGCTTGAATCAAGCCATCCGCGGGATCAATTCGCCACGTCTCACCAAACTGCAACATCGCCTTGGCATCGTCGCGGGTGTACTCCATGGTCACCGGGCAGGCGCCACGGTGGCGTTTAAGCAAGTCACCCAACCAGCGTAGCTGATCACCTTTGAGCGCATCGGTCTTGACCTTCAAGCGCAGGCTTTCGGCCAGGTTGGTGCGAGCATCTTCCATGCTCATCACGCGTTTGATCCGCAGGCGCAGGCCACCGGAGAAGTCGTCGTTGCTGACCTCCCCTTCCACCACCACCATCGCGTCGGTCTGCAACAGCGACTGGGCGGAGTGGAATGCATCGGCAAACAGCGACGCTTCGATCCGGCCCGAGCGGTCGTCGAGGGTGATGAAGCCCATCTTGTCGCCCTTTTTATTCTTCATCACCCGCAGCGCGATGATCATGCCCGCGACGGTCTGGGTGTCCCGCGCCGGCTTCAGGTCGATGATGCGCTGGCGGGCGAAACGCCGGATTTCACCTTCGTATTCATCAATCGGGTGACCGGTGAGGTACAGGCCCAGGGTGTCCTTCTCGCCCTTGAGGCGCTCCTTGAGTGTCAGGTCCTTGGCCTTGCGATGGTTGGCGTAGACGTCGGCGTCTTCTTCGACGAACAGCCCGCCAAACAGGTCGGCGTGGCCGCTGTCGTGGGTGCGCGCGGTCTGTTCGGCGGCCTTGATCGCTTCTTCCATGGCGGTCAGCAATACCGCGCGGTTGCGGTCGATATTGGCCTGGTACGCCTTCGGCTCATCATGGAAATACGGACCCAGACGATCCAGGGCGCCGCTGCGGATCAAGCCATCCAGGGTACGTTTGTTGATGCGCTTGAGGTCAACCCGGGCGCAGAAGTCGAACAGGTCCTTGAACGGCCCGTCCTGACGCGCTTCGGTAATCGCCTCCACCGGACCTTCGCCCACGCCCTTGATCGCGCCGAGGCCATAAATGATGCGGCCTTCGTCGTTTACCGTGAACTTGAACTCGGAGGTGTTCACGTCCGGCGCGTCGAGGCGCAGCTTCATGGTCCGCACTTCTTCGATCAAGGTCACGACCTTGTCGGTGTTGTGCATATCCGCAGACAGTACCGCGGCCATGAACGGCGCCGGGTAGTGAGCCTTCAGCCACGCCGTCTGGTACGACACCAGGCCGTAGGCGGCGGAGTGGGATTTGTTGAAGCCGTAACCGGCGAACTTCTCTACCAGGTCGAAGATGTTACCGGCCAGGTCGGCGTCGATATTGTTGGTGGCGCAACCCTCAATGAAGCCACCGCGCTGCTTGGCCATCTCCTCGGGCTTTTTCTTACCCATGGCTCGACGCAGCATGTCCGCGCCGCCGAGGGTATAGCCGGCCATGACCTGGGCAATCTGCATCACCTGTTCTTGATACAGAATGATGCCGTAGGTCGGTGCCAGTACCGGCTTGAGGCCTTCGTACTGGTAGTCGGAGTGCGGGTAAGCCAGCTCGGCACGCCCGTGCTTACGGTTGATGAAGTCATCCACCATGCCCGATTGCAGCGGGCCCGGACGGAACAGGGCCACCAGTGCGATCAAGTCTTCCAGGCAGTCGGGCTTGAGCTTTTTGATCAGCTCTTTCATGCCGCGGGATTCAAGCTGGAACACGGCTGTGGTTTCAGCCTTTTGCAGCAGGCTGTAGGTCGGTTTGTCGTCCAGCGGGATAAACGCGATATCCAGCGGTGGCTCGTTGACCTTGGCGCGGTCGCGATTGATGGTCTTGAGCGCCCAGTCGATGATCGTCAGGGTCCGCAGGCCGAGGAAGTCGAACTTCACCAGGCCGGCCGCCTCCACGTCATCCTTGTCGAACTGGGTTACCAGGCCGTCGCCTTCTTCATCGCAATAGATCGGCGAAAAGTCAGTCAGCTTGGTGGGCGCGATAACCACACCACCGGCGTGTTTACCGACGTTACGCACCACGCCTTCGAGCTTGCGCGCCATGTCCCAGATTTCAGCCGCTTCTTCATCGACCTTGATGAAGTCCCGCAGGATTTCTTCCTGCTCGTAGGCTTTTTCCAGGGTCATGCCGACTTCGAACGGAATCATCTTCGACAGGCGGTCTGCCAGGCCGTAGGACTTGCCCTGCACCCGGGCCACGTCGCGGATTACCGCTTTCGCCGCCATGGAACCGAAGGTGATGATCTGGCTTACAGCGTTACGGCCGTATTTCTCGGCCACGTATTCGATAACCCGGTCGCGACCATCCATGCAGAAGTCGACGTCGAAGTCGGGCATCGATACCCGTTCCGGGTTAAGGAAACGTTCGAACAGCAGGTCATATTCCAGCGGGTCAAGGTCAGTGATCTTCTGTACATAGGCCACCAGCGACCCGGCACCCGATCCACGGCCTGGGCCCACCGGCACGCCGTTGCTTTTGGCCCACTGGATAAAGTCCATTACGATCAGGAAGTAACCGGGGAACCCCATCTGGATAATGATATCCAGCTCGAAATTCAGCCGGTCGACGTAGACCTGGCGCTTGGCTTCATAATCTTCAGTGGTGTCCTTGGGCAGCAGGACGCTCAGGCGTTCCTCCAAACCGTCGAACGAGACCTTGCGGAAATACTCGTCGATGGTCATGCCATCGGGAATCGGGAAGTTGGGCAGGAAGTGCTTGCCCAGCTTCACTTCAATATTGCAGCGCTTGGCAATTTCGACGGAGTTTTCCAGGGCCTCGGGCAGGTCACTGAACAGCTCGGCCATTTCATCGGCGCTTTTGAGGTACTGCTCTTCGCTGTAGTTTTTCGAGCGGCGCGGATCGTCCAGCGCCCGGCCTTCGCCGATGCATACGCGGGTTTCGTGGGCCTCGAAGTCTTCCTTCTTGATAAAGCGTACATCGTTGGTCGCGACCAGCGGCGCGCCAAGCTTTTCAGCCAGGGCTACGGCGGCGTGCAACTGCTCTTCATCGTTGGGGCGGTTGGTGCGCTGGATTTCCAGGTAGAAACGGTTGGGGAACACCTCCATCCACTCGCGGGCCAGCACTTCTGCCTCGTGGGGATTGCCGCCCAACAGCGCAATACCGATCTCACCCTCTTTGGCCGCCGAGAGCATGATCAGCCCTTCGCTGGCCTCGGCCACCCATTCGCGCTCGATGATGATCGAGCCGTTGCGCTGGCCATCGATGAAGCCACGGGAAATCAGTTCGGTGAGATTGCGATAACCCACGCCGTTCATCGCCAACAGGCTGATGCGGCTCAATGGGTTATCCGGGTCTTTGTTCGACAGCCAGAGGTCGGCGCCGCAGATCGGCTTGATGCCGGCGCCCATGGCGGCCTTGTAGAACTTGACCAGGGAGCACATGTTGTTCTGGTCGGTCACCGCCACGGCAGGCATGTTCATGCCCACCAGGGTTTTGACCAAGGGTTTGATCCGTACCAGGCCGTCGACCAGGGAGTATTCAGTGTGCAGGCGCAGGTGAACGAATGAAGCCGGCATAGTGATCCTGTACAAAACGTGAAAACAACAAGGCCCGGATTGTACCGGGCCTTGGCAAAAACATCAGCCTTGCTGCTAAACCTCGATCAGGCTTTCCCGAGCCTCGAAAGCCTGGCGAACCGGGGCAAACAAGCGGCGGTGGATCGGGGTCGGGCCCAGGCGAGCCAAAGCTTCCAGATGAACGGGCGTCGGGTAACCCTTATGGCCACCAATCCCGTAGCCGGGATAGATCAATTCGAAAGCCGCCATTTCACGGTCACGGCTGACCTTGGCCAGGATCGATGCAGCGGCAATCGCCGGCACCTTGCTATCACCCTTGACCACCGCTTCAGCCGGCATCGTCAGCTTCGGGCAGCGGTTGCCGTCGATCATCGCCATTTTGGGCGTGATGTGCAGGCCTTCAATAGCGCGCTGCATAGCCAGCATGGTGGCGTGCAGAATGTTCAGTTCGTCGATTTCTTCGACCTCAGCCCGGGCGATGTGCCAGCTGAGGGCTTTCTCACAGATCTCGTCATAGAGCTTTTCACGACGGGCCTCGGTGAGTTTCTTCGAATCGTTCAGGCCGAGGATCGGGCGGTTCGGGTCGAGAATCACTGCGGCGGTGACGACTGCGCCGCACAGCGGGCCGCGACCGACTTCGTCAACACCGGCAACCAGATCAAGGGCATCGGCGACCAGGCTGAAATCCAGGCCCATTTGCGTCTTCATAGGGTTTCCTGTTTATGGCCGATCAAGGTCAGCACAGCGTCCGCCGCCTGGTTCGACGCATCACGACGCAAGGTGCGGTGGATTTCGTCGAAACCACGGGTCTGCTCTTCGCCGCCATCGATCAACGGAAGCATGGTTTGCGCCAGCGCCTCAGGCGTCGCATCGTCCTGCAACAACTCGGGCACCAACAGACGCTGGGCCAGCAAATTGGGCAGGGAGATGTAGGGGCTTTTGACCATACGCTTGAGAATCCAGTAGGTCAGCGGCGCCAAGCGATAGGCCACGACCATCGGCCGTTTGTAGAGCAAGGCTTCCAGGGTCGCAGTGCCGGAGGCGATCAGCACCGCATCGCACGCAGCCAGTGCCAGGTGCGAGCCCCCGTCGAGCAGGGTCAACGGCAAGTTGCGCCCTGCCAGCAATTCTTCAATTTGTGCACGGCGCTGAGGACTGGCGCATGGCAATACGAAGCGCACACCCGGCTTCAGCGCCTGCAGACGCTCGGCAGCATCAAAAAACAGCGCGCCGAGACGACCGACTTCGCCACCACGGCTACCCGGCATCAACGCCACCAGCGGACCTTCGGCCAAGCCCAGTTCGGCACGCGCCGCAGCACGGTCGGCCTGAAGCGGAATGGTGTCGGCCAGGGTGTGGCCGACAAACCGCACCGGCACGCCCTTCTCTTCGTAGAACCGGGCCTCGAAGGGCAGCAGGGTCAGCATCAGGTCGCAGCCTTCGCGAATCTTCAGCACGCGCTTTTGCCGCCACGCCCACACGGACGGGCTGACGTAATGCACGGTCTTGATCCCGGCCTGACGCAACTTGAGTTCGATATTGAGGGTGAAGTCCGGAGCGTCGATTCCGATAAAGACGTCGGGCTTTTCTTCGATCAGGGTCTGGATCAGCTTTTTGCGGCGAGCCAGCAGCTCACGTAACCGACCCAACACTTCCACCAGCCCCATGACCGACAAGCGCTCCATGGGAAAGTAGGACGTGAGGCCTTCAGCCTGCATCAGCGGACCGCCGACACCGATGAATTCAACCGCAGGATGCTGGAGCTTGAGGGCCCGCATCAGGCCTGCACCGAGAATATCGCCGGAAGCTTCTCCGGCCACCAACGCTATACGCAGCTTGGCCATGATCAGCGGGTGATGCCGCGAGTCGACGACTGGATCGAGTCACGGAATATCGCGACTTCCGGAAACAATGCGGCTGGCTCCGTCAGTTCGATCAACGCCTGGTCAACCGTCAACCCCTGGCGGTAAACCACCTTGTAGGCGCGGCGCAGGGCGTGGATGGCGTCTTCGCTGAAACCTCGACGGCGCATGCCTTCGAAGTTCATGCTGCGGGCTTCGGCCGGGTTGCCGAACACCGTGACGAATGCTGGAACATCCTTGCCGATGGCGGTACCCATGCCGGAAAAGCTGTGGGCGCCGATATGGCAATACTGATGCACCAGGGTGAAGCCGGACAGGATCGCCCAATCGTCAACGTGCACGTGGCCAGCCAACGCGGTGTTATTAACCAGGATGCAGTGGTTGCCGATGACGCTGTCATGGCCGATGTGCGCGTAGGCCATCACCAGGTTGTGATCACCCAGGGTGGTCTCTGCGCGGTCCTGCACGGTACCGCGGTGAATGGTCACGCCTTCACGGATGATGTTGTGATCACCGATTACCAGACGCGTTTCTTCACCCTTGTACTTCATGTCCGGAGTGTCTTCGCCTATCGATGAAAACTGATAGATGCGGTTGTGTTTGCCAATCCGCGTCGGGCCTTTGAGGATTACATGCGGCCCGATGACTGTCCCCTCGCCGATTTCCACACCTGCGCCGACGATCGACCAAGGGCCGACCTCAACGTCGGCGGCCAGTACGGCCGTCGGATCGATGATTGCGCGAGGGTCAATCAAACTCATAGTTTGCGTTCCGCACAGATGATTTCAGCCGAGCACACCGGCTTGCCGTCGACCGACGCCTGGCATTCGAACTTCCAGATCTGGCGCTTGCAGCTGATGAACTTGGCTTCCAGGATCAACTGGTCACCCGGGGTCACCGGGTTGCGGAAGCGCAGTTTGTCGGAGCCCACGAAATAGTAGAGCGTGCCATCGGCAGGCTTCAGGTCGAGCATTTTGAAACCAAGGATACCGGCAGCCTGGGCCATCGCTTCGATGATCAAAACGCCTGGCATGATGGGATGCGCAGGGAAGTGACCGTTGAAGAACGGTTCGTTGATGCTGACATTCTTGTAGGCACGAATGCGCTTTTCCTCAACATTGAGGTCCGTTACTCGGTCCACCAGCAGGAACGGGTAACGGTGAGGCAGGTATTCGCGAATCTCGTTGATGTCCATCATTTCGGGGGGAAGCCTGTAATAAAGATTGGGAGCGTGCGGACTAAGGCACGCCCCTCTAGCAAATCAAGGAGGCAGTCTAGCGGCTGTGCACACTTGATATGGAAATGGTATCAGCCATCTGATGAAGCATTACCGCCAGGGGTCACGTCCCCAACACGCTTTTCCAGATGTTTCAGGCGCCGAGCGATATCGTCGAGCTGCCTCAGACGTGCCGCGCTCTTGCGCCATTCGGCCGCAGGCTGCATGGCCGTACCGGACGAATAGGACCCAGGTTCGGTAATCGAATGGGTCACCATGGTCATGCCGGTGATGAATACGTTGTCGCACACTTCAATATGGCCCACCAGGCCAACACCGCCGGCGAGCATGCAATGCTTGCCAATCTTGGTGCTGCCGGAAATCCCCACGCACGCCGCCATGGCGGTGTGATCGCCAATCTGTACGTTGTGAGCGATCTGAATCTGGTTATCCAGCTTCACGCCGTTACCAATGACGGTATCGGCCAAGGCCCCACGGTCAACAGCGGTGTTGACGCCAATTTCAACGTCATTGCCGATCAACACACCGCCCACTTGGGCAATCTTGTGCCAAATACCCTTCGAGTTAGCGAAGCCGAAGCCCTCGCCACCGATCACGGCACCTGACTGAATCACCACACGTTCACCAATACGCACGTCGTGGTACAGGGTCACACGCGGAGCCAGCCAGCCACCGGCACCAATCTCGCTACGGGCGCCGATAAAGCACTGGGCGCCTATCGTTACACCCGCGCCGATACGGGCGCCGCTTTCGATCACCACAAAAGCACCGATGCTCGCGGCAGGGTCAACCTGCGCGTCATCCGCGATAACCGCAGAAGGATGGATACCTGCGGCAGCCTTGGGTTTCGGATCGAACAGGTGCGATGCCTGGGCATACGCAAGGTACGGGTCGGCAACAACCAGCGCATCCCCGGTAAACCCTTCGGCGTCAGCGGCCTTCAGCAGCACGGCTGCGGCGCGGCTTTCGCCCAGGTATTTACGGTATTGGGGGTTTGCGAGGAAGCTCAACTGAGCTGGGCCAGCCTCCTGCAAGGTGGCTAGCCCAGTAATGTCCTTCTCCGGAGAGCCACGTAAGGTGGCCCCCAGGAACTCGGCCAATTGGCCGAGCTTGATAGTCGCAGTCATGGCTTACTTCAGCTGATTCATGCGCTCGATCACCTGGCGGGTGATGTCGTACTGAGGTTTAACGTCGATGACTGCACCGCGTTCGAATACCAGGTCAAAGGCACCTTTCTTGATGACTTCTTCCACAGCGCTGTCGAGTTTCGGCTTGAGTTGCTTGAGCATTTCGCGGTCGGCAACAGCCTTGGCCTCGTTCAGCTCCTTGGACTGGAACTGGTAGTCACGGGCCTTTTGCTTGAATTCAAGCTCCAGACGCTCGCGCTCGCCTTGCTGCATCTTGTCGCCACCGGCCACCAGACGATCCTGGATGCCCTTGGCGCTGCTTTCCAGCGTCTTGAGCTTGGTCAGTTGAGGACCGAATTTCTTCTCGGCATCCACGGCGTACTTCTTGGCCGCATCGGATTCCAGCAGAGCCATCTGATAGTTCAGAACAGCAATCTTCATTTCGGCAAAGGCCGGGGTCGCTACCAGGACAGTCGCCAGGAGAACCAATTGAGTCAACTTACGCACGATGCACTCCTACAAATCCGTTGTCGTTATCTTGGGTCAGACGCTTAGAACGTCTGGCCGAGGGAGAATTGGAAAATCTGGGTTTCAGCGTTATCCGGTTTCTTGATCGGCATGGCCAGAGCAAAGCTCAATGGGCCCAGCGCCGTCACCCAGGTCACGCCCACACCGACAGAGCTTGCCAGGTTGCTCAGACTTACGTCGTTGCACTGCGTGTTGGACTTCGAGCCATTCGGGTTGGTGACCTGTTCGCACTTGGAGTCGAACACGTTACCCACATCCCAGAAGACCGAAGTACGCAGGGAGCGTTGATCTTTAACGAATGGCAGCGGGAACAGAATCTCAGCACCACCCTGGATCAGCACGTTACCACCGAATGGCAGCGGGTCGTTGTCCGAGTCAGCCACAGTCCCCTGGTTACCGGTCACACCCACGCCACGGCTTGGGGTACCACGAGGACCCAAGGTGCTGTCCTTGAAACCACGTACCGAGTTGAAACCACCCGCATAGTAGTTCTCATAGAACGGCAAGCCGCTGGTCGAACCATAACCATCGCCATAACCCAATTCGGTGTGCAGGCGCATGGTGTAGTTTTCGCTCAATGGCTGGAACAACTGGCCACGATAGTCGAGTTTGAAGAACGACAGGTCGCTGCCCGGCGTGGTTGCTTCCAGAGTCAGGCTCTGGGAATGGCCACGGGTCGCCAGCACACCTTTGTTCAGGGTCGATTCCGACCATCCGGCCGAAGCCTTGAAGTTCAGGAACTGGTCGCCTTCTTTACGCACGAAGTTGAAGATTTCGTCCACGGTGTACACACCGGTCTTGATCTTGTCCTGTTGCGCGGTCAGGCCGAAGGTCAGACGCGAGGTCTCACTGATCGGGTAACCAATGTTGGCGCCAACACCCAGGCTGTCGATTGCATAGCTTGCAACGTCAACGTCGAGGTCTTTGTAGTCGGTTGTGCGGTAGAAGGCGTTGTAGCCCAGGCTCACACCGTCAGCAGTCCAGTAGGGGTCGACATAACCGAAGTTATAGCGGCTCTGGTATTCGCTGCGGGTCAGGCCGATGGAAACCTTGTTACCGGTACCGAGGAAGTTGTTCTGGGTGATCGAACCACCGAGGATCAGACCGGCACTCTGGGCGAAACCGACGCTGGCGGTAATCGAACCGGAGGCTTGTTCTTCTACGGCGTAGTTCACGTCAACCTGGTCATCCACACCCGGTACAGCCGGGGTTTCAACGTTGACTTCCTTAAAGAAGCCCAGGCGCTCAAGGCGAACCTTGGACTGGTCGATCAGGTAAGTCGACGCCCAGCCACCTTCCATCTGACGCATTTCGCGACGCAGCACTTCGTCAGCCGACTTGGTGTTGCCACGGAAGTTGATGCGGTTCACATAGGCACGCTTGCCCGGATCTACGACGAAGGTGATGTCTACGGTATGGTCTTCGTCGTGCGGGGTCGGTACGCCGTTGACGTTGGCGAAGGTATAGCCTTCGTTACCCAGACGACGGGTGATCAGTTCGGACGTGGTGGTCATCAGCTTGCGCGAGAACACCTGGTCTTTCTGCACCAGCAACAGGGACTTGACCTGGTCTTCAGGCACTTTCAAGTCACCGCTGAGCTTGACGTCACGAACCTTGTACTTCTCGCCTTCGTTGACGTTGACCGTGATATAGACGTGCTTCTTGTCCGGGGTGATGGACACCTGGGTCGAAGCGATATCCATGTTGATATAGCCACGGTCCAGGTAGTAGGAACGCAGGCGCTCCAGGTCACCGGACAGTTTTTCGCGAGCATACTTGTCATCGTTCTTGAAGAACGACAGCCAGTTGGTGGTCTTGAGTTCGAACAGGTCGACCAGGTCGTCATCGGAGAACTTGGTGTTACCCACCACGTTGATGTGCTGGATCGCCGCCACGGTGCCTTCGTTGATGTTGACCTTCAGGCCGACGCGGTTACGCGGCTGCGGTACCACTTCGGTCTCGACGGTTGCCGAGTAACGGCCCTGGGCAACGTACTGGCGTTGCAGCTCGTTACGCACACCTTCGAGGGTGGCACGCTGGAAGATCTCGCCTTCGGCAAGGCCCGATTGTTTGAGGCCTTTCATCAAGTCTTCAGTGGAGATCGCCTTGTTGCCTTCGATCTCGATACTGGCGACAGAAGGCCGCTCGACGACGGTGATGACGAGGACGTTACCTTCGCGACCCAGTTGGATATCTTGAAAGAACCCGGTTTTGAACAGCGCACGAGTGGATTCCACCAGGCGACGATCATCAGCCTGTTCCCCGACGTTCAACGGCAAGGCACCAAAGACGCTACCCGCGGAAACCCGCTGGAGGCCGTTGACGCGAATATCGGAGATGGTGAAGGACTCGGCGTGAACTTCGGCGATCATCAATACGGTGAGAACCGCAGTTAGCAGCAGACGTTTCATGAAGTCCTTTCTTATTCCAACTGGCAATAAACAAACTGCCGCAAAATGCGGCAGATTCGCAATTCAGCGAAGCGTTACAGTCGTCCCAGATCGTTGACCAGAGCTAACAACATCACCCCGACCACCAAACTGATACCGATCTGTATCCCCCAACCCTGCACCCGATCCGACAAGGGGCGACCACGCGCCCACTCGACCAGATAAAACAACAGATGCCCCCCATCCAATACTGGAATGGGCAACAAATTCAGAACCCCAAGGCTAATACTCAGATAAGCCAGGAAATTCAGGAAATCTACAACGCCCGACTGGGCAGAAGCGCCCGCCACTTTAGCAATGGTTATCGGTCCACTCAAGTTTTTTACCGAGAGCTCGCCGAACAACATTTTCTTGAGGGAATCGAGGGTCAGCACACTCATGGTCCAGGTGCGTCTCGCACCCTCGCCAATTGCCGCCAACGGCCCGAAACTGACCTCTCGCACCATCGAAGGTGGCCACTCGACACCTTTCACACCGGCACCCAGGTAACCCCCGGCCGCCTTGGCTTCCCCGCGAACCGCCAGGGTTACAGGGACGTCGATTTGAGCACCATCGCGCTCAACTTTCAGCACAATTTTGGTATCAGGCCGAACACGCACCAGATCCACCACTTGCTGCCAGTCACCCAGCACCTGGCCATCAAGGGCCAACAGGCGATCGCCGGTTTTCAGACCTGCGGCCTGGGCCGGCCCTTTCGGATCCAGCTCTGCCAGCACCGGCGGCAGGGCCGGACGCCACGGACGGATGCCCAGGGACTTGATCGGATCAGGCTCATCGGAGCCCTTCAGCCAGTGGTCCAGGGCCAGCTCGCGCGGGGTTTCGGCGGTGGAATCCTGATCGCGCACCACCAGCTTCACGATGCCGCTTTCACCCAGGCGACGCACCAACTGCAGATTGACCGCGCCCCAACCGGTGGTTGGCTCGCCATCAACTGAAACAATTTCCTGCCCGGCGATCAGGCCCGCCTTGGCCGCCATGCTGTCCGCTTCAACCGCACCAATGACCGGCCGCACCTGCTGGCTGCCCAGCATCGCCAGGACCCAGAAAAACACCATCGCCAACAGGAAGTTGGCGATCGGCCCTGCTGCAACGATGGCAATGCGCTGACGAACGGTCTTGCGATTGAAGGATTGGTCCAACTGATCAGCCGGCACCTCACCTTCGCGCTCATCCAGCATCTTGACGTAGCCGCCCAACGGGATCGCCGCAATCACAAACTCGGTGCCACGACGGTCGTGCCAGCGCAACAACGGCATGCCGAAGCCAACGGAGAAGCGCAGCACCTTGACGCCGCAACGACGCGCGACCCAAAAATGGCCAAATTCGTGGAAGGTGACCAGCACACCCAGAGCAACCAGGGTGCCGACAATCATGTAGAGCGCACTCATCTAATTTCTCCGCATTTCAATCCAGTGCCTGAAGGCTCAAACACGCCTAAAGACTAGCGCGCATTGCGGTTCAACCACTGCTCGGTCAAGGCCCGGGCCTTTACATCCGCTTCGAACACCGCACCCAGATCATTCACGGGGACGACGGGTTCAAGGTTTAAAACGTCTTCGATCATACTCGCGATCTGCGGAAAGCGGATGCGCCGGTCCAGAAACGCCGCCACCGCCACTTCATTGGCCGCATTCAACATCGCCGGGGCGCTGTTACCCGCCTCGGCAGCTTGCCGCGCAAGACGCAGGCAAGGGAAGCGTTGCTCGTCGGGCGCTTCGAAGTCCAGACGGGCAATGGCAAACAGATCCAACGGCGCAACACCCGAATCAATCCGTTCCGGCCACGCCAGGGCATTGGCGATCGGTGTACGCATGTCCGGATTGCCCAACTGAGCCAATACCGAGCCATCCACGTAGTCCACCAGGGAATGAATCACACTTTGCGGGTGGATCACCACCTCGACCTGATCCGGCCGGGCATCGAACAGCCAGCAGGCCTCGATCAGCTCCAGCCCCTTGTTCATCATGCTCGCTGAATCCACCGAGATCTTGCGCCCCATGGACCAGTTCGGATGCGCACACGCCTGATCAGGAGAAACATGCTCCAGATCGGCCAGCGGCGTCTGTCGGAACGGACCGCCGGAAGCTGTCAGCAGAATCCGGCGCACACCCACCTGGCTCAACCCACGGGCAAAATCACCGGGCATGCACTGGAAAATCGCGTTGTGCTCGCTGTCCAGCGGCAACAGCACGGCGCCGCTCTTGCGCACCGCCTGCATAAAGAGCGCACCGGACATCACCAGGGCTTCTTTATTGGCCAGCAGAATCTTCTTGCCTGCATCAACGGCTGCCAGGGTCGGACGCAAGCCGGCAGCACCGACAATGGCCGCGACGACGGTGTCGACATCAGGGTCAGCCGAAACCTGGCACAACCCCTCCTCCCCCACCAATACCTGAGTCGCCAGGCCCGCAGCGCGCAGGTCATCCTGCAAACCCTGTGCGGCTGCCGCTTCAGGTACGACGGCGTATTGCGGCGCGTGGCGCACACACAGCGCCAGCAGTTCGCTCAGGCGACTGAAGCCGGTCAATGCAAAGACTTGGTATCGATCGGGATGGCGGGCAATCACATCCAGGGTGCTTAGCCCCACCGAGCCGGTGGCGCCCAGCACGGTTACCTGCTGCAGGCGGCTCACGAGGCAGCCATCCACAGCAGTACGGCAAAAATCGGGATCGCGGCCGTCAGGCTGTCGATGCGGTCCAGAACGCCACCGTGACCCGGCAGCAGGTTACTGCTGTCCTTGATCCCGGCCTGACGCTTGAACATGCTTTCAGTCAGGTCACCGACCACCGAGATGAACACGACCACGGCCGCACCCACCAGGGACAGCAGCATTTCCTTGACGGTCCAGCCACGCACCACACCGACCACCAGGGTAATCACCAGGGTCAACGCCAGGCCGCCATACACGCCTTCCCAGCTTTTACCCGGGCTGACAGCCGGCGCCAGCTTGCGCTTGCCGAAGGCACGACCAGAGAAGTAGGCACCAATATCAGCACCCCACACCAGCACCATCACCGCCATGATCAGCCAGTTACCCAACTGCATCTGCTTGATGTAGACCAGCCCCTGCCAGGCGGGCAGCAAAATCAACAGACCGATCACCAGCTTGCAGGCAACACTGGACCAGTGCCCGCTGGTGCCCGGGTACGTCAGCACCAGATAGGTCGCCAACGCCCACCACAACACCGCGGCCCCCAGCACCCAGGGTGCCAGGTCCGGCAGGATGTACATCAGGAACATCAACAGCGCCAAGACAGCGGCGTACACCACACGAGGCAACTGTGCGGCGAAACCCGCCAGGCGTGCCCATTCCCAGGCACCCAGCGTCACGACCAGGCCAATGAACAGTGCGAAGTTTGCACCTTCAAGCAGGAAAAACCCGCACAGGGCAATAGGCAGCAGGATCAGCGCCGTGATGATTCGTTGTTTAAGCATTAAACCCGGGCTCCAGCTTCGATCTGCTCGCTCGTTTTACCGAAGCGACGCTGACGGGAAGCGAAATCGGCCAGCGCATTGCGCATGGCATCGTGTTTGAAGTCCGGCCAGAACAGGTCGGAGAAGTACAGTTCGGTATAGGCCAACTGCCACAACAGGAAGTTGCTGATGCGATGGTCGCCACCGGTACGAATACACAGGTCGGGCAATGGCAGGTCGCCGGTCACCAGACAGGTTTGTAACAGCTCGGGCGTGATGTCTTCCGGGCGCAGATGGCCGGCCTGCACTTCCCGCGCCAGGCGCTGCGCTGCCTGGGCAATATCCCACTGGCCGCCGTAGTTGGCTGCGATCTGCAGCACAAAACGGTTGCTGCCGGCAGTGATCGCCTCAGCTTCGCGCATGGCCGCTTGCAGCTCCGGATGGAACCGCGAACGGTCGCCGATGATGCGCAGGCTGATGTTGTTCTCGTTCAGGCGCTTGGCCTCACGACGCAATGCCTTGAAGAACAGGTCCATCAAGGCACTGACTTCCTCGGCCGGGCGCTGCCAGTTTTCACTGGAGAACGCGAACAAGGTCAATACTTCGACCTTGGCCTCGGCACACACCTCGATCACGGCACGCACCGCATCGACACCGGCTTTATGCCCGGCAACGCCCGGCATAAAGCGCTTCTTCGCCCAGCGATTATTCCCGTCCATGATGATCGCGACATGGCGCGGCACCACGGAGGGCACAGTCTGCTTGGTCTTTTCCATGAAGGCGTCCTGACCCCTTATACGGCCATCAGGTCCTTTTCTTTATCTTCCGTGGCCTTGGTGATCTGGGCCTCGGCGTCTTTAGTCAGCTTGTCGATATCGGCGACGGCACGGCGCTCTTCGTCTTCACTGATTTCCTTGTCCTTGACCAGCTTCTTCAGGTCACCCAAGGCATCACGACGAATGTTGCGTACGGCAACACGCGCATCTTCAGCGGCGCTGCGCGCCTGCTTGGTGAAGCCCTTGCGGGTTTCTTCGGTCAGGGCTGGCATGGAGATCAGCAGCAATTCGCCCAGGTTGGTCGGATTGAGGTTCAGGCCGGCGCTCTGGATGGCTTTGTCGACGGCGCCGAGCATGTTGCGCTCAAAGGCTACGACTTGCAGGGTGCGCGAATCTTTGACAGTGATGTTGGCCACTTGAGTGATCGAGGTATCAGCGCCGTAATACGGCACCATCACGCTGCCCAGAATGCTTGGGTGAGCCTTGCCGGTACGAATCTGACCAAATGCATGGTTCAGAGAGTCCAGGGATTTCTGCATGCGCTCTTGAGCGTCTTTTTTGATTTCGTTGATCATTGTTCGATTTCCTCGATCAGAGTCCCTTCCGCGCCGCCGTGTACGATGTTCAGCAGGGCGCCGGGCTTGTTCATGTTAAATACGCGCAGCGGCATCTTGTGGTCGCGGCACAAGCAGATTGCCGTCAGGTCCATCACGCCCAGCTTGCGATCCAGCACTTCATCATAAGTCAGATGATCGAACTTCTCGGCATGCGGGTCTTTGAATGGGTCTGCCGTGTAAACACCGTCAACCTTGGTGGCCTTGAGCACCACGTCCGCGTTGATCTCGATACCACGCAGGCAAGCTGCCGAATCGGTGGTAAAGAACGGGTTGCCGGTACCGGCAGCAAAAATCACTACCTCTTTGGCATCCAGGTGACGCATGGCTTTGCGACGATCATAGTGATCCGTTACGCCCACCATGGAAATAGCCGACATGACGATCGCGGTGATGTTGGCGCGCTCAAGGGCGTCACGCATCGCCAGGGCGTTCATCACAGTGGCCAGCATGCCCATGTGGTCGCCCGTCACCCGATCCATGCCGGCAGCGCTCAGTGCCGCACCACGGAACAGGTTGCCGCCGCCGATCACCAGACCGACCTGAACACCGATACCGACCAGTTGGCCGACTTCCAGCGCCATGCGATCGAGTACTTTGGGATCGATCCCAAACTCTTCCGAGCCCATCAGGGCCTCGCCGCTAAGCTTGAGTAGAATGCGTTTATAGCGAGCCTGATGACCACTGCCCTGCTGAGCCATTGCGAATCTCTCCTGCGGCGTATTTTTTGAAAATTCTTGGCAAGCCGTTTACGGCCTGCGTTCACTCTAGCTTGACGCTGTCACAGCGCCATCGGAACACGGCTTTGTAAGCCAGTTCCAAAGGGAAACCAATAAAAATCGATCACCCCATTTGAAAAGAGGCTGCGCGCGTAAGCGGGCAGCCTCTTTTGGGCGACAGTTAAAAACTGTCTTACTTCTTGGTGGCAGCCAGCTGGGCAGCAACTTCTTCAGCGAAGTTGTCGACCGGCTTCTCGATGCCGTCGCCTACTTTGTAGTAGGTGAAGGAAACGATTTCAGCACCGGCTTTCTTGGCCAGTTCGCCAACCTTGATTTCAGGGTTCTTGACGAACGCCTGCTCAACCAGGGAAGCCTCAGCCAGGAACTTGCTGATACGGCCTTTGACCATGTTTTCAACGATGTTTTCAGGCTTGCCTTTGATTTTTTCTTCGTTCAGCTGCAGGAACACGGCTTTCTCGCGTTCGATGGCTTCAGCAGAAACTTCAGATGGCAGCAGGAATTCAGGGTTGCTGGCCGCTACGTGCATAGCGATGTCTTTGGCCAGTTCAACGTTGCCGCCTTTCAGCGCAACCACAACACCGATTTTGTTGCCGTGCAGGTAAGCACCCACAACATCGCCTTCAACGCGGGTCAGGCGACGAATGTTAACGTTCTCGCCTACTTTACCCACCAGAACCAGACGATCAGCTTCTTGAGCTTCGATCAGCGGAGCGGCATCGGTCAGTTTGTCAGCGAACGCTTTTTCAACGCTGGCAGCGACGAAGTTTTTGAAGTCGTCTTGCAGGGCCAGGAAGTCGGTCTGCGAGTTAACTTCCAGGATAACGGCGGATTTGCCGTCTTCCTTGATTGCGATAGCGCCTTCAGCAGCTACGTTGCCTGCTTTCTTGGCAGCCTTGATGGCGCCCGAAGCACGCATGTCATCAATGGCTTTTTCGATGTCGCCGCCGGCCTTGGTCAAGGCCTTTTTGCAATCCATCATGCCTTCGCCGGTACGCTCACGCAGTTCTTTAACCAACGCTGCAGTAATCTCTGCCATTTTCAAAATCCTCTTGGATAGGTTTTCAACCATTCCACCCGATTGAACGGGCGATCAATTCTTCCCGAATCACCCTTGTAGGCCGCTGCACGTTACAGATGTTGTAGCTGCGCTGCCGACAAATGGTTTTCGAGGTGGCAAAAAGGGGGCCAAGCCCCCTTTTTGCTTACTGAGTCAACGCCAAGGCGTCAGTTACTCAGCTGCTGCTACCGGAGCTTCTTCAACGAACTGCTCGGTGCCGCCAGCAACGTGGTTGCGGCCACGGATTACAGCGTCAGCCATCGAACCCATGTACAGCTGGATAGCGCGGATTGCGTCATCGTTGCCTGGGATGATGTAGTCAACGCCTTCCGGGCTGCTGTTGGTATCGACTACGCCGATAACCGGGATGCCCAGCTTGTTGGCTTCGGTGATCGCGATGCGCTCGTGATCAACGTCGATAACGAACAGTGCGTCAGGCAGACCGCCCATGTCCTTGATACCACCCAGGGAACGATCGAGCTTTTCCAGGTCGCGAGTGCGCATCAGCGCCTCTTTCTTGGTCAGCTTGGCGAAAGTACCGTCTTCGGCTTGCACTTCAAGGTCACGCAGACGCTTGATGGAAGCACGGATGGTTTTGAAGTTGGTCAGCATGCCGCCCAACCAGCGGTGATCGACGTACGGCGAACCGCAACGTGCTGCTTCTTCAGCAACGATCTTGCCAGCGGAACGCTTGGTGCCGACGAACAGAATCTTGTTTTTGCCCTGGGCCAGGCGCTCTACGAAAGTCAGAGCTTCGTTGAACATTGGCAGGGTTTTTTCAAGGTTGATGATGTGGATCTTGTTACGCGCGCCGAAAATGTACTTACCCATTTTCGGGTTCCAGTAACGGGTCTGGTGACCGAAGTGCACACCGGCCTTCAGCATATCGCGCATGTTGACTTGGGACATGATAGTTCCTTAATAAGTCGGGTTTGGCCTCCACGTATCCCAATGACCAACCAGCGGCATTCGCCTCCGGCACCCAGGTCATCGTGTCGACACGTGTGTGGATTTAAGCTTTGCGGGGTATCCCCGGAAAGCGGCGCATTTTATACCACAGAGCTTGCAAAAACGAAACCCGCAATCACATTTGCCGTCAGTCGCTTTTGCCTAAGCCTTTGAATAGAGCCAGAATGCCCCCATCCTTATAGACAGAAGCGATCGCCAGACGCTCATGGTTTCACCCCTGCGTCTGCTAGAATCGCGTTTTTTGGGCTTGTGCGAATTCTGCAACCTTTTGTCGCACACCCGTAAACCGTATTGATTTCAGCGCCTCGCGCTAGAGAGAGCCTGTATGACCGTCACCCTCAAAACCGCCGAAGACATCGCTGGCATGCGTGTTGCCGGCAAACTGGCTGCCGACGTGTTGGAAATGATTGCCGAACACGTCAAGCCCGGCGTCACCACCGAAGCGCTGGACCGCATTTGCCACGACTATATTGTCAACGTGCAAAAGGCCATCCCTGCGCCGCTGAACTACAAGGGTTTCCCCAAGTCGATCTGCACTTCGATCAACCACGTGGTATGCCACGGGATTCCCGGCGACAAGCCGTTGAAAGACGGTGACACCCTGAACATCGACGTCACCGTGATCAAAGACGGCTACCACGGCGACACCAGCCGCATGTTCCACGTCGGCAACGTGCCGGTCTGGGCCGAGCGCCTGTCGCAAGTCACCCAGGAATGCATGTACAAGGCCATCGAGATCGTCAAGCCTGGCTGCCGCCTGGGCGACATCGGTGAAGTCATCCAGAAGCACGCTGAAAAGAACGGCTTCTCGGTGGTGCGCGAATTCTGCGGCCATGGCATCGGCAAGGTATTCCACGAAGAGCCGCAGATCCTGCATTACGGCCGCGCCGGCACCGGCATGGAGCTGAAGGCAGGCATGACCTTCACTATCGAGCCGATGATCAACCAGGGCAAGGCCGACACCAAGGTACTGGGCGACGGCTGGACCGCCATCACCAAGGACCGCAAGCTCTCGGCGCAATGGGAACACACCCTGCTGGTCACCGACACCGGCTACGAGATCTTCACCCTGCGTGCCGACGACACGATTCCTCGCGTTTCGGCGTAATGTTTGCACCGGTTTTCTAATAGCAACGCTGTGCCCCATAGATAGAAAGGAAAACCGATCGATGCCCCAGGTGGATCCCGAACTCTTCGACCGTGGCCAGTTCCAGGCGGAACTGGCGCTGAAGGCCAGCCCCATCGCCGCCTTCAAGAAAGCCATTCGTCAGGCCCGCGAGGTGCTCGACGGGCGCTTCCGCACGGGCCGGGACATCCGCCGCCTGATCGAGGACCGCGCCTGGTTCGTCGACAACATCCTGCAGAAAGCCTGGGAACAGTTCAGCTGGAGTGAAGACGCCGATATCGCCCTGGTGGCGGTCGGCGGCTACGGCCGTGGTGAACTGCACCCCTACTCTGATATCGACCTGCTGATTTTGCTCGACAGCGCCGATCACGAGATCTTTCGCGACTCCATCGAGCGTTTTCTGACGTTGTTGTGGGACATCGGCCTGGAAGTCGGCCAAAGCGTGCGCTCGGTGGACGAGTGCGCCCAGGAAGCCCGCGCCGACCTGACGGTGATCACCAACCTGATGGAAAGCCGCACCATCGCCGGCCCCGAGCGCCTGCGCCAGCGCATGCTGGAAGTCACCAGCACCGCGCACATGTGGCCGAGCAAGGACTTCTTCCTGGCCAAGCGTGCCGAACAGAAAGCCCGGCACCACAAATACAACGACACCGAATACAACCTGGAACCCAACGTCAAAGGCTCCCCCGGTGGACTGCGGGATATCCAGACGATTTTGTGGGTCGCCCGTCGCCAGTACGGCACCCTGAACCTGCGCGCCCTGGCCGGGGAAGGCTTTCTGGTAGAGAGCGAAAACGCCCTGCTGGCCTCTTCCCAGGAATTCCTGTGGAAAGTGCGCTACGCGTTGCACATGCTGGCCGGCCGCTCCGAAGACCGCCTGCTGTTCGATCACCAGCGCTCCATCGCCACCCTGCTGGGGTTTGAAGGCGAAGACGCGAAGACCAGCATCGAAAGCTTCATGCAGCAGTACTACCGGGTGGTAATGAGCATTGCCCAGCTCAGCGACCTGATCATCCAGCACTTCGAAGAAGTGATTCTGGCCCCGGAAGACGAAGCACCGCCGCAGCCGATCAACTCGCGCTTCCAGCTCCACGATGGCTACATCGAGGCTCGCAACGACAACGTGTTCAAACGCACGCCGTTCGCCATGCTGGAAATCTTTGTGCTGATGGCCCAACAGCCGGAAATCAAAGGCGTACGCGCCGACACCATTCGCTTGCTGCGGGAAAACCGTCACCTGATCGACGACGACTTCCGTCACGACATTCGCAACACCAGCCTGTTTATCGAGCTGTTCAAGTGCAAGATCGGCATCCACCGCAACCTGCGGCGCATGAACCGCTACGGGATCCTCGGGCGTTACCTGCCGGAGTTCGGCTTTATTGTCGGGCAGATGCAGCACGACCTGTTCCACATCTATACGGTGGACGCCCACACCCTGAACCTGATCAAGCACCTGCGTAAGTTGCAGTACACCCAGGTGTCAGAGAAATTCCCGCTGGCCAGCAAGCTCATGGCGCGGCTGCCCAAGCCTGAGCTGATCTACCTTGCCGGCCTGTACCACGACATCGGCAAGGGCCGGCACGGTGATCACTCGGAAATTGGTGCGGTGGACGCCGAAGCGTTCTGCCAGCGCCACCAGTTGCCGCTGTGGGACAGCCGCCTGATCGTGTGGCTGGTGCAAAACCACCTGGTGATGTCCACCACCGCCCAGCGCAAGGACTTGTCCGACCCGCAGGTGATCCATGATTTCGCCCAGGCCGTCGGCGACGAAACCCGTCTCGACTACCTCTACGTGCTCACCGTCTCCGACATCAACGCCACTAACCCGACGCTGTGGAATTCCTGGCGCGCCAGCCTGTTGCGCCAACTCTACACAGAGACCAAGCGCGCGCTGCGTCGCGGCCTGGAGAACCCGGTGGACCGCGAAGAGCAGATCCGCCGCACCCAAAGCGCGGCCCTGGATATTCTGGTGCGTGGCGGCAACGACCCGGACGACGTCGAGCAACTCTGGTCGCAACTGGGGGACGACTACTTCCTGCGCCACACCGCTGGCGACGTGGCCTGGCACAGCGACGCGATTCTGCAGCAGCCGGCCGATGGCGGGCCACTGGTGCTGATCAAGGAAACCACCCAGCGCGAGTTCGAGGGTGGCACGCAGATCTTCATCTACGCACCCGACCAGCACGACTTCTTCGCCGTGACCGTGGCCGCGATGGACCAGCTCAACCTGAACATTCACGACGCCCGGGTCATCACCTCCAGCAGCCAGTTCACCCTCGACACCTACATCGTACTCGACACGGAAGGCGAGTCCATCGGCGACAACCCGGAGCGGGTGAAAAAGATCCGCAAAGGCCTCACCGACGCGCTGCGCAACCCTGACGACTACCCGACCATCATCCAGCGCCGGGTACCGCGCCAGCTCAAGCACTTTGCGTTTGCCCCCGAGGTGACCATCCACAATGACGCCCAACGCCCGGTGACGGTGCTGGAACTCAGCGCGCCGGACCGCCCGGGCCTGCTGGCGCGGATCGGCACGATCTTCCTGGAGTTCGACCTGTCGTTGCAGAACGCCAAGATTGCGACCTTGGGCGAACGGGTGGAAGACGTGTTCTTTATCACCGATGCCGACAACCAGCCGCTTTCCGACCCTGAACTGTGCCGACGCTTGCAGGAAGCCATCGTCCAGCAGTTGAGTGTCAACCAGGAAACCGGCGTCGAGATGTCACGCTTGAGCATCTGACCGACCGCCATTTTCAGCTTCCAATGAATTGAACGAGATTTATCGATGAACAATGCCCTGAACCAGTTGCAGCCCTACCCGTTCGAGAAATTGCGCGTCCTGCTGGGCAGCGTCACGCCGAACCCGGACAAGCATCCGATCGCCCTCTCCATCGGCGAGCCGAAGCATAAATCTCCGCAGTTCGTCGCCGACGCGCTGGCCAACAACCTGGACCAGATGGCGGTGTACCCCACCACCCTGGGCATTCCCGCCCTGCGCGAAGCCATTGGCGCCTGGTGCGAACGTCGTTTCAGCGTGCCCAAGGGCTGGCTGGACCCGGCGCGCAATATCCTGCCGGTGAACGGCACCCGTGAAGCGCTGTTCGCCTTCACCCAGACCGTGGTCAACCGTGGCGACGACGCGCTGGTGGTCAGCCCGAACCCGTTCTATCAAATCTACGAAGGCGCGGCGTTCCTCGCCGGGGCCAAGCCGCACTACCTGCCGTGCCTGGATGAAAACGGCTTCAACCCGGATTTCGACGCCGTGTCGCCGGACATCTGGAAACGCTGCCAGATCCTGTTCCTGTGCTCGCCAGGCAACCCGACCGGCGCACTGATTCCCGTCGACACCCTGAAAAAGCTGATTGCCCTGGCCGACGAATACGACTTCGTAATCGCCGCCGACGAGTGCTACAGCGAGTTGTACTTTGACGAACAAACCCCGCCGCCGGGCCTGCTCAGCGCCTGCGTCGAACTGGGTCGCCAGGACTTCAAGCGCTGCGTGGTGTTCCACAGCCTGTCCAAACGCTCCAACCTGCCGGGCCTGCGTTCGGGCTTTGTGGCCGGCGACGCCGAAATCCTCAAGGGATTCCTGCTGTACCGCACCTACCACGGTTGCGCGATGCCGGTGCAAACCCAACTGGCGAGCATCGCCGCCTGGCAGGACGAAGCCCACGTGCAGGCCAACCGTGACCTGTACCGGGAGAAATTCGATGCCGTGCTGGCGATCCTCAAGCCGGTGCTGGACGTGCAAAACCCGGACGGCGGCTTCTACCTGTGGCCGAACGTGAAGGGCGACGATGCGGCGTTCTGCCGGGACTTGTTCGTGGAAGAACACGTGACCGTGGTACCGGGCTCGTACCTGTCGCGGGAAGTGGACGGGGTCAACCCGGGCGCCGGGCGTGTGCGCCTGGCACTGGTTGCGCCGCTGGCGGAGTGTGTGGAAGCGGCGACGCGGATTCGCGACTTTATTACCCGCAATAAATAACTGCGCTGAATGTGGCGAGGGAGCTTGCTCCCGCTGGAGTGCGCAGCGCTCCCGCTTTTTTGGGGCCGCTACGCAGCCCAGCGGGAGCAAGCTCCCTCGCCACAAGTAAGCACCGCGGTGTTATTTGATATGACCCAGATTCGCCTCGCTCATATCCAGATCCGCCAACACCTCCCGTAACACGTCATCAGCAATCTGGTGTTGACGGCTCAGGCTATACAGCTCCAGACGCTGCGCCCGCAGGGCCTTGAGCCGCAACTTGCGCTCCAGTTGGTCCATCTGAAACGCCAGCGCCTGGGCTTCGGCCGAATCATTGAACACCTCCAATTGATGACGATACTCCGACATCAACCGCGCCTTGAGCTCGGTGGCCAAAGCTGCCTGGGCGGCATCCAGAGGTGCAGCTTCAGCGGGGTCTTCGGTTTCGAGTGCATGGATAGCTGCCACGGCGGTCTTCTTCCAGGCCTCGCGCACTTCACTGTGGCGTTTCTCATCCGGGCTCTTCTCGATGCCGCGTAACAGCAGCGGCAAAGCGATGCAGGCCGCGACGAGCGAGAGCAGGATCACACCGGCGGCGATGAAGATCAGCAGGTCGCGCTCGGGAAAATCCTGCCCCGGCGCAAGCAGTAACGGTACCGACATCACACCCGCGAGGGTCACGGCACCGCGTACGCCACCGACGGTCAGCAGCCAGCAGGACCGCGCGGTGGGCACCAGCGTCAGCTCACTTTTCCCACGAATCCGGCGCAATAAACCCGACAGGCGCCAGATGCTCTGCACCCAGATAAACCGCAACACCACCAGCACCAGGAAAATCGCGATCACGTCCAGGCAGCGATACAGCAAGGTCGGCCACAGCGTCGGCTCGTGACTGACCACCGCCTTGATGATGTCCGGCAATTGCAGGCCCAACAGCAGGAAGATTAAACCGTTAAACGCAAACTCCAGCAGCGACCAGACACTGCGGTTGAGCAACCGGGTGCTGGTCTGGCGCGGCAGCAGGTCGAGCCAGCTTTGCATCATCCCCGCGGCCACTGCCGACAAGATGCCCGAAGCGCCAAGGCGTTCGGCCAGCACGTAGGCAGCAAACGGCAGCAACAACATGAACACCACGTGCGTCGCCGGGTCGTCCCAGCCCCGGGCGATCATCCAGGCACGCAGGCGGCCGACCAGCCAGCTCAAGGCCACACCGACCGCCAGGCCACCCACGGCCACCAGCACAAAGGTGAGGCTCGCATCCGCCAGCGAGAACACTCCGGTCAGCGCCGCCGCCAGGGCGAATTTGAAGGTCACAAGGCCCGAGGCATCATTCATCAACGCCTCGCCCTGGAGCATGTGCATCAGTGGCGTCGGCAAGCGGTTCTGGGAAATGGCTGACACCGCCACGGCATCCGTCGGCGACAACACCGCCGCCAGGGCGAAGGCCACCGGCAGTGGAATACTCGGCAACAACCAATGAATGAAATACCCGGCACCGACCACGGTGAACAGCACCAGGCCCACCGCCAGCGTCAGGATCGGCCCGCGCAGGCGCCACAGTTCTCGCTTGGGCATACGCCAGCCATCGGAGAACAGCAGTGGCGGCAGAAACAGGAAAAGAAACAACTCGGGATCGAGGGCTACGTGCAGGCCCAAGGTCGGCCACGCCAGCAAGGCACCGGCGGCGATCTGCACCAGTGGCAACGGCAGTGGGATGATGCGCCCGACAAGGCGCGAAACGCTGACCAGCATCAGCAGGATAAGTACGGTGTAGGCGGTTTGCATAACGCGGGATTCCCAGACAATCAACTTGCAACAACACACATCAGGCAACAACTCGCCGTTGAAGTGCCATATTAGCCGCCTATGCTGCGCGATGGCCTTTGCACAAAAGTCGCACGCGAGCAAAACGTAATGTTGACGAGCGGCGCCGAAAGCCGCTGGCCATGGCATAATCCTTGACCTTTCATTTCGTCAGCCCAAAGGGGGGCAATTCCTTGACCAATTCAAGCAAAACGTTGCACCTTTTCGGCATCAAAGCCTGCGACACCATGAAAAAGGCGCGCACCTGGCTCGATGAACACGCTATCCAGTATGAGTTCCATGACTACAAAACGGCCGGTATCGACCGCGAACACTTGACCCAATGGTGCAATGAGCACGGTTGGCAGGTGGTTTTGAACCGTGCGGGCACCACCTTTCGCAAACTCGAAGACGAACGCAAAGCCGATCTCGACCAAGCGAAAGCCATTGAATTGATGCTCGCGCAACCCTCGATGATCAAGCGCCCCGTGCTTGATCTCGGTGACAAAACCCTGATTGGCTTCAAGCCAGATAGTTATTCGGCGGCCCTCAAGTAGGCCAGCCCACTCCATTTTTGTAGAGGTAACAGCATGTCCAATTCCCTGTTCAGCCTGGGCTTCGGCGTCGGCACTCAGAACCGCCAAGGTGCTTGGCTGGAAGTGTTTTACGCACAACCGTTGCTCAATCCATCGGCTGACATCATTGCTGCCATCGCGCCGATCCTCGGTTACACCGAAGGCAACCAGGCGATCACCTTCACCGTCACCCAGGCCCTGCAACTGGCTGACGCACTCAAAGGCGTCGACGCCGCCCAAGCCGCCCTGTTGAGCCGTCTGGCTGAAAGCCACACGCCGCTGGTCGCCACCCTGCTGGCCGAAGACGCCGCGCTGACTTCCACCCCTGAGGCCTACCTCAAGCTGCACCTGCTGTCCCATCGCCTGGTCAAACCACATGGCCTGAACCTGGCCGGTGTGTTCCCGCAGTTGCCGAACGTGGCCTGGACCAGCCAGGGCGCGATCGACATCGCCGAGCTGGCCGAGCGTCAACTGGAAGCACGCCTGCGTGGCGAGCTGCTGGAAGTGTTCTCGGTGGACAAGTTCCCGAAAATGACCGACTACGTGGTGCCGAGCGGCGTGCGTATCGCTGATGCCGCGCGCATCCGCCTGGGCGCCTACGTGGGCGAAGGCACTACCGTGATGCACGAAGGTTTCGTCAACTTCAACGCCGGTACCGAAGGCCCGGGCATGATCGAAGGCCGTGTGTCGGCTGGCGTATTCGTCGGCAAGGGTTCGGACCTGGGCGGCGGTTGCTCCACCATGGGCACCCTGTCGGGCGGCGGCAACATCGTGATCAAGGTCGGCGAAGGCTGCCTGATCGGCGCCAACGCCGGTATCGGTATCCCGTTGGGCGACCGCAACACCGTGGAGTCGGGCCTGTACGTTACCGCCGGCACCAAGGTGGCACTGCTGGATGAAGCAAACCAGCTGGTCAAAGTGGTCAAGGCCCGTGAGCTGGCCGGCCAACCGGACCTGCTGTTCCGCCGCAACTCCGAGACCGGTGCCGTGGAGTGCAAAACCCACAAATCGGCCATCGAACTGAACGCAGCGCTGCACGCTCACAACTAAGCAGCGACTCGATGCCACTGACGGCCCACACCTGACCGGTGCGGGCCGTTTATACGAGCCTTGATCACCATGCTTGTGCCCTCTCCCTGGCGCGCCGATTTTCCGGCCATCGCCACCCTGCAACGGCAAGACCAGACCTATCTGGACAACGCCGCCACCACGCAAAAACCTCAAGCCTTGTTGGACGCCATCAGCCATTACTACGCCAATGGCGCAGCCAATGTGCACCGTGCCCAGCATTTGCCGGGCGCCCATGCGACCCAGGCGTTCGAGGACAGTCGCAACAAGGTGGCGCAGTGGCTGAACGTCGGTGACAACGGGCAAATCATCTTCACCCACGGCGCGACGTCAGCGCTGAACCTCCTGGCTTATGGCCTTGAGCACCTATTCAACCCGGGCGACGAGATTGTCATCAGCGCCCTGGAACACCACGCCAACCTGCTGCCGTGGCAGCAACTGGCCAAGCGTCGCGAGTTGTCGTTGGTGGTACTGCCGCTTAACGATGACGGCTTGATAGACCTGCAAGCCGCCGCCGAACTGATCGGCCCGCGCACCCGCCTGCTGGCGGTGAGCCAACTGTCCAATGTGCTTGGCGCCTGGCAGCCGTTGCCGCAATTGCTGGCGCTGGCCAAGGCCTACGATGCACTGACGGTGGTCGATGGCGCCCAGGGCATCGTCCATGGTCGCCACGACATGCAGGCCCTGGGCTGCGACTTCTACGTGTTTTCCAGCCACAAGCTCTACGGGCCGGATGGTGTTGGCGTGCTTTACGGTCGCACCGAAGCCCTGCATCACCTGCGCCATTGGCAGTTTGGCGGCGAGATGGTGCAACTGGCTGACTATCAAAGCGCCAGCTTCCGCCCCGCGCCCCTTGGTTTCGAAGCCGGAACACCACCGATCGCCAGCGTGATCGGCCTGGGCGCAACCCTGGATTACCTGAGTTCCCTGGATCAACACGCGGTGACGGCCCACGAAGCCGCCTTGCACGACTACCTGTTGCGCGGCCTGCAAGCCCGCAACGGCGTGCGCCTGCTGGGTTCGCCGCAAGTAGCCCTGGCCAGTTTTGTGGTGGAAGGCGTGCACAACGCCGACCTTGCCCACTTGCTGACTGAACAAGGGATTGCCGTACGCGCTGGCCATCATTGTGCGATGCCATTGCTCAAGCAGATGGGGTTGCCGGGGGCGATTCGGGTGTCGCTGGCGCTGTACAACGACTCCGATGACCTGGAGCGCTTTTTTGAAGCGCTGGATCAAGCCCTGGATATGTTGCGATGAATTTGCCGCCGCAGGCTGTTATCGCGCTGGAGACGTTTCAGACCGTCGGCAGTTGGGAACAACGGGCCCGCCTGCTGATGCAATGGGGCGAGCGTCTTCCCGCCTTGCCGGATGAAGACAAGGTGGACGCCAACCTGGTGCAGGGCTGTGAAAGCCTGGTGTGGCTGGTGGGGCGCTTGCAGGATGACCACTGGCAGTTTGCCGCCAGCAGCGATGCGCGACTGATACGCGGGCTGGTGGCGCTGTTGCTGGCACGGGTTAACGGTTTGTCTGCCGCTGAGTTGCAGGCGGTCGACTTGCCCGACTGGTTTGAACAACTGGGCCTGTCGCGGCAGTTATCGCCGTCCCGCAGCAATGGGTTGAATGCGGTGCTGCAGCGCATGCGGCAGCTGAGCTCAAACACATAACCACTGTGGGAGCTGGCTTGCCTGCGATGGCGGTCTGTCAGTGACTACAACGATGACTGATACACCGCCATCGCAGGCAAGCCAGCTCCCACATTTTTGATTTGTGTAAGGTGCCGGAATTAAGGGGCCTTGACTCGATCCGAAGGCCGGCGCACCCCGGCGACTATCTTGTCCACCGCCTTGGTCGCCGCCACCATGCCGAAAGTCGCGGTGACCATCATCACCGCGCCAAACCCACCGGCGCAGTCCAGTTTCACGCCGTCCCCGACAAAACTCTTCTGCAAACAGATGCTGCCGTCCGGCTTCGGATAACGCAGTTGTTCGGTGGAAAACACGCAGGGCACGCTGTAATGGCGGGTCACGGTGCGCGAGAAGCCATAGTCGCGGCGCAGGGTGGAGCGTACTTTCGACGCCAGCGGGTCATTGAACGTGCGGTTCAAATCACACACCTGAATCAGCGTCGGATCAATCTGCCCACCCGCGCCGCCAGTGGTGATGATCTGGATCTTGCGCCGCTTGCACCAGGCGATCAGCGCGGCCTTGGCGTTCACACTGTCGATGCAGTCGATCACGCAATCAATGTTCGGAGTGATGTACTCGGCCATGGTCTCGCGGGTGACGAAATCCGCCACCGCGTGCACGGTGCAGTCAGGGTTGATGCCCTTCAGGCGCTCAGCCATGACCTCGACCTTGGCCTTGCCCACCGTGCTGTCCAGCGCATGCAACTGACGGTTGCTGTTGCTGACGCACACATCATCCAGGTCAAACAGCGAAATCTCGCCCACCCCACACCGGGCGATGGCTTCCGCCGCCCACGAGCCCACCCCGCCCACACCGACGATGGCCACGTGGGCCGCCTTCAAGCGTTCCAGGCCTTCAATGCCATACAGGCGGGCGACGCCGGCAAACCGTGGATCTTCTGTACTCATGACCATTACCCCAAAAACCGGCGCGCATTATAGGGCTACGCAGCGACAAGTTTTAAGCTACAAGCTACAAGTAAGAGAACTTACGACGAGTTGCACTGCCCAATGTCCGGTTTTTCTCGGCTTGCTGTACGGTCAGTGAAAGGCCGGTGTAGGATGCGCGCCGTTCGGCGCAGGCCGACACCTCTTTTCGTTCCACACCCTTTGGAACCCGAAATAGCCATGTCATCGCGTAAATTTGGACTCAACCTGGTGGTAGTGCTGGCAATCGCCGCGCTGTTCACCGGCTTCTGGGCGCTGATCAACCGCCCGGTCACTGCCCCTAACTGGCCTGAACAGATCTCCGGTTTTTCCTACTCGCCGTTCCAGCAAGGCCAGTTCCCACAGAAAGACCAGTATCCGACTGACGATCAAATGCGTCAGGACCTTGCGATCATGAGCAAGCTGACGGACAACATCCGTACCTACTCGGTCGACGGCACCCTGGGGGATATCCCCAAGCTGGCGGAAGAGTTCGGCCTGCGGGTGACCCTGGGTATCTGGATCAGTCCGGACCTCGAGCGCAACGAGCGCGAGATCCAGCGTGCCATCGAAATCGCCAACAACTCCCGCAGCGTCGTGCGGGTGGTGGTGGGTAACGAAGCCCTGTTCCGTGAAGAAATCACCCCGGAAGCGCTGATCGTGCTGCTGGACCGGGTGCGCGCCGCCGTGAAAGTACCGGTGACGACTTCCGAGCAATGGCACATCTGGGAAAAGAACCCGCAACTGGCCAAGCACGTCGACCTGATCGCCGCGCACATCCTGCCGTTCTGGGAATTTATTCCGATGGACAAGGCCGGCCAGTACGTACTCGACCGCGCCCGGGACCTGAAGAAATTGTTCCCGAAAAAGCCGCTGTTGCTGTCGGAGGTTGGCTGGCCGAGTAACGGCCGCATGCGGGGTGGCAATGAAACGTCCCCGGCCGACCAGGCAATTTACCTGCGCACACTGGTGAACAAGCTCAATCGCCAGGGCTACAACTACTTCGTGATCGAGGCGTTCGACCAGCCGTGGAAAGTCAGCGATGAAGGCTCGGCGGGCGCCTACTGGGGTGTGTTCAACGCCGCGCGCCAGCAGAAATTCAACTTTGAAGGGCCGGTGGTAGCGATCCCGCAATGGCGGGTGCTGGCCATCGGTTCGGTGGTGCTTGCGCTGCTGTCCCTGACGCTGCTGATGATCGACGGCTCGGCCCTGCGCCAGCGAGGCCGGACCTTCCTGACCTTCATCGCGTTCCTGTGCGGTTCGGTGCTGGTGTGGATCGGTTACGACTACAGCCAGCAATACAGCACCTGGTTCAGCGTTACCGTGGGCGTCCTCCTCGCCCTCGGCGCCTTGGGCGTATTCATTGTGCTGCTGACCGAGGCCCATGAACTGGCGGAAGCAGTCTGGACCCACAAACGCCGGCGTGAATTCCTGCCGGTTGAAGGGGATTCGGACTACCGCCCGAAAGTCTCGATCCACGTGCCGTGCTACAACGAGCCGCCGGAGATGGTCAAACAGACCCTCGACGCCCTGGCCGCCCTCGACTATCCGGACTACGAAGTCCTGATCATCGACAACAACACCAAGGACCCGGCCGTGTGGGAGCCGGTGCGCGACTACTGCGAAACCCTGGGCCCGCGCTTCAAGTTCTTTCACGTCTCGCCCCTGGCCGGTTTCAAGGGCGGCGCGCTGAACTACCTGATCCCGCATACCGCCAAGGATGCCGAAGTGATCGCGGTGATCGACTCCGATTACTGCGTGTCGCCCAACTGGCTCAAGCACATGGTGCCGCACTTCGCCGACCCGAAAATCGCCGTGGTGCAGTCGCCACAGGATTATCGCGACCAGAACGAAAGCACCTTCAAGAAGCTCTGCTACGCGGAATACAAAGGCTTCTTCCACATCGGCATGGTCACCCGTAACGACCGTGACGCGATCATCCAGCACGGCACCATGACCATGACCCGTCGCTCGGTGCTTGAAGAGCTGGGCTGGGCCGACTGGTGCATCTGTGAAGATGCCGAGTTGGGCCTGCGGGTATTCGAGAAAGGCCTGTCGGCGGCGTACTACCACGACAGCTACGGCAAAGGCCTGATGCCCGATACGTTTATCGACTTCAAGAAACAGCGTTTCCGCTGGGCCTACGGGGCGATTCAGATCATCAAGCGTCACACCGCGAGCCTGTTGCGCGGCAAGGACACCGAGCTGACCCGCGGCCAGCGCTACCACTTCCTCGCGGGCTGGTTGCCGTGGGTGGCCGACGGCATGAACATCTTCTTCACCGTGGGCGCCCTGCTGTGGTCGGCGGCGATGATTATCGTGCCGACGCGGGTTGACCCGCCGCTGCTGATCTTCGCGATTCCGCCATTGGCGCTGTTCGTGTTCAAGGTCGGCAAGATCATCTTCCTCTACCGCCGTGCGGTGGGTGTGAACCTGAAAGATGCGTTCTGCGCAGCGTTGGCCGGGTTGGCGTTGTCCCACACCATCGCCAAGGCAGTGCTGTACGGCTTCTTCACCACCAGCATTCCGTTCTTTCGTACACCGAAGAACGCCGATAACCACGGTTTCTGGGTGGCGATTTCCGAAGCCCGGGAAGAGATGTTCATCATGCTGCTGTTGTGGGGCGCGGCACTGGGGATTTACCTGGTGCAGGGCCTGCCGAGCAACGACATACGCTTCTGGGTGGTGATGTTGCTGGTGCAGTCGCTGCCGTATGTGGCGGCGCTGATCATGGCGTTCCTGTCTTCGCTGCCGAAACCGGCACCGAAGCAAGAGCCTGTGGCCGCTGCTTAAAATCCTGCGCAATGCACTAAACGGCGGCCTCTGGCCGCCGTTTTGCTATAAGATAACGGCCCTTTTGCCTTGCACATGACTGTAGGAGCGAGTTCGCTCGCGAAGCACTTGAGATCGACGCGTGCATCCAGACAGGGCGCGTTATCGTTAACGACCTTCGCGAGCAAGCTCGCTCCTACAATTAGAACGTCGCCGCCTCGATTTCTGGAGTTTTTACATGACGGCCCACGCCGACCTTTCGCCGACCCTCCAACTCGCTATCGACCTGATCCGTCGCCCGTCGGTGACGCCGATCGACGCCGATTGCCAGAAGCTGATGATGCAGCGCCTGGGCGACGCCGGTTTTGCGCTTGAGCCGATGCGCATCGAGGATGTGGATAACTTCTGGGCCACCCACGGCAAACACGAAGGCCCGGTATTGTGCTTCGCCGGCCACACCGACGTGGTGCCCACCGGTCCGGTCAAGGCCTGGCAGAACGACCCGTTCGATGCGCTGATCGACGAAAACGGCATGCTCTGCGGCCGTGGCGCGGCCGACATGAAAGGCAGCCTGGCCGCGATGCTGGTCGCCTCCGAGCGTTTCGTCACTGACTACCCGGACCACAAGGGTTCGGTGGCTTTCCTGATCACCAGTGACGAAGAAGGCCCGGCGCACCACGGCACCAAGGCCGTGATCGAACGCCTGGCGGCCCGCAAGGAGCGCCTGGACTGGTGCATCGTCGGCGAACCGTCGAGCACCACCCTGGTGGGCGACGTGGTCAAGAATGGTCGTCGTGGCTCCCTCGGCGCCACCCTGACCGTGCGCGGCGTGCAAGGCCACGTAGCGTACCCGCACCTGGCGAAGAACCCGATCCACCTGGCCGCCCCGGCCCTGGCCGAACTGGCCGCCGAGCATTGGGACGACGGCAACAGCTTCTTCCCGCCCACCAGCTTCCAGATTTCCAACCTCAATTCCGGCACCGGCGCCACCAACGTGATCCCGGGTGACCTGACGGCGGTGTTCAACTTCCGCTTCTCCACCGAGTCCACCGTTGAAGTCCTGCAGCAGCGGGTCGCGGCGATTCTCGACAAGCATGGCCTGGACTGGCATGTGGAGTGGGCGCTGTCGGGCCTGCCGTTCCTCACCGAACCGGGCGCGTTGCTCGATGCCGTCTCCGCCAGCATCAAGGCCGTCACCGGCCGCGAGACCAAGGCGTCCACCAGCGGCGGCACTTCCGACGGGCGCTTCATTGCGACCCTAGGCACTCAGGTAGTGGAGCTGGGCCCGGTCAACGCGACCATCCATCAGGTCAACGAGCGCATCCTCGCCAGCGACCTCGATGTGCTGACCGAAATCTACTACCAGACCCTGATCAAGTTGCTCGCCTGATGCTCGCTTGCCCCATTTGCAGCGCACCGCTACACGAGGTGGACAACGGCGTGGCCTGCCCGGTCGGGCACCGTTTCGACCGCGCGCGCCAGGGTTACCTGAACCTGTTGCCGGTGCAGCACAAGAACAGCCGCGACCCGGGCGACAACCTGGCAATGGTGGAAGCGCGCCGCGACTTCCTCAATGCCGGGCACTACGCCCCGGTGGCCAGGCGCCTGGCCGAACTGGCTGCGGAACGCAAACCCCAGCGCTGGCTGGATATCGGCTGTGGCGAGGGTTACTACACCGCGCAAATCGCCGACACCCTGCTGCGCGCTGATGGTTATGCCCTGGATATCTCCAAGGAAGCGGTCAAGCGCGCCTGCAAGCGCAACCCCACGGTGACCTGGTTGATCGCCAGCATGGCCCGGGTGCCGTTGGCCGATGCCAGCTGCCAGTTCCTTGCCAGTGTCTTCAGTCCGCTGGACTGGCTGGAGGCCAAGCGCCTGCTCAGCCCGGGCGGTGGTTTGATGAAAGTCGGCCCCACCAGCGGCCACCTGATGGAACTGCGTGAGCGTTTGTACGACGAAGTGCGCGAGTACACCGACGACAAGCACCTGGCGCTGGTACCGGCAGGTATGAGCCTGCAGCACAGTGAAACCCTGGAGTTCAAGCTCAGCCTGGCCGATCCCAACGACCGCGCCAATCTGCTGGCGATGACACCCCACGGCTGGCGCGCCAGTGCCGAGCGCCGCGCCCAAGTGATCGAGGCGGCTGAACCGCTGCTGGTCACTGTGTCGATGCGCTACGACTATTTCGTGCTTCAATAACCCATTATTTGCGGGCCTCTCGGGGCCTGCGCTGAATCCGCGAATGGATTTTCAGAATCCCGCAATGAGGAACATCCATGCGCCAACCCGATATCGAGATTTACCTCAAGGACGCCGACGTCGACCACAAGGCCATCGCCGCCTGGCTCGGCGCTGCCCTGGGCCCGTGCACCGATTGGGTCCAGCGTGGCCAGACCTACAAGTGCACAGCCGGCAGCGTGCCGGTCACCTGGCTACCGAAAGCCGTAGGCAAATGGAACAGCCTGTACCTGGAAAGCGACCAGACCCCGTGGGAAGACGACATCGCCTGCGCCCGTGCGGCCTTTACCGCGCTGAACGTCGAAGTGCGTTGCGCACCGGGCAGCTGGGTTGAGGAAGAAGGTGAAGAAAGCGCGGATACCTGGATTCGTATCAGCGAAGACGGTGAAGAGCAGATCACCTGGAAAACAACCTGAGGGATCGTTCCCACGCTCTGCGTGGGAATGCAGCCTGTGACGCTCCGCGTCACGATTAAAAGCAGACGCCGAGCGTCCAAAGAAGCATTCCCACGCAGAGCGTGGGAACGATCACGCCAAGGTTACAGGCCCACCACATCCTCAGCCTGCAAGCCCTTCTCGCCCGTCACCACGGCGTACTCCACCTGCTGGCCTTCAGACAACGAACGGTGCCCTTCACCGCGAATGGCGCGGTAGTGCACAAACACATCCTTGCCATCTTCCCGCTGTATAAAGCCGTAACCCTTGGCGTCATTGAACCACTTCACATTGCCGGTTTCGCGCGTTGCCATCTGTTTTGCTCCCACATGCTTTTTATAAGTACGTTTATTGTTGAGTCGTCGCAGTTGAACTGCCGAGTATAAGACAGGCTCAAAAAGCTTCAACTCAAGATTACTTCGCCGCTTTTTTGCCGATTTTCGGCTAATACTGCACACTAGCGCACCGAGCAACCGCTCGGTTTTTCCCACTCAAAGCAGAAGCCGTATGACCCGCTCTCCCTTTCGCCGTCTGGTATTTGGCACCTTGCGCCGGCTGTTGTACCTCTGGGTTCGCTCAGAGACGATCAACCAGTCGTCCCTTACCCTGAACCTCGACCGCAGTCGTCCGGTGTTTTACGTCCTGCAATCCCCGTCCCTCACCGAGTTGGCGGTGGTTGATACCGAATGTACCAAGGCCGGCCTGCCGCGCCCGGTGCTGCCGGTATCAGTCGGCCCGTTGATGGAACCGGCGGCCTTCTTCTACCTGACGCCCGACCCCGACTGGCTCGGCCGCCAGGACAAGCGTGGCGCACCGCCCACCCTCACCCGCCTGGTGGACGTACTCACCGAACACGCCGAAGAGAATGCACAGATCATTCCAGTCAGCGTGTTCTGGGGCCAGTCGCCCGACAGCGAGTCCAGCCCGTGGAAACTGCTGTTCGCCGACAGCTGGGCCGTCACCGGCCGCCTGCGCCGGCTGCTGAGCATCCTGATCCTGGGTCGCAAGACCCGGGTGCAATTCTCCGCGCCCATCAACCTGCGTGAATTGATCGAGCACAATAAAGGCCACGAACGCACCGTGCGCATGGCCCAACGCATCCTGCGGGTGCACTTTCGCAACCTGAAAACCGCCGTGATCGGCCCCGACCTGTCCCACCGGCGCAACCTGGTGAAGGGCTTGGTCAACATGCCGCTGGTGCGCCAGGCGATCCTCGACGAGGCCGAACGCGAGAAAATCACCCCCGAAAAAGCCAAGGCCCAGGCCCTGCGCTACGGCAACGAAATCGCCTCGGACTACACCTACACCGCCATCCGCTTCCTGGAAGTGGTGCTGAGCTGGTTCTGGAACAAAATCTACGACGGCATCAAGGTCAACAACATCGAGGGCGTGCAAAAGGTCGCCCAGGGCTACGAGGTGATCTATGTGCCGTGCCATCGCAGCCATATCGATTACCTCTTGCTGTCGTACCTGCTGTTCAAGAATGGCCTGACACCGCCGCACATCGCCGCCGGGATCAACCTGAACATGCCGGTGATCGGCAGCCTGTTGCGCCGTGGCGGGGCGTTTTTCATGCGCCGCACCTTCAAGGGCAACCCGCTGTACACCTCGGTGTTCAACGAATACCTGCACACCTTGTTCACCAAGGGTTTCCCGGTGGAGTACTTCGTCGAAGGCGGACGTTCGCGCACCGGGCGCATGCTGCAACCGAAGACCGGGATGCTGGCGATCACCCTGCGCAGTTTCCTGCGCTCCTCGCGCATGCCCATCGTGTTTGTGCCGGTGTACATCGGCTATGAGCGAGTGCTGGAAGGCCGGACTTACCTCGGCGAGCTGCGCGGCGCGAGCAAGAAGAAAGAGTCGATTTTCGATATTTTCAAAGTGGTCGGCGCCCTCAAGCAGCGCTTTGGCCAGGTCGCGGTGAACTTCGGCGAACCGATCAAGCTGGCGGAATTCCTCGACAACGAGCAGCCCGACTGGCGCGCCCAGGAACTGGGTCCGAACTACAAGCCGGCCTGGCTCAATGAAACCACCAACCGCCTCGGCGAACGGGTGGCGCAACACCTGAACGAAGCGGCGGCGATCAACCCGGTGAACCTGGTGGCATTGGCGCTGCTGTCCACCACCCGCCTGGCCCTGGACGAACAAGCCATGGCGCGCCAGCTGGATCTGTACCTGGCGCTGCTGCGCAAGGTGCCCTACTCGCCCCACACCACCTTGCCCGAGGGGGATGGCCTGGCGCTGATCAAGCATGTAAAGGACATGAAACTGCTGTCGGAGCAGAGCGATGCCCTGGGCAAAATCCTTTATCTGGACGAGCAAAATGCCGTCCTGATGACCTACTACCGCAACAACGTGCTGCACATTTTCGCCCTGCCGGCGCTGCTGGCGAGTTTCTTCCAGAGCAGCTCGCGCATGAGCCGCGAACAAATCCTGCGCTACACCCGCGCGCTCTACCCATACCTGCAATCGGAGTTGTTTATCCGCTGGACCCTGGACGAGCTGGACGCGGTGGTCGACCAGTGGCTGGAAGCCTTCGTCGAACAAGGCCTGCTGCGCTTCGAGAACGAGGTGTACCTGCGCCCGGCCCCGAGTTCGCGACACTTTGTACTGCTGACGCTGCTGTCCAAGAGCATCGCCCAGACCCTGCAACGTTTCTACATGGCCATCTCGCTGCTGCTCAACAGCGGCCAGAACAGCATCAGTGCCGAAGAGCTGGAAGACCTGTGCACGGTCATGGCCCAGCGCCTGTCGATCCTCCATGGCCTGAATGCCCCAGAGTTCTTCGACAAGAGCCTTTTCCGACATTTCATCCAGACGTTGTTGGAACAGGATGTGCTGCGCCGCGACGAGGCCGGCAAGCTGAGCTATCACCCGCTGCTGGGCGAGCTGGCCGAGGGCGCGGCCAAGCGCGTATTGCCGGCAGATATTCGCCTGTCAATTCGCCAGGTGGCCCTGCATCGCAGCGAAGACGCGGCAGACAAGCCCGTCGCACCCGAAGAAACACACTAGAGTGACCGAGGCGCCAGGGTGTTTCTGGCGCCGCTGACAAGGAGCTGTACCATGAAAAAAATCATCCTCCTGGGCCTCACCGCCCTGCTGGGAGCCTGCCAGACCATGAGCCCCGCCCCCAAAGCCAGCCTCGACGGCGAAGTGTTCTACCTGCAACGCATCGCCCTGCCGCCCGCCGCCACCTTGAGTGTGACCCTGCAAGACGTGTCCTTGATGGACGCCCCGGCCGTGACCCTGGCCGAGCAGAAAGGCCCGGTGAAGGGCCAGGTGCCGCTGCCCTTCCACCTGAGCTATGACCCCGCCCAGGTCAAGCCCGGCCACAGTTACTCGGTCAGCGCTCGCATCGAACTGGATGGCAAGCTACTGTTTATCACCACCGAACGGCACTCTGTGCAGTTGAATGGCCAGGATCCACAACCGCTGCGCGTACGCGTGGATGCGGTTGCACACTGATTAAAAATTCGAACATAAGGAAGCGTCCATGCTCCGTAACTCCCTTCGCCTAACGGCCCTGTGCGCCGGCCTGCTGCTCGGTGCCAACGCCATGGCCTTGTCTCTCGGCAGCCTGTCCCAGGGCGACGCCGCCGGCGGCCTCAAGGATGCACTGACCCAAGGCGCGCAGATTGCCGTGAAACAACTGGGCGTGCCCGGCGGTTTCAGCAACAACCCCGAAGTGAAGATCGGCCTGCCGGGCAAGTTGGGCAAAGTCGCCGACAAACTGAAAATGTTCGGCATGGGTGACCAGGTCAACCAACTGGAAGCCAGCATGAACAAGGCGGCTGAGTCTGCCGTGACCCAGGCTCAGCCGATCCTGGTAAATGCGGTGAAAAACATGAGCGTGACCGACGCCAAGGGCATCCTCACCGGCGGCCAGGACTCGGCCACCCAGTACCTGAACAAAAGCAGCCGTGACGAGATTCGGGCCAAGTTCCTGCCGATCGTCAAGGCGGCCACCGACAAGGTTGGCGTTGCCCAGCAGTACAACGCCCTGGCGGGCAAGGCGGCGACCTTTGGCGCGATTGATGCCAAGAGTGCCAACGTCGAAAGCTACGTGACCGAACAGGCGCTGGACGGGCTGTTCAAGATGATTGCGCAGCAGGAAGAGACCATTCGCAAGAACCCGGCAGCCGCGGCTACCAGCTTGGCAAAGAAGGTGTTTGGCAGCTTGTGAGCCAACAGGATCGCCCCTCTGCCCGGGGCGATCCCTTTCTCTGTTGCTATGCGCTGCGAACGAGGGATAACGACCCCATCGCAACCAGCCCGAAGTTGATTTTTCCTGCGTGGTAGTCAGAACTCGTTGAACAGGGTTTCGGCGGGCATGCGGGCTCTGGCGGCCTTGTCTCGCACGGCTTTGGCTTCGAGCACTCGGGCTGTGGCGGTTTAGGAGGGCGGGCAATCATTCGTATGATGGAACAAATACACATAGGGCAATCCTTCAATCCATTTAGACGTCTTCACTTACCAGCTCCAGCGACCGCCAGAACCGGCAGCTCAAAATACCTGCAATCAGGTAGTCCCTAAGTGGAAGGAACGTCCGAAAACGTTCCGTGCCCTGCCTTGGAATATGAACGCTGCCCGCCTTACACCACGTCCTTCTTGATCCTGAACCAGGCCGCGTACAAGGCCGGCAGGAACAACAGCGTCAACGCCGTCGCCACAATCAAACCGCCCATGATCGCCACGGCCATCGGCCCGAAGAACACACTGCGGGACAGCGGGATCATCGCCAGTACGGCCGCCAGCGCGGTCAGCACAATCGGCCGGAAGCGTCGTACCGTCGCCTCGATAATTGCCTGCCAGGGTGCCAGGCCCGCCTTGATGTCCTGTTCGATCTGGTCCACCAGGATCACCGAGTTGCGCATGATCATCCCCGACAACGCGATGGTCCCCAGCATCGCCACGAACCCAAAGGGTTGGCGGAACACCAGCAGGAACAGTGTCACCCCGATCAAGCCCAACGGAGCGGTGAGAAACACCATCGCCGTGCGCGAGAAGCTGCGCAGTTGCAGCATCAGCAAGGTCAACACCACCACGATAAACAGCGGCACACCGGCCTTGACCGAGTTCTGCCCACGGGCGGAATCCTCGACCGTGCCGCCGACTTCCAACAGGTATCCATCCGGCAGTTCAGCGCGCACGCCTTCCAGCGTCGGCAGGATCTGCTGGACCAGGGTCGCCGGTTGTTCCTTGCCGTAGATATCCGCGCGGATGGTCACCGTCGGCAGGCGGTTGCGGTGCCAGATGATGCCTTCTTCAAAGCCGTATTCCAGGGTCGCGATCTGCGACAGCGCAACGCTCTTGCCGTTGTCGGTCGGCACCGCCAGGCTTGGCAGCAGCGACAGTTCAGTACGTTCGTGAACAGTGCCGCGCAGCAGGATTTCGATCAACTCGTTGTCCTCGCGGAACTGGCTGACGCTGGAACCGGTGAGGGAACTCTGGAGGAATTTCGACAGGTTGGCAGTGCTCACACCGAGGGCGCGGGCGCGGTCCTGGTCGACGTTGAGGTAGACGATCTTGCTCGGTTCTTCCCAGTCCAGGTGCACGTTGACCACGTGGGTATTTTCGCGAACCTTGGCCGCCACTTTCCGCGCCAGGGCCCGAACTTCTTCGATGTGCTCGCCCGTCACCCGGAACTGCACGGGGTAGCCAACGGGAGGGCCGTTTTCAAGGCGCGTGACCCGCGAGCGCAGGTCCGGGAATTGTTCGTTGAGGGTCTCGATCAGCCAGGTGCGCAGGCTTTCGCGCTCCTCGATGGTTTTGGCCAATACCACAAACTGGGCGAAGCTGGCGGCCGGCAGTTGCTGGTCCAGCGGCAGGTAGAAACGTGGCGAACCTGTACCGACATAGGCCACGTAATTTTCAATACCCGCATGTTCCTTGAGCAACGCTTCAAGGCGTTTGACCTGGTCCGCCGTGTTGCTCAAGGACGCACCTTCCGCCAGTTTCAGGTCGACCATCAGTTCCAGTCGCCCGGAAGCCGGGAAGAACTGTTGAGGCACAAAGCGAAACAGCGCCACCGAACCGATAAACAACAGCAAGGTCAGGACGATCACCGTCTTGCGGCGACGCACGCACCATTCCACCAGGCGCCTTACGCGCTGATAGAACGGCGTGCCGTAGGGATCCGGCCCGTCGGTACCATGCTTGGCCGCATGAATCTTCGCCAGGTCCGGCAGGAGTTTTTCCCCCAGGTACGGCACGAACACCACCGCTGCGACCCACGAGGCCAGCAGTGCGATGGTCACCACCTGGAAGATCGAACGGGTGTATTCACCGGTGCTCGATTGCGCCGTGGCAATCGGCAGGAAACCCGCCGCTGTAATCAGCGTGCCCGTCAGCATCGGGAAGGCGGTGCTGGTCCAGGCGAAACTCGCAGCCTTGAGCCGGTCGTACCCCTGTTCCATTTTGATCGCCATCATTTCCACGGCGATGATCGCGTCGTCCACCAGCAAGCCCAGCGCTAGCACCAGTGCGCCGAGGGAAATTTTGTGCAGGCCGATGCCAAGGTAATACATGGTGGCAAAGGTCATGGCCAACACCAGCGGAATCGCCAGGGCGACCACCATGCCGGTGCGCACACCCAGGGAGAAGAAGCTCACCAACAACACAATCGCCAGGGCCTCCGCCAGTACCTGGACGAATTCGCCGACACTGGTTTTTACCGCTGCCGGCTGGTCCGACACCTTGCGCAGTTCCATGCCCGCAGGAAGGTTCTTCTGCAGGCGTGCGAATTCGCTTTCCAGGGCCTTGCCCAGTACCAGGATGTCGCCACCGTCGCGCATGGCCACGGCCAGGCCGATGGCATCGGCGCCCATATAACGCATGCGCGGTGCCGGTGGGTCGTTGAAGCCGCGATGAATCTCGGCCACGTCGCCGATGCGGAACGTGCGATCACCGACCCGGATCGGGAAGTCGCGAATCTCTTTAACGGTCTTGAAGTTGCCGGAAACCCTTAGCTGCACACGCTCGCTCGGGGTTTCAAAGAAGCCGGCGGTCGACACTGCGTTCTGCTCTTGCAGCGCCTGTTGAACGGCAGCCAGCGGCAAGCCGAGGGTGGCGAGCTTGAGGTTGGACAGCTCGATCCAGATCTTCTCGTCCTGCAAACCCAGCAGTTCGACCTTGCCGACATCCGGCACCCGTTGCAGCTGAATCTGGATACGGTCGGCGTAGTCCTTGAGCACGGCATAGTCGAAGCCGTCGCCGGTCAGGGCGTAGATATTGCCGAAAGTGGTGCCGAATTCATCGTTGAAAAACGGGCCCTGGATATCCGGCGGCAAGGTCTGGCGAATATCGCTGATCTTCTTGCGCACCTGGTACCAGAGGTCCGGGATCTGCGCGGAATGCATCGAGTCCCGGGCCATGAAGGTGACCTGGGATTCACCGGGGCGTGAGAAGGAAACAATGCGCTCGTAGTCGCCAGTCTCCATCAGTTTCTTTTCAATACGCTCGGTGACCTGGCGTGACACTTCCTGGGCGGTCGCCCCCGGCCAATTGGTCTTGATCACCATGGCCTTGAAGGTAAACGGCGGGTCTTCGCTTTGTCCCAGCTTGGTGTAGGACAAGGTGCCGACCACTGCCAGCAGGATCATCAGGAACAGTACGATCTGGCGATTACGCAACGCCCATTCGGAAAGATTGAAACCCATCGGGGACTACTCCTTGGCCGCCAGACTTACCACTCGGTTGGCGCGATCCACCGGGCGCACTTGCTGGCCCTCATGGAGTACATGCACGCCGGCGGCGATCACCCAGTCGGTAGGGTTCAAGCCTTCCAGCACCGGCACGGTCTTCTCGCCAAAGGCACCGATGCGCACCGGTGTACGCTTGAGGGTGTTGTCGGGCTGTACCACCCAGACGTAGGACGCCCCGTTCTCCGCGCTGAGGGCAGACAGCGGCACCGCCAAAGGAATCACGCCGTCGGCCTGTATGAATACGCGAGCGCTCTGCCCCAGTTCAGCAGGCACCTTGCCGCCGGTAAACGCGACACGGGCAGCGAAGGTTCGCGACTTTGGGTCGGCGGCGGGCGACAGTTCGCGGATACGACCGTTGAAGCGCTGGTCGGGCTGGCTCCATAACTCCACGGACACCGGCTGGCCAATCTTGAAGCGCCCGAAGCTTTGCTCCGGCAGGCTGATCAGCACCTCACGCTCGCCATCGGTGGCCAGGGTAAACACGGTCTGGCCGGCAGACACCACCTGGCCGACTTCCACCGCACGCTTGGCGACCACACCATCCTGGGGCGCCCGTAGCACGGCGTAACCCGCCTGGTTATTGGCCACGTCGAATTCGGCCTTGATCTGCTTGAGACGGGCTTCACCGGAGCGGTAGAGATTTTCGGAATTGTCGTACTGGGAACGGCTGACCATCTGACGGTCCATCAGGGTCTTGTAGCGGTCACGCTCGGCGCGCACCAGGCTCAGGTTGGCCTCGGCGGCGGCAACCTGGGCGCGTGTGGCTTCGAGTTGCAGGCGTACGTCCTGGGGATCGAGCTCTGCGAGGGGCTGGTTGGCCTTGACGCGCTCACCCTCCTCCACCAGTCGTCGGCTGACTTTGCCGCCGATGCGAAAGGCCAGGTCGGGTTCATAACGGGCGCGCACCTCGCCCGGGTAGCTGTCGGAAGCCTGCGCCGAAGGCTCTGGCTGAACCACCATGGCCGGGCGAATGGTGGTTTGCGCGGCTTCTTCATGGCCACAGGCAGCCAACAGGAGTAACAAGCTGGCAGGCAACGCGAGTGGCAGGAAATAGCTGCGCATGCTGAAGGACCTTTCGCTAATGGTGCTAGGAATAATTATACTGGCCAGTATGTTATTAATACCAAACTCACCAGTCCAGTAATAAAGTGAAAATGTCCGACAATCCTGTAAACACCAATAGCCCTGGGCGTCCCAAGGACATGGCAAAACGCCAGGCGATCCTCAATGCGGCGAAAATCCTGTTTTTGAGTAATGGGTATGCCAGTACCAGCATGGATGCGGTGGCGGTGGAGGCCGGGGTGTCGAAGCTGACGGTGTACAGCCATTTCACCGACAAGGAGACGCTGTTCTCGGCGGCGGTGGTCGCCAAGTGCGAAGAGCAGTTACCGGTGATGTATTTCGAGCTGCCCGAAGGTATGCCGGTGGAGAAGGTGCTGCTTAATATCGCGCGCGGGTTTCATGTGCTGATCAACAGCGAGGAGTCGGTGAATTTGCATCGGTTGATGATGACTTCCGGGAGTCAGGATCCGAAGTTGTCGCAGATCTTTTTCGAAGCTGGGCCGATGCGTATGTTGCAGGGGATGGAGCGGCTGCTTTGTAAGATCGACCAGAGTGGCGCATTGCGTATTGCCAAGCCGTTCACCGCGGCGGAGCATTTTTTCTGTTTGCTCAAGGGGACGGCGAATTTTTGTTTGTTGTATGGGTGCGGGGGGCAACTGAGCGCAGAGGCGGCCGAGGAGCATGTGCAGGAGGTTGTGGGGTTGTTTATGCGGGCTTATCGGGCTTTTTGAACTGAGTACATATCCGTTATTTAGGTAACGGCCACTTAGGGTTCCGCTCTTACAGCGGCTCACTTTTGAACAGCGCAAAAGTAAGCAAAACGCTCTTGCCCCACCACTCGGTACCTCGCTTAGGCTCGGTGTGCTCACTCCGGCTTTGGACCGTGGGCCGCCGTCATGGGCCATCCATGGCCCAGGACGGCTAACCCGGCGTCCTGCCGGGTTACCCACGCTCCAAAGCCTGCGTTCAGCCAGCGTGGTTTAACGGGGCGCCTAAGATCAAGATCAAGATCAAAAGCAAGAGCACAGCGGCCTCCCGGCCGGCTTGAGTGTTGAAGAGCCAAATCAAAAGCTAAAGCGGGCACGGTCCAAAAAATGTGGGAGCGGGCTTGCTCGCGAAGGTCGTTAACGATGACGCTGGCATTCTGGATGAACGCGGCGCTCTCAGGTTTTTCGCGAGCAAGCCCGCTCCCACAGAAAAGCAGAGCCACCCCGACCGTAGCAGCTGTCGAGCGCCAGCGAGGCTGCGTGCCTTTGATCTTGATCTGCTTTTGATCTTGATCTGCGGGCCCCGTCAACCACGATGGCCGCAAGTAGGCACGGTGGAGCGGGTAAATCGGCAGGGATGCCGATTTAGCCGCGCCGGGCCATGGATGGCCCGTCGCGGCGGCCCGCGGAACCGGGCCGGAGTGCGGGCATGCCGAGCCTAAGCGAGGCACCGAGTGGTGGGGCAAAGACCTTTTGGTTACTTTTGGGGCGTTTGCCAAAAGTGACCCGCTGTAAGAGCGGAACCCTAAGCGGCCGTTACCTAAATAACGGATATGTACCCAGCCCTCAGGACTTCAACGCCTTCTTCGGATAAATATCATACCGACTGGACTTCCCATCCAACGCATGACTCGGCTTCACCCCCTCAATGCAAGGCGCCTTACGCGGCCGCTTAACCACCACCCGATGGCTGGCCAAAGCCAACGCCGCCGCCAACAACGCCGGCGCATCCGGATCATCCCCCACCAAGGGCCGAAATAACCGCATCTCCTTCTTCACCAACGCAGTCTTCTCCCGATGAGGAAACATCGGATCCAGATAAATCACCTGAGGCGGCTCCCCCTCCCAACTGCGCATTACCTCAATGGAATTGCCCTTGAGCAACCTCATCCGCGCCACAATCGGCGCCACCTCAAAATCCTCGGCCCCGCGCGCCAGACCATCCTCCAGCAACGCCCCAATCAACGGCTGACGCTCAACCAGGCTCATCTCGCACCCCAAACTGGCCAGTACGAAAGCATCCTTACCCAACCCCGCCGTAGCGTCCAACACCCGCGGCCGCACGCCCTGCGCCACGCCCACCGCCTTGGCAATCATCTGCCCGCTGCCACCACCGTACAAACGCCGGTGCGCCGCACCACCCTCCACAAAATCCACCCGCACCGGCCCAGGCGCGTCAGGCCCCAGTTGTTGCATCTGCAGCCCCTGCTCCCCCACCTGCAAGGCAAAGTCCGCCTCATCCAGCTGCAAAGGCAACCCAAGCTGCTCGGCCCAGTACTGGGCGCGGGCCTGAAAACCTTCGGCCAAGGCCTCGACCCGAATGCGGCTGGCCGCTGGTTGTTCGCTCATCGATGACTACGCTCAAAAATATTAAGGATCGGCGAAAAGCGGCCGATAAAAAAAAGGATCAGGCATTTTGCCAGAGCTGAGCGACGATCGAGAGAAATGTCAGACATTCCTTCGCTATTTACCGGTGTACTGCCGACCCACAACCACTTCGGCCTGCGCAATACCCAAGCGCTGGCCGGGGTCAGTCATGTGTGGCAGGACTTCTTCGCCCAGGCATTGGCCGAACAGCTCGGCGACACGCCCGGCGCGCGTGCCAAGTCCGTGGCAATCCCGGTAGATCCATCGGTTGAACCCAGTGAAGGCAGTGACCTGCTGTCGCAGATCGTCACCCAACGCGCGTGTGACGTGAAAGACACCGAGATCGCCCCGCCCGAGCCGCTGTTCCTGCCCATCGCCGAATTCGAACTGGAATTGCTGCCACCTGCCCCGCCTCCGTATCCGGCGGAAGAAGTGGTCGCCCAGCAAAAGCAGCAGAACTTCGAAAACGGTTGGGTGCGCCCTATCGTGCTGACCGCCGGCCAACCGCTGCCCGTGCCTGGCCCGGCGCCTCAGCCACGCCCACTGCATTTGCCGATTGCCGAATTCGAACTGGACCTGCTGCCACCGCCACCGCCGCCATTCCCGGCAGAAGAGCTGGTTGAGCAACAGAAAGCCCTGGACTTCGACAGCCGCTGGGCTCGCCCGCTGATTATCCACAACCTGCGCCTGGCAGCCTGAGGCTCAGCGACACACCCACCAACGCCCCATGTCGAGATGAAAGTGGTTTCGGTGGGCGGCGTTGTAATCCGGGCTCAACACCACGTTGAAATCCTTGCAGGCACCGTCGCGTGCCTGCCGCAGGAAACGCGCACTTTCGCCGTCACCCGGCCAATCCTTGAGCACGCTGATGGTGCGCCCGTCCGCCAGGCGAAACCCGGCGATGTCCAGGGCGTTGGCCGACGCGTGTTGGCTGAGTCGCCCATCGGCACGGTTGTAGATGTTGCGACAGGCAAAGCTGCCGAGATGATCGACCCGTGTCACCGCCTGGCCAAACACCGCCTGGGCCGCCGGTTGCAGGCTGTGGCGCTCGAACAGGGCGAACGCCACGGCCAGCGGACAACTGGCGAGAAAGCTGCTGCTCAGTCCGACCTCCGCCCCCTGGACGCGCAAGGTATTGCGCAGCGGGCAGGCGGCATCGGCAGGGCTGTCTGCCTGATGGGTGACCCGCAGCCCGGAAGTTTTCAGCACCTGTTCACACAGTGCAGGGTCATCCTGCAGGCGCCCAAGCTTGAATCGGGTCAACAGGTTCGGGCTTGCGCGCACGTCCAGCGGTGCCCACGGGTTCCAATCATCGGGCAGCGGCACCCAGCCTCGCCACACGCCGACAAACAGACCGCCCGCCAACACGAGCAACACTCCCAGCACGTTGAAGAAACGCACGGTCCCTCAACCCTTGAACAGTTGATTGGCCTGGCTGAACGGCATCGAGCGTTCGGTAAAGGTAAACGTCCCCAGTTCATGAACCTCCCGGGCTGCCCTGAAGAACTCCCCATAAGCCGCCAGGGCCATGGCCGAGCCGACGCTGATGCGTTTGACGCCCAGCTCGCTCAACTGCGCCACGCTGAGTTTCAGAGCGCCCGACATCAAGATATTCACCGGTTTGGGCGCGACCGCCTTCACCACGGCCAACACTTCCTCGGCACTGCGCAGGGCCGGCGCATACAGCACATCGGCACCGGCTTCGGCGTAGGCCTGGAGGCGGCGGATCGTGTCGGGCAAGTCCAGCCGGCCATGCAGCAGGTTTTCCGCGCGGGCGGTCAGGGTGAAGGGAAATGGCAAGCTGCGGGCTGCGGCGACCGCGGCTTCCACGCGCTCGACGGACAGGTCAAAGGGATAGATCGGGTCGACGGCAATCCCGGTGGCGTCTTCGATGGAGCCACCGACAATGCCGGTAGCTGCGGCGCGCAGGATGGTCTCGGCGCAACCCTGGGGCGTATCGCTGAACCCGTTTTCCAGGTCGGCGGCGACGGGCAGCGAGGAGGCCTGGACGATCATCCCGGCGTTGCCCAAGGTGTCTTCCAGGGACAACGCCCCTTCGGCATCCGGGCGGCCGAGGCTGAAGGCGAAGCCGGCGCTGGTGGTGGCCAGGGCTTCGAAACCCAGGCTGGCGAGCATTTTTGCGGAACCGGCATCCCACGGATTGGGCATCACGAAGGCACGGTCACGCTCATGCAGGGCCTTGAAGGTTTCGGCGCGAAGGGTTTGGGCATCCATGACTGACTCCTGTCGGGAAAAGGAGCCTTAGAGTAACCCCAGTTGCTCCGCTTCGGGTTCTCGATGAATCTGCGGCAAGGCCGGCAAGCCTGGCAAACGCACCATCAGCTTTTCGTGAAAGCGCAAAGCCAGTTGGGCGGCCAGGCGATTGTCTGAGGTGTGGAGAAAGACATAGGGCGTGCGACCCTCTTCGATCCAGCCGGCGACCTTTTCAATCCAGGGCACCAGGAACGGGTCATTGGCTTCCAACTCCGGATGGCCAATAAAGCGCACTTGCGGAAATTGCGTCAGCGCCGCCGGGCGAGGCGGCACCTTGGGTTTTTTCGATTGGGCATGCAGCACGGCGGCCGAGGTGGACGTGCAACTGAACAGCGCACGCGGGTCCAAGCAGATGCGCTCGACGCCGCGGTCGCGCAGCAAGCGGTTGAGACTGCGCTCGGCGTCGCCCTTGGCGAAAAACTCCAAGTGACGCACTTCCACCGCCAACGGTCGCTCCACGCCGTCAATGAAACCCGCCAGTTCGCTCAGGCGCTGCGGGGTAAAGCTGGCCGGCAGTTGCAGCCACAACGGCGAAATTCGCTCGCCCAGCGGGCTCATCAAGCCAAGAAAACTTTCCGCCGCCGGTAACTGCTCAATCAGGTTGCCGCTGTGGCTGATGTCACCCGGAAACTTGGCGGTGAAGCGAAAATGTTCGGGCATGATTTCAGCCCAGCGCTGCACGGTGGCGACGGAAGGACGGGCATAGAACGTGGTGTTGCCCTCAACGGCGTTGAAGACGTGGGAATACAGGGCGAGGTAATCGCTGGAACGGGCGTCGGCGGGATACAGGTAGTCGCGCCAGGCGTTTTCACTCCAGGACGGACAACCAAGGTAATAAGGCAACAGCATCAGATATGGATATCGAGGCCCAGCACTTCCATATCCCATTCGACAAAGCCGGCGGTGGTCAGGTAGCTGGCCAGGGCATTGGCGACGTTTTTGCTCATGGAGCGCGGGAAGACCATGTCTTGCTGGCGGGCAGGAACACCGCTGGTGCGTGCACCGCTGGACGCTTGGGAGCGCGTTGAAACAGCGGAGGTATCGGACTGGATTTCAACAAAGTCGGGCGAGTCTTCGACGGAGTCGTCTACCGTCACGTTCGCCTTGCGAGGCTTACGCTTGAGGGGGTAGGACTGTGATGAAAAGCCGTCTATGCGCATACATGCGAACTCGGTATCGGTGATGGCATTTTAGTGGCGCTTTCCATGGCGCGCAAATGCTCTGGTGATAACTAGAACACATAATTGGTAAAAGGTTTAAAAACGCGGGCAAATTCTGACGATTGGCGATTTTTGCCTGAATTTGCCCGCATTTTTGACGTCAAATAATGCCGCGCTCAGCCTTGGTCTGCGCCACTTTATCCCGCAGGTACACAGGGGCTGCCTGGTCCGCCGGAATCGCCTCGCCCCGCTCCCAGGCAAAGCGTGCCAGGGCCAGCAGGTCTTCAGCATGGGGCAACATTGCGGCATCCTGGCCGGCAAGCGTCACGCCAATGCGCTCGCCATAGCCCCAGCCAGTGCCCGCCCCGAACCAGTCGCCGCTGACATCATCCGGCAAGGCCGCCGTTTCCGGCGACAGCACAGCTTCAGCCCCCACCAGGCGCATTTCGCCAGCGGTTTCGCGGTAGCAGCCCCAATACACTTCATCCATGCGCGCATCGATGGCCGCCGCAACCTGGCTGGCGCCGTGCTCGCGAAACGCCCGCTGCGCCAGCACCGCCAGGTTGGACACTGGCAATACCGGACGCTCCAGCGCAAACGCCAGGCCCTGGACCACACCAATAGCGATGCGCACACCGGTGAACGCACCCGGGCCACGCCCGAATGCGATGGCGTCCACCGCCGACAAGGTGGTGCCCGCGTCCAGCAACAGCTGCTTGATCATCGGCAACAGCTTCTGCGCGTGCAGGCGCGGGATCACCTCGTAGTGGCTTGTGACCTTGCCATCGTGCAGCAGGGCAACGGAGCAAGCTTCAGTCGCGGTGTCCAGGGCCAGCAAGGTGCTCATCGGTGTATGCATCCACGTTGAAAAAAAGTGCGTCAGTATAAACAACAACGGCCCGCAAGCGGGCCGTTGTCAATCAAGCGGATGAACGATCAGCTCAGCGCTTGCAGTACTTTGCCAGTGATGGCTTCAACCGAACCCACACCTTCGATGTGGCTGTACTTCGGTTTGCCCTGGGCGGCCGAGAGTTTCTGGTAGAAGTCCACCAGCGGCTTGGTCTGGGAATGGTAAACCGACAGGCGATGGCGCACGGTTTCTTCGGTATCGTCTTTACGCTGCACCAGTTCTTCGCCGGTGACATCATCCTTGCCAGCCACTTTCGGCGGGTTGTAGACGATGTGGTAGACGCGGCCCGAGGCTTCGTGAACACGACGACCGGCAATACGCTGCACGATCTCTTCGTCTTCAACGGCGATTTCCACCACGTTGTCCAGCTCGACACCGGCCTTCACCAAGGCTTCAGCCTGGGGAATGGTGCGCGGAAAACCGTCGAACAGGAAACCGTTCTTGCAGTCGTCCTGGCTGATGCGTTCCTTGACCAGGTTGATGATCAAGTCATCGGAGACCAGGCCGCCGCTGTCCATCACGCTCTTGGCGATCAGGCCCAGCTCGGTGCCAGCCTTGACGGCCGCGCGCAGCATGTCGCCGGTGGAGATTTGTGGAATGCCGAATTTTTCAGTGATGAACTTTGCCTGAGTACCTTTACCGGCCCCGGGAGCTCCCAGCAGAATGACGCGCATCGATGTGCTCCTCAATTTTTTATAAAGATGACGCTCGGATTCGCCGCATGGGGCCAATCTCGGAAATTTTGGGTCCCGGCCGCACAAACGGCCAAAGGCTGATCAAGATACACAGCAGGCCCAAACCACACAAGCCGCCGAAAGTAGGAGAAACCCGCGCCGCGCTGGCTTTATAGGCAGGTACAACCCTGACAGCAAAACGCCGGTCGCCTTTTTGACGGCGACCGGCGCGATGTCTCTGCAAGCTATTGAGAACACGCCATAAATGTCAGCCGGTGTTGCGCAAACCAGCGGCAATACCGGCCACAGACACCAGCAGCGCCTGTTCCAGAGGGCTGTCCTGTGCCGCTTCCTGTTGCCGTGATCGGGCCAGTAATTCGGCCTGCAGCAGGTGCAACGGGTCCAGGTAGGTGTTGCGCAGGCGGATGAACTCCAGGGTATCGGGGCTGTGGGCCAGCAGTTGAGACTGGCCAGTCAGGCCAAGCACCACGCTGCACGCCTGCGACAATAGGTCGCGTAAGTGCGCACCCAATGGCAGCAGATCGGGCTGCACCAGACGCTCGTCATACAGGCGGGCGATGTCGGCGTCGGCCTTGGCCAGCACCATTTCCAGCATATCGATGCGCGTACGGAAGAATGGCCACTGCTCGCGCATCTGCCCCAGCAACTCGCCTTCACCGCGCTCCAGAGCCTTGCTCAACGCCGCTTCCCAGCCGAGCCAGGCCGGCAGCATCAGGCGTGTCTGAGTCCAGCCGAAGATCCACGGGATCGCCCGCAGGCTTTCGATACCGCCGGCCCGGCGCTTGGCCGGGCGACTGCCCAACGGCAAGCGGCCCAACTCCTGCTCCGGCGTGGACTGGCGGAAATACTCGACAAATTGCGGATTTTCCCGCACCACGGCGCGGTAAGCGCTGACACCGTCGGCGGCCAATTCGTCCATCAAGTGGCGCCACGCCGGTTCCGGTGGTGGCGGTGGCAGCAAGGTTGCCTCCAGCACCGCTGCCAGGTACAGGTTGAGGTTTTGCTCGGCGATGTCCGGCAGGCCGAACTTGAAGCGGATCATCTCGCCTTGTTCGGTAGTGCGGAAACGCCCCGCGACCGAACCCGGTGGCTGCGACAGAATCGCCGCGTGAGCCGGGCCGCCGCCACGGCCAACGGTGCCGCCGCGACCGTGGAACAGCAACAGTTCGACTTGTTGTTCGCGGCAGATTTCCACCAACTGTTCCTGGGCCCGGTATTGCGCCCAGGCGGCGGCGGTAGTGCCCGCGTCCTTGGCCGAATCCGAGTAGCCGATCATGACTTCCTGCGGGCCTTGCAGACGGGCGCGATAACCCGGCAACAGCAGCAGTTTTTCGATCACCGGGCCTGCGTTGTCCAGGTCAGCCAGGGTCTCGAACAACGGCACTACCCGCATCGGTCGTTGTACGCCGGACTCCTTGAGCAGCAGTTGCACAGCCAACACATCCGACGCGGCGCCGGCCATGGAGATGACGTAGGAACCCAGGGACGCAGCAGGTGCGGCGGCGATTTCCTTGCAGGTGTTCAGCACTTCGGCGGTGTCTGCCGAGGGTTTGAAGTAACCCGGCAACAAGGGGCGACGGTTGGCCAGTTCCTTCATCAGGAAACTGATGCGCGCCTCTTCGTCCCAATCCTCGTAACGGCCAAGGCCCAGGTAATCGGTGATTTCGGTCATGGCCGCGCAGTGGCGGGTGGAGTCCTGCCGTACGTCGAGGCGTACCAGGAACAGGCCAAACGTCACCGCCCGACGCAGGCAATCCAGCAGCGGGCCGTCGGCAATCACGCCCATGCCGCAGCTATGCAGCGACTCGTAGCACAGTTGCAAAGGCTCGAGCAGGTCGCGGTTGTTTTGCAGCACATCGGCGGACGCCGGCGTGGCGCTGGTCAACGAGGTGTGGGCCCATTGGCGTGTGGCGCGCAGCCGCTCACGCAATTGCTTGAGCAACGCCCGGTAAGGTTCGACGCTGTCACCCACCTTGGCCTGCAATGCCGGGCTGGCTTGTTGCATCGACAGCTCGGAGGCCAGGTGATCGATATCGCGCAAGTACAGGTCAGCGGCCATCCAGCGCGCGAGCAGCAACACTTCGCGGGTGACCGGGGCGGTGACGTTGGGGTTGCCGTCGCGGTCGCCGCCCATCCAGGAAGCGAAGCGAATCGGAGCGGCTTCCAGAGGCAGGCGCAAACCGGTAGCCGCATGCAGGGCATGATCAGCCTTGCGCAAATAATTCGGGATGGCGTGCCACAGCGAATGCTCGATCACCGCAAAGCCCCACTTGGCTTCGTCTACAGGCGTGGGTCGGGTGCGGCGGATTTCTTCGGTGTGCCAGGCTTCGGCGATCAGGCGTTGCAGGCGATTGCGGATCTGCTCGCGCTCGGCGGTGGTGAGGTCGCGGTGATCCTGCAGGGCCAGTTGTGCGGCGATGGCGTCGTATTTCTGGATCAGGGTGCGGCGGGCGACTTCGGTGGGGTGAGCGGTGAGCACCAGTTCGATTTCCAACCGACCCAACTGGCGCGCCAGGGATTCGCTGCTGTGCCCTTCACTCTGCAAGCGCGCCAGCAGTTCCGGCAGCACCCGCGACTCAAACGGCGCAGGCGTTGATTCATCGCGACGGTGGATCAACTGGTACTGCTCGGCGATGTTGGCCAGGTTGAGAAACTGGTTGAAGGCCCGCGCCACCGGCAGCAGCTCATCTTCTTTCAGTTGATTGAGGCTGGCACTCAGCTCTTCGCCGGCCACCTGCTCCGAGGCCGCGCCACGGCGGTCGGCCTTGGCGCCTTTGCGGATCTGCTCGATCTTGTCGAGGAATTCATCGCCGTACTGCTCTCGAATCGTGTTGCCCAACAGCTCACCCAGCAGGTGAACATCCTCACGCAAACGTGCATCGATATCGCTCATCAGCCAATCTCCAGCAGAAAATCCGGGACGCTTTGATCCTCAAGAGTGCCGCCCACGGCGACGTCTTACAAGGAACTTTAAACCTTGTGAGTTGCAGCTAGTCTCAACAGTAAGCCGCAGCGTTATCCGCGCTGGCCGGCTGGTCACTCATCATCGCCCGCGTACCGTGGGCTCCATTGAGGTTGCCATGAAAATCCGAGAACTGGCCCAGCATTGGGAAGAAAACGCCAAGGGTCGCCTGACCAAAACCGAATACGCCATCCATCTGGACGTGGAAGCCGCTGCCAGGCTGGCGGCGATCTCCGAGATGTACCCCAAACGCCATACCGAGGAACTGCTCGGCGAGTTGATCGGCGCCGCCCTCGAAGAGCTGGAAGCGAGCTTTCCCTATATCAAGGGCAAGCAGGTGATTGCCACCGATGAGGAAGGCGATCCGCTGTACGAAGACGTCGGCCCAACCCCACGGTTTCTCACGCTGTCACGGCGTTATCTGCACGATCTGTCAGCTCAGTCCGACAAGCAGAAACACTAGTAAACCTCCGCTTCAAAACCCTTGACCCCCCGTATTCAGGGCCTTCCGCAGGCCCTGGATACCGCTGTGCAGTGCAAAAGTTCCAACTTTTAAACGCTGACCGTTCAGTCAGATATTTTTTTAGGCAAATCGCCATCTTCGCTGAACTATTCAAAAAAGCCTCCGGTCACAGCCAGTAAGCCATCACTTGGAACAGCCGTTTGAATAGGCGTCCTGAGCTAACCGCCGGGCCCCGCAGACACTGCAAGCCGGAGATGGATTTGATGTTTTTCAGGAGTTACCTAATGGAGTTGAAGACGATGAAGACCAGCACTGCCAAAACCTCGTTTAACCACCTGCGCGGGCTTAAATTGGCCGCGCTGGCAATCGGCACCAGCTTCGTACTGGCTGGCTGCGCCGGCAACCCGCCGACCGAGCAATACGCTGTTACCCAATCTGCGGTGAACAGCGCTGTCAGCGCCGGCGGTACCGAGTTCGCAGCCGTGGAGATGAAGTCTGCCCAGGACAAACTGAAGCAAGCTGAAATCGCCATGCACGACAAGAACTACGACGAGGCCCGTCGCCTGGCCGAACAAGCCGAGTGGGACGCCCGCGTAGCAGAGCGTAAAGCCCAGGCTGCAAAGGCCGAACAGGCTGTGAAGGATTCCCAGAAAGCTGTTCAGGAGCTGCGTCAGGAAGGCATGCGTCCGGCTGTTATCAAGCCGCAGCAATAAGCCGCTACCTCTGATTGCTTTGCACCCGAAACCGAATTGAAAGGACGACACGACTATGCGTAAACAATTGATGATCCCTGCCCTGCTGGCGATGAGCGTTGCTCTGGCGGCGTGCTCCACCCCGCCGAACGCGAACCTGGAAAACGCTCGGACCAACTTCTCGGCCCTGCAAGCCAACCCGCAGGCTACTAAAGTAGCGGCGCTGGAAACCAAAGACGCCAGCGAGTGGCTGGACAAGGCTGACAAGGCCTACCGCGACAAGGAAGACCAGAAGAAGGTCGACCAACTGGCCTACCTGACCAACCAGCGCGTTGAAGTGGCCAAGGACACCATCGTCCTGCGTGAGTCCGAAGCCAAGCTGAAAAACGCCGGCGACGAACGTGCCCGCGCCCTGCTGGAAGCCCGTGACGCGCAGATCAAGCAACTGCAAGACAGCTTGAACGCCAAGCAGACTGATCGCGGTACGCTGGTGACCTTCGGTGACGTACTGTTCGCTACCAACAAGTCGGACCTGAAGTCGAGCGGCCTGGTGAACATCACCAAGCTGGCGCAGTTCCTGCGTGATAACCCGGACCGTAAAGTGATTGTCGAAGGCTACACCGACAGCACCGGTTCCGACTCGTACAACCAGAGCCTGTCCGAGCGCCGCGCCGCTTCCGTACAGCGCGCACTGGCTCAGCAAGGCGTGGATATCTCGCGCATCGTGACCCAGGGTTATGGCAAGGAATACCCGGTTGCCGATAACGGCAGCGTTTCGGGCCGTGCCATGAACCGCCGCGTTGAAGTGACCATCTCCAACGACAACCAGCCGGTCAAGCCACGTTCTTCGATGGCCAACTGATCGTCTGATGCTACATAAAGAACCCCGCCAATTGGCGGGGTTCTTTGCTTTTGGGCACAAACGGATCAGACCAATATCCTCACCATCTGCACACACTCAACCAAATTTAATCTGTCCGGCGTTGCTAGCCTGTTGGCCTTGGCCTTGACCACCCGGGCCTTGACCGCTTTGTTGTTCAGCTTGCATCAGCAACTTCTTGAGTACCTCCAACAGATCGTCCCCCCCTATCCCCTTGGAGACACCGGCGCCTTGGCCGGCTTCAGCCTTGGGAGCACCGGAATCTTCGATACCCTTGCTGCCAAAATTGCCAAAGCTTTGCGGCGAAGATGAATCATTAACTTGCATATAGATAACTCCACATTAGGTAACCGAATCAGCGACGCTGATCGGTCCGAAATCTGTGGTAATCAATCCAGAATAGTTCCAGCGACTCTACGGCGACCGGCCTTACTGCTCCAGTTGCGGCGTTTCCTGCCCCATGCAGCGCACTGCCTGTTTCTTGCTGTTCACCAATACGCCGGTCAGGCCTTTCTGCTCGGTGTCAAACAGCACCAGCACACCGTCGACACATTGCGCCACTTGCGCAGCCGGGGTCAGGGAGATTTTGTAGTCCTCGCCCGGCACGGTCTTGAGCATGGTGAAGTCGCTGAGCAGCAATGCATCCTCAGGCTTGGCGAAGTGCAAATAGCCGTAGTACCACAGGCAGCCGACGGTGCCGATGATGGTGCCGATGCCGGTGAGGATCAGGGGGATCATGTTGCGTTCTTCGCTCATTGCGGGCTCTCTGCGTTGGAATTCGGGGCCGTCGGGTAATTGGGGATTTCCCCCAGGCGGCGCAGCCCGTTGAAGTGCTGTGGGTCGTCGAGGTAGCGCAGCATCACGGTTTGCCAGGTCTTGTCGGCAAAGGTCTGCACGTGACCACCCCGGGTCAGTTGCAGCACCCTCGGTGGCGGCGCAGCTTGATACAGGCGGATGCCGTTGGACAGCGGCACGATCGGATCATCGAGGCTGTGGAACAACAACTTCGGCACCCCGGTCAGCCGCGGCATGGCGTTGATCGCACTGTCGGCATCCGGCACCAGCCACGACAACGGTACCTGGAACGGCCATGTTAGCCAGGAGGTGCTGAGGGCGAATTGTCCTACGTCACGATAACTGGCCGGCACACCGTCCAGCACCAGTGCCTTGAGTTGCGGCTGACGTTCGGGATGCGCCGCCAGATAGTGCACCACCAGCGCACCGCCCAGGCTTTGGCCCAGCACGATCAACGGTTGGCCCTGAGTTTCGGGGGCATTGTCGATCCACTTGAAGGCGGCGTCGATGTCCTGGTAAACCGCCGGCAGCGAAGCTTCACCTTCGGACAGGCCGTAACCGCGATAGTCCACCAGCAACACTTGATAGCCCTGATCCGGCAGCCACCAACTGCCACCGAGGTGCCAGGCGAGGTTGCCGCCGTTACCGTGCAGGTGCAGCACCGTGCCCTTGAGCGGCACACCGGCCTTGGCCGGCAGCCACCAGGCGTGCAGCTTGAGGCCATCGGCAGTGGTTAATGTGACGTCACGGTATTGCAGGTGCGCCTTTTCCGGGGTGAACGGCAAGCCGCGCTCCGGATAGAACAATAAGGAGCTGCAGCCGTTCAGGGTCAGTAGCAGGCAAAGAATGCCGAGGATTCTCATCCGTTGAAGCCTCGTGAGTGGGTTTGAAACGATCCTAAGACCTATGGAGATCAAAGGTGGGAGCGGGCTTGCTCGCGAATGCGGTGGTTCAGTAAACACATCTGTTGCTGATACACCGCATTCGCGAGCAAGCCCGCTCCCACCTTTTGACTGAGTTCCTTCAGAGATATCGTTAAAGGATATTGGAGTAATCCGCCTCGATCCGGTCCAGGCTCAAATGGTTGAGGAAGTTGGAGAAACACATCCACGCCGCCAACGCATTCATGTCACGGAACTGATCCGGCAGGTATTTGGGTGGTACCACCAGGCCTTCATCCACCAGTTGGCGCAGGGTACGCATGTCTTCCAGGGTGGTCTTGCCGCAGAACAGCAGCGGCACTTGCTCCAGTTTGCCTTTGCGCACGGCCAACTGAATGTAGTTGTAAACCATGATAAAGCCCTTCAAGTAAGACAAGTCCTTGGTAAACGGCAGACCCGTAGGCGTCGACCCACGGAAAACCCGGCTGGCGTTGCCGTAGCTTTCCGCCATTTCAAAGCCCTGCTCGCGGAAGAATTCGAACACCTGCAGGAAATCGGCACCCTGCTCCACCATATGGATGGCGCGGGTACGGTTGGTCAGCTTGCGCAGGCGGCTGGGGTAGGAGGCGAAGGTGATGATTTCCATCAGGATCGCCAGGCCTTCCTGGGTCACCGTCGACGAGGGCGGGCCCTTGGACAGAAAGGTGCAGATCGGCTGGTTCTGGCCATTGAGGGTGGTGCCCACATGCACCAGGCCTTCATGGACCTCCAGGGCACGCACGTCGCGGTCGTTGAACATCGCGTCGGCGCGGATCTTGATGTAGTCGGCACCTGCCGCTGCGTCCGCCACGATGCCGTCAGACTCGAACACCCGAATGGTTTCCTCGGCCTCGCCGAATACCTTGTTCAGGCGGCTTTGCAGCAGGCCGACGGCGTCTTTGGCGGTCAGGGTCTTGGCTTCGTCCTTGAGGTCGCCGCGGCCATCGATGTTGTTCAGATAGTCGGACATCATCAGGCCGAGGTCCGCCAGGGTCGGGTCACCGGCGTGGAACGCATCGGAGGCGGCGCCATACAGCTCCTGGGAAATCAGGCCGAAATCCTCGGTGCCGCGGGCTTCGAGCATGCGCACCACCATGCGGTATTCCTTGCACATGCGCCGCATGATCTGCCCGACCGGGTTGAACTGGCCCAGCTGGCGGGTGATGTCACGCTCGATGTTCTGGAACTCCAGCTTCACCGCGCTGGAATCGAACGACAGTGGCCGATTCAGGTAGTAATCGCGGTCCACCGCCGGCATTTCCTTGCCCTTGGCCTTGAGAAATCCCTGGCGAATATTCTCGTCCCACTTCACGGCGTCGAGGACGCGAATCGGTGTTTGCGCCAGCACAATGCGATCGGACAAGGTGCGTATCGTCTGCTGGTAATCGTCCACCCGGTACTTCCTCTTTAAACGTTATTTGCTCGCGCGCTGGTAGCGCACGGCTTCGACGAACACGTCGGCATTGGCCGGGTCATCCAGGTAGGCAAACACCTGGGCCATGGGGCTGTTGATCAATACACCGTCGCCTTCGACGGTTTCGACAGTGCTGCCGCCAAGGACTTTCTGGCCGACAGCCTGGTGGATCTGGTCCAGGTCGAGGTTGTAGACCACCAACTCGTGTTCATCGTTGAGCTCGAAGCCTGCCAGGATGAAATGCCCGCCAAACTTGGCCGGCAACGGCGCCGACAAATACCAGCGGCTGCCATGACGGGAAACCGTGAACAGGTATTCATCCCGCTGGCCCGGCTTGGCTTTAGGGTAGCTCACGGCTTTGTAGCGATGTTTGCCCACACGGCTGATTTGCAGGTTGAGGGGCTCGCCCCAGGCATTTTTGCTGGCCCATCTGCCAAGCAGACCATCAGGCGCCGCCTCGCTGGCCGGCAACGGGTCCTTGAACGTCACCAGGCAACCGCTGAGCAACAGGAACGACAAGGCGATCACAACGACACGCCAGGCTTTCATTGGACACTCCCCAGTGTCAGACCGAAGCCAACACCAAATGCATGTAACGCTTGAGGATCTCAAGCATTTCGTCGCTGGTCAGAGGCTCTGCACCGCCCAGCAGGCCCTGATATTCCATCCGACCGATAATCGCCGTCAACACTTTGGCATCCTGTTGCGGTTCGCGCGAACCCAATACCTGGAAAAACTGGCAAGTGCCCTGCAACAGGATTTGCTGGTGGGAGCGCACCAACTCGGCCAGGCGCGGGTTCAGCAGCGCCTCCTGCCGAAACGCCTGCTCGGCCATCAAGTGCTCGCGGCGGTTGAGCAATTGGCGCTGTACGTAATCGGCGGTCAGGCGCGCGATGTCGTCGGCCAGTTGCGAGCGTGACTGCGGGCTGCCGTCGCCGTAAGCGACCATCTCTCGCAGCAGCCCTTCGTTACGCACCCACAACTTGCCCATGAACGCCGCGCTGCGCTCCACATATTGGGCGAAGGTGTCGGTGAGCAGGTCGTCGATGTCCTTGAAGTAATAGGTAGTGGCCGATAATGGCACGCCGGCCTCTGCCGCCACCGCACGATGACGCACGGCGCGCACGCCTTCACGCACCACGATGCGCATCGCCGCATCGAGAATGTCCTGCCGGCGTTGCTCACTGCCCCGGCGACTGGCCTTGCGGCCCTGGTACTGAACACTTTCAGCCACGGCAGCGGCAATGCCGGCGGCACCCTTTTGAGCCATTACGCGGTTCACGACGGATCTTCCTTTCAGGGTGACGCGGAGCGTCACGGGCTGCGTACCCCCGCAGAGCGTGGGGACGATCATCTGGCGCTGTTAGCTTGACGCTTAAATACGCCACATAAAAAAGCCGCCTTATAAAAGGCGGCTTCGGATTTCGCTACGGTTACGCTTGTGGCCGCATGTGCGGGAACAAGATCACGTCACGGATCGACGGCGAGTTGGTCAACAACATCACCAACCGGTCGATGCCGATCCCTTCACCGGCCGTTGGCGGCATGCCGTATTCCAGGGCGCGAACGAAGTCGGCGTCGTAGTGCATCGCCTCGTCGTCGCCAGCGTCCTTGTCGGCCACCTGGGCCATGAAGCGCTCGGCCTGGTCTTCTGCGTCGTTCAGCTCGGAGTAGGCGTTGGCGATTTCACGGCCGCCGATGAACAGCTCGAAACGGTCGGTGACGTTCGGGTTGTCATCGTTGCGACGGGCCAGCGGCGACACTTCGAACGGGTACTGGGTAATGAAGTGCGGCTGTTCCAGCTTGTGCTCGACCAGCTCTTCGAAAATCATCACCTGCAATTTGCCCAGGCCTTCGAAGCCCAGCACCTTGGCGCCGGCTTTCTTGGCGATGGCGCGGGCCTTGTCGATGTCGGTCAGGTCGTCAGCGGTCAGCTCAGGGTTGTACTTGAGGATCGAATCGAACACCGACAGGCGCACGAACGGCTCGCCGAAGTGGAATACCTTGTCGCCGTACGGCACGTCGGTGGAACCCAGGACCAACTGCGCCAGTTCGCGGAACAGTTCTTCGGTCAGGTCCATGTTGTCTTCGTAGTCGGCGTAAGCCTGGTAGAACTCCAACATGGTGAATTCAGGGTTGTGACGGGTCGAAACGCCTTCGTTACGGAAGTTGCGGTTGATCTCGAACACCTTCTCGAAGCCGCCGACCACCAGGCGCTTGAGGTACAGCTCGGGCGCGATACGCAGGAACATTTCCAGGTCCAGCGCATTGTGGTGGGTTTCGAAAGGCTTGGCTGCAGCACCACCGGGGATGGTTTGCAGCATCGGCGTTTCCACTTCCAGGAAGTCACGCTTCATCAGGAAGCTGCGGATGTGGGCGATCACTTGCGAGCGCACGCGGAACGTCTGGCGCACTTCTTCGTTGACGATCAGGTCAACGTAGCGCTGGCGGTAGCGTTGTTCGGTGTCGGTCAGGCCGTGGTGCTTGTCCGGCAGCGGGCGCAGCGACTTGGTCAGCAGGCGCACGCTGGTCATTTCCACGTACAGGTCGCCCTTGCCCGAACGGGCCAGGGTGCCTTCGGCGGCAATGATGTCGCCCATGTCCCAGGTTTTCACCGAGGCCAGGGTTTCTTCAGACAGGGTTTTACGGTTGACGTAGACCTGAATGCGACCGGTCATGTCCTGGATCACCATGAACGAGCCACGGTTGAGCATGATGCGACCTGCCACCTTGACCGGGATCGCAGCCTCTGCCAGCTCTTCCTTGGTCTTGTCCGCGTACTGTTTCTGCAAGGCATCGCAGTAGTTTTCGCGGCGGAAGTCGTTGGGGAAGGCATTGCCCTTGGCGCGCTCGGCAGCAAGCTTTTCCTTGCGCAGGGCGATCAGGGAGTTTTCTTCCTGTTGCAGGGCTTGCGGGTCGAGTTGTTGGTCGCTCATGTCTTTTGAAATTCCATCACAGGTTCGTTGCCCCCGGCCTGCGGCCGGGGATCGCCGGCAAGCCGGCTCCTACAGAGTCTTTACAGGCCAGATTTCAGGCTGGCTTCCAGGTATTCGTCGATATCGCCGTCGAGCACCTTGTCGCAGTCGCTGCGTTCGATGTTGGTCCGCAGATCCTTGATCCGCGAAGCATCGAGCACATACGAACGGATCTGGTGACCCCAGCCGATATCCGACTTGGTGTCTTCCAGCGCCTGGGACGCGGCGTTACGCTTCTGCATTTCCTGCTCGTACAACTTGGCCCGCAGCATTTTCATGGCGGTGTCCTTGTTCGCGTGCTGGGAACGTTCGTTCTGGCAACTGACCACGGTGTTGGTCGGTACGTGGGTAATCCGTACGGCCGAGTCGGTGGTGTTTACGTGCTGACCACCGGCACCGGAGGAACGGTAGGTGTCGATGCGCAGGTCTGCCGGGTTGATCTCGATTTCCACCTTGTCGTCGATCTCTGGCGAGACGAAAACGGCGGAAAACGAGGTGTGGCGACGGTTGCCGGAGTCGAACGGACTCTTGCGCACCAGACGGTGCACGCCGATCTCGGTCCGCAGCCAGCCAAAGGCGTATTCGCCCTTGATGTGCACGGTCGCGCCCTTGATACCAGCGACTTCACCGGCCGACAGCTCCATGATGGTAGCGTCGAAACCGCGCTTGTCAGCCCAGCGCAGGTACATGCGCAACAGGATGTTGGCCCAGTCCTGGGCTTCGGTGCCGCCGGAACCGGCCTGGATGTCCAGGTAGGCGTTGTTCGGGTCCATTTCGTGGCTGAACATGCGGCGGAATTCGAGCTTGGCGAGGTTTTCCTCGAGACGGGCCAGCTCGGCGACGACATCGCCCGCTGCGCCTTCGTCGTCTTCTTCGACGGCCATGTCCAGCAGGTCGCGGCAATCGGCCAGGCCGGTGTTCAATTCGTCGAGGGTTTCAACGATCTGCGCCAGCGCAGCGCGCTCGCGGCCCAGTTCCTGGGCGTATTCAGGTTTGTTCCAGACAGCAGGATCTTCAAGCTCGCGATTGACTTCGGTCAGACGCTCATGCTTTTGATCGTAGTCAAAGATACCCCCGAATAGTTTCGGAGCGCTCGGACAGGTCCTTGATGGTGTTAAGGATCGGGTTGATTTCCATGGCGGGCAGCACTCGTTGGCGAACTTTTGAAAGCCGACGAGTATAACGACAAACGGGCGGGAACGGCAGCCCGCTTGGCCGATTGTGCTATGTGACATTTGCCTGGAGCTGCGAGCGCCCACCTGTGGCGAGGGGGCTTGTCCCCCGTTGGGCTGCGAAGCGGCCCCCATACAGGCTATGGAGTTCTAACTGAGAGAGTACGGTGTTCTTAAATGGGGCTGCTTCGCAGCCCAACGGGGGACAAGCCCCCTCGCCACAACAGCCCCTCAAGTACAAAGTGAGTAGCAGGAATTACTCGATCCCCACCTGATTACGCCCATTGTGCTTGGCCAGGTACAAGCCTTTGTCCGCCGCCGAGATCAACTGCCGGCAATCGGTGCCCTGCAACGGGGTCATGGTCGCCAGACCAATACTGATGGTCAGGCTCGAGCCGTCCGCCGGGGCAATGTGCGGGATTTTCAGGCCCGCCACCGCCTGGCGCAGTTTCTCGGCCACCAGCCGCGCACCGCCCGGCGAGGTGTTCGGCAGCACCAGGGCAAACTCTTCACCGCCGTAACGCGCCGGCAAATCCGAAGGACGGCTGCTGGCATCACGAATGGTCGCAGCCACCTTGCGCAAGGCCTCGTCGCCCTCCAGGTGGCCGAAGCTGTCGTTGTAGGTCTTGAAGAAGTCTACGTCGATCATCAGCAGCGACAGTTGGGTCTGGTCACGCATGGCACGGCGCCACTCCAGCTCCAGGTATTCGTCGAAGTGCCGGCGATTGGACAGGCCGGTCAGGCCATCGGAGTTCATCAGCCGTTGCAGCACCAGGTTGGTGTCCAGCAACTGTTGTTGGCTGACCCGCAGCGCCCGGTAGGCCGCGTCCCGCTGCAACAAGGTCATGTAGGAGCGCGAGTGGTAACGGATGCGCGCCACCAGCTCGATGTTATCCGGCAGCTTGACCAGGTAATCGTTGGCCCCGGCGGCAAACGCCGCGCTCTTGATCAGCGGGTCTTCCTTGGTGGAAAGCACGATGATCGGGATGTTCTGCGTCGCCGGGTGATTACGGTATTCACGCACCAGGGTCAGGCCGTCGAGCCCCGGCATCACCAGGTCCTGCAGGATCACCGTCGGCTTGATACGGATCGCCTGGGCAATGGCCTGGTGCGGGTCGGCGCAGAAATGGAAGTCGATGTTGTCTTCATGGGCCAGGCCCCGGCGTACGGCTTCGCCGATCATGGCCTGGTCGTCGACGAGCAACACCATGGCGGCATTTTCGTCGGTCTTGAAGTCGTCGAGCTGTAAATCATTCATTTACGGTCACCTGAATTACTACCTGCAGGCCAGGACAGCGTGTGATATCGGTCATTTTGCGAATACTTCCAGCAATCGTGGCGCAATTCTGTCCAATGGGCGAATTTCAACAGCCGCGTCGATCGCCGCTGCCGCTTTGGGCATGCCGTAAACAGCACAGCTTTGCTGGTCCTGCGCGATGGTCAGGTAGCCTTGCTGACGCATCAGTTTAAGTCCCTGGGCGCCATCACGCCCCATCCCCGTCAGCAGCACGCCGACGGCATCGCCATTCCAGTGGCTGGCGACGCTCTCGAAAAACACGTCGATGGACGGCCGATAAATCTCGTTCACCGGCTCTGCGGTATAGGCCAGCGTGCCGTTCTTCAGCAGCCGAATATGATGGTTGGTGCCCGCCAGTAACACGACGCCACTTTGGGGCGGCTCGCCTTCCCGGGCCAGGCGTACCGGCAGGCCAGAGGCGCTGCTCAGCCATTCGGCCATGCCGGCGGCGAACACCTGGTCCACATGCTGCACCAGCACAATGGCCGGCGAAAAGTCCCGGGGCAAGCCCTTGAGCAGGGATTCCAGGGCAGCCGGGCCACCGGCGGACGAACCAATGGCCACCAGGCTCTGGCGTTTGCCCATGGTGCGCTGGGGCGCAGGTTCGGCCCGCACGCGGCTGCCACGCTGGCCGATCAGCCAGCCGATGTTGAGGATCTTGCGCAACAGCGGCGCCGCGGCGTCCTTCGGGTTACCCACACCCAGCGCTGGGGTGTCGACCACATCCAGGGCGCCATGACCCATGGCTTCAAACACACGGCTGACGTTGGCCTGACGGTCGACAGTGACGATAAGAATCGCACAAGGGCTCTCGGCCATGATCTGCCGGGTGGCTTCCACGCCGTCCATCACCGGCATGATCAGGTCCATCAGAATCAGGTCCGGCGTCAGCTCGGCGCAGCGCTGCACCGCCTCCAGGCCATTGTTGGCGACCCACACCACTTCATGGGCCGGCTCAAGACTCAGCGCCCGGCGCAAGGCTTCCACAGCTATGGGCATGTCATTGACGATCGCAATCCTCATGCCCGGGCTCCTCCAATCAGCTCCACCACCGCGTCCAACAACGCGTCGTCATGGAAGCTGGCCTTGGCTAGATAATAGTCGGCGCCGGCGTCCAGTCCACGGCGGCGGTCTTCTTCCCGATCTTTGTAGGAAACAACCATCACCGGCAGGGATTGCAGGCGAGTATCACGGCGCAAGAGTGTGACCAATTCAATACCGTCCATGCGAGGCATATCAATGTCAGTGATCAACAGGTCGAAGTCTTCGGAGCGCAGCGCGTTCCAGCCATCCATGCCATCGACCGCCACGGCTACTTCGTAACCGCGATTAAGTAACAGTTTGCGTTGCAGCTCGCGCACGGTCAGTGAGTCATCCACCACCAGAATACGCTTGCGCGCTGCTTCCTGGGTTTGCTGGGTACGCCGGGCGATACGCTCCAGACGACCGGTATTGAGCAGCTTGTCCACTGAACGCAGCATGTCTTCAACGTCGACGATCAACACCACCGAGCCGTCATCGAGCAGGGCACCGGCGGAGATGTCCTGGACCTTGCCCAACCGGGCATCCAGGGGCAGCACCACCAGCGTGCGCTCGCCGATAAACCGCTCCACGGCAATCCCGTAGACGGCATCGCGCTCGCGGATCACCACGACCTTGAGGGTTTCCTGATTGCCCTGCCCGGGCGGGCGCTGCAGCAACTGGCTGGCGGCGACCAGGCCGACATGCCGGCCTTCGTGCCAGAAATGCTGGCGACCTTCCAGTTGCACGATGTCGTCGGGGGCCAGGTCACACATGCGTTCGATGTGGGCCAGCGGGAAGGCGTAGGCCTCTTCGCCGACTTCCACCACCAGGCTGCGCACCACCGACAGGGTCAACGGCACTTCAAGATGGAAGCGACTGCCCTGCCCCGCCGTTTGCTCCAGCACCACCGCGCCGCGCAACTGGCGAACCATATGCTGCACCGCATCCAGACCGACCCCGCGCCCGGAAACCTCGGTGACTTTGTCCCGCAGGCTGAACCCCGGCAGGAACAGGAACGTCAGCAGTTCCTCTTCGCTCAGGCGCAGGGCGGTTTCCAGCGGCGACAAATGCCGGTCGACGATGGTGCCCCGCAGGCGCTCCAGGTCGACGCCGTTGCCGTCGTCACTCAGTTCCAGCACCAGCAGGCCAGCCTGGTGGGACGCTCGCAGGCGGATCAAGCCTTCGGCGGGTTTGCCGGCCAACAAGCGTTGCTCGGGCATTTCGATGCCGTGGTCGACGGCATTGCGTAATAGGTGAGTCAGCGGCGCTTCAAGCTTTTCCAGCACGTCGCGGTCGACCTGGGTCTTCTCGCCTTCGATTTCCAGGCGCACCTGTTTGCCGAGGCTGCGGCCGAGGTCACGCACCATGCGCACCTGCCCGGCCAACACGTCGGCAAACGGTCGCATGCGGCATGCCAGCGCGGTGTCGTACAAGACTTGGGCGCGCTGCCCGGCCTGCCAGCCGAACTCATCGATTTCGGCGGTTTTTTCCGCGAGCAACGCCTGGGCCTCGCTCAACAGGCGGCGGGTGTCGGCCAGGGCTTCCTGGGCTTCCAGGCTCAGGTCGACGGTCTTGAGGTGGCCGTCGAGGTTATCCAGAGCCCGGGCACTGTTGCTCTGGATGCGCTTGAGGCGTTGCAAACTGGCCAGGTAAGGCTTGAGCCGCTGGGTTTCCACCAGGGATTTGCTGGACAGGTCCAACAGGCTGTTCAAGCGTTCGGCGGTGACCCGCAGCACCCGCTCGCCGCCTTCGGTCATGCGCTTGTTCTGGCGAGGCAGCTCGGCACTGACGGGCGGCGCGGGTTCGGGCTCCGGCGGCAGGGTCAGCAGCGCTTCCATCGACAATTCAGGTTCCGGCGCGGGTGCTGGCGGTGGCGCAACGGGCGGCGCGACTTTTTGCGACGGGTCGAGCAAACGCTCCATCAGCGCCACGTAGGACTCGATGTCCGACGCGCCCACGGTGTTGCCCGGCGTGGCGATGCGCATCAGCAAATCGGTGCCTTGCAGCAGCGCGTCGATATGTTCCGGCAGCAGGTACAGCCGGCTTTCCTGGGCGCTGACCAGGCAATCTTCCATCACGTGGGCGACGCTGACACCGGCGTCCACCCCGACAATCCGCGCCGCGCCCTTCAGGGAATGGGCGGCGCGCATGCAGGCTTCGAGCTGGTCGGCCTGAGTCGGGTTGCGCTCCAGGGCCAGCAGACCGGCGCTGAGCACCTGGGTCTGGGCGTCGGCTTCCAGGCTGAACAGTTCCAGCAGCGAGGCGTCGCGCATCTGGTCGGGGGTCATGTGAGACTCCGGGTCACGGCAGACAACAATTGCGCCTCGTCCAGCCAGCGCAGGCTGCGGCCTTTCCACTGCAACACGCCTTGGGTATAGCGGGCGCTGGCCTGGGTGCCCGAGGCAGACGCCGCGTTCAAGGTGCGTTCATCAATGGCATGGATGCCGTCCACTTCGTCCACCGGCACCACCACCGGGCCGTCCTGCGCCGCGATGATCAGCATGCGCGGCATGATTCGCCCGCCACTGGGGCCGCTGCTGGTGCCGTCCAGCCCCAGTAACTCCACCAGGGACAGGCACGCCACCAGCGCGCCGCGCACATTGGCCACGCCCAGCAAGGCTCGCGAACGCTGGTGCGGCAAGGAATGGATCGGTTGCAGCGGCGCCACTTCCACCAGACAGCGGGTGGCGATGCCCAGCCATTCTTCACCGAGGCGGAACATCAACAGCGAACGGGTGACCACATCGCCTTCGACTTCCGGCGCCGCTATGTGACGATGATCGTCCTGCTGCAAGGCGTAGCGGTCGAGCAGGCGCGTGGCGGCGGCGGAATACACCGAGCAGTTGCGACAGTGGATGTGTTCGGCCAGCAACGGGCAAGACTTGTCGCCGTGAATGCCGATACGGTTCCAGCAGTCGTCGATGGCTTGGGTGTCGGCCAGGGCCAGGTTCAGCGCGGTATCCAGGGTCATTGTTTACGCTCACTGCGGGCGGCACGGGCCTGCAAACGGCGGGCGCCGGCGACATCACCCTGGGATTCGAGCAACGCCGCCAGGTGCATCAAAGCCTGCGGGTGCTGGGGTTCCAGGTACAAGGCTTTTCGATAATAACCCTGGGCTTCCAGGGCGCTGCCGGCCACATCGCTGAGCAGGCCCAGCCAATAAAACACCTGGGCTGCTGGCGGGTGCGTTTGCAGATAACGCTCGCAGGCGGCACGGGCCTCAAGGCTTTTGCCTTCATTGGCCAGGGTTGCGATCTGGCTGAGCAGGTCGGCAGCGTCCGACTGCGCGGGCGGCGGTTTGATCGGAACGACGGGTTGCGCGCTGATCGTGCTGAACGGCCGGGGCTTGGTCGGGATAGGCGCGGCACTGCGCTGGGGGATCGGCGCAGGCATCGGCACAAATACCGGTTCCGGCGCAGGTTCAGCGTGGCGACTGAAGGCAAACGACTGCGGCACACCCATCGAGCGCATGCCCAGGCGCCCCAGCAGGCTGCCTTCGGCAGGCCCGATAAACAGCACGCCGTCGACGTGGGTCAGGCCCTTGAGCACTTCAAACACCTGCTTCTGGGTGGGCTGATCGAAGTAGATCAGCAGGTTGCGGCAGAACACAAAATCGTAGCTGGGCTCATTGGCCAGCAACGTGGGGTCCAGCAGGTTGCCCACTTGCAGGCGCACTTGCTCACGTACCCGGTCGGCAATTCGATAGCCGTCGGTTTGCTCGGTGAAGTGGCGATCGCGGAACTCGATGTCCTGGCCGCGAAACGAATTCTTGCCGTACACCCCACGGCGGGCGCGCTCCACCGACAGCGGGCTGACGTCCATGCCCTGCACCTTGAACTGATGCGGTGCCAGACCGACGTCGAGCAAGGCCATGGCAATCGAATAGGGTTCTTCGCCGGTGGAACATGGCAGGCTGAGGATCCGCAGGGCGCGCATGTGTTTGATTTCGGCCAGGCGTGCGACCGCCAGCCGGCCCAAAGTGGCGAACGACTCGGGGTAACGGAAAAACCACGTCTCGGGCACGATCACCGCTTCGATCAGCGCCTGCTGTTCGTCGGTGGAGGCCAGCAACTGCTGCCAGTATTGATCTGCGGTCTGCGCATTCAGTGACTGGCTGCGTTGGCGCACGGCACGCTCGATGATCGCTTCGCCCACCGAGGCCACATCGAGGCCGATGCGTTCTTTCAGGAAGTCGAAGAAGCGTTGATCACTGCTCATCAGCCCTCCTCGCCGGCGGCAAACAGCAGCGCCTGCACATCGGCCGTCAGCAGGTCGGCCACGCCAATCCACTGCATCAAGCCATGCTCGTCTTCGCGCACCGGCCCCAGGTACGGTGCTTCGCGGTTGTCGAGCCCGTAGGGCTGGAACTCTGCCGGATCACAGCGCAAGGTGTCGGTGGCTTGTTCGAGGATCAGCCCCAGCCAGCGCGCCGGAGCCAGTGCATCCGGCTGATAGTTGACCAGTACCAGGCGCGTGCTGGTGCGCGCCTGGGCCGGCGTGCCGAAGGTCAGGGCACTGAGGTCGATCACCGGCACCATCGCCCCGCGATGGGCAAAGATCCCGGCGACCCACACAGGCGCATGGGCAATCGGCTTGAGCGGCAGGCGCGGCAGTACCTCGGCCACTTCCGTGGCCTTGAGGGCATAGCGTTCATTGCCGATGTGAAACACCAGGAACAGTGCTTTCTTCACTGCCGCAACGGCACCGCGTTTAGCCGCGAAGTCGCTCATCAGACTTTGAAACGCGACACGCCGCTGCGCAGGCCGACCGCGACCTGGCTCAGCTCGTCGATGGCAAAGCTGGCCTGGCGCAACGACTCTACGGTCTGGCTGCTGGCATCGCCCAACTGCACCAGCGCATGGTTGATCTGTTCCGCGCCGGTGGCCTGGGCCTGCATGCCTTCGTTGACCATCAACACCCGCGGCGCCAGGGCCTGCACCTGATGGATGATCTGCGACAACTGCTCGCCCACTTGCTGCACCTCGAACATGCCACGGCGCACTTCTTCAGAGAACTTGTCCATACCCATCACCCCGGCCGACACCGCCGACTGGATCTCGCGCACCATCTGCTCGATGTCATAAGTGGCGACGGCGGTCTGATCGGCCAGGCGCCGTACTTCGGTGGCCACCACGGCAAACCCGCGACCGTATTCACCGGCCTTCTCGGCCTCGATGGCGGCATTGAGGGACAGCAGGTTGGTCTGGTCGGCAACCTTGACGATGGTCACCACCACCTGGTTGATGTTGCCGGCCTTCTCATTGAGGATCGCCAGCTTGGCGTTCACCAGATCGGCCGCGCCCATCACCGAGTGCATGGTTTCTTCCATGCGTGCCAGGCCTTGCTGGCCGGAACCGGCGGCTACCGAGGCCTGGTCGGCAGCGGTGGAGACTTCGGTCATGGTGCGGACCAGGTCCTTGGACGTGGCGGCGATTTCCCGGGAAGTAGCGCCGATTTCTGTAGTGGTCGCAGCGGTTTCCGTGGCGGTGGCCTGTTGTTGCTTAGAGGTGGCGGCAATCTCGGTGACCGAGGTGGTGACCTGGACCGAAGAGCGTTGGGCCTGGGATACCAGGGCAGTGAGCTCGGTCATCATGTCGTTGAAGCCGGTTTCCACCGCGCCGAATTCGTCCTTGCGTTCCAGGTTCAGGCGTTTGCTCAGGTCGCCGGTGCGCATGACTTCGAGGATGTCGACGATGCGTTTCATCGGCGCCATGATCGCGCGCATCAGCAGCAGGCCACAGAGACCGGCGGCGAGGATCGCGAGGATCAGGGAGACGCCCATGCTGATTTTTGCAGCGGACACCGCGTCGTCGATGGCGTTGGTGGCGCGGTCGGCGACGTTTTTGTTTTCGGTAATGATGTCGTTGAGCTTCTTGCGGCCTGCGGTCCAGGTCGGGGTCAGCTCTTCGTCGAACACTTTGCGGGCGGCGGCGACGTCATTGCGTTGCAGATTGTCGGTTACGGTGGCCAATGCCTTGTTGTAGGCCTGGTGCAGGGCTTCGAATTTATCGAACTCGGCCTGATCGTCAGCGCCGTTGATGGTTGCCTTGTAATTGGCCATCTGCGTGATGATGCGCGCTTCGAAGGACTTGTAGTCGGCCTTGTCGGCTTCGGTGAGTGTCTTGTCTTTGCGCAGGCCGATGATGTCGAGGGTGTCGAGGTAGCTGTCGACCCAGGCGCTGCGGATCATGGAGCTGAGGTAGACCCCGGGGACTGCGTCGTCGCGGACTGACTCTTCGCCAGCTTCGATCTTCAACAGGCGTGAATACGAGACCACTACCATCAGCAACATGATCGCGATGATGACCGCAAAGCTTGCCAATATCCGTTGGCGCAAGGTCCAGTTCTTCACAGTAATTCCTCGAGGGCCATTCAAATGGAGGGGAGTATAGCTGAGCGGGTGCCATCATTAATCAACGGGTTGTGGGATCTGGGTCACGCTCGGGGGGAAAGTTTTCTTGGGGGGGGGGGGGGGGGGGGGGGGGGGCATATCCGTTGCTGCGGTAACGGCCACCTATGGTTCCGCTCTTACAGCGGCTCACTTTTGAAGAGCGCAAAAGTAAGCAAAACGCTCTTGCCCCACCACTCGGCTCCTCGCCTAGGCTCGGAGTGCCCTCACTCCGGCTTTGGACCGTGGGCCGCCGTCATGGGCCATCCTTGGCCCAGGACGGCTAACCTGGCGTCCTGCCAGGTTACCCACGCTCCAAAGCCTGCGTTCGGCCAGCGTGGTTTAACGGGGCGCCTAAGATCAAAATCAAGATCAAAAGCACAGCGGCCTCCCGGCCGGCTTGAGTGTTGAAGAGCAAAATCAAAATCTAAAGCGGGCACGGTCCAAAAAATGTGGGAGCGGGCTTGCTCGCGAAGGTCGTTAACGATGACGCGGGCATTCTGGATGAACGCGGCGCTCTCAGGTTTTTCGCGAGCAAGCCCGCTCCCACAGAAAAGCAGATCTGTTTTCGCTCTGGATCTTGCCTTTGCTTTTAACACTCAAGCCGGCCGGGAGGCCGCTGTGCTTTTGCTTTTGATTTTGATCTGACTGCCCCAATAAGCCCGAGGCCGAACGCAGGTATTGCGGAGCGGGTAAACCGGCAGGACGCCGGTTTAGCCGCGCCGGGCCATGGATGGCCCGTCGCGGCGGCCCGCGGAGCAATGCCGGAGTGAGGGAACACCGAGCCTAGGCGAGGTGCCGACAGGCGGGGCAGAGCGTTTTGGTTACTTTGCCGCTTTTGCAAAGTGACTCGCTGTAAGAGCGAAACCATAAGTGGCCGTTACCGAAGAAACGGATATGTACACAATCAAACCACCACAGCCTGACGCACCTGCTTCTCCAGTTCAGCCTTCAACCCAGGCTCCAACTTAAGCTGCCGCGCCAACTCATCGAGATACGACTTCTCCATGAAGTTCTCCTCATCCACCAACATCACACTGGCGATATACATCTCGGCAGCCAACTCCGGAGTGCTGGCAGCCCGAGCCACATCTGCCGGATCCAGCGGCTTGTTCAGCTCAGCATGCAGCCACTGCTGCAACTCACGATCGTTATCCAGCTTCAAAAACTCCCCTTCGATCAACGCCCGCTCCCGCTCATCCACATGCCCGTCAGCCTTGGCCGCGGCCACCAGCGCCTTCAAAATCCCCTGGCTATGCTGCTCGACCTGGGCCGGCGGCAGGCGATCAATGGTCTGCGGCTCCCCCTGAGGCGCATTGGCCTGCTGCGCCTGCCAGTTGCCATACGCCTTGTAGGCAATCACCCCCAACGCCGCCAACCCACCGTAGGTCAGCGCCTTACCGCCAAACTTGCGGGCTTTCTTGTTACCCAGCAACAACCCCATGGCACCGGCCGCGAGGGCCCCACCACCGGCACCGCCGAGCAAGCTACCCAACCCGCCGCTGCCCAGCAGGCCGCCAAGGGCACCTTTGTCATCTGACTTGCGCTGCCCGCCAGCCTTGTTCTGCAACATGTCCTGCCCGGATTTGAGCAGTTGATCGAGCAATCCACGGGTATTCATTCACAGCCTCCAGAAACTAGGGTTCACAGGACCAATAGGCCCCCAGCGTAAAACTAAGTGCCAAAAACCCCCGATCTAGAGTGCTTCCAGATGTAACGCGCTTACCCCTCAATTAAAACGATATACACTCGAACAAATCCTGCGCCAGGCGCACATGATCCTTGCCACCTTCGACAACGCCAAGCGCAGCCTGCAAGTGGGCTAATCCCTGTGAATGATCGTTCCCACGCTCTGCGTGGGAATGCCTCTCGTGACGCTCCGCGCCACAACGCTTCGCAGAAACGTCTTGTTTCACATGCAACGCCATCAACCCGCCATCAATCATTTTTCCTTCCGCACCGAACCGCTTAAGCTATTTGGCATCTGTTTAATGTCCGTTGCGTTTGGCCGAAGGCATGTCCGAACCGTTTTCCTTGATCCAGCACGTGCCAGGAACGGCGCGGGATTGTTCACGACAGGTTGTATTTATGCACCGCAGGAATTTGCTCAAAGCGTCCATGGCCATTGCGGCTTACACCGGTCTGTCGGCCAGTGGCCTGCTGGCCGCCCAAGCCTGGGCGGGCAATCGCGCCGCTGATGGCGAGGCTCAGGCCTTCGATTTCGAGGCGCTGAAGATTCAGGCCAAGCAACTGGCCGGCAATCGCTACCAGGACACCAAACAGGTATTGCCGCCGACCCTGGCGACCATGACCCCGCAGAATTTCAATGCCATCGGCTACGACGGCAAGCATTCGCTGTGGAAAGAATTGAACGGCCAGCTGGACGTGCAGTTCTTCCACGTCGGCATGGGCTTCAAGACGCCGGTGCGCATGTACAGCGTCGACCCGAAAACCCGTCAGGCCCGCGAGGTGCACTTCCGCCCTTCGCTGTTCAACTATGAAAAAACCACGGTAGACACCAAGCAACTGACCGGCGACCTGGGTTTCTCCGGCTTCAAGCTGTTCAAGGCCCCGGAGCTGGACCGCCATGACGTGCTGTCCTTCCTCGGCGCCAGCTACTTCCGCGCGGTGGATTCCACCGGCCAGTACGGCCTTTCCGCACGCGGCCTGGCCATCGATACCTACGCGAAGAAGCGCGAGGAATTCCCGGACTTCACCAAGTTCTGGTTCGAAACCCCGGACAAGGACAGCACCCGCTTCGTGGTCTACGCCCTGCTGGATTCGCCAAGCGCTACCGGTGCCTACCGCTTCGATATCGACTGCCAGGCCAACCAGGTGGTGATGGGCATCGACGCCCACATCAACGCGCGCACCGCCATCGAACAACTGGGCATCGCGCCGATGACCAGCATGTTCAGCTGCGGCACGGTTGAGCGGCGGATGTGCGACACCATCCACCCGCAAATCCACGACTCGGATCGCCTGGCCATGTGGCGCGGCAATGGCGAGTGGATCTGCCGCCCGCTGAACAACCCGGCCACCCTGCAATTCAACGCGTTTGCCGACAAAGACCCGAAAGGCTTCGGCCTGGTGCAGACCGACCATGAGTTCGCCAGCTACCAGGACACCGTGGACTGGTACAGCAAGCGCCCAAGCCTGTGGGTAGAACCTACAACCTCGTGGGGCGAAGGCTCTATCGACCTGCTGGAAATTCCTACAACCGGCGAAACCCTGGACAACATCGTGGCCTTCTGGACCCCGAAGAAACCCGTGGCAGCCGGTGAATCCCTGAACTATGGCTACAAGCTCTACTGGAGCGCCCTGCCGCCGGTCAGCACATCACTGGCGAAGGTCAATGCCACCCGTTCGGGCATGGGCGGTTTCACCGAAGGTTGGGCACCGGGCGAGCATTACCCTGAAGTCTGGGCGCGGCGCTTTGCGGTGGACTTCAACGGCGGCGGGCTGGATCGTTTGCCAGAAGGCACCGGGATCGAGCCGGTGGTGACGTGCTCCCATGGCGAGGTCAAAGACTTCAGCGTATTGGTGCTGGATGCCATCAAGGGTTATCGAATCCTGTTTGACTGGTACCCGACCAGCGACAGTGTCGAGCCGGTTGAACTGCGGCTGTTCATCCGCACCCAGGACCGTACCTTGAGCGAAACCTGGCTGTACCAGTACTTCCCGCCCGCGCCAGACAAGCGCAAGTACACCTGATACCGAATGTTCCCACGCTTGCGTGGGAACATCCCTTCGGCGCTTTCAAAACCGCGAAATACTCTTCATCGCCCCGATCAAGTACCGCATCGCCACCTGATCACTCTCGGTCAGGGCGCGGTACTGTTCCAGCAATTCCGCCTCGTCCGAACTCAACCGCCGGCTACGCAACGACATCCGTCGGGCCAGAAAGGACGACACAACACCCGCAACACCATAAGACTTGGCCATGGACTGTCTCCTCGTATCAATCAACTGCTCCTGGTTGCCCATAACCTTGTCCCGCAACCGCAATGCCTGCGGGTACCAACGGACTGACTTCCTGGGCCAGAAATCAGACTTACTGTAAGCGTAGAAACTATCTTGCCGGGCGTGGGACTTTTTTAGAGTAATCACTTAAAAAAGTACTTATAGGGCAATGACCTACAGCGTTATCCCACGTCACTCCCCGACGGCTCATAGCGAATAATGTTGAAGCCTTCCTCCAGACGGGGCGCTTCGAAATAGCCGGTGATCAGGTCGAACTGGGCGTCACTGGTTTCGAACGCGTGGGTGCCCGCAGCGTTGCGCGCACGCAAGCGCGCCTTGCAGACCTCGTCCGGCACGTCCAGGTAATGCAATTGGTGATCGGCGCCCGCGCCCTCGAACAAAGACCGCATCCAGCGACGGCTGGCCAGGGTGTTGGCGGGAAAATCCAGCACCACTGAGATGCCAGCCTTGAGCAGTGAGATGATATGGGCCGTCAACGCATCGCGCAGGTGGCCGGTGCAGCGCACGTAGTCGCCCAGGGCCTGGATCTGTCCGGGATAAAGGCATGCCAGCCACTCATCCTCGCTGATCAATACCGTCTGGGGAGCCTGCGACAACTGCTGGGTCAGGGTCGATTTGCCGGATGCGATTTTGCCGCAGATCAGGTGCAACATGGGTTCCTCCGGTGTTGAAGCCAATAAAAAACCCGCCGGTTCAAGGGCGGGCTTTTATGTTTACCAGGATTGCTGTGCAGATCAATCCCGCAAATCCGACTCATGAATCGGCTGGTCGCGATGGGTTGCCCGCTGATACTGCGCCGGCCAAGTTGCCTTGCGCCCACCCAGGTCATCGTCGGCATGCAGTGGCCAGTACGGGTCACGCAACAGCTCGCGGGCGAGGAAGATGATATCCGCCTGGCACGTGCGCAGGATATGTTCGGCCTGGGCGGGCTCGGTAATCATGCCCACGGTGCCGGTGGCAATCCCCGACTCTTTGCGCACACGCTCGGCGAAGCGGGTCTGGTAACCGGGGCCGGTAGGAATTTCCGCATTGGCCGCCGTACCGCCGGAGGAGACGTCAATCAGGTCGACACCCAGGTCTTTCAGACGGCGCGCCAGTTCGACGGTTTCATCCGGGTTCCAGCCGTCTTCGACCCAATCGGTGGCTGAAACCCGCACGAACAGTGGCAGCTCTTGCGGCCAGGCTTCACGCACCGCCGTGGTCACTTGCAGCACCAGGCGGATGCGGTTTTCGAACGAGCCGCCGTACTGGTCCTGACGCTGGTTGCTCAGGGGCGAAAGAAACTGATGCAGCAGGTAGCCATGGGCTGCGTGGATTTCCGCCACTTTGAAACCGGCGGTCAACGCACGCTTGGCGGCAGCAACAAAGTCGGCGATCACTTGTTGGATCTGCCCTTCGTCCAGTTGCTTGGGTGAAGTGTGCTGCGGATCGAAGGCAATCGGTGATGGGCCCACCGGCACCCAACCGCCGTCTTCCGGTTTGACGCTGCCGTGCTTGCCGATCCATGGCCGGTGCGTGCTGGCCTTGCGCCCGGCGTGGGCCAGTTGAATGCCGGCCACCGCGCCCTGGGCGTTAATGAAGCGCGTGATGCGTTGCAGGGGTTCGATCTGTTCGTCGTTCCACAGGCCCAGGTCCTGGGCGGTGATGCGGCCATCGGCGGTCACAGCGGTGGCCTCGGTAAAGATCAGCCCGGCGCCGCCGACGGCACGGCTGCCGAGGTGCACCAGGTGCCAGTCATTGGCCAGGCCATCGACGCTGGAATACTGGCACATCGGTGATACGGCGATGCGGTTGAGCAGGGTCAGTTGGCGCAGGGTATAGGGTTCAAGCAGCAGACTCATGGGGCACCTCTTTTATGCAGTGGGCAGGCTCCAGGGTTCTGTTTGAAAGGTCGACGAAAAACCCGTCCCCGGCGGGCTGAAATAAGACAAGGTCACAAGACCGATCACACAGTGCTTAGAGACTAGTCGACAACAGAGGATTGCACAGGGTTCAGCGTGGCTCGATATGCGCGATCATCAGTTGCACGGTTTCCTGGCCACGGAACTCGTTCACGTCGAGCTTGTAGGCCAGTTCCACCCAGCGAATGGTCGGGTTGGGCCAGATCTCGCGGTCGATGCCGAAGGCGATGCCATCGAGCTTCACCGAACCGCATTCGCTCTTGAGCACCACTTTCAGATGGCGCTCACCGACGACCCGCTGCTCCACCAACTGGAACACCCCGTGAAACAACGGCTCGGGGAAATGCTGGCCCCACGGCCCGGCATTTCGCAGGGCGCGGGCCAGTTCCAGGTGAAACTCTTCAACCGCCAGGGTGCCGTCGGACAGCAGCCGGCCCGTCAGGTCTTCTTCACGCAGTTGGCGGCGCACTTCGGCGTCAAAGGCTTCGGCGAACAGGGGGAAGTTGGCCTCGGGCAAAGTCAGCCCCGCCGCCATGGCGTGGCCGCCGTACTTGGCGATCAGCGTTGGGTGCTGGCTGGCCACCACGGCCAGCGCGTCACGGATATGAAAGCCCGGCACGGAACGCCCGGAGCCCTTGAGCAGGCCATCCCCGGCATCGGCAAAGGCGATGGTCGGGCGGAAGTAGCGCTCTTTCATCCGCGAGGCGAGGATGCCGATCACGCCCTGGTGCCACTCCGGGTCGAACAGGCACAAGCCATACGGCATCGATTCCACCGGCAAGTCCTTGAGCTGCGCCAGGGCCTCACGCTGCATGCCTTGCTCGATGGATTTGCGGTCCTGGTTCATGCCGTCCAGCTGCGCGGCCATTTCCCGGGCGGCGGCGAAATCCGAGGTGAGCAGGCATTCGATGCCCAGGCTCATGTCATCCAGGCGACCGGCGGCGTTCAGGCGCGGGCCGAGGATAAACCCGAGGTCGGTGGAGGTGATGCGCGCGTGATCGCGCTTGGCCACTTCGAGGATCGCCTTGATCCCCGGGCGAGCGCGACCGGCACGAATGCGTTCCAGGCCTTGATAGACCAGGATGCGGTTGTTGGCGTCCAGCGGGACCACGTCGGCCACGCTGCCCAGGGCCACCAGGTCCAGCAGTTCGCCGATGTTCGGCTGCGGCTTGTTCTCGTACCAGCCAAGGCTGCGCAAACGCGCGCGCAGGGCCATCAGCACGTAGAAGATCACGCCTACACCGGCCAACGCCTTGCTGGGAAATTCACAGCCCGGCTGGTTCGGGTTGACGATCGCATCCGCCGCCGGCAGTTCATCGCCGGGCAAGTGGTGGTCGGTGACCAGTACCTTGAGCCCCGCCGCTTTCGCCGCCGCCACGCCTTCGACGCTGGAGATGCCGTTGTCCACGGTGATCAGCAGCTGTGGCTCGCGCTGCAAGGCCACGGCGACGATTTCCGGGGTCAGGCCGTAGCCGTACTCAAAACGGTTGGGCACCAGGTAATCGACATGGGCGGCACCCAACAAGCGCAGGCCCAGGGTGCCCACGGTGCTGGCGGTGGCGCCGTCGGCGTCGAAGTCACCCACGATCAGGATCCGCTGGCGCTGTTCCAGGGCCGTCACCAGCAGGTCCACGGCGGCATCGATGCCCTTGAGCTGCTGATACGGAATCAGCCGCGCCAGGCTTTTATCCAGCTCGGCTTCCGATTGCACCCCGCGTGCGGCGTAGAGACGGGTCAACAACGGTGGCAATTCACCGAGGAATGGCAGGACGGCAGGCAACGGGCGAGGATCAATACGCATGGGGTGACGGAAGCTTCTCTTTAATGTTGAAAATTAGCGGTGATCCCTTGTAGGAGCTGTCGAGCCCCAGCGAGGCTGCGACAGGATCACCTCGGTGTACCTGTCAGACCGCAGCGCCTGCATCGCGGCCTCGCTGAAGCTCGACAGCTCCCACATTCGACCTGTCGACGTTTCAGCCGCGCTCGCCAGCCAGCCATTCCAGCTGGACTTCGTGCTGGCCACGATCATCGGTCACGAAGATCGTGCCTTCGCTGATCATCACGTCCCACTTGATCACCCGGGGCATGTCCTTGGCCAGCACTTCCAGGATTTCCTGGGGTACGGCGGCGATGCTCACGTTTTTCAGGGTTTTCGCCACCGGCACCACTTTGCCTTCCCAGACGCGCAAGCTGCCATAGGCCAGCAAGGTGGTGCGTTCGGTACGACGGGAACACCAGGTCAGACGGTCCGCATCCGGCTGGCCGACTTCGATCCAGTGCAGGACGCGATCATCCAGACTTTTTTCCCACAACGCTGGCTCGTCTACATCTGACAGGCCACGACCAAAAGACAACTGTTCGTTGTAGAAAAGGGCGTAGGCCAGCAAACGCACGGTCATGCGCTCTTCGGTTTCCGAAGGGTGGCGGGCGATGGTCTGCTTGACGCTCTCGTACACCGAACGATCAAGGTCGGTGAGGTTGAGTTCAAACTTGTAGGTCGTGGACGGCTGGGCCATGAACGGACTTCTAGAGACAGGGAAAGGCGGCAAGTCTAACCGATGGTGAGCTGATTCAACGAATCCTGCGCTGCATCATCCTTATCACTGCGCGACTCGCCTATGTTAAAAGGCTCACATCCCAGCCCTGCCCGAAAGGTTCCTCATGTCGTTTACCGCCAAACCACTTGCCGGCCTGAAAGTCATCGAACTTGGCACCTTGATCGCCGGCCCGTTCGCGTCCCGCATCTGTGCCGAGTTCGGCGCCGAGGTGATCAAGGTCGAATCCCCGGATGGCGGCGACCCGCTGCGCAAGTGGCGCAAGCTGTATGAAGGTACATCGCTGTGGTGGTTTGTGCAGGCGCGCAACAAGAAATCCCTGACCCTGAACCTGAAACACCCGGACGGCCTGGCGATCCTCAAGCAACTGTTGGCGGACGCCGACATTTTGATCGAGAACTTTCGCCCTGGCGTGCTGGAAAAACTCGGCCTGAGCTGGGAAACCCTGCACGCCCTGAACCCGAAACTGGTGATGGTGCGCCTCTCGGGCTTTGGCCAGACCGGGCCGATGAAGGACCAGCCAGGGTTTGGCGCGGTGGGCGAGTCGATGGGCGGTCTGCGTTACATCACCGGTTTCGAGGACCGCCCGCCGGTGCGCACCGGGATTTCCATCGGCGACTCAATTGCGGCCTTGTGGGCGGTGATTGGGGCATTGATGGCCCTGCGTCATCGTGAAGTGAACGGTGGGCTCGGCCAGGTCGTGGATGTGGCGCTGTATGAAGCAATCTTCGCGATGATGGAAAGCATGATCCCGGAGTTCGACGTATTTGGCTTTATCCGCGAGCGTACCGGCAACATCATGCCCGGCATCACGCCGTCCTCGATCCACACCAGCCAGGATGGCAAGCATGTGCAGATCGGCGCCAATGGCGATGCGATCTTCAAGCGGTTTATGTCGGCCATTGGTCGGGACGACCTGGCCAATGACCCGGCCCTGGCCAGCAACGATGGCCGCGACAGTCGGCGCGATGAGTTGTATGGGGTGATTGATCGCTGGGTCAACTCGCTGCCGCTGGAGCAAGTGGTGGAGCAACTGAACAAGGCCGAAGTGCCCGCCAGTCGTATCTACAGCGCTGAGGACATGCTGGGAGACCCGCAGTTTCTCGCCCGCGAAATGTTCCTCAAGGCCCAGCTTCCAGGCGGCAAGGACTTCAAGATGCCCGGTATCGTGCCCAAACTTTCAGACACGCCGGGTAGTTGTGAGTGGGTCGGACCACAGTTGGGTGAACACAACGCAATGGTGCTCAATGAGTTGGGCTACGACGCAGCCGCCATTACCCGCCTGCGTGAGAATGGCGCGATCTGATGGCGCCGCGCTTCATCATTCGTCTATGCCTCCTGGGTTCACTCCTCGGGGCTTGGCCGCTGTCGAGCCAGGCTCAGGAGACCTTGACCTGGCTGCTGCGTGACCTGCCGCCCGTGACCATTTTCGACGGCCCGCAAAAGGGCCAGGGAGCCCTCGACCAATTGCTGCCGATGCTCGCCGAGCATATGCCGGAGTATCGACACAGGACGCTTCACGTGAACCGCGCCCGCGGCATGCAAATGCTCCGCGACCCGGGCACGCTGACGTGTGACCCGTCGCTGCTGCGGACAGCAGAACGCGCAAAAACCGTTGTATTTTCCGCCCAGGCCTTTGCGACGGTGAGCAATGGGGTGACCATCCGCCAAAGTCAGCGGGCAGCGCTGGCGCCATTTGTGGTGGATGGAATGTTTGACCTGGAGGCGTTTTTGAATGCACGGGATGCGCGCCTTGGCATTATCGCCGAACGCAGTTACGGCGCCCTTATCGATGAAGCGCTCAAGCACGCCAGTGATCACAAGCTGGCACCGCACTACGGCAATGACGCCCTCGGCAGTCTGCTGCAAATGCAGCGAAAGGAGCGGCTGGAGGCGGTGTTGGGTTACTGGGCAGAAGTTCGCTATCAGGCGCTGCAACAGGGCATCGATCCCCAGGAGCTGATCTTTTATCCCATCAAGGGCACCCCGCCCTATCAACTGACCCATATCGGCTGCACGGATACAGCAGCAGGGCGCGAGGCTATCGAGCGCATCGATCAGGTACTGCGCGAGATCCCGCAGGAGCAACTGCGGCAGTCCTACGCCTCTTGGCTCGACCCGGTCATGCGTGAGCAATACCTGCAAGACAAGCCGACGTTTTTCCAGGATGCCCCGAGGCACTGACAAATCGCGGGCAAAAAGAAACCCCGAGCAGTGGGGAGACAACTCGGGGTTAATAAGGGCCTACAAAGACCAGTAACAACGAGCCACAAGCACCGGAGCACAATGCTTGGTCTCGCTGTTACAAAGTCTGACTCGCCTTACCGCAGGAAGGTTCCCAACAAAAATAAATCTTCATGCGCAGGCGTTCGGCCGAGTCAGGGCCGCGTTGCGCAGAGCCGCCATGACCGAGGGTTCCAGGCGTCCTTCGGCAATCATCAGGTCGCGGTGCAAACAGTCCACCACATCCACCAACGCACGCTTGTCGGTCAATTGCGCCTGGTCGACTTCACGTTCGACCACGATGGCACCGGCCGGATTCTTTACGGTTACCAGGCATTCGCCCTGCACACCCGAGGTGGTCAGCGTGACCTGATAAGGGCTCAGTGCTTCACCGAGCAATAGGCTGATACTTTCCATCTCGATCACCACTCAATAGTTCGGGAACAATCGTGTAAACGGGAGCTGCATCTATCCTAAGTGACTATTTGTGTCGTAGGAAAGTTCGCTTTTTCGTCTTTCAAGGGTTGGCGGGGGATGACGTGTCCAGCATGCGCTTGCAACATGACAAGCAAAAAACGGCAGCACATAACTGCTTACTCAATGAGTTGCCGTTTTGGCGCTGATGCCGAGGGTGAATTCTATACTCGGTCAGTACGGGTCACGCTGCCACACAGGCCTATCAAAAGCCCCCATTTCGAAGGATGACGACCATGCTGGAACACAACAAAGAGCAGGCTGTACTAGAGAAAATTCACGCTGACATATCACGAATTTATGCCGAGCAACGCAAGCTCAACGCAGAATCCCACAAGATAACCCGAGAGAATTTCTGGTATCCCGTTGGTATCGCCATCGGCTTCTTCACGGCTGTCGGAACCGTAATGGCAGTGGCGCAAAAACTACTCGCATAAACGATCGCTCCGGCCGGGCCTGCCAGAAACGAAAAACGCCGCTGACCCAAGGACGGGAATGCGGCGTTTTTTTACCCCTTTGTAAAACCGCACCTTCAGAGCCTCTCCTGCGTTAACAGGCTAGAATCCCCAAATTACCCCGGGAGCCTGTATTGAAAGAAGCGTCTGATAAGCCATTGCGCATCGTCCTCGCCGACGACCATCCGATTTTCCTCATCGGTCTGCGTGCGGTCCTGGAACGTGACGAACGGCTGACCATCGTCGGTGAAGCCAATTCCCCCCAAGCCCTTGCCGAGCTACTGCAACACTGCACCTGCGACGTACTGGTCACCGACTTCATGATGCCCGCCGAGCCCCAGGCCGATGGCTTGCGCCTGATCGAGCAACTGCGCCGGCATCACCCGACCCTGCCCATCGTGGTGGTGACCATGCTGAACAACGCTGGCCTGTTCCACGCCATCCTGGAGCTGGGCGTCATGGGCCTGCTGAGCAAGGCCAGTCTCGCAGACGAATTGCCTGAGGCGATCCGTCAGGTGCGCCAGCAGCGACGTTATGTGGCCCAGACCATCAGTCAGTCACTGAACCTGGCAGGCGTCGAGCGCGTGCACTCCCAGGATCAACTGTCACCCCGTGAACTGGAAGTCATCCGCCTGCTGGCCGGCGGCTTGACGGTAGGCGAGATCGCCGCGAATCTTCATCGCAGCAAGCAGACCGTCAGCGCGCAAAAAGTCAGCGCCATGCGCAAGCTGGGCCTGAGCAACGACGCCGCGCTGTTTATCTATGTGCAGGAACACGGGCTGGCCTAGCCTGAAACGCGATCCACTGTTTCAGCGCCTCGACATCCATGGGCCGGGCGATAAAGCAGCCCTGCAACCACGCAGCCCCCAGCTCACTCACCGCGTGATAATCGGCGGCACTTTCAACCCCGGTCACCACCACCCCCACACCCAGTCGGCCCGCCATGCTCATGGCACCGGCAACCACTGCTGCCTTGCGATCGTCCTTGGCCATGCCGCTGGCAAACGCCGGCGGGATCTTCAATTCGCTGAAGGGCAATTCCAGCAAGCGTTGCAGGCTGGTGCCACCCACGCCGAAATCGCCAATGGACAGCTTGCACCCCATCATCCGCAAACGCAGCAAGCCGGTGACGTGGGCGCTGTCGGTGTTCAAGCGCGAGGTTTCAACCAGTTCCAGGGTCAGGCCATGAGCGGGCACGCCGTGAAGTTGCAGCAAGCCTTGCAGCACCTGGGGAAAGTGCGCGCGCTCCAGCATTCGCCCCGGGATATTCACCGCCACCGGCAGCGCTTGGCCGGTCTCGCGCATGACGTGTGCCGCCAGGCCCAGCGCTTGCTCCAACACGTGCCAGGTAAACGCCTCTTCCATTCCGGCAAACTCCAGCACCGGCAGAAACTCGTCAGGCAGCAACAGCTCACCTTCAGGCAGCTGCCAACGCGCCAGCGCTTCAACACCTTGCAACGCACCCGCCTGGCTGACGATGGGCTGATACCAGACCGTGCCACAGCGTGCGATAACCGCCTGGCTCAGATCGGCTGAAGGTGGCAACACCTCGATGTCGCTCAAACCCAGCAACTGGCGCACCTGCTCCCAGGACATCGCCGCCGGCCCGGGCCGCAGGCGTTCCTGGCACGCCGTCAGGACTTGCCCGATCAACTTTGCCGATGCGGGCTTGGGCAAGCAGCCGAGCACGTTGAGCCCCAACTGCCGCGCCATGTTCGCCACGCCCTCCAACACCTCGGGCTCGGCGTTGCTCAACAAGATCAACACCTGAGCCTGGCGACGTTCAGCCAGTTCACGGATCAGCTCCAGGCCATCGCCCTGTTCCAGGTACAGATCGCAAATCGCAATGTCTACCGCGCCCTTGCTCTCCAGTGACTGCCGAGCGGCGTCAACCGTTTCGGCAGTGCGTACATTGAATACGCCGTTGGCATTGAGCATCTGATGCAGGGCCATCAGTTGGAACGGGTTATCTTCGAGGATCAGGACTTTGAGGGAACGCATGAAAACTTTACCGGGGAGAAGCGAGGGCGCACAGACTAGTCAAAACCCCGCACCTTCCCCATAGGACATGTCTTATTCGGACTGATCCAGACAGGCATCAAGCTCGCACCGGAACTCGATCAATGCTTCGCGCAGCGCTAACCAATGCCTTTCAAACTCAGTGTTGCGCTGCTCCCGAATACAACCTTCCAGCGCCACGCAGGCCTTGGCCAGCGACAACGCGTCTACCAGGCAGCATATGCCCTTCAGACGGTGCAACGAGGCGACCAGCCGGGCCTGATCGTGGTCCGCCATGGCGGCGGTCATCACGCTTTGTTCCTGCTCAAGACTCCTCGCCAGCTCCTGCAACATCTGCTGCAAAACCGGTCCGTCGGCCTGGGTCATGGTGCGCAGGGTCTCGATACTGAAAGAACGCGAAGGCGCCACCCGGGCGAGCACGCGCGTCCAGTGTTCAAGGGTCACGGGCTTGACCAGCAGTTCATCCATTCCCGCCTCCCGGCAGCGCTGCTGTTCGTCATCCTGGGCATTTGCCGTGCACCCCACCAGCGCCAGGCGTGGCCGTTGCTCCTGGGCTTCAAGCCGGCGGATGGCCTCGCTCAAGGCGTAGCCGGACATGCCCGGCATGTTGCAGTCGGTGACCAACAGATCAAACACCTCGTTGCGCCAATGCTGCAAGGCAGCCTCGGCGGAGTCGACGGCCACCACCTGATGGCCAAGGAACTGTAACTGCTGAACCAGTACCAGACGGTTGGCCGGCAGGTCATCCACCACCAGCACCGACAGGCTGCGGCCGGCGACGGGCGGCGACACCGCAGGTGCCGCCGGCACGTCGTCGCTGCTGACCCGGTCCAGGTACAGCTCGATGCACACCACCGTGCCCTGCCCCACCACACTGCTCAAGGTGATGCTGCCGCCCATCAACTCCACCAATTGCTGGCAGATGCTCAAGCCCAGCCCCGTACCACCGTGCTCCGCAGCCGTCAGCGCGCTGACCTGGATAAACGGCTTGAACACCCGCGCCTGCTGCTCGATGCTGATACCCAGGCCGCTGTCCTCCACGCAGATATGCAAGTATTCAGCTCCCGCCTGGTCGAGCTTGCGCGCGACACTGACCCGAACCTCGCCGTGCTGGGTGAATTTAATCGCATTGCCCAACAGGTTATGGATCACCTGGCGCAGGCGCAGCGGGTCGAACCAGTAGTACCCTTGCGCTGCGGGATCGAAGGAAAGAGTCAAGTGCAGGCCCTTTTTCTGCGCCATGGCTTCAAACAGCCGCTGTATGCCCTCAAAGAATGCTTTCAAGTCAGTGGTCTGCGGCGCCAGTTGCAGATGACCGGCTTCAATCTTCGCCAAGTCCAGGCTGTCCCCCATCAAGGCAATCAATTCCCGCGCCGAGCGATGGGCTACCCGCAGCGCTTCAGACACCGGTTTGCCTTCGGCCAGGGCACGCTCCTGCTCCAATTCAAGCAGACCGATAATGGCAGTCATCGGTGTACGAATCTCATGGCTCAGGGTCGAGAGAAAGGCACTTTTCGCGTAGTTCGCTTCGTCAGCAGCCTGGCGCGCATCCATCAGTTGGTGCTCCAGGATCTTGCGCTCGTTGATGTCGATCCAGCCACCGAGCAACCCTTGCAATTGGCCCTTGGCGTCAAAGAACGGCACCGTCCACTGATAGACATGAAACGCCCCGCCGTTGAACTCCAGTTGCCGGTCGACGAACAGCGACTGCTGGGTCGCCAACTGCTCCATATGGCCGGCATGCAGGCGCGCGGCCGTTGCGTCAGGCATCAATCCGCTTTCCATCAGCGTCAGGCCCTGGATCTGCTCACGCCGGGTGTTCAACTGTTGCTCATAGCGGGTGTTGCAGGTCACCAGGCGCCCTTCCAGATCACGCACAAATACCGGGTTGGGCATGCCATCCAGCAACGCGCGCTTGAATGCCAACTGGTCGTTGAGCCGCTGCTCGGCTTGAAGGCGTTGGCGAATCTGGCGCTTGAGCCGGCTGTTCCAGACCAGGGACACCAGCACAAACAGCAACGCCATGGCGACCGTCCAATACGCCCACGGTGGCACCCGTTGCCAGGCGGGCACCGGGACCGGCACGGTACCCAGCCAACGCAAACGCAGGGCGCTCAATTCCGCTACCGGCAGGGCTTCCAAGGCCTTGTTCAAAATGCTCAGCAGCTCGGGTTGATCCTTGCGCACCGAGAGACTATTGGCCGACCACTTGCCCTCGACACTGCGACCGATGCGCAATTCATCGGCCGGGTAACTCTGCACTTCCACTTCACTCTGGATAGTCGCCGCCGCGCGGCCCTGCGTTACCAGCTCACGGGCCTGTGCGTAGTTATCCACCGAGTGCAGCTTGATCTCGGGGTGCTCGCGACGAATGTACCCCTCCAGGACATGGCGCGCCGGCAGCGCCAGGACCTTGCCTGACAGCTCGCTCAAACTGGCCACTGGCGGCGCATCCGCGCGCTGGATAAACACCCATCCGGAACCCCCGAAACCATGGCTGAAATTCAGGAATGCCTTGCGCTCCTGATTCTCGGCCAGGGTGGTGTTCATGTCCGCCCTGCCCGTTTCCAGCAACGCCAGGGTTTGCGCCGTGGAAGTCACATCCTCCATGACGAACTGCAGGCCGGTCATGCGTGAAATGCGGTTGAGCAAGTCCACATTCAGCCCTACCCATTGGCCGTCCTTGTCCTTGAATACGTAAGGCGAGAGTTGCTGGGACGCCACCACCACATGGGGATGCTGGAGCACCCAGGCCCGCTCCCGAGCCGACAACGCGATGCGCTCGGCGGCCATGCCGACGCCCAGGCCGGTGGTCCAGCGCGCGAGGATTTCCCGACGCACTGAGTCATCGATACTCGCCAGCGCCTGGTCCATCATCGCTCCCAGCAACGGGTCGGCCTCCCGTGTGGCAAAGGCAAAACCAATGGGCGCCAGGCGGCTTTCTACCTTGATCTGCAAGCCCAGGTAGGGCCGCAAAGACTTGTAGGCGCGCACAATCACTTCGTTGCCGATAAACGCATCGGCATCGCCTTGTTTCAGCGCTTCGAGGCCGCTGTAGAGGTTCGGTGCCAGCATGATGTGGCTGCCGGGATACGCTTGATGGACGTTCTTGACGTTGGCGTAGCCGTCCAGCAACACCAGCTTCTTGTCATTGAGGTCTTCGTTCTGGGTGGTGTCGTCCCGGCGCACAACCACCACCGAACGGTCCGGCATGTAATCGTCGTTAAAGCGCAGCCCCGGTACGTCACGCTCATAACCGTTGGCGCTGGTGAGAATATCGATGGTGCCGTTACGCAAGGCTTCCACCGCCTGCGCCCGTTCGGCGAAGCCCAGCACTTGCATCGGTGCATTCAGGCGCGCGCCGATCAGGCTCAGGTAATCGGCGCTGATGCCCTGGTAGCGATTGCGGTCGCGGGTGATATCAATCGGCTGATAGTCATCAATCGAGATGCCCACCCTCAACGGCCGATGCGCCGCCAGCCATTGCTGCTCGCTGGCCGTCAGGGGCATGGGCTCCAGGGCAATGAACGCCGGCACCAGCTTGAACGGCAGGCTGACAGCCGCAAGGCTTGCCGAACCCTGCAAAAGCAACAGCACACCTGCCAGCCACACACACGCGCGGGTCGATAAATACACCAGTTGGGTTTCCTTAATTATTCTTGTTGGTCGCCGCGCAAGTATGGCTCGCCAGAATGAAAAAGCCCGTCACGAGGACGGGCTTGAGCTACCACGTAAAGCCGTTGGCTCAGAGTGGCTTGCCGCGATTGCCATGCTGGCTGACAAACGCCTGCACCGCTTTCAGGTCATTGGCCAACACCGTGCAACGCTCTTCGCGTTCAAACAGGTCGGTAAGGTGCGGCGGCAATTCCAGCGCTTTGCCAACACCGGCCTTCTCTACCGCTTCCGGAAATTTGACCGGGTGCGCGGTGCCGAGAATCACCATCGGGATGTCCAGGCTGCGGCGGCATTCCCGCGCGGCCTTGACGCCAATGGCGGTGTGCGGGTCCAGCAGCTCGCCGGTCTGGGCGTAGACTTCGGCAATGGTCTCGCAGGTTTGTGCATCGTCCACGGCCAGGGAATCGAACAGCTTGCGGGTTTCGGTCCAGCGCTCTTGCTCGACGCTGAAGCCGCCACCTTGCTTGAAGCTGTCCATCAGGCCAGCCAGGGCAGCGCCGTTGCGACCGTGCATGTCGAACAGCAGGCGTTCGAAGTTCGACGACACCATGATGTCCATCGACGGCGACAGCGTGGCGTGCAGGGTTTCCTTGACGTACTGGTTGCCGCTCATGAAGCGGTGCAGGATGTCGTTGCGGTTGGTGGCGACGATCAACTGGTTGATCGGCAGGCCCATGTTGCGGGCAAGGTAACCGGCGAAGATGTCGCCGAAGTTGCCGGTGGGCACCGAGAACGACACCGAACGCGCCGGGCCGCCCAACTGCAGGGACGCATGGAAGTAGTAGACGATCTGGGCCATGATCCGCGCCCAGTTGATCGAGTTCACCGCCACCAGGCGCGTGCCCTTGAGGAAGCTCTGGTCGGCGAAGCTGGCCTTGACCATTTCCTGGCAGTCATCGAAGTTGCCTTCGATGGCGATGTTGTGGATGTTCTCGCCGAAGATCGTGGTCATCTGCCGACGCTGCACTTCCGACACGCGGTTGTGCGGGTGCAGGATGAAGATGTCGACGTTTTCGCAGTGCTTGCAACCTTCGATCGCCGCCGAGCCGGTATCACCGGAAGTGGCGCCGATGATCACCACGCGCTCGCCGCGTTTTTCCAACACGTAGTCCAACAGGCGACCCAGCAGTTGCAGGGCGAAATCCTTGAACGCCAGGGTCGGGCCGTGGAACAGCTCCAGGACCCATTCGTTGCCGTTCAGTTGACGCAACGGGGCGATGGCGCTGTGGGAAAACACGCCGTAGGTTTCTTCCAGGATCTTCTTGAAATCCGCATCCGGGATGCTGCCGGTGACGAACGGGCGCATGACCCGGAACGCCAGCTCGTGGTACGGCAGGCCGGCCCAGGACGCGATTTCTTCCTGGGTGAAGCGTGGCAGATTTTCCGGCACATACAGGCCGCCGTCAGTGGCCAGACCGGCCAGCAAAACGTCTTCGAAATTCAGGGCCGGTGCCTGGCCGCGGGTGCTGATATAACGCATGACTGGCTCCTCTAGAGCGTGCTTGAACAAGGGCCGCCGAACGTGTGGGGCCCTTGCCGCAAAACGATTAGTTCAGGTGTTCGACGCGAATCCGCACCACCGGCCCAACCACACCCTGCAACGCTTCGAGCGCGGCGATGGCATCGTTGATGTGCTGTTCCAGCACGCGGTGGGTCAGCAGGATCATGGGCACCAGGCCGTCTTGTTCTTCGACTTCCTTCTGCATGATCGATTCAATATTGATGCCACGCTCCGACAGGATGCTCGCAACCTGAGCGAGCACGCCCGGATGATCCTTGGCCTGGATGCGCAGGTAGTAGGCACTTTCGCAGGCCTCGATCGGCAGGATCGGGTGGGCCGACAGCGAGTCCGGCTGGAAGGCCAGGTGCGGTACACGGTTTTCCGGGTCGCTGGTCATGGCGCGAACCACATCCACCAGGTCGGCGATCACCGACGAAGCGGTCGGCTCCATGCCGGCGCCGGCGCCGTAGAACAGGGTCGAACCGGCAGCATCACCGTTGACCATCACGGCGTTCATCACGCCATTGACGTTGGCGATCAGGCGGTCGGCCGGGATCAGCGTCGGGTGCACACGCAGCTCGATACCGGCCGGGGTGCTGCGCGCCACACCGAGGTGCTTGATGCGGTAGCCCAGGGCTTCGGCGTAGTTCACGTCGGCGGTGGTCAGCTTGGTGATGCCTTCGGTGTAGGCCTTGTCGAACTGCAGCGGGATACCAAAGGCGATGGACGCCAGGATCGTCAGCTTGTGGGCAGCGTCGATGCCTTCGACGTCGAAGGTCGGATCGGCTTCGGCGTAACCCAGGGCCTGGGCTTCGGCCAGCACGTCTTCGAAGGTACGGCCTTTCTCGCGCATTTCGGTGAGGATGAAGTTACCGGTGCCGTTGATGATGCCGGCCACCCAGTTGATGCGGTTGGCAGACAGGCCTTCACGGATCGCCTTGATCACCGGGATACCACCGGCCACTGCGGCTTCGAACGCCACGATCACGCCCTTCTCGCGGGCCTTGGCGAAGATTTCATTACCGTGCACGGCGATCAGCGCCTTGTTGGCAGTAACCACGTGCTTGCCGTTTTCGATGGCCTTGAGCACCAGTTCGCGGGCCACGGTGTAGCCGCCCACCAACTCGATGACGATATCGATTTCAGGGTTGGTGGCGACTTCGAAGACATCGTTGGTAATCGCAATACCGGTCGTTTGGAACTGAGGCTTTGGCGTACGCGTGGCAATTTGCGCCACTTCAATCTCACGCCCTGCACGGCGGGAAATTTCTTCAGCGTTACGCTGAAGTACGTTGAAGGTGCCGCCACCGACGGTCCCTAACCCACAGATGCCTACTTTGACCGGTTTCACTGAAGAACTCCCCATGAAACGGCCGACTCAAGGTCGGCCGTGAAAACAGCCGCACAACTGCGGCTCTCTATTAATGACCCGCCGAACTGTCGGCGAGTCATGATCGTCAAGGCTCGACGATTTTGCTTACTTTGCGTTGAGTGCCAGTTTGGCAACTTGCGGCGCCGGCTGGTAGCCCGGAATCACCTGACCGTCAGCCAAAACGATGGCCGGCGTGCCGCTCACACCAATCGACTGGCCGAGGGCGAACTGCTTGGAAACCGGGTTGGCGCACTTGGCGGCCTTGATTTCCTTGCCATCGACCATCTTGTCCATGGCGGCTTTCTTGTCGGCCGAACACCAGACGGCTTGCAACTGCTCGTCACCCGGCGAACCCAGGCCCTGGCGCGGGAACGCCACGTAGCGCACTTCAACGCCGAGCTTGTTCAGCTCAGGCACTTCGGCGTGCAGCTTGTGGCAGTACGGGCAGGTGGTGTCGGTAAAGACAGTGATGTGAGTCTTGGTTTCGCCAATGGCCGGGTAAACCACGGTTTCAGCCACGGGAATGCCGTTGATCAGCTTGGACACACCCAGGCGTTCGGCTTTCTCGGTGAGGTTCACCGGCTTGCCGTCTTTCAACTGGAACAGATAGCCCTGGACGATGTACTGGCCATCGGCGCTGGCGTACAGCACGCGGCTGCCCTTGAGCTTGACTTCATACAGGCCGGCCATCGGGCTGGCGCTGATGCTTTCAATCGGGGTATCGAGCTGGAGGGCTTCCAGGCTCTTGCGGATTGTCTTTTCTGCGGCGTCATCGGCGACGGCAAAGGTGGAGACCAACGCAATGGCTGCGATGGCGAAAATCTGGGTCAAGCGCATGGGAACTCCTGAAGGCAGATGCAGGGACGGGAGCAGGAACACCGATCTTCAAACACGGGTTTGGGCCGTCCCCTTTGCGAACCGGCAAAGCCTACCACAGTTGGGCCGCAGGGCAGCCAGTCGCGGGGAAATTGGGCTTTTTCCGAGGTGATTTTCATCCGCGGGGATGGTGCTTGGCGTGCATCTCCTGCAAACGCGCCCGGGCCACGTGGGTGTAGATCTGGGTGGTGGATAAGTCGCTGTGGCCCAGGAGCATTTGAACCACGCGCAAATCCGCGCCGTGGTTGAGCAAATGCGTGGCGAAGGCGTGACGCAGGGTGTGGGGCGACAGCGACTTGCCGATCCCCGCGACCTTGGCCTGGTGCTTGATGCGATGCCAGAAGGTCTGGCGGGTCATCTGCTCACCGCGCAGGCTGGGGAACAGCACATCGCTGGGCCGACCGTTGAGCAACTCGCTGCGGGCATCGCGCATGTAGCGCTCGACCCACACAATCGCCTCTTCGCCCATGGGCACCAGGCGCTCCTTGCTGCCCTTGCCCATCACGCGCAATACGCCCTGGCGCAGATTGACCTGTTCCAGGGTCAGGCTGATCAGCTCGGTGACACGCAAGCCGCAGGCATACAGCACTTCCAGCATCGCGCGGTCACGCTGGCCGATGGCTTCGCTCAGGTCGGGGGCTGCGAGCAGGGCTTCGACGTCGGCTTCCGACAGAGATTTGGGCAGTGGCCGGCCCAACTGTGGCATGTCGATTTGCAGGGTTGGGTCGACAGCGATCAGCTTTTCCCGCAGCAGGTAGCGATAAAAGCCACGTACGCCGGAAAGAAAACGCGCGGTAGAACGAGGTTTGTAGTTTTGCTCGAGGCGCCAGGACAAATGGTCAAGGATCAGCTCGCGACCGGCGTTAAGCAGTTCGAGGTTTTTCTCCTGCAGCCAGCCATTGAACAACGCCAGGTCACTGCGGTAAGCCTGGCGGGTGTTGTCTGACAGTCCTTTTTCCAGCCATAGGGCATCGAGGAAGCGGTCGATCTGGGGATGGTCAATGGCGGGCATGAGGGCTCAGGCTGGGAAAGTGGCGGTGTCGGGTAGATCCTATCGCAGCACAGGCATCTACACATCAATGAAGGCGGGCAAATAATCTGTGGCGAGGGAGCTTGCTCCCGCTGGGGCGCGAAGCGGCCCTGATTGACCATTGAGGTCCAACAGAGAGACTTCTATTGCAGGATCTAGGGCCGCTGCGCAGCCCAGCGGGAGCAAGCTCCCTCGCCACAAAAGCGACTCGACTCAGGATCAGTCCGCAAACCCTGGCAGCACGGGCACCGGTCGTTTGTCAGTATCAATGGCGACAAAACTGAACACACCCTGGATGGCCTTTTCTCGTCCGTCAGCACTCATGCTTTCGACAAATACTTCCACCTGGACCTTGAGGCTGGTGTTACCCACCTTGATCACGCGACCGATCAGTTCAACGATGGAGCCCGCCGGTATCGCGTGATTGAAGTCGATACGGTCGGTGGAGACCGTCACAAGCGGCAAGCGGCAGAAACGCGTCGCCGTAATGAACGACACTTCGTCCATCCATGCCAGTGCGGTACCGCCGAACAGCGTGTTGTGGTGGTTGGTAGTCGGTGGGAAAACGGCTTTGGTCACATGGGTAACGGAAAGGTCAGTACGACGCTGAATTTCTTCGAGGCGGGTAGTCATGAATAGATACCGGGGAAATAGACAAATTGCAGGCAACAAAAAAGCAGCCCGTAGGCTGCTTTTTTCTGCATCGGGAAGCTGGACTTAAGCCAGTTTTTCCTTGATGCGAGCTGCTTTACCGGACAGGTCACGCAGGTAGTACAGCTTGGCTTTACGTACGTCACCGCGACGTTTAACGGCCATGCTGTCGATTTGCGGGCTGTAGGTCTGGAAAGTACGCTCTACGCCAACACCGTTGGAGATTTTACGAACAGTGAAAGCACTGTTCACACCACGGTTACGCTTGGCAATTACCACGCCTTCGAACGCTTGCAGACGCGAACGGTCGCCTTCCTTCACTTTCACCTGAACGACAATGGTGTCGCCCGGGGCAAAGGTAGGGATCTCTTTGGTCATCTGCTCTGCTTCGAGTGCAAGGATGATTTTGTTAGTCATGCTGTGCTCCTAAGGTAAGTCGTCGGACCTACCATCGATACGTTGTTAACTATCGTCCCGCCCGAGGATGTATTCCTCGAGCAGCTTCTTCTCTTCTCCAGAAAGCGAGCGGCTTTCCAGAAGATCGGCGCGTCGTTCATAGGTCCGCCCGAGGGACTGCTGTAAACGCCAACGCCGGATGTGTGCGTGATTGCCACTTAGCAATACGTCGGGAACACGCTGATCCGCATACACCTCCGGTCGGGTGTAGTGCGGGCAATCCAGCAAACCATCCGTGAAGGAATCTTCCTCCGCGGAGTCCGCATGCCCTAAAGCTCCAGGCAGCAGTCGTGTAACCGCATCTATCAGGACCATCGCCGGCAGCTCGCCGCCAGACAGGACATAGTCCCCAATCGACCACTCTTCATCGACATGAGCTTCAATAAACCGCTCGTCAATGCCTTCATAGCGACCGGCAATCAGGATTAATGCTTCCAGATTCGCCAACTCGCGTACCGCCGACTGATTCAGCTGACGGCCTTGAGGGGACAGGTAAATTACCTTCGCCTTCTCCCCGGCGGCTGCCTTGGCCTGAACCAACGCATCTTCCAGGGGCTTGATCTTCATCACCATGCCCGGGCCACCGCCAAATGGGCGGTCGTCCACAGTGTGATGTCGATCCGTCGTGTAGTCTCGCGGGTTCCAACAGGTGAGCTGCAAGAGCCCCTGTTTCACCGCCCGACTGGTGATGCCGTACTCGCTGATGGCGGAAAACATCTCGGGAAACAAACTGATCACTTCAACGCGCAGGTTAGCCACGTTAGAAGTCCGCGTCCCATTCCACCTTCATCTCGCCCGCTGCGAGGTCGACGGCCAACACGCATTGCTCTGTATAGGGCAACAGGCGTTCACGATCATCCAGGCTGCCAGCGCAAGGCTTGACCACCATTACATCATTGGCGCCGGTTTCCAGAAGATGATCGATTTTCCCGAGCAATTGCCCGAGTTGATCAATAACCTTCAGACCTTCCAGCTGGTACCAGTAGTACTCGCCGTCGGTCAATTCAGGGAACAGGTTGCGCGGCACGCAGATCTCATAACCGGCCAGAAGACGAGCTTCTTCACGATCATCAAGACCCTTGAGCTTTGCGACCAGGAACTTGTCGTTCCCGCGTCCACTGACCAGCTCTACCTGTTTCACACTACCTTCGCGCTTGAGCGTCCAGGTCTTGTACTGCAACAGGTTTTCAGTCGGATCAGTAAAGGAATACACCTTCACTTCGCCGCGAACGCCATGAACAGAATAAATCTTGCCGATAACGATCAAATCATCAGCAACCGCTGGCGTCGCGTTCATATTGCTCAGGCCGCAGCCTTAGATGCATCCTTCAACAACTGAGCAACGCGCTCAGAAGGTTGTGCACCAACGCTCAGCCAGTAGGCTACGCGCTCTTGGTTCACGGACAGACGGACTTCTTGACCACGAGCGATCGGGTTGAAGAAGCCTACTTGTTCCTTGTGAGAGCCGTCACGTGGGTTGCGGCTGTCAGTTACGGTCAAGTGGTAAAACGGGCGCTTTTTGGAGCCGCCAAGGGCAAGACGGATTGTTAGCATGTGAACATCGTTCCTGTAGTCGGTGCTGCAAATCTAAATGCACAGCGGGCATAGGTGCCCGAAAGGCCGCATATTCTAAGGAATATCCGGACTTTTGCAAATGTCTTTTTCTGGCGCCTATCAGCGTGCCATTCAGATCTGCTATAGAGCCGTCGGTTAAAACGGCAAGTCAGCTCCCGCCAATGGCGGGTTTGCTGGAGATCCCACATCCCTGTGGGTCGGAGCAGAAGCGAACTTCTGCTCGAATTCTTTACATTTTCGGCATGCCGCCGCCGGGCAACATACCGCCCATGCCGCGCATCATCTTGGCCATTCCGCCTTTTGCGGAGAATTTCTTCATCATCTTCTGCATCTGCTTGTGTTGCTTGATCAAGCGACCGATGTCCTGCACCTGGGTGCCGGAACCCATGGCGATCCGACGTTTGCGCGAACCGCTGATCAGCTCAGGGTCGCGGCGCTCGGCCGGGGTCATGGAATTGATGATGGCTTCCATCTGCTTGAATTGCTTCTCTGCCGCGCCCTGGGCATTGCCCATTTGCGCCAGGTTCACGCCGCCGATGTTCGGCAGCTTGTCCATCAGGCCGCCGAGGCCGCCCATGTTCTTCATCTGTTGCAGCTGGTCGCGGAAGTCTTCGAGGTCGAAGCCTTTGCCCTTCTTCAGCTTTTTAGCCAGCTTGTCGGCTTTGTCCTTGTCGAGGGTCGCTTCCGCTTGCTCGATCAGGCTGAGCACATCGCCCATGCCGAGGATACGCGAGGCGATCCGCTCAGGGTGGAACGGCTCGAGCGCTTCGCTCTTCTCGCCCATACCGATGAACTTGATCGGCTTGCCGGTAATCGCACGCACCGACAAGGCGGCACCGCCACGGGCGTCGCCGTCGACTTTGGTCAGGATCACACCGGTCAGCGGCAGCGCATCACCAAAGGCCTTGGCGGTGTTGGCCGCATCCTGGCCGGTCATGGCGTCGACCACGAACAGGGTCTCTACCGGGTTGATCGCGGCATGCAGCGCCTTGATCTCGCCCATCATCTCTTCATCGATGTGCAGGCGACCGGCGGTATCGACGATGACCACGTCGATGAATTTCAGCTTGGCTTCTTTAATAGCCGCCTGGGCAATATCGACCGGCTTCTGGCTCAGGTCGGACGGGAAGAAGGTCACACCCACTTCGCCCGCAAGCATTTCCAGCTGTTTGATCGCGGCCGGACGGTAAACGTCCGCAGACACCACCATCACCGACTTCTTCTTGCGCTCTTTAAGGAAGCGCGCCAGTTTGCCGGCCGTGGTGGTTTTACCCGCACCTTGCAGGCCGGCCATCAGCACAACGGCTGGCGGCACGGCACTGAGGTTCAAATCTTCGTTGGCCGCGCCCATCAGGCTTTCGAGTTCAGCCTGGACGATCTTCACAAACGCCTGGCCCGGGGTCAGGCTGCGGGACACTTCGGTGCCGACCGCGCGCTCTTTGACCGAGTTGACGAAGTCCTTCACCACCGGCAAGGCGACGTCGGCTTCCAGCAACGCCATGCGTACTTCACGCAGGGTGTCTTTAATATTGTCCTCGGTCAGCTTGGCCTTGCCGGTGACATGGCGCAGCGTCTGCGAGAGACGGTCAGTCAGATTTTCAAACATGCGCGATCCTTTCAGGCCCTATTCATCGAAATGCATTGTTAGACCGAGGTAATGGCGGCCCAGGCTGTAGTAAATCGCTATTAAAAACAGCGCTCGGCGAGCCTGCGGCGTGGGCAGGTCGCGGATTATAGCGAAGACTGCCGCCATGCACACCCGCTGTCTGGCCTGAGAGTCTTTCGTGTTACGCAGGTGTATGCCAAACTCAGCGCCTTTCGGGCCTGCTTAACAGGATTTATGCTCCCTTTGTCACCCAGTTTGCTACCCAGCCTCGCCGCCGCCATCTTGTATGCCGCTGCGACCCTCTATCAGGGCACTCGTCTGGCCCAAGGCGCCAAGGCCGACAAACGCCTGTTGGTAGGCCTTGGCGTGATCGCCCTGCTGGCCCACGCAGCCAGCCTGTTCACGCATTTGATGACGCCGGTCGGCCTGGGCCTGGATTTTTTCAGCGCCGCCAGTCTGATTGCCGCCGCAGTGATCGCACTGACACTGATGGCCTGCTACCGGATCCCGGTGGAGAACCTGCTGGTGCTGCTGTTCCCGCTCGGGATGCTGACGGTGCTGCTGGCGCAATTCACGCCGACCGGTACCGTGCAGGTCATTGATGAAGAGCCGGGCATCCTCGCCCACATCCTGCTGTCTATCCTCGCCTACGGCATGTTCACCATTGCGGTGTTCCAGGCCCTGCTGCTGCTGTTGCAAGACCACCAGCTCAAGCACAAGCACCCGTCCGGGCTGATCAAGAACTTCCCGCCGCTGCAAACCATGGAAAGCCTGCTGTTCGGCTTCCTCTGGGCCGGCTGGACGCTGCTGTCGCTGTCGCTGATCTCCGGCTGGCTGTTCGTCGAGAACCTGTTCGCCCAGCACCTGGTGCACAAGACCCTGCTGGCGTGCCTGGCCTGGGTGGTGTTCAGCGTGCTGCTGTGGGGCCGCAACCGCCTCGGCTGGCGCGGGCACAAGGCGATCCGCTGGACCCTGGCCGGTTTCTGCCTGCTGATGCTGGCCTATTTCGGCAGCAAGCTGGTTCGCGAATACATCCTGCATATCTGACGGGCAGCCGACATGGACAACTTGCCCTTAGGGCCGATGCTTGCCGTAGTAGCCTTGCTGGTTTTATGGTCGGCGCTGTTTACCGCCATCGAAGCCGCCCAGCAACATTTGCTGGCCCTGCGCCCTGGCACCCGCCAGGGGGACAAAGCCGCCGCCCGCCTGAATTTCCCGCGCAACAGCCTGATCCTCTGCAACACCCTGTGCCGCGCCGTGGTGGTGATTCTCTGCACCCTGCTGGCGATCTACGCCTGGGCGGAAAACGGCCCGTGGCTCGGCTGGGTGATCTCCAGCGCGGTCCTGCTGGTGCTGGCCGACTACCTGCCGCGCGCCCTGGCCACTCGCCACCCGCAAACCATCCTCGGCTTTGGCAACACCCTGCTGAGCGTGCCGCTGAAAATCCTTTCCCCGCTGGCCTGGCTGCTCAACGGAATCAGCCTGTTGCTGCTGCGCCCGTTCACCCGCAAGCCGGGTGTGGTCAAGAAAAGCGACGAGCCTCAGCCGGATCAGGACGACGAGCCGGAAGCCGAAATCCCCAACACCCGCGCACCGGGCATGCCAGGCATCCATGCCTTGGACAACATCACCGTGAATGACATCCTGGTGCCCCGCAGCGAAGTGGACGGCATCAACCTGGATGACTCGGTAGAGGAAATCATCGAGCAACTGCGGGTTTCCACGCGTACCCGGCTGCCGGTGTTCCACAGCGACATCAACCAGGTCGAAGCGGTGCTCAACACCCGGCAGATCCGCCACCTGCTGCCGGACGCCAGCCTGACCAAGGAAGCGCTGCTGGAGGCCTGTCACGAGCCCTACTTCGTCCCGGAAAGCACACCGCTGCAACTGCAATTGCTGAACTTCCACAAGCAACAGCGCCGCCTGGGCATGGTGGTGGATGAATACGGCGAAGTGCTGGGCATTGTGACCCTGGAAGACATTCTTGAAGAAATCGTCGGTGAGTTCGAAAACGAGCAGCATCTCGACAACCCGCACATCCAGCCCCAACTGGATGGCCGCTACGTGATCGACGGCGCCGCCTCGATTCGCGACCTGAACAAAACCCTCGGCTGGCACCTGCCCAGCGACGGCCCCAAGACCCTCAACGGCCTGGTGACCGAAGCGCTGGAGACCATCCCGGATTGCGCCGTGTGCCTGAAAATCGGCCGCTATCGCCTGGAAATCCTCGAGACCGAGGACAACCGCGTCGCCAAGGTGCTGATCTGGCACACCAGCACAGTGCCGGTCGCCGCTTAAGCCCCTTGTTGGATCCACAAACCCCTTCCTATAATCGGGCGGCTTACCCAAGCCCCGCCCGACCGCGTGCTACCCGCACTGAGCGCGTCCAGGCATCGTTTTACCGTGTCTGACCGGTGTTTGCTCCCATCCCGAGCCGCCCCGCGCACAACCCTGATCCATGGGTGTTCGACCAATAATAATCCGCGTCCAAACGCGCAATGACCGTCAGGGATAACTCAATGAGCACCACCTATAACGAGACGGCGACCGCCGCCCCGACCAACTCGACGGCCCGGGTCGCCACCGCGAGCATCATCGGCACCGCCATCGAGTTCTACGACTTCTATATCTACGCAACTGCCGCCGCGCTGGTGATCGGCCCGGTGTTCTTCCCGCAAACCTCCGGCACGGCGCAGATGCTCGCCTCGTTCCTGACCTTCGGTATCGCGTTTATCGCGCGGCCGATGGGTTCGGCGCTGTTCGGCCACTTTGGTGACCGGATTGGCCGTAAATCGACGTTGGTGGCGTCCCTGCTGCTGATGGGCGTGTGCACCACGCTGATTGGCTTGCTGCCCGGTTATGACAGCATCGGTGCCTGGGCACCGATCCTGCTCTGCGTGCTGCGCTTTGGCCAAGGCCTCGGGCTTGGCGGCGAATGGGGCGGCGCGGCGTTGCTGGCCACCGAGAACGCACCGAAGGGCAAACGCGCCTGGTTCGGCATGTTCCCGCAACTGGGGCCATCAATCGGATTTCTGGCAGCCAACGGACTGTTCCTGATCCTGGCCATGAACCTGAGCGACGAGCAGTTCCGCAGCTGGGGTTGGCGCATTCCGTTCATCCTCAGCGCAGCGCTGGTGATGGTGGGCCTGTATGCGCGGCTCAAACTGCACGAAACGCCGGTGTTCGCGAACGCCGTAGCCAAGGAAGCTCCGGTAAAAGTGCCGCTGGTGGAACTGTTCAGCCAGCATTGGCTGCCGGTACTGCTGGGCGCGGCGTCGATGGTGGTGTGTTATGCGCTGTTCTATATCACCACGGCGTTTTCCCTGAGCTACGGCGTGTCCACGCTGGGCTATAGCCGTGAAACCTTCCTCGGGCTGCTGTGCTTCGCCGTGCTGTTCATGGGCGCGGCGACGCCGCTGGCCGCGTGGGCAAGCGACCGTTACGGGCGTAAGCCGGTGCTGATTGTAGGGGCGATTCTGACCATCCTCTCCGGCTTCACCATGGAACCGTTGCTGACCCACGGTTCAACCTGGGCAGTGGCATTGTTCCTGGCGCTGGAGCTGTTCCTGATGGGCGTGACGTTCGCCCCGATGGGCGCGATGTTGCCGGAACTGTTTCCGACCCGCGTGCGTTATACCGGTGCTTCGGCGGCGTATAACCTGGGTGGGATCGTAGGCGCGTCGGCGGCACCGTTCTTCGCGACCAAGCTGGTGGCGATGGGTGGTTTGAGTTATGTCGGCGGGTATGTGTCGGCGGCAGCGGTGATCAGCTTGATTGCTGTGCTGTGCCTGAAAGAGACGCGCAATAACGATTTGAACAAGGTCGCCTGATAATGATCATTCCCACGCTCTGCGTGGGAATGCATCCGGTGACGCTCTGCGTCACGCCCTTAAGAGCGGACGCGGAGCGTCCAGCGCGGCATTCCCACGCGGAGCGTGGGAACGATCAGCGGGGGGGTTACAGCTCTACAACAACCGCTTTCGAAGCACGGGTCGCTTTAGCCCGGGCAGCCTCAATCGACTCATCCCGCGCCAACGCCACGCCCATACGACGCTGACCGTTCACTTCCGGCTTGCCGAACAGACGCAGCGCGGTATCCGGCTCGCTCAACGCAGCCCCCAGGTTGGCAAACGCCGTCTGGGTCGACTTGCCTTCCACCAGAATCACCGCCGAAGCCGAAGGCCCGAACTGACGGATCAACGGGATCGGCAGGCCGAGAATTGCCCGCGCATGCAGGGCGAACTGCGAAAGATCCTGGGAAATCAGGGTTACCAGACCAGTGTCATGGGGCCGCGGCGATACTTCGCTGAACCACACCTGATCGCCCTTGATGAACAGCTCGACACCAAACAGGCCACGACCACCCAGGGCCTCGGTCACTGCCTTGGCAACGCGCTCGGACTCTGCCAGCGCAATCGGGCTCATGGCCTGTGGCTGCCAGGATTCCTGGTAGTCGCCCTTCTCCTGGCGGTGACCGACAGGCGCGCAGAAGGTGGTGCCGCCGATGTGGCGCACGGTCAGCAGGGTGATTTCGTAGTCGAAGTCGATAAAGCCTTCGATGATCACCCGGCCCTTGCCGGCACGCCCGCCTTCCTGGGCGTAATCCCAGGCTTTCTGCACGTCATCGGCACTGCGCAACAGGCTCTGGCCCTTGCCCGACGAACTCATCACCGGTTTTACCACGCACGGGAAGCCCAGGTCGGTGACGGCCTTGCTGTAGTCCTCGAAGGTGTCAGCGAAGTGGTACGGCGAGGTCGGCAGGTCCAGCTCTTCAGCGGCCAGGCGACGGATGCCCTCGCGGTTCATGGTCAGCAAGGTCGCGCGGGCGGTCGGGATCACGTTGAAGCCTTCGGCTTCCAGCTCAACCAGGGTCGCGGTGGCGATCGCTTCGATTTCCGGCACGATGAAGTGCGGCTTTTCGGCTTCGATCACGGCACGCAGGGCGGCGCCATCGAGCATGTTGATCACATGGCTACGGTGGGCAACCTGCATGGCCGGTGCGTTGGCGTAGCGATCCACGGCAATCACTTCAACGCCCAGGCGTTGCAGTTCGATTACCACTTCCTTGCCCAGCTCACCGCAGCCACACAGCATTACGCGGGTCGCGGTTGGCGACAATGGAGTTCCGATTCGGGTCATCTCAGGTCCTCAGGGGAGCGGATCATGTGGAGAAAGGCCGGCATTTTACATGAACTGTAAGGATTGGCTTCAGTTGGCGACGCGCTGCCGGCGCAAACGCCAGGCCATGGCCAGCCACACCACGGTAACGCCGGCGAATTTCGAGACCAGTGCAGTGCCGGCCACGGCAGGCGTGAGTGCGCCGATCAGGCCGAAAAAGATAAAGGTGTCGAGGGGAATACTCAGCGCCGAACTTATCCACAGGCGATCGTGGAGTGGGCGCTTGGTGATGCTGAACACCAGCCAGTCAATGCATTCGGACACCGCGAACGCCGTGGCGCTGGCCAGGGCGATGGACGGATCGGAGGTGATATAGGACAGCACCAGCGCCGCCAGCATGGCAATGATCGCGCCATGGCCGAAGCGAGTTTGCACCATGTCCCGCAGGACAAATACCAAGCCGCCCCAGGCAGACCAGATGACATCCAGGTGCGGGGCTGTGGAAAAGGCGAAGTTGATCAGCACGACGCTGCTGATGTAGGCAATCAGGAAGAACATGGGGCGAGGGACCTGTGAACAAGGGGCACAGGGTACTTCACAACCCATCAATGTGGCGAGGGAGCTTGCTCCCGCTGGGGCGCTTGCTCCCGCTGGGGCGCGAAGCGGCCCTGAAATGGGCGATAGCGGTGTATCTGAAGTAATCCTGTCGTCTGATTTGGGGCTGCTTCGCAGCCCAGCGGGAGCAAGCTCCCTCGCCACAGTTGTGTGCAGCCTTCTAGCGATCAGGCGCCGGACTTCCCCGGAATCATCCACACCAGCCCGCTCGCCTTCGCCCGCTCATGGCACAACCCCAGCACCAACCGGCGCTCGGCGTTGTCCATGCGACTCCAGCGGGTAATCTCTTCCACCGTGCGCTGGCATCCCGTGCAGATATCATCGTCATCCAGCGCGCAAATGCTCACGCAAGGCGACGCTACCGGCCGTTCAGATACGGTCATTCTTCCTGCTCAACCAGGTCACGGGCATAACGCTGAGCGTTATGCACATAGTGCGCAGCGCTGGCTTCAAGCATCTTCTTCTGCACGTCGGTCAGTTCCCGTACCACTTTGCCCGGCGAGCCCATCACCAGCGAACCATCGGGAATTTCCTTGCCCTCACCGATCAGCGAATTAGCGCCGATGATGCAGTGCTTGCCGATCTTCGCCCCGTTAAGAATCACCGCATTGATGCCAATCAGGCTGTAATCGTCGACGGTGCAGCCATGCAACATGGCGTTATGGCCGATGGTCACGCCGGTGCCGAGGGTCAGCGGGTAACCCATGTCGGTGTGCATCACGCTGCCGTCCTGCACGTTGCTGTTCTTGCCGATCAGGATCAGCTCGTTGTCGCCGCGCAACACCGCGTTGAACCAGACGTTGGCGCCCTCCTCCAGCTTGACCTTGCCCACCAGCGTGGCATTGGGGGCCACCCAGCTGTTGGGATGGGTTTCGACGCGGGCGTCGCCCAGGCGGTATTTCATAGGTGGATCCTCACGGCAGGAACGATGGCCATCTGGCTCTTAGGTATTGATGAAGCTTTTCGGCGGTCGATGCAGGCTGATGTCGGCATCGTCATAGAGCAGATTGATCAGCTCGACAATCATGATCGCCGTCAGGCCCCAGATCTTGTATTCGCCAAACCGATAACTGGGCACATACCAACTGCGGCCCTGGTAATCGATACGGTGAGTGTGTTCGCGGGGATCCTGGCGAAAAAACTCCAGGGGCACGCTGAACACAGCGGCGATCTCGGCGTCATTGGCCAGGTATTCAACGTAATCGGGGATAACGCCTACATAAGGCGTGACACGGATACCGTGCAGGGAAATCAGCGGGCTCAGCGGACCAATCACTTCAACCAACCCCGGCGGCAGGCCGATTTCTTCTTCGGCCTCGCGCAGCGCGGTGAATATCAGGTCGGGATCTTCAGGGTCGCGGCGCCCGCCAGGGAACGCCACTTCACCGCCATGGGTGGATAACCCGCTGGCGCGCAAGGTCAGGATCAGCTCGGGTTCGTCACTGCGGGTGATCGGCACCAGTACCGCCGCTTCCGGGAACCGACCGTCGGTCTCCAGCGTGCGTGGCGTATGATTGCTTACCCGGCGAAGTAGCTCGTCCAGCATGAGTCATCTCGGTCTGTTGGCTACCTTGCATCATGCACCAAACCGTGCGCACGCCCAACCCCAAAACCCTCGCCATGTCGCTAAACGACAACTTGCAGCCCATACCCGGTCACGCCAAGATAGGCGCACTCTCCAGGAACCCCAGCATGAACTTCTGCAGCCAGTGCGGTAAACCGGTCACCCAGCGCATTCCCGAAGGCGACGCACGCCTGCGTTATGTCTGCGATCACTGTCAGACCATTCACTATCAGAACCCTAATATCGTCGCCGGCACGCTGCCGGTGTGGGGCGAGCAGGTGCTGCTGTGCCGCCGCGCCATCGAGCCGCGCCTGGGTTTCTGGACCTTGCCTGCAGGGTTTATGGAGAACGGCGAGACCGTCGAACAGGCCGCCATGCGCGAAACCCTGGAAGAAGCCTGCGCCCGGGTGCGCAACCTGAGCATCTATACCTTGATCGACGTGCCGCACATCAGCCAGGTGCACATTTTCTACCGCGCCGAACTGATCGACCTGGATTTTGCCGCAGGCCCCGAAAGCCTTGAAGTGCGCTTATTCGATGAAGCCGACATCCCTTGGTCCGAGCTGGCTTTCCGCACGGTCGGGCGTACCTTAGAATGCTTTTTTGCTGACCGCCGGCAACAGTCGTATCCGGTGCGCAGCGAGTCCGTGCCGCCGCTGACCCAGTTGGCCAAATAACAATCCAGGCGGCACGTAGTCTTTTCAGGGGATACCGTTTTAATGCGTTGGTTGCTTGCTCTGATCTGCCTGTCGTTTGCCACGCTGTCGCCAGCCTCCACCCAAGTGATCCTGGGGGGCAAGCCCGTCGAAAAAGTCCTGGTGCTCAAGTCCGCCCATCAGTTGCAACTGATCAACGACGGCAAGCCCCTCAAGACCTATCGCATCTCCCTGGGTAAAAACCCCAAGGGCACCAAGCTGATGGAAGGCGACCGCCGAACCCCGGAAGGTTTCTACTGGATCGACTGGCGCAAGACCAGCGACCGCTTCAACCTGGCCATGCATATCTCCTACCCCAACATCAGCGACTCCGCCCGCGCCCGCCGCGAAGGGGTCAAGCCCGGCAGCATGATCATGATCCACGGCACCCCCGACGCCGAGGACTACCCCGAAGAGCTGTTCCACACCCTGGACTGGACCGACGGCTGCATCGGCATGCGCAATGTCGACATGCGCGAAGTCTGGAACCTGGTGAAAGACGGCACGATGATCGAGATTCGTCCGTAATTTCCTGCCGCTCGTAAAATAATTCGAAAAAAAATCCCGCCCCACGCGGCGCTTGCCGGTGAATACCAGTTCACCCCGGCAAGCTGCGCGCTTCTGCCCGACACAAAGACCTCTCTAATACCACTTGAACTGGCGCACTATTAAGGCGCCCGTAAACGCTCGCCTGCACCGTTTTCGCTGCATTGACATGGTATTTAAGTGGTATTAGCTTGCGATCACTACCGGGCGACAACACTCCAATAACCGCATCGGAAACCGACACGATGAACCCCATCCTGGCCCTGCGCCCCGACGATAAACAATCGACGCCGCTGTACCTGCAACTGGCCCGTAACCTTGAAGCCGCGATTCATGCTGGCCAATGGAAATCCGAGCAGGCATTGCCGTCGGAACGTGCCCTCAGCGAGCAATTGAGCATTTCCCGGGTGACCGCCCGTAAAGCGCTGGAAGTACTCTTCGAACAAGGCCTGATCCGTCGCAGCCAAGGCTCCGGAACCTTCATCACCCCACGCCTGGAACAGCCGCTGTCGCGCCTCTCGGGCTTCAGCGAAATGCTCCGGCTCAAGGGCTTTGTACCGACGTCCCAGTGGCTGGAGCGCGACATCACCCCGCCGACCCATGAAGAGCTGATCCGCCTGGGCCTGTCGCCGAGCGACAAGGTCGCGCGCCTCAAGCGTTTGCGTAAGGCCGACGACACGGTGATGGCGATTGAAATGACCGCCATGCCCGCCTCCGTCCTCCCCCACCCGCAGGCCATCGGCAACTCGCTGTACGAATACCTGGAAAGCATCGGCAAGCCTATCGTGCGCGCCCTGCAACACATCCAGGCGATCAACGCCTCGGACGAGTTTGCAGCCCTGGTGGGCATCGCCCCCGGCACCGCCATGCTGCTGATGACCCGGGTGGGCTACACCGCCGACAACACCCCGATTGAAATCACCGACACCTATTGCCGCAACGACTACTACGACTTCGTCGCAGAACTGCGCCGCCACGACTATTCCGCTGAACTGCGAATTTAGAGAACTGCCCATGTCCGAAGACAACATTCTTACGCCCAACGGCTGGATTCGCGGCCGCCTGGTGCACCAGCACGGCAAGGTCACTGCTGTTGAAGGCAGCCCGTGTGACCCGGCTGACAACGACCTGCCGTATTTGCTGCCAGGTTTTATCGACCTGCATGTGCACGGCGGTGGCGGCAAAGACATCATGGAAGGCACCGACGCCTTCCACACCATCACTCGCACCCACGTGCGGTTTGGCACCACCTCGCTGCTGGCCACCACCATGACCGCACCGGTGGACGAAATCACCCGTGTGCTCGGCGAGATCGGCACCTATTGCGAAACCCGCCCAACCGGCACCGCCCGTGTGCTCGGCGTGCACCTGGAAGGCCCCTACATCAATCCGGGAAAACTCGGCGCACAACCGAACTTCGCCCACACCGCCTTGATGGCCGAAGTCGAAGAATACCTGCGCCTGGCGCCAATCCGGGTGATCACCATTGCCCCGGAAATCGCCGGCCATGACGGCCTGATCCGCGCCCTCAGCGAACGCGGCGTGCGCATGCAGATCGGCCACACCCTGGGCAGCTACGAAGAAGGCGTCGCCGCCCTCGCCGCCGGCGCCACCAGCTTTACCCATTTGTACAACGCCATGAGCCCGCTGCATCACCGCGAGCCCGGCATCGTCGGCGCAGCCCTGGCCCACGCCAAATACGCCGAGCTGATTCCCGACCTGCTGCACGTGCACCCCGGCGCCATGCGCGTGGCCCTGCGTTCGATCCCGTGCCTGTACTGCGTCACCGATTCCACCGCCGCCGCCGGCATGCCCGACGGTGAATACAAGCTGGGCAGCCACACCGTGACCAAGTGTCTGGGCGGCGTACGCCTGGCCGATGGAACGCTGGCCGGCAGCACCCTGACCATGGACCAGGCGCTGCGCAACCTGGTGAAGATCGGCCTGCCCATCAGTGAAGCCTCACAACGCCTGTCGCAATTTCCTGCGGACTACCTGGGCCTCGAAGAACGCGGTCGCCTGCAACCCGGCAGCTTCGCCGACTGCGTGCGCCTGAACCGCTCCCTGCACCTCACCGACGTAATGGTCGAAGGAGAAACCATTGACTTCAAAAATGCTTGAAGAGGCCCTGGCCTCCTGCGAGGCCGTCGAGGCTCAACTGCAACGCCTGGACCCATTGCTGGAGGAAGTCGCCGGCCGCCTGCGTCGCCAGCCGCCGCAAGTGGCAATGACCATTGCTCGCGGCAGCTCGGACCATGCCGCCAGTTACTTCGCCTACCTGACCATGCAACACCTGGGGATTCCGGTGGCGTCGTTGCCGATGTCGGTGGTGACCATGCTGCAATCGCCGCTCAAGGTCAGCGGGCAAGTGGCGTTCGGTTTCTCCCAGTCGGGGCAAAGCCCGGACCTGGTCAACAGCCTGCGCCTGCTGCGCAAGCGCGGCGCCTTGAGCATCTCGATGGTCAACGCCGAAGACTCACCGCTGGAAGCCGCCTGCGAATTCCACGTGCCGCTGTGCGCCGGCCCGGAACGCAGCGTCGCGGCCACCAAAAGCTTTATCGCCACCCTGAGCGCCAGCGCCCAATTGATCGGCCACTGGAATCAGGAAGACGAGTTACTTCAAGCCTGTAAGGCATTGCCCGAAGGCTTGCGTGAAGCCGCCAAGCAAGACTGGAGCGTGGCCATCGAAGCCCTGCGCGGCTGCCAGCAACTGATGGTGATCGGCCGTGGCGCCGGTTTTGCCATTGCCCAGGAAGCCGCGCTCAAACTCAAGGAAACCTCGGCGATCCAGGCCGAAGCGTTCAGCAGTGCCGAAGTACGCCATGGCCCGATGGCCCTGATCGATGACAACTACCCGCTGCTGGTTTTCGCGCCCCGTGGTGCCGAACAAGCCGGCCTGCTGAGTCTCGCCGCCGACATGCGCCAGCGTGGTGCCCGCGTGTTGCTGGCCGCTCCCGATGACATCGCCGAACGCGACCTGACCCTGAGCCGCGCCGAACACCCGGCCCTGGACCCGATCCTGGCGATCCAGAGTTTCTACGTGATGGCTGCCGGTTTGGCAGAGGCCCGGGGCATGGACCCGGACCAACCGCGTCACTTGAGCAAAGTGACCCGCACCCACTGAGTTGATTGCAGCGATTTCCTGATGAGTACCGTGCCCATGTCCCACAATAATAAAGACCTTACCCTCAGCGCTCCCCTCAGTGGGCCGGTGCTGACCCTGGGCAACGTTCCCGACGAAGTGTTCGCCAGTGGCGCCATGGGCGACGGCATTGCCATCGACCCGCTCAACGATTGCCTGCATGCGCCGTGCGACGGCGTGATCATCCACGTCGCCCGCACCGGGCATGCGCTGACCATTCGCGCCGATAACGGCGCTGAATTGCTGATGCACGTGGGCATCGACACGGTGGAATTGAACGGCGAGGGGTTTGCGCTGCTGGTCAAGCAAGGGGCGCGGGTCAGCAAGGGCCAGGCGCTGGTGCAGTTTGACCTGGACCTGATTGCGCGCCAGTGCAAAAGCCTGGTCAGCTTGATCATCCTGACCAATAGCGAGTTGTTTGAGCTACGGCCGATCACCTTGAAAACAGTGAAGGTCGGCGAGCCGCTGCTGCATGTGGTTGCGCGGTTGGCCGGTGCGGCGAAAGTGATTGATGAGTCTGTCGCCGAAGCCAGCGCGACCATTCGCATCACCCATCGTGGCGGCCTGCACGCGCGCCCCGCCGCCTTGATCCGCAAGACTGCACAGGCATTCAGCAGCCAGTCGCAGCTGCACTTCGCCGGCAAGTCGGCTTCGTGCGACAGCTTGATCGGCTTGATGGGGCTGGGGATTGGTGAGCAGGACGAGGTGCAGGTCACTTGTCGCGGCAAGGATTGTGAAGCGGCGCTGCAAGCACTGATTGCCGCGTTGTCGGTGGCCGTCAGCGAAGAACATCACGCCCCGGTGGCCGCCGCCCCGCGACGCGCAAATACCGAGGCCGGGGTGCTGCAAGGCGTCTGCGCCGCGCCGGGTTTGGTATGCGGCCCCTTGTTCCGCCTGAACGGAATCGAGCTGCCGGCGGACCCGGGCAACAACGTTCCGGATGAACAATTGCAGCACCTGGACAGCGCCCTGGAACAGGTGCGCAGCGAAATCCGCCACACCCTGGACCAGGCGCGCCAGCGCAAGGATGTGGAAGAAGAAGAGATCTTCGCCGCCCACCTGGCCCTGCTGGAAGACCCTACGTTGCTGGAGGCCGCCACCGCCGCCATCGAACAGGGCAGCGCCGCCACTCACGCCTGGCGCGATGCGATCCAGGCCCAATGTGCGGTGCTGCTGGCACTGGGTAAACCGTTGTTCGCCGAGCGCGCCAACGACCTGCGGGACTTGCAACAACGCGTGCTGCGGGCGCTGTTGGGCGAGGCCTGGCACTTCGAATTGCCGGCAGGCGCGATCGTCTCGGCCCATGAATTGACCCCGTCGGACCTGCTGCAACTGAGCAAGCAAAACGCCGCCGGCATCTGCATGGCCGAAGGCGGTGCGACTTCTCATGTGGCGATTCTGGCACGGGGCAAAGGCCTGCCGTGTGTGGTTGCTTTGGGCGAGCAAGTGCTGGAAGTGCCACAGGGCCAGCGCGTGGTGCTGGATGCCGCCAACGGTCGCCTGGAACTGACGCCGGATGATGCACGCCACGCCCAGGTTCATCAGTTGCGCGATGCACAGAAACTGCGGCGCCAACAGCAGCACGCGGAGGCTCAAGGCTCCGCCAGCACTCAGGATGGCGTGCGCATTGAAGTGGCCGCGAATGTCGCCTCCAGCGCCGAAGCCCAGTTGGCCTTCGAGAATGGCGCCGATGGCGTCGGCCTGCTGCGCACAGAATTTCTGTTCGTCGACCGCCGCACTGCGCCCGACGAGCAAGAGCAGCGCCAGGCCTACCAAGCCGTGCTGGATGCCATGGGCGACAAATCCGTAATCATCCGCACCATCGACGTCGGCGGCGACAAGCAACTCGACTACCTGCCGCTGCCGTTCGAGACCAACCCGGTGCTGGGCTTGCGCGGCATTCGCATGGCGCAAGTGCGTCCGGAAGTGCTGGATCAGCAACTGCGTGCGCTGCTGCAAGTCTCGCCACTGGAACGCTGCCGGATCCTGCTGCCGATGGTCAGCGAAGTCGACGAACTGCTGCACATCCGCCAGCGCCTCGATGAACTGTGCGCCGAGCTGGAACTGACCCAACGCCCGGAGCTGGGCGTGATGATCGAAGTCCCCGCCGCCGCGCTGATGGCTGAGCAACTGGCCGAGCATGCGGACTTTTTGTCCATCGGCACCAATGACCTGTCCCAGTACACCCTGGCCATGGACCGCGACCACGCCGGCCTCGCCGCCCGAGTCGACGCGATGCACCCGGCGCTGCTGCGGCTGATCGCCCAAACCTGCATCGGCGCCGCCAGGCATGGCCGATGGGTGGGTGTGTGCGGGGCGCTGGCGTCCGACCCGCTGGCCACGCCGGTGCTGATCGGCCTGGGCATCAGCGAGCTGTCTGTCAGCCCGCCGCAAATCGGAGAAATCAAGGACCGTGTCCGTCACCTGGACGCCGCCCAATGCCGGCAACTGAGCCAAAGCCTGCTTAACCTGAGCAGCGCCAAAGCCGTTCGCCAAGCCTGTCAACACCACTGGCCGCTGAGCTGAAAACAACAAGAATAGGGAGACACGCCGTGTATCAACATTTTATCGAAGGGCTGCAACGCCTGGGCCGTGCACTGATGCTGCCGATCGCGATTCTGCCGATTGCCGGCCTCCTGCTGCGACTGGGCGACACCGACTTGCTGAACATCGCGGTGATGCACGACGCCGGGCAGGCGATCTTCGCCAACCTGGCGCTGATCTTCGCCATCGGGATTGCCGTGGGTTTTGCCCGCGACAACAACGGCACGGCGGGCCTGGCGGGTGCCATTGGGTACCTGGTGATGGTCTCCACCCTCAAGGTGATGGACGCCAGCATCAACATGGGCATGCTTGCGGGGATCGCCAGCGGCTTGATGGCCGGTGCGCTGTATAACCGCTTCAAGGACATCAAGCTGCCGGAGTACCTGGCGTTCTTTGGTGGGCGACGGTTTGTGCCGATCGTTACCGGGTTCTCAGCGGTGGCGCTGGGGGTAATCTTTGGTTTGATCTGGCCACCGATCCAGCATGGCATCAACAGCTTCGGCGTGCTGCTGATGGAAAGCGGCAGCTTTGGCGCGTTCGTGTTTGGCGTATTCAACCGCCTGCTGATCGTCACCGGCTTGCACCATATCCTCAACAACATGGCCTGGTTTGTGTTCGGCAGCTTCACGGATCCGGTGACCGGCGCGGTAGTGACCGGCGACCTGACCCGCTACTTTGCCGGCGACCCGAAAGGCGGCCAGTTCATGACCGGCATGTTCCCGGTGATGTTGTTCGGCCTCCCGGCGGCGTGCCTGGCGATGTACCGCAATGCCCTGCCGGAGCGGCGCAAGATCATGGGCGGGATTTTCCTGTCGATGGCGCTGACCTCGTTCCTGACCGGGGTGACCGAGCCGATTGAGTTCGCGTTCATGTTCCTCGCGCCATTCCTGTACCTGCTGCATGCGTTGCTGACCGGCTTGTCGATGGCGGTCACCAACATGCTCAACATTCACCTGGGCTTTACCTTCTCCGGCGGGTTTATCGACATGGTGCTGGGTTGGGGTAAATCCACCAACGGCTGGCTGGTGTTCCCGGTTGGGCTAGCGTATGCGGTGATCTACTACAGCGTGTTCAACTACTGCATCCGTCGCTTCAATTTGAAGACGCCGGGGCGCGAGGATATTCAGGTCGCCCAGGCCGAGGCCATGACCGATAACCAGCGGGCCGGCGCTTACATTCGCGCGCTGGGTGGTGCGGAGAATCTGCTGAGTGTGGGTGCTTGCACGACGCGTCTGCGGCTGGACATGGTGGATCGCAACAAGGCGGTAGATGCCGAGCTGAAAGCACTGGGGGCCATGGCGGTGGTTCGACCGGGTAATGGCGGGAGTTTGCAGGTAGTGGTCGGGCCGATGGCGGACAGCATCGCCGATGAGATTCGCTTGGCGATGCCTTCGTATGTTGCGGCGCCTGCGGTGGTGGTAGCGCCTGTTGAGAAGAGCACACCGGTGAATGTGCATGAGGCCGAGAAATGGCTGAGTGCGCTGGGCGGTCGGGCCAATGTATTGCAACTGGATGCGGTGGCGATGACGCGGCTGCGGGTGGAGTTGGGGGATGGTTCGGTGTTGTCGGAAGCCCAACTGACTGCGCTGGGTTGCCAGGGGGTTAGCCAGCTTGAGAGTGGGGTTTGGCACTTGCTGATTGGTGACAAGGCTTCGGGGTTGGGTGAGGCGTTGGAGCGGTTGGTCAGTGGCCGTGAGGTTGGGGTAAAAGCCTGAATCTTTACTGAGCATCAGGGCCTCTTCGCGAGCAAGCCCGCTCCCACATTTTGATCGGTGCCCGTCAAGGCAACGCGGTCAAATGTGGGAGCGGGCTTGCTCGCGAATGGCCCTCACAGGCGCCGAATTACTCAGGCTCAGGCACCTCATACAAGTCCAGCATCCGATCCACCATCATTTGAATCCCCTCCAGCATCCGACAAATCCCCAGCGCCACATCACGGTGAGAACCGTCGACTTCAAACGCCAGATGAACCGTCAGCGCCTGCACTGAGGCAAGGTCCTGAGAGGCGTTGGCCAGCAGGGTTTCGCTATCCAGATTAGCACGCAGGGTGAATAGCCCGTCGGGAGGCAATTCGGGATCGGCGCTAGGTTTCAAATAATGATTGATTGCCCGGTGGGCGGCGGCGTGAAGCGAGGCTGAATCGAGTGGTGGATTTGGACTGTCTTTGATCATGGTAAAGCTCCTTCAAGATAGGAGCTGCCAGCATCACTTGCAGATGATGGGTGGCAGCTGTGCGCGGGTCTGCAAGACCGAGGAAGGAGCTTCCCGGCAGACCCAAAGGTCTCCCCCGCACAGCCACCATTAAAACGATGGCCATGAAAAGCGCCACGATTATAGCGGCGCTTATGAGCTCCAAACATAATTTCGGCGGGCTTGCAGTCCCGGTCACTGAATTGGCAGCGACTGGCGAAGGTTAGAGAGGCAAGTTCCGAGGGACAACCTGAAAGGCTTGTCAGAAAAATCCGAGTCGCTCCGACAAGCCAGCTCTCACATTTGATCGCCACCAGACATGGCAACGCGGTCCAATGTGGGAGCCGGGCTTGCCCGCGATGAGGCCCTGACAGGCAACAAAAAACCCGCTGACCAAACTGGCCCAGCGGGTTTCTCGTTTTCACAACCAGCGAATCAAAAATCCGCCAACTGCCACACCTCATACGCCGGTGTCTCATACGGATGGCTCAGTTTCAACGCAGCCACCACAGCCACGATCAACTCATCCGCCACCACCAGCTCAACCTTCCATTCTTCAACCACTTCAACTTGCCCCACCTGCCCGATAAACGGCTGGCTGCCGTCCATCGCGCGGAATTGGCCCTGGCCCAGGACCTGCCAGGCGCAGCTGTCGTAGTGGCCGATACGCCCGCCACCCGCTGCGAATACGGCGGTTTTCACCGTCTCCACATGGCTGTCAGGCACAAAGAAGCTGAGCTTGTACACCGTCTTAGTTCACCCAGACGCGAGCGTTACGGAACATGCGCATCCACGCGCCATCTTCGTTCCACTCTTCCGGGCGCCACGAGTTCTGCACGGCGCGGAACACACGCTCCGGGTGCGGCATCATGATGGTGACGCGACCGTCGCGGCTGGTCAGCCCGGTGATCCCGCGCGGCGAGCCGTTCGGGTTGGCCGGGTAGCCTTCGGTGACCTTGCCGTGGTTGTCGACGAAACGCAGGGCCACGGTACCGGACAGGTCGGCTTCCAGCAGTGCTTCTTCGCTGGCGAACTCGGCATGGCCTTCACCGTGAGCGATGGCGATTGGCATGCGCGAACCGGCCATGCCCTGCAGGAAGATCGAGTTGGATTCCTGCACCTGAACCATCGCAACACGGGCTTCGAACTGCTCGGAACGGTTACGCACGAAGTGCGGCCAGAACTCGCTGCCCGGGATCAGTTCGCTGAGGTTGGACATCATCTGGCAACCGTTGCACACACCCAGGGTGAAGCTGTCGTTACGCTCGAAGAAACCCTGGAACGCGTCGCGGGCACGGCTGTTGAACAGGGCCGATTTGGCCCAGCCTTCACCGGCACCCAGTACGTCGCCGTAGGAGAAACCGCCGCAGGCCACGAGGCCTTTGAATTCGTTGAGGTCGACGCGACCGGCGAGGATGTCGCTCATGTGCACGTCGATCGCATTGAAGCCGGCACGGTCGAACGCCGCCGCCATTTCCACCTGGCCGTTGACGCCCTGCTCACGCAGTACGGCCACTTGTGGGCGGATGCCTTTCTTGATGTAAGGCGCGGCGATGTCCTGGTTGACGTCGAAGCTGAGCTTGGTGCTCAGGCCCGGGTTGTCTTCTTCCAGGATCACGTCGAATTCCTGCTCGGCGCAGTCGGCGTTGTCACGCAGGCGCTGGATCTGGTAGCTGGTCTCGGCCCACTGGCGTTGCAGCAAGCGGCGCTGGCCTTCAAACACGGTTTCGCCGTTGAAGACGATGTTGATTTCACCGTTGTTGATCGGCTGGCCAACCACGGCCACGCAGTCACCCAGGCCAGCGGCGCTGAACTGTGCGAGTACGTCTGGCGTTGCGTCCTGGCGAACCTGGATCACGGCGCCCAGCTCTTCGTTGAACAGGATTGCTGCGATGTCGGCGGAAGTTTCTGCCAGGCCATCGAGGTTCAGGTTCAGGCCGCAGTGACCGGCAAAGGCCATTTCCACGGCGCTGGTCAGCAAACCACCGTCGGAACGGTCGTGGTAAGCCAACAGGTGACCGTCGGCGTTCAAGCCCTGGATCACCGCGAAGAAGGCTTTCAGGTCTTCGGCGTCGTCGACGTCCGGGGCCTGTTTGCCGAGCTTGCCGTGCACCTGGGCGAGGATCGAGGCGCCCATGCGGTTCTGGCCACGACCAAGGTCGATCAGGATCAGGTCGGTGGTGCCCTTGTCCATGCGCAGTTGCGGGGTCAGGGTCTGGCGGATGTCGGTGACGGGCGCAAAACCGGTGACGATCAGCGACAGCGGCGAGGTGACGCTCTTGTCCACGCCTTCATCGTTCCAGCGGGTCGCCATGGACATGGAGTCCTTGCCCACCGGAATGGTGATACCCAGCTCAGGGCACAGCTCCATGCCGACCGCTTTCACGGTGTCGTACAGACGCGCATCTTCACCCGGGTGACCGGCAGCGGACATCCAGTTGGCCGACAGCTTGATGTCGGAGATCTTGGCGATACGCGACGCTGCGATGTTGGTCAGGGTTTCGCCGATGGCCATTCGGCCCGACGCCGGAGCGTCCAGCAGCGCCAGCGGAGTGCGCTCGCCCATGGCCATCGCTTCACCGGTGTAGACGTCGAAGCTGGTGGCGGTGACGGCAACGTCAGCCACCGGAACCTGCCACGGGCCGACCATCTGATCACGGGCAACCAGACCGGTAATGGTGCGGTCGCCGATGGTGATCAGGAAGCTTTTGCTGGCAACGGCCGGGTGGTGCAGAACGCGCTCCACGCAGTCGGCGATGGCCAGGGTCGACGGATCGAAATCGTCGCCCAGTTCGTTTTCACGCACGGCCGAACGGTGCATGCGCGGGGCTTTACCCAGCAGCACTTCCAGCGGCATGTCCACCGGGCTGTTGCCGAAGTGGCTGTCGGTGACCGTCAGTTGCGGCTCGGCAGTGGCTTCGCCGACCACGGCAAACGGGCAGCGCTCGCGTTCGCAGATTGCCTGGAAGCGTTCGAAGTCGGCAGGGCCGACGGCCAGGACGTAACGCTCCTGGGATTCGTTGCTCCAGATTTCGTGCGGGGCCATGCCCGGCTCGTCGTTTGGAATGTTGCGCAGTTCGAAACGGCCGCCACGGTCGCCATCGTTGACCAGTTCCGGGAAGGCATTGGACAAACCGCCGGCGCCGACATCGTGGATGAAGCTGATGGGGTTCTTGTCACCCAACTGCCAGCAACGGTCGATGACTTCCTGGCAACGGCGTTCCATCTCAGGGTTTTCACGCTGAACGGAAGCGAAGTCCAGGTCGGCCGAGCTGGTGCCGGTGGCCATGGAGGAAGCGGCGCCGCCGCCCAGGCCGATCAGCATCGCCGGGCCGCCGAGGACGATCAGCTTGGAGCCGACCAGAATCTCGCCTTTCTGTACGTGCTCGGCGCGGATGTTGCCCATGCCGCCGGCCAACATGATCGGCTTGTGGTAACCGCGCACTTCATCGCCACGGGGGGTGGTGATGGACTGTTCGAAAGTACGGAAGTAGCCGGTCAGGGCCGGACGCCCGAATTCGTTGTTGAACGCAGCGCCGCCCAGCGGGCCTTCGATCATGATGTCCAGCGCGGTAACGATGCGCTCAGGCTTGCCGTACGGCACTTCCCACGGCTGTTCGAAGCCCGGAATCTGCAGGTTGGACACGGTGAAGCCGGTGAGGCCAGCCTTTGGCTTGGCGCCACGACCGGTTGCACCTTCGTCGCGAATCTCGCCGCCGGAACCGGTGGCTGCGCCCGGGAACGGGGCAATCGCGGTCGGGTGGTTGTGGGTCTCGACTTTCATCAGGATGTGCACCGGCTCCTGCACCGCGCCGTACTGGCGGGTCTCAGGGTCCGGGAAGAAACGGCCGGCGACGGAGCCGACGATGACCGAGGCGTTGTCTTTATAAGCCGACAGAACGCCTTCGCTGTGCATCACGTAGGTGTTCTTGATCATGCCGAACAGGCTTTTTTCCTGACTCTGGCCGTCGATGTCCCAACTGGCGTTGAAGATCTTGTGACGGCAGTGCTCGGAGTTCGCCTGGGCGAACATCATCAGTTCGATGTCGTGGGGGTTGCGCTTCAGGCCGATGAAGGCGTTGACCAGGTAGTCAATTTCGTCTTCGGCCAGGGCCAGGCCCAGTTCGGTGTTGGCGGTTTCCAGGGCGGCGCGACCGCCACCGAGCACGTCAATCGCGGTCAGCGGCTTGGGTTCGGCGTGGCTGAACAGACCGGCGGCCTGTTCCAGCTGGCCCACGATGATCTGGGTCATGCGGTCGTGCAGGCTGCTGGCGATCAGCTCGGCCTCGGCCTCGCTGAACTGGCCGGCTACATAGAAGGCGATCCCGCGTTCCAGGCGCTGGATTTTTTCCTGGCCGCAGTTGCGGGCGATGTCGCTGGCCTTGCTCGACCAGGGCGAGATGGTGCCGAACCGTGGCAGAACCAGGAACAAGCGGCCCGCAGGCTCTTGAACTGGAACGCTGGGACCGTACTTCAGAAGGCGCGCCAGCACTTGCTGTTCGTCGGCGGTCAAAACGCCGGTAACGTCGGCGAAGTGAGCAAATTCAGCATACAAGCCACTGACAGAAGGTACCTTCTGGCTCAGTTGCTCAAGGAGTTTGCTGTGGCGAAAGGCAGAAAGGGCAGGAGCGCCGCGCAGGATCAACATCTTCGGGACAGCCTCGGGAAGGGGGTGTGCTTTGAGGCCGTGCATTCTAGCGTAAACCGTCGCCAACGGCACCCGAAACGGCACCTATGGCCGCTGCCGGACGTCAGTTGGCATAAATCGCACGATATCAGAGGGCCATCCCCGCTATTCAGGGCAGTTATTTTAACCGTCACAATCGGCTGCCAAGCCCCGTTTCTGCGGCCTGCAGCCACGCTTTACGGGTGCTAGCAGACAAGTGCCCCGCTGTCGAGATATGGCGCCGAGGGTCCTTTGCGTATACTGCGCAGATGTTCTCCCCTACTGCTTTACGCCCGCGATGCGCCAAATGGCTCTTCGTCACCGGACTCTTCCTGCTGCTCAGTGCGTGTGTGGATAAACCCAACACGCTCGAGCGAATCAAGGAGGATGGCGTATTGCGGGTGGTCACCCGAAACAGCCCGGCCACTTATTTCCAGGACCGTAACGGCGAAACCGGTTTCGAATACGAACTGGTGAAGCGTTTTGCCGACGAGCTGGGGGTAAAGCTGGAGATCGAGACCGCTGACAACCTGGATGACCTGTTCTCACAGATCGGCAAACCCAACGGCCCGGTACTGGCCGCCGCCGGTCTGGTCAGCAGTGAGCCGCGCCGCCAGCAAGTGCGTTTCTCCCATCCGTATCTGGAAGTCACCCCGCAGATCATCTACCGCAACGGCCAGTCCCGCCCGACCACGGCGGCAGACCTGGTGGGCAAGAAAATCATGGTGCTCAAGGGCAGCACCCACGCCGAGCAACTGGCGCAGCTGAAAAAGCAATTTCCCGGGATTGAATACGAAGAATCCGACGCCGTTGAGGTGGTCGACCTGTTGCGTATGGTGGACGAAGGGCAAATTGACCTGACCCTCGTGGACTCCAACGAAGTGGCGATGAACCAGGTGTACTTCCCCAACGTGCGGGTGGCCTTTGACCTCGGTGATGCCAGCCATCAGGCCTGGGCGGTCGCCTCCGGCGAAGACAACAGCCTGCTCAACGAGGTGAACAGCTACCTCGACAAGGTCGAAAAGAACGGCACCCTGCAGCGTCTGAAAGATCGCTATTACGGGCACGTGGATGTACTCGGCTACATGGGCGCCTACACCTTTGCCCAACATTTGCAGCAGCGCCTGCCCAAGTACGAAAAACACTTCCGCGCCTACGCCAAGGAAGAAAAGGTCGACTGGCGACTGCTGGCGGCCATCGGCTACCAGGAATCACTCTGGCAGCCGGCGGTGACCTCCAAGACCGGCGTGCGCGGCCTGATGATGCTGACCCAGAACACCGCACAGGCCATGGGCGTGTCCAACCGCCTGGACGCCAAGCAGAGCATCATGGGCGGCGCCAAGTACCTGGCCAAGATCAAGGATGAACTGGACGACAAGATTGCCGAGCCGGACCGCACCTGGTTTGCCCTGGCGGCGTACAACGTCGGCACCGGTCACCTGGATGACGCGCGCAAGCTGGCCGAAAAGGAAGGCCTCAACCCGAACAAGTGGTTGGACGTGAAGAAGATGCTGCCACGCCTGTCGCAGAAGCAGTGGTACAGCAAGACCCGTTATGGCTATGCCCGTGGCGGTGAGCCGGTGCATTTTGTGGCGAACATCCGACGTTACTACGACATTTTGACGTGGGTGACGCAGCCGCAGCTGGAAGGCAATCAGGTGGTGGAAGGCAGCCTGCATGTGCCGGGTGTGGACAAGACCAAGCCGACCGACGAAACCCCGCAGTTGTAACCGGCAGAACATCTCACTGTAGGAGCGAGCTTGCTCGCGAAAAACGCAAGGGCACCCCGGTCAACCCGGCTCCCGCGTTATCGTTGAAGATCTTCGCGAGCAAGCTCGCTCCTACAAATTCTCAAGCGGTGTTCAGGCCGGTGATCAGGTGCACTACCCCGCCCGCCAATACCATCACGCCCGGCACACCTGCCACCTTCAACGCCTGCGCATCCAACCGTCCCGCATCCTTCAACTGCACCCGCACCCGGGTCAGTGCTACTCGCTGCTGCGACGTGAGATTCTCCGCCCCACCCAGCGCATTCAGCACCGCCGGCGCCAAGGCTGTTTCGCCCACTGGCGCAACTACCGCCTGTGGCGTTTCAAGAATCAAATCCGGGGTCAGGGCCTTCCAGAACGCCCGCTGAAATTTCTCGAACATATCAGTGCTCCACAACCAATGAGGTTTCAACGGTAGCCGCGTGGTACAGGCGCAACGCCTCGCGTACCTGCGCCGCTTCTTCCAGGCCGAGCACCTGCCGAGCGATGGATTGGCAGTCCGCCAGGTCCAGCTCGCGCACGGTGGCCTTGATGGTCGGGATCAACGGCACGCTGACCGACAACTCATCCACACCCAACCCGATCAGCACCGGCACCGCCAGCGCTTCAGACGCCAGCGCCCCGCACACGCCGACCCACTTGCCATGGGCATGGGCCGCCTTGACGGTGCTGGCGATCAGGCGCAGCACCGCCGGGTGAAAGCTGTCAGCCTGGCTGGCGAGCCGCGGGTGATCGCGGTCCATGGCCAGGGTGTATTGGGTCAGGTCGTTGGTGCCGATGGAGAAGAAATCCACCTCCGGCGCAAACAGATCAGCCATCAACGCCGCCGACGGGACTTCGATCATGATTCCCAGCTTCGGCAATTCCGTCAGCCCCAGGGCCAGTGCTTCCTCTTCAAGAATCTTCCGCGCCAGGCGCAATTCCGAAAGCAGGCTGACCATCGGCAACATGATGTGCAGCCGGGCGAAACCGGCACTGGCGAGGATCGCGCGGAATTGTTCGCGCAACAGTTCCGGGCGCTCCAGGCACAGGCGAATCCCGCGCAGGCCGAGGAATGGGTTGGTCTCGCTGTCCATCGGCACATAGGCCAGCGGCTTGTCGCCACCGACGTCCAGGGTACGCACCACCAGATTGCGCTCCGGACCCAATGCACGGGCGATGGCGCTGTAGGTGCCCGCCTGTTCTTCAGGGCTCGGCGCGCGGTTACGGTCTAGGTAGAGGAACTCGGAACGCAGCAAACCGACACCTTCGCCCCCCAGCGTCAGCGCCTGCTCCACCTCCTGCAATGACGCGACGTTGGCCGTCACTTCGACGTGATGACCGTCGCGGGTAGTGGCGGGCAGTGAAGCCTGCTCCACTTCCCGCTGGCGGCGCAGCACTTGCTGTTGGCGGGTGACGTGCAGTTGCTCGATCTCGGCCAGGTCCGGGTTCAGGTGCAGCTCGCCTTTGTCGGCATCCAGCAGCACTTGTTTACCGTTGACCAACTCCAGCACCTGCGCCGGCACGCCGCAGATGGCCGGCAAGCCAAGGGCGCGAGCAAGGATGGCGACGTGGCTGGTAGCGCCGCCGCCCACGGTGACGAAGCCCAATACCTTGCGGGTGTCGAGGCTGGCAGTTTGTGACGGGGTGAGTTGCTCGGCAATCAGGATCGCCTGCTCCGGCAAATCCCAGGCGCTGTCCTGAACGCCGAGAATCAGTTTCAGCACTCGCTGGCCAACGTCTGCCAGGTCGGCAGCGCGCTCGGCGAGCAACGCATTGCCCAGGCCCTGAAAAAGCATGGCGGTGGCTTCGGTGGCGCTGTTCCAGGCGAAGGCCGCGCTTTTGCCCTGGTCCAGCAGGTCGCGGGTCTGTTCCAGCAGGGCCGGGTCGTCGAGCAATTCCTGGTGCGCGCGGAAGATCTCGGACTGGGCGCTGCCAACGACCTTTTCCTGCAAGGCTTGCAGGGCCAGATTCGCGTCACTCAGGGCCTGCGTCAGGACGGCACGCTCCAGCGCTTCACCCGTACCGGCTTCGACGATGGTCAGCGCCGGCTCTTTAACCTGCACGACTTGGCCAAACGCCGAACCCGACGAGGCGCACACACCGCGCAACAAGGTCGCCGATGAATCAGGCGCCACGGGCGAAGCGGCAGGTTGATGAGCCGCGACGGCTTCCCCGCAACCTTCGGCCAGCAAGGTCACCAGCGCCTGGATCGCCGCTTCGGCGTCCTCGCCTGCCGCGCTGACTTGCACGGTGTCACCCTGCGCCGTCTGCAACGCCATGATCCGCACCAGCGACTTGGCGTTGGCGCTCTCGGTTTGCTTGTGCAGGTAAATACTCGCCTTGAAACCTTTGGCCGCCTGCGCCAGCACCGCCGCCGGGCGCGCATGCAGGCCGTTGGCGTTGGGCAAGGTCAGTGGCTTGGAGAACAGGGCGTCACCCTCCTCGTCTTTTACCTCGTCGGCAACGGCTTGCGGCGTCACTCGCAGCAGCGGTTGCCCCACATCGATCAAACCCTGCTCGGGCGTCAGCAGTTTGAAGGGCTCACCACTCACCACCAGCATCAGGGTCAGCAAACTACGGGCATTGAGCGCCACGTAGTCGGCATCGAATTCGATCAGCGGTTGCCCGGCTTCCACCCGCTGGCCTTCCTCGACCAATCGGGTGAACCCCTTGCCCGCAAGATTCACGGTGTCCAGGCCGATATGCATCAGCACCTGGACGCCGTTGTCGTCGGTGACACTCACCGCATGACCACTGTCCTGGATATTGCTGATCACCCCGGCCAGTGGCGCGCAGAGGGTCTGCGAGGTCGGATCGATGCACAGGCCATCGCCGATCAGGCGACTGGAGAACACCGGATCCGGCACCTGGTCCAGGGCGAGCAGCACCCCGGACAACGGCGCCAGCAATTCCAGGGATTGAGTTGTGGTCATGACTTCACCTGCTGTCTTGTTCTGTAAAAATCCCTGTAGGAGCGAGCTTGCTCGCGAAGGTCGTCAACGATAACGCGTGCCTTCTGGGTAGACGCGTTGCCCTTGAGTTTTTCGCGAGCAAGCTCGCTCCTACAGATAAGTGATTACTTCCACCAATATTCGACTTGCACACCAAAATTCGAACCATGCCGCGCCGTGCCGTAGCTGCCGGTGTCGGACAACGCGGACCCTGCCGCCAGTTCATTCGCCGCACGCTTGGCCGCTTCGTTCCAGGTCGCGTAGGTGTAGTACAACCGCACTTCCGGCCGCGCCCAGAAATCCGGGCCTTTGGGCGACCAGGTCGGGGCGAAGGTAAATTTGCTCAGCTTGCGCGTGCCACCGGTGGCTTCGACCTGATCATGACCGAGTTCGGTGACCAGTTTGAACTGTTCGGAAATCGCATAGGCCGGGCGCACACCCAGCGACATCCAGGTCTGATCCTGGCTGCCCGGGCGAATATCCTTCTGGTAAACGGCCTCGATCTGCCCGCCAAAGCGCGGGGTCACTTGCCAGTCGAAGAACTCCACCGCGCGGTAGCTCTTGCTGCTTTTATCGAGGAACGTATCGCCGGTGTAGCCGAGGCCGGTGCCGGGGCCTTCGCCGTACTGCAGGGCAAACTTGTTGCGCCCGCCGAGGAAGGGTTTCTGCACATGCTGGGCGGTAATGGCCCAGCCACTGTTGGTATCACGACCACCGGCTTTTTCGATGTAACTCAAGCCCAGTTCCAGCTCACCGCCGGGGTTGGTCTTGAAGCCGGCCACGTTGAAGTCGTGACGGGTCGCATATTCCTTCTGGTACAGGTTGTCCTTGCGGGACAGTGCATAGCTGTACTTCAGGTCGCCGATTTTCACGTCCTCGATACCGCCGCCCGTGGCGCTCTGGTTCCAGTAGTAGAAGTCGGAGATATGGATGTCATTTCGTTTGTAGTAGCGCCGGCCGGCCCACAGCGAACCGCCGTTGAGGCTGGGGATGTTCGACCACTGCGCATACATCTGCGGCATGCGTGCCGAGCCGTTGTCTTCGCCCTGGAACTTCAGCGCCCGGTCGTACTTGTTGTACAGCGAGGCCATGGCATCGACGCTGAACACCGAGCCGTCGTCGAGGGTCAGCAGGTCCTGGCGCAATTCGAGTTCGGCGTACTGCTCGCACTCGTTGCCCAGGCGGTATTTGGATTGTGCACCCGGCAACTGGAAGCACTGCTGCTTGCCACTGCCGGTTGAATTTCCTGCGCCGCTACGCAAGTAGCCGGCAAATTCCAACGCCTGAGCTGCCATCGGCAAGGTCAGGCAGGATGCAACGAGGCCCAGCTTTATTGTTGTTTTCATGAAGCACTCCGATATTTTTATTATGTTTTTTTGAAGCCCCCTGCGCTCCCACGCAGAGTTTTAACGCGCCACATCCCGTAGCAGCTGTCGAGCACCAGCGAGGCTGCGTTGGCCGCACCGCCGCAATCACGCCAGGCGCAGACATCGAGTCGCGCCTGACGCAGCCTCGCTGGCGCTCGACAGCGGCTACGGCCTGGATTTGGCGTCTCAGTCCTTGAGGTGCAGCACAAACGATTCATACGGGCGTAGCGAGACCTGGCTCGAACGCTGTGGGCAGTCGTCGTAGTTGCTGATCAGCAGACGTTGCTCACTCGCCGCCGTCAGCAGGCCATCGGGCAATTCGATCTGGCACGGTGTGCCGTAGAAATTGTTCAGCACCAGCAGGCGCTCGCCGTGGCCTTCGCGCAGGTACGCCCAGACCTGGGTGTGCTGGGGCAGCAGTTGGCGATAAACGCCTTCCTGAATCAACGGCTCGTGCCGACGCAGTTCGATCAGCGCGCGGTAGTGATGCAGTACCGACTGCGGGTCATCCAGCTGGCTTTGCACGTTGATCTGCGCGGCGTTGGCCGGGATGCCGATCCACGGTTCGCCACGGCTGAAGCCGGCGTTTTGCTCGGCATTCCATTGCATCGGCGTGCGGCCGTTGTCGCGGGATTTCTGCATGATCGCCGCCATGCTCGACGCTTCGGACTCCCCCGCCTCGCGCTTGAGCCGGTAGATGTTCAGGGTCTCGACATCCCGGTATTGGTCGATGGTGTCGAAGCCCGGATTGGTCATCCCCAGCTCTTCGCCCTGGTACACAAAAGGCGTGCCCTGGAGGAAGTGCAGCGCAGTCGCGAGCATCTTCGCCGAGACCACCCGATGTTCGCCGTCATCACCAAAACGCGAGACCACCCGCGGCTGGTCGTGGTTACACCAGAACAGCGCATTCCAGCCGCCACCGGCCTGCATGCCGAGCTGCCAGTCAGAGAGAATCTGCTTGAGTTGCAGGAAGTCGAAGTCGGCCGCGACCCACTTTTGCAGGTTCGGATAATCGACTTTCAGGTGGTGAAAGTTGAAGGTCATCGACAGTTCTTTCGACTGCGGACTCGAATAACGAATGCAGTGCTCAAGGCTGGTGGACGACATCTCGCCGACGTTGATCAGGTCATGCCCTTCGAACACTTCGCGATGCATTTGCTGCAGGTATTCGTGCACGTTCGGGCCGTCGGTGTAAAAGCGTCGGCCGTCGCTGTTATCTTCCGGGAAATCCGCCGGTTTGGAGATCAGGTTGATCACGTCCAGGCGGAAACCGCCCACGCCCTTGTCGCGCCAGAAGCGCATCAGCTTGAACACTTCGGCGCGCACCTTGGGGTTGTCCCAATTCAGGTCGGCCTGGGTGTGGTCGAACAGGTGCAGGAAGTACTGGCCGGTTTGCGCCTCGTATTCCCAGGCCGAGCCGCCGAACTTGGATTCCCAGTTGTTCGGCTGGTCGCGCCAGATGTAGAAGTCGCGGTACGGGTTGTCGAGACTGCTGCGGGCCTGCTGGAACCACTCGTGTTCGATGGAGGTGTGGTTGACCACGATGTCGAGCATCAGCGTGATCCCGCGCTTGGCGGCTTCGCTGATCAGCAGGTCGCAATCGGCCATGGTCCCGTAGCTCGGGTCGATGGCGTAGTAGTCGCTGATGTCGTAGCCGTTGTCGCGTTGCGGCGAGCGCAGGAACGGGGTGATCCACAGGCAATCGACGCCCAGCCACTTCAGGTAATCGAGCTTGTCCACGATGCCAAGCAGGTCACCGGTGGCGTTACCCGCGTGGCTATGAAAGCTTTTTGGGTAGATCTGGTAGATCACCGAGTGTTGCCAGTTTTGCATGGTGGGTTCCTTCAATTTGAAATGCGATCAACTGTGGGAGCTGGCTTGCCTGCGATAGTGGTAGGTCAGGCGACCCTGTATCCAGGCCGAACAATCTTCATGCTCAACGCACAGGTCAGGACAAACGGCACGACAATCGCGACGACCATGCCGATGACAAAACTTGGGATGTATTGCGGGATGATCGAGATGAACCCGGGCAAGCCACCCACGCCAATGGCCGAGGCCTGGACCTTGTTCAATGACAGGAAAATACTGCCCAGCGCCGAGCCGGTCAGCGCGGCGTAGAACGGAAACTTGAAGCGCAGGTTGACCCCGAACATCGCCGGCTCCGTGATGCCGAAGTAGGCGGAAATCGCCGAGGTGGAGGCCATGCTTTTGTCCCGCGCATTGCGGCTCATGTAGAACACGCCGAGCGCCGCGCTGCCCTGGGCCAGGTTGGACATGACGATCATCGGCCAGATAAACGTGCCGCCCTGGGTGGAGATCAGTTGCAGGTCCACGGCGAGGAACATGTGGTGCATGCCGGTGATCACCAGCGGTGCGTACAGCAGGCCGAAAATGGCGCCGCCGACCATGGGCGCCAGGTCAAACAGAGTGACCACGCCTTCGGTGATCAGGATGCCAAGGTGACGGGTCACCGGGCCGATGATCGCCAGCGCCAGCACGCCAGTGACGACGATGGTGGTGATCGGCACCACCAACAATTGAATGGCATTCGGCACCCGTGCCCGCAGCCATTTTTCAATCACGCTCATCACGTAGGCGGCCAGCAGGATCGGCAGGATCTGGCCCTGGTAACCAACCTTCTCGATCTTGAACCAACCGAAAATATCGAAGTACGGCAGGCTCTGGCCATCGAGGCCGGCGACCGCCTTGCCGTAGTTCCAGGCGTTGAGCAAATCGGGGTGCACCAGCATCAGGCCGAGGACGATGCCGAGGATTTCACTGCCACCAAAGCGCTTGGCCGCCGACCAGCCCACCAGCGCCGGCAGGAACACGAACGAGGTGTTGGCCATCAGGTTGATCAGGCTCCACAGGCCATCCAGGTTCGGATAGGCGTCGAGCAAGGTCTTGTCCGCGATGAACATGCCCTTGGCGCCCATCAGGTTGTTCACCCCCATGAGCAAACCGGCAATGATCAGCGCCGGCAAAATCGGCATGAACACGTCGGAGAACACCCGCACCAGGCGCTGCATCGGGTTTATTTTGTCGGCGCTTTTCTGTTTCACGTCCGCGATGGTCGACGCGGCGAGGCCGGTTTGCTCACGCAGGGCGGCGTAGACCTTTTCCACTTCGCCAGGGCCGATCACGATCTGGAACAGGCCGCCGGTGAAGAACGAACCCTTGACCAGGTCGACCTGGTTCAACTCGCCGCTGTTGACCAGGCTCGGGTCTTTGAGGGCCAGGCGCAGGCGGGTGACGCAGTGGGCAGCTTGCTCAAGGTTGTCGCTGCCACCGAGGTTCTTGAGAATCTCGCGGGCAATATTCGGATAGTCGTGGCTCATGATGGGTATCCACTTTGGTTTTTTTTATTGGGCGGTCATAGGCAGCACGCCGAGGCCAAAAGTACTCGTCTGTACGAGTTAAAGCAATAACTCGTATGTACGAGTTTGAAAATGATTAATTTTCTGTTTTTTGAGTCAGAAAATTCCGAGTTCTACAATGGGTTGCATGGACAAACCCCACCGCTGCCACTAAGGTTCCTGCCTTGAACGCCAACGCGGCACAGAGCCCTCCCCCATGAGTAAATACAACCAGATCTATACCGATCTGCTTGCCAGCATCACCACCGAACGCCTGCAACGCGGCACGCGCCTGCCCTCCGAAACCGAACTGATGGACGCCTACCAGGCCAGCCGTGGCACGGTGCGCCGGGCGATCGAGCAATTGCAGGAGCGTGGGTTCGCGCAAAAAATCCATGGCAAGGGCACGTTCGTACTGTCGCCCAACCCCATCGAATTCCAGCTCGGTGGCATCGTCAGCTTTCGCGAGACCCATGCCGCCCTCGGTGATGACGTCAGCACCGAAGTGGTGGAGTTCAGCCAATTCCCCCTGGAAGGGCCGCTGATGCAACACATCGAAGCCGAAGCCGGCAGCCTGATAACCCGGGTCAAACGGGTGCGGCGGATCGATGGCAAACGGGTGATTCTCGACATCAACCACTTCGTCGCCGACCTGATACCGGGGCTGGATCGGGAGATTGCCGAGCAGTCGATCTATGCGTTTATCGAGCAGACGCTGCAGCTGCAGATCAGCTATGCCCAGCGCACCATCGAAGCGCTGCCGCGGGGGAAGGACGACCAGACACACCTGGACCTCGAAGGTCAGAGCCATGTGATCGTGGTGAGCAACCAGACGTTTTTGCAGGATGGACGGCAGTTCGAGTACACCGAGTCGCGGCATACGCTGGATAAGTTTTACTTTTCGGATATTGCGCGGCGGTGAGGGAACAAAGAATTGGGTGACTCATTGATTGTCCCGTCGCCGCACCACCCGATTATTCAAGCATCCCCATCCATCATATTTGCACCAACAAATGCAGTGCGAGCGCAAACGGTCAGATTGCTTGGTCCAAAGCCTTTCAAAAGTTTTTTGATGGCTCAGACTTGGATATAAATAAAGCAACAGAAAATCTTGTGGCTGTTCCTGGGCATAGAGGACCACATCCGCAGAGTTATCATCAGTACGTATATGGTAGCCTAGATGACGCTACACGTGGACTAATCCCAAATACACCACAGTATAAAGACGCAGTGTTTAATACCTTGATAAAATCAAGGCTGAAGCAGTAACACCCGGCAGCGCCGTCAACAAGTGGCTCACGAGTGACTGACATGAAATACTACTTATTGCGAGAAGATACAAACATTAACAATAGATGGTACTTAGGCAGCATCAAACACTGCAACAACTGGTTCTTTACAGACCCACCGGTAGAATATATGGAACCTAGCACTTATGAAATTGAAATGCAAAGTGATGGCGTTGCTCTAGACTTCTCCCTGGCTGGATACGCCTCCGTTCCTATCATCAGTCATAAAGCAAAAAAATCACTTATCGGTATTTCCGATTTTGATGAACCCTTCAGGCACGTCGTACTTGAGCCTGCGAAAGTCGCAGGCCACCAAGATGAATTTTATGTAATGATTGTGGAAACACAAATCGACTGTGTAGATGAGACACGCTCTATATTTGAAAAATACAAATCAGATGATTCAGTCCGCCCAGACAGGGCAGGTGAGTATAGAGTTTTCTTGAACCTTGTTATTGACCCAGCAAAGGTTAATGGGGAAAATATTTTTCGAATCAAAAAACACCTAGGCGCTCTAATCGTCAGCGAAAAAGTCAAGCTTAGAATGGAGCAAACTGGTGTGACAGGCGCTATCTTTGAAAGTGTAGACGGGGAGAATACTGTCGTTTGCTAGATGGCAATTTATTTCCGCCTATAACAGTCAGCTCGCAAAAGACCATCGGCGAATTTGCCTGGCAGGTCGGCAGCATTGCGACTGAAGGCGACGGCGGTGCAAAGAGTGGCGTGACCAGGAAGTGGATCAAAGGATAACGGTAGATGGCCGAGCCGCTTGAAAGCGTTGGATGAGGCAGTGTCTTCGGCCATCGCCAATGGTTCAGGGCAGGCGAAGATGAATGTCAGACTGGAGTTACTAAGAGGGCGTGGAAATTGAGAGACGAATTTTTTCAATCATTGATCGATAATCTAGGCGAACCAAACTCGCGTCGAGAAGTGCCCAAGTCAAGTATCGACAAGTATCGCTCGATATTACCCAAGGCCCTGCTTGGTTATTGGCAGAATGAAGGTTGGTGCTCTTATGCTGATGGGCTGTTCTGGATTGTAGATCCGGAGCCATACAAGGCGACGCTCGATATGTGGCTGCAGGGCAGTGGCTTGGCAGAAGTCGACAACTATAATGTGATCGCCAGGGATGCATTTGGTTCGTTGTATGCATGGGGTGAGCGTTACCAGCGCAAAATTACAATATCAAGTCTAGCGGGCGGTATTGTTGCGCTGAAGAACCAATTGAGTAAGCCCAACCCGGTCCCGGATAGAACGCTGGGTATATTCCTTGGTTCTACCACTCGAGAAAGTCTCGACTTCGAGGACAATCTAGGCAAGCCGCTGTTCCAGCGCGCACTGGCAAAGCTTGGGCCAGTTGGCGCAGATGAGATGTACGCATTCGAGCCTGCCCTTTGCATTGGAGGAAAGGCTGACCTGGAGCATATGAAAAAGGTGGATATCCATGTTCACCTGATGATTCTTGATCAATTACGACGTTGAATAAGATTCAATAAAAATAACTATTCCGTTCGCAACAGGATTAATTGTGGAATTAACCAGTACTCATCATGGGTCTAAAGGAAAATGGTGCATGATGGGCGGTTGGCTTGGGACGGTGTACTCAGCAGAGGAATAGCTAAATGATTCGCGCACCATTAGAGTAGATAAGCTACTGGTCTGAGTGGATTGAGTACAACGACGATTACATAAAAAAGAATCTGTAGCCGCTGATAACAACTCAGATGACCAGGCTTACGCCACCCAATTCCAATTTACACTTGCTCAGAAATACTGGCACCAAATCCTGCGCAAATACTCTTCCGGATACCCAATTACTGACTTGGCGCATTATTTCCCCGGCCTGTTAGAAGCGCGGGAAGAAGCTGAGCGTCTCGGGGCAGCAGTGTGGACTGCAGAGCAGCAATTTACCTGGCACTACTGGCGCTTCAATTACGACCACTACATCATTTGCTTCTGGCTGGTCGGCTTGGCACTCGCCCTCGAAATTCCAAACGAGCAATGGCATCGCTTGCAGGCCTTGATCGGCAATGATGGCGAAGATGTACTGCTTGATCGGATCATTGTCAGCCGCAGCCCAGACCGCTAGATAGGAACCGTGCTTCTCTACCCCAAGCCGTATGGTCGTTTGTTGAAGGCCGTGGATGCCCCTGCAGACTCTCAGGCACGGCTGCTCAAAGCCTTTGTTGAACACTGGTACCAGGCGCCAAATCCGCATCAGACCCGCAGGCGGTCAGCTATCGGCATCCTTATTGGTATACCTATGGCGACCAAAACTTTGAAGGCGGGGCTTATTTTGGCCGTTGGTGTGTAGAAGCCTTGGCCGCAGTAGAAGCCTTCGGAGTTGATGACTCGCCATGTCTAACTCAAGAGCATCATCGCCGATGCCGGCGATGGGGGGAATAAGGTGCTTTGCACCCGTCATTCCTCCCGCCCTCACGTGTTTACGACTTGAAGCGCCCCACCAGCCCGTTCAGCTCACTCGACAGACGCGAAAGCCGGCCCGAGTCTTCCTGCGCAGAACTGGCAAGGCTCTCGACCAGTCGCGCTTCGTCGTAGATCTGTTGGATATGCCGGTTGATTTCTTCGGCGACGCTGTGCTGCTCTTCGGCTGCGGCGGATATCTGCAGGTTCTGATCCCTGATTTCATTCACCGACAGCTGGATGCCTTCAAAGCTTTCACGTGCGTTTTCAATAGCGGGCACGCTGGCGCGTGACTACAAATGATTGTTACTGCAAGGATGGCGCTCACTCGGAGAACCAGTGACTGCCGCGCGGCCCGGCGTCAACAGGATCAGCGCTACCCTGAAAAGGCCCCATGCATGAACTGCTTTAGCGGTGAGCACACACCCACTGCCATAATTGAACCTCGCTGAACCGCCAAGTGGTTGCCACTGATGCCATCCTGACCGAGGCTGCCAAAAGTCACTGACCTGCGGGGATATTCAACGAACGAGGAAAGAGGTCTTTGCGCGGAATTTCAGGGGCCACCCACATAATGCGACTCTTTAATAAGCAACAATAAGCCCTTATCGCGGGCATGAAAAAACCGGCAAAAGCCGGTTTTTTTCATGCCTCGCTGTGGGTTCACTCCCACTCAATCGTCGCCGGCGGCTTGCTCGACACGTCATACGTAACGCGCGAAATACCTTCGATCTCATTGATGATACGACCGCTGACCGTCTCCAGCAGTTCGTACGGCAGGTGTGCCCAACGGGCGGTCATGAAGTCGATGGTTTCCACCGCACGCAGGGCCACAACCCAGGCGTAACGGCGGCCATCGCCGACCACGCCAACCGATTTCACCGGCTGGAACACTACGAACGCCTGGCTGACCTTGTGATACCAGTCGGCCTTGCGCAGTTCTTCGATGAAGATGTGGTCGGCGCGGCGCAGCAGGTCGGCGTATTCCTTCTTCACTTCACCGAGGATCCGCACGCCCAGGCCCGGGCCCGGGAAGGGGTGGCGGTAGACCATGTCGTACGGCAGGCCCAGTTCCAGGCCCAGACGGCGGACTTCGTCCTTGAACAGTTCGCGCAGTGGTTCGACCAGCTTGAGGTTCATTTCCTCAGGCAGGCCGCCCACGTTGTGGTGGGACTTGATCACGTGGGCCTTGCCGCTCTTGGCGCCAGCCGACTCGATCACGTCCGGGTAGATGGTGCCCTGGGCGAGGTACTTGATGTTGTCCAGTTTGTTGGACTGGGCATCGAATACGTCGATGAAGGTGCGGCCGATGATCTTGCGCTTCTTCTCCGGGTCGGACTCGCCGGCCAGGTTGTTCAGGAACTGATCTTCAGCGTTGGCGCGGATCACCTTGACGCCCATGTTCTCGGCGAACATGGCCATCACTTGCTCGCCTTCGTGCAGGCGCAGCAGGCCGTTGTCGACGAAGACGCAGGTCAGTTGGTCGCCGATGGCCTTGTGCAGCAGAGCCGCAACCACGGAGGAATCCACACCGCCGGACAGGCCCAGCAGGACGTTGTCGGTGCCAACCTGGGCACGGACGTTGGCGATGGCGTCTTCAGCGATCTTCGACGGGGTCCACAGGGCTTCGCACTGGCAGATGTCGAGGATGAAGCGCGACAGGATGCGACCGCCTTGCTTGGTGTGGGTCACTTCCGGGTGGAACTGCACGCCGTAGTAGCCGCGCTCGTCGTTGAACATGCCGGCAATCGGGCAGCTCGGGGTGCTGGCCAGGATGTGGAAGTCTTCCGGCATCTTGGTGACCTTGTCACCGTGGCTCATCCATACGTCGAGGCCGAACAGGCCGTCGGCGTCGATATGGTCTTCGATGCCGTCCAGCAGGCGGCTCTTGCCGACCACGTCGACACGGGCGTAACCGAATTCACGCAGCTCGGAACCTTCAACCTTGCCGCCCAGTTGCTCGGCCATGGTCTGCATGCCGTAGCAGATACCGAAGACCGGCACGCCCAGGTCAAACACCGCCTGCGGGCAACGCGGGCTGTTGGCTTCGTGTACGGACTCGGGGCCGCCGGCGAGAATGACGCCTTTTGGAGCGAATTCGCGAATCGCTTCGTCGTCCATGTCGAACGGATGCAGTTCGCAGTACACGCCGATTTCACGCACGCGGCGGGCGATCAGCTGGGTGTACTGGGAACCGAAGTCGAGGATCAGGATGCGGTGGGCGTGAATGTCGAGGGCCATGAGATCAGTCTCGTCTAATGAATCAGAAACAACTCGGGGCTGAATAAGACAGCCCCGGTTACTTAACTATTTGCTGGAAGCATCAACCTACGCGGTAGTTTGGCGCTTCCTTGGTGATCTGTACGTCGTGGACGTGGGACTCGGCCATGCCGGCACCGGTGATCCGCACGAACTCAGGCTTGGTGCGCATTTCTTCGATGTCGGCGCTGCCGGTGTAGCCCATCGAGGAACGCAGGCCGCCCATCAGTTGATGGATGATGGCGCTCAGGGTGCCCTTGTACGGAACACGCCCTTCAATGCCTTCCGGTACCAGCTTCTCGGCGCCCGCAGAGGAGTCCTGGAAGTAGCGGTCGGAAGAGCCTTGAGCCTGGGACATGGCGCCCAGGGAACCCATGCCACGGTAAGCCTTGTACGAACGACCCTGGAACAGTTCGATCTCGCCCGGCGCTTCTTCAGTACCGGCAAACATCGAGCCCATCATTACGCAGGAAGCACCGGCGACGATGGCCTTGGACAGGTCACCGGAGAAACGGATGCCGCCGTCGGCGATCAACGGTACGCCAGTGCCTTCAAGGGCCGCGGCGACGTTGGCGATGGCGCTGATTTGCGGCACGCCTACACCTGCCACGATACGGGTGGTGCAGATCGAGCCAGGGCCGATACCGACCTTGACCGCATCAGCACCGGCTTCGGCCAGGGCCTTGGCTGCAGCGCCGGTGGCAATGTTGCCGCCGATCACTTGCACGTCAGGGAAGTTCTGCTTGACCCAGCGAACGCGGTCGATCACGCCTTTGGAGTGGCCGTGGGCAGTGTCGACCACTACCACGTCAACACCGGCAGCCACCAGGGCCGCTACACGGTCACCGGTGTCTTTGCCGGTACCGACCGCAGCGCCTACGCGCAGACGACCTTGATCGTCCTTGCTGGCCAGCGGGTAAGCCTTGGCTTTTTCGATGTCGTTGACGGTCATCATGCCCTTGAGGGCGAATTTGTCGTCGACGATCAGTACGCGTTCAATGCGGTGCTTGTGCAGCAGTTCGCGCACATCGTTCTTGTCGGCGCCTTCCTTGACAGTAACGAGGCGCTCTTTAGGCGTCATTACTTCGCGGACGGTGACTTCAAGACGGTTCTCGAAACGCACGTCACGGGAAGTGACGATGCCGACCAGGTCGCCATCGTGCAGTACCGGAACGCCGGAGATGTTGTGCAGGCGGGTCAGGTCGAACAGGTCACGAACGGTGGCATCGGCCTCGATGGTGATCGGGTCCTTGACCACACCGGCTTCGTAACGCTTGACCTTGCGAACTTCGGCAGCTTGCTGCTCGATGGTCATGTTCTTGTGGATGATGCCGATGCCGCCTTCCTGAGCCATGGCGATTGCCAAACGGGCTTCAGTGACGGTGTCCATGGCAGCGGAAACCAGAGGAATATTCAGCTCGATGCCACGGGTTAGGCGGGTCTTGAGACTGACTTCGTTAGGAAGCACCTCGGAATAACCGGGCACTAGGAGAATGTCGTCGAATGTCAGAGCTTCTTGGCTGATACGCAGCATCGCGGGGGCTCCCGAGCGGGAAAATGGAAGCGCGCCATTATAGTCAGACACCCCCTCGGGTTCAATGTAAAACTCTGACAAACTTGGTAATACTGATAGATGGATGATTTTTGCAGCACTGATCGTTCCCACGCTCTGCGTGGGAACGCCGCTTTGGACGCTCCGCGTCCTGGCCAGGGCGACGCGGAGCGTCACGGGAAGCGTTCCCACGCGGGAGCGTGGGAACGATCACATCGGGTCAAAGCTCGACTTTGACCCAACTCATCTTCTGGTCCAGCCAGTCGGCAAATTCGTCGATAAAACTCTGCTTGAACCCCGCCTCCGCCCAGTTATTGAAGATGAATCCCAGGTTGGAAAAGCCGCACTCCTGCAGGAACAGGAAGCCATTGATGTCGTCTTCATGCCCACACAGCGGGCAGGTGAAGTTATCGGTGTGGCCGGGCATCCAGTCTTCCAGGCTTTCGAACAGGGCTTCGCCGACTTCCTTGAGGCATTCCGGGCAGCCGGCTTCTTCGAGAAAGCCCTTGGCCGGGGTGTAGATGCAGCGCTTGTAGATGATCTCCAGGCCGTTGATCGGCTCATTGAACGGCAGCGCGTCGGGGTACAGCACCACCGCGCGGGCACCGTCGGCCAGGGCGTAGCCCATGCGGTTGCCGGTGCGCCCGCAGGTGGTGAGTTCTTCCTTGACGATGTTCTTGCGCACCAGCCAGCGCACAATCGCCCGGGCACGGGGTTCGTGGACAGGCAAGGTGGAGATCTTGGGGACAAGGATGCTTTGGGAGTTCATGGTGCCTGGGTGTCCTGCGGTGTGGCTTCTAACGCCTTCGCGAGCAAGCCCGCTCCCACATTCGACCGCACTCCTACAGGATAAATGCAGTCGAATGTGGGAGCGGGCTTGCTCGCGAAGAGGCCCTGAAGCCCGGCAGCTTAATCCCTGACACCCACAGGTCAAGTACTCAAATAACGAGCGATCAGTGCAATGCCGCTGGCCAGCACCAGCCAGGTGACCAACCGCACGAACGCCTCGCGGGACATGCGCAGGGTCAGCCGCCGCCCCGCCCACAGCCCGAGCGCCATGGCCGGCAACAGGCACACCGCCAACATCAACAGGGGTAGCTCGGCATACACGCCCGCGATCAGAAACAGGCTCAGGCGCACCACCGTGCTGCAACTGATCAACGCGCTCTGGGTCGCCCGCGCGCCGTCCTTGGGCAAGCGGCTGTTGAGGTAGATCGCATACAAAAAACCGCCGCTGCCGAACAACGCCCCGAACAACCCGCCCACAACGCCCATGGGAATCGCCCAACCGGCCGCCAGTTGCGTGGGCTTGGCCTTCACCGCCAGGCTGTAGATCGCATAGGCGCTGATAAACAGCCCCATCAGCAGCAGCAATAAATCGGAGTGCAGGTTAAGCAGGAAGATCACCCCGAGGATGCAGCCAATCGCCATGCACGGCAGCAGCCTCAATAACTCGGGTTTCACCACATCCCGCCGCGATTGCAGGAGGTTGCCAAAGGCCGCGACAAAATCCAGCAGCACCAGCAACGGGATGATCTTCGACAGCGGCATGAACAGAATCAGGATCGGCCCCGCCACCAGCGCAGTACCAAAACCGGCGATGCCGAACACGATATAGGCCAAAGCAATCGCCACCCCGATCACCAGCCAGTCAACACCGCCAAACGACCAATGACTCAACAGTTCGACCGGGCTCATGAGGTATTCCTTATTGGAGATGGCCATCACTTTAGCCATTGGCGAGGGTTGCGACTAATATCTTCAAAGCTCGTTACCCATCTCGAAAAGGCATGACTTTTGATTTCCACCCGACAGTTGCGTTATTTCGTCGAAATCGCCGAGAGCGGCAGCTTCAGCACGGCGGCCGAGCGGCTGTTTGTGGCGCAATCGGCGCTGAGCCGACAGATCAAAGAGCTGGAAAACCTGCTGCAAACGCCTTTGTTCGAACGCACTGCGCGCCAACCACGGCTAACGGCTGCGGGCGAGGCGTTTTACCCACGGGCGCGCAACCTGCTGGGCGAACTGCTCAAGGCCAGTGAAATGGCAACGCAAGTGGGCAATGGCCAACTCGGCACGCTGCGGATGAGCCATTCGAGCACCGTGCCGATGAGTGGCCGCCTGCTGCGCGGCATCGGTGCCTGGCTGGAGCAATGCCCCGGCGTGTCGATGGACATCGCCAAACTGTCCTCCGAAGCCCAACTGGAAGAAATCGCCGACGGTCGGCTGGAGGTCGGGCTGTTGCGCTTACCGGTGCTGCGCCAGCGCGAAGGCGTGCGCATCGTGCCTTTATATAGCGAGCGGCTGTTGCTCGCCGTGCCGCCGAATCACCGGTTGGCCGGGCACACATCCGGTATCGATTTGGCGCAACTGAAGAACGAAGCGTTTATTTCGATCCCTCACCCCCAGCGCGGAGGGCTGAGTTACCTGTCAGCCGAGTTGTGCATGCGTGCAGGATTTTTCCCCAAGGCCGCCCGGGTGATGTCGCGCAAGACCACGCAGTTGCAGCTGATCCAGGCCGGATTCGGGATCGCCCTGCTGCCGGAGTCGATGCGGGACATTGCGCCGGCCAACGTTCATTTTCTGCCCTTGGCCGATCCCGATTGCCAAAGCACCGTCGCCCTCGCCTGCCAGCAAACGCCGAGCGCGCTGGTGGAGCAGTTCTGTCAAACCCTGCACGAATGCCTATAAACTGCCGCCCATGATTAAAGATCCCTTTGCCCGTCTGGGCCTGGACCGCGAAGTCCTGACTGTCAGCCAGCTCAACGGCCGTGCGCGGGTGTTGCTGGAAGACGTGTTCACCAATATCTGGGTCGAAGGCGAGATCTCCAACCTCGCCCGCCCGGCCTCCGGCCACGTGTACTTCACCCTCAAGGACAGCGGCGCCCAGGTGCGTTGCGCGCTGTTCCGGCAGAACGCCGCACGGGTGCGCCAGGCGTTGAAAGACGGCCTGGCGGTGAAGGTACGGGGCAAGGTCTCGCTGTTTGAAGGCCGTGGCGACTATCAGTTGATTCTCGACACGGTGGAGCCCGCCGGTGACGGCGCATTGCGCCTGGCCTTCGACGCACTGAAGGAAAAACTCAGCGCCGAAGGTTTGTTCAGTGCCGAGCGCAAGGTGCCACTGCCCGCCCACCCACGGCGCATCGGGATTATCAGCTCGCCCACTGGCGCGGTGATTCGCGACATCATCAGTGTGTTCCGCCGCCGGGCACCCAACGTGGAACTGACGTTGATCCCGACGGCCGTGCAAGGTCGTGAAGCGGTCGCGCAAATCGTCCGTGCACTGAAACTGGCCGATGCGCGAGGCTTCGACGCGCTGATCCTGGCCCGTGGCGGCGGCTCGCTGGAAGACCTCTGGTGCTTCAACGAAGAAGCCGTGGCCCGCGCGGTGGACGCCTGCGTGACCCCCATCGTCAGCGCCGTTGGCCATGAGACCGATGTGTCGATCAGCGACTTCGTCGCCGACGTACGAGCGCCTACCCCTTCCGCCGCTGCCGAGCTGTTGGCGCCGGATTCCAGCCACCTGACTCGCCAGGTAGAGAATCTGCACCGCCGCCTGGTGATGCTGATGCGCAACCGCCTGACCCATGACCGCCTGCGCCTGGAAGGCATGGCCCGTCGCCTGCGTCACCCGGGCGAACGCCTGCGCCAGCAAGCCCAACGCCTCGACGACCTGGACATGCGACTGCGCCGCGCCTTTGAGCGCAACCTGAATACCCGTCGTGAACGGCTGATACGCCTGGAAACCCGCCTCGCCGGCCAACACCCAGGCCGCCAACTGGCCCTGTTGCGCCAACGCCTGGACAGCCTCGCCGAACGCCTGCCCCGCGCCATGCGCGAAGGCCTCAAGGCCCGTCGCCTGCAACTGCAAAGCCAGGTGCAGACGCTGCACGTGGTCAGCCCGCTGGCTACTCTCGGACGCGGCTACAGCATCCTGCTCGACGAACGCGGCCAGGCGATTCGCAATGCCGCGCAAACCCACACCGGCCAGCGTCTCACCGCGCGCCTCGGTGAAGGCCAATTGCAAGTGCGGGTGGAAGACAACCACCTGACACCCGTCACCCTCTCGTTACTGGATTGATTGATGCCACGCTTCTTAAGTTTGTTGATGCTGCTGTGCCTGACCTTCAATGCCCACGCCGACAGCTACATCACCCGGCTGCTGAACAAGCCGGTGCCCGGTGGCGTCGCGGTGGTCGACCTCGGCACCTCGGCGACTGCACCCAAAGCCACCTACCTGAACCGGCCGGTGCTGGTGGTGAAGGAACAGAACAACTGGCTGGCGATTGTCGGTATCCCGCTGACGGTCAAACCCGGCACCCAGCGCATCACCAGCGGCAGCCAGAACCTGCCGTTTGTGGTGGGGTTCAAGAAATACCCCGAACAGCACATCACCCTGAAGAACAAAAGCCAGGTGAACCCGGACCCGGCGCAACTCAAGCGCATCGAAGGCGAGCTGGCGGTCCAGCTCAAGGCCTACCGCAGCTTCAGCCCGAACACGCCAAGCAACCTGCTGCTGGACAAGCCGGTGAACGGGCCGCTGTCGAGCAAGTTCGGCGTGCGACGTTTCTTCAATGGCGAGGAGCGTAATCCGCATTCCGGCCTCGACTTTGCCGTGGGCGCCGGCACGCCGATCAAGACCCCGGCGGCGGGCAAGGTGATTCTCACCGGTAACTACTTCTTCAACGGCAACACCGTGTTTGTGGACCATGGCCAGGGCTTTATCAGCATGTTCTGCCATATGTCGAAGATTGATGTGAGCGTGGGCCAGCAACTGGCCCGTGGTGCGGTGGTGGGCAAGGTCGGTTCCACCGGCCGGGCGACCGGGCCGCATATGCATTGGAACATCAGCCTGAACGACGCACGGGTGGACCCGGCGATCTTTATCGGCGCGTTTCAGCCCTGACGTTCGATTGCGCACCCGGCAACGGGTGCGCAAACAAAACAACCATGAGCACAACTCTCAACCATAAAATCTCGTTTTCCGCACCAATAGCAGAACTTCTCTCAATTTTTTCCGACTGCTTGCCATCTTTCACCCCGGCGGTTAGGGTTGGACCTATGAAAACCTCTCACACCCTCATTCAGCTCCGCCAGCACCGCAGCCTGTGCCTAGTCAGCGCACGACTGCCAGGCTGAATCGATCTGCCTCGTCTTCTGCTTTTCCCCCAATAACAGTTTTACGGCAGGCCGCCTTTTTTCGGCCCTTAAACAAAGGATTTCCCGATGAGCATGCTCAAAGACCCGTCTTCGAAATACCGCGCGTTCCCGACTATCGATATCCCGGACCGCACCTGGCCGTCGAAGACCATCACCGCCGCGCCGATCTGGTGCAGTTCCGACTTGCGCGACGGTAACCAGTCGCTGATCGAACCGATGGACGCGGTGAAAAAGCTGCGCTTCTGGAAGACCTTGGTCGCCGTCGGTGTAAAGGAAATCGAAGCCTCCTTCCCTGCTGCATCGCAAACCGATTTCGACTTCGTGCGCACCCTGATCGAAGACAACCACATCCCCGAGGACACCACCATCCAGGTGCTGACCCAGGGCCGTGAAGACTTGATCGCACGCACCTTCGAATCCCTGCGCGGGGCGAAGAAAGCCATCGTTCACTTGTACAACGCCACGTCGCCGTCGTTCCGCCGCATCGTGTTCAACCAGGACAAGGACGGCATCAAGGCCATCGCGGTCAACGCGGCCAAGCTGTTCGTCAAATACGCCGCCCAGCAGCCGGAAACCCAGTGGACCTTCGAATACTCGCCAGAGACCTTCAGCGCCACTGAGCTGGAGTTCGCCAAGGAAGTCTGTGACGCGGTGATCGAGGTCTGGAACCCGACGCCTGAGCACAAGGTGATCCTCAACCTGCCGGCCACCGTTGAATGCGCCACCCCGAACATCTATGCCGACCAGATCGAGTGGTTCGGTCGCCATATCAACCGTCGTGACAGCGTGATCATCAGCCTGCACACCCACAACGACCGTGGCACCGGCGTGGCGGCTACCGAGTTGGGCCTGATGGCCGGCGCCGACCGTGTCGAAGGCTGCCTGTTCGGCAACGGCGAGCGTACCGGTAACGTCGACCTGGTGACCGTGGCGTTGAACATGTACACCCAGGGCCTCGACCCTCAGTTGGACTTCTCCGACATCGACGGCATCCGCAAAGTCGTCGAAGAGTGCAACCAGATCCCGGTGCACCCGCGTCACCCGTACGTCGGCGACCTGGTTCACACCGCGTTCTCCGGCTCCCACCAGGACGCAATCCGCAAGGGCTTTACCCAGCAGAAAGACGATGCCCTGTGGGAAGTGCCGTACTTGCCGATCGACCCGGCGGACATTGGCCGCAGCTACGAGGCAGTGATTCGTGTCAACAGCCAGTCGGGCAAAGGCGGCATCGCCTACCTGCTGGAGCAGGAATACGGCATCAGCTTGCCGCGCCGCATGCAGATCGAGTTCAGCCAGGTGGTACAGGCCGAAACCGACCGTGTGGGCCTGGAGATGACCGCCTCGCAGATCTACAGCTTGTTGCAGCGTGAATACCTGCAAGCCAACATTCCTTACGCGCTGGTCAGCCATCGCTTGCAGGAAGAGAACGGCAACAGCTCGGTGGAAGTTGAAGTCTCCGGCAAAGGCCAGGGCGAAACCAATCTGCGCTGGCATGGCAAAGGCAACGGCGCCCTGGAAGCGCTGGTGGCCGGGCTGCCGATTGGTGTGGAGATCATGGATTACAACGAGCACGCGATTGGTGCCGGCACTAATGCCAAGGCCGCTGCTTACATTGAGCTGCGGGTGAACGGTGAACGTCCGGTGCACGGCGTGGGCATTGATGAGAACATCACCACGGCGAGCTTCAAGGCAGTGTTCAGCGCGCTGAACCGTTCGTTGAGCCAGCTGGAAGCGAAAGCGGCGTAAACACTAACCGCTGAAATGCAAAAGGCCCCGGGATGAGAATCCAGGGGCCTTTTTTATGATCGTTCCCACGCTCCGCGTGGGAATGCAGCTCGGACGCTCCGCGTCCCGAAGCGTGACGCGGAGCGTCACAAGAGGCATTCCCACGCAGAGCGTGGGAACGAGTTATAAAATCCTTCAGGTGAACTCAAAGCTGTCCGCATCCAGGTTCGCCGGGAAGCGTGTGCGGTACTCCGCCAATTCCGCTGCATCCAGGCACACCTGGAACACGCCGTCCGCCTCCCCTGCGCTCAGCAGGCTTTCGCCCTGGAAGTCCACGACCTGGCTGTCGCCGGTGTAGGCAAATCCCTTGCCGTCCGTGCCCACCCGATTCACCGCCGCCACATAGCACAGGTTTTCGATGGCCCGTGCCGGCAACAAGCGGTTCCAGTGCTGGCGCCGTGCGCCCGGCCAGTTGGCGGTGTACAGCAGCAGGTCCGTGTCCTGGGCGTCACGGCTCCATACCGGGAAGCGCAGGTCGTAGCAGATCAACGGACGAATCCGCCAGCCCTTGAGTTCGAACTGCACCTGGCGTTCGCCCGGGGTGTAGTGGTCGTGCTCACCGGCCATGCGGAACAGGTGACGCTTGTCGTAGTGCAGCACCTCGCCATCCGGGCGCGCCCAGAGCAGGCGATTGCGGTGGCTGCCGTCGGCGGCCTGGATGATCACGCTGCCGGTGATCACCGCGTTGTACTTCTTCGCCTGGACCTGCAGCCATTGATGAGTGGGCCCGTTTTCGGGCTCGGCGAGGGCTTCCGATTCCATGGAGAAACCGGTGGTGAACATCTCCGGTAGCACGATCAGGTCGGCGCCCTCAGCCTGGTCCAGCAGCAGTTCGAAATGCTCCAGGTTGGCCTGGCGGTCGTGCCAGGCCAGGGTGGTTTGCACCAGGGCAATGTTCAAGTTGGGCAGTGCACTCAGATCACGCATAGTTTCTCGGCTGCTTGGCGCAGCGTCTCCTCGCGTTTGGCAAAGCACAGTCGCACCAGGCGCTGGCCTTGCGGTGGGTTCTGGTAGAACACCGAGACCGGGATAGTCGCCACGCCATGTTCGCGGGTCATCCACAGCGACATGGCGACGTCATCCAGGTCCGGGCGAATCTGTGAGTAATCCACCAGTTGGAAGTAAGTACCGGCCACCCGGGTAAAGCTGAAACGCGACGGTTCCAGCAGGTCGCAGAACAGGTCACGCTTGGCTTGATAGAAAGCCGGCAATTCCTCAACGTGCTCCGGGTGTTCGGCCATGAAGTCTGCCAAAGCGTACTGCAATGGGGTCACGCCGCAAAAGTTGACATATTGATGCACCTTGCGCAGCTCGGCGCTGAGGGCCGGAGGCGCAACCACGTAGCCGGTTTTCCAGCCGGTGACGTGGTAGGTCTTGCCGAAGGAGCTGACCACGAAGGCGCGCGGGTACAGCTCTTCGTGGGCCAGCACGCTGACATGAGGCACTCCGTCGAAGACCAGATGCTCGTAGACCTCGTCGCTGACCAGGTAGATGTCGCGGTCGCGGATCAACTCGGCCAACTGGTCCAGCTCGGCACGGCTGATCAGGGCACCCGTAGGGTTGTGCGGGCTGTTGAGGATGATCATGCGGGTGCGCGGGGACAGCGCCGCCTTGATCTGTTCGAAGTCGAGGGAGAAGTCATCCAGGCCCAACTGCACATGTATGCAGCGACCACCCGCCAGCTCAACCGAGGGCTCATAGCTGTCGTAGGCCGGATCGAACACGATCACCTCATCACCGCTGCGGATCACCGCCTGGATCGCGCAGAAGATCGCCTCAGTGGCGCCAGGGGTGATGGTCACCTCGCTGTCGGCATTCACCGTAGCGCCATAGCTGCGGGCGATCTTGGCCGCCACTTGCTGACGCAGTACCGGCAGCCCGGTCATGGGCGCGTATTGGTTATGGCCAAGGGCAATGTGCTTGCCCACCGCGTCGAGCAAACCCTGAGGCCCATTGAAGTCGGGAAAGCCCTGGGACAGGTTGAGCGCACCGGTTTCGGCGGCGAGTTGCGACATGGTGGTGAAGATGGTGGTGCCGACATTCGGCAGCTTGCTGGTGATCATCGGTGCGCCCCTTGCGGTAAGCCCCAAGTTTTAAGCTGCATGCCGCGAAGGGTCAACCGCCAGGCACAAAAAAGGGCTCTTAAAGAGCCCTTTTTCAACCGATCAGGATCAGCGCTTGTCGCGGCGCTTTTTGTCGGCTTTCTTGTGGTGCGTCATCATCCGGCGCTTTTTGTTGACCTGGCGGTCGGTGAGGCTGTTCTTGTTACCTTCGTACGGGTTCTCGCCACCCTTGAACTCGATACGGATCGGCGTACCGACCAGTTTCAAGACACGGCGATAGGTGTTTTCCAGGTAACGCACGTAGGACTTCGGCACCTTTTCCAGCTGGTTACCGTGAATCACGATAATCGGCGGGTTGGCACCACCCAAGTGCGCGTAACGCAGCTTGATCCGACGGTTGTTGACCATCGGCGGCGCGTGCTCGCTGACCGCATCTTCCAGAATCTGGGTCAGGCGGTTGGTCGGCCAGCGGGTAACCGCAGACTTGAACGAGTTCTGCACCGAAGCGTAGAGGTTGCCCACGCCGGTACCGTGCAGTGCCGAGATAAAGTGGATATCGGCGAACTCGACGAAGAACAGGCGACGCTGCAGCTCGATCTTGACGAAATCGCGCTCGCTCGGCGTCATGCCGTCCCACTTGTTGATCGCGATCACCAGGGCGCGACCAGCTTCCAGGGCAAAGCCCAGCAAGTTCAGGTCGTGGTCTACCACGCCTTCGCGGGCGTCCATGACGAAGATCACCACGTTGGCGTCTTTGATCGCCTGCAGGGTTTTCACCACGGAGAACTTTTCAACTTCCTCGTGGATCTTGCCGCGCTTGCGCACACCGGCGGTGTCGATCAGCGTGTACTTCTCGTCGTTACGTTCGAACGGGATGTAGATGCTGTCGCGGGTGGTGCCCGGCTCGTCATAGACGATTACCCGGTCTTCACCGAGCATGCGGTTGACCAGCGTCGACTTGCCGACGTTTGGACGGCCGATGATCGCGATCTTGATACCGTCTTTTTCGCTTGGGCCAGGAATGCGCTTGGCTTCCTCGCCTTCGGCAACGATCTCTTCTTCGCCTTCGACTTCATCCACATCATCACGCGGGAAGTCGCGCAGGGCGATTTCCAGCATCTGGGTGATGCCACGACCGTGGGCACCGGCGATCGGGATCGCGTCGCCCAGGCCCATCGGGCTGAATTCGGCACGGGCCATTTCCGGATCGATGTTGTCGATTTTGTTGGCTACCACGTAGGAACGCTTGTTGCGCTTGCGCAGGTGCTCGCCAATCATCTGGTCGGCAGCGGTGTAGCCCGCGCGGGCGTCCACCAGGAACAACACGACATCAGCTTCTTCAATGGCCAGCAGCGACTGCTCGGCCATCTTTTCGTCCATGCCATGCTCGTCACCGGAGATACCACCGGTGTCGACAATAATGTAGGAGCGCCCTTGCCACTTTGCCTCACCGTATTGGCGATCACGGGTCAGACCGGACAAGTCGCCGACGATGGCGTCGCGAGTCCTGGTCAGGCGGTTGAACAAGGTGGACTTGCCGACGTTCGGTCGGCCCACCAGGGCGATTACGGGAACCATGCGGCTCTCCACTTCGTTATTTCAGAAAATACAAAAGCCGCTGCAAGGCAGCGGCTGGTGCTCGGGGCAGCATATTCAAATGCCGCATGCCCCGCCGAAGCGGGGCCGCCTGGGTGTTACCCCAAGCATAGTCAAACCATTACTTGATGGTCAGCGCTTCCAGTTTGCCGCTGTTGCCATACACGTAAAGCATGTTACCCACTACCAGCGGACGGGCACGCAGGCCGTCACTGTCGATACGTTCGCGACCGACGAAGCGACCGTCCACCTGGCTCAGCAGGTGCAGGTAGCCTTCAAAGTCGCCTACCGCTACGTAGCTGGAAAACACTTCCGGTGCCGACAACTGACGGCGAGCCAGGGAGTCGTTGCTCCACAATGCAGTGGTGGAACGCTCGTCGACACTTTCAACGGTGCCAGACGCCAGGCTTACGTAGACGCTGCCAAACCCTTGGGCGACACCGGCGTAGCTGGAAGCATCACGCTGCCAGTTGATCCGGCCGCTTTGCACGTCCAGCGCCGCGACGCGGCCCTGGTAAGTGGCGACGTAGAGGGTATCACCCGACAGCAGCAAGCCACCGTCGATGTCCACTACGCGATCCAGTTCCGAACGACCCTGAGGAATAGCAACCCGGGTTTCCCAGGCCGGCACGCCGTTCTGGGTGTCCAGGGCGACCACTTTACCGGTCGACAGGCCTGCCAGTGCGAGGTTGCTGGTCACAACCGGACCGCTGGTACCGCGTAAGGTCAGGACCGCCGGCGTGCTGTCGTACAACCAGCGCTGGTTACCGGTGGCGGCGTCGAGGCCGATCACACGGTCATCCTGGGTTTGCACTACAACGATGTCACCGTTGGTAGCCGGTGGCGAGAGCACTTCACTGGTCACGCGAGCGCGCCATTTCTCTTCACCGGTGCTCTCGTCCAGCGCCACCACATCGCCTTTCAGCGTGCCGAGCAGCACCATGCCGGAACCCACGCCTACGGCGCCGGACACAGGCAGTTCGAGATCTTTCTTCCATTTGACGTCGCCGTTCATGCGGTCCATGGAGACCACAACGCCGGTGGAGTCAGCAGCGAAAATGGTGTCGCCGTCGATAGCCGGAACCATCAGGTTGTAGAGATCGCCCTGACCGTCACCAATGGAGCGGCTCCACTGCTTTTGCAGGACCACTTCTTCCTTGAAGCTGGTCAGCTCGGCCGGAGGCAGTTCTTTTTTGCTGTTGCTGCTGCAACCCGCGGCCAAAACGGCCAGAGCCAGCAATGCTGCATGTTTCCAACGGATCACGTCACGCATCCCCTTTGGCCAAGTCGTCGAGCTTGATTTGTAAGCCACCGACCGCCGCTTCATCAGACAGCGCCGCCTTGGCTTTTTGGTACGCAGCATTGGCTTCGTCGGTACGACCCAATTGGACCAGGAGGTCGCCCTTGAGCTCTTCACGAGTGGCCAGGAATGCCTTGTCAGCATCGCCGTCGAGCAATTTCAGTGCATCGTCGGCCTTGTTCTGTGCCGCGAGTACCTGAGCCAGACGCTGACGTGCGATTTCACCCAGTGTCGGGTTGGCCGGCTTGTCGGTGATGGCTTTCAGCTCGGAGGCTGCGTCATCCAGCTTGCCATTGTCGACCGCAACTTTTGCGACGAACAGGCTGCCGTATTGCGCGTAGGTGCTACCGCCGAACTCGCTCTTCAGCTTGCCGGCCAGGTCTGCAACCTGGGCAAGGTCAGGCTTGCCGTTGGGCGTCAGCGTGGTTTCCAGCAATTGCTGATAGATAATCGAGGCGCCTTGCGACTGGTTAGCCTGATACTTGTGCCAGGCTTGCCAGCCGAACACCACTACTAAAGCCAGCAGGCCGCCAGTGACCAGGGGCTTGCCGTTGCGCTGCCACCAGTCTTTGAACTCGGCCAGCTGGTCATCATCAGTACTCGACACCCCAATACTCCTTAATCGCTAAATCGGCTGTTTGACAGCTTCAACCCTGCACGATGCAGGTGGCCAGGTGCGCTGCAAGCGCATCAAAGGCAATGCTTTGTTGTTCACCCTGACCACGCAGGGGTTTGAAACTTACCACTTGCTGGGCCAATTCATCATCACCCAGGATCAGTGCATACAACGCACCGCTCTTGTCGGCTTTCTTGAACTGGCTTTTGAAGCTGCCGGCACCAGCATTGACTTGCAGGCGCAGGTTCGGCAGTTGATCGCGCAGCTTCTCGCTCAGGGCCAGGGCAGCCAGTTCGGCCGCCTCGCCAAAGGCACAGAAGTACACGTCCACCTGACGGGAAATTTCTTCGGGGACCTGCTCCAGGGTTTCCAGCAGCAGGATCAGCCGTTCGATGCCCATGGCGAAGCCAACACCGGTGGTCGGCTTGCCGCCCATCTGCTCGACCAGGCCGTCGTAACGGCCACCGGCACACACGGTGCCCTGGGCGCCGAGCTTGTCAGTCACCCACTCGAACACGGTCTTGCTGTAGTAATCAAGGCCACGCACCAGTTTCGGGTTGATGACGTATGGAATACCGGCTGCATCCAGACGAGCCTTGAGGCCCTCGAAGTGGATGCGGGACTCGTCGTCCAGGTAGTCGGCCATTTTCGGCGCGTCCACAAGTACGGCCTGGGTCTCGGCGTTCTTGGTGTCCAGTACCCGCAGCGGGTTGGTTTTCAGGCGGCGCTGGCTGTCTTCGTCCAGCTTGTCCAGGTGGGCCGACAGGAATTCCACCAGGGCTTCGCGGTAGCGGCCCCGGGATTCGCTGGTGCCCAGGCTGTTGAGTTCAAGCTTGACCGCATCGCGGATGCCCAGCATGCCCCACAGGCGCCAAGTCAGCACGATCAGCTCGGCGTCGATGTCCGGACCGTCGAGGTTGAACACCTCCAGGCCGATCTGGTGGAACTGGCGGTAACGGCCTTTCTGCGGACGCTCGTGGCGGAACATCGGACCGATGTACCAGAGCTTCTGCGGCTGACCGCCGCCGGTGAGGCCATGCTCGAGCACCGCACGCACGCACGCGGCAGTGCCTTCCGGACGCAGGGTCAGGGAGTCGCCGTTGCGGTCTTCGAAGGTGTACATCTCTTTTTCGACGATGTCGGTCACTTCACCGATGGAGCGCTTGAACAGCTCGGTGAACTCGACGATCGGCATGCGGATCTGCTTGTAACCGTAGTTATCCAGCAGGCGCGCGACAGTGCCCTCGAAGTAGCGCCACAGGGGCGTCTGCTCAGGCAGGATGTCGTTCATGCCACGAATGGCTTGCAGAGACTTGCTCACATCTAATCCTTAAATTCGTTCTTAGCCGCGCGCGATCAGCGCTGCGTCAGCCGCAACCTTTTCGGCCGCTTTCTGGCGGATCAGCCGTTCCAGCTCATCCACCAGATTGTCATTCGTCAGTTTCTGCGACGGCTTGCCGTCGATGTAAATCAGGTTTGGCGTACCGCCGGTCAGGCCCACATGGGCTTCTTTGGCCTCACCCGGCCCGTTGACCACACAACCAATCACCGCAACATCCAGCGGCACCAGCAGGTCTTCGAGGCGTACTTCCAGTTCGTTCATGGTTTTCACCACGTCGAAGTTCTGCCGCGAGCAGCTCGGGCAGGCAATGAAGTTGATGCCACGGGAACGCAAATGCAGGGATTTGAGAATGTCGTAACCGACTTTCACTTCCTCTACCGGGTCTGCCGCGAGGGAGATGCGAATAGTATCGCCAATCCCGTCGGCCAGCAGCATACCGAGACCCACCGCAGATTTCACTGTGCCTGAGCGTAAACCACCGGCTTCGGTGATACCCAGGTGCAATGGCTGGACGATTTCCTTGGCCAGCAGGCGGTACGCTTCTACCGCCATGAACACGTCGGAAGCCTTTACGCTGACCTTGAAGTCCTGAAAATTCAGGCGCTCAAGGTGTTCAACGTGGCGCAACGCGGACTCGACCAGGGCGGCCGGAGTCGGCTCGCCGTATTTCTTTTGCAGGTCTTTTTCCAGGGAACCGGCGTTGACGCCGATGCGGATTGGAATCCCGCGATCACGGGCGGCATCCACCACGGCACGAACCCGGTCTTCACGACCGATGTTGCCCGGGTTGATCCGCAGGCAATCGACGCCCAGCTCGGCCACGCGCAACGCGATCTTATAGTCGAAGTGAATATCGGCGACCAGCGGCACCTTGACCAGTTGCTTGATGCGGCCAAAGGCTTCGGCAGCGTCCATGTCCGGTACGGAAACCCGCACGATGTCGACGCCCGCCGCTTCCAGGCGGTTGATCTGGGCAACAGTGGCCGCCACATCATTGGTGTCGCTGTTGGTCATGCTTTGTACCGCGATGGGGGCATCGCCGCCCACCGGCACCGAGCCGACCCAGATCTTGCGCGATACGCGACGTTTGATTGGAGATTCGCCGTGCATGACTTTATTGTCCCAACTTCAGGCGAGCAGTCTCGCCACTGGTGAACGGCGCCACGTCCACAGGCTGGCCGTTGTAGGCCACTTGCGCGCCACGGGCAAAGCCCAGACGCAGCGTCAAAGGAGGCTTGCCGCCCTGGTCAAGTGTATCTCCCTTACGCTTCAGACCACTGAACAGCACTTTGCCGTTGCCATCGGAGACTTGCGTCCAGCAGTCAGCGACGTAGGTAATTTGTACTCGGCCATCACCAGCGATAAGCGCTGGGGTGGTTGGCGCGGAAATCGCCGGGGCGGCTGGAGCGGCTGGAGCCGGAGCCTGCGCCGGGGCAGCTGGCGTATGAGCCGGCGCAACCGGCGTCGCGGCGACCACTGGAGCGGGAGCGACAGGCGTCGTGGCAGGTGCAGTACCCGCTTCCGGAGCAGGCTGCTCGGCGCTTGGCTCTGCCTCAGGCGCCGCCTGGCCCTGGGCCACGGCTTGGTCTTCCGGCTCGTCCAATGGATGAATCTGAGTGGTGCCGTCGGCGCTTTCGACTTCGACGTGCTCCATGGCGTTGCTGGACAGGTCCTTGCCGCGCTGGGAGGTCTGGTCCTGCCACCATACAAAACCACCGCCGATCACGGCGATCAGCAGCAACAGACTGACAATTCGCAAAATCGTGTGGGAAACACGCACAGGTTCTTCAATGCGGCCCAGCCCATGAACATTACTGCCCTGGGAATCGGTACCGGTGATCTGGTCGAATTGCTGAACCAATGCGGCCTGGTCGATACCGAGCAACTTGGCGTAGGCGCGGATATAGCCGCGGGCAAAGGTATGCCCTGGCAGCTTGTCGAACGCGCCAGCTTCAAGGTTGCCCAATGAAGTCGTGGTCAAATTGAGCTTGAGGGCCACTTCTGCCAGCGACCAACCATTGCTTTCGCGGGCCTGACGCAAGGTCTCGCCTGGGTTTCCACGATTAGCTGCTACAACTTCCGGGTGCGCCTTCATCATTGCTCCGACAGGTATTGCTGATATTCCGGCGTACCGGGATAGAGTCGTTCGAGTTGCTGGCCAAAACGTGCGGCCTTGTCGCGTTCTTCATGAACCGTCGCCAGGCGCACACCGAGCAATAGACTACGTGCATTTTGCCCGCTCAGCAGGCTAAAACGCTCGTAATAGTCACGTGCCGGCACATAATGCCTGTCTTCGAAGGACAACTCAGCCATTTCGAGCAAGGCTCGTGGCTGGCGCTGGTTCAGGTGCAGGGCTTTTTCCAGTTGCTGGCGGGCGGTGTCGCGCTGGCCGAGAAGCATTGAGGTCACCCCAAGGTTCTCGAAAACCCGCGAACGCTCAGGATAAAGGGTATCGGCCGCAGCCTGCTGGAAATATTCGGACGCCTGGTCGTAACGCTTCTGCGCAAACAAAAAACTGCCGTAATTATTCAGCAGTCTTGGGTCGCCAGGACGTATGGCCAGGGCCTTGTGGAAATATTGATCGGCCAATTCAGGCTCGGCCTGGGCCTGGAACACCAAGGCCAACGCCGCATTGGCGTCGGCGTCGCGGCCATCCAGCTCGAGGGCCTTCTTCAGGGGCACCTTGGCCCGCTCGGCCATTCCTTGCTGCAAGTACCCCAAGCCCAACTGCACGTAGGCAGCACGCGCCTCGTCACGGCCCTTGCCGGTTTGCAACGGGCTGTCATGGCCCGATGAAACACAGCCAGCCGCGAGGCTGGCAACAAGCAAAAGCAGCGCAAGGCGCAAGGGCATAGAGATCCTCTCTCAGGTTCGAGTCGCGGCGCTTTGCGGCATATCGTCGGCGGCACTCAGTTCACGCACGGCGATATAACGTTCGCTGCGACGGGTGCGATCCAGCACCTGTCCTACCAATTGGCCACATGCCGCATCGATGTCTTCGCCGCGAGTAGTGCGTACGGTGACATTGAAGCCTGCATGGTGCAGTTGATCCTGGAAACGGCGGATAGCGTTGTTGCTCGGCCGCTCGTAGCCAGAATGGGGAAACGGGTTAAACGGAATCAGGTTGATCTTGCACGGTACATTCTTGAGCAATTCGATCATCTCGACCGCGTGCTCGACCTTGTCGTTGATGTCCTTGAGCATGGTGTACTCAATGGTCAACACACGTTTCTCACCCAAGGTCGCCATATAACGCTGGCAAGATTCGAGCAGCATCTTAAGCGGATACTTCTTGTTGATCGGCACCAATTGGTTACGCAATGCGTCATTCGGTGCGTGCAGCGACAACGCCAGGGAGACGTCGATGTGCTTGGCCAGCTCATCGATCATCGGTACCACGCCGGAGGTCGACAGGGTCACACGGCGCTTGGAAATGCCGTAGCCCAGGTCGTCCATCATCAAATGCATGGCCGCAACAACGTTGTCGAAGTTCAGCAGCGGCTCGCCCATGCCCATCATCACCACGTTGGTGATGGCACGGTCGGCGGTCGCCGGGATGCTGCCGAACGATTTATTGGCAATCCACACCTGGCCGATGACTTCGGCGGCGGTGAGGTTGCTGTTGAAACCTTGCTTGCCGGTGGAGCAGAAACTGCAGTCCAGGGCACAGCCTGCCTGGGACGAAACGCACAGAGTGCCGCGCTTGCCCTGGGGGATGTACACGGTCTCGACGCAGCTGCCGGACGCCACGCGCACCACCCACTTACGGGTGCCGTCGGTGGAAATGTCCTCGCTGACCACTTCGGGGCCGCGAACTTCGGCAATGGCCTTGAGCTTGTCGCGCAGGGCCTTGCTGACGTTCGTCATGGCGTCGAAATCATCGACGCCAAGATGGTGAATCCACTTCATTACCTGAGCGGCACGAAAACGCTTCTCCCCGATTGAGTCGAAGAATTTTTCCATTTCCTGTTGAGTCAGACCCAGCAGGTTGGTTTTTGCAGTCAATGTAGTCATGGATTCACCTTCGCTCTATTAAGCCAATGCTTAGCGAGCGGTTACTTCAGTAGCAGCGAAAAAGTACGAGATTTCGGGGCAGCAGCGGCTTCGGAGTCCGAACCGTGAACGGCGTTGGCGTCGATCGATTCAGCGAAGTCAGCACGGATGGTGCCGGCAGCAGCTTCTTTAGGGTTGGTAGCACCCATCAGCTCACGGTTCAGAGCGATAGCGTTTTCGCCTTCCAGAACCTGAACAACAACAGGACCGGAGATCATGAAGGCAACCAGGTCGCCGAAGAAACCACGAGCGCTGTGCTCAGCGTAGAAGCCTTCAGCTTCAGCTTTGGACAGTTGCTTGAGTTTCGAAGCTACAACCTTCAGGCCAGCTTTTTCGAAACGAGTGGTGATCTCGCCGATGACGTTTTTTGCAACAGCGTCAGGCTTGATGATGGAGAAAGTACGTTGAACAGCCATGGTGTAACTCCAGAAACGGTAATTTGCGAAAAATTAAACCCGCGAATTATACGCGGGTTCTTGGGTATTGCCTAACTGCGTAAAAAGGCGATTCAGTCTGCTTCTTCGATCCACAGGCCTTGTATCGCCTCAAGAACCTTTTCGCCACCCCGATCCGGGACGTCGTCAAATTCCGGCAGCTGCATCACCAGGTTGCGCAACTTGACGAAGTTCACCGACAGAGGATCGACATCCGGGTGAGCTTCAGCAAGTTGTATAGCGATTTCTTGTACATCAACCCATTTCAGGCTCATGACATTTCCTTGAATCAATGCGGCGCTTCGGCGGCATGGTTGAGCGAATACTTCGGAATTTCGACGGTAAGGTCTTCTGTTCCCACTTTTGCCTGACAGCTCAAGCGCGACGTCGGCTCAAGGCCCCACGCCCTATCAAGATAGTCCTCTTCCAGGTCGTCAGCCTCTTCAAGACTGTCGAAACCTTCACGGATCACACAGTGACAGGTGGTACAGGCATTGACGCCACCGCAGGCGCTTTCGATCTCGATGTGGTTATCGTGAGCGACTTCGAGAATGGACTTGCCGGTCTCAGCCTCCACAACCATACCGTCCGGGCAATGCTCGGCGTGTGGCAGAAAAATGATCTGCGGCATCAGTTAATCCTCAAGTTCATTCAAGTTGCGGCCCGCCAGGGCGGCTTTTACCGTCTGGTCCATGCGACGGGCGGCAAAGGCATCGGTCACTTGCGACAGGCGCTTGGTCTGTTGCTCGATGGCGTAACCATCGGTGCCTTTCATCAATTCAGCCAGTTCCTGCATTTGCAGGTCGATAACCATGCGCTCTTCGGCATCCAGCAGACGCTCGCCGTCAGCTTCAAGGGCGCCCTGCACCGCTTCGAGCAGGCGCTGGGCGTCGACTTGCTGCTCACGCAGCACGCGGGCGACCTTGTCGTCACCGGCGTACTGGAACGAATCCTTGAGCATCTTGGCGATTTCGCCATCGGTCAGGCCGTAGGACGGCTTGACCTGGATGCTGGCTTCAACGCCGGAGGCCAGTTCGCGAGCGGCAACACTCAGCAAGCCGTCGGCGTCGACCTGGAAGGTCACGCGAATCTTCGCCGCACCGGCCACCATCGCCGGAATGCCGCGCAATTCAAAGCGCGCCAGGGAACGGCAGTCGCTGATCAGCTCACGCTCGCCTTGAAGCACATGAATCATCATGGCCGTCTGGCCATCTTTGTACGTGGTGAAGTCCTGGGCGCGGGCAACGGGGATGGTGGTGTTGCGTGGAATCACCTTCTCCATCAGGCCGCCCATGGTTTCCAGCCCCAGGGACAACGGAATAACGTCGAGCAGAAGCAGTTCGCCACCATCACGCTTGTTACCGGCAAGGGTGTCGGCCTGGATCGCAGCACCAATGGCCACCACTTGATCCGGGTCGATTTCAGTCAGCGGCTGGCGGCCAAAGGCTTCGGCAACGGCTTCGCGGACACGTGGCACGCGGGTCGAACCACCCACCATCACCACCGCGGCGACGTCTTCCAGCTCGATACCGGAGTCGCGCACCGCGCGACGGCAGGCCTTCAAGCTGCGGGCGACCATCGGTTCGATCAGCGAATCGAAGGCTTCGCGAGTCAGTTGGGCCGACCAGCTACCGTAGGAAACTTCAACCGATGCAGCGTCAGTCAGTGCTTCTTTGGCGGCACAGGCGGTTTGCAGCAGGTTACGTTGCGCGCCCGGATCCAGGTCAGCAGACAAGCCTGCACTGGTGATGATCCAGCCAGCAATGGCGTGGTCGAAGTCATCGCCGCCCAGGGCCGTATCGCCACCGGTAGCCAGCACCTCGAATACGCCGCCGGTCAGGCGCAGAATCGAAATATCAAAGGTGCCGCCGCCCAGGTCGTAAATAGCCACCAGGCCTTCGGCGTGCTGATCCAGGCCATAAGCCACAGCCGCCGCGGTCGGCTCGTTGAGCAGGCGCAGCACGTTCAGGCCGGCCAGTTTCGCCGCATCCTTGGTGGCTTGGCGCTGAGCGTCATCGAAATACGCAGGAACAGTAATTACCGCACCCACCAGTTCGCCGCCCAAGGTGGTTTCCGCACGCTGACGTAGCACCTTGAGGATATCGGCCGACACTTCCACCGGGCTTTTCGGGCCCTGGATGGTGTCGATGAACGGCATATGGGATTCGCCACCGACAAAGCGGTACGGCAGCTGGTCGCCCAGTTGCTTGACGTCGGACAGACCACGACCCATCAAGCGCTTGACCGACAGCACGGTGTTCAGGGGATCGGTAGACGCCGCCAGCTTGGCCGACTCGCCCACTTCAGTGCGGTCAGCGTGATAGCGCACGGCAGACGGCAGGATGAGCTGGCCATCCGCGTCAGGCAGCGGCTCGGAAAGACCGCTGCGCAATGCAGCGACCAGCGAATTGGTAGTGCCCAAGTCAATCCCGACCGCCAGACGACGCTGGTGCGGTTGAGGACTTTGACCGGGTTCGGCGATCTGCAGTAGGGCCATGGTAATCAGGACTTATCTGTATATCAGGCGTGCAACCTGGGCGGCACTGGGTTAATCGTCGAGGCGCTCTTCTAACTGGCGCACTTCGTAGGTGAGCTTGTCGAGGAACTGCATGCGCCGCATCAGGCGTTCGGCCTGCTCACGTTGCGCTGCATCATCCCAACAGGCTGCGAAGCTTTCGTTGAGTTCATCCTGGGCCGCTTTCAGACGGCGCTTGAACACTGCGACTCCGGCCAGATCAGCCTCGTCCTGCAGTTCTTCAAGCTCCTCGCGCCATTGCATCTGCTGCATCAGGAAATCAGGGTCCTGGACCGTGACTTCAAGCGGCAGCTCGCGACCGCCCATGGCGAGCAGGTAGCGCGCGCGTTTGGGAGGGTTCTTGAGCGTCTGATAGGCCTCGTTGAGGCTGGCTGATTGCTCCAGCGCCAAGCGTTGCTCACGCTCGGAAGCGTCAGCAAAACGGTCCGGATGCACCCCACGCGCCAGTTCACGGTAGCGCGTGGCAAGCTGTTCAAGGTCCAGTCGAAAACTCGGCTGCAGCTCGAACAAAGCGAAATGACAAGGAGTACCCACGATCAGCCTCAGATGTTGAAGCTTTCGCCGCAGCCACATTCACCGCGTACGTTGGGGTTGTTGAACTTGAAGCCTTCGTTCAACCCTTCCTTGACGAAATCGAGTTCGGTGCCGTCCAGGTAAGTCAGGCTTTTCGGGTCGATAATCACTTTTTCACCGTGACTCTCGAACACCTGATCTTCCTCGACCACCTCGTCGACAAACTCCAGCACGTAGGCAAGGCCGGAACAGCCCGTGGTGCGAACACCCAGACGAATCCCCTCACCTTTACCGCGCCCATTCAGGGAGCGGCGAATGTGCTGCGCAGCCGCTTCTGTCATGCTGATAGCCATCGTGACTCCTTACTCGTCGCCAAATTGCTTAGATCAAGCCTTTCTTCTGCTTGTAGTCGCGAACAGCCGCCTTGATGGCGTCTTCTGCGAGTACCGAGCAGTGGATTTTCACTGGCGGCAACGCCAGTTCTTCGGCCAGCTGAGTGTTGCTGATAGTCACAGCCTCATCCAGCGTCTTGCCTTTCATCCATTCGGTCGCCAGGGAGCTGGAGGCGATGGCCGAACCGCAACCGTATGTCTTGAACTTGGCGTCTTCGATAACGCCAGCTTCGTTGACCTTGATCTGCAGACGCATAACGTCGCCGCACGCCGGAGCGCCGACCATGCCGGTGCCGACATCAGGGTCTTCCGCGTTCATCTTGCCGACGTTGCGCGGGTTTTCGTAGTGGTCGATGACCTTTTCGCTGTAAGCCATGGTACTGAATCCTCACTCATCAGGGCCGCTCTGGAACCCTGTAAACACGCCTGCGTTTTCCGCCACGTCTTTACAGAGCCTTTTGGGTGGCGGCTTCTATAGTTAGTGTGCCGCCCACTCGATCTTGGAAATATCGACACCGTCTTTGTACATATCCCACAGAGGCGACAAGGTACGCAGCTTGGTGACGGCCTCGCAGACTTTCTGCGCGGCGTAGTCGACTTCTTCTTCGGTGGTGAAACGGCCGAACGTAAAGCGGATCGAGCTGTGAGCCAGTTCGTCGTTGCGGCCCAGGGCGCGCAGGACGTAAGACGGCTCAAGGGAAGCCGAGGTGCAGGCCGAACCGGACGAAACCGCCAGGTCCTTGAGCGCCATGATCAGCGACTCGCCTTCGACGTAGTTGAAGCTCAAATTCAGGTTGTGCGGTACACGGGCGGTCATGCTGCCGTTGATGTACAGCTCTTCAAGGTGCTCGACCTGCTTGTAGAAGCGATCGCTCAGGGCCTTGATGCGCACGTTTTCAGCAGCCATGTCTTCCTTGGCCACACGGAACGCTTCGCCGATGCCGACGATCTGGTGGGTCGCCAAGGTGCCGGAACGCATGCCGCGCTCGTGACCGCCGCCGTGCATGGTGGCTTCGATACGCACGCGAGGCTTGCGGCTCACGTACAGCGCACCAATGCCTTTAGGGCCATAGGTCTTGTGGGCAGAGAACGACATCAGGTCGACTTTCAGTTTCGACAGGTCGATATCGACCTTGCCGGTGGACTGAGCAGCGTCGACATGCAGCAACACGCCCTTGGAGCGGGTCAGCTCGCCGATGGCGGCGATGTCGTTGATGGTGCCGATTTCGTTGTTCACGTGGATCACGGAAACCAGGATGGTGTCTTCACGCATCGCCGCTTCGATCATCGCAGGGGTCACGATACCGTCGGTGGTGGGCTCGAGGTAAGTGACCTCGAAACCTTCACGCTCCAGTTGGCGCATGGTGTCGAGGACAGCCTTGTGCTCAATCTTGGTGGTGATCAGGTGTTTGCCTTTGGTCGCGTAGAAATGCGCCGCACCCTTGATTGCCAGGTTATCGGACTCGGTGGCACCGGAGGTCCAGACGATTTCACGTGGGTCGGCATTCACCAGGTCAGCGACCTGGCGACGAGCGTTTTCCACTGCTTCTTCGGCTTTCCAGCCGAAAACGTGGGAACGGGACGCCGGGTTACCGAAGTTTCCGTCAACCAGCAGGCATTCGCTCATCTTTTGCGCGACACGCGGATCAACCGGGGTGGTCGCTGAGTAATCAAGGTAAATCGGCAATTTCATGGACTTTCTCCTAAATCAGGCTGGCTGGCGTGCCGTTAGCTCTTCGGCTGTCACTCGACGGCGGACGCTTCAATCTTGTCCAGACGCGGCGCCTTGGTGTTGCAACGGCGCTGGTCCTGACGCTGGGCTACTTCTTGCACCTCACGGCGAGTCACAAGATCAGCCAAGCTGATACCACTCAAAAACTCATGGATCTGCAGGCTCAGGTCACACCACAAGTGGTGCGTAAGGCAGGTGTCGCCTGCGTGGCAATCACCCAGGCCCTGGCATTTGGTGGCATCGACGGATTCGTTCACCGCGTCGATCACCTGGGCTACCTGGATGCCCTGCATGTCGCGGGACAGTTGATAGCCGCCGCCTGGACCACGAACGCTGGAAACCAGATTGCTGCGGCGCAACTTGGCGAACAACTGCTCGAGGTAAGACAGGGAAATGCCTTGGCGCTCGGAGATATCGGCCAGGGACACCGGCCCATTTTGCGCGTGCAAGGCCAGGTCAAGCATGGCGGTCACCGCGTATCGGCCTTTTGTAGTCAGTCTCATGGACAAGTACCAAGGTGTTTCAGAATGGGAGCAAGTATGCGATTCCCGAGTATTTAAGTCAACTATAAGACCTAGTACTTTAGTCAGGATTACCCGTAAAAAGGGCGCGCGAATCATAGCAGGGCGGGACGGGATGGACCAGCGGGAACAGGGCCAAGCCGGGAATGCGGGACCAATGGAGGTCAAAATGTGGGAGCGGGCTTGCTCGCGAATGCGGTGGATCAGTCAATATATTCGGCGACTGACACGCAGCTTTCGCGAGCAAGCCCGCTCCCACATGGGTTTTGCAGTGATTGCGAGACTTCAGCCCGCCTTGGTGGTGGCACCTTCGTCCTTGATCTCGGCAAAGTCTTCGGTGCGCAGCTCAGGCAAGTCCTTCGCGCAGTAGTTGCTGCCGAGGTCTTTCAAGGCGCCACACATGCCGTCCAGCTTGCCATCCACCGCTTGCAGGTGATCCAGCAACTGGCCGATGGCACGCGCCACCGGGTCGGGCATGTCTTCGCTGACGCCATAGGCATCGAAACCGATTTTCTCGGCCATGGCCTTGCGCTTGGCTTCCTGTTCATCACCGACTTCCGGCTTGACGATGATCCGCCCCGGAATGCCGACAACCGTTGCACCAGGCGGTACGGCCTTGGTCACCACGGCATTGGAGCCGACCTTGGCGCCCGCACCCACGGTAAACGGGCCGAGCACTTTGGCACCCGCCCCCACTACAACGCCATCTTCCAGCGTCGGGTGGCGCTTGCCTTTGTTCCAGGTGGTACCGCCCAGGGTCACGCCCTGATACAGGGTTACGTCATCACCAATCTCGGCGGTCTCGCCAATGACGATACCCATGCCGTGGTCGATAAAGAAACGACGACCGACTTTGGCGCCCGGATGAATCTCGATCCCGGTCAACCAGCGACCAAAGTTGGAGACCAGCCGTGCCAGCCACTTCCAACCCATATGCCACAAGGCGCCGGACAGGCGGTGGATCCAGATCGCGTGCATGCCCGGGTAGCACGTCAGCACTTCAAAGGCGTTGCGCGCCGCCGGGTCACGGTGGAAAACACTCTGGATATCTTCTCGCAAACGCTCGAACATTTTTAATCCTTCCGCTTAAGAAGCTCGCCACGGGCCGCTTTCTGGGTTTCCGTGAGGATGCCACGCAATATATTCATTTCCGCCCGGCTGACCGAGCTGCGTCCGTACAACCGACGCAGGCGCGCCATCAAGTGCCGTGGTTTTTCCGGATCGAGGAATTCGATGGCCACCAGGGTTTGCTCCAGGTGCTCATAGAACCGCTCCAGCTCGTCCATGGTGGCCAACTCGCCACTCTTGGTCGATGCAACCTCGTCCTTCTCTACCTTGCTTGGCTGGCCTTCAGCGGCCAGCCAGGCCATGCGCACTTCATAACTCAACACCTGCACCGCTGCCCCGAGGTTCAGCGAACTGAACTCAGGGTCTGATGGGATGTGCACGTGATAATGACATCGCTGCAGCTCTTCATTGGTCAGGCCGGAGTCTTCACGGCCAAAGACCAAGGCGATTTCAGCGCCGCCGGCGGCCTCTTCCACGACTTTGGTCCCGCATTCGCGAGGATCCAGCAGCGGCCAGGGGATGCGACGGTCGCGAGCGCTCGTGCCGAGCACCAGGTTGCAGCCGACCAGGGCGTCTTCCAGCGTGGCGACGACCTGGGCTTTTTCGAGGATGTCATTGGCGCCGGACGCGCGAGCATCGGCCTCGTGGTGCGGGAACACACGCGGCTCCACCAGCACCAGGCGCGTCAGCCCCATGTTCTTCATGGCGCGCGCCACGCCGCCGATATTGCCGGGATGACTGGTATTGACGAGGACGACACGGATGTTTTGCAGCAAGGGAGGCGCTCTCGGACACGGGAAAGGGGAGCAAATCTTACAGAACAGCCTAAGGTTATGCCATGAAAGGTAACGTCGTCCTTCACCTGAAGAAAGTTTCTGCTAGAATGCTCGGCTTTCTTTAACAACCTTAGGTGACACATCCATGCAGCCCATGCTGAATATCGCGCTGCGCGCCGCCCGCAGCGCCAGTGAATTGATCTTCCGCTCCATCGAGCGCCTGGATACCATCAAGGTCGACGAAAAAGACGCCAAGGATTACGTATCCGAGGTGGATCGTGCCGCCGAGCAGAAAATCATCGACGCGCTGCGCAAGGCCTACCCTACCCACGGCATCCTCGGTGAAGAAACCGGCTTGCATAAAGGTAGCGGCGAAGGCGAAGACTACCTGTGGATCATCGACCCACTGGATGGCACCACCAACTTCCTGCGCGGCATCCCGCACTTTGCCGTGAGCATCGCCTGCAAATACCGCGGCCGCCTGGAGCACGCTGTTGTTCTGGACCCGGTTCGCCAGGAAGAATTCACCGCCAGCCGTGGCCGTGGCGCCCAACTGAACGGTCGTCGCCTGCGTGTCAGCGGTCGCACCAGCCTGGACGGCGCCCTGCTGGGTACCGGCTTCCCGTTCCGCGATGACCAGATGGACAACCTGGAAAACTACCTGGGCATGTTCCGCGCCCTGGTTGGCCAGACCGCCGGCATCCGTCGCGCCGGTGCAGCCAGCCTGGACCTGGCTTATGTCGCTGCCGGTCGTTTTGATGCGTTCTGGGAGTCAGGCCTGTCCGAATGGGACATGGCTGCAGGCGCACTGCTGATTCAAGAAGCGGGCGGCCTGGTGAGCGACTTCACCGGCGGTCACGACTTCCTGGAGAAGGGCCACGTGGTTGCCGGCAACACCAAATGCTTCAAGGCAGTACTGACGGCGATCCAGCCGCACCTGCCGGCCTCGCTGAAGCGCTAAGCGAGCGAGCACAAAAAAGCACCCCTCGGGGTAATGCCAGTCAGTTAAGCCTTCTCGCTTGACCTTTGGCCGCAAGAAATCAAAATCCGATGCCGTACTGGCATCGGATTTTTTTATGCGTCTCGCTCGAGCACTGGAACTGACCCACAACATCGCCTCTACCCCCAACGCCATCGAGGGATTGGATGCCTTGCTCGATCCTTCCTTGGTCGAACAGGCGCTTGAACAGGCCGGTGTGGCGACCCTGCGCAAGCGGCGCTTGCCGCTGGAAATGATGCTGTGGTGCGTGATTTCCATGGCGTTCTTCCGGCGTATGTCGGCATGGGATGTGGTTAGTCGCATGAACATCATGCTGCCGGGCCAGCGTCCGCTGGTGGCGCCCAGCGCCGTAGTCCAGGCCCGTCAGAGATTGGGCAGCGAAGCGGTAAGGCAGGTCTTCGATCTGACTCAGAAAAATTGGCATGAGGCGGCCGATCACCCAACGTGGGCGGGTTTGCGTTTGTTGGGCGTCGACGGCGTCGTCTGGCGAACACCCGATACTGCCGAAAACCGCGCGCGTTACGATTCCGCCAGCAATCAGCATGGTGATACGGGCTTTCCTCAGGTGCGTATGGTTTGCCAAATGGAATTGACCAGTCACTTGCTGATCGGCAGTGCTTTTGATGGCTATCGCAGCAACGAAATGAAACTGGCGGAAAAGCTGATTGAAACCACGCCCGATCACTCGCTGACGCTGTTTGATCGCGGTTTTTATTCTTTGGGTTTACTGCATCAGTGGCAGCAGGCGGGCACCGAGCGACATTGGCTGATGCCGCTGCGCAAAGGTGCGCAGTACGAAGTCATTCAGCGTCTGGGGCGTCAAGATGCGGTGGTTTCGCTGAGCACCTCGCCGCAGGCGCGCAAGCAATGGCCGGGACTGCCGGAGCGCCTGACTGCACGGCTGCTGAGCAAAACCGTAAAGGGCAAGATGTGTCAGATCCTGACCTCGATGAGCGATCCGCTGCGCTTCCCGCCCGACGAAATCGTCGATCTGTACAGCCAGCGATGGGAGATCGAACTAGGGTTTCGAGAGATGAAACAGACGCTGCTCAACAGCAGTTATACGCTGCGCAGCAAGACGCCAGAGATGATCGAACAAGAGTTGTGGGGCGTATTGTTAGGCTACAACTTGTTGCGTTATCAGATGGTGGAAATGAGTCGCCACTGTCCTGGCATTTATCCGAGCGAAATGAGCTTCACCGCTTGCACTTGGGCGATTCTGGGGTTTATCAACAGCGTCTGCGCCGACCGTTCCGGGAACATCCCCAAGTATTTGGCCGAGCTTCATGCTTCAGCGCCGCACTATGTGCTGCCGCATCGACGTGAGGAGCGCGTATATCCTCGGGCGATTCGGCTGAAATCACCGAAGTATCCGATCAGAAATAAAAATGCCAGTCAGCTTAACTGACTGGCATTAACCCCTCGGGGTGCTTTTTTTATATCTGAAATTACTGCTGCGGCTGGTTCTGACCGATAACCAGGCGCCCTTCCTTGTCGACCGGGATCTGATTGCCTGGATCACGATCCATGCGCACGGAGCCTTCCTTGCCGTCCAGGGTGTAACGCACGTCGTACCCGACAACCTTGTCGCTGATGTCGTTAACGGTGTTACAACGGGTTTGCGTAGTGGTGTAGGTATCGCGGTTCTGCATGCCTTCCTGAACCTTGTTACCGGCATAACCGCCACCGACCGCACCGGCCACCGTGGCCAGCTTCTTGCCATTACCGCCACCGACCTGATTACCCAACAGGCCGCCCGCCAGCGCACCGACCACCGTACCGACGATCTGATGCTGATCCTGCACAGGCTTCTGCCGGGTTACGGCAACGTCCTTGCAGACTTCACGCGGGGTTTTAATCTGGGTTTTCACCGGCTGCACTGCCAGCACTTGCGCATACTCAGGGCCGCTTTTTACCAGGCTGTAGGTGGCAACAGCACCCCCGGCAGTCACACCGACAGCACCCAATACCGCACCAACCAGTAACGACTTGTTCACGTGAACCTCCTGACCATCACAAACGGACCGAACGATCCGCGCTATACCCAGCCTTGGAGCAAAAAAAAAGGCGCGAGTTCAATACTCGCGCCTTTTTTGTAACAGCAGATCAACAATCACCCATCAAGGGCGGTCGTCGACCTCCTTGCCGGTGCTGGCAGGAGGGATCAGGTCTTCGCTGTTGAGGTTCAGCCAGATCAGTACCACGTTGGCGATGTAGATCGACGAGTAGGTACCCGCCAGTACGCCGATGAACAGCGACAGCGAGAAGCCCCACAGGTTGTCACCACCGAACACCATCAGTGCGGCAATTGCCAGCAAGGTGGAGATCGAGGTTGCCATGGTGCGCAGCAGGGTCTGAGTGGTGGAGATGTTGATGTTCTCGATCAACGTCGCCTTGCGCAGCACCCGGAAGTTCTCACGCACCCGGTCGAATACCACGATGGTGTCGTTGAGGGAGTAACCAATGATCGCCAGCACCGCCGCCAATACAGTCAGGTCGAAGGTGATCTGGAAGTAGGCCAGGATACCCACGGTCACGATCACGTCGTGGATCAGCGACACAATGGCGCCGACACCGAACTTCCACTGAAAGCGGAAAGCCAGGTAGATCATGATGCCGACCAGCGCCATCAGCATGCCGAGGCCGCCCTGGTCGCGCAGCTCTTCACCCACTTGCGGGCCCACGAACTCGACGCGCTTGACCGAGGCAGGGTTATCGCCACCGACCTTCTGCAAGGCCTCGGCGACCTGGTGACCCAGTTGCGGGTCTTCGCCCGGCATACGCACCAGCAGGTCAGTGGTTGCACCAAAGCTCTGCACGATGGCTTCGTGATAGCCGGCCTTGACCAGCTCGTTGCGCACCAGGCTAACGTCGGCCGGCTTCTCGTAGGTCAGCTCGATGAGCGTACCGCCGGTGAAGTCCAGACCGTAGTTCAGGCCCTTATGGAACCAGCTGAACAACGCCAGAACGGTAAGGAGCATGGTGAAGCCGAACGCAACGTTGCGAACGCCCATGAAGTTGATTGTACGTAACATGGCAGCCCCTTAAATCCACAACTTCTTGAAGTCACGTCCGCCAAAGATCAGGTTGACCATTGCGCGGGTCACCATGATGGCCGTGAACATCGAGGTAAAGATACCGAGGGACATGGTCACCGCAAAACCTTTGACCGGGCCGGTGCCCATGGCAAAGAGAATCCCGCCGACCAACAGAGTAGTCAGGTTGGAGTCGAGAATCGCGGTAAATGCCCGGCCGAAGCCTTCGTTGATTGCCCGTTGTACGGTCATGCCCGCAGCAATCTCTTCACGAATCCGCGAGAAGATCAGTACGTTGGCGTCTACCGCCATACCCATGGTGAGTACGATACCGGCGATACCTGGCAGGGTCAGCGTTGCACCCAACAGCGACATCAGGGCCAGCAGCATCACCATGTTGCCCGCCAGTGCGACGGTAGCGATGATGCCGAAGAAGCGGTAGATGGCGATGATGAACAGGGATACGAACAGCATGCCCCACAGTGCAGCGTCGATACCCTTGGTGATGTTGTCAGCACCCAGGCTCGGGCCGATGGTACGTTCTTCAGCGAAGTACATCGGGGCCGCCAGGCCACCGGCACGCAGCAGCAGCGCCAGCTCGGACGACTCACCCTGGCCGTTCAGGCCCGTGATGCGGAATTGAGCACCCAGCGGCGACTGGATGGTCGCCAGGCTGATGATCTTCTTCTCTTCTTTAAAGGTTTGTACTGGTACGTCTTTCTCGACGCCGTCGACCACTTGCTTGGTGTAGGTGGTAACAGGGCGCTGCTCGATGAAGATCACCGCCATGCTGCGACCGACGTTGCTGCGGGTTGCGCGGCTCATCAGTTCGCCGCCGTGGCCATCCAGACGGATGTTCACTTCAGGCGTACCGTGTTCGCCGAAACCGGCCTTGGCGTCGGTAACCTGGTCACCAGTGATGATCAAGCCACGCTCGATCAGTGCAGGGGGACGATTGCCTTCACGGAACTCGAACTCTTCAGCAGTCGCGCGGGTAGCACCCGGCTCAGCCGCCAGGCGGAACTCCAGGTTGGCTGTCTTGCCCAGGATACGCTTGGCTTCAGCAGTGTCCTGAACGCCCGGCAATTCAACCACGATGCGGTTGGCACCCTGGCGCTGAACGATCGGCTCGGCCACACCCAGCTCGTTGACGCGGTTACGTACCGTGGTCAAGTTCTGCTTGATGGAGTATTCACGGATTTCCGCCAGCTTGGCCGGGGTCATCGCCAGACGCAGTACCGCCTGACCATTGAGGTCGGCCGGAACAATGTCGAAATCGTTGAAGTTCTTGCGGATCAGTGCACGGGCCTGTTCGCGGGTTGCTTCGTCAGCAAAGCCCAGCTGGATGGCGCCGTTGAGCTGCGGCAGGCTGCGATAACGCAGACGCTCTTTACGCAGCAGGCTCTTCACATCGCCTTCGTAGACTTTCAGGCGAGCGTCGAGGGCCTTGTCCATGTCCACTTCCAGCAGGAAGTGCACACCACCGGACAAGTCCAGACCCAGCTTCATCGGGTGTGCGCCAATCGCGCGCAGCCATTTTGGCGTGGTCTGTGCCAGGTTCAGTGCGACGACGTAGTCATCACCCATGATCTTGCGCACAACGTCTTTGGCCGGCAATTGGTCTTCTTGCTTGGTCAGGCGCAACAAACCGCCCTTGCCGTCAGCTGCCAAGGTTGCCGCTTTAACCTGGATGCCCGCGTCGGTGAGCGCTTTGCTCGTGCGGTCCAGATCAGCCTGATTGACCTGCAACGCAGTGCTGGCACCCGTGATCTGGATCGCCGGGTCATCAGGATAGAGATTGGGAGCGGAATAAATAAAACCGATCGCCAGCACCGCCAGGATCAGTACGTATTTCCACAGAGGGTATTTGTTCAGCATCACGCCGCCCGCTTATAACGCGGGGCGCCTTGCGCGCCCCGTCGATTGGTAAAGGTTGTTACTTAGATCGCTTTGAGCGTGCCTTTTGGCAGCGTGGCGGCGATGGCGCCCTTCTGGAACTTCATTTCTACGGTGTCGGAGACTTCCAGAACCACGAAAGCGTCGGACACTTTAGTGATCTTGCCGGCGATGCCGCCAGTGGTCACGACTTCGTCGCCTTTCTGCAAGCTGCCCAGCAGGTTCTTCTGCTCTTTGGCGCGCTTGGCCTGTGGACGCCAGATCATCAGGTAGAAGATGACCAGAAAGCCGACCAGGAAAATCCACTCAAAACCACCGCCCATAGGACCGGCAGCGGCCGGTGCAGCGGCATCAGCCATGGCATTAGAGATAAAAAAGCTCATTTAGCACTCCAGTTGCAAATAGTGAATCTTAGGGTCGGAAAACTCAGTCCAAGGGCGGCACAGGCAGCCCGCGCTTGGCATAGAAGGCATCGACGAAGGCGGCCAATGTACCCTGTTGAATAGCCTCGCGCAAACCAGCCATCAGGACTTGGTAGTGACGCAAATTGTGGATGGTATTCAACATGCTACCCAGCATTTCCCCACACTTGTCCAGATGGTGCAGATAAGCGCGCGAGAAGTTCTGGCAGGTGTAGCAGTCACAGGTAGGATCCAGCGGCGATTCATCATGGCGATGGAACGCGTTACGGATCTTCAGCACGCCTGTATCGATGAACAGATGCCCATTGCGGGCATTACGGGTTGGCATCACGCAATCGAACATGTCCACACCGCGGCGCACACCCTCTACGAGATCTTCTGGTTTGCCAACGCCCATAAGGTAACGAGGTTTGTCAGCCGGCATCAGGCCCGGCAGGTAGTCCAGCACCTTGATCATCTCGTGCTTGGGCTCGCCCACCGACAGACCGCCGATGGCCAAGCCGTCGAAACCGATCTTGTCCAGGCCTTCCAGCGAGCGCTTGCGCAAGCTTTCATGCATACCGCCCTGCACGATACCGAACAGTGCAGCAGTGTTATCGCCATGGGCATTTTTCGAGCGCTGAGCCCAACGCAGCGACAGCTCCATCGAGATCCGCGCGACGTCTTCATCGGCCGGGTACGGCGTGCACTCGTCGAAAATCATCACGATGTCGGAGCCCAGGTCTCGCTGGACCTGCATCGACTCTTCCGGGCCCATGAACACTTTGGCGCCGTCCACCGGGGAGGCGAAGGTCACGCCCTCCTCCTTGATCTTGCGCATCGCGCCCAGGCTGAACACCTGGAAGCCACCCGAGTCAGTGAGGATCGGGCCTTGCCACTTCATGAAGTCATGCAGGTCGCCATGCTTCTTGATCACTTCGGTGCCCGGGCGCAGCCACAAGTGGAAGGTGTTGCCGAGGATGATCTCGGCGCCGGTGGCGACGATGTCACGCGGCAGCATGCCTTTTACCGTGCCGTAGGTACCGACCGGCATAAAGGCCGGGGTCTCGACGGTACCGCGAGGGAAAGTCAAACGGCCGCGGCGAGCTTTACCATCCGTGGCCAGCAATTCAAACGACATACGACTCATGATTGTTCCTCTGGGCCGCGCGGCGCCGGATTACGGGTGATAAACATCGCATCACCGTAGCTGAAAAAACGGTATCCGTTATCGATGGCGGCTTGATAAGCGGCCATGGTTTCGGGATAACCGGCAAATGCCGACACCAGCATCAACAGCGTGGATTCCGGCAAATGGAAATTGGTCACCAGGGCATCGACCACATGAAACGGCCGGCCCGGGTAGATAAAGATATCGGTGTCGCCACTGAACGGTTTGAGCACGCCATCGCGCGCCGCACTCTCCAGCGACCGCACGCTGGTGGTACCGACCGCCACCACACGCCCGCCGCGCGCCTTGCACGCGTCAACCGCATCCACGACTTCCTGGCTGACTTCCAGCCACTCGCTGTGCATATGGTGGTCTTCGATGTTATCCACACGCACCGGCTGAAACGTGCCGGCCCCCACGTGCAGGGTCACAAAGGCCGACTCGATGCCCTTGGCGGCAATCGCTTCCAGCAGCGGCTGGTCGAAATGCAGCCCCGCCGTCGGTGCAGCCACGGCACCCAGGCGCTGGGAGTACACCGTCTGATAACGCTCGCGGTCCGAGTCTTCGTCGGGGCGGTCTATATAAGGAGGCAGCGGCATGTGGCCGACACGCTCCAGCAGCGGCAACACTTCCTCGGCAAAACCCAGCTCGAACAACGCATCGTGACGGGCCAGCATTTCTGCTTCGCCACCGCCATCGATAAGGATCTTCGAACCCGGTTTCGGCGACTTGCTGGAGCGCACATGGGCCAGCACGCGATGGCTGTCCAGCACCCGCTCCACCAGAATTTCCAGCTTGCCGCCGGACGCTTTCTGGCCAAACAGCCGTGCCGGAATCACCCGGGTATTGTTGAAAACCATCAAGTCGCCCGGGCGTAAATGCTCAAGCAAATCAGTGAATTGACGGTGTGCGAGGACACCGCTGACCCCGTCCAGGGTCAGCAGTCGACTGGCGCGACGCTCGGCCAAAGGGTGGCGAGCGATCAGCGAATCAGGGAGCTCAAAAGTAAAGTCAGCAACGCGCATGATGGGGTTCGTCTAGCAGGGCCGGGAAGTCTAGCGGAAATAGTGAAAATTGACCATGAAACGTGATTGACCAACGGTCATCTCATCTCTATACTTCGCCGCCATTGAGCCCTGATGGCGGAATTGGTAGACGCGGCGGATTCAAAATCCGTTTTCGAAAGGAGTGGGAGTTCGAGTCTCCCTCGGGGCACCATCTTAAAAAAAGACCTTGAAATTCAAGGTCTTTTTTTTCGCCTGCAGGAAAGTGATGATGGACGGGCGAACGCGAGAGAAGAGGAACCTTGACCATGGAACTGACGCTGGAAGCTGTTGCGCTTTTTGCGCTCAAGCTGGTGCATGAGACCGAAGGCGCGAGCCCGATTCTGCGGGACGACCTGGTCATGGACGGCTATGAGCGGGAAGTGTTTGGCTTGCTGGTGCGCAAGGGCGATATCAAGGCCATCCAGCAAAAAATCGACGAGTGCCTGGCATTGGCACTCGAATCTCTGGGCGGTGCAAACACCGTGATGGGCCGCGAGCTGCAACGGCTCGCGGTGGATGTGCGCCAAGCGACGACACTCGAAGCACTCAATGCTCCGCTCAACGCACTCAAGGATTACCTGAAAGCCATCCTGTAACGCGCGAGTCAGCGTCGCCCTTCGACCGCCATGCGCACGGCCAGGCCCATCAGCACCGAACCCATCACCCAACGCTGCACGGTTTGCCAGACGGGTTTGCGGATGAAAAACCCCGCAATCGAGCCCGCCATAACGGCGATCAGCGCGTTGACGCTCACGCTGATCATGATCTGCGTAAAGCCCAATACCAGGGATTGCGAGAGCACACTGGCGTGGCCGTCAGGGTCAATAAACTGGGGCAGCAACGACAAATACATGACCGCCACTTTGGGGTTCAGCAGGTTGGTGACAAAGCCCATCATGAACAGCTTGCGCGGGCTATCCTTGGGCAAGTCCCGAACCTGGAACGGCGACCGGCCGCCTGGTTTGACCGCCTGCCAGGCCAAGTACACCAAGTACAACGCCCCGCCGAGTCGCAGCGCGTCGTAAGCATAGGGAACCGCCATCACCAATGCCGTGATGCCCAATGCCGCGCAGAACATATAAACGACAAACCCCAACGCAACGCCGCCCAGGGAAATCAGCCCGGCCATTCGGCCCTGGCAGATCGACCGCGAAATGAGGTAAATCATGTTCGGGCCGGGCGTCAGCACCATGCCGAGCGAAATCAGGCCGTAGGCGAGCAGACTGGACATCTCGGGCATGGTGTAACTCCTTGGCGACGTAAAACTTTGTAATGACCGGCGGGTTGTTGGCGCCATGGTAGGGCGATAAAAGGAAGGCCGTTAGATACAGATCCGCGAGCAAAACGTCATACACCGGCGCGTGTGTTTACCGCACCGCTCACCCAAGGAAAGGCACATGATCGACTTCAACAACAAAGGCTTCTTCAAACTCAAACAAAACGACGAATACGCCGAACGCGTTTCGTCCCTGCTGCTGGATGATGAGCAGGTCATCGATTCCTACAAGGCTATGCGCGATGGGGTGGTGTTCACCACCAAGCGCATCATCGCGGTGAACGTGCAAGGGATTACCGGCAGCAAGAAGGACTTCACTTCACTGCCGTACAAAAACATCGTCGCGTATTCAGTGGAAACGTCCGGGACGTTTGATCTGGACTCGGAGCTGGAGATTTACTTTTCGGCGGTGGGGAAAGTGAAGTTTGAGTTTACGGGGAAGACGTCGATTGTTGAGATATCGAGGGTGATTTCAAGGCATGTGCTCTGAGCTGATACCCTGCTCAGGATTACCTGAAAAAACCATTGAAGGAGCCAGCCTTGCCCGTGATTGGACGTAAACCATCACGCCTGCTCAGGGGCAAACCACTGGACCTCATAACAGTTTGCAGATCACGTCCAGCTCATCGAAAACAAAGCGCGTATTAGCCCTGCAATAGACATCATAGTGCTCGGTCATCTGCCTTCCGCTCTGCGACTGGTTGAAGTAAGCGTCTACCATCTCCTGAGGCCGGTGCATCCGTGGCTTGCTCAACACTCGCTCTTCGGTAATGTGTTGATCTTTCCGAACCTGCACCCGCCCATCACGGAGAATATTCCGAAGCAGATTCCACTCATAAAAGAAAATACCATCCAGCTCATAAAAGTTCAGGAAGGGGATATTGTGCAACAACACGAAGTGACTATTACCCGCATGAGCACCGGCCAAGCCATGCTGGCTCAGTTTCTGGCGAATACTCTCGTCGGAAATAGTGTCCCTGAGCACGGCCAACTGCCTGACGAATCCGGTACGAAAATTAGCATTTAGAAATAGCTGGCACTGTTCCGAAAGATAGGTTGGAATTTCCGACAATTGATATTTAACCTGAATAAAGTAATAAATATCATCCTCCACGTCCCGAACTATCAAATCAATGTCATATCCCTTGATTTTCGCATTATTGCCCGGTTTGAATTCCCCAAACACTTCCAGGCGCGGATCGTTGAGTTTTTTAATGTAATTTAAAACGTAGTCTTTTTCGAAGCCGGCTCCGAGCAGCTGGCCAAAGTCCGCCTCTTTCCCATTGACGGTAGCGGTACCTAGCAAGTACCTGACGAATTTTCTCAACCCATACTTAAAGTTCAGCGCTCCCCGCACATAAACGCCGCCCTTGTATTCTATGAAACTGCTGGCGGAGTCCAACGTTGGTGCGCGTCCGGCCAAGGCACTGTTGATCATATCCACCGTGGCAGGACTGACAATGGTCCTCAGGTAAGCTTCGTCGGTTGTACGTTCGCCCGACATCACACGCAGCTCCAGGTGAACGGCAAAATCGACTATTTCTCGCAAGTAATGATACTTGGGATGCCGTGTCATGGCGGCGGACAAGTACTCCGAATGTATAGACAGGCATTTATCGAGGGTCTGATCCACCAGAAGCCCACGCAAATCCGGATTCAAACGGCCATGTTTCTGTAACAGTTCCGCCATGTCATACAATGTGCGTGTGTCACTGATTTTAGAATTAGCCTCAGTAACTTCTGCCAACCAATACCCCTTGATCCGTCGCTGTAGTTTCGCGGTAGGTACAATGTGGAGAGTGCTCCCAACCAACCTGGCGGTCAGAAGTCCATGCCCCATGAGAAAATAGATTTCACTGAGGTAATAACACAACCACAAGTTAGCATTCTTCAGGATGGACAAGTTATGTACGGCTCGCAGCTGCAGATTTTCGGCAATCCTATTGCACGTATATTCAAGCGCCGCCCATGTGTAGGCTTTACTAAAATCAGCAGACGTACCACTTCCCGGCGCTGATGACGCACCATGATCTGCAGACGCCACCTCAATCCTGAAATAGCTGCCCAGTTGATCTGTGAACCGGTGCACCGTATTAGAGTTGAGCGGTGTGTTGTCTTCGAAGAGATACTGCGGCAGCGATTGTCGAGCCTGTTCCAGGTTTGCCCTAAGTTTCTCCCAGAGTATTGCCTGAACCTGCTCGGGACAAATCAGCCGACGCAGTGCGGGTATTTTGTAAAGCATTCGACTGCGCCAGGTGAGAAGTTTGCCAGCTGGCGGGAGGGCAGTCGTATTCGCCATAGGGTTATGCAAAAAGGCGAGTAGTTGCGGGTCTACATCTTCATAAATCATCAACTGGCGTCCTGTCCAATTTCCACTGAGGGCAGGCACTCGCCTTATCCCTATCGTTTATGGCGCACGACCGTAGCATATCGACACACCGGTTTTTCGACGCTGGCACACGAACTGGAAGCTTCCTACACCTGATTAGGAGGTGAGCCCCCGTTCAGAAAGTGAGTTTTCCCACGCACACCGTCGAACAACGGGAATTTCAGGTTCGCCTCCGCTCTCATAGGCTCGCTTCCTTGCACAGGGAAGTGAGCAGCCATGACAGAACGTCGTTCCACCTCGATGAGTGAAACCAATCTCAACATTACAAACAAAAGAAGGTCATAGCTCATGCGTCGTCTTGCACTTTCAGACAAAAAACTCCGCAACATCCCCAGGCGCCTGCGCGCAATCAGCCGATGGGCAGACAGTTTCGAAGACTGGTTTTTAGAAGACTTCCCGGTGAGGCGAGGATTTGAAAATTTCAAAATCCCCGTCATAGAAACCTTGGTCGAAGGCAAGCAAACCACCCCGGCGATCCAGGCACACTGCGCCCAACAATTGATCTACGCCGCCGCTCACCTGATTCAGGCCCGACCCGATGACACCCCCGAATGCTGGGTCGTAGCAGCCATTCTGGTGCCCGACATGTTCTCCAGCGAAGTCTGCGTCTACATCGACAAAAGCCGCTATCTCGGCGCCACCCTGCCTTTCGACTACGACTACTTTCGCCAAACCCGGATAACGGGCAGAAGCCTTGCGAATGAATGGGGCTTGACCGTCCCACTTGGGCTTCACGAGGTGGGTTTTCACTTCACGCACGAAAATGAGGACGGAGAACAGTTTGAGTCAGAGCATTGGTATTTCGGCGAGGTCAGTTCATCGGATGAAGATCCGGGCGGCGATCGCTGGAAGTACAAGACTTTCAAAGCATTCCAGGCAGAGCATCCGCATTTACTCAGCACGACAAAATAGTCTTGCCGTAACAGCTGTGCTTCTAACAACGGCCTGTTTCAAACCGAGCTGTCGGTAAAACTCAACCGCGCACACACCCCACCCACCTCCCGGTTATACAACTCCAACCGCCCCCCGATTTTCCCCACGATCATCTGTACAATCGCCAGCCCCAATCCGGCCCCATTCGCATTCCCGCGACTATAAAACCGCTCAAACAACCGCCCGATCTCTCCTTCATCAATCCCCGGCCCTGCATCCTCCACACACAACTGCACCACTCCCGAATCCGAACCCCGTACCACCACCCGCACCTCACTCCCCGCCGGCGAGAAATTCAGTGCATTGGTCACCAGATTCTGCAGCGCAATCGCCAACGCCACCGGATCGGTTTCAATCCAGCATTCCTCATCCCCTTCCAGCACCAGTTCAACGCCCTTCTCCATTGCCAGGGGCGTCAATTCCGCAAGCTCTTCGCGTACCAATTCCGTCAGAGGCACGCGAGTGCGAACGGTGTTGTTCAGCTGTGGCTCAATCCGCGCCATGGTCAGCAGTTGGCTGCCAATGCGCGTCGCCCGGTCCACGCCATTGACCAGAAAGTCTAGCGCCTCTCGCCGCTCTTCCTCGGTACCCGCGCTCTGGGCGTTCTGCGCATGAATGCGCAATATCGCCAACGGCGTGCGCAACTCATGGGCCGCATCCGCAATAAACCGTCGCTCGCGCTCCAGCAGCTCGTCCACCTGCACCAGCAGGCGGTTCAGCGCGGTTTGCATGGGTTCCAGGTCCGCCGGCAACGGTTTAAGTTGCAGCGGCCGCAATGTCTCGCTATCCCGCCCGCGAATTGCCTGGGCCATGGCGCGCAGGGGTTTGAGGCCCCAGCCGATGGTCAGCCAGATCAACACCGCCAGCAGCGGTACGCCAATCAGGATCGGCCAGAGGGTGTGGCGAATAATGCGCTGGATCACGTCCTGGCGAATGTCATCGCGTTCGCCCACCCAGATCAGCAGGCCTTGTTGCATGTCGGCGAGCATGAACGCGCACCAGTCGTTGCCGTTTTCCATCAGGTCGTGCGGCCCGAGGGTGGTGGGCGGTGCGTTAAGGATCGGGGCGTCGGTGGAGCGCACCAGCAGTTGGCCGTCGGTGCGCCATACCTGGAAGGTCAGGCGGGTTTCATAAGGGTGCGCGGCGCCGTCTTCGCCGACGCGGCTCATGGCCTGATCGAAGGCCTGGTAGAGGCGTTCCCAATCGGCATCACCAGGGTCGCGCTGGCGCAGTACGCCTTGCAGCAAGCGGGCACTCTGGGCGAGTTGGGCGTCGTAGACTTCTTCGATTTCGTGGTGGCTGTCCCGCAGGACGAGCCAACTGATCAGGCCATCGCCCAGCAGGATCAGCACCAGCACCGGGATGAGGATGCGCGCGCGGACCGAGTTCATGGCTTGAGTTCCACCACGTAGCCAACGCCGCGCACGGTGCGGATCAGTTCGGTGGAGAGTTTTTTGCGCAGGTTGTGGATAAGGACTTCGAGGGTGTTGCTTTCGACGCGGTCCTGCCAGCCGTACAGGGCGCGGGACAGGCGTTCGCGGGTGACGACTTTGCCGGGGCGCACCATCAGTTGATGCAGCAGTTGGTATTCCATTGGCGTGACCACAACGTCCTCGCCTTGATAGCTGACCTGTTGGGTCGCCGGGTCAAGGCTGACGCCCGCATGCTCCAGCAACGGCTGCGCCCGGCCCTGGCTGCGGCGCAACAGGGCGCGGACGCGGGCCTTGAACTCTTCGACGTCGAAGGGTTTGACCAGGTAGTCGTCGGCGCCGGCATCCAGGCCGGCAATGCGTTCGGCGGTGTCGTCACGGGCGGTGAGGATCATCACCGGCAGGTCATATTGCTCGGCGCGCAAGGTCTGCAAGAGGGTCAGGCCGTCGAGGCGTGGCAGGCCGAGGTCAAGCAGCAGCAAGTCGAAGCTTTCGGTGCGCAGCGCGTGCAGGGCACTGACGCCGTCTTGCAGCCAGTCCAGGGTGTAGCCTTCGGCGCCAAGGGCCACGCGGATACCTTGGGCCAGGGCCCGATCATCTTCTACCAGCAGCAGGCGCATGAGAGATTCTCTGTAGAGACCGGCGGCATCATGCAGGGTTCTGCCGACGTCTATTCCCGGAAAGATGTTACGGGCCGTTGCCAACTAAGCTTTCGCTAAGGTTGGTTTTGCACAGTGAAACCTCCTATGCCTGTTGAGAGTGTTTCTGTGCGCAACAAGCCTTTTTCCTACAAATTTTTCATACGCGCGCCTTTAACGATCTGCAGTCTGCTCCTGGTGTTTCTAGCTGCCTGGATCAGTCACCCGCCCCACGTGCTGGCGCCGTTTGCCCAAGCTGGCAAGGATACGTACCCCGCAGCGGCCGCCCCACAATACAGCAGCCGCTTCGTCTCCTCGCAGCTCAATGACTTTGTGCACTCATCCTCGGTCACTGCCCTGCCCGGCGGCGACCTGATGGCCGTATGGTTTGCCGGCTCCCGCGAAGGCGCTGCCGATGTGCAGGTGCGTACCGCGCGCTTTGACGCGAAAAGCGCCGAATGGGGCCCGGAGCAAGTACTCGCCACCCGGGAAAGCACCCGCGACGGCACTCACCGTTACATCCGCAAGCTGGGCAACCCGGTGATCGCCCTGGCGCCGGACAATCGCCTGTGGATGTTCTACGTCTCGGTATCGGTGGGCGGCTGGGCCACCAGCGCGATCAATGTAATGGTCTCGGACGACCTCGGCACGCACTGGTCTGCACCTCGGCAATTGGTCACTTCGCCGTTTTTCAACATCAGCACGTTGGTGCGCGCCGCACCGGTATTTCATGCCGACGGCTCCATCGGGCTGCCGGTGTACCACGAGTTCATGGGCAAATTCGCCGAGTACCTGTACTTGAGCCCCGACGGGGCGGTGATCGACAAATTCCGGATCAGCCGAGGGAAGAATTCGCTGCAACCGACCATCGTCCCGCAGGACGGCCAGCGCGCCATCGCCATGTTGCGTTACGCCGGCGAGACTCATCACAAGGTCCTCGCCAGCCGCACCGAAGACGCGGGCCAAACCTGGAGCGAGCCCTATCCACTGGAGCCGTCCAACCCCAATTCCTCGTTGGCAGCCGTCAGCACTGAAGGCGACGGCTTGCTGGTGGCCCTCAACGACCTGCGGGACGGTCGCTTCAAGCTCAGCCTGTACGGCACCGATGCCAAGCTCAACCAGTGGCGCACCGTGGTGGAACTGGACCAATCCCCCGACCCCTTGGGCCAACCGTTCTCCCCCGAAGCCTATAAGGAAATTATCGGTGAAGGCTTCCGCGCCTCCAGCGGTGCCCTGCGCCTGCCGCTGGAGCAACGCTTCCTCAGCAGCCTGGATTACCGGGTGTGCAAACCCCGTGGCTGCGATTTCGAATACGAATACCCGTATTTCAGCCGCAGCCCGGACGGCATGTACCACCTGGTTTACTCGTGGAATAACACCTTTATCAAACACGTCAGCTTCAACGAAGCCTGGCTGTCGGAGCGCCTGTGATGTATTCCATATGGCAAGCGCATTTGAGTTTTGTGCTGTTGGGTTTTGTCCTGCTCAGCCTGCTGCGCGTAACGGCGCCCTGGCGCCCATGGCTGCTGCCGATGTTGGTGGTGGTGAGTTTTATCCCGGCCAACGAACTGCCGCTGGCGGCGTACGTGCGCAGCTTCACCGATGACCTGGCCATCAGCACCCTGGTGTTGTTGGCGTGGGTCAGCCTGTGCCGTTTGGGCGTGGTGCAGCCGCTCCAGCGCCCGCAGAAGGTCCAGGTGTTGCTGCTGTTTGGCGCACTCAGCCTGGCGCTGTACCCCGCGACGATGGGCCTGACCTACTTCGATCCGTACCGCTGGGGCTTCAATCCCCGGCCGATGATTGTGCTGATCGGCTTGGCAGCGCTGTTGATGCTCTGGCTGCGTAATACCTTGGCTGTGTGGATGCTCGCGGCGGGCACTTTGGCGTTTGCGCTGCGGCTCAAGGCCTCGGAAAACTACTGGGACTATCTGATCGACCCACTGCTGACGGGCTATTGCCTGGCGGCCGGGTTGTGGATGCTGGCGCTGGCTGCCTGGCGCCCTCTTTTAAAACTGCACAGAGGTCAATGATGGGATGGTTGTACTCGCGCCGCCTGCGCTACGGCGTGGGCGCGATCGGTTTGGTATTTGCGTTGCTGGCGGCACTGCGGCTGGTGTTTGTATTGGGATTTTCCGGGGTCGACCTCAGGGAACCTGCACTGCTGGAAACCTTCGGGATAGGCCTGCGTTTCGACCTGCGCCTGGCGGTGCTGATCCTGCTGCCCCTGGCCCTGCTCGCCTGGCTGCCACGCTGGAACCTGCTGACCGTCCCCGCCCTGCGCTGGTTGGCGCGGGGTTATCTGCTGCTGGCATTGGGCATCGTCGGGCTGGTGTACATCATCGACTTCGGCCACTACGCCTACCTCGGCGTGCGCATCAATGCCACGGTGCTGCGTTATCTGGAAGACGCGCAGATTTCCCAGCAGATGGTGTGGGAAACCTACCCGGTGCTGTGGATAACCTTGAGCTGGCTTACCGCAGTCGGCCTGTGGACCTACGCCCTGGTTCGTCTTGAACGCATCACCCTGGATGGCGAACGCAAACCCATCGGCAAGCTGACCATTGCATCCGTGGCCACCGTTGGCGTGATCGCGATCTTGCTGGCCCTGCTCGGCCGCGTCGCCAACCTCAATCTCGAAAACCCGGTGCCCCTGCGCTGGAGCGATGCGTTCTTTTCCGGCAACAACCAGATCGCTGCCGTAGGCCTTAATCCGGTGCTGTTTTTATACGACACCCTCAAGGTCGGCCAGTCGCAATTCGATGAGGCGCGGGTGCGCGAGCACTACCCGGAAGTTGCGAATTATCTGGGGGTCAGCCAACCCGATCCCGAGCAATTGAGCTTCGCCCGCGAACAAGCCGTGCAGCCTTATCGGCTCAAGGGCGAGCGCCCGCCGAACGTGATTTTCGTGATGCTCGAATCCCTCGGCACCAGCGCTGTGGGCGCCTACGGTAACCCGCTGAACCCCACGCCGAACCTCGACAAACTGGCGAAGGAAAGCTGGTTCTTCAAACACTTCTACGTGCCCGTCACCGGCACCGCCAAAACCGTGTGGGCGAGCATCACCGGCGTACCCGACGTTACCCGCCAGGAGACGGCCACCCGCAACCCGCTGATCACCCGGCAACACACCTTGATCAATGCGTTCGAGAATTATCAGAAGCTCTACATGATCGGCGGCAATGCCGGCTGGGCGAATATCAACGCGCTGATCCGCCAAAGCATCGACGGCGTGAAGCTCTATGACGAAAGCCACTGGCGCTCGCGACGGGTGGATGTGTGGGGCGTTTCCGACCTCGACCTGTTCAAGGAAGGCGACGAACTGCTGCGCGCCATCCCCAAGGACCAACCGTTCTTCGCCTACCTGCAAACCTCCGGCAACCACCGCCCGTTCACCATCCCCAAGAACAACGACGGCTTCGTGGTGCATGACCTGACCGTGGAACAAGTCCAGGCCGCGGGCAGTCGCAGCGTCGAGCAATACAACGCTGTACGCCTGCTGGACTTCAACATTGGTCGCCTTATGGAAATCGCCAAGGCCGGGGGTTATTACGACAACACCATCTTCGTGTTCTTCGGTGACCACAACACCCGCATCAGCCAGATCCCGCACATGGCGCCGGCGTTCGAGCAGCTTGGTCTGGAAAGCAACAACGTGCCGATGATGATCCACGCACCCGGCCTGCAACCCCGGGTGATCGAAGAAGCCGTCGGCCTCGCAGACCTGCTGCCGACCGTCGCCGGCATGGCGGGCATTGCGTTTCGCAATGGCGCCATGGGCCGGGATATCCAGCAGCCTGCGCCGGAAGGCGAGCGGGTGGTGCCGCTGGTATTGCGCGAGGGCACCTTCCCGCTGATCGGTGGCGTGACCAAGGACTTCCTGCTGCAAATGGAACACGACGGCAGCTCGCCCACCCTGCATGACCTGGCGTCGCAAACGCCAAGGGACGATGTGGCCCAGGAATACCCGGAAGAGTTTCAGCGCTTGCAGGGACTGACTCGCGGGCTGCATGAGAGTGCACGGTTGATGTTGTTCCGCAACGTTCGCTGAAGGCACCTGCCCGGGATCAACCCCGTATATCGGCAGGAAAAAATTGCGGCAACGTGCAGTCATTCTCGCCCGCGATGCATAAGCTGCTGTCGGGGTCCATGTAGTCCTTGTAGGAGCCTTGGCCGATAAATGCGGCACTGTCGCCATGGCAGTTGGGGCCGTCCGCGCCTTCGTCTGCGCAATACGCAGGCTTACCATCGAACTGGAAAATGATGACCTGATCCGTACCTGGGTTACCGGCGACGGTGTTACTCGCAAACTGACGAACAGGTGCGGATGGGGTCACGGCGGCCGGTGCGTTGCGAGCCTTCTCGCGAGCATCGATTTCAGCAACCATTACGTCGAAACGGCTATTCATGCGCTGCACTGATTCACGAGCGGCTTTACCCGACTTCTCGAACAGCGCCCAAAGATGAAGCTCGTCATTCGGACCATCGTTCATCGTGAGTGTGTGGTTGCCGTCGGTGATCTGCAGTGCGAGCAAACCGTTGACCTGTGCGGTGCTGCGCAAGAACCGCTTCGGAATGACCGTGAACACCAGCTTGAGTTGCCGACCGTTGCCCACATCGGCCGAAGCTTCAACCAACTTCAGCCCGGTTGCCTGTTCAGCACGCGTGGCTTCTGGCGTTTGCAGGTACTCGAACTTGACGCTGGAAAGGCTCTTGTTGTCTTCGAGCGCGTCTTCAAGTTCCATCGACATATCGATACCGGTGCGGGCCAACAGGTTGTGCACACGCTCGGGATCCTGCCCGCGAATACCGGTGAAGGGAATGATTTCGTCAGGGGTCAGTTCTTCAACGGCATTGATGGCGTTGTTGGAGAACACGTAAAACGGCAGGTAGAACACCATCGAAACAATGGTGAGGGTGAGCCAGATTCGGAAAAGCGTTCGCATAGTCATCCTTGAGGGTTGAGCGAGAAGAGATATCCGCAAACAACAAAGAAGTCATTATGCCATCATTGGGCATTACAGGGTTGCCAACCATTCCAGCCCTGTCTTTCATTGATTTCATGGAATAAATGCAATGAACCTCCAAACTGATGTTTTCAACGCCCTTACCGACTGCGCCCTTGTCGACAACGAGCCCGTGGCAGTCATGTCGCCTTACATCACCGGGAAAACGCTGCGCAGCTTTTTAAAGAATAGAGGGCCAGCAAAAATTTATACCCTGTTTCACCCGGAGCTGTTTGCAAGCAACAGCTCCGACCTGAAAACCCTCAAAGGCCTTTTGACAGACCAGCATGAGATCTATCAGGTCGCCCAACTGCACGCGAAGGTAATCGTGGTGGGCAACAGAATGGCGACGCTGGGCAGCCAAAACTTCACGACAAACGGCCAGAGAAACAAAGAGCTGAGTATTTCCACCGAGCAACGAACCAAGATAACCGCCATCAAGAAGCAAATAGACCAATGGCAGGTCGGCGCAACGCCTGTGACAAAAGAGCGAATCAAGGCGATGGAAGCCGCGGTGGTAAGCCTGAAGGCAAAATACCAGGACTATAAAAAAGCCTGCGCTGACGTCGCCGATGCTTTTGAAAAGACCGACAACGCGCAGTCTGCCAAAGACGACATCAGCAGTGTCATCGTCAAGTCCATCGCAAAACTTCGCAGTTCGGCGCCCCTTTCGGCCCAAGTTAAAGTCGTTAACTTCAACGATGAAGGTAAAGCAAAACTGTCGCTCTATCCGCCAAAGGACCAGAGTTTCCTGGAGTGGAAAATCGATTCAGAACCCTACTCGCTCGAACCCAAGCAACGCTATTTTTGCGTGCTCGACAGCCAGAAACTTGGGTGGGCAAGGATCAATAAAACACGGATTACTTTCGTCGCCGATAACGTGGTACTGGACTTCGAAGAGTTCCCGCTACGCCCGGACTGGAAGATCCATGTGTCGGCCAAACCCAAGGCACGCCAGCACAAAAATGGTCAATCCAACTTGATGCTGAACATCTACGACTCAAAAGGCAGAGGGCTTTGTTGCGTCTTTATGAGGTTTGACTTCGATTCCGCGCACTCCTTTGCACCTGTGGCGTTTACAGGCGATAACCGCGGCGCTCAAAAGGCTACAGCCAAGGAGCAAGCACAAAGCAAAGCCTGGATACGCAAACACCAGGACCAGTTCGACAAAGAAATCATCAACGTAATTACAACGCCGTTCACCTTTGAAAAGGCGTACACCGGCAAACGCGGGGAGTTTTTCGGCAAGCCACAATCCGTCAACACCGTAGAACTGAAGCTCTATCACGACCAGCCATTCCTGGCAGTGAGCGCCGTGGGGAAAAGGCAGAAATCCTGATTAATTTCGCAGGCTGGGGACGATCACCGTTATCGGGGTGCATCCCGTCAATCCAGTAACGCTGCACCTTTGAGCAACGCGTAGAGCCCTTCCGGCACCAATGGCGACTGCGCAGTAAAGCTTGAGCTGTCCTTCCAACTCACCTTGAACGCAAAACCGTTGCTTTCGGCACCATCGAGGTACGGTTGCTCGTACAGGCTCTGGTCCTCAAATTGGCCATCATAGACCTGGACGATCTCGTGCCCGGGGTTGCCGTCATAAGTGAAGATGCTTTCAAGCGTACCGAGCAGGCGCAGGCTGTGAATAGGCTGCGCCAGTTCTTCCTGCACCTCTCGTACGATCGCCTCGGCGCTGTGTTCACCGAATTCGATGCCGCCACCGATGGGACGAAATACCGTCTGCTGTTTCACCGCATCCTGGAATTCGTGAACCAGAATTCGGCCGTTGCGGTGGAAGATGCAGAGCGCGAGCGCCCGGATACGCGGTGCGACCATGGGTGAAATCCTTGTCTTGGGATCGGTGTTTATTGCGCCTGAAATGTCGCAAGGTACGCCAGCAAGTTGTCGATCTTCTCCTGGTCGCTGATCCCCCAGAAAATCATCCGGGTGCCGCTCACCACCTTTTTCGGCGCCTCGATATAGGCGGCCAGCTTGTCCCGCGTCCAGACCACGCCTGAATTTTTCATCGCATCTGAATACTGGTAATCCGTGGTGGTGCCAGCCGGACGGCCAATGATGCCGTTGAGCTGCGGCCCGAAACCGCCCCGGGCGTTTTCACCGACGCTATGGCAACCGCCGCAAGTCTTGCTGAACAGCTTTCCACCGGCTTCGGCATCGCCTTCTGCGACGGCCTGGAGACTGAAGACCCCACCGATGAAGGCAATAGCCAGTAAAGCGGCGTATTTCATGAGTGGCTCCCCACAGGTCGTTCGCCCAACCGCTGCACCAGATAGCCATCCGGATCTTGCACGATGAATTGCCGTTGGCCCGCTTCCACCTCGCCCGCCCGATACCAGGCGTCTTCGACCTCGCGGAACAGCGGCCAGCCGATGGCAGCCAGACGCTGCAAGACAGGCGCCACGGCAGGCACATCGATTTGCAAATTGATGCCTCGTCCCAGAGGTTTTTCCAGCGGTGCGGTCAACCACTGGCCGGCATCCGGTTCGTATTGCTCCAGCATGATTTGCGCGCCTTGCAGGTCGAGGTAGGCAAAGCCTTCTTCGGAGCGCTGATAGGCAATGTCGAATCCCAACTGGGTGACCCAGAAGTCGAGGCTCGCCGTGAGACCTGTGACGATGAGCTCGGGAACAAGGGGGTTGCGGATGAACATAAGGATCCTTGGGGGCTTGGTCGGCGTTGTAGAGATTAACATCTGGAAACAGCCACTCAATTGATATGGAGCGCCTTGCCCTGCCGCAGACAACCAAATGACCACCCATCGTATAAAACACATCCAATCGAACCTAATCTACGACGCCCCACTCCACCTTACTTAACCCGGATGGTGGAGTAAGGATCATGGCTCAGCCATCGATATTGGTGCTGGAAGACGACGAAATCATTCGCTCGTTGATGGTGGATGTACTGGAGGATTTCGGTGCGGTGGTGACCTCGTTCCCCTCCGCAGACGAAGGAATGATTTTTCTTGAACGGGCCAGCGATCCGGTAGACTTGATTGTCAGCGATATCCAGATGCCCGGCCTGCTCAATGGCTACGATTTGAGCAAGGTAGTCGCCCATCGCTGGCCGACGCTGCCAGTGGTACTGACCTCGGGCAACACCGCAATGGCCTCGCAGTTGGGTGGTACCGTGCGATTCTTGCCCAAGCCGTGGACCACCCAGCGCCTGCTCGATTGCGTGCAGTCGGCTCTGGTGCAGGCCTCGCCCATGCATTGATAGCATCGCGACATCAGCCACCCGAACTTCGAGGCAGTTCCTGCGGTCAGTTATCAGGCAACCTTATATGGCCAGCAGGCCCCCAGTTCGAGTTTACTGAATGTATTCACAGGCCCATGACGTTGGTGCGCCACCTGTACTTGAAGCCCTGCGCTCGGGTACCGCGTTACTGCACGTCGCCCTGGAAAAGCGCTTGCCGTTTTTCTCTGCGCAGCTGGATCACGACGGCTACCGACGCCTGCTCCAGGCCTACCACGGGTTCTACAAACCCCTGGAAGCAACGCTGAACGACAGCGGTTTGATCCCTGTGGGATTTGATCAGGTGCTGCGTGTGAAGACGCCGACCTTGTTGAGGGACCTCCACGCCCTGGGGCTCGACGACCAAGCCATCGCTGCACTCCCCCTTTGCTCTTCGCTGCCGCCCCTGGACACACCCGCCGCCTGCCTGGGCGCGCTGTACGTGATAGAAGGCGCCACGCTGGGCGGTCAGATCCTGCGCCGGGAAATGGACCAACGCCTGGGACTGGGTGCCGACAATGGCGGCGCGTTTCTCAATGTGTATGGCGCTGAAACCGGCCGGCGCTGGAAAGACTTTCTCGATTACCTGAACCATGTGCCCCTCGACGCGCACGCTAAACTGCGCGCCGTAAACGCGGCCCGTTCGACATTCAGCTGCTTTGAGCAATGGCTCGACAGCCAGGAGGTACTGCTATGAAACCCGATGATTTTGAAGAGCTGCTTGCCAACTGTGCCGACGAGCCCATCCGCTTCCCCGGTGCTATCCAGCCTCACGGCGCGCTGCTGACCTTGTCCGAGCCTGAGCTGCATATCGTGCAGGTCAGCGCTAACGTGGCCGAGCTGTTCAACCACTCTCCGGAATCCCTGCTGGGCCAACCGTTGCACAGGTTAATCGGCGCAGAACATGCCGAAGCCGTCCGGGCCATGGTCACGCAAAACAGCTTTTTCGACGCCGCACCGCTGCACATGACCCTCAACGGCGCCGAGTTCGAAGGGCTGCTGCACCGCCATCAGGATGTGCTGGTGCTGGAGTTCGAACAACGGCTCAAGGATTTCCAGCCGCGTGCAGTCAATGGCCGAACCAGCAACCTGGGCAAGATGCTGCAACGCCTGCAGTCGGCGAAAACCCTGCAAGCCTTGTATGAAATCAGCGTCAACGAAATCCAGGCCATGACCGGCTATGACCGCGTGCTGATCTATCGCTTCGAAGAGGAAGGCCACGGCCAGGTGATCGCTGAAGCGTCCGCCCCGTCGATGGAATTGTTCAACGGCCTGTTCTTCCCGGCGTCCGACATCCCCGAACAAGCCCGGGAGCTGTACCGCACCAACTGGCTGCGAATCATCCCCAATGCCGACTATGAGGCAGTGCCGCTGGTGCCCAGGTTGCGCCCGGACACCGGCCAGCCCCTGGACCTGAGCTTCGCCACGCTGCGTAGCGTGTCGCCGATTCACTGCCAGTACATGAAAAACATGGGGGTGTTGTCGTCCATGAGCATTTCCCTGATGGCCGGCGACAAACTCTGGGGCCTGATCAGTTGCGGCAACCGCCAGCCGCTGCTGGTGCCCAATGACTTGCGCACCGCGTGCCAGACCATCGGCCAGGTGCTGTCGTTGCAGATCAGTGCCATGGAGGCCCTGGACATCAGCCGCCAGCGCGAAGAAAAGGTCGAGGCCCTGGCCTTGCTCAGCCAGGCCATGCAGGCCTCACCCGCGAATGTCTTCGATGGCCTCGCACAGCGTCCGCAATTGCTGATGGACCTGACCCTCGCTGGCGGTGTGGCGATCATTGAAGACAAACAACTGCACTGCTACGGCAACTGCCCGGAACCTGCGCAAATCCGCGCCCTGCACAAGTGGCTGCAAGAAACGGGTCAGCCGGTATTTGCCAGCCATAACCTGTCCGCGGTGTACCCACCGGCAGCTGAATATCAGCACGTCGCCAGTGGTGTGCTGGCCATGAGTTTGCCCAAGCCGGTAGACAATGGCGTGTTGTGGTTTCGCCCCGAGGTGAAGGAAAACATCAACTGGAGCGGCGACCCGAACAAACCGCTGGACCTGGAAAGCACCGAAGCGGGCCTGCACCTTCGCCCCCGCACCTCGTTTGAAATCTGGAAGGTGGAGATGGCCGGCATTTCCACCAAATGGAGCCACGGCGACCGCTTCGCCGCCAACGACCTGCGCCGCTCGGCCCTGGAAAACGACCTGGCCCGCCAGGTACTGCGCGAACAACAAGCGGTGCGCGCCCGGGATGAACTGGTGGCGGTGGTCTCACACGACCTGCGCAACCCGATGACCGTTATCTCGATGCTCTGCGGCATGATGCAAAAAGCCTTCAGTTCCGAAGGGCCACACACTTCGCGACGGATTTCCTCGGCCATCGACACCATGCAACAAGCCGCCGCGCGCATGAATGTGTTGCTTGAGGATTTGCTCGATACCTCGAAGATCGAAGCCGGGCGCTACACCGTCAAGCCGGTGGCCCTGGACGTGAGCCAGATGTTCGAGGAGGCCTATGCACTGCTGGCGCCCCTGGCGATGGAAAAGGGCATCGATTTGTCCTTCAACGCCGAGCCCGGGCTGCAAATCAATGCCGACCCGGAGCGGCTGTTCCAGGTGCTGTCGAACCTGATCGGCAACGCCATCAAGTTCACCCCGCGCCAGGGCAATATCGGCATCAGTGCGTTGAGCAATGGCAAAGAGATTGTGTTTTCGGTGCGTGACTCCGGCGAAGGGATCGCCCCGGATCAGTTGCCGCATGTGTTTGATCGCTACTGGACTCAAACCGAAAACAATCCCACCGGCAGCGGCCTGGGGCTGTACATCACCCAAGGCATCGTGCAGGCCCACGGCGGGCGGATCGAGGCTGAAAGTGAGTTGGGCCGGGGCAGCGAGTTTCGGTTTACGGTGCCCAAGCCGGCTTGAAACGGCGCCTCATTGAGACGGCGAAGCAAATGGAAACCCAAAGGCCCGGAACGCTGGACCGGGCCAGGGCCACTGATCAGGACGCACTCAAAGGGAGGTGAATGCGCACACTTCACCTCCATTCTAATGAGAGCCAACATCTATGTCCTTTCCAATCATTGGCAGCGCTTTCCATATCCAATCCTTCAATCAACCCACTCAGTCGCCTCAAGCCACTCAACCCGTCCAACCTGTTCAGCCGGCCCCCAAACCAAACGATGAGCCCTCGCGTGGCAGCTCCAACCAGCAAAGTTTGCAGTCGAACAGCGGTAATCTGACTGATCTGGGAAAAGGCTATTTGCCGTGACGGTTTAAGCCTTCCTAAACCGGCAACACCACCACGGCGGCCAACCCGCCACACGGGCGATTTTCCAACGTCAGCGTTCCACCGTGTTCCAGGACAATCGCCCGTGCCGTGGAAAGTCCCAAACCGACCCCACCGGTACTTTTATTGCGTGAGCCCTCCAGCCGAAAGAACGGCAGGAACACTTGCTCATGCCGCTCCTGGGGGATGCCCGGGCCACGGTCCAGTACCCGAACCGTCACCACGCCCGGACTCTGTTGCAGTTCGATTTCCGGCGCCAGCCCATAGTGGATCGCATTGTCCATCAGGTTGGTCATCACTCGCTTGAGCCCCAACGGGCGACCGAAATACACCAGCCGTGGCGGGCCATTGAAGGTGATGTCGATGGACTGGTCGCGGTAGTCGTCAATCAGCGTTTGCAGCAACTCAGCGAGGTCCAGTTGGGTGGCCTGTTCCAGACGCGCATCGTCACGAAAGAACTCCAGAGCGGTGTTGATCATCGCCTGCATCTCGTCGACATCCCGGAACAGGCGGTGCTGCTGGTCGGCATCCTCGATAAATTCACCCCGCAGGCGCAGGCGGGTCAGCGGCGCACGCAGGTCATGGGAAATCGCGGCGAGCATCTGGGTGCGGTCCTGGATGAAGTGCTGCAACTGCGCCTGCATGCCGTTGAACGCGAGGATCGCCTGGCGAATTTCGTGGGGGCCGACCGGCTCAACGGGCGGCGCACGAAAGTCGGCGCCGAAACGGCGTACGCCCTGGGTGAAATGCTGTAACGGCCGGGCCAGGCGCCGGGTGGCAATCAGCGTAACCAACGCGGTGGAAATCAGCACCAGCATCAGCACCACCAGGCTGCGCGGGCCTTCCGCCAGGCCCCAACTGCGGGACGGCGCGCTGAATACCAGCCACGACTGGTCAACCAACTGCACCAGCAGCACATAGTGCCCGCCGGGGCCCGGCCAATCAGATGGCTCATAGACCTCCATTCGCCGTTCCGGCCCCTTGAGCAGCTGTTTAAACAGCTGATCGGAATGAAAAACCGGGTCTTCCAGAATCGGCACATCAATACCTGCGCGAGTGGCCGACCAACTCACGTTGAAACTGTCGTCACCCACCGCCTGCGTCAGTGGTGGGCGCTGGGTAGGCTCCGCGGCTTCGATCATCCGTACGATCACCGCGACCTTTTCCAACAGGCCCGTTTCACTCAACGGCGGCCTGGCCCAGACGCCTGCCAGTTGCACGAACAACGCGTTGAAGGCCAGCGCAGTGAGCATCGCAATCAGGATGGTCAGGGCAATCCAGCGGGCCACGGTGTCCCGGGGTTTGAAGCGGCTCATGGGCGGGTCACCGCGACGGTGAACTGGTAACCACCGTTACGCACGGTACGAATCATCGCCGGGCGCTTGGTGTCGAACTCCAGCTTGCGTCGCAGGCGGCTGACCTGCACGTCGATGCTGCGGTCGAACGCGTCGTGGCTATGGCCCCGCGCCAGGTTCAGCAATTGCTCGCGGGTCAATACGCGCTGAGGGTGTTCGACGAACACCAGCAGCAGGTCGAACTCCCCGGACGACAACGGGATCATCACCTGGTCCGGCGAACGCAACTCCCGGCGCGTCAGGTCCAGTTGCCAACCGGCGAAGCGAATCAACGGGCGCGACACATCCCCCAACGTCGGCCGGCTCTCACCCGCCCGACGCAGCACGGCGCGCACCCGGGCGAGTAGCTCACGGGCGTCGAAAGGTTTGCTCAAGTAGTCATCGGCGCCCATTTCCAGGCCCACCACGCGATCACTCAACTCGCCCATGGCGGTCAGCATGATCACCGGCGTCGCGTATTGCTGGCGCAGGCGTTGACATAGCAACAGGCCGTTATCCCCCGGCAGCATCAGGTCGAGGATGATCAGGTCGGCAGGCAGGCGCTCCATGGCCGCCCACAGGTCGGGGCCGTTGGCGGCGGTCTCGACCGTGTAGCCATGTTGCAGAAAAAATTTCTTCAGCAGGGCGAGGACCTCAAGGTCATCGTCCACGATTAAAAGATGGCTCACCGATGGGCATCACTTGGTCTTGTGGATGCGCCATCTAAAACCATTCGAGGCGGCTCGTCATATATTTCAATCGTGCAATAAAGCGTCAACGGCGCAATAAAGCAGACATCTTTGCGCAAGCCTCGAATGCCAGCATCGGCCTCCTTTTTCCGGAGACTGGACTTATGCGCTCGTTGACGTACCCCCAGCACCTGGCTCGCCAGGCCGTGCTGTGGCTGACCGTGTCTTACCTGACGGGCTGCGCAAGCCCGGCCGACGTGGCGAGTACCACACGCTGCGCACAGCTTTCCTACCCGGTGTATGACCCTGCCGAGCCGGTCAACCGGGGCGTCTTCGCCTTCAACCGCGCGGTGGACGACTATGCCCTGGCGCCTGTAGCCCGCGGCTACCGATACCTGCCGGATTTTTTCCAGCAGGGTGTGCATAACTTCGCCAGCAACTTCAGCGAACCCAAGGTATTCATCAACGACCTGCTGCAAGGCAACGCTCGGCGCTCGGTCAACACGCTGGGACGCTTTGCGGTGAACACCACCGTGGGCATCGTCGGGTTGATTGATGTTTCGGACCCGCTGGGCATCCCTCGTCACACCGCCGACTTCGGCCAGACCTTTGGCGTGTGGGGGATTGGCAACGGCCCCATCGTGGAACTGCCTTTGCTGGGCACCGGCAACAGCCGCGATGCGGCGGGCAAGGTCTTGAACTTCCTGGTGGCGCCGCTGGGCGACAGCGATACCGTACAAACCCTGGACACCATCAGCCTGGTAGGCGGCACGGTGGATACGCGCGCGTCGCTGCTGCCGCTGACCGACAGCCTGCAAAAACTACCGGACTACTACAGCGCCTTGCGTAATGTGGTGGCCGAACACCGCGCGGCCTTTGTGCAGGAAGGCAAGCAGGGGGCGACGTCGCCTCGGGCCGATGATTGCGCCAAGGGGGCCGGCGATGATTTCTGATTCAGGTTCACTGGTCCTGAAACAGCAGGTCCGCAAACGCGGGGACAAGGCTCTGCTCTGTCGGGAAACGCGCCTGCATCTCTCTGGCGACCAGAATCAGCTGATCCTCAGTCGCTATGTCGAACACTACAGCCCGCAGGGTGTGCGATGGGTCGAGCGCCAACACAGCGTGGCACTGGCTGATGTGATGCACTGGCTGATTACCTTGGGAGAAACATCCATCACGACCCATGCCCCTATAAGAAGGAGCACCTGACAACGTCATAATTTGACGCGAGACGTTTATAGCGAGGCAACCGGGGGATGGGTAATTTCTCGCTCTCCTTGATAGCGCGGGTTATCAAGGCAGACCTCCTCTCCTTAAAAGGAACATCGCCATGATCAATGCTATGAACAGCTCCTTTGCACAATTGCACACCCCCTCGGCCCCCACTGAACAACCTGCGCCGGTACGAAACAAGCGAAGCCTTGAACCGTTCGCCGAAGCGAGGGATACGGTTGACTACAACGGCGCCTCGGCCAGCGACCGGGGTCGTAAAAATTCCGGCGGCCTGGACAACCTCGGCGGCGGCCGCCTGCCCTGACGCTCCAAACGGAGGGCAGCAGCGTTGCCCTCTCGGTGGGTGTCATGCCTTGACAAAACACTGACATCCATTGCGTTACCCTTTGCCCCCAACCTGTAATGAGCCGTGGCCTTCATGCTACAACCCGCCCACCTTCCTGCCGTACTCGCCGGCCCGCTGCTGCGACGCCTGGAACCCCAGCGCCTGGTGATGTGGCTGGTGGGAAGTCGTGCCCTGGCATTGACCCTGAGGCTGCAAGTCGCCCAAGGCGAGACGCTGGATATCGAACTGGACGCCAGCCGCTGCCAGGTCGTGCCCGTCGGGCGCCAGGCCTTTATCCACCTGATCGACGTGCCGCTGGACAACGCCCTGCCCCAGGATGTGAGCATCGGCTATGACCTGCTGGTAAACGGTGCCGGCATCGCCGAATGGGCGCCGCACCTGCTGTATCCGGGCGCCCAAGGCCCGAACTTCGTCCTGCACAGCCGCATCCATCAGTTGGTACACGGCTCATGCCGCAAGCCTCACCACCGCGCCGATGAAGGTTTGCTGTGTGTCGACCGACTGCTGGCCGAGTCGACCACTGTCGAAGAACGCCCGGCCTTGTTGATGATGAGCGGCGACCAGGTCTATGCCGATGATGTCGCGGGGCCGATGCTGAGGGCCATTCATGCGTTGATTGCCCGTCTCGGCCTGTTCGACGAACACCTCGACGGTGCCGTCGTCGACAACAGCGCAGCACTCTATGAGCATGCCGCCAGCTACTACCATCGAGCCGATCTGTTGCCCGCCCTGGAGAGCAACGAGACCTTGCGCGAACGTTTTTTTGGCGGTGTGAAGAAGCCGATTTTCACCAGCAGCAGCGCCGATAACCACCTGGTGACCTTCGCCGAGGTCATGGCAATGTACTTGCTGGCCTGGTCGCCCGTGCCGTGGGGCCTGATCAACCCGCAAGCACCTCAACTGCGCGCCGAAGGGCACGTACGCTACGCCCACGAGCAAGTGCAGATCGACAAGTTTCAGGACGGCCTGGGCGGCGTATCCAGGGTATTGGCCCACCTTTCGTGCCTGATGATCTTCGACGACCACGACATCACCGACGACTGGAACCTCAGCGCCCAATGGGAAGAAACCGCCTACGGCCACCCGTTCTCCAAGCGCATCATCGGCAACGCGCTGTTGGCTTACCTGCTATGCCAGGGCTGGGGCAATAACCCGGATGCGTTTGACACGGTGCTGGGCAAAACCCAGGCCCTGACCGCCCAGACCCATGGCAACTACCTGGATGCGGTCGCTCAGGATGAGCTGATAGACGAACTGCTGAAGTTCCAGCAATGGCATTACGTGCTGCCCACCACGCCCGCGCTGGTAGTACTCGATACCCGCACCCGGCGCTGGCGCAGTGAGTTCAACCTCAAGCAACCGTCGGGCCTGCTGGACTGGGAAGCTTTAAGCGAACTGCAACAGGAACTGCTGGATCACCCTTCGGCGATCATCGTTTCACCCGCGCCCATCTTTGGCGTCAAGCTGATCGAGACCGTGCAGAAGGCCTTCAGTTGGTGCGGCTACCCGCTGCTGGTGGACGCGGAAAACTGGATGGCCCATCGCGGTGCGGCGCAGGTGATCCTCAACATCTTTCGCCATTCCCGCACCCCAGGCAACTACGTGATCCTGTCCGGAGACGTGCACTACTCGTTCGTCTACGAAATCCTGATCCGCCACCGCAATGCCGGCCCGAAGATCTGGCAGATCACCAGCAGCGGCATCAAGAACGAATTCCCACCGCGACTGCTGGAATGGTTCGACCGCCTCAATCGCTGGCTCTACTCGCCTCGCTCACCGCTGAACTGGCTGACCCGACGCAGGCCCATGCAGGTTGAACCGCATATTCCGGAACACGCCGAGGCGGGTGAACGGTTGTGGAACTCTGCCGGGATCGGGCAGGTGTTTTTTAACCAGCAAGGGCAGCCTGAGGCGATCTATCAGCACAATGCCAATGGGTCGCCGAGAACGAGGATGGTGGCGCCCAATCAAAGGCAGACGCCCAGCAAATAGTGGCTCTAGGCCATATCCCCAGCTAGACCAAAGCACCCCTTCTAAGCGCCAAAGCGCCGTTGTACAGTACCGCCAGCCAAGGAGTATCGGCGTCAATAGTAACTGGCCATGAGAGCCAGCCCACGCAAGGAGTGCGAAATGGACGATACATCCGGCCAAGAACCATCAAGGAGCGACTTTACCGACCTCAACGCCGACATGCTGCATGCCATCATGGAGCTGGTCAGCGACGGGATCTGGGACTGGAACGCCAACACCGGTTTCGTCTACCGCAACCCCGGCTGGTACGAAATGCTCGGGTACGCCCATCACTCTCTGGAAAACAGCGTATTCACCTGGGAAAACGTGATTCATCCGGATGACTATCCTCAGGTGATGGTGCTGTTCGATAACTACATCAACCGTCGCACCACTCACTATCAAGCCGAATACCGCTGCCGCAAGAAAGACGGCTCCTACCTGTGGATTGAAGACCGTGGCTACGTGATCGCACGTAACGAAGACGGCTCGGTGGCGCGCATGGTCGGTGCCCACCGCAGCATTCAGGCACGCAAACAGTCCATCGAACAGCTGGAACGACGCAATCAATCCCTGGAAGCCCTGGTGGCCGAACGCACCCGCGAGCTGTCACGGGTCAATCAACAACTGCAGTTGCAACTGGATGAGAATCGCTCCCTGGCCGAACGCGACGCGTTGACCCGCGTGGCCAATCGTTACCGGCTGGAGCGGGTCCTGCTGGAAGAATGCGATCGTGCCCAACGGTTTCGCCTGCCGCTGTCGCTGATTGCCATGGACGTTGATGACTTCAAGCCAATCAACGACCAACACGGCCATGCCGTCGGTGATGAAACCCTGGTGCATGTGGTGCAATGCCTGGAAGCCTGCTTGCGCCACGGCGACTTGCTGGCCCGCTGGGGCGGTGATGAGTTCATGGTGATCGTGCCCAAAAGCACGTTGGAAACCGCGCGGGAATTGGCCGAACAGATGCGTTGTGCGCTCAAAAAGTTGCCCGCCGTAGGCAACTTCAAGGTGACGCTGAGCCTGGGTGTGGTGGAGCGGCGCAACGATGAAACACCCGCGAGCCTGATGGCCAGGGCCGATCAGGCGTTGTATCGCTCCAAGGCGGCGGGCAAGGACACCGTGTCTGAGTAAAACCTTCAGCGAACCGGCGGCGCGTACTGGATGCCGCCATTGCTCCATAGCGCATTCAGGCCACGCTTGATCTTCAGCACACTGCCCTGACCGATGTTGCGCTCGAATACTTCGCTGTAGTTGCCCACTTGCTTGACGATCTGTACCACCCAGTCCTTGCGCAGTTTCAGGTCCTTGCCGTAGTCACCGTCTGCGCCCAGCAGACGGGCGACGTCCGGATTCTTGGTGGACTTGGCCTGCTCTTCGACGTTCTGCGAGGTGATGCCCATTTCCTCGGCATTGAGCATGGCGAACAACGTCCACTTGACGATGCTGAACCACTCGTCGTCACCCTTGCGCACCAGCGGGCCCAGCGGTTCCTTGGAAATGACTTCCGGCAACACCACGAATTCATCCGGGTGAGCCATCTTGATTCGCTGGGCGTACAGGCCCGACTGGTCGGTGGTCAGCACGTCGCAGCGGCCGGCTTCGAGACCCTTGGCGCTTTCGTCGGCGGTGTCGAAGGTGATCGGCGTGTACTTCAGGCCGTTGGAGCGGAAGTAGTCCGAGACGTTCAGCTCGGTGGTGGTACCGGCCTGGATGCAGATGGTCGCGCCGTCCAGGTCTCTGGCGCTCTTCACACCGAGCTTGGTGTTCACCAGAAAGCCGATGCCGTCGTAATAGGTCACGCCGGTGAACACCATGCCCATGCCCGCATCACGGGAACTGGTCCAGGTGGTGTTGCGGGAAATCAGGTCGATCTCGCCGGACTGCAACGCGGTGAAGCGCTCCTTGGCGGTCAACTGGCTGAACTTCACTTTCGACGCGTCACCAAACAGCGCGGCGGCGACGGCGTGGCACACATCCACATCGATGCCGGTCATCTTGCCGTTGGCGTCCGGCACGCCAAAACCCGGCAACCCATCGCTGACCCCACACTGGATAAAGCCCTTTTTCTGGATCGCATCCAGGGTCGCCCCCGCATGCGCGCTGCCGGCCAAGCCCAATACTGCGGCGGCGGTGAATGCCGCCAACGTGGATTTGATGTTCTTCATGCAAGGCGCTCCCTGTCGGTCGTTATTATTCGGCGCCACAAACCCGCGCCGTTTATAGTGTTGCCGGTCAGTATCAACGGCTTTACACCTTGGCCACAAACGACGTTTAGGCAAAGGCTCCTTCCGATTTGGAATGAACTTGGCTATTTGAAAGGATCTGCGATCCCGTGATTTCGAAACGCTTGACCCCTTCGATGACTGCCCTGCAATGCTTCGAAGCCGCCGCCCGGCACTTGAGCTTCACCCGCGCCGCCGAAGAGCTGCACCTGACCCAGAGTGCGGTGAGCAAGCAAGTGGCGCAGCTGGAGGAGATGCTCTGTCACCCGCTGTTCCAGCGGGTGCGCCAGCGTTTGTACCTGTCGCCGGCAGGCTCGCTGTACCTGGAGGAAGTACGCAAGATCCTCAACCAGGTGGATATTTCCAGCCGCTACATCCTGACCTATGGCGGCGAAACCGAAGTGCTGCGCATTGCCACACAGCCGACCTTCGGTGACCGCTGGCTGGTGCCCAAGCTCAAGGATTTTGCCGCGCGCCACCCCACTATCCACCTGGACGTGCGCAACGAACTGGAGCCGTTCGACGTGTTGCAGGCCAAGGCGGATATCGCGTTTTTCTTCGGCCAGGGATCGTGGCCGGGAGCGACCTGCATCGAGTTGTTTCGCGAAGCCGTGGTGCCGGTCTGCGCCCCCGGGTTTGTCGCCGCTGGCAGCGACGCCTCATCCCGTCACACGTTGCTGCAATGCACCTCGCGTCCGGAAGCCTGGCACGAGTGGTTTCTGGAACAAGGCCTGCACTCGCAAAACAGCTACCACGGGCCGCGCTTCGACACGTTCTACATGTGCATTCGCGCGGCGCAATCGGGGTATGGCGTGGCCTTGGTGCCGCAGTATCTGGTGGCCGAGGAATTGGCGAGCGGCAGCCTGATGATACCCTGGGATTACACGATGCCCAGCGCCGGCGCGCACTTTATCGCCCATGCCGAACATGCCGGGGAGATTCCAAAAGTGCAGGCTTTTTTGAGCTGGATGGTGGAGTACCTCACAGCACATCCCGACTTTTAATAATGACCCGGCGACTTTATTTCGTTTGCGGGGCAAGGCGGCTCGCGGCTTAGATAAAAGGACGCCTCCCATTCTTGAGTCCCGGATCCATGAGCCGCGAAACCATCAGCCAGTCGATTTCCATCGTCCACCCCATCAGCCTCAGCCATGGCAAGAACGCCGAAGTCTGGGACACCACGGGCAAGCGCTACATCGACTTTGTCGGCGGCATCGGCGTGCTCAACCTGGGCCATTGCCATCCGCGCGTGGTTGAGGCGATCCGCGAGCAGGCGACCAAACTCACCCATTACGCCTTCAACGCCGCGCCTCACGCGCCCTACATCGAACTGATGGACCGTCTCACCGCGTTCATTCCGGTGGGCTACCCGGTCAGTGGCATGCTCACCAACAGTGGCGCGGAAGCGGCGGAAAACGCCTTGAAAATCGTCCGCGGCGCGACCGGTCGCACCGCGGTCATTGCCTTTGACGGGGCGTTTCACGGACGCACCCTGGCCACCTTGAACCTCAATGGCAAGGTCGCGCCGTACAAACAAAAAGTCGGCGTACTGCCGGGGCCGGTGTTCCACCTGCCATTCCCCAGTTGCGACAACGGCGTGACCTGCGGCGAAGCGCTGAAGGCAATGGACCGCCTGTTCAGCGTGGAAATCGACGTCAACGACGTGGCCTGTTTCATCATCGAACCGGTGCAGGGCGAAGGGGGTTTCCTGACCCTGGACATAGAATTCGCCCAGGCCCTGCGCCGCTTTTGCGACGAGAAAAATATCCTGCTGATTGCCGATGAAATTCAGTCCGGCTTCGGCCGTACCGGCCAGCGCTTCGCGTTCTCACGCCTGGGCATCGAGCCTGACCTGATTCTGCTGGGCAAAAGCATCGCCGGCGGTGTGCCGCTCGGCGCAGTAGTCGGTCGCAAAACCTTGCTCGACAACCTGCCCAAAGGCGGCCTGGGCGGCACCTATTCCGGTAACCCGATTGCTTGCGCGGCGGCGTTGGCGACCCTGGATGAAATGACTGATGAACACCTGAAAAGTTGGGGCACGCAGCAGGAAGAAGCCATCGTCAGCCGCTATGAATCATGGCGTTCGAAAAAGCTCTCGCCGTACCTCGGCCGCTTGACCGGCGTTGGCGCCATGCGCGGCATCGAACTGGCCAACGCCGACGGCAGCCCGGCACCACAACAGCTGACCCAACTGCTGGCCCTGGCCCGCGAGGCGGGTTTGCTGCTGATGCCCAGCGGCAAATCACGGCACATCATCCGGCTGCTGGCGCCGTTGACGATCGAGGCGGCGGTGCTGGAGGAAGGGCTGGATATTCTTGAGGGATGTTTGGTGAAGTTGGCTTAAAAACCAAAAAGCCCGGCAGGGAGCCGGGCTTCGAATGGAAAGCGTCAGTGGACAAGTCGGGCGACGCCAAATGCGATGGCAGACAAGGCTCCAGCCGTTCCGACAAACCATTTCAACAGCCGGGTTTCCAACGATTGCATATCCGTTCTGAAATGGGCGATTGAAAGATCCAGTCTAGAGGTCGCTTCAAGCAGGTCGATTTTGGTCTGCATCAGATCGGACTTGGTAGTCATGTGCTCTTGCATGCCATCCAGCTTCGTCTCGACGCGCTCCAGCCTTGCCTCAACTTGCGAAATACGCTTTTCCAAATCGTTTTCTCCTCCGTTGCCCCCACCGCCTGCGCCGCCTTTGCGGTCGCGGCCTGATGACGAACCTTGACGGTACTCCTGGCGAAGATAGCTCACATTATCCTTGGGGTCATTCGCCATTTCCGACCTCCTTCTTCTGGGTCAAAGCATTCATTCCATCAGCTACACCCTCCATGCAGTCGATAAACTCATTCAGCTTCGCCCATGCTTCATCTGCTGCCTGCTTTACATCAGCGTTTTCACTACGTCTGAGCACGCCGGCCAGGCTGATGATGCCGGAGCCGAGTCTCGCAATTGCACTGTGATACTGACCGAGAATAATGACTAATTCCCCGGCCGTTACGGCATTTGTCTCACCCACCTTGTCGTCGCCGTCCATGTCGCCCCTCCATCCATTTTGGTGACGCAGAAAACCACGCCTTCAAACGCAAACCAATGAACGGTTTGATACCAAATCCGACAACCCAACCCACTATTACCAAATCCGAAAGAATCCATCTTCCGTTTAGCCCTTTCTCTCCCCTCGCCAGCGCTTTATCCTTGTCAGTAACAAAGTGAAACGTTTCATCATTCCATCAGACCATCGACCGCCCGTGTTCAACGCCTTTGTGCGAACGCGCCAGGCCGCTGTTGGCGTTTCAAAACCATAAATATTAAGACTCCATTTTGCCTATGCCTGCTTTCCCAAACCTGCGCCTGTGCGCTGCGCTGTTACCGTTCGGCCTGTTCAACTGTGCCCAGGCCGCACCTGCCTTTGACGCTGAATCACCGTGGATGCTGGGGGATTTCGGCGGCACTCGGACAGCGCTGTCTCAACAAGGCTACGACTTCAAGCTCGACTACACCGGCGAGATGGGCAGTAACCTGCATGGCGGTTCCGACCACGACCGTACCGCGCGCTACAGCGATCAGTTCGGCCTGGGTACGCACCTGGATCTGCAGAAGATCCTCGGCTGGCACGACGCCGAGTTCCAGTTGACGGTGACCGAGCGCAGCGGCAACAACATCACCAACGACCGCGTCAATGATCCGCGTGTGGGCGGGTTCACCTCGTCCCAGGAAGTCTGGGGCCGTGGCCAGACCTGGCGCCTGACGCAGATGTGGTATCAGCAGAAGTTCTTCGACCAGAAACTCGACATCAAGGCCGGGCGTTTTGGCGAAGGCGAAGACTTCAACAGCTTCCCCTGCGACTTCCAGAACCTCGCGTTCTGCGGCTCGCAGGTCGGCAACTGGGTGGGCAGCATCTGGTACAACTGGCCGGTGAGCCAGTGGGCGCTGCGGGTCAAGTATCACCTGACGCCCGAGCTGTACGCCCAGGTCGGCGCGTATGAACAGAACCCGTCCAACCTGGATCGCGGCAATGGCTTCAAGCTCAGTGGCAGCGGCACACAAGGCGCCCTGCTCCCGGTGGAACTGGTGTGGACGCCCACGCTCAACGGCCTGCCCGGCGAATACCGCGCCGGTTACTACTACAGCAGCGCCAAGGCCAGCGACGTCTATAAAGACCGCAACGACCAGCCGGCAGCCCTCAGCGGCGAAGCCTATCGCAGCGCCTCCAGCAAACATGGGGTGTGGCTGGGTGTGCAACAGCAAGTCACCAGCCTGGCCAGCGACCATTCGCGAGGCTTGAGCGTGTTCGCCAACGGCACGATGCACGACAAGAAAACCAACGCTGTGGATAACTACGTGCAGGCCGGCGTGGTCTACAAGGGCCCGTTTTACGCCCGCGCCAAGGACGATATCGGCTTTGCCGTGGCCCGGGTGCACGTCAACCCGGCCTATCGCAAGAATGCCGAGGCGACCAACCAGGCCCGCGCCGTCTTCGACTTCGATGACCCGACCTATATGCCGATTCAACACACCGAATACAGCGCCGAACTCTATTACGGCATCCACGTCACCCACTGGCTGACCGTACGCCCGAACCTGCAATACATCCGTCACCCCGGAGCCGTGGCCCAGGTGGATGACGCGCTGATCGGCGGGATCAAGCTGCAAAGCTCGTTCTGATTCTGAATAAAGCTAATTTGCCCTGAACCAAGCCTGCGCCGGAACGTCATCTACAGTGAACTGTGCGCAATCAATTGAAAACGTAACGGAGAACCACACTATGAGCACTGATGGTGCTTCAAGTCCAAGTCGCCTGCTGCCCAGGCTACTGGGGATCTTGCTGCTGATAATGGGCCTGGCCTTGTTGGCCGGGGGGATCAAGCTGAGCATGCTCGGCGGGTCGCTGTATTACCTGCTGGCCGGTCTCGGCATCACCGTCACCGGCCTGTTGCTACTCGCAACACGCCGCGCGGCGCTGGGCTTGTACGCACTGGTGCTGTTTGCCAGCACCGTCTGGGCGCTGTGGGAAGTCGGCCTGGACTGGTGGCAGCTGGTGCCGCGCCTGGCCCTGCTGTTCGCCCTCGGCATCGTCATGCTGCTCCCGTGGTTCCGCCGTCCGTTGCTGCGTGGCCAAGCCGCGCCGCTGGGCACGGGCGCCCTGAGCGTCGCCGTCGTGCTGGCGGGTGCTGCTGCCTTGGCCAGCCAATTCACCGACCCGGGTGCCATGGTCAAAAAAGGCCAACTGGACCGCGATGCGGTGCCAGGCATGGCCAGCGCCGCGCCAGCCCAGGCGGATGGTGACTGGAACTCCTATGGCCGTTCGGCCTTCGGCGACCGTTACTCGCCACTCGCGCAGATCACCCCGGAAAACGCCCACAAGCTGGTGCCTGCCTGGACGTTCCGTACTGGCGACATCCCTGGCCCAGGCGATCCCGGTGAAACCACTGCGGAAAATACCCCGCTGAAAGTCAACGGCATGCTCTACGTGTGTACACCACACAGCCAGGTCATTGCCCTGGACCCGGACACCGGCAAGGAAATCTGGCGTTTCGACCCGAAGATCAGCAGCGAAGGTGCTGCCAACTTCAAGGGTTGGGCGCACATGACCTGCCGTGGCGTGTCGTATCACGATGACGCTGTCTACGCTTCCGAGCAAAGCCCGACTGGCAGCGCCAGCCCGGCCGCCGCGCCGAATGCCTGCCCGAAACGCATCTTCGTACCTACCGCCGACACCCGTCTGATCGCCCTGAACGCCGACACCGGCAAGATGTGCGAAGACTTCGGTGACAAAGGCCAGGTCGATCTGCGTGCCAACATCGGCACCTTCGCCCCGGGCGGTTACTACTCCACCTCGCCACCGGCCGTTACCAAGAACCTGGTAGTGATCGGCGGTCACGTGACCGACAACGTCTCCACCGACGAGCCAAGCGGCGTGATCCGCGCGTTCGACGTGCACACCGGCAAGCTGGTGTGGAACTGGGACAGCGGCAACCCGGACGACACCACCCCGTTGGCCGAGGGCAAGACCTACACCCGCAACTCGCCAAACATGTGGTCGATGTTCGCGGTGGATGAAAAACTCGGCATGCTCTACCTGCCGATGGGTAACCAGATGCCCGACCAGTACGGCGGCGACCGGACTCCGGACTCCGAGAAGTACAGCGCCGGCCTGACTGCCCTGGACATCGACAGCGGCCATGTGAAGTGGACCTTCCAGTTCACTCACCATGACCTGTGGGACATGGACGTGGGCGGCCAGCCTTCGCTGATCGACATCAAGACCGCTGACGGCGTGAAGCAAGCGGTAATGGCGTCGACCAAGCAAGGCAGCATCTACACCCTGGACCGCACCAACGGTCAGCCCGTGGTGCCGATCAATGAAATCCCTGTACCGCAAGGCGCAGTGGCCGGCGATCACACCGCACCGACCCAACCGAAATCCGACCTGAACTTCATGCCACCGCCCCTCAAGGAGCGTGACATGTGGGGCGTGACGCCGTTCGACCAGATGCTGTGCCGGATTGATTTCAAATCCATGCGCTACGACGGTCCGTTCACCCCGCCATCGCTGCAAGGCTCGATCGTTTACCCGGGTAACTTTGGCGTGTTCGACTGGGGTGGCATTTCCGTCGACCCGGTTCGCCAGATTGCTTTCGTGAACCCGAGCTACATGGCGTTCAAATCGAAACTGATCCCGGCCGCCGACATCGCCAAGCAAGGCCCACGGGTCAGCGAAACCGAAGGCGTGCAGCCGAACAAAGGCGCACCGTACGGCGTGATCCTCGAAGCCATGCTGTCGCCACTGGGCCTGCCGTGCCAGGCGCCGGCGTGGGGTTATGTGGCCGCGGTCGACCTGACCAACCACCAGACCATCTGGATGCACAAGAACGGCACCGTGCGTGACAGCTCGCCGGTTCCGATTCCACTGACCATGGGCGTGCCAAGCCTGGGCGGGACTTTCACCACCGCCGGTGGCGTGTCCTTCCTCAGCGGTACCCTTGACCAGTACCTGCGTGCCTATGACGTGAAAAACGGCAAGCAACTGTGGGAAGGCCGCCTGCCAGCAGGCGCGCAAACCACACCGATGACGTACACCGGCAAGGACGGCAAGCAGTACGTGCTGGTCATGGCCGGCGGTCATGGTTCCCTGGGCACCAAGCAGGGCGACTATGTGATGGCGTTCAAACTGCCGGATTAAGTAACACCGGCAGCAAGACAAAGGCGGCTACCTCAGGGGTAGCCGCCTTTTTTTGTGCAGTCACACCGGCATGCGTTCGCGGCGCATCCACATTTCGAAAGCCATGGCGTTCAAGGGCCGACTGATCAAATAGCCTTGGGCCGTGTCGCACTTCCAGAGCTTGAGCAGCTTGAGGCTGGGCTCGAACTCCACCCCTTCAGCCACCACCTTGAGTCCCAGGTTGTGGCTCATTTCGATGGTCGAACGCACGATCACGCCGTCGCCGGAGGTGCTGTCGAGATTGCGCACGAACGACTGGTCGATCTTCAGCTCCTGCACCGGCAGGCGTTGCAGTTGCGCCAGGGATGAATAGCCGGTGCCGAAGTCGTCCACCGACAGGCTGATGCCACAACCGCGCAGTTGCTCCAGCACACTGAGGGCCTGCACCGGGTTGTGCATGATCGCGCTTTCGGTGATTTCGAAAATCAGTTGCCGGGCCGATACGCCGTAGTGCGCCAACAACTCGGTCACCCGCAGGGCCAGGCTGTCATCGGCCAGGTCATCCACCGAGATGTTCACCGACAACTGCACCTGCAACCCGCGCACCTCCCACTCGGCCAATTGCCGAATGGCTTCTTCGATCACCCAGTGGGTAAGGTTGCCCATGCTGCCGGTGCGCTCGGCCAAGGGAATGAACTCGGCGGGCGATACCAGCCCGAGGGTCGGATGCTGCCAGCGCAACAGCGCTTCGGCCTGGCTCACATGCCCATGGTGCAGGTCGAGCTTGGGCTGATAACACAGGTACAACTCGCCCTCCGTCGGCGCCCGGCGCAGGTCACGGATCAGGCTGATCTGGCGTTGGTGGGCGAGGTCGCGGTCCTGTTGGTAGATCTGCAAATAACCGGGGAACGCTGCCGCATCGTGACGGGCGATGGCGGCGCGGCTGATCAGCTCTTCAACCTGCTGGCCGTCGGCCGGGTAAGCGGCGATGCCGATGCTCACTTCATGGCGCAGTTCATCACCGCCAATGCGCTGGGGCTCGGTCAGCAGCCCATACAGGCGGTCAGCCAGGGCCACGACGCGGTCAATCTCGGTGTTTTCCAGCAGCAGCAAAAACTCGCTGCCGGTGATGCGCGCAGCGGTGTCACTGGCCGAGAGGCTCGACAGCAAACAGCGGCTGGCCTCGCGGAGCATTTCTTCCACGCCTTCCGGGCCATAGCCTTCGTTGATCACGCGGTAGTTCTCGATGCCCAGGTACAGCAACACCACGGGCCGACCAGCGCTGATGGCACTGCCCAGGCGCTCCATGGCCAGCGCCCGGTTGGGCAGGCCGGTGAGCGGATCGTGCAGCGCGTTGTGGGCCAGTTGCCGCTCGCGCACGGCGATCCCGGTTTGCATGGCGTTGAAGGCCTGGGCCAGCAGGCCGAACTCATCATGGCTGCGCACCCGCACCGGCGTCCGATAGTCACCGGCGCCGATCCGCTCGGCCGCCTGCACCAGCGCATTGAGGGGACGCGAAACTCTCCGCGCCAAAAACAATGCGCCCGCCAACGACACCAGCAGCACCACCAGGGCGATCACGAGAAATTGCCGGTCCAGCGGCGCGAAAGATTCAAGGGCGTGGTCCAGCGGGCTTTGCAGCAGCACCCGCACCTCACCGCCCTCTGCCGTGTTGCCCAAAGGCAGCACCTGGCTGAGATAACGCTGGCCGTGAAACAGGTTCAGTTGCGCCACGGGATTGATATACGGAGCCTGCAAGTCGCTGGCAATTGATGCCTGGAATGCCTCGGGCTGAGTGCTGAACAATTCGCCAGGCTGGCCGTGCTGCACACTGAGGAACGACACTTCCAGGTTGCTCATGGAGCGCAATTCACTGGCAAAGATTTCGTCCATGGGCAGGCCCATGACAACAAGGGCATTCGGTGTGGGGTCGACGACTTCCTGCTGTACCAGCAGAAAAGGCCGGCCATCCAGGGCCACGATCAACATTTGCAGGCCGCTGCGCCGGGCCTGGCGCAAGGCGTTGTTGTAAGGAAAGGCCTGGCCGGGGGTCAACGCCTGCAACGTGCTGACCATCACCTTGCCGTCGAGACCCAGCACAAACACTTCACTGGACGTCAGACCGGTGCCATGTCGGCGCAGGGCAGCAAGAATCTCGGCGGGCTCGCCCTCGGCGACAGACTGGCGGAAAGGCAGGTCTGCCGTGAGCCAGTTCAAGCCGTATTGCAGACGCCGGCCACGCAGGTCGAGCAAGCGTTCGAACACCTGGCTGCCGGTTTCCAGTTGTACCTGGGCCTGGTTTTCCACGGCGCGGTTAGTCGCGGTCTTCACGGCGAAATACACCGCCGCCACGACCACCAGTAACAGCAGCGCCAGCACCCCGGCGATCCGGGTTTGAAACGTATGGCGCCACCTCATCTGGTTGCCCTCTGGCAGCGCCTGTCCCCTCCAGCCGAAATGTCCCTTCGTCATACGCGTCCCTCGCGACAGCTGAACCGGCGTCAAATAAACGTCCTTTTTAACAGGACATTCGAACTATCCAGACTAGCTGCGCAAAGGAAGAAGTGCATCCAATAAATACGGGAACTTCGGTGTCATTAAATTGGCGACAAGCCTCTGCCTCAGCTACGCGCCCGCATGAAATCACCCCAGCGCCGCACCAGGTAGTTGTGCTCGTCCATCACCGAGTTCCACACCGCGATATGCCCCATGCGCTGCTCATAGGAGCCGCCGTCGCGCACTTCGCCCACGTCAATCAGCGGCAAGCCATCGCTGCCCAGCAGCTCTTCCCGTGCGGGCAGGCCGGCGTACCAGTAGTCCCACTCGGCGCTGCTCAGGTGATCACGGCTGCGGGCCGGGTTGCCGATGTAATACCCCTGGCGCGCCATCACCGCACCTGGCCAGCCGGACAGCCACCAGTTGAGGTAGGCATAGGCCGCGTCCAGCACCGGGCCCTTGGCATGGCGCGACAGCGACAACCCGCCGAACCAGGCGCGATATCCTTCACGGGGCACCGCCAAGCGGTATTTGACCCCGGCCCGGTGCAGGCGCATCAGGGTCGGTGACCACAGGCTCTGAATGTCGATGCTCGGGCTGAGCATCAGTTGCGCCGCCTCTTCGTCATCCGACCAGAACGCCGCGAAGTGCCCTTCCTTCTGCTTGCGCACCAGAATATCCGCCAGCACATCGATCTCTTCGATGCTCATGTTGCCGATGTCCTTGAAGCTCGCGAGTCCCGCGCCTTGCACCGCCAGTGCAGCATCGAGGGCGCCGATGGCGGCGTCACTTTGCAGCGCGGTACGTGCGCCCCAGGCCGGGTCGAGCAGCCAGCCCCAGCTCTCGTTGGCGCGGTTGAACCCTTCGGGCAAGCGTTCGGGGCGGTAGGCGAAACTGTCGGCGTTGTGGGTCAGGGGCAACATACTGATGCGTTCGGTCACGGTGCTGCCGAGGCTGCCATCGTGCTGCACGAAGAGGCGCTCGCTGGGCACACTGCCACTGCCCAGACGGTCGTTGGCGGACAAACGTCCGCGCTTGGGCAGGTCGTTGATCTCGTGCCACAGCGCAATGCGCCGGGTGTCGATCGGCTGGATCGCCCGGGCCGGCCACACGAAATCGACGTTGTGAAACCACTGGTCGTAGAGGTCGTAGCTGTCCGGTTGCATCACCGCGATGCGCTGGGCCTGCTCCACATCGTGCACTTGGTACACCAGACGAATACCCAGCTCTTTTTCCGCTCGTACACGCAGGCATTCAAGCAAGGTCACCGAGGTACCGAGGACGCGAAGCGTGATCATGCGGCGAACCTTCTGGAGAACACTTCAAAGGAACGACGCAGCAACGCCGGGTCGAGACCGCGCAGGATAAACACCAGGCGTGATTGCCGATCGGTCCCCGGCCAGGCAGGCAGGTGAACCGGGGCATGCAGGCAATGCTGCACGCCATGAATGACGATGGGAGCGTTACTGGCGTTCACGTTGAGCAGTCCTTTGACGCGAAGAATACGTTCGCCGTGGCATCTTAACAGCATCGATAACCAGACCCCGAAGCCGACCCAATCCAACGGCTGATCAAAGGTCAGGCAGCAGACTTGTGCGGCGCCGTGGTTGGCGGCGGTGGTTTGATGGAGTTGCCAGCGGCTGACTTCGGCAGCGGGTTCGGCGCTGCGCAGGCCTTCGCCAAGCAGCAGTTGTTCACCGCTGTCGATATCGCAGGTATTGAGGATCGGCGTACCGGCGTTCAGTGCCTGCAAGTGCAAGCGCAACGGGTCACAGTCTTCGACGAGGTCGGTCTTGCTCAACAGCAGGCGATCGGCGGCGGCCACTTGCGCCAGCCATTCCGGGTGCAGGCGCTCTTGCAGGGCAGCGTGGCTGGCGTCCACCAGCGTCACCACCAGGCCGATATGAAAGCGCCCGCGCAGTTGCACGTCGTTGTTCAGCGTGGCGAGGATTGGCGCCGGATCGGCCAGGCCGGTGGTTTCCAGGATCACCCGTTTGAAGGCTGGAATCTCGCCGCGCTCACGGCGCTGCAACAGGCCGAGCAAAGCGTCTTTCAACTCGCCACGAATCGAACAGCAGACACAGCCGCTGGGCAGCAACACCGTGTCCGGCGCGACTTCTTCCACCAGCAGATGGTCGATGCCGACGTCGCCGAATTCATTGATCAGCAACGCCGTGTCGCCGAGGCTTTCGCCTTGCAGCAAGCGCTTGAGCAAGGTGGTCTTGCCGCTGCCGAGGAAGCCGGTGATGACGTTCAGGGCGATGCTCATAGTTCTACCTCGTTGCTGGCCCCTGTAGGAGCGAGCTTGCTCGCGAAAAACCTGAGAACGCCGCGTTCAACCAGAGAGTGCGCGTTATCGTTGACGTTTTTCGCGAGCAAGCTCGCTCCTACAGAAGGCCCTGTTCCAAATGGTCGAGTAATTTGGGGTCAAGAGGATCCAGCGGCCGACCGAGCATGGTCTCTGCCGCCCGCCACAGCTGATCCAGGCCGCTGGCCAGTTCCTGTTTACCGGTGGCGCCCAGCAGCAGATAGGACGCGCCCTGGAAGTCTTCAACTTTTAGCCGGAACACCGCCAGCACCTGGTTGATCGCCGCGATGCGGCGCAGGCGTTCGCGTCGACGGGGCAGCTCATCGCCCAAGGGATCGCTCCAATGCAGGTCTTCGCCCAGCAGGCCGCAAAGTCCGCACATGCTTAGTGCCCGCTCATGGCATGACATCGCCGGAGTTCGGGCCAAGGGTCTGGCCGACGAACAGGTTGCCGCCCGGCTCGCTGGCCAGCAGCACGGCGGTAGGCGCGACTTCATCCGCCTGGCCGAAACGGCCCAGCGGCAGCTCGGCGGCCTTGGCGCGTTTCCAGGTGTCGCTGATGCCGCCTACCAACGGCGTCTCAATCGGCCCGGGCGCAATGGCGTTGACCAGCACGTTGTCCTTGGCCACTTCCAGCGCGAGGGATTTGGTGAAGCCGATCACGCCAGCCTTCGCCGCTGCATAGTGAGTCAACTCGGCGCCGCCCTTGATCCCCAGTTGCGAGGCAACGTTGATGATCCGCCCCCAGCGCTGGCCAATCATATGGGGCAAGGCGCGCTGGCTGGCGACGAAAACGCTGGTGAGGTCGACCCGCAGCATGTCGTTCCACATGTCCATGGTCAGGTCGACGCACCGGGCCTGGGTCAGCATGCCGGCGTTGTTGACCAGGATATCGATACCACCGTAGTGGGTGACGCAAGCATCGACGCTGGCCTGGGCGCCGCCGACGGTGCCGACATCCGCCACGCACTCGAGGACTTCGGCGCCGAGGTTACGGCAAGTGATGGCGGTTTCGGCGAGGGCGGCGGCGTCGCGGTCGGCCAGCAACAGGCGCGCGCCTTCGACGGCGTAGGCACGGGCGATGGCGGCGCCGATGCCGCTGCCGGCACCGGTGATCACGGCACGGCGGTTAGAAAGTTGGGGCATTGTTATTCCTCTACGGGTCGAGTGTTACCTGTGGGAGCTGGCTTGCCTGCGATGGCATCACCTCGATTTATCTGAAGGACCGAGTTGTATGCATCGCAGGCAAGCCAGCTCCCACATTTGAATTGCATCAGACTTGAAACCGCATCAATCCGGCCAGCGCACGGTCAGGCCACCATCAATCACGATGCTCTGCCCGGTCAGGTAGCTCGATTCCTCACTGGTCAAAAACCGCACCAGAGACGCCACTTCATCCGCCCGCCCTACCCGGCCCAGCGGAATCGCCCGCGCCGCTTTCGCCAGCCCTTCCGGCCCCAAGGAGTTCTTCGCGTCCAGCGACTGGGGCGTCTCGATCAACCCCGGAATCACCGCGTTGCAACGAATCCCCAACGGCGCCAATTCCACCGCCAGCGAGCGACACAACCCCGGCACGCCGGCCTTGGCGGCCGCATAGTGCGCATGCTCCTGCCAGCCATACACGCCACCGGCAATCGACGAAATCGCCACCAGCGCGCCGCCTTCATGCATATGCCGGGTCGCCGCGCGGAAGGTGCGCATCACCCCCGTCAGGTCGACGTTGAGCATCTCGTTCCACAGTTCGTCAGTCATCTCCAGCAGTGGCGCACGGCGCAAAAGCCCTGCGTTGGCCACCGCGTAATCGAGGCGACCGAAGTGCTGGACCGCCTGCGCAGCCAGGTTATCCACCGACGCGGTATCGCCCACGTCCAGCGGCAACATCAGGCATTCACCGCCGGCCTCTTCCACCAGCGCAACCGTGTGATGCGGGTCATGGGGATCGGCCGGGTAATACCCGCCCACCACCGCCACGCCGCTGCGGGCATATGCCACCGCGAGGGCCTGGCCGATGCCGCTGGCGGCACCGGTAATCAATGCAACTTTACGACTCATCAACTGACTCCTTACTGGACGGTTTCCGGACGCACATGGCGCGCGGCAAACATCAACGCACCGGACAGGAAGCACGGCAGCGCGCCGAACCACAGCGCAGCGGTCTGCCAGTCACTGCCGGCCGACAACACTTGGGTCGCGCCAAACCCGGCGACCACGGCACCAATCGGCCCCATGGCATGGATGATCGCGCCACCGGTGGCACGGATGCTGGTGGGGAAACTTTCACTGATGAAAAACAGCGCCGCCGAGTACGGCCCGATCAGGAAGAACAGGCCCAGGCTGTAGAGCCCGACCACCATCGCCATGTTGCTCGGGCCAAACAGCATCCCGGCAAACGACAGCCCGCCGAGCATCCAGCCCAAGCCGATGACGTTGCGACGACCGATCTTGTCGCCCATCCAGCCGTGGCTGAGGTAGCCGCAGTAACCCACCAGGTTCGACAGCACGAGGATGATCAGCGAGTTCTCGAACGAGATGTGGTGCACGCTGACGATCACCGACGTACCCAACACGCTGAACACCTGAATCGCGGCCCAGTTGAGCAACAGCGCCGCACCAATCACCAAGGTTGCGCGGCGAGCCGGGCCACGGAAGGCGGCCTTGAGGCCAGCCTTGCTGTGTTCGTCGTAGTCCACGCCGTAGGTCACGGCGACGTTTTGTGCTTCTTTCACCGAGCCGCTTTTGCGCAGCTCACTGATGCGTTGGTGAATCTGGAACTGCGGGCTCTCCTTGAGCTTGCGCGCCATGACCGCAATCACAATCGCCGGGATCGCCGCAAACACGAAGCAACCCTGCCAGCCAATCACCGGCAGCAGCAGCGCGGTCAAACCTGCCGCGATCAACGCGCCCACCGGCCAGCCGCCTTGGACCAGGCTGTAGATAAAGCCGCGACGCTTGGCCAATTTCGGATCATCCGAGGCAGCGTACAGTTCGCTCAGGTAAGTGGCGTTGACGGTTTCCTCGGCATACCCCAGGCCGCCCAGCGAACGGATCAGGATCAGCGACGACTTGCCCCACGCGCCGCCAATGGCGGTGAGTGCCGAGCAGATCGCCGAACCGGCCACGGTGAAAATAATCCCTTTGCGCCGGCCCAGCTTGTCCACGATCGGACCGATGGCCAGCGCGACCACGGCGGTGCCTACCGCCACCCAGGTCGCTATCTGCGCTTGCTCCACTTCCCCCCAATTAAAGTGCCGCCCGATTTCCGGCAGCAAGGTGCCGAAAAGAATGAAGTCATACACCGCAAACACCCAGGCGAAAAACGCGATCCAGGTGGCGAAACGCACTTCCTTGGGCGTCAGTTGCCGGGGTTTCCAGCCAGTCAGATCAAGCTTGTTGTAGATAGACATGAATCGCGCCTCGGGAGGTTGGCCAGGGTTTAGGTACGGGTGTCAGGTACGCGGTTGGCCCGACTGTAGGAGCGAGCTTGCTCGCGAAAAACCTGAGAACGCCCCGTTTTAACCAGACGGGCCGCGTTGTCGTTGACGGTTTTCGAGAGCAAGCTCGCTCCTGCAACAGTTGGGCAGTTCAGGTACGCGGTTGGCGGCGGATAAAGTCATCGGCGATTTCGTCGAAGGTGACGAAGCGCACGCCGGCATGGCTCTGGATATGTTCGATCAGCCGCTCAAGCATCAGCAGCACTTGCGGGCGGCCGGAAACGTCGGGGTGGATGGTCATGGTGAACACCGCGTGTTCGTGCTCGCGGTAAACCCAGTCGAACTGGTCGCGCCACATTTCTTCGAGGTGACGCGGGTTGACGAAGCCGTGGCTGTTGGGGGCTTTCTTGATGAACATCATTGGCGGCAGGTCGTCGAGGTACCAGTTGGCCGGGATCTCCACCAGGTCGGTTTCTTCGCCGCGTACCAGGGGTTTCATCCAGGTGTCGGGGTGTTGGCTGTAGTCGATCTTGGTCCAGGTGTCGCCCTTGCGCACGTAGTACGGGTGGAAGTCGTTGTGCATCAGGCTGTGGTCGTACTTGATGCCTTTTTTCAGCAGCAGTTCGTTGGTGACCTTGCTGAACTCCCACCACGGCGCGACGTAGCCGGTGGGGCGTTTGCCGGTGACCTGGGTGATCAGTTCGATGGACTTGTCGAGGACGATTTCTTCCTGCTCGGCCGTCATCGCAATCGGGTTTTCGTGGCTGTAACCGTGCACGCCGATTTCGTGGCCGGCGTCGGCCACCGCTTTCATCTGCTCGGGGAAGGTTTCCATCGAGTGGCCGGGGATAAACCAGGTGGTGCGCAGGCCGTAGCGCTCGAACAATTTAAGCAGGCGTGGCGCACCGATTTCACCGGCGAAGAGGCCACGGGAAATGTCGTCCGGGGAGTCTTCGCCGCCATAGGAACCGAGCCAGCCGGCGACCGCGTCGACGTCGACGCCAAATGCACAGAGGATGTCTTTAGCCATGATTGTGTCTCCTTAAAAAATGAGTGCGGTTTCAACTGACAGCGCGGCCCGAAGCAGGCGCGCGTCTTCGCCGCTGGGGGCGCTGAGCAGCAGACCGGTGGGCAGGCCCAGGGCATCGCGGCCGCTGGGCAGGCTGACGCCGGGCATGTCCAGCAGGCTGCCGGGCATGGTCAGGCGCAAGGTGGCGAGGTTGGTGCTGACGAACAGTTCAAAATCAGATTCCAACGGCGCCAGGGCCGGGGCCACATGGGCCACGGTGGGGGTGATGAGGATCGCGCCGTCGAGTTCGTCGACAAGCTGCTGTTGCAGACGACGACGGGCGTCGTACAGCGCCAGCAGTTGGCTGGCTGGCAGCGTGCGGGCCGCTTCAAGGCGACGGCGTACGCGGGGGTCGAGTTGCTCGGCGTCAGGGCTGTCGAGCAGCGCTTCGTGGAGGGCGAAGGCTTCGAAAGCGCCAAGCCAGCCTTGGTGCTGGATCAGATCCAAGGTGGCCTGGAAGGTCTTCGAGGGGCGCACGTCAATCAGCGCGCCGTCTGCCTTCAATCGGTCCACACAACGTTGCAGGTTGTCGCGCACCGCAGGTTCAACCCGTGCGTCTTCCAGCACACTTTGCTCGACCCGGAACCGCTGGCCATTGAGGCTGCGGGCCTGGCGTGGCGGGCGCTGCTCGCGACCATTGAGCAGGTCGTCGATGGCCAGCGCATCGCGCACGCTGCGGGTCAGCGGGCCGAGGCTGTCGAGGGTGTGAGCCAGCGGAAAAACGCCGTCGCGGCTGTAGCGCCGGCAGCTGCTGCGGTACCCCACCACGCCATTCAGCGCAGCGGGAATACGGATGGAGCCGGCAGTGTCGGTGCCCATGGCGATCGGTACGATGCCGGCCGCCACGGCGACGGCTGAACCGGACGATGAGCCGCCGGGAATACGCGGTTGATCAACGCTGCTCGGGTTGTGCGGCGTGCCGAAATGCGGGTTCAGGCCCAGGCCGGAATACGCCAGCTCGCTGAGGTTGGTTTTGCCCACGCTGACCATGCCGGCGCGGCACAACAGGCCAACGCTCGGCGCGTCCAGCAAGGCGGCCGGTGCGTGGCTGCGATAGGCCGCGCCCGCCGTGGTAATGCTGCCGGCCACATCAAACAGATCTTTCCAGGCCAGGGGCACGCCGTCGAACACGCTCAACGGCTGCCCGGCACGCCAACGGGCAGCGGACGCTTCGGCCTCACGGCGGGCACGCTCGGCGGTCAGGGAGATGAATACGCTGGGGACTTTGCCCGCGTGAGCAAGTGCCTGTTCGAGGGCCTGCACCGGGTCGCTGCGACCGCTGGCAAAATCCTCGGCCAGTGAAGTGGCGTCTGACATGGGAATGACCTTTTAAAAACGTACATATTAATAAAATGTACATTTTACAAAGGCAGCTTTCGTGCCAGTCTTGTGGACACCGCGTTGGTCATGTCGGGCGACTTGAAGCAGACACACGGCCTAGATGGGTTTAAGACATCAAAAGAAATACAGGCTGGCGTTTAACGATCGCCCACAATGAAATAATGTATCTTTTATTAATAAGTACATTTTGGTGCAGAAAAGTAACAACCCTCCTCTGAAGGCCCCAAAAAAGTGCCACCGACGTGGCGCAGAGTGACAGGCGCAACTATGAGAGAATCCCCGGCCACCGACCCGTTTGCTCCAGAGAACCCGATGAAAGCAGTGTCAGCCTCGGCTTCCCGTTACGCGATGATTCACCAGGTTTTGCGCGACGCCATCACCCACGGCACCGCCCGCCATGGCCTGGTGTTGCTGGAAGCGCCGCTGGCCGAGCTGTTCGGCACCAGCCGGGTGCCGGTGCGCAAAGCCCTGAACCTGTTGCATGACGAAGGGTTAATCTGCCGCTTCGATGGCCGGGGTTACCTGATCAACCCCGACGGCCTGGACATGGAGCCGCTGCGCCTGCCCCTGAGCCATGCGCACCTGGGCCTCAACGGTGAAGATGAATTGGTGGACACCCGGCCACTGGGGGAGCGGATCGTCGAGGAAATCGGCGCAGCGCTCTCGACCTGCATCGCCTTCGGGCATTACCGCCTCGATGAACAAGCCGCCGCCGAGCACTACAACGTCAGCCGTGCGGTGGTGCGTGAAGCGCTGATGCGCCTGCGAGACCGTGGCCTGGTGGAAAAGGAACCCTATTCCCAATGGCTGGCTGGGCCACTGACCGCCCGGGAAGTCACCGAAGACTACGAACTGCGCGCCTGCCTGGAGCCGGAAGCCCTGCGCCAAAGCGCGCCGAACCTCGACCGCGACCTGCTGCAAGCCATGTTGCAGCGGGTGCTTGATGCGCAAGAGAGCGCCCACTGCAGCCTGGAGGACATCGAGCAGATCGAGGAAGACCTGCACCAGCACTGCCTGGCGGGCCTGCAAAACCGCAAGATCGCCGCGCTGATCCGCCAGGGCCAGAGCCCGATGATCATCAGCCGGATTTTCTACCGCTTGCTGGGGATTGGTGCCGATCCGGCGATGCTGGCCGAGCACCGGTTGATCCTGGAGCTGTTGCTGCATGGCGCCTTCGACGCCGCCGCACTGAACCTGCGCGAGCACCTGCAACGGGCCCGGCAGCGGATGTTGCAGCGTTTGAAGGTGCTGTCGGTGCTGCCCGAACAACCTCTACCGGCCTACTTGCACAAACTCAGTTGACGAAATGCAATCGAAAATGTGGGAGCGGGCTTGCTCGCGAATGCGCTCTGTCAGTCAATGCATCTGTGACTGATGCGCCGCATTCGCGAGCAAGCCCGCTCCCACAGTTGTTCAGCGGCGCTTTTGAAAATATTGTGCAATATGTTGCTATCTCACCCCACCCATTGAAACCACGGCCGACCTGCCCCATCTAACCTGCATACTTCCTTATGCAGGTGCCCCATGAGCGACCAGCAAGAATTCCCGGACATCGACCTCAACGACTACGCCGACCCGGAAAACGCTGAACACACTTCCGCCAACACTGGCCTGGCCCTGCCAGGGCAAAACCTGCCCGACAAGGTCTACATCATCCCGATCCACAATCGGCCGTTCTTCCCGGCGCAAGTGTTGCCGGTGATCGTCAATGAAGAGCCGTGGGCCGAAACCCTGGAGCTGGTGAGCAAATCCGACCACCACTCCCTGGCCCTGTTCTTCATGGAAACCCCACCCGAAGATCCGCGTCACTTCGACACCTCCAGCCTGCCGCTGTACGGCACCCTGGTGAAGGTGCATCACGCCAGTCGCGAAAACGGCAAGCTGCAATTCGTCGCCCAGGGCCTGACCCGCGTGCGGATCAAGACCTGGCTCAAGCACCACCGCCCACCGTACCTGGTGGAAGTCGAATACCCGCACCAGCCGACCCAGCCGACCGATGAGGTCAAGGCCTACGGCATGGCGCTGATCAATGCGATCAAGGAACTGCTGCCACTCAACCCGCTGTACAGCGAAGAGCTGAAGAACTACCTCAACCGCTTCAGCCCCAACGATCCGTCGCCCCTGACCGACTTCGCCGCCGCCCTCACCTCGGCCACCGGCAATGAGCTGCAGCAAGTGCTGGACTGCGTGCCCATGCTCAAGCGCATGGAAAAAGTCTTGCCGATGCTGCGCAAGGAAGTCGAAGTCGCGCGCCTGCAAAAAGAAATCTCCGCCGAAGTGAACCGCAAGATCGGCGAGCACCAGCGCGAGTTCTTCCTCAAGGAACAACTCAAGGTCATCCAGCAGGAACTGGGGCTGACCAAGGACGATCGCAGCGCCGATGTCGAGCAGTTCGAACAACGCCTGGTGGACAAGGTGCTGCCGGCCCAGGCGCAGAAACGCATCAGCGAAGAAATGAACAAGCTGTCGATCCTCGAAACCGGTTCGCCGGAGTACGCGGTCACCCGCAACTACCTGGACTGGGCCACCTCGGTGCCATGGGGCGTGTATGGCGAGGACAAACTCGACCTGAAACACGCCCGCAAAGTGCTCGACAAGCACCACGCCGGCCTGGACGACATCAAGAGTCGCATCCTCGAATTCCTTGCGGTGGGCGCCTATAAAGGCGAAGTCGCCGGTTCCATCGTGTTGCTGGTGGGCCCGCCGGGTGTGGGCAAGACCAGTGTCGGCAAATCGATTGCCGAATCCTTGGGCCGCCCGTTCTACCGCTTCAGCGTCGGCGGCATGCGCGACGAGGCCGAGATCAAGGGCCATCGCCGCACCTACATCGGCGCGATGCCGGGCAAGCTGGTGCAAGCCCTCAAAGATGTGGAAGTGATGAACCCGGTGATCATGCTCGACGAGATCGACAAGATGGGCCAGAGCTACCAGGGCGACCCTGCCTCGGCGCTGCTCGAAACCCTCGACCCGGAACAGAACGTCGAATTCCTCGACCACTACCTGGACCTGCGCCTGGACCTGTCCAAAGTGCTGTTCGTGTGCACCGCCAACACCCTGGACTCGATCCCCGGCCCCTTGCTGGACCGCATGGAAGTGATTCGTCTGTCGGGCTACATCACCGAAGAAAAGGTCGCGATTGCCAAGCGTCACCTGTGGCCCAAGCAGCTGGAAAAAGCCGGTGTGTCGAAAAACAGCCTGTCCATCAGCGACGGCGCCCTGCGCGCCCTGATCGATGGCTACGCTCGCGAAGCCGGGGTGCGCCAGCTGGAGAAGCAGCTGGGCAAACTGGTGCGCAAGGCAGTGGTCAAGCTGCTGGATGAGCCGGACTCTGTGATCAAGATCGGCAACAAGGACCTGGAAACCTCTCTTGGGATGCCGGTGTTCCGTAACGAGCAAGTGCTGTCGGGCACCGGTGTGATCACCGGCCTGGCCTGGACCAGCATGGGCGGCGCGACCCTGCCGATCGAGGCGACGCGCATTCACACACTGAACCGTGGCTTCAAACTCACCGGGCAACTGGGTGACGTGATGAAGGAATCGGCCGAGATTGCCTACAGCTACATCAGCTCCAACCTGAAGTCGTTTGGCGGTGACCCGAAATTCTTCGACGAAGCCTTCGTGCACCTGCACGTGCCGGAAGGTGCCACGCCAAAAGATGGCCCCAGCGCGGGTGTGACCATGGCCAGCGCGTTGCTGTCGCTGGCACGTAACCAGCCGCCGAAAAAAGGCGTGGCGATGACCGGTGAGCTGACATTGACCGGGCATGTGCTGCCGATTGGCGGGGTACGCGAGAAGGTGATTGCGGCGCGGCGCCAGAAGATTCACGAACTGATCTTGCCGGAGCCTAACCGGGGGAGCTTTGAGGAACTGCCGGAGTACCTGAAGGAAGGGATGACGGTGCACTTTGCCAAGCGCTTTGCGGATGTGGCGAAGGTGCTGTTCTGATAGTTATGTAGTGCAGGGACTGACGCCATCGCGGGCAAGCCCGGCTCCCACAGGGATCGGTGTTGTTAATGACAACGCGGTCAAATGTGGGAGCGGGCTTGCCCGCGATGGGGCCCGTCCTATCAACACAACTTCCTCGCTTGTCACACCTTGTCTCATCTTCGGTTATGCTCGCCCTTCGTCGCCAAACAACGGAGCCCCCATGACCGCTGCCCGCCTGCTTCTCCCCCTGAGCCTTTGCCTGCTCGCCGCCTGCGCCAGTGCGCCGAAGCAAAACGTCACCGTGGAAAAACAGAGCGCCTGCCCACTGCAGCTCAAGACCGGGCAGAACCTGATCCTGACCCTGCCCAGCAATCCCACCACCGGTTACCGCTGGGCCATCCAGGATTCCGCCGGCGGCGTGCTGCGCAGCCTGAGCCCCGAGGTCTACAGCAACACCGACGACACCGGCGTGGTCGGCAGTGGCGGTCAATCCACTTGGCGCTTCCAGGCCTTCAACGCCGGCCAGGGCCGTTTGCGCCTCACCTCACAACAACCCTGGGAGCCGGAAGCAGAACCGGCCGAAACCTTCGACTGCGCCATTACGGTGAACTGATATGCCATGGATGATCCTTGCGTTGATGGGGGCGGTAACCTTTATCTACGGCCTGAGCACCCACGCAGCCCTGCTCTGCCTGTTGGTCAAGCCATTGCCGGTACTGGCGCTGCTGGGCTGGCTGCATGATGCGCCGCCTACCGACTATCGACGCTGGATCAGCCTGGGGCTGATTTTTTCCCTGGTGGGCGATGTACTGCTGGCCTGGCCCGGCGACTTGTTCATCTTCGGCCTGGGGGCATTTTTGTTCGCGCACCTGGCGTACCTGAAAGCCTACTTGAGCGACTGCCGCCGCCAGGCCATTTTGCCGCTGGTGTTGGCGCTGGTGGTGGGTGCGATCTTGCTGAGCATCCTGATTTCCCATGGCCTGGGCCCATTGCTGGTGCCGGTGGTGGTTTATGCACTGGTGATCAGCGCGATGCTGTGGCGAGCGCTGGCACGATTGGGTAGCGATGTACCCAAGCGCTCAGCGTACCTGGCGGCAGCGGGCGCAGTATCGTTTGTATTTTCCGACACGCTGATTGGCATCAATCGGTTTGTAGTTTCGTTTGAAGCGGCGCCGTATTTGCTGATCGTCAGTTATTGGCTGGGGCAGTGGGGGATTACAGCTTCTGCGTTTTCCCAGCACACTCGTCAAGCCTGAATACTTGGTCGGAGAGATCAAAGCGCGGGCTTGTTAAAAACTCCCGTTTTATCGCCAACGCATCTAACGAACTGTCATTTTTGACAGTTGTCGCCCCCTAAGATCCTATTTATTTTATGTTCAGCCCCCACCAGAGAAGCTGATCATGAATAAGCCCACCGTTGAAAAAATAACCCCAATAACGACCTCTGCCTCCGGCGTGATGACCGGGAAAGTGACTTATGACTTTTTACCCGACACTTTTAGCGCTATCGACAACGGGATCTCCATCGGAATAAATTCGATACAACATAACCCGCCAGGTCCGATCTTTAACTTCTTTCTTCAGGTTCCAAGCGATATAGAAAACGGAGAACATCACTATCCTGGGGAACAGGCTATCGAATATATCCAGCTATATTCAGAGCTTTTACAACAAAACTACGAAGTGACAAGCGCAGTGCTGCAGATTGATTTCGACCGTATTAATCAACATTTCAAAGGTGCGGTCACACTCGAGGGTTATGACTCGCAAAACTTTGACTCCAAAGTACACTTCGAATGCACCTATGACATTTACCCTCCGCAAAAATAACCAACTGGTTTGCCCGCCATTACATGAGCGTGCGACGCAAGCCAGCCGGAAATCCGACTCAACCCGGTAAAACCTTGTTTCACCCGGTGACGTGTGGGCTAAAATACCGGCCTTTCCCCCCTCGCCGGAACAGCCGTGAGCAAAGAACCCGATCGCCTATTCGCCCAGCCCCTGCCCCAGGTGCCGGACTTCGCCTTCAACGAAGACGTGGTGCGGGTTTTCCCGGACATGATCAAGCGTTCGGTGCCCGGTTACCCGACCATCGTCGAGAACCTTGGCGTACTCGCGGCGCAGTTTGCCCAGCCCAATAGCGTGCTCTACGACCTCGGTTCATCCCTCGGCGCGGTGACCCAGGCCCTGCGCCGTCACGTGCGCACCGACGGTTGCCGGGTGATCGCGGTGGATAACTCGGCGGCGATGGTTGAGCGTTGCCGCGAATACCTCAACGGCCAGGACTCGATGTTCCAGGAGTTGCTGCCGGTGGAGGTGATCGAGGGCGATATCCTCGCGCTGCAATTCCAGCCGGCTTCGGTGGTGGCGCTGAACTTCACCCTGCAATTTATCGCCCCCGAACAACGCCAGGCGTTGCTCTCGCGCATTCGCCAATCGCTGCTGCCGGGCGGCGCGCTGATCCTTTCGGAAAAGCTGCGCTTCAATGATCCTGAAGAACACACGCTGCTCACCGATTTGCACATCGCCTTCAAGCGCGCCAACGGCTACAGCGAACTGGAAATCGCCCAGAAGCGCAGCGCCATCGAAAACGTCATGAAGCCCGACAGCCTCGAAGAACACCGAGAACGCCTGCTGGCGGCCGGGTTCTCGAAAGTCGTGCCGTGGTTCCAGTGTCTTAACTTTGCCTCGTTGATTGCCTTGCCATGATTGATCTGTCTCCCCTCGCCCGCCATCTGGTCGGCACTCCCCTGGCCGTTTGGGCCCAGGGCCTGCAAGCGCAACTCGATGCGAAGATGGAAAAAGGTCATGGCGACCTGGAGCGCTGGCAGAGCGCGCTGGATGCACTGCCTAAGATCATGCCCAGCGACATCGACCTGCTCAATGGCCTGGTGCTCGACACCGACTGCGACGACGACACCCGTGCGCAAATGCGCACTGCACTGATGGGACTGTGTCCGTGGCGCAAGGGCCCGTTTGATCTGTTCGGCGTGCACGTGGACACCGAATGGCGCTCTGACTGGAAGTGGTCGCGGGTCGCGCCGCACCTGGATCTCAAGGGCAAGCGCATCCTCGATGTGGGTTGCGGCAACGGCTACTACATGTGGCGCATGCTCGGCGCCGGCGCGGACAGCGTAATTGGCGTCGATCCGAACTGGCTGTTCTTCTGCCAGTTCCAGGCGGTGCAGCGCTACTTGCCTGAGCCAAAGGCCTGGCACCTGCCGTTCCCGTTTGAAGACCTTCCGTCGAATATGGAGGGCTTCGATACCGTATTTTCCATGGGCGTGTTTTACCACCGCCGTTCGCCGATCGAGCATTTACTGGCGCTGAAGGATTGCCTGGTCAAGGGCGGTGAGTTGGTGCTGGAGACGCTGGTGGTTGAAGGCGATCAGCAGCAGGTGCTGGTGCCGGAAGACCGTTACGCGCAGATGCGCAACGTGTGGTTCCTGCCGTCGGTACCGGCGCTGATGCTGTGGCTGCGCCGCGCGGGCTTCACTGATGTGCGCTGTGTGGACGTGAGCGTGACCACGGTCGAGGAACAGCGCGGCACGGAGTGGATGAAGTATCAGTCCCTCAGCGACTTCCTGGACCCGGAGGATCACAGCAAGACCATCGAAGGGCTGCCGGCGCCGATGCGGGCGGTGATTGTCGCCCGCAAGTAACCCTCCCCGTAGCAGCTGTCGAGCCCCAGCGAGGCTGCGTCGGCGGCCCCTGTTAGTGCGCGGTGCTCCCGACGCAGCCTCGCTTGGGCTCGACAGCTGCTACGGGAATATGGCGATCAAACTGTGGGTTTGGCTCTTCGCGCCTTGAAGAACTCGCTCAACACCGTCCCGCACTCCTCGGCCAACACCCCGCCTTCATACAGCACCCGATGATTGAGAAAGCCCAGGGTAAAAAACTGCCCCTGGCTTTGCACAATCCCGGCTTTCGGCTCCAGCGCGCCGTACACCACCCGGGCAATCCGTGAATGCACGATCAGCCCGGCGCACATACTGCACGGCTCCAGCGTGACGTAGAGCGTGCTGCCCGGCAGCCGATAATTGCTGACGGCCTGGGCGGCAGCCCGGATCGCGACCATCTCGGCATGCGCACTGGGGTCGTTGCCGCTGATGGGGCAGTTGAAGCCACGCCCGATGATTTCTCCGTCCTGTACCAGCACCGCGCCCACCGGCACTTCCCCCAGCGCGGCGCCCTGGGCCGCCAGGGTCAGCGCTTCACGCATGAAGTCCTGGTCGCGGCTGCGGTCGATAATCGCCGTGGGGCGAAACTGGCGCATCACGCCACCTCGATGGCGGCCATCAGGCCGGTTTCCATGTGGTCGATCACATGGCAGTGGAACATCCAGACACCCGGGTTATCCGCCACCAGCGCCACCCGGGCACGTTCGTTCTTGCCCAGCAGGTAGGTGTCGGTGAAGTACGGAATTACCTTGTGGCGGTTCGAGGCGATGACCTTGAAACTCATGCCGTGCAGGTGGATCGGGTGTTGGTACTGGGTCATGTTCTTCAATTCGAAAATGTAGCTCTTGCCCTTTTCCAGCTTGGCAATCGGGCGGTCGGCGCAGGTCTTGTCAGTGATGTCCCAGGCTTGGCCGTTGATCTGCCATAGGCTCGGCGGCTTGCCATTGTCCACGTTCACCGAGACCGACCCCACCCATTCGAAATTGAAGTTGAGTTTCTCGGCATTGGCCAGGTCTGGCTCGGCAATCGGGTTGGCGGGCAACGCAGGCGGCCATTCGGTCGCCGTGTCGGTGCTGGCCACCGAGCGGAAGGTGCCCAGGCGTACTGGGCCGTTGCGGATCGACAGTTCTTCACCGGCCGCCGGCGCCTTGATCGCCAGGCAGATGCGCATGCCAGGGCCGAGCCAGTATTCCTTGCCCAGCGGGCGTGGTTCGATGGGGTTGCCGTCCAGGGCATAGATCTGCGCTTCAACGTCGGGGATGTTGATGCGATACGTCAGGGTGTTATCGAGGTTGAGCAGGCGCACGCGGGTAATCTGCCCGGCCGGCAGATCGATCACCGCCTGAGAAACACCGTTGATGGTCGACAGGCGCCCGGCGGTGCCGCCACGGGCCGCTTCACGCGGGATGCTGAAGGCCACAAAGGCGCCCTCTTCGTCCACGTGCCAGCTTTTCAGGCTCAGGGTGCGTTCGTGCTTGAAACCGGTGGGTTCGCGCTCTTCGATGATCAGCGGGCCCACCAGGCCACGGCCCAGTTCTTCGCTGCTGTTCACGTGGGGGTGATACCAATAGCTGCCGGCATCGGGCACGCGGAATTTGTAGTCGAAGTATTCGCCCGGCAGTACCGGCAGTTGCGAGACGTACGGCACGCCGTCCATTTCCAGCGGCAGGCGAATGCCATGCCAGTGGATGGTGGTGGCGACCGGCAGGTGGTTGATAAAGCGCACCCGCAGCCATTCACCCTGGCGCACCCGCAGCTCGGTCCCCGGTGCCGAAGGGCCGAACGCCCAGGCTTCGGTCTTGTGTCCCGGTACCAGCTCCACATCCAGCGGCGCGGCGATCAACTCGTAATCGTGCCCCGCCTCAGCCTCGGCGACCTTGCCCAGCCAATAGCGGTAAGCACCACCGGCACCGACGCCCACTACCGCGAGACCGGCAAGACCACCCAGGATTTGTCGACGGGAAAACGATTGGGACACAACAACCTCACGTATCTGCCGCGGGTCCTAGACCCGCAAAGGGCAGATACCATACACCGGCATCACCTAAACAGTAAGGGTTCGCATTGCCACATGTGGGAGCGGGCTTGTGTGGGAGCGGGCTTGCTCGCGAAAGCGGTGGGTCTGTTACTCATGCATCGGCTGACACGCCGCCTTCGCGAGCAAGCCCGCTCCCACATTGGATCTTCGGTGCTCTTTTAATGTTTGGCGGCGGCCAGAATCAAGGCTTTCATCTCGGCGACGGCGCCTTTGAAGCCGACGAACAGCGCATGCGCCACCAGCGCATGGCCGATGTTCAGCTCGTTGATACCCTTGATCGCAGCCACGGCTTCGACGTTGTGGTAATGCAGACCGTGGCCGGCGTTGACGATCAGGCCTTCACCCAGGCCGCAGTTGACGCCGTCGATGATGCGCTGCAATTCGTCGGCAACTTCAGTCGGCGTAGTGGCATCGGCGTAGCGGCCGGTGTGCAGTTCGATGGCCGGGGCGCCGACGCGGCGCGAAGCTTCGATCTGGCGCTCGTCGGCGTCGATGAACAGCGAGACTTCGCTGCCGATCTTCGACAGGCGCTCTACCGCAGCCTTGATCCGCGCTTCCTGGCCAGCCACATCGAGGCCGCCTTCGGTGGTCAGTTCCTGGCGGGTTTCCGGCACCAGGCAGATATGCGCCGGGCGGATGCGCTCGGCGAACGCCATCATTTCTTCGGTGACGCCCATTTCGAAGTTCATGCGGGTTTGCAGCACGTCCTTGAGCAGCAGCACGTCGCGCTCCTGGATGTGGCGGCGGTCTTCGCGCAGGTGCACGGTGATGCCGTCGGCGCCCGCTTCTTCGGCGTCCAGCGCGGCCTTGACCGGGTCGGGGTAACGGGTGCCCCGAGCCTGGCGCAGGGTGGCTACGTGGTCGATGTTCACGCCGAGAAGAATGCGATTGCTGGTGGTCACGAAAAGCGCTCCTGAAGAGGGAAGGAATCGCTGCACAGCATACACGGGGATGTCAGGGCTTTCGAAACAACTCGCGGCTGACCAGTGGCCGACCGCCCAAATGCACGGCCAGGGCCTGGCGCATCAGGCGCTTGGCGGCAGACAAGGCGCCGGGGGCGGTCCAGTCGGCTTCGCTCATGGCCAGCAACTCAGTGCCCTGGAACAGGCCGGGTTGCAGCAGGTAGACCCGCTCCAGGCCTGCGTCCACTTGCAGGCGGTACATGCCGTCGGCGGCGATGGGGTCGCCGTGCAGGTCGTTGCTCAGTTCGAAGCCGTAGCCCAAGTCATCCAGCAGGCGCCATTCGAATGCGCGCAGCAGCGGTTCCAGGGGACGGCCTTCGGCAAGGGCGAGCAAGGTGGCGGCGTAGTGATCGAAGACGCCGGGGTGTGGGTCTTCGGCGGGGAGCAGGCGGATCAGCAATTCGTTGAGGTAGAGGCCACTGAACAGCGCCTCACCGTTAAGCCAGTTGGAGGCGCCGGCGGCTTCCATGCGGCCGACGTTCTTCAGCTCGCCACGTCCACGAAACTCCACTTCCAGGGCCACGAAGGGCCGCGCCAGGGTGCCGGCTTTGCCACGGGCGCTGCGCAAGACCGCGCGCAGCCGGCCTTGAGGCGTGAGGAAGTCCACCAAGGCGCTGGTCTCGCGGTAGGCGCGGCTGTGCAAGACGTAGGCGGGTTGGCCGGTGTGTGGGGTTTGGGACATTGGGTTCTCGCTGCGGGAACACGGTCTGGAAAACAACGACTATCCAATGTGGGAGCGGGCTTGCTCGCGAATGCGGGGTGTCAGTCAACACATCTGGTGACTGATCCACTGCATTCGCGAGCAAGCCCGCTCCCACATTTGTCCTGCGGTGTTCCGGAGACCTGTTACAGGTCGCCGTAACCCAACGAACGCAACGCACGCTCATCATCGGACCAACCACCCTTAACCTTCACCCACAGGTTGAGCATGATCTTGGAATCAAACAGCAACTCCATGTCCTTGCGCGCTTCGGTGCCGATGCGCTTGATGCGCTCGCCCTTGTCGCCAATGATGATTTTCTTCTGGCCGTCACGTTCAACGAGGATCAACGCGTGGATATGCAGGGTCTTGCCCTGCTGCTTGAACTCTTCGATTTCGACGGTGATCTGGTACGGCAGCTCGGCGCCCATCTGGCGCATGATTTTCTCGCGTACCAGTTCGGCGGCGAGGAAACGGCTGCTGCGGTCGGTGATCTGGTCTTCCGGGAAGAAGTGCTCGTTCTCCGGCAGGTAACCGGCGATCACACGCTCCAAAGCTTCGAGGTTGTGCCCGTGCTGGGCCGAGATCGGCATGATCTGGGCGTTCGGCAGTTGTTCCTGCAGCCAGCTCAGGTGCGGCATCAGTTCGGCCTTGTCTTCGATGCGGTCGGTCTTGTTCAACGCGACGATCAACGGGCCGGTGACGTACTGCACGCGCTCCAGAACCATCTGGTCTTCGTCGGTCCACTTCGTGCGGTCGACCACAAAGATCACCACGTCGACGTCTTTCAACGCTGCCGAAGCGGTTTTGTTCATGTAGCGGTTCAGGGCCTTTTCGCCGCCTTTGTGCATGCCCGGGGTATCAACGTAGACTGCCTGTACGGCGCCTTCGGTCTTGATGCCCAACATGTTGTGGCGGGTGGTCTGAGGCTTGCGCGAGGTGATCGCCAGCTTCTGTCCCAGGATGTGGTTCAGCAACGTGGACTTGCCCACGTTCGGACGGCCGACGATGGCAACATAGCCACAGCGAGTTGCGGTTGAATCAGTCATGGCCATTCTCCACGCCCAGGGCAATCAGTGCTGCAGCGGCCGCTACCTGTTCGGCAATACGACGGCTCACACCCTGACCTCGGCTTTTTTCATTCAGTAAAGTGATTTCACATTCGACGAAGAACACTCGGCAATGCGGTTCACCCTGGATATCCACCACTTCGTAACGCGGCAGGTCGCAACCACGGGACTGCAGGAATTCCTGCAGGCGGGTCTTCGGATCTTTGTTGGTGTCTACCAGCGTCAGGCTTTCGATCTCGGTCGACAGCCAGGCGACAACACGCTCCTTGGCTGCTTCCATGCCCGCATCGAGGTAGATCGCGCCAATCAGTGCTTCCAGGGCGTCGGCCAGGATCGACTCACGACGGAAACCGCCGCTCTTCAGCTCGCCGGAGCCCAGGCGCAGGTAATCGCCCAGGTCGAAACCACGGGCCAGTACGGCCAGGGTCTCGCCTTTCACCAGGCGCGCACGCAAGCGCGACAACTGACCTTCGCGGGCCAGCGGGAAGCGATTGAACAAGGCTTCGCCGGCGACGAAATTGAGGATGGCATCACCGAGGAATTCCAGGCGCTCGTTGTTACGCCCGGCAAAACTGCGGTGTGTGAGGGCAAGGATCATCAATTCCTGATCCTTGAAGGTGTAACCGAGCTGACGCTCGAGACGGCTTAGAGAAACGCTCACGGTTTACCCACATTCAGTTCGAGGCACCGGTGGCCTGCGACGATTAACGCTGTGTTCAAATTCAAATCCTGGTGGTTGCTGCATGGGGCCAGACTTTGTCCAAGCCCCAGAAAAGCATTCGGCGCTGTGTTCACAGCGCCGCATGGATTACTTGATCAGCCCGACCCGCGAGAAGTTCGGCAGGTGGCTGAGCTTGGGTTCCGGCCAACTCATCCAGACCGCGAAGGCCTTGCCGACGATATTCTGGTCGGGGACCATGCCCAGCAGGTCCTTGGGAATATTGGGATCATCCCAGTAGCGGCTGTCATTGGAGTTGTCGCGGTTGTCGCCCATCATGAAGTAATGCCCGGCAGGCACTGTCCATTGGTTGTCAGGCGGCGAACGGTAGCGGCTCATTTCCTTGCGGATTTCGTGCTCTACCGCTCCGAGTTTCTCCTGGTACAACTCGGCGCTGCCCAGAGTGTTCGGCTCGGAACCGATCAGTTTTTCTGCCACCGACTCGCCATTGACGAACAGGCGCTTGTCGCTGGTGTAGCGAATCACGTCACCCGGCAGGCCCACTACACGCTTGATGTAGTTGACGTTCGGGTCGCTTGGGTAGCGGAACACCATCACATCGCCGCGCTGCGGGTCACCGATTTCGATGACTTTCTTGTCGATCACCGGCAAGCGGATCCCGTAGGAAAACTTGTTCACCAGGATGAAGTCGCCCACGTCCAGGGTAGGTTTCATCGATCCCGAAGGGATCTGAAACGGTTCCACCAGGAACGAACGCAGCACCAGCACGATGAACAACACCGGGAAGAACGACTTGCCGTATTCAACCAGCATTGGCTCTTTGTTCAGCTTCTCGACCACCGCCACATCGGGCTGGCTGACGCTGCCCTGATAGGACGCGATGGCAGCCCGGCGACGCGGGGCGAAGAAAATCAGATCGAGCAATGCCAGGAGACCGCAAACGGCGACGGCAATGACCAGCAACAGCGGGAAATTTAGTGACATAGGACCTAACTATCCAACCTGAGCACCGCAAGGAAGGCTTCTTGTGGAATTTCCACGTTGCCCACTTGCTTCATGCGTTTTTTACCGGCCTTTTGCTTCTCGAGCAGCTTGCGCTTACGGCTGACGTCGCCGCCATAGCATTTGGCCAGTACGTTCTTTCTGAGTGCCTTGACGGAAGTCCGTGCAATGATCTGCCCGCCGATGGCGGCCTGGATCGCGACGTCGAACATCTGGCGCGGAATCAGTTCTTTCATCTTTTCGGTCAACTGGCGACCTTTGTAGTGCGCGTTGTCCTTGTGCACGATCAGCGCCAGGGCATCGACCTTGTCGCCGTTGATCAGCACATCCAGCTTCACCAGATTAGCTGATTGGTAACGATCAAAATGGTAATCCAGCGAAGCATAGCCGCGGCTGGTGGATTTGAGACGGTCGAAGAAGTCCAGGACCACTTCGTTCATCGGCAAATCGTAGGTCACTTGCACCTGGGTACCGAGGAACAGCATGTCGTGCTGTACGCCACGCTTTTCGATACACAGGGTAATGACGTTGCCCAGGTGTTCTTGCGGCACAAGAATATTGGCCCGCACGATCGGTTCGCGCATGTCTTCGATGGAAGACAGATCCGGAAGCTTGGACGGGTTGTCGACGTAAATCGTTTCACCGGTTTTCAGCGCCAGTTCAAAAATAACCGTCGGCGCGGTGGTGATCAGGTCCAGGTCGTATTCGCGCTCGAGGCGCTCCTGGATGATTTCCATGTGCAGCATGCCCAGGAACCCGCAGCGGAAGCCGAACCCGAGGGCGTCGGAGCTTTCCGGGGTGTACTGCAACGACGAGTCGTTGAGGGTCAGCTTCTGCAGGGCTTCGCGGAAGTCCTCGAAGTCATCGGAACTGACCGGGAACAGGCCGGCGTAAACCTGCGGCTGGATGCGTTTGAAGCCCGGCAGCACATCGACGTCAGGGGTGGAGCTCAAGGTCAGGGTGTCACCTACCGGTGCACCGTGGATGTCCTTGATACCGGCGATGATAAAGCCCACTTCACCGGCTTTCAGATCAGTGGTCGCGGTGTGCTTCGGGTTGAATACACCGACGCTGTCCACCAGGTGGATCTTGCCGGTGGACTTGACCAGGATCTTGTCGCCCTTCTTCACACGGCCGTGGCGCACGCGTACCAGGGAAACAACGCCCAGGTAGTTGTCGAACCAGGAGTCGATGATCAACGCTTGCAGCGGATCTTCGTAGTTGCCGGTAGGCGCGGGAATGGTCTTGACCAGGCGCTCGAGCACTTCGTCGACGCCCAGGCCGGTCTTGGCGCTGCACTCGACGGCGTCGGTGGCGTCAATGCCGATGATCTTCTCGATCTCTTCCTTGACGCGGTCCGGATCGGCCTGTGGCAGGTCGATCTTGTTCAGCACCGGCATCACTTCCAGGCCTTGCTCGATGGCGGTGTAGCAGTTGGCTACGGACTGGGCTTCAACGCCCTGGCCCGCGTCCACTACCAGCAACGCACCTTCACAGGCCGCCAGGGAACGGCTGACTTCATAGGTGAAGTCGACGTGGCCCGGGGTGTCAATGAAGTTGAGCTGGTACTTGATACCGTCTTTGGCGGTGTAATACAGAGTAACGCTGTGGGCCTTGATGGTGATCCCGCGCTCGCGCTCGAGGTCCATGGAGTCCAGCACCTGGGCTTCCATTTCACGCTCGGCAAGGCCGCCGCACATCTGGATAAATCGATCGGCCAGCGTCGACTTGCCATGGTCAATGTGGGCGATGATGGAGAAATTGCGGATATGACTCAAATCACTCACGGATCAACACTCAAAAAGGCTGCAGGCAGACTGCCCGCTGAAAAATAGCCGGGAATTGTACCTGATGCGCAGACCTGACGTCATCCATGGTGACCAAGAACAAAAATGCCCCGATCGTTCGAACGGGGCATTTTTTGTTCATAAGCGCGGGTTCAACCGGCCCGACGCAACAGCCAGAAGCCGGCCACGGCGCAAATAGCCGTGGGCACCAGCACCGCAAACAACGGCGAGAAGCCGAATACCAGGCTGGACGGCCCCAGCAGGTCCTGGGCGATACGGAAGGTAAAGCCCACCAGCACGCCGGTAAACACGCGCTGGCCGAGGGTTACGGAACGCAACGGGCCAAAGATGAACGAAATCGCCATCAGCACCAGGGCAGCGGTCACCACCGGCTGCAACACCTTGACCCAAAACGCCAGCCAGTAACGGCCATTGTTCAAGCCCTGGTCCTTGAGGTAGTGGATATAACCCCACAGGCCGGAGATAGGCAGGCTTTCAGGAATCATCACCACGGTATTCAGCAATTCGGGCTTGAGGGAAATATCCCACTGCTCCGTCGGAACGTTGATCACTTCAGTGCTCGACGCCGCGCCCTTGCCGATATCACGGAAATAGGTGGTGGTCACCTCGCTCAGCTGCCACTTTTCGTCGGCGTACTGCGCACGTTTGGCGAAGCTGGACGACAACAGGTGACGTTCTTTATCGAAGTGATAGCGGGTGACACCGATCAACAGGCCGCCGGGTTGCACGGCGTTGATGTGGATAAATTCCTCACCCTGGCGGTGCCACAGGCCATGTTTGGCGCTCTGGGCATCACCCGAACCCTGGGCCAGGGCACGATTGGCCTGGGCTGTGGATTCGGCCGGGGGCGCCACGTATTCACCGATCAGCACGCTGACCGCCATCAGCAACAACATGGGCTTCATGACCGCCCACACGATGCGGCCGATGGAAACGCCCGCCGCACGCATGATGGTCAATTCGCTGTTGCTGGCCAGGCTGCCCAGGCCAATCAGGCAGCCGATCAGCGCAGCCATCGGCATCATGTCGTAGAGACGACGTGGCGCTGTCAGCGCCACGTAGCTCAGAACGTTGGTTACGGTGTAGGTATCGCTGACGTTGCCGACTTCATCAATGAAGGCGAACAACGAGGCCAGGCCCAGAATAATGCCCAATACCGCAAGGATTGCGACCAGGACGCTGCTACCAATGTAGCGGTCGAGCTTAACCACGAGCCATCTCCTTCACGCTGCGACGACTCCGCATCTTCAACCGCATCGGTTCCCAATAAAGCAGGCCCAGGCCAATCGCCAGGAAGATCCCGTGGACCCACCACAACCCAAGAGCCGGCGGCAGCTTGCCCTTCTCCAGAGAGCCGCGGGCGGAAATCAGGATGGTCAGGTAAGCCATATAAAGCAGGATGGCCGGCAACAGCTTGAGGAAGCGGCCCTGGCGCGGGTTGACCCGGGACAGCGGTACCGCCATCAAGGTCACGATAAACACCAGCAACGGCAGGGAAATCCGCCATTGCAGTTCAGCAATCGAGCGCAATTCCTTGCTGCCGATCAGGTCTGGCGTCGGGATCGCGTCGCGGTCGGTCACTTCGTCGCTGACATCCGGACGAGCCAGCATTACACCGTAAGTGTCGTACTTGATTGCCCGGTAATCCGCCTGCCCGGGGCTGCCGTCATAGCGATAGCCGTTCTCCAGGATCAGATAGCGACTGCCGTCCGGACGCACTTCCTGGCGCCCGCTGTCGGCCACCAATATGGAAATACCACGGTCTTTCTGGTTCTGGCCGAGGTTCTTCTGAGAGATGAACACACCGCCCAGGTTGGCACGGTCATCCGACAGTTGTTCGGTGTAGGTCACCCGGGTGCCGTCGTTGAGCGCTTGAAAGCGGCCCGGCTCCAGGGTATCGAATTCGGTCATGGCGTCCTGTTTGTTGAGCACCAGCTGGAACTGCAAGGCACCCTGGGGCGCCAGGCTCAGGCTCAACCAGGCCACGACCAGGGCAATACCGGTGGCCGGGACCATGGTCATGGCCAGCAGACGCTGCTGGCTCATGCCGGTGGCCGACAGCACGGTCATTTCGCTTTCAAGGTACAAGCGGCCGTAGGCCAGCAAGATCCCGAGAAACAGGCCCAATGGCAGAATCAGCTGCAGGAAGCCCGGCAGGCGAAAGCCCATGATCAGGAACAGCGAACCCGGATCCAGGGCACCCGAGGCAGCCTGGGCGAGGTATTTGACGAAGCGACCACTCATGATGATGACCAGCAATACCGCACTTACGGCACTCAGGGTCAACAGGACTTCGCGGGACAGATAACGGAAGACGATCAAACCAGACACTCCAGGGTTGTCAGGCTAAGGCGGCCAAACAAGCAAGCATATCGAGACGACCCATTGCTGCAGGCCGGCTAAAAAGATGGCGCATTATCCTGTGATTGACCGCACCTGTCACGGAGCTTGCTCATACGCGTGCACAAAGCTGCCCACAAGGGTTGTCAGGCTCGGGCGGCGAGGTTCAAACTGCGGCCTTTGTCGCGGGCGGCCTACAGGCTGCCAAGCTTACAAGCCGGAGTACAGACTCCTGGCTCACTGACCTTTATAAGGGACCCGAAAATGGAACTGGTTGTAAAAAGCGTTAGCCCCGAAACGTTGAAAACCGCCACCCTCGTGGTCGCTGTCGGCGAAGGGCGCAAGCTGGGCGTTGCCGCCAAGCAACTGGACGAACTGAGCGGCGGCGCCATCAGCGCGGTCCTCAAGCGCGGCGACCTGGCCGGTAAAGTGGGCCAGAGCCTGCTGCTGCAAAGCCTGCCTAACCTTAAAGCCGACCGCGTATTGCTGGTGGGCGTGGGCAAGGACGCCGAACTGGGCGACCGTCCGTTCCGCAAGATCATCGCCGGCATCCTCAACACCCTCAAGGGCCTGGGCGGCACCGATGCAGCCCTGGCGCTGGACGAAATCGTGGTCAAGGGCCGCGACAGCTACGGCAAGACCCGTCTGCTGGCCGAAAACCTGCTGGATGGCGGCTACGTCTTCGACCAGTTCAAGAGCACCAAGGCCGAACCCCGCGCCCTGAAAAAAGTCACCTTGCTGACCATCAAGGCCGCCCAGGCTGAAGTCGAACGCGCCGTGACCCACGCCCAGGCCATCGCCGGCGGCATGGCTTTCACCCGTGATTTGGGCAACCTGCCACCGAATATCTGCCACCCAACCTACCTGGGCGAGCAAGCCAAGGCGCTGGGCAAGGAATTCAAGGGCCTAAAAGTCGAAGTCCTGGACGAGAAGAAGATCAAGGAACTGGGCATGGGCTCGTTCTATGCCGTGGGCCAGGGCAGCGACCAGCCGCCACGCCTGATCGTGATGCAATACAACGGCGGCAAGAAGTCCGAGAAGCCATTTGCCCTGGTCGGCAAAGGCATCACCTTCGACACCGGCGGCATCAGCCTCAAGCCGGGCCTGGGCATGGATGAGATGAAGTACGACATGGGCGGCGCCGCCAGCGTGTTCGGCACCCTGCGTGCCGTGCTGGAACTGAAGCTGCCGATCAACCTGGTGTGCATCCTGGCCTGCGCCGAGAACATGCCGAGCGGCGGCGCGACCCGTCCGGGCGACATCGTCACCACCCTCAGCGGCCAGACCGTGGAAATCCTCAACACCGACGCCGAAGGCCGCCTGGTGCTGTGCGACGCCCTGACCTACGCCGAGCGCTTCAAGCCGCAAGCCGTGATCGACATCGCAACCCTGACCGGTGCCTGCGTGGTTGCCCTGGGCGCCCACACATCGGGCCTGCTGGGCAACAACGACGAACTGATCGGCCAACTGCTCAGCGCCGGCCAGGCTGCAGACGACCGCGCCTGGCAACTGCCGCTGTTCGATGAGTACCAGGAACAGCTGGACAGCCCGTTCGCCGACATCGCCAACATTGGTGGCCCGAAAGCCGGCACTATCACCGCTGCGTGCTTCCTGTCGCGCTTTGCCAAGAACTTCAACTGGGCGCACCTGGACATCGCCGGCACTGCCTGGACCAGCGGCGGCAAGGACAAGGGCGCCACTGGCCGTCCGGTTCCATTGCTGACCCAGTACCTGCTGGACCGCGCCAAAGCCTGAAACTGACGACCCCGGGGCGGCAATTCCAACGCCGCCCCGACCGTAGCAGCTGCCGAGCCCCGGCGAGGCTGCGTCAGCGGAGTATCTGACACACCGCAACGCAGCCTCGCTCAGGCTCGACAGCTGCTACGGGGTTTTCGTGGTGGTCGATCAGACAGTATTTACACATGCGGCGCGGCTATCAGGACCCCCAATGACCCAAGTCGACTTCTATATATTGCCCAGCGCCGATCCTTCCGCGCGCCTGGACTTTGCCTGCAAGCTCACCGAAAAAGCCTGGCGCATGGGCCATCGCATCTACCTGCATTGCAGCGATGCCGCCCAGCGTGACGACCTCGACGCCCGCCTGTGGCGCTTCAAGGGCGAAAGCTTCGTGCCCCACGGCCCCGCCGAATCAGAGCCGGAAGGCCTGGTGGTGCTGGGTTTGGGCGACAGCTGTGGCGATCACACAGACCTGCTGGTCAACCTCGACCTGAAAGTACCGGCCTTCGCCAAAGGTTTTGCCCGAGTGGCGGAAGTGGTGGTGGAAGACCCGGCTATTCGTCAGGCCGCGCGGGAGAGTTTCCGTTTCTACCGCGAACAGGGCTATTCTCTGCAAGATCACCGGCTACAACGACTTTGAGCACACAATGGACACTCCAAACCCGCTAAAAGACTCTGATCACCTGCTGGATGACCTTGAGTCGATCCGCAAGCTGCTCGGTGATGATGACCTGCAACCGCCGCTGCTGACCGATTCGGTCAATGGTGACGTACAAATTCCTTTGCTGTTCGATATGGTCGGTGGCAAACCTGTCGCGCCGGAACCTGTCGAAACGCCTGCAGGGCAAGCCGCGCCCGCGCCGGAAGTTGCCGTGCCTGCCGCAGAGAAAGCGCCCGACGCCCTGTTGCTGCACCTGGACAACGAACTGCGCGCCGCTGCGCAACTGATCATGCAAGACGTGATCGACGATTTTGCTCCGCATATCGAAACCGAGATCAAGCGCCGACTGGATGCGCGCATGGAGCGGTTGTTGAGCCAGTACCAGAACTAAGGCTGACACATATTCCTTGTGGGAGCGGGCTTGCTCGCGAAGGGCGTGAACGATAACGCGTACATCCTGAATGAACGCGCCGCCCTCAGGTTTTTCGCGAGCAAGCTCGCTCCTACCCCTCTCCACTATCCCCCGTTATACTTGTCGGCTTTCCTGAATTAATGCCAACTAGGGTCCCGCCGCGCATGGATAAGACCTACCAGCCGCACGCTATTGAAACTTCCTGGTACCAGACCTGGGAGTCCGAGAATTATTTCGCTCCGCAAGGCGCGGGCGATGCCTACACCATCATGATTCCGCCACCGAACGTCACTGGCAGCCTGCACATGGGCCATGGCTTCAACAATGCGATCATGGATGCGCTGATTCGTTTCCGCCGCATGCAGGGTCGCAACACCCTGTGGCAGCCAGGTACCGACCACGCCGGTATCGCCACCCAGATGCTGGTGGAACGCCAACTGGAAGCCACCGGCCAGAACCGTCACGACCTGGGCCGCGAGAAATTCCTGGATAAAATCTGGGAATGGAAGGATCAGTCCGGCGGCAACATCAGCCGTCAGATCCGTCGCCTGGGCTCGTCCGTCGACTGGAGCCGCGAGCGCTTCACCATGGACGACGGCCTGTCGGAAGCCGTAAAGGAAGCCTTCGTCCGCCTGCATGAAGACGGCCTGATCTACCGCGGCAAGCGCCTGGTCAACTGGGACACCAAGCTGCACACGGCGATTTCCGACCTTGAAGTGGAAAACCACGACGAGAAAGGTTTCCTGTGGAACCTCAAGTACCCACTGGCTGACGGCGCCAAGACCGCCGAAGGCAACGACTACCTGATCGTCGCCACCACCCGTCCGGAAACCATGCTTGGCGACGCCGCTGTCGCGGTTAACCCGAACGACGAGCGCTATCAGGCGTTGATCGGCAAGTTCGTTGAGCTGCCGCTGGTTGGCCGTCGCATCCCGATCATCGCGGACGACTACTGCGACCCTGAATTCGGCACCGGCTGCGTGAAAATCACCCCGGCCCACGATTTCAACGACTACGAAGTCGGCAAGCGCCACAACCTGCCGCTGCTGAACATCTTCGACAAGAACGCCGCTGTGCTGCCGGCCTGCCAGGTGTTTAATCTCGACGGCACGCTGAACGAGAGCATCGACGGCAAGATCCCGGCTGAATACGCCGGCCTCGACCGTTTTGAAGCGCGCAAGCAGATCGTTGCGGCCTTCGACGCCGCCGGCCTGCTGGTGAGCGTTGACGACCACGCCCTGAAAGTGCCGAAAGGCGACCGTTCCGGCACCATCATCGAGCCTTGGCTGACCGACCAGTGGTACGTGTCCACCAAGCCTTTGGCTGAGCCGGCGATAGCTGCCGTGGAAGACGGCCGCATCGCGTTCGTACCTAAACAGTACGAAAACATGTACTTCTCGTGGATGCGTGACATCCAGGATTGGTGCATCAGCCGCCAGCTGTGGTGGGGCCACCGGATTCCGGCCTGGTACGACGAGTCGGGCAAGGTCTACGTGGGTCGCGACGAAGCCGAAGTACGTGCCAAGCACAACCTCGGCCCGGACATGGCACTGCAACAGGACAACGACGTACTGGACACCTGGTTCAGCTCGGGCCTGTGGACGTTCTCCACCCTCGGCTGGCCGCAACAGACCGAATTCCTGAAGAAATTCCACTCCACCGACGTGCTGGTCACCGGCTTCGACATCATTTTCTTCTGGGTTGCCCGGATGATCATGCTCACCATGCACTTGGTGAAAAACGAAGACGGCACCCCGCAGGTACCGTTCAAGACCGTGTACGTGCACGGCCTGGTGCGTGATGGCCAGGGCCAGAAGATGTCCAAGTCCAAGGGCAACGTCCTGGACCCGCTGGACATCATCGACGGCATCGACCTGGAAACCCTGGTGCAGAAACGCACCTCGGGCCTGATGCAGCCGAAACTGGCGAAGAAGATCGAGAAGCAGACGCGCGACGAGTTCGCTGACGGCATCGCCAGCTACGGCACCGACGCCCTGCGCTTCACCTTCTGCTCGCTGGCGTCCACCGGTCGCGACATCAAGTTCGACATGGGCCGCGTCGAAGGCTACCGCAACTTCTGCAACAAGATCTGGAACGCCGCGCGCTACGTGCTGGATAAAGGAGAAGACTGCGGCCAGAACGGCGAGGCCATCGAGCTGTCCCTGGCGGATCGCTGGATCATCTCCCAGTTGCAGCGCACCGAAGCCGAAGTGACCCGTCAACTCGACCAGTTCCGCTTCGACCTGGCGGCACAGGCTTTGTACGAGTTCATCTGGAACCAGTATTGCGACTGGTACCTGGAACTGTCCAAGCCCGTGCTGTGGGACGAGAACTCGCCGATCGAACGTCAGCGCGGCACCCGTCACACCCTGGTGCGCGTGCTGGAAGTGGCGTTGCGCCTGGCGCATCCGTTCATGCCGTTCATCACCGAAGAAATCTGGCAGCGCATCGCGCCGCTGGCGGGCAAAGACGGCAAGACCATCATGCTGCAACCTTGGCCGGTGGCCAACGAAGCCCGCATCGATGAGGCGGCCGAAAGCGACATCGAATGGCTCAAGACCCTGATGATGGGCACGCGCAACATCCGCGCCGAGATGAACATCGGTCCGGGCAAGCCATTGGCCGTGTTCGTGAAAAACGCCAGCGCCGAAGATCAGCGTCGCCTCACCGAGAACGATGCGCTGCTCAAGAAGCTGGCGAAGCTGGAGTCGATCACCGTATTGGCCGCTGGCGCCGAAGCACCGCTGTCCGCCACCGCACTGGTTGGCGATATGGAAGTGCTGGTGCCGATGGCCGGCCTGATCGACAAAGGTGCCGAACTGGCGCGCCTGGACAAGGAAATCCTGCGCCTGCAAGGCGAAGTGCAGCGGGTGGGCGGCAAGCTGTCCAACGCGGCGTTCGTCGACAAGGCTCCGGCTGAAGTGATCGAGAAAGAACGCGCCAAACTGGCTGAGGCTGAACAGGCTTTGGGCAAGCTGGCGGAGCAACATGCGCGGATTTCCAGCCTGTAAGGGGCAGCCCGTGTGAAAAAAGAGACCTTCGGGTCTCTTTTTTTATGGGCGGCCACTGATCATTCCCACGCTCTGCGTGGGGATGCATCCCGTGACGCTCTGCGTTGCAGACTTGAGTCTTGCGCGAACCTGGGGACGCAGAGCGTCCAATGCGGCATTCCCACGCAGAGCGTGGGAACGATCACCGGGCCTCGCCCGGAATGTGTGACAATACCCGCCACTTTTGAAACAAACGCAGAATCGACGCAGCCCATGACCGCCCCCAGCACACCCAAAGCACCGCGCAAGAAGCCTAAATCCACCACGCCGGCCAAGCCCGTCGTTCCGCGCAAAGAGGCCACCTTGCACCCGCGTAACCGCCACCAGGGCCGTTACGACTTCCAGGCGCTGATCAAGACCACGCCGGAACTGGCGCAATTCGTGATCATCAACCCGTACGGCAAGGAAAGCATCGACTTCGCCAGCCCCGACGCGGTACGGGTGTTCAACCGGGCGTTGCTCAAGGCGTTCTACGGCATCAATCACTGGGACATCCCGGCTGATTACCTGTGCCCACCGGTCCCGGGCCGTGCCGACTACGTGCACTTCCTCGCCGACCTGCTGGCCAGCGTCAACGAAGGCGTGATCCCCCGTGGCGCGCCGGTGAAGGTGCTGGATATCGGCATGGGCGCCAACTGCGTCTATCCGTTGATCGGCTACAGCGAGTACCGCTGGAATTTCCTCGGTTCTGAAGTCGACCCGACGGCCGTGGCTGCCGCCAAGGCGATCGTGCAGTCCAACGGGCTGAACAAGGCCATCCAGCTGCGCCAGCAAACCAATCCCAAGCAGATCCTGCTGGGGCTGCTGGAGCCGGGCGAGCGGTTTGACCTGACCCTGTGCAACCCGCCCTTCCACGCCTCCATGGATGAAGCGACCAAGGGCAGCGAACGTAAATGGCGTGCACTGGGCAAGGCTGATCCGAAACGCAAGTTGCCGGTACTGAACTTCGGTGGCCAGTCGGCGGAATTGTGGTGTGAAGGCGGTGAAGCGCGGTTTGTGACGCAGTTGATCGCTGAAAGCGCGCATTTCCAACATAAAGTACTGTGGTTCAGCACCCTGGTGTCGAAAGCGTCAAACCTGCCGGCCATTCAGACTGCGCTGAAAAAGGCCGGTGTGCTGGAGAGCCAGGTGGTGGAGATGTCCCAGGGCCAGAAGCAGAGCCGCTTCGTCGCCTGGACTTTCCAGACCCCGAGCGAGCAACAGGTGTGGCGCCAGCGCTGGGCGCGCAAGGACTAAAACCTGTAGGAGCGAGCTTGCTCGCGAAAAACCAACAGGCGCCGCGGGGTATCAGATGCCCCGCGTTATCGTTGACGACCTTCGCGAGCAAGCTCGCTCCTACCGTTAAAAACAAAACGGCGAGCAACAAAAAACCGTGCCCGGATCGCTCCGGAGCACGGTTTTTTTGCTGCGTCTTACTTGTTAACAGCGTCGGTCAGGCTTTTTGCCACAACCAGCTTGATAACTTTCTTGGCAGCGATTTCGATGGCAGCGCCAGTCGAAGGGTTACGGCCAGTACGGGCAGGACGCTCGGTCACTTTCAGTTTGCCAACGCCTGGCAGAGTGATTTCGCCGCCGTTTTCCAGCTGATCAGCAACGATCTGGCTCAGTTGTTCAATCACTGCACGCACTTGAACTTTGGTGGCGCCAGTGGATTCAGCCAGATCAGCGATCAGTTGGTCTTTAGTAATAGCCATTGTGGTGTTCCTTCCCTATCAAATTCATTTGGATTGCAGAGTGCAGTGTCAGCCATCGAGCCCTGCCATCAAGGCCTGGCACCCTAGGGCTATAACCACGGAGATCGGGGTTATAGATACCTGAAACCGGGTTTGGTTCGACCTGACAAATGCTGAATGCACGCTTAACGCCCAGACTGCGCGTAAGACGGGGCAAAACTAGCACAGAGACGGGGAAATATCCGCCTCAACATACCCATTTGGTCAGCTTTATCGCTCTAAACCGTGAAAAAAAGGCATATGGCCCGTCGGATGGCGCTCAAAACGCCCTCCGAACAGCGCCATCCCCAGCGGGTGCGGTACACTGGCGACTTTTTCCGGGAGCCCGACCACTCCCCTTCAACCAGCCGAGAAGCCCATGCCGATCCGTCATTGCATCGTCCACCTGATCGACAAAAAACCCGACGGCACCCCTGCAGTTCTCCACGCCCGCGACTCCGAGCTTGCCGAGTCGGCCGCGATCGAGAACATGCTTGCCGACCTCAACGAGAGCTACAACGCCAAACAAGGCAAGGCCTGGGGCTTTTTCCATGCCGAGTCCGGCGCGCACCCGTTCAGCGGCTGGTTGAAGGAGTATTTCGACGGTGGCAAGGATTTCACCGCCTTCAGCCGTATTGCCGTAGAACACCTGCAGAAGCTGATGGAGGAGTCCAACCTCTCCACCGGCGGCCACGTGCTGTTTGCCCACTATCAACAGGGCATGACCGATTACCTGGCGATCGCCCTGCTGCACCACAGTGAAGGCGTGGCAGTGACCGACCAGCTGGACGTGACGCCGTCACGCCACCTCGACCTTGGCCAACTGCACCTCGCCGCGCGGATCAACGTGTCCGAGTGGCAGAACAACAAGCAGTCCAAGCAGTACATCTCCTTTATCAAGGGCAAGAACGGCAAGAAGGTCTCGGAGTACTTCCGCGACTTTATCGGCTGCCAGGAAGGCGTCGACGGCCCGGGCGAAACCCGCACCCTGCTCAAGGCCTTCAGCGACTTCGTTGAAAGCGAAGACTTGCCGGACGAGTCCGCCCGCGAGAAAACCAAGACCCTGGTGGACTACGCCAGCAGCCAGGCCAAGCTCGGCGAGCCAATGGGCCTGGAAGAGCTGTCCGGGTTGATCGATGAAGATCGGCCAAAAGCCTTCTACGATCACATCCGCAACAAGGACTACGGCCTGTCGCCGGAAATCCCGGCGGATAAACGCACCCTGAACCAGTTCCGCCGTTTCACCGGCCGCGCCGAAGGCTTGTCCATCAGCTTTGAAGCGCACCTGCTGGGCGACAAGATCGAATACGACGAAGCCGCCGGCACCTTGATCATCAAGGGCCTGCCGACCCAGTTGACCGACCAGCTCAAGCGTCGCAACTGATGCTGGGCGGGGTTCTGAAGAAAGTCCTGCTGGTGTTGCTGGTGGTGGTGGTTTTCCAGAACTGGGGCAAGATCGAGCGGCTGTTCAACCCCTCCCAGGTGGTGCCGGAGCAGACACGCGCGGCGGCGCGCGTGGTGCTGTATTCCACCGAGTGGTGTGGCTACTGCAAACAGATCCGGCGCTTTCTGGATTCCAAGGGGATTCCCTACCAGGCGTTTGATATCGAGAAGGACGCCCAGGCGCGCAAGGCGTACGAGGCATTGGGCGGCGGCGGGATTCCATTTGTGGACGTGAACGGCACGCTGATTCGCGACTACAACCCGGAAGCGATCATGGCCGCGCTGAAGTAACTCACTCTGTAAAACACCGCCGATCAAATGTGGGAGCGGGCTTGCTCGCGAATGCGCTGGTTCAGTCAACACATCTGGCGACTGACCCACCGCATTCGCGAGCAAGCCCGCTCCCACATTGAGTTTGCGTACGCCTTAGAAATTGGCTTCCAGGGAAACCATCGCCGTGCGCTCTTCACCCACGTTGTAATACGCCGAGCTGGCCGCCAGGCCATTTACCGGCGCCGAGTTGAACGACACGGTGCGCGCCGAGCTCAAGTATTCCTTATCAAACACGTTGAGCATCGAGAAGCGCAGCGCGGCCGACTTGAAGACCTTCTTGTCCACCGGCAAGTAGATACCGGCGTTGAGGTCAAACACGGTGCGCCCGGAGATTTTCTCGTTGTTGGTCAAATCGCCGTAGAACGCCCCGACATACTTGCCGGCAATGTTGCCGTAGTAGCGCTTGTCGTCGTAACCAAACACCAGGTTGAGCATGTTTTCCGGCACGTTGGCCAACTGGTTGCCCTTGGTCGGCAACAACACGTTCTTGCTGACAAAGTCGTCCTGCTGCTCGGACTTGGTATAGGTGTACGACGCGTAGTAGTTGAAGTTGTATGGCAGCAGGCCGCTCCACTCCAGCTCCAGGCCTTTGTTGGTCACGTCACCGACGTTGGCCATCACGTAGTCACCGTTCAAGTCGGTGGTCGACAGCTGGCGATCCTTGAAGGTGATGTAGAACAGGGTCGCGCTCAAGGCCATTTTTTCTTCGGTGTAGCGCCAGCCCAGCTCCTGGTTCCAGCTCAGCTCGGGGTTGAGGTTGAGGGAGTCACCCTTGTTGTACAGCACGTAGTTCTGCGGGGTGCGCATGTTGCGGGTGACGTTGTAGAACGCCTGGTTGCTCTCGTCGACCTGGTACTTGGCGCTGAAGTTCGGCAGGAACTGATGGTAGCGGGCGTTACGCTTTTCCGGCTTGTCGTACAGGCTGCCCAGGTTGTCGCCGTCACGCTCGACGTACTGGTACGCCAGCCCGCCGACAAAACTCAGGTCTGGGGTGGCTTGCCAGCTGTCCTGCACCCATAGTTTCTGGGCCGGGGTCACGGTGTACTGGTGACGGCCCTGGACGGTCTTGCCGTTCTTGTCGACCACCTGGCCGCCGCTGTTGTAATCACCCCAGATGTCGTCCGGTGCACCTTCGCTGTTGATCCCGATATACGGCTGGGTCTGGCGCTGGCGAGCGCGCTCGTACCAGTAACCGTAATCCAGGCTGTGCTCCTCGTTGATGTCCCATTTCATTTTGACCGTGACGCCAGGGCGCCAGGTTTCGGTCCACGACGGCCGGTAGTAGTTGGCCGACTGGAGGTTACCCAGGTCGTAGTTACCGGCCTTGTCGGACTTCGGCCCCAGGTTGGTCGCGGTCTGGCCGCTGAAACTGCCGCCGTTGCCCCAGTAGTAGTAAGGCGCAACTGTCAGGGCCAGGTCATCACGCAGGCGCCAGCGCTGGGTGAAGGTGGTCATGACACTTTCGAAAGGGTTGCGGTTGAGCTTGTAGGAAGACGACAGCAAGCCGTTTTTGTAGACCGGGGTTTCCGAGTAATCCAGGCGCCGCCCCTGTTGTTGGAACTGGGCCTTGCTCAGGGTGTTGTAGTTGTAGTTTTCCTGCTTGTTGTACTTCATGGTGAAGTTGCTGGAGTTGCCGTTGTCGTCTTCGAACAGCGTGCTCCACTCCACCTTGTCACCGCGCACAGTGCCCTTGCCGCGCCACTTGTCGCCTTCGGTGTGAGAGGCCGAGACCCAGCTCTTGAAGCCGCCCAGGTCGCCGGTGTTGAGCCGTGCGAAGGACTTTGTCAGGTTATTCGAGCCGATGGATTGTTTGACGAACAAGCCTGGCTCTTTGGTCGGACGGATTGTGACCATGCCGATATTGCCGCCGCTGGAACCAATATGTGGGCCGTCCGCTTCGGAGGAGCCCTGGGTGACAAACACTTCGCCGACGTTTTCCGGATCGCCCAACTGGTTGGCGTACACGCCATAGCTGCCGGAGTCGTTGATCGGCACGCCGTCCATGGAAACCCCGACCTGGTCGGAGTTCATGCCGCGCATGGTGAAACTGGTGCCACTCATGCCGCTGGCGTCATCGTTCGAAACGTTGATGCCCGGCGTGTACTTGAGCTTGTCGATGGCGTTGGCCGTCGGGGACATTTCGTCCATGGCTTCCTTGGTCACGGTGGACCGGGCCTTGGCGCTTTCTTCCTGAATCATGTGGCCGGTGCCCAGGGTACGTTCGCCGGCAACGTGCACCGAACCGACATCCTGGGAGTCGTCTGCCAGAACCAGCGGCGCAAAGCCGCCCAGGCCCGATGCTAAAAGCAGGGCATAGAGTTTGTTGTAGGTCACGAGTAGATCCCTTACATGCATCCATCTGTTGTTATGGGGGAGGTATTGGCGATTTGGGCTGGGTGAACAGCGCCGCCAATCTTCCTGACCACCTGCTCAGGAATCCGAGGATCATCCGTGCATCACGTAACGGTTTGGTTACAGGTTTTGGCGATTGCGATGAAGGTTAAATGAAAGGCCCCCAGACGCCGATGTGCCAAGGCATTGGGGCATTCAAGGGAGATGGGTGCAAGTAATGACAGCGCTACGCCATTGCAGCGTAGCGCTCTGTATCTAGCGCAGTACGATCATTCGACCGAGCAGAGCGTGTTGTTCGAACCCCAAAACCGCCTGCAGCGCATTGAGCACCGCCTGGGGATCCTTGCTCGGGAAACTGCCACTGACACGCCGAGCGGCAAGGTCGTCATTGAGCAGGAGAATACGACCGGGATAGTAGCGGCCGAGGTCTTGCACCACTTCTGCCAGGGGCGTCTTGTAGTAGTTGAGCCAACCGTCGCGCCAGGCCAGGCGCGACTCGCTGTCGACTGTGTGCAGCTCATCGGCGACACCATCGGCGTAGGCCACTTGTTGGCCGGCCGCCAGAATCTGTTGCTGAGCATACTTCGACGGCGTTACCCCAACCCGGCCGGACAACACCGTCACCTGCGCACCTGTCGGTTGCAGGCGCACCTCGAACTGCGTGCCAAGCACCCGTGCTTCGCCGCTGCCGGCCTCGACCACAAAGGATTCGCCAGTGTGGGTCACACTGAAAAAACCGGCGCCACGGCGTAGCTGGATATGGCGCTCGCCATGCTTGAAATCCACTGCGATCGCACTGTCGGCGTCCAGGGTGACCTGGCTTTGATCGGCCAGGGTCACGGTCTTCACCTCACCCGGCGCGGTGACGTAATCCGCGCCGAAGTCATCGACCCAGCGTGACGGCTGCCAGCCGGCGCCCATCGAGATCATCACCAGCAGGCAGGCGGCCATGGCCAGGGCGCCAGACCAGCGCCGCACGCTGGAGCGTTTCGAGGTATTCATCGCGTTCAAGTAACCCTGCAGCGCCAGGGCATCCTCATCCGCCAACGTTGTGGCCGGTACTTCACTCAATTCCCACAGCACCTGGGCCTGGGCATAGGCCTCGACATGCGCCGGGTCGGCCCGCAGCCAATGGCTGAACGTGGCCTGGTCGCCACTGCTGGGCTGGTCGTGCAACAAGCTCAGCCAGGCCAATGCGGCCTGTTCCTGGTCGGGCGTCGGGGTGACGCGGGCAGTGGCGTTCACGGGGCTTTCCTTGGCGATGGTTCACGAAGGCTGGCCTTGCAGGCTTCGAGGGCGCGCATCATATGTTTTTCCACGGCACTTTGGGACAGGCCCATGGCTTTGGCAATTTCCGCGTACTTGCGGCCATGGATGCGGTTGAGCAGAAAAATCTGCCGGGTACGTTCCGGCAAGCTGCGCAAAGCCGCTTCGACATGCCGCAGATCGTTGCCCGCCTCCAGCGCGGCCTGGGGCTCGGAGCCCTGGTTGTCCTGTTGTTCCGGCAGCCAGCCTTCACTGCTGCGCACCCGGGCGCCTTCGCTGCGCAGGTGATCGATGGCGATATTGCCGGCGCAGCGCAGCAGGTAGGTGCTGAGTTCCTCGACCTGCACCAATGGCCGGCGCCAGAAGCGCAGGAACAAATCCTGCACCAGGTCCGCCGCCGTCGCACGGCACCCTACCCGGCGACTGACCAGCGCTTCCATCTGCGAGCGCTGGGACAGGAACACCTGCAGGAAATGCGCACGGCCGCCTGCCGCGTCTGCGTGCTGCTCTTGATGTTCGGGAGGCGTGGAAATCATCAACGGTGGACTCAAAGGGTCGCGAAGGCCGCAACCGGGCTGGCCAGCAGGCCGACGCCCGCCAGGATCAAGGCCAGCCTTGGCCGATACGGCAGCAGCAACACCAGCAGCAACCCACTGAGCATCAGCACCGCGCACCACTCCACCAGGCCCTGGCTCCAACCGGTCGCGCGCACCGCTGGCCAGATCGACACGACCAACAGCAGCCAGCCGCCAACGCGCAAACCCAGGCGCCGACGGGGTGAGGGTTTACTGCGCAGCAGTTCGCCATGGTGCCGGTCCATGGACAGGCACAACGCGGTAAACCCTGCGTAACACAGCAGCAGCGCCAGGAGCATTCAGTTCACCTCGCCCTTGAAGGTCAACGGCCGGGCGCGTTCGGCCTTGGGTTGAGGGACGCGGCGGTGCTGCATTTTCCACGCAGCCCAGGCGAGGAACACGCCGCTGCCCAGGCACGTCAGGTCGAAGCCGGCCATGGCCCAATCGCCGTTGGCCAGGGACACACCCAAATGCTGGGACGTGGTCAGCGCGTTGAGCACCGGTACGCCAATAAACAGCAGCGCGCCCACGCTCAATTGCTCAACCCAGCCGCGGCGCCCCTGGCGGACAATCGCATGCACAACGCTCAAGCCCCAGGCAATAAAGAAGGCTTGGACTTCCCAGTCCGAGCGCCCGGCAAAGCTGGCCGGTAACAGGCGGTTGGCCCAGAAGAAGGCGGCGATGGCGATCATCAAGCCGGACATGCTGGCGATGTTCAGCACTTCCACCAGCCGCAGTTCAAAGGGCATCACACCGGTTTTGGTGTGCTTGAGCTGACGCTTGCCCAGCCACATCACCAGCCCGGTGCCGATCATCGCGGTGCCCGCCAGGCCGCAGATGAAATACAGCCAGCGCAATACCGGGCCGGCGAAGTGGCCCATGTGCAAACCGTAGAAGCTGCCACCAATTGCCGCCGGCAGCGACTGCTCACCGCTGACCCGCAGCAGCTCCCCGGTGGTGCCGTTGAATGAGACGGTGCTGCCAAAGTCGTGCACCACTCGATCCGACCCGGCGCGGAATACATTGACCGAGGCGTTTACATCGCTTGGATTATTCACCACCAGCCGTCCGACATGCCCACCGGCCCATTGCTCGCGCGCCTGCTGGTACATCGGCCCCAGCGGCAACAGCTTCCCGGGTTGGCCAAGGGCTGGCGCGTTGTCGGTGGCCGGGAACACATCATTGAAGAACGCACGGGTGTCATTGCCGTACGAGGCGAGGATGCTCGCCGGCATCACCATGCTCATGAAAATCACCAGGCTGCTGTAGGTGATCATCAGGTGGAACGGCAACACCAGCACGCCCACGGCGTTGTGCCCGTCAAGCCAGGAGCGCTGGCCCTTGCGCGGGCGGAAGGTGAAGAAGTCCTTGAAGATTTTCTTGTGGGTGATGATCCCGGTGATCAGCGCCACGAACATCACCATCGCGGCGATGGTCGACAGCCAGCGCCCCCACGGATAGGGCATTTGCAGCTGGAAGTGGAAGCGATAGAAGAATTCGCCGCCCATGCTTTCCCGGGCGTGGACCGGCTGGCCGCTGACGGGATCGAGGAGTTTCTCGACGAAATTGCCGCGCTTGCCCGGGTCAACCTTGTCTTGCCACATCACCGACAGGCCGGGTTCACGGGGGCTCGGCACGTTGATAAACCAGCGCGCGGCGTTGGGTGCCTGTTGCTGCAGATAGGCTTGGGCGACGGCCAGGCTACGGGCGTCGTCGACGGGGTGTGCCTGCACTTCGGGCTGCATCCAGTGGGTAATTTCGTCCTTGAAATAGGACAAGGTGCCCGTCAGGAAAATCGCAAACAGCAGCCAGCCAAAGATCAGCCCAGCCCAGGTGTGCAACCAGGCCATGGCCTGGCGGAAGCCCTCTTTCATGTGCGTGTCATCCAGTACGTCAACCCGGCAAATGTGGCCAGCATCGCACTGGGCAGCAACACGCCAAACCAGGCGCGCCAGGCGGTACGGCAGGCGAAACACCAGATCACCGCCAACAGATAGAACACAAACGAACTCAGCATGCCGCTGATCACCGCATCGGCGCGACTGGTGGGCAGCCACAAGGTCATGCACACGCTGGCCAGGGACGCCAGCAAGTAACCGCCGACCACAGCCGCCAGCACCCGCGAAGTCACGGCAAGACGGTAGGAAACGGGAAGTGAGGTTTTGCGTTTCATGCACAGGGCGCCAGGTTCGTCAGCACGCAATATTAATGATAAAGGTTCTCATAAGCAAAAGAGAACGCATCACTGGTAATTGCCGAACCCGCCTACGCGCCCTACAATGCGAACAATTCTTGTTCTCTAAAGCATGCCCATGCTTGCGGAGTGTGCGCGTTGCAGCCGTCCAACACCGTCGAAGTGCTGTACCACGACCATCACCACTGGCTCACCGGCTGGTTGCGTCGCAAGCTCGGCTGCCCGGAAAGCGCCGCCGACCTGGCCCAGGACACCTTCGTTCGCGTGCTCACCGCACGGGAAACCCCAGCGCTGATCGAACCCCGCGCCTTTCTTACCACCATCGCCAAGCGTGTGCTGTTCAACCATTACCGCCGCCAGGACCTGGAGCGCGCCTACCTCGACGCCCTGGCGCAGATGCCCGAACACGTGGCGCCGTCGGAAGAAGAGCGGGCGATCATCCTGCAAACCCTGATGGAGCTGGACCAGTTGCTGGATGGCTTGGCGCCCCTGGTTAAACGCGCGTTCCTGCTGGCCCAGCTCGACGGCCTGACCTACGCGCAAATCGGCGCGGAACTGGGGATCTCCATCGCCACGGTCAAGCGTCACCTGCATAAAGCGGCGATGCGCTGCTACTTCGCCCTATGAGTTTCTCAACGCAAGTCGCCGAACAAGCGGTGCACTGGCTGATGGAAATGCAGCAGGGGCCGCTCAACCCGCGCAAAAAGGCGGCCTGGCAACACTGGCTGGACGCCCACAGCGAACATCAGCGGGCCTGGGAGCACATCCAGCGAGTGAACCAGCGGCTGCGCGGGATGCCATCACCGTTGGCCCACGCCGCCTTGAATGCACCGAAATCCAACAGTCGCCGTCAGGCGCTGAAGTTGTTGCTGATACTCGGCGCCGGGTCGGCAGCGGCCTGGGGTTTGCGCCAGCAACATATCCTGCCGCCGTTGAGTGCCGACTACCGCAGCCCCATCGGCCAGCGGCGCACGTTCCAGCTGACAGATGGCAGCCAGCTGCAGCTCAACACCGGCAGTGCCGTGGATGTGCATTTTGAGGGTCAACAACGCTTGATCCGCCTGCTCGAAGGCGAAATCCAGCTGACCGCCAACACCGGCAACAGCCCGCTGCGGATCGTCACCGCCCAGGGCTTGCTCAGCGCCCAGGCGGCACGGCTCAACGTACGGCAGTTCAATGATCACACGCAGTTGGCGGTGTTTGACGGGCACGTTGACGTGATGCCCAACACCTATAGCGGTTTGCCGCTGACCGTCGAAAAAGCCCATCAGGTCAATTTCACCCGCAAAGGCTGGGACACCGCACGCCCCACCGATGCCGGCAGCGGTGCCTGGGCCGACGGCATGCTGGTGGCGGCCCACATGCGCCTGGCAGATTTCCTCGCCGAGCTGAGCCGTTATCGCCGTGGTCAGCTCAATTGCGACCCGCAAGTGGCCAATCTGCTGATTTCCGGCAGCTACCCGCTGGACGACAGCGAGCGGATCCTGGACCTGCTGCAAGTCAGCCTGCCGGTGAAGGTTCGGCGGTTTACCCGCTACTGGGTGACCGTCGAAGCCCGCGCCTGAATTATTTTCAAAAACCGTGAGCCGTTTTCCGCACCTCGCGTGACAGAGAAGGAAAGCCACCTTGACCCTTCCTTCTCAGGACCGCACTTCATGCCCCAGCAACCGACTCGCCTGACGCCCCTCGCCCGCACCCTGCGCCACTTGTTGCTGGGGGCCAGCCTCAGTTTCAGCGCCGTGCCCTACGTGATGGCGGCCGATGCCAAACCCTATCGCATCGCCCCTACATCACTTGAAGCGGCGTTGAACCAGTTTGGCCGTGAAGCCGGCGTGCTGATTTCGTTTGGCTCGGACGTGACCGCCGGCGTGCAAAGCCACGGCCTGTCGGGCAACTACACCGCTGAAGAAGGCTTGAATGCGTTGCTCAAAGGCACCGGCCTGCAAGCCCGTGCCGAGGGCAACAACGCCTTCAGCCTGCAACCGGCGAATGCTCCGGCCACCCTCGAATTGGGCACCTCCAACGTGGTCGGCGACTGGCTGGGGGACGCGGCGCAAACCAACGTCTTCGAGCACCCGGGCGCCCGGGACGTGATCCGCCGCGAAGAATTCGAACGCCAGGGCGCCACCCAGGCTCGCGATGTGCTCAACCGCATTCCCGGGGTCAACGCTCCGGAAAACAACGGCACCGGCAGCCACGACATGGCGCTGAACTTCGGCATTCGCGGGCTCAACCCACGCCTGGCCTCGCGCTCCACGGTCTTGATGGACGGCATCCCGGTGCCGTTCGCGCCGTATGGCCAGCCGCAGTTGTCGTTCGCGCCCATCAGCATGGGCAACATGGACGCGGTCGACGTAGTACGTGGCGGCGGCGCCGTGCGTTATGGCCCGCAGAACGTCGGCGGTATCGTCAACTTCGTCACCCGCGCGATTCCCGACGCGCCGACGGTGAAAGGCGGCCTGCAGACCGAAACCAGCCCGTCCTCCAGCCATGATGGCTTCAAGACTACCGGCAACCTGCTGGCAGGCGGCACCGCAGATAACGGCCTGGGCGGCGCCATCCTGTACTCCGGCACCCGGGGCGGTGACTGGCGCGAAAACAGCGACACCCGCATCGACGACCTGATCCTCAAGGGCAAATACCAGCTGGACGACGCCAACAGCTTCAACGCCATGGCGCAGTACTACGAAGGCAAGGCCGATATGCCCGGTGGTTTGAGCACCGCGGCCTACAAGGCCGACCCGTATCAATCCACCCGCCCCTACGACCAGTTCTGGGGTCGCCGCACGATGTTCAACGCCGGTTACCGCTACCAGGAAGATCGCAGGGAATTCACCGTCAACAGCTTCTTCACCACCACGCTGCGCAGCGGTTACCTGGACCAGGGCAACTTCCTCTCCCTGTCGCCCCGCGAGTACTGGGTGCGCGGCCTGGAAACCCGCTTCGCCCAAGGCTTCGACCTCGGCCCCACCAGCCACGAAGTCGGCGTAGGCTATCGCTACATCAACGAAGCCGGCCACGAAATGCGCTACCGCACGCCAATTACCGCCAATCAGCAACTGCCCACCACCGACAGCCGCAACGACCGCGACACCCGGGGCAGCACCGAAGCCAATGCGTTCTTCGTCGATGACCGGATTGATATCGGCAAATGGACCATCACCCCGGGCATCCGCTACGAGATGATCGAGTCCCAGCAGACCAACAACCTCAGCAACGTCAAATACAAGGGTGACTACAACACCGCCCTGCCGGCGTTGAACGTGCTCTACCACCTGACGGACGACTGGAACCTCTACGCCAACACCGAAGGTTCGTTCGGCAGCGTGCAGTACAGCCAGATGCCCAACCGCGTGACCAGCGGCGAAGTGAAACCGGAAAAAGCCCGCACCTGGGAACTCGGTACCCGTTACGACAATGGCACCCTGCGGGCCGAAATCGGCGCGTTCCTGATCAACTTCGACAACCAGTACGACAGCAACCAGACCAACGACACGGTGATTGCCCGTGGCGAAACCCGTCACCAGGGCATCGAGTCCAGCATCAACTATGCCCTCGACGGCTTGAGCCCGGCGCTCGCCGGTTTTGATGTGTACGCCACGTACGCCTACGTCGACGCCACCATCCGTGAAGATGGCCCGAACAAAGGCAACCGCGTGCCCTTCTCCTCCAAGCACAAAGGCACCCTGGGTGTGGGTTACACCGAAGGTCGCTGGAAGTTGAATGTGGACAGCAGCTACCAGAGCAGCCAGTTCGCCGACAACGCCAACACTGAAGCAGAAAGTGCTGATGGCAGCACCGGACGCATCCCTGGCTACATGCTGTTCAGCAGCCGCGCGGCGTACGACTTTGGCCCGCAACTGTCGGATTTGAACGTGGCGGTCGGTGTGAAAAACATCTTCAACAAGCAGTACTACACCCGCTCGTTTGACGATAACAACAAGGGCAAATACGTCGGCGAGCCGCGCACGCTGTATGTGCAGACGTCCATCGCGTTCTGATCAGCTACCCGCCAGGCACGAAGGTGTGCCGGCCACCAACGCGTCGATGGCGCACCGGGTCTTGGCCGGCATGTGCGTCGCCGTGGGCCAGATGACATGGATCGGCATCGGCTGCTCGCGGTGGCCCGGCAGTACCGCCTGCAGTTGCCCACGCAGTACGTAGTGGGCGATCAGCCAACTGGGCAACCAGGCCAGACCGACCCCGGCGATGGCGGCATCGGCCACGGCCTGCAGGTCGTCCAGGATCAATGGCGAGGCCACCCGCTCCCGGTTCGAGGGATTGCTGCGATAGGCAATGCCTCGATGCCCGGCCAGGTCCGCGATGGATTCGATTCGACCGGTTCGCTGCAGGTACGCGGGCGACGCCGCCAGGGCAATCGCCTGTTCGCCGAGGCGACGTGCACTCAAGCGATCGGTGTCGGGCAATGCGCCAATGCGCACCGCCAGGTCGAAGCCTTCCTGGGCCAGGTCGATCAATCGGTCTGAGAAGGAAATCTCGATTTCCAGTTGCGGAAAATGGTCCATCAGCCCCCACAACGCCGGCGCCGCATAGTGGTGGCCGAACGCCAAAGGCAAGCTGGCCCTTAACCGTCCACGAGGCTGCTGGCGGCCACTTTCCAGCACGGATTCGGCGGCTTCCAACTCCGCCAGCGCGCGCAGGCAATGCTCGTAATAGGCCTGCCCGTCCTCGGTCAAACGCTGGCGCCGGGTAGAGCGTTGCAACAACGACGTCCCCAGCCGCGCTTCCAGACGCGCCAAGCCTTTGCCCACCGCCGAGCGCGTGAGGTTCAACCGTTCGGCGGCCTCCGTCAGATTGCCGCTTTCGACGATCTGCAAAAACAGTTCAACACCATCAAAACGCGGAGTGGCCATGGTCGTTTGTCGCCCTAAATTCCCTTATTGCAGGAAGAAGTATCGCTAATAAAGAATCATATTCCCGTGAAAATGACATCTTCCCCCATCGAAAGGAAGAGGCCATGTCATCCGACGCCGTTGTATCCGCCATCCACCCGCCGCGTACCGCCAGAGACGGCCTGGCGCTCACCGCCGTGTGTCTGGTGGCGCTGATGTTCGGACTGGAGATTTCCAGCGTGCCGGTCATCCTGCCCACCCTCGAACAGCAACTGGGCACCGGCTTCCAGGACGCCCAATGGATCATGAATGCCTACACCCTGGCCTGCACCAGCGTGCTGATGGCGGCGGGCACACTGGCCGATCGCTTTGGCCGGCGGCGCATGCTGGTGCTGTGCCTGTGGGTATTCGGGCTGGCGTCGCTGGCCTGTGGGCTGGCCAATGATGCGTCTACGCTGATCGCCGCGCGTTTCGTCCAGGGCGTGGGTGGCGGGGCGATGATGATCTGCCAGTTCGCGATCCTGTCGCACCAGTTCCGCGAACCGGCGGCCCGGGCGCGAGCCTTTGCGGTGTGGGGCGTGATCGCGGGTGTGGGCCTGGGCTTCGGGCCGATGGTGGGGGCGTTGATCCTGGCGGTCGCGGATTGGCGCTGGGTGTTTTTGGTGCATGTGCCGCTGACCTTGTTCACCTTGGTGTTGCTGCGCATCAGCGTGCAGGAGTCCCGCGACCCGGCGGCCCATCGCCTCGACATCGCCGGCATGGCCACCCTGACCCTGGCGGTGTTCGCCCTGGTTTACTTCATCACCCAGGGCACCGAGAGCGGCTTTGCCACCCCGGCGATGCTCGGTTGGGCCGGGTTATCAGTGGCCAGCCTGCTGTTGTTCGTGGTTGTCGAGCGGCGCAGCCCACATCCGATGTTCGATTTCTCGGTGTTTCGCATCCCGCGCTTCAACGGCGCGCTGATGGGCTCGATCGGCATGAACTTCAGCTTCTGGCCCTTCATGATCTACCTGCCGCTGTATTTCCAGGCCGGCCTGGGCTACGACACGATGCTCACCGGGCTCGCCCTGCTCGCCTACACCCTGCCCACGCTGGTGGTGCCGCCGCTGGCCGAACGCCTGGCCCTGCGCTACGGCGCCGAACGCATCATTCCGTTGGGCCTGAGCCTGATGGGCGTGGGTTTTGTCGCCATGGGCGCGCTCAACCATAGCGACCAGCCCAGCGTGGTATCGATCCTGATTGCCTGTGGGATTGCCGGCAGCGGCTTGGCGTTTACCAACTCGCCCACCACCAACACCACCACCGGCTCAGTCTCATCCGACCGCGCGGGGATGGCCTCGGGCATCGACTTCAGCGCACGGCTGATTACCCTGGCACTCAATATCGCGCTGATGGGGTTGGTGTTGATACTCGGGATCGCTCACTACCTGGCGGGCGTATTGCCCGACACGGCGCAGTTGGCCAACCTCAGTCAGGACATCGCCGCCGGCAAGCTGGAGGTGTTGCCGCAGGGCTCGTTGATTGCCCAGGCCGCGCTACGCAACGGTGCCGGTTGGGCCATGTTGTACGCAGGCTTGGGCGCGTGCGCACTCTCGGCCTTGAGCGCCTGTTTTTTCCGGCGCAGCCCGTGCTGAGGCTTTAAACGAAAAACGGGCCTGCATCTGCAGGCCCGTTTTCAGTGGGGTTGAAAAAAGTATCAGCTATCAGCCGTTAAGCGCAGCCTGTTCGTTTTCCAGGAATTCCTCTTCAAGCTCGGCCTCGTCGGCCTTGGTAGTGGGCAGGCTTTGACCCGCGGCGCGTGGTTTGCCGCGCAGTTTGCCGTACAGATGCTCCAGGGCATGCTCCAGCTTGGTAGCTGCGCCATCGATCGCCTGTTCCAGCGTATCGGCTTTATGGAGGACCGAAATCGGTTGATGGCCTTTTGGCCGTGCTTCCAGTCGGCAACTCAGATCGTGTGGACCGGGCTTGTCACCGTTCTCGTCCCGCAGGTAAACCTCGACGCGGGTCAGATCTTCTTCATAACGTTCGAGCGTGCTCTCAATGGTGGTACGTACCCACTCCTCCAGTCGGATGCTGCTTTCAATATGGTTATCGCTATTGACTTGGATTTGCATAGTTTTCCCTTATTTCAGCTAGCTCGCCGAAGGCCATTCCTGCTTCACCGGATGGGTGAAAACCATGACCTCCTGATTACACAATTGAGCAGACGGAGGAACATTTCAAGCCCTTTGCAAAGATAAATCCCACATTACAAATTAACCCTGACTACAACCAAAAACGCTGTTAGGGTGGGGAGTTGGTTACATCTTCTTACCGCCGACTTCCTTACAATTGCCCCTCTCCCAAGGGGTGCAATCCGCGAAAAATCCCCGCTTCCTCTACCAGCCAGTCATGCACCGCCCGCACACCCGGATGGCTCAGCGCCCCTGGTGCGTACAGCAGCACGTAACGTTTGTGATTGGGTACGGCGAGGCCGAACGGCACGATCAAGGTGCCGCGTTCCAGTTCGTCATTGAGCAAGGTTCGCCGGGCAATCGCCACGCCCATGCCGGCAATCGCCGCCTCGATGGTCAGGTGGTTGCGGTTGAAGGTATGCCCACGCCGTACGTCGGCGGCGTCATAGCCGATGGCGTTCAGGTAGAACTCCCACTCCGCGTACTCATAACTCCCACGCCAGGCGGTGATGTCGTGCAGCAGCGGGAAATGCACCAGGTCGGCGGGGCCATGCAGCGGCGGTCGCCCGCGCAACAGGCTCGGAGCGCACACCGGGAAGATCTGCTCATCCAGCAGGGCTGTGGATAACAATCCAGGGTAACTGCCGTCGTTAAGGTCAATGGCCAGGTCGAAGTCGCCCTCGTGCAAGGCGATGCTGCTGTCTTCGGCGACCATGCGCAATTGGATGTCCGGGAAGCGCTGCTGCAAACGTGGCAGGCGCGGCGTGAGCCATTTGCCGAGAAACGACGGAATCGAACGCAGGCGCAAGGTGCCGCTGATCATCCCGGCATCCAGGCGCTGCAACTCGGCATCAATGCTGCCATAAGCCTCGCCCACGGTAATCGCCAACCGCTGGCCTTCTGCGCTCAGCTCAACCCCGCGCGCCCGTCGATGGAAGAGCCGGAAGCCCAAACGCTCCTCCAACTGGCGAATTTGCTGGCTGACAGCGCCCGGGGTGATGTGCAGTTCTTCCGCGCAACGGGTGAACGACAAATGCCGTGCCGCACAGGAAAAAACGTGCAACCAGACGTAGGTCTGGCCATGAAGCGGGCGAGCCATAGGGTTTAGTCCTGCTAAAGGGTGTCTTAGGATAATTCGTTGGTCACTGCCGATCCAGAGGCTCAGTATCGCGCCAATTCCGCTTGTCCTACAAAACATGGCAGCGATTCCTACTCCATTGCTTGTAAGGGTTTAGCATGGCTATCAGTGTTTTCGATCTATTCAAGGTAGGCATTGGTCCTTCCAGCTCCCATACCGTGGGCCCGATGCGGGCGGCGGCGACCTTCGTCCAGGCGCTGACTGACCAGCAATTGCTCGACGAAACCCGTCGCGTAGAAGTGCGCTTGTACGGCTCGCTGTCCGCCACCGGCGTCGGCCACGCCACCGACCGCGCCTGCGTGATGGGCCTGATGGGCGAATGGCCAGACAGCATCGACCCCACCAGCATTGGGCCTCGCATCCAGCAATTGCGCGAGTCCGGCCAATTGCTGCTCGGCGGCAGCACATCGATTGCCTTCAACTGGCAACACGACCTCCTGCTGCTGGACGAAAGCCTGCCCTACCACCCCAACGCCATGTCCCTGCACGCCTACGGCGAAAACGGCCTGTTGAGCGAGCAAACGTACTACTCGGTGGGCGGCGGTTTCATCATCGAAGCGGCGGAAGCCGAATCCGGCATCGCGCCGACCAGCGAAGTGCAATTGCCTTACGACTTCTCCAGCGCCGTCGAACTGCTGGCCTTGTGCAACAAGCACGGCCTGCGGGTTTCCGAACTGATGATGGCCAACGAACGGGCCTGGCGCAGTGACGCCGAGATCCGCAGCGGCCTGCTGCATATCTGGTCGGTGATGCGCGAATGCGTCGAACAAGGCCTGCGCCACGAGGGCATCTTGCCCGGCGGTCTGGATGTGCCACGGCGCGCGGCGAAATTGCACCGCAGCCTGTTGGAAATCGGTAAACCCAATGTCATCACGTCGACCTTGTCGGCGATGGAATGGGTCAACCTGTTCGCCCTCGCCGTCAACGAAGAAAACGCTGCCGGTGGACGCATGGTCACCGCGCCAACCAATGGCGCAGCGGGAATCATCCCGGCGGTGCTGCACTACTACATGAAGTTCAACCCGGACGCGTCCGACGATGACGTGGTGAATTTCTTCCTGGCTGCCGCCGCCGTCGGCATCCTCTGCAAGAAAAACGCCTCGATCTCCGGCGCCGAAGTCGGCTGCCAGGGCGAAGTGGGTTCCGCCTGCGCCATGGCCGCCGCAGGTTTGGCCGACATACTCGGTGCGTCTCCGGAACAACTGGAAAACGCCGCCGAAATCGGCCTGGAACACAACCTCGGCCTGACCTGCGACCCGGTGGGCGGCCTGGTGCAGGTGCCGTGCATCGAGCGCAATGCCATCGCCGCGGTCAAGGCGATCAACGCCACGCAAATGGCCCTGCGCGGCGACGGCAAACACTTCATCTCCCTGGACCGGGTGATCCGCACCATGCGCGACACCGGCGCCGACATGCACGACAAATACAAAGAAACTTCACGGGGCGGCCTGGCGGTCAGCTGGGTGGAGTGCTGATCGGAGCACTCCTGCCGCCCCAACGTGAGCCCGCGCAAAAATAATAACGAGGCAATAACGATGACCGATGTACGTACACCTGCTGCCGAAAATCCCGCTGTAGACCTGACGCCGACCACCGTTACACAAGGCTGGAACAAACACGACACCACTTGGATGCTCGGCCTCTACGGCACCGCCATCGGTGCTGGCACCTTGTTCCTGCCGATCAACGCCGGCGTGGGCGGCTTCTGGCCGTTGATCGTGCTGGCGCTGCTGGCCTTCCCGATGACTTTCTTCGCCCACCGTGGGCTGACGCGCTTTGTGTTGTCGGGCAAATCCGGCGACATCACCGACGTGGTGGAAGAACACTTCGGCATCGGCGCCGGCAAGCTGATCACCCTGCTCTACTTCTTTGCGATCTTCCCGATTTTGCTGGTGTACAGCGTGGCGCTGACCAACACCCTGACCAGCTTTATGGAACACCAACTGCACATGGCGCCGCCGCCCCGGGCGATCCTGTCGCTGGTGCTGATCCTCGGCCTGATGGCCATCGTGCGTTGCGGCCAGGGCGTGATCGTCAAGGCCATGAGCGTGCTGGTGTACCCGTTCGTCGCCGCCCTGCTGCTGTTGGCGGTGAGCCTGATCCCCAACTGGAACGGCGCGTTCTTCGCCTCCGCCAGCGAAGGCATGCCCCTGCCGGCGTTCTTCAAGACCTTGTGGCTGGCAATCCCGGTGATGGTGTTTTCCTTCAACCACTCGCCGATCATCTCCGCCTTCGCCGTCGACCAGAAACGCGTGTACGGCCCGCAGGCCGAGCGCAAAAGCAGCGGCATCCTGGCCATGGCCCACAGCATGATGGTGCTGACGGTGATGTTCTTCTGCTTCAGTTGCGTGCTGGCCCTGTCGCCGGCTGACCTGGCCGCCGCGAAGGCGCAGAACATCTCGATCCTGTCGTACCTGGCCAACCACTTCCAGACCCCGGTGATCGCCTACGCCGCGCCGTTGATCGCGCTGGTGGCAATCACCAAATCCTTCCTGGGCCACTACATCGGCGCGAGCGAAGGTTTCCAGGGCCTGATCGTCAAATCCCTGCGCGGGCGTAACCGCAGCATGTCGGCCAAGTGGCTGGAGCGCTGCACCGCGCTGTTTATGGTCCTGACCTGCTGGGCCGTCGCCACCTTCAACCCGAGCATCCTCGGCATGATCGAGACCATGGGCGGGCCGATCATCGCTTGCCTGTTGTTCCTGATGCCGATGTACGCCATCCGCCGGGTGCCATCCTTGCGCCAGTACTCGGGCCAGGCGTCCAACGTGTTTGTGGTGTTGGTCGGCTTGATTGCGCTGTCTGCGATCGTTTTTTCCGTGATGCCCTGAAACGGATCACCGCGCGCAAAAACACCGCCAACCCAATGTGGGAGCGGGCTTGCTCGCGAAAGCGGTCCTTCAGCCGAGTATTCATTGGCTGACACACCGCATTCGCGAGCAAGCCCGCTCCCACAAGGGTCATTCGATGGCAGGCAGATTGCTGTACGGCACGCCCTTTGCTGTACAGCTACTGAGGAAAACGGACCTTGTGAAAGCCTCAGCGAGCGAATGGCCGGCGGTCAGGAAACGCGAACTAATCCCGACACCGGTCGTCAATGACTGCATGTTCTTATCAGGCGGTAACGCACCATGGACAACCCTTTTCAGATCATCACCGACACCTTCTCCCCGAAATACCGGGTCAATTTAAGCATCCAGCGGCTGGACGGCAGCATCATGCTGACCCTGTCCGATGAAGACGGCGTCGTGGCCAAACGCATGATCAGCGCCGAACAACGCAACGACCCACAGCGCCTGAAACGGCTGGTGCAGAGTGTGCAATTCGGGATTGCGATCGAACAGGGGCATAGCGCGATCGAGATATTGGCGGTGATGACCGATGGGGACAGTCACAAAGTGTTGCAGCGGCCGCCCGTCACCAGGCCGCCGCTGAACGTCGGGTTCTAAACCTCGCCTTTCTCTGTTTCAAGGCTCGCTTCGCCCTTGCGGCGCGGGCCTTCGACCTTCACCGACGGAAACGCCGACGACGCATACCGCACCACCAGAATCGCGAACGCCAACAGCAGAATCCCACCGCACAGGTAGATGATGCCGAGGTCGGGCGGGTTGTGGTGTGAGACGTTGGAGATCAGCAAGCGGGTCAGCGCAGTGATCGCCACGTAGATCAGGAAGCGCACGGGCATGAAAATTAACTGAACACGATACAAGGCCTATCGCCATCACATTGTGCTCGTGTTAATTTCAATCATGCTCAGAAGGCCGTATTCCCTTTAATAATTTCATGGGTAATGATCGAACAGAAGGACAATCTCAATAGCACCAAATCAATCTTATCACCAAGATAAAATAAAAACTTATAAAATGTTAAGGGACCAATATGACTAAAGACACAAAGTACGAGTTAATTCTTCCAAAATCAGACAACACACTTAGCGATATAAAGTCAAACTCTCAAAGCATTCTCCTAATTGGAGCAAACGGATCAGGTAAAACTCGCCTAGGTGCTTGGTTTGAAATGAAATCCCCCCAACTCAAATCAATACATCGAATTTCAGCTCAAAAATCCCTCGCAATGCCAGACTCCATTACCCCTGTCTCTATAGAGCGTGCAGAAAAAGACTTATTATTCGGACATGCTGACAGCCCCGAGGGACAGGGACAAATTTATAGAGAGGGAAGTAGATGGGGTGGGAAGCCCGCGATATCAATGTTGAATGACTTCCAAAAGCTTATGGTTTACTTGTTTTCAAACGAAACAGAGGAAAATGCGAAATTTAAAATTCTGCAAAAAAACAATAACCAGAGAATTGAGCCTCCCCTTACAAAGCTGGACTTAATAAAAGAAGTTTGGGAAAAAATATTACCGCACAGAGAGCTTATAATAGGCGGACTTAGAATTCAAACAAGAATAAGAAACTCTCCTGAAAAAATCTATAACTCATCAGAAATGAGTGACGGCGAAAGGGTAATTTTTTATTTGATAGGCCAATGCCTAGCTGCCCCTAAAGACGGCATCATTGTGATAGACGAACCTGAATTACACCTACACAAATCAGTACAGATACCTCTATGGGTTGAAATTGAAAGACTAAGGCAGGACTGCTTATTCATCTACTTAACACATGATGTAGATTTCGCAGCAGCGAAGGAAAATTCAAAACGGATCTGGATAAAATCATTCGACGGCCAACATTGGGACTGGGAAGAACTGGTCGAAAATGACCTTCCAGGTGGTCTCCTATTGGAGGTTCTAGGTAGCAGAAAACCCGTTGTATTTGTTGAAGGCGATAATGGAAGTCATGATATTTCATTATACCGAGCAATTTTACCCTCCTTCTTGGTGATACCTCGAGGAAGTTGCACACAAGTAATACAGTCAGTAAAAGCATTCAAATCAAATGTACAACTTCACAACCTCTCAGTATTTGGAGTTATCGATAGAGACAGAAGAGTCCAAGCTGAAATCTCCGCTCTAGAAAAAGACTCAATCTATGTACTAGATGTAGCCGAAGTCGAGAACCTATTTTGCACAAAAGAAGTACTGAACATTGTAAGCTCTCGACTCTCCAGAGACCCCGCAGCAGATTTCAAAAAAATTTCAACCTCTGTATTTAAAAAACTAAAGACCGAACTAGATACGCAAATATCTTTACGCGTAGCTGGGGAAATAAAATTCAAACTAAATTTCTTCAATGAAAAAGCAAAAGGTGAAAAACAGTTAACTCTTGCCCTTAAGGAACTACACGAAAGCATTGATATCAGTTCATTGTATCAGGAGACATCCCAAGCATTTAACGACTTAATAAGCAAAAGCGACTATAAAAAATTACTCATGTTCTACAATAGAAAGACCCTCTCAGCACAAATCAGCACAGAATTAGACCTGGCAAATGGCGGACTTCCAGAACTAGTTGTCAGATTAGCACAAACAGACTTAAACCACGAAATTACAAATGCACTAATAAACTATTTTGGAAACTTTAAAAAAATCGCACTAACACCGCCATAACAACCCATTTAAGAGCATCGCGAGTCAGGTTGGGACTGGCCAACTACGCCAGTCCAAATTATCCATAGATCGCTACAACTTAATATATTGATATATTACAGAACCCCCAAACCAAACATTAACCCCATTATGCCCCCAAATAAATTTCCCATTCAATAAACCTTTAAAACTTTAAGTATTCCTATACGCAGCAGCGCCCACTGAAGACAACATTTTAAAGTTCGCCTTTCTCCGTTTCCAGGCTCGCTTCGTCTTTACGTGGCGGGGCCTGGACCTTCACCGACGGAAACGCCGACGATGCATACCGCACCACTAGAATCGCGAACGCCAACAGCAGAATCCCACCGCACAGGTAGATGATGCCGAGGTCGGGCGGGTTGTGGTGTGAGACGTTGGAGATCAGCAAGCGGGTCAGCGCAGTGATCGCCACGTAGATCAGGAAGCGCACCGGCATGTGGTTGGTCTTGAAGTAAATCCCGACCATCGCCCCCAGTTCCAGGTAAATGAACAGCAGCAAGATGTCATCGATCTTGATGTGCCCCGTTTCCAGCATCCCCAGAAACTCCATCACCGCTGCATAGGCGGTCACCGCACCAATGGCGAACAGCGCCAGGTAGTGGAAGGTCTCGACGAACAGATTTCCCAAGGACTCGGCCAGTTGGTGCACGGTCTTGCGCAGGTTTTCAGCCCAGTTGATTTTCACGATGATGCTTCCTTAGGTCGGCTCGACCGGATAATGCGGGTTGGACGTGACGGTTTCTCTGCATGCAGAAAAAAGGCCAGGGAACAGGAAGTGAGATGGTGGCGGGGTGATATGAGGCACTTATCTTGCTGCTTGATGATCGTTCCCACGCTCTGCGTGGGAATGCCGCCCCGGACGCTCCGCGTCCCATGCCCAATGGTTTCGAGTAGAGATGACGCGGAGCGTCACGGTATGCATTCCCACGCAGAGCGTGAGAACGATCCGTGGTGGTAGGGTGACATTAGGCACTTATCTTGCAGCTCGATGATCGTTCCCACGCTCTGCGTGGGAATGCCGCCCCGGACGCTCTGCGTCCCATGCCCCATGGTTTCGGGTAGAGGTGACGCGGAGCGTCACGGTATGCATTCCCACGCAGAGCGTGGGAACAATCCAGGTGACCGGGTGATTTAGGTCAGGTCGGGGCGACTTGATCCAACGCTTGATCGACCAATAACCCACTCATTTCGAGCAGTTGGTGGATCGCCAGAAGCAAACTTCGCTGCGGGCCCTCAAGCTCAAAAGCCAGGCTGCTGGCCATTTCACGGGCACTGTTCAAGGTTTCGCAGGCATTGGCGAGTAACGTTTCCGTGTCGGCATTGGGCGTAACGCTGAAAAGAATCGAGGAGGGTTCGGGAGGTGGTTCAGGTGTTTCAGGGCGCAGATAGTGATCAATGGCGCGGTTGGCTGCGGCTTGAAGACGGGTGTCAGTGTGTGAATCGTAAGGGGGACTCGGGGTAAGCTTTTTCATGGCACAGACTCTTTCGTATTAAGGGCCGTCCCCATCTGCCGCCAAGCAGATTAGGTGACGGATTGCACAAGGTTGGCGGACCGGTACGAAAGAAGAAAACCGGCACCCCGAAGGGTCCATGCGCAACCCGTCATGACACAGGAATACAAACGCCAGGAAGCGTCTGCAATCTTGTTGGGACGTTGTTACGCCTTTCGTTACCGAGCCGCCAAGCCCGTTCGCTGCATTTGCAGCGCCCGAGGAAGGTAAGCGAACGGACGAAACCGGCGCAACCCCGGCAAGTTGTCAGAAATTTCTCTTGCTGCAAACCCCCGGATTCCAACTACATTGAAAAGCCACTACCCAAAGCCCATGGATTGGCTTATGCTTTTAGCTGTATATAAATACAGTAGTCGCGAGAACGCTTGGCGACACCCGAACCAAGGGCAACTCCCTTCAATACTGCACCGATGACGAGGCCGAAAAATGGCTGTTGAAACCCTGTATCGCAGTACCCGTGACCTGGAGACTACATTCGTGGATCGCAAACTTGCCGACGCACACGACCAGATGCTTGAACTGGCAGAGTCCCTGATGGAAGTGCTGTTGAAAAACGTCGAAGGCTTGAGCGAGAAGCAGGCTGAAGATGCCGGTATTTTCATGGCCAAGAACCGCGCGGCGTTTGCGGCGGCGTTCAAGAACAATGCGAGTGCATTGGCGGAGATTGGGCAGCCAGCGGCTGAGTGATGCATTGCCGGTAGTGGCGAAAGGGCTTGCTGTGGCCAAGGGCGCTTGCTTGTAGCGAGGGAACTTGTTGTGGCTAGGGAGCTTGTTGTGGCGAGGGAGCTTGCTCCCTCGCCACAACAAGCTCCCTAGCCACAGGTTATGCGTTGATGCCCTTTACCTGTGTCATACCTGCCACAAGGTCTTCCCGAAGAACGTCAACGTCCGGTCCCACGCCAGTTGCGACCAAGCGGCATCGTATTGCGTATCCGCAATACGCCCATCGCCAATCGCTGTCTCGTTGGCAAACGCATGACGCGCCAGGTAGCGATGGAACGTCGCGTCCACACCGGCTGCGTGCAGTTTCGACTCCAGCTCCGCCACGGTGTCAATGTTGAAGAAGGCATCCTGTGTGCCCCAGTGCCCAATCAGCGGCGCCTTGATCTTCGAAGCATCCAGATACTCCAGCGGCGGGAAGCCGTACCACACCACGCCCGCAGCCACTTCCGGAATCGCGTTCAACGCCAGCAACGTCAACGCCCCACCCATGCAATAACCGGTCACGCCGACTTTTTTCGAATCTGCCTGCAAGTACTGCACGGCGCCCTTGATGTCCTGGGAAACCGCGTCACCAAAATCCAGGCCATCCATCAAGTGATGGGCTTCTTCCTCTTCTACCGTGGATGCACCGCGATAAAGGTCCGGTACCAGTGCCCGGTAGCCGCACTCGGCCAAGCGATTCGCCACGCCCTTGATCTGGTCGTTGAGGCCCCACCATTCCTGGATCACCACAATTGCTGGAGAACCTTCGAGTACCGCCGGGCTGGCCAGGTAGCCGTTGACGTCAGCGCCATCCGGGCGTTTGAAGGTGATCATGCGCCCGCTGGAGCGCCCTGCTGTTTGTTTGGACATGCCAACCTCTGTCTCGGGATTTGAGAAACCTAGCGTTCAACCACAATAGTAAAGTGCACGGCTACGTGGGTGTAACCATCTATTTCCCACGCTGGGCGAATGACAGTTACACGTCGACGGTTAAGCAGCGATTATCTTCAGCGGTACAGCAAGCGCTCCGCCAGCTCATCCGCCACCCGCGCGGGTGACCGTTTTTCAGCCTGGGCATGGGCGAAGATTTCGGTCAGGCGGGTGCCGATGTTCGACAAGTGCGCGGTGATGGTTTCCAGCTCCGCGCCGCCGTGCTTGAGGGCCACGTAGATCAGCCCACCGGAGTTGATCACGTAGTCCGGCGCGTAAAGAATCCCACGGCCTTCCAGTTGATCGGCCACTTGCAGGTTGGTCAGTTGCGCACTGGCGGAGCCGGCTACCGCTGCGCATCGCAACTGAGCGACCGTGTAGCGGTTGAACACCGCGCCCACACCGCAGGGCGCAAGGATATCGCATGGGGTGCTGAGCAAGGCTTCATTGGCAATCGGGTGCGCACCCAGTTGCTCCATGGCCAGTTGCACCTTGCCGTGGTCGATGTCGCTCACCAGCAATTCAGCCCCGGCGGCGTGCAGCTGCTCGGCCAGCGCATAACCGACGTTGCCCAGGCCCTGGATCGCCACGCGCAGACCTTCCAGGTTATCGCTGCCCAGGCGAGCCATCGCGGTGGTGCGGATGCCGGCGAACACCCCCATCGCCGCGTGGGGCGACGGATCGCCGGCCGCCGTGGTGCTGGTGACATAGCGGGTCTGCTGGGCGATGCAATCCATGTCGGCCACCGAGGTGCCGCTGTCGATGGCGGTGATGTAGCGACCATCAAGTTGCTCGATGCAGCGACCAAAGGCTTCAAACAGCGCGGCGCGGCTTTCCACGTGGGCGGGTCGGATGATCACCGCGTTGCCGCCACCCACCGGCAAACCGGCCAGCGCGGCCTTGTAGCTCATGCCCTGGGCCAGGCGCGCGGCATCCTCCACGGCACTTTCATCGTCGGGGTAAGAGAGATAGCGGCAACCTCCAAGGGCGGGGCCCAGGCGGCTGTTATGGATGGCAATGACCGCCTTCAACCCGGTGGCCGGGTCAACGCTCAGGTGCAGCGATTCAAGGCGGGTGCTGTGCATGAGCGCAAACATCGTCGAGCTCCCGAATCACTTCTGGTAGGCGCCAAGTATAGGACTGCCTGCGAAACCCTGCCCGAGCACGCAGGAATAAGGCCACCGGTTTTAAAGGGTTTGCGACATAAACAGGTAGGACGCTTCTCAAGGCACTGGACGAAAGTTCACAGCAAGGCTAAAACGAGGCATCCGCCGGAGAACCCAATGAAGCCCCGCGACGCTTTTTTTGCCTGCCTGGAACGATCACCGCCCGCGCTGTTTGAAGCCGCGCTGTGGATGGCGGCCGAACACGACCCCGCGGTAGACCCCGTGGCCATCCTGCAGGACTTCAAGGTGTTGCAGCAGTTGGTCAGCCTCAGCATGCCGGTGCTGCCGGCAGATGAACTCGGGCAACCTTTGCTGCGGCGCATGAATGACCTGGGGTTCGCCCAGGATGACCACACCCCGCTGCGCCCCGCCGCCGCGCTGCTGGACAAGGTGTTGAAGCGTAAACGCGGGCAGCCGCTGGCCCTCGGGCTGATTGCCCTGGAGCTGGCGAGGCGCCTGGACATTCCGCTGGTCGGCGTCAACTTTCCGGGGCACTTCCTGTTGCGGGTGCCGGGTGCCGATCACCTGCTCGACCCGTGCGGCGGCCGCCGGCTGTACCCCAACGATTGCCGCGACCTGCTGACCCGCCAGTACGGGCCCAATCTCAAGTTGCAGGCCGACCACCTGCATACCGCCGAGCCGCGATCGATCCTGCAACGGCTGTCGCGTAATCTGCGCCAGTTGCACCTGTCCAACGACGACCACCTGGCCGCTCTGGTGGACGCCGAACGCGTGCTGGAGCTGGGCAATGCCAGCGCCGCCGATTACCTGGCCCGAGCCAGTTTGTATCAGCGCCTGGATTGCCCGAATGCCGAGCGTTTTGACCTGGAACACGCGTTGATGCTCAGCGAAGACCCGATCCAGCGTCTACGCCTGACCGAACGGCTGGGCCATTTGCCGCCGAACTCTGTGGTGCATTGACTGGCGAGCGCACCTGGATAATCAACAACGCCGCCATCACCGCCGGAATCGCGCAGAAGAAGAAAATCTGCTGCACCGGTATGTGCATCGCCAGCAGCAGGCTGCCGAACAGCGGCCCCAGGATCGACCCGAACCGCCCGACACCCAGCGCCCAGCCGGTACCGGTGGCCCGCACGTGAGCCGGGTAGAAGTTACTGGCGAACGCGTTCAGGGTCAGTTGACCGCCGATGATGCAGAAGCCCGCCGCAAACACGCAGGCCACCAGATAGCGCGGATTGTCGTGATTCAGCCCCAGCAGGATGGTGCACACCGCAGCCGCTGCCAGCACGCCGGACAGTAGGCGCACTTTGCTTTTGAGCCGGTCGGCAAACCAGGCCATGCCGATGGCGCCCAAGGTCCCGGCGAACAGGAACATCGAGGTCACCAGATTGGCTTCGTTCAGGCCCAAGCCGCTTTCCAGCAACAGCGAAGGCAGCCAGCTGATCATGAAATACAGCAGGATCAGGCTGACAAAAAACGTCGCCCACAGCAGTAATGTCGGGCGCGCGTAGCCATGGCGGAACAGCTCCACCACCGTCAGTTTGCTGCCTTGCGCCTGGCGGTTTTCTGCTTCGTTGGCCGCCGGCGGTTGCCAGCCTGGCAGCATCCGCGCGGTGACTTTTTGCAGGCGCGCATAGGGCGGTGCATCACGCAGCAGGCGTGGCAGCGATTCAGGCAGCATCCAGGCGAGAAACGGGAACAACAGCAACGGCGTCACACCACCGGCGAGGAACACCGCCTGCCAGCCGAAACTGTCGATAAACCCGGCCGCGACAAAACCACCGGCCGCACCACCGAAAGAGAAGCCACAGGCCGCCAGCGTCACCATCAAGGTTCGCAAGCGTGGTGGCGAATACTCCGACATCAAGGCCATGGCGCTGGGCATCGCACCGCCCATGCCGATGCCGCAGATAAAGCGCGCGGCCATGAGGGTATTCAGGGAATTGGCGAACACCATCAGCACCGTGAGGCTGGCGTAGATCAACACACAGCACAGCAGGATGCGCCGCACCCCGAAGCGATCCGCCAGCGGCGTGACGGCCAGGGAGCCCAGCGTCAGCCCCAGCAGGTTGGCGCTGAACACCGGGCCGAACGCGGCTTTTTCCAGGCCCCAGTCCTTGGCCAGCGCCGGGACCACGTAGCCCAGGACCTGGGCGTCGTAGCCGTCGGTGACCAGCAACAGTGCCAGCAACAGGAGAATCAACCACTGATAGCGCGACACCGGACGGGCGTCGAGTGCCGCACGAAAGCTGGCAATCTGATTGTGCATCGCAAGGGACCTGTATTGTTTTTATAGTGGTGTAGATCGTTGTAGATCGTTCCCACGCTCCGCGTGGGAATGAATCAGGTGACGCTCCGCGTCACGGACGCAGAGCGTCCAGGGCGGCATTCCCACGCAGAGCGTGGGAACGATCAGACTGGAGGGGTATCCGGTTGGTTGGCGGGATGAGCCGCCATGAACGCCGGATGCTGCGCCGCCAACCCCGCCACTCGCTGAATGCGCGGGTACGCCGCCAGCGACACCTTGAACCGCTCCGCCGCGTACAACTGTGGAATCAAGAACGTATCCGCCATCCCCGGCTGCTCACCAAAGCAGTAACCCTGATCGCCGATCAACTGCTCAACCGCCGCCAAGCCCTGGCTGATCCAGTGCCCGATCCACTCCAACACTTGCGCCTCATCGTGCCCCCACTGTTTGAGCAGATTCTGGGTACTGGAGTTGTGCAGCGGATGAATGTCGCAACCGATGATCGACGCCACCGCGCGCTCATGGGCACGGGTTGCCAGATCCCTGGAGAGCAACGGCACCTGTGGATAACGTTCCTCCAGGTACTCGATGATCGCCGGCGACTGAATCAACACATCACCATCATCCGTGCGCAAGGCCGGTACACGACCTTGCGGGTTGATCGCCAGGTACTCCGGCTGATGGTTGGCGCCGCCCTTGGGCACCAGCAGGTTGACCGGCACGGCGGTGAAGTCCAGGCACTTGAGGGCCAACGCGATCCGCACCCGGTAGGACGAAGTGGAGCGGTAGTAGGTATAGAGTTCCATGGCCCTGCCCTCTCAGCGCGCCGCGACCACGGTACCCCGGCATTCGCCGAAGCCGATGGAGGCAAACCCGTCGCGGCTGCAGCGAGCACGCAGGATGATTTCGTCGCCGTCTTCGAGGAATTTACGCACTTCGCCGGAGGCCAATTCGATCGTTTTTTTACCGCCCTCGGTGATTTCCAGCAGGCTACCGAACTGACCGGCTTCCGGCCCCGACAAGGTGCCCGAACCGAACAGGTCACCGGCCTGCAACTGGCAGCCGTTGACGCTGTGGTGCGCAACCATCTGCGCGACGGTCCAGTACATGTGCTGGGTGTTGCTCAAGGTCAAGCGATGGGCCGGCAGGTTCTGCTCACGCATCGAGGCGGTGGTCAGCAGCACTTCCAGTTCGATATCAAAACCACCGGCCGCCTGGTCGCGCTTGTCCAGCAGGTACGGCAGGGGTTGCGGGTCGCCTTGAGGGCGCGCCGGTTGTGCCTTGCGGAAGGGTTCGAGGGCTTCAGCCGTCACCACCCATGGCGAAATGCTGGTGATAAAACTCTTCGACAGAAACGGGCCCAGCGGCTGGTATTCCCAGGCCTGGATATCCCGCGCCGACCAGTCGTTGAGCAGGCAGAAACCGGCGATATGATCAGCGGCGTCACCAATGGCAATCGAGTCGCCCATGGCATTGCCCTGGCCGATCCAGATGCCCAGCTCCAGCTCGTAGTCCAGGCGTGCGCAAGGGCCGAAGGTCGGCTCGGTTTGACCGGCTGGCAGCGTCTGGCCTTTAGGGCGGCGCACGTCGGTGCCCGATGGGCGAATGGTCGACGCACGGCCGTGATAACCGATCGGCACGTACTTGTAGTTGGGCAGCAGCGGGTTGTCCGGGCGGAACAATTTGCCGACGTTTTGCGCGTGCTCGATGCCCACGTAGAAGTCGGTGTAATCATTGATTTTGGCCGGCAGGTGCATCTGGCAATCGGCAGCCGGGTGCAGCGCAGCTTGCAGTTTGCCTTGCAGGTCGCTGCCTTCCGCCAGCAGTTCCAGCAGACGTTCACGCAAGGCCACACGAGGGCCACGACCGAGTTCGAAAAACGCGTTCAGTTGACCGCCAGCGGTGGCTTCAACCGCGCGACGGGCCTCGCCGTCAAAAAATTCCAACGCGGCATGCAGGTCAAAAATGTGCTCGCCAATCGCCACGCCACTGCGCGGTGCAGCGCCGTTAACGCTGAACACACCCAACGGCAGGTTTTGCAGCGGGAAATCCCGGTGACCGTTGGCGGAAGCCACCCAACTGCGGGTGAGATTAGGCTGAGTCATGGGTTATCTCCGATTCGGGTTGAAGGTTGCAGGGAGCGAGGCCCAGCAAGCGTCGTAAGAAGGTTGCAGCTGTGAGCATTCCAGCGCGAATTGTGTAGGGCGCAGCACCTGGCTGGTCTCGAACATGAAGGCCATGGTGTTATCAATCTTGTGGGGCTCAAGCGTCGCGTTGATGGCCTTGGTGCAGGTTTCGCCATCCGGGCCATGGGCGCTCATGCAGCTGTGCAACGACGCGCCGCCGGGCACGAAGCCTTCGGCCTTGGCATCGTAGGCGCCCTGGATCAGGCCCATGTATTCGTTCATCAGGTTGCGGTGGAACCACGGTGGCCGGAAGGTGTTTTCGGCAACCATCCAGCGGGGCGGGAAGATCACGAAGTCGAGGTTGGCCAGGCCGTGCACGCTGGTGGGCGAGGTCAATACGGTAAAGATCGACGGGTCCGGGTGATCGAAACTCACGGTGCCGATGGTGTTGAAACGGCGCAGGTCGTATTTGTACGGCACGTTGTTGCCGTGCCACGCCACCACGTTCAGCGGCGAATGGTCCAGCTGGCAGCCCCAGAGTTCACCGAGGAATTTCTGCACCAGCGTGGTGGGTTGCTTGAGGTCTTCGTAATGGGCGACGGGGGTGAGGAAATCCCGTGGGTTGGCCAGGCCATTGCTACCGATCGGCCCGAGGTCCGGCAGGCGCAGTGGCGCGCCGTGGTTTTCAGCGACGTAGCCGCGGGCTTGTGCATCCAGCAGCTCGACGCGGAATTTCAGGCCGCGGGGCAGCACGACAATTTCCAGCGGCTCTACGTCCAGCACACCCAGTTCGGTGGCAATGCGCAGGCGGCCCTGCTCAGGAACGATCAACAGTTCGCCGTCGGCGTTGAAGAACACGCGGTCCATGGAGCGATTGGCGCGGTAGTTGTAGATGCTGATGCCTGAGGGCTTTTCCGACCCCGAGTTGGCGACCATGCCTACAAGCCCGTCGATGAAATCTGTCGGCTCAGCGGGAATATCCAGCGGGTTCCAGCGCAGGCGATTAGGCGTCACCGCTCCAAGCGGGCCACCGGCCAATTGCCGTTCCAGCTTGACGAACGCCGGGTGATTGGCCGACGGCTGGATGCGGTACAACCAGGTGCGCCGGGCTTCGCTGCGGGCCATGGTGAAGGCAGTGCCGGAAAAGAGTTCGGTGTACAGACCGTAGGGCGCTTTTTGCGGGGCGTTCTGGCCGACCGGCAGTGCGCCGGGCAAGGCTTCGCTGGCAAATTCATTGCCGAAGCCTGATTGGTATTCGAGGGTCATGGATCATCCTCTGAGCAGAAGTTGTTTTTATCGTAATCCAGTTACGCATAACGTAATTTGATACCTGTTGACCGTCAAGCTATAAAGACGCCCATTCGTCTTTCGGATTCATGCCTTCCATGGAAAAGCCGCCCGCCTCTCGCGACACCGGTAAACAGAAAGTCCGCTCGGCTGAAGTGGGCACCGACATCCTCAAGGCCCTGGCCGAACTGTCGCCGGCCACCTCGTTGTCGCGCCTGGCCGAGCACGTGCAAATGCCGGCGAGCAAGGTCCACCGCTACTTGCAGGCGCTGATCGCTTCAGGTTTTGCCGAACAGAACACCGCCACCAACCATTACGGCCTGGGCCGCGAAGCCTTGCGCGTGGGCCTTGCCGCGCTGGGCAGCATGGACGTGCTGAAAGTCGCCGCCCTGCCCCTGGCGGAACTGCGGGACGAGTTGAATGAAACCTGCTTCCTGGCCGTTTGGGGCAACCAGGGCGCGACCGTGGTGCACATCGAGCCGGCGGTGCGCGCGGTAACGGTGGTGACGCAATTGGGCTCGGTGTTGCCGCTGCTCAGTTCATCCACAGGGCTGGTGTTCAGCGCCTTCCTGCCGTCGCGGGAAACCGTGGACTTGCGCGAGCGAGAGATTCAGGCGGGTATCGCCCATGCGTTGGCGGATGACCAGGCCTACGCCACCACCTGCGAGCAGATCCGCCAGCGCGGCCTGCACTTTGTGCACGGTTTGCTGATGCCGGGTGTGGACGCGTTGTCGGCGCCGGTGTTCAACGCGGTCGGGCAGGTGGCGGCGGTATTGACCGTGGTGGGGCCGACTTCGCTGTTCCATGCCGACGAAGACGGCCCGGCGGCGAAGCGTTTGTTGGCGGCGACCCAGGCGGTGAGTTGGCGGATGGGTTATCAGCCGTAACTCAAACTGCCAGGCACACAACAGAACCAAATGGGGGAGCGGGCTTGCTCGCGAATGCGGTGTATCAGTCACTGAGGCTTTAACTGACAGACCGCATTCGCGAGCAAGCCCGCTCCCACATTTGATCTTCATTGTTTGAGAAATAGCGCTTGGCTTCAGGCCATCAATCCCAAGGTTTTGGCCTTGGCCACCGCCTGGGTACGCCGCTCCACCCCCAACTTGCTATGAATCCTCCGCGCATGGGTTTTCACCGTGTGCAGCGAGATAAACAACCGCCCGGCAATTTCCAGATTGGAATTGCCCTGGGCAATCAATTGCAGCACCTCAAGCTCGCGCTGGCTCAGAGGGTTTTCCCCCGCCGTCGCCAGACACTCTTGCGGCTCCAGCCCCAACGCACTCAACAACCCAGGCTGCCTGAGGCGCAACTCGCGAATCGCCTGTTGCACCTGGCAACGCCCCGCCAGCTCCAACCCGGCCTCCAGTGAGCGCACGGCCAACGGTCGATCGCCGACTTGCCAGGCCACCTCTCCCAACACCAACTGCAATTCCGCTTCCAGGCACAGCATGCCGCGCTGACGGGAAGTCTCCAGTAACGCACTCAAGCGGACGACAGGCTCTTCGGCGCGGCGTAATTTCACTTCCGCCAGCACCTGCAAATACTCAAGGCGCGGGATCAACTCCAGGGTGGCCGGCGGCGCCTGTTTGGCCTTTGGCCCGCGGTAGTGCCGCAGCACGCGGGTCACTGCTTCCAGGGTCAGTTCTGCGCGGCCCTGTTGCAGCCAGAAATGCCCACTGAGCAACAGCAGCACAGCGCGGTACACGGTGTCGGGCACCTGGCGTTGCTGCATCAGGCGCTCGGCGTCCCGCAACTGGATAAACGCCTCGGCGTAATCGCCTTTGTTGGCGGCCAATAAAGCCAGACCGAGGTAGCCATAGAGCACGCGTTTGTCCTGGCTGTGCAGGCACATGCCCAGGCCGGATTCGAAGCATTCGGCCGCCACGGCGTCGTGCCCCTGGCGCAAGGCCAGATGCCCACGCCGCAAGGAAATCCGCCCCATCAACGGCCCGGCTTTAAGCCGCTGTTGCACCAGCATGCGCTGCACGTTTTCCAGCAGGCTCTGGGCCCGATACGGCGCGCCGCGCTGCTCCAGCAACTGCGCATGATCGAGTTCCAGCAACGCCTCCAGCAGCAATGAGCCGTGGGAACGCGCCAGGCAAAGTGCTTCACGGTTCAACGACTGGGCGACGTCCAACTCGCCACGCAGCAAGGCTTGCTGGGTCAGGCCCGACAGGCACATCAAGCGCGACGTCCAGGCGCTCTCGGGCAAGTCTTGCAGGGCTTCCAGAAAATGTTCCCGAGCGCGTGCGGCTTCGCCTCCCAGGTGTAACAACCAACCCCATTGCGCCTGCCAGCGGGCCAGCAGATAGCGCTGCGAATGCGCAGTCGGTTGCGGGGTGAAACGCGCCAGTTGATCGATGCACAACGCCGCCTGATCGAAGCGCCCGGCAAACAGCAACGCCGCCGTGACCAAGCCCACCAGCTGCGCCGACCCCAGCATCAATTCATCGCCATGCTGCTCATGCAGGCGCAACAAAAGCACCGCATTTTGCTGGCGGAACAGGTCTTCAAAACTGAAGTGCTGCAACAGGCTCACGGCCACTTCGTACTCTTCGGCCAGCAGCGCCTGCTCAAACGCGGCCTGCCAGTCCTCGGCGGCGGTAAACCATTGGCAGGCGCGACGGTGCCAGGAGCGCTTGGCCGGCCAGGGTTCGTCGCGCATGAGCTGCGCCAACGGCGGGAAGATTTGCAGCCAGTCGGTGGTGTCTTCCCAGGGTTCGATAAAGGCGCCCAACGTCTGCAAGTCACGCAGATAATCACCGAAGCCGAACAGATGATCACACAGGCTCGGGTTGAAACGTGGCAGGTGCGCAAGCACGCGCCAGGCTTCGGCCAACTCCGGGGCCAGGCCGCTGAACAGCTCGTGCTGCAGGTAATCGAGCAAGGTTTTTTCGGGGTGCCCGTCGCTCTCAAGCAACGCGATGCGCACGCCGGCGCACCAGCCGGCGCTGAACTTAAGCACCTTGTCGAAGCAGGGCCCGGCCAAGTGCTGGATCTCGGAGTGATCAAACGCCAGCTCGGCTGCGTTGCACTCCCACAATTCATCGTCGAGCAACAGCCGTGGCCAGTTGCACGCCGGCCGCCGCCGTGCGCCAATCCACCAGGTTAAAACGGGACTGCTGGCCGCCAGAATGCGATCGAGCAACGCATCCAGTTCAGGCGCCGGCACCCGGCAGAAGTCATCGAGAAACAGCCAGGCCGGCGCCTGCCAGCGGTTGAGGGCCAGCAGCAGCGAGGCTTCATCGACACAATCCAGGCCGAGGCTTTGGGCCAGACGCTGACACAAATCCAGAACGGCGCCATTCAGCGGCAACCAATACACCTGGCAATCCGCAGGTGCCTGTAATGCGCATTCGGCAAGCAGCGCGCTCTTGCCGCTGCCGGCCGGGGCGCAGAGCAACTTCACCCGCGCCGAGGCGTTGAGCAACGGCCCGGACAAGCGCGGGCGCAGCAGATGATGGGGAGACAAGCGTGGCATGAATCCAGGACGATCCAGACAACGGGTCATGGCGGTCATTACTGCGTCCCTGTTTTTTATTATTAGGCGGCGTGCGCCCTACCCTAGTCCTGTGGCTGGCGGTTGTTGAGGAGTATTCAGCAGGCTGATTGCCGGGCATAAAAAAGCCGGGAGCCTAAAGGCAACCCGGCATGAGATTCAGCGTTGAAATGCTTTCCAGTGTGGGAGCTGGCTTGCCTGCGATAGCGGTGTTTCAGGTTAGGTATCTGTTACTGATACACCGCTATCGCAGGCAAGCCAGCTCCCACAGTTTGACCTTATTTCAATCAGGTTTCAGCGCACGCCTTCAGAGCGCAATGCCGCCGGCGTGTAGTCCGCCGCCTTGGCCGCAAAGCCGAACACGAAGCTGCTCTTCTCTTCGTTCTTCATCCCCAGGGCGATGTAGCGCCCGGCGATGATGTCGTACAGGGTTTCGACGGTGTAGGCCGGCACCTGGTGGTCGTAGTAGAACTGCGCGTGGCCTTCTGCGACCCGCCACAGCTGGCCACGGCCGTCGTAGTGATCCACCAATGCCACTTGCCAGCTGTCTTCGTCGATGTACATGTGACGCTTGGCGTAGATGTGCCGCTCGCTCGGCTTGACGGTACCCACCACCTCCCAGACCCGGTGCAGCTCGTAACGGGTCAAATCCTGGTTGATGTGGCCGGCCTTGATGATGTCGTCGTACTTGAGGGTCGGCGAGTCGAGCTTGTAGCTGTTGTAGGGGATGTACATCTCCTTCTTGCCCACCAACTTCCAGTCGTAGCGGTCCGGGGCGCCGGAGAACATGTCGAAGTTATCCGAGGTACGCAGGCCGTCGGCCGCGGTGCCCGGCCCATCGTAGGCCACCTGCGGTGCACGGCGCACCCGGCGCTGGCCGGCGTTGTAGACCCAGGCCAGCCGCGGTTCCTTCACCTGGTCAAGGGTTTCATGCACCAGCAGCACGTTGCCGGCCAAGCGCGCCGGGGCAGTCACCGATTGCTTGAAGAAGGTCAGCACGTTGGCGCCCTTGACCGGATCCATGTCCGGGATCAGCTGCGGCACGGCCACTTCTTCTTCGAAGCGGATCGGCGTGTAGCTGCCGTTGGTCTGCGGCGTGGCCTGGGTAATGATGCGGCGCAGGTTGCCGCCGTGGTAACGGGTGATGTGGTTCCACAGCACCTCAACGCCGTTCTTCGGAATCGGGAACGCGTAGTAGCGGTTGCCGGTGAAGTTCTCCAGGCCATTGCCGTCGTTGATCGCATGCACATTGAGCGCGCTGCGCTTGATCGACTCGTAGATCTCCGGCGGCAGGTTGACCGTGCGGTGGGTCGGGTACACCGGGATCTTGTAGGTTTGCGGGTAGCGCTTGAACATCGCCACCTGGCCTTCGGACAGTTTGTCCTTGTACTTGTCGACCGTGGCGGCGGTGATCACGAACAGCGGTTTTTCACTGGCGAACGGGTCGGCAAGGAAGCCTTTACTGTCCACCGCCCCGGCGTTTTTCGGGATACCACCGGTCCATGCCGGGATCGAGCCGTCAGCGTTACCGGCCTTTTCGGCACCCACCGGGGTCAGGCTGGTGCCAAGTTTGGCCGCTTCTTCCGGCGACACCGCGGCCATTACGTTGGCCGCCAACAGGCTCAGTGCCAACATGCCGCATTGCAGAATCATCTTGCGCATAGTCTTTTGTCCTTCTTTAAGCCAAATCAGAAGTTCACGCCAAAGCTGAGGGCGATGAAGTCGCGGTCGGTGAGGGTGTTGTAGTCACCGCCAAAAAAGTCGGTGTAGCTCAGGCTCGCGGTGTAGGTGTTGCGGTAGTCCGCGTCCACGCCGACGCTGATGGCCTTGGCGCCTTCGTTGAACAGGCCGTTGGGGCCGTAGCCGCTGACGTCCTGGGACCACGACACGTTGGGCTTGAGGTTGACCCCGGCGAACACGTTGTTGTAATCGAGGATGGCCCGGGCGCGATAACCCCAGGAGTTGGCCGTGACAAAACCGTCGGTGTCGCCGCCGAAGCCGTATTGGCCGTAGACCGAGTCACGGCCGTAACGCAGCTTGGATTTCGCCTCCAGCCCGCCCACATGCACGAAGGCCGCTTCGCCCACCAGGGTCAGGCGTTCGGCGCCCAGTACCTGGTCGAAGAATTGGGTCATGGTGCTCTGGATCTGGGTGATTTCCTTGCGGCGATAGCCGGCGTTGTCGGCACCGAAGGAACTGGCGATCGGTGACGCGGCGTTACCGGCAATCGGGTTGACCAGGGCCAGCGTCAGGTCGGTGGTGTTGAGTTGTACGGGGGCATTCGGGCGGTAGCTGATTTCGCCGGTCCAGGCCGTGCCGGTGGGCAAGGTGGTCGAGAAGCTGGCGCCGAACAGGCGAATGTTTTCCGGATAGTCGAGGTAATACTGGCCGCGACCGAGCATCGTGCTTTGCGCCAGCCCAGACCCGGAACCCGGGGCAATCCCGTTGGCGGCATTGACGATACGGCCAATGGTAGCCAGGTTGGTGTTGGCGGTGATGGTACCGACGGTGGGTGTGCGACTGTGGTAGTTCATAAAGTACAGGCCGTACTCCGTGTCATCCCCCAGCCAGCGCAGCGCCATCCCGAACTGGCCGCCATCGCGCGCCTCGCGGTCTTTTGCACGCTGCACCACCACGCCTTCGTTCGTGACCTGGAAGCCCTGGCCAAACGCCGCCGCCACTGGTTGCAACGGCGCAATCGCCGGGCTGCCGACGGTGTAGTTGCCGTTGCAGCCATGGGCCACCACGTCGTTGCCGAAGAAGGTGCCGCAGTTGTCCACCACGGTGTTTTCCCAGTTCAACTGGTAGAAACCTTCCACACTCAGTTGGTTGGTGAGGCTTTGGGAAGCAAACACCATGTTGACCGGAATCAGCCCTTCCTTGATCTCGGCGCCGGGCCGGCGGAACGCGGAAACGTCGATGGGGTTAATGCTGTTGATGGAGTTGCCGATGAACGTACTTTCACCCCAACTGACCACCTGCTTGCCGACGCGCACGTTGCCCGGCAAATCGCCGATGGAATAGTTGTGATAGACAAACGCGTCGAGTAATTCGTAGCCGGAAGAGCGTGCGCCCTCGTCGCGGTGGTTATTGCTGATCTGCTTGAATTCGCGGTCTTCGTCCTGCAGTTCGAAGTCGTACCAGTACTTGCCGCGCACGAACACGCCGCTGTCGCCGTACTTGAGCTCCAGGTCGTGGATGCCCTTGAAGATCTTGGAGAAGGTCTCGCCCTTCTTGAAGTTCAGGCGACCGTCATCGCCGGTGGAAGCCTGGCCGGTGCCGCCGTTGGGAACGCCCACCAGCTTTTTGTCGGCGTCGCGCATGCCCCAGCTGGCACCGACCGACAGCGAGGAATCGAATTGCCCTTCGATCTCGCCGATGTTGAACGAAACAGCCTGCGCCTGGGCACAGCAACCCAAAGCAACCGCAGCGGCCAGCGCCTGTGGCCTGAAGATGGCGCGCATTGTTGTTCTTGTCATGCGTCTTCCCCGGTGGTGTGACAGAAGGCCCCACCCTACTGCCCGCGATCAGGAGCGATAAGCGCACCAAGGAGGTATTCGTGTTGTCGCTCGAAAGGATGAAAAGGCGCTCTGGCCGGGGTATTGGCGAGGGTATGGACGAGATGGATGGAGGATTATCAGGAGGATGGATGAGGCCTTATTGCCACTGTTGCCGGTTTTGTAACAGTCCTTGTCTCGAATCGCTATTTTTCATTCTGTAACAAAAGCCTATTCTTGCTTGGCTTTCAGGGCAAACCGCCCGCTTCCAGGACCTGGAAGAACAGCACGATTTTATGGATTGATCACTATTTTCAATCTGTTACCGGTGTTCACTGACGTTGATTTATTGCTCCTTGATCAAACGTCTTACTTCAGCCGCTGCCTTTGCAGCGGCTTTTTTTATGCCTGAAATAAACCGGGGCGCCATGGCGCCCCGGTTGATTAAAACTTTTTCATGCAACGATCACAGGCTGTATTTCTGCAGGTTGGCCATCATCTCTTTCAAGGCTTCGATGTTGTCCTTGGGGTGAGCGGCCCCTTCAAAATCGCAGATTTGCTGCCAGTGGGCGGCGACGTCATCCGGCGAGAACCCTGCCTCAGGGTCGAAGCCAACCCCCAGGCTGCGCTCCCAGCGGGTCTTGCCGATCCAGCCACCGCCCACCTCGAACAGCCCGGAGGTTTCCTGGCATGCCTCGCTGCCCAGGTACACCACCAGCGGGCTGACCAGTTCCGGCTTGAGGCGTTCGAAGACTTGCGGCGGGATCAGGCCTTCGGTCATGCGTGTGCCGCCGGTGGGCGCGATGGCGTTGACCAGGATGTTGTTCTTGCGGCCTTCCAGCGCCAGGGTTCGGGTCAGGCCGTACAGGCCGAGCTTGGCCATGCCGTAGTTGGACTGGCCGAAGTTACCGTAAATGCCTGAGGTCGAGGCGGTGAAGATCACGCGGCCGTAGGCTTGTTCGCGCAGGTGGGGCCAGGCGGCGCGGGTGACTTTGTAGGCGCCTTCGACGTGAACGCGGTAGACCAGGTCCCAGTCGCTGTCTTCCATTTTGTGGAAGGTTTTGTCCCGCAGGATCCCGGCGTTGTTGACGACGACGTCGATGCGGCCGAAGGCGTCGAGGGCGTTCTGGACGATTTTGTCGCCGTCGGTGACGGAGTCGTGGTTGGCTTCGGCGATACCGCCGGCCTCGCGGATTTCGGCGACGACGCGGTCGGCCGCCGAGGCGTTGGCGCCTTCGCCCTGGGTTGAGCCGCCAAGGTCGTTGACCAGCACTTTGGCGCCGTGTTTGGCGAACAGCAGTGCGTGGGCGCGACCCAGTCCGCCGCCGGCACCGGTGACGATCACGACCTTGTCTTGGAACTGCACAGGCTCACTCATTGGGGACTCCAGGGGGGGTTAGGGGTGGATGGGTTGAGTGTCAGGCACGGGGCTTGTGGTCACAATAAATACGGTTGGGGGTGAATGGTGCGCGATAAGGCTGGGGGATGATTGGTGTGGGTTGGATGGGGTACATATCCGTTATTTAGGTAACGGCGGCTTATGGTTCCGCTCTTACAGCGGCTCACTTTTGAAGAGCGCAAAAGTAAGCAAAACGCTCTTGCCCCACCACTCGGCTCCTCGCCTAGGCTCGGTGTGCCCTCACTCCGGCTTTGGACCGTGGGCCGCCGTCATGGGCCATCCCTGGCCCAGGACGGCTAACCTGGCGTCCTGCCAGGTTACCCACGCTCCAAAGCCTGCGTTCGGCCAGCGTGGTTTAACGGGGCGCCTAAGATCAAGATCAAAAGCAAAAGCACAGCGGCCTACCGGCCGGCTTGAGTGTTAAAAGCAAAATCAAAATCTAAAGCGGGCACGGTCCAAAAAATGTGGGAGCGGGCTTGCTCGCGAAGGTCGTTAACGATGACGCGGGCATTCTGGATGAACGCGGCGCTCTCAGGTTTTTCGCGAGCAAGCCCGCTCCCACAGAAAAGCAGATCTGTTTTCGCTCTGGTCTTTGCTTTTGCTTTTAACACTCAAGCCGGCCGGGAGGCCGCTGTGCTTTTGCTTTTGATCTTGATCTGACTGCCCCAATAAGCCCGAGGCCGAACGCAGGTATTGCGGAGCGGGTAAACCGGCAGGACGCCGGTTTAGCCGCGCCGGGCCATGGATGGCCCGTCGCGGCGGCCCGCGGAGCAATGCCGGAGTGAGGGAACACCGAGCCTAGGCGAGGTGCCGACAGGCGGGGCAGAGCCCTTTGCTTACTTTGGGGCTTTTCCAAAGTGAGCCGCTGTAAGAGCGGAACCATAGGTGGCCGTTACCTAAATAACGGATATGTACTCAACCCCAATCAAGAATAAGCCACCCGAGAAGCCCCCACCCCAAGCCCCTCCCGAAACGCCAGATAATGCTTCAACACCTGCACCGGCGCCTCAATCTGCGGATAGTGCCCAATATTCGCCAGCAACACCGTATCCGCATGCGGCACCAGTTCACGATACCGCTGAACCATATGCCCCCCAGAAATCGGATCAACCTCCCCATCGATCACCCGCAACGGCACCTCCCCCCGCTGCATGGCCGCCACCCATCGATCCCGCTGCCGCCGACGCTGAGGAATATACGCAATCAACTTGTGCAAAATCCGCGGCCCATCCTGGCTCTCGATCAAGCTCCAGAAATCATCCAGCGCACTTTCACTGGGCCGGGTCGAAGGCCCGAAAATCTGCCCGAAACTATTGGCCAGCGCATTACGCCCAAACGCCCGCCCGATCATCCACCCCAACGGGCTCAGCAACAGCTTCTGCACCAACGCCGGACGATGCGTCTCCGGAAACAACCCACCGTTGAGAAACACACCACTGGCCATCTGAAACCGCCCTTCGTAATGCCGCGCCAACAATTCCTGCGCAACACTGTCACCGTAATCATGAGCCAGCACATGCACCGGCTGCTGCACCCAAAGATGCTCCAGCAACGCCTGCTGCAAATCCGCCTGCTCCAGCAGGCAATAGGTGTGATCCAACGGCTTGGCCGAATCGCCAAACCCCAGCATGTCGCACGCAATCACTTGATAGCGCTGGGCCAACGGCTGCCAGAGGTAATGCCAGTCCCAACTGGCGGTAGGAAAACCATGGATCAGCAGCAACGGCTCGCCCTGCCCCGCCACCCAGTACCGAATGGTGCGGCCGCGAAACTCGAAGCTCTGGGCGCGCTGGCGCCAGATGCGCAGCGGGATCTCGGCGAGTGGCATCAGCTTTTATACCCGGGGTCGAGTGCGTCCAGTTTGCGCAGCAGCGCCGGCCAGGCCAGCGCGCCGCCCATGCCTTGGGCGCTTTTGGTGACCCCGGCGATCATCGCCCGGGCACCGGCCAATATCTGTGGTGCAATCGTGATCAATTCCGCACCACCGTTCTGCGCCATTACCTGGATATCGCAGGTGCGCTGGAAGATGAACATCATCAGGAACGTATCGGCGATGCTGGCGCCACAGGTCAGCAGGCCGTGGTTGTGCAGCATCAGGAAATTGTTTTCGCCAAGGTCAGCCTGCAAGCGGGCCTTTTCCTCGTGGTTCAGCGCCACCCCTTCGTAGGCGTGGTAGGCCAGGCTGGACAGCACAAACAAGGATTGCTGGCTGATGGGCAACACACCTTGCTTCTGCGCGGAAACGGCGATGCCGGAAGCGGTGTGGGTGTGCAGCACGCAGACCACGTCGTGGCGAACTTCGTGTACCGCGCTGTGGATGGTGTAGCCCGCCGGGTTGACCTCGTAGGGACTGTCCATCAGCTTGTTGCCGGCCTGGTCGACCTTCACCAGGCTCGACGCGGTGATCTCGTGGAACATCAGCCCATAAGGGTTGATCAGGAAGTCTTCGGTGCCCGGCACCTTGGCCGAGATATGGGTGAAAATCAGGTCATCCCAACCGTGCATCGCCACCAGTCGGTAGCACGCGGCGAGGTCGACGCGGGTCTGCCATTCGGCAGCGCTGACCTGATCTTTTACGCTGTGTATCGATTGAACAGTAGCTAGGCTCACGGCATGACCTCCTTGGCGCGCTTTATTATTTTTTTGAGTGAAGGGGCAATCCAGGCAGAAGAGGCAGTCTAGTCAGACGTCGAGGCTGCCGTAGTTGCATTGGCAGCCACCTTGATGACCGAGCGGGTCAGTCCTGAGAATAGTTCGAATTTGCTCAATGCGTGTCAGAGAAGCGACGCCAATAAAGGCGCGGCAAACAGGTTGAGCAACCCGGTCAGCACCATTACCAGGCCCGCCACCGAGCCCTCCTCGCCCCCCACTTCATGGGCACGGCTGACGCCGGCGCCATGAGCGCCCACGCCGAACAACGCGCCGCGAGCCAATGGCGTGCGCAACGGCAGCCACTTGAGCAGTACACCGCCGAGCATGGCGCCGAACACTCCGGTGAACATCACGAATACGGCCGTCAGCTCCGGCACGCCACCCAAGTCGGAAGACACCGGCATGGCGAACGGCGTGGTGATCGAACGGGGCACCAATGACATTGTCACCGAGCTGTCGAGTGCCAAGGCTTTGGCCAGGCCGTACGAAGTGCCAATGGACGCCGCGCTGCCCGCCACCATCCCCAGCAACAACGCTGACCAATGACGCATCAGCAATTGGCGCTGTTGCCAGATCGGAATGGCGAACGCCACGGTCACCGGGCCCAGCACCAGCATCAGCCAGTGGGTGTCGGTGGAGTATTCGGCATAGGCCGTCTTCATCGGCACGGCCACGGCCAGTAACAGCGCGGGCACCAGGATCAGCGGCGACAGCAGGTAACGCCCGGTGCGCCGGTAGATCCAGCGGCTGAAGGCGTAGGCGCCGAGGGTCAGCGCCAGCCAGAACATCGGCATCAGCTCAAGCTTCATGGCGCAGCTTCCAGCGGCAGACGAATTCGACGGTAAACGCCGTCACCAGCATTACCGACAAGGTGCTGAAACCGATCACCAACATGATCCGCCAGCCGTCGTGCTTTACCAGGCCGCCGTAGTCCAAGAGGCTCATCAACGCAGGAATGAAGAACAGCAGCATCTCCGCCATCAACACACCGGCGCCCAATTGCAGGGCCGCCGGCTTGACCAGGCCAGTGGCGAAGGTCAGCAGCAACAGGCCCAGGCCGACTACGCCACCGGGAATAGGCCAGCTCAGCCAGGCCGCCAGTTGGCAGCCCAGAAAGTAAATGGCCAGCAGGATGATCAGTTCAGCCAGCAACCGACCGACGAATTTGAAGGTGAAACGTTTCATGAGCTTTGGGTCCTCCCAGGGCACCCATTTTAAAGAGGCGCCTGGCATCTCCACAGCGAATTGTTAGACTGCAATCTATTCCAAACTGGAATCAGGCGAATGGAATTCAAACAGCTGCGCAGCTTTGTCGAAGTGATCCACCGGGGCGGTTTTACCCAAGCCGGTAAAACCCTGCACATCAGCCAGTCCGCGGTCAGCAAGCAGGTGGCGCAATTGGAACAAAGCCTGGGCACGCCGCTGCTGGATCGCCTGGGTTCGCAGATTCGCCTGACGGCGGCCGGGCAAGTGGTGTTGCAGCGGGCAGAAGCGATGCTGCGCCAGCAAGCCGAGTTGCTCAGTGAGCTGGATGACTTGAATCAGCTGACCCGTGGCGAACTGCGCATGGGCTTGCCGCAGTTGGGTGGCGACACGCTGTTTGCCGGGTTGTTTGCTGAATACCGCCGGCGTTATCCGAACGTCACCATCCAATTGCTGGAAGGCGGCAGCCGCAGCATCGAGCAGGCAATCTTGAGTGGAGAACTGGAGGTGGGCGGTAGCTTGATGCCCAGCGACCCGGCATTCGCCTGGCAGGCATTCTGCGATGAGCCGCTGGACGCCCTGCTGCCCATGGATCACCCGCTGGCCGATAACGCGCACATCCGCCTGGAAGAACTGGCTGATACGCCGTTCCTGATGTACCAGCGCAGTTTTGTATTGAACGACCGCCTGTTGCAGGCCTGTCAGCAGGTGGGCTTTACCCCGAAGGAAAGCGGGCGCAGTGGCCAGGCGGATTTTCTCGCCGCATTGGTAGCCGCCGGCCAAGGCGTGGTGCTGCTGCCCAGCGTAGTAGCCCGGGGCCTGGTAAGGCCCGGCGTGGTGCGCCTGACGCTCAAGGCACCGGAATACCTGCGCTGGGACATTGCCTTTATCTGGCGTGAGGGCGCCTATCTGTCGAAAGCCGCCCAGGCCTGGCTGGCGTTGTTGCGCGAGTTTCCGGTCAACCGCGCAGTGCAGTAACCAGCTCGGCCAGCCACGGCTCGGCGTCGGCTTCCGGGGTCACGCTTTCGCTGGCGTCCAGGCGCAGCATCGGCAGCACTTCGTGCACGCCCAACTCGGCAAACAGCTCGCGCATTTGCTCGCCGCCGCCGCAGAAGGTGTCGCCATAGCTGGCGTCGCCCAGGCCGATCACCGCGCCCGGCAGTCCGCGCCAGGCGGCCGGCAGTTGGTCGCGAATGGTCGAATACAGCGGTTGCAGGTTATCGGGCAATTCGCCCATGCCGGTGGTGGAGGTCACGGCTAAAAAGGCCTCGGGGGCAAAACCCTGCACATCGGCCAGGGTGGCGCGCGGGTTGTGCCAGGCGTCGAAACCGGCAGCGTTGAGAATGCTTGCAGCGTGACGGGCGACTTCTTCAGCGGTGCCGTACACCGAGCCGGAAAGGATGGCGACTTTCATCAATCTGATCCTGTAGCTGACTAAAAGCCTGGGATATTAACAGCTAGGGCAAGTGGACAGGCTGCTGGCATGTCTTAAACTGCAAATCCCCGAGACAAGCCCTGGACCGCTAATGATTAACGCCAAGCTGATGCAACTGGTGATCAACGCTTCCAACGACGGCATCGTTATCGCCGAGCGCGAAGGCAAGGATATGCCACTGATTTACGTAAACCCGGCGTTCGAGCGTATGACCGGCTACACCCTCGACGAAATCCTCTATCAGGATTGCCGCTTCCTGCAATCGGGTGACCGTGACCAGCCGGGGCTGATGGCGATTCGCGAAGCCTTGGAGAGTGGCGGCTCCTGTCGGGAAATCCTGCGCAATTACCGCAAGGACGGCACGCATTTCTGGAACGAGCTGTCGTTATCGACGGTTTACAACGCGGCCGACAAGCAAACCTACGTTGTGGGCGTGCAGAAGGATGTGACCGTTCAGGTCAAGGCCCAGCAGCGTGTCGCGCAACTGGAGGCCCAATTGAAGGACCTCAAGGCGGAGCTTGCGGCACTCAAGTCGACGAGCGGATCTAACAAAAACTAGAAAACGCGGTCTTTAAAGAGATAATGGCGTTTTAATACCTTTTTCTTGAGCAAGATCAATGCAACGCGACGCGCTTTTGACGCAGGACGAGCTGGATTTTATTCAGACCATGCACCATAACCCGCAACTCAACGTGCGGGACGCGTCGTCGAGCCTGACGGTCAATGGCGGTGCGCAAATTCGTGATTTGCTCACCCGCCTGGCCGCCCATGACCATGTCACCCTCCAGGCGCAATTCGACAACCAGCAAATGACCTTTCCGCTGCAATTGGTGGAAGACGAGTTTCATGCCGTGCATTTGCGGCTGGGTGTACCGAGTATTTTCGAGGACGGGCCGATGATTCGCCCGTGGCGCCTCGCGCTTGAAGGGCCGGTGCCGTTGGAAAATATCAAGGGCCAGCCGGGGGCACTCTGGGTGCATGAGGTGTCATTCAAAGGGTTGCTGGTGGAAATTCGCGGGCGGATCAAGGCGCCAAAAACCTTTTCCCTGTGGTTCAGCCCGTCCGGGTACGAGCGTATCTCGGTGCGGGGCACCCTGGAGCGGGAAACATCCCGAGGGTTGTTCGCCTATCGCCTAAACCAGAGTGATGTGGATGAAACCGAGCGCCTGCGCCAGTTTATCCTGCAGCAACACCGCCTGTTTCATCCCGAAGTCCACGCCTGACGTCAGGTATCCAGGCTGCCGCGTAGAAACTGCTGCAAACGGCGCTGCATCAACCGCCCTTCATTACCCAGGCAGCCGACGGGCGACCTCTTCAGTTGCTCCTGGGCCAATTCCGACGCATCGCCGGCCAGCAAAAGCGGGCAGTCGATGGTCAAGGCCAGCCGCTCGAGGCGCCCGGGCAACTCAAGGGTGGGCGAGTGATTGGAGAACACCACGAGGGCTTGTGGCTTGGTTTTTTCGCAGATAAGCGTCAGTTCATCGATCGGTTGGCCCACGCTCAAGACCTTGACCGCCAACTCGTCACTGCTCAGCAGCAAACCTGCCACCAACAGTTCAAGCTCTCGGCATTCTCCGGCGATTGCGGCCAGTAGTACCCGGGGCGCCGGGGAAGCGCAGCCTATTTGCAGGCGTTTCCAGGTGCGGCTGCGCAAGAACCCATCAAAAAACAGCCATTCGCTGGTTTGGCCAAAGAGTCCCTGGTGACGCAGCAACTGCTGCCAGAGGGGCATCAGGATGTCCTGAAAAACCACCGCAACCGGGTATGCCGCGAAAATCTGGCCATACAACCGATCCAGTTGCCGATCGTCGAAGGCACCGACGGCCGTTCGCAATTGCTGCTGCCACTGGCTCCATTCATGCTCGGCGCCTGCTGGCGTAACCGTCGCAACAGCGGCTTGCTGATCGTCGCGGCGAGGATTTTCCCGACTTTGCTCACCGCCACGCCACGCTCGATCCAATCGAGAATGCGATGAACGGTCTCTATGTCGGTGCGTGAATACAGACGATGCCCGCTTTCGGTGCGAATCGGCTGGATCAGCCCATAACGACGCTCCCAGGCACGCAGGGTGACAGGGTTGATGCCTGTCAATCTTGCCACTTCACGAATCGGGAACAGCTCATCGGAATCAGCGGAGTTGCCAAGGGCGATATCGGGGCATGGAGCAGTCATTACAGACATCAGGGCACTAATATACTGTGAGGAACTTGGATCCCATTTAACGCCGATACGACTGTCCGTTTCAAGGTCTTAGGCCAGCCGACCAATGTCGCTGGTGTATTTCTTCAAAACAGGAATAATCCTTGCCTGTTTTTTCAACGTGGCTGCTTACCCCGCAGCTTCGTTCGTGCGCCACCTACCCGGTTCAGCGCACCCGATCCTTATGGAGATACACAATGTCTACCTCCCCCGTTACCCTGATGGTTGCGCGCCGCGTGGCCAAGGGTCGTTACGAAGAGTTGATGGCCTGGCTGCGCGAAGGCGAGCAATTGGCCACGGACTTTCCCGGTTACCTGGGCTCCGGCGTGCTTGCACCGCCGCCCAACGATGATGAATTCCAGATTATTTTCCGCTTCGCCGACGAAAAGACCCTGCATGCCTGGGAGTTTTCCGCATCCCGTGGTGCATGGCTCGGGCGTGGCAGTGAGCTGTTTGCTGCGCCGTCGGAGCATCGCGTACGCGGTATCGACGGCTGGTTCGGCGCCGCCGCCGCACGACCGCCGCGCTGGAAGCAGGCCGTGGCCATCTGGCTGGCGTTTTTCCCGGTGTCGCTGCTGTTCAACTTCGGCCTTGAGCCGCTGCTCAGCGAGTTGGGTTTGTTGAGCCGTGTGCTGGTCAGCACCCTCGCGCTGACCCCGCTGATGGTTTACTTCTTTATTCCGTTGTCGACCCACCTGCTGGCCGGCTGGCTGCATCCGGCTCCGGCCCAGGTAAAGGCCACCGAAGCCACCGCTTGAGTACAAGGGAGGCCGCGCGCTGGTATAGTTTTAGCCTGCCAGCGACTCGAGCTTCCCATGTCTTCAACTCCCGCCCCGATCCTGATTACCGGTGCCGGCCAACGTGTCGGCCTGCATTGCGCCCTGCGCCTGCTGGACGAAGGGCAGCCGGTGATTTTCAGTTACCGCAGCGAACGTCCCGGCGTGCAGACCCTGCGCGAGCGCGGTGCGATTGGCGTGTTTGCCGACTTCTCCTGCGAGGCGGGCATTCTCGCCTTCATCGACGAGCTGAAGACGCACACCCAGAGCCTGCGGGCGATCATCCACAATGCTTCGGCCTGGGAGGCGGAAACGCCCGGCGACGAGCCCCGCGCCTTTGCCGATATGTTCAGTGTGCACATGCTTGCGCCCTACCTGATCAACCTGCATTGTGCTTACCTGCTGCAACGCTCCACGCCTGCGGATATCGTGCACATCAGCGATGACGTGACCCGCAAGGGCAGCCGCCAGCACATTGCCTACTGCGCCACCAAGGCCGGGCTCGACAGCCTGACCTTGTCGTTTGCCGCGCAACTTGCACCAACGATCAAGGTGAATGGCATTGCCCCGGCAATGGTGATGTTCAACGAGGGCGACGACGCGGCCTACCGCACCAAGGTCCTGGCCAAGGCGGCACTGGGCATCGAACCCGGCCCCGAGGTGATTTACCAGAGCGTGCGTTACCTGCTGGATAACCCGTATGTCACCGGTACCACACTGACCGTCAACGGCGGGCGGCATATCAAGTAAGCCGTTTGCGAGGATGTTGTATGACCTTATCCCTGCCCCACCACTACCGCGAGATCCTCAAGGGCCTGGGTGAAGACCCCGAGCGCGAAGGTTTGCTCGACACGCCAAAGCGCGCTGCCAAGGCCATGCAGTATTTGTGTCATGGGTACGAGCAGAACCTGGAGGAAATCGTCAACGGTGCGCTGTTCGCCTCCGACAACGACGAAATGGTGATCCTCAAGGACATCGAGTTGTATTCGCTGTGCGAGCATCACCTGCTGCCCTTTATCGGCAAGGCCCATGTGGCCTATATTCCGACCGGCAAGGTCCTTGGCCTGTCGAAGCTGGCGCGCATCGTCGACATGTTCGCCCGGCGCCTGCAGATCCAGGAGAACCTGACGCGGGAAATCGCCGACGCTATCCAGCAAGTCACTCAAGCAGCGGGTGTGGCGGTGGTGATCGAAGCCAAGCACATGTGCATGATGATGCGCGGCGTGGAAAAACAGAATTCAACCATGAACACCTCGGTGATGCTCGGCGCCTTCCGTGAGTCGAACACCACGCGCATGGAGTTCCTGCAACTGATTGGACGGAGCAAGTAGCAATGCCACAACTTCAGCCAGGCATGGCGCGCATCCGGGTCAAAGACCTGTGCCTGCGCACGTTTATCGGGATCAACGAGGATGAAATCCTCAACAAGCAGGATGTGTTGATCAACCTGACCATCCTGTATGCCGCCCAGGAAGCCGTACGTGACAACGACATCGACCACGCGCTGAACTACCGCACCATCACCAAGGCGATCATCGCCCATGTGGAAGGCAACCGCTTTGCCCTGCTGGAGCGCCTGACCCAGGAGATCCTCGATCTGGTGATGAGCAATACGTCGGTGCTGTACGCCGAAGTCGAAGTCGACAAACCCCATGCGTTGCGTTTTGCCGAATCGGTGTCGATCACCCTGGCGGCCAGTCGCTAACCCTTACCTTTGCAGTGAGTACCATGAACGATCAACAACGCCTCGAACTCGAAGCTGCCGCCTTCCGCCGGCTGGTGGCCCACCTGGACAGCCGCAAGGATGTTCAGAACATCGACCTGATGAACCTCTCGGGCTTCTGCCGCAACTGCTTGTCCAAGTGGTACAAGGCCGAGGCCGACGAGCGCCAGATCGAGCTGAGCCTCGATGACGCCCGTGAAGTGGTGTACGGCATGCCGTACGCCGAGTGGAAAGCCCAATACCAGCAAGAGGCCAGTGCCGAACAGCAAGCGGCATTCGCCAAAGGAAAAACCCATGACTGACCTGAACACCCTGCGCGCCAGCCTCAACAGTGGCGAACATGTTTTTGCCGATACCCTGGCCTTTGTAGCTGCCGGTTACGACTACCAGCCACAAGCGTTCACCAATGGCAACGTGGAAAACGCCGCCGGGCAGAATGAAGGTTCGTGCAAGACCCTAGGCCTGGCGTTGCTGGAAGGCTTGAGTGATGAGGAAGCGCTGTTGGCGTTTGGCGAGCATTACCGTTCGGTACTGGCCACGCCTGAAGGCAGCGACCATGGCAACATTCGTGCGCTGATCGAGCATGGGTTGGCGGGTGTGAAGTTCACTCAGCAGCCATTGACGCGCCGCTGATTCAATTTGAAACCCGGTCAATGTGGGAGCCGGGCTTGCCCGCGATGGCGGTGGTGACTGATACACCGCCATCGCAGGCAAGCCAGCTCCCACAGTGATTGGGTTACCAAGTTGAGATAGCGCTGAATCATCAAATCCCGCGCATAAAAAAACCGGCCTCGCAGCCGGTTTTTTTGTTTCAGCGGTTTAGAACGCAGCGTCTTTCAAACCGTCGAGGTAACGCTCGGCATCCAGGGCCGCCATGCAGCCAGCGCCGGCGGAGGTGATCGCCTGGCGGTAGACGTGGTCGGCCACGTCACCGGCAGCGAAGATGCCTTCGATGTTGGTGGCCGTCGCGTTGCCTTCACGGCCGCCCTGCACGATCAGGTAACCGTCTTTGGCATCCAGCACGCCTTCGAACAACGAGGTGTTCGGGGTGTGGCCGATGGCGATGAACACGCCGTCGACTTTCAGTTCGTCGAAGCTGCCGTCGTTGTTCTTAAGGCGAGCACCGGTCACGCCCATGTTGTCGCCCAGGACTTCGTCCAGGGTGGCGTTGAGCTTGAGGATGATCTTGCCTTCGGCCACGCGGGCATGCAGCTTGTCGATCAGGATCTTCTCGGCGCGGAAGGTCTCGCGGCGGTGAACCAGGGTCACCGTGCTGGCGATGTTGGCCAGGTACAGCGCCTCTTCCACCGCGGTGTTGCCGCCACCGACCACAGCCACTGGCTTGTTGCGGTAGAAGAAACCGTCGCAGGTCGCGCAGGCGGAAACGCCCTTGCCCATGAACGCTTCTTCCGACGGCAGGCCCAGGTAACGAGCGCTGGCGCCGGTGGCGATGATCAGCGCGTCACAGGTGTACACGCCGCTGTCGCCGGTCAGGCTGTAAGGCTTCTTGGAGAAGTCGACCTTGTTGATGTGATCAAACACGATTTCGGTTTCGAAACGCTCAGCGTGTTCTTTCATGCGCTCCATCAGCACCGGGCCGGTCAGGCCGTGGACGTCGCCCGGCCAGTTGTCGACTTCGGTGGTGGTGGTCAACTGACCGCCCGCTTGCATGCCGGTGATCAGCAGTGGCTTGAGGTTGGCCCGGGCAGCGTAGACGGCAGCGCTGTAACCGGCAGGGCCGGAACCGAGAATAATCACTCGCGAATGACGGGTATCAGACATGACTCACTCCTATCGACCGCCCGGACTACAGAACGGCTGGAATAAAAAAGGACCGCGAAGCACTTGGGGAAGGCTTGAACTCGCAGATCCTGAAAATAATGGGTGCAGCGTATAGAGGGAGGCAAGATTAAGGAAATACGGAATAACAATCCAGCTCATAGGTGGTCTCTATCCCGTGCCCTCTATTAATCGACACCTTTGTTACCGTTAATGTCGCGAGGCGGGCCGTGCTTTCCCGGTACTCCCAAAGCCGGTAAGGTCGGCGCGTTCGCCCCCATTGCCCGGAGTCACCCATGCCCGCCCCCGTTCTTTCAGGCCCACAATACCTGCGCGAAGGCCTCAAACTGGTACTCAGCCCCGGTTTGCGCCTGTTCGTGCTGCTGCCGCTGGCGATCAACCTGATCCTGTTCGTCGGATTGATCTACTTCGCCGGCCATCAGTTCAGCCTGTGGGTCGACACGCTGATGCCGACCCTCCCGAGCTGGCTGAGCTTCCTCAATTACCTGTTGTGGCCTTTATTTGTGGTGCTGGTGGTGCTGATGGTGTTTTTCACCTTCACCATGCTCGCCAACATCATCGCCGCGCCGTTCAACGGCTTTCTGTCGGAAAAGGTCGAAGTGGTGGTACGCGGCACCGATGATTTCCCGGCGTTCAGCTGGGGCGAACTGGCGGCCATGGTCCCTCGCACCCTGGCCCGGGAAATGCGCAAACTGGGCTACTTCCTGCCCCGGGCCATCGGCCTGTTTATCCTGTCGTTTATCCCGGTGGTCAACCTGGTGGCCGCGCCGCTGTGGCTGCTGTTCGGCGTGTGGATGATGGCGATCCAATACATCGACTACCCGGCCGACAACCACAAGCTGGGCTGGAACGAAATGCTCGCCTGGTTGCGCCAGAAGCGCTGGCAGAGCATGAGCTTCGGCGGCATCGTTTACCTGGTGCTGCTGGTGCCGGTGGTGAACCTGCTGATGATGCCAGCGGCGGTCGCTGGGGCGACGTTGTTCTGGGTGCGTGAGCAAGGCGCCGAGGCGATGATCGTTAAAAAGGCCTGAGCCGTCACAAATCCATCATCCAAAAGACACAATGACGACATGGCCCACGCCGACACTGTGGGTCATGACGACAGCTTCGCTCCACATCACCCTGATCACCGAAACCTTCCCGCCTGAGATCAACGGGGTGGCCAATACCCTTGGCCGCCTGTGTGACGGTTTGCGCGCGCGCGGGCATCAAGTTGAACTGGTTCGCCCACGCCAGGGCAGCGACCAGAGCCGGCCCAGTGACGATGGCCTGATGCTTTGCCGCGGCTGGCCGTTGCCGGGTTATCCGGGGCTGCAATGGGGCCAGTCGTCGATGCACAAGCTGTTGCGGCGCTGGACCCGCCAGCGCCCGGATGTGCTGTACATCGCCACTGAAGGGCCGCTGGGTTTGTCGGCGTTACGCGCGGCGCGGCGCCTGGGGATCAGTGTGGTGAGTGGCTTTCATACCAACTTCCAGCAGTACTCCAACCAGTACGGCCTGGGCATGTTGAGCCGGGCGTTGACCCACTATCTGCGCTGGTTCCATAACCGCTCGACCTTGACCCTGGTGCCCAGCGCCAGCCAGCGGCTGGAGCTGGAGCGCCGCCATTTCGAGCGCCTGGGCATGCTCGCCCGCGGTGTCGACAGCCAGCTGTTTCATCCGGCCAAGCGCGACAATGCGCTGCGTGAAAGCTGGGCATTGAACAGTGACCAGATCGCGGTGCTGCACGTGGGCCGCCTGGCCCAGGAGAAAAACCTCGGGCTGCTCAAGCGATGCTTTGAAACGCTGCAGGACACCTATCCACTGCGCCAGATGAAACTGATCATCGTCGGCGATGGCCCACAACGGGCGATGCTCGAGAAGGAACTGCCGGAGGCGATTTTCTGCGGCACCCTGCGCGGTGAAGAACTGGCCCGGCATTATGCGTCCGGGGATCTGTTCCTGTTTCCCAGCCTTACTGAAACCTTCGGCAACGTGGTGCTGGAAGCCATGGCGTCGGGGTTGGGTGTCGTGGCGTACGACCAGGCGGCCGCAACCCAGCATATTCGCCATGGCTACAGCGGTGTGCTGGCGATGCCGGGGGATGAGGAAGCGTTTTGCGATGCGGCCAATTGGCTGCTGGAAGAGCGGGAAAGTCTGAGGCGGGTGCGGCTCAATGCCCGGCAACACGCCAGCCGTCAGGGTTGGCCAGCGATTATCGAGCAGTTTGAGCGGCAGTTACGCGGGGTATGCGAGGACGAGCAACCGGTGCCCGTCCTGTCGCCCCTTACACCAACGTCGTCAACGCCTCACGACTGAACGGCAGGATGTCGCCTTCACGGCCTTCGCGAACCTTCAGCGCCCAATCCGGATCCACCAGCAGCGCGCGACCGACAGCCACCAGATCAAACTCGTCGTTGTTAAGGCGCTCCAGCAGGTTTTCCAGGCTGGCGGGTTGCGCGACCTTGTCGGTGTTGACCATGAACTGCAGGAATTCGCCGTCCAGGCCGACGCTGCCCACGGTGATGGTCGGCTTGCCGGTGAGCTTGCGGGTCCAGCCGGCCAGGTTCAGCTCGGAGCCTTCGAATTCCGGCTCCCAGAAACGGCGGGTGGAGCAGTGGAAAATATCCACGCCCGCGTCAGACAGCGGCTTGAGGAATTCACCCAGCGCTTCCGGGGTTTGCACCAGGCGCGCGGTGTAGTCCTGCTGCTTCCACTGGGAGAAACGCAAGATGATCGGGAAGTCCGGGCCCACGGCGGCACGGATGGCCTGGATCAATTCGATGGCGAAACGCGAACGGTTGGCCAGGCTGCCGCCGTATTCGTCGGTGCGCTGGTTGGTGCCTTCCCAGAAGAACTGGTCCACCAGGTAACCGTGGGCGCCGTGGATTTCCACGCCATCCATGCCGATGCTCTGGGCATCCTTGGCAGCTTGGGCGAACGCGGCGATCACGTCCTTGATGTCTTGTACGGTCATGCCGTGGACGACGACGGTGCCGTCCTTGAGTTTTTCGGTCGGGCCGTAAGCCGGGACGCTGGCATCCGGCTCGGTGCCGATGCGCCGTACGCTGCCCACATGCCACAGTTGCGGGACGATCTTGCCGCCTTCGGCATGTACGGCGTCGACCACTTTCTTCCAGCCGGCCAGGGCGGCCTCACCGTAGAAATGCGGGACGTTCGGATAGCCGTTGGACGCCGGGTGGCCGACCACGGTGCCTTCGGTGATGATCAGGCCGACACCGGCAGCGGCGCGGCGGCGGTAGTACTCAATGACTTTGGCGTTAGGCACGCCGCCCGGGGAGAACGAACGGGTCATCGGCGCCATCACCACGCGGGTCGGCAGTTGCAGTGCGCCGAGCTGGAACGGTTTGAACAAGGCTTGGACAGGCATGGGAGCACTCCATCAGAAAGGAATTTATGATGTGGATAATATGGAGTGGGCAGCGTGTTGGATAGCACTATTGATTGGGGTGATTAAGGGGTAAAAGCGGAAAGACTTTGGTGACTGGCTTTGTGGCGAGGGGGCTTGTCCCCCGTTGGGCTGCGTAGCGGCCCTAAAAAAAGCGGGAGCGCTTCGCACTCCAACGGGGGACAAGCCCCCTCGCCACAGGACAAGCCCCCTCACCACAGGACAAGCGCGCTCAGCTCAATGCTTTTTCAATCGCCTGCACGATGGTGGGATCGTCCGGCGGTGTACGCGGCGAAAAACGCGCCAGCACCCGGCCGTCTTTACCCAGCAGGAATTTTTCGAAGTTCCAGGTGATGTCCCCGGGAAATTCGGCGCCCTCGCCCGCCAGCAATCGATACAGCTGGTGGCGATCAGGGCCATTCACGTCGAGCTTGCTGCCCAGGGGAAAGGTCACGCCGTAGTTGAGGCTGCAGAATTCCTGGATTTCTTCTTCAGTGCCCGGTTCCTGCCCGGCAAATTGATTGCACGGCAGCCCTAGGACGGTGAAACCCTGGCTTTTGTATTGCTGATAGAGGTTTTCCAGCGCAGCGTACTGTGGTGTCAAACCACATTTGGAGGCGACGTTGACCACCAGCACGACTTGCCCCTTGAAGGGCGCCAGAGGCAGCTCCTGACCATCCAGGGCTTTGAGTTTAAGGTCGTGGAAAGCACTCATGACGAACTCCAGATATCCCATGTTCTTTGTAACGGCCACTCGAGATTACAGCCGCCAAGTCGGCAAGAATAGCCGCCAAATGAAAAAGGCGCCCGAAGGCGCCTTTTTCCAACTGACAGAGCGTCGCTCAGTCAATTAATGGTGGTGACCACCTTCGCCGTGCACGTGGCCGTGGGCCACTTCTTCCTGGGAAGCGTCACGGATAGCGACGATCTTCACCTGGAAGTTCAGGCGCTGGCCAGCCAGCGGGTGGTTGCCGTCGACGGTCACGTCGTCGCCGTCCAGGTCACGGATGGTGACGATCTGCATCTGGCCGTCCGGAGCGGAAGCGTGGAACTGCATGCCCACTTCCAGCTCATCGACGCCTTCGAACATGCTGCGGCTCAGGGTGCTGACCAGTTCGGCAGCGTATTCGCCGTAGGCATCTTCAGGTTCTACGGCAACGGTCAGTTCGTCACCGACCTCTTTGCCTTCCAGAGCCTTTTCCAGGCCCGGGATGATGTTACCTGCACCTTGCAGGTAGACCAGCGGCGCGCCGCCGGCAGAACTGTCGATGACCTCACCAGCGTCGTTGGTCAGGGTATAGTCAATGGAGACAGCCTTATTGGCGGCGATCGGCATGGGGCGAGACCTTTTGCAGAAGAATGAAGAACGGACAAGTCTAAACAAGGATTTGCCCGAAAGCGAACACAACCCGGACGGACGGGGTCGAACAACTGACCCGACGGTCGTCGGATTTCACCAGGACGAAGACCGGCACTGGGTCGTCGAGCTTTCCTGTGGCCACACCCAGCACCTGCGCCACCAGCCACCCTGGCAATCCCGCGCGTGGGTCACGGACCCGGCGCAACGCCTTGAAAAAATAGACAAGCCCTTTACGTGCGGCTGGTGTGCGCAAGGCTCAGATAGAGATAACCTTGGCACCTGATTCCCGGTAGGCAGCCAGCCATAGGCCGCCACCGAAGCCATGCACCTCCAGAGAATTCGCATGCAGACTTTTTTTATCGCGCCCACCGATTTTGGTGTGGGTCTGACCTCCATCAGCCTTGGGCTGGTGCGTACCCTTGAACGGGCCGGGCTGAAAGTCGGCTTCTTCAAACCGATTGCCCAGCCGCACCCCGGCGACACCGGCCCCGAGCGCTCCACCGAACTGGTGGCCCGTACCCACGGCCTGAAACCACCCCAACCCTTGGGCCTGGCCCACGTGGAGCGGATGCTCGGCGACGGCCAGCTGGATGAGCTGCTGGAAGAAATCATCACCCTTTACCAGCAAGCCGCCGTGGGCAAGGACGTGTTGATCGTCGAAGGCATGGTGCCGACCCGCAGCGCCAGCTATGCGGCCCGGGTCAACCTGCACCTGGCCAAGAGCCTGGACGCCGAAGTGATCCTGGTCTCGGCCCCGGAAAACGAAGTGCTCACCGAACTCTCCGGCCGCGTGGAATTGCAGGCCCAGTTGTTTGGCGGCCCGAAAGATCCAAAAGTGTTGGGCGTGATCCTCAACAAGGTGCGCACCGACGAAAGCATGGAGGCGTTCTCGGCACGGCTCAAAGAGCATTCGCCGTTGTTGCGCAGCGGCGATTTCCGTCTGTTGGGCTGCATCCCGTACCAACCGGAACTCAACGCCCCGCGCACCCGCGACGTGGCCGACCTGATGGGCGCGCAGATCCTCAACGCCGGTGACTACGAAACCCGGCGCATGACCAAAATCATCATCTGCGCCCGCACCATGCGCAACACCGTGGAGCTGCTCAAGCCCGGCGTTTTGGTGGTGACCCCCGGTGACCGCGACGACATCATCCTCGCCGTCAGCCTGGCCGCCATCAACGGCGTGCCGTTGGCCGGCCTGCTGCTGACCAGTGACACCCTGCCCGACCCACGGATCATGGACCTGTGCCGGGGCGCGTTCCAGGCGGGTTTGCCGGTGCTGTCGGTGAGCACCGGCTCCTACGACACCGCCAACCAGCTCAACAGCCTGAACAAGGAAATCCCGATTGATGACCGCGAGCGCGCGGAGATCATCACCGATTTCGTCGCCAGCCACCTCGACGCCCGCTGGCTGCACCAGCGCTGCGGCACGCCACGGGAGATGCGCCTGTCGCCGGCGGTGTTCCGCTATCAACTGATCCAGCGCGCCCAGGCCGCCAACAAGCGCATCGTGTTGCCCGAAGGCAGCGAGCCGCTGACCGTACAGGCTGCGGCCATCTGCCAGGCCCGCGGGATTGCCCGTTGCGTGCTGCTGGCCAAGCCGGCGGACGTGGAAGCGGTGGCCCGCGCCCATGGCATCGAGCTGCCCGAAGGCCTGGAGATTCTCGACCCTGACTTGATTCGCCAGCGCTACGTGGAGCCGATGGTGGCCCTGCGCAAAACCAAAAGCCTCAACGCGCCGATGGCCGAGCAGCAGCTGGAAGACACGGTGGTGATCGCCACCATGATGCTCGCCCTGGATGAAGTCGACGGCCTGGTCTCCGGCGTCATCCATTCCACCGCCAACACCATTCGCCCGGCCCTCCAGTTGATCAAGACTGCGCCGGGCTGCACCCTGGTCTCGTCGGTGTTCTTCATGCTGTTCCCGGAGCAGGTGCTGGTGTACGGCGACTGCGTGATGAACCCGCACCCAAGCGCCGCCGAACTGGCGGAAATCGCCCTGCAAAGCGCCGACTCGGCCGCCGCATTCGGCATCACGCCACGGGTGGCGATGATCAGTTATTCCAGCGGTGATTCCGCCACGGGCGAAGAAGTCGAGAAAGTCCGCGAAGCCACCCTGCTGGCCCACGAAGCCCAAAGCTCACTGCTGATCGACGGCCCATTGCAATACGACGCCGCCGCCAACGAAACCGTGGCCCGGCAACTGGCGCCCAATAGCCTCGTAGCGGGCAAGGCCACGGTGTTCGTGTTCCCCGACCTGAACACCGGCAACACCACCCACAAGGCCGTGCAACGCAGTGCCGATTGCGTCAGCCTCGGCCCGATGCTGCAAGGCCTGCGCAAACCGGTGAACGACCTGCCCCGTGGGGCGCAGGTGGACGACATCGTGTACACCATCGCATTGACCGCGATTCAAGCTGCCAACCGACCTATGGATGTCTAAATGCTGGATTTTCTACCTGCTGCCGTGCGCGGGGTGATCGCCTCGCTGTTGCTGGCGTTGAACACGATCCTGCTGTGCTCGTTCCTGTTTATCGTGGCGCTGTTCAAGGCGTTGCCGTTTGCCAAGCGCTTCAGTGAATGGCTGATGAACCAGACTCACGAGGCCTGGATCAGTAACAACAAGGCCTGGATGAACCTGGTATGTCGCACCCGCTGGCACCTGAAGGGCCTGGAAGGCCTGGACTATGAGCACTCGTACCTGGTGACCAGTAACCACCAGAGCTGGGTCGATATCATGGTGCTGCAATACGTGCTCAACCGGCGTATTCGTCCGCTGAAGTTCTTCCTCAAGCAGGAGCTGATCTGGGTCCCGGTGATTGGTTTGGCGTGGTGGACACTGGGCTTCCCGTTCATGAAGCGCTACACCAAGGCGTACCTGGAAAAGCACCCGGAGAAGAAAGGCAAGGACCTGGAAACCACCCGCAAGACTTGTGCGAAGTTTCGCCACAACCCGGTGGGCATTTTCAACTTTGCCGAAGGCACACGGTTTACCCCCGGCAAGCATGCACAGCAGAAGTCACCGTTTCGTTATCTGCTCAAGCCCAAGGCCGGTGGTATCGCGTTTGTGCTGGATGCCATGGGTGAACAGCTGAAATCGCTGGTGAACGTGACCATTCACTATCCTGGTGGGCGCCCCGGTTATTGGGATTTGCTGTGTGGGAATGTGAAGGAGGTGGTCGTGCAGTTTGAGGAAGTGCAGATTCCGGCCGAGTTCATCGGCAAGAATTATGAGCAGGATGGCGAGTATCGGCTGGCGTTCCAGGGTTGGATCAACCGGTTGTGGGAAGAGAAGGATGAGTTGCTCGAAAAACTTCACCGCGACTTTCCTGCTCGACACCTGTAGGAGCGAGCTTGCTCGCGAAGGTCGTTAACGATGACGTTGGCATCCTGATTCAACGCGGCGCACTCAGGTTTTTCGCGAGCAAGCTCGCTCCTACGGAGATCACGGTTCGCATGAAAAAGCCCGCCACCGAGTGATCGGTGGCGGGCTTTTTTGTGCACTTGAGGCTTAGATCGCGCCGCGCTGGCGCAGCAATTCCAGCACTTGCTTCACGCTGTCTTCCAGTGACAACGCCTGAGTGTCGATCACAAGGTCAGCATTCAACGGCACGTCATACGGGAAGGACTCACCGGGGATGTTATCCCCGCCCGCCGCGTACAAGCCTTGCGGATCTCGCTCGGCACACACCAGCGGCGAAGCCTGCACGTACACGGTCAGCAAACGATCACCGCCGATCAGCGCCTTGGCCTGTTCACGCCCTTCAGCATCCGGGGCAACGAACGCTGCCAGCGTCAGCAAGCCGGCTTCGTTGAACTGACGCGCCACGTGCGCGGCACGACGCCAGTTCTCGGTACGCCCGGCACGGTCCTGTGGCAGCCCCTTGTTCAGGTCGTGGCGCAGGTTCTGGCCGTCCAGCACAAACACCGCACGGCCCATGTCGAACAGCTTGCGCTCAACCGCGTAGGCCAGGGTGCTTTTGCCGGCGCCGGACAAACCGCTGAACAACACGGTCGCCGGTTGCTGGCCGAAGCGCTGGGCGCGCTCCTCAGTGGCCACGTGAGCCAACTTGCCATGCTGCGCCGCGCTGCCGTGAGTTACCGGCGGCGCGATGATCATGCCTGCGGCCACGGTGCCGTTGGTCAAACGATCGATGACGATAAACGACCCGGTGGTGCGGTTGCTCGCGTAACCGTCCAGGGCGATGACCGTGTCGAGGCTGACCTTGACCCGGCCGATCTCGTTCAACTGCAAGGCGCTCGCCGGGCCTTCTTCCAGGGTGTTCACATCAACGCGATGCACGATGCTGGTGATGGAACCCGGCACGTAGCTGGTGGCGCGCTTGATGTCGTATTTCTTGCCCGGCAACATCGGTTCTTCAGCCATCCACACCAGCATGGCGTCGAAGGCGTCGGTCACTTGCGGCACGTTGTCGGCATGCACCAACAGGTCGCCACGGGAGATGTCGATCTCGTCTTCCATGGTCAGGGTCACGGCCTGGCCTGGGCCGGCGTTTTCCAGTTCACCTTCAAAGGTGACGATGGATTTGACGCGGCTGCTCTTGCCCGACGGCAGCACCACGACTTCGTCGCCCTTGTGCACGATGCCACTGGCCAGGGTGCCGGCGAAACCACGGAAGTTCAGGTTCGGGCGGTTGACGTACTGCACCGGGAAACGCAGGTCGGTGTAGTTACGGTCGTTGGCGATCTCGACGGTTTCGAGAATCTCCATCAGCGACTGGCCGGTGTACCAGGGCGAACGCTCGCTCTTGTTCACCACGTTGTCGCCCTTGAGCGCCGACATCGGCACGAAGGCCAAGGTGCTCGGCTTGAACGCGATACCGTCGGCGAACTTCAGGTAATCGGCCTTGATCGACTCGAATACGCTTTGGTCGAAGCCGTTGATGTCCATCTTGTTGACGGCCACCACGATGTGTTTGATCCCCAGCAACGAGGCGATAAAGCTGTGGCGACGGGTCTGGGTCTGCACGCCGTAGCGGGCGTCGATCAGGATGATCGCCAGGTCACAGGTGGAGGCACCGGTGGCCATGTTGCGGGTGTACTGCTCATGGCCGGGGGTGTCGGCGATGATGAATTTACGCTTGGCGGTGGAGAAGTAGCGGTAGGCAACGTCGATGGTGATGCCCTGCTCACGCTCGGCCTGCAGGCCGTCGACCAGCAAGGCCAGGTCGATGTCGTCACCGGTGGTGCCGGACTTCTTCGAATCGCGGGTGATAGCTTCCAGGTGATCTTCGTAGATCATCTTGGAGTCGTGCAGCAGGCGCCCGATCAGGGTGCTCTTGCCGTCGTCGACGTTGCCACAGGTCAGGAAGCGCAACATTTCCTTGCGCTCGTGCTGGCCCAGGTAGGCGAGGATGTCCTCGCTGATCAAATCAGATTGATGCGACATGACAGCCCCTTAGAAATAGCCTTGACGTTTTTTATCTTCCATCGAGCCTGCACCATCGTGGTCGATGACACGGCCCTGGCGCTCGGAAGTTCGCGTCAGGAGCATTTCCTGAATGATGTCCGTCAGCGTCTCGGCTTCGGACTCCACCGCGCCCGTCAACGGGTAGCAGCCAAGGGTACGGAAACGTACTTTCTTTTTGACGATTCGGGCTTTGTCTTCGTCGGACAGGTGCTCGAGGATGCGGTCGTCGTCGATCATGATCAACGTGCCGTTTTTCTCGATCACTTCGCGTTCGGCGGCGAAGTACAGCGGCACGATCGGGATGCCTTCCAGGTAGATGTACTGCCAGATGTCCAGTTCGGTCCAGTTGGACAGCGGGAACACACGGATCGACTCGCCCTTGTTGACGTTACCGTTGTAGACGTTCCACAGCTCCGGGCGCTGGTTTTTCGGGTCCCAGCGGTGCTTGCTGTCGCGGAACGAGTACACGCGCTCTTTGGCGCGGGATTTCTCTTCATCGCGACGGGCACCGCCGAATGCGGCGTCGAAACCATATTTGTCGAGTGCCTGTTTCAGGCCCTCGGTCTTCATGATGTCGGTGTGCTTGGCGCTGCCGTGGGTGAACGGGTTGATGCCCTGCGCTACGCCGTCCGGGTTGACGTGGGTGATCAACTCAAGACCAAGCTCCTCGACCATCTTGTCGCGGAACTTGTACATCTCCTGGAATTTCCAGCGGGTGTCGACGTGCATCACCGGAAACGGCAGCTTGCCCGGGAAAAATGCCTTGCGTGCCAGGTGCAGCATCACGGCGGAGTCTTTACCGATCGAGTAGAGCATCACCGGGTTATCGAACTCGGCGGCGACCTCGCGGATGATGTGGATGCTTTCCGCCTCCAGCTGTTTCAGATGCGTCAGTTTGTCGACCATGGCTACTCACGGAAAAACGATCTTATGGACGGCCAGCGGGCCGTGTTCGAGCGGGGCATGCTAGCACAGCACCTGATTCTATTGAGGGAGCTGGCTAGATCGAAACGGTATATCAATATACCGCCCGGTTTGGCTCAACTCGATCAAATGTGGGAGCGGGCTTGCTTGCTCCCACATGTGTCCGGTGGTGTTCGTCAGATCGGGTTTGGGCAATCGATGAAGAGGTGTTCGAGGGCGAAGCGTCGCGCCAGGTAATCACCCAACGCCTGTACACCATACCGTTCGGTAGCGTGATGCCCGGCCGCTATGAAGCTGATGTCGTTTTCCCGGGCGCTGTGGAAGGTCTGCTCCGAAGCTTCGCCGCTCAGGTAAAGGTCGACACCGGCCAGCACCGCCTGGTCGATATAGCCCTGGCCACCACCGGTGCACCAGCCGACTCGGCGGATCATCTCGCTGCCTTCGATCAGCAGCGGTTCACGGCCCATGGCTTCCTGCACACGGCGGGCGAAGTCGCGGGGCGACACCGGTTCGGCCAGGGAGCCCACCAGGCCGACGATCTTGAGGTTGTCCGGGTCCAGTGGGCCTTCGACGGTGATGTCCAGTTGCCGGGCCAGTTGCACGTTGTTGCCGACTTCCGGGTGCAGGTCCAGGGGCAAGTGGTAGGCCAGCAGGCTGATGTCGTGCTTGAGCAGGGTTTTCAGGCGGCGCTGCTTCATGCCGGTGATGCACGGGCTTTCGCCTTTCCAGAAATAACCGTGGTGCACCAGCACCAGGTCGGCCTGGGCTTCGACCGCCGCGTCCAGCAGTGCCTGGCTGGCAGTCACGCCGCTGACGATGCGCAGCACCTGCGGGCGGCCCTCGACCTGCAGGCCGTTGGGGCAGTAATCGGCGATTTTTGCACTATTAAGGTAGCGGTCCGCTTCCTCGACTAGGGTGCTCAGGGCAACGGCCATAAAAGACTCCTAAATATCCCGTTCAGAGGCGCTCACGGCCTCGTATAATGCGCGACATTATGGGCGCTCTCCCGCCCCCTGCAACCCGTCAGGATTTTTCTTAATGCTCAAGGCACTGCGTTTTTTTGGATGGCCATTGTTGGCTGGCGTGCTGATCGCGATGCTGATTATTCAGCGTTATCCACAACTGGTCGGCCTGCCGACCCTCGATGTCAACCTGCAACAGGCACCGCAAACCAGCGCGGTGGTGCAAGGCCCGGTGACTTATGCCGATGCGGTGGTGATCGCCGCGCCCGCCGTGGTGAACCTGTACACCACCAAAGTCATCAACAAACCGGCGCATCCGCTGTTTGAAGACCCGCAGTTCCGGCGCTTTTTCGGCGACAACTCGCCCAAGCAGCGACGCATGGAATCCAGCCTCGGCTCCGGCGTGATCATGAGCCCGGAAGGCTACATCCTGACCAACAACCACGTGACCACCGGCGCCGACCAGATTGTGGTGGCCCTGCGTGATGGCCGGGAAACCCTGGCCCGCGTAGTCGGCAGCGACCCGGAAACCGACCTCGCGGTGTTGAAAATCGACCTGAAAAGCCTGCCTTCGATCACCATCGGTCGTTCCGAAGGCTTGCGCGTAGGTGACGTGGCGCTGGCCATCGGCAACCCGTTCGGTGTGGGCCAGACCGTGACCATGGGCATCATCAGCGCCACCGGGCGTAACCAGTTGGGCCTCAACAGCTACGAAGACTTTATCCAGACCGACGCGGCGATCAACCCAGGCAACTCCGGCGGCGCGCTGGTGGATGCCAACGGCAACCTGACCGGCATCAACACCGCGATCTTCTCCAAGTCCGGTGGCTCCCAAGGCATCGGCTTCGCCATCCCGGTCAAACTCGCCACGGAAGTGATGAAGTCGATCATCGAGCATGGCCAGGTGATTCGTGGCTGGCTGGGGATTGAAGTCCAACCGCTGACCAAGGAACTGGCCGAGTCGTTTGGCCTGACCGGGCGCCCTGGCATCGTGGTCGCCGGGATTTTCCGCGACGGCCCGGCGCAGAAAGCCGGCCTGCAACTGGGGGATGTGATCCTCAGCATCGACGGCGAGCCGGCCGGTGATGGCCGCAAATCGATGAACCAGGTGGCGCGGATCAAGCCGACCGACAAGGTGGCGATACAGGTGATGCGCAATGGCAAGGAAATCAAGCTGTCGGCAGAGATCGGCCTGCGTCCGCCGCCGGCGCCGGTGAAAGAAGAGGAATAACCTGGGAAGGAGCCCGCTCGCGGGCTCCTGTTACCTAATGTTTCAGAAGAAAATTACTCTCAATAGAGATGTTATATTGTTTCAATATCGCTATTGGAACGTTCTATCATGTCGTCTCGAAGATTTGCCCCACTGGCGGGAATCGCCCTGGGTTTGTTGGTAGACCCGGTCTACGCCGAAGACACTGCCACCCTTGAACTGGAGGCCACCCGCATCACCAGCGAGGCGTACGAATCAGCCACTGGCCCGGTCAAGGGCTATCGCGCCACCCGCTCCGCCAGCGCTACCAAAACCGACACCGCCCTGCGAGACATCCCACAATCCATCAGCGTGATTCCCGCCTCGGTGCTCACGGACCTGGGCAGTACCAACGTCGAGCGCGCCCTGGAATTTGCCGGCGGCGTATCCAGACAGAACAACTTCGGCGGCCTGACGCTCTACGAATACAGCGTTCGCGGCTTCACCACCTCTGAGTTTTACGTGGACGGTTTCAGCGCCAACCGCGGTTACCCAAGTACGCCGGATGCGGCCAATATCGAGCGCATCGAAGTGCTCAAGGGCCCCGCCGCCAGCCTGTATGGCCGTGGCGACCCGGGCGGCACGGTGAATATCGTCAGCAAGAAGCCGCAACCCGAAGCTTTCACCACCGTGCAGACCAGCGCCGGCAGTTGGGACCGCTATCGCACTGCGCTGGACGTGAACACGCCGCTCGACAGCGAGGGTAACGTGTTGTCACGGGTCAACCTGGCGGTGGAAGACAACCACAGCTTCCGCGACCACGTGGAGGCCAAACGGGTCTTCGTCGCGCCCTCCATCAGTTGGCAACTGGACCCGGACACCCGCCTGCTGGTGGAAAGCGAATTCGTGCGCCACCGCTCCACCTTCGACCGTGGCATCGTCGCGCCGAACAATCGCTGGAGCGGCGTCTCCCGCTCGACCTTCCTCGGCGAGCCCAACGACGGCGATATCCGCAACCACAACAACCGCCTGCAAGCCACCCTCGAACATCACCTCAACGATGCCTGGCAACTGCGCCTGGCCAGCCACTACAAACAGGGCAGCCTGTGGGGCGACGCCTCGGAAAACCGCCCACTGAGTGCCGACGGCCACACCCTCAACCGCCGCTACCGCGAACGCTCCACCGGTTGGCACGACAGCATCACCCAGTTCGAACTGCGCGGCCTGTTCGACATCGGCAGCTGGCAGCACGAGTTGCTGATCGGCACCGAATACGAGGATTACCGCAAGAAAGAACGAGTCACCGCGATTGCTGGCGGCGACTACACCATCGACATCTATAAGCCGGTCTATGGCAAGCCAAAACCCAACGGCGGACGCTCGGGCACCGACTTTTTCGAACAGGTGAAAAGCCAGGCGCTGAACCTGCAGGATCAGATCATCTTCACCGACCGCCTGCGCGGGATGATCGGCGCACGCTTCGAACACTTCGAGCAACACACCGACGACTTCGCCCGCAACCACGCCAAAAGCCGGCAGACTCATGATGCCCTGACCCAACGCGCCGGCCTGCTCTATCAGTTGACGCCCGAAGTGGGCCTGTTCGCCAACGCCTCCACCTCGTTCAAACCCAACAATGGCCTGGACGCCGGCGGCAAATCCTTCAAGCCCGAAGAGGGCGTGGGTTATGAAGTCGGGATCAAGAGCGAGCTGTTCGACGACCGCCTGAGCACCACCCTCGCCGCCTTCCATATCGAGAAGGAAAATGTTCTGACCCAAGACCCGGCCACCGACACCCAGCGGGCCATGGGCAAAGCACGCAGCCATGGTTTTGACCTGCAACTGACCGGGCAACTGACTGACGCGATACGGGTGATCGGCGCCTTTGCCTACATCGACGCCGAAGTGACCAAAGGCGACAAAGACATCCCTGCGGGCAGCCGGATTCTCGGCGTGGCCAAACGGAGCGGCAGTTTGCTCGGGGTGTATGAATTCCAGGATGGCCTGTTGCGTGGCTCCGACCTCGGCGCGGCCTTTACCTACATCGGCGACCGCTCCGGCGAAGCCGGCAAAAGCTTTGAATTACCGGCCTACCACACCGTCGATTTGCTGGCCCATTACAAGGCCAGCGACAACGTCACCGTAGGCCTGAACCTCAACAACCTGTTCGATGAAAAGTACTACGAGCGCTCCTACAGCAATTACTGGGTCAACCCCGGCGAGCCGCGCAATTTCACCGTCAGCCTGACCCTCAACCTGTAAAAGGACGTCTCCATGCAAGCCTTCAAATCCCTGGCCGTGCTCGGCCTGCTGTTTGCCACTCAAGTCTCGGCCCACGGGCTGTGGACCGAACAACGGCGCGGCAATATCGAAGTGATCTACGGCCACGGCGCCGAAGACAACGCGTTCAAGGCGCAGAAAATCAGCGGCGCCTGGGCTTATGACGCGGGCGGCAAAATGATCCCGGTGACCGTGGAACGCCTGCCCGACCATGCGCGCCTGAAGCCTCTCAAATCGCCGGCTGTATTGGCGGTCGCCCTGGATAACGGGATGTGGTCACAGACGCCTGACAAGAAGTGGATCAACGAGGGCCGCAGCAAAGTGCCGGGGGCGATTGAGTCGACCCAGACCTTCAAGTACAGCCTGGCGATCTACCAGCCGGGGGCGAAGTTGCCGAAGCTGGATCAGATCAAACTGCTGATCTTGCCGGAAGTTGATCCGCTGACGGTCGGCCCGGGTAAATCACTGCCGGTACGGGTGCTGCTGGATGGCAAGCCGGCGGCAGGAATCAAGCTGATCGGAGACTATCGCAACGCACCGAACACCCTGAGCACCGAGACCGATAAAGACGGTCGCGCCCAGGTACTGGTGAGGAATGAAGGATTGAATGTGATTGCGGCGCAGGTTGAGATCCCGCTTAAAGACAATGCTGATGTCGCGACTCGCGGACTGTTCAGTTCCCTGACCTTCCTCGGAGAACCACATCACGAGTAACACCAAAATTCAAAGTGGGCACAGCCCGCTCCCACATTCAGCCCTCACTCGGCTTGATTACAGTGCAACCGGCGCTTTTTCCAGTTCCCTGACCTTCCTGGGCGAGCCGCATCACGAGTAACACCGAAAATTCAGAGTGGGCACAGTCAGTGTGGGAGCGGGCTTGCTCGCGAAGGCGGTGGGTCAGTCGCTATCTTCATTAACTGACCCTCCGTATTCGCGAGCAAGCCCGCTCCCACATTCAGTCCTCACTTGGCTTGATTACAGTGCAACCGGCGCTTTTTCCAGTTCCCTGACCTTCCTGGGCGAGCCGCATCACGAGTAACACCGAAAATTCAGAGTGGGCACCGTCAATGTGGGAGCGGGCTTGCTCGCGAAGGCGGTGTGTCAGTCGCTATCTTCATTAACTGACACACCGTATTCGCGAGCAAGCCCGCTCCCACATTCAGTCCTCACTCGGCTTGATTACAGTGCCACCGGCGCTCTTTCACACAAGGTATTGAGCGCCACCGCCCACTGCGGGTCATCATTCAGGCAAGGCACCAACACCAGCTCCTCGCCCCCCGCTTTGCGGAATTGTTCCAGGCCACGATCGCCGATCTCTTCCAACGTCTCGATGCAGTCCGCGACAAACGCCGGGCACATCACCAGCAACTTCTTCACGCCTTGTTGAGCCAACGCTTCAAGGCGTGCCTCGGTGTAGGGTTCGATCCACTTAGCCCGGCCCAGCCGCGACTGGAACGCCACCGACCACTTGCCATCCGGCAACCCCAGGCGCTCCGCGAAGTCCCGCGCAACACTGAAGCACTGCGCGCGATAGCACGTGGCAAGCACCTCGGGTGAGGCGTTCTGGCAGCAGTTGGCGTCCTTGAAACAGTGCTGGCCAGTAGGGTCGAGCTTTTTCAGGTGGCGCTCGGGCAACCCATGAAAGCTCAGCAGCAGGTGATCGAAATCCTGCTCCACATAGGCCCTGGCACTGTTGGCCAAGGCATCAAGGTATTCCGGCTCATCGTAGAACGGCTGCAGAATCGAAAACTCGATCGCCAGCTTTTTGTCCCGCACCACGCGTCGGGCTTCTTCGATCACCGTGGTCACGGTGCTGTCAGCAAATTGCGGGTACAACGGCGCGAGGGTGACTTTCTTGATGCCCTGGGACGCCAGGCGCGTCAGTACGCTTTCAATCGACGGCTCGCCATAACGCATTGCCAGTTCCACCGGCCCCTGAGTCCACTGCGCGGTCATCTGTTGTTGCAGGCGGCGGCTGAGGACTACCAGCGGCGAGCCTTCGTCCCACCAGATCGAAGCGTACGCATGGGCCGACTGCTCGGGGCGCTTGATCAGGATCAGTGACACCAGCAAGCGCCGCACCGGCCACGGCAGGTCGATGACGTAAGGGTCCATCAGAAATTGATTAAGGTAGCTGCGCACATCCGCCACCGAAGTGGAGGCCGGTGAACCCAGGTTGACCAGTAACAACGCGTGATCCGTCATGCAACATCCTATTTCTAGAGGCGGCTGGACAAGTCGTCCAGGGCCGCGTGCAACTCAGTGAACTGGAAAGTGAAACCGGCGGCCAACAGCCGCTGTGGCAACGCCCGCTGGCCGCCCAGCAATAAACCGGACAGCTCACCCAGGCCGATGCGCAAGGCAAACGCCGGCATTGGCATGAACGCCGGGCGGTGCAGCACCTTGCCCAGGGTCTTGGCGAATTCGAGGTTGCGCACCGGGTGTGGCGCGCAGGCATTATAAGGACCGCGGGCATCGCTCTTGTGCAGAAGAAAATCAATCAGGGCGATTTGATCCTTTATATGGACCCACGGCATCCACTGCCGACCATTGCCGATCGGCCCGCCCAGCGCCAGTTTGAACGGCAATAACAGCCGCGACAAAAAGCCGCCCTCGGCCGCCAGCACCAGCCCGGTACGCACCAGAACTACGCGGATACCCAAAGCCTCGGCGCGCTGGGCGGTTTCTTCCCAGGCGATGGAGAGCTGGCTGGCGAAATCGTCCTGTACCGGGCCGCTGTCTTCGGTCAGCTCACGCTCGCCGCCGTCGCCGTACCAGCCCACCGCAGAACCGGAAATCAACACCGCCGGTTTTTGCTCAAGGCCCTCAAGCCACGCCAGCAAGGTTTCGGTGAGGCCTATGCGGCTGCTCCACAGCAGCGCCTTGCGCTTATGCGTCCAGGGCCGATCGGCAATCGGCGCGCCGGCCAGGTTGACCACCGCGTCCACCGGCTCGTTTACGTCTTGCAGGCGAGCAATGCCGCGCACTTGGGCGCCACACAATTTGGCTACTTGTTCAGGATGGCGGCTCCAGACCGTAAGGCGATGGCCCTGAGTAAGCCAGTATTGGCAAAGTTGGCGGCCGATCAAACCCGTACCGCCGGTCAGCAAAATGTGCATGAGTCGTTCCTCGTGTAACGTTCGCCGACCACCGTTAGTCTATTTTATAGACAGGGATGTTTTAATCAGGCGCAACGGTGGTTAAACCCTCACGGTTAACCATAGGTCACGCCAAACGATCAGGTACGCCAAAACTTATACCAAAAAACAATATTGTACAGCTATTGGTGTCGGCGTAGTCTGTACCCAACGGTAAAACGAGGCCTCCCATGACTGTTCCCATCGCGATCATCGGCACCGGCATCGCCGGTCTCTCCGCCGCCCGAGCGTTGAAAAACGCGGGGCACGTTGTACAACTCTTTGATAAAAGCCGCGGCAGTGGCGGCCGCATGTCCAGCAAGCGCAGCGATGCGGGGGCATTGGACATGGGCGCGCAGTACTTCACCGCCCGCGACCGGCGCTTCGTCAACGAGGTGCAACGCTGGCAGGCCGATGGTTGTGCCGAGCAGTGGAAGCCGCAGCTGTACAATTTCAAGTCCGGGCAACTGACGCCCTCCCCCGATGAACAGATCCGCTGGGTCGGCACGCCGCGCATGAGTGCGATCACCCGCGCCCTGCTGGATGACTTGCCGGTGCAATTCGGTTGCCGCATCACCGAAGTGTTCCAGGGCAAACACCACTGGAACCTGCTGGACGCCGACGGCGAAAACCACGGCCCGTTCAGCCACGTGATTATCGCCACGCCGGCACCACAAGCCACCGCCCTGTTGGCTGCCGCCCCCAAGCTGGCGAGTGCCGCCGCCGGCGTGAAAATGGACCCGACCTGGGCCGTCGCCCTGGCCTTCGACAAACCGTTGGATACCCCGATGGAAGGCTGCTTCGTGCAGGACAGCCCGCTTGACTGGCTGGCCCGCAACCGCAGCAAACCCGGGCGCGACACCACCCTCGACACCTGGGTACTGCACGCCACCAGCACCTGGAGCAAGCAACACCTGGACCTGTCCAAGGAAGCGGTGATCGAACACCTGCACGGTGCCTTCGCCGAACTTTTGCACAGCGCCATGCCCGCGCCGTCCTTCACACTCGCCCACCGCTGGCTGTATGCACGGCCGTCCACCAGCCATGAGTTTGGAGTGCTGGCCGACGCCGACCTGGGCTTGTACGTGTGCGGCGACTGGTGCCTGTCGGGCCGCGTGGAAGGTGCCTGGCTCAGCGGCCAGGAAGCGGCACGGCGCTTGATCGAGCATCTGCAATGAACCGGATCAATCCCGCCAAGTTGCTGCTGTCGAAGTGGACAGCAGCCCGCCCGCAGCACAAGGAAAAACACTTCCTGGTGACCAAACTGTTGCGCGACGACGAAGGCGATGTGCAGGAAATCGAACTGGAAGCGGTGATGAGCCATCGCGTTCAGCGCCTGGCCTGGCAAACCCTGCAAAACGCCGAAGACTGGAAAATCGGCTGGAAATAGCCATCTTGCAAATACCTGTACAAATTATTTGACTTGTACAGCTTCAAACCTATGATGAGATCAAGTTGTACAGAAATTTAACTCTGTACAGGAATTTCACTGAGGTTTGGCCATGTCCAGCACCCTGCCCGCCACCGGAAAACCGAAAATCGCCATCAGCGCCTGCCTGTTGGGCGAGAACGTGCGCTTCAACGGCGGTCACAAACAATCTCAACTGTGCAGCCAGACCCTCGCCGACTATTTCGACTTCGTGCCGCTGTGCCCTGAGGTCGCCATCGGCCTGGGCATTCCCCGCGAGCCGATTCGCCTGGTGGGTGACCCGCTTAATCCCCAAGCTGTCGGCACCGTGCACCGCGAACTCAACGTGACCCAGCCACTGGATGATTACGGCCAGCAAATGGCCGCTGAACACACCGACCTCTGCGGTTACATCTTCATGCAGAAATCCCCGTCCTGCGGCCTGGAGCGGGTGAAGGTTTATCAAGACAACGGCATGCCCATCGACGGCGGCGGGCGCGGCATCTACGCCCAGGCATTCTGCGCGCGCCACCCCAACCTGCCGGTGGAAGAAGACGGTCGGCTGAATGACCCGGTGCTGCGGGAAAACTTCCTGACCCGGGTATTCGTCTATGCCACCTGGCAGCAACTGCTCGCCGAAGGCCTGACCCGTCACCGCCTGCTGGAATTTCACTCGCGCTACAAATACCTGCTGATGGCCCACAGCCCGGTGCATTACAAAAGCCTGGGCAACCTGCTGGGCAGCATGCCCAAGGACGTCGACCTTGACGCCTTGGCCGCCGGCTACTTCAGCGAACTGATGAGCGCCCTCACCCAGTGCGCCACCCGCGGCACCCACACCAACGTGCTGCAACACATCAGCGGCTACCTGAAGCAAGCCATCAGCGCCGAAGACAAACAGGAAATGCAGACCATCATTGGCCAATACCGCCAGGGCATCGTGCCGCTGGTGGTGCCGCTGACGCTGCTCAAGCACCACTTTCGCCAGCACCCGGACCGCTACATCGCCCAGCAGGCCTACCTGCAACCGCACCCGGAAAACCTCAGCCTGCGTAATGCGATTTAACCTATGACTTTCCCCCTGCAAGCACCTGTGGAAGACATCGCCGAGGCCCTCGAACAAGGCTGGCTGCCGATCCGCGAAGTGGCGCGCCAGACCGGTGTCAACGCCGTGACCCTGCGCGCTTGGGAGCGGCGCTACGGCCTGATCGTGCCTCAGCGCACGCCCAAGGGGCACCGCCTGTTCAGCGCCGAGCATGTCCAACGCATCCACACCATCCTCACCTGGCTCAACCGCGGGGTGCCGGTCAGTCAGGTCAAAAGCCTGATCGACACCGCGCAAACCGCCAGCGAACCGCCGGTGGAAAACGAATGGCACAATCGCCGCCAGCACCTGTTGCAGGCCATCAGCGAGCTGGCCGAGCGCCGGGTGGATGACGCCTTCAACCAGGCGATGGCGCTGTACCCACCGCGCACCCTGTGCGAGCAACTTCTGCTGCCGTTGCTCAAGGAACTTGAGCTACGCTGGCAAGGCCAATTCGGTGCGCAGATGGAGCGGGTGTTTTTCTATTCCTGGCTGCGCAGCAAATTCGGCGCGCGGATGTATCACAACAACCGCCAGCTCAACGGCGCGCCCCTGCTGCTGATCAACCATTCCGACCTGCCGCTGGAGCCGCACCTGTGGCTCACCGCCTGGCTCGCCAGCAGTGCCGATTGCCCGGTGGAAGTCTTCGACTGGCCATTGCCGGCGGGCGAACTGGCCCTGGCCGTCGAACACCTGCAACCCCGGGCAGTACTGCTGTATTCGAGCAAGACGCTCCATACATCGGCGCTGGAAAAACTGTTGAGCGGCTTCAGTTGTCCGAAACTGATAACCGGACCAGCGGTATGCATCCACCAGGCGGAGCTGTCCGTATTAACCCAAGACATTCCTGAATTGCTTCTGGCCGAAGACCCGTTGTCGGCCCATCAGGTACTGATCCAGCGTGGACTTATTTAAATGCACTTGATCTGGCTGCGCACCGACCTGCGCCTACATGACAACACCGCCCTCGCCGCCGCCGCACAGCGCGGGCCGACGGTGGCTGTCTACCTGATCAGCCCGGAGCAATGGCTGGCCCACGATGACGCGCCGTGCAAAGTCGACTTCTGGCTGCGCAACCTCAAGAGCCTGAGCGTGGCGCTGGGGGAGTTGAACATTCCTCTATTGATCCGCCATGCATCGACCTGGGACCAGGCACCGCAAGTCCTGGCAGACCTGTGCCAGGAACTGTCGGTCGAGTCGGTGCACGTCAATGACGAATACGGCATCCACGAAGAGCGCCGCGACGCCGCCGTGGCCCAGGCCCTCGAAGCCCGCGGTGTCACGTTTTACAATTACCTGGACCAGTTGTTTTTCCAGCCCGGCAGCGTGCTGACCAAGACCGGCACGTACTTCCAGGTGTTCAGCCAGTTCCGCAAGGTCTGCTACAACCGCCTGCACGGCGCCTTGCCGCGTTTGGTCGCCACACCCAAGGCGCAGGCGCCGCTCAAACTCAAAAGCGACCCGGTCCCGGATCACGTCGAGGGCTTCGCTACCCCGAGCGAGGCCCTGCGCGCCCTGTGGCCGGCGGGTGAGGCCGAAGCCCGGCGCCGTCTCGATCAATTCGCCGACGCGCAAATCAGCTATTACAAGGACGAACGCGACTTCCCGGCCAAGCCCGGTACCAGCCAGCTCTCGGCCTATCTGGCCGCCGGTGTGGTTTCGCCGCGCCAATGCCTGCATGCCGCGCTGCAAAGCAACCAGGGCGAATTCGAAAGCGGCGACATCGGCGCGATTACCTGGATCAACGAGCTGCTGTGGCGCGAGTTCTACAAACATATTCTGGTGGGTTACCCACGGGTCTCGCGCCACCGCGCGTTCCGCCCTGAAACCGAGGCCGTGGCCTGGCGCAACAGCCCGGAAGACTTGAAGGCCTGGCAGGAGGCACGCACCGGCCTGCCGATCATCGACGCGGCCATGCGCCAACTGCTGGAAACCGGCTGGATGCACAACCGCCTGCGCATGGTGGTGGCGATGTTCCTGACCAAAAACCTGCTGATCGACTGGCGCGAAGGCGAGCGCTTTTTCATGCGCCACCTGATCGACGGCGACCTGGCAGCCAACAACGGTGGCTGGCAGTGGAGTTCGTCCACCGGCACCGACTCGGCGCCGTACTTCCGGATCTTCAGCCCCTTGAGCCAGTCGGAAAAATTCGACGGCGAAGGGGTGTTTATCAAGCACTGGCTGCCACAACTGGCAGCGCTGAACAAAAAGGAAGTGCACAACCCCGATGCCGTGGGCGGCTTGTTTGGCGTGGCCGACTATCCTCGTCCTATTGTCGATCTGAAAAAGTCCCGCGAGCGCGCGCTTGCCGCCTTCCGCAGCCTGCCTTCACGCCAAGCGGTCGGGGGTGGTTATGAGTGATTTCCTGCGCCGCTTCGCCCAGACCTTTGCCAGTGTGGACAAACACAACCTGCACCTGCTCGACAGCCTGTACAGCAAGGACATCAGCTTCACCGACCCGCTGCACGAAGTGCACGGGCTGCCGGCGCTGCACCGTTACTTCGCCGAGCTGTACGACAACGTTACCCAGTTGCGCTTTGACTTTCATGGCTTCGATCAAGTGGCTGAAGGTGAGGGCTACCTGCGCTGGAAAATGAGCTTCTGCCACCCCCGCCTGGGCGGGGGTAAAGTGATTCGTGTCGAAGGCTGCTCGCACCTGTTATGGCGCGAGCAGGTGTACCACCACCGGGATTATTTTGATGCGGGTGCGCTGTTGTATGAACACGTGCCGGTCCTCGGCGGCGTGGTCAGCTGGTTGAAAAGGAGAATGGGATGAACCTCGTGCCGCCTCGTCGTTACTGGTTGACCGGTGCCAGCAGTGGCATCGGTGCCGAACTGGCCAAAGCGCTGCTCGACAGCGGTGCCCACGTGGCTGTCAGCTCCCGCTCCAAAGCGCCGCTGGAACAGCTCGCCCAGCAATACCCCGGGCAGGTGCTGGTGGTGGCGGGCGACCTGACCAACAGCCAGACCGTGCGCGAAATCGGCGAGCACATCGCCGTAGTCTGGGGCTCGCTGGACACTGTGATTCTCAATGCCGGCACTTGCGAATACGTGGACGCCAAGCAGTTTGATTCCTCGATCATCGAGCACGTGGTGCGCACCAACCTGCTGGCCAGCAGTTACTGCATCGAAGCCGCCCTGCCGCTATTGCGGGCCGGCCACACACCGCACCTGGTCGGCGTGGCCAGCGCCGTGACCTACCTGCCGATGCCCAGGGCTGAAGCCTACGGTGCCTCCAAGGCCGGCCTGCGTTATCTGTTCGAATCCCTGCGCATCGACCTGTCGCCCGAGGGCATTGACGTCACCGTGGTCAGCCCGGGCTTCGTCGACACACCGCTGACCGCCCGCAATGACTTCCCGATGCCCTTGAGCTGGCCGGCGGACAAGGCCGCGCGACATATCTTCGCCAAGCTGCAAAACCGCCCATTGGAAATTGCCTTCCCGGCCCTGTTCATTGCCGCGCTATGGCCGCTGTCGAAACTGCCGAACCGCGCCAAGCTGATCATCGGTAAACGCATGCTGCGCAGCCCGCCGCCGAGAAAGGATGACCTGTGAAGATCGCGATCATCGGCAGCGGCATTGCCGGGCTGACCAGCGCCTATCTGCTCAGTCGCCGCCACGACATCACCTTGTTCGAAGCGGGGGACCGCATCGGCGGGCACACCCACACGGTGAATGTCACGGTGGATGGCAAAAGCCATGCGGTGGACACCGGCTTCATCGTGTTCAACAACTGGACCTATCCCAACTTCATCAAGCTGCTGGGGCAGATTGGCGTGACGTTCAAACCCACCGAGATGAGCTTTTCGGTGTGCGACCCGAACGCCGGGTTCGAGTACAACGGCAACAACCTCAACAGCCTGTTCGCCCAGCGCCGCAATATCCTGTCGCCGGGGTTCTGGGGCATGTTGCGCGACATCCTGCGCTTCAACCGCCAGGCGCCGCTGGACCTGCAAGCGCAACGCATCAGCGCCGAGATGACCCTGGGCGAGTATCTGCAAGCGGGCGGCTACGGCCAGCGATTTATCCAGCACTACATCGTGCCGATGGGCGCGGCGATCTGGTCGATGTCCCTGGCTGACATGCTCGGGTTTCCCCTGCAATTCTTTGTGCGGTTCTTCAAGAATCACGGTTTGTTATCAGTGAGTAATCGGCCGCAGTGGTGCGTGATCGAAGGCGGGTCCAGCCGCTATATCGAGCCGCTGACCCAATCCTTCCGTGAAAAAATTCGCCTCAATTGCCCCGTCACCCGGGTTGAGCGCACACCGATCGGCGTGGTTATCCACAGCGCGGCGGGCAGCGAGGCGTTCGATAAAGTCGTGTTCGCCTGCCACAGCGACCAGGCCCTGGCATTGCTGGGCGACGCGAGCCTGGCCGAGCAGCAGATCCTCGGTGCCCTGCCCTACGCCGACAACGACGTAGTCCTGCACACCGACACCCGCTTGCTGCCCGAGCGCAAACTGGCCTGGGCCAGCTGGAACTATCGCCTGGACAGCAGCACGCAAAAACAGGCTGCCGTGACCTACGACATGAACATCCTGCAGGGCATCGACAGCGCCACCACCTTTTGCGTCAGCCTCAACCAGACGGCGATGATCAACCCGCTCAAGATTCTCGCCCGCTACACCTACGCCCACCCGCAATACAGCCTGGCCGCGGTGGCCGCTCAAGCGCGCTGGGAAGAATTGCACGGCGCACAGCACACTTATTACTGCGGCGCCTACTGGGCCAACGGTTTCCACGAAGACGGCGTGGTCAGCGCGTTGCGCGTGGCCAAAGCGTTTGGGGAAGCGCTGTGAACAGCGCCCTGTACAGCGGCTGGATCGCCCATCGGCGGTTTACGCCCAAGGGCCACGCCTTCCGTTATCGGATCGGCCTGCTGTACCTGGACCTCAGCGAACAGGACAACGTGTTCGCCTTGTCGCCGCTCGCTGGCGACCGCTGGGCACCGTTTGCATTTCGCCAGCAGGATTACCTGCGCGAATTTACCCGTCACGGCATGAGCTTGACCGATGCCGTACGCCAAGAAGTCGGCAAGGCCCTCGGGCGCATCCCCGAGGGCGCAATCTGCCTGCTGACCCAGGCCCGCAGTTGGGGCCTGGCTTTTAATCCGGTGAGTTTCTTCTACTGCTTCGAGGCCGATGGCACCTTGGCCGCGATTCTGTGTGAAGTGACCAACACCCCGTGGCGCGAACGCTATCACTACGTGCTGCCGGCCATGGCGCTGCCTGCCGGTGAACATCAGCACTTCGCCGTGGCCAAGGCGTTTCATGTCTCGCCGTTTTTGCCCCGGGACCTGGAATACCGCATGAGCTTCAGCCCGCCCGCCGCCAGACTCGGCGTGCACATGGCCGACTGGCAAGGCGACCTGAAAGTGTTCGACGCCACCTTGAGCCTGCAACGTGAAGCACTGAACCGCGCCAGCCTGCACCGTTATTTGTGGCGCTTCCCGTGGATGACCGCCAAGACCTGCCTGGCCATTTATTGGCAGGCCCTGCGCCTTCTGCTTAAACGCACGCCGATTTTTTCCCATCACGCCGCCGAAGGCGCTTCTCGCACCGCAGTCGGGTACACCAAGGATCGCCGCCATGAAATCCCCTAGCTTATCGGTCAAATCCAATCGCTTGAACGTCAACGGCATGACCGCCGCACTGCTGCGCAAAGCGGTGCTGCGCCAGCTCGGCCAACTGCGCCACGGCCAGTTGGTGGTGGTCGAGGACGGCGAGCGGCAAGTCTTCGGCGCACGGGAAGCGCACCTGCTGGGGGAAATCCAGATCCTCGATTCGGCCGTATGGGGGCTGGTGGCGGCCAACGGTTCCATCGGCGCGGGCGAGGCATTTATTCACGGCTACTGGAGCAGCCCGGACCTGACCGCCGTGGTGCGGGTGATGGTCAGCAACCTCGACGTGCTGGATGCACTGGAAGGTGGCCTGGCCAAACTGGCGCGACCCTTCACCCAAGGCCTGCACTGGCTCAACCGCAACACACGCAAGGGCTCGCAGAAAAACATCGCCGCCCACTACGACCTGGGCAACGACCTGTTCGAAGAATTCCTCGATCCCACCATGATGTATTCGGCCGCACAGTTCCTCACCGCCGACGACACCCTGGAACAGGCACAACTGAACAAGCTGGAGCGGATTTGCCAGAAGCTCGCGCTGAAATCGTCGGACCATCTGCTGGAAATCGGCACCGGCTGGGGCAGCATGGCGATCTACGCCGCGCAGCAGTATGGCTGCAAGGTCACCACCACGACCTTGTCCAAAGAGCAGTTTGCCTACACCGAAAAACGCATCGAGGCCCTGGGTTTGCAGAATCAGGTGACACTGCTGCTGGAGGACTACCGCGACCTGACCGGCCAGTACGACAAGCTGGTGTCCATCGAGATGATCGAAGCCGTGGGCCATCGCTTCCTGCCGACCTACTTCAAACAATGCGCGCAGTTGCTCAAGAGCAACGGCCTGATGTTGCTGCAAGCCATCACCATTCGTGAACAGCGCTACGAGCAGGCCAAGAGCAGCGTGGATTTCATCCAGCGCTATATCTTCCCCGGCGGCGCCCTGCCCTGCGTGCAGAAAATGCTCGAGATCGTCAGCCGCGACACCGACATGAACCTGCTGCACATGGAGGATTTCGGCCTGCACTACGCACGAACCCTGCGCTTGTGGCATGAGAACTTTCGCCGCGCCCACAGCCGCCTGACGGAAATGGGCTACGACGAATATTTCCTGCGTCTGTGGGAGTTTTACCTGTGCTACTGCGAGGGCGGCTTTATGGAGCGCACCATCGGCACCGCCCAGATGCTGCTGGCCAAGCCGGCGGCGCTGACCCAACCGCTGCTCGGGCGCTTTGATGCTTAAACCGCTGGCGAATGCCGTGCTGTTTCAGTGCGGTTGGTTTGCCTGTGTGCTGGGTGGCGACAGCCCGTGGCTGTTGGTGGGAGTCGCGGTGCTGGCGGTCCACCTGCTGTGGATAAGTTCGTGGTCGGAAGAAGGCCAGGTGATTCTTGCCGTGACCCTGCTGGGCACGGTGGTCGACACCGCGTTGCGCGCCTTGGGTGTATTTCATTTCAGCTTGCCTGGGCCACTGGCACCTTTGTGGCTGATCCTGTTGTGGGCGCTACTGGCGACCACCCTGCGCCATTGCCTGGCCTGGAGCGCACAACCCTGGTGGCGCGCCAGTCTGTTGGGCGCAGTGGGTGGACCGTTGTCCTATTACGCAAGCAGCCAGTTGGCCGGCGTCAGTTTCGGCTATGGCACGCTGCCGACCGTCATCGGTCTCGCGTTGCTCTGGGGCATGATCTTCCCGTTGCTGCACTGGGTCGCCAGGCAGTTGTCACACTGACGTCCGTCAGGCCTTTCACACAGATGCAAGCCGCTTGCCTTACACTGCGCGCCTATGACCAACATCCCCCACACACAAATCGGCGAACCCGCCGTCACCTGCTCCACCTGCGCCGCCTGCTGCTGCCAGCTGGAAGTCATGCTGATCACCGACACGGGCGTGCCTGATCGCTTTATCGATACCGACGATTGGGGCGGCGAAGTCATGCTGCGCCTGGATGATGGCTGGTGCGCGGCGCTGGATCGCGACACGATGATGTGCACGATTTATGAGAAGCGGCCGCTGATCTGCCGCGAGTTCGAGATGGGCGCACCGGAGTGCATCGATGAGCGCCAGGGGCTGGCGACGGTGTATCGCTGATTTTGAAAAACCAACGATGAGCAAATGTGGGAGCGGGCTTGTTCGCGAAAGTGGTGTGTCAGTCAACTGATTCGTCGCTGATACGCCGCTTTTGCGAGCAAGCCCGCTCCCACAATGGTTTTGCAGTGTTCTGAGGAATTACAGTGGCATCGTGTAGTGCAGCGAATAGCTCTCGACACCATCGTTGTTGCTGCTGATCCCGGCATTCGAGTAATGGGTGGCCCGAATCCCCACCTCACTCCCACCGACAAAGCGCAGGCCAAAGCCCAGTCGGTCTTCAAACTGGAAAGCCTGGCCGATGTTGTTGTCTTCAACCTGCGTGCGCGAGAACAGCGCCACGCCGACCCCGGCCTCTATGTAGGGCTTCACCCTCTCCCCGGCAAACTCATACACAAACACCGGCGAGAACGACAGGCTGCTGACACTGGCGCGCTTGTCACCGTCCCAAAAGGTGTACGCGCCGCTCCAGTAACCCGTGAGACGACCCGTATTGCTCTGCAACCAGCTTTTATCCCAATCCGACGTCAGCCCCAGGCGATAGGTCATGGTCGAATTGCTGGTGCTCCCCACCCCAAACTCCAGACCCGCTGCTTGCGCGGAAAAAGAGTGCCCCAACATGGCGGCCGCAATCGCAGCCAAACAGAACAAGCGCTTCATAAGAAACATCCTTTCCGAACGAAGTTGTATGGTTTTGTACAGGCTAACTTGCTATAGAAGCTGCCGCATAGGCAGAAGTTCAGCGAAAAACAGCGCTATTTCACGTTTTTTTCACACGCCAAAATTACGCACAACGCCGGGAAATTTCCATAGGGTCGGTAGGATATTTCTTAGGTGCTGAGGATCGCCGCTGGTCCAGAGCTGCGCCGGCTGTGGATTGCCGGTGGCCAGCAGTTCGCGATCACTCAACAGGCGCTGTAATTGACGCGCTACGGCAGCGCCGGTGTCGATCAGAATGATCGTCGGCGGGAGCATCCCGGCAAGCAGTGGTTTGAGGAAAGGGTAGTGGGTGCAGCCGAGGATGATGGTGTCGCAACCGGCAGCGATCAACGGTTCGACGTAACCCTGCAACATCACACGCAAGGCCGGGCTGTTCAGGTCGCCGGTCTCGATCAGTTCCACCAGGCCTGGGCACGGCTGGGTGATCACCCGTACATCGGTGGCAAAGCGGTCGAGCAAGGCGGCGAACTTGGCGCTTTGCAGGGTGCCAGTGGTTGCGAGCACTCCGACTACCCCACTGCGGGTCGCGGCGGCGGCGGGTTTGACCGCCGGCTCCATGCCCACCAACGGCCAGTCGGGATAGTCCTGGCGCAAGTCGGCGACCGCAGCGACAGTCGCCGTGTTGCAGGCAATCACAAAGGCTTTGGCGCCCTTCTGGCGAAAAAACTCCGCCACCCGCCGCGAGCGCTCAAGGATGAAGGCCGGGGTTTTCTCGCCGTACGGGATGTGCCCGCAATCCGCCACGTACAGCAGCGATTCGTGGGGCAGCAGGCGCTGAATTTCGTCCAGCACCGACAGGCCACCGACGCCGGAATCGAACACACCAATCGGCGCGTCCTTAACCATGGTGGCTACCGCAGACGCTGCAACCGGGGTCACGCTTGACCCGCAGCTCGCGAAAACGCGTGGTCAGGGCGTCGATCAACAACAGCCGCCCCACCAACGGCTCGCCGAAACCGGCCAGTAACTTCAAGGCTTCCAGGGCCTGCAGGCTGCCGACCAGGCCCACCAACGGGCCGATGACGCCGGCTTCGCTGCAGGTCAGTTCGGTTTCGCTGCCGTGCCCGTATAAGCAGTGGTAGCACGGGCTTTCGGCGCGCCGTGGGTCGAATACCGACAGTTGGCCCTCGAGCCGAATCGCGGCGCCGCTGACCAGAGGTTTCCCGGCGGCAACGCAGGCGGCGTTGACTGCTTCGCGAGTGGAGAAGTTGTCACTGCAATCGAGCACCACGTCAACCGCCGCCACGGCAGCCGCGAGGGAATCGACATCCAGCGCACTGCGATGGGCGACCAACTGTATTTCAGGATTGATCGCACTCAGGCGACGAATCGCCGAATCGACCTTGCTCAGGCCGACGCTGTCGGTGTCATGGATGATCTGGCGTTGCAGGTTGGTCAGGTCGACGGTGTCGAAATCCGCCAAATGCAGCTCACCCACACCCGCCGCCGCCAGATACAGCGCCACTGGCGAACCAAGACCACCGAGCCCGACAATCAGGGCGCGGCTGTTTTTCAGACGCAACTGGCCTTCGATGTCGACATGCTGCAACAGAATCTGTCGGCTATAGCGCAACAGCTCCTGATCATTCAGCACGGCCGACGCCCCAGGGTGATGCGTTCGTGGCCACCGAGGTCGATGCGGCTGTGGACTTCTTCGAAGCCTTCCCCCAGCAGCAGGTCGCGCACGGCGGGCGCCTGGTCGTAACCGTGTTCCAGCAACAACCAGCCCGCGGCGTCGAGGTGCGCGGGCGCCTGAGCGATGATCAGCCGCAGGTCGTCCAGGCCGTCATGGCCGGCCACCAGCGCACTGGCCGGCTCAAAGCGCACATCACCGGCCACCAGATGCGGATCGGTGTCGGCGATATAAGGCGGGTTGCTGATGACCAGGTTGTAGGTGCGGCCTTCAAGGGCGCTGAACCAATGGCTGTTCAGCACCGTGGCGTTATTCAGGTGCAGGCGCTGGCGGTTGCGTTCGGCCAGGGCCACGGCTTCCAGCACGCGGTCGACAGCCGTGACTTGCCAGGCCGGGCGTTCGCTGGCCAGGGCCAGGGCAATCGCGCCGCTGCCGGTGCCGAGGTCGAGGACTTTGGCCGGTGTGGCAGGCAGCAATTCCAGGGCGGCTTCCACCAGCATCTCGGTTTCCGGACGCGGGATCAGCGTGTGCGGCGCCACTTCCAGGTCCAGCTTCCAGAAGCCTTGCTGGCCGAGGATGTAGGCCACAGGCTCGCCGGTGCGGCGGCGTTGCAGGTAGGCGGCAAAGGTCAGTGCATCTTCGCTGCTGACGATTTTTTCCGGCCAGGTGTGCAGGTAACTGCGAGACTTGCCCAGGGCAGCCGCCAGCAACAATTCCACGTCCAGGCGCGCTGTGGGTGAGTCTGGCAGGTCGGCGGCGCGTAACAGGCTGGCGATAATGGTCATTTATTCACCTATCGCCGCGAGCTGGTCGGCCTGGTATTCGGCCAACAACGGCTCGATCACCGCGTCAACGCCACCGGCGAGGATTTCATCCAGGGAGTACAGCGTCAGGTTGACGCGGTGGTCGGTGACACGGCCCTGGGCGAAGTTGTAAGTACGGATACGCTCGGAACGGTCGCCCGAGCCGACGAGCAATTTACGCTCGCTGGCAATCGCGTTGGCGGCGGCGCTGGTCTGCTGGTCATTCAGCTTGGCCGACAGCCAGGACATGGCCCGCGCACGGTTCTTGTGCTGGGAGCGTTCTTCCTGGCATTCCACCACGATGCCCGAAGGCAAGTGAGTGATACGGATCGCAGAGTCGGTCTTGTTCACGTGCTGGCCACCGGCACCCGATGAGCGGTAGGTGTCGACCCGCAGGTCTGCCGGGTTGATCTCGATGGCTTCCTGCTCGTCCGGCTCGGGCAATACGGCCACGGTGCAGGCAGAGGTGTGGATGCGGCCCTGGGATTCCGTCGCCGGAACCCGCTGCACGCGGTGCACGCCCGACTCGAACTTCAGTTTGCCGTAGACATTCTCGCCTTCAACCCGGGCGATGACTTCTTTATAGCCGCCGTGTTCGCCTTCGTTCTCGGACAGAATCTCCACCCGCCAGCCGCGACGCTCGGCATACCGCGAGTACATGCGGAACAAGTCGCCGGAGAAAATCGCCGCCTCGTCGCCACCGGTGCCGGCGCGGATTTCGAGGAACACGTTGCGCCCGTCATTCGGGTCCTTGGGCAGCAGCATGCGTTGCAGGTCGCCTTCCAGTTCGATCAGCTTGTCCTTGGCTTCTCGCACTTCTTCAACGGCCATTTCACGCATGTCCGGATCGCTGTCCTTGAGCAGCGCCTGAGCGCCTTCTAGGTCAGCCTGAACCTTGAGCAACTGTTTATAGGTGCCCACAATCGGTTCAACTTCCGCGTATTCCTTGGAATAGGTACGGAACTTGGTTTGATCGGAGATGACCTCGCCATCGCCGAGCAAGGCGGTCAGTTCTTCGAAACGGTCCTGAAGGACGTCCAGTTTATTGAGCAGTGACGCTTTCATTGCGGTTTTTTATCCGAAGAGCTTTCTGTCGCGCCCTCACCGAGGGCAAAGAGTTCCTGGGCCATGGCCAGCGCATCGAGGCGGCCTTCGGCGGTAAGCTTTTTCAACTGAACACTGGGGGCGTGCAGCAATTTGTTGGTCAGGCCGCGCGCCAGTTGCATCAGCACGTCTTCGGCGCTGCTGCCATTGGCGAGCATACGCTGGGCCTTGATCAATTCCTCGTCCCGCAGGCGTTCGCCTTGCTGACGGTAGGCCTTGAGCACGTCCACTGCCGCCAGTTCACGCAGGCGCACCATGAAATCGTCGGCACCGGTGCTGACCATCTCCTCGGCGGCCTGGGCTGCGCCCTGGCGACTCTTGAGGTTTTCGGCGACCACTTCGTGCAGATCGTCGACGCTGTAGAGGTAAACGTCGTCCAACTCGCCGACTTCAGGCTCGATATCCCGGGGAACGGCGATATCCACCATGAAAATCGGCTTGTGCTTGCGCAGTTTCAGGGCGCTTTCCACCGCGCCTTTGCCGAGGATCGGCAACTGGCTGGCGGTGGAGCTGATGACGATGTCGCTGCGCACCAGCTCGGCCGGGATGTCGGAAAGCAACACAGCATGGGCACCGAACTGTTCGGCGAGGATACTGGCGCGCTCCAGGGTACGGTTGGCGACGACGATGCGCTTTACGCCCAGCTCATGCAGATGGCGGGCGACCAGGGTGATGGTCTCGCCGGCGCCGATCAGCAGGGCCTGGCTGCGTTGCAAGTCACTGAAAATCTGCTTGGCCAGACTGACGGCGGCAAATGCCACGGACACCGGGTTTTCACCGATGGCGGTGTCGGTACGCACCTGCTTGGCCGAATTGAAGGTGGCCTGGAATAAACGCCCCAGCAGCGGGCCGATGGTGCCGGCCTCGCGGGCCACGGCGTAGGCCGATTTCATCTGGCCGAGAATCTGCGGTTCGCCCAACACCAGCGAATCGAGCCCGGAGGCGACGCGCATCATGTGACGAACTGCCGCATCCTCTTCGTGCACATAGGCGCTTTGGCGCAGCTCATCGAGGCTCAAATGGTGGTAATCGGCCAGCCAGCGCAGCACCACATCCGCTGAAAGATGTTCCTGCTCTATATAGAGCTCGCTGCGATTGCAGGTCGAAAGGATCGCAGCTTCGCGACTGTCGGTGAGCCGGCAGAGCTGCTGCAAGGCCTCAACCAACTGCTCGGGAGTAAAAGCCACGCGCTCGCGGACGTCTACAGAAGCAGTCTTGTGGTTAATACCGAGTGCAAGGAAGGCCATTCAATATCGCTGATGATGTCGGGAAGCCGACAATTGTCCTACTTCGAATGATTCAGAACAACCACCGTAGGCTATTGTCCTAATGCCTTGTGTCTATAAAGGCATCCTGTAGGAGCAAGCTTGCTCGCGAAAAACGCTCAGGCAACGCGTCAATCCAGAATGAACGCGTTACCGTTGACGATCTTCGCGAGCAAGCTCGCTCCTACAGGGAAAGCAATAAGCGTATTACGGGCGCCCCGGTTATGTTTGGCCGAAGGCTTGTGTCATGATGATCCGACCGCAGGTTAGTCGTCCTCTTCCTATATGAATAGATCTTCCGCGTTGCTCCTTGCTTTTGTCTTTCTCAGCGGCTGCCAGGCCATGGCACCCGTGTCGCCGGACGGTACGCCGCCGGTAGAAGACAGCACCCCCGCCCCTGAAAAGCCCAAGGTTTATTCCTCGTTCAGTGAAGAAACGGTCTTCAGCCTGCTGAGCGCGGAGCTGGCCGGCCAGCGCAATCGTTTCGACATTGCCCTGGATAACTACGTGACCCAGGCCATCAATACTCAGGATCCGGGGATTTCCGAGCGCGCGTTTCGTATCGCCGAGTACCTGGGCGCTGATCAGGCTGCCCTGGACACCTCGCTGATCTGGGCGAAAAACGCCCCGGACGATCTCGAAGCGCAGCGGGCAGCCGCCATTCAACTGGCCCGCGCCGGGCGCTATGACGACTCCATGGTGTATATGGAGAAAGTCCTGCAGGGCAAGGGCGACACGCATTTCGACTTCCTCGCGCTGTCGGCTGCCGACACCGATCAGGACACCCGCAACGGCCTGATGAAGAGTTTTGACCGCCTGCTGCAAAAACACCCGAACAACAGCCAGTTGATCTTCGGCAAGGCGCTGTTGTTGCAACAGGATGATGAGCCCGAGGCCGCGTTGAAGCTGCTGGAGCAACACCCGCCGGAAGAGGGCGAGATCGCGCCGATCCTGCTGCGTGCCCGCCTGCTGCAAAACCTCAACCGCGGCAAGGAAGCGATTCCGTTGCTGGAAAAAAGCATCAAGAAGTACCCTGGCGACAAACGCCTGCTGCTGACCTATGCGCGCATGCTGGTTGAACAGGACCGCATGGAAGACGCCAAGGTGCAGTTCGCCAACCTCGTCCAGCAATACCCGGACGATGATGAATTGCGTTACTCCCTGGCGCTGGTGTGCCTGGAAGCGAAGGCGTGGGATGAGGCCAAGGGTTACCTGGAGGACTTGATCGCCCGCGAGAGCCACGTGGATTCGGCGCACCTGAACCTGGGCCGCATCGCTGAGGAGCGTAACGACCCGCAGGCTGCATTGCTTGAATACGCCCAGGTGGGCCCCGGCAATGATTACCTGCCGGCGCAACTGCGCCAGGCCGATATCCTGATGAGCAACGGCCGCACCGACGAGGCTGAAAAACGCCTGGCTGCCGCACGGGATGCCGAGCCGGACTACGCGATCCAGCTGTATCTGATCCAGGCCGAGACCTTGTCGGCCAACAAGCAAGGCGATCGCGCCTGGAAAATCCTCCAGCAAGCCTTGCTGCAATACCCCGACGACCTGAACCTGTTGTACACCCGCGCCATGCAGGCGGAAAAACGCAATGACCTGGCGCAGATGGAAAAAGACCTGCGCCTGATCATCAAGCGCGACCCGGACAACGCCATGGCACTGAACGCCCTGGGTTACACCTTGTCCGACCGTACAACGCGTTACGCCGAAGCCAAGGAGCTGATTGAAAAGGCTCACCAGCTGAACCCGGAAGACCCGGCCGTACTCGACAGCCTCGGCTGGGTGAATTACCGCCTGGGCAACCTGGACGAAGCCGAACGCTTGCTGCGCCAGGCGCTGGAACGCTTCCCCGACCAGGAAGTGGCCGCACACCTGGGCGAAGTGCTCTGGGCCAACGGCAAGCAGCGTGAAGCACGACAAATCTGGGAGAAGTTCCTCAAGGAACAGCCCGAAAGCCCAATCCTGCGCAGCACCATCAAGCGCCTGACCGGATCCGAGACCCTTTAATTTTATGTTTTTGCGCCACGTCATCGTTTTCAGCTTTATCGCCCTGCTCGCCGGCTGCTCCGGCCTTGGCACCCGTGAATCTGTCGAAGGCCCGGGCAACCCGGCGCAATGGCAGCAGCACAAGGATCAACTGAGCAGCCTGGATGGCTGGCAGATCGAGGGCAAGGTCGGCATTCGCGCCCCGAAAGATTCGGGCAGCGGCACCTTGTTCTGGCTGCAACGCCAGGACTATTACGACATTCGCCTGTCCGGCCCGCTGGGCCGCGGTGCAGCACGCCTGACCGGCCGACCGGGGCAAGTCAGCCTGGAAGTGGCCAATCAGGGCCGCTTTGAGGCGCCGACACCGGAAGCCCTGCTGGAAGAACAGATGGGCTGGAAACTCCCCGTATCGCACCTGGTGTGGTGGGTGCGCGGCCTTCCGGCGCCAGACAGCAAGAGCCGCCTGAGCCTCAATGGCGACAGCCGCCTGGCTTCCCTGGAGCAGGATGGCTGGCAGGTCGAGTACCTGAGCTATGTGCAACAGAACGGTTACTGGCTGCCCGAGCGCATCAAGCTGCATGGCACCGACCTTGACGTCACGCTGGTGATCAAGGACTGGCAACCTCGCAAACTGGGGCAGTGACATGACCGCGCAACGTCTGACCCTGCCCTCCCCGGCCAAACTGAATTTGATGCTGCACATTCTCGGGCGCCGTGAAGACGGTTATCACGAGCTGCAGACGATTTTTCAATTTCTCGACTACGGTGATGAGCTGACTTTCGCCGTTCGCGATGACGGCGTGATTCAACTGCACACCGAATTCGAAGGCGTGCCTCACGACAGCAACCTGATTGTGAAGGCCGCAAAAAAACTTCAGGAACAATCCGGTTGCCCATTGGGCATCGACATCTGGATCGAAAAAATCCTGCCCATGGGCGGCGGCATCGGCGGCGGCAGCTCGAATGCCGCGACAACGTTGCTCGGCCTGAACCACTTGTGGCAACTGGGTTGGGACCACGATCGCCTGGCGGCGCTGGGCCTGACACTGGGCGCGGACGTCCCGGTTTTCGTGCGTGGGCACGCTGCTTTTGCCGAAGGCGTGGGGGAGAAACTCACCCCTGTAGACCCCGAAGAGCCGTGGTATGTCGTGCTTGTTCCGCAAGTATCTGTAAGTACAGCAGAAATTTTTTCAGATCCACTGTTGACACGTAACTCTCCTCCCATTAAAGTGCGCCCCGTTCCCAAGGGAAACAGTCGAAATGACTGCTTACCGGTTGTAGCAAGGCGTTATCCCGATGTACGTAACGCTTTGAATTTGTTAGGTAAATTTACCGAAGCAAAATTAACCGGAACTGGAAGTTGTGTGTTTGGGGGCTTCCCAAGCAAAGCTGAAGCTGATAAAGTCTCGGCCCTTCTTACAGAGACCCTTACAGGGTTTGTAGCAAAGGGAAGCAACGTTTCGATGTTGCATCGCAAGCTGCAAAGTCTGCTCTAAAGGAACCGAGTACTGGGTACTCGTTGCAACAGATACAGGGGCGTCGCCAAGCGGTAAGGCAGCAGGTTTTGATCCTGCCATGCGTTGGTTCGAATCCAGCCGCCCCTGCCATTTTCTATACTCATCCAGGTTACCCTCAGCCTCTAGGTACTGCGCGTGTCCAAGATGATGGTCTTTACGGGGAATGCTAACCCCGATCTGGCTCGGCGTGTTGTACGTCAGCTGCATATCCCTCTCGGTGACATCTCTGTCGGTAAATTCTCCGACGGCGAAATTACTGCCGAGATCAATGAAAATGTCCGCGGTAAAGATGTTTTCATTATTCAGCCGACTTGCGCTCCGACCAACGATAACCTGATGGAACTCGTCGTGATGGCTGATGCCTTCCGCCGCTCCTCAGCGACTCGAATCACAGCTGTAATCCCTTACTTTGGTTATGCCCGTCAGGATCGCCGTCCGCGTTCCGCACGTGTGGCTATCAGCGCGAAAGTCGTTGCTGACATGCTGACCGTGGTAGGCATCGACCGTGTTCTCACGGTTGACCTGCACGCTGACCAAATCCAGGGGTTCTTCGATATTCCGGTAGATAACATCTACGGCTCCCCCGTCCTGGTGGATGACATCGAAGACCAGCGCTTTGAAAACCTGATGATTGTGTCCCCGGACATTGGTGGCGTCGTGCGTGCACGGGCTGTTGCCAAATCCCTGGGCGTGGATCTCGGGATCATCGACAAACGCCGTGAGAAAGCCAATCACTCTGAAGTGATGCATATCATCGGTGATGTCGAAGGGCGTACCTGTATTCTGGTTGATGACATGGTCGACACCGCCGGCACCCTGTGCCACGCGGCGAAAGCCTTGAAAGAGCACGGTGCAGCAAAAGTCTTCGCCTACTGCACACACCCTGTGCTGTCGGGCCGAGCGATCGAGAACATCGAGAACTCAATGCTGGACGAACTGGTGGTGACTAACACCATCCCGTTGTCCGCTGCCGCTCAAGCCTGTTCGCGTATCCGTCAACTGGATATCGCACCGGTAGTTGCCGAAGCGGTTCGCCGCATCAGCAACGAAGAATCGATCAGCGCGATGTTCCGTTAAGGGTCAAACCTTAGCTGCATCAACCTGACGAAAAGCGCCCCGCCCCAGCATTCTGCCGGGGCGGGGCTTTTTTGCCCATATCGCCTTTAGCGCTGGTCGCAAACGCTAGGGCGAATGTGGTTATTTTGGAGATACAACATGAACGATTTTACTTTGAATGCTGAACTGCGTTCCGACCTGGGGAAAGGTGCGAGCCGCCGCCTGCGTCGTCTCGCAAGCCTGGTTCCAGCTGTAGTTTACGGTGGCGAAAAAGCCCCTGAATCCATCAGCATGCTGGCTAAAGAAATCGCCAAACTGCTCGAAAACGACGCGGCCTACAGCCACATCATCGAGCTGAACGTTGGTGGCAAGAAGCAGAACGTCATCATCAAGGCACTGCAACGTCACCCAGCCAAGGGCCACGTACTGCACGCTGACTTCATTCGCGTTGTAGCCGGTCAAAAACTGACCGCTATCGTGCCTGTGCACTTTGTTGGTGAAGAAGCTCCGGTCAAGAAAGGCGGCGTTGTGTCCCACACTGCCACCGAGCTGGAAGTAACCTGCCTGCCGAAAGACCTGCCTGAGTTCATCGAAGTCGACCTGTCGGCTGCTGAAATCGGCACCATCATCCACCTGTCGGACCTCAAAGCCCCTAAAGGCGTTGAGTTCGTAGCACTGGCTCACGACGACGACAAGGCTGTTGCCAACGTCCACGCGCCACGTGTAGTAGCAGAAGATGAAGAAGGCGAAACCGCTGCAGAGTAACTTTCTCTGTAACGTCGGAGCTTGAGGAAACATCGCGGACCGGAACGTAGCGAGAAAGCGGGCGAGAATGCGAAGTTGGCCTCTAACGGTTAATAAGCTTTTGTCGTCCACTTTCGCCGCACCAACGGCGATGTTATCCACAACTCCAAAGGAAGGGCCCCTGTCGTGACTGCCATTAAACTGATCGTTGGCTTGGGAAATCCAGGCGCCGAATACGAACAGACCCGGCATAACGCGGGGGCCCTTTTTGTTGAGCGCATCGCCCACGCACAAGGTGTAAACCTTACGGCCGATCGCAAATATTTCGGCCTGACCGGACGCTTTTCGCATCAGGGTCAGGATGTTCGTCTGTTGATTCCCACCACCTACATGAACCGCAGCGGCCAGGCTGTCGCGGCGCTTGCAGGCTTCTTCCGGATCAAACCCGAAGAAATCCTGGTGGCCCATGACGAACTTGACCTGCCACCCGGCGTTGCCAAGCTCAAGCAAGGCGGCGGCCATGGCGGGCATAATGGCCTGCGCGACATCATCGCGCAGTTGGGCAATCAGAATACGTTTTACCGCTTGCGGCTTGGCATTGGCCACCCAGGCGTTGCCAGTATGGTTTCAAATTTCGTCCTGGGTCGTGCGCCACGCGCCGAACAGGAAAAACTCGATGCCAGCATCGATTTTGCCCTCGGCGTGCTGCCGGATATCTTCGCCGGTGAATGGAACCGTGCGATGAAAAACCTGCACAGCCAGAAGGCCTGACTCTTTACCCGAGGGGAAACACCATGGGATTCAATTGCGGCATCGTCGGCCTACCTAACGTCGGCAAGTCCACCCTGTTCAACGCCCTGACCAAATCCGGGATTGCGGCGGAGAACTTCCCCTTCTGCACCATCGAGCCGAACACCGGTATCGTGCCGATGCCCGATACACGCCTGGACGCCCTGGCGGCCATCGTGAATCCAAAGCGCATCCTGCCGACCACCATGGAGTTCGTCGACATCGCAGGCCTGGTTGCCGGCGCGTCCAAAGGTGAAGGCCTGGGCAACAAATTCCTCGCCAACATCCGTGAGACCGATGCCATTGCGCACGTGGTCCGCTGCTTCGAAGACGAAAACGTGATTCACGTCTCCAACAGCGTCGACCCGAAACGCGACATCGAGATCATCGATCTGGAACTGATCTTCGCCGACCTCGACAGCTGCGAAAAGCAACTGCAAAAGGTCACGCGCAACGCCAAGGGCGGCGACAAGGACGCAGTGGTCCAGAAAGCCTTGCTGGAGCAGTTGATTGCCCACTTCACCCTGGGCAAGCCGGCACGCAGCCTGATGAAGAGCATGAGCACCGACGAAAAGGCCGTGATCAAGGGCTTCCACCTGCTGACCACCAAGCCTGTGATGTACATCGCCAACGTGGCTGAAGACGGTTTCGAGAACAACCCGCTGCTCGACGTGGTCATGGCCATTGCCGAAGAAGAAGGCGCGATGGTCGTACCGGTCTGCAACAAGATCGAAGCGGAAATCGCCGAGCTGGAAGACGGCGAAGAGAAAGACATGTTCCTCGAGGCCCTGGGCCTGGAAGAGCCTGGCCTGAACCGCGTGATCCGCGCAGGCTACGAAATGCTGCACCTGCAGACCTACTTCACCGCCGGTGTTGAAGAAGTCCGCGCCTGGACCGTCAAGGTCGGTGCCACTGCCCCGCAAGCCGCTGGCGTGATCCACACCGACTTCGAAAAAGGCTTCATCCGCGCCGAAGTCATCGCCTACAACGACTTCATCCAGTTCAAGGGAGAAGCCGGTGCCAAGGAAGCCGGTAAATGGCGCCTGGAAGGCAAGGAATACATCGTCAAGGATGGCGACGTGATGCACTTCCGCTTCAACGTGTAAGCGTCACCTGCGGCCCATGCCGCAAACAAAAAGCCGATGCAATGCATCGGCTTTTTTGTGGGCGAACACTTTTGCATTGAACAACCAGGCAGCAAGACACATTCGTTAACTTTATATATTAAAAAACAAAAACACTCACAAAACCAATACCTCATCACTTGGCGACAAAAAAACTTCAGACTCCAAAATTCCCGAGCCACTTTAGGATTTATCCTTCGCATAATTAGAAATCAAACTAACAAAACGAGTTGCCTTCTTTTCACCCTGCCTACCCTTAATCTTTTCTGCACACTGAGCGCCACCTCTTGACCTCTTGCCCAAGATGACAAAGCAGCTATTTTCCGATTTACTTCCCGCCATTCGAAAGGACTAACAAAGTCTAACAACAGTGATGCGACCCAATATTGGAGCAACAACAATATGCCGGCCTCCTATCACAACGAGGATGTAACAGACTCACCCCTTACCGAATGCCCCGCCATTGAAGCCACTATCCATAATACCGCCACACTTAATATCGATATGCTACTGCTGGGCGAAACCGGGACAGGTAAAGACACCTTGGCACAACGCATACATTTGCTGTCCCGCCGAAAGGGCAACTTTGTTGCCGTCAACTGCGCCGCGATACCGGAAAGCCTGGCTGAAAGCCAACTGTTTGGGGTCAACAGCGGCGCCTATACCGGTGCGATGCAATCCCGGGCAGGGTTTGTCGAAGCCGCCCACCTGGGTACCTTGTACCTCGATGAAATTGACAGCATGCCCCTCAACCTGCAGGCCAAGCTGCTGCGAGTGCTGGAGTGCCGGGGCGTTGAGCGCCTGGGCTCTACGCGGTTCATTCCGGTGGATATGCGGGTCATCGCCTCCGCACAGCAATCGCTGCATGAAATGGTCGAACAGGGAGCGTTCAGGCGCGACCTGTACTTTCGCCTGAACGTTGTGGATATCCAACTGCCGCCCCTAAGGGAACGCCGCGAGCGGATTGTGCCGTTGTTCTTGAACATGGTCCGCGAAGAGTCAGAGTACTTCAAGTGCGCCGCTCCCACTCCCCCCAGTGCACTGCTGCAACGGTTGCTGTGCCATCCCTGGCCGGGCAACGTTCGTGAACTGCGTTCGGCGGCGAAGCGTTTTGTATTGGGCATGCCGCCGCTTTCAGAGTCGGTGGCGGGCCATCAAAAGACAGAAACCTGCCTCAAGGAACGGTTGCAGCAAATCGAGAAGACACTGATTGAAGAGTCGCTTCGCCGTCACGACCAATGTGTTGATGGCGTGGCCGTTGAACTGGGCGTTGCAAAACGCACGCTCTATTACCGCATGAAGCAACTGGATATATCACTGGGCTAGTGCCCGGTATGGCGAGAAATATTCAGATACAGCGGCCCTTCCGAAAATGTGGAACGCCACCGTCGCTGGAACCACACAAGCTACGGGCCTTGCTAGAGCTAACGTGAACGCCCGACAAGGTGCGTACACACCAAGTACGGCCACGAGTACTATCCCTTTCATTCGCAATAATGGAGTAACTATATGTCCCGTATCGGTGATGCCGCCCCGGCAAGTACCTATCCGTCTCAGGGCTTTGGCGGCGGTGAAAACGACGACCTTAAGCAGTTAAGAAAAGCAGAAGCCCGAGAGTCGCTCAAAGACGGTATTGAGGCTTTTAAAATTACCGAAAAGAAAAAAAATATTGAAGCAATTCGCTAACCAACAGACCGCCCTGCCTCTAGGCAGGTGCGGTTTTTTTATTTAGACCCAAGGAGCTTTGTATGCAAACAAAAAATGATGTTTCGTTAGAAAACACCAAAGCCACTACAACTTCCTGGATTCAACCGGCATCCCGCCCCTCACAAAAAACTGAAGATGCACATTTTTTCGAATCCGAGATGGAGCACTCGACACGTGCCGTTAATACCGCCGCGCCAACGGACAGCTCGAATATCCTGACAGATGCATCAGCCTTGCTGGTCAAGTCGACAAACCGTATGAGCAGAGGCCTGAAAGCCTTCAACACCACCAACAACGAAAAAGAAAAACTTAACTACTCCACCGAGCTCTCAAACACGATGCTGTTAACTCAGGTACTTACGAAGTGTGTGGGGAAAACCGCACAGTCTGTCGAAAAAATCAGCAACCTGCAGTAGGTAAAAATGATCCGTCCCCTGTTCACCGGGCTCATCGTATTCCTGACACTCATGCTTAATGGCTGCGGCGAAAGCGTCGAACTTCATCGCCAGCTCTCCGAACAAGAAGCCAACGAAGTCATCGCAGAATTGGCAGACAAGCACATACGCGCGCAAAAGATCCCCGCCAAAGACGGTGTTGTTGTGCGGGTTAAAGGTGCCGACATCAGCCGAGCCGTACGCACACTGGAGGCCGTCGGGTTGCCCAGAGTGGCCCGCACCACCATGGGCGATACCTTTCGCAAGGAAGGCGTTATCTCCACCCCACTTGAAGAACGCGCCCGCTATATTTATGCCTTGTCCCAAGAGCTGGAAGCCACCTTGTCAAACATAGACGGCGTGATTGTGGCTCGAGTACACGTCGTACTGCCTGAACGCATAGCACCCGGGGAACCGGTACAGCCCGCGTCCGCGTCGGTATTTATCAAACATGACCCGCGGCTGGACCCCGACAATATCCGGGCGCGTGTCCGCAGGATGGTCGCCAGCAGCATCCCCGGTATGACCACCGCTGTGGATAACTCACAAAAGCTGACGGTGGTCTTTGTACCGGCAACGGCCTATCAGGAACAGCAGCGCCTGAGCTACTTGGGGCCCTTCCTAATTCCAGAGAGCGACCAGAGTTTTTGGCGAACCAGCATCCTGTTGTCACTGGCCGGCTTCGTTCTCGCGATCATCGCGGCAGCGTTCTGGCGTAAACAGCGTCGGCAAACCGCACTTGCGCCGGCCCAGCCGCCCAATGACTGAACAATTGAACTGGGTCCAGTGGTGGGCCTTCCCCTGGAGGTCTGCACATGCGGACTGGAACGTCGCCGACACGTATCGCGCTCTGGACGCACTCTGTCGCAGCAATCACGCCTTGGCGAGCACAACATTGGGCATCCCGCCCTGCCTGCCCGCCACACCCCACGTCACGGTGCTTCGACTGGCCCTCGCATCAGAAGCGCAGCTCGAACTGATGCTGGCGCTGCTGAGTGACACCTGCCATCGCCCGATTGACGGGGTGTTGAGCGAAAACCAGCACCTGTGGTGCCTGAGCCTATCGAAGGCACTGAATCCAAACACGGTACTGTCCCACGACGACGATCCACTGCAGCTACTGCGTGCGTGGGTCGAACCCACTGTCTGGCAGCGACTTCGCCTGCGCTTTGCGCGTCATCGTGTGCTGGCACTGGAGCAAAAAAACGCCGACTTTTACGACGTCCACAATCGGCTCGATATCCTCTGGCAAGCAGTCGTCTGGCGTGTCACGACGACAAACGACGAACGCCGCCCCTGACGGAACTGCCCCCATCATGTTACGCCGACACAAAATTGCCCTGCACGATGGAACGTCTGGCCCGACACGCCTGTTGATCACGCGAGAAGAAATCAAGGAGAGTGCCCACGCCAATCAACTGTTGGAGCGCGCAAAAGTCCAGGCTGAGCACCTGCTGCAACTGGCAGCAGAGCAACGCGAAGAACTGCACCAAAAGGCCAGCGTGGAGTTCTGGCAGCGCGCCAACTCCCAGCTAAAACGATGGGAGAGCCGGCATCAAATGCTGAGCGACAACATCGAACAATACGCGACGTCCATCGCCAACCAGGCCCTGCTCTGCCTGCTGGATGATGTCGCACCAGCGCAACGCGTCAGCGCCTTGATCAAACAATTGATGGCCGCACAAATGCCGGCGGTCAAGGCGACGCTCCTCTGCCATCCACTTGAGCGTGAGACCGTTGAGCGCTGCCTGGCCAGGCATGGGGCCACGCCCTGGATAGTTCGTACGGAGGAGTTGGTCAAACCCCAGACGCTCGTACTGGAAACGGATGAAGGGGACTTTCGTATCGACTGGCTCTCAATGCGCGACATTTTGCTCGCACCCAAGGTCGGCAAGCACAGTGAATGAGACTGCCGTCGACAGCTCCTCCGTGTGTTGCAAAAAACTCAATGTGGAGGGAACTGACAGCCGGAGGCAAACCACACAGCTCAAACACATCTGGAGTGAAATCTATGAATTTTTACGGGAACTTGAGAAGCCAACTTTTAAGACAACTCAACGCCGATACTCATCGTGTTGCCGCCGTCGCCAATGAGCCGGAAATCGACAACGTGGACATGGCCTATTTCGGCGATCTCATTAAACAAGAACGCCTCTCTTCGTTCGCATTTCACGAACAGGTCCGCGTCCAACACTCACTGTTCAAGACTGTGCTCGACGGCGTGCAGTAAGTTGCAGTCGCTGATTACTCGCTGGGTGAACGGCACAGAAGACCAGCTCAGGCTGTTCGAAGGCGATGACGAGATTATTTTTCAGCGTATATCGAACACCGTGCAACTGAGTGTCCAACTGACTCAAAGTCGCCCGGACACCTTACGCCTGCAAACCTTGATGCGCCTGGGAGGCGCCAGCCTGAACCACTTTCACGGCGCACTTGCCATGGAGCCGGCCAGTGGCGTGCTCTGGCTCGTCCAGTGCCTGCGGGAGGGGGCCGACGAGAAGCGCCTGCTGGGGTGTCTCGAAGCTCTGCTCAACCAGCGTGACACCTGGCGCGCCATCGTCGCACGCCTCGCAGCCCCAACCCGGAAACCCATGCCCACGTCCCTACGCTCGCTGCCGTACTAACTCAGAGAACGATCATGTCTAACAAGAATTACAAGCACCCTCGCTTGCGCGCCGACTCGCCTGCAGACCGCACGAAACGAGCCCATTGGCGTGGCCTGATCCTGCTGCCCTGGTTGCTGACCCCGTTGGAAAGCACCTTGGCCGCCGTCCCCAGTGAATGGAAAAACACCGCCTATGCGTATGAAGCCGAACACAAGCCACTGCGGGAGGTACTGGAAGATTTCGCCCAGTCGTTTGGCACACAGCTGCAAATCGACGGCCTGCTGGAAGGCATTGTGAACGGCAAGATACGCGCCAATACCCCGCAATCGCTGCTCGACAGGCTGGGCGTAGAACATCGCTTCCAGTGGTACCTGTACAACAACACCCTGTACATCAGCACCCTGGACCAGCAGGAGTCAGCGCGCCTGGAAGTCTCCTCCGAGACCCTCGCCGACCTCAAGCAGGCTTTGACCGATATTGGCCTGCTGGACAGCCGGTTTGGCTGGGGTGAGTTGTCCGACGATGGCGTGGTGCTGGTCTCGGGGCCAAAGCGCTATATCGAGCAGATCAAGCAATTCAGCAGTCAGCGCAAATCCGCCGACGAAAAGCAGAGCATCCTCACCTACCCGCTGAAGTTCGCCAACGCAGCGGACCGCCCGATTGATTATCGCGGTGAAAAGCTGACCATCCCCGGTGTCGCCAGCATGCTGCGCGGTTTGTTGGAACCTCGCCCCACCTCCACCCTCTCGACGCTGAGCCAGCGCCCCGCGTCAGCCTCGCAACCTTCGCCCATCACGCCGAGCTTTCCTCGGCTGGGCAACCCGATGCTGGGGCAGATGCTCGGCCCGTCAATCAACCCGGGGCAGTGGGACAGTGGCTTGTCGCTCACCCCACGGGCACCGGTGTCCACCAGCAGAATCCGGGTCGAGGCCGATGTTCGCAACAACGCCGTGCTGATCTATGACGTGCCGGAACGCCAGGCGATGTACCGCGAGCTGATTGCCCAGCTCGACGTGGCGCGCAAGCTTGTGGAAATCGACGCAATTATCCTCGATATCGAACGCACCCAATTGCGCGAATTCGGGGTCAACTGGGGCTTTCAAAACAGCCGCTTTCGTGGCGGGGGAGCCATGGCTCCCGGTACCTCATCGCAGCTGTCGATCGAAAAGCGTGACCGTTTCTATGCCGACATCCGCGCATTGGAACAACGCGGCCTGGCGACGATGGTGTCGAACCCGTCGGTGCTCACCCTGGAAAACCAGCCGGCGGTGATTGACTTCAACCGCACCCAATACCTGACCGCCGGCGCAGAAGTCGCAACCGTCCTGCCCATCACAGTGGGCACCAGTTTCCAGGTCGTGCCCCGGGTGATCACCAGCCGAGGTCAACACCAGATTCATCTGGTGGTGGATATCGAGGACGGTAACTTCGATGAGTCCAACTCCGAGCGCATCGGCCCCGATGTGCGCCGAGGCAAGGTCAGCACCCAAGCGGTGATGGCGGAAAAACGCTCGCTGGTGGTGGGTGGTTTCCATGTCACCGAACGCACCGACAAGCAGAACAAGGTACCGCTGCTGGGCGACATACCGTTGCTGGGCAAGGCGTTGTTCTCCTCCACCGAACGCCAGAACAACCGGCGCGAGCGTCTGTTTATCCTGACCCCGCGGGTCATCGGCGATCAGGCCGACCCTTCACGCTACTTGCCCCAGGAAGACCAGGCCGAACTGCAGGCGGCGCTCAAGCCTCTGGCAAGGCGCCATGCGGAGCATCAACCGGTGATCAAGCGCAGCGACATCACCAGCACCCTGGCTCACCTCGTCAGCGGCCAAGTGCCCAAGGCCTTCAAGGCGGCGCCGATGCCACTTGGCCTGGATACCTTGTGCGCCACCCGGGACCTGTTGGCCCTCAATACCGAGCGCAGCCAGTGGTATGCCGGCCCGCAGTTCAACGTGGCCGTGGTGGTGGTGCGCAACCAGTTCAATCGCCACGTGCGCATCGATGAAAAGGAATGCAGCAACTCCCAGACCCTGGCGGTGAGCGTCTGGCCACGTGCCTGGCTCAAGCCGGGTGAAGAGGCAGAAGTGTTTATCGCCATGCGCCCTGTCATCAAAGATGAGCACATCGGCATGCCCCGCCCTTCCCTGCTCACGCCAGCCCGGAGCAACCCACAATGAAACGACCACTGTCCTGCGTCACCTTGATCGGCCTCGCGCTGCTCATTGTCGGTTGCACGCCAACGTGCAAGGGCGACTCCTGCTCACGTCCGCAATCCAGCGCCGATAAAATGGTGGTCTGGTGGCCGCCACAAATGCGCATAGAACCCGGCCCTGCCGGCGAACGCTCGGATTATCAGACCATATCCCTGGAGCGGTGAACCCCATGGGATTACCCGACGATGATCAACATCGCCAGGTGTTCCTGGACCAGCTGGTGAGCGGCAATGACGCTCACCTGCCCCTCTCTCCAGGCATTACCCTGCTCCCGATAAAGGCCGGTACCCAGCGGGGCCTGGCCTTGCAGATAGCCCCCGAGGCCTTGCAGGCCGGGCAGTTGCAGCACGTGCTTGAACGGCGCTTTGAACATGCGCTGGCGTTCGACGGGTGCTTTGTCTACCTGGACGCCAAGGGCGCGCTGGTGATCTGGCACGCCTTACCGGCGGGCGGCGCGGCGCTTCATGACACGCTCAGCCGGATACTGTCCCTGGCCAGGCTTGAAGCGCTGGATGTACGCCGCCCGCGTTAACGCTGTTCCAGCTCCGGCAAATGCAGGGTGTCGCGTTTGGCCTCATCATCCAGCTCCCGCAGCGTCCGGTAGATGAAGGCCACCGCCTGCAACGTCTCCCGGGGGATGGGGGCCCCCAGTTTCTTCTCATAGAGCGTACGCGCCAGCCACACGCACTGGATCACCGGCACATCGGCAGCCTTGGCCCGATCAATCAGTTTACGAGCCCCGGCATCCGTGCCCTTGTCCACCAACATCGGCAGCGGGGTTTTCCCCGGGCGGTAGTAAAGCGCAACGGCAAAGTGCGTCGGGTTGACCACCAGCATGTCGGACTCTTCAAGCTTGGGCAGCTTGACCTTCGGCTCTTCCTGGGCCAGTTGGTAGGCCAACTGACGCCGCTGGCCCTTGACGTGGGGGTCGCCTTCCATGTCCTTGTATTCCTTCATCACCTCCACCTGGGTCATGCGCATGCGCTTGGCGAAGAAGTGTTTTTGCAACGCCATATCGATCAACGCCAGCACCAGCAGCAACCCCAGGCAGGCGTGCAGCAAATGCCGGAACAAGGTGATCAGTGCCAGGATATAGCTCTGCAAATCGCTGGTGGCGAGGTTGATCAACGCCGACAACGACGGCCCGATCACCACGTACAGCACCAGGGTCAGCAACAGCGCCTTACCCAGTCCCATCAATAGGTTCATCACCGACTGGGCGGAAAACATCTGCTTGATCTGGCTGAGCGGGTTCAGGCGACTGAAGTTCGGCGTCAAGCTTTCCGGCGCGAACAGGAAGCCGAACTGCAACCAGCTGCTGATCAGCTTCACCGCAATCGCCACCCCGGCCATCAACAGAGCAAACGAAAAAAACATCAGCAAGCCTTCCAGCAACACCTCTTCCAGGGCCCGCACAAAGGGCCGGCCGATGCCCGACATCGCCAGCATCATCAATTGCTGGAAACGCTGCATGCTGGTTTCAGCGGTGAGCAAGGCGATTTCACTCAAGGCAGTCAGCACCAATAACTTGCCGACATCCTGGCTTTGCGCGACCTGGCCTTTCTTGCGCTGATCCTTGAGTTTCTTGGGGGTGGCGGCGTGTTTTTTCTCCCCCGAATCACTCATGGTGCAACCCCCTGAAACATCAGGCCGATGGAATGCTTGAGGTCTGCCAACTGCGCCATGCGGGTGACGATCAAATCCTGCAGCAATGGAAAATACAGCAGCAGAATCCCAAGCCCGGCAAGGCACTTGACCGGCGTTGCCAAGGTGGAAACCTGCAGCTGCGGGCTGTACAGGCCCAACACCGCGAAGCCGAATTCGAGAAACAGCAGCACCGCAATAAACGGTGCGGCGTACAGCATCATGTAGGTAAAGGTGTCGCCCAGCACGCCAAGAAAAACGCTGAACCCATTGATGGCCGGCAGCGGCAGCCAGGCGGTGGCCGGCCAGATCAGGTAGCTGTCCCAGATCACCTGGGTCAACACGCTCAGCCCCAGCACCACGATCAGCAGATAAATCACCAACTGTTTGAACAGGTGCCCGATGGGTGTGGCATCCGGCCCCAGCGACGGGTTGAGTTGGCCACCCGCCAGGGCTCCGCGCTGGTTATCCAGCAGCGCGCCCACCGACTCGAACATCCAGAACGGCATGGCCAGCAAGATCCCCAGCAAAAAACCCAGGGCCGCTTCCTTGAGTACCAGCCCGCTGATCATCAGCGCAGAGTAATCCTGGCCACTCATGACGGCATGAATTCCGGGCGCCGGAATCAACGCCATGACCATTACGATCACGTGCCGGGGCATGCCGCGTATGTGTTGAAAACTGAACGCCGGCACCAGGAACGCACAGGGATAAATGCGCGCCATGGCCACCAGCAGGCTGGGCAAATAGTCAAGATAAAGCAGCACGCGCAGTCCCTCAGTTCAATGCCGAACGGGCGATCATGTCGAACATCAGGTTGATCAGCTGGATCAACTCCAGGCCGATCCAGCGGCCGGTCAATACCAGTGTGACACCCACCGCCACCAGCTTGATGCCGAAGGGCAGCGTCTGGTCCTGGATCTGCATCAGGGCCTGCACCAGGGAGGTCAGCACACCGACGATCACCGCCACGATCAGCGGCGGTGCCGACAGCACCACCACCAGCAGCATGCCCTGCTTGAACAGCACGATGGGTTCCATAGGTCACTCAGAGGTAAGAAAGGAACAGGCTGTCGAGCAATCGCGACCACCCGGAAACCATGACGAACAACAGCAGCTTGAGCGGCAGGGAAATGGTCATGGGCGAGACCATTTGCATCCCCAGGGCCAACAGCAGGTTGGAGACAATCAGGTCGATGACGATGAAAGGGATGTAGATCAGGAAGCCGATCTCGAACCCTGCCTGCAACTGCGACAACACAAACGCCGGGATCAACAGAATGAGGTCTTCGCGCTGGGTGCTTTGCGCCATTTCAGGTGGCCACATGCGCGCGCTGTTTTCCAGCAAGTGGGTCAACACATCCGGGTCGGTGTTGCGCAGCATGAACGCGCGCAGCGGTTGTATGGCCTCACGCCCGGTCTCCAGCAGCGTCTGGACATTGCTCATGTCCACAGGCGCAGCCTTGACGTTCTGGGCGATTTCATAGCCCACGGGCGCCATGATAAACAACGTCGCGGCCAAGGCTATTCCGTTGATAGCCATGCTCGGCGGCACCTGCTGCACGCCGATGGCATTGCGGGTAATCATCAGCACGATGACGATCTTCAAGAAGGCCGTGCAGATGATCAACAACATCGGCATCAATGATAACGCGCCGAGGAATACTGCCAGTACAAGGGGGTCAATCCCCTGAAGCGTCATCGAGCGAAAATCACACGTGACAACTGCAGCCCCAGGCGCCCGTCCACTTCCACCAACTGCCCCTGGCCGATCGGCCGGTCGCCGTAATAGAGCCCGGCCATGCCCGGGGCGTAACCGGAGATGCCCAACACCGCGCCAGGTGCCAGGTTACGCAGTTCGCCGAGCGTCAGGTTCAGGGTGCCACAGCGCACATCCAGGGCCATGTTCAACTCGTCGAAGGGCTCATGGCCGAAGACGTCCATCACGGGCTGGTCACCCTCCTGCACCGGGTATTGCTGTGTTGCAAAATCCTCGTCCATGGACGTTTCCTCGATCGAAATAAGCGTCAGGCACAACGGCCCGGATTCATCATCAATACAACCGTGCAGCCGGTGCCTGCCGACGTGCAGCTGGCCATTGCCCTGTGGGTCGAACAGGGGTTGTTCAAGCATCACCACATCACCGACACGCAGGTGGCGCACCTGCTGAATCGGCAGACGCAGGCGCCCCAGCTTCAATGCAAGCGCCAGTTGAAACGACGCAGGCAGGGGCCCGGCAATGGGTCGCCAGGGGCCGGCGTCGCACAGCGCCAGGAAGGTCTCGGGCGCCAGCCACAGGTAACTCACCACGCGGGACGCACCCAGCGTCACCGTAAACCGGCAGCCGAACGTCAACGTCCTGGGGGCAGGCAGCAACCGCAAGTAACCGAACAGCGTCCGCACTTCGGGGCTCAGGTGATGGTGGAACAATTCCCAGAACCAGGAATCCGGGTCATTGCCGGACTCTGCCAATGTCACAGGGCACTCCCCCAACAGGCTGAACAGCGGCCCAGGCTCGGCGAATGCCAGTGCCCCGCTGGTACTCTCGAAACACAGCGGTTTGACACCCGTGGGCGCATGGCCGGGCGCCATCAGCAACTCACCGTGCTGCTCCGAAACTCGAAACGCCATGCGCATGCCACGCCCCAGTCGGCGCTGCGCCGCTACGGTGTTTGCGTTGACCACAGGCACGCTCAAAACCGGCATGATCATGCCGAGGACACGTCTGCCAGGTGCACGTGAACCGGCTGCGCCAGCGCCCCGGCCAGGCCGTCTTCCAGGCGTTGCCGCACGCCGGGCAACCAACGTGCGGTGTGTGTTTCCTCAGGCGTCAGCTCAACGTTCCAGGCGCCTTGCTCGCGGCGCACGCTGGCGTTGATCCGCCCCAGGCGCGGCAGGTACAGCATCGCTTGCAACGGCCACTGCGCGGCGGCCTGTATACGGGGTGCCAACTGCTCGGTCAGCGCCTCGATCATCAGCGTCTCAGTCGGCGCCGTCAGCGCCGTGCGGGAGGAACCGTAGCCGCCGCCCTCACGGTCGCGGGTAAACAGCTGGGTAAATAACAGCCTCTGCTCCACGGGCACGAACGCCCCCGTACCGGGCTCACGTTCATCTCGAGGCTCGCGCGAACGCGGGCGCTCAGGTTTGTTCGCTGGAACTTGCGTCATCGTTCTCTTCCTGCACCAACAAAAGGGATAGCTCCTGGAGTTTTTCAACCTCGCGCAAACACTGGCTAACGTGCCGCTGGGCGCTGTCGATATGGGTGAGTTGCTCCTCCTGCTGGCCGTGCAAGGCATGCAGCTGCCCTTCCTCACGCCGGGTGTCGGCCGAAAAGCTGCGCTCCTGGGTATTCCAGGACGTGAGATCGCGAAACGAGATCACTTGCCCTTGATGCTTGCCTAACAGCTCTGCGGTTTTGCGCGCTTCCTCCTCGCGGGTGTGCTCCAACACTTCCTGTGCCTGCTGGATTTGCAACAGCAGCGCTTGTTGAAGCCGCTTTGCCGCCCGCAACGTGCGTTCGGCGCGATCGGCCCGATGCTTGCGCAGGCGCCGCAGGGTGTCGATTTCAGAAAGGGACATCGCAGGTCAGCTCCATCAGCAGATCCAGGGTGGTATCCATCGGTGCCGGCTCACGCAAGTCCTGGCGCAGGAAACCATCGACCGCCTGCCGGCTGTTCACCGCCAAATCCGTCAGGGCATCACTGCCAGGCTGGTACTCGCCCAGCTTGAGCATCAGCTCGATCTGCTGGTAGGCCGATAACAACCGTCGCAATCCGGTGCCGGCCTTGATATGCGCGGGCTCGGCCACATTGCTTAGAATTCGGGAAAGGCTGGCCAACACGTCCACCGCCGGGTAGTGGCCGCGCTCGGCCAGCTTGCGCGACAGCACGATATGGCCATCGAGCAGCGAGCGGACTTCATCGGCCACCGGGTCGTTCATCGAGTCCTGCTCGATCAGCACGGTATAGATCGCGGTGATCACCCCGTCGCGTGTCAGCCCGGCGCGCTCCACCAGGCGCGGCATCAGGCTGTACACCGAAGGCGGCAGACCGCCACGGCCCAACGGCTCACCGGCAGCCAGGCCGATTTCACGCTGGGCCCGGGCGAATCGGGTCAAGGAGTCAATCAACAGCAACACGCGCTTGCCCTTGCGCCGAAACCCTTCGGCCAAGGCTGTCGCCGTAAAGGCGGCGCGCGCGCGCTCCATGCTGGAACGATCGGAAGTCGCACACACCAGCACAGCCTTGGTCCGCAGTTGATCATCCAGCTCATGGTCGAGGAACTCGCGCAGCTCACGGCCGCGTTCGCCGATCAGGCCGAACACAATCACGTCGCACGCCACGTTACGGGCGATCTCGGCCAGCAAGGTGGTCTTGCCGCAACCGGCACCGGCGAACAGGCCGACACGCTGACCTTCCCCCAGCGTCACCAACCCATCGATCGAACGCACCCCGGTGGACAGCGCTCGGTTGATCCGCGGCCGCTCGGTCGGCAAGGGCGCCTCGCACAGCACAGGGCTCGCCTCTTCGGCGTCATCCTCGACAAAGGCACTCGGCCCTTCGCCCGCAATCGGCCGGCCAAAACCGTCCAGCACCCGCCCCAGCAGATCGTCCCCCACCCGCACCCGGTGCGGCACCCCAAGGCGCTGCACGCTGGCGCCCACACGCACGCCTTCCAGGTTGCCCAGGGCACTGAGCACTGCATCCTGCTGATCGAACCCGATGATCTCGGCGAGCATGTAGTCGCCCACGGTTTTTTCGACCTGGCATAAGTCGCCAATGCGCGCCTGAGGCAACCGGCATTGCAGCAACATGCCGTTGACCCGCTGGATACGACCGCGCACCGCCACCGGCGCAAAGCTGGCCAACGCACTCGCCTGGCGCTGCTGCCAGGCCTCAAGACGAGCCCGCATCTCCTCGCTCACCAGCGCACCTCGATCCGTTGCACGCCGTCGAATACCACCTTGGTGTTATCGATCATCACCAGTCGTAAACCTTCCACCTCATCACCGACAAACAAGCGGCTGCCCTGGTCCAGAACCACGTGCCCGTTGGGCCCGCCGACAATCTGCAGAATCTTGAAGGGCAGTACACTGTTGTGTTCGCTGACACGGCTGAGCACCGGTACCGAGGTATCGAACTGCTCGCCAAAACGGCTGAGCATGCGCGACACCAGTTCCACCTCATCCCGGGAAACATCGCCGCTGAGGGTGACCTGGCCATTGATCACTTGCAGGCTGATGCGGTGGCTTAACTCTCGCTCGCCGAGCATCTTGAGCAACTGCTGACGCACCTCGTAGGGCGAGCCCAGCTCATGCTTGCTGACCACTGGCGGCATCAGCGATGCCTGTGCCTGGCGCTCGCCATTGGAGGCCATACCGATCGCCGTGATGATGACTGCAGCCACCACCACCAGGCTGATCAAGCGCTTCTGCTGCGGCCTCGAGATCGAGGACAAGGTCAGCGTCGGCGGCGCCTCACTGGCCGGTGCCGGCTCCGGCGCCGTCACCACAGGAGCCTTGGGCCAGGGCTGATCGGCTCGAGTGACGCAGAGCCGAATCTGGCCAATCGAAAAAGGCTCGTTGAGTGGCAAGTCACTGATCTGAGCGACGAACTGACCCTCGACGTTCTGCACCAGCCCTTGCTCGGCCTGCACCAGCCATTGCCCTCCCGCAAGGCGCAACCACACGTGCCACTCGGCAATGCCCGGGTCGGAGAGGGAAAGGTCGGTATCAGGATGGGCCCCCATACTCCACTGCTCGCCAAACAGCGGCAACGCCGCCCCCTGATGCTGGCCATCAAGCACGCGCAACTCAAACATCATCAAGCCCTCATGCCACTGCGCCGCGCAACAAATCATCCTGCCCCAGATCAAAGCGCCCCAGCACCTTCACCTTGGAGGAACTGCCCAGCTCGGCAAACGACAGCACCGGCACATGGTTGAATTCCTCCAGCAGCAAGGTACGCAAAGGGCTGCGCAAATCCTGCGCGACCAACAGCACGCTCTTGCTCTTGGCCCGTACGGGAAAGGCTTGTTTGAGCAGGCTGACCAACACCGCACTGCTGTCGTTGTCGAGGGAAAAGAACACCCCGGTCTGGGTCTGGCGCAACGCATCACGCAGCACGTTTTCGCTGTGGGGCGACAACAGCCAGGCATGCAGGCCGTCCGCTTCGCTGTACTGATGGAAGATCTGCGACTTGAGGGCAATGCGTGCGTAGTCGGCCAAGGCATCCGGCTCACGCTCATGCTGGCCGTACTCGATCAAGGCCTCGACGATCAGCCGCACCGCCCGCAGGGGTACGCCCTCGCTGGCCAGGCGCTGCAACACCGCCGAAAAACGTGAAAGCGGCATGATGCGTTGCAGTTCCTGCACCAGCTCCGGCTGATTGAATTCAAGCCAGCTGAGAATCGACTTGCTCTCCTGAATCCCGAGGAACTGCGGCCCGCTCAACAGCATCGCCCGGGTCATGCGCTCGATGATCAAGCCCTCTGCAGTGAAGCGCTCCAGTTGCTCGTCGTCGAGCAGTGGGTCGTCGGGCGCCAGCCACACCCAGTCCTGTTCGTCGCGCTCAGGCAGTCCCTTGGCGCCCTCTTCGGGCTCGGCGGCCAAGGTGTCGAGGGCCACCGCTACCCGGTGCCCCAGAGTGGCTTTGATCATCGGCACTTCATGCACGCAGAAGCGGAACTCATCCTCGGCCAGTACGGAGGCGGGTGCGAACTCGACTTCAAACGGCGGCAGCGTCAAACCAATTTGCGTGACCAGGCCATTGCGCGCCTGGCGAATACCGTGGGTGGCCTGCGCCACCTGTGCGCTGCCTTGCAAGGCTGCCGGGAACTGCAACAGATAAGGCCGCGATGGATCAAAGCCCCGCAGGTCTTCTTCACCGTTGTCTTGCGGGGCGACCGCATCGGCGTCCGCTTGCTCCGGCTGCTCGCGCTTCTGGCGCTGGCGCACCAGGAAGTAACCCAGGGAACCGGTGATCAGCGAGATGAGGATAAACACCACCGTCGGCATCCCCGGAAGCGCCGCAAAGGCGAGCATGCCGACCGAGGCGATGATCCAGCTCTTGGGTTCGCTGGTCATTTGCCGGGCGATCTCGGCGCCCATGTTGTTAGCGCCCTTGTTACGCCCGGACGGCGCCACACGCGTGATGATCATGCCCGCGGTCAAGGAAATCAGCAGCGCGGGAATCTGCGCGATCAGGCCATCACCAATGGTCAGTACCGAGTACAGCGCCATGGAATCGCCAGCGCTCATGCCGTGCTGGAACATGCCGGTGGAGAAACCGCCCAGCAAGTTGATCACCACGATAATCAGCCCGGCGATGGCGTCGCCCTTGACGAATTTCATGGCCCCGTCCATGGCCCCGAACAGCTGGCTTTCGCGGGATAATTGCTCGCGTTTGTCCCGGGCCTGCTCGCCATCGATTAGGCCTGCACGCAAATCACTGTCGATAGACATTTGCTTGCCGGGCATGGCATCCAGGCTGAACCGCGCCGCCACTTCAGCGACACGCTCCGAACCCTTGGTAATCACCAGGAAGTTGACGATGGTCAGGATCATGAAGATCACCAACCCTACCGCCAGGTTGCCGCCCACCACGAAGTTGCCGAAAGCCTCGACAATATCGCCGGCATCCTGCTCCAGCAGGATCAATCGCGTGGTGGCGATCGAGAGGGCCAGGCGAAACATGGTAGTCAGCAACAGGATCGACGGAAACGAAGAAAACGCCAGCGGCCCCGGCAGGTACAACGCCAGCACGATCAACAGGCACGAGATACAGATATTCAGGGCAATCAGGATGTCCACCAGCCAGGTGGGCAGCGGCACAATAAAGATAAACACAATGGCCATGATGACCACCGCGCCCATGACTTCGGCACGTTGTGCAACCTTCAGCAGCACGCCATTGATAACCCGTAATGCGCTCATGCATCGGGGCTCTGCGGGGCCATACCCTGCCGGGTCCCGCGCTCAGTGCGTGCGTATTCGTCCATCACCAGCAAAAAGCTGTTCAGGCAGTCCTCACGGCCCCTGTTATCACGCCACACGGCCAGCGGCAGGCTCTTGAGCATCGGGTAAACGCTGTTGAGTGAAATCAACTGATTGAGTACATCAACCCCGCCCAATTCAATGGCCAGGCGCTGGATCTCGGCAGTCGCAATCCCGGTGTTCGAGTAACCCAGCAAGCGTTGGAGCAGGGCCACTGCGTCCCGTGTCACTTCGGGATAGGTGAGGGCCAGGCGATTGATCAGGTCCCGGCAATTGCACAAGATGCCACCCAGTTGGTCGCAGCCACGCAACCCCACCAGGAGCGTGAGCAATTTGGCCGAGGCGATCGACGGCGTCAGTGCTGCAATGTCATCGGCCAGGGCGCGACGCATCAGCTTCAGCCCCTGGCCAAGGTCTTCGCCGCCGAACAACCCCAACAGCGCCTGCAGCATCGTTGCCAGGGATTGCCGGGTGACCACGCTGGCGTAATACACACTGCGCACCGCCTGACGCAGATGCGGGTCATCACTGCTGGCCTGCAACGCCAGCGCCGTGTTCAGGCCCGCCTGGATCTGCGGCTTGAAGCCCATCTCCAGCCTCACCAGCGCCTCACGAGCCAGCTTCGCCTCGTTGGTGCGCACCTCGGCATCGGCCTGCGCGGCCACTTGCTGGAGCACCACGTAGGCCCGAGCCGGGTCATTGCCGGTGATCTCCAGAAACTTCTCGACGCTGGGGTTCACCAACATTTGAACCCTGACACTGCGCGCAATGGTCGCCAGTGTTGCCTGAGCCGGATGCCCCAACTGTTCATAGAGTTGCGCCAGTTGCTCCACCGGCATAACGCGCAGCCCTATCTGCCGCCGTCCAAGCGCGCGACTGTTGAGCTCGACCTCTTGGTTGAACAGCGAACCGAGGTCATCGCCGATCGGCGGCGTGCTCGTCTGGGAAGGTGGGCGGTTATCAACCCTTGCAGGCGCAGGCTGATCCAGGCTCTGGGGCTTTTGCACATCAACGTGGGGATCGACTTTCATGGGGAATGCCAGGACAGGGAGATTCGTGTCCTTGTGTGGAGGGCAAACCCATTACGGTTCCATCTTGCCGGCAATTCAGAGGCTTATGAAAAAACCGGCACAAACCTGCGGATGTTTGTGCAAGACCTTGCATGAAAAGGCATCAAAACAAGATATTTCACTATATATATCAATAAGTTATACATATTTATCGCTTGGCACAGGCAGTGCTAAGGGGGTTCCCGTCGGAATTATTTCGATCGTGTCTACCCTGAGGAAAAATTCATGGATATCCCAGTCGATGTTCTAGTTCACCTTACACCTGACCCGCACCGCTCCATCCAGAACCTGTCGGAAGACCACCACAAGAAACTTCGCCGCTTCATTCATAAACGCGTACTGAACCCGGAAGATGCCGACGATATTCTGCAACTGACGTACCTGGAGGCCTGGCGTAACCGGGACCGCTTCGGCGGCCAGGCCACCCTGAGCACGTGGATGTGCGGGATTGCCCAGAACCTGATCCGCAATCACTTCCGGCGCCTGTATGCCAAACCGGTGCATTGCGAGTTCGATGAAGCGCTGTGGCATGGGCAGGAAGAAAACAACAACCTGGACTGGCAGTTCGAAATCAACCGCAGGCTCGAAAGAACCCTGCGGGCGATTACCCACTTGCCGCCGGAAATGCGTAAAACCCTCTACGCCTCGCTGGAAACCGACGGCAGCTACCAGGACACCGCCGACGCCATGGACATCCCCATCGGCACCGTGCGCTCACGCTTGTCCCGGGCGCGGGAACAGTTGAAGCGAGCCACCTACAACCCGCTACAACCGTAAATCAGGGCACCGGCGCAACGCCGACACCCTTTGCAGGAGCAGTTGATTTACCCGTTTGACGCAAACGTTGGGCAGCAAGGATATCTGCCCGACTCGATTGACCCGATATCAGGCCTTTTTGGTACGCGGCAACAGAATCGCCAACACCCCGAACAGCGGCAGGAACGAGCACAGCGTGTACACGTACTCGATGCCGTGGATGTCAGCCAGGTGCCCCAGCAGCGCCGCACCAATCCCGCCAAAACCGAACATCAAACCGAAGAACACCCCGGCGATCATCCCCACATTGCCCGGCACCAACTCTTGCGCATACACCACAATTGCCGAGAACGCCGAGGCCAGGATAAAGCCGATCACCACGCTCAGAATGCTGGTCCAGAACAGGTCCACGTGGGGCAGCAGCAAGGTGAACGGCGCCACCCCGAGGATGGAGAACCAGATCACCGCCTTACGGCCGATCTTGTCGCCAATCGGCCCGCCAAAGAACGTCCCCGCCGCCACCGCCCCCAGGAACAGGAACAGATGCAACTGGGAACTGGCCACCGACAGGTCGAACTTCTCGATCAGGTAGAAGGTGAAGTAACTGGTGAAACTGGCCATGTAGAAGTACTTGGAAAACACCAGCAGCCCCAGCACCACCAACGCACTCAGCACCCGGCCCTTGGACAGGCCATGGGTGGCCGCCTGGCCTTGCTTGAGCTTGAACAGATTCAAGTGGTGCGCGTACCAGCGGCTGATCGCATACAGCACAAACAACGCAAATACCGCGAACAGACCGAACCAGGCCACATTGCCCTGGCCGAACGGAATGATGATCGCCGCCGCCAGCAAAGGACCGAACGCCGAGCCGGCATTACCGCCCACCTGGAAGGTCGACTGCGCCAGGCCATAACGCCCGCCCGACGCCAGGCGCGCCACACGGGATGCTTCCGGGTGGAAGGTCGACGAGCCGATCCCGATCAGCCCCGCCGCCAGCAGTATCAGCGGGAAGCTGCCCACCTGGGACATCATCAAAATGCCCACCAGCGTACAAATCATCCCGCAGGGCAACAGGTACGGCTTGGGATGCCGGTCGGTGTAATAACCCACCCACGGTTGCAGCAGGGACGCGGTGAGCTGGAACGTAAGAGTGATCAGGCCGACCTGGGTGAACGTCAGGCCGTAATTGGCCTTGAGCATCGGGTAGATCGAAGGCAGTACCGACTGAATCAAGTCATTGATCAAATGCGCCAGCGCCACCGCGCCGATCACACGCATCACCAACGGGCTGGTTTGCCCGGCGGCAGGCGCCGTAGCCACGGAGGGCTGGGAATTGCTCAGAGCCATGGGAGGTTTTCCGTACAGCAGATGGATGCACAGGTGCAGGTGCGACAATGTGCCACTTTTGGATGCAGGAAGGCTATCCCGTTAGCAGGCTAACGAGTAGGTGAATCGATGCAGCGGTCATGGCTTGTAAAGGGCCAGCAAGATGAATCCCTTTAATTTGCGGAACGTTTCCTAGAGAATCTTTCGGCCTTGTGCCTGGGGGAGTCGGTGACTAGTCTTCGGTCCGTCGCTGGTTTTCAGTGATCGGGTTTAGTCGCCCGGACTTATATCAGGCGCATGCTTTCATGAGGTTTCATGGTGGCTGTGCGCAGGGCACCTTCGGGTGCGCCGGGTTTTCCTGATTAGCCGGTCGACTAACCTGCGTACAGCCGCCACCCTTCGTTTAGTCGCGAACGGTACGGCTCCAAGTTAATCAGGAGCTATGCCATGTTTAAAATTGTCCCCGATCCACCCCGTGACCAAGCCAAAGACCGCGCCGCCTTCAACCGAGCGCTCGACCACTACCTACCCACTGACCCGCCGCAACCCTCGACAAACTTCTACGCCATCAGCGACGAAATCAGCTTCGAAGACTCCCTGCTCTTCACCGCCGACCTGCTGCACAGCGCCTCGGCCACCGCGCTCGACTGTGGCGAACAACTGCAAAGCCCCGAGCGTGCCAAAGTGCTTGCCGTGTGGCACCTGCTGGAAATGGCCAAAGCCATGGTCGACCGCTCGATAGAGTGCCTGCACCCGCGCAAAACCTGACGCACGAACGCCAGAACACCGCAGATCAACTGTGGGAGCGGGCTTGCTCGCGAAGGCGGTGGACCAGCCAATACCTCTGCTGACTGACACACCGCATTCGCGAGCAAGCCCGCTCCCACCTTTTGATCTTCGCCGCCTTGGGACCTGCGCAAACCCCAACCGCTCGTCACCAAACCCGGTGTTTCCCGTTAAACAGTTGATAGCGTAGATAAATTTTCAAAAAAAGCGCTTGACGCATTCCCGTTCTCCGCGAATAATGCGCGCCACTTGGCTACATAGCTCAGTTGGTTAGAGCATAGCATTCATAATGCTGGGGTCCGGGGTTCAAGTCCCTGTGTAGCCACCAAGTACTAAAAACGGCTTACCGAAAGGTAGGCCGTTTTTTTATGCCTGAAGAAAAGTACACTGCCCCACCACATGGAGGTGACGCATGACATTCCCCGCCACCGGCATCCACACCGACCGGCTTTTACTGCTCCCCGCCCACCCTTGCCACGCACGTGCCGTGCAAGCGTACCTGCTGCAAAACCGCGATTTCCTCCAGCCTTGGGAACCGTCGCGTGATGACGCCTTTTTCGAACTGGCCGCCATCACCGAACGCCTCGAAACCCTGGCCGACAAAACCGCCAGCGGTGAAGCGTTGCACCTACTGATATTCAGCCACGGCAACATCATCGGCGCCTGCAACTTCAGCAATGTCGTACGCGGTGCGTTCCAGGCCTGTCACCTGGGTTATGCGCTGAGCGAGTCTGGCCAAGGCCAGGGTCTGATGCATGAAGCGCTGACGGCGGCGATTGCCCATGTGTTCGACGCAATGCAACTGCACCGAATCATGGCCAACTACCGCCCGGAGAATCAGCGCAGCGCGCGCCTGTTGGCGCGGCTGGGGTTTGAACGCGAGGGGGAAGCGCGGGCGTATCTCAAGATCAACGGGGTTTGGGCGGACCATGTACTGACCGCCCTGATCAACCCCGACGATATTTAAACCACTCAGTCGCTGTGGGCGGCATCACTTGGTGCACCCGGACAAGGATTCACCAACTCCGAATACTCAAACTCCGTGAAGTACGGAATCTTTGTCCCCGGGATCATCCCTCCGCCGTACTTCTTCTTGCCGCTCGGCCTGACTGCTTTCGCGCCGGTGCCAATCAACAACGGCTGACCATCAGCCAACAAATAATCCACCATTTCCCGATGCATCATTCCATTCCAGTGTTTGTCTGCATCCAGCGGCAGCAACACAAAGTTAGAGTCCGCCGTGAACATGTTCAACGCTTCCGCAGCTTCCCGGGAAGTAGCGGTATGGCCACACAGCACTTCGGCGGTTTTCAGGGTGTAGGCCGGCACGTACCGGCTACTTTGGTACTTGCTGAGGATCAGCCCTTTGCGGGTCAGCACCGCTATGCCTTGCTCGGCATGGCAGATCGCCTCGTCGCCATACTTCAGTTTGCAGAAGTTGGTGTAGGAGATGTCGATGATGTCACTGCCGGAAACGCCCAGGTCCTGCTGTATCTGAGCGCGGGCTTCAGGGGTTTGGTAGGGGATGCTGCAGCCGCTCAACAGCAGTGCGGCAACGACGAAAACCAGCGGTAAAGTACGCATGAAAACTCCAAAAAAGATGAGGCGTGGCAATCCATTAAATCCCTACCGGTAAAACCAGGTCCTTCTGCCCTTCCACCGTCACGTCATAAATCTTCTCGCTGCACACTGAGAACCCCTGTAAATCAAACTCCACCAGGTAGGTCTTGTTCGCTTTCGGCAAGAAGCTGCGCGATAACGGCCCGCACTTTTCCAGGGTGTACGACGTGCCGTGATCGCTGCGCCAGTTCGCAACGCCCTCCACCACGGTCAACTGATCCGCCGGCACCAGCATCTCCCGGAACGGCCGCGCACGATAAACTCCATGGGCCAGGCCCTTGTACAACCCTCGGGCAAACGCCGGCATTTGCTGCTCTTGGGCATCGTTGTAAACAACCCCCACGTTGCTCAAATTTCCCACGGGGCCAGCGCTGAAGCTCACCTGCGATTCAGTGCTGAGCATTCTGAAAATCACCTTTGCGTGGTGGTCGTCTGCCATCAGCACGACTGGCTTGGGTTTGGCCGGTGGCGGGCCTTTTTGAGAGGAACAACCCACACCCAAAACGGCCACCACACACAACGGAATGACCCAAGCAAACGAACGATCCATAGATAAACTCAAGTCCTGTTAGATACCGCGAAGGTTAAGCGGCGGATAGCTTAATGCCATCACCTCGAAAAAGTCTCTCTCAACCGATCATGTGCCGTCTATTGCAGGCCGAAGTTTGAAACAACTAGAATAGGATTAATTCTCACTTACGACTCTCTCTCATGAAGCTGTCTTCGGCTACCGACGCTCCTACGCTCGATGCGCTGTACCGCGACTACCACGGCTGGTTGTTGACCTGGTTGCGGCGTCGTGTGCATTGCTCCCATCAGGCGGCCGACGTGGCGCAAGACACTTTCGTACGCTTGCTGGCAGCGGGTACTTACGTGGCGCCGGGTGAGCCACGGGCTTATCTGGCCACCATCGCGCGCCGGTTGCTGATGGACAATGGCCGCCGCCGACGCCTGGAACAGGCCTACCGCGAAGAGCTCGAACGCTGCGCCGCGTACCTTGAACAGGCGCCTTCACCGGAGCAGATCCTGCAAGCCGCGCAAATGCTTGAAGCGATTGATCGGGCCTTGGCGCGCATGAACAAGCGGATACGCGACACCTTCATCCTGCGTTACCTCGAAGGCCTGGACCAGGCGCAAATCGCCCAGCGCCTCGGGGTCTCGGTGCGCACGGTACAGAACGACCTGGTGGAAGCCTTGCTGGCGTGCGATGCGTGCGCCCAGCCATGAACCAGCCTCTGCCCCACGCTGTGCTGCGCGAGGCTGCCGAATGGCTGGTACGACTGGATCACGAAGGCAACGACGCCAGCGAACAGGCGTTTCGCGCCTGGCTGGCCGCCGACCCGCAGCACCCACAAGCCATTGCCCGCCTTCAAGGCCACTTGCTGCCCCTCAAACAAGCGCCGGCCCGTGCCGCATTGCGCCGGGCACGCCAGCCGCGCCACGCGGCAACGCTGGTCAAGTGTCTCGCCCTGGCCCTGCTGCTGGCAGGCGTGCCGGCGTACCAGTACGAGCAACGTGGCTATCTGTTCGCCGACCTGAGCACCGGCCGTGGCCAATGGCGCCAAACGCTGCTGGCCGACGGCAGTGACCTGCAACTGGAAGGCAACTCCGCCGTGAACCTGCACCTGGACGCTACCGAACGCCGCGTGCAACTGCTGCACGGCGAACTCCTGGTGGCGGTGGCCAAGGATGCCCAGCGGCCTTTTTATGTCGACACCCCGCAGGGCAGCATTCGCGCCCTGGGTACGCGTTTTATCGTCGAACTCAGCGACACCGCCACGGTGGTCAAGATGCTCGAATCTTCAACCCGCATCGACAGTGCCGGGCACACGATCACCCTCGCCCCCGGCGAGCAAGTGCGCCTGGATGCAAACGGGCCGGGCACGCCGAAAAGCGTCGATGTGCAAGCGCAGCAGCAAGCCTGGACGGCCCACCAGTTGCTGGCCAATGACGAGCCGCTGGCGGATGTGCTTGAGCGCCTGGCGCGGCATCGCCCGGGTGTGCTGATGTTCGATCGCAAGGCGCTGCAAGGCATTCGGGTGACCGTGATGCTGCCGACGGACGACAGCGACCGCGCGTTGCGCCTGCTCACGCGCACCCTGCCGATTGAGGTCAGCACCTACACCCCGTGGCTCACGCGTGTGCGCCTGAAAGTCCCCGCCGGATAATTCTTACGCAGCGTTGCGTGTTTTCGGTTTTACCGCGTCCTTTCCTTGGCCAACATCCAAAGGAGCACCGATAACATGTCTTCAACCCCCACACGCGGCGGCCTGTTACTGGCCAGTCGACTGTTGCTTGGCTGCCTGCCGCTGGCGGTGCCGGGCCTGGCTTACGCGCAACAGCAGGTACAGGCGTTCGACATCGCGCCCGGCAAACTCGGTGATGTACTGACCCGCTTCGCCCAGGCCGCCGGTGTGCCGATTTCGTTCCTGTCGCAACAGGTGGCCGGGTTGAACAGCCCCGGTGTGCGCGGCAGCTACAGCGTGGCGGACGGGTTCGCGCAGGTGCTGGCCGGCACCGGTTTCGCCGCAACCGGCAATGCCGATGGCTATCAGTTGGAAAGCCTGCCGGTAGCCGGCAGCGCGCTGTCGCTGGGCGCCACAGAGATCACTGCCAACCAGTTGGGCACCATCACCGAAGGCAGTGGTTCCTATACCCCGGGCACCATCGCCACCGCCACGCGCATGGTGCTGACCCCACGGGAAACCCCGCAGTCGATCACCGTGATCACGCGCCAGCACATGGATGACTTCGCGCTCACCTCAATCGATGACGTGATGCGCCATACGCCGGGCATCACCGTGTCGACCTTCGACAGCGAGCGCAATAACTACTACGCACGCGGCTTCTCGGTGGAGAACTTCCAGTACGACGGCATTCCTACCCTGCGCAACTCCGCCTACTCGTCCGGCCAGACCCTGACCGACATGGCGATCTATGACCGCGTGGAAATTCTCAAGGGCGCTACCGGCCTGCTCACCGGCGCTGGCGCCCCTGGCGCGACGATCAACCTGATCCGCAAAAAGCCCACCCGCGACTTCAAGGCCAGCGTGGAACTCGGCGCCGGCAGTTGGGACAACTATCGCTCCCAGATCGACGTGAGTGGCCCGCTGACCGACAGCGGCAACGTGCGTGGCCGCGCGGTGGCGGCGTATCAGGACAAGCACTCGTTCATGGACCACTACCAGCGCAACACCAATGTGTATTTCGGCACGCTGGAAGCCGACCTGACCGAAGACACCCTGCTCACCGTCGGCTTCGATTACCAGAACAGTGACCCGCAAGGCTCGGGCTGGTCCGGCAGCCGTGCGCTATTCGACCGCAGCGGCAACCGCATCGACGTGAAACGCTCCTACAACAACGGCGCCAAGTGGAGCCGTTGGGAGCAGTATTCCCGCAGCGCGTTCTCCACCCTGGAACACAACTTCGACAATGGTTGGGTGATCAAGGGCCAATACACCCACCAAATCATGGGCTACGACGCGCCACTGGGCTCGATCATGAGTGGCCCGTTCCCCGTCACCGGACTGTCGTCCCTGTACGCGAACAAGTTCACCGGCAATACCCGCGCCGACTCGGGCGATGTCTACGCCAGCGGCCCATTCAGCCTGCTGGGCCGTACCCATGAACTGGTGATTGGCGCGTCGGCCTCGAATTCCCACTGGACCGGAAAGGACTACGGCGCCCCCACTTCTGTGGGCAACAACCAGATCGATTTCTGGAATTTCGACGGCGATGTGCCGGAGCCAGACTGGGGCGCGCCGACCCGCACCATCGATGCCACCACCCGGCAATCCGCCGGCTACATGGCCGCACGTTTCAACCTCACGGACGACCTGAACCTGTTCCTCGGCAGCCGCGTGGCCAACTACAAATTGCGTGGCGACGACGACTCTACCGAGACCGGCAAGCTGGTGCCCTACGCCGGGGTCACCTACGACCTGAACGACAACTTCACCGCGTATGCCAGCTACACCGACATCTTCATGCCGTCGAGCTACAGCCGCTCCCGCAACAACAAATTGCTGGAACCGGATGAAGGCAAGAACTACGAGACCGGCCTCAAGGGCGAGTTCTTCGAGGGCCGGCTCAACACCAGCGTGGCCTACTTCGAAGTGCATGAAACCAACCGCGCGGAGCCGGACGCCGAATACAACGCCGCGCCTACCAATCCGTCCCTGGGTTATGCCGAAAAAGGCATCAAGGCCAAGACCAAGGGCTTCGAGGCCGAGATGTCCGGCGAACTGGCGCCGGGCTGGCAGGCCCAGGCCGGCTACACCCACAAGATCCTGCGGGATGAGCATGGCGACAAGGCTTCGACCTGGGAGCCGGAGGACCAGCTCAGCTTCTTCACCTCGTACAAGCTCAAGGGCCCGCTGGACCGCCTGACCCTCGGCGGCGGCGCACGCTGGCAGAGCAGAAGCTGGCAAGTGGTGTACAACCGGCCCAAGGCGCAAAACGAAGAGTTCTCGCAGGAAGCGTATTGGGTGGTGGACGCGATGGCCAAGTATCAGGTCAGCGAACATCTTTCCGCGACGCTGAACGTGAACAATCTGTTCGACAAGCAGTACTACACCAACATCGGCTTCTATAACACGGCCTATTACGGCACCCCGCGCAATGTGATGCTCACCACGCGCTGGGACTTTTAACCCGCCAGGCAACAGCGCCCCGTGACATGGGGCGCTGTTGCGTCAAACAGCGTGCCGCACAAAACACTGCTCCACCACCGACTTGCCCCACTGCTGCCCTTCCTGCTCGGACTCCAGCACAAAGCCCGCGTTTTCATAGAGCTTGCGCGCCACATCCAGGCCCTTGAACGTCCACAGCCGCACCGCCGGGAACCGGTGCCCGTCACAGAAATCCAGCGCCTCTTGCAACAGCCGTTTGCCCAAGCCCTGGCCCTGGGCCGACGGGTCGAGGATGAAGCAGCGCAAGATCGCCTCGCCGTTTTCGCCCTCGCCATCAATGGCAATCGAACCCACAATCTGCGTCCCATCCAGTACCGCCCACACTTCGTTGCGCGGGTTGACCAGGCGTCCCATCAACTCGGCCATGTCCGCCGCCACCAGGCTTTCAAATGGTTGGCCAAAATTGGCGTGTTTGGCGTAGTACTCGGCGTGCATCTGCGCGATGCGCCCAATCACCCCAGGCCGATAGCCCCGGGCGATGCTGTAGTGCCTTGGCTGCCGGGCGCCGGTGCGTTGGGTTTGCAGGGCTGCGGCGTACTGATCAAGCCCGCGGCTGACGGCCTGTTGCTGTTCGCTGGACAAGCCGCCAATGGCCTCGCCCACCTGGCGCCGGGCAAATGTTTCGATGTCGCGTAACGTCTTCTGGCCTCGTGTGGTGAGCCGCAGCTTTTTCGAGCGGGCATCGTCCTCGTTGGCAAACTCTTCCAGCTCGCCCGCCTCGATCAGCTTGCGCACCATGCGGCTCACCGACGATTTTTCCAGGCCCAGCAAGGTGACCAGTTCAGCCGCTGTCAGTGCGCCACGCTCGCCGATTTCAACAATCGTGTGCACCGACGACGGTGGATAACGGCTGGCTGCCAACTTCGGCTGCATGAAACCCAGCTCTCGCACCATGAGGCGTGAGGCACAGCGGATCTGATCGATAAGATCTGGCCTGGAACGGTTCACGTGGAAAACCTCTTGCCCGAATGAAGAGATATAGTTGTATCGCACAACCATATGCAGATCAATCTCCCTTCCAGCAAATCACTGAGGTACATTCCCTCCCCACGGACAACAGATCATTCTCAAATGAACGGAGTCATCGCGTGCTTTCGATTTTCCACCGCCAACGCCTTACCACCCTCTCGCTGATCACCGCCGCCCTCACCCTCGCCGCCTGCCACAGCGCCACCGCGCCTGAACTGCCGCCCGCCCCGGAACTCGGCTCGGGCTATCGCACCGACATGAGCACCCGCCACGCCGAGCGCCATATGGCCGCCGCCGCCAACCCGCTGGCCGCCGAAGCCGGGCGGGAGATCCTGCGCAAGGGCGGTTCGGCCATCGATGCCGCGATTGCCATGCAGACCGTACTGACGCTGGTGGAACCGCAGTCGTCCGGGATCGGCGGCGGCGCGTTCATCATGCTGTGGGACGGCAAGCAGGTGCACGCCTATGACGGTCGTGAAACCGCACCGGCGGGCGCTACCGAGCGGTTGTTCCTGAAGGCCGACGGTACGCCGATGGCCTTCCCCGAGGCTCAGATTGGCGGGCGGTCCGTGGCAACTCCGGGCGTGTTGCGCGCCCTGGAGATGGCCCACAAAAAGACCGGCCATCTGCAATGGGCGACGCTGTTCGAGCCGGCCATTCGCCTGGCGGAACAGGGCTTCCCGATTTCTGCGCGCCTGCACAGCCTGATCGCCGCCGACCGCTATATCACCCGCTCGCCGGAAATGACCGCGTACTTCCTGAACGCCGATGGCAGCCCGAAGGCCACCGGTACGCTGCTGAAAAACCCGGCGCTGGCCAACGTGTTCAAGCGCATCGCCAAGGAAGGGCCGGACGCGCTGTACTACGGCCCGATTGCCGAAGAAATCACCCGCAAGGTGCAGGGCAACAGCAACGCCGGCAGCCTGACGCTGACCGACCTCAAGGGTTACAGCGCGGCTGAGCGGGCGCCGTTGTGCACTGACTACAAGCGCTGGAAAGTCTGCGGCATGCCACCGCCGTCGTCAGGCGGGATTGCTATTGCACAGATCCTCGGCACATTGCAGGCCCTGGAAGCCCGCGACCCGCGCATGGCCCTCGCGCCGTTGAAGCCGGTGAAAACCGATTCCCCGGCAGGCCTGGAGCCGGTGCCCGAAGCGGTGCACCTGATCGCCGAGGCCGACCGCCTGGCCTACGCCGACCGCGCCCAGTACGTGGCCGATTCGGACTACGTGCCGGTGCCGGTTGCCGGACTGATCGCTCCGAATTACCTGGCCAGCCGCGCTGCGTTGATTGGTGAGCGCAGCATGGGCGTCGCCAAGCCGGGCAAGCCGGCCGGGATTGAAGTGGCCTATGCGCCGGATCGCTCGCCGCTGCGCATTTCCACCTCACAAGTGGTGGCAGTGGATGACCTGGGTGGCGCGGTGTCGATGACCACTACGGTGGAAGCGGCGTTCGGTTCTCATGTGATGGTCCAGGGCTTTTTGCTGAATAACCAGATGACCGACTTCTCCTTCATCCCCGAAGAGAACGGCCAGCCGGTGGCCAACCGGATCGAGCCGGGCAAGCGCCCGCGTTCGTCCATGGCGCCGACCCTGGTGTTTGATCGTCAGAGCGGCGAGCTGGTGGCCACCGTTGGCTCGCCGGGCGGTTCGCAGATCATCGAATATGTGAGCAAATCCCTGGTGGCCATGCTCGACTGGAACCTCGACCCGCAAGCGGCCGTCGGCCTGCCCAACTTTGGCAGCCGCAACGGCGCGACCGAGCTGGAAACCGGTTTATTCAGCGCACCGTTGAAACAGGCGCTGAAGGACAAGGGCCACGCCCTGAGCGAAATCGACATGACCAGCGGCGCCCAGGCGATCGTCCGGGTGCGCGATGCGCAGGGCAAAGCGTCGTTGATCGGCGGGGCTGATCCACGCCGTGAAGGCGAAGCGCTGGGGGATTAAGTTGACTCATTGGAGAGCTGCGCGTGCACAAGGCAAATAACCTCGGCGCCCTGATGGGCGTCGATCATGGGTTTTGTTCGATTGACGATCCATTGCGGCCTGACGAGGTGTTCATCTGCAAGCAGGTACACAGCGCCACGACCATTGAATGGCGCGCGGAGCTGGCAGCCAATACGGTTGAAGCCGATGGGGTTTTCAGCCGGGATACGCAGCCGATTGCGGTGATTACCGCCGACTGCCTGCCGCTGCTGATGGCCTCGGAGGACGGGGGCTTTGTCGCGGCGATTCATGGCGGTTGGAAGGGACTGCAAGGCGGGATCATCGCCAATGCCATGCAACGGTTTACCGCCGAGGGTGTGGCGCTGGATCAGTTACGGATTGCGATTGGGCCTTCGATCAAGCCTTGTTGTTATGAGGTGAGTGGCGAGTTTGTGGCGCAGTTGCAGGCGAGTCAGGGGCATTTGTGGCGGGATGGGGATGCGCCGTGGACGTTTGAGCAGCCGGGGCCTTTGTTGGCACCGGAGATTCAGCCGCCAGAACCCAGGCAGGCCTTGAGTGCGTGGTTTGATTTGAGCCGTTATGCGCTGATCTTGCTGGAGGCGGCAGGGATAAAACGTGAGCAGGTTGAGGTGAGCGAGGTGTGTACGTATTGCACCTCGCCGGCGTTTGCGAGTTATCGCAGAAGGACCCATGACAGTGCGGAGCGCAAGACGTTGTTGTACTCGTGGGTTGCTCGCGCAGTGTAATGGGACGACGCCCACAGCTCTCTTAGCTATTAGCCTTAGAAAATCTGTGGGCTGTCATTTTTTGCGAAACAACGTTTCTTGAATCCCTCTCCATCCGCTGACATTTTCTGGCCCCGCCCCTTCTTGCCAGAGGCTACGTCAAAGACGTAGAATTTTTGCGTGTTAACGATCATCGAGTCACCATTATTCAGCAAGCTATGGCCCGATTACTGGACCTAAGAAGAACGGGGTATTTTTATGGCTTTTCTAGCCAACCACCCCGATTCAGGTACTGTCATTCCAGGTTCTGGTGGCTGCCGAAAAGTACGCTGGAGCTTGGAAGGCCGGGGCAAGAGCAGCTCAGTACGGATCATTTACACAACGCAATTGGCGTGCGGCGCACTAGTTGCCTTGCTGATTTATGGCAAAGGTGCCACCGAGAATATTCCCGCGCATGTCCTCTACAAAATCGCCAAGGAGATGAACCATGCCACTCACTGAGAAACAGCTGAAGGAACGTGACGCCAAGCGCAACATCGGCGAGGAATTGCTGGCTGCCGTTATCGACGTCAAGGAAGGGCGTCATGGTCACGTCCATCACGTCGAAATTACCCAAGCGGCTGAGGCGCGCAGCAAGACCGGGTTGTCACAGCCCAAGTTTGCCGAACTGCTGGGGGTCTCTGTACGAACGCTTCAAGAATGGGAGCAAGGGCGCCGTTCTCCTTCCGGCGCAGCACGTTCCTTGCTGCACATAGCAGCCATCAGGCCAGACGTTTTTCGAGAAGTCCTCAGTAACGCCTGATGGCGTTACTGGTCTACCGGCTAATCTTCAACCCCTTGCGCCCCGCATGCCGCTCCAGCGCCAGCTCGATCAAGCGGCTCACCAGCTCGCTGTAGCTCATGCCTGCCGCCTGCCACAACTTCGGGTACATGCTGATGCGGGTGAACCCAGGCAACGAGTTGATTTCGTTGATCAGCACCTCGCCCTCATCCGTCAAGAACACATCCACCCGCGCCAGCCCGGCACAGCCCAGGGTTTCAAACGCTTCGATGGCCAACGCACGAATGCGCTCGCTGGCTTCAACACTGATGGCCGCCGGCACCACCACTTGGGCTGCCTGGTCATCGATGTATTTGCTGTCGTAGGAATAGAACCCGTCGCGCACCACGATCTCGCCGCAGCCGCTGGCGATGGGGTTCTCGTTACCCAACACGGCACATTCAATTTCCCGGCCTTTTACCGCCGACTCCACCAGCACCTTTTCATCAAACCCAAGTGCCAGCTCTACAGCAGCGTGATATTCAGCCTCGCTGCCCACCTTGCTCACCCCCACGGACGACCCTTGGTTCGCCGGTTTCACGAACATCGGCAATCCGAGTTTCTGTTGGGCGTGTTCGAAGGTGGTACGCGCCGCATTCCTGCGGTTGAGGGTGATGAACGGCGTCACGGCAATCCCGGCATCGCGCAGCAGGCGTTTGCTGATGTCCTTGTCCATGCACACCGCCGAACCCAGCACGTCGGAGCCGACAAACGGCAGGTCCGCCATGCGCAGCAGGCCTTGCAGGCAGCCGTCTTCGCCGAGGGTGCCGTGGACGATCGGGAAGATCACATCGACGTGTTCCAATGAGGCCTGGCTCGAGGTTTCCACCAGTTGCTGGCTGGCCTTGCCCGGCACGACCGCCAGTTCACGATTGGATTGATTGAGGGCGATCAGCGCCGGGTTTTCTTCGTTGAGCAGAAAGCCCGAGGTGTCGTTGAGGTGCCAGTGGCCGGCCTTGTCGATGCCGATCAGGATCGGCTCGAAGCGCGAACGGTCCAGCGCATCGACGATGTTGCGCGCCGACTGCAGCGACACTTCATGCTCGGCCGAACGGCCACCAAAAATAATCCCTACCCGCAGCTTGCTCATGATCGGCCTCACATTTGAAAGTAAGGCTTCTTACCATGAGCCGTCAGCGATTCGCTACCAGCGTGGCGCCGAACAGCACATAACAACCGCCGGCAAACCGGTCCAGCCACTTGCGCGAGCGGCTGTAGGCGTTGGCCATCCGTTCACTGGAAAACACCAGTGCCACGCAGGTGTACCAGCTGAATGACAGCGTCGCCATGGTGATCACGGCCAGGGTCAGCAGCATCGGCGACGGTGATGGGGGCATGGTGGACGCAAAGATCGTCGCGACGAACAGCGCCGCCTTGGGGTTGGACAGGTTGCCCAATAACCCCAGGCGCCAGGCGGAAAACAGCGAGCGCCGAGGTTCGTCGGGCAACAGGTTCTGGGCCATGGCCGGTGCCGAGCGCCGGAACAGTTTCAACCCCAGGTAAATCAGGTAGCAGCCGCCGATGATCTTGAACGCGAGGTACAACACCGGCGCTGCGGTGAACAGCGACTTGATCCCCAAGCCGCCGGCCAGGCCCCACATCACGGTGCCGGTGGCCACGCCAGCGGACGCCACTACGCCATGGCGACGTGAGCAACTGGCAGCCAACTGCGCGGTATTGAAAAAGTTCGGGCCTGGCGTCACGACCGCGACGGTCCAGAGCAAGGCCAGCGACAGAAGAGGCGCGGCGTACGGCAGGCTTGGGAAAAGCATCGGTTGATCCATCCTTCAGGGAATTAAAGATCCTTGCCGTTTACAGCTCAGGTTCGGGTTCATGCACCAGCAGGTCGCCCGGCTGACACTCCAGATACTTGCAGATTGCATCCAGGGTCGCCAGCCGTATGCCCTTGACCTTGCCTTGCTTGAGCAATGACAGGTTTTGTTCGGTGATACCAATGGCGGCGGCCAGGTCCTTGGACTTGACCTTGCGCCGGGCGAGCATAACGTCCAACTCAATCACAATAGACATGCTGTTCTCAAACAAACGTGCGGTTTTCAGAATCCACTTCACTGGCCTGCCACAGGATACGCGCGATCACCGAGATGCAGCCGGCGAGAAACAGCGCCACGATGCTGGGCGGGGTAAAACTCAAGGTGAGCAGCCGCTGGCCAACCGGCTCGTTCATCGTGACCCAGACACTGAGCAAGGGCTCACACAGAAAATCCAGCAACACCCACAGTGCCACGGCCCGGCCTACTTTACCCAAGTGCTGCGCGGCGGCGCAGGAAAAATACTCCCCACGAGCATAGTTCTGGAACAGCTGGCGCAAATGATTCAAGCCGGACACCAGCGCCATCAAGGGAATGCTGGAGAGCAGGACGCCGCCCAGTGTCTGCCACCAAGGGAACGTCGCAACGATCTCCGCCCGTCCCTCGATCTGTTGACCACTCAGGGCGAAACCAAACCCGAACGAAGCGCTTTGCACCGGGTAAAGCCACGCGGCGGTATTGAGCAGCAGTATGGCGACGATCAACAACAGGGTAAGCAATGCCATGCGCTGGCTGAGCTGGGCAAGACGTTGGGAATTCATGGGTAAGCCTCTCAGAAATTTGAGGCGGAAAAATAAACGATTAATTATCGTAAAACAATCATTTTTTAATGATTAACGATACCTTAACCCAAAACTGATACTGCCCCCCAAAATTTCAGCAGTGGCACAATCGTTCAAGACCGCAGCAGACAGCCCGGTCACACTGGGGTAACGTATTTGCGTCCCGACCTGCGACTGACACCATGATCAAACCCTCTCTCGACTGGCTGCACCGCGCGCCCCACGCCAGTGGCCTGGAGCGTATCGAGGCGTATTTTGCCGGGTTTGGCTTCGACCCTCATCGCCACGACACTTACGCCATCGGCCGCACCTTGTTCGGCGTGCAGAGCTTTCACTATCGCGGCGGCATGACCCACAGCCTGCCGGGGCGGACCATGGTGATCCATCCCGATGAAGTGCATGACGGCTGGGCCGGCAGCGAGGAAGGTTTCAAATACCGGATGATTTACGTGGAGCCGGCGCTGATCCAGCAGGTGCTCGGCGGCAAGCCGTTGCCGTTCATCCCCGGCGGATTGTCCAGCGACCCGTGGCTGTACCGCGCCAGTGAAGTGTTGCTGCAAAGCCTGGATTGCCCGATTGATCCGTTGCAGGAACAGGACGCGATGTTCGACCTGGCCCAGGCGCTGAATAACGCGTCGGGCATCACGGTGAATCGCAAGACCTTCGACTACCGCGCCGCCGAGCGCGCGCGGGAGTTTATCCACAGCGCCCTGGGCCGGCCGATTACCCTCGATGAAATGGCGGAATACGCCAACCGCGACCGCTGGGCGTTGTCGCGGGATTTTCGGTTGTTGTTTGGCACCAGTCCCTATCGCTACCTGACCATGCGCCGCCTGGACCTGGTGCGCAGTTTGTTGGGCCAGGGCCAATCACTGGTGGATGCGGCACTGACCGCCGGTTTCACCGACCAGAGCCACATGACCCGACAATTCCGCAGCACCTTCGGCATGCCGCCGTCGCGTTGGGTGAAGATGCTCGGGCGCTGAAATCCCGCCTTGAAACGCGATCAACCTGTGGGAGCGGGCTTGCTCGCGAATGCGGTGTGTCAGCTACTGAATGCATTGACTGATCCACCGCCTTCGCGAGCAAGCCCGCTCCCACATTTGAACTATGTCGCTGCCGAAATCGTATTCGACGCTGGAGCTCGTTCTTTAAGGGCCAACGCCAGCACCGCCCCCGCCAATGCAATCGCCGCGCTCCACCACAACGCCAGCTCAATCCCGCTCGCCTGCGCCGCCAATCTGCTGGCTGGTGGACTGGCAGTTCATGCTGGAAGGCAAGGTGCAGGACGTGAGCGTCGAGGGACGGTTGATCTTTGATATTGGCGATGCGCTGGTGGACGGCGCGCTGGGCGGGTTTGGCATCGCCCAGGTGATGGATTTTGCGGTGCGGGAGGACCTGGCGGCCGGGCGCCTGGTGCCCTTGCTGGAGGACTTTGCCGAGGCGCTCAGCAAAACCCAGTGGTAACACAACCTTTGTGGCGAGGGAGCCTGCTCCCTCGCCACAAAACCAGGCTTTACCGGAAGAATTAGGCACTGGGCTTAAAGCTGTCGCCCATCAATAGGCTCACCAATCGTCAGGAAATGCCCGCCCGCCACATGGTGCAAGGTACGCAGCCCATCGTGCCCTTCAAAATGCCAACGACCGTCGCTGAACACCCGCTCATCCGCCTCGGCCGCCACGACTTCGGCGAGGAACAGATCATAGGTCTGCTGGTTATGCGGCTCCGGCAGCAACCGGCACTCCAACCAAGCCACGCAGCCTTCGAGCATCGGTGCTTCGGTGTGTTCGCCGCTGAAGGTCTGCAAGCCGTACGCCGCGAACTTGTCCGTCTCGCTGCCGGTGGTGTTGCCCACGGTCTGCACGATATCCGCCTGGGCCGCGCACGGCACGTTGAGCACGAAGGTGCCGGCGCCTTCCAGCAGGTGCCGGGTCCAGGTGGCCTTGTCGAGTACGACGGCGACTTTGGGCGGTTCGAAATCCAGGGGCATGGCCCAGGCCGCCGCCATGATGTTGCGCTGGCCGTTGTGCGCAGCGCTGACCAGCACGGTCGGGCCATGGTTGAGCAAGCGGTAGGCCTTGGACAGTGGGACGGGACGGCGATGGTTAGGGCTCATGGACAAAAGGCTCGGAAAAAAAAACCTACGATACCTCAAGCATGAGCCCCGGTGACTAACTGCTCAGCTGATTGGCGAATTGCCCAACGGCGCTGACCACCTTCTGGGCACCGTCCTGGATCTCGACGATCACCGTACCCGCCTCGGCCGCCAAGGCCAGGCCCTGTTCGGCCTGCAGACGGCCATCGGTCATCAGCGCCACTGCATCGCGGGCCATGTCCTGGTTCTGGCGCACCACGCCGACGATTTCCTCGGTGGCCTTGCTGGTACGCGACGCCAGTTGCCGAACCTCATCGGCCACCACCGCAAAACCACGGCCTTGCTCACCGGCGCGGGCGGCTTCGATGGCGGCGTTGAGCGCCAGCAGGTTGGTCTGTTCGGCGATGCCGCTGATGGTCTTGACGATGCTGCCGATCACCTGGGACTGGGCGTTCAGCGCTTCAATGCCGTCGCCCGCCTGCTGCATGTGCTTGGCCAGGTCGCGCATCACGTCCACCGCCTGGGTGACCACGGTGGTGCCGCGCTGGGCGCTGCTATCGGTGTGCAGCGAGGTGCTGTAGGCGATACTGGCCGCGTCGGCCACGGCCTGTTCCCGGTTGACCTGTTCGGTGATCACGGTGGCGAACTTGACCACTTTGTACAGCCGCTCATTGGCGTCGAGCACCGGGTTATACGAGGCCTCCAGCCACACCACGCGCCCGTGGCTGTCCACGCGTTTGAAGCGGCCGGCGACGAACTCGCCGGCGTTCAGGCGCTTCCAGAACTGCTGGTACTCGACGCTGTTGGCGTCCTGCGGTTCGCAAAATATCCGGTGATGTTTGCCCTGGATCTGCGCCAGGCTGTAACCCATGCCGTTGAGGAACCGGTCGTTGGCCGTCAGCACGTTGCCGTTGAGGTCGAACTCGATCACTGCCGTGGAGCGCACCAGCGCGGTAATCAGGTTTTCGTGCTCGCGGGAGGCCTCGATGGTGCGGGTCAGGTCGCTGGAAAACATCGAAATATGCTTGATACGCCCGTCGCTGCTGCGCACCGGTTGCACGATGGAACGCAACCACGCCTCGTTGCCGTTGCCCCGCGTCAGGCGCACCGTACCGGCGAAATGTTCGCCCCGCACCAGGGCGTTTTTGAAGCGCAGTTGAAACGCGTCCTGCTTGACGTGCGCCGGCATCAGGTCTTCGATCAAGCGGCCTTCCAGCTGGCTGCCCTGGTAACCCATCTCTTGAAGAAAGATGGCATTGACCGACTCGATACGCCCTTCGGGATCCAGGGTCAGGGCCATCATTTCGCTTTCCAGGCTCTCTCTCACTTGCTGAAGGCTGGACAATTCTTCGCGAAGAGCAGACAGCTCCTGCTTGAGACGGGTGTTGAACATGGAGGCACCGGTGGGCAAGTAAGGACGTGGGTCTGACCTGCATCGGCGCTGCCGGCATTTTCTGAAGAGCGCTTTAGTGCGTTGCTCAACTATATTTTTGCGGCCCCTCAACTGCCGTTGTTACGGCAGATGCCCATGACCTGGTACTGGAGCGTGTTGAGCTTGCCGGTGGAATCTTCATAGGTCATGCGCGACGGCACTGCGTTGCACGAACGGATCGGCGGCGTGACGTTGACCACCTTGGCAATGTCCAGCTTCATGCCGTAGCGATAGTCCTGGACCACCGGCATCGCCTTGCCTTTTCTCGCGGCATAGGCGGCCATGGCTTGCTCGTTGCTTTGCATCAACTGGGCGAAGGTACGATCACCGCCGCCTTCAGCCAGCGCGCCGACGGAAACGATCAGGGCCAATGCAGCGACAGTGGTTTTCAGGGTGTTCATGAGGTTGTCCTCGTCTGATTTCATTGATTGAAAGTTCAGAGCCAGAGTAACTAACCACGCCTGTCGCAAAGTTCACCGAACGATTACTTATCCGTTATGTTCTGTTGAAATTCCAAAATTGTAATCTGTGCGCCACCTCGTCGTTATCTCGTGTTTGCAACTATCTGCGCGGGCACCACTAAAACAAGAATGCCCCATCGATAAGAAGCTAATAGCTGCCACTACCGAGGAGCGCTACATGAGTACTCACCGCACACGTTCGCTTTCCATAATTGCCGCACTCGCGGGGCTTACCCCGCTTTCAAGCATGGCCGTTGAAGATAAACCCGAAGGGTTTATCGAAGGCAGCACCTTGAACGTGCTGGCCCGCAACTTCTACTTCAACCGGGACGATCGCAAGGGCCAGTCCAGCCCCACCGGCAATGGCTACTCGGAAGCCTGGGCCCAGGGGTTTATCGGCAAGTTCGAGTCCGGATTCACTCAGGGTTCGGTGGGTTTCGGCCTGGACGCGTTTGCGATGTATGGCCTGAAACTCGACTCCGGCACCGGCCGCAGCGGCGGCAAGGGCTCGTTCGGCGTGCTGCCCGTAGACAGCGACAACCACCCCGAGGACGGCTACAGCAAGCTCGGCGGCGCGGTAAAAATGCGCCTGCTGGATACCGTGATCAAGGCCGGCGATGTATTCCCGCTGACCCCGGTGGTGGCCTATGGCGACTCGCGGGTATTGCCGGAAAGCTTCCGTGGCGTCACTGCACAAAACACCAGCATCGAAGGCCTGAGCCTGCAAGGCGGACACCTGAGCGGCATGAGCCAGCCCTCCCAAAGCGGCATGGATAAAGGCTTTGCGACGTTTTATGCGGGCAAGGTGGACTCGCCCTGGATCGGCTACGCCGGCGGCGACTATCAAGTCAACAAACACCTCAGCGTCAGCCTGTACACCAGCCGTCTGAAGGATGCCTGGGACCAGTACTACTTCGGCAGCGCCGCCAGTTACCCGCTGAACGATGACGTGTCGCTGTTTGGCGACTTCAACTATTACAAGGCGGTGGACGAGGGCAAGAAACGCCTGGGCGAGTTCGATAACAACATCTGGAGCGCCAGGATCGGGGTCAAGATGGGCGCCCACAGCCTGGCCCTGTCCCACCAGCGCAACAACGGTGATGACGATTTTGACTACCTGCGCATGTCGGACTCGATCTTCCTCAACAACTCGATCCAGTACAGCGACTTCAACTCGCCCAAGGAACGCTCGTGGATGCTCGCCTATAACCTCGACATGCAGGCCTTCGGCATTCCTGGGCTGTCCTTCATGACCCGCTACGGCAAAGGCACCGGCGCCGACTACAGCAACGCCAACGCGGTGTACATGCGCCGTGACGCGGCCGGCGACCCGTTGACCGACCAACGCCGCTGGGAGCGGGATATCGAGGCCAAGTACGTGGTACAGGGCGGCAACTTGAAAGACCTGTCGCTGCGGCTGCGCCAAGCGACGGTTCGTTCAAGTTCCTTTGAGTCGGATTTGGAAGAAGTTCGACTGATTGTCGAATATCCATTGGCGATTCTCTAAACACTGCCCTTTGTAGGAGCGAGCTTGCTCGCGAAGAACCTGAGAGCGCTGCGTTAAACCAGAAGCCCCGCGTTATCGTTAACGACTTTCGCGAGCAAGCTCGCTCCTACAATTGAATAACATCTGTTCACAATTTGAAGCCTGTCAGAACTGTAATATGCGCCTCACCTTCTCGTTAAGTTGCGCTTCTTATACTGGCTACAACTAACGGCACACGCCTTATTTGGAGACCCGTCATGAAGCCCTCTCACTTGTTATTGATCAGTTTTCTCGGCGCCACTTCCAGCCTCGCATTGGCCGACGACGGTGCCGACCGTTCCCGGCAGTTCCTCGCCGACTTCCGCCAGCAACAGCAGCAGGTCCACGGCGAACAGTCCGTGGCCGAGACCGCGCCCGCCGACGCACAGAAGCAGTCGATCTGAACGGCGCACACCGAGCACATTCATCTCTGAAGCTTTTGTGTAGCTCCTTTGGAAAGAGATGAATTTTTTACGCCCCGCATGGGGCGTTTTTTTTGCCTGCCGGTTTTGCAGCGCAACAACCAGTCACAAACTGCCTGGTTGACCCTGTAGCTACTTCAGCCTTCAGGCTTCGGAAAATCCGAATCACAGTCTCTCTCTATCAATAAAAGGTAAATCCCCCATGCGTATCCTTGTGGTTGAGGACGAGCAAAAAACCGCCGCCTACCTGCAGCAGGGCCTGACCGAAAGCGGTTACGTGGTCGACTGTGCCGCGAGCGGCGTGGACGGCCTGTACCTGGCCGCGCAACACGCCTATGAACTGGTGATTCTCGACGTCAATCTGCCGGCCAAGGATGGCTGGGAAGTGCTTGAGCAATTGCGCCGCAACAGCAGCCAGCGGGTGATGATGCTGACAGCCCGTGGCCGGTTGGCCGACAAGATCAAGGGCCTGGACATGGGCGCCGATGATTACCTGGTCAAACCCTTCGAGTTTCCCGAGTTGCTCGCCCGGGTGCGCACCCTGCTGCGTCGCAGTGAGCACATACCGGTGCCGGAAGTGTTCCAGGTGTCCGACCTGGAACTGGACCCGCGCCGCCACCGCGCGTACCGAGGCACCCGACGTATCGACCTGACCACCAAGGAATTCGCGCTGCTGCATGTGTTGATGCGCCAGTCCGGCGAAGTACTGACCCGCACGCAGATTATTTCCCTGGTCTGGGACATGAATTTCGACTGCGACACCAATGTGGTGGAAGTCTCCATCAGCCGCTTGCGGGCCAAGGTCGATGACCAGAGTGACGTCAAGCTGATCCACACCATTCGCGGCGTGGGTTATGTGCTGGAGGCCCGCCAATGAAAGCCAGCAGCCTGTCGATGCGCCTGGGGCTGACGGTGAGCCTGATGGGCGCCGGCCTGGTGGTGTTGCTCGCAACCTTGGCGTACCTGGCGCTGACCCACGAGCTGGAGAAACTGGCGCGCAAGGGCCTGGAAAGCAAAATGGAACAGATTCAGCACAGCCTCGCCCTCGGCCTGGACACCCGTGACATCCGCGCCCGCCCGCACTCGCTGATGGACCTGGTGATGGGGCACGATAATTTCTACCTGACCATCGTTGGCACTGCGCCCAATGAAGCGGTGCTGCTCAGCATCGGCGCCAAGCCCCAGGAACCGTTGCTGACCGACTTCGCCCCGTCCCAAAACCTCGGTTACCTGAACTGGGACGACGGCAACGGCAATCAAGTGCTCAGTGCCTCCAGCCTGATGCGCCTGGCCAGCGGCGAACGCGTGCGGGTCCTGTTATCGCTGGATCGCCGGGACGATCAGGCGCTGCTCAGTGCCTACCTGCGTTCCACCGTGATCGCCCTGCCGCTGCTGTTGCTGCTGATCGGCATCGGCGCCTGGTGGGTGGTGCAACGCGGGCTGGCGCCGCTGCAGCAGTTCAGCCGCGTCGCGGCGAAAGTCACCACGCAGGACCTGACCCACCGCCTGGCTGTGGATAACTTGCCCAAGGAGCTGGGCGAGTTGGCCCAAGGCATCAACTTCATGTTGCAGCGCCTGGACGGCGGCGTGCAGCAGCTGTCGCAGTTCTCCGATGACCTCGCCCATGAACTGCGCGCGCCGCTGACCAACTTGATGGGCAAGGCCCAGGTGACGTTGTCCCGGGAGCGCCCGCCGCAGGAGTACAAAGCGGTGCTGGAATCCAGCACTGAAGAGATGGAACGCCTGGCGCGGATCGTTTCCGACATGCTGTTCCTGGCGCAGGTCAGCCACCCTGCGGCGCGGGTTTCGTTTGCGCCGGTGTCCCTGGCCGCTGAAGCGCGCCGGGTGATGGAGCTGTTTGCCTTGAGTGCCGAAGACAAACAACTGACCCTGAGCCTCGACGGCGATGCGTCCGTGCATGGCGACCGCTTGATGATTCAGCGGGCGATTTCCAATTTGCTGTCCAATGCCATCCGTCATACACCCCACGCCTCCACTGTTTCGGTGCGGGTGGAAACCCACGGGCAGCAAGTGTCGCTGTCGCTGGGCAATCCCGGCCCGGGGATCGAAGCGCAACACCTGCCGAACCTGTTCGAACGCTTCTACCGCGTCGACAGCAGCCGCGCCCGCTCCGAAGGGGGGACCGGGCTGGGGCTGGCGATTGTGCGGTCGATCATGACCCTGCATCAAGGCCGGGCAGAAGTCAGCAGCGAGCCCGGCGATTTCACTGTGTTTCGGTTGGTGTTTCCCCTTCATACCAACGCTATCTGCCCATAAACCAGTGTGGCGAGGGAGCTTGCTCCCGCTGGGTTGCGCAGCAACCCTAAAAAGCCCACCGCATTCTTTCAGCTGAACGTGGGTCGCCGGTGTTGGGGCTGCTGCGCAGCCCAGCGGGAGCAAGCTCCCTCGCCACAGGTTATTGGTCAGGCATCAGGCGGTCTTCCTGTTCTTCACGCCGATGCGCCCAGTGATACAGCGCCGGCAATACCAGCAGGGTCAGCAGCGTCGACGAAATAATCCCGCCAATCACCACCGTCGCCAACGGGCGCTGTACTTCGGCGCCGGTACCGGTGGCGAGGGCCATGGGGATAAACCCGAGCGACGCCACCAGTGCCGTCATCAACACCGGGCGCAAGCGCGTCAGGGCGCCTTCGTTGATCGCCACCGACAGTGAACGCCCCTCCTCCCGCAGGCTACGGATGAACGCGATCATCACCAGCCCGTTAAGCACCGCCACCCCCGACAGCGCGATAAAGCCCACGCCCGCCGAGATCGACAGCGGAATATCCCGCAGCCACAGCGCCATGATCCCGCCGGTCAACGCGAAGGGAATCCCGGTAAACACCAGCAGCCCATCCTTGAGGTTGTTGAACATCATGAACAACAGCCCGAACACCAGCAGCAACGCCACCGGCACCACGATGCGCAAGCGCTCGGAGGCCTCCTTCAACTGCTCGAACTGGCCGCCCCAGCTGGTCCAGTAGCCCGCAGGAATTTTCACCTGGGTGCCGATGGCCGTCCCGGCTTCCTCGACAAACGAGCCGATATCCCGCCCACGCACGTTGGCGCTGACGATCACCAGGCGCTTGCCGTTTTCGCGGCTGATCTGGTTGGGGCCGAGCACCAGGTCCAGGCTGGCGACTTCCGACAGCGCGATAAACCCCAACTGCCCCGCCGCGTTATTCGCCAATGCCGGAATCGGGATCAACAGCCGCGACAAGCCTTCGATATCGGTACGCAGGGCGTCGGACAAACGCACCACCATGTCGAAACGCCGGTCGCCTTCGTACATCGTCCCGGCCTGGCGCCCACCCACGGCGACGGCAATCGTGTCTTGCACATCACCCACGTTCAGGCCAAAGCGCGCGGCCTTGTCGCGGTCGATATTGATGGTCAGCACCGGCAAGCCGGAGGTCTGTTCCACCTTCACTTCCGAGGCGCCCTTGAGGGTTTGCAAGGTCTCGGCGATTTCCCCGGCGGTCTTGTTGAGTACCGCCATGTCGTCACCAAACACCTTCACCGCGACGTCACTGCGCACCCCGGAAATCAGCTCGTTGAAGCGCAACTGGATCGGTTGCGACAATTCATACACGCTGCCCGGCACAATCGCGCTGGCGCGCTGGATGTCAGCGATGATCGCCTCGCGGGACTTCTTCGGGTCGGGCCACTGGTCCTTGGGCTTGAGCATCACGTAGCTGTCGGAGATATTCGGCGGCATCGGGTCGGAGGCGATTTCCGCGGTGCCGGTGCGCGCGAATACCCGCTCGATTTCCGGCACCTCGGCCATCAGGTTTTTTTCCAACTGTTGCTGCATGTGCACCGATTGCGTGAGGCTGGTGCCCGGAACGCGCATGGCCTGCAGGGCGAAGTCACCTTCGCTCAGGCTGGGGATAAATTCGCTGCCCATACGACTGGCCACCGCACCCGACACCACGATGGTCAGCACCGCCAGGCCGAACACCAACGGGCGGCGCGCCATCACCCAATCCAGCACCGGCGCGTAGACGCGACGTGCGGTGCGCATCACCAGGTTTTCTTCTTCCTTGACCTTACCGGTGACGAACAGCGCAATCGCCGCCGGCACGAAGGTCACGGACAAAATCATCGCCCCCAGCAGCGCGATTACCACGGTGAACGCCATCGGGTGGAACATCTTCCCGGCCACCCCGGTAAGGGCGAAGATCGGCAGGTACACCACCATAATGATCAGTTGCCCGAAGATCAGTGCGCGCCGCGCTTCCTTGGCCGCCGCGAACACTTCATGCAGGCGCTCGCTGCGGGTCAACAGTCGCCCGTGGCGCTGCTGGGCATGGGCCAGGCGGCGGATGGCGTTCTCGACGATCACCACCGCACCATCGACGATAATCCCGAAATCTAACGCGCCGAGGCTCATCAAATTGGCGCTGACCTTGTTGGTGAACATCCCGGTAAAGGTGAACAACATCGCCAGGGGAATCACCATCGCGGTGATCAGCGCGGCGCGGATATTGCCGAGGAACAGGAACAGCACCGCCACCACCAACAGCGCCCCTTCGAAGAGGTTTTTCTTCACGGTGCTGATGGCTTTTTCCACCAGGTTGGTACGGTCGTAGACGGTGACGGCGACCACACCTTCAGGCAGCGAACGGTTGATCTCTTCGAGTTTTTTCGCGACCGCCAGGGACACGGTGCGGCTGTTTTCACCGATCAGCATAAACACCGTGCCCAGCACCACTTCGCGGCCATTTTCAGTGGCGGCGCCAGTACGCAACTCACGGCCGATATCGACCTGGGCGACGTTGCGCACGCGAATCGGCGTACCGTCTGAGGTGGTGATCACGATGTTGGCGATGTCGTCGATGGACCCGACTTGCCCTGGCGCACGAATCAGCAATTGCTCGCCGCTGCGCTCGATGTACCCGGCGCCGACGTTGGCGTTGTTGCGCTCCAGCGCCGTGACCAGGTCACCCAAGGTCAGGTTGTAGGCCGCCAGGCGCTTGGGGTCCGGGGCGATCTGGTATTCCTTGGCAAAGCCGCCGATGGTATTGATCTCGGCCACGCCCGGCACATTGCGCAGTTGCGGCTTGATGATCCAGTCCTGGATCACCCGCAGGTCGGTCGGCGTGTAGGCGGAGCCGTCCTCCTTGCGCGCGCCGTCTTCCGCCTCCACGGTCCACAGAAAAATTTCCCCGAGCCCGGTGGAGATCGGCCCCATCATGGTTTCGATGCCATCGGGCAATTGCTCGCGGGCCACCTGCAAACGTTCGTTGACCAATTGGCGGGCGAAGAACAGGTCGGTACCGTCCTTGAAAATCACCGTGACCTGGGACAAACCCGAGCGCGACAGCGAGCGGGTCTGCTGCAAACCCGGCAGCCCGGCCATGGCGGTTTCGATGGGAAAGGTGATGCGCTGCTCGGTTTCCAGCGGTGAAAACCCGGCCGCCGCCGAGTTGATCTGCACCTGGACGTTGGTGATATCCGGCACCGCGTCGATGGGCAATTTCTGATAGCTGGCGATGCCGACACCGGCCATCAACAGCACCGCCAGCAACACGATGATGCGCTGCTCGATGGCGAATTGGATAAGGCGCTCAAACATGGGAAATCACTCGCAGGGTCAATGGGCGTGCTCGGCTGAGGCCTTGCCCAACTCGGACTTGAGGATGAAGCTGCCGACGGTGGCCACCTGCGCGCCGGCGTCGAGGCCCTGGCGGACTTCGACGAAACCGTTTTCGCTGACGCCCAGTTCGATATGCCGGGTCATGAAACCGTCGCGGGTGCGCACGAACACCGAGGGTTTGTCTTCGACGGTCTGAATCGCTTCCTGCGGGACCGTGACCTTGGCCTGGTAAGTGTCGGTGGCAACCTGCACGGAGACGAACAGCCCAGGGCGCCACGAGGCATCGGGGTTCGGCACCGTGACGCGCACGGTGGCCGTGCGGGTTTGCTCCCCCAGCAAGTTGCCGACATAGGCCACGGTGCCGAGCACTTCGGTGCCCATTTCCGAGGAGCTGACCTTCACCGGTTTGCCGACTCGGACCTTGTTCAAATCCTTGGGGAACACGCCGAAGGTGACCCACACCTGGGACAGGTCCGACAGGGTGAAGGCGTTGCTGGTCTCGCTCACCACCTCGCCGACACCCAAGTGTTTTTCCACCACCACGCCGTCGAATGGCGCGCGTAATTCGTAGCGATTGCCGCCGACCAATACGGCGCTGCCGCTCAGGGCGTTCATCTTTTGCCGGGCATTGTTCAGGGCGATTTCGGCCTCTTGCAGCGCCTGGCGCGCCAGCAGGTAATCCTGTTCGGCAGAGATCTTGTCCTGCCACAACTGGCGCTCGCGCTGGAAGGTGGTGCGGGCCAGCACCACCCGGCGTTCACTGGCTGCCAGTTCGCTGCGCTGATCGGAAATCTGCTGGCTGGCGATCACCGCCAGCAGCTCGCCCTTCTTTACCGATTGGCCGAGGTTGACCTTCACCGACTCCACTACGCCAGCGGCACGCGGGACGATGTGGGAGGTACGGTCCTCGTCAAAACGCACCTCGCCCGGCAGTGACAGCACGGTGCTGATCTGACGGGATTGCGCCGGGGCCAGTTGAATGCCGGCGGCCTCGATCTGCTGTTCGGTCAGCTCGAGTTTGCCTTCTTCTTCCGCCTCTGCCGCACCGCTGATGGCCGGCCACGCCAGCATCAGCATCATGGCCAGCGCCATCGTGTGTTTGTTGTTCATGGAACGCTCCTGACAATTCAAAACCGGGCGAGGTCGCCGTAAATCCGTTCGATACGCACCCAGGCTTCAGTGGCCTGGGCGGTAGCCGCGAGGTATTGGGTGCGGGCCGCAATCAAGGTGCGCTGGGCGTCGAGCACCTCGAGGAAGTTGAACTTGCCCATCTCGAAGCCACGGGTGGCGCTGTCCACGGCGCTTTGGGCGGCGGGCAGAATCTGTTGGTTGAACGAGCGCACTTCGGTATTCGCGGTTTGCCAGAGGTCCAGGGCCTGGCGGGTTTCGGTGCGCAGGCGCAGTTCGGCGGCGTTGCGCAGGTCACGGGCCTGGTCGGCACGGCGACTGGCGGCGAGCACGTTGCCCTGGTTGCGGTTGAACAGCGGGATTGGCATCGACACGCCCACCACGTTGACCCGCTCACGCACGCTGGCGTCGTACTGGCTGCCGATGGACACGTCGAGATCGGGAATGCGCTGGGCTTTTTCCAGGCCCAGGGCCGCTTCACCCTGGACGATTTGCAGCTCGGCCAAACGCAGTTCGACGGTTTGCTCAAGGCGCCCGAGCAACTGCGCGGTCGGCGGCAATTCAGGTGCCGCCTGGGCTTGGGTGGCGACCGCCTGGAAGTCGGTACTGGCCGCGCCGGTACTGGCAGCGAGGCGGCGATAGGCGTCGGTCAGGCCCATCTGCGCGCGGTTGAATTCGAGGCGGATTTCCGAGAGCTGAACCTGGGCCCGAGTGGCTTCCACTGGCGACGATTTGCCGGCAGTGACGCGACCGTTGGCAACCACCAGGCCGCGCTCGGCCAATGCCAATGAGCGCTGGGCAAGGTCGAGTCGTTCCTGGGCCCGAAGCGCGCCGTAGTAACCGTCAATAACATCCGCCCGCAGGCCGTTGCGACGCTGTTCCAGGGTCAGTGCGGCGGCTTCCTGGGCACGGGTGGCGACATCAATCCGTGCGCCGCGCTTGCCGCCCAGTTCCAGGGTTTGGCTCAGCTTGACGGTGGTGGTGCGCGAATTGCGGCGGGTGTCTTCGGCATCCCAGGAGGCGACCGGGTTCGGGATCAAACCAGCCTGTTGGCGACCGCCCTGGGCGATGTCGATTTCCCACTGTGCAGCGGCCATATCCGGGTTGTTGGCGAAGGCGGTTTGCAAGGCCGATTCGAGGGTCAGGGTTTGCGCATTGACGCCCTGAACCGTCATCAGCAATAGAACGGCGGGCCCAATGAACGTGCTTATAAAAGTTGGCATAACCAGAGTTCCATGCCCATGAATTAACAGGTGGGCAATGTAACTTTCAGTACTTATCAGAGGAGTGGCCAGAACATTACAAATCCGTTAGCAACGGCTCTGCCACGGGCTTTTGCTTTAAGCTCCCGGCAACTTTCCACTGCCCAGCGGGATCCCCGACATGCGTATTCTGGTCATCGAAGACGAACCTAAAACCGCCGATTATTTACATCAGGGATTGAGTGAAAGTGGCTATATCGTCGACTGTGCCGCCACCGGTGCCGACGGCTTGCATTTGTCTCGCCAGCACGCCTATGACCTGGTGATGCTCGACGTCAATCTGCCGCTGATGGATGGCTGGGATGTGTTGCAACGCATCCGCCAGAACAGCAGCACGCGGATCATGATGCTGACCGCCCAGGGCCGCCTCGCCGACCGGATCAAGGGCCTGGACCTGGGCGCCGATGATTACCTGGTCAAGCCGTTTGAATTCCCCGAATTGCTCGCGCGAGTGCGTACCTTGATGCGCCGCAGCGTGCACTCGCCGGTGCCGGATGTGTTGCGGGTGGCCGACCTGGAACTGGACCAGGGCCGCCACCGGGCGTTTCGCGGCTTGCAGCGCATCGACCTGACCACCAAGGAGTTCGCCCTGCTGCATTTGCTGATGCGTCAGAGCGGCGTGGTGCTGTCTCGCACGCAGATCATCTCGTTCGTATGGGACATGAACTTTGATTGCGACACCAATGTGGTGGAAGTGTCGATCCGCCGCCTGCGGGCAAAGATTGATGACCCGTTCGAGCGCAAGTTGATCCATACCTTGCGCGGCGTGGGTTATGTGCTGGAAGACCGTGAGTGACGGTCAGGCGTGCACCTCGTCGTGTTCGTCATGCTGAAAACCTTCGCCCTCGATCTGGATCGTGGCGTGGGAAATATCGAATTGCTCATGCAGTAACTCCGTCACCTGGCTGAGGATCTGTTGCTCGGTGCCTTGCGCCGAATCCGCCACCAGATGAGTACTCAGCACATTTTTGCCGCTGGTGAGGGCCCATATATGCAGGTCGTGCACGTCCTTGACGCCGGGAACGCCGCGAATCGCCTGCTCCACCTTGTCGATATCAATGCCATCCGGCACGCCTTGCAGCAGCACGTTCATGCTTTCCTTGAGCAGCGTCCAGGTGCGTGGCAACACCCAGAAGCCAATCGCCGCCGCCACCACCGAATCCACCCAGCCCCAGCCGGTGTACATGATCACCAGCGCAGCGATGATCACGCCGACGGAGCCAAGCATGTCGCTCCAGACCTCCAGGTACGCGCCCTTCACATTCAGGCTTTCGCCGCTGGCCGCACTCAGCAATCGCATGGAAATCAGGTTGACGATCAGCCCCAGCACCGCGATCACCAGCATGCCGGTGGACTGGATCTCAGCGGGCGCCTGCAAGCGTTGATACGCCTCATACAGGATGTAGAACGCCACGCCGAACAACAGCAACGCATTAAACGCCGCGGCCAGAATCTCAAACCGCGCATAGCCGAACGTACGCTTGCGGTCGGCGGCGCGCTTGGCGACCTGGATCGCTACCAGGGAAATCCCTAGCGCCAAGGCGTCGGTCATCATGTGCGCGGCATCGGACAACAGCGCCAGGCTGCCGGTGATAAAGGCGCCGATCACCTCGGCAATCATGAAGCTGCCGGTGAGTGCCAATGCGATCCATAACAGCCGTTCGTGACCGGCGCGTACTTGGGCGTGGCTGTGTCCTGCACTCATGAAATGTCCTCGTGGGTCGTGGTCCGGTTGATCATAGAGCTATAGGTCAAAACCACCGGCATGGGTTGCGAAATTGTCATCCTGCCGTCAGTTGGGCGTTACGCCATGCGCACCAAAATTGAACATGAACGCTCTGGAACCGTTGTATCAGGTATGCTTTTCGAGCAGGAAACAAAAAGAAACATATTAGCCAACCTGTTCGATAAGGAGTCCCGTTTTGGAGTTATCGACTGCCGCGTGGATGGTTCACGACACCCGCCTCATGTTCTGCGTATTACTGGCCATCGCCAGCATCATTGTGTTGATCAGTGCGACCAAGCTGCCGCCCTTCCTGTCGATCCTGATCGGTACGTTTATCGCCGGTGTCGGCGCCGGCTTGCCGCCGGAAGAAGTGGCCAAGGCGTTCAGCAAAGGCGCCGGGGCGATCCTCGGTGAAGCCGGGATCATCATTGCCCTGGGCTCGATGCTCGGCGCGTTGATGGCCGAGTCCGGCGCTGCCGACCGTATCGCCACCACCCTGCTGGGGTTGGGCAAGGGCAAGTCGTTGCCCTGGGTGATGGCGCTGGTGGCGATGGTGATTGGCTTGCCGCTGTTCTTCGAAGTGGGTCTGGTGATGATGGTGCCGATCATCTTTGTGATGGCCAAACGTTCGAACCAGCCGCTGCTGAAAATCGCGATTCCGGCGCTGGCGGGCATGACCACCTTGCACGCTTTGATGCCGCCGCATCCGGGGCCGCTGATTGCAGTGGGCGCATTGCACGCCGACCTGGGCCTGACCATGTTGCTGGGCTTCTGCCTGGCGGTACCGGCCGTGATTCTGGCCGGCCCGCTGTACGGCAACTGGCTGTCCAAGCGCATGCACGTGGATGAGCCGGCCGACATTGGCGCGCTGTTCAGTGCACCGCCCAAGGCGCCGCGCCAGCCGAGTTTTGGTGTGTCGCTGCTGATCATCTTGTTGCCGGTGATCCTGATGCTTGGCAGCACTTTGGCCAAGGTCGCCATGTCGCCGGAAAGCCCGGTGGCACTGACCTTGAAATTCCTCGGTGAGCCGTTGATCGCGCTGGGCCTGGCGGTGATTGCCGCAGTGATTTGCCTGGGCTGGGCCAGTGGCATGCCGCGGGCCGATGTCGGCAATACCTTGCGCAAGGCGCTGGCGCCGATCGCGGTGCTGTTGCTGACCATCGGCGCGGGCGGCGGGTTGAAGCAAACCCTGCTGGATGCCGGCGTGAGCCAGACCATCAGCAAGGTGGCCGAAGGCGCGCACATGCCGTACCTGTTGCTGGCCTGGTTGATTGCGGTGGCGCTGCGTCAGGCCACGGGGTCGGCGACCGTCGCCACCACGACAACGGCGGGCATCCTGGCGCCGATGATGGCGGGGTTGGCGGCGACGCAAAGCTCACTGGTTGCCCTGGCGATTGGTGCCGGCTCGGTGTTCTTCTGCCACGTCAACGATGCCGGCTTCTGGATGGTGCGGGAGTACTTCGGCTTGCAGCTGAAGCAGACGATCTGGGTGTGGTCGGTGTTGCAGACCATTGTGTCGGTGGTGGGCCTGGTGGGCACATTGCTGATGTGGCATTTCCTGACGTAATGATCGTTCCCACGCTCCGCGTGGGAATGCATTCCGTGAGGCTCAGCGTCACAAGAGCGGACGCGGAGCGTCCAGTGAGGCGTTCCCACGCAGAGCGTGGGAACGATCAGGTGGGGTGGCGCTTGCCAAAATGTACTGCACTCACTGCGCCCACCGCGCCCATCACCACGCAATACCCCACGCAGATCCACGGACTGGTAGGCATCAGTGCGATCAACATCAGCGGCGTGGTACTCGCCCACAGCGCATAGGCAATGTTGTAAGTGAAGGAAATCCCCGACACCCGCACCTGCGCCGGGAACAGGCTGACCATCACCGACGGCACCGCGCCCACCACCCCACAACTCAATCCGGCAATCGCATACGCCGCGCCCAGCCATACGCCGCCGGCAATCAGGCTGGCATAGAGCACGGCAATCCCCACCGGCAGCAGCAGGCTATAGACCAACACCGCACGCCAGGCGCCGATGCGGTCCACCAGCAGGCCGGCCAGCACACAACCGATGTTCAGGAACACGATGCCCAGCGCGCTCAGGGCGAAGGTGTGGCTGGGGCTCATGCCGAAGGTTTTCTGCATCATGGTCGGGGTGATGACCACCAGCACTACGACCGCCGAGGTGAGTACGCAGGTCAGGATCATCGCCGGCAGCAGCGCGCTGCGGTGCTCCCGCAAGACGGTGCGCAGGGGCAGTTCGGCGCCGGCCTGGCGGCGGGCCTGCATCTGCAGGAACACCGGGGTTTCGCTGAGCCAGCGTCGCAGCCAGACACCGATCACACCAAACACGCCGCCCAGCAGGAACGGGAAGCGCCAGGCGTAGTCGAGGATTTCTGCCGGGGTGAAGACTTGCGCCAGCAGCGTCGCCGTCAGCGCGCCGAGCAGGTAGCCAAAGGTCAGCCCGGCTTGCAGGAAGCCGAGGGCATAGCCGCGATGATTATCTGGCGCGTGTTCGGCGACAAACACCCAGGCGCTCGGCACTTCCCCGCCCACCGCCGCGCCCTGGAGGATGCGCAGTGCCAGCAGGATCAAGGGCGCGAAATAACCGATTTGTGCGTAGGTGGGCATGATCCCGATCAGCAGGCACGGCAGCGCCATCATCAGGATGCTCAGGCTGAACACCCGCTTGCGCCCCAGGTGATCGGCGAAGTGCGCCATCAGGATTCCGCCCAGCGGGCGCGCGAGGTAGCCGGTGACGAAGATGCCGAAGCTTTGCAGCAGGCGCAGCCACTCGGGCATTTCCGGCGGGAAAAACAGCTGGCTGAGGGTCAGCGCGAAAAATACGAAGATGATGAAGTCGTAGATTTCCAGGGCCCCGCCCAAGGCGGCCAGGCCCAGGGTTTTGTAGTCGGAGCGGGAGAAACGCTGCGCCTGTGGATAAGAGGTGGCAGTCATGGAAAAGCTCGGCAGACAAACGAAATGGACTGCAGGTTATGAGCTGGGCCGAGTGATGGCAATCACACTGGATATATTTGCTTTACTCATTGATCAATGAAGATAACTACATTCCCAAATGAATAGCCGTAGAGGAACATGCAGCAAAACTGCCGCCCCCATAATAAATACAAATAGAGGTACTGAACGTGGCCGATGCTATCGAAGACAGCCGCTACGCCCGATTCGCCCTGCGTTGTTCAAACTTCGCCGAGCGCTGGTTTCCGGACTCCTGGGTGTTTGCCGCCCTCGCCGTGATCATTGTCGCGGTGGCGACCCTGGGCATGGGCGCCGCGCCGACCGAGGCCGCCAAGGCCTTTGGTGACGGTTTCTGGAGCTTGATCCCGTTCACCATGCAAATGGCTTTTGTGGTGATTGGCGGTTACGTGGTCGCCAGCTCCCCACCCGCCGTGAAACTGATCGATCGCCTGGCGCGCATCCCGAAGAACGGCCGCTCTGCGGTGGCGTGGGTGGCGCTGATTTCGATGGTCGCCTCGTTGCTCAACTGGGGCCTGTCGTTGGTGTTCGGCGGTTTGCTGGTGCGTGCACTGGCCCGTCGTACGGATTTGCGCATGGACTATCGCGCGGCCGGTGCTGCGGCCTACCTCGGTCTGGGTGCCGTTTGGGCGCTGGGGCTGTCGTCATCGGCGGCGCAGTTGCAGGCCAACCCGGCCAGCTTGCCGCCGTCGATTCTGTCGATCACCGGGATGATTCCGTTCACCGAGACAATCTTTCTGTGGCAATCCGGCGTGCTGTTGCTGGCGCTGATTGTGGTCTCGCTGATCATCGCCTACGCCACCGCGCCCGGGCCGAACTCCGCCCGTGATGCCAAGGCCTGCGGGGTCGACCCGGCCTTCAACCTGCCCAAGCCGCATCCGCCAACCCGCCCGGGCGAATGGCTGGAACACAGCCCGTTGCTGACCATCCTGCTGGCGTTGCTGGCGGCCGGGTGGCTGTTCCATGAGTTTTCGACCAAGCCGGCGATCAGCGCGATCTCGGGGCTCAACACCTATAACTTCCTGTTCCTGATGGTGGGTGCGTTGCTGCACTGGCGCCCGCGCAGCTTCCTGGATGCGGTGGCCCGTGCGGTGCCGACCACCACCGGGGTGCTGATCCAGTTCCCGTTGTATGGCTCGATTGCGGCGTTGATGACCGTGGTCAAAGGCAGTGACGGCGCGACCCTGGCGCACCATATCTCGACCTTCTTCACCTCGATTGCGTCCCACGACACCTACGCGCTATTGATGGGCGTGTACTCGGCGGTGCTGGGCTTCTTTATACCGTCGGGCGGCGGCAAGTGGATCATCGAGGCGCCGTACGTGATGCAGGTCGCCAATGACCTGGAATATCACCTGGGCTGGGCGGTGCAGATCTACAACGCCGCCGAAGCGCTGCCGAACCTGATCAACCCGTTCTATATGTTGCCGCTGCTGGGCGTGTTGGGGCTGAAGGCGCGGGACTTGATCGGCTTTTCGTTTGTGCAGTTGCTGGTGCATACGCCGCTGGTGTTGTTCCTGCTGTGGGCGTTGGGCACGACGCTTAAATATTTGCCGCCGGTGATGCCTTAATCTCCCGAAGCTGCACCCGCTCTTCAGGCGGGTGCGGCTGGCAGGTTGCTCAGCAGCTCAGGTAGCGCGTGCTGGACCGTGTCCCATACCACTTCAAGATTTATATCGAAGTAACCATGGGCAATCCGGTTGCGCATCCCTCGCATACTGCGCCAAGGCACCTGCGGTTGGGCGGCTGCAAACTCTGGATGTTGATCCATTATTTTGGTCGACGCTTCGCCGATGATGATCAAACTCATGATCACGGCTTGCTGGGTACGCTTGTCTTCAAAAAACTCAGGTTTGCTCACCCCTTCGACAAAGGTGATCGCGTCGGACGATGCCTGGCGCATGTGCTCCAGATAGTCGCCAATCCGATTTGAGATCATACGGGCCGGGCCTCAGCCAAGACTTGAGCACGAAACTTGAGAGGCAGATCGCCAGGCGTCAGCAAATCGACGTTTACCCCGAGCAAGTCTTCCAACTCCACCTGCAGCCCACCAAGGTCAAAAAGGGTCGCTCCCGGTAGCGCATCAACCAGTAAATCGAGATCACTGCCGTCTTTATCAGTCCCCAACAAAACGGACCCAAACACCCTTGGGTTGGAGGTATGGAAACGTCCTACTACTTCACGCACGGCAGCCCTCTTGAGATCCAGGGCAGTTGAAGGTTTCATGGGACACCTCTGCGGTATGCAATATCGGGCCAGTCTAGCAGTGCTTGGGATCAGGAAGCATGCCCACATGATCACACCGCTGTCTTCATTCCGTCACATTCCATTGCTACGGTTCCGGCGAAACATATTGCAACAACTAACCCGCATGGACTCCCAGCAATGAGCGACGAGCACGAAGACCGCCCTTCCCAAGACGTTCAAGCCAAACCGCCAGTGGACACCAGCCGGCGGCGCTTTCTGGGAGGCGCGGCCGTGCTGGGGGTCGGTGCGACCTTGAATGCCTGTGGCAATACCAGCGAGGCACCGGGCAAGCCGGTGGAGCGGCCGCTGACCCCGCAAGAGCTGGACAAGGCCCTGCACGAACAGGTTAAAACCGTGGTGGTGATCTACGCCGAAAACCGCAGTTTCAACAACCTGTTTGCGGATTTCCCCGGGGTCGAGAAACCATTGTCGGCCCTCGCCCCTGCGGACTATCAGCAGCGCGACCGCGACGGCAGCCTGCTGAGCACCCTGCCCCCGACCTGGGGCGGCGTGTTGCAAGTTGGCCCGCAGACCGTGGATGGCGTCACGTACCCCAGCGAAGTGCAATACCAGGAAAACCTGCCCAACGCTCCGTTCGCCCTCAAAGGCCCGAATGGCGAAGACCAGCCCCTGAGCCTGGTGACCCGGGATTTGTGGCATGTGTTCTATCAGAACCAGATGCAGATCAATGGCGGTAAAAATGACGCGTTCGTGGCCTGGGGCGACTCTGGCGGTCTGCTGATGGGTCATTACGCCCAGAGCCGTTACGCCCTGCGCTTGTGGGACGTGGCGAAGGAGTTTGTGCTCTGCGACAACTTCTTCCAGGGCGCCTTTGGCGGATCATTTCTTAACCACCAATACCTGATCAGTGCCACCCCGCCGGTGTACCCAAATGCGGCCCAATCGGTGGCCAAGGCACAGATCGCCACGCTGCAGAGCGACGACCCGACGGACCCGCGCCTCAAGCCGCTGGACAAATCCCCGGCCAGCGCCATGACCGGCCCGCCGCAATTTGGCCCCAGCGCACTGACCCCGGACGGTTTCGGCGTGAACACCCTGGCCCCGCCTTACTGGCCGACCTGGATTCGCGACCCCGAGCGCCCCGATTACTCCAAGCCCGACTTGCCTAACGTGTTGGTGCCACAAACCCACGAACATATCGGCGACAAGCTGTCGAAAAAGAACGTCGACTGGGCCTGGTACGCTGGTGCGTGGCAAGCGACGCTGGATCAGTTCAAGGACTCGGGCGGCATTCCGAAGATTCCGAACTTCCAGTACCACCACCAGCCGTTCAACTACTTCAAGCAGCAAGGCCCGGAAAACCCGGCCGAGCGTAATAAACGCCTGCGCGATGGCGGCCTGGGGGATGACGCCAGCACCAACAAGTTCTTCGCCGATGCCCAAGCCGGCAAGCTGCCTGCCGTGACCTTCTACAAACCCCAGGGCAACCTGAATATGCACGCCGGTTACGCCGACGTCGCCTCGGGCGACCGGCATATCACCCGCGCCTTGAAGGTGCTGCAGGAAAGCCCGCAGTGGAAGAACATGGTGGTGATCGTCACCGTCGATGAAAACGGCGGCTGGTGGGACCATGTTGCACCGCCGAAAGGCGACCGCTGGGGCCCGGGCACGCGGATACCGGCGTTGGTGGTCTCGCCGTTAGCACGCAAGGGCACGGTGGACCATACCGTTTACGACACGGCGTCGATCCTGCGCCTGATCACTCGGGTGTTCCAGCTGGAAACCCTCGACGGGCTCAAGCAGCGTGACGACGCGATGACCGCACGCGGCCAAAAACCCATGGGAGATTTGAGCAACGCCCTGCACTTCCCGGTGTAGACGCACTTGCTCAAAAGCGACAAGCGCGCATTTTTTCTACGCCTTTTTCCCGGTCAACCGCTACTGTGTGAGGGTGGGCATTCACCCCGCGCAGACGGGCTTTCGCTGACAGGGAATCATCCATGTTTAAACTCTCCAGGTTGTCCTTCACCCTGGCCGCACTGACCTTGAGTGCGGTCGTACAGGCTGACATCACCGTACCGCTGGGTACCCCGCAACGGGTCACCCAGTTGTTCGCCTACCCGAACAATTGCAGCGTCATCTGCTTTCGTCCCTGGACGCTGGAGCAGACCGTCGAGCACTACCTGAACCAAAGCCTGCAACGAGACGGTTACAGCCGGGGCAAAGTCAGTGTAAAAACCGAGCATGATCAGGTGCTTGCCACCTTCAGCGGCGTGCCGGACGGTTATGGCCAGCCGCTGACCACCTTGCTCGACACCGCCGACCTGGCTTACCAGGGCGCCAGCAAGCTCAATGGCGATGGCAAGTGGCAGTTCAACTGGTACCTGTTCCTGCCGCTGGGCATGGCCCTGGAAAACCGCAAGAGCATCGAGCTGCTGCACTTCCCGCCGGATTACTCCCTGACTCACTTCCAGGACTATCTGGAGTCGGCCACCACCGACCGCTGGGCGACCCTGCTCACGGCCAACGGCATCCCGGCAACCCAGACGCCGGAATACCAGACCATCATCGACATCGCCCCAATCGCCGCCCCTGCTACGGCGGGCAAGGACCTGGAAGGTGTGTACGGTTACTTCACCGACTACCAGACCCGCATGGTCAAGGAGCTGAGCCTGCACGCGGGCGGCGCATTGCCAATGGTGGCTTTTGGGGCGCCGGTGCGCAGCTGGATCAAGCAGCAATACGGGCAAACCGTGGGTGTGTTGGGCCTGGCGCAGATCAGCCCGGCCGATGGCAGCAAAGTCGCCGTGCTGGGGGCCAACCACCCGAGTTACATCTGGTATGCAGCCAACCCCGACACCTATGACGGTGACGAGCAAAAGGCCGACGAGGCCGGCTTGAAGGTGATGGGCCAGGACTTGAGCGCCGCCTGCTGGCAGGCCTCGATGGGCCAGAAGCCCGCCAGCGATCCGAATGTGCAGCTCAAAGGCTGCATGAACACCTGGCAGGTGACGCGCAAGGAGCAGACCTGCGAACTGTTCTACACCTCGATCCGCGAACTGACGCCCGAACAAGCGAACGCCAAGTGCGCCCAGCCCGCCATCAAGACTCAGCTACGGCAATTGAAAAGCGCAGTGCCGGCACCGGCGGTTGATGCACCGGCGCTTTGATGCTTGCTGCAAAAGGGTCGTTTTCCTACATAAAAAATAGCCAATTTCTACTGTCAGATTTGACAGTAGAAATTGGCTCTTACTTCGGCGAGTCTTGAGCGGCGCCCATCCGCTGCAAGACTGGCAGTCCAGACACCACCGGCAGGTCGATGCAGCCCCATCCTGGAGAGCCATGAAAACTCAAGCCATGGATCAGGCTAAAACCGCTGCGAGTGACTGCCTTTACCCCTTCGCGACCGTGCTCACCGAACACGGCTACCCCCGCGCTTGCGACTATGAAGTGGTGCGTACCCGGGAGGGTTCCGGCGAAGGGATCAAGACGCGCGTCGCCTTCGATAGCCGCCTGCTCATCGCAAAGGTGTCCGGCTACGCGCTGAGTGAGCGGCGCCTGCATACGGTGCAGATGTCCGCGCGCATCCACTTGTACGACCCGTGGTTCAGCGGCTTGCTTTCGCACTCGTGCAACCCGAACGTATTTCTCGACATGACCTACCTGGAGCTCTGGTCCGTTCAGCCGGTGCCCGCCGGCGCCCTGCTGACCATGGATTACGCCCACACCGAGGACGTGCTGTTCCGACAGTTTCGCTGCCAGTGTGGCGAGCTCAACTGTCGGGGCTGGATCACCGGCATGAAGGAGCCGTTGAATGCCGAAGGTCAACAGTTCATGGAGCAGTGGCGCAAACGCAAAAGCCCTTAGACCGCTCCCAGCGGACGCAGGCGGTATTGCGGCGGCAATTGCTCGAAGCCACTGATGGTGGTGTTCAGGCTTTTCCAGCGGCCATCCTTGATCCCGTAGATGCAGCCGTGAACCGACAGGCTCTGCCCACGGTGCCAGGCGTTTTGCACAATGCTGGTGTGCCCGACGTTGGCCACTTGCTGGATTACGTTCAGCTCGCACAGGCGGTCGACGCGTTCCTCTTCCGTGGGCAACTGGGCCAGCACGTCGCGGTTTTCGTAGTACAGGTCACGGATCGTGCGCAGCCAGCCGTCGATCAGGCCCAACTGGTTGTCCTGCATCGAGGCGCGTACACCGCCGCAGCCATAGTGGCCGGTCACCAGGATGTGTTTGACCTTGAGCACGTCAACCGCGTACTGGATCACCGACAGGCAATTGAGGTCGGTGTGCAGCACCACGTTAGCCACATTGCGATGCACAAACAGGTCGCCCGGCAGCATGCCGACGATCTCGTTGGCCGGTACGCGGGCGTCGGAACAGCCGATCCACAGGTATTCCGGGGTTTGCTGGCGGGCGAGCTTGGCGAAGAATTCGGGATCTTCCTGTTTGATCGCATCCGCCCAGCGTTCGTTGTTATCAAGCAGGTCTTGTAGTTCGTTCATCAGGGAAAGCCTCAGGAATGATGCGCAGCTTTGACAGACGACCGCCCATCCGGGTCACGCCGAGAATAAAGATAGCCGGCTGGCAATTACTTGAATCTTGGGGAGCCATGCCTGTCCACACACTATAAGCCCCACAGTATGAGGAATCGCCATGACTGATTCACGACGTCCTTTCGGCGCCACCCAACCGGAGCCGATTGATGATAACGAAGACCGCATGGGCTCCATGCGGGAACTGGATTTTGACGAGGAAGAACCGACGGCGGAGATCGGCGACGAGATTCCACCTCGCGAACGCGAGCATCTGATGCCCGACGAACGGGTACGCGAGGCCGGGATGACCGGGGCTTCCACCGCTGATCATGAATCAACCGATGATGACATGAGCCCGGAAACCCTGATCCGCGAGGATGGTGCGCGGGATGCGCGGGAAGAAGGTGAAGATGGACAGGCCGATTGGGACCTGAGCATCGTCGACGAAGACGAGATTGGCGGCGGCAATGGCCTGGATGAAGCCGAACTGGCCGATATCGATCCAGTAGACGGCAACCGCTGACACGCTGCCGAACTGAATGTGGGAGCGGGCTTGCTCGCGAAGGCGGCGTGTCAGTCATTACATCTGGCGACTGGACCACCGTATTCGCGAGCAAGCCCGCTCCCACAATGGGCCCCGCGTTTAGTCGACCAGGGTGCAGGCCATCACGACCGCATCTTCGCGACCACCAACAGCGGGGTAATAGTCCCGCCGGCGGCCAATCTCGTTGAAACCGTAACGTTCATACAGCCGGAACGCGCCGGTGTTGCTGTCGCGCACTTCCAGGAAACATTCCCGCGCCTTGGCCTCGTAGGCCCGGGACATCAGGTGCTCCAGCAGGCTTAAACCCAGGCCACGGCCCTGGTTTTCCGGCTTGACGGTGATGTTCAGCAAATGCGCTTCATCGAGGATGATCTGCACCACCCCGTGGCCCACCTGCTGCTCACCTTCGAACATCAGCCAGATCTGGTACTTGCCCAGCCCATCGAGAAAAATCCCGCGGGTCCAGGGGTGGCTGAACGCTGCGTATTCGATCTTCAGTACAGCGTCGAGGTCCGCCTCGGTCATCGGGCGGAAAGATAAAGCTTCACTCATCGGTACTTTTCCAGCGCGCCATCAGCCGGCGCATGGCTTGCCAGACATCAGCCTTACGCTGTGGCTCTTCCATTAATAGTTCCAGGCCCGGCAGGGCCCAGACAGAGCCCAGGCCTTCGACCTGCAGTTCGCGGTACCAGGCCTCGGCGTTGGCTTCGCCGGCAAAACGCACGGCGGGCAGGCCGATCAGCCACAGGCACACGCAGGGTTCGTCTTCCAGGCGCGCCGAGACAAAACCTTGTACAAAATCCCGCGCGGCTTCCGGCCCCTGGTCCATGGTGCCCCGGGCCAGCAGCGGCCAGCGCACCGGCTCGCCGACGATCTGCGGACTGTCGGGCAGGCCGGCGGCGCGCAACATGTCCTTGAGCAGCAGATAGGCCGGGTCGCGGGTCTGGAAGCGCTCGCCTGTCGGCAACTCCACCAGCAACAGGCATCGCCCGGCCCGCAGCAGTTGCAGGGCAAAGCGCGGCGGCGGCACGACTGGAGCCTTGACCACGGCAGGCGCCTCTTCGGCGACGACCGGCTTGGCCACCAGCGACGGCCGGGGGACTTCGACCTTTGGCCGAACCACCGGGGTTTCAGCCACAGGCTTGACCAGCGGCACCGGCGCAGCCGCCTCCTCACCCGAAGGCCCGAAAGCCTCGAACGGCTCCGGGGCCTCCAGCAGCTCGGGCCGCGAGGGGGCGGCGAACGGTAATTCAGTGCGCGGCAGCCAGTTGACCACCTGCATGGCGGTCAAGTAAGCGCGACGTCGGGACTCGATAAGCAAAGGTCGGCCACTTGTGGATAACTAAAGAACGGGGATTCTACCGCCCTTCGACGAAGATCGCCCGCAGTTGATCGCTCCGGTGAGCGCCTCACGACCGGCTGTGGATAAATCCCACCCCCGATGCAGTACAATCGCTGCTTTTAATCGCTAACCAGCCGGCCATTCCGATGATCGAACCCAAGCGCGTCTTGCGCGCCCTCGCCGAACACTGGGCCCTGCTTGAGCCACTGTGCGAACACTTCGACCAAGGCACCCTGAGCCTCAGCGAACTGCGCGCCCAACTGGCCGCCCAACAACTGGACAGCACGCCACAGGACATCACCAGCCTGCTGGACGTGTGGATTCGCCTGGATATCCTGGTGCCTGTCGCCAAGAGCCCGAACCGTTTCGAGCTCAATGCGCAGATCCACGACTTCCTGGCGTATCTTCGCAAGGAGCACCGGCTAGGCCTGTGCCTGGAGATCGAAGCCTACCTGCGCCACCTTGAGCGCCTGGCGGGCTATATCCAGGACGCCTTCGACATCCGTGACGGCCATGACCTGGCGCGCCAACTGCGCCTGCTGGACATGCGCGTGCGCGACGTGCTGAAAAAACTCGCCAACGACGAACAGGCCCTCGCAGCCGTGGCCGACCGCGCCAAGACCAGCGACCGGCAGATCCCGTTGCGTCAGCGTTACGCCGAAGTACTGGCGACCTGGGACGAATACGTCGAACCGATGATTCAGTTGGTGAATGCCGACGGCGCCTTCGAACAAGGCGTGCGCAAGGTCGAGAACGTGCTGTTGCGCATGCTTACCGAACAACAGCGTCTCGGCCACCTGGTGGACGACGACATGCTGCTGCGCACCCACGCGCGCATCCTCGAAATGCAGACCAGCGCCCAGCTGACCTTGCGTCACGCCCGGGAACTGCTGCTGCCGCTGCGGGAAGAAGCGCGCCGGCACAACGCCGTGACCCGTGGAGCCGCGCTGGCCTTGTCGGCGATTCGCCGCAAGGGCCTGGACGCGGTGCCGCAAGCGGCGATGCCGATGTTCACCCGGCCGCAAAGCACCTTTCTTGGCAGTGCGAGCCAGGTTGAAGCCTATGTGTACGCCCTGGCCAACTTCGAACCGAAGCCGGCGCGTTTCCCCAAGGCGCACAAATCCCACAAGGGCGAAGCCCCTCGCGCGCCGCGCACGGTCAAGGAGATGCTCGAGCGCTGCGAAGACGCGCTGCCGATGCCCGACCTGATGACCTGGCTGCTGGAGCAGGAGCCGGACGGCGCAACCGACGAGTTGCTGTACTGGTTCTCACGCCTGTCGCGGGAGAAACGCTTCAAGCGCGAACGTCTGGAACGACGGGATTACCACACTCACGAGCACCAGGTCAGCCTGCGCTCATTCGCCCTGCTTCCAGCCAGTACTGATACGGCCGGGAATTCTGCGAGCACCCCTCATGCATCTTGATCTATCCGAACTGTCCCAGCTGGCGCCGATCTTTCGCGAGCTGTTCAAGGGTTACCACGTCAGCCGGCGCGACCCGGAGCTGTACGCCCAACTGTCGAACTTCCAGGACCAGTACCGCACGCTGTTCAAGGCCCTGGGCTTTGAGTTGGTGTGCGACACCCGGGGTTTCTACTACTTCGTACCGGACTCGGCCGTGGCCGCCGCGCAGGTCAACAAGACCGCCCAGCGCCTGGCGTTGTTCACCTTCATCATCGTCGAGCACCTGGCCGACCAGGGCCGCGACCCGATCGCCGTGCTTGACGGTGGCAGCCTGGGCCGTGATGAGCTGCCGTCGTTGCTGGAAAAGTACCGCGACCTGTTTATCCAGGCCGAAGTGCAGACCGTCGAGGAACTGGAAGAAAAAATCATGCGCCGCATGACTCAGCTGGGTTTTGCCGGTGAAGAGAACGGTATCTACCGCTTCCTGCCGCCGATGCACCGTTTCCTCGATGTGTGCCTCTCGGTGCAGCAGGACCGCGACCTCGCCGCGAGTATCCACAGCGTGTTGCCGTTGCCGGCCCCGGTGATCATCGACGAAGACAGCGATGAAAAACTGCTGAAGACCGATGACCCGCTGGACTTGAGTGACTTTGCGGAAGAAAGCGAAGAAGACGCCCTGGCCCGTGCCATTGCCGAAGAACAGGAGACCGATGCATGAGCAAGGAACGCTACGGCATTCGCCGCTTCGCCCTTTTGAACACCGCCGGTTACAGCCTGGGTTTGTTCCCGCTGGAAGAGCCGTTGTCGGTGTATGGCGCGAACAACCTCGGTAAATCAGCGTCGATCAACGCCTTGCAGTTCCCGATTCTGGCGCGCATGTCGGACATGAGTTTCGGCAAGTACACCCTGGAGCAATCCCGGCGTTTCTACTTTGCTACCGACACCAGCTACATCCTGGTGGAAGTGGCCCTGCCCCATGGCCCGCACGTGATCGGCGTGGTCGGTCGCGGCCCGGGCGGTGGTTTCGGTCACCAGTTCTTCGCCTACGCCGGCAAACTGGATTTGGCGCACTACCAGAAGAACGACACCTGCCTGCGCCAGAAAGAGCTGTTCACCAATCTTGAGCGCGAAGGCCTGAAAGCCTACGAGCTGAAGCCGGATGAACTGCGACGTTTGCTGGTGGGCGGCCACACGTCGATCCCACTGGACCTGACCCTGATTCCGCTGCGCTCCACCAGCGAGCAAAGCCTGAAGACCTTCCGTGCGTTGTTTATCAACTTGCTGCACATGCGGGAAATTACCGCGGCCAAGTTGAAGCAACTGTTCCTGGATGCGTTCGAACACAGCCTGCGTTCCGGCAGTGTCGATTACATCGCGGCGTGTGAAGAAGCCTTCCGTGATGTACGACGCATGGAGCAGGACTACAACTCATTGGTAGCCGCCGGGCCGCTGGTGGAAGCGCTGTCCAATGGCGTGAAACAGCGGGAAATCCTGCGGGGCAAACTGCATCGCCTGTCGCCGCTGCTGGATTCGTTGCTGGGCACTTGGTCGGACTACGCCAGTGCTCGCAAGGAAGAGCTGACGATTCAGGCCGAGCATTACCGCAACGAGCAAGACGCACTGCAGAACGACCAGCGCGGCGGCACTCAGGAGCTGATGCGCCTGGAGCGGGAAATCAGCGGCATCCAGCGCTGGCTCGGTGAGCTGTCGGTGCTCAAGCATCGCTTCGCCCTGGTGGATGACGTCAAGGTGCTGGAGCAGCAGTTGCTGGCCGCCAAGGATGCTCACGATGAATTGGCCGGGGCCTTGGCGCAGTCGCGCCAGTTCAGCGCCGAGGATCTGGACGAGCGTCTGCGGGACCTGGAAAAACGCCTGAAGTCGGTGAAACAGCAACTCGATCACGCCGACAACAACAGCTACGCCAAGCTGCGGGAAGAATTCTCGCAGCAGGATGTCGAGCGTCTGATGCGCTTGTTCAACAGTTCGCTGTTCAGCTTGCCGTTGGGTGAGCATGGCATCACGCTGGACGAGGAAGGCCTGTGGGTGAAATCCCTGGAGCAGATCCTCGACGGCTTCAAGGGCGAGCGTTTTGAAGTGCCGGGGTTGGCCATCGACATCTCGCATATCGAGCCGCCGGCATTGCAGGCCTTGGCTGACCGCGCTGCGTTGCGCGACCAGAAAGAACGCTTGGAAAAAGAACTCAAACAACTGAAAACCCAGCAAGCCGTGGCGGCTGACCGCGCGGCGAGCAAGACCCAGACTGAAGCCCTGTACCAACAGGTATTGGACGCACAGAAGGCGCTGGAAGATTTCCGCCGCTCGCAAACCCTGAGCGCAGAAGAAGGCGAGAAGCTGGAAAGCCTGGCGCAGATGGAGGCGGCCCAGGACGAATTGAAACGTTCCAGCGATGCGTTTACCGAACGCGTCCAGCAACTGTCGGCCAAGCTGCAACTGGTCGGCCGCCAGATTGGTGATATGGAAGCCAAGCAGCGCACGCTGGATGACGCGTTGCGTCGTCGCCAGCTGCTGCCGGCGGACTTGCCGTTTGGTACGCCGTTCATGGACCCGGTCGACGACTCCATGGAAAACCTGCTGCCGCTGCTCAATGACTATCAGGACAGCTGGCAGGGCTTGCTGCGCGCTGACGGCCAGATCGACGCACTGTACGCACAGGTGCGCCTCAAGGGCGTGGCCAAGTTCGACAGTGAAGACGATATGGAGCGCCGCCTGCACCTGCTGATCAACGCTTACGCGCACCGTACCGATGAAGCCCTGACGCTGGGTAAGGCGCGGCGTGCGGCGGTCACCGATATCGCACGCACCTTGCGCAATATCCGCAGCGACTACGACAGCCTTGAGCATCAGTTGGCGTTGTTCAACCGCGAGATCAACAAGCGCCAGGTGTCCAACCTGCAGAGCTTCCGCATCGTGCTCGCGCCGAACAAGGAAGCCCTCAAGCATATCGACCAGATCATCCACAGTGCCGGTCAGTATGAAGAAGGCGAAACCCTCTCGGTCTTCGACCTGAGCCAGAGCGCCGAGCAGGACAACAAGAACGAGGAAGCCAAGGAATACCTGGCGCGCCTGGTTGCGGCCAACCATAACCAGTTGGGCCTCAAGGACCTGTTCGAATTGGCGTTCGAGATCACCAAGGTCAACGGCCAGCCGATCATTCACACCGACATTGATGGCGCCGCCTCTAACGGCACCACCATGACCATCAAGGCGCTGACCAACATGTATTTGTTGCTGCACTTGATGGACCGCGACCAGGCCGGGCGCGTGCGCTTGCCGTACTACCTCGACGAGGCGGCGGATATCGATGAGAAGAACCAGGCGGCGTTGCTGGAAACCAGCTTGCAGCTGGGCTTCGTGCCGATTCTGGCCAGTGTGAAGCCGCAGGTGTCCGCCCAGGTGGCGATTGACCTGGAAGGCGGCAGCGGGCCGAACGGGATCTACATTGATGAGGCGGACTGGAAATACATCCGTCGTCACGATGTGGTGAAGGCGACGGTGAATGTGCAGGCGGATGAGCCGGAGTTGGACGAGGTTTAATCAGCCGCGCTGAAATGCAAAAAGGCCGCGATCTTCTGGATCGCGGCCTTTTTTTGGTGTTTTTGAGGGCCTCTTCGCGAGCAAGCCCGCTCCCACATTCAATCGGGTTCCTTCAGGGGGAACTGGGTCAAATGTGGGAGCGGGCTTGCTCGCGAAGGCCGCGCCTCGGTCTATTTGCCGAGTGGGATTTTAGGCGCCCAGGTCAGCCATTCGTCTTCAAACTTGTCGAACAGCGGGAAGGTCTGCTGGGGCCGTGCAGCGTTGCCCATGCGCTCGCCGTCCGGCGTGGCAAAGGCGATGCCGCCGGCGACCAGGGTTTCCAGGGATTCGGTGCGTACCGTCGCGCCCTTGAACAGGCCGAAGTCGAGACCGAAGCCGCTGGTGTTCCAGAACCGGCTGCCACTGCGCACCAGCGGCGCATACTTGGGCTCGATCAGGATGTGGACCAGCACGCGGTCGGCGGTCTGGCCCAGCTCGTAGCCGGTAACTTTGCCTACGGTGACTTCGCGGTAAGTGACCGGAACGCCTTCCTTCAATGAGCCACGGCGTGCGGCGCTGAGTACCAGGCTCAGGCCCGCTTCCTGATGAACGGCCTCAGGCGGTTGGTCGAGGGCAACGAAGCTTTTTTGCGGGCCGGCGTTTTTCACCGCTGGCTGCACTTCGATGTATTGACCGGTGACCAGGGTTTCCAGGTTCGACGTTTTCATCAGCCCGAGTTCAGGCTTGACCACCCAGAACTGACTGCCGGCCCGGGCGATGCGATCGGCCACTTGGGTGATGCGCGCGCTGAGCAGGACCGATTGCATGTCGGCACTCAAGTCGACGCTTTCGATCTTGCCTACATCCAGGCCTTTGAAGCGTACCGGCGTACCTGGGCGCAGGCCGTCGGCGCGGTCGACCTTGATGGTCACCAGCGTACCGTGCTGGTTGGCGGCTTCGCGGTCCGGGAACAGACGGAAACGCGGGATGCGCTTTTTCAGCGGTACATTCGGCTCCGGGGTTTCGAAGGCGATACCGCCCGCCATCAGGCTGGCCAGGGATTCGCTTTTCACCTGGATGCCACCAGTGAGTCCGCCGGTCAGGGTCACGCCGCTGGCATTCCAGAATCGGGTGGAGCCGTTGACCAGGCCTTCGTACTCTTTCTCGATATGGACGCCGATCACCAGCTGCTTGTTCTTGCGGGAGAACTGGTAGCTTTGTACGGAACCGACCTTGACCTGTTTGTAGAGGATCGGGCTGCCGACATCCAGGGAGCCGAGGTTGTCGGTGAAGAGCACCATGTGCAGGCCGGGGGAACGCAGGTCCAGTGGCGGCGCCTTGGCCCGGGCGACGTACTCCCGTTGTGGCGCGCTGCCCTTGTCGCCGGGACGGATGGCGATGTAGTTACCTTTGACCAACGCTTCCAGCCCGGTGATGCCAGCCAGGGAGATGGACGGTTTGACCACCCAGAATTGGGTGTCCTGAACGAGGTAGTCTTCGGCCAGTGGGTCGAGGGTCAGTTCGGCATTGGCGCTGGAAAGATCCGGGTCGATCTTCAGGGTCTTCAAGCTACCGACCTGGATGCCTTTGTACATCACTGGCGTGCGACCCGCCTGGAGGCCTTCGAAGTCGGTGAGTTTGACTTTGACCTTGATGCCTGCGGCGGCTGCATCAAAGTCTTCGTACAGGCGGAACGGCAGGCTCGGGTCCGTCGGCGGGCTGTCCTTGCGGTTCTCCGGCGTGGCGAAGGCGATACCGCCGGCAACGATGCTGGCCAGGGATTCACTGCGCACTTTTACGCCGGACAGGTTGGCGTCGATGCTGATGCCGCTGGCGTTCCAGAAACGCGTGTGTTTGCGCACCAGGCTGGCGTAGGTCGGCTCGATGTAGACCTTGATTTCAACGGTGGTCTGGTCTTCGGAGAGCAGGTAGCTTTTGACCTGGCCGACCTGGATCTGCTTATAGAACACCGGGCTGCCGCGGTTCAGCGAGCCGAGGCGATCAGCTTTGATCGTCAGGTGCAGGCCGGGCTTGGCGTCGGATAAGGGCGGTTCTTCGGACAGGGCCTTGAACTTGCGCGTCGGCTCGCCATCGCCCGGGCTGGCGGCGATGTAGTTACCCGAGACCAGGGTTTCCAGACCGGTGATCCCGGCCAGGCTGACGCTCGGCTTTACCAGCCAGAAGCGGGTGTTGGTCTTGAGGTATTGCTCCACATCCTTGTTCATCTCGATGGTGGCAATCACCCCACGATTGTTACCTTCGTCATCCAGGGCCAGGGTTTTCACCTTACCCACGGACATGCCTTTGTAGACCACTTCGGTCTTGTTGGCCTGGATGCCTTCGCCGCTTTCAAAGCGTACCTGAATCTCGATACCTTGCTGGTTGTACGCACGCCATCCCAACCAGCCACCGATGATCAGGGCAATCAGGGGCAGCACCCAAATGGCCGACCAGTTGGAAGCTGGGCGGGTTTTAGCCTTAGGCAAATCACTCATGGTCGTCGTCCGACTCCGTATTATCCCAAATCAGTCGGGGATCGAAAGTTACTGCGGCAAGCATCGTCAAGATCACCACACTGGCGAACGCTACGGCACCGAGATTGGCCTCGACACTGGCAAGTCGCCCAAAGTTTACGACCGCCACCAGGATGGCAATCACGAAGATATCCAGCATGGACCAACGGCCAATGAACTCGATAAAGCGGTACATGATAATGCGTTGTTGCGCGGAAAGTGGTTGGTGACGTTGCACCGAGAACAGTAACAAGCCGATGCCCACCAGTTTGAAGGTGGGCACCAGAATGCTGGCGATGAACACTACAGCGGCGATCGGGAACATGCCGTGCTGCATCAACTGGATCACGCCGGACATGATGGTGCTCGGATCGCCTTGGCCCAGGGAGCTTACGGTCATGATCGGCAACAAATTGGCCGGGATGTACAAGATGGCTGCCGTGATCAGCAGCGCCCAGGTGCGCGTCAGGCTGTTCGGACGACGGGCGTGGACCAGCGCGCCGCAACGGGTGCAGGTTTGCTCGTCGGTGTCCGGGTCTTGTTTGTTTAGTTCGTGGCATTCGGTACAGATCAGAATGCCCGCATCAATCGCCCGCATGAGCATCCTCTCCTGACAGCGCTTCCCAGATCTGGTGAGGTGACATGACCACCTCCAGCAGTATCTGGACCATTAACAGACTTACGAAGCAGGCCAGGCCCAGCCCAACGGTGATGGTGGCCATGTCGGCCAGCTTTACGATCGCCACCAGCACGCCCATCAGGTAGACCTCGAGCATCCCCCAGTCCTTGAGGTGGTGGTAGATGCGATAAAACAGCAGACCGTAGCTGCGGCCGATGTTCCAGCGGATGCTCAGCAATACCGCCAGTTGGCACAGGAGCTTGAGCAATGGAATGCCCATGCTGCAGAGGAACACCACCACGGCGACGCCTTGCATACCAGTGTCGAACAGACCGACCACGCCGGTCCACACGGTGTCCTGCGAGGACTGCCCGAGTAGATTGAGCTGCATGATGGGTAAAAAGTTCGCGGGGACGTACAACAGCAGTGCGGCAATCACTAACGCCAGGCTTCGTTCAACGACGTTGTGGCGGTGAGCGTACAGCTCGTAGCCGCAGCGTGGGCATTGGGCCTTTTCACCGCGGGCAAGCTCCGGCTTGCGCATCAACAAGTCGCACTCATGGCATGCCACGAGTTCGTCCAGCGGTAAGTCTGACGCCTCAAGGGCATCAACCGGGTCGGGCATATAGGGCTCGGACTCTAAAAAAGGTTAGGTGCCTATTCTAGTGTTCTGGTTCAGAAATAACTGTGCAAATTTGTCGGGGTGCCGCTGTATATCGAGCATGTCGGGAAAGTTTTCGACCGCCCAAAACAAAACCCCTGATTGCGTTAGCAATCAGGGGTTTTGGAATTTAATCTTGACGATGACCTACTCTCACATGGGGAAACCCCACACTACCATCGGCGATGCATCGTTTCACTGCTGAGTTCGGGATGGGATCAGGTGGTTCCAATGCTCTATGGTCGTCAAGAAATTCGGGTACTGAGTCGTGACCAGCTGGCCTCGCTTCAGCAAATTGGGTATGTGATAGCTTTCGGTGTTTGTGAGTCTCTCGAACTTTCGGTTCGTTTCGTCTTCACACACCGCAATCTGGTGCTCTTTCGCTTTTCAGCTCGAAGCCTGCAAATTGCTTGGGTGTTATATGGTCAAGCCTCACGGGCAATTAGTATTGGTTAGCTCAACGCCTCACAGCGCTTACACACCCAACCTATCAACGTCGTAGTCTTCGACGGCCCTTCAGGGAACTCAAGGTTCCAGTGAGATCTCATCTTGAGGCTAGTTTCCCGCTTAGATGCTTTCAGCGGTTATCTATTCCGAACATAGCTACCCGGCAATGCCACTGGCGTGACAACCGGAACACCAGAGGTTCGTCCACTCCGGTCCTCTCGTACTAGGAGCAGCCCCTCTCAAATCTCAAACGTCCACGGCAGATAGGGACCGAACTGTCTCACGACGTTCTAAACCCAGCTCGCGTACCACTTTAAATGGCGAACAGCCATACCCTTGGGACCGGCTTCAGCCCCAGGATGTGATGAGCCGACATCGAGGTGCCAAACACCGCCGTCGATATGAACTCTTGGGCGGTATCAGCCTGTTATCCCCGGAGTACCTTTTATCCGTTGAGCGATGGCCCTTCCATACAGAACCACCGGATCACTAAGACCTACTTTCGTACCTGCTCGACGTGTCTGTCTCGCAGTCAAGCGCGCTTTTGCCTTTATACTCTACGACCGATTTCCGACCGGTCTGAGCGCACCTTCGTACTCCTCCGTTACTCTTTAGGAGGAGACCGCCCCAGTCAAACTACCCACCATACACTGTCCTCGATCCGGATAACGGACCTGAGTTAGAACCTCAAAGTTGCCAGGGTGGTATTTCAAGGTTGGCTCCACGCGAACTGGCGTCCACGCTTCAAAGCCTCCCACCTATCCTACACAAGCAAATTCAAAGTCCAGTGCAAAGCTATAGTAAAGGTTCACGGGGTCTTTCCGTCTAGCCGCGGATACACTGCATCTTCACAGCGATTTCAATTTCACTGAGTCTCGGGTGGAGACAGCGCCGCCATCGTTACGCCATTCGTGCAGGTCGGAACTTACCCGACAAGGAATTTCGCTACCTTAGGACCGTTATAGTTACGGCCGCCGTTTACCGGGGCTTCGATCAAGAGCTTCGCGTTAGCTAACCCCATCAATTAACCTTCCGGCACCGGGCAGGCGTCACACCCTATACGTCCACTTTCGTGTTTGCAGAGTGCTGTGTTTTTAATAAACAGTCGCAGCGGCCTGGTATCTTCGACCGGCATGAGCTTACGGAGCAAGTCCTTCACCCTCACCGGCGCACCTTCTCCCGAAGTTACGGTGCCATTTTGCCTAGTTCCTTCACCCGAGTTCTCTCAAGCGCCTTGGTATTCTCTACCCAACCACCTGTGTCGGTTTGGGGTACGGTTCCTGGTTACCTGAAGCTTAGAAGCTTTTCTTGGAAGCATGGCATCAACCACTTCGTCATCTAAAAGATAACTCGTCATCAGCTCTCGGCCTTAGAATCCCGGATTTACCTAAGATTCCAGCCTACCACCTTAAACTTGGACAACCAACGCCAAGCTGGCCTAGCCTTCTCCGTCCCTCCATCGCAATAACCAGAAGTACAGGAATATTAACCTGTTTTCCATCGACTACGCTTTTCAGCCTCGCCTTAGGGACCGACTAACCCTGCGTCGATTAACGTTGCGCAGGAAACCTTGGTCTTTCGGCGTGGGTGTTTTTCACACCCATTATCGTTACTCATGTCAGCATTCGCACTTCTGATACCTCCAGCAAGCTTCTCAACTCACCTTCACAGGCTTACAGAACGCTCCTCTACCGCATCACCCGAAGGTGATACCCGTAGCTTCGGTGTATGGTTTGAGCCCCGTTACATCTTCCGCGCAGGCCGACTCGACTAGTGAGCTATTACGCTTTCTTTAAAGGGTGGCTGCTTCTAAGCCAACCTCCTAGCTGTCTAAGCCTTCCCACATCGTTTCCCACTTAACCATAACTTTGGGACCTTAGCTGACGGTCTGGGTTGTTTCCCTTTTCACGACGGACGTTAGCACCCGCCGTGTGTCTCCCATGCTCGGCACTTGTAGGTATTCGGAGTTTGCATCGGTTTGGTAAGTCGGGATGACCCCCTAGCCGAAACAGTGCTCTACCCCCTACAGTGATACATGAGGCGCTACCTAAATAGCTTTCGAGGAGAACCAGCTATCTCCGAGCTTGATTAGCCTTTCACTCCGATCCACAGGTCATCCGCTAACTTTTCAACGGTAGTCGGTTCGGTCCTCCAGTTAGTGTTACCCAACCTTCAACCTGCCCATGGATAGATCGCCCGGTTTCGGGTCTATTCCCAGCGACTAGACGCCCTATTAAGACTCGCTTTCGCTACGCCTCCCCTATTCGGTTAAGCTCGCCACTGAAAATAAGTCGCTGACCCATTATACAAAAGGTACGCAGTCACAGAACAAAGTCTGCTCCCACTGCTTGTACGCATACGGTTTCAGGATCTATTTCACTCCCCTCTCCGGGGTTCTTTTCGCCTTTCCCTCACGGTACTAGTTCACTATCGGTCAGTCAGTAGTATTTAGCCTTGGAGGATGGTCCCCCCATATTCAGACAAAGTTTCTCGTGCTCCGTCCTACTCGATTTCATGACTAAGAGATTTTCGCGTACAGGGCTATCACCCACTATGGCCGCACTTTCCAGAGCGTTCCGCTAATCTCAAAGCCACTTAAGGGCTAGTCCCCGTTCGCTCGCCACTACTAAGGGAATCTCGGTTGATTTCTTTTCCTCAGGGTACTTAGATGTTTCAGTTCCCCTGGTTCGCTCCATACACCTATGTATTCAGTGTAAGGTAACCATCTTATGATGGCTGGGTTCCCCCATTCAGACATCTCCGGATCAAAGTCTGTTTGCCGACTCCCCGAAGCTTTTCGCAGGCTACCACGTCTTTCATCGCCTCTGACTGCCAAGGCATCCACCGTATGCGCTTCTTCACTTGACCATATAACCCCAAGCAATCTGGTTATACTGTGAAGACGACATTCGCCGAAAATTCGATTCTTGCTCATAAAGAGCAACTCACAAATTTTACCTTAGCCTGATCCGTTACCAGTGAAAGTAACGCTCAGTCTATCTTTCTATCACATACCCAAATTTTTAAAGAACGATCTAATCAAAGACTAGAAATCAACATTCACCATCATAACAATGGAATGCTCATTTCTAAGCTTTCATAACGTAGAAGCAGTAGTGGTGGAGCCAAACGGGATCGAACCGTTGACCTCCTGCGTGCAAGGCAGGCGCTCTCCCAGCTGAGCTATGGCCCCGTATTTCTACAGGCGTTTCCCACACAAAATTGGTGGGTCTGGGCAGATTCGAACTGCCGACCTCACCCTTATCAGGGGTGCGCTCTAACCAACTGAGCTACAGACCCAATTTCGGGCTGCTTCTTATCGTCTTCTTCAATGAATCAAGCAATTCGTGTGGGAACTTATGGAGCAGCTGATGTCGTCGATTAAGGAGGTGATCCAGCCGCAGGTTCCCCTACGGCTACCTTGTTACGACTTCACCCCAGTCATGAATCACACCGTGGTAACCGTCCTCCCGAAGGTTAGACTAGCTACTTCTGGTGCAACCCACTCCCATGGTGTGACGGGCGGTGTGTACAAGGCCCGGGAACGTATTCACCGCGACATTCTGATTCGCGATTACTAGCGATTCCGACTTCACGCAGTCGAGTTGCAGACTGCGATCCGGACTACGATCGGTTTTCTGGGATTAGCTCCACCTCGCGGCTTGGCAACCCTCTGTACCGACCATTGTAGCACGTGTGTAGCCCAGGCCGTAAGGGCCATGATGACTTGACGTCATCCCCACCTTCCTCCGGTTTGTCACCGGCAGTCTCCTTAGAGTGCCCACCATTACGTGCTGGTAACTAAGGACAAGGGTTGCGCTCGTTACGGGACTTAACCCAACATCTCACGACACGAGCTGACGACAGCCATGCAGCACCTGTCTCAATGTTCCCGAAGGCACCAATCTATCTCTAGAAAGTTCATTGGATGTCAAGGCCTGGTAAGGTTCTTCGCGTTGCTTCGAATTAAACCACATGCTCCACCGCTTGTGCGGGCCCCCGTCAATTCATTTGAGTTTTAACCTTGCGGCCGTACTCCCCAGGCGGTCAACTTAATGCGTTAGCTGCGCCACTAAGAGCTCAAGGCTCCCAACGGCTAGTTGACATCGTTTACGGCGTGGACTACCAGGGTATCTAATCCTGTTTGCTCCCCACGCTTTCGCACCTCAGTGTCAGTATCAGTCCAGGTGGTCGCCTTCGCCACTGGTGTTCCTTCCTATATCTACGCATTTCACCGCTACACAGGAAATTCCACCACCCTCTACCATACTCTAGCTCGTCAGTTTTGAATGCAGTTCCCAGGTTGAGCCCGGGGATTTCACATCCAACTTAACGAACCACCTACGCGCGCTTTACGCCCAGTAATTCCGATTAACGCTTGCACCCTCTGTATTACCGCGGCTGCTGGCACAGAGTTAGCCGGTGCTTATTCTGTCGGTAACGTCAAAACAGCAAAGTATTAATTTACTGCCCTTCCTCCCAACTTAAAGTGCTTTACAATCCGAAGACCTTCTTCACACACGCGGCATGGCTGGATCAGGCTTTCGCCCATTGTCCAATATTCCCCACTGCTGCCTCCCGTAGGAGTCTGGACCGTGTCTCAGTTCCAGTGTGACTGATCATCCTCTCAGACCAGTTACGGATCGTCGCCTTGGTGAGCCATTACCCCACCAACTAGCTAATCCGACCTAGGCTCATCTGATAGCGCAAGGCCCGAAGGTCCCCTGCTTTCTCCCGTAGGACGTATGCGGTATTAGCGTCCGTTTCCGAACGTTATCCCCCACTACCAGGCAGATTCCTAGGCATTACTCACCCGTCCGCCGCTCTCAAGAGAAGCAAGCTTCTCTCTACCGCTCGACTTGCATGTGTTAGGCCTGCCGCCAGCGTTCAATCTGAGCCATGATCAAACTCTTCAGTTCAAACATCTTTGGGTTTTTAAGAAACCCTAAACTTGGCTCAGCAATCGTTGGTTACATCTTTGATTTCTCGCGGAGTAACTTGTGATGCTGATAATCTTGTTGACTATCAGTCTGACTCCACAAGCACCCACACGAATTGCTTGATTCAGTTGTTAAAGAGCGGTTGGTTAAGATCTTTCGTCTCAACCGAGGCGCGCATTCTACAGCAGCCCCTGTTGCTGTCAAGCGGTTTTTTTAAGAAGTTTTCAAAGTTTCCTTTGTAACTTCAACCACTTGCGCTTCCGATCTCTCGTTAGCGGGAGGCGAATTCTACAGCGTTACACGCTGCTGTCAACACCTCTTTTTCTCCGCTTTCGACCGAGAAGATCGAACCGTTAATAGAGCTAAACAACACTGCCTTACTAACTCCTTCTGGGCCTCGATGATCTGAAGCAGCTCGCTGTCGAAACCTACATAACCCTTTGTTTACCAAGGAGTTTTCCGTTTCGACTGCGCCGGAAGTGGGGCGAATTATAGACTTCCAGAATCTGCCGTCAAGGGTTAATTACGCTTTTGTTGCAGAAGATGGTTTTTTAGCAATAAGACGGGGAATCCGGCGCATTACAGGCGGCACACGCAGCACTAGAAGCAGCGCTCCTATGGATGCATAGATAGCCCATTCCTTTAGATCAGCCCGTACGATCCACAACATGTGCAGCAAACCAAGCCCGAGAATCACGTAAACCAAACGATGCAGTTTCTTCCAGCGTGCCCCAAGGCGACGCTGACTGTAGCGGTTTGAGGTGACTGCCAGCACTAATAGAGAAAGGAACCCTAAGGTACCCACAATAATGTAAGGCCGCTTCCGCAGCTCGACACCCAACTGCGACCAATCCAACCCAAGGATAAACACACAGTAAGCAGCAAGATGCAAAACCACATACGCAAAGCACCACAGCCCCAGCTGCCGTCGCACAGCAATCCACCCCGCCCAACCACTGAGTTTCTGCAGCGGCGTCATGCACAGAGTGATCAGCAGTAGAATCAGGGTCCCAAGCCCGAGCCGATCCATCAGCACCTTCCCCGGGTCAGGCCCCAAAGCAAAACTCCAGGCCTCGTACAACCAGAACAGCGGCCACACCGCCGCTGCTATAAAGACGCTTATGCGCCACACCGGGTAGCGCATCAATAGTTCTTCCGCAGATCAAGGCCCGTATATAGAGAGGCAACTTCATCGGAGTAGCCGTTGAACATTTGCGTCTCACGCACATTGGGACTGAACAGCCCACTGGGCAAACGCCGCTCCCGCGCCTGAGTCCAGCGCGGATGGTCGACGGTAGGATTCACGTTCGCATAAAACCCATACTCACTCGCCGCAATGCTTTGCCAGGTGGTTTTCGGCTGTTCGCTGACGAGGCTGATGCGCACGATCGACTTCACGCTCTTGAATCCATACTTCCATGGCACCACCAACCGCAACGGGGCACCATTCTGATTTGGCAATTCCCGCCCATACATCCCTACCGCCAGAATCGCCAGGGGATTCATCGCCTCATCCAGTCGTAGCCCTTCTACATAAGGCCAGTCGATCAAAGCGAAGTTGGAGCGCTGCCCCGGCATGCTCTTGGGATCCTGCAGGGTTTCAAAGCGGATGTATTTGGCCTTGGAGGTCGGCTCGACGTGCTTGAGCAATTCCGAAATAGGGAAACCCATCCACGGAATCACCATCGACCACGCCTCTACGCAGCGCAGTCGATAGATTCGCTCTTCCAACTGATACGGCTTCATGAAGTCTTCAAGCGCGTAACGCCCGGGCTTGGCGACCTCACCATCGATCACCACGCTCCACGGCTCAGTCTTCAGAGACCCGGCATTCGCCGCCGGATCGCCCTTATCCGTACCAAACTCATAGAAGTTGTTGTAATGGGTCGCATCCTTGAACGGAGTGATCGCCTCATCCTTGACGGTTACCGCCTGCCATTTCGTACCTGGCAGCTTTTCGGCAAACCATCCAGGCGCCTTGCCCGGTTCGACATCCGCGTAACGCGCAGCATCATCCGCACGGGCCCAACGCGGCAGGCTGCTGGCAGCAAGGCCGGCAAGCGCACCACCGAGCAAGCTGCGGCGAGAGAAATAGAGGGATTCAGGCGTGACGTCCGATTCTTTGCAATCAGACGCTTTGGGGAACTTGATTAACATGGCAACTCCGCAGCTTTGGAGGACAGATGCACCAATAGACTGCGGAGTATGGGGGAAATTACATTAAGGCAACGTTTTGCGCTGACGAAGATGCAGCAAGTACTGCACCGGGCCGGACGCGGCATAGACGAGGAACGCCAACAGCAGGATTCGCGGCGGGTCACTGAAGACCACGGCGAACACCAGCACCACTGCCAGGATGGCCACAAACGGCACGCGCCCCTTGAGGTCCAGCTCCTTGAAGCTGTTGTACTTGATGTTGCTGACCATCAGCATGCCGGCCGCCGCGACCATCAAGGCCACCAGGAATGACATCTTCGAGCCCTGGATACCGTAGTCGCTGAATGCCCAGACAATACCGGCTACCACACCCGCCGCAGCCGGGCTGGCCAAGCCAATGAAGTAGCGCTTGTCGGCGGTCCCTACCTGAGTATTGAAGCGCGCCAGACGCAATGCCGCGCCAGCCACATAGATGAAGGCGACCATCCAGCCGACTTTGCCCATGTCACCCAGCGCCCAGGCGAATGCGAGCAACGCCGGCGCCACACCAAAGGCAACCATGTCCGACAGCGAGTCGTACTCGGCACCGAAGGCACTCTGGGTGTTGGTCATACGCGCCACACGCCCATCCAGGCCATCAAGGACCATGGCAACGAAGATAGCAATTGCGGCGAAACCAAAGTACTTGCTGGCCCCGGCAGCATCGCCGGCCGCCAATGCACTCTGGGCGCTCATGGAATTGATGATGGAGTAGAACCCCGCGAACAGGTTCGCAGTGGTAAACAGATTGGGCAGAAGATAGATGCCACGATGCCGGACTTTACGGCCTTCAGCATCGTGCCCTTCTTCGACATGTTCATCGATCGGTAGCAGGCTTTCGGCGTCAGAGGCCTGGTTTGGCTCTTCGGGACGTTCGCTCATGGACTTTACCTTGCAACGGTGTGAAAAATTTCGACAGAAACTTGCGGCGAGTGTTCGCCCGCAAACGATGCAGCTTTATACCAGAACCTGCCCCGCAAACGAAAAAACGCGGCCTAAGCCGCGTTTTCCCTTGATACGTACGACTTAGTTTTTGGCTTTGTCGACGATCTTGTTGGCACCGATCCACGGCATCATGGAGCGCAGTTGCTCGCCGATGATTTCGATACCGTGAGCGGCGTTGTTACGACGCTTGGCGGTCATCGAAGGGTAGCCGGTTGCACCTTCGCTGATGAACATTTTGGCGTATTCGCCGTCCTGAATACGTTTCAGGGCGTTGCGCATGGCCTGACGGGACTCGGCGTTGATCACTTCCGGGCCAGTCACGTACTCGCCGTATTCGGCATTGTTGGAGATCGAGTAGTTCATGTTGGCGATACCGCCTTCGTACATGAGGTCAACGATCAGCTTCAGTTCGTGCAAGCATTCGAAGTAGGCCATTTCTGGCGCGTAGCCAGCTTCAACCAGGGTTTCGAAACCGGCTTTGACCAGTTCAACGGTACCGCCGCACAGAACGGCTTGCTCGCCGAACAGGTCGGTTTCAGTCTCGTCCTTGAAGGTGGTTTCGATGATGCCGGTACGACCGCCACCAACGCCAGCAGCGTAGGACAGTGCAACGTTTTTGGCGTTGCCCGAGGCGTCCTGGTAGATCGCGATCAGGTCAGGGATGCCGCCGCCTTTGACAAACTCGGAACGCACGGTGTGGCCCGGTGCTTTCGGAGCGATCATGATCACGTCGAGGTCAGCGCGTGGCACAACCTGGTTGTAGTGGATCGCGAAGCCGTGGGAGAAGGCCAGGGTGGCGCCTTTCTTGATGTTCGGCTCAATTTCGTTCTTGTACAGCGCGGACTGGAATTCGTCCGGGGTCAGGATCATGACCAGGTCGGCAGCAGCAACAGCGGAAGCAACGTCAGTCACTTTCAGGCCGTGAGCTTCAGCCTTGGCAACAGTGGCCGAGCCTTTACGCAGGCCGACAGTCACGTCAACGCCGGAATCTTTCAGGTTGCACGCTTGAGCGTGGCCCTGGGAACCGTAGCCGATGATGGCGACTTTTTTGCCCTGGATGATCGACAGGTCACAATCTTTATCGTAATAAACTTTCATGAGGTTCCTCTATATATCCAGGCCGTTTAAGGCCATTCGCTAAATTTGAGTTAGATGCTGAGTACTTTGTCGCCACGAGCAATCCCGGTGACGCCACTGCGTACAGTTTCCAGAATCGAGGCCGTCCCGATCGACTGGATGAAGCTGTCCAGCTTGTCGCTTGTACCGGTCAGTTGAACGGTATAAACGCTGGCGCTCACATCGACGATCTGCCCGCGATAAATGTCGGTAGTGCGCTTGATCTCGGCCCGTTGTGCACCCGTGGCCTTGACCTTGACCAGCATCAGCTCACGCTCGATGTGGGCACTCTCCGACAAGTCGACCAGCTTGACCACTTCGATCAGCTTGTTGAGGTTTTTGGTGATCTGCTCGATCACCTCATCATGGCCAACGGTGGTCAAGGTCAGACGCGACAAGGTCGGGTCTTCGGTCGGCGCCACGGTCAGGCTTTCGATGTTGTAGTTGCGTTGCGAAAACAGTCCGACCACACGTGACAGAGCGCCCGGTTCGTTCTCCAGAAGCAGGGAGATAATGTGCCGCATGATTAGGTACGCTCCGTCTTGTTCAGCCACATATCGCGCATGGAGCCGTCTTTGATCTGCATCGGATAGACGTGCTCGCTGGTGTCGACCTGAATATCAAGGAACACCAGGCGGTCCTTCATGGCGAACGCCTCTTCCATCATCGGCTTCAAATCCTTCAAATCGGTGATGCGCATACCGACATGGCCATAGGCTTCAACCAATTTGACGAAGTCCGGCAGAGACTCCATGTAGGAATGGGAGTGACGGCTGCCGTAGCTCATGTCCTGCCACTGGCGAACCATGCCCAGTACGCCGTTGTTCAGGCAGACGATCTTCACCGGCAAACCATATTGCAGGCAGGTCGACAGTTCCTGGATGTTCATCTGGATACTGCCTTCGCCGGTGACGCAGGCAACGTCGGTGTCCGGGAAGCTCAGCTTCACACCCATGGCCGCAGGGAAACCGAAGCCCATCGTGCCCAGGCCACCGGAGTTGATCCAGCGGTTAGGCTTGTCGAACTTGTAGTACTGCGCCGCGAACATCTGGTGCTGGCCGACGTCGGAGGTCACAAAGGCATCGCCCTTGGTCACTTCGCACAGGGTTTCGATCACGGTCTGTGGCTTGATGACGCTGCCGTCGCCCTTGTCGTAAGGGAACAGGCCGCGATCACCGCGCCACTCGTCGATCTGCTTCCACCAACTGGCAACGGAGTCCTTGTTCGGGGCTTCGCCGATTTCCTTCAGCGCAGCGACCATTTCGGTCAGCACGCTTTCCACAGGACCTACGATAGGCACGTCGGCCTTGATGGTCTTGGAGATGGATGCCGGGTCGATATCGATGTGGATGATCTTGGCATTCGGGCAAAACTTGCTCGCGCCGTTGATCACCCGGTCATCGAACCGCGCACCGACGGCGAGGATCACGTCAGCATGGTGCATGGCCAGGTTGGCGGTGTAGCTGCCGTGCATGCCGAGCATACCGACGAACTGACGGTCCGAACCCGGGAATGCGCCGAGGCCCATCAAGGTATTGGTGACTGGCAGGTTGAGCATCTTGGCCAGTTCGGTCAGCGGTGCAGAACCGCCGCCCAGAATCACGCCACCACCCGAGTAGAGCACCGGGCGCTTGGCCGCCAACAGCATTTCTGCCGCCTTGCGGATTTGCCCCGAGTGCCCGCGAACGGCCGGGCTGTAGGAACGCAGCTTGGCTTTCTTCGGGAAGATGTATTCGAATTTTTCCGCCGGGTTGGTCATGTCTTTCGGGATATCGACCACCACAGGACCCGGGCGACCGGACTGTGCGAGGTAGAACGCCTTCTTCATGACTTCCGGGATTTCCGAGGCATGCTTGATCATGAAGCTGTGTTTCACGATCGGCCGGGAGATACCGATCATGTCGGTTTCCTGGAATGCGTCGGTACCAACCATGGTGCTCGCCACCTGGCCGGAAATGATCACCATCGGGATGGAGTCCATATAAGCCGTCGCGATGCCGGTGATGGCATTGGTCGCGCCAGGGCCGGAAGTCACCAGAACTACACCGGCTTTACCGGTGGCACGGGCGTAACCGTCAGCCATATGGGTAGCAGCTTGTTCGTGGCGAACCAGGATGTGGGTAACAGCCGGTTCCTTGAACAGTGCGTCGTAGACATGCAGCAGAGCACCGCCTGGGTACCCGTAGATATAGTCGACGCCTTCGTCACGCAAAAAGCGGACGAGCATCTCACCGCCAGATAAAAGCTCCACGTTGTTCACCTCTAAAACGCCAGAATACCGTCCGTTAAAAACCGACGGGTCTTAATAGGTTTACTTCTCAGCAGAGCATGAGCGACGGTGGTCGCCGACTACGTCAGCACTGACTGAGCAAGTATTGGGAGCGTCCCAAGTGTTGCGGGATTTTCCCACCCAGCGCGAGGTAACGCGTTGCGGGTGTAACAGGTCGGCGCGGGTGTGCGCCTCATGATCTGCTGAGTGGGTCTGCTTCTGGCAGTCCCTCTACAGCGGACTTTGGATTCTTCTGTTTCAGCCTCTCCAAGTCAAGCAATAATTGCGCTTTTTTCCAACTAAGCGCATGAGAACGTAGAAGAAAGCGGCTTGAGGAGGGATAAAACTCGCCTGAATGGCGCAAAGCGGTAGAAATATGCGCAAGACTGCCGGAAAAACCGGCAGCCAGGCAATTAACGAGCGTCGACGATCAGTTGATCGAACTTTTTCAGCGCAGTCCGTAGGCCAAGGCTCTCGAGCGGACGATCGGCGTAAACCATCTCGGCCATTTCCAGAATCCCCGACGCATTGGGCAATGGCAGGTCCTGCTCAAGGATCTGCTTCATCCGTGTCAGGAAAATCCATTGCAGCCACTGGTGAAAGTCCAGGGTGTCAACGGAAAAGGGTTCAACGCTGCTCAAGGCTTCAGCACTGGGGGACACTTCGTCCCACCAGCCCTGCAAGCGCAGCTCGCGCTCGATCAACAACAACTGTACGGCAATCGCCGGAAAGCGTGCATCCATCAGAGGCTTACCTTGGCTTTTTGCCGAGCCTGGGCTGCACCGGCAGCATCGCCCTGCTTCTCACGGGCGTCACCGATCAAGCTCCACAGGCTGGCCTGCAGATCAGGACGGCCATTGGCCAGGGTCAGGCCACGGCGGGCAAATTGTTCTGCTTGCGGGGCATCGCCTTGGGCCATGCGCACCTGAGCCAGGCGGTAAAGCACTTGTGGCTCGCGAGGCGCTACGCGCTGGGCGCGTTCGAGGCTCGACGATGCGCCGTTCAAGTCGCCACCCGACTGCTGTTGTTGAGCAGTAGTCAGCAACGCCAGAACCGGGCCGTCCAACTGCTCATCGGCCGACAAGCCACCGGCGCTGCTGGCGGACGGAATCCCGCTTGGCGTCGACGGCATGTTGTAGGTGCCCTGATTGATTGGCGCCGTTTGAATCGGCGCAGAGTCCGCCGGGCCCGAGGTGCTCGGGCCTGGAGTCCACGGCTGAGTACTGATCGGTGCCGAGGTCGCTGCGCCGGCGCCCGGGATCATCACCACGACGCCCGAATCCTGAGGCACGGCTTGCGCCTTAGCCTGGGCTGGGCGGTTGGTGACGGTTTGACGGAAGCCGCCATTGGCCGAGATCCGGTCGTTGTTGGACACCGTTGTACTGGAATCCACCACCGGAATAGAGCCACGCTCCACGCTGGCGCAACCACCGAGCAATGCCAAAACTGTAATAGCTGGAATCAACAACTTGTTCACGTGAAACCCTCTTTGCTTAATTCATCCAGCCCTTGACCCAATCCATCACCGATTCAGCGCTCGCGGGTGCACTGGCACCGCACGCTGCACCGGGTGGCGGTTCGCTGCCGCGAATATACGGCATCTGCACCGCGCCCGGACAGTTGGCATCGGAACCCTGCCCGGTATGCGGATCGATCCAGGCCTGAACGATATTGTCCGGCTGCGGCATGTTCAGCGGCAGTGGATCGGCCTTCTTCATGAAACTGGTCCACACCTGCAATGCGCCGGTGGCACCGGTGAACGGCGTCTTGCCGTTGTCGTCGCGCCCCAGCCAGACCACCGCCAGCAGGTCCTGGCTGAAACCAGCGAACCAGCTGTCCCGGGAATCGTTACTGGTACCACTCTTGCCAGCCAGTGTCAGATTGGCCGGCAACACGTTGTAGGCCGAGCGTCCGGTACCTTCACGCATAACGCGCTGCATGGCGTTCTGGATCAGGTAGATCGAAGCCGGGTCAAAGCGCTGCTGAATCTGGAACGGATAACGCTTGAGCGGTTCGCCTTCCGCCGTCAAAACGCTGCGGATCCCGCGCATCGGCGTATTGAAACCACCGTTGGCCAGGGTCTGGTACATGGTCGCCACTTCCATCGGGCTCATTGCACCCGCACCCAACAGCATCGACGGGAACGCAGGGAACTCGCGAGTGATGCCCAGCCGACCGAGTGTCTTGAGAACATTCGGCACGCCCAGCTCAAGGCCAAGACGGGAGGTCGAGATGTTGTAGGAATGCGCCAGGCCCTGGTACAGGAAAATCGTACCGTGGGAGCGACGATCAAAGTTATGCGGCGTCCACATCTGGCCATCGGCACCTTTGACCGACAACGGGTCATCGGACAGCCAACTGGTCAGCGTGTACTTGCTCGGTTTTTCCAAAGCAGTCAGATATACCGCCGGCTTGACCAGCGAGCCGATCGGACGCACCGCGTCCAGCGCCCGGTTGAACCCGGCAAAGCTGGCCTGGCGACTGCCGATCATGGCCTGGACCTCACCGGTTTCCGGGTTGGTCACCACCATCGCCGCCTCGACGTCGTCAGAGCCTTTACGGCCTGCCAAGCGTTTGAAGGTGTCATTGACCGAAGCTTCAGCCTTCATTTGCAGGATCGGGTCGAAACTGGTGAAGATCCGCAGGCCTTCTTCGGTCAAGTCTTCGTCACGGTAGTCTTCACGCAACTGGCGTTTGACCAGGTCGATGAAGCCTGGGAATGAGCTGTCGGCAAGCTTGCCGCGGGTGGTCACACCCAGTGGCATTTTCTTCGCGGCAGCGACTTGTTCAGGAGTGGCGACGCCTTGCTGCTCAAGTACATCAAGTACAAGGTTGCGCCGTTCAAGCGCGCGCTCCGGGTTACGACGCGGGTTGTAGTAGGACGGCCCCTTGACCATGCCCACCAACAGCGCCACTTGATGCAGTTTCAACTCGGACAACGGCTGGCCGAAGAAGAACTGGCTGGCCAGACCGAAACCGTGCACCGCACGCTGGCCGTCCTGCCCGACGAACACTTCATTGAGGTATGCCTCAAGAATTTCCTGCTTGCTGTAATGCAGCTCCAGCAACATCGCCATCATGGCTTCGGTCAGCTTACGGGTCAGGCTGCGTTCGTTGGTCAGGTAGAAGTTCTTGACCAATTGTTGCGTCAGCGTACTGCCGCCCTGGGTCATCTTGCCGCCGGAGGTGTTGACCCACACGGCGCGAGCGATGGACTTCGGTGATACGCCCCAGTGGCTGTAGAAATCCCGGTCTTCTACGGCAATCAGGGTATCCAGCAGGTAAGGCGGTACCTGATCGATCTTGATCAGGATGCGGTCTTCCAGGTTTTTCGGATAAATCCCACCGATCATTAAGGGTTCCAGGCGCACCACCGGCAGCTTCGAGCCGTTGAGCGAGGACAGTTCAGCTACATAGTCGCCAGAGAAACGCACGCGCACCGGCTGGGGTTTTTCCAGGCCTTCATAGAACTGGAAACCGCGGGTGTTCAAGTCGACGGTGTTACCGGAGACGGCAGCGGCACCGGGGCCGTTGCTCACGGGTTCGCGGCGATAGCCCAGGGCATCGAGTTCGGTGAGGAAGTCATCCTTGCTCAGCTTCTGGCCGGTGAACAGTTCCAGCGGGCGCGCGTATACCTTGGCCGGAATGGTCCAGCGCTTGCCGGAGAACTTCTCCTGGACCACGGCATCGAGGTAAACCGCGAAGCCGGCGATCACTACAAGCCCTACCAGGCCGAGCTTAAGCGCCCAGCCCAGCCAAGGGCGCAGGCCGCGGGAAGGAGGTTTTTTACGGGAACGGGGAGATCGGGTACGAGTCATGGCGGCGGATTATACGCACTTTATTGATGACCAACATGAGCCGGACAGCGGTTTGCATGACCGTCTGTAGCCGCCATAATGCCCGCCATGAATTTTCCCAGACTCTGAAGGATCGCCCGTGAGCCAGTCCCTGATTGCTGCCCTGCAAAACCCGGCCCTGTTTCCCCATCCGGTGGATCAGTTCCAAGTCATCGAGACCCATATTTCCTGGGTCCTGCTCACGGGTGACTACGCCTACAAGATGAAGAAACCGGTGAATTTCGGCTTCCTCGATTTCACCACCCTGAAAGCACGGGGCCACTTCTGCAATGAAGAGCTGCGCCTCAACCAGCGCCTGACCGATGATTTGTATCTTGAAGTGTTGCCAATCACCGGCAGCGCCGAAGCACCGCAATTGGGTGGCGACGGGCCGGTGGTCGACTACGTGCTGAAAATGCGCCAGTTCCCGCAGAGCCAACTGCTCAGCACCTTGCAAGCCAACGGCGAATTGACCAACGCGCACATCGACGAAATGGCCAGGCAGATCGCGCACTTTCACCTGAACGCCCCGAAAGTGCCGGCCACCCACTCCGCCGGCACCCCGCACGACGTCATGGCGCCGGTGCTGCAGAACTTCGAGCAGATCCGCCCGTTCCTCAGCGACAAAGCCGACCTGGCTCAACTGGATGCCTTGCAGGCCTGGGCCGAAAGCAGCTTCGAACGCCTCAAGCATCTGTTCGAACAGCGCAAGCTCAACGGCTTTACCCGCGAATGCCACGGTGATATCCACCTGGGTAACGCCACGATGATTGATGGCCACGTGGTGATCTTCGACTGCATCGAGTTCAACGAGCCATTCCGCTTCACCGACGTATATGCCGACACCGGTTTCCTGGCGATGGACTTGGAAGACCGTGGCCTCAAAAGCCTGGCGCGACGCTTCATCAGCCAGTACCTGGAGCTGACCGGCGACTATCAAGGCCTGGAAGTGCTGAACTTCTATAAAGCCTACCGCGCCCTGGTACGCGCCAAGGTCGCGCTGTTCAGCATGCCTTCCGAGGCGGACGCCGTGCAGCGTGCTACCACCCTGCGCCAGTACCGCAACTACGCCAACCTTGCGGAAAGCTACAGCACCATCCCTTCGCGCTTCCTGGCCATCACCCACGGCGTATCGGCCGTGGGTAAAAGCCATGTATCCATGCGCCTCGTAGAAGCATTGGGGGCGATTCGCCTGCGTTCGGACGTGGAGCGCAAGCGCCTGTTCGGTGAGCAGAAGGTCGAGAACACCCCACAGGCCGGGATCTACGCCGCAGACGCCAGCGCCGCCACCTATGCGCGCTTGAACGAGATCGCTGACACCGTGCTGCGCGCAGGTTTCCCGGTGGTACTGGACGCGACATTCCTCAAGCGTGAACAACGCGACGCTGCGGCGAAGATCGCCGAGGCCACCGGCGCACCGTTCCTGATCCTCGACTGCAATGCGCCACAGGCTGTTATCGCCGCTTGGCTGGCACAACGTCAGGCGGACAAAAATGATCCGTCCGACGCCACCCTGGCCATCATCGAAGAGCAGCAGGCCACCCGTGACCCACTCAGCGCTGAAGAGCTACTGCTGAGCAAACGCGTGGAAACCAATGAAAGCGGAACCCTCGACGCATTGGTGGCACATATCCGCCAACGTCTGCCGGGCCTGTAAGAAATATTTCTTGGTCGTGTAGCCTTCCGGGGCTCACGGCTGAGCAATAGTGGCACTATAATGGCGTCATAATTCCAACACGGGAGTCGCCATTGTGAGCCATCCGAAGCTACTTGATACCCCGCTGTACGCGCTTCTGCATAAAGATGACATCCGCGGCTTCAACCAGGAGCGTCCGAAAGACGGTCCGATCGATATGCGCGGCGGGGACTTTCGCGGCCTGGACCTGCGCGACCTGAACGCCCAGGGCGTGGATTTCACCGACGCTTATTTCCGCTCCGCCGACTTGCGCGGCCTGGATTTGCGTGACTGCCCACTGGAAGGCGCGAGCCTGGCGCATGCCCAGATCTCCGGCACTTATTTCCCCCCTGAATTGAGCGCTGACGAGATCCTGATGTCCGTCAATTTCGGCACGCGCCTACGTTACCGCACACGGTAAAAGCGCTGTATCGCCTCCCGGTTACGCCCAAGGCGTACCGGGGGCCTCACCCTTTCCTACGCCAAAATCCCCGCCTGCCTTAGAAGCTTTAGGTCGTTGCCGACCAAAGAACTACGCTTTTCCTACTGAGCGCTACACTCCTTTCAGGCTTGCCTGGTCACGATACCCACCGAACCATTCGGCCGTCGCAAGGAGGCTTGATGAATGATGAGCTGCAACACCTGAAAAACCTTGGCAAGACGTCGGCACAATGGCTGCATGCGGTGGGCATCCACAGTGCGTCCGACTTACGCCGTCTGGGGGCTGTAGACGCGTACCGTGCCGTACGCACCCGTGGCTTCAGGGCATCCAAGGTATTGCTGTACGCCATTGAAGGCGCGCTGATGGATGTGCACTGGAATGACATTCCCGCTGAACGCAAGGAGGCTTTGAACCGTCAGCTGGACGCTCTTTCGGCACGCCAAAAGAATTGAGACGGCAACTTGCCCCCACGTTTCCGGGGATTCCAAACGAATGTTTGAGGAAATTCAAAAAGGTCGCAAAAACAAATGTTGACTCTCAAATGAGAATCGTTATGATTATCACAACTGGTCGCGAGATCAGCCGATAACTGAAAGACCATTGGTTCGGACTCTCAGATTATCTCCTCATCAGGCTAATCACGGTTATTTGACCCGGCTCTTGCCGGGTCTTTTTTTGCCTATGAAAAACGGCGGCGATTTCAGCGTGCAATGATCAACGGATGGCCGCGCTCCGGATGCGGCTGCACCAACACATCCAACCCGAATACCGCCTTCAGCGGCTCAGGCCTCAGCACCTGCGCAGGCGTATCCAACGCATGGGGTCGTCCATCCTCCAACAACAGGATACGATCGCAGTAACGTGCCGCCAGGTTCAGATCGTGAAGGATCACCAGCACGGCCGCCCCACGGTCGGCAGAGGTGCGGATCGCCTGCAAGGTTGTGTGCTGGTGCAACGGATCAAGCATCGACGTCGGCTCATCCAGCAACAAGGTCTGCCCCGCCTCACCTGGCCAGAGCTGCGCCAGCACCCGTGCGAGGTGCACACGCTGCCGCTCGCCGCCCGACAACGCCAGGTAGCTGCGCCCGCTCAAGTGGCCGACGTCGGCAGCCTGCAAGGCAGCATTGATGATTTCATCGTCACGCACCCGGCCAGTCTGATGAGGCAAGCGACCCATGCCCACAACCTCTTCGACGCGAAAGGCAAAGTCCAGGGTCGAGGTCTGCGGCAACACCGCCAGGCGCTGGGCACGCTGCGCTCCGCCCCAGTCTTTCAACTCACGCTCATCCAGCCACACACGGCCTTGGTCGGGCTGCAACTCACCGCATAACGCACCGAGCAATGTACTTTTTCCCGCACCGTTGGGGCCCAGCACGCCGAGCACTTCACCTGGCAGCAGGTCCAGGGTGACGTCCGCCAACACGGTTTTGCGCCCACGGCGGATCTGCAGGTCGTCTACTCGCAACATCAGGCGCGCCCTCGTAACAACAGGTAGAGAAAAAACGGCGCACCGATAAACGCGGTAACAATGCCGATAGGTAATTCCGCCGGCGCCAAGGCCAGGCGCGCCACCAGATCGGCAAACAACAGCAAACTCGCCCCCGCCAACACCGAGGCTGGCAGCAGCACCCGATGATCGGGCCCCGCCAGCAGGCGCACCAGATGCGGCACCACCAACCCGACAAAGCCGATCATCCCCGCCGCCGCCACCGCGGCGCCCACGCCCAACGCGGTGCAGAACACCAGCTCGCGCTTGAGGCCTTCAACATTAATGCCCAAGTGGCTGGCTTCCGACTCACCCAGCAGGAGTGCATTCAGCGCCTTGGCCCGGCGCGGTAGCCAAAGGGCGACGCCAGCGCTCACCAGCAACAGCGGCCATAACCGCGAGTAGCTGGCGCCATTCAGGCTGCCCAGGTTCCAGAACGTCAGGGTGCGCAAGGTGGCGTCATCCGCCAGGTAGGTGAACAGGCCCACCGCCGAACTGGCGAGCGCCGTCAGGGCGATCCCCGCCAGCAACATGGTCGCGACATTGGTTTGGCCGTTGCGCCGCCCCAGACGATAGACCAGCGCGGTTACCCCCAGACCACCGAGGAAAGCACACAGCGACAGCAGATAAGGCCCAAAGGCATCCGGTAATCCGCCGAAAAACGAACCACCGACAATCGCAATCGCCGCGCCCAGCGCCGCGCCGCTGGACACCCCTACCAACCCAGGATCAGCCAAGGGATTACGAAACAGGCCCTGCATCGCAACGCCGGAGAGTGCCAGAACCCCGCCGACGGCCAGGCCCAGCAACGTACGCGGCAGTCGAATCTGCCCGAGGATCAACTCCGCCTGTTCCAGGCCGTGCGCGTCGATGGGCACACCCAACAAGCGCAACGCCGCCCGGAGCGTGTCCATCAACGGCAAGCTGACCGGCCCAAGGGCCAATGACAGCCAGATCGCCAATACACACAGCAGACTCAAGCCGATAAACAGGGTTCGCGGTTTAACCAGAGTGGTCATGGGGCGGTTTTAGCCTGGGACGGATAGAACCCGGCAGACAGCTTCACCAGGCTTTGCGGCAAGCGCGGCCCAAGCCCGCCCACCAGCAGCGTCGGGTCCAGTTCATAGACGCGTCCATTCTTGGCCGCCGGCGTCGACGCCAGGATCGGATTTTCCTTGAACAATGCTGTACGGGCCGCATCCCCCGTCAGGGCACGATCGGCAAACACCAGCACTTCAGGATTCAGACCCGCCAGGGACTCCACGGAAAACGGTTTGTAACCATTGTGGGTTGCCAGGTTATGGCCGCCGGCCTGCTGCAACATCCAGTCAGCCGCCGTGTCTTTGCCGGCGATCAGCGGTTTGCCGCCGGCATGCCCCAGCAGCAACAGCACTCCAGGCGCTTTTTGCGTGGCCTGGGCCTTGGTCACCCAGTTCTTTTGTTGATCCAGTTGTTGCTGATAGTCGCTGAACAGCTCCGCAGCTTTGGCTTCACTGCCCAGCAGCTTGCCCAAATGCTGAAGGTTGCCCTGCAGCGTCGGCAGATCCGGCTCGGCCGAAAACAGCTCCACGTTCACACCAGCATTGCGGATTTGCGCCAATACCGGCGGCGGCCCCATTTCCTCCGTACCGACCAGGATTTGCGGGCGCAGGCTCAGAATGCCCTCCGCCGACAACTGACGCTGGTAACCAATGCTCGGCAACGCCTTGAGGGATTCAGGATGCTGACTGGTGGTATCCACGCCCACCAGCTTTGACTCACCGCCCAGGGCCGTCACCCATTCCGACAACGCACCACCGGCGCTGACCCAACGTTGTGGCAGTTCAGAGGCCTGGGCCCCAGCGTTGACCAGCAGTCCGACAACGAGCGCGATAGCACTGGCACTCAGGCGCATAAAAGGGTTTCCTTCCAAGGGGTGAGCCCGCTGAAACACTCGCAATGTGACAGATCAAGGCTGCCCGACATCGTACAGAGCGCCCAGTCAGCTAACGGGCGAAGCCAGCATTTGATAATTGTTTGCATTTGCACGTCAAGCGCCGGGCTCTTCGGCCAAATCAGGATAGCCTTGCAGCCCGCAAACGGCGGCACTTAAGGACCGATATGAAGTTTCTCTGCACCTCCAGCGAACTCGCACCCAACGCCAGCCTCGGTTTCGATATCGACGGCCGCAAGCTGTTTGCCGTGCGCCGCGAAGGCATTGCCTACTTCTATATCAACCGTTGCCCACATCGCGGGGTGCCGCTGGAATGGCAGCCGCACCAGTTTCTCGACCCGAGCGCGAGCATGATCCAGTGCGCCACCCATGGCGCACTGTTTCTGATCGAAAGCGGTGAGTGCGTCGCCGGGCCTTGCGCAGGTCAAAGCCTGACAGCCCTGCCCGGCCGCGAGGACGAACAGGGCCTGTGGGTGCAACTCTAATCGCCGAGTAATACTTCCAGACGGCGGTCGACACAGATTTCCTCTGACGTCACCCGCACGCCATAGGCCAGCACCTCGACGCCCGCCGCCTTGGCCTCACGCAATGCAGCCGCATAAGCGGCATCAATTTCTTCGGCAGGACGCACCGCATCAATCCCCGAGAGGTTGACGCAATACAACTGCACCGCCCGCACACCCTCACGCGCCAGATGCGCCAGTTCTCGCAAATGCTTGGCCCCGCGCTGGGTTACGGCATCGGGAAACGCCGCTGTTGAAGTCCCATCAAACCCGAGGGTGACGCTTTTGACTTCGACATACGCCGCGCCCAATGGGTAATCCAGACGGAAATCGATCCGACTGTTTTCCTGGCCGTAGGCTACTTCGCGCTTCAGCGCCGTAAAGCCGTTGAGCTCAGTGATAACCCCGGCCCGCAGCGCCTCTTCCACCAACTGATTGGCCCGCGCAGTGTTCACACACGCCAGGCGCCCCTGCGGGGTTTCGCTGATTTCCCAAGTGCCGGGCAGCTTGCGCTTGGGGTCATTGGAGCGGCTGAACCAGACTTGGCCACCTTCCACCATGCAATTGAACATCGAGCCGGTGTTCGGGCAGTGAATGGTCAGGAACTCGCCGGTAACGGTTTCGATATCGGCGAGAAAACGCTTGTAGCGGCGGATCAGCCGGCCTTCTTCGAGGGGAGGATTAAAGCGCATCAGCCTTGCCAACTCCGCAAGCCACGGGCAATCCGTTCGACGGCTTCCTGTAGGCGATCAAGGTTTTGTGTGTAGGCAAAACGCACATGATGACCGGCTTGATAGCGACCGAAATCCAGGCCTGGAGTGAACGCAACGTGCTCGGTTTCGAGGAAGTGTCGGCAGAAGGCGAAGGCATCGCCGCCGAATTTGCTGATATCGGCGTACAAGTAGAACGCACCTTCCGGCTCGACAGCGATGCCGAAGCCGAGCTCCCGCAGGGCTGGCAGCAGGAAGTCGCGACGACGACCAAACTCGGCCCGGCGGTCTTCAAGAATATTCAAGGTTTCCGGGGTAAAGCAGGCCAGGGCCGCATGCTGGGCCATGCTCGGTGCGCTGATGTAGAGATTCTGCGCGAGCTTTTCCAATTCACCCACAGCAGCCGGCGGCGCCACCAGCCAGCCCAGGCGCCAGCCGGTCATTCCGAAATACTTCGAAAAACTATTTAGAACGAAGGCTTCATCCTCGACCTCCAGCACGCTGGCGGCATCGGTGCCGTAGGTCAGGCCGTGATAGATCTCATCCACCACCAAATGCCCATTGCGCGCCTTGATGGCGCTCGACAGTCCGGCCAACTCTTCGCGCGTCAGGATGGTGCCGGTAGGGTTGGCGGGCGAAGCGACCAACGCGCCCACGCTGTCCTGATCCCAGTGACGAGCCACCAGGTCGGCGGTCAGTTGATAACGCACGTCGGGGCCGACCGGGACCAATTGCGCCGCGCCTTCCACCAGCCGCAGGAAGTGGCGGTTGCACGGGTAACCGGGGTCTGCCAGCAGCCAGTGCTTGCCGGGGTCCACCAACAAGCTGCTCGCCAGTAGCAGGGCACCTGAACCACCGGGGGTGATCAAAATTCGCTCAGGGTCGATATCCAGCCTGTAGCGCTGCTGGTAGAAACCACTGATAGCCTCACGTAACTCCGGCAGGCCACGGGCCGCGGTATAGCGGGTCTTGCCATTGGCCAGCGCCGCCTGCCCGGCCTTGATGATAGGTTCGGCGGTGGTGAAGTCCGGCTCGCCGATTTCCAGGTGAATCACGTCGTGACCGGCGGCCTGCAATTCATTGGCCCGCGCCAGCAACGCCATGACATGGAAAGGTTCGATAGCGCGACTGCGCGCACTGTAGGGCTGAGCCATTAGCCTTCCTTAACTGTGAGGACAAACCCCGATTCTACCCAACCCGCCGCACAAAACCTGCTCTATTGCCCGAAGCCATGTAGCACGCACGGCGAGCAACTACCTGCAAAACAGCTAAAATCAACATTCGAGACCGTACAAGCCCGCCCCGCTGGGGCCTGCGGCGGTTTTCAACCCTCAAGAGAAGGTGCCTCGACAACCGGGAGTGGCGCACCCTGAATCTATCTGGTAAGTTCGCCCGCTTGCAGCCGCAGGGCCGGCAGGTGTCGGTGATGTTGCAATCCTGCGCAATGGATTAGAAGAGTGAGAGGCGGTCCATTCATGCCCACCCAAGCAAAGCAACAGAGCATCAGCGGCTTCCAACCCTACGTCGAATCGAAGGGTGAGGAATACATGGGCAAGCCCATGCGCGAACACTTCTCCAAGATCCTGAAGCAGTGGAAACAGGACTTGATGCAAGAGGTTGACCGTACCGTTGACCATATGAAGGACGAAGCGGCCAACTTCCCTGACCCGGCAGACCGTGCCAGCCAGGAAGAAGAGTTCGCCCTTGAACTGCGCGCCCGTGATCGCGAGCGCAAGCTGATCAAGAAAATCGACAAGACCCTGCAACTCATCGAAGACGAAGAGTATGGCTGGTGCGAGTCCTGCGGCGTCGAGATTGGTATTCGCCGCTTGGAAGCGCGTCCTACCGCCGACTTGTGCGTGGACTGCAAGACCTTGGCTGAAATCAAGGAAAAACAGGTCGGCAAGTAATCATCGCCGAGCTGTACAAATGGGGCGTGCGAACGCTCCATTTTTGTTTCTGGCGTTTGCTGGTTTTCCAGTAATATCCGGCCCATGACAGCCTCCTCCTATATCGGGCGTTTCGCCCCCACGCCCAGCGGACACCTGCACTTCGGCTCCCTGGTCGCTGCCCTCGCCTCCTACCTCGACGCCCGCGCCAATCAAGGCCGCTGGCTGATGCGCATGGAAGACCTCGACCCGCCACGGGAAGAACCTGGCGCCCAGGCCGCAATCCTCAATGCCCTTGAACGCTACGGCTTCGAATGGGATGGGGAATTGGTCCGACAAAGCGAGCGGCACGATGCCTACGCCGAAGTGCTCAACCGCCTGTTCAATCAGGGCCTGGCCTACGCCTGCACCTGTTCGCGCAAACAACTGGAACCCTACAACGGGATTTATCCCGGCCTGTGCCGCAATGCCGGGCATGACCAGCAAGATGCCGCCATTCGTCTGCGGGTGCCGGAGTTGGACTACCACTTTACCGACCGTGTACAAGGCGAATTCCGACAGCATCTGGGGCGCGACGTAGGCGATTTCATCATCCGCCGTCGCGATGGCCTGTATGCCTACCAACTGGCGGTGGTGCTCGATGACGCCTGGCAAGGTGTGACCGACATCGTGCGTGGCGCCGACCTGCTCGACTCCACGCCGCGCCAGCTGTACCTGCAAGAACTGCTGGGCCTGCGCCAACCGCGTTACCTGCATGTGCCCCTGATCATCCAGCCGGACGGTAACAAGCTGGGCAAATCCTACCGCTCACCGCCCTTGCCCACCGACCAGGCCACGCCTTTGCTGTTAAGAGCGCTGCGTGCCCTGGGCCAGCCAGCGGACGACGAACTGAACCACGCCAGCCCACGTGAACTGCTGGATTGGGGCATTGCGCACTGGGACGCCGCACAGATCCCGCGCACACTCACGCTGGCCGAAGCGCAATTGCGCTGAAGGCGCTTGCAGCTTGCGAGCCATCCGTTACCATCGCTCATACAAAAAATCGTTATATTTCCGCAATTTCAATCAAGGGCCAACATGTACATCTATCGATTGGTCCTGCTGTTGGTCGTCGGGATCTACCTGTTTTCTCCCGCCATCATGGATTGGTGGATCGACGCCACAGGCGCCTGGTACCGGCCCTATCTGCTTTGGCTGATTCTGATCGTCGTGACTTTCATCCTGCAGAGCCAAAAAGATGCCGATGAGCTTTAGCCTGACCGAGATGCTGCTGATCAGCGCCGCCTACCTGGCCGCGCTGTTCGGGGTAGCCTGGATCAGTGAGCGCGGAATGATTCCGCGAGCGATCATTCGCCATCCGTTGACCTACACCTTGTCCTTGGGCGTGTACGCAAGCGCTTGGGCGTTTTACGGCACGGTGGGCCTGGCCTATCAGTATGGATACGGCTTTCTTTCGAGTTATCTCGGGGTGTCCGGGGCGTTCTTGCTGGCGCCGGTGCTGCTGTATCCGATCCTGAAAATCACCCGCACCTATCAGCTGTCGTCACTCGCCGACCTGTTTGCGTTCCGCTTTCGCAGCACTTGGGCCGGCGCGCTGACCACGATCTTCATGCTGATCGGCGTGCTGCCGTTGCTGGCGTTGCAGATCCAGGCGGTAGCCGACTCCATCAGCATCCTCACCCGCGAGCCGGTGCAGCACCGCGTTGCATTGAGCTTCTGTGCGCTGATCACCCTGTTCACGATCTTCTTCGGCTCACGGCATATCGCTACCCGTGAGAAGCATGAAGGCCTGGTGTTCGCGATCGCATTTGAGTCGGTGATCAAGCTGATCGCCATTGGCGGCGTTGGCCTGTATGCGCTCTACGGTGTATTCGACGGCCCGCAACAGCTGGAACTGTGGTTGCTGCAAAACCAGACCGCCCTGGCCGCCCTGCACACGCCGTTGCAGGAAGGCCCATGGCGCACGCTGCTGCTGGTGTTTTTCGCCTCGGCCATCGTGATGCCGCACATGTACCACATGACCTTCACCGAAAACCTCAACCCGCGTTCACTGGTCAGCGCCAGCTGGGGCTTGCCGTTGTTCCTGCTGCTGATGAGCCTGGCGGTGCCGCTGATTCTCTGGGCGGGCCTGAAGCTTGGCGCCACCACCAATCCGGAATACTTCACCTTGGGCATCGGCATTGCCGCCAACAGCAAGTCACTGGCCCTGCTGGCCTATGTCGGCGGATTATCGGCCTCCAGCGGCCTGATCATCGTCAGTACCCTGGCCCTGTCGGGGATGGCGCTCAATCACCTGGTACTGCCGCTCTACCAGCCGCCAGCCGAAGGCAATATCTACCGCTGGCTGAAATGGACCCGCCGGGCGCTGATCGTCGCAATCATCATGGCTGGCTATGGCTTCTACCTGATGCTGGGTGCCGAGCAGGACCTGGCCAACCTGGGCATCGTGGCCTTTGTCGCCACGCTGCAGTTCCTGCCGGGGGTGTTGTCGGTGCTGTACTGGCCGACCGCTAACCGCCGTGGGTTCATCGCCGGGCTGCTGGCCGGCATCCTGGTGTGGACCGTAACCATGCTGCTGCCCTTGGTGGGCAATCTGCAGGGTTTCTACATCCCGCTGCTGAACATGATCTACGTGCTGGATGACACCAGTTGGCACATGGCGGCGATTGCTTCGCTGGCGGCCAACGTGCTGATGTTCACCCTGATCTCGCTGTTCACCAACGCCAGCCCCGAAGAAACCAGCGCCGCCGAAGCCTGCGCTGTGGATAACGTGCGCCGCCCGCAACGCCGCGAACTGCACGCGGCCTCGCCCCAGGAGTTTGCCACGCAACTGGCCAAGCCCCTGGGCGCCAAGGCTGCGCAAAAGGAAGTCGAGCAGGCCCTGCGCGACCTTTACCTGCCATTCGACGAACGCCGGCCTTACGCGTTGCGCCGCCTGCGCGACCGTATCGAGGCCAACCTTTCCGGCTTGATGGGCCCGAGTGTGTCCCAGGATATGGTCGAGACCTTCCTGCCCTACAAGGCCGGCGGCGAAAACTACGTGACCGAAGATATCCACTTCATCGAGAGCCGGCTGGAGGATTACCACTCACGCCTCACCGGCCTAGCCGCCGAACTCGATGCCTTGCGCCGCTATCACCGCCAGACGCTGCAGGAGTTGCCAATGGGCGTCTGCTCCCTGGCCAAGGATCAAGAGATCCTGATGTGGAACAAGGCCATGGAAGAACTCACCGGGATCGCCGCCCAGCGCGTGGTGGGTTCGCGCCTGAATACCATTGGCGACCCATGGAAAGAACTGCTCCAGGGCTTCATCAACCTGCCCGACGAACACTTGCACAAACAGCACCTGGCGCTGGACGGCCAGACCCGCTGGCTCAACCTGCACAAGGCCGCCATCGACGAGCCCCTCGCTCCCGGCAACAGCGGCCTGGTATTGCTGGTGGAAGACCTGACCGACACCCAGATGCTCGAAGACAAACTGGTGCATTCCGAGCGCCTGGCCAGCATCGGTCGTCTGGCGGCGGGTGTGGCCCATGAAATCGGCAATCCGATCACCGGTATCGCCTGCCTGGCGCAAAACCTGCGGGAAGAGCGCGAGGAAGACGGCGAGATCATCGAAATCAGCGGGCAGATTCTCGAGCAGACCAAGCGTGTCTCGCGCATCGTGCAGTCGCTGATGAGCTTTGCCCACGCGGGTGCCCATCAGAATCACGACGAAGCGGTGTGCCTGGCCGAAGTCGCCCAGGATGCCATTGGGCTGCTGGCCTTGAACCGGCGCAATTTCGAAGTACAGTTCTTTAACCTGTGCGACCCGGAACATTGGGTCGACGGTGATTCACAACGCCTGGCCCAAGTGCTGATCAACCTGCTGTCCAACGCCCGCGACGCGTCGCCGGCCGGCAGCGCAGTACGGGTCAAGAGCGAGGCTTTCGAGCACACGGTCGACCTGATCGTCGAGGACGAAGGCAGCGGCATTCCACAGAACATCATGGATCGATTGTTCGAACCCTTCTTCACCACCAAGGATCCGGGTGAAGGTACCGGTCTGGGCCTTGCACTGGTCTATTCCATCGTTGAAGAGCATTATGGACAAATCACCATCGACAGCCCGGCTGACACCGAAAGCCAACGCGGCACCCGTATTCGGGTGACCTTGCCGCGTCATGTCGAAGCGACGTCCGCTGTGAACTGAGACCGTCGAGAGAGTTGAATCAATGCCGCACATTTTGATCGTCGAAGACGAAACCATTATCCGCTCTGCCTTGCGTCGCCTGCTTGAACGTAATCAGTACCAGGTCAGCGAAGCCGGCTCGGTGCAGGAAGCCCAAGAGCGTTTCAGCATTCCCACGTTCGACCTGATCGTCAGTGACCTACGTTTGCCGGGCGCCCCTGGCACCGAGTTGATCAAACTCGGCCAAGGCACGCCGGTGCTGATCATGACCAGCTACGCCAGCCTGCGCTCGGCAGTGGACTCGATGAAGATGGGCGCGGTGGACTACATCGCCAAGCCTTTCGACCACGACGAAATGCTCCAGGCTGTGGCCCGCATCCTGCGTGACCGTCAATCCGCCAGCAGCACACCGGCTGAACGCCCGGCAGCGGGCAAGGCCGTCAACGGCGCTGAAAAGCCCGGCGTGGATAACAGTAATGGCGAAATCGGCATTATCGGTTCCTGCCCACCGATGCAGGACCTGTACAGCAAGATCCGCAAAGTGGCGCCCACTGACTCCAATGTATTGATTCAGGGCGAATCCGGCACCGGTAAAGAACTGGTGGCCCGCGCCCTGCACAACCTGTCAAAACGCGCCAAGGCACCGATGATCTCGGTGAACTGCGCGGCGATCCCCGAATCCCTGATCGAATCCGAATTGTTCGGCCATGAAAAAGGTGCCTTTACCGGCGCCAGCGCTGGCCGTGCGGGTTTGGTTGAAGCCGCCGATGGCGGCACGCTGTTCCTCGACGAGATTGGCGAACTGCCACTGGAAGCCCAGGCACGTTTGCTACGGGTCCTCCAGGAAGGTGAAATCCGCCGCGTCGGCTCGGTACAGTCGCAGAAGGTCGATGTACGACTGATCGCGGCCACGCACCGAGACCTGAAAAGCCTGGCAAAGATCGGCCAGTTCCGTGAAGACCTTTATTACCGCCTGCACGTGATCGCACTCAAACTGCCGGCCCTGCGCGAGCGGGGCGCTGACGTCAACGAAATCGCCACGGCCTTCCTGGCGCGCCAGAGTGCGCGGATCAACCGTACCGACCTGAAGTTTGCTGCCGATGCCGAGCAGGCAATTCGTCACTATTCCTGGCCGGGTAACGTGCGGGAGCTGGAGAACGCGGTAGAACGCGCGGTGATTCTGTCGGAGAGCCCGGAGATTTCCGCCGAACTGCTGGGGATCGATATCGAGCTCAGCGACCTGGATGACGACGACTTCATCGGCCTGCCGCCGCAGCAGGGTGGCAGTAACAACAGCCACGAGCCGACGGAAGATTTGTCACTGGAAGATTACTTCCAGCACTTCGTCCTCGAGCATCAGGACCATATGACCGAGACCGAACTGGCGCGCAAACTGGGCGTCAGCCGTAAATGCCTGTGGGAACGGCGCCAGCGCCTGGGTATCCCACGGCGCAAAACCGGGGTTGCCAGCGAAAGCTGAGTGGGGGCGCCTCCACAGGTAACACTCTGAGATGTGAAAAAACTGTTACCGCTGATTTTTCACGTAACAAAAGCCGGGGCTTACGGTAACGAAGCCCCGGCTTTTTTTCGCGCTCAAAAAACCCGAAAGCGCTCCGAACCCCTTATTTTGCTGGGCCTCGCAAAAGTTGGCACGCACCCTGCTATATGCTTAGTACAAAAACAATAACAAGCAAATGTACAAGACAATAAAAATAAGACGAATCGACTCACGCATAACAAAAACAACACGGCGGAGGCGCAGCTAACTGATTCTTTTGGAGAGGCGTTGCATTTGGGGCTTGCCCTGCAACCAGGCCGAGAACAACAAAAACTGCCCTAAGGCAGAGCCTGAACTGGTTGGATCGTAGATCAGCAACACAGCGACCAAAGCAATCCGTTTGCTCTTGGCTCCCGATTGGGAGTGTCATGAAGGTGAAGCTTCATGGCGAGGGCGATCAACAAAAACAAGAAGCCCGAAACCAATAATAAAAATAGAGCACGCAACTACTTCTGGGGGAGCTTCGGCTCCCCTTGTAGTTTCCGCGATTTGGCACCTGCCACCCTTCTTTTAAGCTTCTGGCTCAAGCCTTGCAGCTAGTTCCTACACCATCCCCTGACTAAATGCTAGAATCCCCGCCCATCATCCGGTCATTCTTCGTTATGGCCGAACATTCCTTCAAACAGTGCATCCCATGCTGAAGAAGTTGTTCCAGTCATTCCGTTCTCCCTTGCGTCGTACGCAACACATCCGCAGCACGCCTGAAGTGCTTAATGCCAACCAGCATTCGTTGCAGCGTGCCCAGTTCAGCCGTTATGCGGTGAACATCGTCGAACGCCTGCAGAACGCCGGCTACCAGGCTTACCTGGTTGGCGGTTGCGTGCGCGACATGTTGCTCAATATCACTCCCAAGGATTTCGACGTCGCCACCAGTGCCACGCCGGAACAAGTGCGTGCCGAATTCCGCAATGCGCGGATCATTGGTCGGCGCTTCAAGTTGGTGCATATCCACTTTGGTCGCGAGATCATCGAGGTCGCGACCTTCCGCGCCAACCACCCGCAAAACGATGCAGAAGAAGACACTAACCAGTCTTCCCGCAATGAAAGCGGGCGCATCCTGCGGGACAACGTCTACGGCACCCTGGAAGAAGACGCGCAACGCCGCGACTTCACCATCAATGCCTTGTATTACGACCCCGTCAGCGAGCGCATCCTCGATTACGCCAACGGCGTGCACGACATTCGCAACAACCTGCTGCGCCTGATCGGCGACCCGACGCAACGCTACCAGGAAGACCCGGTGCGGATGCTGCGGGCCGTGCGTTTCGCGGCCAAGCTGAACTTCGGCATCGAGAAGCACACGGCCGCGCCGATTCGCGACCTGGCGCCGATGCTGCGGGAAATCCCGTCGGCACGCCTGTTCGAAGAGGTGCTCAAGTTGTTCCTCTCAGGCTATGCCGCCGACACCTTCGAAATGCTCGTAGACCTGCAGTTGTTCGACCCATTGTTCCCGGCCAGCGCCGAAGCACTGGAGTACAACCCCACCTACACCCACACGCTGATCAGCGAAGCCTTGATCAACACCGACCTGCGCATCAAGCAGAACAAACCGGTCACCCCGGCGTTCCTGTTTGCCGCCTTGTTGTGGCCTGCGCTGCCGAAGCGCGTGATGCGCTTGCAGGATCGCGGCATGCCGGCAATTCCGGCCATGCAGGAAGCGGCTCATGAGCTGATCGCCGAACAATGCCAACGCATCGCCATCCCGAAACGCTTCACCATGCCGATCCGCGAGATCTGGGACATGCAGGAGCGCCTGCCACGCCGCAGCGGCAAACGTGCCGACCTGTTGCTGGACAACCCGCGCTTCCGTGCCGGCTACGACTTCCTGCTGCTGCGTGAAAGCGCCGGTGAGCAGACCGACGGCCTGGGTGAATGGTGGACCGACTATCAGGACGCCAACGACAGCCAGCGCCGCGAGATGATCAAAGAGCTCAGCAGCAAAGGCGAAGCCACCGGCGATGGCCCGAAAAAACGTCGCCGCAGCAGTGGCAGCAAGCGCAAACGCAGCGCTGGCGACGCCTCGAGCGCGTCTGGCGAGTAAGCCCGTGGAACGTATCTACATCGGCATGGGCAGCAACCTGGCGGCCCCTGAACAACAATTGCGCCATGCAATCGAGGCCTTGGCGCAATTGCCGAGCACTACGCTGGCGGGCGTCTCCGCCTTCTATCAAAGTGATTCCCTGCTCCCGGGCCAGCCGCGCTACACCAACGCGGTCGCGGCCCTGGACAGCGCACTTGCGCCTCTGGAAATGCTTGATGCCCTGCAAGCCATCGAGAATGACCAGGGCCGCGAGCGCCTCGAGCGCTGGGGCCCACGCACCCTGGACCTGGATATCCTGATCTTTGGCGACCGGCTTATCGACGAGCCACGCCTGAAGGTGCCGCACTATCAAATGCACCTGCGTGCATTCGTGCTTTACCCATTGGCAGAACTGGCCCCCGCCAGCCTGCAACTCGCCGATGGCCGCCTGCTCAGCGACCTGTTGGACGCCTGCCCGTTTGTCGGCCTGGAACGCCTGCCTTCACACCTGTAGGAGCGAGCTTGCTCGCGAAAAACCTGAGAACACCGCTGGGTGTCAGGCTTCCCGCATCATCGTTAACGACCTTCGCGAGCAAGCTCGCTCCTACGCATCATTTACTGCTGAATCGCATCAGTAACAGCGGTAACACCCCGGCCGTAACAATGCGGTAACACATCCAATTGACTTCCAGAGTCCTCCTCACGACTATAGGCGTCCCGCTGCCGCCTACCCGGCGCTAAAGGGCGCAATCCAGGCCTTATAAGCACTGATCCTTAAGAAAGTGCGCCTGTATAAACGAAGACTCACGCGCGTTACTCGCTGTTTCCAAGCGCCTGAATGAGGACCCTTTTCATGCCAAACGTTACCCTGAGCACCTTGCAGAGCCTCAAACTCAAAGGTGAAAAGATCACCATGCTGACCTGCTACGACGCCACCTTTGCCCAGGCCAGCTGCCAGGCAGGGGTTGAAGTGTTGTTGGTGGGGGACTCCCTGGGCATGGTTCTACAAGGGAATGACAGCACCCTGCCGGTCACCAACGACGAAATCGCTTACCACACAGCCTGCGTCAAACGTGGCAACGAGGGCGCCTTCATCGTCGCCGACCTGCCCTTCATGGCAGACGCCACCATCGAACAGACCCTGACCAACAGCGCTCAACTGATGCGTGCCGGTGCACACATGGTCAAGGTTGAAGGTGCCGCCTGGCTCGCGGAGTCGATTCGCCTGCTGGCTGAACGTGGTGTGCCGGTTTGCGCGCACATGGGCCTCACGCCCCAGTCGGTGAATATCCTCGGCGGCTACAAGGTGCAAGGCCGCGGCGAAGCCCAGGCGCGTCAGATGCGCGCCGATGCCATCGCCCTCGAGCAGGCCGGTGCGTGCATGATTTTGCTGGAGTGCGTGCCAAGCGAGTTGGCAGCGGAAATCACCCAGGCCGTCAAAATCCCAGTGATTGGTATCGGCGCAGGTTCCGGCACCGACGGCCAGGTATTGGTACTGCACGACATGCTGGGCCTGTCCCTGACCGGTCGCGTACCCAAGTTCGTGAAGAACTTCATGGCTGGCCAGGACAGCATTCAATCGGCGCTCGCCGCCTACGTCAGCGAAGTCAAAGCCGTTACCTTCCCCGGCGCTGAACACGGATTCTCTGCATGAACACCGTCAAAACCGTGCGCGAACTGCGCGCCGCCGTCGCCCATGCCCGCAGCGCGGGTAAACGCATCGGCTTCGTGCCCACCATGGGTAACCTGCACAGCGGCCATGCCACGCTGGTGACCAAGGCTGCGCAACAAGCGGACTTCGTGGTCGCGAGCATTTTCGTCAACCCGCTGCAATTTGGCGCCGGCGAAGACCTGGACAAGTACCCGCGTACCTTGGCAGCTGATCAGGAGAAGCTGCTGCAAGCCGGTTGCAACCTGCTGTTCGCCCCGACCGTCGACGAAATGTACCCCGACGGCATGGCCGGCCAGACGCGCGTCAGCGTGCCGCAACTGTCCGAAGGCCTGTGCGGTGCCAGCCGTCCCGGGCATTTTGAAGGTGTGGCCACGGTGGTCAGCAAGCTGTTCAACATGGTCCAGCCAGACCTGGCGATCTTTGGCCAGAAGGACTACCAGCAACTGGCAGTCATTCGCGCCATGGTCCATGACCTGAACATGCCGATCCAGATTATCGGCGAGCCGACCGTTCGCGCCGACGATGGCCTCGCGCTGTCGTCGCGCAACGGTTACCTCACCGAAGAGCAGCGCGCCATCGCGCCGGTGCTGTACCGCAGCCTCAGCCAGATTGCCTCCGCCATTGAAGCGGGCGACCGTGATTTCGCCCAACTGCGCGCAGCACAGGTCCAGCAGATTGAAGCCGCGGGCTTTCGCATGGACTACCTGGAGGTCCGCCAGGGCCTGCACCTGCGTCCGGCCACCGCTGAAGACAAGGATCTGGTGATTCTGGTCGCCGCCTACCTGGGCGCCACCCGGCTGATCGACAACCTGCATTTGCACCTGAACTGACCTCGCCGCACGCCCCGCCTGTTGCACTGCCTGATCGGCCGGTATAAAAAAGTACCGGCCACAGCGCAGACAAAGCCAAGACAGATCGACACGCTAGGTTTAATGTATTCGCCCTACGCTATTCGTTGGCGTCGACCGGAGCCTGTCATCTTCACAAAGACAGCACATTTCCGGCTTTGAAGTGTCCTACCAGCAGTCCCAGCAATAAAAAGGAAACCCGCAGCGATGGCGTACTACCGCACTCCTCATGACGTTACCGCTCTGCCCGCCTGGCAAGCGCTCAATCAACATCGCCAAGCCATGCAGGATTTCAGCATGCGCGAAGCCTTTAATGCCGATCCCCAGCGCTTTACACAGTTCACCTTGAGCAGCTGCGGACTTTTCCTCGATTACTCGAAAAACCTGATCACCAGCGAAACCCGCGACCTGCTGGTAGGCCTGGCCAAGGAAGTCGACCTTCAGGGCGCGATCAAGTCGCTGTTCAACGGCGAGCCGGTCAACTCTTCCGAAGGCCGCCCAGCGCTGCACACCGCGCTGCGTCGCCCGGTCGGCGACAAGCTGTCGGTCAACGGCGTGAACATCATGCCGGACGTGCACAAGGTGCTGAACCAGATCACTGACCTGGTCGGCCGCATTCACGACGGTCTGTGGCGTGGCTACACCGAAAAGCCAATCACCGACGTGGTGAACATCGGCATCGGTGGCTCGTTCCTCGGCCCGGAGCTGGTGTCTGAAGCGCTGCTGTCCTACGCCCACAAAGGCGTGCGCTGCCATTACCTGGCGAACATCGACGGCAGCGAGTTCCACGAGCTGACCATGAAGCTGCGCGCCGAGACCACGCTGTTCATCGTTTCGTCGAAATCCTTCAACACCCTCGAAACCCTGAAAAACGCCCAGGCCGCACGTGCCTGGTACCTGGCCCAGGGTGGCTCGGAAGCCGAGCTGTATCGCCACTTCATCGCCGTTTCGAGCAACAACGCCGCCGCCGTGGCCTTCGGTATTCGCGAAGAAAACATCTTCCCGATGTGGGACTGGGTTGGCGGTCGTTACTCGTTGTGGTCGGCCATCGGCCTGCCGATCGCGCTGGCCATCGGCATGTCCAACTTCAAGGAACTGCTGTCCGGTGCCTACACCATGGACCAGCACTTCCAGACCGCGCCGTTCGAAGCGAACATGCCCGTACTACTGGGCCTGTTGGGCGTGTGGTACGGCAACTTCTGGGGCGCGCAGAGCCACGCGATCCTGCCGTACGACCACTACCTGCGTAACATCACCAAGCACTTGCAACAGCTGGATATGGAATCCAACGGCAAGAGCGTGCGCCAGGACGGTACGCCGGTGTCCACCGACACCGGCCCGGTTATCTGGGGCGGCGTAGGCTGCAACGGTCAGCATGCTTACCACCAGCTGCTGCACCAAGGCACCCAGTTGATCCCGGCCGACTTCATCGTGCCGATCGTCAGCTTCAACCCGGTCTCCGACCACCATCAGTGGCTGTACGCCAACTGCCTGTCCCAGAGCCAGGCGCTGATGCTCGGCAAGACCCGCAGCGAAGCTGAAGCCGAGCTGCGCGACAAAGGCATGGACGAGGCCGAAGTGCAGAAGCTGGCACCGCACAAGGTGATCCCGGGCAACCGTCCGAGCAACACCATTGTGGTTGAACGCATCAGCCCTCGCCGCCTCGGCGCGCTGGTGGCGATGTATGAGCACAAAGTGTTCGTGCAAAGCGTCATCTGGGGCATCAACGCCTTCGACCAATGGGGCGTGGAGCTGGGCAAGGAGCTGGGCAAAGGCGTCTACAACCGCCTGACCGGCACTGAAGAACAGCCTGCGGACGACGCGTCCACCCAAGGGTTGATCAACTACTTCCGCGGTCGTCACCGCGGTTGATGTAATGCCCGCAAGGCCAACGTCCGTTTGGACGTTGGCCTTGAACCCGCCTGCCACAGGGTGCATCTTTATTGCTTGTCGCAAAAACAAGAATAAGGATCCCTCATGTTCGATATCAGCACGTTCCCCACCGCCGATGCCGTCCGCCGGGCTGCGCAACTCAGTCAAGAGGACTACCAGCGCCTCTACCGCCAATCCGTCGAACAACCCGATACCTTCTGGGCCGAACAGGCCAAGCGCTTTCTCGACTGGTCCACGCCTTGGCAGACCGTTCAGAAATCCGACATCAAGACCGGCGCCGCCCAATGGTTTGCCGGTGGCCAACTGAACGTCAGTTACAACTGCATCGACCGCCACCTGGCGCAACGTGCCGACCAGCCGGCCTTCATCTGGGAAGGCGATGATCCTGCAAAGTCTTCCAAAATCACCTACCGCCAACTCCACCAAAACGTCAGCCGCCTGGCCAATGTGCTAAAAAGCCGTGGCGTAAAGAAAGGCGACCGCGTGTGTATCTACATGCCGATGATTCCCGAGGCGGCCTACGCGATGCTCGCCTGTACGCGGATCGGCGCGGTGCATTCGGTGGTGTTTGGTGGTTTCTCGCCAGACGCCCTGCGCGACCGCATCCTCGACGCCGACTGCCGCACGGTGATCACCGCCGATGAAGGCGTACGCGGTGGCAAGCCTGTGGCGCTGAAACAGAATGTCGACAAGGCCCTGGCCAGTTGCCCAGGCGTCAGCACCGTGCTGATGGTGCAGCGCACCGGCGCGGCGGTCAATTGGACTGAAGGCCGCGACCTCAAGTATCAACAGGCCTTGGACGCAGCCAGCGACGACTGCCCACCCGAGCCGATGGACGCGGAAGACCCGCTGTTTATCCTCTACACCTCCGGCAGCACCGGCAAACCCAAAGGTGTGCTGCACACCACCGGTGGTTACCTGTTGCAGGCCGCGATGACTTTCAAGTACGTCCTCGACTACCGCGACGGCGAAGTGTTCTGGTGCACCGCTGATGTCGGCTGGGTCACTGGCCACAGTTACATCGTCTATGGGCCGCTGGCCAATGGCGCCACATCGCTGATGTTCGAGGGTGTGCCGAGTTATCCGGACAGCTCGCGCTTCTGGCAGGTGATCGACAAACACAAGGTCAACATCTTCTACACCGCGCCTACCGCCTTGCGCGCGCTGATGCGTGAAGGCCACGGTCCATTGGAAAATACCTCCCGCGCCAGCCTGCGCCTGCTGGGCAGTGTCGGCGAGCCGATCAACCCGGAGGCCTGGGACTGGTACTTCAACGCGGTCGGCGAACAACGCTGCCCGATTGTCGACACCTGGTGGCAGACCGAAACCGGCGGCATCATGCTCAGCCCGCTGGTCAGCGCCCAGCGCATCAAACCCGGCTGCGCTACCCAGCCGATGTTTGGCGTAGTGCCGGTGCTGCTTGATGAGCAAGGCAAGGAAATCAGCGGCGCAGGCAGTGGCGTGCTGGCAATCAAATCCAGCTGGCCGGGGCAGATTCGCAGCGTGTACGGCGACCCGCAGCGGATGATCGACACCTATTTCAAACCCTACCCCGGCTACTACTTCACCGGCGACGGCGCCCGGCGGGACGAGGACGGCGACTACTGGATCACCGGGCGCATCGATGATGTGATCAACGTGTCCGGGCACCGTATCGGCACCGCCGAGGTGGAAAGCGCCCTGGTGTTGCATGATCAGGTCGCCGAAGCCGCCGTGGTGGGTTATCCCCACGACGTCAAAGGCCAGGGTATCTATGCCTTTGTCACGCCCATGAATGGGGTCGAGCCCGACGATGCGCTGAAAAAGCACTTGCTGGACCTGGTGAGCAAGGAAATCGGCAGCTTCGCCAAGCCCGAACTGATTCAATGGGCACCGGCCTTGCCGAAAACCCGCTCAGGCAAGATCATGCGGCGGATTTTGCGCAAGATTGCCTGCAACGAACTGGACAGCCTGGGAGATACCTCCACCCTGGCCGACCCGAGCGTGGTGGATGGCCTGATCGACAAACGTCTCAACCGATAGGAACCCATGGAATTCATTCGCAGCCGCATCGAAAACCAGCTGATGAGCCTGACTGGCTTGTCGCTCGGCCAACTCGACCTGGAAAACCCCAAGGGCGATCCAGGTCTCTTTGGCCCGAACTCGGTGAGCTGGAAGGTCCATGGCGACTTCAGCAGCATGTTGATTGGTGGCATCAGCGCGCTGATGTTGCAGGCGTTGCACCCGCTGGCCCTGGCCGGCGTATGGGACCATTCGAACTTTCGGCAAGACATGCTGGGGCGTTTGCGGCGTACCTCGCAGTTCATTTCCGGGACCACATTCGGTTCGCGCCGCGACGCCGAATGGCTTATCGAGAAAGTGCGCACCATTCACCTGCAAGTGGTCGGCCATGCACCTGATGGCCGACCGTATGCGGCCAGCGATCCCGAGTTGCTGACCTGGGTGCATGTGGCAGAGGTCAGTAACTTTCTCGCGGCCCACCTGCGTTATTGCAACCCGGATCTATCCCCCAGGGATCAAGACCGGTACTACAGCGAAATCGCCCTGGTGGCTGAGCAACTGGGGGCGCGCCATGTGCCGCGCTCACGTCAGGAAATTTCCGACTACCTTGAGCGCATTCGCCCGCAACTGTTGTGTGACGACCGCAGCCACGAAGTGCTGCGTCTGCTGCTCAATGCGCCGTCCCCCAGCACCTTGGCCAAGCCGTTTGGCTCGCTGATGATGCAGGCCGGCATCGACCTGCTGCCGGACTGGGCCAGCGACATGCTCGGGCAGAAGCAACGCCCGCTGCAACGCCAGATGATTCGCGCCGGGGTCAAGCGCAGCGCGCCGTTGCTACGCTGGGCCATGCGCAACGGTTCGGTGCAACGGGCCCACAGGCGAATGGGCCTGCTGGAGCCATAACTGTTAAACTCCCGCGCCCCCATTACTCTGCAAGGCGCGCAACATGTCTTCCTTGAATCAGGCGCTGCGCGCCGCCCTCGATCATCGCCAAGACCTGCTCGCTGAGCTGCATGCCCAAGGCACCGATTGCTATCGACTGTTCCACGGCAGCCAGGAAGGCGCCGGCGGCCTGACAATCGACCGCTACGGCCCGCAACTGCTGGTGCAAAGCTTTCACCAGTCGCTGGAAAGCGACGACCTGCTGCAACTGCACCAGTCGATCAACCAGTACCTGGGCCTGGAACTGCTGCTGGTCTACAACGACCGCTCACGGGGCAACTCGCGCATCGACCGTGAAGACACGGTGTACCGCGCCGAACCTGCGGCCTTGGAAGATTTGATCGGCCACGAATGGGACCTCAACTACCGCGTACGCGGCCGCCATGCAGGGCAAGACCCGCTGCTGTTCCTCGACCTGCGCAACACCCGCGGCTGGGTCAAGACGCACAGCGCCGGTAAAAGCGTGCTGAACCTGTTTGCCTACACCTGTGGCGTTGGCCTGAGCGCGGCTGCCGGTGGCGCCCGTGAGGTGTGCAACCTGGACTTTGCCGAGGGCAACCTCGCGGTCGGTCGCGAAAACGGCCTGCTCAATCCGCAATTGCCGTCGATGGAATTCGTGCAGTCCGACTACTTCCCGGCAATCCGCCAACTGGCCGGCCTGCCCATCAGCCAGCGTCGCGGCCAGAAACTGCCGAGTTATCCACGCCTGGAGCAACGCCAATACGACCTGGTACTGCTTGACCCTCCGGCCTGGGCCAAGAGCGCCTTCGGCACCGTCGACCTGCTGCGCGACTATCAGAGCCTGCTCAAGCCGGCACTGCTGACCACCGCCGACAACGGCGTGCTGATCTGCTGCAACAACCTGGCAAAAGTCAGCATGGACGACTGGCGCGACCAGGTCCTGCGCTGCGCCGAAAAGGCCGGCCGCCCGGTCCGTGACTGGCAGATCATGACCCCTGGCGCAGACTTCCCGTCGCAAGACCAGCAGCCCCCGCTGAAGACGCTGATCCTGCAGCTGTAAGATCTGTCCTAAAAGCGCCTGGCCACAGGAATAAAGGCCCGGTTCTTCGGAACCGTAAACCCGTGCCATACTCCAAGGCACTCTTGAATGACATAGATGGCGTCACATATGCCCAAAGGATTGATTCGCGCCGCTGGCGCCTTGCTGACCGCCCTTGCTCTGTACAGTTTGCTGGGCTTCCTTATTCTCCCCGGCATCGCCCTTCGCGTGGCCAACCAACAGCTGGCCAGTTACGCCACCGTGCCGGCGCGTATCGAGCGTATCGAGTTCAACCCGTTCAGCCTCGAATTGACCGTATGGGGATTGAATATCGGCGAGCCTGGCAAGGAGCAAGTGGGCTTTGAACGCCTCTATGCCAACCTGCAGATCGACAGCCTGTGGACCCGCGCCCTGCACCTGGCTGACATACAGCTCGACAAGCCCAAGACCGAGCTGCTGTTCGACAAGTCCGGCCAACTCAACCTGGCGCAACTGTTCAAATTGCCCGCCAGCGAGCCGACGCCCAGCGATCCCAACGCCAAGCCGTTCCCGCTGCGCATCGACAACATCAAGCTGGCAGCCGGCTATGTGCACTTCCAGGATTTGCGCCCCAGCGAACCGATCGAGTTTCTCTACGACAAGCTGGATTTCGAGCTGAAAAACCTCAGCACGCTGCCCGAAGACAACGCTGATATGACCCTGGTTGCGGCCGGCCCTGAAGGTGGGCAGATCGACTGGACCGGTAACTTCAGCCTCATCCCGATTGCCTCCGAGGGCAAACTCAAGGTTACCGACGGCAAGATGAAAGTCTGGTGGCCGTATGTGCGTGATGCGGTGCCGCTGGTTCTGGAAGACGGCATCCTCAACTTCAGCACCGACTACAAGATGAGCCTGGCCAAGGAAACCGAGCTGAACCTGACCAACGTTGCCCTGAGTGTCGCGCCGTTTGCGATCAAGGCCCCGGACGGCCGGCCACTCGCGCGCCTGGAGAAGCTGGACGTCAGCGACACCACTGTAGACCTGGCCAAGCAGCAGGTAATAGTCGGCAAGATCCGCAGCAACAAGCTCGAAACCTGGGCAGCCCTTGAAGCAGACGGCCAACTGGATTGGCAGAAACTGTTCGCCAGCCAACCGAGCAAGCCTGCACCCGCCGCCGAGCCAGCCACCGCACCCGCCACCGCCGACTCGCCAAAGCCTGCACCGGCAGCGCCGAGCAAACCATGGCAAGTGCTGCTGAAGGACGTGCAACTGCGCAACTATCAAGTGCACCTGGCGGACCGTTCCGCCACGCCGGCAGTCGCCCTGGAAGTGGGGCCGCTGAACCTTGACCTGCAGGATTTCGACAGCCTCAACCAAAGCCCGTTTACCCTCAAGCTGGATACCGGCGTAGGCAAACAGGGCAAGCTCCAGGCGACCGGCCAGGTCAACCTGAACCCGGTCAGCGCCAAGCTGAAAGTGGATACCAAGGACATCGACCTGCGCGTCGCCCAGTCCTACATCAGCCCGTTTATCCGCCTGGAACTGCGTAGCGGCATGCTCGGCAGCAACCTCGACGTGAACCTGAAAAGCACCGAGCCTTTGGCGTTCCAGGTGACTGGCCGGGCACAGGTCGATCAGTTGCACACCCTGGACACCATGAAGACCCGCGACTTCCTGAAGTGGCAGCGCCTGGTACTGGAAGGTGTGAATTATCAACATGGCGACAGCCTGTCGATCGACAAGGTCAACCTGCTGCAACCCTATGCGCGCTTCATGATCAACGATGACCGCACCACCAACATCGATGACCTGCTGATCCCACAGCCGGCCGACAGCGGCACCAAGTCCACGGCCAAACCTGCGGCCAGCAAAGAGAAGCCGCTGGGCATTCATATTGGTCAAATTGCGATCAACGACGGTTCGGCCAACTTCGCCGACTTCAGCCTGACCCCGAACTTCGCCACGGCGATTCAACAGCTCAACGGCCAGATCGGCACCATCGACAGTCGCCAGGCCAAGCCAGCGAGCGTCGACATCAAGGGCAAGGTCGACCGTTATGCGCCGGTGACCATCAAGGGCAGCGTGAACCCGTTTGACCCAATGGCCGCGCTGGACATCGCTACCAGCTTCAAACGTGTCGAACTGACCACCCTGACGCCCTACTCGGGCAAGTTCGCCGGGTTCCGTATCCGCAAGGGCCGGCTCAACCTGGACCTGCATTACGTCATCACCAAGGGCCAGTTGAAGGCCGAGAACAAGGTGGTGGTCGAGCAACTGCAACTGGGTGAGAAGGTCGACAGTGCGGATGCCGTGGACCTGCCGATTCGCCTAGCGATTGCGCTGCTCAAGGATTCCGACGGCAAGATCTCCATTGAGCTGCCGGTGACCGGCGACTTGAACAACCCGCAATTCAGCGTGATGCCGATTGTCTGGCAGACCCTGCGTAACCTGGTGGTACGCGCGGCCACAGCACCCTTCAAGTTCATTGGCGGGTTGATTAGCGGTGGTGGTGCACAAGACCTTGGCAACGTGTCGTTCGCCGCAGGTTCCAGCGAGCTGAGCAAGGATTCCCAGTCGGCCTTGGACAGCCTGGCCAAGGCCCTCAAGGAGCGCCCTGCCCTGCGCCTGGAGATCGAAGGCACCGCCGCTGCCAGCAGTGACGGCCCATTGTTGGCCGCACAGCGGCTGGAACGCGAATACCAGTACAACTACTACAAGATCCTCCAGCGCCGTGGCGATAAGGTCCCGGCCCAGGCGTCGCTGCTTGAAGTCCCGGAAAAGGAAAAGGCGCCGCTGTTGGAAGGCATCTACCGTACCCGCCTGAAACAACAGCCGCCGGCCGAGTGGAAAGACCTGAGCAATGACGAGCGCACCGCCAAGCTACGGGACGGTGTGATCAAGTTCTGGAGTGGCAGTGACGTGTTGCTGCGCCAACTAGGCCAGGACCGCGCCAGTGCAATCAAGGACTACCTGGTGGACAAGGGTCAATTGGAAGATGACCGGGTCTACTTTATCGACGCCAATCTTGGACAGGCGGAGAAAGATGGCCGGGTGGTGACCCCGATGCATCTGGATGCCGAATAACTCAAACGGTGTACATCCCCTGTAGGAGCGAGCTTGCTCGCGAAGGGCGTCAACGATAACGGGTGCTTTTTGAGTTACCGTGGCGCTCTCAGGTTTTTCGCGAGCAAGCTCGCTCCTACAATTTCCCGCCCACAATAGAACAGGCCCCGACACAAGTGCCGGGGCCTGTAATGACCACATCCGTGTGGTCGGTCGCATGAACCTGTGAGGTGCATTGAGCGGATATCTAACTCGCTCGTGGCCGCCTCCGCCTAGCTCAGGCGATTCGTTAAGCGTTACTCTGCTTTCAGGCCGTCGGCCGATACAGCTTTAACGCCTTTGATTTTCTTGGTGATGTTCACCGCGGTAGTTTTCTGCGCTTCAGTCACTGCGACGGTCGACGACAGGGAAACTACACCTTTGTTGGTTTCGACTTTGATGTCGGTGCCAGGAATACCTTTCTCGGTTACCAGGTCAGCTTTCACTTTGGTGGTGATCCAAGTGTCCGAGGTGGACTCTTTGGCGTCAGCAGCTGCGCCTTTGGTTTTGTCGACGTTATCAGCCTTGGTAGCGCCGCCAGCCATCAGGCCGTCAGCCGAAACGGCGGTTACGCCTTTGATTTTTTTGGTGATCGCTACAGCAGTGGCTTTCTGCGCGTCGGAGATAGCGACTGTCGAGGACAGGGAAACCACACCTTTGTTGGTCTCAACCTTAATGTCCGAACCAGGAATACCTTTCTCGGTCAGCAGGTCAGCTTTGACTTTGGTGGTGATCCAGGTATCCGAAGTGGACTCTTTAGCCTTGGTGACTTCACCGGCCGCCAAGGTCATTGGGGCTTGGGAAGTCTGAGCAAAGGCTACGTTAGCACCCATGGCCAGGGTCAGAGCGGTAGCAGTAGCGAGAGCGAACTTCTTCATACGAGTAACTCCTGTTTTATTAAAAGTCTGCAGTACGTAAACCTTAATGCTGCAGCGTTAACAGGGATATTGCAGGCAGTGTGCCAACTCGAGACGAGCGATTAAATCCTTATAAAACAACATGTTATGAAAACAGGCAATTTTCGGAATCGTGCAACTTGCATGAAGACGACCGTAACTGCATGCAAGTTGCGGCTTTTGAGATTTGGCTAAACGCCTGATTTCGCGACACTTTCCTACAGGCATGAAAAAAGGACTCCGAAGAGTCCTTTTTTCAGCTTACAGCAACGGGGTGATTAAACTCCCGAAGCCTTGGCTGCTGCTACGTCCTTGATGGACAGCTTGATACGGCCGCGGTTGTCCACGTCCAGTACCAGCACTTCCACTTCCTGGCCTTCTTTCAGGATGTCGGTCACTTTCTCAACGCGAGCATCGCTCAGCATGGAAATGTGAACCAGACCGTCCTTGCCAGGCAGGATGTTGACGAATGCGCCGAAGTCGACGATGCGCTCAACCTTACCGACGTAGATCTTGCCGATCTCGGCTTCAGCGGTGATGCCCAGGACGCGCTGACGTGCCGCTTCAGCCGCTTCCTTGGTTTCGCCGAAGATCTTGATCGAGCCGTCGTCTTCGATGTCGATCGAAGCCTTGGTCTCTTCACAGATCGCACGAATGGTCGCGCCGCCTTTACCGATAACATCACGGATTTTGTCGGTGTCGATTTTCATCGCGATCATGGTCGGAGCATTTTCCGACAGTTCGGTACGGGACTGACCAATGATCTGGTTCATCTGACCGAGGATGTTCAGGCGCGCTTCCAGGGCTTGGCCCAGAGCGATCTCCATGATTTCTTCGGTGATGCCTTTGATCTTGATGTCCATCTGCAGCGCGGTAACACCTTTGGCGGTACCGGCTACTTTGAAGTCCATGTCGCCGAGGTGGTCTTCGTCACCCAGGATGTCGGTCAGGATGGCGAACTTCTCGCCTTCTTTAACCAGACCCATGGCGATACCGGCAACCGGTGCCTTCATCGGTACACCGGCGTCCATCAGAGCCAGGGAAGCACCACAGACCGAAGCCATGGAGCTGGAACCGTTGGACTCGGTGATTTCCGACACAACACGAATGGTGTACGGGAACACGTCGGCGGCAGGCAGCATGGCTGCAATCGAACGACGAGCCAGACGGCCGTGACCGATTTCGCGGCGGCCAGCGCCACCCATGCGACCACACTCACCGACCGAGAACGGAGGGAAGTTGTAGTGCAGCATGAACGGGTCTTTTTTCTCGCCTTCCAGGGTGTCCAGCAGCTGTGCGTCACGGGCAGTACCCAGTGTTGCAACAACCAGAGCCTGGGTTTCGCCACGGGTGAACAGGGCCGAACCGTGGGTTTTTGGCAGAACGCCGACTTCGATGTTCAGCGGACGTACGGTGCGAGTGTCGCGACCGTCGATACGTGGCTTGCCGTTAACGATGTTTTCGCGAACGGTGCGGTATTCGATTTCGCCGAAGGCTGCTTTGACTTCGCTGGACGAAGGCTGGCCTTCTTCACCGGACAGCTTGGCAACAACCTGGTCCTTCAACTCACCCAGGCGAGCGTAACGGTCGGCCTTGATGGTGATGGTGTAGGCGTCGGAGATAGCGGTGCCGAACTCGGAGCGGATAGCGCCCAGCAGTGCGGTGGCTTCTGGCTGAGGAGCCCAGGTCCAGGTTGGCTTGGCAGCTTCAGCGGCCAGTTCTTTAACCGCGTTGATCACAACCTGGAACTCGTCGTGAGCAAACAGTACTGCGCCCAGCATCTGGTCTTCGGTCAGCTCTTTGGCTTCCGATTCAACCATCAGAACGGCTTCCGAAGTACCGGCAACGACCATGTCCAGGCTCGAAGCTTTCTGTTGTTCGTAAGTCGGGTTCAGCAGGTAGCCGGTGCTTTCGTGGAACGCAACGCGGGCAGCGCCGATCGGGCCATCGAAAGGAATACCGGAGATGGCCAGGGCAGCCGAGGTACCGATCATCGCAGCGATGTCCGGATCGGTCTTCTTGCTGGTGGAAACGACGGTGCAGACAACCTGCACTTCGTTCATGAAGCCTTCTGGGAACAGCGGACGGATCGGACGATCGATCAGTCGGGAAGTCAGGGTTTCTTTCTCGGAAGGACGGCCTTCGCGCTTGAAGAAACCACCAGGGATCTTACCGGCAGCGTAAGTCTTTTCCTGGTAGTGAACGGAAAGAGGGAAGAAGCCTTTGCTTGGGTCAGCGGTCTTGGCGCCTACAACGGTCACCAATACGGTGACGTCGTCGTCAACGGTAACCAGCACTGCGCCGGAGGCTTGACGGGCGATACGGCCTGTCTCGAGGGTAACGGTCGACTGACCGAACTGGAATTTTTTGATAACCGGGTTCACGGTGTCCTACCTTCTTTGTGGCTCTTGGGGAACTTGTCTTCTTGCGAAATTCTTGGGCAATGTCGGGAATCGGCCCAACGCCTGTCCAGGGTAAAACGTGTATCCAGATAAAACTTGAGGCTGGAAGCCTGCCATGGGCCAGCGGGAAACCCACTGACACACGACAGCCAACCAACCTCTAGCGCAATCGCTTATTAGCGACGCAGACCCAGGCGACCGATCAGAGCCTGATAACGACCCAGATCCTTGCCTTTCAGGTAGTCCAGCAGCTTACGACGCTGGTTTACCATGCGGATCAGACCACGACGGGAGTGGTGATCTTTACCGTTGGCCTTGAAGTGACCTTGCAGCTTGTTGATGTTGTGGGTCAGCAGTGCAACTTGCACTTCTGGCGAACCAGTGTCACCAACAGCTTGCTGGTAGTCAGCTACGATTTGAGCTTTTTCTTGAACGTCGAGAGCCATGAGGCAATCCTTTTTTCAGGAAACCACCCAAAGGGCAGTTTCAACAGGCCAGGGACAAATCCCTGTATCTAAAAATGAGTAGTGACCGTGCCTGTTAACAGCCACCCTCGTTCGGTCATTCTGACCGAATCAGTCGACGCGGCGCGATGCGCCCGTCTTCGCTCACTTCACCGATACCGATAAAGCGACCGTTGTGATCTTGTACTCGCACCATGCCGAACTTCGGGGCATCCGGTGCACGTACTGGCTGGCCGTTAAGCCAGTAAAACGCGCTGTGCTCCGAGAAGTGCAGCAATGGCCAATCCAGCAAACCGCTGTCCGATGGCATCAGAAAGCGATCAACCGCTTCGTTGCCGCCTTCGGCATGTACCGCTTCCAGCTCTTCCAGCGTGACCGTCTGGGCCAGGGTGAAAGGGCCGGCCTGGGTGCGTCGCAGTTCTGCAACGTATGCGCCACAGCCTAGTTGCTCACCGATATCTTCCACGAGGGTACGGATATAGGTGCCTTTGCTGCAGTCCACCGCCAACCGGGCAGTGTCGCCTTCAGCGGCGAGCAATTCCAAGCGCGCAATAGTAACAGAACGCGGTTCGCGCTCCACCACTTCACCTGCACGTGCCAACTTGTAAAGCGGCTGACCATCACGCTTGAGAGCCGAGTACATCGGCGGTATCTGACTGATTTGCCCACGAAAAGCAGGTAAGGCAGCCTCGATATCAGCACGACCAACGGTCACTTCGCGAACCTGCAAAACATCACCTTCGGCGTCTGCCGTGGTGGTGGTCTTGCCCAGTTGCATCAGGGTTTCGTAACCCTTGTCGGAATCAAGCAGGTATTGCGAAAACTTGGTGGCCTCGCCAAAGCACAACGGCAACACGCCGGTGGCCAAGGGGTCGAGGCTGCCGGTGTGCCCTGCCTTCTCGGCATTGAGCAGCCAGCGGACCTTCTGCAACGCCGCATTGGAGGTAAAGCCAATGGGCTTGTCCAGCAGAATGATGCCGCTGACGTTACGACGGATACGTTTGACCTGAGCCACCGATTACTCCTTGGCGTCTTCAGGCGTAGCAGAGACCGGGTGCTGATTGTCTTCAGCCACGGCCCGCTCGATCAGTGCCGACAGATGCGCGCCACGCACGACGCTTTCGTCGTAGTGGAAGTGCAACTGTGGAACGCTGCGCAGCTTCATTTCACGGGCCAACTGCATGCGCAGGAAGCCTGCGGCAGAGTTGAGCACCTTGATGCTTTGCGCGATTTCTTCGCTGCTGTCCTGACCCATCACGGTGATGAAGATCTTGGCGTGACCAACGTCACGGCTGACTTCAACGGCGGTGATGGTGACCAGGCCAACACGTGGGTCTTTTACTTCACGACGGATCAGCTGTGCCAGCTCGCGCTGCATCTGATCGCCGATACGTTGGGTACGGCTGTATTCTTTTGCCATGTCTTGTTACCTGTTACTGCCACACGGTGAAACCCGTGGGGTCTGAAAGCGGCAAACGCCCGGCCTGACAAAAGCCAGACCGGGCGTTGCGTTTAGAGTCCGAACACGGCGCCAGGCATTTGCATGCCCGGGCGCCGCGTGGCCCTTGAAGTGCGCGAGTTAGAGGCTGCGAGCAACCTGAACCTTCTCGTAGACTTCGATCTTGTCACCCGCCTTGACGTCGTTGTAGCTCTTGACGCCGATACCGCATTCCATGCCGGCACGTACTTCGGAAGCGTCATCCTTGAAGCGGCGCAGGGATTCCAGCTCGCCTTCGAAGATAACGATGTCTTCACGCAGTACACGGATTGGACGGTTACGGTGCACAACACCTTCGATAACCATGCAACCGGCGATCGCGCCGAATTTCGGCGAGCGGAACACGTCACGCACCTCGGCCACACCCAGGATGTTCTCCCGGACGTCGCTGCCAAGCATGCCGGTGAGGGCTTTCTTGACGTCTTCGATGATGTCGTAGATGACGTTGTAGTAACGCATGTCCAGGCCTTCCTGCTCGACGATCTTCCGTGCGCCAGCATCGGCACGCACGTTGAAGCCGAACAGTACAGCGTTGGAAGCCAGTGCCAGGTTGGCGTCGGATTCGGTGATACCACCGACACCGCCACCGACAACACGCACTTGCACTTCGTCGTTACCCAGGCCGTTCAAGGCGCCGTTCAACGCTTCGAGGGAACCACGAACGTCAGATTTGAGGACGATGTTAAGCGTCTTCTTCTCTGCCTGGCCCATGTTCTCGAAGATGTTTTCCAGCTTGCCGGCGTGAGCACGGGCCAGCTTGACTTCGCGGAACTTGCCTTGACGGAACAGAGCCACTTCACGGGCTTTCTTCTCGTCCGACAGCACGCTCATCTCGTCGCCAGCGTCCGGGGTACCGTCCAGGCCGAGGATCTCGACAGGGATGGAAGGACCGGCTTCCTTGATTGGCTTGCCGTTCTCGTCGAGCATGGCCCGTACACGGCCATAGTTCGAACCGACCAGGACCATGTCGCCTTGGCGCAGGGTACCGTCTTGAACCAGAACGGTTGCAACCGGGCCACGACCTTTGTCGAGACGCGATTCAACCACAACACCACGACCCGGGGCCGATGGAGTTGCTTTCAGTTCGAGAACTTCGGCTTGCAGCAGGACGGCTTCGAGCAGCTCGTCTACACCGGTACCGACTTTCGCCGAAACCGAAACGAATGGCGTATCACCGCCCCACTCTTCGGAAGTCACGCCGTGAACCGACAGTTCGCTACGGATGCGATCGAGATCGGCGCCCGGCTTGTCGATTTTGTTCACTGCAACAACCAGAGGAACACCAGCGGCCTTGGCGTGCTGGACAGCTTCAATGGTCTGCGGCATTACGCCGTCGTCCGCTGCAACTACCAGGATCACGATGTCAGTCGCCTTGGCACCACGGGCACGCATGGCGGTAAACGCGGCGTGACCTGGGGTGTCGAGGAAGGTGACCATGCCGCGCTCGGTTTCAACGTGGTATGCACCGATGTGCTGGGTGATGCCGCCGGCTTCGCCTGCAGCTACCTTGGCACGACGGATATAGTCGAGCAGCGAAGTCTTACCATGGTCAACGTGGCCCATTACGGTCACGACTGGCGCACGGGAGAAAGTCTCGCCTTCAAACTTCAGGGACTCGGCCAGGGAATCTTCCAGGGCGGTGTCGCTGACCAGGGTCACTTTGTGGCCCAGCTCTTCAGCAACCAGTTGGGCAGTTTCCTGGTCCAGTACCTGGTTGATGGTCGCTGGGGTACCCAGTTTGAACATGAACTTGATGATTTCAGCAGCCTTGACCGACATCTGATTGGCGAGATCGCCAACAGTGATGGTCTCGCCGATCTGCACATCACGCACGACAGGGCCGGTTGGGCTCTGGAAACCGTGGGCGTTGCGCTTCTTCAGCTTGGCCTTGCCGCGACCACCGCGACGGAAGCTGTCGCTTTCTTCGTCGGTAGTACGTGGAGCAACACGTGGCGCTGGCGCCTTCTCTTTGACCGAAGCACGATGTGGAGCGTTTTTGCGCTCACCATCGCCACTGCCACGACGATTGTTATCGTCGGCACGTGGTTTGTCCGGACGACGAGGTTCTTCGCGTTTGCGAGCGTCAGCTGCAGGAGCCGGCGCGGCGGCAACCGGAGCGGCCTCACGAACAGCTTCAACAGGCGCGCTAGGTGCGGCAACGGCCTCAGTGTTAGCAGGTTGCGCAGCAGCAGGCTGGCGACGCGCTTCTTCTTCGGCGCGACGCTTGGCTTCTTCTTCAGCCTTCTGACGAGCAGCATTTTCTACTGCGCGACGTTCTTCCAGTTCGCGTTTGCGCTCGGCTTCGATTTCTTCCGGGCTGCGCTGTACGAAGACTTTCTTCTTGCGTACTTCAACGCTGATGCTCTTGCTGCCAGCAACACGCAGGGTGCTGGTGGTTTTGCGCTGCAATGTAATCTTGCGCGGTTCTTCCACTTTCGCCTTGTGGCTGCTCTTCAAGTGAGTCAGCAAAGACTGCTTCTCACTATCGCTTACACCTTCGTCGGCGGCGGTGTGCGGCAGACCTGCCTCACGCATCTGCTGCAACAGGCGCTCTACCGGTGTTTTGACCTCATCGGCCAGTTGTTTCACCGTGACTTGCGTCATGCACTTCTCTCCTCAGGCCGCGCCTAATTACTCGAACCAATGGGCTCGGGCGGCCATGATCAACTTGCCGGCACGATCATCGTCAATGCCGTCGATGTCGAGCAGGTCGTCAATAGACTGCTCGGCCAGGTCTTCGCGGGTAATTACGCCGCGCACCGCCAGTTCCATCGCCAAATCCTTGTCCATACCCTCAAGCGAGAGCAGGTCTTCGGCCGGATGGGCGTCTGCCAGCTTTTCCTCAGTAGCGATGGCTTTAGTCAACAAACGATCCTTGGCCCGAGCGCGAAGCTCGTTGACGGTGTCTTCGTCAAAGCCGTCGATGTTGAGCATTTCTTCCAACGGTACGTAGGCAATCTCTTCCAGGCTGGTAAAGCCTTCATCTACCAGCACCTGTGCCAGGTCTTCGTCGACTTCCAGCTCGTCGATAAAGTTGCGCAGGATGTCACCGGTTTCTGCTTGCTGCTTAGCCTGGATGTCCGATTCGGTCATCACGTTCAGGGTCCAGCCGGTCAACTGGCTGGCCAAACGTACGTTCTGACCACCGCGACCGATGGCCTGAGCCAGATTGTCTGCGCCAACGGCGATGTCCATTGCATGGGCATCCTCGTCAACGATAATTGCCGCCACTTCAGCAGGCGACATTGCGTTGATCACAAACTGCGCCGGGTTATCGTCCCACAGGACGATGTCCACACGCTCACCGCCCAATTCGCCCGACACTGCCTGGACGCGCGAACCGCGCATACCAATGCAAGCACCTTGCGGGTCGATGCGTTTGTCCTTGGAGCGGACCGCGATCTTGGCGCGCGAACCCGGATCGCGGGACGCAGCCATGACTTCGATCAGGCCTTCGGCAATTTCCGGCACTTCGATGCGGAACAACTCGATCAGCATTTCCGGCGCGGTACGCGACAGGATCAACTGAGGGCCGCGGTTCTCGGTGCGGATTTCCTTGAGCAGCGCACGCAAACGCACGCCAACCCGGAAAGTTTCGCGAGAAATGATGTCTTCGCGGGCCAGCAACGCTTCAGCGTTGTTACCCAGGTCGACGATCACGTTGTCGCGGGTGACTTTTTTCACGGTGCCGGAGATGATTTCCCCCAGGCGCTCGCGATAAGCGTCAACGACTTGAGCGCGCTCGGCTTCGCGGACCTTCTGCACGATGACTTGCTTGGCAGTCTGTGCAGCGATGCGGCCGAACTCGATGGATTCGATCTTTTCTTCAACGACATCACCGACCTGGGCGCCCGGATGCGTTTCAGCAACCTTGCTCGGCCAGGTTTCGATGGCCGGATCATCAAGATCGGCTTCTTCGACGACCGTCCAGCGACGGAAAGTCTCGTAGGCACCGGTGTGGCGGTTGATTTCCACACGCAGATCAACTTCGTCTTCAAAACGCTTTTTGGTAGCAGTGGCCAGGGCCAGCTCCAACGCTTCAAAAATCACGTTTGCCGGTACGCCCTTTTCATTGGATACCGACTCAACAACCAGCAGTACTTCTTTGCTCATCGTACGCCTCGCCTTTCGCAAGCCATTGGATCCGCGGGATCCGCGTCTCAGTCAAAACTGGGAATAATGTTGGCCTTGTCGATCATATCGATCGGCAACAGGAACTCATGGTCTTCTACCTGCACCACGACGTCCTGCTCTTCTACACCGCGCAGAAGGCCCTGAAAGTTGCGTCGCCCTTCAAAGGGAGAGCGCAGCTTGATCTTCACTTGTTCACCGGCAAATTTTGCAAACTGATCAATAGTGAACAGTGGGCGTTCCATGCCAGGCGAGGAAACTTCGAGGGTGTATTCAACGGAGATCGGATCTTCAACATCCAGGACACCGCTGATCTGACGGCTGACAATGGCACAATCGTCCACCAGCACGCCGCCCTCTTTATCGATATAAACGCGCAACATTGAGTGGCGACCTTGAGCCGAAAACTCAATACCCCAGCATTCATAGCCTAGGGCCACGACCACCGGGGCCAACAAGGCCTGCAACTCTTCTAGCTTGCTCGACACCTGAACCCCCTCGTGCATGTATGTGCATGCTGTGCAAAATAAAAAAATGGGCGAAACGCCCATCCTTGAAACGCCGTCGAACAGCGGCGTTGAAAGTGTCCAGCTAACAAAAAGCCCCTTAAAAGGGGCTCCGCTAAAACTGGTTGCGGGGGCCGGATTTGAACCGACGACCTTCGGGTTATGAGCCCGACGAGCTACCAGACTGCTCCACCCCGCGACAAAGCTGGGGCGGAAGTATACGACCGATCCCTTACAGGGTCAATGTAACCTTCCACCTACAAGAAAGCCCGCAACAGCGGGCTCTCCTGATAATTGGTACCGAGAAGGGGACTCGAACCCCTACACCCTATGGGCACAACCACCTCAAGGTTGCGTGTCTACCAATTCCACCACCTCGGCAATACAGCGTTTACAACCTTCTTACTTCTGCTCTTGAGCTGGAGGTACGTCAGTCGCTGGAGTAGCCGACTTTTGCTCTTGAAGCACCGGGACATCATCAGAAGCCGATTTTGCTTTTGGTACTTCCAACACTGCTGGGTTTGGGAGACCTACTTGAGTCAGCACATGAGCTTTCTCTTTAGCAAAGTAACCTAACCCCAAGCTGGTTATGAAGAAACCGGCGGCAAGTATAGCAGTAAACTTACTAAGAAAGGTAGAGGAACCTTGGCTTCCGAACACAGTATTTGAAGCACCTGCCCCGAAAGACGCACCAGCGTCCGCACCTTTACCCTGCTGCAGCAAAACCAGAGCAACTACGCCCAGTGCACCCAGCAGATGAAAAACAACGATGACTGTTTCCAGCATTTTTTCAGTTTCCCGCGGCGCGACAAATCGCACCGAACTCATCTGCATTCAGGGAAGCTCCACCAATGAGCCCCCCATCGATATCCGGCATGCCGAACAGTTCGACCGCATTGGCCGCCTTCACGCTGCCGCCGTATAGAAGCCGCACACCTCGTGCGACCTCAGAATTCTCTGCCGCCAACTGCGCGCGGATGGCTGCGTGCACATCCTGCGCCTGTTGCGGCGAAGCAGTCAGCCCGGTGCCAATGGCCCAGACCGGCTCGTAAGCGATTACTGCATTTGCAAAGGCACCGACTCCCAGCTCCTCGATGATGCTGCCCAGCTGACGCCCGACAACCTCAAGAGTTTTACCGGACTCTCGTTGCTCAAGGGTCTCCCCTATGCACAACACCGGAATCAAGCCACAAGCCTGTGCCGCTGCGAATTTGCGATTGAGTGTCCCATCACGCTCGCCCATGATCTGGCGGCGCTCGGAGTGCCCAACAAGCACCAGGGAACAACCCGCATCAACCAGCTGACTCGGTGCAATCTCACCGGTCAACGCACCTTGCATGGATTCCACCGCAGAGTTCTGCGCGCCGACCTGGATCGACTTACCTTTCAAGCCATCAATCACTTGATTGATATACAAGCAAGGCGGGAATACCGCGACATCAACACCGCTAGGCAAGGCCAAGTGACGAAGGCCGTTGATCAGCTCAGCGACACTGGCGCGGGTACCGTGCATCTTCCAGTTACCAGCTACCATAGTGCGACGCATGCTGTACCTCGTCGGTCAAAGTGGGCGCAGATGTTACCCAACCACATCATCACTGGCAAGCCGAATTCAGGCGCAAACTTCAGTTACCAGTTTTGCCAGCTCTTCGGCATAGCCGCGAACCTGTGTTTCGTCCTCGCCTTCGACCATGACACGCACCAAAGGCTCGGTACCCGACTTGCGCAACAAGACCCGACCACGACCCGCCATGGCGACAGTGACGCGCTCGCTGGCCTCTTTGACAGCCGGATGCTCGATAGGGTTGTCCCCACCCGCAAAGCGCACGTTGAGCAGTACTTGAGGGCACTTGCGCAACGCCTGGCGCGCCTGGGCCAGGCTTTCTTTGCGACGACGCAGCGCCAGCAGCACCTGCAGCGCGGCGATGATCGCATCCCCGGTAGTCGTATGCTGGAAGCAGACGATATGCCCGGAGTTTTCGCCACCCACCTGCCAATTACGCTCCAGCAGATCAGCGATCACGTAGCGGTCACCGACATTGGCGCGCACAAACGGAATACCCAGATCTGCCAGGGCCAGCTCCAACCCCAGATTACTCATCAAGGTGCCGACGACACCACCTTGCAGCTTGTTACGCTCGTGCAGGTCACGGGCAATAATGAACAACAGGTCGTCGCCATCGACGATCGCGCCAGTGTGGTCGACCATCAATACGCGGTCGCCATCACCATCGAACGCGATACCCAAGTCGGCATGCTCAGCCAGGACAGCCGCCTGCAACTGCCCCATGTGGGTTGAGCCGCAGTTGTCGTTGATGTTCAAGCCGTTCGGCTGAGCCGACAGCACAGTAACGTCTGCACCAAGCTCCTTGAACACACTCGGTGCGACTTTGTAGGTCGCGCCGTGGGCACAGTCGATAACGACTTTCAGCCCGGCAAAATTGGTGCTGCTTGGCACGCTGCTTTTGCAGAATTCGATGTAACGACCGGAAGCGTCGTTAATCCGTGAAACCTTGCCCAACTTGCTCGATTCGACGACGGTCATCGGCGCATCGAGCAATTCTTCGATCATGTGCTCAATCTCGTCCGGCAGCTTGGTGCCTTGGCCCGAGAAGAACTTGATGCCGTTGTCATCGTGAGGATTGTGCGAGGCACTGATCACAATACCGGCTTCAGCGTGGAAGGTACGCGTCAGGTAAGCAATCGCCGGCGTAGGCATCGGCCCCAGCAGCATTACATCAGCGCCGGCAGCGGACAGCCCGGCCTCCAGCGCGGACTCAAACATATAGCCCGAGATACGCGTGTCTTTACCCACCAGGATGCGGCAGGCCCCCATACTGCGGAACGCCATGCCGGCAGCCCAGCCCAACTTGAGCATGAAATCGGGAGTAATCGGGAATTCGCCGACCCGACCGCGAATGCCATCGGTGCCAAAATACTTTTTAGTCATAAGTGCTCCATCATTCTTATTCGGCTGATTCAACCGCTGCGATCATCCGCACTACATCTATTGTCTCGGCGACGTCATGGACGCGCAAGATACGTGCACCCTTGACCACGGCAAGTGCCGCAAGTGCCAGGCCGCCATGCAGCCGCTCACCCACCGGGCGATTCAACGCCAGACCTATCATGCTCTTGCGCGAAACCCCAACCAACAAAGGGCGACCAAGGGCATGCAGGGCTTCCATATGCTTGAACAGGCTTAAATTGTGCTGCAAGGTCTTGGCAAAACCAAATCCCGGATCGAGGATTATCCGCTCGGGGGCAATCCCCACTGCGGCGCATTGAGCCATGCGCCCGGCAAGGAAATCTTTCACTTCACCGACCAGGTCGTCGTAATGCGGGTCGTCCTGCATCGTGCCCGGCTCACCGAGCATATGCATCAGGCAAACCGGCAACCCCGTGGCGGCAGCTGCATCCAGAGCACCATCACGTTGCAGGGAGCGCACATCGTTGATCAACCCTGCACCCAGCCGCGCGGTTTCACGCATGACAGCCGGTGTAGAGGTGTCGACAGAGATGATGACATCCAGCTCTCGATGGATGCGCTCGACAATCGGCGCAACACGCTCCAACTCCTCAAGGGGAGAAACCGCGCGAGCCCCGGGACGGGTCGACTCGCCGCCCACGTCAATCAAGGTCGCACCGGCAGCCACCATGGCTTCCGCGTGGCGCAACGCAGCATCAAGCTGACTGAAGCGACCGCCATCGGAAAAGGAATCAGGGGTTACGTTAAGAATGCCCATCACGTGCGTACGGGCCAAATCAAGAACCCGGCTGCCGCAAGGCAACCGGGTCGAGGACAACGCAGAAGTCATTTCAAACCTTAATGGTCAGCAGCCGGGCCGCCGATTGGAGCTTCAGGGCGTTCGTTCTGTACCACTGGAGGCGTACCCGAAGTCCCCGAACCACCTTCCCAATCGCGAGGCTCGCGAGGCGTACGACCAGCCATGATGTCGTCAATCTGATCGGCATCAATGGTCTCGTACTTCATCAGGGCATCAGCCATGGCGTCGAGCTTGTCGCGGTTATCGGTGAGGATCTGCTTGGCCGTGCCGTAGCACTGGTCAATGATGCTGCGCACTTCGGAGTCGATCAGCTTGGCTGTCTCACCGGAGAAGCTGGCAGCTTGACCGCCACCACCGCGACCCAGGAATACTTCGCCTTCTTCCTCGGCATACATCAAAGGACCGAGTTTTTCCGACAGACCCCACTTGGTCACCATGTTCCGTGCAATCTGGCTCGCACGCATGATGTCGTTGGACGCGCCGGTGGTAACACCATCAAAGCCCAAGGTCATCTCTTCCGCGATCCGGCCGCCATACAGCGAGCAGATCTGGCTGATCAAGGCACGCTTGGAGAGGCTGTACCGATCCTCTTCCGGCAGGAACATGGTGACGCCCAGCGCTCGGCCACGAGGAATGATCGATACTTTGTAGACAGGGTCATGCTCAGGCACGACGCGACCAACAATGGCGTGACCCGCCTCGTGATAGGCAGTGTTCTGCTTCTCTTTCTCGGACATGACCATGGATTTGCGCTCGGCGCCCATCATGATCTTGTCTTTCGCCAGCTCGAACTCTTTCATTTCAACGATGCGTTTGCCGGTACGGGCAGCGAACAGCGACGCTTCGTTCACCAGGTTGGCAAGGTCGGCACCGGAGAAGCCTGGAGTACCACGGGCAATCACGGCCGGAGCCACGTCGTCGCCCATTGGCACTTTGCGCATGTGCACTTTCAGGATTTGTTCACGACCACGAATGTCCGGCAGACCAACCACAACCTGACGGTCGAAACGGCCCGGACGCAGCAGCGCAGGGTCGAGTACGTCTGGACGGTTGGTTGCGGCGATTACGATGATGCCGTCGTTCATTTCGAAACCGTCCATCTCAACCAGCAACTGGTTAAGAGTCTGCTCACGCTCATCATGACCGCCGCCCATGCCGGCGCCACGATGGCGACCAACGGCGTCGATTTCATCGATGAAGATGATGCACGGGGCGTGCTTCTTGGCCTGTTCGAACATGTCGCGAACACGGCTGGCACCGACACCGACGAACATTTCGACGAAGTCGGAACCGGAAATGGTGAAGAAAGGTACTTTGGCTTCGCCGGCAATGGCCTTGGCCAGCAGGGTTTTACCGGTACCTGGCGGGCCAACCATCAGCACGCCGCGAGGAATACGACCACCCAGGCGCTGGAACTTGCCCGGATCCCGCAGGAATTCAACCAGTTCGCCCACTTCTTCCTTGGCTTCGTCGCAACCAGCAACGTCAGCCAGGGTAGTTTTCACCTGGTCTTCGGAGAGCAGGCGCGCCTTGCTCTTGCCGAAACTCATCGGCCCGCCCTTGCCTCCCGCACCACCTTGCATCTGGCGCATGAAGAACATGAACACGGCGATGATCACCAGGATCGGGAAGCTGGCCACCAGGAGCTGGGTCCAGATGCTCTGCTGCTCAGGCTGCTTGCCTTCGACGACTACGTGGTTATCCACCAGGTCGCCGATAAGGCCATTGTCCTGGATTGCCGGACGAATGGTCTTGAAGCTGTCGCCATCGTTGCGCTTGCCGGTAATCACATAGCCATCAACTGCTACGCGCTCGACCTTGCCATCCTTAACTTGCTGGATGAAGTCGGAATAGTTGAGGGTCTGCGGCTCGTTAGGGCTGGAGAAGTTGTTCATCACCGTCACGAGGACAGCCGCGATGATCAACCACAGGATCAGATTCTTTGCCATATCGTTCAATTAACTACCCTCTGAAGCAAGCTCCGCTACTGGCGCGTGCTTCGCATGATATTCACCGGCCTAACTTACTACATTACCTACAACTCTGGCAGGCGCCGTCTGTAACCCTTTGTGAAACTTTGACTACACAATATTCGTAAAGCTTCGTGACGAAAGCGATATAAAAAAACCTATCGCCTCCGTCAATTTCTCAAAAACGCTCTTCACTGGCAGCGCCTTCAATGCCACGGAACCCGCGACCCAGCAAATACTGCTCACGGGACCTGTCCCGGGAAGAGTCAGGCTTGCGTGTCTGTACCTTGTCGAACAGCTTGCGGATGTTCTTGTGATACTCGTCGAAGCCTTCACCCTGGAAGACCTTGACCAAGAAGTCACCACCCGGACGCAGTACCCGTCCCGCCAGATCCAGTGCCAATTCGCACAGGAACATGGCTCGCGGCATATCAACAGCCGGTAATCCACTCATATTGGGGGCCATATCGGAAATCACAAGGTCTACCTGCGAATTACCGACGGCTTCCAGGATCTGTGCCAGCACTTCATCCTGGGTAAAATCGCCGTGAACGAAGGTCACGTCGGGGATACTGTCCATTTCCAGAATATCGGAAGCGATCAAACGACCCTGCCCACCAATCAGACGACTGGTCACCTGGGACCAGCCACCCGGGGCGGCACCCAGGTCGATCACACTCATGCCAGGACGGATCAACTTGTCCTTTTCCTGGATCTCCAGCAGCTTGTAGCTGGCCCGGGAGCGGTAGCCATCCTTTTGCGCCATTTTGACGTAAGGGTCGTTGAAATGCTCTTGCAGCCACTTAAGGCTAGTTTTGGAACGGGCCACGGGCCACCTCGAAAATAAAACGGGTCGTGATTAACTGGGCGGTCCCGGACTCGCTCGGGTAAACTGGCCGCCGCTTTTTACAAGATCAGACGCAGGGGTCAGATTATGCCGCTCACTCAAGAGCAGAAGAAACAGTACAAATCCATTGGCCACCATCTGAAACCAGTTTTGATTGTGGCTGACAACGGTTTGACTGAAGGTGTGTTAGCCGAACTTGAACGCGCATTGGGCGATCACGAACTAATCAAAATCAAGGTCAGCATCCTTGATCGCGAGGCGCGCCTGGCAGCCATTGCAGAACTGTGCAAGGCTGGCAAAGCGGACCTGGTTCAGGTCATCGGCAAGATGGCACTGCTGTATCGCAAGAACTTCAGCGCCAACAAGCAACTGTCGAACGTACACCGCTTCAAGTGAAACAAAGGGTCACGGGCGTGCTTCGCGCGCCCTGCCGCTCCATCCTGGCGCCGGCTGTACAACCAGCACCAACCCGGAAAACCCTAGCACAAGATAGCTGAACAGCTGCCAGCGCAACGCTTCCGGCAGAAAGATGCGCACTACGCAAAACATTGCGCACGCATACAGCGCCATCAACAGCAGTTGCCCGCGTATATCCCGCCACAAACTCTCCAAGCCTTCGGCCTTGATCAGCACCAGCGCCTGAAGCGTCACGCACGCCGCTGCAAACCCCACCAGCAACGCACTCAGTAATCCGCCGACCTCATCGATCAGCAACGGTGCCAGGCCTATCAGGCCCAGCACCGGCAGAACACCAATGTGTAACAGCCATAGGCCGCCAACCCAAAGCATCTGGGCAAACTGCCAAAGCATGGCGCCCGCATGAAGCGGGCGCCGTCTTTCAGATGTGACGAACTTCGACAATCTCGTACTCGATCACGCCACCAGGCGTCTTGACGGCCACCACATCACCTTCTTCCTTGGCAATCAAGGCGCGGGCCAGCGGCGAACCGACGGAGATCTTGCCGAGCTTGAAGTCGGCCTCGTCTTCACCCACGATGTGGTAAACCACGCTTTCGTCAGTCTCGACGTTGGCAATTTCCACGGTGGTACCGAAAATCACCTTGCCGGTATGCGGGATGGTAGTGACATCGATGATCACCGCATTCTGCATACGGCCTTCGATATCACGGATCCGCGCCTCGACCATACCTTGCTGCTCGCGGGCAGCATGGTATTCAGCGTTTTCCTTCAGGTCACCCAATTCCCGGGCCGTGCCGATGTCCTGGCTCAGCTTCGGACGGACGACCTTGGTCAGGTGGGCGTGTTCTTCTTCCAGGGCTTTTGCGCCCTGGACGGTCATTGGGTATTTGATCATGCCTTCAATCCTGCGTGTAGATCCTGCAAGCGACGCACGGTTTTTTCAGGACCGAACTTGAGCGCTTCGCAGATAGCTTCGCCAGCAGCAATGGTAGTGGTGCAGTAGATCTTGTGCTGCAAGGCGTTACGACGAATGGAGTAGGAGTCCGCGATCGACTGGCGACCCTCGGTAGTGTTGATGATCAGGGTGACTTCGTCATTCTTGATCATGTCGACCACGTGCGGACGGCCTTCCGTCACTTTGTTCACGCGACGTACTTTCAGGCCGGCAGCCTCGATCAGCTTGGCGGTCCCGGCAGTAGCCACGACTTCGAAGCCCAAGTTGATCAGATCACGGGCCACGCCTGCAACCAGCGGCTTGTCATCATCGCGCACGCTGATGAACGCAGTACCGCCGGTCGGCAGCACTTCGCTGGCGCCCATCTGGGCCTTGGCGAACGCTTCACCGAAGGTATCGCCCACGCCCATGACTTCACCGGTGGACTTCATCTCTGGGCCCAGGATCGGGTCCACACCAGGGAATTTGGCGAATGGGAACACCGCCTCTTTCACACTGTAGAAGTTCGGAATGATTTCCTTGGTGAAGCCGATTTCCTTCAACGTCTTACCGGCCATCACACGAGCAGCAATCATCGCCAGGGACACACCGATGCACTTGGAAACAAACGGTACGGTACGCGAAGCGCGCGGGTTGACTTCGATGACGTAGATGTCTTCGCCTTGCAGCGCCAACTGCACGTTCATCAGGCCGACCACGCCCAGCTCCAGGGCCATTTTCTTGACCTGTTCGCGCATCTCGTCCTGGATGTGTGCAGGCAGCGAGTATGGCGGCAGCGAGCAAGCGGAGTCACCGGAGTGAACGCCAGCCTGTTCGATGTGCTGCATGATCGCGCCGATCACCACGTCGGTGCCGTCGCAGACCGCATCCACGTCCATCTCGATGGCACAGTTGAGGAAGTGGTCCAGCAGCACCGGGCTGTCGTTGGACACTTTCACCGCATCACGCAGGTAACGCTTGAGTTCGTCTTCTTCGTAGACGATTTCCATCGCCCGGCCGCCCAGTACGTAGGACGGACGCACCACCAACGGGTAACCGATCTTGCTGGCTGCGCGGATCGCTTCGTCTTCGCTGCGCACAGTGGCGTTTGGCGGCTGACGCAGATTCAGACGCTCAACCATCTGCTGGAAGCGTTCACGGTCTTCGGCGCGGTCGATAGCGTCAGGGCTGGTGCCGATGATCGGTACGCCAGCAGCTTCAAGTGCACGAGCCAGTTTCAACGGGGTTTGGCCGCCGTACTGGACGATCACGCCTTTTGGCTTCTCGACGCGGCAGATTTCCAGTACGTCTTCCAGCGTTACCGGCTCGAAGTACAGACGGTCGGAGGTGTCGTAGTCGGTGGAAACAGTTTCAGGGTTGCAGTTGACCATGATGGTCTCGTACCCGTCTTCGCGCAGGGCGAGAGCGGCGTGTACGCAGCAATAATCGAACTCGATGCCTTGGCCGATACGGTTTGGACCGCCACCTAGAATCATGATTTTGTCGCGGCCCGACGGCGCTGCTTCGCACTCCTCCTCGTAGGTGGAGTACATATACGCGGTGTCGGTGGCGAACTCGGCCGCGCAGGTATCAACGCGCTTGTAGACCGGGAAGATATCCAGCTTGTGGCGATGGGTGCGCAGGTTCTTCTCGGTCACGCCCAGCAGCTTGGCCAAACGCATGTCGGAGAAGCCTTTGCGCTTGAGGCGGAACATCAGGTCGCGGTCGATGGAGGACAGACCGAGGGTCTTGACCTTCTCTTCTTCCTTGATCAGATCTTCGATCTGTACCAGGAACCACGGGTCGATCATGTTCATGCCGAAGATGTCTTCGACGGTCATGCCGGCGCGGAAAGCATCGGCCACGTACCAAATACGCTCGGCACCCGGCACGGTCAGTTCGCGCTTGAGCACGCTCATGCTTTCCGGGTTGCTCAGGTCGAGCTTTTCATCCAGACCGCAAACGCCCACTTCCAGGCCGCGCAGGGCTTTCTGCAGGGACTCCTGGAAGGTCCGGCCGATGGCCATGACTTCGCCGACCGACTTCATCTGAGTGGTCAGGCGGGCGTCGGCTTTCGGGAATTTCTCGAAAGCGAAGCGTGGCAGCTTGGTGACGACGTAGTCGATCGACGGCTCGAAGGACGCCGGTGTTGCACCGCCAGTGATTTCGTTCTGCAGCTCGTCCAATGTGTAACCGATCGCCAGCTTGGCAGCGATGCGCGCAATCGGGAAGCCGGTAGCTTTCGATGCCAGCGCCGAAGAGCGCGATACACGCGGGTTCATCTCGATCACAACCATGCGGCCAGTGTCCGGGCAGATGCCGAACTGGACGTTGGAGCCACCGGTTTCCACGCCAATCTCACGCAGCACCGCCAACGAGGCGTTACGCATGATCTGGTATTCCTTGTCTGTCAGGGTCTGCGCCGGCGCAACAGTGATCGAGTCACCGGTGTGCACGCCCATCGGGTCAAAGTTTTCGATCGAGCAGACGATGATGCAGTTGTCCTTCTTATCGCGGACAACCTCCATCTCATATTCTTTCCAGCCGATCAGGGATTCGTCGATCAGCAGCTCTTTGGTCGGAGACAAGTCCAGGCCACGGGCGCAGATTTCTTCGAATTCTTCACGGTTGTAGGCGATACCGCCGCCGGTGCCGCCCATGGTGAAGGACGGACGGATGATGCACGGGAAGCCCAAGCGCTCCAGGACCGCATTGGCCTCTTCCATGCTGTGGGCGATACCGGAACGCGGGCAGTCAAGACCGATGGACTTCATGGCCTTGTCGAAACGCGAACGGTCTTCAGCCTTGTCGATGGTGTCGGCATTGGCGCCGATCATCTCTACGCCGAACTTCTCCAGGACGCCTTCGCGCTCCAGGTCCAGTGCGCAGTTCAGGGCGGTCTGGCCGCCCATGGTCGGCAGCAGCGCGTCCGGACGCTCTTTTTCGATGATCTTGGCAACGGTCTGCCACTTGATCGGCTCGATGTAGGTGGCGTCGGCCATGTCCGGGTCGGTCATGATGGTGGCCGGGTTGGAGTTCACCAGGATGACGCGATAGCCCTCTTCGCGCAGAGCTTTACAGGCCTGGGCGCCGGAGTAGTCGAATTCGCAGGCCTGGCCGATCACGATCGGGCCAGCGCCGAGAATCAGGATGCTTTTTATGTCTGTACGTTTTGGCATGGGTTTGTCACTCAAATCCGCAGGTCAGTCGGCAAGCCGTCTTGAACAATCTTTGAAGAGCCCGAGGGGGCCGCCGGTTTCCCGGGCCACCCTCGGGCCACTCACTTAGCGTCGCTTGGCCATCTCATTGATGAAACGGTCGAACAGCGGCGCTACGTCGTTCGGGCCCGGGCTTGCTTCAGGGTGGCCCTGGAAGCTGAACGCGCTCTTGTCGGTGCGCTCGATGCCTTGCAGGGAACCGTCGAACAGCGACTTGTGAATCGCCCGGACGTTGCCCGGCAGCGTCGCTTCATCCACCGCAAAACCGTGGTTCTGGCTGGTGATCATCACGACGCCAGTGTCCAGGTCCTGCACCGGGTGGTTGGCACCGTGGTGGCCGTGGCCCATTTTCAGGGTCTTGGCGCCGGAGGCCAGGGCCAGCAACTGGTGGCCGAGGCAGATGCCGAATACCGGGATCTCGGTTTCCAGCACTTCCTTGATCGCCTTGATGGCGTAGTCGCAAGGCTCCGGGTCACCCGGGCCGTTGGACAGGAACACACCGTCCGGCTGCAGGGCCAGTACATCGCTGGCCGGGGTTTGCGCCGGCACCACGGTCACGCGGCAACCGCGCTCGACCAGCATGCGCAGGATGTTGTGCTTGATACCGTAGTCGTAGGCCACAACGTGGTACGGCAGCTCGGAAGCTTCGATGGTCGCGTGGCTGTCGGTCTTCAAGTCCCAGACAGTGGAGCGCCACTCGTACTTTTCCTTGGTGCTGACGACTTTCGCCAGGTCCATGCCTTTCAGGCCAGGGAAACCTTGGGCCGCTGCAATCGCTGCTTCTTCGGAGATGTTGTCACCGGCCATGATGCAGCCGTTCTGCGAACCTTTTTCACGCAGGATGCGTGTCAGACGACGCGTATCGATACCGGCGATCGCCACAACGTTATTGGCTTTCAGGTAATCGGACAGGGACATCGTGTTACGCCAGTTGCTCGCTACCAGTGGCAGGTCACGGATGACCAGGCCAGCCGACCAGACACGATCAGACTCGGCGTCTTCCGGTGTAGTACCGGTGTTGCCGATGTGCGGATAGGTCAGGGTAACGATCTGTTGGGCGTAGGAAGGATCAGTAAGGATTTCCTGATAGCCGGTCATGGCGGTGTTGAACACCACCTCTCCAACGGTCTGACCGTCGGCTCCAATGGCTTCGCCGCGAAAAATGCTGCCATCAGCAAGGGCGAGTATGGCTGGCTTAGTCAAGAAGACCTCCCGTAAATAAAGCCTGAAAGGGCGATCGCAGGTTGTAAAAAAGCGGAGTGACGTATGGACACGTCACCCCGCTTCTTCACCGAATTATTCTGCGCGCTTTTAGTGGACACACTAAAGCTGTAGCTTACAGAAAAAGGCTTTTTTGGTCCACCGCTAATGAGCCTTAAAGGCAGGGGAATGCGACAGGACGTCGCTTAGCGGGTAAAAACGGGGCCTCAGCATATTCCTGAGACCCCGTTTTAGCTACTTCTTAATGCAGATCCAGCACGTCACGCATGTCGTACAAGGCCGGCGTACGACCGTCCAGCCACAGCGCCGCACGTACAGCACCCTTGGCGAACGTCATGCGACTCGACGCCTTGTGGGTGATCTCAAGACGCTCACCCTCGGTCGCGAACAGCACGGTGTGATCACCCACCACGTCACCGCCGCGAACGGTGGCAAAACCGATGGTGTCGTGAGCACGAGCACCGGTGTGACCCTCGCGGCCGTACACCGCCACTTTCGACAGATCACGCCCAAGGGCATCGGCAATTGCCTCACCCATGCGCAACGCCGTACCCGACGGCGCATCGATCTTGTGCCGGTGATGCGTCTCGATGATCTCGATGTCAGCCTCATCGCCCATCACGCGCGCTGCCATGTCGAGCAACTTCAGCGACAGATTGACACCGACGCTGAAGTTGGCCGCGAACACGATAGGAATATCCTTGCCCGCCTCCACCAGCAGCTGCTTTTGCTCGGCGCTCAGACCGGTCGTGCCGATCACCATGGCCTTGCCCGCCTTGCGGCAGAACGCCAGGTTTTTCAGCATCACGTCCGGCAGGGTGAAATCGATCAGCACGTCGAATTCGTCGGCGACCTGTTCCAGATTGCCGGACAACGAAACGCCGATCCGCCCCAGGGACGCCAACTCACCCGCGTCCGCACCAATCAAGGTGCTGCCGGGACGAACAATCGCCGCTGTCAGCCCGGAGGCCGGCGAGCGCGCCTGTACGGCCTCGATCAGGGTTTTGCCCATGCGCCCGGCAGCGCCCATCACCGCGATACGTCGCATACTCACTTCCTTACAGGTCGCCGAAGAAACGCTTCACGCCTTCGAACCAACCAGTGGTCTTTGGCGAATGAGTGTCATCGCCGGCCAGGGAGCTGCGGAATTCTTCCAGCAGTTCGCGCTGACGACGACCCAGGTTCACCGGCGTCTCCACCGCCACACGACACATCAGATCGCCAGCACCGCCACCGCGCACCGGCGCAACGCCTTTGCCACGGATACGGAACTGCTTGCCGGTCTGCGTACCCTCAGGAATCTTCAGCTTGACCCGACCGTCCAGCGTCGGAATCTCAAGCTCGCCACCCAGAGCCGCGTCGACGAAACTGATCGGCACTTCACAGAACAGATGCTTGCCGTCGCGCTGGAAGATCGAGTGCTCGCGCACATTGATCACCACGTACAGGTCGCCCGTCGGGCCGCCCTGAGTGCCCGCCTCGCCTTCACCCGACAGACGAATGCGGTCACCGGTATCAACACCCGCCGGCACTTTCACCGAGAGGGTCTTGTACTCTTCGACACGCCCTTCGCCGTGGCACGAGTCGCACGGATCGGAAATGATCTTGCCCTGGCCATGGCAGCGCGGGCAGGTCTGCTGCACCGAGAAGAAGCCTTGCTGCATACGCACCTGGCCGATACCGCCGCAGGTCGGGCAAGTGATCGGCGAGGAGCCTTTCTTGGCGCCCGAACCGTCGCACGGCTTGCAATTGACCAGCGTCGGAACACGGATATTGACGCTGGTGCCACGCACCGCTTCTTCCAGGTTCAGCTCCAAGGTGTAACGTAGGTCGCTACCGCGCTGGGCACCGCCACGCTGGCCACCACGGCCGCCGCCAAAGAAGTCGCTGAACACGTCGCCGAAAATATCCGAGAAGTTCTGACCACCAAAACCTGCACCGCCGCCGCCCATGCTTGGGTCGACACCGGCATGGCCGTACTGATCGTAAGCGGCACGCTTGTTTGGATCACATAGGCATTCGTAGGCCTCATTGGCCTCTTTGAACAGCTCTTCGGATTCTTTGTTATCCGGATTACGGTCCGGGTGGTGCTTCATTGCCAGGCGACGGTAAGCCTTTTTCAGGTCCGCCTCGCTGGAGCCGCGCTCCACACCCAACACTTCGTAATAGTCACGCTTTGCCATAAGTCTTTGCACTCTTAAGGACGTCCGGCAAAACCCTCCTGAGCCTTGCCAAACTCGTTGAGCCCCAATACAGGCCCGGACCCAACTCACGTCAATTCAACGATCCTGGTCGTTACTGCTTTCAGCCGGCAACCGGCCAAAAACGCGGTGACTGTCGTCCGGAAAGCAGGAGCATTCCCGATCACACCGCCAGCATCCGAGCGTCGTCGCATGCTGTAAAAATTCGCGTACCCCAGACACGCCAACGCGGGAGCAAGCTCCCGCGCGGCGACATCCTACCAGTCACCGCTTGTGAGCGGTCAACCGGGCGACCAAGTTACTTCTGGTCTTTGACTTCTTCGAACTCAGCATCGACAACATCGTCGTGCTTGGCTTCAGGTTCTGCCTGGTGTGCAGCACCGTCAGCCGGCTGGCCTTGTTCGGCGTACATTTTCTGAGCCACTGGCGCAGAGACTTTCGACAGCTCTTCAACCTTGGCTTCGATAGCAGCCTTGTCGTCGCCTTTAACGGCGGCTTCCAGGGCAACTACGGCGGCTTCGATTGCAGTTTTCTCTTCAGCAGTCACTTTGTCGCCAGCGTCAGCGATCATTTTGCGCGTCGAGTGAACCAGTGCATCACCCTGGTTGCGGGCAGCGGCCAGCTCTTCGAACTTGCGGTCTTCGTCAGCGTTGGCTTCAGCATCACGAATCATCTGCTGAATTTCTTCCTCGGACAGACCCGAGTTTGCCTTGATCACGATCGACTGAGTCTTGCCGGTGGCCTTGTCTTTGGCGCCTACGTGCAGAATGCCGTTGGCGTCGATGTCGAAGGTCACTTCAATTTGTGGCACGCCACGTGGTGCTGGTGGAATCTCGGCCAGGTCGAACTTGCCCAGGGACTTGTTCTGACCGGCTTGCTTACGCTCACCTTGCAGCACGTGAATGGTCACGGCGCCCTGATTGTCGTCGGCAGTCGAGAACACTTGCGATTTCTTGGTAGGAATCGTGGTGTTTTTCTCGATCAGCGCGGTCATCACGCCACCCATGGTTTCGATACCCAGGGTCAGCGGGCTAACGTCGAGCAGCAGAACGTCTTTCACGTCGCCGGCCAATACCGCGCCCTGGATGGCAGCACCCATGGCAACCGCTTCGTCCGGGTTCACGTCTTTACGCGCTTCTTTACCGAAGAACTCGGTAACCAGCTTCTGAACCAGTGGCATACGGGTCTGACCGCCGACCAGGATCACGTCGTTGATCGCGCCAACGTCGATACCCGAGTCTTTCAGCGCAATGCGGCAAGGCTCGATGGTGCGTTGAACCAGGTCTTCTACCAGCGACTCCAGCTTGGCGCGGGAGATTTTCACGTTCAAGTGCTTAGGACCGGTGGCATCTGCAGTGATGTACGGCAGGTTCACGTCGGTCGAATTGCTCGAAGACAGTTCGATCTTGGCTTTCTCAGCGGCTTCTTTCAGGCGCTGCATGGCCAGCGGGTCACCTTTGAGGTTCATGCCGCTTTCTTTCTTGAATTCGTCAACGAGGTAGTCGATCAGACGAATGTCAAAGTCTTCACCACCCAGGAACGTGTCGCCATTGGTGGCCAACACTTCGAACTGGTGCTCGCCATCGACTTCAGCGATTTCGATCACGGAAACGTCGAAGGTACCGCCACCCAGGTCGTAAACGATCACGGTGTGATCGCCCTTGGCCTTGTCCATACCGTAGGCCAGAGCGGCTGCGGTTGGTTCGTTGATGATACGTTTTACGTCCAGGCCAGCAATACGACCGGCATCTTTGGTCGCCTGGCGCTGGCTGTCGTTGAAGTAGGCCGGAACGGTGATCACCGCTTCAGTCACTGCTTCACCGAGGTAGTCTTCGGCGGTTTTCTTCATCTTTTTCAAGATTTCAGCCGAGATTTGCGGCGGTGACATTTTCTGGCCGTTCACTTCAACCCAGGCGTCACCGTTGTCAGCCTTGGCGATTTTGTACGGGACCATCTTGATGTCTTTCTGTACGACTTCTTCGTCGAACTTACGACCGATCAGACGCTTCACCGCGTACAGGGTGTTATGCGGATTGGTCACAGCTTGACGCTTGGCGGACTGGCCAACCAGGATTTCGCCGTCGTTGGCATAAGCCACGATGGACGGGGTGGTACGTGCGCCTTCGGCGTTTTCAATAACTTTGGATACGCCGTTTTCCAGCACGGAGACGCAGGAGTTGGTAGTCCCCAGGTCGATACCGATAATTTTGCCCATGATTTACTCTCCCGAAACTTAGATTTTGTTGCCACAGCAGTGGTGGCTAACTGCGGCAGTACTTAAACGCTTGACTTATAGATGGGGCCGTTACGACTTATTTCAAGCCTGCTCATCAATAGAAGGTGCAACCGGTGCAGGAGCCTTGCTCACCACAACCATTGCCGGGCGCAGCAAGCGACCGTTGAGCTGGTAACCCTTCTGGAACACCTTCAACACGCTGTTCGGCTCAAGATCAGCGTTTTCCTGCATCGCCATCGCTTGATGATGCTCGGCATTGAACGGCTCGCCGCCTTGTGGATCGATGGCTTCCAACTGATAACGCTTCAGGGTGTCCTGGAACATTTTCAGGGTCAGTTCGATCCCTTCGCGCATTGGACGGATGTTTTCGTCGTCCGGGTTGGACAACTCAAGGCCACGTTCCAGGCTGTCGATAATCGGCAGCAGATCACCGGCAAATTTTTCCAGGGCGAACTTGTGAGCCTTTTCTACATCCTGCTCGGCGCGGCGGCGGACGTTCTGCAGATCAGCGGCAACACGCAACGATTGATCCTGTGCGCCTGCCAACTGCTCTTCGAGCACTTGCACACGAGCTGCCAGATCTTCACCTGCGGCCTGGTTGGCGTCTGGATTTTGCGTATCCTGCGTCTGTTCGTCAGCCATAGATTTCTCCTTTCAAAATCATGCGCGAACTCGACTCGCGCTTCTGTTCCGGTATATGGGGCCACAATTTTCAGGTTCAAGGGCTGGGGCGTTACCAAAAGTCTTTCACTTGTCCTGGATCAATTTCCCCCGATCATTCCCTGTCGCACTTAAAAAGACAGTTATTCAAGCAAATCGGACTAAGCATCAGGATTGTCACCCCCAAACAAAACACTGTATAAATAACCAGACCTAAAGCCTGGGAGCGGCCGTCATGCTGGTGCACCTGTCCGTACATAACTACGCCATCGTTGAACATCTGGATCTTGAACTGGATCGCGGGATGAGCGTAATCACAGGCGAAACCGGCGCCGGCAAGTCGATCATGCTCGACGCCCTGGGCCTGACCCTGGGCGATCGTGCCGACAGCGGCGTGGTTCGCCCCGGCGCCGACAAAGCCGACATCCTCGCCACCTTTGACCTGGCCGACATCCCGGAAGCCGAAGCCTGGCTTGCCGAGCGCGACCTCAATAATGAAGGCCCGTGCATCCTGCGCCGGGTGATCACTGCCGAAGGGCGCTCCCGCGGCTATATAAATGGCACCCCCTGCCCCCTCGGCGACTTGAAAGCCCTGGGCGAACTGCTGATCGACATCCACAGCCAGCATGAACACCAATCCCTGCTGAAAACCGACACCCATCGCCGACTCCTCGACGAGTACGCCGGCGCCACGGACCTTGCGCGCCAAGTGCAACTGGCCGCGCAGCGCTGGCGCCAGACCCGCCAGGAGCTGGAGCGCCTCTCCAACTCCGGCGATGAGCAGCGTGCCCGCCACCAATTGCTCAGCTACCAACTGGAAGAGCTGGAAAGCCTGGGGCTCGGCGAGACAGAACTGGAGCAACTGGAACAGGAACACAAGAACCTCACCAACGCCGAAACCCTGCTGGGCATCTGCCGGCAAGTGGTGGAACAGTGCAGCGAAAGTGATTCCGGCAATGTGCTCAACGCCCTGACGGCGAGCCTCAATCGCCTGTCCAGCGTGAACAATGCCTCCGGCTCGCTGAATGAAGCCACCACGCTGCTGACCAGCGCGCAAATCCAAGTCGAAGAAGCTGTGGGCGAGCTGAACCGCTTCCTCGATCACTTCGATGCCGACCCGGCCCGCCTGCAGGATATAGAAGAGCGCCTGGACACCATCTACACCCTGGCGCGCAAACACCGGATCCAGCCGACCGAAGTCGCGACCATGCAGCAAAAACTGCTGGATGAAATCGAAACCCTGAACGCTAATGACGAATCCATCGAGCGACTGGGTGAAGAACTAGCGTCGTTTGCTCGCCATTATCAAGAGAAAGCCCGAGAGCTCAGCGACCTGCGCCATCAGGCAGCGACCGGCCTGGCCAGCGCGGTGGAACAAGAGATCCAGCGCCTGGGGATGCCCGGCGGGCGCTTCACCATCGAGCTGCACACCAACACCAGCAATGAGCTGCTGCCCAATGGTCTTGAACAGGTAGAACTGCTGGTCAGCGCAAACCCGGGCCAGCCATTGAAGGCACTGGCAAAAGTGGCGTCCGGCGGCGAGCTGTCACGGATCAGCCTGGCGATCCAGGTGATCACCGCCCAGACCTCACGCGTGCCAACGCTGGTATTCGATGAGGTGGACGTAGGGATCGGTGGCCCGACTGCCGAGATCGTTGGCCAGCTGCTGCGCCGACTGGGCGATCGTGGCCAGGTGCTGACCGTCACTCACTTGCCACAAGTGGCCGCCCAAGGGCATCAACACTTGTTCGTGCACAAAGTCCGGGGCAGTGATGCGACCCATACCGCCGTATCCAAACTGAACAAGACCGAACGGGTAGAAGAAGTGGCGCGGATGCTCGGCGGCATTGACCTGACCAAGGAGTCCTTGGCTCACGCGAAAAAAATGGTGGTGACCGCGAAGGTCTGAAGCCTGACTTACTGAGCACTTTTCTTTCTATAGAAAGCACGAAGGCGACCCTAGGGTCGCCTTCGATCGTTTCGCAGAGCGAATCTGCGTAGCTTTCTTACTTTTTCTTACGTATGTAGAGAACCAGATTGTGGTCCACCAAATCGAATCCATGCTGCTCAGCGATCATGTGCTGGAGCTTCTCGATTTCCGGACTGGTGAACTCGATAACCTCATTGGTATCCAGGTCAACCATGTGGTCGTGATGACCGCCGTCGGCCAGTTCAAACACTGCATGACCGCCGTCGAAATTATGACGAACCACCAGTCCTGCTGCTTCAAACTGGGTCAGTACACGGTAAACCGTGGCCAGGCCGACGTCCTCGTTAGACTCCATCAGTGCCTTGTATACATCCTCGGCACTCATGTGGCGCTGCTCAGCAGAATCGAGCATTTGTAGAATCTTGACTCGTGGCAGAGTCACTTTAAGACCGGCTTTGCGTAGTTCGCTATTTTCAACCATGGTTAGCTTTCTCGCGGATGCTGCTTCGCAGCTTCTCTTAATACGGGTATGATCGGCGTTTACGTTGTCCCAGCCAAGATAGTGGAAGTCGCCCACCGATGCAAAACACCAAGCTCTTGCTAACCAGTTTCACCTTTGTGGGACTGCTCGCACTCGCCGGTTGTTCATTCCCCGGGGTTTACAAAATCGACATCCAGCAGGGCAATGTCGTCACGCAGGACATGATAGACCAGTTACGCCCGGGAATGACCCGACGGCAAGTACGGTTTATCATGGGTAATCCCCTGCTGACCGACACATTCCATGCCGATCGCTGGGATTATCTCTATAGCATCCAACCTGGTGGCGGTGAACGCCAGCAGGAGCGGGTCAGTGTCATCTTCAATGGCAATGACCAGCTCGTCAGCCTGTCGGGGGACTTCAAACCGGGCGTAAGCCGCGATGAAGCCTTGCTGGGCAAAGACACCGGCACCACGGCTCCTGCGCCCGCGCAGAACGAGGAGAAGCCGAAGTCCGAAGTACCGGCCAAGCCTGGCTCCTTGCTGGACGAGATCCAGAAAGGCGTCGACGGCGTGCAAACCGTTCCAGTGCCAACTCCAGAACCTCTGGACGCCAGCCCGCAGTAAGTTTGTAACGCTCGATAAAAAGCCCGGCATGCCGGGCTTTTTGTTGCCTACCGTTTCTCAAGCTATGAATTCTGCTGTTTTGCCTTGGCAGCCTTCGCCGCACGCAAGCGACGTATCTCCATCGGATCTGCCAACAACGGCCGGTAGATCTCGATTCGGTCTCCAGCCTGCACACAACGAACATCCGCGTCCGCAACCACCTTGCCGAAAATCCCCAAAGGGCAATTCTCCAAATTCAGCTCCGGGAATTGCGCGGCCACTCCAGAACCCTGCACCGCCGCCCTGAGGCTTGAACCCGGCGCTACTGCCAGGCTCATCAACACCTGGCGATCCACCGCGGCGTACACCACCTCGATATCAACCAATGGCTCAGCCATGCATTTGCTTGGCGCGTTGGCAGAACGCGTCCACCAGGGTATTGGCCGCTTGATTGAACAACGGGCCCAAGGTGGCACGCACGATAGGGCCGGCATAGTCGAACGACAGGTCCAGGCTGATCTTGCAGGCCTTCTCGTTCAACGCCTTGAACACCCACACGCCATGCAACTGAGTGAACGGGCCTTCTTCGAGATTCATCTCAATGGACTGCCCGGGCACCAGCGTGTTGCGCGTGACAAAGTGCTGGCTCAAGCCGCCCTTCGCCACCCCCACGCTGGCAACCATATGCTCATCACTGTTCTCCAACACCTCGGCAGTCGAACACCAAGGCAGGAACTCCGGGTAACGCGCCACGTCGTTGACCAGGTCATAGAGCGCCTGTGCCGGGTAAGGCAGCAGGGCCGAACGTTGAATATGCGTCGTCATGTGAGCGTTAGTTCCACAGCTGAGCGGCAAACATCGCGAAAGGACAAGAAGATTCGCGAAAGAAAAAATCAAAAACAGCCTACATTGTCCGGGATTCATTCAACACGCTCAAGCACGCAGGTTGACCGTAGCCGACGCGCTCGCAACTCCCTATAATGCCGCCCCTATGGCTAAACAAAAGAAACACCCAACAGGGACCATCGCGCAAAATAAAAAGGCGCGACACGATTACTTCATCGAACATCGGTTCGAGGCTGGTCTGGTCCTGGCCGGCTGGGAAGTAAAAAGTCTGCGTGCCAGCAAGCTGCAACTGGTCGACAGTTACGTGCTGCTCAAAGACGGTGAGGCATGGCTGCTCGGCAGTCATATCACGCCGCTGATGACCGCCAGCACCCACGTGATTGCCGACCCGGTGCGCACGCGCAAGCTGCTGCTCAATGCTCGCGAGCTGGAAAAACTCCAAGCTGCCGTGCAGCAAAAAGGCTACGCCTGCGTTTGCCTGTCGTGGTACTGGAGCAAGCACCTGGTCAAGTGCGAGATCGCACTGGGCAAGGGTAAGAAGGAATACGACAAGCGTGACACCGAGCGCGAACGCGATTCCAACCGGGAATTGCAGCGCGCCGTGCGTAACAAGGGCAAGGAAGACTGAATTTCTTGTGACTTGATGTGGCTGAGGGAGCCCGCTCCCTCAGCCACAACAATTGCTAGATCCCCTTGCGCCGCTCCGCCCGCGCCATGCGCTGAACCTCCTGACGCACTTCTTCCAGCACTTCCTGCACATACAGCAAGTGACGTGTTGAAACCTCCCGCGCCTGCTCGGCACGCCCTTCGATAATCGCCAGGTACAGATCACGGTGCTGATTGATCAGCATGTCCCGTGTTTCGGTACGCTGCTGATACATGCCACCAATGTTGGTCACCACGTTACGCTTGAGCAGATCGAACAGCCCGCGAATGGTGTGCAGCAATACCGCGTTATGGCTGGCCTCGGCGATTGCCAGGTGAAACCTCGCATCCGCCGCACCCTCTTCCGCCCGGCTCACCTCATCTGACCGCGTATAGCAATCCTGCAGCTCTTCGAAGGCCGCCGTCAGCCGCTCGCGGTCCACCTCAGTGGCGCGCAACGCTGCGTAATACGCGCACGAGGCTTCTAGAGTCTGACGAAACTCCAGAAGATCGCGCTGAGCCTCGGGATTATTTTCCAGCAGATGCAGCAGCGGATCGCTGAAGGTTGAACCCAGCGACTCCACCACATAATTGCCCCCGCCCTGACGACTGATCAGCAAACCTTTGGCCGCCAGCTTCTGGATCGCTTCACGCAACGACGGACGCGACACCCCGAACTGCTCAGCCAGTGCGCGCTCGGCCGGCAAGCGCTCGCCCGACTTCAACGTGCCCTCAAGGATCATGCCCTCGAGCTGCTCGACGATATCGTCAGACAAACGGCGCTGACGCACCTGATCAAACCCCATAACTCACTCTCCACCATCCCGACCACTCGCCGGGGCCCCTATTCTGGCCTATTGCCGTGTATCCGGCACCTATCAGAACGTCCTCGTTTCAGCCAATCAGCATCCACTCACGCTGACCTACGACCAAAGATTCGCAAGCGGCAAATTGACACATCCCCCTGAAGGCTTTTAACCTAGCCAACGGTGATTGTAAATTGGTAATACCAATTACCCAAACCACCAAAGCAGTGCCTGACCAACAACAATTAGGGGCCACCCCATATGCAAACCTGGCAACAGCTCTACAGCCCGCTCGGCAGCCTCGGCCTGTCCGCACTGGCCGCCGTCATTCCCATCGTATTTTTCTTCCTGGCCCTGGCGGTGTTTCGCCTCAAAGGCCATGTTGCGGGCAGCATCACCTTGGCACTGTCGATCCTGGTGGCGATCTTTGCCTTCCAGATGCCGGTCGATATGGCACTCGCCGCCGCCGGTTACGGCTTTGCCTACGGCCTGTGGCCCATTGCTTGGATCATCGTCGCCGCCGTATTCCTCTACAAACTGACGGTCAAGAGCGGCCAGTTCGAGATCATCCGCAGCTCAGTGCTGTCGATTACCGACGACCAGCGCCTGCAAGTACTGCTGATCGGCTTCTGCTTCGGCGCGTTCCTGGAAGGTGCAGCCGGCTTCGGTGCACCGGTGGCGATTACTGCCGCATTGCTGGTAGGACTGGGCTTCAACCCGCTGTACGCCGCCGGCCTGTGCCTGATTGCCAACACTGCCCCCGTCGCATTCGGGGCACTGGGGATTCCGATCATCGTCGCCGGCCAGGTGACGGGCATCGACGCGTTCAAGATCGGCGCCATGGCCGGCCGCCAGTTGCCGCTGCTATCTCTGTTCGTGCCGTTCTGGCTGGTGTTCATGATGGACGGCGTGCGCGGCGTCAAGGAAACCTGGCCTGCCGCGCTGGTTGCGGGCCTGAGCTTCGCCGTAACCCAGTTCTTCACCTCGAACTTCATCGGCCCGGAACTGCCGGACATCACCTCGGCCCTGGCCAGCCTGATTTCCCTGACCCTGTTCCTGAAAGTCTGGCAGCCCAAGCGCACTGCCGGCGCGCAAATCGCTGGCGCAACGTCCGGCACTGCCGTCACTGCCAGCGCCGGTGGCTTTGGCCTGCCTCGCAACACCCTGGCTTCGCCTTACAGCCTGGGGGAAATTTTCAAAGCCTGGTCGCCATTCCTGATCCTGACCGTGCTGGTCACCATCTGGACCCTGAAGCCGTTCAAGGCGATGTTCGCCGCTGGCGGTGCGATGTACAGCTCGGTGTTCAACTTTGCGATTCCGCACCTGGATCAACTGGTGATCAAGGTTGCGCCCATCGTTGCTACGCCAACGGCCATCCCTGCGGTATTCAAGCTTGATCCGATTTCCGCAACCGGCACGGCGATTTTCTTCTCCGCCCTGGTGTCGATGCTGGTGCTGAAGATCGATTTCAAAACTGGTCTGACCACCTTGAAAGAAACCTTTTATGAGCTGCGCTGGCCGATCCTGTCCATCGGCATGGTGCTGGCCTTTGCCTTCGTCACCAACTACTCAGGCATGTCATCGACCATGGCCCTGGTGCTCGCAGGTACCGGCGCAGCCTTCCCATTCTTTTCGCCATTCCTTGGCTGGCTCGGCGTGTTTCTGACCGGCTCCGACACCTCGTCCAACGCGCTGTTCAGCTCACTGCAAGCCACCACCGCGCATCAGATCGGCGTCAACGACACCTTGCTGGTAGCGGCGAACACCAGCGGCGGCGTGACCGGCAAGATGATCTCGCCGCAGTCGATCGCCGTGGCATGCGCCGCGACGGGTCTGGTGGGCAAGGAGTCCGACCTGTTCCGCTTCACCCTCAAGCACAGCCTGTTCTTCGCGACGATTGTCGGGCTGATCACCTTGGCCCAGGCCTACTGGTTCACCGGTATGCTGGTGCACTAAGACCTGCACGTAATAGGGTAAGAACCGACGCCGGACAGCGATTCCGGCGTCAGCTATTTCTGGAGGACCGATGAGCCTGCCTGCTGCTTTTCTGAGCGACGCCGCACAACTGATCCCGCAGGATCGTCGTTTCGACGATCCACTTTCCACCCTCGCCTTCGGCACCGACGCCAGTTTTTACCGACTGATCCCACAACTGGTAATCCGGGTTGAATCGGAAGATGAAGTGGTGGCCCTGCTGCAACTGGCCCAGCGCGACCGCGTGCCGGTGACCTTTCGTGCGGCGGGCACCAGCCTTTCGGGACAGGCCATCAGCGACTCGGTACTGATCGTGCTGGGGGACAATTGGAACGGGCGCGAGATTCGCGGCCAGGGCACACAAATCCGCTTGCAGCCCGGCGTGATCGGCGCGCAAGCCAACGCCTGGCTGGCGCCATTCGGGCGCAAGATCGGCCCGGACCCGGCGTCGATCAATGCCTGCAAGATTGGTGGCATCGTCGCCAACAACGCCAGCGGCATGTGCTGCGGCACGGCGCAGAATACCTATCACACCCTGGCAGGAATTCGCCTGGTGCTGGCCGACGGCAGCCGCCTGGACACGGAAGATCCGGCCAGTGTTGCGGCCTTTCGCCAACATCACGGCGAACTGCTTGAGCGCCTGGCGAACCTGGGCCGCGAAACGCGGGCCAACGCCGAATTGGCTGCGAAAATCCGCCACAAATACCGTCTGAAAAACACCACCGGCTTGTCACTCAACGCCCTGGTGGATTTCGACGAGCCACTGGATATCCTCAGCCACCTGCTGGTGGGTTCCGAAGGTACCTTGGGCTTTATCAGCGCAGTGACCTATGACACGGTGATCGATCACCCAAACAAAGCCTCGGCCCTGATCGTGTTCCCCGATGTGGAAACCTGCTGCAACGCGGTGACCGTACTCAAAACCCAACCTGTTTCAGCGGTTGAACTGCTGGACCGCCGCAGCATGCGTTCGGTGCAGGACAAACCCGGCATGCCGGCTTTCGTACAGCAGCTATCGGAAAATGCCTGCGCCCTGCTGATCGAATCCCGCGCCGCCTCGCCCTCGCTGTTGCATGAGCAACTGGCACTGATCATGGCCTCCCTGGCCAGCTTTCCGGTGGAGAAACAAGTCGACTTCACCGAAGACCCGGTGGAAAACGCCCGCCTGTGGGCGATCCGCAAAGACACCTTCCCCGCCGTCGGCGCCGTGCGTAAAACCGGCACCACCGTGATTATCGAAGACGTGACCTTCCCGGTGGAACAACTGGCCATTGGCGTTAATCGCCTGATCGAGCTGTTCGACAAACATCACTACGACGAAGCGATCCTTTTCGGACACGCCCTGGAAGGCAATCTGCACTTTGTGTTCACCCAAGGCTTCAACAGCGCGGAAGAAGTCGCACGCTACCAGGCATTCATGGACGACGTCGCCCAGTTGGTGGCCGTGGAGTTTGGCGGCTCGCTGAAGGCCGAGCACGGTACCGGTCGCAACATGGCGCCCTTCGTCGAACTGGAATGGGGCAGCGATGCCTACCAGTTGATGTGGCAACTCAAGCGCCTGCTCGACCCCAACGGCATCCTCAACCCGGACGTGGTGCTCAGCGAAGACCCGCAAATCCACCTCAAGCACCTCAAGCCACTGCCCGCCGCCGACGAGCTTGTGGATAAGTGCATCGAGTGCGGCTTCTGCGAGCCGGTTTGCCCATCAAAGGGACTGACCCTGAGCCCGCGCCAACGCATCGTAATCTGGCGCGATATCCAGGCCCGGAAACGCGCAGGCATCGATACCACCGAACTGGAAGCGGCCTATCAATACCAAGGCATCGACACCTGCGCGGCCACCGGGCTTTGCGCCCAACGCTGCCCGGTAGGCATCAATACCGGCGACCTGGTGAAAAAGCTGCGCAGCCGCGACGCCGACCGTACGAAAACCGCCGAATGGCTGTCGACGCATTTCGCCACGGCACTGCAAGGTGCGCGCTTCACCCTGCACGTAGCCAACGGCGCGCGCATGCTGCTGGGCGCGCCGCGACTGGCGAAGCTCTCGGCCACGGTAACCCGCCTGTCCAAGGGGCAAATCCCCCAGTGGACCAACGCCATGCCGCAACCGGAAAAGGCCATTCGCTTCAGCCCCGCCGTGAGCGATGAGCGTCCACGGGTGGTGTACCTCGCGGCCTGCGTATCACGCGCCATGGGCCCGGCAGCCGGCGACCACGAACAGATGTCGCTGTACGACAAAACCCGCCGCCTGCTGGAAAAAGCCGGTTACCAGGTAGTCTTTCCCGACAATCAGGACAATCTCTGCTGCGGCCAGCCTTTCGCATCCAAGGGCTACGCCGAACAAGCCGAACACAAACGCCAAGAGCTGATCGGCGCCCTGCTCCACGCCAGCCGTGGCGGCCTCGACCCGATCTACTGCGACACCAGCCCGTGCACCCTGCGCCTGGTCCAGGACCTGGCCGAAACCCGCCTCGACCTCTACGACCCCGTGCGTTTTATCCGCACCCACCTGATGGACCGCCTCGACTTCACCCCCCAGGAAGCCCCGATCGCCGTGCATGTCACCTGCAGCACCCAGCATTTGGGAGAAAGCCAGGCACTGATCGACCTGGCCAGGCAGTGCAGCAAAAACGTGGTGATCCCCGAAGGCATTCATTGCTGTGGGTTTGCCGGCGACAAAGGCTTCACCACGCCGGAGCTGAATGCGCACTCACTGCGCAGCCTCAAAGACGCCGTGCAATATTGCAGCGAAGGCATCTCCACCAGCCGTACGTGTGAGATAGGCCTGACGCAACACGGTGGAATTGATTACCACGGCCTGGTGTACCTCGTGGACCGAGTAACCCAGGCGCGGACCCATTAGAGCCGCCCCTTTTTGGTGCCAAACCTAATGATTTCGGGGTTTTTCGACTAATCCAGCGACAAAACAGAACCCCTGCGCGCCGGTGTAGTCATCTGCATAGGCCTCGACAAACGAGGCTCATCAGTGACCTCGCTGGCTGCACGGAAAACCGGCAGCATCGAGCCCTATTTGCACAAGGAGATACCCATGAAGCGTTCCGCTCTTGCTGGTTTGTTCATTACCGCTGCGATGCTGGCGTCCCCCGCGTTTGCCGCCGGAACAAAAGACGATCTGTGCCAAATCAACCTGGACAAAATCAACAACGGGAAAGCGTTGCTCGCCACCGACACCAGCGGCAAATCTGGCGAAATCGACACCGCCGTTTCCCAAGCCAAGGCAGCCCATGCGGCAGGCGATGACAAAAAATGCATCGAGATCACCTCCAAGGCGCTGCAAAGCCTGCAGGACTCGGACAAAGGCGGCAATCAGTAACCCACTGACTGCTTAGGCCAACCTTCGGGTTGGCCTTCTGTGACCGATTGGCGTACACTGCACAGGCTTGTCACTCACTAAGAAACAACGAGTTACAAGCACGGGGCCGTTTAGGATTCGACGCCGGTTGCGAAACTTTAGGTGCATGCCGAGTTGGTAACAGAACTCGTAAATCCACTGTTGCAACTTCTTATAGTTGCCAATGACGAAACCTACGGCCAGGAATTCTCTCTCGCTGCGTAAGCAGCTTTAGATCCTGAGCTTCTGGTACCTTCGGGTCCAGCAATCACCAGGGGATGTCTGTAAACCCAAAGTGATTGTCATATAGAACAGAATCGCCGTGCAGTACGTTGTGGACGAATCGGCTAAAACTTACACAACTCGCCCAAAGCACCCTGCCCTTCGGGTCGCTGAGGGTTAACTTAATAGATACGGCTAAGCATGTAGTACCGACAGCGGAGTACTGGCGGACGGGGGTTCAAATCCCCCCGGCTCCACCAAATAAGCTATACAAATTAGGCACTTAGCGTTTACCGCGAGTGCCTTTTTTGTGCCTGAATGGGTGGTTTTGGCTCGGTTATGCCAGCTTAATGACAGCATCATACAGAGGTGTGACAGGATGGATTCGGTAGCTGCTCGGATCAGGGCGAGAGCCACTGGCAGGAAGACTGTTGAGGATTTATATCAAGACTCTAGCCGAGTCTACTTCATCCACTATGCTTGCGAGTCATTCGAAAAAAACGCTGCGACCGGCTCGGTCAAAGTGGTATTGATTGCTATCCGCAACCTACACAACGGCCAAACGAAATCGTGGTCGATTCTCAAATCAGCGGAGCTCGATGGATGCCTTACCGCAATCCCGTCCAATATCAATCGCCTCGAAAAAATAATGCTGGACGGGTTCTTTGGCTTCTTAAATGAGCATCCTGATTGTCGTTTTGTTCACTGGAACATGAGAGATGATCATTTCGGATTCTCGGCCCTTGAACATCGCCACAGGGCGTTGGGTGGTGTTCCATTTGTCGTCCGAGATGGTCAGAAAGTAGATCTCTCCAGGTTGCTTTGGACCCTTTACGGAGATAATTACGCCTCCCACACCTCGAAAAGCGGCAGACCGGGAAGGATGTTTAGTCTCGTCGAGATGAACAACATCGGTGATAAAGGCGCGTTGAGCGGCGATGATGAGCCGAAAGCTTTTGAATCCGGAGACCACCTGAAGATGCAACAATCCACGCTTAGGAAGCTGGAAATTTTCAGCTGCATCTTTGAGCTCGTCCACCGCAAAAAGCTAAAAACTGAAGCAAGTTGGCTTGATGTGAATGGGCTCCACCCCGCCTATATCCTCGATTCAATCAAGCGCCATTGGATAGTGTCACTCTTCGCGGTTACGGGGACAGTTATTGGCGCTCTCTTAACCTGGTGGAAAGCGATAAATGCGTTTTTTTGAGATTGAATACCGCTGATAGCTCGGCCGGCAGTGGAAACCGCGATAGTGCAGCAGTATGAGCTGGAGAAGTGCTTAAACCTTGCACTGTGTGGCTTACAGCGATTCAGCGTCTAAACTTGTCAGCGAGATAGCGCCCGCTTGGGCCAATGAATCGAGAATAGATCGAGGTAGTTTTAGACAGCAAAAAACCTCGCCAGATGAGCTGAAATACCTACTTACGTGTTTGAAGGTTGCCTCAGCTTGAAAATCACACCTATTGCCATCATTTAGTCATCATATCAATTCCGAGGCGTTGCCTGAGGCAGGACACGAACATGGCAGATTTTCTTATCGAAAAGGTTGCGTATAGCGAAGACGGCGAGCACATCGAGTGGGTGCTGGTGCGCGAGGACAAAGGGGATAAGGCTGGTCCTCGTATCCCAGTGCCAAGGCTATTCATCGCAGATCTAATTCGTCTTGGCAAAGCGGAGTTTCAAACTGTGGTCAAAGCAGCGAATGGCAAACTGGATAGGGGCTCGGAGGTCCGTTTGTACGACGGCAAATTTCTAACCACAAGCCCGAACAAGACTGACAGGGATAATCTTGAAAACCTCCCGACTTTCGAGTTTCCCCCGGTAACGACGTAAGGTAAACCCCGATCATCCGGCAGCTTTGTAGTGGATCCGCCGCCTATGCGCAAGCAGTAGGGTACGATATTTCGAGCGTTATAATGAATTTTACCGTTTTCTCTAAATGTAATGAGGTCACGCTAATTTTCACGAAAATGGATATATGTCAGTGCGCGCGAGCCTTGACGTATATCTGGCATGCACGCAGTCCTACCTTGTGCGGCGGCTGCCAATCTTCTGCGTACGTTTGCCAATCAGCCATGCATTTCAAACTAGAACGCTAAAGCTTTGGCTGGACCGGCCGAGTCTATAGATACAGCCAATAACTTAAGGATGGAACCCGTGGCATTCGATGATCGCGATACAGCAGCAATCAATACAGCAAACGCAGCCGGCATCAGTTGCAACCGCGGGGACACTGTTGGGGATAGCACTCATCAGGTATTTTTGCACACCATTCGGGTTCCATGCGTGCCCAACGGACCGGATCACGCGAAGTTACTCGCGAATGCTATCGAAGCATTCACGAGGGTTTATCCAGGAGATACAGTTTGGGTCGACGTAGTCTGTCAGGGTTTGCCAGGGTATGTTCAAGATGCAATTGACAGCCTGAATGGATTCGGTTGCCGAATAATCATTACTCACAACGGCAGTTCTTCCCATGGAAACGTCCAACCTTTGACCAACTCTCTCTGCAAGTCTGTCAGGTCGGCAAATATCGGCGGAATGGTTTGGCATCCGATCGAGAACAAGTTTGTCAGCTCCGTTTGAAGCTCAACTATACTCAGCTAATACACCATAATTTCCTAACGGTATAATGCTTCCCTTCCTCTTATTGTTCATTTTCAGGCAGCACCCTGGCCGCAGGCGCCTGCGGCTAGATATGCCATAGCTCTGACTGCAATCACTACTAATTCATGATCGCCAGTTCACCTGTTTTTTCTGCTACACCCTTCCTCGGATTGGCCGTGCTGTAGCGAATATCCATCGCCTCCATGCGTCCCCCCTCAAACACACGGCGGATATCTGGGTAATCATTGATGCTTACCATCACCTTCCCTTCGCTGGCGCGCATGAAATCGGCCATCAGCTCGTACTGGTCAAATCCAAACTCAGCTCCGTACCCCTGGGTTTTCCAGTACGGGGGGTCCATATAGTGAAACGTGTGTGGTCGATCGTATTTTTGGGCGCACTTCAGCCACGGAAAATTCTCGACGTATGTGCCGGATAGACGCTGCCAAGCTTGCGATAGGTTTTCCTCAATGCGCAGCAGGTTGATGGGTCGGCCGGTTGTCGCGGTACCGAATGTCTGTCCCGTGGCCTTAGCGCCGAACGCGTGGTGTTGGAGGTAGAAAAACCTGGCCGCTTTCTGGATATCCGTCAGTGTCTCGGCCGCCGTCATCTTTTGCCACTCGAAGATCTGCCGGGAGCTTAGTGCCCACTTGAACTGACGAACGAACTCCTCGAGGTGGTGCTGCACTACTCGGTAGAGATTCACCAGGTCGCCATTGAGGTCGTTAAGAACCTCAACTTTTGCCGGCTCCTCCCGCTTGAAATACAGCGCCGCGCCGCCGGCGAACACTTCGACGTAGCACTCGTGATCAGGGAACAGCGCCAGTAGGCGTTTCGATAGCCGGCGCTTGCCGCCCATCCATGGAACGATTGGGTTTGTCATTTGCAGTCCTTTGCAATGGGGTTTCGTGGTGGTGGTGCTTATTTGCAGCTGACCGTCCATAGCTGATCAAGCCGCGTGGTATAGCTCTGGCTCATCATCTCCCGACGCATGCCCCAGTCCGGGTTTGCCGGTACGCTGGCAGCGCGGAGCGTTCCACGCCCCCATCGGTCGTTGATTTGGTCGAGGACCGTCATAACCCGGGTCGACTCGGCCGGCTGCGAAATTGCAAAAAGATCGTCGGTGTATTCGCCAGGCTGGCACAGGTTGAGCAGCATCACTTCGGCTTTGCTGTATTTGAACCCGGGCCGGAAGATCCTATCGACGGCGTCCACCGCCGCCTTAGTTAGAAGGCGCACGTCATCAGTGGGATATCTAATCCGCCTGCCATCTGTTGTCTCCCGACAATAATTTCTGAGGTGCCGCGCAGATAATTCGTCTGCGCGGAAATAATTGCATAAGCTGCGTGAGTTCAGGCCAAAAAGACGGCCCAAAAGGGGAACACCTTCATGAAATGGATGCACGCGTTGTTGGGGGCTATGGCCCTCCTCTCCAGCCAAGCCTTTGCCGACAGCTGCTGGATTATCACGGACCTGAAGGGGAAAGCAGCCTTCGCCAGCGATAACTATTCTGTTACCGATGACAAGATCGGTAACACCGTGTTTTGGTTGAACATCAGCGAGCACAGCCCCTCGATCGCCGTGAACGGCGCAAAGGCTTCGTACGAAAGCGGCGAACTGATGAAAATCAACGAAAGCACGCTTCTTTATGCGTACCCGAACGACCAAGCGGTAGTTGAAACCTGGTCGATCGACGCAAACGCTGGCAAGGCGTACATGACGCAAACAAGGTCCGGTGCCGGATCGAGAAATAAGGCATCTTTTTACATCGGGAATGCAAAGACTGGCTGTGCGGCTACATAAATGAGCCGGCGATATACCCTATGCCGGCGCCGATCGCGGTACCAATTGGGCCAAATGCAGAACCCACCATTGCACCGGTGGTGGCCATGCCTACCTGGCTAGATTGCGTGTTAGCCTTTGCCTGCTGATTCATCTGGTCCTCGGCCTGCTTTGCCTGCTGCTGCTGTTGTGACAGTTGGGAAAGGCCTTGCATAGCCTCCCCCTGCATTTCTTGCTTCAGTCCAACTAGTCCGTATGCCATCGCCTTACCAAACCCGACACACCTACGCATCGATGATGCTCTCCGCCGGTGAGCACCCGATGTGGGTGGCGAAACAGATGGGGCACAGTGACTGGACGATGATTGCTAGGGTGTATGGCAGATGGATGCCTTCAGCTGAAACCGACTCCGGGTTGAAAGCTGTAAACCTTTGGGCGCCGGACGCACACATAGGCATAATGCCATCGTCAGGCCAGTCGAATGAATAGGCCAATCGTATAACTAAGGAGCAGTTATGGCAGGACAGTTCGCTATTGGTGATAAAGTATTCGTTCCGAGTTCTCGGATCGGCATAGACGATCTTCCATCAGTATTTTGGGAGACCACAATATCTGCCGTTGCCAACAAGAAAATCCAAGTAAATATGCGAGGCGGCGCCACATCCGATTGGATCGGGACAAGTCTATGCCATAAAAATGTTGGAGTGCTCATCCTCACGATTGGTGACCTAGAGACTGAGCATACCCTCTTAGATCCACTTGCAAAGTCTGTACTTCAATACTGCCGTCTTCTTGTCCCAGATGATTACGTCAGAGCATACAAAATAAGATCGCTGAAAGAGCTGAAAACGATTTGGCAAGTGGAGCAGAAAAACTATTCACACGTAATATTGATCGGGCACGGAAGCCAGGAAGGAATAAAATTTGCAAATGATGACTGGGCTTCGCCAGAAAAGATTGAGCAAGCACTTCGAGTACGTGGCGCGCCGCGAAAGATCTTTATCTCGCTTTGCTGCCAAACTGGCTACAAAGTCGTAGGTAGCGCCCTGTCAAAAATGGCGATCAGCAGTCATTTCATTGCACCGTTCCACAGCGTGCACGGTGCGGTTGCCTCCCAGTTTGCTCAGACATTCTTGGCTCATCATCTACTGGATGGGAAAACTACGCGGGTCGCGTTCCGCCATGCCAGAGAGAGCACGCCAAACGGGGCGAGCTTTAGGCTCTGGAAAAACGGCACCCTTACAGCCGGCCCTAAATGATTCGAGCCGGGAAATGACAGCTTTATGGCAACCTTAGCTCTGCTGCCCCCATAGCGCCCGGTTTAGACGGGGGTTCAAATCCCCCCGGCTCCACCAAATACGAAGCACCACCAAAACCCGCCTTGTGCGGGTTTTGTTGTTTCTGGGCCCCTGGAAACGCACCGCCGAATGGACCTTCGGATTTTTCCTGCAAGACGTCGCGCCTGGCATGAACTGGCGCGAGCCACCCCACGAAGATAGCCTTCCCTGGTTGCTGCTCATCAGCAACCGGCTTTGACAGGCCGAAAAGTGTAACCTTTCACTCCCCTTGATAAGTCGGCATGCTTCGCGCATTCCGCCTCTGTCATGGCGGCTGTGCGTGGGGCATCTTCGGGTGCGCCGGGCTCCTACACTTCCGGTCTGTCAACCCGCGTACAGCTGCCACCCAAACCTGTTTGACAGCAGGGGATGGCAGCTCCCGTCACCAGTGTAGGAGCGTCACCATGAAAAAGATCACTCCCAATCCTCCATGCTCGAGCCAATCTGGCGCGGATATCTTCTGTATCGCCCAAGACGTCGACCCCGAAACTCTTCTGGTACAGGCCTGCGAAACCCTCGCCTCGCTAAACTCGCTTACTACTGATCTGGCTTTCGAGTCCGATGGATCCTTTCGCCATAAGCTTCTGGCCACCCAGCAATTGAGCGTTTTGGGAGAGTTGCTGGTGACGCGTGCACTGGACATCCTTGTGCCAACGGCTGATTCAGAAGCTGCTGGTAGGACGGCCTTCAGACACTAAAAGAGCCATCCTGCGGGGACATACCAAAAAGTCAAAAAAGGTGAGCGGGTATTTTCCTCAAGAATAAATCCGCCACCTTTTTCCGATGATCTCAACTCCTCTTACCTACAGCTTCAGCCAACATAATCTGATCTTCCCCCGTGCCACTATCAAACAAGGTACATTTACGCCCATCGAGCACGATCAGCAGTGCCGGAATGGAGCGACCAGGCCGGCTTGAAAGGGAATTGGGGTTATGGACAAAAAGTCGCTTTCCGAGCGGGACATCTGCAGCAAGTACATTGCCCCAGCCGTTCAGCAAGCTGGATGGGACATGCACAAGCAGGTGCGCGAGGAAGTCAGCTTTACCAAAGGCCGCATTATCGTTCGGGGCAAACTGCACAGCCGCGGCGAAGCACGCCGCGCAGACTTCATCCTCTACCATCAGGCCAACCTGCCTATCGCTGTAATCGAGGCAAAGGACAACAAGCACTCTATTGGCTCCGGCATGCAGCAAGCTCTGGGCTATGCAGAGGCGCTGGACGTACCGTTCGTGTTCTCCAGCAATGGCGATGGCTTCCTGTTTCACGACCGCAGTGGCACAGGCGGCCAGGTAGAAACCGAACTTACCCTTGATCAATTCCCCAGCCCTGCCGAACTTTGGCACCGCTACTGCCAGTGGAAGGGGCTGGATACAACAGCCCAACACAAGATTGAAGCGCCCTACTACGACGACGGCTCCGGGCGCATGCCGCGCTATTACCAGATGAATGCCATCAACCGCACCGTCGAGGCTGTGGCGCGCGGCCAAGACCGTATCCTGCTGGTGATGGCTACGGGCACCGGCAAGACATACACAGCCTTCCAAATCATCTGGCGGCTGTGGAAATCGAAACAGAAGAAACGCATCCTGTTTCTGGCCGACCGCAACATCCTGGTCGACCAGACCAAGAACAATGACTTCAAGCCCTTCGGCCAGGCGATGACCAAAATCGCCAAACGCCAGATCGATACCTCCTACGAAATCTACCTGTCGCTCTATCAGGCCGTCACCGGCACCGATGAAGAGATGAACATCTACAAGCAGTTCTCCCGCGACTTCTTCGACCTGATCGTGATCGACGAATGCCACCGTGGCAGCGCCTCCGAGGATTCCGCCTGGCGTGAAATCCTCGAATACTTCTCCAGCGCCACCCATATCGGCCTTACTGCCACACCAAAGGAAACCAAAGAAGTATCCAGCATCACTTACTTCGGTGAACCGATTTACAGCTATACCTTGAAGCAAGGCATCGAAGACGGCTTTCTCGCCCCCTACAAAGTGGTGCGTATCGACTTCGATAAAGACCTGCAAGGCTGGCGGCCGCCCAAAGGCATGCTCGATAAGAATGGCGAGCTGATCGAAGACCGCATCTACAATCTCAAAGACATGGACCGCACCCTGGTTATCGAGGCGCGCACCCAACTGGTGGCGCAAAAAGTTACCGAACTCCTCAAGGCCACAGATCCGTTTCAGAAAACCATCGTCTTCTGCGACGACATCAACCACGCCGAGCGCATGCGCCAGGCCCTGGTCAACCTCAACCCCGAGCGTGTGGCGGAGAATCGCAAATACGTCATGCGTATCACCGGCGATGACCAGGAAGGCAAGGCCGAGCTGGATAACTTCATCAACCCGGAAGAGCGCTATCCGGTCATTGCCACCACCAGCAAGCTGATGACCACCGGCGTCGATGCTCAGACCTGCAAGCTGATCGTGCTTGACCAGCACATCAAATCGATGACCGAGTTCAAGCAAATCATCGGTCGCGGCACTCGCATTAACGAGGACTACGGCAAGTACTGGTTCACCATCATGGACTTCAAAAAGGCCACCGAGCTGTTTGCCGACCCGGCCTTCGACGGCGACCCAGTAGTGATCTACGCCCCAGAAGGCGATGACTCCCCCGTACCGCCGGATGACCCGCTTGCCGATGAAGATGGCATAAGCGCAGGCAACGATAACGAGGGTGATGACCTGGATTTCACCGGCGAAGATGAGGGCAAAAAACGCATCAAGTATGTTATCGACAACGTCCCGATTTATGTCATCGCCGAGCGTGTGCAGTATTACGGTCCGGATGGCCGACTGATCACCGAGTCACTGCACGACTACACCCGCACCTGCGTGCAAAAGCAGTTCGCCTCGCTGGATGACTTCCTCCGGCGCTGGAGTGATGCCGAACAAAAGAAAGTCATCATCGAGGAGATGGCCGTCCAAGGCGTGATGTGGGAAGCATTGGCCGAAGAAGTGGAAAAGAAACAGGGCAAGCCGCTCGATCCGTTCGACCTGATCTGCCACGTCGCCTTCGATCAGCCTGCACTATCACGCCGCGAGCGAGCAGAGCAGGTGAAAAAACGTAACTATTTCGCTAAGTATTCTGGCGCAGCCCGCCAGGTACTGGAGGCCTTGCTGGATAAATACGCCGATACCGGCATCGAGCATATCGAGGACATCAAAATCCTGCAGCTTGACCCTTTCAGCCAGTTCGGTGCGCCCATCGAGTTGGTCAAGGCTTTTGGTGGCAAAGCTGGCTACAACAAAGCTATCCACGAGCTGGAAGACGAACTTTACGCAAGCTAAGGGCTACGCACCGACGACATGCCAAGGCAGTCGTCCACACTATCCGGTAGAATTTCGCCCCCCTTGCGGTACGCGTTGAGAGAACTTCATGTCCATTAGCTCCACCATCAAGTCCATCCAGGACATCATGCGCAAAGACGTTGGCGTAGACGGCGACGCCCAGCGTATCGGCCAACTGGTTTGGCTGCTGTTCCTGAAGATCTTTGATGACCGTGAGCTGGAATGGGAGCTGATGGACGACAACTACCGCTCGCCCATTCCCGACAGTTGCCGCTGGCGTACCTGGGCAGCCGATCCGGAAGGCATGACCGGCGATGCGCTGAAGGACTTTATCGACAACAATCTGTTTCCCCAGTTGCAGAATCTGCACGAGTACAGCAACACGCCGTCAGCCTTTGTGGTGCGCAGCGTGTTTGAAGACGCGTACAACTATATGAAGTCCGGGCAGTTGCTGCGCCAGGTGATCAACAAGATTCAGGAAGGCGTGGACTTCAACAAGGCCCAGGAGCGCCACGAGTTCGGCAACCTCTACGAACAACTGCTGCGTGACCTACAGAACGCGGGTAACGCTGGTGAGTTCTACACCCCGCGTCCGGTCACTGAGTTCATGGTGCGCATGGTCGACCCGAAGCTGGACGAAAAGGTTATGGACCCAGCCTGTGGCACGGGCGGCTTCCTCACCTGCGCCATCGAACACAAGCGCAGCCGCTATGTAAAAACCGCCGAAGACGAACGCATCCTGCAAGCCAGCATCTTCGGCGTGGAGAAAAAGCCGCTGCCGCACCTGCTGGCAACCACCAATATGATCCTGCACGGCATCGAAGTGCCGAATCAGATTCGCCACGACAATACCCTGCGTAAACCGCTGATCAGCTGGGGCCCGAGCGAACGCGTGCACTGCATCGTCGCCAACCCACCGTTCGGCGGCATGGAAGAAGACGGCATCGAGACCAACTTTCCAGCAGCCTTCCGCACTCGTGAGACAGCAGACCTGTTTTTGGTGTTGATCATGCAGTTGCTGAAAGACGGGGGCCGCGCCGCCGTGGTGCTACCCGATGGCTTTCTATTTGGCGAAGGCATCAAAAGTCGCATCAAGGAAAAACTGCTGACCGAGTGCAACTTGCATACCATCGTTCGCCTGCCCAACGGCGTGTTCAACCCCTACACCGGCATCAAGACTAACCTACTGTTTTTCACCAAGGGCACACCGACCAAACAGGTGTGGTTCTACGAACACCAGTACCCGACAGGCGTAAAGAACTACTCCAAGACCCGCCCCATGCGAATCGAAGAGTTCGCCGTGGAGGAAGCCTGGTGGGGCAGCGAGGCCGATGGTTTTACTGCGCGAGTGGAGAACGAGTTCGCCTGGAAGGTCAGTGTCGAAGACCTTAAAGCGCGCAACTGGAACCTGGACTACAAAAATCCGCATATCGGCCAGCAAATCTGTCACGATCCAGACGAATTGCTAGGTAAATACGCCCAGTTGCAAGGCGAGATTATCGACCTCCGCGACCAGCTCAAGGCGGTGCTGGCCGAAGCTCTGGAGCGCCAGGTATGACGGCTTTGATGACCGATAATCTGCCTCTACTGGCAGATACACCAAACGGCATGAAAAAGCTGCGCGGGCTGGTTCTAGAGCTGGCGGTGCGCGGCAAATTAGTGCCGCAAGATCCGAGTGATGAACCGGCTAATGAGTTGCTGAAGCGGATAGCCGTGGAAAAGGCGCAGCTGGCAGCGGAGGGCAAGCTCAAGAAGCAGAAGGCGCTGGCGGAGATTGCTAAAGAGGAACAACCATATGCTTTGCCAGCCAACTGGAAGTGGGTACGACTTGACGCTCTGCTTAAAAAAATTGGGGCCGGAAGCACTCCATTGGGTGGATGACAGGCTTACGTCGCAAATGGGGTCAAATTCCTTCGGTCTCAGAACATTTGGAATGAAGGGCTTCGACTCAATGAAGTTGCTTTCATAACTGAAGAAACCCACCAAAAAATGTCGGGAACACATGTTGAAGCAGGTGATTTGCTTTTCAACATAACTGGTGCGTCTATTGGCCGGTGTGCCGCGGTTCCAACTGACTTTGATACGGGCAACGTAAGTCAGCACGTGACTATTATTCGACCGGTCTCTGGTGAAATCCAACCGTTCCTTCATGTGGTGCTGATCTCACAACTGGTTCAGCAGACCGTAATGGATGTGCAGGTAGGGGTTTCGCGTGAAGGGCTCAGCATCGGTAAGTTGGCTCAATTCCTAATACCTCTCCCACCAGAGGCCGAATAACACCGCATCGTTACCAAAGTCGATGAGCTGATGGCCCTGTGCGACCGCATGGAAGCTCAGCAGGTCGACTCCGAAAGCGCCCACGCCCAACTGGTGCAAGTGCTGCTCGACAGCCTGACCCAAGCCAGCGATGGCACCGACTTCGCCACCAACTGGCAGCGCCTGACTGACCACTTTCACATGTTGTTCACCACCGAATCCAGCATCGACAAACTCAAACAAACCCTGCTGCAACTGGCAGTGATGGGCAAGCTGGTGTCGCAGGAACCCGATGACGAACCTGTAGCATGCTTGTTACAGCGCAACGGCATCAAAGGCCAACCCCATACACTACAAGGATGGGCTGAGGTTCCACTAGGGAGTCTGGGCAAAATTCTTGGTGGTTCAACACCGAACAAAGCCAATGTAGAGTTCTGGAACGGTGATATTCCCTGGGTCTCCCCAAAGGATATGAAACGTCCTGTGATCCAAGACTCTGAGGACCACGTTTCAGCGCGAGCCTTAGCGGAAACCTCGCTTAAAACAATCCCTCCCAGAAGTCTACTTATGGTTGTGCGGGGTATGATCTTGGTGCACTCCTTCCCTGTAGCACTCACCGCGCGGGAAGTAACAATCAACCAAGACATGAAAGCATTGGTGCCACCACAAGAACTCAGCGACTATCTGTTGATGTACCTGCAGGCCGCCAAGGCGATAATGGTTAGGCTTGTAGATCGGTCGAGTCATGGTACCTGCAAGCTGATCTCAGAAAAGCTGTGGTCGCATATTGTTTACTTACCTCCTCTTGCCGAACAACACCGCATCGTTGCTAAAGTCGATCAACTAATGGCCCTCTGCGACCAACTCAAAACCCGCCTAACCCAGGCCCGTAAACTGAACGAACAGTTGGGCAGCACTTTGATCGAACGAGCCATTGCCGAAGATCGCCAACGGTCCCCCATTGCCACGGATCGGCAAGCAGCCCGCACCCTGCTCGCCGCAGAAATCACTCATCAGCTACATAGCCAACGCACCTTCGGCCAACGCAAGCTGCAGAAGGTAATTTACTTGGCCGAACACACGGCCAGGCTCGCAGCTATCCAAGGTAACTACCTGCGCGACGCCGCCGGCCCCCACGATCGTCAGTTGATGAATAATGTCGAAGGCGAACTGCAAAACCAACAGTGGTATGAGCGCATCGAGCGCGATATTGTTGGCCATGCTTACCGCCCCCTCTCCCAAGCAGGGCAACATCGGCAGGCGTATCGCAGCGCCTGGTCGGCCGCTGAACGCACCAACATTCAGCAGGTCATCGAGCTAATGCGGGACTGGGATACGGATCGTTGCGAAATGACTGTGACGCTCTATGCCGCATGGAACGACTTTATTCTCGAAGGCTGCCCGGTTTCCGATGAAGCCATCGTGGAGGAAGTCATGCATAGCTGGAACGACACCAAGCTGCGCTTTGGCAAAACAGAATGGTTGGCGGTACTCGGAGAGATGAAGAAGCATAAAATCCTCATGCCCAGCGGCTTTGGAAAACGCACCACAGGGGGCATGCTCAGCTTGCCCGGTTTCGAGTAAACAGAGATTGGGCCGTCCTCGAAAAGATACGAATACGAAGCATATTGCTCAATCCAGCTCCTCGCGGTATTCCAGTTGGTATTCCAAAGAAATTTACAAACTCACATTAGTCAATTAAATCAAATATCTAAGAATCCAATTCAACTTACCCCGGCACCAAATACGAAGCACACCAAAACCCACCTTGTGCGGGTTTTGTTGTTTCTGAGCTCCTGGAAACACACCGCCGAATGGACCTTCGGATTTTTCCCGCAAGACGTCGCGCCCTTGGTGAACTGGTGCTCATCAATCGACACGACTAGCCTTGAAACGTCGCTGCAAAATCAGCGACCGGGTTTAGCAGCTCGGTTAATATCAAGGCATGCAATGCCACCATCCGTTCAAGCGAAGCATCTTGCGTTCGCTTGTCCACGTTATGGCGGCTGTGCGTGGGGCACTTTCGAGTGCGCTGGGTTCCTTGATTCCTGGTCTGCTAACCCGCGTACAGTCGCCACCCTTTTCGTTTAGCAGCGATGTCTGGCGACTCCACCAATCAAGGAGTTGCAGTCATGAAAAAGCACAGCCCCAATCCCCCATGCCCAAGCCAATCCGGCGCGGATATCTTCTGTATCGCCCAAGGCATCGATCCCGAAACCCTGCTCGTACAGGCCTGCGAAACCCTCGCCTCATTAAACGCGCTCACTACCGACCTGGCTTTCGAGCTGGATGGCGCCTATCGCCATAAGCTTCTGGCCACTCAGCAACTGGGCGTCCTGGGTGAGTTGCTGGTGACGCGCGCACTGGACATTCTGGTGCCAACAGCAGATTCAGAAGCAGCGCGAAGGACCGCTTTCCAATCCTGAAATAGCCATCCAGCCGGGACGCACAAAAAAGTCAGAAAAAGGTGAGCGACCAATTTCCCAACAATAACGCCGCCACCTTTTTTCGGACGACGAATAATCAGGTCTTCAGAAAAACTCTCTTCGCCAGTGCATGGACAATTGACCCGCTAAATTAAAACACTTCTCAATCGCTCACAAAACAAATTAGCCAGCTAACTTTCTAATATCCATTCGAATAGACGAACAACAGTACTTTAACTTTTCTGGCACTCCCCGCCCAAATACCCTCTTTATTTTCACAAATATTTTACATAGCCCTTTTTAAGATGATTCCACTACGACATTATCGTCATACGAGTCGTTTAAGGAGTGGGTATGGCAGGCTTAATGGCGTCAGTTAACAGTCGCACCCAGCTGGTAGGTCAAAATCGCCTGGAACTACTGCTATTCCGATTTAACGACCGCCAGCTGTACGGAATAAATGTATTTAAAGTCCGGGAAGTCATTCGCTGCCCAAAGCTATCGGTACTACCTAAGTCTAATATTAATATTTGCGGAGTGGCGAATATTAGAGGCACCAGTATTCCAATACTGGACCTGGCGATGGCGACCGGACTGCCGGGTGTCAAGGACACTGAAAGTGCCTTCGTCATTCTGACGGAATATAACAGCCGCGTGCAGGGGTTCCTGGTCTTTGCCGTTGAACAGATTGTCAATTTGAACTGGGAAGACATACATCCACCGCCCAAGGGCAGTGGCGAAAACAACTACCTGACGGCTGTTACTCACATCGGTAACCAACTGGTAGAGATTATTGATGTAGAAAAAGTCTTGACCGAGATATCGCCATCGTCCGAGGAAATCTCATTGGGTGTAGTCGATGACGAGGTGAGCCGGTTGGCGCGACAGTTACGCGTTCTGACCGTAGACGACTCCATGGTGGCCCGTAAACAGGTCACCCGTTGTCTGGAAACCGTCGGCGTTGAGGTCGTCGCATTGAATGATGGTCGACAGGCTCTGGACTATCTTCGCGCAATGCTCGAGGAAGGCCGCAAGCCGGATGAGGAGTTTTTGATGATGATTTCAGACATCGAAATGCCAGAGATGGACGGCTACACATTGACTGCCGAAATCCGCAACGACCCTCGCATGGCGAACCTGCACATTGTGCTGCATACCTCGCTGTCCGGTGGGTTCAACCAGGCCATGGTCAAGAAGGTGGGCGCCGATGACTTTCTGGCGAAGTTTCGTCCCGATGACCTGGCTGGCCGCGTGGTAGCCCGTATCAAAGCCACCAGCGTCTGTTGATTTTCAAAGATCGTACGTTCGAGCCAAGGAGGCTTTATAGGAAACACCATAAAAATAAAGAGGTCAGGTCATGTTGAAATGCAACGAGCTCTATCCAGTGGCCTCCGAGAGCGAGGCAAGACCCTTTTGGAGAAACTCTCCTTCCCATTCTGACTTGAGTGTCCGCTGCGCTGTGGGTTGCGCCAGCGACACGCCAAAACACTCGAACGCCTCGCAGCCTTTGCCGTCCGAGGACCGTGCCTGCTACCGGCAAGACCCGCGAACGCCAATGAAAGACGAATTGGTCGCCGCCATGCACATTTGTGCAGCGGCCAAAGCCGCGGTTATTCAGATGTTCAGTCATGCGCGCATGGGGCGGGCCCTGGAACTTGAAAACGTCCGCGCGCTGGTCGAAGACATCTCCAATTCAATCGCCCGCCATCCAGACGCATTTATCAGCCTAGCCCGGCTTAAAAGTCTCGATGACTACACCTATATGCATTCGGTCGCGGTCTGCGCCTTGATGATTGCCCTGGGCAATCAATTGGGTCTGCCTGAAACGCTGATCCAACGGGCAGGGCTCGCCGGCCTGCTGCACGACATCGGCAAGATGGCCATTCCAGGCGCTATCCTGAACAAGCCCGGCAGGTTGAGCCGCGAAGAGTTACAACTGGTTCGCACCCACCCGTTGGAGGGGGAGCAAATGCTCTCAGGCACCGCACAAGTGTGCGAGATGGTCGTGGATGTTTGCCTGCACCATCCTGAAAGGATCGATGGCAAGGGCTACCCGCATCAATTGGCGGGGGACCAGATCAGCTTGTTTGCCAGGATGGCCGCGGTCTGCGACGTGTATGACGCCATCACCTCCGACCGCTCCTATAACGAGGGTTGGGATCCGGCTGTCGCGATGCAGCAGATGTCCACGTGGGAAGGACACTTTGACGATGAAGTATTCCGGGCTTTTTTAAAGTCTGTTGGCATTTACCCTGTCGGGTCCATTGTTCAACTTAAAAGTGGTGGCATCGGAGTGGTGACTGAACAGCACAGTCATTCGCTCCTGACACCAAAAGTTAAGGTGTTCTTCCTGCCGGTGTTGAATATTTATATAACACCTAGAACCGTCGACCTGAGTGATCCATTACAGAAGGACCAAATCGCTGCACGCGTTCCTGCCCAGCGTTATGGTTTTAAAAACACCGAGTCACTATGGCTCGAAGATAATGCAGTGCCTGAACACGTTTAACCTAGACCCCAAGCTGTACCGTCAACTGTAGCTGGACTTTTAAGTAACAGCTCAGCGACGCAAGCAGCAGATGATTATTTAGCCGCGCGTGCAAAACATATTGGCTTGTCAACATCAGAGGATGCTGGCAACTATTACTGTGGGCGGGAGACATCATGAAATTCAACTCATTGCAGACTCGGATCTGTTTCACTGCAGGCATCTGCCTGTTTATATCATCGGCGAGCCTGGTGCTATATGGACTGTTCTCTTCCACGGCCAACGAAAAATACGTAGCCGGCGAAGTATCTGCACTTATTGAGAATTCAACCATACGCGAAGTGCAGAACCTGGCAGAGTCACGGGCCAATGCTATTCAGGCAAAACTGCAAAATGCACTGGATGCGGCGAGAACACTGGCCAATACATTTGCGGCCAGCAAAACCGCACAAAGCTCACTGTCATTAGGCCGTGAACAGATCAATACGATGTTGCTCAGCGTGCTTAAGGATAACCCCGACTTCAACGGCACTTATTCCTGCTGGGAGCCGGACGCCGTGGACGGCCAGGATCAGGCGTTCCGCAATGGCGAAGGCGGCAATAACCCACTGACCGGGCGCTTCACGCCTTATTGGACACGCAGTTCGGACGGCCATATCGCGGTTCAACCCTTGGTGGAGTATGACTCCCAGGCCCGTCATCCCAATGGCGTCCCCAAAGGCGGCTGGTACACGGGGCCCCGCGACACCCAGAAAGAAAGTGTATTGGACCCCATCCCGTACGTCGTTCAAGGCAAGAACGTATGGCTGACCACGCTTTCAGTGCCGATTACCGCCAATGGCAAATTTTATGGCGTAGTCGGCGCAGACTTCGATATTGCCTTCATCCAGAAGCTCAGCGAACAAATGTCAGCCGACCTTTACGGCGGCAAAGGCTCCGTCTCGATCCTGAGCAATCAGGGGCTGGTGGTTGCGGACAGCCAGAGGACCGATTTGATCGGCCAACCCTTGAAGGGATTACTGCCCGATACCTGGGAAAAAGTCCTGGCCGATATCCAGAGCGCGCGCGGTGTCGGGCAGTTCAACAAAGACAGTCAGAACATCGAAGTGTTGATGCCGATTCAGCTGGGCCGCACTGGCAAGCCATGGGCCATATTGATTCGCCTGCCCAAGGCCGTGGTGATGAGCCAGGCGATCGCCCTGGAGCAGGAAATGCAATCGCGCAGTGTCAGCAACAGTGTCTGGCAGGTGTCGGTGGGCGTAGTCATTTCCTTGCTGGCCCTGGTGGCGCTGTGGTTTGCCACCGCAAAAATTGTCGGGCCGATTCGTGAGGCCGCCGCGCTGGCGGCGAGTATCAGCTTGGGTGATTTCTCACGCCGTCTGGTTCAAAAGTCTGAAGATGAAGTCGGACAGTTATCTTTTGCCCTGAATGACATGTCAGAAAGTCTGCAACGCCAGGTGCGAATCGCCGAGCGCATTTCCGAAGGTGACCTGGACCTGGAGGTTCGCCTTTCATCTCCCCAGGACGCCCTCGGCAAATCACTGGAGAAGATGGTCAGCAACCTGAATAACCTGATTTCGGAAGTCCAGGTCAGCGCGACTCAGATCACCGGCAGCTCCGCCCAAGTCACCGAGTTGAGTCAGTCGCTGTCCGATGGGGCGTCCAATTCGGCCTCGTCGATCACCGAAATCAGCGCCGTGATGACGCAGATGGCCGCACAGACCACCGACAACGCCGCCAATGCGAGGAAGGCTGACGAACAGTCCCAGGCTTCACGGGCCGACGCTGGCGAAAGTGACAAGTTAATGAGCGAGTTGATTGCCGCCATGGCCGAAATCGACAACTCCGGCAAAGACATCACCGCCATCATCACCACCATCGACAACATCGCAGCCCAAACCAACCTGCTGGCGTTGAACGCTGCGATTGAAGCGGCCAGGGCCGGGGAGCTTGGCCGGGGATTTGCCGTGGTCGCCGACGAAGTCCGCAGCCTCGCCGCACGTAGTGCTGAAGCTGCTCAGCAAACCGCCGCCCTGATCGCCGACTCTTCAGTCAAGACCCAGCGCGGCATGGTCATTGCCGGCCGTACCGCCGACTCGCTGAGAAATATCGTCAGCGGAACCAGTGCGGTTTCGAGCCTGGTGTCATTGATCTACCAGGCATCAAGCGAGCAGGCATCCGGCTTGCAACAGGCCAGCATCGGCCTTGAGCAGATCGATGAGGTCACTCAGCAGAATCAGTCCAACTCCCAGGAGTGCGCGGTGGCGGCCAAGAACCTGTCGGAACGGGCGAATACCATGCAACGCGGTCTCAGCCGCTTCAAAGTGAAGAGTTCCTAGCAGGTCGGTTACCGTCAAGGAGAAGCTATGCCTGAACCAAAAAACTACAAGATCAGCTTTATCCATCAGGGTCAGGAGAGGGAGATCTACCTCACTTTGATGGATTGTCACGATGCCTACAAATGGCGATACATTGCCGATAGCCTGGGCATCAGCTATTGCAGTTCCGACGGGCGCTTCATGCTTTCACATGCCATAAAAAACCTCGTAGAAGCCAAGGGAGTCAGCAAGGTCGTGGTACAAACAATGCCAGAGCCGGTCGACCACTAACCCTGGGGCAGGCTGACCATTGTCGCCAGACGCCGTCGAGGCAATTCACAGGACTGGCGTCAGCATACAAGGACCGCCATACCGTGCTCAGACACCGCCTCCAGACCCTGATCAGCCGCGACGCCCAGCGTTGGTATCTGCTGGGCGTCGTCCGCACCCTGGCCCTGCCCGATTGCTGGATCGGCGCTGGCTTTGTACGTAACGCCGTGTGGGATCATCTGCACGGTCGCGCGCTATCGCCACTGACGGGTGACGTCGACGTGCTGTGGTTCGACGCCACCTGCACCAACCCCGACGAAGACCGCCGCTTCGAAGCCCTCTTACACGCAGCCGCCCCCTCCATCGCCTGGTCCGTAAAAAACCAGGCCCGCATGCACCTGCGAAACGGCGATGCGCCCTATCGCGACGCCAGCGATGCCATGCGCTTCTGGCCGGAGACCGCCACCGCAGTCGCCGTCAGAAGAACCGCAGCGGATGTATGCGAAGTTTCAGCGCCACTTGGCCTGGAGGACTTGTTCAATCTGCAACTCAGACCCACCCACCGCTTTGTCGAAGATAAACACGCCATTTACCAACAACGCATCACCTCCAAACGCTGGCTAACCCACTGGCCACTGCTGAAACAACCCTGACCCTACAAAAACCTCACATTCATTCACGAATTATTAAGAATCGCCCTCGTATACTCGCCGATCGCCCGGGCCGTTCCCCCGAACGGCCCCCTGCCCCGGTAGCCAGAATCCATGACGCGTTCCGCTCCTCTGCTGCTCCTGCTCGCTGCGCTGTTGTTCTTCTTTGCCCTTGGCAATCACGAGTTGCAAGGCTCGACCGAGGCCCGTGTGGCCGGGATCGCCATGGCCATGCACCTGGATAACGACTGGGTGGTGCCGCGACTGTTCCGTGAACCCTTCCTGGAGAAACCGCCACTGAGCCTGTGGCTCGACGCCGGGGCGATCCGGCTGTTTGGCGGCACCACTTGGGCAGTGCGCCTCGCGTCAGCCTTTGCCGGGTTGTTCAGTGTGATGCTGCTGTACGGGATGCTACGCAAGTTTGGCCGGCCCAAGACCCTGGCGTTTGTCGCGGCGCTGATGCTGGCGACCATGGCCAGTTACTGGAGCAATGTGCGCGGTGTGGGTGAAGACTCGCTGCTCACCCTCGGGGTCACCATGGCACTGCTGGCGTTTTATCAGGCCAACCGCCCCGAGTCGGAGCGCGACCGTTCCAACCTGGACACCTGGTTACTGTTCACCTTGGGGATGGTCATCGCCACACTGAGTAAAGGTGTTCTGGGCCTGGCCATGCCGGGCGTGGTGATCTTCGTCTATCTGGCCAGCACCAGCCTGATGGATAAACGGTTCAAGCTCGGCGATTGGATCAAACCCGGGCTGTTCACGCTGCTGGCGCTGGTGCCGCTGATGATCTGGCTGGGTTTCCTGTACCAGCGCGACGGGCTGCAAGCAGTACGTGAAGTGCTGCTGACCAACAGTGTCGGGCGCTTCAGCGGTTCGTTTGTCGAAGCCGGTCACTACGAGCCGTTCTATTACTACATCGTCAAACTGCCCGAAGCCTTTTTGCCCTGGAATATTCTGGTGTACCTGGGGCTGTGGCACTTCCGTAAAAGCCTGGTGCGCAACCGCTACCGGCTGTTTTTCAGCGTGTGGCTGGTGGCGCAGTTCACCCTGCTGACGCTCGCCTCCAGCAAGCGCACGGTTTACCTGATGGCATTGACGCCCGCTGCGGCAGTGCTGGCCGCCGAGTATGCCGGCGTGTTGCTGGGCTGGCTGAAAAGCCGCGGGCAGGTTTCCAACGTTGCCGAACACGTGTATGCCCACCGCCGCGGCCTGGTGGGTGGCTTCTTCACCGTGGTGGTGGCCTGCTACCTGATTGCCGCTTTCTGGTTCGCGCCCAAGGCCGATGTGCGCCAGTCGTTTGTGCCGGTGATCAGCCAGATCCAGGCGATGCAGGCGCAGGGCAAAGAGGTGGTGTTGTATCAGGCCAACGAGCGAATCGCCGGGGCCGGGGTATTTTACATGCAGGGTTATTTGACGATCCTGCAAACGCCGGAAGAACTCAAAAGCTACCTCGCGGCCAAGCCCGGCAATGTGGCATTGGTGGACAATACTGACCGGCTGAACGTACCGGTGACGGTGGTCAAGGAGATGGCGATTAACCGTCAGCCGTACTATTTCGTCGAGCAGTGATGAAAGAGGTGCCTGCCACGAGTAACTAACTACCGCCATCGACACTGCAAGACTGCGCACCCTCAGGGATCAATCAACCCTGAGGACCGGCCATGCCCGCCCTGCCCCCGAGCACATCACCACTTACCCCCGAACAACTGAACAACTACCTGCTGCAAATCGGTCATCGCTTGCAGGTTTTCCCCAATGGCCAGGCGCCCGCAGCACAATCCTCTGCCGAGTTGCTGGAGATGCAGGCGCTGCACGCAGCCCTGGCAGAAGAGAGCCGCTGGAGCCTGCAGAACGCACAAGTGCATTACACCGTCCCCGGCAATTGGGTGATCCAGGGCGAACCCGGCCGATTGAACCGCACGCGCATCAGCCAGGCATTGCACAAGAAGTTGGCCGCCCAGGAAATCGAACGGCGGCCCAACGGCCATTTACGCAAGAACTGGATACTCGACAGCCATCAGCCGATGCTGGAGGCCGAGGCCAGGCTGAAGGTCAAGGATCGCCTGCTCAGCCCTGCCGACCAACTGCTGGTGACGAATATCGTCAGCGGTCCCGAGCTGCGCCCGGGCATCCATCGCCTGACGTTTCGCTACCGCCAGCAGACCATCGAGTTCGCCGGGGTGTTCATACTCACGCGCAGCCAGACACCGGTCACCCACCTGGAGATCGAGGACGGCGATGTGTTGCTGTTCACCCCGTCCAGAGGCCTGGAGGCTTTCACCTCGCTCAAGCATCTGGATCGCACGCTGCAGGAGCGCATGAAGCAGTCGACCTGGCGTCAGGAACTGCTGCAACACTTGCCGCGCCGTTACCAGCACTTGCGCGCGGCGAGTATCTGGCCGCTGGTGCCAGGCCCTATCGACAGCCTCCCGCTGAACGAACACACCTACAACGCCCTGCAGGACAAACAACATCAGGACATCGCGTTTGCCCTTGGCCTGGACGGCCACCCCGCACCGACAGACGTCGCCAGAATGACCCTCGAACTGGACCAGGCGCTGCGCTGCTCGCCTTGGGACCTGGCCTCGCGCCTGGAACTGCGCGCGCAACAGTTACTGGAAAAACTGCTCCACGAATCCGCCCCCGACTGGTACCGCAGCGCCAATGAGTCTCAGCGCAAAACCCTCGCCGAACACCTGCGCACTTACGAACACCTCAGCCTGCAAGTGCTGGCACTGCTCGGCCCGGCGGCCTCGCCCGAGGCCATGGCGCGCCTGCAACTGCTTGAGCACTTGGACGACGACCTGGATATCCAGGGCCTGATTCCCGAGCAGTTGCAGATCAGCACCGAGCGCACCCTGAAGTCAGGCAACTCGTACAACCAGCACAACAACCTGGTGCAACTGGCGGTACGTGGCTTGCACCGTGGCGATGAACACGCCGGTTCCGAGTTTCTCGAGCACACCCAACTGAGCTACGCCCAGCAGCCATTGCCGCCCGAGTTCCAGGACGTCACCCCGGCTTACCTGGCCGAGCTGCTGGCCAAGGTTCAACCAAGCCTGACCTTCGCCGAAGAACAAAAACGCGCTCACAGTTTGCCCGCAGTGCAGGAGGCCATGCAGCAGATGCTCGACAGCCGCCTGCACGCGCTGGCCTACAGTGCATCGTTGCAAAACCACATCAGCACTGACGACTACGCACTGCTGCAAACCCTCAGTGAAGGCCCCTCGCCCACACTCACTGCCTGCTGCCTGTTCCTGCACAAGGCTCCGCTCAAGGACCTGTGGGTGCTGCGTCAGACCGATGCAACGGGCGCGGTCAAACGCTTGCTACTGTGCACGCCTCACGCGCCACGCGCCGAACAGTTCCAGGCGTTTGGCAGCGAGCGGGAATTGCAGGCGCATATCCTCGGCTGGAGCCAGGAGGTAGCGTCCGCTCCCGGTTCGCGCAGCATGAAAGACTACCTGCTTGAACAGTTGGTCAGCCGGATCCGGCCCAAATACAGCGCGATGCTTTCCGCCCTGGGTTTTGCCCCGGCCAGCCTTGAGTATTTGATGATCAGTTTCGGCGCGCCCTCCACCTATGAGGCCTGCCTGGTGGAAATGAGCACCACGACGCTGGCCATGCAGGCCGATGAATACCTGCATCAGATGCCCAAGTGGCTCAGCCAGGCATCGGCCGCCGACCGACAGAAACTCGCCGACCTCAAGGAACAGGCACAGGGCGCTGCACAGGCCTACGCCGCAAGCCCGGGTAGCCCACAACAGTTTCCCGACTTCGACAGTTACTTGCACAAGGCGGCAAAAACTGCGCTGAACCAACTGCTGGGTAATCCGCCCCCTGCGGTAGACCCAAACCTCGTGGGCGTGATCACCCCGCGCGAACGCGTCAGCTACACCACGCTGTACCGCAACGGCTACGACGCCAGCCTGGGCTTTATCAACCCCGATGCCAGCACCACCGCGCAGTTCAAGGGACCGCCCGGCGTCGACCTGAGTCGACTCACCGCGCAAACGGTGAGCAACTCGGTCAGAGGCACCTGGATCGGTGACCGCTATGTCGCCGAGGTCGAGAAAACCCTGCTGGACCCGCAAGGCCCCCACTATGCATGGCGCCGCAATATGGCCCTGGAGGTTACCCAACTGCACATGCACGTCGCTGCGCTTGAGTGCTGCCTGCAAGGCTGCCTGGCAACAAGCGACCTGGCCTGGCTGGAAAAAAGCATCGACAGCCTGGCCGATAACAGCGATGCCGTGCGCAATCGGTATCGCCTCTATCCCCTGCAAATCAGCGGGCAAGTGATCGATGGCTGCTACCTGTTCCACCACGCCAACGACCTGCCCCTGCTCTACACCCCGCACGCACCGGATGGCATCGCCTTCAGGCCGCAACGGGAATTCAACGAACGCCTGAAAAACCTTGAAGGCATGGACACCTACTACATCAGCCGGGTCGCCAGCGTTGAGCGCGCGGCGTTCCAGCCCAAATTGCAAGCATTGATAGCCGGCCTGCCGGCACAGCTCAAGGGGGTGTATTCCAAGCCGGTGTTCGACGAAGTGCCTCGCACCGCACTGCCGCTCAAGAACCTGCATTACCACACCTACGACAAACAGCTGCGTCACCGTATCGACGAAGTCAAAAGCACCACCACCGGGCGCTTGCAGATGATCATGGAACTGGTCAGCGTCATCGGTGAAATCACCATTGCCGTGCTGACTGCGCCCTTCCCGACACTGAGCCTGGCCTTGGGCGGCTTGCTGGTGTTCAAGGATTCGATGCTCGCCCTGCATGCCTACAGCCGCAACGACACCGCTGCCGCGCTGGGACACTATCTGGGCGCGCTGCTGAATGCCGGCGGGGCGCTGTTGACCGACCTGCGACCCCTGCTGTTTGCCCCCGTCAAGCTCGCCCGTCCGCCGTTGCGCCACGTTGCCCGGGTGACCAAGGACCAACAGGCCATGACCTTGATCAAGCAACTGCAACCGCAACCCCCATTGCCCCAGGGCATGCAGCCCGTGCTGTTTGCCGGCGACAGCCTGTGGGCCTCCCACACCCCGGACAGCCTGGGGCGATTCCTGTTGTTTCGCTACGACAACACCAGCGGGCAATTGCGCTCCACCGGCAAGCTGGTGAACCAGACGGTGGACGGCCAGTGGCAGCGCTCCGGTGTCATCGGTGGCATGCCTGGCCCTGAAAGGCTCGGGCAGCCCTATGAGTTGTCGGAAAAGTTTCGTCGGGACGTATCGGCTGTCATCGCCCCCGAGGACCGGTCGGCGCTGTTCCTGCAAATCGCCTACCTGGATCGAGACCTCAATACCCACAGCATCTGGATCTCGCGTCGGCAACTCGCCCCGGCACTCCAACAGCACCTGGACAATGTCAGGGCACTGACGGATGACGCCGACGCGTTTTTTGCGCGGTTGCCCGCCGTGGTTCCCCGGGCCGAAACCCTGAACCCGGCGCCAGACATTGCCCTGCGTGATTTGCTCAAGCTGCTGATCGATGACGCGCACAACCTAGTGGTAGGCGAGGCACCGTTTTCCACCGCGGCTAAACAGGTGCTGATCGAAAACATGCAGTACCTGCGCGAACTGAACGTGACGGTTCTCTATATCGAGCCGCTGTGGCGCGACATTCATCACCTGAAAACTCATTCACGGTTTTCCAGTGGTCTCTCCAAACGGGCCGAGGGCCAGCTCAAATCCATCGACAAGGAAAATTACCGCGACCCCGACGGGTTGTACGGCCACTGGATGCTGGTAAAAACCGCGCAACAGCACGGGATTGAGGTCAGACCATTGAACGCCTCAAGCTCCTACGACTTGGAAAACACCCTGTGCCTAATTGATTCACGCCCGGCACCGATTCGCGCCAACCGGCTGACCAACTTTTACTCCCACACCCTCATCAACGACGACCAGGTAAAAAAACCGGGCGAGCGCTGGATAGCGTTGGTTGATCAAAAACGCATGAGCACCTATCGCGGCACGCCGGGCCTGGCCGACCTGCAAAAGAGCATTGCCCTGCGGGTCGATGATGCGTTCGACCAACCCACCCAGGTCATTGCGGATGTGGCCGGCGGCATTCCCGGCGATGCCCTGGCCAAGGGCGACCTGAAGCTCTCGTTGCACACCGCAAGCCAACCGGCACCGCGCCCGGGCCCCTCGGTGGAACGCTCACACTCGCTACGGCCAACGCGCCCTCTGCCTGTTGAGGCGCCGCGCCACTTCAGCACCTTTGACCTGCCACATGAACACCTGAGCCTGATCAGCGAAGAAATCACCTTGCCGATGGGCACGCGTGAAGCGCTCTTCGCCACCGCCTACAGGGAGACCGCCAGCAGCCGTCGCGCGGCGCAAACCACGTTCGACCAGACCCGCAAAAAACTTCAGGATCAGGCCCAGGCGTTTTTTACCGAACACACACCGCCTGCGCGGGGAACACTGCCTGCGGTCGACCCGGCCCTGGATGAGGCGAAGTTTATCGATCAACTGCTGGACACCGCCGATGGCCTGGTCGTCGGCGAAGCCCACGCCGGTACGTCGAGCAAAGGCTTCCTCAGCCGGCACATGGAATACCTGAAAGGCCAGCGCGAAGTAAAAACCCTGTACATGGAGCAACTCACCACCGAGCTGCATCAGGCCGACCTGGATATCGTCCACAGCCTGGGCTTTATGCCAGATGAACTGTGGAGCTACCTCAACGCATTGGACAAAGGCCACGGCGTACCGGCCGACAGCCCCTACAGTTTTGTCAGCCTGGTGCAGGTGGCGATGAAGCATAACGTGCGGATCCGCGCGCTCGACTGTGTCGCCAGCTTGCGGGTGGACGGCATGACCGCCTCCAGGACATCAATGTTCAACTACTTTGCGACCCAGGTGATCCGCGCCGATCAACTTCAACAGGGGCCACACAAGTGGGTCGCGCTCGTGGGCGAAGCGCACGCCAATACCCATCGCGGCGTGCCGGGCATTGCCGAGCTCAACAACGGCATCAGTTTGCTGTTGGACGATGTGCCTCCCGGCTCGGCCAGCGGCTTTGTGCGTGAGCCCGCCAGCGTCCAGGCGCTGCCGCGCGAGCAGCAATGGCCATTGGTGCGCTACGACTTCAAGAAAAACGTCGAAGTCGCCGGTGCGCCATTGCCGCCACCTGTCGTGCCCGCGCCATCCCTCAGCCTCGAACAACGCCTGCGGCGCAAAGGCGATTACCTGCTTCAGCGCACCTTGGACGACGGGTTGGAGATGGTCCATAAAAACCGTGACGGTGTACTGGTCCACACCTCGTTGCAGCAGGATGCCAGGGGGCACTTCGTCAATCGCTGGAACCTGGATGACCGGCGTTTCCGCAGCAGGGAAGCGTTGATCGACATCATCACCACCAGCAAAAGAATGCGCCAAGTCCACTGACCCTCGCACCGCCCTCTGCATGAGGGCGGTGCGACCGCTCGTCGCTCACGGTCGATAAATCTTCCCCTCACGAAAAAACCGTTTCAGCTCTCGCCAGGGCTGCCGATACCTCCTGACTACCCATCGGCTGGTCGCTACTTCCAGCAACCGGATGTACCCGCAAATCTGTTCCTGGAGGAATGCGATGAATAGTTGGTTCGGCAACATCAGCGTCAATATGAAACTGGGCCTGGGCTTCGGCCTGGTTCTGGTACTCACCTCGATCCTCGCGCTCACCGGCTGGACCAGCCTGGGCGGCCTGATCGACCGCAGTAACTGGATGAGCGACATCACCCAGCTCAACGCTTCGCTGACCAAACTGCGGATCGTGCGCCTGCAATACATGTTGGCCAACGGCGACGAAGCCGTGGCGCAAAACGTGCAGACCAACCTCGACGGTTTTGTCGCCCAGCAACAGAAGCTGCTGGACAGCTTCAAGAGCCCGGACAACCTCAAGTTGCTCAATGAGCAAAAAGCGATCATCACCGCTTACCAGCAGTCCTTGAACAAAATGCGCGAGGCCTACCGCAACGGTAACGCCGCGCGCCAGGTCATGGGCGACAAGGCTGACATCGCCAACGCGCAGATCAGTGCCCTGGACGCCAGCGTGCGCCAGATGCCCGAGAGCACCGAACGCTTCGCTCAGTTCGAGGCCGTGAACACCGCCAAGGAACAGTTCCAGTTGGCCCGCTACGAAGTGCGCGGCTACACCGGCAACGTCAACGCCGAGACTGAAGCCCGTGCCGCCGCGCAGATCGAGAAAGCCATCGACGGTTTGAAAGGCCTGCATGCGGTGTTCGGCGCCAGCCAACAGACAGCCCTGAGCTCACTGGAAACCGCCCTCGGCGCCTATCGCAGCGCCGTCCAGAACTACAAGGCAGCCAACGCCAACATCGTCTCGGCCCGGGCAGAAATGACCACCCAGGGTGCCGACATCGTCACCATCAGCGACAAGCTGTACGACATCCAGCTGCAACGTCGCGACGCTGAAAGCGCCCAGGCCCGCAGCCTGCAACTGATCAGCACGTTGCTGGCGTTGCTGGTGGGCATCGTGGCGGCCGTGATCATCACCCGCCAGATCACCCGCCCATTGCGCGAGACCCTCGCCGTGGTGGAGCGCATCGCTTCCGGCGACCTGAGCCACAACATCCAGGTGACGCGCCGCGACGAACTCGGCGTGTTGCAGCAAGGCATCCAGCGCATGGGCACCACCCTGCGTGAACTGATCAGCGGCATCCGCGACGGCGTGACCCAGATCGCCGCTGCCGCCGAAGAGCTGTCGGCCGTGACCGAACAGACCAGCGCCGGGGTCAACAGCCAGAAGATCGAGACCGATCAAGTGGCCACCGCCATGCACGAAATGACTGCCACCGTGCAGGAAGTCGCACGCAACGCCGAACAAGCGTCTCAGGCTGCCTCGGCCGCCGACGGTGAAGCCCGTGCCGGTGACAAAGTGGTGGCCGAAGCCATCGCCCAGATCGAACGTCTGGCTGCCGAAGTGGCGCGCTCCACCGACGCCATGACGCACCTGCAACAAGAGAGCAACAAGATCGGCAGCGTGATGGACGTGATCAAGGCCGTGGCCGAGCAGACCAACCTGCTGGCGCTCAACGCCGCCATCGAAGCGGCTCGTGCCGGTGAAGCCGGTCGGGGTTTTGCGGTGGTCGCCGACGAAGTCCGCGGCCTGGCCCAGCGCACCCAGAAATCCACCGAAGAAATCGAAGGCTTGGTGGCCGGTTTGCAGAATGGTACCCAGCAAGTGGCTGCCGTGATGAACAACAGCCGCAACCTCACCGACAGCAGCGTCGAACTGACGCGCAAGGCCGGTGTATCACTGGAAAACATCACCCGTACGGTGTCGAATATCCAGTCGATGAACCAGCAGATTGCGGCAGCCGCCGAACAGCAGAGTGCCGTGGCGGAAGAGATCAGCCGCAGCATCGTGAATGTGCGGGACGTGTCGGAGCAGACGGCGGCAGCCAGCGATGAGACGGCCAAGTCGAGTGTGGAACTGGCGCGTTTGGGCGGGCAGTTGCAGCAGATGGTCAGCCATTTCCGGGTGTAAATCCCAGGCACAAAAAAGCCGCCCCGGTCGAAACCGGGGCGGCCCACTTCTCAGACCTTAACGGTCATCGAAGCTGTCCCGCAGGAATTTCCACACGTGATAGACACGCAGGGAGTTCACTACGAGGTCCCACGTACGTCGTGCAAACTTGGACATACTCGGCCCTCCATCAGTTGGGCCTACCTCCAGCGCACTTACCGGAACACGTGAGCCTTCGGACGCAGGTCAATGCTTCCAGTGAGGCGGCCGGGCTTTGGTTCCTCCCGCATGAATCCGGCACGGATTACTAGCCCGTGGCGTTCGGTCCATAAATTCGCGCGCGTACCCAGCCCACCTACAAGCGACATACACAGAACGGGGGCGATACTAACCAACATCCCGCTCAAAGGTGTGACCTGGGAGAACTAATCCACCGGTAACGCTCCAAGAATTTATTGCCAGTTTTTGCAGTCGTCCTTAAATAGCGTAGGTCTCAAAGAACTGAAAACACCGAGTGTCACCAGGCCTTGCGTGATGCCTGAACCGACAGTAGTATCCGGTCAGCAGGTCAATGCTTCCGGTGAGGCGCAACCCCAGCCGCGAACTGGGATTGCAATAAAAAACCGCCCTACTAAGGCGGTTTTTTATTGCCTGCGATTTATGCGCGCAGCCTCAGCTGCTGACTTCTTCAACAAACACCAACCGGTTCCCCGACGGGTCGCTGATGCTCATTTCGCGGCTGCCCCATGGCGTGTCTTCAATCCCCGGCTTGGCGTTGCGGTAATGCTTGGCCAGCAATTGTTGCTGGTACGCTTCCAGCCCTTGGGCCTGAATCCGCACCGCCGCACCCGGCGTGCAGTCGCCATGGTGCTCGGACAGGTGCAGCACACATTCCCCCAGCGACACCTGCAAGTACAGCGGAAAGTTGTCTTCAAACCGGTGCTGCCAATCGACCTTGAACCCCAGGAAATCGACGTAGAATTCCAGGGTTTTGGCCTCGTCGAAACTGCGCAAAATGGGGGTGACTTTTCCTAAGTGCATGGCGATTGCTCCGTGTTTGAGAGCGGCCACTATACGGCCGCAAACCCCTTACGCAAATCCCCGTTTCGCGCCAGGAATCGTCCGGGCCGCTGCCCATTGGCTTGCCCGTCGCTGTAGCTGAGCACGCCATTGACCCACACACCGTCAATCCCTTCCGCCGCGCGCTGCGGCTCCTTGAAGTCCGCCACATCCCGCACCCGCAACGGATCAAACAGCACCAGATCGGCCCAGTGTCCTTCACGGATTTCACCGCGCTCGGCCAAGCCAAAGCGCGCTGCCGACAAGCCAGTCATCTTGTGCACGGCGGTGTGCAGCGGGAACAAACCAAGGTCTCGGCTGAAATGCCCGAGCACCCGTGGAAACGCGCCCCACAAACGTGGATGAGGAAACGGATCTTCCGGCAAACCATCCGAACCAATCATCGACAGTGGATGCGCCAGGATGCGCTGCACGTCGGTCTCATCCATCCCGTAATACACCGCTCCGGCGGGTTGCAGGCGACGAGCTGCGTCCATCAGCGGCACCGCCCACTCGGCGGCAATGTCTTGCAGATCCCGTCCGCCCATTTCCGGATGCGGCGTGGACCAGGTGATGGTGATGCGAAACGCGTCGGTGACCTGCTTCAGATCCAAGGTCGATGAACTGGCCGCATAGGGATAGCAATCGCAGCCCACCGGATGAGTCTTCGCCGCGTGTTCCAGAGAGGCCAACAACTGCGGGCTGCGTCCCCAGTTGCCAGCGCCGGCGCATTTGAGGTGGGAAATGATGACCGGGGCATTGGCGTGACGGCCAATCTGAAACGCTTCGTCCATGGCCTCCAGCACCGGTTCGAATTCGCTGCGCAAATGGGTGGTGTACACCGCGCCGAACGCCGTGAGTTCTTCACTCAGTTGCAGCACCTCATCGGTCTCGGCGTTGAACGCGCTGGCGTAGGCAAGGCCGGTGGATAACCCCAGGGCTCCGTCCGCCAGGCTCTCCTGCAACTGCACGCGCATGGCGGTGATTTCACCCGGCGTGGCGGTACGGTGCAGGTCGTCCATATGGTTGCTGCGCAGCGCGGTGTGGCCGATCAGCGCTGCCACGTTGACGGCCGGGTGGGCGTTTTCCACCGCCGCCCGGTAATCGCTGAACCGTGGGTAGGCAAAGGCCTCGGCGGTGCCCAGCAGGTTCATCGGGTCCGGGGGATCAGCCTTCAAGCTCACGGGCGAGGCGCTGATGCCGCAGTTGCCGACGATCACCGTGGTCACCCCCTGGCTGAGCTTGGGCAGCATCTGCGGGTGACGGATCACCACCGTGTCGTCGTGGGTGTGCACGTCGATAAACCCCGGCGCCAATACGCGCCCGGTGGCGTCGATTTCATGCTCGGCGCTGTCTCGGGACAAGTCGCCGATCTTCTCGATACGGCCCTCGTGCACTGCTACATCGGCGACATAGCCGGGGGTGTTGCTGCCATCAATGATCAGCGCCTGGCGGATCAACGTGTGGTACTTCATTTCAGTCTCCAAGCGGCAGGCTGTCGGGGCCGCCGCGATAATCGTCCAGGGCCAGCTTGATCCGTCGCAGGCGTTCCTGGTTGTCGTCCGGCATGGCCAGGGCCAGCTCGGTGGCGAGCACGTCGATGGCCAACAGCATTCCGTAGCGCGCCGCCGTTGGCTTGTAGATAAAACTGGTTTCCGCCGGTTGCAGCGGCAGCAGCACATCGGCCAACTGCGCCAGCGGAGAATCCGGCAGGGTGATGGCGATGATTTTTGCGCCGTAGTTACGCGCCAGCGCCACCACGCCCAATACCTCCGGGGTGATGCCGGTCAGCGAGCAAACAATCAGTGCATGCTCCGAACCCAAGGTGGCGGCGGTCACGCGCATCATCACCGGGTCGTGGCAGGCGGCAATCGAGTAGCCCAGGCGCACCAGGCGCACTTGCAACTCATCGCTGCACAGGCTCGATGGCCCGCCCATGCCGAACGCGTGGATCATCCGCGCTTTGCCCAGCAGGCTCACGGCGTCGACAAAGCTGCGCTGGTTGAAGCCGGACAAATGCCGGCGCAACGTTGATTCGATATCGCTGAGAATCTGCCGGTGAAAGGCCGACTGCTCAGGCAGGCCCGCCGGGTCGAGAAACCGGCTGCCGACGCCGCTGGCCTGGGCCAGTTGCAGGCGCAGGTCACGCAGGTCGCGGCACCCGACGCTGCGGGCAAAACGCGACAAGGTGGCGGTGCTGACCTCGGCCCGTTGGGACAACGCTTCCAGGCTGGCGGACGCTGCAAAGCCGACATCATCGAGCATCAGCTTGGCGATACGCCCTTCGCCAGCGCTGAAGGAATCCTGGCGGGCGCGGATCTGGTAGACGATGTCCATGAGGTCTCCGGTTACAGGATGCAGGACAGACCATACGTCAGACCGAAGGCAACCACCGAAATCAGGGTCTCCAGCACGGTCCAGGTCTTGAAGGTCTGGATCACCGTCATATTGAAGTATTCCTTGATCAGCCAGAAGCCGCCGTCGTTCACGTGGGAAAAGATGACCGAACCCGCACCAGTGGCCAGCACCAGCAATTCCGGATGGGGATAACCCAGCCCCATCGCAACCGGCGCAACCACGCCCGAGGCAGTGGTCATGGCCACCGTGGCCGAGCCGGTAGCGATGCGCATCAACGCGGCAAACAGCCAGCCCATCACCAAGGGCGACAGGTTGAAGGCATGGGCCAGGCCGAGGATTTCATTGGTGACGCCAGCGTCTACCAGAATCCTGTTAAGACCGCCGCCCGCGCCCACCAGCAAGGTGATGCTTGCGGTTGGTGCCAGGCATTCGTTGGTGAACTTGAGGATCGATTCGCGGTTGAAACCCTGGGCCAGGCCCAGCGTCCAGAAGCTCACCAGGGTCGCCACCAGCAGCGCAATCACCGAGTTGCCAATAAACAACAGGAACTGGTTGAACGCGGTGCCCGGTGTGGAGATCAGGTTAGCCCAGCCGCCGATCATCATCAGCACCACCGGCAACAGGATGGTGCCCATGGTCAGGGCGAAACTCGGCAAGCGGGTGCGCGGTTCGCGGTCGATGAACTGGCGCTCCAGCGGGTTTTCCGCCGGCAGGTGAATGTGCGGCACGATGAGTTTTGCGTACAGGGGACCTGCGATGATCGCCGTGGGTATGCCGATCAAAATCGCATACAACACCGTTTGCCCAACCGACGCGTTATACGCCAGCACCGCCATCATCGCCGCCGGATGCGGCGGCACCAGCGCATGCACCACCGACAAGCCGGCCACCATTGGCAGACCGACCATCAGGATCGACACGCCCACTCGCCGCGCCACGGTAAAGGCGATCGGCACCAGCAACACAAAACCGACCTCGAAAAACAGCGGCAGCCCCACCAGGAATGCAATGCACACCATTGCCCAGTGCGCATTCCGCTCGCCGAACCGATTGATCAACGTGCGCGCCACCTGCTCGGCGCCGCCGGACTCGGCCATCATCTTGCCGAGCATCGTCCCCAGCGCGACCACCAGCGCAATATGCCCCAGAGTCTTGCCGACGCCGGCCTCGTAGGAACCCATGATCGTATCCGCCGGCATCCCGGCCAATAGCGCCAGGCCGATGGACACCAGGGTGATGACGATAAACGGGTTGAGCCGGTAACGCGCGATCAATACGATCAATGCAATGATGGCGATGGCGGCGTAGATCAGCAGCCAATACCCCGGTGATGCGGCCATGCGGTACTCCTCGGAAAGGGTCACGTCGAATAGGTTGTGAAAGTCATAAATCATTACCGAGGTGGATTTTCAATTTTTATGAAAGTAATTTTCGCCCACAGACACGCCCTGTCGCACAGGGATATGCCATGGGTCAGTGGATGAAAATTCGGGGGGCGTTCTTACATGAAGATCGCCGGGCTGGAAACTCAACTGCGCAGGCCGAGTCTTAGACTGCACACCGACTCATGACCAGGAAAACCCAGAATGAATCGTAACCACCTGCTTGTCCCTTTCGCCGCCGGCGCGCTGTTGCTGGCCTTGGGCGGCACGGCTTCGGCCGATGAGAACGCGGCGCTGAAAAAATGCATGGACGGCGCCAACACCACCGCCGACATGGTCGATTGCAACGCCAAGGAAACCAAGGTGCAGGACGCGCGCCTGAACACCGCCTACAAAGCCGCCATGACCGCGATGGAAGGCAACCGCAAGCAGCAGCTGCAAGACGTACAGCGCCAGTGGCTCAAGTTTCGCGATGCCAACTGCGGCTTCATCGGCTCGGCAACCGGCGGCACCATTGATCAGGTCAACGGCTCCGGCTGTGTGCTGGACATGACCCAGACCCGCGCCCAGGAACTGGAAAACCTGGTCGGGCCATGATCGTTCCCACGCTCTGCGTGGGAATGCATCCTGTGACGCTCCGCGTCACGACTTCAAGAGCGGACGCGGAGCGTCCCAAGCGACGTTCCCACGCAGAGCGTGGGAACGATCATCGCACTTCAACAACGGTCAGTCGTGCTGCACCCGTGCACGCTTGAGCAGTTTGCGGCAGCGCTCGGACAGGTGCAGCACCCGCAAATGCTTGCCGGCCTTGGCGTAGCGCTCCCGCAAGGTCATCAACGCAGCAATCGCCGAATAGTCGACGAAGCTCAAGTGACGACAATCCAGCGTCACCTGGGCCGGGTCGTTGGCCGGATCGAACCGGTTCAGGAACGGCGTGGTCGAGGCAAAAAACAGCGTGCCGTGCACCCGATAGAGTTTGCTGCCGTCCGCTTCCATATGCTCGTCCGCGTACAGCTCACGCGCTTGCTGCCAGGCGAAGTTCAGCGCCGCAATCACAATCCCGCACAGCACTGCGGTCGCCAGGTCGGTGAACACGGTAATCACCGTCACTGCCATGATCACCAGCACGTCGTTCAGCGGCACCTTGTTGATCACCCGCAACGAAGCCCAGGCAAACGTCTGCTGAGACACCACGAACATCACCCCCACCAGCGCCGCCAGCGGAATGCGCTCGATCAGCGATGACAGAAACAGAATGAACAACAGGATCATCACCCCGGCAAACACACCGGAGAAGCGCCCGCGCCCGCCGGAGCTGAGGTTGATCACGGTTTGACCGATCATCGCGCAGCCGCCCATGCCGCCGAACAATCCGGAGACCATATTCGCCGCGCCCAGGGCCACGCTTTCACGGTCCGGGTAGCCGCGGGTTTCAGTGATTTCGTCGGTGAGGTTGAGGGTCAGCAGGGTTTCCAGCAGGCCCACCATGGCCATCAGGATCGCGTAGGGCGCGATGATGTGCAGGGTTTCGAGGGTCCAGGGAATCTGTGGCAACGCGAAGGTCGGCAGGCCGCCGGCGATGTGAGCCATGTCGCCCAGGGTGCGGGTCGGCAAGCCAAGCAGGTACACCGCCAGTCCCACGCCGAGGATCGCCACCAGGGCTGGCGGCACGGCACGGGTCAGGCGCGGTAGCAGGTAGACGATAGCCATGGTTGCAGCGACCAGCCCGGTCATCACGTACAGCGGCGTGCCGCTGAGCCAGGTGTCACCGCTCTTGAAATGCTCCAACTGCGCCAGGGCGATGATGATCGCCAGGCCGTTGACGAACCCGAGCATCACCGAGTGCGGCACCATGCGCACCAGCTTGCCCAGGCGCAACAGGCCGAAGGCGACCATGATCAAGCCGCCCAGCAACACCGTGGCCAGCAGGTACTGCACGCCGTGCTGCACTACCAGCGCAACGATCACCACCGCCATCGAACCGGCGGCACCGGAGACCATGCCGGGCCGGCCGCCGAACAGCGCGGTGAGGGTGCAGATGATGAACGCGCCATAGAGGCCCATCAGCGGGTTGAGGTGAGCCACCAGGGCAAAGGCAATGCATTCGGGCAGCAAGGCAAAAGACGTGGTGAGTCCGGCCAGGGCGTCGGCGCGCAGACGGGTGAGGTTCATTGAAGTACCGGGGAGTTGCGAGGGATAAGGCGGGGGATGGTACGGAATTGGGCGGGGTGGGGCTAGTGTTGGGTAAGACCGTTGGACCGAGTCGCCCCTTTCGCGAGCAAGCCCGCTCCCACACTTAACCGAGTTCCAACTTTGGAATGCAGTCAAATGTGGGAGCGGGCTTGCTCGCGAAGGGCTCGCCTCGGTCTCAAGCGAACATCAAACCATCTCGTTGCGAATCCACTCAACTACGGAGGTCCGCTTCGGCGCCCACCCCAGCAATTCCCGCGCATGCTTGCCACGCACCCGGCTGTTGGAGCCCAAGCCATAGTTCGCCATTTCATAACCCCACTCGGCCTCGGCGTCGGCCAATGGCCAATCCTGCGGTTTACCCAGCTTCAACGCTTCGGCAATCGCGGTGGTCATGTCGACAAACGCCGCTTCGCCACTTTCCACAAAGTAGAACGTGCCCGGCACATTCTTTTCCAGCGCCAGCAGGTACAGCTCAACCACGTCTTCGATATGCACGTTGGACCAGATGTTCTGACCGGTACCTACATGACGAACCACACCGCTTTTGCGTGCCTGTTTAAGCAAACGTGGCAACTGCACGCTGTCGCGCTTAACGCCCAGGCTGTGGCCGTAGATCAAGGTATTGCAGATCACCGCCGAGTTCACGCCGTCTTTGGCGGCAGCCAGGATCAAATTGTCGATAGCCACACGAGCGGCCTTGTCGACGGTCGGCTCCGGCAAGTTGTCTTCAAAGTAGATGACATCGCTGGACTTACCGCCCGACGCATCGCCGACGATGCTCGAACCGCTGGTGTGCAGGAAGGTTTTGTTGGAACCGCGCAGCGCGGTCAGCAAGGTTTCCACGGCGCCGCGATGGTCGCTGCTGGCGGCGTTGATCACGGCGTCTGCTTTCTTCGCTTGCTCGGTCAACAGCGCACTGTCATCCAACGTGCCGATCACCGGCGTGATGCCCAGTGCAGTCATTGCTTCGGCTTGTTCGGCGCTGCGCACCAGGCCGGTGACTTTATGGCCGGCCTTAACCAGGCCAGTGGCGATGGAGCCGCCGATAAAACCGGCAGCGCCGGTAATGAATATGTTCATGGAGGTGTCTCCCTGCGTGAGTAATTGATGGCGTCAGTATTGCGGACCCATCCATTCCGAATAAGTCCGCATTGCCCAATTCACTCTTGCGCAGGGGTCACGAATCAACGGGCGTAGCTGGACAGCTTGCCCTGGATAAAGTCCAGGAAGCACTGGATGCGCAGGGCCAATTGCGAGTTGCGGTAGTACACGGCATTGATCGGCTGGCGATAGCCGCTGTTGAACTCTGCCAGCACCGGTATCAGGCGCCCGCTTTTGATGTCCTGGGCGGTCATGAAGTCCGATAGACAGGTGATGCCCTGCCCTTCCAGTGCCAGTTGGCGCAAGGTTTCACCGCTGGAGGCGGCGACGCCCGGCTGGATCTGCCAGCGATCCCCGTGCACATGGCGCAGCGGCCAGTGGTTCAGGGTTTCGGTATGGGTGAAACCGAGCAAGGTGTGTTCGGCCAGTTCGGCAACGGTGCTGGGCGTACCGTGCTGTTTCAGGTAAGCCGGGCTGGCGAGGATATGCAGCGGGCTGCATCCCAGTGAGCGGGCATGCAGGGTCGAGTCGGCCAGGGCACCGATGCGGATCGCGATGTCGGTGCTCTGCTCCAGCAGGTCGATGATCAGGTCGTTGCTGTTCAGCTCCAGCTGGATGTCCGGGTACAGGCCACGAAACTCGGCGATGTACGGCACGATCGCATGCAGCATGAACGGCGATGCCGCGTTGATCCGCAGACGCCCCGAGGGGGTTTGCTGGCGCGACGACAGGCGTTCTTCCAGGTCGTCCATTTGCTCGAGGATCACCTTGGCCCGCTCGAAGAAATACTTGCCCTCTTCGGTCAGGTCCATGCGCCGGGTGGTGCGGTTGATCAGAGTGGTGTCGAGCTTGGCTTCCAGGCGCGACAAGGTGCGGCTGACCGCCGACGGCGTCTGCCCAACCTGTTCGGCGGCAGCGGAAATCGACCCGCATTCAATCACGCAGACGAAGATCTGTAGCTCATCGGATCGGGCTTTCAACGTGAATCCTCTTTATAGCGGCTGCACGGATACTAGCCGCATTACAGACTCAGGATAACGGGGCCTGTGCTCTGGCGTACGCACAGGGCGGTCAAAACGCATTTGACCAAAATACACAAATCAACAGCAGATTCTTAACCGCTGATCAGCAAATGCCCACCCAGCGCGGCCATCCCGATAAAAAACACCCGCTTGAACAGCACCGCGCTGATGCGCTGGCGCAGGGCCTGGCCCAGCCACATGCCGAGCAGCGCCGGCACCAATGCCAGCAATGAGGCGTTCAATTCCCCACCGCCCAGGCTGCCGCGCCAGAACAGGCCGGCCGCCAGTGCCAGGGTCGACACGGTGAACGATAGCCCCAGCGCTTGCACCAGTTGATCGCGGCTCAAGCCCAACGCTTGCAGATACGGCACCGCCGGGATCACGAATACTCCGGTGGCCGAGGTGATGACCCCGGTCAGCAAGCCGCACGATGGCCCCAGCCAGCGCTCGGTGGCCGGGCTCACCTTGAAGGTCGGCAGAAACAATCCGCTTAGGGCATAAACCAGCAATGCCCCGCCTAACGCCCGCACCACCCAATGCCCGCCGTCCATGCCCAGCCACAACGAGCCCAGCCCGGTACCGAGGAAAATCAGCAGGAGCATCGGCCACAGGCGTTTGATCAAGGCCCTCAGATGACCGCCGAACGCCAGTTGCCAGAGGTTGGTCACCGTCGACGGAATGATCAGCAAGGCCGCAGCCTGCGCCGGCAACATAGCCAGGCCGAGCATTCCCATGGCGACAGTGGGCAAGCCCAGGCCGATGACGCCCTTGACCGTACCGGCCAGCAGGAAGGTGCCGATCACCAGCAATGTCAGGGCCGGGCCGAGATTTTGGTAGAACGCGAGTAAGGTATTCATGGGTCGATTTTGCAGGTTTGGGTGATGTCTGAAAATTCGCCATATACTGAGGCAGCCTCTTGTTTTGCATGAGGCAGATGGCCTCTTCGCGAGCAAGCCCGCTCCCACATTTTGAAAGGGTTCACAGATCTAAATGTGGGAGCGGGCTTGCTCGCGAAGAGGCCCGTCCAGACACCGAGAACCCCAGCCCATGCACTTTGACCTGATCGACCTGCGCCTGTACCTGCACATCCTCGACACCGGCAACATCACCGCCGGCGCCAGCCGCAGCCATTTGTCCCTGGCCGCCGCCAGTGCGCGGATTCGGGCGATGGAAGCCTCGCTGGGCATCGCGTTCCTGGAACGCGGCCGCCGTGGCGTAACGCCAACAGCAGCAGGCAAAGCCCTGGCCCGCCACGCCCGTTTGCTGTTGCAGCAGGCCGAGCACCTGCAGCAAGACCTCGCGGAATACGCCAACGGCGTCAAAGGCCAGGTGCGCCTGCTGTGCAACACCACGGCCCTGAGCGAATACCTGCCGGAATTGCTGGCGGACTTTCTGCGGGAACACCCCAACCTGGATATCGACCTGCAGGAACTGCCGAGCCTGCGCATCACCCACGCCTTGCGCCAGGGCGCGGCAGACCTGGGGATTATTTCCGATGCGGTGGACACCCACGGCTTGCAGACCCTGCCCTTTCGCGACGACCCGCTGGTGCTGATCATGCCGCTGGATCACCCGCTGGCCGGGCGCACCGTGAGTTTTATCGACAGCTTGCAGCACGACTACGTAGGCCTGGCCGCCGACAGCGCGCTGGCGGTGTACCTGGAAGAACAGGCGTTGCATGCAGGCTTTCGCTTGCAGACGCGCATCCGTGCGGACGGGTTTGACGGGTTGATTCGCATGGTCGCCGGGGGCGCCGGGCTGGGAATCGTGCCGTTGGCCGCGCTGGAACGCTGGCCGTTGGAGCGGCGCTTCCAGGCCCACCCCCTGACCGAGGATTGGGCCTGTCGCAAACTGCTGTTATGCGCGCGCGGGTTCGACCAATTGCCCGGTTACGCCGCCCAACTGCTAAACGCCCTCTCCCCCTGTAGGAGCGAGCTTGCTCGCGAAGCACGTCAACAATAACGCGGGCTTTCTGATTTAACCCGGCGCCCTCGCGCCTACAGGGTTTTGGCGACCCTTGCGAAAAAACAAGTAATACACCAGCGACAGAATCAGCAGGAAGGGCACCCCGAACACCAACGTCATCTTGAACGCGTCGGTGAAGAACGTGGTGATCATCACCGCGCCCATCAGCACCAGGCCCAGCAGCGTGCTATAGGGAAACAGCGCCAGCTGGAACGACAACTTCGCCCCGCCGTGACGCTTGCGGTAGCGACGGAAAAACAGGTGAGTCAGGAAGATCATGAACCAGGTGAAGATCGCGCCAAACATCGAGATCGCCATCATCAAGGTGAACGAGCTTTCCGGGTACACCACGTTCAGCAAGGTCGCCAGGGCAATGCCCGAGCTGGACAGCAGCAAGGCGTTCAACGGGATCCCGCTCTTGCTCAAGGCCCCCATGGACTTGGGCGCAAAACCAGCGCGAGACAGGCTGAACATCATGCGGGTGGTGATGTAGAGCTGGCTGTTCATCGCCGACAAGGCGGCGATCAGGATGACAAAGTTCATCACCCCGGTGGCGCCGGGAATGCCGATGGTCTGCATCACTGTGACGAACGGGCTCTGGGCATGGCCGGCCTGGTTCCACGGCACGATGGCGAGCATCAGCGCCAGGGTCAGCAGGTAGAACACCACCAGCCGCACGATGGTCGCGCGGAAGGCTTTCTTCACCGCCTGCTCCGGGTCGGCCGCTTCACCGGCGGCCACCGCGATCATTTCCACGCTCAGGTAACTGAAGATCGAGACGATCACCGCGATCCACATGCCGCTCAAGCCATTCGGGAAAAAGCCGCCGTGGGCCGTGTAGTTCTGCACACCGTAATCCGGGTTGCCGGAGCCGAACACCACATACACCGCGAGGATGATAAAGCCCACAATGGCGCTGATTTTGATCGTGGAAAACCAGTATTCGAAGTTGCCGAAGGTCTTGACGCTGATGGCGTTGAGCACGATCAACACGCTGGAAAACGACACGATCCACACCCATTCCGGCACGTTGGCGAACCAGTACTTCATGTACATCGCCACCGCCGTGACCTCGGCGCCCACCGCCAACACAATCGCCGCCCAGTACGCATAGCGCACCAGGAAACCCGCCAGCGGGCTGACGTAAAACTCGGCGTACGCGCCGAAGGAGCCCGAGGTGGAATGCGCCACGGTCATCTCCGCCAGGCAGCCCATCAGCAACAAGGTGATCAGCGCACCGATGGCATAGCTGACCAGCACGCTGGGCCCGGCATAGCCGATGGCGTAGGCACTGCCCATGAACAGCCCGGTGCCGATGGCGCCACCGATGGCGATCATGCTCATCTGGCCGGAAGTTAGCTGGCGCCTGAGGCCCAGTTCGCGATTGGTGATTTCGGCAAAGCCTTGGTCTGGCGTGGTCACGTGGCGTGCCCCTTTATTATTGTGATTGCACTGCTTTCTGGTTGAAACACTGTCCCCTGTGGGAGCGGGCTTGCTCGCGAATGCGGTGTGCCAGTCAATACATCAGAGACTGATAGACCGTATTCGCGAGCAAGCCCGCTCCCACATTTTTTGCTCTGCGTTTACTCAGGTGACGCTGTGGCGAACCTTGAATTGCGGTTGATCCCAGGTTTTCTGATCGAGAATCTCACCCAGGATTTCCACCGCATCCCACACCTCAGCAAAGCTGGTGTACAGCGGGGTAAAGCCGAAACGCATGATCCGCGGCTCGCGATAATCACCAATCACGCCGCGATCGATCAAGGCCTGGATAACCGCATAGCCTTCCGGGTGTTCGAAGCTGACGTGGCTACCCCGCCGCGCGTGTTCACGCGGGGTGATCAAGGTCAGGTCGTGAGCGGCGCAACGGGATTCCACCAGCTCGATAAACAGGTCGGTCAGCGCCAGAGACTTAGCGCGCAAGCTGGCCATATCGGTCTGAGCAAAAATATCCAGGCCACACTCCACCATCGCCAGCGAGGTAATCGGCTGGGTGCCACACAGGTAGCGGGCGATGCCCTGGCTCGGCGCATAACGCGATTCCATGGCGAACTGGCGGGTATGCCCGAACCAGCCCGACAGCGGCTGCGTGACCACATCCACCAGCGCTGGGTTGACCCACACAAACGCCTGGGAGCCGGGCCCGCCGTTGAGGTATTTGTAGGTGCAACCAATCGCATAATCGGCACCGGCCTGATGCAGGTCGATCGGCACCGCGCCCGCCGAATGCGCCAGGTCCCAGATCGTCAGCGCGCCGCACTCATGGCTCAACGCGGTCTGGGCCGGCATGTCGTACATGTAGCCGGTCTTGTAGTTGACGTGGGTGAGCATCACCACGGCCGTGTCCTGGTCGATGGCGTGGGGCAGTTCGTCCGGGCTGTTGACCAGGCGCAGGGAGTAGCCCTGTTGCAGCAGTTCGGTCAGGCCTTCGGCGATGTACAGGTCGGTGGGGAAGTTGCTCGCTTCGCTGACGATCACCTTGCGGCTTGGCGCCCGTTCGCGTTGCACGGTCAGTGCCGCGCTGAGCACCTTGAACAGGTTGATGGAGGTGGTATCGGTGATCACCACCTCACCGTCGTGGGCGCCGATCAGCGGTGCCAGGCGATTGCCCAGGCGCTGGGACAGGTCGGCCCAGCCGGCGCTGTTCCAACTGCGAATCAGGCCATTGCCCCACTCCTCGACGATCACCGCTTGCGCCCGCTCCAGCGCTGCCACCGGGCGCGCGCCAAGGGAGTTGCCGTCGAGGTAGATCACCCCGGCAGGCAAGGCGAATTGGTCGCGCAGTGGCGCCAGCGGATCCTGGGCGTCGAGGGTCAGGCAATGGGTGCGGGTGGTCATGGTCAGTCCTGTTCTTGTAGTAACAATGAGCCAAATAATGAACGAAGCTTTAGAGAATTTTCGTGCAAAGTGGTGGGCGACAGGCTAATTAAGCTGTAGGAAATTCGAATTTACCCCCCAAACACGCGGATTTATTCTAACCATGATTCTCGACGCCACCGACCTGCGCCTTCTGCATTTCCTGCAACAGGATGGCCGTATCAGTAACCAGGAACTGGCGGAGAAAGTCGCCCTGTCGCCCTCGGCTTGCCTGCGGCGTTTGCGCCTGCTGGAGAGCGAGGGAATCATCAGCGGTTATCGGGCGGTGCTGAACGCCGAACAGTTGGGGATTGAGCTGGAGGCCATCGTCCACCTGTCGTTGCGTCAGGACGTGGAGGATTGGCACGAGACGTTTATCAAGAAGGTGCAAGGGTGGCCGGAGGTGGCCAGTGCGTATGTGATTACGGGGGCGAGCAATTATGTGCTGCGGGTGCAGGCGCGTAATTTGAAGCACTTTTCGGACTTTATCGTGAACCACCTGAACCGCACGGCGGGGGTGATGGATATTCGGTCAGAGATCGTGTTGCAGAAGATCAAGGATCGGGATGATCTGCTCGACCTGGTTGTTCGCAAATAGACTGCAGATCGTTCCCACGCTCTGCGTGGGAATGTCGCCCTGGACGCTCCGCGTCCGCTCTTAAGGTCGTGACGCGGAGCGTCACAGGAGGCGTTCCCACGCGGAGCGTGGGAACGATCAACCTCAGTCTTCGAGCGCGCGCACTCGCTGCATGCGCTTTTGTTCTACCGGCGCCGCCGCAGGCTGCAACTCGAAGTCAAAATCAATCTGCGCAAACTGCCCTTCCACACCAAACTCCTTCGCCAGGTTTGCGTCCTCGCTGAAGCGAATTTCGGCGATCAACTCATCCCGCGTCGCATAGGCAAAATCATCATGCAGGTACGGATCATCCGACAGGTTGATCTGCGTCGTCAGGTGCCGATGGCCTGGCGCCGAGATGAAGAAGTGGATATGCGCTGGCCGCTGGCCATGGCGCCCCAACTGGTCCAGCAACTGCTGGGTCGGCCCGGTCGGCGGGCAGCCATACCCCGACGGCACAATGCTGCGGAAACGGTAGTTGCCCTGGGCATCCGTCTCGATCCGCCGACGCAGGTTGAACTCCGATTGCGTGCTGTCAAACCACGAATACGTACCACCGGTATTGGCCTGCCACACGTCGACAATCGCCCCGGCCAGCGGCTTGCCATTGGTGTCGCGCACCTGGCCTTGCATGAACAGCGGCACACCCGGGTCCTGCCCGTCATCCAGCCGCGCTTCATATTTGGACAGCGGCGCACCGGCCACATACAGCGGGCCTTCGATGGTGCGCGGGGTGCCGCCGGATTTGCCGGCTTCTTCGTCTGCCGCGTCCATCAGCATGTCCAGGTAATGCTCCAGGCCCAGGCCGGCTGCGAGCAACCCGGCTTCCTGGTTCTTGCCCAGTTCGTTGAGGTAGTTGACCGCCTTCCAGAACTCTTCCGGGGTCACTTCCAGGTCTTCGATGATGTTCACCGTGTCCCGCAGGATCCGGTAGATCAGCGCCTTGGCCCGTGGGTTGCCGCCGTCGTTCAGGTTGCCGCTGGCTTCTTCGAGAAACTGTTGGGCGTGAGCAGTCTGGGAAAGTCGGATGGTCATGGTGCAATCCTCATCTTGTAATTATTAGGTGAAAAAACAGACTCAGCGATCATCCTCACGGATCGACGATGGATGCCGGCACAGGGCATTCACTTCGATGGCCATGTAAGGATAAAGCGGCAGTTGCATCAGCAGGTCATGCAGTTCCTGCACGCTGTCGACATCAAATACGCTGTAGTTGGCATACAGCCCGGCGATGCGCCACAGGTGGCGCCATTTGCCCTCTTGTTGCAGCCGCTGGGAGAAGGCTTTTTCTTCAGCCTTGAGGCCGGCAGCGCGCTCGGGGTTCATGTCGACGGGCAGGTTCACGGTCATTTTTACGTGGAACAACATCGCAGGTGTCCTCTTGTTATTTATCGCGACGGAAGAACGCCAGGCGCTCTTCATCGATGGCCAGGCCCAGGCCCGGAGCGGTGGAGACATGCAGGTGGAAATCGCGGTACACCAGCGGCTCGGCGAGGATGTCTTCGGTGAGCAGCAGCGGGCCGAACAGCTCGGTGTCCCACGCCAGTTTGTTCAAGGTGAGAAAGGCATGGGCCGAGGCCAAGGTGCCGATACCGCCTTCGAGCATGGTGCCGCCGTACAGGCCAATGCCCGCCGCCTCGGCAATCGCCGCGGTGCGCAATACCGCGCGCGGGCCGCCGTTTTTGGCGATCTTCAGGGCGAACACCGAGGCCGCGCCTTCGCGAGCCAGGTTGAAGGCGTCTTCCACACATTCGATGGATTCGTCGGCCATGATCGGCGCCGGGCTCGACAGGTTGAGCCGGACCATGCCGCCACGGTTGTTGCGCGAGATCGGTTGTTCGATCAGGTCGATACCGTTGTCACCCAGCACCTTGCAGGCGCGCAGAGCCACGGCTTCGTCCCAGGCCTGGTTGACGTCAACCCGCACGCTGGCGCGATCACCCAAGGCTTTTTTGATCGCGATGACGTGGGCCAGGTCCTGGCTGACTTCACCGGCACCTATCTTCAGTTTGAAGATGCGATGGCGGCGCAGGTCGAGCATCTTCTCGGCTTCGGCGATGTCTTTTTCGGTATTGCCACTGGCGAGGGTCCAGGCCACCGGCAAGGCGTCCCGCACACGGCCACCGAGCAATTCGCTGACCGGCAAATTCAGGCGTTTGCCGAGGGCGTCGAGCAAGGCGCTTTCGATGCCCGACTTGGCAAAGGTGTTGCCCCGAATGCTGCGCTCCAGGCGCAACATGGCGGCATTGATGTTGCTCGCATCCTGGCCAAGCAGCAGCGGCGCGACGTGCCGGTCGATGTTGATCTTGATGCTGTCGGGGCTTTCATTGCCGTAGCTCAGGCCGCCGATAGTGGTGGATTCACCAATGCCTTCGATACCGTCGGCGCAGCGCACGCGGATGATCACCAGGGTCTGGTTCTGCATCGTGTGCATCGCCAGCTTGTGCGGGCGGATGGTAGGAAGGTCGACGATGATGGTCTCGATCGACTCGATGGCGCAAATCGGCATGGCAATACCCGTTGGGTTCTTTATAGATTTGGCCTGATTCTGTTCCGGATCTCTGCTGGCTTCCAATATAATGAGTCTCGAACAATACCCTCAAGGTATGAAAGGAGTCCTTATGGAACTGCGCCATCTGCGTTACTTCCAGGTGCTGGGGGAAACCCTCAACTTCACCCGCGCCGCCGAACGCCTGCACATTGCCCAGCCGCCGTTGAGCCGGCAGATCCAGCAACTGGAGGATGAACTGGGCGTGGTCCTGCTGGAACGCGGGCGGCCATTGCGCCTGACCGAGGCCGGGCGGTTTTTCTATGAGCACGCCAACGTGCTGCTGGAGCAACTGGGCAAGGTGTGCGATAGCACCCGGCGCATTGGCTTGGGCGAAAAGACCTGGCTGGGCATCGGTTTTGCGCCTTCGGCGCTGTATGGGGTGTTGCCGGAGTTGATTCGACGGCTGCGCAGCCACGATGGTCTGGAGCTGGAATTGGGCCTGTCGGAAATGACCACGTTGCAACAGGTCGAAGCCCTCAAGGCCGGGCGGATTGATGTGGGCTTCGGGAGGATTCGCATCGACGACCCGGCGATTGTGCAGCGGGTGTTGGTGGAGGATCGGCTGGTGGCCGTATTGCCCGCCGGGCATCCCTTGCTGGGTGCACCGGCAACGCTTGCGCAATTGGCCGCCGAACCGTTCGTGCTGTACCCCGGTAATCCGCGGCCCAGCTACGCCGACCATGTGATCGCGCTGTTCGACGCCCACGGCTTGAGCCTGAAGGTGGCGCAGTGGACCAATGAATTGCAGACCGCCATCGGCCTGGTGGGTGCGGGTATGGGCGTGACGCTGGTGCCAGCCTCGGTGCAGGTGCTGCATCGGGCGGACATCGGCTATACCCCGGTGGTGGAAGCCACCGCCACTTCGCCGATCATTCTCAGCCGGAGGATCAATGACCAGTCGCCGGGGCTTACTCATTGCCTGCAGCTGGTGGAAGAGTTGATCTGAAATCTCACAACCAACACAAATCCCCTGTGGGAGCTGGCTTGCCTGCGATAGCGGTGGGTCAGCCAAGAAGATACAAGCTGAGCCACCGCTATCGCAGGCAAGCCAGCTCCCACATTTGATCTCCATTGTTTTTAAGTAGTGTGTTCATTGTTCAAGCCCCCCGCATGCGCCGGGCGTCGTTGCGTTGCGGGGTCTGGCTGGGGGATTCATCGAACAGCTTGCGGTACTCGGCCGAGAATCGCCCCAAATGGGTAAAGCCCCAACCCAGGGCGATCTCGGAGATAGTTCGGGTCGAACCGTGTTCGAGAATTTCCTGGCGCACGGCGCCCAGGCGGTATTTCTTCAGGTAAGCCATGGGCGACAGGGCGAAGTATTTGCGGAAGGCATCGAACAGCTTGAAGCGCGAAACCCCCGCCGCTGCCTCCAGGTCCTCCAGATGCACCGCCTCCCGGGCGTTGTCGTGGATGTACTGCCGCGCACGGATCAGATAGTGCGGCAGCTTCACCCCCAGCACGTCCCGCAGTTCTTCGGAGTAGTTATTCGGCTGGGCGAGAATCAGGCCCTTGATCAGCGAGCTTTCCAGATCCCGGGTAAACGCCGCCTGGTCATACAGCTCGCTGCTGCGCTCCAGTTCGGCGATGACATACCGCGCCATGCGCCACCACGACGCCGGGGCGCCATCCACCGCATCCATCACCGACTCAAAGCGCAGCGGCGCTTCAATCGGCCGCTGCAGCAGGCCTTCCAGGGATTCGCTCATCGCCGCGCGGGTGATCACCACCTGCAACTTGCGGCAGTCGCCGGAAATCGCCAGCACTTGATGCTCATTGGGCGAGATGATCACGCCCTGATCGCGGTTGGAACTGAGCCGTTCGCCGTTCTTGCTCAGTTCCTGCTCGCCCACCAACGGCAGGCTCAGGCTGTAGCTGCTGAAGTGTTCGGCGTCTTCGATGTCGATGGTGACGTCGGTGCCGTACTCAATAATCCCCAGCGTGGTGGCGCGGGACTTGAACACATTGGCACTGTGGTGAAAGCGGATGCGTTCCGGCGTCGCGGTTTGCAGCCGGTGCGGCCCGCAAATGCCGGACATCCAGCTGCAGGCGCCTTCAAGGTCGAAGCGCTCGATACGTATATCGCGTGTATTGCTACTCATCACGGGGCACCCACGGCAATTGTGGCCGGCGCGCTCTGACGGCGCGTCCTGGTAGAGCAACAGCAAGTTTTGCGCCACGCCAGCGGCATTGCCACTGGGTGGATAGCAACCGTCGATTAAGTGGATAACGCACCGACTTTTCCGACAATCGCCTTGCAAGACAGTAGCGCATTCCACCCCTGCCCTGCACCGCCGTGGGTATTTGGTGCCCAACTAAGTGGCCCACCTTCCCCCATTAACCGGATAGCCCGCCACCCTGCCGCAGCCTCTTAATGGCCTACCCGTTTAGCCATTATCAAAAAGGTGCCTCCCATGAGTGGTGCAAGAAGCGTCGAGCAGTGGAAAAGCTTTATTGAAGGCTGCCTGGACTTTCGTCCGGTGGATGAAGTGTTCCGCATCGCCCGGGACATGTTCACCGAGCCGCAGCTGTTTGATCTGGAGATGGAACTGATCTTCGAAAAGAACTGGATCTACGCCTGTCACGAAAGCGAATTGGCCAACAAACATGACTTCGTGACGATGCGCGCCGGGCGCCAGCCGATGATCATCACTCGCGATGGCGAAGGCCAGCTCAACGCCCTGATCAACGCCTGCCAGCACCGGGGCACCACCCTGACCCGGGTCGGCAAGGGTAACCAGTCCACCTTCACCTGCCCGTTCCATGCCTGGTGCTACAAGAGCGATGGCCGGCTGGTGAAGGTAAAGGCGCCGGGGGAATACCCGGAGGGGTTCGACAAAGCCACTCGAGGCCTGAAAAAGGCGCGGATCGAGAGCTACAAGGGTTTCGTGTTCATCAGCCTCGACGTGAACGGCAGTGACAGCCTGGAAGACTTCCTCGGCGACGCCAAAGTGTTCTTCGACATGATGGTTGCCCAGTCGGCCACCAGTGAGCTGGAAGTGCTGCCGGGCAAATCGGCCTACACCTACGACGGTAACTGGAAACTGCAAAACGAAAACGGCCTGGACGGTTATCACGTCAGCACCGTGCACTACAACTACGTGGCCACGGTGCAGCATCGCCAGCAGGTCAATACCGAGAATGGCACCGGTTCAGGCACAACCCTGGACTACAGCAAGCTCGGCGCCGGCGACGCGAATACCGATGACGGCTGGTTCGCCTTCAACAATGGCCACAGCCTGTTGTTCAGTGACATGCCCAACCCCACCGTGCGTTCGGGCTACGCCACCATCATGCCGCGCCTGGTCGAAGAACACGGCCAGCAAAAAGCCGAGTGGATGATGCACCGCCTGCGCAACCTGAACATCTATCCGAGCCTGTTTTTCCTCGATCAGATCAGCTCGCAGTTGCGGATCATCCGCCCCATCGCCTGGAACAAGACCGAGATCATCAGCCAGTGCCTGGGGGTAAAGAACGAGTCTGACGCCGACCGTGAAAACCGCATTCGCCAGTTTGAGGATTTCTTCAACGTTTCCGGTATGGGCACGCCGGATGACCTGGTGGAATTTCGCGAAGCCCAGCGCGGCTTCCAGGGCCGCCTGGAGCGCTGGAGCGATATTTCCCGTGGCAGCCACCGCTGGGAAACCGGGCCGACGCCCAACAGCGAAGCCATCGGCATCCAGCCGGCAATGACCGGCACCGAATTCACCCACGAAGGCCTGTACGTCAACCAGCACCGCAACTGGCAGAAATTCCTGCTGGACGGGCTCGATGCCCAAGCCCTGAAACTGCGGGAGGTGAAATGATGAATGCGCAATTGCAGTACCGGATCGAACAGTTTTTTTACCGTAAATCCGAGCTGTGCGACGCCCAGGATTGGGACGCGTATGTGCAGTTGTTCGACCCGCAGAGCGAGTTCCACCTGCCGCAGTGGGACTCGGAACACGTCTACACCCGCGACCCGAAGCGCGAGATGTCGCTGATCTACTACGCCAACCGCTCGGGCCTGGAGGATCGGGTGTTTCGCCTGCGCACGGGCAAGGCCGCGTCGGCCACGCCGATGCCGAGGACGCTGCATTTGATCAACAACGTGCGGATTGCCGAGCAACCGGACGGGCTGCTGGAAGTGAAGCTGAACTGGCACACGTTGTTCTATCGGCTGGCGACGTCGGAGCAGTTCTACGGCAGCGCCACTTACAGCCTCAAGCCCGATGGCGACAGTTGGTTGATCACCCGCAAGCATGCGCTGCTGCTCAACGACACCATCAACTCGGTGCTGGACTTCTATCACCTGTGAACACCTTCCCCCCGTAGCAGCTGTCGAGCCTTGGCGAGGCTGCGTCTGCGGAGTGTCAGGTGCGCCGCCGACGCAGCCTCGCCAAGGCTCGACAGCTGCTACGCGGCGTTTTAGAGAGCGATCATATGAATCACAAAGTGGCCTTCAGTTTTGCCGACGGCAAGACCCTGTTTTTCCCGGTGGGCGCCAATGAGATCCTGCTGGATGCCGCACTGCGCAACGGCATCAAGATCCCGCTCGACTGCCGCGAAGGCGTATGCGGCACCTGTCAGGGCCGTTGCGAATCAGGGGATTTCACTCAGGACTACGTGGACGAGGAAGCCCTCTCCAGCCTCGACCTGCAACAACGCAAAATGCTCAGCTGCCAGACCCGGGTCCAGTCCGACGCGGCGTTTTATTTCGATTTTGATTCCAGCCTGTGCAACGCGCCGGGGCCAGTACAAATCCGCGGCACGGTGAGCGATGTGCAGCAGGTCTCGGCCAGCACCGCGATTCTGCACCTGCAGCTTGAACACCCATTGGACTTTTTGCCGGGCCAATATGCCCGCCTGTCGATTCCCGGCACCGACAGTTGGCGCTCCTACTCTTTCGCCAACCGCCCGGGCAATCAATTGCAGTTCCTGATCCGCCTGCTGCCCGATGGCGTGATGAGCAACTACATCCGCGAGCGCTGCCAGGTCGGCGATGAGGTGCTGCTGGAAGCGCCATTGGGTGCCTTCTACCTTCGGCATGTCACCCGACCGCTGGTGTTGGTGGCCGGCGGCACTGGTTTATCGGCGCTGCTGGGCATGCTTGACGACTTGGCCGCCAGCGCTTGCCAACAGCCGGTGCACCTGTATTACGGCGTGCGTGGTGCGGCAGATTTGTGCGAGGCCGTGCGCATCGCCGCTTATGCCGAAAAAATCCCAAACTTTCGCTACACCGAAGTACTCAGCGACCCGACGCCCGATTGGGCCGGCAAGCGTGGCTACCTCACCGAGCATTTCGACCTGGCCGAATTGCGGGATCAATCGGCGGATATGTACGTGTGCGGGCCGCCACCGATGGTCGAATCCATCAAACAATGGCTGCTGGATCAGGCACTTGATGGCGTTCAGCTGTATTACGAAAAGTTTACCGAGAGTAATATCTGACCCCTCAGCGGTATGAGGGGCTGGTTCGGTGTGCGATCAACCCTGAAAAAAACAAGTAGAAGGGAATGTTAATGGCGGATGACATGGTTAACCCGGTGGGCCTCAAACGTGGCCTGAAGAACCGACATATTCAGCTGATTGCCTTGGGAGGGGCAATCGGGACCGGGCTGTTCCTCGGCTCGGCAGGCGTGCTCAAGTCGGCGGGGCCGTCGATGATCCTGGGCTATGCGGTAGCCGGTTTCATCGCGTTCCTGATCATGCGCCAGCTGGGCGAGATGATCGTCGAGGAACCGGTCGCCGGCTCCTTCAGCCACTTTGCCCACAAATACTGGGGCGGTTACGCAGGCTTCCTCGCCGGCTGGAACTACTGGGTACTCTACGTGCTGGTGGGCATGGCCGAGCTGACAGCGGTGGGCAAGTACATCCAGTTCTGGTGGCCGGAAATTCCGACCTGGGTCAGCGCGGTGGTGTTCTTTGTGCTGGTCAACCTGATCAACACCCTCAACGTGAAGTTCTTCGGTGAGACCGAGTTCTGGTTCGCGATCATCAAGGTGGTGGCGATTGTCGGCATGATCGTGCTCGGCTGCTATCTGCTGTTCAGCGGCACCGGCGGCCCGCAGGCCTCGGTGAGCAACCTGTGGAGCCACGGCGGGTTCTTCCCCAATGGCGGCATGGGGCTGTTGATGTCCATGGCGTTCATCATGTTCTCGTTCGGCGGCCTGGAGCTGGTGGGGATTACCGCCGCCGAAGCCAGCGAGCCACGTAAGGTGATCCCGAAGGCGATCAACCAGGTGGTGTACCGGATCCTGATTTTCTACGTCGGCGCACTGACCGTGCTGCTGTCGTTGTACCCATGGGATCAACTGCTGCAAACCCTCGGCGCATCGGGCGATGCCTACAGCGGCAGCCCGTTCGTGCAGATTTTCTCGCTGATCGGTAACGACACCGCTGCCCACATCCTTAACTTCGTGGTCCTGACTGCGGCACTGTCGGTGTACAACAGCGGCGTGTACTGCAACAGCCGCATGCTGTTCGGCCTGGCCGAGCAAGGCGATGCGCCGAAAGCGCTGATGAAGCTGAACAAGCAAGGCGTGCCGCTGCGTGCCCTGGGCATTTCGGCCCTGGTGACGCTGCTGTGCGTGGTGATCAACTACGTCGCCCCGCATGATGCACTGGAGCTTCTGTTTGCGCTGGTGGTTGCCTCGCTGATGATCAACTGGGCGCTGATCAGCCTGACCCACATCAAGTTCCGCAAGGCCATGGGCGAGCAAGGCGTGGTGCCGTCGTTCAAGACCTTCTGGTTCCCGTTCAGCAACTACCTGTGCCTGGCGTTCATGCTGATGATCATCTGCGTGATGCTGGCGATTCCGGGTGTGCGGGCGTCGGTGTATGCGATTCCGGTTTGGGTCGGGATTATCTATGTGGCGTACCGGTTGCGGTTGAATAACGCGAAGGCAGTAACAGCGCAATAACCCATGTGGGAGCGGGCTTGTGTGGGAGCGGGCTTGCTCGCGAAGGCGTCGTGTCAGTCACCTGATGTATTGACTGACCCACCGCTTTCGCGAGCAAGCCCGCTCCCACATTTGGATCGTATTTCAAATGAAAAGCCCCGGTACTGATGAGTACCGGGGCTTTTTGTTGGGCCTTGATTACAGCGTGGAACGCACTCGCCACAGCTCGGGGAACAGCACGGTGTCGAGCATCTTGCGCAGGTAGCCCACGCCTTCGGTGCCGCCCGTACCGGGCTGGAAGCCGATGATCCGCTCTACAGTGGTGACATGGCGGAAGCGCCACTGGCGGAAGGAATCCTCCAGGTCGATAAACTTTTCGGCCAATTGGTACAGGTCCCAATACCGGCTCGGGTCGCGATAAACCTCGCGCCACGCGGCCTCCACGGATTCATCGTGAACCGTCGGCGCCGTCGGATCGCGTTCGGCGCGCTTGGGGTCGATCGCCAGGCCGGCCTTGGCCATCAGGTTGATCGCTTCGTCATACAGCGACGGCGTGGCAATCGCCACTTTCAGCTCGTTCAACAAGTCCGGACGATGGGCGTGGGGCCGCAACAGCGCCGCGCTTTTATTGCCGAGGATGAATTCGATTTCCCGGTATTGGAACGACTGGAACCCCGACGACTGGCCCAGGTACGGGCGAATCGACTTGTACTCCGACGGCGTCATGGTCGCCAGCACTGCCCAGGCGTGCACCAGTTGGTCAAAGATTCGCGACACCCGCGCCAGCATCTTGAACGCCGGTGGCAACTCCCCCAGGCGCACGTGTTCGCGGGCGGCCTTGAGTTCGTGGAGCATCAGCTTCATCCACAGCTCCGAGGTCTGGTGCTGGATGATGAATAGCATCTCGTTGTGGTCCGGCGACAGCGGGTGCTGGGCGCTGAGCACTTTGCCCAGGTCCAGGTAGTCGCCATAGCTCATGGACTCGGAAAAATTCAGCTCGGCGTTATGCCATTCTTCCGGCGGCTGGTAGTCAGGGGAGAAAGGACACTGGCTCATCGCGTGGGCTCCTTGAGCGGGCGGAGGATGGCTCGTACCGGGCTGGCATCGAGGTTGGCAAAACGCAGCGGCAGCGCGATCAACTCATAATCGCCCTCCGGCACGTCGTCCAGGACGATGCCTTCGAGAATCGCCATGCCATGACGGGCGACGGCGTTGTGGGAATCCATGGTCTTGGACTGCTGCGGGTCCAGGGACGGTGTGTCGATGCCGATCAGGCGCACACCGAGGCTGGCCAGCAGCTCGACGGTTTGCGGGGCGACCGCGGTGAAATTCGAATCCCAGCTATCCAGCGGCGCCTGTTGATAAGTGCGCAGCAGCACCCGCTCCGGCAGGTTCTCCAGGCGGCCTTCCAACTGATGTGGCTGCACCAGCGCGCCGCTGCCCAGGCAATGCAGCACCCGGCACGGGCCCATGTACACATCCAGGGACACTTCGCCGATGGGCGCCCCGTCAGCGCTGTAGTGCAGCGGTGCGTCCACATGGGCGCCGGTGTGGGGCGACAGGGTGATGCGTCCGACATTCACCGGGCACTCGGGGCCGAACTGCCACACCCGCTCTTCCTGAAACGGCGTATCGCCCGGCCAGGTCGGGGTCGCGGTGCTCAAGGGCGGGCTGATGTCCCACCACGTTGTTATTGGATTCATTTCAAGGCTCTCGGTCGTTACTGGGGTGAATGATACGAGGGCCAGCTGTAAATATTCTTGCGAATTCCAGCGTAAAGCGGGAAATCTTTCGCACTTACTGCGAGGAAATGGCTGATTGGTGATTGGATGTTTCAAAGCGCCCGGTCAAGCATTGCCCCCTGTAGGAGCGAGCTTGCTCGCGAAAAACTCGAGGGCCCCGCGTGGCGTCAGAATGCCAACGTCATCGTTAACGACCTTCGCGAGCAAGCTCGCTCCTACAGGGGATCAAGATCAACGGCCGCCTGCGCTTCTGGGCATCCCGATGTCGAGTTCAGACCACAGGCGGGCGGCCCAAGGCGATAGGGTTCGGACTTCCCTTCCACTGCCTCGGAATCATCATGTCCAAGCCGATCACCGTACTGCGCGACACCCACCCACTGCCGGTGCTGGACGCCTGCAAATGGGAAAAACTCGAAGGCGACCCCCACACCGTCAATCTCAATGCCTACACCAGCGAGGACGGCAGCAAGATCATGGGCACCTGGATCTGCACCCCCGGCAAATGGCGGGTGGAGTACGTGAAGTGGGAATACTGCCACTTCCAGGAAGGCTACTGCGTGATCACCCCCGACGGCCTGGAGCCGATCCATTTGCGAGCTGGGGATATCTTTGTGGTGGAACCGGGGATGAAGGGGACGTGGGAAGTGGTCGAGACGGTACGTAAGTATTTTGTGTTTGCCTGAGTTAACAATCAGAAAAGCCCACAAGAAAAAACCGCCCCAAAAAGGCGGTTTTTTTCATAAAAAATGAGCGGTTCTCACCCTCCAACAGCGAACGATGCCAGAGCTGACCTTCTCGATTGAGATTGGAAAACCACGCACTTGAGAAAATTCGAATATTGACGTGCCATACCGATGGGATTCTTATTAAGCCGGTGGAGAAGTCACGAAAGCGCGTTAGCGGCAGAGGGCGAAAACAATAGCAAGATTGCACGTGGCCTTGAGCTGGGCTTGAATTCAAGATCTTCTGACCTATTCGATGCCAGTTTCCGTCTCCCGAAGAAGTCCTCCGCATCATGCCATTAGCCAAGGAACCTACTTATGGCAGCTGAATTCGATAGACAAAAAATCGTCATTTTCACAGGTTCCGGCATCAGTGCTGAAAGCGGTCTGGATACCTTCAACGACGAAACCGGCCTGTGGATGGATCATCGCATCGAAGATGTGGCAACTCCTGAGGCGTGGCATAGAAATACGGAAGAAGTTCTGACGTTCTATAACCAGTTGCGAAAAAAGGTCTATGCCGCACAACCCAATGCCGCACACCTTGCAATCGCAGCGTTGGAGTCGCGGTTTGATGTCGTGGTGATCACTCAGAACGTTGACGACCTGCATGAACGCGCAGGCTCCACGTGCGTTTTACACCTTCACGGTCAGATCAACCTGGCGCAAAGCACCGTCGATGAACAACTGATGTACAAGATCGATGGCGGCCCGATTTTACTGGGCGACTTGTGCGAAAAAGGTAGCCAGCTACGGCCCCATGTCGTTTGGTATGGCGAAAACGTACCAAATCTTGAGATAGCACAGCAGCACTTCAAAAACGCAGAGAAGGTTCTGGTAGTGGGAACGTCACTCACCACCCAGCCGGCCGCCGGCTTGGTTACCAAAGCCAGGCACTCTGCCGAGAAAGTCCTTATTGGACTGGCGGTTGTGCGTAAACCCTACGGATATGAATTCATGCGAGGAAAGGCATCAAGCCTGGTGCCTTATGTTGCAGGTTGCTGGCTGAAAGGCCAGAAAGCTCGCTGACAGGCAAAAACCCGGGAACCCATTTAAATCGGGTTCCCGGAAAATCCCCTATTGGGGTTTTCGATAGCTGTTGATAATCGCCGAGAAGTCCTTGCCCCCTTCCCCACGCTGGCTCATCGATTGATACAACTGCTGCGCCACTGCGCCGAGGATCACCGGCTGGTGCGCCTGGCGGGCGGCTTCAGTGGCCAGCCCCAGGTCCTTGAGCATCAGTTCCGCACCAAACCCGCCGGTATAACCCCGGGACGACGGCGCCGTTTCGATAATCCCGGGCCATGGGTTGTAGGTGTCCGAACTCCAGCAACGCCCGGTGGAGCTGTTGATGATTCCCGCCAACACTTGGGTGTCGATGCCCAGCGCGTCGCCCAGGGCCATGGCTTCGCTGACGCCGACCATGGTGATACCCAGCAGCAGGTTGTTGCAGATCTTGGCGATTTGCCCGGTGCCGACTTCGCCGCAATGGACGATGTTACGGCCCATCTGCGCCAATACCGGTTGCAGGGTGGCGAACAGTTCCGGGGTGGCGCCGACCATGAAGGTCAGCGTCCCGGCCTGGGCGCCACCGGTGCCGCCGGACACCGGGGCGTCAGCCATCACCACGCCTTGTTTTGCCGCCGCCGCTGCTACATCGCGAGCGGTCTGCGGGTCGATGGTGCTGCAATCCACCGCCGGCACGCCTTTGCCGATGCCGGCCAGCACGCCATCTTCACCGAGCCATACGCTGCGCACATGGACCGCAGCCGGGAGCATGGTCACTACCAGCTCGGCACCTTCTGCTGCCGCACGCGGTGAGGCGCTGATGGTGCCGCCCAGTTCGGCCAGTTCCTTGAGCACGGTCTGGTTCAGGTCAAACAGGTTCAGCGCATGGCCGGCCTTGATCAGGTTGCGCGCCATCGGCGCGCCCATGTTGCCCAGGCCGATAAATGCAATCTTCATGGTCGTCTCCTCGATCAGCGCAGGTTGATGGTGGTGTTGACGCCATCGTTGACGCTGTCGTCGTCGAACCAGCGGCTGGTGACGGTCTTGGTCTGGGTGTAGAACTGCACCACTTGCTTGCCGTACGGGCCCAGGTCGCCAAGTTTCGAGCCACGGGAACCGGTAAAGCTGAAGAACGGCACTGGCACGGGAATCGGGATGTTGATGCCGACCTGACCGACGTCGATTTCGCTCTGGAACTTACGCGCCGCCGCGCCGCTCTGGGTGAACAGGCCGGTGCCGTTGCCGAACGGGTTGGCGTTGACCAGGGCGATGGCTTGGTCGAGGGTGTCGACTTCCAGCACCACCAGCACCGGGCCGAAGATTTCCTGGGTGTAGATCTGCATGTCGGTGGTCACGCCGGAGAACAGGGTCGGGCCGACGAAGTTACCGTCTTCGAAACCCGGCACCTTGATGCCACGGCCATCCAGTTCCAGCTTGGCGCCTTCTTTCACGCCGCTTTCGATCAGGTCGAGAATACGTGCCTTGGCGCGCCTGGAGATCACCGGGCCCACATCAGTACCGGCTTCACTGCCGGCATTCACCTTGAGTTTCTGCGCCAGGGCCTTGAGGTCCGGCAGCCATTGCTTGGCCGCGCCTACCAGCACCACCACGGAAGTCGCCATGCAACGCTGACCGGCCGCGCCGAAACCGGCACCGACCAGAGCGTTGAGGGTTTGCTCGCGATTGGCGTCCGGCAGCACCACGGCGTGGTTCTTGGCGCCCATCATCGATTGCACGCGCTTGCCGTGTTTGCCCGCGAGGTCGTAGACGTGAGTCCCCACGGCGGTCGAGCCGACGAAGGACACGGCCTTGATGTCTTTGTGGGTGCACAGCGCATCCACCACATCCTTGCCGCCGTGAACCACGTTCAGCACACCAGGTGGCACACCGGCTTCGAGCGCCAGCTCGACCAGCAGCAGGGTCGACAGCGGGTCCTGCTCAGAAGGTTTCAGTACGAAGGTGTTACCGCAGGCAATGGCCATCGGGAACATCCACAGCGGAATCATCGCCGGGAAGTTGAACGGGGTGATTCCGGCGCACACGCCGATCGGTTGGCGCAGGGTGTAGGTGTCCACACCGCCGGCGACGTTTTCAGCGAATTCGCCCATCTGCAGGGTGCCGATGGAGCACGCATGCTCGACCACTTCCAGGCCACGGAAAATATCGCCTTCAGCGTCGGCAATGGTCTTGCCCTGCTCGGCGCTGAGCACCACGGCGATGCGCTTGGAGTGCTCGCGGATCAAGGCTTGCAGCTTGAGCATGATGCGCATGCGCGCACCGATCGGCGTCAACTTCCAGGTCTGGAAGGCGCGATGGGCGGCGTCAATGGCAGCGTTGACTTCTGCTGGGGTGGAAAACGGCACACGGGCCAGTACTTGCTGGGTAGCGGGGTTGACGATGTCTTGCCATTCGGTGGTCTTGGACTCGACCCACTCGCCGTTGATCAGCAGCTTGACCTGTTGCACGGAAATATCGGCAGATGCGTTCATGTGGTCTCCAATTCTTGTAGGTATGCAGAGAACCAAGGCGTTGAATCGCCTTGAGGATGAGGCGTTCGGACTTTTGTAGGAGCAAGCTTGCTCGCGAAGAACCGGAGAGCGCCGCATTCATTCAGGCTCCCCGCGTTATCGTTAACGCCCTTCGCGAGCAAGCTCGCTCCTACACATGAGGCGTTCGGACTGTTTTTGGAGTATAGATGTGCAAACTTCTAATAAGAACGCACATAAAAGCCGGTCCAATATGCAAAAAAACATCACGTCACTAGGCTCCCTGAACTGGGATGACCTGAAGTTTTTCCTCGAAGTCGCCCGCACCCGCAAGGCCAGCGTCGCCGCCAAGCGCCTGGCGGTGGACTACACCACGGTGTCGAGGCGCATTACCTCCCTTGAAGGATCCTTGGGCACTCTGCTGTTTGAAAAGTCCCGGACCAACGGCTTCGTATTGACCACCGAAGGCCAGCGTTTGCTGGGTTACGCCGAGTCCATCGAAAGCACCTTGCACATGGCCTGCGAACAGGTTTCCGGCTCCGGCGTGGCGTTGTCCGGCCACGTGCGCATGGGCTGCACCGAAGGCTTCGGCAGCTTCTTCGTCACCCCGCAACTGAGCCACTTCGTCGACACCTACCCGGCGATCTCCGTGGACATCCTGCCCCTGCCCCACTTCATCAGCCTGTCCAAGCGCGAAGCGGATATCGTCATCGCCCTGGAGCGGCCGGAACACGGGCCGTACGTGTGCTGCAAGCTGTGCGACTACAAGCTGCAGCTGTACGCGACTCAGGAATACCTGGACCAGCACCCGCCCATCCGCCGGGCAGCGGATTTGGCCGAGCATCCGTTTATCAGTTACGTGGATGATTTGGCTTTCAGCTCGGAGCTGTTGTACCTGGCGAACGTGGTGCCCGGCGCCAGCGCGAGCTTACGCAGTACCAGCGTGATCGCGCAGTACGTGGCGGCGCAGCAAGGGCGGTCGCTGGCGATCCTGCCGTGCTTTTTGGCGGCGCAGGATCCGCGGTTGCTGCCGGTGCTGGGCAAGGAGATCAACATCACGCGGCAGTTCTGGATGTACTGCCGCGAGGATCTGAGGAAGCTGAAACGGATCACCCTGCTGTGGGATTACATCCGTGAGGTGACGGAGCAGAATCAGCCGTTGTTGATGGGGGAAACGCGGGAGATGGTGTTTGCGGATTAAATAAAATGTGGGAGCCGGGCTTGCCCGCGATAGCAGTGTGTCAGTCACCCAATACATCAACTGATCCACCGCCTTCGCGAGCAAGCCCGCTCCCACATTTTTGAACGCACTCCATAGAGCGAACGAGGGCGTCGGCTTAGTCCGCAATCACCACAATCGACACCCGCCGATTCTCGGTGCGCCCGGCCGCTGTCGTGTTGGACGCCACCGGCTCGCTGCTGCCCAGCCCGCGCATTTGTACGTTTTCTTCTTTCATGCCAACGCCCACCAACACCTGTGCGACGCTTTTTGCCCGGCGCAGGGAGAGTTGCTGGTTGTAGGTTTCCTTGCCCGAGGCGTCGGTGTGACCGTCAACCCGCACGCGTTCAATGCCCACACCCGTCAGTGCCTTGCCGATACGTTGGACGATTTCGGTGCTGGGGGCATTCAAGCTCTCGACGTCGCTGCCAAACAGTACCTTGCCCGACAGGCCGAAGGCCCAGCCCTCGTCAGTCAGCTCGAAGCCTTGCTGTTTGAGCACGGCGATTTGCGCCGGTGTCAGGCCCTTGGGCGGCGGTGTCTGGCAGCCACTCAGGGCGAGCAAGGCCACGAGCAAGGTGATGAATAAAACGCGTGCGGTCGAGAACAAGGGATCAACTCCTGTGTTGAACGTTGGCGGCGGGAGACTCGGATTCCGCCGTTTGCTGGCCACCCTGAGAGAGCCGTTTGGCCTGGTACATCGCCGCATCGGCGGCGTTGAGCAGGTTACCGGGGGTGGCACCATGATCAGGGTAGATGGCAATGCCAATACTGAGTGAGGTCAATACGTGGGTGTCGCCGGGCAGCGCAATGGGCGCGTCCATGCTGGCGATGATTTTTTCGGCAATGCGCTGGGCGTCCTCAAGCCTGTGCAAGGGCGACAGCAAGATGGCGAACTCATCGCCGCCCAGGCGTGCCACCAGGTCCTGTTCGCGCAGTTGCGCACGAATGCGCGCAGCCACTGCCACCAATACCGCGTCGCCGGCGGCGTGGCCGTAGTTGTCGTTGATGTCTTTGAAGCGGTCGCTGTCGAGGAACAGTACCGCGACCTTCTCGTTGAGTTTGGCGGCGCTGCGCAGGGCGCGAATCAGCCGGCCTTCGAAGAACGCACGGTTGGGCAGCCCGGTCAGGCTGTCGTGGCTGGCCTGGTGAGCGAGGGTTTCGTTTTCGCTTTGCAGGTGGGTCTGCCAGGCTTCCAGCTCGTCGAGCAAGGCATTGAAGTCGTTGCCCAGGCTGTCGAGTTCGGCGATTTTCGCCGGGGGTACGCGCCGGTCAAAGGCCCGCTCGCTGCGGGCGGCGTGGGCCACCGAAGCCAGGCTGTGCAACGGCCCGGTGATGCCGCGTAACAGGCGTCGCGCCAGGTACAGCGCAACCCAGGCGCTGAGGGCGGTACACACCAGAATCCCGGCAAGGCCGCTGAGCAGGAAGCGTAACAGGCTGCCGCCATGGCCGGTCAGGTGCACGCTGCCGATGACCTGGCCCTGGTGCAGGATCGGCTGGGTGATGGGCTGTTCGAGCAGCGCATGCGCCAACTGCAGCTCGATCATCGACAGCATCCCGGTTTCCGGTCGTTCCCAATGTGCGAGTTGCTTGCCGTCGACGTTGAAGACTTCCGCCTCGGCCACCTCTTCCTCCGAGGCAATCACGGCCAAGGCTTCGGTGGCCGCCGCGCTGTCGTTGAACACCACCGCGGCTTCCACGGTGTAGTTGATGGAGCGGGCAATCAGGTGCAGGTTGTGGTCGGCATACACCCGCAGCGCGAGCACGCCGAGCAGGGTCAGGGAGATACTGGCCATGCTGACCGCCATCAACGCCAGGCTCAGGTGCCCACGCCCGATCACCGAACGCAAGGTAGGGCGCACTGGCCCTGTATCGATATTCATGAGCCCGGCGCTCGACGTCGGGACAGCTGCAGTACGCTCGGATGAATGCGCACACCGCTGCGGGCAACGGAGTCCAGGTTGACCTCGAACGACACCTGCTCGTCGGCCACCCGCAGGCAGAACAGGCTGCCCACGGTGCATTGGTCGCCGCCTTCGCTGATGCTGAGCACCGGATGGCCGATCAGTGATGCGAACAGGCGGCTGCGCTCGTCGCTGGTCAATTGGCCGATGTACACGGCATCGCAGGCATTGGCGATGTCCGGATGGTCGGCCAGCAAACGCTGCACCACGACCGGACGACCAGTAGCCTGGGTGGTGCCTTTGACCAGGTCATCGGTGTATTGGGTCGGCCCGACGATGCACAGCCGCAATTGCGCGGGCTCTACCGGCCAACGGGCGTAACTGAGGATTCCGAGGACCACCTGCGTGACCGACTTGGCTCGCTGATCGGCCATGCCTGCGGGGGGCTGGGCAAAAGCGAGAGGCGTGAAGATCCAGAGAAGCGCCAACAGCAGCATTCGTCTCCAGCTCAAACTTCGCTCTGTGGGCGAGACAGCCACGTTCATGCAGCGATTCTCTTTGATCTTCTTGGGATGATGCCGCAACGATAGCACAACGGCGGAAAACCCCCGAGGCGACACCCAGGAGGATTCCGACATTTTATTAAGAAAAATCACACATTTGGATCAGAAAATTTAGATGCCCCATCGGTCAGCTTCTTTATCGATCACGTGCCCAGTTCCAGCATCAGCCCACTCAAGCGCTTCACCTTGCGGCTCACCGCCTCTTCAAATACGCCCCCTCGGGGTTCGATCAGGCTGAACCAGTCCTTGGCCCGGGTGATACCGGTATAGATCAACTCTTTGGTGAGCACCGGGTTCAGAGCATCCGGCAGAATCAGTGCGGTGTGGGTGAATTCAGAGCCTTGGGATTTGTGCACCGTCATCGCATAGACGGTTTCTACATCGTTAAGCCGGCTGGGCAGCACAAAGCGCACCCCGCCCTGCCCATCGTTACGCGGGAACGCCACGCGCAGCACCTGTGGCCCACCGTCGCTTTCGGGCAATTTCAGGGCGATGCCGATGTCGCCGTTCATCAGGCCCAGGCCGTAATCGTTGCGGGTCATCAACACCGGGCGGCCTTCGTACCACTGCTGATCGCTGTCGATCAGCCGAGCCTTGAGCAACGCGGCGGTGATGCGCAGGTTCAAACCCTCGACACCCCACGGGCCCTTGCGTACGGCGCAGAGCAGCTGGAATGCGTCGAAGGCTTTCAGCAGCTTTTGCGCCCAGAGCGTCCAGGCTTCGTCATCCCGTGGCGTGTCGAGGGACGGACGCGCGGTCTGTAGCAGCTTCAGGTAATAGCGATAACCGAGGGCACCGTCACCATGGCCGTCCAGCACCAGGCGCTCCAGGGCATGGTCGTGCTCGCCCTTGAGGCTGACGCAAAACAGATCGGCATGGCTGCGGGCAGCCAGCAGTTTGCGGGCCTGCTCGGGGTTTTGCTGGTTGACCCAGCGGGCCAGTTGGCCGATGCCGCTGCCCTCGCCGAAACGCCGCGAGTAACGCAGCATCACCACTTGTTGCGCGAGGGGGTGGCTACCGTCGAGGTCTTCCTGCAAGCCGCTGGCGCCGAGGTCTTCGCCGCTGACCTGTTGCAGCCACTGGCGGGTTTGCGGGCTGTAGAAACCGGCTTCGGCATCGCGGCACAAATCACCCAGCACCGCACCGGCTTCAACCGAGGCCAACTGGTCCTTGTCGCCCAGCAGCACAAGGCGGGCATGGGGTGGTAAGGCATCCAACAGGTTGGCCATCATTTCCAGGTCGATCATCGAGGCTTCGTCTACCACCAGCACATCCAGGGGCAACGGGTTGCCTATGTGATGCCGGAAGTGTCGGGTGCCGGGCCGGCTGCCCAGCAAACGGTGAACGGTGGTGACTTGGGTCGGGATTTTTTCCTTCACCGCATCCGGCACTTTCAGCGACAGCACTTGCTGGCTGATGGACTCGGTCAAGCGCGCGGCCGCCTTGCCGGTGGGTGCTGCCAGCCGGATGCGCAATGCGCTGCCGTTCTCCACCGCTGGCGCCTGCAACAGCGCGAGCAAGCGCACCACCGTGGTGGTCTTGCCAGTGCCCGGGCCGCCAGTGACGATGCTGAATGCTCCGCGGGTGGCCAGGGCGCAGGCGAGTTTTTGCCAGTCGACAACGCCGTCCGGCGGGGCTTGGTCGAACAGGCGATTCAAACGCTCGGGCAGATCGTTGGCAACGCTTTCGCGGGTGGCCAGTTGCAGGCGCAGGGCGCTGTCGATACGTCGCTCGTAAGTCCAGTAGCGGCGCAAATACAGGCGTTTGCCCGACAGCACCAGTGGCCGGCTTTGCGCGTCCTCGCTGCCGTCGACGGCCAGTGCCACCAGGCGACTGGCGGCCAGGACGTGGCACCAGTGAGCGCCATCCAGGCCGTCGAGCAATTGCGATGGCAACAGCATGACGCCCGTTTGCGCATCACCTTCGGGCGGCAGCGACAGCGCGAAATCCGGAGCCTTGAGGGTTTCGAACAGGTCCAGGCACACATGACCGTGGCCCAGTTGGTGGCTGGTCAGGGCGGCCGCCAGCAACACCAGCGGATCAGCCTGGGGATCAAGCTCGTGGAGGAAGCCGACGAAGGCTTTATCCAACGCGCGCAACCAGCCGCGCTGCACCCAAAGGTCGAGCAATTGCACCAGGTCGGCGGCGCGACTGAGGGGCGTCAACTCCTCAAGCGGTAACGGCGACAGGCTCATAGCAGCTCTCCTTGTTCCCAGGCGGGCTCGGCCTTGGGTGGTAGCGGTTTACCCTGAAAAAGCAGGTCCAGGTTTTCGATCAATTCCCGGGGCGGTCGGGTGAAATACGCACCCTGGCTCGCGGAATGGGTGCCGCGCAGGAACAGGTACAACGCGCCACCGACGTGACGGTCGTAGTCGTAATCCGGCAGGCGAGCCTTGAGCTGGCGATGCAGGGCCAGCAGGTAAAGGACGTATTGCAGGTCGTAACGATGATCGAGGATCGACAGTTCCATGGCCTGTTGTGTGTAGGCCGAATCATCGGGACCAAGCCAATTGGATTTGTAGTCAGCCACGTAGTACCGGCCTTCGTGCTCGAACGTCAGGTCGATAAAACCCTTGAACATGCCGTTTAGCAGCACCGGTTCGGCGGCCACGCGGGATACGCCATTGTGAGTGTGCTGGCACACCAGTTTGTCGAGTGCGAGGACGTCGACCTTGTGGCTGGCAAACCAGAACTCCATTTCGATCTGGTAGTGCTGCAACTCGCTAAGGGCTACCTGCCCGTTATCCAGCGGCAACCGGGCCTGCAACAGGTGCCCGAGCCAGTCGCTGAGGGTGCCGATCCAGCCTTCCCAACCACGTCGGTTGCAACGGCGGGCGACCGCATCCTCGATGGCCTCCGGAGTCACGTTGAAGCCTTCGCCGCCCGCCCATTCCAGCAAGCCGTGGAGGAAGGTGCCGGGGTTTGGCCCGCGTGGGAAACGGTGAATATCTCCACCGGAAGCCGGCACTTCGCGCGGGGCATCCGGGTCGAGGCGTTCGTCGTCAAACAGCTTCTGCGCTTGTGGGCTTTCCGGTGCTTCGAGGCTGGCGGCGCTCATGCTTTCGCCGATACGCAGGGCGCTGTAGGAAGCGATCCACCAGTTTTCTGCGGCCTTGCGTTTGGGCAACAGCGGCGCGAGCAAAGTGGCTTCGTTGCGTGGTGGATGGAACACGGCCGTATCGGCTTCGGGCATTTCTGCGTAATGCAGCGCCGGGCAACCTTCCTGCAGGTCGAGCAGCCAGCGGGTCAGGCCGGCGGACTCGCCCAGCGAAGCACCGCCGCCGAGCAAGTAGCCCAAGGCCGACAGGTGCAACACCGAGCTGTTGTTATTGCCGCGCTTCAGGTCAGCGATCCCCAGCCAGCAAGCGTGTTTGGCCCGGGTCAATGCCACGTAAAACAGTCGCAGGTCTTCGGCCAGGCGCTCGTCATCGGCTTGGGCAATCAACTCGGCGGTGGGCTTGAGGCTGACTTGGGATTTGCCGTTTGCGTCGTGGTAATGCAACGGCAAGCGGCTGCCGTCCACCGGCTTTGCCGAGCAAATAAACGGCAGGAAGACCAGGTCGTATTCCAGCCCCTTGGATTTGTGGATCGTCACCACTTTGACCAGTTGCTCATCGCTTTCCAGGCGCAGGATCTGCTCTTCACCGGCCTGACCAGAGAGCGCGAGATGTTCGGCCAGATGGCGAATCAATGCCTGCTCGCCGTCCAGCTCTGCGGCCGCCTGTTGCAACAATTCCGAGAGGTGCAACAGGTTGGTTAGCACCCGTTCGCCATCGCTGCGGGTGATCAGGGTTTGCGGCAATTGGAAGTCGTGCAACAGGCGACGCAGCATCGGCAGCACGCCTTGGGTGCGCCAGATCGTGCGGTAGTCGCGGAACTGCATCACGCGTTTTTCCCACGCCAGTTCGTCCTGGTTCAGACGCTCCAGTTCGGGCAATGACAGGTTCAAGGTAACGCAAGCCAGGGCAGCGCGCAGCGGGCGCTCGACATCCGGCTCGGCGCAGGCTTTGAGCCAGGCCAACAGGTCGTGGGCTTCCTGGGCGGCGAACACCGAATCCTTATCAGACAGGTAAACACTGCGTACGCCACGGGCAGCCAACTCACCGCGCACAGCTTGGGCTTCCTTACCGTCGCGCACCAGGATGGCGATGTCTGACGGCAGCACGCCCTTGAAGCTACCGTCTTTACTCAGGAATCCGGCAGTACCCTGCTGTCCGCCGTTGAGTAATGCAACGATTTGGCTGGCACAGGTCGCGGCCAGCTGTTGGCGGTAGAGCACGCTGGAGATCGGCTGATCGGTAGGCAAGTGCCAGAGGTTCAGTGCGGGCAACGTCTGACCGTTGACCTGCAGGTGTTCCTTGCGGCCTTGGGAAAGTACCGACTGGAACGGCACCGGATTCGTACCGTCGGGTTCGCGGAACAGGAACGCGCCGCGGCCTTTTTCGGCGCGCTGGAACACATGGTTTACCGCTTCGACCATGGCGTGGCTGGAACGGAAGTTGGTGCCCAAGGTGTGATGGCGGCCGGTGGTGGACTGGCGCGCGCGCAGATAGGTGTAGATGTCGGCACCACGGAAGGCATAGATCGCCTGCTTCGGGTCGCCGATCAGGAACAGGCCGCTGTCGAGGTGGTTTTCTTCGATGCGGTAGATGCTGTCGAAGATGCTGTATTGCACCGGGTCGGTGTCCTGGAATTCGTCGATCAAGGCGACCGGGAATTGCTCGCGGATCACACTGGCCAGGCGTTCGCCGCCGTCTGCCTGCAGGGCAGCGTTGAGGCGGATCAGCATGTCGTCGAAGCCCATTTCAGCGCGTCGGCGTTTTTCTTCTTCGAAGCGTTTTCCAACCCAGCCGGCGGCGTGTTGCAGCACGGCGGCATCGGGCGTTGGCAGGGCGTCGAGGCTGGCCTTGAGGCTGGCCATGGCATCGATACCCGGATGGCGTGGTGGTTCGCCTTTCCAGGCTTCGGCCATGCCGTCGGGCGTCAGGCGGGTGAAACCAGTGCCGATGTCCAGTTGCTCAAGGGATTCATCAGCCGCCCAGGCGCTGATCTTTTCGAACCAGGGCTCGAAATAACGCGCTTGCATCTTGCGGCCATCGACGGCTTTGGCAGCGACGGCCTGCAAGCAAATGTTACGCAACTCTTCTGCCCATTGTTGCCAGGGCGCCTTGAGCGCGACGAGGGCTTGGCGGCGTTCTTGTAGGCATTCGTTGATCAGCTCGGCGGGGTCGCGAGTTTCATCCGTGGGCCGCTCGCTGTTGAACAACGCGCGTACCCGTGGCATCAGCGCTGCCGGGCCGCCCCAGTTGTTGCGCACCCAGTTCAATGCATCGTCGTGCATCGGGTAGCAGAACAGGCGCCAGTAGTCGCGCAGCACTTCGCCGAGCAGGTCGCTGTGGTCGGTTTCCAGGGTCTGTGTGAACAGGCTGCCGCTGTCGAAAGCGTGTTCGCGCAGCATGCGCTGGCACCAACTGTGGATGGTCGAGACGGCCGCTTCGTCCATCCATTGGGCAGCGATGTCCAGGCGATTGGCGCAGCCGGGCCATTGTTCGGGGCTGTATTGGTCGCGCAGTTCGGCGATCAGTGCATCGGGTTCTTCGATTTCTTCACGGAAAAAACGTGCGGCTTCCGCCAGGCGGATACGGATACGTTCGCGCAGCTCTTTGGTGGCGGCATCAGTGAAGGTCACGACGAGAATTTGCGGCGGCAGCAACTCGCGGCCGAAGCCCGATTCGTCACCGCCGTGGCCGAGTACCAGACGCAGGTAGAGCGCCGAGATGGTGAACGTCTTACCCGTACCAGCACTGGCTTCGATCAGTTGGCTGCCTTTAAGCGGGAACGCCAGGGCCAGGGGTTTTGTGCCGCTCATGCGCTGGCCTCCGCGCTGGTGAGTGATCGCCAGGGCGCGTTGATCAACGGTCGATACAGAGTTTCGCACCAACCCTCGAATTCTTCGCTGGCGATCAAGGCGGCGTAGTCGGGGAACTGGCGGCTGAGCGCGGGATTTCACGGCGCTCGCCGTCGGTGGTTTGGCCGTCGCCTTCGTAGGCTTTGCTGGCGGCGGCTTGCGCTTTGACCGGGTCGGTTTGGCCGAGCCAGGCGAACGCTGTTTTAACGGCGATAGGCAGCGGTTCGCTCATGCCGGTTTTCCACGCGAGCAGCAGGTTGCCGAGGAGCTCCTGAGCGGTGGCTTGCTCCAGCGGGGCCAGTAGCAGGGTGTCGTCGCTCGCAACCAGGCCGGTGCTTAATGGCAGTCCGCAGGCACAGGCCACCAGGTGGTTCACCCACGGGCGAATCAGGCGATGCCACTTGCGGGTCTTGATCGAGCCGATGCTGTTGGGGATGGCGGTGACGCTTAGAAAGCTGCCGTCGCTGCGTTGATGCAGGCCGCTGATCCAACCTTCCAGCTGGATGCCCTGATACTCAAAACTGATCGGTTCAGCACTGGTGTGTGGAGTTGGCCAGAGAGCCAGGAGTTGCTGATAACGGTGCAGCAGATCCGGCAAGGGCTCGATCAGTTCTTTGCGCAGGCATTCGCCGAAACCAACCATGGGCAACAAGCCGCTGCCTTGCAGGCGCAGAGCTTGGGCGTTGAGGGCTTCGTCGAGGTTGTCGGGCCGGGTCAATGCGGCGGCGAGCAGGCTGTCGCTCAGGCTGTAGCGCTGCAGTGCGTCGAGGACGAAGGGTTCTTCATCTTCCAGCGGGACTTCGGCTGCTTCGAAAAACACTTTCAGGCGCTGGCTGAAGAAGTGTTTGACCGGGTTGCGCAGGAAGTCTTGCAGTTGGCCGAGGCTCAGCGGTTCTTCCTGGATGTAGGGCGCCAGGCTGCCGGTATCTGGGAGATTGTCCGCTGTTGCATGGAGCAACTGCCATTCCCGGGCGTAGCTGAACAGCTCATCACCTTCGTGGAAGTAGCGGGCGCTGAAGGGTTGGAGCGGGTGTTCCTGGGTGGTGGCTTCCAGGAGGGGTTCACCGCTGGTGGTGTGCCAACCGCTGGCGATGTGGTCGCGCAACTGGCCGATCAGGACGGATGCCGGGCGGTCGCTGTTGTCGCGGATGCTGCGGCCAACCCAGCTGATGTAGAGCTGGTCGCGGGCCGAGAGCAGGGCTTCGAGCAGCAGGTAGCGGTCGTCTTCGCGGCGTGATCGATCACCTGGGCGGTAGTCGCTGCCCATCAGGTCGAAGTCCAGCGGCGGTTGCGCGCGCGGGTAGTCGCCGTCGTTCATGCCCAGCAGGCACACCAGCTTGAACGGGATCGCACGCATGGGCATCAGGGTGCAAAAATTGACAGCACCTGCGAGGAAGCGTTGGGACAGTCGGCCCTGGTCGAGCCCTGCCAGCCAGGCCTCGCGGACTACGGTCAAGGGTAATTCGTCGTGCAAGCCGACGGACTCGCAGGTTTCCAGCCAGGTTTCTCTCAGTTGCTCGAGTTGGCCCAACAGGTAGTCGTCGTGCTCGTTGCTCGGGAGGAAGAACAGCTGCATCAGGTTTTGCAGGCGCTCGCCCCATTCTGTCGGCGCGGCGGGTTGTGACAGTGCCTGGTGGGCGTCGTGCAGTGCGTCGAGCAGTGCGACCAGCGGGCCGATCAGAGCGGCGTCGAGGCCACCGATTTCATCATAAGGCTCGATGCCATCGCAGGCCGAACCCGTACCGACGGCGTAGCCCAGGAGCATGCGGCGCAGGCCGAAACGCCAGCTGTTTTGCTCCAGCTCCTCGGGCAAGCCGAGACCCGCACGCTGTTCGGCGTTGAGGCCCCAGCGGATGCCTGCGCCTTCGATCCAGCGGTGCAGGGTCGGCAGGTCGCGCTCCTTGATGCCGAAGCGTTCGCGCAGGGCCGGTACGTCGAGCAGGTCGAGGATTTCGCTGACCGGGAAGCGGCTGTCGGGGAGCTTGAGCATGTGTTCGACGGCGATCAGCAGCGGGTCGCGGCCGCGCTGGCCTTGGTCTGTCAGCGTGAACGGAATGAAGCGTAGGTCGCTTCTATCAAGTTGGCCGAATACGGCACGAATGTGCGGCGCGTAGCTGTCCACGTTGGGGACCATGACGATGATGTCCCGTGGACGTAGCGTCGGGTCGGCGCTGAAGCGCTGGAGTAGCTGGTCATGGAGAATTTCTACTTCGCGTTGGGCGCTATGGGCGATGTGGAAGCGGATGGAAGTGTCGCGCTTCAGGTCGACGCTTGGCCAAAGTTCGCGGGTTTCGTTGAGCGGGCGCAGTTCGAGGATGTCGTCCTGGAGCTGGTTGAGCACGGTGGTGGGCTCGCTCTCGCTGAACAGGTCGATACGGCCGTCGCGGAATGCCGAGCGGTAACTGTTGGGGTCGTCGTAGCTGTCCAACAGGTTGATGTAGTCGCGACCTTGCTTGCCCCAGGCCGCGAGTAGCGGGTGGGCGTGCTGGTGCAGGGTTTGCGGGTCGATGGTGACCGGCATTCCGGCTTTGCGGGCCTGGCGTTTGTATTCGTTTCGGAGCAGGTCTTTATCGGCAACGATGTCGGACCAGTGGTGGCGACAAGGGTTGTGCACGCACAAAAGCACTTGGCTGAAACGGGCGAGGCCGGCGAGCGCTTCCAGGGCCTGGGCTGGCAATGACGAAATACCGAAAACGATCACGCGAGAAGGCAGGCCAACCGGGGCTTTTTCGAGGGTGTTGATGCGCTCGATAAAGCGCTGGTGAACGCCGGCGCGACTCTGGGCCATGCCCTCCTCTCCGACATCCAGCAGCAGCGCGCGCCATAGTTCGGCTTGCCAGCAGTTGGCTGGGCTCAGGGGTTTGGATTCGCCTCGGCCATTGCGTAGTTGATGGCGCCCGGCAGCCCAGTCTTCCAGCCAGTCGGCGCGGTAGACCTGGTATTGGTCGAACAGGTCGGCGAGGCGCTCTGCCAGTTGGTAGCGCTTGCGCAGATCCGTGTCGTGGGTCAGGAAGCGTTGCAGGGGCTCGAAGTGGGGCTGGTCGATCAGTTCGGGGAGCAGGCGCATGAGACGCCAGGTCAGTGGGGCTTTGTCGAGCAGGGACTTGGGCGGGATTTCGTCTTTGCCCAGGACCATGCGATAGAGCTGCCACATGAAGCTGCCTGGAAGTTGTACATCGATAGCGGCAGCGATGCCGCAGCCGCCCATGTCGTCATCTTCAGGGTCTTCGGCCAGCGCCAGTTTGAGCCATTGGGCAATGCCGTTGCTTTGTACCAGGGCGATTTCGTTTTCGAGGGGAGCCAGCGGGTAGCGACGCATCCAACTGACAACCAGGCTGCGCAGCTCATCCAGGCGGTTGCCGTGAACCACCATGAATCCAGCACTGAGGGACGTCGCATCCGGCATAACGGCTTCCTTGGGAAAAGCAAAATCGAGGGATGGACTTTAGCATTGAAGGCAACCGTAGGCTGCAAGGGAGGAACACTTGGGGACGCTTGCCATACTTTCCGACCGCCCAAAACAAAACCCCTGATTGCGTTAGCAATCAGGGGTTTTGGAATTTAATCTTGACGATGACCTACTCTCACATGGGGAAACCCCACACTACCATCGGCGATGCATCGTTTCACTGCTGAGTTCGGGATGGGATCAGGTGGTTCCAATGCTCTATGGTCGTCAAGAAATTCGGGTACTGAGTCGTGACCAGCTGGCCTCGCTTCAGCAAATTGGGTATGTGATAGCTTTCGGTGTTTGTGAGTCTCTCGAACTTTCGGTTCGTTTCGTCTTCACACACCGCAATCTGGTGCTCTTTCGCTTTTCAGCTCGAAGCCTGCAAATTGCTTGGGTGTTATATGGTCAAGCCTCACGGGCAATTAGTATTGGTTAGCTCAACGCCTCACAGCGCTTACACACCCAACCTATCAACGTCGTAGTCTTCGACGGCCCTTCAGGGAACTCAAGGTTCCAGTGAGATCTCATCTTGAGGCTAGTTTCCCGCTTAGATGCTTTCAGCGGTTATCTATTCCGAACATAGCTACCCGGCAATGCCACTGGCGTGACAACCGGAACACCAGAGGTTCGTCCACTCCGGTCCTCTCGTACTAGGAGCAGCCCCTCTCAAATCTCAAACGTCCACGGCAGATAGGGACCGAACTGTCTCACGACGTTCTAAACCCAGCTCGCGTACCACTTTAAATGGCGAACAGCCATACCCTTGGGACCGGCTTCAGCCCCAGGATGTGATGAGCCGACATCGAGGTGCCAAACACCGCCGTCGATATGAACTCTTGGGCGGTATCAGCCTGTTATCCCCGGAGTACCTTTTATCCGTTGAGCGATGGCCCTTCCATACAGAACCACCGGATCACTAAGACCTACTTTCGTACCTGCTCGACGTGTCTGTCTCGCAGTCAAGCGCGCTTTTGCCTTTATACTCTACGACCGATTTCCGACCGGTCTGAGCGCACCTTCGTACTCCTCCGTTACTCTTTAGGAGGAGACCGCCCCAGTCAAACTACCCACCATACACTGTCCTCGATCCGGATAACGGACCTGAGTTAGAACCTCAAAGTTGCCAGGGTGGTATTTCAAGGTTGGCTCCACGCGAACTGGCGTCCACGCTTCAAAGCCTCCCACCTATCCTACACAAGCAAATTCAAAGTCCAGTGCAAAGCTATAGTAAAGGTTCACGGGGTCTTTCCGTCTAGCCGCGGATACACTGCATCTTCACAGCGATTTCAATTTCACTGAGTCTCGGGTGGAGACAGCGCCGCCATCGTTACGCCATTCGTGCAGGTCGGAACTTACCCGACAAGGAATTTCGCTACCTTAGGACCGTTATAGTTACGGCCGCCGTTTACCGGGGCTTCGATCAAGAGCTTCGCGTTAGCTAACCCCATCAATTAACCTTCCGGCACCGGGCAGGCGTCACACCCTATACGTCCACTTTCGTGTTTGCAGAGTGCTGTGTTTTTAATAAACAGTCGCAGCGGCCTGGTATCTTCGACCGGCATGAGCTTACGGAGCAAGTCCTTCACCCTCACCGGCGCACCTTCTCCCGAAGTTACGGTGCCATTTTGCCTAGTTCCTTCACCCGAGTTCTCTCAAGCGCCTTGGTATTCTCTACCCAACCACCTGTGTCGGTTTGGGGTACGGTTCCTGGTTACCTGAAGCTTAGAAGCTTTTCTTGGAAGCATGGCATCAACCACTTCGTCATCTAAAAGATAACTCGTCATCAGCTCTCGGCCTTAGAATCCCGGATTTACCTAAGATTCCAGCCTACCACCTTAAACTTGGACAACCAACGCCAAGCTGGCCTAGCCTTCTCCGTCCCTCCATCGCAATAACCAGAAGTACAGGAATATTAACCTGTTTTCCATCGACTACGCTTTTCAGCCTCGCCTTAGGGACCGACTAACCCTGCGTCGATTAACGTTGCGCAGGAAACCTTGGTCTTTCGGCGTGGGTGTTTTTCACACCCATTATCGTTACTCATGTCAGCATTCGCACTTCTGATACCTCCAGCAAGCTTCTCAACTCACCTTCACAGGCTTACAGAACGCTCCTCTACCGCATCACCCGAAGGTGATACCCGTAGCTTCGGTGTATGGTTTGAGCCCCGTTACATCTTCCGCGCAGGCCGACTCGACTAGTGAGCTATTACGCTTTCTTTAAAGGGTGGCTGCTTCTAAGCCAACCTCCTAGCTGTCTAAGCCTTCCCACATCGTTTCCCACTTAACCATAACTTTGGGACCTTAGCTGACGGTCTGGGTTGTTTCCCTTTTCACGACGGACGTTAGCACCCGCCGTGTGTCTCCCATGCTCGGCACTTGTAGGTATTCGGAGTTTGCATCGGTTTGGTAAGTCGGGATGACCCCCTAGCCGAAACAGTGCTCTACCCCCTACAGTGATACATGAGGCGCTACCTAAATAGCTTTCGAGGAGAACCAGCTATCTCCGAGCTTGATTAGCCTTTCACTCCGATCCACAGGTCATCCGCTAACTTTTCAACGGTAGTCGGTTCGGTCCTCCAGTTAGTGTTACCCAACCTTCAACCTGCCCATGGATAGATCGCCCGGTTTCGGGTCTATTCCCAGCGACTAGACGCCCTATTAAGACTCGCTTTCGCTACGCCTCCCCTATTCGGTTAAGCTCGCCACTGAAAATAAGTCGCTGACCCATTATACAAAAGGTACGCAGTCACAGAACAAAGTCTGCTCCCACTGCTTGTACGCATACGGTTTCAGGATCTATTTCACTCCCCTCTCCGGGGTTCTTTTCGCCTTTCCCTCACGGTACTAGTTCACTATCGGTCAGTCAGTAGTATTTAGCCTTGGAGGATGGTCCCCCCATATTCAGACAAAGTTTCTCGTGCTCCGTCCTACTCGATTTCATGACTAAGAGATTTTCGCGTACAGGGCTATCACCCACTATGGCCGCACTTTCCAGAGCGTTCCGCTAATCTCAAAGCCACTTAAGGGCTAGTCCCCGTTCGCTCGCCACTACTAAGGGAATCTCGGTTGATTTCTTTTCCTCAGGGTACTTAGATGTTTCAGTTCCCCTGGTTCGCTCCATACACCTATGTATTCAGTGTAAGGTAACCATCTTATGATGGCTGGGTTCCCCCATTCAGACATCTCCGGATCAAAGTCTGTTTGCCGACTCCCCGAAGCTTTTCGCAGGCTACCACGTCTTTCATCGCCTCTGACTGCCAAGGCATCCACCGTATGCGCTTCTTCACTTGACCATATAACCCCAAGCAATCTGGTTATACTGTGAAGACGACATTCGCCGAAAATTCGATTCTTGCTCATAAAGAGCAACTCACAAATTTTACCTTAGCCTGATCCGTTACCAGTGAAAGTAACGCTCAGTCTATCTTTCTATCACATACCCAAATTTTTAAAGAACGATCTAATCAAAGACTAGAAATCAACATTCACCATCATAACAATGGAATGCTCATTTCTAAGCTTTCATAACGTAGAAGCAGTAGTGGTGGAGCCAAACGGGATCGAACCGTTGACCTCCTGCGTGCAAGGCAGGCGCTCTCCCAGCTGAGCTATGGCCCCGTATTTCTACAGGCGTTTCCCACACAAAATTGGTGGGTCTGGGCAGATTCGAACTGCCGACCTCACCCTTATCAGGGGTGCGCTCTAACCAACTGAGCTACAGACCCAATTTCGGGCTGCTTCTTATCGTCTTCTTCAATGAATCAAGCAATTCGTGTGGGAACTTATGGAGCAGCTGATGTCGTCGATTAAGGAGGTGATCCAGCCGCAGGTTCCCCTACGGCTACCTTGTTACGACTTCACCCCAGTCATGAATCACACCGTGGTAACCGTCCTCCCGAAGGTTAGACTAGCTACTTCTGGTGCAACCCACTCCCATGGTGTGACGGGCGGTGTGTACAAGGCCCGGGAACGTATTCACCGCGACATTCTGATTCGCGATTACTAGCGATTCCGACTTCACGCAGTCGAGTTGCAGACTGCGATCCGGACTACGATCGGTTTTCTGGGATTAGCTCCACCTCGCGGCTTGGCAACCCTCTGTACCGACCATTGTAGCACGTGTGTAGCCCAGGCCGTAAGGGCCATGATGACTTGACGTCATCCCCACCTTCCTCCGGTTTGTCACCGGCAGTCTCCTTAGAGTGCCCACCATAACGTGCTGGTAACTAAGGACAAGGGTTGCGCTCGTTACGGGACTTAACCCAACATCTCACGACACGAGCTGACGACAGCCATGCAGCACCTGTCTCAATGTTCCCGAAGGCACCAATCTATCTCTAGAAAGTTCATTGGATGTCAAGGCCTGGTAAGGTTCTTCGCGTTGCTTCGAATTAAACCACATGCTCCACCGCTTGTGCGGGCCCCCGTCAATTCATTTGAGTTTTAACCTTGCGGCCGTACTCCCCAGGCGGTCAACTTAATGCGTTAGCTGCGCCACTAAGAGCTCAAGGCTCCCAACGGCTAGTTGACATCGTTTACGGCGTGGACTACCAGGGTATCTAATCCTGTTTGCTCCCCACGCTTTCGCACCTCAGTGTCAGTATCAGTCCAGGTGGTCGCCTTCGCCACTGGTGTTCCTTCCTATATCTACGCATTTCACCGCTACACAGGAAATTCCACCACCCTCTACCATACTCTAGCTCGTCAGTTTTGAATGCAGTTCCCAGGTTGAGCCCGGGGATTTCACATCCAACTTAACGAACCACCTACGCGCGCTTTACGCCCAGTAATTCCGATTAACGCTTGCACCCTCTGTATTACCGCGGCTGCTGGCACAGAGTTAGCCGGTGCTTATTCTGTCGGTAACGTCAAAACAGCAAAGTATTAATTTACTGCCCTTCCTCCCAACTTAAAGTGCTTTACAATCCGAAGACCTTCTTCACACACGCGGCATGGCTGGATCAGGCTTTCGCCCATTGTCCAATATTCCCCACTGCTGCCTCCCGTAGGAGTCTGGACCGTGTCTCAGTTCCAGTGTGACTGATCATCCTCTCAGACCAGTTACGGATCGTCGCCTTGGTGAGCCATTACCCCACCAACTAGCTAATCCGACCTAGGCTCATCTGATAGCGCAAGGCCCGAAGGTCCCCTGCTTTCTCCCGTAGGACGTATGCGGTATTAGCGTCCGTTTCCGAACGTTATCCCCCACTACCAGGCAGATTCCTAGGCATTACTCACCCGTCCGCCGCTCTCAAGAGAAGCAAGCTTCTCTCTACCGCTCGACTTGCATGTGTTAGGCCTGCCGCCAGCGTTCAATCTGAGCCATGATCAAACTCTTCAGTTCAAACATCTTTGGGTTTTTAAGAAACCCTAAACTTGGCTCAGCAATCGTTGGTTACATCTTTGATTTCTCGCGGAGTAACTTGTGATGCTGATAATCTTGTTGACTACCAGCCTGACTCCACAAGCACCCACACGAATTGCTTGATTCAGTTGTTAAAGAGCGGTTGGTTAAGATCTTTCGCCTCAACCGAGGCGCGCATTCTACAGCAGCCCCTGTTGCTGTCAAGCGGTTTTTTTAAGAAGTTTTCAAAGTTTCCTTTGTAACTTCAACCACTTGCGCTTCCGATCTCTCGTTAGCGGGAGGCGAATTCTACAGCGTTACACGCTGCTGTCAACACCTCTTTTTCTCCGCTTTCGACCGAGGAGATCGAACCGTTAATAGGGCCAGAACACTGCCTTACTAACTCCTTCTGGGCTTCGATGATCTGAAGCAGCTCGCTGTCGAAACCTACATAACCCTTTGTTTACCAAGGAGTTTTCCGTTTCGACTGCGCCGGAAGTGGGGCGAATTATAGACTTCCAGAATCTGCCGTCAACACCTTTTTTCACAATACTGTCATATCGGTCAAAAAAGCCCTGAAAAGCACAGGCCGGCCCCAAGGGGCCGGCCTTCTACTGACCGAACTTACAAGCTAGGAAAGGCAAACTGCGACGCCTCATGACTGGCCCGCTGCGGCCAGCGCTGGGTAATCGCCTTGCGACGGGTGTAGAAACGCACCCCATCCGGCCCATAAGCATGCAAGTCGCCAAACAGCGAACGCTTCCAGCCACCAAAGCTGTGATACGCCACCGGCACCGGCAACGGCACGTTGACGCCAACCATGCCCACTTCGATCTCGTCACAGAACAACCGCGCCGCTTCACCGTCACGGGTGAAGATGCAAGTACCGTTGCCATACTCATGATCATTGATCAGTTGCATAGCCGCTTCCAGACTGCTCACCCGAACCACGCACAGCACCGGCCCGAAGATCTCTTCTTTATAGATGCGCATCTCTGGGGTCACGCGATCGAACAAGCTACCACCCAGGAAGAAACCTTCTTCATGGCCTGCAACACTCAACCCACGACCGTCGACCACCAACTCCGCGCCTGAAGCCACACCGTCTTCTATATAGCCACTGACTTTATCCCGCGCCTGGCCAGTCACCAGCGGCCCCATGTCCAATCCACACGTGGTGCCCGCACCAATCTTCAGCGCCTTGACCTGCGGTACCAACTTGGCAATCAACGCATCCGCTACCTGGTCGCCGACACACACCGCAACAGAGATCGCCATGCAACGCTCACCGCACGAACCATACGCCGCGCCCATCAAGGCGCTTACCGCGTTATCCAGGTCCGCATCCGGCATCAGCACCGCATGGTTCTTCGCCCCGCCCAACGCCTGCACACGCTTGCCGCGCTTGGTCGCTTCCGAATAGATGTACTCGGCAATCGGCGTCGAACCCACAAAGCTCAACGCTTTGACTTCCGGCGCTTCGATCAGCGCATCCACCGCGCCTTTGTCGCCGTGCACCACACTCAGCACACCTTTAGGCAAGCCCGCTTCCTGCAACAGTTGCGCAATCAGCAGCGTCGAGCTTGGATCACGTTCCGACGGCTTGAGGATGAAGCAGTTACCGCAGACGATCGCCAGCGGGTACATCCACAACGGCACCATCGCCGGGAAGTTGAACGGCGTGATACCGGCCACCACACCCAACGGCTGGAAGTCAGACCATGCGTCAATGTTCGGGCCAACGTTACGGCTGTACTCACCCTTGAGGATCTCCGGCGCAGAGCACGCATACTCAACGTTCTCGATCCCGCGCTTCAGTTCGCCCGCCGCATCTTCCAGGGTCTTGCCGTGCTCTTCGCTGATCATTTGGGAGATCCGCGCTTCGTTCTGCTCCAGCAATTGCTTGAAACGGAACATCACCTGGGCACGCTTGGCCGGTGGCGTATTGCGCCAGGCCGGGAAGGCCGCCTTGGCCGAGTCGATGGCGCTTTGAATGGTTTCGCGGCTGGCCAACGGCACCTGGTGAATCACCTGGCCAGTCGACGGGTTATACACGTCAGCCGTGCGACCGTTCTCGGTCACCAGTTGGCCGTTGATCAAATGCTGGATGAGGCTCATGCAGGGCTCCTGAAAAGTTGTTCTATATAGAAGGAGAAATCAGTCGATCTTGTTCAGCACTTCGCCGACCGCATCGAACAAGCGATCCAGGTCCTGCGGCTTGCTGTTGAAGGTTGGCCCGAACTGCAAGGTGTCGCCGCCAAAGCGCACGTAGAAGCCGGCTTTCCACAAAGCCATGCCGGCTTCGAACGGACGCACAATCGCATCACCGTCACGCGGGGCAATCTGGATCGCCCCGGCCAGGCCGTAGTTACGAATGTCGATCACGTTCTTGCTGCCCTTCAGGCCGTGCAGCGCATTCTCGAAATGCGGTGCGACTTCGGCCACGCTCTGCACCAGGTTTTCCTTCTGCAGCAGGTCGAGTGCCGCCAGGCCGGCCGCGCAAGCCACCGGGTGAGCCGAGTAGGTGTAGCCGTGTGGGAATTCCACCGCGTACTCAGGCGTCGCCTGATTCATGAACGTCTGATAAATCTCGGTGCTGGCAATCACCGCGCCCATCGGGATCGCGCCGTTGGTGACTTGCTTGGCAATGCACATCAGGTCCGGGGTCACACCGAAACTGTCGGCACCAAACATAGAACCGGTACGACCGAAGCCGGTGATCACTTCGTCGAAGACCAACAGGATGTTGTGTTGATCGCAGATCTCACGCAGACGCTTCAGGTAACCCTGTGGTGGAACCAGCACACCAGCAGAGCCTGCCATCGGCTCAACAAACACTGCGGCGATGTTCGACGCATCGTGCAACTCGATCAGCTTGAGCAGCTCATCCGCCAAGGCAATACCGCCCTGCTCCGGCATACCACGAGAGAACGCATTGCTCGCCAACAGGGTGTGAGGCAGATGGTCAACATCCATCATCGCCTGACCAAAGATCTTACGGTTGCCGTTGACGCCGCCCAGGCTGGTACCGGCGATGTTCACACCGTGATAACCACGGGCACGGCCGATCATCTTGGTCTTGGTCGCCTGGCCCTTCAGGCGCCAGTACGCACGCACCATCTTCACGGCGGTATCAGCACACTCGGAACCGGAGTCGGTGAAGAACACGTGGTTCAGGTTACCCGGGGTCAGGTCGGTAATCTTTTCTGCCAGCTGGAAGGACAACGGATGACCGTATTGGAAGCCCGGCGAGTAGTCCAGCGTACCCAGCTGCTTGGAGACCGCTTCCTGGATTTCCTTGCGAGTGTGCCCGGCGCCGCAGGTCCACAGACCCGACAACGAGTCATACACCTTGCGCCCCTTGTCATCGGTCAACCAGCTGCCTTCGGCCGCCACGATCAGGCGCGGGTCACGATGGAAGTTACGGTTGGCGGTGTACGGCATCCAGTGCGCGTCCAGCTTCAGTTGGCTGGCCAGGGTGGACGGAGCGTTTTCGGGCATGTTCATGAGCAAAACCTCGCAAGGCGAAAGGCAGCGTAGGGATTTGAAAAGCGTTGTTGCAGCTAAATTGCCACGGGGATAAAGTCGGTGAAATCCAACTCTTCTAACCTTCAGTCAGGCCTTCACTAAACTATGAGCAGCCGTCGACCCGACCCTCTGGCCCAAGTCAGCGACTTCGATATCCGCCTGTTGCGCATCTTTCGCAGCGTGGTGGAGTGCGGTGGCTTCTCGGCGGCGGAAACCGTTCTGGGGATTGGTCGCTCGGCCATCAGCCAGCAAATGAGTGATCTTGAGCAACGCCTCGGCCTACGCCTGTGCCAACGCGGGCGCGCAGGTTTTTCCCTGACCGAGGAAGGGCGCGAGGTGTACCAGTCGGCGTTGCAGCTGCTCAGCGCCCTGGAAAGTTTCCGCACCGAGGTCAACGGCCTGCACCAACACTTGCGTGGCGAACTGATCATCGGCCTGACCGACAATCTGGTCACCCTACCCCACATGCGCATCACCCACGCGTTGGCACAGCTGAAGGAGCGCGGCCCGGACGTACAGATCCAGATCCGCATGATCGCCCCCAATGAAGTAGAACAAGGTGTGCTCGACGGCCGCCTGCACGTCGGCGTAGTCCCCCAGGCCAGCGCCCTGTCGGGGCTTGAATACCAGCCGCTGTACAGCGAACGCTCGCTGCTCTACTGCGCAGTCGGCCACCCGCTGTTTTACGCCGACGACAAGCAACTGGACGACGACCGCATCAACAGCCAGGACGCCATCGCCCCGACCTTCCGCCTGCCCGCCGATATCCAGGCGCACTACCAGGCACTCAACTGCACCGCCAGCGCCTCGGACCGCGAGGGCATGGCCTTCCTGATCCTGACCGGCCGCTACATCGGCTACCTGCCCGACCACTACGCCAGCCTGTGGGTACAACAAGGCCGACTGCGTGCGCTGAAACCGGCTACACGTTTTTACGATTTGAGCCTCGCTTCGGTCACGCGTAAGGGCCGCCGCCCTCATTTGGTGCTGGAAAGTTTTCTCGAAAGTCTGGCCGCAACGCGCTAACACGGGCCTTACAGAAAAACCTGAGCAACTGGACAGCTTTTTGCAAGGCAAGGGGATCTCGAACCATCAGCCATGAGCTCCCCACCATGCCGCCAGAATCCGAAAACCCCAGCGACCTGATCTACGGCCTCAACGATCGGCCCAAACCTTTGCCTGCATTGCTTGCCGCGTTGCAGCATGTATTGGCCGCGTTTGTCGGCATCATTACTCCACCGCTGATCATCGGTTCCACCCTCGGTCTCACCGCCCACCTGCCCTACCTGATCAGCATGGCGTTGATGGTTTCCGGTGTAGGCACATTCATCCAGGCGCGTAGGCCGTTTGGCATTGGTGCCGGGATGATTTGCCTGCAGGGCACCAGCTTCGCGTTTCTCGGCGCCGTATTGTCGGCCGGGTTTCTGGTCAAGCAACGCGGCGGCAGCCCGGAAGACATCCTGGCGATGATCTTTGGCGTGTGCTTCTTCGGTGCAGCCGTGCAGGTGGTGTTGAGCCGCTTTATCGGCCAACTGAGAAGAGTGATCACGCCCTTGGTCACCGGCATCGTCATCACGCTGATTGGCATCAGCCTGATCAAGGTCGGCATCACCGACTTGGGCGGTGGCTTCAACGCCCCGGACTTCGGCGCCCCGACCAACCTGGCACTCGGTGTGTTCGTGGTAATGACCATCATCCTGCTCAACCGCTCGAACACCCCATGGGTTCGCCTCAGCGCCATCATCATCGGCCTGGCATTGGGCAGCCTCGCCGCCTGGTTCAGCGGCAAACTGGTGCCCCAAGCCCTGCCTGACTTGCCGTTGATCAGCCTGCCCACACCGTTCCATTTCGGTTTCAACTTCGACTGGAGCGCTTTCCTGCCGGTGGCGCTGATTTATCTGATCAGCACCATCGAAACCGTCGGCGACCTTACCGCCAATTGCATGATCGCCCGCCAACCCATCAGCGGCCCTTCCTATATAAGCCGGCTCAAGGGCGGCGTGCTGGGGGACGGCATCAGTTGCATGATCGCCGCCACCTTCAGCGCCTTTCCCAACACGACCTTCGCCCAAAACAACGGGGTGATCCAACTGACGGGCGTCGCCAGCCGTTACGTTGGCCTGTACATCGGCGTGGTGCTGTTTTGCCTCGGGCTGTTTCCGCTGATTGGCGCGGTGCTGCAACAAATTCCCAAGCCGGTACTCGGTGGGGCAACCCTGGTGATGTTCGGCAGCGTCGCCGCCGCCGGCGTGCGCATCCTCGCCCAGGCCCCGCTGGACCGGCGCAGCATGCTGATCATCGCCACCTCGTTCGGCGTCGGCCTGGGAATCGCGGCCCAACCGAACCTGCTGCACCTGATGCCAACGCTGGTGCAGAACCTGTTCGACTCCGCCATCACCAGCGGCGGTCTGACCGCCATTGTGTTGTGCCTGTTACTGCCCGAACCCAAGGCCACCCCGGATGCCGCAAACCGGGCCCTGGAAAGCGACACTCTGGAGCCGCTTTGACGGTTTTATCGTATCGGGACTTGTCTGGGGCTTGAGGGTGGGTTATCTGTGCACACGTCGTATTCATCGATCTGCACGGAAACCTCCATGAGCCTCGAAGTTCCTGCCCACAGCAACCACGCCGGAAAACCTGCAAGCCGCATTCGGCAAAAGAACGAACAAGCGATTTTGCAGGCTGCCGAAGACGAGTTCGCCCGTCATGGCTACAAAGGCACCAGCATGAACACCATCGCGGCGAGTGCCGGGTTGCCGAAAGCCAACTTGCACTACTACTTCACCAACAAGCTGGGCCTGTACATTGCCGTACTCAGCAACATCCTCGAACTCTGGGACAGCACCTTCAACACCCTGACCGCCGAGGATGACCCCGCCGCAGCGCTGACCCGCTACATCCGCACCAAGATGGAATTCTCCCGCCGCCAGCCACAAGCCTCGCGGATCTTTGCGATGGAGATCATCAGTGGCGGCGAATGCCTGACCGAATATTTCAGCCAGGACTACCGCGCCTGGTTCAGCGGCCGTGCGGCGGTATTCCAGGCCTGGATCGACGCCGGCAAGATGGACCCCATCGACCCCGTGCACTTGATCTTCCTGCTGTGGGGCAGCACCCAGCACTACGCCGACTTTGCCACGCAAATCTGCCGCGTGACCGGGCGTACCAAGCTGACCAAGCAGGACATGGAAGAAGCTGGCACCAACCTTATCCACATCATTCTCAAAGGCTGTGGCATCAAGCCGGCCCTCTAAACGAAGTTACCCATGCCTTTCACGCTTACCGGCTTTTGCGAGTTTCGAGAAGAAATTCGCAAAAGCCGCTTCATTACCCTCGCCGCCCCCATCAGCAGCCCCAAGGACGCCCAGGCCTTCATCGACCAGCACAGCGACCTGAATGCCACGCACAACTGCTGGGCGTGGAAACTGGGGGATCAATACCGCAGTAACGATGATGGCGAGCCCGGCGGCACGGCCGGGCGCCCGATCCTGGCCGCGATTGAAGCGCAGGACTGCGACCAGGTCGTGGTGCTGGTGATCCGCTGGTACGGCGGCATCCAGCTGGGCACCGGCGGCCTGGCCCGGGCCTATGGCGGCGGCGCCAACAAGTGCCTGCAAGCGGCCGAACGCGTCGAGCTGATCAAACGTGTGCCACTGAGTTGCTCCTGTGGTTTTGCCGAGCTGCAGTTGGTGAAACTGCGAGTGGCCGAACTGGACGGGCTGGTGATGGAAGAAACCTTCACCGCCAATGGCGTCGACCTGCAACTGGCCCTCGGCGAAGCGCATATCGACACCTTGCAAACCCAGCTCGCCGACCTGAGCCGCGGGCGCATTCTACTGGAGCGCTGAAACTGCCCACATCTGCTGTGCACCCGCCTGTGGATAACCTGAGCACACTCGCCTGTAACCCTTCTGTCACAAGGGTTTCAGGCAGTTGTTCAGTTTTTGCTCAGCCCGCCACACTAAAGTATTAATCCGGCTCAAAAACAGTCAGTTAGGCGGGTTATGTCCTTTAGAACAAAGGGCTGCAGCGCTTATATCCACCGATCACGCTTGCGCACAATTACTGTGGAGCAACCTGTGGATAACCCGTGCAAGAGTGAGCCGGCGGCAGAGCCCACAACGCCCCGGCATAACTGAGCATTTTTTGATCAACTTGCCGCCCTGCGCACCGGCATCAACTGCGCCACCGCCCACAGCACTTCAAACACCACGACAATCACCAGCACTAAACTTGCGCCGTGGGCCAGCGCGTAAATCTGCCAAGTGGCAAATAACACCCGGCCGGCCGCGTCATAACGGCCAAATATCGCTTGCGGGTCGCGGATTCGCAGTACCGACCACACGCACACGATCGAGCCCATCAGGTTGGCCATCAACATATGCACAGGCGCGAACGGCGGCAGTTCGCCGGGCAGATTCAACGCCACCAAGGCGTTGTGCAGCAGAACAAAGGTCCAGGGGGTGACCAGCGCCGCGGTGACGATCAAGTCGTACCAGCCGCTGGCCCGAACCAGTTGACGGTATTGATGTGCAGTCCACATAGCAGCAAGCTCCTTCAATTCAAGAAGCCAGCACGCTAAAGCCTGGAGTATGCTCCAGGGTCAAGCCCCTTCGAGCCCTCTGCATGCGTATCGGCGAATTAGCCCAGGCCAGCCAGGTCAGCCGCGACACCCTGCGCTTCTACGAACAACGCGGGTTGATTGCCGCGCAACGCAGTGCCAACGGTTACCGTGACTATCCCGCCGACATGGTGCAGTTGGTGCTGTACATCAAGACCGCCCAGCGCCTGGGCTTCAGCCTGGGTGAAATCGGCAACAGCGTCGGCGCACTATGGCAAGCTCCAGACCCCGACAGCGCCGTGACCCAACTGCTGCAAGACAAGCTCAGCCTGATCGAAACCCGCATCGCCGAACTCGACCAACTGCGCCAGGAGTTGCAGCAAAGGCTCGGCCAGCGTTGTCCACTGAACCCGTGAACCTCCATCGTCAAAGGAAGCCATTCATGTCCACTTCAAAAACCGCACTGATTATCGGCGCCTCCCGGGGCCTGGGCCTTGGCCTGGCCAAGCAACTGCTGGCGGACGGCTGGGACGTGACCGCCACCGTACGCGATCCGCAAAAGGCCGATGCCTTGAAAGCCCTGGGCCCGGTGCAGATCGAAAAGCTCGACATGGATGACCAACAGGCCGTGATCGCCCTGAGCCAGCGCCTCAAGGAAAAAACCTTCGACCTGCTGTTCGTCAACGCCGGCGTCAAAGGCCCGGCCAATCAGGAACCGGGCCACGCCACCCTGGCAGAAGTCGGCCAACTGTTCTTCACCAACGCCGTGGCGCCGATCAACCTGGCCCAGCGTTTTGTCGGGCAGATCCGCCCGGATACCGGCGTGCTGGCCTTCATGAGCTCGATCCTCGGCAGCGTGACCATCCCCGACGGCTCGGACCTGGCCCTGTACAAAGCCAGCAAGGCCGCCCTCAACTCCATGACTAACAGTTTCGTTACCCAGTTGGGCGACCAGAAACTGACCGTACTGTCGTTGCACCCGGGCTGGGTGAAAACCGACATGGGCGGCGAAAACGCACACATCGATGTGCCTACCAGCGTGCGCGGCCTGATCGATCAGGTGAATGCCTACAGCGGCAAGGGCGGCCATCACTTTGTGGACTACAAAGGCGACACCATCGCCTGGTAAACAACCCGGGATCGTTATCGGCCGATTGCCGTCGATAACGATCCACACGTAAACTGCGCACCTCGCCCTTCCCGGCGACCCTGGATCAGCAGACAGGGCAACACTGAGCTGGCAAACCTGAACCCATCATTCAGAGGAGCCGGCCAATGCCTGCGACCCGTATCTGGTTAAAAAACCCCCTCGCGATTTTCACTGCCAATGGCCTCGACGCCCGTGGCGGCCTGGTGCTGCAAGACGGTGTGATCACCGAAGTGCTGGGCTGGGGCCAAGAACCCGCAGTGCCCTGTGGACAAGTATTTGATGCCCGCGAGCATGTTGTCCTTCCTGGACTCATCAACACCCATCATCACTTTTATCAAACCCTGACCCGCGCCTGGGCGCCGGTGGTGAACCAGCCGCTCTTTCCCTGGTTGAAAACCCTGTACCCGGTCTGGGCCCGACTCACCCCGGAAAAACTCGCCCTGGCGAGCAAAGTGGCCCTGGCTGAATTGCTGCTCTCAGGCTGCACCACAGCGGCAGACCATCACTACCTGTTCCCGGAGGGCCTGGAACATGCGATCGACGTACAAGTCGACAGCGTGCGCGAACTGGGCATGCGCGCCATGCTCACCCGCGGTTCCATGAGCCTGGGTGAAGCGGACGGCGGGCTGCCACCGCAGCAAACCGTGCAACAGGGCGAAGTGATTCTGGAAGACAGCCGCCGTCTGATCCGCCAGTACCACGAGCGCGGCGACGGCGCGCAAATCCAGATCGCCCTGGCGCCCTGCTCACCGTTTTCCGTCACCCCAGAAATCATGGAAGCCAGCGCCGAACTGGCCAACACCCTCGACGTGCGCCTGCACACCCACCTGGCAGAAACCCTCGACGAAGAAGACTTCTGCCTGCAGCGTTTCGGCTTGCGCACTGTGGATTACCTCGACAGCGTCGGCTGGCTCGGCCCGCGCACGTGGCTGGCCCATGGGATTCACTTCAACCCGGAAGAAATCGCGCGCCTCGGTGCGGCCGGAACGGGGATCTGCCATTGCCCGAGCTCCAATATGCGCCTGGCATCGGGGATTTGCCCCACCCTCGACCTGCTCGCCGCCGGCGCACCGATTGGCCTGGGCGTGGACGGTTCGGCGTCCAATGATGCGTCGAACATGATCCTGGAAACGCGCCAGGCCCTGTACATCCAGCGCCTGCGTTACGGGGCAGAGAAGATCACCCCGGAGCTGGTGCTGGGTTGGGCGACGAAAGGCTCGGCACAGTTACTCGGCCGCAGCGATATCGGCGAACTGGCCGTAGGCAAACAGGCTGACCTGGCGTTGTTCAAACTGGATGAGCTGCGCTTTTCCGGCAGCCACGATCCAATCTCCGCACTGCTGCTGTGCGGCGCCGACCGCGCGGATCGGGTGATGGTCGGCGGCAAATGGCGGGTGATCGACGGGCAGGTTGAGGGCCTTGATTTGAAAGGTTTGATTGCCGATCACAGCCAGGCGGCGCGCGCGCTGATCAGCGGGATCTAAGCCAAGCACAGATCAAATGTGGGAGCCGGGCTTGCCCGCGATGCAGGCGCCTCGGTCTTTCAGTTGCACCGAGGTGATGCTATCGCAGGCAAGCCAGCTCCCACATTTGATCAGAGGTGTACCCAGGATTGGTTACAGTCCAAGCAGCGACAGCATGATAAACGTCGCAAACAACACAAAATGGGTCATCCCTTCGATGGCATTGGTTTCGCCATCGTTGAGGTTGATCGCACTGACAATCAGCGTGATAAACACCATCACCGTCTGCACCGGCGTCATTGCCATCTGAAACGGTTGGCCGGTGTACAAGGCCATGGCTTCCATCACCGGCACTGTCAGGATCACCGTCGACAGCGACGCACCCAGCGCAATATTCACCACCGACTGCATGCGGTTGGCCAGCGCCGCGCGCAACGCAGTCAAAATCTCCGGCGCAGCGGAAATCGCCGCCACGATGATCGCCGTGATCACCGGCGGGGCACCCGTTCCTTCCAGGCCCAGGTCGAGGGTCTTGGACATCACCTCAGCCAACGCGCCAATCACGATCACGCCAAACACCAAAGTCCCGATGGAAAACGCCAGGCTGATCGGCGGCGACTCTTCTTCCGGCTGTTTCTTACGACGTTTTTCCGGGTAGCTGTAGCTGAAGAAATAACTGTGAGGCCCCACCTGCATCCGCAGGAACAACGTGTACAGCACCACCATCGCGCCAATGGTGAAGGCCGAGTAAATTTTCCAATCGGCCTCGGGGATGAATTCCGGCACCACCATCGACACGCCCATGGCGGTAAGAATCATCACGCTGTAGGTGCGTGCCGAATCGTCGTTGTAGGACTGTTCGCCATGCTTGATCCCGCCCATCAGCGCCGCCAGGCCGAGGATGCCGTTGATGTCGAGCATCACTGCGGAATAAATGGTGTCGCGCACCAGGGTCGGCGACGGCTCGTTACTCATCATGATCGCCAGGATCACCACTTCCACCAGCACGGCGGCGAGGGTCAGGATCATGGTGCCGTAGGGATCGCCAACCTTTTCCGCCAGTTGCTCGGCGTGATGGGCCACGCGCATCGAGGCCACGACGATAAAGCCGATCAGCGCGATGCCGCTGAGCAGCGCCACCATCTGCCCGCTGCCCAGCATCCAGTGCTCCAGCGGGTAAGCGGCGATGGCGGCAATCAGCGCCAGCAGCATGAATTTTTCTTGCTTGATAGATGTGAGCATTGCAGGCCTTTTGAACGCGGCGAATCCGTTATTGATGGGGTACAGACTGCACCGCGCCGCTAACGTTTCGTTACACCTTAGTTCACTCATCGCTTGCACGACGATCGCGGATGCTCACCGCTTGGTCAGGTTTTGCCGATTATTTCGGCGTGCGCCTGTAGAATGCCGCCATTGCACCTGATGAGAATTTATAAATGTACGATTGGCTCAACGCCCTGCCCAAGGCTGAATTGCACCTGCACCTGGAAGGCTCCCTGGAACCTGAGCTGCTGTTCGCCCTGGCCGAACGCAACAAAATCGCGCTGCCGTGGAACGACGTCGAAACCCTGCGCAAGGCCTACGCCTTCAACAACCTGCAAGAGTTTCTCGACCTGTACTACAAGGGTGCGGATGTACTGCGCACCTCCCAGGATTTCTACGACCTGACCTGGGCCTACCTGCTGCGCTGCAAGGCGCAGAACGTGATCCATACCGAACCGTTCTTCGACCCACAGACCCACACCGACCGTGGCGTCCCCTTCGAAGTGGTGCTCAATGGCATCGCTGCCGCGTTGAAAGACGGCGAGCAACAACTGGGCATCACCAGCGGTTTGATCTTGAGCTTCCTGCGCCACCTGAGCGAAGAAGAAGCCGAAAAAACCCTCGACCAGGCGCTGCCGTTCCGTGATGCGTTTGTTGCCGTGGGTCTGGACAGTTCGGAAATGGGTCACCCGCCGAGCAAGTTCCAACGCGTGTTCGACCGTGCCCGTCACGAAGGTTTCCTGACCGTCGCCCACGCCGGCGAAGAAGGCCCGCCGGAGTACATCTGGGAGGCCATCGACCTGCTGAAAATCCAGCGTATCGACCATGGTGTACGCGCCATTGAAGACGAACGCCTGATGCAGCGGATCATCGACGAGCAGATCCCGCTGACGGTGTGCCCGCTGTCCAACACCAAGCTGTGCGTGTTCGACGACATGTCCCAGCACAACATCCTCGACATGCTCGAGCGTGGGGTGAAGGTCACGGTGAACTCGGATGACCCGGCGTACTTCGGCGGTTATGTCACCGAGAACTTCCATGCGCTGTACACCTCCCTGGGCATGACCCAGGACCAGGCCAAACGCCTGGCGCAAAACAGCCTGGATGCACGGTTGGTCAAGCCTTAATCACCGACCGGTCTGGCGAGCCGGGCAATTTCCAGTTGCCCGGCTTCACTGACCTGCAGCGCCTGGGACTCATTGATCACACTGACCCAGTTCGACTGCAAACACAGCTGCAACAGCGCGACCCCCAACGCACCGCCCAGGTGCGGCTGCTGTTCGCTCCAATCAAAACAATCGCACACGATCGGCTGAGCCAGTGCCTGGGTAAAAATCCCCAGCGCTGCGAGTTTGCGTGCGCCAAGGGGCGTCACTTCCGTGCGCTGCTCTGCACGCTCGATCCACCCTGCCGCCATCATCCGTTGATACAACCCCGCCGCCAATTCACCACCGAGGTGCCCCTGGCAAAGCCTGGCCCGCCGTAAAGCCGCAGGCGCAATCAAGGACTGGGAATGAGCGGGCGTGCTGCGGGCGATTCTGGCCATGGTGGTACAGGCCAGGGCATCCACGGCGGCCCCTACGTCGGCAGCGGCCACACGGAAAAAGCGTTTACCGCTACGGGCTTCGACGCGCAGCAGGCCGCCGGCCGTCAATCGCGTCAGGTGAGCATTGGCCGAGGCCGGCGACAGCCCCGCCAGTAGAGCCAATTCATCGGAGGGTTTGGCCGAGCCATCCATCAACGCCCAGACCATCGCGGTACGTTTCGGGTCGGCCAGCAAAGTGGCGATCTGACTGATGCAAGGTGCCTGTTCCATGTGCTCATTCACTCCCTGTTGAATCATTCGTCTGCTGCGGTTCGCAGAAAAGTATAAGCGTGAAAACGCCCGGTTCCGTGCCGTCTTACAGCGCAACCAAGGACAGAGGCTGAAGGAAATTTCCCGATATTCCCGGAGTCAGGGTGTAGAGGCCGACCGCTCCGGCAACTGCGCAGTCAATGTCGCACAACGCGCAACGAGCATTTCCCGCAGAAGATTGATCGGCTTGCTCAGTTGCGCGCGATGGGCGCACAACAGGTTGAGCGGCGTGCGCTCGCCCCGCAGCTCCGGCAGGATCAGGCGCAGGCGCCCGGCCAACACATCAGAGCTCACATCCAGCCAGGATTTGTAGGCGATACCCACCCCGGCCACCGCCCAACGCCGCACCACATCGGCATCATCACTGAAGCGGTCGCCGGTCACGGTCAGGCTGACGTCGCGCTTGCCATCGTTGAAACCCCAATGGTCATGCACCCGGCTGCCGAGCATATACAGCAGGCAATTGTGTTGGGTGAGCTGTTCCAGATGGCGCGGTTCGCCATGCCGCGCCAGGTAGCTGGGGGCGGCGCAGAGCACACGGTAGTTGTCCGGGGCGATGGGCAGCGCGATCAGGCTGGAGTCTTCGGGCTCGCCGTAGCGCAGGGCGATGTCCACCGGCTGGCGGAACAGGTCGGCAATCCGGTCGCCCAACAGCAGGCGTACGCTCAGGTCGGGGTATTCGCGCTGGAACTCATCCAGCCAAGGCAACAGTTGATTACGCCCAAAGTCCGACGGCGCCGACAGTTGCAGCACCCCGCTGACCTGGTCCTGGCCACTGGCCAATAAGCGCCGGCCTTCATCCAGGCTGCTCAGGGCAGCTCGGGCGTATTCCAGAAAGCCTTCACCCTCGGCGGTCAGGCGCAGGCTGCGGGTGGAGCGCGCCAGCAAACGTGCGCCCAGTTGCTGCTCGATACGCTTCAACGCCGCGCTGGCCACCGCCGCCGACATGTCCATCACCCGTGCTGCAGCCGAAAGGCTGCCCAGGTCTGCCGCACGCACAAACAACTGCAAGTCATCAAAACGCAGCACCCTGACCGCCCATTATCAAAAAAACATTGAAAGAGACTGCTCTTTTAGCGGGTTTTATCTTCCAGAGAAATAGCCAATCATCTGTCCATCCCGTTCATCACGTGTCTGGAGTCGAATATGTCCGCTGCCTTTAACGTCATCGCCACGCTGATCGCCAAACCCGGCCAACAGGCCACCCTGGAAACCTTGCTGCGCGAACTGCTGGAACCCACCCGCATCGAAGCCGGCTGCCAGCAGTACGACCTGCACCAGGACCTGCAACACCCCGAGACCTTCTACATGCTCGAACGCTGGAGCGACGACGCCGCACTGGCCGATCACGACCAGAGCGCCCATATCCAGAATTTCCGCGCCAAGGCTGCCGACGTGCTCGAGCATTTCGAACTCAAGCGCCTGAAGTTTCTTGCCTGATCAACCGCCCCCTTTTTGGAAACCCTCATGAAAGCCATTGCCTACTACGCTGCATTGCCCATCAACGATCCAAAATCCCTGCAAGACATCGAACTGCCAGAACCGGTCGCCGGTCCTCGCGACCTGCTGGTGGAAGTCAAAGCCATCTCGGTGAACCCGGTGGACACCAAGGTGCGCCAGAACGTCGCCCCGGAAAACGGTGCCGCCAAAGTGCTGGGCTGGGACGTGGCCGGTGTGGTCAAGGCCGTGGGCAGTGAAGTGAGCCTGTTCAAGGTCGGTGACAAGGTGTTCTACGCCGGCTCCCTGGTACGTCCCGGTGGCAACAGCGAACTGCACACCGTGGATGAGCGCATCGTCGGCCATATGCCGAAAACCCTGGGTTTCGCCGACGCGGCCGCCCTGCCGCTGACCGCCATCACCGCCTGGGAGTTGCTGTTCGAACGCCTGCAAGTGCGTGAAGGCAAGACCGATGAAGGCCAGAGCCTGCTGATCGTCGGCGCATCGGGTGGTGTGGGATCGATCCTGACCCAACTGGCGAAACAGCTTACCGGCGTGAAAGTCATCGGCACCGCCTCCCGGCCTGAAACCCAAGCCTGGGCCAAGGACCTGGGTGCCGACCTGGTGATCGACCACAGCAAACCGCTGAGTGAAGAGCTGAAAAAGGCTGGCCATCCGCAGGTGAACTACGTCGCCAGCCTGACCCAGACCGACCAGCACCTGGACCAACTGGTGGAAGCGCTGATTCCCCAGGGCAAACTGGCGCTGATCGACGACCCCAAAGCGCTGGATATCAGCAAGCTCAAGCGCAAGAGCCTGTCGCTGCATTGGGAGTTCATGTACACCCGCTCGATGTTCGAGACCAGTGACATGATCGAGCAACACAACCTGCTCAATCGCGTCGCCGAACTGATCGACGCCGGTACCCTGAAAACCACGGTGGGCGAGCACTTTGGCGTGATCAACGCGGCCAACCTGCGCCGCGCCCACGAACTGCTGGAAAGCGGCAAGGCCAAGGGCAAGATCGTGCTGGAAGGGTTCTAACGAAAGGTTCTGTCAGTGTCGTCTGTTATTCATGTGAGTAATGGACGACACCGCTAGTCAGAGACTTGATCCTTGTCATATTTGTGAGCGTATTCGGGTTTATATTGGCCGCCTTTGCCACGCAATTTACGTGAGGAAGTCAGCAATGAAGATCCTGATAAAAGCGCTAGCAAGATCCGAAGGCAACAAATGGCAGGTCCGTCTCGACCAGAACGCCTTTACCTTCCGCAGTGAGGCCGAAGCCCGCGCGTTTGCCGACACCCTGCAAACCCGTATCCAGGCACCTCACCGATTCCCCGAAAGCCAGCAGCGTTCTGCTGGCTGACCCGCTCAGTCCGCCGCTTGCAGTGCCCGTTGGCGCTGCAGGCGCCGGGTCAGCATCGCGAACGTCACCGCAAGCACGCCACACAAGCTGATGACCATTGCCATCGGCATCGCCGTGCCGTCGTGCAACACGCCGACCAACGATGCAGCGCCTGCCGCCACACCAAACTGAATACAACCGAGCAACGCCGACGCGCTGCCCGCCCGTGCGCCCTGCCCGCTCATGGCGCAGGCCGACGTATTCGGCAGAATGCAGCCCAGGCTGGCGATGCAGATAAACAGCGGTACCAACAGTGGCCACAAGGCGTCAGTGCGCAAAGCAGTAATGGCCAGCAACGACAGGCCCGCCGCCAGGTAGACCCACACCGTGCGCGACAGCAGAAACGCGGGGCCGCGCGACGCCAGCAGGCGCGCATTGACCTGTGCCACCAGGATAAAGCCGGCGGCGTTGGAGCCGAAAACCCAGCCATAGTGCTCGGCGGGCACGCCATAGAGTTTGATAAAGACGAAAGGCGAGCCCGCGATGTAGGCAAACATGCCGGCAATCGAGATACCACCGGTCAAGGCGTAGCCCAGGTACACCCGGTCCGACAGCAACCGGCCGTACTGGCGCAACGCGCCCGACAGCGGCTGGCGCGGTTGGTGGGCGGGGAAACTTTCCGGCAGCCCGACCGCTACCGCGATGGCCGCCATCACGCTGAATGCCGTCAGCGCCAGGAAGATCGACTGCCAGCCCCAGATACCGACCATTACCCCACCCGCCAGCGGCGCGAGGATCGGCGCCAGCCCGGTAACCAGCATCAGTTGCGAAAACACCTTGGCCGAGCCTACCGCGTCACATTTATCGCTGACCACCGCCCGGGAGATCACCATGCCCGCGCAACCACCCAAGGCCTGGACGAAACGCGCGCCGATCAGCCATTCCAGGGAAGGCGCGTATGCACAGGCAAAGGAAGCCAGGGTAAACAGGGTGACACCGCTCAGCAGCGGCCCGCGTCGGCCAAAACGGTCCGCCAGCGGTCCATAGATCAACTGGCCGATCGCCAGGCCCGTGAAGTACACGGCCAAGGTCAGCTGAATATGTTTTTCGTCGGTGCCGAATGCCACGGCCATGGCCGGGAAACCCGGCAGGTAGAAGTCGATGGCCAGCGGCGCGAACGCGCTCAAGGCCCCCAGAATCAGGATTATACGAAGGTTCATCAGGCACCCAGGTGAGTCGGCAGCCCGACAGTCTAGCCGGGCATGGGTGCCTTGAACATTAAGTTAGCTCGCTAACTATCAGAAAATCAGGCGAGCTTGACGCTGTAGCCTTCCTCGCTGATCAGGTTGATCACTTCGGCCGGCGACAGCAGGCTGCTTTCCACGCCGACTTCTTTCGCCGCGAGGTCGACGCGCACGCTGGCGGCCGGGTCCTTATCCTGCACCGCCTGGGTAACCGAGCGAACGCAGTGGCCGCAGGTCATTCCTTCAACGCTGAATACTTGCATGACATGACTCCTTTGATGAGGTTGCCCGCAGTTTCGACCTTGCCACGATGGCAAGGTCAAGTTCTGAAAACATCGGCCGGGCTGGCATTCATCGGCGCCCTCGGCCAAGCTGCACCTATCCACGATGTGAACCTCGGAGAATTCGCCATGCGCTGGTCATTTTTTGGCCTTGTCAGCCTGATGGGCTTGTTTGCTGCTGTGCCACCGGCCAGCGCAGATGAAGATTATGCGGTGCTGATTATTTCCCGGGAGCGCCTGGAAGTGCCCACCAACTGCGAGATTGGCTTGTACATCCAGGACCAGTTGGCCGGGCGGCTGTTCCAGGAGCAGGCCACCTCCTTCAACTTGCCGGCCGGGAATGTGTCGTTGCGCCTGAAGTTGTTGCCGGGGCAATCCCAGGGTTGCTTGCCGGGCATGCTCGCGCCACCGGCGCAAAACATTACGTTGAAGGCCGGTGACGTGCGCAAGCTGCGTATCGCGCAAGGTCCGGACGGCATGTATCTGAAGCGAGCGGCACTGGAATACTAAGCCCCGAAAACCTGTAGGAGCGAGCTTGCTCGCGAAAAACGTTAACGATGACGCGTTCATCCTGGATAAACGCGGCGCCCTCAAGCTTTTCGCGAGCAAGCTCGCTCCTACAGTAAAAAGCGCCTTGACCTTCCCCACAGGTCAAGGTTGATCCTATGGGCAATCTCTCCTGGAGTACTGCCCATGAACGGATCCACCACCTTCGACCTGCCGATCAGCGGCATGACCTGCGCCAGCTGCGCCGGGCGGGTTGAACGGGCACTGGGCAAAGTGCCCGGGGTGCAAAGCGTCAGCGTCAACCTGGCCAACGAACGCGCCCACATCGAAGTGCTCGGCCAAATAGACCCCAGCGTCCTGATCGCCGCCGTCGACAAGGCCGGCTACACCGCCACCCTGCCCCAGAGCGAAACCGCCACCCAGGCCAGCCAGGAACAACGCCTGAGCCATGAGCGTTGGTCGCTGCTGCTGGCGATCCTGCTCGCCGCGCCGTTGGTGCTGCCGATGCTGGTGCAACCGTTCGGGCTGCACTGGATGCTTCCGGCCTGGGTTCAATTTGCCCTGGCCACCCCGGTGCAGTTCATTTTCGGCGCACGCTTCTATATCGCCGCCTGGAAAGCCGTACGCGCCGGAGCCGGCAATATGGACCTGTTGGTAGCCATCGGCACCAGCGCCGGTTACGGCCTGAGTCTCTATGAATGGCTCACGGCATCCGCCGGCACGATGCCCCATCTGTATTTCGAAGCTTCGGCCGTGGTGATCGCCCTGGTGCTGCTGGGCAAATACCTGGAAAGCCGCGCCAAGCGCCAGACCGCCAGTGCCATCCGCGCCCTGGAAGCCTTGCGTCCGGAGCGGGCGATCCAGGTGATCGACGGCCGCGAGCAGGACGTTGCCATCACCGCCCTCAAGCTGAATGACCTGGTGCTGGTCAAACCCGGCGAGCGCTTCCCGGTGGACGGCGAAGTGGTTGAAGGCCAAAGCCATGCCGACGAGGCGCTGATCAGCGGTGAAAGCCTGCCGGTGCCGAAGCAGCCGGGCGATGCCGTCACCGGCGGAGCCATCAACGGCGAAGGCCGGCTGCTGGTGCGCACCCTGGCCCTTGGCGCAGAGAGCGTACTGGCAAGAATTATCCGCCTGGTGGAAGACGCCCAGGCTGCCAAGGCTCCGATCCAGAAGCTGGTGGATAAAGTCAGCCAGGTGTTCGTGCCGGTGGTGCTGGTGCTGGCCTTGGCCACGCTGATCGGCTGGTGGCTGTATGGCGCACCGTTGGAAGTTGCGCTGATCAATGCCGTGACCGTGTTAGTCATCGCTTGCCCTTGCGCCCTTGGCCTCGCCACACCCACCGCCATCATGGCCGGTACCGGCGTCGCCGCCCGCCACGGCATCCTGATCAAGGACGCCGAAGCCCTGGAGCGCGCCCATGAAGTCAGCGCCGTGGTGTTTGACAAGACCGGCACCCTGACCTCCGGCGCACCGAAAATTGCGCACTTGGCCGCCGTCGATGGCAACGAAGCGGCCCTGCTGCAACAGGCCGGTGCGCTGCAACGCGGCAGTGAACATCCGCTGGCCAAGGCGGTGCTGGACGCCTGTGCCGAACAGGGCCTGAACGTGGCCGATGTCAGCGCCAGCCAGTCCCTCACCGGGCGCGGTATCGCAGGCACTCTCGACGGTCGGCAACTGGCGCTGGGCAACCGTCGCCTGCTGGAGGAAACCGGCTTGAGCACCGGTGATCTCGCCGACTCGGCCAGCGCCTGGGAGGCCGAAGGCCGCACCTTGTCCTGGCTGATCGAGCAAGGCCCGCAGCCTCGCGTACTGGGTTTGTTCGCCTTCGGTGACACGCTCAAACCGGGCGCCCTGCAAGCAATACAAGCACTCAAGGCGCGGCACATCAGCAGCCACCTGCTGACCGGCGACAACCGTGGCAGCGCCCGAGTGGTCGCCGAAGCCTTGGGCATCGACGACGTGCACGCCGAGGTGTTGCCTGCGGACAAGGCGGCTACCGTCGCCGAGCTGAAAAAGACCGGCGTGGTCGCGATGGTCGGCGACGGCATCAACGACGCCCCGGCCCTGGCTGCCGCGGACATCGGCATCGCCATGGGTGGCGGCACCGACGTGGCCATGCACGCCGCCGGGATCACCCTGATGCGCGGCGACCCACGGCTGGTGCCCGCCGCCCTGGAAATCAGCCGCAAGACCTATGCGAAAATTCGACAGAACCTGTTCTGGGCCTTTGTGTATAACTTGATCGGCATTCCGCTGGCCGCGTTCGGCCTGCTCAACCCGGTAATGGCCGGCGCGGCCATGGCCCTGTCCAGCGTCAGCGTGGTGAGTAATGCGCTGCTGTTGAAAACCTGGAAACCCAAGGATCTGGAGGACGAACGTCCATGAACATCGGCCAAGCAGCACGCCAAAGTGGCCTGAGCGCCAAGATGATTCGTTACTACGAGTCCATCGGCTTGTTGAAAGCCGCCCATCGCACCGACAGCGGCTACCGCATATATAGCGCCGATGATTTGCACACCCTGGCGTTTATCAAGCGTTCGCGGGATTTGGGATTCTCCCTTGAGGAGGTTGGCAAGTTGCTGACCCTCTGGCAAGACCGGGGCCGTGCGAGTGCCGACGTCAAGGCATTGGCCCGCCAGCATATCGATGAGCTGAACCAGAAGATCCGCGAGTTGGGGCAGTTGCGCGATACGTTGCAGGACCTAGTGGAACACTGCCAGGGCGATCATCGGCCGGATTGCCCGATTCTCAAGGAATTGGCGTCGGGCAGTTGTTGCGCCTGACCAGACTTTACTGACTGCACAAAACAAGTGTGGGAGCTGGCTTGCCTGCGATGCAGGCACCTCGGTCTGTCAGCCAAACCGAGGTGATGCTATCGCAGGCAAGCCAGCTCCCACATGGACCGGGATCCTTCCCGGCTATTGGATCACTGCATCCAGGGCGGCGGTGGAGGCTCTTCCGACGCCTTGCTCGGTGGCGCATCGTCTGCCGCACGGATCGCCTGGCGACGCTCTTCATCGAGCCGTGCCGCTTCGATCTCGCGGATAACACCGCCCACGTCAGCCAACTCTTCCGGCTCGTCGAACTCGCCGGTCAAGACGCTGGCCGGGTGCAGAGTGCCGGCTTCGTACAGCGCCCACATCTCCTTGGCGTACTTGGTCTTCTTCAACTCCGGGGCAAAGCGCCCGAAGTAGGAAGCCATGTTGCCCACATCCCGTTCCAGCATGGTGAACGCGTGGTTGTTGCCCGCCGCATCCACCGCCTGGGGCAGGTCGATGATCACCGGGCCCGTCGGCGTCAGCAGCACGTTGAACTCGGAAAGGTCACCGTGCACCAGGCCGGTACACAACATCAGCACGATCTGGGTAATCAGGAAGGCGTGGTATTCGCGGGCCTGGTCCGGCTCCAGCGTCACGTCGTTCAGACGTGGCGCCGCGTCGCCGTATTCATCGGCCACCAGCTCCATCAGCAGCACGCCTTCAAGGAAGTCGTACGGCTTGGGCACGCGAACGCCCGCACCGGCCAGACGAAACAGCGCCGCTACCTCGGCGTTCTGCCAGGCATCTTCGGTTTCTTTCTTGCCGAACTTGGAGCCCTTGGCCATGGCCCGGGCCTGACGGCTGTTGCGGACCTTGCGGCCTTCCTGGTATTCGGACGCCTGACGAAAACTTCGTTTATTCGCCTCCTTGTAGACCTTGGCGCAACGTAACTCGTTGCCGCAGCGCACCACGTAAACAGCTGCTTCTTTACCACTCATGAGTGGGCGCAGCACCTCGTCGACCAGACCGTCCTCGATCAGGGGTTCAATGCGTTTAGGAGTCTTCATCAGCTTTTATTGTGGGTCCTTTATTACCAAACACGCGTATGGCACTCGTTATACGGCAATCCTCTCGCCTCGGGGAGAGGGTACCGACCTTTGACCGCTTAAGAATGCATCCAATATGCCAGATTAATCTGCAATCCCCTGTAGGAGCGAGCGTGCTCGCGAAAAACCCGAGGACGCCGCGTCGATTCAGCATGCCCGCATCATCGTTAACGACCTTCGCGAGCAAGCTCGCGCCTACAGGGGTTGTTGTTCATCCATAGTGTAATTCAGCGCTCAATAATCGCGGTGACGCCCTGGCCCCCGGCGGCGCAGATCGAGATCAGGCCCCGGCCCTTGCCGGCTGCGTCCAACAACTTGGCCAGGTTGGCGACGATCCGCCCGCCAGTGGCGGCAAACGGATGACCGGCGGCCAATGAGCTGCCTTTGACGTTCAAGCGGCTGCGGTCGATGGAGCCCAGCGGTGCGTCCAGCCCCAGGCGGGTCTTGCAGTATTCCGGATCTTCCCAGGCCTTCAGCGTGCACAACACTTGGGCAGCGAAGGCTTCATGGATCTCGTAGTAATCGAAGTCCTGCAGCGTCAGGCCATTCCTGGCCAGCAAACGTGGCACCGCATACACCGGCGCCATCAGCAGGCCTTCGGCGCCGTTGACGAAATCTACCGCCGCCGCTTCGCCATCGCGCAAATAGGCGAGGATCGGCAAGCCGCGCTCCTTGGCCCAGGCTTCACTGCCCAGCAGCACCAACGAGGCGCCGTCGGTCAGCGGCGTCGAATTGCCAGCGGTGAGGGTGCCCTTTTCGCTGCGCTCGAAGGCCGGCTTGAGGCTGGCGAGCTTTTCCAGGGTCAGGTCGGGGCGCAGGTTGTTGTCGCGGGTCAGGCCGAGAAAGGGCGTGAGCAGATCGTTGTGCCAGCCCTCGGCGTAAGACGCGGCCATTTTCTGGTGGCTTTCCAATGCCAGTTGATCCTGCTCGGCGCGGGGGATCTGCCAGGTCTGCGCCATCAATTCGCAATGCTGGCCCATGGACAACCCGGTGCGCGGTTCGCCGTTGCGCGGCAGTTCCGGCTTGAGGTGATGGGGACGAAGTTGTAACAGGACTTTTAATTTATCCGCTATGGATTTGCTGCGATTGGCTTGCAGCAGGATTTTGCGCAGCCCCTCGTTCACCCCGATGGGCGCATCGGACGTGGTGTCTACGCCGCCAGCAATCCCGCACTCGATCTGCCCCAGGGCAATCTTGTTCGCCACCAGCAACGCGGCTTCCAGCCCTGTGCCACAGGCCTGCTGGATATCGTAGGCCGGCGTCTGCGGCGACAGGCGCGAGCCCAGCACACACTCGCGGGTCAGGTTGAAGTCCCGGGAATGCTTGAGCACCGCCCCGGCGGCCACCTCGCCAATGCGCAGGCCGTGCAGGTTGTAGCGTTCGATCAGGCCTTCCAGGGCGGCGGTCAGCATCGCCTGGTTGCTCGCCGTGGCGTAAGGGCCGTTGGAGCGGGCGAAGGGGATGCGGTTACCGCCAATGATCGCTACACGGCGCAATTGAGTCATGGAAAGCTCCCTTGAGGTTATGGGGTGAATCTCTGAGCCTAGCCTAGGCTCAATCGAACGACTTTCACCTATTGATGGTCCACCGTTTGAACCCCAGCACTCGGAGAGCGTTCCATGTCTGACCGTTATATCGACTTCGCCAACTCCAGCCTCGGCCATCGCCTGGTCGCCGCCATTGGCCTGCCGTCACCGGTGCGCCTGGAACGCTGGCAGGCCGGACGCCTGCGCCCGGTGGAGGGTGCACTGCTGATCGGCGGCGGCCCGCTGGCAACAAAAATCCTGCCATTCGCCAATAAGCTGACCGACGCTATCTATAGCTACGGCACCGAACCGTCGACGGCAACCACCTGGATTCCCGGCCACGGGCCCAAGCTCAAGGCCGTGGTGTTCGACGCCAGCCAGTTGCAGCACACCGATCAACTCAAGCAGTTGCGGGAATTCTTTCAGCCGTTGATGAAGAACCTCGACCACAGCGCGCACCTTGTGATCCTTGGCCGCGCCCCGGAAAGCCTCAGCGACCCATTTGCCGCCAGCGCCCAGCGCGCCCTTGAAGGTTTCAGCCGCTCGTTGGCGAAAGAACTGCGCAGCGGCGGCGTCCTGCAGTTGCTGTATGTGGGCGACGGCGCCGAAGACCAGCTGGAAGGTGCACTGCGGTTCTTCCTATCACCCAAAAGCGCGTATATCTCCGGACAAGTGATTCGTTTGAATGCCTGCCCGACCCAGGTCGAGGATTGGACCCGACCGCTGGCCGGGCGCAAGGCATTGGTGACCGGTGCGGCCCGCGGCATTGGCGCCTCGATTGCCGAAACCCTGGCCCGCGACGGTGCCGAGGTGATTGTGCTGGACGTGCCCCAAGCCAAGGCCGACCTCGATGCCCTGGCCGCGCGCCTGGGCGCCCGCAGCATCGCCCTGGATATCTGCGCCGAAGACGCCGCCACGCAGTTGATCGAACACCTGCCGGACGGCCTCGACATCGTGGTGCACAACGCCGGCATCACCCGCGATAAAACCCTGGCCAACATGACCCCGGAATACTGGGACGCCGTATTGGCAGTCAACCTCAACGCGCCGCAAGTGCTGACCAAGGCGCTGCTGGACAGCGGCACCCTGCACGACAATGGCCGCGTGGTGCTGCTGGCGTCCATCAGCGGTATCGCCGGCAATCGCGGGCAGACCAACTACGCCGCGAGCAAGGCCGGGCTGATCGGCCTGGCACAGGCGTGGGCGCCGTTGCTGGGGGAACGCGGGATCAGCATCAATGCCGTGGCCCCAGGTTTCATCGAAACCCAGATGACCGCACATATTCCCTTCGCCTTGCGCGAGGCCGGGCGGCGTATGAGTTCGCTGGGCCAGGGCGGGCTGCCCCAGGACGTCGCCGAAGCGGTGGCCTGGCTCGGTCAACCGGGCTCGGGCGCAGTCAGCGGGCAAGCGTTGCGGGTGTGTGGGCAAAGTCTATTGGGAGCGTAAGCATGCAGTGGCACACATTAGGCAGCACCCCGTTTCTGCCGCCGCTGTATTGGCGTGCGGCGCTCAAGCGCAAGATCACCGGCACCACGCTGCCCGAGCAAGGGTTGCGCTGCCGGGTCAGCGTTAACCCCAAGGATGTGGACGCCTATCGCAAGGTCTGCGGGTTTGCCCAGAGCCCGGTGCTGCCGGCCACTTATCCCCATATCCTGGCGTTCGGCCTGCAGATGCAATTGCTCACCGACAAGGCGTTTCCATTCCCGCTGCTGGGGTTGATCCACCTGAGCAACCGGATCCGCATCCTGCGCCCATTGGGTGGTGTGAGCGACCTGACGGTTGGTGTCTACGCGCAGAATTTGCAACCCCATGCCAAGGGCGCGACCTTCGATATCGTGACCACGGTCGAGGATTCACTGGGGCTGCTGTGGGAAGCCGAAAGCCGAATGCTCTGTCGCGGCGTGAAACTCGATGGCGCTGCGGCGGACAACACCCTGCAAGCGCCCACCAACGTAAGCGAGCTGACCCGCTGGAAAGCCCCCGCCGACATCGGGCGCCGTTACGCCCGGGTGTCCGGCGACTACAACCCGATTCACTTGAGCGCCCTCACTGCCAAGTTATTTGGCTTCCCTCAGGCCATCGCCCATGGGTTGTGGAACAAGGCACGCGCACTGGCCGCGCTGAGCGAGCATTTGCCTGCGGCCAATATCGAAATAGACGTCGAGTTTAAAAAACCGGTGCGTTTGCCCAGCGAGGTAACTTTATTGACAAGTGCTGCGGGCTCAAGTGGTGAGTTTCAACTAAAGGGTGCTGGGGATATTGAACACATGGCCGGGCGTTGGCGGCCAATCTCCTGATAAATTGTATATATACATCCTAAGTTATAGCGGGCTATCGATAGCCCGCTATCTTTATTAACCCTATGATTTTAAACACTTCGCAACTTCTACATCCTCCCCCACTACACCCTTGGTATTAGTCGCTAAGCAGACTAACTCTATCTGTATATAAATCGTTAATACCAAGTTGAGCATTGCGAGATAACGCACCCGGGTCTGTTATAGCCACAACGGACGAATGTATCGCTGCCCCTAGAAACAGCGAACTTCGATAACAGCAAAGGCTGTACCTGGTGCAAGGAAATCAATCATGAAAACTCAAGTCGTGTTGTGGAAAGCAAGTACCGCGCTGGCCCTGGTTCTGGCAGTAAGCCTCGGAGGCTGCAGCAGCGGTGGTGGTGGTCATCACAGCAGCGTCGCCGCGTCCTCTCCGGATGCCGGCGCCGGATCAGGTGGTGGCACTGGCGGTGGTACAGATGGCGGCACTGGCGGTGGTACCGGCGGAGGCACTGATGGCGGTACTGGAGGTGGTACCGGCGGTGGTACTGATGGCGGTACTGGAGGTGGTACCGGCGGCGGTACTGGAGGTGGTACCGGCGGCGGCACAGGTGGTGGCACTGGCGGAGGTACAGGTGGCGGCACTGGCGGTGGCACCGGTGGCGGCACTGGCGGCGGTACAGGCGGTGGCACAGGTGGCGGTACCGGCGGCGGTACAGGTTCGACCACTCCGCTGGTCACCGGCCAGGTAGTTGGCGCTGTCGGCGGTGTCGTCGGCAACGTCGGCACTGCAGTGGGCGACCTGGGTTCAACCCTCACCACTGTCCCCATTGTCGGCACCACTGCTGGCGGGCTCGTCACCGCGACAGGCACTGCCGTCAACAGCATCGGCACCGGCCTGACCGACGGCCTGGGCACACTGGGTACCAATAGCAATGCCTTGGGCACCACTGTTGCCGGTGTCGCCAACGGCGTGGCCGACCTGGGCACCGGCGTTTCCAACACCGGCAAATCCCTGGGCACTACGTTGGGCGGCATTCCCGTGGTCGGTGGCTTGACCGGCGGCGTAGGCGGTGCGGCTGGTGGCCTGGTCGATAACGTCGGCCAAACCGTGACCATGCTCGGCGACACCTTGAGCACGGCCAGCACCACCGGACCACTGGGCGGTTTGACCAATACGCTCGGCAAAAGCGTACTGGTGCCCGTCGTCTCTCTGGTGGAAAACACCACAGGTAACCTGGGCAACAAGACAGGCCTGGGCAACCCGGTGGGTGGTTTGATCGATAAAGTGGGCGCCACTGTCACCGGCCTGGGTGGCCAGGTAGCCAGCGCCGGCGGTGCAGGCAACCCTGTCGGGACACTCGTCGGTGGCGTATTGACTGGCGTCGGCACCACCGTTGATAAGTCGAGTGGCTACGTCAATCCGGCAACCACGACTCCGCAATCGGGTCTGCCTGAACTGGTCGGTGGCCTCGTCGCCAACGTCGGCAACGGCCTGAATATTGGCAACACCAATGGCACTGTCAGTGCTGCGGGCGTAACCGGTGGTGCCGTGGGCAACACCGTCGCGTCCGTCGGCACGCTGATTGGCGGCAACGGCGTAGCCAACACCGGCGCCACGGCTCCGGTCGCGGGTCTGGCGACCACTGTCGGCGCCGCACTGAACCCAGTGACGACGAGCGTTGCCGGGCTGACCCAAAACATCGGCACCACCACCGGTGTCGGTGCACCGGTGAACGGCCTGGTGACCCAAGTCGGCGGCGCAGTCAGCGGCCTGGGCACCAACCTGACGGCAGCCAATGCCAACCCGATCACCAACGCCGTAGGCGGTACGCTGAATGCAGTCGGTAACACGGTCGGCTCGGTGGGAGGCTTGGTCACCGGCGGCACCGGCGGTAGCGGTGGTGGTCTGCTCGGCGGCTTGAACGTAGGTGCCAGCGCTTCTGCAGGAGGCACTGCAGGGGGCACTGCAAACACCAACACCGGTGGTGGCCTGGGCGGTTTGCTCGGCGGGCTGACCGGCAAAAAATAGAATTGCACCTGGCCATTAGACGGCCTCCCCTCCAGCGCCTACGCTTGGTTGAGACGAGAGATCCCAATGAGTCTCTCGTCTTTTTTATTGGCCAGTGAAGGCCTCCCGAACCGCGCCCCAGAGCCCGGCGGGGACTCGCGAAACGCTGCTGCAGTTTGACCATGGAGTGTCCTATGCGCGCCTTGACGCCTTTGTTTCTACTCACCCTGATTGCTGCCAGTGTCCACGCCGAGACCCTGCCCAGCTTCCTCAACAGCAACGACACCATTCGCAACCTGCCGGTGCCCAATCTACCCGCCGACGCCTATCGTCCGGTCACGCCGCAGACCCAGTTGCCCGAGCCGGCCGCTACCCAGAACAAGCCGCTGTTGATGGACACCAAAGTGACCATCCGCAAGCTGCAAATCGATGGCGGCACGATCTACCCACTCAAGGATGTGGCCCAGGTTTTCGAACCGCTGATTGGCCATGAAACGACCCTCGCCCACCTGATCGAAGCCACCCGCGGCATCACCCGCCGCTATCAGCAGGACGGCTATCTGCTGTCCTACGCCTACCTGCCTGATCAGCGCTTCGAAAACGGCCTGGTGCACGTGGTACTGGTGGAAGGCTACATCAAGGATTACAACGTGCAGGGCGACATCGGCTCAGTCTCGGCCTACGTCGACAAACTGGCGGCCAAGCTGCTGGGCGAGCGCCCGTTGACCCGCAAGACCTTCGAGCGCTACACCACGCTGATGGGGCGTATTCCGGGTGTGACGCTGCAGGCGCAAGTACCGCCGCCGGGCACTACCGATGGCGGCACGCACATGCAAATCCAGGCCTCGCGCAAACCCTTCACCAGCAGCATGAGCATGACCGACGACAGCCGTGGTGGCCTGCAAGCCCTGATCACCGGCACCAGCAACTCCCAGACCTCCATGGGTGAGCAACTGAGCCTCAGCGGCCTGTTCCCGCCTGGCGAAGACAAGGAGCACTACTACCGCCTGGGCTACAGCCAGTTCGTCAACGCCGAGGGCACCCAACTGGTGGTGAACGCCGAACGCTACCGCGCCGACCCGCGCAGTAACGTGCAACTGGACGGCGGTTTTGAACTCAAGCCACATCAGGAAATCGACCGCTACTCCGTTGGCCTGAGCCATCCACTGATCGCCTCCCCCACCGAGTCGCTGACCCTGGGCACGCGGCTCTATGCCGTAGACCAAACCACGCGTTATCAACTGGTGGGTTTCCCCCTACGCTTCGACCTGGAAACCAACCTGCGCGCCCTGGCTTTTGAGGGCGACTGGCGCAAGTCCGACACGCGCCAACTGCGCATCCTCAGCGCCGGCCTGTACCAGGGCATCGACGGCCTGGGCGCCAAGACCCGCAGCGACTTCGAAGGCATAAAACCGGACATCGACTTCTTCCGCCTGCGCCTCTCGGGCGTACAGAGCGACAAGTTCTTCGACAACTGGCAAGGCGTCGCCTCGGCGGCCGTTTACTGGAGCAACGACACCCTGCCCGACAGCGAACGCGCGACATTCGGCGGGCAGAATTTCGGGCGTGGCTACCCCGACGACCAGGGCTCGGGCGACAAGGGTTGGGGCGTGGCGTATGAGGTCAACTACAGCTTCAACCGCAGCGGCGAATGGGTAAAAATCCTGCAGCCGTATGTGGTGCTCGACAAGGCCAAGACCTGGTTCAACGAGCTGCCGGTCAAGGCCAACAACATGTCATCGGCGGCGGTGGGCCTGCGTTTCGGGGACAACAAGTACTACAACATTGCGCTGGAAGCGGCCAAGCCGATGTCGGACATTGCCCTGGACAGTTTTAATCGGCGCCCACGGTATACGCTGAGTTTCAGCTACCAACTCTGACCCCTATTTACTGTAGGAGCGAGCTTGCTCGCGAAGAGCGTCCAGACAACGCGGGGAACCAGACTGCCCGCGTTATCGTTGACGTTTTTCGCGAGCAAGCCCGCTCCCACACAAGCTCGTTCCTACATCAATCTGATCTTGGGGATGGGGAAAAGGTTGTTGAGGGTGTCGATCAAGCGCACCAGATAGATCGGCTTACGGAACAGGTCCAGTACCTGCAAACGCAGCATATCGCTGACATCATCCATCTCGGCATGGCCAGACATGACGATCACCGGCAGGTGCTGGCGAGCGGTGTGTTCGCGCAGGCGCTTGATCAAGGAAATACCACTCTCCTCGGGCATGCGCAGGTCGGTGATTACGAGGGCGATATCGGGGTGCAGGGTCAGCTCTTGCAAAGCGAAGGTGACCGAGGTGGCGGTGAAACAGACAAAACCCTCGTTCTCCAGCGATTCCGCCAGTTCAATGAGGGCGTCCTCTTCGTCATCCACCAAAAGGATTTGTTGCCGGGGAGACAAAGAGGAGTTCATGGGGAAATGCCTGAAATTAAGGATTCACTCAGTGTAGCCCTTGGAACGTTTGCCGCTGACAGTCTGCTCAGGTGGAGGTGATGCTCGCAGAGAGCACGTTAAACAACGCCTTGGCGCGCTCGCTGATCGGGCTCATGAAGATCCCGATCACCGCCGCACACATGGCCGCCACTATGGCGTATTCAATCCCTGATGCACCTTCCCTTGCAGAAACGAACGACTGCATTTTCACGACAATGTTCAGGACGTTATTTGCAAACATTCAAGGTCTCCCGGGAAGGGCAATCGTTCTAAAGGGACGCTCGAATCAAGTACCAATACCATTCTTGATGCTGGTAAAGATGGACGTGACCTTCGTGCTGATCGGCGACATGAAAATCCCGATCACTGCCGCGCACATCGCTGCGACAATCGCATATTCAATACCGGAGGCTCCCTCTTTTCCGTAGGACAAAATCTGGATTTTGACAAAAACTCGGCGAATGGCATCAAGGAACATAGTGACTTCTCCTTTGCGCTCAAGGCGCTGGTGTAGCAGTGCTGCAACATGATTCCGGTGTGCCACTAGAGCATTGTCAACAAACGCCATACCAACAACTGTAAGAACGGATTAATTACAAAGTATTAGCCATCTCCTGACGCCAGAAATCCGCCTGTTTTACCTGATATCGGAGATATTTTCCGGCGCAGTAATGGCATTTTGTCCTAGTTGAACTACCTTCAAATAGCGAAATAGTTGAGATTAAAAGCGACCTGTTTGCGTAGGAACTCGAAGGAAGTAGCAGTGGGTGCAGCGGGATAGGGAGAGCCATCATGAACAGTCGCATCAGCTTGATCCTGGCCGGGTTGCTATTAGTAGGTGCGCTCATTGCTGGCTATTGGGGCCTGGTGCTGAGCCGTCCCGCGCCTGTCGCACCCACCGTGGCCCAACCACCCTCGACCGTCGTGCAAACCATGGCTGCCGCTGAAGACCAGACGCGCCAGACGGTGGTCGTTCTGGCCCACGATGTACCCGCCTTTGTCGCACTCACAGACGCCGACCTGGTGCTGGAAAAACTGCGCACGCCTCCCGCTGGCAGCCTGACCTCATTCGATCAGGCCGTGGGCAGAAAACCGTGGCGGCCACTCACGGCCGGCACCTGGTTGACCGAGGAAAGCTTCAACTCGGGCAGCAACCTGTCGCGGATGATTCGTCCTGACGAGCGCGCACTCGCGGTGGCCGTGGATGAAGTGAGCGGTGCCGGCGGTCAACTGAGCCCAGGGGATTATGTCGACGTCCTGCTGTTTCTGCGCCAGGAATCCAGCAACCCGCAACCGTCAGCCCAAGTCGTCATACCCGCATTGCGCCTGCTGGGCATCGGTGACCAACTGGGGCTGACCAACGACGGCAAGCCCGGCTCGCCACCGCCGGCCAATGACGAAGAAAAGCTCAGGCAGCAACAGAGTCGCGCCAGCGCACGCATCGTGACCCTGGCGGTACCGGAGCAACTGCTGAGTCGGCTGATGCTCGCCGCACAATCCGGCGTGCTGCGCCTGGCGGTACGCAGTGCCGACGAGCAACTGCTGAGCCATTACTGGAGCGGAGAACGTGATTCCGCGGCGAACCTCGACAACGCCAAGCGCGATCTCTATCAGTTCAATCAACTGGCGCTCAGTACTGCCCCCATCAACGGCTTCAACCCATCGGCAGGGAGTGGCGCGATACGGCGCTCGGGGGTCGAAGTCATACGCGGCAATCAGGTTACTCAACAAACGCCCTGACAGAGCTAAGGATGCCTTGAATGAGCAGTCGTTCCGTGCCGTTTTTTCCACGCGTGTTCTGGGCCATTTTCACCCTGAGCCTGCCCGTCGAGCTGGCCTTCGCAGCCCCGGGCAACTGTGCCAGCCTGGGTCAATTGCCAGCGGTGCTGGAGGTCGGTGAAGGCGTCCAGCAGGCCATCCAGTCTCCGGTGGCGATCACGCGCCTGGCCATTGGCGACCCCAAGATTGCCGATGTGCATGTCAACGGCAGTCAATCGTTCCTGCTCACGGGCATGGCTCCCGGCGCGACCAGCCTGATGGTGTGGACCGGTTGTTCCACAAGCCCGCGCCAGAGCATGGTGTTTGTTCAAGGCAAGGCCACCTCGGCACTGACCAGCCTGGCCCTGTCGCCCTCCGACGACCCTACACTGCCCAGCCAGGTGCAAACCGATATCCGCTTTGTCGAGGTCAGCCGCACCAAACTCAAAGAGGCCAGCACCTCGATCTTTGGCGGCACGCGCAATTTCCTGTTCGGCAGCCCCGGCACGGGCGCAGGCACCCTGCCGCTGGATAACGGCAGCTTCAATATCGGCTTCGGCAGCGGCCGGTTCGGGGCGCTGATCAACGCTCTGGAACGCAGTGGCTTTGCCTATACCCTGGCCCGCCCCAGCCTGGTCGCCATGAGCGGGCAAAGCGCGACATTCCTGGCCGGTGGTGAAGTGCCCATCCCAGTGCCCAGCACCGGCAGCGACACCATCTCCATCGAGTACAAGGAGTTTGGCATTCGCCTGACGCTGACCCCCACTGTCATCGACCGTAATCGCATCTCCCTCAAGGTCGCGCCGGAAGTCAGCGAACTGGACTACTCCAACGCCGTGCAAATCGAAGGGATCTCCGTGCCGGCACTGACCGTGCGCCGCACCGACACCAGCGTGTCCCTGGCCGATGGGGAAAGCTTCGTCATCAGTGGCCTGATCAGCACCAATAACCGTTCCACCATCAGCAAGTTTCCCGGCCTTGGCGACATCCCGGTGCTCGGCGCGTTCTTCCGGGATTCCAATATCAGCCGCGAAGAAAAAGAGCTGCTGATGATCGTCACCCCGCACCTGGTGCAGCCACTGACAGCGAACGCCCAACTGCCGTCCTTGCCCGGAGAGAAACTGCGCAGCTACGACCCGAACTGGTACCGCCTGTTCTTCCTGGAAAACGGTAATTTCGACCGCCGCACAGGACTGTCCCAATGAGTGAAAGCCTGAGCCAGACTTTTTTGGCAATCACCCGCAATACCACGGATCTGGAATGGCTTCAGGGTGCACTCGCGCCCCTTGGGCAAGTAGTCGGCGCCGGCGGTGGCAGCCTCGACGAGTTGTTGGCGCTGGTGGATGTCACCTTTGCCAACCTGGTGTTTATCGGCCTCGACCGCGAGCACGTGACCACCCAATGTGCCTTGATCGAAGGCGCTCTGGAAGCCAAGCCGATGCTGGCGATCGTTGCCTTGGGCGACGGCATGGACAATCAACTGGTACTCAATGCGATGCGGGCCGGTGCGCGGGATTTCGTCGCTTATGGCTCACGCTCCAGCGAGGTCGCCGGCCTGGTTCGCCGCTTGAGTAAACGCTTGCCGGCCGTCGCCCCCAATACCCACCTGGGCGGCCTCACCGTGCTCTACGGTACCCAGGGCAACGCCGACGGGGCGCTGATCGCCAGCCACCTGGCGCTCGTGGTGCAAAAAAGCGGACAACACACATTATTGCTCGACCTGGGCCTGCCTCGCGCCGACAGCCTGGCCCTGCTGGGGCTGGAAAGTTCTTTTCATTTCGGCGACGCCCTGCGCCACTTGCGGCGCCTGGACGCAACGCTGATCAACAGCGCCTTCACCGCAGCCGAAGCCGGCCTGCGCATCCTCGCTTACCACGACAACGACGAGCCGCTGGAGCGTACCAGTGCCGCAGAGCTGTACATGCTGCTCAGCGCCCTGCGTCAGCATTTCCAGCACATCGTGGTCAACCTCACCGGCCAGCCGGACAGTGAAGCGTTACGCACCTTTGTCAGCCATTGCGACAAACTGCTGTGGTGTACCGATCAGAGCGTGCCCGACTGCCGTCGCAATCTGGCGGTACTGAACCTGTGGCGGGAAAAAGGCATGAAGCTGGAGCACGCCCGCTTGCTGGTGGACCGATACCTGAAAGGGGCCGCCCCCGACGCCGACGCTTTGAGCAAAAGCTTCGGGCTGGAGATCATCGCCGTGCTGGCCCTGAGCCCGGAGATTCGCCTGAGCGCAAAGAACCAGGCACAGACCCTGTTTGCGCTGGCCCCGCGCGAGCCCCTGACCCAAGCGTTGCGCACCCTGGGCGAGCGCCTGGCGAAGCGCTCCGAAGGCCTGGAAAAACCCTCCACCAACTGGCTCAACCGCCTACTGGGGACCAAATGAGCAGCGAAAAACTGTTCGGCGTTCCCGGGCGTGGCGGCGTCGGCAATACCGATCACGATGGCCTGAAACTGGTGCTGCACCGTTACATCATCGATGCCATCGAAGAGTCGGGGAAAAACCTGCTGGAAGGCACCCGGCAATCCCTGGCCCAGTTTGTGATCGACAAGGTCGCCGAATACATCACGCGCATGCACCTGGCGATTTCCCGCTACGAAATGGAGCGCCTGGCCGAAGAAATCGTCGATGAGCTGACCGGTTTCGGACCGCTGGAGGTCCTGCTGCGCGACCCCTCCGTTACCGAGATTCTGGTCAACGGCCCGCACCGGGTATTTGTCGAGCGCGACGGCCTGCTGCACCAGAGCGATTTGCGTTTCATCGATGACCACCATGTGGAGCGAGTCATGCAACGCATCCTCGCCCCATTGGGTCGGCGCCTGGACGAGTCGTCGCCAATGGTCGATGCGCGCCTGCCCGACGGCAGCCGGGTCAATGCGATCATTCCACCGATTGCGCTGGACGGGCCTTGCCTGTCGATTCGAAAGTTTCGCAAGGACATGCTCAAGAGCAGCGACCTGGTGGCGATGCAGACCATCGACCAATCGATCTTCGAGTTCTTCCAGGAGGCCGTCGGCAAGCGCTGCAACATCCTCATCAGCGGCGGTACCGGCACCGGTAAAACCACACTGCTCAACATTCTCAGCCAGTTGATCAACCCCCATGAGCGGCTGGTCACCATCGAAGATGTGGCCGAACTGCAACTGGGCCATCCCCACGTTGTGCGCCTGGAAACCCGCCCGCCCAACGCCGAAGGCCATGGTGAGGTGAAAGCCAGCGACCTGATTCGCAACGCCCTGCGGATGCGTCCCGACCGGATCATCCTTGGCGAGATTCGCGGTGTCGAAGTGCTCGACGTGTTGACCGCCATGAACACCGGCCACGATGGTTCGATGAGTACGGTGCACGCCAACAACGCCCAGGACGCATTACTGCGCCTGGAAACCCTGGTGGGCCTGACCGGGCGAGTGGTGGCAGAAAAAACCCTGCGCCAAATGATCTGCGCCGCCCTGGATGTGGTGATTCAACTGACGCGCCTGCCTGATGGCCGTCGCTGTGTCAGCGAAGTGGTGGAAGTGGTGGGCGTGCGCGATGACGTGTATGTCACCAACACCCTGTTTCGACACGACAAGCGCAACAGCTTCCTGCGCGAAGCGCTCAACCCGGCCGGCGATAAGCTGCGCCGTGAAAGCCACCTGCCGTTGTAGGAGGCCAATGCGATGATCCTCCCGATTGTGCTCGCGGTCGTTTCCCTGAGCCTACTGCTGCTGGCACTGCACCTGATGCGCAGCGGTTTGCGCAAGGCGCAGACCGATCGGGTGCTGGAGCGCTTGGCCGAAGGGCAGCCACATGCCCCGGCCGAAAGAAGCGCGGTCACCCGACTGGAGCGTACGTTCATCCGCGCGGGCCTGGGCAGGCCGACGGAACGCCTCGGTTTGTGGCTGACGCTATGGGCGGTGGGTGTATTACTGGGCGTGCTTGCGGCCGAATGGCTCGGCTTGCTGGCGATGCTCGTGGTGCCGCCGCTGGCCCTGCGGCTTTACATCGCTTTGCGCTATCAACGGCGATTGCGCCGGATGATCGAGCAATTGCCGCAACTGCTCGATCACGCGGTGCGTAGCCTCAAGTCAGGGCGCACCCTGGCGGATGCGGTGCTGGGCGGTATCGATGCCAGCGAAGACCCGCTGAAGAAGTCCATGGGCCGGATCAAGCGTAACGTTCAACTGGGCGTCAGCCTGCCCGAAGCCGCTGAGGATTTTGCCGAGTTTTACGAACAGGATGAGTTACGTCTGTTTGCCATCGGCCTGAAGGTCAACCATCGCTATGGCGGCAACGCGAGCGAGTTGCTGGAAAACCTGATCAAAATGATTCGCGAGCGGGACCAAGGCGCTCGCCAACTCCGGGCAATGACCGGGGAAACCCGCGTCACGGCTGTGGTGCTGGCGCTATTACCGGTCAGCGTGGCCGGTTACTTCCTGCTGACGAACCCCACCTACCTGGTAGGCATGTGGGCAGACACCAGTGGCCGGCACATGCTGCTGGGCGCGTTTGCCATGCAGATCATCGGTTGCGTGGCGCTGTGGCGCATGCTGAGGAGCGTCTGACATGGTCCTGCTGATCAGTGCATTACTGTTTCTGGCTGCGCTGTTGCTGGTGCTCGCCAACGTGTTGGGCCAGCGCCGCCAGGACCGCCTGGTTACCCAGCGGCTACAGGGCCAAACCGGCCGTGAGGACCGCCTGGGTCAGTGGTTGCGTCAGCTGGGCAGCACGCGACTCGGCCAGCGCACCATCAGCCTCGATAACGAAACCCAGACCCTGCTCAACCGCATCGGCTGGAGAAAGGCCAGCCAGCGCTCCATGTTCGCTGCTTGCCAGGTTGGCGCGCCCTTGCTGTTGCTGGGCCTGACCCTGCTGGTGCAAAGCCTGTTATTTCCCGAGGCCGAGCCGAAATGGCTCGCGCCGTTCCTGGGCCTGGCCATCGGCTACCTGATACCCAAGCGGGTTCTGGCATCCCTGTCCAAACGCCGGCAGGAACAAATCGCGCGCGAAGTGTCGACCTTTATTCCGCTGCTGCGCATTTTGTTTGAGTCGGGCATGGCAGTGGAGCAGACGCTGCGAGTCATGACCAATGAAGCGCAGAAGCTGCTGCCGGTGCTCACCGCAGAATTACGCCTGGTGCTGGTTCGAGTCGACTCCGGCCTGGAGTTGGGAGAGGAGCTGAGCAAAGCCAGCCAACTGTTGAGCGTCGACGAGTTCACCGACACCTGTTCGATTCTCCAGCAACTGCTGCACCAGGGCGGCGGGGCAATGAAGTCATTGCTGGCCCTCAAGCTGTTGCTGGATGACCGACGCCTGACCCGGATGCAGGAATACATTTCCAAGATGTCGGCCAAGATGTCCGTCGTGATGATGGTCTTCCTGTTTCCGGCATTGCTGATCGTTTTGGCCGGCCCCGGCTTTATCGCGATATCGAAGGCCATGGGGCCTTGAGAGGACATGCCATGAAGACACTGATGATCGCGTGCAGCCTGTTGCTGTTGGGCGGCTGCGCCACTAACGGGCAGATGCCGTGGGCGGGAATGGGTACGCCCGGCAGTTGTGCCAAACCCGGGGCCGACCAGGAACTGTCACTGAACCTGGCCGACGAAATGGCCAACGACGGCAAACTCCACGCCAGCCTGGCCAACCTGCAAAACCTGCCGGAAACCCTGCCTCAGGTACGCCAGCGCAAAGCCAAGGTTTACCGCTTGCTGGGACGCAGCGAAGCCGAACCGCTGTACCGCAGCCTGCTCGGCACCTGCATGGCCGCCGAAGGTGAACATGGCCTCGGCCAACTGGCGGCGGCCAAGGGTGACAACGGTCAAGCCATGGCGCACTTGCAACGCGCGGCCACGCTGTCGCCCACCGATGAAAAGATCCGCAACGACCTGGGCGTTGTGTACCTCAATCAACTGCGCCTGGAAGACGCGCGCTTTGAATTCCTCACGGCTATCGAACTCAAGCAAAGTGATCAACTGGCGGCGGTCAACCTGGTGACGTTGCTGATCTACCAGGACAACTGGGGGCAAGCGGCGCAACTGGTCAGCCGCATGGGCCTGAGCCCGGAACAGGTGACTGACGCCCAAGCGCGGGCACAGCAACTCAAGGCACCCGTATCAATGGCCAAACCGGCAAAAGATCAGGTCGCGGCCGTCAGCGACGTTCCGCAGACGCCGGTCAAATAGGCCCTTCAGGGAGTAAACCAGATGAAACTCAAACTGCTCGCCAACCTGCTGTTAGCCGGCCTGCCACTGAGCGCGCTGGCCATCGAACCGGGGCCTTCTTCGCCCTATCAACAACAGACCGAGGGCTGGCTGCAGATGCAAGTCAGCGGTGAACGGGCATCCGCCCACCCGCAAAAGGCCGCACCCGCTGAACGCGAGCAGGCCATGCAACGTTTACTGGAAAGTTACAAGCATCCTATCCCCGAGTATTTCGACCAGAAACAGGGCGGCAATACCCCCGGTGGCAACAGCAACTAGTGAGCAGTGACGCGCTGGCGGGCCGTCGAATTACTCGGCGATAACGCCAGCGCCAATTGGGTGCGGTTGTGCATATGGGTCAGGCGCAGCACCTGAGACACGTAGAGTTTCACGGTGTTTTCAGTGATGCCCAGCTCACAGGCAATCTGATAGTTGGTCTGGCCCTTGCCTACCAACCTTGCGACGTCCAACTGGCGCGGGGACAACTGATTGAAGATCGCCGGTATTTCAATACTGTCAGTCTCGCTGACTTCGCCCTCGGCTTCATTCGACAGGGTCGATTGCGGGCTGCTGCGCACCTTGTCGAGGTCATGATAAAGATCGTCGATGGACGCCGAGAGAAACTGCAGCTTCTGGTTCAGATGCCCCAGGTCGAGGTTTTTCTGGCGGTCTTGCAGCGCCACGACCTGGCGTTGCAACCCTTCAAGCAGCTCGCTCAAATTGATCGGCTTCTGGTAGTAATCGGCAATCCCGGCGCGCAGGGCCTTGATGACGTCCTGCTTGTCGGCACGCCCGGTCAACATGATGGCTTCAAACACCCGCTGCTTGCCGGCCAGGCGTTGCAGAGCCTGGACCAGTTCGATGCCATCCATCTCCGGCATGTGCAGATCGCACAGCACCAGGCCGATCTCGGTATCGTCACGAAAACGCTCGATAGCCTGCTGGCTGGAGTTGCAAGGGACACAGCGGTAACCGCTGCTTTCAAGAAATTCGCAAAGCTCTTCCACGATCAGGGGCTGATCATCGACAACGAGCACTTTCACTTCAGATATAAGCTTGTTCACGCGCTACTCCATGCCTGGGCAAGCCAAAGACCGACCGATCCATTCCGACGACTTTCCTATACAGCCTATCCATAAACGTAGACGTACTTTCCTACTATGTACATAGCGATACCCTACCTGGCGACTAATGGGATCCAAATCCAGGTCAGGCAGAAACCGATCAATAAAAACGGCACGAACGGCTGCTTGGCCGAGCGCGTCGGATGCAGGTACTGCAAGGTGTTCCTAAGCCCCTGATTCATCAGCGGCCATAGCCTGGGGGCCAGCAGCAGCCAAGCCGCGCTGGCGAGGCCTGCGCCGATAAAGGTGCCCAATACGTAGAGGTGGTTGGACGCCAGCGCCAATGCCGCGATCAACTTAACGTCACCGGCCCCCAGGCGGCCCAGTGCATAACCTGGCAGGGTAAAGAGCAGCGCCAGGGCAAACGCCCAGCCGCCTTCGGCAGCCGGCGCGCCGAGCCAGGTGGTGCCACTCCAGAGCAGATAAACCAGCGCCAGCAGGCCAGCTCCGAGGGTCAAGCGATTGGAGATCTGACGTACACGAATATCTTGCACAGCGCACAGCGCCAACCAAATGAATAGGACGAGGCTTTGAATCACGTAAAAAAAATCCCTTTTTGCGGAATGATTCTATGCTGATATCAGGTAGTAGCAGTCAGGGTAGACGCAGTCATGAAATATGGCCTCCCCGGAAAACAAAAAGGTGCCGCCGCGCTTGAGTTCGCGATGGTCTTCATGATTTTTTTTGGCGTGTTTTATGGCCTCGTCAGCTACAGCCTGCCGTTGCTGCTGATGCAGTCTTTCACGCAGGCCGCCGCTGAGGGCGTCAGGCGCAGTGTCGCGCTGGACCCTTCCACCGCCAACTACGCCGATGCGATTACCGCCCGTGCCACCGCGGCGGCCCAGGCCCAACTGGGCTGGATCCCCCCCTCGTTCAATTTTCTGCCCTCCTACGTGACGGCCACCTACACCCCGCTCGGCTTGCTGACGGTGAAAATCAACTACCCCTCGGCGAACCTCAAAAACGTGCTGCCGTTTCTGGTGTTACCCGGCATTGGTACGGTGCCCAGCCTGCCCACCACGCTTTCTGCCCAATCGAGCCTGCAATTTTGACATCCGGGGACAACCTCTTGGGGCGGCTGCTAGGGCGCAGCAATCATCTGGCGACGGACGCGCCGGCAACGATGCCCACGAACGCCGCGTTGCTGATGTACCTGGACGCCCAAGGCCATGTTCTGGAGGTGCACGGCGCCCTTCGACATCGCCTGCAACACCCGCCAGCGCTACAGCAACAGCCGCCACCCCTGTTGGACTACCTGTGTGCAAAGAGCGCCCTGGCGATCGAAGGCGCCCCCGGCGACTGGCAGGGGCAAAGCCTGGACCTGGACTTCAAGGGGCTCGCCGGCCAGGTCTTGCATACCCGTGGCTGGATTCAACCCGAGGGCAAAGGCTGGCTTCTGCAATTGCTGGACATCGGTGACCTGGTTGACCAGCGCCACCTCACACTCGCGCGCGAACATCATCAGCGGATAAGCGATCAGATCAGCGAGCAACTGCGGGTATGCAGCCTGACGCGCCTGCCTGAGGTGCTCGGTGACGTGCTGCAAACCATCGCTCAGTCCTGGCACGTCCCCTGTGTCGCAATCGCGGTGCTGGATGAGCAGGACCAGGGCTGGAGGATTCAAGGCCACTACGCGTCACACGACGCACCGGCGCTCTGGAGCCAAGGCCAGGCTCTGGGCACCAGCCTCGACAGCCTGGGCGGTACGGCCCCGGTGAGTCTCAACGTAAACCGGGGCCATAGCGATCATCCAAGGCTGCAAGGGCTATTTGGCAATGCGGATGGTTTTCTGGTGCCTTACCGGGACGGCCATGGCGTAGGAGCCTGGCTGCTGTGCGGTTTTTATAGCCGCCAGGAACCCAACAGCGACCGTGACTGGTTACAACTGACCGCCGCCCTCGCCGCGCCGCTGCTGGGCCGCCTGCGCGAACAGCGTCATCAGCAGCAACTGGATCGCCTTGAAGCACTGCAAGGACTGCTCGGCACCGGCTGGTGGGAGCTGCCTCCACACAGCGAAGAGATTGAGCTAGCCCCTCAACTGCTGCATACCCTGAGCCAAGGCGAGGTCACCACACGGCTATCGCTGCCGATGTGGCTCAAGCTGATTCACCCCGCCGACCGGGAAGAACTCGCCAGCCGCCTGCAAGACCTCAAGACCCTGGGCAAGCCGCTCTCGAGCAGCGTTCGCCTGCAACGTGCCGACCCGGCGCAAAATCCCATCTGGTATCGCGTACAGGGGCAAGCGCTGGGCTCGGGGGAGCAGAGTCGACTGGTGGGCTTCATGCTCGACATCAGCGACATAAAAAACCAGGAACAACAGGCCGCCGCCGCCCACGCACGACTGGACAACCTGATCGCCAGTTCCCCTGCCGTGATCTATGTACAGCGTTACGTCGAGGGCACCCTGCAACCCGTGTTCTTCAGCGACAGCCTGCTGCCGTTGCTCGGCCGTACGCTGGCCGACTTCACCCCCGCGTCCCTCAACCAATGGATCCACCCCGAAGACCGCGACCTCTACTTCGACCGTACCCGCCACCTGCTGCGCGAAGGCCACGTGAGCTGCCGTTACCGGGTGCTCGACAGACAAGGCAACTACCACTGGCTGCTGGATGAAGCCCGGCTGCTGCGCGACGACCTGGGGTTGCCCGTGGAAGCCGTGGGCCTGTGGCTCGACGTCACTGAGTCGACGCTGGCGGCGCAACGGGTCAAGGACAGCGAGGAACGCTACCGGATCCTGGTGGAGGACTCCCCGGCCATGATCTGTCGCTACCGTCCGGACCTGACCCTGACCTTCGGCAATACGCCCCTGGCCAACTACATGGAATGCCGGCCTGAACACCTGCCGGGGATGAACCTCAGCCAGTGGTTGTCCGAAGAACAGCGCGAGGCATTTGTGCAGCGCATCCAGCAACTGACCCCGGAGTTCCCCGTGAGCACTTCCGAAATCAGCCTGCAACTGCCGGGGCGTACCCATGCCTGGTGGGTGTGGTCGGACCGGGGCGTGTTCGACGAACAGGGCCAGTTACAGGAAGTGCAAGCCGTAGGCCGGGACAACACCGAAGTGCGCCGCTCCCAGCAGCAACTGACCCAAAGCGCCAAAATGGCCACCCTCGGCGAAATGGCCACCGGCCTGGCTCACGAGATCAACCAGCCGTTGAATGTGATGCGCATGGCCATCGTCAACGTGCTCAAGCGCTTGAGCAACGGTGATGCACAGATCGACTACCTGACGGAAAAACTCCAGCGCATCGACTCCCAGGTCCAGCGGGCGGCCCGCGTGGTGGACCATATGCGCGTGTTCGGCCGCCGTTCGGAAGTCGAACAGCAGCCCTTCAACCCGGCGCAGGCCGTGGAAGGCACCTTGTCGTTGCTCAGTGAGGGCATGCGCGGCAAAGGCGTGGACCTGCGTATTGCGCCGCTGGACGTTACGGTGCAAGTCAAAGGCTACGTCGACCAGCTGGAACAGGTGCTGATCAACCTGATGGTCAACGCCCGCGATGCCCTGCTGAGCAAACGCGAGCACAACCACGACCTGCAGCCGTGGATCTCGGTGCAGATCGAGCACGACAGCCGCCACGTACGCATCTGGGTGGAAGACAACGGCGGCGGGATCGACCCGCGCTTGCTGGAGCGGATTTTCGAACCGTTTTTCACCACCAAGCCGATTGGCGTGGGCACCGGCCTGGGATTGTCGGTGAGCTACGGCATTGTCGAAAACATGGGCGGCCGGTTGAGCGTCGCCAACAGTGAACATGGGGCGAAGTTTTGTGTGGAGTTGCCGCTGGTGAGCGAGGCCTAGATCACGAGGTAAGCCTGGCCTGAGTGGCAGCTGAGGTTGGCGCCCACCCCGACCTGGTTGAGGTCGATTCCCAGCCCCAGCAAGAGTGTGTTTACCACCGAGTTAAGCAGGGGTATCAACGTTGCATTCAGCACATTGAGCAGCGCAGTGGTAACACCACTCAAAATTGACCCAAGCCCCCCGATCACGTTGCCCAACAGATTCTCGTTACCGGGAGTCGGCCCGTACATGTTCAGGTTAAGCCCCGGCACCAGTCCATTTACCGGGTCCGTCAAGCCACTGACAATATTGGTGGTGCTGTAGCTGTAGTAATACGGCGGCTGCGAGATCTCCGGCAAATTGGGCGACGTGTAGGTGTGAGGAACGCCGGAGGCACCGCCTACCTGAATATTGGCCGACAACCCCAAACCGCCACCGACCGAAGGCGTGTTTGAACAAAACACGATCAACGTGCAGGTGCGGGTGCCAATATCCACGACCTTCAAGGGCGCCACCACCACCGTGGGGGGCGTGGGGCCGGGGCCAAAAACGCTGCTGGAGTCAATCTTGCCCATCCTCAGGTTCACCAAGGAGGTATTAGTGGCAGTGGTCAGGCTTTTATTGGTAGGGCTGGGGCACGTGTAGCCCGTGACCCAACTGCTGGCACTGGCGGCATCCAGCTCGATATCGATACCCACCGGTGGCGGCAACACTTGAATAAACGGGGACGTGCACGAGACCGCGCAAGTCAACGAGTTGATGACGCCAACCAAGTTGAGATTGAGTAACGCCGTGAGGGTGCCCAGCAACGGCGAAACCAGCCCGGTGACTGCGTTTGTGAGGGTAGAGACCGTATTGAGTACCGGCAAATTAACCGACAGCTTCGTGCGTAACTGGCCGGTTTGTACGTAAATCCGGTTCGGGCCGAAGCGAGTGTCTTGCCCCGCTGCCGTAGCGCGGGCCGGGTTACCGATGGCCGACATTTGCGGCGGCTGTAACACCTGAACACTGGCAGTGATTTGCGCAACCCCGGGCAGGTTGATGGGAAAACTGGCCACCAGGCCGTTTTTCTTGTTGGCCAGTTGTACGAAACCTTGAATCAGGTCAAACACCCGCATGTTGACCGCCAGGGCGGCGACATTGCTGCCACTCTCGATCGACAGGACATTGCCCAGCACCACTTGGGTCGCCCCCGCCGCTATTTTCAGGGCTTGCAGGCTGACGATGGTCGCGGTGCCCGTCAACGTATGGGTGGGGTCCAGCACATTGATTGCCGATTGAATCAACTGGCCAACCGAGATCGTGTTACCCAACACTTCGGTATAGCCGCCGGCGGTCAGTCCCAGGTCAAGCTTCAACTGGTCCAGGTAACTCAGCAGCGAGATATTGGTGTTGATCAGACCGTTCCAGCCCGCTACCGAAATGTTCAACGCACCGCCCAACAAGCCGCCGGTCAGGCCGTTAAGCATTGGCGCGTTGGTCGAATCCACGACCAGGGCCGTGCTGCGAATGGTCAATGCCGCCAGTGGTGGCCCCAATGCCGCAACGGCCGTCGCGCTGACGGTCGTCTGTGTCGCCATGGGTACGCCGTTGAGCAGGTTCCATAGGCCGCCGGCGACGCTGGTCGTCACGGTCTCGGAAGCCACCACCTGGATCGCCTCATTTTTCGTGGCGTCGGCGCTGAATACCCGAAGATTGCTCGCATTGGTCACCAGGGTGCCGCAGGTGACGGTGAGTGCACGGGTGTTCGCGACAACCGTGAAGCCATTACGTGTCGCGTTCTGAGTGGCGTAATCGTTGGCGGTGGTACCGGTCGCACATTGCCCGCCGCGATTGGCCGACTCCAGCGCCGCCGTATCCGCGATGGACTGCAACTTGCGCTTTTCCAGATACAGCCGGCTGCTGTCGATGACCACCAACAGAAACACCAGCGCCATGCCCAGGGTCAGGGCCGCCATCAGCCCAATCGCACCACGCTGCCTTGCATGCCCGGCCAGGCGGCCGGAACGAAGTCGGGGAGACATCGAGCACTCCTTTGCCGGCACACTGCCGAGCGCTTACTCTCCTGTGTTGCTTGGGAGTGTAGACAACAGCGGCGGGGGCTGCAGGCCAGTCGCCATGGGCAGGCGACTGGCGGAGGGCGGATTAACGAATCAATGCGGCGGGTAGTTGGACAGCACCTTCGTCACCGTCGCGCGAATAGCTGCGCTGCGGTCTTGTGGCTCGGGGGAACTGGCGAGGATTTGCTCATCGCTGCCGCGCCACACGAGTTTGCCGTCCTTGCCGTCCAGCAGATCAATCTGGATGGTGGCCACCTTGTAGGTGATGTTGCGGGTTTCGTTGTACATCGGCGCGCCCCAGTAACCATTCCACGGGCCGCCCCAGGCGCCGCCGTAGTTGGTGGTGACTTGTTGCTGGCGGTCTTCGACGATCAGGTAGGTCTGCACATTCAGGTCAGCCTTGGTACCCGGCGCCGCAGGGCGCAGGCCACGCTGGTCGAGCTGCTCGCCCACGGCCTGGCGGATGCGCTGCTCAGTGAGGTCACTCTTGATCCGCGGGTCATCCGGGCGGTATTGCAACGCCGGCTCTTTCCAGCTCCAGCTGCGGTACGCGCCAAAGTCCCGGCTGGCGTCGAAATCATGGTTGACCTGGCTGGTCTGGCACCCCCCCAGCAACACAACAACAGCAAGTGCAGCAATACGACGAAGCATGGTTGTTCTCCAAAAGACGATCCGGCCTGAGATGAGAATAGCTGCTAACTGGGTGGGTAGGCAGTCATTGCCTTTTGCATCGCCTCACGCAGGGAGTCGGCGCGTTCGCTGAGGCTGCCCTGGCTCGTGGTTTCGGCGCTGGTGCTCCATACCGGCTGGCGGGTGCGCGCGTCGAACAGGCTGATGCGCGCCACGGCCACCGTCACTTCATAAGTGCGTACCACCGGCACACTGTTGTACATGCCGTAGCCGTTGCCGTAGCGGTTATAGCCGCCGTAACCGTAGCCATAGTCGTCCTGGACCTGGCGCAGGCGTTTTTCCAGGCGCACATCGGCGCTTACCAGCAGGTCGGGGGTGCGGTTGTCATGCAAGGGCCGCAGGCCGCGCTGGTCGAGGGCGCCGCTGACGGCCTCGGCAATCTGCGCCGAATCGGCCCAGGCCGAGCCCGCCGGCAGTTGGTTGTTGAGCCAGGCCCAACTGCGGTAGGCGCCATAGTCGCGCACCGGCGCCGGGTAGGCGCTGGCATCAAAGGTGTTGGCCGCCTGGGCGGGCGCCGGCGGCATCGGGGCGGATGCCGCCACATACGGGTTGTTGCTCTGGCAACCCGCCAGGCCCAGGCCCAGCAGGATCAGTCCAAGACAGCGCTTCATTTCGACCTCCGCAGACTGGGCCGCTTAAACCGGACGGCAGATCCAGTGCAAATAACGCCCAAGTCCGGCAAAGCTTGGGTGACGACGGTGTGCGAGCTCCATCTCCAACAAATCCTGCAACTCGGCGCGGGCCTGGAATTCCACCGGCATATAGTCGTGGAACACCCGCACGCCACTTTGGGTTTCGACCTGCCACAGGCCCTCTAGTTGCGTCGCCAATTCCCGTGGATCGAGGGGCTGTTGTGGCGTGAGGCTCTGCTTTTCGCCGGCCATGTCGTTCTTGCGCATTTTGCGGAAGTGGCCTTTGAGCAGGTTGCGGTAAATCAAGGCATCGCGGTTATAGAAGGCCAGCGACAGCCAGCCACCGGGCGCGGTCAACTGGTGCAGCACTGGCAGAATCGCATGGGGTTCGGCCAGCCATTCCAGCACGGCGTGGCACAGCACCAGGTCGTAGGGCTCGGTGAGTTGGCCCAGCAGGTCCTGCCAGGGTGCTTGAATGAAGGTGGCGGTCTGCCCCGCTTCGGCGAAACGCTGGCGGGCGCCTTCGAGCATCGGCTCGGCGGGTTCGGCCAGGGTTACGTCGTGGCCGCGCTCGGCCAGCCACAGCGACATATGCCCCAGCCCTGCGCCGATATCCAGCACCCGCAGCGGGCGATCCGGCAACGCTTCAATCAGATCGGCTTGCAGCACCGCCAGGCGAATCGCGCCCTTGGCACCGCCGTAGATCTTCTCGGCGAAACGGGTGGCCAACTGGTCGAAATGACGGTCGCTCATTTGGCAAACCGCCGTTCGCTGTCGGCCAGCTTGGCCTGTACCACCTGATCCATGTCCAACCCCAATTCGCTGCACAACAGCAGCAGATACAGCACAATGTCACCCACTTCCTGGCCGGCATGGGCGAGTTTGTCGGCGGGTAACTCGCGCGACTGGTCTTCGCTCAACCATTGGAAAATCTCCACCAGCTCGGCCATTTCGACGCTGGCAGCCATCGCCAGGTTCTTGGGGCTGTGGAACTGCTTCCAGTCGTTGGTATCGCGGATGCGGTGCAGGCGTTCGGTGAGGTGGTCGAGATTCATGGGGCGCTCCTGAAGGTGTATAGCTTCGGGCGCAAGCCGCGCGAAGGCAAGTGAATCCCTGTAACGCGTAAACCTCTATGCTAGAAGGGAACTAGGGTCAGGTAATAACGACCAAAGCCTCAGCTACGCCCACCTTTTCATCAGGACACACACATGCAGGTAGAAAGCTTTTTCGAATGGCTGGGCCAGGCGCTCGGTTCCGTCATCCGCTTTATCGTCGACGGGCTCAGTGGATTGTTCAATGCGCTGACCCACGCGGGCGGGAATTTTATCGATGGGCTGTCGCGCACGCTGGGCATGGACACCTCGATCATCAGCATCCTCACCCTGATCATCGGCCTGATGCTGCTGTACTCGGCGGTGCGCGCATTTATGCGGGCGTCGATCATCATGGGGATTATCTGGTTGATGCTGGGGTTGTGGCTGTTGAGCTGGGTGGTGCGTTAATAAAGGGCCAGCAGGGTAAATCCCTTTAATTTGAGGGACGTTTCCGAGACAATCTTTCGACCTTGTGCCTGCCAGGACCGGTGGCTAGTCTTCGCTCCTTCACTGCATATCAGTGATCGGGTTTAGTCGCCCGGAATTAGTGAGCGCAAGTTGTCGCCATGCTTCATGGCGGCTGTGCGCAGGGCACCTTCGGGTGCGCCGGGTTCCACTAGCCGGTCGACTAACCTGCGTACAGCCGCCACCCTCGTTTAGTCGCGCGGGTGTCAGCTCCTTACCTACTAGTGGAGTTACACCATGCACAAGCTTGTTCCCGACCCACCCAGCGACCTCCTCAACGACCGCGCCGCTTTCAATCGCGCCCTCGAACATTACCTGCCATCCCAAGGCTTCCACACCATCAACGAAGACCTGAGCTTCGAAGATTCCCTGCTCTACACCGCCAGCCTGCTGAGCAGCGCCTCGGCGACTGCGCTTGATTGCGGCGAGCTGCTGGAGAGTCCACAGCGAGCGAAGATCCTGGCGGTTTGGCACTTGCTGGAAATTGCCAAGACCACCGTCGACCGCTCCATCGAATGCCTGCACCCCCGCAAAACCTGACACTACGCGGTCAAAACTGTGGGAGCGGGCTTGCTCGCGAAGGCGGTGGATCAGCCAATACATCCGGCGACTGACACACCGCTTTCGCGAGCAAGCCCGCTCCCACATTGGCCCTGCGGCGCAGCTAATGGACAGTTACACTACCGCTCCCCAAAGGAGCCCGCATGACTTCCCTGCTAACCGACTGGCGCGACCGCCCCACCCACCGCCGCGTGTGGGCCCTCGCCGCGCCGATGATTTTGTCGAACATCTCCGTGCCGCTGGTGGCGCTGGTGGACAGCATGGTCATCGGCCACCTGCCCCACGCCCACCAACTCGGCGCCGTGGCCGTTGGCGCCAGCCTGTACACCTTCCTCGCCTGGGCCATGGGCTTCCTGCGTATGGGCTCCACCGGGTTTGCCGCCCAGGCTGCCGGGCGCGGTGATGGGGCCGCGCTGCGGCAGATTCTGTTGCAAGGACTACTGCTGGCGCTGGGCCTGGCGATGTTGCTCGGCAGCATCGGCATCCCATTAAGCGGCCTGGTGCTGGACTGGATGCAGCCCTCCCCCGAGCTGAACCAGCTGACCCGCGAATTCTTCCACACCCGCCTCTTCGGCCTGCCCGCCGCCCTGGCCAGCTACGCGCTGGTGGGCTGGTTCCTCGGCACTCAGAACGCCCGCGCACCGCTGGCGATTCTGCTGACCACCAACCTCGTCAACATCGCCCTCAACCTGTGGTTCGTGCTGGGCCTGGATTGGGGCGTGGTCGGCTCGGCCCGCGCCTCGGTGATCGCCGAATGGACCGGCGCCCTCCTCGGCCTGGCCCTCACCCAAAAAGCCCTGCGGGCCTACCCCGGCCATATCGCCTGGGCCGCGCTCAAACTGTGGCAAAGCTGGCGCCCGCTGCTGGCGGTGAACCGCGATATCTTCATCCGCAGCCTGGCCCTGCAATCGGTGTTTTTCATGATTACCGTGCAAGGCGCTCGCTTGGGTGATGCGACGGTGGCGGCGAACGCGCTGCTGCTTAACGGTTTGTTGCTGACGGCTCACGCCCTGGACGGATTGGCCCACGCGGTGGAGGCGTTATGCGGCCACGCCATTGGCGCCCACGACCGCCAGGCCCTGCGCCGTTCGCTGGTGGTGGCCTGTGGTTGGTCGCTGCTGGCCAGCGTCGGTTTCGCGATCCTGTTCGCCGTGTTCGGCCACCTGTTTATCGCCATGCAAACCGACATCCCGAGCGTGCGCGAAACCGCCGACATCTACCTGCCCTACCTCGCCGTGCTGCCGTTGATCGCCGTGTGGAGCTACCTGCTGGACGGCCTGTTCATCGGCGCCACCCGCGCCCGGGAAATGCGCAACGGCATGCTGCTGACGGTGGTGATTGTGCTGCCCTTCGCCTGGGCCTTGCAGGGCCTTGGCAATCACGGCTTGTGGATAACCTTCCTGCTGTTCATGGCCCTGCGCAGCCTCACGCTGTGGGCAATTGCCTGGCGCCTGAACAAGCAGGACCGCTGGCTTACTGGCCCGGCGTGAACGTGATAAATGCCGTGACCCGGTCCAACACGGGCGCCAGCCAGCGCAGCGGCCGGGACATGGACGCCACCAATGTGGCGTGGCTGGTCTTGGTGAAGTAGAACTCCTCCACCGGCACGCCCGCCGCCCGCAGCTTGTTCGCCAACCCGCCAGTATTGCGCTTGGGGTTGACCAGGTTGTCGTCCACCGAGGCAATCAACAGGCTCGGCGGCGCGTCATGGCTGACGTGGTTGACGGGTTGGGAATCGGGCGGCGAATCCGGGTAGAAGAACACCGGGCGCACATCACGGTTTTCAATCGGCAGGAAATCATACGGCCCGGCGAGGCCGATCCAGCCTTTGAAGATTGACGGCGACAGGCCGACCCCGGCCAGCCACTGCGGGTCCAGCGCCAGCATTGCCGCGTTATAGGCACCGGAGCTGTGGCCCATCACATACAGCTTGCGGGGATCGCCGCCGTACTCGGCACTGTGCTGATGCGCCCAGGCCACCGCTTGGGCGCCGTCCTGCAAAAACAGTGGATAACGCACTTGCGGGTATAGCCGGTAATCGGCGATCACCACCACGATTCCACGGGAGGCCAATGCTTCGCCGACAAACCCGTAGTCATCCTTGGAACCGCTGTTCCAGCTGCCGCCATAGAAAAACACCACGACGGGCGCGTCGGGCACAGCGGTGACGGGGCGGTAGATATCGAGTTTCTGGCGGGGGTCATCGCCGTAGGCGATGGAAGATGTTTTGGTGAAGGTGCTGGTGGGGGTGAGTGCGTTGAGCACTTTGATCGGGGAGCAGGCTGCGAGCAGCGTCGCGATGGCCAGGGTGAACACTTGCAGGAGTTTGCTCGACATCGTTCAGGCCCTATAAGGAGGGTACTGCCAAAACGCTGATCAAATGTGGGAGCTGGCTTGCCTGCGATGGCGGTGGGTCAGCTAGCCCATTGGCTGCCTGACACTCCGTCATCGCGGGCAAGCCCGGCTCCCACATTAGAGCCGGGTCTCCCTTGAAGTCGGTGTCCTTACGAGGACAGGTACGACGAACGCGTCAAACCAAGACGCAGCGCATCCAGGAACTGAGTCCGCTCCGCCGCCGTGATCTTCGCGCTGGCGCACTTGTCACGGTAGTGAGTCATCAACTCCTCCGGCGACAAGTGCACGTAGCGCAGCATGTCTTCGATGGTGTCGTGGGTCTCGATCCCGGCGCTGTACACCGAACCGTCTTCGCGCTGGTAGATGTTCACCGAGTCGGTGTCACCGAACAGGTTGTGCATGTCGCCGAGAATTTCCTGGTAGGCACCCACCAGGAAGATCCCCAGCAGGTAGTCCTCACCTTCTTTCACAGCGTGCACCGGCAGGCTGGTCTCGATGCTCTGCTCGTCGACGTATTGCTTGATCTTGCCGTCGGAGTCGCAGGTCAGGTCCTGCAGCACCGCACGGCGCAGCGGCTCTTCGTCGAGGCGATGCAGCGGCAGGATCGGCAGCACCTGGCCGATCGCCCAGGTGTCCGGCAGACTCTGGAAGACCGAGAAGTTGCAGATGTACTTGTCGGCCAGCTTGTCGTTGAGTTCGTCCAGCACCTGGCGGTGGGAACGCTGGCGGGCTTTCAGCGAGTCGTGCAGGCGGCGGCAGACGGCGAAGTAGCATTGTTCAGCCAAGGCCTTCTCGGCCAGGGTGATCTTGCCGTCGGCGTACTGAGTGGCCACGTCGCTCATGTAGTGAGTGGCGCGCCAGTAGGTTTCGGTGACCATTTCAATGTCGGTAGGGCCCAGCAGGTCCACCAGCCATTGCACGGTTTCCGGCAGGCTTTCCTTGTTCTCGATCAGCGGCACGTCGTCGTTGTGCTTCTCGACGTCGGTAACTTGCACCACCAGCATGGCGTGGTGGGCGGTCAGGGAACGGCCGCTCTCGGAGAAGATGTTCGGGTGCGGCAGGCTCTGGGCGTCGCAGAACTCCTTGAGCATGCCCACGACCACGCCGGCGTAGTCGTCCATGTCGTAGTTGATGGAGCTGGCGTTACGCGAGTGGGTACCGTCGTAGTCCACACCCAGGCCGCCGCCCACGTCGATGTGGTCTACCGGCAGGCCGAGGTTGCGCAGTTCGCCGTAGTAACGAATGGCTTCCTTGAACCCGTGCTGGTAGTCGGCCAGGTTGGCGATCTGCGAACCCATGTGGAAGTGCAGCAGGCGGATGCCCTGGTCCAGGCCCGCCGCGCGGAAGCGCTCGACCACCGACAGCAGTTGCGCCGCCGACAGACCGAATTTGGATTTCTCGCCGCCGGTGTCTGCCCACTTGCTCGACGCCAGGGACGACAGGCGCACCCGCAGGCCCACCTGTGGCTTGACCTTGAGGTTGGCGGCTTCTTCGATCACCAGGCCGACTTCGGATTCTTTCTCGATCACGATGAACACGTTGTGGCCGAGCTTCTGGCCCATCAGCGCGAGGCGGATGAACTCACGGTCTTTGTAACCGTTGCAGACGATGGTGCCGCCTTTCGGCGCCAGGGCCAGCACGGCCAGCAGCTCAGGCTTGGAGCCGGCTTCCAGGCCGATGGACACGTCCTGGGTGGCGATGATGTTCTCGATCACCGCTTCCTGCTGGTTCACCTTGATCGGGTACAGCGCGGTGTATTTGCTCTGGTATTCCAGGCGCTCGATATTGGAGTCGAACGCGCCGGTCAGCTGGCGCACGCGGTCTTGCAGGATGTCGGGGAAGCGCACCAGCAACGGCAGGGACAGGCCGCTTTTGCGCAGCTCGTCTACTTGCTCGTACAGGTCGACAGGCGTGCTGTTCGGGCCGTTCGGACGGACTTCAACGCGACCGGCATCATTGATCGCGAAATACCCGGCCCCCCAATGGCGAATCCCGTAAACACTGCGGCTGTCCGCAACTGTCCATTGGCTGCCATCGTCTTTGCGTGTGCGTCGTACGGACATCGAAGTCCCCTATAAATGAAGTCGAAGTGCACCGGCCTGATCAGAGGCTGGCGCAGTCTAAAGAATGAAAATGACGATTTGCCTGTGAGAGGGGTAGACCCCACTTGCAGGACAGAGTTTAGACACCGGTCAGGAACAGGCTCTGTGAAAACCATGGAGACGACAGTTCGCGTTCAGCAAGCGGGTCATCGGGGTGGTTTTCACAGAGGCTGCTAGCCGCCGGATTTCTTCGCCTTGTAACCCAGCTTGATCAGCTCGGCCAACAGCAACTCGACGTGGTCGCCCTGAATCTCGATGATGCCGTCTTTCAAGGCACCCCCGGTGCCACAGCGCTTTTTCAGCGTCGTGGCCAACGCCTTCAGGGCGTCTTCGGCCAGGGGCACGCCGGTGATGGTGGTCACCGTCTTGCCGCCACGGCCCTTGCTCTCGCGACGTACGCGGGCAATACCATCGCCTTCGGGAATCAGGGTTGTTTTGCAGGTACACGCGTCCACGGGCTGGCGACAGTCCGGGCAGTGTCGACCTGCGTCGGTGGAAAATACCAGGCCACCAAGGGCGGCGAAGGATGCGGCTTTTTTGGCCACCGGCAATCCTCTTGGGAGGACAAAGACTGATCGATGGGATCATCGACCGCGAAGCCCCACTCAGGCAGGGGCAGCGCTACTGAACCGCCGATATTCAAACCACTGCAGGAGCGAGCTTGCTCGCGAAGGTCGTCAACGATAACGCGGGCCTTCAGACAGCACGCGTCGTGCTTACGTTTTTCGCGAGCAAGCTCGCTCCTACAGGTTGGAACAACAGCGGTTCAGCTTGAAAAGTCGCGCAGTGTAACGGCAAAAAGGCCCCTTGCTAAGAGCCAAATGGCGCCAATTTATGCAACTTTAGCGACGCAGGGCCAAATAACGACGCAGCCCTTCCTGTGCATCCGGGCAATAGGGCTTTTGTTCGGCCTCCTGCAACACCGTCGCCAGTGGCAGAAAGCGCGCTTCCATGACTTCTTCCGGCTGGATCCGCAGGGGCCCGTCCCATACGGCGGAGAACGAGGTGCACCAGAGCCGGCTGTCGCCGTCTTCGAAGTAGAAGTGGTCGTGCGGGGTCAATTCGACGCCGCTTACTCCCAGCTCCTCTTCCAGCTCCCGGGCCGCCGACTCGGCGTAAGACTCATGGGCCGCCACCATCCCGCCCGCCGCCGTGTCCCAGAACCCCGGGTACATGGCTTTGCTCAGGGTGCGCCTATGCACACACAGCTCACCGGCCGAATTGAACAGGAAGATAAAGGTGCAGCGCCCGATCAGCCCGCGCTGGCGCAGGTCGGAGCGCACCAGGCTGCCGAGCAGGTTGTCCTGCTCGTCGACCCAGGCAATCAGTTCGGCGTCGGAGGCCGCGCGGTGCGCCGCCTCCCTGGTGGAAGCGTCCATCATCAACCTTGGTTAAGCAGCTGACGCAAGTCGATCACTGCAGCGTTGGCCCGGGAAATGTAGTTGGCCATGACCAGCGAATGGTTGGCGAGGACGCCAAAACCACTGCCGTTAAGAATCATCGGGCTCCATACCGGTTCCTGCGAGGCTTCCAGCTCACGAATGATCTGGCGCACGCTGACGGTGGCGTTCTTCTTGGCCAGCACGTCGGCGAAGTCGACTTCGATGGCGCGCAGCAGGTGGGACAAGGCCCAGGCCTGGCCGCGGGCTTCGTAGAACACGTTGTCGATCTGCATCCATGGGGTTTCCACCACTTCTTCGTCGACCTGCGGCACTTCACCCGGCGCCAGCGCTTCGGTTTTCAGCGCGGTGTTGAGCTTGACCCGGCCCACGCTGGCCGACAGCCGTTGCGACAGCGAACCCAAACGGGTCGCCACATCACCCAGCCAGTTGTTCAGGTTGTCGGCACGGGCATAGAACAGCGCGCCGCGCTGATTCGGGTCGGACAAACGCGCTTCGTAGCGGCTCAGGGAATTTATGCCTTCCTGGTATTCCGACTCGCTGGACGGCAGCACCCAGCTCTTGTTGTCGAAGTTGAAGCGCGGTTCGGCCTTGGCCAGGTCCGCGTCTTCCGCCGACTGCGACTGGGAACGAGCGAAGTCTTTGCGCAAGGCACGGGTCAGGTCGCGCACCTGCACCAACACGCCGTATTCCCAGCTCGGCATGTTGTCCATCCACAGGCCCGGCGGGAAACGGTCGTTGGAAATGTAGCCACCCGGCTTGTTCAGCAAGGTGCCCACCACGGTCTTGAGGGTTTCGACGGTAGTGAAACCCACCACCATCTGCTTGCCATCCTTCTCGGCGGCAATCTGCGCGTTCTGCTGAACCGGGAACAATGCAGGCTCTTCGCTCCAGTACCAACCCAGGGCACCGGTGACCAACAGATACAACGCAACCAGCGAGAGCAACGCACGGCTCATCAGCAGGTTACGGAAATAGCTGCGAGGGGCCGACTTGGTTTCAGGGGCCGGGCCCTTTGCACTGCCTGCGCGGTTTTTCCAGTCCAGCATGGCGATATCCTTTCAATCACTTGAGTTCAATAGCTACGACCACAACCCTACCCCATCGTGCCGAGCATTGCGGCGCTTTTAGTCGGGGTGGCGCAAGTGCGCGGCTCGACTATAAAGGATGCACGCTGTTTACGCCCGCGCGACTGCCTGGTCGGTAAATGAATATCCAGGACCTCGCAGTTAATTGACGTATGACACTCGTGCAACAGAAAAGAGGTGCTAGCATAGAGCCATCAGTTCGACCTCAGCATGCAGCCTAACTAGTAGTCAGGATATGACCGAGCCAGAAGACCCCAGCCGTGAGCGTCTCAAGCACCATTTTGCCCAGCGGGTAATTCATCAGGCACGTCAAATTCTTGAGATCTGGCAGCGCCTGCAACGCAGCGAATGGTCGACCGCCGACTTGACCGAACTCGGCGAGGCCAACCTGCGCCTGCTGCGTTTCGCCGAACGCTTCGAGCAGCCGGAGCACGGCCAACTGGCGCACCAGATCAACGCTTCACTCAAGGCGGTGGACGATAACCGCGGCCGCCTGAGCAGCCACCTGATCACCGAACTCAATCGCCTGATGCAGCGCCTGTCCCGCACCGGCCTGCGCCAGGGCGACCACTTGGAACAAACCCTCCTGCCGCCGATGCGCAAGCCGATCTACGTGATGCTGGCCGACCACGACCGTGCCGAGCGCCTGGCCAAGCAGCTGGAGTTTTTCGGTTTGAGCGCACAGTCCCTCGACAGCGTGGCGGCCTTTCGCTCATCGATGGCCGAGCGTTTGCCGGCGGCCATCGTGATGGATGTGGATTTCTGCGGTACCGGCCTTGGCCTGAAGCTTGCCGCCGAAGCCCAGGAAGGCCTGGAGCAAAAGCTGCCGCTGCTGTTTTTCAGCCTGCACGAAACCGACACCCCCACCCGCCTAGCCGCCGTGCGCGCCGGCGGCCAGGAGTTCCTCACCGGAACCCTGGAGGCGTCGAGCCTGCTGGAAAAAATCGAAGTGCTGACCTGCGTCGCCCAGTACGAACCTTACAAAGTGCTGATCATCGACGATTCGCGGGCCCAGGCGATGCACACCGAGCGCCTGCTCAACAGCGCCGGCATCGTCACCCGCACGCTGATCGAACCGATCCAGGCCATGGCCGAGCTGGCGGATTTCCAGCCCGACCTGATCATCCTCGACATGTATATGCCGGCCTGCACCGGTACCGAACTGGCCAAGGTGATCCGCCACAATGACCGCTACGTCAGCGTGCCGATCATCTACCTCTCGGCCGAAGACGACCTGGACAAGCAACTGGACGCCATGAGCGAAGGCGGCGACGACTTCCTCACCAAGCCGATCAAACCCCGACACCTGATCACCACCGTGCGCAACCGTGCGGCGCGGGCGCGCAACCTCAAGGCGCGGATGGTGCGCGACAGCCTCACCGGGCTGTACAACCACACCCACATCCTGCAATTGCTCGAAGACTGCAGCTTCCGCGCACGCCGCGAGAGCAAGCCGCTGAGCTTTGCGATGCTCGACATCGACCACTTCAAGCGGGTCAACGACAGCCACGGCCACCCCATGGGCGACCGGGTGATCAAGAGCCTCGCGCTGTTTCTCAAGCAGCGCCTGCGCAAGACCGACTATATAGGCCGTTACGGCGGTGAAGAATTTGCCATCGTGATGCCCGACACCGATCTTGACTCCGCCTGCAAAGTGCTCGACGAAATCCGTGGGCGTTTTGCCGAGATTCACTACCCCGCTCAGCCCCAGGATTTGTGGTGCACCTTCAGCGCCGGCGTGGTGGAGCTGTGTGATGGTTCCGACAGCCTGATGATGGCGGCCCAGGCCGACGAGGCGCTGTACCGCGCCAAGGATGCAGGGCGTAACCGGGTGATCTCGGCGCGCGCATCAAAGCAAAGTGCCACCTTTTCACCGGAATCCACCGAATCCGTCATAACTCTGTAATGGAAACGCAATAACTTCAGGCACTTACTTCTGCTGTCGGTTGAAACCACGCATGCGCCTGAAGCTGCTGACGAATCTGAACACCCTCCTTCTGGTCGCCGTTTGCCTGGCCCTGGGCGCGACGCTCTGGTGGTCGCAACGCGCCCTGGAGCGGCCTTATCTGTTGATGGAGCGCTACCTGGGCCTGTCGCAGACCTTCCAGAACCAGGCCGCGCGCAATATCGACGATTACCTCGCCAGCGGCGACGCCCTGCGCCTGAGCAGCGCCAGCCAGAGCCTGGAAAACCTGTTGCAGCATCTGGATGAACTGCCGGCAGAGCTGGCGCAAAACCTGCGCCCCAGCCTGGTAGACCTGGATACCTTCAGCAAGACCGACCTGCTGGCCGCCGGCAAGCTGGCGGGCGACCCGCAAGCCTTGCTGCTGCAAGCCGAACGCGAGCTCGGCGCCAATCTGGAGCAATTGAATCAGTACGCCAGCGGCGTCACTTCCCCCGACGCCGCACGTTATCTGCCGCCCTTGCTCGCCGCGTCCCAGCACCTGGCCAAACTCTCCCTGGCCCGGGACAAGCTGGTGAGCAGCGGGCGCAGCGAACTGGCCGACGATGTGGAGCGCGAAGTCAGCAATATCCGCAGCCAGGCTGACCTGCTGGGGCAACTGCCATTGCTGGGGGTGACCGCCAGCAGCGAGTCCAATACCGACGACTTCTCGGCCATGATGGGCCTGGAAAACGCTGAAAAAACCGTGGCCCAGGACACCGGCGTCGACCTCAAACGCGAACTCAACAACCTGCTGACCCGCTACCCCGCCGAGCTGAAACGCACCCGTGAGCAAATCCAGCAACGCACCGAACTGGCCAGCAGCACCCACCTGAAAATCAACGCCGTGCAGCACGCCATCGCCAGCCTGGAGCCGGTAGTGCGGGCCCAGCATGCGCAGATCCAGGGCGAAGTGCGGTTGATTCAAGGCGTCATGATCGGCCTGATTTTGCTGATCGCGCTGTTGATCGATACCTTGCAGCGACGCCTGGCGCGAGTGCTGACCAACCTGGCACCGGCCTTGTCCACCTGGGCCGAAGGCGACTTCAGCCAGCCCATTGCCTTGGGCAAGACCAACCGCGAACTGCACGATATCGAAGAGTCCCTGAATCGCCTGCGTGCCTATCTGGTGGACTTGGTGGGCACCATCCGCGGCAACGCCGAGCAAGTGGCCGGCAGCAGCAGCGCCCTGGCGGAATTAAGCAGCGGCATGCACGACGGTGCCGAGCGCCAGGCCGGTGACACTGCGCAAATTCGCGATTCCCTGGGCGAACTGGAAGCCACGATCCAGCAGGTTGCCGGCGACGCCAGCCAGGCCGCCGAAGCCAGCCGCAGTGCAGGCCAAGCCGTGGAACAGGGTCAACGGGTGATCGGCCTGAGCTTGACCGGGTTACACGCCTTGGTCGGTGAAGTGCAGATAAATGCGCAGATGATCGAGAAACTCGCCGAAGAGTCCGCAACCATCGGCGGCGTACTCACGGTGATTCGCTCAATTGCCGAACAGACCAACCTGCTGGCGCTGAACGCCGCCATCGAAGCCGCCCGGGCCGGTGAGGCCGGGCGCGGGTTCGCCGTGGTAGCCGATGAAGTGCGCTCCCTGGCCCAACGCACCGCCGGCGCCACCGCCGAAATCCAGCACCTGATCGCCGGCCTGCAAACCGCCGCCCGGCAATCGGTGGAAGGCATGCGCGCCCAGGTCGAGCACGCCGAAGCCACCGCCGAGCAAGCCCAGGCGGCCGACGGAGCGCTGGATGAAATCGTCGGGGCGATTCAGACCATTTCCGACACTGCGGTGCGAATTGCCGATGTCACCGCCCAGCAAAGTGGCGCTGTGAGCGAAATCCGCGATAACAGTGAGCGGATTCACCAGCTGGGTGAGGACAACTTGCTGCGAATTGGCCAGGGACGCCGCCAGGGAGAGCACTTGCTGGTACTTGGCGGGCAACTCAATACCGCCGTGCAGGCATTCCGCGTCTGACCAAATGTGGGAGCTGGCTTGCCTGCGATGGCGGTGAATCAGTCAAAAAACCTGCCACTGACACACCGCCATCGCAGGCAAGCCCGCTCCCACACTGACCGGATTCAGCCTTGCGGTCACATATTTTGCGCAATCCTCGCTAATCGTGCTGCCTACTGCATAGAACTGGACAGTCACAAAGGCTTTGCGGCATAGTCGCCGGGTTCTACCGTGCCCACATCAATAACAAGGAACAGCCGATGGCGACCTTACTGGTTCTTCACGGACCCAACCTGAACCTGCTCGGCACCCGCGAACCGGGCGTCTACGGGTCAGTGACCCTCGAACAGATCAACCTCGATCTGGAACGACGGGCACGTGATGCCGGCCACCATCTGCTCTACCTGCAAAGCAATGCCGAGTACGAACTGATTGATCGTATCCATGCCGCGCGCAGCGAAGGCGTGGACTTTATCCTGATCAATCCCGCCGCTTTTACGCACACAAGCGTTGCATTACGTGACGCGCTGCTGGCGGTGAGCATCCCATTCATCGAAGTGCATTTATCGAACGTGCACAAACGCGAACCTTTCCGCCATCACTCTTACTTCTCCGACGTTGCGGTAGGAGTGATCTGCGGCCTTGGCGCCAGCGGTTACCGACTGGCCCTGGAGGCCGCCCTGGAACAGCTTGAAGACACGGCCAAGCGCCCCTGACCGACCCTTTGGGAGTTGATGATTCATGGATATCCGTAAAGTTAAGAAACTGATCGAACTGCTGGAAGAATCCGGTATCGACGAGCTGGAGATCAAGGAAGGCGAGGAATCCGTACGGATCAGCCGTCACAGCAAGACCCCGGCCCAACAGTTCTATGCACCGCAGATGCAAGCGCCGGCTCCGGCCGCTGCGCCAGTGGCTGCTGCTCCGGTTGCGGCTGCTGCCGAAGCTCCGGCTGCTCCAAAACTGAACGGTTTCGTGGTCAAGTCGCCAATGGTCGGTACGTTCTACCGCACCCCGGCACCGACCTCGCCAGCCTTCGTTGAAGTCGGCGCAACCGTGAAAGTGGGCGACACCATCTGCATCGTTGAAGCGATGAAGATGATGAACCACATCACGGCTGAAAAAGCCGGCGTCATCGAATCCATCCTGGTAGAAAACGGTCAGCCGGTTGAGTACGACCAGCCGCTGTTCACCATCGTTTGAACCGCGGAGCGCCTTCGATGTTGAAACCTGCGAAGAAACTGCAAAAAGTCCTGATCGCCAACCGCGGCGAGATCGCGCTGCGTATCCTGCGCGCCTGTAAGGAAGAGGGCATCAAGACCGTCGCTGTTTACTCGACGGCCGATACCGAACTGATGCACGTGAAACTGGCGGACGAAAGCATCTGCATCGGCCCGCCACTGGCCACGAACTCGTACCTGAAAGTCTCGAACATCATCGCCGCCGCTGAAGTGACCGGCGCCGATGGTATTCACCCGGGCTACGGCTTCCTCGCGGAAAACGCCGATTTCGCCGAACAGGTTGAGAAATCCGGCTTCGCCTTCATCGGCCCGAAAGCCGAAACCATTCGCCTGATGGGCGACAAGGTATCGGCCAAGGACGCCATGATCGCAGCCGGCGTGCCAACCGTTCCTGGTTCCGACGGCCCGCTGCCTGAAGACGAGGCAACCGCCCTGCGCATTGGTCGCGAAGTCGGTTACCCAGTGATCATCAAGGCCGCCGGCGGCGGCGGTGGTCGCGGCATGCGCGTGGTACACAAGGAAGAAGACCTGATCGAAGCCGCCAAGCAGACTCGCTCCGAAGCGGGCGCCTGGTTCGGCAACCCGATGGTCTACCTGGAAAAGTACCTGACCAACCCACGTCACGTGGAAGTGCAGGTACTGTCCGACGGCCAGGGCCACGCCATCCACTTGGGCGACCGCGATTGCTCGCTGCAACGTCGTCACCAGAAGGTACTGGAAGAAGCGCCGGCACCGGGCCTGGATGAAACTGCTCGCCAGGAAGTACTGGCTCGCTGCGTCAAGGCGTGCATCGACATCAACTACCGTGGCGCGGGGACTTTCGAGTTCCTGTACGAGAACGGCCGTTTCTACTTCATCGAGATGAACACTCGTGTGCAGGTAGAGCATCCGGTTTCGGAAATGGTCACCGGTATCGACATCGTCAAGGAGATGCTGAGCATCGCCGCTGGCAACAAGCTGTCGTTTACCCAGGATGATGTGAAGATCCACGGCCACTCCCTGGAGTGCCGGATCAACGCCGAAGACCCGAAAACCTTTATCCCAAGCCCTGGCCTGGTCAAGCATTTCCACGCGCCCGGCGGCAACGGCGTCCGTGTGGATTCGCACCTGTACAGCGGCTACAAGGTTCCGTCCAACTACGACTCGCTGATCGGCAAGCTGATCACCTGGGGCGCCACCCGCGACGAGGCCATGGCCCGTATGCGTAATGCCCTGGACGAAATCGTGGTAGACGGCATCAAGACCAACATCCCGTTGCATCGGGATCTGGTTCGCGATGAAGGCTTCTGCGAAGGTGGTGTGAACATTCACTACCTGGAACACAAGCTGGCTAATCAGTAAGCGAAGTGATCCACCCAACAAAGCCGCCTTCGGGCGGCTTTGTTGTTTGTGCCCACCCGACTTTCCTGGATGGATACATTCCCCTTGTGGGAGCGGGCTTGCTCCCACATTTTTGTTCTGTGTACACCAGCAGTACAGTCGTCTTCTGCTGTTCGCTCGCGTAAACTTGCGCGTCTTTCGCAGCCCTACCCCGCTGCACACTCATTTTTCAAAGGTGCCCGCCATGCCTTGGCTGCAAGTCCGTCTCGCCATCAGCCCAGAACAAGCCGAAACCTACGAAGACGCGTTCCTCGAAGTGGGCGCCGTGTCGGTGACCTTCATGGACGCCGAAGACCAGCCGATCTTCGAGCCCGAGCTCAATACCACCCCGCTGTGGTCCCACACCCATCTGCTGGCCCTGTTCGAAGACGGCACCGATGCCGCCAGCGTACTGGCCCATATGGAACTGCTCACCGGCGGCCCACTGCCGGAACACCACAGCGAAATCATCGAAGACCAGGATTGGGAACGCAGCTGGATGGACAACTTCCAGCCGATGCGTTTTGGCCAGCGCCTGTGGATCGTGCCGAGCTGGCACGCCGCCCCCGAGCCTGATGCCGTCAACCTGCTGCTGGACCCGGGCCTGGCGTTTGGCACCGGCACCCACCCCACCACCGCCCTGTGCCTGGAATGGCTCGACGGCCAGGACCTGAAAGACTGCAACGTGCTGGACTTCGGCTGCGGTTCGGGGATCCTGGCCATCGCCGCCCTGCTGCTTGGCGCCAAGGAAGCCGTCGGTACCGATATCGACGTGCAAGCCCTGGAAGCCTCCCGCGATAACGCCGGGCGCAATAACATTGCCGAAGAGAAATTCCCGCTGTACCTGCCGGAGCAATTGCCCCAGGTGCAAGCCGACGTACTGGTGGCCAACATCCTCGCCGGGCCGCTGGTCGCACTGGCGCCGCAGCTGTCGAGCCTGGTCAAGCCGGGCGGCCGCCTGGCGCTGTCGGGCATCCTCGCCGAACAAGGCGAAGACGTTGCCGCTGCCTACGCCCATGATTTCGAGCTGGATCCGATCGCCAACCGCGATGGCTGGGTACGCATCAGTGGTCGTCGGCGCTAGAATGAGCGCCTGCATGAATCGGATGGCCGCATGACCGACAGTTTCGTCACCCAGTGCCCACATTGCCAAGCACGCTTTCGCGTCAACCACGCTCAATTGAGCGTGGCCCGTGGCGTGGTGCGCTGTGGCTCATGCCTGCAAGTGTTCAATGCCGCTCGCCAACTGCTGGAGCAGCGTGCCAGTGCGCCCGCGCCCCAGGCACCAACAGCGGTAGAGCCACCGCCAGCAGCAGAACCGCCACCCGAAGCACCGCGGGCCATCAGCCAGAAGCAATGGAACGCCGAAGAGCTTGACCTGGATAACCTGGACCTCGACGAAGAACTGGCCAAGCTGGAACGTCGCGAGATTCAGCACACCCAGCCCATAGGAGCCGATCGTCGCCAACCCGGCGCCGACCGTCGGCAAAAGGAAGACGCCCTCAGCGCCAGCCGCGACACGGCCAAGGCCGAGGAAGAGCAATGGGCCGCCAGCCTGTTCAGCGACCCTCGGGATGAACGGGCGCAAGCCCCGCAACCGGCCGACGAAGAGCCGCAACCGGCCAAGGCAAGCCTCGCCAAACCCAAGCGCACCGAACCTTCGATGTCGTTTGAAGCGGTCGAGCCCGACGAAGAACCAGCGCTGCACGTCGACACCACCGATGCCGAACTCGACCCACCGGTAACCGCCGTAGCAGACGAGCCAGAAGCCGAACAAGCGGAACGCCCGCAGCCCAAACGCAAGCGCCCTCGCCCCGAGGCCGGCGTCCACGACGACCTGCTTTCGGACCTGGAAGACGACCCGCTGCACCTGTATTCCCAGAAGCGCGCTTCCGGCTGGGGTCGCCGCCTGTTCTGGGGCTTGCTGGTGCTGCTGGCCGCCGCCGGCCTGGCGGGACAATACGTCGCCTACCAATTCGACGACCTGGCACGCCAGGACGCCTACCGCCCGTGGTTCCAGGAGCTGTGCCCGAAACTGGGCTGCACCGTGCCATCACGGGTCGATATCGCCCACATCAAGAGCAGCAACCTGGTAGTGCGCAGCCACCCGGAGTTCGCCGGCGCCCTGGTGGTGGACGCGATCATCTATAACCGCGCGACTTTCTCCCAACCGTTCCCATTGTTGGAGCTACGCTTTGCCGACATGAACGGGAATATGATCGCCAGTCGTCGCTTCAAACCCGCCGAATACCTCAGCGGCGAGTTGGCCGGCGTGACCGAGATGCCCTCCCAGACGCCGATCCACATTGCCCTGGACATCCTCGACCCGGGCAACAAAGCGGTGAATTACAGCCTGAGCTTCCACTCTCCCGAGTGATCCGGCCCAAGGGGTAAGGTTTGACGGCGGATTCTTGACTGCTCCGCCCTTGACCAAACCAGCGGCGATAAGAAAATAACTGTTCAGATTTTATCCAATTCAGCCTTTATCCAGTCATCGAGAGCGGGTATCATGCCAACCCTTTTTCGAACTCTAATGATCCGGCCCCACAACAGGGAAGTCCTATGTCGGCGGTACGCATCGGCCCATACACATTGAACAACGGCTTGATCCTCGCCCCGATGGCGGGCGTCACCGACCAGCCCTTTCGTCAGCTTTGCAAGCGGTTGGGCGCAGGGCTTGTAGTCTCGGAAATGGTCACCAGCGACATGAGTTTGTGGAACACCCGCAAATCGCGGATGCGCATGATCCACGAAGGTGATCCCGAGCCCCGCTCGGTACAGATCGCCGGCGGTGATGCGCAAATGCTGGCGGATGCGGCCCGGGCCAACGTGGAGTTGGGGGCGCAGATTATTGATATCAACATGGGTTGCCCGGCCAAGAAGGTCTGCAACAAGGCCGCCGGTTCTGCCCTGTTGAAGGATGAGCAGTTGGTGAGCGAGATCCTGCATGCCGTTGTCGCTGCAGTGGATGTGCCGGTCACCCTGAAGATCCGTACCGGCTGGGACCGGGACAACAAGAATGGCCTGACGGTGGCGAAGATCGCCGAGCAGGCGGGCATTACAGCGCTGGCGGTGCATGGCCGCACCCGCGCCGATCTTTACACCGGTGAAGCCGAGTACGACACCATTGCCGCGATCAAGCAGGCGGTGTCGATTCCCGTCTTTGCCAACGGCGACATCGATTCAGCCGAGAAAGCCCGGCGTGTGCTGCACGCGACCGGCGCCGATGGCCTGTTGATTGGCCGGGCTGCCCAGGGGCGGCCGTGGATTTTTCGTGAGATCGAGAATTTTCTGCGTACCGGTGAAACCTTGCCGGCACCGGAGCTGATCGAGGTGGAACGTATTCTGCTAGAGCATCTGGCCGCCCTGCACGCCTTCTATGGAGACGTGATGGGCGTACGCATTGCTCGCAAGCATGTGGGCTGGTATCTCGCAACCTTGCCGGGCGCCAAGGAGTTTCGCGCCCACTTCAATCGTTTGGATGATACGGAAGCACAGTGCGCCAACGTTCGTGAGTTCTTCACCGAGCGTTACAAGAGCCTGGTGACAGGGGACGGAGAAGGGGTGGCCGCATGACGATGATGACCGAGACTTTAGTGAGTGGAACAACACCCGTGAGCGACAACGTCAATTTGAAACAGCACCTCAACACGCCGAGCGAAGAAGGCCAGACCCTTCGCGGGAGTGTCGAGAAGGCGCTGCACAATTATTTCGCCCACCTTGAGGGCGCTGCCGTCACGGACGTGTACAACCTGGTGCTCTCCGAAGTCGAAGCGCCGTTGCTCGAAAGCGTAATGAACTACGTCAAGGGCAACCAGACCAAGGCCAGTGAGCTGCTCGGTCTGAACCGTGGCACGCTGCGCAAGAAACTCAAGCAGTACGATTTGCTGTAAGCATTCAATCAAACCAGAAAGGCGCCCGCGTAAAAACGGACGCCTTTTTTGCTGACTCCTTTGCTTTTGATGGAAATTGAAATGACCGACCAGACTACCCGCCTGCCGATCCGCCGTGCCTTGATCAGTGTCTCCGACAAGACCGGGATCCTCGAATTTGCCCGGGAGCTGGAAGCTCTGGGCGTGGAGATTCTCTCCACCGGCGGGACCTTCAAACTGCTGCAGGACAACGGCGTGGCCGCAGTGGAAGTGGCGGACTACACCGGTTTCGCAGAAATGATGGACGGTCGGGTCAAGACCCTGCACCCGAAAATCCACGGCGGGATCCTCGGTCGTCGCGGTATCGACGACGCCATCATGAGCGAGCACGGCATCAAGCCGATCGACCTGGTGGCCGTTAACCTGTACCCGTTCGAAGCCACCATCAACAAGCCAGGCTGCGACCTGCCGACCGCCATCGAGAACATCGATATCGGCGGCCCAACCATGGTTCGCTCGGCAGCCAAAAACCATAAAGACGTGGCCATCGTGGTGAACGCCAGCGACTACGCCAGCGTACTGGAAAGCCTGAAAGCCGGCGGCCTGACCTACGCCCAGCGCTTCGACCTGATGCTCAAGGCCTTCGAACACACCGCCGCCTACGACGGCATGATCGCCAACTACATGGGCACCGTGAACCAGGCGGCCGAAACCCTGAGCACTGAAGGTCGCAGCCAGTTCCCGCGCACCTTCAACAGCCAGTTCATCAAGGCCCAGGAAATGCGCTACGGCGAGAACCCGCACCAGAGCGCGGCGTTCTACGTTGAGGCCAAGCCTGCTGAAGTCGGCATCGCCACCGCGACCCAACTGCAAGGCAAAGAGCTGTCCTACAACAACGTGGCCGACACCGACGCCGCGCTGGAATGTGTGAAGAGCTTCGTCAAGCCAGCCTGTGTGATCGTCAAGCACGCCAACCCGTGCGGCGTGGCCGTGAGCCCGGACGCTGAAGGCGGTATCCGCCAGGCCTACGAACTGGCCTACGCCACCGACACCGAGTCGGCCTTCGGCGGCATCATCGCCTTCAACCGTGAACTGGACGCCGAGACCGCCAAGGCGATCGTTGAGCGTCAGTTCGTTGAAGTGATCATTGCCCCATCCGTGAGTATCGAGGCCCGCGCCATCGTTGCTGCCAAGGCCAATGTGCGCCTGCTGGCCTGCGGCGAGTGGTCGGCCGAGCGTGCCGCTGCCTGGGACTACAAGCGCGTCAATGGCGGCTTGCTGGTACAGAGCCGCGACATCGGCATGATCGGCAGCACCGATTTGAAAGTGGTGACCAAGCGCGCCCCGACCGAACAGGAAATCAACGACCTGATCTTCGCCTGGAAAGTCGCCAAGTACGTTAAATCCAACGCCATCGTGTACGCCAAGAATCGCCAGACCATCGGTGTTGGCGCCGGCCAGATGAGCCGCGTGAACTCGGCACGTATCGCTGCAATCAAGGCTGAGCATGCCGGCTTGCAGGTACAGGGTTCGGTGATGGCGTCCGACGCATTCTTCCCGTTCCGCGACGGCCTCGACAATGCGGCCAAGGCCGGCGTGACAGCGGTGATTCAGCCAGGCGGCTCGATGCGTGACGCAGAAGTGATTGCAGCGGCAGATGAAGCCGGCATCGCCATGGTGTTTACCGGCATGCGCCACTTCCGTCACTAACCGATGATTGCTCGTTCCCACGCTCTGCGTGGGAATGCAGCCCGGGACGCTCCGCGTCCCAAAGCGTGGCGCGGAGCGTCACAAGAGGCATTCCCACGCAGAGCGTGGGAACGATCAGAATTCAGCGTCATCCGAGGTTTTTGAAATGAATGTTTTGATCATTGGCAGCGGTGGCCGTGAACACGCCCTGGCCTGGAAAGTTGCCCAGGACCCCCGCGTCCAGAAGGTTTTCGTCGCGCCTGGCAATGCCGGTACCGCCATTGAAGCCAAGTGCGAAAACGTCGCCATCGACGTGTTGGCCCTTGAGCAGCTGGCGGACTTTGCCGAGAAAAACGTTTCCCTGACCATCGTCGGTCCGGAAGTGCCCTTGGTAGCCGGTGTTGTGGACCTGTTCCGCAGCCGTGGCCTGGACTGCTTCGGCCCAACCGCCGGCGCTGCCCAGCTGGAAGGTTCGAAAGCCTTCACCAAGGATTTCCTGGCGCGCCACAAGATCCCGACCGCCGACTACCAGAACTTCACCGAGATCGAGCCGGCCCTGGCTTACCTGCGCGAGGTCGGTGCACCGATCGTGATCAAGGCCGACGGCCTGGCCGCCGGTAAAGGCGTGATCGTCGCGATGACCCTGGCCGAAGCCGAAGACGCCGTACGCGACATGCTCGCCGGCAATGCTTTCGGTGAAGCCGGTTCCCGCGTGGTGATCGAAGAGTTCCTCGACGGCGAAGAAGCCAGCTTCATCGTGATGGTCGACGGCAAGAACGTACTGCCGATGGCCACCAGCCAGGACCACAAACGTGTGGGCGACGGCGACAGCGGCCCGAACACCGGCGGCATGGGCGCTTACTCCCCTGCTCCGGTAGTGACTGCCGAAGTGCACAAGCGCGTGATGGACCTGGTGATCTGGCCAACCGTGCGCGGCATGGCCGATGAAGGCAACGTGTACACCGGTTTCCTATACGCCGGCTTGATGATCGACAAGGCCGGCAACCCGAAAGTCATCGAGTTCAACTGCCGCTTCGGCGATCCGGAAACCCAACCGGTGATGCTGCGCCTGCAATCGAGCCTGGTACTGCTGGTGGAAGCGGCGCTGGCCCAGGCCCTCGACAAGGTCGAAGCCCAGTGGGACCCGCGCCCAAGCGTTGGCATCGTGCTGGCCGCTGGCGGCTACCCGGCCGACTACGCCAAGGGCGATGTGATTGAAGGTCTGGAGGCGGCTGCTACGCTGGAAGGCAAGGTGTTCCACGCGGGCACCGCGCTCAAGGATGGCCAGGTTGTCACCGCCGGTGGCCGCGTATTGTGCGCAACCGCCATGGGTAGCAGCGTAGATGCCGCCCAGCAACAGGCTTACAAGCTGGCGGCGAAGATCGACTGGAAAGGCTGCTTCTACCGCACCGACATTGGCTACCGCGCCATTGCCCGTGAGCGTGGCGAAAGTCAGTAAACAGCTATCCGTTCGGTTAGGCAGGGGCCCTTGGCCCTTGCCCTACGCTTGTGGCCCCGCGCATAGTTATACCCATGCATCAACCTACGAAGGGATTTCGCCGTGCGCTGGCTCAGGATCGCCATAGGTTTCACTGTCAGTCTGCTGACCTTGCTCTGCTTGCTTCCGGCCCAGGCTGCGGCACAAGGCAGTGGCTGGGCGGTATTGCTTGATGAACAGGCCGATCTGCAACTGAGCGACATCCGCTCGCCCCGCTACATCAATCAATTCAGCCCCATCGAACTGGACCGGATTACCGCCGCGCAACCGGACGGTGCGTTGTGGGTACGTTTCAGGCTGCAACCCGGCAAACACGAGCAAGTGCTGCGGGTATTCGCCCCGGACCTGTCACACCTGAACCTGTATGTACTAGACGGCGACACCCTGGTGGAGCAGCAAGCCACCGGCACCCGCCAGCCCCAGGCCGAGCGCCCGCTGCCCAGCAGCGACTTCATGCTGCCGATGCCCCAAAGCCAGAAGCCGCTGGACGTGTACCTGCGCATGGTCTCGGAACACGAGCTGCGCCCGTACATCACCCTGGAACCCGCCGTACTCGCCGCGGCCAACCAGAACCAGACGCTGATCTACGGGTTGCTGTTCGGTTGCCTGGTGATGCTGATCCTGCACAACCTGACCCGCTACGCCTACCATCGCTCCCGCAGCAGCCTGTGGCTCGCCGCCTGTGAAGTGTTGTTGCTGCTCAGCCTGGCGCTGCTGCTCAACCTGGTCGGGCCGTGGCTGCCGAACTGGCACGCGGTACAAACCCCCGGTGCGTACCTCGCACTGCTGCTGACCGCGCCGTGCGGGCTGATGTTTGCCTACCGCTTCTTTGCGCCTCTGGGCCCGCATCCGCTGAACAAGCTGCTGATGGCCGACATCCTGTTGATCGTCCTCAGCGGGCTGTTGCTGCTGTTCGTCAATACGCTGCCGCTGAACATCATCACCTACGCCCTGGTGGCGCTGGCCGGCCTGAGCATGCTGTTCGTCTCGGCTTATCACTGGCAAAAAGGTTATCGCCCGGCGCGCCTGTTCATGGTGGCGATGGTGATTTTCAACATCGGCACGCTGATTATCCTGCCGGCCTTGCTGGGGCTGACACTGGTGGCGCCCCAAGGCTTAATCGTCACCCTGCTCGGTTTTATCTGCCTCAGCGGCCTGTTGATGAGCCTGGCCTTGGGCGAACGCCAGCGCGCCATCACCGAAGACAACTTCAGCCTCAGCCGCGACCTGGCGGCGAGCAATGCCGAGATCGCCGCCAAGGCCGAGTTCCTGGCGAAGATCAGCCACGAAATCCGTACCCCCATGAACGGCGTGCTGGGCATGACCGAACTGCTGTTGGGCACGCCGCTGTCGGTCAAGCAGCGGGACTACGTGCAAACCATCCACAGTGCCGGCAACGAATTGCTCACGTTGATCAACGAGATTCTCGACATCTCCAAGCTGGAGTCCGGGCAGATCGAACTGGACGACGTGCAGTTCGACCTCAACGCGTTGATCGAAGACTGCCTGAGTATTTTCCGCGCCAAGGCCGAGCAGCAAAACGTCGAGCTGATCAGCTTTATCCAGCCCCAGGTGCCACGGGTGATCAGCGGCGACCCGACGCGCCTGCGCCAGGCGCTGTTGAGCCTGCTGGAAAACGCCCTGCAAAAAACCGATGAAGGCGAAGTGCTGATCGTCGTGGCCCTGGATGAGCGCAGCAGCAAACCGCGTTTGCGCATTGCGGTGCAAGACAGTGGCCTGCCGATGGAGCCCGCCGAGCGCGACGCCCTGCTGCACAGCGAGTTGCACAGCAAGAACTTCCTGTCTGCCACGCGTTTGAGCGGCCATCTGGGCCTGGTCATCGCCCGCCAGTTGATCCTGTTGATGAACGGCGAGTTCGGCATCAAGAGTGGTAGCCAACAGGGCAGCACCCTGTGGCTGACCCTGCCGCTGGACCCGGAACGCCTCGAACATCCCACCTCCGACCTCGACGGCCCGCTCAAAGGCGCGCGCGTACTGGTGGTGGACGACAACGACACCTGCCGCAAAGTGCTGGTGCAGCAATGCACGGCCTGGGGCCTGAACGTGAGTGCCGTGCCTTCGGGCAAGGAAGCCCTGGCGCTGCTGCGCACCAAGGCGCACCTGCGAGACTATTTCGACGTAGTCCTGCTGGACCAGAACATGCCCGGCATGACCGGCATGCAACTGGCGGCGAAGATCAAGGAAGACCCGAGCCTGAACCACGACATCCTGCTGATCATGCTCACCGGCATCAGCAATGCACCGAGCAAGATCATCGCGCGCAACTGCGGGATCAAACGCATCCTCGCCAAACCGGTGGCCGGCTACACCCTCAAGACCACCCTTGCCGACGAGTTGACCCAACGCAGCAAAGGCACCGTGCAACCGCGCCAGCCGGCGATCAGCGCGCCAGCGCCGGTGACGGTGCCGAGTGATTTCCGGATCCTGGTGGCTGAAGACAACAGCATCTCCACCAAGGTGATTCGCGGCATGCTCGGCAAGCTCAACCTGCAGCCGGACACCGCGAGCAATGGCGAAGAAGCCCTGCAAGCGATGAAAACCCAGCGGTACGACCTGGTGTTGATGGACTGTGAAATGCCGATCCTCGACGGCTTCTCCGCCACCCAGCAACTGCGGGCGTGGGAAGTCAGCAACCAGCGCATTCGTACGCCGATCGTGGCGCTGACGGCGCATATTCTTTCGGAACACAAAGAGCGTGCGCGCCAGGCCGGGATGGACGGGCACATGGCCAAGCCGGTGGAGTTGTCGCAATTGCGCGAGCTGGTGGAGTATTGGGTAGCACAGCGGGCACAACGCCCCGAGCACGCCCCCACTTCCTGACACGCCCAACCTGTAGGAGCGAGCTTGCTCGCGAAGAACCTGAGAGCGCCGTGTTAAACCAGAAAGCCTGCGTTATCGTTAACGACCTTCGCGAGCAAGCTCGCTCCTACAGGGGATCAGTGCAGCCCGTTCGTCACAGGCCTGATAAACTCCCGCTCGCCCTCCTTCGCTGCGAGCTCCCACCATGCTCCACGTGCTATTCAGCGTTTACCTGAAGATGCTGGTGCTCTACAGCCCCTTCTTCGTGCTTTCCTGCTTTATCAGCCTGACTCGCGGTTACTCCAGCAAGGAGCGGCGGCGCCTGGCCTGGAAAGTGGCCCTCGCCACCCTGGTATCGAGCGTGTTGCTCTACCTGTTCGGCCGGGTGATTTTCAGTGTGTTCGGCATCACCGTCGACGCCTTCCGCATCGGCGCCGGCAGTGTGCTGTTTATCTCCGCGCTGGGCATGGCCCAAGGCAAGTCGGCGGTGCAGACCGACAACGTGCAGCAGGACGTGACCATCGTCCCGCTGACCATCCCCCTGACCGTCGGCCCCGGCACCATCGGTGCGCTGCTGGTGATGGGCGTCAGCCAGCCGCACTGGGACGACAAGATCACCGCGATCCTCAGCATTGCCCTGGCCAGCCTTACGGTGGGCGTGGTGCTGTACCTGTCCAACCGTATCGAACGCATCCTCGGCGACCAGGGCTTGCAGATTGTCAGCCGCTTGATGGGGTTGTTTGTGTGCGCCCTGGCCGCACAAATCATCTTCACCGGTGTACGCGGTTACCTGGTGCCGTAGGTCAAATCCTGTATTGGGCGATAGCCTGGCGGACCTTGTCGCCTGCGCTGTCGCGCAGCAGTTGAATCGTGGCTTCGTTGACCACCGAGCTGTTCAGCACCAGGCAGGTACGGCCACTGAAGGCTTCAACGGACGCACTGTCCCACTCCAGAAACGGCATGCCCCACTGCTTGCTGACGCCGTGGGAACTGTAAGTCACCAGCACCATCGAGACTTCCCCGGCCGTTTCCGAGCACGACGCCAAGCCGAAATCACCGCCCTCATGGGTCGTGGTATTTCGTTTGAATAATTCAAAGGAAGCCGGGAGTTGCTTCAAGGCTTCGATAGCCTCCCCCACCCGCTTGGGCAGTGCACTGATCAATGGCCCCGACAGGAACGTCGAGGCTACCGTGGCCGCCACCAGGTTCAGCGCCGCCAACTGCACCGACAACCCCTTGCGAGTGGTGTAGACCCGCTCGAAACTGCTCCTGACCGGTATCCACCCAAGGCTGCTCATCACGTTGATGAATTCGTTGTACCAGGCCTCCGTGCCCCGGGCGATCCGCAACACATCGCTGACGTAGCTGCTCGCCAGCAAATAGCTTTTGCGGGTGTACTCCTTGTTGAGGCTCGTCATGCCCTCCACGAACGACATGACGCTGTTGTTCACCACCGCTGCGTTCATCTCCTCATCCCCCTCGGGCTGCTCCGCCGGGCTCAAACCCGACGGCTGGCTGGACGCGCCCGGAAGCCGGTAAGCGGCAATCAGCTTCCTCCTTTTTGCGCTGTTGATCCGTCTGTTGTTTCGCTCCATATCCATTTCTCCATAACCCCCAACATGGGGCTTAACGCCAACACTAGTCGAGTTGCCGGGGATTTTGAGCTGCTGGAAATTGACGACAGAACGCGCGGTGACACGCAGGAAAAATCACTGCAGGCGCCGCAGGTGAGTAAACGTTAGGGATGAATCGGTGATGCGCAAAGGCGTCGTACTTTTCTTCAATCAGTAGAGAAAGGTATGACTCGACCCGACGCAAAAAGCACTCGGCAAGCAGACCTTTCTTCCATCACCTGATGACTTTTTCAAGGCAGCCCCATTGCGGGGCCACCCTTTTTCAGGAGGCCGGCTTCTCGCCATACCAACGTGGCGTGTACACCCACTCGCCACCACCGGCTCGGGGAAATACGCAGGTGGTGGACGAACCGATCAGCACCATGGTGCGCATGTCCACCTGGTCTGGCGTCAGCTGCCCCAGCGTTGTGACACGCAAGGTCTGACCCGGGCGACCGATATCACGGCCCAACACCACCGGCGTTTCGGCCGTGCGATGCTGCGCGACGATCTCCAGGGCGCGCCCCAACTGCCAGGGCCGTGCACGGGAAATCGGGTTGTAGAACGCCAGCGCCAGGTCGGCCTGGGAAGCCAGGTCCAGACGCTTCTCGATGATCGACCAGGGCTTGAGGTTGTCCGACAGCGACATCACGCAGAAGTCATGCCCCAGCGGTGCACCCGCCTGTGCCGCCGTGGCGAGGGATGCCGACACACCCGGCAGGATTTCCAGGTCGACCTGATGCCAGGCCGGGTCGCCGGATTCGTGGAGGGCCTCAATCACTGCAGCCGCCATGGCGAATACGCCTGGGTCACCCGAGGACACCACCACCACCGAACGCCCCTGCGCCGCCAGCTCAAAGGCGTGACGGGCGCGCTGCATTTCTTCGCGGTTGTCGGTGCAGTGCTGGATTTGATCCGGGCGGAACGGCCCGGCCATGCGTACGTAGGTTTCGTAACCCAGCACATCGGTGCAGCGGGCCAGTTCAGCCTTTACCGCCGGCACCATCAGTTCGGCAGCGCCGGGGCCCAAACCGATGACCGCCAGGCGACCACGGGGGCGACCGACCAGGGACAGGTCCAGCGGTGCATCGGCCACCGTGATGGCGATGTCCGTTTGGGTCGGCAGGCCGGCGAAGCGCAACGGCACGCCCAACTCGATTGAAGCTTCATGCAACGACGAATCAGCCATCTCGGTTTCAGCCGCCAGCAAACACGCCAGGGACTGCACGGCGAGCCCTGCCTCCTGCAACGCCGCACGAATGCGCGCGGCCAATTGCGGCGCAGGCCGACAGGTGACCAACACGTTTTTTGGATAAATCAGCAACTCATTAGCTGCAGGCGTGCGCTCGGCACTGCCGACGTGAATCGCCAGATGGGCCTGCTGATCCTGCGGTAAGTTGGCCTGATCCAGCCACGGCGCCGCGCCTTCAATGCGCACCGATTCACCCGCCAGCAAATCGGAAACAAAGCGCTTGCCCAGCTCCAGATCGCCGAGCTGATAACCGCTGGGCGGGTTGAGCAGGCAGGTGCCGAAACGCAGTTCGCCACTGGTGGTGATTGCGGCAGCAACCCCCAAGGCAGCGGCGATTTCCCGCGCCAGTATGTTCACACCACCCAGGCCACCGAGCAGCGGCACCACGGCGCTGCCGTCTTCGGCAACCGCCAGCACGGCCGGCTCGACGCCCTTCTCCAGCAGCAGCGGCGCCAGGGTGCGGATCACAATGCCGGCGGCGCACAACGCGATGATCGGCGTGCCCTGTTGATACAACTGGCGCACGGTGGCGCCAAATTCGTTATAGGCCTGATCTGCGCCCTCGACCCGTCCGGTCAGGCCGTGGATCAGCGCATCGGGATACACCTGCTGGATAGCCCGGGCAGTGGCGAGGCTGCCCTGCCCCAGAATGACAATCGCGGGAGCCGTCATCAGCCTTGCCACCTTTCACCGGGAACGATGATCAGCGAGAAATACGGCGAGGACGTTGGATCAACCTGGTCCAGGGCGACGATTTTCTGATTGGCCATGGTCGCGCGCTCGACGTACAACGCCCGGCTCGCCAGCCCCAACTCTTCCAATACCTGACGCACCTTGGTGAAGTTGCGGCCCAGCTTCATGATCACCGCCGCATCGGCATCCGCCAGGCGACGCTTGAGTTCGTCATGGGGCAATACGCCAGAGAGCACCGACAGGCTCTGGTTGCGATACACCAACGGCGCGCCCAGCACGGACGCGCCGCCGAGCATCGAGCACACACCCGGGATCACCTGAGCGTCGTAGCGCTCGGCCAGGCGGTCGTGCAAATACATGTAGGAGCCATAGAAGAACGGATCGCCTTCGCAGATCACTGCTACATCGCGCCCGGCATCCAGGTGTGCGGCCACGTCGACACTGGCGGTGTCGTAGAAATCGCTGATCACTTGTTCGTAGGACAGCGGCGCCGGCAACACTTCAGTGGTCACCGGGTACACCAGCGGCATCAGGGTTTGCTGGGGCACCAAATGGTCTTCGATGATGCCGAAGGCGTTGCCCTTCTTGCCCTTGGCCACGAAGTACGCCACTACCGGCGATTCGCGCAGCAGGCGCAGGGCTTTCAGGGTGATCAGTTCCGGGTCACCGGGGCCTACGCCCAGGCCAATCAAACGTCCGCGTGCCGGCATTATTCGACCTCCGTGGCCAAGGCGTTGACTGCGGCGGCGGCCATCGCACTGCCGCCCAGGCGGCCCTGCATGATCACGAACGGTACGCCGCGGCTGTCTGCCGCCAGCATCGCCTTGGATTCGGCGGCGCCGACAAAGCCCACAGGGAAACCGAGAATCAGCGCGGGTTTAGGCGCGCCGGCGTCGAGCATTTCCAGCAGGTAGAACAAGGCAGTCGGCGCATTGCCGATCACTACCACACTGCCTTCCAGGTGCGGGCGCCACAGCTCCAGGGCGGCGGCGGAACGGGTGTTGCCCAGCTCGCGGGCCAACGCCGGCACGCTGTCATCGCGCAGGGTGCAGATCACCTGGTTATTGGCCGGCAAGCGGGTGCGGGTCACACCTTCGGAAACCATCCGCGCATCACACAGGATCGGCGCGCCAGCCGCCAACGCTTCGCGCCCGGCCTTGCCGGCACCGTCGGAAAATTGCAGGCCGTCGATGGCGTCGACCATGCCGCAGGCATGAATCACCCGCACGGCGAGTTTTTCCAGGTCGGCAGGAATGCGATCCAGCTTGGCTTCTGCGCGAATGATCGCGAAGGAGTTGCGATAGATCTCCTGACCGTCGCGGATGTAATCAATCATCGGTGTTGCTCCGTGGGTGGGCGCGCAACAAGGCGCCCGCCGCTTCAATAGAAAGAGTGCGCGCGTGCAGGCGGCCGAAACCGGGCTGGCCTGCGTCGCGAAAATAGAGGTCGTAGTGGCCGGGGCTTACCGCCAGCAGGGTGACCGGCGCGGTGTGTGCGGCGGCGCAGGAACGCGGGCAGCCGGACAGGTGCACGCTGTGGCCGGGCGCGAGCGTTGCCAATTGCAGGGCGTCGGTCTTGGTGTCGGCAAGGCCTTTGGCGCAGCCGCTGGAGCCGGTGCAGGCGATCAGGCGCGCCAGGGGTTGGTCCACCGAGCACAAAAAGCCAAGCCGTTCGAGGCGCTCAATGACCGCCGCCGCGTCACGGATATTGGGCAGCAGCAGGCCCTGCCATGGCGTGACACGCAGGGTGGCGTCGCCATGGTCAACGGCCAGTTGCGCGGCGCCCCTGAGCATCGCCGAGTCCAGACGGCCCAAGGGTGCGACGGCGGCCACATAGACCTGGTTTTTTTGGCGCTGTGGATAACTTCCCAGGTGCAGCGGCGCGGGGTTGGAATGGCGTGAAAAGCCGTCAACCGACTGCAAGGGCAGGTTTAGCCGCCCAAGAAAGTTATCCACAGCCGTTTCAGCCAGCAGGTGGCGCATGCGGGTTTGATCGGGTCGGGCCAGTTCAAGGAACAGCTCCAGAACCGCCACCACCAGTGCATGCCCTTGCGCCAAAGGCACGGCGGCCAATGGCGCGTCCTGTGCCGGGCATCCTGCGAGGCCGAACGCCAACAGCGTCTCGCCGTTGGCGTCGAATGCCGACAGCCACAGGTCGTGATGATGCTCGAGCATCGCCAGGGCTTCACCGCCGTCCAGTTGCACGGCGAACTTGGCTGACAGCTCATGGAAACGCGGGTGGGTTTCCAGGGTGGCGAGGATTTCGTCAGCCAGCGGCCGTGTGTCGAACAGCATCTCGCGGTCGATGCCCGCGCTGGGGCTGAGCATCAGGTTGCGCACATCGTCACCGGCGGCGCTCCTGGGGCCCAGGTCAGCCGCCAGCAAGGCAGCGATCAATCCATCCTGTTCGGCACCTATCCCGCGAATTTGCAGGTTGGCGCGGTTGGTTGCCTCGATCACTCCGCCGGCATGGGCCTGGGCCGCATCAGCCACGGCAAATGCCTGCTCGGCGCGGATCGAACCACCGGCCAGCTTGATCCGGCAAATCCCGCCGTCCAACGCCTGGACAATACGCAGCAACCCCGGACAGGCCGAGGGGCGCAAGGTATTGGACAGTGGTGTTGGTTTCACAGGGCTACCGGTTCACGGGTAAAGGCGCGGTATTATGCCTGCTTTGTCCGGCGGCATGAAAAGCCTGCCCGTCGGATGTCGTTCAAGGAATTCATATGTCGCCCTGGCTGACAGTAGTAGGCATCGGTGAAGACGGCTTCAAGGGCCTGGGCAGAAATGCCCGGCACGCCTTGTTGCGCGCCTCGCGCATTGTTGGCGGCCAACGCCAGCTGGACTTGTTGCCGGTGTGTATCCGTGGCGAACGCCAGCTGTGGCCCAGCCCGTTTTCCCTGGAACCGGTGCTGGCCAGGCGTGGTGAAGCGGTGTGCGTGCTGGCCAGCGGCGACCCGATGTTCTATGGCGTAGGCGCGAGCCTGGCGCGACAGGTGCCCGCCAATGAGCTGCTGATCCTGCCGGCGCCCTCTTCCGTGTCATTGGCGGCGGCACGTTTGGGCTGGCCATTGCAGGACGTGGTGACGCTGTCGGTGGTTGCCCGACCGTTGGCAGCGCTGAATGCGCACCTGGCCAGCGGCGTGCGTTTGCTGGTGTTGAGCAATGATGGCCAGAGCCCGGCGGCGATGGCTGAACAGTTGGCTGAGCGTGGGTTTGGCGCAAGTCGCCTGAGCGTATTTGAACACCTCGGCGGACCGGATGAGCGGCGCATCGACGGCATCGCCCGGGATTGGCCAGGTGAACCGATTGCGGCCTTGAACCTGGTGGCCATCGACTGCGTGGCCGACGCCAACACCGCGCGTCTATCTCGCCTGGCGGGGCTGCCGGACTCGGCCTTCAAGCACGACGGCCAACTGACCAAGCGCGACGTGCGCGCCATGACCCTCGCCCGCCTCGCGCCGATGCCCGGTGAGCTGCTGTGGGACGTGGGCGCGGGCAGTGGCTCCATCGGGATCGAATGGATGCGCGCCCACCTCAGTTGCCGAGCGCTGGCGATCGAAGCCGACGAAGGTCGGCAACTGTTGATCGAACACAACCGTGACGCACTCGGCGTCCCAGGCCTGCAGTTGATTCGCGGCACCGCGCCCCACGCACTCGCTGGCCTGGAAGCGCCCGACGCCATCTTCATCGGCGGTGGCGTCACCCGCGACGGCGTGCTCGACACCTGCTGGCAACACCTGCGCCCCGGCGGCCGGCTGGTGGCCAACGCCGTGACCCTGCAAAGCGAAATGACCCTGATGGCCTGGCGCGAACAACACGGCGGCGAGCTGACCCGCATTCATGTGGCCCAGGCCCAACCGCTGGGGGACTTTGACACCTGGCGCCAGGCGCTGCCGATCACCCTGCTGGAAGTGATCAAGCCGCTATGAAACGCATTCTGCTGCTGGGCGGCGTGACGGAAGCCCTGGCCATTGCCCGCACGCTGGGCCCCGAGCATATCTACAGCCTGGCGGGTGTTGGCCGCGTTCCCACCGACCTTACGTGCCAGGTGCGCGTCGGTGGCTATGGCGGCGCGGAAGGTTTGGCGCAGTTCATTCGCGATGAAGGCATCGAACTGGTGCTGGACTCGACCCATCCGTATGCCGCACAGATCAGCGCCAACGCCGCCCGTGCCGCGTGTGTGTGTGGCATTCCCTGCTGGGCCCTGCGCCGCCCGGCGTGGCAGCCACAGCCCGGTGATGACTGGCGCGAAGTCAGTGACTGGGCGGAGTTGATTGAAGCCCTGAAACCCTTCAAGCGACCACTGTTCACGCTGGGCCGTGAACCGTTGCAACACCTCGACGAAATCCCCGCCGAGCAGTTCTGGACGCTGCGCGCACTGGATGTGTACCCCGGCAATGAACGCTGCGAAGTGATCGGCGCCCGTGGGCCGTTTTTGATCGAGGATGAGCGGGCATTGTTTGAGCGACGGCAGATTGATGTGCTGATCAGCAAGAACAGCGGCAGCACGGCTACCGAGCCGAAGCTGGAAGTGGCACGGGAGCGGGGGGTGCCGGTGTTGGTGTTGAGGCGGCCGGTGTTGGTGGCGGTGGATCAGGAGCTTTTGTCGCCCGCAGAAACAATCGAGTTATTGGCAGATTTCATTCGATAGATCAGGATCATCGCCCACCTCTATCAACTCTATTTGTGACTAAAGGGACGGCGATGAATCCACAACATGAAGTGCTACACTCCAGAAACAGTTCAAGCCAGACTCAATTCTATTCAGGAGCTGACATGATAGACGTCAAAGAAGCCGTGCAAGTTGCCAAGGCAGCAGCCAATGACTTTCTCGGCCAGGAAACAGTGCTTCAGGACTTGATGCTTGAGGAAGTCGAGTTAAACCCAGGCGACAAAACGTGGGCAATAACACTTGGCTTCAATGTTCCAGCCCCTGATAAATATGAACGATTAGGCGCATCTTTAGCGGGACAAATGTACGCAAGAAAATATAAAACATTCTTCATTGACTCGGAGACTGGCGAGTTCCGCTCCATGAAGATCCGCGAAGTATGATCGAAACATATATCCGGCAATATCGAAGAAAAGGAATCATAGTCGACACTAACCTGCTGCTCTTGGCACTGATCGGAGGCACACCCAGTATTGCAGGCTTCAAAAGAACAAGCGGGTACACCGCCAAAGATTACAAACTTCTGCTTAACGTGATTGATCAATTCGAAAAGCTTATTTCAACTCCTCATATACTTGCGGAAGTCAGCAACCTTACAAACGGGCTTTATGGGAGCAAGCTACACGACTTCTACGCAACATTAAAAAAATCATTATCGACAGTCATTGAGATTCACTGCCCTGCTCTTGATATAAGTTGCGATTATGAGCTGTCGCCCTACGGACTTACCGACGTCGGTATTATCTGTGCAGCCAAAGATAATTATCTGGTTTTGACAGATGACCTAAGAGTCGCTGGATTTGCTCATCAGCACAGCGTAGATGTGGTGAACTTCAATCACATACGGGAAGCAAGCTGGGACGTTTAAAGGCGTCTCACGGGATCATTCCCACACATCAGCGCAGGAACGATCGATCATCGAAGTGTTAAATGCGTTTTCCGCTACCTTCGTGCACCCGATCAGCCAGTAACTCCGCCAGCTCGATCAACTGAGCGACGCCCAACAACTCCTCTCGCTTCGATCCTTCCAGGCTAAACGCCAAGTCGCAACTCAGCGCGTTGGCCGAAGCGAGTGTTTCAATGAGGTTGACCAACAGGTCTTCGGTGCTGATTCCGTCGGCTACGGTGAACAGCCGAAAGGGGGGGTTAGGGGTAGGTTTAATCATTGTGAAGCTCCTAAGGGACGTGGAGCGGCCACTGATCGCCGCGACGCGATGGAGGGTGGCAGCTGTGCGCAGGTTCGCGGACCGGTCCCTAGGCAACCCGGCATACCCGAAGGTATCCCGCGCACAGCCACCATAGCGCCGCACAGTAGACGATAAAAAAGCGTCAACTTAAAGCAGACGATGGCGCTTAGCGCCTATAGGATCCGGGCCGCGACGCCCGACCACTGAGTTTGCAGTGGTGTTCGGAGACTAGAGATTGAGTTTCCTAGAGACAACCGCCAATCACTGTCGGAAATTTCTGTGTAGGGCCTCCACATTCGAATCGAACACAATCCAAACTGTGGGAGCTGGCTTGCCTGCGATAGCATCACCTCGTTCCAGCAGGAAGACCGAGTCGCCTGTATCGCAAGGTGCAATGACCTCGTAGGAAAGCGCCTCAATCATCGACATCCTTTTGACAACCTCGCTTTAAAAACTGATTCGCCTTACACCCCCCTCCGAACCAGCCGGCTGGTTCAGCCAAAAGCCCTCGCCCTAAGCTCCCCTCCCGCAGTTTTGCACCAGAGTCTGCGATGGGGATGCACTGCTTTTGCGGAGCATCGTGACTTGTCATTCTGTATCCCAAGGAATACGATCCAAGATGATTCGCTTCAAGAAATCCAGGCATTTCCTGGAGTGGCTTGATTCGTTAAACAATAAACCGGCCCGTGCACGCGTACTGGCAAGGTTGAATAACGCACAATCAGGCAACTTCGGAGACTGTGAGACAGTAGGAAATGGCGTTTCGGAAATGCGCATCCACTACGGCCCTGGATACCGGGTTTATTTCACTCGTAGAGAGGAGGTAGTTTACCTGTTGTTGATAGGCGGCGATAAATCAACGCAGAAACGCGATATCCAGCGCGCTAAGCAAATTGCAGCAGACTTTGAAAAAAAAGGAGTAAGCCATGACTGAATTTACAGACTTCGACATAGCGGAACACCTCAAGACTCCTGAAGATATGGCCGAGTATCTTGAAGCGTGCTTCGAGGAGGATGCCGGTGACGGACTGCTTATTCGTTCAGCCCTCAACAACATCGCCCGCGCCCAAGGCATGACTCAAGTAGCCCGCGACGCAGGCCTCGGACGCGAAAGTTTATATAAAGCCCTCTCCAGCACTGGCAATCCCGAGTTCGCGACTATCATGAAGGTCATGAAAGCGCTCGGCCTGAAGCTGCACGCCACAGCTGGTTGATAGCACTGCGACACCAAACCACACCGCCCCTTTTTACTTATCCTCCCCGATCAGGCTAAATACCCACCTGATCGTTTAACCCTACGGATTGTCCGCCATGGCCCGTCAACGCTTTGCAATTGCCTGGATCGCCTGCCTTGCAGTGCTGTTCAACGCCTTTGCCATGCCGCTGGCGAGCGCGATGCAGCAGGCGGATGACCCGGTCAAGCAATTGCTGTGGGGCAGTTTCTGTTCCTCCAACGGCACGAAACTGACGGCCATTGCCCTGGGCAAGCTGGAGATACCGGCGCCGCAGCAGGACGATCACTCCACCATGCAGCATTGCTGGTGCTGTTCGGGCTCGGCGCCATTAGTGGCGTTGCCGGGGCACTCACCAACACTGTATTTCGCAAGATTCGACGCGGTGCAAGACCTGCCGCCGCCTTCGCTGCAATCCCCCACCCCGCGCCAGCAATGGCCGAGCCTCAACCCCCGCGCCTCTCCAACGGTCTGATTTCTTCGCAAGTGAACTGCGTTTAGAACCGTTCTGGAGAACTGCCATGCTCAAATCTTCCCTGCTTCTGGCTGCGTTGTTGCTGCCGGTGTGTGCTGCCGCCAATGCCGAAGACTTCAAGGTCGGCGAACTGGAGGTCAGCGAACCCTGGTCACAGGAACTGCCGCCCAACGCGCCGACCGTCGCCGCGTATTTCGTGATTCATAACCAGGGCGAACATGCGGATCGCCTGCTCAGCGTCGACACGCCCGTGGCCGCCAAGGCCGAGTTGCATGAGCATGTGATGCAAGGCGACCTGATGAAGATGCAGCAGGTGACCAGCGTCACGGTACCGGCCAAAGGCAATCTGACATTCGCCCCCATGGCCTACCACGTGATGCTGCTGGACCTGAAGGACCGCAGCGTTTTGCGCGATGGCCAGCATTTCCCGCTGACCCTGAATTTCGAGAAAGCCGGGCCTGTAAAAGTGGAAGTGTCGGTGCAGAAGCAACCGCCCATGGCCGGTCACGAGCACATGCACGCCCAGTAGATAAACCTTGATGGGCGCCCCACGCGCCAGGTTGTCCCCGCACCGCCGTAAGCCTGTAGGCCTTATGCGCGGCAGCTGGATCAGCCTGTTCGCCATGCTGATGATCTTTATCGGTCCGCTGATTTCCCAAGCGATGCCGATGGATCATCACGCCGGCATGTCCATGGAAATGCCCATGGACGGCCCGAGTTGCCATGGCGACGCAAAGCCCCCAGCCGAACACAACAAGGCCCCCGACGAACACCACGTGCTCTGGGAAAAGTGCGGCTATTGCAGCCTGCTTTTCAGTTGCCCGGCGCTGCCCGGCAGCGTGTCGTTTGTCACCCTCGGCAGCCCGCCACCCGCCAATGCGCTCACCCCCGCCCCACTCCTTGGCCATGCCCGGCAAACCGTCTTCCCCGGCGCCCGTAGCCGCGCCCCGCCCGTCATCGCGTAAGCACTTCACACCGTTACTTCACCCCGGCCGACTTTAGACAGACAGCCGCAGGCTGCTGGCCGTGTTGTTTACGAATGATTGATGGAATTTTTCATGTCCAGGTTTTCTGCTGACACCCGTTTGGGACGTACTCCTGTGTTCGCCGTTCTGTGTGGCGCGCTGCTGGTTCCACAGGCCCACGCCGACGAACATGTCGACCACAATGAACTGAGCCCGACGGTGATCACGGCGATTGCCCCCAGCTCACCGCTGACCGTCGTCACCAACCCGAAAGACCCGCGCCAACCGGTGCCCGCCAGCGATGGCGGCGACTACCTCAAGACCATCCCCGGCTTCGCTCTGGTGCGCAACGGCGGCACCAACGGCGACCCGGTGCTGCGGGGCATGTTCGGTTCGCGCCTGAACATCCTCACCAACGGCAGCATGATGCTCGGCGCCTGCCCCGGTCGCATGGACGCGCCCACCTCCTACATCTCGCCGGAAACCTACGACAAGCTGACGGTGATCAAGGGCCCGCAAACCGTGCTCTGGGGCCCGGGCGCCTCGGCGGGCACGATCCTGTTCGAACGCGAGCCCGAGCAGTTCGGCGAGCTGGGCACGCGGGTCAACGCCAGCATCCTGGCGGGCTCCAACGGGCGCTTCGACAAAGTCGTCGACGCAGCAGCCGGCGGGCCGCTGGGTTATGTGCGGGTGATCGGCAACCAGGCCCACGCCGATGACTACAAGGACGGCAACAACGACACCGTCGCCTCGCGCTACGACAAGTGGAACGGCGACGTGGCCGTGGGCTGGACCCCGGACGCGGACACCCTGCTGGAACTCACCGCTGGCCGTGGCGACGGCGAAGCCCGTTACGCCGGACGTGGAATGGACGGCTCGCAGTTTTTGCGCGAGAGCCTCGGGTTGCGATTCGAGAAGTCGAATATCGGCGAAGTGCTGGATAAGGTCGAAGCGCAGGTCTACTACAACTACGCCGATCATGTGATGGACAACTACACCCTGCGCGTCCCGTCGGGCACCGGGATGATGGCCGGCCCCATGGCGTCCAACGTCGACCGCCGCACCCTCGGCGCACGCATCAAGGCCACCTGGCGTTGGGCCGATGTGCAGTTGATCAGCGGCCTTGATGCGCAAACCAACGAGCACCGCCAACGCAGCGCCATGGGCGTCGACACCTACAAAGACCTGCCCCGCACCAAGGACGCCAACTTCCACAACTACGGGGTATTTGGCGAACTGACCTGGTACGCCGCCGACCGCGACCGCCTGATCACTGGCGCCCGTGTCGACCGCGCCTCTGCCAAGGATTTCCGGCAAACCATTAGCTCCGGGATGATGAGCAGGCCCAACCCCACCGCCGGCAACACCCGCGCCGATACCCTGCCGTCGGGCTTCGTGCGCTACGAGCACGACCTGGCCGACAGCCCGACCACCCTGTACGCAGGCCTCGGCCACTCCGAACGTTTCCCGGATTACTGGGAGCTGTTTTCACCCAACACCGGGGCGGTCGGTTCAGTGAATGCCTTCGATGGCGTGAAGCCCGAGAAAACCACCCAGCTGGATTTCGGCCTGCAATACAAATCCGCAGACCTGGACGCCTGGGCGTCGGGCTACGTCGGCCAGGTGCGCGACTTCATCCTGTTCGACTACCGGCCGGGCATGATGGGCACCACTTCCCAGGCGCGCAATGTCGACGCACGAATCATGGGCGGTGAATTGGGCGCGGCATACAAGCTGACCGACAACTGGAAAGCCGATGCCACCTTCGCCTACGCCTGGGGCAAGAACAGCAGCGACGGCAAACCGCTGCCGCAAATCCCGCCGCTGGATGCGCGCTTCGGGCTGACCTACAGCCAGGACGACTGGAGTGCCGGTGCTTTGTGGCGGGTGGTCGCGGCGCAAAACCGCATCGACCAGAACAAGGGCAACGTGGTCGGCAAGGACTTCGACAAGAGCTCGGGGTTTGGCGTGTTCTCCCTGAACGCGGCGTATCGCATCAACAAAAACTTCAAGGTCAGCACGGGCGTCGACAACCTGTTCGGCAAGGCTTACGCCGAGCACCTCAACTTGGCCGGCAACGCCGGGTTCGGCTACCCGGCCAATGACCCGCAAGCCATCAAGGAACCGGGGCGCACGCTCTGGACCAAGGTGGACATGAGTTTCTAATGCCCTCTGTAGGAGCGAGCTTGCTCGCGAAAATCGCCAACGATAACGCGGCGCTTATGAATGCCCGCGGCGTCCTCAGGCTCTTCGCGAGCACGCTCGCTCCTACGGGATTGCGTTCATCAACGAAAAAACAAGATGCCTTTGCGGAGCAGCCCCTGATGAGTACACCCAAGATTTCCTTCTACAACCTGGCCTGGCGTTGGCATTTCTACGCCGGGCTGTTTGTCGCGCCGTTCATGGTGCTGCTGGCCGTGACCGGCATCATCTACCTGTTCAAACCCCAGCTCGACCCCTTGATGTACGGCAACCTGCTGACGGTGCAAAGCGCCGAACACGCACTGAGTGCCGATGAACAACTGCAACGCGCCCAGGCCGCCTATCCCCAAGGCAAAATCAGCAAATACCTGCCACCTGCCGACGCCACCAGCAGCGCGCAATTCGTGATGCGCAACGACGGGCACGAAGTGACGGTATTCGTCGACCCGTATCGCGGCACCGTGCTCGGCGAACAGGACGCCAAGTACAACCTGCAAGCCATCGCCCGTGCGCTGCATGGTGAGTTGATGATCGGCACCGTCGGCGATCGCCTGGTGGAACTGGCCGCTGGCTGGGGTGTGATGCTGGTGATCTCGGGCCTGTACTTGTGGTGGCCGCGAAACAAGTCAGCAGCGGGCATTTTGTGGCCACGGCTGGGCAGTCGTGGCCGGCTGTTCTGGCGGGACTTACATGCGGTCGCCGGCTTCTGGGGCGCGGCGTTCCTGCTGGTGATGCTGCTCAGCGGCATGACCTGGACCGGCTTCTGGGGCAAGCAATACGCCGAGCTGTGGAATAAATTCCCGGCGGCGATGTGGAACAACGTGCCCCAGTCCGACCAGCAGGCCCGCAGCCTCAACACGGCGAGCCAACAGACCGTGCCGTGGGCCATGGAAAACACCCCGATGCCGATGTCCGGCGAGCATGCCGAGCACATGAGGCATGCCGGCATGAGCCAGGGCCCGGCAGCCCCGAGTATCCGCCTGCAGCAGGTGGTCGACCTCGCCAACTCACGCAAGGTCGAGCCCGGCTACAGCATCACCTTCCCCACCACTGCCGAAGGCGTGTTCACCATCGCGGTGTTCGCCAACGACCCGCGTAACGATGCGACCCTGCATGTGGACCAATACTCCGGCAAGGTCCTGGCCGATGTGCGCTGGGAGCACTACAACAGCGTGGCGCGGGTTACCGAATCCGGCGTGATGCTGCACGAGGGCAAGATGTTTGGCGTGGTCAATCAGATTATCGTGCTGCTGATTTGCCTGATGATCCTGCTCAGTGCCGTCAGCGGCCTGGTGATCTGGTGGAAGCGTCGGCCACAGGGTGGGCTGGGGGTTCCACCGCTGCGCCATGACCTGCCGAAATGGAAAACCGCGATGGCGATCATGCTTGGGCTGGCGATTGTCTTTCCGCTGGTGGGCGCCTCATTGATCGTGGTCTGGGCGTTGGATCGCCTGGTGCTTTCACGTCTGTTTGGCCAACGTGAATCTGCTTCAGGTTCAGCGTGAAACAGACGAGATGCCCTGCCTAGAGGCGTTATGTAGTCTTACGCGGGCTTTCGCCCACGTCGCACAAAGTGTTATGTTGTAACACTTAATGCGTTCCCCCACTCGCCGCGCCCTGCGGCGAGTACCGCCTCGAAGAAGCGATTTATCGTCCGATGAACAAGTACCTTGCGTCCGGCCTGTGCCTGCTCGCCCTGCAAAACACTGCCCAGGCCCTGACGCTTCCCGCCAGTGCCGTCTCCGCCCCCGCTGTCGACGACGAGCGCGTCGACCTGCAAACCCCGACCACGGCAGGTTCGCGCTTGAACCTCACAGCCTTGCAAACCCCTGGCAGCGTTGAAAGCCAGACCGGCAAGCAGATTCGCGCCCGGGGCGATGCCACGGTGCAGGACGCCATTTCCCGGGCCACCGGCATCAGCCGCACCGGCACGCCGGGCGACGGCGGCACCTCGTTGTCGGCACGCGGTTTCACTGGCCAGAGTTCGGTGCTGCAACTGTACGACGGCGCCCGCATGTTCGATGGCGCGGGCACCTCCACCTTCCCGGTGGACACCTGGTCCGTGGAGCGGGTGGACGTACTGCGCGGCCCGGCCTCGGTGATGTACGGCCAGGGCGCCACCGGCGCGGTGATCAACACCCTCCCGAAGAAACCCTTCGAAGGCGAGATCGAAAACCATATCCGCCTGGGCTACGGCTCCTATGACCGCCAGCAGCAAGCTCTCGACAGCGGCGGCTCGCTGACCGACACCCTGAGCTATCGCCTGAACATCAACCGCCTGCGCAGCAACGGCTTCATCGACCGTGGCGACTTCGGCAGCGACTTCGTCAGCGGCGCCCTGCGCTGGCAGCCGGCGGACAACCTGAGCTTCACCCTGGCCTCCGACTACGGCGACCAGACCCCGCAAAACGACTACGGCACACCGCTGATCAACGGCCAGTTGCACAAGGGCCTGCGGGACAAGAACTACAACGTCAGCAACGATATCCAGCACTACAACGACCAGTGGACACGCCTGACCAGCGAGTGGCAGATCAACGACAACGTTACCGCCACCAACGAACTGTCCTACCTGAAAAACCAGCGCCGCTGGCAGAACGCCGAGAGCTACAACTACGTCGACGGCGGGCTGGTGCGCCAGAGCTACCTGGGCATCAAGCACAACCAGGAACAGGTCGGCGACCGCCAGGCCTTTACCTTCAAACACACCCTGTTCGGCCTCGACAGCCAGACGGTGGCGGGGGTGGAGTACAACCGCATTCGCTTTCGCCTGGCCAGCAACTCGCCGTTCGATGACCTGACGAACGCCGGCCAACCGGTGGACATCCACCACCCGGTACCGCAACCGTTTGAAAGCGCCAGCCCCTTCGTCCCGCAGTCCGTCAGCACCACCAAACAGCTGGCTGCGTTCGCCGAAAACCGCCTGCAACTGACTGATCAACTGTCACTGATCACCGGCGCGCGCCGCGACTACGTGCACATCGACAGTGACTCCCTGGTGGATGGCAGCGACGCCAACAAGACCTTTACCGGCAACAACTGGAAAGCCGGCCTGGTCTACGCGATCACCCCGGACACCTCGGTATACGGCCAGTACGCCACCAGCACCGACGGCGTCGGCAGCCTGATTACCCTGAGCCCGAGCCAGCAGCAGTTCGGCCTGTCCACCGCCAGGCAAACCGAGATCGGCCTCAAGCAGGCGTTCTGGGACTCGCGGGGTGAATGGACGCTGGCGGCCTACCACATCGTCAAAAAGAAGCTGTTGGTGAGCATCCCAGGCACCACCCTCAAGGAACAAGTCGGCCAGCAATCCTCCAACGGCCTGGAGGCCAGCCTCGACCTGCAACTGCCGAACGCCTGGCAGTTGCAAGCCAACGCAGCCATCGTACGTGCGCAGTACGACGACTTCTCTGAAGTGGTCAACGGCCAGGCCGTGTCCCGCAACGGCAACCGCCCCACCGACGTACCGCGCCGCACCGCCAACCTGTGGCTGAGCAAGGCCATCACTGACGACGTTCGCGCCGGTGCCGGCGTGCGTTATGTAGACTCGCGTTTCGCCAACGCCGCCAACACCAGCGAAGTGCCGAGCTACACCGTGGTCGACGCCAGCGTGTCGTGGAAAGCCATGCGTAACACGACATTGGGCCTGCAATTGAATAACCTGTTTGACCGCACCTACGCCGTCAGCCAATACAATGACGGCCAGCAATGGATCCTGGGCGAGCCGCGCTCGTTCTTCGTGACGGCGGACTACACCTTCTAACTGAACGCAACACTGTCCAAATGTGGGAGCGGGCTTGCTCGCGAATGCGGTGTGTCAGGCACTGTATCTGTTACTGATCCACCGCTTTCGCGAGCAAGCCCGCTCCCACATTTGTCCTGTGCTGGACCTGAGAGTAAAGATGACCTCACTCAACCTCACCGACCTCGCCTGGGCCCCTCCCGGCCACGAGCACTGCCATCACCAGTTCCAACTGCGTGATGCCAGCCTGCGGGTGGGTGCCGGTGAGTTTGTCGGGCTGATCGGCCCCAACGGCAGCGGCAAGACCAGCCTGCTGCGCTGCGCCTACCGGTTCAGCAAACCGGCTGCGGGTGAGGTGCTGCTGGAACACCAGAACGTCTGGAAGCAATCCTCGAAATGGTGCGCACAACGTATCGCCGTGGTGCTCCAGGAGTTTCCCGATGCGTTCGGCCTGCGGGTGGATGAAGTGGTCGCCATGGGCCGCACACCTCACAAGGGCCTGTTCGACAGCGACACCCTTGAAGACCGCAACCTGATCCGCCAGGCCCTCGAATCCGTCGGCCTGCTGGGCTTTGAAGACCACGCCTTCGCCACCCTCTCGGGGGGTGAAAAGCAGCGGGTGATCCTGGCCCGCGCCCTGGCCCAGCAACCGCAACTGCTGATCCTCGACGAACCGACCAACCACCTCGACCCGCGCTACCAGCTGCAATTGCTGCAACGGGTCAAGCGCCTGAACATCGGCACCCTGGCCAGCATTCACGACCTGAACCTGGCCGCCGCGTTCTGCGATCGGCTGTACGTGATCAACCACGGGCGCATCGTCGCCAGCGGCACACCTCACGAGGTGCTGACCGTCGAATTACTGCGCGAAGTGTTCGGCGTTGAAGCATTGATCGACACTCACCCCTTGTCCGGCTACCCCCGAATTACCTGGATAACCCAACCATGATCCTGCGCTCCCTGCTGTCTCTCGCGTTGCTGCTCGGCACTGCTCAAGCGTTCGCCGAAGCGACCCATTACCCGCTGAAAATCAAGAGCTGCAACCGCGAAGTGACCTTCGCCGAGGCGCCAAAACACGCGGTCAGCCACGACATCAACATGACCCAGATGATGCTCGCCCTGGGCCTCAAGTCGCACATGGCCGGCTACAGCGGCGTGACCGGCTGGAAGTCCGTGACGCCGGAAATGGCGCAGATCCTCGACGGCCTGCCGGAACTGGCGAGCAAATACCCGTCGGTGGAAACCCTGCTCAATGCCAACGTCGACTTCTTCTTCGCCGGCTGGGACTACGGCATGCGCGTCGGTGGCGACCTCACCCCGCAAACCCTGCAACCGTTGGGCATCAACGTGTATGAGCTGACCGAGTCCTGCGCCTTCGTGATGAAGCGCCCGGCGGCCACCCTGGAAGACACCTATAACGACCTGCGCAACCTGGGCAAAATTTTCGATGTGCAGGACCGCGCGAATGCCTTGATCGCACAGATGCAGGCACAGGTGGCCGAAGTGCAGAAAAACCTGCCGGCCGACAAGCCCCGCGTGTTCCTTTACGACAGCGGCGAAGACCGCGCCATGACTTCCGGCCGCCTGGGCATGCCCCAAGCGCTGATCGATGCCGCCGGCGGGCGCAACATTCTGGATGACGTGGACGCCAGCTGGACCCGGGTCAACTGGGAAACCGTAGTGGAACGTAACCCGCAGGTCATCGTGATCGTCGACTACAGCGAAATCACCGCCGAGCAAAAAGAGCAGTTCCTGCTGAACAACCCGGCGCTGCAATCGGTGGACGCGATCAAGAACCAGCGTTTTATCGTCATCCCCTACGTGCAAGCCACGCCGGGCATCGACAACGTGCTGGCGGTTGAAACCCTGGCCAAGGGGTTTCACGGCGAATGATCACCCGTCGCTATGCCCTGCTGCTGAGCGCCCTTGGCGCGTTGTTGCTGATCTCGTGCGTGGTCTCGCTGGGGTTCGGCTCGGCGCGGGTACCGGTGGACGTGGTGTGGCGGATCCTGCTGCATAAAGCCTTCGGCGTTGGCGAGGTGGACTGGAGCGCGGGGCAGGAACATATCGTGTGGCTGATCCGCGTGCCGCGCATGTTGCTCGGTGCGCTGGTGGGCGCCGGGCTGGCGTTGATCGGTGCGGTGTTGCAGGCGGTGACACGCAACCCGCTGGCGGATCCGCACTTGCTGGGCGTGACCTCCGGCGCCACCCTCGGCGCGGTGATCGTAGTGCTGCATGTGGGTGAAGTGATCGGCTTGCTGACCCTGCCCATCGCGGCGTTCATCGGCGCGTTGCTGAGCATGATCGTGGTATTGGCGGTGGCCAGTCGCAACGGTCGGCTGGAGAGTGACCGCCTGCTGTTGTGCGGTGTGGCAGTGTCGTTCGTGATGATGGCGGTGGCGAATTTGCTGCTGTTCATGGGCGACCACCGCGCGGCCTCGGCGGTAATGTTCTGGATGCTCGGCGGCCTCGGGTTGGCGCGCTGGGAACTGCTGGCAATTCCCTTCGCCACCGTGTTGCTGGGGCTGGTGTTGCTGCTGGGGATGGCTCGCCCGTTGAATGCGCTGATGGCCGGCGAACAGACTGCCGTAACCCTGGGCCTGAACGCGCGCAATGTGCGGCTCAAAGTGTTTTTGATCGCCTCGCTGATGACCGGCGTGCTGGTGTCCATCAGCGGCTCCATCGGCTTTGTCGGGCTGATGGTGCCGCACATTGCCCGGCGTCTTGTGGGTGCCGAACACCGGCGTTTGCTGCCGGTGTGCGTGCTGTTGGGCAGTGTGTTCCTGGTGTGGGTCGATGTGGCGGCCCGCACAATGATCGCCCCGGAAGACTTGCCCATTGGCGTGGCCACGGCGGCCATTGGCGGGCTGTTTTTTATCGGGCTGATGCGGCGGCGTTAAACACCCTGGTCGGCCTGCTTGAAAGCATGCAACAAGCGTCGCGCCACCTGGCTGCGGGGTTGCCAGAAGCGGTCGGTTTCCAGGATGGTCAGCTTGCCCGAGGTCGCCAACCGGCGGATCACCTCGCTGGGCTTGACCTTCACCACACCCGTGTCTTCATCGATCCAGTCATCCCGCAGCAACTGACTTTCGTCCACGTGATAGCTGGGTTCATAGACAATCAACGCGCCGTGCACCGGAGTGAAGTAGTAACGCGCCCCCGCGATCTTGTCCTGGCGCAGCATCTCGATGAACCCGCGAATTTCCTTCTGGGCAATGAAGTTGTGGGCCAGGCCTTCTTCGTAGCGATCCGCCAGATGCTGGCGCTCGGTGTCGAGTTTGAACAACTGCTGGACGCCCATCACCTTGTAGCCCGCCGGGTAGCGGGTCGATGTGCTGGGGTAGCCGAGGTTCATGATGCCTTCGAACAATGCCTTGTAGGCCGGTGTATCCGGCCGCAGCCCCACGGCCACCGACGGCCCCGGGTCTGCCACCGGTTGCACGGCAATGAAGGTGTCGCTGTCGCCATTGCCCAGCAGCGCTCCCAGCCGCGCCTGGTGCGCCAGCGGCACAACCTGTTGCCACACCAGGCGCGCCGCATCGTCCGGGTGGGCGCACAACGGGCCCAGGGCCAGGCGGGTATCGCGCACTGCCAGTGTCGTGGCCAGGCGCTTTATCCGGGGCAACAAGGCGTCCCAGAACGGGCTGCTGTCGAGTACCCGCAGCTCACCGGACTCCACCAGTTTCAGCACATGACTGTCGATGCTGCCACGACTGTTGAGGTGTTTCAGATACGCCGCCTGCCGGCGGCTGGAATCCCAGTCCGGGTCGATCCTCACCGCCTGGTACCGAAACAGCGAGCCATCGGGGCACGACACATACAACGCCAGGAAACGCTCGCTCTGTGCCACCCGCAAAAAGCTCAGCGCCGCCAGCACCACGGCCGGAGCCATCAGTTGCGCGTAGCCTTCGGCCTGGGGCAACTCAGGCGCAGCGCGCTGCGGGAGCCTCAGATACAGGCCTTGCAGGCTGTACCCGATTGGCAACTGGCCGCGCAGGAACGCCCGGTCGAGGGCAAAGCCCAGGTCATCCCCCTTGACCGGCGCACAGGCGACAAAATGCCCATTGTCGGAGGACTTGAGAATCACGCCAAAGCTCAAATCGGCGCGCCCCTGGGCGTATTGATGACCATGGCGTGCCGCGTCGTCAGCATGCTTGAACACCGGGCCCAACTGCCGATCCGCCACCGCATGGACCGCCGCCTGCGGCGCAACGTAGGCCAGGCCGGGCATCCAGCCCGGAAGCACACGCTGGACAGTGCCCCACAACGGGCCGCCCTCCAGTACCTGCAAAGTCCCCACCCGCGCCAGCTGATTCACCAGCTCGGAGGGGGTCTTGCGGCCGCTGCGCATCTGCTGCTCGACGGCATTGCTGTAAGGGTCGTGCAGCGCCAGGCTGTTGGGGGCCAGGGAGGTTTCCAGGTGGCTGAGCAACTGCGTCGCTTCGTTACGCTGGGCCGAATCCAGCAAGCTGCGCTCGGCGTCCTGGGTACTGAAACCGATGAGTGAGCCGTCGGGCGTCAGCAGGTATTCGTGGGTCCACAGATGGCCCGACTTCAGGGCGGTCTCCAGGACTTTGGTCGAGAACAGGTTTTGATACACCGCGTTTTCTTCGGAAGGTAACCAGAACCCCAGCACCCGGGCGGGACGTGACCGGTAGCGCGCAACCATTTTCCAGCCGGGGGCCAGCAGCGCCTGGCTGACGTCCAGGCCCGGCAGGATGACGTTCGGGTCGAAGTCTTCACTCAACACCGGCACCGCCAGGGTCGCGACAAACTTGCCGTTGCGCTGCAACACCAGCCCGCCTTGCAGCGTGTCGCGCTGTGTGCCCAACTGTTGGTTGGCGTAACGCACCGCATCGGCCTGGTTACTGAACAGCGGGCTCAATGGGCGACGCATAAAGTTGGCGAAGGCAGTCCATGGGGCCTGGCTGACATCCAGCTTACCCGCCAACGCCCAGCATTCGCTCTGCACCAAAACGCTCAACCAGCTCAACTTCGCCACTTCGTTGACAAACCCGACTGCCGAGAGCTGCCCGCTGGCCATCAAGGTCTGCACGTCTTCAAAGACCCCCGACGGCTGACGCACCGGGTTGAACAGCGTCGATGCCACCGGCGTTTGTACCAGCAGCAACGCCTGGTCCAGTGTCGAGATAAACACCGGCAAGCCCGTCAGTGCGCCTGTCTCCCGTTGGCGCTTGGCCTCGACGGTGGCACTGGCCAGATCCGCCGCCGAAATAAAATGCTGTGCCAGCCAGTGTTCGGCGGTGGTCAGCCCCTGTGGCATCCAGTTGCGCCGGTAAACCAAGGCATGCAGTTGATAACCCGTCGGGTAAATGAATTCGCCGTCGTCATCCACGGCAAACACGGCGCTCAAGGCGAACAGCCCGGCCTTATCCCAGGCGGGTACAAGCTCGGAGCAGATAAAAGCGTCCTGATCGCGATGCTTGAGCATGAAACCGAAACCGGTTTGCGTCGGTGCTTCATGGTCCAGGCGCGTGTGCAGTGCCCGAGCCGCGTCGGCGGCACTGGCGCAGACCGGGCCATAGGCAACCTGCTCCGGGCGTTCGCGCCGGGGTATCGGCAGGCGCGGCCGCCAGTGTTCGGCGATCAGCCCCGGCGCGCCCCACAACGGGTTGGCCAGCACCACCCGCACACTGCCGGCCGCCGCCACCTGGCTGATCCACTCCCGCGCCGTCAGTGTGCCGCTGGCCAGGTTAAGGGCCGTTGGGCTGCGTTGGGGCAAGGGGTCGAGCGCCTTGAACAGGCTCGCCTGGGCGGGAGAGTCGACCAAGTCATACGCCAGCAAACAATCTTCGGCGCCCGACAGGTAGGCCACGGACACCTGCTGGCGATTGCGGATCAGCGTGTGCACGTCCAGGGCGCTGAACATCTGCGCCTCCAGACAGGCATCGTCCCGCGACCAGCCCGGGCGCTGCAGGCGCTCGGGTTCCAGCAACGAAACCCCTCGGCTGGAACCATACACGGCCTTCAGCACGTGACGGGGCGGGAGCAGTGAACGGCCCTTGACGTCCTGGGGGTAGACAACGCCCAGGGCAAAGCGCCCGGCGTCACTGGCCGGCAATGGCTCGGTGGCCACATAAAGGCCGTCCGGACGCTGCAGGATATAGCCGCAGTATTCGCCCTCACGCCAGCTACCGATTTGTCCGTGGGCGTAGCGTGCCGCGTCTTCTACCTGGAGAAACCCGCGGCTCAGTTGCGGGCGGGGTGCCAGGGCGTAAGGTCGCCAGGTGTCGGCGACCAGCCCCGCCACATCCCACAACGTGCCCGGTTGCAACACCGACAGCGCCCCGGCGGCGGCGACCTTTTGGATCATCTCGTGGGGCGTCACGGTGGCGGCCCGCAGTTCATCCCCCAGCCCGTTGTCCGTTACCCGGCCATCGGGCAGCACCTGGTAGAGCTGGCTTTCCTCGGCCGAGCCGGAAGCGTCATAGGCCAGCTGAGCGCCGTCCGCCGTGCTGAGGTAGAAGGCCAGATTGCTCTCGGGGTGGATGCGCAGCGCGGCAATCCCCTGGGCAAAATCCGTGGTGTCGATAAACGCCTCGTACAGCCAGGGTTCGGCGGCGATGCCGATGGCGTCGGGTTCGCTGCGGCAGTACCAGCCACGCAGGGCGAAGCGTGGCGGCAGGCCGGCATTGCCAAAAACATTCGCCAACACGAAAAGGGCTTCGCCGGCGGGTATCGGTGGGCAAGGCTCGCTGACCACATACTGCTCTGCACTCGAGTGTTTGAGGATACAGCCGACTCGCCGGCCACCCTCCGCTGCCTGCATACGGTCATGGGCATAACGGGCGGCGGTTGCCAGGTCAGTGAAAACCCAGCTCAGGGGCGTATCAATGGGGGCTGCGGCGGCGAAAGGGGTTTCGGGTTCCCAGGTGGCCGGGACTCGGCCCTGGACGTTGAACCAGGTCTCATCCGCCAGCAGCACCGTCAACTCACCGAGTTTTACCAGCTCTTTAATCAGCCCTTCACGAGTGCCGTCAAAACCTTGTACGCGGGCCACACCTTGGCCATCGCGCTCAACTCGCGCCAGGTACTCGCCGAATTCACGCTCGGCCCGAGAGCCGCTGACGGCGTATTTGATTAACGTACCGTTCGTTCCGCTGGTGTAAAGCACCTTGATCTGATCGGAAAAAACCAGCGTCATGTTGATCGCTTGAGTCGACGGTGTACTGATCAGGAACGCCAGCTGTCGCGAGGTTTTTTGAGGATAGTTGGCACGCACCTCGGCCAGGTCGTAGACAGGTCGATTGAACTCGCCAACCATTTGGTGCCCTTCAAGCTCGACCCGTGTCAGAGCGTTGTCGGTGGGCAACGCCCCGCCCCACAACGACAGCCACCTGTCAGGGTCTGACAGCCTGGAGGCCACAAACAGCCCATCGCTGCGTTTGAAGATGTAAGCCTGGAGAAATGAGCCGTGGGGTGAACCCACCTTGTAATGCAGGTAGCGTGCGACATCATCGGCAGTGACGAAGGCAGGGCTCAGCGACGCATGGACTTTCGCGAAGGCCCGCCATTGCGGTCCTACCACCCCGGCCTTGTCCCATATCCGTCCGGCCTCAACCACCGTCAGCGTGCCCACGGCGGCCACTTGCCGGACAAACTCGGAAGGGCTCAAGGTAGCGTCCTTCAGGCGCCTGTCGAGATCCGCACCGCGATTGGCGAACAGCTGGGACTGCGCCTGCGAGCCTGTGCAGTGGTACATCAGCAGCGCGCCGTCGTTGGCGCGCAAGTAAAAGTGCAAGCCCAGGTCGTCTGTCCCCGCCATCATCGCCACGGCAGCCAACGCAGAAGCCGGGAAGAAATTTTCTATCAGCCACGACTCCTTCGCCACGGTGGGTTTCGCCTGCGGCGATAGGGAGCAGTAAATACCTAAGGTCAAAAAGTCACTGTCCGCTTTGTGCACTTTTGGCAGTGACAACTTGCCACTGGTCAGCGCAAACGCCGCCTTGAGTTCATCCGACGGAAATTCGGCCACGTACTGGTTCGACGCGCTTTTGTACAGGTAGCCAAAGTGACTCTCCTGCCGTGCGAAACCCAGCGGCGGCAAGACCGCTCGCACCGCGTCTTGCCAACGTCGGCTGACTGGGCTGGCGAGGGGCGCCAGTGCCTCCTGCCCGATTTGCGACAGGGTTTGATTGAGGGTCCAGGGCGGCAGCAATTGGCCTGGCTTTCCACCGAGCTCGGCGTTGGCAACGATGATGCGCAGGTAACCGGCCCTGGCCGTCTCATTGATAAAGGCGATGTAGTCGTCGAAATCGGCCGCAGGCTTGGCCGCCATCAACTTGTTCAAGAAGCTGGCCTCAGTCGCAGAGCCGCTGCTTTCATACTGGATGAGCGAACCATAGAACCCGGACAAGTAGTAACGGGTGCACAGCATGCGCACCTGGATGATGATGCGCAGGATATTGATGGGGAAAAAGCTGCGATCCAGGCGGCGCTGCGCGTCTGTCCAGTGCTGTATCTGCGCGGAGCGACGGGTGCCATCCTCGCCGCGCGAACTGTACAGGGCGTGAACGCTGTGACCCTCGTACGCCAGGAAATTCCTGTTGGCATCGACCTTGAGCAGGTCGCTCTGGAAATCGAATGCAGCGGCCGTGCCGGCCACCGGCACGCTTGGCAGGTACATCCCGTCATCACGCTTGAAAACCAGCCCGCCAAATACCGTCTCGCGCCGGTTGCCGATCTGTTGATGCGCCCAATGGGCGGCATCGTGGTCGGTGACGAATGCCGGCCCCAGATGGGGAACCGGCCTGCGCGTGCTCGCCGCTTGATCGTCTTGAATGTGAGTACTGTCCATGTTCATCGTCACTTGAGTGAAGTTAAGAAAACTGGCGCTGCCCCTGGGTTGCCGGGGGCACCAGGCAGGCTTCACTTTCAAGGGTTTGGCTGGACGCAGGCATTAGATAGTTAAGGCTCGGGGCGCCAGGCACCATCAGGGTGCACCCTCGCGCACACGCCACCGCGATTGGCGCCGCATTGGTGCATCGCCCACCCCCACAGCCCGGTCACGGCTCGCGCGCACCACGATTGCGCGCCCCGGCACAGCCTTTGCAATCACTCCCTCATCACATCATTGAGTCATGGAGATTGCACAATGAAGCGTCGCAGCTTGATCAAGGCTTTCACACTGTCGGCATCCATCGCCGCGATGGGCATGACCTGGACGGTACAGGCCGCCGAGACCATCAAGGTCGGCATCCTGCACTCGCTGTCCGGGACCATGGCGATCTCCGAGACCTCGCTCAAAGACATGGCGCTGATGACCATCGACGAGATCAACGCCAAGGGCGGCGTGAACGGCAAGATGCTCGAACCGGTAGTGGTGGACCCGGCTTCCAACTGGCCGCTGTTCGCTGAAAAAGGCCGCCAGTTGCTGACCCAGGACAAGGTCGCCGTGGTGTTCGGTTGCTGGACCTCGGTGTCGCGCAAATCGGTATTGCCGGTGTTCGAAGAACTCAACGGCCTGCTGTTCTACCCGGTGCAATACGAAGGCGAAGAGATGTCGCCGAACGTGTTCTATACCGGTGCGGCGCCGAACCAGCAGGCGATCCCGGCGGTGGAATACCTGATGAGCGAAGAAGGCGGCGGCGCCAAGCGTTTCTTCCTGCTGGGCACCGACTACGTGTACCCGCGCACCACCAACAAGATCCTGCGTTCGTTCCTGCACTCCAAAGGCGTAGCGGATAAAGACATCGAAGAGGTCTACACCCCATTCGGCCACAGCGATTACCAGACCATCGTGGCCAACATCAAAAAGTTCTCGGCGGGCGGCAAGACTGCGGTGATCTCCACCGTGAACGGCGACTCCAACGTGCCGTTCTACAAAGAGTTGGCGAACCAGGGCCTGAAGGCCACCGACGTGCCGGTCGTCGCCTTCTCCGTGGGTGAAGAAGAACTGCGCGGCATCGACACCAAGCCGCTGGTGGGCAACCTCGCCGCCTGGAACTACTTCCAGTCGGTGGAGAACCCGGTGAACAAGAAATTCGTCGCCGACTGGAAAGCCTACGCCAAGGCCCACAACCTGCCGGGAGCGGACAAAGCCGTGACCAACGACCCGATGGAAGCCACTTACGTGGGCATCCATATGTGGGCGCAGGCGGTGGAGAAAGCCAAGTCCACCGACGTCGACAAAGTGCGTGAAGCCATGGCCGGGCAGACCTTTGCCGCGCCGTCCGGTTTCACCCTGACCATGGACAAGACCAACCACCACCTGCACAAGCCGGTGATGATCGGTGAGATCCAGTCTGACGGGCAGTTCTCGGTGGTGTGGCAGACCCAGGAGCCGATTCGGGCGCAGCCATGGAGCCCGTACATTCCGGGGAATGACAAGAAGCCGGATTACGCCGTCAAGAGCAACTAAGACCGCCGCACTGATCGTTCCCACGCTCCGCGTGGGAATGCATCCCGTGACGCTCTGCGTCACACAGCGGACGCAGAGCGTCCAAGGCGGCATTCCCACGCAGAGCGTGGGAACGATCTATAGGAAACTGCCATGCCCACTGCCCTATACCGCTTCATCCTCGCCGCCCTGCTGTTGCTGCCCCTCGCCGCACACGCCAGCGACGCCGAAGACTTCATCAACGCCAACCCGATGCAACAAGCCAAGCTGCTCCAGGACTGGGCCGCCCAGCCCGACCCGGCGCGCATTGAGCTGGTGAATGCCCTGCAACAAGGCCAGGTCAGCGTCAACGGTGAAACCAAAACCGTACGCCTGAACAACCGCCTGCGCGGCCTGATCGACAACGTGCAAGCCAGCCAGGAATTGCTCGCTGCCGACCCCAAGGTGCGCCTTGCCGCCGCGCAAACCCTGCAAAAAAGCGCACAACCTGCACAGCTGAAATTCCTCGACCAGCAGCTCGCCGGCGAAACCAATGATGACGTACACGTCGCCCTCAGCCTCGCCCTGGCCAACCTGCAACTGGTAGACCCCGACCCGGCCGTGCGCCTGGCGGCCGTGCGTTTGCTCGGCGGCACCGGCGACCCGCTGGCCCGCACTCGCCTGGAAGCCTTGCTCGCTCCCGGCGTCGAAGCCGACGCCACGGTGCACACCGCCGCCGAAACCAGCCTGGCCCAGGTCAAACGCAAACTGATGGTGGGCGAGATTCTCGGCCAGGCCTTCAGCGGCATGTCCCTGGGTTCGATCCTGCTGCTGGCAGCGCTCGGCCTGGCGATCACCTTCGGCTTGCTCGGGGTGATCAATATGGCTCACGGCGAGATGCTGATGCTCGGCGCCTACTCCACCTATGTGGTGCAGTTGCTGATGCAGCGCTACGTGCCCCAGGCCATCGAGTTCTACCCGCTGATCGCGCTGCCGGTGGCGTTTTTTGTCACCGCCGCCATCGGCATGGCCCTGGAACGCACGGTGATTCGTCACCTCTACGGCCGCCCGCTGGAAACCCTGCTCGCCACCTGGGGCATCAGCCTGATGCTGATCCAACTGGTGCGCCTTGTGTTTGGTGCGCAGAACGTTGAAGTGGCCAACCCCGAGTGGCTGTCCGGCGGGATCCAGGTGCTGCCCAACCTGGTGCTGCCGTACAACCGCATCGTGATCATCGCCTTCGCGCTGTTCGTGGTGGTGCTGACCTGGCTGCTGCTGAACAAGACGCGCCTGGGCCTCAACGTGCGGGCCGTGACCCAGAACCGCAACATGGCCGCCTGCTGCGGCGTGCCCACCGGGCGCGTGGACATGCTCGCCTTCGGCCTCGGCTCCGGCATTGCAGGTCTCGGTGGCGTGGCCCTGAGCCAGATCGGCAACGTCGGCCCGGACCTCGGCCAGAGCTACATCATCGACTCGTTCCTGGTGGTGGTGCTCGGCGGCGTCGGCCAGTTGGCCGGCAGCGTCATGGCCGCCTTCGGCCTGGGGATAGCCAACAAGATTCTCGAACCCCAGATCGGTGCCGTACTCGGCAAGATCCTGATCCTCGCGCTGATCATTCTGTTCATCCAGAAACGCCCGCAAGGACTCTTCGCACTGAAAGGACGGGTGATCGACTGATGAACCAGCCATTGATGCTCACGGCCGCGCAAAAGGCCGGCCCCAAGGTGACCGTCGCGGTCGGTGCAGTGGTACTGATCCTGCTGCTGGCGCTGCCGTTGTTCTCGCTGTTGTCACCGGAAAACCCGCTGCACGTTTCCGCCTATACGTTGACGTTGGTGGGCAAGATTCTGTGCTACGCCATTGTCGCCCTGGCCCTGGATTTGGTGTGGGGTTATGCCGGGATGTTGTCCCTCGGCCACGGCCTGTTTTTTGCGCTGGGCGGTTATGCCATGGGCATGTACCTGATGCGCCAGGCGTCCGGCGATGAGCTGCCGGCGTTCATGACCTTCTTATCGTGGACCGAATTGCCGTGGTACTGGACCGGCACCAACCACTTCCTCTGGGCCATGTGCCTGGTGGTGTTGGCGCCGGGTTTGCTGGCACTGGTGTTCGGGTTCTTCGCCTTCCGCTCGCGGATCAAGGGCGTGTATTTCTCGATCATGACCCAGGCCCTGACCTTCGCCGGGATGCTGCTGTTCTTCCGCAACGAGACCGGGTTTGGCGGCAATAACGGCTTTACCAATTTCCGCAGCATCCTCGGGTTTGGCATCACCGAACCGGGCACGCGGGCGGTGCTGTTTGTGGCCACCGTGGCGTTGCTGGTGGCGAGCCTGTACATCGGCTGGCGCCTGGCCCAGAGCAAGTTCGGTCGGGTGCTGACGGCACTGCGGGATGCGGAAAATCGCCTGATGTTCTGCGGCTACGACCCACGTGGCTTCAAGCTGTTCGTGTGGGTGTTGAGCGCGGTGCTGTGTGGTTTGGCCGGTGCGTTGTATGTGCCGCAAGTGGGCATCATCAACCCCAGCGAAATGTCGCCGACCAACTCCATCGAGGCCGCTGTGTGGGTGGCCCTCGGCGGGCGTGGAACCTTGATCGGCCCGTTGCTGGGCGCCGGTGTGGTCAACGGCATGAAGAGCTGGTTCACCGTGGCGTTTCCTGAGTATTGGCTGTTCTTCCTCGGTGCGCTGTTCATTATCGTCACCCTGTATTTGCCCAAGGGTGTGATTGGCCTGCTGAAGAAAAGGGGCGACCAATGAGAATTACAGCGACGGCGGAATTCATGCTCGAGCCCATTCTAGAACCGAACAAAGACCAGGGCAGCGCCCGCGATGCCATCGGCCTCGGCCAGGCTGCGGGTAAAGGGCTGAACACCCGCCACGGCACAATCCTGACCCTGGAAGACATCAGCGTCAGCTTCGACGGCTTCAAGGCGTTGAACGACTTGAACCTGTACATCGGCGTCGGCGAATTGCGCTGCATCATCGGCCCGAACGGCGCGGGCAAGACCACGCTGATGGACGTGATCACCGGCAAGACCCGGCCCAGTCACGGCAAGGCCTGGTTCGGCGAAACCCTCGACCTGACCAGCATGAGCGAAGTGCAGATCGCCCAGGCCGGCATCGGTCGCAAGTTCCAGAAGCCCACGGTATTCGAAGCCCTGAGTGTGTTCGAAAACCTCGAGCTGGCGCAGAAGACCGACAAGTCGGTGTGGGCCAGTTTGAGGGCGCGCTTGAGTGGCGAGCAGAAAGACCGCATCAGCGAAGTCCTCGACACCATCCGCCTGACCACCTCGGTCAACCGCCCCGCCGGCTTGCTGTCCCACGGCCAGAAGCAGTTCCTGGAAATCGGCATGCTGCTGATGCAGGACCCGCAACTGTTGCTGCTGGACGAACCGGTGGCGGGCATGACCGACGCCGAAACCGAGTTCACCGCCGAACTGTTCAAGCGCCTGGCGGGCAAGCATTCGCTGATGGTGGTGGAACACGACATGGGCTTTGTCGGCTCGATTGCCGACCACGTGACGGTGTTGCACCAGGGCAGCGTGCTGGCCGAAGGGTCCCTGGAACAGGTGCAGGAAAATGAGCGGGTGATCGAGGTTTACCTCGGTCGCTGAACCTGATCGTTCCCACGCTCCGCGTGGGAATGCATCCGCTGACGCTCTGCGTCACACGGCGGACGCGGAGCGTCCATTGCGGCATTCCCACGCAGAGCGTGGGAACGATCATTGAGGAGAATTTGAACATGCTGCAAGTCGACAAGCTGCACCAGTACTACGGCGGTAGTCACATCCTGCGCGGGCTTTCCTTTGAGGTAAAAGTCGGCGAAGTCACCTGCCTGCTGGGCCGCAATGGCGTGGGCAAGACCACCTTGCTCAAGTGCCTGATGGGTTTGCTGCCGGCCAAGGAAGGTGCGGTGAACTGGGAAGGCAAGGCCATTACCGGCTTCAAGCCGCACCAGCGGGTACACGCAGGTATCGCTTACGTGCCCCAGGGCCGGGAGATTTTTGGCCGCCTGACAGTGGAAGAAAACCTGCTGATGGGCCTGTCACGCTTCCCAGGCTCCGAAGCCAAGGAAGTGCCCGCCTTCATCTACGAGCTGTTCCCAGTGCTGCTGCAAATGAAGCAACGCCGGGGCGGTGACCTGTCCGGTGGCCAGCAACAGCAGCTGGCTATCGGCCGGGCCCTGGCCAGCCGCCCACGCCTGTTGATCCTCGACGAACCCACCGAAGGCATCCAGCCGTCGGTGATCAAGGAGATCGGCGCGGTGATCAAGAAACTCGCGGCACGCGGCGACATGGCGATTCTGCTGGTGGAACAGTTCTATGATTTTGCCGCTGAACTGGCCGACCAGTACCTGGTGATGTCCCGGGGCGAAATCGTCCAGCAGGGGCGTGGAGAAAATATGGAAAGCGAGGGTGTGCGCGGACTCGTTACGATCTAATCTGTAGCGTCCTAACGATAAGCACTGACCATGACCCTACCTGCCCCCACCGCGCTGTTCACCCCCAGCTGGCACGCCGAGCTGGAACTCGGCTACGCGCGTTTCGGCGACACCACGCGCCCGGTGATGCGCCGCCACCTCGGCCCGCTGCGGGTGCAAAAGCACCTGTACGCCGAAGGCCCCGAGGTGTGCCAGCACATCATCGTGCACCCGCCGGGCGGGATTGCCGGCGGTGATCGCCTCGACATCACGGCCCATGTCGCCGAAGGCGCCTGGGCGCAATTGACCAGCCCCGGCGCGGCCAAGTGGTACCGCGCCGGCGGGCCGGCCTATCAGAAACTGGAGCTGACGGTTGAGGCGGGCGCGACGCTGGAATGGCTGCCCCAGGAGACCATCGTGTTCAGCGCCGCCCAGGCCGAACTCACCACCCGCATCGACCTGCAAGGCGATGCCCGGCTGTTTTACTGGGACGTGGTCGCCCTCGGGCGCCCCGCCAGTGGCGAGCGTTTCGACCTCGGGCACTTCCAGTCGCACCTGGATATCCGCCGTGACGGCCAGTTGATTTGGCATGAGCGCCAGCGCATTGTGGGCGACGACGGTTTGCTCGACTCACCCATCGGGCTGGACGGGCAACCGGTGTTCGCTACCTTGCTGGTGACCGGCGAAATCGACCCTGAACTGCTCGAACAATGCCGCTCCCTGCCCCACCCGGTACGCGGCGATCTGACCCAATTGCCCGGCCTGCTGGTGGCCCGCTGCCTGGCCAGTGAAGCGCTGCTGGCGCGAGCCTGGCTGATCGCACTGTGGCGCCTGCTGCGCCCGACCGTGCTGGGTCGCGAGGCTGTATCACCGAGAATCTGGAGCACATGAAGATCAAAAGTTGACCCTGTTCCCTGTGGGAGCCGGGCTTGCCCGCGATGGCATCACCTCGGTACATCAGACATACCGAGTCGCCCGCATCGCAGGCAAGCCAGCTCCCACATAAAGCAGCTTTCACATTGGATCTCCGGTGTTTTTACGAATGTATTTCATAGTGGACCTTGAACGATGGACCTGACCCCACGGGAAAAAGACAAACTGCTGATCTTCACCGCCGGCCTGGTGGCCGAGCGGCGGTTGGCGCGCGGTGTGAAGCTCAACTACCCGGAGACCATCGCCTACATTTCCGCCGCGCTGATGGAAGGCGCCCGGGATGGCCGCACCGTCGCCGAGCTGATGCACTTCGGCACCACCCTGCTCACCCGCGAACAGGTGATGGAAGGCATCCCGGAAATGATCCCGGACATCCAGGTGGAAGCCACCTTCCCCGACGGCACCAAGCTGGTCACCGTCCACCAACCCATCGCCTGAGGTCCGGCCATGTCCTTTTTGATTCGTGATGCGGTGCACGCCGATTTGCCAGGGATTCGCGATATCTACAACGACGCGGTGCTCAACACCACGGCGATCTGGAACGAACAACCGGTAGACCTGGGCAACCGCCAGGCCTGGTTCAGTGCCCGTCAGTCGCAGTTTTACCCGATCCTGGTGGCCGTCGAAGACGAGCAGGTCATCGGCTATGCCTCGTTCGGCGACTGGCGGCCCTTTGAGGGCTTTCGCCACACCGTCGAACACTCGGTGTACGTGCGCAACGACCAGCGCGGCAAAGGCCTCGGCCCACAGCTGATGCAGGTGCTGATCGAGCGGGCGAAAACCTGCGACAAACACGTGATGGTCGCCGCCATCGAAAGCGGCAACCAGGCCTCGATCCGCCTGCATGAGCGCCTGGGTTTCATCACCACCGGGCAGATGCCCCAGGTCGGCACCAAGTTCGGCCGCTGGCTGGACCTGACCTTCATGCAACTGACGCTCAACCCAGGCGCTATGCCGCCCAAGGAGTGACACCGATGAACGCGCAACTGCGTCGAGTCAATGCCGAAAGTTTTGCCCATTACCGCCCGGGTTTGATTGAGCTGTTGCTGGACGCCGTGAAGCACGGCGCCTCGGTGGGCTTCATGGCCGACTTCGATGAAGCCCAGGCCGGCACATATCTCAACGGCGTGCAGGCCAGTCTTAACGATGGCAGCCTGCTGCTGTGGGTGGTGGTGCGTGATGAGCACGTCATCGCCAGCGTGCAATTGGCGCTGTGCATGAAAGCCAATGGCCTGAACCGCGCCGAAGTGCAGAAGCTGCTGGTGCACAGCGAGGCCCGGCGCCGCGGCCTCGGCCAGCAACTGATGAGTGCCCTGGAGCTGAGTGCCCGCCAGTACAAACGCGGGTTGCTGTACCTGGACACCGAAGCCGGCTCCGGTGCCGAAGCGTTCTACCAGTCGCTGCGCTACACCAAGATCGGTGAATTGCCCGACTACTGCCAAAGCCCGGACGGGCGCTACACCCCGACCGCCATCTACTTCAAGACCCTGGGACAACCGGCATGATTCCTGGCGAATTTCAGATCCAGCCTGGCGACATCGAACTCAATGTGGGCCGACGCACCGCCACCTTGAGCGTGGCCAACAGCGGCGACCGGCCGATCCAGGTCGGCTCCCACTATCACTTTTTCGAGACCAACGACGCACTGACGTTCGACCGTGCCGCCAGCCGTGGCATGCGCCTGAACATTCCGGCCGGCACCGCCGTGCGCTTTGAGCCGGGGCAAAGTCGTGAAGTGGAACTGGTTGAGCTGAGTGGCAAGCGCCGGGTGTTTGGCTTTGCCGGACGCATCATGGGCGACCTGGATTAACGATCGTTCCCACGCTCTGCGTGGGCATGCATCCTGTGACGCTCCGCGTCACGACCTTCAAGAGCGGACGCAGAGCGTCCAGGGCGACATTCCCACGCAGAGCGTGGGAACGATCAGGAACTAAACACATGAAGATTTCCAGACAAGCCTACGCCGACATGTACGGCCCCACCGTCGGTGACAAGGTCCGCCTGGCCGACACCGAGCTGTTCGTCGAAGTCGAACAGGATTTCACCGTCTACGGCGAAGAAGTGAAATTCGGCGGCGGCAAGGTGATCCGCGACGGCCAGGGCCAGAGCCAACTGCTCGCCCATGAGGTGGTCGACACCCTGATCACCAACGCGCTGATCATCGACCACTGGGGCATCGTCAAGGCTGACGTCGGCCTGAAAAACGGCCGCATCGCCGCCATCGGCAAGGCCGGCAACCCGGACATCCAGCCCGGCGTGACCATCAGCGTCGGCGCCAGCACCGAAGTGATTGCCGGTGAAGGCATGATCCTCACCGCCGGCGGCATCGACACCCACATCCACTTCATCTGCCCACAGCAAATCGAAGAGGCGCTGACCAGCGGCGTCACCACCATGATCGGCGGCGGTACGGGCCCGGCTACCGGCACCAACGCCACCACCTGCACCTCCGGCCCATGGCACCTGGCGCGCATGCTCCAGGCCTCCGACTCGTTCCCGATGAACATCGGTTTCACCGGCAAGGGCAACGCCAGTCTGCCGGAGCCGTTGATCGAACAAGTGAAAGCCGGTGCTATTGGCTTGAAGCTGCACGAGGACTGGGGCACCACGCCGGCGAGCATCGACAACTGCCTGAGCGTCGCCGACGAGTACGACGTACAGGTGGCGATCCACAGCGACACCCTCAACGAATCCGGCTTTGTCGAAACCACCCTCGCCGCCTTCAAGGGCCGCACCATCCACACCTATCACACCGAAGGTGCCGGTGGCGGCCACGCACCCGACATCATCAAGGCCTGCGGTTTCCCCAACGTGCTGCCCAGCTCCACCAACCCGACCCGGCCGTTCACCCGCAACACCATCGACGAACACCTGGACATGTTGATGGTGTGCCATCACCTGGACCCGAGCATTGCCGAAGACGTGGCCTTTGCCGAAAGCCGCATTCGCCGCGAGACGATTGCCGCCGAAGACATCCTCCACGACCTCGGCGCGTTCTCGATGATCAGCTCCGACAGCCAGGCCATGGGCCGGGTCGGCGAGGTGATCACGCGTACCTGGCAGACCGCCGACAAGATGAAAAAACAGCGCGGGCCATTGCCCGGTGATGGCGAAGGCAACGACAACTTCCGCGCCAAACGCTACATCGCCAAGTACACCATCAACCCGGCGATCACCCATGGCATCAGCCACGAAGTGGGCTCGATTGAAGTGGGCAAGTGGGCCGACCTGGTGCTGTGGCGCCCGGCGTTTTTCGGGATCAAGCCGACTCTGATTCTCAAGGGCGGCGCGATTGCCTCAAGCCTGATGGGCGACGCCAATGCCTCGATCCCGACACCGCAACCGGTGCACTACCGCCCGATGTTCGCCAGCTTCGGCAGCTCGCTGCACGCCACCAGCCTGACCTTTATCAGCCAGGCGGCGTTGGCGGCAGGCTTGCCCGAGCAATTGGGCCTGAAGAAGCAGATCGCCGTGGTCAAGGGTTGCCGCGCGGTGCAGAAAACCGACTTGATCCACAACGATTACCTGCCGGATATCGAGGTCGACCCGCAGACCTATCAGGTCAAGGCCGACGGTGTGTTGCTGTGGTGTGAGCCGGCGGATGTACTGCCGATGGCGCAGCGTTATTTTCTGTTTTAGCGCCGGGTCTGCTCCTCGGGCGTATCCAATGGGTGCGCCTCCAGCTCCTGGCGAGTCAGTGTCTCGATCAACCGGGCCTCCTTGATTGCAAGCTGTGCCTCAACGTCGCCCGCGCGTTTTTTGTACACACCCTCGGTCAATTCCTGGGCGCTGAAGCATTCATGCAATTGCGTGAGCTGCTCATGAAACGGCGCACGCTGGGTTTCGAATTGCGGCCGGTACTTGGTGGTGATGTAGTCCTGCCAGAAATCCCTGGCCAATAACGCCTGCAGCTCCTCGGGTGTGTTGTTCAGCGCAATCACCTGGTCGTAGGCCTCATCGAGCATGGCCTGGGACACCTTGGCCATGCTGATGAACTTGACCTGTTGCGGTTGCCCCGGCAACTGGAGGCGATCCTTGAGGCCGTAGCGGTAGGCCAGCCTTATCTCGACCTCTTCCTTGAGGCGCTCGGTGTGCGGCCTTTTCTCTACCAGCGGCACATTCGGGTCCTTGACGATGGCTTCACTGCGAGCAATATCCGCCGCGGCGATCCGGTCGACTTCATGCAAGCGCAACAGCCCCCGGGAAAACCGCGCCAGGTGAGAACCTTGTGCCAGGTCGCCGGCCACCTTGCGTGCCTGATACATCATCGTGCGGGTTTCCAGGTTGCTGAAGGAAAACGCGGCCCGGTCACAACACCCCGGCTCTCCGGCGAGGTCGAAGAGCTCCTCGCGATGGTTTTCCGATTGCGCGGTGCGTTCGCTGATATTGTCGACCATCTCCCACACCCGCCGTTGCAGGTCGGCATGCCCGGTGCCGGCGTTTTCCAGGCGCTGGAGAATGTCGAAAAACGGCGTACTGCGTGGTTGCTGGTGCAGGGCGGCCCATTGGCTTTCTCTGGCCGCGACCTGATCGGCAGACAAGCCTTGGGTCCAGCGCCTGAAGGGGTCCTGCACATAAGTAACAGGCGCAACATTGTCGCGAACCATTGGAGCCGAGGAGACCAGCCGATTGGGGGTTTCGGTCGACATCAGCCCTGCCCGCTCAAGCGCTTCACCGTACACCCTCACCCGTTGCAGCGTTTGCACAGACAATGGGTTGTGATGCACAGACGTCACGCGGCTAACCCGCAATGACTGCGCCCGCTCTTCATCCGTCAGGGCGAACACTGCGTCAGGGATCGTGGTAAGACGGTTATTGGAGAGTATGACCGCCTCCAGCGCCGGTTGCTGCCCCAGCCCGGTTGGCCAAGTCTCTATGCCAGCCCCGTCCAACCCGAGGTAGCGCAAGTCCCTGATCTGGCTGAAGTCAGGGACCACACCCAATGGGTTTGCGTCCAACTTCAACGCCCTGAGCGTGACGCGTCCGGCCAGGATATCGGCAGTGTGCGAAGTCAACCGCAATTGGCTGTCGCGTAAATCCAACCGGGTCAAACCGTTCATTTCACTCAAGGCGGGTGGAAGCACCCGAAGCGAGTTGCCTGACATATCCAACCAACGAACATGCCGAAAACGCGCGAGAAAGCCTTCAGGCGATGCACTCAAATTCATCCGGCTCAACTTGAGTGAACCCACATGACTGAAGTCCACATCCAGGTCCGGAAGGCTCGGCAGATTCAGCCCGCTCAAGTCCAGTTCCAAGCCGATAGGGGTCCTGTCGTAAGCCAGCATTTGTGGAGTCTCCCGACGCCAGCAACTCCAGATACGGCTGGAGGCGATAAATCGGTCGTCACCCCTGATGTGATGGTCTGGCTGCGCATTGACCCGCACGTATCGCTGGCTCTCGCCGCCTCCCGACACCGCCCACGACCGCAGTTGTTTTTGCAGAGACTCGAACTCCTGCTCAAGCCGGCTCAGTTGCGCTTGCGCGCCCTCACCCAGCGCCCAGAGAAACGTCCTGGCTTCATGCACGCGCTTGGCGGGGAACAGTCGCTGATACCTTTCGACGTTGGGATTACCACTGTCGAAAGCATCATCCCGCGCACCTTCGAGCAAATCGGGACGTTCCTGGCTGACCCGCTGCCAGTAGCGGTCAAACAATTGCCAGGCGTCTTGTGCAAACGCATTGCCCTTGAGCAGCGTCACGCGATTGATCCGGGTCACCGCTTCCAGTTGGTCGGACGACGGGGCGAGGAAGTCCGCAGGCACCGCGCGTAACCGATTAAGCCTCAAGTCGATAAATTGCAGGTCCGCATGGTCACGCAGTCCTGTCGGCCATTGCTCCAGTTGAGTGTTGTTCAGATCCAGCCTTTTCAAGCGTGGCATGCCGCTGAAGTCGGGGGTCATTCCCAGTGGATTGTTGGCCAGGTTGAGTTGCTCCAGATTGCCGAGGGAGCCAAGTTTCGCGGCGCTTTGCAGGTTCAGCCGGATGTTGCTACCGCTCAGGGTCAACACCTTCAAATGTTTGAGCCCGGCGATCACCTCGGGAAATTCGCTTATCGCGCCGGGGCCGATCAATAAGGTCTTGAGGTTCGGGAAGCCACTTAGAAATTTCGGGGCAGTGTCTGACCATTTGAAGTTGAAGATTTCAAGCGTTTCCACATGACCCACCGCCGCTTCCAGTGGCGGCAGCTCCAGATGACCGAGCTGGTGCAGGCTCAGCTTGTTACCCGTCTCCCTGCGCCAGCACGCCCGGATCTCATTGGCGGCACGCGCAGCTACACCGCCTATGCGGTCAAGTGCCGTACCACCAGAGTCAGGCGTATTGGCATGTACCCATACCTTCAAAACCTGATCTATTTGCCTGTATCGCTGCTCCAGGCGCGTCAGTTGCGCACCGGGGTCTTCGTGGTACACCTCGAAAAACCGGTCGATTTCCGCCTCCGTCAGTGCAGGGTAGAGGCTGCGTACTCGCGCGCGGGGGTCTGTGAACAAGCCGGCGACTCGCTCGCGAAACCCCTTCATGCCGCCGAGCAAACGCAAGGTCGGGTCATACGCGGGCTTGTGCACCGGATGTTCCAGCAACACGGCGCGCAGCGCTTCACGGGGCAGCGGCGCCTGTTGCAGCGCGCGTTTGAGCGCCAAGGCATCCGGCAAGCCCAGCGCTTCACGCTCGGCGGGCGACAACGCATCCCAGGTCGCCCCGTAGAAGTCCCTCGGTATGGGCGCGTCAAACAAGCCGTTGTCCATCAGCACCAGGGTCTTTTTCACCGTCGCCTGGGCCGAGCCGATGGCATCCAGCAGCGTGCCCTGCGCCGAATACTGGCGCAGCTCCAGGCGTGAGTCGGCGGGCCATCCCGGTAATGTTGCGAGGCTGTGCAGGGCCAGGCGCTGGCTGTCGAGCTCGGCCAGGCTGTCCAGATGCAGTCCTTCATAAGCACGCGATACACGGGTTTCCTGTTCACACCACTTAGCGAGTCCGGCGCTGTTTTCAGGCAGCCGCCCAGTGTCGCGAAAAACTTGCAACGCGGCTGTATCGAGGTCTTTGAGCAACCGCCCGGCTACCGCCACCGGCAACCTCGGGTAACTATCGAGGACCAGTTGCACATCGGCATCACGGCTGACGGTCGAGCGGTTGTAGCGCTCCTCTACCAACCCGGCCTTGAAGATATCCACGGCCTGGCCGAGGTCCTGGCGCAACTTGCCGGCGCGCACCTCCAGCGAGTCCTCGGGGTTGCCGGGGATGTCACTGAGTGCGGGGTCAATGCCTTGCAAGGTGTACAGCACCTCCTTGAGTAATTCGCCGCGCGCCAGGTTTCGCGCACTGAGTACCACTACCCGGCGCGGCAACGCAGGCGCCGCGGGGTCGTCCCAGAGCACATTGGCCTGGTGGTCGAGCACCCGCAATGGGGGTGTTTCAGGCAGCAGGCCACGGCGCTGCATGATGTGCAGTTGCAACGCCGGATCAGCCTTGGCGTAGACGGCGGGCTCGCTGCTGTGCATCTGCTCGACAAAGGTGCTGAGCTGCTGGTGAATCTTGAAACGTTCAAGGGTGTCGCCAAACAACAACGGTAACGACTCGTGCTCGCTGTAGGTCTGGCGCAAGGTATCCAGGCTCACACCACTGGCCTCGCGAGCCTGCTCCAGGCGCTCGGCACTCAGCTCGCCGGTCAGACCCAGGCGGCGCATAAGCGTCGGGCGGTCCCAGGTCAACGGCTCTTCAACTTCATGGCTCCACAGGCCGGCATGGTCAGTTTCCAACTCCGGTGCATACGCTTCGGGGCGCGTCGGATGCTGGATGCGATAGTGGCCGGTCTGCGCGTCCTGGCTGACCCGGTAGTAGTCGCCCTCATGGGGCAGGATCGTCTGGCCATTGTGGGTGTACAGGCCGATTTCATTTGGCCTGGCATCGGCGGGCAGTTCGACGGGTATTTTGTAGGGCGCAAGGTCCGGATTCCATAGCGCCGGTTTGCCGCTGGCCAGGGTGACAGGCTTGAGCCGATCCACCTGGCTCGACAGCTGGACCTGAGGCAGCACCTTGGCCCCGGTGGCGATAAAAGCTGCGTTCAGCGCCACGCTGGAAAAGTGCGCCCACATGGTTTTGATATCGCCCTGCTCGTAGGCTTCAATGCCCTCATAAGCTTCACTGCACATCTGTGCGGCGCCCACCGCCAGCATGATCGGGCCGAGGCCCGGCACGACGAACGCCGCCAGGTTGAACACACCGGTCACCGCGTCCACGTAGCTGTTCAGCCGGTCTACTCGCGCCTTGAGATCCTCATCGCCGGTGGGTACCGCGACAGCCCGCGCATCGGCAAAAATCTTGCGCACCTGCTCCTGGCGCAGGTGTACCCAAAGGTCTGTGGTAATGGGTGCTTCGTCCAGTTCCAGCCTTGCCGGCTTTGGCGGGAGCGGAAAATCCTCACCACCATGGGTGCCTTTGCCTGGCTTATACAAAGCATTGAACCGAGCAAAGAAACCCCCTTGCTGGCGCAGCGGTATGAACCGGCTGAAAAAGCGTCGGTAGGACCCACTGTGCAGGCGCGTGCGCAGGTCATCCATGAATTCGCCACTCGAGGCATATTCCTTGAGCGGCTGTTGTGGATCATTCGGGATAAACACCAGGACGCGCTCGACGCGGTCGCTGCCCTGACGGTTCGGGCCAATCAACAGCGGCCCCACGAGCGTACAACCGAAAATTTTCAGCGCGGCGAACGTCAGCGGCTGGCCATCCAGTGTCACGTCCGAGCGATTGGCAAGTACCTGCTGGAGCACTTGATACGCCGTGGCGCTGATGCCCCACTTGCCAGCCTGGTTATGCCCGACTTCAACACTCAGGGCCAACTGTTGGCGGTGATGCTCCTCCAGCTGACGCTCCAGCACCAGGCGCTCGACGCCATCCTCCGGCCAGACAATGGCACTGAGGTGTTGCTGATACAGCCTGCCCAAGTCCAGGGTGCGACACAGCTTGGCGAACGCATGCGGGGCGATGGGCAAAGCCTGGGCGCTGACCGCCGCAAACGTCGGGAGAACCTCACCGTCGTAGCTGCTCCAGGTGGTGATGAGCTGGCAATCACTGCACGGGCTCGATTGCTCTTCGTCAGGTTCAAAATTGGCCAGGGCCGCCTCAAGCAGTGAAACGCCACGGTATTCGTAGCGCTGCGCCGCCTCGCCTGGCTGGTCGAACACAAAAAAGCCAAACAGGTCGTCGCGGCTTTTAAAACCGTATTTACGCGCGAAATACACCTGCGTTACGTCCAGCTCCTGCTGGAACGTGGCCTTGATTGCGGCCTTGAGCAATGGCTCGGCGAATGCCGAAATTTCCTTGATCGTGCCCAGCGAATGCTCAATGCGGTTCAAGGCCTCGCGGTACTGAACGTTTCGGTTGCACAGAACCGCCCTGGCCTGCGGTGCCGCCGCGAGGTACCAGCTGGGCAACTGCATTTCGTGGCTGGCGAGTTCTTCCTGGCGTTGTGTTGTCGCCTGGTTGAACCAGTCGGGCACGCGGTCTTTGAGGAAGTGGTAGTGCACACCCCGCAGGTCAGCCTGGAAGGCACCTGCGGCGGCGGGGGTAAGTGAAGCGGGCATATCGGGTCCTCCATGACGGACTGTGAAGCCCGCAGTTTAGGGAGTGACCCGAGGTGAAAAGCCTACATAGTTGCTTCAGGGATGGGGCGAGCCGGCAGATGTGTTGCCGATGGCTCGGGGCTGTTTTGTGTTCTAGGCCCCGAGGATGGTACTGATCGCCTGGTCGGTGAGTGTTTCGCTCAGCGCCTTCAACTCACTGTCGATGCTGGCAAACGAGGCATCGTATTCAGCCCGAGTCATGACGGTTCCCGGCAGGCTGTTACTGGGTGATCGACCGAGGATGGCGACGGTCCTGTCGATGGTGTCACGTAGCGCCTCTTTGGTTGCATCGGATAAGCCGCCATCCCCGGCCCATTGCGCTTGTGCGTCCTCGTAGTCGAGCAATGCTTCGGATTTCCTGGCAATGCTCGAGTATTCCTCCTTGTGGGCCCGCTCCAGAAATTCCTTCCACATCGGCTGCTCGATCAGGTGGGTGCGTAGTTGCTCACCCTGGTCCAGCGCTGTCACGCGCTCGTACGCCGCCTCCACCATGGCCGGCGTCACATACTCTTCGCGGTACAGCATGGTTCTGGCCTGCCACGGCAAGTCCAGGCGGGCGGAGAGCGAGGCGGTGTAGGCCAGGTAGATCTCGACCTCATCAATAGGCGGGATCTCATTACCTGCGTTGTCGTAATGAGTGACCAACCTGCCCTGTTGGTCATACTCCGTATACCTGGCGCCTTGACTGATCAGTTCTGCCACGCGCTCATGAGCGATCCGCCCCAACTCATCCAGCCGCCACTTGCCCCTGGCCAGCTTGAGCACGCTGCGTCTCACCACATTGATGTCCTCGCTGGCATAGGCCGAGCGCAACAACACTTCAACCCCCATGGCATTGAACAACTGTGCGCCCGCATCCACGCAGGCGGTGGGGAATTGCGCCATGCGAAACAGCTCCTCTCGCAACTCGGCGTCTTCGCCCATGGCCTCCAGCATGCGCCACACTTTCGCAGTCAGCTCCGGCAGGTAGCGCTTACCCTCGATCACGGCATCCCCTGATTTGGACAGGTTGCGAATCTCTTTGAAAAACGCTTCGGAACCGAAGGCGTCCTCCAGCATTTGCCACAGTCGCTGCTTGGATTGCCATTCATCTTCGGTCAATCCTGTTTTCCAGAGCTTGCTATCGGCCTGACCTTTGGCAGGAAGCTCACGATCCGGATCATTACCGGCCGCCTCGATGTACAACCTGAAGCTGTTCAATTCTTCAGCATCCAGCAACTCACGGGAGAGCGTGGTGCGCGCGATGATCCGAGCGTTATCAGAACCCGGCGCAAATACGGGCACGCGGATAAGGGCGTTGTCACGCAAATCCAGAATGAAGCGCCGTGGTCGCGGCAGGCGAAACACACTGGCAGGCCACTCCTCCAAATCTGTTTCAGCCAGCCACAGCTGGCTCAAATGAGGCATGCGACTCACGTCCGGCGCCAGACCCAACGGATTGCTTTCAAGCGACAGCTCCCTGAGCTGTTTCAGGTTGCTCAAAACCATGACGCTTTGCGGATTCAGGACTATTTCATTGCCTCCCAGATACAACTCGGTCAGGTGCGGCATGGTGGCAACGGCCGGCGGCAACCGCGTCAGCCGGCAGGCTTGCACGGCCAAGCGGCGCAGGCCGCGGAAGTTGGAAACAAACCCGTCGACGTCGTCACTGGTCAAGGCCATGCTGCGCAGGGTCAGCTTGCTGACGTGACCAAAGTCGGCCTGCAATGGCGGCAGGGTGCGCAACTGCTGACGCAATTCAACCTCCGCCCACTCGATGGCCTGGCCGCGATATTGACCGTTGTGGTCAATATCCCGAGGGCCGATTCTGCGCCAGGCCTTATCGATGGCCTTGACGATCCGCCCCCTGGCCCGGTAGATCCGGTCGGCAGCGGGGCCGCTCGTCAACTCACCTTCGCGGGCGCTGATCTGCCAGGTCCGCAATGTCTGGGTCAGGTTGCTGAATTCGCTTTCGAGCGCCCTCAGCCAGCTGTCGTTGAGTGGATTGCCGAAGGGGCGCAACTGGGCAATTTCGTCGGAGGTGATGTCCGGATACAAGTAACGAATACGTGCTTGCAACTCCCGCTCAAACGCCCACCCACCGCGTACGCTTAAAGGATACCCACGCCTGCCACCCGACAGCTGGGATAACGGTTTGAAAAACGGTTGAGCGGATTGCATTTTCAACACCTTGCGCAAGGCACTGCGAGACAGGGCGTGGTCCTGCAGTTTCACTCTTAACTGCGCGCCTTGTCCGACATGGGGCAACCCAATGGACTGCCGGTAGGCATCCGGCAGTGCGTGCTGTAAGGAATCGTACAAGCTATCGACCCCGTGCAACTCGTTGCCTTGGGTGTCCAACGCCTGATACTGACCCTCACCCACTCGCACCAGCAGCCTGACGTTAGTGGCCTCAGGTGAGCCATAGCTGGCACGCAAGCGTCCGCTTACCGAGCCTTCATGCACTTCAATGCGCAGGTTGTCCCGCCAACCGGGAAGGCGCTCCAGGGTATTGAGCACCAGGGCTTCAGTGTCCGCATTGGCCAATGCATCCAGGTACAGCCCCTCATACGCCCGGGCCAGGCGCAATTCGCCGAGTTTGCGGCGCGCTTGCTGCGCCAGCTCCAGGGGAATCTTGCCTTTGGTAACCAAGGCCGCCCGCTGCTTGACGGTGGCACCGTCCAACAGCTCCTGCACCATCAATGTGGGCAAGCTTTTGAAGTCGCGTGCAAACAGTTGCAGTTCAGCGCTGCCAGGTGATGACCGTCCGAGGTAAAGGCTGTCGAAGACCCGCCGCAGCGACTGTTTTGCATGGTTCCCCAGCCGAGTCTGCAACGCTTGGCTACGCAGCCCGGCCCCGTAAGGCATGTTCTGACCGAGCAGCGCTTTAAGTTGCTCCTCGGACAAACTCTCGACGACCAACGCGGGCAGCTTGCCGCCGAACAGGTCTATGCGGCTGATGCTGATCAACTCCGTCCCGGGTGCATGAGGTTGGCCGTACAGGGCAGCCGTCCTGCTTGCGCCCTGGCCTTCAAATACTTCGATGGTCCTGCCGGAGGGCCAGCCGGGCATTTCCACCATCAACGACGCCGCGTAGCTGCCCAGCTCCATCGACATCGACCCCGCAAGAATCTGCCGGCTCAAACTTTCGGCACGCTCGTAAGCCCGCAGGCGTACTGCCGTATCGAGTGTGATTGCTGGAGTAGGCTCGCTTTCCACGTGCAGCCGGCGCAGCACGCTTTCGTCGGTGTCACTGATCTTGCGCACCTGCTCCAACTGCGTATCGCTCAGGCCTTCCATCACATGGCCCAGTCTCCGCATCAGCGGGGCGCCTTGCCACGTCAGGGGCTCATCGGCCTCATGAGTCCAGGCGCCTGAGCCGTTGTTGACGATTTGAGGTTCATACGCACCAGGCCTGTTGGGGTGCCGGACCCGATATACGCCCGGGTCGTCTTGGGCGCTCACAACGTAGCGATTGCCATCCACCGACACCACCTGCCGCCCGTTGACAGTATGCAAGCCCGCCGAGTCGGGAATCGAGCCCGCAGGCAGTCGGATGTCCTGCACATAGGGCGCGAGGTCCGGCTTCCACAAGCGTGCCTTTCCCGACGGCAGCCTGACCGCCTTGAGCCCTTCAATAAACGGCGACACGCTGAAATGCAAGACCGCGCCGCCCACTGCCAACTGAGCAAGGTTTTCCATGACATCACCGATATGCGCCCAGCCCGCCTCGCGGTCACCCTGGCCGAGTTCAACCACGCCCTCCAGCACTTCGTACAGCAGTTGCCCGGCCGTGACCACCGCCATCAATGCCCCCAAGGGCGGAATGAACATCGACACCAGGTTCAAGGTGAACAGGCCGATGTTCATCAGATGCGCCATCCGCCGCTCGCCGCCAGCCGCATCGGCTTGAGCGGTAGGTATCGCCATGCTCAACGCATCGTCGAGTGCGCGTTTGCGCATGTCCACATACAGCTCGTCCCACAGGTCGACATCGATCCACAGGCCCCTGATCGGGTGGGCGTTGAGATTCAGGTTGGGCTGGTCCTGCGGTGTGCGGCTGATATGTCGCGGGGACTTTATGACGGCATTGATCGCCTGGAGCTCAGCAACCGACCTTCTTGCGTAGTACCTTCGCCATTCCGGATCAGGACCAAGGGCCACGCGCCTGAGTGGTTCATCGGCGCGTTTTTCGGTGAAACGTCCGTAATAGTAAGCGAGGGATTTGTGGCCGATAAACCGCGAGAAAAACTGTTGGTGCGCCGTAACCTGAACGCCTCGGCTATCCCAGTAATCCTCGGTTTTATAAGTAGTCAGCTCGCGAGTGGTTTCTTCTGCATAGTCGGCAAAGGTTTCGTAGCGTTTGATGGGGTGCTCGGGGTGGTCGGGGATGTAGACGATAAGCCAGCTCCCATAGCGGTGCTCCACGCTCGGGTCGATCATGAGGCAGCCGTGCATTTGCAGTTCCATGATACTGGGCCAGCGGTGCCAGACCTGCTTGTCGCCGAGCTTGATGCGCCGCTCGCCATTGGCGATGCGCATGAGTAGCGCGTGGTCGTCGCTGCCAATATCCCCCTTGAGCAACGCCACGTAGGCGGCGGCCCTGAAGGCGTCCTTTTGCCGGTTGATAAAGCGCTCACGCAGCAGGTTCCTGGACACGGTTTGCAACGGCAGCAGGTAGGTAGTGAGGTGTTCCTGGTACAGCCTGCCCAGGTCAAGGTCGCGGCATAACCGGGCAAAGGCCTCGATCGTCAGGGTCGTGGTATAGCGTTCGAAACGACCATCCGCGCCGGGAGCGGTGATAAACCCTGAATCGCTGCTGAAGAACCCGGCGCCGGTCTCGCGCGCTTCAAAATTGTTCAAGGCCGCTTGCAACAGGGACAAGGTCTTGGTCCGGTAGCCTGTCGCGAGTCCTTCGACCGGAACATAGAGGCGCAGATGCACCTGGTTGACGTCCAGCTCAAACCCGGCGGCCTTCAACGCGGCTTCAAGCAATGGCCGGGCGAAGGCGTTGACCTCTTGCACCTTGCCGGTCGCTTGCTCCAGTGCAGTGTGGGATTTGATGCTCGCCTCCAACAGGTTTTGCAGCGCGGCCTTCTGTGCCGGGGTGGTGGCCGCATACCAGGCGGGGATCTCTGGCTTGGCCTGCGTGATGGCTGCACGCAGGGCAGGAGATGCGCTGATCAGGCTTTCGGGGATGGCGGCTTTGATCTGTGCATAGTGACGCCCTTCGCCGCCCGGCAGGAGCGAGGCGGAAGCTTGAGGTGCTGGCATAAACGAGTACCGATAGGGAAATTAAGGCAATGACCTTAATCAGTCGCCCCCGGCACTCGGCGGTAGCTATTTGAATGGATTTGCCCATGGGCAAGCACTCAAAAAGCGCTGACAGCGCTGGATGCACACGGGGGGATTTCCATGGGGTAATTAAGTCGTCGATCCATAGGTAATCCGCGGCTGATGCGTTAACTATTGCGTGCTATCCAGCGGCTTTTCGACTTATTAATCCACAGCGGTTTTCAGTAGCCTTTTTCCTTTGCTTACCCAAAGGAATGCCCCCATGCAGGATGCCCCCTCCGTTACTCCCCTCTCATCTTCCGACGACAACAGTGCGTTGATTCGCCAGGCCATTCCGGATTGGCTGGTGCAGGCGCCGGCCCACCGCATTGAAGCGTTGAAACAGGCCAGGCTCGAACAGGCGCAGTGGATGGACAGGTTGTCGCCGCTGCAGCGAAGAACGTTGAAGGCGTTCAATGAAACCAGTTTCAAATCCCAACATGCGGTGGATCAACACCTGGCCAGCGTCCAGGCACTCAAGCCCTTCGCCATAGGCCTGCTCAGCGGCGCGCTGAAAGAACAGTTCAACCTCACCGTGGATGTCGAAGGCACCTCTCTTCGTTTGTATGAGCCGCTGAGGCTCGGCACCCTGGGGATCAAGGCCGGCGAATACAAAGTACTGGAGGTGTCGCTGGTGCAGGCTGCCCTGCATAACTTTGAAGCCAGTGAGGGTGAAGACGGCGCATTCGACCCCGCCTCCGGGTTCACCCAATACCCGGACCGGGAAGGCGCCTCTCCCAGAATCGGCCCGGCGCTGACCGTACCCGCCTTTATCAGGCTGTGCCGTACGCTGGACGTGGGTGCCCGCTACCAGGCGCACCTCAAGGAAACATTACTGCCCACCGACGAGACTGCCGCCACCCGGTTGCGCGACGCGGTGATCACCAGCCAGAAGGATGCCCTCAGGGCTGCGGCGTACCTGGCGCTGCTCAAGCAGGACATTCTCCCGGATGACTTCACCATGGTGCTCAAGGTGGTCGACGGCGAACGCAACCCGACGCTGGGCGGCAAACCGGTGTGGTTCAGTTGCCTGAGCGTGATAGACCGCGCGCTCATGGGGAGCGTGGTGTTTACACCGGTGGAAAAATATCGCTATGCCACCGACTTCATCGTCTACCTGCCCCACGATCCGGAGCACCCGCTCAAGCGCTACAACAGCCTTGATGCGCTGAAAACCGAACTGAACCGCCAGTGGGTGGCGCGCGACAAAGCGCCAAGCGAATCCGGCAATAACAACCGCCCGACGCCCACGAGCTACCAGCATTTTTTCAGCCAGTTTCTCAATGAGCATGACAAGCCGGCGTTCTTCAACCGGTTTACCGAACCCGCTGCGGACGCCACCGCCGCCGTCGACGCAGTGGTGCGCTCGCCGGTGACCCAGACGATGCTGCAACTGGCCTTCCCGGCATTGACGGCGACGGTCGTGCCCCAGACGCTTCCCCCCCCGAAAACCGGCTGCAGGGTGGTGAAGACGGACGCTCCCGACCTGTACCTGATGGTTGTATCAAGAGGCGCCCTGTGGGCAGACAACGTCGACCTGTGGACCAACCTGTTCGAGCATGGCCGCGACAAGGCCCTCGACGATGCGCGCGACCAGGCAGTGCCCACGGCCGATGTCGACGCCCGGGTGCGCGCGCAAAAAATCGCCCGTTGGCTGGAGGCCGGCGCTACCGTGCTCGGCCTGGGACTGGCGTTCGTCCCGGTGCTCGGCGAAATCATGCTGGCGGCCATGGCGGGCCAATTGCTCTACGAAACCTTCGAAGGCGTGATCGACTGGGGCGAAGGCGACCGGGACACGGCCAAGGCGCACTGGTTCGACGTCGCCCAAAACCTGGCCGCCATGGCGCTGCTGGCCGGCGCGGGGAAAGGTCTGCAAAAGCTCGCTGCACCGCCAACACCCGCGTTGGTACAAGGGCTCAAGCCGGTTCGTTTGCCAAGTGGCGAGCAACGGCTGTGGAAGCCCGACCTGGCCCCTTATCACAGCCCCGTCGTATTGCCCAAGGACGCCACGTTTGATGACCTGGGCTTGCACAGCCACGACCAGCAGCCGCTGCTGCCCCTCGACGATCAACTCTATGCCGTCAAATCCGAGCCCGACGGCGACACCTATCGCATACAACACCCCACGCGCACCGACGCTTATGCCCCGCAGGTGGCGCATAACGGCGCGGGCGCCTGGCTGCATGAAGGTGAAGAGCCGCTGACGTGGGACGGCCCGACGCTGATGCGTCGCCTGGGTTACCGCACCCGAGGCTTGAGCGACGCGCAACTGGAACAGGTGCGCCTGGCCAGTGGCACTCGCGCCGATCAACTGCGCCAACTGCATGTAGACCTGCAACCGCCGCCCGCCCTGTTGAGCGACAGCCTGGCGCGCTTTGGCATCCATCAGCGGATCGAGACGTTTATCGAGAAGATGGGCAGTGACGACCCGCTGGATTACGCGCTGGCCGACCCGGCGATCACCGAGCGCGTGCTGGCGCACCGAGGCTTGACCTATCCGGCGGTCCTCGACCCGACTCCCCGGGTACTGGACGAACAGACGCTGCTGTGGCGCCGCGAAGTTGCCCAGGCCGCCCGGGACAGCCGGACCTCGCTGTTCGACGCGGATTACCGCGCCCATAACCTGACCCGCTCGCCCCCGGTACAGCAGCTCATGGACAGGTTTTCCGGCCTGCCGGCGGAGGTTGCCAGACAGTTGCTGGAAACCGCCACGGACGCGGATTTAACCGCGCTGAGTGGCCATCAGCCGTTGTCACCAAGGCTCACCGCCCTGGCGCGCGAAAGCCAGCAGCAAGTGCGCATGGCACGGGCCTATGAAGGCTTGTTCCTCGACACCCTGCAGAGCCCGGACAGTCGGCGTCTGGCCCTGCATACCCTGCCCAGCTTGCCGGGTTGGGACCCGAGCCTGCGGGTGGAAATCCGCTTGGGCAGCGAACAGGGCCCACTGATCGACGCCGTCGGTCCAGAGGCCGACGCACCGCCGCTGGTGCTGGCGATGGGTGAAGACGGATCGTTCGGCGCCACCGACCTGTATGGCGCCGTTCTGGCGCGACTCGAGCAAGGCCAGCGCCGAGCCCTGGGCGAAGCGGCATGGGACGCCGACACCCTGAAGCAGCGAGTGCGACAAACGCCATTGGCCCGGGATGAGCTGCGCTCGGTGCTGCTGGAACACCCGGTATTGCGCAAACCCTTGGCGGGAAACCTGCGCCTGCGGGGCGGCTCCCCGCTGCACAAACTCAATCAGTTGCGCAGCCCGCATACGCGGGTGCGCAAGCTGTATCCGGGTTTCAGCGACGAACAAGCCAGCGCCTTCATTGAGACTCTCGGGAGCGATGTGCGCAGTGAGTTAACGCGCCGGGAAAACCAATACGCCGCCCTCGACCGCGCACTCAAGGACTGGGTGAAACGCAGTGCCCGTGAAGATACGAGCCGGCGTCCATTTGAAGTAAACCCGGGAGGCCGAGAGCAGTCGGTGGCCGATGCGTTGAGAGCCTGCTGGCGCCGACAGACCGTGGACCGTGCTGGGGCATTTACCGGGCACCGACTGGAAATCAGTGCCCAGGTGAACCTGCCCAAACTGAACGCCGACTTTGGCCATGTCGAGGAGTTGGTTCTCGACTACGTGAATTTCACCGAAAACCCCGAGCAGTTCCTTGGAAACTTCCCCCATCTGAAACGGTTGAAGCTCATGCAAATCGGCGGTTTCGGACGCCAGACACTGACCGAACTGCCCGAAGCCATCACCGCAATGAAGGAGCTGACGCACCTGGACCTGTCCGCCAATGCCATCCGCCTGACCGAAACCAGCGCCGGCCAACTGGCCGCCCTGAGCCGCCTGGAAGAACTGTGCCTGAACGACAACCCCTTGGGCACCCTGCCCGATTTCAGCCCGCTGCTGCGATTGCGCAAGCTGGAGCTGCGTAACACCCGGATCAACCAGTGGCCCTCGGGCCTGCTGGAATTGCCGGAGCTGAGGGAGGTCGACCTGTCCGGCAATTACCTGAGCGCGGTGCCCGACAGCCTGCTCAACCCAGCCCCCGAAAATGTGGAAGCCAGCATCCGTCTCAACCGCATGACCCGCCTGCGCGACAACCCGTTCACCCCGCAAGCCAACCGGCAGATGCGGGCGTACATCGCTCGCCTTTCACAAACTCGCCCGGGCTGGCGCAACGGCGGCCAACCTGGCGCCTTTGAAGTCCCCCTGAGCCACACCGACGAAATGCTGCGGGCAAGGGAGCTTTTCCCCGGATTCAGCGAGGAAGAAAACGAGCGACTCGTACTGAATGCAGGTGACGGGGCGTCGGCCGAACTGACGCGTCTGGAAGGCCAATGGCACACCTTGAACACCCAACTGGACGCCTGGGCCACACAAAGGTTCCTGGTATCCGCCGACGACGCCAACCTTCGCGTAGGGGATGCCAGCCACCGCAGGCAATTCGCCCGGAACCTCAAAGAATGCTGGCGGCGCATGACACCCAAAGCCCTGGCCAGTGATGGTTCTCCCTTCGGTTACACGCTTGAAGCACTCGGCTTGAGCATCGGTGACTTGCCTGCGCTGGAAGCGGATTTCAGCCACGTAGGGTCAATCAAACTGCAGGGCATGCGATCCCTGTACAGCCTGGATGAGTTTCTCGGCCATTTCAGCCACACCCGCTGGCTCGAACTGTCGAACGACGAGTTGCGTTCAATCCCGTCCAGCGTTGCCCGGATGAACCGGCTCACCCGTCTTGACCTCAAGGGCAACCGGCTGTCTCTGACCGAGGCCGACACGGATGTGCTTGACGGACTCACCTCACTCAAGATGATCAGACTGGACGGCAACCCCCTGGGGCGCACCCCCAACTTCAGTACCCTGCCAAACCTGCGCGGGGTGTGGTTGAGAAACACCGGGATCACCGAATGGCCGCAGGGGCTGGAGCCGCGCCAGGCATTGGATATCATCGACCTGAGCGATAATCGCATCACGCAGCTGCCCGCCGCCCTCGTCAACCCGGCGCCCGAGCACGCCGTCTCTACCATCCGCACCAATAACGTCACATTTATCGTAGGAAACCCGTTGACCGTGGAAGCCCGGGGGCAACTGGCTGAATATTGGCTCAATGTTGCCTCACGCTACCCCGAGACAGAAGAACGCCGACACCCACTCGCGATGCGCTATCGGGCGCCCCGGCCCGCGGCGGGAGTCAGGGCACCGCAAGTACAGGTCGTGGACAATATTCCGGAGCCGGCCTTCCAGCACTGGATGGTTAAGCTATCCCCCGGGGAAATCGCCGAAAAGCGCACGTTGTGGGAATCGATCGCCGAAAAACCCGGCTCGCAAGCCTTCCTCGACATACTCAACAACCTCAAAGAATCGGCGGATTACCGCAGGCACTATGCCGGCCTGCAAACGCGTCTGTGGCAACTACTCGATGCGGCCCAGGACGATGGCTTGCGTGAAGAGCTGTTCAACCTGGCAAGTGACCCGCGCTGCGGCGATCGGGCGGCCCTGGTGTTCAGTGACATGGAAATCAAGGTGCTGACGTGGCGAGCCATACAAGGGGCCAGCGATGGCGAGGCGGGGCCGGCACTCTACAAATTGGCCAAAGGCCTTTTCCGCCTGGACGAGGTGGAAAAGTCGGCCAGCGGCGACATTCGGGTTCGAGAAGGTGCGATTCGCATGTCGGCCATGAGTCCGGCACAAAAAGTCGCCGCCCTGGAAAAACTGGAGGATATTGAAATCCGCCTGGCCTACCGCATTGGCTTGACCCAGCGCCTTGACCTACCCGGTCAGCCCATCGAGGCTCGCTACCTCGCATCCGGAGACGTGACTGAGCAGATGCTGGAAAACACCGCTGTCAGAATCAAACGGCTGGACGACTCAAAGGAGTTCGTCCAATCACTGTTGGGACGCGAATTCTGGCAGGCCTTTATTCGCAACCGTTATGACGATGAGTTCAGCGCCCTGAGGGAGCCCTATCACGTGCGCTTGAATGCGTTATCCGAGGAACACGATGCGGGCGCCCTGGGCGATGAGGCCTACGCAACCCAGGCTGAAAATGTGCAGCTGCAACTGGCCGTGGACGACGCACAGCTGATTCGCTCGCTGACCCAGCGCGACTGGGTGCCGTGCAAGGAGCGCTGCAGCATCACCTGATGGATTCAGGGCGTTTGCACCAACCGCCCCAGCCGTTGCTTGAGCATCTGGTTCTCGGCCCGCAGTTGCTGGACTTCTTCCAGCAGGTCGAGCGCCAGGGCGACGCCTTCCCATTCCAGCTCCAGGTCCTTTTGCAGCGCCGAGGCGCGCTTGGCCAGGGCCAGTTCGTAATCGGTGAAGCGCCAGGACTCGGGACTGGTCCCCACCGGTTCAACGATGCCGTGCTCGACGATTTCGATCACGTAGGCCACCGACAAATCGGTGGCCTCACAGAATTCTGCCATGTTCACTTGAACCAAACGGGGACTGCTCATCGTTAGCTACTCCATGATTCTCTTGGATCGAAGGCGGCTTTTTGTGCCAGTTCCTGCCACAACGCCTTGACCTCGTCGTCGGTGTTTTTCGGCATCACCGCCTTGAGTTGCACAAACAGGTAACCGCGCTGCCCGGCCTTGTTCAACAAGCCGTGGCCCTTGGCGCGCATGCGCTGGCCGTTCTGGCTGCCGGCCGGCACCTTGAGGTTGATCTTGCCGGTGAGGGTCGGCACCGCCACTTCCGTGCCCAACGCCAGTTCCCACGGGGCCAGCGGGAGGGTGATGATCAGGTTCTCACCTTCCACATCGAATTTTGGGTGTGGCGCAAACTTGATGATCAAGTACAGATCACCATTGGCACCACCGCCAATCCCCGGCGCGCCCTGGCCCTTGAGGCGAACGCGCTCGCCGTCGGCCACACCGGCCGGGATCTTCACGTTCAGGCTCTTGGTGGTGTTGCTGACGTGCTGGCCGGCCGCGTTGTATTGCGGCACCTGGAAGTTGACCTGCTTGGACTCGTTGGACAGGGTCTCCTCAAGGAAGACCGGCAGTTCCATTTCCACATCTTGCCCCCGGCGCCCGGCGCTACGGCCCTGGGCACCACCAAAACCATTGCCGCGCGAACCGAAGATCGAGCTGAAGAAGTCCGAGAAGTCGCCGGTGTCCTGGCCACCGCCACCGTAGCCGCCACGGCTCTGCCAGCCTGGCGGGCCCTGGAACGGCTGGCCATGCTGGCCGTATTTGCGCAGATCGTCGTATTCGGCGCGTTTGTCGGCGCTTTTCAGCGCTTCATAGGCTTCGGACGCGTCCTTGAACTTGGCTTCGGCGTCCTTTTCCTTGCTCACGTCCGGGTGATATTTGCGCGCCAGCTTGCGATAGGCGGCCTTGATCGTTTTGTCGTCGGCAGTCGGCTCGACGCCGAGAATCTTGTAATAGTCTTTGAAGTCCATCGGGAGTATCACCGTCCGTTATCGATATCGCACTGCCAGCGTCACAGCATGCGCCTGTTTGCGGCGTCTGGATTGACCGATCTCAATCTTGTGACCGAAGGGTGCGTCAGAAGTTTATCGGCGCTGCGGGCAGAATCCTGCAGCCACCAACCGTATGGGGAGGATTTGGGGGCAAACACCGGGCTTTCAAGGTAACAAGTCCGTTGTATTTAGCGGATAGTCGGCCTACGCATCTGCACGCGGGTGGCATACACTGCGCGGCCGTTTTTCAACCGGAACCCGATTGACATGAAAAACCCATCCCCAGCCCGTGCCTGCGGTATCGACTTCGGCACGTCCAACTCCACCGTCGGCTGGATTCGTCCCGGCATGGAAACGCTTATCGCGCTGGAGGACGACAAGATCACGCTGCCGTCGGTGGTGTTCTTCAACTTCGAAGAACGCCGCCCGGTGTACGGTCGCCTGGCCCTGCACGAGTACCTGGAAAACTACGAAGGCCGGCTGATGCGCTCGCTCAAGAGCCTGCTGGGTTCCAAGCTGATCAAGCACGACACCAGTGTATTGGGCACGGCCATGCCGTTCACCGACCTGCTGGCGCTGTTTATCGGCCAACTCAAGAGCCGTGCCGAAACCACCGCCGGGCGTGAGTTCGACGAAGTGGTGCTGGGCCGGCCGGTGTTCTTCGTCGACGACGACCCGATGGCCGACCAGGAAGCCGAAAACACCCTGGTGGACGTGGCTCGCAAGATCGGCTTCAAGGACATCTCGTTCCAGTACGAACCGATTGCCGCGGCTTTCGACTACGAGTCCACCATCGAGAAAGAAGAGCTGGTGCTGATTGTCGACATCGGCGGTGGTACCTCCGACTTCTCCCTGGTGCGCCTGTCGCCCGAGCGCCGCCAGATCGATAACCGCCACGACGACATCCTCGCCACCGGCGGTGTGCATATCGGCGGTACCGACTTCGACAAGCAACTCTCCCTGGCCGGCATGATGCCGCTGTTCGGCTACGGCAGCCGCATGAAAAGCGGCGCCTACATGCCCACCAGCCACCACATGAACCTGGCGACCTGGCACACCATCAACTCGGTGTACTCGCAGAAATCCAAGCTGGCGCTGGGCAGCATGCGCTACGACATCGAGGACACCGGCGGCATCGACCGCTTGTTCAACCTGATCGAACAGCGCGCCGGGCACTGGTTGGCGATGGAAGTGGAAGAAACCAAGATCCAGCTGACCCAACAGGACAGCCGCCATGTGCTGCTGGACCGGGTTGAGCCAGGGTTGAGCGTGGAATTGAGTCGGGCATTGTTCGAGTCAGCCATCGATGGCTTGCTGGAGCGGGTGCGCAACAGCGTGACCCAGTTGCTCAACGATGCCTCGGTGGACGTGGCTCAGGTGGACACAGTGTTCTTTACCGGGGGTTCCAGCGGGATTCCGGCGCTGCGCCACAGCATCTCGGCGATGCTGCCGAATGCGCAGCATGTGGAAGGGAATATCTTTGGCAGTATTGGCAGTGGTCTGGCGATTGAGGCCAGCAAGCGCTACGGCTACTGATTACAGGGCTTGTGTGGCGAGGGAGCTTGCTCCCGTTGGACTGCGTAGCAGGCCCGGTTTTTTGGGGCCGCTTCGCGCCCCAGCGGGAGCGAGCTCCCTCGCCACAAAAAGCGGATCCCTAAACCATCCCCGCCAGCTTCAACTCACTCTTCAAGTACGCATAATAAATCGGCCCCGCCACCACCCCCGGCAGGCCGAACGCGGCTTCGAACACCAGCATCGCCAACAGCAATTCCCACGATTTGGCACTGATCTGCCCGCCGACAATCCGCGCGTTGAGGAAGTACTCGACCTTGTGGATCACGATCAGGTAGCCCAACGCCGCCACCGCCACCCAGATCGACAGCGACAAGGCCACGATGGTGATCAGGGTGTTGGACATCAGGTTGCCGATCACCGGCAGCAGGCCCAGCAGGAACGTCAGCACGATCAACGTCTTGGTCAGCGGCAGGTGAATCCCGCACAGCGGCAGCACCACCGCGAGGAAGATCGCGGTGAACGCAGTGTTCAGCGCGGCGATCTTGATCTGGGCGAAGACGATGTTGCGAAAGGCCTGGACCAGCAAATGCAAGCGATCGAACAGCGCAGCAGCCAAGGGTTTACGCTTGGTGACGTCCGGTACCCGCTGCAGGGCGATGATCGCGCCCAGCACCATGCCGATCAGCAAGGTCACGAACATGTGCGCAGCGTCTTTGCCCACCAACTGCAATTCGCTGAGGTGCTTGCTCAGCCATTCGCCGATGGCCACGCGGAACTCGGCGGCGCTGGCCGGCAGGTAGGCATCGAGGAACGGCGGCAACTGGCCGCGGGCACGGTCGACCACGCCCATGAATTTATCCAGGGAAGCCCCGGGGTTTTCCGCTTCGTGCAGCAGGAAGCTGATGGCCCCGGCGAAGATCAGGGTCAGGATGCTGACGATCAAAGTCCCCAGCAACGCCACTGCCAACCAGCGCGCACGCCGGCCTTCTATCAGCCGCTGCAACTGCGGGGTGAGCATGTTGACCAGCTCATACACCAGCAGCCCGGCCAACAGGCTCGGCAGCAACTTCAACGGCAAAACCAGCAGCAGCCCGCCAAAAATCAGCACGCAACTGACCAACAACAACACGTGACGCTGAGAAAACGTTGGCATACAGCCTCAAAACGAACGGCGTTAAAGGATGCTGTTACTTGTAGGCGCGAGCTTGCTCGCGAAAAACGCAAGGAAGCCACGTTTATTCAGGATGAACGCGTTTTCGTTGACGTTCTTCGCGAGCAAGCTCGCGCCTACAGATAACAGAGGGCTGTGTACGAGTGTCGCAGCCTTCTATGGCACCCGGCTATTATTTCTTCAGGCAGGTGCTCATAAACGTTTTACGTGCATCGCCAGTCAGCGCCTGGGTTTTCGCCGTGGCGTTGCAGTCTTTCATTTTTTGCTGCTGGGGCGTGAGGGTCTTGGCGTCGTTGGCCGCCGGGGCCGCCTTGAGGCAGGTGCTCATGAATGCCTTGCGTTCATCACCGGTTTTGCCACTGGTCTTGGCTTCGGCGTTGCAAGTGGTCATTTTTTGTTGCTGAGCCGTCTGTGCAGCAGTTGCGGCAAAGCCTTGGGAACACAACAGCAAGCCCATCATCAACAGCGGAATACGCAGCATCTTCATGGAGTTTTCTCCCTGTTACCGTGCCGAGGGGCACGGCCTCCCCAGCAGTGTAGTCAAACCCTGTTACACGTTCACCTGCTACGAATATTCGTCCGACGGTACTGCTCCGGGGTGCAGCCGGCCTGGCGCTGAAACATCGCAATAAACGCCGAGGCGGTGCTGTAGCCCAGGTCAAACGCTACTTCCTGGACGCTGCGCGGGCTGTCCAACGCTTCGATGGACGCAAGGAAACGCAGGCGTTGGCGCCATTCGCCGAAACTCATCCCCAGCTCACGCACAAATTGCCGCGCCAGGGTGCGCTCGCTGACATGTACCTGCCCCGCCCACCGGGCCAGCGCGCGGTTATCCCCGGGATCGGCCTGCATACCCTCCAGCACGCTGAGTAACCCGGGATGGCTGGCGTACGGCAGGAAACAATCATGCACCGGGGCCTGCCGAAGCTGGTCCACCAGCACCTGGGCCAAGCGCACATCGGCTTCATTCTCGGGAATGTTGACGTCACGTTCGGCGAAATCACTGAGGATCGCCTTGAGGATATCGCTGATGGTCAGGGTGCACGGCTGCGCTGGCAATTGCTCGCACAGCGCGGGCGCCAGGTACACCGAGCGATAGACAATCGCCTGGGCATTGTAGGAACTGTGTTGGGTATTCGGCGGGATCCACACCGCGTATTGCGGCGGCGACATGAAGCGGCTGCCGGCCACTTCAAAGCGCATCACGCCTCGGGCCGAGTAGTCCAGAGAACCCCAGGCATGCTGGTGCGCACTGGCATGGGTGTCGGCTTCGAATTCCGAATAGCGGAAATACACCGGGGACGGCAACTGGTCGAAATCGGGAAGGTTGATGTACTTCTTCGGCATATTGTCTGGATACAAAGGTCGGATGGCTGGATCGAAGTATAGGCTTCGATCCAGACAAAGGATAATCGCCGCTCATAGACGCAACAGGCTCCTTTCGATGCAATACGCTTATCCGTTACTGGCCATTTTTATCTGGGCCGGCAATACCGTGGTCAACAAACTCGCGGTGGGGACGATTTTCCCTGCCGAGATCGGCTTTTATCGCTGGCTGCTGGCCGGCGTGCTGTTTACCCCGTTCATGCTCAAACCCGTCATCGCCAATTGGTCGCTGATTCGCCCCAACCTGGGCAAGATCTTCATCCTCGGCGTGCTGGGCATGGCGGTGTATCAGAGCCTGGCGTATTACGCCGCGAACCTGACCTCGGCCACCAACATGGGCATCATCCTGTCGCTGATGCCGCTGATGGCCCTCACCGCCGCCATCATCAGCCTCGGCCAACGCCTGACCTTCGGCGCCCTGACCGGTGCCGTGCTGTCGTTCGCCGGCGTGGTGGTGGTGGTTTCCGCCGGCAGTCTCAGCGCGCTGCTGCAACACGGGCTGAACATGGGTGATGCGATGATGCTGGTGGCCACGCTGGCCTACGCGGTCTACAGCACCCTGCTGAAAAAATGGCAGCTGCGTTTGCCGCCGCTGGTGTTGCTGTATTTGCAGGTGCTGGTGGCAGTGGTGGTGCTGTTTCCACTGTTCCTGCTCTCCGACAAAGCCGGCCTTGGCTGGTCGAATATCCCGCTGGTGCTGTACGCCTGCCTGTTGGCCTCGATGCTCGCGCCGTTGGCGTGGATGCATTCGGTGAAGACCCTCGGCCCGAGCCGCACCACGCTGTTTTTCAATTTGCTGCCGCTGATCACCGCGTTGATTGCCTCAGTGGTGTTGAAGGAGCAACTGGCGATGTACCACTTGGTGGGCGGCTTGCTGACCTTGGGCGGGGTGATTTTGTCGGAGCGCTGGACGACACCGGTTCGCAGCAATGTCGGCGCGCCTGAAGCTACTTAAGGCCGACCACGCCGGCGACGATCAAGCCCACCGACACCAGCTTGATCAGCGTCAGGCTCTCGCCCAGCAGCGCAAACCCGAGAAACACCGTGCCCAGTGAACCAATGGCGGTCCAGATCGGGTAGGCCACGCTCACCGGCAGTTCACGCATGGCCAAGGTCAGGAAATAGATCCCGCCCACCGCCGCGATGACGGTGATCAGCGATGGCCACAGCCGGGTGAAACCGTCGGCGTACTTCATGCCCATGGCGAACGTCACCTCAAACCCGGCAGCGATCAGCAGGAAGAGCCAGGACACCTCAAAAGCTCCCGGCCAGATCGCGCAGTTGGCCTTCGACCGCATCGCAGGAGCGACGGAAAACACTCGGGTCGGACTCCTCGCCCTCTGCGGCGATCACTGTGACGTCTTCAATGCCGATGAACCCCAGCGCGGTCCGCAGGTGCGGATCGGCGTGGTTCATCGCCTCGTTTTCCCCGCCCGGGCCAAAGCCACTGCCGCCGCGGCTGGTGATGATCAGCGCCTTTTTGCCCAACAGCAACGGCTGGTAGTGGGCGATGCCCTGGCTGTCCTGAGTGATATCTACGGTGTGGCCCATGCGCACGATCTGGTCGATCCAGGCCTTGAGGCCGCTGGGAATCCCGAAGTTGTACATCGGCACGGAAATCACCAGCAGTTCGTGCTCGACCAGCTCGGCCACCAGTTCATTGCTCAGTTGCAAATCAGCGTGCATGGACAAGGGCATCGACTGCGGCTCGGGGTGAAAACTGGCGGCAATAAACGCTTCGCTGACATGGGGAATCGATGCACGGCCGACTTCGCGGCGGCTCAGGTGTGCGTCAGGGTTAGCGGCGTGCCAGGCGGCCAGGAACACCTCGGCCAGGCGCCGGGAATGGGAACGTTCACCGCGGGGACTGGAATGGATAACAAGCATTTTTTTCATCTGTAGGCCTTCACACGCTAGACTCAGGCAACCTGACTGGCCGCCTCTCTTGCCCACAAATCTAGAGATGCCAGGCTAACCTCACAAATGAGCAATAGTTGTTCTGGATGATTTTAATTCATCCATGGAGCCTCATATGTTTGCCTCGCTGCCCCTGACCGCCCTGCGCGCCTTTGAATCGGCGTCGCGCCTGCTGAGCTTCAAGGCCGCCGCCAAGGAGCTGTCGGTAACGCCAACGGCCGTGTCCCACCAGATTCGCTCACTGGAAACCTGGCTCGGCGTGCCACTGTTCGAGCGCCTTCCGCGCCAGGTGCGCCTGACGGAACGCGGCGAGCGCTTGTTCCACAGCCTGCACGGCGCCCTGCTGGACGTCGCGCAAAGCCTCGACACCCTTCGCCCGCAGCGCAGCGCCAGCAATCTCACGCTCTCCACTACGCCGGCGTTCGCCGCTCTGTGGCTGGTGCCGCGACTCGGGCGCTTCTATGCCGCCCATCCGGATATCAGCCTGCGCCTGGACACCAACTGCGCCGTGGTCGATTTGCAGCAGGACGCCAGCGTCGACCTGGTGATCCGCTACAGCATCGACGACTACACGAACCTGTACGGTTTGTGCCTGTTCGACGAATGTTTCGCCGTGTATGGCTCCCCCGAACAAGTCGCCCTGGCGAGCGAACGCACCCCGACCCTGATCAGCGTGCGCTGGCACAACTCCAAGCTGTACGCCCTGGGCTGGCAGGCCTGGTGCGAAAAGGCCGGGGAAGATTGGTTGCAACCCGCCTCGCCACTGCGCGAATACGACGAAGAACACTATGCCCTGCAAGCAGCCATCGCCGGCCAGGGCCTGGTGTTGGCCAGCAATATCCTGGTCTCGGAAAGCATCGCCAGCGGGTTGCTGGTGCAATACCGGCCACAGATACGCGTCAACGGCGCCGGCTACAGCGCCCTGTGCGTACCGGGCCGTGAACGGCACCCGCCAGTCCGCGCGTTTTTTGAATGGCTGCAGGAGGAAGCGCGGCTGTCGGGGCACGCTCTGTAAAATCCGATAAAACTTTTTGCGTTGCCTGGGACTCACAACTTGGAGCGATCACGCCAGCAGAGCGTGGCGCAAAACCGGATTAGTACCAGGAGAATGAGATGACTGACTCACATTTGTCTGACGTAGCCACTTTACGTGACCGCGCCCGCAAGAACGTCGAAAACGGTGCCGTGACTGAAGGCTATGACGCCGACCGCCAGGAAATCCTGCGTCTGCTCAACGAATCACTGGCCACCGAACTGGTGTGCGTGCTGCGCTACAAGCGCCATTACTTCATGGCCAATGGCGTCAAGGCGCATGTCGCCGCCGAGGAATTCCTCGAGCACGCCACCCAGGAAGCCGAACACGCCGACAAGTTGGCCGAGCGTATCGTGCAGTTGGGTGGCGAGCCGGAGTTCAACCCCGACCTGCTGTCGAAGAATTCCCACGCGCAGTACGTGGCCGGCAATACGCTGAAGGAGATGGTCTACGAAGACCTGGTGGCCGAGCGCATCGCGGTAGACAGCTATCGCGAGATCATCCAGTACATCGGCGACAAAGACCCGACCACTCGCCGGATCTTCGAAGACATCCTGGCCCAGGAAGAAGAACACGCTGACGACATGGCGGATATTCTGAAGGACCTGTAACTAACACAGCTAACACCGCAAAACCCATGTGGGAGCGGGCTTGCTCGCGAAGGCGGTGGATCAGTCGGCACATTCTTGACTGGTCCACCGCCTTCACGAGCAAGCCCGCTCCCACATTTGGTTCCCGGTTTTGTCAGCTAGCCCTTCACTGTTTTTGGTGCCTTGCCTTCCTTCATCTGTTGCAGCAACGGCGCACACTGGTTCGGCTCATCGCCGCTCGGCGCCACCAGCGCCAGTAAACCTGCTGCCGGGCCGGCAATCACACCCAAGGCAACCATGCCCGCACCACGCAGCATCAGCGGCACCGCCTTCACGCCAGCGTTCGGCTTGATAAACGGCCCGTTGACGTACAACGGCGAGCGCAGGGAAAACAGGCGGAAGCCTTTGGACTCTGGGGTAATCGTCAGGTCGAGTTGCTCGCTGGCCATGTTCGCGGTGCCATCGATGTAGATGATCGCGTTCTCGGTATCGAACACAAACAGACGAGTCGTCGCCAGGCCGGACTTGATGCCAAAGTCCGCCGCCGCGCAGTTGATCTTCACTTCCTTGTCGCCAAACAGACGGCCTACCACGTAGTTGCCGACGTTGAGCCCAGCGATTTCCATCAGGCCACGGCTGATAGCGCCGTCGTTGATCAACATCTTCAGATCGCCATTCGACGTGCCCAACAGCGCTGCGACGGAGTTGCCGCGTCCGGAAATGTCGGCGTCACCGTTGAGTTCACCAAAGCTGGTTTTCATCGGCTCAAAGGTTGGGAACAACTGCTTGAGCTTGAAGTTACGTGCGGTGAGTTTGGCCTGGCCTTCCATCGGCGTGGTCCGCCCGTTAAGGCGAATCTGCGCGTCGAGCTTGCCACCGGCCACCCCGAAACGCAGGGGCTCGAGGCTCAACTGGCCGTCGTTCAACACCAGGTGGGTGTAAAGGTCGGTGAACGGCAATTCGGCACTGTGGACGATGCGCTTGCCGGTGAATTCAACGTCGGCATCCATGTCGCGCCAGCGCTCGGTGCGAAACTCTTCCACCGGCAGCACCTTGGTTGCCGGCTGCTTGCTTTCGCCGCCACGGGCTTTTTGCTTGGCGTTGGAATCGGCACCGATCAGCGGCGCCAGGTCGGCCATCAACAGCTGGTTGGAGACCAGCGCGCCGGTGAGTTTGGGCCGCGGCTGACTCGCGACGTAGCCAAGGTTGCCGTGGATGTCGCTGTTGCCGATCTTGCCGTTGAAGTTTTCATACTGGAACGACGCGCCACTGGCCTCATGCAGCTTGGCGATCAGGTGGCCGTCGGTGGAATAGGCGGGCGAGTCCGGCAGGGTCACGCCGGTGAGTGGGTAGAGGTTGCCCAGGCTGCTGCCGGAGAGCTTGAGGCGCAGGTCAAGGGCGCCGAGGTTCATCGGGTCGGTCAGGGTGCCAGCCAGCGCGATGCTGGTGTCGCCGATCCTGGCCTGGGCTTGCAGCGGGAACGGCTTGGCCGCGTCCTGCAACGCCAGCAGGCCACCGATCTTGCCGGTGCCATCGAGCTTCTGGCCGTGGTATTGGCCTTTGACCTTGAGGCCGAACGCGTAATCCTGCGGCGCCGAGCCTTTTTCCAGGGCCTTCTTGGCGTCGGCGTCCCCGACTATTTCGCCGAAGGGAATTGGCTTGCCGAGCAAATCAATCACTACGTCGAGTTGGGTCTTGAGGGTTTGGTCGTCGAGGGTCACATGGCCTTTATCGAAGCCGATGGCGCCGATGTCCACCACCCAGTTGGAGGGTTCGGCATTCGGGTCCTTGGGGTCGAACTTGAAGGTCCAGTTGGCGCGGCCGTCGGCCAGGCGCTGCAACTGCGCACTCGGTTCGGTGAGGTCGATACGCGGGATCACCACACGCTGGGCCAGCAACGCCAGGGGCGAGACACGCAATTCCACGCGTTTGAGGGTGACCATCTGCGGGGTTTTCGACCAGTCGGGGTTGCCCAGGGTCAGGTCTTCGGCAATCACGTGGGGCCACGGAACCCAGGCGCGCCAGCCGCCTTCATCGGGCTCGCGCTGCCACACCACGGCCAGGTTGCCATTGATGGCAAACGGTCGATGCAGCTCCTCGGAGACCTTGGCGTTGAGCGGCGGCTTGATCCGGTTCCAGTCAAAGAACACCAAAACCAACACCACAATGGCGATTAACAAAACGAAGCTGGCGCAGCTCCAGGCGAGAATTTTACGAGTGCGCGTCATTGCACAGGACTCCAGGTTACGACTGAGCGGGCGCATTGCGGCGCACGTTTTGACTACAGCTTATATGGCTACGACTGACAAACGGCACGGGGGTTTAACCCCATTGATGAATTAGCGCTAAAAACCGCCTTTCCTGACCAATCAGACAATTTCAATCATCAACCACGCACCGTTGTTACCCACGATCGTGTCGAAAATACCCACCACGGTGCAAAAGCGCGGGCTTGAGACCTGCGAGATAGAGCCTTCGCCGAGAACAATCAATTCTGTTGATTATTACCATTGTGTTTATGAACTTTTATATCGACTTATCAAGAGTAGCATTAGCCCTGTACCCAATTTATCGCCCTCCCAAGGAGCAACCCATCATGAAACGCCAATTACTCGCAAGCTTTGTACTTTCCGTCCTGGCCACCAGCGCATTTGCCCTGCCAGCTGCTGAACAGGCCACCCCACAAGTGAAAGCCGATGCTTCCCACGTCAGCCAAACCCTGGCGCGCAGCGGTGCTTCGGACAAGAACAACACCGACTACAACGGCAGCATCACTGAAAACGGTTCGGAACAAGCCAACAAACGCGCTTACACCGAAGGCGTTGCTGAAGGTGGCCGTGATCGTCTGGAACAGAAAGGTCTGGTTGAAGGTGGCGCTGATCGCCTGATGGAACGCAACGCTGTTGCCGAAGGTGGCCGTGATCGCCTGGAACAGAAAGGTCTGGTTGAAGGCGGTGCTGAACAAGCCAACGAACGCGCCTATGCCGGTTCCGTAGCTGAAGGCGGTGCTGACCGTCTGCAAGAACTGCATCAAGCACAGAGCTAAGCCCGTGCTGGCCCTGGAAAAAAGCCCGATCACCCGATCGGGCTTTGACTTTGTGTGAACCGCAACGCCCTTCTCCCTTTTGAAGTTCGACGCTGGCAAAGCTGATTTGCTAGAGTGCGTCGCTGTCCTTGTCCACAAAGCCCGCCTGCCAATGCTGCCCCGTGCCGAACAGAAGCAACAGACCCGACTCGCCCTGATGGACGCAGCCCGCCATCTGATGGAGTGTGGCCGTGGGTTCGGCAGCCTGAGCCTGCGCGAAGTGGCCAAGACCGCCGGCATCGTGCCCACCGGTTTCTACCGTCACTTTGCCGATATGGATCAGTTGGGCCTGGTATTGGTCAGTGAAGTCGGCCAGACCTTTCGCGCGACGATTCGCCTGGTGCGCCACAATGAATTCGTAATGGGCGGCATCATTGATGCCTCGGTACGGATTTTCCTGGATGTGGTCGCCGCCAACCGTTCACAATTCCTGTTCCTGGCCCGCGAGCAATACGGTGGCAGCCTCGCCGTGCGCCAAGCCATTGGTGCCCTGCGCGAAGACATCACCAGCGACCTCGCCGCCGACCTGACCCTGATGCCCAAGCTCCAGCACCTGGATGCCGACGGTTTGCACGTAATGGCCGACCTGATCGTCAAGAGCGTGTTCGCCACCCTGCCCGACATCATCGACCCGCCCGCCGAAGCGCTGCCTGCGCACCTCACGCCTCAAGCCAAGATCACCCAGCAACTGCGCTTTATCTTCATTGGCCTCAAGCATTGGCAAGGCTTGGGCAGCACTGAATAAATCAGCGCACGGCGTGGAAACGCTTGGCGGTGGTGTAGTTCTTGTTCCAGTAACTGTTGGCCAGTGAATCGATGCGCACGCTTTTGCCGGTGCGGGGCGAGTGAATGAATTTGCCCTCGCCTATATAGAGACCGACATGGCTGACCTGGCCGCGCCCGTTGCCCCTGAAAAACACGGCATCACCCGGTTGCAATGCATCGCGCTTGATCGTGGCCGCAGTTGAGCGGTGCATCTCAGACGTCGTGCGGGGCAGATGAATGTTAGCTTCGGTCTTGAACAGGTACACCAGAAAGCTGCTGCAATCGAAGCCCTGCCGTACCGAGGTGCCGCCCCACTTGTAGGGCGTGCCCAGCAGCGCATGGGCACGATCGATCACGTTGTCGATAGAAGGCCGCGGGGCAAATGCCGGGGCCCGATGGAGATTGGCCGAAGCGGATGAAAGGGTGAGCGACAAGCTGACAATGATTAAACAGAAAAATGACTTGTACATGATGGAACCGCTGAGAATTAAACACGGAGCGGAATCCTAATGAAACAGCGCGTAACCCGATGACCGCCTAATCCTGTAACTGCGTGGGAAAAATCCGAAACAACTCGCCACCCTCCCAAAGATGAAAGAAATTTCATGCGGCGAGCCATGGAATTCAACGCTCAGCGCCCGAATCCGGTGCTATAAATCCACTCACGCACCAAAATGAAACATTTTGGAATAATTCCCTGCGCCATCAGGTGGCACACACCGCCTGCCTACAGGGAATTCCTACTCCCCGCGTGGTTGGCAAGACCCTTGCTCTAGCTTGCTTATCGCTCATAGCTGGAAGCTTTCTGATGCTGGTGATCCACCGCCGAATCGCCCCCGAACCCGTCTGGGCCGCCGAGTTGCTGCTGAACTTCGAAGCCCGCAGCAAAAGCCGTCTGCGCTGTTTCAGTGCCGACGGAGAAGACGTCGGCCTGTTCCTGGAGCGCGGCCAATCGCCGCTGCACGATGGTGAATTCCTACAAGCCGAAGACGGACGTGTCGTACGCGTATGCGCCCGCCCTGAACAACTGTTGCACGTCACCTGCAGCAGTGCCTTTGAACTGACCCGCGCGGCCTATCACCTGGGCAATCGCCATGTCGCCCTGCAAGTGGGTGATGGTTGGTTGCGCCTGCTGGATGACTACGTGCTCAAGGCCATGCTTGATCAGTTGGGTGCGACGACTGAAACCATCGAGGCCCCCTTCCAGCCGGAACACGGCGCCTATGGCGGCGGCCACCACCACTCCCGCCATGGTGACGAAGACTTCAACTACCCGCCCAAGTTGCACCAGTTCGGCGTACGTCTATGAACCCAGCCTGGGCGCTGTTGCGTCTGGCCAGTCCGCAGCTGCCGATTGGCGGCTACAGCTATTCCCAAGGCCTGGAAATGGCCGTGGAGCAAGACCGCGTGACCGACCCGGCGAGTGCCGGGCGCTGGATCAGCGATCAACTGTTGCTCAACCTGGCGCGCTTCGAAGCGCCGCTGCTGCTCGCCCACTGCAAGGCCGCCGCTGAACAGGATTGGCCGCGCCTCGCGCAGTTGTGTGAGGAACACCGCGCCAGCCGCGAAACCCGCGAGCTGTACCAGGAAAGCCGGCAGATGGGTTATTCGCTGCATCAACTGCTCAACGGTTTGCCGGAGCTGGATGATCACGCGCGGGCGTTTCTCGCGCAGCGACCCGAACCGCACCTGGCCCTGGGCTGGGCGCTGGCCGCCCGCGCCTGGCAGATCAGCCCCGACGACGCCCTGGCCGCGTGGCTGTGGAGCTGGCTGGAAAACCAGCTGGCGGTGCTGATGAAAACCTTGCCACTGGGCCAGCAAGCCGCCCAGCGCCTGACCAGTGAACTGCTGCCGCTGCTGCAACAAGCCCAGCAGAGCGCCAGCCAACTCGACCCCAATCACTACGGCAGCGCCGCCTTTGGCCTGTCCCTGGCGTGCATGGCCCATGAGCGCCAGTACAGCCGCCTGTTCCGTTCCTAGGGCACTTTATCTTGGAGAATCATATGAACACCCAACCCCTGCGCGTCGGCATCGGCGGGCCGGTCGGCTCCGGCAAGACCGCCCTGACCCTGGCCCTGTGCCTGGCCCTGCGTGATCGCTACAACCTGGCGGTGGTCACCAACGATATCTACACCCGTGAAGATGCCGACTTCCTGGTGCGCAACCAGGCCCTGGCGCCCGAGCGCATCATCGGCGTGGAAACCGGCGGCTGCCCCCACACCGCGATTCGCGAAGACGCCTCGATCAACCTCGAAGCGGTAGACCAGTTGAACCGGCGCTTTCCCGGCCTGGACCTGATCCTGGTGGAATCCGGCGGCGACAACCTGTCGGCCACCTTCAGCCCGGAACTGTCGGACCTGACCATCTACGTGATCGATGTGTCGGCCGGCGACAAGCTGCCGCGCAAAGGCGGGCCGGGGATCTGCAAATCCGACCTGCTGGTGATCAACAAGATCGACCTGGCGCCGCTGGTGGGCGCGTCCCTGGAGCTGATGAACAGCGACACCCAGCGCATGCGCGGCGGTAAACCTTTCGTCTTCAGCAATCAGAAAACCGGCGTCGGCCTGGAAGAAATCGTCGCCTTTATCGAACGCCAGGGCTTGCTGACCGCAGCCTGATCAACCTCAACAAGGAGCCTGTCCATGCGCCTCAATACACTTTTTGCCGCCGCAGCGTTGCTGCTCACTCCCGCCCTCGCCTTTGCCCACCCCGGCCATGGCGACAACGGCCTGGTGGCCGGTATCAGCCACCCGCTGGGCGGCATCGACCACTTGCTGGCGATGGTCGCCGTGGGCCTGTGGGCCGCACAACAGAAAGGCGCCGCACGCTGGGCGCTGCCGTGCACCTTTGTCGGCACCATGCTGATCGGCGGAATGCTGGGCTTTGAAGGCCTGGCATTGCCGGCGCTGGAAAGCGGGATTGCCGCGTCGGTGCTGGCGCTGGGCCTGGCGGTGGCGCTGGCGGTGCGTCCACCGTTGTTCGTGGCAGTGGCGGCCACTGCACTGTTTGCGCTGTTCCATGGCGTGGCGCATGGTTTGGAGCTGCCGGACATGTCCAGCCCTTGGGCGTATGCCGTAGGGTTTGTGGGTGCGACGGCGGCTTTGCATGCGGCGGGTTATGCCGTGGTGCGTTTCCTGCCGGCGGCGGCAGCGCCGTTGGTGCGGGTGGCGGGTGCGGTTTCGGCGGCGACTGGGGTTTGGTTGCTCGCCGCCTGAGATTTTCAGCGCTCCTGAGGGCCTCTTCGCGAGCAAGCCCGCTCCCACATTCGACTGCATTCCAACAATGGAACTCGATCGAATGTGGGAGCGGGCTTGCTCGCGAAGGCGGCAGTAAAGACAACACCGATCCCAAGCCTGATACCATGTCGCGCAAACACCCCTGCCGTGACGACGCCAGCCGATGCCCATCGCTCCAAGCTCCGCCCTCAAGCCTCAATTGACCGCTGTGTTGACGCACTTCCACGACCTGATCGTGCCGCTCTGGCATGGCCCGGGCTGGAATGCCGACCTGGCGCTGCCCTATGAGGCCCTGGACGCCGACCATCGGCCTTTGCCCCCGCAACGCTACCGCGCCATGGCCTGCGCACGGCAGTTGTACCTGTTCGCCAGCCTGATCGGCGAGCCCGGCGCCGCCTTTGCCGAGGAGCGCGCCGCCGCGCTGTTCCGTTCCCTGCAACGGCACTTCCACGACGCCGAGCACGGCGGCTGGTTCTACAGCATCGACGCCCACGGCAAGCCGCTGGATAAACGCAAGGACCTCTACACCCACGCCTTCATCATCTTCGCCTGCGCCCACTATTGGGCCAAGGTGCGTGAATCGCTGGTGGAGTCGGTGCTCGATGCCGCCCTGGAAGTGGTCGCCGAACGCTTCGCCACCGGCGACGGCCTGTACGAAGCGGTGCTGGAACGTAACTGGTCATCCCTCAAGTCCGGCCCTCTGCAAAACCCGTTGATGCACCTGGCCGAAGGCTTCCTTGCCACGCTGGCCGTGCGTGAAGACGCCGTCACCCAGGACGCATTGCTGGACCTGGCCAACGCCATGCAGAAGCGCTTCATCGACCGCCAGCACGGCGTGATGATGGAAAAACCCCTGGGCGCTGTGGATAACTGGTTTGAGCCGGGACATCAGTTCGAATGGTTCTTCCTGCTGGAGTCTTCGGACTTGTTGCGGGGCACACCGCTGCACGCATCGTTGAACAAAGCGTTCAGCTATGCCGAGCAAAAGGGTGTGGATAACCTGACTGGCGCGGTCAGCGGCATGCTTGCCCTGGACGGCAGCGTACGCGACGGCACCCAGCGTATCTGGGCCCAGGCCGAATACCTGCGGGCGCTGCCTTGCGGCCCAGCAGTGAAGCCGTGCTGCACCGCCAATTGCTGGCGTTGCAGCAGCGCTTCCTGCACGACAAAGGCTGGAATGAATGCCTGGATGCCAAGGGGCAAGTCAGCCGACGGGATATGCCGTCGACCACGCCTTACCACTTGGCGACGTGCTACCTGGGCCTTACGCAATCCATTTGCGATCCCCGGTAAAACTGATCGTCAGCCAGCGCGCCGCGTCCGGCTTGCCCAGCCCTGTGGATATTTCTTCGCGCAGCCCGTCCAGGGTGGCGACGTTATCCACCGGGTAATCCGCCGGCAGCACCACATGAATCTCGATAAACCGCGCCCGCCCGTGCTTCTGTACGTAGGACACGTAATCATCGAAACCATGCTTGGCCACCACCGCCTCCATCACTTCGCGGACCTTGCCGTCCAGTTGGTCCGGCACAATCCCCAGCACATCCCGCAGCGCCGGGCGCAGGATCTTGAAGGCCGGTGCCAGCATGCTCAGCGCCAGCAGAATCAGGATCAACGGGTCGACGTATACCGCCCACTGCCCATAGCCCTGGGACTTGAGCAACAGCGCCGCCAGGAAGCTCACCAGCAGCCCCACCGACAGCATCGCGTCCACCAGCCAGCTGATGTTGTCGAACTGGATCAGCGACGACTTGAGCGTGCGATTGCGGTAACGCACATAGAAGAAATAGGCGAACTCGACGACGGTAAATACCGCCGCGTAGATGATCACCAGGCCCAACTCGATATCGCGCCCGCCATTGATAATGCCGAACACACCGTTGAGAAACGCATAGATGGCGATCAACAGCAGGAAACTGCCTTCGATCAGCAGCACCATGGGTTCCAGGTGCCAGTAGCCGAACTGGAAACGTTCGTTGCTTTTCTTGGCGATCAGCTTGGCCGTGATCAGCATCAGCACCTTGATGGCGGTGGCGATCAGCGAGAAAAAGCCGTCGAATAAGATCGATTGGGCGCCCGACACCACACCCGTGACAATCCCGGCGATCGCCACGGCGAACATCAGGATGGTCGATTGTTTGAGCAGCGACTGCTCACCTCGGTTACTCACATATCCTCCTGTCAAAACCTTTGAACCGCACAGCGCGGCGGGGTTTTCAGGGGTGGAGTGTACCTTATGTCCTGTTTTGGCCGATTTGCCGCATATTCAAGGCTGACAAAAACCTGTGGCGAGGGAGCCTGCTCCCGCTGGGGCGCGGAGCGGCCCTGGCATTTTTTGGGGCCGCTTCGCAGCCCAGCGGGAGCAAGCTCCCTCGCCACACCAGCTCGACGAACTTAAGCCTTGGCGCCACGCTCAATCGCAAACCCGGCCCAGGTCTGGCTGACCGGCATCAGTTCCAGACGGTTGATGTTCACGTGTGCCGGGGTGTTCAGCACCCAGAAGATCGTGTCCGCAATGTCCTGCGGCTGGATCGGCTCGGCGCCGGCATAGGTCGCGTCATAACGCGCCTGGTCACCGGCAAACCGCACCAGGGAGAACTCGCTTTCGCACAGGCCGGGCTCAATGTTGGTCACGCGCACGCCGGTGCCCTGCAAGTCGCACCGCAGGTTCAGCGAGAATTGTTTGACGAAGGCCTTGGTGCCGCCATACACGTGGCTGCCCGGGTACGGGTAGCTGCCGGCGATGGAACCAAGGTTGATGATGCCGGCGCCACGGCCGTGGGCGATCAGGCGCGGCAACAGCAGGCTGGTGGTGGTCAGCAGGCCTTTAATGTTGGTGTCGACCATGGTTTCCCAATCGTCGAGGCTGCATTTGGGCGCAGGGTCGGTGCCCACCGCCAGGCCGGCGTTGTTGATCAGCCCGCGCAGCGTGGCAAAGGACGGCGGCAGGTTGGCGATTGCCTCTTCCATGGCCTTGCGGTCACGTACGTCCACCACCAGGCCGAGTACTTCGGTCTGCTTGGAGAGCTCGGCGCACAGGGCGTTCAGACGCTCTGCGCGGCGGCCGGTGAGCACCAGTTTCCAGCCGGCTTCGGCAAAACGGCGGGCACAGGCTTCGCCGAAACCGGAGGTCGCGCCAGTAATAAACAGCGTATTGGACATGGTGTTCTCCTTGCAGGGCTACGAGGTAAAAAATCAGCCAGCAGAATGCCCGGCTGCCGGGCTGGCGGCAACTGATACGCGCTGTGGACAGCGGTGAAGGCGGCTCATACTGTACGAAATTCAACCAATCCCTTGGGAGCCATACAGGCTGTGGCGTGCAGCCATGTGCGCGCACCTTATCCACAGCCCCGTCCACAGTCTTTGGGGGCAAGTACAAAAGCTGAAAGCCACGGTGTACAAGGCTTTCAGCGCGATTCAAAAAGTTTTTTGCTTGACCTGGACCCAGCCATATGTAGCCCGGTTCAAAACAGTGCACTCAGGACGATGGCTACAGGCCAGTCATTCCGGCCTCTGCGGCACTCTTTCCAGAGTTTAGTCACAGACTTATCCACAGGCCGAAGTGACATATTCCGGTCATATACCTGTGTCTTTAAACAGGTTGACAAAACCCTCGGGTGGTCGCGAAAAACTCACTGATCAATAAACAACCACCGCGCTACAAGCCACGGAAACAAAGGCCTCCAGCCAGCTACTCCCACGTTACCCACAGCCGGTTCCACAGTGGTTGGGGACAAGTCAAAACTGTGACAAAACAGGGATTTGCGGCGGCTATATGTCGCGCTTTGGCAGGTGTCTGGATTTGTTGTCCACAATTTCAGGAAAGCGCTGTGGATGATCGTTCCCACGCTGATCGTTCCCACGCTCTGCGTGGGAATGCAGGCCGGGACGCTCCGCGTCCCAAAGCGTGACGCAGAGCGTCACAAGAGGCGTTCCCACGCGGAGCGTGGGAACGATCAGAGTTACATCAGTGCCCGCCGAGGTAGGCGTTGCGCACCTCTTCATTCACCAGCAGCTCCTTGCCGGTGCCTGTAAGGCGAATCTCGCCGTTGACCATCACGTACGCCCGGTCCGACAAGCGCAGCGCATGGTTGGCGTTCTGCTCCACCAGGAAGATGGTCATGCCGGTAGACGCCAGCTCCCGCAGCGTGGAAAAGATCTGCTTCACCACAATCGGCGCCAGCCCCAGGCTCGGCTCGTCCAGGAGCAACAGCTTGGGTCGACTCATCAGCGCACGGGCGATGGCGAGCATCTGCTGCTCACCACCGGACATGGTCATTGCCCGCTGGTTACGCCGCTCCTTGAGCCGCGGAAACAGCTCGAACATCCGCTGCATGTCCTCGGTAGCGAACTTGTCGCCAATCGGGATAGTGCCCATCAGCAGGTTTTCCTCGACGGTCATGTCGGGGAACACCCGCCGCCCTTCCGGCGACTGCGCAATGCCGTTGGAGGCGATGTAGTGGGACGACTTGTGGGTAATGTCGACGCCGCGATAGATGATCTGCCCGGACTCGGCCCGTGGCTGGCCAAAGATCGACATCAGCAGCGTGGATTTACCCGCGCCGTTGGAGCCGATCAGGCTGACGGTTTCGCCTTCGTTGACGTGCAACGAGACTTTTTTCAAGGCCTGGATCGGGCCGTAGTACACGTCCAGGTCTTTCAGTTCGAGGATTGGCTCACTCATACCAGCTCCTCTTCATCAGCGCCCAGGTAAGCCGCGATCACTTTAGGATCGTTGCGGATTGCTTCAGGGCCGCCCTCGGCAATCACGTTGCCGTGGTCCAGCACCACGATGTGGTCGGAAATACTCATCACCATGCCCATGTCGTGTTCGATCAGCACCACCGTCAGGTCGTGCTCGTCCCGCAGCAGGCGAATCATCGCGCTGAGGGCTTCGGTTTCCTGGGGGTTGAGGCCGGCAGCCGGTTCGTCGAGGCAGATGATCTGCGGCCGGGTGCACATGGCGCGGGCGATTTCCAGGCGGCGTTGTTGGCCGTAGGACAACTCGCCGGCCAGGCGGTTGGCGCAGTCCACCAGGTCCACCACTTCCAGCCAGTAGAAGGCATGGTCAAGGGCATCGCTTTCAGCCTTGCGGTAACCCTTGGTGTTGAGGATGCCCGCGAGCATGTTGCGGTTGACCCACATGTGCTGGGCCACCAGCAGGTTCTCCACCACCGACATTTCCTTGAACAGGCGAATGTTCTGGAAGGTGCGCGCCAAACCGGCACGGTTCACCAGGTGGGTGCCGCCGAACATCTTGTAGAACACCCGGCTGACGAAGCTTTTCGGTGAAACAAAGTCGGTGGCCTTGAAGCGCTCGCCCAGCAGCTGGATCACGTTGGTCTGCTTGCCACGCACATTGAGTTCGATCTTGCCGCCGGAGGCTTTGTAAAAACCGGTGAGGCAGTTGAACACCGTGGTCTTGCCGGCACCGTTGGGGCCGATCAACGCGAAGATCGAGTTGCGTTCGACCTTGAGACTCACATCGCTCAAGGCCTTGATGCCACCGAAGTGCATCATCAGGTGTTCCACGGAGAGGACGACTTCCTTGCTCATGGCGCCACTCCTTTACGTGGGACTACACCGGTACGGCTGATACGAATCAGGCCTCGTGGTCGCCAGATCATCATCACCACCATCAACACGCCGAACAGCAGCACGCGGTATTCAGAGAAGCTGCGCAGCAGTTCCGGCGCCACGGTCAGCACGAACGCGGCAATCACTACGCCGACGGTCGAGCCCATGCCGCCCAACACCACGATGGCCAGGATCAGCGCCGACTCGAAGAAGGTGAACGACGACGGGTTGACGAAGCCCTGGTAGCTGGCGAAAAACACCCCGGCCAAGCCGGCAGTGGACGCGCCGATGGTGAAGGCCGAGAGCTTCACCAGCACGTGGTTGAGGCCCATGGAACGGCAGGCGATTTCATCTTCTCGCAAGGCTTCCCAGGCGCGGCCCACCGGCATGCGGGTCAGGCGGTGCTTGATATACAGCACCAGCAGCACCACCAGGAACAGCACGATGTAGATGAACAGGAATTTGAAGTTGGGGTTGTAGTCGATGCCGAAGAACTCGTGGAACGGCACCCCACCATCCTTCGCCTTACGCACGAACTCCAGGCCGAAAAAGGTTGGCGACGGCACCGGCATGCCATTCGGGCCACCGGTAAACGACAGCCAGTTGTTCAGTACCAGGCGGATGATTTCACCGAAGCCCAGGGTAACGATCGCCAGGTAGTCACCGTGCATTCGCAACACCGGGAACCCGAGTATGCATCCCGCCAACGCCGCACAGATCGCCGCCAGCGGCAGCACCGTCCAGAAGCCCAGGCCGAGGTATTGATAACCCAGCGCCAGGCCGTAGGCACCGATGGCGTAGAACGCCACGTAACCCAGGTCGAGCAGCCCGGCCAGGCCCACCACGATGTTCAGGCCCAGGCCCAATAGCACGTAGATCAGCCCGAGAATGACCACGGTCAGCAGGTATTTGTTGGCAAAGAACGGGAACACGATGGCAATCACGATCAACGCCGGGATGATCCAGCGCAGGCGCGATTTGTAGTCGGGCTTGAGTACATGCACACCGGAGCCGGTGCTTTCAAAACCCTGCAGAATCCGCAGGCCCTTGGGGGTTTGCAGGAACAGGCTCATGGCGAACCGGCCAACCATCACGATGGCCACCAGGATGCCGACACGCGCCGGTTGCAGGTTGAAGCTGTAGCCGTCGAGGACCACGCCGACGATCGGACCGAACACGATCAGCGAAATCAGCCCGGCGAGTACCGCATCGACGACACTTTTCTTGATATCGATAGAGTAGGCAGCAGACATAGTTATACCTTCGCCACGAGTGGGCGACCGAGCAGGCCCTGGGGACGGAAAATCAGGATCACCACCAGCAGGGAGAAACTGAACACGTCTTTGTAGTCAGAGTTGATCAACCCCGAGAACAGCGACTCGGAAATACCCAGGATGATCCCGCCGAGCATGGCCCCAGGCAGGGAACCGATGCCGCCGAGTACCGCTGCGGTAAATGCCTTGATGCCGATGATGAAGCCGGCATAGAAGTCGAACGTGCCGTAGTTCAGGGTGATCAGCACACCGGCCAAGGCGGCCATGGCGGCACCAATCACGAATACGTAGGAGATGACCCGGTCGGTGTTGATGCCGAGGATCGACGCCATCTTGCGGTCTTGCTGGGTTGCGCGGCACATGCGGCCGAGCTTGGTGTACTTGATGATGTAGGTCAGCAGGCCCATGCCGACAAACGCGGCCACCAGGATGAACACCTTGGTGTAGGTCAACTGCACGAAGCCGGTGCCGATATCGACTCTCCAGGCGCCGGCCAGCAGCGTCGGGATGCCTTGTTGCTTGGCGCCCTGGGCGATCTGCGCGTAGTTCTGCAGGATCAGCGAAATACCGATGGCGCTGATCAGCGGTGCCAGTCGGGTGGAGTTACGCAGCGGTTTGTAGGCGACACGCTCGATAACCCAGCCGTAAACGCCGGTGACGACGACGGTGAAGATCAAGGTGCCAAGAATGAGCAGCGGGAAGGATTCGATGCCGAAGTAAGCCAGCAGTGCCAGACTGATCGCCGCGAGGTAAGCGGAAATCATATAAACCTCGCCATGGGCGAAGTTGATCATGCCAATGATGCCATAGACCATTGTGTAGCCGATGGCGATCAAGCCATAGACCGACCCGAGGGTCAGCCCATTGACCAGTTGCTGCAGGAAAATACCATCCATAACGCAATCTCACGCAGTGAGAGCCTGCACACGGGTGGGTGTGCGGATCTTCTAGGAGGAAAACAGAGGCTCGGCACTCGCCCACTGCAGGAGCGAGCTTGCTCGCGAAAAACCCGAGAGCGACGCATGCATCCAGGATGCCCGCGTCATCGTTGACGTTCTTCGCGAGCAAGCTCGCTCCTACAGAGAGGTCATGCAGTCAGTTCGGATTACTTCTGCTTTTCCAGCTGGTGATACTTGCCGTCCTTGTCCCACTGGTAAACCACGTAGTCGGAGATTTTCAGGTCGCCCTTGGTGTCCCAGTTCTTCTCGCCCATAACGGTTTTGACCGGGTGGGCCTTCAGCCACTTGGCAGCGTCTTCGCCCTTGTCGGACTTGGCGCCGTTGAAAGCAGCCGCCAGGGCCTGGACCGACGCGTAGGCGTACAGCGTGTAGCCTTCAGGCTCGGTGCCATTTTTGCGGAACTCTTCCACGACGGTCTTGCTGTCTGGCAGCAGGCGCGGGTCGGCGCCGAAGGTCATGTACACGCCATCCACATACTGCGCACCACCGGCGGTCGCCACCAGTTCGTCGGTGACCACGCCGTCATCGGACATGAACTTGACGTCTTTCAGGCCGGCTTCACGAATCTGGCGAACCAGTGGACCTGCTTCCGGGTGCAGGCCGCCGAAGTACACGACGTCAGCCCCGGTGGAGCGGATCTTGGTGACCAGCGCGCTGAAGTCTTTCTCGCCACGGGTCAGGCCTTCTTCCAGCACCGGCTTGACGCCACGCTTGGTCAGCTGAGCCGCAGTGGCGTCAGCCAGGCCTTTGCCGTAGGTGTCCTTGTCGTTGATAACCGCGATTTTCTTGCCCTTGAGCACGTCGACGATGTAGTCGCCGGCCACGATGCCTTGCTGGTCGTCACGACCACACATGCGGAACACAGCCGACAGGCCGCGCTCGGTCACCTGTGGGTTGGTGGAGCCCGGGGTGATCATGATCACGCCCGCATCGGCATACACCTCGGAGGCTGGAATGGTGTTGGACGAGCAGAAGTGCCCGACCACGCCAATCACTTTGTCCTGGTCAACCAGGCGGTTGGCGACGGCCACGGCCTGCTTGGGTTCGCAGGCGTCATCACCGGCCACCAGCTTGATCTGCTCGCCGTTGATGCCGCCGGCCTTGTTGATGACATCGGCTGCCGCCTGGGCACCTTTCATGTACTGCTCACCAAATGCCGCGTTGGCGCCGGTCATCGGCCCCGCTACGCCAATCTTCACATCAGCTTGAGCAAACGCAGAAACACCCAGCGCCGCAGCAACGGCGAGGGCTAGAAAACCTTTCTTGTAAAACGTCTGGGACATGAGTGGTGCTCCGAGGTTTTTGTTGAATTGGCATTCTTTTAACAACAGCCGGCTTCACTTCAAAAGCTTTCGGAAAGCCCAGAGCAAGCGGCGTGCCATTACGTTTTTATTATTCAAAAAGACACGGTGTCATTGTTATTACAGGTTTTTGGGCGCCTTTTGATTGGACGTGCAACCGTCTATCTCAACCGGGTGCAACCATTGGACCCACAAAGTGCAACCCGACCAATCAAGCACTGCAACCCGGCCATTAAACGGCCACCCTTGAACCTGTAACAGCGTGCGTAACGGAAGTGCACATTTACAGTGCGTTACTGCTACGACTCGCACCAATACAGATTAGTAGCCTGCTAAGAAAATGCAGGCTTCTGAGCGGTATTTCGTTGATCAGATCACGATCCGCAGGCATTGGCCCGCGTGATACAGCGAGAATCCCGCCTCATACAAACAGCTGCGCAGGCCCACACCGGCCAGCGGCTGCATGGGTGCAAAGGGGATCGGCAACGCCTGTGGATCCTGGTGACACAGGTAATCCGCGAAGGCTTTACCCACGACACTGCCGGTCGTCACGCCGCGCCCGTTGTAACCGGTGACGGCCACCAGCCCAGGCGCTGGCTCGAACAGGCGCATCAGGTGGTCCGGCGTGAAGGCGATGCAGCCGGTCCAGGTGCATTCCCACTGCACCGGCTTGAGGTACGGGAAGTAGTGCTGCTGCACCCGATCGGCCCAGGCCTTGAGGAACCAGGCGGGTTTCTGGTTGCCATTGCCCAGGCTGCCGAGTAGCAGCCGGCCCTCGGCGTCGCGGCGGATGCTGCTGAGTACCTGGCGGGTGTCCCAGGAGCCTTGGCCGCCGGGGAGGATTTGTTGTGCGGCTTCGTCGGTCAGCGGGGCCGATGCCACCTGATAGTAATAACCGGGGAAAAAGTTGCGGCGCAGCTCGGTCCACTCGCCTTCGGTATAGGCGTTGGAAGCGATCACCACCTGTTCGGCCTGCACCGAGCCCTGGGCAGTTTGCACAGACCAGTGCTGGCCCTGGCGTTCCAGTTGGGTGACTGGGGAGTGATCGAACAACTGTCCGCCGAGCCCGACTGCGGCATTGGCCAAACCACTGGTGTAGGCCATCGGGTTCAAGGTGCCGGCACGCCGGTCGAGCAAGGCGGCAGCAATCTTTTTGGTACCGGTGGCTTGCTCGCAGGCCGCGCCGGTCAATAGCTCCACCGGTGCGCCGCGACGCTTCCATTGTTCTTCACGACTGAGCAGATCCGCCTCGCCACGGGCGTTATGCGCCATGTGCAACGTGCCCTCGCGGCGCAGTTGGCAATCGATGTTGTATTTGTCGATCAGGCTGAACACCAGAGACGGTGCCGCGCCGAGCATGCGGTTGAGCTGGCTGCCTACCGCTTCGCCGAAACCGGCTTCGATCTCGTCCGGGGGTATCCACATCCCGGCGTTGACCAGCCCCACGTTGCGCCCCGAACCACCGTGGCCGGTGCGATGGGCTTCGAGTACGGCGACGCTTTTACCTTGTTCCAGCAGGTGAATGGCCGCCGACAAACCGGTGATCCCGGCGCCGATCACGCACACATCCACCTTGACCTCGCCCTTGAGCGCAGCGCGGTCCGGCCGGCCAGGGGTGAGTTGTTCCCACAAACATGCTTCGCGTAATGCCATTGCCAGACTCCGATGAGACCTAACAAACCACTTTTGTTGATGTGCGAACCCGATCAAATGTGGGAGCTGGCTTGCCTGCGATGCAGGCACCTCGGTGCATCAGTTACACCGGGGTGATGCTATCGCAGGCAAGCCAGCTCCCACATTGACCGCACTCCGAGCAGAGATTTAGTCGAAGGTAATGCCCTGGGCCAGCGGCAGTTCCAGCGAGTAGTTCACGGTGTTGGTCTGGCGACGCATGTACCCGCGCCATGCATCCGAACCCGATTCACGCCCGCCACCGGTTTCTTTCTCACCGCCAAACGCGCCACCAATCTCCGCGCCGCTTGGGCCGATGTTGACGTTGGCGATCCCGCAATCACTGCCCACCGCCGACATGAACTGCTCAGCTTCACGCACGTCAGTGGTAAAGATGCACGAAGACAGGCCTTGTGGCACGGCATTGTTCAGGCGCAGCGCCTCAGCAAAATCGGTGTAGCCGACCACGTACAGAATCGGTGCAAACGTCTCGGTGCACACCACATCACTCTGCTCCGGCATTTCCACAATGGCCGGCGACACGTAGTAAGCGTTGGGGAACGTGTCTTCCAACTGACGCTTGCCGCCAAACACCCGGCCGCCTTCGCTCAAGGCTTGCTCCAGGGCGTCCTGCATGTTTTCGAAGCTGTGTTTGTCGATCAGCGGGCCGATCAGGTTGCCTTCCAGCGGATGGCCGATGCGCACTTTGGAATACGCGGCCTTGAGGCGGGTGACGATTTCCTCTTTCACCGACTCATGGGCGATCAAGCGGCGCAGGCTGGTGCAGCGCTGCCCGGCGGTACCGACGGCGCTGAACAGGATGGCGCGCACGGCCATGTCCAGGTCGGCGCTTGGGCCGAGGATCATCGCGTTATTGCCGCCCAGCTCGAGAATGCTGCGGGCAAAACGTGCGGCGACTTTCGGTGCCACTTCGCGGCCCATGCGGGTGCTGCCGGTGGCGCTGATCAGCGCGACACGCGGGTCATCCACCAGTGCGGCGCCGGCGTCGCGGCCACCGATGATCACTTGGCTGAGGTACGGCGGCGCATCGCTGAAATTCTTCAGCACACGCTCGAAGAGCGCCTGGCAGGCCAGGGCGGTGAGCGGAGTCTTTTCCGACGGTTTCCAGATCACCGCGTTGCCGCATACCAGCGCCAGCGCGGTGTTCCACGCCCATACCGCGACCGGGAAGTTGAACGCGCTGATCACGCCGACCACGCCCAGCGGGTGCCAGGTTTCACGCATGTGGTGGCCCGGGCGCTCGGAGGCAATGGTCAAGCCGTACAGTTGGCGCGACAGGCCGACGGCGAAGTCGCAGATGTCGATCATTTCCTGCACTTCACCCAAACCTTCCTGGGTGATCTTGCCGGCTTCCCACGACACCAGCTCGCCGAGGTCGGCCTTGTACTCGCGCAACACGTCGCCGAACTGGCGCACCAGCTCACCACGACGGGGGGCCGGCACCTTGCGCCAGGCGTCGAATGCATGCTCGGCGCGACTGACCTGCTGCTCCACCTCGGCGGCGCCTTCCCAGTGCACACTGGCAATCCGGCTGCCATCAATGGGCGAATGCACGGGTTGTTTACCCGACTGGTACAGCGCCGGGTTTACCCCGAGACGATCAAGCAATGCGGCAACCATGGGTCACTCCTTCAATCCACAAACAGAAATATGCGCCGCCAGTTCACACGGCGATCCAGACCTTATTTGTAGCTGGCCCAAGACTTGCCAACAAACGACGATTAGGCGAGATATCATTCCGTTTATTCATGCTAAGAACAAAAAGAGGCGTGCCGTGCTGAATAAAAGACATTTGCCCTCGATCACCGCCTTGCAGTGTTTCGAAGCGGTTACCCGCCACCTGAGTTTTACCCGCGCCGCCGAGGAGCTGAACCTCACCCAGAGCGCCGTCAGCAAACAGGTCGCGCAGCTGGAAGAACTGCTGCAGCACCTGCTGTTTCGCCGGGTGCGCCGCCGCTTGCAGATGACCCCGGCGGGCGATCTGTACCTGGTGGAAGTCCGAAAAATCCTCACCCAGGTGGAGATGTCCACCCATTACCTGCGCTCCTACGGCGGCGAGACTGAAGTGCTGCGGGTGTCCACGCCCTACACCTTCGGCGCGCGCTGGCTGGTGCCGCGCCTCAAGGGCTGGCGACTGCGGCATCCGCAGATTCACCTGGACCTGTGCAACGAACAGGAGCCCGACGAGCTGCTGCAAGGCAAGGCCGACCTGGCCTTCTACTTCGGCCAGGGCTCACGGCCCGGCACCGAGAGCCTCAAGCTGTTCAGCGAAGAACTGGTGCCCGTGTGCTCGCCCGACAGCCTGCCGGCGCAACCATTTACCGACCCCACGCAACTCAGCGAACTGGTGCTGCTGCAAAACGCCTCGCGCCCCCAGGGCTGGCACGACTGGTTCGCTGCACAGGGCCATCACACCGAACACAGCTATCACGGGCCGCGCTTCGAAACCTTTTATATGTGCATCCGCGCCGCACAAGTCGGCTGCGGCGTGGCGCTATTGCCCAGGTTTCTGGTGGAAGAAGAGTTGGCCGAAGGCAAGCTGGTGATCCCTTGGCAGCATGCGATGCCGAGCCAGGATGCCTATTACCTGGCCTACCCCGAGCACTCGGCGGAAGTGCCCAAGGTGCGGGATTTTGTGAAGTGGATGATGGAGCAGGTTGAGTCTGATTGACCTTTTTTGCCTGCAATACCGCTATCGCAGGCAAGCCAGCTCCCACATTTTGGAATGCATTCACCTGTGGGAGCTGGCTTGCCTGCGATGGCGCCGGTAGCCATCCTCAAAAAAATCACTGGCAAAACAGCACAGGTCTATGCGCCACTAGCGCCATTCCTTAATTGTGCGTAAAGGTCGGCGCCCATCGCCGACCCGTCTGGAGATTCCCGTTATGAGCGAGAGTGTGTTTGCCGATCGCATCGTGCAGAACCTGCTCGACACCGACTTCTACAAGCTGACCATGATGCAGGCGGTGCTGCACAACTACCCGAACGTGGAAGTTGAATGGGAGTTTCGTTGCCGTAACAGTGAAGACCTGCGCCCGTACCTGGCGGAGATCCGCTACCAGATCGAGCGCCTCGCCGAGCTGAGCCTGAGCCCCGACCAACTGGGCTTCCTGGAACGCATCAGCTTCATGAAACCGGACTTTCTGCGCTTCCTCGGGCTGTTTCGCTTCAACCTGCGCTACGTCCAGACCGGCATCGAAAACGGCGAGCTGTTTATCCGCCTGCGCGGGCCCTGGCTGCATGTGATTCTGTTTGAAGTGCCGATGCTGGCCATCGTCAGCGAAGTGCGTAACCGCTATCGCTACCAGACCGTGATCCTCGAACAGGCCCGCGAGCAGCTGTATCGCAAGTTCGACTGGCTGACGGCGAATGCCAGCGTCGAAGAACTTTCCGAATTGCAGGTGGCGGATTTCGGCACGCGCCGACGCTTCTCCTACCGCGTGCAGGAAGAAGTGGTGAGCGTGCTCAAGCACGACTTCCCCGGGCGTTTTGTCGGCACCAGCAACGTGCACCTGGCCCGTGAGTTTGATATGAAGCCGCTGGGCACCATGGCCCACGAATGGATCATGGCCCACCAGCAACTCGGCCCGCGGCTGATCGACAGCCAGATCGCCGCCCTCGATTGCTGGGTACGCGAGTACCGTGGACTGTTGGGTATCGCCCTGACCGATTGCATCACCACCGATGCGTTCCTCGGCGATTTCGACCTGTACTTCGCCAAGCTCTTCGACGGCCTGCGCCACGACTCCGGTGACCCGGTGCAATGGGCCGAAAAGGCAATCGCCCACTATCACAAACTGGGGATCGAGCCGATGAGCAAGACCCTGGTGTTCTCCGACAGCCTGTCGCTGCCCAAGGCGCTGGAGATTTTCCGCGCGCTGCGTGGTCGGATCAATGTGAGCTTCGGCATCGGCACCAACCTGACCTGTGATATTCCAGGTGTGGAACCGATGAGCATCGTGCTTAAAATGACCGCCTGTAATGGCCAGCCCGTCGCAAAGATCTCTGATGAAGCGGGCAAGACCCACTGCACCGATCCGAACTTCGTCGCTTATTTGCGCCACGTTTTCAAAGTACCTGCCCTACCCAGCAAGGAGTGAATCATGCAAGCCGTACAGCGCGAGATTGCTGAACAGCTCAAGGTCCAACCACCGTTCAAGGACCAGGCCGCCCTTGAGGCGGAGGTCGCCCGGCGCGTTACCTTTATCCAGGACTGCCTGCTCAATTCAGGCCTCAAGACGTTGGTGCTGGGCATCAGCGGCGGCGTCGATTCCCTGACCGCCGGCCTGCTGGCCCAACGTGCGATGCAAGAGTTGCGGGCCGCCAAGGGTGACGACGCCTACCGCTTTATCGCGGTGCGCCTGCCCTACGAAACCCAGTTCGACGAACACGACGCCCAGGCGTCCGTGGACTTTATCGAACCCGACGAGCGTCATACGGTAAACATCGGCCCGGCGGTGAAATCCCTGGCCAATGAAGTGGCAGCGTTTGAAGGCAAGGCTGCGGTCTCCCGGGACTTCGTGCTGGGCAACACCAAGGCGCGCATGCGCATGGTGGCGCAGTACACCATCGCCGGCGCGGCCAGTGGTTTGGTGATTGGTACCGACCATGCGGCGGAAGCGGTGATGGGCTTTTTCACCAAGTTCGGTGATGGCGCCTGCGACCTGGCGCCGCTGAGCGGGCTGGTGAAGAACCAGGTGCGCGCGATTGCCCGGCACTTTGGTGCACCGGAATCGTTGGTGGAGAAAATCCCGACGGCCGACCTGGAAGACCTCTCGCCGGGCAAGCCGGACGAAGCGTCCCATGGCGTGACCTATGCCGAGATCGATGCGTTCCTGCACGGCGAGCCGGTGCGCGAGGAAGCCTTCAAGATCATCTGCGACACCTATCGCAAGACCGAGCACAAGCGGGTGATGCCGTTTGCACCCTGAGCACTGTAAGAGCGAGCTTGCTCGCGAAGATCGTCAACGAAAACGCGCCCATCCTGGATGAGCGCGGTGCCTTTGAGGTTTTCGCGAGCAAGCTCGCTCCTACAAGAGTGTTTACTTCAGGGTCACAGTGCCTTTCATCATCGAGATGTGGCCTGGGAACGAGCAAAAGAACGCATAGTCAGTGCCTGCCGCCAGCTTCGACACATCGAAGGTCACGGAGTATTTCTCGCCAGCACCGATGATCTTGGTGTGGGCGACGATGCGGGTGTCGCCGTCTTTCAGGTAGTTCTTGTCGATACCGGCGGCCATGCCGTCGCTGGCGATGCCAGGCATGTCGGCGGCGGAGCTCAGCACCCAGTTATGGCCCATGACGTTTTTCGGCAAGCTGCCGGAGTGGGTCAACTCAACGGTGAACGTCTTGCAGCTCTTGTCGATTTCGATGGCCTTGGTGTTGAAGGACATCTGGTCAGTGGAGTCGACAGTGACCTTGCACTCTGCAGCAAGCAACTGGCCGCTAGCCAGAGTCAGCAGGGAAACAGCAACGAGTTTGGCAAACATGTGAATCTCCAGGGCAGGGTTTAAAAACGCATATTGCGACAAGGGTGCCTGAGTCAGGCAGGACTTCATATGATCTGTATCAACAGATTGTATACAACTTTAGGCTATCAGACTCATCGACACAATCTACCGGCCAACGCGCTGGTACCGGCCTATGATCGGCTCATCACCCTTCCGGAGTCCGAGCCATGCACCTCAATAGCCTGTTCCGCAGCCTGCTTGCCGCCTATGCCTGTGGCGCCAGCGGCACCTGCGAAACGCCTCGACGCGAGGTTTAATCCTTTGAGAGACGCACGCCAGCCTTTACTCTTTAGCCACAACTGAGTGGAGTCAGGTATGTCTTTGAAGTCTGTCTGTGTGTTTTGCGGTGCCAGCAGCGGCACCAACCCGGCCTACCGTGAAGCAGCCGTGGCCCTCGGGCGCGCGCTGGCCCAGCGCAAGCTGACCCTGGTGTACGGCGGCGGCGCCGTGGGCCTGATGGGCATCGTCGCCGATGCCGCCCTGGAAGCCGGCGGTGAAGTGATCGGGATCATTCCCGAAAGCCTGAAAGTCCTGGAAATCGGCCACAAAGGCCTGACCCGCCTCGAAGTGGTCGACGGCATGCACGCCCGCAAGGCCCGCATGGCCGAGCTGAGCGACGCCTTTATTGCACTGCCGGGCGGCCTGGGCACCCTGGAAGAACTGTTCGAGGTCTGGACCTGGGGCCAGCTCGGTTACCACGGAAAACCGCTGGGTTTGCTCGAAGTGAATGGTTTTTACCGCAAGCTGACCGATTTTCTTGATCATATCGTCGGCGAAGGTTTCGTCCGTGCACCGCATCGTGCCATGCTGCAAATGAGCGAATCGCCGGCTGAGCTGCTTGACGTACTGGATGCCTGGCAACCGCTGGTCCTGCCCAAATGGGTGGACCAAAAACCCGATTAACCCTTGGGACGCGATTAAAGGCAGAATACGCGCCGCTCAACCTCACCTTCGACCCCAGAGGATCGCCCATGGCAAAACCTAATTACTCCTTCGCCAAACGTCAGAGAGACTTGGCCAAAGAGCAGAAGAAAGAGGAAAAGCTGCAGCGCAAGAAAATTGCAGCCGACGAAGAAGCCGGTGCACTGAACCCGGATGCTGAAGGTACAGTGGCTACAGACGACACCGAAGCACCGAAAGACGCTGAATAGGTGATCGTTCCCACGCTCTGCGTGGGAATGCATCCTGGGGCGCTCCGCGTCCCGATTTGAGATATGTGCAGGGTGACGCAGAGCGTCACAACAGGCATTCCCACGCGGAGCGCGGGAACGATCTTGTGCATTACTCCAGCGGCATCACCGTCACCCGCACTTCCGGGTCATGGCTCCCTCCCCCCAGAATCACCCCCCGCAACGGCGAAACATCGGAAAAATCCCGGCCCCAGGCCAGGGTGATGTGTTCCAGTGCCGGCTGCACATTGTTGGTCGGGTCAAAATCCACCCAGCCCGACACCGGGCAAAACACCGACACCCACGCGTGGGACGCATCCGCGCCGATCAACCGTGGCTGGCCGGGCGGTGGCTGGGTCAGCAGGTAACCGCTGATATACCGCGCCGCCAGGCCCCGGGAGCGCAGGCACGCGAGCATCAGGTGGGCGAAGTCCTGGCACACGCCGCGCCGGCGCTCCAGCACTTCCACCAGCGGCGTGGCAACCTGGGTGGCTTCGGCATCGAAGGTGAACTCGCTGAAAATCTTTTCCATCAGCGCCTGCACACCCAGCAGCAAAGGGCGACCTGCCGGGAAACAGTCTTCGGAGAACTCGACGAAGCTTTTCTTCAGATGCACGTAGGGCGATTCGAACCGATAGCGGCAGGCCTCGATCACTTCGGCCGACAGCGGCTGGCTGCTGTAGGTCAGGCCGTTGCGGGTCTGGTCCCAGGCCGGCGACAGGCTGAAATCCAGCACCGGCCGGGCCAGAACTTCCACCGTCAGCCCGGCGTTGACCAACAGCTCATCGTGGGGCCGCTCGAACGCGAGCCGGGTGATCGGGTTACCAAACACGTCCAGCTCATCCCGGCGCGAGGTCGGTTCGGGGCTGATCTCCAGTTGCTGCGAGCTGCAGCGCTGCCAGGCGCAAGGCCGCGGCCACAGGTGCGCCAGCTGCTGGGCCAGGGACACCGGGCTGTCGTAGTGGTAATGGGTATCGTGGAAAATCTGGTAGCGGGCACTCATCACACAGACACCGTTTGCTGGCTGACATCGTCCACATGGGCAAAATGGCGCAGGGCCAGACGGTCGGAGACTTGCCCGCTTTCATCGGCCACCGCTTGCAACAGGTCGGCCAGGCCGTCCAGCGCAGCGCGCACACTGGACTCGCCGAACAGCGGATTCTCCAGGCAGCCCAGGTCAAAGCGCGCCAGGCGCTCCACCAACGGCGCCAACCCGGTTTCCCGGGGCACGCTGAAATCGTCATTCAAGCGACGCAAGGTGCGGCTCACCAGTTTCAGCTGGAACAGCACCGCGTGGGGGTTTTGCTCATCCAGCAGCAACAGGTCCAGCACCGGAATCAATTGCGGTACCGCGAGGTAGCGCGAACGATAGGTGATGCTGCTGTTGCCCAGCTCCAGCAACCATTCCAGCCCGGCCTGATCGAACACCGCCACGCCGCGCAGGAAGGCGGCCAGGCTGCTGCTGAGAAATTGCAGGCGCTCGATGCGTCGGCCCATCATCAAGAAACGCCAGCCTTCGTCGCGGGTCATGTCATCAAGGGCAAAGCCCGACAGTGCCGCGAGGGACATCACCAGGCGGTTGAGGAAATCCAGCAGTTCGCCGAAGTCCGGTTCTTCGCTTTCCAGCTCCAGGGCTTCGCGCTGCAACTCCACCAGCGCCTGCCAGTTTTCCCGGGACAACTTGCCGCGCACCTGGGACGCCGCCCACTGCAAGCGCTGCAAGTTGGCCCGCAGGCTCGACGGCCAGTCGTCACCGAGCAGCGCCGCCTGAAGCCGCTCAGGCAACTCGCCCTCCTCCGGCAACAGTCGCAGGTTCTCACCCAGTTCAACCGCCGCCTGCAGCGCCAGCGGGTCGTCTCCGTCGACATAGCGGGCGAGGACGATCCGCAGCCAGCGCGCACTGTCATCACAGCGCTCGCAATAGCGGCCAAACCAGAACAGGTTTTCCACCACCCGCGACGGCAGGTACGGATCGCGCCGCACCAGGTCATGGGCACCGATGGCCCGCTGGGCGCGCCATTGCTCGGTGCCTAGGGTGCGTTCGCCGAGCACCCAGGTGTCCTTGCTCGCACCGCCGCGCTGCATCGACACCACTTCGGCATCGGCTTCCGCTGCCACGCGGGTCAAACCACCGGGCAATACCCGGTAACCGTCGGCGCTGGCCACGGCGTACACACGCATGCCGATGGCGCGGTGTTGCAGGTGATCGTCGACGGTGTGCCAGACCGGCGCCTGAGACAACTGCGCGAGTTCCTGGGCGACGTAGGCGTAAGGCCGCGCGCGCATGCGTTCGGCCAGGGCCTCGCGCTGTTCGTCGTTCAAGTCGCGACCAAACACCGGGGTGAAACTTTGCGAAGGGAACGCTGGCTTGATCAGCAGCTCCGGCAGTTTTTCCAAGGCTTCGGCCAGCACCGGCGCCTCACCGCACCACCAGGTGGCGATGGACGGCAGGATCAGTTCTTCGCCAAACAGGAATTGATTGATCTTCGGCAAAAAGCCCAGCAGGCCGGGGGACTCCAGTACACCACTGCCCAGGGCGTTGGCCACCAGCACATTGCCTTGGCGCACAGCGTCCAACAGGCCGGGCACGCCGAGGGCCGAGTCGGTGCGCAGCTCCAGCGGGTCGCAGAAGTCGTCGTCCAGGCGGCGCATGATCGCGTGCACCCGACGCAGGCCGCTGAGGGTCTTGAGGTACACCGTGGCGTCGCGCACGGTCAGATCGCCGCCTTCCACCAGCGGGTAGCCAAGCTGGCGGGCGAGGTACAAATGCTCGAAATAGCTTTCGTTGAAACGGCCCGGGGTCAGCAGCACGATCAGCGGTGGCTGGTCGTCGCTCGGCGCCTGGCGGGCCAGGGTTTCCTGCAAGGTGCGGAAAAACCCGGTGAGGTGCTGCACCTGCAAGTCGCGGTACAGGTCCGGGAAGGCGCGGGACACGATGGTGCGGTTTTCCAGGGCGTAGCCGGCGCCGGATGGGGCCTGGGTACGGTCGGCGGTGACCCACCAGCGGCCATCCGGCGTGCGCGCCAGGTCCACGGCGTACAGGTGCAGAAACGCGCCGTCGGGCGGTTGGATGCCCTGGCACGGCCACAGGAAATTGTTGTGGCCGAATACCAGTTCTGCCGGCAGCAACCCTTCGGCGATCAAGCGTTGCGGGCCGTAGAGGTCCGCCAGTACCGCATTCAGCAGGCGTGCGCGCTGGGCGATGCCGGCGGCAAGTTGCTTCCATTCATCGGCCGCCAGCACGTGGGGCAACAGGTCCAGTTCCCAGGGGCGATCGGCGCCCTTGGGGTCGGCGTAGACGTTGTAGGTCACGCCGTTTTCCTGGATCTGCCGGGTCAGCAAGGCCTGGCGCTGGGCCAGTTGCGCCGGGGTGCTGCGTTGCAGGTGATCGAGCAGGCGCTGCCAATGGGCGCGAACCGCGCCGCTGTCGTCCAGCAGTTCGTGATAAGTGCCCGCAGTCAGCGGGTAACGGTCGAGCAAATCGGGCATGGAACGCTCGGCAGGGCAAGGGAAGTCAGTATGTGGGAGCCGGGCTTGCCCGCGATGCAGGCACCTCGGTGTATCTGGTGTACCGAGGTGATGCTATCGCAGGCAAGCCAGCTCCCACATTAGAGATTTGTCGCTTTCGGGATTATGTACATTCAATCCTCTGTCTTTTTTGCAAAGCGCCGCAAATCCAGGGTCATCGGCAATTCATCATTGATCACCACACTCGGCACCGGCAATTTCCCGGGGCTGTGTCCCAAACGGAAAAACCGCGCCATTCGCCGGCTTTCAGCTTCATTGGCATTCACCGGCAGGCTGTCGTAATTGCGACCGCCCGGGTGGGCGACATGGTACTGGCAACCACCCAGCGAACGCTGCATCCACGTGTCCAAAAGATCAAACACCAGCGGCGCATGCACCGGGATGGTCGGCTGCAAACAGTTGGCCGGCTGCCACGCGCGATAACGCACGCCAGCCACAAACTCGCCGACACGCCCGGTGGGTTGCAGCGGCACCGGGATGCCGTTGCAGGTCAGCAGGTAACGCTGGGGCGGCAGGCCGCTCAACTTGACCTGCAAGCGCTCCAGGGACGAGTCCACGTAACGCACCGTGCCGCCCACCGCGCCCTCCTCGCCCAGCACATGCCAGGGCTCCAGGGCCTGGCGCAGTTCCAGTTCGATACCGCTGACGGCATAGTCACCCACCTTGGGAAAACGGAATTCCAGGTGCGCGGCAAACCATTCAGCCCGCAGCGGATAACCGGCCGCGTTCAGCTCGACGATCACGTCGGCAAAATCCTGCTCGATAAAGTGCGGCAGCAGGAAGCGGTCGTGCAGTTCCGTGCCCCAGCGCGCCAGCTTCGGCGGCGCATAGGGTTCACGCCAGAAGCGCGCGACCAGCGCCCGCAACAGCAGTTGCTGGGTCAGGCTCATGCGCGCGTGGGGTGGCATTTCAAAGGCACGCAATTCCAGCAGGCCCAGGCGGCCGGTGGCGCCGTCCGGCGAGTAGAGCTTGTCGATGCAGAACTCGGCGCGGTGGGTGTTGCCAGTGACGTCGATCAGCAGGTTGCGCAGCAGGCGGTCCACCAACCAGGGCGGGCATTCTTCACCCACTTCGGGCATCTGCGCGAAGGCGATTTCCAACTCGTACAACGCATCGTTACGCGCTTCGTCGACCCGTGGCGCCTGGGAAGTCGGGCCGATGAACAAGCCGGAAAACAGGTAGGACAACGACGGGTGGTTATGCCAGTAGCTGATCAAACTGCGCAGCAGATCGGGACGCCGCAGGAACGGCGAATCCTTCGGCGTGGCGCCACCGAGCACAAAATGGTTGCCGCCGCCGGTGCCGGTGTGGCGGCCGTCGATCATGAATTTTTCTGTGGTGAGACGGGTTTGCCGGGCTTCCTCGTAGAGAAACTCGGTGCGCTCCACCAACTCGTCCCAGGTGGCGGACGGCTGCACGTTGACCTCGATCACGCCCGGGTCCGGTGTCACCCGGAAGTTGCTCAGGCGCGGGTCGCTCGGCGGCTCATAACCTTCCAGCAGCACCGGGCAATGCAGTTCTTCGGCAGTGGCTTCGATGGCCGCCACCAACTCCAGATAATCCTCGACCCGCTCCAGCGGCGGCATGAACAGGTACAGCCGGCCTTCCCGCGCTTCGGCACACAGGGCGGTACGGGTCAGCCAGTCGGCGGATTCGTCGATTTTCGGAATGCGGTCTTTGCTCTCGGCCGCCTCCCCGTGGCTTTGCAACTGTGAGGGGGTCGGCAGGTCGGCCAGGTCCTGGTTGGGATCGGTGGGATGCACGAACGGATAGTCCGCCGCCGTCACCCACGGCTGCGAGGCCAGTGGCAGACGATAACCCAGGGGCGAATCACCCGGCACCAGGCGGCAATGGTTGTCCCGCAGGTACCAGCGGCCGCTCTGCCAGCGGTCATTGGCCGCCGTGCGTGCCAGCGGCAGCACCTGGCCGATGACTTTATCCAGGCCCTGGCTGAAGACTTTGCGCAGGCGTTCGCGCTCAAGCTTGTCCTCCAGGCGTGGATCTTCGGCGCTGACGTTTTGCGGCAAGGCGCCTTCGCGCCACAGGTAATAGAAATTGTCTTCGTAGGCCGGGAATACAAACTGCGCAGGCAGTTTCAGGCGTTCGGCGACGCTGGCCAGAAAACGCCCGGCCATCACGCCGTCGGCGCCATAGCTTTGCTGCTCATCGGCGATCAGCGCGCTGTTGTGCCAGATCGGCACGCCGTCGCGGCGCCAGTAGCAGTTGAGGGACCAGCGCGGCAGTTGCTCGCCGGGGTACCACTTGCCCTGGCCAAAATGCACCAGGCCCTTGGGCGCGTAGTGCTTGCGCATGCGCTGGAACAGCTCGGCAGACAGGCGGCGTTTGTCCGGGCCCAAAGCGGCGGTGTTCCATTCCGCACCGTCGGGGTCGTCAATGGAAACGAAGGTGGGTTCGCCGCCCATGGTCAGGCGCACGTCGTCCTTGAGCAGGTCACCGTCGATCTGCCGGCCCAGGGCCTGGATCGCCAGCCACTGCTCTTCGGTGTAGGGCTTGGTAACCCGCGGGGCCTCCCAAATGCGCTCCACGGACATCTCGTGGGTAAATTCGCACTCGCAGGGTTCCACCAGGCCACTGATGGGCGCTGCTGAGGATGGATCAGGACTACAAGCCAACGGGATATGCCCTTCACCGGCGAACAAGCCGGAGGTGGCATCTAGACCGATCCAACCGGCGCCGGGCAAATACACTTCGCACCAGGCATGCAGGTCGGTGAAATCCACTTCGGTGCCGGACGGGCCGTCGAGGGCTTTGACGTCGGCGGTCAGCTGGATCAGATAACCGGACACAAACCGCGCCGCCAACCCGAGATTGCGCAGCAGTTGCACCAGCAACCACGCTGAATCCCGGCAGGAACCGGAGGCGTTTTCGAGGGTGAACTCCGGGGTCTGTACGCCCGGTTCCATGCGGATCAGGTAGCCGATGTCGGCCGCCAGACGCTGGTTGAGGCCCACCAGGAAATCCACCGCCGGCAACGGCGTGCGGTCGATACCCGCCAGATACGCGGCGAATCGCGGGGTCAGCGGCAATGTTTCCAGGTACGGCGCCAGCTCGCGCTGCTCATCGGCGGCGTAGCTGAACGGGATTTTTTCGGCGTAGGGCTCCAGGAAAAAGTCGAACGGGTTGAACACCGCCATCTCGGCGACCAGGTCGACTTCAATGCGCAACTCGTCAGTTTTTTCCGGGAACACCAGACGCGCCAGGTAATTGCCCTGGGGGTCTTGCTGCCAATTGATGAAGTGCTGTTCCGGCAACACCTTCAACGCGTAGGAAAGAATCCGCGTGCGGCTATGGGCCGCCGGACGCAGGCGAACAATCTGTGGGCCGAGTTCGACCGCGCGGTCGTAGCGGTAATGCGTAACGTGGTGCAACGCGACATGAATCGACACGGCGGCCTCCTGCGAGCCAGGGCATGAAAACAAAGCGCGCAAGACTTATGCCAGAGCAGCAGTCATTGCGCTTTATCGTGGGACCCGGTGCAGTACAGCACCAAAACGGCGCGATGGCTGCCGTCGTGGTGCGAGGGTTGCACATATTTGTGGCGGGAGTGTGAGGGTGGGTGGTGAATCTACCCAGTCAACGGGCTTTGTGCTTGGCGATCACGGCTTCGCGCAGGTGGCGCACTTCGAGCAGTTTCTGGCGCATTTCGCGGTGGCGGTTACTGTTGAGCAGCAATAACCCCAACAACGGGAAGAGGACAGCCGAGCCATAGACCAGCACGTGAGAGGTGTATTGAATCATCGGCAATACGAACAGCAGGCAACATCCCAGGTAACCCGCCATCAAGCCGGTGGCCCACGAGCGTCCGCGCGCGATCATTACGTTGCCAAACACTATCACCGTGACCAACACCAGAATGGCAATCCCGGAGTAGCTGGATTTGAGCCCCGGATCAACGCCACGTAAATAAGTCACGCCCGCCAGGGATACAGCAGACGCCCCGGAAAAGATCGCCATGAAGATCGTGCCCATGAACACCGGGAAATAGCGTGCGAGAAAACTGCTCATGTCGGGAAAACCGTTCATTCCGTCAGGTCCTCGTACAAGCCAATTGCAAGGGTGCTGGCGGCGCCAACATTACCGGTACGGTAACTGCCGGTGAGGCCTAATATGCCACCCAGCGCATCTTTCATTTGGGTCAGGGTTGCGTGGCGAATTTCGGTGGAGCTGAAACTCTTCGTCAGCTTACCTGTGCGCTGCTGCAACTTGAGCAACTTGGGCGTCAGGCTGGGATCCCTCAGGCTTAGCAGTTCCTTGGTCAACTTCTTGCGTTCCTGGCGGCTCAAGCCCTTGAGCAGTTCGTACCAACTCTTGCCCAACGCGGCGGCCTTGTTGGCCTTGAGCAATCTCACCGTCGTCAGAGCGCCGGTGCCGATACCCACCAAAGAAGCGGCATCAAGGACTGGGGAAACAGCGCCGTACCATTCGGCGTCATCCATACGGTCATTGGCATCGGGGTCAAGGATTTCGTTGTAGGTACGCGCTACGCCAAACCCACATTGCGCGCTGCTGGCCAGCGCCGCCGTAACACCAATGCCGACCACAAAGGCACTGGCACCCGCCGTAAACGGTACGGCAACACTGCCGCTGAAGACAACGATCCAGCCGATCACTGCAGCGGAGCATGACAACCCCATATCGAACGTCTCGCTCATGAGGCGCCCTTCCCGAGGGTTGGTCTTCACCTGCTCCACAAACTGTGCGGGGGCTATGTATTTTTGCGCCTCACGCAAAATGATGCGCTTGGGCCTGATGCTGCAAATCGGTTTGAATTCGCGCAGGGTGACGACATTGAAGTCAGCATCGATATACACCACGCCCGCCCCCACAATGCCGGGGTCGGCGTCGATGGCAGCAAACAGGCGTGGCAGGTTGATCTGGCTTTCGATGCGCTGGCGGGCCATGAACTGGGAGCGGTTGGAGTCCATGCCGATGCCAAGCAGGGGGCTGCTCATGGGGGTGTTCTTCCTTGAAATGGGTGGTGTCTGAACTGGCGCTTTCGCGAGCAAGCCCGCTCCCACATTCGACCGCATTCTCATGCTGAAACCCGGTCAAGTGTGGGAGCTGGCTTGCCTGCGATGGCGCTCGAATGGGCGCCACCTTAGCAAACAGGCTACCCACCCGCTAGAAAGCAAAACGCCAGCACGAGGCTGGCGTTTTGCGTTTCAGGCTGCGATCAACGCGGCACGACCGGCTTGCGGGCTGGCTTCTTGCCTTTGCCCTTGGCGGCGTCGGTGCGCTCCTTGGCGGCCTGCTTGTTGCGCGCCATGGCCGCGGCCTTGGCTTGCTCACGCTTGTCCCACGGGTTGCTGCCGTCACTGCCACGGGGCGGCAAGCCGGTATGCTGGGTGAGGATCCTGGTGGTGGTTTCCTTCGCAACCTTGTGGCTGCCAGCCGGCGTCGAGTTCTTGCGACGAGCGCTCTGGTAGCTGTCGGTGGACGGCTGATGCAACGGGATCAGTTGCTCCTTGCCCGGCCCGATCAGGTCGGCACGGCCCATTCGGGTCAAGGCTTCACGCAGCATCGGCCAGCCTTTGGGGTCGTGGTAGCGCAGGAAGGCCTTGTGCAGACGGCGCTGTTCTTCGCTCTTGACGATGGTCACCGCGTCGCTCTTGTAGGTGACCTTGCGCAGCGGGTTCTTGCCCGAGTGGTACATCGCCGTGGCGGTGGCCATTGGCGACGGGTAGAACGCCTGCACCTGGTCGGCGCGGAAGCCATTGCCCTTGAGCCACAGAGCCAGGTTCATCATGTCTTCATCGGTGGTGCCCGGGTGGGCGGCGATGAAGTAAGGAATCAGGTACTGCTCCTTGCCCGCTTCCTTGGTGTACTTCTCGAACATGCGCTTGAACTTGTCATAGCTGCCGATGCCCGGTTTCATCATCTGGTTGAGCGGACCTTCCTCGGTGTGTTCCGGGGCGATCTTCAGGTAGCCACCAACGTGGTGGGTCACCAGCTCTTTCACGTATTCCGGCGACTCGACCGCGAGGTCGTAGCGCAGGCCGGAAGCGATCAGGATCTTCTTCACACCCGGCAACGCACGGGCGCTGCGGTACAGCTGGATCAACGACGAGTGGTCAGTGTTCAGGTTCGGGCAGATGCCCGGGAACACGCAGGACGGCTTGCGGCACGCGGATTCGATTTCCGGGCTCTTGCAGGCGATGCGGTACATGTTCGCGGTCGGGCCGCCGAGGTCGGAGATGACGCCGGTGAAGCCTGGAACCTTGTCGCGGATCTCTTCGATTTCGCGAATGATCGACTCTTCGGAACGGTTCTGGATGATCCGGCCTTCGTGCTCGGTGATCGAGCAGAAGGTGCAGCCGCCGAAGCAGCCACGCATGATGTTCACCGAGAAGCGGATCATGTCGTAGGCCGGGATCTTTTCCTTGCCGTACGCCGGGTGTGGAACACGGGCGTAAGGCATGCCGAACACGTAGTCCATTTCTTCGGTGGTCATGGGAATGGGCGGCGGATTGAACCACACGTCCACTTCGCCGTGCTTCTGTACCAGGGCGCGGGCGTTGCCCGGGTTGGTTTCCAGGTGGAGCACGCGGTTGGCGTGGGCATACAGCACCGAGTCGCCACGGACTTTTTCCACGGACGGCAGACGAATGACCGTCTTGTCACGGGTCATGCGCGGGCTGGCCAGGATCTGTACGACCTTGGCCTCTTCCGGGTCTTCAACCGGGCCCTTTTCCTGCTCGATGGCGCAGGCCTGGGTGTCCTGGGTGTTCACGTACGGGTTGATGATCTTGTCGATCTTGCCCGGACGGTCGATACGAGTGGAGTCCACCTCGTACCAGCCTTCAGGCGTGTCACGGCGAATGAACGCAGTGCCGCGCACGTCGGTGATGTCTTCGATCTTGTGGCCCCACGACAGGCGCTGGGCAACTTCGACAATGGCCCGCTCGGCGTTGCCGTACAGCAGGATATCGGCGCAGGCGTCGATCAGGATCGAGTTGCGTACACGGTCCTGCCAGTAGTCGTAGTGGGCGATGCGGCGCAGGGACGCTTCGATGCCGCCGAGCACGATCGGCACGTGCTTGTAGGCTTCCTTGCAGCGCTGGCTGTAGACCAGGCTCGCGCGGTCCGGACGTTTGCCGGCCATGCCACCGGGGGTGTAGGCGTCATCGGAACGGATTTTCTTGTCGGCGGTGTAGCGGTTGATCATCGAGTCCATGTTGCCGGCCGCGACGCCGAAGAACAGGTTCGGCTCGCCGAGCTTCATGAAGTCGTCTTTGGACTGCCAGTTGGGCTGGGCAATGATCCCGACGCGGAAGCCCTGGGACTCCAGCAGCCGGCCGATGATTGCCATGCCGAACGACGGATGGTCCACGTACGCATCACCGGTGACGATGATGATGTCGCATGAATCCCAGCCAAGCTGATCCATCTCCTCCCTGCTCATCGGCAGGAATGGCGCAGGACCGAAACATTCGGCCCAGTACTTGGGATAGTCAAATAACGGCTTGGCTGTTTGCATGACGGTGACCGGTGTTGAGATGAAAAATCGCGGGCGCGGAATATAGCACAAATTTTGACCAATTCCGACCTTTGCAGTCGGAATTGGCGGGACGGCTTTTTACTCGTCTTCGAAGTTGTAGCTGCCCGGCGCCAGGTTTTCGAAGCGGGTGTATTTGCCGATAAAGGCCAGGCGCGTGGTGCCGATTGGCCCGTTACGCTGTTTACCGATGATGATTTCGGCGATGCCTTTATGCTCGGTTTCCGGGTGATACACCTCGTCCCGGTATACGAACATGATCACGTCAGCATCCTGCTCGATCGCGCCGGATTCCCGCAAGTCGGAGTTGATCGGGCGTTTGTTCGGGCGTTGCTCCAGGGACCGGTTGAGCTGCGACAGGGCAACCACCGGGCAGTTGAATTCCTTGGCCAGGGCTTTCAACGAGCGGGAAATCTCGGAAATCTCGTTGGTCCGGCTATCACCGCTGGAGCCCGGGATCTGCATCAGCTGCAGGTAGTCGATCATGATCAGGGCGATGTCGCCATGCTCACGCACCAGGCGTCGGGTACGCGCGCGCATTTCCGACGGACTGATGCCCGCGGTGTCATCGATAAACAGCTTGCGGTCGTTGAGCAGATTGACCGCCGAGGTCAGGCGCGGCCAGTCGTCGTCTTCCAGGCGGCCGGCACGCACCTTGGTCTGGTCGATGCGGCCCAGGGACGACAACATACGCATGATCAGCGATTCACCTGGCATCTCCAGGGAGTACACCAGGACAGCCTTGTCGCTGCGCAACACGGCGTTTTCCACCAGGTTCATGGCGAAGGTGGTTTTACCCATGGACGGACGGCCGGCGACGATGATCAAGTCGGCAGGCTGCAGGCCGCTGGTCATGCCGTCGAGGTCGGTGTAGCCGGTGGACAGGCCGGTGATGGCGTTGTCGGTGTTGAACAGGGTATCGATACGGTCGATAGCCTTGGTCAGCAGGTCGTTGACGCTGACCGGGCCGCCGGTTTTCGGACGGGCTTCGGCGATCTGGAAGATCTGCCGCTCGGCTTCGTCGAGGATTTCTTCAGCGGTACGGCCTTCCGGGTTGAAGGCACTGTCGGCGATCTCGGTGGCGATACCGATCAGCTGGCGCAACGTGGCCCGCGCACGGACGATCTGCGCATAGGCCTTGATGTTGGCGACCGATGGCGTGTTTTTCGCCAGCTCGCCCAGGTAACCCAGTCCGCCCACTTGGGACGTCTGGCCTTCCTTGTCCAATTGCTCGGCCAGGGTCACCACGTCGATCGGTGAGTTCTGGTCGGCCAGCTTGGCAATGGCGCGGAAGATCAGGCGGTGGTCATGACGGTAGAAATCGCCGTCCGAGACTTGATCCAGCACGCGTTCCCAGGCGTTGTTGTCCAGCATCAAGCCACCGAGCACGGCCTGCTCGGCCTCGATGGAATGCGGCGGCACCTTCAGGGCAGCAGTTTGCAGATCATATTGCTCAGGAGCGGAGATATCGTTCATGGCCACTTGGAATAGTTGGAGAATCAGGAGCTACAGAAAAACAAAAGGCACGACCTGTGAACAGGATCGTGCCCGATGTTAACTGCCTGGCACGCGAGGTGCCAGTCAGTTAGGTGCTGCTTAAGCTGCTACCACAACAACGCGTACGGTTGCTTCGACTTCAGCGTGCAGGTGCACGGCTACATCGAATTCGCCAACGTTGCGGATGGTGCCGTTCGGCAGACGAACTTCGCTCTTCTGCACTTCAACGCCGGAGGCGGTCAGTGCATCAGCGATGTCGTGGGTGCCGATCGAACCGAACAGCTTGCCTTCGTCACCGGCGGTGGCAGTGATAGTCACTTCCAGCTCAGCCAGTTGGGCAGCGCGAGTTTCGGCCGAAGCTTTTTTGTCTGCTGCTGCTTTTTCCAGCTCAGCACGACGCTCTTCAAACGCAGCCAGGTTGGCAGCGGTTGCAGCGGTGGCTTTGCCGTATGGCAGCAGGTAGTTACGACCGTAGCCGGCCTTAACGTTCACTTTGTCGCCCAGGTTGCCCAGGTTGGCGACTTTTTCCAGAAGGATCAGTTGCATGTGAAAATCCTCTAACTTTTAACCTTCACCGTTCGCGTTATCGGCGTCTTTCGGCGCCAGACGACCGCGAAAATCAATCAGGCCGTCGACAATGGCCAAGACCACGAGTAACGGATAGATCAGCTGCATGAACAGCAACAGCGTCACGTACAACCCCACCAGCCAGAATCTGCCCAGTCGCTTTTGCGCCACCAGCCCATGAATCAGGGATAGCCCGGCGAATACCAGCGGTACGCTGCACAACGGCACCAACAGCGCCAGGCCAAACGTCGGCCCGACCACCATGAACGCCAGCAGCAACATCGCCGGTCCAGCGGGGATTCTGATACTGCGAAACTCGCGACCAAAACCACCCGGGTTATACAACAACGCCTGCCAGTAACGCCCAAGAATCAGGCTCAGCACGCTGACGATCTGCAACAGTGCCGCTATCAGGCCGGTCAGCATCGGTGCAACCACTGACGCAAAGCGCGCTCGCCCCTCTACCGATAACTGCTGGTAGAGATCCCCGAGGGCCAGCGGCAGGATCTTTATGATCTCCTGCGCCAGCGCCTCGATTTGCGGGCGGAAAGCCGCGCCAAGCGCCAGTGAATACACCAACCCCAATGCCACGCTGACCAGCAGCGTACGGACCCAGGACTCACTTGCGCGTAAAACCAACGCAAGGGCCGATGAACCGAGCAGTACCAGAAGTACCCGTGGATCATCGAATTTCAACCACCAGACCAAGGCCGGCAGTATTCCCAGGGCAAGAACGCCAAGGGCGTCCTTCAAACCGCGCCGCAGGAGCACGAGGCAACCTGCAGCAGCACCCAACCAATACAACAGCGGCAACGCTGCACATCCAGCCACTACCAGAGTGGCCTGCACACGACCGCGCATGATGAACTCAGCTAAGGCGCGCATGCATTCAATCCCTTACTACTTGTCGACTGCCCGGTCTCAGCGGCCGTGGCTGTCGGTGTAGGCCAGCAGGGCCAGGAAGCGGGCGCGCTTGATAGCGGTGGCCAGCTGACGCTGATAACGAGCTTTGGTACCGGTGATGCGGCTTGGAACAATTTTGCCGGTCTCGGATACGTAGGCTTTCAGAGTGTTGAGATCTTTGTAATCGATCTCCTTCACGTCTTCAGCGGTGAAGCGGCAGAATTTACGACGACGGAAGAAACGTGCCATTTGATAGGCTCCTTAAAAGGTCCGTGGATTACTCGTCAGCGTTATCGCTGTTGTCGCTGTCATCACTATCAGCGCTTTCAGCGCCTTCGTGCTCAGGACGGTCGCGACGCTCACGGCGCTCACTGCGGTTTTCTTCAGCCTTGAGCATCTCGGATTGGCCGGTAACGGCTTCTTCGCGACGGATGACCAGGTTACGGATCACTGCATCGTTGTAGCGGAAGTTGTCTTCCAGCTCGGCCAGGGCCTTGCCAGTGCACTCAACGTTCAGCATCACGTAGTGAGCCTTGTGAACATTGTTGATTGCGTAGGCCAGTTGACGACGGCCCCAATCTTCCAGACGGTGGATTTTGCCGCCGTCTTCTTCGATCAGCTTGGTGTAACGCTCTACCATGCCGCCGACTTGCTCGCTTTGATCCGGGTGGACCAAAAAGATGATTTCGTAATGACGCATGAATGCTCCTTACGGGTTGTAGCCTGCCGCTCAAAAACGGTCAGACAAGGAGTGAATGACACTTATGGATCTTGCCGAAGGGAGGCACATGCGTGCCTGCCATGAAGGCAAGGGGCGCAATTGTAGAGAAGGGGGAGAAAGGGCGCAAGGTGATTGGTGATTATTTGAACAACGCAGAATCAAGGCAAACACAAAACAAATGTGGGAGCTGGCTTGCCTGCGATGACAATGGCACAGACAACATCTCTGCTGACTGACACACCGTCATCGCGGGCAAGCCCGACTCCCACAGGGTCTTGCGTCGCTCTTAAGCCTTATTTCTTGGCTTTAGCCTTGGCGCCACGCTGGCGCTGGGCTTCGAACAGGCAGACGCCCGTTGCGACTGAAACGTTGAGGCTGCTGACGCTACCGGCCATCGGCAGGTGCACCAGGTAGTCGCAATGCTCGCGGGTCAGGCGGCGCATGCCCTTGCCTTCGGCTCCCATGATCAGGATGGTCGGGCCGGTGAGGTCCTGGTCATAAATGCTGACCTCAGCCTCCCCCGCCGTACCCACAACCCACAGGCCGCGCTGCTGGAGTTTCTCCAGGGTACGCGCCAGGTTGGTCACGGCCACCAGCGGAATCACTTCCGCCGCACCGCAGGCGACTTTACGCACGACAGGCGTCAAGGTTGCCGACTTGTCTTTGGGCACAATCACCGCCAACGCACCGGCAGCATCCGCCGAACGCAGGCAGGCGCCGAGGTTGTGCGGATCGGTCACGCCGTCGAGCACCAGCAACAGCGGCGCGCCTTCGGTGCGATCGAGCAGCTCGTCGAGCATCGCTTCGCCCCAGACCTGGCTCGGGCTTACGTCCGCCACCACGCCTTGGTGAACGCCTTCGACCCAGACGTCCATCTCACGACGCTCGGCCTGGCCGATGGCAACCTTGTTCTGATTGGCCAGTTCGACCAGCGCTTGAACACGCGGCTCACTGCGGCCTTCTGCCAACCACACCTGCTTGACGCGTTTCGGGTGGTGACGCAGCAATGCTTCTACGGCGTGTACGCCGTAGATTTTTTCCAGACTCATGACTTGGCCTTAGGTTTGCGCGACCCGCTGCTTTTCGCAGGGGCCGAACCCGCTTTTGGCGGGCCTTTACGGTGTTTACTCGGCTTGCTCGACGGTTTTTCCGCCTCGCGGGACTTTCCCCCAGACGCCGCTTTACCACCGCTTTTGGCTTCGTTGAGCAACTGCTGCTTTAATTCGCGGCTCTTGCGCAGCTCGGCGTTTTTCGCCGCAGCATCGCTTGGGCGGTAGGCTTCGGGGGCCTTGTCCTTGGCAGACGAACGACGAGCAGGCTTGGCTGGCGCAGGCTCGGCGACCGCTGCTTTCGCAGGAGTACCTTTGCCTTTGCTGGCCGGCGCAGTCGTTTCGCCGCCACGTTTTTTACGGCCAGTCGGCTCGGCTGGCTTGTCGGGCATGCCGAAGTCAATCTTGCGCTCGTCGAGGTCGACGCGCATGACCTGCACTTCCACGGTGTCACCCAGACGGAAGCTGCGACCGGTGCGCTCGCCCGCCAGGCGGTGATGCACAGGGTCGAAGTGGTAGTAGTCACCCGGCAAGGCGGTGACGTGCACCAGACCCTCGACGTAGATATCGGTCAACTCGACGAACAGGCCAAAGCCGGTCACGGCGGTGATCACACCCGGGAACGACTCGCCCACGCGGTCTTTCATGAACTCGCACTTGAGCCAGTTCACTACGTCGCGGGTCGCTTCGTCGGCACGGCGCTCGCTCATGGAGCACTGCTCGCCCAGCTGTTCCAGGGCCGCTTCGTCGTACGGATAGATCCGTGCCTTCGGAATGGTCATGGCACCGGCGCGCTTGACGTGCGGGGTGTTCTGCTTGGAATGGATCACGCTGCGGATCGCCCGGTGCGTGAGCAAGTCCGGGTAACGGCGAATCGGCGAGGTGAAGTGGGTGTACGCCTCGTAATTCAGGCCGAAGTGGCCCTGGTTATCAGCGCTGTACACCGCCTGGCTCAGGGAGCGCAGCATGACGGTCTGGATCACGTGGTAATCCGGACGGTCCTTGATGCTCGCAAGCAGAGCCTGGTAGTCCTTCGGCGTCGGGCCGTCCTTGCCTTTGTGCAGGGACAGGCCGAGTTCACCGAGGAACGCGCGCAACTTCTCCAGACGCTCCGGCGGCGGGCCGTCGTGCACCCGGTACAACGCAGGAATCTCGTGCTTTTTCAGGAATTCTGCAGTGGCCACGTTGGCCGCCAGCATGCATTCCTCGATCAGCTTGTGAGCATCATTACGAGTGGTCGGGGTGATCGCGGCGATCTTGCGCTCGGAACCGAAGACAATCCGGGTTTCCTGAGTTTCAAAGTCGATCGCGCCACGCACGTGACGAGCGCCCAGCAGCACTTTGTACAGCGCATAGAGCTGCTTGAGGTGCGGCACGACATGGCCGTACTCACCGCGCAAGGCTTTGGCTTCGCTGGTTTTCGGCTGTTCCAGGATGGTGCTGACCTTGTTGTAGGTCAGTCGAGCCTGGGAGTGGATCACCGCTTCATAGAACTGGTAGTCGGTCATTTCGCCGGTTTTCGAGATGGTCATCTCGCACACCATGGCCAAACGGTCGACTTTCGGGTTCAGGGAGCACAGGCCATTGGACAACTGCTCAGGCAGCATCGGGATAACGCGCTCGGGGAAGTACACCGAGTTGCCGCGCACCTGGGCTTCGTTGTCCAGGGCCGAACCGATCTTCACGTAGCTGGACACGTCGGCAATCGCGACGAACAACTTCCAGCCGCCCGAGAACAGGCGCAGCTTGCCAGGCTTGGCTTCGCAGTAGACCGCATCGTCGAAGTCGCGAGCATCTTCGCCGTCAATGGTGACGAACGGCAGATGACGCAGGTCGATGCGCTTCTCTTTGTCTTTTTCTTCAACTTCCGGCTTGAGCTTGGCGGCTTCTTTGAGCACAGCCTCAGGCCACACGTGAGGGATATCGTAGGTGCGCAGCGCAACATCGATTTCCATGCCCGGCGCCATGTAGTTGCCGACCACTTCGACGATATCGCCCTGTGGCTGGAAGCGCGCAGTTGGCCAGTGGGTGATTTTCACCTCGACGAACTGGCCGACCTTGGCAGCGCCATTGCGGCCCGGGGTGATCAGCACTTCCTGCTGGACCTTCGGGTTATCCGGCACGACAAAACCGATGCCGCCTTCTTCGAAGTAGCGACCAACGATGGACTCGTGGGCACGGGACACCACTTCGACGATCACGCCTTCGCGGCGACCGCGACGGTCGAGGCCGGAAACGCGCGCCAGGGCACGGTCGCCATCGAACACCAGGCGCATTTGCGCCGGGCTCATGAACAGGTCGTCGCTGCCGTCGTCCGGGATCAGAAAGCCAACCGTCACGGTGGCCGGCAATGCGACCGAGGATCAGGTCGAGCTTGTCCACCGGCGCATAGGTGCCTCGGCGGGTGTAGATCAACTGGGCATCGCGCTCCATGGCGCGCAGGCGGCGACGCAGGGCTTCGAGTTGGTCTTCGGTGGTCAGACCGAATTCTTCAACCAGCTGCTCGCGGCTAGCAGGCGAACCCCGATCGGCGAGATGCGCCAGGATCAGTTCGCGGCTAGGAATAGGGTTTTCATATTTTTCCGCTTCACGAGCGGCCTCGGGATCGAGGGACTGCCAATCGGCCATTAGAGAGTTTTCACCTTGTCTATATGCGGGTTAGTTTGGCATACGCGTATTGAAACGGGAAATTTCAGGTGTCGACAAGCCCGTAAAAGCACTTTGTAGCCCTCGGAATGCACCTTGCGCGACCGCCTGCGAAATTTTCCAGACTTTTTTGATAACTGGGCTTTACAGCGCAAAAAGTGGTCCGTATAGTGCGCGCCATCGACGACGGCAACGTTGACGATGCTGCCCAGATGGTGAAATTGGTAGACACGCCAGCTTCAGGTGCTGGTGACCGCAAGGTCGTGGAAGTTCGAGTCTTCTTCTGGGCACCAATTCCAAACTTGAGGTTTTAACCTTGAGTCTCACAAAAACCCGCGAAAGCGGGTTTTTGCGTTTCAGGCCTTTGATTTTTAACCATAAAGTTGATTTATAAAATCAAATCAGGGGTTTACAGATCAAAAAGCCCTCCGTATAGTTCGCTCCATCAACAGCGGCAACGTTGCTGATGCTGCCCAGATGGTGAAATTGGTAGACACGCCAGCTTCAGGTGCTGGTGACCGCAAGGTCGTGGAAGTTCGAGTCTTCTTCTGGGCACCAATTCCAAACTTGAGGTTTTAACCTTGAGTCTCACAAAAACCCGCGAAAGCGGGTTTTTGCGTTTCCGGGGTTTGAAAACTTCCAGACCGATTTGCCCCATGACCGCACCTGAGAAACTTTATCGTTTATCCTAGTAACGATTTGTTGCACTCAAGTGAGGAACACCCCGGATGATGATCCGCGATACCCGTCTCAAGACATCCCTTCTGCGTGGCCTGACCATCACTCTGCTCGGCCTGACCCTGCTCTCGCCCGCTGCCTATTCTGCCGACAAGGTTGCGCTGACCTTGTACAACGGCCAACACAAGGAGGTCGGCGATGAACTTGCCAAGGCCTTCGAAGCCAAGACCGGCATCCACGTCAATGTGCGCAAGGGCAGCAGCAACCAGCTGGCCAGCCAGGTCGTCGAAGAAGGCGACCGCTCCCCTGCCGACGTGATCTACACCGAAGAATCACCGCCGCTGAATAAACTCGGCGAGCAAGGCCTGCTGGCGACCATCGACGTCAGCACCCTCGACGTTCTGCCCAAGGAATACGTGGCCGCCAACGGTGCCTGGATGGGCGTGACCGCACGCACCCGCGTCGTGGCGTTCAACCCGAAACTGATCGCCGAGAAAGACCTGCCCAAGTCAGTACTGGATTTCGCCGGACCTGAATGGCAAGGCAAGGTCGGTTTCGTACCCACCAGCGGCGCATTCCAGGAACAGGCCGTGGCGATCATCAAGCTGCACGGTCGCGAAGCCGCTGAAGAATGGCTGACCGGCCTGCGCGCCTTCGGCAAGGTCTATAGCAACAACATGGTTGCGCTCAAGGCCGTGGAAAGTGGCGAAGTCGCCACCGTCCTGGTGAACAACTACTACTGGTTCGCCCTGAAGAAAGAAAAAACCAACCTGGATTCGCAGCTTCACTACTTCACCGACGGTGATGCCGGCGGCCTGATCACCGTGTCTGCCGCTGCGGCGCTGAAATCCAGCAAGCATCCAAAGGAAGCCCAGCAATTGTTGGCCTTCATGGCCAGCGAAGAAGGCCAGCGGGTGATCACCAACACCTCCGCCGAATACCCGTTGCGCAAGGGCATGGAGTCCAACCGCGGCCTCAAGCCTTTCAGCGAGCTGCAACCGCCGAAAGTCACCCCTGCCGACCTGGGCAACGCCGAAGAAGCCCTGGAACTGGAACGTGACGTTGGCTTGAACTGATGAACCCATCGCTCCCCGCCCCCGCCTTGCGCGGGGGTTTTACGCCGAGACGCAAACGTCCTTCAATCTGGTTGCTGCTGCCGGTCCTGCTGCTGGTAGGCCTGAGTCTGTTGCCGCTGGCGTATGTCGGCCTCAAGGCCTGGCAAGCGGGTTGGGCCGAGGCGGTGCATTTGCTGTGGCGGCCTTATGTGTTCGGGTTGCTGCGCAACACCCTGGCACTGATGGTCGGCGTGACCGTGGCCTGCGGCGTGATCGGCTTGTCCCTGGCCTGGCTGCTGGAACGCAGCAACTTGCCGGGACGGCGAGTCTGGGGAGTGATCCTGTGCCTGCCGTTTGCGGTGCCCGCATTTGTCAGCAGCTTCACCTGGGTTTCGTTGAGCGCCAATTTCGAGGGGCTGGGCGGGGCGATCCTAGTGATGACCCTGTCCAAATACCCGCTGGTGTTTCTGCCGGTGGCGGCGACCCTGCGCAATCTTGATCCATCCCTGGAAGAATCGGCCCGCACCCTGGGACTGAATCGCTGGGGCGTGTTCTTTCGCATCACGTTGCCGCTGCTGTGGCCATCGCTACTGGCGGGGGCGCTGTTGATTGCCCTGCATATGCTGGTTGAATTCGGCGCGCTGTCGATCATCGGCCTGCAGACGTTTACCACCGCGATCTATCAGCAATTCGAGCTGGAATTCAGCAACGCCAATGCGGCGATGCTCTCGGCGGTGCTGCTGGTGATGTGCCTGACGCTGCTCTGGCTGGAGTTGCGGGTACGCGGCAAAGGCCGGCATGTGCGCACCGGCCAGGGCGCGGCGCGACATGCCGAGCAGGTCCGGCTCGGTAAATGGGCACCACTGGGGCAGTTGTATTGCCTGCTTCTGGCAATCATTGGCAGCGGCATTCCACTGGGCATGCTCGGTTACTGGCTGGCAGTGGGCAGTTCGGCGGCGTTTCCGGTTGCAGAGATCAGCGAGGCGCTGCTTTCTTCCTTGGCGTTGTCCTTGGGCGGCGCTGCGCTTTGCCTGTTGTTCGCAGTGCCGGTGGGCTTGCTGGTGGTGCGCTACAAGGGTCAGCTCGCGCTGTGGGCCGAACGCCTGCCGTACCTGCTGCATGCCCTGCCCGGTCTGGTGATTGCGCTGACACTGGTGTACTTCGCGCTGCATTACGTACCGGCGCTGTATCAGACGTCGGCGTTGTTGCTGATCGCTTACGCGTTGCTGTTTTTGCCGCTGGCCCAGGCGCCGATCCGCACGGCACTGAATAAGGCGGCACCCCAGCTGGAAGAGGCCGCGAGAACGCTGGGAGCTTCGTCGTTCAGTGCGTTTTGCCGGGTGACACTGCCGATTATTTTCCCGGCATTGGGCGCGGCGTTTGCGCTGGTGTTTCTGGATGCGATGAAGGAATTGACGGCGACGCTGCTGCTTAGTCCTACAGGGTTGAACACACTGGCGACTGCCGTGTGGGCGCATACCTCGAATGTGGAATTTGCGGCAGCGGCGCCTTATGCGGCGTTGTTGATTCTGGTGTCGGGGTTACCGGTGTATCTGCTTACGACGCGGATGTATCTGAGCCGCTGAATCCGCCATCGCAGGCAAGCCAGCTCCCACATTCGACCGCATTCCAGAGCTGGAACTCGGTCGAATGTGGGAGCTGGCTTGCCTGCGATGAGGCCGGAACAGCCAACATCAAGCCCTGAACTGCCCCAGGCTCGCCTTCAACTGCGCTGCCAACCCATCCAGCACCTTGCCACTGGCGGTGGTCTCCACCACTGCCTGAGCCGCGCGCTCGGCCTGGGCATGAATGATCTCCACCCGCCCACGCACCGCATGCGCGCCTTGCGCCTGATGCTCAGCTGCACGCGTCGCCAGGCCAATCGCTGCATGCACCTGCTCTACCGAGGCTTGCACGGACTGCTGCAGCCGCACACTATCGCGCAACACCAGCAAACCTTCGCTGGCCTGACGCCCGGCCTTGCCGATGGTTTCCACCGCTTCACGGGCGCCTTGTTGCAAGGCCACGATGTGCGCCTGGATATCACCGGTAGAACTCTGGGTTTTGCTGGCCAGGGCACGAACCTCGTCCGCCACCACCGCAAAACCGCGACCGGTCTCGCCGGCTCTCGCCGCCTCAATCGCCGCGTTGAGTGCCAGCAAGTTGGTTTGCTCGGCAATCCCGTGGATCACCGTCAACACCACCTCAATCTGCTCGCTCTGCTGCGCCAGACGCTCGATCACCTTGGACCCCGCCTGCACCTGCCCCGCCAACGCCTCGATCAGGCTGCCGACTTCGGCTGAAGTACGTGAGTTCTCATCAGTGGCCTGGCGAATATCCACCACCTGCTGCAAGGCCGCCTGCATCGCATGGCTTTCTGCCTGGGCCTCGTCGGCCATTTGCGACAGCGCCCGCAGGCTTTCGGCAACCTCATCACGCTGCAGGCCGGCGGCGGCATCGGCCCCCGCATTGCGCAGGGTCATAGCACCGATTTCCACGCCGGTACGCTGGGCCACGTCACCCGCTTCGCGCACGATGGGCTGCAACTTATCCACAAAGCGATTGACCGCCGAGGCCATGTCGCCGATTTCGTCCCGGCTGTTGATCTGCACGCGCTTGGTCAGGTCGCCCTCGCCTGCCGCCAGGTCGTCCATCGCTGCAATCAGCAGCTTCAGGCGATTGACCACCCGACGCCCGAGCACCACGGCAATCAACAACAGCACGCCAAAACCTACAATCGCCAGGCCCATGCCGATGCGCCAGCGCAAGGTACCTGCCGCCTCTTGCACGGCATTGGTGGTATTGGCGGTCATCTGGGTGGCCGTTGCTTGTGCCGACTGCAAACGCGCGCCCATGGCGGCAGCACTGTCAGCGGCGGCACCTTTGAGGCTGTCGCCCACCAGTTGATCACTGCTGGCGATCAACGCGGCGAAGCGCTTATCCAGCGCCGCCAGATCAACGTCTACCGAAGCGGTCGAAACGCCCATGATGACCTTGCCGATTTCCACGCCATTGGGGCTGATAGACGCCTCGAGGTAGTAGACCGCCGGATCGCTTTTCGCCGCATCCAACACCTTATCCAGGGCTCGCTCACCCTGCCCTTTCTCGAGCAACGCTGCGTTAATCGGGTTATCCCGGTTCAGGTAGCGCGTCAGGTGCTGGCCCGTGGCATCGTCGTAGACCACGAACAACACATTGGGATTGCGCTGGGCCCGCCGAGCAAATTCCGACAGCGTCGGCACGTCACTGTCCCACATGGCGCGGGGCGCCACCGAGGCCAGCAGTTGCGCCATATCGTTGGCGGAGTCCTTCAGGTCTTTTTCCAGGGTCGCACGCAGTTGCTTCTGCTCGTCCTGCAGGCGCGTGGAAAGCCCCGCGGTCAGACGCTGGCGAGTGCTGGAAGACAGGCTGTCCAGACTGGAGGTGACTTCCTTGCCGGCCTGGGCCAGTTCACCGGAAAGCTTTTGGCTGTCAACACCCAGCCGATTGTCTAAATCGGCTTCCAGGGCGGTGACCGTGCTCCGGGTCAGAGCGACAGCCACCAGTACTTGCACCAAAAGAGCGATACCTAGGGTAACGAACACCGGCCGCAACAGCCGGCTTTGTAACAATGAGAGAACGGCAGACACTGGGAATCCCTCCACCACGGGTGCCATTAATTTGATAGCACCGCGAAAGAAAGAACCATAGCAAGGGCCGTGCCGTTTACCAGCCGGAAACGACAAAGGGCTCCCGAAGGAGCCCTTTGCTTTTTACATCAACAGCTTATTAAGCGAACGGGTGACGCAGAACGATGGTCTCGTTGCGGTCCGGGCCCGTCGAAATAATGTCGATTGGCGCACCGATCAGCTCTTCAACGCGCTTGATGTAAGCACGAGCGTTGGCTGGCAGTTCTTCCAGGGTCTTGGCGCCCACGGTCGATTCGGTCCAGCCCGGCACTTCTTCGTACACAGGCTGCAGGCCTACGTAGCTGTCAGCGTCGGTTGGGGCAACGTCTTTGCCTTCCGCATCTTTGTAGCCGATGCAGATGTTGATGGCTTCCAGGCCGTCGAGTACGTCCAGCTTGGTCAGGCAGATGCCCGAGATGCTGTTCACATCGATAGCGCGACGCAGGATAACGGCGTCGAACCAGCCACAACGACGAGCACGGCCGGTAGTTGCGCCGAACTCGTGACCTTGTTTGGCCAAGTGCGCACCAACGTCGTCGAACAGTTCAGTCGGGAATGGACCCGAACCCACACGCGTGGTGTACGCCTTGGTGATGCCGAGGATGTAGTCCAGGAACATCGGGCCAACGCCCGAACCGGTCGCAACGCCGCCAGCGGTGGTGTTGGAGCTGGTGACGTACGGGTAGGTGCCGTGGTCGATGTCCAGCAACGAACCCTGGGCGCCTTCGAACATGATGTCTTTGCCCGCACGACGCAGGTCGTGCAGCTCGGCAGTCACGTCCAGCATCAGCGGCTTGAGCAGCTCAGCGTATTCCTTGCACTCAGCCAGGGTCTTTTCAAACTCGATGGCCGGCTCTTTGTAGTAACCCACCAGCATGAAGTTGTGGTAATCCACCAGTTCACGCAGCTTGTCTTCGAAGCGCGGCATGTTGAGCAGGTCGCCCACACGCAGGCCACGACGTGCAACCTTGTCTTCGTACGCCGGGCCGATACCGCGACCGGTCGTGCCGATCTTCAGCTCGCCGCGGGCCTTTTCACGGGCCTGGTCCAGCGCAACGTGGAAGGACAGGATCAGCGGGCAGGAAGGGCTGATACGCAGGCGCTCGCGCACTGGCACGCCTTTCTCTTCCAGCTTGGTGATCTCGCGCAGCAGGGCGTCAGGTGCAACCACCACGCCGTTGCCGATCAGGCACTGCACGCCTTCGCGCAGTACACCCGACGGGATCAGGTGCAAGACGGTTTTTTCGCCATCGATGACCAGGGTGTGGCCAGCGTTGTGGCCACCTTGGTAGCGCACTACGGCGGCAGCATGTTCGGTCAGCAGATCAACGATCTTGCCTTTGCCCTCATCACCCCATTGGGTGCCCAGGACTACGACATTCTTACCCATAACACTTGTCCTCATTCGCGCAAACTTGGTGCCGGCAGCGGCCGGCAGGAAAACTCAAGAAGCCAGTGGCGATACTTGCCAAAGCCCGTTCTGCTGAATCAATTGCCGGTCGCAGTCCGCTTCACGGGCGGCGGCCAATGGCTGCCCAGGCAGGGCCTGGACCACACGTTGACCCTCACTGCGCAACTGGCAAACCTGCTGCCAGAGTGCTGCGTCCGTACTGTCGGGCATCCAGATACCACCAGACGGCAGCACGACCTCAGCACGCCCCAGGGTCACCAGGGTTTTCAAATCGGTGGAAAAGCCGGTCGCCGGACGGGCGCGACCGAAGTCGGCGCCGATATCGTCATAACGACCGCCCTGGGCAATGGCTTGGCCAACACCCGGGACAAACACCGCAAACACCACACCGGTGTGGTAGTGGTAGCCGCGCAGCTCACCCAAATCGAAATACAGCGGCAACTGCGGGAAGCGCGCAGACAACTGCTCGGCAATCGCCACCACATCGTCCAGGGCCGCCAATACATCAGCTGGCGCGTTCGCCAGGCGATCACGGGCGGCGGTCAGTACTTCACGGCCGCCACACAGATCCACCAGCGCACGCAGCATGCCGGCCAGGTCAGCAGGCACGCCCGCCGTCAGGGCGATCACTTCATCGATGGCCTTGCGTTGCAGGGCATCGAACAACTGTTGTTCCACTTCACCCGACAGACCGGCCGCACGGGCCAGGCCGCGGTAGATGCCGACATGCCCGAGGTCCATGTGCACATCCGGCACATCGGCCAATTGCAGCATGGCCAGCATCAGGCTGATGACTTCCACGTCGCTGCTCGGGCTCGCATCGCCGTACAACTCGGCGCCCAACTGGATCGGGCTACGGGAAGACGACAAGGCACGCGGCTGAGCATGCAGCACGCTGCCGGCGTAGCACAGGCGGCTTGGCCCTTCGCGACGCAGGGTGTGCGCATCAATGCGCGCGACTTGCGGCGTGATGTCGGCACGAAAGCCCATTTGCCGGCCCGATTGCGGGTCGATGACCTTGAAGGTGCGCAGATCCAGGTCCTGGCCCGCGCCGGTCAGCAGGGATTCCAGGTACTCGATATGGGGGGTCACGACAAACTCGTAACCCCAGCTCTGGAACAGATCCAACACCTGGCGGCGCGCGATTTCAATGCGCGCAGCTTCTGGTGGCAGTACTTCTTCGATGCCATCTGGCAGCAGCCAGCGGTCTACCGTTGCCATTACGCCATTCCCCTATGATCCGGGCGGCCAGCCCTCGGGCGAGCCTTGAGTGAAGCAGAAAATACCCGGCCCCTGCATAAACCACGCGCAAGAGCGACGTGACGAACGACCAACAATCGGCCTCGTCGGGCACTTTCCTCGAAAAACCTGTGGCGCCTGCGGAGCAAAACCACAATCAAACATGCAGACGCAAAAAAGCCGGGAATTTCCCGGCTGCCGCATCATACACCCGTTTTCTGAAAGGATCACCCCGCCCGGCATTTTAGCCGCCCGACGGAGTGATTCTCAGACTACATGCGGGTTACTTGGACTTTTCCAGGTAGCGGAAGAAATCGCTACTTGGGTCCAGCACCATGACGTCGGTTTTGTTCGCGAAGCTTTCACGGTAGGCACGCAGGCTACGGTAGAACGCGTAGAACTCCTGATCCTGGCCGTAGGCCTTGGCGTAGATCGAAGCGGCTTGAGCATCACCATCACCACGAGCCTCTTCAGACTCGCGATAGGCTTCTGCCAACAGTACGCGACGCTGACGGTCGGCATCCGCACGGATCCCTTCTGCCAGTTCGTTACCCTTGGCGCGGTGCTCACGAGCCTCGCGCTCACGCTCGGTGCTCATACGCTCGAACACGCTGCGGTTCACTTCCTTCGGAAGGTCGATAGCCTTGACCCGAACATCGATCACTTCGATGCCCAGTTCTTTTTCCGCCATCGTGTTCAACGAACGCGTGATGTCAGCCATCAGCGCATCACGTTCACCCGATACCACCTCGTGCAGGGTGCGCTTACCAAACTGGTCACGCAGGCCCGATTCCAGACGGCGCGACAAACGCTCGTCGGCAATCTGCTTGAGGCCGGAGGTCGCGGTATAGAAACGCTCGGCATCCTTGACGCGCCACTTGGCGTAGGCGTCAACCATCACGGCTTTCTTTTCCAGGGTCAGGAAGCGCTGTGTCGGTGCATCCAGGGTCATCAGGCGGCCGTCGAACTTGCGTACCTGGTTGACGTAGGGGACTTTCACATGCAGGCCCGGCTGGACATCTGCCTGGACCACGCGACCGAATTGCAGCAACACCGCGCGCTCGGTCTGAGACACGATATAGAAGCAGTTCCAGGCAGCGATGACCACGACGACGCCCACAATCAGGGCGGTCAGCGATTTATTGCTCATCAACGACTCTCCCTGGTACGTGTTTGCTGTTGCAGCAAGTCAGCGGCCGCACGGGCGCTCGCTTCGTTGGCAGCGGCAGTTGAGCCGGAGGCCGGTGCGCTGGTGCTGCTACGACCACCTTCGATCATCTTGTCCAGCGGCAGGTACAGCAGATTGTTCTGCCCGCCCTTGCTGCCGGTCACGAGAACCTTGCTGGTGTTGCTGAAGACTTCCTGCATGGTGTCCAGGTACAGACGCTCACGGGTGACTTCCGGTGCCTTGCGGTACTCGGCCACCAGCTTGGTGAAGCGATCTGCCTCACCCTTGGCACGGGAGACCACTTCGTCGCGGTAACCGTTGGCATCTTCAAGGATACGCTGGGCCTGACCACGGGCTTCCGGCACCACGCCGTTGGCGTAGGTTTCAGCCTGGTTGCGTGAACGCTGCTCGTCTTCACGGGCACGGATCACGTCATCGAACGCTTCCTGTACTTCACGCGGTGCGGCTGCGCTCTGTATGTTGACCTGGGTTACGGTGATACCGGTGCGATAGGTATCGAGGAACCGTTGCAGGCGCTCCTTGATCTCGCTGGCCATCAATTCACGACCTTCGGTCAACACCTGATCCATTGCGGTGGAACCCACCACGTGGCGCAGGGCACTTTCGGTCGCTTGTTGCAGGCTGATTTCCGGCTGATCGACGTTCAGCACGAAGTCCTGCAGGTTGCTGATCTTGTACTGCACGGTCAGCGGCACTTCGACGATGTTCTCGTCTTCAGTCAGCATCTGGCCCTGCTTGGTGTAGGCACGCTCACGCGTGACGTTTTCCATGTACTTCTTGTCGATCGGCGGGAAGTAGATGTTCAGGCCGGGGCCGACGGTCTCGTAGTACTTGCCGAAGCGCAGCACCACGGCTTGCTCCTGCTCGTCCACCACATAGACGGCGCTGTACAGCCAGACGGCCGCCAGCACAACGAGGCCGATGCCGAGCAGGCCGTAACCACCGCCCTTGCTCGTACGACCGCCTTCGTCACCACCACCACGTTTTTTTCCACCACCGAACAACCCATTCAGGCTTTCCTGCAGCTTTCGGAAGGCCTCGTCGAGATCTGGTGGCCCCTTGCGGTCGCCATTATTGCGGCGCTTACCACCCCAAGGATCCTGATTATTCGAGTTGCCACCCGGCTCATTCCAAGCCATAGCGCTCTCCATCTGATAAAGCAAAGACGCACCCACGGCGCGCCGACCAATGCTACAGAATGCCTGTCACAGCGGCACAACCGCTTTCTCAGGCTTTTATTGCAAAGTGTGTTGTTCGATGAACTCCGCCGGCACAACACCTTCCCGACTGACCAGCCGATTCAGCTCCGTGCGCGGCAATCGAACGGCCAGCAAGCTGACACCTTCTTCGTCGTGTTCTTCTTTCTGTACCGCGCCCAGCTCGAAAAACTGTGCACGCAGTCGAGCAAAACGCTGAGGCAAGCGCAAGGTGCCAACAAACAAATCGCTGCCCAACAACTCGGCAATGGCTTGTTCAAGCAATTCCAGACCACTGCCATCACGCGCCGACAGCCAGACCCGCTGGGGCTTGCCGTTTTCGTCGCGCTGGATTTGTGGCTCAACGCCTTCAAGCAAATCGAGTTTGTTATAGACCTCGAGTATCGGCAAGTCCTGGGCACCAATCTCGCCCAGTACCACCATGACCTGTTCAATCTGCAACATGCGATCCGGTTCAGCCGCATCGATCACGTGCAGCAGCAGGTCGGAATTGCTCGACTCTTCGAGCGTAGACCGAAATGCCTCGACCAGCTTGTGGGGCAAGTGACGAATGAAACCCACGGTATCGGCCAGGACAATCGGCCCCAGGTCGTCCAGTTCCAGACGGCGCAAGGTCGGGTCGAGGGTCGCGAACAGTTGGTCGGCCGCGTACACGTCCGATTTCGTCACGTTGTTGAAGAGCGTAGATTTGCCGGCGTTGGTATAGCCCACCAGGGAAACGGTAGGGATATCCGCACGCATTCGGCCACGTCGCGATTGTTCGCGCTGGCTGCGCACCTTCTCCAGGCGGCCCTTGATCTGTCGCAGGCGCACCCGCAGCAGACGCCGGTCGGTTTCCAGCTGGGTTTCACCCGGGCCACGCATGCCGATACCGCCACCCTGACGCTCAAGGTGAGTCCAGCCACGAACCAGCCGGGTGCTCATGTGGTCAAGCTGGGCCAGTTCTACCTGGAGCTTGCCTTCATGGGTACGGGCGCGTTGAGCGAAAATATCGAGAATCAGACCCGTGCGGTCGATCACGCGACACTCGAAGACTCGTTCGAGGTTACGTTCCTGACTGGGCGTGAGGATGTGATTGAAAATCACCAGATCGGCCTTTTCGGCATGGACTAGGTCGCGCAGTTCCTCGACCTTGCCGCTGCCAATCAGGAATTTGGCGGTTGGCCGATGACGCGGCACGTTAAAAAACGCGACGGTCTCGGCGCCGGCCGAATTTGCCAACTCCTGAAACTCCTGCGGATCTTCGCGCGCCTCAGGGTCCTGTCCATCCAAGTGAACGAGGATTACTCGCTCACCACCACCGTGGCGCTCAAAGAACAAAGGAGACTCCTATCAGGCGTTACCCGGTGCAGGCTCGGCGTCACCCTGTTCTTCGGTTGCGCTAGGCAGACGAATCGGACGAACCGGCACTACGGTCGAGATAGCGTGTTTGTAAACCATCTGGCTTACGGTGTTTTTCAGCAGGATCACGAACTGGTCGAACGACTCGATCGTACCTTGCAGCTTGATACCGTTGACCAGATAGATGGAAACCCCCACTTTCTCTTTACGTAAAGTATTCAAGTAAGGGTCTTGTAGCGAATGCCCTTTTGACATGTGCCGCACTCCTTTAAGGATCAATAATAAAAAATCGGAAAATAGATAGCTTATGGCCGTCACACCCCCAAGGATAGACGGCAATTGCAAGGACTCAGCTCAATATGGAGACCGTTCCCAAGTATTTCAAGGCGCGTGACAGATTGTCGCAATCCAGACTGTCCAACCAGTGTAAATCAGTCCAGCTGCGTAGCCATGTGAACTGGCGCTTTGCCAATTGGCGCGTGGCAATGATGCCGCGCTCCTGCATTTCGGCTGACGTCAGCTTGCCATCCAGATGATCCCAGACTTGGCGGTAGCCTACAGCACGTATCGAAGGCAACCCCGGATGCAGATCACCTCTTGAACGCAGTGCTACGACCTCCTCCACAAACCCCTGTTCCAACATAATTGTGAATCTTTGTGCAATTCGTTCATGCAGCACCTGGCGATCCGTCGGAGCGATGGCCAGATTCGCCACAGTATAGGGTAATTGTGAGTGTCCCGAAGCGCCTGCTTCAGCACTTTGCGCAGTTTGTTTCAGCCTGTGTTCAGTCATGGTCTGGCCACTGACCCGCCAGACTTCCAACGCCCGCGTCAGCCGCTGGGGGTCATTGGGATGAATCCGCGCGGCCGAAACCGGATCCACAGCCGCCAACTGGTCGTGCAGGGCTTGCCAGCCAAGGCGCGCAGCCTCTTCTTCAAGTTCGGCGCGCACCTGTGGATCAGCCGGCGGCATATCAGCCAGCCCTTCCTGCAACGCCTTGTAGTAGAGCATCGTGCCGCCTACCAACAGCGGAATCTTGCCACGCGCGGTGATATCGGCCATGGCTGCCAGGGCATCGGTACGAAAATCCGCCGCCGAATAGCTCTCGCTGGGATCGATGATGTCGATCAACCGATGCGGATACTGGGCCAGCAGCTCTTTTGAAGGTTTGGCAGTGCCGATGTCCATGTCCCGGTAAACCAGTGCAGAGTCGACACTGATCAGTTCGCACGGCAAAACCTTGGTCAGCTCGATGGCCAGGTCGGTCTTGCCGGCGGCCGTCGGGCCCATCAGGAAGATTGCGGGGGGCAAGGCACTCATCAACGACCGCGCAAGAACAGTTTGTCGAGGTCGTCCAGGCCCATCTGGGTCCAGGTCGGTCGGCCATGGTTGCATTGGCCGCTGCGCTCGGTGTTTTCCATGTCCCGCAGCAAACCGTTCATTTCCGGCAAAGCCAGCCGGCGGTTGGCGCGGATGGCGCCGTGGCAGGCCATGGTGCCGAGCAGTTCATTGATGTGGGCCTGGATGCGGTCACTGGTGCCGTACTCCATCAGGTCCGCCAGTACGTCGGCCACCAGCCGGTTGGCCTCGGCCTGCTTGAGCAAAGCCGGGATCTGGCGGATAGCCAGGGTTTCCGGGCCCAGGCGTTGCAGCTCAAAGCCCAGTTTCTGGAACACGCTGATGTGCTCTTCGGCACAATCGGCCTCGCGCTGGCTGACCGCCAGGGATTCCGGCACCAGCAGCGGCTGGCCACTAAGGCCTTCGCTGGCCATGGCGATCTTCAAACGCTCGTACATGATCCGCTCGTGAGCAGCGTGCATGTCCACCAGCACCAGGCCATGGGCATTTTCCGCAAGGATGTAGATGCCCTTGAGCTGAGCCAGTGCGTAACCCAGCGGCGGCACATCGCCCTGGCCTTCCGGCAAGGCGGCCGCCCCTGAGTCGGCTCCGGGCAGCGGCGCGAAAAACTCGCGATAGGCTGCCTGGGCTTCGGCCACCGGCAGCGCTGATTGCGGGCGCGGCGTGTATTGGTATTGATAGCCGGCGCCAGAACCTGAGCCAGGCGCGGTATAGCTCGGCTGGGCTTGCGGCGATTGCAGCAAGTTGGCCGCCAGGCTCATTTCGCCCTGAGGCCCGAACTCACCGGCTTCCGGCCCCGTAGGACGGACGATGGCCGTGACAATCGGCGCCGCCAGTTGATCATCCGGGCGCACATCGCCCAAGGCGCGGTGCAAGGTGCCATAGAGAAAATCGTGAACCATACGGCCGTCACGGAAGCGCACTTCGTGCTTGGTCGGGTGCACGTTAACGTCCACCACCGACGGGTCGACCTCGAAAAACAGCACAAACGTCGGATGCCGCCCATTGAACAGCACGTCGCGATACGCCTGACGCACCGCGTGGGCCACCAGTTTGTCGCGCACCGCCCGGCCGTTCACAAAGAAGTACTGCAAGTCTGCCTGGCTGCGGGAGAAGGTCGGCAACCCGACCCAACCCCAAAGGCGAAGGCCATTGCGCTCGATCTCGATCGGCAGCGCCTGCTCCAGGAACCCCGCGCCGCAGATAGCCGAGACGCGCCGGGCACGGGCCGCATCATCATGGGCCTCATGCAGGCTGAGGATGGTCTTGCCGTTGTGGCGCAGGTGGAAAGCCACATCAAACCGGGCCAGGGCCAGGCGCTTGATGACTTCCTGCAGGTGATCGAATTCGGTTTTTTCGGCCTTGAGGAATTTGCGCCGGGCCGGGGTGTTGAAGAACAGGTCGCGCACTTCCACCGAGGTGCCCACCGGATGTGCCGCCGGCTGGACCCGGGGCGCCATGTCGCGGCCTTCGGTTTCAACCTGCCAGGCCTGATCGGCGTCGCGGGTGCGGGACGTCAGGGTCAGGCGAGCCACCGAGCTGATGGAAGCCAGGGCCTCACCACGAAACCCGAGGCTCATCACCCGCTCAAGGTCTTCCAGATCGCGAATCTTGCTGGTGGCGTGACGGGCCAGGGCCAGCGGCAGGTCATCGGAGGAAATCCCGCTGCCGTCGTCGCGCACCCGCAGCAGCTTGACGCCGCCCTGCTCAACGTCGACGTCGATGCGCTTGGCGCCGGAGTCGATGCTGTTTTCCAGCAGTTCCTTGATCACCGACGCTGGCCGCTCGACCACCTCGCCCGCCGCGATCTGGTTGGCGAGGCGCGGGCTTAGCAGCTCAATGCGCGAGGTGTTGCTCAAGACTGTTTCGCTCATTATTGCGCCGCCAGTTCAGTGCCCGGGATGGTCAACACCTGGCCGACCTTCAATTCATCGGTCTTCAGGTTATTGGCACTGCGCAAGGTTGCCGCAGACACCTGGAAGCGCACCGCCAGCATTGCCAGGGTGTCGCCCGGCTGCACGCGATGGTCACGCGGGCCTTGGGCGATCTTCCCGGAATCACGCAGCCAGGCGATGTAGGTGCCCGGCGGCGGGTTCTGCTGGAAGAACTGCCGAACACCGGCGCTGATGGAACGCGCCAACGCCTGCTGGTGGCTGGAAGAGGCCAGTTTCGAGGCTTCGTTGGAGTTCGAGATAAACCCGGTCTCCACCAGGATCGACGGAATATCCGGCGACTTGAGCACCATGAACCCGGCCTGTTCCACCCGCTGCTTGTGCAGCGAGGTGACGCGACCGATATTGCTCAGGACTTTCTGCCCGACGTTCAGGCTGGAGGTCAGCGAGGCGGTCATCGACAGGTCGAGCAATACGCCAGCGAGCATTTTGTCCTTGTCGTCGAGGGACACGTTGCCGGCCCCGCCGATCAAGTCGGAACGGTTTTCACTGTCCGCCAGCCAGCGAGCGGTCTCGGAAGTGGCGCCGCGATCAGACAGGGCGAACACCGAAGCACCAAACGCAGCCGCCGAAGGAGCGGCGTCGGCGTGGATCGAGACGAACAGGTCGGCGCCCTTCTTGCGGGCGATTTCGGTACGGCCACGCAGCGGAATAAAGTAGTCGCCGGTACGGGTCAGCTCGGCGCGATAGCCTTTCATGCCATTGATCTGGCGCTGCAGTTCGCGAGCGATGGCCAGTACCACGTCTTTTTCATGCTGGCCGCGCGAGCCGGAGGCTCCCGGGTCTTCGCCGCCGTGACCGGCATCGATAACCACAATAATGTCACGCTTGCCCGCAGGAGCCGGTGGCAACGGCGGCAATTTGACCTGGGGTTGCGACTGGTTGACCGGCACCGCCGGTATCGTCGCGACGCTTGGAGTTGGCGCAGGCGGCGGCGCGGCATCGGCGGCGTTGTCGAACAGGTCGACCACCAGCCGGTTGCCATACTGCGCGTTGGGCGCCAGCACGAAACTTTTCGGGGTCACGGCCTTTTTCAGGTCAATGACCACCCGCAGATCGGTCGGCGTACGTTGGGCCGAGCGCATCGCGGTAATCGGGGTATTGGCCATGGCGACTTTCAACGGCGCGGCCAGGGTCGCACCGTTGATATCAATCACCAGGCGATCGGGCGCCGTGAGGGTGAAGACGCTGTGCTGAACCGGGCCAGACAGGTCGAATACCAGTCGCGTGTTATCCGGCGCCCGCCACAGGCGAACACTTTTCACCTGTGAGGCCGCCAGTGCATTGAAAGTCATTGCCGCAAGCAACACCCCTACGACAGTAACCAACGCGCGAAAGCGCATACCTAACCCCATCAATTATTTGAATTCCAATGCCAAAGCGGCGCACCACGACTCGCCGCGCGCGCTCTGGGACAACAACTTCAGCTGACGTCCGTGCTTATGCGGGGTAATGGTAATGGTCAGGTCCGGCTTTGGCAAAAAGCCTGTGCCTTTATCCGGCCACTCGATCAGGCATAACGCGTCTTCATCGAAGTAATCGCGGATGCCCATGTATTCCAGCTCTTCGGGATCCACCAGGCGATACAGGTCGAAGTGAAACGCTCGTACCTCGCCAATTTCGTACGGTTCTACCAAAGTGAACGTAGGGCTTTTCACAGCACCTTGATGCCCCAACCCGCGAATGATGCCTCGGGACAAGGTGGTTTTCCCGGCCCCCAAATCGCCTTCCAGAAAGATCAAGCCCGAGCCTTTCGTCACCTGGGCAATACGGTTGCCCAGCGCGACCATGGCATCTTCATCGGACAGGAAAAGGACTACTTCAGACACGGCGATTGCTCCTCCAGCAACTGACGAATGGCAGGAATCAGGTCACTGGCGGCCAGCCCGCGACCGTAGGTGCCCTGACGATCTCCGGCAGTGGCATGCAGCCAGACCGCCAGGCAGGCGGCATCAAATGCCGACATGCCTTGAGCCAACAAAGCACCGACCAGGCCAGCCAACACGTCGCCCAGGCCGGCCGTCGCCATCGCCGGATGGCCCTGATCGCAGCGGGCAATGCGGCCGTCCGGGCTGGCGATCAAGCTGCCTGCGCCCTTGAGGATCGCCACTGCATTGAATTTCTGACTCAACGCGCGCGCTACGTTAAGGCGGTCGGCCTGAACCTCGGCTGTCGAAATGCCCATCAAGCGGGCGGCTTCGCCAGGATGTGGAGTGATCACACAATTGGCCGGCAAACTGACGCTGCCCGTCGCCAGCAGGTTCAAGGCGTCAGCATCCCAGACCTGCGGCTGCCTGGCGTTGGCCGCGACCGACAGCAGGCTTTTGCCCCAAGAGGCTTCGCCCAGGCCCGGGCCGATGACGATCACGGAAATCTTTTCCAGCAAGCCCATCAACTGATTGGCCGAGTGCACGCCCACCGTCATGACTTCCGGCAACCGCGCCAGCGCCGCGCCGACGTGCTCGCTGCGGGTCGCCAGGGAAACCATGCCTGCGCCGCTGCGCAGGGCACTTTCGGCGCTGAGCAAGGCGGCGCCGCCAAAACCACGGTCGCCGCCGATCAGCAATACATGGCCGAACTGGCCTTTATGGGCGTCCGGGGAACGCGCAGCGAGTTGCGGCAATTGGCCGGGCAACAGGTGCTGAACGTCGGGTATTTCGTGTTTTGTCTGCGGCATGCGTCTTCAAGCTCCGATGTCTGGCAGAATTATACGCATCTAACCTGCGGTTTCTCTTGTTCATGCCTGCTATTACCTACGACCTGCCCGCCCTCGCCCAATCGATCAAAGACTGGGGACGCGAGCTGGGCTTTCAACAAGTGGGCATCAGCGGCCTCGACCTCGCCGAGCATGAGCAGCACCTGCAACGCTGGCTCGAGGCCGGCTACCACGGTGAAATGGACTACATGGGCGCCCACGGCAGCAAGCGCTCACACCCGGAAGAACTGGTACCCGGCACCTTGCGCGTGGTCTCCCTGCGCATGGACTACCTGCCCGGCGACACTCAAATGGCCCAATTGCTGGCCAAACCCGAAAAAGCCTACATCTCCCGTTATGCCCTCGGCCGCGACTACCACAAGCTGATCCGCAAGCGCGTGCAGCAACTGGCCGACCGGATTCAGGCACAGATCGGCCCGTTCGGCTTCCGCGCGTTTGTCGACAGCGCCCCCGTGCTGGAAAAAGCCATCGCCGAAAAAGCCGGGCTGGGCTGGATCGGCAAAAACACCCTGGTACTCAATCGCAAGGCGGGCAGCTACTTCTTCCTGAGCGAGTTGTTTGTCGACCTGCCATTGCCGGTCGACCCACCGCACACCACCGAACACTGTGGCCGTTGCACCGCCTGCCTGGACATCTGCCCGACCAACGCCTTCGTCGGCCCCTACGTGCTGGACGCCCGACGCTGCATTTCCTACCTGACCATCGAGCTGAAAAGCGCGATCCCCGAAGACTTGCGCCCACTGATCGGCAACCGGGTATTCGGCTGCGATGACTGTCAGATCGTTTGCCCGTGGAATCGTTTCGCCCGGCCTACCGACGAAGGTGATTTCAAGCCACGGCACAATCTGGATAATGCAGAGCTGGCCGAATTGTTCATGTGGGACGAGGACAAATTCCTCAGCAGCACCGAAGGCTCGCCCCTGCGCCGCGCCGGCTATGAGCGCTGGCTGCGTAACCTGGCGGTGGGCCTGGGGAATGCGCCATCCAGCATTCCGGTGCTGGAAGCGCTGAAGGCGCGCCGGGAATATCCGTCGGAACTGGTGCGCGAACATGTGGAATGGGCGCTGAACCAGCACGCCGAGCGTCAGTGCACGTCGTCGTTGTAGACGAACTTGGGCATTTCCCAATGGAAGCGGATCGCCAACAGGCGCAATAGAAAGCCGCTGAACAGCGTCAGCAGGATCGATTGCTCGCTGGGCAGTTCCAGATAGATGCACAGCATGTAGAACCAGGCGGCCAGGAACGACACGCTGGCGTACAGCTCGCGGCGGAAGATCAGCGGGATGTCGTTGCAGAAGATATCCCGCAGGATGCCGCCGAATACCCCGGTGATCACCCCGCTGACCGACGCCACCAGCATGCCGTGGCCCATTTCCAGGGCAGTCATGCAACCGATCAGGGTAAAGGCCACCAGACCGACGGCGTCCAGCGCGAGGAACAGCGAGCGCAGGTGGCGCATGAGTGGGGCGATGAAGATTGTCACCAGAGCTGCGATGGAGGTCAGCACCAGGTATTCCGGGTGTTTGACCCAGGTCAGCGGGTAGTGGCCGAGCAACACGTCACGCACCGAACCGCCGCCCAGCGCCGTCACACAGGCGATCAGCACCACACCGAACCAATCCATGCCCCGCCGCCCGGCAGACAGGGCGCCCGTCATGGCTTCGGCGGTAATGGCGACGAGGTAGAGCATCAACAGCATGATGGCGATCCTTGCAAAGTTGTGGCGAGGGGGCTTGTCCCCCGTTGGGGTGCGAAGCAGCCCCTTTTAAAGGCAATAGAGTTTTCAGGTAGATCGGGATGTCAGATTTTAGGGCCGCTTCGCAGCCCAACGGGGGACAAGCCCCCTCGCCACAGACAAGCCCCTCGCCACAAAAGCCCGCTGGGCTCAGGTATTACCGCTTTAGAACTTGATGAAATGCTTGCGGTAATGCTGCAGCTCGGCAATCGACTCGCGAATATCGTCCAGTGCCAGGTGGGTGCTGCCCTTGTGGAAGCTGTCTTTGACTTCCGGTGCCCAGCGCGCGGCCAGTTCCTTCAAGGTCGACACGTCCAGGTTGCGGTAGTGGAAGTAGCTTTCCAGCGCCTTCATGTGGGTATAAAGAAAACGGCGGTCCTGGCAAATGCTGTTGCCGCAGATCGGCGACTTGCCCTTGGGCACCCACTTTTCCAGGAAGGCGATGGTTTCCGCTTCAGCCTCGGCCATGCTCACGCGGCTATCGCGCACACGCTGGGTCAGGCCCGAGTTGCCGTGGGTGCGGGTGTTCCACTCGTCCATGGTGGCCAACACCGCATCGCTGTGGTGAATGGCAATCACCGGACCTTCGGCCAAGGTGTTGAGGTTGCTGTCGGTGACAATGGTCGCCATCTCGATGATGACGTCGGTGTCAGGGTTCAGACCGGTCATTTCCAGATCGATCCAAATCAGGTTCTGTGGGTTTTGCATGTCGTGGTTCCTTGGCACCTTGGCGTAGCTGCGCAGTTTAGCAGGCAGGGCGTGCTAGACTCGCGACCGTTTTACCTAACCTTTGCATTATCGACACGGAACACCAATGGCCAAACGCCAGCTTAACCGTCGCCAAAACTGGCGCATCGAAAAGATTCAGGGTGAACGCGCTGCCCGCGCCGCCAAACGTGAATCCTCCGCCGTGGAAGCGCTTGAGGGCGGCGACCTGGGCCCCGAGCAAACGGGCCTGGTGATCGCGCACTTCGGTGTGCAGGTCGAAGTCGAGGCCACCGAAGGCGATCACGCCGGCCAGGTGTTCCGTTGCCACCTGCGCGCCAACCTGCCTGCGCTGGTGACCGGCGACAAGGTGGTATGGCGTGCCGGCAACCAGGGCATCGGCGTCATCGTCGCCCAGCTGCCGCGCACCACCGAACTGCGTCGCCCCGACAGCCGTGGCCAGCTCAAGCCGGTAGCGGCCAACGTCGACATGATCGTCATCGTCTTCGCGCCACTGCCCGAGCCCCATGCCAACCTGATCGACCGCTACCTGGTAGCGGCCGAACACGCCGGCATTCGCCCGCTGTTGCTGCTGAACAAATTCGACCTGATTGACGAGCAGAACGCCCCGGCGCTCAACGCGCTGCTGGCGGTGTACCGCACCCTCGGCTACCCGGTGCTGGAAGTCTCGGCGCATCACGGCAATGGCATGGAACAGTTACAGACCGAACTGGATGGACGCATCAGCGTGTTCGTCGGCCAGTCGGGTGTGGGCAAGTCGTCCCTGGTCAACAGCCTGTTGCCGGAAGTCGAAACCCGTGTGGGTCCACTGTCGGAGCTGTCCGGCCAGGGCACCCACACCACCACCACTGCACGGTTGTTCCACTTCCCGGGCGGCGGTGAACTGATCGACTCCCCAGGCATTCGTGAATTCGGCCTGGGCCATGTGAGCCGTGCCGATGTTGAAGCGGGCTTTATCGAGTTCAACGACCTGATCGGCACCTGCCGCTTCCGCGACTGCAAACATGACCGCGAGCCGGGTTGCGCCCTGCTCAAGGCCCTGGAAGACGGCCGCGTGCAGCAGCAGCGAATGAACAGCTATCGCTCGATCATCGCCAGCTTGCCCGAGACCACTTACTAAGCTGCGAATCGGTGCCGTGCCATGCCTTGAAACACATAAAGCATGGCACGGAACCCCCGCCCCCATTGATTAAATCAAGTCAGCCATCAAGAATCCGCTGCAACTGGGCGGCCCATGATGCAAGCCAGCTTGAATTCGATTTTCCCAATGCTCATACTCGCTCCGTCACCAGCGCAAGCTGGCAGGAGTCTGGATCCTTTTCGGGGTTGATCCAGCGGCGCAGAAGGGGCGAAGCAAGCTCCACTGCGTGTCGAATGAAGCCGCCTTCGGGCGGCTTTGCTTTTTCCGGGGAATCGACGATTGCCTCTCTACTACCATCCTAAACAAGGCGATGTTCTTCTATGCGACTTCACACGGGGCTTTGTGGCTCCTGAAATGCTGAAGATCCGCAAAGTCGTCGTCATATTGCCTACTGCCACACACAAGCGCAAACTGTGCACAGTGGTCCCGATCTCCTCCACTGCTCCCGACATTCAGTACGACTGGCACCATTTGTTGCGGATCAATCCACTGCACACCGATGGCTATAAAGCGCTATGGGTGAAATGCGACATGATCTACACCGTCAGTTTCGAGCGACTGGACAAGCTGCACAGAAAGACCAGGACTACAGGGCGAGAGTATTTTGTACCGCGTCTGGGCGCAGAGGATATGCGAGGCGTGATTGACGGCGTGAAAGCTTATCTCCCGATCTGATACATCGATCAAAAAAATGCCCCGAGAGTTCGGGGCATTTATTAATGGTCGAAACAACACTCATGAACCCGTCGCAGGCTGAGTCGGATCCTTCACACCGCCATCGTCAAACAGGTTCAGCTTCTGCCGCAGCTCATGGGCTGGCAGCGGCTCCTGCTCGGGCGGCAGTGCGTTCGGGTCTGCCGGCACTTCGCCCGGCGCGCCTTCACCCTGAGTCGGCGCCGGTGGCGTCGCAGGCGGGTCACCTTCAATCGCCCGCTGGGCCTTTTTGGTCAGCACGACGATATCGATGCGTCGGTTGATCGGGTTGAACGGATCCTTGGGATCAAACAGCTGCGAGGAAGCAAACCCCACCACCCGCGCCACTTGCGGGTCCGGATAGCTGCCAGCAACCAGTGCACGGCGCGCGGCATTGGCCCGGTTGGCCGAGAGCTCCCAGTTGCCGAAGTCGCCCTGCCCTGCATACGGCTTGGCGTCGGTGTGGCCACTGATGCTGATCTTGTTCGGCACCGCCTTGATGGTGTCGGCCATGGCCAACAGGATGTCTTCAAAGTACGGCTTCAACCGCGCGCTGCCAGAGTCGAACATCGGCCGGTTGGCGGCGTCCGTGATCTGGATGCGCAGGCCATCGGGCGTGATCTCGAAGGAAATCTGGTCCTTGAACTTCAGCAGTTGCGGGTTTTCCTCAACCTTGGTCTGCAGCTCTTGCAGCAGCAATTCCAGGCGCTCCTGCTCGACCTGTTCGGCCATGCTCTCAACGGTATCGCGCTCGATCGGAATTTTTTCCTGGGGCGAATCGGTCTTGACCTCAGGATTGATGGTGCGCTCTGGCGCCAGTTGCGGCGAACCACCGAGGTCGATCACAAAAGGCGTGCCGCTCTCGGAGAAACCGATGGGGTCCTTGAAGTACCCGGCGATGGCGATCTTCTGTTCCGGCGTAGCGGTGGACATCAGCCACAGCACCAGGAAGAACGCCATCATCGCCGTCGCAAAGTCGGCGAAGGCGATTTTCCAGGCGCCGCCATGGTGCCCCGCAGCGAAGCGCTTGACGCGCTTGATGATGATCGGCTGGTTGTTTTCCATGGCTTAGCGACCGCGAACCGCTTGTTCCAACTCAGCGAAGCTTGGACGGTGCTTCGGATACAGCACCTTGCGCCCGAACTCCACCGCCAGCGATGGCGGCATGCCGGAAGCCGATGCCACCAGGCACGCCTTGATGGCTTCGTACAGATTCACTTCTTCCTTGGCATCGTGGGCCAGGGACGTGGCCAGCGGGCCGAAGAAACCGTAGGCCGCGAGAATACCGAAGAAGGTACCTACCAGCGCCGCACCTACGTGCATGCCGATGGCAGCCTGATCGCCTTCGCCGAGGGAGGCCATGGTCACTACGATCCCGAGAACCGCCGCAACAATACCGAAACCGGGCATGCCGTCAGCGATACCGGTCACGGCGTGGGACGGGTGCTCCAGCTCTTCCTTGAGGCTGAACAGCTCCATGTCGAACAAGCCTTCCAGCTCATGGGGCGCCATGTTGCCGGACGACATGATGCGCAGGTAATCACAGATGTAGGCAGTCATGCGCTCGTCTTTGAGCACCGCCGGGTACTTGGCGAAAATCGGGCTCGCCGAAGCGTCCTCGATATCACCTTCAATGGCCATCATGCCTTCGCGGCGGCTCTTGTTGAGGATCTCGTAGATCAGCCCCAGCACTTCCAGGTAGAAGGTGTGGGAGAAGCGCGAGCTGAACATACCCAGCGACTTCTTGATCACGTGCATGGTCATGTAGCCAGGGTTGGCTTGCAGGAATGCACCGAACGCCGCACCGCCGATAATCAGCACTTCGAAGGGCTGGATCAGCGCCGCAATCTTGCCGTGGGAAAGGACGTATCCGCCGAGCACGCTCGCGATGACGACGATGATGCCGATAATTTTAGCCATAGGGGATGAGTACTTGCGCCGTCGGGTTCAGGGTCATATTCGCCAGAGTTGAAAACTCTTGTTCTACTTATCGGCAAATCTGCGCCAGACTATAGCTCGTTATGGCGAAAAACCAGTTCGGCCCGTCCCGGGCGTGTTGACCGCAAGTGATGATCGCGCCCCAATCATGGCAAATGAAACGACAGTCCCAACTCAAAAACCCACGACGCTGGCCGCTTGGATAAAGCGTCTGGACGATGTGCTCTTGCCTGTTCCACAGGCAAGCCACGACCGTGTCTGCAAGGCCATCGCCGACAACCGCAGTTCGTTGCGCGATATTGCGGATCTGATGCAGAACAGCCCGGCACTGGTGCTCAGCGTGATGCGCGAGGCGAATAACCAGGCCCATGGCAGCCTGGCGGAGCCCGCAGAAAACCTCGAAGTGGCGATCAATCGCCTCGGCCTCAAACGCACCGAGGAACTGCTGTCGCGCCTGCCTTCAGTGCCACTGAATGAAATCCCCGTGGCCCTTCGCCAGTTGCAGATGATCAGCCAGCACGCCTCGCAACAAGCCAGCGGCCTGTTCGCCAGCCGCCTGGCGCGCCTGTGGCAAGACATTCATTGGGGCAGCCTGCTGTTTCTTTCGCCGCTGTGGCCGATGGCGATTGCCTATCCCAAGCTGCTGGAAGCATGGGAACTGCGAGTGATCCACAAGGGTGAATCGGCCCGCATAGTCGAACAGGAACTGTTCGGTGTGCGCCTGCTGGACCTGTGCCTGGGATTGACCGAAGCCTGGCGCCTGCCGATCTGGGTGTCCCAGGGTTATACCTTGCTGTTGAAGGAAAAGCGTTTGCTGGCCAAGGCGCTGCGCATCGCCCGCGCAGACGAACCCTTGCGTCAACAGCAGTTGCTGGATGCCGACCCGAACCTGCGCCGCTGGCTGAATCAGCCGGCGAATACCGTGCTGTTGGCCAACGGCCTGGCGCTGGCGGCGCAGGAGTCGTGGACCTGCCCGCACACCCAACGCTGGCAATACCTGACCGCGCTTTACCTGCAACAACCGCTGGCCGAGGTGCAACAACAGTCTCACCAACACGCAGCGATCAGTGCCCGCAACACTCTCATGCGCGACCTGTGGCACCCGGCGTTGTCGTTGCTCTGGCCCTGGGATGTGCAGCGCGTTCACCATGGGTTGCTGCCGGCACCACCGCCCACCGCCGAATCCCTGGCAATCTGGCGCAAGCGCTGCACCGAATTGCTGGTAGAGCCGAACCGCTTTGCCAACGCCATGCACCTGACCACCTGCGCCAAGGAAGCCCTGGTGGCCTGCGGCATGCAACGGGTGATGCTGCTGATGGCGGACAAAACCCTGAGCACCTTGCGCGTGCATCAAGTCGACGGCCTCCCCAAAGACGCCGACCACATGAGCCTCGACGCGACACAAAGCACCCTGCTGCAACGCCTGCTGGCCAAGTCCGCTCAGGTGCGCCTCAACCCCGACAACCATGCTCAGTTCTCGGCACTCCTGCCTGCGCAACTGCGCCGCCTGTTCAAGGGCGAGCATCTGCTGCTGCGCTCTCTGAGTTGTAATGGCCGGGTGGTGATGCTGATGGTGGCCGACCAGGGCGGCGGGCCGTTCTCGGAAACCACCGTGCAAGCCTTCGGCAAAACCGCCCAATGCATCGAAAAGGCCCTGCACAGCTTTACCAACCGCAGCGCCTGAAGCTTGCGCTACAATCGCCCTCCTTTAGCGCCCAACTTTTATGCCCAGGAGACCTCACATGCCTGACTTCTCTGGCTTGCCGCTGGTTATCGAGGCCAGTGACCTGCTCGGTCGCCTTGATGCCGAACACCTGATCCTGGTGGACCTCACCAGCGCCGCACGTTATGCCGAAGGGCATATCCCCGGCGCACGCTTTGTCGACCCCAAGCGCACCCAACTGGGCCAGCCACCAGCGCCGGGCCTGCTGCCGGGCAAGGCTGATCTGGAAAAGCTGTTCGGCGAACTGGGCCACACCCCGGATGCCACTTACGTGGTGTACGACGACGAAGGCGGCGGCTGGGCCGGGCGATTCATCTGGATGCTCGACGTCATCGGCCACAAGAAATACCACTACCTCGACGGCGGCCTGCTGGCGTGGCTGGAAGAAAAACACCCAGTGTCCACCGAGGTACCGGCCAGCGCCGGCGGCCCGGTCAGCCTGACGTTGCATGAAGAACCCACCGCCACCCGCGAGTACCTGCAAAGCCGCCTCGGCGCTGCCGACCTGGGCATCTGGGATGCCCGCGGCCCGCTGGAATACTCCGGGGAGAAAGTCCTCGCGGCCAAGGGTGGACATATCCCGGGCGCGGTGAACTTCGAATGGACCGCCGGCATGGACAAGGCGCGCCAACTGCGCATCCGCCGCGACATGCCGCAGATCCTCGAAGACCTCGGGCTGACCCGCGACAAAGAAATCATCACCCACTGCCAGACTCACCACCGTTCTGGCTTCACCTACCTGGTGGCCAAGGCGCTCGGTTATCCGCGAGTCAAAGGTTATGCCGGTTCCTGGGGCGAATGGGGCAACCACCCCGACACCCCCGTTGAGATTTAAGGTTTAAGGACAGTTAATGAAAAAGCAGTTGTTCATCCTCAGCCAGTACTTGCTGCCCCACCACCTGCTGTCGCGTCTGGCCGGTTGCATTGCCGAATGCCGCGTACGCTGGTTCAAGAATGCGTTCACCACCTGGTTCGCCAAGCGCTATCAAGTGGACATGTCCCAGGCCCTGGTTGAAGACGTGACCGCTTACGAGCACTTCAACGCCTTCTTCACCCGCGCCCTGAAAGACGGTGCACGGCCGCTGGATCAAACTCCAGGCGCGGTGCTGAGCCCGGCCGACGGCGCTGTCAGCCAGTTGGGCCCGATTGAACATGGCCGGGTGTTCCAGGCCAAGGGCCACAGCTTCAGCGTGCTGGAATTGCTCGGTGGCGATTCGGCGGTGGCTGCGCCATTCATGGGCGGTGATTTCGCCACGGTCTACCTGTCGCCGAAGGACTACCACCGGGTGCACATGCCACTGGCCGGCACCCTGCGGGAAATGGTCTACATCCCTGGCCGCATCTTCTCGGTAAACCAGACCACCGCCGAAAACGTGCCGGAGTTGTTTGCACGTAACGAGCGTGTTGCCTGCATTTTCGACACCGAACGTGGCCCGATGGCCGTGGTGCTGGTGGGTGCAATGATCGTGGCGTCGATTGAAACCGTATGGGCCGGCCTGGTTACACCGCCGAAGCGCGAACTGAAAACCTTCCGCTACGACGAAGCTGCCCGCGGGCCGATCCATCTGGAAAAAGGCGCGGAACTGGGACGTTTCAAGCTGGGTTCGACGGCGATCGTGCTGTTTGGGCCGGACCAGGTGACATGGTCGGCAGAAATGCGCGCGGGGACGCTGGTGCAGATGGGCCAGGGCATGGGTTTACCGAAAGCCTGACCTAACGATCATTCCCACGCTCCGCGTGGGAATGCATCCCGGGACGCTCCGCGTCCCAACCTCAAAATCGGACGCGGAGCGTCCAGGGCGGCGTTCCCACGCAGAGCGTGGGAACGATCTTCAGAGCTGACCGTCGCGGTCACGGAAGCCCAACAGGTACAACACCCCATCCAGCCCCAAAGTCGAAATCGCCTGTTTGGCCGATTGCTTGACCAGCGGCTTGGCACGAAACGCCACACCCAACCCGGCAATCGCCAGCATCGGCAAGTCATTCGCCCCGTCGCCGACCGCAATGGTCTGCTCCAGACGCAATCCTTCCTTGTGTGCCAATTCCCGCAGCAGGTCAGCCTTACGCTGCGCGTCGACAATCGGCTCTACCGCCACGCCCGTCACCTTGCCGTCCACCACTTCCAGCTCGTTGGCGAACACGTAGTCGATACCCAGCTTGGCTTGCAGTTGCTTGGCGAAGTAGGTGAAGCCGCCAGAAAGGATCGCGGTCTTGTAGCCCAGGCGCTTGAGTTCGGCGAACAGGGTTTCGGCGCCTTCGGTCAGGCGCAGGGAGGCACCGATGGAGTCCAGCACGCTCACATCCAGGCCCTTGAGCAGCGCCAGGCGCTCCTTGAAGCTGGCACGGAAATCCAGCTCACCGGCCATGGCGCGCTCGGTGATTTCCGAGACTTGCTCGCCCACACCCGCAGCCTTGGCCAATTCGTCGATGACTTCGGCTTCGATCAGCGTCGAATCCATGTCGAACACCGCCAGGCGGCGATTGCGGCGGAACAGCGAGTCTTCCTGGAAGGCGATATCGACGTTCAGCTCCTGGGCAACGCTCAGGAATTCGGCACGCAGGGCCTGAGGATCTGCCGGCTCACCGCGTACGGAGAACTCAATGCAGCCCTTGCCCTTGTCCGCTGGCGTGTCCAACGGCATGCGACCCGACAGACGGTCAATATGGTCGATATTCAAACCGTACTGAGCCGTGATCGAACTGACACGCTGCAATTGCTCGGCTGTCACCTTGCGGGTCAACAGCGTCACGATGTGGCGTTTCTTGCCCTGGCCGGCCACCCAGCTCTGGTAATCCTCTTCGGACACCGGCGTGAAACGCACCTGCTGATCGAGCTTATACGCCGTAAACAGGATGTCCTTGAGCACGGACGAGGCCTGCTCGGTGCTGGGAATTTCCACCAGGATGCCGAACGACAGCGTGTCGTGAATCACCGCCTGGCCGATGTCGAGAATGTTCACACCACCCTGGGCCAGAACACCGGTAATGGCTGCGGTGAGACCCGGACGGTCTTCACCGGTGATGTTAATCAGGACAATTTCGCGCAAAGCGCACCCCCGAGCTGGAAAAAAACCGCATTCTACCCACTTTCAGTGACCATCGGGCACAGCCAGCGCTTTGCCGGTCTTGGGCCTGTCGCTATACTGCGCGTCAACTTCACGGACTAAAGAGCCGAGCTTAAGTGAACCGGCCCACGCCAGTAAAAACCGACAACTTCTTCCTGCTGATCTTCCGGGCACTGCGCCACCGCCGTGTACCGATCGCATTACGCATCGCCAGCCATAACGTGATCCTGGTCGCCCTGGCCCTGGTCATCTACGCCTGCGTGATGGGTTTGCAGTTCAAGCAGGCCATGCATGAGCAAGCCGACGCCCTGGGCGAGAGCCTGACCACCCAGACCGCCACCTCGGCGACTGAGTTGTTGGTGTCCAACGACATCCTCAGCCTCAACGTGCTGCTCAACAACCTGACCAAGAACCCGCTGGTGGCCCACGCCGCTATCTATAGTGTGGACAACCGGATCATGGCCGAAGCCGGGCAACGCCCGAAAAACGGCCTGCTGGGTGAAGCCGAAGGTCTGTACCAGAGCAATATCACGTTTCAGGACGTGAAGGCCGGCCAACTGCGCATCAGCCTGGACATGCAACAGTTCCAGCAGCCGATGACCATCAGCCTGCAAAGCATGGGTATCTTGAGTGCGATCCTGCTGGCACTGTCCCTGGCCTTGAGCCTGCGCCTGGGCCGGCATATCTCCACGCCACTGATGCAACTGCGCATCTGGCTGCGGGATATCGACGAGCACACCCCGGCCACCGACCGCCAGGACGAAATCGGCGACCTCGCCCGCCAGCTGCACACCAGCTTCGCGCCGGAGCCCGTGGTGCCCGAGGTCGAACCCGAGCCCGAGTTCGACGACACCGAGTACGAAGACGACGAGCCCGAGTTTGAGGTGCGCAACCTGCGCGACCCGAGCTTCGACGAGTCCGCGCCTGTGGCCGGTCTCAAGCCCGCAGCCCGTCATGTGATCAAGGCCGAAGAAGACGAACTGGACGAAGAAGACCCGTTCGCCGATCTTCGCGACAACTCAGCCCCAACGACCACCGTGCCGCAGCCGGCCCCCGTGCGCAGCACCCAGCCCCAGCACAGCGCCGTATTGGCCGTGCAGTTGGGCGCACAGGACCAACTGCGCCGCTTGCCGCGGGCACGCCTGACGGAGTTGCTGGAGCGCTATCGTGATTGCCTCGACCAGGCGGCCTCGCTGTATCAGAGCGAGCTGCACACCCTGAACGATGGCAGCACGCTGATGCTGTTCCACAGCGAAGACAGCGGCGAAGACTACCTGACCAACGCCATCTGCTGCGGTGAGCTGCTGCGGGCCCTGGGCCATGCGCTGCAGATCGAAGTGGCCGACAGCGGCATCACCTTGCAGCTGCAATTGGGCCTGACGGTGGGCGACGATCTGTATGGCATGAGCCAGATTGATCTGCTGCTGACCGAGATTGCCCAGGACGCCCTGGCCTTGTCGCAACACAGCCGCAACCTGCTGCTGGTGGAACGCAAGATCAGTGACGACGTGCTGATTCGCCAGCGTGCGCGGATCCGCCCGATTGCCAGCCCTGAGGGTGCGTGCTGTGTGGAGCGGCTGATGGAGCCTTACCCGTCGATGCTGGAGCGCCAGCTGGCGCGGATGCATGAGACGCGGGCGAAGAACTGAAGAACAACGCTGAACCCCTGTGGGAGCGGGCTTGCTCGCGAAAGCGGTGTATCAGAAACACATTTGGTGACTGACACTCCGCTTTCGCGAGCAAGCCCGCTCCCACACTTGATCTGCGAACGACTCAGATCCCGCATAAACAAAAAGGCCCGCTCATCAGCGGGCCTTTTTGTTGGTCTGTATTCAGGTCAGAACCTGAACACTTCCATATCCGTACGAATCGGCACGGCCATCGGCATCTTCGGCTTCTCCGGTGCCGCAGCCTTGGGCTGCGCCGGGGCCTGTTTGCGTGGCGCCTCTGCAACCGCCGGCTGATTGGCCAGTGGCTTGAGAGCGACGGACAACTGCTCAGCCAAACGCTGCAGCAACACACCCTGGGCCTGGACCTGGGACGCGGTGCTGCCGGCGTGTTCTTCCTGCAAGTGCACGATGCGGTTATCCCGCACCTGGCCACGGCGGTCGATCAAGCGCCACTGCGCGTCGAGGATCGCGGGTTGCGAAACGCCCGAGTCCAGCCGCGTAATGGTCAGCAGCACCTGTACGTCCGGGGCAAAACCCAACGGCGCCGGGGCCAACACAACACGCTGGCTGTCCAGATGGCCCGCCACCTGGCGCAACATCAACTGATTGATGTCGGACGACAGGCTACCGGCCCAGCGGCCATCGGTGGAACCTTGCAGGCTGCCGTCGTTCTGACGTTGCAGCAGGGTTTCACGTTGCAGGTAGTCGGCCACCACAACCGGGCCAAGCAATACGGCCATGCCGGCACTTTGTGCAGGCTGAGCCGGACTTCCACTGTCCAGCTGATACAGCGACACAGGTTGATGTGTGCTGCAACCCGCCAGGCCCAAAACGCCAGCGAGCAACAAAAATAAAGGAAGGCGCGGAGCAGTCATCATCCCATCCAGGTGGCTGCCACAAGGCGAACCACAATGTAATACTCAAAAATAACCTAAACGCGCTCAGCCACGCCGGCGCTGGAAAGGCCATATCATCCGTGAATATGCGCCATGACTCCAGCGCGAAAGCGTCGATCTACGGGTTAAATCGTAGATCGGGTGCTCTATATCGCGTTAAACCGGCGTTTCCACCAGTAAAGCGTCCACTCGCTGGAAGCCGCGCGGCAGTTTATTGCCGCGACGACCCCGCTCACCCTTGTAGTGCTCAAGGTCGTCAGGGCGCAGTGACAACGTGCGCTTGCCGGCCTGCAACACCAGGGTCGAGCCTTCCGGGATCACGGCGATGTCGGTCACGTACTCTTCGCGACTGGCCACCCGCTCCCCGGGGATACCAATGATCTTGTTGCCCTTGCCTTTGCCCAACTGCGGCAAATCGCTGATCTTGAACACCAGCAGGCGCCCCTCGGTGGTCACCGATGCCAGCCAATTGCCTTCACGGTCTTCCACCGGACGCGGCAGGATCACCTTGGCGTTGTTCGGCAGGCTCAACAACGCCTTGCCCGCCTTGTTCTTGGCCTGCAGGTCTTCACCCTTGACCACGAACCCGTAGCCCGCATCGGAGGCGATGACGTACAGCGAATCATCGTCCGGCAGCAGCACGCATTCAAAATTCGCACCCGGTGGCGGTGTCAGGCGCCCGGTCAACGGTTCGCCCTGCCCCCGCGCCGACGGCAACGTATGCGCCGGCACCGAATAACTGCGACCGGTGGAGTCGATAAACACCGCAAACTGGTTGGAACGCCCCGCCGCAGCGGTTTTGAAACCGTCACCCGCCTTGTACGACAGGCCGGTGGCGTCAATATCATGCCCCTTGGCCGAGCGAACCCAACCCTTTTCCGACAGAACGACGGTAATTTTCTCGTTGGGCAGCAGCTCGGTTTCGGTCAGGGCCTTGGCTTCGGCACGCTCGACAATCGGCGAACGGCGATCGTCGCCATAGGTTTCGGCATCCTTGATCAGCTCGGTGCGCACCAGCTTCTTCAGCTTGGCTTCGCTGCCCAGCAGGGCCTGGAGCTTGGCTTGTTCCTTGAGCAGCGCGTCCTGTTCGTCACGCAGCTTCATCTCTTCCAGACGCGCCAACTGGCGCAGACGCGTGTCGAGAATGTAGTCAGCCTGGATTTCGCTGAGCTCGAAGCGCGCGATCAGCTCGGCCTTCGGGTGTTCGGCAGTACGGATGATGTGGATCACTTCATCCAGGTTGAGGTAGGCAATCAACAAACCGTCCAACAGGTGCAGGCGGCGCTCGACCTTGTCCAGGCGAAATTGCAGGCGGCGACGCACGGTCTGTACCCGGAACTCCAGCCATTCCACCAGCAATGCCCGCAGGTTCTTCAACTGCGGCTTGCCGTCCAGGCCAATGATGTTGATGTTGACGCGGTAGCTGGACTCCAGCTCGGTGCTGGCGAACAGATGCTGCATCAGCACTTCGTGGTCGACCCGGCTGTTGGTCGGGATGATCACGATGCGGCACGGGTTCTCGTGGTCGGACTCGTCACGCAGGTCGGCGACTTGCGGCAGCTTCGACGGCTTGGCCTGCATCAACGCGGCAATCTGCTCCAGCACCTTGGCGCCGGATACCTGATGCGGCAGCGCGGTGACGATGATATCGCCGTCTTCGATGTGGTACACGGCGCGCATGCGCACCGAGCCTTTACCGGTCTGGTAGATTTTCAGCAGATCGGCGCGCGGCGTGATGATTTCCGCTTCGGTCGGATAGTCCGGGCCCTGAATGTGCTCGCACAACTGCTCGACCGTAGCCTTCGGCTCGTCCAGCAGGCGCACGCACGCGCTGGCCACTTCCCGCAGGTTGTGGGGCGGTACGTCAGTGGCCATGCCCACGGCGATGCCGGTGGTGCCATTGAGCAGGATGTTCGGCAAACGTGCCGGCAATACCAACGGTTCGTCGAGGGTGCCGTCAAAGTTCGGGCCCCAGTTGGCCGTGCCCTGGCCCAGCTCGCTGAGCAGTACTTCCGAATACCGCGACAAGCGCGCTTCGGTGTAACGCATGGCGGCGAAGGACTTGGGATCATCCGGCGCACCCCAGTTACCCTGGCCATCCACCAGCGTGTAGCGATAGCTGAACGGCTGGGCCATCAGCACCATGGCCTCGTAGCACGCCGAGTCGCCATGGGGGTGGAATTTACCGAGCACGTCACCGACGGTACGCGCCGACTTCTTGTGCTTGGAGTCAGCGTCCAGGCCCAACTCACTCATCGCATAGATAATGCGCCGCTGTACGGGCTTCAGGCCGTCGCCGATATGCGGCAAGGCACGGTCCATGATCACGTACATGGAGTAGTTGAGGTAGGCATTTTCGGTGAAGTCAGCCAGCGACCGGCGTTCAACGCCGTCTAAGCTGTCTGCAAGGATGTCACTCATGCGGGCCTCATCATTGTTTGGTCTGGCGCAGCAGCAAGGTGCCGCTGCGCTGGGTAAATTCAAGTTGTTTCAATGCACTCATGCCCAGCAATACCTGTTCATCGCCCAAACCCGGTACCACGATGGCGCGCACGTCCTGAAGGACGATATCGCCCAGTTGCAGGCGGCCCAGCTCGGTCCGGAAGCCCTGGGTTCGCCCGTTGGCCGTACTCACGCCAACCGGCATGCCGCGTTTAAGCCCGAGACGGTCGGCCAATTCGGCCGGAACCGCCACGTCGGTGGCCCCGGTGTCGAGCATGAACTGCACCGGCTGGCCGTTGATCTGGCCAGTGGCGACGAAATGCCCTTGGCCGTTGCCCAGCAATTTTACTTCGACATAACCCTCGTGTTGCTCCGAGGTCACCACGGCATTGGGATTTTCCTGTCGCGCTTCCCACTGTCCAAAAAATCGTGTCGCCAAAAACAGGCCGGCGCCCCACGCGACGAACATCAACACACGGCCGGCGCGCTTGCCCGGTGGTTGCACACTCATGGCTTGGCGCTCCAGCCACCCGCAGGGGCGGCGAAACGATAGACCATCGGCCGTTTCTCGCCATCGGCGCGGGCGCCGAAGTTGTTGTCGATACCGATCCAGGCACCGTCAGCGTCCACCACCAAGGCTTCGGCCAATCCATAGGCCTGGGCATAACGCCGATTCGGCGTCAGCGCTTCATCGGCAAACGACCAGCACAACTCCACCTGGGCCGTGACCGCATCCCGGCGACACACCTGAAACGCATTGCGCTCCAGGGTAAACAGCTTGCCATTGAACAGCGCCAGGTCGGCAAAGTCCTTGGACACCGCCTTGGCGCCCGGGAACTGCGCCGGCTGCATCTCCTGGCCGGCCTCGCTCAGCAGTACACAAGGGCCGTCACAATCCCAGAGGGTTTGCGGGCGCTTGATGGAGATCAACCCGCGCCGCTCGCGTTCGGCCGCAAGCCAGATTTGATTGCCTTCCGGGTTCACCACGATGCCTTCAAACAGCGCATTGAAGTGCAGCAACATGCCACTGGCCCGAGCTTCGCGAACCATGCCCGGGGCGATCTTCAGCCACTCCGTATCACCGTGTTCTGAGGAGAAAGGCACCCTGAGAACCGCCGCGTGAGCCTCACTGACGATGTAACGGTTGCCCACCGCATCGCAGCTGATGCCTTCAAAATCCAGATCACCACCGCGAATCAACGAAGCCGCCTTTGTGCGCGAACGCAAGCCAAAGGGCAAACCCGACTCCGGCACCGGCGGCACGTCAATCCCGTACTTCTCTGCCTTCCAGACGTCACCGGCGGTATCGAGCCGGTAGATCTGGTCGTCATCGCGATCGGAGACTGTCCACAATTCGTTACCGCATAAGGCCAGGCCCGACAGGTTTCCGCCGCGCATGCCTTCCACCGGGTGTTCCGACAACAGCTTCAGCTCAGCCACAGGCGCCGCGACCACCGAAGTGGTCGCCAACCCGCTCAACAACAGTATCGCCAGGGCGAAACCGCTGCGCATCAGCCCAGAACCTCGGCCAGGTTGCCCTTGGACTCCAGCCAGTTCTTGCGGTCCGGCGCGCGTTTCTTCGCCAGCAACATGTCCATCATTTCCGAGGTAGCGGCGAAATCTTCCAGGGTCAATTGCACCAGGCGCCGGGTGTTCGGGTCCATGGTGGTTTCCCGCAATTGCGGCGGGTTCATCTCACCCAGGCCTTTGAATCGAGTGACCTGAGGTTTGCCGCGCTTCTTCTCGGCCACCAGGCGATCGAGGATGCCATCGCGCTCGGCTTCGTCCAGGGCGTAGAAAATCTCTTTGCCCAAGTCGATGCGGTACAGCGGCGGCATGGCGACATAGACGTGACCGGCATCCACCAACGGGCGGAAGTGCTGGACGAACAGCGCGCAGAGCAAGGTCGCAATGTGCAAACCGTCGGAGTCGGCGTCGGCGAGGATGCAGATCTTGCCGTAACGCAGCTGACTCATGTCCGCCGCGCCCGGGTCGACACCGATGGCCACGGCGATGTTGTGCACTTCCTGGCTGGCCAGCACTTCGCTGCCGTCGACTTCCCAGGTGTTGAGGATCTTGCCGCGCAGGGGCAGGATCGCCTGGAATTCCTTGTCCCGCGCTTGCTTGGCCGAACCGCCGGCGGAATCACCTTCCACCAGGAACAGCTCGGAACGCATCGGGTCTTGCCCGGCGCAGTCCGCCAGCTTGCCCGGGAGTGCCGGGCCCTGGGTAATGCGCTTGCGTTCGACTTTCTTGCTGGCCTTCAGGCGGCGGCCGGCGTTGTTGATCGCCAGCTCTGCCAGGGCCAGGCCCAATTCAGGGTGTTCGTTGAGCCACAGGCTGAAAGCGTCCTTGACCACACCGGAAACAAACGCCGCAGCCTCGCGGGACGACAGGCGTTCCTTGGTCTGGCCGGAGAATTGCGGCTCCTGCATCTTCATCGACAGGACGAACGCGATCCGCTCCCAGACGTCTTCCGGCGCCAGCTTCACGCCGCGCGGCAGCAGGCTGCGGTATTCGCAGAATTCGCGCATGGCATCCAGCAGCCCCTGGCGCAAACCGTTGACGTGGGTACCACCCTGGGCGGTCGGGATCAGGTTGACGTAGCTTTCCTGAACGCTGTCGCCACCTTCCGGCAGCCACAGCAGGGCCCAGTCCACCGCTTCTTTATTACCCGCCAGGCTGCCGCAAAACGGCTCGTTGGGCAGGCGTTCGAATTCGCTGACGGAGTCTTCCAGGTAGGAGCGCAGCCCGTCTTCGTAATGCCACTCGACCTTTTCGCCGGTGCCTTTGTCTTCAAAGCTGACCAGCAGGCCCGGGCACAGCACAGCCTTGGCCTTGAGCACATGCTTGAGGCGGCTGATGGAGAATTTGGGCGAATCGAAGTATTTCGGGTCCGGCGCGAAGTACACGCTGGTGCCGGTGTTGCGCTTGCCGACGGTGCCGATCACTTCCAGGTCGGTGGCTTTGTAGCCATCGGCGAAGGTCATCTGGTACTCGTTGCCGTCCCGCTTGACCTTGACCCGCACATGGTTCGACAGGGCGTTGACCACGGAAATACCCACACCGTGCAAGCCACCGGAGAACTGGTAGTTCTTGTTGGAGAACTTGCCGCCGGCGTGCAGCTTGGTGAGGATCAGCTCGACGCCCGACACCCCCTCTTCCGGGTGAATGTCCACCGGCATGCCGCGACCGTCGTCGGACACTTCCAGGGAATGGTCGGCGTGAAGGATGACTTGTACCGACTTGGCGTGCCCGGCCAAGGCTTCGTCGACACTGTTGTCGATGACTTCCTGGGCAAGGTGGTTCGGCCGACTGGTGTCGGTGTACATGCCGGGGCGTTTGCGCACCGGGTCGAGGCCCGAGAGGACTTCGATGGCGTCGGCGTTATAAGAGCTAGCGCTGGGAGTGGCCATGGGGTCTCGTCGTGAGTCGTTCGATTAAAAAGTAACCTGCGGTTTCACAATGCGGTGAAATCGAAGGATTGGTACTGATCTGCGCCAATGCCGGCAAAACTCAACAGCGCCGGTAACTGCTGGGCAAAACCTTGGTAACCGTGGTCGCCACCGGCCTGGATGCGCAAGGCACAGGCCCGGTAATACTGCTGGGCGAGCCGATAATCCAGTGTTTCATCGCCGGTCTGCAACCACACCTGATAACGCTGGGGGTCCTGAGGCGCCGGTACTTCCAGCTCGGCCAGGGCTGCAACGTGATCGTGAGTCAATTCCCAGGTTTCATCGGTGTAGAGGTTCTTCTGGGTGCCCAGGTATCCGTCGAACATCCGATGAGGGCTGACTGCCGGGTTGACCAGCAAGGCGTTGAGGCCATGGCGTTCGGCAAGATGGGTTGCATAGTAGCCGCCGAGGGAGCTGCCTACCAGCAGTGGCCTTCCGAGGTCACGGATAGCCGCCTCCAACTGGGGGATCGCCTGGCGGGGGTGATGATGCAGGGCCGGCACGCGCAACTGGTCGGCCAGACCGAGGCTGCCCATCACGGTGATCAACTGGCTGGCCTTGTTGGAGGCGGGAGCGCTGTTGAAGCCGTGGATATACAAGATCGATGCGGACATTCCGGGTCCTCTGTGGGTCAGCTCAAAGAGGGGGCAGTTTACAGGGAACTTGAGGGCTAGGCTCTAGCGGGGTTTCTGGGTGCATATCCGTTATTAGGGTGAGGGCTGATAGCACAGCGGCCTACCGGCCGGCTTGAGTGTGGTGAAGCAAAAGCAACAGCAAAACCAGAAGCGGGCACGGTCCAAAATGTGGGAGCGGGCTTGCTCGCGAAGGTCGTTAACGATGACGTGGGCATTCTGATTCAACGCGGCGCCCTTACGTTTTTCGCGAGCAAGCTCGCTCCTACAGAAAAGCAGCTTTGCTTTCGCTTTTAACACTCAAGCCGGCCGGTAGGCCGCCGCCCCCAAAGCCGTCAGTACCCGCTGCTACCGTAATCCACCTGAAACGCAAAGCCCTGCACCCGCTCCACGCCGGTTTCCAACCGTCCGTCGGCATGCAGGCGCAGCCAGCGATAACCGGGCGCTTCCTCGCTCACCTTGAAGTCCTCGCTGCCGGGGGCGAACTGGATGCAGGTGGACGGCGAAGCCAGCAGACGCACGCCGTTGCGTTCGCGGTCGATTTCCTGATGCACATGCCCCCAAAGCACCGCCCGCACCTGAGGAAACCGATCCAGTACCGCAAACAGCGCCTCAGGATTACGCAAACCGATGGGCTCCATCCAAGCACACCCAATCGACACCGGATGATGGTGAAAACACACCAGATGATGCCGAGTCGGCGCCTCACTCAACGATTGCGCCAACAGTTGCAGTTGCTGGTCCTGCAAATACCCCGGCACCGAGCCCGGCACCGCCGAGTCCAGCAGGGTAATCCGCCAGTTACCCACATCCACCACCGGTTCCAGCAACGCACTGTTGATCGCCGCTTGCAGCATCACCTGCGGCTCATCGTGATTCCCCGGAATCCACCGCGCCGGCGCTTCAATCTGTCGGGTCATGTCACGAAACGCCTGATACGACTCCAGCGTACCGTCCTGGGACAAATCCCCGGTGGCCAGCACCAGATCAATCTGCGGCTGCTGCGCCAGCACCAACTCGATCACCCGTTGCAGGCTCTCGCGGGTTTTCATGCCCAGCAGCCCGCCGTCCGCCTCGGCAAACAGGTGGCTATCGGACAACTGCACCAGCAACGCCGAAGCGTCAGGGTTCAAGGCGGATACGCTCGGCAAGGCGTTCTCCCAGGGCGTGATCACAGGAATGGACATTTGAGGCGATTATGCTGGGGCAGGACACAAAGAGGAAACCCGTGAAGCGGACACAGTTCACATCTATCGAACGACTTCGAACTCGTGGCCCAGGGCCAGGCAGTGGCTCAACCATTCGCCGAGGAACACATTGAGCTGTGCTTTCTCATCGGGCTGGTGCATGAACACATTGGGGTAAGGATAGATGCTGCGAAAGCGTCGTGCATGTTCGGCGCTGATCACTTCGGCCATGCGCGCGTCGTGGTACACCTGCACTTCCAACTGCGGCACCGGCAGCCACGGCAGGCTGTGCTCCTGGCGCACCCGCAGGGTGGTGGTGTACGGGCAGTTCACGATCACTTCCAGGGTCAGCACACCGAGCATCTGGTCGCCGTGGGTCACGGCAATGCGCCGCGCCTCGGGGGTGTGGCGCATGTCCGGCAGCAGCCGCATGAGCCGTGCATAGTTGGCCTCGCAGGCTGCTTGCAGCCCGATCAGGTCAACCCGATATCGCTCCCGTGCCTTTACTGCCATAACCCCCTCACTTCCGCGCGATTAAGCGCAAGCCATTGCAGGGCAATAATGCTCGCTGCGTTGGAAATTTTACCGTCACGTACCGCTTGCAGGGCGTCTTCAAAGGCCCAGACGGTGACGCGGATATCTTCAGCTTCCTCTTCCAGTCCATGGACGCCACCGGCCCCGGCGCTTTCGCAACGGCCCAGGAACAAGTGGACAAATTCGGTGCTGCCACCCGGCGACGGAAAGTACTTCGTGATCGGCCAGAGTGCAGAGAAGGTAAGGCCAGCTTCCTCTTCGGCTTCGCGGTGTGCAACCTCCTCCGGTTGCTCATCTTTATCGATCAGGCCGGCGACCATTTCGATCAGCCACGGGTTGTCGGTACGGCCCATGGCGCCGACGCGAAACTGCTCGATCAGCACCACTTCGTCGCGCTGCGGGTCGTAGGGCAGCACACACACGGCGTCATGACGAACAAAGACTTCGCGATTGATCTCACGGCTCATGCCGCCATCAAACTTCTCGTGCCGCAGTTTCAGCCGATCCAGTTTGTAGAAGCCCTTGTAGGCATTGTCGCGCTGAACAATCTCAACCTTGCTCGGCGTCGATTTCGCTGTGTCCGTCATATCAACCCTCGTTTTTTGCCTTGCGGTATCGAGGCGGCCTCGACATCGCGCCATCCTAACGCGCTCGTGCCCCTTGATGCAGCCCCTTTCCGGTTGCCGGGATAGACGGCGGGCGTCAAACTCACTCTAATCAGCTTAGTGGCGAACTGACTGCCTTGTCGGGAGTCGAAGCTCCACATTTTCACCTTTCCTCGATTTATGAAGGACACACATGTCGCTTTTAAAAATCGCCTCCGTGGCCTGTATCGCCTTGACCCTGGGTGCTTGCCAGAGCCTGTTCCAACCGAGCTATCTCAAGCCGCTGGACACCACCGCCGACGCCTCCGAGCAGATCAAACCCGGCTGCAGCAGCCCGGATTGCCCGTTGGTAAACATCGACACCGTGCACTTCCCGTCAGAGCCACAGCTGGACCAGATCATCGAACAGCGCCTGCTGCAGATGGCCCGCACCTCGCCAGGCCAGAGCATGCCCGCTACCCTGAACGCCTACCGCGACAAGTTTTTGCGTGAGTCGCCTGACCGCAACAGCATGTACTTGCAGGCCAAGGTACGTGAGCAGCATGACGGACTGGTGATCATCGAAGTGTCCAGCTACCTGGACACCGGCACCGCCCACGGCGAGCCGGGCCGTGGCTTCATCAACTATTCACGCCTGCTGCACAAAGAGCTGAGCCTGACCGACATGCTGTTGCCGGGCCAGGAAGATGCGTTCTGGAAGACCGCGAAAGTCGCCCACAACAACTGGCTGATCAACTCGCAGATGGACCGTGACCCGGAGTTCGTGAAGAACTGGCCGTTCCAGAAAACCCCGAATGTGGCGCTGACCAGCAATGGCGTGGTGCTCAAGTACAACGTGACCACCATCGCGCCCTACGCATTGGGGCTGATCGAAATGACCATCCCCTATGCGCGCCTGACCGGCGTGATCAAGCCTGAGCTGGTGCCCGCACGCCACTGAAGGCCCGGCCCAGGATGAAGTGCAACAGCCCTGCCAGCACCAGCGCCGGCAGGGTCGCGCCGACATCCGGGTACAGATTCGCCAGCAAGTGATAAGTACTGACGCCACCGAGCCAGGCCAACAGCGCCGGCCAGCGCAGATTGGCAGCGACGCCAAGGCCACGGCGGCGCAGGAGGAAGTGATCCACCAGCACCACGCCGAACAGCGGCGCGAACACAGAACCGATCAGCAGCAGGAAGTTCTGGTACTGCGCCAACGGCGCGAAGCAGGCGATCAGCGTGCAGATAACGCCGATGGCCAACGCCAGGTGCTCGACTTTCAAGCGCAACAGAATCCCGCTGGACACCGCCGCCGAGTGAATATCGGCGAAGGCGTTTTCTGATTCATCCAGCAGAATCAGCAGCAGCGGAATCCCCAGGCCCGCCCCGGCCAATGCCAGCAGCAACGCATTCACTTCACCGCTCGGCGCAAACGCCAGGGTGTAGGCCACGCCCAGGCTCATCAGCCAGAAGTTACCGATGAAGAAACCCAGCGCCGTGCCGCCGAACACGTTTTTCGCGCGTTTGCCGAAGCGTGAGTAGTCGGCAATCAGTGGCAGCCAGGACAGCGGCATGGCGATGGCGATATCGAAGCCCACGGCGAATGGCATCGAACCGTCACCGGCCTGAGCCCAGAGTGCAGCCAGGTCGGCTTTGGCGAACAGGTTCCAGGTCAGCCACAGGCAGGCGGCCAGCAACAGCCAGATGCCCCACTTGCGCAGGATCTGCCGTACGAAGGTCAGCGGACCGCTGACGGCGAGCAAGGTCGCGAGGGCGCCGAATACCAGGGTCCAGAACAATGGGCTGGTCAGCAGGCTGCCTTCGCTGAACGCGCGAGCGCCCAGCAGGCTGGCGGCGTCGCGCATCACGATGATTTCGAACGAGCCCCAGCCAATCAGCTGCAGCAGGTTCAGCAGCGCCGGCAGGCTTGCGCCCTTGATGCCGAGACTGAGTTTGAGGGCGGCCATGGAGGACAGCCCGGTGTCGCTGCCAATCACGCCAACGGCGGCCAGCAGCAGGACGCCGACCAGGGTGCCGAGGAAGATCGCCAGCAACGAGCCGGACAGGCCCAGTCCCGGCGCCAACAGCGCGCCGGTTTGCAGGACCATCAGGCCGATGCCCAGGGAGAACCACAGGGAAAAGAGATCGCGGGCGCCGAAGACGCGTTTGTCCAAGGGGACTGCGATGTCTGGGGAATAGGTGCTGGGTTGAATGCTCAAGGGTGCTATCTCAGAGGGACATGATCGTTCCCACGCTCTGCGTGGGAATGCCGCTTTGGACGCTCTGCGTCCGCTTTTGTGACGCGGAGCGTCACGAGATGCATTCCCACGCAGAGCGTGGGAACGATCATCGGGTTCAGACCTTTTTGTACAGCTGACTACCTTCCTGTTTGAACCGCTCCGCCTGCTCCGCCAGTCCCTTGGCCACGTCCACATCCACCGCTTCAATGCGCTGGTTGGCGGCATACTCACGCACTTCATGAGTGACTTTCATCGAACAGAATTTCGGTCCGCACATTGAGCAGAAGTGCGCGACCTTAGCCGACTCCTTGGGCAAGGTTTCGTCGTGATAAGCCCGTGCCGTGTCCGGATCAAGCCCCAGGTTGAACTGGTCCTCCCAACGGAATTCAAAGCGCGCCTTGCTCAACGCGTTGTCACGAATCTGCGCCCCCGGATGCCCCTTGGCCAAGTCCGCCGCATGGGCCGCGATCTTGTAAGTGATGATCCCGGTCTTCACGTCGTCCTTGTTCGGCAGGCCCAAGTGCTCCTTCGGCGTGACGTAGCAGAGCATCGCGCAACCGAACCAGCCGATCATCGCCGCCCCGATGCCCGAGGTGATGTGGTCATAACCCGGCGCGATGTCGGTGGTCAGTGGGCCGAGGGTGTAGAACGGCGCCTCGTCGCAGCACTCCAGCTGCTTGTCCATGTTCTCCTTGATCAACTGCATCGGCACGTGGCCCGGACCTTCGATCATGGTTTGCACGTCGTGCTTCCAGGCAATCTTGGTCAGTTCGCCGAGGGTTTCCAGCTCGCCGAATTGTGCGGCGTCGTTGGCGTCGGCAATCGAGCCCGGGCGCAGGCCGTCTCCCAGGGAGAAGCTGACATCGTAGGCCTTCATGATTTCGCAGATTTCTTCGAAATGGGTGTAGGCAAAGTTTTCCTTATGGTGCGCCAGACACCACTTGGCCATGATCGCACCACCGCGGCTGACGATCCCCGTGACACGATTGGCGGTCAGCGGCACATAACGCAGCAACACGCCAGCGTGGATCGTGAAGTAGTCGACGCCCTGCTCGGCCTGTTCGATCAGGGTGTCGCGGAACAGCTCCCAGGTCAGGTCTTCGGCAACCCCGTCGACTTTTTCCAGGGCCTGGTAGATCGGTACAGTGCCAATCGGCACCGGCGAGTTGCGGATGATCCACTCGCGGGTTTCGTGGATGTGCTTGCCGGTGGAAAGATCCATGATGTTGTCCGACCCCCAGCGAATCCCCCAGGTCATCTTCGCGACCTCTTCTTCGATGGACGAACCCAGGGCGCTGTTGCCGATGTTGCCGTTGATTTTCACCAGGAAGTTGCGACCGATGATCATCGGTTCCAGCTCGGTGTGATTGATGTTGGCCGGAATGATCGCGCGGCCACGGGCGATTTCTTCGCGCACGAACTCAGGGGTAATGACCTTCGGAATACTCGCGCCGAAGCTGTGCCCCGGGTGTTGCTGCTTGAGCAACCCGGCCGAACGCGCCTCTTCCAGCTTCATGTTTTCACGGATGGCGACGTATTCCATTTCCGGAGTGATGATGCCTTTGCGCGCATAGTGCATCTGGCTGACATTGGCCCCGGCCTTGGCGCGACGCGGGTTTTGCAGGTGGGCAAAGCGCAGGTAGGCCAGGTCCGGATTATCGAGGCGCTCCTGACCGTAGCTTGAGCTCAGGCAAGCCAGTCGCTCGGTATCACCCCGAGCCTCAATCCACGGCGAACGGACATCCGCCAACCCCTTGCGCACGTCAATGATGACGTTGGGATCGGTGTAGGGGCCGGAGGTGTCGTAGACCACGACAGGCGCGTTGATTTCACCGCCGAATTCGGTAGGCGTGACATCAAGACTGATCTCACGCATCGGCACGCGGATATCAGGACGCGAGCCCTGGACGTAGATTTTTTGCGAGCGGGTAAACGGCTGTACGGAACCGGAGTCGACCTTGGCCGATTCACTCAGGTGCACGGTGTTTTTTGATTTTTGGCTTTTTAATTCGGTGCTCATCACGGGCTCTCCAACTATCCAGGCGGTGGATTTTTGTCGGAGTGAACCTGTGACGGATGGACGCACTGTGACAGTGCTGTGCTTGGCGCACGGGCTGTTCGATTGTCGAACAACATCCCGGACGAAGCACAAGAGGACTCGCCGGGTGACGAGAAATCTTGTTCCCTACGCAGGCGCTAACCTGATCAGGTTCAACGGGATCCGGTATTTACCGATCTCAGCCTTCCAACAAGGCACCCCGACAAGAACGCGGCCAGTCTAGACCATGGAGCAGGCAAATTGCCAACGGCGGTGCATTCATCGTGATGAATGGCGTAATTACAGGATTGTTGTGCCGTGATAGCGCCACTACACTCGGTGACTGCTTGAGGTCTTGACGCCAGGAATGGGTCGCCTTAGCCTTGGGCTCCAAATTATCGCCGTAATATTTACTCTAGGGATCGCCTCATGCTGCGCAAACTTTCACTGGCTCTCGCCGTGTCTTGTGCGACCAACGGACTGGTCTGGGCAGCTGAAGCGCCCCTGACGACCAAAACCGACCTGGTCAGCGTCTACCAGGAAGCGGTGGACAACAACGCCGACCTGGCCGCCGCCCGCGCCCAATACGGCGCGCAGAAAGAAGTGGTGCCCCAGGCACGCGCCGGCTTGCTGCCGAACCTGTCGGCCGGTGCCGACATCAATAATGTGCGCACCCAGCTCGATCAACCTGCGGCCACGGTCAACCGCGATGCGCATTCCTGGCGCGCGACCTTGAGCCAGCCACTGTTTCGCGCTGATCGCTGGTTCCAGCTGCAAGCCGCTGAAGCCGTCAACGAGCAGGCTTCGCTGCAACTCTCGGCCACCGAACAAAACCTGATCCTGCAAAGCGCCGAAAACTACTTCGCCGTGCTGCGGGCCCAGGACAACCTGGCGTCCACCAAGGCCGAAGAAGCCGCCTTCAAACGCCAGCTGGACCAGTCCAACGAGCGCTTTGACGTGGGCCTGTCGGACAAGACCGACGTGCTGCAATCCCAGGCCAGCTACGACACCGCCCGCGCCAACCGGATCCTGGCCCAGCGCCAGGTGGACGACGCCTTTGAAGCGCTGATCACCCTGACCAACCGCCAGTACAACTCGATCCAGGGCATCGTGCACACGCTGCCGGTGCTGCCGCCGTCGCCGAACGACGCCAAGGCCTGGGTCGAAACCGCCGGACGCCAGAACCTGAACCTGCTGGCCAGCAACTACGCGGTCACCGCCGCCGAAGAAACCCTCAAGCAACGCAAAGCCGGCCACGCCCCGACCCTGGATGCCGTGGCGCAATATGAAAAAGGTGACAACGATGCCCTGGGTTTCAGTAACCCGAGCGCCTTCGGCCAGCCGTATCACGGTGACGTGTCGCAACGCACCGTAGGCTTGCAGTTGAGGATCCCGCTGTACAGCGGCGGCCTGACCAGCTCGCAAGTGCGCGAATCCTATTCCCGCCTGGGGCAGACTGAGCAGCAGCGCGAAGGCCTGCGTCGCCAGGTGGTGGAAAACACCCGCAACCTGCACCGCGCGGTGAACACCGATGTGGAGCAGGTGCAGGCGCGCCGCCAGTCGATCATCTCCAACCAGAGCGCGGTGGAAGCCACGGAAATCGGTTACCAGGTGGGTACGCGCAACATCGTCGATGTGCTGGACGCCCAGCGCCAGCTCTACACCTCGGTGCGCAACTACAACAACAGCCGCTACGACTACATCCTCGATAACCTGCGCTTGAAGCAGGCGGCGGGCACATTGAACCCGGGGGATCTGCAGGATCTGGCGCGGTACCTGAAGGCCGACTACAACCCGGACAAGGATTTCCTGCCGCCGGATCTGGCCAAGGCAGCTGCGGCGCAGTTGAAGGCTAACCCGGGTTACTAAGACTGCCGAATATCCCAATGTGGGAGCGGGCTTGCTCGCGAAAGCGGTGTATCAGTCGACTTATTCGCTGACTGACACTACGCATTCGCGAGCAAGCCCGCTCCCACATTTGATTTGTGTTGTTAGACGTTAAGCAGTCTGCCCAACCCATCCAGCAAACGCTTCAACGCCCCCTGATTGGCGCGCATCACCGCCAGACCCGCCTGCCCCATTCTCTGCGCGTCACGCGGCAGCTCGAACAAACGCTGCACCGCCACCGCCAAACCCTCGGCATCGTCCACTTCCTGCAACGCGCCGGCGTCACGCATCATTGCGCTGATTTCAAGGAAGTTGAACACATGGGGCCCGCAGATAACCGGCTTGGCCAAGGCCGCCGGTTCCAGCGGGTTATGCCCGCCCGTGGCGACCAGACTGCCGCCGACGAAGGCGCTGTCGGCCAGGGCATAAAGAAACAGCAGCTCGCCCATGGTGTCGCCCAGCAACACGGATGTCTGCGCCGTCACCGCCTCGCCGCTGGAGCGACGCACCGTGGCGAAACCCTGTTGCTGGCACAGCTCAAACATCGGGTTGAAGCGCTCTTGATGGCGCGGCACCAGAATCAGCAAGGCATTGGGATAGCTGGCGAGCAACTGGCGATGGGCGGCGAGCACCACTTCATCTTCGCCTTCGTGGGTGCTGGCGGCGATCCATACCGGGCGTTCGCTGGCGTGCCATTGATCACGCAAGGCGGCGGCGCGCTCCAGCAGTTGCGGGTCGATGGTCAGGTCGAACTTGATCGAACCGGTGACCTCGACGGTCTCGGGCCGTGCACCCAGGCTGCGAAAACGCTCGGCCTCGGTTTCGGTCTGGACGGCGAACAGGCTCATTTCCGCCAGCATCGGCGCGGTCAACTTGGCGAAACGTCCGTAGCCCTTGGCCGACCGGGCCGACAGCCGGGCGTTGGCCAATGCCACGGGGATCCCGCGCTTGGCGCATTGATGAATATGGTTGGGCCACAGCTCGGTCTCCATGATCACCGCCAGTTTGGGCTGCACACGATCGAGAAACCGCTTGGCCGCACAGGGCAAATCGTACGGCAGGTAGCAGTGCTGGATGCGCGGCTCGTTGGCGAACAACGCCTGGATGCGCTCGGAACCGGTGGGCGTCATGCAGGTGACGGTGATCGGCAGCTGTGGATAACGTTCCAGCAGCCCGCGAATCATCGGCGCAGCGGCGATGCTTTCGCCCACCGACACGGCATGCACCCAGATCCCGCCAGGCTGCATCACCGGCAAGCCATAGGAAAAGCGTTCACCCACGCGCTTCGCGTAAGCCGGCGCCTTGCGGGCCCGCAGCCACAGACGTAAAGCCACCAACGGCAGCGCCAGGTAAAACAGACAGCTGTAGAGAGTTCTATTCATGGCGGCGGAGTTTATCGGCTTTTTCAGTCGATCGCCTGCAAGCACTCGGCAAAACGTTCTGCGAGGAAACGCGCGGCCGGGCCGAGGGGTTCGTCGCGGCGCCAGACCAACTCCACCACCAGCGCCGGCGGGGTCCATTCGCTGTTCAGTTCGACCATCTGGTTCTGATAGGCCGGATACTGCACCACATGCCGCGGCAACCAGGCCCAACCCAGGCCGCGCGCCAGCCATTCGGCCAGCACGTAGAAGCTGTCAGCCCGCCACACTTGCGGGCTGGCGGCCTCGCTGCCGGGATACACACTGGTCTGGGTCGCCATCAGCAATTGGCGAAACTGTGCCAGGCGCTGGCAATCCACGAACTGTTCCTTGGCCATGGGATGACCGATACCGCACACGGTCACCATCTCCACACTGCCCAGCACCCGGCGCTCCAGCGCTTCGGGGATTTGATCGTGATAGAACAGCAGGCCCAGATCGGCCTTGCGCTCCACCAGTTTGCGTGCGACATCGCCTTGGGCCGCGCTGGACAACTGCACTTCCAGGCTGGGAAATTTTCCCGCCAGCGCTTCGAGGCTATCAAGCACCGGCTGATAGAGCATGGCTTCATCCTGGGCCAGGCGCAGGCGCGCCTCTTCGCCGCGCATCAACGACAAGGCGCGGCCATTCAGGCGCTCGCACTGGCGCAAGACTTCCCGTGCCTCTTCAAGCAATGCCGTACCGGCCTCGGTCAAACGGGGCTGGCGGCCGCTGCTGCGATCAAACAGGCACAGGCCCAGGTCCGCCTCCAGCAAGGCAATCCCATTGCTGACCGCCGACTGCGCCCTGCGCTGGTCCCGTGCCACCGCCGAAAACGAACGCTGCTCGGCGACGCTGACAAACAGGCGCATCTGCTCAAGACTCCATTGCACGCTCATGGCTCAACCCATCTTTAATTCGGATAGGTAATGACTTTACCGCATCTGACAATTCTCTAAAATGCCGACCTTTGCAGGAGCGAGCTTGCTCGCGAAAAACCTCAGCACGCCGCGTTAAACCAGATGCGCTGCGTTATCGTTGACGATTTTCGTGAGCAAGCTCGCTCCTACGGTTGCCCCCTGTACCGAGGATTTACCCATGAACGCCGCCTACTATTACCTGGCCATTGCCATCTGCTCGGAAGTGATCGCCACCGTTTCCATGAAAGCGATCAAGGGTTTCAGCACGCCGATCCCGCTGTTGCTGGTGATCGTCGGTTACGGCGTGGCCTTCTGGATGCTGACGCTGGTGGTGCGCACCGTGCCCGTGGGTGTCGCGTATGCAGTGTGGGCCGGGATGGGCATCGTGATGGTCAGCATCGCCGCGCTGTTTATCTATGGGCAGAAACTGGATATCCCGGCAATGCTCGGGATGGGCCTGATTGTGCTGGGGGTGGTGGTGATTCAGTTGTTCTCGAAAACGGCCGGGCACTGAGCGCTCACGTGAGACTCAACTGAGGCTGAAACTCGCAGCCTCTTTTCACTCGACAGCTCCTACGGTGCGCCTGTCATTAGGGAGCGTTGGGGCGAAGATTCATTGCATGAGCCTGTATACTGCGCAGCCTGTCTTGAACACTGAGGTCGCTGCATGCCATCCGTTATTTCCACCGACGTTCTGATTGTCGGCGCCGGGGTTGCCGGCCTCTGGCTCAATGCGCGCCTGCGCCGCCAGGGCTTTTCCACGGTGCTGGTGGAAAGCGCCACCCTCGGCGGCGGGCAAAGCGTGAAGTCCCAGGGGATCATCCACGGCGGTGCGAAATACGCACTGCATGGTGCCCTGACCGGCGCCTCCGAAGCCATCGCCGACATGCCCCGCCGCTGGCGCGAAGCCTTGGCGGGCAACGGCGAGCTGGACCTTTCGGGCGTACGCCTGCTGTCCGAAGCCCACTATTTGTGGTCGCCGGGGACTATCGCCGGCAACCTCACCAGCTTCTTCGCCAGCAAGGCCGTGCGTGGCCGTGTGGATCAAGTGAAGGGCGACGACCTGCCACCGGCCCTGCAGGACCGCCGCTTCAAGGGCAAGGTCTATCGCCTGGCCGAACTGGTGATCGACGTTCCGAGCCTGATCGAACGCCTGGCGCAACTGGCCGGTGATGGCTTGCTCGCCGGGGAGAAGATCGAACCGTTAATGGAAGACGGCACGCTGGCAGGCCTGAAGGTCGATGGCCGCGAGATCCGCGCCCAGCGTATCGTCCTCAGCGCCGGTGGCGGCACCGCGGATTTGCTCAGCGCCCTGGGCCTGAGCCAACCCGCCATGCAACGTCGACCGCTGCACATGATCATCGCCAAGGGCCCCGGCCTGAAGCCGCTCTACGCCCATTGCCTGGGTGGCGGCACCAAGCCGCGCATCACCGTGACCACACACCCCGCCGCCGATGGCAATTGGGTGTGGTACCTGGGCGGCGATATCGCCGAGGCCGAAGGTGTGGCCCGCACCCCGGAGCAACAAATCGCCACCGCACAAAAGGAGTTGGCGCAGCTGCTGCCCTGGATCGATATGAGCCAGACCCAGTGGGCCACCCTGCGCGTGGACCGCGCCGAGCCGTTGCAGTCAGGCCTGACCCGCCCGGACAACGCCTTCCTCGCCGAGCAGGATCGCCTGCTGGTGGGCTGGCCGACCAAGCTGGCATTGGCGCCGGACTTCGCTGATCGGGTGATCAACGCACTGGAACGTGACGGTATCAAGCCAAGTGTCACGGAAACGCTCCCCGACCTGCCAAAACCCGCCATCGCCCAACCTGCCTGGGAGCAACTGCTGCCATGACCCTGCCGACCCTGCATGACCTTCATCGCCCGTTGGGCAGTACCGGCCTGCTGGTTTCGCCGCTGGGTTTGGGTACCGTCAAGCTGGGCCGCGACCAAGGGGTGAAATACCCCAGCGGCTTCCAGATTCCCGATGATGACGCCGCGCGGATGCTGCTGCGCCAGGCCCGGCAATTGGGCATCAACCTGATCGACACCGCGCCGGCCTATGGCCGCAGCGAAGAACGCCTGGGCCCGCTGTTGCGCGGCCAGCGCCAGGAATGGGTGATCGTCAGCAAGGTGGGTGAGGAGTTCGCCGAGGGCGTGTCCCACCACGATTTCAGCGCGGCCCACACCCGGCTTTCAGTGGAGCGCAGTCTGAAACGACTTGAAACGGATTTTATCGACCTGGTGCTGGTGCACTCCGACGGCAATGACCTGCATATCCTCAACGACTGCGAGGTGTATCAAACCCTGGAGGACCTCAAGCGCGAGGGCAAGATCCGTGGTTTCGGCTTCTCGGGCAAAACCGTCGAGGGCGGTGTGAAGGCTCTGGAACAAGGCGATTGCGCCATGGTTACCTACAATCTGAACGAACAGGCCGAGAAAGCCGTCATTGATTATGCTGCCGCCCATGGCAAAGGCATCCTGGTGAAAAAGGCACTAGCCAGTGGCCATGTCTGCCTGGAATCAGGAGTGGATCCAATTTACGCCAGTTTCATGTTGTTGTTTGCGCAAACCGGCGTGGCCAGTGCTATTGTCGGGACCATCAATCCGCTGCACCTCGCCCATAACGTAGCGACCGCTGCCAAGGTCATTCGCCAACTCTGATGCCGCCGACGCGGCCGACCCCGACGCAAGAAGGAGCCGACATGGCGCGAACGCTCATTAGAAAAAACCCGAGTAACTTTAAAACACTGCCGCTGCATGTCGAAGCCACGCCCGAAGGCTTGAGTTACCAGAGCGTCGGCATGCCGCTCAACTTCGCCCAGACCCTGCAACGGCGCAAGCCGGTGGAGGTGAAAGACACTGAGCGTTTCGTGCTGGAACTGGCCAACCTTGGTGTCTCGGTGCGCCTGACGCTGCATTGGCAGAATCGTGATTACTGGGTGCTGGTGCGCCAGCGTCGGCAAGACCGTGGCGACGTTGTGCTCAAGCTGATCTCCGGTTATGTGCCGGCCCACGAGCTGAACCTGCCACTGCACACCGCCATCCAGGAAATCGCCGAGGAATGCCTGCTGGAAACCCCGGAAGGCTGGCTGGGCGGGCGCTTCAACGACACCTGGCTACCGGCACCCTACTCGTCTGCCCTGCACTACCGCGAAGCGTTGCCGTTTCGTCTCTCACCGCTGTCCGGGGCCGCGCGCCCGGTGCGCTGCGCCACCATGCAATTGATTGAACGGCCACGCGCTTACGTGCACCTGCCGACGGCTTCGCTGCAGTTGATTTATGACTTGCGCCTGGAAGTACCCAAGGAAGCAAAGTCCCTGAGTCTGTTTCATGTGGACGAGCGCCTGGAAGGCGATCAACTGGTGGCCCGCCTGGACCGCCAGCGCCCGGACCTATACCTGATGCCGCTGAAGGACGGGCAGCCGTGTGCGGAGCTGTATACCTTGAAGAAGGATCAGCTGTATCCGGCGAGTACGCGAGGGTTATATCTGGCTGAGAGCTTTGCACAGCAGGAAGGCTGGGTGGTGCGTGATGAGCGGATCCGCTGGAAGGATTGGCTTCGGCAGCAGGGGCTGAGCGCGCCAGAAAAAGAGTCGAAATTGAAGCGGTTGACCGGCAAGGCGCGGCAGATCTTGCGCAAGATCGTGCCGAAGAAAAAAGCCAACCGGTAACCGGACGTCAGGTCGCGGCGGTCGAATGTGGGAGCAGGCTTGCTCGCGAATGCGGTGTGTCAGTCACTGCATCTACCAGCTGATCCACCGCTTTCGCGAGCAAGCCCGCTCCCACACAAGCTGCTCCCACCATCAGTTATTGCGGATCTTCTCGACAATCGCCGTGGTCGAGCTGTTTTCAACCAGCCCCAACACTTTGACCTTGCCGCCATAAGCACTGACGATATCGGCACCGACCACCTGGTCGACCGAATAATCACCGCCCTTGACCAGTACGTCCGGCTTGACCTGGGCCAACAGGTTTTCCGGCGTCCCCTCGGCAAAGCTGATCACCCAGTCCACCGCCCCCAGGCCCGCCAGTACCGCCATGCGACGGTCGACACTGTTGATCGGGCGGCCAGGCCCTTTCAGGCGGCTGACCGACGCATCGTCGTTGACCGCCACGATCAAGCGATCGCCTTGGGCCCGCGCCTGCTCCAGGTAGGTCACGTGACCGGCGTGGAGGATGTCGAAGCAACCATTGGTGAAGACAATGCTCTCTTTATGGGCACGGGCATCGTCAATCGCCAACAGCAGTTGCTCAAGGCTCAACACACCACGCTCCGAACCTTCCTCACGCTGGATAGCACGACGCAGTTCAGGGGCGCTGATGGCCGCCGTACCGAGCTTGCCGACCACGATACCTGCCGCCAGGTTAGCCAGGGCAACCGCGTGGGGCAGCTCCTCGCCTGCCGCGATTGCCGCGGCCAGGGTAGAAATTACCGTGTCGCCGGCACCGGTCACGTCGAACACTTCACGGGCTCGCGCTGGCAGGTGCATCGCCGGGTGATCAGGGCGCAGCAAGGTCATGCCGTGTTCGCCACGGGTTACCAGCAAGGCGCCCAGGTCGAGGTCCGCCATGAGCTTGGCGCCCTTGGTCACCAACTCGTGCTCATCGACGCAACCGCCGACGATGGTTTCAAATTCGCTGAGGTTCGGCGTGATCAGGCTGGCGCCCCGATAAATCGAGAAGTCCTTGCCCTTGGGATCCGCCAGTACCGGAATGCCCCGGGCCTTGGCGGCCTGGATCAGCATCTGGTGGTTTCTCAAGGCGCCTTTGCCGTAATCGGACAGCACCAGCACCTTGATGCCTTCGAGCAACTCGTCGACCTGGGCACTGAGGGCCAGGGCGTCGGTGGCGAAGGGTTCTTCAAAATCGATACGCAGCAATTGCTGGTGCCGGCTCATGACCCGCAGCTTGACGATGGTCGGCTGGTGGGGAATACGCTGGAACAACGCACGCACACCAGCGCCACGCAGGCTGTTGGCCAGGCTGTCGGCGGCTTCGTCGTCGCCGGTCACACCCACCAGGGAGGCCGGGGCGCCGAGAGCGGCAATATTGAGGGCAACGTTGGCAGCGCCACCTGGACGGTCTTCGATTTGCTCGACCTTGACTACCGGTACCGGTGCCTCAGGGGAAATCCGTGAGGTACCGCCATGCCAGTAACGGTCGAGCATGACATCGCCGACCACCAAGACAGGGGCTTGATCGAATCGCGGCATGGACAACTTCATGGAGCAACCCACATACAAAATGAACAGGGGCGCGATATTACCACAGGGTTGTCAAAGGCTTGTCGGGGTGTGCAGAGAAGATGTTGCGAGGGCAATCGCGTGAGGGGCCAGGCCCCTCACGCCGGTACATCAGGTGATGTCGGCCGGGATCGGCGCGTCCAGGCCCATGGCGTGCAGGCGGGCGTAATAACCGTTTTGCGCCAGCAGTTCCCCGTGGGTACCGCGCTCGACAATCCGGCCATCGTCCATCACCAGGATCAGGTCGGCCTTCTCGATGGTCGACAGGCGGTGGGCGATCACCAGGGTCGTACGGCCTTGCATGACCTTGTCCAGGGCTGCCTGGATATGGCGCTCCGACTCGGTATCCAGCGCCGAAGTCGCCTCGTCAAGGATCAGCAGCGGAGCGTTCTTGAGCAAGGCCCGGGCAATGGCCAGGCGCTGGCGTTGGCCACCGGACAGCAGCACGCCGTTTTCGCCGACCTGGGTATCGAAGCCTTTGGGCAACTGGTCGATGAAGTCCTTGGCATAGGCATCGGCCGCCGCCGCCTCGACATCGGCCCGCGGTGCGCCGGCCAGGTCACCGTAGGCGATGTTGTTGGTCACGGTGTCGCTGAACAGGGTCACGTGCTGAGTCACCTGGGCGATGTGCCGACGCAGGTTGAGCAGGCGATAGTCTTCGATTTCCACGCCATCCAGCAGAATCTCACCGCTCTCGTGGTGGTAGAAACGCGGGATCAGGCTGGCCAGGGTCGACTTGCCGCTACCCGAACGGCCCACCAGGGCAACCATCTGCCCGGGCTCTGCGGTAAAGGTGATGTCCTTGAGCACATGGCGATCGGTGCCCGGGTAGGTGAAGTTCAGGTTGCGCACTTCCAGGCGGCCGCTGACCTTGTCGCGCTCGATGGTGCCGCGATCGATTTCCACGTCTTCGTCCAGTTGCTCGAAAATGCTTTCGGCACCGGCCACGCCTTTCTGGATGGTCGAGCTGACTTCAGAGAGCTGGCGAATCGGCTTGGGCAACAGGCCGGCCAAGGTGATGTAGGCCACCATGTCACCTGCAGAAGCATCGCCGCGAAGGTACAGAACCAGGAACATCAGCACCGCCATGGCGCTGTAGATCACCAGTTGCAGCGCCGGCGTGTAGATCGCGCCGGTACGGGTCATGCGCAGTTGCTTGTTGGTGTTGCTCAGGCTGGCCTTGAGGAAGCGCTTCTGCTCATACACCTCACCGCCGAAGCTGCGCACCACGCGGTAGCCCTGGATGGTTTCCGAAGCAACGTGGGTGACGTCACCCATTGCAACCTGGATCTTCTTGCTCTGCTTGCGAAATTTCTTGCTCGCGGTGCTGACCATCACTGCAATCAACGGCAGGATCGCGATCATCACCAGGGTCAGGCGCCAGTTCATATACAGCAGCGAGGCGAACAGGAAGATCACTGTCATGCCTTCGCGAATCACTACCTTGATGGCATCGGTCGCCGCACCGGTGACCATGGTCACGTTAAAGGTGATGCGGGAAATCAGGTGCCCGGAGTTGTGATTGTCGAAATAGCGATTCGGCAAGGTCAGCAGGTTGTTGAACAGTTGCACCCGCAAGTCATGCACCAGGCCCAGGGAAACCTTGGCCAGCAGGTAGTTGCCCAGGAACGAGCCGAGGCCCTGCCACGCGGCGATCAGGATGATCAGCAGCGGCACGGCCTGCAGCAGTTGCAGGTCCCGCAGGACAGGGACCGTGGGGAACAACACCGCTTCAGGGTTGGACAGGCCGTCGACAAAGTACTTGAGGATGTAGCCCAGCATCGGCTGGGTCGACGCGAAAATCAGAAAGCCGACGATACTCAGCGCGAACAAGCCGGCATAAGGCTTAACGTAGCTGAGCAGACGGAAGTATATTTTCAAGCTCGAAGGGCTTGCGCTCGGACTGGAGTCGGTCATATCACGCGGCGGTTTTGAAAAAGGAGGCTGACTTTAGCACAGCTTCTCTGTTGTACTTGCACGCAGCACAACCGCGGCCCCGTTGGACCCCAACGGGCGACATTGTATAGCCACTACTTTAGTATGGTCGGCTTTCTTTATTCTGGAACGGCTTTTCTGTATGCAATCCAAGCGCCTTACATATGGCTCAAACCGCGTTTTCGACTTCCTCTGTCTGTGGATTCTGCCCATTGGCTTGTTGCTGCTCCTGAGTGCGCTGTTCTTCGTGACCAATCGAAATGTGCTGCACAGGTTTTACTACCTGCTGTTCGCCGCGCCGACACTGTTGCTGCTGTGCCTGCGCCCGACGGAACTCAAGCAGGTATTGCGCGAGCCCCTGGCGATTGCCTTCCTGGTTTTCTCGGGCTGGGCGCTCACCAGCCTGCTCTGGAGCCCTGAGGCCACGACAGATTCCGACCTGTTCAAGCGGCCACCGAATACCTTCACGCTGTTTGCCGGTTTCGGACTGTTGCTGCATTACCGCAACGAACTGTTCAAACCGATCTTCTTCTGCGCTGCGCTGATTGCGCTGGTCTCCAGTGCCTGCAGCCTGGTGGCTTTTGCTCCCCACTTCGCAGAGGGCGCGCGAATGATCGGCGGGCGTGGGGCTCTTGATAATGCGCTATTGAGCTCTCACGTATTCGGATTCTTCTGCGTCTACTGGCTGTACGTATGCATGACCACCAAGCGTGCGCACGTACTCTGGTTCAGCGTTCCGGCACTGGCAATCATGGCTGCTGCAGTGCTGGCCACCGGCTCGAGAACGCCGCTGGTTGCCCTGGTCCTCGCCGTACTCTGGATGAGTTTTACCACTCGCAATCGGCGCGCGGCCCTGCTGATCGCCTGTATGACGCTGGGGGCTGCGGCGCTTCTGCTGCTCTATCCCGAACTGATCACCAATCGTGGCAGCTCGTTCCGCTTCGAAATCTGGGGCATGTCGCTTGAGCGTATCGCCGAACACCCCTGGATCGGCCACAGCTACGACTCAGAGCTGTACCTGACGCTTGCCGACGGCTATCAGCTGCGCGAGCCCCACAACTTTGCTCTGGGTGTGCTGTATTACGTCGGCATCATCGGCTTCATCCCGTGGGCCTTCATGCTCGGCTGGGGCCTGTATAAAAGCCTCAAGGAACGTGCACAGCCGTTGTTCATCCTGGCCTCCTCCCTGCTGGCCTACGGCATCGGTGCCGGCCTGACCGAAGGCGGCGGCATTCTCTCGCGGCCAAAAGAGCACTGGTTTCTGCTGTGGATTCCGCTCGCGCTGATCGCCGGCCTGAGCATCGCCCAGCGTCGCCGCAGCCTGCTGCGCATGCCGGTTCAACGCCTGAAACCTCAAAACTTCGAACAGCTGTGCGCCAACGCCCACGTGATCGAAGCCGATGGCCTGGGGCCCAAGGTCCTGCGCCTGGAGGATGGCAGCTTCCTCAAGCTGTTCCGCCCTCGTCGCTGGTACACCTCCGGCAGCTTCAATCCCTATTCGGAGCGCTTTGCCAGCAATAGCGAGCAGCTGCGCGCATTGGGGATTCCATCCCCGGTCATCCTCAATCTCTACCAGTTAAAGGATGCCAGCAGCGCCGTACGTTATCAGCCACTGCCCGGCCTGACCCTGCGCCAGGCCCTGCAAAGCCTGGACAGCAGCCTGCGGGAATCGTTGATTGAGCGTTTCGGCCGGTTCATGGCCCAGCTTCACGAGCGCGGGGTGTACTTCCGCTCCCTGCATTTGGGCAACGTGCTGTTGATGGATGACGGCGAGTTCGGCTTGATTGACGTGGCCGACATGCGCATCTACCCATCGGCCCTGCGTAACGCCCTGCGCCAGCGCAACCTGCGGCACATGCAGCGTTATCCACAGGATCGCAATTGGTTGTTCGAAACCCATTTCGAGCAATTGGCCAAGGGCTATGCCTCGGTTGCCTCGCCAAGCGCCACGGCGAAGATCCGTGAACAGGTGCTGAAGCTCAATAGTCCGGTCACGCAGGTCGCGAGCCCGGCCAAGTGATGGTGTGAACCGCTGAGGTTCCAAGCCCCTGGCCATTGCGGTGTACGCAATGGCCAGGCCAAAGCCCTATGAGCTGCGCTGCGGCGCCAGATACAGCCGCACCAACCCACGCAAGGTCTTGCGCCCCCAGAACTTCAAGGGAATCTGCTTGAGGATCTCCCGCGCCAGCGGGCGGTCGCGGTCGGCGGTCTTGAGGAACATCGAGTTCAGGAAGTTGTAGCGAACCTGATCATAGGCCGGGTGATCGCTGAACAACCCGTAAGTCTTGAGGATGTTCTGGATCATGTAGCGGTGATTCTTGTACGTATTGGTCGCGTGCTGGCGATAGCGCGCCATCACCACGCTCAACACGTCGATGGTGTAGCCGGCGTGGGCAATCTTCAATTCGATCAGCAAGTCTTCCAGCGGAATCAGCGGATCGAACCCCCCGACCTCTTCCAGCGCCTGCCGGCGGATCATCAGGGTCGGTGCCGGAGGAAAGGGCTTGCGGTCCAGGAAAAGGTCATCGAAATCCAGGCTGCGAAACGGCAAATCGCGGCGCTGCTTCTTCTCCGGGTACGGCTTGCCGTCGCCATCGATCAACTCGATATTGCCGGCACAGATGCCCACTTTCGGCTTGCCTTCCATGTAGGCAACCTGAGTGGCAATACGCTCGGGCAGCATGATGTCATCGGAACCGAACGGCGCGATCAGGCTGCCTTTGGCGCGGGCGATGGCGCCATTCAGGGTGTTGGTCAGGCCCTGGTTCTGCTGAACCTGGAAGTCAAACCCGTGCTCGGCCTGCAAGCGCTGGATGCGCTCCACGCTGTCATCCTTGGAACCGTCGTCCACCACCAGTAATTCGATATTGGCGTAGGTCTGGCCAAGCACACTGAGGATGCTCTGCTCGATGTACGGCCCGTGGTTGTACGAGGCGATGATCACAGTGACCAGGGGTTGCTGCAGACTCATGCTTTACCTACTTCACGCAGACCGGTTTCGATCAGGTTCAAATACTTGTGCCGGAACTCGTCCAGGGTGTGGTTTTCTTCCAGGTAGCGGAACACTTGCTCGCCCTTGGCACGCAACTGCTCGTCGCTCAACGCCAGGTAAGTGTCCAGCGCCGCCGCCAGTTGCTCGACGCTGCCCGGGTCATGGGACAGGCCGCCTGCACCTTCCACCAACGGCAACATTGCCGGGCCGTTGGAGGCGATGACCGGCAAATGGCCGCTCATGCCTTCCAGCAGCGCCAGGCCCAGGCCCTCGAACAGCGACGGCATGGTCCAGATGTCGAAACCGCGCACGTACTTCATGCCATCTTCGCGAAAGCCCAGCAGGTGCGCACGACCGGTCAGGCCCAGGCGCTCGATGTCGGCGCGCAGGTCTGCTTCGGCGCGGCCAGAGCCGATGATGCCCACCTGAGCCTCAGGGTATTTGTCCTTGAGGGTGGCGAAGGCTTGCAGCAAATGAGTGTGGCCCTTGATCGGCACCAGGCGGCCCAGAGCGCCAATCATCCGCGCATCCAGCGGCAGGCCCAGGGCCTTGCGCGCTTCATCCCGTGGCAACTGCAAGGCTTCGGCCTGGGGGATGTCGATGGCATTGGTGACGAAGGTGGTGTTTTCACGGGTGAACCCACAGTTGAGGTCCACCAGGTAATCCCTGACCGCTGCCGACACCCCGACAAATCGCCACGCCGGGCTGACCCACTTCTGGGTCTGGCGCCGGCGGTAGCCACGGGCGTACTCGCCGAAACCGTGGGAGATGCCGATGCAAAGTGGAATCTTCAACCAGCGGTTGAGTGACAGCATCATGTTCACCGACTTGAAGCGGTTACAGATGACCACGTCGAATTTCTGCTCGCGGCAATATTTGTAGATCTGCCACATGGCGCCGAAACGGATGCCTTTGAGGGACTTTTCCGGCAGCTCGAAGTAATGGGAGTGTTCAGCCACGCTCAGGGGCTGGCCGGGCAGCGGACGGCCGCTGAGGAACCCGGATGTGACCTCGAAACGTTCAGCCGGCAAGGCCTTGACGATCTGCTCGCCGAGGTCGGCGAAGTCGTGGGTCTTGACGTTGTAGTCCGGCTGTAACTGCAAAACCTTGAAACGAGGTTTCATAACTCTCCATGCTGCAATCTGGCTGCGGGCACGCAGCCCGGCGAAAAAGGGGCGGCAGGCCCTGCAAGCCTGCCTTCAATAAGGTCTCAATCCTGCTTTAAAACCCAGAGCAATTCATGGCGGCGCACCGCCTTGCGGAAGAATTCATTCTCTCCGTAAGGCGATGGACTACGGCCCGCCAATAATTGCTGCAACCACCTGCGCACGCGGCGCTTGAACGGCGCCCGCGGCTGCAAGTCGTGCATCATGCCCAGGGCCATGGCCTTGTCTTGCTGCTGGTTCAGCGTCAGCGGCACGCTGCAAGGCACCAGTTCATGCGCGGCATCAAAGCGTGGCGGCAAGGCCACGCCAGCGCCCGAGTCGCCCATGGGCCAACGATCATTATCATGCAGGTGGTTGGCGTAGCCGAGCAATGTACCCGGCTGCCACTCCAGGCCTTGCAAGGCTTCGAGGATCGCGGCGTGGGCGCAGATGTGATCCGGGTGCGGATCCAGCAGCGGCGTTGGCAACACGATGACCTGAGGGCGCGCCTTGAGCAACAACGCCCGGAGGTCGGCAATCAGGTTGTTCCAGGTCGGGGCACCGTCCACATCCCCGGGCAAGGCCAGGGCATTGAACTGGCGAAACAGCCGCGTATCGTCCAACTGGGCTTCCCGGGAGGCCTGGGGCTGATCCGGCGCAGCCTGCATCGCCGGCAGTTGCATGCAGAAGTAGCCCAACTGCACGCACTGCGCCTCGGGTACGCCCGCCCAACGCGGCACGGTGACGCTGTCCCAGGCACGCAGGCGGCCTTTAAGCCGTGCGGCATCGGCCCTGGGCATGCCCATTTGTTGATAGTGATCGGCTTCGATTTCGCCCGCCGTCAGGGTGACGATCCAGCTCTCATCGGCTTGGCTGTAGAGGCTAAAGGCGGCCAGCTCGGCATCGTCGGCATGGGGCGCAATGACCATCACGCGCTGGTGACGGTAATCCGGCTGGCGGAACAACCACAGCGTCGGTTGCCCCTTGATCCGGCAGAAGCGCCCGCGCAAGCGCAGCTTACCGCTGGTCAGCGCTTCGCCCATGCCTGTCAGGTTGAGATAGCGCCGGCCTGCGACACCCCGCTCGAAGACTTGCCGGTCTGGTGCATCCAGGCCTAGCACTTCCACCGCCGGGTCGAGAAAACGCCCCAGCCACGAGCTTTTGAGTTCAACCCCTACGATCAGGGTTTCATCGCCCACCAAGGGCACGTCCAACAGCAGGCGTCCTGCTTCAAGACGCAGCCCCGCGCACTCGCTCCCTTCAGGAAACGCGTACTCATAGTCGTCTTTAGGCGAGTAGAACAGATGGTCGGCAAACCAGGCTTCATGCGTGGCCCACAGCACCACCGCCAGCAGCAGCGGCAACCACCAGGCCACCAGTACACCGACGGCCACCAACAGCAACAGACCCACCAACAACGCAATACGCTTGTTGCGCCGATGCTGCTTAAGCAGTTGCTGTTTGCGACTCATACGCTGAACACCGGCACTGGATTACACCAGCGCTCCTTGTATTCACGATCGGAACGCCCGAAGGAGAAACGCAGCGGCTTGTCACTGGCCCGCGCTTGCTCCCAGGCACTTTGGGTATTCAGGAAGCTCAGCACGCTGCCAGGGCTGAATGCCTTGGTTTCCGGGTCGACACCACCGTTGACGTACTCGGCGCTGACCCATTCCGGCGCCTGCACCTGATACACCAGTTGCACGGCAATCGCAGCGTCATTGAGAAACAGCACCGAGCCGAACAGGAATTCCTTGAGCAACTCCAGCACTTCAGCCAGACGCTCGGCCCCCGCGGCCGGGAAGCCCCAGCGCCGCTGGAACAGGTCGCAATAAATCGCGGCCAGTTCGCTGCTGGAAAACTCTCCGACCGCCCGCACCACGCCGCCCGCCTCTTCCAGCAACCGCAGTTCGCGGCGCTGGTTGTAGCGAAACTTCTTCGACAGCTCTTCCGGTGTGCGCGCCATGGCCAACTGCTCAGCCTGGGGCTTAAGGGTGCTTACGCGCCCCTCATTCAGTGCAGAGAGATAACGCGCGCGATGGCGCAATGGCACCTGCGCATCGGCGGCAATTGGCAGAATGATCTCGGCATTACCCAGATCAAACAGGCCTTTTTTGCCTTTGCGCTTGAGCACGTCCTTGGACAGGGCCAGGTCGCGCCCCCAGGTAGCAATTGCACCCTTCAGCTCGCCGTCCTGCTCCCAGCCCAGGTAACGTACCGGAATCTGCGCCAGGTGCGCCAGACGCTCGACGATCTGCGGATGGGTTGCCACGCTGCCACCAAAACGCTGCCAGGCCTGGGCGTAAACCTCGGCCTCGACAGGCGTCCAGCCACGTTCACGCCAGCCCTGGAAGCGGTTCAGCATTTAAACCACAGCGTCATAAGGGTCCACGCCGTCCTTGACCACCAGGATGTCTTCCATGATCAAGTACTGCAGGTCGGAACCGAAGAACATGTTCAGCGCATCAGTCGGCGAGCAGATCATCGCTTCACCACGACGGTTGAGCGAGGTGTTCAGCGACACGCCATTGCCGGTCAGCACTTCCAGCTCTTTCATCATGTCGTAGTAGCGCGGGTTGTATTCGCGCTTGAGCACCTGGGCACGGGAGGTACCATCTTCATGGACCACTTCCGGCACGCGGGTCTTCCACTCTTCCGACACTTCAAAGGTGAAGGTCATGAACGGCGCCGGGTGATCGACCTTGATCATCTGTGGCGCAACGGTGTCGAGCATCGACGGGCAGAAAGGCCTCCAACGCTCGCGGAACTTGATCTGGTGGTTGATCCGGTCAGCCACGCCGGTGGCGCTTGGGCAACCGATGATCGAACGACCGCCCAAGGCACGTGGGCCAAACTCCATGCGGCCCTGGAACCAGGCCACCGGGTTGCCGTCGACCATGATCCTGGCGATGCGTTTCGGGGTATTTTCGATCTGGCGCCATACCGGCTTGCTTGGGTGCTTGGCGCACGCGGCGATCACGTCTTCGTTGCTGTAGGAGGGGCCGAGATAGACGTGTTCCATCTTCTCAACCGGTACGCCACGGGCGTGGGACACGTAGGCGGCTGCACCCACCGCAGTGCCGGCATCGCCGGACGCCGGCTGCACGAACAGCTCCTTGACGTCGTCACGGGCGATGATCTTCTGGTTCAGCTTGACGTTCAGCGCACAGCCGCCGGCGAAGGCCAGCTTGCCGGTATCTTTAAGGATGTCGCCCAGGTAATGGTCGATCATCTGCAACGCCAGCTTCTCGAACAGCGCTTGCATGCTGGCCGCGTAGTGGATGTACGGCTCGTCGGCGATATCGCCTTCGCGCTTCGGACCCAGCCACTCGATCAGCTTCGGCGAGAAGTAGAACCCCTTGCCCTTCTCTTTGTAGCGGCGCAGGCCGATGACGTTGGCGTAGTCGGTGTTGATCACCAGCTCGCCGTTTTCAAAGGACGCCAGGCGCGAGAAATCGTACTTGCTGGCATCGCCATACGGCGCCATGCCCATGACCTTGAACTCACCGTCGAGCATCTCGAAACCGAGGAACTCGGTGATCGCGCCATACAGGCCGCCGAGGGAGTCCGGATCGTAGAATTCCTTGATCTTGTGGATCTTGCCGTTTTCGCCGTAGCCGAAGAAGGTGGTGGCGTACTCGCCCTTGCCGTCGATCCCGAGGATCGCGGTCTTCTCCTGGAAACCCGAGCAGTGGTAGGCGCTGGAAGCGTGGGCCAGGTGGTGTTCAACCGGTTCGATCTTGATTTTCTTCGGATCGAAGCCCAGTTGCTCCAGGCACCAGACGATCTTGTTGCGATAGCGCTTGTAGCGACGGTTGCCCATCAGGATCGCATCGAGGGCGCGGTCCGGGGCGTACCAGTAACGCTTGGCATAGTGCCAGCGGGCCTCGCCGAACAGGCTGATGGGAGCGAACGGGATCGCGACCACGTCAACGTCGGAAGGCTTGATACCGGCTTGTTCCAGGCAGAACTTCGCCGACTCGTAGGGCATGCGGTTCTTTGCATGTTTGTCGCGTACGAAGCGCTCTTCTTCGGCGGCAGCGATCAGCTTGCCGTCGATATACAAGGCTGCGGAAGGATCATGGCTAAGGGCGCCGGACAGGCCAAGAATCGTCAATGCCACAGGGGTCTAGCCTCTTTTAGTCTGCATGCAGGCGCGTCACGCCTGAAAAAAGTGTGCTTCCCGCCTGGGCGAGAAACAGCTAAAGGGCGGGATTATAGCGTAAACACGACGCGGGATGATCTAGGGATTGTGGCGACCGGTTGTCACTGCAGGCCTAGCGGAATATCTCGATGCTGCCGTCCCTGTTCTGACGGTAGACCGTGTAGGGCAGCACAAGGGTGTCGAGCAAGCCGGAGCCCACGAGCTCGGCGGCGAAGATCGGCAGGGAGCCGGAGGCATCGCGGGTGTGCTCCTTGGTGGTGTCGGGAGCGCCATTCAATGTGCAAAAACCGTAGATCACCCCACTGTAGATACGCGGCACGTTTTCACAATAACTGCGCGATTCCTTGAGGTTTTGGCTGGCAACGGCGTCCGGGCGAAACACCGTGTTGATGGTGCCGCAACCGGTGGTGGATACCAGTACAGCGGCGAGAAGAAATCTGGTTGCAAGACTCACGGACAACTCCATTTGGCATAAGTGTGGGCATTCATCCCTGGCCCATACACCCCTACTGAATCCGCTTATGAACCCGGGCGCCAATAAATACTGATGTTGCCATCGGTACCTTGGCGATAAACCGTGTAGGGCAGGACCACTGTATCAACAATGCCCGAGACCGTTATATCCAATAGAACGAACGGCACCAGTATTCCAGTAGGGTCCGGCACGGCATGCAGCAGGCAGAAATCGAAGGCGACGCCACTGTAGACACGAGGAATCGACTGGCAATAGGTTTTTTGCTTTCTGAGTTCACGCGCCGCTGCCGCATCCTCGCGCAATACCGTATTGACCGTTCCACAGCCGCTCAACACAAGGATTCCAATGCTTAGCGCAGCAGTCATTTTTAGCGTCATGGCCAGCCCTCTGAATGGTCAGCAACGCTAACATCGGCCCTGTTCGTGCCGCAGACCCCGTGCACCGCCGCGCCATGTAGGAGGATTCCGAAATGGTAAAAGCTGGCTGAATCGTTAAACTCGCGCACTTTTGTGCGTCATGGATGCTGGTTTACTCATGAAAGTTGTTGCCCCCAAACGCTTCGCCCTGTTGCTTCCCGGCCTTCTGGGCCTGTGTAACGGCGCCCAGGCCGACGAGGCTCCGCTGATCCTCGACCCCAGCGTGGTCACCGGCTCGCGCAGCGCCAGCCCGTCGTTTGACCTGCCTTATTCCGTGGACAGCATCAGCCGCGAGCAAATCAGCGACGGCCAACTGGGCATCAATGCCTCCGAAGCCTTGTCCCGCGTGCCTGGCCTGGTGGTTCAAAACCGCCAGAACTACGCCCAGGACTTGCAGATTTCCTCCCGTGGCTTCGGTGCCCGCTCGGCGTTTGGGGTGCGCGGTATCAAGCTGATCGCCGACGGCATCCCCGCCAGCACCCCGGACGGCCAGGGCCAGGCCGCCACGTTCAACCTTGACACTGCCGAGCGCATCGAGGTCCTGCGCGGCCCGGCCGCTACGCTGTATGGCAGCAATGCGGGCGGCGTAATCCAGATGTTTTCCCGCAACGGCGAAGGCCCGCCGCGCATCGGCGCCGAGACGCTGGTGGGCAGTGACGGCCTGAGCAAGAACCATCTGACCGCCGAAGGCGCGACAGACGGCGCAGGCTTTGTGCTGGATGCGTCACGCATGGACACCGACGGTTATCGCGACCATAGCAGCGCCCGCCGCGACCAGACCTTTGCCAAGCTCAATTTCGAGCCCGACGAAGACAGCAAACTGGCGCTGATCTACAGCAGCCTGGAACAGAACGGCACCCAGGATCCGCTGGGGCAGGCGTGGGATGCATACAAGGCTGACCCGCGCTCGGTCAGTACCGCAGCAGAGCTGTACAACACCCGCAAAAGCATCGACCACCAGCAACTGGGGATGAACTACGAGCGGTATTTTGGTGAGGCAACGCTGCAGGTAAATGCCTACACCGGGCGGCGGAGTGTGATTCAGTATTTGTCGATTCCCAAGGGAACGCCCGCCAACGAACGCGGCGGCGGCGTGGTGCAGTTCGACCGCAAGTTCTACGGCGGCTCCGTGCGCTGGATGCAACCAATCGACAGCGTGCCGGGCGAACTGATGATCATCACCGGCCTGGATTTCGACCAGAGCGAAGACAGCCGCCACGGCTACCAGAACTACAGCGGCAACACTCTTGGCGTAAAAGGCCAGCTACGCCGGGATGAAATCGACACCGCCCGCAGCCTCGACCCCTACATCCAGGCCAACTGGGCCATCGACCGCTGGACCCTGCAAGCCGGGGTGCGCCACAGCACCATGGAACTGGACGTCGACGACCAGTTCCTGAGCAACGGCGACTCCAGCGGCAACAAGACCTACCAGAAGAACACGCCGTCCGTGAGCGTGATGTACGCCTTCACGCCCGACCTGCACGCCTACGTCAGTGCCGGCAAGGGTTTCGAGACGCCGACCCAGGCGGAACTGGCGTATGCGCCGGGCAGTATCGAAGGGTTTAACTTCGGCCTGAAGCCGTCTGAAAGCACCCAATATGAAGTGGGCCTGAAGGCACAGCTGAACGATACCCGGGTCAACGCCGCCGTCTTCCAGATCACCACCGAGGATGAGTTGGTGGTGGATCAATCGAACGGCGGCCGCACCAGCTACCAGAACGCCGGTCGCACTCTGCGTCGCGGCTTCGAACTGGGCATCGAAAGCCAGCTCAGCGAACAGTGGAGCACCAACATCGCCTACACCCGCCTGCAAGCCATCTACGACAGCGACTTCGTCGGCGGCGGCAAACCCGTGGACAAAGGCAACTACCTCCCCGGCGTACCGCAAACCACACTATTCGCCGAACTCAACTGGAAGCCTCGGGACTGGGTCAGCACCGCCCTGGAAGGCATGTACCGCAGCAAGGTCTACGTCGAAGACACCAACCAGCAGCACGCGGCACCGGGCTACAGCGTATTCAACTGGCGCGCGCGGTTTGAGCAGAAGGTGGAGCACTGGACCTTTCACCAGACCTTGCGCCTGGATAACTTGCTGGATCGCCAGTACGTAGGGTCGGTCATCGTCGGAGACGGCAACGGCCGCTATTACGAAGCAGCGCCGGGACGTTCGTGGTACGCCGGCGCAGGCGCCGAGTACACTTTTTAGAAACTGACATCGAACTTGTGGCGAGGGAGCTTGCTCCCGTTGGGCCGCGCAGCGGCCCTAAACCCCTAACCCACTGCTTTTTGGCAACCGCTGATCAATCACCCGATACAACGCACTGCTCTCAGGCCAGTTACGCATAAACCTTGCCCGATCCCTGGCATATGCCGGAGCGAAGCTGCTCAAGGATGTGTGCTGACACATCGAATCCAGGTCGATCAGTGCCCAGCGATCCTCATGCCAGAACAGGTTATGCCCCTTGAAATCCCCATGGCTGATGCGCTCGCGAATCAGCTCTGCAAACAAGTAATCCAGGGCCTGTAATTCGGCCTCGGGCGCCTCGCCACTTTCAACGTATGGCGCAAACCGCTCGATGATGTCCGGCCCTGGCAAGTATTCGGTCACCAGGTAAGCCCGGCCGCGCAGCCACAGGAAGCGCTTTTCCAGCAACGCCAGGGGCTTGGGCGTGGCGATGCCGAGGAAGGCCAGGCGATTGCCTTCGCGCCACGAATGCCAGGCCCGGCTCGGGCGCCAGAAGCGCTTGAGCCAATGGGCAAACCCCTTGATGTTGTAGCGCTTGATCACCAGCGGCCGACCACCCACCTCGACCTTGGCGACACTGGCCGCCCCACCGGTTTTATACAGGTGGCCCTGATCCAGCAGCGCGTCAGCCTGCTCCAGCACCGGCAGCATGGCCGCTTCTTCCTCACGACGAGTCGCGCGCAAGGCGAACGGCCCGCGCACTACGCTGAACAGCGTGCACTCCCGGCCAACCTTGCTCAGGAAATCCTTCAAGCGCCAGACGCTGACCTTGCGTACCTGCTTCTGCAACGCTTCGAGCGGCAACGCGTGTTCGCCATTGCTCAGCAGGTAATACACCAGCAACTCTTCGGTAAACGGCTCGAGGTTTTTCGGCAACTGCGCGAAAAACACCCCAAGGTTTTCCAGCACCCGGTTACGCGACAGCGGCTTACCCGCCTCTTCAACGCAGATCCCGGCGCCATCGATCAAATACAGTTTGCCGTCCTGGCGCAGCAGGTTGTCCAGGTGCAGGTCTTCCTGCCACAGGCCCTTGGCGTGCATCTGCGCAATCGCACCCAGCGCCTCGGCGAGCACCGCTTGCTGTTCGTCAGCCAGCGGCGGCAAGTGTTCAACAGCCTGCCACGCATCAGCCAGGCTATCGGCGCCTTCCAGAAACTCGAACAGCAGCCAACCACCCTCACCCTCTTGCAGACCATCGGCCAGCAACAGCGGTGTGGTCAGGCCTTGTTCGGCCAACAATCGCACGCCCCTGAGTTCACGCTGAAAATGCCGCGCCGCCTTGCTGCCTACCAAAAGTTTGGCCAGCACCGGGCGCCCGCGCCACACGGCTGCGCCGACATAGCGCTGGCCCGGCAATACCCGCAGCAAACTGAGCAATTGCAACTGCCCAGGCCCGGCAGCGTCCGCCAACTCGATGCTCAAGGGCAAGCTGGGTGTACGGCCGGCATTTTTCAGTTCGGACAAACGCATCAGCGGTTCTCCTTGTGACTGCGGCGGGCCGCCAGGCGCTGGTGCCAGGTAGCGACCAACGCGCTGTCCTGCGGCTGATCCAGATACGCCGCCAACAGCTGGCGCACCTGATCGTCCGACCATTGCGGCGCACGGCGCAGCAGCGGCTCCAGATCCTTGACCCGGTCACGCCACCCGAACAGCAGCGGGCGGGTTTTCTCCAGGTCGATCAACTGTGCCGCATACCCGTCGCCGGTGGCCTGCAGGAAAATATGCTTGGGATAAAAACAGCCATGCACCTGGCCCACGCTGTGCAACTGACGAGCAAGCCGACCGCAGGCCAGCAGGATTGCCCGCTGCTGCACGTCGCTCAACTCAGACCATTGCTCCAGCAATGAATCCAGGTCATTCCAACCATCCAGCGCCCGGGTCAGCAACATCGCCCGATGCTCTCCGGCCACTTTGCGCTCACCGAAAAACGCCGCCTGCAATGCCGGAATACCCAATTGCCGATAGCGGCTGATATTACGAAATTCGCGAGCAAAGCTCGGCTCGCCAAACGGGCGATGCAAGGTGCGCGTCAGGTAGTTGCTCTGGCGCTTGAGGTAGTAGCCCTGGCCTTCAAGTTCGAGGCGAAACACGCTGCTCCAGCCGCCACGACTGGTATTGGGCTCGTCCACCGCGTCCAGTTGCTTGGCCCACAGCGCGTCGAAAGTGCCGAGGCCGTGGCGCTCAAGCAATGCTCGATCTTCGGCCGCCAGGAAATCACTCATTCTCGCCCCTCGAAAAACTTCACCACGTGGCGAATTCGCTGTTTGTCCGCCGCGCTCAGGTGCTTGCGCTGACGGTATTGCATGTAGAAGCGCAGGCGCTGGGTGGCCGACAAGTGATACTTGGCGACCTTGTCCAGGCAGGCCAGGTCCTTGGTGATACGGTATTTGAGCCAGAACCCGCGCCAGAAATCGCCGTTGGGGCAATCGATCAGGTACAGGGTTTGCTGGTCGTCCACCAACAAGTTGCGCCACTTCAAATCGTTGTGGGTAAACCGGTTGTCGTGCATGGTCCGCGTGTATTCAGCGAGCTGGCGACTGATCTTGTTGACCCACACCGGGTCGGACAGTTGCGGGTCATTGCGCTCGGCCAATGCCGACAAATCTTCGGTCTTGGGCAGCTCGCGCGTGATCATCGCCCCACGGTGATAAGCCAGGCCTTTGCGTTCCAGGCCCCAGGCGATCACGTCGGCGGTGGGAATGCCCCACTTGGCGAAGCGCTTGAGGTTCTGCCATTCAGACTTGACCCGTGGCTTGCCCAGGTAGCGGCGCAACCCCTTGCCCGCGCCGACGTAGCGCTTGACGTAATAGTTGACCCCGCCGCGCTCCACGCGAATCACTTCGGACAGTGGATCACGGGTCAGCCGCTCGCCTTGCAGGGCGAATACGGCTTCCAGGCTACCAAAGTCATCCGCCAGGGCGGCGTAAGCGGGTTCCAGGTTCCAACCCGCCATCAGAGCGCATCCCCGTAGCGTTGCTTGCGGTCGTAGAGCTTGGCCGCCTTGCGTTCCAGCCAGCCCAGCAACGCGGCTTCTTCAGCGAGAATCTGGCGCAGTGGCTGCTGGAAGTAACCCTTTAGGAAGCGCAGTTTGTCGCGGCGGGTCAGGCCAATGTCCAAGGCCGAGAAGTACAGCGCGGCCAGGTCCTTGTTGCGCCAGCGCAACGGAATCTTCGAGCGCACCTGGGCGCGATGCAGGTCGATCACCGACAACTTGAAGTCATCGGCTACCAGCGGTTTGTCGGTGTGCAGCAGGAAATGGCAGATGTAGCAGTCGCGGTGGTTGACCCCGGCGCGGTGCATCATGCCGGTCATGCGCGCCACTTCGGCGATCAGCGCATGCTTGATCACAGGCACCGGCGGCTGCTTGACCCAGTCCATGCTCAGGTCTTCGAGGCTGACGGTCGGCGCCAGCTCTTCGGTGACGATGAACGAGTGCTGGTCCGCCGGGTTGCTGCCCTTTTCGCCGTACGCAACGGCGGTCATGGTCGGCACGCCCACTTCCTGCAAGCGCTGGATCGCCAGCCATTCCTGGCCCGCGCCCAACACCGGCAACTTGGCGGTGATCAGGTTCTTGAGGATTTCGGCCCAGCCGATCCCCCGGTGGATCTTCACGAAAAAGCCGTGGCCATCCACCTCCGTACGCAAGGTACGGCGGGCATCCAGTTCACGGTACACCTGGCCGTCCAGCTTCTCGACTTCGGCGAACGCATCGCGTCCGGCCCACAGGGTCTTGAACGGTTCGGCAAGAATCAACTTCATCGGTTTGGCTCCGCCAGAATCAGGTCCGCAGCGTACTGCGGCATGCTATAGAGGTCGGCCGTCTCAGCGAAGGCCAGACCATTGCGGCTCCAGGCCGCGCGCGCTTGTGGATCGTCGAGCATATCCACCAGGTACTGGTTGAGCTGGGCCTGCTCGAACGGCTCGTCCAACACCCGGCCATTCTGGGCCTTGTCGATGTAAAACGCGTAACCGCAGACCTTGCTCACCAGTACCGGGAGGCCGGCGACCACCGCTTCGATCAGCACCATGCCGGCCGCCTCGTTGTACGCGGGGTGAATCAACAAGTCCGCGCCCAGCAGAAAACGCGGGATATCGCTGCGCCCCTTGAAGAACTGCACCTGGTCGCCCAGGCCCAGCGCAGCACTCTGCAATTGGAATACTTTGGGGTCGTCCTGGCCGATTACAAATAGCCGGGTGCGTTTCTTCAGGTTCGACGGCAGCGCGGCCACGGCTTTGAGGCTGCGATCGACGCCCTTGGTCTTGAAGCCCGAGCCGATCTGCACCAGCAGCAAATCATCTTCGGCCAGGCCGAATTCGCGACGAAACTCAGCGCGGATCTCGGCAGCGTTGGGCGGCGCGCGGCGGTCGCGGGCGATACCCGGCGGCAACAAGTGAAAACGCTCGGCCTGGGTCCCGTAATACTGGGTGAACAGCTGCTGCTGATGCTCGGACAGCACCATGATCTGCGTCTTGGCGTGCTTGTCGAACACCGCGCGCTCGTATTCGGCAAAGTGCTTGTATCGGCCAAACCAGCGGTACATCGGGTTGCGCAGGGTCTGTGCCTTGTCTTCGAACACACCGTCGGCGGCGAAGTACAGGTCCAATCCCGGCATCTTGTTGAAGCCCACCACGCGGTCCACCGGGCGCTTGGCCAGGTCGGCCTGGATCCAGGCGTAGAGCTTTTCATTGCGCCGATGGTTGACCAACGCCTTGACCGGCGCCACCAGCACTTCGAAGCCCGGCGGCACGTCACCTTCCCAGATCAGGGTGTAGACGCGGATCTTGTGGCCGCGCTGCTGGCACTCGAGGGCAATGCGCATGAAGTCGCGCTGCAGGCCACCAAAGGGGAAATACTTGTAGAGGACAAAAGCCAGTTGCATCAGTGTTCCTCAGCCAATAACAACGTGCTTAATCGCGTTGCGACACGCTCAGGGTTCAGGCGAGTGAAGCACAGGGGCCACTCGCGCTTGAGATCAAACCGGCGCTGGTCTTCGGCAGTCGGTTGATAAGTGCATTTCTTTTGCAGGCACGGCGCACACGGGAAATCGCTGGCCAGGTGGACCTGCGCCTTGCCGTAGGCGCCGGTCAGGCCGGGATTGGTAGGGCCGAACAGGGAAATCGTCGGTACATCCAGCGCGGCCGCCAGGTGACCAAGGCCGGTGTCGACTGCGACACACGCCTTGGCACTCGCCAGCACTCGCGCCACGCCCGCCAGGTTCAGCTTGGGCAGCACTTCAGCGTTCTTCAGGTCGCTGGCCAAGCGTTCAGCCCGGGCCTTTTCGGCGGCATTGCCCCACGGCAACTTCACGTCCACGCCGAAGCGGTCCATGCGTTCGGCCAGGTCGCGCCAGTAGGCTTCCGGCCAGTGCTTGGTGTCCCAGGTGGTGCCGTGCAGCAGCAATACAAACGGTTTTTTCGGCGGCAGGCCCAGCAGCTTGTCGACGCTGAGGCCGTAGTCGCCCAAGCCCTTGGGAAGGTCGTAGCCCAGTGCGACGGCAAACAGCTGGCGCAAACGCTCCACCGCATGCTGCCCACGGGCCACGGCCAAACGGCGGGAATAGAAGTGCGCCGCCAACGGTTCGCGAGCCGACTGCTTGTCGAAACCGGCCACCGGGGCGCGTACGTAGCGGGTCAGCCAGGCACTTTTCAGCAGGCCCTGGGCATCGATCACCAAGTCGTATTTGGTCGACTGCACGCTCTTTTTGAAGCGCCGCCATTCGCCACTCTTGAAGGTCTGCCAGAGGTTCTTGCGCCAGCGGCGGATCGCCACCGGGATCACCTTGTCCACCGCTGGGTGCCAGGTGGGAATCTCGGCGAAGCCTTCTTCCACCACCCAGTCAAAACGAATGCCCGGGATCGCCCGCGCCGCGTCGGTCAACGCCGGCAAGGCATGAATCACGTCGCCCAGGGATGAGGTCTTGATTACCAGAACCCGCAACTCAGTGAACCTCGACCACGTCGCCCTGCAACCGCTGCAACGCGTCGCTGACAGGTTGCGGCAACAATTGGCGCAGGCAGTTGTAGTGGCCGAAGCGGCAGGTGCGGTCGAAACACGGGCTGCAATCCAGGCCCAGGCGCACCACTTCGACCTTGTCGGCCAACGGCGGGGTAAACCCGGGAGAGGTCGAGCCGTACACCGCCACCAGCGGGCGATTCAGCGCCGCGGCCACGTGCATCAGGCCGGAGTCGTTGGACACCACCGAGTCGGCGCAGGACAGCAAGTCGATGGCCTCGGCCAGGGACGTGTCGCCGCTGAGGTTGACGGCTTCTTCCCGCAGGCCCGGGATCAGGCGCTGGCGAATATCCTCGCCCACCGAATGATCGTTTTTCGAGCCGAACAGCCAGACTTGCCAGCCCTCGCGAATCTTCATCTCCGCGACCTTGGCGTAATGCTCCGACGGCCAGCGCTTGGACTCGCCAAACTCGGCGCCAGGGCAAAGCGCCAGCACCGGACGGTCCAGCTCCAGGCCGAACTTCGCCAGGGCCGCATCGCGGGTGACCGGGTCGATTTGCAGGCTCGGGCGCGGATAAGGCGTCGGCAACTCGGCACCCGGCGCGTAGGCCAGGGCCATGAAGCGCTCGATCATCAACGGGTAACGGGCCTTGTCGAGCTTGCGAACGTCGTTGAGCAGGCCATAGCGAAACTCGCCACGCCAGCCGGTGCGCTTGGGAATACCGGCGAAGAACGGCACCAGTGCCGACTTCATTGAGTTGGGCAACAGGATCGCCTGATCGTACTGGCCGGCCAGGGACTTGCCGATACGTCGACGGGTCGCCAGCTCCAGCGCGCCGTGGCCGAGCGGGAAGCTCAAAGCCTGACGCACCTCGGGCATACGCTCAAGAATCGGCCGGCTCCACTCGGGGGCGAGCACGTCGATTTGGCAGTCGGGATGGCGTTGTTTCAGGCACTGGAACAGTGTCTGTGCCATCACCATGTCACCGACCCAACTGGGCCCAACGATCAGAATATTCATGTAGTTTCCACAAACGATACGGGGAGGCTCATGCCTCCCCGCCTTATATAATGTTCAGCTTAACCCCAGTTCATGCCAGATTCGCTGCACCTGGCGCCGTTCGTCAGCGAACTGGTCCCCGGCAACTGTGCCGGCCTCGTTCTGCAAGGCCTGGCGGTGAGCGGCGGAACGGTAGGCTTTATACACCTCGCGCAGCAAATGGGCATCGGCGGCGGGCATCAGCCCGACCTGCTCCAGCCCTTCCAGAATGCGGATATTGTCGGTGTAGCGCAGCAACGTTGGATGTTGCGCAGACCACGCCAAAGCCGCGTATTGCACCATAAATTCAATATCGACGATACCTCCGGCGTCCTGCTTGAGGTCGAACGCCACCGTGGGTTCGAAGGCATTCGCCGCCGTTCCCGCCGCTGTGGACTTGGTGCCGAGGTTGTCGCGCATCTTGGCGCGCATCTCGCTGACCTCCTGGCGCAGCTTGTCCAGGTCCTGCGCGCGGCCCAGCACTTGCGCCCGAACCTGCTCGAAAGCACGACCGACATCCTGACTGCCCACCAGCACCCGCGCACGTACCAGCGCCTGGTGCTCCCAGGTCCAGGCTTCGTTTTCCTGATAGCGCGCAAAGGCGCCCAGGGAACTCACCAGCAAACCGGATGCGCCCGAAGGCCGCAGGCGCATGTCCACCTCATACAACTGCCCGGAGTTGGTCTGGGTGGTCAGCAGGTGAATGATCCGCTGGCCCAGCCGGGTAAAGAACTGCGCGCCGTCAATCGGCTTGGCGCCGTCGGTTTCGGCTTGGGGATCACCGTCATGGATAAACACCAGGTCCAGGTCCGAACCATGCCCCAATTCAATGCCGCCGACTTTCCCATAACCGACAATGATGAAGCCAGGATCGCACAAGGTGCCGTCCACCCGTTGCGGCGAGCCGTGACGGGCGACGGTCTGGCGCCAGGCCAAGGCCAGCACTTGCTCGAGGATGGCTTCGGCGAGCCAGGTCAGGTAGTCGCTGACTTTCATCAGCGGCAGGCTGCCGGCGATTTCCGAAGCGGCCACCCGCAGGCGGTGGGCCAGTTTGAAGTGACGCAGGGCTTCCATCTGCTGTTCAAGGTCGTCTTCGGGAATACGCGTCAGGCGCTCGCGCAATTCGGCGGCCAGTTCCGGCGCCAGCGGCGGCTTGAACAGGCGGCCTTCGTTGAGCAATTCGTCCAGCAGCAACGGGAACCGGGTGATCTGTTCGGCAATCCACGGGCTGGCGGCGCACAGGGTCAGGAGGCGACGCAGGGCGTCGGGGTTTTCCGTCAGCAGCACCAGATAAGCGGAACGCCGGGCGACGGCTTCGACCAAGGGCAGGACGCGTTCCAAGACCAGATCCGGGTTGGCGTGCTCGACAGCCTGGGCCAGCAGACGTGGGATAAACGCATCCAGGCGCTCGCGACCCAATCGCTGCATGGCACGCAACTGTGGACTGCTGCGCAGGCCGGCCAAGGCTTTCAAGGCCTTGGGCGCGTCGGCAAAACCACCTTCCTGCAACTGTCGGCAAGCCGCTTCTTCGTCCTGGGACTCCTCCCACAACGGCAACCACTCGCCGCCCACCACGAACTCGCTCTCTTCGCCCTCTTCTTCATCCGGGTCGGCAATCACCTGGCGGAAATGCCAGTCAACTCGCCCACGCCAGTACATCAGGCGCTCATGGAACGCGGTCCAGTCCGGGAAGCCCATCATGAAAGCAATCCGCGCCTGGTCTTCGGTGCCGTCCGGGAGCATTTGCGTCTGGCGATCGGCAATCGCCTGGATCGCGTGCTCGGTATAGCGCAGGAATTCATAGCCATCGCGCAGCTCGGCAATCACCGCCGGTGGCAGGTAACCCTGGCCTTCCAGGGTGCCCAGCACTTTTAACAGCGGGCGTTGTTGCAGGCTCAGGTCGCGGCCCCCGTGGATCAGCTGGAACGCCTGGGCGATAAATTCGACTTCACGGATGCCGCCCGAGCCCAGCTTGATGTTCTCGGCCATGCCCTTGCGCCGCACTTCCTGCTGGATCAACTGCTTCATGGTGCGCAGCGCTTCGATGGCAGAGAAGTCCAGGTAACGCCGGTAGACAAACGGTCGCAGCATGTCGAGCAGTTGCGCGCCGGCCACTTGGTCACCGGCCACCACCCGCGCCTTGATCATGGCGTAGCGTTCCCAATCGCGGCCCTGGTCCTGGTAGTACTGCTCCAGCGCATTGAAGCTGAGCACCAGCGCCCCGGCTGAGCCGTAGGGCCGCAGGCGCATGTCGACGCGGAACACAAAGCCGTCGACGGTCATCGGGTCCAGGGCCTTGATCAGTTTTTGACCAAGGCGGATGAAGAACTCCTGGTTGTCCAGCGAGCGCTTCACGCCGACCGTGTCGCCGCCTTCGGGGTAGGCAAAGATCAGGTCGATATCGGACGACAGGTTCAACTCCACGGCGCCGAGCTTGCCCATGCCGAGGATGACCATGTGCTGCGGTTCGCCACTGCGACGGCCGGTGGGCGTGCCGAACAATGTGCAGTGGCGCTGGTACAACCACTGATACGCCTGGTCGATGCTGGCGTCGGCCATGTCCGATAGATCACGGCAGGTTTGCACCAGGTCCGCCTGTCGGGTCAGGTCGCGCCAGATGATCCGCACTTGCTGGCGGGTGCGCTGGCGGCGCAGAACCCGGCCCAGTTCGTCTTCTGTCTCGGCTTGCTGCACCGCAACGGCAATCTGCCCGCACAGCTCGCCGGGGGCAAAGCCGCGGTCCAGCTCGCCCCAGGCCACCAGTTCGAGCAACATCAAAGGGTCACGAACACTCTGTTCAATGACAAAATCACTGGCGGCGCACACACGGGCGAAGTCAGCCCAACGTTGCGGCGTCCACTCAGAAAGGCCATTATCGCCGTCCAATCCGGCCACGGCGTCACGAAATGACTGCTCGGCCCGCTTGGCAAATGGAAGCAGGATGGCCGGTAGTTCGGCCTGCATTGGAAGGCTCATGGTCTATCCTTGATCGGCGCGTAAAGGGCTTGTAGCTGTGAACGCAAGAACCACGCTCGGTGAAGGACTGTCGAACAAAGGTTAGAAATAGCTGAAAATTTTTCTTTTTTGGCAGTCAACATCAAATCTCTACCCTTTCTTGTTCGCAAAAGATCAACAATAACGATTATGCTCGCCAGCTAGACCGAGCAATCCGCTCAGTCTTGTGTAGTTTTACTACTCGTATATACATTCGAAAGGCTGAAATGGCCGACGATTTGTAGTAAAACTACAGGACGCCGAAGCAACCTTCGGCCATCCAAGAATTTATGTCGTCTGCCCACAAGGCCAGTCGCAAACTTCAGGCAACCGATTCTGGTAGCCTTTCCGCCCTGGAGCAAGCCATGCAAGACCTCGATCCCGTCGAAACCCAGGAATGGCTGGACGCCCTGGAATCGGTTCTCGACAAAGAAGGCGAAGACCGTGCTCACTACCTGATGACCCGTATGGGCGAACTCGCGACCCGCAGCGGCTCGCAACTGCCCTACGCCATCACCACGCCGTACCGCAACACCATCCCGGTAACCCACGAAGCACGCATGCCTGGCGACCTGTTCATGGAACGCCGCATTCGCTCGTTGGTACGCTGGAACGCCATGGCGATGGTAATGCGCACGAACTTGAAAGATTCTGACCTGGGCGGTCACATCTCCAGCTTCGCTTCCAGCGCAACCCTGTATGACATCGGCTTCAACTACTTCTTCCAGGCCCCGACCGAAGAACACGGCGGCGACCTGATCTACTTCCAGGGCCACACCTCGCCAGGCGTCTACGCCCGTGCGTTCATGGAAGGCCGCATCACCGAAGAACAAATGAACAACTTCCGCCAGGAAGTCGACGGCCAGGGCCTCTCGTCCTATCCGCACCCTTGGCTGATGCCTGATTTCTGGCAGTTCCCGACGGTATCCATGGGCTTGGGCCCGATCCAGGCGATCTACCAGGCACGCTTCATGAAGTACCTGGAAGCCCGTGGCTTCATCCCTGAAGGCAAGCAGAAAGTCTGGTGCTTCCTGGGCGACGGCGAGTGTGACGAGCCGGAATCCCTGGGCGCCATCTCCCTGGCCGGCCGCGAGAAGCTGGACAACCTGATCTTCGTCATCAACTGCAACCTGCAGCGCCTCGACGGCCCGGTTCGCGGCAACGGCAAGATCATCCAGGAACTCGAAGGCGTGTTCCGTGGTGCTCACTGGAACGTGACCAAAGTCATCTGGGGCCGTTTCTGGGACCCACTGCTGGCCAAAGACGTCGACGGCATCCTGCAACGCCGCATGGACGAAGTCATCGACGGCGAGTACCAGAACTACAAAGCCAAAGACGGCGCGTTCGTACGTGAACACTTCTTCAACACGCCAGAACTCAAGGCGATGGTTGCTGATCTGTCCGACGACGAAATCTGGAAACTCAACCGTGGCGGCCACGACCCGTACAAGGTCTACGCGGCGTACCACGAAGCGGTCAACCACAAAGAACAACCGACCGTCATCCTGGCCAAGACCATCAAGGGTTATGGCACCGGTGCCGGCGAAGCGAAAAACACTGCGCACAACACCAAGAAAGTCGATGTCGACAGCCTGAAGTTGTTCCGCGACCGCTTCGACATCCCGGTCAAGGACGAAGAGCTGGAGAACCTGCCGTTCTTCAAGCCGGAGCCAAACAGCGCCGAAGCCCGCTACCTCAGCGAGCGTCGCACTGCACTGGGCGGTTTCGTGCCACAGCGCCGCGCCAAGAGCTTCAACATCCCGACTCCGCCACTGGATACCCTCAAGGCTATCCTGGACGGCTCGGGCGACCGTGAAATCTCCACCACCATGGCCTTCGTGCGGATCCTCGCGCAGCTGGTCAAGGACAAGGAAATCGGCTCGCGTATCGTGCCGATCATCCCGGACGAAGCCCGTACCTTCGGTATGGAAGGCATGTTCCGTCAGTTGGGCATCTACTCCTCCGTCGGCCAGCTCTACGAGCCAGTCGATAAAGACCAGGTGATGTTCTACAAGGAAGACAAGAAGGGCCAGATCCTCGAAGAAGGCATCAACGAAGCGGGCGCCATGAGCTCCTTCATCGCTGCCGGTACGTCGTACTCCAGCCACAACCAGCCGATGCTGCCGTTCTACATCTTCTACTCGATGTTCGGTTTCCAGCGTATTGGCGACCTGGCTTGGGCAGCAGGCGACAGCCGTACCCGTGGCTTCCTGATCGGCGGTACTGCCGGCCGGACCACGCTGAACGGCGAAGGCCTGCAACACGAAGACGGCCACAGCCACATCCTGGCGGGCACCATCCCGAACTGCCGCACCTTTGATCCAACCTACGGCTATGAGCTGGCGGTGATCATCCAGGACGGCATGAAGAAGATGACCGAAGAGCAGCAGGACGTTTTCTACTACATCACCGTGATGAACGAGTCCTACCAGCAGCCAGCCATGCCGGCCGGTGTCGAGGAAGGCATCATCAAGGGCATGTACCTGCTCGAAGAAGACACCAAGGAAGCCGCTCACCACGTGCAACTGATGGGCTCCGGCACCATCCTGCGCGAAGTGCGTGAAGCTGCAAAAATCCTGCGTGAAGAGTTCAACGTCGGTGCTGACGTATGGAGCGTTACCAGCTTCAACGAACTGCGTCGCGACGGCCTGGCCGTAGAGCGCAGCAACCGTCTGCACCCAGGCCAGAAGCCTGCGCTGACCTACGTCGAAGAGTGCCTGGCTGGCCGTAAAGGTCCGGTTATCGCCTCTACCGACTACATGAAACTGTTTGCTGAACAAATTCGTCAGTGGGTACCGTCCAAGGAATTCAAAGTCCTGGGCACCGACGGTTTCGGCCGTAGTGACAGCCGTAAAAAGCTGCGTCACTTCTTCGAAGTCGACCGTCACTTCGTGGTGTTGGCAGCCCTGGAAGCCTTGGCTGACCGTGGTGAAATCGAACCCAAGGTGGTAGCAGACGCTATCGTCAAGTTCGGGATCAACCCGGAAAAACGCAACCCACTGGACTGCTGAGGAGACTTTCTGTGAGCGAACTCATTCGCGTACCTGACATCGGCAGCGGTGAAGGTGAAGTAATTGAACTGTTTGTGAAGGTCGGCGACACCGTCGAAGCCGACCAGAGCATCCTGACCCTGGAATCGGACAAGGCGAGCATGGAAATCCCTGCTCCCAAAGCCGGCGTGGTCAAAAGCCTGAAAGTGAAGCTGGGCGATCGCCTGAAAGAAGGCGACGAACTGCTTGAGCTGGAAATCGAAGGTGCCGCTGATGCGGCCCCTGCGGCGGCCGCTCCTGCTGCTGCCCCGGCTCCTGCCGCCGAGAAGCCTGCCGCTGCTGCCGAGGCCCCTGCGGCTCCGGCGGCTGCACCTGCCGCCGAAACAGTCCAGGACATTCATGTTCCGGACATCGGTTCGTCGGGCAAGGCCAAGATCATCGAGCTGCTGGTCAAGGTCGGCGACACCGTCGAAGCTGACCAGTCGCTGATCACCCTGGAGTCCGACAAGGCCTCCATGGAAATCCCTTCGCCGGCTGCCGGCGTGGTGGAAAGCATCGCCGTGAAGCTGGAAGACGAAGTCGGCACTGGTGACTTCATCCTCAAGCTGAAAGTAGCAGGCGCTTCGGCTCCTGCTGCCGCACCCGCTCCAGCCGCCGCCGCTCCGGCCGCCAAGGCTGAAGCCGCACCTGCTGCTGCCGCGCCTGCGCCTGCGCCTGCTGCAAAAGCCGAGGCCGCACCGGCTCCGGCGGCTGCACCTGCGCCAAGCGGTGCCAAGGTTCATGCCGGCCCTGCCGTGCGCCAACTGGCCCGTGAATTCGGCGTCGAGCTGAGCGCGGTAACCGCCAGCGGTCCTCACGGTCGCGTGCTGAAGGAAGACGTGCAGGTTTACGTCAAATCCATGATGCAGAAGGCCAAGGAAGCTCCGGCTGCCGGCGCTGCTACCGGTGGCTCGGGCATTCCGCCGATCCGCACTGTCGACTTCAGCCGCTTCGGCGAAATCGAAGAAGTGCCGATGACCCGCCTGATGCAAATCGGCGCGGCCGGCCTGCACGCCAGCTGGCTGAACATTCCGCACGTGACCCAGTTCGACCAAGCCGACATCACCGACCTGGAAGCTTTCCGCGTTGCGCAGAAAGCCGTGGCCGAGAAGGCCGGCGTGAAGCTGACCGTGCTGCCTCTGCTGCTCAAGGCGTGCGCGCACCTGCTCAAGGAACTGCCGGACTTCAACAGTTCGCTGGCGCCAAGCGGCAAGGCGATCATTCGCAAGAAGTACGTGCACATCGGCTTTGCCGTCGACACTCCGGATGGCCTGCTGGTACCGGTCATCAAGAACGTCGACCAGAAGAGCCTGCTGCAGCTTGCCGCTGAGGCTGCTGCACTGGCTGCCAAGGCCCGTGACAAGAAGCTCACCCCGGACGACATGCAGGGCGCGTGCTTCACCATCTCCAGCCTCGGCCACATTGGCGGTACTGGCTTCACGCCAATCGTCAACGCGCCGGAAGTGGCGATCCTGGGTGTTTCCAAGGCCACTATCCAGCCTGTGTGGGACGGTAAAGCGTTCCAGCCGAAGCTGATGCTGCCACTGTCGCTGTCCTACGATCACCGTGTGATCAACGGCGCGGCTGCCGCACGCTTCACCCAGCGCCTGAGCCAGTTGCTGAACGACATCCGCACCATTCTGCTTTAAGCCTCAACAGGTCTCCTGCACACGCAGGAGACCTGGCTTCACCGATTTCCGAGCGCCACGCTCGTACCTCAACCCCGCCAATTGGCGGGGCTTTTTTTGCCTGCTTTTCCTGTTCCTCTGTAGGAGCGAGCTTGCTCGCGAAAATCCTTAACATTAACGCTGGCACCCTGAATGAACGCGGTGCCTGGACGTTTTTCGCGAGCAAGCTCGCTCCTACAGTTGGGGTCGTATCTGGCGTTGAAAAAGCCATCGGTCACCCCGGTTGTAGAAAACCGTTCGCTGGCCGATAACCCACTTATAGCACTTAGCCTTCATCCTCTCTTGTCAGCCCGTGCCGCATGATGCAACCTTGCCGCAGGCAACAGTAAAGAGGGCGTGAGCCCGGCGCGAAGCGCATTTTTCCAAGCGAGTTCCCCCATGAAAAGCCAACCCGATGTCGCCCGTACGGCGGCCGAGGTAGTGACGCAATTACCGGTGCCTTCGCGCCTCGGTATGCTGCGTTTCGAGCGGCTTAATGAGGCAAGCTGGGCCCTGCTGTACCTCGACCCCAATTGCGAACGCCAATTCGGCCTGTCCGCCGTTGAACTGTGCGCCCTGATCGGCTCGCCCTACGCCAGCCTGATGGAGCCCCAGGCACGCTACCAGTTGCATGATGCGATCCAGCAACAGCTGACCATCAGCCCACACTACCTGGTGCGCTACACGCTGCACACCAATGACGGCCCGTTAAGCCTGCTGGAGCTGGGTGAGGCCTACAAACAGCACAATCGCCACCTGCTGCGTGGCTACCTGATGGTGGTCGATGGCCTTTTCAGTGATATTTCGCTGGCCCCTGCCGTGGATCTCGAAAGCCAGAACAGCCGCTTGCAGATCGCCCTGGAACTCAACCAGCGCGCCCAGCAGGAACAACTGCAACACCTTGAGCGGGTGCGCGCCCAGCAGGAACTGATTCTGTTGCTGGCCCGTCAGCGCTACAGCACCAACAACTCCCTGCAAGAAGCCGCCGAGCTGATCACCCGCAGTGCCTGCGATATCTATCAGATCGACTGCGCCAGTATCTGGAACCTCGAAAACCAGCACCTGGTGCCGATTTCCGCCTATCACCGCGCCGATCAGCAGCACCACCTGCCAGAGCCTATCGATGCCAGCGGCTTCCCGGATTACCTGGAAGCCCTGCAAACCAGCCGCGCCATCGATGCCAACAACGCCCTGCGCGACCCACGCACCCGGGAAATGGTCGAGAGCCTGCGCCCGCGGGACATCCACGCGATGCTCGACGCCAGCATCCGGGTCGATGGCAACGTGGTCGGGGTGTTGTGCCTGGAGCAAAGTGGCAGCACCCGCGTCTGGCAGTCCGACGAGATCGCCTTTGCCGGCGAGCTGGCCGACCAGTTCGCCCAGGTGATCAACAACCACAACCGCCGCACCGCCACCAGCGCCCTGCACTTGTTCCAGCGGGCCGTGGAGCAAAGCGCCAATGCGTTCCTGTTGGTCAATTGCGACGGCGTGGTGGAATACGTCAACCCCAGCTTTACCGCGATCACCCAGTACAGCACCGATGAAGTCCACGGCCACCAGCTGTCGGAACTGCCGGCGCTGGAGAACCTCAGCGAGCTGCTGTTCGACGCGCCGTCGAGCCTGGCCAAGAGCAACAGTTGGCAAGGCGAGTTCAAGAGCCGGCGCAAAAACCTCGAACCCTACTGGGGCCAGTTGTCGATCTCCAAGGTCTATGGCGACAACCGTGAGCTGACGCATTACATCGGCATCTACGAAGACATCACCCAGACCAAGCTGGCCCAGCAGCGCATCGAGCGCCTGGCCTACACCGATAACCTGACCAACCTGGGCAACCGCCCGGCGTTCATCCGCAACCTGGACGAACGCTTTGCCCGGGACAGCGACAGCCCCATCAGCCTGCTGCTGGTGGACATCGACAACTTCAAGCGGATCAACGACAGCCTCGGCCACCAGACCGGCGACAAGCTGCTGATCAGCCTGGCCCGGCGCCTGCGCAACAGCCTGACGGCCAGCGGTAGCCTGGCGCGGTTTGCCAGTAACGAATTTGCCGTGCTACTGGACGATACCGACCTTGAAACCGGCCAGCAGGTCGCCAGCCAATTGCTGGCCACCCTCGACAAGCCGATGTTCGTCGACAACCAGCTGATCAGCGTCACCGGCTCCGTGGGCCTTGCCTGCGCGCCGCTGCATGGCCGCGACCCGCAGACCCTGATGCGCAACGCGGGCCTGGCGCTGCACAAGGCAAAGGCCAACGGCAAACACCAGGTCCAGGTATTTACCGAGGCGCTGAACGCCGAGGCCAGCTACAAGCTGTTCGTGGAAAACAACCTGCGGCGAGCCCTGACCCAGAACGAACTGGACGTGTTCTATCAGCCCAAGCTGTGCCTGCGCAGCGGCCGCCTGCTGGGAATGGAAGCACTGTTGCGCTGGAACCATCCGGAAAAGGGCATGATCCGCCCCGACCAATTCATCAGCGTGGCTGAAGAGACCGGGCTGATCATCCCCATCGGCAAATGGATCGCCCGCCAGGCCTGCCGCATGAGCCGACAACTGACCGCTGCGGGCCTGGGCAAACTGCAAGTGGCAATCAACCTGTCGCCCAAGCAGTTTTCCGACCCGGACCTGGTGGCCTCGATTGCCACGATCCTCAAGGAAGAACAGCTGCCAGCCAACCTGTTGGAACTGGAGCTGACCGAAGGCCTGCTGCTGGAAGCCACCGAGGACACCCGCCTGCAACTCGACCAACTGAAGAGTTTTGGCCTGACCCTGGCCATGGATGACTTCGGCACCGGTTACTCGTCGCTCAGCTACCTGAAAAAATTCCCGATCGACATCATCAAGATTGATCGCAGCTTTATTCATGAAATCCCGGACAACCAGGACGACATGGAAATCACCTCGGCGGTGATCGCCATGGCTCACAACCTGAAGCTCAAGGTGGTGGCCGAAGGCATCGAGACCGCCGAACAGCTGGCGTTCCTGCGCCGTCACCGTTGCGACGTCGGCCAGGGCTACCTGTTCGACCGGCCAATCCCGGGGTCCGAGCTGATCGAGAAGCTTAAACGCTACCCTCGCGGGCCAATCGCCTGACAGCGCGGTAACACTCGGGCAAACTGGCAGTCTGAATGCTTACTTGTAACTCAATCTGACTGAGAGGACTGATATGGTCTTGCGCTCGGAAATTCTGGTGAACAAAAACGTGCTTCCTACTCAAGAACAAGCTTTACCTGGCCGTGAAACCCCGATGTCCCTGCCCGAGACTCACTTCGTCAACGGCAACCCACTGCTCGGCCCGTTTGTCGACAACGTAGAGTTTGCGATCTTCGGCCTGGGTTGCTTCTGGGGCGCAGAGCGCCGCTTCTGGCAGCGCGAAGGCATCGTCAGCACCGTGGTGGGTTATGCCGGCGGCTACACGCCGAACCCGACTTATGAAGAAGTCTGCTCGGGCCTGACCGGCCACAGCGAAGTGGTGCTGGTGGTGTTCGACCAGGACAAGATCAGCTACGAAGAACTGCTGAAGATGTTCTGGGAACTGCACAACCCAACCCAGGGCATGCGCCAGGGCAATGACATCGGCAGCCAGTACCGGTCGGTGATCTATGCGGTCAAGCCGGAGCACCTGGAGGCGGCGAAAGCCAGTGCACAGGCTTATCAGACTGAACTGACCAAGGCCGGCCTGGGCACCATCACAACTGAAATCGAAGAAGCACCCACGGTGTACTTCGCCGAGGCGTATCACCAGCAGTACCTGGCGAAGAATCCGCAGGGCTATTGCGGGATTGGCGGCACCGGCGTGACCTGCCCGATCTGATTGCACAAGATCGTTCCCACGCTCTGCGTGGGAATGCCGCTCTGGACGCTCCGCGTCCGCTCTGAAGTTCGTGACGCAGAGCGTCACAGGATGCATTCCCACGCAGAGCGTGGGAACGATCAGTTACTCGGCGATAAGCCAATCCATCTGCCAGCCACCCTGGGTTTGCCCAAGCTGCTTGGACAACCACGGCAGCAGCTCGCGCAACTCTTCCTCCAAACCCCACGGCGGATTGGCAATCGCCAGGCCCGAGCCGGTCAGGGTGTTCGGCGTATCCAGCGGATGCACCAGCAATTCCACCCGCAGCAACTTCGGCGCACCGGTACCGGCCAAGTCCTGGTAGAAGCGGCGCAACATGCGCTGGTCCTTCACCGGGTACCAGATCGCGGCCACTGTCTGGCGCATCCGGCTCACGGCTTCCTTGAGGGACGCGGCGCAGCGCTGCATCTCGTCGAGCTTTTCGAATGGCGGGTCAATCAGCATCAGTGCGCGCTTTTCCGGCACCGGCAGCAATGCGCGGGGCACGTGCCAGCCTTCGCCAAGGTGCACTTTCACCCGACGGTCGCCCTTCATGTTGTCCTTGAGCAGCAGGCCGTCTTCCGGGTGCTTCTCGTTGAGCAACACGCGGTCCTGAGGGCGAGTCAGGCGTCGCGCCAGCTCCGGCGAACCCGGGTAGTAGCGCAACTCGCCATCCGGGTTCATCTCGTGCAGCACGCGCATGTAGTCGGCGGTCAGCGGCGGCAGGTCGGTCTGGCCCCACAGGCGGGCGATGCCCTCCAGGTACTCACCGGTGCGGTTCGCCTGGTCGCCCTGCAGGTCGTACAGACCAATGCCGGCGTGGGTGTCGAGATAGGCAAACGGCTGTTCCTTGCGCGACATCAAGGCGATGAGGCGGGTCAGGGTCAGGTGTTTGAAGACATCGGCGTGGTTGCCGGCGTGAAAGGCGTGACGATAATTCATGGTTGCTCCTGCGCAGGGGGCGAAGTTTACCTTTTACGCAGGCAAAGGTGCAGGGCTGCGCGTCAGGTGGTGCTTATGCCGCAAACACAGGGGCGCCGCCGAAAATAGTCTAATCGCCGGCGCGAAAGCGGATTTATTGTGGCGAGCAATTATCCATGGAGGTCATAACAACTCATGAAAGACGCCACCATCGCCCTGCACCACGGCTTCAAGTCGGACCCGACCACCAAGGCCGTCGCCGTGCCGATCTACCAGAACGTCGCTTTCGAATTCGATAACGCCCAGCACGGCGCCGACCTGTTCAACCTCGACGTGCCCGGCAATATCTACACACGCATCATGAACCCCACCAATGACGTGCTGGAGCAACGCATCGCGGCACTGGAAGGCGGCATCGCGGCCCTGGCGGTGTCGGCCGGCAGCGCGGCAATTCACTATGCAATCCAGACCTTGACCCGTGCCGGTGACAACATCGTCACCACTCCGCAACTGTACGGTGGCACCTACACCCTGTTCGCCCATTTGCTGCCGAGTTTCGGCGTCGACGTGCGCTTCGCCCGTGACGACTCTGCCGCAGCCATCGCCGAGCTGATCGATGACAACACCAAGCTGGTGTACTGCGAAAGCATCGGCAACCCGGCAGGCAATATCATCGACATCGAAGCCCTCGCCGACGTCGCCCACGCTCGAGGTGTTCCGCTGATGGTGGACAACACCGTGGCCACGCCGATCCTGTGCAAGCCGATCCAGTTCGGCGCGGACATCGTCGTGCACTCGGTGACCAAATACGTCGGCGGCCATGGCAACTCGCTGGGTGGTGTAATCGTCGACAGCGGCACCTTTCCCTGGACTCAATACCCGGAGAAATTCCCCGGCCTCAACCAGCCCGAGCCGGCCTATCACGGTGTGGTCTACACCGAAAAATTCGGCCCCGCGGCGTTCATTGCTCGCGCCCGCACTGTGCCCCTGCGCAACACCGGCGCGGCCTTGGCGCCGATGAATGCATTCCTGCTGCTGCAAGGCCTGGAAACCCTGGCCCTGCGCATGGAGCGCCACACCGAAAACGCCTTGAAGATTGCCCACTTCCTGCAAGACCACGAGCTGGTGGAGTGGGTCAGCTACGCCGGCCTGCCGGATCACCCACACCATCATCTGGCGCAGAAATACATGCAGGGCAAACCGTCGGCGATCCTGTCCTTCGGCCTGAAGGGCGGTTATGAGGCGGGCGTACGTTTCTATGACTCACTGCAAATCTTCAAGCGCCTGGTGAACATCGGCGATGCCAAGTCCCTGGCCTGTCATCCGGCGTCCACCACCCACCGTCAGATGAATGAACAAGAGCAGGCGAAAGCCGGGGTGAAGCCGGAGATGATTCGCCTGTCAGTCGGCATTGAGGCGATTGAGGACCTGATCGAGGACTTGCAGCAGTCTTTGGCTTCAACCCAACTCTGAGCCCAGCCAGGCAGCCAGCGCCTGATGACTGACATCCGGCCGGTGCACGAAGTGAGCGACCTTGTGCTTCAAGGTCGCCGGCGCAAAGGCACTGTGCAAGTCCGGGCGCTGTTCTTCCAGCCATTGCAGCAGGTTATCCACCAGCGTAACGCTCGATTGCTCACTCAAGTGCTGGAGAACCTGCGGCGGCACTTGCCACCACGGGCTTGGCTTTGCCGCTCCCGCCGTTGTAACTGCTACCTCATGCTGGCGACCATTGATCCAGTAGCGACTGAATACCGGGAGCAACGCCTTCGCCTGCGGTCCCAGCGCCTGCAAGACAGGCAGGACATAAGCACCGTCCCAGAAACGAAAGAACACCGCCTGCCCTTCCGGCAAGATGACCTTGGTCAGGCTGCGCAGGTGCTCGACGACGGTTTGCACAGAACAAGACGACACGGCCAGCCATCCCCAATCGGTACCTTCGCATTCGGCGGCCCATTTCAGAAAAGCACTTTCAACCGCAACCACCGCAACGCAGGGCATGACCTCATCCCATGCCGCATACTCGCTGCCCGCCCAGATAGGACTGAGCGAGCCACCATTGGTACGACGCCAGGCTTCAAGCGGCCTGCAGTCACTGGCGTTGCCCAACACTGCAAACAACTGCTCGCCCTCCTGCAAGGGTGCAGCCTCAAGCCACTGCCCGGGGGAAGTCATGGCGTGCCTCCGGCCAGTGATGCGTTGCGGTGCAGACGCGTATTACACACGCCATTCCTGCAGCGTTCGCACTCTTCGCAAAAGGGCGCACTGCGTTTCAGGCTGGACACCTGCACAGCACTCAACGGTGCCGGTATGACAGCCAGCAACTTTTCTTGCAGCCCCGGCATCAGCAGCGCTCCGGCCGATGCCGGCGAGCCGCCAAGCTGGACCTCCGTGCTGCTGAAAATCCCGTCCGCTGAAACATTGATCCAGTGCCCGCCTGCCTGAAGGGTCACGCTGGCGCCTGCATCGATAACAATGCTTTGCCCGGCGCCGATGTGAACGGTGAACCCGGCACGCACATGCTGGGAGCCGGTGATCGTCAGGTGATCGTCCTGCTTGAGTTCGGTCAGGCGGTTGCCGTGGGTGGTGCGCTGTTCTTCGCCCTGAAGCTCGTGACGATCAAGGCCTTTGACGATCACGTTGCGCTGGTTGTCGACCTGCACATGCTGGTCGTGCAGCACATGCTGGGTCCAGTTGCGCTGGGCACGCAGGTAGATTTCCTCGGCGCCCTTACGGTCCTCGATGCGCAGCTCGTTGTAGCCACCGCCGCCGGGGCTGGTCTGGCTGCGGAAGATGCTGCGGGTCTTGTCCGCCGGCAGGTCCAACGGCACTGGCGTCGCCGCATTGGCCAGGCAGCCGACCACCAGCGGCGTGTCGGCGTCGCCATCGACAAAGCCCACCAGCACTTCCATGCCCACCCGCGGAATCAGCACCGCGCCGTAATGTTCATGGGCCCAGCCACTGGCCACTCGCAGCCAGCAGCTGGAATGCTCATTGTTTTCCCCGACGCGATCCCAGGCCAGTTGCACCTTGACCCGGCCGTATTCGTCGCAATGGATTTCGCTGTCGACGGGGCCGGTGACAACTGCGTTCTGGTAGCCGCACATCGGCGGCCGAGGCACCAGCAACGGCGTTCGAAACGGCACGTCCCATGGTGTTACAACAAAGTCATTGCTATAGCCCTGAGACAATTCATCACTGGCGGCGTCAGCGGCTGACTCCTCCAGCGCCTGAGGTTGGCGCCCTACATGCGTCACTTGGGTGACCAGCCACAAATCATTCCATTCCTGACGAGGATGCCCGGCCATCTTCAGGAAGCGGCCGCTGAGCAGAGCCGGCTGATCGCTATGACCGTTGGCCTGGCGAAAGTCGCCGCGGTGACGCTCCAAAACACGTTGCGCCAGGTATTTACCATGAGCGCGATCCGTAAAATGCCCGGGATAACGCTGGTCTTCCAGAGTGGGAAGCTGACCACCGGATGCCACGCTTTCCAGCGCCAGACGGGGTTTTCTGAAGTCGTAATCCCGCAGGTTCACACCGGTGGTACGGGTCTTCAGCCGCACAATAAAACGCTTGATCACCGGTGTGTCGGCAACCATCCCGGAACCTGCAGCGTACTGGGTTGCTTGATCAGGCTGGACGAACACGGTCTGGTCATCGCCGAACACCAAAAGATGGCGCTCCGGATGGTGCTGGAAGTGATAGTGGATGCCCGACTCGGCGCACAACCGCTGAATGAACTCCAGATCGGTTTCGCCAAACTGAACGCAGTACTCACGCTTGGGGTACACCCCGCTCAGTTGAAACGAGAAGGCATCCCCCTGGATGCCCTGCCCTTCCAGCACCAGTGCAAGGATCTGCGGCACCGTCCGGTTCTGGAAAATCCGCTGGTGAGTGCTGTGCTCAAGATAAGCCAACTGCGGAACCAGCGTGATCTGATAACGCGTCAGGCGCTTGCCCGAGTCGCCTTGCGCCACCCGATAGACCTGACCATGGATACCATGGCCATGCGCATCAAACCCCAGGAACGCCTGGCGATGCATCAAGCTTTCCAGGTCAAGGTCGGGTTGCTCGCTGACCAGCTCAAGGTCAAAACGATAGGGCAGGCTGATGAATTCATCACCCGTGAACTCACGTACCTTGAGATCACTGGGCACGCCGTCGAGGGTCAGGGTAAAGGCACTTTGATTGGCAGGAGCGAACATCCGGTGTTTCTCTGCGAGTAGTGGGTGGCCGATTCTGCACCAGCTGTTTGCCGAGCTGAGTGCGCTGCCGGCAAATCAGTAAATCCTTACATCCCAGGTGCCCAATTCTTCATGTCTCAAACGTCGAGCAACCGTCATGAGCGTGCTAGCGTTACGACCCACCTCATCGGCATCACAACGGAAAAAAACATGGCCACCCGCTACGCAAAAATCGTTCTGACCCTTGCCCTGGCAGCCTTCGCCACACTCGTCGCCTTCAACAACATCACTGACTACGGCTCCAACTTCGCCTTCGTCAAACATGTGCTGAGCATGGACACCACCTTCCCCGGCAACGCCGCGATGTATCGCGCCATCACCACCCCATGGCTGTGGCACGGTGCATATTGGCTGATCATCGCCGGTGAAGCCCTGACGGCCGTGCTGCTGGCGCGTGGCGCACTGGCCTTGTGGCGGGCTCGTCGTGCTACTGGCACCGAATTCAACCTCGCAAAGAAATGCGCAGTTGCAGGACTGACCCTCGGTTTTGTCGTGTGGTTCTTCGGATTTATGGTGATCGGCGGCGAGTGGTTCCTGATGTGGCAATCCCATCAGTGGAACGGCCAGGAAGCTGCGTTCAAGTTTTATATGGCGATCCTGGGTGTGCTGATTTTTCTCAACCAGCCGGACACTGATCACGACTGAAAAACCACGAATTCGAAATCGGTGGATGCCCTTTCACAGACTACTGTCAGATAGCTGACGGTAGCTTGTGGCCCGTTTCCCAAAGTATAAAAACCGCCTCACATTCAACGCTCACAGTCACAAGGCGAGCCCTTAAATTGCGGTGCCATCTCCCTTCGGAAAGGACCGCATACATGGCATGCAACAACCATCACGCCCTGAATACCCCCATCATCCATAAAGACTGCTGAGGACGCCCCAATGCCTCAGCCCTATGCATTCATCAATGAACGGCAACAAACCTCAGTGGAGCTCAAGACCAGGCTGCGCTTGGGCAAACACGCGCAGGCCAAGTTCGACGTACTTAACAGTCACATTCGCAATGTTGTTGTTCTACCCGGCCAGTTGGTGATCATAGGCGATGACTCGACGGCGGCCTGCACCCTGGAAGAGTCCCGCCTGATGAGCGCCGCCTGGAATATTCGACATAGCGTTATGGCCGAAGGCAGCGATACCTTCGCCCTGCACAACTACGACCTGCTGCAAAAAATACTGGGCTACGCCTCGCTCGGAATAGGCACGGCGGGTGATGCCTGGAGTCGGCATTTGCAGGACATTGGTAAAACGCTCGAAGACATTGATGCGCTGCATAAACAGTCGCTGCGCCAAGGTGGCGGCGTCGTACGGAACGACTTTCTGGCTCGACGCCAAACCCTGTTCGCCAAACTGGAAGCACAAATGCGCGGCTTTGCACGTTACGGCACTCACTTGCGCAATGAGGGATCGATCAAGAAAATGCTCGGGATATCCACCCGAAGCTATCTGCATACCGGGGAAATCAACCGATATGCCGAAACGATTGCTCGGGTTTCAAAGACCGCCAAGCTGCTGAAAAATGGAACGCCACTGGGAATTGCACTGAGCACTACGGCGTCGGCGCTGGAAATCAGGGAGGCTTGCTCTACAGGGAGGGAAGAGCAGTGCAGGAAGGCGAAATATGTGGAGGTGGGGAAGTTGGCAGGAGGGGTGGCAGGTGGAATTCTAGGCGGCTCCGCTGGCTCCGGGCTGTGCTTTCTCGTATTGGCTCCCACAACGGGTCCTGGGTCATTAGGTTGCCTATTGATAGCTGGCGGTATAGGAGGAGCTGCCGGAGGAAGTCTGCTTGGGATGGCTGGCGAAGAAATGGGAGATGTTTTGTATGAACATTGATTACGTCCTCCAGCAACCCTTGAAAGACCTGATACTAATAGGCTCCTCCTTGTTGATGATTGCCTACGGCATTTTCGGATTTTTCCTTGCGTATCGAAAACTTGAGGTAATGGAGCGCCATCTAAACAAGTGTCGCCTTGTGGAATTCCATAGTGGCTTCTGGGGAAGCTCGCCGCGAGGCAGAATGCTAAGACTCAGCGCGGTTTATGCGGCACTCGTGTTTACCAAACGAAACGCAAGACGCGGCATCATCGATGTACAGCAAGTACGAGACTTTCCGAAAGGCATGAAATGCCTACTTCACTGCACAGCTATTTTCGGACTGATGTGGATAATATCGGCGTTAACCTTCTACCTTTACTACTACCTGAAACTGTAAAAACTGCGATTTTTTAACCCCATAGAAAAGGCCCGTCATCCAAAGATGCGGGCCGTTTTCACTTCAGCGGGCATTCAAGCCCCCGCCGATTACTTGTTGAGGTTGTAATCCGCCTCGGCCGCGTCAAACCGCTGAAGCATGCCAGCCGTCGGAGCGCCCATCTTGCTCACGAAGTAGATCGCCAGGCTGGCAAAGATGAAGCCCGGGATGATTTCGTACAGGCCCAGCAGGTTGAAGTGCTTCCACACGATCACGGTAATCGCCCCCACCAGGATGCCGGCCAGTGCGCCATTACGCGTCATGCCTTTCCACAGGACCGAGATCAGCACCACAGGACCGAATGCAGCACCGAATCCAGCCCAGGCGTAGCTCACCAGGCCCAGTACGCGGTTTTCCGGGTTGGCGGCCATGGCGATGGCGATCAGCGCCACCAACAGCACCATGGCACGACCGACCCACACCAGCTCAACCTGGGAGGCGTTTTTACGCAGGAAAGTTTTGTAGAAGTCTTCGGTCAGGGCGCTGGAGCACACCAGCAACTGGCAGCTCAGGGTACTCATCACGGCAGCCAGGATGGCCGACAGCAGCACACCGGCAATCCATGGGTTGAACAGCAGCTTGGCCAGTTCGATGAACACACGCTCGTGGTTCTCGGTCACGGGACCGGCGACTTCCGGGTGCGCCGAGAAGTAGGCGATACCGAAGAAGCCCACCGCTACGGTGCCGCCCAGGCACAGGATCATCCAGGTCATGGAGATGCGACGTGCGTTGGCAATCGATTTCACCGAATCCGCCGCCATGAAACGCGCGAGGATGTGCGGCTGGCCGAAGTAACCCAGGCCCCAGCCCATCAGCGAAATGATGCCGATGAAGGTGGTGTTTTTCAGCATGTTGAAGTTGTCAGGGTTCTGCGCTTCGATCGCCAGGAAGGTGGTGTCGACGCCACCGGTGGCCAGCAGCACGATGATCGGCGTGAGCAGCAGGGCGAAGATCATCAGCGTGGCTTGTACGGTGTCAGTCCAGCTCACCGCCAGGAAACCACCCACGAAGGTGTAGGCAATCGTCGCGGCAGCACCGGCCCACAGCGCAGTCTCGTAGGACATGCCGAAGGTGCTTTCAAACAGGCGGGCGCCGGCAACGATGCCGGAAGCGCAGTAGATGGTGAAGAACACCAGGATCACCACCGCAGAGATGATCCGCAGCAGGCCGCTTTTATCTTCGAAACGGCTGGAGAAGTAATCCGGCAGGGTCAGGGCGTCGCCGTTGTGCTCGGTCTGCACCCGCAGGCGACCGGCAACAAACAGCCAGTTCAGGTAGGCACCGACGATCAGGCCGATGGCGATCCAGCTTTCCGACAGGCCAGACATGTAGATCGCGCCGGGCAAGCCCATCAGCAACCAGCCGCTCATGTCCGAGGCGCCGGCCGAGAGCGCGGTGACCACGCTGCCGAGGCTGCGACCGCCGAGGATGTAGTCGGAAAGGTTGTTGGTGGAGCGATAGGCCATGAAGCCGATCAGCACCATGGCAGCGATATAGATCACAAATGTGATCAGGGTAGGATTACTTACGCTCATTGAGTTACGCCCTGGCATTGTTTTTATGTAGCGGCGGTCTGTCCGGACGGCCACCCACTTGGCTAGTGGATAGACGAAGCCTGGCGCCGCGCATTTATGACTGACGTTTCCCCAGGAAAGCCATCAGCCGATGAACCGTCCGTAAGAGGTTGCACCTTGGGCGCGAATGCTATTCAACAAAGCAAATAAGGTGCAACCAGTTTCTTGAGAATAAGTTGCACCTTGATGTTTTTTGCGAGAAACACCGTGTTTTTGCTCCTTTTCGGAGCAAGCGCAGCCAAAGTCAGAAGCAAATGCACCAAGGCGCAGCCGATTCGGCTGCGCCGATAATTTTTCCCGATCAGCATCAAAAATTTCATGGATAAAAAGGGTTGCACCCGGTTGCACCTCTCACGGCGCAAAGCTAATCTTGCCGCCAGCTGATGCCACGCAGTAGTGGCACCCATGAGGATAAAAAGATGGCTACGACCACCCTTGGGGTCAAACTTGACGACCCGACCCGCGAGCGCCTGAAGGCGGCCGCGACCTCCATTGATCGCACGCCGCACTGGCTGATCAAGCAGGCGATTTTCAATTACCTGGAGAAACTCGAGGGTGGTGCAACCCTGGCCGAGCTCAACGGCCTGGGCAGCAAGGACGCAGAAGAAGCCGGCGAGGTCCAGACCGACCACGCCCACCAGTGCTTCCTGGAGTTCGCCGAGAGCATCCTGCCGCAATCGGTACTGCGCGCGTCGATCACCGCCGCTTACCGTCGCCCGGAACCGGAAGTGGTACCGATGCTGATCGAGCAGGCCCGTCTGCCCGCGGCAATGGCCGAAGCCACCAACAAGCTCGCCTCTTCGATTGCCGAGAAACTGCGCAATCAGAAAAGCGCCGGCGGCCGTGCAGGCATCGTCCAGGGCTTGCTGCAAGAATTTTCCCTGTCGTCCCAGGAAGGCGTAGCGCTGATGTGCCTCGCCGAAGCGCTGCTGCGCATCCCCGACAAAGGCACCCGCGACGCGTTGATCCGCGACAAGATCAGCACCGGCAACTGGCACCCGCACTTGGGCAACAGCCCGTCGCTGTTCGTTAACGCCGCCACTTGGGGCTTGCTGCTGACCGGCAAACTGGTCGCCACCCATAACGAAGCCGGCCTGACGTCGTCCCTGAGCCGCATCATTGGCAAAAGCGGCGAGCCGATGATCCGCAAGGGCGTCGACATGGCCATGCGCCTGATGGGCGAGCAGTTCGTCACCGGCGAAACCATCGCCGAGGCCTTGGCCAACGCGAGCAAGTTCGAAGCCAAGGGTTTCCGCTATTCCTACGACATGCTCGGTGAAGCCGCACTCACCGAACACGACGCCCAGAAGTACCTGGCCTCGTACGAACAAGCCATCCACTCGATCGGCAAAGCGTCCCACGGTCGTGGGATTTATGAAGGTCCGGGCATCTCCATCAAGCTTTCGGCCCTGCACCCGCGTTACAGCCGTGCGCAGTACGAGCGCGTGATGGACGAGCTGTACCCGCGCCTGCTGTCGCTGACCCTGCTGGCCAAGCAATACGACATCGGTTTGAACATCGACGCCGAAGAAGCCGATCGCCTGGAGCTGTCGCTCGACCTACTGGAACGCCTGTGCTTCGAGCCGCAACTGACCGGCTGGAACGGTATCGGTTTTGTGATCCAGGCTTACCAGAAGCGTTGCCCGTATGTGATCGACTATGTGATCGACCTGGCACGCCGCAGCCGCCATCGCCTGATGATCCGCCTGGTGAAAGGCGCGTACTGGGACAGCGAAATCAAGCGCGCCCAGGTCGAAGGCCTGGAAGGCTATCCGGTGTACACCCGCAAGGTGTACACCGACGTTTCCTACATTGCCTGTGCACGCAAACTGCTCTCGGTTCCGGAAGTTATCTACCCGCAGTTCGCTACCCACAACGCTCACACCTTGTCGGCGATTTACCATATTGCCGGTCAGAACTATTACCCCGGCCAGTACGAGTTCCAATGCCTGCACGGCATGGGCGAACCTCTGTACGAGCAGGTTGTAGGCAAGGTCTCCGAAGGCAAGCTGAACCGTCCGTGCCGCGTGTACGCACCGGTCGGCACTCACGAAACGCTGCTGGCTTACCTGGTACGTCGTCTGCTGGAAAACGGCGCCAACACTTCGTTCGTCAACCGCATCGCCGACCAATCCATCTCGATCCAGGAGCTGGTGGCCGATCCAGTGGCCAGCATCGAGCAGATGGCGACGCAGGAAGGCGGCTTCGGCCTGCCGCACCCGCGTATCCCGCTGCCCCGCGACCTGTATGGTGCCGAGCGCGCCAACTCCGCCGGTATCGACTTGGCCAACGAACACCGTCTGGCGTCGCTGTCCTGCGCCTTGCTGGCCACCGCTCACAACAACTGGAAAGCCGCGCCGATGCTCGGTTGCGCTTCCAGCAATGAAGCCGCTGCACCGGTGTTGAACCCGTCGGATCTGCGTGACGTGGTCGGCCATGTGCAGGAAGCGACGGTCGAAGACGTCGACAACGCGATCCAGTGCGCCCTGAACGCTGCGCCAATCTGGCAGGCCACCCCGCCCGCCGAACGCGCCGCGATCCTGGAACGTGCCGCCGACCTGATGGAAGGCGAGATCCAGCCACTGATGGGCCTGCTGGCCCGTGAAGCCGGCAAGACCTTCGCCAACGCCATCGCCGAAGTGCGCGAAGCCGTGGACTTCCTGCGTTACTACGCAGTGCAGGCCCGCAACGATTTCACCAACGACGCTCACCGCCCGCTGGGACCGGTGGTGTGCATCAGCCCGTGGAACTTCCCGCTGGCGATCTTCAGTGGCCAGGTCGCTGCTGCACTGGCCGCCGGTAACCCGGTGCTGGCCAAGCCTGCCGAGCAAACACCATTGGTGGCCGCACAAGCCGTGCGCCTCTTGCTGGAAGCCGGGATTCCGGAAGGCGTGCTGCAACTGCTGCCGGGCCAGGGCGAAACCGTCGGTGCTCGCCTGGTGGGTGATGATCGCGTCAAGGGCGTGATGTTCACCGGCTCCACCGAAGTCGCGCGTCTGCTGCAACGCAACGTCGCCGGCCGCCTGGATGCACAGGGTCGTCCGATTCCGCTGATCGCCGAAACCGGTGGCCAGAACGCGATGATCGTCGACTCCTCGGCACTCACCGAACAAGTGGTGATCGACGTAGTTTCCTCGGCCTTCGACAGTGCCGGCCAACGTTGCTCGGCCCTGCGCGTGCTGTGCTTGCAGGAAGATTCTGCTGATCGTGTCATCGAAATGCTTAAAGGTGCCATGGCTGAATGCCGCCTCGGCAACCCGGAGCGTCTGTCGGTGGACATTGGCCCGGTGATCGACGCCGAAGCCAAGGCTGGCATCGAGAAACATACCCAGGCCATGCGCGACAAAGGCCGCAACGTTTACCAGGTCGCGATTGCCGATAGCGAAGAGATCAAGCGTGGCACGTTCGTGATGCCAACCCTGATCGAACTGGAAAGCTTCGACGAACTGCAACGGGAGATCTTCGGCCCGGTGCTGCACGTGGTGCGCTACAAGCGCAAAGAGATCGACCAGCTTATCGGCCAGATCAATGCCTCCGGCTACGGCCTGACCCTGGGCGTGCACACCCGAATCGACGAGACCATCGCCAAGGTGATCGACAACGTCCACGCCGGTAACGTCTACGTTAACCGCAACATTGTGGGTGCCGTGGTGGGCGTGCAGCCTTTCGGCGGCGAAGGTTTGTCGGGTACCGGTCCCAAAGCCGGCGGTCCGCTGTACCTGTACCGTCTGCTGTCGACCCGTCCTACGGATGCCATCGAGCAATCCTTCGTTCGCGGTGATGCCCTGACAGCACCGGATGTTCGCCTGCGGGATGCCATGAGCAAGCCTCTGACTGCCCTGCAAGCCTGGGCCGACAGCAACAAGCTCAGCGACTTGAGCGCCCTGTGCGTGCAGTTCGCCGCGCAATCCCAAAGCGGTATCACCCGCCAACTGGCCGGCCCGACCGGCGAGCGCAACAGCTACGCCATCCTGCCCCGCGAGCACGTGTTGTGCCTGGCGGAAGTGGAAGGCGACCTGCTGACGCAACTGGCAGCGGTACTCGCAGTCGGCGGCTCGGCGGTATGGCCGGAAACTGAATTGACCAAGGCCGTGTTCGCACGTTTGCCGAAGGAGCTTCAGGCGAAGATCAAGTTGGTGGCTGACTGGACCAAGGATGAAACCGTATTTGATGCCGTGCTGCATCACGGCGATTCCGACCAACTGCGCGGGGTTTGCCAGCAAGTGGCCAAGCGTGGCGGGGCGATTGTCGGGGTTCACGGTTTGTCTTCGGGCGAAACCGGGATTGCCCTGGAGCGTCTGGTGATCGAACGTGCGTTGAGCGTCAACACCGCTGCGGCGGGCGGCAACGCCAGCCTGATGACCATCGGCTAACTGAAGAAACGCGGTAAAACTGTGGGAGCGGGCTTGCTCGCGAATGCGGAGTGTCAGTCACCGGATGTACCGACTGATCCACCGCATTCGCGAGCAAGCCCGCTCCCACATTAACCGCGTTCCACCTTCGAGCCGCGTTTTGCCCCTCCATCACCCAGATCAATCTTGCTATCCAGCCTCTATTTGCGCACTTAGACTCGGCCCATTCCCACACAGGTAAGCCGCCATGTCCGAGACGCTGCTCAGTTCCCGCAATCTGGCTTTCGAGCTGTACGAAGTCCTCGATGCCGAGGGCCTGACCCAGCGCGAGCGGTTTGCCGAACACAACCGTGAAACCTTCGACGCCGCCATCGGCACCGCCCGCAGCATTGCCGAAAAGTTCTTCGCCCCGCATAACCGCAAGGGGGACGAGAACGAGCCACGCTACGAAAACGGTCAGGCGATTCTGATTCCCGAGGTGAAACCGGCGGTAGATGCCTTCCTCGAAGCCGGTTTTCTCAACGCCGCCCGCAGCTTCGAAGCCGGCGGCATGCAACTGCCCACCCTGCTCTCCCAGGCGTGTTTCGCCCACTTCCAGTCGGCCAACGCCGCATCCACGTCCTACCCGTTCCTGACCATGGGCGCCGCCAACCTGATCGAGAGCTTCGGCACCGAGGAGCAGAAACAACGCTTCCTGCAACCCATGATCGAAGGCCGCTTCTTCGGCACCATGGCCTTGACCGAGCCCCACGCGGGTTCGTCGCTGTCGGATATTCGTACCCGCGCAGAGCCGGCAACTGACGGCAGCTATCGCCTCAAGGGCAACAAGATCTTCATCTCCGGCGGCGATCACCCGCTGTCGGAAAACATCGTGCACATGGCGCTGGCCAAGCTGCCGGACGCGCCTGCCGGGGTGAAGGGCATTTCGCTGTTTATCGTGCCCAAATTCCTGGTCAACGACGACGGCAGCCTGGGCAAGCGCAACGATGTGCTGCTGGCCGGGCTGTTTCACAAGATGGGTTGGCGCGGCACCACCTCGACTGCGCTGAATTTCGGCGATAACGGCGAGTGTGTCGGCTACCTGGTGGGCAAACCGCACCAAGGCCTGAGCTGCATGTTCCAGATGATGAACGAAGCGCGGATCGGCGTGGGCATGGGCGCGGTGATGCTCGGTTACGCCGGCTACCTGTACTCCCTGGAATACGCCCGCGAGCGCCCGCAAGGCCGCCTGCCGGACAGCAAGGACCCGAACACTGCGCCGGTGTCGATCATTCAGCACGCCGATATCAAGCGCATGCTGTTGACCCAAAAAGCCTACGTGGAAGGTGCCTTCGACCTTGGCCTGTACGCCGCACGCCTGTTCGATGACACCACCACCCTGGATACCGAAGCGGCGCGCAAACAGGCCCACGAACTGCTGGACCTGCTGACGCCTATCGTCAAATCCTGGCCGTCGGAGTTTTGCCTTAAAGCCAACGAACTGGCGATCCAGATTCTCGGCGGCCATGGCTACACCCGTGAATACCCGGTGGAACAGTACTACCGCGACAACCGCCTGAACCCGATCCATGAAGGCACCCACGGCATTCAGTCGCTGGATTTGCTCGGGCGCAAGCTGGCGCAGAACGGCGGTGCGGGCTTGAAACAACTGATTCGCCTGATCGCCGAGACCGGCGCGCGGGCACAGGCATACCCGTCGCTGACGGCCCTGCGGGAACCGCTGGAACAACTGGTAACGCGCCTGCAAGCAGTCACCCTCGGCCTGCTGACGGATCTCGCCCAAGGCAAGGTCAACAGCAGCCTGGCGAATTCGGCGCTGTACCTGAAAGTGTTCGGGCATACGGTGATTGGCTGGCGCTGGCTGGAACAGGCGATTCGCGCCGAGGAAGGGCTGGCCAAGGGCAATGCTGCCGATGTCGCCTTCTATAAGGGCAAGCTCCAGGCCGCCCGGTACTTCCTGACGTGGGAAATACCGGGCTGCCATCATGAACTGGCGATTCTCGAGGCACGCGATGACACGTGCCTGGGGATGCAGGATGAGTGGTTCTAAGGCTGTCCGATCGCCTTGGAAATCACTTCGACCGTGGCGCTGACTTGCTCTTGGTAACGGTCGAGTTCCTGCTGATGGTGCTTTTGCATTTCGATCTGCTCGGCGCACAGGTTCAGCGCCGCCAGCACCAATAGCTTGTCACCGATCAGCGTCGGGTACTTTTTCTTGGTGGTGGCCAGGGATGCCTTGAGCATCGTCACGGCGCTCATCAGGGTGTTGTCTTCCCCTTCCGGAGCCTTGATCGAGTAATCCTCACCGAGAATCGAAACGACCTTTATCCCTTCATTCATGCGCTGACAGGACCTGCGCTCACACGCTCAACCAACGCCTGGATACGAGCTGCAGTGGCGCCCTGCTTCTCTTCCTGTTCCATCAGGTTCAGTTGCAGGCTGTCGTTTTCATCCTTGGCGCGAGCCAGTTCGGCCTTGAGGGATTCGTTGGTGCCCAGCAGATCCTGATTCTGCTGTACCAGGTCACTGACCAGTTGTTCCAATTGGCTGAGGGATGCTTCTAACATTTTGATTTCTCGGGCTTTTTCAAAGGGCGGTGACGATAAAGAAAAATCACCTCGGATGCCAGGGTTATCCCCGGCGCGGGGCCTTGATTTTACAGGGCAGGCCACGCTTTCGAGCCTTAGTGACTGCATTTATGGCATCTGGTTCCTGAATCCCGTCGGACCGTCCCGCTCTGCGACAAAAGCGCGCACCCCCTCAAGACTTTAGTCGTATGACCGATAGGTCATGGACACCCCGCCCAAACCCCGCATGGATCGCGCTTCTCCCCAGGATCACAGCATGTCTCTTCGTAATATGAATATCGCGCCGCGGGCCTTCCTCGGCTTCGCGTTGATTGGCGCGCTGATGTTGTTTCTCGGCGTGTTCGCGTTGAACCAGATGAGCAAGATTCGCGCGGCGACGGAAGACATCACCCTGAGCAGCGTGCCGAGCATTCGCGCCCTGGACGAGTTCACCCAGCTGACCCTGCGCCTGCGGGTGCTGTCCTATCGACTGCTGACCAACCGCGAGCCCGACGTCCAGCAAAAGACCCTCGAAGCGTTTGATGTGCGCAATCAGCAGATTCGTACCGCCCAGGCGGTCTACGAGAAGCTGATCGACAGCAGCGAAGAGCGTGCTGCCTATGACGAGTACGTGCGTCTTTTGGGCCAGTACCACCAGATCGAAGAGCGCATGAAGAGCCTGTCCCGGGCCAACCAGATGGACGAGCTGCGCACCCTGTTGAACACCGAACTGCTGAGCAACTCGGAGCAGGTCAACGCCGTGCTGAACCGCCTGCTGGACATCAATAACAAGATGGCCACCGCCACCAACCAGCAAGCCGCCGACCAATACGAGATGGCGTTTGAGCTGGTGGTGATCCTGCTGATCCTGGCCACGGCGCTGACCATGCTGTTCGCCTGGTTGCTGACCCGCAGCATCACCCTGCCGATTGCCCAGGCCCTCGACGCCGCCGAAGAAATTGCCGAAGGCAACCTGACGCGTCCGATCAAGGTCGAAGGCAACGACGAAGCCGGCCGACTGCTGTTGGCGATGGCCAAGATGCAGGACAAGTTGAAGGACACTTTGCAACGCATCGCCGGCTCGGCCACCCAGCTGGCTTCCGCAGCGGAAGAGCTGAACGCCGTGACCGACGAAAGTGCCCGTGGCCTGACCCAGCAAAACAACGAAATCGAACAAGCCGCCACGGCGGTGAACGAGATGACCAGTGCGGTTGAAGAAGTGGCCCGCAACGCGGTCAGCACCTCCGAAGCTTCGAAAAACGCCACCTCCTCGGCCGGCGATGGCCGTGACCTGGTGCAGGAAACCGTCGGCGCCATCGAGCGCATGAGCAGTGACGTGCAAGCCACCGCGACCTTGATCGGCAACCTGGCGGAAGAGTCCCGGGACATCGGCAAGGTGCTGGACGTGATTCGTGGCCTGGCCGACCAGACCAACCTGCTGGCCTTGAACGCGGCGATTGAAGCGGCGCGTGCCGGTGAAGCCGGGCGTGGTTTTGCGGTGGTGGCGGATGAAGTACGGGCCCTGGCCCATCGCACCCAGCAGTCCACCAGCGAGATCGAGCGGATGATCGGCAGCATTCAGGCCGGTACCGAGCATGCGGTGAATTCGATGCGTAACAGCACCGAACGCGCAGAGTCGACGCTGAATATCGCCAAGGGTGCGGGGATGTCGCTGGATACCATCAATACCGCCATCGTTGAAATCAACGAGCGCAACCTGGTGATCGCCAGTGCCGCTGAAGAGCAGGCGCAGGTGGCGCGGGAAGTGGATCGCAACCTGGTGAACATTCGTGATTTGTCGGTGCAATCGGCGACCGGCGCCAGCCAAACCAGTGCGGCGAGCGGCGAGCTGTCGCGATTGGCGGTGGATTTGAACGGGATGGTGGGGCGGTTCAGGCTTTAACTGACACCGGCGATCCCTTGTGGGAGCTGGCTTGCCTGCGATAGCAATCTGACAGTCACGATCTCCAGTGACTGACACACCGCAATCGCAGGCAAGCCAGCTCCCACATTTGACCTGTGTACATCCCCAACACCTTTTTTGACAGCACAGCAATTCAACAGGTTAGAATCGCTGGCACGCAGACTGCATGGTCAGTTTGCGCCTCGTCTTTCCCGCTCATGGAGTACTGCCTTTGAATGCGACGACCATCAACAGCCTGTTCTTGATCGGCGCGTTGCTGGTAGGTGCGAGCATTCTGGTGAGTTCTCTTTCGTCCCGCCTGGGCATCCCGATCCTGGTGATCATCCTGGCCGTGGGCATGATTGCCGGCGTCGACGGCGGCGGCATCATCTTCGACAACTACCCGACCGCCTACCTCGTGGGCAACCTCGCCCTGGCGGTGATCCTGCTCGATGGCGGCTTGCGAACACGGGTGGCGAGTTTTCGCGTGGCTCTCTGGCCCGCGCTGTCATTGGCGACGGTCGGGGTACTGATCACCACCGGTCTCACCGGCATGGCAGCCGCCTGGCTGTTCAACCTCAACATTATTCAAGGCCTGCTGATCGGCGCCATCGTCGGCTCCACGGACGCCGCGGCGGTGTTCTCGCTGCTGGGCGGCAAGGGCCTGAACGAACGGGTCACCGCCAGCCTGGAAATCGAATCCGGCAGCAACGACCCGATGGCGGTGTTCCTCACCGTCACCCTGATCGACATGCTCGCCAGCGGCCAGACCGGCCTGCACTGGAGCCTGCTGGGCCACCTGATCCGCGAGTTCGGCATCGGCGGCATCATTGGCCTGGGCGGCGGCTGGTTGATGCTGCAGATGGTCAACCGGATCAACCTGGCCAACGGCCTGTACCCGATCCTGGTGATTTCCGGCGGCCTGTTCGTGTTTGCCCTGACCAACGCCTTGCACGGCAGCGGCTTCCTCGCGGTGTACCTGTGCGGTTTGGTGATCGGCAACCGCCCGGTGCGCAGCCGGCATGGCATTTTGCATATGCTCGACGGCATGGCCTGGCTCGCGCAGATCGGCATGTTCCTGGTGCTGGGCCTGCTGGTCACGCCCCACGATCTGCTGCCCATCGCGCTGCCAGCCCTGGGCCTGGCGCTGTGGATGATTCTCTTCGCACGGCCACTGTCGGTGATCGTCGGCCTGCTGCCGTTCAAGGCCTTCCACGGTCGAGAGAAAGCCTTTATCGCCTGGGTCGGCCTGCGCGGCGCGGTCCCGATCATTCTGGCGGTGTTCCCGCTGATGGCCGGCCTGCCCCACGCACAGCTGTACTTCAACCTGGCGTTCTTTATCGTGCTGGTGTCGCTGCTGGTGCAGGGTACGAGCCTGCCATGGGTGGCCAAACTGTTGAAGGTGACAGTACCGCCCGAGCCTGCGCCAATCTCCCGGGCGGCCCTGGAAGTACACGTCACCAGCGAGTGGGAGCTGTTCGTCTACCGCCTGGGCGCCGAGAAATGGTGCATCGGCGCCGCCCTTGGGAGCTGAAAATGCCCGAGGGCACACGGATCGCTGCGCTGTTTCGTGGCCAGCAACTGCTCCATCCGTCGGGTAGTACGGTGCTGGAAGTCGATGATTTGCTCTGCGTGATCGGCCATGAACACAACTTGCCGGCCCTCGGCAAACTGTTCAGCCAGGCACCCCAACGGGGCCTCGACCTGCGCTTCTTCGGCGACTTCGTTCTGGAAGGCGACGCCCAGCTGGGCGCGGTTTCGGCGCTGTACGGGCTCAAGCTCGAGGGCATCGACCCGGACATGCCACTGAGTCGTTTCATCACCCAGAAAGTCGGCGGGGCACCCGTGGTCGGCGACCAGGTGGAATGGAACAACACCATTTGGACCGTCGCGGTCATGGACGGGAACAAGATCGGCAAAGTCGGCGTCAGATTCCCCGAAGGAAGTCGCCCGGGCCCCGGACTCTTCCTCTAAACTGCGGGGCGACGGCGCGCCAGTCGATGTCGGGACGCCCCCTATTTATCACCTTGCTCGACCGGTCTCTATGACAACCCTGCGCACTTTTCTCGCTACTGCCCTGCTTGGCCTGACTCTCTGCGTCGGCACCGTACACGCTGCCGACCCGCCCAGCATCGACTCCGTCCAGCAAACCCTGGACAAGCTGCCAGACCGCAAGCTGCCCGACGCCGACATGAAAGCGCTGCAAAGCATCCTGCAGCAGACCCTCACCTTCCTCGGCAACCAGCAGGATTACCAACAGCGCCTGGTCGACCTCAAGCGCCAGTTGGAAAACGCGCCGCGCCAGAGCGCCGAGAACCAGCGCGAGCTGACCCGGCTCAAAGCTACCAAGGTGATTCCGGTCGCCCAACGCTACGCCACCTTGCCGGTGCCGCAGCTTGAACAACTGCTGGTGCAGCGCACCACCCAGCAAGGCGACCTGCAAAAGGAACTGGCCGACGCCAACAGCCTGAGCATCGCCGCCCAGACCCGCCCGGAACGCGCCCAGACCGAAATCAGCAGCAGCCAGACGCGCATCCAGCAAATCAACTCGATCCTCAAGGCCGGCAAAGACAATGGCAAGGCCCTCAGCGGTGACCAGCGCAACCAGCTGAACGCCGAGCTGGCCGCCCTCAACGCGCTGATTCCATTGCGCCGCCAGGAGCTGGCCGGCAACAGCCAACTGCAAGACCTGGGCAACAGCCAACACGATCTGGTATTGGAAAAAACCGCGCGCCTGGAGCAGGAGATCCAGGACCTGCAAACCCTGATCAACCAGAAACGCCTGGCCCAGTCCCAGGAAACCGTGACCCAGCAGTCCATCGAAGCCCAAAAGGCCGGTGGCAGCAGCCTGCTCGCCACGGAAAGCGCCGCCAACCTGAAACTGTCCGACTACCTGCTCAAAAGCACCGACCGGCTCAACGAACTGACCCAGAAAAACCTGCAAACCAAGCAGCAACTGGACAGCGTGACCCAAAGCGACTCGGCGCTGGACGAACAGATCAACGTACTCAAGGGCAGCCTGCTGCTGTCCAAGATCCTCTACAAACAGAAGCAGGCCCTCCCGCGCCTGACCGTGGACCGCGACCTGGCAGATGACATCGCCAACATTCGCCTGTACCAGTTCGAGGTCAATCAACAGCGCGAACTGATCAGCACTCCGAGCACCTACGTCGACAACCTGCTGGCCAGTCAACCGGCCGACCAGATCACACCCCAACTGCGCCGCACCCTGCTGGAACTGGCGATCACCCGCAGCGACTTGCTGGAACGCCTCAGCCGCGAGCTGAGCGCACTGCTCAACGAATCCATCACCCTGCAGCTGAACCAGAAACAACTGCTGAGTACCGCCAGCACGTTGCGGGCGACCCTCGACGAGCAGATGTTCTGGATTCCCAGCAACAAGCCGCTGGACACCGAATGGCTGGAAACCGTACCGGCGCACCTGAGCAAGCAGGTCACGACCCTGCCTTGGGCTTCCAGCGTCAGCGAACTGTATGACGGCCTGACCCAGCGCCCGCTGCTGTTCCTGCCCCTGCTGCTGTTGATCGGCGCGCTGCTGTGGCGTCGTAGCTACCTGTATGAGCGCCTGAAAAAAATCCACCAGGACATCGGCCACTTCAAACGCGACAGCCAATGGCACACGCCGGTGGCGATCCTGGTGAATATCGCCCTGGCGATGCCGGTGGCCCTGGGCCTGGCGCTGTGCGGTTATGCGTTGCAGATCGATGCCCGCGGGCAAAACGCCAACCTCGGCGCCGCCTTGCTGCAGATCGCCCAGGCGTGGCTGGTGTTCTACACCGCCTATCGGATCCTCGCGCCCGGCGGCGTCGCCGAACTGCATTTCCGTTGGGAAAAACCCCAGGTCGAATTCCTCCAGGGCTGGATACGCAAGCTCGGGCTGGTGGTGCTGGCACTGGTGGCCGTGGTGGCCATCGCCGAGCATCAGCCAGCGGCACTGGCAGACGACGTACTGGGTATCGGCGTGGTACTGACCTGCTACGCACTGATGGCGTGGCTGCTCGGGCGCCTGCTGCTCAATAGCCCGACCCACGAAAAAGCCTCGCTGTTTCGCAAAGCCGTCGGCCTGATGTTTACCGCGCTGCCGGTCGCGCTGTTTATTGCCGTGTGCTTTGGCTACTACTACACCGCCCTCAAGCTCAGCGACCGGTTGATCAACACCCTGTACCTGCTGATGTTCTGGCTGGTGATCGAAGCCACCTTCGTCCGTGGCCTGGGGGTTGCCGCACGGCGCCTGGCCTACGCGCGGGCCCTGGCCAAACGCCAGGCCGCCAAGGAAGCGGGTGATGGCGAAGCGGTGATCGAAGAACCGACCCTGGACATCGAACAGGTCAACGAGCAGTCGATGCGCCTGATTCGCCTGGCGCTGCTCGGCGGCTTTATCGCCGCGCTGTATTGGGTGTGGTCTGACCTGATCTCGGTATTTTCCTACCTGGACAACGTCACCCTCTACGAATACACCAGCGGCACCGGCGCCAATATCAGCATGGTGCCCATCAGCATCGGCGACTTGCTGGGGGCGCTGATTATCATCGGCATTACCTTTGCCCTGGCGCGCAACCTGCCCGGGTTATTGGAAGTGTTGGTGTTGTCGAAACTGGACCTGGCCCAGGGCAGCGCCTACGCCACCACCACCTTGCTGTCCTACGTGATTGCCGGTGTGGGCTTTGTTTCCACCCTGTCGACCCTCGGCGTGAGCTGGGACAAGTTGCAATGGCTGGTGGCCGCGCTCTCGGTGGGATTGGGCTTCGGGATGCAGGAAATCTTCGCCAACTTCATCTCCGGCATCATGATCCTGTTCGAGCGCCCGGTACGGATCGGCGACACCATCACCATCGGCAACCTGTCGGGCACGGTGAGCAAGATCCGCATCCGCGCCACCACCATCACTGACTTCGATCGCAAGGACATCATTGTCCCGAACAAGACGTTCATCACCGGGCAATTGATCAACTGGTCGCTGACCGACACCATCACCCGGGTCACCCTGAAACTGGGCGTGGACTACGGCTCGGACCTGGATCGGGTGAAGGAATTGCTGCTCAAGGCCGCCCGGGAAAACCCCCGCGTGCTGAAAGACCCGGAACCCCATGTGTACTTCCTCAACTTCGGCGAGAGCACCCTGGACCACGAACTGCGCATGCACGTACGCGACCTGGGCGACCGCAACCCGGTGATCGATGAGGTCAACCGCTTCATCAATCGCGAGTTCAAGAAAGAGCACATCAACATCTCGTTCCGGCAGATGGAGGTGTACTTGAAGAACCTGCATGGCCAGGAATACAAACTGGTTCCGGTAGAAGAAGAAAACAAAACCATCCTGCCCCTCGCCAAGGACCAGGACCTGCCCGAGCCGCCGCCCGCCAAACTCGACTAAACGCGCTATCCCCAGCAGAATGGTCGGACATTCTGCTGGGAGATGGCCGTTGAAAGCCCTCGACGAACTGACCTTCGACAACCGCTTCGCCCGCCTGGGCGACGGCTTCTCAACCCACGTGCTGCCCGAACCCATCGACGAACCGCGTTTAGTGGTCGCGAGCGAAGCGGCCATGGCGCTGCTGGATCTCGACCCTGCCGTGGCCGAAACGCCGGTATTTGCCGAGCTGTTCGGCGGGCACAAGCTATGGGCCGAGGCCGAGCCGCGGGCGATGATCTATTCCGGGCATCAGTTCGGCTCCTACAACCCGCAACTGGGTGATGGACGTGGATTGCTGCTGGGCGAGGTTTACAACGAAGCGGGCGAACATTGGGACCTGCACCTCAAGGGCGCCGGGCAAACCCCGTATTCGCGCATGGGCGATGGGCGTGCGGTGCTGCGGTCGTCGATTCGCGAGTTTCTGGCGTCCGAAGCGTTGCATGCACTGGGCATTCCCAGCAGCCGTGCACTGTGTGTAATCGGTTCCACCACGCCGGTATGGCGCGAGAAACAGGAGCGCGCCGCCATGGTGCTGCGCCTGGCCCACAGCCACGTGCGCTTTGGGCATTTCGAATATTTCTACTACACCAAAAAGCCCGAACTGCAGAAGCAATTGGCGGAGCACGTGCTGTCCCTGCACTTCCCGGAATGCATGGAACAGCCAGAGCCTTACCTGGCAATGTTCCGTGAAATCGTCGAGCGTAATGCCGAGTTGATCGCCAAGTGGCAGGCCTATGGGTTCTGCCACGGAGTGATGAACACCGACAACATGTCGATCCTCGGCATCACCTTCGACTTCGGGCCGTTTGCGTTCCTGGATGATTTCGACGCGCAGTTCATCTGCAACCACTCGGACCATGAAGGGCGTTATTCCTTCAGCAACCAGGTGCCGATCGGGCAGTGGAACCTGAGCGCACTGGCCCAGGCGTTGACGCCGTTTATCAGCGTCGAGGCGCTGCGGGAAACGCTGGGGCTGTATCTGCCGTTGTTCCAGGCCCACTACCTGGACCTGATGCGCCGCCGGTTGGGCCTCACCACCGCCGAAGATGACGATCAAAAACTGGTGGAGCGCCTGCTGCAACTGATGCAAAACAGCGGCGTCGACTACACCCTGTTCTTCCGCCGGCTGGGGGATGAATCAGCCGCATTGGCCGTGGCGCGGTTGCGCGACGACTTTGTCGACCTCAAGGGGTTTGATGAGTGGGCGGACCTGTACAAAACCCGTGTAGAGTGCGACGCCAGCGGCACAGAAGAACAGCGACGTGAGCGGATGCATGGGGTGAATCCGCTTTATATCCTGCGCAACTATTTGGCGCAGAACGCCATCCAGGCGGCGGAGCTTGGGGATTACAGCGAAGTGCGCCGGCTGCATGAAGTGCTGACCAAACCGTTTGAAGAGCAGCCGGGGATGGAGCAATACGCCCAGCGGCCGCCGGATTGGGGGAAGCATTTGGAGATTAGTTGTTCGTCGTAGGAGTTAAACCCGAGCGACATATAAAGAAATAAATACCGGACGCGCCTGACATCATTAAACATCTCTTCGGCCTAGGGTTGGCCTGTTGCAATCACGCAACAAACCTAAGCAGATATGAAATGGAGGTGCGTCATGGGCGTCGATGTTCCAAACCTGGAATCGGTGTGCGATCACGCTACACCCGAGAAATATTCCGCTGTCCGTCTACACATGGACTTGTCCTTCCCTCACCACGACCTTTCCCAGGTCAATGCCTGGCTGGAAAAGCGGGCATGGAAGCCACTTGAGCTGTTTTTGGTTGAGCGATATCCACAGCACAAGGAAGTAATAGCGCTGTGGCTCCAAGGGAGCCAAGCCAGGGCCGAGGCGAATGAGCCTGTCGCCACTCTGCGCGCAGTGAATACGTAAGCAGTGGTACAGAGGAGCCGGAGCATCAGGCCGTGACCCCAGGCCTTAGGGTCGTGGTGGCCAGGACGCTGGTCAGTGCGGTTGTTTTCGACGCTCTTGTTCCTCTTTCTCCGTTAATCGCTCAGGACTTGAGTGTTTCTCCGGCATTCTTTCAAGGCATGCTCGGCTTTTGCCTGATGGCTTTCGCATTCAGCCAGTTGTTTTCAACGCCGCTGGTCAACCGACTGGGAACCAGCGTCAGCCTGGCCGGTGCATCGGTGCTGATCGCGCTGCTATGTGCCGCAGTGGCGTTATCAACAAGCGCCCTCATGCTATCGATCATCTTTACTTTCATGTTCATCGCCAACGCGGTGGCAGCAACCTCTTCACGCCTTTGGCTACGTCAACGACTCGGGCAAACAACCTTCCAAAGCGCAACAGCTTATCTCTTGAGTGCTATTAGCGTCCTTACGGTACTAAGCCCGCCGACTCTGCTGGCGGCAGCCTCGTTTTGGGGGTGGAGATGGGTTTTTGGCGTACTCGGTTGCCTGCTTTTTATAATCGGCCTGGGACTTCTGGCCACTCATCACGGCAAGGCAACCGACCAAGGCCAACAGGCTGCAACTGAAACCCAATCTTTACTAGGGAAACACCCGAAATTCATCTGCGGTTTACTGCTTGCACTCCTGATACAGAGCGCCTTCACACAGCTGAACCTCAGCAAGGCGTTTGCCCTGCAGGGAGTTTTTCATCTCTCATCACAAGCAACAGGCATGATCCTTTCAGGTTGGGCGGCGCTGGTAGCGGCAGGTTTTTTCTTTTCAGGGAAAGCCGTCACACGATTCAGTGACGCCCAACGCCTAAATGCTGGATCGGTCTCTCAGTGCCTCGCCGCGCTCTTGATGGTAGCGGCATGGCTACATGTCGATATCTACCTTTACTTGGCAGCTGCAGCAGCAACCAGTATTGCCTTCTGCATTTTGTTGCCCCTTGCGACCGGCTGGGCACTGGATATCGACGCGTCTCACCAAGCCAAAGCTTCTGCGGTTTTCGGATGCATCACTGTGGCCGGGGCAGGATTATTAACCTGGCTAGGGTCTCAATGGAATGCACCACTGCTTTTCACTCTGATGCTGGTGATTGGGGGTTGTGCTGTGGGCAACGTGTTTGCCTGCCAACTGGCACGAAAGAAGATTGGGCACTGATGGCTTATGACTAACGCTATTAGCCATTTACAGGCATCGGACGATGCTCAAGGTCATAACCTTCGATCCAATCACCGATGATATCTAACATCCCAATCAGCGCGTGGCTTTCGTCCTCCTCAACCTCATCCAACAACTCGTCGAGCGCCATAACCAAAATATCGTAATCCTTCTCGGTCTTGGGCTTACGCAAGAGAGCAGAAACAAAAGGCCAATGTTCGATAGCCTGCTTGACGATTTCGCTCATGTTGCCCTCTCTATCAGTTGTTCCTTGATAAACCAAGTCGTCGGCTCCAAATAGAACCCATTGGCCACTTTCACGGAGCCCAGTATGTCCGACTCTCTAGTAATCCCCTGCCCCCACTGCAACGGTCTCAATCGCATCCCCAACGAACGCCTGGGTGATGCGCCGAAGTGCGGGCGCTGCAAGCAACCGGTGCTGCTGAGCAAACCCTTTGAACTGAAACAGGGCGATTACGCCAGCCAGATCAAAGGCGATTTACCCCTGTTGGTGGATGTGTGGGCCGAATGGTGCGGGCCGTGCAAGTCGTTTGCGCCGGTGTTTGAGCAGGCCGCCGGGCAACTGGCCGGGAAATGCCGGCTGGCCAAGCTCGATAGCGAGGCCAATCAGCAGTTATCCGCTCAGTTGGGGATTCGCTCGATTCCCAGCCTGATCCTGTTCAAGAATGGCCGGGAAGTGGCGCGTCAGAGCGGTGCGTTTCCGTTACCGCAGTTGATGAGCTGGCTGCGCAGTCAGGGCGTTTGAGGTAACGGGGCACCCCGGTCCATCACTTGCCCCATCAGCAATACGCCCAATTCGCTCAACTGATGAATGGCCAACGCGACATCGCGTTGCTTGCCGGTGAGGTCGTCGGAAAGGTCGAGCAAGAGGGTAGTGACTGAGGAGAAGGTTTCGTAGGTGTTGAGGATCAGGGTTTCGGTGGCTTGGCCGGGGCTGACTGTAAAAAGGTACGACGGGGGATTTGGAGTAGCTTTAAACATGGTCGACATTCCTGATTGGAGCCGCCATCTGATCGCTACTAAACGAATTAGGGTGGCAGCTGTACGCAGGTTAGTAGACCGGGAAATGTCGAAGCCGGCGCGCCCGAAGACGCCCTACGCACAGCTACCATCAAGCACAGACTCAGCGCCTGAAAGATGAAGCTTATGCACTTAACGACAAACACTCGGGCTACTAAACCCGATCACTGAGAATTCAGCGACCGAGCAACCTTAGAGACGCCCATCCAGACGCACAAGCCGGCGGATTCTGGCGTAACTGTAGGCAACGGCGCAAGACGATAGGCTATTTGTAGGAGCGAGCTTGCTCGCGAAGAACCCGAGAGCGCCGCGTTCATCCAGGCAGCCCGCGTAATCGTTGACGTCTTTCGCGAGCAAGCTCGCTCCTACAGGGGGCGAACGACTGCTGGATCACGCGTTTTCCAGCAGGTTATGCAACTCCACAAACTGCTGTGTCAGCTTGTGCCGTGGGTCCAGGTGGATCAGCGGCATGTTCGCCTGGTGCGATTCACGCATGCGCACCGAGCTGGTCAGGTACACCGGCAGTACCGGCAACCCTTCGGCAATCAATTCATCCAGCATCTGCTGCGGCAGGCTCGCCCGGGCCTGGAACTGATTGACGACGATCCCTTCCACTTCCAGCCCTTCGTTGTGGTCTTCCTTCAATTCTTCAATCTCTGCCAGCAGGCCATACAGCGCCTGGCGGGAGAAACTGTCGCAATCGAAGGGGATCAATACACGATCAGCGGCAATCAGCGCTGAAACGGCATAGAAGTTCAACGCCGGCGGGGTATCCAGGTAGATCCGGTCGTAGTCCTCACTCAATTCATCCAGCAGCTTTCGCAGCTTGTTGATCTTGTGCTTGGCCTCGAGCTTGGGCTGTAAGTCGGCCAGTTCTGCGGTAGCGGTGATGACGTGCAGGTTGTCGAACGGGGTTTCGTAGATATCCACCTGGTTCTTCTTCGAAAACGGCCCGGATGACAGGGTTTGCTTGAAGAAATCGGCGATTCCCATAGGGATATCGTCGCCGGTCAACCCGGTGAGGTACTGGGTTGAATTGGCCTGGGCATCGAGGTCCACCAACAGGGTTCGATAGCCTTCGCTGGCGCTGACCGCCGCCAGGTTGCAGGCAATGCTGGATTTGCCAACACCGCCTTTTTGGTTGAACACCACGCGCCGCATGGAAAAACCTCCGTGTATCAATGAATGACCGAGTGTAGAGGGCAAAAGCGCCGGTTCGCTACCTCGTTCGCTTCTGTACTACAGCATCAGAGGCTCTATCTCGCACAAGAATTTCCCACCAACCTGACAAAGTAGGAAATACCTGACACCCGGTGCCCCACTCCCACGACGGACAATCAGTAATTCATTTCAACGAATTTGTAATCAGTCGTGAACAATTCTTTACCAAAGTTTGCTAGAACCCCGCAGCACCGGGATAATGCGCGCCACTCGGCGATTGCTCCCTGTCCCGGAATTCGGGGCCAATGGCCGCACAAGGAAGCCCGCAGGGGCGGGATAACTTCTCAGTGATCAATTTCAACATTGCCCAATGGCGTGCCTGGGCTCCCGGGCTCGAAAGCGCGGACGACTGGCGCACCTGGTGCCAGCAGCCGACCGTGCTCCCCCGAAGCGAGTCGGCCCCCGACGTGTCGTTCCTGCCGGCCATGCAGCGCCGACGCCTGAGCCGCCTGGCGCGCATGGCCTTCAGCGTGGGCTGGCCCCTGGCCGAAGGCCTGCAACAGCTTCCGCTGGTGTTTGTCTCCCGTCACGGCGAAACCCCGCGCACCCTCGATATTCTCAGCGACCTGGCTAATGACGAGCCACTGTCGCCGACCCAGTTCAGCCTGTCGGTGCATAACGCGGTGATTGGCCTGTGGTCGATCCTGCGCAATGAAACCAGCGAAATGACCGCCCTCGCCGCCGCCGGCGACGGCCTGGAACACGGCATGCTCGAAGCCGCCGCCCTTCTGAATGAAGGCGCACCGGCTGTGTTGCTGATCATTACCGAGGAACAGCCGCCCGAGGCGTATGCGCGCTGGATCGATGACGTGCCCTTCCCCTACGCCCTCGGCCTGCTGCTGACACCGGGCGACGAGTGGCAACTGGAACTGAATACAGCCGCTGTCCAACCCACCACCAAAGCCCAGTGGCCCCACGCCCTGAACCTGCTGCGCACCCTGCTGAACGAACAGGGGGCCTGCCAACATGCCTGGAAGAACCGAGTATGGAACTGGCAACGCAAGTCCTGACCGAAAAGCCTCGGAAGGCCTACTACTGGCGCCTGTTCGCCACTGCCACCGCCTTCGCCCTGTTTGGCCTCGGCGGCCTGTGCCTGCGTGTGCTGGTGTTTCCGCTGCTCAGTTGCCTGCCGGGTGATGCCAAACAGCATCAGCGACGCGCCCGCCACACCATCAGCTGCCTGTTCTGGTTGTTTATCCGCATGATGATGCGCCTGGGCATCCTGACCTACAGCGTCGAAGGCGCGGAAAAGCTCGGCCGCCCGGGCCAGATGATCATCGCCAACCACCCATCGCTGGTGGACGTGGTGTTCCTGATCGCCCAGATGCGCCAGACCAACTGCGTGGTCAAGCAGAGCCTGTGGCAGAACCCGTTCACCCGGGGCCCGGTGCGCGACGCCGGCTACATCAGCAACGATGGCAGCGCCGACATGCTCGATGCCGCTGCCGACGCCCTGCGAGACGGTCAGACCCTGATCATTTTCCCGGAAGGCACCCGCACCTCACCGGGCCAGGCACCGACCTTTCATCGCGGCGCCGCCGCCATTGCCCTGCGCGGTGCGAGCATCATCACGCCGGTGGTGATCAAGGTCAGCCCCACCACCCTGACCAAGGCCGAACCCTGGTATCGCATCCCGAATCGCCGCTTTCACTTCAGTTTGCGGGTGGGTGCCGATATAGAACCACAGGCGTTTGCCGCACAAGGGCCCGCGCCCCAGGCTTCACGCAAGCTCAACGATTACCTGCACCAGTATTTTATTAAGGAGCTCGCCGAAGATGAGCAACCCACACAGCCTTGAGCACGACATAAAAACGCTGATCATCGAGGCCCTGGGCCTGGAGGACATCAGCGAGAGCGACATCGGCAACGAGCAAACCCTGTTCGGCGAAGGCCTTGGCCTGGATTCAGTCGACGCCCTGGAATTGGGCCTGGCGATCCAGAAAAAGTACGGCATCAAGATCGATGCCGACGCCAAGGACACCCGTAATCACTTCACCAACGTGGCCAGCCTCGCGGCGTTCGTCACGGCCCGACAGGCAGCTTGAGACCGTACCATGCAAACTCGTGACGATATTTTCAACACCTTGCGCGACGCCCTGGTGGAACTGTTTGAACTGGAACCGGAACGCGTCACGCTCGACGCCAACCTGTACCAGGACCTGGAAATCGACAGCATTGATGCGGTGGACCTGATCGACCACATCAAGCGCCAGACCGGCAAGAAAATCGCTGCCGAAGAGTTCAAGGCCGTGCGCACCGTGAACGACGTGGTTGAGGCGGTGTACCGTCTGGTTCAACCGGCCGCATGAGCCGGCTGATCGGCCTTGGCCTGTTGCTGGCGGGGCTGCTGTACCCTTTTGCGGTGTATTACGGCACGGAACATTTTGCCCCGTGGCAATTTGGCCTGCTGCTGGGCAGCCTGTGGCTGTTGCGCGCCCTGACCGGCGCCAGGCGCCCGGGCAGCCGCTGGATGGCGGCGGCGATCATCGTCTTTTGCCTGTTGCTCGCCTGGTTCGATAACCCGCAGATGCTGCGCTGGTACCCGAGCCTGGTCAGCGCGTTCATGCTGGCCCTGTTCGGCTTGAGCCTGAAATACGGGCCGCCGATGGTTGAGCGCCTGGCACGCATGACCGAGCCGCAACTGCCCGAAAAAGCCGTTGTGTACACCCGAAAGGTCACCGTGGTGTGGAGTGTGTTTTTCCTGTGTAACGGCCTGCTCGCCGCCGCCCTCACCCTGTGGGCGCCGTTGAGCTGGTGGACGTTGTACAACGGCATGATCGCCTACGGGCTGATGGGGCTGTTGTTTGCCGTGGAATGGCTGGTACGACAAAGGGTTCGAGGCCGCGTATGAATTGGTTGAATCTTGAGCACTTGCTGCTTGAGCCTGTAGAGCAGCGTTGGGTGACCACCGAACCTGCCCTGGATCACCCACAGCTGTGGGAGAAGTCCCTGAGCCTGGCCGCCGGGTTGCAAGCCCGGGGCATCCAGCGCCTGGCGGTGCACCTTGAGGATGCAGGCGTGCTGGCGATCGCCCTGCTGGGCGCGTGGCGTGCAGGCGTCAGCGTGTTGTTGCCCGCTGACCTGCAACCGCAAACGCGCCAACGCTGGGATGATGCCGTCGACGCCTGGCTGACCGAAGCCGGCGACCTGGATGCGCTGTATCAAGCGCCATTAAGCGCCGCGGCCCTGGACCTGGACGCCAGCTGCCTGAGCCTGTGCACCTCCGGCTCCAGCGGCGAGCCCAAGCGCATCGACAAAACCCTGCGCCAGATGGCCAACGAGGTCCAGGCGCTGGAAACCCTGTGGGGCACCGACCTGGGCGAGGCTTGCATCATCGGCAGCGTCGCCACCCAGCATATCTATGGCTTGCTGTTCCGGGTGCTGTGGCCGTTGTGTGCGGGGCGTACCTTTGTGCGCCAGCAGTTGGCATTCCCCGAAGACTTGCAGCGCGCCAGCCGTGAGCATTCGCAATTCGCCTGGGTCGCCAGCCCGGCGTTGCTCAAGCGCATGGGCGACAACCTCGACTGGCCAGCGCTCACGCCGGTCAAACGGGTGTTCTCCTCCGGCGGCGCCTTGCCCCTTGAAGCCGCCGGCAGCCTGCATCAGCGCCTGCAACAGTGGCCGACGGAAATCCTCGGCAGCTCGGAAACCGGTGGCATCGCCTGGCGCCAGGGCGAACAACCGTGGAAGCCGTTTGCCGACGTGCAACTGAGCCAGGACGCCGACGGAGCGCTGCGCATCGCCTCGCCGTACTTGCCCGCCGGCCATATCGAACAGACCGCCGACGCCGCCAACATCCACGCCGACGGCCGTTTCGAATTGCTGGGCCGCCTGGACCGCATCGTCAAACTGGAAGAAAAACGCATCTCCCTGCCGATGCTCGAACAAGCGCTGATGAACCATGCCTGGGTCGCCGAAACGCGCCTCGGCGTGGTGCAGGAAAACCGCGCCTCCCTCGGCGCCCTCGTGGTGCTCAGCGCTGAAGGTTTGCACGCGCTGCGCAACCAGGGCCGGCGCACCGTCACCCAAACCCTGCGCCAGCACTTGAGCCAACACTGCGAAGCCCTGGCCCTGCCCCGCCGCTGGCGGCTGTTGCGCCAGTTGCCGCTGAACACCCAAGGCAAGCTGCCCCAGGCCGACGTCGAAGCCCTGCTGCTGGCATCGCGCCCGAAAGCCCCGGAAGTACTGGAACAAGTCGAAGCCAACGGTGAATGGACCCTGCACCTGGCGATCCCGCCGGACCTCGCCTACTTCAGCGGCCACTTCCCGCAAACCCCGGTGCTGCCGGGCGTGGTGCAAGTGGATTGGGCGCTGAACCTGGGCCAGCAACTGCTCAACCTGCCGGGGCAGTTCGCCGGGATGGAGGTGCTCAAGTTCCAGCAACTGGTACGCCCGGATGACCGGATCGAACTGCACCTGCGGTTCGATCAGGAGCGTGGCAAGCTGTACTTCGCCTACCGCAATGAGGCGGCAGCCTGCTCCAGTGGGCGCATTCTTTTGGAGCTGGCGAGTGAATAAGCTTCTGTTGTGGCGAGGGAGCTTGCTCCCGCTGGAGTGCGCAGCACTCCCAACCCAGGCACTGTGGTTTATCAGGCAAATCGGTGTCGCCTGTATTGGGGCCGCTTCGCAGCCCAGCGGGAGCAAGCTCCCTCGCCACAAAAAGCGCTTCTGCCAATGGGGTGCCTGGTATGCATAACCCCTGCGCCCTGATCCCGGTCTACAACCACGAAGCCGCCGTGCCCGCCGTGGTTCATAGCGTGCTGTCCAGCGGCCTGCCATGCCTGCTGGTAGACGATGGCAGCAGCGCAGCCTGCGCCGCTGTCCTGGCGCAACTGGCAACCCTCGACAACGTGTCCCTGCTGACCCTGCCCACCAACCAGGGCAAAGGCGCGGCCGTCATGGCCGGCTTTCGCGAAGCCGCGCGCCTGGGCTTCACCCATGCCCTGCAAGTGGACGCCGACGGCCAGCACGACCTGCGGGAAGTCAGCACCTTCCTCGACGCCTCCCGCGCCCACCCGAATGCAGTGATCTGTGGCTATCCGGAATACGACGAAAGCGTACCCAAGGGCCGTCTATACGCGCGCTACCTGACCCACGTGTGGGTATGGATCAATACCTTGTCGCTGCAAATCCGCGACTCCATGTGCGGCTTTCGCGTGTACCCACTGCCACCGACCCTGGCCTTGATGGACTCGGCCAACATCGGCAAACGCATGGATTTCGACTCCGACATTCTGGTGCGCCTCGCCTGGCGCAACCAGCCGATGCGCTGGCTGCCGACCAAGGTGCACTACCCCGCCGACGGCCTGTCGCACTTTCGCCTGTTCCACGACAACGCGCTGATTTCCTCGATGCACACCCGGCTGTTCTTCGGCATGTTGGTGCGCGCGCCGATGATCCTCTGGCGCCGGTGGCAGGCATGACCCAAGACACCAAGCACTGGGCCGACCGCGAAGAACGCGGCAGCTTCTGGCTGATGAAATTCACCGCCTTCGCCGCCAAGGTCCTCGGGCGCCGGCTGCTGAGCCCGCTGCTCTACGGCATCGTTTTCTACTTCTTTCTGTTCGGCCGCACGGCCCGCCAAAGCGCCTGGCAGTACCAGCAGCGCCTGGCCGACTGGAGCCAGCGCGACGACCTGCGCCCTACCCATAGAAGGGTCTTCGGCCAGTTCATGGCGTTCGCCGACGCCCTGCTGGACAAGCTCGACGTATGGAACGGCAAGTTGCGCCTGGAGCAGATCGAAATCATCGACCCGGCTCAACTGCGCGGCCAGCTGCGCAGCGAGCGCGGGCAGATGCTGGTGGGCGCGCACCTGGGCAACCTTGAAGTGTGCCGCGCCCTCGCCGAGCTGGGCGAAAAGGTCACGATGAACGTGCTGGTGCACACCAAGCACGCCGAACGCTTCAACCGCATATTGGGCGAAGCCGGGGCGACCAATTTGCGCCTGATTCAAGTGAGCGAACTCGACCCGGCGGTGATGATGATGCTCAGCCAGCGCCTCGACGACGGCGAGTGGCTGGCGATTGCCGGCGACCGCGTACCGCTGCATGGCGGGCGTACGGTGCGCGTGGATTTCCTCGGCCATGACGCCGCCTTCCCCCAAGGCCCGTGGCTGCTGGCCGGCTTGCTGAAATGCCCGGTCAACCTGCTGATGTGCTTGAAGCATCAAGGCCGTTATCGCCTGATCATTGAGCCGTTCGCCCGGTTGATCGAATGGAAACGCAGCGATCGCCAGCAGGTGATCGCTCAATGGACCGCCCGCTACGCCGAGCGCCTGGGCCAGTTCTGCCTGGAAGCGCCCCAACAATGGTTCAACTTTTACCCTTTCTGGAAGACCGATGACGACGCATCTTGAGCCGGTAACCTTCGGCGAACTCCCCCTGCGCATCGAAGACGTGCTGGCCCTGGCCAACCGTCAGGCGCCGACTCAATTGCAAGCCGATGCCAAGTACCGCCAGCGTATCGCCAAGGGCGCGCAGTTCCTCGATTCGTTGCTGGACAAGGAAGGCGTGATCTACGGCGTGACCACCGGCTATGGCGACTCGTGCGTGGTGGCGGTGCCGCTGGAGCACGTCGAAGCGCTGCCCCGCCACCTCTACACGTTCCACGGCTGCGGCCTGGGCAAGTTGCTGGATGCGCAAGCCACCCGCGCGGTGCTGGCGGCGCGGTTGCAGTCGCTGTGCCACGGCGTATCTGGCGTGCGCGTGGAGTTGCTGGAGCGCCTGCATGCGTTCCTGGAATTCGACGTGCTGCCGCTGATTCCGGAAGAAGGCTCGGTGGGCGCCAGCGGTGATTTGACGCCGCTGTCCTACGTGGCCGCGACCTTGTCCGGCGAGCGCGAAGTGCTGTTCCGTGGCGAACGTCGCCAGGCCGCCGACGTACACCGTGAGCTGGGTTGGGACCCGCTGGTACTGCGCCCGAAAGAAGCCTTGGCGCTGATGAACGGCACCGCCGTGATGACCGGCCTCGCCTGCCTGGCCTTCGCCCGCGCCGACTACCTGCTGCAACTGGCCACGCGCATCACCGCGCTGAACGTGGTGGCGCTGCAAGGCAACCCGGAGCATTTCGACGAGCGCCTGTTTGCCGCCAAACCGCATCCGGGGCAGATGCAAGTCGCCGCCTGGCTGCGCAAGGATCTGGCCATCGACGCACCGACCGCGCCGCTGCATCGCCTGCAAGACCGTTACTCGCTGCGTTGCGCGCCCCACGTCTTGGGCGTGTTGGCCGACAGCCTGAACTGGCTGCGTTCGTTCATCGAGATCGAACTCAACAGCGCCAACGACAACCCGATCATCGACGCGGAAGAAGAGCGCGTGCTGCACGGCGGCCACTTCTACGGCGGCCACATCGCCTTCGCCATGGACAGCCTCAAGACCCTGGTGGCCAACGTCGCCGATCTGCTGGACCGCCAGCTCGCCCTGCTGGTGGACGTGCGTTACAACCACGGCCTGCCGAGCAATTTGTCGGGTGCGCCAGCCGAGCGGGCGATGATCAACCACGGCTTCAAAGCCGTGCAGATCGGCACCAGCGCCTGGACCGCCGAAGCCCTGAAAAACACCATGCCGGCCAGCGTGTTCTCGCGCTCCACCGAGTGCCACAACCAGGACAAGGTGAGCATGGGCACCATCGCCGCCCGCGATGCGATTCGTGTGCTGGAACTGACCGAACAAGTCGCCGCCGCCACCTTGCTCGCCGCTAATCAGGGCGTATGGTTGCGGGCCCAGGCTGAAGACGCGCGCCCGCTGCCCCCGGCGCTGGCCGCCATGCACATCGAACTGGCCAAAGACTTCCCGCCGGTCATCGAAGACCGCGCCCTGGAAGGCGAACTGCGCCTGTGCCTCAAGCGTATCGCCGAGCAACACTGGAGGCTGCATGCGTAGCCCCGGCGTGTTGCACTGCGACACTGAAATCCTCGTGCCGTTTTTCGATATCGACACCATGAACGTGGTGTGGCACGGGCACTACGTGAAGTACCTGGAAATCGCTCGCTGCGCCTTGCTGGACAAGCTCGGCCACAACTACACGGCGATGCTGGAAGCGGGCTACGCCTGGCCGGTGATCGATATGCAGCTGCGCTATGTGCGCGGTGCGACCTTCGGCCAGACTATCAACGTGCGCGCCAGCCTGGTGGAGTGGGAGAACCGATTGAAGGTCAATTACCTGATCAGCGACAAGGCCACGGGCGAACGTCTGACCCGCGCCAGCACCGTGCAAGTGGCGGTGGAAATTGCCAGTCGCGAAATGCAGTTGGCCTCGCCGAAAGTATTCACAGACGCCGTAGAGAGAGCCTTGAAATGAGATTCCCTGTGGGAGCGGCGGTGCGACGATTCGACTTGCTCGCGAAGATCGTCAACGATAACGCAGGCCGCCTGACACCCCGCGGCGCCCTCTGGTTCTTCGCGAGCAAGCTCGCTCCTACAAGGGTCGCGTTGATGCTGTTGTTAGGCATTCCAGGCCTGGCCCATGCTTTCGACCTGCAACAACTCAGCGATCAGCTTGCAAAGCCAACGGTGATCCACGGCAACTTCATCCAGGAAAAACACTTGCGCGCCCTGCCGCAGCCGCTGACCAGCAAGGGCACGTTTGTCCTGGCCAAGGATCACGGCTTGCTGTGGCTGCTGAAAACCCCGCTGCAACAGGACTACCGCATCAGCGCCAACGGCATTGCCCGGCGTGATGCCAACGGCTGGCAATTGTTGCCGAACAAGAGTGCCGGTGCCGAACAAAATCGTTTGTTCCTCGCCGTGTTGCAGGGCGACAGCAGCGGCTTGCAGCGTGACTTTGAACTGCAGCTGCAAGGCGAAGCCACGCAGTGGAAACTCACGTTGATCCCCCGCTCGCTGCTGCTCAAGCAGGTGTTCACCCAGATCAATATCGACGGCGGCGAGCTGGTGCAAAAAATCGAGCTGCTGGAAACCCAGGGCGACAGCACCGTACTGCGCATGCAGGACAGCACCAGCAGCCAACCTTTGAGCGACGCGGAGCAACACGACTTTGCCGAGTGAACGCTGGTTGCCGCGCCTGTTCCTGATCCTGCTGGTGGCCGTGTTGGCCCTGGCGGGTTGGCAATGGCGCCATGGCGCACCGCTGTCGGCGAACCTGATGGAACTGGTGCCCGGCACCGCACCGGATGCGCTGGAACTGCGCGCCGAACAGCGCATGCAGGAACCACTGAACCGCGAAATGCTGGTGCTGGTGGGGCATGCCGACCGGCAACAAGCCGTGGCCATGGCGACGCAATTGGGCGAAGCCTGGCAAGCCAGCGGCCTGTTTGAGAAGGTTCAGTGGAACCTCCAAGCCGACCTGCCGGCCCTGCGTCAGCAGTTGCTGCAAGGCCGCCTCGCGATGCTCTCGGCCAAGGACCGCGAGCAACTGATCGACGAGCCCCAGGCGTTTATCCAGCAACGGGTTCAGGCGCTGTTCGACCCGTTCACCGGTTTCAGCCTGGTGCCGAGCCAGGACGATTGGCTGGGCCTCACCGGGCGTATTCAGAACAGCCAGCCGCAGCACGGTTCGGTGCAGCTGGATATCGGCAGCGGCGCGTTGATCGCCGACGCCGACGGCAAAAGCTGGGTGCTGCTGCGGGCGCGCACCACTGGCAATGCCTTCGACATGAAACTGCCGCTGCAAGTGGCTGAGCTACTCAAGGCCAGCCGCGAGCAGGCCGACCAGCAAGGCGCGCAATTGCTCGCCGCCAGCGGCCTGTTGTACGCGGCCAATGGTCAGCAGCAGGCGACACGGGAAATCACCTGGGTCGGCGGCGGCGCGACTGCCGGGATCCTGTTATTGCTGCTGTTGGCATTCCGCCGCTGGCGTGTGCTGTTGGCGTTTGTGCCGGTGCTGGTGGGCATGTTGTTTGGTGCGGTGGCCTGTGTGGCGCTGTTCGGGCATATGCATGTAATCACGTTGGTGTTGGGCTCGAGCCTGATCGGCGTGGCGGTGGATTACCCGCTGCATTACCTGTCCAAGAGCTGGAGCATGAGCCCTTGGCGCAGCTGGCCGGCCTTGCGCATGACCTTGCCGGGCTTGAGCCTGAGCCTGGCCACCAGTTGCATCGGTTACCTGGCCCTGGCGTGGACGCCGTTCCCGGCGCTGACGCAAATCGCGGTGTTCTCGGCGGCGGGCCTGGTGGGTGCTTACCTGTCGGCCGTGTGCCTGCTGCCGGCCTTGCTCAAGGGCGTCGAATTGCGCCCGGCGCAGTGGCCATTGCGCATTGCCGAGTTTCTGCTGAGCGTGCGTGAGTCGCTGCTCAAGCGCCTGCCCAGTCCGGTGTTATTGGTACTGGTGTTGGTGTTTTGCGCAGGCGGCCTATGGCACCTGAACAGCAAAAACGATATCCGCCAGTGGATCGGTGCGCCGCCGCAGTTGCTGCAGGAAGCCCAGGCCGTTGCGCGGATTACCGGGTTCCAGCCCACCAGCCAGTTCTTTCTGGTACGGGCGGACAATCAACCGCAATTGCTGGAGCGCCAGGCTGCGCTGAGTCAGCGTCTGGATCAGTTGGTGAACATGGACAAGCTCCAGGGCTACCTGGCGCTCAACCAGTTGGTCAGCGCGCCGGCGGAGCAACAGCAACTGCGTGAAGCCCTGAACCAACTGCCGCAGTACTGGCAGCCATTGCTGGACCTCGGCGTACCGGCCGTCGCGCTGCAAGCCGAGTTGGCCCAGTTGCAGGCCCTACCCACCGAAGACATCGACGCGGCGCTGATCGGCCCACTGGCGGAGCCGTGGCGCACACTGTGGCTGGGGAATGTCGACGGTGGCGTGGCGGCGATGGTGAGCCTGCAAGGGTTGAACAACCCGGCTTTGCTGCGGGTACAGGCCCTGGATCTGCCCGGCGTGCAGTTGGTGGATCGCCTGGGCGACTTGAACCAGGTGTTTGCCGCAACGCAAATCAGCGCCGCCGAATTGAAATTGATGTCGTGCGTGTTGATCGTACTGTTACTGATCCTGCCGTTCGGCTTCGGCGGTGCCCTGCGCATCGTCGCCCTGCCGCTGCTGGCGGCGCTGTGCAGCCTGGCCAGCCTGGGTTGGCTGGGGCAGCCGCTGACGTTGTTCAGCCTGTTCGGCCTGCTGTTGGTAACCGCCATCAGCGTCGACTACGCGATCCTGATGCGTGAACAAATTGGCGGCGCCGCGGTGAGCCTGTTGGGCACACTGTTGGCGGCCGTGACTACTTGGCTATCGTTCGGCCTGCTGGCCATTTCCAGCACGCCGGCGGTGAGTAATTTTGGGCTATCGGTGAGCTTGGGGCTGGCATTCAGCTTCATGCTGGCACCGTGGGCCGCCCCGTCCGGGACAAGGAAGAAACGATGAGCAGCCAATACCTCAGCAAGAACTACGTCGAAGAAACCAAATTCGGCTTCTGGTTCCTGCGCAGCCACACCTGGCAGCACCATGTGCTGCGCGTGGCCATCAACGACCTGCGCAGCCTGTTCAGCGACCCGCTGCCGGTTGCTCCGGTGCTGCTGGACGCTGGCTGCGGCCAGGGCAAGTCGTTCCAGTACTTGCAGCAGGTGTTCGCCCCCGAGCGCCTGATCGGCCTCGACGCCGACCCACACAGCCTCGACCTGAGCCGCGCCGAAGCCGCGCGCCAAGGCATCGCCATCGAGTTGATCGGCAGCGATTGCGCGACCCTCGACGTGGCCGACGCCAGTGTCGATGTGCTGTTCTGTCACCAGACTTTCCATCATCTGGTAGAACAACATCGAGCCCTGAAAGAGTTCTATCGCGTACTCAAGCCGGGCGGCTATCTGCTGTTTGCCGAGTCCACCGAGGCCTATATCGACACCTGGGTAATCCGCTGGCTGTTTCGTCACCCGATGCATGTGCAGAAAAGCGCAGAAGAGTACCTTGAGATGATTCGCGAGCAGGGCTTTGAGTTCGGCCCGCAGAACGTCTCGTACCCGTACCTGTGGTGGAGCCGCGCCACCGATTTCGGCCTGCTTGAGCGCTGGGGCCTGCGCCAGCCAAAACCGGCCGGCCAGCGCGAAGAAACCTTGGTCAACGTGGTTGCCCGCAAACCTCTGGCGAGCGCTGAAACATGATCCGAATGCTGTTGATCGGTTGCCTGTTGCTGCTGAGTGCCTGCGCCAGCCAGCCGCCGTTGCCGTCGAAAACCCCGGTGCTGAGCCTGCCGTTGCAACTGCATGTGCAGCGCGAACAGGATGGCCAACGTCAAGACTGGCTGCTGGTGATGCAGCGCGAAGCCGGCGGGATTCGCTGGTCGATGATGGACCCGTTGGGCATTCCCCAGGCTCGGCAGAAGTTGATCAACGGCGCCTGGCAGGCCGACGGTCTGCTGCCGCCCAATCCCCAGGCACGAGAGTTGTTCGCCGCGCTGTTGTTCGCCCTCACCTCGGCGGATGAAGTCTCCAAGCTGTACCCCGACACCCAGGAAATGGACTTGATCCGCACCCTGCCGTCCCGCTGGAAGATCACCTATCACTCCTCCCTGGTGTTTCGCGTGGACGTGATCGGGCAACACCTGACCTACCGCATCTCGCCGCTTGAGGCCACCCGATGACCGCCTACCTCAATGCCCTCGGCGTGATCTGCGCCCTGGGCCGCGACAAGCGCGAAGTCAGCCGCAACCTGTTTGCCGGCGACTGTTCCGGCATGGGCGCCGAAAGCGGCTGGGTGCCGGAGCGTGTGTTGCCGGTGGCGGGCGTGCACGGTGAACTCGCGGCGATCCCGCCCGGGCTGGAATCCCACCACAGCCGTAATAATCAGCTGTTGCTGGAAGCGGCGTTGCAGATTGACGGCGAGATCCGGCAAGCGATTCAGACGTTCGGTGCGTCGCGCATTGGCATCGTGCTCGGCACCAGCACCTCGGGCATTGATGAAGCCAGTCGTGGCATCGCCCACTACCTGCGGGAAAAAAACTTCCCCGGCGACTACGACTACCTGCAACAGGAACTCGGCGCCCCGGCCAATTTCCTCGCCGACTGGCTGCAACTGAGCGGCCCGGCCTACGTGATTTCCACCGCCTGCACCTCCAGTGCGCGGGCGCTGATGAGTGCCCAACGCCTGTTGGACCTGGGCGTGTGTGATGCGGTGATTTGCGGTGGCGTCGACACCTTGTGCAAGCTGACCCTCAATGGTTTTTCGTCCCTGGAAGCGGTGTCGGCACAGCGCTGTAATCCGTTCTCGGCGAACCGCAACGGCATCAATATCGGCGAAGCCGCCGTGCTGTTCCTGATGAGCAAAACCCCGGCGCCGGTCGCACTGCTGGGCAGTGGCGCCAGTTGCGACGCCCACCATATTTCCGCGCCCGAGCCCACCGGCAAGGGTGCGTTGCAAGCGATGCGCAAGGCCCTGGCCAGCGCAAAACTGACGCCCGGGCAGATCGGTTACCTGAACCTGCACGGCACCGCCACGCAACACAATGACGCCATGGAAAGCCTGGCGGTCGCGGCCCTGTTCCCGGGCGGCGTAACCTGCTCCTCGACCAAACCCATGACCGGCCACACCCTGGGTGCCGCCGGCGCCCTGGAAGCGGCGTTCTGCTGGCTGAGCCTGGCAGAAGGCGTGGTGCCGCCCCATGTCTGGGATGGCCAGGCCGACCCCGACCTGCCCGTACTGAAGTGGGCGTCGCCCGGCGACACCCTGGAAAAACGCTGCCTGATGAGCAACTCGTTTGCCTTCGGCGGCAACAACGTCAGCCTGATTATCGGAGACGCCCCATGACTGATTGGCCGCTCGCCGAACTGCTGCCCCACGCCGGTGACATGATCCTGATCGATCAGGTCCTGAGCTTTGATGAAGAACAGATTCAGACCCGCCTGACGGTCAAGCCCGGCGGGCTTTTCAACCGCGCCGACGGCAGCCTGCCCGCCTGGGTCGGCATTGAGTTGATGGCGCAAAGCGTCGCGGCCTACGCCGGTTGTCGCGCACGCCAGAAGGGTGAAGCCGTGGAGTTGGGCTTCCTGCTGGGCACGCGCAAATTCGAGTGCAACGTCGAGCACTTTCCCGCAGGCGCCGAGCTGACCATCCACGGCCTGCGCTCCCTGGAAGACGACAACGGCATGGGTGTGTTCGAATGCCACCTCACCGGCGACGGTATCCAGGCGAGTGCACGCTTGAACGTATTTCGACCGCCCCAGGCGGCCAACTATTTAGATGAATCGAAGGACACCACGCCATGACTGAATCCGTACTGGTTACCGGCTCCAGCCGTGGCATCGGCCGCGCTATCGCATTGCGCCTGGCCCAGGCCGGGCACGACATCGTGCTGCATTGCCGCAGCGGGCGAGCAGAGGCGGATGCGGTGCAGGTCGAAATCGAAGCCCTGGGGCGCAAGGCCCGGGTGTTGCAATTTGATGTGGTGGATCGCGCCAGCTGCAAGGAGATTCTGGAAGCCGACGTAGAAGCACATGGCGCGTATTACGGCGTGGTGCTCAATGCCGGGCTGACTCGCGACGGTGCGTTTCCGGCACTCTCGGAAGACGATTGGGACGTGGTGATGCGTACCAACCTCGACGGGTTCTACAACGTGCTGCACCCGGTGATGATGCCTATGATTCGGCGCCGCGCCGCCGGGCGGATCGTGTGCATTACCTCGGTATCCGGGCTGATCGGCAACCGTGGCCAGGTCAACTACAGCGCGTCCAAGGCCGGTTTGATCGGCGCCGCCAAGGCCCTGGCCATCGAGCTGGGCAAGCGCAAGATCACCGTCAACTGCGTGGCTCCCGGGCTGATCGACACCGCGATGCTGGATGAAAACGTACCGGTGGAAGAATTGATGAAAATGATCCCGGCCCAACGCATGGGCACCCCGGAGGAAGTCGCCGGGGCGGTGAATTTCCTGATGTCGGCCGAAGCCGGTTACATCACCCGCCAAGTGCTGGCCGTGAATGGAGGCCTGTGCTGATGAAACGCGTGGTGGTCACCGGCATGGCCGGCGTTACGTCCCTGGGCAGCGATTGGGCAACCATCGCCGCCAACTTCCGCGCCAACCGCAGCGGCATTCGGCGCATGGACGAGTGGGAGCGCTTCACCGAACTGAACACGCGGCTGGCCGGGCCGATCGATGATTTCGTGGTGCCCGCCCACTGGACCCGCAAGCAATTGCGCAGCATGGGCCGGGTTTCCCGGCTGGCGGTATGGGCAGCGGAACAGGCGCTCAAAGACGCTGGCTTGCTGGGCGACGAGTCGATCAAGGACGGGCGCATGGGCGTGGCCTGCGGCTCGTCCACCGGCAGCACCGACGAGATCAAGGCCTTCGGCAATATGCTGCTGAACTCGGTGGCCGAGGGGCTGAATGCCAACTCCTACGTGCGCATGATGCCCCATACCACGGCGGCGAATATCAGCATCTTCTTCGGCCTTACTGGCCGACTGATCCCGACGTCCAGCGCCTGCACCAGCGGTAGCCAGGGCATTGGCTACGCCTATGAGGCCATCAAGTTCGGCCGCCTGCCGCTGATGTTGGCAGGTGGCGCCGAAGAGCTGTGCCCGACCGAAGCCATGGTGTTCGATGCGCTGTACGCCACCAGCCTGAAAAACGATGCACCACAAACCAGCCCACGCCCCTACGACAGTGGCCGCGACGGCCTGGTGATCGGCGAAGGCGGCGGCATCCTGGTGCTCGAAGAACTGGAACACGCACTGGCCCGTGGCGCACACATCCACGCCGAAATCGTCGGTTTCGGCAGCAACGCCGACGGCCAGCACACCACCCGCCCGGAACAGGCCACCATGCGCCGCGCCATGGAGCTGGCCCTGGAAGATGCCGGGCTTTCGCCCGACGCCATCGGCTATGTGAACGGCCATGGCACCGCCACCGACCAGGGCGACATCGCCGAAACCCTGGCCACCAACAGCCTGTTCGGCAGCCGCATGCCCATCAGTTCGCAGAAGAGTTTCCTTGGGCACACCCTGGGCGCATGCGGCGCGCTGGAGTCGTGGTTCAGCATCGAAATGATGAACCGCAACCAGTACGTACACACCTTCAACCTCGACGAAGTCGACCCGCGCTGCGGCGAGCTGGACTACCTGCAAGGCGAGTTCCGCGAGCTGCACAACGACTACGTGATGAACAACAATTTTGCCTTTGGCGGCGTCAACACTTCGCTGATTTTCCGCCGCTGGGCGTGAGTTTTTTACTGACTGGAGAAATGGAATGTCTTCCCTGCTACGCGCAACACTGGTCGTTTTGGCCCTGCTCACCACCGCTGGCTGCACCAACAAACCGGTGCTCAACACCCAGCACGACTTGCCGGCAAACCCGCAGGTCAACGAAGAAAAAATGAAGCAGACCATTATCGCGGCCTTGAACAAACGCGAATGGGTCGTACAGCGCCTGAGCCCGCAGCTGGTGCAGGCCGAGATCAACGTGCGCAACAAATTCCACGCTGAAATCGACATCCGCTACACCGCCACCCGCTACGCCATCACCTACCGCGACAGCCGCGACCTGGGCTACAAGGACGGCAAGATCCACCGCAACTACAACCGCTGGGTGAGCATGCTGGACCGGGATATTCTGGCGGCGTTGCGCACCAATGGTGTGAGTGACAACGGGTCTGCCGCGCAGTTGTTCCAGCAGACCGGGACTTCGAAGCAGAACTGAAACGCCCGCTCCCTGTGGCGAGGGAGCTTGCTCCCGTTGGGGCGCGAAGCGCCCCTGAAACCTGCGATTGAGGGTTGTCTGGTAAAACTCAGTCGTCGGGTTTTGGGGCTGCTGCGCAGCCCAGCGGGAGCAAGCTCCCTCGCCACAGGTTATGCGTCGGTCATACCAACGCTTTACGGGTCAGTAACTCGACAAACGCCTTGGCCATCGGCGTTTGCTGGCCCTTACGCTGCACCAGCCACACCGCCGTCACCGCTTCCTGATCCAACAGCGTGCGATACACCACGCCATCAATGCGTATCCGCTGATACGACGCCGGCAACACCGAGACACCCAACCCCGCTGCAACCAGGCCAATAATGGTCATCGCCTCCCCGGCCTCCTGAGCGAAGTGCGGGCTGAAGCCGGCATCGCGCGCCAGGTTCAGCAACTGGGCATACAAGCCGCTGCCATAAGTCCGCGGAAAAAATACAAACGGCTCTTCAGCCAATTGCGCCAGGTGCAAACCACGCTCACTGCCCTCCACCAACGGATGCCCGGCGTTCAGCACGGCCACCAAGGGCTCGCGCATCAGTTCCACGACGCTCAGGGAATCAGGCAACGGCAACGGTCGCATCAACCCCACCTGTATCGACTCGTCCACCAGCGACTCGGCCACTTCCGTACTGCTCATCTCCTGCAAATTCAGATGCACCGCCGGGAACGCCTGGCGAAAGGCGAAGATCGCCTGTGGGATGCTGGAGTTGAATGGCGCGGAAGAAGTGAAGCCAATTTTCAACTCCCCCAGTTCACCCAGCTGTGCCCGGCGCGCCACGTCCGCCGCTTTATCCACCTGCGCCAGCACCAGACGCGCCTCTTGCAGGAACAACCGGCCCGCCTCGCTCAGCTCGACCCGACGATTGGTACGCTCGAACAACCGCGCCCCAATCTCCTGCTCCAGTGCCTGGATCTGCTGGCTCAGCGGCGGCTGGGAGATGCCCAGCACCTGCGCGGCGCGGCCAAAGTGCAGCTCTTCAGCCACGGCGATGAAGTAACGCAGGTGGCGCAATTCCATGAAAACCTCATTAGGTCGTAAAAGCTCTTAAACAGGTCGAACAATATATTGGAAAGAATCATTAGCGAGCTATATTCTTTTTTGCATTGCCAGCCCTGGCAGTCTTTCCTCCCCGAGGTCCCGCGTGAAATCTGCTGTCGCTCCACTTGCTCAAGAAGCACCGCCCACCGCCCTCGATGAAGTGGTGGCACAACTCAACGAGCAGTACATCGAAAAAGGCACCCCGATGTTCATGCGCACGGTGCTGGCGCTGTTTTCCGGCGGTTTCGCCACCTTTGCCCTGCTCTACTGCGTACAGCCGATGATGCCGGCGCTGTCCCACGAATTTTCCATCAATGCTGCGCAAAGCAGCCTGATCCTCTCGGTAGCCACCGGCATGCTCGCCATTGGCCTGCTGATCACCGGTCCGATTTCCGACACCCTGGGGCGCAAGCCGGTCATGGTTGCCGCGCTGTTCTGCGCCGCGCTGGCCACCATCGCCAGCGGCCTGATGCCGACCTGGGAAGGCATCCTGCTGATGCGCGCACTGGTAGGCCTGTCCCTCAGTGGCCTGGCGGCGGTGGCCATGACCTACCTGAGCGAAGAGATCCACCCGCAACACATCGGCCTGGCCATGGGCCTGTATATCGGCGGTAACGCCATTGGTGGCATGAGCGGGCGCTTGATCATCGGTGTGCTGATCGACTTCGTCAGCTGGCACACGGCGATGCTGATCATCGGCGCCCTGGCACTGATCGCGGCCACGGTGTTCTGGAAGATCCTGCCGCCGTCGCGCAATTTTCGCTCAAGCCGCTTGAACCCGCGCAGCTTGCTTGACGGCTTCACGATGCACTTCAAGGATGCCGGACTGCCCTGGCTGTTCCTCGAAGCTTTCGTGCTGATGGGCGCCTTTGTGACGATGTTCAACTACATCGGCTATCGCCTGTTGGCCTCGCCCTACGAATTGAGCCAGGCCGTGGTAGGCCTGCTGTCGCTGGTCTACCTCTCCGGGATCTACAGCTCGGCGAAAATCGGCTCCCTGGCCGACCGCCTGGGCCGCCGTCGCGTACTGTGGGCAACCATCGTGTTGATGCTCGGCGGCATCGCCCTGACCTTCTTCACCCCGCTGTGGCTGGTAGTGCCAGGCATGCTGATCTTCACCTTCGGCTTCTTCGGTGCCCACTCGGTGGCCAGTAGCTGGATTGGCCGCCGCGCACTGAAAGCCAAGGGCCAGGCGTCGTCGCTGTACCTGTTCAGTTATTACGTCGGGTCGAGTATTGCGGGGACGGCGGGTGGTTTCTTTTGGCACTACGCCGGGTGGAACGGGATTGGCGGGTTTATCGTCGCGCTGTTGATCGTCGCGTTGCTGGTGGCGTTGAAACTGGCGAAATTGCCGCCGTTGGCCAAAGGCTAGAGCATCACCAACCGCGCCTCCAGCAAGCTGCCGCGCTTTTCCAGGGTCAGCATCTGCAAGGTGCCGGCCTCCCGTTCCAGGTTCGCCAGCCACATCAACAGCGTTTGCGCCTCGCCGCTGATGGTCAGGCGCAGCTGTTCGTCTTCAACCTCTATCTGCTGCAAGTCCAGGCCCGCCGCCGCTGCGCTGGCACTGACCCTTGAAGACAAAGATTGCGCGGTCATCGTCTGGGCCTGTTGCGGTTGGGCGCTTTGCACCTGGCGCGCCAGGGTCAGTTGCTGCTGGTAGTGGCGCTCGGCGTTGGCCAGCCGCTGATGCGCGGGCTGCCAAAGGAGCTGGTAGGCCAGCGCCGTCGATAAAAACACCGCCAAACCCTTGAGTAAAAATCGGTCGCGCGCAGGTATCGCCTGCCAGGTGTTGAGCGCTGACTGGATCCTGATGTTCATAGCGACTCCTCCAGCATCAGCACCGCCTGCACCCGACGCCCCTCTTTGCTCGCATTGCCGATACGTACCGGCATCCCGCTCTGCTGGCCACGCTCGCGCAACTGCTCCAACTCACTGAAACTGCTGGCCGTCAGCTGGATCTTCCAGCCGTCACCGGCCCGAAACTCCAGGCGCTGCACGTCGACATCGCCGCCGCCAATTACCTGTTCAGTCAGGCTGACCAGACGCGACAGCGGTGTCGATGCGTGGCTGACACCCTGGCCCTGTATGGCCTTGAGTTGCGCGGCAAGGTCGACGATTCGAGTCTGTTGCGGATACAACGCCTGGAATCGCTCTACGCTTTGCCGGTAAAGCTGCTGCGCCTGCCCTTCGAGATACTGAATACGGACTTCTTTGAAGCACCAATCCAGCATGAACAACACACCTGCCGCGATGGCAAAAATCGACCATGGCCAGGCACGCTTGCCCTGGCGAAACTCGCCTTGCAGCAAATCAATCGGCGGGCTCTTGCGCGCCCATAAGGCGTGCTCGATGACGGCCTGACTGGCCGACTCATCCAGCCATCGCAGTGGCTCGCCCAGCAGCGCTTCAACCGCCTTCAAGGCCGGGTCAGGCATCGCCAGGCGCGTCTCGCCGCCCAGCACTCGGCGCCCGAACCACTCCACCGCGCCCGGGTTGTCAGCGGGCAGCAGGTCGGCATCCACCTGCACACTGCTCACCTTGATTCCCAGCGTCGCCAACAGTTGCAGCAATACCTTGAAGCGTTCCTTGTGCGTGACCAACACCGGGTAACATCCCAGCCGGTCGCGAGCCCCTGCACAGACATGCAAGGCATCCAGGTCCTCGGCCAATTGGTCCTCGATGGCGAAGGCAATCGCCTGTGGGCTCGGCCGACGCCTTGAGGGCCATTTTTCACTGCGAAAGCCGCTGCACATTTCCATCGGCAGCAGCAGATGAATCGACTGTCCCGCCAGCAATTGGGCAGCCTCACCCAGCAGCAATTCCTGGCTGTCGCCAGGCGCCCGCCAGACACAACAAGGCCATTGGGCCGACGGTGCAGCCAGGCCATCGGCGCTCAAATGAAGCCAGGTTTTCATCACGGAAATGCACTCAAGAGAGGAGGAAGGAAACGCCGCTGCACCACCTGCAGACGCCGGGACTTACGATCGCGTTCAACCTCACTGGCCAGGCGCAGGCGGCTGGTGCCAAGGCTGACGTCAACGTTGATCCGAAACCAGCGACTGCTGACACCCAGCCCATGGCCGCTCAGTTCCAGCCCGGCAATCAAAGGGTCACGCATGAAGGCCTGGACGCTGGCATAACCATCAGCAGGCCGTTGGCTGACCAACGCTTGCGCCACCGGCAACGACACACCTTCAAGCATCGCCAGTACCGGCGCGGTGGCGGTGTTGATGTTCAAGCTGGCCTCTCTCGGCAACACGGCGACCCAAGGTTCCAGACGCCGCAACGTTTCACCGTCGATGCCCGGCAGCAGCCGTAACTGGCTGAGCTCGCGCAACGGGCCTGTGCCCGCCAACGGCAATGGCTCCAGACCCTGGGACGCCAGCAACCGGGACCAGCGCTGTCGGCTGACCTGATCAACCTGCCCGTCAGCCAACAGCACATTGAGATTGAAGCGTCCCGACAGGTCTTCGACCTGGATGCCGATGTGCGCACCGTCCGCGTCAAAAGGCCAGGCAAGCCGCGCCCACGCCTGCGCCAGGTGCACCATCTGTTGCTCATCGTTACCGACCTCCTTGAGCGCCAACAGGGCCCAGGCTTCTGCCGACAACGCCAACTGGCGCAGTTGCACTTGATGCACCTGTCGGGCGCTGCTTTGCAGCATCAAGTAATGGCTGCGCAGCATGCCTGCCGTCAGCAGCAGCGCCAGGCTCATGATCAACAACACACTGAGCAGTGCGACCCCACGCTGGCGGTCTTTCACGGCCGAACCTGCGGCAATGGCACGACCCGTCGAATCTGCTGGAAGCGCCCGGCAGACAGCACGACTTCAAGCGCCTGCGGCGGTGCATTGGCTGCGCCCTTGCCGACCGGCCAGACGCTGCTCCAGCCGTGTTCACCGCCATACAAGCGCCAGCTCAAGAAGCCGACATCGTCGAGCACCTTCTGCCGCACCATCGTCGGCGATTCCAGGCCACGGCTTTCACGCCACAGCACTCGGTTGTCCACCCGGTAGGACACTTGCTGACGCTCACTGCGCGGCAGGTCTTGCGGGTTACGCCAGTGGGTGCGCACCAGTTGCAGCGCCGTGGGGCTAAGCACGATGACCGATGAATCCACTTGCAGCGCATCCCGCTCTATCACCCCGACCGCCCGTTGCAATCTGCGCAGGTCCTGTTCATGGCCTGCCGTGCTGCGCTGCACACGCACCACCGTGTCAAACAGGCGCCAGCTGGCCAGCCCTAATAAAGCGAAGATGGCCAGGGCGATGACCAATTCCAGCAAGGTGAATCCGGACTGCTTATTCATCCCGGGCCGTTACCCAACCAGTGGTGTGATAGACCGGCTGTTCACCGTCACTGCGGCTGACGCTGATATCGACCTGGAGCATGCGCGGGTCGGCGGCGGGTGTGATGGTCTGCTCGATAACCCAGTCACGTCGGTCGAAATGCCGCAGCAGTTGCTGCCGCCCAGGCGACGCGGGCAGCAACCGCAGTTCACTCAGTTGATTGTCAGCCACCCACGCACACTGCACCTGCTCTTGCAGCCTGGCGTTCTGGCGCAACGCGTATTGGCTGGCCGCTATCACCGCGCCCGCCAGCGTGGCGAAAATAATCAGGGCGATCATGACTTCCAGCAAGGTAAAACCCCGGTTTTTCAGCGGGCGATTACGCGCGCGGCGTTTTTTAGCCATCGATCAACAACTCCCCGACACCGTCACTGACAAGGCTCAACCAGGACTGCTCTACGGACACGAAAGACAGCACAAACTGGCTGATTTCATCGCTGCTGAGCATGAGCAACTGCGGCGCCGCAATGGCCCCGTCGAGACTCAGGCGCTGGCCTTCCTGCTCCAGGCGCATCCGCAAACCATTGGGCAACGAATGCGCTGACCCGGCGGGCCGCCAGCCCAGTGGCTCAAGCCGGAACACTTGATATTCGGCCCCCGACAGGCGCACGCCGTATTCACGCCCCTCCATCACCGCCTGCTCGCGCAGTTGATGGATCAGTTGCAGCAACTGGCCGGCCTCCTGCCGGGCCTCTCGCCCCGGACTCTTCCCGGTCGCCAGCCCCACGGCACCGAGCACGATGCCGGTCAGCGCAATCACCACCATCAGCTCCAGCAAGGTAAATCCACGGCAACGCCTGGGCACGCCCTTACTCCGCCCAGTTGCCGATATCGCCAGCATGGCCTTCGCCCCCCGGCACGCCATCGGAGCCCAGGGAATAGAGGTCATAACCCCCATTGCCGGACCGTAAGCCGGGGTTCAGGTATTGATACGGTGTGCCCCAGGGGTCCACCGGGACACTTTTCAGGTAGCCCTGGGGGTTCCAGTTTTTCGCCGTCGGGGTTCCCGCCGGGCGTTTGCTCAGTGCCTCCAGGCCCTGCAAGGTAGAGGGGTAATGCGTGTTGTCGAGGCGATACATCTCCAGGCTGGTGGCGATCGCCTGGATGTCGGTCCTGGCTGCCGTGACCTTGGCCTGGTCCGGCCGACTCATGAATTGCGGGACGACAATCGCCCCCAGCACGCCGATGATCACTACGACCACCATGATCTCGATCAGCGTGAAACCACGTTGGCTATTGGGCCTTTTTGCAGGAGCGGATTTGCGCACTCAGTTCACCAATTGATTAAGGCTAAGGATCGGCAAAAGAATGGCCATGACAATCAGCAACACCACGCCGCCCATGACCACCAGCATCGCCGGTTCGAACAAACTCACCACCAGCGCGATCCGCGCAGCGAGGCTTTTTTCCTGTTGCTCGGCAGCGCGCGCCAACATCGCGTCCAGCTCGCCGGCACGCTCGCCACTGGCGATCATGTGCAGCATCAGCGGAGGAATATCGCCACCGGCTTCCAGGCCACGGGTCAGGGTCCCGCCTTCGCGCACAGAACGTGCGACCTCTCTCATGCGTGCGCGGATGGTCACGTTGCCAATCACGGCAGCGGCAATTTCCAGGGCGTCCACCAAAGGCACGGCGCTTTTGCCGAGGATCGCCAGAGTGCTCGCGAACCGCGCCGCTTCCATGGCGCGAAACACGCCCCCCAACAGCGGGACGCGCAACGCCAGGCGGTGCCAATGCCAGCGCCAACGCGGCTGGCGAAGGCTCCAGTGCAGCAACGCGACGGCCCCGAGCACCATCAGCAACAGGACCAGGCCATAGGCTCGCAAGCCATGACTCAGTGCGATCATTACCTGCGTCAGCACCGGCAGTGGCTGCCCACTGTCGACGAAGATTTTCACCACGTCCGGCACCACGTAACCCAGCAGGAAACCGACAATCACCACGCAGGCAAACATCAGCAACGCCGGGTAGACCAGTGCCAGCTGAATCCGCTGGCGCGACGCCTGGCGTGCTTCGGTGTACGCGGCCAATTGCTCAAGCACTTGGCCCAAGTGGCCCGAGCGCTCACCGGCGGCCACGGTGGCCTGGAACAATTCCGGAAATGCTCGCGGAAAAGTGCCGAGTGCGGCCGCCAGCGACTGCCCTTCCATCACACGTCCGCGAACCTGTGAGAGCAGGCTGGTGATACGACGTTTCTGGCTTTGCTGCGCGACAGCTTCCAGCGCTTCCTCAAGGGGCAACCCTGCCTGAACCAACGTCGACAACTGCAAAGTCAGCAATGCCAGCTCACCGGCACTCAAACCGGCCCTGCGGCCCTGCCCCTGAGCGCTGCGCTCGGCCGTCACCTGCACGTGGCTCGGCAACAAGCCACGCTCGCGCAACAGTTGCCTGGCGTGACGCGGGCTGTCGGCCTCTTGCTGGCCCTTGCACCGGCGGCCATGGCGGTCCTGGGCGCGGTAGTCATAAGTGGGCATGCCTAATTCTCCTGGGTGACCCGCAGCAGTTCATCGACGCTGGTCAGCCCGTCAAGCACCAGCCGGCGGCCATCCTGAAACAGACTGGGAGACGCAAGGCGCGCCTCGGCCAACAGCGCTTGCTCGCTGGCGCCCTGATGAATCAGCGCGGACAGCGCCGGTGTCACGCTGACCAGTTCATAGATGCCAATGCGCCCGCGATACCCTTGCTGGCAATCCCCGCAGCCTCCGGGCCTGAACAGCTGGGGCGACTGCCCGGCATCGAGCCCCAGGCGCTGGCACACAGCAGCGTCCGCCATAACCGGAACCTTGCAGGCCGGGCACAGTGTGCGCAGCAGCCGCTGGGCCAACACCCCCACCAGGGATGAAGCGAGCAAGTAGGCATCAACGCCCATGTCCACCAGCCGGGTGACGGCGCCGATGGCGCTGTTGGTATGCAGGGTCGACAGCACCAAGTGACCGGTGAGCGAGGCCTGGACCGCAATTTCAGCGGTTTCGCTGTCGCGAATTTCGCCGACCATCACCACATCCGGATCCTGGCGCAGGATCGCGCGCAGGCCACGGGCAAACGTCATCTCGACCTTCGGATTGACCGGTGTCTGGCCTATGCCCGGCAAGTGATACTCGATCGGATCTTCGACGGTGAGGATGTTACGAGTCTGGTCATTGAGGTGGGTCAGCGCGGCATACAGGCTGGTGGTTTTGCCCGACCCGGTGGGGCCGGTCACCAGAAAGATGCCATGGGGTTTGCCCAGCAGAGAATGCAGCCCGGCCAGGGTCTGCGGCGACATGCCCAAACGGGTCAACTGCAGGCGGCCGGCGTGCTTGTCCAGCAGGCGCAACACCACCCGTTCACCGTGGGCCGAGGGCAACGTGGAAACCCGCACATCCACTTCGTGGCCCGCCAGGCGCAGGGCCATCCGGCCGTCCTGGGGGACGCGCTTTTCGGCGATATCCAGGCGCGCCATGACCTTGATCCGCGACACCAGCAGCGTCGCCAGCTCGCGCCTTGGGCGAAGCATTTCCCGCAGTTGCCCATCCACTCGCATGCGCACCGACAACGTGTGCTCGAAGGTTTCCAGGTGCACGTCCGAGGCCTTTTCTCGCACCGCCTCGCTGAGCAAGGCGTTGATCAGCCGGATAATCGGCGCGTCGCCTTGCTGCTCGAGCAAGTCGGCGGTCTGCGGCACCTGGTCCACCAGGCTGAGCAAGTCCAGCTCATCATCGAGCCCTTGGGCGACTTGCTCGGCGGCGCTCTGCCCCTCGCTGTAAACCTCGGCCAGGCGTATCGCAAACGCTTCGGCGGTGATGACCTGCAGCGGCAGCTCGCGCCCCATCAGGCGACGGACTTCGGCCAGGGCCGACAACGGCGCGTCATTGCGAACCAACAGGCGCTGTTGCGGCACCACACCTTCGAGCAATACGCCGAAGCGCCGGGCAAAGCCGAAGGGCAACGGCTTCATTGCTCCGCAGCTTCCTGCTGACGCAGGTCGAATAATTGCCCGGCGTCGTCGGGCAACTGCAGCGAATGATTTTGCCGTGGCGTCGGCCGGCTCAGTTCCCGCAGGTCCTGATAACGCTGCTGGCTGATGCCGGAAAGGTCCTGCCCACTGCGCACGATGGTCGGGCGCAGGAATACCATCAAGTTGCTTTTCGTCTGGGTGTCCCTGCTCCAGCGAAACAACGCCCCCAGATACGGAATATCGCGCAGCAACGGCACGCCGCTTTGCTGGGTGCGCACGCTGTCCTTGATCAAGCCACCGATCACGATGATCTCGCCATCATCGGCCAGGATCGTGCTCTTGAGCGCGCGCTTGTTGGTGATCAGGTCCGAGGAGTCGACACCGGAGACCGCCGGTGCAATATCGGAGACTTCCTGCTCGACCTCCAGGCGCAGGGTCGAGCCTTCATTGATATAGGGCTTGATCTTGAGGCTGATGCCAACATCCTTGCGCTCGACCGTGGTAAAGGGATTGTCTGCACCGTTGCTGTTGGTGGCATAGGAGCCCGTCTTGAACGGGACGTTCTGGCCGACGATGATTTCCGCCTGCTGGTTGTCCAGAGTCAGCAGGCTGGGGGTCGACAATAGGTTGCTGCGGCTGTTGCTCGCCAGGGCAGTCACCAATGCACTGAAATGATCGCCTCCCAGCTTGAGCACGGCGCCTTCGGGAACGACGGTTTTTTCGTCAAACTTGAGGCCCCCTGCAACCGGCAATCCGGTACCGGGAAAGTTGATAAACCCCGAGGATTTGTTGCCGTTCAATGCCCATTGCACGCCGAGTGCTTCGGAAATATCCCCGGAGATTTCGACGATGGCCGCGTGAATCAGCACCTGGGCCCGTGGCTGGTCCAGTTCTCGAACGATCCCCTCAAGGGTACGCAACTGCGCAGGCTCGGCAACGATAACCAGGGCATTCTGGTTTTCATCGGCGCGCACCATAAAGGGCATGGCACCGGCGCTGTCTTTCAGGCTGGTAGAAGTGGGTTGCTTCATGCCTTGGCCCAGGGTGTCGAGCACGTCGGCCAATTGTTTGGCGTCGCTGTAGCGCAGGCGGATCACCCCGGCATTGTCCAGCCGCGCCGGAGCCAAGGTGTCCAGGCTGCGGGCCAGTTGCACCAGGCGTTGGCGCACAACCGGCGGGCCGACGATCACCAGTCGGTTGCTGCGAGTATCGGCCAGCACCTGAATCCCGCTGTCGGCATTTTGCTTGCCGATGGACGCCTCCATCAGCTGTGCGATGTCTGCCGCCACGCCGTGGCGCACCTCCACCAGCTCATGGGTATTCCTCGCGCCCGAGTCCAGTTGCCGGACGACCTCACCAATGCGACGCACGTTAAATGCTGTGTCGGTGACCACCAGTGCATTGGCCGATACCGACGGGCCAACATAGCCGTTGGGTGAGATCAGCGGTCGCACCAGGCCGGCCAAATCAGAGGCATTGCTGATGCCCAGCGGCATAACCTGCGTGATGAACTGCGCAGAGGCAGGTGTGCGTCCATTCTCAGTCCCGGATCGCGACTTGGCGTGTACGACCGGGACAATAAGGATCTGGTCACCCTGATCGATCACGCTGAAGTCATGGGCATCCAGCACGCTGTAGAACAGCCGCCGCACGCCTTCGCGGTCCAGCGCCTGACGGGACATGACGGTAATTCGACCCTGGACTTTCGGGTCGAGGATCACCGTCGTGCCGAGAATGCTGGATATTTCCTCGACCACGTCGCGCAATTCGGCATTGTTCATCGTCAACTGCCAGCGTTGCTCCTGTGCCTGCACTGCGCCCAGGTTGAACAAGGTGGCGATACAGGCCACGCCGACAATGCAGCGCATGACGTGACACCTCAAGGTGTTGTTCATGGGCTTAATCACTCCTGGGTTGTTCGGCCACTGGCCTTAGATGACGTGCAGAGGGGTCCGGGAGTGCCTCTGCAGGCGGCGACTCGAGGACCTGGAGAAAACGCTCGCCAACCGGCCGCAGCCTCAACACCTCTTCACGCCCCTGCCGCCAAAGCACTACGTGCCCCGGCTCAACGCGGCGCAACAGACTGCCTCCGGGCAACCGCTCGCCGGCCCGGTAAAAACGTTCACTCTCGGGCCCGGCCAGCAACGCACGGGACTCGCTGTCACTGGCTATCAAAGTGGCGCGCAAGGTCAGCGGTTCGGCGCTGTTCAAAAGGTTGCCGTGGGCTGTCAGGCCCAGCACAGTCGCTACGGCCAGGGTGTTGAGGGGTGCGGGCACCCGAACCGTATCTACGGACACAGGCGCCTGGACGACCGCCACCTGCCCTTGTCGAAACTGCCATTCCTGCCACGCCAACATCAGCCCGTAGCCGAAGGTCAGGGCCATGGCGAGCACCTTGAGCAGAGGAAAACGTGACACTGAATGCTTCACCACGTTGTCACTTGCAGCTCGACTGACGAAAAGCCATGTTTCTGAGCACCCGAAGACCGAACAGGGCGTGCTTGATCACCCCACCAATGTGCACCACCAAGATCAACAGCACGGGAGCGTTTGCTGCCAGGACTCGAGCCGCCTTGAAAAAAACAGCAGTAAAGCCCCACAACTATTGGAATATATAATGTAGCCAACGCCCCATTAACAAACCCTGCCCACTGCGCAGTTAAGCATTCAACTGTAAGTTGCGAGATATAAAGCCCGAAAAACAATAGCCATACGATAACAACAGCCGACAGCCAATGAAGTGCAGTCTGAGCCTTTGAACAACTAAAACTCTTCATCTGCTGAAACCCAATACTCATCAACTACCTGTCCAGCAAAAACTGCCCAGGGCAAGTTCAAATCAACTTGCCCTGGGCCTGTTCAGCACAACGTTTAGATGGGGTCCCAGGCGGTTTGCCAGTGATGGCCTACACCCGGTTCAAAACCATTTGCGGTTGGAAGGTATTGCTTGCAATAGCCCGATGCCGGGAACGGCTTGCACTCATAGACTTCACCGGTTTGCGGGTGCAACACACGGGTGCCGGCTTCATAACTGGCCAGGCCGTCAGGGAATACAAAGTGATAGTCCTTCGCGCCACCCTCACCTGTCAGGTTCACCGGCTGGGTGTCTTGGCGAGTGGTGCGGCCATCTTCGGTAGTACCCAGCAGTGTCATGTGGTGAATGCCAGGCTCACTGCGCACATCCATTTCAAGCCAGTTGCTGTTGCCCTTCGCCAGGGTCTTGATCGTGCCTACGGGCTTGTTGCTGGTATTGAACAAGGTGGCTTCGATATTCATGTCGCGGTTGGCGATCATGGCAAAGCGCATCTTTGTCAGACCCTTTTCCAGGACGTACTCGCTGGCAATCGCCGACAATGCCATACGGGCTTCGGTGTCTTCCTTAACGTCCAGCGCCAGCTCGTAGCGGACTACGCCACTGTCTTTCTGTGCGAACAGATTATTCTGACCTTTGACCGGGGCAATGCCGCCCTGCTCGTCGCGTATACCCGCTTGAATCAGGGTCTGGGTGGCGTTGATTTTTTCAGCCAACTTGAACGCCCAGTTCTGCGGTAGGCCTTCCTGCGCATTGTCGATGCCGATTTCCACGGTGTGCGCAGCGCTCTCGCCATTGGCCGAGAACGCCCGCGCCTTGACCTTGTCGCCTGGGAGCAATATAGCCGAGGGACTGATGCTGCCCACGTTCGTCCAGCCACCTGGCAACTCTGGCTCGGCGAGGATATTCACGTCGACCACGTTGTAAAACGCAGCATCGGTGTCGCCAACGGTCCAGACCCCCAGGATCACGTGTGACCCGTTCTTGTCTTGCGGGATTACACACGCTTGCCTCTCACCGGAAACCGGCAGGACGTTGCCGCCATCCTTGGTGCAGAAAGGTGTGCTCTCGAACGAAGCACGCTTGAGCGATTCGTTCGGGTTCCAGCCATTTTTTGTGATGAAGTACTCGTGCTTGGTGGCCGGATGGGCTGCGGTGTAGTGCCAGGAGAACGTAATGTTTCGGTCTTTTATCTCGGTCTGGTGCCAGCGGGTTGCGGACTGCGCGTCCATGGCCGAAAACAGGCCGATGCCGCCGCTGGCGATCTTGCCGTCAACCGGACCCTGCAAGGGCGCCCCGCCTGCACCGGCTGGAAAGCCCTTGAAGGTTTCACCGACGCTTTGCGGTTCGTACTGAGCACCGCCGCAGTCCTTGTTCAAGCCTTTCTGGCACAGAAACGCCCGCGACGGAGGATCATTCAAGTAACCATGAGCCAACGCGGTTTGCGCGGGCATCAGCAATACACTCAGCAAGGCCAACGAGGATAAACCACCCCACTGCAACACGTTTTTTTCATTCATACAATTCATAAAATTCATACTCTTCATCACTATTCAACAAAACCCGTGTTAAATAAAACGGACTGCGTTTTCTTAATACTGATTGATCGAGGCCGAATTTTACGGAGCACAAATAAAACTTATGTAGGACAAATCTATTTAAACCGTTTGAAAGCTCCTAAAACTAACAATGTATTACTTATCCGAAAGATAACTCTTACAACACCCTGCATTTATAATCGAAAAACACACGCACAAAACTCCGAAAAGAATAACTTCCCGAAGAATAACGCAATAGATAAATATTGATTCTGAAAGATCACCCTCTTGCTAAAAAGAGGGTGATCTCATTCATGCGGGGAGATTACTCGTGATATTGCGCCGACAGCTCATGCACCGCCCGCAGGAATGCGCCTGCGTGCTCTGGATCAACCTCCGGGGTGATGCCATGGCCGAGGTTGAATACGTGACCGCTGCCTTTGCCGTAGCTGGCGAGGATGCGGCCCACTTCAGTGCGGATGGCTTCCGGCTTGGCGTACAGCACGGTGGGGTCCATGTTGCCTTGCAGCGCGACCTTGCTGCCCACGCGGCGACGGGCTTCGCCGATGTCGCAGGTCCAGTCCAGGCCGAGCGCGTCGGCGCCAGCGTCGGCGATGCTTTCCAGCCACAGGCCGCCGCCCTTGGTGAATAGGATGACCGGCACTTTGCGGCCTTCGTGTTCGCGGATCAGGCCGCTGACGATTTTGCGCATGTAGGCCAGGGAGAATTCCTGATACGCCGCCGCCGAGAGGTTGCCGCCCCAGGTATCGAAGATCTGCACCGCTTGGGCGCCGGCCATGATCTGGCCGTTCAGGTACGAGGTGACCGACTGCGCCAGCTTGTCCAGCAGCAGGTGCATGGCTTGCGGGTTGTCGTAGAGCATGGCCTTGGTCTTGCGGAAGTCTTTCGACGAGCCGCCTTCGACCATGTAGGTGGCCAGGGTCCACGGGCTGCCGGAGAAGCCGATCAGCGGCACGCGGCCATTGAGCTCGCGGCGGATAGTGCTGACCGCGTCCATGACGTAGCCCAGGTCCTTGTGGGGATCGGGGATCGGCAGGGCTTCGATGTCGGCCAGGGTGCTGACGACTTTCTTGAAACGCGGGCCTTCGCCGGTTTCGAAGTACAGGCCTTGGCCCATGGCATCAGGGATGGTCAGGATATCGGAGAACAGGATGGCCGCATCCAGCTGTGGATAGCGGTCCAGGGGTTGCATGGTGACTTCGCAGGCGAACTCCGGGTTCATGCACAGGCTCATGAAGTCGCCGGCGTGGGCGCGACTGGCGCGGTATTCCGGCAGGTAGCGACCGGCCTGGCGCATCATCCACACAGGGGTGACGTCCACGGGTTGCTTGAGCAGGGCACGAAGGAAACGGTCGTTCTTGAGGGCAGTCATGTCGGCATCCGCAAAAAAAGTGCGGGCATTTTCTCAGAGCGCGACGCAAAAGGCACGGCAAGAGCCGTGCCTTTTGTCTATCGGGTCAATTTGTCGCAATGAGTGGCGACACAAACCTCAATGTGAAATGAGGTTTGTGTGGGAGCTGGCTTGCCTGCGATAGCATCAACCGGGTCTGGTTGACAGACCGAGTTGCCTGCATCGCAGGCAAGCCAGCTCCCACATTTGATCGCATTTCAAACTGAAATTTGATCAGACCTGCAGGTAATCCAGGATACCTTCGGCGGCGTTGCGGCCTTCGAAGATGGCCGTCACTACCAGGTCAGAACCGCGCACCATGTCGCCACCGGCGAAGATTTTCGGGTTGCTGGTCTGGTGTTTGTACTGGCCTTGTTCCGGGGCTACAACGCGGCCCTGGCTGTCGGTCTGGATTTCGAACTGCTCGAACCACGGCGCCGGGCTTGGGCGGAAACCGAAGGCGATGACCACGGCGTCTGCCGGGATGATCTCTTCGGAACCCGGGATCGGCTCAGGGCTGCGACGGCCACGGGCGTCCGGCTCGCCGAGACGGGTCTCGACCACTTTCACGCCTTCAACACGGTCCTCGCCAACGATAGCGATCGGCTGGCGGTTATAGAGGAATTTCACGCCTTCTTCCTTGGCGTTTTTCACCTCTTTTCGCGAGCCTGGCATGTTGGCTTCGTCACGACGGTAGGCACAGGTCACCGACTTGGCACCCTGGCGAATCGAAGTACGGTTGCAGTCCATCGCGGTGTCACCACCGCCCAGCACCACGACCTTCTTGCCTTTCATGTCGACGAAATCTTCCGGCGACTTTTCAAAGCCCAGGTTGCGGTTGACGTTGGCGATCAGGAAGTCCAGAGCGTCGTACACGCCCGGCAGGTCCTCACCGGCAAAGCCGCCCTTCATGTAGGTGTAGGTGCCCATGCCCATGAACACGGCATCGTATTCTTCGAGCAGTTGTTCCATGGTCACGTCTTTGCCGATTTCGGTATTGAGGCGGAACTCGATACCCATGCCGGTGAAGACTTCGCGACGATGGCTCAGTACGGTTTTTTCCAGCTTGAACTCAGGAATGCCGAAGGTCAGCAGGCCACCGATTTCCGGGTTCTTGTCGAACACCACCGGGGTCACGCCGCCACGTACCAGCACGTCGGCACAGCCCAGGCCCGCAGGGCCCGCGCCGATGATCGCGACGCGCTTGCCGGTCGGCTTGACCTTGGACATGTCCGGGCGCCAGCCCATGGCGAACGCGGTGTCGGTGATGTACTTCTCCACCGAACCGATGGTCACCGCGCCGAAGCCGTCGTTGAGGGTGCACGCACCCTCGCACAGACGGTCCTGCGGGCACACCCGGCCGCACACTTCCGGCAGGGTGTTGGTCTGGTGCGACAGCTCGGCGGCGGCGAGGATGTTGCCCTCGGCCACCAGCTTCAGCCAGTTCGGAATGAAGTTGTGCACCGGGCACTTCCATTCGCAATACGGATTACCGCAACCCAGGCAGCGGTGGGCCTGGTCGGCCGAGTGCTGGGGTTTGAAGGGTTCGTAGATTTCCACGAACTCTTTCTTGCGTTGACGCAACAGTTTCTTCTTCGGATCTTTGCGCCCGACATCGATGAACTGGAAGTCGTTATTCAGACGTTCAGCCATGTTAAAACCTCATCAAACTCTTCAGGCGCATATCACTGCGGGTTGGCACGGATGCTGGAAAGCAACGATTTCAGGTTGGCAGCCTTGGGCTTGACCAGCCAGAAACGACGCAGGTAGTCATCGAGGTTTTCAGCGAGGTTACGACCCCATTCGCTGTTGGTTTCCTCGACGTATTCGTCCAGCACATGCTGCAAGTGGTTGCGATAGGATTCCATCGCTTCGCCGCTGATCCGCTGGATCTCCACCAACTCGTGGTTCACCTTGTCGACGAAGGTGTTGTCCTGGTCCAGCACGTAGGCGAAACCGCCGGTCATGCCCGAACCGAAGTTGTAGCCAGTCTTGCCCAGCACCGCGACAAAACCACCGGTCATGTATTCGCAGCAGTGATCGCCGGTGCCTTCAACCACGGTGTGGGCACCGGAGTTACGCACCGCGAACCGCTCACCGGCCGTACCGGCGGCGAACAGCTTGCCGCCGGTTGCGCCGTACAGGCAGGTGTTGCCGATGATGGCACTGTCTTGAGTCTTGTAGACGCTGCCGACCGGCGGAACGATGACCAGCTTGCCGCCGGTCATGCCCTTGCCCACGTAGTCGTTGGCGTCGCCTTCGAGGTACATGTTCAGGCCACCGGCGTTCCACACACCGAAGCTCTGGCCAGCGGTGCCCTTGAAGCGGAAGGTGATCGGCGCCTTGGACATGCCCTGGTTGCCGTGCTTGCGCGCGATTTCGCCGGAGATGCGTGCGCCGATGGAACGGTCGCAGTTGCAGATATCCAGGGCGAATTCGCCGCCGCTTGCGTCGTTGATCGACGAACTGGCCATCTCGACCATCTTCTCGGCCAGCAGGCCCTTGTCGAACGGCGGGTTGCGGTCAACCTGGCAGAACTGTGGCTTGTCGGCCGGGATGTGATCACTGCCCAACAGCGGCGTCAGGTCCAGGTGCTGTTGCTTGGCGGTCTGGCCTTCGAGGATGTCCAGCAGGTCGGTACGGCCGATCAGCTCTTCCAGCGAACGCACGCCCAGCTTGGCCAGCCACTCACGGGTTTCTTCGGCGACGTAGGTGAAGAAATTCACCACCATGTCGACGGTACCGATGTAGTGGTCCTTGCGCAGCTTCTCGTTCTGGGTCGCCACGCCGGTGGCGCAGTTGTTCAGGTGGCAGATGCGCAGGTATTTGCAGCCCAGGGCGATCATGGGCGCGGTGCCGAAGCCGAAGCTTTCGGCGCCGAGGATCGCGGCCTTGATCACGTCGAGGCCGGTCTTCAGGCCACCGTCGGTCTGCACCCGGACTTTGCCGCGCAGGTCGTTGCCGCGCAGGGTCTGGTGGGTTTCAGCCAGGCCCAGTTCCCACGGTGCGCCGGCGTACTTGATGGAGGTCAGCGGCGAAGCGCCGGTGCCGCCGTCGTAGCCGGAGATGGTGATCAGGTCGGCATAGGCCTTGGCCACACCGGCGGCGATGGTGCCCACGCCGGCTTCTGCGACCAGTTTCACCGAGACCAGGGCCTGCGGGTTGACTTGTTTCAAGTCGAAAATCAGCTGCGACAAATCCTCGATGGAGTAGATGTCGTGGTGCGGCGGTGGCGAAATCAGGGTCACGCCCGGCACCGCATAACGCAGCTTGGCGATCAGGCCGTTGACCTTGCCGCCTGGCAGCTGTCCGCCCTCACCCGGTTTGGCGCCCTGGGCAACCTTGATCTGCAGCACTTCGGCGTTGACCAGGTATTCCGGGGTTACACCAAAACGGCCGGTGGCAACCTGCTTGATTTTCGAGCTCTTGATGGTGCCATAGCGGGCCGGGTCTTCACCGCCTTCGCCGGAGTTGGAACGCGCACCCAGGCGGTTCATGGCTTCGGCCAGGGCTTCGTGAGCCTCAGGCGACAAGGCGCCCAGGGAAATACCGGCGGAGTCGAAACGCTTGAGGATCGATTCCAGCGGTTCGATCTCGCTGATGGCCAACGGCGTATCCAGGGTCTTCACCTTGAACAGGTCGCGGATCATCGACACCGGACGGTTATCCACCAGCGCGGTGTATTCCTTGAACTTGGCGTAGTCGCCCTGCTGCACGGCAGCTTGCAGGGTGCTGACCACATCCGGGTTGTAGGCGTGGTATTCACCACCGTGGACGAACTTCAGCAGGCCGCCTTGCTGGATCGGCTTGCGCGCGCTCCAGGCTTCGGCTGCCAGGGCTTTCTGTTCGGCTTCGATGTCGACGAAACGCGCGCCCTTGATGCGGCTTGGCACGCCACGGAAGCTCATGTCGCAGACTTCTTCCGACAGGCCGATGGCTTCGAACAGCTGTGCGCCACGGTACGACGTGACGGTGGAGATGCCCATCTTCGACAGGATCTTCAACAGGCCCTTGGTGATGCCTTTCCGGTAGTTCTTGAACACCTCGTAGAGGTCGCCCAGGACTTCACCGGTACGGATCAGGTCGCCGAGTACTTCGTACGCGAGGAACGGGTACACCGCCGAAGCGCCGAAGCCGATCAACACCGCAAAGTGATGCGGGTCGCGGGCTGTGGCGGTTTCAACCAGGATGTTGGAGTCGCAACGCAGGCCCTTTTCGGTCAGGCGATGGTGCACTGCGCCGGTGGCCAGGGAGGCGTGGATCGGCAGCTTGCCCGGGGCAATATGACGGTCGGTCAGCACGATCTGGGTACGGCCGGCGCGCACGGCTTCTTCAGCCTGATCGGCGACGTTGCGCACAGCGGCTTCAAGGCCGAGGCTCTCGTCGTAGTTCAGGTCGATGATCTGCCGGTCGAAGCCCGGGCGGTCCAGGGTCATCAACGAACGCCACTTGGCCGGAGAAATGACCGGCGAGCTGAGGATCACGCGGGAAGCGTGCTCAGGCGATTCCTGGAAAATGTTGCGCTCGGCACCGAGGCACACTTCCAGGGACATCACGATGGCTTCGCGCAGCGGGTCGATCGGCGGGTTGGTCACCTGGGCGAACTGCTGGCGGAAATAGTCGTACGGCGTGCGCACGCGCTGGGACAGCACGGCCATTGGCGTGTCATCGCCCATGGAACCGACGGCTTCGTAGCCTTGCTCGCCCAGTGGGCGCAGTACCTGGTCACGTTCTTCGAAGGTGACCTGGTACATTTTCATGTACTGCTTGAGCTGGTCGACGTCGTAGAAAGCCGAGCCGTGGTCGTTGTCTTCCATGGTCGCCTGGATGCGCAGGGCATTCTTGCGCAGCCATTGCTTGTACGGATGACGAGACTTCAAGCGGTTGTCGATGGCATCGGTGTCAAGGATCTGACCGGTTTCGGTGTCCACGGCGAGGATCTGGCCCGGGCCGACACGGCCCTTGGCGATCACATCTTCCGGCTTGTAGTTCCACACGCCGATTTCCGACGCCAGGGTGATAAAGCCGTTGGTGGTGGTCACCCAACGCGCCGGGCGCAGGCCGTTACGGTCGAGCAGGCACACGGCGTAGCGACCGTCGGTCATCACCACGCCGGCCGGGCCGTCCCACGGCTCCATGTGCATCGAGTTGTACTCATAGAACGCCCGCAGGTCGGGGTCCATGGTCTCAACGTTCTGCCACGCAGGTGGAATGATCATGCGCACGCCACGGAACAGGTCGATGCCGCCGGTGACCATCAGTTCGAGCATGTTGTCCATGCTGGAGGAGTCGGAACCCACGCGGTTGACCAGCGGGCCGAGCTCTTCCAGGTCCATCAGGTCGTTGGCGAACTTGGTGCGACGGGCTACAGCCCAGTTGCGGTTGCCGGTGATGGTGTTGATCTCGCCGTTGTGGGCGAGGAAGCGGAATGGCTGGGCCAGCGGCCATTTCGGCAGGGTGTTGGTGGAGAAGCGCTGGTGGAACACGCAGATTGCGGTTTGCAGGCGCTCATCGCTCAGGTCTGGATAGAAGGCGGTCAAGTCCGCCGGCATCATCAGGCCTTTATAAATGATGGTCTTGTGGGAAAAGCTGCAGATGTAGTGGTCGGTGTCGGCGGCGTTGGCCACGGACGAACGACGACGCGATGTGAACAGCTTGATCGCCATGTCCTGGTCGCTCAGGCCATCGCCGGCGATGAACACTTGTTCGATCTGGGGCAGGCGCTCCAGGGCCAGGCGGCCGAGTACGCTGGTGTCGATCGGCACTTTGCGCCAGCCGACCAGTTGCAGGCCAGCGGCCAGGATCTCGCGGTTCATGTTCTCGCGAGCGGCTTCGGCTTTTACCGGGTCCTGGTTGAAGAACACCATGCCCACGGCGTATTGCTTGGGCAAATCAGCGCCGAAATGCTCCTTGGCGACTGCGCGCAGGAACTGGTCGGGCTTTTGAATCAGCAAGCCGCAACCGTCACCGGTCTTGCCGTCGGCGTTGATCCCACCGCGGTGGGTCATGCAGGTCAGGGCCTCGATGGCCGTTTGCAAAAGGGTATGACTGGGCTCGCCCTGCATATGGGCTATCAGGCCGAAACCGCAGTTATCCTTGAATTCATCGGGTTGGTACAGACCTGCTTTCATAGACACTTTCTCACCAGGCTGCCTCTTATTTCGAGGCAAATTTCTTTTCAATTCAACCGGTTACCTTCCACGCCGAACGTACGCCGGCTTAGCGGGGGCAAAAGGGAGGTCATTGTACACACCGACACAGACGCTCACAAATTTAGCGACGAAATGTCGCAAATCTATGTCGCATTTATGAAAGGTTTAAAGCGATATGCTGTGCTAGTCAAAACTTTTTTAATTCTGACCGCTACGACTCAAAAGCTACTGTGACGCAGACACCACAAAGCGCGCGACCTGGAAGGCAGCACGCACTTGCGGATTTTTTTGAGGTGCCGGGAGAGGCGGCCTGGGTAAGGCCGCCGAATCTTCAGCGAGTTGTTGCCAGTTCCTGTTGGACGCTGGCGACAGTGCGAGGCCAAGGTTTACCAGCCTGAACCTTCGCTGGCAAGGCCTTGATAGCGGATTCAGCTGCTGCGCGGCTGGAGAAGTTGCCGTAAGTGATCACGAAGAGAGGCTTGCCGTTGAGCACTTTCTTGAAATAACGGTACTCGCCGCCCTGCTCTTTCACGAACGCCTGAGCGTTGGCTTCGGAGCTGGTGCCCAGGATCTGCACCACGAAGTTACCGGTAGGCTGGCTGGTGTACCAGCTGCTGCCAGCAGCGCCGGCCTTGGCCACGGTCACCGGTTTTTCAGCAGGCTTGGTGGCAGGCGCGGGTTTGGCCACCGGCGCCGGGGCTACTGGCTTCGCAGCTGGCGCTGGCTTGGCGGTAGCGACCTGAGCAGGCGCAGGCGTCGGTGCCGGTGCCGGCTTGGCAGCTGGCTGACCCGCCGGCACGCCCGCAGGTGGCGCGGTGGTGGTCACGGTCGGTGGCGTGGCGCTGGAGCCCTCTACCGGCACGCCATCGTCGCCTTCGGAAATCCCGCCGGCTTCTTCGGCGAGCGGGCCGCGCATCACTGGCTGGCCGACCATCGGCAGGTTGGTGGGTTGGCCGGAGTTGGCGAACTCAACGTTCGGTGTTGGTTTGCCCAGTGGCAACTGCGCCTGTTCGGTTGGCGCGCCAGCGGTGGTCGGGGCCTTGTTGCGACCTGGAATCAACCAGGCGGCGGCGACAGCGACCACGACAACGGCAGAAATTGCCAATACGTGCTTCTTAGGCATAGTGAACCCCATCTTTGGACGCTTGACCGCAGAGCGGCTGGCAATCATGGCTTCGATCATGGCATCGCGGGCAACCTGGTTGATGGTGCCAGGCCAGCCGTCGGAGCTTTCGTGAATATCAGAGATCTGCGAAGCAGAGAAAAGTTCGATGCCCTGCCCTGCGCCTTCCAGCCGTTGGGCGAGGTATTCGCGGGTTTCTTCTTCTTCGTAAGGCTGCAATTCGATGACGTGGAACAGTTCCTGCTCGCCGCTGATCTGCTCAAGTTCGGCAATCAGCGAAGACTCGCCGAACAGGAACACATGCGGACGACCTTCAGGCGTACCGGCCGCCAGGGCCAGCAACGCTTCCAGGGCGGATTCGTCGAGCTGCTCGGCGTCGTCCACCAGCAGGTAGACTTCCTGGCCGGTCAGGCCCAGTTGCACCACTTGCTTGAGGATCGCATTCGGCTCGGCAGTGGACACGTCCAGGGCCTGTGCCACTTGGCGCAACACGCCCGCCGCATCACCGGCACCACGGGCGGAAACCACCACGCTCTGTACCGACTGCTTGTTGGTGCTGGCCACCAGCGCCTGACGCAGCAAAGTCTTGCCGCTGCCCAGAGGGCCGGTAACCACCAGCAACAGCTGGCTGTAGCGCGCGAGGTGGTGCAACTGCCCGAGCACCGGCTTGCGTTGCGCAGGGAAAAATTTGAAACCAGGCACCCGCGGAGCAAAAGGGTCGTGGCTTAACTGGTAATGGCCGAGGAACGCCTCGTCGGCATGCAAACTAGTCATCGGGATCTTATTAACCTTTAAGCTGGGCCAGGGCGCGGTAATCCGCTCCCAGCGTGGCCTGTAAAATCTCTTTCGGATAATCGTCGGTCACTACCGCTTCGCCCATTCGGCGCAACAGCACCAGTCGCAGTCGACCGTCGATCACTTTCTTGTCTATTGCCATATGTTCGAGAAAATCTGCCTCAGTCATCTCCTCGGGAGGAATGACCGGTAACCCGGCGCGCTGGAACAGGCGGATCCCGCGATCACGCTCCTGGGCGCTGATCCAGCCCAGGCGTTGCGACATCTCCAATGCCATCACAGTGCCAGCCGCTACGGCCTCTCCATGCAACCACACACCATAGCCCATGTGAGTCTCGATCGCATGGCCGAAGGTGTGGCCGAGGTTCAACGTGGCGCGCACACCGGACTCACGTTCGTCGGCATTCACCACCAACGCCTTGGCAGCGCAGGAGCGGGAAATCGCTTCGGTCAGCGCCACCTGGTCGAGAGAGCGCAGCGCGTCGACATGCTCTTCAAGCCAGGTCAGGAACGGCTCGTCGCAGATCAGGCCGTACTTGATGACTTCCGCCAGGCCCGCCGACAGCTCGCGGGGCGGCAAGGTATTGAGGGTGGCGGTGTCGATCAGCACGACATTCGGCTGATAGAACGCGCCGACCATGTTCTTGCCCAGCGGATGGTTGATACCGGTCTTGCCGCCCACCGACGAATCGACCTGGGACAGCAACGTGGTCGGCACCTGGATAAAGTCCACGCCGCGCTGGTAGCAGGCGGCCGCAAAGCCGGCCATATCGCCGATCACGCCGCCGCCCAGCGCCACCACGGTGGTGCGACGGTCATGACGGGCAGTCAGCAGGCCATCAAAGATCAGTTGCAGGGTTTCCCAGGTTTTGAAGGCCTCGCCGTCGGGCAACACCACCGAGATCACCGAGTACGCCGCGAGGCTGCGGCTCAGACGCTCAAGATACAGCGGCGCAACCGTTTCATTGGAGATGATCGCCACTTGCCGCCCGGCAATATGCGGTGCGAGCAACTCGGGCTGGTCCAACAAACCTTCGCCAATATGGATCGGGTAGCTGCGCTCGCCAAGATCGACCTTAAGTGTCTGCATGTGTCCCCGCGTTGAAGATGAAAGCAGGCGTCCTGCCCTACATTAACGTTGTCGGCATCGTCGGGATCTGACGTCGCCTGATGGCTCTACGCCACAACTCGGACGGTCATGACGCGCCGCCGAGGATAGCGCATTTCGGCTCGGGCTTTAACGGGGTGGCAACTGCGCCAGGCGCTCAAGAATGTCGAGAACGACCATTCGCGGCGGCCGCTCATCGGTTTCCACCACCAGATCGGCGATTTCCCGATACAGCGGGTCGCGCAGCGTCAGCAGGTCCCGCAGGGTTTTTGCCGGGTCGGCGGTACGCAACAACGGGCGATTGCGATCGCGAGCGGTGCGGCCCACCTGCTGCTCGACAGAAGCATGCAGATAAACCACGCGACCGCCGGCGTGCAGCGCCCGACGATTCTCATCGCGCATCACCGCGCCGCCGCCGGTGGCCAATACCACGCCGTCACAGCCGCACAGCTCGGCAATCATCGCTTGCTCGCGGTCGCGAAAGCCCAGTTCGCCTTCCTTATCGAAGATCCACGGGATATTGGCGCCCGTGCGCAATTCAATTTCCTTATCGGAGTCTTTGAATGGCAGGCGCAGCTCTTTGGCCAGCAAACGGCCGATGGTGCTTTTTCCAGCCCCCATCGGTCCAACAAGAATCAAATTTCGCACAGAATCAACGACTCACAGCAATCGCCTGGTTATTCATAATACGCGGAGTCAGGAATACCAGCAGCTCGGATTTTTTCTCCGAAACCACATCCCGCCGGAAAAGGCGGCCAAGATACGGCACCTCGCCCAAAAATGGCACTTTATCTACCACTTTGCTTTGAGTATTGGAGAAAACCCCGCCAATCACGATGGTCTCGCCGTCCCTCACCAGCACCTTGGCGTTGACCTCGTTTTTCTTGATCGGCGGCACGTCATTGAGCTTGTTCAGGTAGTCGGGCTCATCCTTGGTGACCTTGACCTCCATGTTCACCCAGCCGTCCGGGGTGATTTGCGGCGTTACCTCCAATGACAGCGAGGCTTCCTTGAACGACACCGAGGTGGCGCCGGTGGAGCTGGATTCCTGATAGGGAATCTCGGTGCCCTTGAGGATTCGTGCGGTTTCCTTGTCGGAAGTGACGACCTTGGGCTGCGAGACGATTTCACCGTTACCGGTTTTTTCCATGGCGCTAAGCTCCAGGTCCAGCAACAGGTTGTCGGTGATAAAGGCGATCCCCAGGCCGGCACTGCCGTTGACCGTGCCCATATCAACAAAGGGCGAGCTGGGCGGGTTTTCAGGCGGCTCGGCGCCCTCGGCCAGCGGTTTCCTGATCCCGCCAGCGCTCCAGTTACCCCGATTCATCTGCCCGCCCCAGCGCACCCCCAGGCTTTTGTCGTAATCCACATTGGCCTCAACGATCCGCGCCTCGATCATCACCTGTCTTACCGGAATATCCAGTTGCGCCACAATCTTGCGCAGCTCCTCCAGCCGCTCCTGGGTCTGGTAGGCGATGATGTTGTTGGTGCGATCATCCACCGCCACCGAGCCGCGCTCATCGGTGGCACCTTCCAGGCCCACGGCCGACTGAAACAACTTGGCCAGGTCCGAAGCCTTGGCGTAATTCACTTGCAGCAGCTCGCGGCGCAGCGGCGCCAGCTCGGTCATTTGCTTGCGCGACTCCAGCACCAGCAGCTCCCGGGCAGCCAGTTCTTCGGCCGGCGCGACCAGCAGCACATTGGCCGTCACACGCTTATCCAACCCCTTGGTTTGCAGCACCAGGTCCAGCGCCTGGTCCCAAGGCACGTCCTTGAGCCGCAAGGTGATCGCCCCCTGCACGTCGTCGCTGGCCACCAGGTTGAGGCCGGCAACGTCGGCAATCTGCTGCAACACCGCGCGCAGTTCGATGTTCTGGAAGTTGAGGGACAGCTTGTCGCCGGTAAATGCCACGCGCTCGGTACTCAGAGGCGTATTGCCAGGTGGCGGCAGGTGAATCAGGTCGATTCGATTGGGCACAGCCATGACCATCGGTGCCGTGAACGCTATCCATAGCGCCACACCGAAGGACGAAAAAGTCCTTTTCATTGTTTGTTTCCGTTATGAGTTAGCGTTCAGTGCAAGGGTTTGCGAGCGTTCCAGCCAAGCGCCCTGGCCATCCGGGAAAAGCTCGGCCAGTTCGACATGGGAGTCGTGGATTGCCGTGATGCGCCCATGGTCCGGCCCCAGGTAATCGCCGATTGCCAACCGATGGACAGACGACGCGCCGCGCAGCAGTGCGAAGGTTTGTGTACCCAGGGACAAGGTTCCAACCATTTCAAACTGATCCAGCGCAACGCTTTCAAGTACTCCGCGCGGCCTGGCGAAGTCAGGTCCCGCGGCCGGTCGCCCGACGGGCCGCACCCGTTGACGAGAGGGCGACTGAAAAGGATCGCGCAAGGATGAAAAATCGTAGGCAACCGGCTCGGCGAGCGCCGGCGACGGTTGGTGCAAATCAGCCTCCAGATCATCACCCGCTTGACGGTTGTAGCGATAAGTCTTCGCCACCAGACTGAGGCGCAACCCCGAGGGATCAACATGGCTGAACGCCAAGTCATGCACCGTGACGATCCTTGGCATGCCAGCCATGCCGCTGATGAACGCCGCCAGATCGTGAAAAGTCCCGGTCACGTCAATCCGCATGGGCGACTCGATGTACAGGGTGCGAGGCTGGTCATCCAGCAGGTCGATGGCTTCCAGCGCCAGGCCATTGGCGGCACTCAGGCGCCCAATGTCTTCAAGCAGGCCGGGCACTTCGGTATCGGCAGGCAACTGCCGCAACAGATTGGTGAAACGGCCTTGCATCGTTTTGAAGTCGCGGGCCTGAGACTCCAGCCCGGCCACCTGAACGGTCTTCAGCGCAACCTGCTGCTCAAGCGCCACTTCCTGCGCCTCCAGCTGGCGCAATTGCTCTCGCGCCCCGCTCAAGTAGAAGCTGTTGCCCGCTATCCACAGCAGGCAAACCACCGCACCACCCAGCAAAGCCTTGCCCGGCAGCGGCCAGTCGGCGGCGTTTCGGTAGAGCTGGGCGATGTCGAGTTCCGTCAGCCTTCGCAGGCCTGACGCCCCCCTCATTGGCCTACCTCATCCGAATGACCATGGCGAACCGTCAACTGAAAGCCATTGCCGTCGCCCACTTGCGCGCCACGAACCCGTTGAAGCCGGGGCGACTGCAAGTCGTCGGCAGCCTCGAGACCACGCATGAACTGAGCAACGTCCTGGTTCGATTCGGCAGTGCCGCTGATCGAGACAGAACCACCATCAACGCTGACTTCACGCAATTGCACACCCTCCGGCACGGCACGGGCCAGTTGATCCAGCAACTGAGCACCGGCCGAACGGTCGTCCTGCAAACCCTGGACAACTTTCATCCGCTCCATCAGCTGCTGGCGTTGCTCATGCAACTCGTCGATCGCTTTCATTCGCGAGTCGAGCCCGGTCACGCCCTGGCTCAACTGGCTGTTGCGGGCCAATTGCCGGTCAATTGCGCGATCGATCACCTGGTCTGCCAGCCATACCGCAACCAGCGCCACAGCCGCAGCAACCAGCAAGAACACCAGAAAATACTTGCGCCGCCGCTCATTCCGTTCTGCGCGCCACGGCAGCAGGTTGATTCGTGTCATCAGTCGAAACTCCTCAGGGCCAACCCGCAGGCCACTCCCATTCCCTGGGCATCCACGGCCCATTGCGCGCCATCGACACGACGGCCCGGCGTGATGCTGTCCGAAGCCTGCCTGCCCGCGCGAGCCAATGCAAATGCTTCGACATCCACGATGCGCGCCCCCAGGCCCGCCAGGGCCAAAACCGCCTCGCGGGCCTCGACCTGTTCCTTGAGGCAGGCAACCAGCAGCACATCGACGCTTTGCGAGTCATGGGCCGACGGGCCCTGCACCTGAAAGTCGATGGCCACATCCTCCAGCGGATAAGGAATGTACTGGTCCGCTTCCCCGTGGATTCGTTGCACCATTTCTGCATCAGAGAGCCCGGCGTCCATCTCGAGCACACGGGTGATCACCGAAGGCCCGGCGACGGCCACGGCGGCCTGTCGGAGCGAGGTATGCACCTGTGCCAGTGCTCTGGAAAGGGCCTGCGCGACGGCATCAAAATCCACCACGTTACTGTCGACCACCGCATGGGCCGGCAGCGGCTGCATGGCGTAGCCGCGGACGCTGTAGCCGCTGCCTGAAACCTCGAGTTCCACCAGCTTGACGCCGGCGTCATTGATGTCGATACCCAGGACGGCATCGGCTTTTCGCCTGAAAAATCCCTTTATCATAAAACTCCCCAAAACTTTCCCTGTCTTACGGACTGATTGTTGCCAGGCTTCCTGCATTCGGTCGGCTTGTATGAGCGGCACGAATGACGCCCGAAGCCGAAAAATGCTTTAATGCCCAGCGTTTTTTCCCGCGTTTATCTGCTGGCCGGGTCGATCCACCGCTTGCCGTGCATGCCCCGACGCCTAACCCATTCTTTTCCTTGGAAATCCAAAAGCCTTGATTCGTCTGCTGAAGTTTTTCGGGTACTCCATTGTCGCGATCGTCTGCGGGCTGATGCTCGTGCTCAGCGGGGCCTATCTCTACCTTAGTCCGGGTTTGCCCTCCGTAGAGGCCCTGAGAAGTATCCAGTTGCAGATTCCTTTGCGGGTCTACAGCAGCGATGAAAAACTGATCGCGGAGTTCGGCGAAATGCGCCGTACACCGATCCGTTTCGCCGACATTCCACCCAATTTCATCAACGCCCTGCTGTCGGCTGAAGACGATAATTTCGCCAACCACTATGGCGTTGACCCAAGCAGCCTGGTGCGGGCGGCCACGCAGCTGGTAAAAAGCGGACACATTCAGTCCGGTGGCAGCACCATTACCATGCAGGTCGCGAAGAACTTCTTCCTCACCAGCGAACGCAGCTTTTCCCGCAAGGCCACGGAAATTCTCCTGGCGCTGCAGATCGAACGTCAGCTGACCAAGGACGAGATCCTTGAGCTGTACGTCAACAAGATCTACCTCGGCAACCGCGCCTACGGCATCGAGGCGGCTTCGCAGGTTTACTACGGCAAGTCGATTCGTGACGCCAGCCTGGCGCAGATGGCGATGATTGCCGGCCTGCCCAAGGCCCCTTCGCGCTTCAACCCGCTGGCCAACCCGGCGCGCAGTAAAGAGCGCCGCGACTGGATCCTGGGCCGCATGTACAAGCTGGGCAAAATCGACCAGGCCGCATACGAAAGTGCGGTGGCCGAGCCGTTGAACGCCAGCTATCACGTGCCGACGCCGGAAGTGAATGCCCCGTATATCGCCGAAATGGCCCGTGCCGAGATGGTCGGCCGTTATGGCAGCGAGGCGTACACTGAAGGTTTCCGCGTGACCACGACGATTCCTAGCAACCTGCAGGAAATCGCCAACAAGTCGGTACACGATGGCCTGGTCGCCTACGACCAGCGTCACGGCTACCGCGGCCCCGAATCGCGCCTGCCGGGCAAGACCCTCAGCGCCTGGACCGTCGAACTGGGCAAACAACGCCCGATCAGCGGCCTTGAGCCCGCCATCGTCACTCAGGTGAAGAAAGATGGCCTGCAGGTACTGACCCGCACCGGCGAAGAACATGTGTCGTGGGACAGCATGAAATGGGCTCGCCCGCTCCTGAACACCAACAGCATGGGGGCGATGCCCAAGCAGCCGTCGGACGTGGCGCAGGTCGGTGACCTGATTCGTGTGCAGCGCCAGAAGGACGACAGTCTGAAATTCAGCCAGGTGCCGGTGGCACAGGGCGCCCTGGTGTCGCTTGACCCGCAGAACGGTGCGATTCGCGCCCTGGTCGGTGGGTTTGCCTTCGAGCAGAGCAACTACAACCGCGCCACCCAGGCCAAGCGCCAGCCGGGCTCCAGCTTCAAGCCGTTCATCTACAGCGCCGCCCTGGATAACGGCTACACCGCCGCCAGCCTGGTCAACGATGCGCCGATCGTGTTTGTCGACGAGTACCTGGACAAGGTCTGGCGTCCGAAGAACGACACCAACACCTTCCTCGGCCCGATCCGCGTCCGCGAAGCGCTGTACAAGTCGCGTAACCTGGTGTCGATCCGCTTGCTGCAGGCGATGGGCGTAGGCAAGACCATCGACTACATCACCCGCTTCGGCTTCAACAAATCGGACCTGCCGCCCAACCTGTCCCTGGCACTGGGTACCGCCACGCTGACGCCGATGGAAATCGCCACCGGCTGGAGCACCTTTGCCAACGGCGGCTACAAGATCACCCCGTACCTGATCGACAAGATCGAAAGCCGTAGCGGCGAAACCCTGTTCACCGCCAACCCGCCACGGGTACCGGGCGATGTGGTCAATGGAATTGCAGCCACTGACGGCCAGGCAGCTCCGACCAACGGCGGCATCACCATCGAGCCGACGCCAGGCGAAGCCCCGGCAGCGGACGCACCTGCCACACCTGCCGCGCCGCAAGCGCCTGCCGTGGCCGAGCGTATCGTGGATGGCCGCACCACCTACATCCTCAACAGCATCCTGGAAGACGTGATCAAGAAAGGTACGGGGCGTCGCGCCCTGGCCCTGGGCCGCTCCGACATCGCCGGCAAGACCGGTACCACCAACGACTCCAAGGATGCATGGTTCTCGGGCTACAACGCCGACTACGTGACCACCGTATGGACCGGTTACGACCAGCCGGAAAGCCTCGGTCGCCGGGAGTTCGGCGGCACCGTCGCGCTGCCGATCTGGATGAGCTACATGGGGGCTGCGCTGAAGGATATGCCGCCGCATACCCAGCCGGAGCCGGAAGGCATACTCAGCCTGCGAATCGACCCGGTCAGCGGTCGTGCGGCAGCGCCGAGCACGCCGAATGCGTACTTTGAGCTGTTCAAGAGCGAGGACACGCCGCCGTCGGTCAACGAACTGGGCAACGGCGTTGCACCGGGCAGCCCGCTGCCGGCGGATGAGGCGGCACCGATCGACTTGTTCTAACACGCAGATCCAATGTGGGAGCGGGCTTGCTCGCGAAAGCGGAGTATCAGGCTCAGATGGGCCGACTGACACACCGTCTTCGCGAGCAAGCCCGCTCCCACAGTTGGATCACCGCCAGGCTCGAGCCAATTGCCAGCCACAAAAAAAGCCCCGACTCGCAAGAGCCGGGGCTTTTTGTTGGTGCGCTACAACGGCTTAGCCGTTGAACACATCGTCCACGCTTTTCAGCGGGTAGTTCTTCGGATACGGCAGGGTAGCCACGCCAGTCTCGATCGCAGCTTTAGCCACGGCATCGGAGATCAGGGTGATCAGGCGCTTATCCATTGGTTTCGGGATGATGTACTCACGACCGAATTCCAGTTTCGCACCGCCGTAGGCGTCACAAACGTCCTGCGGTACCGGCAGCTTGGCCAGTTCGCGCAGGGCGTTGGCGGCAGCCACTTTCATTTCTTCGTTGATGCGCTTGGCGCGAACGTCCAGGGCACCACGGAAGATGAACGGGAAGCCCAGTACGTTGTTGACCTGGTTCGGGTAGTCCGAACGGCCGGTGGCCATGATCACGTCGTTACGGGTAGCGTGGGCCAGTTCCGGGGAGATTTCCGGATCAGGGTTGGAGCACGCGAACACGATCGGGTTGGCAGCCATGGACTTGAGGCCTTCGGCGCTCAGCAGGTTCGGGCCGGACAGGCCAACGAACACGTCTGCACCGTCAAGGGCGTCAGCCAGGGTACGCTTGGAGGACGGATGCGCGAACATCGCCTTGTACTGGTTCAGGTCGGTACGCTCGGACTGCACAACGCCCTTGCTGTCGACCATGTAGATGTTTTCCAGCTTGGCGCCCATGCTCACCAGCAACTTCATGCAGGAGATGGCCGCAGCGCCGGCGCCCAGGCAAACGATCTTGGCTTCGCCGAGGGTTTTGCCAGCGATTTCCAGGGCGTTGATCATGCCGGCCGCGGTAACGATCGCGGTGCCGTGCTGGTCATCGTGGAATACCGGGATGTCGCACTGTTCGATCAGGGCCTTTTCGATCTCGAAGCACTCAGGTGCCTTGATGTCTTCCAGGTTGATGCCACCGAAGGTGATGGAGATGCGCTTGACGGTGTCGATGAAAGCCTGCGGGCTTTCGGAATCCACTTCGATATCGAATACGTCAATGCCGGCGAAGCGCTTGAACAGCACGCCTTTACCTTCCATGACTGGCTTGGACGCCAATGGGCCGAGGTTACCCAGGCCGAGGATCGCGGTGCCATCAGAGATCACTGCAACCAGGTTGCCTTTGCCGGTGTACTTGTAGGCCAGTTCAGGATCCCGGGCGATTTCACGTACGGGCTCGGCAACGCCAGGGCTGTAGGCCAGCGACAGGTCGCGGGCGGTGGCAGTGGCTTTGGTGAGCTCTACACTCAGCTTTCCTGGACGAGGATGGGCATGATATTCGAGAGCGGCAGTTTTCAAATCAGACATATCGGCATTCCGCTTTTACTGTTGGTCGACGGACCGCCGAGGATACGCGTGTCGCAAAGTCCCCACAAGACTGGGCAGTCACAGGTGTCAAGGGCCCTGCCCTACGACTTTTGGCCAAGAGCCACGAGATACAAGGGCTCAACTGTTCACAATCGCGCTAAAAAATGTCTACAATTTTTTTCTTACGGCACCCGCTGAAGCATGCCGGGATCGGTCAGTGGCAGCAGCCAGCGCGCCTGGCCTTTTTTCAGGCCGCCGCGTCGGGAACGGTCCAGCACCCAGCCGCGTGCCTCGATGGATTGGCCCTGCAAACCCTTCAACAGCACACTGTCGAACGTGGCCACCTGATTGGGCGCAATGTGTAATACCAGCGAGCCCTGCAACTCGATCCAGACTCTGCCGCGATTGCGTTCGATTTTGCTCACCTGACCGCTGACCACCGCAAAGCCCGAACGCCGGATCTTCGCCGCATCTACCACCGGTGACTGGCGCCACAGCCCCAGCCGGGCCTGGCGGGCGCTGCGTTCGGCGGCTTGCTGGCAGGCCACCAGCTCCACATTCGGCGCGACGGCCACCTGGAATCCGAGGCCTTCGGCGAGCAACTGCGCCTCCAGGTTTTCGCCATTGGCGCCGTAAAGATGGGCCAGGGTGCGACCGTAGCGGTCCTTGCTCTCCCGTCCGGGCACCACGCCAACGCGCCCACCACTCGTATCCACCAGGCTTTGCAGGCGCTCGCGAGCGGCCACGGCGAAGGGCTCGTCAGTGCGGCCCTTCTTGCCGGTTTCCGGGGCATTGACGCCGATCATGCGCACGCTGCGGCCGTCCTTGAGGCGCACCGTGTCGCCATCCACCACCCGCTGCACGCCGAAGATAGCAACATTGCCGGGCGCCGGGCAGAACACCTCGGCCTGGGCGGGCGCCAGCCAAATCGCAGACACAAAAAAGGCGCCCACAAGGGACGCCTTTTTCATCAGCGAGGACAAGCCATACAGGCCATCCAAGCGGACCAGCCTTACTCGGCTTTAGGAGCAGCTTTAGCGCCGAAAGCACCGAAGCGGGTCTTGAAGCGGTCAACACGGCCGCCAACATCCAGAGTCTTCTGCTTACCGGTGTAGAACGGGTGGCACTCGTTGCACACGTCGATTGGCAGAGCTTTGCCGAAAGTCGAACGGGTTTCGAACTTGTTACCGCAGCTGCAGGTAACGTCGATGGCAACATAGTTTGGATGGATATCGGCTTTCATGGTGTATTCCTCAGGCTAGCGTGCCGCCAATCAACACTATTGTTGAATACCGCACGTAATTAGGCCGCGGATTCTACCAGACCTTTTTAAACGCGCAAGAAGCACTACGGCCCCTTTCATCAGAAAAGCGCGGCATACACAAGGCCCTGTGGGAGCGGGCTTGCTCGCGAAGGCGGCGGGTCAGCCCCCCTATCTGTCACTGATACACCGTTTTCGCGAGCAAGCCCGCTCCCACACAGGACACCTCCACCGCTGGTCTGCTAGGCTCCCGCCCTTCTTCGCCGCCCGTCATATGAGAACCCCCGCGTGCCCGACGCCATTTTGCGCCTCGCCCTGCCCTCGCCCCTGCGCCGCCTGTTCGATTATCGGGCCCCTGCCGGTGTATTGCGGTCGCAGCTGCAGCCCGGCATGCGTGTGCGCGTGCCGTTTGGCCGGCGGGAGATGATCGGCATCCTGGTGGAAGTCGCCGATCACAGCGAAGTGCCCGCCGAGAAGCTCAAGCCCGCCGTGGCGATCCTCGACGCCACGCCGCCGTTGCCGCCTGCGCTGTTCAAGCTGTGCCTGTGGACCTCGCAGTATTACCAACACAGCCTGGGTGACACCCTGAGCTGGGCGCTGCCGGTGCTGTTGCGCCAGGGCGAGTTGGCCGAGGCTCGCCAGGAGCGTTTCTGGTCGATGGTCCCGGGTGCGCGCATGGACGACCCGCGCATCGCCCGCGCCCCGCGCCAGCGTGAAGCCCTGGCAACCCTGGCCCAGCATCCCCATGGCGTCGCCCATCAGCTGTTAAGCAAGCTGATGCTGAGCAAGGACAGCCTGGATTTGCTACTCGCCAAAGGCCTGGTGCAGGTGGAGATCCGCAAGCACGCCCCCGGCGAGCGCCACGAACACTGGCTGGCTCAGCCGGAATTGCCGCTCAACCCCGAACAACGCGCCGCCTATGAAGCGATTCGCGCCGGCTTCGACAGCTTCCACGCGTTCCTGCTGGCCGGCGTCACCGGCAGCGGCAAGACCGAAGTCTATTTACAGTTGATCCGCGAAACCCTCGAGGCCGGCAAACAGGCGTTGGTGTTGATCCCCGAGATCAACCTCGGCCCGCAAACCCTGGCGCGCTTCGAGCAGCGCTTCAACGCGCGCATCGCCCTGGTGCACTCGGCGGTCAACGACCGCGAGCGCCTGGAATCCTGGCTCGCCGCACGGGACGGCGAGGCCGACATTATTATTGGTACCCGCTCGGCGCTGTTCACCCCGATGAAAAATCCCGGGCTGATCATCATCGACGAAGAACACGACGGCTCCTATAAACAGCAGGAAGGCTTGCGCTACCACGCCCGCGACCTGGCACTGGTGCGGGCCCGCCAGGAAAATATCCCGATTGTGCTGGGTTCGGCCACGCCCTCCCTGGAAAGCCTGCACAACGCCTACACCGGTCGCTACGGCCTGCTGCGTCTCAACGAGCGGGCCGGCGGCGCCAAGCAGCCACGCTTCCTGCGCCTGGACGTGAAAAGTCGCCCGCTGGACAGCGGCATTTCCGGGCCGATGCAACAAGCCATCGGCCAGACCCTCGCGGCGGGCCAGCAAGTGCTGGTGTTCCTCAACCGCCGGGGTTTTGCGCCGACGCTGCTGTGCCATGACTGCGGCTGGATGTCCGAGTGCAATCGCTGCGATGCGCGAATGACCGTACACCAGCGCTCCGGCGAGTTGCGCTGTCATCACTGCGGCCATGTGGAACGGGTGCCGCGTCACTGCCCGCAGTGCGGCAAGGTCGATTTGCGACCGGTGGGCGCAGGCACCGAGCGCGCCGAGGAGCGGCTGGGCATTCTGTTCCCGGATTACCCGGTGCTACGGGTCGACCGTGACAGCACGTCGCGCAAGGACGCGATGAATCAGCTGTTCGCCACGATCCAGAAGGGCCAGCCGTGCATTTTGGTGGGCACGCAGATGCTCGCCAAAGGGCATCACTTCCCGCGGGTGACCCTGGTGTCGATCCTGGATGCTGACGGCGGGCTGTTCTCCGGGGATTTTCGTGCCAGCGAACGCATGGCGCAGCTGATCGTACAGGTCGCAGGCCGTGCCGGTCGGGCTGAAGAGCCCGGCAAGGTGATCATCCAGACGCACCTGGCCGACCATCCGCTGCTGATCCAACTGACAGAACAAGGCTACTTTGCCTTCGCCGAACAGGCCTTGAGCGAGCGGCGCTCGGCCGGCTTGCCGCCGTTTGCGCATTTGGCGCTGCTGCGGGCCGAGGCGCACAAGCCAGGGCAGGCCGAAGGTTTCCTGGATGAAGCGTGCAGCGAGGCTGAACGTTTGCTGGGGGAGCTGGGTCTGACCGGCATCGAGCTATTGGGCCCGGTGCCAGCACCGATGGAACGCCGCGCCGGGCGTTACCGAGCCCAGCTACTCTTGCAAGCCAGTGCCCGCGCCCCGCTGCATCGTTTATTAAGCAGCTGGTTACTTGCCCTGGAGCAAATGCCCAGCGGGCGACAAGTGAGATGGTCGTTGGACGTGGATCCGGTAGATTTGTACTAAACCCCTGTGGCGAGGGAGCTTGCTCCCTCACCACAGGTTAATCGTCCGTCAAGGTCCAGCGAAGGTTGGCAAGCCCGCCCTCGCCACGGATAATGCCCAGTTTTTCCACCTGCGCATCGCGCGCCACCGCTTGCGGTCGAAAGAGAACACCATGAAAGACACCATTCGCCAGCTGATCCAACAAGCCCTCACCCAACTCGTCAACGAAGGTGTGTTGCCTGAAGGCCTGTCGCCGGCGATCCAGGTGGAAAATACCCGTGACAAGACTCACGGTGATTTCGCCAGCAACATCGCGATGATGCTGGCCAAGCCGGCCGGCCTGAAGCCTCGCGACCTGGCGGAAAAAATCATCGCCGCGCTGCCGGCCGACCCGCAGGTGACCAAGGCTGAAATCGCCGGCCCGGGCTTTATCAACTTCTTCCAGAACACCCAGGCCCTGGCTTCGCGCCTGGACGCGGCCCTGGCGGATGCCAAGATCGGCGTACGCAAGGCCGGCCCGGCACAGCGCGTGGCCATCGACCTGTCGGCACCGAACCTGGCCAAGGAAATGCACGTGGGCCACCTGCGCTCCACCATCATCGGTGACGGCGTGGCGCGGGTCCTGGAGTTCCTCGGCGACGACGTCATCCGCCAGAACCACGTAGGCGACTGGGGCACCCAGTTCGGCATGTTGATGGCCTATCTGCAGGAAAACCCGATCACCAGCAATGAGCTGTCGGACCTGGAGAACTTCTACCGCGCCGCCAAGAAGCGTTTCGACGAATCCGAAGAATTCGCCGACCGCGCCCGTGGCCTGGTGGTCAAGCTGCAAGCCGGCGATGCCGAATGCCTGGAGCTGTGGGGCCGCTTCCGCGAGATTTCCCTGTCCCACTGCCAGGAAATCTACGAGCTGCTCAACGTCAAATTGACCATGGCCGACGTCATGGGCGAAAGCGCCTACAACGACGACCTGATCAACGTGGTCAACGACCTCAAGGCCAAGGGCCTGCTGGTTGAGAGCAACGGTGCCCAGTGCGTGTTCCTCGAAGAATTCAAGACGGCCGACGGCGACCCGCTGCCGGTGATCATCGTCAAGGCCGATGGCGGCTACCTCTACGCCACCACCGACCTGGCCGCCGTGCGCTACCGCAGCGGTGTGCTGAAAGCCGACCGCGCCCTGTATTTCGTTGACCAGCGCCAGGCCCTGCACTTCCAGCAAGTGTTCGAAGTGGCGCGCCGCGCCGGTTTCGTCACCCACCCGATGCAGATGGAACACATGGGCTTCGGCACCATGAACGGCGCCGATGGCCGCCCGTTCAAGACCCGTGACGGCGGCACCGTGAAGCTGATCGACCTGCTGAACGAAGCCCAGGACCGCGCCTACAACCTGGTGAAGGAAAAGAACCCGGAGCTGGCCGAAGCCGACCTGCGCAACATCGCCCGCGTGGTGGGGATTGGCGCGGTGAAATACGCCGACCTGTCCAAGCACCGCACCAGCGACTACAGCTTCAACTTCGAGCTGATGCTCAACTTCGAAGGCAACACTGCGCCGTACCTGCTGTATGCCTACACCCGGGTGGCCGGTGTGTTCCGCAAGCTGGGCAAGGACTTCAGTGAAGTCGAAGGCCAGATCAACCTTGAAGCGCCGCACGAGCAGGAACTGGCGGCCAAGCTGGCGCAATTCGGCGAAGTGCTGAACAGCGTCGGCGAGAAAGGCACGCCGCACATCCTCTGCACCTATTTGTACGAAGTCGCCGGTTTGTTCTCCAGCTTCTACGAGAACTGCCCGATCCTGACCGCAGACGACGAAGCCCAAAAGCAGAGCCGCCTGCGCCTCGCCGCACTGGCAGGACGGACCCTCAAGCAAGGCCTGGAATTGTTGGGCCTGGAAACTCTGGAGCGTATGTAAGTTGGCTGCCAAGAAAAAACCTGCACCCAAGCGCGGCGCCAGCCGCTACCAGGCACCTGCGAAGAAACCTATTCCGGGCTGGTTGTGGATGGCGATCGGCCTGACGGTCGGCGCGTTTGTCGTCTTCCTGATGAAGCTGGACCCGGGCAAGGGCGATGACGTCAAACGGGTCAAGCAAGAGCAGCAGAGGGCCACGAAAATGGCCGAAGCGAACAAGACCGTCCCGAGCCCAACTGCACCGGTGAAGCCGAAGTACGACTTCTACACATTGCTGCCGGAATCGGAAGTGATCGTGCCGCCGGACGCCGTGCCGGAGAAAACCCTGCCGACGCCGCAGCCGGTGCCGACTACGCCGGTTACCCCGGCCGAAGCAGCGAAGATAGACACGGCCCGGGCCCAGGCTGCGCTGGCCGGGATTACCCCGCCGCCACCGCCGCCGGTTGCCACCACCAAGGCCGCGCCGGTGACCAAGTTCTTCCTGCAGGCGGGCTCGTTCCCGAAACAGGCGGATGCGGACCGCGTGCGTGCGCAGATTATTTTGCTGGGGCAGGCAGTGACGGTTGAGTCGGGCACTGTGAAGGATGCGACCTGGTATCGCGTGCTGGTAGGGCCGTTCAGCAACCGTGAACAGCTGACCGTGGCCCAGAAACAACTGGCGGGTGCAGGGTTTAGCAACCTGTTGTTACAACAACGCCAGAGCCGCTGATCGGCCCCGACTCCGAGGTCACAGCAGATCAAATGTGGGAGCCGGGCTTGCCCGCGATGGCGGTGGAACAGTCAATATTTTCGGTGACTGACCCACCGCCATCGCGGGCAAGCCCGGCTCCCACATTGGTTTTCATTGTATTTAAAACCTCGGTACACACAGATTCACCACTCGTCCGCCCTCCCGTCCTACAGTTGAAATCCCCCCCGCCACCCCCATATGAGTTCCATCAGGGCATTTTCGCCCCGCAGCGTGGAGACTCTCCCCTTGACCACCATCGTTTCAGTTCGCCGCCACGGCAAAGTCGTCATGGGCGGCGACGGCCAGGTTTCACTTGGCAATACCGTGATGAAAGGCAACGCGAAAAAAGTCCGTCGCCTGTACCACGGCCAGGTCCTCGCCGGTTTCGCCGGCGCCACCGCTGACGCCTTTACCCTGTTCGAGCGCTTTGAAGGCCAACTTGAGAAGCACCAGGGCCACCTGGTCCGTGCCGCCGTCGAACTCGCCAAAGAATGGCGCACCGACCGCTCCCTCAGCCGCCTCGAAGCCATGTTGGCCGTCGCCAACAAAGATGCCTCGCTGATCATCACCGGCAACGGCGACGTGGTTGAACCCGAAGAAGGCCTGATCGCCATGGGTTCCGGCGGCGGTTACGCCCAGGCCGCTGCCAGCGCCCTGCTGAAGAAAACCGACCTGTCGGCCCGGGAAATCGTCGAGACGGCCCTGGGTATCGCTGGCGACATCTGTGTCTTCACCAACCACAACCTGACCATTGAGGAGCAGGACCTCGCCGAGTAAGCCGCAGGCTTATTCCCGCTTGAGGACCGCCAATTACTATGTCCATGACTCCCCGCGAAATCGTCCATGAACTCAATCGCCATATCATCGGCCAGGACGATGCCAAGCGCGCCGTTGCCATCGCCCTGCGTAACCGCTGGCGCCGGATGCAACTGCCCGAAGAATTGCGCGTTGAAGTAACCCCCAAGAACATCCTGATGATTGGCCCGACCGGTGTCGGTAAAACCGAGATCGCCCGACGCCTGGCCAAACTGGCCAACGCTCCGTTCATCAAGGTCGAAGCCACCAAGTTCACCGAAGTGGGCTACGTGGGCCGTGACGTCGAATCGATCATTCGTGACCTGGCCGACGCTGCCCTGAAGCTGCTGCGCGAACAGGAAATGACCAAGGTCAGCCATCGCGCCGAAGACGCCGCCGAAGAGCGCATCCTCGACGCCCTGCTGCCACCGGCACGCATGGGCTTCAACGAAGACGCCGCGCCGAGCTCGGATTCCAACACCCGCCAGCTGTTCCGCAAGCGCCTGCGTGAAGGCCAGCTGGACGACAAGGAAATCGAGATCGAAGTCGCCGAAGTGTCCGGCGTCGACATCTCCGCACCGCCTGGCATGGAAGAAATGACCAGCCAGTTGCAGAACCTGTTCGCCAACATGGGCAAGGGCAAGAAGAAAAGCCGCAAGCTCAAGGTGAAGGAAGCGCTGAAACTGGTGCGTGACGAAGAAGCCGGGCGCCTGGTGAATGAGGAAGAACTCAAGGCCAAGGCCCTGGAAGCGGTCGAGCAGCACGGCATCGTGTTTATCGACGAGATCGACAAGGTGGCCAAGCGCGGTAATTCCGGCGGCGTCGATGTCTCCCGCGAAGGCGTGCAGCGCGACCTGCTGCCGCTGATCGAAGGCTGCACCGTCAACACCAAGCTGGGCATGGTCAAGACCGACCACATCCTGTTTATCGCTTCCGGTGCCTTCCACCTGAGCAAGCCGAGCGACCTGGTGCCGGAGCTGCAAGGCCGCCTGCCAATTCGCGTTGAGCTGAAAGCCCTGACGCCAGGCGACTTCGAACGCATTCTCAGCGAGCCCCATGCGTCGCTGACCGAGCAATACCGCGAACTGCTGAAAACCGAAGGCTTGGGCATTGAGTTCCTGCCGGACGGAATCAAGCGTTTGGCCGAGATCGCCTGGCAGGTCAACGAGAAGACCGAGAACATCGGGGCCCGTCGTTTGCACACCTTGCTGGAGCGCCTGCTGGAGGAAGTGTCCTTCAGTGCCGGCGACATGGCGGGCGCGCAGAATGGCGAGGCAATCAAGATCGACGCCGACTACGTCAACAGCCACTTGGGCGAATTGGCGCAGAACGAAGATCTGTCTCGTTATATCCTGTAAGGCTTACGCAGGAACCGCTCTGCTTTAATGTGGGAGCGGGCTTGCTCGCGAATGCGGTGGGTCAGTTATGCAACGGTAACTGACCCACCGCATTCGCGAGCAAGCCCGCTCCCACAGTTTAAAGCCGGTTCCTTCAGGATCATCTCTGAGCGGTTCCCCAAATGACCAAACTGCCTACCGCCATCAACCTGCACAAAGCCTCCAAGACCCTGGGCCTTACCTACGGTCCTGACGAGGTGTATCAATTGCCCGCCGAATTCCTTCGCGTGCACTCCCCCTCCGCCGAGGTCCAGGGCCACGGCAAACCGATCCTGCAATTCGGCAAGCTCAATGTCGGTTTGACCAAGATCGAACCCGCCGGCCAATACGCACTGAAATTGACCTTCGACGATGGCCATGACAGCGGATTGTTCACCTGGGACTACCTCTATCAACTTGCCGTGCGTCAGGACGCGCTGTGGGCTGACTATCTTGCCGAGCTGAAAGCCGCCGGAAAAACCCGCGACCCGAGCCAGTCGGTCGTGCGGTTGATGCTCTAGCTCAGGCCTCTTGCTCATTAGTGGGCATTTTCTAATTCCATCTGCTTGAATGCCCCTCTGTCGTGGCCAACGATTGGCCCGCTTGCGAAAAAAATTAAACTCGGGTAACCAATGGAACTGGCAAGTTCCCTGCATTTGACGATGCGGTATTAACGGTCACCCGAGCAGTAGTACCAGGCTGTGCTGTGTGGCAAGTAGTGGTACACAGCGGTACCCGGTACTCGTCTGTCGGACAATGGAGCGTCGTAGATGAGTAACAAGAACAACGATGACTTGAAACGCCAAGCCTCGGAAAACACCCTGGGGCTGAACCCGATCATCGCGTTACGGAAAAAGGATTTACTGGCATCCGCTCGGATGGTGCTGACCCAGGCCATCAAACAACCGTTGCACAGCGTCAAGCACGTCGCCCATTTTGGCGTCGAATTGAAGAACGTGGTGTTCGGCAAATCACAGCTGACACCCGAGGCCGACGACCGCCGCTTCAACGACCCGGCGTGGACCCAGAACCCGCTCTACAAACGTTACCTGCAAACCTACCTGGCGTGGCGCAAGGAGCTGCACGACTGGATCGGTGACAGCAACCTGTCGGAGCACGACATCAGCCGCGGCCACTTCGTCATCAACCTGATGACCGAAGCCATGGCGCCCACCAATAGCGCGGCCAACCCGGCGGCAGTCAAACGCTTCTTCGAAACCGGCGGCAAGAGCCTGCTGGACGGCCTGTCCCACTTGGCCAAGGACATGGTGCACAACGGCGGCATGCCAAGCCAGGTCAACATGGGCGCCTTTGAAGTGGGCAAGAGCCTGGGCACCACCGAAGGCGCCGTGGTGTTTCGCAACGATGTGCTGGAGCTGATCCAGTACCGGCCGATCACCGAGCAGGTGCACGAACGCCCACTGCTGGTGGTGCCGCCGCAGATCAACAAGTTCTATGTATTCGACCTGAGCCCGGACAAGAGCCTGGCGCGGTTCTGCCTGCGCAATAACCAGCAGACGTTTATCGTCAGTTGGCGCAACCCGACCAAGGCCCAGCGCGAGTGGGGCCTGTCGACCTACATCGAGGCGCTGAAAGAAGCGGTGGATGTGGTGAGCGCGATCACCGGCAGCAAAGACATCAACATGCTCGGCGCCTGCTCCGGCGGCATCACCTGCACCGCCCTGCTGGGCCACTACGCGGCGCTGGGCGAGAAGAAGGTCAACGCCCTGACCCTGCTGGTGAGCGTGCTGGACACCACCCTGGACACCCAGGTGGCGTTGTTCGTCGACGAACAGACCCTGGAAGCGGCCAAGCGCCATTCCTACCAGGCCGGTGTGCTGGAAGGCCGCGACATGGCCAAGGTGTTTGCCTGGATGCGCCCCAATGACCTGATCTGGAACTACTGGGTCAACAACTACCTGCTGGGCAACGAGCCACCAGTGTTCGACATCCTGTTCTGGAACAACGACACCACCCGCTTGCCGGCCGCTTTCCACGGCGACCTGATTGAGCTGTTCAAGAACAACCCATTGGTTCGCGCCAATGCCCTCGAAGTGTGCGGCACGCCGATCGACCTGAAGCAGGTCACCGCCGATATCTATTCGTTGGCCGGCACCAACGACCACATTACGCCGTGGCAGTCCTGCTACAAGTCGGCACAGCTGTTTGGCGGCAAGGTTGAGTTTGTGCTGTCCAGCAGCGGGCATATCCAAAGCATCCTTAACCCGCCGGGCAACCCCAAGTCGCGTTACCAGACCAGCGACACGATGCCGGGCAAGGCCCTCGACTGGCAGGAGAACGCCACCAAGCACACCGATTCGTGGTGGCTGCATTGGCAGGCGTGGCAGGCGGAGCGGTCGGGCAAGTTGAAGAAGGCGCCGACGGCGCTGGGTAATAAAGCGTACGCAGCGGCTGAAGCGGCGCCGGGCACTTACGTTCACGAAAGGTAGGCTGGAATGGGATCAAATGTGGGAGCTGGCTTGCCTGCGATGGCATCAACTCGGTATGCCTGATACACAGCAGCGTCTGCATCGCAGGCAAGCCAGCTCCCACATTAACCGTGTTCCCGCAGGGAAATAGCGCCATTTTGCAGGGTAAGCCCATGCCGCAACCGTTTATCTTCCGTACCATCGACCTGGATGGCCAAGCCATCCGCACGGCGGTACGCCCGGGCAATCCTCACTTGACGCCGCTGCTGATTTTCAACGGCATCGGCGCCAACCTTGAGCTCGTGTTTCCGTTCGTCCAGGCCTTGGACCCGGACCTGGAAGTGATTGCCTTTGATGTGCCAGGCGTCGGCGGATCGTCGACCCCCAGCCGGCCTTATCGCTTTCCCGGCCTGGCCAAACTCACCGCGCGCATGCTCGATTACCTGGACTATGGCCAGGTCAACGCGGTGGGCGTTTCCTGGGGCGGCGCGCTGGCGCAGCAGTTCGCCTATGACTATCCGGAACGCTGCAAGAAGCTGATTCTGGCCGCCACCGCTGCCGGCGCCTTTATGGTGCCGGGCAAACCGAAAGTCTTGTGGTTGATGGCCAGTCCCCGGCGTTATATCCAACCGTCCCATGTGGTGCGCATTGCCCCGATGATCTACGGCGGCTCCTTCCGTCGGGATTCGAAGCTGGCCGCCGAACACGCCAGCAAAGTGCGTTCGGCGGGCAAGTTGGGCTACTACTGGCAACTGTTCGCCGGGCTTGGCTGGACCAGCATCCACTGGCTGCACAAGATCAAGCAACCAACCCTGGTGCTGGCCGGCGACGACGACCCGCTGATCCCGCTGATCAACATGCGCATGCTGGCCTGGCGCATACCCAACGCTCAACTGCACATCATCGACGACGGTCATCTGTTTCTGATTACCCGGGCCGAGGCCGTGGCGCCGATCATCATGAAATTTCTCCAGGAGGAACGCCTAGGGCGGTGATTCACCCGCAACCCGCCCTTTGAGCAAGCCCTCCGTAGCAGCTGTCGAGCGCCAGCGAGGCTGCGTCAGCCGCGACTCGGTCCTGCGCCAGGCTCATCATCGGCGGCGCGCTCAACGCAGCCTCGCTGGCGCTCGACAGCTGCTACGGAATTACGAATCACGGGGGTTACAGGGAAGAAATTTTGGTCGCGCATAGGGTCACTTGGCCAGAACCGACTATGGTTCTGAATTGGCGTGCTTGTTGATGGCTTGACGAAGGAGTGTTGGCGCATGCGAGAAAGACCCGTATCGAACCCGGTGCCCACACCCGCCGCGTTCATCAATGCACAAAGCGCGATCACCGGCCTGCGCGGCCGGGATTTGCTCTCGACCCTGCGCAGCGTCGCCGCACACGGCCTGCGCAACCCGGTGCACACCGCCCGTCACGCCCTGAAGTTGGGTGGGCAATTGGGCCGTGTGCTGCTCGGGGAAACGGTGCACGAGCCGAACCCGGCCGACAGCCGTTTCGCCGACCCGACCTGGCAGCTCAACCCGTTTTATCGGCGCAGCCTGCAAGCCTATTTGAGCTGGCAAAAACAAACCCGGCACTGGATCGACGACAGCAACCTGAGCGCCGACGACCGGGCCCGGGCGCAATTTGCCTTTTCCCTGCTCAACGATGCGGTTTCGCCCTCCAATACGTTGCTCAACCCGCTGGCGGTCAAGGAGTTGCTCAACTCCGGCGGCAACAGCGTGGTGCGGGGTGTCAGCAATCTGTTCGATGATCTGCTGCACAACAACGGCTTGCCGCGGCAGGTCACCAGGCAGGCCTTTGAAGTCGGCAAGACGGTGGCTACCACGCCCGGCTCGGTGGTGTTTCGCAACGAACTGCTGGAGCTGATCCAGTACAAGCCCATGAGCGAAAAACAGTACGCCAAGCCGCTGCTGGTAGTGCCGCCGCAAATCAACAAGTACTACATCTTCGACCTGAGCCCGAACAACAGCTTCGTCCAGTTCGCCCTGAAAAACGGCCTGCAAGTATTCATGGTCAGCTGGCGCAACCCGGATGTACGGCATCGCGAATGGGGCCTTTCCACCTACGTAGCGGCTTTGGAAGAAGCGCTGAACGTGTGCCGCGCAATCACCGGCGCCCGCGAGGTCAACTTGATGGGCGCCTGCGCCGGTGGCCTGACCATCGCTGCGCTGCAAGGCCACCTGCAGGCCAAGCGCCAGCTGCGTCGCATCTCCAGTGCCAGTTATCTGGTGAGCCTGCTGGACAGCCAGATCGACAGCCCCGCCACCCTGTTCGCCGACGAACAAACCCTGGAAGCCGCCAAGCGCCGCTCCTATCAACAAGGTGTGCTCGATGGACGCGACATGGCCAAGGTGTTCGCCTGGATGCGTCCCAACGACCTGATCTGGAATTACTGGATCAACAACTACCTGCTGGGCAAGGAACCGCCGGCCTTCGACATCCTGTACTGGAACAACGACAACACCCGCCTGCCCGCCGCACTGCATGGCGACTTGCTGGACTTCTTCAAGCACAACCCGCTGAGCCATCCCGGTGGCCTGGAAGTTTGCGGCACGCCTATCGACTTGCAGAAGGTCACGGTGGACAGCTTCAGCGTGGGCGGGATCAACGACCACATCACGCCGTGGGACGCGGTGTACCGCTCCACCCAACTGCTGGGCGGCGACAAGCGCTTCATTCTGTCCAACAGCGGGCATATCCAGAGCATCCTCAACCCGCCAGGCAATCCCAAGGCGAACTACGTCGAGAACCTCAAGCTGAGCAGCGACCCGCGTGCGTGGTACTACGACGCCGCTCATGTCGAGGGCAGTTGGTGGCCCAATTGGCTGGCGTGGATCCAGCAGCGCTCCGGTGTACAGCGCGAAACCCTGACCGCCCTGGGCAACCAGAATTACCCACCGATGGAAGCGGCGCCGGGCACCTATGTGCGGGTCCGCTGAGCCCAACGAAGACCTTAAGAAGACTGGATGAAGACCCGCGACCGTATCCTTGAATGTGCCTTGCAGTTGTTCAACCACAAGGGCGAGCCGAACGTGTCGACCATGGAGGTGGCGAATGAAATGGGGATCAGCCCCGGCAATCTCTATTACCACTTCCATGGCAAGGAGCCACTGGTGCTCGGGCTGTTCGAGCGCTTCCAGGCCGAATTGGCGCCATTGCTCGACCCGCCTGACGACGCCCAACTGGCGGCCGAGGATTACTGGCTATTCCTGCACCTGATCGTGGAGCGTATGGCCCACTACCGGTTTCTGTTCCAGGACTTGTCGAACTTGGCGGGGCGCCTGCCGAAACTGGCCAAGGGCATTCGCAACCTGCTGACGGCGCTCAAGCGCACGCTGGCCTCGTTGCTGGCCAGGCTCAAGACGGATGGGCAATTGGTCAGTGACACCCAGGCGCTGGGGCAGTTGGTGGAACAGATCACCATGACCCTGCTGTTTTCCCTGGACTACCAACGGATCCTCGACCGTGAAGGTGAGGTGCGGGTGGTGGTGTACCAGATCATGATGCTGGTGGCGCCGCATCTTTTGATGCCGGCGAGGATGGCGACGGAGCGGTTGGCGCTCAGGTACCTGGACGACGCGGACTAAAATGTGGGAGCGGGCTTGCTCGCGAAAGCGAAGTGTCAGTCAGCACATGTGTGACTGATCCACCGCTTTCGCGAGCAAGCCCGCTCCCACATTGGATTTGTGTTGTTCTGTAGATTCCATAAAAAACGCCCGACCTTCGCAGGCCGGGCGTTTTTATGTGTCCTGTAAAAATCAGGACTGACTGGTAGGCGTCGGGGTTGCCGGCGTTGCAGTCGGGGTAGCAGCAGCCTGGGTCGGTGGGGTCACCGAGTTGGTCGCTGGCGCCGGGGTTGCAGGCTTGGCCGCTACCGCAGGCTTTGGCGCTGCTGGCTTTTTGGCTACGGCCGGCTTCTTCGCCGCAGCCGGTTTTGCAGCCGGCTTGGCCGCTGCAGGTTTTGCAGCCGCAGGTTTAGCGACGGGTTTGGCAGCGGCGGGTTTGGCTGCAGGTTTCGCAGCGGCTGGTTTGGCAGCAGGTTTAGCGGCAGCGGTTTTAGCCGCTGGCTTGGCTGCGGCTTTTGCTGCCGGCTTGGCGGCTGGTTTTGCCGCAGGTTTTGCAGCTGCTTTAGCGGCCACTGGTTTAGCGGCAGGCTTGGCGGCCGGTTTAGCCGCTGCGGTTTTAGCCGCAGGCTTGGCAGCCGGTTTTGCAGCAGCTTTGGCCGGCGCTTTAGCGGCTGGCTTGGCTGCCGGTTTGGCGGCAGCCTTGACCAGCGGTTTAGCGGCGGTTTTTGCAGCAGGTTTGGCCGCTGCAGTTTTCGCGGCAGGCTTGGCAGCCGGTTTAGCCGCTGCGGTTTTGGCCGCAACTGGCGCAGCTTTAAGGCCAGTGAGCTTTTCGATTTGCTTGGTCAAGGTATCGACCTTGCTGTGCAGCGCTTTCACTTCAGTACGGCTAGGTACGCCGAGTCGCGAAATGGCACTGTTCAGGCGCTTGTCAAAAGCCCCTTCCAGTTCGCCCCACTTATCGCTGATACGTGATTTGGCAGAACCGGCGGAAGCCTTTGCCGCATCGACTTGTTTACCCACTGTGCTCTTGGTCAACTTCTCGGCCTTCTCGCCGTCTTTAACCAAAGTCTCGAAGTATTTACCGCCGTCACTGCTCACCTTCGAGTACACGCCTAAACCGGCCAGCCAGATCTTGCGGGAGTATTTTTCAACTTCCCCGATCCACGAGCTGCCTTCTTTATCAGTAGTCTTTTTACCAGCCATCCCGTTGTCTCCTTAGTGTTTACGCGCGACACGTTCGAGCAATGCCGTCAGCTCATCGAGCTTAGCAGAGAGTGTCTCCACGTCATGTTTAGACGGAATGCCGATCCGATTCAAGGCACTTCCAACACGACTATCAAAAGCGCGTTCAACTTTATCCAGTTGCACTTCGACTCGACCTTTGACGCCGAAGACTTCGCTCTTGACTTGATCAATCTGACTGTTGGCAGCATCAAGTTGTTCAATCACAACTTTTTTGCCTTTACTTTCAACATGTTGACCAGTCTTAACGAGCTCTTTGAAGTACTCGGCGCCCTCGCTTCCAACCTTGGCATAAGCCCCCAAACCGGCCAACCAGATCTTGCGGGCATAGGATTTAACGTCAGTCAGGGCGTTAGTTCCGGTAGCAATTTTTTTCTTCAAAATAACTTTGGCCATGGTGCACCTCACGCATAAAGGGGGGAGGAACTGCCCACAGAAGTTGAGGGCTTGGGCACAAAGTAGGCAGAAAAATTAGAATCGGCACCCTAAGAAGGACGAAAATCAGGCCAGGGCTTTATCCAGTGCCTTCTCGATTTCGGACTTGATGGTGCCACTCATGGCCGACATCAACAGCCCCAGTTCGACTTCGATGCGCAGAGAATCTTCAGCCACTTTCACGGTGCCTTTAACGCCCGAACGTTTGAGGTTCAGTGTGTCGCCGGCCCACGAAGACTCCAGGCCATATTGATCCTTGAGTTTGCTCGCCAACTTGTCGGCTTTTTCTCGGGCAGCGTCTTTGCCCAGCGTGTGAGCACGTTCAACCTGTATACGGGCCATTTGAATGACTCCTCGTTATAGAGACTTGTCGACCCGCCATGCGGCAAAAGGTCTCGGTGGCCACCTATCTTACCTTCAGCCTTGCCAAGACAAAGCATGCCTTGGGGATTAGAATGCCCCCATTCTCTTTTGGTGACAGCGATATGACTGATCAGCGCAAAGGCAGCGATGCCGAACCCACCACTCACTTCGGCTTCAAAAACGTCCCGGAAAGCCAGAAAGCGGAAAAAGTCGCCGAGGTGTTCCACTCGGTAGCCGCCAAGTACGACTTGATGAACGACGTACTGTCCGGCGGCATGCACCGCCTGTGGAAGCGCTTCACCATCGAGTTGTCGGGCGTACGCACCGGCAACCGCGTGTTGGATATCGCCGGCGGCACAGGCGACCTGGCCGCCAAGTTCTCCAAACTGGTGGGCCCCACTGGCCAAGTAGTCCTGGCCGACATCAACGGCTCGATGCTCAAGGTCGGCCGCGACCGCCTGTTGGATAAAGGCGTGGCGGGCAATATCGAATTCGTCCAGGCCGACGCTGAAAAGCTGCCATTCCCGGACAACCATTTCGATTGCGTCACCATCGCCTTCGGCCTGCGTAACGTAACCCACAAGGAAGACGCGCTGCGCTCCATGCTGCGGGTGCTCAAGCCCGGCGGTCGCCTGCTGGTGCTGGAGTTCTCCAAGCCGACCAACGCATTGATGTCCAAGGTCTACGACACCTACTCGTTCGCCTTCATGCCGTTGATGGGCAAGCTGATCACCAATGACGCCGAAAGCTACCGCTACCTGGCCGAATCGATCCGCATGCACCCGAACCAGGAAACCCTGAAGTCGATGATGGTAGAGGCCGGTTTCGACCGCGTGACCTACCACAACATGACCTCGGGCATCGTCGCCCTGCACCGCGGCATCAAGCCCTGATGTTGTTCGCAGGCCTTCTCGCCAGCGTCGAACACGGCCTCAACCGTGTACTGCGCCTGGACAGCACCGCCCTGGCACGGCTGGCGCACCTGAACGGCAGGATCATCGCCGTCGACTGCACCAGCCCCGCCTTGCAGCTGTTTATCCTGCCCAGCGATGAAGGCCTGTTGCTGGCGTCCCACTGGGCCGCCGACGCCGACTGCACCCTGCGTGCTTCCGGCTCAAGCCTGCTGCGCCTGGCCCTGAGCCGGGACAAGACGGCGATCCTCCACGGCCCGGACGTGGAACTTGAAGGCGACAGCGCGGTGCTGATGGACCTGGCCGCCGTGCTGCAAGACCTGGAACTGGACTGGGAGTACGAGCTGTCACGCTGGCTCGGCCCGGTGGCCACCCAACTGATCAGCGGTCACCTGCGCAGTCGCACGCGCTGGTACCAGCAGGGTTTCGCCAGCCTGAACCAGAACCTCGCCGAATACCTGAGCGAAGAATCGCGCACCCTGGTCGGACAACGGGAAGCGGAAGCGCGCTTTCGTGAACTCGACCAGGCCAAACTCGACCTGGAACGACTTGAGGCGCGCTTCGAGCGCCTGAGCCGCTCCCTTGATTCAAGCGATAACGCATGAAGCTGCTCGCCGTCCGCCGTTTGTTTCGTATCCAGCGCGTCGTAATCCGCTACCGCCTCGATGACCTGCTGTTCGCCCTGCCGCTGCCGTGGTTCCTGCTGGCGGTGCGCTATGTCCTGCCGTGGCGCTGGTTCCCGCGCAAAACCCTCGAGCTGAGCCGTGGCGCGCGCCTGCGCCTGGCGTTGCAGGACCTGGGGCCGATCTTCATCAAATTCGGGCAGATCCTCTCCACCCGCCGCGACCTGTTGCCCGAAGATATCGCCGACGAGCTGATGCTGTTGCAGGACCGCGTGCCGCCGTTCGACTCGCAACTGGCAGTCACGCTGATTGAAGAGCAACTGGGCAAGAAGATCAGCGAAGTCTTCAGCCGCTTCGATATCGCGCCATTGGCTTCAGCCTCGGTGGCCCAGGTGCATGCCGCGCAACTGAAAAGCGGCGAAGAAGTGGTGGTGAAGGTGATCCGCCCGGGCCTCAAGCCGATCATCGGCCAGGACCTGGCGTGGCTGTTCATCCTCGCCCGCGCCGCCGAGCGCTTCTCTGCCGATGCGCGCCTGCTGCACCCGGTGGACGTGGTGCTGGATTACGAGAAAACCATCTACGACGAACTCGACCTGCTGCGCGAAGCCGCCAACGCCAGCCAGCTCAAGCGCAACTTCGAAGGCTCGCAGCTGCTGTACGTGCCGCAAGTCTATTGGGACTGGTGCCGCCCGAAAGTGCTGGTGATGGAGCGCATCTACGGCGTGCAGGTCACCGACCTCGCGACCCTGGCCGACCAGCGCACCGACATGAAAATGCTTGCCGAGCGCGGCGTGGAGATTTTCTTCACCCAGGTGTTCCGCGACAGCTTCTTCCACGCCGACATGCACCCCGGCAACATCTTCGTCAGCACCGTGAACCCGTGGAGCCCCCAGTACATTGCGATCGACTGCGGCATCGTCGGCAGCCTGACCCCGGAAGACCAGGACTACCTGGCGCGCAACCTGTTTGCCTTCTTCAAGCGTGACTACCGCCGCGTGGCGCAGTTGCACATCGATTCGGGCTGGGTACCGGCTGAAACCAAGCTCAACGAATTCGAAGCAGCGATCCGCACCGTGTGCGAGCCGATCTTTGAAAAACCGTTAAAAGATATTTCCTTCGGCCAGGTGCTGATGCGCCTGTTCCAGACGGCGCGGCGCTTCAATATGGAAGTGCAGCCGCAGCTGGTGCTGTTGCAAAAGACCCTGCTGAACATCGAAGGCCTGGGCCGCCAGCTGTACCCGGACCTGGACCTGTGGAACACCGCCCAGCCGTTCCTCGAGCGCTGGATGCGTGAACGCGTCAGCCCGAAAACCCTGCTGGGCAACCTGCAAAGCCAGGTCGAGCAACTGCCGCACCTGGCCAATATGACGCGCGACCTGCTGGAGCGTATGTCCCAGCCCCATGCCAAAGACCCCGCGCCGCCCTGGCAGAAGCGCAAGGACGACTGGTTCCTGCGCCTGCTGGGTGCTGCGCACCTGGTCGGTGGCGTGATGCTGGCCATTGGCGGGCCGCTGAACCAACTGGGCCACTGGCCGGCTGGCATCATGGTCGCCGTGGGCGTGTATCTGATCGTGCGTCGATAGCCAATCCGGTTATACACTGTCGCAAATTGCCGGAGCCGAAAATGAAAGACTGGCTGGACGAGATCAAGTGGGACAGTGACGGCCTGGTGCCAGCCATTGCCCAGGACTACAAGACCGGGCGCGTGCTGATGATGGCCTGGATGAACCGCGAGGCCCTGAGCCTGACCGCCGCCGAGAACCGTGCCATTTACTGGTCACGTTCCCGTGGCAAACTGTGGCGCAAGGGCGAAGAGTCCGGGCACGTGCAAACCCTGCATGAGATGCGCATCGACTGCGATGCCGATGTGGTGATCCTCAAGGTCGAACAGATCGGCGATATCGCCTGTCATACCGGCCGTCACAGCTGCTTTTACCGCGTGTTCGAGAACGGCGAGTGGAAGACCGTCGAGCCCGTGCTCAAAGACCCGCACGCTATTTACTCGGCAGGACACTGAACATGACCGATACCCTGAACCGCCTGGCCCAGGTGCTGGAAGACCGCAAGGGCGCGGCCGCCGACAGCTCTTATGTCGCCAGCCTGTACCACAAGGGTCTGAACAAGATTCTGGAGAAACTCGGCGAAGAATCCGTCGAGACGATTATTGCTGCCAAGGACGCGCAAATCAGCGGCGACTGCAGCGACGTGATCTACGAAACTGCCGACTTGTGGTTCCACAGCCTGGTCATGCTCGCCCAACTGGGGCAGCATCCACAGGCAGTGCTTGATGAACTGGACCGTCGCTTCGGCTTGTCCGGGCATGCCGAAAAGGCCTCGCGCCCGTCCGCCTGACCAACTTTTACAGAGGAATTGCAGCATGGGCATTTTTGACTGGAAACACTGGATCGTCATTCTGGTAGTGGTTGTCCTGGTATTCGGCACCAAGAAGCTGAAAAACCTCGGCACCGACGTCGGTGAATCGATCAAGGGCTTTCGCAAGGCCATGAACGACGACGAGAAACCTGCCGACCCGGTCGTCAACCCGGTGCCACCGGCACAGCCTGTGCACCCGCAGGCCACTCAGCCGATCACTGAACGTCGCACCTTCGACGTGCAGGCCGAGCACGTCAAAGAGCAGAACCAAAAAGACTCGTGAGTACTGAATAATGTTTGGTATCAGCTTCTCTGAACTGCTGCTCGTCGGCCTCGTGGCCCTGCTGGTACTGGGGCCGGAACGCCTGCCCGGTGCCGCGCGCACGGCCGGCCTGTGGATCGGGCGCCTGAAACGCAGTTTCAACGCCATCAAACAGGAAGTTGAACGGGAAATAGGCGCCGAGAGATTCGCCGGCAACTGCACAACGAGCACATTCTGTCGTTGGAGCAGGAGGCACGGAAGATTCTCTCGCCTGTGCAGGAAACGCCCAAGCCGGTTGAACCTGTGGCCGAGCAATCGATTGCACCGCCCGCCGCACCTGCACCTGCACCTGCACCGGTCGCTGACCCCGTGCATGCCGCGGCGCCAGCAACCCCGACCGAACCCGCGCCGACGCCTGCCGTGTCGCCCGCGCCCCACGACCCTACATTGCCGCCGCGAGCCCCATGAGCGCTGATAAACCGGAAACCGACCAGCACATGCCGCTGGTCTCGCACCTCACCGAGCTGCGTACCCGCCTGCTGCGCTGTGTCGCGGCGATCTTCATCATCTTTGCCGGGCTGTTTGCCTTCACCCAGCAGATCTACACCTTCGTCTCCACGCCGCTGCGCGACTACTTGCCAGCTGGCGCAACGATGATCGCCACCGACGTATCGTCACCGTTCCTCACGCCGTTGAAGCTGACGATGATGGTTTCGCTGTTCCTGGCGATCCCGGTGATCCTGCATCAGATCTGGGGCTTTATCGCGCCGGGCCTGTACAAGCATGAAAAACGCATCGCCGTGCCGCTGCTGGTGTCGAGCATCCTGCTGTTCTACACCGGGATGGCCTTCGCCTACTTCCTGGTGTTCCCGCTGATCTTCAAATTCTTCGCCGCTGCTACCCCGGCCGGTGTGGAAATGATGACCGACATCACCAGCTACCTCGACTTCGTGATGACGCTGTTCTTCGCCTTTGGCGTGGCCTTCGAAATCCCGGTGGCCGTGGTGCTGCTGGTGTGGATCGGCGTGGTCGACGTCAAATACCTGAAGAAAATCCGCCCGTACGTGATCATCGGCTGCTTCGTGGTCGGCATGATCCTGACCCCGCCGGACATCTTCTCCCAGACCCTGCTGGCCGTACCCATGTGGATGCTGTTCGAGATCGGCATCCTGTTTGGCAGCCTGGTGAGCAAGCGTGGCGATCACCCGGATGACCAACCCGCCGACGACGACCAGCCGCCAGCGACCCAGCCGTGAACCTGCTGCTGCTTGAGGAGGCCGACTTTATCGCGGCCGACCGGGTGGTGCTGCGTGATCGGCGTCTGGTGCATATGCAGGAAGTCCACCGTGCCGCCGTAGGCGACAGCCTGCGGGTCGGGCGCATTGGCGGGTTGATGGGCAATGCGCAATTGCTGCGCCTGGAAGCCCGGGAAGCCGAGCTGGAAGTCACCTTCGACCAGCCGCCGCCGGCCAAACTGCCCCTGACCCTGCTGCTGGCCCTGCCCCGTCCGAAAATGCTCCGCCGAGTGCTGCAAACCGTTGCGTCCATGGGCGTGCCACGGGTGGTGCTGGTGAACAGCTATCGGGTGGAAAAGAGCTTCTGGCAAACGCCGTTCCTGGAGCCGGAGGCGATTCGCGAGCAACTGATCCTTGGCCTGGAACAGTCCCGAGACACGGTGCTGCCCGAGATTGTTATCGAAAAGCGCTTCAAACCATTCGTCGAAGACCGCCTGCCCGCCCTGGCGCACGGCACCCTCGGCCTGATTGGCCACCCGGGTGACTATCCGCCCTGCCCTCGTGGCCTGGATGAACCGGTCACCCTGGCCATCGGGCCGGAAGGCGGCTGGATTCCCTACGAGGTGGATCTGCTGGCCAAGGCCGGGTTGCAGCCGGTGCAACTGGGGGCTCGGATCCTGAGGGTCGAAACCGCCGTTACCGCATTGCTCGCCCGCCTTTTCTAAACACCGCCCTCTCCTGTAGGAGCGAGCTTGCTCGCGAAAAACTCAAGGACACCGCGTTCATTCAGAATGCCCGCGTTATCGTTGACGACCTTCGCGAGCAAGCTCGCTCCTACAGAAACATCCGAATCTGCCGATACGCTCTGAATAAGTCCAAGCCTTGTTCCAGGGGAGTTCGCAGCATGTATCGTTGGTTAGCCGAGAAACTGGGGAATGTCAGCGTCAACCGCAAGCTGAGCATAGGCTTCGGCCTGGTATTGGTCCTGACCCTATTGATCACCTTCACCGGCTGGACCGGCCTCAGCGGCGTGATCAACCGTGGCGATAAGCTGGGCTATATTTCCAGTCTCAACGGGCTGTCCAAAGACCTGCGCCTGGCGCGCCTGGACTTCGAAATGCGTCGCGGCGAACAAGGTACAGGCGCGGTCACCGACTTGATCGCACAGCTGGACAGCGGCCTGAAAACCGCCGCAGAGCTGATCGAGCAACCCGCCGACAAGCTTGTCGTGGAACAACAACAGGAAGCCTTGGGCCAATACAAAAAAGCCTTCAGCGCCATGGTGCAGGCCGGCCTCAAGCGCGAAGGTGCCCGCAGCAAACTGGGTGATACCGCCGACAACGCCGTGGCAAAAACCAACGAAGTGGAAAAATCCCTGCTGCAAGGCGACAGCGTCACCCTGTTCAACAGCGTGGTCGACCTGAGCAAACTGATCCAGCAAGCGCGCTTCCAGGTGCGCGGCTACACCTACAGCGGCAAGGTCGAAGCCGAACAGCCGGCTCTGGATGCCATCGACAACGCCCTGAAAAAAATCACCGACCTCAGCGACCAGTTGCCCGAGCAATATCGGGCCAACCTGCAAGAAGCCAGCGTCTCGCTGCAGGCCTACCGCGCCGCCGTCAGCCAGTACCGCGATTCCCAAGTGGCCACCGCTGCCGCGACGAAAATCATGGCCGAGCAAGGCGACATCCTGCTCGACCGCAGCGACAAACTCACCACCTCGCAAACCGTGGTGCGCGATACCGACACTGCCCACGCCAAGAACTTGCTGCTGTTGGCCACCGCCCTGGCGTTGGCCTTCGGCATCCTCGCCGCCTGGGCCATCACTCGCCAGATCGTGATCCCGCTGAGCCAAACCCTTAAAGTCGCCGAACGCGTAGCGGCTGGCGACCTCAGCCACAACCTGATCTCCGAACGCCGCGATGAGCTGGGCCAACTGCAACGCTCCATGCAGAGCATGACCGTGGGCCTGCGGGAACTGATCGGCGGTATCAGCGACGGCGTCACCCAGATTGCCAGCGCCGCCGAGCAACTGTCGGCCGTTACCGAGCAGACCAGCGCCGGGGTCAACAGCCAGAAGGTCGAGACCGACCAGGTCGCCACCGCCATGAACGAAATGGCCGCTACCGTGCAGGAAGTCGCACGTAACGCCGAGGAAGCTTCCGAGGCCGCCGTCGCCGCCGACCAGCAGGCCCGTGAAGGTGACAAGGTGGTCGGTGAGGCCATCGCCCAGATCGAGCGCCTGGCCAGCGAGGTGGGCAACTCCACCGAAGCCATGGGCCATCTCAAGCGGGAAAGCGACAAGATTGGCAGTGTGCTGGACGTCATCAAGTCGGTAGCCCAGCAAACCAACCTGCTGGCCCTTAACGCAGCGATTGAAGCGGCGCGCGCTGGCGAAGCCGGACGCGGTTTTGCGGTGGTTGCCGATGAAGTGCGCAGCCTGGCCCAACGGACGCAGAAGTCCACCGAGGAGATCGAAGAGTTGATCGTCGGCCTGCAAAGCGGCACCCAGCAGGTGGCAACCATCATGGACAACAGTCGCGGCCTGACTGACAGCAGCGTCGAGCTGACCCGCCGGGCCGGCAATGCCCTGGAGAACATCACCCGTACCGTCTCGGCGATCCAGGCGATGAACCAGCAGATCGCCACCGCCGCCGAGCAACAAAGCGCCGTGGCCGAAGAGATCAACCGCAGCGTACTCAATGTGCGGGACGTCTCCGAACAAACCTCGGCAGCCAGCGAAGAAACCGCTGCTTCCAGTGCCGAGCTGGCGCGCCTGGGGGTTTACCTGCAAAGCCTGGTAGGTCGCTTCAAGGTCTGACCCGCTTGCGGCGGCCATCAGGGCCGCCCTCCTGACAACTTGTGAAATTTCCTACGCGTTTTTCAGGTCGTGGATCACACACCTGGCGCCGAATAAAAGTAGCGTTTCAACTCCCCTGACCGTTGTCGGCCGGACGCTTGAGACGCTCCTTTTGATTCGTTGGAGGTTCACCATGTTTCGTCCACTGACCCGCCTGCTTGGAAACATCAGCATCAGCCTCAAACTTGCCCTGGGCTTTGGCCTGGTGCTCAGCCTCAGCCTGATCATCGCGTCTACCGGCTGGCAAGCCTTGAGCGCATCCCTCGAGCGCTCACAAAAACTCACCACCCTCTCGCAATTGGCCGTCGTCGGCGAAGAGCTGCGGGCTGATCGCATCGTCTATCGCACCCTTAATGACCCCGCGAGCCTGTCCAAAATAGAGCTGCACATGGACAAGATCGACCAGTTCCTGGTGGATCTTTCCCCACGATTCACCGACCTGGTCAACCAACAACAGCTGCAGGAAAGCCGACGCTTTGTCACCAGTTTCAAAACCGCCCTCAGTGGCCTGGAGGGGCTGATCAAACAACGCGAGGACGCCCGCGAACAGCTCAAGCGCAGTTCAATCCAGAGCAGCGACAGCCTCTCGGAACTGTCCAGCAACCTGCCCAATCAAGACGATGAAAAGGCCCTCGACGCCGTTGAACAATTGCGCCAGGCCATGGAACAAGCCGAAGACCGCGCCCAAAGCCCCGCGTGGGCCGCTGCGTCATTGGACGCCTATACCAACGGCGTGAGTGAAGCGCTACTGGCCCTGGACGGCGCCCAAGCGGCGGTAGGCGCACTGCCGGTTGATGCCAGCGCCCTGAAAAAAGCCCTGCTCGACTTTCGGACTCATCTGACACGCCTCAAGGATGCCCAACTCAGCACCGAAACCACCCAGAACCAGCTTGAGCAGTGGCTGGATAAGTTGCTCACGGAAAGCGACCTGCTGAGCCAGGACCAGACCGCCAAGCGTGACAAGGAAGCCAGCCTCGCCCGCACCCTGCTGCTCAACGTCACTGCGGCGGCGTTATTGCTCGGCGTCGTGGCCGCCTGGTTGATCGCCGTCCAGATCGTCGCGCCGCTGCGCCAGGCACTGCACGTGGCCAACCGGATTGCCGAAGGTGACCTGAGCCACGACATCCCGACCTCGCGCCAGGATGAACTGGGGCAGTTGCAGCGCAGCATCGGGCAAATGACCCTCAACCTGCGGGGCTTGATCAGCGGCATCGGCGACAGCGCCCAACAGATCGCCAGTGCCGCCGAACAACTGTCTGCCGTCACCGAACAGACCCGCGCCGGAGTCGACGGCCAGAAACAGGAAACCGAACAGGTGGCCACTGCCATGAATGAGATGCTCGCCACCTCCCAGGAAGTAGCACGCCATGCCGAGCAAGCTTCACTCGCCGCTACCGAGGCCGATCAGCAGGCGAGCCAGGGCGATCAGGTGGTGGCTGAGGCTATCACCCACATCGAGCACCTGGCTCAGGAGATGGCGCGTTCAAGCCAGGCCATGCAAGGCTTGCAACAGGAAAGCCGGAAGATCGGCAGCGTGCTGGAGGTGATCAAATCGGTGTCGGAGCAGACCAATTTGCTGGCCCTCAACGCCGCCATCGAAGCGGCCCGCGCCGGCGAGGCTGGCAGAGGCTTTGCCGTGGTCGCCGATGAAGTGCGCAGCCTGGCGCAGCGTACCCAGCAGTCGGCCGAGGAAATCGAGGAGCTGATCAGCGGCTTGCATCGTGGCACGCAGCAGGTCGCGGACATTATGGACAACAGTCGCAGCCTCACCGACAACAGCGTGCAACTGACCCGCCGTGCAGGAGAAGCGCTGGCGGGTATCACCCGTACCGTGTCAGTGATTCAGGAGATGAACCCGCAAATTGCCGCTGCCGCCGAGGAACAAACCGCGGTCGCCGAGGAGATCAACCGCAGCGTGTTGAAGGTCAAGGATGTATCGGAACAGACCTGGACCGCGAGTCAGGACACTGCGGCGGCCAGTGTCGAACTGGCGCGCCTGGGGGCGGATTTGCAGGTGTGGGTGGGCAAGTTCAAGGTCTGAAAAAACCCACGACCAACGCTATCCTGTGGCGAGGGAGCTCCCTCGCCACAAAAAGCATTCTCAACGCATTTATAGAACTTGGCGCAGGAAGGCTTGGGCGCGGGGGTCCTTCGGCGCATCGAAGAATTGCGCCGGGGCGGCGTCCTCCAGCAATTTGCCGTGATCGAAGAACAGCACTCGATCGGCCACTTCCCGGGCAAAACCCATTTCATGGGTGACGCAAACCATGGTCATGCCTTCCAGAGCCAGGGTCTTCATCACGTCCAGCACCTCGCCAACCATTTCCGGGTCCAGGGCCGAGGTGGGCTCGTCAAACAGCATCACCTTGGGCTCCATCGCCAGGGCGCGGGCAATCGCCACGCGTTGTTGCTGGCCGCCAGAAAGCCGCGACGGGAACTCGTTGGCTTTCTGAGCAATGCCGACTTTTTCCAGGAGGGCCAGGGCCTTGGCCTCACGCTCTTTCTTGCCGCGCTTGCGCACGACTTTTTGCGCCAGGCAGAGGTTTTCCAGCACGGTCATGTGGGGGAACAGGTTGAAGTGCTGGAACACCATGCCGACTTCGCGGCGGTAGGCGTTCACGTCGGTCTTCGGGTCTGCCAGTTGCAGGCCGTCGATGCTTACCGAGCCGGAATCGAATTCCTCCAGGCCGTTAAGGCACCGCAGGAACGTCGACTTGCCGGAACCGGACGGGCCGATCACCACCAGCACTTCACCCTTGGCCACTTGGGTGGTCACGTTGTCCACCGCGCGCACGACGTGGCCACGGGTGTCGAAGACTTTTACCAGATCGCGGACTTCAATCACTTTGCGCGAGCCTCCGCTCAAGCCGGCTGGCGATTTTCGACAGCGGCAGGTTGATCAGCAGGTACAGGCCTGCGACGCAGAACAGGATTTCAAACGGTGAGAACGAAGTAGTAATGACCTCGCGGCCGCTTTTCAGCAGTTCGGTAATCGCAATCACCGACACCAGGGACGTGTCCTTCACCAGGCTGATAAATTGCCCGGCCAGGGGCGGCAGCACGCGCTTGAAGGCTTGCGGCAACACCACATGACGCATCGACTGGCCAGCACTGAGCCCCAGGGAACGTGCCGCTTCATTCTGGCCCCGGGCAATCGACTGCACGCCGGCGCGGATGATTTCCGCCACATAGGCACCGGTAAACAGCGACAGCGCAGCGATCCCGGCGAACTCCCGGGACAGGTTGAGCACCGTGCCGATAAAGAAATAGAAAATGAAGATCTGCACCAACAGCGGCGTGCCGCGCACCAGTTCGACGTAGATCGTCGACAAGTCGCGCAAAGTCGGGTTGTTCGACAGGCGACACAATCCGGTGGCCAGGCCGATCAACAGTCCCAGCACCCCGGACACCACCGATAACCACAACGTAGTCCACAAGCCCCACAGCAGAGGGCCCGCAGCCCAATGCCGGGTGACGCCGACCACATCGCCCTCGGCCACGTCATCGCCCTTGGCCACTTGCAGGCTGTTCTCGGCCACGGTCAGGTGCTGTTCGTTGCCCTCGTCATTACGCAGGGTGACTTCAGCCACATCGCCCTTGCGCACCAACTCGCTGACGGTGGAAATGTCCGACGCCCGCTGGGATTCTTCGGCCTGGTAGACGAAGTACTGCGGCACGCGGTTCCAGCGCCATTCGTAGGACATCAGCGAGGTGGCGTAATACAGCGCGCCGGCCAGGCCGACCAGCACCAGCACCGTCAGCAGGTGCCAGGGCCATTGGGCTTTTTTCTGTTTCATTACGGGTTCCGGGATATGTCGAGATCGTTCCCACGCTCTGCGTGGGAATGCCTCACTGGACGCTCAGCGTCCGCTTTGTGACGCAGAGCGTCACGGGCTGCATTCCCACGCGGAGCGTGGGAACGATCAATGCAGGTCAGCTTTTATTCCATGTCCTTGAGCCACTCGGAGCTCTTGAACCACTTGTCATGGATGCGATCGTAGGTGCCGTCGTTGCGGATCTGGTGCAGGAAGTTGTTGATGAAGTTGATGCTGTCGTAGTCGCCCTTCTTCAGGCCGAACGCCAGGGGTTCAAAGGTGAACGGCTGGTCGAGGAATACCAGCTTGCCGGCGCCGACCTTGTTCACGGCCACCACGTTGTACGGGGCGTCATAGACGAAGGCGTCAGCCTTGCCGTTGACCACGTCGAGCACGGCTTCCTGCTCGTTGTCGTAGCCGTGGTACTTGGCCTTGGAGATCAGCTTCTTGGCGACCATCTCGCCGGTGGTGCCGAGCTTGGAGGTCAGGCGGTATTTCTCGTCGTTCAGGTCTTTGTAGGACTTGATGGTGCCTTCCAGCTCCTTGCGGATCAGCAGGGTCTGGCCGACCACGATGAACGGTTCGCTGAAGTTCAGGCGCAGGTTGCGTTCCTGGGTCAGGGTCATGCCGCTGCCGATCATGTCGAACTTGTTGGTCAGCAGGGCCGGGATGATGCCGTCATAGCCGGTGGAGATCGGCTCTAACTTCACGCCCATGGACTTGGCCATGGCCTTGAGAATGTCGACTTCAAAGCCGATGATTTCGCCGCGCTTGTTGGTCATCTGGAACGGCATGTAGGTCGGGTCCATGCCGACTTTCAGCGTGCCGCGCTTGACCGCATCATCGATGGCGCCGGCGTGGGCCGCGTTGACCGCCACCAGTGCGGTGACGCCTAGCAGCAGCATCGAAAGATACTTTTTCATCATCAAGTCCCCTGAACTCATTTTATTGTGAGATCGGCGCGCAAAAGGGCTGCACCATTTCGGGGTGCGATCCTAACTCACTCACCGCCCGGTACAAAGGTTTCGCCGGGATTTGTTGCCAAGGGATGACAGAAAAGCCTCACAACCGTGCAGAGAACGGTACCGCTAGACACTTCAGCCCACAGATCGGCCAATGGCTTGATGTGTAAGTAGTTATGACTACCAGTCCACCTCCGCCATCCAGCCCGAGTCCTTGAACCACTTGTCATGCAGCCGATCGTAGGTGCCGTCCTGGGCCACCTGATTGAGGAAGTGATTGATCCAGTTGAGGCTGTCGTAATCGCCTTTTTTCAGGCCGAACGCCAAAGGCTCGTAGGTGAAAGGCTGCTCCAATGCCAGCAACGCACTGTTCTGGGGTTTGGCGATGGCGATCAGGTTATACGGCGCATCGTGGACGAAGGCGTCGGCCTTGCCCTCCACTACCTGGCGCACGCCTTCTTCAGGGGTTGGAAAACTGCGCAGCCGCGCGGTGCCGAGAAACCTTTTCGCCGCCGCCTCGCCCGTGGTGCCGTCAGCGGCCACGATCCGGTAACCGGCTTCGTTCAGGTCTTCGATGCTCTGGACCTTGTCGGCCAACCGTGGGTTCAGCAACACGGTCTGGCCGACGATGATGAACGAGTCGCTGAAGTTGAGGGTCAGGTTGCGCTCCTGCGTTACGGTCATGCCGCTGCCGATCAGGTCGAAGCGGCTGGCCAGCAGGCCGGGAATCAGCTCGGTATACGGCACCGAAACCAGCTCCAGCTTGACCCCAAGCGCCTTGCTCATCTCCCGCAACAGATCAATTTCAAACCCGACGATACGGCCTTTCTTGTCGGTCATCTCAAAGGGCACGTACGCCGGATTGGTACCGACTTTCAGCACACCCCGCCGAACGGCCTCGTCTATGGCGCCGGCGTGCGCCAGGTAACCGTGGGAAAGCGTGACGATGCCGAGCAGCAGCATCGACAAATACCTTTTGATCATGAAAAGCCCCTGTTTCGTTAAACACACCCACACCCAGCCACGCGTAAGTTCGCGTAGGCCAAGGGCTTCGAGTCAGATTTTGGGGGCGATGCTAACCCACTCGCAGGCACGGCAATACGCCTCGGCGAAGGGTCTTTTGTTTCGAAATAACAAGGAGTTAGCAGAATGAAGCAGAAGGGAAAAACAGCGTAGGACGGTGACAACAAACGCCCCCGAGGCGTTACCTCGGGGGCGTCTGAATCAGGCCAGTTGAGCCTGGGACGACAGCGGTTTCAATGGCAGCAACGGCGCATGAGGATCGGCCTTGACCGATTCGCGCCAGGCGTTGAGCCATTCAGCATGGCCTTCGTTCCAGACTTGCTCGTGCAAACGTGCCAGAGCGACCGGGTCGCTCAGCAGAGCCAGGCGCTCGCCGTTGTTGAGGCCGGCCGGGCCGACTTTCAACGCGTGGCGAACACGGTCAACACGCAGCCATTCGATCGGCTCCGCTTGGCCATGACGGGAAGTTGCCAAGGCGCACGCCAAGGCGTTCTGTTGTGGATCGACCACCGCCCGCACAAAACCGTCATTCAGCGCGTGCCAACGGTTTTCGTGGGTGTACTTGTCGGTCGACAACAGCGCCTGGGGCGGGTTGTATTCCTCAGGGATCAAAAACAGGCTCTCGTCGCGAGACTTGAGGCCCAGCTTGACCCGGCTGGAAATCACCGACACCGGAATCGACAGCATCAGCGAACCGACGATTGGCACCAGCCACCACAGGAAGCTTGGGTTCAACCACACCACCAGCAATGCCCAGAAGAAACCGAGCAGGGTCTGCGGGCCGTGGCGCTTGACCGCCTCGCTCCATGGCGTGGAATCGTCGTCACGCTGCGGCGAGTTCCAGGTCGCAGCCCAGCCGAGGAACGCGGCGAGTACGAAACGGGTGTGGAAAATCATCCGCACCGGCGCCAGCAACATGGAGAACAGCATCTCCAGGAGCATCGACAAGGTCACCTTGAACTTGCCGCCGAACTCTTTCGCGCCCTTGGCCCAGATCAGGATGATGCTCAGCAACTTAGGCAGGAACAGCAGCACGATGGTGGTGGAGAACAGCGCCACCGCCTTGTCCGGATGCCATTGAGGCCACAGCGGGTACAACTGGCGTGGCGCCATGAAGTACTGCGGCTCCATCAGTGTGTTGACCGCCAGCAAGGCCGTCGACAGCACCAGGAAGAAGAACCACAACGGTGCCGACAGGTACGACATCACGCCGGTCAGGAACACCGCACGGTGCACCGGGTGCATGCCTTTGACCAGGAACAGGCGGAAGTTCATCAGGTTACCGTGGCACCAGCGACGGTCGCGCTTGAGTTCGTCCAGCAGGTTCGGCGGCAGTTCTTCGTAGCTGCCCGGCAAGTCGTAGGCAATCCACACGCCCCAGCCGGCACGGCGCATCAGCGCCGCTTCAACGAAGTCGTGGGAGAGGATCGCACCGGCAAACGCGCCTTTACCTGGCAACGGCGCCAGGGCGCAGTGCTCGATAAACGGCTTCATGCGGATGATCGCGTTGTGACCCCAGTAGTGGGATTCACCCAACTGCCAGAAGTGCAGGCCAGCGGTAAACAGCGGGCCGTACACACGGGTGGCGAACTGCTGCATGCGCGCATACAGGGTGTCCATGCCCGACGCACGTGGCGCGGTCTGGATAATCCCGGCATCCGGCGTGGCTTCCATCAAGCGCACCAGGCTGGTCAGGCAGTCGCCGCTCATTACGCTGTCGGCGTCGAGGACCACCATGTACTTGTAGTCACCGCCCCAGCGACGGCAGAAGTCGTCGAGGTTGCCGCTCTTGCGTTTGACGCGACGGCGACGGCGGCGATAGAAGATCTTGCCGAAGCCACCGGCTTCGCGGCATACGTCGAGCCAGGCTTGCTGCTCGGCGATGCAGATGTCGGCCTCGTTACTGTCGCTGAGGACGAAGAAGTCGAAACGGTCCAGGTCGCCGGTGGCGGCCACCGATTCGAACGTCGCGCGCAGGCCGGCAAATACCCGGGGCACGTCTTCGTTGCAGATCGGCATCACCAGGGCGGTGCGGGCGTCTTTCGGAATCGGCTCGTCACCGGCACTTTTACCGGAGATACGGTATTTATCGTGACCGGTCAGCAGTTCCAGGAAGCCCATCAGCGCGGTCCAGAAACCGGCCGAGACCCAGCAGAACAGAATCCCGAACAGCACCAGAATGCTGGTTTGCAGGGCGTAAGGCAGAACCTGGGTAGCGGTTTGCAGCAAGGTCTGGTTGCGGATCTCGTCAAAGTCGACGAAGGACCAACCCTGGTACGGCATGATGCCTTTCATGTACCAGCCGGCGACGACCGTCTGGCCGAGCATCAGCACCAGCAGGATGTAACGACGGATCGAACCGACGGTGCGCCAGCGGGCAGCCGGCAGCACGCGCTCATCCTTCGGCGGTGCCGGTGGATTGGTGCGGCCGGTCAGGCGGCGCCAGCCACGCACCAGGATATTGGTGCGCCACGGCTCGGGCACGACCTTGGTCCGACGGATCGGCGGCGTGGCCTTGAGGCAAACCCGGCCGCTGGCGTCGAGCGCCAGCATTTCGGCGTCTTGCAGCTCTTCGGCGGTGTTGAGGGTCAGCCGCGCGCCGACCGACGCTTGGGCAGCGTCGGCAGGTGCGTCGAACGTGGACGATGACAGGCGCTTGTGCAATTCACTGAAGGACTCGCAGCCCGCCAGTTCGGCGCGCTGCTCATCGGTCATCGGTAGATGCGCCAGGTACTCGGCAAGCGTCTCTGGCTGGACTTGAGAATTACTCATCGGCAGGCAACTGATAGCTCCAGGTTTCGGTCAGGACTTGTTCTGTCTTGGCCGGCTCCGGTGTGGCTGGGGCCGCAGCTTCGGGCTGCTTGGCATCCTTGTCTTTGGCTTCTTTCTTGGCGGCTTTCTCGTGCTGCTTGGCCAAGACCTTGTCAGCTTTAAGCACTTGGGTCGAAACCTTCTCCGGCTCAGGCGTCACGATGTCCTGGACCAGGGCAGCGCGCATTTCAGTCGGCTTGCCTGCGTCCTTGATCTTCATGCGCAAGGTCAGGCGCCAGCCTTGTGTGTGCGGGTTGTAGCGCACGCTGTTTTCAACGATTTCGGCGTTGTCGCCCACGCTGACCTGGCTGCGAACCGGTGCGTCAGCTGGCAGTTTCTTCAGGGACGGGCCCTCGAAGTCCACCAGGTAAGCCACGCTGCCGTCTGGCTGACGGATCAGGTTGGATTGCTTGACGTCGCCGGTGGAACGCAGGGTCTGCTTGACCCAGGCGCTTTCAGGCGAATGGAACTCGGCGTCGTTCAATGTCCAGTGCAGGCGGTAGGCAACGTCCAGCGGCTTGCCTGGCTCCGGCAGTGTTTCCGGGCTCCAGAAGGCAACGATGTTGTCGTTGGTTTCATCGGCGGTCGGGATCTCTACCAGGTCGACGGAGCCCTTGCCCCAGTCGCCTTCAGGCTCGATCCAGGCGCTTGGGCGCTTGTCGTAGTTGTCGTCGAGGTCTTCGTAGTGGCTGAAGTTGCGACCGCGTTGCAGCAGGCCGAAACCGCGCGGGTTTTCCACGGTGAAGTTGCTGACCGACAGGTGTTTAGGGTTGTTCAGTGGGCGCCAGATCCACTCGCCGTTGCCGGCATGGATCGACAGGCCGCTGGAATCGTGCAGCTCGCGACGGTAGTTAAGGACCTTGGACGGCTGGTTGGCGCCGAACAGGAACATGCTGGTCAGCGGAGCGATGCCCAGCTTGGTGACCTTGTCACGCAGGTACATCTGGGATTTGACGTCGACAATGGTGTCGGTGCCAGGGCGCAGGATCAGGCGATAAGCGCCGGTGGCCCGTGGCGAATCCAGCAAGGCGTAGATCACCAGCTGCTTCTCACCCGGCTTTGGACGTTCGATCCAGAACTCGGTGAAGCGCGGGAACTCTTCGCCGGACGGCAAGGCAGTGTCGATCGCCATGCCACGTGCAGACAGGCCGTAGACCTGATCTTTACCCACGACGCGGAAATAGCTCGCGCCGAGCATGGTCATGATCTCGTCTTGCTTGTCGCCCTTGTTGATCGGGTACAGCACACGGAAACCGGCATAACCCAGCTGTTCTGTGGACTTGGGATCAAACTTGACGTCGCCGAAATCGAAGCGGGACGGGTCGTACTTGATTTCCTGGACGCTGTCGGCAGTGACTTCGTTGATTTTCACCGGTGTATCGAAGTGCATACCCTGGTGATAGAAGGACAGCTTGAACGGGGTGTTTTGATCGGCCCACTCGGCTTTTTCGTTGCGGAAACGAATTTTCTGGTAATCAGCGAATTTCATTTCGCGGAATTCGTTCGGCAAATTGCTGCGCGGAGCTTCGTATTTCTGCCCGGCCAGCTCTTTAGCCTTGGCCGACACATCATCCAGACTGAATGCCCACAGTTGACCCGCGCCGAACAGGCAAAACAGGGCAGAGCCCGTTACCAGTGCGTTTCGTAACCGTTTGGCAGACAATTTTGGTGCATTACAGGGACTAACAATCACGAGCAACCCTCGCCGAAAACAGATCAAAAAACCAACGGCCAGCTATCTATATGCCAGGTTGGCGAGCATTGTTCCGACTCCCATGGGGCTAAATGATTCCCCAACAGTCATCGGGCAAGTCTCTACCTAAGTCAAAAATGGACCAATCAACGCTGATCCCCGTAGCGCGCGATTATCTAGTAGCCCGCGTGACAACGCATCAGGGTCAGCGAAGTATTTGTAGCGAAAACCCGGTTTTTTGGGCATTACAAGTCGTTTTCAGTACATTCACGTCTGTAACAGGAAGGTGACCGGCCCGTCATTGACCAAATGCACCTGCATATCCGCGCCAAAACGCCCTGCCGCTACCGTGCCATGCAATTGTTGCGCTTGTAACAACAGGTAGTCGAAAAGTGCCTCGCCCACCGCCGGCGGTGCCGCCGTGGAGAAGCTGGGACGCAAGCCGCTCTTGGTGTCTGCCGCCAGAGTGAACTGCGACACCAGCAGCAAACCGCCGCCAATGTCTTTCAAGGACAAGTTCATCTTGCCCTCGTCGTCGCTGAACACCCGATAGTTAAGCAGCTTATGCAGCAGCTTGTCGGCGCTGGCCTGGGTATCTGAGGGCTCGACGGCCACCAGCACCAGCAAACCCTGGTCTATCGCACCCACCACCTGCCCTTCTACCTCGACCCGGGCGCCGCGCACCCGTTGCAAAAGCCCCTTCATGCTTCTTCAGGCGGCAAATCAAGCAGGCGCCGTGCCATTTCACTCGCCGCACGCACCAGCGCATCGGTGATTCCGGGTTCGGACGCCGCATGGCCGGCTTCGCGGATGATCTGCAGCTCGCTGTTGGGCCAGGCTTGATGCAGCTCCCAGGCGTTATCCAGCGGGCAGATCATATCGTAGCGGCCATGCACGATTACGCCAGGCAGATGGGCGATCTTGTGCATGTCGCGAATCAGCTGGTCGGGCTCAAGGAACGAGTTGTTGGTGAAGTAATGGCATTCGATACGCGCAATCGACAGGGCGCGCTGGGGCTCGGAGAAACGCTCGATCAATTGCGGGTTCGGGCACAGGCCCAACATGCGGCCTTCCCACGTGGACCAGGCCTTGGCGGCGTGCATCTGGGCAATCTGGTCATTGCCGGTCAGGCGCTTGTGGTAGGCGCTGAGCAGGTCGTGACGCTCTTCCGGGGGGATGGGCGCGAGGTAGTCCTGCCAGTAATCCGGGAACAGGCGGCTGGCGCCGGCCTGGTAGAACCATTGAATGTCCTGGGGGCGGGCCAGGAAAATGCCCCGAACGATCAAGCCATGCACGCGCTCCGGGTGGGTTTGCGCGTAGGCCAGGGCCAGGGTCGAGCCCCAGGAACCGCCGAACAACACCCATTTCTCGATGCCCAGGTGCTCGCGGATCCGCTCAAGGTCGGCCACCAGGTCCCAGGTGGTGTTGTTTTCCAGGCTGGCCCGTGGGGTGGAGCGCCCGCAGCCACGCTGATCAAAAGTAACAATTCGGTACAGATTGGGATCGAAATAGCAGCGGCTATTGGCGTCACACCCGGCGCCGGGGCCGCCATGGATGAACACAACGGGCAAGCCTTCCGGGGAACCGCTTTCGTCGACGTACAGGACGTGGGTTTCATCGACGGCCAGATCGTGCCGGGCGTAGGGTTTGATCTGCGGGTACAAAGTCTGCATTGCGCGCTCCGTAAGGGGTCGAGTTCATCCCTGAGGGGACGTCTATTATTTTGCCGTCTGGCATCATAAACCCGAATTGTGCAATGAGCATGCCCTAGCGGACTTAGAGCTGTGTCAGCAAAACACCACACAGATAATCCATCAGATAACCGTAGAGCCGATCGACCTCCTCCACCTGGCCCCGGGCCCTTAGGCAGCCATGAATCAAGCCTTTTCCGGGATAGAGCGTGGCAGCCACTCCGGCAGTCTGGAGGCGCTCGGCGTAGAGCATGCCGTCGTCCCGCAACGGGTCAAACTGGGCGACAGCGATCAGCGCCGGTGGCAATCCGCTGAAATCCACGGCCAGCAATGGCATGGCGTAGGGCGACGGCTTGCCCGGCCCACGCAGGTAAAGGGCGAGGTAGCACTCGGTGTCGGCGGTACTGAGCAGCGGCGCGTCGACGCAGTCGCGGCGGGACGGCAGGTCGGCGGGGCCGCCCAGGCCGGGGTAGATCAGGATTTGCGCCAAGGGCTGCGGTTGATGGTCATCCCGCAGGCCCAGACATAAGGCGGCCGCCAGGTTGCCGCCGGCGCTGTCACCAGCCACCACCAGGCGTTGCAGGTTGACGGGGCAAGGTGCTTCACCCGCCTGAATCGCCTGCCAGACTGCACGGCAATCATCGAAGGCCGCCGGAAAAGGGTGTTCGGGTGCCAGGCGGTAATCGATGGCGATTACCAGCACCTGCAGCGCGTAGGCCAGCTCACCGCAGATAAAGTCGTGGGAATCCAGCCCGCCCACCACCCAGCCACCACCGTGCATATAAAGGATGCATGGCCAGCCGCCATCAGGGGTTGGCGTCGCCGGTTGATAAATGCGTACGCCCACGCCATTCAGGGAAGCGTCTGACACCTGTAACCCTTCGGGCCGCGCCGGGGTGAATGCCTGGCACATGCGGTCATAGCTCCGGCGCAATCCGGCCAGCGATGTGTCGTCGCTGGTGAAGGATTCGGTTTTTTCGACGAAGGCGCACATCTGCGGGGAAATCGGGTAATGGGACATCAGAAATTGCCCTGCTGCTGAAAACTTGAAGCACACCACAAGACAAATGTGGGAGCTGGCTTGCCTGCGATAGCGGTGTATCAACCAACGCCATCGTCGACTGATACACCGCTATCGCGGGCAAGCCCGGCTCCCACAGTGGTGCTCTGTTGTTTGATCTATCGTGTTCGCATCAGGGTTTGAGGCTGGCCTGCACCGCCGCCACGCCGTCTTTTCCATCCAGGGTCGTTACACCCGCCAGCCAGCGCTGCAAATCCTCGGGGTTGTCGCGCAACCATTGTTTGGCCACCTCCTGCGGCGTCTTGCGGTCCATGATCGGCACCATCAACTGGCTTTCCTGGGCCGCGGTGTAGGTCAGGTTTTCCAGCAGGCGGGTCACGTTGGGGCAACGCTCGGCGTAATCCGGCGCCGTCACCGTGGAGACCGTGGCCATGCCTTCGTTGGCACCGAACACATCTTCACTGCCGGTCAGGTAAGCCATTTTCATGTTGATGTTCATCGGGTGCGGGGTCCAGCCGACAAACACCACGAACTCCTTGCGATTCACCGCCCGCTGCACGGCTGCCAGCATGCCCGCCTCGCCGGAGGCCACCAGCTTGAAGCCGCCGAGGCCGAAGCGGTTGCTGTCGATCATTTTCTGGATATCGGTATTGGCGCCGCTGCCCGGCTCGATGCCATAGATCTTGCCGCCCAGTTTGTCCTTGAAACGGGCAATGTCGGCAAAGGTCTTCAGGCCTGCGTCCGCAACATACTGCGGCACCGCCAAAGTCGCTTGGGCGTCGGCCAGGCTCGGTTTGTCGAACACCTTGACCTGGTTGGCCGCGAGGAACGGTGCGATGTTGTTGTCCATCGCCGGTTTCCAGTAGCCCAGGAAGATATCCAGGCGCTTGTCGCGGATGCCGGCAAAGATGATCTGCTGCACGGCGCTGGTTTGCTTGCTGTCATAGCCCAGGCCATTGAGCAGCACGTCGGCCATGCCGCTGGTGGCGATCACGTCAGTCCAGCTGACCACGCCCATGCGCACGACCTTGCACGAGGCCGGGTCGGCGGCCATCGCATTGGCGCTCAGAAGTGCGGCGCCGGTGAGAATCAACAGACAACGGTTGAACAGTCTTTTCATCGATGCGGTCTCACTCGGCAGTTTTTATTGTGGGAGTGGCGTCTGACGCGCCGTGCCCAACACCTTACCCAGCGAGACCTCGATCAAAGCGACCTGTGGCGACAGGGATTTGCACACAGACGACTTGAGGGATGTGTTGCTGTTGAGGGCCTCTTCGCGAGCAAGCCCGCTCCCACATTCGACCGTGTTCCTCCTGAAGAAATACGGTCGAATGTGGGAGCGGGCTTGCTCGCGAAGGCTATCTCAGCAACGACGCCAATCAGGAGTAATGCCGCTTGCCCCACGCCAGGAACCCTTCCAGCAGCTCCTTCAACACCCCCCGCGTCGGCTCGGCCAGATCGACGCGATAACGAAACGGCTCAAACTCTTCCATGTAGGTGCACTGCCCCAACTCCAACTGCACGGCGTGGATGTTCTCGGCCGGGTTGCCGTAGTGCCGGGTGATATGCCCGCCCTTGAAGCGCCCGTTGAGCACATGGCTGTACTGCGGGTGACCGGCGCAGATGGTTTCCAGTTGGCTGGCGAGTTGCGGATCGCAGGACGCGCCGTTGAAGGTGCCGAGGTTGAAGTCCGGCAGCTTGCCTTCGAACAGGTGCGGGATCACCGAGCGAATCGAGTGCGCATCAAACAATAGCGCATAGCCGAACTCGGCCTTGAGCCGGGCCAGTTCGTTCTGCAGGGTGCGGTGATACGGGGTCCATATCTGTTCCAGGTACGTGGTGCGTTCGGCCTTGGACGGTTCCAGGCCTTCGCGGAACAGCGGTACACCGTCGAACAGCGTCGCCGGGTACAAGCCGGTGGTAGCGCCGACGTACAGCGGCTTGTCGTCGGACGGCCGATTAAGGTCGATGACAAAACGCGAATACTCCGCCGCCAGGGTGCTGGCGCCCAGCGCTTCGGCGAAGTCATACAACGTGGGAATGTGCCAGTCGGTGTCCGGCAGGCTTTGCGCCTCGGGGATCAGCCCGGCTTGCACCGTCGGCGTCAGGCGCAGGCCCGCGTGGGGCATGCTGATCAGCAGCGGCACACGGCCTTGTTTGAAACTCAGAACCTTATCCACAGCAGTACTCCTTAAACGGTGACATCGGCGCCGTGGCGCACGACGCGTTTATCCAGCTCGCCACCCAGCCAGTAGGCCAGGTCAGCGGGGCGATCAATCTGCCAGGCGACAAAATCCGCGACCTTGCCCACTTCCAGCGAACCGTGGCTGTCGCCCAGGCCCAAGGCGGTAGCCGCATATTGCGTGGCGCCGGCCAGGGCTTCTTCCGGGGTCATGCGGAACAGGGTGCAGGCCATGTTCAGCATCAAGCGCACCGACAATGCCGGTGACGTGCCCGGGTTGAGGTCGCTGGCGATGGCGATCTTCACACCGTGCTTGCGCAGGGCGTCCATCGGCGGCAGCTGGGTTTCCCGCAGAAAGTAGAACGCCCCCGGCAGCAACACCGCGACGGTACCGGAAGCGGCCATGGCGATGGCGTCTTCCTCGGTCATGAATTCCAGGTGGTCCGCCGACAGCGCCTGATAACGCGCCGCCAGGCTGGAGCCGTGCAGGGAGGACAACTGCTCGGCGTGCAGCTTCACCGGCAAGCCGAGCTTGTGTGCAGCGATGAAGACGCGCTCTACCTGCTCCGGTGAAAACGCCAGGTATTCACAGAAGGCGTCGACCGCATCCACCAGACCTTCCGCTGCCAGTGCCGGGAGCATTTCAGCGCAGATGTGTTCGATGTAAGCATCGGCACGGTCCACGTACTCCGGCGGCAACGCGTGAGCTGCCAGGCAAGTGCTGCGTACGCTCACCGGCAGCTCGGCGCCGAGGCGGCGGATCACCCGCAGAATCTTGCGCTCGCTGGCCAGGTCCAGGCCGTAGCCGGACTTGATCTCGACGGTGGTTACACCGTCCCGCAGCAAACTGCGCAAGCGCTTGCGGCTGCTTTCGAACAGCTCATCTTCGGTGGCCGCCCGGGTGGCGCGCACGGTGCTGGCAATACCGCCACCGGCCGCTGCGATCTCGGCATAGCTCACACCTTCCAGACGCTGCTCGAACTCGCCGCTGCGATTGCCGCCGAACACCGTGTGGGTGTGGCAGTCGATCAGCCCGGGCGTGACCCACGCCCCTTGCAGGTCATGGGTGGTCGCGTAGTCCGCCTTCGGCAGTTCGGCACGCGGACCGATCCACTCGATGAGCGTGCCCGAGGTCACGATGGCGGCATCCTCGATGATCGAGTATTTGCCCTGGGCCATGGTTGCGACGTGGCAATGTTGCCAAAGCGTTTTCATCAACGCCTCCGTTGGGTTATCGATGAGACAAAGCCGGGTCGTAATGAACCTTGGCTGCTTGCCCGGCGGAGGGTTTGACCCACAGCAGATAGGCAACGATCAGCAAGACGATCCACACGGCACCGACCATAAGGGCGGCCTGGGTGTCCGGGAAGTAACCCAGCACGCCGAAGATAAACAGCATGAACACGATGGCCGCCGCTGGCGCGTAGGGCCAGAACGGCACCGGGAATTTCAGCTCGGCAATCTGTTCCTTGGTCATGGAGCGACGCATGGCGACCTGGGTAACCAGGATCATCAACCACACCCACACCGTGGCGAAGGTCGCAATCGAGGCGATGACGAGGAACACGTTTTCCGGGATCAGGTAGTTGAGCACCACACCGCCGAGCAACGCGGCGCCCATCACCACCACGGTCATCCATGGCACGCCCTGGCTCGACAGTTGGGCAAAGCCTTTGGGCGCCTGCCCTTGCTGGGCCAGGCCGTACATCATGCGACCGGCGCCGAAGATGTCGCTGTTGATGGCCGAGACAGCGGCGGAGATCACCACGATGTTGAGGATGGTCGCCGCCGAGCCTATCCCCAGGTTGCTGAAGATCTGCACGAACGGGCTGCCCTGGCTGCCGATCTGCGGCCACGGGTAGATCGCCATCAGCACAAACAACGTCAGCACGTAGAACAGCAGGATGCGCAGTGGCACGGCGTTGATCGCCTTGGGAATCACTCGCTGCGGGTCCTTGGCTTCGCCGGCGGTGATGCCGATGATTTCGATGCCGCCAAAGGCAAACATCACCACCGCGAAGGACGCAATCAAGCCACCCACGCCGTTAGGCATGAAGCCGCCGTGGGCCCACAGGTTGCTGAGGCCGGTGGCCGGTGCTTCGCCCGCCGAGTGAATGCCGAACAGCATGATGCCGAAGCCGCCGAGGATCATCGCGACGATGGCGCCGACCTTGAGCAGCGACAGCCAGAACTCCATTTCGCCAAAGACTTTGACGTTGCACAGGTTCAGGCCGCCGATCAGCAGCACGATGCCGAGCACCCAGACCCAACGCGCGACTTCGGGAAACCAGAAGCCCATGTAGATGCCGAAGGCGGTGACGTCGGCGAGGCAGACGATGATCATTTCAAAGGCGTAGGTCCAGCCGAGGATAAAGCCGGCCATTGGGCCCAGGTAAGTGCTGGCGTACTGGCCGAAGGAGCCGGACACCGGGTTGTGCACGGCCATTTCGCCGAGGGCGCGCATGACCATGAAGACGGCGGCGCCACCGATCAGGTAGGCCAGCAGTACGGCCGGGCCGGCCATCTGGATGGCGGAGGCAGAGCCGTAGAACAGCCCGGTGCCGATCGCGGAACCGAGTGCCATGAAGCGAATATGTCGGGCGGAGAGCCCGCGTTTTAGCGTCTTTTCTTGCTGGTGCATTTCTCGTCCTTAATTATTTTTATCCTGAGAAAATTCGAATCTGTAGAAGATCAAATGTGGGAGCTGTCGAGCCCCAGCGAGGCTGCGATAGCGGTGGGTCAGGCTACGAAAGTGTTGCCTGTTCCGGCGCCATCGCAGCCTCGCCGGGGCTCGACAGCTCCCACACGGGATCGGTGTCGCTCTTACAAGCTCGGCAGCAATTTCGCCGGCACCAGCTCATTCAGGCAACGTGTTGCCAACAACTCACTGGCGGCGTTGATGTCCGGCGCAAAGAACCGGTCCTTCTCATAAAACGCCACTTTGCTGCGCAGGATCCCGCGCGCCTTTTCAAGGGCAGGCGAGGTTTTCAAGCCATTGCGCAGGTCCAGGCCCTGGCACGCGGCCAACCATTCCACCGCCAATACACCGCGGGTGTTTTCGGCCATTTCCCACAGGCGTTTGCCCGCAGCCGGCGCCATGGATACGTGGTCTTCCTGGTTGGCCGACGTCGGCAGGCTGTCGACGCTATGGGGATGGGCCAGCGCCTTGTTCTCGCTGGCCAATGCCGCCGCGGTCACCTGGGCGATCATGAAGCCGGAGTTCACACCGCCGTTGCCCACCAGGAATGGCGGCAGTTGCGACATGTGCTTGTCCATCATCAACGAGATACGACGCTCGCTCAGGGAGCCGATTTCCGCGATGGCCAATGCCATGTTGTCAGCGGCCATGGCCACCGGTTCAGCGTGGAAGTTGCCGCCGGAAATCACGTCTCCTTCAGCCGCAAACACCAACGGGTTATCCGACACGGCGTTGGCCTCCACCACCAGCACTTCCGCTGCCTGGCGGAACTGGGTCAGGCAGGCGCCCATGACTTGCGGCTGGCAGCGCAGGGAGTACGGGTCCTGGACCTTGTCGCAGTTCTCGTGGGATTGGGAGACTTCACTGCTTTCACCCAGCAGGGCGCGATACGCGGCGGCAGAGTCGATCTGGCCACGCTGGCCACGGGCAGCGTGAATGCGTGCGTCGAACGGCGAGCGCGAACCCAGTACGGCTTCCACCGTCAGGGCGCCACAGGCCAACGCACCGGCAAACAGGTCTTCGCCTTCGAACAGGCCGCGCAGGGCATAAGCGGTGGACACCTGAGTGCCGTTGAGCAGGGCCAAGCCTTCTTTGGCGGCCAGGGTCAGCGGCGTCAGGCCGGCGACTTTCAGCGCCTCGGTGGCTTCCAGCCATTCGCCTTTATAGCGGGCCTTGCCTTCGCCCAGCAGCACCAGCGACATGTGGGCCAATGGCGCCAGGTCACCGGAGGCACCCACCGAACCTTTCAACGGAATGTGCGGGTACACCTCGGCGTTGATCAGGGCGATCAGCGCGTCGATGACCTGCCGGCGAATCCCGGAGAAACCACGGCTCAGGCTGTTGACCTTGAGCACCATGACCAGCCGCACCAGCGCATCGCTGATGGGCTCACCCACGCCAGCGGCGTGGGACAGCACCAGGGAACGCTGGAGGTTTTCCAGGTCTTCGCTGGCGATGCGGGTCGAGGCCAGCAAGCCGAAACCGGTGTTGATGCCGTAGGCGGTGCGGTTCTCGGCGAGAATCTGCTCCACACAGGCGACACTGGCTTCGATCTGGGCCGAGGCGCTGTCATCCAGGCTGAGGGTTACCGGCTGCTGGTAGATGGCCCGCAGTTGGGCAAGGCTCAGTTGGCCTGGAATCAGGTTTAGCGCAGTCACATTCATACTCCTTTTGAATTAGGTTTCAGTGCAAATTCGGTAAAACACGGTTCAACAAATCGGAGGCCTTGAGCAACGCGGCGGTGGCTGCGATGTCCGGCGCCAGCCAGCGGTCCTGGTCGTAGGCCGGGACGTGTTCACGCAGCAAACGCCAGGCGGCGTCGGTGCCAGCGCCGAAGCGTTGCTCCTGGAGAAACTCGAACGCCTGGGCTGCCAGCAGGTACTCGATGGCGAGGATCTGGGTGACGTTTTCCAGCACCGAATACAGCTTCAGCGCGGCGTTGGTGCCCATGCTCAGGTGGTCTTCCTGCAAGCCTGAGGTGACGAAGTTGTCGAGCACCGCCGGTTGCGCCAGCTGGCGGTTTTGCCCGCACAGCGAGGCCGCGACGTACTGCACGATCATCATCCCGGAGTTGACCCCGGGGTTGCTCACCAGAAACGCCGGCAAGCCACTCACGTGCGGGTTGATCAGGCGGTCCAGGCGGCGCTCGGCAATGGAGCCGATTTCCGCCATGGCGATGGCCAACATGTCCGCCGCCAGGGCCACGGACTGCCCGTGGGGGTTGGCCTGGGACACCACGCGGTAGTTGTCCGGGGTGCCGAGCACCAGCGGGTTATCAGTGGCGCCGTTGAGTTCGGTTTCGATCTGGCGGGTGGCATGTTCCAGTTGGTCGCGGGCGGCGCCGTGCACCTGGGGAATCGAACGGATGCTCAGGGCGTCCTGGGTACGAATGCCTTTGCTGCTGGCGATCACTTCACTGCCGTCCAGCAACGCCCGCAGGTTGATGCCCACTTGCTGCATGCCCGGGTGCGGCTTGAGGGCAATGATTTCTTCGTCGAAGGCGTCGATCTGGCCGCGCTGGGCTTCGAAACTCATGGCACCGATTACGTCGGCCCATTGCAGCAGGCGGTGCGCATCGGCCAGGGCCAGGCAGCTGAGGCCGGTCATGCACGGCGTGCCGTTGACCAGGCACAGCCCGTCCTTGGCACCGAGCACCACCGCCTGCAAACCTTCTTCGGTCAGCGCCTGGTGCGCCGGAACGATACGGCCCCGGTAGCTGACGTCGCCGACGCCGAGCAAAGCGACGCCAATGTGCGCCATGTGGGTCAGGTAACCCACCGAGCCCTGGGACGGCACTTGCGGCGTGATGCCATGGTTGAGCAGCCCCAGCAGCGAATGCACCACCTGCGGATGCAGGCCGGATTTGCCGTGGCTGTAGTTGATGATCGCCGCGCAAATGATCGCACGGGTTTGCTCCACGCTCAGTGGCGCGCCGACGCCGCAGGCATGGCTGAGCAAGGTGTTGCGCGACAGCCGGCTCAGCTGTTCGTCCTTGAGCGACACATTGCACAAGGCGCCCAGGCCGGTATTGATGCCATAGGCGCGCTCGCCGCTGCTGACGATACGCTGGACGATGGCCTGGGCATTGTCGATGCGAGCCCAGGCGTGGCCCGAGAGTTCGAGGATCGCACCGTGGCGGGCCACGGCGACCACGTCCTGCCAACGCATTGGGGCGTCGGCGATGATGATTTTTTCAGCCTGGGACATCGTTGTACCTTCTTCAATTCTTGTGCAGCCTTACCGGCCTCTTCGCGAGCAAGCCCGCTCCCACATTTGAAATGCATTCCCCTGTGGGAGCGGGCTTGCTCGCGAAGAGGCCAGCCGGCTCACCACAAGATCCGGATCAGACCACCGCAGCCCGCCGCTGAACAAACCGGTCCACATATTCATCCGCCGGCGAATGCAGGATTTCCCGGGGCGTGCCGACCTGGATCAGCTTGCCGTCCTTGAGGATCGCAATGCGGTTGCCGATACGCACGGCCTCGTCGAGGTCGTGGGTGATAAAGACGATGGTCTTGTGCAGGGTCTTTTGCAGCTCCAGCAACTGGTCCTGCATCTCGGCGCGGATCAGCGGGTCGAGGGCGCTGAACGCTTCGTCCATCAGGATGATGTCGGTGTCGGCCGCCAGGGCGCGAGCCAGGCCCACCCGTTGGCGCATGCCGCCGGACAGCTGGTGCGGGTATTTGTTTTCGTAGCCTTTGAGGCCCACGGTTTCGATCCAGTGCAACGCACGCTCGGCGCACACTTGCTTGGTTTCGCCGCGCACTTTCAGGCCATAGGCGACGTTGTCCAGCACGCTCTTGTGGGGCAGCAGGCCGAAGCTCTGGAACACCATGCTGATCTTGTGCCGGCGGAATTGGCGCAGGGCTTCCATGTCCAGTTGCAGGATGTCTTCGCCGTCCACCAGGATCGCGCCGCTGGTGGGGTCGATCAGGCGGTTGAAGTGGCGCACCAGGGTCGACTTGCCGGAACCCGACAGGCCCATGATCACGAAGATCTCGCCGGTGGCGATGCTCAGGGACAGGTCGTTCACACCCACCACGCAACCGGTCTCGGCCAACACCTGGTCCTTGGTCTTGCCCTGGCCAATCAGCGCCAGCGCCTCCTTGGAACGGTTGCCGAAGATCTTGAATACGTTTTTGACTTCAATCTTGCTGACGGTAGTCATTTGCTCGCCTCATGCCGTGGACGACCATAGGCCTGGGTAATGCGGTCGATGACCACTGCGAGAATCACGATCGCCAGACCGGCTTCAAGGCCACGTCCGACGTTAAGCGTCTGGATACCGACCAATACGTCTTCACCCAGGCCACGAGCACCGATCATCGAGGCGATGACCACCATCGACAGGGCCATCATGGTGGTCTGGTTGATCCCGGCCATGATGCTCGGCAGGGCCAGCGGCAGTTGCACGCCGAACAGTTGCTGCCAGCGGTTGGCACCGAAGGCGTTGATCGCTTCCATGACTTCGCCGTCTACCTGGCGAATGCCCAGGTCGGTCAGGCGAATCAGTGGAGGCGCGGCGTAGATCACCGTGGCGAAAATCGCCGGGACCTTGCCCAGGCCGAACAGCATCAGCACCGGGATCAGGTACACGAAGCTGGGCATGGTTTGCATGATGTCCAGCAGCGGCATCAGCACCGAACGCAGGCGGTTGCTACGGGCCGACAATATCCCCAGGGGAATGCCGATCAGCACCGAGATCACCGTGGCCACCATCATCAGCGCCAGGGTTTGCATCAGCTTGTCCCACAGGCCAACGGCGCCCACCAGGAACAGCAAACCGACAATCACCGCTGTAGTGACGACCTTGCGCGTGGCGTGCCAGGCGATGCCGCCGACAATTGCCAGCATCAGCCACCAGGGTGCTGCGCGCAACACCCCTTCAAGATTGACGATGGCCCACAACAGCGTATCGGAGATGTGCCGGAACACATCACCGTAGTTGGTCACCAGCGAATCAACCCAACTGTTGACCCAATCGGCGATGGAAAACGTAAAACTCTCAGGAAACATAGTGTGCTCTCGATCCAGTGGGTTGTGGCCGTGCGTCCGCTTGCCGGCGAGGGCAACCGGAAACGCTCAACCTACAAGGCCGCGTCGATTTTCTTGGCTGCGTCGTCGCTCACCCATGCGTGCCAGACTTCAGGATGTTCCTTGAGGAAAATTTTCGCCAGTTTTGGCGATTCAATTCGTTCTTTGGCCATACGGCCCAGGTTCTGGTTCAGCAGGTCGATGGGCAGGTTGACCTTTTCCAGCACGGCCACCAATTCCGGGGCTTGCTCGTGGAAGGTCTTGGACAGACCGACCTTGATGCTCACGCTTTTATCCACACCGGGCTTTTCTTCCAGCTTCACCAGGTCGACCTGGCCCATCAACGGGGTGGGCGACCAGTAGTAGAACAGGATCGGCTCGCCACGCTTGTAGCTCGACAACACCGCCGCATCCAGCGCCGGGCCGGTGCCTGGGCGGAAGTTGGTGTAGGTGCTTTCCAGGCCATAGCTTTTCAGCATCTCGCTGTTGTCCAGCTCACAGGTCCAGCCGGCCGGGCAGTTGTAGAAACGGCCCTTGGACGGCTCTTCCTGGTCCTTGAACACCGAGGCGTATTTGGCCAGGTCGGCGATGCTTTTCAGGTCCGGTGCCTTGGGTTCCAGCTTGCGCTTGGCGTCGCCTTCGATCACGTAGCGCGGCACGTACCAACCTTCGACAGCGCCCACCACCGGAGCACCGACACCCACGACCTTGCCGGCCTTCTCGGCCTTGTTCCAGACTTCGCTGCGGCCTACCCACTCCTCGGCGAACACCTGGATGTCATTGCTGCTCAGGGCGTTTTCCATGGTGATGGAGTTACCCGGCAGGCTGTCGGTTTTGCAGTCATAGCCTTTTTCCAGAACGGTTTGCAGGATGTCGGTCAGCAACATGCCGCTTTCCCAGTTCAAACCGGCAAATTTCACCGGCTTGCCGGACTCGCACCAACCGGCCGCCTGGGCGCCAGCAGAAGCCAGCAAGCCTGCCGAAAACAAAGTGGCCAACAGGGTCTTATTCATTTTCATTGTTGTGACGCTCCCAATCTTGAAATGGATTACGGCAGTCAGTAGGCATCCTGCCCTGTCCACGTCCCATCAGGCCTGTGCAACCAGCCCGTTTGTCGTTGGTGCAGCGCCCTGCTCTACCGGCAGGATCAAGTGTTCAGGTATTGCGCTGTGCCACTTTTTGGCAGCCCAGTAGTACAGCGCAGCCGGCACCACCAGGCCGATGATCCAGGAGATATCGGTGTCGCCGAGGCTGGCGACCAGTGGCCCGGTGTAGAAATGCGTGGAGATGAACGGCATCTGAATCAGCACGCCAAACACGTAGATGCTGATGCCCATCAGGTTCCAGCGACCGTAGCGGCCGTCGGGATTGGACAGCGCCGGGATGTCGTAGCGTTCTTTGGTGATGCAGTAGAAATCCACCAGGTTGATCGCGCTCCAGGGCGTGAAAAACGCCAGCAGGAACAGGATGAACGCGGAGAAATCCTTGAGGAACGAATCCTTGCCCAACAACGCCAGCGCAGCGGCAAGCGACACCATGACGAAGATGTACAACAGGCGCGTGCCACTGCCGATATGTCGGCTGCCACGGAAGCCGCTGATGATCGTCGCGATGGACATGAAGCTGCCGTAGGCATTGAGGGTGGTCACGGTGACCTTGCCGAAGGCGATGCTGAAATACAGCAGCGCCGCGACGATCCCGGTGCCGCCCAGGCCGACGATAAACGACACTTCGTGGTGAGCGAATTGCGAACCGGCCAGGGCCGCTGCGAATACCCCAAACACCATCGAAGCCTGCGCGCCGATCACCGAACCCAGGCCCACGGCCCAGAAGGTTTTCGACGCTTGCGTGCTGCGCGGCAAATAGCGCGAGTAGTCCGCCACGTAAGGGCCGAACGCAATCTGCCAGGACGCCGACAGGGAAATCGCCAGCAGGAAACTGCTCAGGGAAAAATGCTTGTTGCCCAGCAACGCACCGATGTCGTTACCGGCCAGCAGCTTGTAGAACAGGTACACGAAGGCAACCACACCCAGCACGCTGGCGACGCGACCGATACCGTGGATCACCCGGTAGCCGAAGATCGTGAACACCATGATCAGCCCCGCGAACAACACGATGCCGACCCAGTCTTCGACGTGGAGCAACTGCGCCACCGCCTGCCCCGCCAGCAATGAGCCGCTGGCGGAAAACCCGATGTACATCAGGCACACCAGCACCAGCGGGATCACCGCGCCATACACGCCAAACTGCACGCGGCTGGAGATCATTTGCGGCAAGCCCAATTGCGGGCCCTGGGCTGCGTGCAACGCCATGACGCCGCCGCCCAACAGTTGACCGATCAACAGACCGATCAACGACCAGAACACATCACCGCCCAACACCACGGCCAGGGCCCCGGTGACAATCGCGGTGATTTGCAGGTTGGCACCCAACCACAGGGTGAACTGACTCAATAGACGGCCGTGTCTTTCCGCTTCCGGGATGTAGTCGATCGAACGCCTTTCGATCAACGGGGTGGTGCTTGCACGAGCGTCTGTTACAGCCATTTATGTTCAACCTCTGATGGATTGTTCTGTATGCGGATTGCTCTTCTGTGGGAGCTGGCTTGCCTGCGATGGCATCACCTCGGTCTTACTGAAAAACCGAGTCGTCTGCATCGCGGGCAAGCCCGGCTCCCACAGGACCGAGCCAGTATTTATTTGATCATCGGGAGATTGAGGCCCTGCTCTTTGGCGCAGTCGATGGCGATCTGATAACCCGCATCGGCATGACGCATGACACCGGTGGCCGGGTCGTTGTGCAGCACGCGGGCGATGCGCTCGGCCGCTTCGTCGGTACCGTCGCAGACGATCACCATGCCGGAGTGCTGGGAGAAGCCCATGCCGACGCCGCCGCCGTGGTGCAGCGAAACCCAGGTCGCGCCGCTGGCGGTGTTGAGCAAGGCGTTGAGCAGTGGCCAGTCGGACACGGCGTCGGAACCGTCCTGCATCGATTCGGTTTCACGGTTAGGGCTGGCCACCGAGCCGGAGTCCAGGTGGTCGCGGCCAATCACGATCGGCGCCGACAGCTCGCCGCTGCGCACCATTTCGTTGAATGCCAGGCCGAGCTTGGCGCGCTGACCCAGGCCAACCCAGCAGATACGTGCCGGCAAGCCCTGGAAGCTGATGCGCTCGCGGGCCATGTCCAGCCAGTTGTGCAGGTGGGCGTCGTCCGGGATCAGCTCTTTGACTTTGGCGTCGGTCTTGTAGATGTCTTGCGGGTCGCCAGACAGTGCCGCCCAGCGGAACGGGCCGATGCCGCGGCAGAACAGCGGGCGAATGTAGGCCGGTACGAAACCCGGGAAGTCGAAAGCGTTTTTCACGCCTTCTTCCTGGGCCATCTGGCGGATGTTGTTGCCGTAGTCGAAGGTCGGCACGCCCATTTTCTGGAAGTCCAGCATCGCCTGAACGTGTACCGCCATGGATTGCTTGGCGGCCTTGATCACCTCGGCCGGTTCGGTCTTGGCGCGGGCGCGGTATTCGTCCCAGGTCCAGCCGGCGGGCAGGTAACCGTTGAGCGGGTCGTGGGCGCTGGTCTGGTCAGTGACCATGTCCGGGCGCACGCCGCGCTTGACCAGTTCCGGCAGGATTTCCGCCGCGTTGCCCAGCAGGGCGATGGAGATCGCGCGACCTTCCTTGGTGTATTTCTCGATGCGCGCCAGGGCGTCGTCGAGGTCGGTGGCTTGCTCGTCGACGTAGCGGCTGCTCAGGCGGAAATCGATGCTGACCTGCTGGCATTCGATGTTCAGCGAGCAGGCGCCGGCCAGGGTGGCGGCCAGCGGCTGGGCGCCGCCCATGCCGCCGAGGCCGGCGGTCAGTACCCAGCGGCCCTTGAGGTCATCGTTGTAATGTTGGCGGCCGGCTTCGACGAAGGTTTCGTAGGTGCCCTGCACGATGCCCTGGCTGCCGATGTAGATCCAGCTGCCGGCGGTCATCTGGCCGTACATGGCCAGGCCCTTGGCGTCGAGTTCGTTGAAGTGTTCCCAACTGGCCCAGTGCGGCACCAGGTTGGAGTTGGCGATCAGTACGCGCGGGGCGTTGCTGTGGGTCTTGAATACACCGACGGGTTTGCCGGATTGCACCAGCAGGGTTTCATCGTCGTTGAGGTTGGTCAGGCTTTCGACGATCTGGTCGTAGCATTCCCAGTTGCGCGCGGCACGGCCGATACCGCCGTACACCACCAGCTCTCTCGGGTTCTCGGCCACCTGTGGGTCGAGGTTGTTCATCAGCATGCGCAGCGGCGCTTCAGTCAGCCAGCTTTTGGCGGTGAGCTTGTTGCCACGGGCAGCGCGGATTTCAACGTCACGGTACTTGGTAGGCTTGGTCACAAAAAATTCCTCAACGATCAATGCGCGAACATGATTGGTGCGAAGAGGATGTTCATGGACTCTTACGCACACATCTTTACTTGTACATACAAGCATATGCAATCAAGCGGCCAACTTTGCGCGCAAGGTTTGTAGATTTTTTCGGGACGAGGGTGGAAGCCTTGGAAAACAAGGCTTCGCAGCATAATGAATTTTCTTACAAGGGATTTTTACAGTGCGGGAGACTTGTCATCGAGGCAGGGCTTTGCGCCATGCTGGGGCGTTCGGTAACAAGTTGGTGCGGGAAGAGGGAAACAAAATGTGGGGGAAGAAACCCCCACCTGTTCAAGCGGCTGCAGTCAATTCGATAACGCAGCAACGGCCAATCACGCTGACGTCCAGCAGGCCGGTGTTACCGTCCAGTTGCAGGCAGTCGTGACGGTTCAGCCGCTCGCCGAGCACCTTCACTTCATCGGCCACGCTGAACACCAGCACGGTGTGCGCTGCACTGAAGAAACGCTGCGTGCCGTCCATCCATTGCAACCGCGCTTGATAGCGTTGCGGCGAATAGATGAGGTTGAAATCGCGGATCGGCCCACCGATCAATCGGCAGGCCACCTGGCTGTCACCCTTGAACGGGAATGGCTGCAGCGGTAACAACCCGAGTTGTTCCTCGCCGTCCACCGTCAGCACCATGCCCGAGCCTTGCAGCACGGTGATGATCCGCTGGTACCCGGCAAAGGTGGAAAACCCGCCCGACTCGGCGATATCGGCAATCGACAGGCGCCAGCCGAAACCGTCCAGGCCCTCGCCCGCGTCACGGGTGATTTCTTCAGTGCTGCCGCCGCCGTTTTTCCACGGCATGCGGATGTAATCGGCGGCGCGCCAGACTTTCATCGAACTCATTTACTGAAACGTCCTTCCAGGCTATGACGGGAACCGGGGTGGATCAAACGCGCAGCCGTGACCGGCTGGCGGCCAGACCAGGTGCGGCGGCGAATCAACAGGCATGGCTCGCTGGTTTCAATTTGCAGCAACGTGCATTCATCGGCGTCGGCCAGGATCGCCTCCACCACGTGCTCGCCTTCGGTCAGCGGTGCCACCTGGTTGAGGTAGGCATAGGGCGTTTGCTGGGTGAAATCCTGCTGCAGGTATTCCGGTGCGACCAGGGCGTTGACGAAGCGGTCTTCGATTTGCACCGGGATGTCGTTTTCGTAGTGCACGATCAACGAGTGGAACACCCGCCCGCCTTCGCGCATTTCCAGGGCGACGGCGCGCTCGGAACCGGCGGCTTCTTCACCGAGGGTGATGACTTTGCACGTATGACGATGACCGCGAGAGGCGATCTCATCGGCAATGTTGTGCACTTCAAACAGCGCCGATTGACTCTTGGGCTCGGCGACAAAGGTGCCCACACCTTGCATGCGCACCAGCAGGCCTTCGGCGGTCAACTCGCGCAGCGCACGGTTGATGGTCATGCGGCTGAAGCCCAGCTGGTTGACCAGTTCGCTTTCCGACGGCACGCGATAATGCGGCGGCCAATTGCCGTTGAGAATCTGCTGGCTGATCATCTGTTTGACGCGGGCATACAAGGGCGCCGGACTTTCGTCCATGTGGGCAGCCAGTGGAGACTTGGCAGGCGGAGTCGGCACGGGAAATCCTTGTAGGTGAAAAAGAAGCATAGCTTGCCGGAGTTTACCGAGCAGGCAAACGTCTGTATATGTATATACAAATAAACACACGACCGGGGTGCCTGAATCATGTCCGCTTTCTTTGCCGAACGCGCGCTGCTGCCTAATGGATGGGCCAACGATGTACGTCTTGAAGTCAGCGCCGATGGCCTGCTGACCCAGGTTGAGCCTAACGCCAGTGCAGACGGTGCCGAACGGCTGAGGGGCCCGGTGCTGGCGGGCATGCCGAACCTGCATTCCCACGCGTTCCAGCGGGCGATGGCCGGGCTGGCGGAAGTCGCCGGCAACCCGAATGACAGCTTCTGGACCTGGCGCGACTTGATGTACCGGATGGTTGGCAAGATCAGCCCCGACCAACTGCAGATCATCGCGCGCCAGCTGTATATCGAAATGCTCAAGGCCGGCTATACCTCGGTGGCCGAATTTCACTACGTGCACCACGACGTCAGCGGCCAGCCTTATGCAGACCCCGCCGAGCTGTCGCGACAAATCAGCCAGGCCGCCGCCGGCAGCGGTATCGGCCTGACCTTGTTGCCGGTGCTCTACAGCCATTCCGGTTTTGGCGGCCAGGCGCCCAATGAAGGCCAGCGGCGCTTTATCAACAGCACCGAGCATTACCTGAACCTGCAATCACGCCTGCAACCGATTCTGGCTGCGCAACCGGCGCAACAGCTGGGCCTGTGCTTCCACTCGCTGCGCGCGGTAACACCCCAACAGATCAGCGACGTGCTGGCCGCCAGCGACAAGACGTGCCCGGTGCATATCCATATCGCCGAGCAGCAAAAGGAAGTCGACGACTGCCTGGCCTGGAGCGGCCAGCGTCCGCTGCAATGGCTGTATGACCATGTTGAAGTGGATCAGCGCTGGTGCCTGGTGCACGCCACCCACGCCAACCCGGAAGAAGTGACGTTGATGGCCAAGAGCCGGGCGATTGCCGGGCTGTGCCTGACCACTGAAGCCAACCTGGGGGACGGAATTTTCCCGGCGGTGGACTTCCTGGCCCAGGGCGGGCGCATGGGGATTGGTTCCGACAGCCATGTATCGCTGAGCGTGGTGGAAGAATTGCGCTGGCTGGAATATGGGCAGCGGCTGCGGGACCAGCGGCGCAACCGGCTGTATCGCAGCGATCAACCGATGGTCGGCCGCACGCTGTTCGATGCCGCGCTGGACGGCGGCGCCGAAGCGCTGGGGCAGCCGATTGGGCGCCTGGAAGTCGGCAAGCGTGCGGACTGGCTGGTGCTGGATGGCAACGATCCATACCTGGCGACGGCAAACGAAGACGGGATTCTCAATCGCTGGCTGTTTGCCGGGGGTGATCGCCAGGTGCGCGATGTGCTGGTGAACGGCCAGTGGGTGATTCGCGACGGGCATCACGCCGCCGAAGAAGACAGCAGCCGGGCGTTTACCCAGGTTCTGCGGGATTTGCTGGGCTAACAGACGACACATAACAAAATGTGGGAGCTGGCTTGCCTGCGATAGCGATGGTGAATCCAACACCGCTATCGCAGGCAAGCCAGCTCCCACATTGGAACGATGGCGTTCTTCCGTTACTGCGAAGTCTTCGCCATTTGCTTGTCCGACGTACGCCAGATCAAGCGCGTGGTGTCATACCCCTGTTGCCGCGCCCTGCTCAGCAGGTCTTCGCGGGTGTCGGCGCTGACTGTCGGCGTGCGCGACAATAACCACATGTAGCGCCGGCTAGGGCTGCCGACAATGGCGGTCTTGTAGTCATCGCTGACGTACAGCACCCAGTAATCGCCCTTGGCCACGCCCGGCAACAGCGAGGTGAACCAGTTATTGAATTCCACCCACAGTTTGTCGGTCCTGCCGGCGACCTGCGGCGTGGCCGTGCCCTTGGCTTCTTGCCATTTCCACTCAGGCGTCAGGCAGCGGTTGAATACCGACATATTGCCGTCGGGCAGCAGCGTGTAGCGGGCTTCGGACTGTGCGCAATTGCGCTGGAAGTACATCGGCAAACGGGCCAACTCATACCAGGTGCCCTGGTAACGCTTGAGGTTGACGCTGCCGACAGTCTTGGGTTGCAGATCATCGCCAGAATGGCTGGCGCAGCCCGCCAAAAACAGGCTGGCGCAGAGGTATAGAACGAAACGCATCATGTTGTTTTTCTCCCGCAGGCTTTCGCCCCGGTTTACTTCAGGCCTTGCCCGGAAAAAATCAGTACTTTGTCACCGGCGTATTGCACGCTGATAAAGCTGTTTTTATCGCCCCAGGTGCAACTGGACATACCCAGCGCGCCAGAGCAATCAGTCGGCTTACCCAGCAACGACTCCACTTCGGCCTTGGGCATGCCGGCCGACAGTTTTGCGTAATTTTCTTGGGTGACCTTGCTGCAAGCGGCCAGAAGCACGCAAAACGACAACAGGGCGAGACGGCGTAACGACATGGAATAACTCCTGGAGAGACGAAGCAGCTTGGGGGTCTGCCAGAAGCTTAGAAGGGAAAAGGGGTGTCTGGTTCCCGACGAGCGAAAACAAAAAAGCCCCGAAAACGCTGAAACGTTTCGGGGCTCAGTCAAGCGAATCAAATCACTGTAGGAGCGAGCTTGCTCGCGAAAAATGTTCAGGCGACGCGGGCAACCAGGCAGCCCGTGTCATCGTTAACGCTCTTCGCGAGCATGCTCGCTCCTACAGGTCACCAGGCTTATGCCTTGTGGTAACCGGTCACACGCTCAACTTCTTCCTTCGAACCCAGGAACACCGCCACACGCTGGTGCAGGCCTTCCGGCTGGATGTCGAGGATGCGCTGGTGGCCGTCGGTGGACGCACCGCCCGCCTGTTCAACCAGGAACGACATCGGGTTGGCTTCGTACATCAGGCGCAGCTTGCCCGGCTTGGAAGGCTCGCGGCTGTCACGTGGGTACATGAACAGGCCACCACGGGTCAGGATGCGGTGCACGTCGGCAACCATCGCAGCCACCCAGCGCATGTTGAAGTTCTTCTTCAACGGGCCTTCCTCGCCGGCCATCAACTCACCCACATAGCGGGTAACCGGCTCTTCCCAGTGGCGCTGGTTGGACATGTTGATTGCAAATTCCTGGGTGGACGCAGGAATGGTGATGTCTTCGTGGGTGAGCACGAAGCTGCCCATTTCACGGTCCAGGGTGAAGCCTTTGACGCCGTCCCCCAGGGTCAGTACCAGCATGGTCTGCGGGCCGTAGATCGCGTAACCGGCAGCGACCTGCTCGGTGCCTGGCTGCAGGAAGGCCTTTTCGTTCAGGGCTTCGTTCTGGCTCAGGTATTCGTTCGGGCAACGCAGTACCGAGAAGATGGTGCCGACCGGCGCGTTGATGTCGATGTTCGACGAACCGTCCAATGGGTCGAATACCAGCAGATACGCGCCTTTCGGGTATTTGCCCGGGATCTGGTAGGCGTTGTCCATTTCTTCGGACGCCATGCCGGCCAGGTGACCGCCCCATTCGTTGGCTTCGAGCAGGATTTCGTTGGAAATCACGTCGAGCTTCTTCTGCACTTCGCCTTGTACGTTTTCAGTGCCCATGCTGCCCAGGACACCACCCAGCGCGCCTTTGGAGACGGCGTGGCTGATTTCCTTGCAAGCACGCGCCACCACTTCGATAAGGAAGCGCAGATCGGCAGGCGTGTTGTTGCTGCGGGTCTGCTCGATCAAATAGCGACTCAGGGTAACGCGGGACATGGAAGGCTCCGGAAATTGGGGGCTAAAAACCCGCGCAGTTTAACGCGAGTCGGGGCGTATTTCCTCCTATCAGAGGATTTAAACCCAATAGAGTTCATGGACTTTATTTAACGTGCCACCGGCGGCTTGCGCAGCAAACTGTAGGCCATGGCTCCAAGTGCCGCCACACCGAGCAGCAGCACGGCCCAAAGACCGAGCTTTTTCCAGTTCGGCCCGGCATCGACAGGGGTCGCAACCGCAGGCGAAGTCACCACCGCCTCGCCCGCCACTTTGGCCTGCCCAAGCGCGGCGAGGCGTTCGACGCTGTAATCCGGGATCAACGTCGACAGCGGCAAGTTCGCGCCCTTCACCGACGAATTACCCAACGCCAACGTGAACGGTGGCTCGCCCCGCGCCAGGAACACCAACTGCGTGGCCCGCACCGCAAAGCTCAAGGTCGGCGCCTCAACACCCAGGCCACCGCCGCGCTCGTCCACCTCGAGCTTGAGCTGGGCAACAGCCTGGCCTGACAGCTGTAATTCATTCTGTAAAACGTCCTGGCCATTTTGCGTCAGCCGGTAGAGCAAGCCGCTGCTCAAGGGCTGCCAGGCCTGGTTGCTCTCTCGGCGGCCCGACAGAGTGACCGGTGCGAGGCTGTTGGGTTGACTCAGGTCGATACGCAGACGTTCGACGTTCAGTGCGCTGGGCAACTGCCAGCTGTATTCCCCGGCCTTGAGACGGCTGCCCGCCAACGGCTGCGACCACACCAGCGGCAACGGCAGGCTATGGGCGCTGACACTCTCCAACTGCGCCGACGTCAGTGTCGGTGCGGCCTGGCCTTTCCAGAGCAGGCGCAGGTACCGCGCCGACTGCCCCGGCAAACTCACTTCGTGCTGCTCGACCCGCTCATCGGCAAACGACAGTCGCGCCACCTGCCCTTCGCCCCAGGCACGCCAGTGCTGCAAATCGTCGCTGGCTTCGATGCTGAAACGCTGGAAGCCGTCGCGCTCACTGGTCCAGTCGAGAACCAGTTGCTGCAACGGCGCCTTGATCCCACTGGCGTCGAGCAGCCAGCCGCGCAGGACCTCTTCGCCCGCCTCCAATTGGCCAGGCGGCTGCACTTGCACCAACGTGCCGGTGGAAGTGGATTGCACACGCACACTGGGCACGGCTTCAGCGGAGTCGGCCGCGGCGTACAGCGGGAACCACTTCACGTTGGACAGGCTGCGGCTTTCGGTGCTTTGCGCCGACTGCCGCGCCAGCGCATAGGCCTGTGGCTCGCCAGCGGCGTTGAACACCCGCACATCGCTCAGGTCGGCCTGACGGGCGCTCAATTGCACCGCCAGCGGCAGCTCCAGGCGGTACCATGGGCCTTCACCACTGACCGTCAGCGGTACCCGCGTGGTGAAATCGGCGGGCGTTTCCTGGGCCCAGGCCGACAACGTTGTGCACAACCCCAACAGCGCCACACTCAACTTGCCCATCAAGAAGCCACTCCTTCAGTTTCAACCACCGGCTCGGGACGCTTGGGCGGCAGCGGAGCGAAATAACCCACCACCAGCAACAGCCCGCCCACACCGATAAACGATACGATCCGCGCCAGCCCGCCACGGTTGCTCAATTCGACGAAGAACAATTTGGCGACCACCACGGCAATCAACGCCGCACCGATCAACCACACCTCACGCCGGTGACGCAGATGGCCACCGATCATCAGGCTCAGGGCAATCAGGGTCCACACGATCGACAGCCCGGCCTGCACCAGCATCGACTCCAGCAACGCATCCAGATGGAACGGCACGCCGCCCCAATGATGAGCCGTACGCATCACCAGGGCGGTGAAGAAGGCGAACAATGAAACCCCGGCAACCGCCTGGGCGATCAGCTCGGCGCGCGGCCCGCGTTGCGGGGCGGCACTGCTGGACCACAGATAGACACCCAGCAGCGCGAACAACAATCCCAGATCCAGCGGGTTAAGCAGCGGCACGTACGGCAGCGGCTCGGCGGTGCCGTCGCTGAAGATATTCGCCAGCCAGAACCAGCCGAGCATCAGCACGGCCAGCGGCAGCGCGGCATACAACCGGTACTCGCGCGGGTACGCCGACACCGGCCACGGCCAACTGCGCGGCGCAGCGGCCAGCACCAGGTACAGGCTCGGCAGGATCGCCCAGCCCAGCCAGCGCCAGGCGTTGTATTCCTCGGACAGCAGCAACAGGCCGTAGCGCAGCTCCAGCGCCAGCACGCCGATCAGCAGCCAGCAACCAAGCACATGCGCGGCGCTCAGGGCTTTCTCCGGAATGACCGAAGCCAGGCTCCGCAGCGACACGAAGTGCACCGCAAACACCGCCGCCCACGCCAGCCAGGCGAAGTTCGCCGCCGGGTGATAACGCGAGCCCCACGCGCCCAGCAACACCACGCCCACCGCCGGCATCAACAGCGTGCACAACACGCCCAGCGACGCCCATTGCAGCCGCAAAGCCAGCACCGCCCAAATCGCTACACTCACGGCCGCGACTGCCAACAGCCAGGTGCCTTGCAGCGTTGATGGTGCAAAACGCAGCACTTCACTGACCAATGCCAACGTCCACCAACCCGCGCCCCATACCAACAGCACGTCGGACAGCCGCTGCAAGCTCAACGCTTCGAACACCGGTGCGTGAGGTCGACGCTGCAAGCGCCAGGCCCCGACCAGCGCTGCCAGCCCGAGCACCATTGGCGTCCAGAAGCCGCTATGACCCAAAGGACGCAAGCCTTCGCTGGTCAGCGGCCCGAGCAGGTCCGGCACCGCGATCAGGAACGACGCGCCACCGATGATTTGCAGCAACAACCCAAAGACAAAACTGACGCGCTGTTGCAGATAGAGGCTCAGCCAGATGATCAACAAGCCGCTGGCCGCCCACACGCCGCTGGCGGTCTCCCATGGCAGCACGAACAGCACCGCGAGGTTGATCAGCACCAGCCCGGCCAACAGCACCACCGACAGGCCACGCAACAACCGAACATCGCTGCGCACCATGGTGTCCCGCGCGGCCAGCAACATGCCGCCGATCAACGCCAGGCCAATCAGCGAAGCCGTGAGCAGCCCGCTCCAACCCGCACTGAACACCGCGCCGGAATCGGCGCCCGTCCGCAACCGCAGCAGGAACAGCGCCCCACCCAGCAACTGCACGGCAAACGCGGTGAAGAGGAACGTGCGCGAGCCGATCCGCAGACCGACCAGCAAGGTCGCAAGCCCCGCTATCGCCCAGCTGATAGCGGTGCCTTGGGTCGACAGCAACAGCGGCGCAAGCAGGTACAAGAAGCCCAGGCCGACGCTGGCCAACACCGGCAAGCCACGACGCTCCCACAGTGCCGCCTGCTCAGTCGGGGCTTTGCGCAACTGGAAGAAACTGAACAGCAATGCCGCGCCCAGCAACAAAGCACCGAGCGGCGCGCCATCCAACAGACTGGTCTCACCCACCCGCAATTCGCTGAGGAACGCCAGCGCCGAGCCGACTTGCAACAGCAAGCCAAACGCCCGTGCCAACGGCCGTTGCTGGCGCAGGCCGAGCCAGAAGATCCCGGCGCCTTCCACGGCCCAGGCCGCCGCCGTCCAACGTGCGTCGAGGCCCAGGGGAATCGCCAGGCTGGCGAAGATCACACCCAGCGCCAGGCAGGTTTCCGCCAGCAGCAAGGCGCGACCGCCGCTCAGCAAACGGGCCAGGCCCATGTAGATAATGCCCAGGGCCAGCGCGCTGAACGCGGCGGCAAACTCCAGGTGCTGCACCAGCGCAAACTGCAGCCCGAAACCCACCAACGGCGGACCGAACAGCATGCTGCCGTCGACATAGTCGCCCTTGGCCGCCGACCAGCGCAGCAATGCGCCACGGCTGTCATCCTCCGGTGCGTCGCGCATCTCCAGCAGCTTGCGCCGGGCGAACAACAGGCCAATGCCCAGGTACATCAGGAAAAACACAATCAGGAACGGCTCGGTGCTCCACAGCAACTCCGGCGTATAAGAGCGCATGCCCCAGGCGAAGCCGATACCGAAGGTGCCAACAAAGCCGATCAGGTTCAGCAGGCGCCAGGCCTTGAACCAGGCGATGGCGAGAATGCCCGCGTTAAGCAGGGCGAAGTAGCTGAACAGCGCCACATGATTACCGGCGCCGGTAGACGTAAGGATAGGCGCGGCAAAACCGCCGAGGGCGGCGGCGCAGGCCAGGCCGAGGGCGTCCTGGGTAATCGCCAGGATCGCCGAGAACACCGTGACAGCCACCAGCAAGCCCAAGGCCGCACCGGGATCAAGCAACGGATGCAGGCGCATCGCGGCGAACACCGTCAGGTACAACACGGCGATGCCGGTGCCTTGCAGCATCAACCCGTAATTGCTGTTGCGCAGCCGCAGCCACCACCCCAAACCCAGCAAGGCCAGTGCACAGCCGGCAACGCCCGCGTAACGCAGCTCGATCGGTACCACCATGCCTTCAGTGGCATAACGCAGCAGGAACGCCAGGCCGAGGAACAACAGCACCACGCCGACCCGCAGCACGGTGTTGCCGCCGAACAGCCAGTTGCGTGCGCCACTGATGGCGCGTTCGATCACGTTGGGGCCGCGAGGTGCCGCAGGCGTAGCAGGTTGTTCAGGGATTTTTTCGCTCGGCTCAGCCCTCCAGACGTCAGCCGGCAATGGCTGGCTGGGCTCGGCCGCCACGGTTGCGTAGGCCGGTTCCAGTTCAGCGGGTAACTCCCAGACGAGCTCGGGCGGCGCCGCTACCGGCAGCGGTTCTTCGACAAAGACAGGTTCGGGGGTTTCAACGGCACCCGGTGTTTCCAGCAAGGCCAGGCGCTGCTCGACTGCTTTAAGAGCGCTCCTGGCAGACTCCAGCTGACGGCCTTGCTCCTCCGTACGCGAGGCGAGCATCGACAGGCGAATCGCCTGGCCAATGCCCAACCCGAGCAGCGCTCCGATGCCCGCATCACTGAACGACTCATCGAGCGTCCAGCCGAGCACCAGGCCAATCAGCATGAAAATCCATTGCATGGTCGATATCCCTAAGCAGCCCGAAGCGGGCAAAGGCGATGCTCAGTATATCGACACGGACCCCATGTGGGAGCGGGCTTGCTCGCGAAGGCGGTGGATCAGTCACAAATTTGTCGACTGGTCCACCGCCTTCGCGAGCAAGTCGAATCGTCGCACCGCCGCTCCCACATTTTTTATTGCGGTGTCTAATCCAACGCTTTCCAGATCTCCGTCGCATATTCCCGGATGGTCCGGTCCGACGAGAACCAGCCCATGCGCGCGGTGTTGAGCACCGCCGAGCGCCACCATTCCTTGGAATCGTGCCAATGGGCCTCGACCCGCGCCTGGGCTTCCCAGTAGGAATCGAAGTCGGCACAGACCAGGAAGCGGTCGTAGTCGATCAGCGAATCCACCAACCCGGCATAACGGCCCGGATCATCCGGCGAGAACACCCCGCCGCGAATCGCTTGCAGCACGTCGTTCAAGCGATGAGACGCGGCCACGTCTGGCCCGGCATTGAACTCACCGGCATGTTTGCGCGCCTCCACCTGCTCGGCACTGAGGCCGAAGATAAACATGTGATCCGCGCCGACACGTTCGTGCATCTCGACGTTGGCGCCGTCCATGGTGCCGATGGTCAGCGCACCGTTGAGGCCGAACTTCATGTTGCTGGTGCCCGACGCCTCAAAGCCGGCAGTGGAAATCTGCTCCGACAGGTCAGCCGCCGGAATGATGCTTTCCGCCAGGCTGACGTTGTAGTTGGGCAGGAACACTACCTTGAGCAACCCACGCACGGTGGGGTCGTTGTTGACGGTACGAGCGATGTCGTTGGTCAGCTTGATGATCAGCTTGGCCTGGTGATAGCTGGCCGCTGCCTTGCCGGCGAAGATCTTCACCCGCGGCACCCAATCGGTGCCCGGCTCGGCACGGATCGCCTGATACAGCGCGACGGTGTGCAGCAGGTTCAACAGCTGGCGCTTGTACTCGTGGATCCGCTTGACCTGCACGTCGAACATCGCCGCCGGGTTGACCGAAACCCCCAGGCGTTCGTGGATGATGTCGGCCAGCGCCCTTTTGCTATGCAGACGCTGCTCGGCGAAGGCTTTGCGGAACGCTTGCTTCTCGGCGAAGGTTTCCAGCTCAACCAGACGGGTTTCGGTGTTGTCGAGAATGTCCGGGCCCAGCGCTTCCACCAGCATCGCAGTGAGTTTTGGGTTCGCCTGGAACAACCAGCGGCGGAACGTGATGCCGTTGGTTTTGTTATTGATGCGGTCCGGGTAGAGCTTGTGCAGTTCGGAGAACACCGTGCTGCGCATCAGTTGGGTGTGCAGGCCCGACACGCCGTTGACGCTGTGGGAGCCGAGGAACGCCAGGTTGCCCATGCGTACGCGGCGGCCGTTGTCTTCTTCGATCAAAGACACTGCGCGCAGTACGTCGAAGTCGTGAATGCCTTTGGCTCGCAGCGAGTCGATGTGCTGGGCGTTGATCAGGTAGATGATCTGCATGTGCCGCGGCAGCATGCGTTCCATCAAGCCGACCGGCCAGGTCTCCAGCGCCTCAGGGAGCAACGTGTGGTTGGTGTAAGACAAGGTTTCGACGGTCACGTCCCAGGCGGCATCCCACGGGATGTCGTGCAGGTCCACCAACTGGCGCATCAACTCGGCCACCGCAATCGACGGGTGCGTGTCGTTGAGCTGGATGGCCGCGTGTTCGCCCAGGCTCAGCACCGAGCCGTGCATGTTTTTGTGGCGACGCAGCAAGTCCTGCAACGAGGCGGAAACGAAGAAGTATTCCTGGCGCAGGCGCAGTTCCTGCCCTGCTTCGGTGCTGTCGGCTGGGTAAAGCACTCGGGAGATGCTTTCGGCCCGGGCCACTTCGGCGACGGCGCCCAAGTGGTCACCGGCGTTGAAGCGTTCCAGGTGCAGGTCTTCCACCGCACGGGCACGCCACAGGCGCAAGGTGTTGACGCTTGCGCCGCGCCAGCCGACCACCGGGGTGTCATACGCTACCGCGCGTACGGTTTCATTCGGCGACCACACCTGAATCGACTTGCCGGACGCGTCCAGCACGGTTTCCACACCACCGCCAAACCCGATCGGGTAGATCACTTCGGCGCGCTCGAACTCCCAAGGGTTGCCGAAATCCAGCCAACGTTCGGTTTGTTCCTGCTGCCAGCCATCGACAATCGCCTGGCGGAACAAGCCGTGCTCATAACGAATGCCATAGCCGTGGCCGGCAATGCCCAGGGTCGACATGCTTTCCATAAAGCACGCCGCCAGGCGACCAAGGCCACCGTTGCCCAGGGCCGCGTCGGGCTCCAGCAGGCGAATACGCTCCATGTCCACGCCCAGCTCGCTCATGGCCTCACGGGCCACGTCCAGCAAGCCGAGGTTGCTCAGGCTGTCGTAGAGCAGACGGCCGATCAGGAATTCCAGCGAGAGGTAATAGACCCGCTTCTGTCCCTTGCGGTAGATGTGTCGCGTGTGGTCCATCCAGTGGTCGACCATATGGTCGCGGGCAGCCAGCGCGATGGCTTCGAACCAGTCGTGGTCGAAGGCGTGATCGGGGTCCTTGCCCACCGCGTAGGTAAGTTTGGTCAAGACGGCATCGCGAAATGCGGCTACCTCTGCTTCTCGTACAAGCGGTTCCTGAGACATCGATGCGACCTCGGGCGAGATAGAAGGAGTTGCTAGAGCCTAGACGGTCTGACAGACGGTAGACGCTCTGGTTCGGCAGTTTTTTAACTCATTCACCTTTGCATGATTTAGATGCAGGGGCCGTGCCCGTTTGTGGCCCGTCACAGCCTTCGAGCTGAAACCTGGAAGATATTGTTCAAAAAACCACCAGTTCCGGTATGATCCCGCGCCGGATAACACCCCTCTTGGAAACCTGATGAAGCCTCAACTGATCGCCGCCGCGGAACTCGACCGTCTCGAGACCTGGCAGAAATACTCAAGCCATATGTGTGGCGGCTGTGTGTCGAGCTGCTGCACCCTGCCGGTTGAGGTGAAGATCAAGGACCTGATCCGCATCGGCATCGTCGATGAATTCGAGCGTGGCGACCCGCCGAAGAACATCGCCAAGCGCCTGCAGAAGGAAGGTATCGTCGAGCGCTTCAATGCCAAATCCGAGATCTTCACCCTGCAGCGCATGAGCAACAACGATTGCCTGTACCTGGATCGTAAGAGCCGCTTCTGCACTATTTATGACAAGCGCCCGGATACGTGCCGCAATCACCCGAAAATCGGACCACGGCCGGGGTATTGCGCGTACAAGCCGAAGGAAGTGGTGCGCGAGACCAAGTTGCGTACGCTCGAAAAGTTCTGATCCGAATTCTTTATTGCTTGAACGACCGCTTTCGCGAGCAAGCCCGCTCCCACATTTGAAATGCATTCCAACTGTGGGAGCGGGCTTGCTCGCGAAGAGGCCGGCACGGTCACCACACAATCCCCAGACAAACAAAAACGCCCCCGACCTTGCGGTCGGGGGCGTTTTTTTTGCAGCTAACTAAGAGACTTAGTTACCAGCTTTTTTCGCAGCGCGGGTACGCTCGCTTTCGCCCAGGATCTTCTTACGAAGACGGATGGACTTAGGAGTGACTTCGCACAATTCGTCTTCTTGAACGAATTCCAGAGCCTGCTCCAGGGTGAAGCGGATAGGCGGAACCAGAGCGATGGTTTCGTCTTTACCCGAGGCACGCATGTTGTCGAGCTTCTTGCCTTTGGTTGGGTTAACGCCCAGGTCGTTGTCGCGGCTGTTGATGCCGACGATTTGACCTTCGTACACGTCTTCACCGTGACCCAGGAACAGTTTGCCGCGAGCTTGCAGGGTTTCCAGCGAGTAAGTCAGAGCCTTACCGGTAGCAACGGAAACCAGCACGCCGTTCTGACGGCCGGACATGTCGCCGGACTTCATCACGTCGTAACGGTCGAAGATCGAGGTCAGGATGCCTGCACCGGAGGTCAGGGTCAGGAACTCGTTACGGAAACCGATCAAGCCACGAGCCGGGATGTTGTACTCAAGGCGCACACGGCCCTTGCCATCCGGAACCATGTTGGTCAGGTCGCCTTTACGGATACCGATCTGTTCCATGATCGAACCTTGGGATTCTTCCGGCAGGTCGATGGTCACGTTTTCGTACGGTTCGTGCTTCACGCCGTCAACCATACGGATGATCACTTCCGGACGACCAACACCCATTTCGAAGCCTTCGCGACGCATGGTTTCGATCAGTACCGAGAGGTGCAGCTCACCACGGCCGGAGACTTTGAACTTGTCAGCCGAGTCGCCTTCTTCAACGCGCAGAGCAACGTTGTACAGCAGCTCTTTGTCCAGACGCTCCTTGATGTTCCGGGAAGTCACGAACTTGCCTTCTTTACCGCAGAAAGGCGAGTCGTTTACCTGGAAGGTCATGGAAACGGTTGGTTCGTCAACGGTCAGCGGCTTCATCGCTTCGACGTTCAGTGGGTCGCACAGAGTGTCGGAGATGAACAGCTGGTCGAAGCCGCTGATGCAGACGATGTCGCCGGCAGCTGCTTCTTCAACGTCGATGCGGTGCAGGCCGTGGTGACCCATCAGCTTCAGGATACGACCGTTGCGCTTCTTGCCGTCGGCGTCGATAGCGACAACCGGAGTGTTCGGCTTGATGCGACCACGAGCGATACGGCCAACGCCGATAACACCCAGGAAGCTGTTGTAGTCCAGTGCGGAGATTTGCATCTGGAACGGACCATCGCGGTCGACTTTCGGCGCAGGTACGTTGTCGACGATCGACTGGTACAGCGGGGTCATGTCTTCAGCCATGTCGGTGTGTTCCAGACCGGCAATGCCGTTCAGGGCCGAGGCGTAGACGACTTTGAAGTCCAGCTGTTCTTCGGTAGCACCCAGGTTGTCGAACAGGTCGAAGATCTGGTCCAGAACCCAGTCCGGACGTGCGCCTGGACGGTCAACCTTGTTGATGACCACGATTGGACGCAGGCCGGCTTCGAAAGCCTTCTTGGTCACGAAACGGGTTTGCGGCATAGGGCCGTCTTGAGCGTCAACCAGCAGCAGAACGGAGTCAACCATCGACATTACGCGTTCAACTTCGCCGCCGAAGTCGGCGTGGCCCGGGGTGTCCACGATGTTGATGTGGTAGCCGTTCCAGTTGATGGCGGTGTTTTTCGCCAGAATGGTAATACCGCGCTCTTTCTCCTGGTCGTTGGAGTCCATCACGCGCTCGTCGTTGAGCTCGTTGCGCTCCAGGGTGCCGGATTGACGCAAGAGTTTGTCTACCAGGGTGGTCTTACCATGGTCAACGTGAGCAATGATGGCGATGTTGCGTAGATTTTCGATCACTTGTGTATCTCGATCAGAGGATTCGGTGTGCTGACAGGTCGTGGCAGCGATTAACAGTAGAGTCAGGCCTTGCCGTTACAGCTTGACGGCAGAGTCGGGGGGCCGGTGACGCAGGCCACAGGCAAACAGCCCCGGGCTCTTAGCTCGGTCGATAAACGCGCACATTGGCATGCCCCTCACTGAGCAAATGGTGGGCATGCAGGCGACTCATCACGCCTTTGTCGCAATACAACAGGTACTGACGGCTGTCATCCAGTTCCTTGAAACGCGCATTCAGTGCATAGAACGGCAGCGTTTGTACGTCGATGCCAGCAATTTCCAGCGGCTCGTCTTCAGCGGCATCCGGGTGACGGATGTCGATGATGATCTGACCGGCCAGAGCCTCGCTGACTTCTTCGATCTGCAAATCCTGGCCCAATTCGTCGATAACCCGATCGATCGGCACCAGTTTGGCGTTCTCAAGCGCACGCTCAAGAACGGCCATGTCGAACTGTTGTTCTTCGTACTCCACGCGGTTGCGTTTGGCGTGGGTCTTGGGGTTCACCGAGATGACCCCGCAATATTCCGGCATGTGCTTGGCGAAATCCGCCGTGCCGATCTGGGTCGCCAGGTCGATGATGTCTTGCTTGTGACTGGCGATCAGCGGGCGCAATACCAGCTTCTCGGTCACAGAGTCGATCAACGACAGGTTCGGCAGGGTCTGGCTGGACACCTGGGAAATCGCTTCACCGGTGACCAGTGCGTCGATTTCCAGCCGATCCGCGATTCGGGACGCAGCGCGCAACATCATACGCTTCAATACTACGCCCATATGACTGTTATCGACTTTCCCGAGAATTTCTCCCAGGACTTCCTCGAACGGAACGCTGACAAACAGCACCCGTTGCGAGCTGCCGTACTTCTTCCAGATGTAATGCGCGACTTCCATCACGCCCAATTCGTGTGCACGCCCGCCCAGGTTAAAGAAGCAGAAGTGGCTCATCAGCCCGCGGCGCATGATCTGGTAGGCCGCCACGGTGGAATCGAAACCGCCGGACATCAAGACCAGGGTCTGTTCCAGGGCGCCCAGCGGGTAGCCGCCGATGCTGTCGTGCTGGCTGTGGATCACGAACAACCGTTGGTCGCGAATTTCCATCCGCACTTCAATTTGCGGCGCTTTCAGGGAAATTCCGGCGGCGCCGCACTCGCGACGCAGCTTGCTGCCCACGTATTTCTCGACATCCATGGAGCTGAACGGGTGCTTGCCGGCGCGTTTGCAACGCACCGAAAAAACCTTGCCCGCCAGCACATCGCCGTAGTGCTGTTTGCACTTTTCGGTGATGTCGTCGAAGTCACCCAGCGGGTACTCGTCGACCTGCAGGAAATGCGCGATGCCCGGCACGCAGCTCAGGCGCTCGGTCATGTCCTTCAAGGCCTTGGGGTCTGTGAGGCGGGTTTCCAGCTCGAGATTGTCCCACACACCGTTCACCACCACAGCCGGGTCCAGATCGCGGAGCACGGCACGGATGTTCTTGGCCAATTGACGGATGAAACGCATCCGTACCGGTCGGCTCTTGATGGTGATCTCGGGGAAGACTTTAACGATTAATTTCATGAAAACAGCGCGCGCAGGCCCAGCCGAAAAAGGGGGGCGCGGATTATAGCGGAAATCGCTCAAGGTTTAACCAGTTAATATGCACCGAACCTTTCGCGCACCAAAACGGGTCATAAACGAAAATTCGCGCTACATTGCGGTGCGCATTTTCTTCCGCTTCAGCGGATTGCACCTTTATAGGGGCGTTTTTGTGGCAAAAAACCCATGTCGGGGCACTGGCATGCAATTTGCTCTCTTGTGAGGCAGGTTGCCTTGGTCGAGTATTCGCGCCGGCATCACCCACATTCTAAGGGCTACTCCACTACCCCAGCCCGAAGCCACCCGGAGGACACTATGTCGAAGTCGGTTCAACTCATCAAAGATCATGACGTCAAATGGATTGATCTGCGCTTCACGGACACCAAAGGCACTCAGCACCACGTGACCATGCCGGCTCGCGACGCGCTGGATGACGCCTTCTTCGAAGAAGGCAAAATGTTCGACGGCTCCTCCATTGCTGGCTGGAAAGGCATCGAAGCTTCCGACATGATCCTGATGCCGGACGACAGCACTGCCGTACTCGACCCGTTCACCGAAGACCCAACGCTGATCATCGTCTGCGACGTGATCGAGCCTTCGACCATGCAAGGCTACGACCGTGACCCACGTGCGATCGCCAAGCGCGCCGAGGAATACCTGAAGTCGACCGGTATCGGTGACACCGTATTCGTAGGTCCGGAACCAGAATTCTTCATCTTTGATTCGGTCAAGTTCAAGTCCGACATCTCTGGCTCCATGTTCAAAATCTTCTCCGAACAAGGTTCGTGGATGTCCGACCAGGACGTGGAAGGCGGCAACAAAGGCCACCGTCCAGGTATCAAAGGCGGCTACTTCCCGGTTCCTCCGTTCGACCACGACCACGAAATCCGTACCTCCATGTGCAACGCCATGGAAGAGATGGGCCTGGTCATCGAAGTTCACCACCACGAAGTGGCGACTGCCGGCCAGAACGAAATCGGTGTGAAGTTCAACACCCTGGTTGCCAAGGCTGACGAAGTACAGACCCTGAAGTACTGCGTACACAACGTGGCTGATGCCTACGGCCGTACCGCTACCTTCATGCCTAAGCCTCTGTACGGCGATAACGGTTCGGGTATGCACGTTCACCTGTCCATCGCCAAAGAAGGCAAGAACACCTTCGCTGGCGAAGGTTATGCCGGCCTGTCCGACACCGCCCTGTACTTCATCGGCGGTATCATCAAGCACGGTAAGGCCCTGAACGGCTTCACCAACCCGTCGACCAACTCCTACAAGCGTCTGGTCCCAGGTTTCGAAGCGCCAGTGATGCTGGCCTACTCGGCTCGCAACCGTTCCGCTTCGATCCGTATTCCTTACGTGTCCAGCCCTCGCGCTCGCCGTATCGAAGCCCGTTTCCCGGATCCGGCAGCCAACCCGTACCTGGCCTTCGCTGCGCTGGTCATGGCCGGCCTGGACGGTATCCAGAACAAGATCCACCCAGGCGACGCCGCCGACAAAAACTTGTACGACCTGCCGCCTGAAGAGGCCAAAGAGATCCCACAAGTGTGCGGCAGCCTGAAAGAAGCCCTGGAAGAGCTGGACAAGGGCCGTGCGTTCCTGACCAAAGGCGGCGTGTTCAGCGACGACTTTATCGATGCCTACATCGCCCTGAAAAGCGAAGAAGAAATCAAGGTCCGCACCTTTGTACACCCACTGGAATACGAGCTGTACTACAGCTGCTGATCCGGTAGCGCTGCTTAACGTAGCGTGATGAAAAAGGGCCTCCTTCGGGAGGTCTTTTTTTTGCCCGCAAAACCCTGTGGGAGCGGGCTTGCTCGCGAAAAATCCAAAGACACCGCATTTCTTCAATATTTACGCGTTATCGTTAACGACCTTCGCGAGCAAGCTCGCGCCTACAGAAGAGGGTTCTGCCTTGAAATTCAAACTTGGGTTCATCTTGCTGGCCATCAGCGCCAATGTATTCGCAGCACCACCCACTCTCGCCCCACTGCTCGACAGCATCGCCGAACGCCTGGCGATTGCCGACCAGGTGGCCCTGAGCAAATGGGACAGCCACAAGCCCGTCGAGGACCGTGCGCGCGAGCAGGACGTAATCGCCAGCGTCGTCGCCCAGGCGCCGAGCTACAAACTGGCACCGGCCCAGGCAGAACAGTTCTTCTCGGCCCAGATCGAAGCGAACAAATTGGTGCAGTACGCTCACCTGTCCGATTGGCAGTTGCAAGGCAAGGCACTCAATGATCCGCGCCCGGATCTGGTCGGCCAGATTCGCCCTAAACTGGACCTGCTGCAAAAACGCCTGCTGCAACAGCTGGCGGACTTCACCCCGGAGCGCATCAACCCGCAGTGTCCACAATGGCTGGCCCAAGCCAATCACGCGGCTGCACATGACCCGCTGCATCAATTGGCGATGATCCGCGCCACCGCCGAGCTGTGCCTCTATAAAATCTAAAATTGCGAACCCCATCAAAATGTGGAAGCGGGCTTGCTCGCGAAGGCGGTGTGTCAGTTGATATATGCATGACTGACACGCCGCCTTCGCGAGCAAGCCCGCTTCCACAATTTAGATCCGACCCATTCAGTCAATCAGTCGTTGCCACCAGCTTCCTGAACAGATCTTTCAAAACCGCACTATATTGGTGCAATGCGTTGCACCCTTCCCACTTACGCAACCCATTTTGGTTCGAAACTTCACGCTCAAGCTGGCAGAACGCCACAGTTTCGCGCCTTAACCTCCCATTTCAGGGCTTTAACGCTTCTTTTCGGAGCTTTGGTTTGGTTTTTGCATTTTCCTTGTATCAGCGCATGCCTCAAGGCCGCGCCTTGCTCCAAAAGAGGTCCTAATGACCATCAGCGACGCACTGCACCGCCTGCTACTCGACAACCTGACCACCGCGACCATTCTGCTCAATGACGAACTGCGCCTTGAGTACATGAACCCGGCGGCGGAAATGCTGCTGGCCATCAGCGGACAGCGCAGCCATGGGCAATTCATCAGTGAGCTGTTCACTGAGTCGGCCGAGGCCTTGAGCTCATTGCGCCAGGCCGTGGAGCAGGCGCACCCGTTCACCAAGCGCGAAGCGATGCTCACCGCCCTCACCGGCCAGACCCTGACCGTCGATTACGCGGTAACGCCGATCCTGAGTCACGGCGCGACCCTGCTGCTGCTGGAGGTGCATCCCCGGGATCGCCTGCTGCGCATCACCAAGGAAGAGGCGCAACTGTCCAAGCAGGAAACCAGCAAGATGCTGGTGCGCGGCCTGGCCCACGAGATCAAGAACCCCCTGGGCGGGATTCGCGGCGCCGCACAGTTGCTGGCCCGCGAGCTGCCGGACGAGAACCTCAAGGACTACACCAACGTCATCATCGAGGAAGCCGACCGCCTGCGTAACCTGGTGGACCGCATGCTCGGCTCCAACAAGCTGCCGTCGCTGGCGATGACCAACGTCCACGAAGTATTGGAGCGGGTCTGCCAACTGGTAGAGGCCGAAAGCCAGGGCTGCATCACCTTGGTGCGCGACTACGACCCGAGCATTCCCGACGTATTGATCGACCGCGAGCAGATGATTCAGGCGGTGCTCAATATCGTGCGCAACGCTATGCAGGCCATCAGCAGCCAGAACGAACTGCGCCTGGGCCGCATCAGCCTGCGCACCCGCGCCTTGCGCCAGTTCACCATCGGCCACGTGCGCCATCGCCTGGTGACCAAGGTCGAGATCATCGACAACGGCCCGGGCATCCCTGCCGAGCTGCAGGAAACCATCTTTTTCCCAATGGTCAGCGGCCGCCCGGACGGTACCGGGCTCGGCCTGGCCATTACCCAGAACATCATCAGCCAGCACCAGGGTTTGATCGAATGTGAGAGCCATCCCGGCCACACCACCTTCTCGATCTTTCTGCCACTGGAACAAGGAGCCCCATCGACATGAGCCGTAGTGAAACTGTCTGGATCGTCGATGACGACCGTTCTATCCGCTGGGTCCTGGAGAAAGCCTTGCAACAGGAAGGCATGACCACCCAGAGCTTCGACAGCGCGGACGGGGTGATGAGCCGCCTGGCTCGCCAGCAGCCCGACGTGATCATCTCCGACATCCGCATGCCCGGCGCCAGTGGCCTGGACCTGCTGGCGCGGATTCGCGAGCAGCACCCGCGCTTGCCGGTGATTATCATGACCGCGCACTCGGACCTGGACAGCGCTGTCGCGTCCTATCAGGGCGGTGCCTTTGAATACCTGCCAAAACCGTTCGACGTGGACGAAGCGGTCGCGCTGGTAAAACGCGCCAACCAGCACGCCCAGGAACAGCAGAACCAGGAAGCCCCGCCGGCACTGACCCGTACCCCGGAAATCATCGGCGAAGCGCCGGCGATGCAGGAAGTGTTTCGCGCCATCGGGCGTTTGAGCCACTCCAACATCACCGTGCTAATCAACGGCGAGTCGGGTACCGGTAAAGAACTGGTGGCTCACGCCCTGCACCGTCACAGCCCACGGGCCGCGTCGCCGTTCATTGCATTGAACATGGCGGCGATTCCGAAAGACTTGATGGAATCGGAACTGTTCGGCCACGAAAAAGGCGCGTTCACTGGCGCGGCCAACCTGCGTCGTGGCCGTTTTGAACAGGCCGATGGCGGCACACTGTTCCTCGATGAAATCGGCGACATGCCGGCCGACACCCAGACCCGCTTGCTGCGGGTCCTGGCCGACGGCGAGTTTTACCGCGTAGGCGGGCACACGCCGGTCAAGGTCGACGTACGCATCATCGCAGCGACCCACCAGAACCTGGAAACCCTGGTGCATGCCGGGAAATTCCGTGAAGACCTGTTCCACCGCCTGAACGTGATCCGCATCCACATCCCACGGATGTCGGACCGCCGCGAAGACATTCCGACCCTGGCCCGTCACTTCCTCAGCCGCGCCGCCCAAGAGCTGGCCGTCGAGCCGAAGCTGCTGAAAAGCGAGACCGAGGAATACCTGAAGAACCTGCCATGGCCGGGCAACGTGCGTCAGCTGGAGAACACCTGCCGCTGGATCACGGTGATGGCTTCGGGTCGCGAAGTGCATATCAGCGACCTGCCGCCTGAGCTGCTGAGCCTGCCGCAGGATTCGGCACCGGTGACCAACTGGGAGCAGGCACTGCGCCAGTGGGCCGACCAGGCTCTGGCACGTGGCCAGTCGAACCTGCTGGACAGCGCTGTGCCGGCGTTCGAGCGGATCATGATCGAAACCGCCCTCAAGCATACCGCCGGTCGTCGTCGTGACGCTGCCGTGCTGCTGGGCTGGGGCCGCAACACCCTGACTCGCAAGATCAAGGAGCTGGGGATGAAGGTCGATGGTGGGGATGATGATGAGGGCGATGAAGGCTGATTGATCCCTCAAGTACACCGAAGATCCAGTGTGGGAGCGGGCTTGCTCGCGAAGGCGATGGTTCAGTCAACATACGTATCGACTGACGCGCCGCCTTCGCGAGCAAGCCCGCTCCCACATTTGGATCTCCACAAGGTTTCAGCACTGTGCACCGCTTCAATGCACCACGAACCGGCATCGCGCACTTATTCACTCCTTGAAACACATGCCTTGCTAAAAAAATATTAAAAGCTGAAAACGCCAAAGCCCCGTATTCCGGGGCTTTGCGCTTTTTGAAGAAATTTTTTGGCACAACTTCACAGTTCTGGCACGCGCCCTGCAATAACCCTGTTACTACCCAGTTTCGGGGACCTTGGTACAGGCAGGCCGAGAATCCCCTCTTTACACCCGGGGTGCTTGATGCGGATCGCGTCGCGCCCCACACCCGTTTCGGGAACCTCGGTACAGGCAGGCCGGGGATTCCCTCTTTAACACCGAAGCCTTTGGCTTCACCCCGTTTTGGGAGCCCTGGTACAGGCAGGCCGGGAACTCCCTTCTTTACACCCGGGGCTTATGAGGCAACGCGCCCATAGCCCCAGCCCGTTTTGGGAACCTTGGTACAGGCAGGCCGGGGATTCCCTCTTTTATTGCTCCTGGAGATGGACCTCCACCCGCCAGCGCCCCTCGACCTTCGCCCCCGACCACGCCCCACGCAACGGCCGAGCCGCCACCAGGTTCAGCAGCAAGCCGCCATCGGTCTTGCGGATGCGCCAGTTCACATCCTTGTCGTTGACCTTCAGTTGCCCGCCCTGAGCCTTGCCCAGCGCGTCGAACAGCAGCGCCACCGTGCCGTCGATATGCTCGCCGTGCAGCTTGGGCTCGCTGTTGAACCACACCACCAGGCCATCGGCCGCAGGCTCCACCTGCTGCAGCTCGACCGGGTCTGGCGTGGTCAGCCGACCGATCATCAGGCCCACCATCAAGCCGACAATCGCCAACGAGCCTAAAACCCGTGGCAATAGCTTCGGCCTGGGGTCTTCTTCAGGGGTAGAATGCAGCGCATCTTTGCCTTCGGAGCCGTGCATGTTTCACGTCATCCTTTTTCAACCAGAAATTCCGCCGAATACCGGCAACGTTATCAGGCTGTGCGCCAACAGTGGCTGCCACCTGCATTTGATCGAGCCCTTGGGCTTCGACATGGACGACAAGCGCCTGCGCCGCGCCGGGCTGGACTACCACGAGTACGCCACCCTGCAACGCCACGCCGACCTCGCCAGCTGCCTGGAAAGCCTGAACCACCCACGGTTGTTCGCGTTTACCACCAAAGGCTCGCGACCGTTCCATGATGCCAGCTTTGCCGAAGGCGACGCCTTCCTGTTCGGCCCGGAAAGCCGCGGCCTGCCGGCGGACGTGCTCGACGCCCTGCCCGACGGCCACCGCCTGCGCCTGCCGATGCGCGAAGGCTGCCGCAGCCTGAACCTGTCCAACACCGTGGCCGTCGCCGTCTATGAGGGTTGGCGCCAACTCGGTTTCAAATAGCCCCCTATTCCTCTGTAGGAGCGAGCTTGCTCGCGAAAAACGTTAACGATGACGCGCGCATCCTGAATGGACACGGCGCTCTCAGGTTTTTCGCGAGCAAGCTCGCTCCTACAGGGGCTCGCCCAATAAAAAAGCGCCTGTTATGGCGCTTTTTTATGCAGCAACAGCTTACTGAACCGTTGGCGAACCTTCCTGTTGCATGCGCTGCAGCTCTTGCGCATACAGGGCATCGAAGTTCACCGGAGCCAGCATCAGCGCCGGGAACGAGCCACGGGTGACCAGGCTGTCCAGGGTCTCACGGGCATACGGGAACAGGATGTTCGGGCAGAACGCGCCCAGTGTGTGGCTCATGGACGCTTCGTCTAGGCCCTGGATCAGGAAGATACCGGCCTGTTGCACTTCAGCGATGAAGGCCACTTCTTCGCCGTTCTTGACGGTCACCGACAAGGTCAGCACGACCTCGTGGAAGTCGCCTTCCAGCGCCTTTTGACGGGTGTTCAAGTCCAGCGCAACGCTCGGGGTCCATTCCTGACGGAAGATGGCCGGGCTTTTTGGCGCTTCGAACGACAAGTCACGTACGTAGATACGCTGCAGGGAAAATTGTGGGCCTTGAGCTTCTTCTGCTGCCGCTTCGGTGTTCTGTTGGTCAGTCATCGCAGATCCTTCGTGATCTTGGGGTCTTTTAGGGGTTAGGAGTCAGACGTGAAGCAGCGCATCCAGTTTACCGGCGCGCTCGAGTGCAAACAGGTCATCGCATCCACCGACATGCTTGTCACCGATCCAGATCTGCGGCACGGACGTGCGTCCCGCTTTCTTGGTCATCTCGGCGCGCACCTGGGGCTTGCCATCAACCTTGATCTCTTCGAAGGCAATGCCCTTTTTCTCAAGCAGGGCCTTGGCCCGCATGCAATAAGGGCAATAATCGCTGGAATAAACGACAACCTGGCTCATATCACTTCACCAGCGGCAGGTTGTCGCCACGCCAGCTGGAAATACCACCCGACAGTTTGGCGGCGTTGAAGCCGGTTTTCAGCATCTCGCGGGCGTGAGTGCCGGAGTGCTGGCCCTGGGCGTCGACCAGGATGATGGTCTTGGCCTTGTGCTTTTCCAGCTCGGCCAGGCGCGAAATCAGCTTGTCCTGGGGAATGTTCAGCGCGCCGACAATGTGGCCGGCGGCGAAATCCTTGGCGGGACGAATGTCCACCACTACAGCCTCATCCTTGTTGACCAGGGCGGTCAGCTCGGACGTGCTGAGGCTGCGGCCACCGCGGCTCAATTCGTGAGCGATCAGCAGCGCCAGCAGTACGACGAACGCACCAGCGAGCAAATAGTGGGTAGTGGCAAATGCAATCAGGTGATCAACCATCAAGGAGGTTCCAGGGCGTTAAAATGGCGGTAAGTATACACAGCCGTCATGGTCGGCCAACCCCCGTAAAGCGGTGACGTGGTCGGAACTTCGCTTTAAACTGCCACTCCCTTTTCAATTGCCTTCATTCATTACTGCCGCGAGAGGATCTATGACTACTACGCCTAAACCTTTGGTCCTGATAATTCTCGATGGCTTCGGACACAGTGAAAGCCACCACGACAACGCTGTGTACTCGGCCAGGAAGCCAGTACTGGACCGTCTGAGCGCTACCGTACCGAACGGCCTGATCTCGGGCTCGGGCATGGATGTTGGCCTGCCGGACGGCCAGATGGGCAACTCGGAAGTCGGCCACATGAATCTCGGTGCCGGACGAGTGGTCTATCAAGACTTCACCCGCGTGACCAAATCGATCCGCGACGGCGAGTTTTTCGAGAACCCGACTCTTTGCGCGGCAGTGGATAAGGCAGTCAAGGCTGGCAAGGCCGTGCACTTCATGGGCCTGCTGTCCGACGGCGGCGTCCACAGCCACCAGGACCACCTGATCGCCATGGCCGAACTGGCCTTCAAGCGCGGCGCCGAAAAAATCTACCTGCACGCGTTCCTCGACGGCCGCGACACCCCGCCGAAAAGCGCCCAGTCCTCCATCGAACTGCTGGACGAAACCTTCAAGACCCTCGGCAAGGGCCGCATCGCCAGCCTGGTCGGCCGTTACTTCGCGATGGACCGTGACAACCGCTGGGACCGCGTAGCCCAGGCCTACAACCTGATCGTCGACGGCCAGGCCGAATTCAACGCCGCCACTGCCCAGGAAGGCCTGGAAGCCGCTTACGCCCGTGGCGAGAGCGACGAATTCGTCAAGGCCACCACCATCGGTGAACCGGTAAAAGTCGAAGATGGCGACGCCGTGGTGTTCATGAACTTCCGCGCCGACCGTGCCCGCGAGCTGAGCCATGTGTTTGTCGACGACGGCTTCAAGGACTTCGAACGCGCCCGCCAGCCCAAAGTCGAATTCGTGATGCTGACCCAATACGCCGCCAACATCCCGGCCCCGTCGGCATTCGCCCCGGGCAGCCTGGAAAACGTGCTGGGGGATTACCTGGCGAAAAACGGCAAGACCCAACTGCGCATTGCCGAAACCGAGAAATACGCCCACGTCACCTTCTTCTTCTCCGGCGGTCGTGAAGAACCGTTCCCGGGTGAAGAGCGCATCCTGATCCCGTCGCCGAAAGTCGCCACCTACGACCTGCAGCCGGAAATGAGTGCCCCGGAAGTCACGGACAAGATCGTCAACGCCATCGAACACCAGCGTTACGACGTGATCGTGGTCAACTACGCCAACGGCGACATGGTGGGCCACAGCGGCAACCTGGAAGCGGCGGTAAAAGCCGTGGAATGCCTGGACCTGTGCGTCGGCCGCATCGTCGACGCGCTGGACAAGGTAGGTGGCGAAGCACTGATCACCGCCGACCACGGCAACTGCGAGCAAATGTCCGACGAATCCACCGGCCAGGCCCACACCGCCCACACCACCGAGCCGGTGCCGTTCATCTACGTCGGCAAACGCAACCTGAAAGTGCGTGACGGCGGCGTACTGGCCGACGTGGCACCGACCATGCTGATGCTGATGGGGCTGGAGAAGCCGAAAGAGATGACTGGCACTTCGATATTGGTTTAATGGCAAAACCGCCCGGTTAAATCGCCCGAAACGGCTTTTTATGACGAACGCCTCAAAGCAGTTGGCTTTGAGGCGTTTTTTTTGCAGCGCTTGGCGGGCATACTAGGCCGTCCCTTTCCCTGGTGTCGCCCGCCTCTATGCTTCGCGCCTTGATTACCCTTGCTATTGTCTGCCTGCTCCAACCGGCATTTGCCGATGAGCGTGCACAAACCCAACAACAGTTGGACGCTACGCGTCAGGACATTACCGAGCTCAAGAAGCTGCTCGGCAAGCTCCAGGAAGAGAAATCCGGCGTGCAGAAAGACCTGCGCGGCACGGAAACCGAGATGGGCAAGCTGGAGAAGCAGGTCCAGGAGCTGCAAAAAGAATTAAAGAAGAGCGAGTCGGAACTGGAGCGACTCGACGCTGAGAAAAAAAAACTCCAGAGCGCCCGCGTTGAACAGCAACGCCTGATCGCGATCCAGGCCCGCGCCGCCTACCAGAACGGCCGCCAGGAATACCTCAAGCTGCTGCTCAACCAGCAGAACCCGGAGAAATTCGCCCGCACCCTTACCTATTACGACTACCTGAGCAAGGCCCGCCTGGAGCAACTGAAAAGCTTCAACGAGACCCTGCGCCAGTTGGCCAATGTCGAGCAGGAAATCGCTAACCAGCAGTCGCAGTTGCTCGACCAGAAAAGCGCCCTCGACAGCCAGCGCGACGAGCTGGACAAGGTTCGCAAGGAGCGCCAGCAGGCGCTGGCCAAGCTGAATGACGACGTAAAGGCCCGGGATGCCAAGCTCAAGAATCGCGAGCAAGACCAGGCCGACCTGGCCAAAGTCCTGAAAACCATCGAGGAAACCCTGGCGCGCCAGGCCCGCGAGGCCGAAGAAGCGCGGCAAAAAGCGCTGATCGCCCAGCAGGAAGCCGAAAAAAAGCGCGAGCGTGAGGCGGCCGAGGCCGTTGCCAGCGCCACCGATGCCCCGGCCCCGCGTAAACCGGCGCGTGCAGCGCCTGGCCCGCTGGTTTCCAGCGCCGGCGAATCGTTTGGCGGACCTTTTGCTTCAGCCCGGGGAAAACTTCCATGGCCAGTTGATGGTCGATTACTGGCACGCTTTGGTGAAACCCGTGGCGATGACACCCGCGCCAAGTGGGACGGTGTGATGATCAGTGCCGGTGCCGGCACTCAGGTCCACGCCATTCACGGCGGCCGTGTGGTGTTCGCCGATTGGCTGCGCGGCGCAGGTTTGCTGGTGATTCTTGACCACGGTAATGGCTATTTGAGCCTTTACGGCCACAATCAAACTTTGCTTAAAGCGGCAGGTGATGTTGTAAAAGCCGGTGAATCCATCTCCACTGTCGGTAACAGTGGTGGCCAGGACACTCCGGCGCTGTACTTCGCTATTCGTCAGCAGGGCCGCCCGAGCGACCCGGCACAATGGTGCCGCACCCAAGGATAAGGGTCGCATCTACATTAGGAGTTCGTTCGACATGCTGCATTTGTCCCGCCTCACATCGCTGGCCCTGACGATCGCCCTGGTGATCGGCGCGCCTTTGGCATTCGCCGACCAGACCGCCCAGTCAGCCACGGCCGCGACCACCAAGGCCCCGCTGCCGCTGGACGAGTTGCGCACCTTCGCCGAGGTCATGGACCGGATCAAGGCCGCTTATGTCGAACCTGTGGACGACAAGACCCTGCTGGAAAATGCCATCAAGGGCATGCTCAGCAACCTTGACCCGCACTCCGCCTACCTGGGCCCGGAAGACTTTGCCGAACTGCAGGAGAGCACCAGCGGTGAATTCGGTGGCCTGGGCATTGAAGTGGGCGCCGAAGACGGCCAGATCAAAGTAGTCTCGCCTATCGACGACACGCCGGCCTCCAAGGCCGGGATCCAGGCGGGCGACCTGATCGTCAAGATCAACGGCCAGCCGACCCGCGGCCAGACCATGACCGAAGCCGTTGACAAGATGCGCGGCAAGCTCGGCCAGAAAATTACCCTGACCCTGGTACGCGACGGCGGCAACCCGTTTGACGTGACCCTGGCGCGCGCCACCATCACGGTCAAGAGCGTGAAGGCCCAACTGCTGGAATCGGGCTACGGCTACATCCGTATCACCCAGTTCCAGGTCAAGACCGGCGACGAAGTGGCCAAGGCCCTGGCCAAGCTGCGTAAAGACAACGGCAAGAAACTCAGCGGCATCGTGCTCGACCTGCGCAACAACCCGGGCGGCGTGTTGCAGGCGGCGGTGGAAGTGGTCGACCACTTCATCACCAAGGGCCTGATCGTCTACACCAAGGGCCGTATTGCCAACTCCGAACTGCGCTTCTCGGCCACCGGCAACGACCTCAGCGAAGGCGTGCCGATGGTTGTACTGATCAACGGCGGCAGCGCCTCGGCTTCGGAAATCGTCGCCGGCGCCTTGCAAGACCAGAAACGCGGTGTGTTGATGGGCACCACCAGCTTCGGCAAAGGCTCGGTACAAACCGTGCTGCCGCTGAACAACGAGCGCGCCTTGAAGATCACCACGGCGCTGTACTACACGCCGAATGGTCGCTCGATCCAGGCCCAGGGCATCGTGCCGGACATCGAAGTGCGCAAGGCCAAGATCACCAACGAAGTCGACAGCGAGTTCTACAAGGAAGCTGACCTGCAGGGCCACCTGGGCAATGGCAATGGCGGCGCAGACCAGCCAACCGGCAGCGGCTCGAAAGCCAAGCCGATGCCGCAGGACGACGATTATCAACTGGCCCAGGCGCTGAGCCTGCTCAAGGGCTTGAGCATTACGCGCAGCCGTTGATATGCGTTGTGGACTGATCGTCGCGTTGCTGTGCTGTCTGGCGGGAGTTGCCCACGGCAACCCCGCCAGTGCAGCCTCCGCTGAACACAAAGCCTACCTGACCCTGATCATCGACGACCTCGGGCAAAACCTGCCCCGGGATCGTCGTGTGCTCGCCCTGCCCGGCCCGGTGACCACGGCGATCATGCCCGACACACCCCACGCCGCCGAATTCGCCCGCGAAGCCCACAAGGCGGGCAAGATCGTCATCCTGCACATGCCCATGGACCCGGCCACCGGCCCGTTCGCCTGGCACCCCGACCTGCCCATCGAAGAGCTCGGCAAACGCCTGGACGCGGCCTTCAAGGCCGTGCCTTACACCGCCGGCATCAACAACCACATGGGCAGCCGCATGACCGCCCAGCCGGAGGCGATGGCCTGGTTGATGGGTGAGCTGCAACGGCGCCACAAGTTCTTCGTCGACAGCCGCACCAGCGCCAAAACCGTCGCTGCCGCCGAGGCGCAGAAGATTGGTCTGGCCAGCGTCTCGCGGGATGTGTTCCTCGATGACGTACGCACCGAAGCGGCCATCACCACTCAATTGCAGACCGCGATCAAGCTGGCCCACAAACAGGGTTCGGCCGTAATGATCGGCCACCCCTATCCGCAAACCCTGGCGGTGCTGGAACGTGAGCTGCCCAAGCTCAAGGCCCAGGGCGTGGAATGGATCGATATCAAGTTGATGATCAGCGTTCGCAGTAACCAGGCCATGGCCGGCCACGGTAAAAACGGTAGATACCGCTGAGCACGGGCAGTTTTTCCATGCCTACATAAGTACTGCCGCACCTCCCGCCCCTCCCCCGATATTGACACCTGCCCCTCGGGCAGCGGATCGCCAACAGGCAAGCCGTCATGCTTCAACTATCGAGACCTCTCATGAAGAGCACCTACTGCGCGCTCGCCAGCGTGCTATCCATCTTACTGATCACAGCCCCCACGCAGGCCCGGGATTTTGGCGAAGGCCTGGTAAACGGTGGCCCTCCACGGATGCTAGCCAACGCGAACCGGCAGCACAGCCACTGGAGCGGCATCGGCCGCATCCGTAACGAATCCAACACCCTCTGCACCGCCAGCCTGCTGGACACCCGAGACGCACAGGGCAACTCCGGTCCGGCCTATGTGATCACCAGCAGCCATTGCATTCATCGGCTCAACGGCACGGTACAGAAAGACCTGCCTATCAAGGGCAGTATCAGCTTCAACTACTTTGACGACACGCTGGAACAGCTCAAGACCTTCTCCCTGAAAACCCTCAGGTGGGGCAGCAGCCAAGGCGTCGACCTGGCGATCATTGAACTGGAAAAACCTCTGGCCACGTTGATAGCCCGCGGCATTCACCCCCTGAAACTGGCAGAAGAAGTCCCCGCCGACGGGAGCGACATCCTGGCCTTGAGCGCACCCGAGTGGGAAACCCTGCACCTGTCGGCCTGTACCCAGCAACGCTCCGAGGAAACCGTCGAACAGCCCTTCGTCTGGCGAGTGACCATGAAAAATCAATGCCAGGGAATCCGGCACGGCAGCTTTGGCGGGCCGCTGGTAACCCGCGATGGCAACCGTCTCTTTGGCATTCTTGGCACCAGTACCGCCGGCCAGTCCGAGGAAAACAAATGCCAGCGCGAGGCGCCCTGTGAGATTCACGCCGGGTTGCCGGTCTGGCATGCCGACACCCACTACGGCAGCCCGGTGACCTTTCTCAACGATTGCTTTGTCGACGGTGTCCTGCAAGCCAATGCCCAGACCTGCAACCTCTACCCCACCACCTCAATCGAATTTCGCAACCCGAAACCCATCCAGCAGTATTTCGTGAAAAAACCCCGCGGCAGAGGCCAGGACATCACGCCACGTTGGGACCTGGCGTTCACCGTCAACACCCCGTTCTATCGCTACAAAGTCACCCGACGTGCGATTGAGTGTGAAAACCCGTCGCTCTACAGTGCGCCCGTCAACGCTGCCAATGCGCATATAAACGACGCCATCGGCCCGCAAACAGGGATGCACATGCTGTGTATCGTCGGCGTGGAGTCCGCCGAACAGCCCGTGACCACGGGCATGATGCAAAACGCCTTGACCCTCGCCGTCGAACTCGCCGAACCCGGTCCGGCCAGGACCCCGGACGTGGACATCTTGCTGGATCGCCAGGCGTTACAGGGTTACCTCATCAGCTGGAACCTGGCTCCCCCCTTCATGAATCGCTACACCTATAAATACGGGCCGGCAGCCACCACCGATTGCCTGCGCCCGGTGGACTACAACCACTTGCCCACCCAAGAGACCGAGCACGACGACGACGGCCTGGACCTGTACGACCACCCCCTCGAAGACGCGCCCGGCTCGCACGTCCCGGACAAGACCGTACGAATCATTGCCGCCAGGGACCAGCCTTACAAGATCTGCACCTACGCCTTCGACCAGGCCGACCAACCTTCCACCTTGCGCATCGACTTACTCAAACCCCGCTGAGTCTGTATCAGCACCCAACTACCTTCGTCAGGAAATAAACAATGAACTCACTTCAATACAAAGACCTGCTCATCAATTTCACGTCCGAATTCATCCCCCTGTGGAATGACCGGGGATCGGGAGTTTACAAGTCCATAAGCTTTTGGCGGCCGGCCACTTCAGCCGACCCGCTGAGCCAATTCTTCCCGCTGGGGGACATCGCGGTCGAAGGCTATCGCAATATCAACCAGCAGAACGTCGTCGCCGTCGTCAGCGATGCGAATAAGGTCGACGGCACCGCACTTCGTTCACCCGATGAGTTCGAGCTGGTGTGGAAGGATGCCGGCTCGGGTGCGCGAACCGACTTTTCCCTGTGGCGTCCATTGCCGCCTGAAGGTTATGTATCCATGGGGCTGGTGTGCGGCGTGGGCTACGACAAACCTTCGCGCAATACGGTGCGCTGTGTGCGGGAAGATCTGGTCATGGCCGCCCGGACCGGGCAATTGGTCTGGAACGACAAGGGCAGTGGTGCGCCAATGGACTTCAGTGCCTGGGAAATCAAGCCCGCCGACGCAGCCCCTGGTGAAATCAACCTGGCCCCCGGCACCTTTATCGGTACCGCCAGTTATGCCAAGCCGATCACCGCCAGCTACTCATTGCGCCTGCCGCTGACCGCCGATCTGAAGGAGTTGCCCAAGCCGCCGCCGCTCTCTGGCTACGCGCAACCTGAGGCTCTGCACACACTGGAACAGCCTCAGTTTTGCCAACTCCCCTGGTTTACCGTGAAAGACCCGGATCTGAGCCCTGTCGAACAATTGCAAACCTGCCCGATGTATCGACTGGAAAGGATTGATCACTACTTGTTCGTCGGCTTTGGGCACAACCAGACGGCCACCAGCCAACCGTTCATGTGGACGGCCACCAAAGGCGAAACAGGAAAGCAGTCAAGAGCCCTCACCGCCACCACCAGCATTGAGCTATGCAGTGAATGGCCGTCGGATACCCGCGCCTTTGAATTGAGCTTTTCCGCGCACCTGGGCCAGGAATTCACCCATTGCCAGCGTTCGGCGAAGGGCTGGGCAGATTTATCGACGCTGGAAATCATCACCTACATCCCGGCCAACAAAGCCGTCGCGGCCTACGTCATCCAGAGTGAATATCGCCTGCTGCGTGAAGATGGCAGCCAGGTGACCGGCACCGTCACCTACACCAACGGCGATAATGTGTACGTGAGCGAGTATCCCGCCCCCGAGCCGGAGCGCATTGACGAGCCGCCAGCCGAACGGCCGCTCGAGCAGGCCGTGGAACTCCCTCAGGCCGAGCCCAGCCTAGAGATAACGCCCCATGATTTCATCGACGACACCCTCCTGCCGTAACTGATCGAGGGCTGCCTGGAGTTTCGCCACTACGTCATCCGGCACGTTTTTGTTCAGCGCCAGGTACAGCTCCGCGCTGTTGAAACGCAGCACGGTCTTGAGCCCGGTCACCCCGACCTGGCGCGCCAGGTAACGGCCCGCCGGGTCGCCGGTGGCCCACAGGTCGATCTGGCCATCGAGCAGTTTTTGCGCATTGTCTTGATCCCGCAGCACGATGACCGGCTTCAGGCCTTGTTTCTCAAGGCTCTCGGCGATGGCGTCGCCCTTGTAGGCGCCGATCCTGTAACGCCGGGCTTGCTCAAGGTCGCTCAATTGGATTTTGCTGTCGGCCTTGGCCAGCAGCACCCAATCGTCCGGGCCGATGGGGCCGACCCATTTGAACAGCGCCTCACGATCCGGCAGGCGCGCCATCACGAACACGCCGTAGCCGGGTTTTTCCAGGGCGAGTTTGTAGATTCGTTCCCAGGGGAAACGCAGAGTGAGGTTGTAGGAAATGCCGGCACGCTTGAAGGTCTCGCGGACGATGTCCACGGCGATGCCTTCGATGTTCTCTTCCTTGGCGAAGTTCTTGCCGTTTTTCGCCATGTTGTACGGCGGGAAGTTTTCCGTCAGCAGCACCAGGGAAGCGCCGTCGGACGGTTCATCGGCATGAGCCGAACCCGTCAACAGAACTGTGGCACTGGCGAAGGCGAGCAGCAGGTCTCTGAACATGAAAGTTACCGGAATCCATGGCAAGCCCAGAGAGTGCCGCGAGCCTGCCATGGTGTCCAGTGACGTTTAGCGAACGACGATACCGCGTGCCGCCATGTAGGCCTTGGCCTCGGGAACGGTGTATTCGCCAAAGTGGAAAATACTCGCTGCCAGCACCGCACTGGCGTGGCCTTCGATCACGCCGTCGGCCAGATGTTGCAGGTTGCCGACGCCGCCGGAAGCAATCACCGGGATGCCCAAGGCATCGCTGATGGCGCGGGTCACGCCCAGGTCGAAGCCGTTTTTCATGCCGTCCTGGTCCATGCTGGTCAGCAGGATCTCACCGGCGCCCAGGGCTTCCATCTTCATCGCCCACTCCACAGCATCCAACCCGGTCGGCTTGCGTCCGCCGTGGGTGAAGATCTCCCAGCGCGGGGTTTCGCCCGGGCCGGAGACTTTCTTGGCGTCGATGGCGACGACGATGCATTGAGAGCCGAAGTGCTGCGCAGCTTCGCCGACAAACTCCGGGTTGAACACGGCGGCGGTGTTGATCGAGACCTTGTCCGCGCCGGCATTCAGCAGGTTGCGAATGTCCTGCACGGTGCGCACGCCACCGCCCACGGTCAGCGGGATAAACACCTGGCTGGCCATGCGCTCCACGGTATGCAGCGTGGTGTCGCGACCGTCGACGCTGGCGGTGATGTCGAGAAAGGTAATCTCGTCAGCACCCTGTTCGTCGTAGCGACGGGCGATTTCCACCGGGTCGCCGGCGTCACGGATGTTCTCGAACTTGACGCCCTTGACCACGCGACCGTTGTCGACGTCCAGGCAAGGGATGATGCGTTTGGCCAGCGCCATGGTCAGTCCTCAGCCGTTGTAGGCGTCGCAATAAGCCTGGGCTTCAGCGACGTCCAGAGTGCCTTCATAGATCGCCCGGCCGGTGATGGCGCCGATGATCCCTGGCGCCTTCGCGTCCAGCAGCGACTTGATGTCGCCCAGGTTGTGGATACCGCCGGAAGCGATCACCGGGATTTTGGTAGCCGCGGCCAGCGCCGCGGTGAACGGTACGTTGCAGCCCTGCATCATGCCGTCTTTGGCGATGTCGGTATAAACGATGGCGGAGACGCCGTCGGCTTCAAACTGCTTGGCCAGGTCGATCACTTGGACGGTGCTGATTTCCGCCCAGCCGTCGGTGGCGACAAAACCGTCTTTGGCGTCGAGGCCGACGATCACCTTGCCCGGGAACGCGCGGCAGGCTTCTGCGACGAAGGCCGGGTCTTTCACGGCCTTCGTGCCGATGATCACGTAGCTCACGCCCGCTTTCACGTAGTGCTCGATGGTTTCCAGGGAGCGGATGCCGCCACCAATCTGGATCGGCAGGTTCGGGTAACGCTTGGCGATCGCCGTCACCACTTCGCCGTTGACCGGCTGGCCTTCGAACGCGCCGTTCAAGTCCACCAGATGCAGACGACGGCAACCGCCTTCCACCCACTTGGCAGCCATGCTCACCGGGTCATCGGAGAACACCGTGGAATCTTCCATGCGGCCCTGGCGCAAACGTACGCAGGCGCCGTCCTTGAGATCGATAGCGGGAATAATCAGCATCTGGCAAACCTTATTCGATATTCAGCGTTGCTCGGGAAATCAGGGTTTCTCGAGCGCCCACAAGTCGCTTTCGATGCTTTCGAACCTTTCTTTAAGGTGCGTCTGCACGTCGAAAATCGCCCTGTTGTAATAGTGCGGAGCAATTTCAGTGGTGAACAGTTCGAGGATTTCTGCGACCTCGAACGAGCCGAGCTTGAGCTCGAAGCGGTCTTCCATGAAACGCTTGATCTTGTCGGTGGCCTCACTCTCCTGCTGGGGAGTGAGGTTCAAGATCGGCGGCTTGACCTTCTTGGCCATTACCAGCGCCCGTCCCAGGCGGCGAAGTTCTGCAGCAATTGCAGGCCATGGGTATGGCTCTTCTCCGGGTGGAACTGCACGGCAAAGCGCGAACCGTCGGCCAGGGCCGCGGCGAAGTCGACGCCATAGTGCCCGCCACCCACCACCTGACGCGGGTTACCGGCGGCGATGTAATAGCTGTGCACGAAATAGAAACGCGCCAGGTCCGGCACGTTGTGCCACAACGGGTGGTCCACGGTCTGGCGTACTTCGTTCCAGCCCATGTGCGGCACCTTCAGGTGCTCGCCGTCTTCGTGCAGGTCCTTGCCGAAAAACTTCACCTGGCCCGGGAACAGGCCGATGCAGTCGACGCCGGCGTTCTCTTCACTGCTGTCGAGCAAGGCTTGCATGCCTACGCAGATGCCGAGGAACGGCCGGTCCTGGCTGACTTCACGCACCAGGCTGTCGAAGCCCAGGCGGCGAATCTCGGCCATGCAGTCGCGAATCGCGCCAACCCCCGGGAACACCACCCGGTCGGCTTCGCGAATCACGTCGGCATCGCTGGTGATCAGCACCTTGCCGGCACCCACGTGCTCGAGGGCCTTGGCCACCGAGTGCAGGTTACCCATGCCGTAATCGATAACCGCGACCGTCTGCATTACAGGACGCCCTTGGTCGACGGCATTTGCCCGGCCATGCGGTCATCCAGCTCTACGGCCATGCGCAGGGCGCGACCGAAGGCCTTGAACACGGTCTCGATCTGGTGGTGAGTGTTGGTGCCGCGCAGGTTGTCGATGTGCAGGCTGACCAGCGCGTGGTTGACGAAGCCCTGGAAGAATTCCTGGAACAGGTCAACGTCGAAGCCGCCCACGGTGGCGCGGGTGTAGGGCACGTGCATCTGCAGGCCTGGGCGGCCGGAGAAGTCGATGACCACACGCGACAGCGCTTCATCCAGCGGGACATAGGCGTGGCCGTAGCGACGGATGCCTTTCTTGTCGCCGATGGCTTTGGCAAAAGCCTGGCCCAACGTGATACCGACGTCTTCCACCGTGTGGTGGTCGTCGATATGCAGGTCGCCCTTGCTGACGATATCCAGGTCGATCAGCCCGTGACGGGCGATCTGGTCCAGCATGTGCTCAAGAAAAGGTACACCGATATCAAATCGGGCCTTTCCGGTGCCATCCAGGTTAATCGAGGCTTTGATCTGGGTTTCCAGAGTGTCGCGCTCGACGGACGCCTTACGTTCGGCCATCACCAGCTCCGCAAAATCATTGGGCGAAAAAGGCAGCCATTATAGGGGCGCGGGCGCTAAACAGAAACATCGGAGGGGATAAGACTGATGGAGTGTCGAGGATAGACATGTCAGTACAAGTGTGGGAGCAGCTTTGTGTGGGAGCAGGCTTGCTCGCGAAGGCGGTGGGTCAGCCAATACATGTGCTGACTGATCCATCGCCTTCGCGAGCAAGCCCGCTCCCACAAGGGTTACGCGGTGTTAGTGGAACAGTACTGCGGTTTTCTGCAGGGTGACCCACACGCCCCACGCCAACGGAATACCCACCACCAGCCAGGCAGCCACCGCCAATGGCACGCTGCCGGAGGAGGCTTTCCATTCCAGCACGGTGCTGGAATCGGCGCCCTTGTCGTGGCCCAGCGCCTGTTCGGCAGCCAGTTCGGCGTCGGTCATGAAGTACTTGTCTGCCACCGGTCGTACCAGCAGGTTGCAGATGAAGCCCAGCACCAGCAGGCCTGCGAGGATGTACAAGGTGATGTCGTAGGCTGCAGCGCGTTCAACGCCGATGCTCAACTGGTACTCGCGCAGGTAGTTCACCAGCACCGGGCCCAGTACGCCCGCCGCTGCCCATGCGGTCAGCAGACGACCGTGGATCGCACCCACCATTTGCGTACCGAACAGGTCCGCCAGGTAAGCCGGGACGGTCGCAAAGCCACCGCCGTACATCGACAGGATGATGCAGAACGCCGCCACGAACAGCGCGACGTTGCCCAGGTGACCCAGGTTCGGGATCAACGCGTACAGGGCAAAGCCCAATGCGAAGAACACGAAGTAGGTGTTTTTACGGCCCAGGTAGTCGGAGAACGATGCCCAGAAGAACCGGCCACCGATGTTGAACAGGCTCAACAGGCCGGTAAAGCCGGCGGCGATGGCGGCGATGGAAGCCAGTTGACCGGCATCCAGCTGGCCAAACGTCAGGCCGTTACCCAACAATTTACCGCCGAACACTTCCTGCAGCAGCGGCGAAGCCATGCCGAGGATGCCGATACCGGCCGATACGTTCAGGCACAGCACCAGCCACACCAGACGAAATTGCGGGGTTTTCCAGGCCACGTTCACGTGCACATGACGGTGGGTGATCATCGCGTTGCTGGCTTTTTTCGCCGGGGCAGTCCAGCCCTCAGGCTTCCAGCCGGTCGGCGGAACGCGGTAGGACAAGGCGCCGCCGATCATGAACACGAAGTAGATCACGGCCATGACCACGAAGCTCTGCCACACGCCCACGCTGGTCGGCGAAGCGAAGTGGCCCATCAGGGCGGCTGCCAACGGAGCACCAACCATCGCGCCGCCGCCGAAACCCATGATCGCCATGCCGGTAGCCATGCCGCGCTTGTCCGGGAACCACTTGATCAGGGTCGAGACCGGCGAGATATAACCCAGGCCCAGGCCGATACCACCAATGACCCCGGAGCCGATCCACATCAGCCAGATCTGGTGGGTATAGATCCCCAACGCAGAGATCAGCAGACCGCCGCACCAGCACAGGGCCGACACGACACCGGCTTTACGTGGCCCGGCATGTTCCAGCCAGCCGCCCCAGATCGCTGCAGAGCAACCCAGGAAGATGAAGAACAGGGTGTAGATCCAGCCCAGCATGGAGATGGGCCAGTCGCATTGCGACGAGAAGACCTGGCTGATAAAGCTCATGTCCGGCGCACAGGCGACCGGTGCGGTGATACCCAGCGCCTTGGACAACGGCAACCAGAACACCGAGAAGCCGTAGGCCATGCCGATACACAGGTGGATGGCCAGGGCGGCCGGTGGTACCAGCCAACGGTTGAACCCGGGCTTGGCGATAATGCGCTCCTTGGACAGGAACGCAGGCTGTGCAGCAGTATGACCCGCCGCAGTGCTAGTGCTCATTGGTGTTTCCCCCAGTTATTAGTATGTGTCCGTCGGGCGCTCTCTCCCTCGGCCTGGCACGCAAAGCGTGGCCGTTTTTTTGAGTAAAGCTCCATTTTGGCGCGACGTTTAGCCGCAGAAGGCGGACGAACACGCAGAGATTAGCATCTGTGGATGACAGAAAAACCAAACTGCCATCACCTTTTCCAGGTTATCTGTCTTTTTTGACGCCAAAATCCCGTTTTTCCGACCGTGGATACAATGTAACTATCCGCGAACTGACGTAAGCCTTCGGGCGTTATACTCTTCGGCTAAATTTTAAATCGACATACAAGGACTCGCCCATGAAAGCGTTCGGCAAAATCCTGGGTCTGGTACTTCTCGGGCTGTTGCTGATCATTGTGGCTCTAGGCTTTGCCCTGACCCATCTCTTCGATCCCAACGACTACAAAGACGAGATTCGCCAGATTGCCCGCGACAAGGCTCACATCGAGCTGACGCTCAATGGCGACATCGGCTGGAGCCTGTTCCCCTGGCTAGGCCTGGAACTGCACGAGGCCAGCGTTGCGACCCTGACCAACCCGACCCAACCGTTTGCCGATTTGCAGATGCTCGGCCTGTCTGTTCGCGTGCTGCCTCTGTTACGCCGTGAAGTGCAGATGAGCGACGTGCGTGTCGAAGGCCTGAACCTGCGCCTGAACAAAGACGTGCATGGCCACGGCAACTGGGAAGACATCGGCAAGAATGTGCCGGACCCGGCCACCGCCACCAGTGCGCCCGCCGTCACTGAAGCGGCCACGCCGCCCAAGCCTGAAAAGCCACCGCAGCCGATCCGCCTGGACATCGACAGCCTGACCATCAATAACGCCCGCGTCGAATACAACGATGAGCAGAGCGGCAAGCAGTTCAGCGCCGAAAGCATCCAATTGAGCGCCGGCGCGGTGCACGAAGGTGCAAGCATCCCACTGAAACTCACCGCATTCCTCGGCACCAACCAGCCGCTGATGCGCGTCAAGACCGAGTTGAACGGCAACCTGCGCATTCAGCGCGCCCTCCAGCGTTACCAGTTCGAAGACATGAAACTCAGTGGCGAAGCCACGGGCGAGCCGCTGCAAGGCAAGACCGTGACCTTTTCGACCCAGGGCCAATTGCTGGTGGACCTTGCCGCCAACATCGCCGAATGGACCAACATGAAGCTGTCGCTGAACCAACTGCGCGCCCTGGGCGAGCTGAAGGTCAACGACCTGGACAAAACTCCGCAGCTCAATGGCGCCCTGTCGATTGCCCAGTTTGACCTGGCCAAGTTCCTCGACAGCGTCGGCAATCCACTGCCACCGATGGCCGCAGGCAGCCTGAGCAAGGTCGAACTGGTCAGCCGCCTCAAGGGCACACCGACCAGCCTGGCGCTTGAAGACCTCAACCTGAAACTCGACGACAGCACCTTTACCGGGCGCGTGGCCGTGGATGATTTCGCCAAGCAATCCCTGCGAGTGCAGCTCAAGGCCGATACGTTCAACGCCGACAACTACCTGCCGGCCAAGTCCGAAGCCGCCAAAGGCGCTGCGGCCGCGCGCCAGGCTGAAGTACAGAACAGCGAAGCCGGCGCCATGGCGGCCGGGGGCACCACACCGCTGCCCGACGCGCCGACCAAGGCCGCGTGGAGCAACGACAAGCTGCTGCCACTGACCCGCCTGCGCACCCTGGACGTGAACGCCGACCTGTCCTTCGGTCAGTTGACCCTGAGCCATCTGCCGATCCAGAACGCCGCCCTGAAAGCCTCCGGCCTCGATGGTCAGCTCAAGCTCGACACCTTGAGCGGCGGCCTCTACAACGGCACCTTCCAGGCCAACGGCAACCTTGACGTGCGTCAGGACATCCCGCTGCTGGCGCTGCAAACGCGCATCAAGCAAGTACCGATCGAACGCATCCTGCAAGCCCAGGGGCAGAACCCGCCGGTGAAGGGCCAGCTCACCCTCGACAGCAACCTCAATGGCCGCGGCAATAGCCAGAAAGCCCTGATCGACAGCCTCAACGGTACCGCCAGCTTCGCGATCAACAACGGTGTACTGCTCAACGCCAACCTTGAGCAACAGCTGTGCACCGGCATCGCCCTGCTCAACCGCAAGACCCTCAGCGGCGAGCAGCGCGGCAAGGACACCCCGTTCCAGGAGCTCAAGGGCAACCTGACCTTCCGCAACGGCGTGGCCAGCAACCCCGACCTCAAAGTGCGCATCCCGGGCCTGACCGTCAACGGCGACGGTGACGTCGACCTGCGCGTACTGGGCATGGACTACCGCGTCGGCATCATCGTCGAAGGCGACCAGCGCGAAGTGCCGGACCCGGCTTGCCAAGTGGGCTCCAACTTCCAGAACATCGAAGTCCCGCTGCGCTGCCGTGGCCCGCTGGAACTGGGCGCCAAGGCGTGCCGCCTGGACAAGGACGGCTTGAGCCAGGTCGCCATCAAGGCGGCGGGCAACAAGCTCAGCGAGAAGCTTGAGCAGAAGCTCGACAAGGTCAATCCACAGTTGAAAGACGCGTTGAAGGGTCTGTTCAAGCGATGAGAAACGAGGAATTTTCAGAGGCGGTGCTGGACTGGTACGACCGCCACGGTCGCCACGACCTGCCCTGGCAACAGGGCATCACGCCTTACCGGGTGTGGGTCTCGGAGATCATGTTGCAGCAGACTCAGGTCAGCACCGTGCTGAACTACTTCGACCGGTTCATGGCGTCATTGCCAACGGTCGAAGCCCTGGCCGCCGCACCGGAAGACGAGGTGCTGCACCTGTGGACCGGGCTGGGTTACTACACCCGGGCGCGCAACCTGCAAAAGACCGCAAAGATCGTCGTGGCCGAATACGGCGGCGAGTTTCCCCGTGACGTCGAAAAGCTCACCGAATTGCCGGGCATCGGCCTATCTACCGCTGGCGCGATTGCCAGCCTGAGCATGGGCCTGCGGGCGCCGATCCTCGATGGCAACGTCAAACGCGTGCTGGCGCGCTTTACCGCGCAAGAGGGTTACCCGGGCGAGCCTAAGGTCGCCAAGCAGCTGTGGGCCACCGCAGAGCGCTTTACGCCCCACGACCGCGTCAACGCCTACACCCAGGCGATGATGGACATGGGCGCCACCCTTTGCACCCGCAGTAAACCCAGTTGCCTGCTGTGCCCGCTGGAAAAGGGCTGCGAAGCCCACATGCTCGGCCTGGAAACCCGCTACCCGATCCCCAAGCCGCGCAAGACCGTGCCCCAGAAGCGCACGCTGATGCCGATGCTGGCCAATGGCGAGGGCGCGATTCTGCTTTACCGTCGCCCTTCCACAGGCCTGTGGGGCGGTTTGTGGAGCTTGCCGGAGCTGGATGACTTGAGCGACCTGGAGCACCTGGCCAACCAGCACTCGCTGGCGCTGGGCGAGCAACAGGAACTGCCGAGCCTGATCCACACCTTCAGCCACTTCCAACTGGCTATCGAACCCTGGCTGGTCCAGGTCCAGGAGTCTGCCCATCACGTGGCCGAGGCTGACTGGCTCTGGTATAACCTCGCCACCCCGCCGCGCCTGGGCCTTGCCGCCCCGGTCAAGAAACTGCTGAAGCGCGCGGCTGAAGCATTGAACGCAGGAGTTCCGTCATGACCCGCACCATCATCTGCCGCAAGTACCACGAAGAATTGCCCGCCCTGGAACGCGCTCCGTTCCCCGGCGCCAAGGGCCAGGACATCTTCGATCACGTCTCCGCCAAGGCCTGGGCCGACTGGCAAAAGCACCAGACCCTGCTGATCAACGAAAAACGCCTGAACATGATGAACGCCGAAGACCGCAAATACCTGCAGGGCGAGATGGACAAGTTCTTTTCCGGCGAAGATTACGCCAAGGCCGACGGCTACGTGCCACCTGCTGAATAATTGATCAAATGTGGGGGTTGGTCCGTAAGCGACGGTAATAATTAAATATTTTTTGAAAACTTGCTTGACGACCCCCTGAAAAACCCGTTTAATGCGCCCCGTTGCCCAGATAGCTCAGTCGGTAGAGCAGGGGATTGAAAATCCCCGTGTCGGCGGTTCGATTCCGTCTCTGGGCACCACTAATTAGATTCAGGTGGTGCAAACGTCATCTGAAACACACAAGAAACCCGCCTAGTGCGGGTTTTTTGTTGTCTGGGATTTGTGGCCGTTCACTTTCATCTAATCGCGAAGGGCCAAGAGCATCTCCAGCCCCAAGCCATAGACAGGCCTGAGGCTGATTGCCAGCCCCACCCCGCACTCACCTCACCAAAAACACCAGCAGCGGGTTGTCATTCAACCGCCCATTGAACACCGGCGCCATATGCTCCAGCGGCGTGCCGCTCAGCAATGCGGTTTGCTTGCGCTCCACAATCACCCAGGCGGGGCGCGGCAGCGTGTCCACCAGCAACGGTTCGTTGCGCCCGATGAACAACGGCTGCTCATCGTGATCCAGGTTCATGATGTAGCGAATCGCCCAGGTGTCTTTGGCCAGATCGACAAACACCAACGTTCCGGGATTATCGGCACGCAGCCTCTCCACCGCGCCAACGAAGTTCTTGGTGTCGTATTGCAGGTCCTTGGCTGGCTCCACCACCACGACGAGCACCAGCCATTGGGTGACCAGCGCAATAAGGCTGAGCACCACCAAACGCTGGCCGAGACTGCCCTGCAAACGGCGCCAGGCAATCACCGCTGCCAGTTGCAACACAATCAGCACACCCACCAACGCAGGCACGGAAACGTCCGGCCAGTAACCGTGCTTGTGCCACAGGTGCCGACAGACGAACACCACCACGATGCCCAGCACCGGTAACACAGCCACCAGCCACTCATAGCCACGACGCACCCTGAGCAGCCAGCCTTGGGCCTGGAGCAGGCCATAGGCGGCTACAGCAGCAAACATCGGGACCATCGGCACGATGTAATAGGCGCGCTTGAAGTGCGGGATGGACAAGCCCGCCAAAATCATCAGGCCGCAGGCGGCCAGGCGCAGCATCAACTGCACGTCGGCATCGTCGTTACGCATCGACCATTTGTGGCGCAGGGCAATCATCGTTGCCAGTGCCAGCGGTACCACCGGGAAGTAACGGTACAGGCTCAGCTTGAAGTAGAAGTAGAACGCCTCACCGGATTCGTCGAGGCGCCCGGCGAACTGCATCCGCAGCACATCATCGACGAAGGCTTCGCCACCGCTGATCCGCGCCAGCTTCAATAGCAACCACCAACAGCCGGCCAGCAGGATCAGGCCGATCACGCCATGGGCAATGACCTTTTTCAGCACGCCCATTCGCTCTTGCCGAGTGCGAGCGGGGCCCAGCGCCCAGTAGACACACACCACCCCGCACACCTCAATCAGCCCCAGCGGCCCGCGAATGGCAAACGCCACCACGAACAACGGAAAGACCGCATATTGGCGCAGCCTCGAACCCATGCGCTCGCCGGTATGCAAAAGGTAGAAAGCACCGAGGCACAACAACGAGACCATCTGGTCCAGGCACACCGAGCGCGACTTCTCCAGCAATTGCGCGGTCAATGCGGTGAGCAGCACCGTCAGCAGCGCCCACGCCCGGCCGGACGGCACCAGCAAGCGGTAGATCAGCGCCATGACCCCGGCCGACGCCAAGGCGGTGGGCATCACGTTAGCCAGGTCGTTGGGCGCGCCGAACATGCGGGCAAAAAGGTAGCTGAGGTAGGTCGCGGTGCCCGGGTAGTCCGGGTAAGGCTCACCGTAGGTGGTAGGGAACAGGCTCGCGCCGTGGCGAAACATCTCTTGCATGAACACGGCCCAGCGGCCGTCGAAGCCTTGTGGCTGCTGGTCCCAGATGCCCAGGGTAAACAGCAGCAAGGCGATAACGAAAATGCCCAGCGATTCCATTCGAAAGCGATTGTGTTGATCCATTATTCAGCCTGTCAGGTGGGGTAAACCGGGCCATGTTGCCGAACCCCACGCTGAATGCCCCCTGAACGGAATCAAACATTCATCCGCCTAACGACGAGCGGGCCAGATCAGCAGCGGCACCAGCCGGATGTAGAGTAGCTCTCCCACCAGTTCCACCAGGGTTTGCGTGATCACCGCAGCGGCGGCAAGCCCGCGGATGTCTTCAGGCAATGCCAGCGCCAGCGGCAGTACCACCAGGGAATTGCGGGTGGACGCGCTGAAGGTGACCGCCCGCGCCGTGGTCGCCGGTAGCTTGAACAGTCGCGAAGCCAATGCCCCCATCAGCGGTGCCAATAACAGGAAGCCGATATACACCGGGATCACCGGCGCCAGCAGGCCGATATCGCGGACCACAGCAGTAATCTGCGAACCGATCACCACCATCAGCACCAGCGCCATGGCCGGGACAGGCAGCCAGGCCCACGCATCATTCCAGGCGCTGACAAGGCCCGATCGCCGGGACAGGGAAGTCGTCAACACCGCCAGAATCATCGGTGCAACGATCAGCAGCAAGAAGGCCTCGACAAAGGGCCCCACCGCCACCACCACCTGCGACTGCGCCCCCAACATCACTCCCAGATACACCGGCAACAGCAACAGTTGCAGCAGCAACAGAACCGGGGTCGCCGCAAGCATCAGCCGCGAGTCACCCTTGCCGATATGAGTGAACACCACCACGTAGTCGATGCATGGCGTCAGCAGCACCAGCAACGCGCCGATCAGAATCGCCGGGTGATCCGCCAGGCCACGGGTCAACGCCCACACCAGCAGCGGGATCAGGATGAAGTTGGCCAACAGCAACGCGGCCATGAAGCGTTTGTTGCCCAGGCCCTGGCGCAGGTCCAGAAACGGGATTTGCAGGAACATCGCATACATCAACACGGCGATGGCAGGTGTCACCAGGGTGCCCAGGCTTTGGGCCATGGATGGCGCCACCAGGCCGACAACGACGGCGAGCAGCCCACTGGCAAAGTAGAGGGCGATCTGGTTTTGTTCGAGGGTGTCGCGGGTCATGGGCCGGCTCTGGTGGGCGAAAGGGTCTAAGCCTAGGCATCTGTGCCGCTCAGGTCGAGCCTCAGAAAAATCCCCGGGGTCTTCGTAGCAGAAATTTGTTAGTTTCGACTTCTTATAAAACTGCGCACGGGCCTTTGACACCCCATCGAAAGCGCAATGATCGAGCCTGCTCATGAACCTGCCAGCCCGTCCTCAAGCCGAAGCATTCCGCGAGTCCACAGCCGATGGGCATTCCATCGGCGGCTTCACGTGGCGCCATCCGCGCACAGACCATGAACGCCCGGTCGTCATCATCAACGCCGCTACCTCTGTACGCTGCCGTCACTACTCACGGTTTGCCGATTACCTGTTTGCCAATGGCTTCGACGTCATCACCTACGACTACCGCGGCATCGGCGAATCCCGCAGTGGCTCGCTGAAAGGGTTCAAGGCCTCGTGGTCGGATTGGGGCGTGCTGGACTTCGAAGCGATCCTGCAGCGGGCACAGCGGGAGTTTGCCGGCCAGCCGATTGATGTGGTCGGGCACAGTTTTGGCGGATGTGCGGCGGGACTCGGGGCTTCCGGCGCGGTAATTCGGCGCCTGGTGACGGTAGGCGCGCAGTTTGCCTACTGGCGCGACTACGAGGCGAGCGGGCGCTGGCGGATGTTTGCCAAATGGCATGTGGTGATGCCATTGATGACTGCGTTTTTTGGCTACTTCCCGGGCAAGCGCATGGGCTGGCTCGAGGATACGCCGGCGGGTGTGGTACGCGATTGGAGCACGCCGACGCCGGGTTATGAACAGCGCCCCAGCGGACGGGCCTTGGGTGAGTTGCCGTTTTCCCGGGTGAAGGCACAGGTATTGGCGATTAGCATTACCGACGATCCGTTTGGCACGGTGGCGGCAATCGAGCGCCTGCTGGGTTATTTCAAAGGCAGCGAGCGCACGCATCTGCGGATCACCCCTGAAGATATCGGCGAAAAAGAGGTCGGGCATTTCGCGTTCTTTCGTAGCCAATATCAGGATCGGTTGTGGCCGATTGCATTGGCATGGCTACAGCGGGGAGAGTTGGCCAACGGTACGCCGGGGCGCCAAGTGACGGATCGCACCTAGAAAGCCTTGGGATTTCCCCAGACCTGCGCTTCAATACCCCACCCCCAGATCCTGACACCAAGGACGTGAGCCCATGGCCTCGCCGAACAAGCAGCAAAAACGCGCCCACCGGGCAAAAGCCAAGGCCAAGCAGAACCGTACCCAACGCGCCGTCGCGACCAAGCCGGACGCCTTTGCCGGCGATGACAGCCGCATCGATCTTGAGTCGGTGGATTTGACCGAGCTGTTCCTGGAAATGCGCACCGCTGGCGAAACCAGCCAACAAGCGCTGTGTGCGGTGTTCCTGGCGCACCCGCTGTTGGCGGTGGTGCTGGAGCAGGAAGGTGAAGAGGAAGCGACCGACTTTATCCTCGCGGCGCTGATCGAGTATCGCCAATGGGCCACGGATATCGAGGATGAAGCGGCAGCGCTGGCGTGGATTGAATCGCCGGAGTTTCAGGCTGATTACGTCGCGGCGTCACAGGCGCTGGTGAATTCCGAAGACTGATACAAAACGAAATGTGGGAGCGGGCTTGCTCGCGAAGGCAGTGTGTCAGTCAACTCAAATGTCGACTGATCCACCGCATTCGCGAGCAAGCCCGCTCCCACATTTGATCAACGGTATTGCGACGAAAGCACTCCGTCAGTTAAGCACCGCCGCCCCAATCTTCCGGCCCTTGCGCCGACGCGACACAATCAGCCCCGCCGCAATCACCAGCAAGCTCAGAATCCCGGTGGCCATGATCTCCACCTGATGCGCGTCCTGGAACAACATGATCGTCAGCACGCCCACGATGAACACGATCACCGCATAGGTGAGGCCCGGGAACAGCCACATCTTGAAGGCAATCTTCTCGCCCGCTTCCGTGCGCTTCTGGCGCATGCGCAGTTGCGACACGGCGATCACCAGGTACACCAGCAGCGCGATGGCGCCGGAGCTGGCCAGCAGGAATTCAAACACCGCCGCCGGAGCCACGTAGTTGGCGAATACCGCCAGGAACGCCGCGCCGGTAGACAGCAACACTGCCCAGTAAGGCGTGCCGCTCTTGTTGGTGATCTTGGACACCGCCGGTGCATCACCGCGACGGCCCAGGGAAAACATCATGCGTGAAGCGGTGTACAGCGCCGAGTTCAGGCAGCTGGTCACGGCCACCAACACCACCAGGTCAACGATCAGCTTGGCATTCGGGATACCCATGCGTTCCAGCACCGTCTGGTAGGAACCGACCGCTGCCAGCGCAGGATCATTCCATGGCACCAGGGCCACCACGATGAAGATCGACACCAGGTAGAACAAGCCGATCCGCCAGATCACCGAGTTGGTGGCCTTGGAGATCTGCTGGCCAGGGTTCTTCGATTCAGCGGCCGCGATGGTCACGATCTCGGTGCCCATGAACGAGAACATCGTGGTCAGGATCGCCGCCAACACCGCGCCCATGCCGTTTGGCAGGAAGCCCTGGGTGTCGAACAGGTGCGAAACGCCGCTGACCTGACTTCCCGGCAGGAAGCCGAAGATCGCCAGGATGCCGAGGATCACAAAGCCAATGATCGCCACCACTTTGATCAGCGCAAACCAGAACTCGAACTCGCCGTAGTTCTTTACGCTGAACAGGTTGGTCGCGGTCAGCAGCAAAGTGATGATCAGGGTGAAGGCCCAGATCGCCACGTTGGGAAACCAGGCATGGAGGATGGTCGCAGCGGCGTTGGCTTCCAGTGGAATCACCAGCACCCAGAACCACCAGTACAGCCAGCCGATGGTGAAACCGGCCCAGTGACCAATCGCACGGTCGGCATAAGTAGAGAACGAACCCGTGTCCGGGGATGCCACGGCCATCTCGGCCAGCATGCGCATCACCAACACCACCAGCGTACCGGCGGCCGCATACGCCAGCAGCACGGCCGGGCCTGCGGCAGCAATCGCGTGGCCGGAGCCGACAAACAAACCGGCACCAATAACGCCGGCAATCGACAGCATGGTGACGTGACGCGGTTTGAGCCCCTGTTCGAGGTCATTGGAGCTTTGCGTACTACTCATTGACACACCTTTACGAGGAATTGCGAATACGGTCCACCCGGCCTGACGTCTTTCTCGTGAAAAGAAACCAACGGGGCGTTCTTTATTTTTTACGCAAGATTTGCGCCAAAATGTTACAGGGCCGCGATTGACGCGGCCTGTAGGGAAACTCAACAGCTCTCGTAAGTCACTGAGACTAATGGCATTCCGCTATAGCGTTACTGTGCGACCCACTTGAAGTACGAACAGGCGCACCAAAAACACACACAAATTGTACGTGACGCCCCATTAAAGGGCTGATAAGGACCGTTCGCCGGTTTAACCCTTCCAACACCCGGCCAAAGCTGGCACCATCGCGCCCTTTTTTACGCGAAGCCTGTAGGCATCCGGGTTCAAACGGCTGTTCGGTTGTTGATGGCGCGACACACTGCTGTGCCGATGCGACACCCTGCCGCACACCGTCTGTTTACCGCCTGCAGGGCTGTTGGCTGTCATCCAAACGCTATGCTAGCTTGGCGCCTCGCCAGGAAGGCGGGCCAACAGCAGGAGCGCAATGAACACAATGAGGACCGCACATGGCTGAGGCCACGCCCGCGCTTGAAATCCGCAACTTGCATAAACGCTATGGTGAGCTTGAGGTGCTTAAAGGCATCTCGCTGACCGCCCGCGACGGCGATGTGATCTCGATCCTGGGTTCCTCCGGTTCCGGCAAGTCCACGTTCCTGCGCTGCATCAACCTCCTGGAAAACCCGCATCAGGGGCAAATCCTGGTGGCCGGTGAAGAACTCAAGCTCAAGGCCGCAAAAAACGGCGAGCTGGTTGCCGCCGACGGCAAACAGATCAACCGCCTGCGCAGCGAAATCGGTTTTGTGTTTCAAAACTTTAACCTGTGGCCGCACATGAGCGTCCTCGACAACATCATCGAGGCGCCGCGCCGGGTGCTCGGCCAGAGCAAGGCCGAAGCCATCGAAATCGCCGAAGCCTTGCTGGCCAAGGTCGGCATCAGTGACAAGCGCCACGCCTACCCCGCGCAATTGTCCGGCGGCCAGCAGCAACGCGCCGCGATCGCCCGCACCCTGGCCATGCAGCCCAAAGTCATCCTGTTCGACGAGCCGACATCGGCCCTTGACCCGGAAATGGTTCAGGAAGTACTTAATGTGATCCGCGCACTGGCCGAAGAGGGCCGCACCATGCTGCTGGTCACCCATGAAATGGGCTTCGCCCGTCAGGTGTCCAGTGAAGTGGTGTTCCTGCACCAGGGCCTGGTCGAAGAGCAAGGATCGCCACAGCAGGTGTTTGAAAACCCGCTTTCGGCGCGCTGCAAACAATTCATGTCCAGCAACCGCTAACGGAGCAACATGCATGCAGAACTATAAAAAATTCATCCTGGCTGCCGCCGTTTCGATGGCGTTCAGCGCCACGGCGATGGCCGAGACCTTGAAAATGGGGATCGAGGCGGCCTACCCGCCGTTCAACAATAAAGATGCCAGCGGCAACGTCGTCGGCTTCGACAAAGACATCGGCGACGCCCTGTGCGCGAAGATGAAAGTCGAGAAGTGCGAAGTGTATGTCTCGGACTGGGACGGCATCATCCCGGCCCTGAACGCCAAGAAGTTCGACTTCCTGGTCTCCTCGCTGTCCATCACCGATGAACGCAAGCAGGCCGTCGACTTCACCGACCCGTACTACTCCAACAAGCTGCAGTTCATCGCGCCTAAAGCCACCAAAGACTTCAAGACCGACGCGGACTACCTGAAGGGCAAGATCATCGGTGCACAGCGCGCGACGCTGGCCGGTACCTACCTGGAAGACAAGCTGCCGGACACCACCGCCAAGCTCTACGACACCCAGGAAAACGCCTACCTCGACCTGACTTCCGGCCGCCTGGACGGGATACTCGCCGACAAGTACGTGCAATACGAGTGGCTGAAAAGCAAAGACGGCTCCGCCTACGAATTCAAGGGCGATCCGGTGGTTGAGAGCGACAAGATCGGTATCGCCGTACGCAAAGGCGACCCACTGCGCGAGCGCTTGAACAAAGCCCTGGCAGAAATCAAAGCCGACGGCACCTACAAAAAGATCAACGACAAGTACTTCCCTTTCAGTATCGAGTGATCCTGAATGGCCTGCCCGGCGCGCTCGCTTGAGTGCGCCGGTCCTGAGCTTTGCCTTGCGAAACGACTAAACCATGAATTTCGACCTCTACGGATTCGGCCCGGCGCTCGCCGCCGGCGCGCTGATGACCGTCAAGCTGGCGCTCACCGCCCTGTGCCTCGGGCTGGTGCTCGGCCTGGCCGGTGCCCTGGCCAAGACTTCCCCGTACAAGCCGCTGCAATGGCTTGGCGGTGCCTACTCCACCCTGGTTCGCGGCATTCCGGAACTGCTGTGGGTACTGCTGATCTACTTCGGTACGGTCAATTTGATGCGTGCCCTCGGAGAGTTTTTCGGCAACCCCGACCTGTCCCTCAGCGCCTTCGCCGCCGGTGTTATCGCCCTGGGCCTGTGCTTTGGCGCCTACGCCACGGAAGTCTTCCGCGGCGCGATCCTCGCCATTCCCAAAGGTCACCGTGAAGCCGGTGTCGCACTGGGCTTGTCGAAGTTCCGGATCTTCACCCGGTTGATCATGCCGCAGATGTGGCGTATCGCCCTGCCGGGCCTAGGCAACCTGTTCATGATTTTGATGAAGGACACCGCGCTGGTTTCGGTGATCGGCCTGGAAGAAATCATGCGCCACGCGCAGATCGGTGTGACCGTCACCAAGCAGCCCTTCACCTTCTTTATGGTCGCGGCTTTCATGTACCTGGGCCTCACCGTCCTGGCGATGACCGGCATGCACTTCCTGGAAAAACGTGCCGCGCGCGGCTTTGCGAGGAGCACGCAATGAGTGGCGACTACAGCTGGCTGTCGCATTTCGACCTTGGCCTGAACTGGGCCGTGATCATCAAGTGGCTGCCGAAACTGGCCCAGGGCGCAACCCTGACCCTGGAGCTGGTGGCCATCGCCGTGATCGCCGGCCTGCTGCTGGCAATCCCGTTGGGCATCGCGCGATCTTCGCGCCTGTGGTACGTGCGCACCCTGCCCTACTGCTACATCTTTTTCTTCCGGGGCACACCGCTGCTGGTGCAGCTGTTCCTGGTGTATTACGGCCTGGCGCAGTTCGACGCCGTGCGTGAAAGCTTCATGTGGCCGTACCTGCGGGACCCGTTCTGGTGCGCCACCGCCACCATGACCCTGCATACCGCCGCCTATATCGCCGAGATCCTGCGCGGCGCGATCCAGGCCATCCCGCCGGGTGAAATCGAAGCGGCGCGGGCGCTGGGCATGTCCAAGCCCAAGGCGCTGTTCTACATCATCCTGCCGCGTGCGGCGCGCATCGGCCTGCCGGCCTACAGCAACGAAGTGATCCTGATGCTCAAGGCCAGCGCCCTGGCCAGTACCGTGACCTTGCTGGAACTGACCGGCATGGCCCGCACGATCATTGCCCGCACCTACTTGCCGGTGGAAATCTTCTTCGCTGCCGGGTTGTTCTACCTGCTGATGTCGTACGTTTTGGTGCGCTTCTTCAAGCTGCTGGAGCGCTGGTTGCGGGTTGATGCCTGCCAAGGGCGCTGACGCCATGTTGACGGGTGAGCCGTTGCTCGCCCGCTTCCAGGCACTGGACGCGTTTCTCACCGAGCATCAAGGGCTGTGGCGACCACGGCCCTTTACCCACCTGCAATTGCCGTGGGAAGCGCAGCATCCCGAGCTGGCCCACTGGCTGCGCCAACGCTCGCTGGCTGAGGCGGAAAGCAACCATAACCAACCTCATAACCTGCCGGCGCCCGCGCCGTTTCCCGAGCTGGCGGCCCAGTCGCTGAGTCTCGGTGCTGTGGATAACTTACCGTCCACTGCGCTGCCGGCCGCCCACCACCGCTTAAACGTCGATGTACCCGGCCGTAAATGGCAGCAGATAGAAGCCTTCGGCGCTGCCCTGCAATTTTCTAAACCACCCCAACATTGGCTCGACTGGTGCGCCGGCAAGGGCCACCTCGGCCGCCGCCTGCTGCAACCCGGGCAGCAACTGACCTGCCTGGAATATGACCCAGCACTGATTGCTTCAGGGCAAACACTCAGCGAGCACCATCGATTGCCCGTCACCCATCGCCTGCAAGACGTGATGGCCGACGTGCAGATCAGCCGCGACCAAACTCCGGTCGCGCTGCATGCGTGCGGCGACTTGCATGTGCGCCTGCTCCAGTTGGCCAGCGCCGCCGGTTGCCAGCAACTGGCTGTGGCGCCCTGCTGCTACAACCGCATCCGCGCCCAGGAATATCAACCGCTGTCGATTGCGGCCCAGGCGTCATCATTACGTTTATCAGTGGAAGACCTCGGCCTGCCGTTGAGCGAAACCGTCACCGCCGGCGCGCGCGTACGCCAGCAGCGCGATACGTCGATGGCCAGGCGGTTGGGCTTTGATGTGCTGCAGCGGCAACTGCGCGGTTGCGACGAGTACCTGCCGACCCCGTCATTGCCTGCAAGCTGGCTGACCAAGCCGTTCGCCGACTACTGCCGGGAACTGGCTGTGCTCAAGGGATTATCCACAGGCGAGCAGGATTGGTCGGTTCTGGAGGCCCAAGGCTGGCAGCGCTTGGCGCACGTGCGAAATCTGGAATTGCTGCGTGGTTTGTTTCGGCGCCCGTTGGAAATGTGGCTAGTGCTGGACCGGGCATTGTTTCTCGAAGAAAACGGCTACAGGGTTCAAGTCGGCAGCTTCTGCGAAACACCGCTGACCCCGCGTAACCTGATGCTGCTTGCCGAGCGCAATTAAAGGGCAATTTGTCGCAGCGTGCCCTGTGGATAAGTCTGTTGATGGAATTCTGTTGCGAGCCCTGGCGGCAAGCTTTACAGGGCAAAATGCTGACTGGTCATTTTTTATTCACAAAATAAAACGCACGCAAAACAGGCAGTTGTAGCGTGATGAGAACGCCTCCGCAAAATTGCTGTTTCGTGACAGGTTGAACCAACCGATTGTGCATAAGCGTCTGGCGTTAGCGGCATAACCCGGTCTTTTCAGCGGGCAATCAGCAGCCGGCAAAGCTCATTGAGATCGTCACAGGCCATGCTTGCAGTGTCTCTATCCAGCGGGTCGCTGCCGTAGGCCAGGGCTTCGCTGATCGCCGAATCCCGGTGCACCACTTCCAGCAGATTTCCACCCAGGCGCTTCTTGAACACCTCGACCATGTCGAGGCTGAAGCCGGAAGTCTCGTCAAGTTGGTTGATCACAAAGTGGCACCGCAGCGCCGGCTGACGATCAATGTGTGGCGCCAGCAACTGCTCCATCTGCTCCAGAGTGCCGAGGGAGGCGGCATCCGCCTGGGCGATGACCAGCACCACATCGGCCACGTTCAGTGCCTGATGCAGATAGACGTTGTTGCCTGCCGGGGTGTCGATGATCACCGTGTCCTGCTCGCTCAGACCGAGGGCCGAGAGGTGCTGCGCCAACCACTGCGGTTCCTGCTTGAGCCAACGCTGCAGGTCTTCCTGCTGACGGATATCGGTTTCGCCAAAAGTGATCACCTGGCAACCGGCAAAGCCCGAATGAAGGATCTGGCTCCAGCGCTCGTTCTGCAGGCTGGTGCGCCCGATGCCGGGCAAAGTGTGGCTCAGGCCGAAGTGGTGATAGAGGGCGTTTTGAGGGTCCAGGTCCAGCGCCACCACCGGCCGCCCCAGGCGCTGCAAACCGCTGCTCAGCGCCGTGGCCAGGGTGCTGCGGCCAACGCCGCCATTGACCGACACCAGCGCCACCACATTCGCACGAATGGTCGCGGCTTCGCCGGACTGCTCGTTGGCACAGGGAGAATGCCGGAGGAACGACGCGCCGCTGCCCATGTTGAGACTGGCGCTGTCGTCGATGGGCATGTCTTCGAAAAATTGCAGCATCGAATCCATTCCCTGGACATCATTGGCAGTTGTCTTATTAAACAACTCAAAAAGTTCGTCAGTACGGCTCATCGCCAACACTCCATCACGACGCATCTTAAAGACGTGAAAGGTCAGCTGTACTGATGCTTACCGCAGGTCTTTTTGTGGGCGCCTTTGTGTACGCATTCTGTGACAAAGGAATGAAAGTGTCATTATTTTGGTCTTTCTGAAGAAATCTTTACGACGAGCGGTAAATGGTCAATTTAATGACTAGCCCTCGCCAGATCCGAGCATGTCCGCAAATACCTCTGATGGCTGTGCTCGTGTATCAGGTTGTATGAAATCCATCTCCAATACATGCCGAGGCAAAACCCCGAGGTGCATGACATAGGCCGGATACCTCCCAGGTGCTCAATAGGCTCCAACGCAACACACTCCTATTGAACCTCAGAGGACACCACCATGAACCGGAACACCTTCATCGCCAGCGGCTTGCTTGCCTTGCTCAACATCGCCGCCTTCTCGGCCCAGGCCGAGGCCAGCCCCAAGCTGGATATTCAGCAAGTGCTGTCGACTGTGGACGATGGCGGCGCGGCGTGCGGCGTGGTGAATGCGCGAATGACGTACCTGGATTCCCATGGGCAGAAGCAGGTGTTTGAGTACATGAAGTTTGCGGATTCGTGTAATGAAGGCAACTGATCGGAACACATTCTTTTACGGGCTGACCCTGGATGGCCTTCGGGCTGAGGAAGCCATCCCCAGTGGTCAAAATGAGCTGGATGCAAGAAAACCTCTGTGCCTGCAAAAATAGTCAGAATTCAGGGGTTTACAGAAGCTTGCCAATCGCTATAATCGTCGCCCTAACACGCCGGTATAGCTCAGTTGGTAGAGCAACTGACTTGTAATCAGTAGGTCCCGGGTTCGACTCCTGGTGCCGGCACCATACAAAACGAAGCCCTCGCAGAAATGTGAGGGCTTTGTTGTTTCTGGGGTGTCCCTACCGTAGATCCTGATCTGGCAGCCTCACTACTTTCCTGCTGACCATCTACCTGCTACCACGCCCCTCTGCAAACCTTTCTAAAGCCGCGACTCCTGTAACCATGCTTGCATCGATATTTGGATGCGAAATTTTGGGTTGAGGCGGGACAGTGCAGAGCGATAAATAAATCTGTTCCCTTTACGCTTGATGAACACGGCGATCGCCGTACACAAGCATGGGCCGAAACCGCAGCCGGATAGCGCCGGTGAATTCATCACCCATGCAGGAACCGCCACGTTGCTGGCTGGACAGTTGGAACCTATTACCGCGTAGCACCCAACAATTATCGGGTACGACGATAAGCGGCCACTAATATGAATAAAGACGATTCCTACCGGCGATGGAGACGTCTCTTCGTGGATATTTTTACAACCAAGAAACAACCTAGACCGCTCACTATCAATCAGCCCTATGAATCATGAAGCCTTACTTTCCAGACCCGATGTTTAACGATCCGCCCAAAAAACCAAAGCCGCCGAAGATCCTTGATTTCCTGGCCATTTCAACATTGATATTCATCGCCGCTTGGTTTTTCTATGAATAAGACCAAGACGGCATAACTGCACCTGCCGGGCAGTTCAAACCAACCGCAACGTAAAGGGGACCGTAAAGGGGACGGATTTATTTATCGCTCTACACGGTTCCGCCTCAACCCAAAATTTCGCATACGAAGATCGATGCCAGCGCGGTTACAGAACTTGGGGCTTTCGAAAGGGTTGCAGAAGGACGTGGGAGCAGGTAGTTGATCACTAGGAAATTAGTGAGGCTGCCAGATCAGGATGTTCGGTAGGAACACCCCCAGAGACAGCAAAGCCCTCGCATTTCTGCGGGGGGCTCGTTTTTTATGGTGCGGCACGAAAAGTCGAATTAACAGCTATCTCAGTTGCCTTGCTGCTCATAAAGAGCGATGAGATGGCTGCGATTGGCGTCATCGATTGGCCAAGGGGCATGAATCTCGACCAGGTCAAACTCCATTTGTCCGGATTTGGCTAGATCTACGACTTCTTGGTCTGAAAGCTCTGCGTATTCGGGCCATTGGTCGATGAGTTCCCGCGCATTTGCTACGGCATTTTCCTCTGTCTCGCCAACGAAAAGCTCTTCGATTTGAGTCATCCCGTAGGTAATCATGTAGAAGCTCATCGGTTCTCCAGCGGTAACGATCCAGTATGTAGAAAGTAGTCAGTTCCCTGTTCTGAAGCTCAGAATCAGCGCGCGGGTTACCTTTTACCCACAATTCGATGTGGTTAGAAGCATTGGCTTAAAACGCGAAACATCTGGAAAACAAAAAAGGCCCACCTTTCGGTGAGCTTTTCGTTACTGCGTATGGTGCCGGCACTAGGAGTCGAACCCGGGACCTACTGATTACAAGTCAGTTGCTCCCCTGAACTCCCATCACTCTGCCCAGTTGCACCCAATCCACCACCACGCTACCCTCCCCCCGTCGCTGCCAATTCAGCGACCGGGCCTGAGAACCCGACATGATGCAGGCGCAACAGCGCCACCAATCACGATTTGCAGGCGCTTTTTTATGCCCGCAGTTTCGTGCAATGGCGGCTGTGCGTGGGAGACCTTCGGGTCTGCCGGGTTCCTGTATCTCCGGTTCTCAGCCTGCGCACAGCTGCCACCCATTCGCCTGAGAACGAACGTGGTAGCTCTCACTTGATATGGGAGTTTTACCGATGAACGCTCCAAATCCGTCTGGCTTCACTACCCTCGGCGTTACCCCTTTTTCATTTCATTCCGACCAGCCTTTGTTCCGCGTTAACAGCGGGGTTTCCCTGCGGGAAGCGCTGTCTCACGTTTCCGATTTACTGCATGTGGCCAAGCTGCTGGCGGAAGACGCGGCGATGATTCGGGATACGGACCGGTACGCCTGGGCTTCGCACTATCTGCAAGAGATGAGCAAGGCGGTGATTGATGATGTGGTGAAGGTGTTGGAGTCGCCGGGCAATATTCTGTAGGTGTGTCAGGTTGTGAGTGTGCTGGCTGGGCCATTGCCATCGCGGGCAAGCCCGGCTCCCACATTTGATCTTTGTTGTTTGTTTTAGAGTGCTTGGCTCTAACCCGCCACCCACAAAAACGCCCCGAACCATCACGGTTCGGGGCGTTTTTTATTCAGCCGTATCGCTTAGTGCCCAGCACTCTGCCCACCATCGACATGCAGAATTTCCCCCGTCACAAACCCTGCCGATTCCAGGTACACAATCGCCTGCGCAATATCCCGCGCCTCCCCCATATGCCCAACCGGATGCAGGCTACCCAGCGCCGCATGCGTCTCTTCGCCATGCATCGGCGTCTTGATAATCCCGGGGCTCACCGCATTCACTCGAATCCCGCGCTTGGCGTATTCAATCGCCAGCGATTTGGTCGCCGAGTTCAGTCCGCCTTTGGTCAGCGAAGCCAGCACCGATGGCACGCCATCAATCGCGTGGTCCACCAGGCTGGTGGTGATGTTGACGATGTGCCCGGCGCCCTGTTTCAGCATCTCGGTAATCGCCAGTTGGGTGATATAGAAGAACCCGTTGAGGTTCACGGCCAGGACGTTCACGTAGTCTTCGTGGGTGTAGTTGGTGAAGGGTTTGGCGACGAAGATGCCGGCGTTGTTGATCAGGCTGTCGATGCGGCCAAAACGCGCCACGCCTTCGCGGATCACGCGCTCGGCGGTGGCCGGGTCGGCGATGTCGCCCGCCACGGTGAAGATGTCCGGATCCGTCGACGGTTTGATCGACCGGGAGGTGGCAACCACGCGGTAATCCAGCTCGCGGTAAGCCTTGACCGCAGCCGCGCCGAGGCCTTGGGATGCGCCGGTGATCACAACGACTTTTTTCGAATTGCTCATGATGAAACCTCTATATAGAAAAGGGGATGGTTCAAGCAGCCGCGGCGGACATTTCCCGCAGCATCTGTTCGTAGTCACTGACGGATTGCGATCCGGAGACCCACTGGCGGCCGTTGAGGACCATGGCCGGTACGGAGTTGATGCCGTGCTCGCGGTAGAACGCTTCAAGCTCGCGCACTTCATTGCCGTAGGCGGCAGAGCCCAGCACCCGTCGTGCGCCTTTGATTTCCAGCCCGGCTTCGGCCGCTAAACGGGCCAGGGTTTCGTGGTCGCTGACGTTTTGGCCATCGGTGAAATACCCATGCAGCAGCGCCTTTTTCAGCTCGATCTGCCGCCCTTGCTGCAACGCCCAAAACAACAGCCGATGAGCGTCGAAGGTGTTGTAGAAGTGGCTGCGTTTTTCCAGGTCGAAGGTGAAGCCGATGGCATCGCCGCGCTCCATCAGCATTCTTTTCCCGCTGGCGACTTCTTCAGCGCTGCGCCCGTATTTGCGCATCATGTGGGCGACGGCGTTTTCACCTTCGGCCGGCATGTCGGGGTTGAGTTCGAAGGGTTTGAAGGTCAGTTCAACCTTCACTTCGCCCGCCAGGTGGGCGATGGCTTGTTCCAGGGCAGTGGCGCCCAGGGCGCACCATGGGCAGACCACGTCGGAGATGAAGTCGATGGTGACGGGCGTGCTCATGACGGATTTTCCGCGAGCTGCTTGCGGTACTGGGTGGTGGTGATGCCGGCGTAGCCCCAGTTATCGGTGTCGACTTCTTCGATGACGATGTGGGTCAGGTCGGGGCGTTTGTTAAGGACGCGCTCGAGGGTTTCGGTGATTTCGGCAATGACCTGGGCTTTCTGCTCCGAGGTGACGCCGTCGCGGGTGATACGTACGCTGACAAAAGGCATGACAAGGCTCCAGTGACTTGCCCATCGGTGTGGTGGGCAGGCAGTGAGGCCAATTTATGAGGTTGCTTGAGGTGGATAAAGGTGGGGCGGAGTACTTCATTAGTGATGCGGTGTAATCAATAGCCCGGATCGCAGGCATAAAAAAACCCCGAACCAGTCGGGGTTTTTTATCGCCTTGAATCAGGCGCGACGCCGAATCAATTAGAAAACGTTGATTGGGTAGTCGGCGAACAGGCGGATCTCGTTACCACCCACGTTGTAGTTGCTGGCGTTGTTGGAAACGCGCAACCACGACGCACGGGCCCGCAGGCTCAGGTCTTTAGCCGGACCGCTCTGTACCACGTATTTGAACTGGTTGAAGATCTCACGCTCGGTGCCACTGCCGCGGTTGGAACCGTCGTCAATGTTGGTACCGCGCACGTAAGCGATGTTGTAGGTCAGGCCAGGCACGCCGAAAGCGCTGAAGTCCAGGCCGTAGCCTGCTTGCCAGGAGCGCTCGTCCTTGCCGTTGAAGTCAGACCAGTAGGAGTTGGCCAGCAGGATGGTGTTGCCACCGTCGCCGATGCCGCCTGCGTTGCGGTAGCCGCCGTACAGGTAACCGGTGTCACCGGTGCTGCGCTGGTGAGCCACGGTGAAGCTGTGCGGGCCAACGGCCCATGTGGCGCCCAGGCTCCAGATTTTGTTGTCGCGAGCGTCGGCATCACCTTGGTTTTCCAGGGCGAAGCTACGGTCCAGCTTGGTTTTGTAGCCGTTGAAGTCGAAGGTCAACGATTGCTTCTCTGGCAGGGCCAGCACGTAGTTGACGTTGACGTATTGCTTCTTCAGCACGTCCTGCATGTTGGAGGCGTAGAGCGCTGCCGACAGGCTTTCGGTGAATTTGTAGCTACCGCCGATGTAGTCGATGCTTTTCAGCGCGCCACTGTCGGAACCTTCGGCGCTCTTGCGAGCTTCCTTGGTGAAGTGACCAGCGTCCAGTTGCAGGCCGGCGATTTCTTTGGAAACGATCGAAGTACCTTCGTAGGTTTCCGACAACAGACGGGAGTTGTCGTACTGCAGGACCGGCACGGCTGGCATCTGCTGACCGTATTTGATTACGGTGTTGGAGATGCGTGCCTTGACGGCTGCGCCGCCCTTGGCCAGGTCGTCGGCAGCTGCGCCGCTGTCGCCTTGTTTGAAGAAGTCGATACCACCCGCGCCGCTGCGACCCTTACCACCATCCAGGCGAATGGCGTATTGGCCGATCACGTCCACACCTACACCGACGGTGCCTTGGGTGAAGCCGGATTCGAACTTGCCGATGAAGCCCTGGCCCCATTCAGCTTTGTCTTGCTTGCCGTTTTTGTAGTCGCGGCTGATGTAAGCGTTGCGTGCCGCGATGTTCAGGTGGCTGTCTTCAACAAAACCCTTCGATTGGGATTGGTCATCAGCCATTGCTTGCGTAGCGCTCAAAATCCCCAGAGCGATCAGCCCCATCCGTTGCTTCAACATTTTCTTATATTCCTTATTACTGGTTGAGTACGCTCTGTGACACCAGGCTCCGTGTTGCTTCTCTGGTGTCGACTCTCCAGATAAAAAAAGGCCCGCGGACGACTGAATATGCCGCGGGCCTTTTTTTATTGGAGAAGTCATGGCGGTTAGCCACAGGCGTTGGGGCGAATCCTATCCGCGCCCTTTACTGTGTGTCAATTTCGTGAATCTTCTGTATTTAGGCTAAAAAAGTCTAAGAGAGATTAAATGGCCATCACCCTCCAAGGCTCTATCAAGCACTTCTCGGATCCTCGCACCCGTGCAGGCCACACATTGGTGCACTCGATTGGGTGGGTTGAATCGAAATTGCGACTCTTTGTCTCAGCCACTCAGCAAAGGCCTCGGGCTTGCCCAGCCAGGGGCTGATGTCGATCAAGTGCAGCTGCTCATCCTGCTCCAGGGCCAACGTGGGAAAGCCCTGGCCGCCGATTTTTGCCAGCCATTGGCGGCTGCTTTTGATGTGTGCTTGAGTGGCTGCGCCGAGGATTTCAGTGAAGGCGGCGTTGAAGACTTGAGGATCCAAACCGATGGATTCGGCGAGATCAATCAGCACGTCGCGATCGGCAATTCGGCGGCCTTCGACGTAGTGCGCAGTCTGCAAACGCGCCAGCAACTCCAGGCCGCGACCGGCGATTTTTTCGGCGGCCAGTACTGCAGTAATCGGCGGGGCTGAATCGAACACCGCATCGTGATCGCGCAGCAAGCCTTCGAAATATGCCTCTCCGAAGGGTTGCCCGGTGTACTCGGCGATACGCCGGTCGTGGGGCATGACGTAGTCACGCAACTGCGGCGATACGGATTGGCGATTGGCGCCGGTCATCATGCCGCCACCGTGCAACTGGATCGGCAACACGCTATGGGCGGCGTGCAGCAGCGGCTCGGCGCCGTAACACCAGCCGCACAGCGGGTCGTAAATATAGTGAAGCGTGGCAGCTGACATGAAGGGCTCCGATGGGCGTTGATGCCCGGCAGATTAGTCTCACGCACAGTTAGGAAAAACCCTGGATTGGCTTTCAGACTGTTTCGAGAATCGGTCGAATAACCCTGGAAAACATACGCCGTAACAGTTTTTCTGAAGGGTACGTTTAGGAATAGATAACCTGCGCAAATAGTAAGCATTACCATTAACGCACTTTTATCCTGCCAACCTTTTTTGGACACACACCCCGATGCCTGCCCTCCGCCTGACGCCCATTACCCTTGGGCTCTCTGTCCTGCTGTCTGCCGGATTTGCCTGCGCTGCAACCGTCCTGCCGGAAACCTCCGTAAGTGCTGAAGCCGACGAGGACGACCCGCGCGTCAAGGAAACCAGCACCGCCACCCGCACCGCTACGCCCGTGCGTTATGTACCCCAGGCTATCGACTCGGTGAAAACCGACAACCTGCGCTCTTACGGGACCAATGACCTGGGCCAGGCGTTGAGCGGTGTACCCAACGTCAGCAGCGGCGCCGACACACGTTTCGACAGCCTGCGCATCCGTGGCTTCGACGCCAGCAACGACTTCTATCTGGATGGTATTCGCGACGACAGCCAATACGTGCGCGACCTGCACAACATCGAGCGTATCGAGGTGCTCAAGGGTCCGGCAGCGGTGTTGTACGGCCGTGGCGGCCAGGGCGGCATCGTCAACCGCGTGAGCAAGCTGCCCCAGGCGGGTCGCGCCTCCAGCATCGAGGCCCAGGGCGGCAGCAATGATTTGCGCAGCCTGTACGCCGACCTCAGCACCGACGCCACCGATAACATCAGCCTGCGCCTGAACATGGGCAACGAGGACAACAACAGTTTCCGCGATGGCGTCAGCGGCAATCGCCAGCTGTTTGCGCCGTCCATGAGCTGGCAACTGACCCCGGACCTGAACTGGCTGGTGCAGTACGAATACAGCCGCTACAACCGCACGCCGGACCGTGGCATTCCCGGAGCCAACGGGCGCCCGGCGGATGTCAGCCGCGGCACTACTTATGGTGACAAGCGCGATTACATCGACGACAAGTCCCAATCCCTGCGCTCCCGGCTTGCCTATGAGCTGAACGACAGTTGGCAACTGCGCCATACGTTGGGCGTGTTCACCCTCGACAGCGACTTCGATAACACCTATGCCGTCAGCTACGACCCAAAGACCAACAAGGTCGGGCGCCAGCGCTGGCAGCAGGACTTGACCACACGCAACCTCTCCAACAACGTCGAGCTGGAAGGCGGTTTCACCACCTTTGGCCTGGAGCATCGCTTGCTGACCGGCGTGGAGTTGGGCAGCCAGCGCCGCGACCCGAAACTCTATCGAGCGCCCCTCGCCGCTGTGCCGAGCGTGGATGTGTACAACCCCAACCCGGACCTGCGCCACTACGGCCGCCTGCCGGCCTTCAGCAGCAGTCACACCGAAGCGCAAAGCCAGGGCCTGTATGTGCAGGACCAACTGCGCCTGAACGACCATTGGCAACTGCTCGCCGGTTTGCGCTATGACCGGTTTGATGTGGAGTCCACCAACAAACTGACCAACGCCTCGGAACAGGTCGTGAGCCACAGCACCAGCCCGCGCGTAGGCCTGGTCTGGACGCCGCTGGAACACCATTCGTTCTATGCCTCGTGGAGCAAGACCTTCTCGCCTACCGGTGGTGGCCTGATCGGCATCACGCCCAACGCGGCGGGCAACGCCAACGACCTGAGCCCGGAGCTGACCAAACAGAAGGAAATCGGGGTCAAGAGCGACTGGCTCGACGACCGCCTGAGCACCACCCTGGCGGTGTACGAACTGGAACTCTACAACCGCCGCACCCGCGACCCGCTGGACCCGACCATCACCTTGCTCAGCGGTGAGCAGCGCTCCCGTGGCGTGGAGTTGACCGCGACCGGGAAGATCGTCGGCAACTGGTACGTGCGTGGTGGGGTTGGCGTGCAGGACGCCAAGGTGGTGAAGGACAACAATGGCTTTGAAGGCAAGCGCATCAGCGACGTGGCCAAGCGTAATGCCAGCCTGTTCGTGACCTGGAAACCGGAGATGGGTTGGTATGCGGAAACCGGGCTGACATTGGTGGGTGATCGTTACGCGGATAACGCCAACACGGTGATGTTGCCGGGTTATGGGCGCTGGGATGCACTGGCCGGGTTCCGGCAGAAGGAATGGGACGTGCGGGCGGCGCTGAACAATATCAGCGACAAGACGTACTACGCGTCAGCGACCAGTGCGGCGCAGATTCAGCTCGGCGACCCTCGGAGCCTGGTGGTGACCGGTACCTACAGCTTCTAACAGTTCCTGTAGGAGCGAGCTTGCTCGCGAAAAACCTGAGGTCGCTGCGGGGAGTCAGGCTCCCCGCATCATCGTTAACGCCCTTCGCGAGCAAGCTCGCTCCTACAAGGTGCCCATCAATTCACACAACGCCTGCACCTCATCCTCGCTGAACAGCCCCACCGGGTACCGTTCGCTCATCACCCGGCGCGGGTCGGGCGTCCTGATCTGCCTTGAACCGTTTTCCTTCAACCAGAGCGCCAGCGCATGGATCGCGTCACCGTTCACCCGCAAAGGGTGGAACGTGCGCGTGTACATCAGGTTGATATCGGCATTCATTTCAGCGCTCTCTCCAACTGCATGAGCGGCTAACTTACTCAAGGTTTATGACAGAACCGCTTAGTCATACACCGTGTTCTCTGTCCCAACAGCGATACAAGAGCTATGCCAATGTGCCCGGTTTATAGGCACATGGACACAAAAAAGCCCACGAACCTGACGGGCCGTGGGCTTGCTGTAAGCGCGCAAACTGCAACACGCCCGATTACCGTTCAATCCGGCATCAAGCTGTTACAAGTGCACTCAGTTTTTGTGCGGAGCCGGCTGCTGCTGGGTCAGACAGTGGATGTTGCCACCCCCCAGTAACAGTTCGCGGCCAGGCACCATCACCACTTCGTGCTGCGGGAACAGGCTCTGCAGAATCTCCTTGGCGCGGCTGTCCAGGGGGTCGTCGAAGCTCGGCGCGATGATGCCGCCGTTGACGATCAGGAAATTGACGTAGGAACCGGCCAGCCGCACGCTAGGATTGCGCTCCTGGCTGCCGTCTACCGGATCAACGCCTGCACATTCTTCCTCGGTGGCATACAGCGGCCCCGGGATCGGCATTTTATGCACTGTGAACGGGCGCCCCTGGGCGTCAGTGCTGCTTTGCAGCACATCCATGGCGGCGTGGCAGCGTGCGTAGTTAGGGTCTTGCGGGTCGTCGGTCCAGGCCAGCAACACCTCACCCGGGCGCACGTAGCAGCAGAAGTTATCCACATGCCCGTCGGTTTCATCGTTGAACAGGCCATCCGGCAGCCAGATGATCTTATCCACAGCCAGGTTGGCGCTGAGCACCGCTTCGATTTCCTCACGCTGAAGGTGCGGATTGCGATTGCGGTTGAGCAGGCATTCTTCGGTGGTGATCAGGGTGCCTTCGCCGTCGACATGGATCGAACCGCCTTCCAGCACAAAACCTTCGGTGCGATAACGCGGGCTGCGCTCGATCTCGAGGATCTTGCCACCCACCTGGGCATCGCGGTTCCACGGCGAATACAGGCCGCCGTCAAAACCACCCCAGGCGTTGAAGTCCCAGTTCACGCCACGCACTTCGCCGGTATTGTTGATCACGAAGGTCGGCCCGGTATCGCGTACCCAGGCGTCGTCGCTGGACATTTCCACCAGGCGAATATTCGGCACGTCCAGGCGCGCCCGGGCGTTTTCGTACTGGCCGGCCGAGACGGCCACGGTCACCGGTTCAAAGCGTGCAATGGCCTTGGCCACCGCCACGTGGGCGGCTTGCGCCGGCTTGCCGCCCAGGCGCCAGTTGTCCGGGCGCTCGGGCCAGATCATCCAGGTTTGGGTGTGTGGCGCCCATTCGGCAGGCATGTAGAAGCCGTCGGCGCGGGGGGTGCTGTGCAAAGTGGTCATGAAAAATCTCCTGGGACGGCTGCGTGAGCATGGCGCCTTTATATCGGATAAAAATCGATCTTAAAAGACGATATACATCTATTAATCATAAATTACCGGAAAATTACCGATAACAATCGAATTACCCCGACAAATGTTTAAAGCGACTCGTCCAACACCTTTGCCAGCATGTCGACGAAGAAATCCACGCTCTGCCGTGTAGTGACCATCGGCGGCTTGATCTTGAGGATGTTCAGATAGTCACCAGTGGGCTGCATGAAGATCCCCAGCTCCCGCAGCCGGTCGCACAGCACGGCGGTCTCTTCGGTGGCCGGTTCCAGGGTTTGCCGGTCGCGGACCAGTTCCAGCCCGAGGTAAAACCCGGAACCATGCACAGCGCCCACCAATGGATACTGTTGGACCAACGCCTCCAGACGCGCCTTGAAATGTCCGCCCACGACTTGAGCGTTTTCCCAGAGCTTTTCCTCCTCCATCACGTCCAGCACTGCCATGCCGATCCGGCAACTCACCGGGCTGCCTCCCGAGGACGAGAAGAAGTAACCCTCGGCCTCCAGCGCCTCGGCAATTTCCCGGCGGGTGATTACCGCGCCCAATGGCTGGCCGTTGCCCATGCCCTTGGCCATGGTGATGATGTCCGGCACCACGCCCTGCTCTTCAAAGCCCCAGAAGAAATGGCCCATGCGGCCGTAACCCACCTGCACTTCATCGGCGATGCACACGCCGCCCTGTTCCCGGACAAGGGCGTACACCTGTTGCAAATAGCCGGGCGGCAGGGAAATCCCGCCGGCATTGCCATACACCGGCTCACAGATGAAGCCCGCCAGCTGGCGGTTCTGCGCGGCGATTTTCGCCAGGTTATGTTCCACGCTACGCACATAGTCCGGGGCACTGCCCTGCCCGCGAAATTCGCCGCGATAGGTATTCGGCGCGGTCACCGGGTGCACCCAGTCCGGGCGGCTGCTCAAGGCCTGGGGGTTGTCGGCAATTGAGGTCGACACCGCGTCCGCCGCCACCGACCAGCCGTGGTACGCCTCCAGCACACTCAGCATGTCGCGCCCGCCGCTGTAGGCCCAGGCCAGGCGAATCGCCAGGTCGTTGGCTTCGGTGCCGCTGTTGACCAGGAACACCCGGTCCATGGAATCCGGCGCCAGCGCCAGCAGACGCTCGGAGAATTCGGCAATCGCTGCATAGTGGAAGCGCGAGTTGGTGTTCAGCAGCGACCATTGCCGCGCCGCCACCTGAGCCATGCATGGGTGACCATGGCCGAGCACCGCGACGTTGTTGAGCATGTCTAGGTAGGAGCGGCCCTGCATGTCGATCAGGTGATTGCGCCAGCCGCGCTCAATGCGCGGCGGGTCGACGTAGTAGTGCTTCTGCGAGCGGGCGAAACTGGCGTCGCGCCGGGCCAGCAGTACTTCGGGGTCCAACTCTGGCTCGGCATCGCACGCCAGTCCGAGCAAAGTGGCCGGGGACGGGCACAACACCTGCCAGGCCGCAGCCCGGGAAGGCGTGCAGAACAGCGGCGGTTCAAGCTCGGCGCGGCACAGTTGCACGATCAGCGGTGCGACAACTTCACCGAGTACCTGGCCTTTTACCACTGCGGCACCGTGCTGCAACAAGGCGTTCACGCCCCACAACCGTACGCTCAACTGCGCGCTGTGCAGGCACAGCAGACCATCGGCCGCGTAGCGCAAGGTGCCGGCGAACGGTGCTTCCACCGTGGCGCCCAGGGGCATATGCAGTTCTACGTGAAGCGGGAAAGTGTCCGGTTCCACGGCGCTGTCGGGTTGGGTGCGGGAAAGTCGATATTGACCATAACGACTGGCTGCCAGCCCATGCACCAAGGCCGCCTCCTCTAAAAGCCGCCGATCAATGCCTTCCTGCTCCCAGTTCCCCGCCTCGAAATGCGGGCTGAGTACGCCCAGGTCGATCAACGCAAATTCACGTCCGACCAAACCCGGTAACAATGGCGCAAAGCCCTCGCCGGCAATGGGTGACAACTCGACACCGACACAGCCAAGAATCGCCGCCTCCATCAGCTCAAAAGGCACCGAGGTGGCCACGCGGAAGATTTCCCACTCATGCTCGGCGTTCTTCAACAGGTACGCGTTATCCGGGTCCAGGCTTTGCTGCTGTTCACTGCTCAGCACCAACACCGCAGCCCGCGCGACAATCAGCGGCCATAGCACCTGCAACTCTTCGTGCTGCAACGGGGTGATCGCGTGGCATGCCTGAATGGCCGGCAGAATGGCGAACGGATCGCCCTCGGCATGGTGCAGCAGCGCCGCGCAGGTCACCGACAGGTCGGCAATGCGCCAGGTGCGTACCAGGTCGCCGAAGTCGATCACGCCCTGGACCTGCCAATGCCGCTGGGCATCGCGCTGCCAGACCACGTTGTCATCGGTGATATCCATGTGCACGGCTTGCCACGGCAAGTGGTCGGCCAAAGGCCGCACGCGGCGCTCGACCTGCTCCACCACGTGCTCAAGCTCGGCACGATACGGGAGGTTTTCGAGGGTCGACAGCAAATGGGTGATCAGCTCAAGGGCGTGGCGCGGGTCCCATTGCAGGGTCCGCTCCAGGCCCGGATGCTCGAAAGCGGCCAGCGCCTGACTCATCCGCCCGCAGAGTTCGCCGAAGCCTGCGATCACTTCACGGCCTAAATGAGGCAAGTGAGTCAGCGGTTGGCCGTCGATGTAATCCAGCAGCCGCAGGTGCACGGTTTGACCGGCGACCGTCTCGGTCAGCAGTTCTTCACCATTAAGAGCCGAAATCACTCTTGGCACCCGTACGTCCGAATGTTCCTGCAGATGCTTGAGGGCGGCGTGCTGGGCCTGCAACTCGACAGCGGCATAGTCGCCCCGGCAGATTTTCAGCACAAAACGACCACGGTCGCTGTCGATGCGGTAGTTGAGGTCTTGCTGGCTGCCGAGGGACTGCATCGCCCCGCCGAGGCCGTAATGCTGCTCCAGTAGCTGCGCCGCAGGCTCCGGCCCGACTTGCGGGCAGGACAGGCTGGCGCGATGAATCAACGTGGCGAGCAACATATGACGACCCCTGGTGTCTGTATCAGGCGCCTATATCGCCATTGTTGACGGGGGTTATGCAACCCCTGCAAATGCGGTGTTTCGGCACGCAAATTGCCATCACCCCTTGCACCGTCTCGCGCCACAACTCAAGCTATGCTCCATTCGCTTAATGTCCGTCTAAGGAAAAGGGCTTCCGACATGCGCATTCTCATCACCGGCGGCGCCGGATTCATCGGTTCCGCTCTGATCCGGCACCTGATTCAACACACCGAGCACGAAGTGCTCAACCTGGACAAACTGACCTATGCAGGCAACCTCGAGTCGCTGACCAGCGTCGCGAGCAACAGCCGCTATGAGTTCGTCCAGGCCGACATCATCGACCAGGCTACCGTCAGCGCCGTGCTCGCGCGCTTTGAGCCAGACGCGATCATGCACCTGGCGGCCGAGTCCCATGTGGACCGTTCCATCGACGGCCCGTCGGATTTTATCCAGACGAATATCGTCGGCACTTACAGCCTGCTGGAGGCCGCCCGCGCCTATTGGCAGAAGCTGGAAGAGCCGGCCAAAAGCGCCTTCCGCTTCCACCACATTTCCACGGATGAAGTGTATGGCGACCTGCACGGCGTCGATGACCTGTTCACCGAGACCACGCCCTACGCGCCAAGCTCGCCTTACTCGGCCAGCAAGGCCGCGTCCGATCACCTGGTCCGCGCCTGGCAGCGCACGTATGGCCTGCCGGTATTGCTGACCAACTGCTCGAACAACTACGGGCCGTTCCACTTCCCCGAGAAGCTGATCCCGCTGGTGATCCTCAATGCCCTGGCCGGTAAACCGTTGCCGGTATATGGCGATGGCCTGCAAGTGCGCGACTGGTTGTTCGTCGAAGACCACGCCCGCGCGCTGTTCAAAGTGGTGACTGAAGGTGTGGTAGGCGAGACCTACAACATCGGCGGCCATAACGAGCAGAAGAATATCGACGTGGTGCGCAGCATCTGCGGCCTGCTGGAAGAGCTGGCCCCTCAGCGTCCGGCCGGCGTTGAAAAATTTACCGACCTGATCACCTTCGTCAAGGATCGTCCAGGCCACGACCAGCGCTACGCGATCGATGCCAGCAAGATCGAACGCGAACTGGGCTGGGTGCCTGAAGAAACCTTTGAAACCGGCCTGCGCAAAACCGTGCAGTGGTACCTCGATAACCTGGAATGGTGCCGCAGGGTCCAGGACGGCAGTTATCAGGGCGAACGATTGGGCAACACTGACGTTAAGGATTTGATCGCATGATGAAGGGAATCGTATTGGCCGGTGGCTCCGGCACTCGTTTGCACCCCATTACCCTGGGCGTCTCGAAACAGCTGTTGCCGGTGTATGACAAGCCGATGATCTACTACCCGATCTCGGTGCTGATGCTGGCCGGGATCAAGGACATCCTGCTGATTTCCACCCCGGTGGACTTGCCGCAATACCGCAATCTGTTGGGCGACGGCAGCCAGTTTGGCGTGCGCTTCACCTATGCAGAGCAGCCGTCCCCGGACGGCCTGGCCCAGGCGTTTTTGATTGGCGAAGAGTTTATCGGTGATGATCCGGTGTGCCTGATCCTGGGCGATAACATCTTCCACGGCCAACACTTCGGCGACCAACTGCGCACGGCTGCTGAGCGCCCGTCCGGTGCGACCGTGTTTGGTTACTGGGTCAACGACCCGGAGCGTTTCGGCGTAATCGATTTCGACGCACAAGGCCGAGCCCTGTCCATCGAAGAAAAACCGGCCAAGCCAAAATCCAGCTATGCGGTGACCGGCCTGTACTTCTACGACAACGACGTGATTGAGATCGCCAAGGCGGTCAAGCCATCGCCGCGCGGCGAATTGGAGATCACCGACGTCAACAACGCCTATCTCAAGCGCGGCGACCTGCATGTCGAACGCTTCGGCCGTGGTTTCGCCTGGCTCGACACCGGTACCCATGACAGCCTGTTGGAAGCCTCCCAGTACGTACAGACCATCGAGCACCGCCAAGGCTTGAAAGTCGCGTGCCTGGAAGAAATCGCTTACGAGAACGGCTGGATCGACCGCGACCACCTGCTGGAGCGAGCTAAGTACTTTGGCAAGACCGGCTATGGTCAATACCTGTACTCACTGGTCGGGGAGCGTAAATGAAAGTCACCGACACCTCGTTGCCAGGCGTATTGATCATCGAACCGAAAGTGTTCGGTGACGAGCGCGGCTTTTTCTACGAGAGCTTCAACGCCCGGGCCTTTGAAGAGGCCACCGGGCTCAAGCGTGATTTCGTGCAGGACAACCACTCCCGCTCGCAAAAAGGCGTGCTGCGCGGTCTGCATTACCAACTCGAACACACCCAAGGCAAACTGGTGCGCGTCACTGCCGGTGAAGTGCTGGATGTGGCCGTCGACATTCGCCGCAGCTCGCCCAATTTCGGGCAGTGGGTGGGCGTGCGGCTTTCAGCCGACAACCATCGCCAGCTGTGGGTACCGGAAGGTTTTGCCCATGGCTTTGTGGTGCTGAGCGACTACGCCGAGTTCCTCTATAAAACCACTGATTATTACCAGCCGAGTGCCGAGCGCTGCATCCTCTGGAACGACCCGACGCTGGCCATTGACTGGGAACTGACCGAGGCGCCGCAACTGTCCGCCAAGGACCAGGCCGGTAAAAGCTTGCAAGAGGCCGACCTCTTTCCATGAACGCACCGTTGAAAATCCTCATCAGCGGCCAACACGGCCAGGTCTCCCGGGAGCTGCAACGGCGCCTCCAGGGCCTGGGCGAGTTGATCGTGCTGGGCCGCGACCAGCTGGACCTGACCCACCCCGAGCAGATCCGCCAGCAAGTACGCGCCCATCGCCCCGGCCTGATCATCAATGCCGCCGCCCACACAGCGGTGGATCAAGCCGAGAGCGAACCGGACGTGGCCTTCGCCATCAACGCCACCGCGCCCGGCGTTTTCGCTGAGGAAGCCAAGGCACTGGGCATTCCGCTGATCCACTACTCCACCGACTACGTGTTCGACGGCAGCAAGGCCGCGCCCTACAACGAAGACGACGCCACCCACCCGCTGGGCGTCTACGGCGCAAGCAAGCTGGCCGGTGAACAGGCGATCGCCGCAGTCGGCGGTGAGCACCTGATTCTGCGCACCAGTTGGGTCTACTCGACCCATGGCAAAAACTTCCTGCTGACCATGCAGCGCCTGCTGCAGGAAAAACCGCAGATGCGCATCGTCGCCGACCAGATCGGTGCACCAACCTGGGCGGGGACCATCGCCAACAGCACCCGTGCCTTGATCGAACGCTGGCAAGCAGGCCAGGCCGGGGACTGGGGTGTCTATCACCTGACCGCCCAAGGCGAGACCTCGTGGTTCGGTTTTGCCCAGGCCATCGGCGAGCAACTACGGGCCAGCGGCCGTGCCTGCGCCGAGCTGGAACCGATTCCCTCCAGCGCCTATCCGACCCCGGCCAAGCGCCCACTGAACTCGCGCCTGGATTGCAGCCGCCTGCAACAGCAGTGGCACGTCTCGCAACCGCAGTGGCACGACGCATTGCGCGAGTGTCTTGCCGAGCAGCACTAGGCATAATGCGCCTGTACCCACAGGCGCATGACTCCCATGACTCCACCCCTTCCGCGAAGACCCCGCTGGCGCAGCCTGGCGTTGCTGGCGCTGTGCCTGGCACCGTTGTTGTGGCCGCTGGAGCACTTGGCCGAGCGCTATTACCGCAGCGAACTGGCCGGTCAGAACCGTCAGACGCTGGACCTGTACGTCGCCAACCTGCTGGGCACCCTGCACCGCTACGAAGTATTGCCACAAATTCTCGGCGACCTGCCGGCCCTGCGTACCGCCATCGACGCTCCCCACGTCAGCACCAACCTGGTCAACGCCAACCACCTGCTCAAGGACGTCGCCGCCCAGGCCGGGGTGGAAGTGATGTACCTGATGGACACCACCGGCAAGACCCTCGCCGCGTCCAACTGGGACAAGCAGGACAGCTTCGTCGGGCGTAATTTTTCCTTTCGCCCGTATTTCAGCGAAGCCATGGCCGGGCGCTTGGGGCGCTTCTTCGGCCTGGGCACCACCTCGGCCAAGCGCGGCTACTTCTTCGCCGCCGCCGTGCGCGATGGCGACAGGATCATCGGTGTGCTGGTGGTCAAGGTCGACTTGGACCACACCGAAAGCCTGTGGGGCAACACCCCCGAACAATTACTGGTGACCGACCACAACGGCGTGGTGATCCTGACCTCGCGCCCGCAATGGCGATTCCGTGCCACCCGCCCGCTGACGGACGAAGAACGCCGCGCCATCATCGCCATCCAGCCCTACCCGACCCGCGACCCGCAGCCGCTGAACCTCAGTTCCACAGCCTGGGTGCGCCAGTCCACCGACATTGCCGAAACCGGCTGGAAAGTCGAGATTCTCGCGCCGCGTACCTTGATCAGCCGTCCGGTGCGTACCGTGGTTGCTGTGGGTGGCGCCGCCTTGCTGGTGCTGATGCTGTTGCTCGGGCTGATGATGCAGCGCCGCCGTCACTACCTTGAGCGCATCGCCTTCGAAGCCAAGGCCCGTCGCGAGCTGGAGATGCGCGTGATCGAGCGGACCAGCGACCTGGAAGGCCTCAACCGCCGGCTGAAGCAGGAAGTGCTGGAGCGCGAACACGCCCAGCAGGAATTGGTGCGGGCTCAGGATGACCTGGTGCAGGCGGGCAAACTTTCCGCGCTGGGCACCATGTCGGCCAGCATCAGCCACGAGCTCAACCAACCGCTGGCGGCGATTCGCAGCTACGCGGAAAATGCCGGGATTCTGCTCGACCATGAGCGCACTGACGACGCCCGTGGCAACCTCAAACTGATCAGCGAACTGACCGGGCGCATGGCCTCGATCATCGCCCACTTGCGCGCCTTCGCCCGACGCGACCGGCATGCGCCGGAAAGCGTGGCCCTGCAACCGGCCCTGGACGATGCACTGGCGCTGCTGGCCAAACGGCGGCGGGCGATGGAAGTGGAACTGATCCGCGACCTGCCCGAGGCCACCTTGTGGGTCGCCGCCGGCGAAACCCGCCTGCGCCAGGTGCTGGGCAATCTGCTGGCCAATGCCCTCGACGCCCTGACCGAAAAAGGCCCGCCGCGCAAACTCTGGTTGAGCGCCGAAACCACCGAACAGGGCGTCAACCTGTACATTCGCGACAATGGCCCGGGCTTCTGCATGGAAGCCCTGGGCCGCGCCAGCGAGCCCTTCTACACCACCAAGACCCGCACCCAGGGCCTGGGGTTGGGCCTGGCGATCTGCGACACCCTGATGCGCGCCTTTGGCGGTGAACTGTTGTTCGCCAACCACAAGGAAGGTGGCGCGCTGTTAACCTTGAAACTGCGCGCCGGAGCACCGGGTGTCAGTCTGCAACCGTCCGAGGACCGCAGTGTATGAGTATCGATAACCAGATTCAGGTGGTGTTGATCGACGATGATCCACACCTGCGTCAGGCCCTGTGCCAGACCCTGGACCTGGCCGGGCTGAAAGTCCTGACCCTCGGCGAAGCCCAGGGCCTGACCGCGCGCCTGTCCCGGGACTGGCCGGGGGTGGTGGTGAGCGACATCCGCATGCCCGGCATGGACGGCCTGGAACTGTTGAGGGAGCTCCACGCCCAAGACCCGGAACTGCCGGTGCTGCTGATCACCGGCCACGGCGACGTGCCGCTCGCGGTACAGGCGATGCGCACCGGCGCCTATGACTTCCTGGAAAAACCCTTCGCCAGCGACGCCCTGCTCGACAGCGTGCGCCGCGCCCTGGCCTTGCGCCGCCTGGTGCTGGACAACCGCAGCCTGCGCCTGGCCTTGAGCGACCGCCAACAATTGAGCACCCGCCTGGTGGGGCACTCCCCGCAAATGCTGCGCCTGCGCGAACAGATTGGTGCGCTGGCAGCGACCAAGGCCGACGTGCTGATCCTCGGCGAGACCGGCGCCGGTAAAGAGGTGGTGGCCCGCGCGCTGCACGACCTGTCGAACCGCCGCACCGGCCCGTTTGTGGCGATCAACGCAGGCGCACTGGCCGAGTCGGTGGTGGAAAGCGAGCTGTTCGGCCATGAGCCAGGTGCCTTCACCGGCGCCCAGAAGCGGCGCATCGGCAAGTTCGAATTTGCCAACGGCGGCACGCTGTTTCTCGACGAAATCGAAAGCATGAGCCTGGATGTGCAAGTCAAGCTGCTGCGACTGTTGCAGGAGCGCGTGGTGGAACGTCTTGGTGGCAATCAGTTGATCCCCCTGGATATCCGCATCATCGCCGCCACCAAGGAAGACCTGCGCCAGTCCGCCGACCAGGGCCGCTTCCGCGCCGACTTGTACTACCGCCTCAACGTCGCGCCCCTGCGCATTCCGCCGCTGCGTGAGCGGGGCGAGGATGCGCTGATGCTGTTCCAGCACTTTGCCGACGAAGCCAGCACCCGCCACGGGCTACCGATGAAAGAGCTGCAACCGGGGCAACGCGCGCTACTGTTGCGTCACAGCTGGCCGGGCAATGTGCGCGAGCTGCAAAACGCCGCAGAGCGTTTTGCCCTTGGCCTTGAACTGGCGCTGGACAGCACCTCGGACAGCCCTTCAGCCAGCGTCCTGACCAGCAGCCCCGGGGGGTTGAGCGAACAGGTCGAGCAGTTTGAAAAAAGCCTGATCGCCGCAGAGCTGGCACGCACCCACAACTCCATGCGCAGCCTCGCCGAGGCCCTGGGCGTGCCGCGTAAAACCCTGCACGACAAACTGCGCAAGCACGGACTGAATTTCGCCGACAGCGGCAACAGCCACGCTGACGACGAATGACCCTTTTCCACCTGCCACGAGGCCACCATGAGTCGCGATAGCCGTTACCTGGAATCGATCCTTCACCACGACATTCCCCTGACCCGGGAAATGGGCCTCAAGGTTATCGACTGGCAGGACCGGCGACTGCAACTGCACTTGCCGCTCGACGCCAACATCAACCACAAGAGCACCATGTTTGGTGGCAGCCTTTATTGCGGCGCCGTGCTTGCGGGTTGGGGTTGGCTGCATTTGCAGCTGCGCGAGGAAGGGATCGAAGACGGGCACATTGTGATTCAGGAAGGGCAGATCAGTTATCCGCTGCCGGTGACTACCGATGCGACGGCGATTTGCCAGGCACCGGATGACAAGGTGTGGAAGCGGTTTTTGGCAACCTATAAACGGTATGGCCGGGCGCGCTTGGCGCTGGAGACATGGATCGTCAACGAGGGCAGTGAAGAGCGAGCCGTGGCCTTTACCGGGCAGTACGTCCTGCACCGCTAAAAGCCATTACCCATAACCAATGTGGGAGCTGGCTTGCCTGCGATAGCATACTGTCAGTCGATATTTTTGTTGGCTGGCCCACCGCTATCGCAGGCAAGCCAGCTCCCACAGTTGATCAGTGTTTGGTTTAAGAACGAGCAAGAGTCAGCAACCGCTCACGCCACTCCGCTTTAGCCGGCAGTGCTAAAAAGAACGGATTCAACAGCGATTCCCGCGCCGGGTAACTGAACGGCTGCCCATTCAATTCCAGCACTTCACCGCCCGCCCCTTCCAGCACACCCTGTGCCGCTGCGGTGTCCCACTGTGAGGTCGGCGCCAAGCGCGGGTAGCAATCGGCGCTGCCTTCGGCCAACAGGCAAAACTTCAATGAACTGCCGATGTTCGCCAGTTTCAACTCACCCAATCCGGCGCTTAGGCCCGCGAGCAAGCGGTCCTGTTCAGGGCTCGTGTGGCGACGACTGGCAACCACGGTAAAGGCTTCACCCGTCGCCGGTGTCTGGCGCACCTGGATTTGCTTGGGCGGAGCGTTCACATCGGAACGCCAGGCACCCAGCCCGGCACCTCCGAAATAGCACCGACCGCTGGTAGGCATCGACACCACACCAAACACCACGCGGCCCTTTTCGATCAGTGCGATGTTGACGGTGAACTCCTCGCTGCCGGAGATGAACTCTTTAGTGCCATCCAGCGGGTCCACCAGCCACCAGCGCCGCCAACCGGCGCGCACGCTCTGGTCAATGTCCGCGTCTTCCTCCGAGAGCACCGGAATGCTCGGGTCCAGGGCAGTCAGCCCGGCGAGGATCAAGTGATGGGCAGCCAAGTCTGCGGCAGTGACCGGCGAATCATCGGTCTTGGTGGTGACGGCAACATCGGCGCGCCAATATGGCAGGATGACCTCGCCGGCCTGGCGGGCCAATTCAATCACGGGGGCAATAAACGGGTGACCCAGGAACAGTTCGCTCATGGCTGGAACGCTCCACGTTGAGTCAACAGGTCGCGCACCAGATACAGCGCCGCCAAGGCGCGGCCCTCGCTGAACTGCTCGTTCTGCGCCAACTGCGAGAGCTCCCGCAGGTTAACCCGGTCGACGCGCATCGGCTCCGGCTCATCGCCTTCCAGGCGTTCTTCGTACAACTCGGTGGCCAGTACCACCTGGATTTTCTGGCTCATGTAGCCGGGGGACAGCGACAGCTCGGTGATGTGCTCCAACTGGCGGGCGCCAAAACCGGCTTCTTCCTTGAGCTCACGGTCTGCTGCCGCCAACACGTCTTCGCCCGGTTCGATCAAGCCCTTGGGCAGTGACAACTCATACTCGTCGGTGCCGCCGCAATTTTCTTCGATCAGCAACGCATGGTCCGAGTCGATCATCGCCACAATCATCACCGCGCCATAACCGGCCCCTCTGCCCACCAGGCGCTCGTAGGTCCGCTCCACGCCATTGGAAAAGCGCAATTGCACTTCCTCCACGCGGAACAAACGGCTACTGGCGACTATTTCGCGGGCGAGGACGGTGGGTTTCTGGCGCATGAGCGGCTCCTTGGCGTGATCGGGTTACTATACCGTGGCTTTTCCGATTGTCTGTGTCGGATATCTTTTCTTACATGAGTGTTCTTTATGCCTCCATTGCCTTGGCACGCCATCGACACCGTCCTGCTGGACATGGACGGCACCTTGCTCGACCTGCACTTCGATAACCATTTCTGGATGGAGCACCTGCCCCAGCGCTATGCCGAGTTGCATGGTGTGAGCCGGGCCATGGCCGAGATGGAGTTGCAACCACTGTTCGAGCGTAACGCCGGACAGTTGCAATGGTATTGCCTGGATTTCTGGAGTGCCGAACTCAAGATCCCGGTGCGCGAACTCAAGCTGGAAACCGCGCACCTGATCGCCCTGCGCCCGGATGCCGATACGTTCCTGGCGGCGATCAAACAAGCGGGCAAACGAGTGATCCTGATCACCAACGCCCATCGGGATTCGCTGTCGTTGAAGCTGGAACGCATCGAGTTGGCGCCTTATTTCGAGCGACTGATCAGTTCCCACGACTATGGTTTCGCCAAGGAAAACCCACAGTTCTGGGACGCCCTGCACGCCGACATCGCCTTCGACCCAGCCCGCAGCCTGTTTATCGACGACACCTTGCCGATCCTGCGCAGCGCCCGGGACTTTGGCGTGGGGCACTTGCTGGCGGTGAAGGAACCGGACAGCCGGAAGGGGCCTAAGGACACGGCGGAGTTTGCGGCGGTTGGGGATTACCGGGAATTGATCGTAGGTTTGTGACAACGCTGAAGATCCAATGTGGGAGCGGGCTTGCTCGCGAATGCGGTGTGCCAGCCACTGAATATATTGACTGATCCACCGCTTTCGCGAGCAAGCCCGCTCCCACATTTGGTTCGCGTATTACTCAGGAATACGCAGCGTCTGCCCTGGGTAGATTTTGTCCGGATGGGACAGCAGCGGCTTGTTGGCCTCGAAGATTTTGTTGTACTGGTTGGCGTTGCCATACACCGCCAGCGAAATAGCGCTCAGGGTGTCGCCCTTTTTCACCACGACAAAGCGGGCCGCAGCGACAGCAGGACCGGAAACGGTGATCTGGTCATCAACACTCGCAACGCCGGCAATATTGCCCAGCGCCAGCAGGATTTTTTCTTTCTCTTCCTGGGTGGCGACTTCACCTGTCACGGTCACCTTGTCACCGTCGACGGTGGTTTGCACATTGGGGTTACCCAACCCGACCTTGGCCACGTGCTCTTTTAACTGCTCGCTCGCGTTGGCATTACCCGGTGTCAATAGATCAATCAACTTCTCGCCTGCTTCCTTAACAAAGCTTAAAAGACTCATGGTGCGCTCTCCTTGGGATTTAATTTCCAGATGCCAAAGACTAGACCAGTCCTACAGAATTGGGTTCCAGCCTGACCAAAGACCCAAACACGCTAGAATCCCACCGCATTGGAATAAGCCCGGAGCGAAGATGGACATCAAACAGCTGAAATTCCTCATCGCCCTCGACGAAACCCGTCACTTCGGCCAGGCGGCGGCGCGCTGCCACATCACCCAGCCGACGCTGTCGATGCGCCTGCGCAGCCTTGAGGACGAGTTGCAGTTGCCGCTGGTCAATCGCGGCCAGCGTTTCGAAGGCTTTACCGCCCCCGGCGAGCGCGTGCTGGCCTGGGCACGCACGGTGCTGGCCGCGTATGACGGTTTGCAGGCCGAAGCGGCGGCTTGTCGCGGCAATCTGGTGGGCACGTTGCGCCTGGGGGTGGTGCCGTTGTCGAGTTTCGATCCGCTGGCATTGATGCAGAAGCTACACAAGGAACACCCCAGCCTGCGCTTTGAGTTGTCCGCGTTAAGCTCCGAACAAATTCTTGAACAACTGGCGAGCAACCGCCTGGACCTCGGCGTGTCGTACCTCGAACGCCTGGACGCCGAGCGCTTCGACTCCCTGGCCTTGGGCGAAACCCGCATGGGCCTGCTGTACGACCAACGGTTTTTCAGCTTCGGCGACAAGCCCCTGAGCTGGGAAGCGCTGATCGAACTGCCCTTGGGCATGCTCACCAGCGGCATGCACTTTCGCCAGTCCATCGACCACAACTTCCACAGCCGCGGCCTCAACCCGCAGCCGCTGTTACAGACCGATGCCGTCCATCAATTGTTACAAGCCGTGCACGGCGGCCTATGCTGCGCGGTGATGCCACTGGACGGCGGCCTCGACGCCCTCACCGAGCACCTGCGCCTGCAACCCATTGAAGACGCCCACACACTGGCCCGCCTCGGGCTGATCATGCGCCGCAGTGCGCCACGCTCGGCGCTGGCAGAAGCCTGTTTTGCGCTGTACCAGAAATCGCTGCTGGAACCTTGATCGACGTCATCTATCGGTAGATCAGTACTGGCGATTAGACGCGACCCTTTGTCGCGCCTAGTCTTACAGCTGAATACTTCCGGTGGTAATGCCCAATGAACGCCCAGCGCCCAGTTTGCGCGGCGCCCGCCCTCGAAACGCCCGCGCCCGCCGCCAGCCAGAGCTACCAGTTTTGTAATCTCGAACACACCGAATCGGCCAGCACCGCGCTCGCCGAGGAAGTGGCGTTGGCGATTGCTTATAACGACATCAGCCAAGCGGTGATGCTGGTGACGCCAACTGACCTTGAAGACTTCATTGTCGGGTTCAGCATCGGTAGCGGCATCATCGAAGACGTTAGCGACATTTATGACCTGAAAATCAGCGGCTCGGGTTCGACCCAATACGCTCAGGTGCAGATTTCCAGCCGCGCGTTCTGGAATATGAAGCAACAGCGCCGGCAACTGGCGGGTACCAGCGGCTGTGGGCTGTGCGGCGTGGAAGCGGTGGAACAGGCACTGCCCAATCTCAAGGTGCTGCCCGGCGCGCCCCTGCCGCCCGCCGAATGGCTGGACGGCCTGCGCCAGCGCATCAGCGCGTTCCAACCCCTGGGCCAGTACAGCGGCGCGGTGCATGCGGCAGTGTTCATGAACAATCAGGGCGAATTGCTGCTGGGCCGTGAAGACATCGGCCGGCATAACGCCCTCGACAAGCTGATCGGCGCGCTGATCCGCCAAAAGATTCCGACCGACGGCGGCCTGGCGATTGTCACCAGCCGCTGCAGCCTCGAGCTGATCCAGAAAGTATTGCGCGCAGGCATCCAGACCCTGGTCAGCCTGTCGTCGCCCACCGGCCTGGCCCTGCAATGGGCCCGCCGGCACAACCTCAATCTCATCCACCTGCCGCAGAAAAGTGCGCCGCGGGTCTACAGCCCTGCGATGGAGAATCAAGCGTGAGCACTCATCATCAAGCCGACGACAAACCTACCCCGCGCTACAAGCCCTACAAAGGCCCGGCCGGTGGCTGGGGCGCACTGATCAGCGTGGCGCAAGCCTGGCTGACCAGCGACAACGCGCTGAAAAACATTCGCATGATGCTCAAGACCAACCAGAACGGCGGCTTCGACTGCCCGGGCTGCGCCTGGGGTGATTCGCCGGAAAGCGGCATGGTCAAATTCTGCGAGAACGGCGCCAAGGCAGTTAACTGGGAAGCCACCAAGCGTCGCGTCGACGCGGCCTTCTTCGCCAAGCACAGCGTCAGCGCGCTGCTGGAGCAGAGCGACTACTGGCTTGAGTATCAGGGCCGCCTGACCGAGCCAATGAGCTATGACGCCGAAACCGATCGCTACAAACCCATCAGTTGGGAGTCGGCTTTCGACTTGATCGGCAAGCACCTCAATGCGCTGCCAAACCCGGACATGGCCGAGTTCTATACCTCGGGCCGGGCCAGCAACGAAGCGGCTTACCTGTATCAACTGTTCGTGCGTGCCTACGGCACCAACAACTTCCCGGACTGCTCGAACATGTGCCACGAAGCCAGCGGCGTCGCCCTGGCGCAAAGCGTGGGCGTGGGCAAAGGCACCGTGACCTTCGATGACTTCGAACATGCGGACGCGATCTTCGTCTGGGGCCAGAACCCCGGCACCAACCATCCTCGGATGCTGGAGCCACTGCGTGAGGCGGTCAAACGCGGCGCTCAGGTGGTGTGCATCAACCCGCTGAAAGAGCGTGGCCTGGAACGTTTCCAGCACCCGCAACACCCGCTGGAAATGCTCACCAACGGTGACAAACCGACCAACACCGCCTACTTCCGCCCGGCGCTGGGTGGCGACATGGCCATCCTGCGGGGCATGGCCAAATTCCTGCTGCTGTGGGAACGCCAGGCCCAGGCCGAAGGCAAGGAAGCCGTGTTCGATCACGACTTCCTCAACGAACACACCGCCAACGTGCTGGATTACCTGGGCAAGATCGACGACACCTCATGGGATGAAATCGTCGAACAGTCCGGCCTGACCCTGGTGGAGATCGAGCAAGCCGCGCGCATGTACGCCAAAGGCAAAAACGTGATCATGTGCTGGGCGATGGGCATCACCCAACATCGCCACTCGGTGCCGACCATCCAGGAAATCGCCAACCTGATGCTGCTGCGCGGCAACATCGGCCGCCCCGGCGCCGGCCTGTGCCCGGTGCGTGGTCACAGCAACGTGCAGGGCGACCGCACCATGGGCATCAACGAACGGCCACCGGTGGCGTTCCTCGACTCCCTGGAGCGTCGTTTCCAGTTCCAGGTACCGCGGGACAACGGCCACAACGTGGTGGAAGCCATTCACGCCATGCTCGAAGGCCGCTCCAAGGTATTTATCGGCCTGGGTGGCAACTTCGCCCAAGCCACGCCGGACAGCCCGCGCACCTTTGAAGCCCTGCGCAATTGCGACCTGACCGTGCAGATCAGCACCAAGCTCAACCGCAGCCACCTGATGCACGGCAAGGACGCACTGATCCTGCCATGCCTGGGCCGCACCGACATCGACATCCAGGCCGAAGGCCCGCAAGCCGTGACCGTGGAAGACTCGTTCAGCATGGTCCACGCCTCCAATGGTCAACTGCAGCCATTGTCGAAACAGATGAAATCCGAGCCTGCGATTCTGGCGGGCATTGCTGCCGCTACATTGGGCAGCAAGCCGGTGGACTGGAACTGGCTGGTGGCCGATTACGACCGCATTCGCGACCTGATCGCCGACACCATTCCAGGCTTCAAGGACTTCAACGAACGCCTGAAAAACCCGGGCGGTTTCTACCTGGGCAACTCGGCCGGCGCCCGTCGCTGGAACACCCCATCAGGCCGTGCCAACTTCCGCCCGAACATCCTGCCCAAGGACCTGGTGCATGAACGCACCCGCAACACCGGGCAATTGCCGGACCTGATCATGCAGTCGATGCGCTCCCACGATCAGTACAACACCACGATTTATGGCCTTGACGACCGCTATCGCGGGGTCAAGGGTCAGCGTGACGTGTTGTTCGTCAACGAAGCCGACATCATCCGCCTGGGCTTCAAGCCAGGGCAGAAGGCCGATATCGTGTCGATCTGGGATGACGGCCGTGAGCGCCGCGTGAAGGGCTTTACCTTGCTGGCGTTTGATATCCCGGCGGGGCAGGCGGCGGCTTATTACCCGGAGGTGAACCCACTGGTGCCGCTGGAAAGCACCGGGGATGGCAGCCACACACCAACGTCGAAGTTTGTGGCCATCCGGCTGGAAGCGGCGAGCGCGACCGGCTTGATCATGGCGAAGTCGGCCTGAGCGATACCTCATTGTGGCGAGGGAGCTTGCTCCCGCTCGGGTGCGTAGCGCCCGTAGAATTTTGGGGCCGCTGCGCAGCCCAACGGGAGCAAGCTCCCTCGCCACAGCCAGCACCCAAGTTTTCTACGGGCACAAAAAAGGCCGCTTTTGCATAAAAGCGGCCGTTCCGAAGTCAATAAAGACTCGCAAAAACAACTTAAGTTCCCCATAAAAAACAGCAACTTAGAGAATTGTATACAACCTATACCACTGGTCGGGTTTCGATTGTCACCGTCTCGATACAACCTCAGGATCGCGCCGTCATCCTCTTGAGGTTCCTCTATGAAGTTCTCCTCGATTCTCTTGTTGTCCCTTGGCCTGGTCAGTGGCGCAGCCATGGCCGGTGGCACCACCGAAGCCGGTGTGGGCGGCGCATTGGGCGGGGTTCTAGGTTCGGTCGTAGGTCAGCAGTTGGGCGGTAACACCGGTTCAGCCATCGGTGCGGCTCTCGGCGGCGCAGGCGGCAGTGCGGTCGGCGCAGACAAGCGCAGCCGCGGCGAAGCGGCCATTGGCGGTGCATTGGGCGCAGCCGGCGGCAACGTTGTAGGCCGAAGTGTCGGCGGCAGCACCGGCAGCCTGATCGGCGCAGCCGCCGGCGGTGGCGCTGGTGGTGCACTGGGCAACTACATGGGCAACAAGAGCGATGACGATGATCGTCGTTACCGTGGGCGCGATAACCGCCGCTATGACCGCGACGACCATCGCGGGCGCGGCCATGCTTATGGGCATCGCAAGAACAAGCATCACTATCGCCACCACCGGTAATACGCAAATCGAAAGAACACAGCGGGCTTAATGTGGGAGCGGTGGGTCAGTCGCCGGATGTATTGGCTGATACACCGCCTTCGCGAGCAAGCCCGCTCCCACATTTGATCTTCACTGTTTCGCAGATCGTATTCAGACCACCAATTGCTGTAACGCGTCGCGCAACATCCCCGGAATCGCCACCGGCTGGTTCGACGCCCGATCTACAAACACATGCACAAACCTCCCCGCAGCACAGGCATCGTCTTCTCCCGCCTTGAACACCGCCAGCTCATACTGCACCGAACTGTTGCCCAATTTGCCCACCCGCAGGCCGATCTCAATACGGTCCGGAAAGGCAATCGAGGCGAAGTAGTCGCACGCCGAACTCACCACAAATCCCACTACCTCACCGTCATGAATATCCAACCCGCCCTGCTCGATCAGGTAGGTATTCACCGCCGTGTCGAAGAAGCTGTAGTAGGTGACGTTATTCACGTGGCCATAAACGTCGTTGTCGTGCCAGCGCGTGATGATTGGCTGGAAGTGGCGGTAGTCGGCGCGCTGTGGCATTGAGTCGGACATGGAAAGATCTCGGGTCAGTGAAGTTACAGGTCGTTCAAATGAGCTTCGGCCCATTCACGCACCTCGGCGTAGGGATACTCCTCCAGCACAGCAAAACCTGGAATCCCTTTCGCCTTCAACTTGGTAAACAACGGCACGCTGATCCCGCCCAGAAACCGGGTCAAACGCTCAGCGCCCGGCAGGTGGCCGTTGTATTCATGATGCCTGTGGATAAATTCACCGCACAGCGCCTGAAAGTTTTTATCCACAAGCGGCGGTAGGCTCGGCGGCGCAGGCAAGTGGGCGACGTTGCCATGGCACACCGAGCAGTGCCCGCACTGCCGGGGCGCGTTTTCATCCCCGAAGTAATGCGCCAGGCGGTAACCCAGGCACTCCTGCGTCGCGAACAGATCCAGCATGGCGTGAATCCGCGCCACTTCCGTCACCTCATGCTGCTTGAAGCCTGTGTATAACTCCGTGCTCAGCACCTGTGGATCAAAGTCGGTATTCAGCAGGGCGTAGACTTCGGTCATCTGCTTGCTTTCCATCTCGATCAGGCCCTGTTCCTGGAAATAATCCAGGGCCTTCACCACCCGACTGCGCTCGGCCTGGTGCTGTTGATACAGCGCGTCGAAGTCCACCGTCGCCCAGGTTTTTGCCCTTTTACAGACCTGGATAATCGCCGCGACAAACTGCTGTCGCTCACCGGAAAAGCGCGCCAGTAGTGCTTCAGGTTCAATCAGATACTTGAATCGATATTCAGCATAAAACGCATAGCGCGGCGCGATCACGCCTTTAAGTTCAAGCTGCACCAGCAACGTCTTGAGCGGCAGTTCGCGGATGTTGCTGAGATCCGAAAGCGAGCGGAGTAAAAACTCCCATTGCCCATCACCACGGGCGGCCTGTATTTCCTCCAGGACGCGGCGAATACCTGCCTGTTCCGGTGTGTCGCCGTACACAAAGTTTTCCAGGATATTCAGGCTGTCGCGGTTGGCCAAAACCAGACAGTCAGACGGCTGCCCGTCACGCCCGGCACGGCCGATTTCCTGGCTGTAGTTCTCGATGGATTTGGGCAGGTCGAAGTGCACCACGTTGCGGATATCACTCTTATCGATACCCATGCCGAAGGCGATGGTAGCGACGATGCAATTGGACTGGCCACCCATGAACCGCTTCTGAATGCCCTCGCGTTTATCGTGGGCCAAGCCCGCGTGATAAGCCTCGGCCTGGATACCGTTACGATTCAAATGCTCGGCAATGTGTTCGGCGGTTTTCTGCAGGGTGACGTAGACGATGCTCGGCTGATTGGCCCGCGCCTTCATCCATTCCACCAGGCGTCGGCGCTTGTCCTGGCCGCTGACGGGCTCCACCAGCAGGTTGAGGTTGGAGCGGTAGAAGCCGGTGGTGATCACATCGTCCGGCGCAATGGCGAACTTGGCCTGCATGTCGGCGATCACCTTGGGCGTCGCCGTGGCAGTCAACAGCAGCGCCTGGGGGATACGGAACTGACGCTGATAGTCCGGCAGCTTCAGGTAGTCCGGGCGAAAGTTGTGGCCCCATTCGGAAATACAGTGGGCCTCGTCCACCACCAGCAGCGAGATTGGCACGCTTTGCAGGAAGTTGCGAAAGCGCTCGTTCTTCAAACGCTCCACGGAAACCATCAGGATTTTCAGCTCGCCCGAACGCGCCCGGGCCATCACGTCATTGGCATCATCGCGGCTTTGGGCCGAGTCGATGCTGCCCGCCGAGATACCGTGGCGCTGCAAGAAACCCAGCTGATCCTGCATCAACGCCAGCAACGGCGACACTACGAGCGTCAGGTGCGGCAGCAGCACGGCAGAAAGTTGATAGCACAGGGACTTGCCGGAGCCGGTGGGAAAAATCGCCGCCGCCGAACGGCCGGCCAGCACAGCGCTAATCGCCGCCTCCTGGCCCAAACGAAACTGTGGATAACCAAAGACCTGTTGGAGGGTGTTGTGCATAAGCTGTCACTCCATTGACCGCTGAACGAGCCCAAAACATAGACCAGCGCATTCAGCGAATCGAGAAAGGTCGCAAGGAAAAAAGAGTCTGGATGATACACAGCCTGGGAAGCGGAGTAGGCACCCGTAAGAAACGTTCCAACCTTACGCAGGACGCATCTCGAAACTCATTGCGCTACAATCAAGCTTCGCACCGAGAGGACGCTGTCATGGCTGAACTGACGTTTGAGCAAAAGCAGGATCACTACCACAAGATCCGCCGTTCCAACTACCTGGCCAGCCTGCGCCTGGAGGGGTTCGACACCCAGCCCGCCGATGTCGACAAACCCCTGCCGACCCGCGAAGCCGTCCTCGCCAAGTACCGCAACACCCCACGCTGATGCTCGACAAATATGGCGTGGGCCAGGACCCGTACTGCTACCGCGGTAGCAGCGTCCTGCGCAACCGCCTCGATTTGTTCGACGAAGAACGCCTGCATCAGGCCGAACGGGAATTGTCTGAAATTGCCGTCGGCAGCCTTCCGCTGTATCCGCCGCCCTACGACCTGGAACGCCTGCAACACATCCACCGCACCCTGTTCGGGGACATCTACGAATGGGCCGGGGAACTGCGTACGGTCAACATCCAGAAAGGCGACACGCTGTTCTGCACACCGGAGCGAATTCCGCCCGAGGCGGCCAAGATCATCCAGCACATGGCGCAGGCCAATTGGTTTGTCGGGGTGACGCAGGCAGAGTTGGTGACGCAAATTGCCGAAGCCTATGGCGACCTCAACGTGATCCACCCGTTTCGCGAAGGGAACGGCCGGGCGCAAAGGATTCTGTTCGAGCAGATCATCGTCAATGCCGGGTTTTCGGTGAATTGGTGGCTGGTGAAGAATGCGGCGTGGATACCGGCGAATATCGACGCGGTGGCGTGTGATTACCGGGGGTTGGAGGCGATTTTTGAGCGGTGTATCAGCACCCCGCGCTAGCCCCGATCGTTCCCTACGCTCCGCGTGGGAATGCCGCCAGGGACGCTCCGCGTCCCGTCATCCGCGCACGACCCAAGCCATGAACACTGGTGACGCGGAGCGTCACGGGATGCATTCCCACGCGGAGCGTGGGAACGATCAGTAATGACCAACTCGACAGCTAATCGCTACCGCTTTCTTACAACCAACGTTACCGAGACATATCCGCTTCTCATCGACACCGAGGCCGCTACCGAAGACATCCAGGCAGCTGCACACCAACGCATCCGTGCCGCTGCCGACCTCCTAGAGACCCTCTCCTGCCTGACCTATGAACAGGCGGACATCAAAGACATTTCCCACATCACCAACGCACTGTATTTGCTGGTCCAGGATGGCTGTGACCTGCTGGAAGTCGCCCAATACGGCATGATGCAACTCACCACCACCGACGCCGTAAAGCGAACACCACCTGAGCAGCCACACAACTAAAAATGTGGGAGCTGGCTTGCCTGCGATAGCGGAGTGTCAGAAAACACCTCTACCACTGACACACCGCCATCGCGGGCAAGCCCGGCTCCCACATTTGACCTGTTTCGTTTGAAGGATCATGGTTCGATCGATAAAGTCAGTCGCCCTGCCCACTCACGCGTAACCACCATGAACCTGGCCCCCAACTTTCCTGAAGACCTTGCCATGCAACAGCTCTTGCAACTGCTGCATGAAGAAATTGGCTTGCCTGAACATAAGACGCTGCGCCTTGAAACCGCCATCAACCTCGACCTGGGATGCGACGGCACCGAAGCCAATCAATTGATGGAAGCGCTGGAGCAAGACTTCGCTGTCGACTTGAACGACTACGACGCTTATCGTTATTTCCAACCTCCCGTCTTCGATGTCTTCCTGAAGCACAGAGCCAAAGGCCGCGGCGACAAAATTCCGCTGACCATCGGCATGCTTTACCTGGCGATCAAGGCCCAACGCTGGGACACGCAAACCCTGGAAAACCGGGCGTACAAAAAACCTTAATTTGATACACCGCTGCCCTCAAAAAATAATAAGGACCTTACATGGACGTACTAATGGGCCTGCTGGCCGCCCTGCTCTGGGGCGGCACGGACTTCCTCGTCGGCCTCAACGCCCGAGCCGTCGGCGTCAAACGCGCGGTGTACTTCGGCCAGGCCCTGGGCTTCCTGATCATGACCTTGCTGCTGGTCATATTCCCGGCGTTCCTCGTCAGATCCCTCGCGGCGCCTTTGAGTGTCTGGCTCCTCGGCGCCGCAGCAGCCCTGCTGACCGTCTCCGGCGCCCTCGCACTGTCCAAGGCCTTCGCTCTGGGCAAAGCGGCCATCGTCGCGCCTCTGGTGACGTCCTACGGCGTGGTGACTACTTTGCTGTCATGGGCCAGCGGCGAACACATCAGCCTGAGCCAGCTCGGCTGCATCGCCTTGTGCGTGGTGGGTGTGATCCTCTCCAGCATCCACAAGGACAACGGCGTGCCTCGCAACAACTCCAGCAGCGCTATCGGCTACGCGATGCTCGCAGCGTTGCTCTACGGCACCAGCTTCTGGGTGCAGGGCCGCTACACCCTGCCGACGCTTGGCCCGGTCACGATGCTTTGGCTTGGGTATTTGGTGGGCCTGTGCGTCCTGGTGTTGATGGTGCTTAAGATCAAAGACGGCCTGAAAGTCCCGCCACTGAAACTGCGCAACGCTGACCGGCGCGAGCCTGATGAACCTCGGCGGGTTCTCGGCGTTCTCGTGGGGTGCAATGGCGGGATCGGTTTCGGTAGTGACCGTGATCAGTACCTTATCTGGCGGGATCGCCGCGATCCTGGGGTTTGTGTTTTTCAAGGAACGACTGTCGGCAGTGCAAGTAACCGGTGTTGTGCTGGTCTTAGTCGGAGCCGTGGTTTTGCACCTCGTCGACTAATTCTTCGCCCACAAAAAAGCCGCCCACTAGGGGCGGCTTTTTCACAACGGCCGAATCTTACAACTTCGGACCCGCAGCCTTGATCGCATCGCTCACTTCAAACTTCTTGAAGTTCTCAACGAACAGACCCGCCAGCGCCTTAGCGGCTTCATCGTAGGCAGCCTTGTCAGCCCAGGTGTTACGTGGGTTCAGCAGGCCAGTCTCGACGCCCGGCACAGCCAACGGCACGTCCAGGTTGATGGTGTCGAGGTGTTCGGTCTCGGCACCAATCAACGCACCGCTCTGGATCGCTGCAATCACGCCACGGGTGGTCGGGATGTTGAAGCGCTTGCCAACGCCGTAGCCGCCGCCGGTCCAGCCGGTGTTGACCAGGTAGACCTTGGAGCCGAAGCCGCGGATGCGCTTGATCAGCAGCTCTGCGTATTCGCCGGCCGGGCGCGGGAAGAACGGCGCGCCGAAGCAGGTGGAGAAGGTCGACTTGATGCCGGCACCCGAACCCATTTCGGTCGAGCCCACCAGTGCGGTGTAGCCGGACAGGAAGTGGTAGGCCGCTTGTTCTTCGCTGAGGATCGAGACTGGCGGCAGTACGCCGGTCAGGTCGCAGGTCAGGAAGATCACAGCGTTTGGCTCGCCACCGAGGTTTTTCTCGGAGCGCTTGGCAACGTGTTCCAGCGGGTAGGCGGCGCGGCTGTTCTGGGTGAGGCTGACGTCAGCGTAGTCGGCGTGCTTGGCGTCATCAATGACGACGTTTTCCAGCACGGCGCCGTGTTTGATGGCTTTCCAGATAACCGGTTCGTTCTTCTCGGACAGGTCGATGCACTTGGCATAGCAACCGCCTTCGATGTTGAACACAACACCTTCGCCCCAGCCGTGTTCGTCGTCGCCGATCAGGTAGCGGCTTTCGTCGGCGGACAGGGTGGTTTTACCCGTGCCGGACAGGCCGAAGAACAGGGTTACGTCGCCGGCTTCGCCAATGTTGGCGGCGCAGTGCATCGGCAGTACGTCGGAGGCCGGCAGCAGGAAGTTCTGCACCGAGAACATGGCTTTTTTCATCTCACCGGCGTAACGCATGCCAGCGATCAGCACTTTTTTCTGGGCGAAGTTGAGGATCACGCAACCGTCGGAGTTGGTGCCGTCACGCTCTGGCACGCATTCGAAGTTGGCCACGTTGAGCACTTGCCACTCTTCACGACCGGCCGGGTTGTACTGGGCCGGGTTGATGAACAGGCAACGACCGAACAGGTTCTGCCAGGCAGTCTGGGTGGTCATTTTCACGGCCAGGTAGTGGTCTTCTGCAGCCCCTACGTGAACGTGGGAAACGAAATGCTCTTGCGCGTTGTTGAAGGCCTCGACGCGAGCCCACAGGGCATCGAACTTGTCGGCCGGGAACTTGCGGTTGATCGGGCCCCAGGCAATGGCAGCCTGAGTGGAAGGCTCTTCAACGATGAAGCGGTCGACTGGCGAACGGCCGGTACGATGACCGGTTTCTACGACCAGCGCGCCGGTATCGGCAAGCACGCCTTCACCGCGCTGCAGGGCTTCTTTGACCAGATCGTCAACACTCAGATCGGTGTATACGGCGTTATTGGCTTGCGTCATGAGGTTCCCCGTCGGCCAGTGGCCGAGTGCTCCAAACGTTTTGTAGTAGAAAGTTGCGCACTACTACCGCGAAAAAAGTGGGCCGGATTATGCCAGAAAAGCCCAAAAAGAGTAGGGCCCTCCGGTCAGAACGGCGGAAATCCGGCGTTTGTCAGGTGATTTACCTGTGCTTAAACGTTTTAGTGGCGGGTGCCTGAAGGGGTGTCTACGCCCGCGCCGGCGAATAATTGAGCAATATCGGCGGCGTCGAACAGGTAGCGCTGGTTACAGAACTGGCAATCGATCTCGATGTTGCCACCGTGTTCCACCACCAGGTCCTGCGCATCTTCCAGGCCCAGGCTGACCAAGGCCGTGGCCGAGCGTTCGCGGGAGCAGCTGCAGTGGAATCGCAGGGATTGCACGTCGAACAGGCGCACGGCCTCTTCGTGGTAGAGGCGGTGCAGGATGGTTTCGTTGTCCAGGCCCAGCAGTTCTTCGGCTTTCAAGGTACCGGCCAGGGCGGTGATATGGGCCCAGCTGTCGGCACGGTCCTCTTCATCCTTGATACGGTCGGCCGGCAGTTGTTGCAGCAGCAGGCCACGGGCACGCTTGCCGTCGGCGTTGAGCCAGAAGCGGGTGCCCACTTGCTGGGACATCACGAAATAGTTGGTGAAGCAGTCGGACAGGGTTTCGCCGTCGAGGTCGACGATGCCTTGGTAGCGCTGGCCAACCGTCGGGTCGACGGTCAGCGCCAGCACACCGTCAGGCATCAGGTCGGCCAGGGTCGCATCTGGGGCAATCCGGTCGGCGTCGTATCGGGCCAGGCCACGGATCTCGCGCTCGCTGGAACATTCGATCATCAATAGCGGGATCGGGCCTTCGGAGCGGGCCTGCAGGATCAGCAAGCCGTCGAACTTCAGGGTGCCTACCAGCAGCGAGGCGGCCGCCATCAGTTCGCCGAGCAATTGTGCAACCGGCTCCGGATAGGGGTGCTTGGCGAGGACTTCGGCATAGCTGCGCTCCAGGGCGACCAGTTCGCCGCGGGCGTCGCTGTCGTCGAAGATGAAGCGTTGGGTGAAGTCGGTATCCGGTAGATCAGTCATAGGTCTGGGTATCTGAATTGATGACAAAATGATGACAACGTTTATAAAATTACACGCTTTAGCACCGTTTTGGTGCGGCCTTCTGCGGGAAAACGAAGCGCTTTAAAGCAAAGAGGAAACAGTTTATGAACAATCCGGGTCTGTTCCAAGCCAAGTGGAACCTCGGGCGCTTGGCCCTGTGTAATTTACTCGCTGTGGGACTCCTGTGTTTTTGGCTCTGGCCGGCGGGCCAGGCGCTCTGCGTAGTTTTCGACGAGTGGCTGTTTCATCTGCTCAACGACCCGTTGGCGAGCAGCTCGACGTGGCTGCATGTGTGGGCGGTGGCGAGTTTGCGACCGTTCGATGCGGTGGTCGGGGTGATTCTGCTGGCCCTGTTGATTCGTGGCGACTGGGTGTTCAAGGCAATTCACGTGCGCCAGGCGTTTTTCGGATTCCTGGGCATTCTGCTGCTGTTGCTGTTTATCCGCATGCTGTTTTCCAAGCTCGCGGCCCAGATGGGCTGGCAACACCATAGCCCGTCGATGGTAATCAGCGGGGCGATTCAGATGAGCGACTATTTCCCGGGCCTTGAGAAGACGTGGGAACTGAAGGACCGCTCCAGCCAGAGTTTCCCGGGGGATCACGCGTCGGTGTTGTTGATCTGGGGGATGTTTATGACGGTGTTTGCCAAACGGATCAGCCAGATTGTGGTGATTTGGGGGCTGGCGCTGCTGTTCATGATGCCGCGGCTGGTGGCCGGCGCGCATTGGGGGCAGGACGATTACATCGGCGGGGTGTTGCTGGCGCTGTTGGCGTTGGGCTGGGGTTACTACACGCCGTTTGCGGCGAAGGTTTCCGGGGGATTGGTGCGGGTGACGACGCCGCTGCTGGATTGGTTTCAGCGGGTACCGTTGGTCAATCGCTTGAGCGTTATCCGCAGCGCTTGAGTGGAAGTTGCAGGAGCCGCCTGGCTCCTGCGGTTTTCCGGTTAATCATCATTGCCACTGCCGCGAAACTTGAACAGGTCGCGCCGCTGTTTCTTACTCGGCTTGCCGTCAGTGGTCATGCCCAGGGAGCCCGCCTTGCGCATGGCCGCCGCGTTTTCGCGCTTGGCGATGCTGGCTTCGGTTTCGGTATACAACGCCTGCGCCTCGGGAGCGCCCTTTCGTACAATTGAAAGCGCCTGGACCACGACGGTTCGCTCATCAAAACCGGCACGAATCTGGAATTCATCGCCGATGCGCGGCTCCTTGCCGGGCTTGCAACGCTCTCCGCGCCAATGCACCTTGCCACTCTCGATGGCCGCTTTGGCCAGGGCGCGGGTCTTGAAGAAGCGCGCCGCCCACAACCACTTGTCCAAACGGACTTTTTCTTCCTCTTCCTGCTTCTGAGCCACTTGAATTCCTCGCTCTGAAAAATGTCGCAACTTTAACGTTGAACCCCTTCAACGCATAAACCCTTGAGCTCACCTAAGATACGCCAGGTAGCATCCTGTTTTCGCGAGGTTAACGCGTGACCGACTTTCCCATTTCACTCACCTCGCCCAAACAAGCCTGTGCGGGTTGCCAGCAAAGCGAACCGCTGGGCTTTGAGTTTGACTTTGCGTATCAGCCTATCGTGGACCTGCGGGACCAGTCGATTTTTGCCCATGAAGCCTTGGTGCGCGGCGTGAATGGTGAGGGCGCGCTGTCGGTGCTGGATCAGGTCAACGACAGCAATCGCTACCGTTTCGACCAGCAATGCCGCACCAAGGCGATCGCCACCGCCTCGACACTGGCCATGCAGACGCACCTTTCAATCAACTTCATGCCCAACGCCGTCTACCGGCCAGAGCTGTGCATTCGCAGCACCCTGGAGGCCGCTCGCGCACACAATTTTCCGCTGGACCGACTGATTTTTGAAACACTGGAAAGCGAGCACGTAGATAACTATCGCCATTTGACGAATATTCTGCGTGAATACCGAGAATTCGGCTTCAAGACCGCCATCGACGATTTCGGGGCGGGCTATTCGGGGCTGAATCTGCTGGCTGATTTCCAACCCGACTTGATCAAACTCGACATGGCGCTGATCCGCGATGTCGACCGTGATCGTGTCCGTCAGGTGATCGTCCGGGGGATTGTCACAATCTGTGAGCAGTTGGGCGTTACTGTCATCGCCGAGGGCATCGAAAGTGCCGGTGAGCGGGACTTTCTCGCCGACTGCGGAATATTCCTGATGCAAGGCTACTGGTTCGCCAAGCCTGCATTCAAAGCCCTGGCCAAGGTATCACCCGACGCCTGGGCGAATTAATTGCCGGTTATTCATATTGAAGACATTTGACCATTTGACCGTTGTGGGTCTGCGTGAGTGGGTGGCACTTCCCGACCTGGGAGTGGCAGGCCTGCGCGCCAAGATCGACACCGGCGCCAGCACCTCGAGCCTGCACGCCACCGAGATCGAGCCGTTTGAGCGCGACGGTGCGAAGTGGGTGCGCTTTACCGCGCACCTGGGCAGCGTGGTGCAACTGCGCCACCGGCGCTGCGAAGCGCCGCTGGTGGCGATGAAAACCATTAAAAGCTCCAACGGCCAGGCCCAGGTGCGGTACGTGATCAGCACCACCCTGGCCCTGGGCGATCGGGTATGGCGGGTGGAATTCACCCTCGCCTGCCGCAAGGCGATGCGCTATCGCCTGTTGCTCGGCTCCAAAGCCCTGATTGACGGCCAACTGGTGGTCAATCCCGGCCTCAAATACGTTCAAGACAAGCCGGTGTTCCCGGTCTCTACTACCTCTGCCACAGGTGTTGCATGAAGATCGCTGTGCTGTCGCGTAACCCGCGTCTGTATTCCACCCGTCGCCTGGTCGAGGCCGGCACCGAACGTGGCCATGAGATGGTGGTGATCGATACGTTGCGCGCCTATATGAACATTGCCAGTCATAAGCCGCAGATCCACTACCGGGGCAAACCGCTGGAAGGTTTCGATGCGGTGATTCCGCGTATCGGTGCTTCGGTGACGTTCTATGGCTGCGCGGTGTTGCGCCAGTTTGAAATGATGGGGGTGTTCCCCCTGAATGAATCGGTAGCCATCGCCCGTTCGCGGGACAAGCTGCGCTCGTTGCAGTTGCTGTCGCGCCGTGGCATTGGTTTGCCGGTGACCGGCTTTGCGCACTCCCCGGATGACATTCCCGACCTGATCGACATGGTCAATGGCGCGCCCCTGGTGATCAAGGTTCTGGAAGGCACCCAAGGCATCGGCGTGGTGCTGTGTGAAACCGCGACAGCGGCCGAGTCGGTGATCGAGGCGTTCATGGGCCTCAAGCAGAACATCATGGTGCAGGAGTACATCAAGGAGGCCGGCGGTGCAGATATCCGCTGCTTCGTGGTGGGCGACAAGGTGATTGCCGCGATGAAGCGCCAGGCCAAGCCGGGTGAGTTTCGCTCCAACCTGCACCGTGGCGGCAGCGCCAGCCTGATCAAGATCACCCCGGAAGAACGCATGACGGCCCTGCGGGCAGCCAAGGTCATGGGGTTGAGTGTGGCGGGTGTGGATATCTTGCGCTCCAACCACGGGCCGCTGGTGATGGAGGTGAACTCGTCACCGGGCCTGGAAGGGATTGAGACCACCACCGGCAAGGATGTGGCGGGGATCATCATTCAGCATCTGGAGAAGAATGGTGGGCCGAATATGACCAGGACCAAAGGCAAAGGTTGAGGACTCCCAACCTGTAAAGCACCGCAAAACCAGTGTGGGAGCGGGCTTGCTCGCGAAGGCGGTGGATCAGTCAACATTTCTATGGACTGACCCACCGCCTTCGCGAGCAAGCCCGCTCCCACATTTAGACCGCGTCCCTGGGCAACATCAGCCCCAACGGCAAGCGAACCCGTGCTTCCAAACCGCCATCCGGCCGGTTACGCAATTCGACATTGCCGCCATGCATCGAAGCAATCCGCCGCACAATCGCAAGCCCCAGGCCCGTACCTTTGCCGCCCCGGGCACGATCGCCACGGGTGAACGGGTTGAAGATGCCTTCCAGCTCTGCGGGATCGATACCGGCGCCACGGTCCATGACACTCAGCACCACATACGGCGCGCTGGTATCCCCGGAAACGTAGGCCGCCACTTCCACATCGGAACCGGCGTGATGCAGGGCGTTGCCAATCAGGTTGTTCAGCAGGCGTTTCATCGAGACCCGACGCAACGCGAACGGCTGGATCGGTTCCAGGCGCATCCGCACCTGCTCACCGTTCTGGTTGTAGGGCGCCACCACCTCACGCACCAGGTCCGTCAGGTCGACTTCTTCCACTACCTCGTCGCGACCGTCGCGGATAAACGCGAGGAACTGATCGAGAATCGCGTCCATGTCCTCGATATCGCGGACCATGTCGTCGGTAAGGTCGGTGTGGTTGCCCATCAGCTCCAGGGAAAGCCGCAAACGCGTCAATGGCGTGCGCAGGTCATGGGACACCCCCGCCAGCATCAGCTCGCGCTCGCGCCCCGCCTGTTCGACATCCTCGGCCATCTGGTTGAACGCGCTGTACACCTCGGTCATTTCACTCGGCGTGTCGCTGATGGGCAGCCGCACACTACGGCCCTGACCGAGCTGGCGTGCAGCAAACACCAGGCGTTTGAGCGGCTGGTTGAGCTGGCGCACAAAAATCCAGGCAGACGCGGTGGAAAGCAAACCAATTGCCAGGAACCAGCCCAGCACGTTCCAGATCTTCTGCCCCCGCAGTGGATGCGGGTACAGCGGCACCTTCAGCCAGTCCTCCCCCAGGCTCGGGGCCCGCACCCACAGCGCCGGCGACACATGCATGCGCAGCCGTACCTCGGTGTCCTCACCCAGTTCGGCCTGCATCTGTCGTTGGTAGATTTCGCTGTAGGGCCAATGTTGCTCGCCCTCGGGCACGCCCGCACCTGCGACCCGGACCAGGGTGGCAGCCTTGGCGATCTTCTCGCGGTTCTCGGGGTCTGCGGCCCAGTAGGCGCGCAAGGTCAGGGCGACACCGTGGCTGTACTGCCGGTCCACCAGCACGTCTTCGTTCATCAACAGATAAACCAGTGTCAGGGCCTTGGAAAACAGTACGACGATGAGCACCAGCCAAAGGGTGCGTGAGAAAAAACTTTGGGGGAACCACAACGGGGTTTTCATAGAAGACAGCTAGACACCTTGCAGGAGCGAGCGAGGCTCGCAGAATTGCAAACGCCGGGCAACCGGCTGACTCTTATCGAGTCAACACCGGCGAGCCCGCTTCTGCAAATCATCGGTCACTTGGTTGCAGTGCCATCCGGCACAAACACGTAACCCACACCCCACACCGTCTGGATATAACGCGGCTTGGATGGATCGGGTTCGATCATCCGGCGCAGACGGGATATCTGTACGTCGATGGAGCGCTCCAGGGCGTCCCACTCGCGGCCACGGGCCAGGTTCATCAGCTTGTCACGGGTCAGCGGCTGGCGAGCGTTCATCACCAGTGCCTTGAGCACGGCGAATTCGCCGGTGGTCAGCATGTGCACTTCATCGCCACGCTTGAGCTCACGGGTGGCCAGCGACAGCTCGTAGTCACCGAAGGTCACGCTTTCGTCTTCGCTGCCTGGGGCACCCGGTACCGGGGCGGCCTGGCGACGCAGTACGGCCTTGACCCGCGCCATCAGCTCATCCGGGTTGAACGGCTTGGCCAGGTAATCGTCGGCACCCAGTTCCAGGCCCTTGATACGGCTCAGCTCATCGCCCTTGGCGGTCAGCATGATGATCGGGATCTGATTGTTGGCACCGCGCAGGCGTTTGCAGGCGGTCAGGCCGTCTTCGCCGGGCAGCATCAGGTCCAGCACCACCAGGTTGAAGACTTCACGTCCCAACAGGCGGTCCATCTGTTCGGTGTTTGGCACCGCGCGTGCGCGATAGCCCTTGGAGTTGAAGAAACGCTCCAGCAGGCTGCTCAGCCCCGGATCGTCATCAACGATGAGAATTTTTTCGCCTTCAGCAGTTTGTGCAGTGCTGCTCATTAGATGCTCCTCTTATCTCGGCGCGCATTATGGCGTAGCTGCCGTTATACGCACCGTGTGCATTGTTAGCAGATTTTTCCTCTACCGCCAGCGAACCCGCGCCCTACAACCTTGGCGGCAATCCCCCCAAGGGCGGAACGCTGGTTATAATGCGGCGCCTTTGTGCAGGGCAACGTCAGTTCGTTACCGTTTACTGCCAGGGGATTTTTTCACCCGCTTGTAGTGATTTTTTCGATTTCGAGGGTCAATAGGCTGCCTCTTGACCCAGGCAGCGGCGCCAGTCGGGCCGCTCAACCAGCCTCGCAAGCCTTGTTTTCCGGGCCTGCGAGCCTGCTTTCAGAATTTCAGGTGGTTTTATGGACAGCATCAACAGCCGCATCGCCGAGGAACTCGGTGTACGCCCACAACAGGTCGAAGCGGCCGTCGCTCTACTGGATGAAGGCTCCACAGTGCCCTTCATCGCCCGTTACCGTAAAGAAGTCACCGGCAGCCTCGATGATATCCAGTTGCGGCATCTGGAAGAGCGCCTGCGCTACCTGCGAGAACTCGACGAACGGCGTATCAGCATCCTCGCCAGTATCGAAGAGCAAGGCAAGCTGACCCCGCAACTGGAACGCGACATCAAGCTCGCCGACACCAAGACCCGCCTCGAAGACTTGTACCTGCCGTACAAGCAGAAGCGCCGCACCAAGGGCCAGATCGCCCTGGAAGCCGGCCTCGGCGAGCTGGCAGACGGCCTGTTCAACGACCCGTCCCTGGCCCCGGAAACCGAAGCTGCACGTTTTGTCGATGCCGAAAAAGGCGTCGCCGACGTCAAGGCCGCCCTCGAAGGCGCCAAGTACATCCTCATGGAGCGCTTCGCGGAAGACGCCAACCTGCTGGAAAAACTGCGCAATTACCTGAAGCAGGAAGCCACCCTCAGTGCCCGCGTGATCGCCGGCAAGGAAGAGGAAGGCGCCAAGTTCCGCGACTACTTCGAACATGATGAGCCGCTGAAAAGCATGCCGTCCCACCGCGCCCTCGCGATTTTCCGCGGTCGCAACGAAGGCATCCTGAGCTCCGCGCTGAAAGTCGGCGACGAGCTGCCAGGCACCATGCACCCGTGCGAAGGCATGATCGGTCAACAATTCGGCATCCAGAATCAGAATCGTCCTGCGGACAAGTGGCTCAGTGAAGTCGTGCGCTGGACCTGGAAGGTCAAGCTCTACACCCACCTGGAAACCGACCTGCTGGGCGAGTTGCGCGACGGCGCCGAGACCGAAGCCATCAGCGTATTCGCCCACAACCTGCACGACCTGCTGCTGGCCGCACCCGCCGGCCCACGCGCAACCCTGGGCCTCGACCCGGGCCTGCGCACCGGCTGCAAGGTTGCCGTGGTCGACGCCACCGGCAAGCTGCTGGATCACGCCACAGTTTACCCCCACGTGCCACACAACAAGTGGGACCAGACCATTGCGATCCTGGCCGCCCTGTGCGCCAAGCACTCGGTGGACCTGATCGCCATCGGCAACGGCACCGCCAGCCGTGAAACCGACAAGCTGGCCGCCGAGCTGATCAAAAAATACCCAGGCATGCAGATGACCAAGGTGATGGTCTCCGAGGCCGGCGCTTCGGTGTACTCCGCGTCTGAACTGGCGTCCAAGGAATTTCCGGACCTCGACGTGTCGATCCGTGGCGCCGTGTCCATCGCTCGCCGCCTGCAGGACCCACTGGCCGAGCTGGTGAAGATCGATCCGAAATCCATCGGCGTCGGCCAGTACCAGCACGACGTGTCGCAGCTGAAACTGGCACGCGGCCTGGATGCGGTAGTGGAAGACTGCGTGAACAAGGTCGGCGTGGACGTGAACACCGCCTCGGTAGCGCTGTTGGCCCGGATCTCCGGCCTCAACACCACCCTGGCGCAGAACATCGTGACCCACCGCGATGAGAACGGTGCGTTCAAGACCCGCGCAGCACTGAAAAAAGTCGCACGCCTGGGCGAAAAAACTTTCGAACAGGCCGCCGGCTTCCTGCGCGTCATGAACGGTGACAACCCGCTGGACTCCTCGGCCGTCCACCCGGAAGCCTACCCGCTGGTGCAACGCATCGCCGCTGAAACCGACCGTGACATCCGCTCGCTGATCGGCGACGCCGCGTTCCTCAAGCGCCTGGACCCGAAAAAGTACACCGACGAAACCTTCGGCGTACCGACCATTACCGACATTCTGCAAGAACTGGAAAAACCTGGCCGCGACCCGCGTCCCGAGTTCAAGACCGCCGAGTTCCAGGACGGCGTCGAAGACCTCAAGGACCTGCAACTGGGGATGATCCTCGAGGGCGTCGTCACCAACGTGACCAACTTCGGCGCGTTTGTGGATATCGGCGTGCATCAGGACGGTTTGGTGCATATCTCCGCGCTTTCGGAGAAGTTCATCAAGGACCCGCGCGAAGCGGTGAAAGCCGGTGACGTGGTCAAGGTCAAGGTCATGGAAGTCGACATCCCGCGCAAACGCGTCGGCCTGTCGATGCGCATGAGCGACACCCCAGGCGAGAAAATCGACGGTGCCCGCGGCGCACGCCCAGGCTCGGCGCCACGCCAGTCCCAAGGCAGCGCACCCCGCAAGGAAACCACTGCGCCAGCCCCGGCCAACAACGCCATGGCTTCGCTGTTCGCCAACGCCAAACAACTGAAGAAACGTTAATGGAACTGCCAGCCGGCTTGACCCACAGCGCTTTCAGCGAACTCATTGGCTGCCGCCTGCAACGCCTGGAAACCGGGGTTGCAGAGGTGGCCATGACCCTGGAGCCGCAGTTGCGCAACCGCGCTGGCAAGCTCCATGGCGGGGCGATCTTCAGCCTGGTGGACATTGCCATGGGGCTGGCCTGCTCCAGCTCCCATGGTTTCGACCAGCAGAGCGCGACCATCGAATGCAAGATCAACTACATCCGCGCCGTTTCCGAGGGCGATGTGCTGTGCACTGCCCGGGTGATTCACCCGGGTCGGCGCACGCTGGTGGTCGAGGCGGACGTGTACCAGGACGAAAAACTGGTCGCAAAAGCACAAGGCACCTTCGCTGTCCTATAGCTCCCTGTCATCGATTTGAGTTAATTTCGGCGCTTCGAAAGTTGCGCCGAACTTTTCCTCGTGCGCGATAGCCAGAATCAGGGACGAGGGCGGCTCTTTCAGAGTGGGTCAATCCGGCTCGAAAACCAGGCGATAACGCCAGTTTCCACTTCACCCTTGTAGACCGTCCTGCCCACCCCCATATTGGGGCGACTGACGCGTGAAGGAATCCAACTTGAGCGAACTTCTCAACCGCCGCCTGGCCCTGCTCGGCAAGCACGAACACCTCTCTTTGCTCGAGCAATGCCTGCACGGCATCGAGCGCGAATGCCTGCGCGTCACCGGTGAAGGCCGACTGGCACAAACGCCGCATCCCGAGGCGCTGGGCGCTGCACTGACCCACGAACAAATCACCACCGACTATTCCGAGTCGCTGCTTGAGTTCATCACCCCGGCGTTGGCCAACCCGGCCGATACCTTGAGCAGCCTCGACAAGATCCACCGTTTTGCCTACAGCAAGCTCGGCAACGAGTACCTGTGGAGTCCATCGATGCCGTGCCCGTTGCCGGCCGAGGAAGATATTCCGATTGCCTACTACGGCACCTCCAACATCGGACAGCTCAAGTACGTGTATCGCAAGGGCCTGGCCCTGCGGTACGGCAAGACCATGCAGTGCATCGCCGGGATCCACTACAACTTTTCCCTGCCGGAAGAGCTGTGGCCGCTGCTCAAGGAAGCCGAAGGCTTCGTGGGTACCGACCGCGACTACCAGTCCACCGCCTATATCGCGCTGATTCGCAACTTCCGCCGCTACAGCTGGCTGCTGATGTACCTGTTCGGCGCCTCGCCGGCCCTGGACGCGGGTTTCCTGCGTGGTCGCTCGCATCAGCTGGAAGTGCTGGACGCCGAAACGCTGTACCTGCCATACGCCACCAGCCTGCGCATGAGCGACCTGGGTTACCAGAGCAACGCCCAGGCCGGCCTGACGCCTTGCTACAACGACCTGGCGAGCTACACCGACAGCCTGCGCACAGCGGTGGCAACGCCCTACGCGCCGTACGTCGAAGTCGGCACCCATAAGGACGGTGAGTGGGTACAGCTCAACACCAACATCCTGCAGATCGAAAACGAGTACTACTCCAACATCCGGCCCAAGCGCGTGACCTACACCGGCGAGCGGCCGATCCAGGCGCTGATGGCCCGTGGCATCCAGTACATCGAAGTGCGCTGCCTGGACATCAACCCGTTCCTGCCGATGGGCATCGACTTGCAAGAGTCGCGCTTCCTCGACGCGTTCCTGCTGTATTGCGCGCTGAATGACAGCCCGCTGTTCGCCGACAACGAGTGCGGCAACGCCACCTCCAACTTCCTTAGCGTGGTCAAGGAAGGTCGCCGTCCGGGCCTGCAATTGCAGCGCCGTGGCGAATCGGTGGACATGAAGGAATGGGCCGCCGAGTTGCTGGAGCAAATTGCTCCGTTGGCAGCCTTGCTGGACCAGAGCCAGGGCATCAATGAACACAGCCAGGCGCTGGACGCCCAGTTGGCGAAGGTCAAGGATTCGTCCCTGACCCCGTCGGCCCAGGTGCTGGCGGCGATGAGCGAGCGTAAAGAGAGCTTTGCGCAGTTCTCGTTGCATCAGAGCCAGGTGCATGCCGAACACTTCCGCAGCGAGCCGTTGAAGGCTGAGGAACAGGCACGCTTTGAAGAGCTGGCGCGTAATTCGCTGGCGCAACAGGCGGAGCTGGAGCAGAACGAAGTGGGCGATTTTGACGTGTTTGTCGGGTCGTACCAGGCGAGCATCCTCGCCATCAGCAACTAAAAGCCTGACACAAAACCCTGTGGGGGCCGGGCTCTTGTGGGAGCCGGGCTTGCCCGCGATGCAGGCGCCGCGGTATTTCATTAGTACCGAGTCGATGCTATCGCAGGCAAGCCAGCTCCCACATTTGGCCCATGCGCCTTCTAGCCTGGCGCTCAAGTTTCTCCTCATAAGCTAATTCGAAAAGGTTATTTATTTTCGGATTCTTAGATCATTTAGTCTTCTCACACGCCGACCTCCGGCCGCCTGATGAGGACCTCCCCTTGAAACTGCACTTCCCCCTTCGCCTCTTGGCGGCATTGTCCCTGGCCGGCGCCAGCCTGTTTGCCCAGGCCGCCGACGTCACCATCGCTTACCAGACCACCGTTGACCCGGCGAAAGTCGCCCAGGCCGACGGCGCTTACGAAAAAGCCACCAACGCCAAGATCGACTGGCGCAAATTCGACAACGGTGCAGACATCATCGCCGCCATCGCTTCCGGCGACGTGCAGATCGGCTACCTGGGCTCCAGCCCGCTGACCGCTGCCGTGACCCGCAAGGTCCCGGTAGAAACTTTCCTGATCGCCACCCAGATCGGCGGCGCCGAAGCCCTGGTGGCCCGCAACGGTTCCGGGATCAACAGCCCGCAGGACCTGATCGGCAAGAAAGTCGCCGTGCCGTTCGTTTCCACCGGCCACTACAGCCTGCTGGCCGCGCTGAAGCACTGGAACATCGACCCCTCCAAAGTGACCATCCTCAACCTCGCGCCGCCGGCCATCATCGCCGCCTGGAAGCGCGGTGATATCGACGCCACCTACGTATGGGACCCGGCTCTGGGCGTAGCCAAGGAAAACGGCAAGGTGCTGATCACCTCCGGCGAACTGGCCAAATTTGGCGCACCGACTTTCGATGCCTGGATCGTGCGTAAGGATTTCGCCGAGAAGCACCCGGAAATCGTCACGGCTTTTGCCAAGGTCACCCTGGACGCCTACGCCGCTTACCGCAAAGACCCACAAGCCTGGCTGGCGGACAAAGGCAACGTCGACAAACTGGTGAAGCTCTCCGGGGCCAAAGCCAGCGACATTCCGCTGCTGCTGCAAGGCAACGTCTACCCGCTGGCGGCTGACCAGGTGACCCTGCTCGGCGCACCGACCACCAAGGCCGTCACCGACACCGCCGCGTTCCTCAAGGAACAGGGCAAGGTCGACGCCGTACTGCCGGACTACGCCCCGTACGTCAGCCCGAAGTTCATCACTAACTGATACCAGGAGTTCACCGCGATGGCCTTGCTACAACTGGAGCGCATCAGCGCACAGTACCCAGGCAGCCCGGAGCCCGTACTGGCCGATATTTCCCTGAGCCTTGGGCCCCAGCAATTGCTGGTAGCCCTCGGCCCTTCCGGCAGTGGCAAGACTTCGTTGTTGAACCTGATTGCCGGCTTTGTCGAACCCAGCGCCGGGCGCATCACCCTTGATGGTGTGCCGGTAAAAGGACCGAGCGCCGAACGCGGCGTGGTGTTCCAGGACGACGCCCTGCTGCCCTGGCAGGACGTGCTGGCCAACGTCGGCTTCGGCCTGGAACTGGCGGGCGTACCCAAGGCCCAGCGCGAAATCCGCGCTCGGGAAATGCTCGCCCTGGTGGACCTCGCCGGCTTCGACGGCCGCCGCATCTGGCAACTCTCCGGTGGCCAGAAGCAACGTGTGGGCTTGGCCCGCGCGTTGGCTGCTGACCCGCGCGTATTGCTGATGGATGAACCGTTCGGCGCCCTCGATGCCTTCACCCGCGAACAGATGCAGGAACTGTTGCTGCAAGTCTGGCGGCGCACAGCCAAGCCGGTGTTCCTGATTACCCACGACATCGAAGAAGCGGTGTTCCTCGCTACGGACCTGATTCTGCTGGCGCCCAATCCCGGCCAGATCGTCGAGCGCCTGAGCCTGGACTTCGGCCAGCGCTACGCCGCCGGGGAGTCTGCACGGGCGATCAAATCCGACCCGCGCTTTATCGAAACCCGCGAACACGTGCTGGGCAAGGTGTTCTCCCAACGGCAGGTGTCCGCATGAGCAGTTACGAATTACCGGCCACCCGCACCGCGCAAACCCCGGTGGTGCCGGTGCGCCGCAGCCTGAGCACCCGCTGGATCAGCGTGCTCACCCTGGTGACCCTGGTTGCCATTTGGTGGGCCGTGACCGCCAGCGGGCTGATCGAGCCGCTGTTCCTGCCACCGCCTTCGGCCGTGCTGCAAAAGGGCTGGCTGCTGGCGACCACTGGCTACATGGACTCCACCCTGTGGCAGCACTTGGGCGCGAGCCTCAAGCGTATCGGCCTCGGCCTCGGCTTTGCCGTGCTGACCGCCGTGCCGGTGGGGATTGCCATCGGCTCCAACCGCATCGCCCGGGGCATTCTGGATCCGCTGATCGAGTTTTACCGCCCGATCCCGCCGCTGGCTTACCTGCCGCTGATCGTGATCTGGTGCGGCATCGGCGAGCTGTCCAAGGTGTTGCTGATCTACCTGGCGATTTTTGCGCCGATCGCCATCGCCACCGCCACCGGCGTACGCACTGTCGACCCGGCCAAACTGCGCGCTGCGCAGTCGTTGGGCGCGACACGGGCACAGCTGATTCGTCACGTAATCCTGCCGAGCGCCCTCCCCGACATTCTCACCGGCGTGCGGATTGGCCTCGGTGTCGGCTGGTCGACGTTGGTGGCCGCCGAGCTGATCGCCGCCACCAGCGGCCTGGGCTTTATGGTGCAGTCCGCCGCGCAGTTTCTGGTCACCGATGTGGTGGTGCTGGGCATCCTGGTGATCGCATTGATCGCCTTTGCGATGGAAATGGGCTTGCGTGCCCTGCAGCGCAAACTGGTGCCGTGGCATGGCCAGGCACACTAAGCATTTTTCGACGAGAATCCCATGAGCAGCCTGACCGTAACACCTCTCAGCACCGCCCTTGGCGCCCAGATCAGTGGCGTCGACATCACCCAACCGCTGAACATCGAACAACGCGACGCTATCGAACAGGCGCTGCTCAAACATTCGGTGCTGTTCTTCCGCAACCAGCCGATCAACCCGCAGCAACAGGCGCGGTTCGCGGCACATTTCGGCGACCTGCACATTCACCCGATCTACCCCAACGTGCCGGAACAGCCTGAAGTGCTGATCCTCGACACCGCCGTGACCGATGTGCGCGACAACGCCATCTGGCACACCGACGTGACCTTCCTGCCCACGCCCGCCCTCGGCGCGGTGCTCAGCGCCAAGCTGTTGCCGGAGTTTGGTGGCGATACGTTGTGGGCCAGTGGGATTGCCGCGTATGAGGCGCTGTCCGAGCCGTTCAAAAAGCTGTTGGACGGTTTAACGGCGACCCATGACTTCACGCGCTCTTTCCCTCTGGAACGCTACGGCAATACGCCGGAAGACCTGGCGCGCTGGGAAGAAGCCCGGCGCAAGAACCCGCCGCTGTCCCATCCGGTGATTCGTACGCATCCGGTGAGCGGGCGTAAATCGTTGTTCGTCAGTGAAGGGTTCACCAGCAAGATCAACGAACTGGAGCCGGCGGAAAGCGAGGCGGTGTTGAAGCTGCTGTTTGCCCACGCGACACGGCCGGAATTCACCATTCGCTGGCGTTGGCAGGAAAATGACGTGGCGTTCTGGGATAACCGCGTGACCCAGCATTACGCGGTGGATGATTACCGGCCGCAACGGCGGGTGATGCACCGGGCGACGATTTTGGGGGATGTGCCGTTCTAGCAGGCACACCACAGATCAAATGTGGGAGCTGGCTTGCCTGCGATAGCGGTGGGTCAGCAACATATTCATCGGCTGACACACCGCCATCGCGGGCAAGCCCGGCTCCCACAGGTGACCGGTGTTGATTCAGAAACTGCTTATTCAGCCGTCGACGGCTTTTCCCACAAGTTAATCCCGCCTTCCTGGGCAAACCGGTCAATCTCCGCCAGCTCTTGCGCGCTGAAGCTCAAATTCTGCAACGCCCCGACGTTTTCAATGATCTGCTCCGGCCGGCTCGCGCCGATCAGGGCGCTGGTGACCCGTGGATCACGCAACGTCCACGCCAACGCCATCTGCGCCAGGCTCTGGCCGCGACGCTTGGCAATTTCATTCAGCGCGCGGGCGTGGGCGATGTTGGCCTCGGACAAGTGCTTGGCCTGCAACGAACCACCACCCGGGCGATTCACCCGCGCATCCGCCGGTACGCCGTTGAGGTATTTGTCGGTCAACAGCCCCTGGGCCAACGGCGTAAAGGCAATCACCCCGGCACCGAGCTCTTCGGTGACGTCCAGCAGGTCTTTTTCCACCCAGCGATTGAGCAGGTTGTAGGCCGGCTGATGGATCAGCAGCGGAACCTTCCACTCTTGCAGCAGCGCGGCAATCTCCCGGGTCTTCACGCCGGAATAGGACGAAATCCCGATGTACAACGCCTTGCCCTGTTGCACGGCAGTGGCCAGTGCGCTGGCAGTTTCTTCCAGTGGGGTGTCGGCATCAAAACGGTGGGAGTAGAAGATGTCCACGTAGTCGACGCCCAGGCGTTGCAGGCTCTGGTCGAGGCTCGCCAGTACGTACTTGCGCGAACCGCCGCCCTGGCCGTAAGGGCCTGGCCACATGTCCCAACCCGCCTTGCTGGAGATGATCAGTTCATCGCGGTAATGCTTGAAATCTTCCCGCAGTAAACGGCCGAAGTTGATCTCGGCGCTGCCGTACGGGGGGCCGTAGTTGTTGGCCAGGTCGAAGTGGTTGATACCCAGGTCGAACGCCGTGCGCAGGAGGGCGCGCTGGGTGTCGATCGGGGTGCTGTCGCCAAAGTTGTGCCACAGCCCCAGGGACAGTGCCGGCAGCACCAGCCCGCTGCGACCTACGCGGCGATAAGGAATAGATTCATAGCGGTTTTCGGCAGCAATGTAAGTCATCGAATCCTCTCTTGGACTTGGGGCAAATAAGGCCCGGGAATAAGCATATTCCCGGGCCTTTTAAGCAGCTGAATCGCTTAAGTCTGCCTTTCCCTTTTACAGCAAAGTCCTACCAGAGTGGAACGACATAGCTCACATACAGACGGTTTTCATCTTGCACGGTGGCGCCCGTAATATCCGGGCTGGCGTGGGCATTTCGCCACGTCACGCCGAGGCCTTTGAGTGTCCCGGTGGGCACTTGGTAAGCCACTGTGACGTTACGTTCCCATTCACTGGTAGTGCCCTGGGTGGTGCGGATGTCATCACCGTGTGCGTAGGACGTGGCGAACGTCAGGCCATTGAGGCCGAGCTTGCCGAAGTCATATTTGTACTGCGCCAGCCAGGTGCGCTCGCCGGCATGCTGGAACTTGTTCAGTTGCATGTTGGTGAGTGCCGGGGTGTCGGCGCCCGAGCCCGGGCCCTGGTTGCTGGCACCGCTGTTCAGGCCGGAATCCAGGTACGGGAAGTCGCTGTCGCCGCTGTTTTTCTGGATGCCCAGGCCGACGGTATGGCCGTCCAGACTGTAGCTTTCCAGCAGGCTGACGGTGGACTGGTTGATGCGACCCTTGGAGGTGCCGTCGCCATAAAAACCGGCTGCGGAATAGTCCTTGTCGCCATCGGCGTTTGCACCCACACCCAGGCTGCGGTACAGGCGCACGTCGGTGTCGATTGCGCCCACAGGCAAGGCGTCATGGCGCTTGGCACCGAGGAAGAACTGCTGGTAGTAATCCTCAAGGTTGGAGTACCACAGGCTGACGGTGGTGTCCGGCAAACCCTTGTAGTCCGCGCCACCGTAGAGGAAGCGATCACTCTCTTTGGTGCCGCCGGCGGTGATCATGCCCTGGTCGCCGGTTTCGTTGCGGATCTTGGTCTTGAGGATGTCACCGGCGGTAAAGGTGAAGTCGGTCAAGTCTTTGGAAACCAGCTGCACGCCCGTGTTGGTCTGCTGGTACAAGCGACCGTCGGTGTTGGCCAGTACCGGGTTGTTGCCGTAGAGCGTGCCGACGCGCAATTCATCCTGGGCGAAGCGCATCTTGAAGGTCGGGCTGAGCACGCCGAATTGGTCGGCGGACTTGCCGTCATCCAGCGGGAACATGCTGCCGGGGTAACGGCCCTGATGATCCTTGTCATTGAGGTCGCCACCGGAATCCAGTTTCAAGCCGTAGAACGCCTGCAAGTCCAAGCCAAAGCCCACTGGGCCATCGGTGTAGCCGGACTTGAAGTTGAACTCAAAACCCTGGCCCCAATCACGGATGCTATGGGCCTTGTTATTGCTGTTCACCACATCGCGCCCCTGCTGATTGAGGTAGCGGTTGAGCAGGGTCACGTCGGCGTGGCTGTCATCGATAAAATCGGCGTGGGCGGACAGCATAAAGCTCGCCATGGCGGCACCTACCATGGGGCTCAATAACGTCTTCATTGGTACCGGTCTCCGTCACTGTTCTGAAATGAAAGCGTCAAACGCTTCACACAATTAGGCGATGGCCATGTGACAGTTCGGAGTCAAAACACCCTTTACCCGGATGAAATTAAATTTAAGGAACCCTTCAAGCACGGGGCTTTGCGGGCGCTGGCGAGCGCTTCAGCGCGCCAAGGGTGGAGGAGTATGGAGGAGAGACGAGGAGCAAAAAAAAGGCCCTGTTCGAGGTATTGAACAGGGCCTTTTCGTTTAGCGAACCAGATGCAGGAACTGCATATGCCGTTCGTACTGGTCGAGGATGTCGTTGATGATCTGCTCTTTGGTGTAGCCCACCAGGTCGTAGTCCTGGCTGCCCTCACTCAAGTGCACTTCCGCCCGGTAGTAGCGGCGGTTGTTGAGCTGCTTGGAACCCATGCCGCCCCGTGCAAATGACGGGGTGAAATAGCCGCGCATCTGCACCTGGTACACGAACGGATGCTGTTCGCCGTGGCCGATTTCCAGGCTGACGCTGTCGTTGGACGGATCAGGCTGGGTGACGACGTTGAGGCCTTTTTCGACAAACACCGCCGTCACTTCTTCGATGGCCGGACGCACCGTGGTCTCGAGGAAACGGTACACCTCATCCCGTGACGGGAAATGCACCGCCTGGCTCAAACGCTGGCGCCAACCGCCCGTGCCTTTGCGTGAGCCCGACACCGGCGCGAGGGAATGCATCTGCGCAATCTGCTTCTGGGATTCGAGGTAGAACGCCTTGTGCAGCCCCCACATCATCAGCAGCAAAATCATCGAGAACGGTAGCGAGGTCAGCACCACGGCCGACTTGAGCGAGTCGATGCTACCGGCAAACAACAGCGCGCTGGTCACCAACGCGGTCATCGCGCCCCAGAACACCCGCAGCCACTTCGGCCCGTCTTCATCGGCGTTGCCGCCTTTGGCCGACAAGGTCGAGAGCACCACGGTGCCGGAGTCGGCCGAAGTGACGAAGAACACGAAGCTGATAAACACCGTGACGGCGATCACCGTCTTGCTCCACGGGTAGGTTTCCAGCAGCAGGTAGAGGCTCATCGACGGATCATCGATGGCCGACTGCCCGAGCGCCGTGAGGCCGTGGTTGAGCACCTGGTCGATGGCGCTGTTGCCGAAGATCGACATCCACGCCAGGGTGAAGCCCAACGGGATCAACAGCACGCCGAACACGAACTCACGGATGGTGCGGCCGCGGGAAATACGCGCGATAAACAGGCCCACGAACGGCGACCATGCGATCCACCAGGCCCAATAGAACACGGTCCAGCCGCCCAGCCAGTCGCTGGGTTTGTCGTAGGCGTAGAGGTCGAAACTCTTGGTCGGCAAGGCGCCGAGGTAGTCGCCGATGTTCTGGATCAGGGTGTTGAGCAAGTGCTGGGTGGGCCCGGCGAACAACACGAACAGCAGCAGCGCACAGGCCAGCAGCATGTTGATGTCGGACATCACCCGCACGCCCTTGTCGACGCCCGAGACGGCGACAAGAATTGCCGCGCCCATCATCAAGGTGATGAGGCCGACCTGGATCCACTGGGTGTGGGCCACGCCGAACAGGTAATCGAGCCCGGAGTTGAGGTGCAACACGCCAAAGCCCATGTCGGCGCCAAGGCCGAACACCGTGGCGATGATGCCGAAGCCGTCCACGGCATAACCGATGGGGCCGTTGATGCGCTTGCCGATCAGCGGGTATAGCGCCGAACGCAACGCCAGCGGCAGGTTATGCCGGTAGGCGAAGTACGCCAAAGCCATGCCGACGAAGGCGAACACGCCCCAGCCATGCAGGCCCCAGTGCAGAAAAAGGATCTGCATGGCCTGGCGCGCCGCGTCACCGTTCAGCGCCTCGCCCTGAGGCGGTTGCACCAGGTGAGTCAACGGTTCGGACACGCAAAAGAAAAACAGCGTGATGCTGATCCCGGCGGCGAACAGCATGCCCGCCCAGGACAGGTAACTGAATTCGGGCTCGTCGTGGTCGGCACCGAGTTTGATCTTGCCGTAGCCCGATAACGCGGTGACCACCACGAAGACCAGATACAGGGTCATCGCCAGCATGTAGTACCAGCCGACCGTATTGGCCGCCCAGTTTTGTGCGGCCAGCAGCCAGGCGCCGGCTTGTTCGGGAATCGCGATGACAGTCAGGCCGAACAGCAGGATGAAGCTCGCGGCGAAGTAAAACACCGGCGGGTTCATGCGGACCTGACCGCTTGAAGGTATGGACGATGCACTCATGAAGGGTGCACCTCAAGGGTATGGGATGTGGCTGTAAAAAACGGACTCAGCAAAGGTAAGCCTCCTGTTGTGAGCGGGCAGCGAACCACCGATTTAACTTGAACGAACAGTCAAGTTAAACATGGATAGGGGTTTGAGGACTAATCGCAGGGCCGAGTGGTAGGTATTTCCTACACTAGCTCAAGGAAAGGTATGACGTATGGGGATGACGAAACGTTCAGCGATGGCTGAGGGAAATACTGGCCGAGACTGGAATGCGATCCATTGTGGGAGCTGGCTTGCCTGCGATTGCGGTAGGTCAGCCAGACATCTGTTGCTGATACACCGCAATCGCAGGCAAGCCAGCTCCCACATTTGATCTGTGTGATCTTGAGAGAGGGGTGCTACTTCTGCGTCCCATCATCATGCTGCAGATTCGCCTGGGTCAGGTTCGCTCCCGCTGGCACGCTCCGCGTCAGCCACACGTTGCCGCCAATGGTCGAACCCTTGCCAATGGTAATCCGCCCCAGAATCGTCGCCCCGGCGTAGATCACCACATCATCCTCGACAATCGGATGCCGCGGATGGCCCTTCTGCAATTGCCCGTCTTCATCCGCCGGGAAACGCTTGGCGCCCAAGGTCACGGCCTGATAGATACGCACCCGTTCGCCGATGATCGCCGTCTCGCCAATCACCACACCTGTCCCGTGGTCGATGAAGAAGCTCGGGCCAATCTGCGCGCCCGGGTGAATATCAATCCCGGTTGCCGAGTGCGCGATTTCCGCACTGATCCGCGCCAGCAATGGCAAACCTGCCCGGTACAAGTGATGCGCCAGGCGATGGTGAATCACCGCCAGAATCCCCGGGTAGCACAACAGCACTTCATCCACGCTGCGGGCCGCCGGGTCGCCGTGGTAGGCGGCAAGTACGTCGGTGTCCAACAGGCTGCGCAAGGCCGGCAATGCCAGGGCGAAATTCTGGATCAGGTGGATGGCATGGGCGTCGACCTCACTGTCATCCTGGCCGCCTTGGCGTGCGGCATACCGCAGCTCCAGCCGCGCCTGGGCGAGCAACGCGTTCAGCGCCACATCCAGGGTATGGCCGACGTAGAAGTCTTCACTTTCTTCACGCAGGTCCACCGGCCCCAAACGCATGGGGAACAGCGCACCGCACAACGCCTCGAGAATCTGCGCCACGGCTTCCCGTGAAGGCAGCTCGCGCCCACCCTGCTCGCCGCTGACCCGGCCATTGCGGGTGCGCCACTGGTCCCGGGCGCTGCGCAGCTGGCTGACGATGGTCTGTAATTGCCAATGACTGGAACGCTCACTCACGGTCTTCACTCCTGACGAAATGCCCACCACTTTACGGCAAGGCACCTGAGCGTCCTTAAGAACCAATAGTGCAATGCTAATAACCCACAGACATAAGCGATTGGCGGTTGCCCCCTGAAAAGTGCCTGCCTATAGTCGGTGCATCTCTGACCACCCGTGCGTAGCCATGATCAAACAACAGCTCGACCGCTTTAACCGTCTGGAACTGCTGGGCGGCGCTACCGCCCTGGAAAAACTCGAGCGGCTGTCGGCCTGGCTGGGGCGTGACGTCTACGTCAAACGCGACGACACCACACCATTGGCGATGGGCGGCAACAAGCTGCGCAAACTCGAATACCTCGCCGCCGATGCGCTCGCCCAAGGTGCCGACACCCTGGTGACCGCTGGCGCGATTCAGTCCAACCATGTACGCCAAACCGCCGCACTGGCCGCCAAGCTGGGCCTGGGCTGCGTCGCCCTGCTGGAAAACCCGACAGGCACCGATGACCCCAACTACCTGGCCAACGGCAACCGCCTGTTACTGGAACTGTTCGACGCCAAGGTCGAGCTGGTAGAAAACCTGGACAACGTCGACGACCAGCTCAACGCCCTCGCCGACCGCCTGCGCAGCAACGGCAAGAAGCCGTACCTGGTGCCCATCGGTGGCTCCAACGCCCTCGGCGCCCTGGGTTACGTGCGCGCCGGGCTGGAGCTGGCCGGGCAGATTGAAGCCAGCGGCATCCCGTTCTCCACCGTGGTCCTGGCCTCCGGCAGCGCCGGCACCCACAGCGGCCTGGCACTGGCACTGGCCGAAGTACTGCCGGACCTGCAAGTGATTGGCGTCACGGTGTCCCGCACCGACGAAGCCCAGCGCCCCAAGGTGCAAGGCCTGGCCGAACGCACCGCCGAATTGCTCGGCGTGCCGCTGCCGGACGCGTTCAAGGTGATCCTGTGGGACGAGTACTTCGCGCCCCGTTATGGCGAACCGAGTGCCGGCACGCTGGCGGCGATCAAGCTGGTGGCCAGCCAGGAAGGCTTGCTGCTGGACCCGGTCTACACGGGCAAAGCCATGGCCGGGTTGCTGGATGGCATTGGCCGCCAGCGCTTTGAAGAGGGGCCGATCATCTTCCTGCACACTGGTGGCGCACCGGCGTTGTTCGCTTATGATTCGAGCTTTTGATATTCCATAAGGAAATATCAGTCTTATTTTATATTATTTTCAAGTCTTAAAAACCGGCTTTATAGTCGCGCCGTAGGCGAGCTTGATGGCGATACGCATGACTGGGCAGATCCAAAACACCGAGTTGATGCAATCGCGGGCAAGCCCGGCTCCCACACACCGCGCTTTTAAGGCAGGATACGACTACCGCGTCACCTGCATCGCTCAACATAAAAACACAGGGGCTCTTCATGACTATTTCCGTATTCCGTCGCACGTTACTGGTTGGTACGTTGGGGCTGGCGCTTGGCGCCGGGTGGCTCGGTCAGGCGGTTGCCGGCGAGCAGTTGGACAACATCAAGAAAGCCGGCGAAATCAAGATTGGCCTGGAAGGCACCTACCCACCGTTCAGCTTCGTCGATGAAAGCGGCAAGCTCAGCGGTTTCGAGGTGGAGTTGTCTGAAGCGCTGGCCAAGAAGCTCGGCGTCAAGGTCAAGCTGCAAGCCACGCCGTGGGATGGCATCCTCGCCGCCCTGGAATCCAAGCGTCTGGACGCAGTCGTCAACCAGGTGACCATCTCCGACGCACGCAAGGAAAAGTACGACTTCTCCAAGCCGTATACCGTCTCCGGTATCCAGGCGCTGACCCTGGCGAAAAACGTCGACACCATCAAGACCGCCGACGACCTGGCCGGCAAGAAGATCGGTGTGGGCCTGGGCACCAACTACGAACAATGGCTCAAGGAAAACCAACCGAAAGCCATCGTCAAAACCTATAACGATGACCCAACCAAGTTCCAGGACCTGCGCATCGGCCGTGTCGACGCCATCCTGATCGACCGCCTGGCGGCGCTGGAATACGCCAAGAAAGCCAAGGACACTGCCGCTGCAGGTGCTGCTTTCTCCCGTCAGGAAGCCGGTATCGCCCTGCGCAAAGGCGAGCCTGAACTGCTGGCTGCGGTGAACAAGGCCCTCGACGAACTGCGCGCCGACGGTACCTTGAAGAAGCTGTCCGAGAAGTACTTCAACGCTGACGTTACTCAATAATGGAAGCAGGTTTCCAACTCGCGCTGGACTCCGCGCCCTTTCTGCTCAAGGGCGCGTATTACACGGTCATTCTTAGCCTTGGCGGGATGTTTTTCGGCTTGCTGCTGGGCTTCGGCCTGGCCTTGATGCGCCTGTCGCGCTTCAAGCTGTTGAGCTGGACCGCCCGCGTCTACGTGTCGTTCTTTCGCGGCACGCCCTTGCTGGTACAGCTGTTCCTGATCTACTACGGCTTGCCGCAAGTGGGCATCGAGCTGGATCCTATCCCGGCTGCCATGATCGGCTTCTCGCTGAACATGGCCGCCTATGCCTGTGAAATCCTGCGTGCCGCCATCGGTTCCATCGAGCGCGGCCAGTGGGAAGCTGCGGCCAGTATCGGCATGACCCGTGCGCAGACCCTGCGCCGGGCCATCCTGCCGCAGGCCATGCGCACGGCCTTGCCGCCGTTGGGCAACAGCTTTATTTCCCTGGTCAAGGACACCGCCCTGGCCGCCACCATCCAGGTGCCGGAGTTGTTTCGCCAGGCGCAATTGGTCTCGGCCCGTACCTTCGAAATTTTCACCATGTATCTGTCCGCCGCCTTGATCTACTGGATTCTTGCCAGCGTTCTGGCGCACGTGCAAAACCGCCTGGAAGCACGAGTCAACCGGCATGACCTGGAGTCTTGAAGCATGATCGTGGTTGAAAAACTGACCAAACAATTCAAGGGTCAGGTGGTGCTTAACGGGATCGACCTTGAGGTCAAGGAAGGCGAAGTCGTCGCCATCATCGGCCCCAGCGGTTCCGGCAAGACCACCTTCCTGCGCTGCCTGAATTTCCTCGAAGAACCCACCAGTGGCCGGATCAAGGTCGGTGACATCGAGATCGACAGCAGCCGCCCGCTCAATCAACAACAAAGCCTGGTGCGGCGCCTGCGCCAGCACGTGGGCTTTGTGTTCCAGAACTTCAACCTGTTCCCCCACCGCACTGCCCTGGAGAACGTCATCGAAGGCCCGATCGTGGTCAAGAAGATGCCCCGGGCTGCCGCGGATGCACTCGGCCGCAAGCTATTGGCCAGGGTCGGCCTGGCGGGCAAGGAAGACGCCTACCCACGGCGCCTGTCCGGCGGGCAGCAGCAACGGGTAGCCATTGCCCGGGCCTTGGCGATGGAGCCTGAGGTAATCCTGTTCGATGAACCCACCTCGGCCCTGGACCCGGAGCTGGTAGGCGAAGTGCTGGCGACCATTCGCAGCCTCGCGGAAGAAAACCGCACCATGGTCATCGTGACCCACGAGATGAGTTTTGCCCGGGATGTTGCCAATCGCGTGATCTTCTTCGACAAGGGTGTAATTGTTGAACAAGGCGATGCAAAGGCACTGTTTGCCAACCCGAAAGAAGAACGTACCCGGCAGTTTCTGAGCAAGTTTATCAACAACTAACTTGTGCCTAGCAAGTGTAAGAATCTTCGCTTAATAGAGTTGCCGAAAGGCAACTCTCTTCTTTAGCACTTTTTGGGAAGTGCCCTTTATTCATTGGGTAAAAGTCACCTTGAAACACTCACTTCAAGTGCCCCTCCAGTAAGACCTTTCTGAATATTCCATAACCTCCCGTTTGCCCCTCCCAGCCTCTTGACGCCAACTAACCAAGCCTCTTATCTAGAACCCAGATAATTGGATCCATTCCGGTTTTTCATTAAGTCGTTCCTTTCGGACTATGCCGCCTGCCCGCGCTTAATGTCCGGAGCGATGGCTGCTGGCTGCATCAAGGAGATTATTTATGAAGCGTATTTCCACCCAGGCGCTGCTCACTGCCCCGACCTTGCCCCAAGCCAATCGAGAAGGCATCAATGCCCTCGCCGCGACAAACCTGCAAGTCGATATCGCGCCTTACGGCGGCATGGATGAAGGCGACCTGATCGAGTTGTTCTGGAACAACTGCTTTGCCGCCTCCCGGCGTGTCACCGCCGGCAAAATCGGCATGCCCACCCGCCTGCGGGTGCCGGAAAGCTTTGTGCAAAATGGCCCGGCGCGGATTCATTACCGGGTCATGCAAGTCGGACGCGACTCGGCGCGCTCGGCCATCACCCGGGTGCAGATCAAGACTGATTACCCAGGCGGCCTGCCCTGTGCACTGAGCATTGACGAAAACCAGAACCTGGCCGCCGTCAGCCTGCCCGAAACCATCCGCCGCCATGGCGTCAACAGCAGCCAGATTCGCCGAGGTGTGCCACTCACCATCGAGCCGTACCTGAACATGGCAACCGACGACGAGATCACGCTGCGCTGGGGTGACGTACGCCTGGACCTGCCAAAAAACCAGGCCGGCGATGTCGGCAAGGCGGTGCAGGTGTGGGTGCCGTCGACGATCATCGTCGAGGCCGGGGATGACCATCGCCTCGAAGTGACCTACTGCATTCGCGACCGAGTCGGCAATAATTCACGCTGGGCGCCAGCCCGCACCCTGCGCATCGCCACGTACGCTCCCAAGGCCCCGACCAGCGCCGCCAAGCCTGTGCTGGTCTACCAACCCCGCCGCCCCGGTTCGCCCTGCGAGCCGGGGTGACAGACCTTCTATGCATATTCCTAAAAGTTAGTTTATTTAAAAATTTAACACGCTTAGGGTATATGCACCGGACCACCGGACATTCCTGATTTTTTATCTTTTCAACGGATGTGAGGTAGGTATGGTCAAAATTACCCCGGTGCGTAACGCCAGGGCATTACGTGCAGCCAAGGAGCGGCGCTGATGTCTAACTTGGCACAAACACCCCCCCAGAGTGATCTGGACGTCGCCCCGCTGTTGTTGCCCGCCAAGGTGCTGCGCAACGACGCCGAGGCCCTGAGCGCGGCTCATGAGCTGGCACAGGCTGCGCGCCTGCAAGCGGCCAGGCGCGATCAGCAACGCAAACTGCCCTGGGCTGAAATCGAGCACTTCACCCGCAGCGGCCTGGGCAGTATTTCCATTCCCCGTGAGTACGGCGGCCCGCAAGTGTCCTTTGTGACCCTGGCCGAGGTGTTCGCGATCATCAGCGCGGCCGACCCGGCGCTGGGGCAAATCCCGCAGAACCATTTCGGCATCCTGCACGTGCTGCAAGGTGCGGCCAGCGAACGCCAGAAAAAGCAGCTGTTCCGGAGCGTGCTGGACGGCTGGCGCATCGGCAACGGCGGCCCGGAACGCGGCACCAAAAACACCCTGGACCTCAAGTCACGCATCACCGCCGAGGGTGACGGCTACGTCATCAGTGGCCAGAAGTTTTACTCCACTGGCGCGCTGTTCGCTCATTGGGTGGCGGTCAAGGCGTTGAACGATGACGGCAAAGTCGTCATGGCGTTCGTGCGCCGTGGCACCGAAGGCCTGCGTATCGTCGATGACTGGTCAGGCTTTGGCCAACGCACCACGGCCAGCGGCACGGTGCTGCTCGATCAGGTGGCGGTGGACGCCGAACTGGTGGTGGAGACCTGGCGCCTCGGCGAAACGCCGGGGATCCAGGGCGCCGTTTCGCAATTGATCCAGGCGGCCATCGACGCCGGCATCGCCCGTGGTGCGCTGGACGACACCATCAGCTTCGTACGCGAACGCTCGCGGCCATGGATCGACGCCAAGGTCGAGCGGGCCAGCGATGACCTGTATGTGATCGCCGATATCGGCAAGCTGAAGATCGAACTGCACGCCGCTGAAGCGCTGTTGCGCAAGGCCGGCCAGGTACTGGATCAAGTCAGTGCCGCGCCGATCACCGCGCAGTCAGCCGCACGCGCCTCGATTGCCGTGGCCGAAGCCAAGGTGCTGACCACCGAGATTTCCTTGCTTGCAAGCGAAAAGCTGTTCGAACTGGCCGGCAGCCGCGCGACCCTCGCCGAATTCAACCTCGACCGTCACTGGCGCAACGCCCGGGTGCACACCCTGCACGACCCGGTGCGCTGGAAGTACCACGCGGTGGGCGCCTATCACCTGAACGGCGCTTTGCCTGCCCGGCATTCCTGGATTTAACGACCAGACCTCTGGAGAAACCTATGACTCTTTCTCATCACGTCGCGGTTATTACCAGCGATGAACAAGCCCTTATTGTCGCCAGCGACCTGGCCGAAGACTTCCGCCGCGACAGCGCCTTGCGTGACCGCGAACGCCGCTTGCCCCTGCCCGAACTGGACGTGTTTTCCCGCTCCGGCCTGTGGGGCATCAGCGTACCCAAGGAATTCGGCGGTGCCGGCGTTTCCAACGTGACCCTGGCCAAGGTCACGGCACTGATTGCCCAGGCGGATGCATCCTTGGGGCAGATCCCGCAAAACCACTTTTATGCCCTCGAAGTACTGCGGGTAAATGGCAGCCCGGCGCAGCAAAAACGCTTGTACGCCGAAGTGCTCGCCGGCCAGCGCTTCGGCAATGCGCTGGCAGAACTGGGCACCAAGACCGCCCACGACCGCATCACGAAAATCACCCGCGACGGTGACGGTTTCCGTATCACCGGTCGCAAGTTCTACTCGACCGGCGCGATCTACGCCCAACGTATTCCCACGTCTGTGGTGGACGAAAACGGCGTGCAGCAACTGGCCTTTGTCACCCGTGACAGTGAGGGCCTGACTGTGATCGACGACTGGAGCGGCTTCGGCCAGCGCACCACCGGCAGCGGTTCGGTGGTGTTCGATAACGTGTGGGTCGCGGCCCAGGACGTGATTCCGTTCCAGAGCGCCTTCGAACGCCCGACCACCGTCGGCCCGCTGGCGCAGATCCTTCACGCCGCCATCGACACCGGCATCGCCCGTGCGGCCTATGAAGATGCGCTGCACTTCGTGCGCACCAAGACCCGGCCATGGATCGACGCCACCAACGACAAGGCCACCGAAGACCCGCTGACCCTGAAAAGCTTCGGCCACTTGAGCATCCGCCTGCACGCCACCGAAGCCCTGCTGGAGCGCTCCGGTGAATTCCTCGACCGTGCCCAGGCCGACAGCAATGCCGACACCGTCGCGGCCGCGTCCATCGCCGTCGCTGAAGTGCGCGCCCTGAGCACCGAGATTTCCCTGGCCGCCGGCAGCACCCTGTTCGAACTCGCGGGCAGCCAGGCCACCCTCGCCGAACACGGTCTGGACCGCCACTGGCGCAACGCTCGGGTGCACACCCTGCACGACCCGGTGCGCTGGAAGTACCATGCGGTGGGCAATTACTACCTCAACGATGAAAACCCGCCACTGCGGGGGACTATCTGATGGCCAAGAAAAAGATCCTGCTCAATGCCTTCAACATGAACTGCATCGGGCACATCAACCATGGCCTGTGGACCCATCCACGGGACACTTCGACTCAATACAAGACCCTCGAATACTGGACCGAACTGGCACAGCTGCTGGAGCGCGGACTGTTCGACGGGCTGTTCATCGCCGACATCGTCGGCGTGTACGACGTCTACCAGAACTCGGTGGATGTGCCGCTCAAAGAGTCGATCCAGCTGCCGGTCAACGACCCGTTGCTGCTGGTCTCGGCCATGGCGGCGGTGACCAAAAACCTCGGCTTCGGCCTGACCGCCAACCTCACCTACGAACCGCCGTATCTGTTCGCCCGGCGCATGTCGACCCTCGACCACCTGAGCCGTGGCCGGGTGGGCTGGAACATCGTCACCGGCTACCTCGACAGTGCCGCCAAGGCCATGGGCCTGACCGAGCAGGTCGAGCACGACCGGCGCTACGACCAGGCCGACGAATACCTGGAAGTGCTCTACAAGCTTTGGGAAGGCAGTTGGGAAAACGACGCGGTGATCAACGATCCGCAGGCGCGGGTGTATGCCCAGCCGGAGAAGGTGCACAAGGTCGAGCACAAGGGCGAGTTCTATCAGGTCGAGGGCTATCACCTGTGCGAGCCGTCGCCGCAACGCACACCGGTGCTGTTCCAGGCGGGCAGTTCGGACCGTGGCTTGCTGTTCGCCGGGCGTCATGCCGAGTGCGTATTCATCAGTGGGCAGAACAAGGCCTCGACCAAAATCCAGGTGGACAAGGTGCGCGCCAGCGCCGTGGAAGCCGGGCGTAACCCGGACGACATCAAGGTGTTCATGGGGCTGAACGTGATTGTCGGCGCCACCGAAGAAGCCGCATGGGCCAAGCACGCCGAGTACCTGAGCTACGCCAGCGCGGAAGCCGGCGTGGCGCACTTCTCGGCGTCCACCGCGATTGATTTTTCCCAATACGAAATCGATGAACCGATCCAGTACGTGAAGAGCAACGCCATTCAGTCCGCGACCAAAAACCTGCAAAACAACGACTGGACCCGGCGCAAATTACTGGAGCAACACGCCCTCGGCGGCCGCTACATCACCCTGGTGGGTTCGCCGGCACAGGTGGCAGATGAACTTGAATCATGGATCAGCGAAACCGGCCTGGATGGCTTCAACCTGACGCGCATCGTCACCCCGGAAAGCTACGTCGACTTTATCGAACTGGTGGTGCCGGAGCTGCAGCGCCGGGGCTCGTACAAGACCGCGTATGACACCGGGACGCTGCGGGAAAAAGTGTTCCACCACTCAGCGCACCTGCCCGAACAACACACCGGCTCCACCTACCGCCACTGAACCCTGTAGGAGCGAGCTTGCTCGCGAAAATCGTTAACGATAACGCGGGGCACCTGACACCCCGCGGCGCCCTCAGGTTTTTCGCGAGCAAGCTCGCTCCTACAATTGGAAATCCATTATGAAAAAAACATTGCTCAGCCACCCAGTCAAAGCACTGGCCCTCGCCCTCGGACTCTTCAGCTCGGCGGTATTCGCCGCTGACGCCCCCTTGAAAGTTGGCACCACCGCCGCCTTCGCAATCCCCCTGGAAGCCGCCGTAGAAGAGGCCGGAAAACAGGGTTTGAAAGTCGAACTGGTGGAGTTCACCGACTGGATCGCACCCAACGTCAGCCTGGCAGCGGGCGATATCGACGTGAACTACTTCCAGCACATCCCGTTCCTGGAAAACGCCAAGGCCGCCGCCGGGTTTGACCTGGTGCCGTTCGCCCCGGGGATCATCAACAACGTCGGCCTGTATTCGAAGAAGTACAAAAACCTCAACGACCTGCCCCAGGGCGCCAGCGTGGCGATTGCCAACGACCCGATCAACAGTGGTCGCGGCCTGCAACTGCTGGCCAAGGCCGGCTTGATCACCCTCAAGCCGGGCGTGGGCTACAAGGCCACTGAAGAAGACATCGTCACCAACCCGAAGAAGATCAAGATCCTGCAAGTGGAAGCCGTGCAACTGGTGCGCGCCTATGACGACGCCGACCTGGTGCAGGGCTACCCGGCGTATATCCGCCTGTCCAAGACCTTCGATGCCGAGTCGGCGCTGCTGTTCGACGGCCTCGACCACCCGGAATACGTGATCCAGTTCGTGATCCAGCCCAAGAGCAAAACCGACCCGCGTGTGATCAAGTTCGTCGACATCTACCAGCACTCGCCGGTGGTGCGCGCCGCCCTGGATAAATCCCTGGGCAAGCTCTACCAAGTCGGCTGGGAAGGCTGAACATGAGCGCCGCCACAGCACAACGACGCGAGACGCAACCACCGCACCTGGACGCGCAGCAGACCGAGCTGCATCCGGCGCTGAACCATGCCCATGTGCGATTCATCAACCTCGGCAAGACCTACGACGGCCAGGTCGTGCCCGCCCTGCAAGGCATCGACCTGGCGATCCAGCGCGGCGAAGTCTTCGGCATTATCGGCCGCAGCGGCGCCGGCAAGTCGTCGCTGATCCGCACCATCAACCGCCTGGAACAACCGAGCAGCGGCCGGGTGTTGATTGACCAGGTCGACATCGGTGACTTCGACGAAGACCGCCTGGTAGCCCTGCGTCGACGCATCGGCATGATCTTTCAGCACTTCAACCTGATGTCGGCCAAGACCGTGTGGCAGAACGTCGAATTGCCGCTGAAAGTCGCAGGCGTGCCCAAGGAGCAGCGCGAGAAGAAGGTGCGCGAGCTGCTGGAATTGGTGGGTTTGCAGGACAAGCACAAGGCCTACCCGGCGCAGCTTTCCGGCGGGCAGAAACAGCGAGTGGGTATTGCCCGTTCGCTGGTGCATGACCCGCAGATTCTGTTGTGCGATGAAGCCACTTCGGCGCTCGACCCGGAGACCACCCAATCCATCCTCGGCCTGTTGCGGGAGATCAACAAACGCCTGGGCTTGACCATCGTGTTGATCACCCACGAAATGGCCGTGATTCGCGAAATCTGCGACCGCGTCGTGGTGCTGGAACACGGCCACGTGGTCGAGCAAGGCCCGGTGTGGGAAGTGTTTGGCAACCCGCAGCACGACGTCAGCAAAACCCTGCTGGCCCCGCTGCAACACGGCTTGCCTGAAGAGTTGCAAAGCCGCTTGCAGGCCACTCCGGCATCCAAGGACGCTGCCGTGGTGCTGCGCTTGCAGCTGACCGGCAGTGCCGAAGACGAACCAGACCTGGCGGCACTGTTCAGCGCCCTCGGCGGGCGCGTGCGCTTGCTGCAAGGCGGCGTGGAGCGCATTCAGGGCCATGCGTTGGGGCAATTGCTGCTGGCGGTGAGCGGCTCGGCCCTGACCGCCGAAGAACTGCGCACCCGCGCCGGGCACTGGGCACAACAGGTGGAGGTGCTGGGCTATGTGGTTTGATCGTTTATTGCAGGGCGCCATCGACACGCTGTTGATGGTCGGTGTGTCATCGCTGATCGCGCTGCTGGTGGGGATTCCGCTGGCGGTGTTCCTGGTGACCAGCGACAAGGGCGGCATCTATCAGGCGCCCGCGTTGAACCGGGTGCTGGGGGCGTTCGTTAACCTGTTCCGCTCGATTCCGTTCCTGATTCTGATGGTGGCGCTGATCCCATTCACCCGGCTGATCGTCGGCACCACCTATGGCGTGTGGGCTGCGGTGGTGCCGTTGACCATCGCGGCCACGCCGTTCTTTGCGCGGATCGCCGAAGTCAGCTTGCGCGAAGTCGATCACGGCTTGATCGAGGCCGCGCAGGCCATGGGCTGCCGACGCTGGCATATCGTCTGGCATGTGCTGCTGCCGGAGGCGCTGCCGGGGATTGTCGGCGGGTTCACGATTACCCTGGTGACGATGATCAACTCCTCGGCCATGGCCGGGGCGATTGGCGCCGGCGGGCTGGGGGATATTGCCTACCGCTATGGTTATCAGCGCTTTGATACCCAGATCATGCTGACGGTGATTGTGCTGCTGGTGATTCTGGTGGCGGTGATTCAGTTGGGCGGCGATCGGTTGGCCAGGGTTCTGAACAAGAGGTGAGGTATAGTCGGGCCCTCTCAGCGCCCGGTATTGCTCGCCATGAAACTCGCCCCCGACGACCTCGACCAGATCACCTCCACCACCCTCGGCCACTACAACAAAGTGGCCGAGGATTTTCGAGAAGGCACCCGTGACCACGACGTGAGCCAGAACATTGATGCGTTGTTGCGGCATATCCAGGGCGACGCGCCGTTTACCGTACTGGATTTCGGCTGCGGGCCGGGGCGGGATTTGCAGACGTTTACCCGCATGGGCCATATCGCGGTGGGGCTCGATGGTTCGGAGCGTTTCGCGCAGATGGCCCGGGAAGACAGCGGCTGTGAAGTGCTGCAGCAGGACTTCCTGAAGCTGGATCTACCTGCCGGACGTTTTGACGGGATCTTCGCCAACGCGGTGCTGTTTCATATTCCCAAGCAGGAGCTGCCGCGCATTCTCGGGCAATTGCATGGGGCGCTGAAGGTCGGTGGTGTGTTGTTCAGCTCAAACCCTCGGGGTGAAAACCAAGAGGGTTGGAACGGGCCGCGGTATGGCTCGTATCACGACCTACAGGCCTGGCAAGAGTTGCTTACGGCAGCGGGGTTTGTGGAGTTGGAGCATTACTACCGCCCCGCCGGATTGCCTCGGGAACAGCAGCCGTGGCTGGCGAGCGTATGGCGCAAGCTGTAGGTCTTTGTTGTTTGGGCTTACGCCTTCGCGAGCAAGCCCGCTCCCACATTTTGGAATGCATTCCCCTGTGGGAGCGGGCTTGCTCGCGAAGGACTCACAGCCGCCACTAATCCAGCTGATACACCACAGCCTGGGCGCCAGGCACAAAAGCCGTAATACGCCCCTCAGCAAAATTCGCCACCAACCGCGTCCCATCGGCAAAGGTGGTCTGCTGCACCTGCTTATCTTCCGTCAGCCAACGAAAATCCGTCATCGCCTGAGTCGCCAACCGCTCATGCAGCGGCCGAAAGAACGCGTCCTGGCGCTGAATCATCGGCAAGCGCTGCTTCACCGTCGCCGCACTCAGGTGATACAGCGGCGGCACGTTGTAGAGCAGTTGCGTCAGCTCGTTCTCGGCCCGCACGTTGCTCAGTTTCAGGCTGTCGAACAGCCAATGGTGGGTGGTGATCACCGAGCCGTGGAACACCGACTGATACAGCGGCAGGCGCATCGTCGGGTCAAAATAGACCGTGCGAAACGGCTCTTTCAACGGCACTGACTTGAAGAACACCGCCGGCTGTTCCGGCGGGTACCAGGCCCCGACGTAATACGGCGACTGCTTGTCCTGGGTCATCTCCCGATCACCCCAGCCCAACACCGGTGTTTGCATGCCGTGGGCAAACAGGATGCCTCGGGCGGTGATCGCGTTGCCGTCCTCGGAACCTGCCGGCAACTTCAGCGCCGTATTGATCCACCGGGCTGCGTCGATATTGCCTTCGGCGTTTTGGGCCTGGGTCATGCTCGCACCCGTGCGATAGCTGTCGAACAACATGCTGGTGGCATAGGCGTCGAGGAACCAGGCGTTGAACCCGGACTTGGCCTGCACCGCCTTGATCCGCGCCTCCAGCAATGGCCGCACGCAGCGCGGGTCGGTGTAGTGGCCGGACTTCTGGAAGCCGGTCTTCAACTGGCCGCCCTTCAACACGATTGCGCACTCGCCATAGGCCTTGCTGCCCAGGTGCGCGGTGGTCCAGTCGGGGTTTTCAGTGGCAGACAGTGCCGTTTCATAAGAGTCGTAGGGCGCCATCAGGTAACCGGCGTCGACTCCGGCCTTCACCGCTTCAGGATGCCAGAGCCCACCTTCCCAGCCCTCCCCCTGGGTCACCAAGAGACGTTTGAGGCCGGCGCCCTTCAATGCATTGGTGACCGACAACGTATTGCCCCAGGTCTCGGGCGTTGTGCTCAAGGCACCGGCAAAGGCCACGGCCAACTCACGACGCAGCGCACCATAGCCATCAGCGAGTTGGGTCATATTCGGTTCGGTGGAGGGCTGCCAGCCCTGCCGGGCCTTTGTGTTGATCGCCGCATTCAGGCCGCGCAGCAGGACAGCCTGCTCATACGGTTGCTTGACCTGTCGAACCTGCGCAGCCTCTTTGTCCAGCAAGCCATTCAACTCCGCCGCCAAGCCTTTGCCACTGCGCAGCAGTTTGAGCAACTGCGGCCAGTCCCGCACATCCCCCAAGCTCAGCAGGTCATTGCCCCACAGGTAGATATGGCTGGCGCCCAGCAGCTTTTCCGCTTCAGGGGTTTGCCGCAACTTGTCCGCCAACGGTTCAAACAGCCCCTGCTCCACCAGCCACTGGTGATAACGCTTGGCGCCGGCCAGCGGGTCGCTTTCGCCCAGGTGCAACAGCACGGTCATCGGCGCCGCTGGGTCCAGTGTGGTGAACTCATGGGAGGCGGACAACGCCAGTCCTTTGCCGTCTACCTGCCAGTGCAAACGGTTGTTGTAAGGATTGGTCATCAGCCAGTTGAGGGTAAACGCGCCGTGATCCACACCCCACAGCGGCAAGCTGAGGTCCTGGGTGGTGTTGACGTCGCCCTGTTCCAGCAGGAAATCCTGCCATACCGCATTGCCCGCCGGCACGTAATGCCCCTCGGCCAGGGGCCAGATCAGGCCCTTGCCCATGGCGCTGGCGGGTTGCCGCAGGATCGCCAACTCACCGGCATCACGGGCGGTAATCGTCAGGGCAAGATCCCGTTGATCGAGGGTGGCGCTCAGCCGATAGGCACCATCGTCCCACTGCCAACTGGCCTGACGGGTGCTTTGGGAGAGCTGGTTGACCCTGTGCGCAGGGACTCCGCTTGAAGCCTGCACGGCGGTCTTGTCACTGGGAATGACGTGGATCGCAAGGGTCGCCGGGTCGATCTCAACCCGCCACAGGGCGTTCTCCAGCACCGTGCCGGCAAGGGCCACGGGCGACAGCAACACGCTACAAACCAGCAGGAAACAACGCATGAGGCAGGCCTTGGCAAAAGGATCAGGCCCGGAGGGTAAAACAATCGACCGGGCGCCAAGGGCAAAAAAATGTTTCAGGGAACATTCCCACGTCCGTGTAGGAATGTCATCGCAGTGGCTGTCAGGCGTTTTCTTTCTTCGGCTCGCGAATCTTGTACCAGGCCACATACAGCGCCGGCAAAAACAGCAGCGTCAGCAAGGTGGCGATGATGATCCCGCCGATCATCGCGTAGGCCATCGGCCCCCAGAACACTTCCCGGGCAATCGGGATCATGCCCAGGCTGGCCGCCGCTGCCGTCAACAGGATTGGCCGGCGCCGGTGTTCGGTGGCTTCCACCACCGCATCCCACGGCGTGTAGCCGTCGCGCTCGTAGGCGTCGATCTGGGTCACCAGAATCACCGAGTTACGGATGATGATGCCGATCAGTGCGAGGATCCCCAGGATCGCCACAAAGCCCATGGGCGTGCCCGTGGGAATCAGCGCCAACACCACGCCAATCAACCCCAACGGCGCGACGCTGGCCACCAGGAACATCTTCTGCACGCTGTGCAGCTGGATCATCAGGAAGGTCGCCATCAGGAACAGCATCAGCGGCACCACCCTGGCAATCGGGCCCTGGGCCTTGCCGCTTTCTTCCACGGTACCGCCGGTGGCGACCTTGTAGCCCACCGGCAACGCGGCGCTGAACTTGTCGATTTCCGGCTTGAGCTGTTTCACCAGGTCGGTCGGCTGCATGTCGTCGCGCACCGCCGCCTTGATGGTGATGGTCGGTTTGCGGTCGCGACGCCACACCAACGGCTGTTCCAACTCATAACGCACGGTGGCAAACGCCAGCAGCGGAATCGAGGTGCCGTTGGGCGTGACGATCTGCAGGTTCTGCAAAGTCTCCGGCGTACCGCGTTCGGCATCTTCGGCGCGGCCGACCACATTGATCAGGTAGATATCGTCATGCACCTGGGTCACCGACGCACCGCTGACCACGCTGTTCATCAACTGCGCCACGTCTTCCGACGACAGCCCCAATTGCCGCGCCTTGTCCTGGGCGATGTCCACCCGCAGGACTTTGCCGGGCTCGTTCCAGTCGTAGATGATTTCGCCCATGTGGGTGTTTTTATCGAGCATGGTCGCCAGTTCGATCGCGTGTTTGCGCACTTGGTCGATGTCCTTGCCAGACACCCGATACTGGATCGGACGCCCCACCGGCGGCCCCATTTCCAGTGGCTGCACGAAGCTGCCCACGCCGACAAAATCTTCCCGCAGGCGTTTTTGCAGGCGCGCAATCAAGGCGCCGCGCTCTTCCAGGCCCTTGCTGACGATCACCAGTTGCGCGTAGTACGGGTTCTCCAGTTGCTGGTCCAGCGGCAGGTAGAAACGGATCGCACCCTGGCCGATATAGGTGCTCCAGCGGGCGATGTCCGGGTCGTCCTTGATGATTGCCTCAAGACGGTCGACGGCCTTGCGGGTCTCGTTGATCGAGGCGTTTTGCGGCAGGTTGAGGTCGACGAGAATTTCCGGACGGTCCGAGGACGGAAAAAACTGGTTCTGCACAAACTGCATGGAAAACACCGACGCCACAAACAGCAGCACGGTAATGCCAATGGCCCACCAGCGGTTGCGCATCGCCCACAGCATGCCGCCATTGAACGCCCGGCCCACACGGCCCGGCTCGGCGTTATGGGGTTTTACCTTGCTGCTGAGGATGTGCACCCCGAGCACCGGCGCGAACAACACCGCGACCACCCACGACACCAGCATCGCCACGGCAATCACCGCGAACAAGGTGAAGGTGTACTCGCCCGCCGAACTCGCGTTGAGGCCAATCGGCACAAAACCGGCAACGGTCACCAGCGTACCGGTCAACATCGGGAACGCCGTGGAGGTGTAGGCGAAGGTTGCCGCCTGCTCCTTGGTTTCGCCTTTTTCCAGGCGCGTGATCATCATCTCCACGGTGATCATCGCGTCGTCCACCAACAGGCCGAGGGCAATGATCAAGGCGCCCAGCGACACCCGCTGCATGGTGATGCCGCTGTATTCCATGAACACGAACACCAGCGCCAGCACCAACGGAATCGAGCACGCCACCACCAACCCGGCACGCACACCGAGGCTGATAAAGCTCACCACCAGCACGATGATCACCGCCTCAAACAACGCGCTGGTGAAGCCGCCGACGGCCTCTTCCACCACTTCTGCCTGATCGGAAACCTTGTGCACGCCCACACCCACCGGCAGGTCGGCGGTCAGCTCGTCCATGCGTTTGTGCAGGGCCTTGCCGAAATCCTGGATGTTGCCGCCCTTCTGCATGGCGATGGCCAAGCCAATCGCCGGCTTGCCATTGAAACGGAACATCGGCGTCGACGGGTCGACATAGCCACGGGTGATTTCCGCCACGTCAGCCAGCCGATAGAAGCGGTCATTGAGCCGCAGATTGACGTTGGCCAGGTCCTTCTCCGAGGCGAACTGCCCGGAGGTGCGCACCGAAATCCGCTCCGGCCCCGCCTCGATCACCCCGGCCGGCGTCACCGCGTTCTGCGATTGCAGGCTCTGCACCACCTGGCGCTGATCAATCCCCAGGGCCGCGAGTTTGCGGGTGGAGAAATTCAGGTAAATCACTTCGTCCTGCTGGCCGATCATCTCGACCTTGCCCAGCCCCGGCACCGAACGAATCTCGGCGCGCGCTTGCTCGACGTAGTCGCGCAACTGGCGCATCGACAAGCCATCGGCGGTAAACGCATACACCGAGCCGAACACATCACCGAACTCGTCGTTGAACGCCGGCCCCTGCAAGCCTTGGGGGAAGCTGCCGCGGATGTCATCGATCTTCTTGCGGACCTGGTACCAGATCTCCGGAATAGCCTTGGCGCTGGTGGTGTCCTTGAGGAACACAAACACCGTGGACTCACCGGGCCGGGTGTAGCTTTTCACGTAGTCGAGGGAATCCAGCTCTTCGAGTTTTTTCTCGATGCGGTCGGTGACCTGCTTCAGGATTTCTTCCTGGGTCGCGCCTGGCCAACGGGTCTGGATCACCATGGTCTTGATGGTGAACGACGGGTCTTCCTCGCGGCCGAGGTTCATGTACGAGAACACGCCCATCAGCAGCGCGACGAACATCAGGTACCAGACGAAGGACTGATGCTTGAGGGCCCAGTCGGATAAGTTGAAGCTCCCTTTCATCGCGGGCTGTCCTCGTCGATTTTGACTTTTTGCCCGGGCTTCAGGCTGTTCACGCCGGCACTCACCACGCGCTCGCCGGGTTTGGCGCCGGCGTTGAGCAAGGCGCTGTCGGCGTCGCGGCTGACGATGGTGACGTCTCGGGGTTGTACGGTCTGGCTTTGGGTGTCGATCACCCAGATGCGGGTCTTGCCGTCGGCTTCCTGCAAGGCGCTGAGGGGCAGTTCGATACGCGGAGCGATGGCTGAGCTCAAGGTCACGCTGATAGCGGTGCCGAGGCGAAACGCGGGCGGCGTTTCGGCCAGGGTCAGGCGGGCGCGACGGGTGCGGGTGGCGCTTTGGGCCTGGGGTTCGATCTCGCGCACGGTGGCAGTCGTGCTGATGTTCGGGTCCATTTGCCCGGCGACCAGGAACACCACATCCGGCGGCAGGCGCTCGGCGAGGCCGGCGGGCAAATCAATGACGGCTTCCTTGACGTCCGGGCGCGCCAGGGTCACCACTTGCTGACCGGCGCTGACCACCTGGCCGGCCTCGGCATTCCACGCGGTGACGATGCCCGCATGGTCAGTGCGCAGTTCGCTGTAGTTGAGCTGGTCCTTGGCCTGGTTGACCGAAGCCTTGGCTTGGTCGAGGGAGGCCTGGGTGGTTTTCAGGTCGGTCTGGGCGATGTCCAGTTGGGCCTGGGCGCCGACGCCACGGCTGAACAGTTCCTGCTGGCGGCGGGCATTGGCCTGGGCGTTGATCCACTGCGCCTGCACGCGAGCCAGGTCACCTTGGGCAGCACGCAATTGGTTCTGTTGATCGGTGGGGTCGAGCACGGCCAGCAACGCGCCCTGCTCCACTTCGGCACCCACGTCGACCGCGCGCCGGGCAATGCGACCCGGCACACGGAAACCCAGGTTGCTTTCATAACGGGCCTGGATCGTACCGGCGAAGCGGCCGAGGTTTTCCTGGTCCTCGGACTTCACTTCAATCGACAACACCGGGCGCACAGGTTCCGGCGCCGGTTCTTCCTTGGAGCACGCCATCAGCAGCAGGCTGGCAGCGAGCAATACCGTCAGCCGCTTCATGGCTGCACTCCCTGGGCCTGAGCCTGATCCGGCGGCTGGGCGATTTCCACGATCATGCCGGGGTGCAGCAGTTGCCCGCCGGCCACCACGACTTTTTCGCCGCCCTTGAGCCCGTCGCTGATGATCACCTTGCCGGTAAGATAACGCGCGACCGTGACCTTGTGCAGTTGCGCCTTGCCGTCGCCATCAATCAGCCAGACAGCCGGCGCGCTGATGTCTTTGGTCAAGGCAGCCCACGGCAACTCGATGCTGGCCTTGGCCGGCCCGTTGGCGGTGGCGCTGACCACCGAGCCCAGTTGCATGCCCTTGGGCAGCGCGTCGAGGGCGATTTTGACTTGTACCGTGCCGGTATTGGCGGCCACGGCCGGGGTGACTTCGCGGACCTTGCCCACGGCGGTAATCTGCGGGTTTTCCAGCAGGCTGACGGTGATCGGTTTGTCCGGCGGCGGCTCTACCAGCAGTGACTCATAGACGTTGAACACCGCGTCGCGCTCGCCATCCCGGGCCAGGCTGAAGATCGGCACGGTGGCCTGCACCACCTGGCCCACCTCGGCCTGGCGCGCGGTGATGATGCCCGGCGCGTCGGCGACCAGCGAGGTGTAGCCCAACTGCTCGCGGGCATTGGCCAACTGCGCCTGGGCGGCGGTCAACGCGCTTTGACTGCTGCGCAACGCGGCCTGGGCGGAGTCGTATTCACTGCGGCTGGTGTAGCCCTTGGGCAAGAGTTTTTCCTGGCGCACAAACGCGGCGGCAGTCTGTTTGACCCGCGCCTGTTCGGCGACCACCTGGGCCTGGGCGGAGTCGACGTTGGTCTGCAAATCCTTCGGGTCGAGCTTGGCCAGCACTTGCTTGGCGCTGACGCGGTCGCCGACATCCACCATGCGCTGGATGATCTTGCCGCCGACGCGGAACGACAGATCGGTCTGCACCCTGGCCTGGATATCGCCGGTCAAGGTCACGGCGGCGGCAAAGTCGGTGGACTTCACCGTCTGCACGAACACCCGGGAATGTTCCTTGGGTTCGGCTTTTTCCTGGCCGCAACCGCTCAGCAGCGCCAGCAAGCCAAGGCCGAGGATAAATGTGGAGGTGGGACCGCCCATGCAGGCTCCTTGCTTGATTGACGCGTCGGTGATTATGCGACTGTTAGCGTAGTTCAGGGTTCCGCGTCGTAGGCATTGACTTACAGGAAATCAGGACGCTCGCGACACATCTCCGCCAGCCGACGCAGGTAACATGCGGATCCACATAATCGCGAACATCCTCTCATGCTCAAAACCCTCGCGGTGGCCAATTACCGCTCGATCAACAAATTGGTGGTGCCGCTGGATCGGTTGAACCTGATTACCGGCCCCAATGGCAGCGGTAAATCCAACCTGTATCGCGCCCTGCGGCTACTGGCGGAGACGGCCCAAGGCGGTGTGATCAACGCACTGGCCCGTGAAGGCGGGCTGGATTCGACCTTCTGGGCCGGGCCGGAAAACATCAGCCGGCGCATGCTCAGCGGCGAAGTCCCGGTAGAGCCCATCGTGCGCCAGGGCGCCAAGCGCCTGCGCCTGGGGTTTGCCGCAGAGGATTTCAGCTATGCGATTTCCCTGGGGTTGCCCGAGAAAACCTTGTCCTATTTTTCCCTGGACCCGGAGATCAAGAAAGAATGCATCTGGGCCGGGCATGTGTTTCGCCCGGCGAGCCTGCTGGTGCAGCGCTCCGGCCCGATGGTACGTGCCCGCGATGGCCGAGCCTGGGATGTACTGGCCCAGCACACGCCGAACTACCACAGCCTGTTCGATCAGGTCGGCAGCCTGCGGGGTTCGCCGGAGGTGTTGCTGCTGCGCGAAAGCATTCGTGGCTGGCGCTTTTATGATCACTTTCGCAGCGACGTCGACGCCCCGGTGCGCCAGCCGCAGCTGGGCACACGTACGCCGGTGTTGCATCACGACGGTCGGGATTTGGCGGCGGCGTTGCAGACCATTCGCGAGATTGGCGACCCGGACGCCTTGCAGCGGGCGATCAGCGACGCATTTCCCGGGGCGCGGTTGAATATCGAGCCGTTGCAGGGCGGCCGGTTTGCCATCGAGTTTTATCAGGAAGGGTTGCTGCGGCCGTTGTCGGCGGCGGAGCTGTCGGACGGGACCTTGCGCTACTTGCTGCTGGTGGCGGCGCTGCTGACGCCGAGGCCACCGACGATGATGGTACTGAACGAACCGGAAACCAGCTTGCACCCGGACCTGCTGCCGGCGTTGGCGCGTCTGATCATCCAGGTGTCGCAGCAGTGCCAGGTGTGGGTGGTGTCCCATGCCAGCCGCTTGATTGCGGCGTTGCAGCAGGATGAAGGGTGTAATTCGATCGTGCTGGAGAAGGTGATGGGGCAGACGCAGGTGGTGGGGCAGCGGGTGCTGGATGAGCCGGCGTGGCATTGGCCCAGCTGATGATCGTTCCCACGCTCTGCGTGGGAATGCATAACGGGACGCTCCGCGTCCCAACAGCAGACGCGGAGCGTCCAAGGCGGCATTCCCACGCGGAGCGTGGGAACGATCATTGACGGATCAACCCTGCCACTTCCCACCTTCAACAATCACACTCTCAGGCTTGGTGTCATCGCTCAGTTCCTTGCGAACATACTGGTCATACAGCTTGAGCAGATACTTCTCCTCGCCCAGCTTGGCCAGCTCGGCATTCACCCAATCCCGCAGTTCGATATTGCCCTTCTTCACCGCCGGCGCAATCGGCGCTTCATCCCCCAGTTTCTGCTCCAGCACACGGTAGCCCGGGTTCTGCTTGGCCCAGCTGAACAGCACCAGGTTGTCCTGGGCATAGGCATCACCACGGCCAGCCGACAGCGCTTGCAGCGACTCGGAGTTTTTCTCGAACTTCAGCAGTTTCCAGTCCGGGTGGTTCTTGGTCAGCCAGATATCCGCGGTAGTGCCGGTGGTGACGATGGTGGTGCGGGTCGCCAGGTCGTCCAGGCTTTTCACCGGGCTGCCGTTGGCCACCAGCGCCTGCACCGCCACTTTCAGGTTCGGGTTGGTGAAGTCCACCGCTTCCTTGCGCTCAGGCGTCACGGTCATGTTGGCGAGGATCAGGTCGACCTTGTCGCTTTGCAGGAACGGAATGCGGCTCGCCGGTTCCACGGCAACGAATTCAACCTTGTTCTCGTCGCCCAGCAGGTCCTTGGCGAAGCGGCGGCCGATGTCGGTATCGAAGCCGACGTAGCGGCCGGACTCATCCACAAAACCAAACGGCGGCTTGTCGGTAAACACGCCGACGATCAGCTTGTCCCGCGCCTTGATCTTGTCGATGTAGCTCACCGCCGCCGGGGCCGGGGTGGCCGCAGCGGCCGTCTTGGCAGGCTCTTCGGATTTGTTGCAGCCGGCCAGCAGCGCGAGGCCGAACAGGGGAAATAACAACTTGGCAGTTTTCATAGCAGCTCCAATTCCTTGGTTCTTTTGGGCAGTGTTGAAACGAAGGAGAACTTCTCCAGGAACTGCTGCGCGCGTGCGGTTTGCGGGTTCGTAAAGAATGCCTCGGGGGTGTTTTGTTCGAGGATGCGGCCGGCCTCCATGAACACCACGCGGTCGGCGACGGCGCGGGCGAAGGCCATTTCATGGGTGACGATCAGTAGGGTCATGCCGTCCCGGGCCAGGCCCTGGATCACTTCCAGTACTTCCTTGACCATTTCCGGGTCGAGGGCGGCGGTGACTTCGTCAAACAGCATGACCTGCGGGTTCATGCACAACGAGCGGACGATGGCGATGCGTTGCTGCTGGCCGCCCGAGAGCTGGCGCGGGTAGGCGTCACGCTTGTCCGAGAGGCCCACCCGCTCCAGCAGTTTTTCAGCCTGGGCCCGGGCTTCGCGGGGCTCGCGTTTTTGCACTTTCAACGGGCCGAGCAAAATGTTGTCGAGCACGCTCATGTGCGGGAACAGGTGATAACTCTGGAACACCATGCCCACGTCCTGGCGCACCTGGCGCCAGTCGGTGGCCTTGTCTAGCAGCTCCTTGCCGGCAAACCGCAGGCTGCCGCTGTGGGCCACTTCCAGGCCATTGAGGCACCGCAGCAAGGTGCTTTTGCCGCAACCGCTGGGGCCGAGAATCACCACCACTTCGCCGCTTTGCACGCTCAGGTCGATGCCCTTGAGCACCTGCTGGTCGCCGAAGTATTTGTTGAAACCCTGAAACTCGATCAATGCGCTCATGCTTGGGCCCAGCGCCGTTCCAGCACCTTGGAGGCGGCCGACAACGGGTAGCAGATAAAGAAGAAAAACAGGAACAGCGCGCCGTAGATCAACACTGACTCGTAGGTGCGCTCGATGATTTGCTGGCCAACCTTGATCACGTCCACCACGCCGATCAGCACCGCCAGGGAGCTGGTCTTGATGATGCGGGTGTAGACGTTGATGGTCGGCGGGGTCATGCGTTTCAGGGCCTGGGGCAGCAGCACGTAGCCGTACAGTTGCGGGTCCGACAGGCCAATCGACAGGCCGGCTTCACGCTGGCCGCGGGGCAACGAATGCAAGGCACCGCGCACCACTTCGCCGACTTCACTGGCGCCCCACAGCGACAACACCAGCACGGCGCACCAGAAGCTCGGAATGCTCAGGCCAAAGAAAATCGGCAGGCCGAAGAACAGCAAGTACAACCACACCAGCACCGGAATGGCGCGGAACAGCTCCAGGTAAATCCGCAGCACCAGGGTGATCGCTTTCGAATTCAACGTGCGCAGTACGCCATACACCACGCCGCCGACGGTGCTGAAGGCAATGCTCAGGAAGGAGATCGACAGGGTTTGCGCAGCGCCCTTGCCCAGTTGCGGCAACGACACCCAGAGTAATTCAAGACCCGAACTGGCCATGCTGGAGCCTCCTTTCAAGGCGGCTGAGCAGCAGCGACAGCGGCAGGAATAACAGCACGCAGATCAACGTCAGCACCGCGAGCATTTCGTAGGTTTTGTAGTAGAGGGCAATGTAGCTTTTGGTGGTGTAGAGAATCTCCGGCACCGCCACCGCCGACACGATGGTGGTTTCCTTGAGCAGGAAAATGAAGTTCGCAAACAGCGCCGGCAGGCTGAGGATCCCCGCCTGAGGCAGGATCACATGGCGTAGCAGCTGCCAGTGGGACAGGCCGATGGACTTGCCCGACTCGATCTGCGCCAGCGGCACCGCCTCGACACCGGCACGCAACACTTCCGTGAGGTAGGCGCCGCCGAGAAAGGTCATGGTGATGATCGCCGCCCAGAACCCGGAGATGTTCAAGCCCAGGGCCGGCAACGCGAAGTAGACGAAAAACAGTTGGATCAGCAGTGGTGTGTTGCGCGCCAGTTCGACGTACAGCGCCACCAGGCGCCATATGTAGGGGGTGCGAAATACCAGCAGCGCAGCATTGATCAAGGCCACCACTAACGAGGTGCCGATGGCGATCAGGCCGACTTGCAAGGTCACGCCCACGGCCTTGAGAAACGCAGGCAGCGTGCTGAGGATAAATGCGTAATCGAAGGTCATCTGAAATCCCTGACGCCGCAGGGGTAATGCGGCGTTGGTGCGGTCCGGTTCAGCGTGGGTAACGCCGAGTAGCGCCGACTTTAAAGGTATAAAAAGCAAACTTTAAATACCGAAATAGCATATTGATATCACCCAAATAGATAACCGGCGGATTCGCGGTACAGGCGGATGACAGCTACTGTTCCTCGGGAGGTAGGAAGGTCTTTTTATCGGTGCTGCACTTCAGGGATAGGCAGCGCGTGGCCAGACTAAGGGCCAATCAACAGGCGAGGGAATGAGCGATGACCAAAGCAAAACCGATTGATCCGCAGGAGCTGGTGAAGTGGCTGGTGGCGCTGCGCAGGGCCATTAACAGTCGAAATATCTGAGCTGACACAGTCCCAAATGTGGGAGCTGGCTTGCCTGCGATAGCGGTGTGTCAGATATCGATGGGGTGACTGATCTACCGCTATCGCAGGCAAGCCAGCTCCCACAACTTTGACCGTGTTCCAACGATAAAAAACGCCGACGCTGTAGAAGCCGTCGGCGTTTAAACCTTGAAGGAGGTTTTGGGGCTCGATCAGAACGCCGGCACGACCGCACCGTTGTATTTCTTCTCGATGAAAGCTTTCACTTCTGGGCTGGTCAGGGCTTTGGCCAGCTTCTGGATCGCGTCGCTGTCCTTGTTGTCCGGGCGGGCAACCAGGAAGTTCACGTACGGCGACTTGGCGTCTTCGATGATCAGTGCGTCCTTGGCCGGGTTCAGACCCGCTTCCAGGGCGTAGTTGGTGTTAATCAGGTCCAGGTCAACCTGGTCCAGTACGCGTGGCAGCAGGGCCGATTCCAGCTCTTTGAATTTCAGGTTTTTCGGGTTGCTGGCAATGTCTTTCGGCGTGGCCAGAGCGTTGCTCGGGTCTTTCAGGGTGATTACGCCAGCCTTTTGCAGCAGCAGCAGGGCACGCCCGGAGTTGCTGCCTTCGTTCGGAATGGCCACGGTGGCGCCATCTTTCAGCTCAGAGATGTTTTTGATCTTTTTCGAGTAACCACCGAAGGGCTCAACGTGCACACCGATGACGGTGACCAGGTTGGTGCCTTTACCCTTGTTGAAGTTTTCCAGGTACGGCAGGGTCTGGAAGTAGTTGGCGTCCAGACGCTTCTCGGCCACCTGCACGTTCGGCTGCACGTAGTCGGTGAAGACTTTGATTTCCAGGTCCACGCCTTCTTTGGCCAGGGTCGGCTTGACCAGCTCAAGGATCTCGGCATGCGGGATCGGGGTAGCGGCTACCACCAGTTTCTCGTTGGCCTGGGCGAAGCTTGCAGTCAGGGCAGCCGCCAGTGCGGTAAACAACAGAACCTTTTTCATGCAGTGTCCTTATCGAAAATCCGGGTCGTCTGGGACGGCCGCTTTTTTAGTGGATGCCAGCGAAGTGCTATCGCGGCGTGGAGCGGACAATACCGAGGTTTTTTATTCCAGAACAATACTTTTTATTCACTTTGATATTCCATTTTGCTCATACAGACCCCAACCCTTTCAATAGACGCTTCAACGCATCACGTTCGGCCTCGGTGCCGCTGCTGAGGATCTGCCGCGCCTGGTGTTCGATCTGCGCCACCGACGGCAGCGGCAGGTTCAAATGCTCCGGTAAAATCTCGTCGCCACTGCTGACCAACAGGGCAAAGTGAATCACGTTCTCCAACTCCCGGGTGTTTCCCGGCCAGGTGTGATGCTCCAACACGCGCTGGGCCTCGTCGCTGATCAGCGGCACCGGCAGGTCGAGGCGCTGGCTGTAGATGCCGAGGAAATACTCGGCCAGTGATAGGATATCGCCCACCCGCTCACGCAGTGCCGGCAACTCCAACTGGCCTTCGCTGAGGTAATGGAACAAGCGCTCGTGAAACTTGCCGGCCGCCACGGCCTGAGCTAGGTCGATGCTGGTGGCCGCCACCAGCCGCACATCCACCGGACTTGGCTGATGGGCCCCGACGCGAGTGACTTCGTGGTTTTCCAGCGCCGCCAGCAACTTGACCTGGATCGGCAACGGCAGGTCGCCGATTTCATCCAGGTACAAGGTGCCGCCATTGGCCGAGCCAAACCAGCCGGCACGGCTACTGGCTGCACCGCTATGGCTGCCTGCGGCATAGCCGAACAACTCGGCGTCGGCGTAAGTCGGGCTGATGGCGCCGCAATTCACCGAGACAAACAGGCCGGTGCGGTCGCTGCCACGGTGGATATGCCGGGCGAGCAATTCCTTGCCGCTGCCGGTTTCGCCGCGGATCAACACGGGCAAGGCGCGGGGGGCGAGGTTTTCGAGGTCTTCGCGCAGTTGCCGCGAACGCGGGTCGACAAACACCAGCGCCTTGGCACGAATGCTCAGGGGGCTTTTTTCGGCGTCGGGGAAGGTCAGCAGGGGCTGACCGAAGGTTTCATGCAGGCTCATGGCAGACTCCCGCCCCATCCACGAAGGGGAAGGGGCGTTTAAAAATTTTATGCACGGCGCCGGGAGTGATGTTCCAGGCGATTTTGCAGGCGATAGAGGTAGGCGAAACCCTGTTCCCAGCGTTGATGGCCGGACTTCACGTTGATATGCCCGGCACCCGCGAGAATTCCCGCTTCGGCGCCCCAGTTACGTGCCAGTTCCAGGGCGCGGGTGGCGCTGACGGCGCTGTCGTTGTCGGAACTGACGACCTGGCTTGGGAACGGCAGCAGGTCACTGGGGATGGGTGCAAAGTTACGCAGGGCGGGAGCGCAGGCAGGGCGTTCGACATCGGCAGGGGCCACCAGCAGAGCGCCGCGTACCTGACGCAGGAACTGCACCGGTGCGGTGGCGGCCCAATGGGCGACCGTGATGCAGCCCAGGCTGTGGGCGATCAGAATCACCGGGGTGCTGTCGGCGGCGATGGCTTCGGCCAGTGCGGCCACCCAGTCTTCGCGGCGTGGGGTGAGCCAGTCGGCCTGCTCCACGCGCGCGCTGTTGGGCAGGCTGTTCTGCCAATGACTTTGCCAATGATCTTCTGGCGATCCTTGCCAGCCCGGCACGATCAGATAACGAATCGACTCGCTGTGCATGGGTGTGCCCTCCTGCAGCGTTTAACGTTGTGGGTCAGTATAGGCACGGGGTATATATTCGTTAAGGAATAAGAAGCTATTTATTAATAACCAAAATGTTTTTTTGAGGTGGTGGGGGGTTTAGGGGGTTGGGGGTACATATCCGTTATTTGGGTAACGGCCGCTTATGGTTCCGCTCTTACAGCGGCTCACTTTTGAAGAGCGCAAAAGTAAGCAAAACGCTCTTGCCCCACCACTCGGCACCTCGCTTGGGCTCGGTGTGCCCTCACTCCGGCTTTGGACCGTGGGCCGCCGTCATGGGCCATCCCTGGCCCAGGACGGCTAACCTGGCGTCCTGCCAGGTTACCCACGCTCCAAAGCCTGCGTTCGGCCAGCGTGGTTTAACGGGGCGCCTAAGATCAAGATCAAGATCAAAAGCAAAAGCACAGCGGCCTCCCGGCCGGCTTGAGTGTTAAAAGCAAAATCAAAAGCTAAAGCGGGCACGGTCCAAAAAATGTGGGAGCGGGCTTGCTCGCGAAGGTCGTTAACGATGACGCGGGCATTCTGGATGAACGCGGCGCCCTCAGGTTTTTCGCGAGCAAGCCCGCTCCCACAGAAAAGCAGATCTGTTTTCGCTCTGGATCTTGCCTTTGCTTTTAACACTCAAGCCGGCCGGTAGGCCGCTGTGCTCTTGCTTTTGATCTTGATCTGACTGCCCCAATAAGCCCGAGGCCGAACGCAGGTATTGCGGAGCGGGTAAACCGGCAGGACGCCGGTTTAGCCGCGCCGGGCCATGGATGGCCCGTCGCGGCGGCCCGCGGAGCAATGCCGGAGTGAGGGAACGCCGAGCCACAGCGAGGCGCCGACAGGCGGGGCAGAGCCCTTTGCTTACTTTGGGGCTTTTCCAAAGTGAGCCGCTGTAAGAGCGGAACCATAAGCCGCCGTTACCTAAATAACGGATATGTACCCAGCCCCCCCCAAAACCACAGCCCAAAAAAAAGGCCGCACCCTGCCAAGGAAACGGCCAAAAAAATTGTCGAGGCATTTGAAACTAACGTGCAGTAATCACCGACAGCTTGGTAATCCCCGCGCGCTCGATAGACGCCATGGCTCGCGCCACTTCGCCATAATTAACTCCATCGTCAGCCTGCAGTTGCACCCGAACATCCGGGTCCTTGGCCTTGGCCGACTGCAAGTTGAATTCCAGCAAATCCGGCTGGATTTCATCCTTGTTGATAAACAGTTTGCCGGCAGCATCAATGCTCACCACCAGCGGGTCTTTCTGCTCCACCGGCGCCACGGCCTCGGTCTTGGGCAGGTTGATCGGAATCGCATTAGTCAACAACGGCGCCGTGACGATAAACACCACCAGCAGCACCAACATCACATCCACCAACGGCGTGACGTTGATCTCGCTCAGCACCTCATCACTGTCTTGCGTGGAGAAGGCCATCTCAGGACGCCTCCTTCACTTTTTGCGCGCCACCCTGGGCACTGGCCTTGCTCAGCGTCGGATGTAGCAGCACGCGGAACGAGTTCTTCTGCGCCAGGCTGTAGAAGTCATGGGCGAAGTCATCCAGGTCAGCAGCCGTGAGTTTCAGGCGACGCAGGAAGTAGTTGTAAACCAGCACCGCCGGCACCGCGACGGCAATACCCACACCAGTGGCCACCAACGCGGCACCAATCGGCCCGGCCACGGTTTCGAGGCTCGCGGAACCGGCGGCGCTGATGCCTTTCAAGGCCTCCATGATCCCCCAAACGGTACCGAACAGACCGATAAACGGCGACGTACTGCCGATACTCGCGACCACCGCCAGACCCGTTTCCAGGGAGCGACGCTCACGCACGATTTGTTGGCGCAGGGCACGTTCCAAACGGTCCTGATGATTGATCGCCTGGCTCAGGTCAGCAGCGTGTGGCGCCTCGCCCACCTGGATCGCGGCATAACCGGCCTGGGCCACACGGGCAGCGGCGCCCGGCCTGGTTTCAGCCAGTTCAGCAGCCGAGTCCAGACTGGAGGCCGCCCAGAACTGTTTGTGGAATTTGCGATCCTGGGACTTGAGGCGGCCGAACTGGACACCCTTGAGCAGGGCCAGGCCCCAAGTGGCGACCGAAAAGACCACCAGCAGCCAGATCACCGCGCTTTCGATGGATTCAGTTGGAGATGCTAATGCCATGATGTTTCCCCTCTGTGCAGGTCGCGATGTGTCCGACACACCGCATCCAATAATTAATGAATCTTGAAATCGATCGGTACGCTGACCCAGCCGTCCTGGGCCACATCGCCCTGCTTGGCCGGTACAAAACTCCAGCGCTTCACGGCAGCCAGTGCGGCGTCGTCGAGTTGCTGGCGACCACTGCTTTTCTGAATCTGGATCTCACCCGGCTTGCCGGTGGCCAACACATGCACCCGCAACAACACCGTGCCTTCCCAACCCCGGCGCTGGGCCAGTGACGGGTATTCGGGCGCCGGGTTCTTCAGGTACGCGGCGTTGGCCGAGGCCGGTGTTACCGGTGCTGGCGCAGGCGGTGCCGGTGCTGGAGCCGGAGGCGCAGGTACAGGCGGCGCGGGCGGCTGCTCGGCGACCGGTTTCGGTGCGGGCTTGGGCACGGGCTTCGGTACCGGCTTGGGTTTCGGAATCTTTTTCGGCGCCGGCTTGGCGGCCAATTCATCAACCACCGGTGGCGGTGGCTCGACAACCGGCGGCGGCGGCGGTGGCGGCACGGGCGGTGGCGGCTCCACCACCGGCGGTGCCGGCTGGGAAAATTCGATCGTCATTGGCGGAATTTCCGGCGGCACAATCGGCAGCACCGGGGTTGGCTTCTGGCTGACCCAATAGATCACCGCACCATGCAAGGCCAGCGCGAGAATCCCCAACAGGATCGCTTCACGCCGACTCAACACGCCCTTGGGGGTTTTCTGCGTACGCAACTGCCCCAACGGCGCGCGGTGCGGCCGGCCAAGGTCGACCAACTCACCACCCGGTGCGTGGCGCCACTGCGCCTCTTGTGCACTGGCGGCGGTCTGGACATTGCCCATTGATTAACTCCCCTGCGGTCTTAAGCAAAAAAACCGACGGGCCTGCCTTGGCGGCCGTCGAGGGCTGAATCATCGGGGCCAGACGCTTATCTCTTAAAGTAATCTTTAAAGTTATAGATAGATCCAAATTGAATAACCGAAACATCCAGATACGCCAAAGCCACGGTCTGCGCGGGCTGGCGCCGAGGCCTAAAATCCGAATGCTTTTGAGGCATACAAAATATTCGCTGAAGGCATGGCTCAGCGGGGATTGCTGGCACATAAATCCAGCAATTGGCGCAGCAACGCCTGCCCCGCCGCGCCCAGACCATTGCGGCCATACAGCGCCAGCCGCACGCCCTGCACCGCCGGCAAACCGCTGTCTGCGCCCAACACCACATGCCCGGGCTGCACGACCCGCACCGGCAGCAAACTGATTCCCAGCCCCGCCGCCACCGCCGAACACACGCTGGCCAGGCTCGCGCTGGAATAACCGATGCGCCAGCGCCAGCCACCCACCTCCAGGTGATGCAGCATTTCATTGCGATACAGGCCACCGGCGGGAAACGCCACCAGCGGCAGCGGATCACGTCCCAGAGAGGGCGCACTGCGGCTGTCGACCCAACACAACGGCTCCGGCCAGGACGCCAGGCAGTCATCGCTGTCGCCCATTTGCTTGACCAGCAGCACGTCGAATTCACCGCCGCGATAATCCCGCAGCAACTCCGGCCCCAAGCCGCTGGTGACCTCCAGCCGAACCCGTGGATAAGCCTGCACAAACGCCGACAGCAACGGCATCAAGCGCTCGGCCGCAAAGTCCTCGGGCACCGCCAGGCGCAGCACGCCATCGCTCTGCTGGTTGATCAGCACGTCAGCCGCCTCTTCGTGCAGCGCCAGGATGCGCCGCGCATAAGCCAGCAAGCGTTCGCCCTCCACCGTGGCCACCACGCGACGCTGATCACGGTCGAGCACCTGGCTGCCGAGTGCGTCTTCCAGGCGACGGATCTGTTGGCTGACCGTGGACTGGGTCAGATGCAGGCGCTCAGCCGCGCGGGTGAAATTGCCGCAATCGACAACGGCGACAAAGCTGCGCAACAACACGGGATCGAACATGGGCCTCACCATTCCATTTGCCACTGATTGGCATGGTTATATTTAATTTCAGAATACCCCTGCGGCTGCCCATACTTCACGCCTCATTGCGCACGAGGGCTTTTCCATGACTGACGATCAACAGCATCTGCATCACGCCGTGCAACTGGCCAAGGCCAACGTAGCCGCCGGTGGCCGCCCGTTTGGTGCGGTCCTGGTGCGCGACGGCAAGGTGCTGGTGGAAGCGGTCAACGAAATCCACTTGAGCCAGGACCCCACCGCCCATGCCGAGATGCTCGCCATCCGCGCCGCCAGCCAACAGCTCGGCCCGCGCCTGGAAGGCTGCGTGATCTACGCCAGCGGCCAGCCCTGCCCGATGTGCCTGAGTGCGATGTACCTGTGCGGTATCTCCCGCGTGGTGTTCGCTGCCAGCAATGAAGTAGCGGCGCCCTTTGGCCTGTCGACAGCGGCGATCTACCAGCAAATGGCGTTGCCTTTGGCGGAGCAAAAATTGCCCGTGCAGCATCTGCCTCAAGCGGCAATGCAAGCCCTCTACGGTGAATGGCAGGCCCTGCATGACGCTGAATAATTCGTTCGCCGGCAAACTCGCCGGTTGGGGTTTGCTGGTGGTGCTGGGCCTGAACCTGCGGCCGATCCTCAGCTCCATCAGCCCATTGCTGGGGGAAATCCGCCTGGCCACCGGCCTGAGTTTCCAGAGCAGCGCCCTGCTCACCAGCCTGCCAGTGATCTGCATGGGGCTGGTGGCGTTGGTGGGTGTGCGCCTGGAGGCAAAGCTGGGGGAGCGTCGCGGGATTGCCCTCGGCCTGATGATGATTCTGCTGGCATGCCTCGCACGCTGGCTGTTTGGCCAGGCGCCGGCGTTGCTGACCACCGCGCTGTTCGGCGGCGCGGGTGTGGCGCTGATCCAGGCGCTGGTGCCGGCGATGATCAAGCGCCAGTTTCACCAGCGCGTGCCGCTGGCGATGGGGGTTTACTCGGCGTCGCTGATGGGCGGCGGTGGCTTGGCGGCGCTGCTCAGCCCGTTGGTGGCCGGGCATTTCCAGCACTGGCAGGCGGGGCTCGGGATCTGGCTGCTACCGGCCCTGGGCGCGCTGTTGCTGTGGGCGTGGCTGCCATTGGGCGCGGCGAAAAACCCGCAGGTGACGGCGCCGTTCCAGGGCCTGCGCAACCGTCGGGCGTGGTTGCTGGCGCTGTATTTCGGCCTGGTGAATTGCGGCTACATGAGCATGGTCGCGTGGTTGCCGGCCTACTATCAGCAGTTGGGTTGGGACGTGCTGCCCAGTGGTTCGCTGCTGGCGTTCATGACGATCTTCCAGGTGATCGCCGCGCTGTTGATGCCCGCACTGGCGCAACGCGGTATTGATCGTCGACCGTTGCTGAGCATCAGCCTGCTGGCCCAGACCGTGGGCTATATCGGCCTGCTGACAGCGCCGCTGGAATTCCCGCACCTGTGGGTGGCGCTGATCGGCTTCGGCCTGGGGGCATGTTTTGCCCTGAGCCTGCTGCTGACCCTGGATCACCGCCGCGACCCTCGGGAAGCCGGCCAACTGGCGGCGTTCGTCCAGGGCGTGGGCTTTTTGATCAACGCCATCTCGCCGTGGCTGACCGGCTGGCTGCGGGAACTGACCGGCAGTTTCGTCAGCGCCTGGTTGGTGCTGACGCTGACGGTGGTGGCGATGCTGATACTCACCCGGGTGTTCAGCCCGGCGACGTATCGCACCGCCCCGGTGGTGGCCTAGAAGTCGTAACGCCCGGTCACCCCAAGCGTGCGCGGAGTGCCCAACAGCCCTTCATAACCCCCATTACCGCCGGTCCACAGCGTGGTGTAGTAGGTCTTGTCGAACGCGTTCTTCAGCCACAACGACACGTCCCACTGCCCCTGCTGATAGTTGCCCCGCAGGCCGGTGGAGAGGTTGACCACGGCGTAGGCCGGGATCTGCCCGTAATCGGAATCTTCCACCGTGCCCACCGCCTTGGAGCGGAACGCATAACTGGCGGTGACGTAGGGTTCGAAGCCGTTATCCAGGTTCCATTTGTATTCGCCATTGGCGTTGGCGATCCACTTCGAAGCGCCCACCACCTGGTGGCCACTCAAGTCGCACGAAGCCGGCGCGCCCGGACGCAGGCTGACTTCCGGCGGGCACGGCGCATCTTTGTACGACAGGTACTGCACGTCGTTGTACGAGCCGTTGATGTTGAGCGTCAGGCCCTTGATCGGGATCAGCGTGCTCTCCACCTCCACGCCCCGTGAGCGCACCGAGCCGGCGTTGGTCAGGTACTGCACGCGGTTGCTGTCGTCGTAGGCGTTGGTCTGATAGCCATTGACCTGGGTCCAGAACAGGTTGGCGTTGAGTTGCAGGCGACGGTCCCACAGGGTGCTTTTGAACCCCAATTCGGCATTGTTGGCGCGCTCGGTGCCGATCAACAGCGAGTCCGGGCCAGCGGTGGGCGCGGAGCCCACCGCCAGGTTGACCCCGCCGGATTTCTCGCCATGGGACAAGGTGGCGTAGCCCAGCAGGTCGTCGTTGAAGCGATAGCTGAGGTTCAACAATCCGGACGGGCTGGTGCTGTATTGGTTGAGGTCGCCGGAGTCATAAGCCCCCGCGCGCCCGCGCCGTGCAGTGGCCGCCGCACCGGTCACCGCAGCGCCGCCAATAGGTGCGTTGCGCGTGACCCAGGCACTTTTCTGCTCATAGGTACCGCGCAGGCCGGCGGTGAAATCCAGGCGCTCGGTCAGGTGCCAGGTGCCTTGGGCGAACAACGCAAAGCTGTCGGTGCGGATATGCCCGTTGCCCACGCTGCTGACGTTGTTCAAGGCGCCCGTGGGCGTGCCGTTCCAGATGTCGGCCTTGGGCCCGTAATAGGCGAAGGATTTGTTGTCCAGGTCGGAGCCGAAGTAGTAGGCGCCGAGCACGTAATCGAAGAAGCCCCCAGTGGGTGAGGCCAGGCGAAATTCCTGGGACCACTGTTTGTCTTCCACCGACACGCCGGCGTTGTAGGAGGCCGGGACGTTGAGGCCGTCGTCGTTGCGCGGGGTGAAATTCCACCAGCGGTAGGAGCTGACCGAGGTCAGGGTGAAGTCGCTGGGCAGCGTCCAGTTGGCTTCCAGCGAGGTGCCGCCCTGAAACACGGTGACGTGCTGGTCGCTGTCGAGGTTGACCTTGCGGTGCGTGCCGTCGACCAGGGTCGCGCCTGCCGCCGCCGCCCGCGATTGATACAGGTTGGTGCCATTGATGGTCGGCCCGGTGCTGTACAGCACGCGGGTGCCGGCGCTGGAATCTTCTTCGTTGTAGTCGCCGATCCAGCGCAGGTTGAAGGTGTCGCTGGGCTTGTACAGCAGTTGCCCGCGAAAGCCCTGGCGTGAACCGCCATTGAGGTCGTGGCCGTCGTACTCGTTCTTGATGTCGCCGTCGCTGCGGGTGCGGTACGCGGAGAAACGGCCCGCCAGGTCCTCGGTCAGCGGGCCGGAAATCGTGCCCTTGGTCTGGAAGTAACCGTCCTCGCCCAGTGACGTTTCAATGCTGCGCTCCGGAGTAAAACTCGGCGCACGGGTGCTGATATTGATCACCCCGGCGGTGGTGTTCTTGCCGAACAACGTGCCTTGGGGGCCGCGCAGTACTTCGAGCTGTTCGATGTCCATCAAGTCGAACACGGCCATCCCCGGCCGCCCCAGGTACACGTTGTCGATGTACAGCCCCACGCTGCCTTCCAGGCCGTCACTGGCCGGGTTGTTCCCCAGCCCGCGAATCGACACGCTGGACTGGCGCGCATGCATGTAGGCGACGTTGACGCTGGGCACCAGTTGCTGCAAATCCTGAATCCGGTAGACCCGCTGGCTCTCCAGGGCCTGGCCGCCGATCACGCTCATGGGCGTGGGCACGTCCTGGGCACTTTCGGTGCGCCGCCGCGCCGTCACCGTGACCGTTTCCAACTGGCCACTGGCGTTCTCACCCTTGGGCGCCGGCGCGGGCTCGTCGGCCGCCTGGCTGCTGGACCAACCGGCACTGCCCGCCAGCAACAGCGCCATCGGCAGGCGTTTCAGGCGCCAGGGAGAGGGAGGGACAGCGCGATTCAACAGGCTCATAAGCGGCTCCGGTGTCAGGAAATACGCTGGATCGCATATTCCTAAAGGCTATTTATTTATGTTTTTACAAACATTTACTGCATAAGAGATAGCCTTTATAAGGAGTCGACCTAATGCATAGCCAATGCATTTCCCCGATATTTTCAATGTGAAAAATGCATATCGACCTGCGCCAACTTCGCCACTTCATCGCCCTTGCCGAGCAACGCAGTTTTGTCGCGGCAGCGGTGACCGTGAACCTGTCGCAATCGGCCTTCAGCCGCAGCATTCAGGCGCTGGAACTGAGCGCCGGGTGCCAGTTGGTGGACCGCGGCCGCAAGGACCTGGCGCCGACCAAACAAGGCCAGGTACTGCTCGAACATGCGCGGCGGCTGGTCAGCGGTGCCCAACAACTGGCGAATGAGATCAGCCAGTTCAACGGGCTGGAGGCGGGTGAGCTGCGCTTCGGTTGCGGCCCGGCGCCCGCTGCCGGATTGATCCCCAGAGCCATCGGCAGTTTTATCGGGCGCTACCCCAAGGCCCGTGTGCAGTTCCAGGTGGACGACTGGCAAAGCCTGAGCAAGCGCCTGCTCAGCGAAGAGTTCGAATTTTTCGTCGCCGACACCCGGCATTTCGAGGCCCACCCGGATTACCAGACCCACCGCTTGCGCCCGCGCAAATGGCACTTCTGCTGCCGCGCCGGGCACCCGTTGGCGGAGCTGGAAAGCGTGGCCGCTGCACAGTTGATGAGCTATCCACTGGCGGTGACGATTCGCCCGCCGAACCTGCGCAAGGTCATCGTCGACCTCAGCGGCCGACCCGACTACACGCCCAACGTCGAATGCGAAAACGGGTACAGCCTGCTGGGCGTGGTGCTGCGTTCGGACGCCATCGGCATCGTCAGCGCCAACAGCGACGTACTGCACATGGCCCGTGGCGAGCTGGTGTGCCTGCGGATTGAAGGTTTGGCGGAAGACCTGGAGGAGCGCTACACCCGCTATGGGATTGTCAGTCGCGCGGGGTATCGGCTGTCACCGCTGGCGGAAGCGATGATCGAGCAGATCAAGGTGATTGATGAGCAGGATGAAGAGGTGTGTGCGCTGGAGAATTTTGCTGTCTGAGCGACCGCTATCGCAGGCAAGCCAGCTCCCACAGGGGAACGCATTTCAAATGTGGGAGCTGGCTTGCCTGCGATAGCGCCAGTCGCCACGCCCATGCAGCCACTGCATGAAACCCATTCCCCAAATGCACTTGCTTCAAGGCCTGCCAAGCGGCGAAATCGTTCGCCTGTCCTCCGTTCGGTGAAGCCTCATGTCCCAACCCAAACCCGTGCGCAATGTGCTGTACATCATGTGCGACCAACTGCGCCGCGATTACCTGTCGTGCTATGGCCATGCCCATCTGCACACCCCCAACATCGACCGCCTGGCCGCCGCCGGCGTGCGCTTCAGCCGGGCCTACACCCAGGGCACAATTTGCGGCCCGTCGCGGATGTCGGCCTACACCGGGCGCTATGTCAGCAGCCATCAGGTGGCCTGGAACGCGGTGCCGCTGCCTCTGGAAGAACTGACTATCGGTGACTACTTGCGGCCCCACGGCATCCGCACCGCACTGGTGGGCAAGACCCACGCCACGCCCAATCTCGAAGCCCTGCAACGCCTGGACATCGACCCTGACAGTGCCCAGGCCCAACCGCTGAATGAGGTGGGCTTCGAAGCTTATTTCCGCCACGACGGGATCTTCCCCGACAGCCCGCTGTTCACCGAAAAACGCGAGTCTGCGCCCTACACCCACTACCTGCGCGAGCAGGGCTATGACGGCACCAACCCTTGGCACGAATGGGCGAATGCAGCCGCCGGCAAATCCGGGGAAATCCTCAGCGGCTGGCACATGCGCAACGCTCACCTGCCGGCGCGGGTGGATGAACAGCACTCGGAAACCGTCTACACCACCGACCGCGCCATCGACTTCATCACCGAGCAAGGCGAGCAGCCGTGGTGCCTGCACCTGTCGTACATCAAGCCGCACTGGCCCTACATTGCCCCGGCGCCGTACCACGCGTTGTATACGGCTGAGCATGTACAGGCACCGATTCGGCCAGCGCCTGGAAAGGAAAGTGATCACCCGGTGTACCACGCCTTCCGCCAGCATCAGGAGAGCCTGAATTTTTCCCGGGACGAAGTGCGGCTTAACGTGATCCCGACCTACATGGGCCTGATCAAGCAGGTGGACGATCAACTCGGCCGGCTGTTTGATTTTCTCGAAAGCAACGGCCGCTGGGACGACACCTTGATCGTGTTTACCAGCGATCACGGCGACTTCCTCGGCGATCATTTCCTCGGTGAAAAGGAATTCCTGTTGGAACCCGCCGTAGGCATCCCGCTGATCGTGCGCGACCCTCGGGCTGCCGCCGATATCAGCCGTGGCTCGGTGGACGAGCGCCTGGTGGAAACCATCGATGCCCTGCCGACATTCCTGCAAGCGCTGGGATTACCCGGTGCCGAACACCGCCTGGAAGGCCGCTCGCTGATCCCGCTGCTGCACGGTGAAAACATCACCTGGCGCCGCTACGCCATCGCCGAATACGACTACGCCTTCCAGGCCCCGGCTCGGGAACGCCTCAACCAGCCCATCGACCGCTGCCGCATGACCATGGTGCGCAGCGAACGCTGGAAATACCTGGCCTACGACGGTTACCCCGCGCAGTTGTTCGACTTGCAGAATGACCCGCAGGAACTGCACGACCTGGGCACCGACCCGGCGCATGCGGATGTGCGCGAGGCGCATCGGGGTTATCTGTTTGAATGGCTGCGGGGCTTGAAACGGCGCACCACCATCAGCCATGCCGAGATTGATCTGCGTGGCCAATGGTTCAGGTATGGAGAGCCGGAAGCGGAGAAGGTGGTGCAGATCGGGGTCTGGTGACCCGAAACGACCAATAAGCTCCCTCGCCACAGGGGTTTGCGTTGGAGTTATAGACCGCGGGTGGTCTGGCTACGCTGCCCCTGCACACTCACCGGCACATCGCCCTTGAGCGTCACCCGGCGCACGATGCGTTCCTGGGTGCCGTAGTCGTCCACCGCGTAATGCTGGGTGGCGCGGTTGTCCCAGATCGCCACGTCGCCGGTGTTCCAGCGCCAGCGCACGGTGTTTTCCAAGCGCGTGACGTGGCTTTGCAGAAGGTTGAACAGGTGCGCCGAATCCACCTGTGAATAGCCCTTCAGGCGTTTGACGAAGTGCCCCAGCAGCAGGGTCTTTTCACCGCTGACCGGGTGCACACGCACCACCGGGTGCTCGGTCTCGTAGACCGTCGAGGTGAAGATCTTGCGGTATTCCTCCAGCTTCTCCGGCGACACATCCGGCTTGCGCGCGGCGTAGTCGTATTCGTTGCTGTGCACGGCCCAGAGCTTGTCCGCCAGTTCCCGCAGTTCGGCATTCAGGTCGTTGTAGGCCGCCGCGGTGTTGGCCCAGACAGTGTCGCCACCCGAAGCCGGCGCCAGCACCGAACGCAGGATCGAGGCCTTCGGGTACGCATCAACGAAGGTTACGTCGGTGTGCCACGAGTTGGCGCGCTGGCCACGGGCGCCGTCCAGTTCCAGCAGGAACCGCGTGCCGTCGCGCACTGGAACGGTGGGGTGGGCAATCGGCTCGCCGAGCAAGTGGGCGAAGGCTTCCTGGCTCTGGTCATCGAGGTGGGTCTGCTCGCGGAAGAAGATCACCTTGTACTGCACCAGCGCCTGCTGGATGGCTTCGACCGTGGCGGCGTCCAGCCCGCCGGATAACGTGATGCCACGGATTTCGGCGCCGATGCGTCCGGCCACCGGGTGGATATCCAGCGCCAGGGCGACGGGTTGAACAGCTAGTGCGGCGTTGCTCATGGTGATGACCCTCATGTGCCAGCTTTCGGTTGGGAGTAGCGTGCAACAAGGCTCTATTCATATGCATTTTAGGTCTAGCAGATGAACGAATGCTTCGTTGACGGAATAAGAGCTTGCATTTAAAACCTCAGCTCCCCCGGTCGCAAATGCCTTCGACCTATTTTTCAAATGCCAGGAAAGCATATGGATCTTCGCCAACTGCGCTACTTCATCGCCCTCAACGAGCACCGCAGTTTTGTGCGTGCCGCCGACGCCATGGGCATCACCCAACCGGCGTTCAGCCGCAGCATCCAGGGGCTGGAACAGGAGTTCGGCTGCGTGCTGGTCGACCGGGGCAACAAGGACCTGCGCCCCACGCCCGAAGGCCAGGTGGTGCTGCAACACGCCCTGAGCCTGGTGCATGGCGCCGCGTTGTTGAGCAGCGAAGTCACGCGCATGACCAAGCTGGATGCGGGCGAATTGCGCTTCGGTTGCGGCCCGGCGCCGGCGGCGAAACTGGTGCCGGATGCGGTGGCGCGCTTTATCACCGCGCACCCGAAAATCCGCACCAGTTTCCAGGTGGATAACTGGGAAAAACTCAGCCGCAGCCTGAGCCGTGAAGAGATCGAATTTTTTATCGCCGACATCCGCCAGTTCGAGTCCGACCCGAACTTTCAGACCCGGCCACTGACACCCAAACGCGGGGTGTTTTTCTGCCGCCCGGGGCACCCGCTGCTGGCCAAGGACAGCCTGTCGACCAACGACATGTTTGATTACCCGTTGGCCGCGCCGCTGATTTCCCAGGGCACTCGCAAACTGCTGGCGAACCTCAGCGGGCGCATGGATTTTTCACCGAGCATTCACACCGAACACTTCCCGGCCTTGGTGAAGATTGTGCTGCAGTCCAATGCCATTGGCGTGGGCACCGAAGAGGCGTTTGCCGAGGACATCGCCAAAGGTGAGCTGGTGCTGCTGCACTGGCGCAACCTGCCGCAAAACCTGGAGAGCCTGAATGCCCGTTGCGGGATCGTCAGCCGCACCGGCTTTCGCTTGTCGCCGGCGGCCAAGGCGATGATCGAGACGCTGGTGGCAGTGGATCAACACGAAGTAAGTGTGGCGGTCTAGCGCACCGCCCCACTCACCTCCCACGTAGCAGCTTGCATTAGGGGGGCTTCAGATGCCGGCGGCCGCCAACTTCGGCGCCACCCAATCGCTCACCTGGAACGGCTTGCGGATCAACCGCTGCTGCGATGCCAGATCCACCTTGTCCTGCAATTTGGCGAGGAATACCGGGTCGAGGGTCGACGGGAATATCTCGCTGAGTTTCTGGTCTTGCAAATCATTGGTCAGGATCACCGGTGGATAACTCGCCAGCCCCGACACCAACTGGATGTAGGCCTGCTTGTTGTTGTCATCGGTCAGCCATTGCACCGCTTGCTGCTGCGCCTTGAGCAGCGTGGCCACGGCTTCGGGATGCTCATCGACAAACTTGCCACTGCCCACCAACACGCTCTGGATACTGCCGGCGTCGCCCAGGTCCTTGGTGCTCAGCGGGATTTCGGCCAGGCCCTTGGCTTGCAACGCGCTCAGGCCCGAACTGCCCCAGGTCGCGTCGATCTGCTTGGCGGCCAGTGCGGCGACGGCGGCGTTGAAGTCCAGGTTGATGACTTTCAGGTCTTTTTCACTCAAGCCCTGACTGGCCAATGCACTGTCGAATGACAGTTGGCTGGCAGTGCCGCGGAACACCGCAACGCGCTTGCCCTTGAGGTCCTGCAGGGTCTTGATGCCCGAACCCGGCACCACCCCCAGATAATGTTTGACGCCTCGGGCGCTGGCACTCAACAGGCGCGTGTCGAGGCCGTTGGATTTGCCGATGATTGCCGCGAGGTCGCCCAGGTAGGCCAGGTCCACCTGGCCATTGGCGAAGGCTTCATTGATCACCGGGCCTGCACCCTTGAAGAAATTCCACTGGATCTTGATGCCTTGGTCGGCGAAGGCCTTTTCAAAAATCTGCTGTTGGCGCAGCACGTCCACTACACCCCCGCCGCTGTGTTGAGTACCGGCGGTGAGGTCGGGCACGGCGATGCGAATTTCCTTGAGGTCGGCAGCCTGCACCAGCCCGGCCAACGCCGTGCCGGCAACGAGTGTGATCAAGCGTTTGAAGGGCAGCTTCATAGGGGGTGCTCCTGAGGGCGGCGGTAGCCTGGGGAGCAGAAAGTAGGCATAAGCGGATCAAAACTTTAAATACTATAAATTCACAATTTAATAGCTTTCAGATCTATAGGCAGCCAAACGCAGGCCCCAGAAGGCTATGCATCAACAGCATGGAAAATATTCTCCAAATGCATTGGATGCGTGTCGGGTAGCGGCTTTAAATAGTTTTTCTTATCCCTCAATCGTCTTGATTGTTTGTTTATAAGATAAAAAAAACATAAAGCCCACCGGACAACGGAGGTCATCCATGGCCCGAATCTCGCTGTTGAGCCTGCCACTGGCGGCCCCTGCCCAAGGGCGGCAGCCACGTTGGCCGCACCTGGGCGACCGCCTGTTGCCCTGGCTGCTGCCGCTGGTGTTGTTCGCCCTGTGGTGGCTGGCCAGCCGCAATCATTGGATGAGCGAACAGATCCTGCCCGCCCCGTCGCTGGTCTGGAGCAGCGCAGTGGAACTGGCCGGCGGTGAGTTGTGGAGCCACTTGGCGATCAGCCTGCAACGGTTGTTCGGGGGCTTGCTCGCGGGCGTGAGTGCCGGTGCATTGCTGGGGGCGCTGCTGGGTTTCAGTCCCCGAGCCGAGCGCCTGGTGTTCCCGACGTTCAGCGCTTTGTCGCAAGTCCCGACCCTGGCGTGGATCCCGCTGTTCATGGTGTTTTTCGGAATTGGCGAAACCCTCAAGCTGGTGGTGCTGGTCAAGGCGATTGTGGTGCCGATCACTTTGCATACGCTGGTGGGGGTGCGCGACGCCCAGCCCGGCCTGCGTGAAGCCGCACGGGTGCTGCGCCTGCCTTCTCACTTGTTGATCCGCCGCCTGATTCTGCCGGCCGCACTGCCGGCGTTCATGGCCGGAGTGCGCCTGGCCCTGGCCGCCGGCTGGACTTCGTTGCTGGCCGTAGAGCTGCTGGCCTCCAGTGAGGGCATCGGCTACCTGATGGTGTGGGCGCGGCAACTGTTCATGCTGGATATCGTCTTCGTGTGCATCGTGGTGATCGGCGTGCTGGGCGTGGTCATGGACCGCGGCGTCGGCTGGCTGGACCGCAAGTGGGTGCACTGGCCGCATCCGGCCACCGCACAGATTCGTCGTGGCCCGCGCTACCAAGGCTGGCAACGCCTGCAACCCTGGCTGCCGCCGCTGGGTTTAGTGGCGCTGTGGCAACTGGCAACACAGCAGGCCTGGGTAGACCCGAACATCCTGGTCAGCCCATGGGCCGTCCTGCAAACCACCGTGGCCGGGGTGCTGGACATGAGCCTGGTCAACGCCCTGGCCCTGAGCCTCGGACGCACCTTGGGCGGCTTGGTGCTGGGAGGCGGCCTGGGCTTCCTCGTGGGCTTGCTGCTGGGCCTGTCGCGCACCAGTGAACGGGTACTCGGCCCGCCCCTTGCCGCCCTGCGCCAGATTGCGATTTTCGCCTGGATACCGCTGCTCACCGCCTGGTTCGGCCTGGGCGAACTGGCCAAGTGGGTGTTCATCGCCCTGGCCGCGTTTTTCCCGCTGTTTATCGCCACCCAACGCAGCGTGCTCAACCTGTCCCCACAATTGAATGAAGCCGCCCAGGTCCTGCGCTTGAGCCTCGGCCAGCGCCTGCGTCGGCTGGTGCTGCCGGGTGCGGCTGCGGGGATTTTTGCCGGCCTGCGCCTGAGCCTGATCTACGCCTGGCTGGGCACCATCGGCGCTGAATATTTCATGCCGTCCAACGGCGGCATCGGCAGCCTGATGATCGGTGCCCAGCAACTGCTGCGCATGGACCTGATCATGAGCGGCATGCTCCTGGTGGGCCTTACCGGCGCCACTCTCAACCTTATCGGCCAACGCATCGAAACCCGCGCCACGCGCTGGAGACACGCATGAACGCACCTATCGTCAGCTTCGCCCATGTGGGCAAATCCTTTGATGTCGACGGCTTCGAACTGGAGGCCATCCGCGAATTCAACCTGGATATTGCCGAAGGTGAGTTCGTCGCCATCGTCGGCTCCAGCGGCTGTGGAAAATCCACCCTGTTGCGCTTGCTGGTGGGCCTCGACACACAGTTTCGCGGTCAGATCAGCGTCGACGGCAAGGCCGTCAGCGGCATCGGTGGCGAGCGCGGCATCGTGTTCCAGGAACACCGTCTGTTCCCTTGGCTGACGGTGGAAGAAAACATCGGCCTGGGCCTGGTCAACGAGCCCCTGAGCGCTGCCGAAAAGCAGCAGCGCATTGGCGACTTTATCGAGCTGGTGGGCCTCACCGACTTCACTCGTGCCTACCCGCACCAGCTGTCGGGCGGGATGGCGCAACGGGTGGCGATTGCCCGCGGCCTGGTGGCCAGCCCGCGCATCCTGCTGCTGGACGAACCCTTCGGCGCCCTCGACGCCCTGACCCGCCAGCAGATGCAGGACGAGCTGCTGGCCATCCGCGCGCGGGCGAAAATCACCACGATCCTCGTGACCCACGACGTGGAAGAGGCGATTTTTCTCGCCGACCGCGTGGTGGTCATGGAGCCGCGCCCGGGGCGGATCAAGCAGGTGGTGGACATCGCCCTGCCCCATCCGCGCCAGCGCAGCAGTTTCGACTTCCACCAGTTGCGTGAAGAACTGCTGCACGAACTGATCAGCGACGACCACTACCAGCCGCCGCTGCGCGAACAGATCCGCGACCTGCCCCTGGCCTTTATTGCCTGCTGACGAGGCGCAATCCTCAGCGCGTCGCCGTTTCAGCCGGATTGATCGCCACCGATGAATGGGCAGTGCGCTCAAACCGATTGGCCCGGGCAAACGTGCCGAAATCGTTGAAACGCACGCCCATTTCAGCCATCACCTTGTGCGCCGTTTTCACCGTCATCTGGCGGATGTAGAACGGCTCCTTGACCACGAAATGATGAATCCCGTGGGTGCTGCCGAAGTTGAAGCAGAACGCCTGCAACGGCCACAGCCACCACGGGTTGAGCACCTGGGTTTGCTGGATCACATTGCCCGGCTCGATGTCACCGTAGTAGTGCATGTTGGAGCTGACAAAGTGCAGGCAGAAGGTGCGCAGCACGTTGGGCCCGATGATCACCACGGCGGCGATGTCGATGATGTGCATCACTGCCAGGGTGTTGGCTGACCAGTCGATTGGCGCGCCCAGCAGGCTGGCGATGCCATTGGCGGCATGGAAGCCGAGGAATACATACCACGCGCCCCAATGCAGCAGCGCCAGCGGTGCATAGACCAGCGCCGTGCGCTTGAGAATGCCCAGCTTGTGCTTCCAGGTCGGTGCCCGCAGCACCCGGATCAGCGCCGACATGATGTTGTCGCCGACCATCAGCAGGCGTGCGAAGCCCCACGGCTCACCGTTGGTGATTGCACGCTCTTCGATGTCGGTTTCGCTGCCGGACACCTTGTGGTGGTTGAGGTGGATATGGCGCCGAACCCAGGGGTTGATGGTGCTGGGCCGCGCCAGCCACACCAGGCCCATCATCAGGTTGTGGGGCAGGCGTTGCTTGCGAAAGTACATGCTGTGGATCAGGTCGTGTTCCAGCTCGTGGGTCAACGATGCAAGGAATGCGTTGAGCAGCAGGCATATCCACCACGCCATGTGCCCGGTGATATACAGCGCCGCCGAACCCAGCATGCCCACCAGGGCAAAGGCCAGGATGCCCGCGCCCAACGCGTCCTGATGCAGCAGCCAGGGGTGGCGCAGACGCAATAACTGCCCCTCGGCCAGCACCACTTCACGAATATGCGCTGAGCGCTGCTGTGCGTTCATCTGCCGGGGGCTTGCAGAAGTACCGTCCATGCTTCCATCCTCTGTCTTATTGATGCGTACATCCTGCCCTATGCGATCTGGCGGGACGCTAGCCCCACACGCCAACCTGTTGACCGCAAGCGCCAATCAACATGACCGAACCGACCTCCCTCGCCAGCTGGACCCGCGCCCTGCGCAAGCAGCTTGACGCCTTGGGCCTCGACAGCGCCGCGTTGTGCGCCGAGGCGGGGCTTGACCCGCAGTTGATGGACGATCCCAACGCACGTTATCCGTTGTCGGCCACCACGCGCCTGTGGGAACTGGCGGTGCAGGCCAGTGGCGACCCGGCGATTGGTTTGCGGGTGTCGCGGTTTGTCAGCCCCACCACGTTCCATGCGCTGGGTTATGCGCTGGTGGCCAGCGGCAGCCTGCGGGAAGTGTTCGAGCGGATCGTGCGCTATCACCAGGTGGTCAGCGACGCCCTGAGCCTGGAGCTTAGCCGGGAGGGCGAACGTTACCGCTTTCGCCTGCAACGGCCTGCCGGTACACCCGCGCCAGCGTTTGAAGCGATTGATGCGTTCGCCGCGATTTACGTGCGCACCTGCCGCAATCGCCTGGGCCGCGAGTATGCGCCGCTGGCGGTATACCTGAGGCGGCCCGAGCCGGCCGATCCCAAGCCGTGGCACACGGTGTTTCGTGCACCCGTGTTTTTCGCCGCCGAGGAAGACCGTCTCGAATTCGCCGCCCAGGACTTTGACAGTCACCTGGACGACGCCAACCCGGAGTTGGCCGAACATAATGAAACCGTGCTCAAGCGCACCCTGGCGCAACTGCGGCCGCTGACCTGGGAGCGCAAAGTGCGTTCGGCCATTGAAGCGCAGTTACCCGACGGTGAGCCGAGTGCCGAGCGCATCGCCCAGGCGTTGCATTTGAGTTTGCGCAGCTTGCAGCGGCACCTGGCGGACGAGGGCTGCCGGTTTGATACGCTGCTCAATGAGTGCCGGGAGAACCTCGCGCTGCTGCATCTGCGGGACCCCGAGTGTTCGCTGGCGGAGATCAGTCATTTGCTGGGGTTTGCCGATACCAGCAGTTTCAACCGGGCGTTCAAGCGCTGGACAGGGATGACACCGGGGCAGTTTCGGGATGGGTTGAGGTAGGTGGAGTTGCGGTGGTTGTGAGGGCCTCTTCGCGAGCAAGCCCGCTCCCACATTTGACCGCATTCCAAAGGATGTACACGGTCAAATGTGGGAGCGGGCTTGCTCGCGAAAGCGGTCGATCAAACACCACAAAAGCCAGAATCAGTCAGCGCCCGCGATCCCGCCGCAACACCTTCTTCACCCGCGCCACCAACGCCCGGGCCTCAAACGGCTTGAGCAAATAATCATCCTCATGCAATTCCAGTCCACGCAGCCGATCTTCAATCCCGTCAGGCGTGGTCAAAAACAGCATCGGCGTCTCCCCCTTCAACCGAATCGCCTGCTGCAGCTTCCAGGCATTCAACCCCGGCAGCATCACATCCAGGATCACCAGGTCGTATTCGGTGCTTTCCACAAAGCGCAGGGCCGCCATGCCGTTGGCCGCCACCTCCACCCTGTAACTGGCCTCTTCAAGACTGCGGCCCATCGCCTCGGCCGCCTCTGACTCGTGTTCCACCAACAGGACGCGCATAACACACCTCGAATAATCGTGAACGCAGGCTACCACCCTCAGGCGTGCGCCGCCTCGCGCAAACGCTGCGGGTCGAGGATTTCGATCTCGCCATAGCCCAGGCGCACGATGCCCTGGCCTTGCAGGTCCTTGAGCAGCGCGTTGGTGGTCTGGCGCGACAGGCTCAACATCGCGGCCAGGTCTTCCTGGGGCAGTTGCAGCACCTGCCGCACCTGCTCGATGTCGCCGTAGCCTTCGGCGATCATCAGCAAACGATGCGCCACCCGCACCGAAGCCGGCATCAGGCTCAATTGCTCGATATTGATAAAGGTCAGGCGCAGCTTCTGGCTCATCAACAGGGCCATGTCGCGCCAGTAACGCGGAGTCTGTTCAAGGATGTGCAGCAAGGCCGGCTGCGGCACCTGCAACAACGTACAAGGCCCGACCGCGCAAGCGTCGTGGGTACGGGGCAACCCGTCGAACAGGGAGATCTCGCCGAACCAGTACGGCAATTCCGCCAGGCTCAACACCGCTTCCTTGCCCTGCTCGTTCACCGCGCTGATGCGCAGGGAGCCTTCCAGCACCGCGTACAACCCACACGGCGGGTCGCCGCGCTTGAACAGGTACTGCCCCGCCGTCAACTGCCGCAACCGGGCGCTGGCCAGCAAGCTATTCTGTAAGTCAGCAGGCAGATGGCTGTACCAGTGACCGGTGGCCAACCGTGGGTGCCACTTCTCTACATCCATGCGAACTCCGAAGATTGTCGGCCAGTTGACAGTGTGTCGCGGGCCTACAGGGCATGATCAAACATCCTACAGGAGGAACAACAATGAAAAGCCTCGTCGACCACCTCAGTCAATACGCCGCCTACCACCGCGACCCGCGCAATATCGCCAGCCACTTTATCGGCATCCCGCTGATTGTGGTGGCGGTGGCTGTGCTGCTGTCACGACCCGAATGGACGGTGGCCGGGCTCTGGCTGTCGCCGGCGGTGCTGCTGGCATTGTTCTCGGCGTGGTTCTATTTGCGCCTGGAGCTGGCACTCGGTGTGCTGATGACGGTGCTGATGGGCCTGTCGGTGTGGGCCGGGCATGTGCTGGCGGCGCAAAGCACCCTGGTGTGGCTGAGCAGCGGCATCGGCATGTTCGTGGTGGGCTGGGTGATCCAGTTTGTGGGGCATTACTACGAGGGGCGCAAGCCGGCGTTTGTCGATGACGTGTCCGGGCTGATCGTGGGGCCGTTGTTTGTGGTGGCGGAGTTGGCGTTTCTGGTGGGGCTGCGGCATGACCTGAAGCGGCAGATTGAAGAGCGCTCGGGGCCCGTGGCCGTGCGGCACAAGAACGCCACGGCCTGAAAAACACTGGAGATCCACATGTGGGAGCGGGCTTGCTCGCGAAAGCGGTGATTCAGTCGATACATCTGGTGACTGACACTCCGCTTTCGCGAGCAAGCCCGCTCCCACATGATCGTTCCCACGCGGAGCGTGGGAACGATCAACGTCTTAGGCTTTTTGCCAGACCTTGGGTTTGAAGAACAACGTCTCGCCCCGCGCCAGACCGGTCAGGCTGTCGTGGTCTTTCACCACTTCTGCCTCGATCAACTCGCTCTGGCCTTCGACTTTCAGGGTCACCCGGGTAGTCGCGCCAAGCGGGCGAATATCACGCACTTCAGCCGCGTGGTGGTCTTCCAGCTCATGGCGTGACAGCGACACTTCATGCGGGCGGAACAGCACGTGCTTGTCTTCACCCAAGTGCAAGCGGTTCGAATCCCCAAGGAAGTGATAAACGAAATCACTGGCCGGGTTTTCGTAGACTTCCCCCGGTGAGCCGATCTGCTCGATCACGCCCTTGTTCATCACCACGATGCGGTCCGCCACTTCCATGGCTTCTTCCTGGTCGTGGGTCACGAACACCGACGTCAGGTTGATGTCTTCGTGCAGCCGCGCCAGCCAGCGGCGCAGTTCTTTACGGACCTTGGCATCCAGGGCACCGAACGGTTCATCCAGCAGCAGCACTTTAGGCTCTACCGCCAAAGCGCGGGCCAGGGCGATACGCTGGCGCTGGCCGCCGGAGAGTTGTTCCGGGTAGCGATCCGAGAGCCAATCGAGCTGCACCATGTTCAGCAACTCATGGACTTTTACCGCGATCTGGCTTTCGGTGGGGCGCTGGTTTTTCGGTTTCATGCGCAGGCCGAACGCGACGTTGTCGAACACCGTCATGTGGCGAAACAGCGCGTAGTGCTGGAACACAAAGCCGACGTTACGATCACGCACGTCGTGGCCGGAGACGTCTTCACCGTGGAACACAATGCTGCCGGCATCCGGGGTTTCGAGCCCGGCGATGATCCGCAGCAAGGTGGTCTTGCCGCAGCCGGACGGGCCCAGCAACGCCACCAGCTCGCCACTCTGGATGTCCAGATTGATGCTGTTCAGGGCCTTGAAGGCGTTGAAATTCTTGCTGACATTACGGACTTCGATCGACATGACTTATTCCTCAGCCGCACCGGCGCGCAGGCGGTTAATACGGTTCTCGCTCCACTGCTTGAGCAGCAGGATGAAGAGCGCCAGGATCAGCAACAGACTCGCGACGGCAAACGCGGCGACGTGGTTGTATTCGTTGTAGAGGATCTCGACGTGCAGCGGCAAGGTGTTGGTTACGCCGCGAATGTGGCCGGACACCACCGACACCGCACCGAACTCACCCATGGCCCGCGCGGTACACAGCACCACGCCGTAGATCAGGCCCCACTTGATGTTCGGCACCGTGACATGCCAGAACATCTGCCAACCGTTGGCGCCCAGCAGGCGCGCGGCCTCTTCTTCCTGGGTGCCCTGCTCCTGCATCAGCGGGATCAGCTCACGAGCCACGAACGGCACGGTGACGAAGATGGTCGCCAGCACGATGCCCGGCAAGGCAAACACGATCTGGATGTCATGGTCCTGCAGCCACGGGCCAAAGAAGCCCTGGGCGCCGAACATCAACACGTAGACCAGGCCGGCGATCACCGGCGAGACCGAGAACGGCAGGTCGATCAGGGTCACCAGGATACTTTTGCCACGGAACGAGTACTTGCTCACGCACCAGGCGGCACTGACACCGAACACCACGTTGAGCGGTACCGAAATCGCCACGGCGATCACCGTGAGTTTCAGCGCCGACAGCGCGTCCGGCTCAAGGATCGCGGTGAAGAATGCACCCAGGCCATTCTTCAGGCCCTGGGACACCACGATAAACAGCGGCAGCAGCAAAAACAGGAAGAACACCAGCCAGCCAAGGCTGATCAGGATGCGTCGGGACACCGCACTGCCACGACGGGCAGCGTTGGCCGAGGACGCGGCGGAAATAGACGATTGGGACATGTTCCGCGCCTCCTTATGGGTGTTCGATGCGCCGCTGCAGCAAGTTGATCAGCAGCAACAGGACAAAGGAAACCACCAGCATCAGCACACCGATGGACGTGGCGCCGTGGTAGTCGTATTGGTCGAGCTTGACCATGATCAGCAGCGGCAGGATCTCGGTTTTCATCGGCATGTTGCCGGCGATGAAGATCACCGAACCGTACTCACCGACACCTCGTGCAAACGCCAGGGCGAAGCCGGTCAACCAGGCCGGCAGCAGCGCCGGCACCAGGATGTAGCGAAACACTTGCAAGGGCTTGGCGCCAAGGCAGGCGGCCGCTTCTTCGATTTCCCGGGGGATATCGGCCAACACCGGCTGCACCGTACGCACCACGAAGGGCAGCGTGACGAAGGTCAGTGCCAGGGTGATGCCCAAGGGGGTGTAGGCGATCTTGAAGCCCAGGTCGGCAGCGAACTGGCCTACCAGGCCGGTGGGCGTGTACAGCGCCGTGAGCGCAATACCGGCGACGGCGGTGGGCAGGGCGAACGGCAGGTCGATCATCGCATCGATGATCTTGCGCCCGGGGAAGGTATAGCGCACCAGCACCCAGGCCAGCAGGGTACCGATCACGCCGTTGATGATCGCGGCATACAACGCAGTGCCGAAGCTCAGTTTCAACGCCGCCAGCACACGGGGTGCGGTGATGATGTTCCAGAACTGATCCCAGGTGAGTTGAGCGGCATGTACAAACATCGCCGCCAGGGGGATGAGTACGATCAGGCTGAGGTACACCACGGTGTAGCCCAGCGTCAGCCCGAAGCCGGGTATGACGGGGGAGATACGACGCGACATAAGAGTCCTTGGTTAGCGGAACGGACATGCAAAACCCGCAAACGAATGCGGGCTCCTGATCCCTGTAGGAGCGGGGCTTGCCCGCGAAAAACGTCAACGATAACGCGGGCAGTCAGGAAGCACGCGGCGTCATGAAGTTTTTCGCGAGCAAGCTCGCGCCTACTGGGCCGAGTAGATCTGGTCGAACACGCCACCGTCATTGAAGAATTTCGGTTGGGCAGTTTTCCAGCCGCCGAAGTCTTTGTCGATAGTCACCAGGTCCAGTTTCGGGAACTGCTGGGCGTATTTGGCGGCGACTTTCTCATCGCGTGGGCGGTAGAAGTTCTTCGCCGCAATCTCCTGGCCAGCCGGGCTGTACAGGTGCTTGAGGTATTCGGTAGCGATCTCGGTGTTGCCCTTTTTCTCGGCGTTCTTGTCGACCACGGCCACTGGCGGCTCGGCGAGGATCGACAGCGAAGGGACAACGATGTCGAACTTGTCGGCGCCGCCGTCTTCTTTCAGGGCCAGGAAGGCTTCGTTTTCCCAGGCCAGCAACACGTCACCCTGACCGTTGTTGACGAAGGTGATGGTCGAACCGCGAGCGCCGGTGTCGAGGATCGGCACGTGCTTGAACAGCTCTTTCACGTATTCCTGGGCCTTGGCTTCGCTGCCACCGGCTTTCAGGCCATAGGCCCAGGCGGCGAGGAAGTTCCAGCGGGCGCCGCCGGAGGTTTTCGGGTTCGGGGTGATCACGGAAACGTCTTTCTTGATCAGGTCGCCCCAATCCTTGATGCCTTTAGGGTTGCCCTTGCGCACCAGGAACACGATGGTCGAGGTGTACGGAGTGCTGGCGTCCGGCAGGCGGGTTTGCCAGTTTTCCGGCAGGGTCTTGCCCAGCTTTGCGATTTCGTCGATGTCACCGGCCAGGGCCAGGGTTACGACGTCGGCACGCAGGCCATCGATCACCGCACGGCCTTGCTTGCCCGAACCGCCGTGGGATTGCTGGATCTTGACGTTGTCGTCCGGGTGCGACTGCTTCCAGAAGCTGGTGAATTCAGCGTTGTAGTCCTGGTAAAGCTCGCGGGTCGGGTCGTAAGACACGTTGAGCAGTTCGTAATCCTTGGCAACGGCGGAACCGGCAAACACGGCACTGGCCAGTGCTGCCAGGGCATAACGGCGAATCGACGACATAGAAGGCTCCTGAAATTCTTGGGTGTTGGCTTTTTCTTATAGTTGCGGGTCTTGCAATCGAATCGCCGATCTTGCTCAGCTCGGTTTGTTGCCCGGGTTCTGCAAACGGAATTTCTCTTTGCGTTCGATCTGTACTACCTGGGCGTTGTGCACAGTGATTTCCACCGCACCAAACCGCAGATCGCGCAGGGCGCTCTGGATCTCGCGCAAAATGGCTGCTTCGTCCTGGCCGTCAACGCTACGTAGAGATGCGCTCATGGTCGTGCTCCTGAAATGAGAAGTGCCTCGCAGTGGCGGCACTGCTTGCGGCGTGAGGGCGATAGTAGATAAGCGCGGATATTCTTAAAAATACTATTTAAGAATGTTTATATAACCAGAAAGAATTTTCTGGTGGGACGTGGGGTTGCAGTGGTTTTCAGGATGAAAAATACTCATGCATGCCTTCACAAAACCCTGTGGGAGCCGGGCTTGCCCGCGATGGCGGTGTATCAGTCAACAGGGATGTCGCCTGTGATGGCCTCATCGCGGGCAAGCCCAGCTCCCACATTGACCGCGTTGTGTCTAACGAATCGCAGGCGCCCTCGCCCAATCCAGCTCACTGGCCGGCATCGGCCGACCAAACCAGTACCCTTGGCCCAGGTCGCACTGTTGGTCCAACAGAAACCGCGCCTGATCGACCTGCTCGATGCCCTCGGCATGCACCTGCATGCCCATGCTCTGCGCCAACGCAATGACCACTCGCACAATCGCCGCATCGTCCTCATCCCACGGCAACCCGGCGACAAAACCCTGATCGATCTTGAGCTTCTGCACCGGCAGCCGCTTGAGCCGCAGCAGCGATGAGTAACCGGTGCCAAAGTCGTCAATCGCCAGGCGCAAGCCCAGCTCCCGCAGGCGGTGCATTTGCTCAAGGGCGACTTCCGGATCTTCCATGACCGCGCTTTCGGTCACTTCCAACTCCAGAAACGCCGGATCCAGCCCGGTGTCGTGCAATACCTTGGCCACTTGGTCGTACAGCTCGCGCCGGGCAAACAGGCGACTGGACACATTCACCGCGAGAAAGGTGAGCGGCGCGCCGTCGGCCAGCCACTGGCACATCTGGCGGCAGGCCTGGTCCATGACCCAGGCGTCGATGTCGGCAATCAGCCCGGTACGCTCGGCAATCGGGATGAAGTCTCCCGGCGGCACCAGCCCGCGCTCCGGGTGCTGCCAGCGCACCAGGGCTTCGACGCCAATCAGGCGGCTGTTCTGTAGCTCGTGCACCGGCTGGTAATAGACCCGCAGCTCTTGCTGCTCCAGGGCGCGGCGCAGTTCGCCGGCCATTTCCACCCGGTGCTGGGCGTGGGCCGTGAGTTCTTCGGTGTACAAGGCGTAGCCTTCGCGACCAGCGCTTTTGGCCTTGAACAACGCGGAGTCGGCGTTGCGCAGCAGTTGCTCGGCGCTCAGGGCATCGCTGGGGAACAGGCTGATGCCGATGCTGGCGCTGATAAACAGTTGATGACCGTCGAAGATGAACGGCTCTTTCATCGCGTCGAGAATACGTTGTGCCAGCGCGGCAGCCTGGACCAGCTGTGGACAACTCTCCGCCAAGACCGCGAATTCATCGCCGCCCAACCGTGCCAGGGTCACACCGGGGCCGAACAGGCCTTGCAGGCGCTCGCCGACCGTCTTGAGCAACTGGTCGCCGACGTTATGGCCGAGGCTGTCGTTGATGATCTTGAAGTGGTCGAGGTCGAGCAGCAGCAAGGCACAGCCACGTTTATGGGCCTGCGCCGACGCCAGGGCCTGTTCGGCGCGGTCGGTGAACAGCAGGCGGTTGGGCAGGTCGGTCAGTGGGTCGTGGTGGGCCAGGTGCGCCAACTCGTGCTCGGAGTGCTTGATGGCGCTGATGTCGGAGAACACCGCGACGTAGTGGCTGATCTGGCCCTGATCATCGCGGATCACCCGGATGGTCTGCCACTGGGGGTAGATTTCGCCGCTTTTTCGGCGGTTCCAGATTTCGCCGCTCCATTCACCGTCGCGCTCCAGGGTCTGGAACATGGACCGGTAGAAACTGGCCGAGTGGCGTCCGGACTTAAACAGGCTGGGCTGGTGGCCCATGACGTCTTCGCACTGGTAGCCGGTAATTTCGATAAAGGCCCGGTTGACGTGAACAATCAGCCCTTGGGCGTCAGTGACCAGCACACCTTCACGGGTGCAATCGAATACGGCAGCGGCCTGGCGCAGGCGCTCACGGTTTTCCCGCAGTGGCTGCTGGACCAGGTTCGCCCGGGCAAAACGGGCGCACAGCAGGTAGATCGCCAGCGCGCTGAGGCTGACCCACACGTAGCCGCGCATCTGAAGCCAGCGGTCCAATTCCACGGGTTCATCAATAAAGTTGATCAATACCTGATGGCTGAGCTGAATCCACACAATCGAAACCAGCAGGTACACCAGCCCTGCACGCAGGGCACCTCGGTATGAAAACAGCATATGTTTAGTAATCCTTACTAAAAAACCAGATTCGCCCTACAAAGGTTACGGATTATAGAATAAGAAACATCCAGTCACTCCTATCTGAAAGGGCGGCTGGTTTTATCTGTAGGCTTAGTGATAATGCGCAAGCTGGTTTTTTCTTTATCTGAGGGCCATACAGCCTATGTGGTACAACGGTTTTCTTGACTTGTCGGCCTGGCAACTGGTGGCAGTCACCCTGTTGATGACCCACGTGACCATTGTCGGGGTCACGGTCTATCTGCACCGCTATTCAGCCCACCGCTCCCTGGAGCTCAATGCTGGCCTGAAACACTTCTTCCGCTTCTGGCTGTGGCTCACCACGGCGCAGAACACCCGCGAGTGGACCGCTATCCACCGCAAACACCACGCCAAGTGCGAAACCGTCGACGATCCCCACAGCCCGGTGATCAAGGGCCTGTCCACGGTCCTGCGCAAAGGCGCCGAGCTGTACCGCGCCGAGGCCGAAAACCCCGAGACCCTGCGCATCTACGGCAAAAACTGCCCGGAAGACTGGATCGAACGCAAGCTCTACACCCCCTACCCGCTGTTGGGCGTGGCGATCATGGGCGTGATCGACCTGCTGCTGTTCGGCACCATCGGCATCACCATCTGGGCCATCCAGATGATGTGGATTCCGTTCTGGGCCGCCGGCGTGATCAACGGCCTGGGCCATGCCATCGGCTACCGCAATTTCGAATGCCGCGACGCGGCGACCAACCTGATTCCCTGGGGCATCATCGTTGGCGGCGAAGAGCTGCATAACAACCACCACACCTACCCCAACTCCGCCAAGCTGTCGGTGAAGAAATGGGAGTTCGACCTGGGCTGGGCCTGGATCAAAGTGTTCAGCTTCCTGCGCCTGGCCAAAGTGCAACGGGTTGCGCCGATCGCCCACCGGGTTGAAGGCAAGGGCCACCTGGACATGGACACCGCCATGGCGATCCTCAACAACCGCTTCCAGATCATGGCCCAGTACCGCAAGTTGGTGATTGGCCCGCTGGTCAAGCAGGAACTGGAGAAGGTCGATCACTCGGTGCGTCACCAATTCCATCGCGCCAAGCGCCTGCTGTCGCGGGAAACCAGCCTGCTGGATGACCGTCACCACGTGCGCATCCAAAGCATGCTGGAACACAGCCAGGCCCTGAAAGTGATCTACGAGAAGCGCCTGGCGCTGCAACAGATCTGGCTGAAAACCAGCACCAACGGCCACGACATGCTGGCGGCGATCAAGGAATGGGTACACGAGGCCGAGGCCAGCGGGATTCAATCCCTGCGGGACTTTGCCCACCAACTGAAGACGTATTCGCTGCGGCCTGCCGCGGTCTGATCACTGTAGGAGCGAGCTTGCTCGCGAAGGGCCCAATTACACCGCGTGCAGCCAGACAGCACGCGTTATCGTTGACGCCCTTCGCGAGCAAGCTCGCTCCTACATGTTTCTGGCGCCATTTCTTGGTCGCCTCAAATCGGCGCTGATAACGGAACTTAGCTGCAAATTCCCCCTCTCAAACAACACTTCGCCATCCCGGCGGCCCTTGTTGTGACCGCTGCCCAACCCCGCGGCATGCCCAGAGAGAGTTGTGCCGATGGTCCCCGAAAAGACCTTCACCGACACCCCCGTCCACGATCAGCCACGACCGGCCGCCGCCGCTACGTTGCTGGCGCTGATGCATGCCCAGGGCGAAGTGGAACGCTTGAGTGAACGCGAGCAACTGCTGAGTTCACTGCTGGTCAGCGTGAATGCCGTGCTCTGGGCCATCGAGTGGGACACCCGCCGCGTGCTGTATGTCAGCCCGGCCTATGAGCGGGTTTTCGGACGTACGGCAGGCATGCTGCTGGCGGACCATCGGGAATGGCGCAACAGCATTCACCCCGAAGACCTCGACTACGCCGAGCACAGCCTGGCCCAAGTGCTGCACAGCGGCGCCGTGGAAGACCGCGAGTACCGCATCATCACCGCCGACGGGCAGATCCGCTGGCTCAGCGACAAGTGCTACATCAGCCAGCAGGCCGAGCCCGGCCAGCCGGTGATCGTCGTCGGCATGGCCGAGGACATCACTGAAAAGAAGCAGCTTGAGCTTGAGTTGCATCGCCTGGCCACCACCGACGTGCTGACCCGCAGCAGCAACCGTCGACACTTCTTCGAGTGCGCCCACCACGAGTTCGAACGTGCCTGCCTGCAGGGCACACCTTTGGCGTTCCTGTTGCTGGACATTGATGACTTCAAAGTGGTCAACGACACCTACGGCCACCTGGAGGGCGATCAGGTGTTGCAGCGTATCGCCGAGAGCGGTCGAGGGGTTCTGCGCCGTGGCGACCTGTTCGGGCGCATTGGTGGCGAAGAATTCGCCGCCGTGCTGCCCGGTTGCGCACCGGAGATGGCAATGCAGGTGGCCGAACGCCTGGGGCATGAGATTGCGCAACTGAGTTTCAGCCATGACGGTGAGAGCTTCGCGGTCACCGTCAGCCAGGGCCTGGCCAGCCTGACGGCCGAGGATGCCAACGTCGACAGCCTGTTCGCCCGCGCCGACGCCGCGATGTACGAGGCCAAGCGCCAAGGCAAAAACCGCGTGCTCGTCGGCTGACGCTACGCGATTACCTGTGGGAGCCGGGCTTGCCCGCGATGCAGGCACCTTGGTGTGCCAGTTGTACCGGGATGATCCTATCGCAGGCAAGCCAGCTCCCACACTGGCCCGCATCGCCTGCTAGGTTTTGCGCATACGCGTCAATTCCGGCAAACCCACCTTGAGCAGGCGCGCCGTCTTGCTTTTCGCCAGCGCCTCAACGCCTTCATGCTCGGTCAGCCGCGCCAGCTGCGCCGCCAGGTTCACCACCAGCGCTTCCCGGGAATACACCCCGCCTTCCAACGAGTAAATCGCCGCGATCAACTGGCGCAGCTCCAGCGGCAAGCGCCAGCGCGTGCGCAACGCCGAGCCATAGGCCGCGCCGAAGGTGTAGAGAGACTCGCCAATCGCTTCGTCATCCAGTTCGCCGCCACCCTGCAACCAGTCTTGCAGGCACCGCAGCAAGGCCAGGTCGCCGAGGCGATGGAGGATGCCGGCGCTGTAGCAGCGCTCGTGATCAAGGTCGAGCATGCGCCCCAGGCTGCGGGCGTAATCGGCAGTACGTTGGGAAAGCTGCCAGTAACGCTCGGCGTAATCCCTGAGGCCAGGGTCGCTCAGCACCACGTTGTGCTTGAGGGCCAGCCCCAGGATCAGGTTCATGCTCTGCCCGGCCGCCAGCTTGTGCAGGGCCATGGCCAGGGTTTGTACCGGCGAGCCGTGATACCCGGCGCTGTTGGCGGCGGCGATCAGCACGGCGGTGATTTGCGGGTCCATGCGCACCTGCTCTTCCAGGCGCTTGAGGTCCAGGCCCTCCGGTTCCAGGCTGTATTGCACCGCAGCCTGTACGTCGACTCGCAGCGGCGCGCCATCGGAGGCTTCGCGGCGCCGCTCCAGAAACACCGGCAAGGTCATGCCCGGCGCCAGGGCCGGGACTTCGCAATACACCGTTTCGCCTTCATTCAACAGCAAGTCTTGCAGGCGCTGGGTCAGGCTTTCCATGTTCAAGGGTTTGGTCAGGTACGCCGTCGGCGCCAGGGGCAAGACTTCGTGCACGCTGGCGCTGTCGTTGCGGGTGCCCAGCAGGATAAACGGCAACAGCGGCGTTCGCCGTTGCTGGCGCACGCTGTGCAACAGGCTCAGGCCATCGACGCCGGGCAGCTCCCAGTCGGCGATGATCAGGTCGTAGGGTTTGTCACGCAGCAGCTCGGCGGCCTGCTGGCCATCGGCACACACATCCAGCCGTGCGTCACAGCGCACATTCAGCAACACCTGCTTGAGCAAATCCCGGGACCAAGGGTCGGCCTCGGCAATCAGCACACGGGGTACAGCAGGTAAATCAACAGCAGTCATCCAGCACGCTCCATCGGCAATACCAGCACCTTAGACAAAGGAGCCGCCTGGGTACAATGAACAACGGCTGAATACCGTTCATCGGGCACAAAAAAACCCGCCTAAGCGGGTTTTTTGTCGATCAGGTCAACTTTCGATCACAGCTCGGAGAAGCACTCTTCGATGATCGCCAGGCCTTTGTCCAACTGCTCGTCCGGCGAGGTCAGCGGAACCAGCACGCGCAACACGTTGCCGTAGGTGCCGCAGGACAGCAGGATCAAGCCCTTGTCGCGAGCCTTGGCCACCACGGAAGCAACAGCAGCGGCGTTCGGCTTGTGGCTGTCGCCATCTTCGAACAGCTCGACCGCAATCATCGCGCCCAAGGCACGCACGTCGCCGATTACCGGGTACTTGGCCTGGATAGCTTTCAGGCCGGTCACCAGGCGCTCGCCGACAGCCTTGCAGCGGTCCAGCAGGTGCTCTTCTTCGAACACGTCCATCACGGCCAGGGCCGCAGCGCAAGCGATCGGGCTACCGGCGTAGGTGCCGCCCAGGCCACCCGGCGCGATGGCATCCATGTATTCAGCCTTGCCGCACACGCCGGCCAGCGGGAAGCCGCCTGCGATGGATTTGGCGAAGGTGGTCAGGTCGGCGGCAACGCCCATCTGTTCCATGGCGAAAAAGGTACCAGTACGGCCAGCACCGGTTTGCACTTCGTCGGCGATCAGCAGGATGCCGTGCTTGTCGCACAGTTCGCGCAGGCGCTTCATGAACGATTTAGGCGCGACGTAGAAACCGCCTTCGCCCTGCACCGGCTCGATGATGATGGCAGCGATATCACGCGGCTCGGCATCGTTCTTGAAGATGCGTTCGATGCTGGCGATGGAGTCGTCATCGCTCACACCGTGCAGTTCGTTCGGGAACAGCGCGCGGAACACGCCGCCTGGCATCAGGCCCATGCCGGCCGAGTACGGCACGACTTTACCGGTCAGGCCCAGGGTCATCATGGTGCGACCGTGGTAAGCGCCGGTGAACGCGATCACGCCAGCACGGCCAGTGGCGGCACGGGCGATCTTCACGGCGTTTTCTACCGCTTCAGAACCGGTGGTGACCAGCAGGGTTTTCTTGGCGAAATCACCCGGCACCTTGGCGTTAACTTTTTCGCACAGCTCAACGTACGGCTCGTAGGCCAGTACCTGGAAGCAGGTGTGCGTCAGCTTGTTCAGCTGTTCGGTCACGGCCGCGATGATTTTCGGGTGCACGTGACCGGTGTTCAGCACGGCGATACCGCCGGCGAAATCGATGAACTCGCGACCTTCAACGTCGGTCACGGTGGCGTTCTTCGCCGACTCGGCGAAGATCGGGTGAATCTGGCCAACACCGCGCGGTACAGCGGCTTCGCGGCGTTTCATCAGGGATGCGTTGGTCTTGCTCATAAAGTCCTCATTCGCCACTCATCGGGTGGCGTGGTCCAAGGAATACGTGGCGGGGAGGCAACTACGGCAGCATGCGATGATCGACTGCCACAGCTTTCCCGGCCACTACGAATAACGGTGTGAAACACGCAAAGGGACAGCGCTCTCGTGCCCTTTGCGTTTACTGCAATCTCGCGCCGGGCTTAGATGCCCAGGCAGAGGTATTTGATTTCCAGGTAATCCTCGATCCCGTACTTGGAGCCTTCACGGCCCAGGCCCGAAGCCTTGATGCCGCCGAACGGCGCCACTTCGTTGGAGATCAACCCGGTGTTGACGCCGACCATGCCATATTCCAGGGCTTCAGCCACACGGAACACACGGCCCAGGTCGCGGGCATAGAAGTAGGAAGCCAGGCCGAACTCGGTGTCGTTGGACATCGCGATCACTTCGGCTTCGTCTTTGAAGCGGAACAGCGGCGCCAGTGGGCCGAAGGTCTCTTCCTTGGCCACGGCGGCGTCTTTCGGCACGTTGACCAGGATGGTCGGCTCGAAGAAGTTGCCTTCCATCACCTTGCCGCCGGCCAACAGGGTCGCGCCTTTGCTCAGGGCATCAGCGATGTGCTCCTGAACCTTGGCCACGGCCTTCTCGTCAATCAGCGGGCCGGTGGTGGTGCCTTCTTCCAGACCGTTGCCGATCTTCAGCTTGGCCACCGCCACTTTCAGTTTTTCAGCGAACGCGTCGTACACCGAATCCTGGATGTACAGACGGTTGGCGCAGACGCAGGTCTGGCCATTGTTGCGGTACTTGGAAATGATCGCGCCTTCGACGGCCTTATCCAGGTCTGCGTCGTCGAACACGATGAACGGCGCGTTGCCGCCCAGTTCCAGGGAGACTTTCTTGATGTCCTTGGCGCATTCGGCCATCAGCTGGCGACCGATTTCGGTGGAGCCGGTGAAGGACAATTTACGCACGATCGGGTTGCTGGTCAGTTCGCTGCCGATATCGCCGGCGCTGCCGGAAACCACGCTGAACACGCCTTTCGGAATGCCGGCACGCTGGGCCAGTTCAGCCAGGGCGAACGCGGAGAACGGGGTTTGCGATGCAGGCTTGAGCACCATGGTGCAACCAGCGGCCAAGGCCGGGCCGGCTTTACGGGTGATCATCGCGGCCGGGAAGTTCCACGGCGTGATGGCAGCGGTAACGCCGATCGGTTGCTTGATCACGATCAGGCGCTTGTCCGGCTGGTGGCCGGGGATCACATCACCGTAGACGCGCTTGGCTTCTTCGGCGAACCACTCGATGAACGAAGCGGCGTAAACGATTTCGCCCTTGGCTTCGGCCAGCGGCTTGCCCTGCTCCAGGGTCATCAGGCGAGCCAGGTCGTCCTGGTTCTCGATAATCAGCTCGAACCAGCGACGCAGCTTGTTGGCGCGGTCCTTGGCGGTAAGTGCACGCCAGGCCGGCAGGGCCTTGTCAGCTGCTTCAATGGCGCGACGGGTTTCGGCGGCGCCCATTTTTGGCACGGTACCGAGGATTTCGCCGGTAGCGGGGTTGTTGACCTTGATCGTTTGACCGTTGTCCGCATCGACCCAAGCGCCATCAATGAAGGCTTGCTGGCGGAACAACTGGGTGTCTTTGAGCTGCATGTCGGCTTTCCTTAACAGCACCGCGCACGCGCGGAGCGAATTAGAGTTGTTGAAAGGCGCCTTGAGGGCTGCCGTCAGGGAAATCATTCACTGGGCGCAAGCACGTAAATAGCGCACGAAAGGACAAATGTGCGGTTCAGCACCCAGGCAGGAGCGTTTGAAATCTCAAACGAATCCTAGGATCAATGGGGGTGCAGGGCAATAGTCTGTTCGAAAAAAAGAACGAAAACGGCGCATTTGCTCCATTTTTCTGATCAGCGTGTTGCAGGCGAGTTCAACCGTATTGCACCGAGACGCCCGGCACAGGGCGCCAGCAGCGCGTATTCCTACGGGCGGCCGGGCGAAAAGCGGCATGGACGCCCAAGGTCGACATGGGTATGATGTCGCCCGCACAAGCATCCGTAGCTCAGCTGGATAGAGTACTGCCCTCCGAAGGCAGGGGTCGTGGGTTCGAATCCCGCCGGGTGCACCATCTTCTTTCCCTTGTATTACAAGGGGATAGCGCTCCTGACAGAAACCTGTCCTAGTCCTGAAAGTCGTTTTTGCCACAAATTTGCCACACTCAAAAGTGGCGGGAATGGTCGAAATGGCAACAATCAGGAATCGCGGCGAGTATCAGTGGGAAGCGCAAATCCGCCGTAAGGGTTATCCAGCCCAGCGCAAAACCTTTGAAACCAAAGCCGATGCCCAGGCCTGGGCACGCATGATCGAAAGCGAAATCGACCGGGGTATTTTTGTCTCTCGGGTCGAGGCTGAACGCACTGCCTTTCATCAACTCATCGATCGCTACATCTCCGAGATTGCTCCGAAGCACAAAGGCGCTTACTCGGAAATCAAACGCCTGGAAGCGCTCAAGCGTCATCCATTGGCTACGCGCATCGTTGCCACCCTCACCTCCTCCGACTTTGCCCGTTACCGCGACGAGCGCCTGAAGATTCGCAAGGGTAATACCGTTAAGCGTGAGCTGGCTTTGTTTCAGTGTGTGATTGAAGTCGCTCGCCGTGAGTGGGGCATTCATCTGGCCGAGAATCCAGTCAGGATGGTCAGCCGTCCAAGCTACAACGACGAACGTTCGCGACGATTGGACCCCATTGAAGAGCAATACATGCTCGGCGCGTTAGAGCTCCGTGAGCGACGTGCTGATGGGACCTACGCCGATGCATCACACAATCCATGGATACGGCCCATCGTCCAACTCGCGATTGAGACAGCCATGCGCCGGGGCGAGATTTTAGAGCTGCGCTGGAAGCATGTGAACCTGGAACGTAGAACCGCGCACCTGCCCGCAACCAAGAACGGCCTGCCCAGAACTGTTCCGCTTTCGCCTAACGCCATCCAGCTGTTGAAGGACTTGCCGCGCTCGCTGTGCGGTCGAGTTTTTCCCACCACCGCTGATGCGCTCAAGAAGGCCTTTGTGCGAGGTCTGGAGCGTGCGAGGCTGAAATACTTGGGAGATTGCGGGGTGGCGCAGGTAACTCCTCAGGAAGACTTCCTGATCAACCTGCGCTTTCACGACCTGCGGCATGAAGCGACCTGTCGGCTGGCGACCAAACTGCCGAATTTGATCGAGCTCGCGAGCGTGACGGGGCATCGGGAGGTGAACATGCTGAAGCGGTATTACAACATTACTGCGGAGGAGCTGGCCGCGAAGCTAGCTTGATCGACCCACACCGGTCCGTGCGGTAATCGCACAGACGGAGCATCATTTGCGCACCACTGGGTCAGTCGAGGTCAGCACACTAGGTGTTTTTGACAGGCAGAAGTCGGCAAAAAGCGGAACTCCACCCCTCCAGTTAGTGAGCCCATTGCAGATATCGGAACCCAGTGGATAACATGGGTGAAAGCTAGCTTAGTGACACACTCTTCTCTGCTCGAATGCATCTCCACTTTGTGCAAGGGAACGCTAGAAGACCATTTCCACAGCACAGCCCCAATGGAATATATGCGCCATGCTTCACATCTCCGTCAAAACATCTAATTGCGACCAAAACAATCAATACCTCATCGAAGAAATGGCAACGGCTTCGGTCAGCTTGGAGCTTCACTTTGATGAAATTGTGAGCACTCAATCTCGCTCGGAACGAAAGCAAGAACTCACTCAAGCGATTCAGCGTGAACTCTCGCAGTTCAAGTGGCTAATCTCCGGTAGCGTGCAGATCGAGTTTGCTTGGTACCTCCACAGCATCCAACGCCAAGAGACGGACAAGGTGGGTGATATTGACAACATCACAAAGCCAATTCTTGACGCACTGACTGGACCAGATGGGATACTCATAGACGATTCTCAAATCGGGTCGGTGCACACTTTCTGGATGTCTCGCAACGAACAGCTTTCCTACAGCGTCCTGAGGCTAAGTATTCAGTTCTCTAATGACGATTGCCTAGACAAACACAACCTCGTTTTCATCCAATATTGGAACGCGATGTGTGTCGCTCTGAATGTTGACTTCGCAGACCAAAAGTCCATTTTTGGTGCGCTCTTCGTGGTTCGAGCACGCAAGATTTACCGCAGCATGGCGAGCTGGTTCCGAGAAACTGGCGCCAACGCCGACCGATTCCTAATCCAGTCGACATGGGAATTCCATCGGACACGTGTCGGTGGCTTTCCTAGGGAATGCGTTCTGTCTATGGCGCAGTTTAACCAGAGGGCGCTAAACGCCGGATTGGACTGGGGCGCTCTTCGCAAATTACGGCAGGCACTCGGACGCCTTCCATCTCTACGAGCGCCGGCGCACCGTAGTGTGAGGCGTATTCCTACGGATGAATAGCCTGAAGGGCAGATGTCCTGACATGCGTCCCGCAGTGGAAATAAAAGTGATTTTTCAGAAAAGCAGTCGCTAGGGGGAAGACTCATCGCTGAGGATCTACTCCACTCCATTGCGATCATTCAACCCTGCGACACGACCGGCTGATTAGGGTCGCTAGCGAACTTTCGCAGAAGCCCGCATTCGGCCGCTAACTCATTCAATTGTTGCACAAGCTTCTCGCTGGACCGAACAGTAAACATTCAAGTATTGGACCTCAATTCCTTTTCCAACTGCTCTACGAACTTTGAGCATTCGCTAACAACTGTCTCGACCGACTCAGCGGTTAGATCATGAAAGTCACCAGCTTTCGTTTTACCAGCTCGATGAACCAGATCGTGCCGAATCAATACACTTTTAAAAACTTCTGTGAAAACAGGAAAATCAACCCCAAATGTATCCCGGTACATACCGCTTACTTTTGGCAAGTTGTGGTACAGGACGCTTTTCATTGACTCAATTGCTTTTGCCTCTATCCCTTCATGCACCTTGAACAACTCTGCAATAAAGAATTTTTCTTGGCCGTATTCATTGAAGTTTTCAACGAAGGCCCGTAGATTCCCCTTATTACCTTGAACAAGCGATATAAACCGATCGCACAGATATGTCTCCAAAGATGTAATCACATTTGCATAAAGCATGTACGCCATTTGCTTTTGCAGACTTTTACCATCATCCAGCTTAATGCCATTGAGCTCAATGACATTTTGCATACTGCTTGTAAATGTCATATAGACATCATGCTCTGACAATACTTTACCACCAGAGAACCTGTTTCCAATAACTTCTAGTATGCGTTGCTCTATGAGCGAAGGTCGGTTTAATTGCAATACCGATATCGTTACCTCTCCTTGTTCCGTTACGCCTTCCAAGTATCCGTTTTCATTTTGCTTTATGTGCTTAGAAAAATCATCATGCAACGGATTTAGTAGTAAAGGTCGTCCGTCATCGGCAACAGGAAAACTCGCGCCTTTAATCATATTGCATGCTCGACACGCAATAAGCATATTGCCTTTATCAAGAGCCATGTGCGGGTAGGTGGATTTGGGATAGAAGTGTTCGATATCCGCCATTAACGGATCGTAAAGTTTGACTCCGCAATAAGCACACTGATGCTTGAATTTTTCTAAAATCTCAGGCTTTAACGCTTTAAAATTACGACTCATTCTATTATGCCTCTGGGGAGCGGACGTTAGCTGATCTACTTTCGAAAAATTGTCTGACAATCTTAAAAAGCCGCGTAGAAGATGCATTAATGCAGCACAGCGCAATAAAGATCCGAGAATCACCTACATGACTCTAAAGCTCTACATTGTTTATAAAATTGTCCACATAATAAATTTTAGTTTTTACTTGGAAGGCACGGTAGATAATCTTGGCTTTCGCAACTGATTTTTTATCCCCGCAAATAAAATATGAGCACTTTGAGTGCTATATAGACATGCAGCGCATCAGTAAGCATGTTGTTCAGGTTGTTTTTCTTTTCAATTTTCTCTTTAAAAACGGGGAAAAAATCAAGAATCCCATAGGCGATCGTGAATTTATCCTCTTCACTGATCGTATCTATTGAACGACCGTCAACATTAAGAAAAGATTGAAAGATAGAGATAAAATTCCGTTCAATCTCCTCTGGAGGCGAAAGCAAGTAACTATATATAGGCCATTCTCTTATTTCTTCAGCCGCCGGCTGGTTCAATCTGACGATTTCTATGAGTGAGCTTCTAAAATTTCTTTGGAGCTTGTGATCTGCGAGGCCATTTTCCTGAAGGTGATCTACGAAGCTTTCCAGTAATCCGGGAGACATTACTCCGTGGAACCGGTCTAAGAAAGGAACCAGAACATTTCCACCGGAAAGTTTGGCCACATCAACTTTATAGGACAGAAAATCGAATTTTAAATTTTTCAGTTCTGGTGTGTTTTTTTGATCCGCTGCCATTGCCTCATATACTAAGCCGGGAGGTATTTTATCCACGCAAAATCCTGAACCGTTTTTATGCGGGCCTATACACCACCCCTCCGTAATTATTGCCAATTGCTCAAGGTCTTTCTTGATGTAGCTTGCATTAGAACACCTCAACAAATCACTAATGTGAGCATGAGAATATGGCGTCAAGTAACCCTTATTCCTCCCTGCGCTCAAATTTTCTACAAGACGAGAGCTTTTTCTGTCTTGAATGATGTCTTGGAAAATGTTCCAGTCCAAGTATATTGATTTTATACTGCCTGTATT